>NZ_MU158696.1 GCF_015209965.1 Sphingobacterium pedocola | reverse complement strand
ACTTAATACTCAATACTATGCGCAGCATTATAAACAAAATCAGCCGGGCGGTACAGGTGGTACTGCTGGCTCCAATCAAGTTGCCGGGAAAGGCGCTCAATAT
>NZ_MU158695.1 GCF_015209965.1 Sphingobacterium pedocola | reverse complement strand
TTTACAATACCGTTTACGCCCTTATTCTGTATGTAAAGCGTATAATAACCTCCTCCTTCCATGTTCATTTCCTTTCTCTTTTTCCCATCTTTTTCTTTCTCAGTTCCTTTCTTCCTTTCCCTCTCCTTCCCCGTTTTTTTCTGTTTCTTCTTTTCTTCCCTCTCCTCTTTTGTCTCCTTTTTCTTTCCCCCGTTTATTTATTCACTTTTTTCCTTCGCATCCTCTTCCCTTTTTTTTTTTCCCTCTTTCTCTTTCTCGACTTCTTTTATTTTTTTTTCTTTTCTCTTTTTTTCT
>NZ_MU158694.1 GCF_015209965.1 Sphingobacterium pedocola | reverse complement strand
CTGCAAAGGTAGAAATCTTTTCTGAACTTCCAAAATAAAAATTATCTTTTTTTTATTCCCTCCGTTTTTCAATCCATCAAAAACCAAAGTCCTTCCGACTTTCTATCCCTGATTTCCCTGCTTTCAAACCCTTCCTCCCTTGCGGAGTGGTGCAAAGATAGGAACTTTACAACATTACTTCCAAGTAAACCAAACGTTATTTTTATAACTTTATTGTAAAACGCTGGAACTGTTAAAGATAAATTTGCTACTGCCCCTCTCCTGCCTCTCCCCTGACCTTCTCCCGACCAACAGGCCACCGTCTTCGCCCGGTATATTAGTTCCGCCTTAGTATTATCTTGGTCTTGTCTTAGGCCTATCCGGGAAAAGGTAAGGCAGCACTAAGGCACCCGTAATGCACGGGTAACGAACCGGGCGAAAAACGCCCGAAGAAAGGGCGAAGAAAGTCCGAAGAAAGCGGGTTGCACGAAGACACAAGTAAATCCGCATAAAAACTATGGAGATACAACCAGCTTCAGGTAGAAGCCACGGGTAATGATTCACTACAGCCGGTTTATATAAAAACACCAATTAAATCAAAATTCAATATAAATACATAAAAACAAAAATTTATTCTGTATATTTATATCATAATCGAATATTATAAATAATTTTATGACAGAAGAAGAATTAAAGACACTTGGAATAAAATCAGAGAACCCCGGCACATCAATCGGAAGTAAATGGTTTACACACAAGGAAACTATCCTATCCTCCTCTCCTACCAATGGTAAGCCCATAGCAAGCGTAGAACGTACATCACGTACAGAATATGAAAAGGTAATAAAAGAAGCGGAAAAAGCAAAGTTGATTTGGAGAGATATTCCTGCACCGAAACGCGGAGAAATTATCCGCCAACTTGGTGAAAAACTTCGTGAAACAAAACCAACTCTCGGCAAACTGGTATCCTATGAAATGGGGAAATCGTATCAGGAAGGGCTAGGTGAAGTACAAGAAATGATAGACATTTGCGATTTTGCTGTCGGTATTTCTCGACAACTCTATGGCAATACCATTCATTCCGAACGCCCAGGACATCGTATGTACGATCAATATCATCCCCTAGGTATTGTCGGTATTATCACTGCTTTTAACTTTCCAGTGGCCGTATGGGCATGGAATAGTGCTTTGGCATTAGTTTGTGGAAACGTTGTGGTATGGAAACCGAGTGAGAAAACGCCTTTATGTGCACTCGCCTGTCAACATATACTTGCTGACATATTAAAATCAAACAAATTACCCGAAGGCATTTCATCTTTAATTACGGGTGATGCTGAAGTTGGCACTTGGCTTTCTAAAGATTCTCGTATTCCACTCGTTTCAGCAACAGGTTCCACGCGAATGGGGCGTCAAGTAGCTACAACCGTAGCTGAAAGATTCGGCAAGACACTTTTGGAACTAGGCGGTAATAATGCCATCATCGTTACACCAAACGCGGATTTGAAAATGACAATTATTGGAGCTGTATTTGGAGCGGTAGGCACCGCAGGTCAACGATGTACAAGCACACGAAGATTGATCGTTCATGAAAACATCTATGATAAAGTCCGGAAATCTCTTGTGGAAGCCTACAAACAAATAAAAATCGGTGACCCTTTGGATACACAGCATCATATGGGTCCCCTTATCGATGTCGATGCCGTGCAGATATATTTAAATGCTTTGGCTAAAATTAAGGAACAGGGTGGAAAGATTTTAGTAGAAGGTAGCGTCCTTAATGGAAAAGGTTATGAAAGCGGCTGCTACGTTCGCCCTGTCATCGCCGAAGTAGAAAACCACTTCGATATTGTTCAAGAAGAAACTTTTGCACCGATACTGTATTTAATAAAATACGCGGGGGATGTAAACAAAGCGATCGACTTGCAAAATGACGTGAGACAAGGCCTGTCGTCGGCCATCATGACTACTAACATCCGAGAAGCGGAAGTATTCCTTAGTCAGAATGGTTCGGATTGCGGAATTGCCAATGTAAACATTGGTACTTCCGGTGCGGAAATAGGAGGTGCTTTTGGAGGCGAAAAGGAAACCGGCGGAGGTAGGGAATCAGGGTCGGACGCATGGAAGGTTTACATGCGGAGACAGACCAATACAATTAATTATACGACTAGCCTTCCTTTGGCTCAGGGAATCACATTTGACCTTTAATAAAGAACCTCTATAACTATGAGAGAAATACATCAACGATTAGGAAAACACATATTGGCAGACGGGTTACCCATAGTGATTGATTTAGAAAAATCGCACGGTTCTTACGTCGTGGATATAAATGGTGAAACTTATTTGGATATGTTCAGTATGTTCGCTTCCTCACCAATTGGTTACAACCACCCATATCTCGTCAAAAATTCAGAGATATTAACGAAAGTTTCCATTAACAAACTCGCTTTATCGGATATCTATCCAGTGGAATTTGCTGACTTTTTAGACACGTTTGAACGTGTAGCAATTCCCAAGGAACTGGATTACTGTTTTTTTATCGACGGCGGAGGACTGGCTGTTGAAAATGCGCTCAAGGCAGCCTTTGACTGGAAAACCCGAATAAACCTTTCAAACGGAATTAACAAAGAAGCGGGCAAAGTCATACATTTTCACCAAGCGTTTCACGGTCGCACAGGTTATACCTTATCGCTTACAAACACCAAGGATCCACGGAAGCATATGTATTTCCCTAAATTCGACTGGCCTCGCATTATCAATCCAAAACTGCATTTCCCATTAACTGAAGACAGTTTAGCCACAACCACCCAATTAGAGATACAATCCATTCAAGAAATTGAAACGGCAATTCGAAATCATCCGAATGAAATCGCCTGCTTAATAATAGAATCGATTCAAGCCGAAGGTGGTGATAATCACTTTAGAAAAGAGTTCTTCCAAAAACTACGGAGAATCTGTGATCAACATGACATTCTCTTCATTCTTGACGAGGTACAGACCGGATTGGCTATGACCGGCAAAATGTGGTGTTATGAACATTACGATATTATTCCGGATATCGTCGCGTTCGGAAAAAAATCACAGGTATGCGGCATCATCGCTAACAGAGACAAATTTGATCGCGTAGAAAACCACGTCTTTAAAGAGTCCAGCCGAATTAATTCTACATTTGGAGGAAATTTAGTTGATATGATTCGATTTAAGCTGATATTAGAAGTTATCGAGAACGACAACCTAGTCACTCAAGCACAAGAGAAAGGAAAGTATCTGCTCGAAAAAATGACGAGTTTGACCATAGATTACCCACAACTTTCCAACGTAAGAGGCAAAGGTCTTTTAGCAGCCTTCGATTTTGAAGACGAAAATTCTAGGGATAGCTTTGTTCAAAAAGCACTCGAAAATAAATTATTAATCTTAGGTTGCGGAGATAAAAGTATACGTTTCCGACCGCATCTTACCGTTTCTATCGAGGATATCGATAAAGCTTTTGAAATTATTAGAAAAAGCCTTTAATGAGAAACGGGGCTTTCTAAAAAGCATAACATCGTCGTCACTGCGAACCGAAGGAACGATGGTGAAGCAATCTGACGATGTTAAAAACGCAGATTGGTTTCCTTCGGAGGAGACTGTAAAATAAACTGTGTCAAGAATAATAAAGAGAAGTATTATTTTTGACATAGTAATTATGAGTATTAAGGAAAACGATTTTGATTTTGAGTCCATGAAGGACAAAGCGCTGGAACAGTTACGCAGCGGAGCATCACTTTATGGCAAGAACGGCGCTTTTGCACCTTTGATGAAGAAGTTTTTAGAAGCGGCGTTAGAAGCTGAGATGGAGGGCCATATGGACGAAGTTGAGCGCTCCAGCGGTAACCGGCGTAACGGCAAGTCCAGCAAGCAGATTCGCACCTCCGATGGCACGATCGATATCGACACTCCCCGTGATCGTCGATCTAACTTCGAACCCCAGCTCATTAAGAAACGTGAGACGATTCTAGCCGAGAGCCTGGAGAAGAAGATTTTAGGCATGTATGGCCTTGGTATGAGCCTGCGGGATATATCGAACCACATCAAGGAGATGTACGATACAGACATCAGTCACAGTACGCTTTCTTCCATTACCGATAAGATCATTCCCGAGGTCAAGGAATGGCAGTCAAGAAGCCTTGATTCCCTTTATACGATTGTCTGGATGGATGCGATGCACTACAAGGTGAAAGAAGACCATCGTTTTGTATCGCGGGCTGTATACAATATTCTTGGCGTTGACCGAAACGGTCACAAGCATCTGTTAGGGATGTATGTTTCGGAGAATGAGGGTGCTAACTTTTGGCTAAGCGTACTGACCGATTTACAGAACCGGGGCGTAGAGGATATCTTAATTGCCTGTATCGATAACCTAAAAGGATTTTCAGAAGCGATACAGAGTGTTTTTCCGGATACCGAAGTACAGACCTGTGTAGTGCACCAGATCCGTAACAGCCTCAAGTATGTGGCTAGTAAGGACCAAAAGGAGTTTATGAATGATCTAAAACCTGTCTACCGTGCCGATACATTGGATCTTGCCGGACTGCGGATGGATGAACTTCAGGACAAATGGGGGGAAAAATACCCAGTGGTCATCGACTCCTGGCGGCGTAACTGGGAACGTTTGACCACTTATTTCCGTTACGACAAATCCATCCGAAAATTAATCTATACGACCAATACGATCGAGGGATTCCATCGCCAAGTCCGTAAGGTCACTAAAACCAAAGGTGCCTTCACCTCGGACATGGCGTTATTGAAACTGATCTATTTAGCACATAAAAACATTAAGAAGAAATGGACGATGCCACTGGCCAATTGGGGAACAACGGCACAAAAATTAGCTATTTGGTTTCCCGGAAGAATGGTGTTAGATTTGCAATAAGCAAAATGGTTCAATTACCACCCCGCGGGGTGGTAATTGAACCATTGACACAGTTTGTTTTACACTCCCCTTCGGAGCTGCTTCGCGGTCGTTATTCTTCCTCGCAATGACGCGTTTTTTTATAGGCGACAACCTTTTTAAAAAGCCCCTTTCCGTTATCATCCGAACGAAACTTACTTCCTCGGCTTGCTCGACATTTCAAATTCAAGATTTCCACCATTTTTTAGTAGATCGAAAGAGAGTCTGAAATCTTTAATTTCCTTCCCGTTCCAACTTACCTTCCGGACATATTTATTTTCTGCACGTTGGTTCTTAGCATTTACATGGATCTGCTTTCCGCTTTCGAGATTAATCGTAGCCGATTTGACAAGAGGGCTTCCGATCCAATAAATATCATCTCCCGGTGCCACGGGATAAAAACCTAATGAGCTAAAAATATACCAGGCACTCATCTGTCCACAATCGTCGTTCCCTCCTAACCCGGCTTCACCGTTGTGATATTGATTGTTGATAATCATCCTCACCTTTTCCTGTGTTTTCCACGGACTACCTGTAATGTTATAAAGATATGCAACATGGTGTGACGGTTCATTACCATGCACATAATTCCCTATTATTCCTTCTCGGGTGATATCTTCGGTATGCTCAAAATACTTATCAGGAAGGTGCATCGTAAATAAAGAGTCTAAATACACTTCAAGCTTTCGGCTTCCGCCCTTTACATCCCTCATTTCCTCTGGTTGATGAGGAACATACAGGCTATAGTTCCACGAATTGCCTTCGATGAAACCTTGATTGTGCGTCTCTAAAACGTCAAAGGTTGTGCGAAACTCCCCTTTACTATTCTTTGGCCGCATAAATCCGATCGAAGGATCATAGAGATTTTTCCAGGATTCCGCCCTTTTGGAAAAATCCTGATACAGTTCTTCGTTACCTAGCTTTTTTGCCAATTGTGCAATGCACCAATCATCGTAAGCATATTCAAGGGTATTGGAAACGGACGTTCCCGATACATCATCCGGCACATAACCAAGGTCTATGTAAGCTCCAATTCCTTCATACCTGCGTGTGTTGGCCGTCTGTACACATGCTTGTAAAGCAGCATGCGCATCTCCTTTATATACACCTTTTAGTATGGCATCTACCACAACAGAAACACTATGGTAACCGCTCATACACCAATTATCATTGGCATAATGTGACCAAATAGGCAACATCTTGAGTACACTTTGGTCGTAATGTGCAAGCATAGAAGAAACCATATCCGCATTACGTGATGGATTAATTAAATTCAAAAGCGGATGAAATGCCCTAAATGTATCCCACAGCGAAAAAGATGTATAATTTATAAATCCCTCAGCTTTATGAACCTCCTGATCGAGACCTTTATATTCACCGTTCACATCCATATAGATAGTAGGCATCAAACTCGCGTGATACATCGAGGTATAGAAGTTGACCATATCTTCTTCAGACAGCATATCCACTTCAATCTTTTTGAGTTCATTTTCCCAGGCAGATTGACCTTCTGCAACAACCTGCTCAAAATTCCAGTTCGGAATTTCAGCTTCCATATTCGCTATGGCATTCCTCATGCTTACCGGACTTAAGGAAACTTTCATCAGAACAGGCTCCTGTTCTTCCGTATCAAAGTCAAGATATAGTTTGAGGTTGTGCCCCGCTAGATCGGGGAAGTTGCTACGCTGGTCAAACTTACGCCAAAACCCCCTATACACTTGGTTACCGTCAAACTGACCAGAACCATAACTTTTAAACGGTTTAGATGTCCGAATCGCAAAATAGACAGTCCGTGTCCGCGCCCAACCATTTGTTTGTCGATATCCCGTAATCAAAGAATCATTATGTACTTTGAGTACTGTCCATACATTTTTACCGTCGTAATTATAAATCCCCGAAGTCAAATCAACAATAATATGAGATTCGGTAGATTTAGGAAACGTATATCGATGCATGCCCACACGGGGCGAGGTAGTCAATTCAGCCTTTATATTGTGATCGTCCAACAATACCTGGTAAAAATTCGGTTTAGCTACCTCAGTTTCGTGACGATAAAGCGAGCGATAACCCTCAAGCGGTCGATCGGCAGTTCCCGGATTTAACTGCAATTTCCCTTGCGTAGGCATCACCAAAATATCGCCTAGGTCTGAATGTCCTGTGCCGCTAAAATGCGTGTGACTAAATCCCACAATAGTAGGGTCATTGTATTGGTAGCCTGCGCAGTATTTATAAACATCTCCATTATACTTACCATCGACGGCATAAGGAATGGTATCCGTATCCGGACTAAGCTGCACCGCACCAAAAGGCACAGTAGCACCTGGAAATGTATGCCCCATTTTCGCTGTCCCTATTAGCGGATTAACGTAATCGACCAACTTTCGCTGCTGCGCAAAAGGAGAATCCGAAATAGAAATCAATAAGGCGATGATCAATATAAATTTTAACATTTGTTGGATTTTAAGATTTCAACTTTGGATTTTGCGCATAGCTCGTCCACAATTCGTCAATAGTCTTTCCGGTATTATCTTTCCAAAAATCAGGTGTATATTGTTTCGTGCGCATCGCTCTATCTAATTTAACAACGAGCTTTTTATCGTAATTCTGCTCAATCCAATAAAAAAAACGTGCGGTAATACGATAAGCATCTTTGTACGAATGCTTTTCATTAAATTCCGTTAGTTTCCAATTAGCCCCTTGATTGTCTACCCCCATCACATGGCGTACATAGTCGGCAATTCCTTCCGTAATCCAACCCGGGCCCGCTCTATGCGGATATTCTTGAACGATGTGCATTATTTCATGTGTAACGACATCGATATCTCTCGGATTCTTGACAAACCATGCTGGATTGTAACGTATCACACCTCCTGCTGCTGCAGCTACGCCATCATAATCAGGATCTATTACAAATGTAACCGATTTACGCGTGTTCTTGTTGTACTTCTTTGCTTGCTTCGGATAATTCAAGAAATAAACGTCGATCAGTTCCTGCTTCAATGTCTGACTGAAATCCTTGTCTTTATTGATCCAGACTAATGTAAACTTCCCCTTAGTAATGGTGTCAACATCTACCGCACTTTTTAAATCCTTTTGCGTGTCACCCCATCCCTGTGCCTTAAGCGTCTGAACAGATCCGATGACGACAATAAATGTTAAAATTTTAATAAAAATATTTCGATTCATAATTTATTTTTTAGTACTTTTTAATTCATTGGACATCGAATAAGGGACCGCAGATTTAGTAATACCGCGCGTTTTATTCGGATTTTTTGACATATCAAAAGTTAATTTTGCGCCTTTCATCAAGGTAGCATGACTTAACCAATTTTTATCGTGTGATCTACCATCAATTTTTAGATCATTTACATATACATTTTCTTTACTTGAATTTGTAGATGTGATTTCAATTGTTTTACCGTTTTCTAGCTTCAATGTCACTTTGGGAAACAATGGTGCACCCAATACATATTCATCCGTAGCCGGACAAACGGGATAGAAGCCTAAAGATGAAAACACATACCAGGCCGAGGTCTGTCCGTTGTCCTCATCCCCACAATAGCCATCCGGTGTGGCTGCGTACATTCGATCCAGTACCTGCCTGATCCAATATTGGGCTTTCCATGGTTCGCCACTATAGTTATAAAGATAAATCATGTGTTGAATAGGCTGATTTCCATGTGCGTATTGCCCCATGTTTGCGATTTGCATTTCACGTATTTCATGGATCGTTCCGCCGTAATAGCTGTCGTCAAAATCTGGCTTCTGATTAAATACGCTATCCAACATATGCGTAAACACGCTATCTCCCCCCATCAAATCAATTAACCCCTGTATATCATGAAATACACTCCATGAGTAGTGCCAGCTATTGCCCTCCGTAAATGCATCTCCCCATTTCAATGGATTAAACGGGCTTTGAAAATTTCCGTCTTTATTTTTCCCGCGCATTAAATTTGTAGAGGGATCAAATAGGTGTCGATAGTTTTGCGCACGTTTAGCGTATAATTCAATATCCTTTTTTGACTTTTTTAACGCTTTAGCAAGCTGATAAATGGTAAAATCGTCGTAAGCATATTCCAGCGTTCGAGCTGCATTTTCATTAATTCCTACATCATACGGGACGTACCCTAGGTCATTATAATATTCGACACCTTTACGACCTACCGCGGTCATTGGTCCCTCATTATTTGCACCGTGTTTTAATGCCTCATATAACGTTTCGATATCATAGCCACGGAGTCCTTTCATATAGGCATCAGAAACTACAGACGCCGAATTATTTCCAATCATGATATCTGCAAACCCCGGGCTACTCCATTCCGGAAGAAAGCCACCTTCCAAATACGCATTTCGCAGCCCTTCTTGCATTTCCACATTGATTGACGGATACATTAAGTTCAAAAATGGATACAGTGCTCTAAACGTATCCCAAAAACCCGTTCCACCGAATAAATAACCCGGAAGCACTTTTCCGTTATAAGGACTGTAATGCACACGCTCCCCTGCTTCGTTTATTTCATACAGTTTATTTGGAAAGAAAAGAGTTCGATATAACGTTGAATAAAAGGTACGCATCTGATCAATATCATCACCCTCTATCGCTAAACGGCCCAATTTCTCGTTCCAGATTGCTCGTCCGTCTTTTTTCACGCCTTCAAAATCGCGGTCTCCAATCTCTTTTAGGTTCAAAAGAGCCTGCTCCGCACTGATAAAAGAAGAAGCGACTTTCACCTGGATGGGGTTACTTTTTCCCTTTACTTTAAATCCTAAGATGGCACCCGTATGATTGCCTTGAGATTTTGTCTGATTGTTAAACCGCTGTTTATCTTCCCATGTCGAAAAATTATCGAAAGGCTGATCAAACACCAAGACAAAGTAGTTCTTAAAATTCGGCAATTTACCCCGGGAGTATCGCGAAGAATAGCCAATTACCATGTTTTTTTCGGGAATAATCTGTACTTCAGATCCCCTATCAAATGCATCTAGCACGATAAATGCACTATCCGTTTGGCTATACGTAAACCTAAAATACGCAGCCCGCTCTGTAGGCGTCACCTCCGCCGTGACATCGTGATCTGCTAAATAAACAGAATAATAATACGGTGTTGATTTTTCAGCTTTGTGGGAAAACCAACTCGCACGTTCATCTTGGTCAAATGATCCTTTGCCCGTAACAGGCATCAACGAAAACTGACCATAGTCATTCATCCAGGGTGATGGCTGATGGGTCTGTTTTAATCCACGGATTTTGTCCGAAGCATAGGTGTACTGCCATCCATCACCATTCTTACCGGTTTGTGGAGTCCACATATTCATTCCCCAAGGAAGACCAATGGCAGGGTAAGTATTTCCATTGGATAGAGAGGGTTTAGAATCTGTGCCCATAAGAGGATTGACCAAATCAACGGGATCGATAGATTTTCCATTCAGCTTTTGTGCAAGTATAGAATTCGGAACAAGTGCTCCGAATCCTATAACTACAGAAAGCAATAGCTTAATTGTGTTTTTTTTCATTATTATAGATTAATATATGCGTACTGTTGGAGAACTTACATCCCAGTTAATTTAAGTAGCCGGGATTTTGATCGAGATTGGGATTGATAGCCCGTTGCGTTTGAGGAATCGCGAAGAGTTCCTTGTTGACATCGTTGGAGGGTTTGTGATCCCACCATGTTGCTGTAGTAAATTTGCCAAACCGTATCAGATCAGTCCTTCTTTTTCCTTCGAAAATAAACTCTCTCCCGCGTTCAGCCAATAATGCTTCTAAATCAAGAGTAGACGAATTAAATTTGGCCGATGGCCAATCTTCAGCCGTGAATGCTCTTTTGCGCGAGTCATTAATTAACTCTACGGCTTCATCTGTAGTTATACCACCGTTTTTTCGTATTAAAGCCTCCGCCTTATTGAAATATATTTCCGTTAAGCGATAAATAATAAAGTCGTTTTCTTGATAGTTTGCGTCGCTTAATGTACCCGATTTGTACTTATTAAAACGAGCTCCAGAGTTTTCTTCACCCTCAGCCATGCTGCCCTCACTCGTCAAATCCCCTTCACTCTCTCTTCGAATAGAGTTTACGTAGGCGAAAGGCTTTCCGTCCCATTCTTCTGTTCCCAAAACCTGTTCGCTTGTACCGTATTTATATTGCGGACCAAACAAAAACCATTCCTTTTTTCGAAGGTCATTCTCAGAGAATGCATCAAAAGCAGTTGGTATGACTACAAACGCATTCCAACCACCATACCCCACATTTAATACATCTCTAATATTATCATATCCCATGAAGAAACCACCCCAATCAAATGTAAATCCAGCCTTTCTACTATACTGGAACTGGAACAATGATTCAGGATTAGCGCTATTATCATTAGCAAATAATTCATTAATATCACTTGCTAATTTAGGTGTACCTCCATTACCGCCGCCTTCACCAGCAATGATCTTATCGCAGTAGTTTATACATTCATCCCACATCGGCTTTCCAGCCCACTTTTCTGCGTTTAAATACAGCTCAGCTAACATAGCATATCCAGCCGCTCGGGAAACATGTCCCCCGTTGCTCGCTCCACCTTGTTCACTGTCTATCTTTAGCAACGGCAACAGCTCTACGTTTTCCCTAATTTCCTTTTCAATAAATGCAAATACCTCCGCTCTGGGTTTGGTTTCAGGATTTAACGGCTCGGTCGCCACTGCTGTCGATATCGGCACATTACCCCATAGATCCATAATTTTTAAATAATGAAACCCACGTAGTACCCGGAGTTGAGCCAAAACCTCATTTAGTTCTTCCACAGTCATACCAATTGCTTCCGCATTGAGGGTTTCAATATCTGCAATTGCATTGTTAACATAACCGAGCCCTTCCCAGATCAGGCGCCAAGCATCTCTCAGCCTTCCCTCATTGTCTGTCCATGTGTGATAATGTAACCGAAAGTGATCTCCTCCATCATAACCATGTCGTCCTTTTTGGGGCCACGCCAGCTGATCTGCAGCAGATTCCGAATGGAAATAATGACCATTTTGTCCGGTAGGCGCAAGCCATGCTTGCATATGTGTAAACGATCTTGATGCAGCCTGCAGGACTTCTAGTTTATTTTTATAGAAAGTCTCTTTGCGTAAAGAAGAGTATAAATTTTCGTCCAATTTCGTACAGGCACTCATTCCTATCGTCGCTATCGACAATGCCGCGATAGTTATATTTCTTTTAAGTATAAGCCTCATTTTCTTTTATTTTAAAAACCAATATTTAATCCAATTGACCAAGATTGCGTACGGGGATAGAAACCTCGTGAATCAATACCTCCATCGAAGCCGGTATCTTGCAGCTCTGGATCAACACCCGAGTAACCCGTCATGGTAGCGATGTTTCGCCCCGTAACATATACATATAAATTTCGTATATAATCTGTTTTAGTGTTGACCGTATATCCTAGCGTAATATTGTCCAGCTTGACAAAACTTCCATTTTCGAGATAATAATCCGAGTATTGCGGATTATCATCAAGCTTAGCATGTGTCGTAAAGGCACTTTCAAGCACATTATTGGGAACCCATTTTTTGTTTCCGAAAAACATATCAGCGGTATTCAAAATATTATACTTGAACTTACCTCTCAAAAATACCGTTAAATCAAAGCCTTTGTATGAAAACCTATTACTTAAAGAAGCCTGGAACTTCGGAATACCGTTCCCTATGTACGTTAAATCGTCGTTATTGATTTCCGATGTCGGAGCCGCTGACCCATCTGCCTTATAAAACAGCCACTTACCGTCATCTGTTAGTCCTGCATAGCGCTTTCCAAAAAATGCTCCGATCTCGCCACCTTCTTCCAGTCGTATCGCGTCGCCGAGGTTACCTGGAGAAGGTAAACCACCAAAAGGAATCCAATTGCTTTTAAAAACATCACTTGATAACTTGGTCAATATGTTTTTTTGATAATTTCCAGTAAAATCAATATTCCAAATAAAGTCCGCTTTTGAAATAGCTGCCGCAGAAAGTTGCAGCTCTACACCTTTGTTATTTACGGATCCAACGTTGTACCAAATTCTGTCCTTTGTGTAGCTCGGCTGCTGTGCAAGGTAGTCAAAGATCAAATCTGTCGTATTTCGGTTATACACATCCAAGGATCCAGTAATCCGATTATTTAAGAATCCGAAATCAACACCAATATTTGTTTCTGCTTTCTGTTCCCATTTTAAATTTGGATTTGGATTTACACTTGGACCATAGGTTTGGTTGTATTCTCCGCCGATTATTGGATAGACTCCTCCCGTGGAAAGTTGAAGTATTGATTGGTAATTAGGGATACCCTGGTTTCCCGTGACGCCATAACCTGCACGTAGTTTTAAATTGCTCACAATTGCTTTGTTCGCAAAAAATGACTCATTAGTAATGTTCCATCCGGCAGAGACTGCAGGGAAATTACCCCATTTGTGATTAGCACCAAAACGGGAAGAACCTTCTCTCCGTAAAATAGCAGTTAAAAAATATTTATCATCCAAATTATAGTTTACCCGACCAAAAAATGCAATAAGCGTATTATCTTCTTTGAAGGATCCCATTGATGGTCGGGGAAGCGTATCGTCAATTAGCGCGTTACCTGCTCCCATGTTCCAATCCAAGAAACCGTCCGTCGTAAAACCATTATTGGCCATGTTAAATCGCTCTAACGTAGAATATTGATAACTATATCCCAATAATCCGGTAACCTTGTGTCTATCGTTGAAAGTTTGATGATAGTCGATGGTCGATTCAAACGTTTTGCTCCATGCTAACTCATTACGTTTCGCGGCATATGCCATTCCCCGATAGGTGGAATTCAAGCGTTGATCCCAATCATTAATAGAGCGGTACATCCTGTCGTTGAAATTTTGTCGAACGTAAGACCCAAAGGCTGATACACTAAGTTGGTCAATTATTTGGAGTCTTAATTTTGTGTCGCCAGAGAATGTCTGTTGATTCCGTTCAAAAATTCTATTAGCAAGGCGGGCAATCGGATTATAATTATTATACCCTTGGGTTTCGTAAAAACTGCCATCTGGATTCATAATCGGAGCAGTTGGATTTCGCTGTATTGCTTGCTCAAAATCGCCACCCGTTGTTTTTCCATAATCAACAGACGTAAAATCATTGTTGATACCTCCACCTAGTAAATCGGATTTAATAAAATTAGCTGCAACGTTAGTCGACATCGTCAATCGATCTTTAAGTCCCGTCTGCGTAAAATTAAATCGCCCTCCAAATTGATCCCTACTACTTGCTTTTGCAACACCTTCTGCTAATTCGTAATTAATGGCTGCACGATAGGTTGACTTTTCGCCACCTCCGCTCGCTACAAAATTGTGAAAATGAGAAAAATTGTCCTTATTAATCAGCTCGTCGTAAAGTTCTGTACTGGATCCCAAGTCTAAATCGGGTTTATCCATTCCTTTTACGATATATTCTCGAAATTGGTCCGCGCTTAGCATCGATGGTTTTCTATTTACCATCTCCTTTTGTGCGTATGTGTAATACTCAAACATGGGTATGCCCGATTTACCCTTTTTGGTTGTTACTAAGATCACCCCCCCGTTTCCTCTCGTTCCATATATTGCAGCAGCAGATCCGTCCTTGAGCACATCGATCGATTCTATGTCTCCTTGTTTAATGAGATCAAGGCTTCCTCCAGGAATTCCGTCGATCACAATTAACGGCGAATTTGTTCCTTTCAGCGAGGCCATTCCCCGAAGTTGAATGTTTGTTCCCCCATTAGGGTTACTCCCTTGCGGACTCGTAATATTCAAACCTGCTACTTTTCCTTGCACCAATTCCATTGGGTTTCTCATCCCTCCACTGTTAAAATCCTTCTCTTTTACAGAGGCTACCGCTGATGTAATTTCCCTTCTGCTTTGCGTACCATACCCAACAACGACAACTTCTTCCAAAGACGACGCTTCATTAGTAAGTTTAAAATTTAATGTTGAAGATGTTACGGTCTGTTCGGCAATATCGTATCCAAGGTAACTAACCTCGAGTTTTTGTCCAATACTGGCAGATATGGAATACCTCCCATCTTGCCCGGTCTGGGTAGCAATATCCTTACCTTTCACTTTTACGGTTACCCCAGCTAAAGGCTGGCTATTTCCTGCGTCGGTAACTATCCCCGAAACAGACTCTTGAAGAACCGTCGTCTCTTTAATATCGGTATCTAAAATATTTGGAGCGGCAACTACAGATCCGTAATTGCAGGCCATTAAGGAGAGGGGGATAACCCACCACTTCCTTTTCATAGGTTTAAAACTGCTAATTTTCATCATAAAATTTATACGTTTTGTGAATAGTTTCAAAAATCATTGTTAGTCGGCTTTAGCACTATCAACTTTATTTTCCTAAGTGGATATAAGCTATAAGTTGAATAGTAAGAACTGCTCATAAATTGCACGGACGCGCCTATTACACATGCATAATAGCACGTACTTCCAAAAAACTATATTGACTGTTGCGTTTACTAATTCGTTTTAGTAAAAATAAAGAGAAGAAAATAGAACCGTTGTTAATGAATTGTTAACGGTTACAATATAAATTATGAAGTTACCTGAAGTATGAACCCTTTACCGTAGACGGTCGAAAGTTTTACTTGTGTAGAATACTGGAGGAGCTTACGGATACGAGAAATAAATACGTCAAGACTCCTACCTAAAAAATAATCGTTTTCACCCCAGATGTTTATTAAAATCTGCTCGCGTGTAAGCATTACGTTGGAGTGCTGTACGAAGAGACTCCATAATTCGGCCTCGCGCGCGGTCAGGCTAACCTGATCTCCATTTGGAAATACAAGTTTTAACGCATCTTTAAAAAAAGTGATATCACCAATTAGCATAAAATCTTGAACAGTTGTTATGCCGCCTTGTCTTTTCAGAATATTTTTGATCCTTAGCAATAGTTCCTCTATGTCAAAAGGTTTACTAATATAGTCGTCTGCTCCTATTTTTAACCCGGTAAGACGATCCTCTTTATTATTCCGGGCAGTAAGAAACAGAAAACTTTGATTGTGGTTTATACTTAACATTTCCTGCACTAACGAAAATCCATCCATGCCCGGCAATGTTATGTCAATAAGTGCAAGAGCGAAATCGGGATTCAATGTATATGCCTCCAAGGCATTTTCCGCATTTTTATACCACACAATATCTAGTCCAGAGATTTCCAGATACTGTTTAGTTAGCATTCCCAAATCTATTTCGTCCTCTACAAATAACAACCTGTTTTTCATGTGCCTGTAATTACATTATTGCCGGCAAGCTTCGCTTACTCATTATGCTTTTCTACATCTCATTCACCGGAGTAGGGTCTTACTAATTCGAGCCCCTAACGGTACCTTATTAAAATAGTCTATCATTTTTAACAGCACGGTATATGCTGTGTAATAGCGATCTAATGCTTACCTAAAATAATAATGAACTCAGACCCCTTTCCAACCGTACTGTTTAACTTGATCCGCCACTTATGAAAGTCAACAATTTTCTTCACATAAAAAAGTCCTAATCCCAAGCCCGCTTTTTTTAACTGTCCAGACTCGCGGTAAAACTGGTCAAACACCTTGCTTTTTGCCTTTTCGCTAATTCCTGCGCCATTGTCGGAAATGGAAATTTGCAACTCACTATTAATGTTCTTTAACGAAACATCTATCCGTTTTTTAACACTTGTGTTAAATTTCACCGCGTTATCTAGCAAATTGAAAACAAGCGTAGTAAACAAAAACTCATTCAACAACACCGGCATTGCCGAGGGTCCTACGCGATCGTCGAAGTGGATCTCGACTTCACCGTTCTTGTTGATATTATAATCGTATAGAATCTGTCGTAGTAAATCCTGAATATCAAAATGATTCCTGTCAACAGAATCTTCTTCCAACTTTGTAACACTAATTGTTTGATTGATGAGACGCTGCAACCTTATCGATTGCCGTTGTATAACCGCATGGATCAACTGCAACTTATCGTCAGTGACTTGTAGGTTCTTTAACGATTGGTTCGCAACGATTATCGACGCTAAAGGCGTATTAAATTCATGCGTTACGCTATTCAAAAAATCAGTGGTCATCAATGACAGCTGTTTCTGCTTACGCCAGTTTTGATAGATCATGATATATACGATAATCACCATTGCTAAGCTGATCAACGAAAGCAGAAAGACAGGCAGCATCTGAAGCATTACATGTTTAGGCCTTGATTGATGGTCAACATACAATGCAAACGATATCCTGTACGTGTTGGGGTCAGGGCTACTAACGGTTACACGTGCTACCTCATTGTGCTTATTGAGGGTACGAAGATTTCCATCGATTGGAATATCGAGATACCCATCCTTATTCTGCTTAGCAAGTGGGATGTAGTTCACACCGTCCTTTGTAACACTTAACTCAAGTAACGTGACACCATGCAGAAGATCGTTATCGGTAAGATTATCCTGTAACAAAGCAGTGAAGAACGTGTCGTCCATAAGGCCATCACGTAAATCGTGTATCACCTTTTCATATATCGCGTCACTATAAGACAAAAATTCCTTTCTATTGCTATCGTATAAGATAGAAAGCGTATCTATTTCGTGTAGTAGTATGCTATTGATTATTCTCTTGCCTCCCGGGTAAACATAATCATTTACAATTCCCTCTCTATATTTTCTATTTAATAATTCCCTTTCCTCCGAAAAATATTGTGCATTTGTAATTTCGTATGTTGAAATCAGGAACTTGAATTGTAATAAAATTAGGAAAAAGAGTGTAGCAAAGGATAATATCTTGTATCTATTTTCAGTAATACGCATAATTAAGGATAACCTATTGTTCTTCCAGTATTGCTGTTACCGATTGTCTAAACCGCGTGCGAACGGGTTTACCTTCAACCAATCCAGGCCTCCATTTTGGCGATTTATTCATAACACGAATTGCTTCTTCCGCAAATTCGGGACTTATTTTATGTCGATTTACAATCTCCACGTCACAGACCTCGCCGTCTTCGCACACCGTAAATTCCAAGATAGCCGTTTGCCTAATTCCATAATCAACATAGGCTGTACTATCCATGGCATAAATTGCTTGTCGAATGTCTAAATTCCGGCTGAGGAATTCATTCCACCTTTTAACTCCTCCCCTAAATTGAGGGTAGACATCGACATGCTCAACTACTGATGTATCTTGTAAAAAGAACATTATTTTAGAAACAGGAATATCGCCTTTAGCTGTAAAACTTAGCAACACGCAACTGCACATACCTACCCAAAACCATTTCATAACCATCTCCTTTGCTCTAATAACGTTCAATTCCTCAAGTTACGAACATTCCATCAGATTAATTCAGTGGCAAATCAATTTTTTCTCTAAAATTATTTTGATCATCCGTTAGAAAAGTCATCGGATACTCGGGGTTCTTGATAATTTCAAACAAAAGATAGCCCCAAGGTTTCCAAAAATTTTCCAACACTTGTCCATAGGTTTTCACGACCCAGTTGTCGAAAATCGGTTTCAACGTAAAGTCGTTTAAAGGCATAGGTTCGACGAAAACTTTCTGTGGAGTTTCCATATAAGTATAGTCAGGCAAGCGGTTAAAAAGGTAGGCCGAATAAAAATAACGGGCACATATTTCTTCAAATTGTATGGGATGCAACTTGTGTCCCGCTACTTTTTCTAATGCCTCTTCATGATAGACGCTATGTGTACCGTTGTCTTGTAATGTCGCTATTATAGCAAAATCGTTCATCCGTAGAGAGAATACCAGGGTATTGATTTCATCTCGATACAAAAAAGTTTCCGGTGGGTTTTCTACGGGAAAAACCTGAATGCTAAACGGATTTTTATGTTCAAATTCCATCGGTACTACAATGGATTGTAACATCGCATGAAGATTGCGAAACTTATGTACCAAAGCTTGCGAAAAGTTCATGGCTTCGCCCGACAACGAAGCCTGACGGATACCTACTTGTATCTCGTTAAAGACTACACCATATAAAATTTTGGAAACCCATTGAAACAACGTAATGTCATCTAATTTCTTTACCGCGTCAAATCCTCGTCCCATAGCCTGCTCCACTTGTCTTTCTACGCTTTCAAAAGCCGATGCAGCCGAAGCCGAACAGGGAAGTTGCAATTGTTTATAAGTCAGAAAACTTTCATCCAACATTTTAAAAGGCTTCCCTTCCAGATCAAAGGCACGCATCATCCAAAAAGGAAAAACTTGTATCTGTTCATCGGGAGACTGCAACTCTTGCCCTGTGAGGAAGCAGGTTTTATTATCAAATTTAAAATCTAAAAACGGGTTGTAAAGTTTTGTCGCCATATCGTGCACAAAGGTACAGGTTTCAAGACACTATCCCACATTCACTTTAAAATTTTCAAAAACTAGAGGTGCATCAACTATATTCCCCTCTTTGGTCTTCACCCCTTTAAGTTCAGAAGTTTTGCCTTTTTCCAATAAGTTTTTCATCTCTTTCTCCTCCAACAAAACTCCGTTTAATACGCGCCAAATTTTAAAATCGCAACCTCTTGCGTAATGATCACATTGAGCGACCTTTTCATAAAGCAAAATAGAACCGGCTTGACATTTTGGACATTTAATTTTTCCTTTTTGTAGAGGTTTTACCTCCTCTTGCGCAATTGAGATGCGAAGCTGCAATAGCTCTTTTGTGATCTTGGCCGTATAATCCTTAATGTGCTTCATAAACACATCATACGAAACTTTATTCGCACGCATTTCTTCCAATTTCTGTTCCCATTTACCTGTCAAGGTCACTTTTGAAATGGAACGGTCTTTCACCAGGTTATAAACCGTCAATCCCTTTTCGGTAGGAATCAATTTCTTCTTATCGCGTTTGATATAATCACGTTGGAATAATGTTTCAATCGTTGCTGCACGCGTAGCAGGTGTACCAAGTCCACAATCTTTCATGGCCTGCCGCATCTCATCATCTTCGATCTCCTTTCCTGAGGTCTCCATAGCTTTCAGCAAAGAAGCTTCGGTATGGATCGGCCGGGCTTTCGTAAACCGCTCCGCCAATTCTAAGGAGCGTATTTCCAATAATTCTTCACTGGCAAGCTTTGGAAGTTGCGCGTTTTCGTTGTCCTGATCATCTGCATTTTTATCTTCGTCAGGCAATTCCACTTGATCTGCAGATAAGCGCCAGCCAAACTGACGTATAACGGTTCCCTTTGCGATTAATTCCACCCCGTGCGCGTCAATGGTTACTGTGGTGATATCTTTCAAACAAATTTCTGAAAAACTTTCCACCATGCGCTTAGCAATCATATTGTAGATGTTTTGCTGTTCTTTGACCATCGGTCCCGGCTTTTCCTCTGTCACCAGTAAAGCATGGTGATCCGTTACTTTTTTATCATCGACCGACCGTTTGTTCAGCTTCGCACCTATCAGATTACGCGAAATCGCGGCTATACTTTCTTCAGCTGTATCGGCTAAATGCTGGAATAGCTCTTCGATGTTTTCGAAAACGTCCTCTCCGATGTACCGGGAACCGGTACGTGGATAGGTAATCACTTTTTTTTCATAAAGTGTTTGCGCAATACTTAACGTTTGATCTGCCGAATAACCAAATTTCTTGTTCGCATCCTGCTGTAACGAAGTCAAATCAAACAGCAACGGAGGGGGTTCTTTGGTTTCTTTGGCTTCAACTTTTATAACTTTTGCTTGCGAACCAACCGTTATCTTTGAAATAGCTTCTTCTGCGACTTCCCGCCTCTCAATCTTGTCTGAGGTTGCCTTAAATTTAATGTTATCCTTTTCAAACCCCGCTTGTATCTTAAAAAATGCCTGTGGCTTGAAGTCCTTATTCTCCAAATAACGCGAACAGATCATCGCTAAAGTTGGCGTCTGTACCCGTCCCAATGAAAGCAGACCTCGGTTACCCGCTGCTAAAGTAATTGCTTGTGTGGCGTTGATACCAATCAACCAATCAGATTCCGAACGCGAACGGGCAGACATATACAGGCTGTCATATTCCGTTCCTTCTTTAAGTTTCGCAAAACCTTCTTTGATTGCTTTGTCTGTTTGGGAGGAAATCCAAAGCCTCTTGAAAGGAACTTTAGACCCCAGATAATAATAAATATTACGAAAAATCAATTCCCCTTCTCGTCCAGCATCCGTAGCCACAATGATTTCGTCAGCCTCATCCAGCAACCTCTTAATCGTATTCAGTTGCTTCAGGGCTCCGGCATCATCGAGCTGCTTTCCATCCTTCCGGATTTTTTTTGCTTCCAAACGAAACTGTTGGGGAATAATTGGGAGATTGGAAACCGACCAAGTATTGTAACCATAGGCCTGAGGAGTACACAATTGCACCAAATGTCCAAAAGCATAGGTAAATGCATAGCCATTGCCAGCAATGTATCCATCTTTCACTTCCTTTGCACCCATCACACGAGCCAGATCCCGAGCCACTGAAGGCTTTTCCGCTATTACAACTTTCATTTTTTTTTTAGTACTATTGAATTGAGTAGTGCATAGTGCGATTTGAGACACTATTCGCACATCGAAATACGCATGTCGCGCTTCTATATATATTTCAAAAAGGTTTCACAATTCTGCACCGGAATTTCTGAAAAATAAAAATCCGAAACATCTTCCGATATAATCATTTCGCAAGCCGAGCGAAGTGCCGCATAATATTCCAGCCCGTCTTCAAAATCATGGATGGCAGTATTTTCAACGGTCGATCGTACCGCATCCATATCCGTTGTAGTAATCTCCAATTTTTCGGACAACACTGCAACTTTGCTTTTGGCTTGCAGGGTACCGCTTTTCTTTTCAGCAAAGTAAAAGGCGATAGCGAGACAGATGGGAGAAGTATAAATCGTATATCCCGGATTGTCCGACAGGCTTAAAATACGCGCAGCATATGGAAACAAGGGGTATTGCCTGTTCAACACCGCCACAATCACATTGGCATCGACAAAAATTCTCATTTCTTGGCATTATAAAACTCGGATTTCAGCCGTTTGCGGGAAGGGGTCTTTGTATATTCTATGCCTTCTTCGGCGATGGTATTGATCCAATCCGAAATTGGTAATTCATCCAGCGATTTATAATTATCAGAAGTTATCTGTTTGTATATAAACTCGGTGAGACGGGACAGGCTCACGCCATTTTTTGTAGCAAAAGCTTTGGCTTCTTTTATAACCTGCTCGTCAAATGACAACGTGATTTTAGCATCCATAATATACTCCTTTCGGTATTAGTTTTACAACGTATTTCTATACGACAAAAATAAATTTTTTATACGTAAAAAACAAATATAGTATTGAGATATGCGTATTGAGACGCTTGTGTTTATAAAGACGGTATTGAAATACCTTTCATCTTCCGATACAAATCTACGGCATAGATATCGGTCATCCCGGAGACATAATCTAATACGGCACGGATTTTCGAATACGTATCCGTTCTATCAGTATGAAATTGTTGCGGAATCATGGCAACGATCTTTTTATCAAAGTGACCTTTATCCACTTTCAAATAAGCGGGGATAAATTCTTCCAGCAAGGCATTCATTACTTTGAAACCCGCTATTTCTATCTGTACTACTGTTGGTGCATTATAAATGCGCTTTACCGATATTTCTTCTATTCGCTTCATCTGCGCAACTATTTGCGGATCTAATGCATCGATCAGTGGCCTTTCAAATGTGCCGGCTAAAAACTTATCCTGATTTCTGGCAAAAACTCCTGCACAGCCATTGATCAGGGTGTTGATCGCTTTAGCCCGCAGCAATTCCACCCGGCTACCACTATCCGCCAATCCAGCTAACCGACTTCTCAGATCTCCGTCTCCGCATAAAGGTAACAGCAATTCCTCTACCTCCTCATAGGAAAGTATTTTCAGATGATGCGCGTCTTCAAGATCGATGATATTATAGCAGATATCGTCAGCCGCCTCCACCAAATATACCAATGGATGGCGCAAGTAGCCATGTGGGTTAGTGGGATCTTTCTCCAAGCCCAGTTCGGCTACTATTTTTTCAAAAGCCTCTTTCTCTGAATCGAAAAAACCATATTTCTTACGGTGATGATTGCCTTTAACGTGTCCATCTATAGCCGCACAAGGATACTTCACGATGGAAGCCAACGTAGCATAAGTCAACGCAAAGCCTTTACCATCTTTTCCATTAAAAGGATGTGTCAAAATTCGCAAGGCATTTGCATTACCTTCAAAATGGGTTAGATCTGCCCACTCTTCTTCGGTCATTTCCTTTTGATAGTTCTGTCCTTTTCCTTCGGTAAAAAAAGACGATATGGCAGCTTCACCTGAGTGTCCAAAGGCGGGATTCCCTAAATCGTGGGATAAACATGCTGCTGAAACAATATTCCCTACTTCCTGCAAAAAAGGATAGTCCGTATCGAGATCCGGATTCTGCTGTTTCATGAGATTATAAAACAGCCTTCCCAACGATCGTCCTACACTAGCTACCTCTAGACTATGGGTCAACCTGTTATGCACAAATACCGCTCCCGGAAGTGGGAAAACCTGTGTTTTATTCTGTAAACGACGAAATGGAGAGGAGAAAATCAACCGATCATAATCTCGTTGAAATTCAGAACGTGCATCAAATTGATCATTCGGTATACGCGCTTCATAGCCCCATCGTTTTGCAGATAACAGTTGTTTCCAGTTCATGTAATATTCGGATTTTGCTGAGCAAACTTAGATAAAATGCCTTTATCTCAATCAAAATATTTAAAAAAAGGTTTGTAATTGAGCCAATATTCAGGGGTACAAAAATCCGCTTTGGCTCAGAAACAAACCTTTTCTTCATAAAAAAACACCTATTCTCAACCAAAAATATAGGCTAAAAGAACTTTAAACCCGCTTTTTTAGCTAAAAAAACTAGCAATACCCAAAAAGCTCACTTCTAGGTGTTTTGTTAAAAAAGCTAGGTGTTTTGTTTCGAACGCTAGGTGTTTTATTCTAAGAGGTAGCTGTTCTGTTTCGAAAGCTAGCTGTTCCGTTCCGAAGGCTAGGTATTTGGCCCTAAACGCTAGCTATCTTGTTCTAAAAGCTAGGCTTTCTATTCTGAAGACTAGGTGTTTCGTTCTAACTCCTAGCTATTCTGTTTCGAAAGCTAGGTCTTCTATTCTAAAAGGTAGCTGTTTTTTTCTGAAAGGTAGGTGAAAATACAAAACAGCTAGATGGCAGCACAAAAAACCTAGCTAAAAACATGAAACACCTAGCTTGCCCCAAAGAAAGCCCAGGTCGCAAATTAAAATACCTAGCTATTTCCCTCTACAGTGTTACGATGAGTCCTATGCTCAATTGTAATTACTGCGAAACGCGGTTCTTCCGCCAAGATAATAATCCAGCAAGAAGATTGACAACATAAATCATTTGCCCCAGCAATAGTATAACAAACAAAATAGCGAAGTTTCGTCTTACCGCAGCGTGTCTATCCATTAATTGATGCCACTCACCATCCGAACTAAACTCTACCAACTGCAGTTTGGCGTAGTATGAAGAATCGTAGTAACAATATACCGTCAACGAAATACAGAGACAGGTGTACAATAGTACATGTGCCGAAGTCCAATTAGCCAAATACATCCATTTTAGTGTAAGTTGATAAAGCAGCGCCCAGCTAAATGAAAAGATAAACAGTATGTTGAACACTTGATTTAGATCAAAAACAAGAAAAGAGAGCGAACCTTGAACTGTAGCCGAATACGATTTACCGATACCTAATCCATATAACACAAGAAATAGCAAGCCGTAAAAATAGAATACGTAAAAGGTTTTTTGATGAACCATAATATAATTCAATAATAACTTAAAAATACGTATTTTTATGTCATTAAATAATATATTATGACAACTTATTCCCTGCCCGAGCCTTCGAACTTTGTACGCAACATACAAGGCAACAATACGCATTTAATTGTCTTGACGAATCCCGCAGGTATGCAAGTCGCATTGACGGACTATGGTGCTCGTTTAGTAAGTGCGTTGGTACCAGACAAACGCGGAAACTTAGTGGATGTTGTTCTCGGCTTTGATTCCATAGATGGATACCTTCATGCGCAAGAAAAATATCACGGCGCAACGATTGGACGTTTCGGAAATAGAATAGCAAATGGAAAATTTAGTCTGGATGGCCAAGACTACACCTTAGCGCAAAATAACGGCACAAACAATCTCCATGGTGGCGAGGGGGGATTTCATTCGAAAGTGTGGGACAGACAGGTGAGTTTCAAACAAAAAGTAGATTTTTATTACGTTTCGCCCGATGGTGAAGAAGGTTTTCCCGGCGAAGTAAAACTCAACGTATGCTATGAACTGACGAACGAAAATGAGATTATCATCCGTTTTAGAGCCACAACTAATAAGCCTACCGTGATCAACTTGACGAACCACGCATATTTCAATCTCAATGGTGAAGGTAATGGCGATATTCTAGGTCATGTTCTTCAAATTCCATCGACACACTTTCTTCCAATTGATGATAATCAGATTCCTTTTGGCAAAGAATCTTCGGTAGAAAATACACCTTTTGACTTCAGAGGTTCAAAAAAAGTTTCGGAGGATATTGATCAAGAAGATCAGCAAATAAAAGCAGGCAGCGGATATGATCACACCTTTATAAATCCAAGCTCATTACCTGAAGTCGCCGCTACCGCATATGCTGAAGACTCTGGTATCCAACTCCAAGTGTACACTACCGAACCCGGCATTCAATTGTACACCGGTAATTTCTTATCTGATGATGTGGGGAAGTCTGGAAATAAATACGTGAAACGGGGTGGATTTTGCTTCGAAGCGCAGCACTATCCAGATAGCCCAAACCAACCGAATTTCCCAAATGTTATATTACGACCTGGAGAAGAATTTCAATCACAGATCAGCTATAAGTTTAATATCGTAAAATAAGAAATTCGGCCTTTTAGGAGGCCGAATTTCTTATTTTATCAACTCCGCCAGTGCCGCATCTACTTTTTCAAATCCAAAACCGGCTTTTGCCTCATTAAACATCCGCTGAATTTGGTCATTGCATAAGTTACCTATACTTCCTTCATGCGTGTGATGTACCTCCTTAGATGGCTTAAAAGTTCCATCCTCAATCGCCAAACCGATATTCTTATACGCTTCCCGAAATGGAACTCCTTTTAACACTTCATTGTTTACAACTTCTACGCTGAAAAGATAGTCGTATTTTGGGTCATCCAACACATTCTCTTTTACCGTGATATGCTCGAGCATAAATTTAGCGATTTCCAAACAGTCACTCAACGATTGAAATGCTGGAAACAGATTCTCTTTCAACAGCTGCAAATCGCGGTGATATCCTCCCGGAAGATTTGTCGTCATCAGGGCAATCTCATTTGGTAAAGCCTGAATTTTATTGCAGCGCGATCGAATCAATTCAAATACATCCGGATTTTTCTTGTGGGGCATGATACTCGATCCTGTCGTAAGATTTGCAGGAAATGAGATAAATCCAAAGTTTTGATTTATAAACAACGTCACATCCATTGCAAACTTTGCTAAAGTTGCAGCAACAGAGCTCATCGCCTGTGCTAAGATACGTTCTGTCTTCCCCCTACCCATTTGTGCATATACCACATTGTAATTTAATTCGTCGAAGCCCAACAACGTCGTCGTCATGGTACGATCCAAGGGGAACGAAGAACCGTAGCCGGCAGCCGACCCCAGGGGATTTTTATTGCAAACCCGCCATGCAGCCCTCATCATTTCCAAATCATCCACTAAACTCTCCGCATATGCACCAAACCATAAGCCGAAGGAAGAGGGCATCGCGATTTGCAAATGTGTATATCCGGGAATCAAAACATCTTTATGCTGATTACTTAACGTAATCAATTGTTCGAAGAGAATTGTTATTTGTCCGACTAGATGTTGAATTTCAGAACGAAAGTAGAGCTTCAAATCCACCAAAACTTGATCATTTCTAGAGCGACCTGAATGGATTTTCTTCCCAGCATCACCTATACGTTTTGTCAATAACATTTCTATCTGAGAATGCACATCTTCCACCGAATCTTCAATCACAAAATTACCCTGTTCGATTTCGCTATAGATATGTTTTAATTCAACCTGCACTACAGCCAGTTCCTCTGCTGTCATTAATCCAATAGCATTCAACATGCGTGTATGCGCCAATGACCCTAACACGTCAGCTGTCGCCAAATGCATATCCATGGCCCTATCATTCCCTACAGTAAATGATTCAACAAAGGAATCTACATCAATATTTTTCTGCCAGATTTTCATCAATTTGTCTTTTTTAATGGTTGATGAGATCGGTATATTTAAATCTCCCGAGCAAAAATACCATTTCCAACGTAAAATCTTCCATACAAATACAACCATTTAATACATCATTCTTTAATTTAGCTAAATTTACGACCGACAATTAATATAACATCTTCTATGAACATCAAAACTTTCCTTTTTCTTTGTTTACAAGTCGTCTGGCTGACAAATTACGCACAAGAAAGCAAAACACCGATCAGCTGGAAAGATATTCCGTCTTGGTCTTATATCCGGATGAACGGTATGCAATATACAAACGACGGCAAATGGGCCGCGTTTGTTTCCGGCCCTACTCTCGGAGACCTCAATCTTACGTTGCGAAAAACACTTGACACGACTGCTTATCGTTATAAGATCGGCGGACAAGCAAGTCTTATCGAGTTCAACTATGACAGTAAATACATTGCTTTTTTTGAATCACCGAGTTACAAAGACATCAAAGCCAATGAGAAAGCTAAAAAGCCAATCTCAAAAAAACTAAAAATCGTTGCGCTCTCGGATACAGCTTCCATTGTTTTTGACAATGTACAGTCGGTCCAATTTTCAAATGAAGATGGCAAATGGATAGCTGTTCGTTTTTCAAAAAATGCCGGTAGACCCGACGGCTCACAAGCAGAATCCGGAAAAGGAAGCGACTTACTCCTTTATAATTTGGAGAATAAAAAGAGCTTTAATCTCGGGAATGTTAGTGATTTCAAGTTCAATAGATCGGGACAGTACCTTGCATATACCGTCGATGCAGATGGAAAAAACGGAAACGGGGTTTTCCTTTTAGAGCTAAAAACAGGCGTAAATTCCGTCCTGCAGAATGATAAAGCGAATTATACTAAAATCAATTGGGATAAAGAGGGTACAGCATTTGCCTTACTTAAATCAAAGAAAGACAAAAACTATAAAGAGCCCATTTACACGCTAATTGGGGTTAAAAATATCAAAGGAGATCAAAGGGAGCTATTTACCTATACGGGTTTAGATGAAAACCAAATTACAGCCGGATACGGTATAAGTCAAAATAGTATTCCGTACTGGAGTAAAGATCTAAGCACAATATTCTTTGGTATCGCCAAAATCGAGAAGGTAGAAGACAAAAGATCAGGCGAAGCTAAAATTGACAGTGTTGCAAAAGACAGTACGGATCAAAAGATAACTCTAGCGAAGGACACGGTAGCGATTGACACAACGTCCGCGAAAGTCGCAAACGCCGCCCCTAAAAAACAAAACGACAGTGACAAAAAAGACTTAGAAAAGCCAGATATGATTATTTGGAATTGGCAAGACAAAAGGCTACAATCCAGCCAACGTAATCAGTTAGAATCCGACAAAAACTATGTGGTTATGAGCGCGCTGTATGTTAAAGACAATAGATTCACTTCCTTAGCAGATAGTAATGTGCGTTCTATCGCACTTGCCCCTACGCAACAAATTGGCTATGGACTGGATTTCAAGCCATATGAACTCGAGTCAAGCCTCAGCGGACAACGTTATGCCGATCTATATATCATTGACGTAAAAACGGGTGGTAGAAAACTGGGGATAGAGAAATTATATCTAAATGCGGCACGAAGTATAAGTTTTTCACCATCGGCTGATTACCTACTTTATTATCACGATGGCAATTATTACTCACTACATATTGCTACCTTAGAAAAAACCAATCTCACCGAAAAGATCCCGACTTCATTTATTGACGCTTTTGACGACCACAATGTCTCAAAGCCCGCTACTTCGAATTTCGGTTGGACCCAAGATGGAAAATACGTTCTTCTAAAAGACAATTACGACCTTTGGAAGGTTTCAGCAGATGGAAAAAACTACATCAGTCTGACCGATAACTGGAAGGCCAGAAAACTAACCCCCGCTCGTTATAATAAAATTTATGAGGATGATGAATTTATTGATCTAAAGAAAGATCAATATTTTACGATCTTCGACGATAATACGAAACAATCGGGAATCGCTCTGCTGTCGGCCAATAAACATACATTAGAAGTTTTATCATTAACGGATATATCTGTTGGACTATTTAACAAAACCAAAAACGGTGATCGGTTTTTCTACAGCAAAGAAAAGAGCAATGAATCCCCTGAGCTCTTCACGAGTGCGGACAAATCACTAAAAGATGAATTGAAATTAACCTCAAACACACCAGATATGGAAAAATTTGCTTTTTCATCTGGATCGAGATTAATTAGCTACGTAAATGATTTTGGAGATACCTTACAGGCTACGTTGTTTTTACCGGCAGATTATGTGGAAGGCAAAGCATATCCTACCATAACCTATATCTACGAAAGATTAACCGATGGGACGAACACCTATTCCAATCCGGCTTTTCCCGGTGGCGGGTTTAATAGGGCCGTATATAATAGTAATGGCTACGCAGTGTTAATGCCGGATATTACATACAAGCTCAACGACCCCGGAATGTCGGCCGTAGCTTGCGTGGTACCGGCTGTTAAAGCCGCTATAGCAACAGGCATAGTGGATGGGGATAAAGTAGGATTACAAGGACATTCATGGGGTGGCTACCAAACCTCATTTTTGATCACGCAGACAGACATCTTTAAAGCGGCCGTAGCAGGAGCTCCTTTAACGAATATGATCAGCATGTATAGTTTGATTTATTGGAATTCTGGTTCTACGAATCAAAGTATATTTGAATCCAGTCAAGGTCGTTTGACAACAGGATATTGGGATAACTGGGATGCCTTTGCGAGAAATTCTCCTGTTTATCATATCAAAAAGGTAAACACGCCTTTGGTCATTATGCACAATGATAAAGATGGTGCTGTAGATTACACGCAGGGTATTGAATATTTTAACGGACTTCGTCGACTCAATAAACCCGTAGTAATGCTCACCTATAACGGTGAAAATCACGGGCTCCGTAAAGAAGTAAATCAAAAGGATTATGCCGTGCGTATGATGGAGTTCTTTGACCATTATCTTAAAGCAAGTGAATCACCAGATTGGTGGTCCAAAGGTATTGACTACATTGATCTACCAAAGCACCTTGAAGAAAGGGCTTTCTAACATGACGCGTAAACGGGGTAATATAAAATCTCGCTATTTATATGGCTTCAAGGAGCCGAAACGTACTTTATAAGTAATCACTCACTTTTTTTTAAAAAACATCTTTGCGGTAAGAAATTATATATCTATGTTTGTATCACAAGGGAGATGAAAATTATAAGAAAAGTGAGTTAATACTCACAGACCTTATGACCGAGAGATAAACAAACTAAATGATGATAGACCTCAAAGTCTTAAAACTTGAACAAGAAATTATTCTATCCAGTTATAAACTATTTTTTTGATTAAGACCTGTCAATGCCCACGACAGGTCTTATTTTTTATTTAATCCATGTCATCCCTTTGTTGCTTACTAAATTAGTATATTTGTAATATAACATAGAAAATAGCTGCTTTATTTAACACAATCTAACAGGCATGGGAACAGAAAGCAAAAGACAGCAACGCTTTTCAGGCGTTATTCAGCAAGATTTAGCCGAACTATTTCAACGCGATGGAAAAACTTGGGCACCAGGTGCATTCATTACGGTGACTCGAGTACGCGTAACACCGGATTTAGCCATAGCTCGCGTATATCTTAGTTTTCTAAATACCACGACGGCTAAGGATGACATCGCTAACATTAAAAAGAGAACAAACGAGATACGTTATAAACTAGGCCTCAAGATTAAGAACCAAACACGTGTGGTTCCTCAATTAGAGTTCTTTTTGGACGACACAAATGAATATGTCGAACACATGGATAAATTATTCGATGAAATAAGTAAAGAAGATAGACAGCCAGATTAATTCATCCATACGGTCTCTCTGCTAGACGAAGATTCTTTAAATACATGATTTTTGAATTAGAAAGCGAGAATTTGTCCTTTCCCCATCCTAAGTATGCTGAAGATGATGGACTGTTAGCAATTGGTGGCGACCTAACTCCCAAAAGACTGCTCACTGCATATAAGAATGGTATATTTCCTTGGTATTCGGATGATTCTCCAATTCTTTGGTATGCTCCGCATAGTCGATTCATTTTACATCCGAATCAGCTTAAAGTCAGCAAGAGTATGAAAAAGATCCTGGCGGCCACTTTGTTTCGTTTCACATACAATACTGCTTTCCAGGAGGTTATTGGAAATTGTTCCAACATTCACCGCAAAGATCAGGATGGAACTTGGATTATCGCTGATATGCGAAAAGCATATACTGAGCTTCATCGTCTAGGATTTGCCCATAGCATAGAAGTTTGGAAAGACAACGAGTTGGTAGGAGGATTATATGGCGTATTGGTGGGAACGGTATTTTGTGGAGAAAGCATGTTCTCTAAAGTTTCAAATGCTTCCAAAGCAGCATTCATATTCTTAGTCCAAAATTTTCGATTGGAATTAATAGACTGTCAAGTCCATACATCACATTTAGAAAGCATGGGTGCCGTCTATATGCCACAACAACAATATCTTGATATTTTACAACAACAAACCTTGAATGCAGATGGACTACAACGAACATTTTGATGTACCAGAAAATATAATCTATCTAAACACGCCAGGAAATGGATTAATGCCCAAAAGCCATCACATTTGGAGGCAACATCGGGATGCCGCGTTTTTTGCACCTTCCGGTATGCTGCGTGAACAACAAGGCGAATTTATTACCGAAGTCAAAAAAGACATTGCTGAATTATTTCATTGCAGCACCGATCGGACATTTTGTGTACCTAACTTTTCATTTGGATTCAACACCCTCATTGAAGGTTTCTCCGCAGATACTAGCTTCGCATTAATCTCTGAGGATTATCCTTCACTTAATTATCCTATTATAAGTAGGGGATTCCCACATTTTTATATCGAAGCGAATGAAAATCTAGAAGAAAACATCTTCAATGCTGTTACGGAGAATAAACCGAATGTATTACTATTAAGTATCGTCCAATATATTACAGGTCTAAAAGTGAATTTAGATTTCATCAAAAAGTTAAAGGTGGCGTTCCCAGATCTTATAATCATTGGCGACGCGACTCAATTTTTAGGAACAGAACCCTTTGATTTCGATAATTCCGGATTTGACGCTGTAGGCACCAGTGGTTATAAATGGATGATGGCAGGATTTGGCAATGGTTTTTTGATGATATCAAAAGATCTTGCGTCAAAAATTTATGAGGATGCGCAGTCCCGTCCTCGTCCGCAAGAGGGTATGTGGGCCAAAAAATCAATTTTGGATACTTATTTCGAACCGGGGCACCAAGATACGTTAAGTCACGGTACATTACAGCAATCTATTCGATTTTTGAAAGGGATCGGATTAGAGAATATACAACAGCATATTCATCGATTGAGCATGTTGGCATATGACGAACTTACAAGTAGAGACCTTATTCTTCCATTTATAAAAACAAAAGAAATAAAATCATCTTTAATCAACATACAAATACCCCAAGATTTCTACCCGGCCCTTCTGGCTGACGGACTCAAATGTTTTCCACGGGGAACGGGGATACGTATCGGTATACACCTGTACAATAACGAAATCGATATCGAAAAATTAATACAGTTAATAGACAAACACACATGGAATTCAAAATAGGAGATTTAGTACGATTTGTAGACGAACCGATTGAGGGACATATTACGTCTCTACAAGCCAATGATATAATTGGTGTAACAGATGACACTGGTTTCGAAATCCCTGTACTAAAAACGAAGATCACCTTGGTACACGGCAACATGCGTTTACCCGAAGACGACATTGAAGATAGCTCACCAAGTGTACAGGGACCTTTTATGGACAAGGGTATATATCTGGCGGTAGCGGGCGAGCAAAAAGATGGTTTAGCCAAATTTTACATGATCAATGAGACTTCTTTTGAGTTGCTTGTTAGTATATCGGAGATTTCAGGTTCCAAAACGACAGGTATATTTGCCAATAGTATCCCGAAAAATGATTACGCACAAGTGTACACTGCAAATTTTTCGGCAGTAGGGAAATGGCCCACTTTTCAATTTCAACTCATCCGCCATTCGCGCAGCCAACAGACGCAAACCCAACCGCTAAGTAAGGAATTAAGGGTAAAGCCCCTGGATTTGATTAACTCCAAAGAGATAAATAATATACTTGGCGAAAAGGTGTGGCTATTTGAATTGGATAAAAAAGAAGAGAATATTGGATTGGATAAATTAAAATCGCATTTTATATCCCATCGGCCAAATAAAAAATAAACGTTCTTTTTCGTCTCACGCCGAAGTGGATCAACCAAATTTCCGAGAGAGGTTGTTAAGGTTAAAGGAAGGTTTATTTTAATCATTTTTTTTTGCCCTCATCGGCGGGCGGCTCTCCTTCTTTTGCTTGGTCAAAAGAAGCAAAAACCAAGACTTGGTCAATGTTAC
>NZ_MU158693.1:442345-443134 GCF_015209965.1 Sphingobacterium pedocola | reverse complement strand
TAGCCCTAAGATAGTACTAAGGCAGACCTAATATACCGGTAGAAGAAGGTCGGGTATTGGTCGGGAGAAAGGCAGGAGAGGGGCAGTGGCAAATTTATCGTTAACAGTTCCAGCGTTTTACGGCAGACCTTTAAAAATAACGTTTAGTTTACTTGGAAGTAATGTGTTCAAGTTCCTATCTTTGCACCACTCCGCAAGGGAGGAAGGGTTTGAAAGCAGGGAAATCAGGGATAGAAAGTCGAAGGACTTTGGTTTCTGATGGATTGAAAAACGGAGGGAATAAAAAAAAGATAATTTTTATTTTGGAAGTTTAAAAAAGATTTCTACCTTTGCAGTCCCGTCGGAAACGAAGGGGTTTTAAAAGAGATAACAAGGGCCGTAAGGCCTATAGATAAAGCAGAAGCGCGATGCGGATGCGGAGAAAGTTCTTTAAGGAAATGATCATGTAACGTAACGAGTAGCTGAAGTTTTTGGCGAAAGTTAAGAACGATAAGTTAGCAATAACTGACCAGCCAGGTCAGTCCGGAATTAGATATAAAAACAAGACAATTCTGTTTATATTATAAATAGTCTTGGTCTTACACTTCATTTTACTATGGAGAGTTTGATCCTGGCTCAGGATGAACGCTAGCGGCAGGCCTAATACATGCAAGTCGGACGGGATTCAATAGCTTGCTATTGATGAGAGTGGCGCACGGGTGCGTAACGCGTGAGCAACCTGCCCATATCAGGGGGATAGCCCGGAGAAATCCGGATTAACACCGCATAACACAGTTTTCTGGCATCAGT
>NZ_MU158693.1:223137-438569 GCF_015209965.1 Sphingobacterium pedocola | reverse complement strand
CGGGAATAGATAAGCGCTGAAAGCATCTAAGTGCGAAACTAGCCACGAGATGAGACTTCCTCATAAGGGCCGTAGGAGATGACTACGTCGATAGGCTATAGGTGTAGAGGTGGAAACACCACAGCCGAGTAGTACTAATAGCCCGAAGCTTTCCAGGCGGATAGTTGCTGTTGTTTTCTCGAATGTATTTCTTTCTTTCGATAGTCATTAGATAGTATGTATTGGATACTTGATACTTAATACCCAATACTTAGTACTATAAAGATCTTCAGGTGCCTATATCGGCGGTGTCTACCTCTTCCCATTCCGAACAGAGAAGTCAAGCCCGCCAGAGCCGATGGTATTGCCGTAACAGGTGGGAGAGTAGGTCGGTGCCTTTTTTTATACAGAGCCCTTGCTGGAAACAGCAAGGGCTTTTTTTTTTGCCCCTGTATTTATTAACCCGGAAGTCCCGGTGTACCGGGCACTAAAATCAGAATCTGTTAAATACGCTGCACCTGCTAGTACCGCGCTGGTAAACAAGCGGTACCGTTATCAGCACCTTGATCACGCTCTCTTTATGTTAGCTTGCATGATAAAGGAGAGTTAAACCTAATTATTATAATAACAATATTACATAAAGTTGTTTGTTTTTTTTCTACTTTACATGCAAAATTGATGAACGGCAATCTATTTAAAAATTCTCTCTTTGCTGGTTCGCATGTTATTAATATCCTATGCATACATGAAAAGGAAAACCATTATATTTCTTGTTTTAATTGTCCTTGGTATTGGAAGTTTAGTTTTATATCGAGTAACTACAAATGATAAAAAAGAGAAAGAACGTACTGGTAATGCAGGAGGGGGCCGCGCGAAAGCAAAAGTTTATGGGAAAGTAATAAAAGGCAGACCCTTTTCAGACCATTTGTCACTTTCTGGTTCGATCGAACCTAATGAGCTTGTTGACGTACGCTCGGAGATTTCGGGAATTGTGGAATCAATAAACTTTTCAGAAGGAGGTCGAGTGTCTGTAGGCCAGGTATTGATTCGTATTAATGACGTAGAGTTGAAGGCGCAACTTTCCCAAGCAGTTACGCGAAATAGCTTAGCGGGTGAAAATGCTAGAAGAGCTAAATTGCTACTGGAAAAGGAAGCAATTAGCCAGGAAGAGTATGACATTGCCAGTGCGGATTATCGTACTGCTCAAGCGCAAATCGAAGTAATCGAGGCTCAATTAGCTAAGACTATCATAAAAGCTCCTTTTTCGGGTACGATCGGGTTAAGGAGTATTTCTAAAGGAAGTTACATTACGCCAACCATAAGCATCGCCCAGCTGGTAAATACAGACAGGGTAAAGGTGTTGTTTTCCATTCCGGAAAAATACGTAAGTATGGTTAGGAATAACAGCAGCATTAAACTTAATATCCAGGGCTCTAAGGAAGAATATACGGCTAAAGTTTATGCAATTGAGCCTATTGTAGAAGCGACGACACGTACGCTTCAGGTAAAAGCAATTGCAGATAATTCTGGCCAACGGCTAATTCCGGGTACATTTGCGAATGTTATTTTTCCCTTAGCAACTGTTGAAAGAGGACTATTGGTACCTGCGGAAGCATTAATTCCTATACAAAACGGTAGAAAGGTATTTCTTTTAAAAAATGGGATAGCTATTGAATCTCTTGTAGAGATCGGAGCGAGAACTGAAGATGATGTGTTGATTTTATCGGGAATTCAAGAAGGTGACACCGTACTTACGTCGGGCGTGATGTCCTTGCGAAGTGGAAATCCTGTTCAAGTTACTTTGCGTTAATTATAAAATATGAGTTTATCTACGTTAAGTATAAAAAGACCGGTTTTGACCATCGTGTTGAACTTAATGCTCATTTTATTTGGTATTATTGGATATGTTTTTTTAGGTGTCCGCGAGTATCCTTCCATAGATCCAGCCCAAATTTCTGTGCGAACGAATTATACGGGGGCCAACGCTGAGATTATAGAATCGCAGATAACGGAGCCTCTTGAAAAGGCGATAAACGCAATCGATGGTATTCGAAACATATCTTCTTCTAGTAATCAAGGTTCAAGTAATATTACCATTGAGTTCAATCTTGGTAAAGATCTCGAAGCAGCTGCCAATGATGTTCGAGATAAGGTATCAGAAGCACAACGCCGGTTACCTCAGGATATCGATGCGCCACCTGTAGTATCAAAAGCTGATGCGGATTCTGAACCTATTATTATCATGACGGCTCAAAGTACCACAAAAAATGTACTCGAACTATCAGATTACGCCGAAAATGTTATTGCGCAGCGATTGCAGACCATACCGGGAGTAAGTTCTGTGCAAATTTGGGGTCAGAAAAAATATGCTATGCGCCTATGGATAGACCCAGTACGTCTGGCTTCCTATGGTCTCACAATTTTGGACGTAAGAAATGCACTTAATGCTCAGAACGTTGAATTACCTTCTGGTAAATTGACAGGGACGAATACGGAATTGGCGGTAAAAACGATTGGTAATCTAGAAAATGAAGCGCAATTTAATAATATTATAGTGCGATCGGAAGCGGATAGGATCGTGCGGCTAAGCGATATCGGCAATGCTGCCCTAGAAGCGGAAAACTTCGAGACTAAGATGTCAGACTCTGGATTTCCAATGGTCAGCTTAGCTGTTATTCCACAGCCCGGAACCAATTATTTGGAGATTGCAAATAGTTTCTATGCCGAATTTGAAAAGCTGGAGAATGACTTGCCCGAAGGTTTCGATTTAAATGTGGCAATCGATAATACCCTATTTGTTAAGAAGGCAATATTAGAAGTAGTGGAAACACTTTTAATTTCTGTAACACTGGTCGTACTTATTATATTCCTGTTTTTTCGAAATTGGTCTATTGCCTTTCGACCATTGGTCGATATTCCTGTCTCGCTCATTGCGACCTTTTTTATCATGTACTTATGTGGTTTCTCAATTAATGTGTTGACATTATTGGCTATCGTTTTAGCTACTGGCTTGGTCGTAGATGACGGGATTGTGGTCACAGAAAATATTTTTAAGAAAGTGGAAGAAGGGATGTCTCCCATTCAAGCAGCGATAAAAGGTTCGAATGAAATATTTTTTGCAGTTATTTCAATTTCCATTACGCTGGCAGCGGTTTTTTTACCTGTTATTTTTTTAGAGGGATTTGTCGGTCGATTGTTTCGTGAGTTCGGAATAGTGGTTGGCTCTGCTGTGCTTATTTCCGCCTTCGTATCGTTAACCTTGACGCCTATGCTAAACGCATATTTAATGAAAGGTGGTGAGCAAAAGCAGTCTAAGTTTTATCTACGGACTGAACGGTATTTCGAGATGATGAATAGAGAATATACCGAGTCCCTCCACCGTTTCTTGAAAATCAAATGGTTAAGCATGGCGGTTATTGTCGGTTGTTTTTTGCTCATCTATCTGTTTTTTCAACTATTGCCAAAAGAAACTGCTCCTTACGACGACAGAAGTTATATTAGTCTCAGAGTAACTGCCCCTGAAGGCGTTTCCTACGATTATATGGATCGGTTTATGACAGATTTAACACTTCTCATTAACGATTCTGTGCCCGAGAGAAAAGTAAGTTTAGTTATTACCTCGCCTGGTTTTGGTTCTGCTTCTTCAAATAGTGGTATCGTTAGACTAGGACTAGTACAGCCAAATGAAAGAGTACGTTCGCAAGGGGAAATTGCGGACGATGTATCTCGTATTACAAGACCATATTCTGAAGCGCGGGTTTCTGTGTCGCAACAGCCTACAATATCGGTTAACAGGAGGGGAGGGCTACCCATACAGTATATTATTCAAGCGCCCAATTTTGATAGACTTGAAGAGAAAATTCCGGAATTTATGGAAGAATTATCCAAAGATCGGACGTTTTCCATTATAGATGTCAATTTGAAATTTAATAAGCCGGAAGTATACGTTACAATTGATAGGGACAAAGCGCAGTCGCTAGGTGTTTCTGTTTTGGATGTAGCTCAGACATTACAACTGTCTCTTTCTGGGCAGCGATTTGGTTATTTTATGATGAATGGAAAACAGTATCAGGTCATGGGACAATTTGACAGACAGGATAGATCCACACCCATGGATCTAACCGCTATGTTTGTTAAAAATAGTAATGGGCAGTTAATTCAGCTAGATAATATAGTAGAAATAGAGGAAAGAAGTAGCCCGCCACAGTTATACCATAATAATCGCTATATGTCTGCTACTGTTTCCGCCGGACTAGCTCCGGGGAGAAGCATGGGAGAAGGTATAGAAGCAATGGATGCCGTTAAAGAGAAGGTATTGGATGTCAGTTTTACAACAGATTTAGGTGGTGAATCGCGCGATTTTGTAGAAAGCGGTTCGAATACAACATTCGCATTCGGGTTAGCGGTATTATTGATATTTCTGATTCTTGCGGCACAATTCGAAAGTTTCGTTGATCCGATTATTATCTTATTGACAGTGCCTATGGCGGTAGCTGGAGCATTATTTTCATTATGGCTTTTTGGTCAATCCTGGAATATTTTTAGTCAGATCGGTACTATTATGTTGATCGGATTGGTCACAAAGAATGGAATTTTAATTGTCGAGTTTGCCAATCAATTACGCGAAGAAGGTTTGGATAAATATAATGCTGTAGTGAAGGCCTCAGAATCCCGATTGCGGCCGATACTAATGACTTCATTAGCTATCGCTTTAGGCGCTTTGCCAATTGCTTTGTCGTTGGGAGCGGCCTCCACAAGTAGAATCGGGATGGGAGTAGTGATTGTAGGCGGTACCTTATTCGCGCTGATTTTGACACTTTTCGTTATTCCTGCATTTTATTTATTGATGTCTAGAAAGAGAAAACACCGGCCTGAATTTGATAATATAGCAGATTAAGATGAATAGAATTACAAGCTTCATATTTTTAATTTTCATTCAATCAGCGGGATTGAAGGGGCAAGAAATTTTGACGGTAAAAGAAGCTGTAGGAATAACACTGGAAAATAATTATGATATCAGACTTTCTAAAAATGATTTTCTAATTACCCAAGAAAACGTTTCCTACGGTAATGCAGGGATGCTGCCTTCGGTTGTCGGTAATTTCACCCAGAATAATAGTCTACAAAATTCAACCCAAGTACAAGCTACGGGAGATACACGTTCTTTAAATAATGCCAAAAATAACAATATGAACTATGGCGTGAGTATAGGCTGGACTATTTTTGACGGTTTGGGAATGTTTTCACGATATGACCAACTGAAGGAATTGGAAAAGCAGGGTGATTTTCAGCTTAAGAAAATCATTATTACGCGTGTTTCTGATGTCATTGCAACGTACTATACCCTTGTTGAGCAACAAAACCTATTAAGTGCAATAGATTCAAGTATTATTATTTCTAAAGAGCGGTTGCGGACAGCTGAGAATAGATTTTCTATCGGTAAGGTTGCCCGATTGGAAGTTTTGAATGTACAGGTGAATTTAAATGAAGATGAATCGAATCGATTACGACAGGCTGATGTAGTACAAAATTTAAAAATAAACTTGAATAGTCTTCTGGCGCGTGATCTGATGATAGATTTTGTTGTCACGGAAGAGTTTGATTTTGATGAAGGCTTGCAGTTAACAGAATTATTCGACCAAGCAAGGATTCAAAATCCGGATTTACAGATTATCGCAATTAATAAAAGAATCGCTGAACTGGAAATGAAAAATGTGCGGGCCAATCGTTATCCTACGGTAAGATTAAATACAGGATACAACTTTTCGGAATCTGAATCCAGTTTAGGTTTCGTAGCCAGTTCTACCTCCAGAGGACTGACATACGGTATAACTGCGTCTATCAATATCTTTGATGGGTTTAACCAGCGACGAAACGAACGTGTGGCCAAAATCCAAGTTGACAATGCAGATCTGCTGATAGGACAGCAAAAGCTACTTGTCGAGACTTCAATTGCTACGGCCTATCAAACTTATCAAACTAATATGGCTTTGGTTATACTAGAAGAAAGGAACGAAAAAATTGCACGACAAAACCTTGAAATAACACTTGAGAAATATCGAATTGGAACCATTAGCACAGTCGAATTCAGAGATGCTCAAGAGAACTTTATTAATGCGGTATCGCGTTTTAATTCTGCGAAATTACAGGCTAAGTTGTCGGAGGTGGCTATAAAAGAGCTCATTGGTCAAGTGGCGCTCTAGATTGACTTTAATCTTCTTGTAAACGATTGGTTACACAAACGGTTTCGTATTTTGAACAAACGTTTGCGTTTACTTTTTATTTTTTATTATAATTTTTTAGGATTACTATTGTGATAGATAAGCGGGTAAGCAAGCTTGTCGGTAACCAGTAGCCTTAAATTTTAAAAAATTGGTTATTCCTGAATAGACTGTTTAGTTTGTTTTAAAATAGGTGATTTTAGAGGGGGCTTTTGTCCCCTTTAATATTTTAGTAGCAATTCCTTAATATTGAAATATGAGTTCAGATAGAAGAGATTTTATTAAGAAAGTATCCTTACTTTCAAGTGTGGCAATTACGTTGCCTTCGATCGGTATGGAGGTACAGGCAGCTCCGAGATTTAACATGTCAGGGTACAGAGCTCCTAAACTCGACAAGGTGCGTATTGCCGTTGTCGGTTTAGGAAATCGTGGTACCGGGGCAGTGGATCGCTACACCTATATTGAAGGCGTAGAAATTGTAGCTTTGTGTGACCGCCATGAAGATCGGGTAATTAAACATCAAAATTTCGTGACTGATAAAGGTTTAGCTAAACCAAAAGGGTTTTTCGGTGACAACGGCTGGCAAGCGATGTTGAAAGAAGTAGAAATAGATTTACTATATATTTGTACCCCTTGGGATTTACATACAGTGATGGCTATTGAAGGGATGAAATCAGGGGCTCACGTTGCATGTGAAGTTCCTATCGCATTGTCTGTAAAAGAGTGTTGGGAGGTTGTGAAGGTGTCAGAGACGACGAAAAAGCACTGCATGATGTTAGAGAACTGCTGTTATGATTTTTTCGAGATGCTGACCTTGAAGATGACTAGAGAAGGTGTATTTGGGGATATTATTCATGCAGAGGGTGCTTATATCCATGATTTATTAGATTTAAATTTCAGCAAAACTTACTATGATGATTTCTGGAGATTAAAAGAGAACATTCGTTTTAATGGGAATTTATATCCAACGCATGGTATAGGGCCGGTTGCGCAATGCATGAATATCAACCGGGGTGATGTAATGACTTCGTTGGTTGCAATGCAGACTGAAGATTTTCACATGGCAGATACGGCACGAGAGTTGGCGGCTAAGGATGCTACATTTCAACAATTTGTAGGTAAAAAATTCCGAGGTAATATGAATACCACCCTAATTCGTACAGAAAAAGGAAAAACGATCATGATTCAACATGATGTTACTTCTCCACGACCTTATTCTAGAATTCACTTACTGAGCGGTACAAAAGGGTTTGCAGAGAAGTATCCAACACAAGGAATATCGTTAAAGAGCCATAAAAATGGACATACATTTTTGTCAGAGGAGAAAGTAGAAGAATTGCGTGAAAAATACACACCCGAATTGGTGAAGTTCATTGGAGAACAAGCTAAGAAAGTAGGGGGGCACGGAGGTATGGACTTCATGATGGACTGGAGGTTGATCGATTGTCTGCGAAATGGATTGCCTTTGGATCAAGACGTGTATGATGCGGCTGCATGGAGTGCAATCGTTCCGCTAAGTGTTGAATCTGTGCGTAAAAACTGTAAAACGGTTGCCTTCCCTGATTTTACAAAAGGTGCTTGGAGATCCAATACACCAGTGGATCTTACATTGAATGGTGGTGGAAACACGAAAATTCGCCCTAAAATAGACAAAGAAGGTAAACAGCTAAGCGTGTAATATCATTATATTCTATATTAAAGCCCAACTTTTTTAGTTGGGCTTTTTCGTTGATTTTACTTATTTTTAGCAATCTTGATAACAAACAAGTATGTGACCCCTACATAATCAAAGCGGTCATTACGTCGTGCGTTCTTAATTACTTGGTTGTGGTAGGCTTCCTATCCGCTGTATAGTTATCTGAGAATTAAAAATAACAACAACACTGATGAAAATTCTATATTACGCTTGTTTTTCTTCTTTGGTGCTATTTGGATGTAACGCAGGTCCGTCAGAAAGTGCTGTCCATGCAAGCGATTCGGATAGCATAATGACATGTGCCAATGTTATTCCGAGTCGTTTTTCCAGTTTATCGCAAGATTCCCTCAACTATATTTCTGGCAAAGACCATGTTAAAATGATATTGATTCCTGCTGGCGAATTTAAGATGGGGTCTACTAATTTTGATGATGCGCAACCACTTCATAACGTTGAACTCAATTCTTTTTGGATGGACGAACACGAAGTTACCAATGCCCAATTTGAAGCTTTTGTAGAGTCGACTGGATATGTCACTATAGCAGAGCGACCTTTGGACCCTGCAGATTTTCCCGGTGTTGATCCAAAGAAGTTGATTCCGGGCTCTGCAGTTTTCAGTGCACCTAAGAATATTCAGGGATTAAATAATCATCTCCAGTGGTGGGAATATGTTCCAGGAGCAAATTGGAGACAGCCCGAAGGGCCTAATAGTTCCATAACAGGTAAAGAAAGCCATCCGGTTACCCAACTTGCGTATCAGGACGCCGAGGCATATGCTAAATGGGCGGGAAAGCGACTTCCGACTGAAGCGGAGTGGGAATACGCCGCGAAAGGGGGGAAACATCAAAACGAAATTTATTATTGGGGGAATGAAAAGAAAGAAGACGGAAAGTGGTTGGCTAATATATACCAGGGAGAATTTCCTACACATAATACAAAAGAAGATGGTTATGAAACTACTGCCCCGGTAAAATCCTTTCCGGCTAATGCGTTGGGATTATATGATATGGAAGGAAATGTATGGGAATGGTGTGCTGATCTGTATCGTCCAGATTATTACGCAAGCAGTCCAAGGTTAAATCCAAGAGGTCCTTCTGACGCTTATGATCCACAGGAGCCCGGAACCGAGAAACGTGTACAACGAGGTGGCTCTTTCCTGTGTAATGATCAGTATTGCGAACGATATAAAGCTGGAAGCAGAGGGAAAGGAGAGGTCAATAGTCCAACTAATAATGTTGGTTTTAGATGTGTAAAAGATATAAAATAAAAGAAGCCCGCTACTGCGGGCTTCTTTTATTTTATTGTGCATTCAAGAACATGGATTTCTTTGATACCAGTTCTCTGAAATAAGGATCTTGCAAATCTTTGATAAAGCGTATTGCTTCGCCAGTAGATTTCATTTCAGGACCTAATTGTTTGTCGACTTCCGGGAATTTGGAGAACGAGAATACCGGCTCTTTAATTGCCCAGCCTTCTAGTTTACGTTCAATTTTGAAATCTTTTAATTTATTTGCGCCCAACATTACTTTAGTCGCGATGTTGATATATGGTACATCATATGCTTTGGCAATGAACGGGACGGTACGTGAAGCACGCGGATTTGCCTCTATCACATATACCTTGTCGTTTTTTATAGCGAATTGAATGTTCAATAACCCTCTAACATTTAATGCTTGCGCTAATTTTACTGAATATTCCTCCATTTTAGCTTGTACATGGTCTGACAGACTAAAGGGAGGTAATACTGCGGATGAATCTCCTGAGTGTATTCCTGCAGGTTCTATATGCTCCATCATACCGATGATATGCACATCTTCACCGTCGCTTATAGAATCCGACTCTGCTTCTTCTGCACGATCTAGGAAATGGTCAATTAAGATTTGGTTTCCAGGAAGACTCTTAAGGAGGTTGACTACCGCCTTCTCTAAGTCCTCGTCATTAATGACGATACTCATTCCTTGACCACCTAATACATAAGAAGGACGTACCAATACAGGGTAACCCACTTCATTTGCTACGCGAATGGCTTCCTCCGCGGAAGTAGCGACGCCATATTTCGGATAAGGAATGTTTAGTTCTTTTAATAAATCAGAGAAGCGACCACGGTCTTCGGCTAAATCCATGTCTGAAAACGAGGTACCGATGATTTTAACGCCAAATTCTTCTAAACGTTCAGCCATTTTTAAAGCGGTCTGTCCTCCCAATTGAACGATCACACCTACAGGTTTCTCTAATTCAATGATTTCACGGACATGCTCCCAAAATACCGGTTCAAAATATAACTTATCGGCCATATTGAAATCTGTTGAAACAGTTTCTGGGTTACAGTTTACCATGATGGCTTCATAACCACATTCTTTAGCTGCCAATAGACCGTGTACACAAGAATAGTCAAATTCAATCCCTTGTCCGATACGATTTGGACCAGATCCGAGTACGACAATTTTCTTTTTGTCAGATACTACTGATTCATTTTCATCTTCGAAAGTAGAATAGTAATATGGAGTTTGTGCCGGAAATTCTGCAGCACAGGTGTCTACCATTTTATAAACACGGTTGATGCCTAATTCTTTACGACGATCGTAAACTTGGTCTTCGGTAACGTTGCCTAAGATCCATGAAATCTGTGCGTCTGAATAGCCTTTTTGTTTTAAGGTCATGAAGAAATCACGAGGAATGTTATTTAATTGGTAACGGCGTAATTCAGTCTCCAATGCAACCAGTTCTTGAATCTGAACTAAAAACCATTTGTCAATTAAAGTAGCTTTGCGGATAGATTCTAATGGTACTCCTAGTTCAAAAGCATCTTTGATGTGGAATAAGCGATCTGCACTTGGATGTTCTAAGCTGTGCATTATTTCATCTAGATTGCGTAATTGACGACCGTCTGCTCCTAATCCCCAACGACCTGTCTCTAGAGATTGGGCAGCCTTCTGCAATGCTTCGATGAATGTACGGCCTATTGCCATTACTTCACCAACTGCTTTCATCTGTAGCCCCAATTCTTTATTTGCACCTTTGAATTTATCAAAGTTAAAACGCGGAACTTTTACGATTACATAATCTAATGTAGGTTCGAAATATGCAGAAGTTGTTTTTGTAATTTGATTCTGAAGTTCATCCAAATTATATCCTATCGCTAATTTGGCTGCAATTTTAGCAATTGGATATCCAGTTGCTTTAGAAGCTAGTGCGGAAGAACGAGAAACGCGTGGGTTAATCTCGATTGCGATTATATCTTCATTCTCTGGATTTACCGAAAATTGAACATTGCATCCCCCCGCAAAATTACCAATAGAACGCATCATTTTAATCGCCTGATTACGCATATCTTGATAACACTTATCAGAGAGCGTCATACCTGGTGCTACCGTGATGGAGTCCCCCGTATGAATACCCATTGGATCAAAATTTTCTATCGTACAGATGATGATGACGTTGTCATTGGTGTCACGCAACAGCTCTAACTCGAACTCTTTCCAGCCTAGTACAGCTTGTTCAACTAACACTTCGTGCGTGGGAGAAGCGTGTAAACCTCTGTTAAGCGCGGCGTCAAAATCTTCTTTTTTGTGTACGAACCCACCTCCTGTACCCGCTAATGTATAAGAAGGACGAATAACTAATGGAAAGCCAATTTCTTGGGCCGCTTCTTTTCCTTCCAGGAAAGAATTGGCAATTTTTGAAGGGGCCACACCGACACCAATGTCAACCATTAATTGACGGAATTCTTCGCGGTTTTCCGTTTTTTCTATAGCTGCCACATCAACACCTATTACCTTAATATTGTATTTTTCCCAAAGACCAAGATTTGAAGCTTCAATACATAGGTTTAACGCAGTTTGACCGCCCATAGTAGGCAGTACAGCATCAATCTGTTGTTCTTGAAGAATCTGTTCGATACTCTCGCAAGTTAGCGGTAGTAAATACACATGATCTGCAACAACCTTGTCAGTCATGATAGTTGCAGGATTGGAATTAATGATGGAAACTCTGATGCCTTCTTCTTTTAGCGAAAGAGCAGCTTGAGACCCTGAATAATCAAATTCACACGCTTGTCCGATTACAATAGGGCCCGATCCTATAATTAATACGGAATTAATGGAGGTGTTTCTTGGCATTATTTTTCTAATTCAAAAAAGTTAAAATACGAATTGTAACTAAACAAAGCAATGAAAAATGCCTTAAAATGAGGAGTATTCCGACTGCTTTGTCGGAGTGCAAAGTTACACTTTTTATTTAATAAATCGATATAATTGTTAAAAGTTTAAATTAAATTAATCCAGCATCTTATTTCTGTTTCGGCGAGCTTCCTCAAACTTTTGTGAAATGTTTGGAAAGAATAGTATCTTAATCATATATTTATTGAAATTCATGGTATGGTTTTTGTCATTCAAAATATTAATACGTTTAACTTTAAATGAATATTTATGAAAAAAATTACTTTACTATTAGCAGCAGTCCTTTTTGTTGGTAGCTCGTTTGCTCAGGATTACAAGAATTCAATCGGTATCCGTTTGGGATCTGGATATTATGATGTCGCAGCAGTTGCGTTTAAAACGTTTATTACCCAGCCTGGTGCGTTGGAGTTTGATTTGGGATTTGATACGGATAAGTTTGGTGGTAACCGTTACACGAGTGCCGCTCTTTCGGGCACGTACCAACATCATTTTCCAATAGGAAATATTCAGGGGTTTAAGTGGTTTGTAGGAGGTGGAGCGACTCTTTCCAATACTTTTGTAAATAATGATGATTTGGATGGTGGTTTCAACGTAGGTATTTACCCAACGGGAGGTGTGGATTACAAATTAAAGAATGCACCTTTCGCTTTTTCCGCAGATATTCGTCCAACAGTTCATATTGTAAATGGATATGATTATCGTGATGGTTTCTATGCGAATGGAGGAGTAACAGCTCGTTATACGTTCTAGGTATTAGACAACATATTTTACAACAGAAAAGCCGCTTTAAGCGGCTTTTTTCTGTTAAAATGATTTAAAATTCTTTATGAGGAATGACGCATTAAATCTTTTGAAGATTAATATCTAGTTTTTGCGATTGTATAATCAGTGAAAAGAATTCTTTGAGGGAAAGGTATTCATCTGGTAGAAACATCGGTTTGTTAAGTTGTGATAGTATATGTCACGACTTTAATTGATTTTAAGGCTGATAAAGAGAGATCGAAAAATTTGCTTTAGCAAGCCCTTCATTTTTTAAAATCTGACTTTTAGACGGAGGAATTAAAGGGGGATTTAACCGTTTGAGATTTATGATTAATTAACATAACAATCGATTGTGTATTTAATTTTTTACATATATTTGATCCTCCTATTAATTAAAATTAAACTGAACTGAATTTATGTGTGGAATAGTAGGCTACGTAGGTGGCAAGCAAGCTTATCCTATAATCGTTGATGGCTTAAAAAAGTTAGAATATAGAGGGTATGATAGTGCAGGCGTCGCATTATGGTCGGCTCACAAGATTAATGTTTTTAAGAAAGAGGGTAAGGTTGCAGCTCTTGAAGAATTTGTCGTAGATCAAAATGTGTTCTCTACAGTAGGGATAGGGCATACGAGGTGGGCGACACACGGTGAACCAAGTGATCGAAATGCACATCCGCATTATTCTAAGTCGGAAAATATTGCGATGATCCATAACGGGATTATCGAAAATTATGCCTCGTTAAAAGCCGAATTAATTAAAAAGGGCTACGAATTTAAAAGTGATACGGATTCCGAAGTACTTGTTAACTTCATCGAAGATATCAAACTCAATAACAATTGTACATTGGAAGAAGCCGTTCGAATCGCATTGAAACGGGTAACAGGTGCTTACGTAATTCTTCTAATTGATAAAGATCTTCCAGATACCATTATTGCAGCGCGTAAGGGCTCTCCCTTGGTAATCGGTATTGGTGATCATGAACACTTTTTGGGGTCTGACGCTTCGCCAATGTTAGCGTATACCAAAGAAGTAGTATATATCAATGATTATGAACTGGCAATTGTTAAACCAGACGAGCTAATCCTTAAAAATTTGGGCAATGAACGTGTAACTCCTTTTGTGCAAAAGTTAGACCTCGATCTGGCAGCTATTGAAAAAGGTGGATACGATCATTTTATGTTGAAGGAAATCTTTGAGCAGCCACAAACTATATATGATTCGTTTAGAGGGAGATTGGATGTGGAACACAATACCATTGCACTCAGCGGATTGGATAGTATTAAAGATAAGCTGATGGAAGCTCGACGTATCATCATCGTAGCCTGCGGTACGAGTTGGCATGCCGGCCTCTTGGCAGAATACATTATCGAAGAATTGTGTAGGGTAAATGTTGAAGTGGAATACGCGTCCGAGTTTAGGTACCGAAATCCAATTATTACTTCAGAAGATGTTATTATTGCGATTTCACAGAGTGGGGAAACAGCGGATACACTCGTGGCGTTGGAAAATGCGAAAAAACAGGGCGCGACTATCTTTGGACTTGTCAACGTGGTAGGGTCATCAATCGCCCGGATCTCAGATGCTGGTGCCTACACACACGCCGGACCGGAGATAGGCGTAGCGAGCACCAAGGCCTTTACGGCTCAGCTAGCCGTATTGCAATTGTTTGCCCTCAAGCTAGCAAAACTCAAAAATACTATTTCAGAAGAAAGATACGTACACTTACTCCATGAACTCAATGCAGTTCCCCAGAAAGTACAATGGATTTTAGATAACGAATTGGAAAATATCAAGACCATAGCGACAAAGTATAAGGATGCAAATGATTTTTTATATTTAGGTAGAGGATACAACTTTCCGATTGCTTTAGAAGGGGCATTAAAACTGAAGGAAATTTCCTATATACATGCCGAAGGTTATCCAGCTGCAGAAATGAAACATGGGCCTATTGCTTTGGTAGATTCTACTTTGCCTGTTGTATTTATTGCAACGAAAGATTCATATCACGAAAAAATAGTAAGTAATATGCAGGAAATTAAGGCGCGTAAAGGTCGTTTGATTGCTGTAGCATCTATGGGAGATACGACCACGCTGGAACTGGCTGAGGATACGATGATAGTTCCAGCTGCCGATGAGATCATTGCACCATTGTTGTCGGTAATTCCTATGCAGTTGCTTGCTTATTATATTGGTATAGAAAGAGATTTGGACGTTGATAAACCGCGTAACCTAGCGAAGTCTGTAACAGTAGAATAAAAAGATGGGAATGTTTAAGAAAAGTAGTTTAACAGGTTTAGGTTATGATTTTGTAAATCGCGAATATCTGCGAGAAGGGGAAGATGAATATTCACGGCGATTTGAATGTCAGTTTAATTCGCACGAATATCGGAATCTCACGCCGGTCGAGATAGATGTCCTCCAGCATAACGGAAACTATTCGCCGAATTGGAATGATGTGCGCGTTACAGACCGATTTATTCCAGAACAAATTCAAAATTCAAAATTTTACGGTCTGGTTCGTATTGGTAATATGTCTCCTTCTTTTATCGAGTTTAGAGATCTACAATTACCGATCGGAATATATAATAGCCAGATTATCAGTAGCGATATTGGTGATGATGTGGCTATTCATCACGTACGTTACTTATCTCATTTCATACTTGGAAATGACGTGATGCTATCCTCTGTAAACGAAATGGAAACTAGCCCTACAGCCAAATTTGGCAATGGTATAGTAAAAGAAGGAGAGTCGGAGCGCCAACGTATTGTTTTAGAATTATGCAACGAAAATGGAGGACGTTCTGTCGTTCCTTTCGAAGGAATGCAGGCTGCCGACGCTTACCTGTGCACCCGATTTCGAGGCGACGATGTTTTACAACAACGTTTTTTAGAAATTACTGAAAATCATTTTAGCAGGAGAAGGGGATTCTATAGTACGATCGGGAATCGTACTGTAATTAAAAATTCCAATATCATTAAAGATGTGAAAATTGGTAGTCACGCGTATATTAAGGGTGTTAATAAACTCAAGAATTTAACGATTAATTCGATAGAAGGCGCTTATACACAGATAGGAGAGGGTTGTGAATTAGTAAACGGAATTATAGGTTATGGTTGCCGAGTTTTTTATGGGGTAAAGGCTGTACGATTTATTCTTTCTTCGTTTTCACAATTGAAATATGGCGCACGGCTGATTAACTCCTTTTTAGGCGACAATTCTACTATTTCTTGTTGTGAAGTGCTTAATTCGTTACTGTTCCCTGCCCATGAGCAACATCACAATAATTCTTTTCTATGTGCATCTCTAGTGAAAGGGCAAAGCAATATGGCAGCAGGCGCTACGGTAGGATCAAATCACAATTCAAGAGGAGCTGATGGAGAGATTATTGCTGGAAGAGGTTTTTGGCCTGGCTTATGCGTTAGTTTAAAGCATAATTCTAGGTTTGCTTCCTATACATTAATTGTAAAAGGAGATTTCTTGCATGAATTAGATGTCAGAATGCCATTTTCGTTGGTGAGCCACGATGTAGCTAATGATCAAGTAGTCATTATCCCTGGATATTGGTTTCTTTATAATATGTATGCTTTAATGCGTAATACGAGCAAGTTTTTGAATCGGGATAAACGCCAATTGAAAAATCAGTATTTAGAATATGATATTTTGGCTCCTGATACAGTGAACGAGATATTCTCAGCACGCAAAGAATTAGAATATGCCGTAGGGAAGTCTCTTGGACTAGAGTCAAATGAAACAGATCAATTTTACGAGGAAAAAGGAAGAGAACATCTAGCTAATCCAGCAGTACGCCTTCAACACGAAGTCCTGTTGGAGAATGCAGAAGCCTCAAAAAGAAAAGTACTCGTGGCGAAGGCCAAAGAAAGTTATTGGATTTATAAGCGTATGATTGCTTATTATGCAGGTAAGCTGCTGGTAGATTATCTTTCTGAAAATTCGATTGAAAAGTTGGAAGATTTGTTGCTGCATTTGTCGGATTCAAACCGAGAAGAGTTTGTAAACTTGGGCAGTCAATTGATATTAAAGAAGGATTTAGATCTTCTATTGCAAGAGATCAAAGCCGGTCAATATAATTCCTGGGAAGAAATTCATGATTACTATCACAAATTAAGTGCGAACTATCCGTTAGAAAAATTTAAGCATGCTATGGCCTCATATGCGGAATTAGAAAATCTTTCAACAGATAAATGGGATAGGGATTTTATTAATAGCTTAATTCATAGAACCTGGGAAACTAAAAAGTGGATCAACGAAGAAATTTTTAAATCAAGATCCAAAGATTATGAAAATGAGTTTCGTACCATGGTGTACGATTCGGAAGACGAGAGAGACAAAGTGGTGGGTAAGTTGAGTGACAATGCTTTTATCAATCAGCAAGCTGATGAACTAACCTTGCTCGAATATCAAATTGGACAGATAAAATTATAACAAGGAGGCCAGGATAACTGGTCTTTTTTATGTAATACTTGCCCGAGTTTTCTTTCCGCATATGGCGCAATCAGTAGTTGCAAAAAATAGATTCGATCCTAAGGTTAAAGTCGCCGAAAATGATAAATTTGTAAATGAGTCATTAATTGATTCATACCCTCAATGGATTAGTAAGTTTATTATTTAAATAAAAAAAAGTATGTTCAAAAAATATGTAGGTTGTGGTACGTTGCTGTGTTTGTTGACACTAAGCACAATTTCATGCGATACGAATTCCGCTAATCGAAAAGAAGCCGGAGAAATACATAATCCCGCCTCGCAAACTATTCCTGAAGAATCTAAAGACCTAATTGGTCGTTGGGATTTGGCTGTCGAGAAAAATGGAAAGGAAGTCCCATCCTGGTTGGAGATTAAATTATCTGGTTTTAATACATTGGTCGGTGCTTATGTAGGCGATAGTGGTAGCAATAGGCCGATTTCTCACGTGAAATTAATAGACGGTCAGTTTTCTTTTGCTATTCCTCCGCAGTGGGAAGGTGGCGATGGCGATATCGTAATTGAAGGTAGATTGAACGGAGCAAGCTTAAGTGGTACCGTTACGACGAACAAAGGCGAAAAATATAATTTCACGGGTACCAAAGCTCCGTATCTGGTACGCACAAAGCTCCCTGTTTGGGGAGAGCGTATTGAATTGTTTAATGGAACGGATTTAACTGGTTGGACACTCTCGACGGAGGAAAACCAGTGGATCGTAAAAGATGGCATATTGACGAATCTGAAAGCAGGTGCGAATTTAATAACTGCGCAAAAGTTCGACGATTTCAAATTGAATGTAGAGTTTCGTTATCCCGAAGGAAGCAACTCGGGGATTTACCTTCGCGGAAGATACGAAGTTCAAATTGAGGATTCGCCGAAAGATAAGCATCCAGGATCCCTTTACTTTGGAGGTGTTTATGGGTTTCTTGCTCCAAATGAAATGGCTACGCTAGGCCCTAATGAATGGCAGACCTACGAAATAACATTAGTAGGAAGGTTAGTAACAATTGTGTCTAACGGCAAAACCATTATTAGTAATCAAGAGATTCCCGGTATTACAGGTGGAGCGTTAGATAGTAAAGAAGGAGAGCCAGGCCCGATTTATTTACAAGGAGATCACGGGCCTATAGAATTCCGTAAAATAAGTATTACGCCAGCGATATAGTTTTGACAAGCTTCCAACAAATTGTACTTTCAATTGTTAACTCTTATAGAAAATAGATCATAACATGACAAGAGATCATAATTGGAAAGCAAAGCAAGTGGATGATGGTACATATATAGTGAGTATTGCTAATGGTGCGGAAATAGTGGAAACGCTAGCCAATTTTTGTGCTACTCAAAACCTATCCTTAGGTTACATCTACGGCATCGGAGCTGTAAACGAAGCGACATTACGTTTTTTTGATCCTGATACAAAATCGTATCAGGATCAAACTTTTTTAGAACAAATGGAAGTTGCCAATCTTACGGGGAATATCACTGAAATGGACGGTAAGGTCTATTTGCATGTGCACATCACTTTGGGTGGAAGAAATTTTCAATGTCGAGCAGGACATTTACAGGCTGCTGTTGTAAGTGGTGCATGCGAAATATTTGTTTTAGGACTAGATAGTCGTGTACAACGTGTTAAAAATAATGAAATCGGATTGAATTTATTAAATCTATAACCCAATATGGACAACGACGATATCTTCATTTTGATAGGAAGGATGGAAGGAAGCTATAGCACCTGAACTTTTGTAAGATTCCAATTCGTTATAAACTTCTCGTCGAAGTGTACCTTTTCCCTTCCCATGGATAAATCGGATTTCAGTATATTCCCAATAGATAGCCGCGTCTAATGTCTCTCGTAGTAACTCTAAGGATTCAGCAAGTAATTCGTCCGCATCATAGTCTTCCCAATCTGATAGGAAAGTATCAGCATGTAAATCGACAACTTTAGCTGGTCTTCGTAATTCTCTCGCCATTTTATAAAATTACGCATTCTGCTTATAATAATATCGGTTTGTCGGGATTGTTTTGGATGTATGCCAATTTGTGTTGAAACATTGTCGCCATTTTTTGGGCTCGCCATTTGGCTTCGTCTGTTTTAGGTCCAGAAAAAAGACTGTCTAACGTGCCGTTGAAAAGACTAAGCCAGTGATTGAAATGTGCTTCATTGATGGGTAAATGAGCGTGTGGTGGGAACGGACGTCCATCGTAGGTGTATTCTCCCAATAATATAGTCTGCCAAAATCGATACATCTTATCGAGATGCTGTGGCCAACGATCTTGAATATTCTGATTGAATATAATCCCAAGCATATCATCGTTGCGAATATTCGTGTAGAATGTGTCAACGAGCAATTTGATGTCATCCAAGCTGTCAATATCTTTCATAGCCTTAACCACTTTAAATCAAGTAAATATCGGAAATAATTGGCCACCATCTGTCAATTCAGTGTCTAATTTTGGATAGAATACCTAGAAGTGTTTCCTACACTTGTTTCTGGCAAGTGTGGGAGACAACCTCCAGGTACTTGAGCCTAGTAGTTATATTTTTCTACGGATTTTATTTGGTTATTTCCTTCCGTAAAAACCAACGTTGGCTGATAAGTTTCTGCCTCATCAGGCGACATACTTATAAAGGATAAGATATGAATTGTATCACCTAGACTAGCGTGTAGTGCGGCTCCACCATTCATACATACTTCTCCGCTTCCCCTCTTTCCTGGGATCACATAGGTCATGATCCGACTTCCCGAGACCGCATTGTTAATATAGACCTGTTCATATTTTTTAATACCTGCAGCATCCAGTAAATCCGCGTCTATTGTTATGGACCCGTTATAGGTAACATTTGCTTCGGTGACTTTTACGGTGTGAATTTTTGCTTTTAACAGTGTTAATTCCATGTGATATGATTTTATATTGCTTTATTTTTAACCGTGTTTTTTAAGGTATACATTGATTTGAAAAGATAGATGTTCTTCTCTTGGTATACATTGTAGTAATCGTAATTGAAATGAAAAGTAAACGTATAAGGCTTCCGCAAATCGAGCTGTTGACTGCACATTACGGGTACTTTATAGTCAATTTCTCCTGAATGATGATAGCGGAATACCTCAAATATACCATCTTGGTCAGTTAAATGCAACCATATGCCTTCTCCGATACCTCCTAACCAAGTGGCACTTTTGGGAATATGAGCGGGTCTGGATGGTTCATCTATTAGTCCGGGACGTGAATCGTCTTTTATCTTCGCAGCTCGTGAGGTGTATAAGCTGTCTTTTAAAAGATCAATTTGGAACAACAGAGATTCTTTCCGGGTCATTTTGGTGTTTCTCAAGATATTCTCATAATATACAAATACCTCACCTTTTTTATTGGCATTGATGACATTACTTGTAGGGCTGGCTTTCAAACATTCAGGATATAGAATGGATTTAATGCGAGAATCGTCAGGGTTCATGCCTTTTGTTAATATTTGCGCAACGTACCGTGAACAGCTATTGTTATTTGGTGCTAAGGCACCATACAAAATTGGCCCTTTATTCACCACTTCGTCTGCATATAAACGAGCATTTTTTATATTAATACCTTCCGTGATACTACCGTACAATCTTCCTCCACCATGTGTATATTTTTCATTTTGTGAAAGTTCGAATAATATCTCTTGTAGATTCTGAAGGTTATTATTTGCATCCCAAAGCGCTTTAGTCTGCACTGTTAAGCGCGGGTCGAATGCGGATGAGCGAGCTCTTCCATAACCGCGTGGGGTTACGTATCGGCCAAAATCGTAATAAAGAATATCGCCACTATGACGCTCTATTAAAAGGATAGCAGCATGCCCAACCTTGAAATTTAAATTTTTAACGATACCAATTGTCTTAAAAAACCCCATCCAAGCCTCATCTCCCCGAGCTGTTTGATCGGGCCAGGATAAAGGGATAGCTATGTCTTCGAATAGTTCCATAACTAATTAGCAATTAATCTTTGATTTTTCATTTACTATATTGCTTTTTGAATAGAGCTTTGACAGGTATCTGCTTCCGTGGTCTGGAAACAACAACACTATGCTGTCGGTCGGCTTAAGAGCTAAATCATTTATGTGTTTTTTTAATGTAGCAATAATAGCTGCACTGGAGAATCCGGCTAGAAAACCTGTTTTATTTTTGTATTCTTGAGCTGCGGATTCGCTGTCCAATATTCCTATTTGAAAAATTTTATCCACCGAATTGATATCCAAAGATCCGGGAATAAACGTTCTCCCAATTCCTTCGATAGGCTCTAAAGTTTTGTATTCTTCGGGTAGTGTCCCGTGTGCCAAAAAGTGGGATAGGATAGAACCAATAGGTTCGACTCCCCAAATTTTTACATTTATATTTTTTTCTTTGAAAAATCTTCCTACACCTGATATTGTACCTCCTGTTCCTATTCCGGCTATAAAATGGGTCACTTCACCTTTCATCTGATTCCATATCTCAGGAGCTGTTGTTCGATAATGCGCTTTTATATTAGAGGAATTATAATATTGATTGGTAAAATAAGAATTCGTATTGTTTGCGGCATAGGATTGCGCCTTAAATTGCGTAGAATAAAAGTCATGTAAGCCATTAGAATTGTCGCATATTTCGACTTCCGCTCCAACAGACTTCAGAATTTCGACCTTTTCAAGTGAACAAGATTTTGAGACGAAAATTTTCGATGTGTAGCCCATCTCTCTTGCAATCATTGCCAGACCATAGCCCGTATTTCCGCTACTTGCTTCCACGAAAGTGCCACCGGGTTTTATTTTCCCATTTCGAATAGCTTCTTCTATCATAAAAAGTGCAGGCCTATCTTTTGACGACATGCCCGGATTATGAAATTCCTCCTTAATGAATATGTTTGTATTGTATTGTGAAGATAGGTAGTGGCATCTCCGGATAGGTGTATTGCCTATAAAATCACGTGTCAAAATATCTTTTCTCCTTTTAAGTATATAACGCTTAGAAGAGATTTATCGTCTATCGCTATACTATTATTTATGTTATTTTGTGTTAATTACCCAACAATTTCGAGGTCAGTCTCGTTCATTGACAATAGCAAATGTACGATAAACATTGAAATGCACATAATGGAATTGCAGATACCCTATCTGTGGTAGGCATATCGATGACACGGGTTATTGTTGTTTTATCATCTGAAGAGACATTTCCTTAGCCTCTGTTATTTTGTTTCTTTTAATCAGTTCGATATACGGTTTAAGCGTTACATAAGTTTCTGAAGTAGGGTACACTTCTTCTAAATAAGCGTATGCATTTACGAAGTATTCCTCTGCCTTATTCTCGTAATTTATAGCCGGGGTATTGTTCAGACCAATGGTTAAATAGCGTAAATACGCTTCATATTGTTCATTGGCTTTGGTTTGGAGGTGTTTATTGCTAATCGACTGACCGAAATCTTCCCACCAGATAGTACGTTGCACGAATGTTTCAAACGGAATAACGATAGCGGCATCATTTGCAAAGCCTTCCAAATTTTCTTTTGCCAATTGTCTGAGGTATATCTCCATTGTCGGAGAGGCATACGCATAAAAATTTTGTTCTATATAGGTAGGGTAAGATTTTATATAGTACATTCCTTCAGACTGTACAATTCGGAATCCATTATTATTGATTTGCCTATGAAAAGCGCTTAATTCCTCTGGCGCTTTTTTATTATTATATTCGATGTCAACGAGCTGTGCATAGTCTTTGCGCTCGTCTATTATTTTTTCATTCCCGTTCAATTCTACTTTTTCTTGATACGCTAGAAATTTTAATATACCCTCGTCATTTTGAATACTGTCATCTTTTGAGAAGATTTCAGAGAACTTATTTGTGGCTTTTGTGATGCTATTAATATCTGTCGTATCCAATGCAAGTAAGTAATCCTCAAATTGATCCGCTTTAGTAAGCGTGTAATCGCTCGAGGCAGCAGCCGTATCTATATTTTCAGAATTTGTGCTCGTGTTAGTTCTGTTGTCGTTTTGACAAGAAACGGACATGAACAGTGCAATTATGCTGACTGTAGTAAATTTAATCTTCATACGAATTTAAAAAAGAGATAAACATCTACTAAATATAACTAAATTTTGAAAGATATATTATAAATATGCAATTGTTAGTGGATTTATCCAGTATGTTTAAAACGAGATCGTTGTTTTGAATCCTTCAGACCTATGTGAGGAGACTGTAATTTTAAAATATCTTTCAAAAAATCAAGGAGTTGCAATTTAAGTTTGCTATTGATGTTGATAATTTAAAAAAGCTTCTTATATTTGCATCACTTTAAAGGTGATACCTTTTCGGGGTGTAGCGTAGCCCGGTATCGCGCCTGCTTTGGGAGCAGGAGGTCGTAGGTTCGAATCCTGCCACCCCGACAAAAAATAGTCTGACGAAAGTCGGACTATTTTTGTTTGTGGCGGGATGAGAACCGTGGTTCGATCCGCAGGAGGCTTCAAGGCCGTGTTGGGGAACCGAGGGGCTGAGCCAATCCTGCCACCCCGACAAAAAATAGTCTGACGAAAGTCGGACTTTTTTTGTTTTGGGGGTTGACTGATGAAAACCGAGCGAGCGCAAATTTCAAATTAATATTTTGCATTAGGTATTCGTGAATGCAAAGCAATTTATCTAAGTTTGGTATACCTTTATGATATTAGCTCTGTATGAACATGATTAAACGGCATTACGCTACTTTTAATTGGCCCTTATTATTGTTTCTTGTGCAAAAAAACACTGCTATGATTAGCTACCGGGAATTTGTCAGTCACGCACATGATATTCGCTGTTAAGGATGCCATGGATATGATTTGCTCAACACCGGTTATCAGCTTAAATTTAAACTAATTGTTGAATAGATTCAGCTCAGGGGGTTTATTTTGTTGCTCAATATTGAATCTAAGTTGTGAGGAACGGCGGTGTTTTCATTTATCAAGTAGTCCGGAACCTACATAGTAATATAAAAATAAAGCGGACGCAGATTATAGTATTTAATAGCATATATCACATGGAGAAAACGAGGAAAATTTTATTGTTGCTGGTTTTGGGATTAAGCGGAAATCTTTATGGAGAGAGCTCTCTGATAAGCCGTGGACCCATCGAGTTGAAATGTGAGCATCTAATTAATCCTATAGGGATAGATCTACAGAATCCCAGATTGATTTGGATGTTGAGGGACGATAGGCAAGGGGCAAAGCAAACAGCATATCAGGTGTTTGTCGGTACCGATTCAATGGAAATTGTGCATAATCAGGGCAAATGTTGGGATACGGGTAAGCGATCCAAAGCAGATATCCTGATCTCATACGCTGGTCAAAAGCTAAATCCGCAAACAAGATATTTTTGGAAAGTGATAGTGTGGGATAAAGACGGAAAGCCGCAACCTTCAGCGGTAGCAGCTTTTGAAACAGGCATGATGGGGAGTAATAATTGGAAGGGTAGCTGGATTAGCGACCATCATGATATTCATCATAAAGAAGCGCCCTATTTCAGAAAGCAATTTGAAATAGAAAAGACGATTAAGTCTGCTCGGGCATACATAGCTGCAGCAGGATTATATGAGCTTTCCATGAACGGAAAAAGGGTCGGAGATCATCGATTGGATCCCATGTATACGCGTTTTGACAGACGCACCCTGTATGTTGTGCATGATGTAACGGCGTATCTTCAGTCTGGGGCAAATGCTGTGGGGGTCGTATTAGGCAATGGATGGTACAACCATCAGCCGCTTGCTGTCTGGAATTTTCACAATGCGCCTTGGAGGGCAAGGCCAACATTTTGTTTGGATCTTCGCATAATCTATACAGATGGAACCGAAGAAACTATTGTATCGGAACGTGACTGGAAAACATCGTCTGGCCCTATTATATCCAATAACATATATACAGGCGAACACTATGATGCTCGTTTGGAGCAGGAAGGCTGGGACGAGCCGGGTTTTGATGACGCTAAGTGGCATGGTATTCAATATCGAAGCGCGCCCTCGAAGCACATCGTCTCACAACAGGTAGTGCCTGTACGGTTAGTCAGGACCTATAACGCGATATCGCTTAAAAAATTTGACGAGAAAACCTATGTTTTTGATATGGGACAGAATATGGCCGGTGTTACACATCTTAAAGTAAAGGGCATAGAAGGAACTGTGCTAAAAATAAAGCACGGCGAACGTCTGTATGAAGACGGTCGCTTGGATATGTCCAATATCGATGTGTACTACCGAGGAGATAAAGAAAAAGATCCATTCCAGACAGACGTTGTTATACTGAGTGGCAAAAAAGAAGATGAGTTTATGCCAAAGTTTAACTATAAGGGCTTTCGTTATGTTGAAATTACCAGTAGTAATCCTATTGCGCTCGATGAATCGAATCTAATCGCTTATTTTATGCATAGTGATGTTGATCCGGTAGGTGAGGTAAGGACTTCCTCAAAACTAGTGAATGACCTCTGGAAGGTAACGAATAACGCTTACCTATCCAACCTAATGGGCTATCCGACAGATTGTCCGCAAAGAGAGAAAAACGGTTGGACGGGCGACGGACACCTAGCTATTGAGACGGCATTATATAATTTTAACGGAATAACTGTTTACGAAAAATGGTTGGCAGACCATCGGGATGAACAACAACCAAATGGTGTATTGCCGGATATCATTCCGACCGGTGGATGGGGATACGGTACGGCCAATGGGCTGGACTGGACGAGTACGATTGCCATTATTCCTTGGCAAGTTTACATGTTTTCTGGCGATAGCCGGCTTTTAGCGGATTGTTATGAAAATATAAAACGGTACATCGATTATGTTGACCGCATCAGCCCGGACGGACTGACCACTTTCGGGCGTGGGGACTGGGTTCCAGTAAAGTCGGGGTCAAATATCGAGCTTACATCCTCTGTCTATTTTTATGTGGATGCAACTATTTTGGCTTCGGCGGCCGAACTGTTTGGACGGGTAGACGATTACAAGAAATACGATGCACTGCGTAAAAAAATCAAGCAAGCTGTTAACAGCAAATTCTTGAATACTGAATCCGGAATATATGCGGATGGCACACAAACTGAATTGAGTGTGCCGTTACATTGGGGGATTGTCCCGGAAAATATAAAGGCTAAGGTAGCTGCTAATCTCAATGAAAAATTGGCGGAAACGGATTTTCATCTCGATGTAGGCGTATTAGGTGCGAAAGCTCTATTAAATGCGTTGAATAGTAATGGATACGGTGAGACTGCATATAAAGTGGCCGTTCAGAATACTTATCCTTCATGGGGATGGTGGGTTGTAAACGGCGCAACGACGTTGCTCGAAAACTGGGATTTAGATGCTAAAAGAGATATCTCAGATAATCATATGATGTTCGGAGAAATCGGCGGGTGGTTCTTTAAATCAATCGGAGGCATTATGCCCGATCCAGATCAACCTGGATTTAAAAACATTTTACTCCGACCGATATTCCCAACAGGACTGGATCAATCAGAAGTAACACACCGATCGCCCTACGGTAACATTGTATCCAGCTGGAAAAAGACTAAAAAGACAGTCGTTTATGATATACAGATTCCAGCAAATTCCACGGCAAAATTTTATCCTCCCGAAAATGTGGAAGGCAATGAACCGATAGACTTAGTCGCTGGGAAACATCGATTGAATCTAAAACTAAAGTAAGATTTGATGTCCTCAATTGATAAGGGGATTCAACTAAAAAAGGCTTCTCTGTTCCGAGAAGCCTTTTAAATTCAAAAATAATCAAAATCTAATGATTAACAGTATTCGTCAAATGCTGCTACAAGATTATCTGCAATCATTTGGGCAGGACGACCTTCTATCATATGTCTTTCGATCATATGCACTAATTTGCCATCTTTGAATAATGCCATTGCCGGTGAAGATGGCGGATAAGGCAACATGTATTGACGCGCTTTATCTACGGCATCTTTTTCCATCCCTGCAAATACAGTGACTAATTTATCGGGATGCTTCTCGTTTTTAACCGCAGCCTTCGCTGCAGGACGAGCATTGGCTGCAGCACATCCGCATACCGAATTTACCACCACGAACACGGTTCCTTCGGAAGGAATTGCAGAATCCACTTCTTCAGTAGATTTAAGTTCTTGGAAGCCTGCGTCCACTAATTCTTGACGCATAGGAGCTACTAAATATTCTGGATACATTTTTATTAAATTAAAAAGTCAAAATTAAAAAATATCAAGACATCCCATTAACAATATAGTATATGTTCTTGATGAATGTCTGATACAAAGATAATTTATAAAATCGCGCATGTCAAGTTTCTATCCTCAATATAATGTCACTTTTGCATTCCAATAGAATTTAAGGCTTTGAATTGAACTGATTTTCAAGTAATTTTGTCCTTCTAAAATATTTAAAGAATACATTATGTCATCATTAGAAACTACTTACGTTCCTTACAAAGTAAAAGATATTACGTTAGCAGAGTGGGGTCGCAAAGAAATAGAATTAGCGGAAGCAGAGATGCCCGGATTAATGAGTTTGCGTGCAGAATTTGGAGCTGCCAAACCATTAAAAGGTGCTCGTATTGCAGGTTGTCTCCATATGACGATTCAAACTGCAGTATTGATTGAAACCTTGGTAGAATTGGGTGCAGATGTCAGCTGGTCTTCTTGTAATATCTTTTCTACGCAAGATCATGCTGCTGCTGCTATCGCTGCCGCGGGTATTCCGGTGTATGCATGGAAAGGATTGACTGAAGAAGAGTTTAACTGGTGTATTGAGCAAACATTATTTTTCGGTGAGGAACGTCAACCGTTAAATATGATATTGGACGACGGGGGAGATTTGACAAATATGGTCTTTGATAAATTTCCGGAATTGATTGCAGGAATCAAGGGGCTGTCAGAAGAAACCACAACAGGCGTGCACCGCTTGTATGAGCGCATGAAAAACGGCACCTTACACTTGCCGGCAATCAATGTCAATGATTCTGTGACGAAGTCTAAATTTGATAATAAATATGGATGTCGTGAATCGTTGGTAGATGCGATCCGCCGCGCAACAGACTTAATGTTAGCGGGTAAAGTAGCAGTAGTAGCGGGTTATGGCGACGTGGGAAAGGGATCTGCAGAATCATTACGTTCGGCGGGTGTGCGTGTAATCGTTACGGAAATTGATCCGATATGTGCTTTGCAAGCAGCAATGGAAGGATTTGAAGTGAAAAAATTTGCTGAAGCGGTGAAGGAGGCCAATATCGTGGTAACTACGACAGGTAATAAAGATATCGTTCGCGCTGAGCATTTTAAAGTAATGAAAGATAAAGCTGTCGTTTGTAATATCGGACACTTTGATAATGAAATTGACGTGGCTTGGCTTAATACTAATTATGGCGATACTAAAGTTGAAATCAAACCTCAAGTGGATAAATACACCATCGACGGAAAGGATATTATCTTATTAGCTGAAGGTCGTTTAGTTAATTTAGGTTGCGCTACAGGGCACCCTTCTTTTGTTATGTCAAATTCGTTCACCAACCAAACGTTGGCTCAATTAGAACTCTGGACAAATACGGCGGCTTACGAAAATAAAGTGTACACGTTGCCGAAGCATTTAGATGAGAAAGTTGCCCGTCTTCATTTAGCACATATTGGTGTGGTGTTGGATACATTAACGGAAGATCAGGCAGCTTACATTGGGGTGTCTGTAGATGGACCTTTTAAATCAGATGCCTACAGATACTAAGTCATTATAACTCGTCGTCATTGCGAGAAGGAAGACTGAGGACGAAGCAATCTTAATTGATGCGTTAAAGAAGACTCCCGCGTCGTACCTCCTCGCAGTGACGAGATATAAAGAAGTAACAGGGCTGTATCATAAGTAATTATATCGTCATTTCGACGAGGAACGAGGAGAACCCCGAAAGGCTCATCGAAGATAAATCTATCTAAACGCATGAATAATTGAAGTGTATTTGATTTTAAATGCTTTATATGTGTCGTTAGATTTGCCTACGGCGAGCTCGCAGGCTCGGTGCTCCCTTTAGTCGAAATGACGTTTTTATACGCTTTGTAAGACCTTTTTAAACAGCTCCTTCTTAACTAGACAACATTGGCCTACCACAGGCAGTGACGTGTAGGGAGTAATTTTATTGAAATACGCTTTCTTTTATAGCTTTCAAAGCATTGTTTAGACGTTCATCGCCCAGGCCGGATACAATCGCATATTTAGCTTCCAAATCATCCAGCTCCCGTTTCCATACTTCCATAAAATGTTCACGTTGATCGGGGAAATCCCGTAACGGGTCATCCTGCCAGGGCAAGTCAATGTCCATCAGAAGATAAAAGTCGTAATGTCTTCGGGAAATTTCTTCCTTCACTTCCTGAGGTGTATCTCCAAAAAGGTGGTCGCACCATATCTTTATTGTCATGATCGTGACGTCTGCTATCATGAAATTGTTACGGCAAAGCGGGATCAGGGCCTCTTCGAGCGCGATTTGCCCATAAAACATATTAACTTCATCTTGCAGCGTATAATTATTGTGAAGATTTTTGCAATAGTATCGAGCGTATTCGGGTACACAAACCGTATCGTATTGTTCGGCTAAATAGCGAGCCATTGTGGATTTCCCAGTAGATTCTGGACCGACGACAGCTATTTTTAGTAGTCTGTTTTGATTATTGTTCATGTTGAGGCAATAATACCGAAAATTTTTCTTTTGGACGACGATTCCATACTTCAATTGTTTTACAACTAAAGATGCACTGAAAACAAGAAAAACCGTCCGCTTGCTATTGTACTGCCTTATTAGCACAGGCTGTACTTGCAAATGATTCCGGTTTGGCCTTGAAAATAAATCCCATTCCCATGATGTAACCCATCGCTTCTTTAAGCGCTACGTTAGACTGGAAATTTGGATTGGTATTGATGTCGGCGTGGACTTCCAGATCAATGTGGTATTGATCAAGGAGAGGGCAGAGATGATAGGCTATTTCTATCGATTTTTGAACTTCAATGAGCATACGTTCTTTTATGCTCATTCGATGCTGCTTTTTGTCCCGTTGAACAAACATAAACCCTCCTTTGTGCTCTCGTAAGAAGACTATGACGGTTGCGAATTCGACTATTCCTCGTTTTACCTGAGAGTCGGTTCCGACGTAAACCTTAAGCTTGTTACCTACATGGGCTTCTTTACGTATGATTTCTTCAACAGCTTCATTGATAGGAATCCGTATAACTTCGCCACTGTATTTGTGCCATTCCATAATGTTGTTTTTTATGAATTAAATTTAAGGATATAGTGTTCATTTTGTGTTAATTACATATTAAATTTTGACTAGCGCAAATGAGCTAGTACGTGTGGTGTTATTCTTCTTTATTACCATACGCCAAATCTCCGGCATCTCCGAGTCCTGGGACAATATATGATTTGCTGGTCAATTCGTTGTCAACGTCACCTATCCATATATGTGCTTCAGGTACGAATGCCCTCACATGTTGGATGCCTTCTTCCGATGCAATGACTGCGGCAATATGAAGTTCCCTGATATTATATTCCGCTAACAGCTCTTTGCAGCATAATACGATACTTCTCCCGGTGGCGAGCATAGGATCTACCATAATGACAAGCTTGTCATCAAGATTGGGTGTATTCACGTATTTTTTATGCACTTCGAATTCACCACTTTTTTTAGTGTGACGGTAGGCAGCTATAAAGCCGCTGTCCGACTTATCAAATACATTCAGAAAGCCCTGGTGGAAAGGTAAGCCGGCGCGGATAATAGTAGCGAGAACAGGATGCTCTACAAGTTGCTGTGTGTTGGCGACTCCCAACGGCGTTTCTACTTCATGAAGTTTATATTGAAATGTTTTGCTGATTTCATATGCCATAATTTCACCTATACGCTCTAAGTTTTTACGGAAGCGTAATCTATCTTGTTGTATATGGACATCGCGTAATTCGGCTAAAAAATGATTTGCTATGCTATTGTGTTGGGTGAGAATGTTGATCATAGCGTTCGGGTTTTTTAATTTCTACCAATTTAACAAAAAAAATCATTGAATGTTTATTTCAGGCTACATTATTGTACGGAGTATAAAGATGACGAACATTTTTATTAAGTTTACATTTCACGAAGTAATATGGAATTTCAATTAACATCGGAATATAAGCCGACTGGGGATCAACCGCAGGCTATCAAGGAATTAGTGGCTGGGGTGAATGAGGGAGAGCAATATCAAACACTGTTGGGGGTAACCGGGTCTGGTAAAACGTTTACTGTTGCCAACGTGATTCAACAAACCCAAAAGCCAACACTAATATTAAGCCACAATAAGACTTTGGCGGCTCAGCTTTATGGCGAATTCAAACAGTTTTTTCCGGAGAATTCCGTTCAATACTTTGTCTCTTATTACGATTATTACCAACCTGAAGCTTTTATCGCCTCTTCAAATACATACATTGAGAAGGATTTAGCAATCAATGAGGAAATTGAAAAGTTACGCTTAGCGACAACATCTGCACTTATGTCAGGCCGTAGAGATGTAATTGTTGTCTCTTCTGTATCCTGTATTTATGGTATGGGGAATCCAGAAGATTTTTCTCGTTCTATTTTTAGATTTGGCGTTGGAACGACCATTTCACGCAATGCATTTTTGCATAAATTGGTTGAAATTCTGTATTCCCGTACAACTAGCGATTTTAAACGTGGGACGTTTCGGGTTAAAGGGGATACTGTAGATATATATCCTGCCTATCTTGATAACGCTTATCGTATATCCTTTTTCGGCGACGAAATTGATGAGCTGAGCGAAATCGACCCCGGCAGTGGGAAAACATTGGCCCACCATGAAGCGCTGTCCCTATTTCCGGCTAATCTATTTGTAACGCCCAAGGAAAAATTTACCGAATCTATATGGCGTATTCAAGAAGAATTGATGCAGCGAAAAGAGCAATTGGAAGGAGAAGGAAAGATGTTAGAGGCGAAGCGTCTCGAAGAACGCGTAAACTATGATTTGGAAATGATGCGGGAACTTGGATACTGCTCAGGAATTGAGAACTATTCAAGATTCTTTGATGGTAGGGAACCCGGGATGAGACCCTTCTGTTTGTTGGATTATTTTCCCGAAGATTATCTATTGGTCATAGATGAGAGTCATGTTACGTTGCCTCAGCTCCGTGCGATGTATGGAGGAGATCGCTCCCGTAAAATTTCGCTGGTAGAGTATGGGTTCCGGTTACCAGCCGCTTTGGATAATAGACCGTTAAATTTTCCCGAGTTTGAATCGCTGACGAATCAAACAGTATATGTGTCGGCTACCCCTGGAGATTATGAATTACAGCAGACGGAAGGTGTCGTCGTGGAACAAGTAATCCGTCCGACAGGCTTATTGGATCCGATTATTGAGATAAAACCTGCAGTTAACCAAGTTGACGATTTTCTGGAAGAGGTCGATAAGGCAATTAAGGATGGCGGTCGCATTTTGGCTACTACGTTAACGAAGCGTATGGCTGAAGAACTGACGAAGTATATGAGTCGGCTTAATATAAAGGTACGTTATATCCACTCTGAAGTAAAAACATTAGAACGGGTGGAAATCCTGAGAGGTTTGCGCTTGGGCGAATTTGATGTGTTGGTTGGGGTAAACCTTTTGAGGGAAGGACTAGATTTACCGGAGGTTACCTTGGTAGCCATCTTAGATGCCGACAAGGAAGGGTTTTTACGATCTGAACGATCACTTATCCAAACGATAGGTCGGGCGGCTCGTAATGAGAAAGGGCGGGTTATTATGTATGCGGACAAGGTGACTCAAAGTATGCGTATTACTATTGAGGAAACCAACCGACGAAGGGATAAGCAGATGATGTACAACGAAGAGCATGGCATCACTCCACGTACGGTGGGTAAGAGCCGCGAAGAGATTTTAGAACAAACTTCCGTAGCTGATTACAAACCAGGAGAAGCGAAGGCGTACGTGGAACCCGACGCAGGTTCACTGTTAGCTGCTGATCCCTTGATGGAATATATGAGTGAGAAGGAGATGAAAAAAGCGGTAGATACGGTTAGAAAGCGGATGGAAAAAGCTGCGAAAGATATGGATTTTCTGGAAGCGGCTAAATTGCGTGACGAAATGTTTGCTTTGGAGAAAATGTATACAGATCGCTTTGCATAATAGAAAGTGCGTAGATTTGTACTATTTCTGTTCTCGATATAATTTTGTGTTGTTTAGACTCAACGTCCAGCAAAAATTCTCTTGCGTTAAATTGAATTTTCCATTTGTATAGTGATTAGTGGAGTTTTCCTGCAATACGATACTGTGTGACTCATTGGGGACAAAAATTTCCGCTTCATTTTTTGTGGAATCTATTAGTATGTAAGTGGAGGTTTGATAAGCGGAAGACGTATTTAAGATATGTAATTCTATTCCATGTTCCCAAGGTCTCACACAAGCATGTTTTACCTTTGACCAGGTATATCCGGCAGACGCAATGCATTCGTTTGAATCTCGATCGTTTCCGACGAAGTCTACGCTATCTTGCTTATTAGACTGCGTTGTATTAACAGAGCGACAAGAAGTACTTATTGCAATTAAGGAAACGAATAGTAAAGGTAGTATTAGTATGTTCATTTCGTAATCCAGTATAGCTGTACGTTTTTTAGATTAAACAAATAAGGGTCGTTTTTGATTTAAACGGAATTAGAAAATAATAATATTATTTATTTTCTTGAAAATCCTGTATATATTTATATTTTTCCAAAATATCAACGCGTATTATTAATAATATTTAAATGAAGAAGCCAATTTTGGTTATCAAATTCGGTTCGGCCTCTATTACAACTAATGGCGAAATAGATGAGCAAATCGTTTTGGAAATTGCAAGACAAACAGCTCAGCTACAATCCGCTTACAATATTGTATTGGTGTCCTCGGGCGCCGTGGCTGCCGGCAAGAAATACTTTCCTAGGTACAGCGGTACGCTTTCTGAACGGAAAGCAGCAGCGGCTATTGGTAATCCATTATTGGTGCGGACTTATGCAACCTATTTTAAACCCTTTAAAATAGCGTTGGCGCAGAGTCTGTGCGAACGTCAGCATTTTGCTAACCGGGATCAATTTCTGCAACTCAAGCGTACCTATGAAACGCTTTGGAAAAATAACATTATTCCTATTGCGAATGAGAATGATGTCGTCAGTAATAAAGAACTTAAATTTTCGGATAATGACGAGCTGGCGACTTTGATAGCAGTTGGATTTGGGGCTGAGCAAATCTTGTTTAGCACATCCGTTCCAGGTGTTTTGGATGCCGTCGGTCAGGTCATTCCGGAAATAAAGGTAATCGACAAAGATGCACTGGCTTTGGCACGTAAGGAAAAATCTGCTGTTGGGCTAGGGGGGATGACTTCTAAATTGAATTTTGCGCGTTTGGCTAATCAAATGGGTATTAAGGCGGTTATCTTTAGCATGCAGATTGAAAATGGGATACTAAAAGCGGTAAAAGGCGAGACGGGAACGGTGTGCCACGCACAAAAGAAGAAACTTTCTTCCCGTAATAAATGGTTAGCCAGTGGGAGTTTGATTTCGGGGCTAGTAACCGTGGACCAAGGGGCTATACACGCTTTGCAAAGTAGAAAGAGTTTGTTGGCGGTAGGCGTGATGAATGTCGTGCAGGATTTTGAGATTGGCGAGGTATTTCAGATCGCAGATGAAGCGGGAATAATTCATGCCGTGGCTAAATCTAAATTGGATTCGGCGACTCTTAAAAGCGAAAAAAATAAAAGAAATTTAGAAATTGCACATGCTGATGATATTGTGCTTTTATAATAGTAGGAGATGGAAACGATAGAACAACAATTAATAGAAGCGAGCCGCGCAAAACAGGTTATTCAACCACTGTCTTTAGAAACGAAAAGAAACGTGTTAATGCGATTGTCTTCTCTTTTGATAGAAAATACGGAAGAGATTATTACCGCCAATCAAAAAGATTTGGATCGTATGGACAAATCCGATCCGAAATATGACAGACTGGTATTGAATAAAGAGCGGATTGAAGGCTTGGCCCAAAGTGTAATAGATGTAAGCCAATTGGAAGATCCTACCGGAAAAGTACTGCTCTCGAAACAATTAGATAATGGGCTGCGGATTGAAAAGAAATCGGTGGCATTGGGTGTTGTGGGGGTTATTTATGAGTCACGTCCAAATGTAACGATTGATGTAGCTGCTCTTTGTATTCAATCGGGAAACGCATGTTTATTGCGTGGCGGTTCGGATGCATGGTTTACCAATAGCATATTAGTCGATCTTATTCATATCGTTCTCGCTGAGTTTGATCTGAATAAACATATTGTTCAATTACTTCCTACCGATCGGAAGTTTGTTGCCGAATTGCTGACAGCGACGAAATATGTTGACATTATTATTCCGCGGGGATCCCAATCACTAATCGATTTTGTACGGCAGAATGCCAAAGTTCCGGTGATCGAAACCGGAGCAGGGGTCTGTCATACTTATGTAGAGGAAACGGGTAATTTGGAAAATGCGGCTAAGATTGTAGCAAACGCGAAGATTTCGCGTCCTTCTGTCTGTAATGCATTAGATACGATACTGGTCGACCGCGTAGTTTCTGAAAACTTCCTTCGCAAAGTAGCTCCTTTATTGCAAGAAGCGGATGTCGAGATTTTTGCAGATAAAGATGCGTTTGTCACATTGAAAAACCTAAGCTATCCTCATCTTCTACAGGCAGATGAATCTGATTTTGGAAGAGAATTTTTGGATTTCAAATGTTCTGTCAAAGTCGTTGATAATTTTCAAGAGGCATTAGACCACATCGCGCGGTATTCCTCCAAGCATTCTGAATGTATAGTTTCGACTAACCCGGATCGCATCAGCACCTTTATGAATGTAGTCGATGCCGCTGCGGTTTATTCCAATGCTTCAACACGTTTCACCGATGGAGGCGAATTTGGGCTAGGTGCAGAAATAGGGATCTCGACGCAGAAATTACATGCCCGTGGTCCTTTTGCATTGGAAAAATTGGTTACAGAAAAATGGTTTGTGACAGGGAATGGACAGGTGAGGTAGTGAGGAGATGCTAAGGTGTTAGGCGTTAGACATTATGTGTTAGATATTAGATTTGAGATATTAGGCATTAGATTTTTAACTTTTGATTTTTAAGAATGGGAATACGGTATGAAAAAGACACGATCCTGAATTGGATCAATGAAATGGGCAAGTTCTTGAGATTAGTAGTAGGGAAGTGGGAAGACTTTGACGAGTCACAGGCTCTTGTCGACATTGAAACAGGATATAGCGATTTTTTTAAACGGGAGCGTGCTGATCTGTTAAAATTGGGCGATGATGAATTAAAGCAGTTTGCAGATAATTTAGAACCCGAACAAATTCGTCCTCTAGCTTTATTGTTCCTGTACGATGGACTAATTAATAAGGAAAGGGAGTTACTCCAAAAGGCAAAGTTATTACTGGAGTATCAAGCTGCTAAAACCGGGAATTTTTCTTTTGAAGATTTTGAACATTTGGCAACGATTGATAAGCATCTTAAGTGATTAGAGAACAGCAGTCAGAAGCTAGGTATGAACTGTATTACCTAGCTCCTGACTTTGGAAGCCTGTCTGCCGGCAGGTAGAGGTCTAGAAACTATGCTCTTAGTATTTCGCGTGCGATCACTAATCGTTGTATTTCTGAAGTACCTTCATATATCTGCGTTATTTTTGCATCCCGCATGAAGCGTTCTACATGATATTCTTTTACGTAGCCATATCCTCCATGGATTTGCACGGCTTCTATGGTATGTTTCATGGCTACTTCCGAGGTGTGTAGTTTTGCCATAGCCGCTTCTTTGCTGTAAGGCAATCCTTGATCTTTAACCCAGGCAGCTTTGTATGTCAATAGCCGGGCAGCTTCTATTTCAACTTCCATATCGGCCAATTTAAATTGGATTGCTTGGTGATCTGAAATAGGTTTTCCGAAAGTCTTGCGTGTTTTGGAATATGCTAAAGCTAAATCATACGCTCCTGCCGCTATTCCTAGTGCTTGCGCAGCGATCCCAATCCGTCCGCCGTCTAATGTTTTCATCGCAAATCTAAATCCAAATCCATCTTCTCCAATCCGGTTTTCTTTAGGTACTTTCACGTCTGAAAATAATAGTGAATGCGTATCAGAACTGCGGATACCTAACTTATTTTCTTTTGGGCCGATCGTAAAACCGGTAGACCCTTTTTCTACAATAAGTACATTGATTCCTTTATGCCCTTTCTCCACATCTGTTTGCGCAATGATTAAATAAATATCGGCATTACCCCCGTTTGTGATCCAGTTCTTCGTCCCATTCAATAGGTAATGATCACCTTTATCTTCAGCGGTAGTATGTTGCGAAGACGCATCCGAACCGGCCTCGGGCTCCGAGAGGGCAAAAGCGCCAAGCTTTTCACCCGTTGCTAGCGGCACTAGATATTTCTGTTTTTGTTCTTCGGTTCCGTATTCGTTTATTCCCCATAGCACTAGCGAGTTGTGTGCAGACATGATTACGGCAGCAGAAGCGTCAATTTTTGCAATTTCTTCCAGTGCTAATACATAGGCTAGCGTATCAAGACCAGCTCCGCCATATCCTTGGGGAATCATAATGCCCATGAAACCAAGTTCGCCCATTTTTTTGACGAACTCAAAAGGAAATTTAGCCTCTTCATCCCGTTGGATAGCGCCGGCTTTTAGTTCTTGTGCGAATTCACGGGCAGCGTCGCGAATCATTTTATGCTCTTCAGATAGTTCGAAATACATAACGTGTTTAGTATGGTGTAATCAAATATACTTAAAAATGCTATGCCTGCATAATAGTTTTTTTTTAAAAATAATTTTTATTTATTGATTGAGTAAATTAGAGGGGGTGATTTAAAGGAAGGGTTTTCTTAATCCAAATTTCTTTATTCCATTTTACTTCCGCTCATTGGCCGCGGAGGCCTAGTCCTTGGAAGCCCCAAGGACCAAAGGGTTTCTCCCATTTAAGGCGGCTTTATCGCACCGTCCTTCCTGCACAGAGAATGCACAGGCTGGGATAAATTCCGAAGCCCTTTTTGTTGGTCTTCGGAAATGACCCCAAGGCCTCTCCCTCCTCACAATCCATCTTCATTCTCTTTATTTTCCGCCGCTGTAAATGAGACGGAGACCAACATCCAATTGGAAGTGTATTTTTTTACGTAATCTATAATTTCAGATGAATTTAAAAGGACGACCTAGGTCTGTAGCGTAACATTGGCTCGGATATTACTTATTTACTTCGGCTGAAGTAAATAAGTAATATAACAAACGCACTACCCCTACACGCACGGTAAATGTCGCCTTAGCGGGTCGACAATTGCAGGAATGGTGAACCATCTTGTCGAGCCGGTACAGCGACGATTTTTGCTTCTTTTTAGGAAAAAGAAGTCGCCTTGCGCCGGCGAAAGAGGCGCATAAAATTGATTAAGAAAAACCTTCTTTATTTTAACACCTTTTTAGTTTTAACACAAAAAGCCTTTAACACCAAAAAATAAACTTAATCACAATCCCCGTTGTTATAGAAATGATAAAGTTATGACGAAATATATTTTGGGTGTTTAATTAAATCTACTACCTTAGTAGAGTAAAATAGATTATTGATTTTAATACGTATATAAAATGAGTTTAAGATTAGGAGACCAAGCGCCAAATTTCCAGGCACAAACAACAATTGGAGATATAGATTTTTATGAGTACACAGAAGGAAGTTGGGTAGTGCTTTACTCGCATCCTTCGGATTATACGCCAGTATGTACTACAGAGTTGGGGCGTACCGCACAACTGAAGGACGAATTTGAAAAGCGTAATGTCAAAGTATTAGCTTTAAGTGTAGATGCCATAGAGGATCATTTCGGTTGGATAAAGGATATTAATGAGACGCAAAACACTAACGTAGATTTTCCGATCATTGCTGATAAGGATCGTACAGTGGCAGAATTGTATGATATGATTCATCCCAACGCTTCGGCAACAGCTACCGTTCGTTCTGTATTTGTAATCGGTCCGGATCGCAAAGTTAAATTGACGCTGACGTATCCTGCATCTACAGGCCGTAACTTTAATGAGATTTTGCGTGTGATTGATTCATTACAATTAACTGATGAATATTCTGTTGCTACACCGGCAGACTGGACCGACGGGCAAGATGTCATCGTGGTGCCGGCTATTAAAACGGAAGATATTCCAGCAAAATTCCCAAAAGGATTTACGGAGATAAAACCTTACTTGCGTACAACGCCGCAGCCGAATAAATAAGAGTATCCAGCGATAGTAATTATAAAGAAGAAGCCGACTATAAGTTGGCTTTTTCTTTTAAGGAATATTTACGTTTTCGTAAAATATATGACGTTAGTAAAGCAGATATGAATATGATGCCGAGGTAACTGGCGCCATGAACGAAGTCGAAATTATACCTCTCCGGTGCAGAAAAGTAAAGGAATAACTGCGTCATTATGCACATAATAAAGAAAATAGAAAAGTATATCCAAAAGGTTCGCATGGGTAGTTCTTTAATTTAAAGTTAGCAATTAAAATATTAACTGCCAATTTTAATGTGAAGATTCGTAAGGAGTTGGTTTAAATATTCAGGTTATTTCTTCTCCTTGTCCTCTGCGCTTTATGTATATTTACGCTATGCTAATACAAGCGTCTTGTTTTCTGAATTTTACCTGCGAGTTTCCCGTGCCAACGATATTCATGCTGCGGCCGAAGAGTGGGATCGGGCAGTTCGTGATGCGCGACGAGTTGCAGGTGTCGCCCTATGTGACCATGACTGAGTTTGCCGACACTTACGGTAATTTGTGTCAACGGTTGGTGCTGCCCGCCGGACAATTCCAACTACGAAGCACGGTGGTTGCCGACTGTGCCGACGTGATCGATGTGGATTACGGAGCTGCATGGACACCAATCACAGACCTGCCGGACGGTATGTTGCACTTTCTCTTGCCGAGCCGGTACTGCGAGTCTGACAAACTGGGCGAAGTAAGCGCGGAAATAACCAGAGGCTGCAACACTGGCTATGAACAAGTGGAAGCGATCCGTCAATGGATACATACACACATCCAATACGAATATGGCACTACCAACAGCAGTTCATCTGCATGCGATGTATTAGAAACCAAGAAAGGTGTATGCCGTGATTTCGCGCATATCGGTATTTCCCTGTGCCGGGCATTGGATATTCCGGCACGGATGGCTACGGGCTACCTGTATGAGTTGGATCCAATGGACCTTCATGCTTGGTTTGAGGCCTATATCGGTGGGCGCTGGTATTGCTTCGATGCTACACAACACGAACCGAAAGGCGGCCGCATTCTAGTGGCCTACGGGCGGGATGCAGCGGATGTTGCCTTTGCCACACACTTCGGTGCAGTGACGCTTAATAATATGCAGATCAGTGTAGAGGAGGTAAGCTCTAGCCCCCATTTTTCTTTTTAATATACTTTTTGATGTTGCCCTCTTTGATATATTCCAGTTCGCCTTCTTTACAATAGCCGGTCAGATAAACGGAGAATTTGTTGCTGTCGCTTTTTTCGGTGTCTAATTCTTTGATCACATCGGCGACGCGCTTTGGACTGGTAAAAAAATCGGAGTGATAAACCAGATTATCAAGTTTCTGGGTGATTTCTATCCGTCTTTTTGAATCGGGGGGTATATTATACAGTGGTGTTAAATCAATGTCTTCTTGAAAAAACTCTTTAGGTTGTATATGTAGCGAACGACATAGTAAAAGGAAATTGTACAGTGTTGAACCTCCGCCTTTTTCAATGGCTGATATGGTGTTCACTGTGAGACCGGTCATGTTGGCTACATCCTTTTGGGAATAATGAAGTTCTTCCCTTCTGGCACGTAGTTGTATACCGATTTGATTTAGGATATGTTTATTAATATTAGACACATAACAAATTGAGTGAAAATTTGCGCAATAAAAATACAAGTGAATTTTGATAATTATTTGTGTTTGTAAAAACTTTCTATTATCTTTGATTATAATAAGACAACCAAATTAGTGCCCATATGAGAAAAAGCATATATAAAAACATTATCAAATCCCCAGTTTAAGACTGGCCAGTATTGAATACATTCTCAGAATCCTACAGCATAATAATACGATATTATTAACTTGAAGAAAACCGAAAACGCGTAGGATCTTTACCATAAATTTTAATCAAGATGCGGTGTTGTCGAAAGACGACATGGAAGAGACTTGCCTTTTGTGAAAAGTCTTCTATATGCATCGCTATGTTCTTTGACGTATTGGTATTGATAAAAAAGTGAAATATTTAATTGAGGCTTCTTGTGACGCCGTAGGGTGAGGGCGATAGGCCACTCGCTAAATACTTTTTTATTTTAGGTGTTAAGGGGGAGGGGATAGAGGTTAGGTGTTAGGAGATAGGGTTTTGGTAGTACAAGGGGTCGTCACTGTGAGGAGGTACGATGCGGCAGTCTTTCCTTTAAGAGCATAAGATCTCCACACCTTCGTGCCTCAGGTTCGCGATGACGTCGATGTTACTATCACAATGGACGGTTACTGCACGTCACTGCGAGGAGGCACGACGCGGCAGTCTAAATTATTCATTCTTGTTGGTTTATTGTATGATGATTGCTTAGTAAGACGATACGCTCAATATGACAATGAAGATACTTTGAGTTGAAGAATACAATTTGAAAGGTATACACAACTTGTTATCTTTGAATAGTTAATTAAATAGCGGTGTTGCTCATCCTAATTTGAAAGGTATACACAACACCTGATATGAAACAGCTTCAAACGCGTTCGGTGTTACTCACCCTAATTGGAAAGGTATACACAACGTTGATAGCGATAAATTAAAACACAGCGTTGATGCTACTCATCCCAATTTTAAAGGTATACACAACTTATTTCAGCCCCCGAGTAATTTGGTGTTACACCCTGCAAATTTGAAAGGCGCTAGTCAGGTTTAATAATTTTACAAACTGTTTTTCTTGTCATCTTGAACGTAGTGAAAGATCTGAACGCTATGCTGCCAGCATACTTTGAGATGCTTCATTGCATTCAGCATGACAACGAAGATACTTGGCGTCGAAGAACATAATTTGAAAAGTATATACAACGACTTTAGATCATCTCCCGAGCTAATCTTTGATGTTACTCACTACAATTTGAAAGGTAGTCTATTGCAGATCTGCGAAGAGGCAAATTTTCGAATTTGCTTACTGCACTTTGAAAGGCATACACAACAGGATTTGATAGGAGTATTATCGCTACGACGGTGCTACTCACTACAATTTGAAAGGTATGTGCAACCTCATGACGTTTACCTATTTAGAATGTGATAGGTGCTACTCATCCCAATTTGAAAGTTTTTTTATTTAGTTCGCTTAATTTTAATTGGATTTTGTCGGGCATCAAATACATCGACAATTTCAACGCTGTTTTTTTGTCGTTTATCCAATAAATGATTTTGTAATTTGTACTAACGATATATCTGAAGTTCTGCGGTCTTTCTTGTAGAAGTTCTTCGTGGACTCCAATTTCTGGGAAATTACTTAAGTTCTTAGCACTTTCGGCAATTTGAGTAGTTATCTGTCGAGCGATTTTTAGACTAACTTTTTCCTTGTGATAGTTAAAAATGTTTTTCAACTCGTTTTTGGCAGAATCGGTCCAGTATACCTTTAACCCCATTTTTTTATTTCCGCAATTAAATCATCTGAATTTGTGAGTCGCTCATTTTTTGAATCTTCTAACGATTTATCAATCCTTTGATTAAATTCAGTCGCTGTCATCGCTTCAATATTTTTGTCATTTTTTGATTGATCGGAACGCAATAGCTTTTCCAAGCGAGTCAGTAATTCTTCATTTTGAAGCTTTAAAAATTTTTGTACAAATTCGATTTTCCTCGTTTGAATATCCATAACAACATCTATTTTGTTATTCAAATTTACAAAATACTTTTTGACATTTTGGGATATATGTTGTTAAAAAGGGGTTGCTATTGTACTGAAAATAATTATGTTTTATTATTAAGAGGCTTCTTGTGACGCCGTAGGGTGAGGGCGATAGGCCACTCGCTAAATACTTTTTTTAGGTGTTAAGGGGGGAGGTTTTGAAAGGTATGTGTATCAGATTTGAAGATTTGGAAATGTTCTTACTTCCTGCAATTTGAAAGGTGTGCACAATCCCACGGTTTTCCCGTAAACTTCTTTTAAGGTGTTCCTCCCTGCAACTTGAAAGGTACGCACAACCCTGATGAAGAGAAAAGGCTACCTTCCAATGATGTTACTCACTACAATTTGAAAGGTATACAACTCCCATTTACCAGACGAGAAACAGAGAGAAGTTGCTACTCACTACAATTTGAAAGGAGCTAGTTAAGTTTAGTAACCTGCATATACTGTTTTTCTTGTCATACTGAGGCCTGCCGAACCGAGCATAGCGAGCTCATGAGTACCTTAGAGACAAGCACTGATGAATAAGTATCTGAACGCTATGGTGTCTGTATATTGTGAGATGTTTCGATACGCTCAACGATGACAATGAAGATGCTTGGTGCCGAAGAACACAATTTGAAAGGTATACACAACGGACACGAGAGTAAGTAGTGTGTTAGCAAGGGTGTTACTCATCCTAATTTGAAAGGTGTGCCCCTCCTACTTTTGAAAGGTAATATTATCTACTTAGGTATTCTTTGGCGGTCATTACCGGAAGAATATTGTTTTTGAAATCTTTTTTATTGCGGGTAATAATGATGGCTAAGTTATTTTCTAATTTTGTTTAAATATTCGGCGTATTCCTTTTTGTATTTTTTCTCCGGCTCTTGAGGGATGATTCCTGTAAGACTTTCAACAAGCGGACTTACCGTCGTGTTTTCTTCTTTTTCGGTCAACGATTTTAGGTAATTCTCAATCAGTTTTGAAAGGCTGGTCTTATTATGCTTAGCATAATCTTTCGCACTTTCGATGATATTCTTTTCTAAATTCAATGTAAGTTTTGTATTCATAACATTTTCCTTTCACGTGTAAAAATACGAAAACAATACGTGTTATAAAAATATGCAATCTTAATTAGAGGCTTCTTGTGACGCCGTAGGGTGAGGGCGATATGCCACTCGCTAAATACTTTTTTATTTTCTTGCGGGTGTGCTTATTCGCGAATAGGCAAAATTGCAAATTCGCTTACTTGATTTATAAGGTACGCACAACTAATATTCCTCATTCATAGTTTTTAAGTTGTTACTCACCCCAATTTTAAAGGTATGCACAACGGAGCCCTGCTATAGTTCTATCTTCCTCCGGTGTTAACTCTTGCAATTTGAAAGGTATGCACAACTGGATGACACCTCGTAATGCGCATTCTAAAGTGTTACTCACCACAATTTGAAAGGTACTTTATAGCTGATTCGTGAATAGGCAAATTTGCGAATTTGCTTACTACCTATTTGAAGGGTATACACAACACCTGAATGACCGCTGAATCGAATTCGGAGGTATTACTCACTACAATTTAAAAGGTACGTTTATCGCAAATCCGCGCATAGGCGAATCCGCAAATCTGCTTATCACACACGTTAAAGTATACACAACAGAGTCTTGCAGCTATATCTTCAATACCAACACATTCTATTCATATACAGCTTACGCGGGCCCGGCCACAAAAACCGCCAGATATATCCCCCGGGGCTGCAGTAAGCTATCTAATCGATAACAAACTAAACAACAATTATGAGTAAACTATTACAACAAAAAAAAGATATTGAACGGCATATTTTATTGCTGAACGACGGTAGGGAAAAGGGCCTGGACTTCTTCTACAAAAAGTTTTACGGTTATTTTCATTTCCGTGCTGAAAAGTACACCAAGGACGAATGTGACGCAGAAAGTATTGTACAGGAAGCTTTTCTACGGCTCTGGTTATTTCGAGAGAATGTAGACTCCATGGATGCGGTTTTTACTTTTCTTAAAACACAGGTTAACGCTGCGATAAAGGCTTATTATAGCAAATCAAGAAATCGGTTTAATCGTAGTCTATTACGCTTGGACGGTATTGAGGATTATCAGGAGTTTTTATTGGGCTATGAACTGGAAGAAGAGGAGGAGGAAGATCTGGTCTACCTCGAAAGATTGGAAACCGAAAAGCAGGAACAGATGAATCGATTAAATAGTATCCTGCCCAGTCTGAAAGACGAACAACAACTCTTTATCAAACTGTGCTTGAAATATAGTTTTAATTATGAACGCATTGCTTACTATCTCGGCGGCATATCCGATTATGAGGTCAGTATGCAGGTAGAGAAAACAATTGATACGTTGCGCAGCATATTCAACAGCTCGGAGAAAATGGATCTGTTAAATAAACCTGCTAAAATTGTACTGCAGGGTGAGTTCAATGATCAGCAGGCAGAGATCTTCCATATGCGCTACGAGTTGCAGCTCTCCTTTGAACAGATTTCAGAAGCCTTGCAGCTAAGTTCCGCGATGGTGAAGAAGCTATTCGTTGAAGCGCACGCAAAAATAAAGCAATCCAAACAAACAGCATAAAAAGGAGGAACTATGGCAAATGATACAATTATTTTAACCCGCAAAGTACAGATTTACATCGACTGCGACGAAAAGGAAAAACGTGCGGAATATTTTAAGAAACTATTCGAATGGCAGGATATTGTCTACCGTGGCTCGAATATGGTCCTGACGCATCAATATCTTCAGGAAAATATAAAAGACCTGATCTACTTACGGGATGATGTGAAGGTGAAATTAGCAGACAACAATAAAGATCCGGAAGGCATTCTAAACACCTCGCGGATGAACACGACTTATAGGGTGCTGTCCGCTTCCTTTAAAGGCAAACTGCCTGCGGACATCATCTCGAATATGAATATGACGTTGATTAAGAACTTCAACGCCGATCGACTCGCATATTGGAAAGGGGAGAAGTCGCTTCGTAATTATAAAAAGGACATGCCTATTCCGTTCTCAGGCATTCAGATTAAATTCAGTAATGATGAAAAAGGTAGGGATTTCAAATTCAACTTATTTAAGATTCCCTTCCGTACGTATTTGGGCAAGGATCGCTCGGATAAACGCGTGTTGCTGCAACGGGCTTTGGTGGGACAGATAAAGATATGCGGTAGCTCTATTAAGATTGTAAAAGGGAAGATATTCCTGCTTATCGCATTGGAGCTTCCCAAAAAACAACATGTCCTAAAGGATCATGTCATAGCAGAGGCTTCTCTTTCTGTAGAGCATCCGATTACAGTCAATATCGACAAGGATAATTTTCAGATCGGCAATAAAGAGGAATTCTTGTATAGACGGATGGCTATACAGGCGGCAAGACATCGCATTCAGAAAGCGTCCGCCTTTAATAGAGGCGGGAAGGGAAGAACGAAAAAACTCAAAAGTCTCGAGCATTTTAGTGAAAAGGAAAAGAACTATGTAGATAGCCGTTTGCACTTGTATAGCCGTCGGTTGATCGATATCTGCGTGAAATCGCAGGCGGGTACACTTTTACTCGTGAACCAAACGAATAAAGAAGAAGCGGCCAAAGACGATGAATTCCTGTTGCGCAACTGGAGCTATTACGGTTTGATCGAAAAAATAAAGTATAAAGCCAGCATGGCGGGAATTAACCTGATTGTTGAATAAGATCTACAAAAAAAGCACCTTGGACAAGAAATCCAAGGTGCTTTTAAATATAGTACTATTGAAAGCTACTAGTATACTTTAACGATATAGATATAATCCTGAATTTTTTTAATCTGCTCGGTCCGCGGTAAATTCGACAATGTATTTTTAGTACTCAAAACTACATTTCCTCTTAATGAATCCGCAGGTATCCGATTTAATGTTTCGATAAGTTCTTTGGTTTTAATCGCAAACCCGGCGCCATCAATACCTTTTTGTTTACCAGAAATGATACCGATAATATTTCCTCTGTTGTCTAGAACCGGTCCACCACTATTACCCGGATTGATAGGGATCGAAATTTGGTAAGCGATCGTATCTCCTGCATACCCCGTATTCGAACTTAAATATCCCTGACCGTATACTGCCTCATCCCGAGGGAAACCGATCGTATAAATATCTTCCCCAATATCAGAGATTTGTCTTTTGAATGTATATGGAACGGTTTTTAAGGGTTTGAATGTACTATCGCTGATATGCAAAATGGCCAAGTCTTTCTCTATGTCTGAATAAACGATCTGGGCTTTAAATGCCTGGCCTTTTGTGTTCTGAAGATGCACAGAATCAGCGCCATTTACCACATGATAGTTTGTTACAACGTAGCCATCTCTGGTCAGCATAAACCCTGTAGCACCGAAGTGTATCGGCGTCGGACTCTTCTCTTTTCCGCTATTGATATTTTGGATCTTCCTGTTTTGCTCATTTACATTCTTCTTTACCGTATTCATTTCACGACGCAAGGCGCTGTAGTCTGTGGAAGCCTTTTTGATACTGGTAAAATAACCTGTGAGCCATAATGTGGAGAAGACAGAGATCAATGCTACTGCTGCGGCCACACCTGCATTCATCTGTAGTTTCTTCCAAATCTTGATGATCCCAGTATTGGCTTTCGCAGGAGCTTGGTGATGTAATAATTCTTGCTGTAAAGACATTTTGAACATACGCCTTTGTTCAGTTTCTTTCCAAGAAGAGATGAACCCTCGGTGTTCTTCAAGAATTTGCTGGAATTCGGGGTGATCTTGGCAAAATTTTTCAAAAGCAAAACGATCGCCCGCGGATAACTCTCCTCTCAAATATTGATCTGCCCAATCAATAAACTCATTTCTTCGCATACTACTCATGATCGCTATTATATTTAATCTGTATTATTAAAAAACAACTTTTTAAGTCTTTGTAGACATTTATATTTCTGTGTCTTGGCATTATCCGTATTGGTATAGCCAAACTTTTCACAGATGGCCTGCATTGACAGGTTCGCAATATAAAAGTCGTTCAAAATGGTTTTACAGGGCTCACCCAGCTGCTCTAACGAGCTTTCCATTTGTGTAAACTTAGTCTCAATGTCTACATGCCTTTCGATATCTTCTTCAACATGAAGAATGTCTTCATAATCAGAAATGTCTGAGGTATTGGTAGAAGCTCCTTTTCGATTAAGCTGCTTTAACCATAACCTCCTACTAACGGCATATAAAAATGTCTTTAGTTTACTTTTTAACTCAAAATCTTGTTGAGTAACACGGTCATACAATACCATTACCGCCTCTTGAAAGATGTCTTTCGCTTCCTCGTTCGACCCGTTATTATTGATTATCATACGAGCAACAGAAGGAAAGAAATGCGCATAAATCGTATTTATAGCTTTACTTTCACCTTTTGCGACTCCCTCGATGATCTCAAGGTCCGATATCTCTTTTGGTAATATCTGTCTTATCTTACTCACTTATTAATACCTTAAAATTCAAATAGTAACCCTGATTTGTTAAATTTTAATTTAAGAAAATTCCTGAATCAAACGTAGGAGTTATTTTGGATATATAAGATATAAATTCGAAAATTTTCAATAACTGATTGCTGTTGCCCTTTGTATCTTTTTTAATATAAGTATTTTACGCAATCGAATGATTGAAGCAAGGGTGTTGTAGTTATGCTTATTGCTATTATTTTTGCAATCTACCACGCATTTTAATTATTGAATATGATACGATCCATACCTGCCCGAATAACGCTTCTAATCGCAACATTATTGCCGATATCGTTTTCAGCACATGCACAACAGGCAGCTTCATCACTAGCAGGTTTTCGGTACGGGAGAGAGGTAGCTCCTTCTGGCAAGGAATGGGAATCTCCTGACGATTTATCCTTGAATAAAGAACAACCTCGAGCTTATTTTTTTTCATTTGATGATGTAGCACATGCGCGCAAAGTATTGCCTGAAAATAGTAAATATTGGATGTCGCTCGACGGAACATGGAAATTTAATTGGGTAAAAACTCCTGAGCAACGCCCGAGAAATTTCTTTGATCCAAAATTGGATGTCTCTTCTTGGGATGAAGTGCCAGTGCCAATGAATTGGAATATTCTCGGTATCCAAAAAGATGCGTCATTGAAATACGGTGTGCCTATTTATGTCAATCAGCCAGTAATATTTCAGCATAGTGTAAAAGTGGACGATTGGCGTGGCGGTGTAATGCGAACACCTCCCGAGCATTGGACAGCTTATATCTACCGTAATGAGGTAGGATCATACCGACGTACTTTTTCCGTTCCTTCTTCCTGGGATGGACGGGAAATATTTGTCAACTTTGATGGTGTAGATTCTTTTTTCTATCTATGGATAAACGGAAAATATGTGGGATTTTCTAAAAACTCCCGAAATGCAGCTTCTTTTGATATCACATCCTATCTGAATAAAAGCGGAGAGAATACGATTGCAGTAGAGGTGTATCGGAATTCTGACGCCTCCTTTCTGGAAGCACAGGACATGTTCCGACTTCCGGGCATATTCCGTACAGTTTCCCTTACCTCAAAACCTAAAATTCACGTTCGGGATCTGATCGCTATTCCTGATCTGGATGCGAATTATGAAAATGGATCATTGCAGGTCAAAGCGGATATCCGAAACCTCGATAAGAAGGATGCAAAAGACTATAAAATGGTCTACAGTCTTTATGCAAATGAATTGTATGGTGATAGTAATACCGCAGTAGGATCAACTGCTGTAGTGGCTACTGCGAAAGAGATAAAAGCAGGAGGTTTTGCTTCTACAGCAATAACATTTCCGGTTAGCGATCCTAACAAGTGGTCAGCAGAGCGCCCGTACCGCTATACATTGGTCGGCGAACTGAAAGATAATAAAAACCGTACTGTCGAGACCGTTTCGGTTGTTGTTGGGTTCCGGAAAGTAGAGATTAAAGATACGAAGGCAGAAGACGATGAATTTGGACTAGCGGGCCGTTATTTTTATATCAATGGTAAAGCCGTGAAGCTGAAAGGCGTAAATCGTCATGAAACAAATCCTGAAACGGGCAAGGTCATCTCTCGTGAACAAATGGAGAACGAAATCAAGTTGATGAAGCGGGCTAACATTAACCACGTACGAAATTCGCATTATCCCGATGATCCATATTGGTACTACTTGTGTAACAAGTACGGTATCTACTTGGAAGATGAGGCAAATATAGAAAGTCATCAATATTACTACGGAGATGCATCTCTCTCGCACCCGGTAGAGTGGCGGAATGCACATGTCGCGCGAAATGTCGAGATGGTGCATGCAACAATCAATAATCCGTCGGTAGTTATATGGTCTTTAGGTAATGAAGCTGGTCCGGGAAAGAATTTTGTAGCAGCCTATGAGGCAATCAAACAGATTGATACATCGCGCCCCGTGCAGTATGAACGTAATAATAGTATTGTCGATATGGGGTCGAATCAGTACCCCTCAATCGATTGGGTACGTGGAGCGGTGAAAGGAACCTATAAGATCAAATATCCCTTTCATATTTCGGAATACGCGCATTCGATGGGTAATGCAGCCGGAAATCTAGTTGACTATTGGGAAGCTATTGAATCGACAAATTACTTTATGGGTGGTGCAATCTGGGATTGGATCGATCAGTCGATGTATTATTATGATAAGGCGACGGGCGAAAAGTACCTGGCATATGGGGGAGATTTTGGCGACAAACCGAATGACGGTACGTTTGTGATGAACGGACTCATATTCGCAGATATGACCCCGAAGCCGCAGTACTACGAGGTGAAGAAGGTGTATCAAAATGTTGGTGTGCGTGCTGTGGATATAAAACAGGGGAAGATAGAGGTATTCAACAAGAATTATTTCGTTCCATTAAGCGATTATACGATGCAATGGTCGTTATATAAGGACGGAATCGAGATAGAAAAAAGCACTACTTTTGAAGAGGATAATAAGATCACAGGAGCCCGTCAACGCAAGCAGTATACCATACCGTTTGATTTTTCGGCATTGGATCCACAGTCTGAATACTTTGTGAAAATTCAATTCTTATTATCTAAGGATGAGTTTTGGGCTGAAATAGGCTTTGTGCAAATGGAAGAACAGTTGCTCGTGAAAGAAGCGGAGAATAGGCCTTTGATTTCTGCAATAGCAAAAGGAGGAACAATCCAAATCAGCTCGGAAGGTGATTTCAAAACAATTAAGAGTGACGGATTTACAGTAAGATTTGATACCCGGACCGGTACGATTTACAGTTTGACGTATGGCAACGAACAAATTATCCGTGACGGGGAAGGTCCTAAATTGGATGCGTTAAGAGCGCCGTTAGACAACGATAACTGGGCTTATCAGCAGTGGTTCAAAAAAGGTCTTCACAACCTGAAGCATAAAACCCTTTCGACTAACACATATACCAAACCGGATGGTTCAGTGGTTTTATCGTTTAGCGTGGAGTCTCAGGCACCACATGGTGCGACTATACGTGGAGGGAGTTCCGGAACCTATACCATTACTGAACACATGGACAGACCGTTTAGTGGCGGAGATTTTAAATTTACTGCAACTCAGATCTGGACGGTTTATCGCGATGGATCTATTGAGCTGCAATCCAGTATTACTTCTAATAATGCCGCTTTGGTATTGCCTCATATTGGTTATACATTGCAAGTTCCGGAGAAATATGGCAATTTTCAGTATTACGGACGTGGACCGGTAAACAACTACGTGGATCGTAAAACAGCACAATCCATCGAATTGTACAAGAGTACGGTGAAGGAGCAATATGTAGCTTGGCCTAATCCACAAAGTACAGGGAATAGGGAGGAAGTACGTTGGAGTTCGTTGACAGACGATTCCGGTAATGGTGCCATTTTTATTGCCAACAAGCAGATGGCGACTTCAGCATTGCCATGGAGTGAATTGGAAATGACATTAGCTCCTCATACGTATCAACTGCCTACAAGTACAGGTACTCATTTAAGCCTAAATGCTGCCGTAACCGGACTGGGAGGGAATAGCTGCGGTCAAGGCCCACCTTTGGAAAAAGATCGTGTAAAAGCGGACGCACACACTTTTGGCTTTATCATCCGACCTGTTAAGGGAAATGATTGTACAGTTAAAGCAGGTGTCTCTCCTGCAGGCGATAGACCCTTGACGATGTCGCGCAGTCGTAATGGAGATATCAGTATATCTACAGAGAAAAATAATGCGGCGATCTATTATGCTATAGGTAACGACAAGCCACGCTTATACACTTCTCCTTTCAATCTACGTAGTGGAGGGAAAGTTTCTGCTTGGCTCAAAGAGAACGAAAAGTTAGCCATTTCATTTGATTTTGAGAAGATCGAAAGTATTGCGATGACAGTTGTTTTCTCGTCGAGTGAAGAAAGGGGAGAGGGGAATGCTTCGCATCTGGTGGACGGCGATCTGTCTACGATATGGCATACGATGTACTCGGTAACAGTGGCACAATACCCGCATTGGGTGGATTTTGATGCAGGTGATGTGAAAACAATCAAAGGATTTACGTATACACCGAGACAAGACGGTCCCAACGGCAACATCAAAGAATATAAATTACAGGTGAGTACCGATGGGAAAAATTGGAGTGATTCAATTATCGAAGGTAAATTTGAAAATAATTTCAAACCCAAATCGGTTACGCTGAGGAAACCCATTAAAGGACGTTTTATTCGATTTACGGCGTTAAGCTCGCAAAGCGGACAGGACTTTGCATCGGGAGCCGAATTTGCCGTTATGGCCGAATAAGTGGTGTAATAATCGACAAAGAAGAGCCTCAAGAATATAACTTGAGGCTCTTCTTTGTTATTTCCTGGCTCGTTCTACAGTTTGAAAATTCGCAGCAATTGTCTAGCTTCGCAAAGATGACTATACGCAACCACATATATTTTGCATCAGATTTCCATTTGGGGTCTTTTCCCAAAGAATCGTCCGTATTAAGAGAGCGAAACATTATCTCGTGGCTGGATTTCATTAAATCTAATGCAGCGGAATTATATTTAGTGGGTGATATTTTTGATTTTTGGTTTGAATACGCCACGGTCGTTCCAAAAGGCTATATTCGTTTCTTAGGTAAGCTGGCTGAATTAGCTGACCTAGGTGTTAAAATTACGCTCTTTAAAGGCAATCATGACATGTGGATGTTTGGTTATTTAGAGCAGGAATTAGGAGCGACCATTATTTCGGATGAATTGGAATTAAGCCTCAACGGAAATAGTTTCTATATTCATCACGGTGACGGACTGGGGCCTGGCGACCGCAAATATAAATTCCTAAAAAAAATCTTTCGAAGTACAGCCTGTCAATGGCTTTTTGCGCGACTTCACCCTAATTTGGGAATCGGAATAGCACAGCGCTGGTCTAAGCACAGCAGAGCTGCTAGCAACGCAGAGGAAAAATTTCTTGGAGAGGAAAACGAATGGCTTATTCAGTATGGAAAGGAACTGCTCACAAAAAAGCATTACGATTATCTGATCTTTGGACATCGCCATTTTCCGTACGACATTAAATTAAGCGATTCTACTCAAGTAATTAATTTAGGCGAGTGGATTAACTATTCAACCTATGCCGTATGGGACGGTGAAAAATTGCAATTAGAAAAATGGAATTCGTAGATATCGTTCAGCGTATCCATCCATTAAAAAAAGAAGATCTGCAAAAACTTCTTTCCATCTCCGAAACGATTCAAGTTTCCAAAAATACTGTCTTTATTGACACAGACAAGCTATCGAAATACATCTACTTTCTACAAGAGGGCATCTGTCGTATATATTATCACAAAGCTGATATAGCGGTCATCCTTGCTTTCTCATTTCCTGGTGAAGCGATGATTTCGTTAAACAGTTACATTCATGGTAAACGAGGGTATGAAAATATCGAAACGCTCGAAACATCTATAATGATCCGAATAGAAATCGCCAGCCTTCAAAGTCTTTACGAGAATTCTACGGCGATTGCAAATTGGGGCAGAAAACTGGCTGAATTTGAAATCCTTAAAATTGAAGAGCGACTGATGCAGAAGCTCTTTAAAACAGCTTCTGAGCGATATCAAGATTTACTTCGGAAAGAAGCTAATATCACCAATCGTGTGAAACTGGGATTCATAGCATCGTATCTGGGTGTTACGCAAGTTACACTAAGTCGAATTCGTGCGCATATACGATGATTTTTTAACATTTGTAAAAAGTTATTTCCTCAAATCTTCTGACCTTTGTTTAAAATTATTTTTATTATGAATTGGATTATATTGATTGTTGCTGGGTTATTTGAAGTTGGTTTTACGACATGTCTTGGTAAAGCGAAAGAAAGTTCAGGTTCCATAATGTACCTTTGGTACGGAGGGTTTATTATCTCCCTATTTGTCAGCATGGCCTTATTGATCAAAGCAACGCAAACATTACCACTCGGAACAGCCTATGCCATATGGACGGGGATTGGTGCCGTAGGAACGGTACTGATGGGGATAATCTTCTTTAAAGAGCCTGCGGACTTTTGGAGAATATTTTTTATTTTCACGTTAATAGCCTCGATCGTGGGACTTAAAGTTGTTTCAAGTCATTAGAAATTACTTCTTTCTATAACATAAATTTTAAGTACTTTTGTACTCCCTAATGGGCTTATATGCCCCCTAGTTAAAGTATTATGTTAGAAAAATTACAAGCCATTAAAGAACGATGGGAAGAAGTGGAGGCTGAGCTAAGCAACCCCGAAACCATCAACGATATGAAACGTTTTGCTAGATTGAATAAGGAATATAAAGACCTTGGCAAAATTGTAGATCAATATCATATCTATAAAAATATAGTTAGCAACATCGACACGAATAAAGATATCCTCTCTAACGAAAAAGATCAGGAACTTCGGGAGATGGCAAAAGAAGAACAGGATCTCCTTTTCGTTCAAAAAGAAGAAAAGGAAGATGAGATACGATTGATGCTCATTCCTAAAGATCCAGAAGACGCTAAAAATGCGATAATTGAAATCCGTGGCGGTACAGGAGGCGATGAAGCTGCTTTGTTTGCCGGTGACCTATACCGTATGTATACTCGGTTCTTCGAGACAAAAGGATGGCGAAATGAAGTAATGGATGTAACAGAAGGGACCTCTGGTGGTTACAAAGAGGTAATTTTGAAGGTAATCGGTGAAGATGTTTACGGCCAGCTAAAATATGAATCAGGAGTACACCGTGTACAACGTGTTCCGGATACCGAAACACAAGGACGTGTGCATACCTCTGCTGCATCTGTTGCTGTTTTGCCTGAAGCTGAGGAAGTAGACGTGGAAATCAATCCAGCCGATGTTGAGTTGCAGACTTCCCGTTCCGGTGGAGCCGGCGGACAGAACGTCAACAAAGTAGAAACTAAAGTACAATTGACACACAAACCATCTGGAATTGTTGTCGTTTGTCAGGTAGAGCGGTCTCAATTAGCGAATCGAGAACTGGCCATGGAAATGCTTCGTACCAAACTTTATGAAATCGAGCTGAATAAAAAGAACGGCGATATTGCAGCTCGGAGAAAGACATTGGTTTCGACGGGTGATCGTTCTGCGAAAATCCGTACCTATAATTTCCCTCAAGGAAGATTTACCGAACATAGAATTGGATTGACAACATACAATTTGCCGGCTATTTTGGATGGTGATATTCAGGATATTATCGATGCATTACAGTTTGCCGAGAATGCAGAAAAGATGAAAGACGGTACCGTAGACTAAGATTTTTTTAAAAAAATTTAGGTTTATTCGAAAATAGCGCTATATTTGCACACCTTCTAACAAGAAGGGTTGAGGTTTGGTAGTTCAGCTGGTTAGAATACATGCCTGTCACGCATGGGGTCGCGGGTTCGAGTCCCGTCCAGACCGCTTCAAAAAGAGAAAGATTTAACTTTCTAACGTTCTTAAAAAAGATTAAAAGATTTTAGGTCTGGTAGTTCAGCTGGTTAGAATACATGCCTGTCACGCATGGGGTCGCGGGTTCGAGTCCCGTCCAGACCGCTAATCTCTTTTAACAATTAAATCTTAGGTCTGGTAGTTCAGCTGGTTAGAATACATGCCTGTCACGCATGGGGTCGCGGGTTCGAGTCCCGTCCAGACCGCTTTAAAAAAGGATATCCACATAATGGATATCCTTTTTTTTCTGAAAGTGTCTATTCTCAAAGGCCATCAAGAACTTTCTTAAAAAAAACTCCTATCTTGTCGTATCAAGTGTTAGAATATGAATAAATCATGTAGTATTATGCTGTTGTCAGTATTGACGATCGCCGGATGCGGACAGCAAGCGCAAAAAAGCATCGAAGCGAACAAGGCGATTAAACTAAAACCATACCCAAAGACAGACAACGTGAATGTGAAGGATGACTACTTCGGAACCATTGTGGACGATCCGTATCGTTGGTTAGAAAACGACTTATCTGATGAAACCAAACAATGGGTAACTGCCCAAAACGAAGTAACGCAGGATTATTTAGAGCAGATTCCATTCCGTGATGCTATTTATAGCCGTTTGGAGAGCTTGTGGAATTACGAGAAGGTAGGGGCTCCGATTAAGGAGGGCGACTATATCTATTTTTACAAAAACGATGGGCTTCAGAACCAATATGTACTGTGGCGTAAAAAAGGTGATGAGGGAAAAGAAGAGGTTTTTCTGGATCCTAACAAATTTTCGGAAGATGGTACAAGCTCATTGGCCGATATATCCTTCTCTAAAGATGGTTCGTTGGTAGCCTATCAGATTTCGGAAGGTGGGTCTGATTGGACAAAGGTTGTCGTTCTGAAAACCGAAGATAAATCTGTTGTCGGAGAAACGCTGATAGATGTGAAATTCTCGGGGTTAGCTTGGAAAGGCAATGATGGGATTTATTATAGCAGTTATGACAAACCCAAAGAGGGGTCGGTGTTGTCGGCCATGACAGATCAGCATAAGCTATATTTCCATAAATTAAATACACGGCAGACAGATGACGAACTGGTATTTGGAGGAACGGATATGCCGCGTCGCTACATCAGCGCTACCCTGACGGAAGATGAACGTTATCTGATTGTGTCGGCAGCGAATACCACTTCCGGCAATGAATTATATATTAAAGATCTTGCCTCCCCTAATGCCGTTTTTGTAACGGTGGTGGGTGATATGGATAAAAACCATGATATCATCGATAACGATGGTACTAAATTGTTTATTTATACGGAACTGGATGCACCCAATGGACGTGTCGTAACTGCCGATGTTGCCGATCCACAACCTAAAAATTGGCAAACATTAATCGCTGAAACGGAACAGTCGCTATCGCCTACAACCGGTGGAGGTAAGATATTTGCGAATTACCTGAAAGACGCAACCTCGCAGGTAAAACAATACGACCGAAACGGAACGCTAGAACGGGAAATCGAGCTACCCGGCATAGGTTCTGCAGGTGGATTCAGTGCGAAAGTAAAAGATGAAGATTTATATTATTCTTTTACGAATTACGTTAACCCGGTTACGATCTATAAATATGATATGGCATCCGGAAAATCGGAAGTTTATAAAAAATCAGCAATCAATTTCGACCCTTCCCGCTATGAGTCCAAGCAAGTATTTTACACCTCTAAGGATGGAACGAAAATACCGATGATTATTACCTATAAAAAAGATATTAAATTAGACGGCACCAATCCTACTGTGTTGTATGGCTATGGCGGATTTAACATAAGCTTGACACCGTCCTTTTCTACCGGTAATATCATTCTGTTGGAACAAGGTGGCATACATGCCGTGGCAAACCTTCGGGGAGGAGGAGAGTATGGCGAGCGCTGGCATCTTGCCGGTGTGCAGATGAATAAGCAAAATGTATTTGACGATTTTATCGCTGCAGCCGAATACCTGATCGACCAGAAATATACCTCTTCGCAGCGGTTGGCTATTGCGGGTGGATCAAATGGTGGATTATTAGTGGGGGCATGTATGACGCAAAGACCGGAGTTGTTTAAAGTGGTATTTCCTGCTGTAGGCGTGTTAGATATGCTTCGTTATCATAAATTTACTGCCGGAGCAGGATGGGCATTTGACTATGGGACAGCGGATGATAGTAAGGAGATGTTTGAATATCTGTATAAGTATTCGCCCTACCATGCGTTGAAGCCGAATACAGCCTATCCAGCTACCATGGTAACAACAGCTGACCACGACGACCGTGTTGTGCCCGCTCATTCGTTTAAATTTGCGGCACGTCTTCAAGAATATCACACAGGATCAAATCCCGTTCTGATTCGTATTGACACCAAGGCTGGGCATGGTGCAGGTAAGTCCACTGCTATGGTTATTGCGGAACAAGTAGATAAATGGACTTTCATGTTCCAAAATATGGGAATAGGATATAAAGAGGTCAAATAACAGATATGGTGGATAAATTAATTTCTCATATTAATGGGATATGCCTTTTGACTGGGGATGAGATTGAAATCGTAAAAGAACTGGTTCGCGAGAAAGATGTTCCACGGAAGCATTTCGTACATCGGGCAGGAGAAATAGCACAGTATTCTGCTTTTGTGTTAGAAGGCTGCCTGCGATCTTATATTATTGACCAAAATGGATTTGAGCATGTTCTACAATTTGCTCCTGAGAATTGGTGGATTTCAGATATGTACAGTTTTGTGAAACAAACATCAAGCGAATTGAACATCGATGCCTTATTGGATTCCAAAGTATTGATTTTAAGTCGGGATTGTCAATTGCGTATTTTCGATCGGATTCCAAAATTGGAACGTTATTTTCGAATATTAACTGAAAACGCATTAGCCAGTAGTAATCACAGGACATTGGACTACCTGAGCCTTCCTGCAAAGGTGCGTTACCAAAAATTCTGTGATCTATACCCGACATTAATTAATACATTGCCTCAGAAGCAAATAGCCTCTTTTATTGGTATTACACCCGAATTTCTGAGTAAGCTGCGAGGTGAAAGGAATTAGGTCGATTTTCTTAATATAGGTTAAGAACTAACGGGCTAAATTCCCCTACTTTTGTGTATAAACAATTGAAAGGAATAGTATGAAGACAGTAATTCATAGAGCAGGCACGAGGGGATATGCAGATCACGGGTGGTTGAAGAGTTTCCATAGTTTTAGTTTCGGTGGTTATTACGATCAAGATCGTGTACATTTTGGAGCTTTACGAGTTTTAAATGATGATAGCGTGTCTGGTGGAAACGGATTCGGAGCACATCCGCACGATAATATGGAAATTATCTCGATACCATTGGGCGGTGTACTCCAACATCAGGACAGTATTGGAAATAAGGGGGTAATCCGTACGGGTGAAATTCAGGTGATGAGCGCAGGAACGGGTATTCAACACAGCGAATACAATGCGGATGCTGATGAAGCAGTTAAGTTTTTGCAGATATGGTTATTCCCCAATGAGCGGAATGTGAAACCGCGATATGACCAGCAAACAATCCCGATTGAAGGACGTTATAATAGATTTCAACAAATATTGTCCCCCAATAAGGAGGATGATGGTGTATGGATCCATCAAGATGCCTGGTTTCATTTAGCTGATTTAACAGAAGGGTTCGAAATTAGTTATACGTTAAAGAACCCGGAAAATGGAGTATATGTATTTGTATTAGAGGGAGAGCTCTCTGCTAGCGATGAAGATCTGGGAAGAAGGGATGGGCTCGGTATTTGGGAAGTTCAGCAGGTGGATTTTAAAGCCACTACCAAATCTTCTATTCTGGTAATGGAAGTTCCCATGCTTTAAATGAATCTGTAAAAAGGTTGTGTAAAGACCTTTACGCATCGACTAAACATATAAAAAAGGAGCTTCCCGATATTGGTTAGCTCCTTTTTTATATGTTGGTTTTAGGGCAAGCTGAACATGTCAGCAATAAAAATGCAGCAAAGCGATTAGCTGGTTTTTAAACAGATTATTAGTTTTATACATGGGAGAAGTTAGATATGTTAAGTCCACAGGTATGTTGCCGACCCTTTACTACAATACATTTGATTCGTCAAACTTGTTGTGATCTTTTTTTTTTTGATCAGACCAGGTTATTTTAGCCATTGGGCTCTGCCTCCAGATTGTAATAAAAACCGCAAAGACTCTTGGTGGGCGATTAGCTGTGCGTCTACGAGCATTTGAGGGCTGTGTAAACTTGGTGCTCCACTAAGATTGGTTCCCGAAAAACCATGGCAAGCCGATTCGATCACGACGCTAAGAGCTCCGCAATGTAGATTAAGTGCTGTGCTCAAGTTGTAGCCTTTCATATCGGCGCCAGCCGGGTCTGTTTCTAGGGCTATATCAGTTGAACCTCGTAGGTTTTGGGTCGTTAAGCGCGTGTTGATTGTCTGGTATAGTCTGTCGAAAGCAGGTTGTAGCTGTGGTTCGCAAAACGGTCGGTGGATTGTCATAAAATAGTTGTTTCGGGGTACTCCGGTATGCATATTTATGATGAGATCCGGTTTCTCGGATGCTGCTATATCGAAAAGCATGCGTGTCTCGGGCTGGACTGTTCCAAAGAAATCGTCGTGCATGATGTTTACGCCTGCATCATTCGGGTACCCTCCTGGAAATCCGACTTTACTGAAATCCATAGGGATAAATTCCTTTACTGCTGGCCATCCGATGATGGTACCGTCTCGGTTTCCGCCCGTATTGAGGTACTCGTGTATGTTAAACGCGTCAGGCGCTCCTCCTCGATTGGGTTCCATCTTTAAAGGGACCCTAGCTCTGCCATCTGGATTCACTAAGGGGATGAGCACAATCCGATCTACGCTGTCGGCCATCCGGGTCAGTTCTGGCCAAGCAGTACCCTTTAGGTCTTTGCCGGTTTCCAGTACCGACAATAAATTGATCATGCCCACAATGCCTTCTACTTCGTATCCGTGAACTGCTGATATAGCCATGTATACCAGATTTTCGCTGTCTGCTCCGCGGTAGTGTCGTATATCACTGACGCCGAGGGAACCTGAAAAAGTAGTCGTGCCACCCTCCTTTCGCTTTTTTCCGTACGTAATAGACTGAATTATTCGACCTCCTGCCGAGGTGCCGGCATGATTTATCTGGCCCTTTTTGACATGATTTTTAATGTAATCCTCGATCTCGGGTATGGTATTGATCCAAAATGAAGGAATATTGTCGGCTTCTATCAAGTACTCTTCTGGGATGTTGTAGGTTTGTGTTATTTGTGAGGAAGGTGGTTGCGAGCACGACGGGATGATGGTGGTAAATAAAGTTCCCGTTGTTAGAGAAAAGAAGAGCAAATAAGCAATTTGCAAAATACGGTTACTGTTCATGATTCGTTTTTTTAGTTGATGAAATTCGCATAGTGAATAATTCAAATTTACTCGCGTTTTTACTTGTTAGGTTTTAATAAAAACAAAGGTAATGAAATAAAACAAATTTACGAAACATGTTTCATGTGCTTTTTTAAGTTGTTTTTGATGTTTTTTTATTTTAAAAGGTTTTTGAATAGAATAAAAACGTAAGAAAGAATTGTTTGGGTTAACTAGGGTCGGTAATGATAACTTCAATTCCTGCATTTTCAAGTTTGATACGTTCTTCGTCAGGTATGCCCGAATCGGTGATGATGGTGTCGATCTCGTTGATGTTGGCGATAAAGGCAAGGCTTCTCTTATTAAACTTGCTGGAGTCGGTTACCACAATTACTTTCTGTGAAATCGAAATCATGACCCTGTTTAGGTGTGCTTCTTCAACATTTGGGGTGGATAAGCCAAAATCTGCGCTGATGCCATCTACAGCTAAGAATAATTTGTCACAAAAATAGTTTTTCAGGCTGTCCTCCGCTGCTCCCCCGACCAATGAAAGGGATTTTTTTCTTAGAAAACCTCCAGGTACGATGACCGTTACATTTTCCGATTCTGCCAACTGCGTGATGACGTTTAGTGCATTTGTAATGACGGTTATCGTCTTGTTGTCAAGTTGTTTAGTGAGTTCGGAGGTTGTTGTTCCTGAATCAAATATTACGGTGTCGCCGTCTTCGATGAGTGCGGCGGCCGCTTTTCCGATGCAACTCTTTTGTTCGTATCTGTGTTTGTTCTTGTCGGAAAGGTGGAAGTCGGTCCCAACGCGTTCAATTTTAATCGCACCCCCTCTCGCTCTGATGAGCATTTTCTTTTGTTCCAAACGCGTAAGATCATTACGGATAGTGACTTCAGTTACATTCAGCTCTTTACTGAGGGCAGACACATTTACTTGGCCATCTTTGTTTAGTTGTTCTAGGATATGTACTCGTCTTTGAACTGTGGTTGATTTATTTGTAGTTGTCATGTTGTTTGCAATGAGCGTGTTAATTCTCTCGAAGATAGGGATAAAATTCAAATTAGACAATATCTATTTGTTTCGTTTAGTTGTGGTGCGCGTTTTTATTGCTTTGTGTGATCTTTTAGAAAGGAAAAAAATATTATATTATAATAATAAAAGGAAATAAAAGTTTATATATTTGTGATTCGTTATTATGTATAGTGTTTAGATTATGATTGATAGTATTGAAAATAAATTAGGACTTAGTTATGAACTGCAGTCGGATTTGGGGGCTGTGAATACTGCACGTGAGATTTGTCAGCAGCCTGATGTTTGGCGGCTTACCTATCAAAAGATTTTAGAGGAGAAGGTACTAATTTCTGAGTTTTTAAAGGACGCTTATGCTTTTGATGATCTTAAGATTATCCTTACGGGAGCAGGTACTTCGGCTTATATTGGTGATATTCTCAGTCAATCTTTTCAGCAAATTGTGGGTAAAAATACCTGGGCTTTTGCAACAACTGATCTGGTAACTCATCCCCAGCAGTATTTTGGTGCAGAGGATACGCTTTTGTTGGTTTCCTTTGCCCGATCTGGAAATAGTCCGGAGAGCGTAGCGGTGGTCGAATTGGCTGAATCGTTGTGTCGTCGGGTGTATCATTTGGTAGTTACCTGCAATGAGGGAGGTGAACTGGTTCGAGTTGCGCAGGAAAAGAAATCTTATGTGGTTTTTCTTCCTGAAGAAACGAATGATAAAGCATTGGCTATGACGAGTAGTTTTACATCGATGTTGTTGACGGGGATATTAGTTTCTCGCATTGATCGTTTAGAGGACTGTAAAAGACAGGTAGATAGGCTTATAAAGTGTGCTGATATTTTTCTGTTGAATGAAGTTGAGGGTCTTAAGACGGTGTCGGCTATGGGATTTGACCGAGCGGTTTTTTTGGGTTCGGGCCCGCTTCGTGGCGCCGCCTGTGAGTCTCAATTGAAGTTACAGGAACTGACTGGCGGACAAGTAATTTGTAAATTTGATTCTTATCTTGGGGTAAGGCATGGTCCTAAGGTTGTGATCGATAATAAAACGCTCGTAGTGTTTATATTTTCGAATGATAGGCATGCTCGTAATTATGAGGTTGATCTGGTCAAGTCGGTGAACGCCTCGGGATCAGGGTTGTATTTGGTCGGAATTGGAGAGGATTCATCATCCGATTTGGATTTGGATTTATATGTTTCTTTGTCGTCAGATGGTGAGGTGGTTTTAGAAGATGACTTTCTAGCGATTGTTAGCGTATTGCCAGCACAAGTGATGGGTTTCTATAAAGCTATTGAACTAGGCTTACTTCCAGATTCGCCTTCCGTTGATGGGGTAATATCACGAGTGGTTAAAGGTGTTAATATATATCCCTTTGAAATTTGAGGTATCTTGTCGATTTTGATAATTGAACTCTCTTTACAGTAAATGAATTATGAATATGGGAAAAATTGTTGTTGTAGGTGAATTGAATGTTGATCTGATTTTGGATGGTCTGAGTCACTTGCCTGTGAAGGGTAAGGAAATCTTGGCGAATGCTATGAGTTTAACATTAGGGAGTTCTTCTGCGATTTTTGCAAACAATTTAAGTGTCTTGGGTTCTGATGTGGCATTCGTTGGGAAGGTCGGTGAGGATCTATTTGGCGATCTGGTGATGAGTCGCTTGCGCAGAAGTGGGGTGGACACGCAGGCTGTAGTCCGTGATCGGGATCGACAGACGGGCGCTACCGTGGCGATTAGTTTTGGGAATGAGCGGGCAATGGTGACTTATCCCGGGGTCATGGATACGTTTGGTATGAACGATATCAATTGGGATTTGCTGGCGGAAGCGAGACATCTTCATGTTTCGTCTATTTTCTTGCAGCCAAGACTAAAACGGGATTTGGTAAGCCTATTGCACAAAGCGAAGTCGTTAGGGATGACCACATCCCTGGATGTGCAATGGGACCCTAACGAGCGATGGGATTTGCCGATTAGAGAGGTGCTTCCTTTGGTTGATTTGTTTTTGCCTAACGAGGTGGAGTTACTCGCCTTAACGGGTTGTGGGGCCGTTGAGAGGGCGATGAATAAGCTTAGTCGTTTTGCGAATGTCGTAGTGGTCAAGCTTGGGCAAAAGGGATGCTTGGCCATGGAAAACGGGGTTTTTACGGATGTCCCCTCTTTTATGAACGAGAATGTGGTGGATGCAATAGGTGCAGGTGATAGCTTTAATGCAGGGTTTATCCATTACTTTTTACAAGGACATTCGGTTGAAAGATCCCAGATGTACGGAAACTTGATCGGGGCTATATCGACAACTTCGGCGGGTGGTACCGGAGCTTTTACGAGTCGAGAGGATGTGATGGAAATTGCTAGAACTAAATTTAATTTTTCTTATGATGACGTTGAAAGATAAGCTAAGTCAGCTCAGCACTTCAAATGGCTGTTTGTTGGCGACTAATTTTTATAATTTTGAAACACTATCGGGGGTCTTGTCTGCAGCTGCGGAGCGTGACAGTTCGGTGATCCTGCAGTTGACACAAGGGTCCATAGAGTATATGGGGCTTCATACGGCGGTAAGCATGGCTCGATCGGCTATGCAGGAGTATGGTGTCGAAGCGTGGATACATCTCGATCACGCTGGTTCGTACGAACTGGTTGTAAGTTGTCTGGATGTAGGGTTTGATTCTGTCATGATTGATTATAGCGAGCGAACTTTTCAGGAGAATGCGACCGTAACAAGACGGGTGGTGGAGTTGGCTGAAAAGTACGGTGCGAATGTGGAGGCTGAATTGGGGTATGTAGCGAAGCTGGGGCAGTCGAAGGAAAAGCTAGGGTTTACCGATCCGCAGGAGGCGCAGCAATTTGTAAACGAAACGGGGGTTCATGCGCTGGCTGTAGCCATTGGTTCGGCACATGGTTTTTATAAGGCAGAGCCAAAACTGGACCTGGATCTCTTGCGAGAGATTAAGCGCATGACGCAAATTCCTCTTGTACTGCATGGAGGATCTGGTATTCCGGCTGCTACCTTGATGGAATCCATTAAATTGGGGATCTGCAAGATTAATCTGGCAACGGAGATCAAGGATGCATTTATGAGAAAATTGCAAGAGGTGTTGGTTGAAAATGAGGAAATTGATCTCAGGAAAACATTTCCGTATGCGGTTAGTTCAATTAAGGACCTCGTGTCGGCTAAGCTGAATGTGGTGAATACAGGCTCGTAGTCTTGTTTTATAACTTAGTTTTAACAAAGTTTGTAGGTGTGGTGTTGCAAGAGCCTTTATACAAGATAAGGGTAGTATGAACTTTGTTGCACATGGCCTTTAGCTTTTTTTGAAATGATGTTTTTTAAGTTAGATATGGAAACGTGGTATAAGGTTAAAAACGTAGGAGAGGTAGATTCTCCAGTATTGCTGGTTTTCCCCGACAGGGCGAAGTACAATATCGAGCTGTTAAAAACCATGATTATTGATGTTGATCGTTTGCGTCCACATGTTAAGACGCATAAAACAGCGGAGCTGACCTTGTTGCAAATGGAAGCGGGTATACGAAAGTTTAAGTGCGCCACGATTGCCGAAGCTAACATGCTGGGTATATGCGGTGTGCCAGATGTGTTGTTAGCTTATCCATTGGTGGGGCCAAAGATTGACCGCTTTCTGGATTTAGTGCAATCGTTTCCAAATACCCGCTTTTCTACTATTGTAGACAGTCTGACGGCAGCACAAGCATTGTCAGAAGTCTCTATGTTGGCTGGTTTTACGGTGCCGGTTTTTATTGATTTGAATATCGGTATGGGACGCACGGGGATGTTACCGGGAGAATCTACTATGGCGCTTTATAAGAAGTGTGCGGAAATGGGTGGGGTATCTGTTCAGGGTTTCCATGCTTACGATGGACATGTGCGGGAAGTAGATTTAGCCAAACGTACGGTGATCTGTGATGAGAATTTTGCGCCGATTGAGGAGATGTGCGATTTGTTGGAAAATGAGGGTTTTGCTAGGCCACGTATCGTTATTGGAGGCTCTCCGTCTTTTCCGATTTATGCGCAGTGCCCAGAGGTGGAGTGTAGCCCCGGAACTTTTATCCTGTGGGACAAGGGGTACGATAATATGCTTCCAGAACAGGGGTTTCTGCCGGCAGTGGTAATACTGACACGTGTCGTTTCCATGCCTGCTACGAACAGGCTTTGTGTTGACTTGGGCTACAAAGCAATTGCCTCTGAAAATCCGTTGGATAACAGGGTGTTTTTCTTGGATGCTCCAGAACTACGGCCGGTGGGACATAGTGAAGAACACATGGTGCTGGAAGCGTCCGCAGGTCACTCATGGAAGGTTGGTGACGTGCTTTATGCATTGCCGATGCATATTTGCCCAACGGTAGCTTTGTACGATCATTTGAAAGTGGTTATTGATGGGGTTGTAAAAGATAAGTGGGAAGTAGTGGCAAGGAAAAGATAGGAGGGATGGGAAGTAGGCTTCCTGAAGAATATAGTCTAATTTTTCTCGCTGTAAAGCGTCTGTCAATAAAAGAGGTTGTTTAAAAAGCTAAACTTCTACGTCATTTCGAACGAAATAACGTGAAGTCTATGGGGGTAAATAAATCATAATGAATGGCTGGTCACCATATGTATCAGTATTCTCGGGTTATTCTTCTGCTAATATGTAGATGACAATCACCGCGAGTACTAATCCGCATAAGATAATCCAATGCGGAAGCGTTGCATACCAAATTAATGAAATTACTATCGTTATTACAGGAGCTAGCGCCACAGCAGGTACGACTATAATTGCTTTTCCGTAGCGGAGCGCATATACGAGTGTCAATGCGCCAATAGCATTCAGTATCTGTATTCCAGCGGCTAGATACGGTCCAGAGAGTCCCCAGTTGATCGGTTGTTTGAAGTCGGTCATGCCGACGGCTATAGGAATGAGCATTAAGCCCGTTAGGGTCATGTAGAAGAAGATGTTTTCACTACTCATACGGTTGTTGGCTGATTTCATGACAAACGCCTGGATGCCCCACATTAGGGATACCGCCAGTGCTAACGCTAACCAGACGTACCCTCTTTCTGTGTTGGTCTCGGATTCTTGATAGGATAAAAACAGGATAGCTACAAATGCTAATATGATTCCTGTCCACCGTTTTCTGGTGGTTGTCTCTTTTAGCAGCGTTGTCGACATGACAACGGTAATGACCGGATTCAATGAGATGATTGGGAAGATGAGGTAGGCTGGACCGTCTTTCAATGCTTCAAAAAGTAATAGTTGTCCTCCTGCTCCTGTCAATCCGATGATACAGCCCTGAATGATTGATTTTTTTCGAAAGTCAAGTTTCCATCCGGATAACGCAATGGCTACAATCGCACAAGGGATCATGGTAAGTGCCCATACGCTATATCCCAATGTGGCGGGAAAGCCTGCTTTTTCTGGGATTTCTATGAAAGCGCCCCAAATGCCCCAAAAAATAATGGTCGTAAGTGCGTATAATTTCCAGTGTTGTTTCATGTTTGTGAAAGTGGTTGGTTAAATAATGATAATTTCTATGTTCAAATCTTCTAGCTTTCGGACGAGTTCAGGAGATATGCCGCTATCTGTTATGATTTTATCAACAGTTGATATTTCAGTGATGTAAGCTAGGCTTCTTTTGTTGAACTTGCTGGAATCTGTTACGACAATTACTTCTTTGGAAATACTGATCATGACTCGGTTCAAGTGAGCTTCTTCCGCACTAGGAGTAGAGAGTCCATGTTCAATGCTAAGTCCATCTACTGCAAGGAAAAGTTTGTCACAAAAGTAGCTTTTAAATGTTTCTTCAGCGGCCGCACCCACCAAGGAATGGGAGTTTCTGCGCAGGAGTCCTCCGGGAATGATTACATTGATGTTTTTGTAGCTGGACAGTTCATCTGCAATGTTTAGCGCATTGGTGATCACGTTCACATCGGACAGGTGCTTCATGTTTTTCACGATCTCCATCGTAGTGGTTCCAGAATCTAGAATGATCGTGTCCATGTATTCAATAAGCGCTGCAGCAGCTCTTCCTATACGTTTTTTTTCACTCAGGTGGTGTTTTTCCTTTTCAAGCAATGTGAAGTCAGTGCCAGCCTGCTCTGTTTTGAAGGCGCCACCTCGTGCCTTTATTAAGAGGTGGTTGCGTTCAAGGTGTGTGAGGTCGTTGCGTATGGTGACCGGACTTACACCTAATTGCTCAGTGAGTGAATTGACGTCGACTTGGCCATTGTTGTTTAGTTCCTCCATTATTATGGCGCGCCGACGATCTATCGAATTTTTGTTAATTATGTCCATACGTTCTCATTAGTTATCTATTCTGAAGATCGTCTGTCTGGGTGATTTTAGGGTAGAGACATCCGATCTTCGATCATACAAAAGAAGAAATAATAATCTTATATTTCAAGTTATTTCTTTCTTTTCATTTCTATTTTTTATTTTTTTGCCGTATAATTGTGATTAATAGTTTTGAAACCTTATTTTTTATTTTTCTTATAACCGAAATGATCTACTATATGATAAACTCTCTCAGGGCAGTAATGTGCCGTAAAGTAATGATTTTTTGGCCTCTCGTAGGACTCTTGTTTGGACTTGGTTCAGTAGGAAATGCAGTGGCAGACACGGATTCTCTGAAGCGAGTTATTCCAGTTACCGAAGCCGGTATTTTTGCGGAGCGAGGTGCCATTTACCGGTTAATGAATGATATTACAAGTACACATAGTGCTGTTTTTTTGGGTAATAATGTGACGTTAGATCTCAATGGCTATACGATCACATACGCTAAGGGAGATTATGAACAGATCCGAAATGGGGGGTTCGAGCAAGGAGTGATTGGTTGGGATATGACTAAGGCTCCGGGGGCGAAGGTAGTGAGCACAAAAGAGGTGCATGCATTTGTCGGCGATAGCTTGTTGAGTATGTTGCCCGATGACGAAGTGGTGTCTTCGTATGTCAATCTCGCTTATCCAAATCGCTCTTATTATGCCATGTGTGGGATAACAGGACGGTATGATAAAGATCGTAAGACGTTGGAAGATAATATGATCATTAGTGTTTATGTGGAAGATGAAGCAGGGGAGTTGGTGTATTGTCAGACTTCCTATATGGATACGGTAGTGACGAGTGTTCCTGTTGAACGTAAAACGCCTAGACTAGGTGGGGGATTCGTTGTTGCCCATCTGAATGGTTTGCCGGCTGGTAAGTATAGGGTGCGAATAAAGGCGGATACGGATTGTTTGATTGACGAGGTGGATATTCGGCCGGCCTTTGATGTGGGGATTGGTATTGTAGGGGAAGCTGTTCCGAATGGACATAATGATCATCTTTTTGAAGGGAAATATACTGCTTTTTTCGATTATGCTGACGATGTAAGGCGTACTCGTCCGAGGAAAGGGACGCCTCAGGTCAAGGGAGGAGGTACGATTGTGATCAAAAATGGTAAGATTAAAAATGGTACTCCCGGAGTAATGTCCTGGGGTGTCCAGTCTACTGCTGAAGATATTAAATTGGTATTGGAAAATCTAGAAATAGAATCCGAGGGAATTAACTCTATTGCGGTAGATGTGCCACAGGCCACGATTTCTAAATGTGTGTTTCGTACCAATAATCCTTATATCATCAATAGGCACGGTTCCCAGTTTCATGCGGTGGATTTGAGAGGCGAAAAGCCATCAGAAGTGTCTTATTCGTCATTTTTCGGAGGACAGGGATGCCTCGTGCTGAAAGGTAAGGGGTCGTCCGTTTATCGTAATATTTTTGCCAATAGGCAGACGGTAACCAATCATTATAGTATTGCGGCATCGGGCGATAGTTTACGGATTTATGAGAATCGTTTTGAGCCTGAAATCGGTTCTGGTATTAATGTTTTCCGTCGACAAGGTGTGGAGATTTTTGATAATTATTTCAAGGTGTCCGTGGCCCCACCGTCTTGTGAGTATCATTTGGATTACAGTACAAATGGGGTGAGACTGGCCGATTATGGCGCGGTAAGGGGATCGGAGAAGGGAGCTAGGTTCAATAAAATATACAATAATACATTTGAAATAGCGGCACATAGGTTTGACGAGTATCCGGACTATGTGGGTATGGCGAATGCGATCTTTTTTAGTGCCAGTGCCGGAGATAATGAGGTCTATGGTAATCAAGTGTCGGTATGGCATGAGGATCCGGAAGCCAAAACAATCGCACATGCCTTTTATATAGGGAACGCGGATGGGGGGATGTTTGAGAGGAATACCGTTGTTTCGAATGTAACGCCAATTTGGGTGGCTTGTCCTTATGGGAGTGCGGCGGATATTGATCTGACGATGAATACCTTGGTTAAGCATAAGGATGCTGATCTCGATTTTCCGGCAATACGGTTGGGATATAAGGGGGCTCGTAATCCAGCCCTGAACATTGCGTTTCGATCCAATACGTTGATAGGAATGCCTTTTACGGTGGAACAAGTCGGTGAAGCTGAAAAGGACTATCTGATCCGTTGGACCCTAGATGCGAAATTTGTCGGGACTACCGGAACGGGTGTCTCCGGTGTTCCGGTGTCTGTTTTAGATCGTCAGGGATCGGAGGTTTATCGAGGTGCCTCTTCGGTAGGGGGGGGGCTAAAAGTTGAACTCACGCAAACTGAAGTGTCTGGTGGTGTGGTGGTATCAAATGAGCCGTATAAACTAGTCTATCCGGGAGGTGAGCAATTGATTCACTTAACGGAAAATGTGAAATTAAAAATCGAAGTTAAACAATGAGAATCAGTGTTTGTGCAATTAATGTAGGGCTTTTAGTCTTATTTTTTGGAGGTTGGTGTGGGGTTGCTGCTCAGGAAGGTGTTGGTAATGAGCGTGTGGTACTGGTATCTGGTCCAGGGTTTTATGTCGAGCCCGGAGTCACTTACCGATTGACAAAAGATATCCACAGTGACCACAGCGGCCTTTTTCTGGGTAAGGACGTGACACTGGACCTCAATGGATTTACCGTGTACTATGCCGATGGAGGTTACAACAACCTGCTTAACGGTGGTTTCGAACAGGGGATAACCGGTTGGGGGCTATCTAGCGCCCCAGGCGCGAAGGTAGTAAATACTAAGGATGTGCATGTCTTTGTTGGCGAAAAACTAATGAGCCTGAAAGCGGGTGACGAAATAGTGTCTTCGTACATGGAGCTTCCGGTGGCTGACCGGTCTTACTACGCCATGTGTGGTGTGACGGGTTACTATTATGAAGATATGAAGGGCGATATGAACAACGAAATGCGGGTTAGCGTATTCGTGGAAGATGAACAGGGTAAATCGATTCGTTGTTTAACGGAATATGCAGACTCTGCTGCATTGAGCTGCCCAACTATAAACCAATCACCCCGGTTGGGTGGTGGTTTTGTTATGGCGCATCTGCAGGGATTGCCTGCTGGCAAATATCGGGTACGCGTAAGGGCGGAAACCGATTGTTTGGTGGATGAGATCGATATTCGGCCAGCGTTTGACGTGGGCGTGGGGATTGTAGGTCGAGTAGAAAGGTATGGGCACTATGGTCATTTATTCGAAGGTAGATTTGGCGCTTTTTTTGACCACGCAAAGGTCTTCTCCGCCGACGCCTCGACGTCGGGAATGAAGCAAGTGACCGGAGAAGGCACAGTGACGATTCGAAACGGACGTATAAAGAATGCGGCGGTAGGCGTCCTGTCTGCCGGTGTGCAGTCTACAGCGGACGATGTTAGGCTTGTGTTGGAGCAGGTAGAGTTTGAATCGGCAGGGATAAGCACAGTCGCTGTTGAAGGGTTGTACGGCTCCATCCGGCATTGTAAGTTTGATATCCAGAGTCCATTTGTGATCAACCGCCACGGAAATCAATTTATGGCGGTCAACTTGCGAGGCGAACGTCCGTCTGAGGTGTCGTATAGCACCTTTTATGGTGGGCAGGGGTGTCTGACGGTAAAGGGGATCAAGTCGGTGATCCACGACAATTTGTTTGTAAACAGACAAACCGTAACCAATCATTACAGCCTGTCGCCGTCGGGCGACAGCACAAGGGTTTTTAACAATCGGTTTGAGCCCGAAATCGGATCGGGCATTGGTATTTATCGGCGCAAGGGCGTAGAAGTGTACAACAACTTCTTCCGCATCACGGCTGCCCCACCATCGTGTGAATACAACCTAGATTACAGTACGAACGGGATACGGATTTCAGACTACGGCGCAAAGACGGGCGACCCCAAGGGAGCGATCGGAAATAAAATCTATGGCAATACGTTTGAGATCATCGGCAAGGCCTTCCCGGAATATCCGAATTACGTGCCTCTGGCCACCGCCATCTTCTACAGCGCGAGCGCCGGGGGTAATGAGGTTTTTGACAATGACATCTCCGTGGTGCTGGAGGATTCTACCTCGAATACCCAAGCCTATGCATTTTACATTGGCAACGCGAACGAAGGGCTGTTGTACGATAATCGAATTAGGGCTAATGCCACCCCAATCTGGGTGGCCACCGTCTATGACGGGGCGTCCAACATCGACTTGTCGCGAAACCGGATTTCGAGAATTACTGACTCGGTACCCGACTTCGCGTCAGTGCGATTAGGGTATCAGTACGGGAGCCGCCCGGCTACTTCCATTTCGTTTCGATCCACGCAAGTGGACGGTATGCCGTTCCGTATTGCGCGAGAAGGTAGTGCCGAGACAAGTTACCGTGTTCTTTGGACCTTGGAGTTGGAGTTGGTTTCATCTAAACGTAAGAAGATTAAAACCCGTTTGGTAGAGATGTTTGATCGTAAGGGACAGCGCGTCTTCAGTGGGGTGGCGAAGGATGGAAAAGTGCTGACCGAGTTGTTAGCTTGTGCGGTTAATAATGAGATTAAAGAGGTTTTTTCGCCTTTTAGAGTTCGTGTTGGAAAGAAAGAAAGGCTTGTGGAATTGGATAAGGATACGAAGGTTGTTTTTAGTCTGGATTGATTACGTGAAAGAAGCTATGTCAAGTGGTCTTGGTATGACGTACAAAACGATTGATCGAGCGATACAACCTGATGAAATAATTATATAGATATAAAATCTGATGCGAATATGAATAGAAGAACATTTTTGTTAAACGGGGCAGTGACTTTGGCTGGAGCCTCAATGATGGGGATTCCTCAAATACTGCCAGCTTATCCTCGTGGGGAGAAAAAGCTAGGTGTTGGTATCATCGGTACGGGCAATCGAGGGGCCGGGATGGCGAATATCATACGCCGTTTGGAAGGTTTGGAGGTCGTGGCATGCAACGATGTGCTCCCGAAAAATTTGGAAAAAGGGTTGGCGCATGCTGGCAGTAAGGCTGCCGCTTATTCAGATTACAGACAGCTATTAGAGGATAAGCGTGTGGAAGCTGTTATTATTGCTACCCCTTTGCACGAGCATTATCGCATGGCCGTGGATGCCATTGAGGCAGGAAAGCATGTTTATGTCGAAAAGACGATGACGTATGATATTCCGCAGGCCATTGCGTTAGAAAAAAAAGTGCTGGAGCATCCAGAGCTTGTGTTTCAAGTTGGTTACCAATACCGGTATTATGGTTTGTATCGTCGAGTGAAAGAGCTGATTGATGCGGGATGGCTAGGAGATGTTCTTCAGTATGAGTGTCAGTACCATCGCAATTCAGATTGGCGAAACCCAGTGGCTGACCCTTCGTTGGAGCGGCAGGTAAACTGGAGGATGTACAAGGAGTATTCTGGAGGTCTAATGGCCGAGCTTTGTTCACATCAGATAGATGTGCTTCAATGGTTCGGGGGTGCTAATCCGGTGTTCGTGAGCGGGGTTGGGGGGATTGATTATTGGAAGGATGGTAGAGAAACTTGGGATAATGTCAGGGCGTTATTTGAATTTCCGGGCGGTATAAAAGCTAGCGTGAGTTCTATTTTAAGTAATGCTTATAAAGGGTATTCTTTGCGGGTGCTGGGATCCAATGCAACGGTGGAGATACAGCAAAATAAAGCGTATTTGTATCCTGAAGAAAAAGAAAGAGAGCTTGGTGTGGTTGATGGTGTGACAGGGGCTACTGTGCAGTCTTGGGGACAAGGTGAACCTGTTCCGGTGAATTTTGAAGATCTTCATGATGTGAATGCGGATCCAACCGTGTTTGCACTGTTGGATTTTTTGGCCTGTATTTGGGATGGGAAAAAGCCATTTTCGGACGTAGTAACAGGTAAAAATTCAGCTATCGCTGTGCATAAGGCGAACCAGTCCATAGTATCGCGTACCGGGCAAACTTGGGGGTTATAATGGTCGATATTCTTAAAAGCTGGTTTCTGCCGCTGCTTTTGTGCGGATCGACCTTGGTCGCGTATGGACAAGGGCTTTCTGTTGTAAAGCAGCCTGAAGGATTTTTGATTACCGAGCAGGATCGTCCGGTACTTTTTTATCGGACAGCTCCTGATACTGGTGCGTATAAAAGAGCGGGATACATCCATCCTTTATTTGGGTATGATGGAAAAGCTTTGACGGAGTCTTCACCTTCAGATCACCCTTATCAACATGGCGTTTATTGGGCATGGCACCAAATATTGTTGGAGGGGGTACAGGTGGCAAATGGCTGGATATGTGAGGATATTTCGTGGGACGTACGAAAGGTTAAGGTGCGAAAAATAAAGGATACGCTATCCTTGTCTTCGCAAGTTGATTGGCTTGTGTTGCTTAAAGGAAAAAGAGGGAAGACAAGAATCGTAAAGGAATACACGGAGATTACGGTTTATCCTCAGGAAAAAGGTTATCGGATGGTCGATTTACGACTGCAAATTAAGCCTACGATGGAGGGGGTTGGTGTCGGGGGGGCGGATAATGAAAAAGGGTATGGTGGACTTTCTCTTCGTTTAAAAGACGCTGACCAGCTTCGCTTTTTTTCCGAGAAGGGCTACGTTGAGCCTAAGGAAACGCCTGTAGTCACTGGCGACTGGATGGATTTTCGAAAGCTTATTAATGGAAGTGACGAGGGGGGTGTTGCGGTAATGGTGGATCCTAAAGGACCGGATCATAAGGGGGAATGGATCTTGAGAAGCTTTAAAAGTATGCAAAATCCTGTTTTTCCCGGGAGGAAACCTTTTTTGATTCCTAATTCCGGTCTTGTTCTTTCGTATCGATTCTTGGTGTATGGAGAAGGTTTTGATCGTTCATTGATTCCTTTTATTTTTGAAAGCTATTCTTTTTGATTGTTAATATCTTATTTTTCATTTTTAATTAGGTTTTATAAAAATTTTTTAATTTTATTTTGTTCTTTACCTTTCTTTTTGTATTTTGCGTCCTGATAAAGCAATTATATTGAAAGGGATATGTTGATTGTTGTTTTTTTTTCCTTTTTAACCCAATTTACTAAAAAATGATGAAGAGAGAATTTACCAAAAAATTATTTATTGCGCTCTGCGTGATGGTTCTGTATTCCGGAGTCTGTGTGCAGGCACAACAGCTTGTTTCCGGTACTGTGTCGGCTGTTTTAGATGGAAAGCCGATAAAAGGTGTTTCTGTGCAGTTGAGGGGTTCCACTAGTTCGACTGTTACAGATGATCAGGGTGCATACCGGATAAGTGTTCCCGAGGGTGTGGGGTCACTTGTTTTTACGTATGTAGGAATGCGCTCTGTTTCTGAACCGGTCAATGGACGATCGGTCATTAATGTCCAGTTGTACGATGAAAATTCGGCATTGCAAGAAGTTGTTGTTACCGCATTCGGTGTGGAACGCGACAAAAAAGCATTAGGTTATTCGACCCAAACTATTCAAGGAAGTGAGTTGACCGAAGCTAGAGAGATCAACGTAGCCAATTCGTTGAAAGGGAAGGTCGCAGGGGTTTTTGTAAGTACACCAGCGACAGGCCCTGGTGGATCTTCTTATGTCAATATAAGGGGGGCTTCGTCCTTTCAGGGAAACAATCAACCTCTGTATGTTATTGATGGGGTTCCTATGGATAATGATAATGTGGGCGCTCCGGCACTCGACAACCCGGTAGGGCAGGGGCGGGATTATGGCGATGGGATCGGCGGTATCAGTCCTGATGATATTGAGAGCATGACCGTGCTCAAGGGACCTAATGGTGCATCGCTTTATGGTGCGCGTGGTGCCAATGGTGTTATATTGATTACCACGAAAAAGGGAAGCGCGGGTGCTAAACCAAAAATAGAGTTTAATTCAAATGCGACGTACGAAGATGCGTTGGTCACACCTAGACGTCAGAATGTGTATGGACCGGGTTGGACAGAGTCATTGGACGTAGCGGGTTGGACACTTAAAACACAAGATGACGGTACCGAATATTATGAGATGGGTACTTCGTTTGACTCGATGTGGGGTCCTAAGATGGAAGGACAGTTAATTTCTGTGCAGTTATGGCCTATGTTGGGTGTCTTCCCGATGAATCCGCAAGGAAGAGATGAAGTGGCGAAGTTCTACAAAACTGGTTCTACGTACACCAATTCGTTAGCGATATCGGGCGGAACAGAGAAACTCCGTTTTCGTGCCTCGGTAAGTGACTTGCGGAATAAGGGGATCTTTCCGAATTCCGAATTCGATCGGCAGACCATTTCTACTGCGGGAGAATACAAAGCGACGTCCAAGTTGACTGTGGAGTCTCGTGTGACGTACACGAAGTCGGGTGGCTATAATCGCCCTGGGTTCGGTTCAAACATAAATACGGTGGGAATGTCACTACAGCGGTATCCGGCTTTCTTGAGCGATGAGATGCTACAGATGTATAAAAATGATCTAGGTATGGCTGAAAACTGGGCGGATGGTCGTCCGTTTAACCCTTATTGGGTGGCCAATGAGTTTATCGCGACCGATTCACGTGACCGTGTGAACGGATACCTAACATTGCGGTACAAATTTACCGACTGGTTGAGTTTACAAGCCAGAGGAGGTACTGATTTCTATGTAGAAAATAGAGATTCCAGGATAGGCGTCAATACACCTACCGGAGGAGAAGGGAACTTGAGGAGAGGACAGGTAAATAATGACCGCTTGCGCATGAATGAACAAAACTTTGATGCGATGTTGACTGCTGACGGGAACTTGTTCGGCAAGTTGTCGGGCTCTGCATCTCTAGGAGCTAGCCGCCGTGACCGCGAACTAACGACGACAACATTGAAAGGTAATCGACTGAATGTTGATCACTGGTATAATATTGTTAATGCGGGCATCGTCGTAGCTACTAATGCTCCCAATAAACGCCGAATGAACTCGGTGTTCTTTACAGGACAATTGGCTTACGACGACTATCTTTTTATGGATATCACCGGTAGGAATGACTGGTCATCGACTTTAGCGGCAGGTCACCGATCGTTTTTCTACCCTTCTGTCAGTACGAGTTTTGTATTTACAGAGGCGTTTAATCTTCCTAGAGATATCTTAAATTTTGGTAAAGTGCGTTTTTCTGTCGCACAGGCGGGTAAAGATACTGCTCCTTATCGTACCATGATCGGTTACACGCAAGCAGGTGTGGGGTATGGCTCTATCAGACAGGCTTTTATTGGCAACAATATTCCAGCTGTAGATCTGAAAAATGAATTGACGACCTCTATTGAAGCGGGTACGGATCTTCAGTTTTTTAATAATCGTTTGGGGATAGATTTTACCTACTACAATGCGGTTGCACGAAATCAGATCATGAATGTCAGTATCCCGTCATCAACCGGTTTTTCTAATAAGCTAATCAATGCCGGATCGATTAAAAACCACGGCTTTGAAGTCATGCTCACTGGGAAAGTGATTCAACAGAAAGATTACGGATGGAATGTCTCGTTGAATTTCTCGCGAAACAGATCAAAAGTGCTGTCTTTGTATCCTGATATTAATTCCCTCAATTTGTTTAGTACTGGTGAAACCGCCATAGAGGCACGTCCAGGAGAGCCTTTTGGTAATATCGTGGGCTACAAATTCAAGCGTAATGAAGCTGGACAAGTAGTGGTCTCTGAGAATGGTACTTGGTTAGCGGAAACAGAGCCTTCGATATTGGGAAATGTTCAGCCGGATTTCTTGGGTGGTCTATCGAATGACTTCTACTATAAGGGCTTCAGTATCGGTGCGTTAATTGATATGAGTTTGGGTGGCGAGGTGTTTTCCATGTCTAAATTTCAGCAATATCAATACGGTACGGCTGTACAGACCGAGAAGGGGGAGAATCTGATTGCCGAGGGCGTTATTGAGCAAGGCGATGGGACGTATGTTCAAAATGATATTGTGATTGGTAGAAGGGCGTATTACGGTGATTTGAATACAAATAAAATCGCGGAGGCTTTTGTTTTGGATGGTTCTTATATTGCTTTTAGAGAGTTGCGTGTTGGATATAACATCGGTCGGCATTTTCCTAAAACTTCTACCCTGAATTCGCTCAAGTTATCCGCAGTTGCTAGGAATCTGTTTTACATCAAACAGAATTCTGAAATGAAAGAAATGGGTATCAATCCGGAAGGAGCGTATGGTCCATTCACTACAGCACAAGGCTATGAAATGACGGGTATTCCTGTCACTAGAACGTTTGGTTTTAACCTGTCATTTTCACTTTAATAATTCCTAATACACAGATCATGAAAATGTATAAATATATAACGAAGTCAGCTCTTGCCATGATCCTTTTGGCGACTAGTTGTACAAAGGGTTTTGATGAGATCAACACGAACCCCCTTCTGTTGCAGCAAAGTTTTGTGAAGACAGAAGATATTTTTACCTATGTGGCCAAGCGATTTTCGTTTGAAATCCATAGTCATCAATATCGTATTTCATCCTACAGCGGATATTATACGAATCCAGCGGGAGGAAATCTATTCTCTAATAATAACTGGGCAAATCCGCACAATAACTTCTACCGTCAATACTACATTAACGCAAGTGAGTTAGTGCGTATGACACGGGACAATCCCGCTAAAAATGATCAAAACGCGATTGCTCGAATTCTGAAAGCGATGATTTTCCAACACTTAACGGATCTCTATGGTGATTTACCCTATTTTCAAGCGGCTCTAGGTGTGAACACGACCATCTTACAGCCTTTTTATGATAAGCAGGAAGACATCTATTATGATTTATTGAAAGAGGTGAAAGAGGCTACTGCAGCGCTGGGGACGGTGCCTGATCAACAATCACTGGGCAACAATGATCTCTACTTTCAAGGAAATATCGATAAGTGGAAAAAATTAGGAAATTCGTTGAGATTGCGCATGGCGATGCGCATTCGTTATGCGTCGCCGCAGGTAGCTGCAGAGCATATCAATGAGGCGACGTACGAGCCACTCATTTTGACGAATTCTGATAATATGTTTGTGAAGACATTGAATGACGGAGTGGAGGAAAATCAAAACTCTTTGTATACAAAGAGTGTCACACTTCCCGGAAATATGCGTGTTTCTTTTACGACTACGGATCTACTCGGGAAGTTGAATGATCCTAGGTTGCCTATCTTTGCTAAGCCAGCAGAATTAACCGGTGACTATTTGGGCTTACCCCTACAGCTACTGGATGAGTCAGGAAGTTACTCGGGAGGTAATATATCGCTGATGTCGGATATGTTTTTGCAGCCCGTGTTTGACATTGTAATGTTAAATGCAGCTGAAGTTAGTTTTCTACGTGCCGAAGCCGCGAATGCAGGGGTCACTAATGAAAATGCACAGACCTATTTTGCGAATGGTATCCGCTTGTCCATGGCCCAGTACGGTGTTCCCGTTAGTGATATCAACGATTATCTGGCATCTCCTGCCGGTACATTGACAGGAACAGAGGAAGAGAAACTAGAGCAGATCATCAATCAGAAGTGGATCGGTAATTATTACAACCATTATGAAAGTTATGCAGAGTTTAGAAGAACGGGTTATCCACGAATTTGGACAGGTGAGTCACTTGGGGTCACCAATGGTGAGATACCAAGGCGCTTGACCTATCCGGACGAAGAGTATCAGCGTAACGAAGCAAATGTGATCGAAGCATCAAACAGAATGCAGGGTGGTAATCTGCTGACTAGCCGAATCTGGTGGGATAAAAAGGCGGGACTACCGTTTCATCATCCTAGGCAGGGGATGCTTCCAACTGAGGGTATTTAATCAGATATGCCCATAACATTAACATGATATAATCATAGCTCTAATACGTTTTGAACTCTGACAACTTGTAAATCGAATATAGATTGCGGCGTAATTGATGCGCCGTAATCTTACCGATAACTATTTATTCTTTCTGAACATCTGGATGGTTAAACCGATAGATAATTGGGAAGGGTGGGCTTGCCATGTTTGTGATTATAATAAAGATTAGAATGAAAAGACGTTATTTATTTACCTCGACGTGGGTTTTACTATGCTTTTTATGCATTAGCTGTGATAAAACCTCAAAGCCAACGGTAGAAGATCACATTGCGGAAGAAATACCGTCAAAGCCTGAAGAACCGAACGCGCCTGCAGAGCCTGAAGAATTAGCGCCTCTAACGGCATCAGATATTATTTTCATGAATAGCTTTGAGGATGGTCACTTGAATGTGTGGGACGACTGGGACGGAAACTTACCCCCAAAAACTACGTTGTTAAAAGATCCTGGACCTTTCAATACACCCGATAATCATGTATTGCGTCTTTTAGTGCCACCGGGACGAGGAAATGCGGATGTAGTCAAAGTATTGCCAAGCCAACATGATAAATTATATGCACGTTGGTATGTCAAGTGGGAAGAAGGGTTTGATTTTAGAGCGGGAAACCATGGCGGAGGGCTGTCTGCTGGACGAAGGGACCTTTTGGGGGTAGCAGGTAATAGACCGGATGGAACAGATAGGGTAGGTGTTGGTTTTGAATATAGCCCAAGTACCAATGGTAAAGCATTTTTGTATACGTACTACAGAGGGATGTATATGGATTGTGTTGACCCGAATGGTACCTGTTGGGCAGATCATTTTCCCTGTTTTTTAGCATCGAGATACTGTACTAATCCAGCACATAAGGAGAAGGTGGACAACCCGACACCGAGGTTAGAGGCAGGTAAGTGGTACTGTGTGGAGTTGTTATTGGATATGGGGACAGCTACGCCAACGATGGAAGGAGCAGATGGTATCATCAGTTTTTGGATTGATGGGATAGAATATGGTCCGTTCGAAAATCTATGGCTCAGAACTACACCAAATTTGAAAGTGAGTTTGTTCAACGCGGCATTATTTCATCATGGAGAACATAGTGATGTGGGCGTATTATACGACCATGTCGTGGTGGCTAAAAAGCGTATCGGACTTGGGAAGGTTGTAGGGGAGTAATGGTGGGTATCTATAACATATCTTGGCGAACTGTAGGTGTTCGAGCATACACGTCCCTTGATGGAGGTATGGTGAAATTTAACGGTAATTTTTAATTGATTTATATAAAAAATAGTACGCAGATGATTAAAAGAAATATTTTATTAAGCCCAGTATTGATTTTACTGTGTTTTGTATGGCTTTGCTGTGATAAGACGGGAAAGCCAGCGGTAGAAGACCCGATAGTGGAAACGCCTCCAACGCCTGAAGAGCCTCCAGAACCTGAAGAGCCGGAGCCGCTAACCGCATCGGATATTATTTTCATGAATAGCTTTGAGGATGGAAACCTGAATGTATGGGACGATTGGGATAAGAACCCAGCACCTGAAAATACATTGCTTCAAGATCCCGGACCGTTTAATACGCCAAATAACCATGTGATGCGCCTTTGGGTGAAGCCAGGAAGAGGGGGAGCAGATGTGGTGAAGGTCTTACCGAGTCCGCATGATAAAGTATATGCACGCTGGTATGCGAAGTGGGAAGAAGGTTTTGATTTCACGGCAAAAAATCACGGTGGAGGATTGCATGCGGGAGATAGAAATCTCATGGGGGTAGCAGGTAGGAGACCGGACGGAGCAGATATGGCGCGCATTGGTTTTGAGTATGATGCCAGGAATGCTAAGGCTTTTTTATACGCCTACTATAGAGGGATGGATATGGATTGCGCCGATCCAAATGGCTCCTGTTGGGGCGATCATCTTCCCTGTTTTTTGAGTGCCAACTATTGTAAAGATCCGGCGCTTCGCGAGAAGCCAGGGAAACCCACACCAAAACTTGAAGCAGGTAAATGGTACTGTATCGAACTATTGATGGATATGGGGACTCCTACGCCTACACAAGAAGGCGCAGATGGCGTGGTTAGCTTTTGGATCGATGGCGTGGAATATGGGCCCTTTGAAAACTTATGGTTGAGGACGGTCCCGAGTTTGAAAATAAGAAACTTTGACGCGTCGCTATTCCATCATGGAGAGCACGGTGATGCGGGTGTTGTGTACGACAATATCGTGATTGCCAAAAAGCGCATTGGAATGAATAAGGTGGTGGGTGAGTAGAAAGGAAATCACTTTGTTATTATAACCATTATGAAAAAGTCAATAGTTATTACCGTCGGTACCTTGCTCACAGCGCTAAGTGTGCTATTCGTGTCTCTTGCTGCTTGCACCAAGACCGATAAGCCGATAGTAGAAACAGAGGTAGAGCAGGGACCACCCCCCACACCTGAACCCGTATTAGAGGGTTTTGTCATTGCTTCTATTTCTGGATCTACTGATCAAGGTGAGACCGTGGTCATTACGGGAAATGGATTTACCACCGAAACCAATGCAACATTTCTTTTTACGGATTTTGAAAACGGTAGCCTTGGAGCTAGCGTGGTGAGCGGTGAATCTGGATTCGCAGGAGATATGCACACCGTTTCTAAAAATTACTTATACGCCAACGAATCTCCGCTGACAGGGACGAAAGCTGCACGTGCAGCACCCGATCAGACCAGTTTTGGAGATATGTACGCTATTTTGCCAGATCTAGAGGAATGCTATGTGGAGTTTTTTTACAGATATAACATTATCGATTATACGGCCACAGATGCTCCTCAAATCAAACATACTCGCCTCACCAGTGGAACTGGTCATACCGACGCACCATTTTTCGGTATCACTATTCAAGGTGGTCAACCTGCTCCTACCATGACTTTTCAGTATGATACGAACACTTGGCCTATGCGCTATAGTCCTTTCCGTATGACGAATGATGGTACTTGGCATCGAGATACCTATTATTGGAAACACTCCACACCGGGGAATGCTGATGGAATGCGATTTCTCCGCACATCTTGGGGTAACCAATGGACGTATAGCGGGAGTAATTTTTTTGCTACTCCAGATGAATGGGCAGAACCGCTTTCTATGACGCGCGGAGCTGGGGTGGTAAATGCAACGTTCAAACGTTTTTATTTTCCCTTTTACCAACGAGCTCAACAGAGTACGATCCTCGACATCAACCATGTATATATCCATAATTCGTTGGAACGTGTTTATCTGAGCACTTCTCCGACAGCGACGGCTTCGATTGATTTCCAGCATGTGACCTGTCCAACGATAAGCCGTACGGCAACGGGCATTACCTTCAAATCCATGATCGGATGTTTGCCTGCCAATGACGCGGTGTACCTCTATGTGGTGAATGCGGATAATGAAATGAATGAAGAAGGGTTCTTGGTCCGAGCGGCATCATTTTAATCATATAACTATTATGAAAAAATCACTAGTTGTCAAAGTTTACAGTGTACTGATCGCTGCTTGTTTGATCGCTGTTTCGCTTTCTGCTTGCGATAAAACCTCAAAACCAACTGTAGAAGATTCCATTGTGGAAGAACCACCTCCGTCGCCTGAAGAGCCGGAGGAGTTGGAGCTCCTAACGACCTCGGATATTATTTTCATGAATAGCTTTGAGGATGGACATCTGAGGGTCTGGGACGATTACGACAGAAATCCAGAACCTGAAAATACGTTGTTAAAAGATCCGGGGCCCTTTAATAAGCCAGATAACCATGTGATGCGTCTTTGGGCGAAGCCGGGAAGAGGTGGGGCAGATGTGGTGAAGGTCTTACCGAGTAAACATGATAAAGTCTATGCACGCTGGTATGCTAAATGGGAAGAAGGATTTGATTTCACAGCAAAGAATCATGGAGGTGGATTATTCGCTGGGGAGAGAAGCCTTATGGGATCATCGGGAATGAGACCGGATGGAACAGACCGTGTGTCGATGGGGTTCGAATATGATCATAGGAATGCTAAACCCTTTTTATACACATATTATAGAGGGATGTACATGGATTGTCGCAATCCTAATGGCGAGTGTTGGGGAGATCATCTTCCTTGTTTCTTAAGCAATAGCTATTGCACCAAACCGGAGTATCGTGAAAAACCTGAAAAACGTACGCCAGAATTGGAGGCAGGTAAGTGGTATTGTATTGAACTGATGCTCGATATGGGAACTCCGACGGCCACGGAGGAAGACGCAGATGGCGTTATTAATTTTTGGATTGATGGCGTCGAATACGGGCCGTTTGAAAATCTATGGTTGAGGACAGCACCTGGTCTGAAAGTAAGCTTGTTTAATGCCAGATTATATCATCACGGAGAACATAGTGACGTGGGTGTTTTATATGACCATATCGTGGTGGCTAAAAAACGTATCGGAATGAATAAGGTGGTGGGTGAGTAGAGAGGAAATTACTTTGTTATTATCAAATAGCGGCCCTTGATGAATTGGAAGGCTGTCTTCGAGATTTAGCTATCCATCGGTGATTATGGGACGGGATATAATACCTGTTTAAAATAGAAAAAGAGAATATATAAAGAGTTAGAGTTGAAAAAATGTCGAAAAGTAAGATGAAGTGGCTTCTATCGGTAGTGCTGATCGCTAAAGGTAGTTTAGGTTTTTTTAATCAAGGGTATGCACAACACACCCAAGATGGGGAAAAGGGCTTGGTATTCGTGGTGAATGCACCGGTCAATGATTTATCAAATTTTGAACGGATCGTGGAGTCGGCAACACCCTTGAAGTCGTTTGGAACGGTTCGGGTCAATATCAGTACACTGGCGGATAAAAGTTTTCATGAGATACCGGAAGAAGGTAGCTCGTGGCATGAGTATGCCTCCAGCAACCCTACGCCGTCCAAATTTTTTCCCGATAAGCTAGTGGCTCCCTTCATACCGGTAGACTTTGTAAAGAAAAATCGGGAATTATTGCTTGCAAAGGCAGCTATTCTACGTAAACACCAAGTAGAGGGGGCATTTTTGGGGTACGAGCCGAATTTTTTGCCAGAAGAATTTTTTGAAGCTCATCCTGCGATGTTGGGACCTCGTGTTGATCACCCCAGGAGAAGTACCCAGAAAGCATTTGCACCGTCCGTTTGTGCAGCCGAGACGCGTAATATGTACTCGCGCATGATGTCAGATATGTTGACTCACGTGCCGGAAATTACCATGTTTGGGTTCAAAACAAACGATGCAGGTGCTGGAATTGACTGGTCAGACTGGCTCTACTCCGGTGCTAATGGCCCGGCTGGATGTCGCGGATACAGTGCAGGTCAACGGATGAAAATGCTGTTGGAGTCCTATCAATCAGGAGCCAGTGCAGCTGGCAAGCCATTGTCTATTTATGTAGATGATAAAAATTCAAATTATTCCGAAGCAGAGAAGCGGGATATCGAACAGCATATGCCTCCGCATTGTTTTTTCTCGGGAGGGGACAAACGTAAGATTTATACCGTGGGGTCTTTGCTGAATACGACTTATCCTGTTCAAGGATTGATTGATCCCGTTGCTGTAGTCAAGCAAGTGTTGGAAATCAAGCAACAACAAGCCGCTACCGTATACCTTAACTTTAGAGCAGCGTATGATCGTGGCTGCGATACTCCTGAGACGATCGCATTGACCATCGGCATCATGGAGGCAGCGCTGAAGGCGAAGGCCAATCAAGACGAGCAAGCGACGCTAGACAGCGTGCTGGATGAAGTAGCCTTGAATTGGGGCGGTACTCAGGACGCATTGTCTCTAAAGCGTGCCTTTACGGCCATGAACGAAGCGTTTGCTTACAAATCCACCACGATACCACGGATCAGTTCGTTGTATTGGGGCGTGACCATGCGCTTGGTCAACCGGCCGTTATTGTTCGATCCTGCATTGATTACCGCAGCGGAGGAATCGTATTTTTTACCGTACGTATTTAGCATATCAAAAGAGGACGCTCGTCACGATTATGTGGACCTGCACGGTGCTCGTGTATTTGTACCGCCCGCGGGTGCATTTGGGTTTGCAGAACGGGCGGATCGTGTCGCCCATACTTTTGAAGGAGTGGGTAGTCAGGCCGCTCAGAAGACGTATCTGAACAACATGGCATTAGGCTTACGTATTTATGCTAAGATCTTGGAAAGCTGTGCGAATTTTATCTACGCACAGGAGATCCGCGATCGGGCAGCAGACGTCTTGAACGGTTCCGAGGTCGTCATTGGTAAAGTAGCGACATGGGAAGGGCATCCGGATTATATCCGCTTCAATGAAATCATGCGTAACGAATATGATAATGCGTTGGGATTGATCCAGCTGATGGAAAAAGGGGGAGAACAATTGGTGATCAAGGCGCGTCATCAAGGCTATGAGGATTCTTTTTTATTAGGCCCTGATTTCACCGAGCAGTTAAAGACCAAGCGAAAAATCATGTGGAAACATTGGCAGGATATAGAAAATTATCTGGCATCTCCCTTAAAGTAATTACTACAGATCATTATAAACAATAAAATAGTCACTATGAAGGTACTAAGAGGTGTTTTATTCGGAATAGGCATATTTCTGCTATTGCTCAATACCGTTGGGTTGTCCAAGTCCATGCGGAACGAAGAACTCTACACATTAGAGCACGAAATCAGAAATCGGAAGAATGATGTGGTCATTCGGTACCCGGATATCAAAAAGCAACTGGTCCGTCAGGAAGGCGAATCGGAGCAAGATTTCTCCATTAGGGTGAACAGTTTGGTTCACGATGGTTTTTCGCACTATTGGAAAAAGGAAGGGATCGATCGCTTCCATATGCGGGTGCCGGCGTGGGAAAATTATTTGCTGTATATGGCTTCCTTCGTCAATCCTAAGAAATACGAACGGTATGAGTTTTCAGATTATAAGAAAAATTTAGAACGAGGGGTCGGTCTTTGCTCTAGTCACTCTACCGTGGTAAAAGGGGTGCTAAATGACCATGGTATCAAAGCAGAGTTGTTGGATGTAGGAGGACGGCACGTGGTTGTTCGGGCGGAATATGCCGATCGTTCCGCTTATGTTTTGGATCCGGATTACGGTGTATATACACCCCATGATACCGCTGCGATCACGACCAATCCAGAGCTCGTGAGGGCATCTTATCAGGATATGGCTGATCTGTATTACGAAGATGCGGTAGATCCGTATACGACAGATTTTCTCGTCGATATTTTTGGGAGGCCTAAGCATACGTATTCCGTGAATAATAAGTTTGAGCCCATTTCTTATGTAGCAATTTGGGTCATCCCGTTTTTATTGATGTTGCCATGGGGGATATCCCGTAGAAGAGAAGGAAACCGTGTAACAGGATAGGTTTATGAACGTTTTTGTTATTTTTTTATTTATTAAATTTTAAATTATGTCTACTAGAAAGTTGATTACAAAATGTATGGCTATGGCCATTGGTGGGTTAGCACTTGGTTTTGCTAGCTGTAGTAAAGATGGTGGTGACGACGTCATCATTCCAGAAGCTCCTAAAATTACAGTGGAAGCCACAGGTCTAGCCGTAACGGATGGGATTATCAGTGTGGCTATTTACCAAGATTCGACAATTGCCTTGAAGTATTCTGTTGAGGCAGCTGGTAAAATCAAAAAATTGGACCAAACCCTTGACGGTGTTTTAGAAACGGTTGCCGACGCGAACGCCAAGACCTCCTTTTCAAAGGATATCGCTCTTGACATTCCTCTTGAGGATAAGAGTTATGTGCTAAAAGTGGAAGTGACCGATGAGAACGGTAAGTCGACAGCTTCAACGGTAACGATTCGCGTTCGTGCCATTATTCCTCCGTCTGTTCCATTAACGACCGTGACGACGGTTGAAATGGGTGGGATAAGTGGTAGTAAGAATAGCCGCTGGGATTTGGATATACCAGAGGGGTATGGTGGTTTATCGATGCGGTGTACACCAAATAGTGCAGGAAATATAGGTGTTAACTGCGGCAAAGCACCTTTTATGGATAGTTTCTATACGAACAATTCACTTAATAATACAGATACGGAGCAAGATCGGTTCGCAAACACGGGCGCAAGATTCTTGGTGACTAACTTTACGAAAGCAGAGTTTGATGCGATGAGGAATGACTTGCCTTTGCAAAAATTGGTGATCAATCAAACTAAAGTGGAAGAATTAGAGGTAGGTCAAGTCATCGCTTTCAAAACAAATGAGGGGAAGATTGGGGTGTTGTATTTTGAGAGTCTTGCTTCAGGTGTGGATGATGCTACTTTTCTTTTGAAGATCCAACAGTAGAGATCTGCACTTGGGGTAAATCGAGTAGTTCTAAACGCAACGATTCAAACGAAATAAGAACGGTTTGAGTCCATCACGAAAATGGGCCCTCAATATCATGCGTAGGGCCCATTTTCTACTACGAGCGTTAAATTCTAATAATCCTAATTCAAAAGAGGAGCCGATAGACCTTCATCATTCCGCTGATCCTGCCAAAGATACTCTTCTGACCAATAAATAAATTTATAATTTTATGAAAAATTTCACGTACCTAGTTGCCATCATCGGTTTGTTACTGGCAACTTTTGTGAGCTGTAAAGAAAAGGATGTACTCGATAGAAAAGGAGAGATACCTTCTTTTGCGGTTACATCACAAGGGCTTACGATAGCAGACGGCGCTATTCAAGTTCCCGTCACACAAGCAACAACGATCACGATCGATTATACTGTGACCACCTCGTCAGCGATCCTGCAATTCGTTCAAACGGTGAATGGCATTGAAAAATTAGTTTCTGAAGCGAGTGGTAAAGAGAAATTTGCCGGAGCACTAACAATAGATGTTCCCTACGAAAACAAGGTTATCGCATTAAAATTTTATGCAAAGGATAAACATGGTCAAGAAGTATTCCATGCATTATCTATCGAGGTTAACGTACAGGAGGGATCCTCATTTAGCGGTGAAAGCGGGGGGATAAGTTGGGAGGCGGATGAACTTTCTGACGGGAGCATTTTAACCTTATCCGATGCCGAATCGAGGTTCGGAATCAAGTTGAATCCGTTGCCCATGTATTTCTTTGATTTTTCAGCGGGATCGGCTGCACCCCATGCTGTTTATAGTCGGAAAAATGGGGTCGGTACGATCATACAAACGGTGGGGGCCACGTCAACGGAACAGATCCCTCCCGGTAAAGCCCAATCGTGGAAAGCTCCCCTTAAGGACTTAACGTATGGTTCCAGTGTGGTCAAAATTAAGGATACGGATTTTGCACCAGGCGTCAGCATATTCGTACGAAGGTATTGGACACATGATGGAAATACAGAAGGACATGATCGGCTCAATAGATTTAATCACAAACTATGTCGGCTGAGCCCTAACAATGGGATCAATCCATATTACCAATACGATCGCCTATTGATGGAGCAAGCACCGACGAATTTTGCGAAATATTGGAATGGTGCAACCTTTCATACCCCTTTTGTCAGGACCTGGGTACTTGACGAGGTGAGGTACGTCGCTTCAAGTGCAATCGATGTCGAAGATGCGAGCATTCACTTGCGCAGGAACGGCGCTTTTGTTAGCGCGCTTGTTAACTCCACTTCTCATACGACTGCAAAACCGGGACGATGGGAGTCTTTAGCAATTGATCAGGTGGTTAACCTGTCCGAAGTTCCTGCAGGTTTTGCGGTTTATTACGACATGCTGGCCGTGGATGATTCGGAACAACGTGTTATGTTGACCAACAATGCAGACCTGTCATTGGCCACCGAAAAAGAATATCTGCCTGCCACCGTATGGGTGGACAATGAGATACAGGTTTATCTTCGACAAGGTACCTTCACCTCCATTCAGGGAAAATATGTATGTATTCAGGGTGTAGACGGGAATCAGATCGGCGTAGGGATACAGATGCAGTAATAAATCGAAATATATCCAATAACAAACTGTGAAATGAAAAATTTCAAAACATTATTTACCATAGCCACCTGCTTACTGTTCGTTGTAGTCAGCTGTAAAAAAAAGGAGTCTATTGACGATAAAAAGGGCGAAATGCCCGCTATCGCTGTTGCGGTACCAGGACATACGCTATCAGAGGGGATCATACATTTTCCAGTTTCTAAGGAAACAACCATAGCGATCGATTATTCGGTGACAACATCATCGACGATTAAGCAGTTGGTTCAGTCCGTCGATGGTATCCAGCAGAAGATCGACAATGCTGTTGGGGCGGAAGGTTATGCAGGCCAGATGATCGTAGATATTCCATGGGAAAAGAAAACGATCGCTGTGAAATTGCAGGCGACAGATGCTCATGATCAAGTGAGTACCCAAGAATTTTCAATTTTAGTGGAAAAATCGGTAAATCGAACAGAAGGTGGGACATCTTCCTTTGCATTTTCCTTTGAAAATCTTCATCAAGATGCGGAAATGACAGTGACCAGTGATGGAAGTGGCGGATTTACGTTTGGTCCAAAATTACAGGCCGCTCCCGTATTGTTGGATGAGGTAGATGTGGTCTATGAAAATGGCGTACGCAATATGGTTCGGGAGAATCACGTACAGGGACAAGTGATCGATATTGTCAAAGATAATAAGGATGAGGTATATACTGGACGTGGTGGAAGTGGGGCTTCTTATTTCGAAACACAAGCACATTTAAGGGTGGCCGGCAGACCAGTGTTTTATATGCCCGGGGCGTCGAATACGTTCCATCAGCCTTCTGCAGCATTAGAAAGTCCCTATCCTACAGAGGGTAATAAAACAATATATGTCGGGTGGTATGTCAAATCTAAATATGATGCACGATTGTATAACCGATACATACGGGACATTAACGGGGTTGAATTGAATGGATCGTCGAGTTTTATCGGTCCTAAACCCGGAGAACGTTATGGGGAGACAGTTACCGGAAACGGAATATCAGGACGCATCACAGGAATAAGCGATCAAGGAATATCTTTTGAAATGATTCGTAATCCGAAGGCGCCGGAAATAGGTTCTACGGGTTTTGGAAACAACGTGGTGGTCACTGGAGAAACATCTAGTGCTACGTTCACGACCAATACCAAAGGCGGGGAGAGCACGTTCCGAAACGAAGGATCTAACAAATGGATACGGGTGTGGAGCAACGTGGGGAATGACCCTGTCGTACGTATTTCCTGGACCCAGAGTCTGATGACACATCCTGATGGCGTCGAAGAATATGATGGTAGCTATTGGGGGACCACCAGCACGCAAATGGTAGAGCGTTGGGCCTTTATGGAGCTATTATTAACGCCTGATCGCTTAACGGCAAAAGTGGATGGAAAAATAATACACGATGCAGACGCTTCGCGGTTGATACTGCCACATGGTCAGAAAGTTAATATTGGAATGATCGGATTCAATGGCAACGATGCACGGACACAGATTACCCAAGAAACCCATATTAGTGATATTTATATGGATCATTCGATAAAGCGATTCTACCTCGCTAATGCTCCCACCATAGAAGCTGCGACCAAAGTGGAATTGCAACGACCAATACTATGGGAGGATAAACGTGTGAACATAAAAGTGAGACTAGGCACTCTTGATCCTGCCTCGGAGAAGATCTACCTTATCTATTCGGATGACATCAATGAAACAGCTGCAGTCGCTATTAATTAAAATATAAATGCAACATTTCACTCAATGATGGTCGCTCTGCTCGTAACTTGAAAAGGCTACTATAGATACAGAAGGCACAGACTGCAAGACGATTGGATAGAGCAAGGGATAAAATGTACGCTGATCAGCTTTCCGACGATGGGAGTGAAACTATAACATGAGTTAGAACCATAATTATGATAACATGAAAAAACTAATGAATGTAATTATTGCGCTCGCACTACTAATAAGTAGTGTAGGTTGTAAGGATAAGAAGAACGGGATGGAGCCAGAGGCACCCGTCATCGATATCACTGCCTCGGGGTTCACTTTTGCTAACGACGCTGTTCATCTGTCTGTTCTAGCAGATTCGACCCTGGTCTTCGATTATGCGATTACAGCTAAGGCGAAGATTCAACAGCTCACACAAGTCATAGATAGCCATGAAACAACCCTTGTAGAAGGAAAGGGACTGGATAAATATCAAGGTCAATTGAAAGTCGATATCCCTGCAGAAGATAATACTATCTCCGTAAAGCTTGAGGTGATGGATGCAGGTAACCGTGTGGAGACGAAATCGTTTTCAATAGTTGTTAAGAAAAGGACAATTGTCGTAGAAGAGACTTCTGTATCCGGAGGTACTGCTGAGCTTTCTTGGAATGCGCCAGCTGGCTTAGGCGATCAGAAATTGATCGTACTTACCAGTAACACGCATACGCTGACGCCACCTGACAAATCCATCTGGTTGGGGTTTGGCGAAGGCTGGTTGTACGAGGAAAGCGAGGGTACTGCGTTTCCTACTACGATTGTTTCGGGTAGTGAGCAATGGGTGATTGAGGGTAATAATTTGCGTTTTGTTCACATCGATGAACAAGGATATCGTTGGGCACGAAGTGTATTAAAGCCAGGTGGAGCAGCCAATCCATCAGGGGCTGGTTCCATCAACTGGGATACCGGCTCTATTATAGGACCGGGAGAGTCCACGTTTATGTATTCGGTATCCCGTTGTTTAGCTGGCATAAATCCCGGGGCTACGTATCAGTGGAAGCAAGATCGTATTCGTGCTGCTTCAAATCTCAATGGAAGTAGTTCGAATTCGGCCTATATCACCGAGACAACAACAGGGGGGACGGGCCCTAGAATGCAATCATATAGAGGCGATGGTGCTAAAAGTACGAGTACCCCTACGCCTCGGCATCAAGGGCTTGTCCACCGTTTTGGTTGGTTGTGGAAGCAGAATACGCCCGATCTGGAGGACGGCTTAGCAAAAACTTTCCTGCTGGATGACGATCGTCCTTCTATGGTAATACACATCCCAAAGAACTCTAGCAATCAGGTGCAGAATGACGTGGTGAAGTCGGCATTTCCGGAACGCTCGAGGTGGGTGTTATGGCAAGATTATATAGGCAATAACGATGACGCATCCAAAGCAGCTGACATCGAGATCCTACGGACTGACATGTATGTACAGCGCGGTGGTGTGCTGCTATTTTTAGCAGACGGAACAACGCCGGAGACTACCTCTATAGCTGTCCCTTTGCGATATGTCAGTAGCGACGACGTGACCAACACGATTACTTTAAAGATGTGGAGCCAAGGAGAGATCTCTTTTGAGGCTTCCAGTATCTTGCTTTTTGATGCTGATCTCAACTTTTTGAAAGGAGTGAGTCTTAACCCATAAAATCATCATAGGTATGAAAAATTTCAAGATAATAGGTGTAATAACAATAACCAGCTTTTTACTGATCGCTTTTGTGGGCTGTAAAGAAAAGGTCGACATTCTCGATAAAAAAGGCGATATCCCCTCCATCGCTGTTACTTCGCAAGGGCAGACGATAGCTGACGGTGTGATTAATTTTCCGGTGATGAAAGAGACCCCGATCACGATCGATTATACCGTGACAACCTCATCGAAGATCAAACAATTTGTTCAGTCCTTGGATGGTGTGCAGCAACAGGTTGCTGCTGCTGTTGGGCTGAAAGAATACACTGGGCAATTGGTGGTCAATGCGCCTTATGCGGATAAAATAATATATGTACAATTGGAAGCGACCGATTTGGATCTTCAAACGACCAAAGAAGTCCTTTCTATTGTTGTCACTGCATCCGGTGAATTTGTGATCAATGGTGATGTGCAGGTTGTAGGTAGCGTAAATCAGGGGGAGGAGCTCATTATTTCAGGAAGTGGATTTGGTTCCGGACCGAATGTTATCATCTATGATGATTTTGAAGGGGGGGCGCACAATGATCCTATCCCGTTGACTTCGCCTTTGATCGGTGCTTGGAGTGAAAAATCTACAAACTATGTCGCCCGATACTATGATTATGCCTATTCCGGCAATACTTCGTACTCCATGCAGGATGAGTTGGCAACGGCAGGTCTATACGGTGGAAAACGCACAGCGTTGAATGTGCGTTTTGACGATACACAGGAAGTTTTCCTTTCCTATCAAGTTACTGTACCTCCTGGGAAAAACTTTCCGGGGGCTCCTTCTAGGGATCAATGGGGATCAGCGAGTCATTGGAAGCTGACGTGGCTGATGGATGGGAACAATGGCTTCCAGGATGAAAAGGCTGATTTGTGCATACCTACCAACGGCCAAGCTAAAGCACTTCAGATTGGGGGAAACACAGATAATATCGGGTGGCTTGCAAGCTTGGACGACCTCTTTGATATGGATGGATTCAATAGAATGACTGCATGGCTCAGAGCGGATCCGGTCAATTTTCAAACGCAAGGTTACACGTGGGCGCAATGGCTGAGTGCCAAGACGGTGACACCTTGGACACGTGAACATCATAAAGCTGTTTTTAATGGAGGCCCCGCCTCAGAAAAATGGAACCAATTGAATGTACCAGGTTGGTTTGGGAACAGTCTCGTGAATCCGGGTGGGGTTTACGATGATGTTTACTTAGCTACGGGACCGGATGCTCCCGCACGGGTAGAGGTCGGGGATGCGCCTGTATATACAAACTGCACGGCCTTAAGCATTATGCCTTCCACTTCGTGGACCGATTCGCAAATTAAGGTAATCGTCAAGGCAAAAGGACAAGAGACGATCTCCCAGCAGTACCTTTTTATATTTGATGGTAATAATGCACTGATTGAGGAGGGGATTGCTATTCCCTAAAAGAAAAGGAGGCTGTATCATAAGTCATAAAATCCGTCATTCCGATTGAAGCGTAGCGGAATAGAGGAATCTATAGTTTTGAATTACAGATATTTAGGTCCCTCCACTACACTTCGTTCCGGTCGCGATGACGTAAAAAAGTTCTTTTTGATACAGCCTCGTTATTATCCACTTTTTAAAAGGAGTGAGACTTAAACTTTAAATTTGTAATAGATATGAAAAAATTAATGACAATAAGTACAATAGCCAGCTTTCTGCTGGTAGCTCTTGTGGGCTGTAAAGAAAAGGACAACATTCTCGATAAAAAAGGCGATATGCCCTCCATCGTTGTTGTCGCCCCAGGGCATACCATAACAGACCATGTTATTCAGTGCTCATTGCTGAAAGAGACCCCGATCACGGTTGACTATACCATTACCACATCGTCCAAGATTAAACAGGTTGTTCAATCTGTGGATGATGTGCAGCAACAGGTTGTTGACGCTGTCGGATTGGAAAAATATACCGGCCAATTGGTGATTAATGCTCCCTATGCGGATAAGACAATATCCCTGCAGTTGGAAGTCACGGATGATGATCTTCAGACGACGAAGGAAGTCCTCTCGGTTGTCATTGATGCATCGGGTGATTTTCTTGTCGATGGCGATGTGCAGGTCGTGGGTAGCGTAAACCAAGGAGAGGAGCTCACTATTTCAGGAAGTGGATTCGGTTCTGGACCGAATGTTATTATCTACGATGATTTTGAAGGGGGAAATCACAACGATCCGATACCTCTGAATTCACCCTTGATCGGTGCTTGGACTACGAAATCTACAAACTATGTGGCCCGATACTATGACTACGCCTATTCTGGCAATACTTCTTATTCCATGCAGGATGAGTTGGCAACTACGGGTCAGTATGGCGGGAAACGTACAGAACTGAAGGTTCGTTTTGATGATACCCAGGAGGTTTTTCTTTCATACCAGTTAACTGTTCCTCCTGGGAAAAATTTTCCGGGCGCCCCCTCTAGAGATCAATGGGGGACAGCAAGCCACTGGAAGATGACGTGGCTGATGGATACCGATAATGGCTTTAAGGATAATGATGGGAGGGCAGACCTTTGTATTCCTACCAATGGTCAGGCTCAGGCCCTTCAAGTTTCAGGAAATACGGATAAAATCGGATGGGTAGCCAGCCTAGACGACCTCTTTGATATGGACGGATTTAATCGGATAACTACCTGGTTACGGGCAGACCCAGCAGCTCCGCAAACACAAGGTTATACCTGGATTCAATGGTTAAGTGCCAAGACAATGCCTATCTTTACACGGGAGCACATTAAGCCGGTATTTAATGGGGAGGCATCGGGCTCGACTTCCTATCAATGGAACCAACTGAATGTTCCCGGATGGTTTGGAAACAGTCTGGTAAATCCAGGCGGTGTCTACGATGATGTCTATTTAGCTACTGGGCCGAACGCTCCCGCACGGGTAGAAGTCGGTGATGCGCCTGTGTATGCAAACTGTACCGAACTGAGCATTATGCCTTCCACTTCTTGGACCGATTCCCAAATTAAGGTGATCGTAAAAACAAAAGGGCAGGGCACGATCTCTCAACAGTATCTTTTTGTCTTTGATGGCAACAATGAGCTGATTACGGGTGGAATTGCCATCCCCTAAATTGATAACGAGGATGTCTCATAAGTCGTAAAATCCGTCATTCCGATTGAAGCGTAGCGGAATAGAGGAATCTATAGTTTCGAATTACAAATATTTAGATCCCTCCGCTACACTTCGTTCCGGTCGGGATGACGTAAAAAGTCCTTTTTTGATACAGCCTCGTTATATTTAAGAAAATTTAACGTTAAAATATAAAAAATGATTATGCAAATGAATCGTATTTCGATTGTTCTACTTGGGATTGTTGCCCTGATTAGTAGTTGTAACAGGGAGCCTCAAACCCTTGACGTGGATAAAGAACTAGCGAAGGCTATGAAACAGTATGAGATCATGCTAACGACTCATCGCGATACCACGCAGATACCTCATTCTTTACATCAAGATGGAACTTATCACGATAAACCTTCGGAATGGTGGGGTAGTGGTTTTTTTGCAGGGACGCTGTGGTACATGTACGAATACAGTCAAGATCAGAAGTGGAAAGAAGCAGCCCATCTCTGGTCCATGGCAGTAGCCAAGGAACAATATAACACCACTACGCACGATCTCGGGTTCATGGTATTCTGTCCATTTGGTAATGGTTTTCGTCTAACAAACGATTCGACCTATCTACCGATCCTCATGCAGGGGGCAAAGTCGTTGTCGACACGTTTTGACGCTAATCGAGGGGTGATCAAATCGTGGGATTCGTTTCGTGACTACGATTTTCCGGTCATCATCGACAATATGATGAATTTGGACTTCCTGTTTTGGGCTACAGCTCATTCGGGAGACAGTTCGTATTATAAACTATCGGTCGAACATGCAGACGTTACCATGGCAAACCATTTTAGACCGGATTATAGTAGTTACCATGTGGTTTGTTATGACGAGTCGGGCAAGGCATTAGCACAAGTAACGCATCAAGGGTACAGCGATAACTCTGCTTGGGCGAGAGGTCAGGCATGGGCATTATACGGATATGTCGTGATGTTTCGTGAAACTGGTGAGGAAAAATACTTGAAGCAGGCCATGTCAATTGCCGACTTTTACCTCAATCATCCAAATCTTCCGGAAGACAAGATTCCTTATTGGGATTTCGATGCGCCCGAAATTCCAAATGAAGAGCGTGATGTTTCCGCTGCAGCTATTTTTAGCAGCGGGTTATTAGAATTGCAAGGTTATGTGGATAAGGAAACGGCAGATCATTACGTTGCCGAAGCGCGTGAGATGCTTATCAATTTGAGCAAAAAACCTTACAGAACTGATTTCGGAGAAGCAGGTGATTTCTTGCTAAAGCATTCCGTCGGACATAAACCGGGGGGCATTGAAGTTGATGTTCCACTTATTTATGCAGATTATTATTACATTGAGGCTTTACTGCGTTTGCGAAATCTTTAGATTTTGCCAAATTTTTGGAGGTGTGCATTCGAATATTTTCACTACAATGGAAGAATAAAAAGTAGGGCCTATAACCTTGTTAAAGCCACAAAAAAGTAAAACAACTAGAAATAATCAACATAAAAATGACCGAGTAAAAATCAACTAATACTCGGTCATTTATTTTAAACCTTATCAAAAAGATGAGGCTTTTTCGGCGTCTTGCAGTAAGCGATTTCTTAATTAGAAAGATGCATAGCTTTGTAGTCACTGCATACACTATACCCCTGGTAAATTATGACTGCCATTTTATTATATGTTTTGAGGTTTAGTACGAAGAAGCTACAGTAAAATATTATTTTTGCCTCTTAAAGTCATTTCTATTGTGGGTAAATTGTTGTTATTTATATTTTTTTGCAGCCAATCTGTTGCTGTTGCGCAGCAGCCTGCGGATTCTATGTCAATGGCCCAAGTAAAGATACTTAGTGATATACCCGTCAATTATTCTATTCAGGACACATTTACTAAAAATATAGACCCTATTCGACCGAAGCATTTTTGGCGAGCTGGTGCGGAGTGGTTTTTAGCTCAGGCAGTGCCGGCATCATTTAATAGATTTATTACGCGCGACCCATATTCTTATATTTCGTTCCAAAATTTTATTGACCATCAACGTATCAGTGCCTGGGACTGGGATGATAATCAGTTCACAACCAATCAAATCGACCACCCCTATCACGGACAGTTGTATTTTAATGCTTTTCGAAGTAATGGTTATAACTTTTACCAATCAACTGTAGCGACTTTAATGGGATCTTATATTTGGGAAACAGCGGGTGAAACGCAACACCCTTCCATAAATGATCTCGTAAATACAGCTTTCGGTGGAGTAATTCTGGGAGAAATGACGCACCGGGTTTCTCGGAATATTTTAGCACGGGGAAAATATGGAAATCGGATCGGCAATGAAATCGTCGCTTTTATCGTAAACCCTGTCAACGGTCTTAATCGACTGCTAGATGGTAAATGGGGAAAAGTAGATGATTATAATTCAGTCGACTCATCTGTTATCAGTGCCGAAGTAGACGCTGGCATAAGACGATACGATGCCCGCGAAGGGGATTTCCTAACTGAGGGAAAGAATACGTTTTATGCCCGGTTACGTTTTAAATACAGTAATGGAGCCCATAATTATAAAAGACCTTTTGATCAATTCTATGTCAACTTTGAAGTAGGGGATGGAGATAGCACATTTATTAACGCGGTGAATGTCCATGCATTGCTGTACGGTGCGGAATTCTTTAAAAGTAGGAAAAGTAGTCATTTTGGAACCTTGAATGCACATTATGACTTCTATAATAATGACGCGTTCTTTTATGGGGCACAAAGTATTAATTATAATTGGGTCTCTGAGTTTAGATATAAGAAAAACAACAGGCTCAATATGAGTGTTGGGGCTGGTGCTGTAGCTTTGGCTGCTGTTCCAGATCCTTACCTGCTTTATGGCGCAAGTCGTAATTACAATTATGGTTCGGGCTTAAGCTATCGCTATCGAGGTGAATTGAGTTTATTGAACCGACTGCTGTTGATTGCGGACTATAACGGTGGATTGTTCTATACCATTAGTGGAAATGACTCCAATTATATCCTGCATGCAGGTACGATAGAAGCGAGTCTTCGGCTTTTTAAACGCTTTTCACTGAATGCCAGTTCAGGATATTTCTCGTTACAAGGTAATTTCGACGATCCACAATATGACGATTTTCATCGTGAATTTCCTTTTGGGCGAATCTCTATTGGTTATAATATTCAGTTTTAGGGTTAATTTTTAAAACGTAAAAGGCATACCAAAACGAAGGTTTAATTCGGCTTTTATAGGGCCACCTTTTATGTATAGGATAAAGCCTAATACAAAAAATGCCCCTAAAAGTTAGATACTTTTAAGGGCAATGTACTGTTAACCGCTTTTATATGGTATACCAAAATGAATTTCGGTTATTTGTCTAACTTTTCGAATTTATCGTAGGCGATTTTTTTCGATTTGATTTTTACAGTGGATTTCAACTTATCGAACACCTTTAGCGCCTTCACTTCTTCGAACAAACGATTTGCCTGTTCTCTATCTGCTAACAATTGAAGCGCAAACTGATTTAATTGCTCATCAGTGGGCTCATCATTCATGTTGTACATTTTGATCTGTGAATAAATACGCTCTTTAGCTAAATCAACAACTTCGTCGTATTTTACCTCAAGATTATTGGCTGTTACTACTCGATTTTCGATGATAGTCCATTTTAAATTGCTAACGAAGTCTGCAAAACCTTCTTCGATTTCTTGCTCGGAAAGATTTGGATTAGTAGCTTTTAACCATTTTTTTAAGAACGTTTCCGGAAATTTAGTATCTGCTTTATCCATTCCAAAAGTATACATATCATTGCGTAACTTTTGTGCTGAATTTTGTTTGAATAGATTTTCTACTTCCTCTGTTACTTTAGCGTTAAATTGTTCCTCTGTTGTAACTTCGCCAGCCGGGAACAGTTTGTCAAAGAATTCTTGATTTAAATCAGATTCCTCAAGACGGTTGATGTTTTGAACGGTCAGTTCAAATTTCGTTACATCTAAGTTCTCCGCTTCTTCTTCTGTTATACCCAAGATACGAGCTAAGTCATCTACCTTAAATGCTTTTTTTACATCTATTTTCACTACATCTTCTTTTTTAAGACCCACTAGTGATTTTTTGATTTTTGCATCCTCGATAATGTCTGTACGGATAGAAGTTGTTTTTTCTATTCCTTCATCCTTCACTTGTTTCAAAGCTGCGTATAAGACGTCACCTTCTTCAGAAACTTCAGGATTTGTCATTTTGCCATAGCTACGGCGTAAATTTTTGATACGCTCTTGTAATGTAGCATCGTCGGCCTTGATATCGTATTCGATAAATTCAGTTTCTGCGGTAAAAGGAACATCAAATTCTGGAGCTAAACCAATTTCATAGTTAAATTTGAATGTATCTTTAAAATCCCAGTTGTAATTTACCTCAGCATCGTCTTCTTTTGGAAGAGGTTGGCCTAGTACCTCCAACTTTTGTTCACCGATATATTCAGAGATTTTATTATTGATAATGCGATTAACCTCATCAAATAAAATGGATTTACCGTAAGTACGTCTAATATGACCAGTCGGTACTAATCCGGGGCGGAATCCAGGTAATTTTGCTTTTTTTGCTTGATCTTTAATAGCTTTGTCAACCGCGGGGTTATAATCTTCTGGCGTTAACTCAACTATAATGTTTGCGTTGATGTCATCGGTTTTTTGATGTGAAATATTCATACTCTTCTTAGCGTTATTTTTCGCATTATAATAAAAAATCCTCCCGATGTCTTTATGTTCGGGAGGATATCAAGTGCGGAAGAAGGGACTCGAACCCCCACGCCTTGCGGCGCCAGATCCTAAGTCTGGTGCGGCTACCAATTACGCCACTTCCGCAGTTAGGATTTCTTTTGTGCCACAAAGATAGAAACGTTTACTATATCTGTCAAGTCTTTTTTGATTATTTTTCAAAAAAAAATAAAATATGAAATTTCTGTTGCGTAAGTCATTATTATTCTTTTACTTTGGAAAACAAAGTACTTTTATGAATCAACAGGACATTATAAAAGAAATAGGACAGATTCGCTCGATTATGGAAAAGTCTAGCAAATTCATTTCTATTAGCGGCTTATCAGGCGTACTTATTGGTACGTATGCCTTAATTGGAGCTGCACTAGGTTACTTAATAGTATACGGTTTTAAGAGTCAATTTGGATATCGTGATCACTTTGTCACCGACGAAATCATTATTGTTAAACTGCTTCTGATTGCTTTATTTGTTTTATTGATTTCTATTGTTACAGGTGTATTGATGGCTAAGCGTAAGGCCAAGCGAATAAATCAATCGATTTGGAATGCCACGAGTCGCTCTTTGTTATTTGCAGTTGCTGTTCCGCTGATAACGGGTGGGGTGTTTTCACTGATTATATTTGCCAAAGGTTACTACGGATTAATAGCATCTTCCTTATTGATTTTCTATGGATTAGCATTAAATGCAGCAAGTACCTACACATTTAAAGAAGTTAAATGGCTCGGTATTTTTGAGATCATATTGGGTCTTCTTGCACTTTGTTTTCCCGGTTACGGATTATGGTTTTGGGCTCTAGGATTCGGCGTGTTACATATTATTTATGGTTTGATTGTCTATAAAAGATACGAATAGTGAGCTTAGATTTTTCATTATATGACAAAGTATTGGAGAATAGGATACGTCTTCAGATCATGAGCGTATTGGTCGCAAATGAGGAATACGATTTTAATTCCCTGAAGGATCTATTGGATGTTACCGATGGAAATCTAGCATCTAATCTGAAAAGTTTGGAGAAAGAAGGGTATTTAACTGTATTTAAAAGTTTCGTTGATCGTAAACCCAACACGCGGTACCGCAGGACGGAGAAAGGACAACGATCTTTTGAAAACCACTTAAAAGCTTTAGAAAATTTAATAAAACAACAATACAAATAATTTTTTTAATTATACACTTTGGAATTCAAAGTTCTTTTAAATTATTAATATATGCGAGGTTTTCGTTTGAAATTTATGTTACACCTATATGGGTGGTCGTCACGAGTGTATGCCAATACGTTTAAAATCAATAAGAAAGCGTGGGGGATAACTAAAATGGAGTTCTTGTCTTATCCAGAGGACACGTTGGGTAGGGCGCTAGGTGATTTTTATTTGCGCAATGATTTTGATGTGATGCCTAAGTTAGAAAATCACGATGTATTTCATATCCTTACTGATACAGACACGAAAATTCAAGACGAGATTGCAATGCAATACCTCTTGTTGGGCAATGGGAAATGGAGTCTATACTTGTTTGCAATGATTTTTATTGGCGGATTCATTTTCCCGGAATATTTCTCGTTTTACAGGCAGGCCTTTACAAAGGGAAGAAACATGGCTCCTTTTCACGAAATCGAATTTAAAGTGCTTCTGCATCGTTCTGTTGAGGAACTACGCGCATCTTTGACGTTAAAAACAAACTTAATTACAATAAAATAAATTAATATGGAAACTACATCACACAACATGCCTCCGCAATTACCTCCAAATGAACCTCCGTTTTGGGAAAGGGTGTTTAATTCTGTCCTCTTGAAACTGGGTGTTATTTTTTTTCTCATTCTACTGCTACTTTTACCAATGTCGTTGGTAGATGATCTCATTAGAGAAAGGAAATATAGAGAGCAAGATGTCACCGCAGAAATTTCTTCCAAATGGGGAAGAGAGCAAGTGATTTCGAGCCCGGTACTTGCTATACCTTATGATTATGTACGGGAAACTACGGAGAGGGACGAAAAAGGAAAAGATAATGTCATAAGAAGCATACAGCAGGATTGGTTATTTTTATTACCGAATCAAGTAAATATCAAGACGAATGTAACTCCTGAATATTTGAAAAGGGGAATCTATCAATCTGTTGTGTACAATGCTCAGATTGAAATGGAAGGAGATTTTTCAGGACTGGAACACGAAAAACTGGGGATGGATCTTACGAATGTGCGTTGGAACGACGCAAAGCTAGTTTTTGGTATCCGTGATCTCAAGGGGCTGCTGAATTCTCCAACATTAACCTGGGATACCACTATAATGGAAATAGGAACGTTCGAGAAAACGTTGCAACTCTTTGAAAGCAATTTGGTAGCAAATATTCCACTATCTTCTATCGCAGATACAAAGCAATCTTTTTCAATAAAAATGAATTTGAGAGGTTCCAAGTCGTTGAATTATTTCCCTATAGCGAATCAAACTTCTATTTATGTCACAGGTAAATGGAATAACCCGAGTTTTAACGGTGGATATTTACCCGAGGATCGGAATGTAGAGGCTGATCAATTTCAGGCGACTTGGCAAATACCAAGTTTCAGCAGAAGTCTTCCTGCGCAATGGGAGGGGAATCCCGGTCGCTTGTATTCTTTTTCAGGCATCGATTTAACTGAAAATAGATATTCCATACCAGATGATGTAACGCCCGAAATAAATCCATCTGGAAATACGCCGTCGTCTTTTACCAAATCAACCGATTCGGATATGGTACAGATTAATTTTTTACCCGAAGTAAATAACTATCAGAAGACAACGCGTGTAGCTAAATATGGTATATTAGTCATCATCCTTACCTTTGCATCCTTATTCTTTACAGAAATTATCAAAAAACAGCGTATCCATATTATCCAATATATTTTGATTGGCGTGGCCATGGTATTATTCTATTCATTATTGTTAGCAATCTCTGAATATTTAGATTTTAACACCGCTTATGTTTTGGCTGCTGTTGCCACCGTTGGATTGATTGCTTCTTTTATTAAGTCGATTATAAAAGATCTAAAAATAGCATTGCTTTTTACCGGAATTCTGAGCTTGTTTTACGGATTTATATTTGTTTTAATGCAGTTACGCGATTACTCTTTAATTGTAGGAACTATTGGGATATTCATTATTCTCGCGGTATTGATGCGTGTGTCGACACGAATAAATTGGTATCAATTTGATCGGAAGTAAATGTGATGGGTACGAAATGGTGCTACATACAAATGTACTTAACTGCTTTGTGGATCATGCAGAGGAGGTATCGATGATATAACAAAAACCATCAGTTTTTGTTACCTTGCGGCTTCAATAAAATGAATATGATGAGAAGAAATTCTATTCTAGCAATTGCACTGCTATTGAGTGCATCAGCTTTTGCGCAACGTGCTCCAGAAAAAATAATTAACAAATCCCTTATTACCCATAGGATGCAAAGTTTTGGTAAAGAAGTCATGAGCCCTGAAAGATTGTGGAAGCTGGGTCGGGTGTCCGCTGAAGGACTAAGCCCTGATGGGACGCAGCTGATTTATGGCGTTTCAAACTACAACTTTGATGAAAATAAATCGGAAAAGAATCTCTTCGTTGTGGCGTTAAATGGCGGTACTCCTCTTCAATTTACTTCTGAAGCTGGTGGAGAATCGCTGCTACATATAGAAGACAATGGTGATGCAATTTATTCCTACAAAGGTCAACTGTGGCGTAAAAATATAAAGGGAGGTGAAGCAAAGCAATTAACGGATGTTGACGGTGGGTTGGAGAATGTGAAGTTTTCGCCTGATGGGAAGCATATCCTCTTCAGTAAATCAGTGCTAGTAAATAAGAATCACAGTGTAGACAAATATGCTGATTTGTCTAAATCGAATGTGTATATCTATGACGATTTGGACTATAGGCATTGGGATTCATTCAATGATGGCCGTTTCAATCACCCTTTTGTCGCGAGTTACGATCAGGGCAAGGTTAATGAAGCAATAGACTTGTTGGCGGAAGAACCTTATTATAGTCCACAGGCTCCGTTTGGAGGAGCCGAAGATTTCGCATGGTCGCCTGACGGGAAGTCGGTTCTATATGTATGCAAAAAGAAATTCGGAAAGGATTATGCACAAAGTACAAATACCGATATCTATCGTTACGATCTAAATTCGAAAAGAACGACAAACCTTACTGAAGGAATGAATGGCTATGATACCAATCCGATGTATAACACAGATGGAGGGATGCTAGCCTGGCTGAGCATGAAAACGGATGGATACGAGGCAGATAAGAATGATATTGTTCTTTGGGATGCTGCTGCGGATATCAACTTGAATTTGACCGCGCATTGGGACGGAACCATCAATTCGTTTACATGGAGTAAAGATAATCGTAAGATCTATTTTATAGCACCCGTAAAAGGTACAGTGCAGTTGTTTGAAGTCGCAATTCCGGCTAACCTTAAAAATAGAGCGCTTCCTAAGATTCAGCAACTATCAGAGGGACAGTTTGATATTACAGGAATTGTAGGAGAAACAAAGGAGGGCTTAGTGGTTACATCTACTACGCTGACGCAAGCAACGGAAGTATATCTGTATGATCTTAAATCTAAAAAATTGAATCCGATCACTAAAGTGAACGATGAAGCTTATGCACAAATTGCTCCTACGAAAGTGGAGGGGCGGTTCTCAAAAGCGTCGGACGGACAAGATCTGTTTTCTTGGGTTATTTATCCTCCTGATTTCGATCCCACTAAGAAATATCCTACACTCTTATTTTGTCAGGGCGGACCTCAATCCGCAACAACGCAATCGTACTCTTTCCGTTGGAATTTTCAACTAATGGCTTCACAGGGATATATTGTTATTGCGCCTAACCGCAGGGGTATGCCAGGTTGGGGCGTGAAATGGAATGAAGATATCAGCGAGGATTGGGGCGGGCAATCTATTCGGGATTACCTATCGGCGATTGACGACCTGGCAAAAGAACCTTATGTGGATAACGAACGCATAGGCGCAGTGGGAGCGAGCTATGGAGGCTATTCGGTATTTATGCTAGCAGGTGTACATGAGGGACGTTTCAAATCATTTATTTCCCATTGCGGATTGTTTGATATGACTTCTTGGTACGGCACTACTGAAGAATTGTTTTTTGCTAACCATGATCTAGGCGGGCCATATTGGGATAAAGCAAATGAGAAAACATATACGGCGTTCAATCCTATCAATCATGTAGATAAATGGGATACTCCAATATTAATTTTTCAGGGAGGAAAGGATTATCGTGTTCCGATCGGACAAGGTTTGGAAGCTTTTCAGGCTGCGAGATTAAAAGACGTCAAAAGTAGACTGGTCTATCTACCGGAAGAGAATCATTGGGTTCTTTCAGGTCATAATGCACAGGTATGGCAGCGTGAATTTTTCGGATGGTTGAAAGAAACACTGTGAAAAATATTGGAACAAAAAGAACCCCGATTTGAGCTCAAATCGGGGTTCTTTTTGTTATTTTGTATCCTTTTTACCAAAGATTGAAATCTTTAAGTACTTGCCCGGATTATTTTTAACATCTTCGACTAATTGATCTAAGTTTTCGGACGCATTATTTAAATTATTGTACAGTTGGTCGTCGTTGACCAATAGGCCAATTGAACCTTCTCCGTTATTAATCTTGTCGGTTATCGCCTGCACATCTTTCATTGCCTTATTGGCATTATCGATAGTAGCTTTGATTTCAGTCTTCGCTAAATCGTCAGAAAAATTGTCCAGATTGGATAATATCGAATTGATCTTGCGGTTATTGTTTTTGAAATTTCCTGTAATCGACTCGAGATTTTGCATGATTTTAGCCAGTCTAATCCGTTCAGAGCCCATTAACCCTTCTACTTCATTCGTGATTTTTTCCATATTATTCAAGGAGATGGAAATACTGCTCAAGCTACTTTTGAAGTCTCTTTGAAATTCGTCATCCAATGCGGTGTTGACTGCTGATAATACTGAATCCAATTTGACAACTAAATTTTCGATTTTCTTTTGGAGTGGTTCTACCTTTTCCATCAAATTAGCTTGTACGTCTGAAAGGAGGGGATCTCCACTTTTTGCAAAAGTCTTACTATTTCCCAGATCGAAAACAATAGCCTTGCTTCCCAATAAATCAGCGCTTACGATACGGGCCACTGTATTAGACGGTATATCGTAATTGTCGTTGATTTTAAATTCAGTTCTTATTTTACCATTTTTCACCAGATCCATTTTAGAAACACGACCGATCTGATATCCATTTACCATTACGGGTTTGGATACGGTTAGTCCGTCTACATTGTCGTAGTCGGTATAATAGGTGTTTTCACTGCTAAAAACATCATTTCCTTTAAGAAAACTGTATCCAATAAATAAAATAGCAATCGCTATTGCTGTCAGGGCACCTACTTTTGTTTCGTTTGATATTTTCAAAATGATATGTTTTAGGGAACTCTAATACGTCAGTACACGAAAATAGTAAATTATTTATTTTTCAACGGATGTTTTGTAAGTTTTAATCGCATTAAAAAGATTTTCTACAATTTCTTTTTGGCCAGCTGATGACATCATAAAATCTTCTTCGCTTGGATTGCTGATAAAACCGATCTCCGTTAATACGGACGGCATGCCCGCTGTAGCTAATACCGCAAGTCCTTGTTCTTTCACGCCGCGGTTAGTACGTGATGCACTTGAATATTCGTTTTGCATGTACGTCGCTAATTTAATGCTCTGATCTCGAAACTGTCTTTTCATTAACTTAAAGACGATATAACTGGATGGGTCGTTGGGGTCGAATCCATTATAGTTGTCTTGGTAATTTTCTTCGGACAGGATGGAAGCATTTTCTCGGATAGCGACATCTTGCTGATCCAATCTGTTAAAACCACATACCAGTGTTTCCGTCCCTTTCGCGGAAGTGTTTAATACAGATCTTGTTATGTACCTCCCTTTTGAATTCTTGACCCTACGGGTAGTGGCTCCTCCAGAATTACAATGTACAGAAATAAATAAGTCGGCTTTATGTTTGTTCGCTAGTGCCGGACGTTCGTATAGTTTGGGATATACATCTGTCGTCCGGGTGTAAATAACTTTTACACCGGGCAGGCTCTCTTCTATACGCTTGCCCAGTTTTAACACCACTTGTAGGGCAATGTCTTTTTCCTTTGATTTCCTGCCCACTGCACCGGGATCATGACCGCCATGGCCGGCATCAAGTACGATGGTTTTCATTTTGTGTTCCATGCCTCGGGGAGAAACAGCGTCATGATACTTGCTAGGCACCCATGCAGTGATCAATATAAATACGGTTAGTAGTAATGCAGTTTTACTTGCTGAATGGAGTATATTTATTCTCTTGTAGTTTTTCAAAGTTATTGATATTTAGCTTTTCCAGTTTAGGAAGTAAGATTGTTATTTTTTATTTGCGGTTTTGAACGTTTTGATAGCGTAAAAAAGATTAGTCACGATTTCCTGTTGTCCAGTTTGAGAGAGCATATAAGCTTCTTCTTCGGGGCTACTTATGAATCCGATTTCTGTCAGTACCGCGGGCATCCCTGCTTTGGCTAGAACAGCAAGCCCCTGTTCTTTAACACCCCGACTCCCACGGGAAGATTTGATATATTCGTGCTGCATAAGTGATGCTAATTTAATGCTTTGGTCCCTAAACTGTCTTTTCATCAGCTTAAATACAATATAACTGGAGGGGTCTTTGGGGTCAAAACCATGATAATTTTCTTCATAGTTGTCTTCTAATAATATATCTGCATTTTCACGGATGGCTACATCTTGTTCATTGATTCGATGGAAACCCAACACCAAGGTTTCGGTTCCCTTGACACCGGGATTGCGCTTTACTGAATTAACGTATCGTCCTTGCCTATTCTTTACTCGGATATCCCGATCAGCGGAATTAGCATGAATGGATATAAAAAGATCCGCATGGTTTTTATTTGCGATATCCGTCCGTTTGTAAAATTCCACGTCAACATCCGTAGAACGGGTCAGGATAACCTGTATATCGGGAATGCTGTCTTCTAACATTTTTTTTAGTTTCTTGGATACATCCAAAACAATGTCCTTTTCTGCCGATTGCCGGCCTCTTGCACCCGGTTTATTTCCTCCGTGACCGGGATCTATTACTACGGTGAAGCTCATTTTTGGAGGAGAGCCACTCCTTTTTATCGGATGAAAAGCGGTAAAAAGGAGGGGTATGAAGCAGAGGGTGACAACTAAACTTGATTTTTTAACATTATTTATAAACTTCATCTGTATAATATTTTACAAATTTGCCGTTGTAGTTTCATTAACGATGGGTGACAACGATAATTTGAATAATGGAACATGCGAAAAATACTAGTTTTTTCTAATTGTTTTTTGACTAATTTTGCCAACAACAGTTTAAATTTACCACAAAAATAATATTCGTAATTCATTTTGAAGGCGTTAACTTGTATTTTCTTTTCTTTTATGTTCCTGTTGTTAGGATCTAATTCCGTCATCGGACAAGTCGTAACACCCGACAGCATCAAAAACAACGCGCAAGATACAAGTTTAATTGTACAGGATACAAGCAAAAATCATCTGCGCACTTCTTCGGGGAAAGACACTGTTGTCATGAAGGACGACAGTGGGTTAGAAACTGTAGTGACTATCGTAGCAAATGACTCTTCTTGGAATGAGGTGAGCAAAAACATTGTACATTTATATAAAGGGGCAAAAGTAAAATATCAAGACTTTGAACTTTCCGCAGATTATATCCGTTTGGATCGGAATAATAATCTCTTATATGCAAGCGGTGTAATGGACCACAACGATAAGTATGTAGGCCGGCCTGTTGCCTTATTTCCAAATGATACACCTAAGGCGGTAGACTCGCTAACATATAATTATAAAACACAAGAAGGTAAGACCTTTGGAATAATGACAGAGGTGGATGGAGGTTTTATCCAAGCACGCGCGGTTCGTAAGAATATGTATGATGAGATGTCTATCTACCATGGTTTATATAGTACCTGTGATCTTCCTGAGCCGCACACTCATTTTGGTATTCATATAACCAAGGGTATAGTGCTCGATAAACAGATTATAGCTGGACCTTCTTATTTAGTGGTGCAAGGGATCCCCATAAAGTTTGTCGCAATCCCGTTTGGTTTTTTTCCGAAGCAGGATAAAAAATCTTCTGGATTTTTATTTCCGTCTTTTGGTGAGGATGCGGCGAGAGGATTTGCTTTGCGGGATTTAGGCTGGTATTTAACATTTAATGATTATTGGGATACCGAATTTAGAGGCAGCTTTTATTCCAGAGGCTCATGGGAGGCTTCTATGCGTACCAATTATATGGTGAATTACAAATATAGCGGTGGTTTTAATCTTCGCTATGCATGGACTAAGACGGGAGTTGAGGGGTCGGATAACTATGGTACTAATAAAGATTTTAATGTAACATGGAATCACACGCAACGTCAAGAAGCCAATCCCGGGACTTCTTTTTCGGCGTCGGTTAATTTTGGTACGGGTTCCTATTTTCAAAATACAGGAGCAAATAGTACGTATGACTATGATCAGCTGACCCGCAACAACATGTCATCTTCGATCAGTTACGGTAGAGTGTTTGCAGATGGTAAAGTAAACTTTACGTCTAGCCTCAGCCATCGTCAAGATATGACTTCCGGTAAAGTGGACTTGGAATTACCTACTTTTAGTTTAAATGTGGCCACTTTTAATCCATTCGATTCTAAAGACCGTGTAGGTGAGCAGAAGTGGTATCAACGCATTACAGTAGGGTATAGTTTACAGGGAAGAAATACTATTTCTACGGGAGATTCTACTTTGTTTAAAAAAGAATCCTTAAAACGTTTTACGAATGGATTCCAACATAGTATTCCGGTGAGCTTGAGTTTGAACGCGTTTAAATACTTTCAATTTAATACCTCAATGAATTACACCGAGAGATGGTATCTTCAGTCTATTCGTAATCGTTCAGAAAACACGATTAACGGATTCGAAACGGTAAGAGATACGCTTCAAGGATTTAGAAGGGCGTATGACTATTCATTTTCAAGTGGACTTTCTACCAAGATATACGGGATGTATCCCAAAATTGGCAAAGTTGAAGCCATACGTCATGTGGTAACGCCATCTGTGAATTTCAACTACCGCCCCGATTTTTCCGATCCGATGTATGGTTTTTATAAGTCTTATGTAGATGAGAGCGGTAGGTTACGAGATTATTCTATCTTTGAAGGGGCAATTTATGGCTCTCCGTCATCGGGACAATCTGCGGGAATCGGTTTTTCGGTAGATAACAACATTGAAGCAAAAGTTAGGACGGAGAATGATACGACAGGTAAGGGATTTAAAAAAGTCCCAATTATACAGGGGTTGACATTTAGCGGAAATTACAATTTCGCTGCCGATTCATTGAAACTTTCCACAATCAGCTTTTCTGGAAGAACCTCTTTATTTAACCAGAAAATAAACTTGAATTTTAACGGATCATTTGATCCCTATCAGCTCGATGACCGGGGACAACGCTACAACCGGTTTGCTATTGAGGATGGGAAACTTGCCCGTCTTACTAATTTTGGTTTATCTTTTGACTATAGTTTTAATCCGGATGCATCCAAAAGTAGGAGTGATAATATTGATTCCCTTCGGAATAATATGCCAGCCATGACCCAAGAGCAATCTGATGCATTGGCTAGAATAAGTACGGATCCAAATGCTTTTGTAGATTTCAATATTCCTTGGAACTTAGCCGGATCCTTTAGTTTCCAATATAGTCGTCGTTTTGATGGGGTGGAGCGTAAAGAAGTCGGCGACTATACTGCTACGGTGAACCTACACGGCGACTTTAATGTAACACCGAAATGGAAGATACAATTTAATAGTGGATATGATTTTAAACAGAAGGAAGTTTCTTTAACACGTTTTTCTATATATCGTGATCTACATTGTTGGGACATGTCTTTCGGCTGGGTTCCTTTTGGGCGGTATCAAAGTTATAATGTAACCATACGAGCCAAAGCGAGCATCTTACAAGATCTTAAATTGACGAAGCGAAATAGTCATTATAATTATTAATAATTTTTTGGTAACTATGCGCTATGAACGCTGAAATCATAACCATAGGAGACGAAATTTTACTGGGTCAAATTGTGGATACAAATTCTGCGTGGATTGCCCAGTATCTCGGACAGGCAGATATTGCTATCCGATTTATTACTTCGATATCTGATCGAAGAGAAGATATCTCGAAAGCGCTGTTAGAGGCCTCCTCACGTTCGGATTTTGTAATAGTAACAGGCGGTTTAGGTCCCACAAAAGATGATGTCACTAAAGAAACAATTTCCCAATTCTTCGAATCCCCATTTGTTCGAAATCAGCAGGTACTTGATCACGTCAAACAGATCTTTCTGCGCATCGGTCGTGGCGAGATGCCAATATCCAATTATACACAAGCCGATGTATTGGAATGCGCTCAAGTTTTATTTAATGATGTTGGTACTGCTCCTGGCATGTGGGTAGAAAGAGACAGTCGCTGTTTTGTTTTTTTACCCGGGGTTCCATTTGAAATGAAGTTTTTAATGGAAAAGCATATAATGCCAAGGCTGATGGCTATGCGAAGCCAGGTGCGCGTTTATCACAGTCATATTCTTACCGCCGGATTAGGGGAGTCCTTTTTGGCAGAACAAATCGCTGATATCGAAGCATCTTTACCCCATTACATTAAATTAGCGTATTTACCCAAAATTGGATTAGTGAGGCTGCGGCTATCTGCCACCGGAACAGATGCGAATTTATTACGAACGGATACGGAGAACTTCGCAGAGCGCATTTCGGAACGATTAAAGGAATACGTGGTCGCTAAGGAAGATATTTCCTTCGAAGAGGCGATCATCAAAAACTTCGGTGAGGCTAATCTGAAAATTGCATTCGCAGAGAGTTGCACCGGAGGTACAATTTCGAGTAATTTAACTAAATACAAGGGAGCCAGTAAAGTGTTCGATTGCGGAATAGTGGCTTACGCAAATCATATCAAACAAGAGGTACTGGGTGTCAATAAAAATACGCTTGACGAGTTCGGAGCGGTGAGCGAGCAGACTGTTGTTGAAATGGCAAAAGGGGTGCAACGGATAAGCGGTGCAGAATATGCTGTAGCGACCAGTGGTATTGCGGGGCCCTCCGGCGGAACCCTTGAAAAACCTGTCGGTACAGTTTGGATAGCAGTAGCTGGGAAAAATGAAACTGTTACAAAGAAATTCCAGTTTAATAATAATCGACAAATAAATATCGAAAGAAGCGCGATGCAGGCGCTTCTTTTGCTGTGGAACTTGTATGTGAAGGAATCGATATAAATATTGAAATTATATTTTGAATTTTGTTGAATTCTAAATATTTAATTTTTGTTTGCGAATATTATACTCATAAATATTTAATTTAGGGGCTTTAAAGACGATATCAATATGGGAATATATAAGCTGGTGCTTCCAAAAATGGGCGAGAGTGTTTCTGAAGCAACTTTGACAAATTGGTTAAAGTCCTTAGGGGATGCTATTCAAGAAGATGAAGCGGTAGTGGAGATCGCTACTGATAAAGTTGATTCGGATGTTCCTTCACCGGTAGCAGGTAAATTGAAAGAAATTCTTTTTACAGAAGGTGAAATTGCACAAGTAGGCGATGTGATTGCCATCTTGGAAGTGGAAGGTGAAAGCGATGCTGAAGAAGCAGAAAAGCAAAGGGAAGTACCACAAGATAATTTCGGCGTGCCGGTACCCGGTTTGGACGCATTGGAAAATAAAGCACTTCCAACTCAAGATACCTTACAGGCGACTATAACGAGTGAAAATAGATTTTATTCGCCTTTGGTAAAAAGCATTGCACAGGAAGAAGGGATCGCACAGGACGAATTGGATAAAATTCTAGGGTCCGGTTCTGATGGCCGTGTTACGAAGCAGGATGTATTAGATTATATTGCAGCCAAGGGCGATTCAAGTTCGATTCAATCATCTGCTAGTATTGGCTCAGTAGCTCCTGTAAGCGATTCACGGATATCCAATCCAAATGTATCAACAGCAGTTCAGGTCTTGAAGAGCATGGATGGGGATGAGATCATAGAGATGGATAGAATGCGTAGATTGATTTCGGATCACATGGTAAACAGCGTGAAGACATCTCCACATGTTTTTTCGGTGGTCGAAGCAGATGTTACCAATCTTGTCAACTGGAGAAATAAAGTAAAGGATGCGTTCAAGAAACGCGAAGGAGAGAATATCACATTCACTCCTTTGATTATAGAAGCAATAAGCAAAGCATTGAAAGATTTTCCGATGGTAAATGTTTCGGTCGATGGATACAATATTATTAAGCGTAAACATATTAATGTAGGTATGGCCGCAGCGTTGCCCACCGGCAATCTGATTGTACCTGTTATAAAAGATGCGGATCAATTGAGTTTGGTGGGACTGAGCAAATCTGTAAATGACCTTGCTAATAGAGCTCGCACGAACCAGCTCAAACCGGACGATACGCAAGGAGGGACATTTACATTTACAAATATTGGTGCATTCGGAAATATTTTTGGAATGCCTATTATTAATCAACCTCAAGCTGCAATTTTAGCAGTGGGTACGATTAAGAAAAAACCTGCCGTACTAGAAACGGAGCACGGCGATGTAATTGCCATAAGGCATATGATGTATATCACTATGTCTTATGACCATCGGGTTATAGACGGTGCATTAGGAGGTACATTTATAAAAAGAGTAGCTGATTATTTAGAGAGTTGGGATTCTGACAGAACGATTTAAATCATATAAAAGCTTCCTCGCAGGGAAGCTTTTATTGCTAACCAAGTCAATCGCTAACAATGCAACACATCTTACGAACAGAAAAAATACAAGAGCTTTTCCATATACTGCAGGAATGGTATTGGTTACCGGCGTTGTTTTTATATATCGGTGTAATTAGTACCCTTTTAATTGAAAATAGAAACCCTAGCAAGACAATGGCTTGGGTTCTTGTTATCGTGTTTTTGCCTGTTATCGGTCTCTTATTGTATTATTTTTTTGGACAGAAGTTCTCCAAAGTAAAAAAGATGCAGCGGATTAATCAGCGACAAGCGGTACGGTTAAAAAAAGAGTGGGAGCGTTTGGATCCTATCATGGAAGAACTTATCCATGATATTCGCGATGATATAGGTGATCTCTCACGGGTTTTTACTTTTCTAAAGAATGAAAGACTGTCGTCGCCCACGATGAATAATGAGGTGAAATTATTAGTAAATGGGGAGGAAAAATTTGAATATTTTATCGAAGCACTTACAGCCGCTAAACATTCCATTCATTTGGAATATTATATCTTCGAGCCAGATAATATAGGACTTCAGATTTTAAATATTTTAGAAACTAAGGCAAATGAGGGTATTATAGTTAGGCTTATTGTAGACAGTTTTGGCTCTCCTGCTTTGGTTAGGTATATGGAGCGCGTAAAATCGAATATTCAATTTAACGCGTTTTTGCCCGTTACCTTTTCTTCTCTGGCAAACAGCAATTATCGGAACCATAGAAAGATAGCAGTAATAGACGGTGAGATTGGATTTATTGGCGGGATTAATATTTCAGACAACTATATCAATGACCCAAAAAACAATAATTCAGTATATTGGCGGGATACGTCGCTACGTATTGAAGGAATGGCAATCAATATGTTGCAAGTTGGTTTTTGGCATTCTTGGAATCAGGCGGATGGCGAACCATTTATGCTGGAAAAGGGTTATTTAAAAGAACTAAGACAATACAAAAATACTAACGAGAACGCAGCTGTTGCTTTTGTGTCGAGTGATCCTGCTTCAAAGGGGCCGTTTAACATGGAAGCGATCCTTATTGCATTGGGCGAGGCGAATACGAAAATACAGCTGTGCACACCTTATTACATACCTAGTGACGAGCTGGCCTCTGTTTTAATGATCGCTGCTTCGTCTGGGGTCGAGGTTGAATTGATGATCCCGGCAAAATCGGACTCCTATCTTGTGCATCATGCTTCGTTTTCATTTTTGAAGCCTTTGTTGGAACGTGGTGTAAAAGTTTATCTTTATAATAGAGGATTTATGCATGCGAAAACAATTACTGTTGATGGAAAGTTGGCATTTGTAGGGACAGTGAATCTAGATATACGCAGTTTTTATATCAACTATGAAGTTGCAGCAGCAGTTTCAGATCAAAAATTATGTTCCGAAATGGAGCGACAATTTGAAATCGACAAGCTTGAGTGTGATTTATTAACTTTAGCGATGTGGCAATCGCGGCCTAAATGGAAGCGAGGAATCGACTCTATTTGTAGGCTTCTTGCCCCCGTCCTGTGACCTCTTTGAAAATCTTAACTTCTTTTAAAGATTTGGAAAAATAAAATTCTTTATCTTTAGCTAAATTTAGTGGTTGGCCAAGGACGGAAAATGATTGTTGCGTTTTTGATAAATCATTTTATTTCTGTTAATTTAGTCTTATGAACAAAATCAAAAGTTTATTATTCCTTTTATTATTTGTGCTGATCATTTTGCCTTCTAAGGGCCAAGAAATACCTAAAATTCCAATTAACACAGTTGTAGAGCGTGTGCAAAAATATTTTGGTGTTTATCCAGTAGAAAAAGTCCATCTCCATTTTGATAAACCTTATTATGCAGTTGGTGATACCTTGTGGTTTAAAATGTATCTGCATCGTAACTTAGTAGAGTATGAACCCAGTAAAGTAGGTTACGTGGAGGTTATTAATGGGCGAGATTCCCTTGTACAAACCTTACGTATTCCGTTAGATAAAGGTACTGGAAATGGATATTTAGTGCTTGATCCGCAATATATAAAGCAAGATAACTACCGGTTTAGAGCATATACAAAATGGATGATGAATTTTGATGGCTCATTTTTCTTTAATAAAATCGTTCCTATTGGTGATGCGATCAATAAAAAAATGGGAACAACGATCACATATATACCCGAAGGCAACAAAACTAAAGCGCAAATTCAATTTAAAGATGCAAGAGGTGATTTGCTAGGCAAACGTAAAATTACTTGGGAAGCAATTGATGGTTGGGATCCGTTTGATAAAGGCAAATCTGAGACGGATGATATGGGTAGAGCCTCTATTACATTCTCTTCAAAAGATAAAGAAATATTGAAAAATGGACGTTTGATCGTAAAAGTCGAAGCAGAAAATGCAAGCGCTTTGATTGGTGACTTTCCGCTAAAAAATGCACTAAAAGAAACGGATGTCCAATTTTTCCCCGAGGGAGGTGATTTAATTGGCGGTGTTGCGAAAAATGTTGCTTTTAAGGCTATTGGATCCGATGGGAAGGGCTTAGCTGTAAAAGGGAAGGTAATCGACAGCAAAAAAAATACAGTAGCTGAATTTTCAGATCTAGGTTTGGGAATGGGATACTTCTCATTACTCCCTCAAGTGGGCGAATCTTATAAAGCCGTAGTGGCTATTGAAGGTGAAGAGGAACGTACATTTGATTTACCTGTCGTAAAAGAAGAAGCTGTAAATTTAGTCTATCATAAATCGGACGATAACGCTATTCAGATAGGTCTTATCACGAGTGAAAATTATTTTTCGAAAATTCAAAATTCGTCTTTTTACATTTTAGCGCAGCTAAATGGACATTTGGTTTACGCAGCGCAGGCAACTTTAAAAAATTCATCCCTATTGATTTCTGTACCGAAAGAAGACCTACCCAGCGGTATCATACAGTTCACCGTTTTGACTCCCCAAGGCAAACCGATTAGTGAGCGGTTAGTGTTTAATAAGGGGAATTCCGAATTGAATATCCAAGTCAAATCAAATAAACAAGATTACGTAAAAAAAGAAGCAGTTAAATTAGATATTACAAATATTTCTGCAGAAAAATTACCTAGTCACCTTTCGATATCTGTCATCGATGAAGCGAAAGTGCCGTATGACGACCACCAGGAAAATACAATTGTAAGTAGTTTGTTATTGACCTCGGATTTGAAAGGGTATGTCGAAAAACCCAATTTTTATTTTGATGAGAACGTAGAAAATCGAGCAGAAGCACTGGATGCTTTAATGATGACACAAGGGTTCAGGAGATTTGATTATACCGAATTGATCGCCGAAAAATTTCCGCAGGTAAATTTTATGCCGGAGCAGGGGATTTCGCTTTCTGGGATATTACGCCTGAATACAGGTAGACCTTATCCCAATGGAGGGCTTTTATTGTCGGTACCTGCGCGTGCTTTACGTAAGGATACCTATACGGATCAAAATGGGCGATTTTCTTTTGAAAATTTAGTGTTCCCAGATTCAGTCAAAGTGACCATCAACGCGAGAAGCAATGATAATTACCGCAATTTGGTTATTAATATGGATCAATCTTTTTATCCCGCTATAGATCTCCGAAATCCGTATACCAGCAATGAAGTTCTGAACATAGACCAGCAACTTACAGCTTATCTTACCAACAGCAAAAATGAGTACCGAACTTCTATTCTGATCGACGAGGTAACGGTTACCGGGGTCGTTAGACAGCAGCGCACGAGCAAGGAATTTTCGGCCTTGTCGGGACTGTCCATGGCCGATCACCGTATAGAGGGGGAACGTCTAAGTGGATGCAATGTGTTGACCATGTGTTTGACCACAATGCTCACAGGTGTTACATACGATTCGCAAACTTTAAAATATTATATAACCCGAAATTATAACCAAGGAAGCCGTACTCCCGTACAGTTTTTCTTAAATGGGATGCCGATTGATGAGCCCTCGCTTAATTCCATTCAGACCGCTGAAGTAGAGGCTATTGAGATCTTTTTACGGGATGACCTGGGTACGGTAAGCCGTATGTATCAAAATGATGGTGTTGTATCTATCATCACAAAAAAGGAAAAACCAAAAGGGCCGCGGATGTCGCTAGCTGAAATCGAAGCGATGCTGCCGAAATCTAACGTGATTGATATGTTTCCGTTGGGGTATATTAAAGAACGCACGTTTTATTCTCCGAAATACGATACCGATCAAAGTAGAAATACGAATGATTATCGCAGCACCGTATATTGGAACCCTTCTGTTGTGATCGACGAGAGTGGGGAGATCAGTCTGGATTATTATAATGCGGATGGTAACGGTAAATATAAAGTGGTAGTAGAAGGGATAGATGATGCCGGAAAAATAGGCCGATCCGTTTATTATTATAATGTAAACTAAGAAATTCGATAGGCTTTGCGCTTTGAAGAGCCTATCGAATCTCTATTGCACGGGTTCGTTGTGTTTCTTGACTACTTCTCGTTTACCTGTTTCTGGATCAATCTCTAGCTCAGTTTGCTTTACAAGAACGGCAAAAGACGCGGGATGTATGCCCTGTCCATATTTTACGGCATATTCTTTTGTAAACTCTGCTCCGAAATATAATATTGCGGATGAATAATAAACCCACACTAAAAGAATAATAATTGATCCCGCAGCACCATACGCCGTTGCAGTCGCGTTGTTCGCTAGGTAAAATGATATACCATATTTACCTACCATAAATAAGAGGGCTGTAAATAGAGCTCCTCCTAAGATGTCCTTAAAACGAACTTTGGCATCAGGTAAAAAAGCAAAAATAAAACCGAATAACGTCGCGATAACCAGAAAGGTGATTCCTGTGTTAAGCCAATCCCACAATTGGATATTCCAGTTTTCCAATACGCTTTCGATACGGGAAGTAAGCATGCCGATAACACTACTAATCAGCAGGGACGCCATTAATAAGAAACCTAATCCCAGTATCATTGAAAAGGAAATGAGTCTGTTGATAATAAGCTTTAACCAACCTTTTTTCGGTTTGGGTTTTACTTTCCAAATCTCATTGATTGAGCTTTGAATGTCGACGAAGATAGTGGTGGACGTGATGACCAATGTGGATATACCAATGATCAAACCTATATTCGATTTGTTCTCGAACGATATTTTTTGAATAGCGCCTTCCAAGAGAGCAGCTATATCTCGACCGAAGACGTCATTTAGTTCATCCATTACTTCGTCGCGTGCACCCACCGATCCTTCAAGATGCGCACCATAAAAGAATCCAAGGGCCCAAATTACGATTATAATCAATGGTCCGATGGAGAAAACGGTATAATAAGCTAATGATGCACTAAGCTTCATGCATTTATCTTCGATGAAGCCATTTCCTGCATCTATTAATAATCGACCGAAGCCCTTTGTTTTTAATAAAAAAGATTCTTTCTCCATTCTTGTATTTGCATTATTGGTGTTCTGCATATATTTCTTTTATTTGACCATCATATTTTTGTAATATAACCTTCCTCTTTAAAGATAATTTCGGCGTCAATTCGCCATTGTCAATGGTCCATTCTTTTGTTAAAAGTATAAATTTTTTGATTTTTTCCCATTGACCAAAATTGGCATTTGCTTTTTCTATTTCTTGCTGGTATTTAGTGAGAACTTGATCATTTTTAAGGAGATCTTGTCGCGAAGTGCTGGATATTCCTTTGTACTTGCTCCATTTTTCCAGCTCTTCATATGCAGGGACGATCAATGCGGAAGGAAAACGTTGATTTTCTCCGACCACCATTACTTGACCTATTAACGTAGATTCCATTAATTTGTTTTCCAATACCTGTGGTGCAACATATTTACCTCCAGCAGTTTTGAAAATTTCTTTTTTACGGTCTGTGATCCGCAGAAAGCCGTCTTTCGTAAGTTCGCCAATATCTCCGGTATGGAAGTAGCCTTCCTGATCAATCGATTCTTTGGTTGCTTCGTCGTTTTTATAATAACCAGGAGTAATAGAAGGGCCTTTTACCAAAATTTCGCCATCTGGCGCAATCTTTACACTTAGATTCCCGAGAACACGGCCTACTGTGCCGAATTTTACATCGGTTTCGACCCACGAGTTTACGGCGATTACTGGCGATGTTTCGGTGAGGCCATAACCTTCCAGAATTTTAATGTCTGCAGCCCAAAATACTCGAGCAAGACGCTCTTGTAACGCTGCTCCGCCAGAAATAATTAGTTTAATATTGCCGCCTAATGCTTCTTTCCATTTAGAAAAAATCAATTTGCGTGCTACACCTAATTTAACGTTGTACCACCAGCTATTTAAAGGTGGTTCTTGATATTTGTGTCCTAAATCCAATGCCCAGAAAAATAGAGACTTTTTAATCCCAGTTAGTGCCTTTCCTTTTTCTACTACTTTGTCATACACCTTTTCTAACACACGCGGCACTGTAGTGAATAGTTCGGGGTGCACCTCATTGATATCTACGACAATGTTATCTAGATTTTCAGCATAGTAGATACGCAAACCTCTCGAAATATAGAGATATACGACCATTCGTTCAAAAATGTGGCACAACGGTAAAAAACTAAGCGCTGTCTTGTAATCATCTGTTAGTAGATGCGCAGAAGCATTGACATTGCTTAATATGTTTTTGTGCGTTAGATATACCCCTTTAGGCTTGCCGGTTGTACCCGAAGTGTAAATCAGTGTCAGTAAATCTTGTTCGTCGACGGCGTCATTATAAGGTTTAAGGTCTGTTTCTTGGCTTTTTCCGAGTTCGATAAGCTCATTATAGTTTGGTTTGCCTGAGACATCTTCGAAGGTGTATACATCAAGACTAAGTTGACCTTCAGTAATTGCCGCGTCTACTCTTGCTGCTAGATCTGCATTGCTGACAAATACATATTTTACATCTGCATCTTTTACAATATATGATAAGTCCTGGCTGGATAGGGTAGGATAGAGGGGGACTAATGCGATACCTAATTGATTACACGCGAAATCTATAAAGTTCCATTCGGGTCTATTTCCAGACATTAAAGCGATGCGGTCCCCTTTTTTTAATCCTTTAGTTAATAGTCCTTTACTTAGATTGTTTATAATTTGTAGTATTTCCGTTAATTCGTATTCACGCCACCCATTTTCATGACGCTTTGCAACAAGAAGTTGTTTTGAAGACGCGTGAGTATTGCCTTTTAGTAAGTCGAATAATCTAGTTGCAGTTTCCATATACATTGAATTTAATGTGTGTTTATAATTTGTTTCCTATCAACAGTTCTAAACTTAAAGAAATTTGCTTTTATTTGCAAGTATAATCGCATCGAAAATATGGACGTAGCGGCTTGAAACTCCAAAGAAACAACGCTTGTAAAAAACAAATTTTTCATCAATGTACGTTTTAATGGGATGAATGAGCACTATGCGATTTAACATTCTCTCCGCTGCCTCCGAAAATTTATTCATGGAGGAAATCGAACAAGCTAACTCTTCTTAACGAACATAAATTATCATTGATATATACCTGTTTTTAATTTTATACGTTTAAAAATAGTATTACTTTTGGCAGTTGGATATTTTAAATAGATATATGAAGAACACATTACGCAGTATTTTTTTATTAGGTACCGTTTTATTTTTTGGTAAAGATGCATTTGCTCAGCTTCCTAGTCAGCATGCAATAGGAGCAAGGTTTGGTAGCGCTACCGGTATTACTTATCGGTATACGTTGGCTGAAGATCGTGCGATTGAAGGTATTATGAGTGTGCAGAGTAATTCAAGATCAAGTCGTTTTAGAGTAGTTGGTCTATACCAATGGCACAAACCCATCACAGGAGATTTTTCATGGTTTTATGGTGTAGGTGGAAGTATAGGGAGTTATAAATACAAAGCTTACAGAAATGCCGCTGGAGAACAAATAAACGCTTCCACGGAATTGGCACTTAGTGTGGATGGAATTATTGGTGTGGAATACAACATTCCTACAACACCCTTAGCCGTGTCGCTAGATGTAAAGCCTTATTTTGATTTTATACAAGAGAGTTCAATCCGATTGATTGATCCTTTTGGCCTTTCTATACGGTATAAATTTTAAAAAATAAAGGGTGATACTAGAAAAATCACCCTTATTTTTACTCTATAGAAAGCCATATATTTCCCAATCTTCTTTCCTCAACAGTTGCGGTTTCCTTGCGTTGAATGATGAAAGATTTCTTATCGGAATATTGGAGTTGTACGTTTAGGTTTTTGATTAAGCCATCACGCGAAATAATCAAACTTACCTGATCCCCCTCTTTGGAATTCGCCAAAATGTAATCGATCGTACGGCCCGTTGGATCCATCCGATAACCATTAGCGGCGAGAATTTCGTCATCTACGTTGAGTCCACCTTTCCAAGCAGCAGAATCACGATCTATGTTTTTAACAATTATCCGTGTGTCATTGTTAACGGTTTTCATGCCCATTGAAAGAGACTGTGAGTTTGCATTGAGATCGATAATTTCGTATCCGACTTTATTGAAATATAAATTGTAATCTAGTTCTTCCAAGGTGTGTGCAGCGTTGAATATTTCGGAAACATTTACGTTTGTAACTTGATGTACGAGTTCCATGAGTTCATGTTCTTCAAAACCACGATTTTCTAATAGATAGAATTTTTGATAAGCTGTTTTGAGTACATCGTCTAGACGTTGTTGGCCATTGGTTTCAACAAGTATTTTTAAATCGATTGCAGCTGCAAGCATCGCTCCTTTATTGTAATAGGAAATACTGGTGTTATGTGAATTTTCATCGGGTCGATATTGTTTTATCCACGTATCATGACTGGCTAACGCCGCACTTTGTATTTCATGCCCTGGTCTATTATACACCGTATTGAAATCCAATGCAAGCATCTGAAGGTATTCCTTTTCGTCAAAGAAGGAACATCTTCTGATAATCAGGTTGTCGTAATACGACGTAAAGCCTTCCATGATCCACAGTCCGGTTGTGTAGTTTTCCGCTTCGTAATCAAAGGGACCCAATGCCTTAGGTCTTAATCTCTTTACATTCCAGAGGTGAAAATATTCATGTGCGATCAGGCTTAAATAGCTTTTGTAAGTGGCGTCTTGACTATAGCCCAGTCTTGAGGTAGCAAGCACGGTCGAATTGAGATGTTCTAATCCACCATTGTTACTTTGGTAATTGTGGGTAATAAAGAGATAGTATGTATTAGGATTGGTTCCCCAGATTCGGTTTTCTTCCGTTACAATGGTGGTGATATCTTGCGTAAGTTTCTGTTTGTCGTAAACTCCTCCACCGACCATTGCGCATTCATGCAGCGTACCACCGATATCAAACGACCATGTATCTTGGTTGCCAATTTCAATAGGTGAGTCGAATAAAATGTCAAAATTTGGAGCGATATAGGTGTCTGGTAAATCGGTGGATTTCTCCAATCCAGTAGATATTTTTGACCAAAAATCAGGTCTTTTAATCTGTATATGCACAGGATAGTCTAAACAATCGTCTACGTACATAAAAGTTCCTACAGGGCTTAGAAATGCATGGGAATCATCTATGAAATTTGTGCGTACTGAATTTTCAAAACCGTATATGCTATAACGAATGTGAATCTCCTTATCGTCCGAATATATACGCCATGTGTTTTTCGAAATCTTTTCGTGTGGAATTAATTCTTCGGAAAGGTTATACGCTCGGAACCGTTCTACATTTTTGGCATATTCACGTATTAGGTAAGACCCCGGCGCCCATACAGGCATTTTGACATCTACAAAGGGTTTCTGTAATCCTTGAATTCGCATGGTTATTTCCGCATAATGAGCTTGAGGTTCGACAAAAGATACATGAAAAAATACGGTTGGTGAAGACATAGTAAAAAAGCTATTATGTGAATGAAGTTAATTTACAAAATTAACTTTAAAGTAGCCTACTCCAAAATAAATATTTGTTGGATTCAAGAGAGATATTGCAGCATATAAAAGTAAATTACACCTAAATAATTTTTTTAGGATGAGTTATTCACCTGAGCTTGCCTTATAAGATTATGTATGAAATCGCTTCGTCCGGTTATTTATTCGCGTTTATTTTTAGCGTATGCATGAGATGGTTTGCTAAGTTTGTAAATGCAAAGCATTTTAGTTAAATTTGAGGTACGAGTAGATACCTAAAAAATAGTATAACTATGATATTAGTGGCTGATAGTGGTTCGTCGAGCTCAGATTGGATATTGAATGTTCCAGATAGCAAACCGTTGCAATTTAGAACTAAGGGCCTGAACCCTTTCTTTATGAGTGAAAAGGATATTGAGAAAGTCGTGAAAGAAGTTCCTGAAATTATTCCTTACATAGATGAGATACGAGAGGTGTATTTTTTTGGTGCGGGGTGTGTTACACCTGATCGACGGGAAATTGTTTCGAATGCACTTACAAATTTATTTCCACATGCTTTTATATCTGTGGAGAGCGATTTGTTAGGTTCTGCATACGCCACCTGTGGACATAAGAAAGGTTATGTCTCTACAATAGGTACCGGATCAGATATTAGCTTTTTTGACGGTGAAAACTTGACACCAAGTCATAATGGTAACGGATATGTACTAGGAGACGAAGGTTCAGGGTCTTGGTTTGGTAAGCAATTAATAACAAGTTATTTGTATGAAAAAATGCCGCGTGATTTAGCGAAGATATTTGGTGAAAAATATCGGCTGACCAAAGATATTGTTATTAAAAATGTGTACCAAAAGGAGCGAGCTAATTCCTATTTGGCGTCATTCGCCGAGTTTATGAATGAAAATCGATTGCATCCCTTTATCGATAACTTGTTGAGAAACGGATTTGACGAATATGTGCGAACGAATATAATGAGCTATCCCAATTATTGGGAATACGAATGTAACTTTGTGGGAAGGATCGCCTACCATTTTGATATGCACCTTCGTGAAGTGTGCGAGGTGCATGGTGTACGGGTTGGCAAAATTTTAAAGTCACCAATAGAAGAACTGTATGAATTTGTAATTCAGCGCGAGATGAATTACCAGCAAATCTAATATAAAAAAGAAAATTATGCTTATCATGTCTTTAATTATGATGTTGAATATGGTTATTCCGCCAACGTCTATTTACGATTTCTCTTTTACCTCTATGGATGGCGAAAAAATAAGCCTGTCAGATTTCAAAGGGAAGAAAATTTTGATAGTGAATACTGCTTCTAAATGTGGTTTTACCAAGCAATATAAAGAGTTGCAGGAGTTGCATACCCTTTATGGTGAAGAAGTTGTTATCATTGGTTTCCCCGCAAACAACTTTGGAAATCAGGAGGCGGGTACTAATGCTGAAATCCAGTCGTTTTGCGAGAAAAATTTTGGTGTTACATTCCTTCTTTCAGAAAAGGTTGAAGTGAAGGGCGATGGTATAAATCCCTTATTTAAATATTTGAATGAGCAAGTTAATCCCGATTTTACCGGTGACATAAAATGGAATTTTGAAAAATATTTAATTGATGAAAAGGGGGTATTGATACATCGGTATCGTTCGGCGGTGACACCGCTTGACAAAAGCATTGTGAGTAAATTATAGCCCTAACTTTTATGAAGTACTTGCTCTAGGTGCCTTATAAAGGTAGATTATAGTAGCAGTGTCTACATCTCGGTTCATAGCTTTCTTTCTCCCCCAGTAAAACAATGTCTTTATTATCATTAAAACGATACGAATAATTTGCGGGAGCCCCACATTGCACGCATACCGCATGAACTTTAACAATATGTTCGGCAATAGCAAGAAGCTTCGGCATCGGTCCAAAGGGTTTTCCCTGGTAATCCATGTCCAATCCGGCAACGATGACGCGAATGCCCTTATTTGCCAATTGAATACAAACATTCGGTAATTCATCATCGAAAAATTGAGCTTCGTCTATTCCAATTACTTTCGTGTCGCTGCTCAGTAATAATATCGCAGAAGAATGGTTGATGGGAGTAGAATGGATGCTGTTGCTATCGTGCGATATGACTTCTTTATCCGCATAGCGGTTATCTAGTGAAGGTTTGAAAATCTCTATTTTAAGTTTCGCAAACTGTGCTCTTCTCATCCGACGTATTAATTCTTCCGTTTTTCCAGAAAACATAGAGCCACAAATGACTTCAATACTCCCTACCTGTCTATTCCTATTGTTGAAATTGTGTTCCGAAAAAAGCATAATTTGAATGTACATCAGAAACTGTTAAGTTTCTATAAAACCCTGATACTTCTGCACGAATATCGAAATTATATATTATTTTTGATGTATTAGTGTGAAAGATATTTTTGAACTGCATCAGAATCAAGAGATTTGATTTGTCAGATTTCTTCACCAAATTTAATGATTACTATAAATTTTAATATATCTAATGGCAACGTCTGAATCACAATTGTTCGCGAAAATCGATACTTTATTAGCAGAAATAAATTCGCAATATGCTCATGTAAAAGCAGAAGAGAATACAGATCCAGTAGAGTTGGTTTTGCTTGCTGGTAAAATTGATTATTTATCTGTCCATCTCAAGGCTTTGAGAAAGTTGACAACCTTAGACATTTCGGTAAAGCGCGAGAATAAACCCACAGATCAAAAAAATGAGGTTTCTAGTCCTATTTTTACTCCGCCATCTGAATTGCAACAAAATGAAGTAGATGTACAAAAAGTAAAGGAAGAGATTGTGGAAGTTCCGCAACAAAAGCCGTTGTTTATAGAAACGGAAATTAGTATGGATAATGATATTTCGGCAAAGGAAGAGGAAGCTCCGGGTGTCGAAGAAGAAGTGATAGAAGAAGTCGTTGAAGTTCCGGAACGAGAAGAAGAACCTTTCATTCAAGAACAGAAAGCCGAACAACCTATATCTCGTGTGGAGGCCGAAGCGGTTAAAAAATCGGTGATCGATACTCCGATCGTCAAGGAAGTCGTGGTGGAAGAAAAGTCGGTGGAATTTGAAGAGCCTATTAAACCTTCCCGTCCGCTTACGCTAAATGAGATGATTCAACAACAAAAACAAACTGGCACGAATTTTACACAACAATTTCAGACCTCAACATCCGCCGAACGCGTCTTAGATCTGAAATCCGCCATAAGTTTGAATGATAAACTGTTATTTATAAAAGATCTATTCAATGGTTATAGTCTGGCTTATAGTGAAGCGGTAGAGCTCTTAAATCGTTTTGATAATTTTGGCGAGGCGGATGCTTTTTTACAATCTAATTATGCCTTGAAAAATGGTTGGTCTGAAAAGCCGCAAACCGTCGATAAATTATATGTCGTCCTTCGGAAGAAGTTCATAAACTAAAAATAGGGGGCTTAAAAATTTTTTAAGCCCCCTATTTTTTAGTTTATTTCAAATTTGACCCAGTCGATTCCATCTCTGCCATAGAAAAAATATTTAGGTTGCAATATCTCAGCTAAAATTTCGATGTCGGAAAGATAAAGCGCATCTTCCTTGTCGAATTCCGCGTTATGAATGATATAAATTGCATTATTTGCGAAAGCTTTTGATTGTATAATCGCTGGTTGATTTAGTAGTAGAGGAAGCGTGCTATAAAGCGATTCGTCTTGTTGTACGATAATAATTTTATCTGGATTTGCATCTAGGCTATCTGTCAAATTACCTCCTGCTATTTTTACCTTTTCAGCTATGGCAGTAGAAGTATACGGTTCGAAGCCTTCTTGTTGCTTCAACAAAATTACATTGGAAAAACTTTCTGTGGGAAGGAATTTTAATTTATGTACGATGATGTTCATTTCTTCTTCCAGACGCGCTGCTTCTTCCGGGTTAACCGATTTTAATTCCTCGATTAGTTCTTCGTATTTTGCCATGTTGCAAAGGTAACTAGGTCTTTTGTATTAACCTAATGCAAATCTGAATTTTGAGCTGCGATACTGATTTTGTAACTTGCCTTAAATTTAATACATAACAACTATGTTCGATAAATTATTTCAAGCTCAACAAAAAGCGGAAGAAATCAAAGCTAGATTGAATAATATTTCTGTATCGGGAGAGGCAGAAGGAGGGAAAGTGCGCGTCGTTGCGACCGCAAATAAAGAAATCAAAGAAATAGTCATTAGCGAGGAAATGTTTCAGAATGGAGATAAGGAGCAGATCGAAGAACTATTAGTTGTTGCATTAAATAAAGCACTGACGCAAGCGGAGAACGTAAGTCAAACAGAGATGCAGGCTGCTACGCAGGATATGCTTGGAGGGTTGGGCAATTTATTTAACAACGGCTAGCCGTTTTTTATACATACTAAATTTATAATCAGATGGCGGATCAGATTTCGGTAACATATTATGGACAGTCTTGTGTAGCGTTTAATTTTAACGATACAGAAGTTCTTTTAGACCCATTTATAACGTATAATCCGTTAGCAAAAGGTATTGATATTGATTCTATACAACCGGATTACATTTTTTTATCCCATGGGCATCAAGATCATGTAGCGGATATGGCGCTGATTCAAAAGAATAGCAATGCCACTGTCGTTGCTATTGTTGAAACCGCGGAGTGGGTAAGAAAACAAGGTGTAGTGTCGGAAAAAGTCGTTGAATTTAATTTCGGTGGAACATTGAGGTTGCCATTCGGGATGGTTAAAATGGTATACGCGCTGCATACCAATTCCACTCCAGATGGAAATTATGGCGGATTTCCCTGTGGTTATGTCTTCTTTATAGGGGAAAGAAGAATTTATTTTGCGGGGGACACCGGATTGACGTTAGAAATGAAATTATTAAGTGACCTAGGTTTAGATTGGGCGTTTTTACCAATTGGAGGACATTATACCATGGATATGTTTGATGCAGTAAGGGCTGCTGAATTTGTGAATTGTAAAAACATTGTTGGTATACATTACGATACTTTTCCCCCTATTACTATTGATAAGAAGGAAGCTGTGACATTATTTCGGGAGTCAGGATTGCGATTAGAACTCCCTTCTATTGGAGAAAAGATCATCTTATAGCGTTTGTATAAAACAAAAGCCACATCCTTGAAAATGTGGCTTTTGTTTTTAGCTCTTCTCAACAGCTCTTTCGATGTGAAACTTAACTAAATCGTCTATCGGGGAACGGATGATTTTTCCAACCGTCATTCCATATTGAGTGGCCTTATGTTCCAGTACGTTGCGGAAATTGTAAGCAACAGATCCGATACAGTTGAAGGTATACTCTTGATAATCCGGATATTTGCTTACCAAATTAGCGAAGAAAGCTTCGAATGCATCATCTACAATTTTGCGTGTATATTCAATGTCTACATTATTGTCGTACACAAATTTGCTAAAGCTCGCGCAGAATCGATTTGCTAACGGTTTGGTATATACATTATCAATGATTTCGTCAGGAGTAAGCTGGTAGGTCTCGAAGAAAACTCTTGAAACATCTTCAGGCATTAAGCCACGAACAAAATCCGTTAATAATTTCTTTCCGATATAGCAGCCACTTCCTTCATCTCCTAATATATACGCTGCTGAATTGATATTAAAAGTGATTTCAACACCATCATAAATACAGGTATTCGTGCCCGTACCCAAAATCGCCGCAAAACCTGCTTGATTACCTAATAAAGCCCTTGCAGCAGCAAGAAGGTCATGACCGATCTCAACTTGTGCATTGGGAAACAATGCTTCAATAGCGTCTGCTACGATTTTTGCTTTTTCCTCATTGTGAACTCCCGCTCCGTAATAATTTACCTCTTTCACCTTATCTAGAGGCAAATCATTCGGAAGACCTTTTTTCAAAGAATTAAGAATGTATTCGCTATCTACAAAATAAGGATTGTAACCTTCCGTGTTAAAATAAATCTTTTTTTGATTATCATCTAATAGGCACCAATTGGTTTTGGTGGATCCGCCATCTGCAATAATTATCATTGTTGTTTGTTTAAAATTTTTTCGGTATCAATGTTTATATGCTTTCCGAAGATACATTTTTCTAAACAAAAAACAACACACAACTTTGATTTAATTTTAACATATAAATCTGTAAGAGCTTAAAATAGGCCTTAAAGGGTTCTTTAAGGCCTATTTTAAGGTAAATTTCTTAGTGTATTTTGTACAATTAGTCTGTGGTTAATGACTAACTGAAGCCTGGATATTATCCGTATCTATATTTTGCTTCTTCAAAAAGTTTCTCGCTAAGAAGGCAAATAATATAATATAGACAAATCCAAACAAGGGCAATACGTACGAATTATGGATACCAATAATGTCTGCTAATTTTCCTTGTATAGGAGGGATGATACCACCGCCTAAGATCATCATCACCAAAAATGCCGATCCTTGTTCCGTGTACTTACCAATGCCCAAAATGGAAAGACTGAATATCGATCCCCACATGATAGAGCAGGCTAAGCCTCCTGTTAGGAATGCATATATCGCTGTAGTTCCAACCGAAAGTAGTCCGATCAGCATAGATAACAAACCTAGTGTACCGAAAATAATTAATGTACGAACGGGTCTTTCTTTACTTAGAAAGAATGCAATAATTTGAACAGCTACACAAGCAAGAAAGAAGTAAAGGTGTGACATATCAAATCCTGCCAATGTATTGACCCCAATTATTAATCCAAATGCAAGAAGAGGAACAGTAACCAGCAGTACATGCTTGGTTGATCTAGAAAATTCAAATGCGCTAATAGCGCCTGCCCATCGACCGATCATCATCCCGCCCCAGTACATGGAAATGTAAGGAGTTATTTCCGAAGATTGCAAGTTTCCAAATTCTTCTAATTTTAAAAGTTCGCCCAAGTTACTGCCAATCGCTACTTCCACGCCGACATAAATAAATAGAGCCAGCATACCCAGGACTAATTGCGGGTATTTCATGGCGCCCCAGCCCTGCGGTTTTTTAGACGCCTTATTATAGGCAAATATTAAACAACCCACCACAACCACTAGCGCACCCAATAACCAAGACATTCTTTGTAATTCAAGGGGATGGCTTAAATCTGTAATTTGATTTTGTAACTGTATGATTGCATTTGCATCGGTTGTGCCTGCTAATTGGGCGTTTAAGGCTTCAAGTTGCAAAGCGGTATCACTTTTATAACTTAAGAATACCGGAACAAACATGAGTAATAAAAGGATGGTCATGACGATCAGCATATTTTTCGCTTTATTGGCCGATTCCATCGGTTCGTTGTTAATTCCCGAAGGAACTTTCTTCGAAAAATGGAACAAACCCGCTGCCAGTATGAAGAGCAAGCCGACTCCAATATAAAGATATATTACCTTGTTAAGCGGTAAATTAGCAATTTCTGTGTCGGAAATGGTTTCGAATGTACCGAATAAAGCAAAACCAATTACGAGCGGACCTATTGTAGTACCAAATGAATTTACTGCTCCCCCCAAGTTTACGCGGGATGCGCCTGTTCTAGGATCGCCTAATAGCACAGCAAAAGGATTCGCCGCGGTCTGCTGCAAAGAAAAGCCTAGTGCGACTATAAATAGACCTATAAGCATACCGATATACAAATTGACTTCTACCGCAATAATCATCGCACCGGCTCCTAGTGCAGAAAAGAGGAGACCATAAACAATGCTTTTTTTATAGCCCCATTTACCTACAATATCTTTTCCCGAGAAAGTACTGAAAATGAAAAGAAGTAATGCTCCTATATAATAAGCTGTATAAAAAGCAAAGTCTATCAATTGCGATTGAAATTGATCTAAATGAAAGTAGTTTTTGCAAAATGGGATGAATATACTATTGCCGGCAGCAATGAATCCCCAAAAAAAGAATACAACAATTAAGGTGTATAGGGCAGGATAATTGGTTTCTTTCAGTTTATTGTTCATATTTTGTGGTTTTATCGGTGATAAACTTACGAACTTAATTCTGAGAATTAAAATAGTTTTTCTTAATTTTTTTTATTGCTAAATCAATTTATTAAAAAATAAACTGTTAATATTTCCTGTTTCGGAAAACTTTTTTAATTTTTTTTTTGTTTTTACAATAGTTATGTTTTTCTTTGTGCATTCTCAAATTTGTTCTGGTTCAGAAATAAGAAACTACTTGTTTTTTCGTTTTGAATAAAAAAGCTTAGAAAAAAGATCTCTGAGACTGCCTGGAATAAGTTTCAAACAATAAAATCCAAAAACTCATAAATATCATTAATGGATATCACCGAATTGAATTCTAAACTCGTGTCAGAATTACGCGAGATAGCTAAGGTCTTGGGAATCGTAGATGCAGATAAACTTCGTAAACAAGAACTTATCGACAAAATCTCAGATATAGCAAAACAACCTGTTGAGGAAAAAAGTGCAATAACTGAGCCTGTTCTTGTGGAAGAAGAATCAGAAGATAGGCCCAGACGTAGAATACGAACGCTAAAGACAGAGCCTGTTCCTGTAACTAAGCGCACAAAAGCAGACACTGACAACGAGCCTACCTTATTCCCCTCAGATGGTCCTAAGTCTGAAGAACAATATACTGCTACATCATCAAATACTGTAGAAACTAAAAAGACAGAAACTTCTTCCGCTTCAAATACTGATTTCGACAATGTCATTGTAAATGAAGGTGTGTTGGAAATTATGCCTGATGGTTACGGCTTTTTACGTTCATCAGATTATAATTACTTGACTTCTCCCGATGATATTTATGTATCGCAATCACAGATTAAGCTTTTTGGGTTAAAGACAGGAGATAATGTGAGAGGGAGTATTCGTCCTCCTAAAGAGGGTGAAAAATATTTTCCGTTGGTACGTATCGAATCTATTAACGGACAGAATCCCGCAGAAGTAAGGGACCGTGTTCCTTTTGACTTCTTGACACCGTTATTTCCTGATGAAAAATTGAATTTGGACCTGGGGTCAAACAACTATTCTACACGTATCATGGATTTGTTTACACCTATTGGTAAAGGACAACGTGGATTAATCGTTGCACAACCAAAAACGGGTAAAACTAATTTGTTGAAGGAAGTAGCGAATGCAATTGCAAAGAACCATCCGGAAGTTTATTTGATTATTCTTTTAATTGATGAACGCCCAGAGGAGGTGACAGATATGGCACGTAATGTACGCGCTGAAGTAGTTTCTTCTACTTTCGATGAACCTGCTGAAAGACATGTCAAAATTGCAAATATCGTTTTGGAAAAAGCAAAACGAATGGTAGAATGCGGGCATGATGTGGTCGTTTTATTGGATTCTATCACCCGTTTGGCTCGTGCTTACAATACGGTGGCTCCGGCATCGGGTAAGATTTTATCGGGTGGTGTGGATGCAAATGCGTTACACAAACCAAAACGTTTCTTCGGTGCGGCACGTAATATCGAGAACGGTGGCTCGTTAACTATTTTGGCAACGGCGCTGACGGAAACAGGATCAAAGATGGATGATGTGATCTTTGAAGAGTTTAAAGGAACGGGTAACATGGAATTACAATTGGATCGTAAATTATCAAATAAGCGTATCTTCCCTGCTATCGATCTTACTGCTTCAAGCACGCGTCGTGATGATCTATTAATGGACAAAGATGCGTTACAAAGACTTTGGGTACTTAGAAACCATTTGTCAGATATGAATTCCACAGAAGCGATGGAGTTTTTGTTGCAACAAATGCGTGGTACCAGATCCAATGACGAATTTTTAATAAGTATGAATCGATAATCCCACGAATTATTGATATTTATCAATTGAATAAAGTATTTTTAAATGGCAGTGAAGCATGCATGAGCTATTTTGTTCACATCTTTTTTGAGTTGTCGCTCATGCAGGTTTCTCTATAAATGAGTTTTTAAAGGCTGAGGGGTACCGATCGTAGGGAGCTCACCGTAGGTAAACCGAAAATTTGCCTTTATATTCAATGCGATTATAATTGCATATAAAAACAAATTACTCATAATTTATTTTTTTTACATTAGGTATTCGTGAATGCAAAGCATTTTATCTAAGTTTAAGCCACCTAATTTTAGGTGGCTTTTTTAATTGCAATTGATGAAGAAACACATACCGAATACCATTACATGTTTGAATTTATTTAGCGGATGTATCGGAATCCTCTTTGTTTTAAAAGGTGATTTCCTCTCAGCCTTCTATTGTGTATTGGCTTCCGGTGTCTTTGACTTCTTCGACGGTATGGTAGCTAGATTGTTGCATGTAAAATCACTGATCGGAAAAGAGCTGGATTCTCTGGCTGATGTGATCAGTTTTGGATTTCTTCCCGGAGCTGTTATGTTTAAATTATTGGAGAATGCGACAACAAATGAATATGTTCCATTTTTAGGATTTATTATTACCATATTTTCGGCATTACGTTTAGCGAAATTTAATATTGACGAACGTCAGACTTCAGATTTCATAGGTGTAAATACGCCGATGAATACATTTTTAGTTATTTCACTGCCCTTTATCGGTGTGCAATACCCATCTATATTGCAAAATATATACGTACTATTGGCAATTGTATTGACATGCAGTTTTTTACTCGTCTGCGAATTGAGATTGTTTTCCATGAAACTTTCTTCACTAGCGTGGGAAGAAAATAAATTCAAATACCTATTCCTTATCGTATCCGTTATACTGGTTTTAATAGTTAAGGTATTGGCGATACCAATGATATTTGTGCTATACATCATTTTTTCTATTCTGCATTTCGCTAAGAAGTAAACGCATTATGAATTGTAATATTCTAGTTGCGTTAGGCTGGGTTTTATAATTGTTATTTTGACGTATAAAAATAAATTTCTACCTTAGAGTTGAAATCAACCAAAATAAACCATGGGAATTGCCGCTTTATTTCTCCTTGTGCTTATTCATATACACATTTTTAATCAAGGACACGAGAGCGTAAGTCTGATCACCTACTTAATCAATAACCGCGGTAAATAATTATGAAAAACATTTGTCTATTTTTAATCATGCTGGTGGCGATGCGTTCTGCGCATTCAAAAATTACTGCCGAACCAGATTCAGCACTGCTATTTGCATATGCAACAACGAAAAATAACAATAAGAACGGGCTGCATTATGCGTGGACTATCGACCAAAAGAAATGGCACCTTGTTGGTCCGGAACACAGTTTTGTGCGTTCGGATTACGGAACATGGGGCGCCCAAAAGAGAATGATTGCGCCTGTTCTGATTAAAGGTGTTGATAATAGATGGCATGCTATCTGGCAACTTAATGAACAGGACGGAGTTTTTGCATCTGCATCTTCTGAGGATTTGATTTTTTGGTACAGGCAATCGTATCCACAGGTGCTGGTAGGCGACAATGTGTCGAAACCCGAAATAAGCTGCGACAAAATTAGTAATCAGTATATCATTTCATGGTTCAGTCCAAAAAGTAATAAACCTTTCAGCGCGGTCTCTAAAGATTTAATAAATTATGGAGAGGTGAAAGAGCTGGACTCGAGTTCATATGGAAAACAGCGTGTGAAGGTTGACTTAAATGGAATAGAAGAAGAGGGGACACTTCATAAAGTAGCGTGGGAAGTTATAGACAAGATAGTTAATGCGCAAAAACTGGAAGCGTATAAGTCGTTATTGCACAACGAACGTACTGAAGATGATATGGTCCGATTTGCAGATTTAAAATCGGTTAAAGCAAATTTTTCAATCGAGTTCAATGACCAAAAGAGGATAAGCGACTACCTAATGGGAATCTTTTTTGAAGATATCAATTACGCGGCAGACGGAGGGCTATATGCGGAACTTGTGCAAAATAGAGGATTTGAATATCATCCTCACGATAAAAAAGGCTCGGACGCCAACTGGAATAGTTTCAAATCCTGGAAATTAGAAGGGAAGGGGATTGCGCATAAAATAGACACCCTAAACCCGGTCCATATTAATAGCAAGAATTACATCGCGCTCTCTGTAACAGCAGAAGGCGGTGCATTATTGAATGAGGGCTTTGATGGTATTGTCGTTCGCAACGGGCAGAAATATGATTTTTCAGTATTCGTGAAGAATGTTAAAGGCAATATTAATGGCTTTGTGGTGGAATTATTGGACGAGAATGGTAAAACAATTGCCCAGCAGATCGTGAAATCATTCAACAAAAAATGGCAAAAAAAATCTTTGGTATTAATAGCCAATGGGAATGCTAAGAAGGGAATATTAAGAATAACACCACAAGGTCGGGGAGAAGTAGCATTGGATATGGTTTCATTGTTTCCTCAAGAGACGTTTAAAGAAAGAAAAAATGGTTTGAGGAAAGATTTGGCCGAGACCATTGCAGCGATGCACCCTCGATTTGTTCGTTTTCCAGGGGGATGTGTAGCCCATGGAGACGGTATTCACAATATGTACAATTGGAAGAATACGATAGGTCCACTGGAAGAACGTAAGCCACAGCGCAATCTTTGGGGGTATCACCAATCCGTAGGATTGGGCTATTATGAGTATTTCCAATTTTGTAAAGATTTGGGTGCGGAGCCCCTACCCGTAATTGCAGCAGGTGTGCCTTGTCAGAATTCTTCTGATGGTGGAGCGGGGCAACAATGTGGTATTCCCTTACATGAAATGGATAACTACATCCAAGATATTTTAGATCTGATCGAATACGCCAATGGCGATAGAAATACCTATTGGGGCAAAAAAAGAGCAGCGGCAGGCCATCCCGAGCCGTTCAATTTGAGATATTTAGGCATTGGCAATGAAGATCTGATCACGGATATTTTTGAGGAACGTTTTACCTTGATTTTCAATGCCATCAAGGCAAAATATCCTGAAATAATTGTTATAGGTACAGCCGGACCTTTCAATGAGGGGACAGATTATGTTGAAGGTTGGAATATCGCTGATAAACTGAATATACCCATGATGGATGAACATTATTACCAAACACCGGGATGGTTTATTTATAATCAGGATTTTTACGACCGATATGACAGAAATAAGGCTAAAGTTTATCTTGGCGAGTATGCCGCTCATTTGCCCGGAAGGCCAAATAATTTGGAAACTGCCTTAGCAGAAGCTATTCATCTAACCGCCTTAGAGCGTAATGGGGATATTGTGGAAATGACTTCGTATGCACCTTTATTAGCGAAAGAAGGATTTACACAGTGGAATCCAGATCTGATTTATTTCAATAATGATGAGGTAAAACCAACGGTCGGTTATGAGGTACAAAAGTTGTTTGGTGAAAATGCCGGTACACATTATGTTGATAATACTATCCGTATACACTCAACTGATTTCAAGGTCACAAGTCGTATCGCGACCTCAGTGGTTTGGCATGAAAATAAAAGCGAGTTAATTCTGAAAATGGTTAATATGTTACCTGTCACGGCAGAAATTGAAGTCGATACAGCTCATTTAACATCATTTGATGCTAACATAGAGAAAACCGAGTTAAATGACGTGCCAAGTTCGAAGACGGTTAAACCCGCTAAGTCAGTCGTCGATTTGCAGTGTTTAAACCAACTGAAATTACAGCCCTATTCCTTAACTATATTTAAATTAACAAAAAAATGAAATTAGTACATGTTATTTATGTTGTTATCATTTTTCTGACATTGCATAGCGCTAGTGCACAAGTGCATTATTTTGATAATACAGACGTAAAGTTATTAAAGAGCCCGTTTTTAAATGCACAGAATTTAAACAAGAAGTACATCCTTGAAATGGATCCAGACCGTCTGCTAGCTCCATTTCTAAAAGAGGCGGGACTGAATACTAAAAAAGAACAGTATACAAATTGGGAAAATACTGGATTGGACGGGCATATAGGGGGGCATTATTTGTCTGCTTTATCTTTATTGTATGCTGCAGATAATGACGTAGCGGTTAAAAGGCGTTTGGATTATATGCTTGATGTACTACAAACCGTGCAAAAGAAAAACGGTAACGGTTATATAGGAGGTGTACCGCAAGGTTTGAAAATCTGGGAGGAAATAAAAAGGGGAGAAATTAAAGCTGGAAATTTTGATTTGAACGGCAAATGGGTTCCTTTATATAATATTCATAAGACCTATGCGGGGCTACGAGATGCATATTTGTATACGGGTTCTGAGCAGGCAAGACAGATGTTGGTGGATTTTACGGATTGGATGATAGAAGAAGTCTCGGCGCTATCGGATCAGCAGATTCAAAATATATTAGTCAGCGAGCATGGTGGACTTAATGAAGTATTTGCAGATGTATACAGTTTTACGAAAAATGCCAAATATTTGACGTTGTCTAAGCAGTTTTCCCATCAGTCTATTTTGAATCCCTTGTTAGAGGGTGTAGACCAGTTAACAGGATTGCATGCGAATACACAAATTCCAAAAGTAATCGGTTACAAACGTATCGCTGATTTGGATCAGAATGCTTCTTGGGATCGTGCGTCGGAATATTTTTGGGATAAAGTTACGACAGAGCGTAGTGTAGTAATTGGAGGGAATTCAGCCGGCGAGCATTTTCATCCAACCACGGACTTTTCTAAAATGATCGAAAGTGTGGAAGGTCCGGAAACCTGTAATACGTATAATATGATGAGATTAAGTAAGATGCTGTTTCAAACTCATCCGCAATCCAAATACCTCGAATTTTATGAACGAGCGGTCTATAATCATATTCTTTCGACCCAAAATCCAACAACAGGCGGGTTGGTTTATTTTACGCAGATGAGACCGGGACATTATCGTGTATATTCTCAGCCGCATACGAGCATGTGGTGTTGTGTCGGGTCAGGTATCGAAAATCATTCGAAATATGGAGAAATGATCTATGCGTACGATAAACACAGCTTCTATGTAAATCTGTTTATTCCTTCGGAGGTCAATTGGAAAGAAAAAGACGTTACTGTCACGCAAATAAATAGTTTTCCTGATCAAAACTTTTCCGAGTTTACGCTTAATTTGACCAAAACCCAGCGATTTGCTTTCAAAGTGCGTAAACCAGCTTGGTCAGAGGTCACTAAATTCTATGTAAATGGTAAACCAATCAATGGCGTTAAAATTTCAAATGGTTTCTACGAACTGAGTAGAAAATGGAAGGATGGGGATAGGGTACGTGTAGAGTTTGATATGAAAGTCGCTGTCGAGCAATTACCGGATAAGTCTGATTATTATGCTTTTTTATATGGTCCGATCGTGTTATCTGCTAAAATCGACGGATCTCCTCTCACCGGATTACATGCAGATGATAGTCGAGGAGGACATATCGCTAAAGGTGAAAAAATGGATCTTTCCGAAATTCCTGTTTTATACGGAGAACGTGCTAATGTAGTTGACTTGGTTAAACGAAAAGATGTGGATGAAATGAGTTTTGCATTAAATGTAAAAGACAATAGCGGACAAATAGTCGAGTATGCTTTAGAACCATTTTATCAGTTACATAATAGCCGGTATATTCTTTATTGGCCGTATGAAAATGCCAATGAACAATTTTCTCAAAATGAAGAGTTGGAGGCTAGGAGCATAGATCGAATTATATGTGGGCAACAGCAGCCAGAATCCGATCATTTTATCCAAATGAGCCAATCGACAGCAGGTTATGAGAATAATAGACATTGGAGAAATACAACAGATTTTTTTGAGTATACTTTTCCATATGATGAAAATGCGCGAATCCTACGAATTGAATTGGACAATTCGGTTGTTGCCCAACAAGTCGAAATACATATTAATGATGACGTTATAAAGGTTTTTAAATCTTCGGGCCAATCTGTCTCTGAGGTCATTGAAATACCTTTGTTGGACAGCTTGAAGGATAATCAGTCGTTTAAGATCGCGTTTAAAGCGGTTGATAAACAACCAACGGTGAAAGTTTTTGAGTTAAGGCTATTAAAATAAGAATGTCCCTGTTTGAAAGATCTCTAAAGAGAATACACACTAATATTCTCTTTGGAGATCTTCGATTTCTTATCTTTTTATTACGACTAACGAGTGTGGTGTGGTGAATTCTTTAGTAGAGTAATAACGAATTCCTGTTCATCGATGGGTTTACTGAGGATTCCGTCAAATGCATGTTTGAATTTGGAAATGTTTTGCCCTTCCAGTAGCATTTTTTCTGAGGTTAGTGCGAAAACTTTAATATGCTGATATTTTTCAGTTCCCCTAATATTATTAAGAATATCCCATCCGTTTAATCCGGGCATTAGCATATCCGTAAGTATAATGTCAACATCATTATCTTTTAGGAAATCTAGCGCATCTTGTCCCTCATCGAAGGTATATACATGTTTTTTTTGACCGAAGAACTGCTGTATAAAAAGCAAGTTAATCCGACTATCATCAATTATGACGATGCGAAGATCATCTGGTAAATCAGCGATTGTGGGTGGTTCGGATATTTCTTCAGAAAGAAGTTGCTTCTCAATTGGTACCGATAACGTGAAAGTCGAACCCACTCCAAATTTGCTATTAAATGAAATACTACCATTTAATTGTTCGCATAAAAGTTTGGAAATATACAATCCTAGTCCGAATCCGCCAACTTTGTTTTTTGTCTCTGTAATATAATATTTGCGGAATATGTGAGCTTTATTTTCATCGGATATCCCTATTCCAGTGTCTCTTACTTCTATAAGTATGTTTTGTTTGTCTTTATGTTTTTCTATTCGGGCATAGAAACCAACAGAACCTTTCTTGGTGTACTTTATTGCATTTCCAATCAGATTGGAGGCGATCTGTTTTATTCGCAGTGCATTGCCATATATCTGTATTTTCGGATCAAAAGTGATATGATGTGTGAAGAGGAGTCCTTTTGCTTCGGCTTGATACGTGTGCAGTTTTATAACATCTGATAACAGCTGATGAGGGGCAAAATATTCGTTAATAACATGCAATGAGCCAGTTTCCAATTTGCTTAAGCCCAGGATATCGTTTACCGTACTGTTGATAAGCATAAGCTCATAATTAGCCGACAGGATGAGTTTTTGATCATCCGTATTAAGTCCTTTGCTTTTTTTGATGATATCGACAACACCTAATAACGCATTGATTGGGGTCCGTATCTCATGGCTTATCGTAGCAAGTACGCTAGTCTTCTCTTCGGCAATCTTATTTGCATACTCTTTTTCATTTCGTATTTTTCGTTCATAGGTGGTCGCGTTGTATTGATAGTAAATAATAAACAAGATCATTAAAAGCATAATGACCAAAGCCCCTGCTAACTGTAGCCCGAATTGCTGTGTATTTTTCCTATATTGAATAAAATCAAGTTCTTCTGCTTTTCCTCGTAGTTCCAGCTCATGCTGGTTTAGGCGATCTATTCCGGTTTTGAGATTGTTTAATAAATGATAGTTTGAAAAAATTAGTATTCTTTCTGTTTCTTGTAACTTTAAAAAGGCACGCTGCAGATTTTTTATGTTGCTATTTGATGTTCTCTCCTGTTGTGTTACTAAATTTTCTATATTTCGTTGTATCAGATCGATTTGATTGATATTAAAATTTTGGTTAGACCTGTTGGAAACTAATGTGTCGTTTTTAGAATTAAATATCCGACTAAACAGGCTTTTTTTCTTGTTAATGACGGTATCCTGAAAAGTCACAAGATGACTTGTATCCTTTAGAATTTTACTTATGACTTGATCTGTAGAGATAGTGCTTTTTTGCGGTTTATAATTACTAATAGGTTCAGCTAATATCGATAGGGAGTCTTTGGCAAATAAAATGAGATGATCCACATTTTTTTTAAGGTTGGCGTATTCCATAGCCAAGTTATCCTTCGTGGCAATCACTGTAGCACTGTTGTTGAATAGATTTTCTGCAATAGGAAGAGATGATAATGAATCGACATAATATTTAATTGTATCCAGTTTACCTTTATAAGCAGCATAATTCTCCGCTGTGAAATCTATGGTATATAGTCTAAAAAGATTGTCGGCCTCACTATAGGTGGAAAAAAGCTTATATAAACCATCCGAAGGAGTGTGCCCAACAGCGTAAGCCGCATTTAACCTTTTCTCTACAAGTCTGTATTGACCGTATTGATATACGAATATAACGCTGAGAAAGAGAAACGAAAATATGAGACTATAAATGAGTAAACTTCGAAGCCGCGAAGTTTTTTTAGAAGGAATCGACATATTTGGCTGGTTTTCTTTCAAAGATAGGTATTAAATTTCTTAATCGATATTTGTCAATTTTTATTGTTAAACAAAATTTTATAAAATAGCCTAGTCGGTGTCTCTCAAAATTCCAGTGTAAAACTAGTGTTCTCTGTAGATCTGCTTTTTCGAATGTTCTAATTTTGAGAAATCATAACCTAATTGCCAATTACGAAGAAGAGCGGATTTAACCATCCTGTGCCGTCCTGCAATCGTTGTCGGGAACGATTGCGTATTTTTTAACCGACCTTTTTGAAGCACAACAAGTAAATTATGCTATTATTGTATCATAGATGATACACAGTTGTATAGGAATATACGTGGGTCAGACCAATATGAATCTATTATAATTCATACATACAGAGAAATTAAATTTTGAAACCGAGAAGAATCTCCTTGTTTTGAAGGCTGATGTTCTTATTGAGTAATAATAAACCAGTATAAATCAATTTTTACAAAAAAATCATGAGGAGACTAGTGAACCTCGAGAATTACAAGCTAACTGACTAATAAATTTAAACTACTTACATTATGAAAAGACTGCTCCTTATTGCAATCTTGTTGTGGGTGTCTCTCGGCGTATTTGCGCAGGAAAGGCAAATTACCGGTACTGTGACGGAAAAAGGCACTGGGCTCACTTTACCCGGGGTAACCGTCCTGCTTCGCGGAACTACGGTAGCTGCCACAACGGATGAAAACGGAAAATTCTCCCTCCGGACAAAAGACACAGGCCCCATTCGGTTGGAATTTAAAATGATAGGCTTTGTCGCACAACTTGTTCCGGTGGAAGGAAGCGATCCCGTCACCATTGAACTGGTGGATGAGGCTTCGGGCTTAGACGAAGTGGTCATCATCGGGTACGGTTCGGCTACCGCTATCAAAGATTTGACGGGCTCAGTTTCATCGGTTTCGGGAAAGACCTTGGCACGCGTTCCCGTGTCTTCGGCAGCGGAAGCTTTGCAAGGCAAAGCAGCTGGTGTACAGGTCACCATGGCCGATGGTGCCCCCGGTGCAGAGATTAACATCCGGATTCGCGGCGGTACTTCGGTAACCCAAAGTAACGCCCCTCTTTTTATTGTGGATGGTTTTCCGGTGGATAACATCAACGATATCCCTCCCACCGATATTTTGAGTATTGACATCCTGAAAGACGCCTCGTTGACAGCTATTTATGGAGCCCGTGGTGGAAATGGTGTGGTCGTTGTGACCACCAAGCGTGCACAAGCTGGTAAATTAAGTCTCAATTTCAACCACAATACACAGGTAAGAAGCCTTGCCCGGAAAATAGAGGTCATGTCGCCTTACGAATTCGTGAAGATTCAATATGAATCGGTGGTCGGCAACAACACCAACCGCCAGAAATTTCGGGGAAACTTTGGTAACCCGGCTGATTTTAGTCTGTACAAACGATTTGAAGGAAATGATTGGCAGGATGAAATTTTAGGTGGTAATCCGATTAGCCAGATGTACAACCTGACGCTGAGCGGCGGAACACAGACGTTTAAATTCAATACTAGTGTGACGCACCACGATGAAGAGGGTGTGCTTATTGGAACCGGCGTTATTCGAACCAACGTCAATACCAAAGTGAGCACCGACCTTTCTAAAAAATTGAAATTGCTGATTAATCCACGCTTTACCTACCGCCAAGACCGAGGTCCAGGTGCGGATAAAGTGGGAAGCGGCGGTCTTATCAATGTACTGCGCTACCGGCCGACGAATGGTCTTCGCGAATTCTCCTTTGTACCAGCAGAAGACATTGATCCAGAAGATGAGCGCTTCTTTGAATATACCAACCCTAGGGGAGACATCGATCAAAACTACCGGAGAGAAAATCGGTATGAGTTTACTAACCAAGCTTCCGTTGAGTGGAGCATTCTGCCCGAGCTGACATTCCGTACGTTAGGTTCACAGTTTATGGGATTTCGGTTTACAGACCTATTTTCTGGAGATTTAACCCCTTTGGCCAGAAGCAACAATGGCCTGCCCGTCGTGCAATTGGGAACGATTCGGCAGAACCGGTACGGCTGGACCAATACCTTAGAATACAGGGGGTCAGCAAACAAGCACAACTATACCGTTCTCGCAGGCCAGGAACTTCAGACTGCAATGGAATACTCGACCGGAAATAGCTCTCGTTATTTCCCAAAAGCCGTCGAAGCCGAACGCGCGATCCGAAACCTAGCCTTAGGAACACCCTGGACAGCGGCGTCGTTTATGTCCTCACCGGAGCGACTATCGTCGTATTTCGGGCAGGCAAACTACAACTATGACCGTAAATACTTGCTATCGCTTACTTACCGCGCCGATGGTTCGACCAAGTTTGCACCTGGAAACCAGTGGGGGCACTTCCCTGCCGTTTCGGGAGGGTGGGTCATCTCGAATGAAAAATTTATGGCGGACCAAGATGTGTTTTCGCAACTTAAACTACGTGCGGCGATCGGTAAATCTGGCAACAACCGGATTACGGACGATATGTGGCGGTACCAGTATTCCATTTATCCGACGGGCGGACCGGGCTGGGGCGAAAGCAACGAAACGGGATACGAATATTACGGGAATACGGGCGGTGGTACACTGCCGAATCCAAATATTAAATGGGAAACTACGCTTACGCGTAACGTAGCCTTCGACATCGAAACCTGGCAAGGGCGTCTTACTATTACACCAGAAGCGTATTGGAACACCACAACCGATTTGCTGTACCTCAGCAATATCCCTACCACAACGGGCTACACGCAACAGATGCAAAACATTGGGCAGGTTACCAACCGCGGGTTCGACATCGCGATCAATGCACAGCTTATCAAGCGGGACCACGCCTATTTCAATACTACATTCACCTTTGGGTCGACCAAAACGCGGGTAGACAAACTAAACGGTGCGGAAGACGTACTTTGGATGACGTCTGATCGTTGGAAATCCTCCGATTTTGACTATATGTTGCAGGTGGGCGATCAGCTGGGTCTAATATATGGCTACCAGTACGACGGCATTTATAAATTTGATGAATTCGATTTACAAGGTCTCAACTGGGTGGCTAAGCCCGGAACCGTAAATAACGACGCGCTTTTCGGTACCCAACCGGGAAGACCAAAATTCAAAAACCATGTGGATGTAGAGGGTGAAGAAAACGTGGTCAACGACCGGGACAAAGTGGTAATCGGAAATACCAACCCTAAATTCAGCGGCGGGTTAAACCTCGTCGGCGGTTGGCGTAATTTCGATCTGTCTGCCAACTTCTTTTTTATGTATGGCTTCGATGTAAACAACGCGACACGCTACACGCTGTCCTCATTCGAGAGCAACGCCAATAACTACTTCAATATCCTGCCGGAATTCAACGAAAATGCACGCTGGCGGTATGCCGACGATGTATACGGCGACCGGATGGTCAGCAATGCGCTGTATACTACGCAATACCAAGAAGTCAACGCCGATGCGACGATATTCAACCCGGTTGATATCGGTAAGAAGGTCACGCACTCGTACTTTATTGAGGACGGTTCCTTCCTGCGTTTACAAGACGTTACGTTAGGCTATACGTTACCAAGAAGTACACTAGACCGTCTTAAATTGGGTAACGTACGGGTATTTGTGAGTGGTTATAACTTATTTTTATGGACCAATTATAAGGGATATGATCCGGAAGTCGATGTACAAACCGGGCTTACCCCCGGCGTAGACTATAATCGCTATCCCCGGAGCCGAAATTTTTTGGCCGGTTTAAATATTACGTTCTAATCTAAGTATCCACCTATTGCAGTATAAACTATGTATACCATGAGGAAATATATTCTAATTCTCAGCACCCTATTTCTATTCCTTGCTTCGTGCAAGAAAAATTTCCTGGACGTGAATTCGGATTCCAAATACGAAACGGATTATGTATTCAGCAACAAAGAGGAAATCAACAGGGTATTAACCGCCGTATATGCTTCTTTAATGAGTAATGACTCCTACGGCAATGCCTACTTCAGTACCTTCGCTTTAAACAGTGATGTGGAGTTTACGCCTTTCGCCGGTGAGTTACCAAATGTAAACGGCGAAGATTTCAGGGCTTTTGACGGTGCCCAACACGCGCCTTCCGTACAACGCTTTTGGAATAAGCAGTACGAAGGCATCGAACGGGCCAATATTTTTATTTCCGGCATAGAGAATAGCCCGGTTTTCAGCACGAGCGACAAGGACCTTACGCAGATGCTCGGCGAAGCCAAGGTGTTGCGCGCGATGTTTTACCACGATTTGGTCGTGATGTTTGGCGATGTCCCTTTTAATACCGAGCCCGCCATGAACCTTAAATCGAATTTTGTGATCCCGGTTACAGACCGCAATGAAATTCTCAGCTTTCTCATCAACGATCTAAAAGGGGCAGCAGCGGGAATGAAATACGCCTCCAAGATCGAAGATGGCGACGCCTATATAGATGAAGGTGTAGAACGTGCCTCAAAAGCCTTTTGTTATAGCATGATCGCACGGATGGCCTTAACCCGTGGCGGTTATGCGCTCTATTCCGAGGGTACCCGCGGCACCATGAAGCGTATGCCGGATTACAAAGATTACTATCTAACAGCGATGCAATATGCCGATTCTGTGATTTCATCCGGGACGCATAAGTTAGGCAAAGCCTACCGGGATGTATTTATCGATCAGACCAACAACGTGGTAAACAATAACGACGACCCTATTTTTGAGATCCCTTTTTTACGGAATAATAGTAGCAATTTGGGTAATATTACCGGTCCACGGGTTGAAGGCGTCGAAAACGTGACGAACCATATGTGGGGCGTTATCAATGGCGGCATGCGCTTAAATGCCTTCTATGCGTACTCCTTTGACCGTGCAGACGTGCGTAAAGATTATACCGTTGGTACGTGGGGATATGACGCAGCAGGCGTTCCTCAAGTACTCGTGGACTATAGCCTATATAATAACAAATGGGCCAAACTATGGGCCGATCCCTCAAGAGCTTTAGGCAGCCAAAGTCAAGGCGGTACCGGCATCAATCTACCCTATATGCGCTACGCTGACATCTTGTTGATGTATGCCGAAGCCGTCAATGAGGTCGAAGACGGACTAAGTGGGCCGCACGGTGCGAAAGCCCTAGATGCTTTCAAGCAGGTACGCAGACGCGCTTTTGTAGAAGCAGACCATGCCACCAAAGTAGAAAGCTATACCAACGCCGCTGCCGCCTCGAAGGAATCATTCTTTAACGCTATTGTCCAGGAGCGCAAATGGGAATTTGGCGGCGAAAATATGCGATGGAAAGACCTTGTTCGCTGGAACCTCTATTCCAAAGTCGTGTACGATAGCTTTAAAGAGTACCTGATCGTAGCTTCTATGGTGGGCGGCGACTTTATGGACGGTTCTGAAGCCTATCAGTCGCTCCCGTTTAACAAGTTCTTTAGGCGTGTAGCAAACCCTGGAAATAAAGAGATCTATCCAAATACAACCTTGCCAATTATTGAATTTTATAACCCATGGGAAGGCGTGTTGCATCCGGGTACCGGTTGGGAGATGACCACATTATACAGCTGGTATAATGAAGACACGTCTATGCCGAGAGCGCAGATTCTGTATTCCTTCCGTGGCTTTATCAAAGGCGGTCCTACGGGAAATTGGGAATCGATGGACCGTAACGGTTTGCCACCGGTGCGATATATCTTGCCGTTCCCTAACCAAGCCATTCAGTTGAGCAATGGCGCGTACAAAAATCAATATGGTTATTAGTTTGATAAAAAAAGAAGATACAATGAAAACTAAGATTTTAACATGGAACATGGTGTTGGCAAGTCTGCTGACCATGTTCCTCCAGAGCTGTCAAAAAAATCTGCTTACCCTAACTGATGAAGATCAGAATAGGTCCTTTATGGCTGTATTCCGTCATCAGGGCAATACCGGTAAATCGAGCGACCCTCTGGCCAGCCAGGTGGTGAATACAAACGACATGTACCTCGTATGGAACGGTATTCATGGTGCTGCGGGCTATCGTTTGAAGATGAAAGTGCAATCCGGTTCGTGGGACATCCCTGGCGACATTCTATGGGATACTATTGTGGGGCCGGACGTACTCAAATTGACCAAAATAGATTTACAATATTCGACCAAGCATAATTTTGCGATCCAAACCCTTTCGCCGATGGGCGAGGCCTATCACTCGAAGTGGTATGGACTAGGTGATGGAGCACACAACGACGATCGTGCAGAATGGGAAATGGGCGAGCGGATAGGAATCCCTGATGTGGTGTCAGTCGCTAATGTTACTGAAACCAGTATGCGGGTTTGGTTTGACCTCACCGTCCCCCCTCCTAATCCTACTACGCCATTGAATCCCAGCTTTCAATATGAGGATGGAAAATTCCTAATCGATGAAATCCTCGTACAACCTGCCTCGGTAAATAGAGACCTAGAAACGAAGTCTATTAAATTGACAGATGCAGACAGAGCCAATGGGTACGTAGATGTAACAGGCCTGACTTCCAACTCCCTGTATGTAGTTAACGGGCTTAACGGTAAGGTTGGGCGTTATTGGGATAGGTTATATAATACCAGTATGGTGCGTATGCGAGGTCAGGTCGGCGAACCGATCCTTATTCCACACATCTTAGATAGTGAAAATGTCTGGGCACAACAAAACAATGTATCCCGTTTAGATACGATATTGAATAATTTTCTACTTGATAATACACTCGCTGAGGGGACGATATTTATGCTCGAAGCCGGCAAAAAATATTATATGGGCAGCAACGTGGTGCTGGCGAAAGGCCTAACCTTACGATCAAACCTTCCGGGTACGAAACCAATTGTCTATATGGGGCTTGGCTACAATGAAACCAATACGGGGTCCAATGCGTTGAACTTCCAACTCGGTCGACCGGCACAAGCTGGTGAAATCGGCAGTATCACGGTGGGCGATGTGATCTTTGATGATATTAGTTTCGAATTACCGCTTGCCGTAAACTTTTTCAACCAATCGCTCTATCCAGGTAAGTCCATTAACGGAAACTATTTTATCAACCAACACTCGGCATCCATGCCATTCACCTGTTCCAGATTAGAGACCCGAAATTGTAATTTTCAGGGTATGGTGCGGTCTTGGTTTAGGACACAGGGTTCTAATCGACAGGTCATCGAAAATATTATTATTGACAATTGTTTGTTCCATGACGCCGGCATGTACGATACCAATGGACGTGGTTATCCCCTAATTACAGGCGCCGCCGTTTCGGTAGCAACAAATATTTTCAACAATGTGGTCATTAAAAATAACTCCTTTATTGGCATCAGCTGGGATCAACTGGTACGCGAGAATGCAAATTTAGCGTGGGCTTCAAGTGTGGTTTGGAATGTGACGATCGAGAACAATACGTTTCTAAACGCATTTTCAGTTTCCAACGGACGCTTCTTGATCCAACATCAAAACCCACCGGCCAACAGTACATATACGGTCAAGAAAAACCTTTTTATTTCCGTTAAAGCTACCGGAGATAATAGGGATTTTTACCAAAGCGGTATGGATTTCCGGACGTATCGTCCAGGTTTAAGCTTCGATATTGCCGACAACTACGCGACGTCCGCCAAATCTGCAAACAACGCGGTTACCTACTATTCTTCTGCAGAGATTTTCAACAACCAACCGTTTAGCCATGCCAGCAGAGGCGCTGGATTTAACAATGGAGTACTTAATGCAGGTGGATTGGAAGCGACAAAAGTCACTACCGGCCCAACCCCGATTGCGCCGGAGAACCTAATGGTCGATCCGTATCCGAAGGGCAAAAAAGTGGGTGCAAACTGGGATACGAATGCGCATCTCTATAACTTGAATGGCCTGCGTTATAAAAACACACCGGAGGTACTTAACCACCCCATCTACACTGAAGGTATCGGCGATCCCCGTTGGAGGTAACGTTATTACACCTGTCGCAACTAACCTGAAGTTACCCACTAAAATCGTGGGCAACTTCAGGTTTTTGTTTGAAAAATTTTCGTTAATTCCTCGGTTGATAACTTTTTTAAACTAAGTTCCGCATCGGAAATATAGGAACCTAGGAAGATTTTCGATGTCTTTAATTCTTTCTAACAGATTCTTCGAGATTTGGTGACCTTTCTTTTATTATACAATTTATACGATCCACCCAATTTTTAAGTATAGCTGCTAACTCATATTTTTCCTCTCTAGCCAATTGAAGCATGATTAGATTCAGCGTCACGTACATTTGATGGTACTCAGGGAATTGTCCGTACAGGTCTCGGAAATCATTTACGATTTCAAGAAGATGACAATAGATGTCATATTTTATAAAGTTCTCCTGGTGGGATATCTCCGCGTCAATCCATTCGTATTCGCATCTAAAACCTGTTTGAATATGCTTGTCACAGGCTTTATCATAGTTTAACCGAGATTCAATGAGTTCATGACGGATGAGGTCTTTTGCATTTATCAATTCTTCATAAACGGCGGATAATCTTTCTTGTATCTCGGCCTCAGTAGATATAATTGCCATATTATAACTTGTTTTGTTGAGGGATTTACTATTTGCTGTAATTGTTATAACGCCTTCAAATATTTTTTGTTTTAATTTTTTTTAAATAACATATTGATAGTAAGAATATTACCCTACAGTGTGTCGTGTCCGCTAATAGCTATATCCCAAACTAAATGTGGGTACTATTCGGTTTTTCGCCGTTTTATCATTAATATAAGTTAATCGAGAGCCAAATGTAAATAGGGGCAAAGGATATTTAAAGGCATTGAAATCGAATGAAAGGCCCGCTCCAGCGGTCTTGGGCGACAAATTCGCTTCTGCAAGGTTTTGATAGTCGGCGGAAATAACCCCTCTAATTCTTTTTAAATAAGCCATATTGCCGATAGACCAATCGGGATAGGCAATCGGCAAGCGGTAGTCAAATAACAATGTGTTTTTCACTGCTGGAGACAAGAAATTTGCGAATCCATTGACGAGAGGGATATCATTCGAATATAAATACCTTCCTGAGGATTCTTGCATAGAATAACGTACCTGTAGGCTGTGATTTAATAGGACTCCCGGAAAGTAGAAGCTCGTGCGTAGGGACCAAATGTCGCCACTTAATTCGTTTTCGAACGGTAGATGACGATAGGTAAAACTAAGGTTTTGTCCCCAACGGGGTGCGATGTCCATGGCGGCTCTCAAGCTATTTTTATTGAAATAGGCCTGATAATTTAATGGAAAACTAATGACGTCATTGAAATTCCTCAGCGTAGTTAAGCTAAGATCGTATCTTTTTTGATAAGAAGTTCCCATGTTGACACCGTAGCTGTATACTTTATTTCCCCTATATACGCTAAAGGGGAGTTGGATATCTGCTGCAAAATAATGTTCACGATAATCAAAATTGATGATTGAATCTCTGTTGCCGTTACGAGTGGCCTGACCCAATTGTCCTCTATTCCTATAAGAAAGAGATACTTTGGGGAAATATCGTTGATAACTTAGTTCCGCGGAATAGGTGCTTTTTTCGATTTCCGCGTCGTATTCATAGCCAATTTTTGTTGCGGTGGTATTTAGTATATCGTTCGAAATCCAAAATATTCCAGGTTTCAAATTGTCAAAGCTTTCGAAATCACTGCCGCTTAATGTAATACTATGAAAGTTAAAGCTGTGTTTTGTGACATTATAATCCTGAATGGGGTAATCATTTGCAGGGGGGGGGAGTAACTCTTGTGCGGCATCGTTTTGCCGGGGATACAAGGTCTGTGCTGTCGATGGAATGATCCTCTTTTCAGTATCTTCTGCTAGCAACTGTTTTCTTACTTTATAACCATTGGTGGTATACGTGTTGTAATATAAAGTATCATTAGCTGCAAAGGGATTAAACGCCCCAAATTGACTATCTGTCAATGACGAAACACTGTCGTTTTCCAATGCATAAATACCATCCTTATCCTTAAAATTGGCTTTAAAAATAATTCGTTCTCCAGCATAAACAGGTCTTTCCAATTGAAAATTAGACCAGTCGAGCAGGTATTTTATCTCTTTATTATTTCTATTTATCTCAATCAGGTTTGTACCTTTCTCATTCACTGCTATTGCAACGAGTTTATCGCTAGCTGTGTTAAATTGCGGCTGCTGAACGTGGGTGCCCGCTGGCACGGGAATCGAGTCAAGTTTGTTACCGGTCTTTGTATCCAAAAAAACGACTTGAGCACGGTTTGCTAAACTTATCTCTACAACGGCTATTTCGCTCAAGTCTGTTGAAAGTACGGGAGAATAATAGCGTGTGTTTTGGGTAAGATGATGTATTTTTCCGGTGTTGACATCATATACATTAATGATATTATATGTCTGCTTTTCGAATCTGGGATCTTTTCGGTATTCATCCCATACCATCAGATGACCTTGAGCATCGAAATAAGGCGTTAATTGTTGACCAATCTGTACAACTTTTTTATAGAGCCGCTTCGTGTTATTATTTTCGAAACGGACGATTCTAGGCGTGAATTGTCGGCTATGCTGAAGTGCGTATACGGTGTTGTTTACCGTTTGGGGAAGAAAGTAATCTGTAGGAAATCGATCGGCTATTTCAATTGAATCCGACGCATTTATATCGGGTACCTTATTCCATTTTTCGGTGAGATCTTGTACGGTGGATTTAAAAAGTTGATTACTCTTTTGTGACGAGTACTTTTTTAAGCTACGCTCAAAGTTGAAAGGACGAAGTAACTTCCCATTCATTTCTTCCAAAATTTTGCCATGGATTTCGGGGTCTTTTTCATATAGAAAACTGTTCATGAAATACCCAATTGTATAGTAACTCGGAACAAGATCTTTAAAGGAACCGTGTACATATTTGTTAAAATCAAATGATAGATCAGATTGGATATTCGCGCGGATCGGCATGTTCCAAGATGCCAATCTTCCTCTTCCACCACTTGAAAAAAGTGTCTCTTGAAGCACAGCATCTCCTTCAAAAAACCAAGCGGGGAGATTAAGCCCAAAGAGCGCAAGTGCCAATTGTTCAAAAAGTGGTCTCTTTAGATTTCCTGTCAAATTGTCAAATTGTGCGAAATGCCTGCTCTCATGAAGGGCTAAATTTGGGAGCCATTCCTGGTTGTCTGCAACAGAAGAGGGGGTGCTGTAGAATTCCGATTTACGAGGAGCTAATTGAACAAAACCATTCTGTGCGATATGATTTTGCTGTAATATAATGCTTATTTTTTTTGAAGGTCGATTCAGTTTAGAGGCGGTCTGTTCAATAAATAATTCGAGTCTATTCGCCAGAATAGGAGCGGCTGAAGAGAATTCTTCTGGGAAAATAAGCTGGAATTTATCGGTATTTATCTGTCTCCATTTAATACGAAAATGAGACTGCGCACCATCAAATAACTGAGAAAATGCTGTTGATGAATTTATTGTTAATATTAATAGTATTAATATTCTGATATATACGCATTTAATTTTATATTTAGGGTTCATTTTGTTGTTTGCTAAAAATATTAGTTAAAATATGTTTTATTATATACTTATTTAATTTAGTTAATGAAGTTTATTGTCTGATTATATGTTTTTTATGTGTATCCAATAATAATGGGATATGTCGATTTTTAACGTGCTAATTTTACTTAATCCAAACCTAATATTTTTGATAAACTGTATAGTAGTTCGCCAAAACGAATGTACAATTTTTTATTAATATTTTATTTTATGTCTGTTCTTTATACTATATTCTAAAATTCACAATGCAACATCTTCGAGAGATTAATGGACTTTTTTTTAACACACGGTAAATCTTAAAAATGTGCTGAGGGGATCAATTGAAAAATGGAAAGAGGCGCACGTCGCTTTTTTTGAGTGAGAATATTAAATTTAGGTTTTCGGATAATTTTTTAGATGTTTATAGAGCAGAAATAGCAATTAAAATACTGGATATTTATAGTGACAAAATGTCGTTGATTTGATTTTTAGAGAGCAGAAGTAAATGTGTTTTTTTAAAAAATACTATTTGCGGCTTAGATAAAAAACATTATTTTTTTTCATTAAAATAAACGACTTTTGCAGCATAAAAAATAATTAGCAGACCGATGTAAGATCATATTTTTAGGAGGGCGTATATGGAAGAACTGGAAATGCAAGTCGCGCAAGTTGAACAATTGATTGACTCGAACAATCAGGTTGGACTGGAGAATTTTCTTAATGAGTTGAATATATCTGATGTCGAGGAACTGATTGATGAACTTCCGGAGCATGGCGCTTTATTTCTCGAAACGCTTCATCTAAAAAGGGCTGTCAATGTTTTTAGAATTCTGGACTTTCCGACGCAGGAGCGGATATTTAAAAAGCTTTCCGCCTCGAAGGTTAGAGAGATAATTAATGAAATGCCGCCGGATGACCGGACTTCGTTTTTTGGAGAGCTAAAAGGCGATGTGGTAAAGCGCTTGATTATTATGCTTTCCCCAGAAGAACGTAAAGAGGCGCTCTCCCTCTTGGGGTATCCCGAAGACAGTGTCGGTCGTTTGATGACGCCTGATTATATCACTGTTAAAGCGCACTGGACCATTTCCCGAATATTGGATCACATCCGTAGATATGGTAATGCCTCGGAAACGATCGACGTGCTGTACGTTATCGATTCGGAGGGTAAACTAATGGATGATATCCGAATAAAAGATATTCTGTTGGCAGAGCTGAATACGATGGTGGGCGATTTGATTGATAATCGTTTGATTTCTTTGAATGCGAATGATCCCCAAGAAGAGGCTGTCAATGTGTTCCGTATGAATAACCGGGTTGCACTCCCGGTTATTGATGAGCAGGGGATCATGCTGGGAATTGTGACTATTGATGATATCCTTTGGGTAGCCAACGAAGAGTACACGGAGGATATGCAACGTTTTGGGGGTACGGAGGCGTTAGACGAACCGTATCTGGATGTATCTGTTCTTCACCTCGTAAAAAAACGTGCGGGTTGGCTTGTTGTTCTTTTTCTAGGGCAATTATTGACAGCAACAGTTATTGAGCATTTTGAGACGCAATTGATGAGCGCTGTTATGCTTTTCGCTTTAATGCCATTGATTATATCGAGTGGGGGCAATAGTGGATCACAGGCTTCGACATTGATTATTCAAGCTATGGCATTGGGAGAAGTGTCGCTCTCAGATTGGTGGCGTGTTATGAAAAGGGAAATTTTATCAGGTTTAGCGCTTGGGCTTATTTTGGGAATACTGGGTTTTATTAGAATAGCCACCTGGCAATTTTTTACGGACCACTATGGTGAACATTGGGTTTTAATTGCTTTGGTTGTAAGTTTTTCATTAGTGTGCGTGGTGTTATGGGGATCTTTAACAGGCTCCATGCTTCCCTTCATCTTACGGAAGATGGGAGCCGATCCGGCTAGTTCATCCGCTCCTTTTGTTTCGACCCTTGTCGACGTGACAGGACTACTCATTTATTTTACTTTTGCTACCTTACTTTTATCGGGCGTTTTGCTTTAGAAATTATTCTTGTTGGCAATGAATGACTTGTATAAAAAATAAAAAAAATATTTGGACAACTCCTTTAAACTTCCGATAATTGCATCACCGAAACGGAAATGGTGTTTCGAAAACAAATAACCAGATTCCTGAATAGCTCAGCTGGTTAGCTTCCCGAATGTTGGGATTAATCAGGGGGTCAGGAAAGAGAAGAAAAATATTCCTCAGTAGCTCAGCTGGTTAGAGCATCTGACTGTTAATCAGAGGGTCGCTGGTTCGAGCCCAGCCTGAGGAGCGCAGCCACGGACATGTTCCGTGGCTTTTTGATTATGACCTACTATCTTTATATACTGTATTCGGTTACATCTGACAGGTACTAGATGTTTCGAGATTAATCAGAAACCAACGACATGTACAGGTAAACGGCTTTTTTTTCGGCAGTATTCCATAAAGTGTTTCTGAAAGTGTTCCAATATGGCGATCAAAATAATTAAGGATCAAGCTGAATCTTTGGGGAGAGATAAATAAATTCTTAGTTTAGCAGTCTTAAAACATATTACCTTGCAAGACGCTGAACGTAGACTATTGGCCTTATTAATGCCCGAAGGGCTGTTAGATTATTTCGATATCATGGAAGTTGTCCAGAAGGACAAAGAACTTCACATCCATTTGGATGAAAAAAATATTGCTCCTTCAGGATATGAAAACACTAAACTAGCATCCAAGGGCTTTATGCCTGTTTCAGAGATTAAAGACTTTCCGATTCGGGGTCAGAAAGTTACTCTTCACATTAAACGCAGGCGTTGGACGGTGTCAGATACCCGGAAAATCATTACCCGGGATTGGAACCTGGTTCGTGAAGGTGCTCGAATGACTACGGAATTCGGGCTTTTTTTAAAGGGAATATTTGGATAACTATCCGATCAGTGCCCATCTTCTTGGGCTTCTGTTTCAGCTGGATGGCAAACAACTTCAAGATCAGTATAAGAATCACTTGAGCGACTTTCATGATTGGGACCAAAAACCTCATGCGGAGTACTGGACTGTATTTCCTGGCAATATATCCCCACAGCTCAGTATTGATGAAACCAGTTTTAGCAATGGCGAACTTTATACTATCGTCACCAGCAAAGCCTCCAAAGGCAAAAAGGGGACTATTCTAGCCACCATTAGAGGAACAAAGGCAGAAGATATTATCACCGTATTAGAGCGTATTCCACTCAGGCTAAGAAACAAAGTTAAAGAAGTAACGATGGATATGGCTCCCAATATGGCAAAAGCTATCCGTAGGTGTTTTCGGAATGCTCGAAGGGTTATCGATCGGTTTCATGTACAAAAACTTGCTTATGATGCTGTTCAGGAACTTCGTATCAGATACCGCTGGCAGGTGTTAGATGAGGAAAGTAAAAAGATTGCCCAGGCACGTAAATGCGGTATTCCTTATGACCCTGGAGTGCTATCCAACGGTGATACCCTTAAACAATTGTTGGCAAGGTCTAGATATCTGTTATTCAAGCATCCCACAAGATGGACCGAGAGTCAAAAGCACCGGGCAGAACTCTTATTTCTACGATTCCCTCTTCTCAAAAAAGCACATGATCTGGGAATAGCATTGGGAGATATCTTCCAGAAATGCAAAGACAAGAAAGTCGCTTTTACCAAACTTGGTCTATGGCATAATCAGGTAGAAGCTTCAGGAATAGCATCTTTTGAAAGCGTGGCCAGATCTATCGCTGCCCATCATCCCTATATCCTACATTACTTCGATAACAAAAGTACAAACGCTTCTGCAGAATCCTTTAATGCTAAACTAAAAGCATTCAGAAGTATCTTCCGTGGGGTTAGAGATACCCAATTCTTTCTTTATAGGGTAATGAAATTATATGCTTAAAAAGGATTACCCCCCAAACTTTCGGTATGATCCATAATTAAATCACAATTACAGACCTCATAGGATGGAGCCTTTGGGGACATATCCTTCGTCTATTTAGGCGTACACTTCATGACATGTGACGTACGTCTGGTAGATTCAGAAATACACTTCCTGCTTTTGGACGTACGTCGTTTCGTTTAAGGTGTACGTCATTTCGTACGAAGTGTATGCTTCATGGCATGTGACGTACGTCTGGTAGATTCAGAAATACACTTCCTGCTTTTGGACGTACGTCGTTTCGTTTAAGGTGTACGTCATTTCGTACGAAGTGTATGCTTCATGGCATGTGACGTACATCTGGTAGATTCAGAAATATACTTCCTGCTTTTGGACGTACGTCGTTTCGTTTAAGGTGTACGTCATTTCGTACGAAGTGTATACTTCATGGCATATGACGTACATCTGGTAGATTCAGAAATACACTTCCTGCTTTTGGACGTACGTCGTTTCGTTTAAGGTGTACGTCATTTCGCACGAAGTGTATGCTTCATGGCATATGACGTACATCTGGTAGATTCAGAAATACACTTCCTGCTTTTGGACGTACGTCGTTTCGTTTAAGGTGTACGTCATTTCGCACGAAGTGTATGCTTCGTGGCATATGACGTACATCTGGTAGATTCAGAAATACACTTCCTGCTTTTGGACGCACGTCGCTTCGCTTAAGGTGTACGTCATTTCGTGCGAAGTGTATGCTTCATTGATACACACTGTTATGCCATCTCTTTGGATGCGAATGGCAACGGGAGTGGGGTGAAGTGAACCGTACCACAGACTCCCCGTGGAGCAATATCTCGTAGCATATCCTTTCTTAAGAGAGTATACAGTTTTAAACTTGCAAAAAAACGACGGTGTTTATTCAACAGTTAGGGTTTTAGCTGTTTATAATCTGAGCATGCAGGTTAAGGAATTTATAGCGAATTCATGCAATGATGGAGTTATTTGCGGATATATAAAATCCTTGCAATTCAAATTCACGATTTTTATGTAAGTTTGTTTCACACAGATCAATTGTGACTTATGATAAGGTAGATTTATGGGGTCCAGAATCAAAAATATGCATCATATCCGGATTTTCGATACAAAAGAGGAATCATCTTTTTCTAGTATCTATGATGCGTATTGGGAACGCCTATTTCGGTATGTCATCCGTATTTTGCCAGATGAAAATGACGTCGCTGATATCGTCCAAGAAACGTTTATAGCTTTCTGGGAGATGCGAGGTAAATTGGAAAATATTAAATCCATAAAATCTTATTTGTTTGTGATTGCTAGAAATTTAGCTTTTAAGCGGTTTCGCGAGCAAGTGAAACATGGCGATATCGAACGTCGCCTCATTGATCATTATTGGGAAGCCGATGAAAGCATGTTGGCGGAAATAGACACGCGGGAATTATCAGATATCATTGATGCCGAGGTTAATAAACTTCCTGAGCGAATGCGTGAGGTATTTGTGCTAAGCCGTAAAGAACACCTGTCTTATAAAGAAATCGCCGAACGGCTGAAGATTTCGGACCAGACGGTAAAAAAACAAATCAATAAATCCTTGAAACATCTACGCCTCAGACTCGACGAGGATTACATTTCATACCTCATCTTAATACTAGCTATTAACTATTTTAATTAATTTTTTCTTCTGATTATCAGTTGTTTACTGAATATTTTATTCGAGACGTACCCCCTTGCTTACCTAGTTGCACTCTTTCAATAAAGGGGCCATTATAAACTGGGACTATTATAAACTTACATGCAGCGAGAAGAATTTCGAAAATTATTGCATCGGTATGCCGATGGCACGTGTACCAAAGCGGAAAAGCGCTTTCTGGAAGAAATGGTTCTTCGTGATCCCGTTGTCGATAATTGGTCGTGGGAAAGTGAAGAGGCGAGAGTGTTAATGGGGATTCGGATTAGACAAGCGATTGATAAGCGGCGTTATGTAAGCAAGTCTTCTTCCCGGTCGATGAGATTATGGTATGGAGGTATTGCAGCTTCGCTACTGGCAGTTTTCGGACTGATGTGGTCCGTCAGTGGGAGGAGAGACGTTAAGGAAAAGTCTTTAGTAATTTCAGAATCAGCTTCCTATCCATCCGATGGTGTCCGGCTCACGTTGGCCGACGGTTCTGTCGTTGGGTTAGATGGGCTACAACACGGACTGGTGAGTCATAGTGGGGGCGTCGATATCCGGAAACTTGACGGCGAACTGGTTTACGAGAAATCATCGGATTCCAAATCAGAGATTACGCCGGAGGTACCCCCACAAAACATCCTCCATGTACCCAATGGTAAGCAATTCAAGCTGGTCTTGCCAGACGGAACAAATGTATGGATGAATACAGCAACAACGCTCACCTATCCTGTCGCATTTACGGGGAGTGAGCGTAAGATAGTATTAGATGGGGAGGCGTATTTTGAAGTAATGCCCGACCGGTCAAAACCGTTCAAGGTGATGGCCCAAGGCCGGGAAATCACGGTGACAGGTACGCATTTCACAGTCTCTGCATATGCTTCAGATGATGAGGTGCGCACCACGCTATTGGAAGGCGGAGTAGATGTGCGCCATCGCGGCAAGATGCTTTCCTTGATTCCGGGTTTTGAAGCTGTTTCCTCAGCGGATGGCAATTTAGTAAAAAGACAGGGCAATCTGGAACGGGCGATGGCTTGGAAAAACGGTTACTTTTTGTTCGACGATATGGATGTGATTTCGGTGATGCGAAGCGTGGCGAGGTGGTATGATGTACGGATAGTCATCGAAGCGAATCTCCCTAAAAAGCGCTTCGGAGGAAGTTTTCCGATCACCGCAGGAATCGATGAACTGTTGGCTGACTTGGAATTGGTCAGCAAGGTTAAATTTGAACGCAATGGAAAGGAGGTTAGGATGATCTGGTAACTTGAATCTTTACCCAGATTAGCCGAAAAAACCGAAAGTGCGGCTAACGCTTTCGGCCAGAGTGGTCATGGTGCCGCAAAAAGGCTAATCCAATGGTTAGTTGGTACGTACCAGCTGACAATGATAAATTTAACAGAATAATCATTTAAAGAACTGTAATAGTTATTGCTATGGAACCATCATGATTTATTCTTTCAGGTGGGGAAATGAATAAATCTGATAGCTTCATCGCAGTTAAAAAACAAATTATATCCAGATGAAAAAAAGTAGGGCTAATATCGGATTGATCATCACAGCGTTGGTGATCAGCTCAATGGTAAGTTGTAGCGAGCATATTTTGAATCCAAATCCGGAGATTCCGTTGGAGGATATACCTGTACTAGCGGATCGGCGTTTGTCAATCAACGGTATTGATCTTGATCCAATGACCACGTTGGAAGAACCAATTGGTATCCCCCCCGGCGCGACCAAGGCTCACGTCCGGCTGACGCTAGCCGGTGCGATTATGAGCACTGCTTATGTACAAGTTAATACGAGTACTGGCGGAGCAAAGGGATTCAACGTCAATCGAGACATATCTACCCCTTTCAAATATCAATATTGGCGCCCCGGTGATGATGCTGACCTTTGGATTACGGTTGATATTATCAATCCGAGGCACACCCCTGGCGATCAATTCAAGATAACTTTTCCCGGCGAAGGAACCGCCGGCCCTGTAGCTTGTATTTTCCAGATTCAGGAAGGTGCCGTCAATGAACTTCCCGCTGAAATGCCCTTTCACCGTGATCCCCTTGTGTTTCACGCGGATGGAGTAACGCCAACGGTGGACTTGGATATGGCGGCCATTGAATGGTCAGATAGCGGTTTTGATGCCGACGGCAACCCAGTATGGCGCTCGAGGCTATCGCACGGTTATTCGCAGGCTGGTAACGGTGAGACTGGCCTGTACACAAACGTAGAGGCATTTCCAGACGATGCGGTGAACCCGCAGACCCGTGAGGTGGATAGCGAAGGCCGACCATTTGTACGGCTGCATACGGTAAAGTTTGAAGAGCCTGTTGTGTTTAGCGATAGAATATTTCCCTTTCAGGCGTCTGTATTGCAAGGTTCGAAATTGGATGAATGGAAGTATCGCCGGGGTGTTTATCGCGCGCAGATACAGACCCCTAGCCGTCGCGGAGCCTGGTCTGCTTTTTGGGCGGTAGGAAGCGTGCTCAGTACAGGCGTTAGCCAGTGGCCGCCGGAGGTCGACTTCTTCGAGAGCTTCAATGGAGCTTACGGCGCGGCCTACACACCGCGGTCGACAAGTTCTGCACAACATATCGGTGTGCATGGCTCCAATGTGCGGGATATGGTAAATGGTCTGAAAAGTGAATTGGACCGAGTTCCCGGTTTCGAACTGGACATAAACCTGAATGCTGAGCCCCACGACTACACCTGTATTATTGAAGATGACTGGATTACGCATTTCGTTGATGGTAAAGAAACCTTGCAGCATAGAAATATGCTTGATAGGACGGATGGCGGTACCGATTGGGCTTTCTACCCCATCATAAACGTGGCCGTGAAAATCGATGCTGGAAATCCTTATAACGAAGGGACTTCGGATCTACTATGGTATGGTCTACAGTATTATGCTCCCGGTTCAGGATGGTACGTACAGTAAGTAGGGGGTATTATCGAATGCAACCGGCGGAAGTCGGAAAGAGCAAAATTAAACACAAATGAAGGAGGTATAGAAATATGTATACTTGAATAGATTCCAAATAATGGATTCCCTGTGAGGGCATAAGCCCCAAAAAGCCGGAAGTGCGGCTAACACTTCCGGCTGGCGCGGTAATTTATGCCGCAAACAGGCTATCCAATGATCAATTGACAATATATAATTGGCAATTGATAATGATAGATTTAACAGAATAATCATTTAACCTGTATAACAAATGTATGCAATTTGTATTGCAATAACGTGCGGAATTTGCAAAAATTGCAAAACGCACAGAACGTATAAACCCGCGACGCATTATCGTGGCCTCATTAAGCTTTTGATTATGACTAAAATCATATTCGCTATCGTATTGATTACCGCTGTCCGCGCTGGAGCTGAGGTGTATGCCCAGAAAGCGAGTATTACAGCTAAGCAAATTCCGTTGAAAACGGTTTTTGCTGAATTGCGCAAGCAGACAGGCTATCATTTCCTTTACCTGACGGATGATTTGAAGGACACCGGTCCGGTGAGCCTGAGTTTTAATCAAGCCCCGTTAGTTGAGATCTTGCAGCATTGTTTTACCAACCAGCCGCTTACCTATCAAATCCGTGGAAAAAGGGTGCTGGTATCGAGGAAGAAAACCGTGTTGTCAATTTCCGATGAAAACCGGCCGCAGGAGATGGTATCGGGTTACGTCGTGGATGATCAAGGTAAGCCCCTGGTAGGCGTATCGGTTACTGTGAAGGGCACGTCCACCGCTGTCACCACAGATGAACGGGGAAGGTACACTATCGCTGTTCCAAATCAGGGATCTTTAGTGTTCACTATAGTGGGGTATAGGCCACAGGAACATCGTGTTAACGAAATAAGCAGTCGGCTCGATGTGACGATGCAAGCCGTTGTGAGCGATCTGGAAGAAGTGGTTGTTGTGGGGTATGGCACTATTCGCAAGTCCGACCTCACTGGATCCGTAGCGCAAATCAAATCGGAAGAACTGCAGGCGGTGCCGGTTTATAACTTGGAGCAAGCGTTAAAAGGACGTGCCCCAGGTGTGCAGGTGACACAGAACTCTGGGCAGCCGGGAGGACGGATAGAGGTTCGTGTCAGGGGTGGAAATTCGATGATTGGCGACAACCAACCATTGTATGTTGTAGATGGATTTCCATTGACCGGCGACTTGAATTTCCTCAATCCGGCAGATATCGAATCTATTGATATTTTGAAAGATGCTTCCGCCACGGCGATCTACGGGGCTCGCGGAGCCAATGGTGTAGTGATCATCACTTCAAAAAAAGGAAAAAAAGGAACGCCCAGCCGTGTAGAGCTGAACAGCTTCTACGGTTTACAGGAGGCGACCAAAAAATATGATCTGTTGAACGCTCGCGACTATGCCATCATCGCCAATGAGTGGTTGAAAAATGGGGGACAGGATCCTTATTTCGATCTCGACGAAGTGCAGGATCCGGGCACCGATTGGCAGGATGCCTTGTTGCGCACGGCGCACATTCAAGACCATACCCTCACTTTTTCGGGCGCATCGGAAAAAACGCAATACTCCCTATCCGGAAACTATTACGATCAAGACGGCATTTTGATCAATACCGGCGTGAAGCGCGGTTCGGTGCGGTTAAATCTTGGGCACGACGTGAAAGACTGGTTGCGGCTGAATGTAAACCTAAACCTTTCACGGAGACAGCAGCTGGCCGTGCCGGTAAACAATGGCTTTCGGGGCGGTGGCTCTATATTGTCTGCGGGTGCATCGGCACCGCCGACACTATCCATATATGACGAGAATGGACTTCCTACCCAAATTGAACGGGCTTATAGCTTTGGTTCTTCGGATATGAAAAACCCCATGATTTTTGCACAGGAGCAGACAACGTCACTCGGCAATACCGGTCTTGGCAACGCCAGTTTGGACGTGAAACTAAGTGAAAATCTGACGTTCAGAACGTTGGTTGGTTTGGAATACGCCTATACGTTGGAAGATGAGTTTCGTCCCATTATCTTCGAGGTAGACCGGGGTTATGCTCGCCAGCAAACCTATTACCGGAGTTCCTTTTTGAATGAAAATACGTTGACCTATTCCAAAGACTTTAATGATAAACACCGACTGACGCTATTGGGTGGATTTACCTATCAAACGGACCACAATCGCAATTTCAGAATCGACGGAACTGGGTTACCTGGCAATACCACCCGCAATTTTGACCTTTCGGCTATGGAAACCATTAATCCACCGACTTCGGGTATCTCAGAATGGGCATTGGCTTCTTGGCTGGGGAGGGCCAATTATACACTGGCAAACAAATACCTATTTACGGCAAGTATCCGTGCCGATGGCTCCTCGCGATTCGGAGCCAATAATAAATGGGCGATGTTTCCATCTGCGGCTGTGGCATGGCGATTATCTGAGGAATCCTTCATGCAAGACATCAGCTTCATCAATGACTTGAAAGTCCGCGCAAGCTATGGCGAAACCGGTAATACCGCGCTGGATCCATACCAGTCGCTTGACCGGATGGGGATTGTACGTACCGTATATGGAAACAACGAAGTGGTGATCGGGTACAGCCCATCGGGCATTTCCAATCAAGATCTGAAATGGGAAACCACCCGCCAGACCGATGTCGGATTCGACCTTAAGATTTGGGATAATCGGTTGACTGTGACAGGAGATTATTACTGGAAATACACGACCGATCTGCTCGCATCCGTACCATTGCCGCCTTCCGTAGGTTTTGGTTCTATTTTCCAAAATGTTGGCGAAATTAGTAACCGGGGAGTGGAGGTTGGCGTCAACGCCGATCTATTGACTGGCGAGTGGAAATGGAATCTCGGGGCGATGTTGTCGTCTAATCGGAATGAAGTAATTACCCTGGCTGGGGGCAGCGACATCTACAGCGCCGGCCAAGCAGCAGTGTGGTCCAGTACCAACATCGCGCGTGAAGGTGAGCCGTTGGGGAGCCTTTTTGGTTACTTAGAAGACGGATTGAACGAGAACGGATATATCAAGTATAAGGATGTAAACGGGGACGGTGTGGTGAATGCGCAAGACCGTGTGATCCTGGGTAACCCCACACCGGATTTGATCTATAGTTTGAACTCCACTGTGTCTTACAAAGGGGTGAGTCTCACTGTTTTTCTGGAAGGGGTACAGGGTAATCAGATATTCAACGCGACAAACGGTACACATTTGAATTCCTTCCAACGTGGAAGCAACCAATTTCAGGACCTGATGGGCAACTATTGGACGGTTGAGAATCCGGATCCGAATGCCAAGTATCCAAGAATCAGTTCGGCGTCTAATTTTGATATTTCGGATCGGTTTATCGAAAACGGTAATTACCTCCGGTTGAAGTCTGTCAATCTGGGATACGATTTACCTATAGCGAAGTGGGGCATGGCTTGGTGCAATGCGTTGCGTATCTACGTGTCGGGTACAAACCTACTCACGTTCACGAAGTACACAGGCTTGGATCCGGAAGTCAATACCCGTGGTGAGGACTCGCAGAAAATAGAAAATCGGCTGCGGATGGGGCATGACCAAAGCGGCTATCCAAACGCTAAAAACTATGTATTGGGATTTAGGTTAACATTCTAATTGAAAAAAATGAAACCGTCATGATTTGAAAAAATCACACAGTGACAGAATTAAACCGAGCTTGCGAGCTCTTGAACACCTGTGTAGCAAATAGCTATGAAAAATCATGACAGCTTCATCGCCACTAAATAAAAATTAAAATAGATGAAAAAGATAGGTTTATTAGTGATTGTGGGGGTCGGCGTATGGTTGACTGCTTGCCAAAACATGTTGGAAGAGGTGCCGATGGATTTCGTCTCGAGAAACAACTATTACCGAAATGAAGCAGATGCGCAAGGCGCATTGAATGGTGCATATAGTAGCGTGGGTAAAGAATTTTATGGCATCGATAATTTTATCTTATCCGAACTCCATAGCGATCTGGTGCTTGGCCGTGGATCGCAAGCGCCCATTTCAAATATGGATCAACTGCTGGATCAGCAGAATATCGGGCGTACAGCAAATCATTGGTTCAGGCTGTACGAAAGCATCAATCGCGCAAATGCTGTTTTAGCTAATGTGCCATCGATTACCGACATCAGCGAGAGTGCAAGTACCCGTATTTTGGCAGAGGCTCATTTTCTTCGCGCGCTGGCTTACTTTGAGCTGGTACGGGGGTGGGGGGCTGTTCCGATCAAAACGTCAGAAAGTACAGATTTATCAGATTTGGAATCACCGCGTCGACCAGAAAATGAAGTGTACGATCTGATCATTGCCGACGCTGAGGCTGCAGAAATAGGTCTGCTTCCAGCCGTCGGGCAGGAGACTGGTCAGGCTTCACAATCTGCTGCAAAAATGTTGTTGGCACACGTATACCTGACTATCGGTGACTGGCAGGCCGCTGCGGCCAAAGCAGAAGAGGTCATTACAAATGGACAATATACGCTGGTCGCTGTGCAAGAGCCGGATGATTTTTACGATATTTTTGCGTCGAATACAAGTTCGGAGGATATTATGTCCGTACACCATTCAGACGTCTCGCAATCGGAAATCACCAATTTCCTACACATGGGAAATAACCTGCCATATAACTACAGCAGTACGGGTTTTTTTGCCTGGTTACCTAATGCGAATTCCATGATCGGCGAGGAATGGGACGACGACGACTTGCGTAAACCCTTCAACTTGTATACGGAAATCCAAAATGCAGCCGGCCAATGGGTACCCCTTCCGGCAACTACTCCGGTGCTGTTTAAGAAATTCATAACGGACAACAGTGGGCTCCGGACGTACAGCGTGCCGGTTTATCGCTATGCCGAAACCTTACTGTTCTATGCCGAAGCTGCCTGCCGCGCAGAGAATGGACCTTCCGCATTGGCATTGGAGCGGCTGAATATGATTAGACGAAGGGCTTACGGATATAATCCCGACGTAGCTTCTCCGGTGGATTATCCGTCTGGCATGCAAGAGGATGACTTCATTGACGCGATCATGCAGGAGCGGGCCTATGAATTCTTGATCGAGCGGCGCCGTTGGTGGGATTTGAAACGCATAGGGAAAGCCAAAGAGGCGTTTGCAGCAATCGGCAAAACGTTGATTGACGAGCGGCTGCTATACCCCATCCCGGAAAATGAAATCAACAATAACCCGGCGATCGGTCAAGAAAACCAAAACCCCGGCTATTAAATATTGCACATATAACTCGTTAATTTTAATTCACAATTGATAGATGATGATAAAATTCAAAATATTCTTTGCCGCTATGTTTGTTTTTTGTTGGGCATATGGCGTCCAATCCCAAACAAAGCAATACGACCTCTGTATCTATGGTGGAACATCGGCCGGTGTAGTTGCTGCCTACACGGCGGCCAAGGCAGGAAAGTCTGTTATTCTTGTCGATCCCGGCCATAGACTGGGTGGGTTGAGCTCCGGTGGGCTCGGCCACACCGATATCGGTAATAAGTATGTAGTCAGTGGCTTAGCGTTAGACTTTTACCGCAAAATCGGAAAACACTACAATACCTTTGAACAGTGGATTTTCGAACCAAAGGTGGCAGAAGCAATTTTTAACCAGTATATGGAAGATTGTGGTGCCGAAATGAGATTGGGACAATTGCTGCTGGATGTGGAGAGGGTTGGTACCAAAATTACGCAAGCCCATTTCCGTTCGACTGAAAACACGGAAACACCTCCGTTGACGGTAATAGCAAAAATGTATATGGATTGCACGTATGAGGGGGATCTATTTGCAGCAGCTGGTGTATCGTATCACGTAGGTCGGGAAGACAATAGGGTGTACGGCGAAACACTAAATGGGGTTCAATTAATGGATGGACACCAGTTTCCGAATGGGATAGACCCGTATGTGAAGCGCGGCGACTCCAGCAGTGGGCTGCTATGGGGGATACGTGATGGCGAGCTACTCGCCGACGGCACAGGCGATAAAAAAGTACAGGCATACAACTACCGTATTACGCTCACTAACGTGCCCGAAAACCGTATCCCAATAGCCGAACCGGATAATTACGATCCTGCCCGGTATGAGCTGTTGAAGAGACAGAAGGAAATCCAACCGTGGAAAGGATTGAACGATGTATTCATCTGGAGCGGGATGCCAAATGGGAAAACCGATATCAACAACCGCAATGGCTTTTCGACCGACATGATTGGCATGAATTGGGACTACCCCGAAGCGAACTACGCACGCAGACGGGAAATTATCAAAGCCCATGAAGACTATACCAAAGGGTTACTGTATTTTGTGGGCAACGATCCGTCAATTCCAGAGTTTATCCGCGAGGAAATGCAAAAGTGGGGGTATCCCAAAGATGAATACGTAAACGATGGTCACTGGAGTCCGCAGCTCTATATTCGTGAAGCTCGGCGGATGGTTGGCGAACTGGTGATGACTCAGCACCATTGCCAAGGTAAAGAGGTGGTAAACGATGAAGTGGGCTATGCCGCCTATACGATGGATTCACACAACTGTGATCGGTTGGTGATCAACGGCATGGTGAAGAACGAAGGCAATGTGGAAGTTGGCGGTTTTCCACCATTTCCGATTTCATACCGTGCAATTGTGCCCAAGCGTGATGAGGTTACGAATCTATTGGTGCCCGTCTGTCTGTCAGCTAGCCATATTGCTTTTGGTTCCATACGAATGGAGCCGGTATTCATGGTATTGGGGCAGTCTGCAGCAGTGGCTGCTTGTCTAGCAATCGATCAGGGCATCGATGTACAATCCGTAGGTGTCTCGGAGATAAAAGCGGTATTGGCTTCCAATCCTAAAGCGGACCAGCGGCAGTCAGATATACTCATCAGCAGTTCTGATGTGGATGCTGTACAGTTTACCGGGAATTGGAATCAGGGTAGTAACGATGGCTACGGACGTAGCTACGTAGAAGCTGATAGTAAAGACGGACAAAGCACGGCTAAATTTACGGCAGCTTCTTTGCCCGCCGGTAGCTATGACGTGTATACCTATTTTCCGAAATCCGACAAAAGTTCCCAGCTGTTTACTTATTCCATTTATGACGGCAAGACTTCCGACGAAAAGCAACTGGATTTGTCGCGCGTGGAAATAAAAGGACAAACATCCAGTACTTGGGTGCCTTTGGGAAGTTCTGTCGTTATCGATGGGGACAAACCCGCTTTTGTAGAAATCAGTACGAAAGGTGCAAATGGAATAGTTGCCGCAAACGCGGTACTCTTCGTGCCTACCGATGACCAAAGATAGACTGCGCTGTTGTTGGATTAGCTCAGTTGATTAGCGTCGATGTAGGGTTTAAGCAGAGAGTCGCTGGTTCGAGCACGACTTCGGGAACAAAAAAAAGAGAAAGTCGCTTATCAGCTAAGAAAAGCGACTTTCTCTTTCTAGTGTAGATTCGTGCGCTAGGATAGTTTTTGTCACAGATCTCTTTTTGTTAATAGTTCATCCTACGCGCTAAAATTCTAATGCGCGCCTTATTCTTTCCGTCTATTCTGGACGCTACCGCCCATATTGCCGCGGGAAGCCAACCTATTAAGGTGCATTGTAAAATGAGACATACAAAGCCTGTTAAAATTCGTCCCCTCAAAAAGAAAGATAACCAAGGAAGAAGAACAGCGATCAATATCATATTGTAATTAAATCAGCATTTAAAGTATAAGTCCTACTACGTACTGGTAGTAGGACCGTTTAATTAATTTACGTCGATAATTTGAGTTTCTTGAGCAGCTTCCTCATCGTTTGCACTGTCCTTGTTATTTCGTTCGACCGTGATTTTACATTCTGTAAGCAGTGCGGCTAATGTGCCAACAGCAGCAAAAATAGGAGCTAATAATATTCCGATCACACCCAAGGTCACTGGAAAGCTCATGATTTCTTTTCCTGATTTATCAGCTATACTGATTTTTGTTACATTGCCTTCAGCGATTAAGTCCTGAATCTTCTTTAGTAGATTCTCTCCTTTTATTGAAAATGTTTCTTTGAATTTCATATCGTATATCATTTATAAATTTGTTATTTGATATATCAAAGATAGGGGCAAATTTATCTCACCAGTACCTGTTTTAGGTGTAGTATGTTGTGTTCTCGGTAAAATGGGGGGTTCTGTCGGTAAAACCCCTCACACTACCTTTCATTATCCTTGGTACAGTTTATTGTGACGTAATTTTTGATCAATACCTTTATCGTTTACTATAGTGTTTAAATATGCTCTTTCCTGCTCTCTATTGTCAAAATCGAATGCACATACTTGTTTTTTAAAATTCATGAGCTCGATTAGAAGGTAGTCGTTAAATGAATTAAATAGGATATGCATTCCCGATGGTTTTTTTGTAAAAGTATAGATACGCTGATTTTGAATGTTTAAACAAATTGGATCTTCGTGTAACGACTCTCCTATAATCACAAAATTACTAAGTTCATCTAATGGGAAGTATTCGGTTAGCGTTTTGCTATATCGGCTGGTATGAAGCCATTCCAATTCATTATATCTCTTTAGATAATACATAAATTCAGCACTCTCGGTGGCTCCGAAGTGTTTGTAATACGATCGGATCTGATCTCCAAATCCAAACGATATTAAAGACACTTCATTTTGCAGGGGAATTCCTTTGGCGACAACTTCATAGGTTGATAAAAAGGATTTTAAATTATCAACCCAATTGATTTCTCCAATTGCTGCAATAGGAAGTATTGGTTTTTTACTCATGTATATGTTGTTTGTTAGCTCAAATTTAATGAAATTCGTACATAGGTCAAGCGCAAAAAAGGAAATATTAAAATGGATCTAATTTTAGTAGGTCATTCAAACATTCTGACCATTATTCGTGTTTTAATAGATAAATGTATTTATGAAAGCTTTATTTTTTACCGTTTTCGTTGTTGTATTGTCAAGCTGTGGCAACTCGGCGAATAATCCCAATTCCAAAAATAGCCCCTCGTCTCCTTCTAATGAAACGAATGTAAGCGGCGCTGAGACCAAAGGAGAATTACCCGCCGCAGCTAGTAACTTTTTGACTACGTACTTTAACGCCCTGCAGATAAAAAATGTTATCCATAAGAAGTCTCCAGTCGCTGATGGTACATTTTTCGAAGTTGAACTTTCCGATCTAACGGAAATAGATTTTGATAAAAATGGCAATTGGGTGGAAATCAACGGTGATGATAACACGAAGTTACCCATTGATATGCTGCCAAGCGCTGTACAAGGATATCTGAATGCACATTATACCGGTATCGGATTGACAAGTATCGAGAAAACGGACCAAGGCTATGAGTTGGAATTAAACAATGGTATAGAGGTATATTTCGACCTGTCTGGAAACTTTTTGAGAGAAAGCAAATAGCATTAAAAAAGGGAAGCCTCATCTGATTCGAGGGCTTCCCTTTTTTGTTGTGATATATAGCTTATCCCAAGCTTACCAGGCTTTCCGTCAAGATTTTGATTTTAGCTTCGGCATCCGCTTTTTTATTTTGTTCATTTTCTACGATTTCGGGCTTCGCATTTGCTATAAAGCGTTCATTCGATAATTTCTTATCTACGGATACCAAGAAACCTTGTAAATATTCAATTTCTTTGCGAATACGCTCTCTTTCAGTATCGACATCAATATTATTGGCTAAAGTAATATAGCATTCATCTCTTCCCGCCAAGAAACTGACCGCGCCGGCTACTTTATCTTTCACAAAAGTCAACTCTTCAATGTTTGCTAATTTGATAATACTCTCCTGATATGTTGAATAATCGATATCGGTCGCGTTAATGGCCAACGGTAAAGCAATCTTTGGCGAAATGCCTTTGGAGTTTCGTACATTTCGTACCTCTGAGATAATCTGTTGAACGGATGCAAATTCCTTAATGATAGTTTCGTCAAAACCTGCTATCGCTGGATATGGAGCCACAATGATACAGTCTTTTGGATCGCGTTGGCCAAACAATTCGTCGTGCCATAATTCTTCCGTCAAGAAAGGCATAAACGGATGCGCTAATGAAAGGATTTTTTGAAAGAAATTTTTTACCGTTTCTAAGGTTTCCTGTTCAATAGGCATTTGGTAAGCGGGTTTTACCAATTCCAGGTACCAGGCACAGAAATCATCCCAAATCAATTTGTAAGTGGTCATTAATGCATCCGACAGACGGTATTGTTTGAAATGTTCGTCTATTTCCACTATAGCTTGATTAAATCGACTTTCAAACCATTGAGCGGCAGTTTTTTGTGCTGTAGTAGCCGGTGAGTCTGTGGTTTCCCAACCTTTTACCAGACGGAATGCATTCCATATTTTATTGGCAAAGTTACGCCCTTGTTCGCAATAGGAAACATCAAACATTAAATCGTTTCCGGCTGGTGAGGACAATAACATACCTACACGGACCCCATCGGTGCCGTATTGCTCCATTAACTCGATTGGATCGGGCGAATTTCCTAAAGACTTAGACATCTTACGGCCTAATTTGTCGCGGACAATCCCTGTTAAGTATACATTCTTGAAAGGTGCTTTTTCGGTATAGTTGTGTCCCATAATAATCATGCGGGCCACCCAGAAAAATAGGATCTCCGGCGCGGTTACTAAATCATTGGTCGGGTAGTAATAGTTGAAATCTTCGTTTTCGGGGTTGCGTACGCCGTCAAAAACAGACATGGGCCATAGTCCTGAGGAGAACCAGGTGTCTAATACATCTTCTTCCTGACGAATGCTATTTGCCGTTTTTCCTTGATTTTTGAATTCCTGAATAGCTTCCTCCTGTGTTTTGACAATGACCCATTCATTCTTCTCGTTATACCATGCTGGGATCCGTTGTCCCCACCACAACTGCCGCGAGATACACCAATCTTTTACATGCTCCATCCAATGCCGGTAAGAGGCCGTGAACTTGTCGGGAATCAAACGTACTTCCCCACTTTGTACATAATCTAAGGCAGGTTTAGCTAATTCGTCCATCTTACACCACCATTGCATAGATAATTTCGGTTCGATAGCGGCATCCGTACGCTCAGAAAAACCAACTTGAGACTTATAGTCTTCAATTTTTTCGATTTGACCAACCTCTTCCAGTTGTTTTGCAATTTTTTTACGGGCGATGAAGCGGTCTTCTCCAACCAAAATAATTGCTTTTTCATTTAGGGTACCGTCATCATTTAAGATATCGATAACTTCTAAATTATGCTTTTGTCCCAGTTCGTAGTCATTTAAATCGTGTGCCGGCGTCACTTTCAGACAGCCGGTACCGAATTCCATTTCTACATATGTATCTTCGATAATCGGGATTTCACGGTTTACTAGGGGCACAATTACGGTTTTACCTTTCAAGTGGCGATAACGTTCGTCGTTTGGATTGATACAGATAGCAGCATCTGCCATAATCGTTTCCGGACGAGTCGTAGCAATGATCAGATACTCGTTACTATCTTTAATGGTATAGCGGATATAATATAATTTTTGCTGTACTTCTTTCCGGATTACCTCTTCGTCAGATAGCGCTGTCTTTCCTTGCGGATCCCAGTTTACCATGCGCACGCCGCGATAGATATAGCCGGCTTTATAAAATTTGATAAATGTATCGATTACCGATTCGGAAAGATCTGCATCCATTGTGAATTTGGTGCGTTCCCAATCACAGGAAGCCCCCAGTTTTTCCAACTGCTTTAAGATAATACCACCGTATTTCTCTTTCCACTCCCAAGCGTGCTTCAGGAAATCTTCCCGGGTAAGGGATTTCTTGTCAATACCCTGTTCTTTGAGCATAGCAACTACTTTGGCTTCCGTTGCGATTGAGGCATGGTCTGTTCCGGGAACCCAGCATGCATTTTTTCCTTGCATACGGGCCCTACGGATCAATACATCTTGAATAGTGTTGTTTAGCATGTGCCCCATATGCAATACCCCAGTTACGTTTGGTGGAGGCATTACGATGGTATAAGGTTCACGCGAATCGGGAGTAGAACGAAAAAACCCGTTTTCCATCCAATATTGATACCATTTATCTTCTGCTTCTTTCGGATTGTAAGTTTTTGCTATGCTCATTTTTTACTTTAGTAATAGGAATTAGTAAATAGGAACGCAAATTTAAGGAAATAAATGATATAAATATCAACAAACACTTGTGAACAAAATGCGAGTTGTCTAAGTTTGTGAAACCAAAATATCGAGAATGCATTCTAACCCCTTACGCTTTAAGCAATTGTTATTTGATCTGCGATTTGTACTGTCGTCATTACTCCTTGTAGAGATTGTATGCGGGCTCGTCAGTCTGAAGTATGACCAAATGGAACAATTCCGAATCGTGAATGCCGTTCATCACGAATGGGCTGATTGGTTTTTCAGGTTGTTTACCAATGTTGGAGATGGCTTATTTGTTGTAGCGATAGGTTTATTGCTGGTTTTTACGCGGTATAAGTATGCTATCCTAACTATTGTGTCTTTTTTACTTTCGGGCTTAGTTGCACAGATTATTAAAAAATCAGTAAAAATGCCTCGTCCAGGATCGGTATTTAAGGATGATCCCACGTGGTATACATTACCCGACTATCATATTCATGGAAATTACAGTTTCCCCTCCGGACATACGACCAGCGTTTTTGCACTAATGATGGTATTGTATTATGTTTTCCCATCCCAGCGGAGCAATCCTTTATTCTTTATTTTGGCTTGCCTGGCGGGGTATTCGCGTGTTTATTTGTCGCAGCATTGGACAGGAGATGTGTATATAGGAGCGATCGTAGGTTCAGTCGTTACGTTTTTGCTTATTTATTTATTCGACCACATGAAGTGGTATCACAGCAAATGGGCCAATAGTAAATTTCAGTTGTAAATTTTAGATTAAATTTAAGTTAATTACCTTTGCCTACATTCTGATGATAGGTAACGTGAAACAACAATACAAATCGGTATACTTCTTACTTTTATATTTCGTTTTCTGGCTCTTTATAGCTTGGATAGATCGGTTATTGTTTTTGGTGTATGCTGCCCCGGTAAATACCGTATTCACTTTTCAGGAGATTCTGCGTATATATTCGGCTGGATTTAAGCTGGACGTATCGATGACGGCCTATATTTGCGTACTGCCTTTTATCGGTTATTTTCTTTGGTCATCATTTCCGAACTGGTCTTTTTCAACGAAATGGATCCGGATATATACTTATTCGATCTTAATTATTCTGGGCCTTTTATCCTGTATCAGCATCAATCTATATACAGAGTGGACAGATAAGGTTTCCCGGAGAGCTATCGAAACTTTTTTTGAGACACCACAAGAAGCCGTTTTATCTGCTGTATCTACAAATTTATGGATCCCCTTTCTCGTTTTTGTCGTGGTTAGCATAGCTGGAAGTACGATTTTTAATCTTTTATTTAGGCGTGCCTTCGTTAAATTTAAGACGCATTTTACACTTCATATCTTGGGCTTCTTTGTAGGGTTAATCTTTTTATTTACGTGTATTCGTGGTGGCTATGGTACGTCTCCATTGAATGAAAGTATGGCCTATTATTCATCCAATCAATTTTATAATCATGTCGCTGTAAATACACATTGGTCTTTTATCAATGATATGGTAAACAGCGCGAGCAGCGGTAATCCATACAAATATTTTAATGATAGCGGCGATATCGATCTTATGCTCGCTCCTGTATTTCCAAAAAAGAGAGATTCATCTATTTCCATATTAAATACCGAACGACCCAATGTGATATTGATTTTATTGGAGAGTTTTACAGCGGATCTGATCGAAGACTTGGGTGGCGAGAAGGAGGTGACCCCGTATTTAGATCAAATTTCGAGACAAGGGTTATCCTTTACACAGTTCTATGCCGCGGCAGATCGATCAGATAAGGGTATTATTGGTGTCTTTTCGAGCTTTCCGGCGCAAGGCAAGGAAAGCATTATTAAATCCATCAAAAAGCATGAGAAACTTCCCGGTATAGGACAGGAGATCCATAATGCGGGCTATCATACTTCATTTTATTATGGAGGACAAAGTGAATTCTATAATTTCAAATCCTATATGATGTCGCACGGGATTAATCGTGTCGTAGATATGGCTGATTTTCCGTCTTCATATAACGAGTCTTCGTGGGGCGTATATGATCATCATGTATTTGAAAGGGTACTTGCAGATCTGAATCGTGAAAAAAAGCCTTTCTTTTCAACCGTTTTTACTATTTCAAATCACGAACCTTTTGATCTGAAAACAATCTACAAATTTGGTAATAATACGACGGCTAACAAGTTTAAGAGCACGGCGTTTTACACGGATTCGGTTTTAAGCGATTTTTTTGAAAAGGCAAAAACAGAAAGTTGGTATAAGAATACACTTTTTATACTCACTGCAGACCATGGACACCGTTTGCCGTATGAACGTGAAATCACCGATCCTAAGCGCTTCCATATTCCTTTAATTTTCTTTGGCGATGTATTAAAAGAACAATTTAAAGGACAAAGAATAAATAAAATAATGGGGCAGGTCGATTTGGCCTCTTCTATATTGAATCAATTAAATATACCTTCGGATCGGTATGGCTGGAGCAGGGATGTTTTCGATGCTCATTTTACGCCCTATGCATTTTTTAATACCAAACATTCTGTAGGCATAATTTCCGAAAATGGTACGCTGGTATTTGATCCTAAATCACAACAAGTGCTCTCTTCTTCTGGATATGAAAAAGGCCTTCTAAATATATTAAAGGCCTATAATCAAAAGGTGTATGCTGAGTATCTCGGCTATTAAATTATACTCCCGCTTGGATTTCTCTTTTATTTAATGGATTAACAAAAATGGTGAATATAGTGAACGCAAATATAAATTCCCATAATTCCCATTTACGTGGATGGTCTAACAGCATGACCAACACAGTGGCAACTAAAAAGAGGATGCTTTGGAAATTTGTAGAGACTGGAATACCGAACTGGTTAACAAGTCCTTTGATTTTATCGCTCTTCCTGTAAAGTATTGGAAGCAAGATGAAATAAATCCCGAAAACTACTGAAAAAGCATAAGAAAATATTATTTTATTGATTTTTGCTCCACCAACGACCATGTTATGGAGATTTGTTTCTCCTTGTGCATTGTTTTGTTTGAAAAAATCGGAAGATTCTACACTGAAAATACGTTGTCCCCAGGAAATCTCTTCCCCTGCTCCAAAGATCAAACCCACAATCATGATAGCAAGTCCTATTTTCCAGTTCAGTTTATGATTCGATTGGAATTTAGCAAAAATAAGAATGAGGAAAATCGCCGTTAAAAATAGAAATAAAGAGGTTAAATTTTCGAAAACCCCATCCTCTTCTACCAATTGAGAAAATACCGGTAAATCGGTAAAGTAATAGTAATATGAAATTAGAATACTTCCCAAAGTGACAATAGTAGGGAATAGAATTTGATTTTTCTTCGCTTGCATGAACAAACTTAGATAAATTTGCTTTTATATGCAATTATAATTGTGTTGAGTATAATTGCAAATTTATCGGTCGCTCCTCTGCCTCTGAGAGCTTATTATAGCGGAAATGCCATTATTTCTTTCTATTAAAAAGATGTCCTATCGTATAGCGCAAGATAAATTGTTGTTGACTATCCACTACGCCTTCGGAAAAATGAAACCCTGCTATAAATCGTCCTTCCAGATTTCTGTACCGAAGCGGGATCCAGCCGATATCTAGACGGTCGTATTGTTTGGATGTATAGAAGACATCTCCATAAGGAATGGCTAATGATTCGCCGGTATAGAAGGTGTTCCGAATAAAGAATTTGTAGTGTTCCAGATAGATTTCACTCAACAATCCCTTTGGAAACTGCCACTCGTATACATTACGAAGACGATCATAGTTGATAATCCCTCCAATATTAATGTTGATGGAATCTAACCACCCTCGATCACTTAAATCGGCTCCGATATGTAACGATGCTGCTCCATTGTCCCGTATATGATCAGTGGGATCTGGAGTATTGACCATAGGCCCTGCGTTGTGCCATAAAGTAGCAAAATGCTTGACATAAAATGTCTTGTTTAAATTAACATTTCCCGAAATACCAACCATGAATTGTTCGCGATCTGTTTTCGTTTGACGACTGTTCCAGTCTATCCAAATCTGTTGATGAAAATATTCGTTTTTATATTTAAGCAGCATACCTTCAAGGTTGGGTTGATAATACCCAATCGTATCACTCAAAATAGCTTTGGGGTATTCGTCAAGGTATTCATGTCGGGGAAACATCCCGATCTTGAAGTCAAATCCATTATTATCGTAATTGTAATAGGCGACCGGACGGACGGGATTCGTAATATTCTTGGTTCCAAATTCATGTAAATAACTAACCCCTAGTCGTATACGATGAATGCTGTCCACAAGCAGACCAATCTCGGGTGTGACTCTGGTTCCAAAAATAGTTTGAGGATACCTGTCTGAGTTTGAATATTCGCGATTATCCGCAAAACCATGGAAATCAACTTGTCCTTCTATTTGCTGTGCCTGAACAACCTCATAGGCACACAAACATATTCCTAATGCTAAAATTTTAATTTTCAGTAACATATATCGGATATTTTTTACTATTACGCGGACCGATAAAAGGATCGGTTCGCAAGGAAAACATAATTAATCTTTCACCCAATTCAGAAGGTGCAGTAATCGTTACCTGGATATGTTTTGTTTGCTTCGGTGCAATTTTTAAAACATGATAACCTTCGTCAAACTCGAAAAACTCCCCAGATTCATAGACATACTTCGTGTACCCATATTCAAAAAATAGAGGCCATTTACGTTCCGCATTGTTGAATGTTATTTCTTCGTCATACGGGTTAGTGATGGAAAGCGTGATTTGATATTTCTTACCTTGTTGTATGGTGTCAGGAAGATTATCGCATGAAATTTCTACCTTTTGATATAAACGAACCGTATCGATGTTGATACCATACCAGGTGCCACGCAACTCGGATGTTATGGTATCTTGTTCAATCGTTTCAAAGGAATAGGGTCTGACAAAATAGACATTTTTGTTGCGCAGGCTATCTTCTATCGGCCAATAATCGTACTGGGTTTTACGATAAGTACGCGGATTATAGGACAAGGCCGTTACGGTATTCGTATAAAAATTATAAGATGACGCATCCTGAAATCCATTGTCAAAAATAAGGTATCTGCCTTTGGCTTTTTCTTTTATTTGGCTTGCAAGATCAGCATGTCCCCAATACACGCTCACTGCCTTGATCTTTTGTAAGGCGGGAATAGGAACGACAAGGGCGAATCGAATAACCATAATCAGTGCAACGGTGATATATAATAATGTATAAAACCATTTGGGAATCTGATATCTTGCTAGCGCAATATAACCTACTATAAATAAAGGGATATAAGCCAATAAAACCCATTGCGCCTGTACACGGCTTTTGAAAGAGGAGAGGAAAAAGAAAATTAAAAATCCCCAAAAGACGAATTTTAATATTCGTACAAAAGTGTCCTCATTTTTTAGCCCGAAAAACCGATAATACAAATACCAACCGGATAATGGCCCCACCACAAGAATAAGACTCAGTAGATAATCCAATGTGAATGACACCTTATATTCCCTGGCGTTTCTTTCAAATACGTGGAACTGGATAGACGGGTAATCATTCTTGATTTGCCATAATATATGCGGCAGATATAGCGCCAAAGAAAAGAGCACAATAGACCAAAAGGAAGGTCTCTTCAGTAATTTCCAATCTGCAAGAATCGTGAAGAACAAAAGTAGAATTCCGTGATACTTACTGTACAACAAACCAGTAATGACTAACGAAAGACACAGGACAGTCTGGATGTTGAATCGTTTTTCGTGGAGATATCCTTTTAAAAAATAGAAATAGAGGATGGCGAAGAACAGGAGCGGGCTATCCGGGGAATTAATAAAGCCATATACGTGAAATATGACGAAGCTACAATATAAACAGGCAAAAAGCCAAACGTTATCGGCATAGGGTCTTACAATCTGCCAGAGAAAATAAATAGCACATACATTGCTAAAGATACTGATGATTCGTACCCCAAGTGGTGACTGCGTGAAATATGTACCAATTTTTATAAAAATGGCTACCATCGGAGGATGGTCGTAGTACCCCCAATCCAGAAACTTATTATATATCCAATAGTAGGCTTCGTCTACATGGAGCTCCATAAATGTACCCTGAATCAAGTTTATAAGAAGCCAAAACAGTAGAAAATGCTGGATTTTGAAATTCTTGATGAATGATGCCATTAAGATACTGCCGTGAAAGTATAAAGATAATTAAAAGAAAAATTCCAGATGGATACGATGCCTATAGCAACTAACTTGGACAAATAGAAATTCCATTTCAATTTTTCGTGAAAGAAATACAATATTGCATTATTTATTGCTAACCCGACTATGGCAATAAAGAAGAATTTGGAAAATTCTACAAATTTTGCCTGGGCATTTTCCGTATAGAAGGTCCAATATCTATTTAGCAGGTAGTTGCTGATGGTAGCAATGATAAAACCGAAGGAATTCGCCACATATTTGTGAATTTTTGCTCTCTCTTTGCATAACCATGTAATAGAAAAATCAACAAGTACACCCGATGCTCCGACCATGGAGAACATGAGAAACTTGATGATGAGTTGTTGATCTATTTGCATAAAGATAAAAAAGGCTACCTAATTGTAGGTAGCCTCAAAGATATATAAAATCTTAGTTATACTTCCAATAATAATCTCGCAGGGTCTTCTAATAGCTGTTTTACTCGTACCAAGAAGCTTACTGACTCACGGCCGTCAATAACGCGATGATCATAAGATAATGCAATGTACATCATCGGGCGAATCACCACCTGGCCATTTTCTGCTACAGGGCGCTGTATAATGTTGTGCATACCCAATATTGCTGATTGTGGTGCATTGATAATAGGAGTAGACATCATCGATCCAAATACACCGCCATTTGTGATGGTAAATGTTCCTCCCGTCATTTCTTCGATGGTCAACTTGTTGTCTCGAGCTTTTCCAGCTAACGCAGCGATAGCTTTTTCTATTTCATGCAATGACATAGCGTCGGCATTACGAATTACAGGAACGACCAAACCTTTGGGTGCCGAAACCGCAATGGAAATATCCGCAAAGTCAGAATATACCAATTCGTTTTCCTCAATACGTGCATTTACTGCAGGCCATTCTTTTAGGGCTGTAGTCACCGCTTTTGTAAAGAAAGACATGAAACCAAGACCGATTCCGTGTTTCTCTTTGAAAGAGTCTTTATATTTAGCCCGCAAATCCATGATTGGTTGCATGTTTACCTCGTTAAAAGTGGTTAACATAGCCGTTTCATTTTTAACGGATACCAAGCGTTTTGCAATGGTTTTACGTAATGAAGTCATTTTCTCACGACGTTCGTTACGTGCACCGGCTACCGCAGGAGCTGCTGTTGCAGCACTAGCAGCAGGTTTAGAATCTGTTTTTGGAGCGGCAGGGACCGATTGTGCTTTTTCTGCATCTTCTTTGGTAATACGGCCATCTTTGCCAGTTCCCTTGATCGTAGACGCATCGATTCCTTTCTCTCTTAATATTTTAGCTGCGGCAGGAGAAGCTGTTCCGGCGGCATATGAGTCTGGGTTTTCAGAAGCATCCTGCGTTGGAGCACTTGATTCTTGTTTTGCTGGCGCTTCTGCAACTGGTTTTTCAGCGCCAGATGCTGGAGCTTCACCATCCTCGATCGTACATACCACTGCACCAATTTCTAAAGTATCACCTTCTTGAGCAATGATTTTTAATACACCTGCTTTTTCGGCAGGTAATTCAAATGTAGCTTTGTCTGATTCCAATTCGGCAATATTTTCGTCCATTTCGACGTAGTCGCCATCTTGCTTTAGCCATTGCGCTAATGTTACTTCGGTGATCGATTCACCTACCGTAGGTACTTTGATTTCTAAGCTCATATATCTATTTCTGTAAAACCAACTTTATATATATGTTTTAAACTTAGATAAATTTGCTTTTATATGCAATTATAATTGCGCTGAATATAAATACAAATTTATCGGTTTACCTTCGGTAAGGACCCTCGCCTTAGGTGAGAGCGATTCTCCTCTGTTTTTGAGTACTTAGTTTACCGAAGAAATATACGACATTAGGGTTTAATATACTGTTTATTCAAATGATTTATTAATTATTGCTTCTTGTTGTGCCACGTGTTTTTTCATATACCCTGTCGCGGTGCTACCACTTTCGGTACGTGCGATGACATCTGTAAATTCGATGTTTGTTTTTCGCAACTTACGACAGTAGTAAGGCCACGCACCCATATTTTCATTTTCTTCCTGTACCCAAATAAATTCTTTTGCTTTGCTGTATTTTTTGCGAATAGCTTCCAATGCTTTAACGGGCGTAGGGAATAGTTGCTCAATACGAATTACAGCCACGTCTGTACGTTTTTCATTTTGTTGCTTCTCAAGTAAATCGTAATAGATTTTTCCAGAACAGAATAACACGCGTTTTACCGAAGGTGCTTTTACATTGTTGTCATCAATTACTTCTTGAAAAGTAGTTTTTGTGAAATCGTCTATTGATGAAACCACTCTTGGATGACGTAATAAACTTTTTGGTGTAAAAACGATCAGCGGTTTACGGAAATCGCGTACCAATTGACGTCTTAATAAATGAAAATAGTTAGCTGGGGTAGTACAGTTGGCCAACACCATGTTGTCATTAGCACACAATTCTAAGAAACGTTCGATACGTGCTGAAGAGTGTTCCGGTCCTTGTCCCTCCATACCATGTGGAAGCATCATGACCAAACCGTTTGAACGTTTCCATTTTGTCTCCGCACTACTCAAATACTGGTCGACGATGATTTGAGCGCCGTTGTAAAAATCTCCAAACTGTGCTTCCCAAACGGTTAAAGATTGTGGATTAGCCGATGCATATCCGTATTCAAATCCAAGGACAGCATATTCTGACAGTAAAGAGTTGTAAATATTGAATTTTTCTCCGCCATTCACTTGAGCCAGAGGTACATATTTCTCTTCGGAATCTTCCAGCGTCAATACAGCATGACGATGTGAAAATGTACCTCTTTGAACATCCTGTCCGGAGATACGTACACGCTTACCTTCATTCAATAAAGTGGCATAAGCCATCAATTCTCCCATCGCCCAATCGTATGAGTCTTTTTCGATCATAGTTGCACGATCTTCAAATAATTTGGAAATCTTGCGGAAGAACTTTTTATCTTTTGGAAGAGCCGTAATTTTTTTTGCTAGATCTAAGAACGTTTCAGATGAAACTGCAGTATCGGCCGTTTTCCAAATGTCAGCTTTTTTAGCGGGGTATAACCCCTTCCAAGCTCCACCAAACATTGGAACTTCCTCTTCAAGATTGATGACCTTCTTAGCCGCATCCAGTTGTGTTTGAAGATAATCTTTGAATTCTTTTTCTACTTCTTTCGAATAAGTAGCGTCAATTGTACCATCACTGATTAATCTTTTAGCATATACTTCCTTCGGATTCGCATGTTTCTCGATAGCTTTGTATAGCAACGGTTGCGTAAACTTAGGTTCATCCGCTTCATTGTGTCCATAACGACGGTAACACAATAAATCGATGAAAACATCAGTTTTGTACTTTTGACGGTACTCTACCGCGAGATTAATCGCATAAACAACTGCTTCTGCATCATCACCGTTTACGTGGAATACAGGAGAAGAAGTAATTTTTGCGACATCTGTACAATAGGTACCCGAACGGGCATCTTTATAGTTGGTCGTGAAACCCACTTGATTGTTGATGACAATATGAATGGTACCTCCTGCACGGTAGCCTTCCAGCTTAGACATCTGAGTCACTTCATACACCACGCCTTGACCAGCGATAGCAGCATCACCATGAATTAGAATCGGAGCAATCTTTGAAGAGTCTCCGTCGTATTTCATATCGATTTTAGAACGAACCATCCCCTCGACAATCGGATCGACAGTTTCTAAATGCGATGGGTTTGGAGCGAGACTTAAGTGAATTGTTTTACCTGAATCTGTTTTGATATCGGAAGAATAACCTAAATGATATTTAACATCGCCACCGAATTGTAATTCAGGATCTTCTTCAGCATACATTTTACCCTCAAATTCAGAAAAGATTGTCTTGTAAGGTTTACCCATAATATTGGCCAATACATTCAGACGACCGCGATGCGCCATACCGATCATGAATTCTTGAATGCCAAGATTTGCTCCTTGTTCAATAACCGAATCAAGGGCTGCTATCAAGCTTTCAGCTCCTTCTAAAGAGAATCTCTTCTGACCTAAAAATTTAGTACCTAGAAAACTCTCAAATACAACGGCTCGATTTATTTTTTGTAGAATCCTGCTTTTCTGCTCCTTCGTATAATTGGGCTGGTTGCGATCGGCCTCCATTCTATCCTGCAGCCATTTCATTTTCTCAGGATTACGGATATATTTGAATTCAACTCCTATTGATCGGCAATATGTATCTTCGATTAATTGGCGGATTTGACGTAATTTCGCGGGTCCCAAGCCTATTTCAATCCCAGCATTAAAAACGGTATCCATATCAGCTTCAGAAAGTCCGAACGTTTCCAATTCCTTTCCGGGGTAGTATTTGCGGCGTTGGCGCACTGGATTAGTATCCGTAAACAAATGACCGCGATCTCTGTACCCGTGAATCATATTTAATACGTTGATTTCTTTTAAAGCATGTTCCGGGACATTTTCTACATCCACAGAACTGCCCTCCGCTTTCTGACCAAAGTCAAAACCTTCAAAGAACTTTTGCCAACCAAAGTCTACCGAATTTGGATCAGCTTTGTATGTTTGATATAACCCGTCAATATAACTTGAGTCGGCGTTACTCAAATATGTCAATTTATCCATTTATTTGTTGTAATCTATCGAATTCGCCAAAGTTATAAATAATAAAGCAGTTTTGGCTAGAGAAATTGAATATTTTGTATGCTCAAAATGTCATTATAAATCAATATTTCCGGCTGAATTTGAGTCGTTCAAAATCTCATAATATAATATTTTGAGGACTCACTTTTTTGTTGCAAAAAAAAACAAATTTGACTTTATGAAAATATAATTGTAAAATTGACAACTATACCGTTCGGCTTAGTTCGTAATGCCAGAAGTGACAGACAGGGAAAAAATCTTCTCATTGAACGTAGCTTTCGAATACACAATTTGTATTTCTGATTGCGTACCGGTATCCCTATCTTTATTAGAAGGATTGAGGTTTAAATCATATCAACGTTGAAGAATTATTTTCTATTTGTCGACACAGAAACATCAGGTCTTCCCAAGCGGTGGGATCAACCTTATTCGCTAAAAGGGAATTGGCCATTTTCCATACAAATTGCGTGGATTATCTTTGATAAAAATGGGGTAGAGATAAAAAGGGAAAACTATTATATCAATGAAAAAGATTTTAGCATTGACCCCTCAGCATTAAAAGTACATGGAATTACCCATCAGTTTTTGGAACAAAATGGCCAGCGCAGAAAAAAGGTAATGAATAAGCTCGCATATGATATCAAAAAATATGATCCTATTCTTGTGGGACATTTTATTGAATTAGATTTTCATATGTTGAGTGCGGACTTTTACAGATCTGGTATATACTGTCCTTTAGATGGGTACCCGTTATTTTGCACCATGCTTGCTAGTAAGCAGTATGTTGAAAATCCACGAGCTAAATTTTTAAGATTATCCGAATTGTACACCTATCTTTTTGATCAGTCTGTTAGCAATATACATAATGCGATAGTTGATGTGGAAATTACTGCGGCTAGTTTTTTCGAACTAGTGAGACGAGGTGATATAAACGATCAGATCATCGACGCGCATCAATCGTATTTTGCGCCGCAAAAGCCAACTAGAAGAACAGAAAATAGATGGGGCATGCTGATCTTATTTTTACTAATTCTTTTATTAATCGTTTTTACATGCTATGAAAGACAAGATTGAACTCTTAAAAAAAACCAGACCATTCGATACGCTACCAATTGAAGTGATAGAGAGCGTAGCAGATGCGTTAACTGAAATTGTTTTTAAAAAGGATACGCTAGCTTATCGACAGGAAATAACAGAAATGATCGGCGTAGACATTCTAGTCGCAGGTGAATTTGAAACATTTTTCTTCGATGCCGCGGAAAATAAACGTTCCGTGGAGATACATCATTCTCCGTATTGTTTCGGAGGTATATCGGTTTTGTTAAATCGTACAAAAGCATTAAAATCTGTCATTGCTAAAAAAGGTACTCGGATTTATAGTCTTCCCCGAAAAGACTTTATGGATTTATGCAATGGATATGATGATTTTTTTCAGTTCTATACCACTAATTTTGGCAAGCGCATGTTAGATGAAGAGTTTGCCCACTTCTTCAAAAAGCCAGCCTCGTTTGAGGAAAGTTATATTGCATCTGAACAGTTTTACTCTAGAAAAATAGAAGGGATCGCCTATAAAGACATTGTATCGTGTAGTTTTGACACGCCGATTTTTGAGGCTGCGAAGCTAATGGCAGAGAATAAAGTAAGTTGTTTGTTTGTTAAAAATGAAAGTGAGACGATAGTAGGGTATGTTACGGACCTGACACTAAGAGACAACGTGGTAGCTAAATGCTTGGATGCAAACAGCAAAATAGGTAATATTATGGATAATCCGATTGTATCTATAGCCCATACCTCTTACCTCTACGATGCGGTATTGATGATGTTCCGTACAAAAACAAAATACCTATTGGTTGAACAGAATGGGAAATACGTAGGGTTTTTAAGTAGAAATAGATTACTGAGTGAGCACGCGCAATCGCCATTGGTTTTTATACAGTCGGTTAAATCAGCCTTAACGGTACAGGAGCTTACTGATAAATGGAAACGCGTGCCGCATATCGTTACCCAGCTTTTGGGTAGAGGGGTACATGCCGAAATAGTCAATCAGGTGATTACAACTATTGCGGATTCTATAGCTGTTAAAGTAATTGATAAAGTAATCGGGGAGATGGGGGAACCACCAGCAAAATTTGTCTTCATGGTAACAGGAAGTGAAGGGAGAAAGGAGCAGACCTTGAAAACGGATCAAGATAATGCTATTATTTATGAGGATAAGGCGAATGAGCAACGGGAATTGGTGAGAACATATTTCCTTGAGTTTGCAAAGCGGGTTTCGGACCAATTGAACGATATTGGTTTTGTGTATTGTAAAGGCGGATATATGGCCAGCAATCCACAATGGACACATTCACTCTCGCATTGGCAACGCAATTACAAGCAGTGGATAGAAGAATCTGTTCCTGAAAATGCGATTAAATTTTCTACCTTTTTTGATTGTCGTTTTTTATATGGAGATTATACGATAATATCACAATTAAAAGATTTTTTGGATAGCGAATTGCAAAAGCCAATGGGTAGATTCTTTGCCCATATCGGGAAAAACGCGCTACAGTACGAACCTCCTTTGACCTTTTTTAATACTATTAGGACGCAAATGATTGGTAAGTCAGAAGTGTTTAACATCAAAAATGCAATGACCCCCATTGTCGACTTGGTACGTGTATACGCCTTACAAAACAGAGTCTTCGAAGAAAATACGGGAGAGCGTATCAAAGTTTTAACACAAATGGATGTCTTTACCCAGCAACAATCGCATGAGCTTATGCAATCTTATTACTATTTGATGGGACTACGTTTAAAAAGTCAAGCCAACCAAATTATTATTGATAAGAAAACGCCTGATAATTATATTCCCATTGAAAGATTGACCAAAATAGAGCGAGTTACGTTAAAGGAAATTTTTAAAACTATTCAAAATTTCCAGTTAGGAATTAAAATGAGATTCACTGGTAATGTGTTGGGATAAAATTTACAGACTGGCTTTTTCCTTTTCCCAATCTTTAATCGATTTATTGTCTTTCTCACTCGTACCTTCTCCACCGATATGTGCCCAAAATCCGTAATTGGTAGCGGGAGCGTAATCGATAAGTTTTTCTTCGAACCAGGCGGCGCCCTCTAGCCACGGTTGTTGGTATTCATAAGTGAAAAATAAAGCAAGTGCTTCTCTTTGGATATAGGATATAATGCCTGTATTATTTAATTCTTCGATATAACTATTGATCGTTGCATTTTCCGTGTTACCTGTTGTCCAATTTTCTATTTTGACGGAATCCCGGTTTGAAGTATACTCGCTTAAAAAATACTTATTGGGATATTTTTTTAACATAAATCGGTAATAATCGCGCCACAATAGACGCTCAACAATCTTTGCAACCTGCTTTTTGTTGGAAGCCGTGATGCGCTTATTAATGTAGTGATAGGTATATACAGGAGATAAAGATCCAATAGCAAGAAATGGCGAGAGTTTTATGTACAAATCCTCATTACCCAATGGTTGGCTGAAGATAGAATTTAATTCCTCCATAGCGGCTTTTTCTCCGTAAGTGTAATGGGCGATCTCTCCGTGTTCAGGAAGCTCGGTTTTCTCTAAATGAGGAGGGATGGTAATCGAATCGATATCCGCCAATGGATTTCTAACGCTGCTTTCACGTTCTATTTTTTTCTTGAACACATTAAAGCTGTTCGGAATATCTTTTATAGGAAAAGGAAGATCCTCTTTATGATATAAGGTATGTCCGATAAAATGCTTTAGATTACGCTGTATCTTCCACAACTCCTCTTCAACTCTTTCCGAAATGGAAGTTTCAGTTCGTGCGATTTCACGATGATGGTACACCTCATCAACATCGTATCTTTGTACAAGATGAGGTATAATTTCCTCAGGTAAACCTTCGAAAGTCATTAAATCTCCTCCCAAAAATTGAAGTTTTTCTTTCAGGGAACGAACGGTATTCAAAATATATAATGACCTTAGTTCACCGGTGTTGGTATAACCGGATTGGTTTGTTTCATAATATCGTGGATCAAATATATACACGGGAATCACAAAATCTGCTTTCTCAATTGCGGCGTGTAAAACTTCGTTATCGTGTGTGCGAAGATCGTTTCTAAACCATACTAAGATAACCCGTTTGCTCATGCCTGCTTTACTAAATAGATTGTTTGAAAAACAACAAATATAGCGTATTTGAGCCATGTATTACCTACAAAGAATCAATATTGACACTATATAAACATTTAAAAGCAATTTGTAGCAGTCTAAAAACAAAAAGACCTTAAGCAAGGTTATCATTTCAATATATTGAAGTAAGAAATTATGGATATCTTGGTTTGTGGGTTGAATTCATATTTAGGAAAGGCCTGCGTGAGTTACATGCAAGATGAAACATGTCGTATTCACGGTTTAGTACGAGATGAAGTTCTTTTTAAAAAGAATATGGAATTGCCCGTAAGAGCTCGAATTAGTTCTGTGGATTTGATTAGAAAAGGATTGGATTTTGATTCCTTTCAAGCCCATGATCTTAAGTTGGCCTTCTACTTTACACAGATACCCGATTTGGACGATAAAATAGCGAAAAATTATGAGTTGTTGTCTCTTCGTAACTTTATTCATCTCTCGCAGAAAAACTCCTGCAATAGAATTATTTACGTCGGAAGGTTGTATGATAGGAGCCATCTAAAAGAAGTTGAACAACTTTTTCGAGAACTAAATGTTGTATTTACGATCTTATTAAAAGATATTGCCATAGGTGCCGGAACAACCTTCGATCGCTTTATGAACGAAATGTTAAAACATAAACTGGTTTTCTTATTCAAACCCCATTCATCAATTAAATTTAATCCCGTGTTGCTGAGCGATGTATTTAGATGGATCAAAAACATTGAATGGGGTACGTCTTTCATTAATCAGTATGTGGAGTTTGGGGGGGCTAAATTGATCGACTTTTACGACATCTTTAGAAAATATGCTGAGAAAAGAAAACCCGATATAAAATTTAAAATACTTCCGTTCACAAATAGACTGCTTCCTCAGCTATGTAACAAGTATTTCTATGGGATCAAATATGACCTTTATAGCGATTATATCCTTGAATTGAGTAAATCGCCCCCTGTAGACAATTCTATTTGGGAAAAGCAGTTCGATTTTAAATATACTTCCATTGACGAAGGAATTTAACCCTTATTATCTGCTCATCTTCGTACACTAAGCCAAATATTCTGCTATTTTTGTGATTCAACTACTGCGCAAAAAAAATGGGATATTCAAGTTTGGCGGCCTGTGTCGCTGATTTAGAGAAAAAGGGTCACTTAGTACGCATCAAGGAAGAGGTGGATCCATATTTAGAAATGGCCGCCATTCATATGCGTGTCTTTGACGTAGACGGGCCTGCTTTGCTTTTCGAAAATATTAAAGGATCCGAATTTCCCGCGGTTTCTAACTTGTTTGGGACATTGGATCGATCTAAATTTATGTTCCGCGACACATTAGATCATATCAAAAAATTAGTCGATGTGAAGATGGACCCCACAGCAGTGTTAAAAAACCCATTAAAATATATTGGATCTTCGGCGGTAGCATTAGGTGCATTACCTTGGCGGAAAAAATCGAATGCTCCAATCTTATACGGTAAAACTCACATCAGTAAGCTACCCCAGATAGTAAATTGGCCGATGGATGGTGGAGCATTCGTCACGATGCCACAGGTATATACGGAAGACATAATTAGTCCGGGTATTATGAAATCTAATCTGGGTATGTATCGTGTTCAGATCTCTGGAAACGAGTATGTTAAAGATGAGGAGATTGGTTTGCATTACCAATTACACAGGGGAATCGGAATCCATCAAATGAAAGCAAATGAATTAGGTAGACCGTTGAAAGTGAGCGTTTTTGTTGGGGGGCCGCCTTCACATCCGTTGTCTGCCGTGATGCCATTGCCAGAAGGATTGTCCGAAATGATCTTTGCAGGTGCATTGGGAAATAGACGTTTCCGCTATTTTTATGACGAAGAAGGGTTTTGCATTTCTGCAGATGCTGACTTTGTAATTACTGGAACCGTTTATCCTAATGAAACTAAACCCGAAGGCCCCTTTGGGGACCATATTGGTTACTATTCATTGACGCATCCCTTTCCGTTGATGAAAGTACACAATGTCTATCATAAAAAAGACCCTATTTGGTCTTTCACGGTGGTCGGACGACCTCCTCAAGAAGATACCAGCTTCGGCAATCTGATACATGAAATAACAGGAGCGGCCATTCCTAAAGAGATTAACGGCCTGCAGGCTGTACACGCTGTAGATGCCGCAGGGGTGCATCCGCTGTTGTTTGCGATAGGTAGAGAGAGCTACACTCCGTATCATAAAGTGGATCGACCGCAAGAAATTTTGACCATTGCAAGTCAGGCTTTAGGTAAGAACCAATTAAGTCTGGCTAAATACTTATTCATAGGAGCGATAGAAGATAATCCAAAACTAGATATTTACGATGTGAAGGGATTTTTTACCCATATATTAGAACGTATCGATTTATCCCGTGATCTGCACTTTCATACGAATACGACTATAGACACATTGGATTATTCGGGGGATGGATTGAATGCCGGTTCCAAGGTCGTATTTGCAGCAGCAGGTTCTAAAAAAAGGACGCTTGCTACTGAAATTCCGACGGATTTGGAGGTTCCTCGCCCCTTTAACCACGTGAAGATGGCTTTACCTGGAATTCTTGTCGTAGATGGAGAAGATTTTAGTTCCTATGAACAAGAAGAAATAATTTTGCACAACTGGTGCGATGCCATGCGTGAAATAAATTTTGAAGGTATTCAACTGATTGTATTGGCCGACGATGCTGCGTATACTGCCGAGAATATCAACAATTTTGTTTGGGTTACTTTTACACGTTCAAATCCGGCTTACGATATATATGGTGTAAATAGTTTTACAAAATATAAGCATTGGGGCTGTCACGGGCCTGTAATTATAGACGCGCGTCGTAAACCGCATCACGCACCTGACCTGATAAAGGATGAAGTAGTCGAGCGAAGAGTGGATCGACTAGGCGCGAAAGGAGGATCTTTATACGGGATTATTTAATACGGCTAAAAATGTACATTTATTGGAACTATTATAAAACGATACTTATTGTTAATGTTAGCCTTTCTGTAGCTTTTGGAGTGGGCTACTTCAGTATGTTGCCATATATCTTCGCAACTATAGGCTTTGTTTTATCCTGTTTTTTAGTGCAGTTCTTTGAAAATAATACGATGTACTTGTACTATAATTTAGGTTTTTCGAGAACAAAGCTGTTGTTGGGGGCGCTGTTATTTAATAGTCTTATCGCCTTATTCTTGTTAGCGATTATATGGATATAGATCAGAAGGAACTATATGTAGACTCGATTGAATTTAGTTATTCGAGTAACCAGCAATTGTTGAGTGGTGTATACTTGCATATAAAAGTTGGAGAAATTGTCGGATTGCTCGGACGTAATGGAAGTGGAAAGTCTACGCTAATGAAGATTATTTTTGGTACGCTGCGGCCTAAGTTTGCTTATATTCGACTCAATGGTAAACGTATACATGAAAAGACCTTCCTGACCAACGAACTATGTTATCTGCCCCAACAAAATTTTCTGCCTACAGCAAAAACTGTTGATAAGGTTGTCCATTTTATGGTGCGTGAAAAGAATAGTAGGGCGAAGTTTCAAGAGGATGGGATTTTAAAACCTATTTGGCAAACAAAAATTGCCGATCTTTCGGGAGGAGAATTACGTTATTTAGAGATCTTGTTATTGCTAAATCAAAAGGCGACATTCTTTCTGTTGGATGAACCATTCTCAGGCGTATCCCCCGTATATAAAGAAAAAATACAAAATCTGATTGTAAATCAGTGTGCTAAAAAAGGATTTTTGATTTCAGACCACGATTATACCAACGTATTGGCAATTAGTAATAAGATCTTGTTATTACAGAATGGTGGTTGCCGTATATTAAAAGACAAAAAGGAACTGGAATTATTTTATGTGCCTGAAGGTACTTTTGATACCTAATTTAAGGGGAACTCTAAATACTTTTATTAAGTTTGTAATAAGGATTAAATACGCAAACTTCATGTCGACCTTACTTATAAAAAATGCTCAAATTGTAAATGAAGGAACTATACAGGTTCAGGATATATATATCAAAAATGGACGTATAGAAATTATTGGAAATCAGATTGATAAACAGTCGGATAGGGAGATAAATGCAGATGGATTACACCTTTTGCCTGGATTAATAGATGATCAGGTGCATTTTCGCGAACCGGGATTGACCTACAAAGCCAATATCTTTACCGAGAGCCGTGCTGCAGTAGCCGGAGGGACCACTTCCTTCATGGAAATGCCCAATACGGTGCCCAATACATTGACACAGAAACTTCTTCAAGATAAATACGATATCGCACAGGATTCCTCATTAGCGAATTTCTCTTTCTTTATGGGGGCGGGTAATGATAATTTGGATGAAGTTTTAAAAACGAACCCTCGCGATGTATGTGGCGTAAAGGTCTTTATGGGATCTTCCACCGGAAATATGTTGGTCGACGATGAAACGGCGCTGGCAAATATTTTTAGAAATTCACCGACATTGATTGCAACACATTGTGAAGACGAAGCTACTATAAAAGCGAATTTAGCCAGTTATAAAGAACGATTTGGAGAGGCGATAACGATAGAAATGCACCCGCAAATTCGTTCAGCAGAGGCTTGCTACCTGTCTTCTGCTAAAGCGGTGGAGCTTGCAAAGAAGAATAATACTCGGTTACATATTTTACATATTTCAACCGGTCGGGAGACTTCTTTATTTGATAATACTGTACCGCTTGCTGAAAAAAGAATTACCGCTGAGGCATGCGTACATCATTTATGGTTTTCGGATAAAGATTACAGCACGAAAGGGAATTTTATTAAATGGAATCCAGCCGTTAAAACAACAGAAGATAGGGATCAAATTTTGAAAGCAGTCCTAGATGGTCATATTGACGTTATCGCTACGGATCATGCGCCTCATACATTGGAAGAAAAACAGCAATCTTATTTGCAAGCTCCATCTGGAGGACCTTTAGTACAACATGCTTTACTCGCTCTTTTGGATTTGGTGAAGCAAGGTAAGATGACGTTAGAACAGGTTGTTCAGAAAACAGCGCATAATACCGCTATTTGTTTCCAAATCGAACAACGCGGATTCATCCGTGAAGGTTATTGGGCCGATTTAGTTTTGGTGGATTTGAATAAACCATATACCGTGAAAACGGAAAATATTTTGTCCAAATGTGGTTGGTCTCCTTTTGAAAATCACTCATTTTCATCAACTGTTGAGCATACCATTGTCTCTGGGAATCTGGCTTACTCCAAAGGGAAAATCATTGAAGTGGGGACAGGTCATCGTTTATTATTTAATCGCTAATGGATAAAAGAACATTCCTAAAGACATTAGGATAGGAACAATTTCTGTGGGGACGAATTTTTGGCGCGGTGATTGAACAAATCATTAGAAAACAGGTTATATACATAATGAAACCGAGATGTAAATAATATTGACACACAGCGCAATGATTATTTACATCGAGCTCTGATCAACCATTGAAAAAATAAATAGATGAAATCACTCCTTGTCCTGTTAGCAATTACCGTCATCGCCTCCTGCGGTACCCGGCCTTCGTCAACCTCTGATTCAGATTTTTCAAAAGCAATGAAATTAGATACAACACAGTTTAATACCCTACATGAGAAATATAAAGAACCAGCTTTGTTTTATCGACGTTTTAAACATAGCGACATTGATTCGCTGATAAAAGTGCATGCACAAAATAAAGTGCTCCTCGTTGATCAAATAGGGAAATCCGTACAGGGACGATCGATCTATGAATTGACGTATGGTGAGGGAGATATTAACGTGATGCTGTGGTCGCAGATGCATGGAGACGAACCCACCGCGACCATGGCTTTATTTGACCTGTTTAATTATTTAGAAGGAAAAGATGACGGTGTATCTGAAATAAGAGACCTGCTTAAAAATAAATTGCGGATCCATTTTATTCCTATGCTCAATCCCGATGGAGCAGAAATTTATAATCGAAGGAATGCGCAAAGTATTGATCTAAATCGAGATGCACGGGCGGGACAGACCGTAGAAGGAGCGTTGCTTAAAGCCCGAGCGAAAACAATAGTTCCACGGTACGGGTTTAATCTCCACGATCAAAGTATATATTATAATGTGCCCGGAACTAAAAATCCTGTGACCATTTCGTTGTTGGCGCCGGCTTACAATGAAGCACGCGAGATCAACGACATACGTGAAGGTGCGATGCAGTTGATCGTAGGAATGAATGAAATCTTACAGCAATATATTCCTGATGCGGTAGCAAAGTACGACGATACCTATACGCCCAGAGGGTTTGGAGACAACTTCCAATCTTGGGGTGCAAGCACTGTACTTATAGAATCGGGGGGCTTAAAGGGAGATCCGGAAAAACAAGAAATCCGCAGATTGAATTTTATCATCATCTTGAATGCGTTGATTCAAATTGCGGAAGGAAGCTACAAAAGATACGAAGCAGCACATTATGAAGATATTCCGTTCAATGCTTCTCTTTTACATGATGTGGTTATACGGAACCTGTCTGTCGGGACTGATAGTATTGCATTGAAAACCGATATTGCTATCCGAAGAGGCGAAACAACGATAGGGAGAGATTATTTCGTGAGAGGAAGAGTAGAAGATATCGGTGATTTGCCTGAATCTATCGGTTATGATGAAGTCGACGCGGAGGGGCTCCATTTTGTTGCAGCAAAGGTGTCTAACGATGTGGTTAATGACATTTCCTCATTAACGATAGAGCAGGCTTACGCATTGTTAAAACAAGGATTTATGGCTATTTCTGTAAAAACAAGAGGAGCAACAAAAGAAAGTAGTTTACATGGTTTACCGATTCATTTATTTACGCAAAAGCAATTTTTCACGACATCTTCGATTGATTTGGGCGGAACCACCAATTTTTATTTAGGCGATTCATCCGGTAATTTGAAATATGCCGTTTTTAATGGTTATCTCATCGATTTGTCTAAGGACGTTAACTATTTGACATTTAAAAATAGAGTTCATTAAAAGATCGAAGGTCTAGCAAAATTTGCTAGACCTTCGATCTTTTAATATTGGAAATAGTTAATTTTTAATAATGCCAATGCCTGGTCGATCGGGTAATTTACAAATCCCATCAGTAACAATCATACCATTATAAATGTCGTTCCCGATTAACAGCGCTCCATCAAGATCTGCCCAATCTACCAAGGGAGCCAATTGAGATGCTGCTGATATGGCACATGATGTCTCTGTCATACAGCCCAACATCACCTTCATATCCAATGACCGCGCTAATTCAGCCATTCGTTTTGCTTCACGCATACCCGTACACTTCATCAGTTTGATATTGATCCCCGTATACACACCTTGAAGTTTGGTTACGTCCGACAAACGTTGACAACCTTCGTCTGCAATAGTTGGAATCGGAGAATGGTCGGTAAGCCAGGCATTATCGTCTATTTGTTCTTTCGGCATTGGCTGTTCCAAGAATACCACGTTTTGTTCAGCAAGCCAATACGCCATTTCTAATGCCTCTTCTTTGTTTTTCCAACCTTGATTTACATCAGCACACAGCGGAACGTCAGTAACCGAACGAATCGTATTTATGATCATCTTGTCTGTTGCCAGTCCCAATTTTATCTTCAGGATTTTGAATTGACTTGCTTCTGAAACTTTTTTACGAATCATCTCTTCGGTGTCAATACCTATTGTATAAGAAGTAGGAGGTATAGAATCTGGATTTAACCCCCAGATTTTATAAAATGGTTGGTTCATAATTTTCCCTAGCAAATCGTGTAACGCAATATCTATAGCCGCTTTTGCTGCGGTATTTTTTTCTGCGAGAGCGTCTACATGGTTTAAAATTTCTTCAGTTTGAAAAGGTGAGTTAAAAGATGACAAATCCAGTTGTTTTAGGAAGGAGATAACACTTTCTTGTGACTCACCTAAGTACGGTGGCATACTGGCTTCACCATACCCAATTATTCCGTCATATTCTAATTCCGTCAACACAACAGGTGTGGTGGTGCGACTGAAGGATGCAACGGTAAACACGTGTCGCATTTCCAACGTGTAGGGTTGGTATCTCAGGGTAAACTTCCCCATTTTTTTAGTTTCCCAATTAGATAAACTCATGGTATTAGTTTGAATAATATGAATGATCTTTAATATTTTTTATTTGCTCATCTTTTGCGCCGATATATCTTCTGGCAGCTACGACCGTACGTGTCTGGAAGTCGTCAAAGTTTTCGGCATCCTTTAGCATGGAATTGATACGAACTGTGCCGGCCGCATGAATAAATTCGCCATTGCCTAGGTAGAGGGCTACGTGGGTGATACGCGCATTTGGATGTTTATTTTTACCAGCAGCAAAAAATAGTAGATCGGAGGGATTTAAGTTCTTTAAGGCTAATTCAGGACTGAAATTTCCTTCTTCGTCCAAAATTTCGATTTGATCTCCCGCTAATACCTGCTGCGAAGCATCACGCGGAATTACAAATCCATTCATATAAAAGGATGTTTTTGTGAAACCACTACAATCCACACCTTTTACAGATGTACCTCCCCATAAGTAGGGCAGACCGAGCATGCTTTTTGCACTTAAAATGATATTTTCAGGTGTCGCTTGGCGGGAATTGACCCATTCGTCAAATAAAATGGCTTCATCCTTTAGAATATAAGCTATCCTTCCGTCAGGATATTCCACTTTATAATACCCATTTTCTTCCGTTGTCAAAGAAAGGATATCTCCATAAACTAAGTCTGAAACACGTTGACTACCTGTGTTGGCCGTGGAATAGGATCTTCCAAATTCTTCGATATAAATCAATTTCGGTTTTTTCTTCCAGGTACTCAGTTCTGTTTTCGTCATAGCGGTCACCGAGGAAGTTGGTACCCATGCAATATAACCTTCGGGCGTTCGAATGCGGAAGTCACCTCCATTTTTTTGCAATATATCTACCTGAGTCCCCAATAATACCTGGGTGGCCATTTCGGCTGCGTGACTCGGATGGGTGCGTAGATTGGCAACAGACAGATTTATTATTCCGCTTACCTTGTTGCTAACGCTACTATCAGGAAGTATGTTAAATGTAATTTTTGCCGCTAGAGTAGATAATTTCTGTTGTAAGGATGTAACTGCATCCTCCTCTGTCGTTTGGATAATATACTCGTTTCTCGATATATTTTTGGCCGCGATTTCTAGAATTTTCGTTCGCTTGTCAGGCGCTATTATTCGACTGTTTTCATTTATTATTTGTACAAGGTGATGATACTGTGTAGAATCATGTTGAGCTTTGGTCTCGTGAGTTATTCCTACGAAAAGCAGAAAAAAAAGCGCTAATACTATCTTGGGATTTTTCATAATCATAATGTTAAATTAAAGTTAGGTAAAAACGCAATAAAATGCGAATAAACTTAAAAAAGTTATTTGTTTTTGCGTATTTAATTTTAAATCATATATTAAGATGCAATGAATGTAGGGGGCATACAAATAACGTAGATAATATTTACATTTGTAATGTCCGTAAGAGAGCGGAACAGATAAGATAAATATGAATAGATGAAAGCAACATTTGGTGGAGGCTGTTTTTGGTGTACGGAAATCATTTTTTTAAACACAAAAGGTATCATTTCCGTTTTACCGGGATATATGGGCGGGAAACGGGAAAATCCTACTTATGAACAAGTTTGTTCAGGAGCAACTGGACATGTTGAAGTTGTCCATATTGAATTTGACGAAACGGTCCTCCATTTCGCGGATTTACTGGCGATATTCTTTAAAACACATAATCCGACCACGTTAAATAGACAGGGGGAGGATATAGGGACACAATATAGGTCCATTATATTTTATCATACAACAGATCAGAAGCTTCAATCTGAAAAGATGATTGAAGAGTTGTCGGAAGCAAACGTCTTCGAAGATTCTATTGTAACCGCGGTGGAACCTGCCCAACAGTTTTGGGTCGCAGAAGATTACCATCACAATTATTTTAATCGAAATCCGGAAAATCCGTTTTGTGAAGCTGTTATCGCACCCAAATTGCAAAAATACTTGAAATCAAATAATAAGTAAAGTGTAAAGTGTAAAGGTCAAACAAAGTGTTTAAAGGTCATTTCGACCGAAGGGAGAACCGAGCTTGCCAGCTCGCCGTAGGCAAATCTTTGGACGAATTTTAAACAGCTAATTTTCAGAAAGCTAAAAATAACCTGACCATAGATTTTGCTTCGCAGAGCCCTTCGGGGTTCTCGTCGTACCTCCTCGAAATGACGGTTATGTTGACTTTTTAGACACCGCCTATTTATTTTAAAGGAGTTCGCTATTTCGTATAGTGCATGGCGTTAATAAATCCGGTATATCGTATTTCAAAGCAACCTGGTTTAATGCGTTTAAATGTTTTTCGTGGTGTAAATCGGTTCCTACAAAATCATACATTCCCGATTTAATTAAGGTCAGTGCAGTAGATTTTACATGTTCACCGTAGTATCTACTAATAGAAAGCAGGTTTAGCTGAAGTGCGCACCCTGCATCTTTAATCTGCTTATAGATGTTAAAGTTCATGTGGTAATAATTATACCGCTCAGGGTGAGCCAGGATAGGTTTTAGTCCCAAATCTTGAATATCTTGAATAGTTTTGAAGAGCGCCTGCGACTCGTTCAAGTAGGACATCTCGACAAGCACGTAATTGTTGGGTAGAGGGCACAATTGATTTGAACTTATCCATTTATCAATACCGGAATCAATCATGTATTCCGCACTAAATTTAATTTTAGTATCATTATCGGCCTCTTTCAGGGCTTGGCTGAGTTTGAGATGCGCCCCACTGATTGTTTCAGGTGTGTTTGGGTGAACATCTTCCATTACATGAGGTGTACAAATAAAATTTTTCAATCCCATTTTATTCAATCTCCGTAACAAATACATGGATTGTTCTACACTTTTGCTACCATCATCAATAGATGGAAGAATATGGTTGTGGATGTCTATTTCCATCCAACTTAAATCGGCTACTTTTTTGTTATTAAGATTATTATTGCCAAAAAAATTACTAAAAAAATTCATCTATTATAAAACGATAAGAAGAGTGTCTGTGCTACAATTTAAATGGTCCAAAAATGACGCCATTATATAGATTAATCTTGCAAAACATCTGTAGGTTGTATAAGTGTCTTGTTTGTAGTTGATTATGTTTAGGATATGTAGCGTTTCAGCTACATATCCTAAACAATATAATTAAAATAGTTCGATTTGTCCGTCATCATCTATCTGGACATCTTCAGGATTCGTTATCTCCAAGGATATTTCTCCTTCTGAGCGAAGTTCTTCTGGTATTGCTTCGTTTGCCGAGCTGGAATTCAAAGACAGATCTATCTCATTGGTTAATAGCTTAATTTCTCTTACATTATGGAAAGAAAGTCTATTTCCCTGAGCCTTCATGCCTTTGAGGTCTATAATTTCATTTAACGGCTGTTCTAATGTTTCAGGTGTTTGGGTTTTTCCTTTAAGAATATCCAATTTGACCACTGCCGATGGGTTGTTTGTTAAAAGAATAAGTTTGGATTTTGGATCATCGTTGATAAATGAATTATTTTTGCCTAATGGGATGTCATCAAATTTGAAACGCTTTACATAATATGTGCCTGTTTTCCCATCTTGATGAATTGCCGTATAGATATGATCTGTTAAGTACTTTTCAATTCGAATCATCTTTTCTTCAAAGTGATTGTTGAGGTCAAAATTTGACAATTCATACGAACCGTCATTCATAATCATTAGAATTTTGTCATCTCCGTCGAATTCCCCTAAAAATGTACCTCTCTCATCTACATTTAGGCGTTTAAGGATCGGATCATACCATATCTTGCGACCTGAGAGCGTGGAGACGCCGGCGCTTTTGAAATTTATTTTCTTTACGGGATATTTGGAGACGATATTACCTTGAGAGCTTCGACCTTTGATCGCCACCTCCGCAAAACCAAGGTCAAATGCAACTTTTCTCAATTTCGTATGTGGTTTAAGCTGTACATGTACCACCTCCGCTTCTCCATTAGCGTTGGCAGTAAAATACAGTAGCTTGGAACCTTTAGCACCTTTTGAAATATCGTATTCTTTGTCGCGTGTAACGGCAGTGACCGCAAACCGTTTGACATAGCTTGTACCTGTAGCCCCATCTTTATATATAGCATTGTAGATGGTGCGTTCGTCGCCTCGTTTGAAAACAGCAACGTAAATAATATCTTTTCCGACAAAAACCTTATCCTGTACTTTGGTGACCATGTATTTCCCGTCTTCACGAAATACGATGATTTCGTCTATATCTGAGCAATCACTTACAAATTCATCTTTCTTTAAATGGGTGCCAATAAATCCTTCGGTACGATTTACATATAATTTAGCATTTGCTAACGCAACTTGTGCCGCCTCAACCTTGTCAAATATCCGCAGCTCCGTTTTACGGGCGCGGCCTTTGCTATATTTTGATCTTAAATGCTCAAACCAGTCTACAGCATATTCAGTTAAATGTCTTAAATTTTTCTTTATCTCCTTGATTTCATCTTCCAAGGCTTTCATTTGCTCATCCGCCTTCTTTACATCAAAACGTGTAATGCTGCTCATCGGTTTGTCAATCAGCTTTTTATAATCTTCTGGGGTGATCTCACGATAGAATTGATCAAAGAATGGAATAAACAACTTGTTTAAAACCTGTGCCACAGTCTCGAAATCCCCCGAATTTTCGTAATCTGGATTTTTGTACATTCCTTGTTGAATAAAAATCTTCAACAGATTGCTGAAGAAAATTTTCTCAAGTAGTTCTTTTAAGCGTATTTCTAATTCTTGCTTTAAAAGAGATTTCGTTTGTGTTGTATTTTCAATTAAGATGTCATTTACACTTAAGAAATGAGGTTTATTATCTCGTATGACACAGGTGTTTGGAGATATCGAGGACTCACAGGATGTAAAAGCATATAATGCATCTATCGTTACATCGGGCGATATGCCAGGAGCAAGATGAATCATGATTTCTACAAACTCTGCAGTATTATCCTCTATTTTTTTTATTTTAATCTTTCCTTTATCATTGGCCGAAACGATACTTTCAATTAACGCGCCGGTCGTTGTACCAAAGGGAATTTCAGTAATAGCTAAGGTCTTTTTGTCCCGTTCTTCAATTTTTGCTCTGACACGAATTTTTCCACCACGTTGGCCTTCGTTATAGTTAGAAACATCAGCTAAGCCGCCCGTAGGGAAATCTGGAAAAATATTTGGTCTTTCTCCTTTTAACACCTGGATGGAACCATCGATTAATTCGATAAAATTATGAGGCATAATTTTTGTCGCCAGCCCCACCGCTATACCTTCGGCTCCTTGTGTGAGTAACAAAGGGAATTTTACGGGCAACGTGATGGGTTCTTTATTTCGTCCATCATAACTTAATTGCCATTCTGTAGTATCCGCATTAAATACAACCTCGGTGGCGAATTTGGACAGTCTTCCTTCAATATATCGAGGTGCTGCAGCAGAGTCACCGGTTACCGGATCTCCCCAGTTGCCTTGACAGTCAATCAATAAGTCCTTTTGCCCTAACTGTACCATGGCATCACCAATAGAGGCGTCACCATGAGGGTGATATTTCATGGTGTTACCGATGACATTCGCCGCTTTGTTGAAGCGTCCATCGTCCATTTCTTTCAATGAATGTAGAATCCGGCGTTGTACGGGTTTGAATCCATCATTTATATGTGGTACAGCGCGATCCAGAATTACATACGATGCGTAGTCCAAGAACCAATTTTCATAGAGACCAGATAATGGTATTGTATTTGAAGTCTGTTCGTTTTCTTGCGGTACTAAATCTTCGGAGTTGTTCTCGTCAGGATAATTCGTTTCGTCACTCATTTAAGCTGTATAACTAATTGTTTCCAATTAAAAATTGTTTGTTTCAAGTGGGGTAAAAATAAGAAAATCTTTGCTAAGTTCTGATACAAATCATAATTCTGTCTGCCGGTAATTTATCCATATTTATTTTTAATATACAAATTAGGAATCTATTTTCGGTTACTCTTACGATGGTATGCATGAGGTTGTCATGCTGTATTCGGTTTGCGAGTGCAAGCCATTTTATTTAAGTTTATAGTGGAGAAACCAATATGAGTGCTGAAAAAGGATTCATCACTATTTAAATATACATTTATCACATGAAAAATTTGATTACGACCTTTTGCTTTTTGTTCTTATTTCTTTCCGCCTTTTCGCAGGAAATGGTTTATCAAGAGACGAAAGATATTACATACACCGCACATAGCGATGGATATAGTCAAGAGAAATGTAAAATAGATATCTATTATCCAGAAAATAAAAAAGATTTTATCACCTTGATCTGGTTTCACGGTGGAGGCCTCACAGGGGGAAGCAAAGAGATACCTGATTATTTAAAGAATAAGGGAATCGCTATCGTAGGAGTAGGGTATCGATTCTCTCCTCAGGTAAAAGTGGTAGATATTATCGGGGATGCAGCTGATGCAGTTAAGTGGACTTTCGAGCATATCGCTGAATATGGAGGCAGTCCGCGGAAGATCGTAGTGGGGGGGCATTCAGCAGGTGCATATTTATCCTTGATGTTGGGATTGAACAAAAGGTACCTGTCTGATAGAAACATTTCTACCGATATGATTTTAGGGATCGCTTCCTTTAGTTCCCAGGCGATTACACATTTCACTGCCCGAAAAGAAAAGGGACTGACTGAGTTTCAGCCTACGGTGGATGAGCTTGCGCCCCTATTTTGGGTACGCAAAGATGCTCCAGCTATTTTATTGATTACGGGAGATCGCGAATTGGAAATGGTCGGCCGATATGAAGAAAATGCTTATCTGAAACGTATGCTCGAGTTAGTAGGGCATACCAACGTAAAGCTTTTTGAATTAGATGGTTATGATCATGGGATGACTTATCCTGCCTATCCTTTGTTACTTAAAGAGCTGGAAAATTGGACAAAAAAATGACAATGACCGGTTTAGCTTTTTAGCACGGAATTCTAATTTTGTAGTATAATTACTGGTTATCCTGATCAGTATTTATATTAATATTGTTCGTATGGCTAAGAAAAATTATGTTTCGAATTCGACCGAATCCGTAAGGATGTTTAAGAATGATTTGTTAGAGTCGTTAACAAAAATACATTATAGCGTGCCTATTATATTCTGGGTTCCTGTAATTATTTACTTTATTTGGAAATCATATGCGCAAGGAGCGATGTCTGTTGGTTCTGTAGTATTGTATTTTTTGTTAGGTTTAGCTTTTTGGACATTAGCAGAATATGTGTTGCATCGATGGGTATTCCACTTTGAACCCAAAAGTGCTTGGGGGAGGCGAATCCATTTTATTTTTCATGGAGTACATCACGATTATCCAAAAGATAGACTCCGCCTTGTAATGCCGCTTTCTGCTAGTATACCGATGGCAACTATTATTTATGTTTTGTTTAGCCTGTTTTTTGCAGAGTATACATTATCCGCTTTTTTTTCGGGTTTTTTATTGGGGTATCTTATCTACGATGAATGTCATTATGCAATGCACCATGCAAACTTCAAATCCGGCCTATTTAAGAAGATTAAAGATCATCACATGTTGCACCATTATTCTGACCCAGAAAAAGGATTTGGAGTAAGTTCTTACCTGTGGGATTTAATTTTTGGTTCTGGATTTCCAAAGAAATGAAAATGGAATCTTGAAATATCGTTTGCTACTTTGGCGTAGAATGGGAGGTATTTAATGTGGTAATAGCCTTAAATATTTCGAAATAGGCCGTCACCATATTATTCCAGTTATAATGTTCGACGGTGTATTGCCTGTATTTTTGAGCGAGCTGTCGATAATCGTCGGGATTAGATAATACCTGTTGAATTTGATTTCTCCACGCCGTCGGATCTCTGCTTGCCAATAATATCCCATTTTTATGGTGCTGAATTGCATCGGTGATGCCCTCGATCTCAGATGCTAATACTAATGTGCCGGAAATTGATGCTTCTAAACAGACAAGACCAAAACCCTCCATATCTCCATCTACATGAATATTCGGCATTAAAAAGGCGATAGCATTGGCCAGTAAAACTTGAAGATCGTCAAAAGCTACTTTTCCTAGATGCTTTACCCGATGATTAATGTTAGGTTGTTTCAATAAGCATCGAATGTCCTTTGCATCGGATGGGTAACCTAGAAATAGTGTGATTAATTGGTAATATTTTTTTGGCAGTAGGCTAAGGGCCCTTTCAAAATAGGTCGTTTTTTTTTGAAACGGTCCGACTAGAATCAATTGTACATCTTGCGGTATCAAGGGAATCACGTCTTTGATGAACCACGAAAATCCTTTACGTTTCACCGGACGACCTAAGGTAATTAGGTAAGGTTTGTTCAAATTTAATTGTGGATACTTCGACATTAAATTTTCCGTATCACTAACGTTTTGACTTCCTCGAGCTAGTCGATGATCTACTCCATTAGGAATTACGACTACTTTTTCTGCAGAGATTCCCCGCTGGATAACTGCGTTGGCGGTTGCATGGCTCACCGCAATGATTAAGTCGAATTTTTCGAATTGAGGAACTATTTTACGTTGGAAATAAGGTAATGGAAATACAACATCCAGACCATGCAGGGTAACGACTTTTTGTAGCTGCGTATAACCTTTATGACGCAACGACAGCGAAGCGACCAGTCCATCATTGAAATGAATAAGGCGAATGTTGGGATGTGCTTTGATTTTTGTTAGTATCCGCCTATTAAGATTCCAAAAAAACGCAAAAATAGATTCTTCTTTTCGGAATACAATGTCATGCGTTTTAGTAAGTTTGCGCATGCCGTTTAAGAGTTCATAGCTCTGTTTTTCCATGCCACCGGTAGCGGGAGGGAATTTATGACTGACGAATAATATTTCGAAATTAAGCTGTGGTGATATTTCGGACATCTTTCTTGATAAGAAAATATAAAAGGAAGCCAATGGCGATCCAACATAATTGGCGCGTGCGCCGTAATAAAGAGACGGTAATCCACAGGCTTATACTTGCTATACCAATGGTCGATAAGGCGAATTTGTTCCCCAATTCTTCTATCCCTAATTGTCCAGGAATGAAAGCACCAAAACTTTTGAAGACAATGCTATACATATCCAAAAAGAGCCCATGTATTACAGTTACATGGTATCCGAGGAAATGTAAAATGAGATAAAATTCCAAACTCCCAACAATCCAATGTGAAAAGAATAAAAAATAGGAGCACCAAAATGCTTTTTTATCATTTTGAAAAAAAAATTTAACATCAAATAATAAGGTGTCGATAGAACGTTTTATTCGCTTCCACTTAGATTCATTATCTTCCACATGAACCGTCTCGAAGCGTTTACTCGTTCCTATCCATACAAATAGCCCTATTTTGGCAATAATCAATACGCCAACGAGTGCATATAGCCAAAAACCAAATAGATTTGAGATTCGGGTTCCCAGGGGAGACAAAAGGAGCCACAGCATCATGGATAAAAATAGTAGAACTTGTGATAATACTGCTGTGATCCGTGAAACAAGAACGGAATTGAGGGCTATTTGTGTATCAATACAATATCGCTTAAGTAGCTCTACTTTGTACAGATCTCCTCCAACAACACTCGTAGGGTTATATAGACCGACGGTTTCGCCAATTTGACGCACGATAAACAGTTGCGAAACGCTAATCTTCTTTTTATCCGCCCCTAAGCATATCCGCCAACCCCACGTTCCTAAAAGATAAGCTAAAAAAGTACATGCAAAAATATATATGGCATGAAAGCCTATGTTGTGGAGTTCTTTTTTAACCGCCGATAGGTCAGTTTTCCAGATGAAGATAGCAATAAAACTGAGTACAATAAAAAGGAGGCTAATCTTCAGATGTTTTTTGTGAATACCTAATTTGTCGCCCATGCAAATTGTGTGTGTGGAAGATTTGCAAGTGAATGCATATCCGAAAAATAACGTTCCGCGAGATTATCCCAATCCAATTGTTTCACATAATCAAATCCGGCAAGTTGTATATCCTCATAAATGGTGGGTTGTTCAATAAGACGCTGGATGAAATAAGCATACTCTTTAGGGCTATTCGGCGTACATTTGAAACCGTTTTGCCCATGTTTGACCAGACCACCACTTCCTCCTCCATTTGCAATCACGCAAGGAAGACCAGAGGCCATCGCTTCAATGACTACATTGCCATATGTCTCAGAAACAGAGGTAAATAGGAAGACATCCGAGGAAGCATATACTTTAGAAAGTTCCTCATGACTTAGTTTGCCTAAAAAGAAAGCGTTCGGCATTTGTGTCATCGCTTCCTTCTTTGCAGTACCATCACCGACCACGATGAAATTGTAATCCATTTCCTGTGATTCCATATAAGCATAGATGTCGAGTAAAGTCTGGATGTTTTTTTCCCAAACGAGTCTGCTCGCGAATAAAATATTAGGTTTTTTATTTTGTGTGATTTGTTGAATATAGGTAATATCTCGTTTTTTGATCGAAAAGAGTTCTAAGTTGATACCTCGTTGCCAAAGCGTCATCTGTTCCCGCGCTATTCCAAGATTTTCAAGTTCAGATATCATCGCCAGCGACGGGACATATAGTTGATCACATGCATTGTAGAACTTTCGCATCGTTTGTTGAATCCAGCTTTCTGCCATCTTAATAAACAGTGGCGCACGACGGAGGTAATAGGGTATATAGGAAACAAAGTGGGTATGGTAGATGCTTAGTACCGGGATATTCCTTTTTTTTGCATATTTCAATGCAAAATATCCCAGAGGAGAGGGGGTAGAAATGTGAATTGCATCTGGCGCAAAATTATCTAAAGCCTGCTCTAAATTTTTTTTTACCATAAAGGGTATGGCTAAGCTGTAATCTGTATTAAGCGGTATGTTGATAGACGGTACACGGTAGGAAAGGTGATGACGAAAGGTCTCGGGCCCTTTTCCATAAATGAAAAAATACTCCATAGAACAGGTGTCTAATCTGTTGATCAATTGAAACATGGTACGGGAAGCTCCGTCAAAATCTTCAATTAAAATTTCGGCAAAAAAGGCGATTTTTTTCATCTGTTTATTTTTTCTCAACGGGTTATTTTTACTACCTAAAATTAAAGTTCCGTTGTTTTTTTAGTGCTAACTTCATGTTAAGGTTGTATGAATATAACGTAGGTTTAATGTAAAGGGTTTATATAGCGGAAATATTTGATATATAAAATCTTAATCTATTGAAGAAAACTCCTTAACGGGTCGTTGTCCAGTTGTATTGGGCGTTAGGGAATTTTCGATAAGATCTATACTGTTAAAACGGGGTGTAAAAGTGGTTTTATAATACAATATTAGTATATTGGAGAAAGTATATTTTTTAGCATGAAATACTCATTAGTTATACATCCAAGTGCAGATTTTATAGATTACGTAAGGGATTTAAAAAAGCAGTTAGAGCAGAAGATAGGATGGTATGCTAGTGTCAATTCTTTAGCACATATTAGTATATGTGAATTCGACTCTGACGAAGTGAATGTTGAAAAAATTAAAACAAAACTCGTCGACTTGGTAGAATTTAAAAAGGCCCAGTATGTTTATCTTAGTGAGTTTAATAGTTACCAGCAACATACATTTTTCATACAACCTTCTATCTATTCCAAGGCCTATCTGAAAGATGTATTCCGTAGTGTAATTATCCATTTAAAGCCGCATATCCTCGGATTATATGAGAACGGCGATGATCCGCATGTTACGATAGCGCGTAAATTGGATGGAAGTAAAATGACTGTAGCAAAGAACTTATTTACGCACATCGACAAAAATTTTTTTTGCGATAGCCTTTCTTTACGAAAATTTAATCCCGAAAAAGGTCAATACGAGATAATTCAGAAATTCCCATTCGGAAACAGGACTAGAGAGGAAGGACAATTGTCCTTATTTTAAGGACAGAAAATACGGTAGTAAGCGAAAAAAGCCGCTCAATTGAATTGAGCGGCCGTTTTTTACTTATTATTTTTACCCTTTAAATCGGACGAAACCGAATTATCATCGTCATCAGCAGACGGTCCTTTAACTATGATTTCTTTTTTGTCTTCATCATAATCAACATGCATAACTGCATTCGCTTTTAATTCTCCTTTCAGAATTTCCTCGGCAATAGGATCTTCTAAATACTTCTGAATAGCACGTTTCAGTGGGCGGGCTCCGAAATTGGTGTCGTATCCTTTTTCAGCAATATATTCTTTTGCTTTGGGTGTCAATTCGATCGTATGACCCAGAGCTTCGATTCTATCAAATAAAGATTTTAGTTCGATATCGATAATTTTGAATATATTTTCTTTTGTTAATGAATTGAAAACAATTACATCGTCAATACGATTCAAAAACTCCGGAGCGAAGGCACGTTTCAATGCCGTTTCGATTACACCCCGTGAATGTGAATCCGCTTGATTTTCTTTTGCTGCAGTAGTAAAACCCACACCTTGACCAAATTCTTTTAATTGACGTACACCAATATTAGAGGTCATAATAATTATTGTATTACGGAAATCCACTTTACGACCCAAGCTATCTGTCAATTGACCTTCGTCCAATACTTGAAGTAATAAATTGAATACATCGGGATGTGCTTTTTCAATCTCATCTAATAATACGACAGCATACGGTTTACGGCGTACTTTCTCTGTCAGTTGTCCGCCTTCCTCATAACCTACATAGCCTGGAGGCGCTCCAACTAAACGAGAAACGGCAAACTTTTCCATATACTCACTCATGTCTACCTGAATCAATGAATCTTCTGAATCAAACATGAATCGCGCAAGCTCTTTTGCCAATTCTGTTTTACCGACACCGGTAGGGCCGAGAAAGATAAACGAACCAATTGGTTTTTTAGGATCTTTCAATCCTGCACGAGTACGCTGGATAGCTCTTACCAGTTTTTGAACGGCATCGTCCTGACCGATAATTCTATTTTTCATAGAATCGCCCATATTCAATAGTTTTTGGCTATCGGATTGGCTTACCCGTTGTACAGGAATACCGGTCATCATCGAGACGACTTCTGCTACATTATCCTCAGTTACCTCATAGCGTTTCGTTTTCGTTTCCGCTTCCCAAACCGCTTTTTCGCGTTCCAACTCTTCAAGAAGTTTTTTCTCTGTATCACGAAGCTTTGCTGCCTCCTCATACTTTTGAGAACGAACTACTTTATTTTTTTCGACTTTTACTTCCTCGATTTTTTCTTCAATATCCAAAATCGATTGTGGTACGTGAATATTTGTCAAATGCACCCGTGAACCTGCCTCATCCAAAGCATCGATAGCTTTGTCTGGTAAAAAACGATCTGTGATATATCGTGTTGTCAATGTCACACAGGCATTAATTGCTTCTGGGGTGTAGTTAACATTATGATGCTCTTCGTATTTGTCTTTGATACGATTTAAGATTTCAATTGTTTCGTCATGACTGGCTGGTTCAATCATTACCTTTTGAAAACGACGATCTAACGCTCCGTCTTTTTCAATGAACTGACGATATTCATCCAACGTTGTCGCGCCAATACACTGAATTTCACCTCTAGCTAAAGCAGGTTTAAACATATTGGATGCATCTAAAGAGCCTGAGGCTCCACCGGCCCCAACAATAGTATGAATCTCGTCAATGAAAAGGATTACATCCGGAGATTTTTCCAATTCATTCATGACTGCTTTCATGCGTTCTTCAAATTGGCCTCTATATTTAGTGCCTGCGACTAAGGAAGCGAGATCTAACGTAACTACGCGTTTGTTGAACAATACACGTGAAACTTTACGTTGCACGATGCGTAAAGCAAGACCTTCAGCAATAGCTGATTTACCAACACCTGGCTCTCCGATTAGAATAGGGTTATTCTTTTTACGGCGGGAAAGAATCTGAGAAACGCGCTCAATCTCTTTTTCGCGGCCAACAATGGGATCTAGTTTACCGTCTTCTGCCGCTCGGGTCAAATCACGGCCAAAATTATCTAAAACTGGAGTTTTAGATTTAATGTCCGATACTTTCTTGGGAGCAGAGAAGTTTTCTTCTTCAGCGTAGTCATCATCGTTCGCAGGAGAACCGGGAACCTCATCGGTTATCGTCGTTTTATTTTGCTCTACTTCGTTTTTGAACAAGTCGTACGACACGTTATATTGTTGCAATATCTGAGACGCAATGTTGTCTTCATCGCGCAGGATTGCCAATAATAAATGCTCGGTTCCGATAATGTCACTTTTGAAAATTTTAGCTTCCAAATACGTTATTTTGAGAACTTTTTCTGCTTGTTTTGTCAACGGCATATTTCCGATAGGTGCTCTTGAAATAGAAGAGCCTTTTACAGCGTCTTCTATCGATTGGCGTATTGCTCCGGTGTCTATAGTAAGATTTTTTAGTATTTTAATCGCTACACCATCACCTTCTCGGATCAGCCCTAGCAAAAGGTGCTCTGTGCCAATATAGTCGTGTCGAAGACGTAAAGCTTCTTCGCGGCTGTATGAGATCACATCTTTTACTCTTGGTGAGAATTTTGCTTCCATGGATAATTACCTTTCTGTATTAAAATAAGTTAAGGATGTTATAAATGTAGGAAATAATTATAAAACCCGTCCTTATTATTTTCGTTAAATTTATCAACAATCACGCCATAGCTGATAATAGTCAAATTGTCAGTTGTAGACACATTAGGTAAACGAATCTCAAGGAATTAATGCGACATCAGTTTTATTTAGCGGAGTAAATTTAATACCTTTGAGAAGTACACAATTTTTATTGAAATATTGGCTTAGATCTATGTCTGACGAAAAAATAATCTTTTCTATGGCTGGGGTAAACAAAATTTACCCCCCTCAAAAACAAGTTTTAAAAAATATATATTTATCATTCTTCTATGGTGCCAAAATCGGTGTCATCGGTCTGAACGGATCTGGTAAGTCGTCTGTGTTGAAAATTATCGCCGGACTTGATAAGTCCTATCAAGGTGAAGTGGTGTTTTCTCCGGGGTATACTGTGGGTTATTTAGCCCAGGAACCTGAACTGGATACCGAAAAGACCGTGCGGGAGATTGTAGAAGAAGGCGTTGCGGAAATAACAGGAATCTTAAAGGAATACGAAGATATCAATGAAAAATTCGGTCTTCCGGAAGTTTATGAAGATCCAGATGAGATGGATAAATTGTTAACTCGCCAGGGCGAACTTCAAGATAAAATTGATGCAACAAATGCTTGGGAGTTGGATAGCAAACTGGAACGTGCCATGGATGCGTTGCGTTGTCCAGAACCAGACGCTAGAATTGCCAATCTGTCAGGAGGTGAGCGCAGAAGGGTGGCGCTATGTCGTTTATTGCTTCAGGAGCCAGATGTATTGCTGTTGGATGAACCTACGAATCACTTGGATGCAGAATCTATCGATTGGTTAGAGCAACATTTGAAACAATACAAGGGGACTGTAATTGCTGTAACGCATGATAGGTATTTCTTAGATAATGTTGCAGGTTGGATTCTTGAACTGGATAGAGGCGAAGGTATCCCTTGGAAAGGAAATTATTCCTCTTGGCTAGATCAAAAATCAAAGCGTTTAGCACAAGAGGAAAAACAAGAAACAAAACGTCAGAAAACGTTGGAGCGCGAATTAGAATGGGTAAAGATGGCGCCTAAAGCACGACATGCCAAATCTAAAGCCCGTCTTCATAATTACGAAAAATTAGCTTCGGAGGAAACAAAAGAACGCGAAGAGAAATTAGAACTTTTTATTCCACCGGGACCTCGATTGGGAAATGTGGTTATTGAAGCAAATAATATTTCCAAATCGTATGGAGATCGTATTTTGTTCGAAAACTTGAGCTTTTCGTTACCTCCGGCCGGAATTGTAGGGATTATTGGCCCCAATGGTGCAGGCAAAACGACGCTTTTCCGATTAATAACGGGACAGGAAGTACCGGATACGGGTACGTTCAAAGTTGGGGAAACGGTGGTATTGGGATATGTAGATCAATTGCACAATGATCTTGATCCCGACAAATCAGTTTGGGAAAATATAACGGAAGGCAACGATAATATTTTATTAGGAAATCGTCCTACGAATTCCAGAGCTTATGTTTCCAAATTCAACTTCAACGGTGCAGATCAACAAAAGAAAGTTGGTGTGCTTTCGGGAGGGGAACGAAATCGTGTACACCTGGCGATTACATTGAAAAATGCTTCTAATGTTTTGCTATTGGATGAACCTACGAACGATATTGACGTTAATACGTTGCGTGCCTTGGAAGAAGGGCTTGAAAATTTTGGAGGATGTGCGGTAATTATTTCTCACGATAGATGGTTCCTAGATCGTATTTGTACACATATTCTTGCTTTTGAAGGTGATTCACAAGTTTACTTCTTTGAAGGGAATTATACTGAATATGAAGAAAATCGCAAAAAACGTCTAGGAGATATAGGACCAAAACGTATTAAGTACAAAAAATTGGTAAAGTAACGTCTTAGAAACCGCTAGATTATTGATAAGCAATTATTGAAACTATTATCGACGGCATCATTACGATTGATAGTATGGGAATATTGGAATCTATTAATCCCGCTGCTTCCGAACTTTTCAGTTATGAATCCGTCGAAGTGATAGGAAATAATATCTCGATGTTAATGCCGGAACGAAGACGGTGGCCTGTTGGCCGGGAGAATGACAGGGGAAGAGGTGCGGCTGCATTACGTCTGCCTTAGTGCTGTCTTACCTTTTCCTGGGTAGCCCTAAGATAGTACTAAGGCAGACCTAATATACCGGTAGAAGAAGGTCGGGTATTGGTCGGGAGAAAGGCAGGAGAGGGGCAGTGGCAAATTTATCGTTAACAGTTCCAGCGTTTTACGGCAGACCTTTAAAAATAACGTTTAGTTTAC
>NZ_MU158693.1:0-218825 GCF_015209965.1 Sphingobacterium pedocola | reverse complement strand
CAGCAAGGGCTCTTTTTTTTTGCCCCTGTATTTAATTTAACCCGGAAGTTTTTTGTAACTTCTTGCAAAATTGGCTATTATCTATTGTGAGGAGTGACATAAGTCCTCAAATGATTAATCCTTAGTGTATTTTTCTAGGGATTCAGTATTGAAAATCCAATTACACTTCTATTATCTTGATCGAAATATAAGCGATGTGTGTTTGGCTTGAAATCTTCGGGTTCAGCTTTATAGATGTCCATAAATTGATTTGGATTTCTGTCTACTAGTGGAAACCAACTGTGCTGTATTTGGATCATCAATTTATGACCTTTTTTGAAGGTATGTGCTACATCCGGCAATTTGATATTAACACTGGTAATTTCATCCGGATTGAATGGCTCCGGATTACTATAGCTATTTCTGAATTTTCCTCTTAGAACTTCACCTCTTACCAGCATTTGATAACCAGACATAACAGTCTTTTCGGATAAATGAGATGTGGCATGGCTCGTATCGGGATAAACATCAATTACTTTTACGACAAAATCTGCATCTGTTCCTGTCATTGACACCTTTAAATCGGCGGTAACAGGACCAACAATAGTCAGATCTTCTGCCAATGGCTCCGTTTCAAATACGATTACATCTGGTCTATTCGAGGTGAAACGTTGATCATCAATCATATATTCCCTCGTTCGATCGGTAATTATACCTTCCTGAAATGGAACGGGTTTAGCCGGATCGGAGTAATATTGGATGTAGCTCTGCTGCGATTTATTTTCCTGCTTGTCTAATTTTCCATTTGGAAGCAAAAATAATTGGGTAGATGTCACTTCTTTCGGAGGCCATTGTCCAAATTTTTTCCATTCATTAGATCCCGATACATATACAGTAGCTTCGGCGGGCTTGAAATCACCTTTTCCTTTCAAATGGTACTCGAAGAAAGGCAGTTCTATGTTTTTTTGATAATATTGACTTGTTTTCTCACCGAATCGAACATCTCCAAAGCTATCACCTTCCGATCTTACCCAACCTCCGTGGTACCATGGGCCAATAACTAGTATATTATTATTGTTAATATTTTGTTTTTCGATGGCCTTATAGGTTTCAAAGGTGCCGTAAACGTCCTCTGCATCAAAAGTACCCCCTACAACCATTACAGCGGGTTTTACAGAATTGAGGTGATTGGTGATTGTTCTATTCATCCAAAATGTGTCGAGAGTTGGATGTTTAGCTAGGTCATCCCAGAATTTTACTGTATGATTTAGATATTTCGCTTTAAGAACCTTTAGTGTTGGGTTTTCCAAAAAGAATTTGTAGTAATCTTTGGAAAGTAATTCGAATCCTTTGGGACTGTTTATATTTGTAATAGGCTGAGGTCGTTGCGCATCAAAGGTGTACATAAATCTGAATGCATCCATCAAGAAAAGGGCTCCTCCGTGATGGAAGTCATCGCCTATAAACCAATCGGTAACGGGGGCTTGTGGGGAAACTGCTTTTAAAGCGGGATGAGAGTTGATCAGAGATGTTGTAGCATAGAACCCTGGATAGGATATACCATACATACCTACATTACCATTATTTTCTTTTAGATTCTTAACCAACCAGTCAATGGTATCATATGTATCCGTGCTTTCGTCTATTTTAAGGCCGTTTTCAATCGTACCGGTTGGCCTGATGTTTTCAAACGTACCTTCACTCATCCACTTACCGCGTACATCTTGATAGACAAAATATAGCAGGCTTTTGTCATTTCTGCGAAATTTCCTAGGTATCTTTTCATTTTTTCTATTCCGTAAGGTGCAACGGTGTAGGGTGTCCGATTTAATAAAATGGGATACTTTTGTGCCTTATCTTTTGGGATATAGATGGAAGTAAATAAACGCACGCTATCTCGCATCGGAATGTATTGTTCAATCTTTGTGTAGTTGTTTTTGACGTATTCCTCATCGATCTCCTGCGCGTAACTGATAATGGCGAGAAGACAATATAATGCGGTAAAGAGAGATCTATTCATAACGGCGAATTTGGAATTATTTAATGATCAAGTGAAATTAAATAAAAATTGTCTTATGAAAGAACAGATAAAAATTCAAAACATAAAAAAAGCTCGAAATTATTTCGAGCTTTTTTTATATTAATAAAGGAGTAGTTTATTTTGCTAGTTCTTCAGCGATTGCCTTTCCAATCTCAGCAGGAGATTCTACCACACGAATACCGCATTCTGCCATGATCTTCATTTTCGCTGCGGCAGTATCATCTGCACCACCAACGATTGCACCAGCGTGTCCCATACGACGTCCCGGAGGCGCGGTTTGTCCTGCGATGAAGCCAACTACTGGTTTTGTACCATACTCTTTAATCCAACGCGCTGCTTCTGCTTCCATTCCACCGCCGATTTCGCCAATCATAATGATAGCTTCAGTTTCTGGATCATTCATTAGCAGTTCTACAGCTTCTTTCGTGGTAGTACCGATAATAGGGTCGCCACCAATACCTATAGCTGTCGTAATACCCAGTCCCGCTTTTACGGTTTGATCAACAGCCTCGTACGTCAATGTACCCGATTTAGAAACCACACCTACATTACCTTTTTTGAAGATAAATCCTGGCATGATACCAATTTTAGCTTCTTCAGCAGTAATAATGCCCGGACAGTTGGGGCCAATTAAACGAGAGTTTTTATCACTTAAATATGATTTTACCTGAATCATATCCTTCGTAGGAATACCTTCAGTAATACATACAATTACTTCAATACCTGCAGCTGCAGCCTCCATAATAGCGTCGGCAGCGAAAGCAGGAGGTACGAATATGATAGAAACGTTAGCACCAGTTTTGTCTACGGCATCTTGTACAGAATTGAATACAGGACGATCGAGATGGGTTTGACCTCCCTTGCCAGGAGTCACACCTCCAACAACTTGTGTTCCGTACTCAATCATTTGACTTGCGTGGTAAGTACCTTCGGTTCCTGTAAAACCTTGCACGATAACTTTAGAATCTTTATTGACTAATACACTCATTTGTTCTGATTTTTTGCATAGCAAATCTACCATTTTGCATTGACTTTCGAAAATTTGCTTGCGTATAAATACCAAAATAATTATTAAAATTTTATTTTAGTTACAAAATCCCACAGCACCATTCCGATCGTTACGGATACATTAAAAGAATGCTTCGTTCCGAATTGCGGAATTTCAATGCACGCATCTATTACTTCCATAATCTCCTCGCTTATACCATTTACTTCATTGCCAAATACCAGCGCATATTTTTCTGCTGTGATGGGTTTAAAATTGTTTAACATGATGCTTCCTTCTGCTTGTTCAATGGCAATAATTTTATAGCCCTGCTCCTTTAAGCCTCTTATCGCCTGCAGGCTTTCTTTCTGATAGGACCATTGGACAGATTGTGTTGCCCCTAGTGCTGTTTTTTCGATTTCACGGTGCGGCGGCGTGGCTGTGATACCACAAAGAAAAATCTGTTCTATGGCAAATCCATCAGCTGTTCGAAATGACGATCCTACATTATGCATACTACGTACATTGTCTAACACGATAGTAATTCGTATTTTCTCCTGATTTTTGAAGGTTTCTAGATCTGTACGATTCAACTGATCCATCGATAATTTTTGCATATCTTCAAATTAAAAAATCAAAAGTAAAGATTATCTTTGATGAGCTTGCTAAAGCTCCGTTAAAAAATCAAAAATGGACTTGTTAAAGAGAAATTAAAATAAACTTTAAAATAGATTTTGAATAATGGAATTAACTCGTTATTTTTGCAGTCCGAAATATAGTAAAAAAGAAAATAAAATTAGCTAAGAGAAATGGCAAATCATAAATCAGCGATCAAAAGAATTAGAGCTAACGCTGCGAAGCGTCTAAGAAACCGTTACCAAGCAAAAACAACGCGTAACGCAATTAAGAAATTACGTACTACTACTTCTGCAGAGGAAGCACAAGCATTACTACCTCGTGTAATTTCAATGCTTGATCGTTTGGCTAAGAAGAACGTAATTCACAAGAAAAAAGCTTCTAACAACAAATCTAAATTGACTAAATTAGTTAATAAATTAGGTTAATTTTTTAGACATAAAGCAAGAAAAGGGATGTATTAATTTACATCCCTTTTCTTGTTTATTCGTGAATCAGTAAAGATCTACTGATAAGGTTCCGGTCAATACAGCTATTTAATGACCTTTTGGATAATATTATTCAACTTTTCTGGATTGTTTTTGTAGGGCGATAGATCGTATAATTCGACTTTTCTAAAATCGATGGGATGACTCTCACTCTGCAGGTAAATATAACCTTCTGTTAATGCTTTTCCATCTGGTTTTGCATTTTTGTCAAAGTCAGATACATTGCCGCCTCCAATTTGAGGCTTCGTGTATTCCAATACAGTTTTTCCTTCCAATACATGTCGTATAATAGAGTCTCCCAATACAACGAACTCAGCTGTTACCCACTGGTCGCCATGGTAAGTGTTGGAGGTAGAACTAGTGCAGTGTGGCGTAAAAAGTTCATTCATGTAGTATACATTGGTACCTGGAGTACATAGGTTTGAAGTAGTGCGCTCAGCTGTGCCATCACCACCCAGAAACTGTCCTTCTATCGAAATCGGAAAATCTTGATCTTTTAACATAGTTTGTGGAGATTGCCCATGAAGCATTGCCCCACTATTGCGCCATGCCCAGCCTTCGCCGCCTTTTGCTTGTTCGCCCACAAACCGATATTCGACACGGAGTATATAATGACCAAATGGTTTATTATAGGCTATGTGTCCATATTGCTGATTGAAATTATCATACCCATCATATCTTACTTTTAATAATCCGTCTTCTACACGAAAAGTTTGAGCATAATTTTCACCGGTTTCGTGAAGTCTGATTTTTGCTGTCCAATCGTTCATATCCTTTCCATTAAAAAGTTGGATAGGAAGAGGTATTGCTACGTTTGGATGATCAACACGGGAGTTCGTTCCGTATGATATGGTTGATAACATAAATAGGCTTAGTATTATGGAGTTTAATTTCATGTTGATAAAAGGTTATATTAAGGTGTTTTTATTTTTTACGTAATCACTGGGTCTCACGCCAATGATTTTATTGAATGTATTGCTGAATGTGGGTAAGCTACTATACCCTACTTCTAACGCGACCTCATTGATGCTTAATTTGTCATCTAGTAGAAGTTTTAACGCCGTTAACATCCTTAAGATTGTATAGTACTGGATGAAAGACATGTTCAGTTCATTTTGGAATAAACGGGCTAACGTGCGCTCACTAAGATCAAATTTCGTAGCTAGTGTTTTAAAGCTGATATTTTCAGAAATGTTAGCTTCCAAGAATGCAACGATATCTTTTAATGCGTCATGTCGTGGGTAAGGTAAGGCCAATGGAAGTTTGGAACTTGAAAGTTCAGGTAATACGAGCTTAAAGGCTTTTGCAATGGTGTATTTGATTTCATCTGCTGGGAATATATTACCGTTCCAACGGTTCGTGAACATAATAAGTTCAATCAAAAGATCATTTACAGGGTATATATTAATTTTATCATAGAAATCTGTATCTGTATCAAATATTGGGAAATAGAGGTTGCGCATAACCACATTTGGAGAACTTGGATGGATGCTGTGCTTAATGCCCGGTGGGATCCATATATAATGTCTTGCAGGTAGAAAATATGATTTTTGGGATGTTTTCAGAAATACGACTCCTCCTTCTGTATATAGGAATTGACCTTTCTTGTGCTTGTGTTCGGTAATCACGCTGTCCCCCAAAAGCGCATGATGACAATATATACTATCTTCGACGGCATCTACTTCAGTTATGTAATATTTATTTACATATTCCTTTTGCATAAATCCTTATATTAATCTCTAAATCTCCTTAATTTTAGCCAGAAAACCAAAAAAGTAGGGGATTATTAAGAGGTTAAGGCTAAGGAGGTTCCGTTCATTAAGTAATTGTCTTGTTTGAATAAAATGCTAAGCATAATAATTGTTAATATTGTAGATCATTTTTATCGTCGGGATAGATACCTTATTGATAAGAAATTAATCATAAAATATTGAACCATAAAATGGCATACGAAAGAATACGTTTAGAAAGTTTAAAAGATAAAGTAATGACTGCTGAGCAGGCAGCTCTTCTTATTAATAACGGTATGGTTGTGGGCTCGAGCGGCTTTACAAAAGCAGGTGATAGTAAAGTGGTCCTTCCGGCATTTGCAGCGCGTGCAAAAAGTGAGAATTTAAAAATAACATTAATGACCGGTGCGTCATTAGGTCATGATACAGATGGTAAATTGGCGGAAGCTGGCGCTTTGTCTAAACGTATGCCCTTTCAAGTGGATCGCGCTTTACGTAGTAAAATAAATACTGGAGAAGTACTTTTTATCGACCAGCATTTAAGCGAAAGTGCAGAATTGCTGCATAACAAAAACTTACCTCCTGTTGACATTGCTGTGATAGAAGTGGCTTATATAGACCGGGATGGAAGTATTGTTCCGACTACTTCGGTAGGTAACTCCGTTACATTTGCTGCACTGGCGAAACAAGTTATTTTGGAAATTAATACCGCTGTATCTGAAGAGGTGTATGGTATTCACGATATTTATCAGGCGGAGGATTATCCATATCGTAATGTTATCCCTATTGTAGCACCTTGGAATAAGATCGGTCGTAAAACGATTCCATTAGATCCCAGCAAGGTTGTTGGTATCGTATTTACAGATATGTTGGATAGTCCAGCCGATATTGCACCCGCTGATCCGAAAACCACGGCTATTGCAAAACATATTTTGGAATTTTTTGAAAATGAGGTTCTTCTCGGTCATTTAACGGATCGTCTCCTGCCGATACAGGCGGGGATCGGTAAAGTAGCGAATGCGGTATTAATGGGATTTAAAGATAGTAACTTTTACGATCTTACGATGTTTTCGGAGGTACTACAGGATAGTACATTTGATTTAATCGACGCGGGTAAATTAAGTTTTGCTTCAGCTTCTTCAGTTACCGTTTCGAAAGACTGCTATCAACGTGTATTTGGCAACTTGCAAAAATACAGAGATAAGTTTGTTTTAAGACCTCAGAATATTTCCAACACACCGGGGCTGATCAGACGTTTGGGAGTTATTGCGATTAATACGGCGATTGAATTTGATATTTATGGTAACGTAAACTCTACACACATTTCGGGCTCAAAAATAATGAATGGCATAGGTGGATCTGGAGATTTTGCGCGTAATGCATACCTAAGTATTTTTGTGACGCAAGCGGCTTCAAAAGAAAATGCAATTTCGCACGTCTTGCCGATGGTATCACATGTGGACCATACCGAGCACGATGTAGATATTTTGGTTACAGATATTGGATTAGCTGATCTAAGAGGTTTAGCACCTCGTGAACGCGCACAAAAGATTATTGACAACTGTGTGCATCCCGATTATAGGGAACAGCTTCAATCGTATTTTGACCGCGCCAGTGAACGTGGAGGACATACCCCGCATTTATTGGAGGAAGCCTTTAGTTGGCATCTACGACTAATGGATGCGGGGTCGATGAAAAAATAGGTTATGTATATTTCCTCTTGCGTATGTATTGTTGAACGAAGCCGATGACGAACAAGAGAAGGAGGGGAAGCACGATGTTAGTCACCTGCCATTCCAATTTTTCGTCCTTTACTTTGGCTTGGTCGAGTAAGCGAAGCTTGACATCTCTATTTCGTAACGAAATCAAGCTTTCTTCATTCATGAGGTAATCAACGATATTTTCTAAGAATATTTTGTTGGCAAATTGTTGTTCCGTATAACGATCCCAACCCAACGGATAAGGAGATTGATCTTTTGTATTTACTTGATTTATTAACCAATCCCCATCGGAGATTACAAGCATTTTCGCGGGATTCGAGGTATTCGATAGATCGACCGGCGACATGATACCGGATGGGGCAGGGCGATTTTCAAAGATATAAGGGAACTTTCCGGAAAGTAGTACAGCAACAGGCTCGGGTTTTGTCCGGAATTTAGTAGGGTCAGGCTGTTCTTCCACCATTTGTAAGGATAGCGTAGCAGGTGTGTTAAGTATGCGGGTAAAAGGGGAGGTTTGCAAAATCACTTCTTTTTTTATTCCTGCAGTCGCAATGGTATCTATGGTGCCGATAAATTCAGTGTGTATCCCATCTAAATTTCTCACGACTGGATGTGTGTTGGTCGGCATGATAATCGGAAAGAAATACCAAGGTGCGAGTTCGATTTGTGCTTTTCCACCAATATTTCCAACGGATAAAGGGATCTGCCCGCAGTTTAGATCGGCTACCATGTTATAGTTTAACCGGGCGCCGTATAGGAAAAGTTGATCATCTATATTTAGTTGTCTCCCTATTAGAGGTTGGCTACCTTTTGATCTTAGGTTTTCAAGACTGGCGTCGAGCTGATCGACAGCCCAAATGACATTTCCTCCGTGGCGGATAAAAAAATCTAATTTGTACTTTTCACTTTCCGAAAAAGGTTGAGTAGGCTTAGCTATGATAATAACCTGTATTTGCTTCAATCCGCTAAAATCTATTGAATCCAAATTAATTCTTCCTACTTGGTTTCCCGTCATTAGGGTATGCATGGCATCGTATAACTCCAAATCAGTAGGTTCGCCATGTCCTTCGGTAAACCCAATATAGGAGGTTTTTCGCTCAATAACTTTTTTAATCGCTGAAGCGAAAGCATATTCCAGGTTTTGAATGGAATTATTTAATACCTGTTCAGGATCTGCGCCCGTTTTATTTTGAAGCAGGTCTACATTGACCTCCAACTCTTCCGTATTGACAATAGCAGCAGGAAAAATGAGTTTTTGAGAGAATCCGCTTTCAGATTTAACGCTTAAATTGGTGGGATACAACCCTCGGTTTATCAACGCTTGTGTATATTCCTGTTGCTGGTTTTGATCCCCTTCCAATGGGTCAACCAGATTTATTTTAATACGTCCATTAGAATAGGCTCTTAGGTCGGAGGCCATGTCAATGGCCGCGAGACGTAACTGCTGGAATCCACTGGGTAAGTCCCCGCCTAAAAAAATCGTAATGTAAACCTCTTTGTCTAAGCTTTTGACAAGGTCTTTCGAGGTTTCTGTGAGCGTAAAACGTTTGTCTTCGGTAAAGTCTAATCGGTCGAATTGATTATAAAAAAAGGATTGATTTAGGAGTAGGAGGATGACAACCACTGTCAAATAAGCCGTGAAAGTTTTTTTTCTCGTATTGAAAAACCTACCCAGATGACCGATGGAAAACGTCAGAAACAAAACAGAAAAACTAACGAAATAAATAAAATCTTTTGCTGTCAAAACTCCTCTACTAATGGCATCGTAATGGGATTGTATGCCGGCATTCTTTAGGCTGTCGGCAATTGCGGTAAAAACGGTCAGCTGAGCTATGGCCGTAATACCGTAGTAAGCAACGAAACAGAGAAGTGCCGAAACTAAGAAGGCTACAATGGGATTTTGTGTAAGCGATGAACAGAAAATACTTAATGCTACAAAGGTACTGGAAAGTAATATTAAGCCTAGATAAGAGCCGATAGTTGCTCCCAAATCAATATTACCTTTCGGAAACGCAAGTAAATAGATTGTAACTGCGTATACTAATGTTGGTAATATCGCTAGTGTAACAATGGTTAAACTGCCCAAATATTTTCCCAAAACAATTTGTTTCAATGAAATGGGTCTACTCAAGAGCAATTCGTAGGTGCCATCCGCTTTTTCTCCAGCAATACTTCGCATGGTGATAGCGGGAACCAAAAATAAGAGTAAATAAGGAGCAATTGAAAAAAAGCCTTCTAACGATGCATAACCTGTCTCTAAAATAGAAGAATCTGGAAAAAACCATAGTACAAGGCCGGTCAAAAGAAGGAACATCCCAATGGCTAAATATCCGATGAGCGAATTAAAATAACTTGCTATCTCTTTTTTATAAATGCTAAACAATACTCTTTCTTTTTAATTTGCTTCGAAAATAGGAAAATGATCGCGCTAAAGCAAGAGAGCACAAATCCTCGCGATCTGTGCTCTCTCAAGTTGTAAAAAATTAAGCATGTTTTTATCTATTTCCCGGCAAGTAAATCTGGAAACCAATCCCAACTCCTAATCCGGTCTGTTTTTCACTTATATTGACATTTGCCTTTGAATAATTATACCCTAAAGTTGCTTCGAGCGCGACGGTCTGCGTGATAAAATGTGCATAACCTACGTTTGCACCTAACGCAAGCCCTACATTACTACCGGCGCTACTTCCTGCAATACCCACATTTCCGTGCGCGAAAAACCTTCCAGTTGAACTCGCACCCTCTGGAAAATAATAGCGTATAAAAGGAGCTACTCCATAAGTCCACTCATTGTCGGTATCAGGGATAGTTTTAAGACCGAGATTGACTTCTGCTCCCAAAGCGATTCCATCAGAAATAAAATATCCGGCTCTAGGCTGGATGGCAGCATTGAAGGACTCGGCTTCGAAACTATAACCGATGTTGCCAATGGATCCGCCGACCATCCAATTTCCTGCTTTTATAGGAGTAAGACCTACATTTGCCGAACTCTGGGGAGTCGTGTTAATTTGTTGCGCGCCTGCGAGGGAAATAATACCGATAGCAATAGCCAATGATAGTAAATATTTTTTCATGTCTTTGTTCTTTTTAGTTAGCTTATAAACAACAGGTAGAAAAAAAAGTTTTAGTGGTGGGTAAGTTGAACGAAAATTTCCTCCATACTTTGATTGGGAAATTTTGTAGCGGCATTAGATTTAAGGAAATGATCTTTTAATATTCCCCTATCAAGAATAATGATTTCATCACATAGGATCTCTACTTCTTGCATAATATGCGTAGATAACAGCACGGTTTTATTTTTGCTCAACTCTTTAATAAGCGCCCTTATCTCAAGTATTTGATTAGGATCTAGTCCAGATGTAGGCTCGTCTAAAATTAAAATTCGAGGATCGTGTATAATAGCCATTGCAAGACCAACACGTTGTCTGTATCCTTTCGATAGCTGATTCACGCGCTTATGCTGTTCTTTTGTTAGGCCCGTGAGCGATATTACTTCTTGGATTCGGTTTTTAGGATGGAGTATACCATGCAAATTGGCTTCAAACGTTAATATTTCTTGAACGTACATATCCAGATATAACGGATTATTCTCGGGAAGATAACCAATTATTTTCTTCGCTTTGATGGGGTCAAGGTGTATATTGATGCCATTGATAAGACATTCTCCCTGATCAAAAGGAAGAATACCTGATAAAATTTTCATTGTTGTAGATTTTCCTGCCCCATTCGGGCCAAGAAAACCAATGATATGATTGGATTGAGTTTCAAAACTTATCGATGCCAATGCTTTCTGGCTACCGTAAGTTTTTATGAGATTTTTTACCTGAATGGACATACGCTTAATATTGGATATCCTCGCCCTGATGTTGATGTATAAGATCTATTATTTCTTCCAAAGGAGTGTGGATTTGCTCAAACTTGATATGAGCTTGCTCGTAATATCCTTTTCTTTCTTGAAGTTTGCTTTCAATGAATGCTAACAAGCTTTCGTTTGACAATCCTTTTAACACTGGGCGTTTATTGACGTCGGATTGACTTAGTCTAGCGTAAAGTGATTTTGGTGTATGATAGAGATATAAAGAAAGTCCGTTGTGTTTTATCCACTCCATATTGTCGTAGAAACAAGGTGTTCCTCCTCCCGTCGAAATTACAGCATCCTTACCGAACTGCTTCTTTAAGAACTGACTTTCCAATTCGCGGAATCGCTGCTCTCCGTGTAGTGCAAAATATTCAGGAATAGACATTTCAATATGTGCGACGATGTCGTGATCGAGATCAATAAATGGAATGTGCAGCGCTTGAGCGATTTTCTTGCCCCAAGTTGTCTTCCCGCTTCCCATAAAGCCTACTAAAAATATTGGTTTTCCCATATTATTGACCTTGGAAATAAGTTTTTTCTAAATTTTCTTTGTCCGGAAATGACTGCTTAGACCATTTGTTTATCACTACGCCATTTTGTAGCAATAATACCCCGGGATTGGATCTCACCATACTTTTTAGCGGCACAGCATCAGCATAAAAGATCTCCAGTACCAGATCCAATTGATCATTTAAGTAGTTGCTGTCACTAGAAGAACTTGATGTTAGTAATGTGGCTCTAATATTGTAATCTTTGGAAAGGTCTCGTATGGTTTCATTAATCTTATCCAAGGCAAGGAAATCCGTGGGCGACAATTTTGTTACATCTGTACTTACTACTACAAAATTGTAATAGGGGTTTGTGACGATTTCCTGAGTTACATTATTCCCTTCTGCATCAGAAATATTCAGATCAGGGATTGCTACTTGATACCCTTTTTTTATTAGCCTAGATTCCGGTTCTCCAACAATTTCCCAGTTTTCATCTTCCCATATTTTTTCGTCCATATATACCTTATCGGTTACCTTCTTATTTTCGCCTGTAGTTTTATTTTTTATGGAGTAGATATGTTCGTATTCATCTTGCGGTGCGTCTTCTGGAATCTCCATGAGTTTTGGGATATTGTTGCCCACTTTGTAAGGTAAGAAGTCAATGAAAGGTAAAAAATAAACGGTATAGATGCCTAATCCGAAGGAAGCAACGATAATCAAAAATGTGGCTAAATTACGGGAGAAACTGTTTTGAATGAATGGCTTTAGTTGCGCTCTGTACACAAATATATAGAGTATAAAAGCCAACAGGATAAGGTCTTTTATAAAAGATTGCCATGGAGTAAGTGGAATGGCATCTCCAAAGCATCCGCAGGATGTCACGACTTCAAAAAAAGCCGAATAAAACGTTAAAAATGTAAAAAAAATAATTAAAAGCAATAATCCCCAGGCTACTTTTTTTCCGGAAATCCCAAGTACTAATAATGCGCCTAGAATAATTTCCAATGCACAAATAATCACAGCAATCCACGTACTGTAATCATTGAGAAAATTCATGTGAAATACATGAAAATATTCCTGCAATTTAAAACCAAATCCCATGGGGTCATTGGCTTTGATTAATCCAGAAAAAATAAAAAGCAGACCTACGAATAACCGTGATATCCAAAGTAGGATATTGGGTTTTTCGGATCTGGTGTTGTAAGCAGTGTAATATGAATTTGACATTTCCTTCTAATTTTGTTCAGCTAATCCTAATTTTATTAACGCAAAAACGGCATAATTTAGCATGTCTTGATAATTGGCTTTCAGACCTTCTGATACTAAGGTCTGACCATCATTGTCTTCTATTTGTTTGACACGATGGATTTTCATCAAAATGAGATCTGTCATGGACGAAGTACGCATATCACGCCACGCTTCGCCATAATCATGGTTTTTGGCGAACATTAAGTCTCGCGTCTCACTAACTTTTTCGTTGTACTGTTGAGCCACCCATCTTGAATCGAGGTTTTCATTTCCATCCTCACCAAGCTCAAGCTGCATTAACGCAATAACACAATAATTAATGATGCCTACATACTCATCTATGATGCCTTCACCTACTTTGGATACCTTTTTTATTTCCAACGTCCGTATACGCTGTGCTTTGATATAGAGCTGATCTGTGATCGATGAAAGTCGTAAGATACGCCAAGCTGTGCCATAATCTTTGGTTTTTTTGATAAATAAATCTTGACAATAGTTTATTACACTATTGTATTCCGTAGTCGTGTCCATATAATTTTATATTGCTATTTACGCAAAGCATTGACGCAAAATTAGATAAAATGCTTTGCATTCACGAAAGCCTAATAGAAAAATACGACGTGTAATTTGCTGTTTATGCAATTATAAACGCGTTTAAATATACTGTCGGAGCCAGAAATATTGTATAGAAGGGCATAAATTTCAAGAAAAGGAATAATTATATTACTTTAGATAAATAAATAGCGCATAATTCAGTACAATAGATTGCCTCGAAATGGAACGCCTTATTTGAAAACAGAACTTGCTTTTGCAAAATTATTGAAAATATCAGGAGATCCTTGTCAGGGGGCTTCTTGACTTTACTTGTAAGATGAAGATAGAAAAACCAGAAATACGACACGTAAACATCATCCGTTATATACAACCTTTCCGAGAGGGAGGTTCACTTCCTGCTTTAGTGGATGCCGATGACGGGTTTAGTTATGTCATTAAATTCAGAGGTGCTGGGCAGGGCAAAAAAGCCTTAATAGCTGAATTGATCGGAGGAGAATTGGCTCGATATCTGGGTTTACGAATGCCAGAAATGGTATTTGCTGAGTTGGATGAATCGTTTGGCCGCACGGAGCCAGATGAAGAAATCCAAGATTTATTGAAATTTTCTGTGGGTAAGAACCTAGGGGTACATTTTCTGAGCGGTGCGATCACTTTCGATGCCAATGTAGATGTTGTTAGTGAGGAGGAAGCATCAAAAATTGTATGGCTAGATGCGCTGTTGATGAATGTCGATCGTACTCCTCGTAATACGAATATGTTGATTTGGCATAAAGAGCTGTGGTTGATAGACCATGGAGCTTCGCTGTATTTTCATCACTCGTGGGACAATTGGGAAGAACAGGCCTTGAAACCGTTTATTCAAATAAAAGACCATGTTTTACTAAAAAATGCCTCGCAAGTGAGGAGGATAGATGAAGAATATACACCATTGTTTACAAAAGAGCATATTCATAATATATTGGCTATTATACCTGATGAATGGTTATTGCAAGAAGGACGCCACATTTCGCCAGAAGAATCTCGAGCGATATATACTGAGTTTTTTATGCGTAGAATTGCCCATTCCCAAAATTTTATAAAACAGATAGAACATGAACGAGAGAACCGTATATGAGTATGCCATAGTGCGGGTGGTCCCTCGGGTTGAGCGAGAGGAGTTTGTAAATGTCGGAGTAGCACTGTACTGTAGGAAACAACGGTATGCTCATGTAAAGGTTTACGTAGATGCATCCAAGTGTATCGCGTTGGATGCTACGATAGACTTAGAACTGATTCATCGTCATTTGGAGTCATTCGTAAAAATATGTGCAGGAGAAAAAGAAGCTGGGAAAATTGCCGAATTGGATCAGACTGAACGGTTTCGTTGGCTCACCGCAAAAAGGAGTACAATTATCCAGTCTTCACCGGCTCATCCTGGTCTCTGTTATTCGGCAGAAGAAACTCATCAGGAATTATTTGAAAAATTAGTTCTATAGGCTTGATAGATCTTATCGAAAGGATTGTTACCTTTGATTATCTAGAGAAGTATATGTCTAGCAAACACTATGAAAGATTTTTATAATCACTTATATCAAAAGCAACTCGAAGTCCAGGATATGCCGAGCAACAGACGTATTGCCGAGTGGGCCACGCATGTGCTTCATTTGTTGTTTCCGGAGCGAAATTCGAAAAGTTTCCAAAGTGTGGAAGAAATAAAATTAGCTTTTGAACAGGCGGAAGTTGAATTATTTGAGCTCCTGCTGAAAACCAAAGCGTGCTCACACTGTGATAATCGAAACGTCGCCGTAGTTTTTTTTGTGGAATTGCCGAAGATTTATGCGCGTATGTTGACGGATGCTCAAGCAATAATGGATGGTGATCCGGCTGCACGTAGTATCCGGGAAGTGATCCGAACCTATCCAGGATTCACTGCTATCTGTATGTATCGTATAGCACACCAGCTTTGGACATTAGGTGTACCTTTAATTCCGCGGATTTTAACAGAGCATGCACATTCCAAGACGGGGATAGATATTCATCCAGGTGCAAAGATTGGCGAATATTTATATATAGATCACGGTACAGGGCTTGTAATCGGGGAGACCTGTATCATAGGAAACCATGTGAAATTGTATCAAGGTGTTACCTTGGGCGCGCTGAGTGTTGCAAAATCAATGGTGGATACGCAGAGACATCCCATTATAGAAGATGATGTGATTATCTATGCAGGGGCAACTATTTTGGGTGGAGAAACAGTTATCGGACATCATTCTGTTATCGGTGGTAATGTTTGGCTTACCAATAGCGTAGAACCCTATACCACCGTATATCATTTACCCAATTCAAAATTTATTGACTCAAAACCACTTGTATAATGGGAAATATAATCGATTCTATAGGAAACACACCTTTAGTAGAAATCACCTCGTTTCATTCCAATCCGAATGTAAAAATTTATGCAAAAATGGAAGGCAATAATCCGGCAGGATCGGTAAAAGATCGTGCAGCATTAAATATGATTCGTTCAGCTTTAGAAAGAGGAGAGATCTCAACCGATACCAAGCTTATTGAAGCAACGAGTGGCAACACGGGTATCGCATTGGCAATGATTGCGGGTATGTACGATTTGAGTTTAGAATTGGTTATGCCATCGACTTCTACTCGCGAGCGAACATTGACGATGGAGGCCTTTGGAGCCAAAGTGACCTTGTTAGATACAATGGAAATCTGTCGGGATTATGCAGAAGAAAAGGCAGCGACAGGAGAATATTTTATCCTAAATCAATTTTCTAATCCAGATAATTATAAGGCACATATCAAAACTACCGGTCCTGAGATCTGGCGCGATACACAAGGTAAAATAACACATTTTGTTAGCGCAATGGGTACTACAGGTACCATAATGGGGAATTCCATTTTTTTGAAAGATAAAAATCCGGCAATCCAGATTATAGGATGTCAGCCTACGGAAGAATCTTCTATTCCGGGGATTAGAAGATGGCCTAAGGCATATTTACCAAAAATATTTGATGCGTCGAGAGTAGACAAGATCATCGATATTTCCCAACACGATGCGACCGAAAAAGCACGGGAGCTAGCAAAAAGGGAAGGTATATTTTCAGGTATGAGTACAGGAGGTGCTTTCCATGCTGCGTTGCAGGTCGCAAATGAAATTGAGGAGGGGGTGATTGTATTCATTTCCTGCGATCGGGGAGATCGGTATTTAAGCTCCGATTTGTTCGGTTAGATCTCAAATTATATATTTTAAATAAGAGGTTAAGGATTTTGGTAACCTCTTATTTAGCTCGAGATCGATTGGAAATTACTCTCTACTCCAAATCTCGTATAACGGTTCTCCTTTTGAACTGTTTCCCGAATGATGCCATTCGTTCTCTTTGATTTCTCCTTTGAAATTTAAATGATTGCCTACACGTGAGTTGTCGCGAGAGAAGAACAGTAAGTGTTCGGTATATTGCTGGTCTTTGTGTACGTAATGGCCACCGCCCGTTCCATAGAATCCTTTTACAGCGGGATTGATGGCAACCCATTGAAAATAGCCATCCACCAGAATTTTTATTGTTTTTCGGTCTCCCCGTTGTATCGTACTTATTTCATTTCCCTGTTTTCGGCCACTGATCCGCCATACACCATCAAGATCTTGGGATTTGGCGGGTTGTTTTTTAAAAAGAACTCCCTTATCGTTTTTTAGATCAGAACCTTCTAATAGTATATGTAATTCCTGTGTTTTTCCTACTTCACTGCTGTCTTTGTCACTGTATTCCAATATGAGGGATAAAGTTTTTCCATCATATTGATAGGGGCCTCCCTTTGTAGACATGTATGCGTTGTCTTTATAAACGATCTGCGAACTGTAACCGTCTGCAAAAAGCCACAGGGTATTTATGTCTGATGTCTTAGCATGGTATACTCCATTTAGGGACGATGATGGTTGGGAAAAAACAGAATTTGCAAAAAGGATATGGATCGTTAAAATAATTGTATGTAGTGCTTTCATGTTTCTAATCTGTTAGTATTGTTGAAGATATGTAAAAATTCTCAATTGGTATTTCTGTCGAATCTTCGAAATGCCAATTTCTATTTAATGCGCGCTATTGTAGGATAACGTCTGATAGTTAAATTGGTTTCATTTTATTTCTACATTAAATCAACAATTGGTACAAAATCCGGAATTGCTTATTTTGTATTTTAGCAGCGAAATGAAAAATACTAAAAAAAACAAATATAGAAAAATGTATATCTTCTTTATTATAATTGCTGTTTTGCTGGGAGTTGGTGTCGTTTTTTTAAAACATCCACTCTTTGGCAAAGCAGCCTCGGGAGAAAGACTTCAGCGCATCAAACAATCTAAGAACTTTCGCGATGGTGAGTTTCAGAATCTCGCACATACACCTGCAATGGCAGAAGGTGTTACCTATTTTAGCGTAATAAAGGAATTATTATTTGCTAACGTAAAAGAGGCTTATCCCATTGATAGCGTTCCACATGTAAAAACGGATTTAACTGAGTTACCGGCGGATATGGATGGATTAGTCTGGTTCGGGCATTCGTCTTATTATATGCAGATAGATGGAGTGAAATTTTTGGTCGATCCAGTATTTACGAAGAATGCTTCGCCTCTTTATGGTACGAATAATGCTTTTAAAGGAGCGGATCTGACACTATCCGGCGATATGCCGCATCTGGATTATTTAATCATTACGCATGACCATTACGACCATTTAGATTATACCACATTTCAACAACTTAAAGATAAGGTAAGTCATATTATTTGTCCTTTGGGAGTTGGAGCACATTTGGAGTTCTGGGGATATCCCTCTAAACAGATAACGGAATTAGATTGGTACGAAACTGTTGAACTAGAGCATGGTATGTCGCTTACTTCTACACCGGGGAGGCACTTTTCGGGCAGAAGCTTTAAAAGAAATCAAACGCTTTGGACATCGTATGTGCTAAAAACGACCAATCTAAAGATATTTGTCGGTGGAGATAGCGGATATGGTACGCATTTCAAGATGATTGGCGAGAAATACGGGCCATTTGATTTGGCGATTTTAGAGAACGGACAATATGACTATAAATGGAAGTATATTCATATGATGCCCGAAGAAGTATTGCTGGCAACGATTGATTTGTCCGCTAAACGTGTGTTACCGGTTCATTCGGGGAAATTTAAATTGGCTAACCATCCGTGGAAAGAACCTTTGGAAAAAGTGACTTCGTTGAACGACGAGGGTCCGAAACTCCATGTAATAACACCCAAGATAGGAGAGTTGGTTGATTTTCGAAATGAAAATCAGGTGTTTGCACGTTGGTGGAAGTAGGGCTGAAAATAAAGAAGGTGGTTTTTAACCACCTTCGAATAGTATTAAAGACCGAGCTTCGATGTAATTTCTTTTTGGATAGAATTTTTATGGACCAAAATTGAAATCGTTTTGTAGCGCACAAATTCTTTTGTTACATACATATATCCTTTATAATCATTGGATTCGCCCCATGAATTTTTAACGATATAGTATTCTTTTCCATGTTGATCTTTTACTATTCCTACTATGTGCATACCATGGTCATCCGTTGTTGAGTAATCATCAAACGCAGCTTGACGTTGCGCAGGAGTAATTTTCGCTTCTGGTTTTGGACCATTAAACATACTTTCCTGTTCTTCTTTTGTTAGCTGTTCAATAGGTTTTTCAGGGACATATGCAACGCCATTTTTCCAGCTAAAGGACTTTTCTGAAACATCAGATGCCCAAGCCACTGTATATCCGTTCTGCAAGGCATTATCAATAATGTTTGTCAAATCGTTGATCTGCACGTTATAAAAACGCTCAAAAGACCAGTTATCTGGTATTAATAGAACAAATGGTTTGTAATACGCGTAGGCATCAAATGATGATATGCCTATATAGTCGTCTGGATTGATACCTACTATTTGGTCGGCCCATGTGCGGGGGGTGTACGTCTTGCCATTATACTGAAACTCTGTAGGAGGAGTTCCTAAATAAGCGTCCATCACTCCCGTTACCGCATTTTGCCACTTGGGTGTTAATTTTTTATTTTTTACAATATTCTCGTTCATGCCTTGAAGGATATTGCTCATTTCCGAAAAATTGTTTCGGGTCTGTCCCTCTTGCAGCCCGGTATATACCTCTCTAGGTACAGCTCCATATTGACGGAATATCGTTAAAACATCATGTAATTGACCACCCTCGCCTTGAGCTTGATCACCATGTAGCCTTACATAGTTTTTGGCTTTCTCGAGATAAGTATAATAGGCAGTAAAAATCTGGGAAATCTCAACAGGTTGTTTTCCCATTCGAATCATTTCAGATTCAAGGAAAGAGTTTCCCGAATAGGACCAGCATGTACCCGATGAACCTTGATCTTTAATAGAAGTATTTCTAAGGTTGATAACCTCAGTGAACGTAAATCCTTCCTTACTTTTATCACTTACGTTCGCTTTTAAAGCATTAATTAGGTTGTCCTGTGCATATGATTGAGCCGTACATACAACTAATGCAGCGGCAGCTAATAGAGATTTTCTCCAATTCATAACTTCTTAAATTTAATTCGCACGAATATAGTTGATTGAACAATTATTTCATTGTTGTTTTTGTAAAAATATTATTATGAGTCCTCCAATCCATTTATTAATGGAAGCTGAATGTAGAAAGTTGTTCCGACATTTAATTCGGTCTCAAACCTAATATTTCCACCCATTCCATCAATAGTTTGTTTTACAAAGGCGAGTCCTAATCCCGTACCGGAGCTTTTAGTGGTGAAGTTTGGTCTGAAGATATTGGGTAAAGCATCATCAGCAATGCCTAAACCGTTATCCTTAACTTGTACTTCTATCCAGTAATCGGGCATAGAATAAATTAGAATAGTAATCCGATGTTTGCGTTTTGTAGGACTAGCTTCAATAGCATTTTTGATCAGGTTATTAAATGATCTTAATAATTGGTTGCGATCACCCAATACAATGATTTTTTTTAGGTTGGTATTATTAACCAATTGAATAAGTGTATTGTGATTATTGTTATATAAATCGATAGATTTTGATATTTTTTCAATTAAATTAATTTCAACTAACTTAGTCTCAGGTAGCTTTGCGAAAGCTGAAAATTCGGAGGCAATACGTGATAAGGCATCTATTTGTTCGATAAAAGAAGTAGATATGCGTCCGAATCGTTCCTCCAATTTAGGGTCTTTTTCATAGAAAGATCGGCTAAGCTGTTGAATACCTAATTTCATGGGAGTAAGCGGATTTTTGATTTCGTGCGCAATCTGTTTTGCCATTTCTCGCCATGTTATCTCGCGCTCCGCATTCCGAAGTTGTTTGGCATTTTCTTCGAGCTTGACTAACATGTAATTATATTCTTTAATTAAGGCCCCTATTTCATCATTTTTCTCCCAATATAGTGGTTCATTTGGTTTGCCACTTAGGTTAGTTTGAGATAACTTTTTGCTTATAATATTTAGTGGCGCGGTAATTTTGTTGGAAATAAAAGCTGAGAAAAATGCAAATGCTATAATAATAATGGTATAGATATTCAGAATGGTATTTAGAATAATATTCTGATTCGACGTATCTTCCTTTTTAGCCGCATAGTAAGGAACGCTTAAGTATGCTATTGTTTGGTATTCGCTGTTACGAATGGTAGAATAGGTCGCAGAATATTCGAAATTTGCGATCCTTTCCGTGTGTAATGTTTCTGTTTTTTTTAGCACATTTAGATCAATATAGGCATCTTGATTAATGTACTCAGATAATAATTTTTGATCGTAAATCTTAGATTGTGTTGAGTAAATCAATTTCCCATTCTTGTTGTATAAATTAAAGTCCGTTACGAGAATATCGGTAAGATACTGAAGAATACCTTCTAATCGATCAAGGGGAACTGTATTGGAATAGGATATTGTGTTCTCTATTCGTTTACTGATTTCAGAAATATAATTCAACCTATCATTTTTCTTGTTGTTTTCGGATTGATAGCTTATGCTAAAAAAGGTAATAATACCGGAAATAATTATAGCAAATAATACCGATGCAATTACTAGCGTTTGGATGCGCGTACTATATTGAATATTACTGAAGAGTAATCGGAGTTGATATTTTAGATTTTTGAATCTAAACCTCCTTGAGCTGAAAACAGCATATATTGAATTCAAGAATTTTAATATGGTCGTGGAAATGTATAAAATTAAAAAAGTAAGTGACGCCACTGCTATAAATTCCCAATAGGATTGAAAGGGTTTACTTACAATAATGGTCGTGAATGAATTCGGTTTATACAACATATGATGGAATCCAAAACTATCATTTAACTTAATAAATTCGTTTTCATTTTTAGGATATTCTTTATCCGTGTTTGGATAAGTGAATTTTCCGTTTTGGGTAATGAGCGATCCATTTTTGTATAACGCAAAACTATCTTCATTGATATTCTCTTGATTAATAAAGTCTAGTCTATTGTCTGTTAAAATAACGGGATAGGGAATAGTTGGACTAAATGCCTTGTTTTTAAAATTTAGAAACAACAACACGGTTTGTGTTTCACTAATAGGTAAGGCTATTTGAGCAAAATACTCATGTGTCCCGATTTCACTCGCGACTTTATAAAAGTATTCCGTTGCATTTAGACGAGATGATCTGCTAATTACTTTTTCTCGATATTCGTCTATTTTGTTTTTGTTGTAATTTCCCAGCGAATTATTGTCAAAATAATAATAGCCTTGGAATTCATATTTGGAGAGGTATCCACTTAGATATTGTCTTTTTATATAATCATCGATAAAGCTAACTTCTTTAGAGGGGATGCCTAAAGTAAAGAGATGTTTTAGTTTTTGATCATTAAGGATTTCGCCTTCTATTTCGCTGAAAAGTGTAATGGCATTTATATCATCTTCTGCTTCTAGATTGGTCAAAATAAGCTTCATTTCTTCCTCTTGATTGACTTTCCAAGCCTCTGTGTATTTTATCGTAGAAATAAATGCAATCAATACCAAAGCAGCAATATGAGAAGAAAAATTGTTCTCGTGTATCTTGTGATTATCAAAGGACCTGATCATGATCAATAGCCCCAAAATGATATTAAATAAGCTGTAATCTTCGCATAGCGCTGAGATGATAATCGCTTGTACCAATACAAATAATTGAATATTAAGATTGGCGGTCGTTTTTTCTATTATTTTTTTCCCCAAGTCTAGCACCAGATCGGAGAAGGCAACTAAGGACAATATATTTATACAATAGATGGCAACAAATACAAAAGTAATAGAGTTTAGGTCTAGTAAATGGGTTAGGTCATTGTTCCTTACAGAAGTATTTGTCGTTAACGTGTTCAGCTGAAAAAAAACGCCATTAAAAAGAACATACAATAAGGAAAGTAGTAAATAATAGACCACTATTCCCTTAACTGTTTTTATCATCGATTGGGGGACCGTAAGAAATTTTTTAATGGAAATAAGGTAGCAAATAAACCATAGCATACTTATGCTATTGATAATAAAGGCCCACAGATGAGGGAAGAATCTGTTATATGCGTAGTATTTCGGGTCAAAAATCGCTAAGCTTGAATTCTGTGCAAGCCAATTTGTTTCTAGATCCACTAAGCGTATTCCAACGATAACTGCAGCAAACAATAATGCGGACAACCAGCCTCTGCCTTTTTTCGCCAATTCATAGCAGATGCTACTCATTAGAATGATAAAAAGCAACGTGCCGAAAATCCAGCAAATAAATTGAATTTGAATATAAATGTTATTGTGTTTTCCGGGTTTTAGTTTTACGGAAAATAGATAAGTTTTATTTTTGGAATAAATATTCCGAATGCTTCCGGTATCATTAAATTCCGCAATTTCTAAATTCTCCGTTTTTAATATCCAATCAAGAAAAGAATTTTTTAGATATTCATTATTCGTATTAAAATTTCTTTTGACAGGTAAGAGAGCAAGCACGGTGATCTCACTGTCTATTTGTTTTTGTTGAACGATGAATGAACGATTATCAGATTTGATGAAATTTATATCGTTTTTTAGCCCGTTGTGCGTCTCCGGTACGTATACATTCGAAACCCAATAAACAGGCTTATTGTTTTTATAGATGTAAAGATATATAGATTGTTTAGTATACATTTTAGCATACTCTCTCACCTGGAGGGGATATCTTTCAAAGTTGCTCAGTGTTTTTAATAGTAGCGTATCCGAGAAAATTTTATCAATGATATCCTCTTTCTGATGAATATTTTTGGTGAGGGTTTTGGTATCAAGTTCCAGAAGATCCTCTTTACTCACTCGATTGTGAACTGTAATGGCCGTTGCAACGAAACATAAGGTAAGAAGAAGTAATAGAATTCGAATTTTGTATCCCATTTTAAGATCGGCTATGCTATTAAACGTAGTAAACTTAGATAAAATGCTTTGCATTCACGAATACCAGATAGAAAAAAATACATTTCGTAATTTGCCTTTATATGCAATTATAATCGTGTTGAATATAAAGGCAAATTATTCATAACGATATGTTCAGAATCGCATGAATGAGCGCTACGCGGTTTTCGATTTACCTACGGTGAGCTCGCAAGCTCGGTTCTCCTGTGCCTTCGAAAACTTAGCTACAGAGGAAATATAACTAAAAAAGTCCTCGTAAATACTTTTACGAGGACTTTAAATAATTTATAAAGAAGAAATTAATTATGAATATCTTCTTCTCTGAAGAATTTTGCGGTCAAATATTCTCTATTCATACGAGCGATATTTGTTAATTTAATACCCTTCGGACATTCCGCTTCGCAAGCACCTGTATTTGTACAGTTACCGAAACCTTCTGCGTCCATTTGGTCGACCATAGCCTGAGCGCGCTCGTAACGCTCGGTTTGACCTTGAGGTAACAAGGCAAATTGAGATATTTTGGCCGATACAAAAAGCATAGCAGACGCATTTTTACATGCAGCTACGCAAGCTCCGCATCCGATACATGTAGCCGATTCGAAAGCTTCGTCTGCAATACGTTTCGGGATCAAGATATTGTTTGCGTCCTGAGTTCCTCCGGTATTTACATTTACATATCCTCCCGCTTGTTGGATACGATCAAATGCGGTGCGGTCTACCGCCAAATCTTTTAACACTGGGAAAGCCGAGGCTCTCCATGGTTCGATGACGATAGTTTGTCCGTCATGAAACGAACGCATGTGAAGTTGACAAGTGGTGATTCCGTATTTAGGTCCGTGAGGGCGTCCGTTAATGACCAACGAACACATACCACAGATTCCTTCCCGACAGTCATGATCAAAATATATGGGATCTTCTCCTTTACGTGTTAGATCATCGTTTACGATGTCAAGCATCTCCAAGAAGGACATATCATCAGCGATGTCATTTGCTTGAATAGTCACGAACTGACCTTTCGATTTGTCATTTTTTTGACGCCATACTTTTAGCGTTAAATTCATATGTGCACTCATATCTGTATAGTATTGAGTATTGAGTAGTGTGTATTAAGTACCGTGCATGCCTTTTGGTGGAATGTTAAGCATAGAAATATTCTATACTTTGCACTTAATACTTTGTACTCCATACTATTTATAACTTCTTTGTGTTAACTTAACGTTGTCGAATATTAATTCTTCTTTGTGAAGTACTTCCGGTTGATTATCGCCTGTATATTCCCATGCAGATACATACGTGAACTCTTCATCGATACGCAATGCTTCACCTTCTTCCGTTTGTGACTCTAAACGGAAGTGCCCTCCACAAGATTCGCTGCGATTTAAAGCATCATCCACCATTAGTTCTCCTAGTTCGATAAAGTCGGCCACTCGACCGGCTTTTTCAAGAGACATATTTAATTCTTCGTTTTCACCTAAAACTTTGACATTACTCCAAAATTCTTTTTTCAATTCTTGAATTAGTCCTTTCGCTTTGGTTAGTCCTTCGGCTGTACGCGCCATACCACAGTATTCCCACATAATGTGACCTAACTCTTTGTGGATATCGTCAACAGTTTTTTCCCCTTTTAGTGCTAATAATGCATTAATATTCTGTTCTACTTCTTTACGGGTCTGCTCGAATGCAGGATGGTTTTTATCTATCGGATTGAAATTTCCTAATTTTGCCAAATAGTCTCCCACTGTATATGGAATGACGAAATAGCCATCTGATAATCCCTGCATTAATGCGGAGGCTCCTAATCGGTTAGCGCCGTGATCGGAAAAGTTACATTCTCCTAATGCGTAAAGACCAGGTACTGTCGTCATCAAATTATAATCTACCCATACTCCACCCATCGTGTAATGCACTGCAGGATAAATACGCATCGGTTGCTTGTACGGATTTTCGTCAGTGATTTGGTAGTACATATCAAATAAATTACCATATTTGGCACGTACGGTGTCTTCTCCCAAACGTTGGATAGCATCTGCGAAATCCAAAAATACAGCGACACCTGATTTACCTACGCCACGGCCATCGTCTACTGCTTCTTTTGCATTTCGGGACGCCACGTCGCGAGGAACTAAGTTACCAAATGACGGGTATTTGCGCTCTAAGAAGTAATCTCTATCGTCTTCCTTAATATCCGCGGCCTTCAATTCTCCTCTTCGCAGTTTCTCAGATAGTTCTTTTGTTTTAGGAACCCATACACGGCCGTCGTTACGCAATGATTCCGACATTAATGTCAATTTGGACTGGTGATCGCCTGTTACAGGAATACAAGTAGGGTGAATTTGCGTATAGCAAGGATTTGCAAAAAAAGCTCCTCGCTTGTGGGCTCTCCAAGCCGCCGTTACATTACATCCCATGGCATTTGTAGATAGAAAGAATACGTTTCCATATCCACCAGTGCACAATAATACGGCATGTCCTTCGTGCGCTTCAATCTTGCCCGTTACCATATCACGCGTGATAATACCACGTGCTTGACCGTCAATCTTCACTAGATCGAGCATCTCATGGCGTGTGTATGACTGTACTTTTCCTTTTTGAATCTGACGATTTAATGCGGAATAAGCACCCAACAACAGTTGTTGACCAGTCTGGCCACGCGCGTAAAACGTACGGGATACTTGAGCTCCCCCGAATGAACGGTTGTCTAGTAATCCACCATATTCGCGCGCAAAAGGGACACCTTGTGCAACACATTGATCAATAATATTTGTCGAAACTTCCGCTAAGCGGTATACGTTAGCTTCACGTGCACGATAATCGCCTCCTTTGATCGTGTCATAGAACAAACGGAATACGGAGTCTCCATCATTTTGATAATCTTTTGCTGCGTTGATACCACCTTGCGCTGCAATAGAATGTGCGCGGCGAGGGGAATCTTGATAACAAAAAGTCTTTACATTGTAACCCAATTCTGCCAACGAAGCGGCAGCGGAAGCTCCGGCTAAACCAGTACCAACAACGATAATTGTGAATTTACGTTTATTAGCTGGATTAACGAGCTTCATTTCAAATTTATGTTTGGACCATTTTTCAGCCAGTGGGCCTGCAGGTACTTTTGAATCTAACATATTCTTTATTTATTTTAATAGATATAGCGTAATACGCTATCTTAAAATACTACTTAATGAAATAGAAATATAACGGCATTAATGCAAATGCGACAGGGATAATAACACCAAATATCCAAATACCTAAGAATCGGATGATAGGGACATATTTCTTATGGTTAAAACCTATAGTCTGAAATGCCGAACCAAAACCATGTATTAAATGGAATGCTAACGCTGCCATGGCAATAACATATAAGGCGACCAGCCCTATGTTTTGAAATGCAAAATCCACTTGCTTATACAAGTCGCGGGCCTTTGTTACCTCTACGCCATTTTCAGTGATTACCGCATACTCCGTGAAGTCACTGGCTTGCAGCTCGTGGGTCGTTACAGTTCCTGTAGAAAGGTCTTTATGATATTCTACATACGGCACCTGATCGTTATGATACTTCCACCAAAAATTTTGCAAATGCGTAGCTAAAAATACTAAAATGATAGTACCTAATATACCCATATTCCGAGAATTCCATTTACTGTTTGATTGCCCGTCATATTGTTTGTATCCAATAGGTCTGGCTTTTCTATTATTCATGGTCAATACTATTGCATAAACAGCATGGATGATAATAGAAGCATAAAGTAAGTAAGAAACTACTTTAATAGGTGTGAAGTGTGTCATGAAATATGCATAATTATTAAATGCATATCCGTCATCGCTTTTAAATAACTGCAAGTTACCGATCAAGTGAATAACCAAGAACGTACATAAAAATAGTCCTGTTAAGCTCATGATCAGCTTCTTCCCAATAGAAGAACTTAAAACTGGCTTCGATTTACTACTCATTATCCTTATAATTTATTTTAAGTGCAAAAATATCTATTTATCTTATAATAAATCCTGTTATAACGCAAAAAACCTATAATTTAGAATTGTTCTAATTTCGATGTGTAAAAAAAGGCCGAATGCGCTAACATCCGACCTTATCCGTCTTTATATCCCTTAAAATAGAGCTTACAAAAAGGCGTAGCCTACACCTATAGACCACATCCTTATTTTTTGATCAGGAGTGGCATTTTGCCCTATATTAGTCAGGCCGTGTTCATAGCGTAGATCTACCGTAAAGCTGCTTACATCTACACCTAGACCGCCAACTATCCCTGTTGAACTTTTTTTGTAGTCTTCCCAACGCGTAACGTTGTTTATTTTAATTTCGCCATCCTGCGCAAAGGAAAATACAGGCCCCGCTTGAATTCTGAATCCTAACGGACCCAATCCAATTCTGGTTCCTAATAGGATTGGGACATCTAAACTCTTGAATGTACCTTCGCCATCCTCTGAGTTTTCTGTAATCCCGACTCTTTTGCTGGCAAAATAAGCTTCTGGTTGAACGTGGAATCCTGCGATGCCTACACGCCCCCATACACCCAGTTGATAGCCGGTTTTCGTATCGGAGTTGAATAATTTGCCTTCTGAATGTAGAGAGGAGAAATTGAGAGCACCTTTTACGCCCAGTTTAAACGATGGAAGTAATTGTGCCTGCGAATAGGTTACTGATAGTACGCATACAATTGCTGCAAGTATTAGTTTTTTCATGTGATAAGTGTTAAATTAGCAACTAAAATAAGAATTAATCCTTAATTGACATAAATGATTATAATATGATAACGTTTAAAATCTCAGATTCTGATTGGGAAACATTAAAAATAAAATTACAACGAAAATATAACCACCTTACAGATGCTGATTTGCACTATCAAGAAGGTGAAGAAGAAGAGCTTTTAAACAGGCTCGCAGGTAGGTTGCGTAGAGATAGGGATTATGTTCTCTTTACACTTTCTAAAGAATTGAGTGACTTAGACAGTAATAGGTTGTAACGGACATGGAGCAGATAAGTTGGGCAGATTTTGAAAAAGTTGATCTTCGTGTAGGTACAATTGTAGAGGTGAATGACTTTCCCGAAGCACGTAAACCAGCGTATCAACTTCTTATTGATTTTGGAGAAATAGGCGTTAAAAAATCCAGTGCTCAAATTACGGGACTGTACACCAAAGAAGAATTAATAAACCGGCAGATTATTGCAGTTGTCAATTTTCCTATAAAGCAGATCGGTAAGTTTCTGTCCGAATGTCTGGTCACTGGATTTGAAGATGAGAATGGAAATATCGTGCTCTCCAGCGTAGAGCGCCGGTTACCGAATGGCGCTAAACTGAAATAAAAATGCGAATTTATAATTTTGAAAACGAACCGTCTTTGTCGACAGACGAATTGTATATGAAAGAGGCGCTACGTTTGGCTCAGCGTGCATTTGAAGAGGATGAAGTGCCGATCGGTGCTGTAATTGTTTCACAAGGGAAAATCATTGGAAAAGCCTATAATTTGACTGAGCGCCTAAATGATGTGACGGCGCATGCGGAAATGCAAGCGTTTACCGCCGCTTCTAATTTTATGGGGGGGAAATATTTGAAAGACTGTACATTGTACGTGACAATAGAACCTTGCGTAATGTGTGCAGGAGCATCCTATTGGACGCAGATATCTCGAATTGTGTATGGTGCGAAAGATGAGAAGAGAGGTTTTGCTAAATTTAGCCAACAGATTATTCATCCTAAGACAGAAATAATTGGAGGAGTGATGGAAGAAGATTGTGCAACATTAATTAAATCATTTTTTCGTAATAAACGCTGATTTATCCATAAAATGACGAGCTGGACAAACAAACCTCGAACGAAATTTGTTATATTCGTGCATTCAATTTTAAAAAAATAATAAACATAAACGTTAAAACTATGGCATTTGAATTAGAAGCATTACCATATGATGCAGGGGCATTAGAACCACATATTGATAGAGAGACCATGGAAATCCACCATGACCGTCACCATCAGGCTTATATCGATAACTTAAATAAAGCTATCGCCGGAACGGATGCTGAAAATGCATCTTTGGAAGAGATCCTTAAACATGTAAGTAAGTATTCGCCAGCTGTTCGTAATAATGGAGGAGGACACTTCAATCACAAGTTGTTTTGGTCTGTTTTAGGACCTAATGCAGGTGGTGCTCCTACAGGCGAATTGGCGCAGGCTATTGATGAGACTTTCGGATCTTTTGATGAATTAAAAAAGAAATTGCAAGAAGCTGGAGCAACCCGCTTTGGTTCGGGCTGGTCTTGGCTAATCGTTGGTGAAGATGGTAAATTAGCGGTTACATCTACTCCAAATCAGGATAATCCGTTAATGGATGTGGCTGAGGTAAAAGGTACTCCGGTTTTTGGAATCGATGTATGGGAACACGCTTATTATTTGAAGTATCAAAATAAACGTCCAGCTTACCTAGATGCAATTTTTAATGTTGTTAATTGGGATGCGGTGGCACAAAATTATGCTTCTGCTAAATAATAATTTTAGAAGGTTAAAGAAGGCGATATAGTATTCTATGTCGCCTTTTTTATTCTCGTAATATTTAAGTCAAGTAAGATGAAAAAGATAGGATTGCTGTTGTTGTTAATGCCAGTTTTAGGATCTTGTCAAAATATGAATTCGAAGACAATGGAAATTAAACACGTTAAAAATATGGAAAATGCGTCGAATACGGCCATATTGGCTGCTGGATGTTTTTGGTGCGTGGAAGCGCCATTATTGTTATTAGACGGTGTAGATACTGTAGTATCAGGATATATCGGTGGTCACGTGTCGAATCCGAATTATACGCAAGTCTCAATGGGTAATACAGGGCATGCCGAAGCCGTTATGATAAAATTTGACCCTTCAAAAATAAGCTACGATGGATTATTGGAAGCCTTTTTCTTAGTACATGATCCCACACAGCTTAATAGACAAGGTAATGATGTAGGAACGCAGTATCGTTCTGCTATCTTTCCGTTAGATGAGGAGCAGGAAAAAAAAGCACGATATTATATTGAAAAATTAAACGAGGCTAAAGCTTATGATGGCGTAATCGTTACCACGATCGAGAAAGCCACGGAATTTTATAAGGCCGAAGATTACCACCAAAATTATTATGAACTGAATCCGAATGAAATGTATTGCAGGTTAGTTATTAAACCAAAAATGGACAAGTTTAAAAAGGTATTTGCAGATAAATTAAAATAGGAATTATTACCCAATTATGAAGGCGATACAATTTACTGTTCCCGTGTATGGGGATGATCTGTTTGCCCTTTTGGAGGATAAGAAGGATAATTTTTATGGCTATTATCATCGGCACGAGGAACTTCAAATTACCTATATTCTGAAGGGGAGGGGAACCATCATGATTGGTAACATTGTTCAATCTTTTAATCAGGACGATGTATTCATCCTGAAACCGAATGAACCGCACATGTTTGATAAATACGGAGCCCAAAAAGTGACAGAGGAAGATACGATTCATGCCATTCATTTATTTATCAATCTCGATAGGATGACCAAATTTTTTACATTGGCCGAATTTGCAGATCTCAGTACATACTTTCTACAACTAGATGCAAGTAAGAGAATAGAGTCATCTGTTGCTCGGTCTTTTCGAGGTAATTTTTTAAACTTATTGCACAAAGTAGGGATCCCGAGGTTTACTGAATTCATAACACTTTTGCATACCCTTTTGCAATATCGTAATGCCAGCATATCCTTGTATTCCGGTATCCGAAATTTGATTTATTCAGATAAAGACGGAGAGCGGATAAGTTCTGTGTTCAAATACACCTTAGACAATTTTGATCATGACATTAGCATTGGTGAAGTTGCTTCTTTGGTTTATATGACTCCCACGTCGTTTTGTAAGTTTTTTAAAAAACATACGATGAAAACTTATATTGGTTTTCTGAATGAAGTTAGAATTGAAAAAGCCTGTCAGCTTCTCCTTAACAAAAAGACTGAAAGTATTTCAGAAACGGCCTTCAAGGTAGGGTTTAATAATATTGTTCACTTTAATCGCGTTTTTAAGCGTATTATGAGGCTTTCTCCCCATAGTTACATACAACTGCACACAATTTCGTAAGCTATTTATTACTAATACATAACATAATTTGCCTTTTGGCTGATCCCCCAGAAATAGTTTATTGCGCCATTGAAGTAAGATGTGTTGTGCTTGTTAAACCATGTCTTTGTTTTTTTTGATCTGTATGTTAGTATGTTATGAAGGGTTCGGTGTGCTATGTTCAATCGCTATATTGTTTTTGCGATATATTTGTTTATGGATAAAATAAGTTAAGTGATGGACAAATGTGGTATACCCGGGGAATCAACTATGATGTAATTTTACATAAACAAAAATAGAATTATGTTAAAAGGTTTTTTTAATGTTCCGGCTCCTGCAAATGAGCCAGTATATACATACGCTCCGGGGACGAAAGAAAGAAGTTTATTAAGAGCAGCTATTTCCGAGGCGAGAGCAAATGAAATCGACGTTCCGATGTATATCGGTAGCGAGGAAGTTCGTACAGAAAATAAGGTGAAATTAACCCCTCCACACGATCACCAGCATGTATTGGGATATTATTCTCAAGGTACAAAATCACATGTGACGGATGCTATTAATGCTGCGTTAGCAGCTAAAGCAGATTGGGAGAACCTGCCGTGGGAGCAACGTGCGGCTATTTTCTTGAAGGCAGCGGAATTGGCTTCTACTAAATACCGGTATAAGTTGAATGCCGCAACGATGCTGGGGCAATCGAAAAATGCGTATCAAGCTGAAATCGACTCGGCATGTGAGTTTACTGACTTTTTGCGTTTTAACGTGCAGTATATGAGCGAGATTTATGCACAACAACCTCCAGCAAATAGTAAAGGTATATGGAATCGCGTCGAACAACGTCCATTAGAAGGTTTTGTTTTTGCATTAACACCGTTCAATTTTACAGCTATTGCGGGTAATCTGCCTTCGTGTGTAGCGATGATGGGAAATGTGGTCGTATGGAAGCCTTCAAATACACAAATCTATTCTGCGAATATTTTAATGCAAATTTTTAAAGAAGCTGGTCTGCCCGATGGCGTAGTCAATTTAGTATACGTGTCTGGACCAGATGCGGGGGATGTTATTTTCAAACATCCAGATTTCGCGGGTATCCATTTTACCGGTTCTACGGGGGTATTTCAAAATATTTGGAAAACAATTGGACAAAATATTCATCTCTATAAAACATATCCCCGCATCGTAGGAGAGACAGGCGGTAAAGATTTTATATTAGCCCATCCTTCTGCGGATTTGGCGGTATTGAATACTGCTTTAGTGCGTGGAGCATTTGAATATCAGGGACAAAAGTGTTCAGCGGCATCACGTGCCTATATTCCTCAATCGCTATGGTCGCAATTACAGCTGTCTATGGAAAAAGACATTAAATCTTTCAAAATAGGTGGAACCGAGGATTTTGGTAATTTCATTAATGCTGTCATTGATGAAAAAGCATTTGACAAGATTACGAAATACATCGATAAGGCAAAAGACTCTGCGGACGCAGATGTAGTTATCGGTGGCACTTATGATAAATCCAAAGGGTATTTTATTGAACCAACTGTTATTCTAGCCAAAACACCGGATTATGAAACATTATCTGAAGAATTATTTGGTCCTGTATTAACGATTTATGTTTATGAAGACAAGGATTGGAGTGAGACGTTAAAATTAGTCGATAGCACATCGATTTATGCACTGACAGGTGCTGTAATTTCTCAAGATCGTTATGCTATCCAAGAAGCGACACATGCGTTACGTAATGCCGCTGGTAACTTTTATATCAATGATAAATGTACTGGTGCAGTGGTAGGTCAACAGCCTTTTGGAGGAGCACGCGGTTCGGGTACTAACGATAAAGCAGGTTCGATGATTAACTTATTGCGTTGGGTATCTCCGCGTACAATCAAAGAAACGTTTACTCCGGATACGGATTATCGGTATCCGTTTTTGAGTTCTGAAGATTAGATAGTATAAATGAAAAAGCGACCAATGCATGCACTGGTCGCTTTTTCATTTATACTGGAATGAAGTTTATTCCTCCTTACCTAAAACAGATTGATCTAAATTGACTCCGCTAACTTCTGCTCTGATCTTAGCTTCTATTTCATCGCTAAGATCTGGGTTGTCTAACAATAAAGATTTCACCGAATCACGGCCTTGGCCTAGTTTTGTATCACCATAGCTAAACCACGATCCTGATTTTTTGACAATGCCATACTCTACTCCCAAATCGATGATTTCGCCAACTTTAGAAATACCTTCTCCGAACATGATGTCGAATTCAGCTATACGAAAAGGAGGCGCTACTTTATTTTTTACAATTTTTACTTTTACGCGATTTCCTGAAACCTCGTCTGCATCTTTGATTTGTGAAGTACGACGAATATCCAAGCGTACTGACGCATAGAATTTTAACGCGTTACCACCTGTTGTCGTTTCAGGGTTACCAAACATTACACCGATTTTTTCACGTAATTGGTTAATAAAGATACAACAGCAATTTGTTTTGGAAATTGTACCGGTTAATTTACGTAACGCCTGCGACATTAAACGCGCTTGAAGACCCATTTTTGAATCGCCCATTTCCCCTTCAATTTCCCCTTTAGGAACTAAAGCAGCAACAGAATCGATGACAATAACGTCAATTGCACCTGAGCGAATCAGATTGTCTGCAATTTCTAGTCCCTGTTCACCATTATCCGGTTGAGAGATTAAGAGATTTTCAATATCAACGCCTAACTTCTGAGCATAGTACTTGTCAAAGGCATGTTCAGCATCAATGATTGCGGCTATACCACCTTTTTTCTGAGCCTCTGCGACAATATGGGTTGCTAAGGTCGTTTTTCCGGAAGATTCGGGGCCGTATATTTCGATCACACGTCCTTTCGGGACACCCCCAATTCCTAAAGCGATGTCTAATCCCAATGAACCGGTGGAAATAGATTCAATAGGTTCTACAGCCGAATCGCCTAGTTTCATTATTGCGCCCTTACCGTACGTTTTGTCCAGTTTATCCAATGTAAGCTGTAACGCTTTTAACTTGTCTTCTTTACTCATATTATTAGTATTTATAAATCAAAAATAGTATATTAAAATTGTATAACCAAATATAATACTAAAAAAATTAGCTCATTATTTTTATCTAATAAAGATAAGGTCTAATTCAGATAGTTAAACGAATTGTTGAAAAGTTTATTCATTTTTCACAAAGAAACTCAGTTAATCCCCCAGACAGATTTTTCTGATGCCCTTACTATCAAGGGAATTTGCATTGGTTCTTTAACTATAAACAATATTCCTGCTACATATCCTTATTGGTGAAACTACCCGTTGAAACGACCTTATGAGTCTTTTCGAAATACTTACACATGTATGTAATAGGGCATTTCTCACATTTGGGTCTTCGTGCGAGACATATATACCGGCCATGAAGAATTAACCAATGATGCGCAATGACAATTGTGTCTTTCGGTAAATATTTTACTAACTGTTTTTCTACGGCTAGTGGGGTAGTCGCATTGCTAGTCAAACCTAATCGATTACTCACTCTAAATACGTGCGTATCTACTGCCATTGCAGGTTGGTGGAAGACTACAGACGATATTACATTTGCAGTTTTGCGTCCGACTCCAGGTAATTTCACTAAATCTTCTATTTTTTCAGGTACCTCTCCCTTGAATTCAGATTGCAGTTTTTGAGCCATACCCACCAGATGTTTTGCTTTATTATTCGGGTAACTTACCGAGCGAATATAGGTAAACACCTCCTCTGTATTACTAGCTGCAAGAGATTCCACATCCGGGAATCGTTCGAATAGGGCGGGTGTTACTTGGTTAATACGCTTATCTGTGCATTGTGCAGAAAGGATTACGGCTACAAGAAGCTCATAAGGATTACGATAGTTCAGTTCGGTTTGTGCATCTGGATTATGCGTGGAAAAATAGTCTACAAATTCTTTATACCGTTTTTTCTTTAACATGTTACAAAGATAGCAAAAAGACAAAAGCCACTCTATGATTAGAGTAGCTTTTGTTATTACTTACTTGAGCGATTTGGAGTAATTGAGTATTTTTTCAATGATATGATCACCTGGAGCTTTAGTTAATTTTTTGATAGATGCTTTTAGCTTTTCTTCAAATTGCTCTTCCGTCTCAATTTTGTTATACCCCTCTATCCCTTCGTAAGTTAGACTTTCATTTTTTGTAAAATTTTCTACCATACGCATCTTATTAATTACAATACACTTACATAACGCAAGTTAAGAATTAATATTATAGAAAATTTAACATTTTTTTACTTTTTATTTGAAATATATTTATTTGCCTCTACAATGGCATTATAAGCGTTTACGATTCCACCTCCGGTACTGATCTCGTCTAAATAAACTTTTTTAGATGATCCATCTTGATTTATTTTTACTTTTTGATCTACCTTCGTTACTGATTTTAGGATAATATCTTTTGTTTCCTGTGCAGTAAGTTGCGGGTAATAGGCTCTCAGTAGAGCTGCTAATCCAGAAACGACCGGTGCAGCCATACTCGTTCCTTGCTGGTCTTTGTATTTAGAATCTGGCATAGTGGAATGGATGGCTACGCCAGGAGCAAACACATCTACCGTTTTGTATCCGTAATTTGAAAATTCTGCCAATAGATCTCCATCTAATTTCCAAGAGGTCGCACCAACCGTAATCCAGGAAGTAGCTTCTCCGGTAATAGCACCCAAGCTATCTGTGAAGTATTTGGTCGGATAATTTTTGGATATATCAACGTTCTTGCCATCGTTTCCCGCAGCGTGCACGAGTAAAACATCTTTTTCGATTGCATACTTAACAGCTTCATCAACTACTTTTTTGTTGTAAAAATAGCCTTTACCAAAACTCATGTTAATGATTTTGGCACCGTTATCTACAGCATACCGGATTCCATTTGCTACATCTTTATCTCGCTCATCTCCATTCGGAACTACACGGATTGCCATTATTTTTACTTGATCTGAAACACCATTTACTCCTTTTCCATTATCCCGTTTTGCACCAATGATGCCCGCAACGTGCGTGCCATGGTCTGCGTCGGGCCCTTTTACATCATTATTGCCATAAAATTGCTCCATTGCATTTTCATAATTATCGCCCACAATAGGACGTGGATTAAAATCTTTATTTAAATGATATTTTACTTGATCTCCGAAGTAGGTGTCCGCATCTTTGATATCAGCATAGAATTTTTCGAACGAGTTTTTTTCCAATTCTTTTTTCGCAATGCGTACGGCCATTTTCTGACGGTCAGATATAGCATTAAATATATCGAAATCCGCTTTCGTAATATCTTTTGGATCTTTTCCGATAGCAGATACAATATTGTCCAATTCCTGTTTTAAGCGACCGTAGTTTGTTTCTCCAAATTGTGCTTCGTCCATTTTGGTGGTATAATCCGAAATCATTTTTTGATAGGCAACAAATTCTCTACGTTCGGATTCAGAAAGTGGGGTGGAAGGTAAAACGGAGATGTATTTTGGTTCGTACTTTGCAATCAATCGAGTCACTTCGAGGTTGTCGTGGTTTACATTCTCGCCGCTGGCTCCCCCAATAAAATTCCAACCATATTTGTCATCTATGTACCCGTTCCCATCATCATCTTTCCCATCATTATTTGAATCCTTTTTATTGATCCATAATACCTCTTTTAAATCTTCATGTTCAACATCTACACCACCATCTATCACTGCTACAACTACGGGAGTAGGCTTTTTTCCTTTCAGTAGTTCATAAGCTTTTTCAGTGCTGATACCCATAATACCGTCCCTTTTATAGTCCAAATTAAACCAGTTTGCTGGAGGCGTATCTTTTTTGTCTTGGGCAAAACCCATAAAAGGTAATATACCGATGCCTAATAAGGCAATCAAGTGTTTGTTTCTAAGCATATATTGCGGTTTTTTTTGTTATTTCCATCCGACTAAAACTGTTTACTAACGGACATGAAACTTGCATGAGCTGACGGTTTATTCATGTCCATTTTTGAGTGACACCTCATGTCGGTTTCTCTACACGACAAATATAGTGCTATTAATTGCTTCAGCTTGTTAAAAAAGGTAAAAAGTCATATCCTTTTTACATAACTTTACGCTATACAAGCCCTTCATAACATGATGGAAATAACAAAAATTAATTATATGATTCTAGTTGGTGCTATTTTAACTTCCTGTTCGCAGCAGTCGAAACAATCTCCTGTCGCTTGGCCCAAAGCAGAAATTGCTGTTGCTGCCGTTAAGCCCTTTAATCGTATTATGCACGGTGATACGGTAGTAGATAATTATTACTGGTTGAACGACTATTTCAAAAAAGGTCCAGATTCCACAAACGTGGTAAAATACTTGGAAGCAGAAAATGCTTACACGCAGGAAATGATGAGGAGTACGGAAAATCTGCAGACTAAACTATTTGATGAAATGAAATTCCGGATCAAAGAAAAGGACGAATCTGTTCCTTATCTTAAAAATGGATATTATTATTACCGGCGTACGGATGAAGGGAAGCAGTATTATAAGTTGTGCCGTAAAAAAGCAAGTTTGGATGCAAAAGAAGAAGTACTGTTGGATGTCGACGAAATGGCCAAAGGATATCCCTATTTTGCCGTAGGTGGATCGTCGGTAAGTCCGGATAACAAATTACTGGCCTATGGAGTTGATACAATTTCCAGGAGAGAGTACACAATTTATATTAAAAATCTTGGAACAGGAGAAGTATATGAGGAAAGAGTTGACCGGACTTCAGGAATTGCAACGTGGGCAGCGGATAATAGAACAATTTTCTATACGTCTAAAAACCCGGTTACACTTCTTTCTGAAAAAATAAAAAGACATACTTTGGGTGCGGATAGCAAACAGGATGTAACGGTATATGAGGAGAAAGACAATACCAATTATATAGGAGTAGGTAAGTCAAAAAATGCCCAATATATATTCATCTATTCAGGATCTACCTTAAGCTCGGAGGTCTTTTATTTGGATGCAAACCACCCAAATGGGGAATTTAAGCTTTTTCAGCCACGCATGAAAGAAGTACTGTACTCCGTAATTCCTTTGGTAGATCGTTTCTTGATTTTGACCAACGATGACGCTAAAAACTTTAAAGTAATGCAATGTCCTTTAGATAAAACTGGAAAAGAAAATTGGACGGAATTTATTCCCCATCGCTCGGATGTATTGGTTGAGGGGATTGATGAATTTAAGAATCATCTCGTTATTTCAGAACGTAAAAATGGACTGACTAACCTTGCTATTCGCAATCTAAGCAGTCATTCACAGCACTATCTGGATATGGGTGAACCTGCTTACAAGGTGTTTTCCAGTACAAATGAAGAATATGATTCTAATGTGGTGCGTTATGGGTATACATCATTGGTTACGCCTTCGTCTACATACGATTATAACATGGAGACCCAGAAGAAAGTGTTATTGAAACAACAGGAAGTGTTGGGTGGATACGATGCAGCACAATACGTTACTGAACGCTTGTTTGCTTCGGCAAAGGATGGGACAAAAGTACCTATTTCGTTGGTTCATAAAAAAGGTATACGGAAAAACGGCACTGCTCCGTTGCTCCTGTATGCATATGGTTCGTATGGAGCATCAATGGATGCAACCTTTAACTCTAGTCGGTTGTCTTTGCTGGATCGCGGATTTATTTTTGCCATAGCGCACATACGTGGAGGGGAGGAAATGGGACGCCAATGGTATGAAGATGGAAAGATGATGAAGAAAATCAATACGTTTACGGATTTCATCGATTGCGGAGAATATCTGATTGCACAAAACTATACGTCAAAAGGACGCCTGTATGCTGAAGGCGGAAGTGCCGGAGGATTGTTGATGGGGGCAGTGATTAATATGGCTCCTGATTTGTGGAATGGTGTAATTGCTGCTGTACCTTTTGTGGATGTCGTAAATACAATGTTAGATAAGAGCATTCCGCTTACTACGAATGAATACGATGAATGGGGAAATCCCAATGATAAAGCAGCGTATGAATATATGAAGTCTTATTCTCCATATGAAAATGTAGAAGCTAAAGATTATCCTAACCTACTCGTCACAACTGGTTTACACGACAGCCAAGTGCAATATTTCGAGCCCGCGAAATGGGTTGCTAAATTGCGTGCTACTAAAACTGGAAATCAAGTGATCCTATTGAAAACCGATATGGATTTTGGCCATGGAGGTGCCTCGGGGCGTTTTGATTACCTAAAAGATCAAGCATTGGAATACGCTTTTTTTCTTAAACTTGAGGGTATTTATGAGTAGCGTGAGGACAGTACCTCTTCTATTTTAAGGAGTCTTGTAATTGTTCCTGCTCGATTTTCCGGGAGTCTATTTGATGTTGTTTATAATTCTCGATGGCATTTCTGCTTGCTACCTGTGATACGTAGATTGCCAAGAGCGCAATAATAGTCACAACCGCTAGTCCCCATGCATATTTCTTTTTATCTTGTTTTACAAGCCAGTACATGACGAAGATATAAGGAACTGCAAAGATGATATAGAAGATAATACTTGGTCCGACCATTATAATTATATTTAATTTCCCAAAATTAGGCTATTTATTATACAATCTAAAGCTCTTTTTGTCGAATGACAAATAATTTACAACTGCTAGGGATTTTAAACTTTTTAACAGAAGTGATGTCAAATTGATAGTATGTTGAAGTATATTTTATATAATTGATTAATATTCAAAAAAACTACAAAAAGATTGCATAAAAGAAAAAAATAATTTTTTACTTTTGCGCTGTCAGTTTAAAGAAAGAACATATCGTTTAAATGTATTGTAATAAGGTAAATATGGGATGGGCAAAACAAACTTCGAGAAAGTTTGTTGGCTCTTATATGGCCGAAATATATACATTGAACTGTCCAATTTTGCGATTTCGACGACCTATTCTGCCTCGAGCTTGATGCGGAGGCAGGCTAATTCCATCTTTTTAAGATCATTCGGCTCGGTGATTCTTTTTAAATTTAGTTTATATCATAAAGCACTCAAGTGCATTAATTTTTAGGTCGACATCTTAGATGACAATTTCAGATTTTTTAATTACGCCCGCTACATCTGCCCATTTGCATTATGCTGAGCAAATCTGTGAGGAAATGTTTGAATCCGCCAAAGCTCGGGGGACAGGTATTGCCCGTCGTAAACCTGAATACGTAGCAAAGAAAATGGACGAAGGAAAGGCTGTGATTGCATTGCACAAGGACGGCACTTGGGCTGGGTTTTGCTATATTGAAACATGGGGGCATGGTGATTATGTTGCCAATTCCGGGTTAATAGTCAATCCAGCATTCCGAAAGGTTGGATTGGCGAAAGCGATTAAAAAGCGTGTTTTCGACCTTTCTCGGGAGAAATATCCGAATTCTAAAATATTTGGTCTGACTACGGGATTGGCGGTGATGAAAATCAACTCAGATTTAGGTTACGAGCCCGTTACCTATTCTGAACTTACGCAGGATGAAGAGTTCTGGAAAGGTTGTAAGAGTTGTATTAATTACGATATCCTGATGAGTAAAGACCGTAAAAACTGTATGTGTACGGCGATGCTATGGGATCCAGTAGAAAAAGAAAAGGAACTCAAAGAAAAGATTCAACGTAAGGCTGAAGCAAAAGAACGTTTGGATCGTATCGCTAAAAAGCAATCACTTTTAAAACGTATTGAAGCAAAATTGTGGAAATCTACTAAGAAATTCGTAGCGTCCGTAATTCCCATCGGTGCAAAACCGATAAAAGGATATTAATTTGTTAACTTTGCTCGGCTTAATAGCAAGCCGTGTATAAATCTTTATAAGAAGCATGAAAAAAGTAGTTTTAGCATTTAGTGGTGGTTTAGATACATCATTTTGTTGTATTTATCTAACTCGAGATCTAGGTTTAGAAGTTCATTCGGTAGTTGTGAATACAGGTGGTTTTTCAGAAGAAGAAATTCAACAGATTGAAAAGCGTGCTTATGAATTAGGTGTAAAATCACATACTACGATCGACGAAACTGAAAACTACTACCGCGAAACTATAAAATATCTGATTTTTGGAAATGTACTGAAAAATGCCACTTACCCCTTATCGGTATCTGCAGAACGTGTGTGCCAGGCAACGGCTATCGCCAATTATGTAAAAAAAATCGGAGCGGAATGTGTGGCTCATGGTTCTACGGGAGCAGGTAATGATCAGGTTCGTTTTGATATGATCTTCGAAACGTTAATTCCGGGAATAGAAATCATTACACCAATTCGTGATCTAAAATTAAGCCGTGAAGCAGAAATTGACTATTTAAATAGCCACGGTGTAGAATATTCGGCCGAAAAAGCGAAATATTCGATTAATAAGGGGCTGTGGGGTACTTCAGTGGGAGGGGCAGAGACGTTGACGTCGAACCAATATCTTCCGGAGACAGCGTGGCCTACAGCAGTGACGTCGACGGAACCCCGCCAAATAACGATTGATTTTGAGTATGGTGAACCAGTCGCTTTAGACGGACAAAAAATCGGTTCTGTAAAAGTAATTCAACAGTTACAAGATCTTGCTCAACCTTACGGCATTGGTCGCGACATTCACGTAGGTGACACGATTATCGGTATCAAAGGTCGTGTTGGCTTTGAAGCGGCTGCCCCTTTGATCTTAATTAAAGCGCACCATACATTAGAAAAACATACATTGACGAAATGGCAATTGTCCTGGAAAGACCAGATTGCTGCATTCTATGGGAATTATATGCACGAAGGTCAGATGCACGATCCCGTAATGCGTGATATTGAAGCTTTTTTACAAAGTGCTCAATCAACGGTTTCAGGTCGCGTCATTGTCGAATTACATCCTTACCGCTTTGTAATCATTGGTATTGAGTCGGATCATGATTTAATGTCCAATAAATTTGGTAGCTACGGTGAGATGAACAAAGGTTATACGGGTGATGACGTGAAAGGTTTCTCTAAGATATTTGGAAATCAAACACTGATTTGGCACAAAGTGAATAAAGGAGACTAATGAATAACATTAAAGTAGGGATCGTAGGTTCTGCAGGATATACAGGTGGTGAACTGTTGCGCGTACTTATTTACCACCCCAATGTAGAAATTGTATTTGCAAACAGTGCTTCTAATGCCGGTAATAAGTTGTATCAGGTACATAACGACTTACTGGGTGATACGGAGCTGACATTTTCTTCTGATTTTCATTCGGATATTGATGTCCTTTTCCTCTGCGTAGGCCATGGAGACGCGCGAAAATTTCTAGATGCTCATTCTGTTGATGCTTCTGTAAAAATTATCGATTTGTCACAAGATTTTCGTCTCCGTGCAAATACAATATATCAAGGAGAGAACTTTGTTTACGGCTTACCCGAATTAAATCGAGACGCTATAAAGTCAGCACGGTATATCGCTAATCCAGGTTGTTTTGCCACGAATATTCAGTTGGCGTTATTACCATTAGCTAGTGTAGGGGGATTACCTGATCAAATTCATATTAACGCGACTACAGGTTCTACGGGAGCTGGTCAAAAGCCAGGGCCGACAACCCATTTCTCTTGGCGTAATAATAACCTTTCCGCATATAAATCGTTTGAACACCAACATTTACAGGAGATATCAGAATCGCTAGATCAACTACAAAAGGGATTTTTACCGCAATCGAAAAAGTCTTTATTAGATAGAGCCTCTGAAAAAATTAATTTTGTGCCTCAACGTGGGGATTTCGCCCGGGGAATTTTTTCGACGATTTACCTCGAAACGGATTTGCCAGAAGAAGATGCTTACGAATTGTACGAAAGGTACTATGCTGTACATCCTTTTACACATGTTTCTAATCAGAATATTGATTTAAAACAAGTGGTCAATACAAATAAAAGTATTATCCATCTAGAAAAACACGGTAATAAGCTGTTGATATTGAATGCGACGGATAACTTGTTAAAAGGTGCTTCCGGTCAGGCCGTGCAGAATATGAACCTGTTGTTTGGTTTGGATGAGCGTACTGGCTTGAATCTGAAGTCGATCGGGTTTTAAGGAGCAATTTAGCCACTATATAAGAAAGCCAATTCCATCCGGAATTGGCTTTCTTGTTGGTTTATCTGTAATATTTTTAAAACGTTTTTTTGCGCAAACGTTTGATGATGCAGCGGGTATATTTTTAACAGAATGCATGTTGTATTTTTAACGCTTATTCTAATTCTAAACGTATGATAAGACAATATTTAAGAAGTGTTATTCTGTTAGGTACCGCACTCCTCAGTAACAGCCATTCAGTAACAGCTGATATTTCAGCAGATCGATTTTCTTCAGCTATTAGATTTGAGAGCAAAATATTTGAAATTCCGCTAGCAGGAAATGCGTTCTTTACCCATAAAGCCACTCATGCAAAAGAAACTATTTCTAGTGCCGGTTTGACTAATTGGTCGGAATCTTCTACCGTTACCAGTATTTACTTTAGAACTTCGAAAGGAGGGAATTTTTCTTTAAAACTTCGCGCCAAAACAGCCGAAGGTCAACAATCTAAGATTCGTGTTTCTGTCGGTGAAAAATCTGAAGAAATTGAACTAGTTTCACCTCGTTTCGAGGATATGAGTGTAGGCGAGTTTCGCGTAGCGGAAGCAGGTTACGTGAAAGTCAGTGTTCAAGGTTTGAATACTTCAGGCAATAGCTACGGCGAGATTTCGCATCTCTTAATTTCGGGTGAAGCCCTAGCAGACGGTGTGTTGTATTCCGATGATCCAAATTATTACTACTGGGCGAGAAGAGGACCTTCGTGTCATATGAATTACAATGTATCAGACATATCAGATGCTACCTATTACTATAATGAAATTACAATTCCAAAGGGGGAAGACAAGATTGGGTCATATTTTATGGCCATAGGTTTCGGACAGGGTTATTTCGGTATCCAGGTGAATTCCGAACGAGAAAGAAGGATACTATTTTCGGTATGGAGTCCATTTCATACAGATGATCCAAAAACAATTCCTGATGATCAGAAAATTGTCTTAAATAAAAAAGGTACAGATGTTCATGCCGGAGAATTTGGCAATGAAGGATCGGGAGGCCAAAGTTATTTGCGCTATAATTGGAAAGCCGGTATAACCTACCGCTTTCTGTTAAATGGAACTCCTGACGGAAATGGCCACACCGATTATTCAGCATGGTTTTTTAATCCCGATACCCAGCAGTGGCAAATTGTCGCAAGTTTCAAGCGCCCGAAGACGAATACCTATTTGACTAGTTTTCACAGCTTCTTAGAGAATTTCAGTCCTAATCAAGGATATCTGGAACGTCAGGTAGAATTCAAAAATCAGTGGGTGTACAATGGCGAGTGGAATAAAATTACGTCAGCACGATTTACAGTAGACAATACGTATCATGCTAAACAAAGAATAGATGCCGTAGGAGGAGTAACCCCAAACGGATACTTTCTGAAAAATGGAGGTTTTTTTAATGAAGTCGTAACACCTGGTAGTACCTTTTCATTTAACAATAAAAATAACGCTCCAAATATTGATTTTGCAAAATTGCCTTAAACCTAACGAGAGTATAAAAAGCTGGTGAAAATAAAAGGCCGAGTAATCGCTCTTTTATTTTTCATCAGCTTTTTCGTTACCTGACTCTTGGTTTAAGTTCTCATACGGATTTTGCTCTGATTCATTAACTTCTTTATAATTTAACGACGTTTTTGCAGGCGTAGATTCGGTTTCTACATGGATGTCCAGTTGAACTTTCTTTTTATTTCTGGGTTTCCGTACTATTCCCCATTTCATCAACAGTTCCTGTGTGGAATTCGTTTTCAAGTGTTCCTTTTCTGGTTCGCCAATTAAAAATCCGATAGCTTGCATACTTGGGATGGCGTCAAAAATGACTTTTAGTGTAGCGAAAAACGGTAATGCTAATATCAGACCCGACAAACCGAACAGCATACCGCCTAGCAGAATACCTATAATAGCCATTAGCGGATTGATGCTGACCTTACTGCCTACTATATTTGGCGTAATGATGTTGCCCTCTAAAAATTGAACAATCTGAAACCAAACAATTACCCCTATTGCGTACCAGGCACTATCTTTAACGGCTAATGCGAACAGCGCAGGAAGAATGGATCCAATAGCAATACCAATATACGGAAGCAGCATTAACAGGGAGGCCAAAGATCCAAAAAACCATGCATATTCAATTCCCATCAACATCAATCCAGCTGTGTTTAAAACGGCTACTATTCCCATTACCGTCACGAGTCCCAGTAAATAACTCTGTACTACTTCGTAAATTTTATTTAATACTTCGTTCACCTTACGTTGCGGAGTAGATTTAAATGTCTTGAAGAAAAATTCACGGAAGAAATCACGGTAGTAAAGTAAGAAAAAGCTAAAAAGAGGTACTAACACCGTGCCTGCTAAGGTATTGCCTATGGAGCCGAAAGTGCTTGATAGAAGACTGCCGGTATTTTCCAATGCTTTATTGCCCTGTTCCTGAAGTTTATCCATCATTTGGTTGCGTTCAATGCCAAATGTTTGTTGAATCCACACTTGTAACCGCTCGAATACGGAAAGAACTTTTTCTGTAATTGCGGAGGCATCCTTACCTATAATAATACTTTGGTGAACAATAAACCAGCCAATGGTAGAGATGATGGCAATAGCGACGATAACGGATAGGATTGCGGATAAGGCTTTCCCCAAGCGCAGCCTTTCAAAAAAACGTGCTAAAGGGAATAGCGTAATCGATATCAGAATAGAGAACAATAATGGTACCAGCACACTTTGCGTTAAATACATAAATGCAATGATAAGCAGGGTTGCTAATAAGCTTGAAGCCAAACCTAGTGAATACGGCCTTTTTGATGAATTATTTTCCATACGATTTAGTTTGTTAAACAACAGTTAAGTTTGTTTTTTGTTTATCAAATCCCAATATATAATATAAATTACGGAAAATAAGATGACTGTTCCATTTCCATACATAATATAAGGTACGCGGGAAATATCGTCGTGATAGATGTAACCTGCAAACAAGGCTCCGCCGCCGATTCCCATTTCCAAAGCAATGTACATAGTCGCCATCGCTTTTCCTCTATATTGCGGTAATGAAAGGTCAATCGTCCAGGCGTTTAGTGCAGGCGAAAGGATACCAGTACCTATTCCATATAGGGAAGCTCCAAGAAGGAGACCGTTAATACTATCTCCTAAACCCATTAAAAATAAAGAGACCGAGATAATTAGTAGTCCAGTTAGCATGACCTTGATTCTTCCATGACGATCTGCAATCTTGCCAGCAACGAATCGGACACCTATAGACGTTAGTGTATATGCGGTGAAAAATAATCCTTTGTTTCCAATTCCTAAGTGTTCACTCCAGTCGGGAATCAGCGTAAGGATTACACCGTAAGCCGAGTAGGATAGTAACGTTACGATTCCAGCAGGAATTGCCCGTCGTTCAATGATATCGGATCGCGAAATGCGAAGCATAGTCCTCGAAAATTTCTGTTTTGGAATTAATGTTTCCCGTATGTTCATCACAATAACGATGGAAAGTAAGGCGAATGCAGACGAACAGTAAAACATGGTATGTATATCAAATGCTTGTGCTACGGCACTTCCCACGGCTGGTCCAATTGCGCCCCCTAGGCTAAAGCATAATCCGTGCATACCTAAAGCTTCGCCCCATCGGTGAGCAGGAATGATGTCCGCAACATAGGCCGACGTTGCGGTGGGTTTAAAACCTGTAGAAAAACCGTGAATTAATCGTAAAAGGAAAAATCCGGCAACAGAACTTAAAAGCGGATAGAGTAGACTACAGATTACACAGACAATTGATCCGATTGCCATCACAGGTACTCTTCCCCATTTGTCAGTAAGTCGACCACTAAAGGGTCTCGATATGCCAGCCGTAAGCGTGAAGAGTGCAATGATCAATCCTTTGTGTTCCGCTCCCCCTAAAGAGGTGAGGTAATTTGGAAGTTCTGGAATGATCATGTTAAAACTTGCCGAGAATAACAATGAACTCAAGCACAGCAATCCAAATTGTAAAGTATATATCGATTCCGGCTTTTCGGACATTTTATTACTTTTTTGTTAACATGTTTTGTCTCGCTATTTCGGAACAAAATATAGTCGTAGCCACTGCGACATTTAATGATTCAGCACGACCGATTCTCGGAATAGTTACAGCCTGTTGTATTTTGTCAATTAGATTTTTTCGAATTCCATTTCCTTCGTTCCCCATAATAATTACCCCTTCCTTCCCGAAATTAGTTTCGTAAATATTGTCCCCTTCGAATAGGGCGCCGAACGTGGGTAAAGTACATTGTGACATGAATGCTTCGATGTCGATATAATAGATCTGTATTCTGGAAAGCGAGCCCATCGTTGCCTGAACTACTTTTGGGTTGTAAGTATCTACAGTACCTGTCGAGCATAAAATAGTACCGATGCCAAACCATTCAGCCGTGCGTATGATCGTACCTAGATTGCCCGGATCTTGAATGTCGTCCAAAATGATGCTGTGTTTGCCTTTTAGTGTACTTACATCCAGCTGTGTTGTCAGCGGAATTTCTACGACCGCCAATGCCCCCTGCGGATTTTTAAGACTACTTATCTTAGCAAGCTCCGCTTCAGTAACTTCTTCACATTTTATATTTTGAGAGATTTTACCCAATTTTACGCGTATATCTTGTGTAGTGAATATTTTTTGTACATTGTAAGAAGAGTGAACAAATTCTACGACAGATTTGATACCTTCGACCACAAATAAATTGTATTGTGTTCGGAATTTTTTATGTTGCAGTGATGTTATGAAACTGATCTGCGCTTTTGACAACATATTTAATGACTAAAAATAGAAGCTTTTTAATTTTTACAAGTATAGCGCTTTTACTGTTAATTTTTACATCCTGCCGTTCTGCAAAATATTTGGAGGATGATCAAGCTTTAGTAACCGATATAGATTTAACCGGTATTCCCCAAGAGTTAAAAGAACAATCCTCTCTTTATATTTCTAACGAAATTAGACCCAACTCTGCGTTGAATTTGACAATTTATAATATTTTTAATACCTACAAAGGGAAGTATAAAACAGATAATATAAGACAGGTCGGCGAGGCTCCCCATATTTTAGATTCCTCTTTGGTAGAACTATCTACTAATCAGATTCAAAGTTTCCTTAAGACGAAAGGGTATTTCAATGCTTCGGTAAATACACAAATAGATATAAACAAAAAAAAAGCACGTCTTGATTTTAATGCCAATCTTGGGAATCCATACCTTTTGGATAAAATAGATTATGAATTTCAAGATACCTCGATGCACCTTATATATAAAAATGAGGTATTGCCGACTACCAAGATCAAAATCGGCGAAAAATACGACGCTGCTAAGCTACTGGAAGAACGTGAAAGACTTTACATCGCTACAAAAGATAAGGGTTATTACGATTATGTAAGGCAGTATATGCGCGTAGGTGTAGATACTAATGTAAGGGCTGATCGGGTGGACCTAACTATTCAAGTGCTAAATCCGGAAAACGATAAGCACCGTATCTATAAAATTAATAACGTTTCCCTTTTAATTCGACCTAATTCGGAGGAAATGAAGAGGGATGTAAATGCATATCGCGATAGCGTTATAGATGTGGATTTTATGGACGAAACCGGTCGTTTCAGGTTGCGCCCGATTTCGCGTTATATGTACCTTCGAACGGGGCAAACGTATAGTTTAAGTAGTGAAAACTTGTCCTATGACCGTTTATATGAAATGAATGGCTTTCGCAGCGTGAAAATTAACTTCGAAAAAGTAGATAGTAGTTTGTTGGACGTGAAATATGAATTGATACCTCGTTCGCTGATGGCCAATCAAGTGGAGGGCGAATATACTTTCAGTTCTGGGATGAGTGGTTTTAATATCGGAAATACTTTTTCGCATCGAAACGTTTTTGGAGGTGCAGAATTACTGGAGGTAAAACTACGTTATGGTGTGTTATTCGATCCTCGTTTGGAAGGCAATCTTTCCCAAAAAATTTTTAATAATGATTTTCAAGTAGGTGTCAACTTGGTGGTGCCTAGGTTATTATTGCCTTTTCAAGTACGCGGGATTGGGAAATACGGCTTGCCTCGGACGACTTTTTCATCTAGTTTACAGTTGTTCAATCAAGATAATACATATTCTAATCGTTATTTGATTAACACGTTGAATTATTCTTGGTGGCAATCGCCTAATTTACAACATAGTTATACCCCTGTGGTATTAGAATATCGCGTGGGGAAATTCAATGAGAGTTTTAAGCAGAATTTAATCAATGAGGGATATAATCTATATGTCGAATCTAACGACCGGGAGTATTTTGGATTAGGATCGCAATATGCTATCACCTGGAATGCGCCTAAGCTGCTTAAGCTGGAAAATTTTTCCTATTTGAGAAGTTCACTCGATTTAAGTGGTAATCTACTGGGTTTAGTCAGTCAGGCTTTCAATTTTCAGCGGAACGAAGACAATCAACGTATTTTATTTAAAGTTCCCTATCTGCAATATATTAAAGGGGAGCTCGATTACCGGTGGTACAAGCATTTTGAGGGAAATAGACAATTTGTATTACGTTTCAATGGGGGATTGGCCGTGCCATATGGAAATAACTCCAGATTGCTTATTTTTGAGAAGAGCTTTTTTGCTGGAGGAATGAACGGGATCCGGGCGTGGCAAGCACGTACGTTGGGCCCCGGTAATTATAACCGAGAAGGAATACCCGAAAATCTTAGACTGAGTTTACGAAACCTAGATCAGTTGGGAGAGGTGAAATTAGAAACAAATTTGGAATACCGCTTTCGATTGCTCAGTAACTTTTTAGGTGCCAAAATGAACGGTGCCACATTCGTAGATATGGGAAATATTTGGCGCCTTCGGGAAGATCGGTTTAATCCGAACGGCCAATTTGAAATAAATAAATTCTTTTCGCAGATCGCAATAGGTACAGGGTTCGGTTTACGCTTTGATATGGATTATTTTATCATGCGACTTGATGCCGGGCTAAAAGTAAAAGACCCGCAATTTGAAGGCAGCGATCAATGGGTGATACGGAAGGTATTCGATGCCAAGGATTTTAAGCGAGGATATTACAACTCTAATCGCCCAGACCGTTATAATTTTATCCAATATAATTTTGGAGTTGGCTTACCGTTTTAGAATAGATTTTTTATAATCTGCAATGCACTTTCTATGATCTGCGTGAATGCTAAGCCTTTGCTAAAAGATAAATACCCGTAAATTAAACCAAGGATGACTAGGGTCAATAGCATTCTTTTGAAAACGTATGCTATTAATAACAGTAATGCGGGAATAATCAGTAGTAATAAGCCATTTATTTTGTAAGGTGTTAAACTATTATCTTTTTTATAGATAAAATAAAGTCGACCTGTCGAATTGTCTTGGTTTTTATGCTTAAAAAAAACAAACGTCGATCCATCTATTTTTTGAGAAGGTACGGCTACACCTTGATGAAATTGTAGGGTCTGTTGTAGCCCGTTCATGGAAAACAGAAACGTGCCGTCGATACGTTCGTCTGCAACCTCTGCTGAATCAACGGCTATAACTGCTATTTTACCATTTTGTGTTAAATTTTCTTTTACAATAAAATTGTCTATCCGTTGTTCTTGAGCACCAGAAAGAAAAGGAACGATTGCAAGTACAAAATATAGTATGTGTTTCATTTTAGAAATTTATTACAATATTAAAGAAAAAAAAACCGATAGCACTTCTGCATTTTTAGATTAGAATAATATTATTGATGGATTACGTTTTGGATTGCACTATTAATGAGGTTTAAATAGCAACGGAGAACCGAGCCACCCCGTTTCTCGGAGGACAGACGAGCTCACTATAGAAAGATAAATTCGTTTTTATATCCAATTATAATTGGATATAAAAACGAATTTATCTAAGTTTGTGCTATTAATAAAGACAAAGCACTGATATGGAAAATACAGCTATTGAGAGACAACCAAAAAAGACGGATAACAACGCCAATCAAACAAGTTATTATGTAGCATTAACCATTGCTATCGTTATTGGTTTATTTGGTGTATTCGTGAGATTCGTTCCTGATGTGATTCCTTCATTAGGTCAATCAACTTTTATATTTTCTCTGATTGCGAATTTAGCAATTCTAATAGCGTCATTTTTAGCTTTTAAAGTTGTCTTCGCTATTTTAGGATTTGGTAGTAAGAAAAGCTGATCTAGCTGGTATTCTTCTAAAGAATATGATATAACGTATATATGGAGTAGCTGATTTGCTACTCTTTTTTTTTACCCATTTTTCTTGCCTTGTGTTTGGGGTGGATTGTCGTATTATAAAATGTACTATGTACGTTTATAAACAATTTTAATTTGTAGGAATTTATTATTTTGTTAATCTTATTTATAATGAAATGTCTGTTTTTTTATTAAATTATTAAAGAAAAATAAAAATTGTTATGAATTTCGTTTTTTTATTGTTTTCTTTGTATTGTTAAAATAATGAACGATAAAAAGTTACATGTATGTGCGGAATTATAGGAGCATTCGATTTAAAAGAAGAAGAAGGTAAGATCAGACCCCAAGCCTTAGAAATGTCTAAAAGAATTAGACATCGCGGGCCGGATTGGTCCGGTATCTTCAGTTCAAAAAAAGCTATTTTAGCCCATGAACGGTTGGCTATTGTAGATCCTAAATCAGGAAGTCAACCATTATATAGTCCTGATGGGACAGTTGTATTGGCTGTAAATGGAGAAATCTATAATCATCAGGAATTAAGGAATTCCTTGCCTAATTATAATTTTGCTACACAATCAGATTCAGAAGTTATACTTGCCCTATACCTGGAAAAAGGTCCTTCTTTCGTGGAGGATTTGAATGGTATATTTGGTTTTGCTTTATATGATTCGCGCAATGATTCTTACTTTATCGCTCGCGATCATATGGGAATTATCCCTCTTTACTATGGCTACGATGAAAAGGGACAGTTTTTTGTTGCTTCCGAATTAAAATCATTGGAAGGATTTTGTACTAAAATAGAACAATTCCCTCCGGGACATTATATATATAGTTTCGAGGGTACTGAGCCGCAAAGATGGTATGCTAGAGAATGGGAGGTATACGATAGTGTAAAAGAAAATGAAACGGATATTGCTAAGCTACGGAAAGCTTTGGAAGATGCTGTGCATCGTCAATTAATGTCAGATGTGCCTTATGGTGTGCTTTTATCCGGCGGGTTAGATTCTTCCGTAATTGCGGCGATTACTAAAAAGTATGCATCCAAGAGGGTTGAATCTGGAGACGAGGAAGAAGCCTGGTACCCGCAGCTGCACTCTTTTGCGGTAGGGTTAAGCGGTGCTCCAGATCTAATTGCTGCGCAAAAGGCAGCGGATCATATTGGTACTATTCACCACGAAATTAATTTTACCATCCAAGAAGGATTAGATGCAATACGCGACGTAATCTATCATTTGGAAACTTATGATGTGACAACAATTCGTGCATCTACACCGATGTATCTGTTGGCAAGGGTGATCAAATCTATGGGTATTAAAATGGTTCTGTCGGGAGAAGGATCCGATGAGTTATTCGGCGGGTACCTGTATTTTCATAAAGCACCAAACGCACAAGAATTCCATGAAGAAACAGTTCGGAAACTCAAAAAGCTTTATTTATACGATTGTTTACGAGCTAATAAGTCTTTAGCTGCTTGGGGTGTGGAAGGCCGTGTGCCATTCTTGGACAAAGAGTTTATGGACGTGGCCATGACAATCAACCCTTCGGATAAAATGATAAAAGATGGAAGAATGGAGAAATGGGTGATTCGAAAAGCGTTTGAAGATTACTTGCCAGAAAGTATTGCTTGGCGTCAAAAAGAACAGTTTTCAGACGGAGTGGGATACAGTTGGATTGATACCTTGAAAGAACAAGCAGAAAATAAAGTTACCGATTCGGAATTTGCAAATGCGCCGGAAAGATTTCCAATCAATCCACCAAAAAATAAGGAAGAATACCTGTACAGGTCAATTTTTGAATCACATTTTCCTTCGGAGGCAGCTGCGTCGACAGTGCCTTCGGTTAAGTCTGTTGCTTGCAGTACACCGGAAGCGTTGCTATGGGACGCATCATTTCAAAATCTTAACGACCCTTCAGGTCGTGCAGTAGCTAGTGTACACAACGAGAGTTATGAGAAAACGCATGAAGAAACGGCTATTAATTAGTTAGGAAACAATTTTAAAATGTTTTTCTTTGAATTTTAATGGCGAAGTTTTATCTTTGTAGCACTTTAGAAGGAATTACTTCTAATATGATCCTGAATAGCTCAGCTGGTTAGAGCATCTGACTGTTAATCAGAGGGTCGCTGGTTCGAGCCCAGCTTCAGGAGCTAAAATAAAGCCGGCATAGATGCCGGTTTTTTTATTTACTATATATTATATACTACGCATGAGTTTGGTTATAGTTGGAACAGTAGCATTTGATGCTATAGAAACCCCATTCGGTAAAACCGATAAAATCGTAGGTGGTGCAGCTACGTTCGCTGGATTATCGGCATCATATTTATATGACAAGGTGAAGTTAGTGAGTGTAATAGGTGAGGATTTTGGGAGTAACATTGATCTCCTTACGAATAAAGGTATTGATGTTGAAGGTGTGGAAGTGGTGCCGGGCGGAAAGTCCTTCTTCTGGTCTGGTAAGTATCATAATGATATGAATAGCCGTGATACCTTAATTACGGAGCTGAATGTGCTTGCAGATTTTGACCCCAAGGTGCCCGCTTCTTATCAGGACTGTGAGTTTTTATTGTTAGGCAACCTTACTCCACAAGTGCAACAATCTACCTTAAACCGTTTAGAAAAGACACCTAAATTGGTCGTTTTGGATACGATGAATTTTTGGATGGATGTGGCGTTGAACGATTTGAAGTCTGTACTGAAAAAAGTAGATGTACTTACTATTAATGATGCTGAGGCAAGACAACTGGCGGAAGAATATTCGTTGGTAAAGGCTGCTAAAATTATTCAGGAAATGGGTCCTAAGTATTTAATTATCAAAAAGGGGGAACACGGCGCTTTATTGTTTGGAGATGGGCAAATTTTTTCTGCACCGGCATTACCTTTAGCCGATGTGTTCGATCCAACAGGAGCAGGAGATGCATTTGCTGGAGGATTTATTGGTTATCTCGCTAAAGTGAAATCTGTAAATTTCACCAACATGAAAAATGCGGTAATTTATGGTTCGGCATTGGCTTCGTTCTGTGTAGAAAAGTTCGGTACCGAACGGTTACAGAATTTAACGCAAGAAGATATCTCTTTTCGACTCAAACAATTTATAGCGCTTTCAAAATTTGAGCTAAGCGAGTAAATCGCTTAGCTCAAATTAAAATTCCAATAATTGAAAATTTTCTAAAAACCTCAGCCGAATGAGGCGCATCGGCGAGTTCTTCGGTAAGGTCTTGGCCCGCCCAATGCTCGTAGTGCATCCCTTTTTTCCAGAGTCTGCTTTCTGATACATCATAGATGTATCCATTGTAAGCTACCCAAATTAATGGTTTATCTTGACCATTTCGAAGCGCTAGCTGCGATCGCGTATATTTTGTGAAGACGGTATTTTTCTTTCGGCATTCCATTCCGCAAAAATACAACCTTAAGCATAGTATTTGTATGCTGAAAGTGTTTTTTTCATTGCTTTCCGAGCTACATGTATTCTCGTTTTTACCGTTCCTATCGGAATGTTTAGGTGTTCGGAAATTTCGTGGTATTTGAACCCTTCAAAATACATGGTAAATGGGATGTAATATTCATCCGAAAGATTAGTTAACGCCGTATTTATATCCTCCATTACAAATTTATCTTCGCCTTTGTTTTTAGTAGCTGATACCACGAGGTTGGCTGGCGATATTTCTTCTTCTTTTGTAATAAATGAATTTGTTTTTACGATGCGACGATAATTGTTGATAAACGTATTCTTCATTATCGTGTACAACCATCCTTTTAGATTCGTTCCTTCTCTAAAATTGTTGAAATACGTTACAGCTTTTAACAAGGTGTCTTGTACAAGATCATTCGCGTCATCATGATCTTTTGTGAAGTTTTTAGCATACAATTTTAACGAATCTGAATGCTGGATTACTAAGCTGTTGAATTCTATTCTGTTCATACTAGATTGGATTTAACTCGTTCAACAATATGTAGTTACTTACAAACGGGTCTGTGTATTTATAAATCCTCCATAAAGAGATGCTGATGATATCAGTTTATAAATAACTACGGTTCAGTATGAATATTTACAAAAGTTATGCTAGAGATAAAGATTTAGCAGTTAATTGATATTAACTTTTTGTTAATGAAGAGGGAAGTTTATTGAAAATCGTGCTAGATTTATGTTAAAGATAGATTTCGATGTTTAGAACATCTAAAAATATCAAGAAATGTGGAAAACTTTTTATAAAACATTTACTTCTCTTTCCAGTCTAATGCCGAATTTTTTTAGGACATTGTCTATGATTCTGGTCGATACTTCATAGATTTCTACTCCCGTGGCGTCATTAATATTAGTTAACACCAGCGCCTGATTTTTCCACACGGCAACGTTGCCAATTTGTTTACCCTTCCATCCGCACTGCTCGATCAACCATCCTGCGGCAATTTTAGCTTTACCGTCTTCCGTTGGATAGAAGACAACATTTGGAAAAAAACTTTTTAGATCATGTAATTTTTCCGGCGTTACAATCGGATTTTTAAAAAAGCTTCCGGCATTTCCTACTGTACTCGGATCGGGAAGCTTTTCCACACGGATGTGTGACACAACCTCTGCAACATCTTTAATAGTTGGCGCGGTAATGTTTCTTTTCGCCAATTCTTCCTCAATGGCACCATAGCTTGTATTGCGTTTGCTATACAAAAATAGTCGATAGGTTACCGCGGTGATTATAAACCTTCCTTTGTATTTTCCTTTAAATATACTGTCTCTGTAGGTGAATTGGCATTGCTCGTTTGTAAACGTAGTGAATTTTCCTGTTAGCGTATCAAAAGCTTTGCAAGAGGAAAAAAAATTCATTAGCTCAGCCCCATATGCGCCGATATTTTGAATAGGAGATGCGCCTACCGTACCCGGAATAAGTGCCATGTTTTCTAAACCCGGAAAACCTTGGTTAACGCAGTGCCATACTAAATCATTCCAGATCTCACCGCCATGTGCTGTTACATATACATCATTACCTTCAATAAAATGCTGGATACCTTTGTTGGATATTTTTACAATTGTGCCGTCATAATCTTGCGTGAATAAGATATTACTTCCACCTCCTAAAACAAAAAAATCTTCGTTAAAAACGCCGTTATCATATAAAGCGTAAAGCTCTTTTTCTTCTTTTATATCAATGAATTTTTTTGCTACAGCTTGTACACCAAAGGTGTTAAATGACTTTAAGGAAATGTTTTGTTCTATATTCACGGTTTGTATTATTTGACCAATTCTTTTAAATATTCAATATAAAATGATAACTTTAATTAATTTATTTGTAAAGATAAGATAAAGAGCAATTTTTGAACAAACTTATTTTACTGATTATGCCTAAAAGTGCTGACGAGAAACGTGTTAAAATATTAGAATCTGCGAAAAGGCGTTTTGCCCATTATGGAATGTCGAAAACGACCATGGCGGAGATTGCAAAAGATCTTTCTTTTTCAAAGGCCTTATTATATTATTACTTTCCAGATAAAAATAGTTTATACTGTGCTGTCCTGGATTACGTGATTACAGAACAGGAAGAAGATATTTTGGAGGTATTAAGACCTATAACGAATACCGAACGGGCCATAATGGTTATATTGGAAAAGAGAATGGAGTATATTAAAAAATATTATAATCTTTTTGAATATACGTTTAACACGGGTAAAGATGTGCCGGAAGATCTTGGAAAAGTAATCATTTGCTCCTTTGAAAAACAACATGAGCAGATCATATCAATTCTAAAAAATGGAGCGAAAAGCGGTGAACTCGTTATAGACAACTACGAAGAGACGGCTCGTCTATTTCTATTCTCCTTGATGGGGATGCGTTTGATCGTGATCAAAGATATCAAGCACTCTTTTTTTCCAACAAAAGAAGAGTTCGATGCAATCCTTGAAATGCAGAAAAAAATGGCTAAAATATTTATAAAGGGATTAGGCGCCTAATTTTTCCGTTATAGCAGCAATAATTATTTTGGCGTGTATTCTTGAGTTTTCAATAAACCACAAGTGGGTATTAAACCCTCCACATACCACCCCTGCTAAATACATGTTTTTGATATTTGTTTCCATGGTATTGGGATCATGATTTGGAATGCAGGGCGATTCATTGGGAATTGTAATGCCTAGTTTTTTTAACAAAGCAAAATTGGGCCGGTATCCGGTCAACGCGAGTACAAAGTCATTTTGGATGCGGATCTTATCCATTGGCGTTTTAATCTCAACCTCCGTTTCCGTGATAGCAGTTAACTGACTGTTGTAAAAAACATTAATTTCTCCACCTGCTATTCGATTTTCGATATCTGGTCTCACCCAATACTTTACCCGAGGACTAATTTCAGCAGCCCGAATTACTAGCGTAACCTGTGCCCCTTTACGATAGGTCTCCAATGCCGCATCGATAGAAGAATTGCTAGCGCCAATCACAACAACATGTTGCCCGGCATAAAAATGGGGGTCATTGTAGTAATGTCTTACTTTTGGAAGGTTTTCTCCAGGGATATTGAGCAAAGTCGGGACATCATAAAACCCCGTAGCAACGATAACGTGTGCAGCTTCGTACGATGCTTTAGTCGTTTTTACATCGAAAAATCCAATATTTCCCTTATCGGCAGACAGTACCTCTTCAAATAAGTGAACATTCAGATCAAATGTGGTGTAAATTCGACGGTAATATTCCAACGCTTCAGCTCGTTTTGGTTTGGGACTTGTCGTTACAAACGGTATATTACCTATCTCCAGTTTTTCCGACGTGGAAAAGAAGGTCATGTTTACAGGATAATTGTAGAGCGAGTTTACGAGGCAACCCTTTTCTAAGACTACATAGGATAATCCTGCTTTTTTCGCCTCTATTGCATTTGCTAATCCAATAGGTCCTCCTCCAATAATAATGACGTCAAATCTTTTTTTCATTCGTACTTGATTCTTCTGCCGCTTGTACATCTTTAAAGATGATTTCGGTTGTTATCTTTTGTAAATCTGCTGAAATTTTCGTCAAAAATTGTAATTGATCTGTAATTAATTTTGCTTCGTCGCTGTCGACAGGGGCATGGGCGATTTTGTCCATGTCGATGATGGGAGGGATAGTTTGTGCACTTTCCGATTCAAGAGACTGGATCGTTTTCTCCAGATTTTGAAGGGCTTTAAGAAGAGACTTTAGGTGATCGTTATTAAAATCGATGTTTTTAGATTCTTTGAGTTGAGTCAATAATGTAGCTGAATAAGAAGAGAATATATGATTCAAAATAACGAATCTATTTACTTCTTTCGTGATGTGTTGCCTCCATTTAGGTTCCGTTAGAAGACGTTGAAAGGTAGATCCCATATTTGCTGATGCGATGTAAACCTCTTTGCGGGCTAATTTATATTCTGTGGCGGGCAAAGGTTTTCCGGATAGCAGCTTCAAGGCCTGCGCTAAATACTGATAATTTGCAACTAAGAGATTTTTTATGTTTGATTTAATTTGAAAACTTTCCCAGTTTGGAAATACGATATAACTTGATAGAAAAGCGATGGTTCCACCCAAAAATGTATCTAAAATTCTTTCTTGTGCGATTTCAAAAGTATTCATGCCGGTAAAACTCGACATAATGAGTACATACGGTGTCATAAAAATAACTGCCATGATGTAGTTTATCCGGAATAAACTATAGGCTATGAGAAAGAAAAAGATGAGCAGGACAAATCGTATAGATATATCATCTATTGTAATTAAAATAATCGCGCCAATGATACCGCCTATAACAGTTCCCCCCAAGCGTTGCAGATTTCGTTCTTTTGTTAGACCGAAACCGGGTTTGAGTATCACGAGAATTGTTAATAAAATCCAGTAAGTGCCAAAATTTGAATACTGAAACAGATTTAAAATCAAATAAGTAGCGGACAGCACGATGCCCATTCGAAGGGCATGTCTAAAAATGCTGGATTCGATACTGATGTTGTCTTTGAAATTCTGCCAATTAATTAAATCTGTTTTTACGAATTTTTTCGTATCTATTGCGTCTTCGTTTTGAATTTCAATCCCTTTGAATTGGCTATAACGGTGAATCTCACGTACGTGTTGTGCTATTTGACGGATATTAATCAATATTTTTTTGAGTGGAATAGAATTAATTTTTTCCTTTTCGTCTACTTTCTCTATAGCGTGTCTGATCTTTTCGATTTCCTTTTCAAAGTCATAAACAGATTTAGGCGTTTTGTTTGCATTGATTTTATACGCTAAATTATCTAACTCATGCGTTACTTTATACAGTAAGTTTCTAATCTGATCTAATATTTCGGTTTTTCCATAATTGTTACGAATAGTTTCATAATCATAATGGGTCGTCATACTCTGTTCAAATAAATCGACAATATCTGTAAAGATCAATGTCAGATATCTTCCTTCTTTGGTCGTATCTTTTATTGAGCGTTTACTTTGGAACAAAATGTCTCGTACATTTTCTTGATGTATATTTACGATAACCTGTTTGTCAATTAGTTTGAGGTAGTTGCTGTCTAAATTTTGCTTGATGTCGTAAAAATTTGCCTTGAGGCGAATGTAATCTGCAACATGTAATATTGTTTCCGATAACTCTTGCTGTGCTAGCCTGTAGGGCCTTACTTGTGTAAGAGACATGCTAATAATCATATACCAACAAGCACCGATTACAAAATAAAGGAGGTAAGTAAGCTCTTCCCTAAAGGAGTATATATCGTCTACATTGATAAGCATGACGAGTATACACATCGTACCGACTGTAGCAGCTCTTGCATTAAAGACGGCAAACATAGAAAAGAGAAACGACAAGATGCCAATTGCAAGTGTCATTGCAATTAAGAAACTATTAAGTAAAGCCGTGATAACAACGGTAAGAACACATAAGATGGTGCAATAAAGCATGCCCATTCTTCGGTGTGTAGGAGCTCCGGGTGTATCCGACAGCCCCACTATCAGAGCGCCTAGGGAAATCAATGTACCCGTAAGGAATTCACCCATTAAGGCACAGATCATTATCGGGACAATACTTCCAAGCGTGATGCGTAAGCCATCTGCAAAATATTGACTATAAAAAAAACTGCTAAATTCCTCTGTCCTTTTCATCAGTAATAATTTTAAACATGGACGGTTTATCCGCTCATTTTAACCCACAGTCGGATAAACTTACATGTTCAGGATTTATTCTACTACGTAAGAAAATAAATTTCAACACGAATGGTTCATCTCATCTCGTTATGCAAAGATAGCACAAAACCTTCAGGGTAGATACAAATTACGTCACTGCGAGGAGGTACGACGTGGCAGTCTTAAAACATAGATTGCCACGTCGTCATTTCTCCTCCTCGCAATGATAAAAACACATCAGAACCTTATTACGGGCAACGGGCTAGTGAAAAGCAGGCACCTTCCGCAAGAGATACAAAAGGCGATATGTGAAAAAGGAAACAGGCAGTTAGCCTTCCGGTCAAACTGCTTTTAAAGAGGTTTCAATATTTCCTCTAGTTGCTTTTGAATAAGGACATACGCGGTGCGCTTTTTCAATTAAAGCTTGCGTTTGTTCATTATCTAACGAAGGTACATGTGCTTCAATTTCTGCGGAAAGAAATGAGCTGTTGCCTTCTGAGTTGAAAGAGATTTTTACCGTCAACTGTGTATCTTTCAAATCAGTATTGTCTTTTTCGCTAACAGCACCCATGGCGCCGAGAAAGCATGACGACCACGCAGCTGCAAATAACTGTTCGGGGTTGGTAGCACCACCTTTTCCGCCCATAGATTCTGGTTTTCTTACCTCAAAGTTTAAAACACCATCGGAGGATTTGACAGCGCCATCTCTTCCGCCGATCGCAGTCACTTCTGCTGTATATAGTTTCTCGCTCATTATTTTTTTGTTTAAATTTGTTTCTGTAGAATGTATATTTATTAAAACAATCAAAAATAGAATTTGTTTATTTATACTTTTTTAAAAAAAATAAATTTAAATTGTAATTTTTGTAAAAAATTAATGATTTTAATATAAATTACATATATTTGAACGGCTGCCATCGTGCGGTAGATTAGAATATGCCCAAGCCCTATAGTTATTTATAATCAAAGCAAGTAATGAAATTACATCAAAAAAAAGCGACTTTCGAAAATGAGGTACTTACGCGATTTGATCTGTTTAAGAGTTTGTTCTTGACACTTCCATTTCAACGTGTAAAACATACAGGAACACTTTTACCGTTTTTTACGACACATTGTGAAAAAGGAGTCGAAGAGCATCTGCCTCCTGAAGATATTATCGACAGTTTCTTCGGTCAATACGAGCAGTACGTCCAAGAAGAAGATCGGCTTGATCTACTTTTTCGAATTGTACAATATGTAGAACGTCAGGTAGTGCTCTTTGATGCCGTCGAAGATTCAGCGTATCAAGTTATCGGCAAGGGAGATGAAGCCGGAGGCTTGAATTCCCTATTTAAGCTCACTCAGGACGATGACAAATTAAAAGAGCAAGTGGTAGAGAAACTGAAAGATTTTTCAGTACGATTAGTACTTACTGCACATCCTACGCAGTTTTACCCAGGCCCTGTCTTGGGAATTATAAATGATCTGATTGAGGCAATAAAGCTAAATGATATTTCCAATATTCATTTACTGCTTCAGCAATTGGGTAAAACCCCATTCATAAACAAGCAACAACCAACACCGGTAGACGAGGCTATCAGTTTAGCTTGGTATCTGGAAAATGTTTTTTATAAAGTAGCGTCGGGTATACAGGCGAAAATTGACGATGCACTAGAGTTGCCTGCTGAAGAAGTTAAGCAATTGATCGAACTGGGATTTTGGCCAGGAGGGGATCGGGATGGTAATCCAAATGTTACTGCAGAAAGCACAAAAACGGTTGCCGCGCTATTGCGCACTATCCTTTTCAGGTGCTATTACCGCGATTTTCGTCAGGTTAAGAGGCGGATCACCTTTCGTGGTATAGAGGGATATTTAGATAATCTTCAGGACCTATTTTACGAGAATAGTTTTAACCCGATAGAAAATCCAGAAGATGATACAGCTAAGATTCTAGAAAACCTAAACGCGATAAAAGACGTTCTGAATGCACGACATGACGGCTTGTTTGTCGGGTTGGTGGAAGATTTGATTCGTAAAGTGAATACATTTGGATGCTACTTTACCACATTAGACATTCGGCAGGATAGTAGTATTTTACGCAGTACGATAAATTATTTGGTTGAGAAAAACGACGATACAAAGTTGAAGGTTTCGGATTTAACCAGTTCGGAAGAAAAGTTGCAGAAGGCATTTAAATTCAATGAGTTAATGTTAGATTGTGCAGATGATGCGGATAGCTTAATCCAGGATACAGTGGATGTAATTCGTTTGTTGAAAGGCATACAAAAGTCTGGTAGCGAACGTGCTGCACAGCGATTTATCATCTCCAATTGCCAACAGGCATCAGATATCTTAGGGTTAATGCAGTTATTTTTATGGGAAGGATGGAAGAGGGAAGAGCTTTGCATTGATTTTGTTCCTTTGTTTGAAACAGTAGACGACCTTTCCCGCGCGGCAGATGTGATGAAGTCCTTGTATACAAATGAAGAATATGCTAAGCACCTGAAATTACGAGATAATAAGCAGACCATTATGCTTGGTTTTTCAGATAGTACGAAAGATGGGGGATATTTGATGGCGAACTGGTCGATTTACAAGGCAAAGATAGAGCTCACTGCCATTGCCCGTGAGTACGGTATAGATTTGGTATTCTTTGATGGCAGGGGAGGCCCACCAGCAAGGGGTGGGGGTAAGACTCAGCGTTTTTACGCCTCCATGGGATCCGAAATCGAAAACAAACACATTCAATTGACTATTCAAGGACAAACGATTAGTAGCCAATATGGATCATTGGACACGGCTCAATCTAATATAGAACAATTATTACATGCTGGCTTGGTTTCCGAGTTAAGACAGAACACATCCGATACGCTTACGTCGAAACAAAAGGAAGTCATTGATGGTATGGCAGCAGAAAGCCACCGGAAATTTTTAGCCTTGAGGCACCATCCACAGTTTTTATCTTACCTTGAAACACTAAGTCCGTTAAAATCGTTAGCTTCGATTAATATCAGTAGTAGGCCAGTAAAACGAAATTCCGATCGAGAGTTACGCTTGGAAGATTTACGTGCTATTTCATTCGTGACTTCATGGAGCCAACTTAAACAGAATATCCCCGGCTTCTTCGGCGTTGGAACAGCCTTGCAGTGGGCCGAAGAAAATAATTTGTGGTCTTATGTTAAGAACCTGTACGAAAGTTCCGGTTTCTTCAACACGCTTATCGATAATTGTATGATGTCGATGACGAAATCAAATTTTCATATCACTTCATATATGAAAGATGATCCTACATTTGGGGCGTTTTGGAGCTTGCTACATGATGAATATCAAAATACAAAGAAATACCTTTTGAAGTTGAGCAATTCTGAAATTTTGATGCAAAATTATCCCGTAGAAAGAGCCTCCATTTTGGAAAGAGAGAAAATCGTTTTGCCGTTGCTAATTATTCAACATTATGCCATACGTACGCTGGAAAAGAATAAAAAAATAAGCGAGGAGAAGCAGGATGTGTATAAAAAACTCATCGGAAGAACAATTTTTGGTGTGGTAAATGCAGGACGAAACCTAGCATAATTTAACATCATTTAATTTGAGAATTATATTAGATATTTTATATTTTTGTTGCACGAGAGATAGAATATATAAGGAACTTACAAAATTATACAGATGAAATTCAATACATTATTTGTCGCAGCAGTTTGTGCAAGTGCATTGTTAAACTCATGTGCTCAAAAGACAGCCGAGGAAAGACAGCTAAAATATACACATACTTCGTTGGTGGATGGAGATGCCTACGCGTTTTTTCAAATCGTAGGTGAGCATGTTGCGACAGGATTAGTACATGCAGATCAGATACAGAATGGTGGAGATGCGAAAGCAAAAGAACTAGGAGCCAAGCTGAAAGACTTCTATGCACAATTAGATCCTGAATTGGATAGTATCGCAACGGCTTTCCATGTAGACTATCCCATTAAAGGTGTTGCAGCGACACATTCTTCGGATGAAGGTGTAGCCGCTCATACAGCAGCAGCTACTCAATCTACATCAGATACTACGGTTCATTCTGCTACAGTTACTGTTGAGCAAGAGGCACAACATGCACATGAACCGGTTAGCAATTACGTAACGCATACACAACACGAATTGGCAACGCTGAAAACACAATTCGAGCGATTAACACGTAATACAAATAAAGATCTACAAAAATTTGCTAAAAAACACGTAGCGGCTATTTCGGATTTATATGCGCAAGCCGGAGGCAAAGAAGATGCCCACGCGCATCATTAAAAGCAAATAGGATATGGTGATACAACCGATCATAACAGGTATATTGTCGTATGGAATGTCCGGAAGGGTATTCCATGCGCCGTTTATAGAAAACAGTAACTATTTTAAGTTTAAGGCCGTCGTTGAGCGTTCGAAAAAGAATGCACAACTGGATTATCCCTATGTCATCAGTTATGATAGTATTGACGAATTACTGAGTGATAGTGAAATCGAGTTAGTTATTGTTAATACACCAAATGATACGCATTTTGATTTTGCAAAGAGGGCGCTTCTCTCGGGAAAACATGTATTGATCGAAAAGCCGTTTTCTCCCACTGTAGCTGAAGCAAAGGAACTCTTTGAAATAGGCAAGCAAACCGATCGTTGTGTACTTCCATTTCACAACAGGCGCTTTGATTCTGATTTTAAATCTTTAAAATATATTCTGGATAAAAATTTAGTAGGTAAACCTATCGAACTGCATTTGCGCTTTGATCGATTCAAACCGGAAATTGGTCCTAAAATTTTTAAAGAAACCCCTCGTCCTGCTAGCGGCGTCCTTTACGATCTTGGATCTCACTTACTGGATCAAGTTATATCGTTATTTGGTAACCCAAAATCCGCGACCAAGATCCTCTCTCAAAATAGACCCAACACCAAGGTAGACGACTATGCTTCGTTGATTTTAAATTATCAAGATGGTTTGAATGTGTTTATCACAACCAGCCTATTGGTCGCTAATCCTCAAAAAAGTTTTGTCTTACATGGAGCGAACGGTACGTTTATTAAAGATCGTACCGATGTGCAGGAGGCTCAACTTCAGTTTGGAATGAGTCCTTTGGATCCCTCTTATGGCTTAGAACACGAAGGTCAGGACGGTCTATTAACCGTTATTTTGGACGATGTAACCGAAGAAATCGACGTTTCTCCCGAGAAGGGTGATTATATGCAATTATTTGACGCTGTTTACCAAACCATTCGTTTGCGGGAACCGTATTTCGTCACTGCCGAACAAATTCTTTGTCAGCTGGAAATTCTAGCTCCCGCTAAAAAGAAGTAAATTTCTTATTAACTTAATGTTATTTTAACACACAAAGTACTGTTATTGATTGAATTATCAGTAGCTTTATTTCGTTACATATTAATTTATTATAAAACATTTTTGTGAGATACGCAGCGATAGATATTGGTTCAAATGCAGTCAGGTTACTCATTGCAGATATTCTAGAAAAAAAAGACGAAATTACCTATTCCAAAAATACCCTTTTACGCGTTCCACTTCGTTTGGGTGACGATGCATTTATAGAAAAGCATATTTCTGAACCGAAATTTCAGGATATGGTGAAAACGATGTCAGCGTTTCGCCATTTGATGGATGTATATAAAGTTACAGACTACATGGCCTGCGCCACTTCGGCGATGCGAGATGCAGATAATGGACAGGAAGTCGTGGCAGCCTGTAAGGACATCGGCGTGGATATCCAGATTATAGATGGCGGTGTAGAAGCGCAGATTATCTATAATTCACATTTAAGTGATAAAATGGATAAGAACAAAGTGTATCTGTATATTGATGTCGGCGGCGGGAGTACAGAGATTTCTTTTTTTGCCAACGCCAAACTCGTAGACTCTTGTTCATTTAATTTGGGTACCATTCGTATCTTGGACAATCAGGATAAGCCCGAGACATGGGATGAAATGCGTAGATGGGTAAGAGAAATAACGAAAGGATATAAAAATATCTACGGAATAGGTACCGGAGGTAATATTAATAAGCTATCCCGATTGGCAAATGAAAATGCCGACAAGCCTATTTCTTACGCCAAGCTTAAAGCATTATACGACTATTTGATTTCTTTTTCCATGAAAGACCGTATCCATGAGTTAGGTTTAAAGCCCGATCGTGCCGACGTCATTATTCCAGCCTCCGAAATTTTCTTGACAATTATGAAGGTAGGACATCTTAAAAATATCGTTGCGCCCCGGGTTGGATTAGCAGACGGAATTATCCAGACATTGATTGATAAAAACAACAATAAATAGTAGGAAAACAGTTGTAAGTTTCCAAAAAAAGTATATTTTTGCGTGAGACAAGCCCAGGTGGCGAAATTGGTAGACGCACCATCTTGAGGGGGTGGCGCCTGAATGGGCGTGGCAGTTCGAATCTGCTCCTGGGCACGTTAAAAGGCCAAATCTTTGGATAAGATTTGGCCTTTCTCTATTTTGCCGACAAGGCCTTTTGTTTGTCAAGAAATTGACATTGTCAACTATTATTTTTCACTGATCTCTTTAAGAATTTGTAAAGCTTTTGGCCAGGCTTCATCAAAGTAATCTAGATACTCTTCATTGGTGTCCACGTCGACCTTCAATAGTGTTTTCCCATCAATATCCATAAAGGAATAATTTTCGAAGGAGCCAGCCCAGCCTTCGACTGCAGGCCCCTCTGTAATTTCTTTTCCCTTATCTAACACACCATAATGACGAATGGATATGTATTTATTTGGAATATGATCAGCGATCTCCGCAACCATACCTTCCTTTTCTCCATCTTTGTTGGTGCCTGTAAAATAAATCTTAGCTCCTTTTTCCCAACTACCTTCAAAATCAGAAGTTGGATTGAAAGCGGCTGTCCACTGTTTGTACGTTTCTTTACCGAGCATCGTGTTAAACACATGATCGACAGGTGAGTCGATTGTGATCTGATAATTCATTTTCTTCATATTCTTATTGTTTTGGAAAATTAGTGTCCGCTTTAATTTCTTCGATCTGTTTAGTGTGCCGAGCACAATGTGCGGCAATAAACATTAGACCCTGATAACCATCTACGACACCTGTTGGGTAATCGTTAATATGATTCCGGAGGTCTTTAGCATCCGCTTTCCTGATATAATCAATGACTGGTTGCCGGCAATCGCTATAATATTCATAAACTGGTGCATATTTATAATTTTTAATTGTGGATATCACTTTCTCTTTACAATTATAATTCAATTTTGTTTTTTTATTCTTTCCATAGGGCAAGAAAAATAAAGGATTGAGGTGCAATTAAAAAGTACGTTTTTGAAAAGCCATGAAACCGTCCTTCTGTATAAATGATTTTAAGCAAGAGCGAGTTGGACCAACTGATACGCAGAAGTGATTCATCCCGACAATCTCTTGTTTTACAACCGTATTTTAACCAGCAGGGGTACCTATGTCGGCTAGTTTTTTACCCGTGTTGAGAGGTAACGTCCTTTTAACAATAAAAGGCTCGATCCGAAGATCGAGCCTTTTTACTTATATGGTGATTTATTGACCGAAACTTCTAAAGTTTATTTGCTCTTACAGTAATTTCTGCAATATCAAGAACTTGGATTTCCTGTTCTTTCTCTTTGGCTTTGACACCATCACGAAGCATGGTCATACAGAAGGGGCAGGCCGCCGCAACCACAGTAGCGGCAGATTCAATCACATCTTCGATGCGTTCGATGTTAACGTCTTTGTCGCCTTTTTCGGGTTCTTTAAACATTTGTGCACCACCTGCTCCGCAACAAAGTCCGTTACTGCGACATCTTTTCAGTTCAACTAAGTCGGCATCCAGAATTTCTAGGGCTTTACGCGGAGCTTCATAGACGTTATTGCCGCGCCCCAGGTAGCAGGGGTCGTGAAAAGTGATACGCTTACCTTTAAACTCGTGGCCATCAGTCGGCTTTAATTTACCGGCATCGATTAAGGATTGGATGAGTTCCGTATGGTGAATAACCTCATACTGTCCACCTAAGCTCGGATATTCATTTTTTAGGGTATTAAAACAATGCGGACATGCCGTTACGATTTTTTTGATTTCGTATCCATCCAAAACTTGGATATTCATCATCGCCTGCATTTGAAACAGGAATTCATTACCAGCGCGTTTGGCAGGGTCGCCTGTACAGGACTCTTCCGTACCTAATATCGCATATTTGATACCGACATGCTGTAGTATTTTGCAGATATCACGGGTGATACGTTGCGCCCTTTCATCAAAAGACCCGGCGCAGCCTACCCAAAATAATAAGTCCGGGCTTTCCCCCAAAGCTAATAATTCAGCGACTGTAGGTATATGAAATTGATTTTCCATGTGTTCTTTTCGTTTATTGATTTGTCCAATTGGCACGATCTGCCTGTGCATATTTCCAGGGTGCACCGTTGTTCTCCATATTGCTCAACATGGCATTAACACTTGTTGGTGCCTGTGACTCTTCCATTACCACATATTGGCGCAACCCCATAATAATCTGTAACGGATCGATATTAACCGGGCATTGTTCTACACAAGCGTTGCAACTTGTACAAGCCCATATTTCTGCTCTGCTGATGTAATCATCTAACAACGACTTTTCATCATCAACAAATGATTTATTTCGGTCTATATTGTTTCCCACCTCTTCGAGGCGATCCCGCGTATCCATCATGATTTTACGAGGTGACAAGAGTTTTCCGGTAATGTTCGCTGGACAAGCTGCAGTACAACGGCCGCATTCGGTACAGGTGTATGCATCCAAGAGGTTTTTCCAAGTCAAATCCTGTACATCTTTTACACCGAATCGGGAAATCTCTGCGGATGGTGAGGGAAGTGATGGATCCAACATTGCTTTCACTTCTTCCGTTACCGCCGACATATTTTCAAATTTTCCTTTGGGTTTTAAGTTTGAAAAATAGGTGTTTGGAAATGCAAGAATAATATGCAAGTGTTTTGATATCGGAAGGTAATTTAAAAATGCTAATACGCCCAGTATGTGAAACCACCAACTGAAACGTTCTATAAAGATCAAGGAATCGCTGTTATTTGGAAGAAAATTAGCTAACGAGGAACTTATGGGGAAAGAACCGGCTATCGTATAATGTGCTGCTTGAAGTGTCTGTAGCTTGAAATCTGCTGCATTCATTAACAGAAAAGCGGTCATAAGTGCAATCTCCGTAACTAATATTAAGTCAGCATCTGTTTTTGGCCAGTTCATTAGTTCCGCTTGATTCAATCTCTTTACTTTTAATATATTTCTACGTATTAAAAATATAATGCAGGACGTAAGCACCAAAGCGGCTAGAATTTCGAAACTATAAATCAGAACATCATAAAATCCACCCATAAACGAAAATACGCGATGCGTACCGAACAATCCGTCTATAAAAATTTCTAACATCTCAATGTTGATAATGCAAAAACCGACGTATACACACAAATGCAGTAGCGCCGGAATAGGTCTTTTGAACATCTTTTTTTGTCCAAAAGCAACGAGTAACATCAATTTTGTGCGCTCTGATGCGTTATCAAAACGGTTTACAGATTTTCCGAGTTGGATATTCCTATAAATTTTACGCGCATTCTTATAAAATAGGAAAAGAGCTCCAACCAATACAATTGCAAATATTAACTGACTTGTCATAGTTATGCTATTCTGGTTCAATACAAATATATACAATCCTGATATTATTATGCTAGCATAATAGCGTATTTTCCTCTACAATTATGTTTTCAAATACGTGTGAATGATTTTCCTCGACGTTTTACACAGTACAATTATAGTTTCACCCCGGCAATTCCAATTTTTAAATTGCAACCTACATTTAGGTATTAATACTGGAAATGAGGTTTTTATACGTGATATTACTTTTTTTATAACAGTTTTATTTATAAAATGTTATAAAACAAGATCTTCATGACTAGTGGTAACACGCACTGCCATGCGGATTTTTGATAGTAATTGAACCGAGTGGAATGGGCTTAATTAATACTTTTATAGATGAAAGACTATCAGTAGCACAAACACTCTAAAAACAAAATTATGCGCAACAAGAATGTTATATATAGTTTAATGGGGATTATTCTAGGAATAAGTGCCCTTTCTTGCGGAAACAATCAGGAACAGCAGGATCCAGGTCCAGTCACAGAAATGGATAAGACGCGCTATAATCTCAATAATTCGGACGAACTATTATACGGTACTTCGGATACATTGAAACAAGATTCTTTAGCAAAAGATTCTTTAAGTAAAAAATAAAATCGATAGTCGACAAGCTGCTCGTATAAAATAGATTGAATTTAAAAATTTGGAGACAATGATTAAAATAATGTTGGCAGACGATCATGCGTTAGTGCGGGATGGTATTCGTCTGTTATTGGAAAATCAACCAGATTTTGAAGTTGTTGCAACTGCGACAACCGGACAGGAAGTATTAGCGCACCTGGAACGTGATATTCGCCCGGATGTTTTACTATGCGATATCAATCTCGATTCTTTAGACGGTCTTGAACTGACTAAGATCATTAATGGTCTTCCTTCTGCTACACCTATTGTGATTTTATCGACTACAGATCACGAACAATATATTGCGCAATCTTTTAAAGCCGGCGCCGCGGGATTTTTGGTGAAGAATGTTAGTTCCGATGAATTGCTATTCTGTTTAAGACACGTTGCAAGTGGTGGACGCTTCCTGTGTGAAGAGATTTCAATGCGTTTCGTAGCCAAGGCAATCCAAAATCCCTTGAATTATATCGATATGCGGGAAAAGCCGCAAATGGATCTTACCGTGAGAGAGATAGAAATTTTAGAAAAGCTAAGTGAGGGTTTTACCAATAGTGAAATTTCGGAACAACTATTTTTAAGTAAACGCACAGTAGAGGGGCACCGTCAAAATCTTTTACAAAAGACCGGTTCTAAAAATACAGCTGCTTTGATAAAATTTGCGATATTAAACGGACTGATCGCTTAATCATCATCATGATTATCCACTTTATTTGGATTAGGTGGTAGAGGATTAGTGTCCTTCTCAGGCCTTTTACCGGTATCGTGTTTTACTTTCGTGTTCTTATCTGTCTTTTTTTGCGACGTTTTATCGATTTTTATTTGAGCGATGTCGGGTTTCTTTATGTTCATAATCGCTTATTTTAATGTATTATTTCTATTTCCATTAGAACACGCTATCTGCAGACTAGGCTACTTTGAATCTGGAATAACAGCCCAGATAATATTTGCCGCATCATCAGCCACCAGCATGTAATTCGTTGTAAATACTACAGCTACCGGTCTCCCACGGATGGTGTTACTTTCTTCATCTGCAATAAAACCAGTTAAGAAATCTTCGGGTTCTCCACTTGGTGCTCCATTTTCGAACGGCACAAACAAGACCTTATATCCAGCGAAAGAGGATCTATTCCACGATCCATGTTGACCAATATATGCACCGTTTTTGAAACTCGAATCTTTGTTGAACGCCAATCCCAACGAAGCCGTATGAGCACCGATTGCGAAATCTGGAGTGATAGATTTTTTAACTAGGGAATCGGGAGCTTTGTCTATCCAACGCGGATCAATATGGTGGCCCCAATAGGTATAAGGCCAGCCGTAAAAGCTGTTTTCCGAAACACTCGTGATATAATCGGGCACCAGTTCATCTCCGAGTTCGTCTCTCTCATTTACAGCGGTCCAGAGTTTTCCGGTTTGCTTTTCCCAGTCCATTCCTACAGGGTTACGTAGGCCACTCGCGTAGATGCGTAGGTTTTTTCCACTAGAATCCACTTCGAGGATATTAGCCCGCTGCTTTTCTTCTCCCATTCCATGTTCGCCGGCATTACTGGCCGAGCCGATCGAAATATAAATCTTGGTACCATCGGGATGGGCGACCAGATTTCTAGTCCAGTGATTGTTATACCCTCCTGCAGGTAAGTTGGCTAATCTTTGCCTTTTACCCGTGATCGTTACGTTTGTTTTGTCGTATGGATAACGCACAAAACTATCCGTATTAGCGACATAAAAATAGTCACCTAATATCAGCATGCCATAAGGCTGATTTAGCTCACTCAAAAATACCTCTTTTATCTCGGGGGTACCGTCTTGGTTTGCATCTTTGAATCGCAGGATATTATTTGGACTAGGACTTTCGAAAATATTTCTTGAATTCTTCTTTTCTTGTTCTTCTCCTTCCTTTTCTGTGCGTGCCTGAGATACGAAAATATCTCCATTTGGCGCTACGTAGATATTACGGGGACTATTTAAATTTTCCGCGAACTTTACCACCCGATATCCATTGGGTGCTTTAGGTGTTTCGCCCTCTTTCCATCCAACAATTTTTGCATATTTAGTTGTAGAAACGGGTGTCTCGACGGGGTTTATTACAATATTCTTTCCGTATTCATGGCTATACTCAACGCTATCTCCGGATGTTTGTGTAGATTCCTTATTGATACGTTGACCACAAGATACTGCCGCCAACAATAGTAGAACGGGCCAGAAATCAGAAAAGTTTCTATTTTTCATACAGGTGCATATTAAATTCTGATATGTCGTAGAGAAGATATCAATTTATTCCTTTGGGCATAGTAATTAAAAATGTCTAGTTTATTCTAGACATTTTTAATTACTACTTTTATCTAGCCTCATCTCGAAGCGCTTTTATTTCGTCGTGAGCCGCAAGTTGCAGTTCTGCCTGACTCCGAATGATGGAAAGCACCTCCGCATCCAGACCATCCGCATCCGTCCAGGCATTTTCGTATACTCTTTTAAAAGCATCTTCTCCTCGTTCGCAGGATTCCAGGATACTTTTTCGATCGTTGCCAGCTAATGTATTTTTTATATCCATCCAAGTCCTGAATAGTTTTCCTGTTACGCGGGTTCCCTCCTCGGGAGTTTCTCCTTCCTTGAACACCAACGGTGTCAATTCGGATTTAAATTGTTGGGATTGTTGTCTATACTTTTCGAATAAAGAATTCAAATCGATGTCTCCTGCAGGATCTAACAACTCGATTGCTTTAGCGTATCCTTCTATTCGATCATTATTGATTTCAATTAAATCATTCAATACCTCTGTGGTTTTTTCTGTTCTATTTTCCATAATATTTGTGTTTGCTATAAAGACAAGTTCTCCATCATTTATGTTTCCACATTGTTGAAAAATAAGTATTTAAAGCCACAGACTTGAGTACTTCTACGGGCGGGCACTTTTTTGGTAATTCACAGTGCCATTTTCTTTTAGATAGCTCATGAAAATCTGCTCAGCGCTCTCTGTTGGTTGTTTTCCTTTTTTTATGCGGTTAATTAGTCTATTGATGTGTTTGTTTAATTTATTATCGAGAAAATCCTGTTGTAACTGTGGGTGAATGTAATAATTGCGGGTTATATTACGTGTATTACCTAACTTATTGGCTACCTCGTCAATTATACCTACCAGGTTTTTGTGTGTTGGATCTTTTATTTTTCCTGTTTCTGTATCGATCATACATAGTAAGGCCATACAGCAACCAGCCCAGGTTCTAAAATCCTTGCAACTGAAATCCCCGTTCATGTAAGTTTGGATATATTGATTCACATTACCCGAATCAAGTTGTTGGATGCAACCTTCCGAATCGTAATACTGAAATAGTTTTTGTCCGGGTAATTCTTTAATCTTCTTGAGTACACGTACAAGACCCGAATTCGTCAATACGATATTTTGTTGTACGCTTTTCTTCCCTGTAAATTTAAAAAATGCTTTGGAACCCACGATGTTAACATGCTTATTTTTTAATGTGGTCAATCCATAGGAACCGTATTTTTGTTCATAGAGCGTGTTTCCCGCACGGAGATAAGTTTCAGACATGACGAGTATCGCTGTGGCCGTGATTTTATCCTTAATGAACGTACGTTTTCTGAGATCCTTTTTAAGCCGTCGCTTTAACTTAGGTAAAGCAGATCCAAAATCATATAGTTTTTCAAACTTTTTGAGATTTCTTATTTGCATCCACTTGGTATGGTAACGGTATTGTTTTCTGCCTAAAGCGTCAATACCCGTTGCCAATAGATGACCATTTTGTTCCATGCTTATCCATACGTCTTCCCAAGCTGGGGGAAGTACCAGGCTCTCGATATACGACAGAATCTCAGTATCCTTAATTTTTTTTCCTTCAGAATCTACGTAGAAAAAACCATTTTTGTTTCTCAGCCGACGATAGCCTTCCGCATCCGCACGAACATATTTGAGTTTGAGTGCTGAATCTTGCTTGTGTTGTAGATGCATGTTATCTATTTGATGATGATTGTATTATACATCGATACTGTTCGGCTTCGCTCAGCGAGCAGGGACTTCGCTTTTAAAAATATTCGTCACTGCGAGGAGGTACGACGAAGCAGTCTAAGGCCAATAATGAGATTGCTTCGTCGTCGTACCTCCTTCTCGATGACGAGAAACGGACAAAAAAGTTAAAAGCGAAATCCCAGGCTCAGCGGGCAGTTGTTTTTAATTTAAAAAAGTTCATCATCATTTCCCCCCGGATCGGTATCAGGATGTATACCCTGTTTATCCGCTTCGACGATATCGTCAGCTTCTTTATCCTCAATTTCTTGTTCTCTTACGGGTTCTTCAATTTCCGGAGCTTCTGGATCCGGCTCTTCTATTTCTTCTTCAGGAAGATTTGGAGGGGTATTATCACCCGTCTCAATTTTTTCCAACTCATTGGGTACCTCTGGATTTGTTTCGGGAGGTGTCTTTTCATTTGGGTTTTTAATCTCCTGATCCGAAGGATCTAGTTGCTCTTGCTGTAATATGTTTAGTACAAGCAAGGTCTGCTGGCGTGTATGGCGTTTGTTCTCCATGTTCTTAGTTTTTATTTGATGTTGTTTTTGTTCATTTCCTATGCATAATTCTTACCTTTCACGGCGTTTTTAAAAAAAAATAAAATCATGCTACCCTCTATATTCTAACGCAGGTGTAGAATAACTTTGTTTTAATTAATGTCTATGCATAAAACAACTGTCGAAGGAAGCGAATTGTTTATAAAAAGTATTTTATTTCTTATCTCAATTGTTAAGCAGGTTATTTTCAGTTCGTGATCTTTAATTTTTCGATGTGTTATAACATGTGTACCAAACGTATACTTTAATATGTGAGTCTTTTTTACGGCTTACCCCGGTATATACGCGTCTCTTCACGATTTGTACGCGTTGTCGGATTTTTCACAACTACATCTGGATTGACGTGTTGTAAATACAATCAATAAAACAGTTGTCATTAAATAAAATAGAAAGGAGTATTATTATGAGCGAATTAACATGGAAAGGTCGTTGGAACGAACTAAAAGGAAAAGTAAAACAGTCCTACGCTGATATGACAGACGATGATCTGTTATATGTAGAGGGTAAGGAAGATGAGTTATTAGGCAGACTTCAGACCAAGACAGGTAAGTCTAAAGAAGAAGTCGAAAGTTGGCTGAATGATTTATAGGGCAATGGGTCGCTCCGTTTTTATTATTTGGTATCTATAATAAAATTGTAAAAATACATGGACACGATTAAAGAGATGAATCGTGTGAATAAAAGAGAAAGCACAGTATAAAAACTGCGCTTTCTCTTTTATAAGGATTAGACCTGTAGACGAGTAATAGCTTCTGCAAGTAATTTAGGTGATGTGCGATGTTAATCCAATAACGGTTTTAAGACCGACCATACATTTTCGGCGACTATTTTTTGGCCTTCATCTGTGGGATGTACGCCGTCAGTTTGATTCAGATTTTCTATTCCTGCGACTTTATCCAAAAGAAAAGGAACTAATGCCATGTCATATTCATCAGCTAATCGGGGGTAAATATTCTTAAAATTATCAAAATAAGCGTTACCCATACTTGGCGGGACCATCATACCAGCAAGTATCAATTTGCAGTCGGGATTAGCTTTTTTTACTTTTTCGACGATGCTGCTTAGGTTTTCATAAGTTGTACTGTTCGCGATTCCACGAAGGCCATCATTTGCACCGAGTTCCAAAACGAAAATATCAATGGGCTGTTTCAGAAGCCAATCAATACGTTCTTTTCCCCCCGCACTTGTTTCGCCACTGAGACCGGCATTGATACAGTCATAGGGTAGTGCTAGTGAATCTATCTTTGCTTGGATAAGAGCAGGAAAAGCGTCTTCCTGACCATCTAGACCATATCCCGCTGTCAGGCTATTTCCGAAAAAAAGAATAAGCTTTCGGGATATTCTTTTTTCAGCGATTTCTTCACTATTTTTATTTAATTCATGGTTGCGATCTCGGGCTTCCGTATTTCCGGTATTATTGCAAGAGAACAACGATGTTATAAAAAATAAAAATGTACAACTTCTAATAATCGATATCATAAGACTAAATTAGTCAAAACCATTTACTTTACGTATTCATGTCGTCAAATATTCTCCAATTAAATCAGGTCTCCAAAAATTATCGTATTGGCACGGCCAATCTTTCTGTACTACGTGATATTAGTTTTGATATCGAAGAAGGCGCCACAGTTTCCATTGTAGGGCCTTCCGGTAGTGGAAAAACAACCCTGTTAGGTCTGTGTGCTGGTTTAGACCATTGCAGCGAAGGAACTATAATCTTAAACGGTATTTCATTAAACGAACTTAACGAAGATCAGTTAGCACAGGTACGCAATGCGCACGTGGGATTTGTATTTCAGAATTTTCAACTTTTGCCCACGCTTACGGCGCTCGAAAATGTCCTTGTGCCCATGGAACTACGCGGAATGAAGAATATGAAGAACAAGGCAATGGATCTTTTGGATAAAGTAGGACTCTCTGCCAGAATTGACCACTATCCCTCACAGCTTTCTGGGGGAGAGCAGCAGCGCGTTTCACTGGCTAGGGCTTTTGCCAATAGTCCAAAGATTCTTTTTGCAGATGAACCTACGGGCAATCTCGATGCCGAAACAGGGTTGCTCGTGGAGAACCTGCTTTTTCAACTTAATGAAGAGTTGGGCACTACGTTGGTCATCGTGACACATGATATGGAATTAGCGGCTAAAACACAGCGAATTATACCGATCAAAGGGGGAACAATTGTATGAACTGGAGATGGATTGTTTTAATGGCATGGCGAGATAGTCGAAAAAATCGATCAAGACTTTTTCTTTTCGTCTCATCAATTGTACTGGGAATTGCTGCATTAGTCGCGATGAATTCTTTTAATGAAAATTTATCCCGTAATATAGATGATCAGGCTGCTCAACTCATTGGAGCAGATCTCGAATTGGAAAGCAGGCGAAAGCCCTCTGAAGAGGCATTGATATTCATCGATTCCCTTCAACGGATAAGTGAAGGCTATGCACGAGAAGAACGCTTTATGTCCATGATTCGTTTCCCTAAAGCTGAAGGTTCCCGTTTGGTTCAGGTGAGATCATTGTCTGGCGCTTTTCCGTTTTATGGCCAATTGAAGACTAATCCGAGCGGAGGATCTGAAGATTTTGGTCTAACTCGCTCCGCACTGGTCGATCATTCCCTGATGCTGCAATTTGATGCTCAGTTACAAGATTCGATTCAGCTTGGTTTGAATAGTTTTGTCATCGGGGGAAGGCTAGTGGGAGCACCCGGGCAGACTACTATTTCGGGTGCCATGGCACCTACTGTTTTTGTTCCACTTAAGTATTTAGAAGGCTCCGGTCTGCGACAGATGGGGAGTCGCATCGATTACTATTATTACTTCAAATTTAGTTCAGATTTTGATGTCGATCAGTTCGTTAAAAAAATGGACGACCGTTTCAGTGATCTGCAATTAAGGCATTCGACCGTCTCGTCTACAAAAGAAGATACAGGTAGATCGTTTTCGGATGTGACCCAATTTATGGAGTTGATAGGTTTTATTGCGTTGCTTTTGGGGTGTATAGGTATCTCGAGTGCGGTACACATCTATATGCGCGAAAAATTGGTCACTGTAGCCATACTACGCTGTATGGGGACAACGCCCAGACAGGCTTTTTTTATTTTTCTCATTCAATTGGCGGTGATGGGGTTTATAGGTGGTATAGTGGGCGCCTTATTGGGTACGTCGGTGCAGTATATATTGCCTTTAGTGATGCAGGAATTTTTACCGATCGTGTTAGATAATCAGGTATCCTGGTATGCTATTGCTCAAGGTGTAAGCTTAGGGATAATTATTGCTGTTTTATTTGCTTTGGTACCGCTCATGGCGATCCGGCATATTTCCCCTTTAAATACGCTGCGGGTGGGTAACGAGTCAGACACCGTCAAGACAGATCCGCTGAAATGGTGGATTTATGGGGTTATTCTTGTGTTCATTGTTTTATTTGCTAGGTTACAGCTGGATGATTGGATGCAAACCCTGTTCTTCACATTGGGAATAAGTCTTACTTTTCTCTTTTTGTATGCCGTATCGCAGGGGTTGATCATACTTGTTCGACGTTATTTTCCAAGTGGTTGGCCTTATCTTTGGCGACAAGGACTGTCTAACCTATACAGGCCTCATAATCAAACTGTGGTATTGATTGTGTCGATTGGATTAGGTACCGCATTGATAGCTACCTTATTTTTTGTACAGGATATCTTACTGCAACGCGTCCAAAGGTCCTCCTCGGAAAAGCAGGCAAACATGATTCTTTTCGATATACAGTCTGCTCAAAAGGAGGCTATAAAACAACGGATAATAGCTGAAGGTCTACCTGTCCTAGAAGAAGTTCCCGTCGTAACGTTACAAGTTGCCGCCGTAAATGGAGACAATCTCGCGGACATTGCGTCAGACTCCTCCTCCCGTATATCATCACGTGTGTTTAGGAATGAAATCCGTGCAACCTATCGTGATTCCTTGAGTGATGCGGAGGAAATTACATCCGGTATCTGGCATGGCCAGGTTAAGTCAGGAGACACTGCGCAAGTTTCGCTGGAGAAGCGCTATGCGGATCAGATCGGTATACAAATAGGAGATCGTTTGTTGTTGAATGTGCAAGGAGTTATGATCCCGGCAATTGTAAGCAGCTTGCGCGAAGTAGACTGGAATCGCTTTCAGACCAACTTCAGGATGGTACTGGCAAAAGGAAGTATAGACGATGCACCACAGTTTCATGTGCTGATGACACGGGTTGAAGGGGAAAGCGAATCCGCAGCATTTCAACAGCTGGTCGTGAATCAATTTCCGAATGTTTCTGTGATTGATATGAATGCTGTTCTAGAGATTTTGGACGAGCTTTTGGGAAAGATCGGTTTTATCATACAATTTATGGGAACCTTTAGCATCCTTACCGGAGTCGTCGTCTTAATTTCTGCTGTGATGATAAGCAAGTATCAGCGTATCCGGGAAAATGTGCTATTGCGTACATTGGGAGCCAGCCGCAAACAAATTGTGATCATAACGGTATGTGAGTATTTATTTTTGGGTGTATTCTCTTCGGTTGCCGGTCTTATGGTAGCCTTGTTGGCCAGTAATCTTCTGGCTGTTTTTGTTTTTCAAAGCGCTTTTGTACCGGGGATCGGCGTTATACTGTTATTAATTTTGTTCGTGTCGGTACTTACCGTCGGTATTGGTACGCTCAATAGCTTATCCGTCTTGAACCGTTCTCCACTGGAAGTATTACGGAAGGAGTAATTTTAAGACATGTTCGCCCTATTAAATGATAGTTTATTTTGAAGGAACGGATTGGGTGTTAAAAAGGAAGGATTATTTTAATCATCTTTTTTGCCCACCGCATTGCCTTTCCGTCGTTGCCACGACAAGGCTTCTTCTTTCTCCTTGACGAGAAAGAAGCAAAGAGTCAAGACTTGGTCAATGTTACGCTAAAAGCTTTTGGATTTACTAAACAGCTCCAAGCCGTTTCACTTGGGGGATCTGTTCTTAACGCAAATCCAAAAGCTTTCTTAACGCTACATCGACCTAGGTCGCCTTTTTAAATCTAGCTGAAGTATAAATAATATCTAAGAATAAAGCACTATCCTTACAATTACTCAAGATGTCGCCTTAGCCATTTGCCAATAGCAGGAGGAGGCACTACCCACAGTGGCAAATGGGTACAGCGACGAGTTTTTGCTTCTTTTTGAGGTAAAAAGAAGGCTCCCGTCGCGGGCCAAGCGACAAAAGAAATTGATTAAGTTATAGGTTCCTTTAACTTCACACTTACCTCAAAATCTAAACGTTTTATTTTATTAATCCAGCCCTTTTTAGCAAAGCATCTACTTGCGGCTCTTGACCTCGAAAGCGTTTGTAAAGAACCATCGGATGTTCCGTCCCGCCACGTGATAGTATATTGTCGCTGAACTTCTGAGCAATCTCGCGGTTGAAAATTCCGTTTTGTTTAAAATAGTCAAATGCATCGGCATCCAATACTTCTGCCCATTTGTAGCTGTAATAACCAGAGGAATAGCCCCCATCAAAGATATGAGAGAAAGAAGGGGTCATTGCATTTTCTTTTACGTCCGGAAATAATTGAGTAGAACCGAATCTATCATTTTCAAAAGACTTTACATTTTTTATTTCGGACGGATCTTGCCCATGCCATCCCAGATCCAACAAACCGAAACTCAATTGACGTAGGGTAGCCATACCTTCCAAGAATGAAGCAGATTCTTTAATTTTTTCCACCAAATCCATTGGAATGGATTCCCCGGTTTCGTAATGCTTAGCAAATAATTCCAGGGCTTGTTTTTCGTAGCACCAATTTTCCATAATTTGGCTTGGTAATTCTACAAAATCCCAATACACAGAAGTACCAGATAACGTGGGATAGGTGGTATTAGCCAACATACCGTGCAATGCATGACCAAATTCATGAAATAAGGTAGTGACTTCATTAAATGTTAATAAGGACGGTTTGGTTGCCGTAGGTTTGGTGAAATTGCAGACAATAGAGATATGCGGACGTTCTTGTTGATTATTTAATAGGTATTGAGGTTTAAAAGAAGTCATCCACGCCCCATTCCTTTTCCCTTTTCTAGGGAAGAAATCTGCGTAAAATACGGCTACGAATTCGTTGTTTTCATGATGTACTTCAAACGTTTGCACTTCTGGGTGGTATTTTTCAATGGTATTAACCTCTTTGAAGTGTAAACCAAACAATTTTTTAGCTACTTCAAAAGCACCATTTAATACATTTTCCAATTTAAAATAAGGTTTTAACTTTTCGTCATCCAAGCTAAATTTTTCTTGCTTTAGTTTTTCAGCATAGTAAGCAGAATCCCATTTTTCCAACTGATCCAATCCGTCTCTTTTTTTTGCAAAACCAGCCAGTTCTTGAAATTCTTTTTCAGCAGCTGGTTTTGCTTTTATGAGCAGGTCGGATAGAAATTCATTTACTTTCTCCGGATGTTGTGCCATACGTTCTTCCAGTACAAAATCTGCATGTGTACGATAGCCTAGAAGTTGTGCGCGTTGAAAGCGGAGATTAACGATCCGTAGTATATTTTCTTCATTGTTGTATTCGTTATCTTGAAATGCTTTTCTTCCTGCAGCTAGGGTGATTTCTTTGCGCAGCTCACGGTTGTCGGCATACGTTACAAAAGGAATGTAGCTCGGGTAATCCAATGTGAATATCCAACCTTCTTTGTTTTGTGACTCCGCTATACCTTTTGCCGCCTCGATAGTCCCCTCAGGAAGTCCGGAGAGATCGGTTTCCTCTGTAATGTGTAGTTGATAAGCATTTGTCTCCGCCAAAACATTTTCCCCAAACTTCAATTTTAATACAGAAAGTTCGGCATCTATCTTGCGCAGCTTCTCTTTTTTTTCCTCATCCAACAGCGCTCCGTTTCTCACGAAATCCCGATATGATTTTTCCAATAGGGTATGCTGTTCCTGATTTAGATGAATACTATCTTTGGTTTCATACACCGCTTTGATGCGGTTGAATAGTTCGAAATTCAACGTGATATCATTCGCCAGTTCAGATAATTTCGGAGCGATCTCCTGTGCAATTTGATCCATTTCGTCGTTCGTTTCTGCAGCATGCAGATTGAAAAAGATATTTGATAGGCGATCGAGTGGCATTCCGGAATAGGCCATTGCTTCGATTGTGTTTTCGAAAGTTGGTGTGTCAGAATTGTCAACTAGGGCATTTATTTCTGCTCGTGTTTCTTGTATGGCTTTTTCAAAAGCAGGAATATAATCTTTAGTTTCTATTTGTGAGAACGGCGCTGTATCATATGCCGTTTTAAATTTATCATTCAGTATGCTCATGAGGGTAAAAATACAATATTTTTACATTAATAGATATCTTATCAAGAGATCGGCTAAACTTGTGTTTGTTGTTATCAAGCACAAGTGATGCTACGCTTAACACTTGCGCTAATTGTGATGATACCAGTTCCTGCCTGAACGTCACTGCGAGGAGGTACGACGTGGCAGTCTTTAAATATAGATCGCCACACCATCGTTCCTCCGGTTCGCGATGACGACGGTGTTACCACTTATACGTCACTGCGAGGAGGTACGACGTGGCAGTCTTTAAATATAGATCGCCGCACCATCGTTCCTCCGGTTCGCGATGACGACGGTGTTACCACTTATACGTCACTGCGAGGAGGTACGACGTGGCAGTCTTTAAATATAGATCGCCGCACCATCGTTCCTCCGGTTCGCGATGACGGTACCTACTTGACGCAAGTCTTAGTGTGTAGGATAGGCTAGACTTGTGCCTGTTGAGATCACCACTTTGTTACATCATATGCGGCATTCCAAAACTGAAACTCAAGACGACTGGCGGTCACAAATGCGTCAAGCATTTGCTCCCGGACTTTCGCTGTAGTCTGTTCAGCCATTATATCCACGTAGTCGATCGCCTTCCGGACACTTTCTCCAAAATCATCTCCACTATACGTATCGATCCATTTTTTGTATGGGTTTCCGACTACCATCTGTTTGCTGTAGATATGGTCGCCCACTTCTTTGTATATCCAAAAGCAGGGCAATACAGCAGCCATAGCGACTTCTAAGCTGTCGAATGCCGCCGTACTTTTGAGAAAATGTATGTAATGATGGCATACCGGTTCGATAGGGATATGCTGCTGCACCGTCAGGCCAAAATCTTGGAAATACGACTCATGCAGTGCCTTTTCGACGATCAATGCGTTCTTTCCAAAGTCAAAAAAATCTAAAGCTTGTGCATTGTCCTGGCACTTGGAGCCCAGAAATGCTAAAACACGGCCAAAGTGCTCGAGGTATCTAGCATCTTGAAGCATGTAAAACTGAAATTTTTCTAACGGTAACGTTCCTTGTTGTAATTCCCGAATAAAGGGCATGTCCAAAATATTCTGATATAATGGTGTGATGTTGTCCCAAGCGAGATTAGTCCATTTCATATGTATTTAATTATGTTTTAAAGGTCATAAGGAATATTCCTTGTATTTTATCCGTTGCCGGGCTTTGTGCCCGCGGATATTTCATATGTAATAAGTTTCTGTGGTGCAAAAAGGTGATTAAGGGGGCCATTACCTTGGCCTATAATCAGGTCTTTGCTATGAAAAATAGCCTCGTGTACAAAATTCAGTGCTTTTCCAACAGCCTCTTTTAACGTGTATTTCTGAGCTAGGAATGTTGCGATAGCAGAAGATAGCGTGCATCCAGAACCATGGGTGTTCGAGGTGGCGATTTTGGGTGTATGGAAGGAAAGGATAGGCTCATTTTGTAGCACCAAAAGAGATGTTAATATGTCGCTGTCGAGATGCCCCCCTTTTACCAATACCGATTGGCAGCCCATATTTAACAAAGATCTGCCTGCTACTTCCATCTGCTCAACGGTTTTTATCTTATCGCCAGCCAATACCGCTACTTCATCCAGATTTGGCGTAATAATATCCACTAATGGGAATAGTCTTTCTATACATGCCGTTATCGTGTCTTCGTCAATCAATCGATGGCCACTGGTGGAAACCATAACAGGGTCGAATACAATTTTTCCGGTATAATCTTTTAGAAAGTCTGCAATGATATTAACCAGCGTTGTGTTGTGTACCATTCCGATTTTGATCGCATCTGGATAGATGTCGTCAAAGATAGCGCTCAGTTGTTCTTCGATGGCTTTCGGGCTAATTTCGAAAATATTGCGTACGCCTTGCGTATTTTGTACCGGCAGGGCGGTTAATACGTTTGTGGCATAACATCCTAATGCCGAAATGGTTTTTGTATCCGCTTGTATTCCGGCCCCACCACTACCGTCAAAGCCGGCAATACTGAGCACGCTAATTGTTTTTAGTTTCATCATTGGTCTCATTTCAATAACTCTTTAAGTTCATGACTAGCTTTTCTGGGATCGCCGCTGGCACAAATTGCCGACACAACAGCGATACTATTTGCTCCCGCGTCAAAAGCTTTTTTTGCATTTGCTAGTTGCATTCCACCAATTGCAATAAATGGTTTAGGAGATAAATTCCGTAATTCCCGTATACCGGTTATTCCCCATGTGGAGATCGTGTCTTTCTTGGTAGCTGTACTAAATATGGGGCTAATGCCGAGATGCTGTACATGTTGTAACTCCTCACTCCTCATCTGCGACATAAGTTCTATAGACCAGCCGACTGAAAGATGCTGCCCGTAGGTGCTTATAATTTCTGAAGGTGGCATATCGCTTCTTCCCACGTGTACCCCCCATGCCTGTATTTCAATGGCAATATCTACCGCATCATTAATGATCAAAGGTATCTGGTAGCGATCGGTAAGTCTTTTGAGCTCCCTGGCTTTCTGCAGCAACTCGTGCCTGCTGCAATCTTTTTCCCTCAGCTGTATGATGTCCACACCACCTAAAATAGCTTCTTCAGCTACGGTGAGCCAATGTTTTTTAGTGCAATCCCTTTCGGATATGACCAGATACAGTGGATAGGGAAAAGCATCATGTATTGGCATAGCATGTTAGTTTCACGTGCTTTGAAATCTGTTCATCCGATAACTGGTAGAGTGTATCATAGAGGGCAAGCTGCAGCGAGCCAGGGCCATTGGCTCCTTGAGCTGCGAGTTCACCGCATAAGCTCATTATCGCTACACCGGCAACCGCCTCTTCAAAAGGATTGCGATTAAGTCCGAGAAAAGCACCGATCAGGGCTGTAGAGGTACAACCCAAACCCGTTACCTTAGTCATCATCGGATCACCATTGTGTACCTCCGCTATTCTCGTGTCCGACAGGATATAATCGATCCTTCCTGAAACACAGATCACGCAGCCGTATTGTTGGTTCAATGCTTTTGCAGCTTCGAGTGCATCGTTACTCGATTGTGTACTATCCACGCCTTTATTGGTAGATAAATTACTATTATGTAATGCTATGATTTCAGATGCGTTGCCTCGAATTACGGTAGGTTTAAGGAGTAACAATTCGCGAAGAATTTCATTGCGAAGGGGAGAAATACCGGCTCCAACCGGATCTAGAATCCAGGGAAGGTTAAGCTTATTCGCCCTTTTAGCGGCTTTCGCCATTGCTTTTGCCCACTTGCGGTCCAGCGTTCCTATATTTATTACAAGGGCATTGCTCAATGCTACGACATCCTGGACCTCGTCTACACTGTGTACCATTACCGGAGAAGCTCCTACGGCAAGCAGCGTATTTGCCGTATTGTTCATCACCACAAAATTCGTTATGTTGTGGACAAGGGGAGTTTTTTCGCGTAATTCCTTTAACTGTTTAATGATTTGATTTTCCATTAATTACATCTTTTTGTAAATAATTAATGGCTAAAGAGGGGATTTCTTTGAAAGGTTGCTTTTTCCTACGCCGGTATTAACCGAATCAGGTTCAAAGGGTCTATCTCAATTCCTTTCGGAATACCCCTAAAGCCAATCAAAGATATCAATTAAAATGGAATTGACAAGGAGGTATTTATTGTACGGGAGCGGTGGTTTTTAAAACATTTCTATACGGATACGTATGGAAAATATGTCTTCTGGCAAAGCGACCAGGAGAATCCGCATTTACAAATTTAACATATTCATTTTTTGACACACCGAAATATTCGTATTGACTGCCGTCTTGAAAGGTAATGACCAATACCTGAGACTTCCATTCAAAATCATAAATACTTGAATTCGCCAGCGTATTCGTGTATATAGGCAATTGTTGTTCCCGGGTTTCCGGACAGATGCTGACTAAAAAATGATAAGCTTCGATCATTTCTTTGCTCTTTACCTCCGCGTTTTGCTTCCCTTCCTCATCATTTACAAATTTATCCGGATGGCATTCTTTCATGATCGTCCGGTACGTCGATTTTAAGGTTTGAAGATCTGCTGATTTGTCTACATTCAAAAGTTTTCTGTAGTCTGCGATTTTTTTCATGCGCGCAAAGGTATGCATTATAAACTAATAATTTTCAACCCATTGTGATAAACCTTCGATTTGTCGTCTAAAGTGCGGGAAATAACGTTCATTTTGTCTGAACACAGTGACTGCGAAGCAGGCATCAGGGGTGTGTTGGAGGTTCGAGGGCCTGATGCAACTTTGGATCTGTAAACTACTTTTGGATCAGTAGGTTTTTTTGCTCTGCAGAGCACTTCGTGGTCTAGATCCCTTCGATTGGTGGGATGGTAGGGAATGCTTCTTAGTAGACTGCCGTCGTACCTCCTCGCAGTGACGTTCAGGTAGGAACTAGTACCGTCATTGCGAACCTGAGGAACGAAGGTGTGGCAATCTTATATGCCCCATCTCCAACGCGAGCACAAGTACAACAGTGCTCGTGATAAAAAAGGCCTTCATTGTTTAAAGCGGTAATTTATTCAAACCTTGATTGACGACTTCGGTGCGACGGTAGGTTTCTTCAGATCGCTTATGCAGTTCGTTATATGCGGCAAATATGCTTTCCCCGTATTCCCTATACCTATCCTGGTAATCGTGAACTTCCGACAATGTTCCCTTGAATTCTTCCTGATCCCGGTCCAACGTAACAATATCAACTTGAGCGTCAAGGTAATTTCGGTATACCTGATGGATGTCGTCCCACAGCTGCTCGTCTATCCAGCTCTCTTTTTCATAGATCATATCAAAGTGTTTTATGAACCAGTCATATTCGCTTTCGAGATCTTCGTGCATATCTTGCAAACGCTGATTATGATAAGCGACGCCTTTATAAAATTCCCCCAGGTCGATGTTTATTTCAGCATTATCATCTTTGTCGTCGAACGGCAATACCGAAGGATCTTTAATTTTGAGGAATACTTCGAGTATATCCAGATCTTGTTCAATTGGCAGCAAGAGGTAGTCGAGCTCCGCAATTTCAAAGTCTAATTGTTCCAACGCCTGATAATGTGCTTTCAACTGTTGCAGCATATCCCAGGTCTGGTCGTGCATCAGGTAATGTGCTTCAAGCCCTTTTTTCTCAAAATCTAATAAGGGCTTTTGCAGGTCAACACGTAATATGATGGGTCTCAACGGATGTTCTTTGACGATTTCTTTCATTTTTAGTGTTTTTATTTATAGCAAAAAGAAACAGACGTCATTTCCCATTTTGTATGGACCTGTTCTTTCCTATTTTCCATGTCAAGGTAGGAAATGACGCTGTTATATTCAAGTATATTCATTTTGCATATATTATGCGGCCTTGCTGAGGCTTGTTTAAATACCTCCCTGAACGGGAAGTTCTATTGTGTCCAAGAAAATTTTTACCACAGGGAAAGACAGGTGTGTGCATGTCTTACCGCGGGTATCAAGCAATCTCTTTAAAGCACGTAGCTGCTTGTGCTATCGCTGTAGTTTGCTGTCGGATTAATCCCTATATACGTGACACGGAATTCATATTCCTTAAACGTTTCCAACCCTTCGAGTACACAGCTGCTTTTCGAACTCAGTTGCGAAGTCCACGCATCCGTACTTCCTTTGATGCGGTATTGAAACTCATACATACGTGCCCCGGTCCACGAGGTCGTTTTGATCAGTACACGTCCGCTACCGATCTGCCCTGGTTCAGCTAAAGGGCGCTGGGCTTTTGGGACCAGTCCACTATAGGATTCATTTGATTTCTGTAGGCTGAATCCGGCCGCCAGTACTACCGTGCCGTCGCCATTTGCCACCGTATCGACGTACTTGCTCAGTTCTTTAAGCACATAGTCCAGTTCTTGCCGTTTCTGCTTGCGTATCATGATCGCCCTTGTATCACGGTAAGCCGCTTCGGTCGCGGAGTTACGGAAGGCGGTCAATGCTGCTTCTAGTGTAGCGAGCGCTGGTACTGGCGCTGCAAACAGTGTCGACTCTGCTGTCATTTTGGAGTAGATCTGTTCTGCAGTCTGCATCAATTGAACATCGGTCTGTTTCTTTCCTGGTAATTTTAATTTACTCATGTCTTTTTTTTAAAAATGTTAATAAATCACGTTGTGAGCTCGCCTACCGTCCGGAAAGTGGGCACGCTCGTTTTGTTTGTGCTAGCAACGATACAAACATACGACAAGAGCTATGACATGGAGGGGGTAAAATTCCGCCAAAATTCGCAAAGTCCGAAAAACTTTTTGGCGGAATTTTACCCCTTTTTTGGAGGGTCGGAGCGGTTATTTTGGTTAAAAAAGTTTGTGTATGCACTATTTAGGCCGATTTTCGAACTTCATAGCGCTAAATTTTCACCGAAGTAAACCACTCGGAAAAATTGCATTGTCGATTGGAAAAGTTGAATGACCAGCTGGAAAAGTTAAATTTCCGGTCGGAAAACTTGGAGAGTCTGTTGATAAAGCCGACTTGTCGGTTGGAAAAGTTGATTAGTCGATTGGTGAAATTGCATGACCAGCTGGGAAAGTTAAATTTCCGGTCGGAAAACTCGGAGGGCCAATTGACAAAACTGCCTTGTCGGTTGGACAAGTTAGTTAGTTGATCGGAAAAGTTGGGCAGCCGGCTGGAAAACATGGAGAGTCTGTTTGCAAAACTACCTAGTCGGTTGGAAAAGTTGCATTGTCAGAAGGACAAGTTAGTTAGCCGATTGGTGAAATTGAATGGCCAACTGGAGAAGTTGAATTGCCGATCGGAAAAGCTAAATAGTTTGTTGACGAAACTGCATTGTCGGGTGGAAAAGTTGGATATTATAAATCTTTGTATCTGTTATCTGCACTTCATTTGGTCTTCCGCAAGGAGGGACGTTGATTTAGTTTTCTTTCCATTGCCGGTGTGTGTCCGAAGTAGTTGACATATTGTTTGATAAAATATCTGGCCGTTGAAAACTGCAGATAGAAGGCTATCATATCTACGGACTTGTCGGTTCTACGGAGCATCTCCCTGCCTTTGTAAATGCGTATGGTCCGTATGGCTGCATTCACTGTCAGTCCATTTTCTTTAAAGATGCGATACAGCGTGCGTTCACTGGTCAGCAGCTTGTCGGCTATTACTTGAATATCTATATCGGCATCCATATAATGCTTCATGATATAGTCCTTAGCGCGGTGTAGAAGCGGAATATCATCCTGTTGCATGGATCGGGCATGTTCGAGGATGTCGGCGTGGTAGGTGTCCATGAGCTGAACCATTAAGGCCGGTAGCTTATACTTTAGTGAAAAGGGGCTATCTTTGATGTGTTGTATCTGCTGCAGGATCTTGTATATCCGAAAGGCTATTTTTTGCGCTGGCCGTATACTAAGCTGGGATCCGCTTTCTGCAGACAGCATTTTCCATTCCGTAGAGAGCAGTTTCATGTCGCTGATTTCCAGTCCGATGAGGATCATCCATGTCTTTCCCGATCGGAGGTGATGCCGTACCGTATTTTCTTCGTTGAAATAGCCTTGGTATTGTTGCTGTTCGATGCTGTGTTTTTGCGCATCATCTATAAAAGAGTTTCCGAGCAGCTGAAATACCATCCAAAATGTCTGGTGGGCGTTGGCTACCGTAAAATACCAATCTATGTCACAGTTGCATTTAATTTCGATAAATGAGAGCTGGCCTATTTTTCGCTGCGCAATGTAACCATCTTTATGCGATAAAAGCATATCTTGTTCCCGCATAAAGTTGAAATACCTTGCCTTGGAAACTAAAGATGTATTAACCGAGATACCGGAGGTAAGGAATAGGGGTAGACTGATGTTTAAAAGCATAATTTAAGTTAGCTGGGTTAGGGGCGATTTATACAAATCCCTAACCATATTCATAATTTTTAATTGAGTGGTTTATTATTTAGAAATAAAGCTACAAAAAATAGGTTAAATTTTCAAGTAGTAGCTTCTATGTCCCGTGATCCTAGAGTTGTACTGAACAAGCTCGGTACACCATATCGGGGCAGGTAAAATACACCAGAAGCTTGACTTTGTAAATAGTGCCCATATTCATGCTGAAACAGTGAATTGCCTGGCTCTGCTTGTAAATCTCGCTCTCCAATAACAAAATTACCTAAAGTTATTCCTCCCCACCCTTCACTATAACTCTCCACGGCGGTAGCGCCTCCGTAATAGGTAACACTTCTGACACCTCCAAAAAGATTATGAACGCTCGATCCCACATACCCAAGACTTTTTTTTGGCTGGCTAACTATTGCATTCTCTAATACAAATTGTATGGGTCTTTTCATAAATTAGGTATTTTGTATAGATTCCTTGGTATTGAAGGTATCTTTACATCATAATTGTCTCATAGTTAGGATAAACTTAATGAAATTTTCGACTAAATACAATTTGTTAAACCATCTTTCATTAAACACAAATTTGAATCCGCACATCCTGGATGACGTGCCGTAAAATTTATCCTTTCCAAGGATACTAACAAAGTTATGGGGGAATGGAAAAAGATATTTTTATTCGGAAACGGCTTTGGGTTTAGGGCATCGTCTACAGACAGACCTCTCCCCGAGATCGTATGCCACGTTGTTGTCAAGGGGCTTATCGTCGGTGATGTGCATTCATGCGGGCATGTTCCGATGCAGAAAGCTATTGAACAAGAGACCAATGTAAAAAAGACCTTGTCAGGTCTTTTTCTTAGGAACTTTTGCGCCTTCTTTCTTCGCCTGAGAAAGACCAATAGCGACAGCTTGCTTTTTGGATGTCACTTTTTTTCCGGTACCCGTTTTAAGCTCTCCTTCCTTCATTTCGTGCATCGCTTCTTCTACCTTTTCGCTAGCTTTTTTTGAATATTTTGCCATAATCTTATTTGTTTAGTGTTTACGATAAAACTTAAATTGTAATGCGTCCGCCCGTTGCCGGTAGGGTTGCTCCCGAGATATAGCTGCTTTCTTCGGATGCAAGGAAAACATAGGAAGGCGCTATTTCTGCGGGTTGTCCGGGTCTACCAACCGGTGTGTTTTCTCCAAAAATATCGATGTCCTGCCATTTAGTAGCGGGAATCAGTGGTGTCCATACCGGCCCCGGGGCAACGGCATTTACCCGTATACCTTTACCTTCATTTAAAAGGATTTGAGCAAGATTGGCCGTGAAGCTCTGAATAGCCGCTTTCGTAGCCGCATAGGGCAGTAAATCATCAGACGGGTGATACGCATTCACCGAAGTGGTATTAATAATGGAGCTACCCGCCTTCATATGTGGTTCGGCCGCCTTACATAGATAAAACATGCTATGAATATTGACATCAAAAGTATGTACCCATTCGCTAGAAGGGATGTCCTTTAAAGACTTACGCGCCATTTGGAAAGCGGCGTTGTTTACGAGGATGTCAATCTTTCCAAACTCTTTTACTGTGGTAGAAACGATTTTTTTGCACTGTTTTTCACTCGTGATATCCCCTTTAATCAATATACACCTTCGTCCGGCTTCTTCTACATAATGCGCGGTATCGCGTGCATCCTCATCTTCCATATCATCCAGGTAGCTGATGACGACATCGGCGCCTTCTCTTGCGAATGCAATAGCAACAGCTTTCCCTATTCCCGAATCACCACCCGTAATGATAGCGGTTTTATCCTTTAGTTTTCCCGAGCCTTTGTAACTGCTCTGCCCGTGGTCCGCTTGCGGACGCATGGCGGATTCAGTTCCTGGAAATTCTTGCTTTTGTTTAGGAAATGGAGGTTGAGGATATTTTTCCTCCGGATTTTGTTGCTCATTCTTAGTACGGCCTGTTTGCTTTTTCATAATAGATGCTGTTTTAGTTTAATCCATGTTCCGTTTCTTACTATGACAATGCAAATCAGGTATTGTTTTGTAAAATTATATGGAGAGCCTGTCTAAAATTTAAACAGGCGCTAAGGATAAGTTGTTACTACTTTACTTACTTGCCAGCTGTCTTTTTTTCGGCAAAGGGTGATGTAATCCACACGCGTAAAGTTTTCAAACTGCATTGTCGTTTTTGCTGTGCAGGAGTCTCCGTTTTCAGCCAAGATTTCAGATGTGGTTTTACAATTAAACTGCAGTCCGGTATTCTGCTTAAGAAACTTTAAGTACTGTTTTCTGTTAAACTTAAATACATTGAGGCCTGCAACATAATATTCGAAATCCCTTGCAAATAGCTGTTCGCTAAATTCCGGATTGCCCAGCGCTGTAGCATTCAGATAAACGGCAACAATGGCAGTGGTGTTCATGTTTTTCAATGGATTCGCTTTTTCGACAGCGGAAGAACTGAATGGACTTATTAATATAAGTGCGGTGGTGATGGAGAAGATGATTCTTTTCATGATAGTGTTTTAATTGTTATGATATTTAGTTCAAAAGTAGGATAGGTCATCTTACGAGCGGATAGGAAATAGACGAGCGCACGGGGTAATTCGGTGAAAGAATGCGTTTGATCGGTGAACATTTTGCAGGAGACTTCTAAGAAAATTGATTTTGATGGTGTAATTTGTATTATCAAATAATAAATAGCTATTTTTAGAACTTCAAATCCAAGGTTACTGTCCCATAAGGATTGGATGAATTAGCTTACCACCTCTCGAGGAAAGGTGAGTTCACGAAATAATTTATACAGATGAAAAACAGGTATGATTCTAATTGTTGATGATAGACCGGAGAATATTTATTCTTTAAAAAAATTATTAGAGTCCAAAGATTTTTTGGTAGATACCGCACTATCGGGCGAAGAGGCTTTAAAAAAGGTATTAAGAAATAATTATGCATTAATCATATTAGATGTTCAAATGCCCGGAATCGATGGATTTGAAGTGGCAGAAACGTTGTCCGGATTTAACAAAACAAAAGATATACCTATTATCTTTCTTTCGGCTGTGAATACCGATAAGAAATTTATTACTAGAGGTTATGCTTCTGGAGGTATAGACTATGTCACGAAGCCGGTGGATTCCGATATTTTAATGTTAAAGGTGAAAACGTTTTATCGGTTATACGAACAGACCTTGGCACTGAATGAAACGCAGCAGGCATTACGATCCGAAATAGAAACCCGAAAAAAAGCACAGGCAGAATTAAAAGAAAGAGTAGATCATTTGCATTCTACATTGGAGTCTCTTCCGCAGATAGCCTTTACTGCAAATGCGGAAAGGCAAATCGAATTTGTTAATAAAAAATGGTTTAAGTACGCTGTATCATCAAATGCTTTTCCAAAGACACATCCAGAAGACAAAGACATAATGGATGAATGGACAGCCTCCATTCTTACAGATAGTTCTCTCGATCTCGAAATCAGACTTAAAGAAATAGGTTCCGATATTTTTAGGTTTCATTTGCTACGAATTATCCCTATAAAAGAAAAAAATACTGTTGTAAAATGGGTAGGCACGTTTACGGATATTGATGACCAAAAACAGATCGAAAAAAAGAAAGATGAATTTCTGAGTATAGCAAGCCACGAATTAAAAACACCGCTTACCAGTATAAAGGCTTATATACAGTTGCTGGAACGAACGGTAGATATTAAACAGGACAGCACAACAAACATGTATATTAGCAGGGTACAGACTCAGTTATCTAAATTAAACAGTTTCATTGCTGATTTGCTTGATATTTCCAAAATAGATAATGGTAAGATGCAGATGAACAAAAAGCCGTTCAATTTCGAGCATCTTCTTGCTAGCGTAATGGATACCATTTATCATACACATGAGAAAAGTAATATAACAATTGAAAGAGAAGGTGATACAATAGACCAGCCCATTAATGGAGATGAAATAAGGATCGAACAGGTTCTTATCAATTATCTTACAAACGCCATCAAATATTCCCCGAATTCCAACCGCGTAATTATAAAAACAGAAAGGGAAGATTCTCGAGTACGGGTAAGTGTTATCGATGCTGGAATCGGTATTCCTGAGCACAAACAAAAAGATATATTCGATAAATTTTATCGTGTAGAAGAATCTTCACTCCGATTTCAGGGATTGGGAATAGGGCTTTATATTTGTGCTGAAATAATTAGGCAGCATTCCGGAACTTATGGTATACACAGTCAGCCGGGACAAGGATCGACATTTTATTTTACTATACCTTTTAAACTAAACTAGACATTATGCCTAGACCATTTTTACGTAACCTGCAATTGGGATTTGGAATTTCCTTAATCATCCTTCTGGCAAGTTCTACTGCATCCTATATTAGTATCAAACAACAAATAGATAATAGAGAGAAGGTAGATCACACACGACGTCTTATAGCTGCGGTTAATGATGTTCTCATCGATCTTCAAAACGCTGAAACAGGGCAGAGGGGATACCACCTTACAGGCAAGGAAAGCTTTTTAGAACCTTATCGGCATAGCTTGAAGTTTGTGCCGGGGTCGCTGGCCGTAGTAAGAGATTTAACGTTAGGCAATCCGTTTCAAGCCCAGCGGGCGGATAGCCTTTCTTCGTTGGTTAAGTCTAGGATAGACATTCTCACCGAGTTGATAGCTATAAAACGGAGTGGAGGTGATGTCACTATACCCCAACTGGAGGAAGGGAAACTGTATATGGATAGCTGTCGGAATATTATTTCACGATTTATCAACGAAGAAGAGGTACTGCTAAGCAGAAGATCTGAAATGTTGAATCAGTCATCAAGTTACACGTCCATTTTTATCATTCTGGCCGCTCTAGTTTCCCTAGTTATTACGCTTATATCGTATATGCGAATTCGAGCGGACTTCAGCAAAAGAGAGGAGTTACAGGCATCACTAAAGAAAAAAGACGAAGAAATAAGCCGACGACTAAATATTATACAAGCAATCGCTCATCAAATAGCGCACGGCGATTATACGATGAAAATCGACGATACCGAAAAAGATGATTTAGGGAGTTTAGTAAGTTCCCTCAATGAAATGACAGAAGCTTTAAAATCATCTTTTGATGAGCTTAATAGCAATGAGTGGAGACAAACCGGCTTAGCCACGTTGAATGAAACGCTTGTTGGTAATAAAACCGAAGAGTTGCTGACATCCGATTCCCTTAATCACCTGATTAATTACGGTGAATGTATCAATGGAGCCATTTATCTATTCGATAATGGAAATATAAAATTGCAGAGTGCATATGGCTTAGAAGATAGAATGAAAAAATCCTTCGTGCCAGGACATGGTATGATAGGACAGGTTTTCAAAGATGGGAAAGAGAAGTTATTTGAGAACTTAAATAATGAAAATTATGTTGTAAGTTTTTCTAATGGACAATTAAAAGTAGAACATATTTTGTTGCTACCTGTACTTCTACATCAGCGTTGCATAGGTGTCGTTGAATTGGGGTCTAACACTGAATTTAGTAAAACGGAAATAGCCTTTTATAAAGAGGCCTGTCGGAATATTGCGCTTGCGATATCTGCCGCAAAGGGTAGGAAGCAGGTTCAGACATTGCTTGAAGAGACGCAGGCTCAGGCAGAGGAGTTACAGACGCAGCATAGCGAACTTGAAAATCTTAATACCGAACTTGAAGCACAGACCCAAAAACTTCAAGCCTCCGAAGAAGAGCTGAGAGTACAACAAGAAGAGCTCTTGCAGTCTAATGAAGAGCTGGAAGAACGCTCTAAATTACTGGAAGAAAAGAATCATCTTATTGCCGAACGAAATTTAGATATCCAACAAAAAGCAGAAGAACTCGCGTTAAGTACTAAATATAAATCGGAATTTTTGGCGAATATGTCTCATGAATTGCGGACACCGTTAAACTCAATATTGTTGTTATCAAGGCTAATGACCGAAAATGCGGACGAAAACTTAAATGAAGACCAGATCGAATCAGCTAAAGTGATACAAAGCTCTGGCACAAGTTTATTAAGCCTTATTGACGAAATTTTGGATCTTTCCAAAATTGAGGCGGGAAAAATGGAACTCGACTATCAGCGGGTGGTGCTTTCAGAGGTGACGCAAGAGCTTAGTAACTTATTCCTCCCCATCATAAAAGAGAAGTCTTTAGATTTACAGATTACTATTCAGCCAGATTTATGTGATACGATAGAGACCGATAAAATGCGGCTTGATCAAGTTCTGCGGAACCTTTTGTCAAACGCTATTAAATTTACCGCTAAAGGAAGTATTAAGCTGGAGATATCTGATGATGATACCAATAAGGATAATATCGTCTTTGCAGTTACCGATACCGGCATAGGGATCGCAGAAGAAAAGCAAAAAATAATCTTCGAAGCGTTTCAGCAAGCCGACGGCTCAACTAGAAGGAGATTTGGAGGTACGGGTCTGGGCTTGTCTATAAGCCGTGAAATAGCACGACTGTTAGGAGGAGAGATAAAACTACGAAGTAAAGAAAATGAGGGTAGTACGTTCATTCTCGTTATTCCCAAGGTCAAAATGACCCAAGTGGTAAAACCTGAAACCGAAGAATTGATAGAACGCATATCTTCTGATGTGGAAGAAATTAATACCCTTGTTACGGAAGGGATCAGCTCCTATACAGTACAGGAAATTCCCGACGAAATAGACGACGACAGGCACACGATTAAGAAGGGGGATAAGATCATATTGATTGTAGAAGACGATACAAATTTTGCAAAAGCACTATTGAAATATACTCGGCAGCAAAATTACAAAGGAATCGTCGTCGTACGGGGAGATATAGCGGCTGGATTTGCGGTAAAATACCAACCACTGGCGATCCTATTGGATATCCAATTACCGATCAAAGATGGTTGGCAGGTAATGGAAGAAATAAAGAGCAATATGGCGACTAGGCATATTCCAGTGCACATTATGTCGTCGCTAAAAGTGAAAAAAGAAAGCTTGTTAAAAGGCGCGATTGATTTTATTAACAAACCGATTGCTTTAGAGCAGATAAGCAATATGTTTAAAAAAATTGAAGATGCTTTAACCCGATATCCTAAGAAAGTACTGATTATTGAAGAAAATGCCAAACATGCGACGGCGCTCTCCTATTTCCTTAGCAGTTTTGATATTGTATCAGAAATTAAAAGTAATGTAGAAGAAAGCGTAAAAGCCTTGACATCCGATGCGGTTAATTGTGTGATCCTCGACATGGGTGTACCGGATAAGATTGGCTACGAAACCTTGGAAGCCATCAAACAGAATACTGGATTAGAAAACCTGCCGATTATCATTTTCACGGGCAAAAATCTCTCTCAAGCCGAAGAACGAAAAATTAAGCAATATGCGGATTCGATTGTCATAAAAACCGCGCATTCCTATCAGCGTATCTTGGACGAAGTCGGTCTATTTTTACATCTCGTAGAAGAAAAAGGTGCCGATACCGAAAAACGGAAATCGAACAAATTGGGCTCGCTAAGCGAAGTATTAAATGGTAGAAAAGTATTGGTAGCCGATGACGATGTCAGAAATATATTTTCACTTACAAAGGCGTTGGAAAAATACCAGATGAAAGTAATTTCGGCGATCGACGGTAAAGAAGCGCTTCAGCAGTTAAAAGAAAACCCCGATGTTTCTATTGTACTGATGGATATGATGATGCCAGAGATGGATGGATATGAAACCATCAAACTAATCCGGCAGATACCCCAACATACTAGACTACCTATAATGGCCGTTACAGCTAAAGCAATGACCGGCGATCGGGAAAAATGTATTATTGCAGGGGCATCGGATTACATTTCCAAACCGGTAGATACGGATCAGTTACTATCTTTATTAAGAGTTTGGTTATACGAGAGTTAATATAATCATGAAGGCTATGGACAAAGACAAGTTGATATTAATCATTGATGATGACAGCAGAAATATTTTTGCATTGGGGTTGGCGCTGAAAGCAAGAGGATATAAATCGATATCCTGTTTGGGGGCCGCCGAGGGAATAGCGTTACTCCAAGAAAACAAAGATATTAGTGCAGTGCTTATGGATATGATGATGCCTGAAATGGATGGATATGAGGCAATAAAGGCTATCAAATCATCCGAAAAATGTAAAATGACTCCAATAATTGCCGTTACGGCACAAGCTATGTATGGAGATAGGGAAAAATGTATCGAAGCAGGGGCGTGGGGATATGTCTCCAAGCCTATTGACATCGATAAGTTGATAGCGGTGATAGAAGAAGTATGTTCATGCTGAATCCAAATATTATTAAAGATGAAGAATTGGAAATTCTTTTAACAGATGTATCTTCGTTATATGGTTATGATTTTACCCAGTACAGTAGGGCATCGCTAAAAAGAAGGCTAAACAGAATTTGTGTAATCGATAAATTTACCAGTTTTGCGGAACTAAGATATAACCTTATCCACCATCCGGAATACCTACAACGTTTTATCGAAGAAATAACGGTAAATGTAACCGAGATGTTTCGGGATCCATCTTTTTATAAAGCGTTACGTGAAAAGGTTTTTCCAAAATTAGGAACTTACCCCTTTATCAGAATTTGGCTGGCGGGATGTGCCACAGGGGAAGAAGCCTACTCCATAGCAATACTATTGAAAGAGGCTAATTTATACAACAGGTCGTTGATATATGCCACAGACATTAATCCCGGGGTATTGGAAAAAGCTAGAAAGGGTATTTTCCCTATTAGTCAGATGAAGCAGTATTCGGAAAATTATATTTTATCGGGTGGAGCAGCGGATTTTTCGCAATATTATACGGCCAATTATGATATGGTAAAATTCGATACGGACCTAAAAGAAAAGATGATATTTTCTACACATAATCTGGTTTCAGATAGTTCGTTCAACGAATTTCAATTAATAATATGCCGAAATGTCTTAATCTACTTTGAAAAAGAATTACAAAATAAAGTATTCAAATTATTTAATGATAGTCTAGATAATTTTGGTTTTCTGGCTCTTGGAGCCAAAGAAACAATACGTTTCTCTAACCTGGAAAATCATTATAAACAAGTGGTTACAGAAAAAATCTGGAAGAAAATCAAATAATCAGAGGAGCAATATGGTAAAAAGGACAGAAATATTCCTAATCGGGGGATCGGCCGGAAGTCTGACTGTACTTTTGGAGGTATTGCCGCAACTTAATGATGATATTTCGTTTCCTATAATAATTATCCTCCATCGTAAATCGCATCCCGACTCCGTTTTAAATGCCCTGTTGTCTAACTACACGGATTTAGAAGTATGCGAAGTTGAAGATAAAATGACGCTAAAAAGTCGGTGCATCTATCTGGTGCCTCCGGATTACCATCTTCTTTTTGAGGATAAACACACCGTCTCTCTGGACTCATCCGAGAAATTGAATTATTCACGACCATCTATAGATGTAACTTTCCAGTCGGCAGCGGAAATATTCAAAGAAAGCGCAGCTGCTTTATTGTTGTCTGGAGCGAATGCAGATGGGGTAGATGGACTACAGTACATCAAACAGAATAGCGGACTTGTCGTCGTTCAAGAGCCAGGTACCGCGGAAGTGGATTATATGCCCAAACAAGCAATATCACAAGTTAAAACAGACCATGTACTAAGACCGGATCAAATGGCTGGATTTATAAACCGGTTGTGCAGATAATATTTACAATATTAATTTCAATAATTAACATATTCCAACTAAATTAGCTGTTTATGAAAGACAAAACTGTATTAATTTTTGATGATGACGTGAACATCTTAGAAGTATGTTCCATTGTATTGGAAGCATGTGGATATCGTGTCGCCGTTTCCGAAACCTCTCATGATATCATTGAGAAAGTGACGGAGATTAGACCCGATGTCATTTTGATGGACAACTGGATACCGGATATTGGAGGCGTCAAGGCTACACAGCTTCTGAAACAGCATCCTGATTTCAATCATCTACCTGTAATCTACGTTTCCGCAAACAATGATATCCATTTACTTGCTGAAACAGCAGGAGCCGATACCTACTTGGCTAAACCTTTTGATCTTGCCGATCTGGAAAATAGCGTGGCACAAGTATTATCTGATGCTCGAAATATAAACTGATGCTTCATTTTCTCGTTGTCTTTGCAAGAAAATGCTTACGTTTCTTCTGGTCAGCGCCAATTAAGTAGGCGTAAGGCTTTAAATGGGGAATGTGATCAAATACAATTCGCATCACACCCACAAGCGGAATCGCTAGCACCATGCCAGCGATTCCCCAGAGAAGTTCTCCTGCCACCAATGCAATTATTGTAAACAGGGGGTTTATCCTCACTTGACTGCCTACTACCAATGGCTCGAGTACGTATGTTTGTATAAATTGAACTAGCATGTAAACTGCAATGACACCGATTATGGTTTTGCTATCGCCTCCTTGTGCAGCTACCGCCAAAATAGTGAATGAAGTTCCTGCCAGGTTTCCCACAAAAGGGACTATTTCTAATATTCCACAGAGCACGGCAAAAAGCAATGCATTTTCTACACCTAGTATAGAGAATCCTATGCCGTACATTATCCATAACATTACAATCATTTTGGAGAGACCTTCTAAATATTGCTGAGCTACCGCAGACGATTTTTGCAAAATAAGCGTAGCTTTTTCGCGGTACTCTGTATTAACAAGCATCAAAATAAAATTTTTGATACGTCCTCTATACAGTAGTAAAAGGAAAATGTACACGATAACGAGTACCATATCGACTGCTATACTTAAAGTTCCTGTAGCAAAGCGCATTAGCATGTCGCCCGCACCGGCTGAAGAGTTTCCTTGAGAACTTGTGATATTCTGTTGCTGCTTGCGGTCGATACCCATATTTTCGTGTAGCCAATCTCTAAATGTTTCGACAACCTCCAGCATCCGCTGTTTTAGCTCCGCCAGATTATCAGCGAAGCTTGTGAGTTGCCAGCCTAATAAGAAAACGAGTACCGCCAGCGCTGTCACGAACAGCAAGACCGAAATAAAAGCTGCTAGACCTCGCTGTATTTTAAAGGCTTCCAATCTACGGCATACCTTTGTCAGCAACATCGCTAAAACAGCTGATAACACTAAAGGCACAAGGAAGCCTTTTCCGAAATACAGCATAACTATGCTAAGCGAAAAAAGCAGTAAAATTAAAATGACACGTTGAAGGTTTTTTATATTTTGCATAAGGGTTAGTCGTTTTATAATATTTTCTATTGCAGATTGGCAGATGTTTCAATAGGGTCAGTCTCACCGTCCTCAGTATTAAATTTTCACAGAATCTGATTCCGACAATAGGGTAATCAGCTGCCTCACGACATAATCTACGGTTGCGGCCACGATGGCTTCCTGAGATCCACCAAACCATATTCTGGAAGCCAGCAGCTGTTTGCCGTTTTTCACTGCGTGAATAAACATTGTACCTACCGGTTTTTCTGGTTTTTCACTTCCCCCTGGACAAGTCAAACCAGTAACGCCTATAAAGATGTCTGCATCAATTAATTTCGAAAGGCCCAACGTTATAGAACGTGTTACTTCGGGAGATTCAGGTGTAAATTCCTTTATCTGTTGGGCCGGCACATCTAATAGATACTCTTTAAGACGCGCATCGTAACAAACCACTCCGCCTTGTAAAAATTTTCCCGCATCAGTCGCCAGCGAAAATTCTGAGGCGAGTCGTCCTGCAGTGGCACTTTCTGCAAAAGCAATAGTCAATCCTTTCTCGATCAATAGTTGGCCGCATTGATTTATCAGGTCTTTTTTCATTTTTTTTTTGTTGAACTTCTATGAGATGAACAACTGAAAACCTTAAAAAGTTCTCCCCATTGCGCGCTAAGCTTTTAGGCTCTGTGGCTAAAACACTACATAATAAAATTAAAATGTTAAATCACAAGGAGACATTAAATTTAATGATGTCCTTTGCAGACAATATGTGCACATTGTAAAAATTAGATTACACATTTTACACTGCAGGACGAACTTCGTCCTATAAGAAAGGAGTTTTAATACTATTCATAATTTATGAAACGCGATACGAATTATATCAAACCCAAGAGCACGGAAGAGCGGTTAGCTGAGTATAATCAAGCTTTCTCCGATATCAGGAATCCTGATTTTGAGTATAATTACGAACGGGTGATTTACCAAAACGAGGCTTATAGAACAGGTGACCAACGTTTTTATACCGAATATCTTCAGCACACCTACCCCCAGCATCTAGATGAAGAAACAAAAAAGTTTACGCGCTATTCTTCACAAATTGATGCAATGAATAGGGAAGCCGCTATGCATTTCGTTGAAGAGAATAAGATTTTGCTGTTTCAATCCGATATTTATATTTTAGATGAGGACGCAATTCTATCAGCTTTTACCGCCCCCTCACACTATGTCGATCATTTTGACATGTATGAAAGCTGGGGTAATTTGATTAATTGTTTTGTATTGCCGGAAATATTATTCCTAGAAGAAAGAGAGGTGTTCTTGATTAACACCATTATTCAATAGAATAGGTCCTCGTCTTCGATCCAGACCATTCCCTTTAAATCTTTTTCTTGCTTGGTAAGCAATGCTTCCTCAATGACGAGCAGTTCATTCCCCTCGCTTCCTAATATCGTACCCGAGAAGTCCCAATGTTCAAGGAATAGCCATACATCATCCACCTTTTTTGGTATATAGGTCCCGGGTATCTCATGGAGGGTGTTGGTAGACGCGAGTATGTTAAAACCTTTTTCCTGCAAAGAGCACAATATTTGACGTGTCACCTTAACAAATTTCATAGTAACTTAATTTATAAATATTAACAGTATATCATTAAGTTTTGTTTCTGTCGACTTGCTTTCGTCTTAAAGTGTACATACATCGGTATCTTGATAATATGACCACGACCGCTCTAGAATTTCAATAACTTTCAATCCTTTTTTAGCTTCAAAAATAGATGGTGAGTGATCCTGCTCGGGTTTGTTCCTATTTAAAAAGGTATTTTCACGTAAAATATACTGCCGTTTCCGGTCTCGGATTCAAACCAGATGCTACCGCCGTGTAAGTCTACAAGGGATTTCGTTACCCATAATCCAAGTTCCCCCCATTTCTCTAATCCCAGTTCCTCTGCTTGATTCCTTGTGTACTTTGTAAAGAGAAATGGCTGTAGATTTTTTGGAATCCCTATTCCGTCATCCGTTACAGTCATCAAAAAGCTGTCTTCTAATTGCTGCGTATGGATATGAATTTGGTCACCCTCCGATGTGAATTGTATTGCGTTGTAAAGCAGGCTATCGATAATGCGAAGAAATTTACTACCATCGATCTCAGTATATATCTCGGTCTCTGCGGACGTTTGTATAAATTTTCTCCCAATATGTGATTCGCGATAAGTATCGATTATCTTTCTTATGCATTGTACAATTTCCACGTGTCCACGACGCAGCGATTCATAAACCGTACCCAAGGACTCCCGGTTTAGAAGAAGACGGATAAGATCAAGATTACGCTTCGCAATGTCCTGAATCATACCTGTCAGCTTAATCACTTCTTTATTGTCGGGAACTTTATTGGCGATTATAGACGCAAGGAGCTTTGTCGTCCCAATTGGGCCACGCAGATCGTGGGATACGATTTCGAGCATCGTGTCTTTCCATGCGTTAATCTGCTGTAAATGTTGGAGACTTATTTGTCGAGTAGTATCATCTCGCGCAGTTCCACATAAATAAGATTGATCAGCACGCAGTAGCGGATAAAATGTTAGGCTAATCCATTTTTCCTTTTTATCTGGACATATAATTCTAAATTTTACAGGAGTAGTTGGTGTTTTTTTTAGCGCTTCCTGAAAACTTTTTTTTACATATTCAAAATCCTCTGAATGGATAATGTCAAACAATAGTCGAGTATTATTCAACACCTGCCCGATATCAAGGTGTGTTATTTGCCTAAACGCATCATTTAAATAGCAGATGTGCTGTTTGTCAATACGATATGCAAATACAATGTGATCATTTTGATCTGCTAGGTATTTAAAAATCGAAAAATCATCTTTTTCCATTAAAATATATCGCTGAATAGTTTCCTAAGTTAACGAAAATTTAACCGAAAATCTTATTTCGGGCTCATTTGAAATATTAATATATTTTTTTGGTATTCTTTACCTCATAGGCGCCACGGTATCCCATGCTGAAGAAATATGTTCGATAAGATCCGAGGCAATAAGACTTTTGGGATGTATCTTACGTATGGTTAAATCAGCAGCTAACCCGTGCAGAAAAACACCCGCTCGGGCTGTATCCTGAGGTGAAAATCCCTGGGCCAGTAACGAGGATATCATGCCACTGAGTACATCACCGCTACCTGCGGTAGCCATGCCCCAATTTCCTGTCGAATTAAAATGGATCTGACCATCGGGGAAGACGATAGCCGTATTGGCACCTTTAATAATGGTAATCACTTCGTATGTATTGGAAAAGTAAAGCGCCTTTTGGAGTTTCTCGAAATCATTTTTCCACGGACCTATTAGACGTTCGAGTTCTTTCGGATGCGGAGTAAGAATACTCAAAGGAGGTAAAAGTTTTAGCCATTCTGGATGGATGGCCAGAATATTGAGTGCATCAGCATCAACCATTAAAGGAATGTCGTTTTGTTGTTCTGATAATTTGCTTAACAGTAAAAACAAAGCCTGTTGTGCCTTTTGATCTGTTCCCATACCCATACCGATGCCAATAGATGAATAGGAAAGGAAATTATCCGGAACTGTTGATAAGCTATTTGTATCCTCGTCGGTAAGGACCATGGCTTCGGGAAAACTACTTTGAAGTATGGCATACCCGCATGCTGGGATATAGCTGCTTACCATGCCACACCCCGTTTTTAGCGCTGCTTTACAACTCAAGGCAATAGCCCCGATTTTTCCAAAACTGCCTCCTACAATGAATGCATGCCCAAAGGTGCCTTTGTGCGCAAACCTATTGAATTTAGGGATCATATCTATTATATCTTCACGTATCGTATAATAGTATGAGGTGCCTGACTCTTTCATGGCTAATTGATCTAACCCGATATCCACCACGACTACTTCTCCAATATAGCGGGCATTTTCAGGAAGTAATAAACATAATTTGGGGGATTGAAAGGTGTACGTGTAATCTGCTTTAATTACAGGACTATGCTGATCGACATGTGCGTCTGCGATCAGACCAGAAGGTATATCAATGGCTACCCGAGTATTTGAATGGCTATTGAGATAGCCGATGAACTTCTTCCAGTCAGAAGATAAAGGTCTTGATGTACCACTTCCAAAAAAAGCGTCGACAATAAGTGCGTCGGATGGTATCTCTATTACGGTTGTGGGATCAATTTTTTCAACAATAATACCCTTATCGAGTAAACGCTTTTGATTGGTAATATTTTCCGGAGAATAACGGTGTCGTGTAAGTAGATATACGAAAATTTGATGCCCCGCGTCGTGGAGTAACCTTGCCAGTGCCAGACCGTCCCCGCCGTTATTACCTGGACCACAAAAGATAACTAGGGATGTATTTCCTAAATCAAGATCCTTATTTAGTTGTGTGAAAAGTGCTTTTGATGCCCGTTCCATAAGATCAATGGCGGAAATTCCTTCTCCCTGTAAGGTTAATGCATCTACTTGCTTCATTTGTGTAGCAGAAAGTACTTTCATATCATTCTTCCTTATTTAAAATGATAAAGAAAAATAACATCGCCCACGTAGGCTGGCTTAGCATTATCTTTTATGATTAAAGTGGCCTCGATAATAGCCTTTACAACGCCTCTTAGATTTAGTATTGATTTTACTTTGGCATGCAGCTGTACCTCACAGTCCACCAATACAGGTTGACCAAATTTAAGATTTTCTATGCCGTAGTTAATTTCCATTGTCACATTGCGAACATCCGCAATTTGTTTCCAAAGATAGGGGATGAGGGAAAGGGTGAGATAACCATGTGCAATAGTCGATTTGAACGGACCGACAGACTGGGCCTTTTCCTGATCTACGTGTATCCATTGATGGTCAAGCGTCGCATCGGCGAAACGATTGATCTGCTCTTGATCTATTTTATGCCAGTCAGAAAATCCTAATTGTTTCCCCTCGTAGGATTTATACTCTTCGAAGTTGTTGATTGCTACCATCTCAAGTTACTTTTTTAGTTAAAATAAACGTTATAATATTAGAAATATGCATCACAGCCTGTATGGCATGTAACACGTGTTTTTTTAAAAGTATTAAAAAGTATTTATAGAAATAAGATCGATTAATAATTTTAATTAGATTTTACATCGAATTGCGTGTTTTTCCGGTAGTATATATAAGATCAGGCACGATGAGAAATAAAAAATTTACTTATATTTATGGGCATAAACTATATTGAAATTTCCTATAAAATCTATTTATGAAACAAATAACAATTCTCCTACTTTTTGCTTTTGCTTTTCAAAAAGCGAGCTATGCCCAATCGACCTTACCTGAATTAGGAGTATGTGTAAGTGTAGCCCAAAGTGCGCTCGTGAAAAAAGCAGGTTACACGTTCATTCAACCCACTGTTTCAGAGGTGCTTCAACCGACCATGCCGGATTCCTCTTTCCATGGGGAGAAAGTAAAGAATTCCGAAGTCTCCGTTTCCGTTGTCAATGTGTTTATTCCGGGTACGATCAAAACAACCGGGCCGGAAGTGGATGAAGCTGCGGTCATGAATTACGCAACCACTGTTTTTCAAAGAGCGCAACGCTTAAATATTCCTCTTATCGTTTTTGGAAGCGGTGCCTCCCGTCATATCCCCGAGGGCTTTAACAGAGACACTGCATTTGTACAGTTTGTACATATTTCTAAGAAATTAGCTGCTCTAGCTGCACAATATCATGTGGTGTTGGCTTTAGAAAGCCAAAATAAAGAGGAATGTAATTTTCTAAATACGCTGAAAGAATGTATAGCAGTCGCAGACGCCGTCAATCATCCGAATTTTAAGATTACAGTTGATATTTACCACATGATGCGAGAAAATGAACCTGCCGCTGTCATTTTAGAGGGGGCAAAATACATTTACCATTGTGATATTGGTGAAAAAGAAAATCGCACTGCTCCAGGTGTAATCGGAGACGATTTCACTGCCTTCTTTAGCGCATTCCAGAAAATTGGGTATACAGGTAAAATAGCTTTAGAATGTAGATTTAAAGACCTAGAGGCAGAGCTACCCTTAGCTCTTCGTACCATCAGAGAACAATGGAAAACTGCATCGAATAAGCGATGAGCCGGATACCGGCGCAAACGAAATACATGGGTAGCATGGTCACATCAGTTGTTTGCTAAGCAAGCTGCTAGTTTAAGCAAGTATAGGTGAGAAATTGAACGATTTCGATCAAATATTTAACTTTCTCAACTGTATAAATCCGTATTTTAGGCCTACAATTAAAATCTATGTTTATCGCTATCATGTTATGATCAAAACAATATCAATTCTATCGTATGTATTGCTATTCCATTTTTTTTGCGTCGGTCAGGAGCGGATCAATTTATGGCCGCAGGGAAAGATGCCGAATTCAAAGCGGATTGACGTCCAGGATAGTATCGCCAATGAACGCATATATCAGGTAGGGCGTCCGAGAATACAGGCATTCTTTACTTCGCAGCAAGAAAATAAGGGGACAGCCGTATTGATCATCCCCGGAGGAGGATATTCGCGATTGGCGTATCAGGTGAGTGGTTATCAATTGGCAAAATGGTTCAATACACTCGGTATGCATGCCTTTGTGTTGGAGCATCGACTGCCGCATTCCCCCGATGTACAGCAGAGAGAATTAGCGCCTTTGCAGGATGCCCAGCGTGCCATGCGTATTATACGGCGAAATGCGCTTCAGTGGGGAATCGACCCATTAAGGATCGGGGTGATGGGATCATCTGCAGGTGGCCATCTAGCGGCGACATTAAGTACGTGTCAGAAAGATATTTCGGAAGCCGGGGATTCAACAGATAGCTACGATTATGCTCCTGCGTTTCAGATTTTGATTTCGCCTGTAATTGATATGGGGGAATACGCACATATGGGTAGTCGCGTACAGCTACTGGGCGAAAATCCAAATCCGGCACTTTTAAATCAGTTCAGCCTACATCGACAGGTTCGTAAAGATACACCCAGAGCGTTTATTGTACATGCCTTTAACGACAATGCCGTGAGCGCGAAAAATAGTCTGTTGTACTACGATAAGTTATTGGAGTCTGGTGTATCATCTTCATTACATATATTTCCACATGGGAAACATGCTATAGCTTTAAGGGATAATCCAGGTTCGACGCAAAGCTGGGTTGATCTTTGTGAAAAATGGTTGATGGAGAATGACTTTGTTACGTCTTCCAGATAAGTTGCTCAAATTTGTACGGGATAATGATCCAAAAGTGGTGGTTTATAATGCTCGCACTTTATTTATAAATAAACGGACTGACATATGAAAAGGCTGATTTTAGGTAGAATAAGCATGTTTGTTATTTTTGGAGGTTAACGCGCAAGCGGTTGCATTTTCTGGCGCTGAAGTGCAGGCATGTACACACGGGCGGTAGTGGGGGCGATGTACTGCGTCAATACGTTGGATGACAATGAAAAAGGCGACAGCTAAGATTACTGCGGATGGGTAAGAAAACTGTACGTACATAGGGATATAAACTAAATTATAATATAATAACAGAAGAAATGCTTTTTAACAAACACAAAACGAAAATTTTCGGCACGCTGTCTCTACTTACGATACTAGCTGGCAATACAGTTGCACAACATGGCAGCGTGTATAGCTGGGACAAGCTACCGGATGTAAACCAGCCTATATTCCGTAAGGATACGCTCGATATACAGCAGTTCGGCGCGAAAGGTGACGGACATACCCTAAACACCAAAAGTATCAATGATGCGATCCGTGCTGTCAGTCAAAAAGGTGGTGGAGTCGTATTGATACCTAGTGGTTACTGGCTTTCCGGTCCGATAGTACTGCAAAGCAATGTCAATCTGCACTTACATGGAAGTGCCTTTTTGCAGTTTACCGCAGACTTTGACCAATATAAAATTGTGGAGGGCAACTATGAGGGAAAGCCTTCCGCACGCAATGAGTCGCCCATCAGTGGAAAGAATGTAGAGAATATTGCCATCACTGGCCATGGTACTATAGATGGCAATGGTGACGCCTGGCGTATGGTTGGCAAAGGTGCATTAACGGAAGCAGAATGGCGCCAGAAAGTTGCTTCTGGAGGACTGCTAAGTGCTGACGGCAAGACTTGGTTTCCTTCGGCTAAGACTAAGCTGGCCCATGAAGATAAAAGATCTGTCTTGTTGGCTGATGGGAAAACATTAGCTGACTTTGCGGATATAAAAGATTACCTGCGCCCCAACTTGGTGGTATTGACAAACTGTAAAAATATCCTGCTGGAAGGAGTTACTTTTCAAAATTCACCAGCTTGGAACCTGCATCCCTTGATGAGTCAGCACCTAACCATACGAGATGTTAAAATTAAGAATCCCGATTATGCACAAAATGGGGATGGGATAGATATCGAGTCCTGTGCAAACGTTCTGATCGAAGATTGCATCCTCGATGTCGGTGATGACGCAATCTGTATCAAATCTGGGAAAGACGAGGAAGGACGTAAACGAGGAATTGCAACGGAAAAGGTTATTATCCGTCGCAACAAAGTGTATTTAGGTCATGGTGGTTTTGTCGTGGGCAGCGAAATGTCTGGTGGCGCACGTGACATCTTTGTGGAGGATTGTACTTTTATGGGTACGGATAAGGGGATTCGGTTTAAGACGACGCGGGGTCGGGGCGGCATCGTTGAAAATATCCATATCCGTAATATAAACATGTCCAATATCCGACACGAGGCGATCTTTTTTGATATGTACTATTGGACCAAACCGCCACTGGCAAATGAAGTGCAAGTGATACCCGACGTAACAGTGGAAACTCCACAAATTAGGCATGTGTATATTGAGAATATTTATTGCAACGGAGCCGCTATCGGCGTATTTGTACGCGGATTGCCAGAGATGCCCGTTCAGCACATTTATATGAAAAATCTAAATCTGACAGTAACCAAAGGTGTTGAAATTAAGGATGCACAGTATCTTTCCCTTGAAAATGTATTTTTGAATACACAAGATAACGATCCGTTGGTCTATATCGAAAGTGCTAAAGACCTCAATTTTGATCATATCCAATTTGACAATTCGAGAAAGCAAATACTTGAAGTCAGCGGAGCAAATTCATCAAATTTAGTGTTCAAAAACTCCAAGATTGATAGATCGAAATTGGTTTTTGAACATGGTGCTAAAAAGACCGCCGTTCGGCTAGATTAGATTTTTTCAAATATATATTAAAAAATAATGACAGGAATAATGACAAGACCTATTTTGAAAGTTGCGGCGATTCTCTTGACAATGAATGTGTCTACGGTCGATTTATTGATGGCGCAGCAAACGCTCAAACTATTTTATGATAAGCCAGCTGCAGAGTGGAATGAAGCATTGCCCATAGGTAATAGTAGACTGGGAGCTATGGTGTTTGGAGATCCCGCTAACGAAGAGATCCAACTCAATGAAGAAACCATTTGGGCGGGTGAACCTGGTAATAACGTGCCGAAAAATACGCATGATAATATTGCTAAAATGCGACGTTTATTGGCCGATGGTAAAGCTAGAGAGGCACAGGCCTTATCTAATGAAACTTTCCCTCGCCAGGTGCCTGAGGGGCTAGACTACGGAATGCCCTACCAGACATTTGGAAGCCTAAGGCTTAACTTTTTGGGGCACGACCATTATACGGACTTCCACCGTGAACTGGATATTGAGAACGCGGTCGCGCGAACTTCTTATTCAGTGGAGGGCGTTAAGTTTGAAAGAGAGATATTTGCTTCGTTCGCGGATGATGTGGTGATTGTAAAGCTGACGTCTTCAAAAAAGAAGGGGCTATCCTTTACAATCGGTCTTACCACTCCTCACATAAAGCACAATATCGTAGCCAAAGATCGCCTTTTAGCGCTAACGGGGACGAGTGGCTCCGTGGACAGTAAAATTGGGAAAGTTGATTTTTACGGAATAGTGAAGCCCGTTCTGAAGGGTGGACAGTTGATCGAAAACTTAGGTACACTTGAGGTAAAGGATGCAGATGAGGTATTGCTTTACGTATCGATAGGAACCAACTTTAACCGATATAATGATTTGACGGGAAATCCTGTGCAACGTGCTAGGCATATACTGGACAAGGCCGTAAAAATAAAATACACGAATGCCCTGTCTAGCCATATAAAAAAATATCAGCGCTTTTTTAATAGGGTTGAATTAGATTTAGGAACGTCGAACCAATCACATAAGACCACCGATATACGCGTACGAGAATTTGTTCAATCACATGATCCGCAGTTGGTCGCCCTATATTTTCAATTTGGTCGCTATCTGTTGATCAGTTCGTCACAGCCTGGAGGTCAACCCGCTAATCTTCAGGGGATATGGAATGATAAATTGTCTCCACCTTGGGATAGTAAATATACCGTTAATATCAATACCGAGATGAATTACTGGCCAGCAGAAGTAACGAATTTGAGTGAAATGCACGAGCCCTTGTTCTCCATGTTAAAGGACTTATCGGTAACAGGCCGAGAGAGTGCACGAGAGATGTATAACGCCAGGGGATGGAATATGCATCATAATACTGATCTTTGGCGAATTACGGGTGTGGTAGATGGAGGATATTATGGCATGTGGCCTATGGGAGGAGCCTGGTTGAGCCAGCACCTATGGCAACACTATTTGTATAATGGGGACAAAGATTTTTTGAAGGAATACTACGACGTACTGAAAGGAAAAACGTTGTTTTATTTAGACGTTTTACATGAAGATCAGACGGGAAAATGGTTGGTATTAAGCCCTTCGATGTCACCAGAAAATTCGTATATGGCCGGTAGCGTAGGTGTGTCCGCTGGTACCACGATGGATAATCAGCTGATCTTCGACGTCTTTCATAATTTTGTGAACGCGTCCAAAATACTCGGCATGGATACTGAGTTGGCAGATTCTGTGCAAGATGCTTTAAATAGATTGCCTCCTATGCAGATTGGACAGCACAATCAACTACAGGAATGGCTGACCGATCTGGATAGCAAAGAGGATAAGCATAGACATATTTCACATCTTTATGGCTTATACCCTGCAGGACAAATTTCTCCGTTTCGTCATCCGGAATTGACTCAGGCGGCAAAGAATTCGATGCTGTACAGAGGTGATAAATCGACTGGTTGGTCTATGGGCTGGAAGGTAAACTGGTGGGCGAGACTACTGGACGGTAACCAAGCATATAAACTTATTCAGGATCAGCTGAGCCCACCGGAGGGAGAAACAGGCCAGGGAGGTGGAACCTACCCGAATTTGCTTGACGCGCATCCTCCTTTCCAGATAGACGGCAATTTTGGCTGTACATCCGGAATTGCAGAAATGTTGGTTCAATCATATGATGGAAATATTTTTATCCTACCGGCGCTGCCTGATGCGTTGCCAGACGGGAAGGTAACAGGACTGCGTGTACGCGGGGGATTTTCGGTAGATATAGCGTGGAAGCAAGGTATGTTAACGCAGCTGCGGATCAAGTCCACCTTAGGTGGAAACTGTCGCTTACGACTTGCAAAGGGGATTGTTTTGTCCGGCAGCACATCAGTTAGTAAAGCACAGCTTGAAAATCCTAATTCTTTTTATTCGGTAAACGCAATAAAAGAACCGCTAAAGTCTGCAAAATCGTCTGTTAAGCGGTATGAAATACCAGACACGGATTTGTGGGACTTTAATACCGAAGCTGGAAAACAGTATAATTTTGTAGTTACCCGGTAGGAGTGGATAATGAAATTCACGCTTCCGACATATCTTTGTGTTATAAAATCGATGAAAATAAGCCCTATGAAGAAAACACGCTTTCATATAACGATGCTGTTAGCCATGCACCTATGTTTCCAACCGGTGTTAGCACAAACGCCAATTCCGACCGATACCACCTACAATATCATGCGGGTGTATCGACAGATAAAGAAGGAATTTCCCTATGCAGTGCCTGTCAAAGATAGCTTGCCCGCAGGTATTAGAAGATATATCGATAATATATACCTGGAGTTGGAAAGCACAGCTTATGGTAAACGTCAGCTTCATCTTGATGTATATCGCCCTGACAATATGAAAAAATTGCCTGCCGTCGTTTTGATCCATGGAGGTGGGTGGCGTTCGGGCACAAAAGACATGCAGGTACCTTTGGCACAAATGCTCGCCGCAAAAGGTTTTGTAACTATTCCGGTGGAGTACCAGTTATCACTTGAAGCACAGTATCCCGCTGCTGTCCATAACATCAAGGAAGCAATACGTTGGGTAAAAGCAAATGCAGATAAGTTTCATATCGATACGGCGAAAATTGCGATTTCGGGCTGTTCTGCAGGGGGGCACTTGGCGTCTCTAGTCGGTTTGACAAATGGTCTCGCGGCGTTTGAAACGGCACAAAGCGAAAAGGCCATCTCTACTGATGTGCAGGCCATCATAAATTTTGACGGCGTAGTTGATTTTATGGCGCCCGCATCCCTTAATTTGGAGCGAAAACAAGATGCTGCTGATATTTCGTGGTTAGGCGGAAGCTTTGAAAGCCATCCAGCCTTATGGAAGGAAGCTTCGCCAATATTCTGGGCCGACGAAACGCGTATTGTACCGATGTTGTTCTTCAATAGTGGCTTTCCACGATTTCACGCTGGGCAAGATGAACTGCGTGGGATGTTAAAAAGGTGGAATGTTTATCATGAAGTACACGAGATCGATGTAAAAGTACATCCCTTTTGGTTATTTCACCCTTGGATAGACGGTTGTGTTGATACCGTTGCTTCTTTTTTAAATGCAATATTTATTTAATTTCGTTATGAAAGTTCAAATTCGTTTAGCGTTCCTATTTCTGTTATTACTGACGACCATATTCTCCGGCTGTGTGATGGGAAAAGTCAAAATTGACCAATACGATATTACAGTCGATAAATCGGGTAAGGGGGATTATAAGACACTCCAAGAAGCGATTGACGCCGTGCCAAACTTTAGAAAATCGATCACACATATTTTGATCAAAAACGGGGAGTACAAAGAAAAGATTGTGCTGGCCGAGTCCAAGCAGAATATTCATTTTGTCGGCGAAAGCCGGGAAAATGTGCGCATAACATACGACGATTATGCGTCTAAGAAAAATGCATTCGGAGAGGAACTTGGTACCTCCGGATCGGCTGGTTTTTACATCTACGGCATTGATATTTATTTTGAGAATATAACCTTTGCGAATACCGCTGGTCCGGTGGGCCAGGCTGTAGCCGTTTTAGTAGCAGGTGATAAGGTGCAATTTTACCGATGTAGTTTTTTAGGCTTTCAGGATACCCTCTACACCTACGGCAAACAGAGTCGTCAATATTACCTCGAATGCTATATAGAGGGCACGGTGGATTTTATTTTTGGTTCTTCAACCGCTTTATTTGATAAATGTGTACTGTTTGGAAAAAAGGGGGGGTATTACACAGCAGCATCCACACCGGAGGGGCGTGAATTTGGCTACGTTTTTCGCTATTGTGAGTTGAAAGGCGATACCCCAACGAGCACATTTCTGTTGGGTAGGCCTTGGCGTCCGTATGCAAAAACCGTATTCCTTCATTGTCGAATGGACGATGTTGTAGCTCCTCGGGGCTGGGACAATTGGGGGAAAGTAGAGAATGAACATACGGTTTATTATGCGGAATATAAATCTATCGGAAAAGGTGCATACGCGACAGACCGTGTAGCGTGGAGCAAATCGATAACGGATCAGGAAGCCGCTAAATATACGGTAGGAAATGTATTGGGAGACTGGACTCCTTTTAAAGCGATCTCGTCGTTTTAAAGCGATCTCGTCGTTTTAAAAGGCTTTAATTAATAATACGCAGCATGTCGAAATCAATTTATATTACTATAGGAGTTTTCTTGACCTTTACGGTTCTAACAGCTTTTTTGGCGGTAAAGAGAAAAGAAACCGTTATTTACCTTATCGGTGATTCAACCGTAGCCGATTACGCATTGGAAGAAGGGTACATGGAAAAACGCTATCCTTTGGTTGGCTGGGGGCAGCTATTGCAACCCTTGCTTGTCGAAGATAGCTTGTTACAGTTAAAGCATCTGATCGGAAATGCACAACAGGTACGTGTGGATGATAGGGCAAAAGGAGGACGTAGTACACGTACTTTCTTTCAAGAAGGTCGTTGGCGATCCATAGTTGAAAATTTGAAACCGGGTGATATCGTGATGATACAATTCGGACATAACGACGGGTCTGTAGCTCATCCCGAACGCTACGTCGATACAACGGGATATAAAGAATTTTTGAGACTATTTATATCTCAAACACGTCAGAAAAAAGGACTCCCTATTTTGTTGACTCCCGTTGCTAGAAATTATCCGTGGAAAGAGGGCATGTTGCACAATGTACATGGGGATTATCCGGATGCGGTAAAGAAGATTGCGGCCGAAATGTCAGTGCCTTTGATAGATCTCAATGAGATTTCAATGAATTTTTTCAATAGTAAGGGAAAAGAATATGTAACGAAAAATTATTTCATGAATTTTCCTCCCGGTCAATTCGCTGCATATCCCCAAGGGCAGACAGACAATACACATTTTCAGGTTGAAGGCGGAAAAGAAGTGGCAAGGCTAGTTTTTTCTGCGATGAAAAAACTACGCTTGTAAGTAACTTTACGAATGCAAATCAGCAGCAAAACAGTAAAACGATACGCATATTTATTTGTTACTTTTGGATAGGATTACCGTGAAAGCGTATGAAAGTAAAAAGCAGTTTATTGTATGGGTGTATATTAAGTGCTATGCTGTTTTCGGCAATAGCATTTACGGTTGGACAAGAACAGGAAATACGGGATACGACAGAAAATACGGATCGTATTGGAATGGTGGAAGTTCCTAAGGCGACTGGAACAAAAGAATGGAAATCCATAGAGAGGTTGCGTATCCGGATCGGATCTTTTATTGCTCAGGTAGATAGCTTGAAGCGAGATCAGCAACTACACCAACGTGAAGGTCGCATGGACAGTGCTTTTGCCGATAGTGCCTATCGGCAGCTTAATCGGATTTCTTCAAGCATAGATAAATCAAAAATAGATATGCTGCTTGTAGAGAAATCGTTGCTTCAGAAAAAAGGTACAGGATCCATAAAGGATAGTCTCGTCGCGCGGCTGTCGACCGACGAACTCTTGGATTCCGTAACGTATGTAACGCTGACAGATAGTTTAGCTATTTTGAAGACTCGAGTGGACTTACTCAAAAGGGAGATCCATAACATGGATGGCGCTTTCAAAACAGCTTCAGCTATCCTTTCAGAATCAGCAGATTCGATGGCCACGGCCGAGCTCCCTGTCTTACAGCGCAGGATTATTGGAAATGTGAAAAGGAACCTAGCCCGGGATCAGGCAAACATAGCCTACTTTGACTATTCCGCTTGGAGTAGCCGACTTTTTCTGATTTTACTCAGCGGACTTTACTTTTATTGGATATTTCGGTTAGGCCGACGGTCAGATGATGAGACAGATGAACTCAATATTCACAAAAATGACCCCTTGTGGATTCCGCTACTCAAGGCGGCGGTTTTCTTTTTGACCTTGCTTCCTTTGGTATCTTTTGTAATTCCTGTATTGGTATTGGAGTTTAGTTATTTCATCATTTTCACACTCTTGTTGATTATTTTGTATGAGCAGCTGACCCCTTATAAGAAGCGGGCGCTCGGATTGACATGCTTACATTACGCATTATTAATCGTTGCAAATCTACTTATCGCAGAAGACATATGGACGCGTATTTTCGCGGGTGGAATGTGTGCTTTCGGGATATATCTGATCCATACGCTAGGGAAGAAGATTGATATGGAAAATCCGGTAGCCTATATTAATAAATATGCGCGGTGGGCGATTATACTGATATATATATTATCCATATTATCCAATATAATGGGATATATCGAATTCGCACGGATGTGGGGAATTGTAGCAGCGATTGCGTTATTGCAGGCCCTCTCGCTCCAGGCATTTCGGGATATGTTATTGCACGACTTGGAAAATCAATTTGAGGTAGCACCGGCAGATCATGTTATCAAACGATTTGATCTGCCAAAGATGCGTAAAGCGCTTGATCGGGTTTTAAATGTATGTTGTATAATAATAATTGCTGTCGTGTTGGTCAATAGCTTGAACATAACTGATCAAGTAGGCAAGCTGCTGAATCATATTTTTAATAATGAGCGTAAAATAGGTACGGTAGCATATACATACGGCAACGTATTATTAGCTATTGCAGTGCTAGCTACGGCCAATTGGTTTCAAAAGAATCTCAAGAGCCTTTTAAATGACCCGGTCTCGCATACCGTGCCAGTCAAACGGATGACACTCTTTCCCTTATTCCGCCTGCTCATTGTTGTGATTGGTTTTTTGATAGCTATCAGCATCATCGGAATAGGTACAGATAGACTCACCGTTATCATTGGTGCATTGAGTGTGGGGATCGGTCTCGGTTTACAAAACATCATCAATAACTTTGTTTCCGGGATTATTTTAGTTTTTGAAAAACCTTTCAAAATTGGGGATTATATTGAACTGGCAGATAAGAAAGGACAAGTACTTGAAATCGGTATTCGATCGAGCACCTTATTGACCGACCAGGGTGCCCGTGTGATCATTCCCAATGGAGATCTGCTGTCTGGCAGATTGGTTAATTGGACATTCTTAAACGATGATATTCGACTCAATATGGAGCTTACCATTACCGGAGGACAAGAAATTGAACCGGTAAAATCCATGCTGGTGCAGAAGCTGGATGCCCATAAATATGTGGATCAGCAAATCCCGATAAAAGTCTATACGAAATCTGTGAATGCCGATAATTACGTGCTTGCCATACAGATCGGAATGCTGAATGTACAGCATATTGAACGTTTTAAAAGTGAATTTTTGGAAGATATTAAGAAAGAATTAAAAGAGCAGGAGATCGGAGTTGCCTCTACAGCATAGGGGACGAGGTGCTTGCAGGCGTGCCTCGTCGGATTTATGGTGTTACGATTTCGTAATTAAAAACACCGTTCCTTGACGGAATGAATCTTTTCGTACGACATATGTTGGATTTCTGCCTGTGTCTGCAAAACGGTTACTAATTTATCAGAAAGGTGCGGTGCATGATCCAGTACCTTTTTATATAATTCACGTGTTGTGCTTTCAATTTGTTCACATTCTACCAAAAGCTGTTTTCGCTTTAACCGGGCAAGTGTCGATTTCACATCGGCCCAAAAGAGTTGAAATTTACCAGAAACAGTTGTGTTGGTAGCCGGTTCTTGTCCATTGATCACCACAAAAGGATTAAGCTCCTTCGCAAATTTTTTCGCTTGTTCCAATAATTCTTCTAATATTGATTTAAGATCCAAATTTTCTATTCCTGTTAGTTCTTCCAACGCCTTAGCATACCACGCTTGACGGTCGTTATTTATAGCTATTAACTGATTGGTTAAGTCTGCTGTTTTTTTTATTATATCCATCAAAAAGCTTTTTGAGCAAATCTCATGTATACTTTTATCGATACATGAGATTTGAAGTTAATTCATTTTATCCACTTTGTGAGATGATTGGATCATGTTATAAATTATCTTTCGCCTAGGACATCATCATCCAAATTACTGATCGTATCGTCTTCGTTGTCTACGTCATAGGGCGTGCCGATTTCATCTTCTTGACGATCTTCGCGGATCTGTTCCTCAACAACATTTACGCGGTCAATATCGTCCTGTAATGGCTCTTCACCGGGCAGACCGGAAACATCGACATCATCATCAGATAGCGGTTCGCGATCTATATCGTCTTCGCCGCCGATTAGTGGCTCTTCGGTAATGTCATAATCATCCCTTTCGTCTCTATCAAGATCATTTGGTTCACCCACTTCCGGATTATTGGAAGGCTGTCCTTCTCGTTCTGGACCTACATTAATCATAGCTAATATAAGACCTTGCCTCTTTAATAGCTGTATTAGATTCGTTGTTTTCATCTTGTTGTGTTTTTATGGTAATGAAAGTTTGACATAAATAATCAGTGTGTGTCGGTATTATTTACATCTTGGCTTCCTGGTTACCTTCTACAAAATCAACATGAAACGGTCTTCAATGTTGGTACGCTAAATACGTTTTTTTTCTCATTTAATACGTGATAGATACCGTAGGTTGAACCGCTAGCCTTTGCCCTCGGCTCTAAAAACGATTTATCGTAAATGCCCCTGTATCGTAGGGCATATCTTCTTTGTCTAATAAAATGACCTGTCCGCCTTTTTCAAATACGTGATAAGTTAATTCATTCAATATGTCCGTCGTTTGATTTTCTTGTAGATGGGCTTTACGCGCTTCCAGATCAATATGGCCCGGAATATTACGTCCATTTTCGATGAATAGAGTTTCTACCTTGGAATCGATAGCATCACGTACAACCTCTTGGAGTTGGTGGCTGCTTAGCTTCTCCTGGACAGCAATTTGTTGTCTATTCAACAGTCTACGTCTGTTTTCCGCTTGTTCGGCTTCGATCACTTCCTTTACTTTTGCCAATAGCTCTTTTATACGAAGTGCTTCCGCATTGATGGTGATATGGCGTTCATACAAATGATGGTTTTTGCTAATTGCCTTAAACTCGGTATGATGCTCTGCTAAGGCCGCAAGTATCAACGGTCTGTCATTTGAAAAGTCGAAATGGCTATTCAGTGCTTGGTCTACACTTCGGAAAAAGCGTTCGATGTCGATCTCTATTTCTTGGCTTTTTTCCATGTAGCCGTGAACATGGGAGGTAGGTGCTGACGGGGCATGAACATGATTATCGGTAAGCTCGTCACCCAGTGCTTCGGTCATACTGGTCGGCACTTTGCCTTTTATGGTTATTTCCTCGAGGTGGTATTTATCTCCGGCATAGAGCCGTACGTCATCCTGCCCCAAAGCCAATAGATAGTAATGTTTATTTTCCGCGTGGAATTTGAATAACGGTTTGACGCAGAACGAATCTGCAACGCATGTAATTTCCTCTACGCGCTCAGGCAATCGTATAATATGTGTTTCGTCCTTAGCTATAAAAATGGCCAATCCGCAATCGTTGTTGTTCCAGAAATCGTAGTCGCTCTGCAATTTCTCGAAGGGCTCTAACAAAGGGATGTAATCCGCTAACTTATTTTCTGTAATATAATGTTGGATTTTTTTTAGTAGATTTTTAAACAGGATAGGATCTGCGGCACTTTCCGGATGAACCCGATGGGTGGGCATATACAATGATATACAAGGTTCCCCACGTTTCCCTGTTAATTGTTTCAATAGGGTCGAATTAATTTTTTCCATACTCGTTTTCTAAGTTTATAAATAATAATATCCAATTTCGGCAAGGGCTATGTTGTCATGAATGAATAGCCATATTACTTAATTAACACCTGCCCCTTTTTAATGTTTCTGCTTTAGTTAAAAAACTGCATTATCCGTTGTTTATACGTGAGCAATAGCTAAGGCAGAATGCCCGTTTTGTTACTACAAATGAACCACCGAGCTTGAGAACGTGTTAAGTAACATATTACGTACGAAAATGAAACATTCAAGATGCTTTTACTTTCTAGATATCGATGCCAGTGCTTCCAAGGACGAACTAATCCCACAAAATGAAACCTATATAACTATTTTTTGCGAGGTATTACCTCTTTCTTTTTGCGGTTTCTATTCACCAGATAGATGGCAATTACAATAAATAATATTCCAAAGATGATTGATAAGAACATAACGCTTTTGTTTTTATGAACAAACACAACACTTAAAATCACATTACGTTTCCAATTATTATATTATAGGTATTTGTATCAGATTAACTGCGGATTAAACGGTAACATCACGGTATGTAATTAAAAGGTAATGCCTCACTCTACCGTCTTTCAGCGCTTGGAAAATCATGAAAAGAAGCGTTCAAAAAAAACAACTTCAAGAAGGAACGATTGTTTATGTTCTTAACGTCTTACTATTTCAAATTTATATAGTATGAAAATTGCTGTTTTTAGAGCCTTACAATTGGGAGATTTATTATGTGCTATACCTGCAATTCGTAATATACGCTATAATTTCCCAAAAGCACATATTGCTTTCGTAGGTTTGCCGACAATGAAGTCGCTTATAGCTCGTTTTGATTACGTTGACGAATATATTGATTTTCCAGGTTATCCAGGCTTACCGGAGCAGGAAGAAAATTTGGATCAATTGGACGCATTCGTCGAAGAGATGGAACGAAAGAAATTTGATATCATCTTTCAAATGCAGGGAAACGGAACTATTGTAAACGATTTGTTGAGAAGGTGGGGTGCAGATAAGATAGTAGGCTTTTGCGTGAGTCTAGAAGAACAAGATTCAGATTTTATGATGTATCCAGATGGAGTACATGAAACAGAAAAACATTTGCTTTTACTTCGTCATATTGGTTTGAATATAAAAGATACACATATGGAATTCCCAGTTTTCGAACGGGATAGAGCGAATTTTCGATTGCTGGAAGATATGTGTGATGAACATAAATTCGTAGTCATCCATCCGGGCTCAAGAGATGAAAGGCGACGATGGTCTACATTTAACTTTGCCAAAGTGGCGAATAGAATATCCGGGCAGGGATATAAAATTGTACTCACAGGTACATTGGCAGAACAGGATCTAATAAATAATTTGGCTGATCTCCTAATAGACATTCCCATCAATCTATGTGGTAAAACGGATTTAGGAACAGTAGGCGTTTTACTGGAAACCGCTTCCCTTCTGGTTTGCAACTGTACTGGTATTTCTCATATTGCTGCGGGTATTGGAACGAAAAGTATCGTATTCAGTATGGATGGCGAGCCGGAAAGATGGGGACCTAAAAATAAGAAACTGCACCATACCTTCGATGCGACAGGAGAAATAGCGATGCACGATATCTTCAGCGTCGTTGATATATTGCTTGCCGACGACGGTATCGGGAAATACGGATGATGTTACACCGCCACCAAATTGGGTCTAACTTTTTAGTGGCAGTGCATCTAAGGCCTGTGGCGCTGTAAATGCAACAGAATGATTTATTTCGCTTTGGTATTCAGATTTGTATCCGCAATAGTGGATAAGGTTTCGTCACAGTTTTTTTCTTCTTCAAGTGTCTGAAGAAGAAGATTCAAGCTAATTTTGTCTTTGAGTACTTTAGCAAAGGCCGCTAAAGTTCCGTACGTTGCAATTTCATAGTGTTCGACTTTCTGCGCTGCTGCGATTATTCCGGCATCCCTAACATAGCCTTTTTCCGTTTCTTCTATGATACTATTTCCTTCTTCGATCAGACCTTCCATTGCTTCGCATTTTTCGGCTAGTGCTTTTTTACCGATAGCTTTAAAACACTCTTCCAGACGTTTCACGTGAGTTTTGGTCTCCGTGATGTGCTTTTCAATGGCCTGTTGCAAGTCAGCCGTACTGGCATTCTTTTGCATCTTTGGTAGGGCTTTTAACAGTTCTTTTTCTGCCCAATAAATATCTTTTAAGCCATCCTCAAATAAATCGGCAAGATCTTTGGCTGCGCCACTCTTTGCTTTAACTTTTGCGGCATCTGATTTAGTGGCACGGGTACTCGTACTGTGCGCGGCAGTTGTGGCCATGGTCGCAGTTTTCGAGGAAGCAGTATTTTTAGCTGCTCCTTCAGATGTACTACTCTTTTTTGCCGTAGGGGTTTTTGTTGTAGTTGTCATGTTAATATATATTAAAAGTTGAACGTTGCTAATACAAAACAAGTTGGATTTCGATCTTGTTTCGAATCGCAATATCTCGGGTTGAAATAGGGTATAAATATCGCGTTGCCAGGTAGTTGTGTCGTTAAATGGACTATTACTACGTTATTTATCCCCCAGTAAACTTTTGCTACCGTGAATTGTTCAAGTTCAATACAATCAGTACAACATTAGATGTATGACAACGATGGAAACGACAAAAATTTTGATGTTACTTACGGCGCATCGGTATATGGAAGATACACAGCACGAAACGGGTGTGTGGTTAGGCGAATTTACCGATCCCTATTACGTTTTTTTGGATGCAGGGTGTGAGGTTACACTTGTAACCATACAGGGCGGGGAGCCACCAATCGACCCTATGAGTAAATTAACAGAACATGTCACAGCATCCAATAGGCGTTTTTTGGAGGATGATGCAGCGCAGTTTCATTTTCAAAATACCCTTGCCTTACAAAACATTATTGCCGATCCTTTCGACGGCCTGTTCATTCCCGGAGGCCATGGTCCATTATGGGATTTGGCACGGAGTATCGAATCTGGTCGCCTGATTTTGGAGTTTCATAAGCAGCGTAAACCGATTGCAGCATTATGTCACGGTCCAGCAGCGTTCTTAATGAGTGCTAAGCTTGACCCAAGTTTTTTAATGGGAAGAAAAGTAACTTCTTTTACCAATGCAGAAGAAGCGTTGGTGGCACGAAAAAATAATATCCCCTACGAATTGGAAACCGCGTTGAAGGCAAAAGGCGTCGAATTCTCGTCGGCCACGCTACCTTTTGCGGCTCATGTCGAAATCGACGGAGATGTGATTACGGGGCAAAATCCGTTGTCAGCCAACGGAACCGCCACAGCGCTCTTGAAACGTATTGTACAAAAGGCAGCCGCTTCAACAAATTTTTAATATAGACAGCAGATGATGAAAAGAGATGGAAATTTAAAATCATTTTGGCAAGATAAAACGCCATTACAGCCCCCCATATCTAAAACGATCTACTCCAAAATGCATTTTGATGCCATCGTTATTGGCGGTGGCATTACAGGAGTCACGACCGCGCTCATGTTACAACTAGCAGGGAAGAAGTGTCTAATACTGGAAGCCAATAAGATCGGTTTTGGCACCACAGCCGGCACTTCAGCACACTTAAATTCCGTACTGGATACACCTTATTCAGATATTATAGACAAATGTGGGATAGAAGTTGCCAAAAAAGTAGCAGAAAGCGCCTTAGAAGCAATCCAGCTTATTAAGCGATTTGTAGAAGAATATCAGATTGAATGCGAGTTTAAAGAGGTAAAAGGTTATATGTACGCTACGGATGGGCAGGAAGAAAAGGAATTGGACAAAATATATCAATCCATAAAAAAAGTTGGTCTTCCTACTTCATATACATCTAATATAGATGCGCCGATCGAATTTACCAAGGCAATTTATTTTGATCAGCAGGCACGGTTCAATCCCCTTCAATACATTCAATGTTTATTGGATATTTACATCAGAAATGGAGGGCGTATTCTTGAGAACGAGCCTATGCAAAATGTGGAAGAGGAAGAAGGCAATCTGAAAGTAGTGGGACAGAATTTTAATTTTACAGCTGCACGGGTGGTGCATGCCACGCATACGTATACGGGTATCAACAAGCTTAATTTTAAATTGGGACCTTACAGAAGTTACGTATTGGCGGTGAAACTTCAGAATTCGAGCGATTATCCGGATGGATTAATTTATGATATGCAAAACCCCTTTCATTATCTCCGTAAAGCATCCGATGATTCGGGCGATGTGTTGATTGTAGGAGGAGCGGATCATAAAACCGGACAGGAAGAAAATCCACACTATCGTTTCAAAGATTTGGAAGCCTACGTACGAAAGCATTTTGCGGTAAAATCGATTCGTAACACATGGTCTTCCCAATATTATGAGAGCACAGATGCGCTCCCTTATATAGGAGCGCTGTCAAAAGAGAACCCGAAAGAATTTGTAGCAACAGGATTCAGTGGGAACGGACTGATATTTGGTACCCTGTCTGCCAAGATTATTTCAGATTTAATTCTAACAGGGGAAAGCCCTTACAGCGACATATATGCCCCTTTACGCAATAGCCCCATTACTGGGTTCAAGGCATTTGTTAATGAAAATGCAAATGTAGTCAAGCGGTTGATCGGTGATCGATTTAAAAAAGAGACAATGGCAGAATTGGCGGCGCTTAGTCGGGGAGAGGGAAAGGTGGTGTCTTATGAGGAAGAAAATCTAGCGATTTATAAAGATGAATCAGGGAAGGTATATGCGTTGGATCCGGTATGCAAACATGCGGGTTGTATCGTGCAATGGAACAATGCAGAGAAAAGTTGGGATTGTCCCTGCCATGGTGCTCGTTATAGTATCGATGGTCTGATGCTTAATGGTCCGGCTCGGTCGCCCTTGGATCAAATTGACTTGACAGAAAATAAATAACGCTCTACTACACTTCTATAATGTAGTAAGGGGTTTCTATGTTTTCGCTCTTTAGAACAGGAAGTGCTACGTTGTAAACCGGAATGTCCATTGTAGTATGCCCCTTCAGCTTTCCACAATGTGCATGTCCATGAAAAGCCGCATGTACCTTGCGCCTATTAAGGGGTTCTGCGAGGTGCGAAGATCCCAAGAAGGGGAATATTTCTATAGGTTCACCTTCAATCGTTTCTTTTATTGGAGAATAATGCAGAATGGCTATTTTGGGTAAGTCTGGATGTTCTTGCTCTAAACGGGTAAGTGCACGATCAAGCTGCAGCGACTCGTTAACCACTTCGTGTACAAATCCTTTCATCATATCTTCTCCGAAGATAGAGAGCATATATTTATCAAATCCGCCTCCGAAGCCCTTCACTCCTGCGAAGCCTATTCCTGCAACGACAATGGCCTCTCCATCTAAAATCGTCATCCGATGGTCTACCAAAATTTGTTTTATGATTTTTTGGCGGCCTTTTTCATAATCGTGGTTCCCGAGTACACCTACTACAGGAATCTGTAAGGCTTGCATTTCTTCACCTAATATTTTTGCTTCATCTTCATCTCCGGTATCCGTCAGGTCTCCGCAGATTACCAACACATCGGCTTCCCGTGATACCTGTTCAAAAATCGGACGGAACATACCCTTGTCAGAAAGCTTGGCATGTAGATCGCCCAAAGCGGCGATTCTGATTTTTTTTCGTTCTGTCATGTTCATATCGTTTTAATGGTACACGTTTTATAGTCCCATTCTTTGATATCTACCTGGTATTGGGTTTGATCTATCAAGGGGCCCCTGCATACTTTTTCAACAGGAGAGGGAAGTTCATACTGCTCATTAGCGCGCGACATAAGCTCATCAAATAACCATTTCGGCACGATATCACGGTAGTCTGCAGGATATACAAATTGAAAAATCAGAAGCTGCGATAAGAGCAGGTGCCAATGCGGATCGAGTCTAAAAAGCAAATGTTGCCAATCTATATTTTTACCGTGCTTTAATAAAATGTGGTTGATGTCCGCATTGTCATTCCGCTCTCGGTTTTGCACATAAATTTTACACCACACCAGCTCCTCTGCCGGAATGAATTTCACAGGTGTACACACAAACATGCCTTCGCTTGCGCGCGCATACCAACTGTCATCTACTGTACATATATTATTGACCGTGTCAAAAATGATATCAATAAAATATTCTCCTTTGAAAATTTTGGCCAACCAGCGTACATCCGTCAGTTCGGTCTCGTATCCATTTTCTGCAAAAAATTTAAGAATCTTCGGGTATTCGCTGCTTTTGCAGAATATATCAAGATCCTTTGTGTTACGAAAGATACCGGTATAATGGAACATGGCAAATGCTCCTCCGAGCATAAAATGACAGGAACTGTCATTTAACAGCTGTAATGCTTCTTTATAAAAAGCGTTGGAATCTTGTTTTTGGCGTTGGGTCTCAATCATAAGAGTTACTTTACCTATACAACAATCCTGCTTGTCATTTTGTTGGTGGCTCGGGTGGTATCTTTTTATCATTAGATAAAATAGTGGAATTCCTTACGACCGTGAATACGAGATCAATGCACCAATGTGTGCGTACTTGGAATCTCGACTGTTTTTATTCAACAGGTTTACCGAGATGCGTAAGGATTTCCTTCAAATGGTCAATATGAAGCTTAAGCTCTGCTGCCCTTTTCGTTCTTTCAACATGCAAGATCGGATGCTCATTAGCATAGCCCGCTGTATTGGAAATAAAATTTCGCCGCTCTTCCATCATGCGGATGGCTACCCAAAGGGTCTCCTCTGTTTTGTTCATATACTGCTCTTCCAAGAATCGTTCGGAAAATACATGTCCGGTGAAACAACGGTATCGGGTAACATCATCTTCTTCGATTTTGGTTAATACTCCGCCGCAGTCAGGACAAGTAAGAGCTGTGGGGGTTCCAAGTTGTTTGGTTTGTTCGTAACTGCTCGCCATGCGAATGGTAATATCAGATTCTTGTTTGATGTGTTCTGGCACTTGGCTGGGTTTACAGGTTCCACGCGTATAGATGTCTTCTAAAATGTATCGAATATCAATAAGTGGTACGCGGTAGTCCACCTCTATGTTATTGATCACATTATTAGGCATGTCCGGAAATTCCGCTTCCTCTGGTTCTTGCACAATGCAGGTGCCACCGGCACTTTTAATTGCCGTCATGCCCGATGTTCCGTCGTCAAGTAAACCGGTAAGGATGATGCCTGTTACGCAGGAATCGTATGCTGCCGCAGCAGTTCGGAACAGCACATCAATAGCCGGCCGCCAGTGATTTTCCATAGGTCCTTTTTTGATTGAAATCAGGCCAGGTCGGAGCATCATATGTGCATCGCTAGGCGCGACATAGACAATTCCATTTTGGATTGATGTACCGTCTTTGGGAATCTGAACCGACAGTTTGGAGTTACGGTTCAACATGGACAGTACCGTTTCTGGATTAGCCCCTTTGCTCAGATGGATGACGATAAAGATAGCTGCATCGATATCCTTAGGCAAAGAAGAGAGTAGATCCGATACTGCAGATAGTCCCCCGGCTGATGCGCCAATTGTGATGATGTTGTTGATCTCTGTATCTTTCATTTTCCTTATGCTTGTAAGTTATCCTGCGGAAAGTAAATCTTGAAAGTGACACCGTTTTGGTTTAAAATTTCCATTTTTCCTTTGAGGAGAGCAACCCGGTTTTTAATCCCGCGAAGACCAGAACCTTGTTTGCACGATTCTTCCACCCCGTCCGAAAGACCTCGGCCATTATCGCTAACCAAAATGTTGACAGCGCTATTTTCCGTACATATCTTGACCTTCGCCGCGCTGCTTCCAGAATGTTTAATGCTGTTGTTGAGTAGCTCCTGTATAATCCGAAAGATATAAAGCTGGGTTTCTTCAGGTAGATCGTCTGCACGTGGATCGATTGTGGTATGTACTTTGAAACCAACTGTTTCCAGCCGTCGGATCATGTCTCTTAGTCCGGTCGTAAAACCAAAATCTTTCAAAATAGCAGGAGTAAGCTCGATGGAAAGGGTTCTAAGTTCCCCAATTGCTTGATCAAGCAGGTTGTTGATGTTGTTAAATTCTGTTTTGAGCGCGCCTTTCTTGCTGATATGGTTAATATTAAACCGTATGCCATAAAGGATCTGACATACACTGTCATGCAGTGCCGAACCTATTTTTTCCCTTTCGCGTTCTTGCGCTTCGATAGAAGCTTTATAGAGCAAACGCTGTTGGGTTTTCTCATGCTCGTTTGCCAACTCTAGGTGTCGCTTTCTTTCCGTGATATCTGTAATAATACCTGCGAAGTAGTTTGAGCCATCATATCGCTCTACTATCTTTCCCTTTACTAAGACAGTTTTAATTTCGCGTTTGATCGGTAGAAGCCTAAGTTCCAGGTCGATCTCACAACCGGTTTTGCAATCAGCAAATAAGTATGCTAGTTTTGACCTATCTTCTTCCATAATACGTGCTGAGAGTAAATTGGTAGTTACCGCAGCACCGGTGTGGAGGTCCAAAATGTTTTTGCTGTATTCGTCCAAAAATATCTCTTTCTTATCAGGGTTTACCATCCACGTCCCTGTTTGAGACGCCCTTAGCGTCTGATTGAGCCGTTCAGATGTCTCCGTCAACCGCTGCTGGATTTTTTTCGCGCTCGTGATATCGGTGATGGTGATATAATGTGCTTTTTCTTCGGTGACCGGATTAATTACTGTGGTCGCATTGAACTGTATAAATTTTGCCTTTGCGTTTTCAGTTTTAAGTCTAAGCTCACATTGCGCCCCGTTCGGGGATATCTGAATATGTTTAATAAAAGCGTAATAATCCCGCTGCGAATCTGAAACTATAAAAGTAGCGAGATTTTTATCATGGAGTTCGCTCGGATGAGCGTTGAGCAGTATAGCCCCTGTTTGGTTAATTTCTTTAATGAGTCCATTTGGATTTAAAATCAAATAACCGACCGGCGCTGAATGGAACAGCCCAGCAAATTTCGAACGTTCGATTTCCAGGGAATTATGGGAGGCTTTCAGCTCTTCGTTCTGCATCTGCAGTTCTAGTTCGTAGATTTCAAGCTCGTGAAGCAGCAATTCCACTTCGTTGCCTGCGCGTACCTGTTGCTCTGCCGATTCGGATGCTAAGAGTTGTTCTGCTTTAGTCCTCAATGTACTGAAGATGGCTTCTTTGCCCGTTTCGCCCCACTTTTTCATGTTATTTTTCCCTAAATTTTAAAATCAGTACGTAAAGGCTTTCTGTCTCTGCAGTAATTCGCTCTATCGAAATCTGGAGATTCAATAAGCCAATCCCATTAAAATGGTGTTGTACGTAGAAATCCTCGCCGGTAGGTTCTGTGATCGACAGTTTCTCCGAAAGTATTTTCATGTCCCATTTGTTATTAACAATCTCCAGGAAGGAAAGTTCGCTGACTTCTGCATGAGTTAGGTGAAAAAGTTTAAGGAAAAGATTGTTGTGAACCAATATCTTTTTATCTGCATCCAACACCAAGGTGGCATCCGGAAATCGATCGATGATGGCTTGTGTATAGCTCAGTAGACCTTGGATTTGTGCATTCATCGACTTTATAGGCGTGATTTTGGTAAAGGTAAGCACGGCGCCGTTGATGAAGTTATCCATGGTCCGATAGGGCATAATCCTTAAATTATACCATTCATCTTTTTTAGTTTTCACCTCCAACTCTTTCCCATTTAGCGTTTCAATCACTTCATTGATGGTTAATTCAATGGAAGGATAGTCAAAGTTGGATACGATATGTGTAATCGAACGGCCCACATCACTGGAAATTACATTGAAGAGCCGTGTCACCTGAGGAGTAAAACGTAGGATGTTCAGTTGGTTGTCTAGAAAAATAGTCCCGATTTCGATATTATCCAACAGGTTCTTCATGTCATTATTGAGCTGTGTGAGCTCCTCTGCCTTTGTTTGATACTGCATGTTGATGGTCATGAGCTCCTCATTCAGCGATTGCATTTCCTCTTTTGTCGTCAAAGCTTCCTCATTGGTACTTTGTAGTTCCTCATTGGTGCTTTGCAGCTCTTCGTTGGTTGATTTAAGCTCTTCCAGCGATGTTTCCATCTGCTCGATAGTGGTATGTAATTGTTGCTTTGTATAGATCAGCTCTTTTTCTAGCTCTTCTACAGCGCCTTCGCTGATTGTACTGTTTTGTTTGGTTTTTCGCGGTGTTTTTTTTGGTGCGGCCTTCTCATAAAAAGTAACCAGCAGCAATCCTTGGAGCCCTGGTTCCTGGAGATATTCCACACAAAAGCTGATAAGAAGTACTTTGTCCAGCTCTTTGATTTTTATTTCACTTATTTCGACTCGGGCGCGACTACTCTGTGCCTGATGGAGCGCGTTGCCCAAAACGTATTTGAGCTCTTCTCGAATCATGCGATGGATGTTCATCACCGCTTCGCCGGGATGCAGCTGTATATACCTGTTCGTTTTGCCGTTGATATAAAGAATTTCTCCTTTGTCATTTAGTAAGAGAGAAGGGGGAGTGTGGTTGTCCAGCAACAGCTTATTGAAGTGCTCAGCAATCGGGTTTTTATGGCCGCTCTTTATGGCAACATCCGTTTTGGCCAATTTATCCTGATTTGCGACGTGAAACGGAAAATCCAATAATTTTCCCATGGAGGATACACCTTCTTTGCGCTCAAACAATTTCCATTTGGAGTCTACAATATTAAATATATCATGAAAACCACTGATCGATTCTGCAGGACCGAGAAATAAGAGACCGTTTACATTCAGCGAATAGTGAAAAATGGGAATAATTTTTTTTTGGAGCTCTGCAGTAAGGTAAATCATTACGTTGCGGCAACATAATAGGTCAAGACGGGTAAAAGGTGCATCTTTGATTAAATTGTGTTGTGCAAAGACAATCATTTCACGGATTTCCTTTTTTACGGTATAACCGTTGTTTTTCTTAACAAAGAACCTGTCAAGCTGTTGCGGATTAAGCTCAGAAATAATATTGGAAAAATAAAAGCCTGCTCTAGCATGCTCGATGGCATTTGCATCGAGATCCGTCGCAAAGATTTGAGCCTTGGGTTTACGTTTGGTCTGAAGACCATCAAGGTATTCGGTAATGATGATGGCTACCGAATAAGCTTCTTCTCCGGTAGAACATCCTGCGATCCAGATGCGTATCGGCTCTTCGTTTTTTTTGTTCCGAAGTAATGCATAGATTCGTTCTTTCAACGCATCAAAAGCCTGTCGGTCTCTAAAGAATTTGGTGACACCGATGAGCAATTCATTGAAAAGAACCTCTACCTCTCCCGGATTTTCGCGCAGGTAATTGACGTAGTGCTCGTAGTCGGCTAGCTGATGAAAGGCAATCCGACGTTCAATACGTCTGGATATCGTGTTTTTTTATATAGACTAAAATCATGTCCGGTATGGGACCGCAGGAGCATCAGTATCTTTTGAACATGTATCCTATTATTTTTACCGGGGTCGACTTCTTCCTCGATGGATGCTCTCAACGCGGGATGACTGAGATACTGTATAAGCTTCATCGGCATTTCTTCTACTGGCAGGATGTAGTCTGTCAGTTGGGTTTTGATGGATGCCAGTGGCATACTCGGGTATTCCGCAGTTTCAGGATCCTGTACCATGGTCATGCCGAGTTTTTCCTTGATCATTCGTATTCCTGTTTCCCCATCCGCTCCGAGACCGGAGAAAACGATACCTACAGCCATATTCCACTGATCTTCGGCCAAGCTCTGAAAGAAATGATCAATGCACATATGTGCGCCTTTTTCTCTGGAGGCGTTGAAGAGGAGTAGATGGCCATCGTGGAGCCCGACGTCTATATCTTTTGGCGCAAGGTAAATATGATCTGGCTTAAGCTTTGTCCCATCTGCTGCAAACAAAACAGGCAGAGACGAAAAAGATTTTAATAGACTAATGTAGTCGGTGTTTTCTTTTGAATCCTGATGCATGACGATAACGAAGGCCATGCCAGATTGGGCTGGCATATGTTTAAAAAAAGTCTCGAATGCGGGTAATGAGCCACTGGCACCACCCATTCCGATTATCGGAAAGGGATTTTGCTGCGGTTTGCTTCTGCCTTCTTCATCTTGTATCTGCACCCGGTTTAGGTCTGTATGTTCTTCTTTTTTCATTTTTTGAATGATCAGTATTCCTCTTTTTAATAATGCTAATGTAATCTAATAAAATCAATCGATACCTATGGTGTGAATTTTTTCTGCAATGATTTTATACATACCTCTCCAGTAAAATACGCTATTTAAACCTTAAAATACTTGTTCGATCATATCCAATAAACCTTGGAATTGCGTTCTTTGTTCAACATAAAAACATCGAACTATGAAAAATATTACTCCAACACATTGGCATGCATTTTTAGATTATGTAATGGTGTTTACGTTAGTGGGTGGACCTTGGATTTTCACATTTCATGAATCAGTAGCTGCCACGAATGTAAGTTTATGGAGCGGAGCCGCCATAGCCGGACTGTCAATATTCACACGATATGAGGGTGGGCTTATTCGCGTAATTCCTATGCCACTTCATTTGGTTATGGACATTGTTGTAGGCCTACTTTTGATGATTTCACCTTTTTTGTTTGACTTTGGAGAAGAGGGAAATACGTTCCATATTGTGAGTGGTCTGATCGTTCTGGGAGGCGGTATTTTTACGAGTTCTAAACTGCGGAAGCGGGTTCCGCCGGTAGAGGTCGTGGACGATCCGCAACGGGATCATTAATTCGCTTTGCGCTAAAAAATCCAGTTGTCAGTCATCCACTTGTAGCCATAGGGATTTAAATATATTCCGCTCTCATTGTTCGTGGCGCTACCGTATTTTTTATCGGAGACAACGGTATGATATCGTTCTAGGTGGTTTAATTCCAATAAAATCGTGATAGGTTTGCTACTAAGGTTATGTAAGATTAATATGTTTCGTTTATCAAGTTCATACCGATAGGCTAAGCAATGTTTCGAAGAGGTATCGAGCACAGTAAATGCCCCTTGTCGAAAATCCAGGTTTTTCCTTGCATGTATAAATTTTCGTATCGTATTCAAAAGAGATTTATCATCCTTTAGTTGTTGATTTACATTCACTTTTTTATACCCGTATGGGCCATTGGGAATGATATCTCCATCGATCGCGCCCGCCTTTACTTCAGAAAAACCCCCATTTTCTTCCGCGTTCCATTGCATCACCGTTCTGACACTATTTCTTCCGTCCTTTTGAAGGTTATCGCCCATGCCTATTTCTTGCCCATATCTTATTATCGGTGTACCAGGTAAAGACAATAGCATACTATAGGCTAGCGCCAAACGTGGCTTGTTGTTGTCGAACATAGGAGGTAGCCTTCGTCGTATGCCACGATTGAAAATGCGCATATCTTCATGAGGCGCAAATACGGCAAACACTTCGTGGCGTTCTTTTTCGCTCAACCGCTCTAAGTCGAGCTCATCGTGGTTTCGCAGAAAGTTGGCCAAGTGTTCCTCTTCGCTAAGTAACGGGATTTTCTGTAAGGCTTTTGCGATGGGCTCCGATTCTTCACGCGCAAAAGCTAAAAAGAAGTAGTTGTTTAGATAAAAATTAAGCAACATGTGCATCTGCTTATCGTGTTCCAAAAAATCTGTATAGCGTGTAAGAGGTACATCTACTTCTGCGAGAAATACGGCTTCGGGGTTAAGCTCTTTAATAAATGCACGCCATTCTCTAAATATATCATGAGGGTCAATACTGAATTTACAATCTCCCTTTTCTTTTATCATGTGGGGCGCCGCATCTATGCGGAATCCGTCGACACCAAGTTTAAGCCAATATCGCATGATCTTTTTCACTTCTTCTGTCACTGCAGGATTGGTCATGTTTAGATCTGGTTGGTCCTTATAAAACGTGTGGTAGTAAAACGCACCGGCCTCTTTGTTATACGTCCAGTTCGTGTAATCCTGCTCTTCCGCCAGAATAGCATTGCTTCCGTCTTCTTCGGGTTTTTCAGTAGACCAGATATAATAATCCCGATAAGGAGAATGCAGATTTTGCGCAGCTTCCAAAAACCATGGATGCTCTTGTGAAGTGTGGTTTACGACTAAATCAATAATAATCCGTAGACCAGCTGCCTTAGCCGCATTTATCAGCTCAACAAGATCCCCCAGATCACCAAAACGTTTGTCCACATCGTAGTAATTTCGTACATCATAGCCAGCATCTTTGTTTGGGCTGTCATAAAACGGTAGTAGCCATAAACAGTCTACCCCTAAAAGCCGAAAATACTTGAGAGACTGTTGAAGCCCTTGGAAATCACCACAACCGTCTGCATTGGAGTCTTTAAACGACTCAATAGCTAATGTATAGATAATGGCGTCTTTGTACCAGCGATTATTACGCATAACTATGTTGTTTTTTTAATGAATGGCAGAACTTCTTTTCCCATAAAGGCGATAAACTCCTCCTGTTGTCGATTCACATTGTGTATGATTATTTTATCAAACCCCATCTCAAAATAAGTATGGATTGCGTCGATATAACGTGAAGGATCGATGCTTGTTAACACATGTTTCTTTACATGTTCGCGTGCTACGTGCAATCCGGCGCGGTCAAAGAGCTCGGGTAGGGCCAGTTCGGCCTGTAATTCGTTGCCTAGTGTATTATTGCGCCATGATATCCAAGCAGCTTCTATCGTATCTTCTTCGGTAGAAGCATATGATACCTGAAGTTTTAAAGTCAGTCTGCCGTTAGGACGTAACCTTCGGAAAGCACGAATAATCTGGTGTAATTTGGATGTATCCTGGTTGACTGTAATTAGGCCCCCGGCCCAAGTGCCGATCCAAGCAGCAGTAGATTCAGTAAGGGCAGCGCCATATACCGGTGGAGAAGAAAGGGGTTTGGTATACAGCGTAGCATTTTCAACGGCAATGACGCCGTAATGTGTGACCGTTTCGCCCGCCCAAAGACGTTTCATAATCTGAACAGATTCTTCGAGACGAGCGTGGCGGATCTCTTTGCTTGGCCATACCTGAGCTGTAATCTTTTCATTTAAGGCTTGTCCGCTACCCAAAGCTATCCACAATCGATTTGGAAACAGATCATCAAGTGTCGCTACAGCCTGTGCAATTATGGCTGGGTGATAGCGTTGGCCGGGTGAATTCACAATTCCGAACTCCATTGAAGTAGTTTGCATAGCAGCACCCAACCAACTCCACGCAAACCCGCTTTGACTGTCGTTTTCACTCCATGGATGAAAATGATCCGAAGACATTACCGCATTAAAGCCCGCTTTTTCCGCTAGTTGAACATAGGTGAGAAGTTGACTCGGTGAAAATTGCTCGTGAGAGGCATGGTATCCAATTGTCATAAAAACCTTTCTTTCTCTTATTAACACATTTCCGCTTCGATAGTTCTCGAGAAATCAACCTAGTTATATATTAAAAAAGTAAAACCGAATACCGAAAAAGTTGTTGAGTCACTAAGGAACATATATGTAGATCATGGAGCTAAAATCACAACTTGAAAATCCGGTGGACAAATATCCTAGGCCACCGTTCAAAAAACAATCACAACCTTTTCCGGCATTAACCGGAAAAATGGATCCTATTCCCGACCATGGCGAAAATAGCTATCTTGGATCAGGCCGTTTGGAAAATCGGCGGGCATTGATTACCGGTGGAGACTCCGGAATCGGGCGCGCTGCAGCTATTGCATTTGCTAGAGAAGGAGCCGATGTGGCGATTAATTATCTGCCGGCGGAAGAAGAGGACGCCAAGCAGGTTATCGATTTGATTGAAAAAGCCGGACGAAAAGGCTATGCTATCCCCGGAGATATTACCGACAAGAATTTTTGCCGGCAGCTAATAGACGAAGCAGTTAGTAAACTGGGAGGATTGGACATTCTGGTTAACAACGCGGCTTATCAGCAGAGCTACGACTCTATTTTGGATATTCCCGACGAAAGTTTCGATACCACTATGAAAACAAATGTGTATGCGCCGTTTTGGATTACAAAGGCCGCTATTCCTCACATGCCGGCAGGATCATCTATTATAGTTACCGCTTCTGTCCAGGCATATGATCCGGAAGCGACGCTACTGGACTATGCGCAAACAAAGGCTACGAATGTAATCTTGGTCAAAGCATTAGCACAGCAGTTGGGGTCGATTGGTATCCGAGTAAACGGGGTGGCACCTGGCCCTATTTGGACACCCTTACAGGTATGTAGTAAAGAGCCAGAAACGTTGGTCGACTTCGGCGCAGACACGGCGTTGGGAAGAGCCGGACAACCTGCCGAACTAGCATCGATTTTTGTACAATTGGCAGACAATAATGCGAGTTATTCGACGGGACAGATTTTCGGTGCAGCTGGCGGGGGAGGACATCCCTAAAACGCATTCTGCAATTGGTCCATTGTTTATGGGCGATTGGTTGGATCTTTATAACGAAACGGAAAATAGCTATTCACCGTTTTTATTGCGCGTGCCATCTCAAAATTAACGGCTAGAAAGGCAAGCCGGGATTCGCTGATTAGCTCCAGGCAGGCATAGAATAAAAGTATTGCTCCTATAAGTACGAGTGTAACGGGAAGCCAGTTATAGTTTAAATGCAAGATGTCTATGACCCCAATACTAACACTGGTCGCCACAAAGAAAAGAAGGGATAGATATAAACTTGTCATCGATCTTTGCAAATGCATAACACGCCTCGTAGATCGTTTTAGTTGTTGGTAGATGGCAAGAACCTCTTCCTGTTCTCCGTTTTTTTCGTTTTCTCCGTTGGTTTTTTTTATTCCCGAGGAATCTCCGCCACGGAGATTAACCGAATGGTATCCTATAATCTTTAACATAAATACGTTGAAGCCGCATATTGCGGCTTCAACTCTTTTACGATTACTTCAATATTAAGAACAGACATTTCCCATGTTGTTTATCAAATTGATAATTTTCGCTGAAATATTAAATATTTATCTTAAGTTCGCAACCGTGTTGCGATAAAATGTGTTCAAGATCAACCCTTTATAACGCTAACACATTGAAAATTCAACTAATATGCATCCATTACTCGTTATTCTTATTCTATTTTTACCGGCCCTATTTAGTGGTCTATCCGTGTTTTTTGTTAAAAGAGATAACTCTTCCCTGCTTAAACTCATCCTCTCTTTTAGTGGAGCATATCTTTTTGGTATTACGGTACTTCATCTTATTCCGCATGTTTATCAGGACAATGGAACTTCTGGAACAGTAATCGGCTTATATATTTTGGGCGGATTTATCTTTCAGCTGGTGCTGGAACATTTTTCGCAAGGGATTGAACACGGTCATGTACATCATGGAAATCATCATGTTTTCCCCTTTGGTATCATGATAAGTCTTTGTCTGCACGCATTTTTAGAAGGTATGCCTTTGGCAGCAGGACAGCAATCGCAATTGGTATTTGGTATCTCCGTCCATCATATACCTGCGGCTTTTGCATTGGGCAGCTTGCTGATCGCTACTAGATTATCGAAAACAAAAATAGCCCTCTGCTTATTAGTCTTTGCTTTCATGACGCCATTTGGCTTCCTTGTTAGTAAGGGAATAAGTGATGGAAATTTAGGAAATATACATCTGTATTATGATAAGATTATGGCCGTGGTTATTGGTATTTTCCTACACGTCTCGACCACGATCTTATTTGAATCAGGGTCAGCAGACCACCATAGATTTAACAGGAGAAAGATGCTGGCTGTGCTAATTGGAATGCTGCTGGCTGTCGGAAATTTATTATTTGATGGCCATGATCACAGCGATCACGAGCATATCCATAAAGATCATCACCATGGCCATTCACATGATGGAGAGGGGCATGACGGACATAATCATGAATAGGTTTTTCTGAGCTCACAAATAGATAATACGTTATCTGGTCACACAATTTTCTCAACTAGCTACATTTGATGGCACAACGTTGCATTACACGGGTTCAGCCTATCGCCTCCAGTATACAGATGATCACGGGGAAATTGACGATTTTAAGGCAACAATAATTCAAGTTAAATAAAGAGGAAGTGACGAAAGTAGAAGACGCAAAAACAAACTGGACTATTTGTGGGGAATGTCAGGGACGTGGGAAAAAAAGTCGAAGACTCACCAATAAGATGCGGCTCCGTTATCAAGCAGCACTCGATCAATTTGAAAAAACGAAAGAAGGAACGATGCCAGTGCGCCCTAGGGGGCGCTTATATTCATGCTTAAACTGTCGCGGCTCAGGCTTGCTTCGATCTGTTGATCGTCCAATAGCGGATAAAGAAAACTACCCACACATTGCTATTGTTGGTGGCGGTGTAGGAGGAGTGGCTCTTGCTGTCGCTTGTTTGCATCGCGGTATCCCTTTTACCCTTTATGAGTACGATAGCCACTTCTATGCTCGATCACAGGGCTACGGACTCACTTTGCAACAAGCTAGTAAAGCGATCGAGGGATTCGGTGTTTGCTCGTTAAAAGAAGGAGTGATTTCAACAAGACATATCGTTCATACCACAGAAGGAAAAGTGATCGGCGAATGGGGGCTCAGAAAGTGGACGCAGTCAGGTATAAAAACCGCTCCTAAACGCTCAAATGTACATATCGCACGGCAATCTTTACGCTTAGCTCTCCTTGAACAACTCGGCGGGCATGACGCGGTACAGTGGGGGCATCAGTTCGTAGATTTTAAGGAAAGTGAAGATGAAGGTATTGTCTTAAGCTTTAAAGTGGGCGGGGAGATGAAGAGCGCCAAGGCGGATCTTTTGGTTGGAGCCGACGGTATTCGTAGTTCGGTGCGTCGTATTTTGATTGGTGAGGATATTACCCCTTTACGTTACTTAGGATGTATTGTGATATTGGGTATCTGTCCGTTGTGTACGCTCGAAGATCTTAATAGTTCTTTGCTGGATTCTGCTACGGTATTTCAAACCGCCAACGGCAATGAACGGATCTATATGATGCCTTACACCTCAGATTCAGTGATGTGGCAACTTAGCTTTCCAATGCCTGAACAAGAGGCTAAGGCATTAAGTGCTAGAGGAACTCAAGCACTCAAGGAAGAAGCGTGCCGAAGAACGCAGTGGCATGATCCCATCCCTCAGGTTATAGCCGCTACCCCGGAAGCTAAGATCTCTGGCTATCCGGTTTATGACCGAGAAATCCTCGAATCCGAATTGTTGAAGAAAAGTGGGCAAGTGACACTAATCGGAGATGCAGCTCATCCCATGAGCCCGTTTAAAGGACAGGGTGCAAATCAAGCGCTGTTAGATGCACTCGCACTGGCTCGGGGGATCTTAAAAGGATGTCAATCCTCTCCATGGAGAAAAATTGGAGTCAGAGAAAGTGTATTAACGGAGTTTGAATCGGAAATGCTAGAGCGCAGTGCAATTAAAGTGAAAGATTCGGCAGACGCGGCGCAGTTTCTACATTCTAAAATTGTGCTTCATGAGGGTGATCAACCAAGAGGACGGTGTTTAAAAGGGGAATGTCCTACCGATGAAATTGAATTCCGCTGACGCCCATTTTAAATAATTTATTAATCAAGAAATTAAACGAAATTTTCTTAGTTGCGGAATTTTTGCGTGACCATCAAACCATATTTGCCGCCATCGAGGATACCGATTCCCACGCGACGGAATGTTTTTCGAAGGATGTTGGCACGATGTCCCGGTGAATTCATCAACCCATCGTGGGCTAAGGGGAGGGTTTGTGCAAGCGCCAAATTCTCGCCTGCCGTGAGAAACCGAATATTAGCTGCGCGGATGCGATCAAAAGGTGTATTGCCCTCCGGTGAAATGTGCGAAAAATAGCTCCTTACAAACATGTCTTCCGAGTGTTGGCGGGCTACCGATGTTAGTTCCTCATCTAGCGTAAGCGCCGGCAGTTTCGCTTTTGCGCGCTCTTCGTTTACAAGACCGAGCATCTGGCGCTCCAGATCTGGCCTAGGCTTTGGGGCTTCCACTACGAAGGGAAGGCTTATGCTTTCGGACGATCCGGGTTCTATGGTCATTTTATTGATGGAACGGTTTACAGCTTCAAGCGCTGGAGCAAACGGCCGCTCGATCCATGTCAATCCGTTTGTCAACCGTTCTGCGATTTTACTTTCCCGTGTGTGTCGCGTCAAAGCTTCCGAGAAGGGTAATAAAAGCAAAAGGGTAGAAAGGATTGCAGCATAGAGTAGTCCCGTAACAACGCCGGGTACAACTCCGAAAATGTTGTTCAATCGATGCTCCTGTATTTTTAGCGGAATAGCGTTCAAAGCTTTAGCGGCAAACAGCGACAGGATGGATCCAACGATAAGCAACGTGAGCAGGAATGATAACGGCATGGTCCATATACCTAATGTCAGATTAGCTTCAAGGAAAAGAGCCACATGTCTATATACTGCAAAAGTAATCAGCAGACTTCCCAGCCAAGAGACCAGTCCGGTCATTCCGGCAAAGAAGCCCCTAGCCACCCCATTCCATATCGAGGTTAGGACGATGAGCAAAAGTATAATATCGATCATGTTCATACCGTTTCAATAGTACAATTAATACGATTAAAGGTTTTATTGAAAAAGAAAATATTCCGTGAGAAAGCTCCATTAATTGAGCTTCGCAGATAGAAAATGAAAATTCTTTCATTTTTAAATTTATTATCGTAATATTGCGATGTAATATTAAAATGTATGGGACTTACTAAAACAGAAATATTTACCGAAGAGCAGAATAGACTGTCCTCGCTCTTTAAGGTTTTGGGCCACCCGGCGAGGATTGCTATCCTTCAACATATCATTGATCAAAAGGCTTGCATCTGTAATGATTTGGTGGAGGAATTGGGATTGGCACAGGCAACTATTTCACAGCATCTAAAGGAACTCAAGACGATCGGAATCATTCAAGGCACGATAGAAGGCAAATCAGTATGCTATTGTATTGATGAAAAGGTATGGAAACAATTTCAGGAAAATCTAAATGTGTTTTTTAACCAGGATGCGAGCACCCTACAATGCTGTTAGTGCTTTTTTTTGTTTTTTATTATCGTAACATTGCAATATGAAGTTTTAATAAGATAGTTAGAAATATGAAGTTATCAGAAATCAAGGAAATCTTACCAGCATTAGCGAATGTTGAATTTCAGTTAGAAAACGGAACATGTGTTCCAGAACACTTCCACGTTACCGAAGTTGGACAAATCATTAAAAGTTTTATTGACTGCGGTGGCGTAATCCGTAAAGAAAAAGTGGTCAATTTTCAATTGTGGAATGCAGATGATTATGAACACCGATTGAAACCGGGAAAGCTATTAAGCATCATCCAACTTTCAGAAGAAAAATTAGGGATTGAAGACGCGGAGATTGAAGTAGAGTACCAAAGCGATACCATAGGCAAATACGATTTGGATTTTAACGGAAATACATTCGTATTGAAAAACAAAACTACAGCCTGTTTGGCTCAGGATGCCTGCGGTATTCCTTCCGGAAAACAAAAGAAAAGCTTGTCTGAGTTAACGTTAAATCCATCATCTTGTTGCACTCCCGATTCCGGCTGTTGTTAGACCTCTAAATTAGATATTATGTATCCGAAATTATCAAATACAATTCAACAATTACAATGGGATCAAATCAATAATGATGGGCGTAAAAGTAATTTGCAGCCATTGATTGATTTTATTCAGCAAAAAATAAATAACAGGCAGGAGATAAATCTTAATTTTATCTGTACGCACAACTCACGTAGAAGCCATCTGTCACAGGTTTGGGCTCAGGTTGCCGCTGCTCATTTTGGTATTCAGAATGTGGTTTGTTATTCGGGAGGTACTGAAGAAACAGCATTATTTCCTAAAGTAGCAGAAACGCTAGCCGATCAGGGATTTAATGTTTTCAAAATTGGTGATGGTAATAATCCGGTATATGCTATAAAATATAGTGACAATTCGCTGCCTATAGTCGGATTCTCTAAAAAGTACGACAGTTTCTTCAATCCGGTGTCCGCTTTTGCGGCTATAATGACCTGTTCGCAAGCTGACAGTGGATGCCCGTTCATCGCTGGAGCTGAAAAACGGATTCCCGTCACATTTGAAGATCCCAAGGTTTCAGATGGTACACCCGAACAAGCACAGATATATGCACAACGGAGCTTACAGATAGCAACAGAAATGTTTTACGTCTTTTCAAAAATCAACAAGTAGCCCATGCAACCAAAATTAAAATTCTTGGACCGATACCTTACCTTATGGATATTCCTTGCTATGGCGGCTGGTATATCGCTAGGGCATCTCTTTCCGGGTATTTCTAATCTTAACGATGCCCTGTCGGTAAACACCACCAATATTCCCTTGGCCATAGGGCTTATACTGATGATGTACCCTCCGCTTGCAAAGGTGGACTACTCCCTGTTGCCGGTGGCATTTAGGGACAAAAAAGTAATAAGCATTTCTTTGTTGCTTAACTGGTTTATCGGACCAATCCTGATGTTTGGATTGGCCATTCTTTTTTTAAGAAGTGAACCGGATTACATGATAGGCTTAATACTGATCGGTTTGGCTAGGTGTATTGCGATGGTCATCGTATGGAACGACCTTGCAAAAGGAAATAGGGAATACGCCGCTTTATTGATCGCGCTAAACAGTATTTTTCAGGTCTTTACATACAGCTTTATGGTTTGGCTATTTATCAATGTACTACCAGGCAAATTAGGATTAGCCAATTTCGATGTAAGCGTCTCAATCGGGGATGTTACAGAAAGCGTATTGATATACTTAGGTATTCCTTTCCTGGCAGGCTTTCTAAGCCGCTACCTTCTCGTAAAAGCTAAAGGTATAGCATGGTATAACCGAAAATTTGTGCCCAAGATATCACCTATAACGCTATATGCGTTACTATTTACCATCGTACTAATGTTCAGCCTGAAAGGTGATAAGATCGTTGAGTTGCCAATCGATGTCGCAAAGGTTGCTATACCGTTGATCATCTATTTTGTGCTGATGTTTTTCGTGAGCTTCTTTATCAATAAGTCGCTAAATGTTCCTTACGACAAGAATGCATCGATCGCATTTACAGCTACAGGAAACAATTTCGAACTTGCTATAGCGGTATCAATAGCGGTGTTCGGAATTCATTCACCGCAGGCATTTGTCGGCGTAATTGGGCCGTTGGTAGAAGTTCCAGTGCTTATACTTTTGGTAAGAGTAAGTTTATGGTTAAAGAAAAAATATTACCCATTAACTACTTAAAATTCTACCCTTCGGAATAGCTCCAGCTAATGTGCTCAGTGCGTAAATGAATGCCTAGATCGCTAACTGGCGTTCGTATTTACAATCATTAATAATTTCCATCTGAAAACCAGATCCGTTAGGAAATAAAGGCTTCGGGGCAACACCTGCAGCATATTATTGACGTAGATACGTTGTTTTAGTATTGCTTAGTAAAAAGTACCCTGCCAAACCCGCAATTAATGAAGTCAGTAAAACAGAAAGTTTGGCTTCGTTGATGTGTAACATATCATCAAATGACAGTATCGCTATAAAGATAGACATGGTGAAACCGATCCCCGCCAGCAAGGATACTCCAACGATATGCATATAGTTACTTCCCTCCGGTAAGCTGCTGATTTTCATTTTCGTGCATATAAGCGCCATGGCAAATATCCCTAACGGCTTTCCGAGAAGCAGCCCCATGCTAATACCCAATCCTAAAGGAGCTGTTAGCCCGTGGAGCATCTCTGCTTCAAGCGTTATATTGGTATTGGCGAAGGCAAATAATGGGATGATCAAAAAATTTACAGGTCGTACCAGCGCGTGTTCTAGTCTTTCTAGAGGCGATTCCTTTTCCGTGTCGTTCGTAGGAATTGTCATCGCAACCAATACACCGGCAATAGTGGCATGAATACCAGAATGGTGAACAAAATACCAGATAAATATGCCGGGGATTAAGTACAGATAGGGATTTAATACGTTAAATCTGTTCATGATAACTAGTATAAATAGACCTAGTGCTGCATATAATAGATAGCTCATCTCAATACCTGAGGAATAGAAAAATGCAATGACCAAAATCGCAATCAGATCATCAACGATCGCTAGAGCCGCGAGAAATATCTTAAGACTCGTAGGTACGCGTTTACCGAGTAAACCAATTACCGCCAGTGCAAAGGCGATATCTGTGGCCATCGGTATACCCCATCCGCTTGAAGTTTCGGTGCCCGAATTGAAACCCAGATAGATCAAAGCGGGTACAACGGCACCGCCAATAGCACAAAGAATAGGTAGGGATGCTTTACGTGGTGAAGAAAGCTCTCCCTCTACGATTTCCCGTTTAATTTCAAGGCCTACCAGAAGAAAGAATATAGCCATTAAACCATCATTAATCCACAACAAAATACTATAATTTAGATGCACCGTTTCCGTTTCAAATCCGACACGATAAGCGAGTAGAGAGGCCAAGTGAGATGCAAACGGTGAGTTAGCTATGATGATGGAAAGCACCACACAGATGAACAACAGTATGCCCCCTGCATTGGTAGATTTAAAAAAGTTCTTAAATACTTCGAGATTGATGCGTTGGTTCATGATATTACGTTTTATTTAAATTTTCTTTATCCCACATCTCCATATTTGCGAAATTGTGATCTGTATTGACGAAGGAAGGATCCTTTCCTTCTTTTCGTTGTCGGTTGTAGTCCCGATATAGGGTCAGCACCTTTTTGTGTAGCAAAATAATGGCAATCATATTAAGCCAAGCCATGACTCCAACGCCGATATCACCCATTTTCCATGCCGATTCGGCCGTAGTGATACAGCCAATATATACGGATACCAAGATCATCAACCTTAAGACCCAAACGAGCCACACGCTACTGCTTTTTCCCATGATGAAGCTTACATTCGTTTCTGCAATATAGTAGTAAGCCATAATCGTGGTAAACGCAAAAAAGAATAAGGCAAGTGCCACGAAGCTATCTCCGATTGCGGGAAAGTGATGCGCAACGGCGAACTGTGTATATTGCGGCCCGATCTTTACGTTAGGGAGATTTTCTACAATGAAGCCTCCAGATGGATCCACTGTGTTATACTGTCCGGTAAAAAGTATCATGAAAGCGGTCGCAGTGCAAACAAACAGGGTATCTACATAAACCGAGAAGCCCTGTACCAACCCTTGTTTGATAGGGTGGGAAACTTCCGCGGCGGCTGCCGCGTGCGGAGCCGTTCCCTGACCGGCCTCGTTGCTATAGATGCCTCTTTTTACCCCCCATGAGATAGCCATGCCAATGATGCCAGCAAAGGCAGATTCCATATTTAAACCTGATCGGACAATCAGTGAGATGACATCCGGGATCTGCGTAAAATTGAGCCCCATGATGACCATTGCCATTAAAATATATGCCCCCGCCATAAACGGGACAACAATTTCAGCAACCTTACTGATCCGTTTTACGCCACCCACAATGATGGTAGCTAGTAATAAGACCAACAATATCCCCGTCCATTCGGCAGAGATATCAAAGGAGGCATCTACCGCCGCACTGATGCTATTACTCTGTACCCCCGGCAATAAAAATCCAGTGCTGATGATAGTCACCACAGCGAAGGTAACCGCGAACGGTTTTGAGCCAAGTCCTTTTAGGATATAAAAGGCGGGTCCGCCGCGATATTGGCCATTTTGCACCTCTTTATACATTTGACCAAGTGTCGCTTCAATAATTGCAGACGAGCTGCCAAGAAATGCAATCACCCACATCCAGAAGACCGCGCCAGGCCCCCCCATTGCTATTGCCGTCGCTACTCCGGCTATATTACCCGTACCGACCCGGCCGGAAATGGCCAATGCAAAAGCCTGAAAAGAGGATATTCCCTTGTCGGAACTTTTGCCTTTAAAAAGGAGGTAAAGCATCTCTCGGAATTGAGTCAGTTGTGGTAGTCTAAAGCGGAAAGAAAAGTAAATCCCGCTAAGAAGGCAGAGATACACTAAAGCGTCACTCCAAATAATATTATAAATTTTATCTATTATATTTGTCATATCTTATCGAAGGCCACATCGTGGATGTCGGCTAAATTAGACAAAATGAGATGAGTTACGTGATATTATTGCATAGATATTATTTATGATACCCTCTTTTTTGTATTGTGATACACTATTAGGACATAAGGTGTTTTTACCGACAGTTCCCGAAACTGTTAATTATTTTTGATAAATTTGAATCTATTACATTAAGTCCTATACAGTTAATGAATTTATTGCGGCAAGCCTATATAAGAGCAGTTTAAAGATAATTATCACCATGCGGCTACTAAGAAAGAAACACCAATTCAAGCATACATTCGATAAGAGTGTTATATTGCCAAGCCTGATATTCATAGTTGGTGTATGTTTGCTGGCCGCACTATTCCCTAAACTAATTAACGGTTACCTTAGCGATATAAAGAACTTTGTTTTCGTAAACCTGAATTGGTTGTATGTTTGGTGCGTGACAATTTTTGTGATTTTTCTGGTCTTTCTTATGTTCAGCAGATATGGCAATATCAAACTTGGCAATAACGAAAGCAAACCGGAGCACTCTTTTTTCTCATGGGTTTCTATGCTCTTTGCCGCCGGCATGGGTATAGGCCTGATGTATTTTAGTGTTGCAGAACCCATGCAACATTATTCTTCCGAAGTATTTCAAGGTAATCACGATGTAAACCGCGCAAAAAATGCACAACTCTATACGTTTTTTCACTGGGGAATACACGCTTGGGCAATCTATGGTTTGGTAGGGTTAACCTTAGCCTACTTCGCTTACCGATACCGATTGCCTATGTCGCTCCGCAGCTGCCTGTATCCCTTACTTAAAAACAAAATTTACGGTACATGGGGATCTGTAATCGATGTGTTTGCGCTCTGTAGTACCTTTTTTGGCATTACAACCACACTGGGCTTCGGCGTGGTACAAATCAATTCTGGTTTAGTAACGTTAAATATCCTTCCCGATGCTAGCTTTATTTACCAAGTAGCGATAGTTGTTGTTCTGGTGTCGTTTTCCGTATTGTCGGCCGTATCAGGTGTAAATAAAGGCATTAAAATATTGAGTAATATTAATATATCCGCCGTGATTGTACTCATGTTATTTGTATTATGTTTAGGGCCGACCGTATACCTAATCGGCAGTTTTACGAATGGGTTGGGTAATTATGTAAATAGCTTTTTCGATTTGACGTTTAACACGCATGTTTATGAAGAAGAAACGTTACCGTGGTTTTATAATTGGACTATCCTTTATTGGGCATGGTGGATTTCGTGGTCGCCCTTCGTGGGCATATTTATCGCTCGTATCTCCAAAGGTCGGACTATCAAGGAGTTTATTGCTGCGGTGTTAATCCTGCCCACGTTATTTAATTTTATCTGGATGTCCGTTTTTGGAAACAGTGCAATTTGGTTCGATGTCAATGTAGCCGACGGCGCATTGAGCAGGTTGGTTTCAGATCCCGACTCGCTGCTGTTCCGTTTTTTGGAATATCTTCCGCTTAGCGATTTATTGAGTTATTTCGTCATCATCATAATTATGATTTTTTTCGTCACATCGGCCGACTCAGGTATCATGGTCATGAATAGTATTTCCTCGCAGAATGCCCCCAATGCCCCTAAATGGCAAAATGTATTTTGGGGAGCGCTTCTGGCAATATTAGCGCTGTTGCTTTTAAACGCCGGCGGACTGCTAGCGCTACAGACGATGACGCTTTTAACGGCGTTACCTTTCGCTGTAATTATGATATTATTTGCTGTTTCGTTGATGAAGGCGCTTGTCATTGATTATAAATATTATGAACGGGATGTGTCAGTTTCTACTGTTCCCTGGTCGGGCGAATACTGGAAACAGCGTCTGAAGCAGATTGTATCCTTCAAAACTCGTGAGGCAGTTGATAAATTAATTTATGAAGATATTAAAACTGCTTTTTTAGCGTTAAAAAGTGAATTTGAGCAAAATGGCATTACAGCAAAGGTAGAAACATACGATAACCCCGTCAGGCTTGAACTTGCGATAAGTCATGATGTTGTAAACGACTTTATTTATGGTGTGAAAAGTGAGAAGCGCGTAGTTTCGGCGTTCTTAGTTAATGACGAAAACCTTCCAGATCTAGAAAGTAAAACAACCTATTTTCCGAAAACCTACTTTGGTGATTCAAGAGAGGGGTACGATGTTCAGTACTTTACAATGAATGAACTGATCAGCGACGTGCTCAAGCACTACGACCGCTTTGTCAACATTGTGGCAGAGGAAGCAAATGAAATGTTTGTGAGTAGTAATACCAATGAGACGCGTGGAAATCGAGAGAAGGGTTCTTCCGACCACGGAGAGCGGTCATAATTCAGTTGTAATCTGGCACTAGAGCGCAACCGAAAAATACCTACAACCTGGAGGAATTACAACTATCGTTCTTGACGAAGACTTTCAGGTTTTTCTGCTGTTAACGATGAAAGTCTGAGCCAGTCTAACGCATGGGTTTCCGAATCACATCGATACTGTCGGTCGGAAAACGATTCCCAAGCCAGCTGGCCAGTTTTTCTCGTTGCACTGGCGCTAGTTCTTGATCAGTCGTATACAGGAATGCGACGTTGGTTGCTAGACTATCATTTGCCCCGTACTGCTGCTGCCGGCCAATACTGTATGAGCTTATCTCAGGGAAAAGAACGCTTATATCTCTCTTCAAGGTCGGTGAGGCAATTTCATACGTGGAAATCTTGTTATTAAGTGTACGTATTGTAATGTCTTTTTCGTTCACGGCAACGGTCCTTCTATCGATCTCGCTCAATATACTCGATTGTAGGTCAACCGTATCCTGTCGGATCAATAGCTCTGTATTTTCTATGCCAAAACCCACCATAGCGGTTTGTAGCAGTTCGATTTCCTTCTCATCAAACTTTTTCGCAAGGAATGCAAGCTCCAGTCTCCGTGGTCTGCTGTTAAATTGCAACTTTTCATACACGATGGTATACCCTTTGTCAGAGAGCTCCTGCTGTACAAACTGCTTTACGCGGTTGTTGTACTTTCGTTCTTGGTACAGGTTATAAGCAAAATACAGACTTGGTAGGATGAGCGCAAGGGTGATAAACGTAATGCTCTGTGTAATCCTTTTTTCACGCTTTTTATCCACGTAATGTACTTTTGGATAACGAAGGTATTTTACAATGGTGAAGGTCGCTAGACATATGAATACACAATTGATCATATATAGAAATATAGCACCCGCAAAAAAAGTTAGATTACCGATCGCCAAACCATATCCTGCGGTACACAGAGGAGGCATTAACGCAGTAGCTATAGCCACACCGGGGATGGGATTTCCCTTATTTACTCGTGTGATAGCAATGACGCCGACCGTACCACCGAAAAAGGCAATCAGAACGTCATATATATTGGGTGAAGTGCGAGCAAGGAGCTCCGATTGCGCATCCTTAAAGGGACTTAGCAAAAAGTATAAGAACGATACAGTCAGGCTAATCAGCGTCGCGATTAATAAATTTTTAAGTGATTTTTTGAGTAGTGGGAAATCAAATGTGCCAAGCGCGAAACCCGCGCCTAAAATAGGTCCCATAAGCGGAGAAATAAGCATCGCACCAATGATGACAGCAGTAGAATTGACATTGAGCCCGACAGAGGCCACCACGATGGCACAGGCCAGAATCCATGCATTGGAGCCTCTGAAGGAAATATTTTCGATCACATTTTGCAGTACGGTCTCTTTCTTTTCTTCTCCTTGGTGCAAGTCGAAAAATCCAAAAATATTATTCATCTCATATGGGTTTAAATGCTAATATAAACATCTTTATTGATGTCTCTATTATTTGATTCTATAAACTACCTCAAAATAGTCTATTTGAAAAAAGAATGGTATAATTTTAAAAAAAAGCAATAATCCTTCCGGCCTTTTCTATTTTTGGGAAACATCAACACCGTGAATAGATTTTTTATCACACTCTGCTATTTAGTAACGATTCAAACTGTACTTGGGCAAAACTCAACGCTGTCGGGCATCGTTAAAGACTCTTTATCGACCGTACCGATCCCCTATGCCAGTATTGGTTTATTAGACGCCAACAACAGGGTGGTTGATGGCGTGGTAGCCGACACCGCCGGTAGCTTTAGTCTTTCCAATCTAAAGAACGGAAAATACAACCTAACCGTAAAATTCATTGGATACAATCAAAAGAAAACTACAGTAGAGATTAGGGGGCAAAAGAGTTTAGATCTTGGAACCATCCTTATTTCTGCTGCGGATAATAGGTTAGAACAAGTTATGGTTACAGCCAGTGGAACAGGACAACGACATACTAGCGACCGGCAAAGCTACAACGCCAGTCAATATAAAAATGCTGTCGGCGGAACAGCATTGGATATAGTTAAAAATTTACCATCGGCCTCCGTTGACGCCAACGGAAATATCAGTATGCGAGGCAATACCGGCGTAATCGTATTAATCAACGGAAAGCCCTCATTCCTGGATCCAGCAACCATATTGAATCAAATAGCTGCCAACGATGTGGCAGAGGTGGAATATATCACCAGTCCTACCGCGCAATTTGATCCAGATGGAAAAGGCGGTATTATCAACTTAAAAACTAAAAAATCAGCGGATAATGGATTGGCCTGGATTCTTAATCTTCAAGGGGGGCTACCAAGTATTAAAGACTATGACAACCGCCAAAAGCAGAAGCGCTTCGGAGGCGATATTGCATTCCAATATAAAAAGAAAAAGCTAGAATTAAATGGCTCGGCTAACTACCTTCGGAATGACAACGCGGGATTTAGAGAAGGAGATGTAAACACCGTTATCGCAGATCGTCAGACCTTCTTTCCTTCCAAGGGTGAGCGGAGTTTTGATAAATACAATTTTGGGATCAGGTTAAATAGCACCTATGAAATATCCGACAAGCACGCCTTGAATTTAGGCGTACTGGCATCCAGAAGGTTTCAGGACAGAGTTGCGGATATATACTATACCAATAAGACGACTCGACCATCTACAGGCGAGGAAATATCCAGAACAAATTACTTTAATCCCAATCTTCAGAATAAACAGGGTGAGTTTTACATGTTGGATTTTACGTATCAATACAAAATTAATGCGGCTCATTCCCTGCAGTTGGGAGCCATTTACGAATATGCTAACATATATGGTTCCACTAAAAATGCAAATATTGAGAATGGAGTCGATACGGTTCAATGGACGCATAACAAGTATACCAATCCACTGCGAGGATTAAGGCTTTCTTTACAACATACATGGGCCCTAGAAAATGCAGAATTATTAACGGGGTATCAATTAAGGAACGATAAGCAGAAAGGTGATTTTGAATACCTTGCATCAGAAAATGGAACAAATAACCTTGAATTGATTCCAGAATTTACGGGTAAATTGAATGCAACCAATAATATTCATGCCCTTTTTGCACAATACAACCATAAATTAACGAATACGCAGTTTTCACTAGGTCTTCGTTATGAGTATTATCAGCGTGATCTGCTCTTACTAAATACCAGCCAAGAATACCCATACTCCATTCATCAATTATACCCTACCTTCAATTTAATGCAAGATCTAGGCTCAGGTTGGTCATGGAAATTAGCGGCAGCCCGAAGAGTGCAACGAAACAATAATTTTGAATTAAACCCTATTCCTGAACGTGAACACTCCGAAACGCTAGAACAAGGAGATCCAGAGCTATTGCCTGAGTTTACCACCAATGCAGAAACAGGATTGTTCAAGAAAATAAATGCCGGCAGCATTTTTTTGAATGCCTACTATCAACACACCAAAAATCCGATCCAACGGGTCAATTCCGTTTACGCTGACACCATCCTCCGCCGTGTTTTCACGAATGCAGATTATGCGTCACGTTACGGAGCGGAATTAGGCGGAGAAGGTAACATGCTGCCTTGGTTGAAAGTAAATGGCGGTATTAATGTTTACAATTACAAAATTTCAGGTCAGGTACTGGATTACGAGGAAACGAGAACAAATCGAGAATGGGTATATTCCATCAATGCCGGTCTCCAAGCCGAATTTCTAAAAAATTGGGGCGCTGGTTTACAGGTAAATTACCTGTCAGAAAGACCCACCGTACAAGGTATGGACTCAAGATTTGTCACACCCCACTTCAACGTAAGCAAGGCTTTTGCAAAAGGCGCGATTACAGCCCAGCTACAATGGCAATTTATGGAGTTGGGTAACTGGGGAGTGAATGAGCAGCGCATCACCACATTCTCCAATGACTTCTATACCACGACAAATTACGTTTATGAAAAGAACGTATTCCTAGTTAATCTGAAGTTTAATGTTCACAAGATAGGCCAGATCCTAAAATTACCGAAGAGTGAATTTGGAGAAAAGGAGTTCTAGGATTGCAGTTTCTTAAAAGCCTTCGGCGTAGTACCCGTATATCGTTTAAAATATTTAGAAAAATTTGACTTATCCGAAAAGCCCAATTCAAATGCTACCTCAGATATTGATTTGGTCGTATAGAATAGTAATCGCTTAGTTTCTTTAATGATATATGCCGCTAACACTTCAGACGCAGTTAAGTTTGCATGCTTCTTGCAAGCAGCACTTAGGTTCTGCGGGCTCGTATTCAACTTGGAAGCGTAATACGCCACATGGTTTACGACTCTTACATCATTATTGAGTAACCCACAGAATTGGCCGTATAGATTTTGCTGAACTGCTTTAGTTAGTTTAGCGCTTTCTGTATGTTCGAGGGCTTTTGCCAAAATTACCTTAAACAGGCCCTCTTGGCATACTTTGTTCTCTTCAACCGCTAACATTTTTAGTAAGCTTTCAATCGTGCTACTCTCTTTCAAATATATCGTGTCAAATTGGCTAATTCCTTCAATCAACCTGTTGATCTCAAAATCTAAACTCCGGCTCACAAACAGGTTCTTTACCAAAAGTACAAACCCATTTACCGGATTAGCTAATTCCCAATGATGAACATTATCCTTTCTAATCACCAATAGGCATGGTGTTATTATGATGGCTTCCCTACCGTCTATGAAATGCTTTCCCGAAGTAGACGACAGAAACACGAGCTCCAAATAGCCATTGTGTTTGTGGGGTTTTGTGATATTCTTAGAAAGATCAAAAGCGGCGACTTTAATAAGTCGTTGAGGTTCCAGTTTGTCTTTCATTTCAATTTTTTTTCGATCCATCGTCGTTCCACAATTATAATCCCAAGATAAAAATAAAATTGAATGTGTCCTGTATTGCTTGGTACGCGTAATAAAGATTTGCTAACCGATCTGGACAAATGTAGCTTCATAAAACTTCAAGAGTCTACCATAGGCCGGTGACTTGGTCATATCCCTTGTCCACTGTTCGCACATGAGAAACTGGATATGAAGGAACTTATCTACATCGGTTACGATCTGATCCTTGCTTATCTGTACCGTTTCAGGATATTCTTTGCCTAATAAGGCAGTGCGTAATTCTTCTACTGTCATCGGGTAAATTTATGAACAAATTTGAACTTTCGGTTGATCCCATGTTGTTTTCTTATTAAAGGCAGGTGTTTTTTATGCACCTGCCTGATAATATTTGATCTTTTATGTCCGCTCGCTTGCTGATGGCTTCCACCTTTGTTTATTGTAAATTAGTTTGCAAAAAGTACGGTGGTAGTTATTTCGTAAAACGTGTCTCCTTTTTTGATAAAAGGAGGAGCCTCTCCCCAAGCTTCCCTGGAAACCATATACAGCGTAAAGATGTTTTTAACCGGCAGTGGATTAATACCCTCAGGGCTAAATGCGATATTTGAATAACCTGTTCCGCCATGGTTGAGTAAGGGCTGCCCGGTGCTGCCGTTTACAAATTCGAATACGTACTGGTATCCATAATCAGGTAAAGGGTTTGGCAGACCATTGGGGATAACTTGGTATTCGGCCTTATCAATGCTGTTTTTTACATCTTTGATCGTCCCAATCTCCTCGACCACCGTATTAAAATCGGCATCAAAATAACTTACGGATACTTTGAGGTCCAGATTTTCAAATGGAATAAGATCTTGGGCATAATTGGCTACTTTCACTTTGATATGTCCAGCCGGAGCCGGACTTTCGGTATCTTGTTCGTTCGGATCGATAAAAGAGACTGGAGCATCCATCGTAGGCTGGAATAGGGTATAGGTTTCTTTGGAACCTGGTTTCACATCGATTACTTTTTCTGCAACCACTTTTCCATTGCGGGTATCATAAAATTCAAATTTTCCTTCACCTGCAACTACTCTGATCTTTTTAGTGTTTATATTCCATTCGATCGGATTTCCGTTGTACCGGGCTGCAATAAAAACACCCGCTCCATTGTCTCGCAACGCGGTTTTATCAGCATCAAAATATACATCGACAAATTCCGAGAATGAATTTACATATTCTGCTTTCTGGCAAGAATATAAACCTATCGACACCAGGACAATAACGATACTGTTTCTTATATATGCTTTCATCTGCTTATTTTTTGATTTTCAAATTCAATGATTTTTTATTAAAAATTATAACTGACACTAAGACTGAAACGTCGACCATCTTTTTTACGGTAGGTAATATTGTCGCCTTCTTCCTTATTATATTGGATAGATTTGCCTTCTTTTAATACAGAAAGTTTGTTTTCATCTTGTTCGTAATCGTGGATGTTAACATAATAACGCGTCCAATCGTCCAACAGATTGGCCAGATTGAGCTTAACCTCCATTTTTTTCTTTAAAAAGCGGGCATAAAATTGAGCGTCCAGCTGTTTTGGTGCCAATTCATACTCTACTCTTGCCATGTTAACATTGGCCAGGTTTGTACGATATCCACGGTGATTGTAGCTTGCAGTAGCGCCAAAACGGTCTCCCCAATAGCCTAATGCCAAATTCAATAACCAGGGAGATTGGCCCATCAAAGGTCTGTCTTGGTTGGGATAACGCAGCTGGACACGTTCGGCTACCTGTGTTTCCGGATTATTGACCCAGGTCCAGTGGGTCAATACATTGACCTTGGATTTGAGCAGCGTTCCATTTGCGGATATAAACAGGTCCTTAGCCCAATCCTGATCGGATATAAAGCTGAAATTTTTCCGGATCTCCAGTTCCAGTCCAAGATTTTTGGCATTTTCCATATTGGCAAATGTGTATGCATTGGTGGCTTGGTCAGATTGAACCAATTCGATGGGTTTATCCAGCTTTTTGTGGTATCCTGTCAAGGAAATGATCTCACCTGGTGAAGGATACCATTCTAACCGTACATCCACGTTGTCAATCAAGGTGGATTCTACATGTTCACCATGTACATATCCATCTATCTCAAAATCATACATCCCAAAAAGACCAACCTCTCTAAAGTCAGGACGTATCAGCGTTCTCGAATAACTTCCGCGGATGTTGAATTCAGGTGTCAAACTATAGGTCGCATTAATCGAGGGAAGGAATCGCCAGTTATTCTCATTGACCCTGTTCTCTGCGGCTTTTATAGCGTCGGGGTCTGAGTTGCCAGGGCCGTATTTTCTCTTATAGAGTTCCTCCTGTTTCGAATTTAAACCGAAATACTCGGCACGTACCCCATATACTAAGCGGAGTTTGTCCCAAAGTTTTTGATCGGCCATCAAATAGAGTGCATGCGAACTCATATCTCCATTATAATACCGCCCGCCCAGTGCATCTGCATAGTAATAAGCCTGGCCCTCGCCATTCCCGATGTTTTCGGTTGCGAGGACTTGCTCATAGCTTGCCTCTATCGGGGGGGCTTTCTGACTGGTGCCCTCCACCCATGATCTTGTCCAGGGGGCAAATTTGAATACATCCAGCGATCGCTTTTTTGACCATGCCTGATAGCCCAATTTGATCAGCGTAGACACCTGTTTACCTTCTCCAAATCTGCGGGAAAATGCCGCACTCCAATTGTAATCCGTTTCATCGATATTTGTCCACATGCGCCAGTCCCTAAAAGTCCCTCCCGTTGAAGCCGCGGAATGGGTCATTAAACCTGGTGTCTGAAAATAGGACTTATCGCCAATGATAGCGGTTAATCTATACGAGAGTTTACGCTCATCCAGGATCTGCTGCTTGATTTTATTGACAGCGAACATCCCTTCGGCTTTTATCTTCCAGGGTAATTGGTATTCGCCAATTAACTGGTGCTGTTGTAAAGACATCGCTTCAGGCAATTGATAGACAAGTTTAGTAGGTATCGGAATAGACTCTTCACGAGCTTTCTGTATCGACTCATTATAGTTGTCACTGTAGGTCCGCGCATACATATTTTTCAAGACGATCTTAAAATTTCGCCCCTGTAGTCCCATATTTGCGACCAAGCCTCCATTACTGTTAAACCGATAGGATGTGCCTGCACCGTTGTCACCAAGGCCTAAACTGTCTATATAGTGACCGTCTGGAGATTTTCTCACATTGTTGAAAGACACGATGTTTTGCTCGTTTCTGAAATTTGCTGATGCTGCAAATCCAAAGCGGTTTCCATTCTTCAGGTCATAGACACGTCCGAGCGAGAGGCGAAAGTTTTGATTTGGTGCACCTTTATATCGGTATAACCGCATGGGATCATTGTTCAACTTTTTGGACTGGGCAATGGCATCGAGGTCATTAAATTTAATATCATTTCCATATTCTGCCGGATTGAGCGGAGTACCGTTCAATTCGGGATCGGTTAAATTGTAACCTGGAGGCGCATCCAATTGTGATGATCTATTGTTCCATATCCAGGTCTTTATGCCTTCAGGTATTTTTGCGGATTTATCAAAAAAACCAAAATACTCGCTGGTCTTTCGTTCGCCCAGCCGATAGAAATCTTTGCCGGTAGTTTGCGAATTACCGCCAGTACCATATTGAATACTGGTAAAGTTTTGTGAGGGAATATCGATCGTGTTCACCGATACCTGTCCGCCCGAAAATTCGGCTGACACGTCCGGTGTGGCGGTCTTATTGACCACTACCGAACTGACCATCTCGGTGGGGATGATGTCAAAAGAAAAATCACGCCTGTTTTGTGATGTACTTGGGATCACTACACCATCCAGCATGGCCTGGTTGTAGCGATCGGACATTCCCCTTATAATTACACTTCGGTTGTTCACGGTTGTCAAACCTGTCACACGTTTCAATACCTGCCCCATATCGTTGTCTGGTGTTCGGGCGATCTGCTCAGCAGAAATACCATCTGTTACAGAAGCGGCATTCTTTTGCTGTGCATATAATCCGGCAACGCTTTCTTTTTTGAAGCTTCCTGTAACCGTTACTTGGCTCAGGTCATTGGTGGCAGGATTCAGTACAATGTTAAGGCTGGTGGTTTGCCCTGCTTTCACTTCTACCTGTGTAATGCGCTTGGTCTGGAATGAGATATAACTGACCTCAATGGTGTAAGGGCCAGGGGTGAGGCTGAAATTGTAGCTTCCGTCCAGACTGCTCTGTACGATCTGGTTGGTTTGTCCAATTTTTATGGATGCGCCGGGCAGTGGTGCGCCACGGTCATCAATTATTTTACCGAAGATGCGACCCCGCTGCTGTGCTTGAGGTTTCGGAGCGCGTTTTTTATTGTTTTCAACCGTCACGACTACACTTTTGTTGTTGATCATTTTGAAAACCAAAGGGCTAAGACTTTCCAGGTCCAAAAGAGTTTCTCCCAAAGCTTTATTCCGATAGTGGATGTTTTTGAGTGCTATGCCCTTGATCTGTTCGAGGTCAAAGATAAAATTGATGTTCGTCTGTTTGCCCATTTCGTTGATGAGCAAGTGGGCGTGTATATGTTGGTAATTAACATTAACAGTAGCGTTGATATCCTTCAAGCTCGCTTGTGTCTGGAAAGGCACCGCGAGGAAAAGGAGTATATGGCATAATGTAATCATTATGAATGCTTGTTTAATGGATTTCATTGCTTTTTTCCGTACTTTCGGAGATTAATGGGTGAATAATGTTCTGTGCATGTTTACGTATTATTTAACAGTTGTACGGGCCTTGCCTACACAACATCAGGAAGTACTGTCGGTCAGGGCAGTGCTTCCGTCTTTTTTGCAGTAGCTATTTTTTCATAATCGTATAGGTTTTGTTGTCTATTTTGTTAATTTTCAGTTTGTGTACCAGTTCCATAGACTGCAGTATCTGATCAATAGGCATACCATCAAATGTACCGCTGATATAATAATTGGCTAGACCGTTACCCTCCAATGTGATCTTTATACCTTTCAGGTAAGCAATTCTGTATAAAACGCTTTTTAGACTTGCCTGTGCAAAGGAGAGGCTTTCTGCTTTTGCCGGATTGGCCTCGGTGTCGAATTCCGAAAGGCGCCCTATTGCCGTTTGATCGTCCCATTCGAAGAGCTGCCCAGGTGTAAGCGCCAATTCTGTATTGGTATTTGTGTTCCGTATTTTAATCTTTCCGGTATAGAGATTAATTTTTTCAAATCCTTGTTCTTTATAGTTTTCTACGGTAAAGGAAGTACCCAATACAATGGTTTCGAGTTTTCCGACATGGACTTTAAATGGACGTAACGTATCTCTGGAAACATTGAAAAATGCTTTTCCCGCTACTACATGTACTTCCCTTAGCGTATCCGCAAAGCTTTCGGGATAGCAGAAAACTGTACCCGGAGAGAGGGTAACGGATGTTCCATCGGTTAAGATGATCTCTGTTTTTTTGCCCGGATCGACCCGGATGGTTTTATAGACAATCTGTTGTGAATCCATATCCCTCTTTACCCATAACTGGTAGCCCCCCAATAATAGTATTAAAGCGGCGGTTGCTGCTATGCTACGCCATAAGACCCCGCGTGTTTTTGGTCTTTGTGTTACGGTCTCCTGTTTTACCGGATAAGGGTATTGGCTAGCAACCTGCTCAAAGTCGGGAAAGCTGTCGTCGAATTTTCCTTCGGCTAACTGTTGGATATATGTTTCCAGTTCCTGTGCCGAAAGCTCCCCGGCCAGAAAACGTCGGTGTAGTTCTTTAGGATCGTTCTCCTCCATGTATACGTTTACTTATGCTTACTTATTAACTTATATGCATGAGAAGCGCAAAACGGGTAGTAGTATTTGTGATTTATTTTAGGTTAAATCACAAATGCTTGACGTTCAGTGGTATTACTTTTTATTTATTTGTCGGAAGATAGGGGGTATACCACTGTTAGGCGTAGAGCAAAGTGAAAATGAGGACAATCTGGTAAATGCTGTCAAAAGATAAACTTTGTGACCTAATTGCCCGATCTGCTTTTTTTAGATGGTATTTAACGGTATCTACGCTTATAGATAATCTTTCGGCCGCTTCTTCATACGTTTTATCCTCAAATCTTACAATTTGGAAAACTTCCTGCCTTTTTTGAGGGAACGACGCCATGGCTGATTTTACTAAACCTACATCGATAGCGGATTGTATCCGGTGTTCTGTATTTTCGGTTGATTGTGCGCTTTGATACCTTTGACAGAATTCTTTTTTGAGTTTTTGGTCGTAGTGAATTTTTCTAAACCAACCCAATACCGATGTACGCGCAATTGCCATAAGGTAGTTTTTTACACCTTGCTGCGCGTCGAGTTTCCCTCGTTCTTCATATAGTTTGAGAAAAATATCATGCGTTAGTTCCTCTGCTGTTTCATGGCAATGGACAGTACGATAACAATAGGCCATCACTTGATTGCGATAACGCTCGTATACCGCTGCAAAAGCTGCCCGGTCGCCTGCGATAAAGTGAGATATACTTTCGTCCATGAAATAGCTCAAATTTTAGATAGGACAAAAGTAGCCCATGGCGTGTTAATAGAATATTAAGTTTCGGTAAACAATGATTAAATTGCTGTTACACAGAATTTTACTATTTTTAAAGGGGCCTTTGAGTTAATTCGGTATGAAAAATGATTAGTTGTATTCAATGATTTTGAAAAAGTATATGAACAGGCAGCTATATAACAAAACCATAAACGTAGACGGAGTCAATATTTTCTATCGAGAAGCAGGCGATAGCAGATGGGGCAAATACGACGTTTACTTCGACGTGGCAGAAGCACATTGCTATGAAAAGGATTTACCTGAAGCGGAAACGCACATTTTGGAAGGTGGGCATATGGCACTGGAAACAAATTTTGATGAGGTGTTAGATCTTATTAGAAATTTTCTATTAAGCAGCGTTAGATATAATTATTTGTCCAAAAATATGAAAGATCGATATGAAACACGCTTTACAAGCTAAAAACATCTTGGCTCAAATCAATACTAACACTAAGTTAGGGGACTTACGGAAAATTGCGAAGGATATCAAAAAGGATCATGAACTGGCTATTGAACTATGGTCAACTGAAAGATTTTTGCCTAGACTACTGGCCATCTTGATTATGGACAACAAGCTTCTATCCCAAGATGTGATTGATAAACTTGACAAGGATATGCACGCGCATCCAGTTGATGAGCGAAATCAGCTAATGGATTGGCTAATGGCCAATCAGCTTACGAAGGAAAAAAAAGCAATTGCGCTGATTCAATCTTGGGAGAATAGTCCTTCTCCACTTCAAAGACGCATTTATTGGTACTATCAAGCAAGATTAAGATGGACAGGGCAGACCCCCCCGGAAAATACGTCCCATCTACTTTCAGCAATTGAGAACACCATTGCGACCGAAGAACCTGAAGTTCAATGGGCCATGAATTTCACTGCAGGCTGGATCGGAGTTTATGAAAAAAAGTATCGAAATCGGTGTGTCGCCCTTGGCGAGAAAACAGGTCTTTATAAAGGTGAAATGGTGTCAAAAGGGTGTACTCCCAATTATTTGCCGGAGTTCATTGCAATGGAAAGCAACAAACGAAATATATAAATTAAGTGTGAAAGAAGACCATTATTGAGAAGTAGGAAAAACGGTAAAACAAAATAGTAAGCTTTGTGTTTATATTACAAAATTATTAAGCAGATGTTTGTGAAGCTGACACACGCCGTATTAAGGGAATTGCAAAGCGACGGATATAATGTGCTAACATCTGTTAATACAGTCCACGACGACAACCCGACCTACATGCCGGAGAAGGTAGACGATGTATGGGAATGGTTGGAAGACTTGACGGTTACACCGCAAAGCCAACCGGCAATATTAATTATAGAGGACGCATTAAACAATATATTGGAAAAGGAACTGATTGGAGCAGTATGGATAGAAAGACCTTGGAAAAGGACTGTTTAGGTAATCGAAAGGTATCATGATCGATATTTGCTTTTTTTATATTATTCTGCGTTCGACTGTTGTCTTTTAATCCCTATTCCTTGATCATAATACCTTTATCAAGCGTGGTTGCTTGAATTTATAATGTTTCCAACTGCAATGTCAGCTCCTTCATAGCAGCCGGCAATTCGGTAGGCATGTCGTCGAAACGGCATTCCAACGCGATTTTTCCGGTGTACCCAATCTCCCGCAGGGCCCGCAGGTACGGGCGGAAATCATCTCCGGCTACACCAGGTGCTGTCCTTTTTTCCTTCTCGGCGATATCCACATGGTAGACGAATTCCCTGCCTGCCTCAACGATCCTCTGCGGAGACTCATTTTCCTTGAGCATATGATAAATATCCACCAATAGTTTGAAGTTCGGGTGGTTAACCCGTTTTGCGATGTCGTAGGCTTCCTCCACTGTATTGATCAGGTTAGTCTCTCCGCTATTGAGGTTTTCCAAGCATATCACTACCCCGTATGTTGCTGCCAGCTTGGCCAGCTCGCCTGCAAGATTGGTAAACTGGTCGACCGCCTCTTGCTGGTCGAAACCCTCAGGCACCCCACGGGATCCACCGCTACCGAAGACGACGATCCGGACTCCCGTTTTCTGGGCATGCGCGAATGTGTTTGCAGCATGCGATAGGATACCTTCATGGTCTGCTTCAGGCCCGACCGCTTTTAGCGAGCCAGGTAGGAAAACATTGCACGCATAGACGGGAAGACCTTCAGATAGCTTTAGGGAGTCAACCGGGGCATTGGGTTTCAAATACTCCGACACGGTGGGTTGTATAAACGAAAAACCATGAAGTGCTACCAGGTCGTTATTTTTCATCGACGCGCAGACGCCCAGCTCCGGTCTAAAGAGCTGTTGCGCAATGCTGCCAGCCGGCGTAACAAACGCAAAGGCTAGCGTAATCATTCCCTTTAAAATCAGTTTCATTGCCATGGATACGATGTTAATACTTGAATATATTCTGTCCTGCCATAACCTGCCTTGCCTTGGGGTCGAATGTAGCCCGTGTACCTGTGCGGTATGCTGCATTGGCCATTATGCAGGCGACAGCATGGTTGTAACCGGCCTGCACTGGCGCATTGGGAGTCTGGCGCGACCGAACACAGTCCATCCAGTTACGCATGTGTGCATCCGTCAAGAAATCCCCGCCGGTGTTTGCGCCCGAGGCGGCCTGCACGTCGGGAAGCTTATATTCTGCCAATAGGTTCGCTTTAAGTCCCATCGCCTTTGCAGCATCGTTCTGAAGCCCACCAGTCGGTGTGACCCTGTTTTTGTCCAAATCCAGCATGCCCCCGTTGGAATAGTACAGTTCTTTCGTATCTCCAGCGGAGTTGCTAAAGCGCGAAGAGTAGACGACTTGGAAACCATCTGTTTTACTATCCAATGGCCCGTAATCGAATACGGCGGTCAATGTGTCGGGGTTTGTGCGTCCGTCCTTCCATTGGTATATCCCTCCATTGGCTGTCACGCCGCGTGGGTAGGCTAGCCCGGAGAACCAATGCACCGTGTCAATCTGGTGGGACATCCATTGCCCGGGGATGCCGGATGAATAAGGCCAGAAAAGCCGGTATTCCAGGTATTTCCGGGGATCCCATGCCTCGTAGGGGCGGTTTATTAAAAAGCGCTTCCAGTCGGTATCGGATTCACGGATGGAAGACGTAAGTGCCGGTAGGCGCCACCTGCCAGGCTGGTTTACGTTCCAGCACATCTCCACCATCACAATATCACCGAACTGCCCCGAACGAATATAATCATTGGCCGCTTGGTAATTGCCCCCGCTTCGACGCTGCGAGCCGATCTGTACAATAATACCGCTAGCATTGACCGCATCAAGTGCGATGTTGGCGTCGTCCATCGTTTCGGCGAAAGGTTTCTCGCAATACGCATCTTTACCGGCTTTCGCCGCCTCAGCCAGGTGGAAGGCGTGTTGGAAATCTGCTGTGCTGATAATCACTGCGTCAATATCCCCACGCTCATAAAGCTCATCGTTATTGCGGCATAGCGCGACATCGGCCCCCGTTTTTTCGCGGATATAAGCAGCCCCTTCTTTGCGGCGCCTGTCCCAAATATCTGACAGTGCGGCGAATTCGAAATCGAGCGCTTTGGCATGGCTATTAAATGCAGGAAGCAACGAATGTTTAAATCGGTCCGAAAACCCGACAACACCCACGCGTACCCGGTCGTTCGAACCGAGGATCTTGCTGTAGCTCTTGGCGCTCATCCCAAGTCCGCCGATGGTTAATCCAATAGCGGAAAGGGTGCTCTTCTTGATGAAGTCTCTTCTGGTTTCCATATTAAGAGGTATTTGTGCTATTTTTCTAATTTAAGTTTATAGCGTTTTACAATTAGTAATTGTAAAGCTATACTTTTTTTTGTAAATGGTGGTGCTATATAAGTAACAAAAGTATTGACTTACATTGGTTTGGGATATATTTTTTTGTGGAGGGGCCTTCTCAGGCCCCATAATCCTGAAAGATTTTTCTCGTATATTCATATGAGTCCTATAATGTTGTTTATCAAGGGAGTCGTCGACGAATTTGATCTAAGCGACGAAGCAAACATCTGCCTCGTTTATTTGTTATAACAATATGAGTACAATAGCTTCGATCGCAACAGCGGTGCCCCGATATCAACAGCAACAGATGCAAATATTTGAAGCGATAAAACACATGCATACGAATACAGAGGAGGATCAGCGCAAGCTCAGGTTTATGTACCGATCTAGTGGTATTGATACGCGTTATTCTGTCGTACCGGATTTTTGTTCGGATAAGGGCGACAACAAAATACTAACCGATAGCGAAGGTATTACCGTGTCGCGGAAGCTCGAAGACCGACTCACAATATATGATGAGGAGGCAATCGAATTAGCGGTGGAGGTCGTCGAAAAGTGCTTGCCCGAAGGCATGGATAAAACTCACGTTACCCATCTCATAACGGTGAGCTGTACTGGAATGAAGGCACCGGGTTTGGATATCGACCTGATACGTCGCCTCGGTCTGCGTCGGGATATCGGTCGCACCTCCGTCAACTTTATGGGCTGCTATGCAGCAATCCATGGGTTGAAGCATGCGCATTATATTGCTGAAAAGGAACCCGATGCAAAAGTGCTGTTGGTATGTGTGGAGCTTTGTACCTTGCATTTTCAGACCGATCAGACGATCGATAATGTGACGAGTACCATTATTTTTGGCGATGGTGCTGCGGCGGTGTTGGTGGAGGGCGATAATTCAACGCACAACGGTTGGCGTTTGGATGGTTTTTACAGTGAAATTAACTTCGAAGGCCTGGATGATATGGCCTGGCGGATTTCGGCTGATGGTTTCCTCATGACATTGACCAGTCAGGTGCCGCCGATTCTGGAACGCACCTGCGATGCAGTGATCGGACGCGCGTTGAAGCGTTACGGGATAGCTAAGAATGAGGTGGATCTGTGGTGTGTGCACCCAGGCGGAAAGAAAATACTGGAAGCCATTGAACGTGGTGCCGATATCACAAAGGATCAGCTCGCTGACAGCTACGAGGTACTCCGTGATTATGGTAACATGAGCAGTCCGACCGTACTCTTTGTGCTTGAAAAAATGATAAAAAATCCAGCATATACGATACGACAAAAAAATCTGATCGGAATGGCATTTGGTCCGGGCTTAACATTAGAAACTTTTCACCTGTCTCATGCCTGATTTTTCAAAACGAAGCAACGAAAGCGAACTACTGGACGATCCGTCGATCCCCTTTGAGCATATTAAGCAAACCATGCGGGAGCTGGATACGATTAATGCCTGGTTGGGCGGGCATCGTACGACTTTAGCTGGATTAAAGACATTGCTCCGCAATACGAAGAAAGTAAGCATCTGCGAAATCGGATGCGGCGGCGGAAACAACTTGATGATAATCCACAACTGGTGTCATAAGAATGGAATTGAGGCAGCGTTGACAGGGATCGACATGAATCCACATGCCATTTCTTATGCAACAGCCCAGTATGGCGCGTTAGGTATCCAATTTATATGCAGCGACTACCGCGCGGATGTGCTTGACCGAAAACCGGATATTTTTTTTAACTCCCTTTTTTGCCACCATTTCGAAAACAACGAACTGGTTGATATGCTACGCTGGATGTCGGTAAATAGCCGTACAGGATTCTTTATCAACGATCTCCACCGTCATCCGCTTGCATATTACAGTATCAAACTGTTGACAGGGTTATTTTCAAGATCGTATATGGTTAAAAATGACGCAGCGCTTTCTGTACTTCGCGGATTTACGAAAGACGAGTGGACAACGCTTTCGGAGAGGGCAGGTCTGTCCACGGCAAGCGTCCGCTGGCGTTGGGCTTTCCGACATTTAATGGTATACAAGAATGGTTAGTGTGGATTACGATATTGGTATTGTAGGTGCCGGTTTAGCGGGCCTGACCACAGCCATTCAGTTGCGCAAGAAGGGATACTCCGTCGTCCTTTTTGAAAAGAATGGCTTCCCTTTTCATCGGGTCTGCGGAGAATATATCAGCGTCGAAAGCTGGGATTATCTGCTCGATTGCGGTATCGACTTAGCCGATATGCAATTGCCGATTATAAAAAAGTTACAGGTAAGTTCGTTAAACGGTACACTGCTGACAGCAGATCTTGATCTCGGCGGCTTCGGCATCAGCCGCTATAAAATCGACGGTTTACTCGCGCTGAAGGCCCGCGAAATAGGAGTCGAAGTGCGGGATAATTGCAAGATAAGCGGTATGCAACGGCTTTCGGATCACTACCGCATTGAGGCATCTGATGATGAGGTTCGCGTACAGCTAGCAATCGGCTCTTTTGGTAAACGTAGTAATATCGACGTACAGTGGAGGCGTAGCTTTCTAGCCCGAAAACTAAATAATCTAAATAACCATATTGGAATAAAATACCATATCAAAGCTGATTTTCCGGACGATATTATTGCGCTACACAATTTTAAGGATGGCTATTGTGGCATTTCGAAAATTGAAGAAGAGCAATACTGCATGTGCTACCTGACAACAGCGGCTAATCTGCAGCAGAGCGGAGGAATCAAAGAAATGGAACGGCAATTTCTTTATCAGAATAAGTACCTAAAACAATTGTTCGAACAGAGCGAGTTCTGCTATAGCCAGCCGCTATCCATTTCGCAGGTCTCGTTTGATAACAAAGAACCCGTCTTTGCCGGGACACCGCTAATTGGAGACGCCTGCGGTATGATCACGCCGTTGTGTGGTAATGGTATGAGTATGGCCATGCATAGTGGCAAATTGCTTACCGTTTTGGTAGATAGGTATATACAACAACAAATATCGCTCGATGAAATGCTAGGCCTCTATACCGATCAATGGCGAAAACAGTTCGCTGCACGCCTGCACGTCGGACGTATTGTGCAAGCTCGATTTGGCAAGGTATGGCAAACGGATTTATTTGTATCACTGCTAAAAAAGATGCCCGTTCTAACAAACGCCATCGTGAAGAGAACGCATGGCAGGGGCTTTTAACGATCTCCGGTGCAGCAGATGGATAACATAAATACCGGCCCGACATAGCTTACCAAATTTTAAAAAAAAGAATCAAAGTCTTGTGTTTTAAAAAAATTAGTTTATCTTTGCTTTATAATCAGGCTCTGCCGATGCTTCTCTGAAACCGTTAAGTTCATTCTTCTCTCTCAGTTTTCGCTTTTTCAGCTGCTAATTTTTGTTGTCAATATAACGGTTAAGTACCATTTTAAGCCAAGAGCATTTCGAGGTCCGAAAAAATACAAACATCATTTCTTGCGAACAATTAGATTTATTATTGTGCTGCTGTTATCATCAGTTCAATAATGGCGTTTACCCAACAAAATGAATAATTTTTATAAATAAATACAATACACAATGCAAGAAGGAACAGTAAAATTCTTTAACGTTACCAAAGGTTTCGGTTTTATTACACCAGTAGATGGTGGTCAGGACGTTTTCGTACACAATTCAGGTTTAATCCATGACATACGTGAGAACGATAGCGTAACATTCGACGTAGAAAATGGCAAAAAAGGCGTTAACGCCGTTAACGTACGCGTAGCATAACTATCTAGAAAGATTCATATTTTCCTACAAGATATATGATAAAGATGATGTAGTGGAAGGCATTTATGCCGATCTGCTACATTTTTTTTGTTAGATACGATTTGGACCCCTACATTATTGGATGGTCCCCATCCGTGTTGAGAAAAACCCGACTTCCTCCGTATTTTTCTTTGCAAACTGAAAGGCGGAGGGGCAAACCAGCACGCGTACAACGGCAGATTACGGCGTATTTACCTTTCTATATCGAAAAATAGCAATACCCCGAATAATACAGCTTAATAGGATAAGCAAGGCAGTGGCTCCCGCTACCAAACATATCGGACTTACCTGATCGTTCGATATTGCCACCGCGATCAAAGCCCATATTCCGACTAGACCAAAAGAAATAAGGTTTTTTTTCCATATCATCAGCACATTAACAAGACCAGCGATCAAGATCATCGCAACAGTCCATGTCATTTCGGATGCACCCCAGCCGTCCCATTTTATTTTCGTTAAAAACGCTGCTATATTGGCGATCAATGCTACCGAAATCCATCCTGCATACAGGGAAAATGGCAAGAAAACAAATACTTTTGTTTTTAAAGAAGGACGGTTGTAATTGGCATGAATGTTCGTGATGATTTTCAACAATACTAAGAGTAAAGCAATCATGATACATACAGATAATCCAATATAATCATTTAACCAACACACTACCCAGACGCTATTTAATATAGAAGATAGGCTAAACCAGATCCCAATAACCTTAATGATGCTATTCTCATGTTCGCTCTTTCTTATACTTATGCTGTAGATGATGTGACTGATTAGGAATAGGTAAATCAATCCCCAAATGGAAAAAGCGTAGGATGCTGGAGTGAATAAATTATCATACCGATCAGATACCGTTTTCATCGTGTTTCCATTAAAAAAGCCGGTATTGGATAGGTAATTAATTACCAACGTGATGATTAGGGAAACAGTATTAAGAATAACTATTGATTTCTTTTTCATTGATTCTGTTTTGAAAATATGATTTATCAAACTCGTGTACCGATAGCGGCCAGAATATAAACACTTTAACGGCATTAAAGTTCTAGCGATAATCCAGATTCTCTTTTTCTTGAACGTCAAACATATAACCTGTTTTATATTGTTTGTGTGTGTCCCAAATTAGACAAAGAAAAATTAGCTTCGGTTATTGGAATGTCAAAAATCACGACCACGATCCGACCTTGAAATTAGTCAGCCAGCTATATGTCCATATTCCTTTTTATATCAAAGACGATCGGCTCTGAACAGGCTTAAAGCACATTAGAGACTATAGCCCCGTTACAGGGCTAGTTTAATTTGTAGATGTCTGTCGCTTCGGATATAGGTGGAAACGACTTCATAGGTCAATGCCGTTTGGCCAGATGAAGCCGTCAACACTTGTGTGGATTCAGGATATAAAGTCAATTTCTTGGTGGCGTTGCCCTCCTTAAGTTCCAACTCAAAATACAAGTCACTATTATTTGTCAATTCATAATAATTCGTATTCCCATTTTTAGTAGAAGCCGTATGATGATAAGCAGGACTTAATGTGACGCAGGCGTAAAATAGGTCGCGAAGATGCTCTTCTTTACCAAACAGATAATTGCTCGACCAAGCGACAGTACGGCCCTGTTCCAAAGCCTCTCGGATGGATACTGCGGAGCGATCTCTAGCCATGACTAATGTCATTGTGCGGTGTATGCCAGATCGTGAAATATCGTAGTCATGCGCAATAAGATTATGGATATCTGTATTTCCGATCACGGTAAGATTACGGTCTAACGCCCAATCGAGGGCTTTTTTGTGGAAACCAAAACCATTGACGACTTCAATTCCATGCAATTTCTTTTCGGCATACATCTTCTCTACAAATGGGATCCATTCGTATGAACCTTTGATCGTTGCTGCTTTCCATCCTGGATGATTCCAAAAAATAAACGAATTTTGATCTACTGCAGCCTGTATCGCTTTTTCATCCAAACTCGATGAGTTATCAACAATAAGATTCTTATCATCTTGAATAAACAAGGCGTTAAAATGACCTGGGGGCGTTCCTCTAGTAATCTCGGTACCCTTAATGAGCAAAATGTTATTCTCGGCCGCCATCTTTTTTGCTAATTCATAGGATCGCAAATTACCGGGAATCACATCTTTTTTATGTGGTGTGTACTCTACATGTTCGGTAAAAGAAATCGCATCCAATCCCTCTTTCCAGGCTTCCTGTACGCGAACATTTGGCCAAACATGCCCATCGGTAAAAACAGTATGCATATGAAAGTCACATTTTAATACTTGATAGTTATTCACGTTAGGGATATTGATAACCTCTCTCTTCTTCGGGTTTCTAAATTCCTTCAACTGCATTATACCGTCATCTTGCTGCGCAAATACCGACATTGAAGTTGCGGTTATCAAAGCCAGTAAAATAGATCTCCTTCTCATTTGAGTTACGTTTTAAATTTTTGTCAAATGTAGATCTCTATTTTTAATTGCATATTAACGCTATATTGCCATGATGTTAAATATACGGGAATCCAGCGTTCTTACAACACACATGAGGACGTTTTGAAAGTCTTTATTTTACAATTGCAGTTATCAATAAACTTTTCTAAATTAGTTGCATGGATCATATAACCGCACCGATCTTCCAAGCCTTGTTCCAATCGGAAAGCCCGCGCATCATTTTAAAGGCGGATGCTCCGGAATTTACCATCCTCGATTATAATATTGCGCATCAATCCATTACCGGAAGGACTAAAATTAATTATAGGGGCGAAAGTATATGGAAAGCTTATGACCCTGCTATGGCGGGGGGTGAGGGACCAGAACTGCTTGCAGCAGCGTTGGAGCAAGCGCTTGCCGAAAATAGTTTAATTAAAATGCCCGTATTTAGGTATGATATCTTATCGGATGAGACCGGAACAGTGGTTCAGCACTGGTGGCAGTTGGAAATACTCCCTGTAGCGAAGGAGGGTAATCGGGCAACCTATCTACTGGTTACCACTCACGACGTGACCAACGAGATGATGTCGGAACGAAGGGAACAGGAGCTCAACGAGGAGCTGGCAGCTACGAACGAAGAACTGGCCGCGTCGAATGAGGAACTGGCCGCGACGTTGGAGGACCTACAGGTCTCACATACGCGATTGGAAAACTTTTCCCGTCAACTGGAAGAGCGCGTTGCCCACGGTATACAAGCGATTGCTAATTCGGAGCGTAGTCTGCGAAGTCTCGTGATGGCAGCCCATTATCCGCTAATGATTTTAAGAGGCAGGGATTGGATAATAGAGATCGCCAATCAGCCCCTGGTAAACCTGTGGGACAGAACGATCGAAGAGGTAACGGGTCATAAGTTGATGGATATCCTGCCCGAGATCGAGAGTCAGCCTTTCCCCATGTTTCTAAGGCAGGTATATGATTCAGGTGTAGGCTACGGGCAGGAGGAACAAATTTTCCACTATAATTCTCCTAAAGGCCCCGCGACAAAATATGTGAGTTTTTATTATGATCCCCTATGCGACGATAAGGGGGACGTTGTTGGTATCATCGTCGCCGCGGACGATATCACAACAAAAGTACATCAGCGCCAGATGTTGCAAGAGGCCTTGGCAAAGGAACAGTCCTTGACGGAAGAAATGAGCTCCCTGAACGAGGAACTTGCGGCAACAGTTGAGGAGCTTTCGGCAGCCAATGAGGACCTTGTGGTGTCCCAAGAGGAAATAAGACGAAAAAATGATGACCTGATCGAAAGCGAGGCCCGTTTTCGACTACTGATCAAACAGGCTCCGGTAGGTATATGTGTTATACGTTCACACGACCTCTACGTTTTAGAAGTCAATGATAACTATTTAAATTTGGTAGGCAAGGAGCGGGCAGAACTGGAAGGCCGCGCTATTTGGGAAGGGGTCACCGAAGCAGCAGAAGATTACGCCCCAGTACTGAGCCAGGTCATACAAACAGGAGTGCCTTTCGTTGCTACCGAACATCAGGTAACGCTTATCCGGTATGGTAAACCCGAAGACGTATTCATCGATTTCGTTTACGAACCGGTGTTAAAGGCCGACGGCCATGTAATGGCTATTTTAGTCGTAGCTATCGACGTAACCGAAAAAGTGAAGGCACGTAAAGCAATCGAGGAAGCGGGAGAGCGTACCCGTCTTGCTGTAGAGTCTGCCGATATCGGCACCTTTGAATACAGTTATAGCACCAATGCAATTATCACATCCGAACGGTTCAATGAGATTTTCGAGGCGTCCGATCCGATATCAAGACTGGAGCTACTGGATACTTTTCATCCTGACGACGTGCACTTGAGCGCGAAGGCACATGCCGCTGCAGCAATTAAGGGAAAGATGATGTACGAGGCAAGAATCCTGCATAAAGACAAATCGATACATTGGATCAGGGTTCAGGCGAAGGTTTTCTACGGGACAGACGGAATACCGGACAAATTAATGGGTACGGTTTTGGATATCACTGATTTCAAACGACTACAGCAGCAAAAGGACGATTTTATTTCCATTGCCAGTCACGAGCTAAAAACACCCATTACTTCCCTAAAAGCATCCCTGCAGTTTTTGCAACGGATAAAGGACACGCCGGGACATGAGCTCTTCCCTCGATTACTGACGCAGGCCGAGCGCAGTATGGAAAAGGTCAGCACGCTGATTGAAGACTTATTGAATGTGAGTAACATGGATAAGGACGCGACAGTATTGAATAAAACAACATTTATCGTAAAGGATCTGTTGGACGACTGCTGTGGCCACATCAGGGAAACAGGTAAACATAAGCTGGTATTTGAGGGAGATCCATCACTGCAGGTACATGCTGATCAACGTCGGATCGACCAAGTTGTTGTTAATTTTGTAAATAATGCCGTTAAATATGCACCTAAGTCCTCTGATATTTACCTCCGGGCTGAACAAATAGATGGGTTTGTTAAAATATCTGTACGTGATACCGGCCCAGGCATTCCCCCAGAAAAGCAAAAGCAAATTTTTGAGCGTTACTTTAGGGTCGATAGTAGCGGACGAGAAGTGTCGGGCCTTGGTTTGGGTCTTTACATCAGCGCCGATATCGTTCACCGACACGATGGGGAAATCGGTGTGCATAGCGACGCGGGACAAGGTGCAACATTTTGGTTTACACTACCTCTTTAAACGTAATTAAAGAGGTAGTGTTTTGTATATTTCTTGTCATAAGTCAAGTGTTGCCGTTTAAAATCTTCATATCTTGCTGTTCTAAATCTATCGATCCCGATTTAGGTGGGAGATAACTTTTCTGAAATTTCATCGATAGAAAGACTACAAAATTAGCAAGTAAGTATTAAATAAAATGGCAAAACAGGTATTTATCAATTTAGCAGTAAAAGATCTTCAGCAATCAATGAACTTTTATAGCGCTTTAGGTTTCACAAACAATCCTCAATTTTCAGACGACAGTGGAAAGTGTATGGTTTGGAGCGAAAACATTTTTGTTATGCTCCTGACCCATGAAAAATTTGCTGGCTTTGCAACAAAACCGATTGCAGACACAAAAAGCAGTCTTGCAGGTCTTTATTCGTTGTCTGTTGCGAGTGTTGAGGAAATGAATCAAATCGTCGCAAATGGATTAGAAGCAGGCGGAGTCGAGCCCAGTGAACTAAGAGATTATGGTTTTATGCAACAGCGGACTATTGAAGATTTTGACGGACATACTTGGGAAATTTTCTATATGGATATGTCAAAAATTCCAGCCGAATAAACTCTCCAGATAACATACGTTCAAAAATAATAAATATGACACCAAAATTTGAAGCAGGAATTAATATTGCAATAAAAATTCCTAAAAATAAATACGAAAAAACGGTTGCTTTTTACAAGGATATTTTGAAGCTGGAAGTCGAAGAAAAACCCATAGGCAATCCAACCGTTTCTAGAACACACGAAGTAAAATTCGGCAATAACGTTATTTGGTTAGACTGCGTGGACAATTACACCCATGCTGAAACGTGGTTACAACTTACTGTTCCTGATGTAGAAGAAGCGACAAATTATTTGCAATTGAACGGGGTGGAAACCTGTGATGAATTGGAAGAACTTCCGGAAAATATGCATTGGATTACAGATCCGGCAGGAACTGTTTTCAATGTACAGCAGAGAGACGAACAATGAAAGGCGTCTGCTTTTTTAATGTCCCATCAGCCTTGAACAACAATGGGAAGTTTTAGACATTCAGAATTTAAAGGAATATGCCGGCGCGAGAGATACCGGAAACATTCCGGCACCAGCATGGGAATGTGAGTAAAAGAACATTGCAGACGTACAGGGCAAAAGAAAGGTATTCTTGGTGCAACGCAAATCAATCTGACGATGTTTTTTAGATTATCCGAAGTGGAATTACTTATGCAGGGAGAGCATTAAAAAAAAGCAAAAGAAATGAAACGGATTGAAAGTTCAAACGAGGATATGCATATGCCGCCTTTGGTACCAACAGGTCCGTCTGTTGCGTCATACCCCAATGCCTAGTACCGGAAAGAATCGCTAAACGGGATTTTGGTCGTTTTTCGACTTTGGCGTTTAGGTCTTTTACGCATAGTCTTAAATGTCTCGGGAAATGAATAACAGCTTTTTTACAAAAACTGACTTGACAGTATTACACCTGTGTTGCTATATTTGGCTCGATGTTAAAATTGTTCAATTTTTTAATGTTATTTGGCTATCTCAACATGCTTTGTTATGAGGTACGTTTTGACGATTTCGTAAACTTAAACCCTATTGAGGCAAATGAAACGCTACTCGAACTTGTTTTTGAAGAGATGTTTGACCTCGAAAATCCGGACGCGAGTGCTGCAATCCCAGAAATAATATATGATGAATACCAGATAATTCAGTTCTCTTTGGGCGTGATGCCCGCGGAACTGATCTTCGGTTGGCTATTATGCATGATCTTTCTGCTTGCGAAAACCACACCGCTATTCAATCGTAAAGACAAAACACAAAATCGACCAGGATATTATTCCTTTCTGTACCGTTACAGACCCTTCTAATCTTACTACACATCTTTTTATATTCCAAAGTAGCATGTTGATAATCTATCATCATGAATGTTCTTTTGGATATCTTCTACTGTAATTTAATTCCGAATCTTATATTATCATGAACAACAAAATGATCTTTCTCCCCATATTGGGGGCAATTATGCTCGCGTCAGGCTGTACAGCAAGCAGTAGCGAAAATGACAAAGAATCCACTGAGCGGATTGTGCCAATTTCCACTTTAATGCACATGGACACCACTATATTTAAAGAGTATATAGCCGATATCCAAGCGCATCGAAATATTGAGCTACGTTCTCGATTATCCGGATTTTTAGATAAAATCTATGTCGATGAAGGAGCATATGTCCGTAAGGGTCAAGTGCTTTTTCAGGTAAATTCAGAAGAGTATAAAGCGGATTATGCACATGCCGAAGCAGGCCTTGACAATGCACGTGCCGAGGCAAAAAAGGTGGAACTTGAGCTGGAGCGTACAAAAAAGTTAGTCAAAAAAAATATAGTCAGTAATACAGAAATCGATCTGATGGAAGCGCAGTTGAATGCAGCCAAATCAAAAATAAAGGAAGCTCAGGCACTAGTTGCACAAGCTAAAACCAAATTAACTTACACTGAAATACGAGCACCATTTGCTGGACGGATTGATCGTATCCTCTTAAAAGAAGGCTCTTTGTTGGAAGAGGGCGCGCTGCTCACCAACATTTCGGACAATAATAGCGTGAACGTTTATTTTTCTATTTCGGAGCCAGAGTATCTAGCGATAGCATCGGATGGTAAGTTTAACGGCAATAGTTTTAAATCTGAAGTACGTCTGATCCTAGCCAATGGAACGCTATATCCGCATGTCGGTAATGCAGAGATCGTCGAGAGTGAATTTGAGGCCACTACGGGTTCCATAGCCTTACGTGCCAAATTTCCCAATCCCGATGCACTTCTAAAGCATGGCGCATCGGGCAAGGTCGCCGTACCCACAAAGACGGGAAACCTCACGTTCGTACATCAAAAATCAGTTTTAGAGATACAGGATAAGGCCTATGTATATACCGTTAAAGATAATAAGGTTAAAATGACCCCGTTCAAGAGCGGTCAACGCATCGGCCATTATTATGTTGTAGAAGAGGGCTTAGATAAAGATGTTCAGGTGGTCTTTGAGGGTGTACAGTCGCTAAGAGACGGGATGGTCATTAGTCCGAGAACAATTACAAATTAAGAGGGGGCAACAAAGATGTTTGAACAATTTATCAGAAGGCCAGTATTATCACTGGTTATATCGTTATTTATAACAATACTTGGGCTACTTGCATTATTTACATTGCCGATTACCCAATTTCCGGATATCGTACCTCCGTCAGTGGTTGTCACCGCAAGTTATACCGGAGCAAATGCGGAGGTAAGCACAAATGCGGTGGCAATCCCGTTGGAGCGGGCAATAAATGGCGTAGCGGGAATGACATACATGAATTCGGTTTCGACAAACAACGGTACAACCCTTATCCAAGTCTTTTTCAAGGTGGGGACAGATCCCGATATTGCGGCTGTAAATGTGCAGAACAGAGTAACTACGGTATTGGATGAATTACCAGAGGAAGTAATAAAGGCAGGTGTTACGACAGAAAAGGAAGTGAATAGCATGTTGATGTATCTCAATGTCTACACGGATGACGCTACAGCAGATGAACGCTTCATTTACAATTTTGCGGATATCAATATACTAAAAGAACTGAAGCGGATAGAAGGAGTAGGTTTTGCGCAGATTATGGGAATGAAAGATTACGCCATGCGTATTTGGGTCAATCCAGATCGATTGTCGGCATACGCTATATCTACCGAAGAATTAGTGGATGCATTAAGACGGCAAAATATAGAAGCAGCACCTGGTCAAACTGGTATCAGTTCGGATAAGGCCATAAATATGCAACAGTATGTGTTGCGATATCCCGGTAAGTTTACCGAAATCAGCGAGTACGAAAACATTCCTATTCGGGCGCATACGGATGGTTCCGTCATCCGCGTCAGAGATGTGGCCCAAGTGGAGTTTGGATCGTTGGATTATGAAATGGTTTCCAAGACGGATGGGCGTCCTTCAGCTTCCATTATGTTGAAGCAACTCCCTGGATCGAATGCGCAGGAAGTGATTCAACGTGTTAAGGAGCGTATGAATCAATTAAAAGAAAATAGCTTTCCCTCCGGAATGACCTATACTATGGGCTATGATGTATCGCGGTTTTTGAATGCATCGATCTCCAGCGTAATGTTGACCCTTTTCGAAGCGTTCGTGCTTGTGTTTTTAGTCGTATTTATTTTTCTTCAAAACTTTCGTGCTACTGTCATTCCAATCCTGGCCATACCGGTTAGCTTAATCGGATCATTGTTTTTTATGCAGATGATGGGCTTTTCAATCAATTTGCTGACTTTGTTTGCGCTTGTATTGGCCATTGGTATCGTGGTCGACAATGGTATTGTCGTCGTGGAGGCTGTATTTGCCAAAATGGAAGAAGAGAACCTATCTCCGATGGAAGCTACGTTAGCGGCCATGAAAGAAGTAGGAAGCGCTGTCGTCGCGATCACGCTTGTGATGTCTGCCGTTTTTATTCCCGTAGCTTTTCTTTCCGGTCCGGTGGGTGTGTTCTATCGACAGTTTTCCCTGACATTAGCAGCCGCAATAGTCATATCAGGTATTAACGCCCTTACATTAACGCCGGCGCTCTGTGCTATCATCCTGCGCTCGCCGCACGAAGAAAAAGGATCTAACGGTTTGTTGACGAGATTTTTTACCAAATTCAATTCTGTCTATGACCAACTAGCAGGTAATTATAAGAGCCTATTATCGCGGATCGCAGGAAGAAGGTTGATTACTTTATTGCTGCTTGCGGGCATGTTCGTACTCACTTGGGGGACGAGTGCCGTATTACCAACCGGGTTTATTCCAACCGAGGATCAAGGAATGATTTATGTGTCTGTGACTACACCTCCCGGAGCAACCGTCGATCGAACCGAAAAGGTGTTGAACGAGGTGGATGCAATCGCGCGCGAGATGGATATTGTCGAAACCGTTTCTACGTTATCGGGTTATAGCATCGTAACGGAGGTAACCGGCGCATCCTACGGCATGGGAATGATAAACTTGAAGGCTTGGGATGACCGAGATCAATCGATAGAGGAAGTCATACAGGAACTTCGTAAGCGCACAGCTCATATTGCCGACGGATTGATTGAATTTTTTCCACCGCCTACAGTACCTGGTTTTGGTAATTCGTCTGGCTTCGAGTTACGCTTGCTCGATCAAAGCGGTAATGAAGATCTTGTTAAAACAAATGTAGTACTCAAAGACTTCATGACTGCCCTAAACGAGGACGAAGTAATTGAAAATACAAGTTCCTCTTTCGATGTTAATTTTCCACAATACATGTTGGAAATCGACTATGACCTTGCTGCAAAGAAAGGTATTTCGGTAGAGAATGCTATGAATACATTGCAAACGCTGTTAGGGAGCTTATATGCAACAAACTTTATTCGGTATGGTCAGATGTATAAGGTAATGGTTCAATCTGACGCCTTTGCACGGCAGCGGCCTTCAGATGTATTGGATTTATATGTGAAAACTGAACAGGGAGAGATGGTGCCTTATTCTTCGTTTATGACGATGAAACGGGTCTACGGACCCGAGCAGATCACGCGCTACAATATGTTTAACTCCGCAATGCTCACGGGGCAGCCAGCCGCCGGTTTCAGCTCGGGACAAGCTATTGAGGCAGTGGAACGTATTGCTGGGTCTCTGCCTCAAGGTTATGAAATTGAATGGTCTGGTATGACACGCGAACAAAAAATATCGGGCAACCAAGCGGGGTATATTTTTGTATTATGCTTAGTATTTGTATATCTTTTACTAGCGGCACAATACGAAAGTTTCTTACTCCCATTGCCTGTTATTCTGTGCCTACCGGCAGGGGTGTTTGGCGCGTTCTTATTTTTGAAGATATTCGGACTTGAAAACAATATTTATGCACAGGTTGCATTGGTTATGCTAATCGGTCTGTTGGGTAAAAATGCCATCCTGATTGTAGAATACGCAAATATAAAGCGCAAACAGGGAATGGACGTCTTAACAGCTTCCATCGAAGGCGCTGTTGCACGTTTAAGGCCGATTTTAATGACTTCTTTTGCGTTCGCGGCCGGCCTTATACCTCTTATGTTGTCGAGTGGAGCGGGCGCGCTCGGAAACCGTACCATCGGAACGGCCTCCGTGGGCGGAATGGTAATTGGGACGATCGTTGGTGTCATAGTTATCCCGGGACTAGTTGTGTTATTCGCTAAAAATGGAAAGAATAGAAAAATGGGCGCAGCCATTGCGACAATAGTCTTACTTTTGGCATTTACGGGCTGTACAGTTCCTAAAAGAGTGTCAGATCCAAATCTAAATCAGGCAATACAAAAAGAAGATCACCGTATGCTGCGTGATAGTCTTTCCTTAGCAACTATACCCTGGAATGATTTCATGAAGGATACGCTCTTGACGAAGCTGATTGACACCGCCTTACTGCGTAATAAGGATTTACAGCAGGCTTTACGTCGTATAGAAATGACGCAGGCACATTTTAAACAACGAAAAGCGACGCTGTTGCCCAGCTTAGCTGCCTCTGCAGAAGGAGGATTACGTAAATACGGTCACTACACCGAATCCGGAATAGGCAACTACGATTCTAATTTTTCAGAAAACCTGAAAGGTGATGAAAAGATCCCCGAACCGTTCGTGCCGGATTATTTTGTAGGTATACGATCTTCTTGGGAAATAGATGTCTGGGGTAAGTTGCGCCATCGTCGCGAGGCTGCCTTTACAGATTTAATCGCAGAAAACGAAGCAAGACGGCTGTTGGAAACAGAATTGATTACCAACATTTCAACAGCATATTACGAATTAATCAGTCTCGACAAAAAGATTGAGGTGTACAACAATAATATCAAATTACATGAGCAAGCTTTAGAAATTATACAGGCTCAGAAGGAGGCAGGGCGTGCTAATGAGTTAGGGGTGCAACAATTTCGAGCTATGTTAGAAGGCTCTCGGGCTTCACGCGAGCAAGTCTTACAAGATATTATTTCTTTAGAACACCAGATTAATTTCTTGCTGGGACGAGCTTTTCGTCCCATCGAAAGAAGCGATGAATCATTGGATTCGCTGCAACTCTTTACTGAATTAGCGATAGGTTCACCCGCTGATCTCGTTAAGAACCGATTAGACATCCGAGAAGCTACGTTCAGAATGCAATCACAATTTTATGAGCTAGAAGCTTCTCGGCTTTCCTTTTTGCCGTCTATTGCAGTTAGCCCGTATCTCGGTCTGCAAAGTTTTAATTTAGATAAGCTTTTAGCCGTTGATAAGTCCTTTACATATGGTCTGTTGGCTGGCTTTACAGTCCCGCTACTTCAGCAACGCGAACTTAAATCTCAGTATGAGGTCATGAAAGGTAACTATGGCATTGCTTTCTTAGAATATGAGAAGACGGTACTTCGAGCTATGAACGAAGTGTCTTCGGCATTACACCAACAACTGTCTATCCACCGCCGGGCGACATATATTCGGGACCAGGAAATGGCACTCAATGCTTCTGTCGCAGCAGCGAATGAGCTCTTTATTGCAGGACGCGTCAGCTATTTAGATATTATAACCACACAGCGTGATGTAATTGACGCACAGACAGCTGCGGTTGATATTGCCAAGGAACGGATTTTAAACCAAATCGTGTTATACAAAGTTTTAGGAGGAGGATGGCAATAAGGGCTAAGTTCCACATTTATAAGAGGCAGTCAATCATTGGATTGTCTCTTATATCGATACAGAATATTTTGCTAATCCATCCCTATAGACGTATTTCGTTTTTTGTGTTTCAGGACCTCGGAATTCGTTGTATTGATCGAGGGTGCGGACATACATAAGCAAATTTCTATGGGCACAGAGCGATACCTATTACATGAACCTTTGGTTCCGATTTTAAGTTGAAATCTCTAGTCCAGTCAAATAATCTCAAAAATTCTCCCCCCGATGCAAACATGGTATTTTTTATGTAATCTTCAACAAAAGTGCGGTTTGGTGCCATACACTGCGCATTGAGGTCGAACTATAAAGATGCATCAAAAGGGTGCTCTAGCAATACCATATCGCAGTTATGATTTAAAAAGGTCTTTTGTAAATTCGACTCTAGCACGAGCAACTGTGCTGCCACCATGCGTGCACTCGCCCAAAGCCATGATCTTGACACTTTCATTCCTTAACAGCTTATGAATTAAAGCAGCTTTTATTATCTCCATTTTTTCTCTATGCTTGGTACAGCCATTTGCTTAGATGGCCAGCTATAAATCAATTGCTTTTTAGTAATTAAAAGGTACTAATTTTAAACATCGATATAAAATAGTAAATGGCATTGTTCCGTGATAAAGTTTATAATATTGATATAACAGCAAATACAAACGGAACTTAGAAAAAAGCACGCGTATATTCATTGATACCCTGTAGGATCCTATGTGCGCTCCCTATAAAGAAGGTAATAGGTCAATAAGGTGGTATTGACGAGAACAGAAAAGGCATTGGATAGAATAATAGGCCATTCTTTCAGCAACACCCCATAAACAACCCACATTGATACACCGCCTAACAAAATAGTGATCATAATCGGAGAGATGTTTGCCACATCTTTTTCCTTTATCACCTTAATTAACTGAGGAACCATCGAAATGGAGGTCAATATTCCGGCTATGATTCCAATTACGATTTCCATACGACTAGAATTTGTTTTGTGTTTTATTAAGATAAATCGATATACTCTCCCGTTGAAAAACGCTGTGAGAAAGTACGTAGCCTTTAACTGTGTTATACAAACACATCGAGCTCCAATCTTGTTTTGAATTGAGATATCGAGAATTGAAATAGGGTATAAATATCGATTAGGTAAACAGTTATGCTGTTAACTTGACTTTTACTACGTTAATTATTCGTAGGTAAACTTTTGTTTCCGTAGATTGTTCGAGTTCAATATAATCAGTATAACATTAGAGCGATAGAAAAGAAAAATATTTTGATGTTAATCACAGCGCATCGGTATATCGAAGATACCCAGAGCGAAACGGGTGTGTGGTTCTTATTGCTTTATATATCTTGGCCTCCCTAGAGAGCCCTTTCGGTAACGATGGAAAGATTAGCGTTGAAAGTGAGCTAGGTGAAGGGCAGCGTTTCGCATGGAGCTTCCTATTTGCCCCTAATAGGCATGCTTTAGCTTTGTGAAAGAACATTCAGGTACTAAAAAATCAATCGAGACTATTGCAGAAATAGAAGGTTGAAAGGAGCAATACGGTTTTTTACACCATAAAGCTCCTTCGGTAGGTTAACACAGGTTAAAAGTGTAGGCAAGCGCGAACGTCTATGCAATACATATACATTCATTTGCCACTAATTTTTAACACCGTCTTGAAGTTTATTGGCTTTTTCTAAGTGCATCTCTAAACCTGGTAGTTTTTCTTTGGCAAATTTTTTCAGGTCAGGATCAGTTACACCCGGGCTGTTTTCCGTGGCACCTCTAAAGAGGGTTATAGCTTCCTGGTGGGAGGATACCATCACTTCGGCAAACAGGCGGTCGAATTCCGCGCCCGAAGCTGCTTTTAGTTTTTCGAGAAGCGTTGTATGCCGCTCCATTAACTGACCACGTAGCCCCCATCCTTTGGAAGCAGTCAGTTTTTTCAGATCTGTACCTACAGCGGTATGGTCATCAACCATATGTTGTCCATAATTTTTTACGTCAGTACTCACGCCTTTGCTTATCGCGAGGCTTCCAGCAGCAATCTCAAAGTCGTTACTGCTAGCAGCATCGTTAACAAATTTGCTGTTGTTTTCATCTTGATCGTCCGAATCCTGTCCCGTTTCGGAACCACCCACCTTCTGGTTTTCTTGACCCTGCGCATCTTTTGTGTTATTACCACCGCAGGCAGATAACACCAATACTGATCCCATGAGGGATAGTAGCGCAAGTTTTCTGAGTTTAAGTAATCGCTTCATAGTTTGTCATGTTATTTAAAGTTTGTATTTATACAACCGTTTCATTGCCGAAGAGTTTCGTGTACATTTACGTGTTTTAACAAATTAATACGTGACAAGCATGCACGTAGAGCAGTTTCTTTTTGCACTAACAGCGCTTTGGTCTAAGTGAAGTAATCGTAAAGCATTATTTTGTATCAAACTAAAAAATGACATCCATACTCAAAACAATACGGATAGGGCACTTGTTGAGATAATGATTACGGAGTAGTTAGCTTATGCCAACCTATCCGCTGCACGTAATGACTTGAAAAGCAATTTATGAAAAAAAGTATATGTATCGTAGAGGATGACGCCGGTATTCGCGATATCATCGGTTATATTCTGGAAGATGATAGTTATAACGTCCAACTTTGTAGTTCTGCGAAGGAGTTTAACGCCATTATTAGTGTCTCCGTGCCAGATGTTGTTGTTTTTGATATCATGCTTCCCGATGGTAACGGGATAGAACTATGCAAAGAGATGAAAGACAGAGGCAACACATCAAGTGTACCTGTGCTTTTGATGTCTGCACACTCCAGACCCGATGAGGCGATGGAATCGGGCTGCGCAGATGCATTTATCAGCAAACCTTTCGATATTGATTATTTCAAAGATAAGGTAACAAGTTATTTGGCAGGTTAAATTAAATTGCAACTCCACTTCGGCCGTCTACTTTTATAACCTCGTCGATTTTTTTTCCAGAATCGGATGTAACGGTATTGGGCTTCAAAAGGCTCCGCATTGTAGCTTCACTTTATCTCATTGATACAATAACGACTGCCATATCTTCGATGGTATTGATCGTTTCAATTTGGGGATTAACCGTGTTAATTTTCAATGCCCCGTCTCGATATATTCTCAAATCAATTTCCTTGGTTATTACATCGCCGCTTGACGATGTTCTGGTCATGTTATAACATCTCCGCTGTTTTTTCTTGGTTATCAGTTAAATGCCTGCCGGAATTCAAGAGGCGACAAACTGGTTTTCTTCTTAAATAGTGTACTGAACGATTGCGCATGCTCAAAGCCTAGTGTATACGCAATTTCGCTTACGGATAAATTTGTCGTCGAAAGTTTTTCCTTCGCCTTTTCGATCACACGCTGGTGTATATGCTGCTGAGTATTTTGTCCGGTATGCATGCGCAGTAGATCGCTGAGGTAGTTAGGAGACAGGTTCATGAGTTCGGCCATGCGTTGTACCGTTAACAGTTCGGGTTGCGTTGTCGTACTGCCGTCAAAATATTTCTCAATAAGAAGTTCAAATTTGGCAAGCAGTTGATTATTATGGTTTTTCCGGGTAATAAATTGCCGCTCGTAAAATCGATTCGAATAATTGAGCAACAACTCGATTTGCGATAAGATAATTTCCTGCGTGTATTTATCAATATGAAGACATTCCTTATCGATCTTGTTCAATATGGTAATCAAATCATCTTCTTCATCAGCAGAAAGATGCAGTGCCTCATTTACAGCGTAAGAGAAGAAGCTATAACCACTGATATTGCGTGCTAGGGGATGGGCCAGTAAAAAGTCGGGATGGAAAATTAGCAGGTAGCCCGATCCGCATTGTACACTGTTCAGATCCAGGTATTGGACTTGGTTAGGCGCTGTAAAGCTCAGTACTCCCTTATCATAATCATAATGTTGCTGTCCATATCGTATTTTACCTTTTGCATTCCTTTTAAGGGCAACACAATAAAATCTATTTACAAAGCCTTTCCATACATCATCATCCAGAAAAATACTTTCGGCGAGATTAATCACGCTTACCAATGGATGGCGTGGCTCGGGCAGAGACAGTAATCGGTGAAATTCTGATATTGATCTGATAGCATTCATAGTACTAATTTACATATTTTAATGTACATAGTAGCGTTTGCATCTTTAAAATGCAACGCTACAGAAAATACGCTAATCGATGAGCCCCATGCTAAACTCGTCGTATGGGTTGCCGGTATCGGTGCCCAACGGTACGATGTTTTCGAGTTTTGATAGATCGGTTTCGTTTAATTCAATTTCAGTCGATGCGATGTTTTGCTCTAAATATATTCTCCGTTTCGTACCGGGGATTGGCAAGATACCTTTGGCTATAATCCATGCAAGTGCCAACTGTGTTGTGGTTATCTCTTTCTCGTCGGCCATGGTCTCAATTGCTTTAACCAGCTCAATATTCTTGTAAAAATGAGGCTCCTGAAAACGTGGAATTGCGCGGCGAAAATCATTCTCCGGCAAGTCATCTATGGTTCGGATCTGGCCGGATAGAAAGCCGCGACCTAAAGGAGAATAAGCCACAAATCCTATCCCAAGTTCATGCAACGTATTCAATATGCCACGTTCCTCTGCTGTACGCTCAAATAATGAATATTCACTTTGTACAGCCGTAATCGGGTGAATCGCGTGTGCTCTTTTTATAGTTTCTGAAGATACTTCTGATAGTCCGAGATAACCCACCTTTCCTTCCTTCACCAGCTCACTCATCGCCTCGATGGTTTCTTCGATGGGGGTGTTTTTATCAAGTCGGTGCATGTAATACAGATCGATATAGTCTGTATTGAGGTTTTTTAGAGATCGCTCCACCGCTTTTTTAACATATTCTTTTTTACCATTTATGGCCCAGGTTACTTTATCGTTTTCATCGATCTCCCAGCCAAATTTTGTCGCGATAATATATTTATTCCTGTTACCACCTATTGCTTTCGCAATCAACTGTTCATTTTTGAAAGGACCATATAAATCTGCAGTATCTAAAAAATTACCACCTAATTCGAACGACCGGTGAATTGTGGCAATAGCTTCTTTCTCATCTGCCTCGCCATACATGTTTCCTCCCTCAAAACCTGTCATACCCATGCAGCCCAAACCTATACCAGGTACAGCCAGACCTTCGCTTCCTAAATTTATTTTCTTCATTACCATACTATTAAATTTTAATAAGTCAAAGTTCGCTAAGAACATTTGCATAGGCGTAAGCAAAGCCCTGAAAGTTGTATGCAAATCAAGGATCGCTAACTATGAGAAAGGGGATATTGTTTATCCCTTTTTGCATACACAAGCTTAATTAATAAATGTTGATTGAGACAAATTTTCAAGATTTATTTCTCATTTTCTGATGATCAAATGCGGCCCGTCTGTTCTATTTTCTTTCCGTACATAGTAGCTTTAGGCGAAATTAGAGAAAGTTATACCGGTCTCGATCCACCATTCACATTGCCACCTGTTCTCACGAACTGCTCCTGCGATATAAAATTTTTTGTCGTTCGATAGTCGGTCTTTCTAATTCAATCCCGTCCACCATTGTTTAAATTGTTGAGTAGTGTCTTTAAGGTTTACAGGCTCTCCGATTATAGGCGTGACCAATGGAATATTATACGATTTATTCAGTTCGGTTATTTTCGTCAAAGGCTCGTCCCAATCGTGACTTCCCAATGCAAATTTAGAAGAATGAACAGGAAAAATCCGTTTGGTTTTTAAATCCTGTCCCGCTTTCAATACGTCTTCCGGCAGGTTATGAATGTATTTCCAAGCTTCATTGTATTGTCCATTATCTAAAATGGCTAAATCAACAGAGCCGTATTTGTTTCCAATAGCTGCGTAATGTGTGTCGTAGCCACTATCACCGCCAATATAAATTTTCATACTTGGGGTTTGTAATACATACGAAGCCCATAAAGTGTTGTTTGTTGAAAATCCTCTACCCGAAAAGTGTCGGGCCGGTTCCACAAAAGCGGTAAAGCCACTATCCAATTCTACCTTTTCGTTCCAATCTTTTTCAATAATTTTGTCGCTTTCATAACCCCAATGTTCAAAATGTGATCCAACACCCAATCCACAGATCACTTTTTTTGTTTTGCTTTTTAGCGCAATCAATGTTTCATAATTAACATGGTCGTAATGGTCGTGAGAAATAAACAAATAATCAATGTCAGGTAAGTCGGCAACAGTATAAATATCCGTTCCCTTGAATGATTTTACCGTTCGGGGAATTGGCGAGGCATTTCCGCTGAACACAGGATCAACCAAAATTCGTTTTCCGTCTATCTGTATGAAATAAGAAGAATGCCCGAACCAAACTAAAATGTCTGCATCGACAGGCAAGTTCAATAAATCTGTTTTCACGGACGGAATGATGTCCGTTGGATATTGTCTTGGTTTATTCTTAAAGTAGGTCTCGTAAATGACTCCGAAATAATTATGTCCTTCGGCAAGAGTAGGCGTATAGCTTAAATTTTGGAATTTGCCATTTTTGTAATGGGGTGATTGCTTTATGCGTTCCAAACGCTGCCCGCTTGGTGCTTTTCCAAATTGTGGTTGCCGTAAAACAAAGAAAGCTACAATCCCTATAAGAACTAAACTGCTTACTATTATTATCGTCATTCGTTTTAGTATTTTGATTACACGAACCATTTGTCCATATTTTTATTCCGTTTCGCGAAAAATTATTTGTCGGCGTAAAAGTATATGTTAGTTTTGCAACTAACAAGTATGAAGTATGGTTTATACTTTATCTATTTTTATCAACAATAATAGAGTTATGTTAATAAACGAATTGTCAAAGCGCACAGGTGTGTCAATACCTACATTAAGATACTATGAAAATTATGGCTTGTTCAAAGGCGTGTCCGATCAAAAAGTAAAAACGAACAACTACAAGGACTACGAGGAAAGTATTGTAGAAAAAATAGAAATGGTAAAAGGTGCAAAAGAGGCGGGCTTTACGCTGTCTGAAATTAAAAAGCTGTTAGAGAGTTGGTATAATAAACGTCTTTCTCTTGATAAAAAAGTTGAAGTAGTAAATAATAAAATCAATGAAATTGATAGCAAAATCCGTCAGTTAAAAAAGGTCAGAAAATTACTTTCGGAATGTATCAGTGATATTGAACGGGGAGATTGTTAATTTAGGGTGTGACTTTAACTCATATCTAATATAAAAAATATTTATATGACACAGAGCAATTTTAATTTTTTAGTTAGGTATCAACTATGCAAGAGATTACTCTTTATCAATTATAATCTCGCCGATCACGGTGTCTCCTTTGATAGAGCGGAGATAACCTTCATAGGCAATATTTAAACCCTTATAGACAACATTTTTATAATCATCTCCTGAGCCATAAGTGCCTAACATAATCTTGTTATCATAATCCTCGCCGATAATAGCGACTACACACCTGTCGTTATTAGGCAAGAAAAGACCTACACCCACGATTTGCTCACCATATTTTACAAACCATGTTTCTTCCACCTGCTCTTCTACCGTGTTTGGTATGGAAGTATCCCTTTCCAAATCACCTAGTTGAATACTATCGAAATTCATATATTATATTTTTAATTGTATTTCTAAAGACATCTGAAATCGATTTTTGTTCACTAACGAGTAGATTTTAATCCTATCTTAGTTGGCGCTACGTACCCAACGAAAACTTAGCTATTAGCAGCAGGGATTTTTAGTGAGCCGCAGTTTTTGAGAATAAATTCATAATTACTACGCCTGTTACGATAAAGAGAATGCCTATAATTGCTGGTAAATCTAACTTATGTTTGAATACAATAACGGAAACAGCTGATGTAAGCACAATGCCCAATCCTGCCCAAATTGCATACGCTGTACCGAGCGGAATTGTTTTGAGCGCCAACGAAAGAAAATAGAAACTAATGATGTATGCCACTGCAAAAATGCTGGTGGGAAGCCATTTTGAGAAGCCGTCTGAAGCTTTCATAAAGCCTGAACCAATTACTTCTAAGACAATTGCTAAGGATAGAAATAAATATTTCATTTTGATTAGAATAAAAAAGTTTCTTTTAAATAAGTTTTCAAATCGGTTGGTTTGCGGCCCAAAAGTTTTTCAAGGTCTGAACCAATAATGTCATATTCTTGATTTTTAATAATGGCAGCTAGAAGCGATGAAAAATAGATATCGTTTTCAGCCACACCATATTCCCGTAGTCTCGCTTCATATTTATTTGTGTCAGGACTGTGATAAGAGACAGATTTATCACACAATTCTGAAAGCGTCTGCGCTATATCATGAAACGAGTATGTGGGAAATCCTGTTATTAGATAAATCTTATTATCGTGTTCTTCGTTGGCTAAGACGTTTGCAAAAACTTCTGCCATATCGGATCGTGTTGCAAAGCTTGCTTTTCCTTCGCCTGCCGGAAATGAAATCCCGTTGTTCACTGCGTCATAACCGATGAAAAATGGAATGGTTTCAGCATACAAACCGTTTTGAAAAATAGTATAAGTTAGTCCGCTCTCGATAATGTAATTTTCGGTAGTGATGTAGGAATCGAGTAAAGGTCCCAACCTTGATTGTGTTACATTTTTATTTAAAGCACCACCTGTATAATAAACGTGTTTTACACCTGCTTCTTTAGCAACATCAATTACATTTTTATGGTCTGCAAACGTGTTTTCACTCTCTATACTTATCATAAACAATTTTGTAACACCTTGCATCGCCTTTAGAAGGGAAGGTTTGTCTGTGTAATCTCCAATACGAGCGTTTATTCCTTTTTCTGACAAGCTTTTTGCTTTGTCCGCATTTCTAAATAAGCCTGCTATTTTATTTACAGAAACTTGTTTTAATAAGTTTTCGATTACTGCATTTCCTAAATTTCCTGATGCTCCTGTAATTAATATCATAGTTAATTAATTTTATGATGCAAAGAACGCCAAAATAGGAACCGACTTTTTTGACATAAGTCAAAATCGTTTATTTTTTTCTGATGCGGCTTAATGTTTCCTTTGTGATTCCTAAATAGGATGCAATGTGACCTAAAGAAATTCTCTGCGTGGCATCTGGTTGAAATTTCAGTAAGGAATTGTAACGTTGTTCTGCATTTTCAGTTTGTAGCGAACTTATTCTTTGTTCTAAAATAACACAATATTCTTCAGCCATTTTCCTGCCAATAGTGTTCATTTCGTGATGTTTCTTGTAAAGCATATTAAGGTCTTTACTCGAAATATAGTAGTAAGTAGAAGTTTCTAAAAATTGAATACTTTCATAAGCAGGTTGGTCGTAAAATAATGGCATAACTGAACCCAAAATGATATTTTCAAAACCGAACCACGAATTTATTTCGCGTTCGTCTTTGATGTGATATGAACGTACAAGTCCAATTTCAATAACAAAAAGGCCGGAGACAATTTGTCCTTGTTTTAAAAAGAAATCGCCTTTTTGTTTTGTTTGGCTTTTGATATGTTTCGAAAGTTCGTTTTCTATTTCGGGCGGTAAGTTTCCGTATTCTTTGAATTTTTTTATTAGTGGATCCATTCTGTTATGTGTTGGTGGTTATGCTTACTGCTAAATGGAGGACGCCGCCCAGATGTTGATAAGCCGGTAGCGAAGCGGATTGCTTATCACTACTTCTCTAACACAATCCGTGTTACTTCGTAGAGCTCGGCTTTCAGCTTTCGCTTCGTCAAATATTCTCTACATGGGCATTGCGTAAAAAGCAACAGTAAATGTAATAAAAACTTGTTATAGAAAACGACTCAGCTTTTTGCATATCCAAGTTGAAACACTGTATAGTTATTTAGGACGGGTCACTGTTACGAACGTGACTTTTCTGTGCGCTATATCAAAGATATTGATGTCAGTGCGGCAGTTTCCAAGTTAAATTCGTTGTCTGTCTTACCCAAAATGTTATTACAAAATAAATTACACGAATAGAAATAAATCACCGAAATGGTAAACTAACGGAAATAGTTTTTGTTTAAGTAGAAGAATGAAATACAAAAAATTAGGAAATAGCGATCTGGAGGTTTCAGTAATTACATTTGGCGCCTGGGCAGCTGGGGGGTGGATGTGGGGAAGTACAGATAGAAAAGACGCGGTAGAAGCCATCAAGGCCTCGTATGATCTAGGTGTTACTTCCATTGATACCGCACCGATTTATGGGCAAGGAACCAGTGAAGAAATTGTCGGCGAAGCTATAAAAGGAATTGCCAGAGACCGTGTCCAGATCTTAACTAAATTTGGCATGCGTTGGGATTTAGTAAAAGGTGATCTTGCTATGAACAGTACGGACAATAGTGGGAAAGCGATAGATATTTATAAATATGCTGGAAAGGAAAGTGTTATTTATGAATGTGAGCAAAGCCTGAAGCGGTTGGGCACGGACTATATCGACTTGTATCAAATCCATTGGCCAGATAATACCACAGCCATTGATGAAACCTTTGAGGCCGTCGCCCAGCTTATTGAACAAGGAAAGGTACGTCATGCGGGCGTATGCAATTATACCGCCTCCCAAATGATTGAGGCGGATAAAATAGTACCGTTAATGTCCAACCAAGTACCGTACAGTATGGTGAGTCGAGGAATTGAAGAAGAGACATTACCTTATTGTATCGTAAATGAAAAATCAATTTTGGCGTATAGTCCTTTACAGCGGGGGTTGCTTACAGGCAAAATTCATGCAGGTTACGAGTTTCAGGAAGGAGATAGCAGAGCTACTTTATCCTATTTTCAACCCGATTTTATTGCAAAGACCAACTTATTTCTGGATAAGCTCAAGCCCATAGCGCAGGAGCATAACGTTACGCTTGGACAACTGGTTTTGCGTTGGACTGTCGAACGGCCTGGTATCACAGTTGCATTGGCCGGAGCAAGAAATGCAATGCAGTCTATCGAAAATGCCGGTGCGCTAAAATTCGATTTGAGCGAAGAAGAAATTACCCGTATTAGCGCTTTAGTAACCGATTTTTAGTTGGGTAGCATATTACGCATCGCACCTTGTCCCTTCCGGAATACGCTATTCGACTGTCTTTTGGTTCAACCATTTTCCTAATGGATACATTTCCACAGGGATAAATACACCGGATAAAAGAATATTCTCCCGTATTTTCATCCCAAGGTTAGTATTTATAGGAGGATGAGAGATCGCTAAAATTTCTTATTTGGATTTTGCCCCAGCACCACTTACCAGAGAAGCGCCCTGACGACCACCATTTTTTTAATGCAGAAATAGACCTATATAATCCCCCAGGAGTTGTTCCATAGTTGATCAGTATATCAATCTCGAATCTATCCCCCCACGCACGATCTCTACCCATTCGTTTTCTGGATATGCACTTAGATCGACATCTGGCTTTATACCTATATTGTCTATTGGTGCGTCGTCCGCATAAAATGATTTGGTAGTAGGTCGTATATATCGGTAGTCACTGCACGGAAGATCCTCAGGAGAAAACAATTCGCTATAATCCAATGTTCCGGCCGTGTTTCTTCCAAAAATTTTAACCTTCGTGCTTTGTTTTGCAAGGATCAAAAAGTATTCCGTACTACTGGCACCGTTGTCATTTACAATTATGGATATCCTTTTAGGATAATGTAGCTTTTCCTTCAGATCGACCCGCAGTGAATCTCGTTGGAGAAAGCCACCTAGCTGTGCTTTTAACCTCGGGAGCATTTTAATATGTCGTTGCGAACCTTCTTTTGCTTTTTTTTCATATCGTTCTATCATGGATGGACTGGCGTATACGAAGTCGCCAGGCAGAGCAAAAGACCTATCAAACGTTAACCTTAGTAATGAGAGAAATGAGCTGTTTCCTCCGACATTGTTGCGTAGATCGATGATCAAATGTTTGATCTGATTCTTCATGATTTCAGTGATCAAATGATTGACCACTATAGAGTCAAATTTGGTTTCATTCATCTCAAATGCAGGAATTCCTATATAATAAGAGCTATCATCCAACAAAGTATATCGAAAATGATCGTTTCGTTCCAGTACATTTATGCTATGGCTTTTTAGTTCTTCTCCTGGGTTGGATCTGTACCACAAACCTTCAGGTTCTACGATAATATTGTTAATAAGCCTTCCGCGGAGTAGGTCTGTAGTCAGCCAGCTTCCATGTTTCCTGATTCTAAACTTTTCGCTATTGCCGATAAGGGTAAAATGTATTTTTAAGAGATCTGATTTGCTGCCCTTGACCTCTGATATAATGCCTCTATAGATATTAGGTTCCATCTTAATGATCTCTACAGAGAGGGAACCATCATCTTTACGCCAGACTCCCAGGAGGGGGTCATTGTTCAATTCCCGGTCTTTGTTCGCAGATAGGTCTTTAAGCCATGCTCTAGCAGTGGTTTTAGTATCGGTGAATATGATATGGTTATCTTTAAAAAAATCAAGGTAATGTGCGATGATATAAAAGCACTGTTCCCGATCTATAGCATTTGACGCTTGTACGATGCTTTGTCGTTTGCGATCGATGTAAGCACTGTTAGCACCCCTATCTGTTTTGGTTGGGTAGCCAGGATAGTTTGCTTCGATGTCCTTTACAATCTCTTCCAGATTTTTCAGACACTTGCAGCTATCCTTCTCCTGACCTAAAGAATGGTATGGAAGAAGAGAAAGTATATAAAATATTATTTTTAGACTGCTCCTCATTATTCAATTATCAATCAATGTATCCATTATGTTTTGCTTTATAGACGAGATCGTTTAGTCAAAGGTTGGAGCGATAGACTTATTCCTAGAATCTGATTTTTCAGGTCGTGCGCAATAGTTTCTAATAAGAGTGTGTGCTCTGCCATCAGCTTTTCTTGCTTCTTGATATCATTGGTACGTTGGGCGATGTCGACGAAGGTGATAATAGATCCGTCAGTCCTATTTTCGTTCCGTACATAGTAGGGCAAGATATTCAACTGGTACCAGCGCAGTACCCCGTAGAACCTGGCGGATGACATGCGATGCGTATGGAGGAGCAGATCCATAAAGCTTGAAATGGATGAATATTCAAGATGTGTGGAGGTAAGAGTAAGATGTAATTCTCTTACTTTGGTTTTATTTTTACGATTTTGTTGTCACGTAAAACAACCAGTTCGCTGTTTTTTTCCTTTTTAAATTCAATGAGTTTTTCGTAAACTTTTTCAAGTCCTTTGAGAATTCGATCTTTTTCTTCTATTTGAATTTCAATTGTTGTCATAGTAATTTTTTAAAAGGTGAAACTTCTCTTGATTTACAACATTTAATAAACCATCAATTTGTTTATCTGCTAATAGGTCGTGTTTTCCTTCAGAGTTGTCAAATATTAAAGCTCCATCAACTATCGGAAGATAAATATCAAATAAATTTTTTATTCCTTTTATGTACCTTCTTTCGATAACGTCAGGCTTTATGCGTTCTTTTGCCAACTCGATACTTTGAAGCCAAAAGAATAATAACGTAACCCGGTACCCTTGTTCTTTTGCTTTTTCTATCTTCTGTTTATAACTTCTCGTTGATAATGTTGTTTCGAATGCAAAGCTTTCATTCTCGGAAAATAATTCACTTATTCTGTTCAACATTATTCGACCAGCTTCAACCGAAACTTTTTCAGGTTGAAATGGAGATAAACCTTTTGCAATTTCGTCAGCATTGACAAACTCTTTACAATCCAAAATTTCAGGTAGAATAGTAAACGAAGCAGTAGTTTTTCCTGCTCCATTACAACCTGCAATTATGTAAAGTTTTTTATCAATCATTAGCGCAAATTTACGTATTAATTTCTAATTAAATGTTATTAACAGGATTGTTATTGGTACGAACCGGTGTCTGCGAAATTCGGGTAAGTCCGTTCTAAAGAAAATCCCTGGCCATGGTTGATGTACTGCATACGATAGCCGTGATTTGCCCATAATATTTGTAAAAGTACTAATGAGATAAATCTAGTATACTGACAATCTGTGACTTGCAATTGTGTCGCCAACGGCGACACAATTGCAAGTTGTTCGTTTTTCATTTGTGTCGCTACTGGCGACGCTGTTTCTTTCCAAAGTTTAAAAATAGCTGATTTGGGTGTGTACAGCTCATAAAATTGCTTCATCCGGTAAAGACCACGTCGGTTAAGATTATACACTCGCGTAGAATTACAGAAGAAGGGTGAAGTACACCGCTTTCGAGATATTTACAAAAATACGTCTCGTTTCCAGTTATATTTTAAAATACAAGAGAGGGCAGATAAACATCCGTTTCTAATAGAAAAAAAATTACTTTCCGTCGGGAAGTCAAAATTTAAAGCCCTGGATGAAACGGTATTAGATATAAAGTTACACAAGATCGTTTTGAAATAAGAAAAGGAATCGCTAATTTTAATCAAGGTTGAATTGCTGAGTTATTCTTACTCGGCGAATTGGTTAGGTTTTTGTGATTTGGGTTAAATCACAAAGGATAGATAATATAAGCCCTCACAGTCGCCCGATTGATGAGGGTTTTTCTTTTTTATGTATCTTTATCAAATTTATTAACCTTCCGTATGAAAGATAAATCAAAAAAAAGTATATAACCCTCAAGGATGTATTGAAAAAGCCTCCATTTGGCTATTAGCGCCCGAAAAAGAAGCTATGTAGGGTTTGTATTCCATTATAAAACAGTTAGGACGGATTGATTTTACTGAAGTGCTTCAGTCTGATTAGCTTTTCGGTGTAGTTTTGCTCTCTGAGTAAATAATCGTATGTAATTGAAATATCAGAAATCTAATAGATCATTTGGTGTAACCCCTAGTGCATCGGCGATTTGTACAAGAATAAAAGCTGTGGGGTTAGCTCCCTGACGTTCATATCTATTGATAAATTGTTTGTCTCGTCCTATCATTGCTGCTAGTTCGCCTTGTTCCAGTTTTTTCTCTTCTCGAAGTTTCTCAATACGTCGCCCGAGCTTTCTCCGGAACGTTTCTTGTGTTTTGTCCATATTGAAATGTCGACAATATCAAAAAAAGTTGGTCAACAAATTTGTTTACTTAAGAAAGTTTTTTATATTTGTTTTATGAAATAGATAATTAGAATAAATATATAAAATTACGTATTTCAAGATCTTGCAACTCCATTTCTCAGGCCAAGTGGCAAGGCAGCAGAAAAATACTCCACACTTTCGTCGAAAAGTCTTACTTTCGTAATACTTTAAACGAAGTGTGAGGGGGCTGCTGTTCACTCGTCGCGACTAAGGCCTGAGAAACTTTTGGAGTTACGGGATGCAGCCCTTTTTCATTCAATTGCATACCGTCTGCGGGACTTGTTTATTAGCAAGTCATATGAAACACTCAAAAAAACAATTGCACAGAAACAAAATCTCGCCTCCCGAATAATCTCGGCCGGGCATGTCCGTGGTTGCGGACATTTCTAAGATCGGTGAATGCCTAGAAGAAAACCGTTGTACCAATTATGAAGAATCTGAACAGCATTCCGATGGATTATCAATCAACTTTTATTTACAAGTGGCCTGAGCTTTAGGCTTGGGTAGAGATGAATAGCGCTATATAAGTTCTAGCGACAGCACAGAGTACAGGTCACGCCATTAGCCTTAAACCGAATGAAACGAGCTCTTTCATTCCATTAAGGTTCAATTAAAACCATGAAAAAATGAAGAATTTTTACAGGGGTGGGAGAGGACTGTGCTGTTTGAAGCGGCTATCTCATCTATTCAAATCTAAAAATAACCGAAGCTGCACGCTGTTCAGCTTCGTATTAAGTCTTATATGTGTGTTGTTTAGTGATGCCCAGGCGCAGTCCGCTGTAGAGCGGGCTGTGATCGGGGCAGAAGAAATCAAAACACTGCAAATAGGGGATACCCTACCCGAGACATTATGGAATCTTCCGCTGCATGTGGTAAACCATCCAGACGGGAAGGATGCCGTTACACTTAGCGATTACCGAGACAAAACGATGATCATTCTAGATTTCTGGGCAACATGGTGTACAAGCTGTATCAAGAATTTTCCCAAGTTGTACGAGCTCCAACGAAATGACAGCAGCATCCAGACTATACTCATCAATTCGATAACGACAAGAGATACAAGAGATAAGATTGCAGGATTTCTGCATAAGAGAAGACAGGCTTATAGTATGCCTTCGGTTGTCAGCGATACAATATTGTCAAAATTATTTCCCCATCAGTCACTACCACACTATGTGCTGATCGCCGACGGAAAGATCGCAGGTATTATAGATGGCGGAACCAGTGATATGGTCGACTGGCAAAAAATCAGCAAAGGTGACTATACCGTACAACAGGCAAAGGGCTACCGGGAATATGATTTTAGATATCCACTTTTTCATAACGGTAATGGCGGTAATCGCCCACAATATCTGTTTGGATCTTTTCTTAGCCATTATATAGAAGGCTTACCTAGTGCAATATACAAGGGCGGATCGAATACGCAGAAGGTTTCTCTGATCAATGTGCCGCTGATCACCATACTCCGCTTTGCTCACCCCTCCCTGTCACGCTATAGGCATACACGCATCGTGTACAATGTTACGGATCCGCTATTGTTTTCGGAAAGAAAGTCGGACGAGACGCGTAACCTCTTTACGTATGAGATTGAAACTCCTTCCATGCCCCAAGAAGATGTGGCAAGACTTGTTGCCGAGGATCTGCAACGCTATATGCCGCTGGAATTTAATTCTATTATGAAGGAAGTGGAATGCTGGGTATTGACGGCCGTCAAGCCGGAGCTTGCCGTCGACTTTCCGGACACGTTGGCGCGAGAGACTAATCTATATGAGAAAAGTAGCGCACCTATCTTCTATAACAATTATCGCCTGGAAAATCTGCTCAAGTATCTTGAAGGAATATACAATATACCATTTGTCGATGAAACGTGCATTAAACAGAACGTAAGACTTGTACTGCCACCTGACCTGCATAATAGCGATGAATTAAAGCGCAGTCTGCGAAGATATGGCTTAGAACTTAAGCTAGATAGACGCAAACTGGATATGATGGAAATCGTTGAAAAACAAACTAATTAATCTATTTTATGAAAAAGTTATTATTCTTAGTTTACATCCTTTGCTCATATGCTACGTACGGGCAATCTGTCTCAGGATTGGTGGTCGATCCGGAAAGCAAACCTATACCATCTGTTACTGTCGCCGTTAAGGGATCAAATAAACAAACGTATACAGATGATGGTGGACGATTTACGATCGATGTCGGTAATAGTCCTTCCAACTTAATATTTTCCGGGCTGATGGTCCATAGACGCGAAGTATCGTTGCGAGATAGTACCTCGACGGTAAAGATTGTATTGGAGCGACGGGAGAATGCCCTCGATGAGATTCAGGTCGTGGGCTATGGTACCAGTACGAAGCGCTATAACTTGGGATCTGTCACGTCGATAAAGGCGGAAGATTTTGAAACACAGGCTGTATCCAATCCGCTTGCCGTCCTCCAAGGCCGTGTTCCTGGCTTGGTCGTGTCTTCGACCAGTGGTATGCCGGGTGCATCTTTTACCGTACAGTTGCGAGGTCAGAATTCTGTTAATACCAATAGGGGTACTATACCGCCAATGGACAATCCACTTTTTATAATTGACGGTGTCCCGTTTGCAACGCAGAACGAGAATATCAACCGCTTTTCGTCCGCAATGTCGCCGGGCTCGGGTAGGATGTTCAATAATGCGTACGGTGGACTTAGTCCATTCAACAGTATCAATCCGGACGATATCGCGAGCATAGAGGTACTGCGGGATGCCGATGCTACAGCGATCTATGGATCAAGAGCTGGTAATGGCGTGATACTTATTACCACCAAGAAGGGAAAGCAAGGGAAAACAGAATTTACCTGGAGTGCGAATAGTGGAATCGGAGTACTGGGCTATGGCATGCAACTGATGAATACGACACAGTATCTCGAAATGAGAGAGGAAGCATATAAAAATGATGGCCGTGTTCCTTCGGATAATCCCGCATCCAGTACATACGCACCTGATCTTTTGCTATTCGACCGCGATCGGAATGTAAACTGGAAGGACGAATTTTTCGGTAAGAAGTCCCGAAACTCCATCGTCAATCTAGGCCTGTCAGGCGGGAATGCACAAACACAGTTCCGCTTTGGTACCAATTACCATAAAGCTACTTTTAACTTTCCGGGTGACTTCTCGGATCAAAAAGTGGGAATGATCCTCGGGATTCATCACGGTACCAACGATAAAAAGCTAACGTTTGATTTTTCAGGCACCTATAATCATGGAAAAAATAACTCTTCGTCGGCGCCGAATCTGTTACTTGCCGCGAATCTACAGCCCAACTACCCCCATCCATACGGCAACAATGGCGACCTCATCTGGAATTATCGCGGTGTCTCACTCAATGGCGCCGTGGTGTCCGCTAATCCATATGCGTATCTGCTGCAGCAATATGCTATGGGTACCGATGCCCTGAATAGCAACATGGTGTTTTCCTACAAGCCTATACCCGGCCTGAATATCCGCTCAAGCTTTGGTGTAAGCAACTTCCGGACAGACGAATATAGCGGCAGCCCCAAAAGCTCGCGGACGCCCGAATTCAATCCCATAGCAGAGGCAAACTTCGGGAATAGCTCTTTCACGTCGTTGATCGTAGAGCCGCAGGTGGAATATACAAGAAGATTTGGTGGTCTGGAGATGGGGGCACTCCTCGGCGGCACATTGCAGAGCAACATGAATAAAAGTAACGAGGTATATGCATCAGGCTATATGAGCGATGAGCTAATTGGATCTATTGCTGGTGCACCGAATAAGAACGCAAGCGATCGATTTAGCGAGTACCGGTATGGTGCAATATTTGGTCGTGTAAAGTTAAATCTACATGGTAAGTATCTATTTAGCTCTAACTTTAGGAGAGACGGATCCAGTAGATTTGGGCCGGGGAGACAGTTTGGTAATTTTGGGTCGATCGGGGCCGGTTGGCTGTTTAATGAAGAGCATTTTATCAAAAATGCGATTCCAGTCCTGAGCTTTGGTAAACTCAGAGGCAGTTATGGTGTGACGGGCTCGGACGGTATTGGTGACTACAATTTCCTATCGCGATGGCAACCTACCTTCTACCAATATGCTGGGCAACTGGGCTTCGCACCTGTAAATCATTTTAATGATCAATTCAGCTGGGCTACAACAAAAAAGCTTGAATTTGCATTGGAACTTGGTTTCTTCGGTGATAGGTTATTATTGACTACAGCCTGGTATCGGAATAGAACGGGAAATCAACTAGTGAATTACTCGCTTCCGATCTCGACGGGTTTTGGGTCAGTCGTTCAGAATTGGGATGCCGTAGTGGAAAACAATGGGCTTGAAGCGATATTGCAGGTATCGCTATTAAAGAAATCGGCTTTCTCCTGGTCTTCATCATTTAACCTGACGATACCGCAGAACCGACTGCTTTCTTTTCCTGGCCTAGCTGAAAGTTCGTATGCCACGATGTACACTGTTGGCCGTTCGCTGCGCTCCCTGTACCTATTTCGATATGCTGGTGTAGATCCAGCTTCTGGTATATTTACATTCTCGAAAAATGACGGTACGATCACGAGTACACCTCAAGATGCACAAAATGGAAATTTCAATGACCTTTATTATGCTGGAAATACCGACCCGCGCTACTTCGGAGGAATGATGAACTCTTTTTCCTATGGTGCGCTGAAGCTCGATATCTTTATGGAATTCAGAAAACAGATCGGAAAGAACTTCCTGGGCCAGGTCTACAATTACCGGCCTGGTGGTACATCTAATATGCCGGTAGAACTATTGGACAGGTGGCAAGAGGAGGGAGATGTGGCCGCCTATCAACAATACTCCACTGTTAGTAACAGTGCCGCCGGCAGGGCAACTAGGATATTTGTCAATTCGGATGAGGTTTATAGTGATGCTTCCTATATCAGACTGAAGATGCTGTCGCTCTCCTACGACCTTCCGGTATCGTATCTTAAAGGCGTAGGCGCACAGCGCTTAAATATATTCACAACGGCGCAGAACTTATTGACTTTTACGCGGTTTCGTGGTAACGATCCGGAAACACAGAGTTTCTACGGCGTTCCTCCATTAAAATCTTTTATCCTTGGTTTACAAATGAAATTTTAAGCTTTAAATCATGAGAACATTAATAATTATAAAGATATACCTGATTGCTTTTTTTTCCTCCGGTATTATGTCCTGCAAAGAATTTTTAAGTATTGATCCACCCAGTAATGAGCTTACCTCAGCCACCATATTCAATGATAGTACGAGTGCGGCGCAAGCGTTGACTGGTCTATACATATACGCTATGAGTGAAAATGGATTGAGCTTTGGTAGTGGGGCCTTGACGGCAAACCTGGGTCTCGCTGCTGACGAACTGACCCTCGCTGCCGTCGACGCGAATCTCGAAGAATATCTTACTAACGGAGTCACAGTCCTTAATGCAAGCAATTATGCATTGTGGACTCGTGCATATGAATACATCTACCGTGCGAATTCCTGTATTGAGGGTATAACAGCCAGCAAGGGTATCAATTCGGCAGCAAAAGATGCCCTCGTGGGCGAAGCTCGACTATTGCGGGCATTTTATCTGTTTAATCTAGTCAATCTCTTTGAGAATATACCGCTCACGATATCTACTGATTATTCGGTTAATCGATCCCTGAATAACTCGACGGCTGATGATGTCTTCCTGCAAATAGAGGACGATCTCAAGTATGCTAAAAGTGCGCTTAAAAATATTCCTGTCCGTAACGACCGAGGAAACTACGACGCGGCGACCGCGTTATTGGCCAAGGTATACCTGTATAATAAAAGATATGATCTGGCTTTTGTCGAAGCAGATGAGGTAATCCGATCGACCAGATACCATTTGGAAACACCGATGAATACGTTTGTTGCGGACAGCAGGGAGACAATCTGGAAACTCCTTCCTGTAATTCCGGAGCGCCAGACACATGAGGGTTTCCATTTTGTGCCCGGAACAGCACAGACTATGCCCAAATTCGTAGTCCGATCACAACTTTATGACTCTTTTGCGGCTGATGACCTACGCAAGGAGCAGTGGATCGGTACTGTGACGATCGAGGGCCAGCAGTATCGTTATCCCAGTAAGTATAGAAATCGACTGTCGGGTACCGTAATAAAGGAACATTCCACTGTCCTTCGGATTGCGGAGCAGTATCTGATACGTGCTGAGGCATCGGCGGGGTTGAATAACCTCGAAACAGCATGCGCTGACTTGAACCTTGTCCGGGCAAAGGCAGATCTACTGGAAATTGAAGAAGATGATAAGAATGTCGTAGTCCAGGAGATAATTGAGGAGAGGAGGAGAGAGCTTTTCTGTGAGTGGGGAAATCGTTGGTTTGATCTGAAGCGGTTAAATCTATCTGAATCTGTATTGGGCGACTTAAAACCTGAATGGAGTAACACAGCGCTGATTTTTCCTATTCCATTAAACGAATTGAATGCCAATCCCAATTTAAAGCAGAATCCAGGCTATATGGAATAATAAAAAAGAGAACTGGCATTCCACATGCCAGTTCTCTCTCTTCTCTATTGTCAATTTTAAATGTAACCTGATTCCTAGTCTTTTGTGCGAGGAGTTGCCTGAGGAGCTTGATCATCGTTTATTAGCTGATTTGTCGAAGGGTTCACCTGATTGGAGGCAAATCCCGAAACACATTGATGCGCGTTGTCAGTCCCACAGTTTTCTCCCAGAGGAGGAGTTGTTCCTTCTCCTAGATAAATAGCGTCAGACTGCATTACAGGATCGCTAAGATCATACGTCCCTGATATTTGAAACCATTTATAAGAAGTTTGTGCTTTCAGCACTATCTTTGTCGATACACCCTTATCATTTTTTACCTCCGTGACTTCTTTTGTTGATTTCTTCGGTGGATCTATTTCGCCGGCTTGCGCGGTGAAGAATAAACCCATAAAAAATAATACTGATAATGCCCGTAGGCTATTTGCGATTTTCGTTTTCATAACGATAAATTTAAGCGGTAAAAATTATTTATTGTTGCATACCTCAATTTAGCCTCTGTGGTATTGCAGAGATAGTCTGGTACGTGATCGATCGGCTTCCTGGAAGCCCAAAGATCAAAATGATCGTGAACAGTGCGAACTTGTGCCATCGATGTATCGATGTATGTCTTTTTATTATATGTTTCTGTTCGATCATTTCTTTCTTATCGTTGATGTTTACAATTCAAAGGTAGAGCCTATAATTGTGAAAGATCATACCGTTTCGGACATGGCATCATACACTTTCGGACATAGAATATAGCGAGCTATTTTTTTTCTTCAGCCCACTGGCTCGGGATTTTCCCAGTCTTCGATTTAATAATACGCGCAAAAGCAGACGAGTCGCTGTAATTAAAATGGTTGCTGACGGCAGTTACCGACATCCCAGACTGCAACATCGGTACCGCTAGTTCAGCTATCTTTGTAGTGGTATATTCCCGTAGCGTTATCTGGAAAAGTTCTTTGTGAAGTCTGTTAATATGACGCACGCTGCGTTGAATATCGGCAGCGATATGCTCCAGCGAAGGAATACCGTTGCCTTCCTTCAGCTCGTGAACAAGATGCTCGCGTACAGCATGGATGTAGTACATGGGATAATCATTGCCATTTGGCATAGCTACTTTTTTCTTCGAAATATCAATCAACCTGTAAATATTCCTGCTGATAAAATCTTCATTGCTCAATATGCCCCGCTTTAGATTGCGGCAGAAATGCATGATCGCAACCTTCGTGAGTGGACCGACCCAAAAGTCTACACTGGCTATAGCTTGGGGTGAGCGGCTGCGGTAGTAGGTTAGTACCTGTTCCAGAAAATGGAATTCCTTGTCGTTGCCGTCCCGAAATATCCCACCGTCAAAGTAAAATCCAAATATATTGCTCCAACCGCTGGATACCCGAATGATGTAATCGCCGGCTGGAAGATACAGATAGCAGGAGCGCTCTGTGGCTAGACGGCAGATAATATGGTTGTGTGCATCGATCAGCTGTATAGGACCTGCACCTTCCATCAGGTACAGGATATGCAGATCGGGTTGCTCCGTACGGATGGGGATGTCCATCGTTTTGGTTAGCGTCAGTTCTATACTGTACAGATAGCCGCTCCGTCCATCAAACTCCTGTAGTATAGCTTCATCAGCTGGGGTTTGATAGTACGTTCGCTCGGCATGCCGGATCGTCAAGCCCTGTGTAGCCGAGCGGAGCTGATGGACGGATACTTGTTTTCCGAAATAGGTTCGCAGGTCGATGTCTAAATTTTTTTTCATAGCGTAAAGGAGTTGGTTATTCACGCGAAAGAAATAGCCTGAAGTTAGCCTGTCAAGAGAAAAGGGGGGAATAAAAGGAGGAGTTACCAACAATTCTGCTCGAAAATTTGACAAACTGTGCACCCAAAATGGGGGAAATGGGAGAAAAGCAAATTTCAAATATTCCGAGAATCTCCAATTTGGTAACGAGAATCCGGCTTTGGGTCGATTTTTTTGGTCAACGAAATACGATAAAACATATTTGTTTAAACGATCGGGTAAAACTGATATGGCCATAGAAGGGGTGAAGCGGTCCAACCTGTATAAAAAGAGGACCTCGTAAATTGTGATAACTGCAATACTTATGAATGAAGTAAATGCGGAGATTATCCAATGGACTACTATCGATGTTTTGGTAGTGCAATACGCTGAATATTTCAGCGGATCAAGTCCATGCCGGATCTTTTTTCCGTTCCTATAGGTTAGTCCGATAAAGGTGGCCGCCAAGGCTGCGGCGACCTTTATTTCGGAATTATCTTTTGGCATATGCCAAAAAAGGGGTATATTTAGACTACCTAGGAAGAACTGCTTCTCATAAGAGTTATTACGATATGCAATAACTGTTTATGAACCAAGAGTATATTAATGCCATTTGTCAATTGCAAGAAAGACATAGAAATACGAATTATGTTAACAACCCAGAATTTGTGAATGGATTCGGACTGTTCTCTGGTGCACTCTACCACCTAATGCCCCATCTGGATTACCAAAAGCATGCAGACCTGTATCGGGATTATCTTTTTCAAAGCCATTGGGCAGCACTGGATATGTCATATTTTCTGGATGATGATCCCTTTGTGGTCGACGGGCTGGACCAGCTCCTTGCGAATCTACGACAGGGTAGCCCATCTATCATCGCTTCTTTTCATTACGGCTCATACCGCCTACTGCCCTATCTGCTGCAAAAGCACGATATACCCTTTTGTCTGCTGGTGCGCAGAAAAGTAAGAACGCAACAGATACCTTTCTTTCAAAGCTTGAATGGCACACACCGTAGCCAACAGCTTGCAATAAAATTGCTGGATGCGGAAGATCCGCTCGCCGCCTTAAAAGTGCGTCGTATGCTCCGGGATGGGTGCCATGTCCTGAGTTACCTGGATGGTATACAGGCTATCCAGCATGCAGAACAGCACAAGTGCCCATCCATTTCCATCATGGCTGGAAAGATCAAAATAAGGGAAGGCCTTCCGCGCCTGGCAGCAAAATTTAAGACCGATATGATAGCCGTCTTCACGGCCCGAAACGGAATGACGGGGCATACTATACATGCGCAGAAATGGACGGCGGCGCAACTTGGCGATGGCAGCCCCGTGTCCGTCATGCAGGATCTCTTTTGCTGGTTTGAAGGAATACTGAACAAAGATCCGATGGCTTGGGAAAACTGGGGCAGTATGCACCATCTGCTCCAGTTGAAAGCGGATAGGGTGAACGACCCGAACCCGCAGTTCGATCCCGAGAAAAGTAGCCTATTGGCTTTTGGCACATCCTATTTTGTGCTGGACAAGAACACACTTAAAAGTTACAAAATAGATGAAAAATTATTTAAACGGCTTAGGCAACAATGGCTGGCGACCATTACAAGCGATTCATAACCTATGGGAAATGAGATCGCTGTGGTTAGGCCATACTGTAGCATGGACGATAATAATGTTAACGGTCTGGATAGGTACATGGATCCAGTACCCGGAGCAGTCTTTATGGGCCGTACCCTTCGTAGTGGGCTTCACGGGAATCTGCTGGTATGGGCTCTTCTTCATCTGTGAGGTATTGCTTTACCGGCGCAGATGGTACGAAGCATTGTCCATAATTAGCGTATTTGTCCTGATGCTGGTTCCCTTTTCCTTTTTAATCCTGCACCGTTTCTTACCCGCGATCGGATTGTCTATCACCGAAGAATGGCAAAAATTTGATTTGGCTTTCACATTCCGGATCTGGTCACGTCTTAAAGTGTTCGTGTTAAGCAGTTTCTTAGTTGTTTTCCTGCTGCGGTACAGAAAGACGGATGGCAAATTGAACGCCGCTGTGAAGGAATATGATATCCTGAAGGAACGGAGCAATGAGCTGGAGTATAAGGCGCTGGTCAACGAAGTATATCCACACTTTACCTTCAATATGGTAAATAGCATATATGCCGATGTGCAACATTTATCCAAGGAACTGGCCCATGTCGTGGGGACAACGGCCGAACTGCTGCGGTACTGCTTAACCAGTTCCCGTGGTACAGTGGTGATTGATCGGGAGCTGCATTTTTTACAGCGCTTTATAGAGATGCAGCAGTGGCGCTTCCGAAATCAGGTGCACGTTTCGTTCAAGGTTATCGGCTCTTGCTCTGGGCAACGGGTGCTGCCAATGGCCATGATCGCACTGGTCAAGAACGCGTATAAACACGGCTACCTGAATGATCCAGACAGCCCCTTGTACATTGTGGTAAAACTGGGCGAAGACAGGGTCTCGTTGATCTGTCGGAATAAGGTTAGACAAGGGGATAAAAAAGCAGATTCGCTCGGATCGGGTCTGAAGAATATTGAAAAACGGTTGAAGTTTGTCTTCGGTGAACGGGGCAACTTAACGTACCACAATAATGGAACGTACTTCCATGTTGAAATGACAATAAAACAATAACAATATGAATAAGAAAAATACAATCAGATGTGTTATCCTGGACGATGAGTCAGCGGCAATAGATGTCCTCAAAACCCGGATACTGGAGCATGCAAACGTCGAAATCGTGCTGGCGACAACCAGTGCATTCGAAGCGTTGGCGGTACTGACCACGGAAAAAATAGATCTTATTTTTCTGGATGTGCATATGCCCGAAATAGACGGTATTACCTTTAAATCCAAAATACCACCGGATATCGCCGTGATCTTCTGTTCGGCAGATGATAAAATAGGGTCTAATATGTTCGATATTGAAGCAGTGGACTACCTGAACAAGCCCGTTTTACAGCCCCGTTTTGATAGTGCAATGGAACGCTACGACAGAAAATGTAATCCGAACAGTACCAGAGTACGCGTTGACAGTGTCGACGACGTGATTAGCCTACAGGTAAAGAAAGGTGCTTACAAGATGTGTTACGAGGTGGAAATTGATTATGTGTTGAGTACCAACCGGGAAGTACGCGTCTACCTCGGTGATGAAATTATACCGACCAGTAGACCGATAATTTGGTTTCTGGAGGTGCTGTCGCCCCACCGTTTCATACAAATTTCGCAGTCGGGGATTGTAGCCCGTAATCGTATCCGCGGTATTCAAGGGCAGTATCTCCAGCTCCGCGGCAACCACGAGGAGTTGAAGGTGTCCAACACGTTTAAACCCGCTGTATTAGCACACGTTTTTGGCAAAGACACATGACAGGGCAGCAGTGGCAAACCGAACTGACGCGACTGCGGCAGCTTATTTTTGGTCTACAGGACAAGGCCCGGGAGGGGGCAGAGGGAGTAAAGCTGGAAAAAGACGAACTGCTAAGGTTGCAACAGCAGGTCGAAACAGCATTTATAGCCTGCACTTCAGCAATGGCTGACACGGTGCAGCAGCTTAGCTTTCGCCGTGAACTGTTGGAGATCTACATGGAGAAGGAAAAATTGGATGCGGGTGCGCTCGCCATGTTTCTGGATGATCTGTTCCGGTTTTACCAAACTTGTCTGGAGCATTGGTTGGTATCACATGTCGAAGACAAAGTCAGGTTTAACCTCACAGTCGATGAAATGCTTATGCTTTTACGGCTCATGCAGGAAGTTGACCTGATAGAGGTTGACCAGCTGGGGGCAGCATTTAATAGGGTGAGTCTGTATTTTTCGAGTCAGGGACAGATCAACATTTCTGCGGCGAGCTTGCGTCGTAAATACAGCGCGATGACGGACAAAAGTTTTGAACGTCTAGAAAAGCCAATAAGAGGGATGTTACGTAGGCTCGAACAGATCAACGCGAAGGGAGGTGCCGGATCTTAAAGGCTGACTCCCGACTTTACAGGGATAAGATAGCTAACCAATTTTTTAACCGCTTCGTTAGGAGGGTTTGCATGTGTTTTTCGATAGAATTCGTATCGGCCGGACTGGTTTCGCAATAAATGAGGCGACCGGGCCCGTGCAGAAGTAGTAATACGTGCATCTGAGGCCTGGATAAAGAAGAAGCACAATGTAAAACTACATGGAAAACTTACTACAAATTTTAATTGAACAACAGAAAAAGAACATCAAACTTACCAAAAAACAAAATAACCTCATTGCTAAATTAGTTTCGATGAAGATCCCCGTAGATAAAGAAATGCTTAAAAAAATGCTCATGGATAATATGGATCTCAAAGAACTGTTTAAAAGCGGAAATACTAAATTCTTCCAGATGAAAAAGCTTTTCAAAACCTATGAGCTCAATTCAACGGATTTCTATCTGGCCGATGAAGTATTGGAAACGATTAAAAAGCATCGCATGGCGACAAAAGACAATAGCCAGACCAATAATGATGGTCCTTAGCACCGTCATAGATATTATCACGATCAATGAGTTATCCCGTCATCGCGATAGTAACATCGTCGTCATCGCGAACCTGAGGCACGAAGGTGTGGCGATCTTATCCACCCACTTCACCTTACAGTCACCCTAGCCTGAGCCTAGTCCAACCAAAGAACAAGCCTAGCGCAATACAACAACAAGCCTAGCGCAACCCAAGGATCACCCTAGCCAGAGCCTACCGCAGTACAGCCTATACCCTGTCTATAAACAAGAAACTCCCAAGAAATGACCAAGACACGACTGGCAAAATGCAATATATTCCCGATCCACATCATAATCATTCGTAATCGTTCATATTCGTTCGTAATCATTCACAACAAGTTGATTGTCATTTATTTATGAAATATTTTATAAACCTTTGTTTCAGTAAGCCGATCGAAAGGGTACCCCGAAAAGCTTATCTGAACAAATTTTTTAACAGTAATAAAAACTAAAAAAATGGCAAAGTCAAAAGACAATGTGGTGATGCAGGGAGCATCAGGTAAAGTAGGAAGAAATCTAGTCTTCCGTCAAAAAGGCGATCAGACGATTATCGCAAAAAGACCCAGAGCCGCAGCGGTCGACAGACCGGTTAGCGAAAAACAGCTGAAGGTGCAGAACCGCTTCTTGGATGCATCACTCTATGCAAAGAAAGCGATCAAAGACGAAGAGATTAAAGCAGCCTATGCGGCGAAAGCGAACATCAATCAGTCGGCCTACAACGTAGCGTTCAAGGACTATTTTGCGGCTCCCCAGGTGCGCCGGCTCAACGACATCAACTACAAAGGCGCGGTAGGCGATGAGCTCAATTTCCTGATCAAAGATATCATGAAGGTCACAGAAATCAATATCGAGATCCTGGATCAAAGTGAAGTCCTGATCGAATCCGGACTGGCAGTTCCCCTCGATGCCGATAATGTCGAGTGGAGCTATACGGCTACTGTGGCAAACGCAGACTATGAAAATGCGATCTATCGGATCACCATGCTCGACACCCCCAAGAATATCACAACGGTAATCAAAGCATACGGTGAGGACATGGAGCCATAGCCTAGGTTAGCATGACCGGGAGTTAGGTGGCTACTGATTAGTGACTAGTAACTGGTGATCAGTGACTGGTGTCTAGAAGCAGGGAATCAGGTAGCTGGATTCGGTTACCTGGTTCCGGCTTCCAGATCTCAACCTATAGCTAGGTCTTAATACTCACTACTCAATACTTAATACTAAATGAATACACACACACTCTATCTCCGACGGACATACGGAGAGAAGGGAACGAACGGAACCATCACCTATAAAGGTGAACAAATTTGCCATACGATCGAATTGCCATGGCGGAACAATACACAAAGGCTGAGCTGCATCCCCGAAGGAAGATACAAACTGCAGAAGACAAAGTACTATAAGCACGGGGAGCAGATCGGAATCCCTGCTGTTCTGGGGCGCGAAGCGATCCTGATCCATCCAGCCAATAACGCGATGAAAGAGTTACATGGCTGCATCGCTCCGGTTACGACGCTCACGGGGGAAGGTACAGGCGACCACAGCCGTAAGGCACTCGAGAAGTTGAAAGAACTGGTGTACAGCCTATGGGATATGGAAGCAGAAGTGTTTTTGGTAATAGGCGAATACGCAGATAGGCAAATTCGCGAATCCGCAAAGTAGAAATGAAAAACATTATAAAGAAAATCAGCCGGGCACTACAGGTGGTACTGCTGGCTCCAATTAAATTGCCGGGTAAGGCGCTCAATATCGTAAAATACGTAGCCGTCGGGCTCGGAATCTTGGAATCAGTCCTCGATGAGGAAAAGCGCGATACAGAAGGCGAAGACCAACAGGATAAAAGCGAAAAAGTGATTATTGGTTCCATCGATGTTGGCGAAGAAAATGAAAAGGAAACCGATAAAGAGGAGGAACGCGATGAATAGCCATGGCGGCGGTTGGTTTCCAGTATTGGGCGGGAGTTGTTGCAGCATCATGGGCTTAATCCCCTGGACGGATTTGATCCAGACGATCATACTCGCTGCGGTCGGCACAGTGGTAAGCTACTTGCTGTCGAGATTACTGCCGCGAAAAAAGAGGCGCTAGCCAAAATCATAACGCCCTACTGTAAAAGGTAGGGCGATTTTGTGATAAGAACGAATGGGTTTAACGACAGATTGATGGAAATCATATTATTTTGATTATCTTCGTTTAACCAGTTCTAATTTTGATATGACGCAAACTTTGAAAATTTTATTTATCCTTAACATTAGGTTAAAATTGGACTAATATATTTACCCGATCAAAGATTTATAGATGAAATTTATTGAAAATCAGTTGTCATCAGATGAATTTTTACGTTTTCAATCGGGCGATGAACACATCTTTGAAGAGATTTATAGTCGTTACTACGATGTGATCGTTCAGAAAGTATATCGGCTATGCCGGGATATGGAAGCTACGGAAGATATTGTCCACGAAGCGTTTGTTCAGCTATTTCTGAATAAGACGAAGCTGATCGATGCAGCGGGTATTTATCCTTATATCTATGTCGTCACCAAAAGATTAGCTATTTCTCACTTTAGGAAACAAGTGATCAAAACACAATTTCAAGAACAATTCTCGCTTGATTGGAAGGAGCAGACGGATGAATGCCAACACAACATCGACGCCAAAGACTTGAATAAGATGTTGACGCAGGTGATCGAGCAATTGCCGAAACAACAGCGACTAGTCTATAAAATGAATAAATTTGAAGACAAATCTTACGATGAAATAGCACGCGATATCGGTTTGTCAAAAAATACAGTGCGTAATCACATCGCTAGCGCTACGAAAATAGTGCGTTTTAAGCTCAGTAACCTGATTGTGTTACTTTTTATATTAAAAAATTTATTTTGAGCTAGTACGATTTGATGTTCAAAACGTGTATATAGATAGAAGCAAATGTCTACTATGCGTAATCAACATCGGGTCAAAGAAATAATAGAAAGATACCACCAGGGCAAGTGTACCGCCGAGGAACTCGAGATCCTCAAAGAACTGTTATCAAATCATACAAAGCAGGCGCTATTAGAAGATGTCTATGACGAACTCGATGAAGTAACGGTAGATGATGCGTTAAAGGCAGGAAAAGACCAGCTTTTACGCCGTATTGTAAACGACCCGCGTATCGCAAAACAAATCGGTTCAAAACCTAACCCCCATAAAATAATACCATTTAGAGCCTGGTCTTGGGCTGCTGCGGCCGCTGTTGTCCTGCTGCTCTTAGTACCCTCCATTTATTATATGTTTGGACCAGATAGGTCAGTAACACCAGATGAATCCGCACAATTACATTTAGCTATTACGCCAGGTGGAGATAAGGCCCACATCCTTCTGGAAGATGGCACGATAGTCAATCTTGACCAGATTCAAGGTGATACGGTAATTTATCGGGAAGGATTTTCGATCGTGAAAAGTAAAGACGGCGAGGTGTACTACCAATATGACAAACAAGACAAACCTATACAACAAACCGTATACAATACCATTGTAACGCCAAAAGGAGGGCAATACAGAATAGCACTTCCTGATGGTACGCAGGTATCGCTGAATGCAGAAAGTAGTCTTAAATATCCGGTCTATTTTGAAGACGATGAACGCATCGTCGAACTGGTGGGTGAGGGGTATTTTGATGTGGCTAAAAGTCATAGAGATGGTAAATCTATTCCTTTTGTCGTGCATGCAGGCAACCAAAGACTACAGGTGCTAGGTACGGAATTCAATATCAATAGCTATGACAAATACGTAAAAACAACGCTGATAGAAGGGAAAGTAAGCTTGGAGTCGCTGACGGATGGACACCAACCTGTAATCTTAAAACCTAACCAGCAATCCATATTTAATGATCATGCTTTTGAAGTGCATGACGTGGATCCCTTATATGCCATGGCCTGGACGAAGGGGAACTTTGCCTTTCAGAGAGCATCTATCCATGAAGTGCTGGAAAGCATAGCCCGATGGTATGATGTTGAGGTCGTATTTAAAGGTGACTTTGAAGACACTTATTTTACGGGTACGCTGTCGCGTTTCGAAGATATACATAAACTGCTCAGAACAATAGAACTAACGGAAACCATACACTTTAAAATCGAAGGAAGGAGGGTGCTGGTACTAGAATAATATTAAAATAAATCAAAGATGCAAAAATACAGGAGCGTTGCGACCGCCCCTGCTTTTGTCAATTTGACCTAGGATTGAAAATAACCTGTTAATAATTAATAATCAATCAACTACAAATGTATGAAAAAAAAACGTGGAAGTATTTACTGCAACGACGGTGTTTTCCACATAAAATCACAATTTTAATGAAATTGTCATTAACTATTCCTTTATTTTTGGTAGCCAATCTGCAGCTTTGCGCAAGTACATTCGGCCAAACCTTTACATTAAAACGGAATAATCTTAACATGGCGCAACTCTTTAACGAACTGCAGCGCCAGACTGGGTATAACGTCTTTTATAATGAATCGGTAGTTCCTGATAGTCAGGCAATCCGTGTAGCTTATAAAAAAGCTAAGGTAGAAGAGGTAATGAAGGATCTATCAAATAAATACCAGCTGGATTACAAGATAGTAGATAAGAATATTATCCTATCAAAAATGAAACGTAGGTCCCCAACGGAGCTTTCGGCTCAAGTAGAGCAGGAGCGTCGTATATCGGGTACAGTATCTGATGTCGGCGGTAATCCCTTGTCGGGCGTCACAGTAAGGGAGATCGGATACCAAAGCGTAGCTATCACCAACGACACAGGTCATTTTTCAATGGTCGTGCAGGGAAATGATCCTACACTACAATTTACTTCTTTGGGGTATGAAAAGAGGGAGATGAAAGTCGGTGATGAAAATAATGTTGTGGTTAGCATGCAACTCGCTATAGCTGAAATAGACAATGTCGTGGTGGTGGGCTATGGTACGCAAAGAAAAGAAAACTTAACGGGGGCAACCACTGTTGTGGATTCCAAACTTTTGCAAAGTAGGCCGGCGGCCAATGTGTCCTCGCTGTTGCAAGGTACCGTTCCTAATCTGCAAGTGCGGTTCGAGACAGGTAGACCGGGTGCAACGGGGAGTTTTAATATCCGCGGTGTGAATTCGATTTCGAACAATGCCTCGCCGCTGGTGATTATCGACGGTTTTGAGGGGGATATTAATCGCATCAATCCCAGCGATGTGGAATCGGTAACTGTACTGAAGGATGCTTCTTCGGCTGCCGTGTACGGCGCAAGGGCTTCGTATGGTGTGATATTGGTTACGACCAAGAGCGGTAAAAAAGGCGGGGCTTCGATCTCTTATGCTGGACAGACCTCCATCAGTGCGTCTACCACGGATACGGATTATGAAACGAGAGGCTTTTATTCTGCCGCGATCAATGATCTGTTTTTTTCGAACTATGCGGGCTCCAACTATACACGCTACACAGATGATGATATGTACCAATTGTGGATCAGAAGAAACGATAAAACAGAAAATCCCGAACGGCCCTGGGTAGTGGTCGAAAATAGAGACGGACGGGATAGCTATGTATATTATGGTAATACGGATTGGTATAATCACTTGTACAACCTGCGCAGACCAATGCAGACGCACAATATCAGTCTGAATGGAAGTTCGGATAAGATCCAATATAGTCTGTCGGGTAATCTATACAAGCAGGATGGTATCTTTCGCCAGAATACGGACAATATTACCCGATACAATATGCGGTCAAAGGTAGATTTTAACGTTAACAAATGGTTGGATGTAAATACCAACATCTCTTATTTTAAGTCTGCCTACGCATATCCCGGACCGGGTGGTGTAGAAAAAACGTTCGATAATTCATCAAATCATGCGCTGGCCAGTATCGTACCGGTAAACCCGGACGGTACCTATGTATACGGTACGTCAATAAGCAACTACAACGTGATGGACGGTTATTCCGCTATGCTTTCTCAGGGCTTACATCGAAACATGGATAAGGTGGGCGAATTCTCGCCAACAATCGAGGCGGTGATCCACCCATTTAAGGGTTTTGAGCTCCGATCCAGCTACCGGTTTATTCATTACAACTACCAAACAATGAATCGGTCGGCAAATGTGGAATATTCAAAATATCCGGGCGAAGTATTAAATATCGTCTCCGGAATAGGTAACAATAGGCTGTACGAAATCCAAACGAACCATGAATACCAAGCCGTAAATACGTACGCCACCTATGAGACAAGGATCAATGGTGCACACGACTTAAAATTGATGGGAGGTTATAACTACGAGACCAAGTACCTAAAGGATATTAAAGTGGCGCGTGATGGCTTACTGAGTACACAGCTGGACGATTTCGAGATTGCCACAGGGGATGTATTGGAAATCAATGGCGGACAGAATGAATACGCCATATTTGGAACCTTTTACCGCGCAAATTATGGGTATAAAGACAAGTACCTGTTTGAAGCTGCTGGACGCTATGACGGGACCTCTCGATTTTCCGAAGGAAACCGGTTTGGATTCTTCCCCTCTTTTTCTGCGGGCTGGCGGTTAGATCAGGAAGACTTTTTCCAAGCTATTGATCAACAAGTTCTAAATGGATTTAAGATCAGGGCATCCTATGGCTCCTTGGGCAACCAGCAGGTTGGATACTATGACTACCTGCAGACAATTAATGCAGGCGGTAATTTGGAATACTCATTTGGAGAGGGGGCACGGGCTCCGTTTGCAACCGAGAGCGCACCAAACTCGAGCGCACTGACCTGGGAGACGGTTAATACAACGAATTTTGGTTTGGATGTAGCCCTATTCAAATCTAGATTTTCATTTACCGGTGATATCTATTGGCGCGAAACATTGAACATGCTTACAGCAGGGAAAACAATACCGGCATATTATGGCGCCGATATACCAAGAGAAAATGCATCTGATCTGATGACCAAAGGCTGGGAATTTAGCCTAAACTGGAAAGATAGAATTCAGCTCGGACATAAAGATTTTAACTATTTTATCGGCGCAGGTATGGGGGATAATACGACCAAGATTACACGGTTTGACAATCCGAACAAAAATTTAGCGAATTTTTATGAAGGACAGGATCTGGGTGCGATATGGGGCTATGAAGTGAACGGCTTTTTTAAATCGGACGAAGAGGCAGCAAATTATGACGTGGATCAGCGCGCGGTAAACACGATTATTAATTCATCGGCGGTGGATCAGGGTCTACGTGCCGGCGATCTGAAGTTTGAGGATTTAAACGGAGATAAAATCATTTCACGCGGCGATAATACATTGGATAATCCCGGAGACCGGAGAATTATCGGAAACGCATTGCCGCGGTATAATTTTAACGTGAACCTCGGTGGAGATTGGAATAATATCGATCTTTCCGTGTTCGTACACGGGATCGGAAGGCAGCATTGGTATCCAGGAACGGATGCGTCCCAATTTTGGGGGCCATATTCTAGACCATATTCGAGCTTTGTTGCTTCGGATTTTTTAAGTAAGGTGTGGAGCGAGGACAATCCCGATGCCTATTTTCCAAGGCCCCGCGGTTACGTCGCGCTTAATAATACCAACCGCTCGCTGGGCGTCGCCAATACAAAGTACGTACAGAATTTGATGTATCTGCGCCTGAAAAATGTAACGGTAGGATATTCCTTGCCCGCTTCGGTAGCGTCTAAAGCTGGCCTGTCTCGCTTACGTGTATATTTTAGCGGAGAGAATTTATTGACTTTTACAAAGCTTGAAAGCAGGTATATCGACCCTGAGCAAGCGTCGACATTAAATTCACACAATGTATCAACAAGCACCGCAAGGACATATCCTTGGGCGAAAACATTTATGTTCGGTTTGGACATTAGTCTTTAATCATTGCAGTCATGAAAAATAAAATAAGCTACATCATGTTGTACCTCGGAGGATGTCTTTTCTTCCTGGCGTCATGTGATTTGAATAAAACTCCACTAGCAACTTTGTCACCTGATACGTATTTCTCAAATGAAAAGGAGCTTGAGCTATATAGCAACAAATTCTACCCCGATATTTTGCTTACAGGGCCGAACATTTACAGTGATAACGCGGACGCGATAATCATTAGCCCACTAAATGATGCGGTGTCGGGTCAGCGTATGATACCAGCGACAGGTTCGGGATGGTCTTGGGATGCGTTGCGTAGGGTAAATTACCTATTGCAAAATTCGCATCAGACGGATGATGTCACCGTTCGGAACCAATATAATGCGCTGGCTAAGTTCTTCAGAGCATACTTCTATTTTGAAAAATTAAAACGCTTTGGAGAAGTGCCTTGGTTTAATACCGTGATCGAATCGACGGATGAATTGCTCTTTAAACCGAGGGATTCCAGAAGTCTCATCATCGATTCCATCGTCCGGGATTTGGATTATGCGATCGAACACCTTCCTGCTAACAAGCAGGTTTATCGGGTCAATAAATGGGCGGCGCTGGCCTTGAAATCCAGGGCGACGCTTTTTGAAGGTACATTTCGTAAATACCATAGTGTAGCTGATGCAGACAACTATTTGCGATTATGTGTAGAAGCTTCTGAGAGATTAATGGACGAAGGTGGTTACACGCTTTACCGTACAGGGTCTACGCCTTATCGTGATCTTTTTGCTACGACGAATATCACTTCGCAGGAAGTAATCCTGGCTAGGGACTACCAGGAATCGCTAAATCTGCTTCACAACGTACAAAATTACACGAATTCGAGTACCACTGGACGGCCAGGTCTTTCAAAAACGATGGTAAATAGCTACTTAACTTCTTCTGGTGGGAGGTTTACGGATTTGCCCAATTACCAACTGAAAGAATTTGTGGAAGAGACCCAAAACCGCGATCCTAGACTGGCACAGACGATCCGTACACCGGGTTATACGCGTATCAATTCTACGGTACGTGTTGCCCCTAATTTATCCTATTCTACAACAGGATATCATTTGATCAAGTACACGATGGGTACTGCAGCGGATCCCTTTGATAAAAGCGAGACCGATATACCCGTTTTCCGGATTGCAGAGATCTATTTAAACCTTGCTGAAGCCAAGGCTGAACTGGATGAACTTACGCAGGCTGACCTCGAT
>NZ_MU158692.1 GCF_015209965.1 Sphingobacterium pedocola | reverse complement strand
CAGCAAGGGCTCTTTTTTTTTACATACGGTTTTTCCATTCGCCGCTTGGCGAGGATTTGTATTCGCGTCCCTATCGCTCTTGTTAAACCATCTCGTCTTTTCGAACGAGTAATGATGAAATAGCCTACAGATATAGCAAAACTCTACTATAAAAGAGCTCTTTTACACTTGTTTCCATATTATATATTGACATCAAGCGAATTCTGCTTTCCCTAGGATTAGGATGGAATAAATCATCCACACTTTTGATATACTTTTCTTGCGCGGAGCGATTGCATAGCGTGTTAACAAAATGTTAAATAGAACAATCGTTTGCGTGAAATAGCGCAAACGATTTCGTTGCGTTATCGCTTTCACGAAGCTATGAATAATGAAATCTTATCTCTATCATTGTTTAATTGTTTTAGCCTAAATATTGAAAAAAGCAATTAACCTTAAATAGCAAATTGTATGATAAGAAGCCTTTATTATGTCTTTTTCTTACTGGTAGTTCCTCTTGTTTCATGGGGTAAGAATAGCATTGATCACGTATATTTTGATTATCTACTCGAGCAAGATACATTAGGAGATGAATCTCGTGATTCCCTGGGTGTTGCAAAGATTAATACGTTAAACGCTAAAGCATTAACATCTGATAGTATAAATGTTATACCTGTAAGGAACAACCCCTATGTGCATATCGCTAGTATGCTTAAGGGTAATGCTGCTGGGGTATGGGTACAAACTCCAACTGCGGAGCCTGGTACTTACCAGAATATCGTTGTAAGAGGACTTACGAGGCCTCAGCTCTCTAATATGGATATTAATCAAAACATAGCCTGTGTCTATGTAAATGGTATTCCTATGGTTAACGAACATAATTTTTCAAATTCACTTCAACGTTATGATTTGACAAGATTGGGAGCAGCAACCGATTATTTGGCAACTATCGATATGTCAACTATTAAATCTATTGAGGTCATTAAAGATCCAGTACGTCTAGCTGAATTGGGACCATTGGCCGCCAATGGAGTAATTTGGATAACGACATATGGTGGGATATCGGGTGAACGGCAAATAGGTGTTAATAGTTACATTGGTATGAACACAAAACCTGCTGTAACCCCGTATAACGCGGATTATGAGAATAGATTCAGAAGACAGTTTTACGATAAGTATCGAACAACGAATGATACATATGAATTGCGCTATCCGGGTTATTTGTCGGACTCTACGAATATGAATTATTATGGGCCTGCGAATTGGCGTGATGGCTACTACGGTAATGCTTTACTTTATAATATTGATTTGAATGTCAAAGGAGGTACAGATCGTGCTAATTTCGCATTTTTTGCGGGTCATGTGAAGAATGCAGTTTCATCAGACGATGCAAATTTCAATCGTTATAATGTATTATTTAATGTAAATATGCTCCCGTTTGAATGGGTTAAATTGTCGACTTATATCAATGCGAGAAGAAGTGATCGTGATCGTAATAGGAATTTACGCGAGCGATTCACTGAAATGGCCTACCTACCAGATTTGTCTACGCCTATATCTCCTAATATGAACGTTTATGGAGCCAATCTAGATCTTTACAAACGGAGAACAGTAGATGATAACATTACGAATAATCTGCAAGGAAATATTAATCTTGATGTTGATATTTTAGAAAATTTGAAGTTTTCTTCCAGTTTTATGTTGGATTATAACGAAGGCAGAAGAGATTTGTTTTATCCCAAGGAGTTGATGGAGACGATCAATTATATGTCGACCTATTATGGCTATTCTCAACGCTTTATTTTTAGTAATAAACTAACGTATAATTTGATGTTAGATGAAGATAATCAACTCGATATAGTTGGGGGGACAGACTATCAAGAGGATTTATATCGCTACTATTTTGCACGTGCTTTTGACGGGCCTAATGATTATATCAAATTGAATGTAGTGGAAGGAAATCCTAATGAGGGGGATTATTTAACGCCACAGGGCGGGTTAAGAGTATTACGCTGGAATAATAAGGAACAATTCCATCTGCAATCTTTTTATGGAAATATCAATTACACCTTTCGTAACATATTTGACATACGCGCTGTGTTGCGCTGGGATGGTACATCTACTGTCCAACAAGATAGTAGATGGTTATTTACACCTGCTATATCAGCAGGATGGAATATTGCCAACCACTTTGATCAAAGTAACGAATTTCGCTTGAGGGCATCTTACGGACGTATTGCCTTACCAAACTTTGATAGCCGGTATGCAGTAGGACCGCAATATACGGGGTCACTGGGCTGGGATGGAGAGCCTACTATTTCTTCATATTACGGATATGCAGGTATTACGCGTAACTACAATAGGGGTTGGATCGGGTATGGTTTAGAATGGGCATACAGTGATAAAATGGAAATTTCGTTGGATAAGTCGTTTTTGAATAATCAATTAAGTTTCAACGTGGCAGCCTATCAAACGTATGACAGAAATCAAATTTTAGGTGTTCCTGTTCCCGCAGAATATGGGTATAGCGCAGAGTTTAAGAATGGGATGGAAGTGAAAAATACGGGTATAGATGCTGTGATATCAGCACAGATTCTAACAAGTAAAGAAAATACATTAGGGTGGACCTCTTCTTTAAACTTTAATGTAAATAGAAATGAGCTTGTCGAATTGCCGAGAGGTCTAACCGAACTCGTAGTGGGCGATCGATTGCTTAGGGTTGGAGAGGCTATTGATAGTTATTGGCTCTACAAAAACCAAGGAATTTACAACGCTATAAACGAAATTCCGACTAACAGTTCAGGAGCGTTGCTAACAATGGACGGTGTTCCTTTTTCCGTAGGAGATGCCGATTGGAAGGACCAGAACGGTGACAATGTCATTAACAGTAAAGATAAGGTCTTGGAGGGGCGTTCGACTCCAAAATTCTTTGGAGGATTTAACAATACGCTGAAATATAAAGGTATTCAGTTGGATTTTTCTATTATTTGCGCTCTTGGCCATTCTGCCTTAAATCAACGTGCAGCCAACCGATATGATTTTATCAACAATGAATCAAGTAATAGCTTGAACGCCGTACGGGAAATATTTCAGTGGCAACAAGACTTGGACATTTCGAAATATCCTATTTATAATGTTTGGAGTAACACGAATCCTTACCGAGTTGATCAGGATCTGTTTTTAGAAGACGCATCGTACCTTAAGCTGAATTCTTTATCTCTAGGCTATGATTTGTCTCGATTGGACGTGATTAAGAGCGCAATAAAGTCGGTAAGACGGGCGTATGTGTATGTAAATGCGACAAACCTATATACTATAACTTCTTTTTCTGGTAATGACCCCGAACTGATTAATTATAATGGCTTTTACGACGGATATGGTATGCCGATGACTAAGACTTTTACAGTAGGAGTGAAATTGGATTTATAAAAATAACACACAAATTATCATGTTTAAATCTACATATAGTAAGTTATTTATGACTTTAATAGCATTATTGACGGTTGTCAGTTCTTGTACAAAAAGTCTTGATGCCCCAAGCCTCGAAGTGGCTGGTGAGAAATTACATTGGCGAAGTATTTCAGACAGCAAATCTGGACTGATAGGAATATATGGTTTGATGCGGGCAGCATTGGTATCGAATAATGGACATTGGATATATGGAGATGTTCGTGGCGGAGATTTTTCAGTGTATAGTCGAGGAGAGCTGACTGCGGTAAAAGAAAATAAACTTAATGCTTCTTTTCCCGATATTGAAAGACTATCTAGTTGGCAGCGGTTTTACGCCGTGATCAATGCCGCTTCGGTATTCATAGAAAAAGCACCTCAAGTTTTGCAACATGATACTAGATATACAGAAACCAATTTGAAAATGGATATTGCACAAGCAAGGGCATTGCGTGCCTTTGCCTATTTCTATATGGTTCGCGTATGGGGCGATGTACCATTATTGACAAAGTCTTTTGACAATGGCAGTTTTGAAGAGGTGGAAATTAAAGAAGCGGAAGTCGTATTGAATTACGCAGAAAAGGAACTAACAGAGTGTTTGGAGGATTTGCCATATCGATATGGATCAATAGTGGACCGGTATTATGGAGAGACTCCTGTAAATTGGGAGAAGGTACTCTTTAACAAAATCAGCGCTTATGCGGTATTATCTCATATTGCTGCCTGGCAAGGAAAGTATATCGATGTAGCGGCATATACTAAGTTTATTTTGGATAACTACGAAAGTGCTAACATAACCAGATTGACAGAGATTGCTGCCGGCGGTAGTGGCGTGAGGGGACTAACGGGAAACTATGGTATTTTTTCTAACAACTTTGCTTTTGGACAGATTATCAACTTTAGTTCGGCGTATCTGTATGGAGAGGCAACTTCGTCGGGACATATGGAACAGTTGACGCTAGCTCAACCTGTGGTTAATAAGGAATTCCCCGATATCTATGTAGATAAAAGTTTAATTACAGATCTATTTAACGACCTAAATGATAAGCGCTTCGGGCTGGATACCATTTCGGGTTTATATAAGACCAACTACTTTCTGAATTTTAGTAATGAGATACCCATTTTTAACAAGATCCGTATTTTGAGAGACGGTGTGACAGATGGGAATTATGCAGTGTTTGGTTCTAATTTGGTGTTTACAAGATTGGAAGAAATACATCTTCTTCGTGCTGAGGCACTAGCTGTATTGGGAAATAGGGTACCAGCGATTGAACAATTAAATATTATAAAAAGTTTACGTGGAATTGAAAACTATTCTGTTTTATCAACCGAATCATTGATTGACGAAATATTCCAAGAACGCAGACGAGAGCTAATGGGAGAAGGGTGGAGATTTTATGATTTGATAAGATATCATAAAATTAAAAATGACGATCCCGAATTTTTGGATTTAATTAATAAGAAGGGCATATTCTGGCCAATAGCAACTGATGTCTTGAATAGAAATAGTAGGCTTACGCAAAATCAATACTGGAACTAACTAACTAAAGACATGAAAGGAATGAAAATACTAATTTCACTCATCAGTTCAGTTTTGCTGATCACAAGCTGTGAAAAATCGGATGATCATTATTACGATTATCAAAAGACAAATATCACCTATGATGGCACTGTGTATGATTACCTGATTCATCAGCCTGGGGTTTACGATTCCTTAGTGTTAATGTTGGAACGATTGCCGGCATTAAAATCTAAACTGAACAATCCACAGAATGATGTGACTTTTTTTGCGGTAAATAATCGCTCGTTTGAACTAGCCATCTCTAATTTAAACAGAACTAGAAGATCTGCTGGGTTATCACCTCTTTATATCGAAGACTTAAACCTTAATGTGTTAGATACATTGGCATATCGGTATATTTTTGACCAACGGATTGATATTGATGGTATAAAGAATTATAAAGATGGGCAGACATTTGCAAGTTCAAAATATGATTATACCATGCATACGCAATATCGCGTACTGACTTCCTCAGGCATAGTAGGAGGGGGCGAACAGCAGATTGTCTTTAGCGATGTAAACGAATCAATCTATAAAAGATATTGGCAAAGCACAAATACCAAATCGGTAGATCTTCAAGTAACTAACGGAATATTCCATACGCTTTCTTCTCAACATGATTTTGGTTTTGGCAAGCTAAATAAATATTTCTCAACTAATTAGTAACACGAATGAAAAAATCTAATATACCATTCAGATCGTTATTTTTAGCACTGTGTGCTAATGTGACAGTGGGATTTTTTGCTTGTCAATCATACGTTCCTGATGATTTAGACGCGTTGAGCGATGATGTACAATACAGTACAACAGAGTTCTCTCCTTATGTGGGTCGTACTATTTCATTTAACGATGTCGTAGCAACGAGTAATAAAAGTACGTTGCCCCTATCTTTTGAAATCTTGGATATCCAAAACGCAGAGGGAAAGTCTGTCGGCGAAAGCATCCTGGGGAAAAAGTATCCGGTAAAAATCTGGAAAGAAGCCTACACAGGAGAGGAAAAATCAATTGAAGAAATTGAAGCAAAGCAACAAATTGAATATAGACCAGCTATAGAGATTCAAAAGAATTCAGGCAATTTAGTTTTTTGGAATACGACCTCTTTATTGGGCCTTCAAACAGTACCTTATGATGGCTATACCATGGATGTCGCAATAGGTAATACGGGGGGTAGAAAGATTCAACGAGGACTGAAGTTGTCTCTCCTGAAGCCAAGGGCGTATGAGCCCTCTCAATATAATGCATCTACTGGACTTGCTGCTAACGCTTACCTGTGGCCTAATAGATTAGAAAATATTTATGGTACCCGCACAGGAAATTTTATATACGACGTTCGTGTGTATATTAATAAAGATGTAGAAAATACTAGGCCGGGAAGTTCACTCACGGTGAGTGTACTCGATTCTTTGAATCAAACGATCGATATCCAAATGTTTAAAGAAACAAAATGGGAGCAATTGATACATGGGTTTAATCATCGATTTGAAAACGGCAAAGTTATTTATGATGTACTATATCCTATGCCACTGGTTGCCTATCCCTCTAAATATACCGATGCGACGGGATCGATGGCCGCAATTAACCTTGCGTATAATCGGATAGGTAGAGGAGGGTATTTGACACAAGCTAACTTAGGCTTTGATTTTGCCATTTACGAGGAAGGGCATTGGGAGATACAATTTAGGTTTTACGGAGAAACGCCAAAGTTTGAAAACGAATAATAATTATGAGAAGTTTATATAGTTTAATTATTTTATTTAGTTTGCTAGTCACTCAGGCCTTCGCTCAAGAGCTGGCTATTAGCGGAAAGGTATCTGATAATGATGGTGCCGGAATCATTGGCGCATCGATCAAAGTTTTACCAGGTAATAAAGCCGTCGGTTTGTCTGATGCAAATGGAATATTCACAATTAACGTACCGGCCTCAACCAAAAGTTTGATATTTACAGCTGTAGGTTATAAAGCTAATACCGTTAAATTTGATGCCAATACCAAGAGCTATTCTGTCGTATTGCTTTCTTCTGATGAGGAAATCGAGACGGTAACCGTGAATTACGTAGCAAAGAAAAAAGAAACACTAACAGGATCGGCTGTTGTCATTAGCGCCAAAGATATCAAGGATGCACCCGCAGCTAACTTCACTGACCTGCTTCAGGGACGTGTACCGGGGATGAATGTGCAATTGAATAATGGTACTCCAGGTATGCGCGGTTCGATGTCAATTCGCGGTTTGAATTCCTCCAATGTATCAATGTCGGGAAATGGTGCATTTTTGTCTCCGACATCTCCGTTATTTGTTATAGATGGTGTGCCGATAGAAGAGGGGAGTAATTTTGAGTATGGATTTCAGACACAGGGTCCGGGTATTAGTCCTATATCAATGATTCCAGTGGAGGAAATTGAAACGATTGTTATCCTAAAGGATGCACAGGCAACTGCCTTATATGGTTCGAGGGGTGCGTATGGTGTTATCTTGGTTACAACAAAACGTGGTAATTCAAACGTGCCAATTATCAGTTATCAATCCAAATATTTTATGTCTACCGTTCCAAAGTTAAGGCCTATCATCGGAGGAATGGAGGAGAGTAGGATTCGGGTTAATCAAATCTTACAATACGATTCCACATATCGATCAGGGTTGGAACTTATTAATGATACACCTTGGCTGGCGGATTCTTTGAACGCATATTATAATAATTCTACCGATTGGCAGTCTCATTTCTATGGCAATCAATTTAATATGCAACAGAGTTTGAATTTTTCGGGAGGTAATCAAAAGTTCAATTATAAAGTTGCTCCTGGATACTTTAAGCAAAATGGTATTATTCGAAACACGGGGTTTACAAGGTATTCGGTGCAGACCAATATGCAATATAGACCGAGTGATGCATTCTTAATCAGTGGATATCTAACGGCTAATATGGCACGTAATAGCACGGGTTCGGGAAATGCTTTTGAACAGTCTGGAGTAGCGAACTCCGTAAATACATCTTCGTTATTGCCTTCCCCATCTATTTTTTCGGGTAGTTATGATGCGCTTGGAGCAACCTCTATTGTCAATGATAATAAGACAGGGAATATGATTACGCAGGTGCAATTGGAATACGAATTCATGAAAGGCTTGAGAGCGAGTACGACCTTAAAATATCAATATGACTTGTCGAATCAAGATCGTTTCACGCCAGAAATTTTGAACTCAGGAGAATCTAACATCTACATGTTCGAGAGCAGTACAAAGGATTTGTACAATCGAAACATGCTCCAATATAATACGACGTTGTTTGACAATGAAAAGCACGTGTTTAACGCATTTGCTTTTATGGAAGCTACAACGACGAGTTATAGAGCGCAAGCCATGGATTTAAATGGTACTGGATCTGATCAAATTCAAGTCGGATTAGGTTACAATACGCGTAATACACGAGGTGGTATTCTAAATAACCTATACGATAGAAGGACGGTAGGATATGCGGGACAAATGAGTTACCAATATGATTCCAAGTACATTGTGGATTTATCATACCGTTTGGACGGAACATCAACTTCGGGGGGTAAGAGCCCTTGGTCGCATAATCCTACAGCTGGTGTGCGTTGGAACTTTTCGCGCGAAGAACTTCTGCAAGATCAAGATTGGTTGAGCGAGGGTAGCTTCCGCGTTACCTGGGGTAGAAATATATTCCCAACAGGTAGTATTTTTGATGTATACGGTAAGTATACAATGGATGATAATACGTACAATAACGAGCCAACTGTATCGATTGATTTGGGTCAGATCCCAAATATTAATTTGACACCTATCACGACAACACAATGGAACTTCGCTGTAGATTTGGGTTTCTTCAACAATATGTTTACCATGACATATGAACACTACTATAAAGAAAACACGAATGAGTTGGCTGATATTGATTTGGCAAATATTAACGCATTTACGAAAGTGGTAGCAAATGATAAGGCGATTGTCAACAGAGGACATGAGTTATCATTATTCTACCGCCCCAATACTAAGAATGAAGATTGGCGATTAACCTTCTACGGAAATATGGCTTACAATAAGGATATTCAATCCCAATTGCCAAATAATGTTCGTCAAATTCTAGAGCAGCATCCCACAATGGACTATGTGACTATATTACAACGTCTTGGTAGAAATACATTTTCAAATGTGTTGTATCATTATAGAGGCGTTTTCCAATCTGATGATGATGTACCAGTGAATCCATCCACCGGCTTGCGATACCGGGCTACAAATAGCACGGGGCAAGAATATTTTTTCCGGGCAGGTGACCCCTATTTTACGGATTTGAATGGAGATTATATTCTGGATCAACGGGACCTGGTTGTTGCAGGTAACTCACGTCCGCGAATTACAGGTGGATTTGGAGCAACAATACAATACAAGGCTTGGAGCTTACAACCTAACATAGTTTTCAGCATAAAGAGGGATATTATTAATAATGCTGCTGCAGATATGTTTAGAGGTTACTATTACCCCACGAAAAATCCAGATGCAGCAAACCCGAGCGCTTTGGTACCGTTGGATAATTTTGACTATTGGACCTATGCGAATGCGGATGCTTTTTATCCGAATCCGTTTGATTTTAGAAGGGCAGGATTTATTAATCCATATCGATACAATTCTACATTATTTCAGGAAGATGGATCTTACGTAAAATTGGGTTCAACAACGCTATCATATAATGTGGATAGAGATTATGTTAAAAGGCGTTTCGGAATAACGGGACTACGACTGTATGTAAATGCAAATAATATTTATACTTGGTCTAGATATTCGGGGCCAGATCCAGAACTGGTTTCTGATTTGGGCTACGATAGTTCGGCGGGTTATCCGCGCGCAAGAGAATTTACATTTGGTGTTGATGTTCAATTTTAAGATGATGAAAAGATACTATTTATATATAGCAATGCTATTCGCCATGGGAGTGTCTTCTTGTGGTAAGGAATGGCTTAAAGTTACCCCTATTGATAATTTGTCGGGCAACAACTATTGGCAGACGGAGGAAGATGTAAAAATGTTTGTTGGAGGCTTGTATTCGGGATTTCGTACGGCTACCATGCAACAAGCCTTCTTCCCTGGTACTGGAGATTTACGTTGTGCGCCGTTAAATAGAAACAGTGGGTCTAATGCAACTGGGGCGTTTATGAATTGGTTAAGTTTTGTTCGAGATAATAATTTGAATGGAATTTTTGACCAGTACACCGATCCTGCTAGAAATTATGAACCAAATCAAGATTTTTTTGGATTTCATCAGATCAGAGATTGGAGCCATTTTTACCGTGTGATTGCCAAGGCGAATATTGCAGTTTATGAGATTGATAATATGGAGGACGGCATCTTATCCGAAAGTAAGAAGAACCAATATATAGCAGAAGCGGTATTTATGCGAAACCTGAGTTATTTCTTCTTGGTTCGTTTGTTTGGTAACGTACCTTACTATACTGAAGCATATCATGATAAATCGATTGGTCGTACGCCGATGTTGGACGTATTGCAAGCAATTGATGCAGATATGACGATGTATTATAAGGATCTACCCTGGACGCAAGAGGATCCGACCGAGGTCGGAAACCGCGCAATGCGAGGTGGAGCGATTGCATTGATGATGCATATCAATATGTGGCTTGCTGGATTTTCGGACGCTAATAAGACTACATTCTATGAGCGGACCGTATCCTTGGGTAGGGAGGTTATTGATGAGAATGAGGGATCCTACGGGTTAATGCCTCTTAAACAAACTAAAGAAATTTTCAAAGGAAGGACGAAAGAAGGATTGTTTGAGATTACGCAAAATTACAATTATGGGGAAACATTCCACCTCTCCGCAATGTATGCCGATAACGTACTCCGTGCACCTTACAAGTTCGAAACAATTAAGAATTCCTACATCCACTATGACTTGGATTTTATGGAAGAGATGTACCCGAGAGATCTAGCGGATGAACGTAAGTCTACGTGGTTTGAGGAAGATAATTTATATGCGCAAGATGGACAGTTTGTGGTATTGAAGAACGTGAATATCTTTCGTGAAGAGGGAGAGGATTTCAACCCGGACGATAATATGATTGTATTTCGCTATGCAGATGTCATCTTATTGCGTGCAGAGGCTTTAGCGGAGATAGGTGGTGCAGCGAATGAGACAGAAGCAACGAATTTAATCAATTTAATTCGCAGTAGGGCAAATGCAGCTCCATTGGCGGGAGAAGCAGGTCAGGAATTGAAGGACTTTATATGGTGGGAGCGTGTGAGAGAACTACTCGGAGAAGGTCATTTCTATTACGACCTCGTAAGAACCAAACGGGTTTTGAACTCGGAGTTTTGTGTTCCGATTCCAATTGATGCGTTTTATAGGGGCGCATGGACTTGGCCGATTGATCGTAAGGCATTGGTAAATAACCCTAGTATGACACTTAATCCTTATTGGAATTAACAGCATAAATAGTATATGAAATGAAAAATATGAATTTAATAAAATATATAATAGGAGCCTTTTCCATGCTCGTGGTGTTTTCTTCTTGTGAAAAAAGTGGATATATAGACTCTGGAACTTATCCAAATAACTACGACGGCACGATTTTACAATACCTAGACTCAAGACCAGAGTTGTTTGACTCCTTACGGAAGGTAGTAAAACTCGCGGATATGGACGCTGTTTTGAATAATGATAATATTACTTTTTTTGCCCCACCTGATGTGACGATAGAAAAATCTGTTCGTCTGCTAAATCAGGTGTTATTTATTCAGGGTAGGGACACTGTGATCGATTTGGCTCAGGTAAACCCAATTGTATGGAGAGAGTACTTATCTATGTATGTATTCGAGGAGCGAAGGTCATTAAAAGATTATCCACAATTGGATACGTTAAAGATGGAGTCTTTTCCTGGGCAAGGATTTATTGCAGTGGGTGGACAGAATATGAACATTGGCGTGTTGTATAATGATGTAGTCTCTAAGAATAATGAGGGTGTGGAGCAGCGCGTGAAATACGCTGGATATAGACAACTATACCTATCTAGCTTTGATTTTGGAATAATTCATACGCCTATCGCAACATCTGATATTCGTACCCGAAACGGGAACTTACATGTTTTGAATATCAAGAAGCACTGGTTTGGTTTCTCAAGTATAAGTTTTGCGAATAGGGCTTTCAGTTTGATGTAAAATATTCACGGGTATATGAATACGTAAAAAGATGAAAAAATATATAAATAAGACATTTATGAGCTTAGTAGCCCTTGTGGTGGCATTAGGCGTTTATTCCTGCAAGGATCCAGAAATAGGTGTCAATCCGTACGATGGAGGTGAAGCGCCTTTGGGTGTTAAGTTTCAAAATTTGAATCGTAAGTTGGATGCGGTACGACCGGGAGAAGTGTTCCAGGTTTCTATTAATGGATTGAAATCGCAAACAGGTGCTTTAAAAGCTTATATAAATGAACAAGAGACAGAGATGGTTTCGTATACAGATTCTACATTGGATTTGCGTGTACCACAACTGGTGAGCTCGGGCAGGTTGAAAGTGCTAATTGGTAATCAGGTGTTTTACGGCCCGCGCATCCCTATTGAAGGAAAGGTGAAAGTAGACACTGATTTGGCTATTGCTAATGGTTTTAACGGCACCGTGAATACAATTTTTGAAAATGGTGCAAACTATTGGATTGGAGGCTATTTTACAAATTATGAAGATGAAGCCAGTAGTACCATATTTAGAAATAACATACATAGTATTACATCATTAGGTAAAAGTGTAGAAGGAGGTTTTAAAAAAGGCGGAATGGGTGGAATCAGCTCTATCGCTAAATTACCGGATGGTAAATTTATGATTGCGGGAGGATTAAGTTCTTTTAACGGAAGATTGGTATCTGCCATTACCCGTTTGGAATCTACTGGTACATTGGATACGATGATGGTTGAGGTAATCAATCCGGATCCTGATAAACCAGAGAATAATTTAGATACGGTACCTGCTTTTAATGGTTATTTAACGTCTTCTGTGGTTTCAGGAGGAGGCGTTAATTTTAGTAGCATCACCGGTATTTACCCGTTGCCTAATAGTAGTATGATTGTCATTGGTAATTTTACCAACCATTTACGTACGGATTACATGTTTTCGTCCAAACAGCAAAAGTCTTATTTTAATACTAGGGTGAGGAATGTTGTAAGGCTGAAAAACGACGGAGCCATTGACTCAACTTTTATGTGGGGCAATACGGGGGTAAATGGTACGATAGGGGGATCTATTCAGTTAGCTGATGGAAAGATCTTGGCGGTGGGTAATTTTACCACGTTTAATAGCGAATCTGCAAATAGAATATTTGCCATAAACCCGGATGGTACCCGAGATAAATCTTTTACCGGTGCTGGAGCAAATGACTTGATATTGTCTATAACGTATAATCGGGTCCTTAAAAAGATAGCTTTAGCTGGTCGCTTTACGTCGTACAATGGAAAGGCGGCAAATGGTGTTGTCATTCTAAACGAAGACGGCAGTGTGGATGAGCAATTTGTAATGAAGGACACAGATAGTCGTATTCCAACTTATGCTTATGTAATGAATAATGGAAAAATATTGGTAACAGGGGGATTTGAAAAGTATGACGGAGTAACGCGTTCTAATCTCTTGATCCTAGAGATGGATGGTTCGGCCAAACAGGAATACAATAATATGGGGTCCTTTTCTGGATCTATATATACTGTCGTAGAGGCCACATCAAGCGAGGGATATCCAGCATTGTTAATAGGAGGGACTATATTTTCAGTAGATGGAATTAATGTAGGAAATATAGTACGTATTGAAATTAAAAATTAACTCATTTTAAGGTGTTGAATATGAGAAACATATTTATAAATGTTAAAGTCGGATTTCTGATGACTTTTTCGATCTTGGTCTTGTCGTCCTGTAATAAGGATTTCCCAAATCTATTGAAGGAAGATTACGGATCCACCGACGTTAGCATCTCCAAAAATAAAGTTTTGCTAGTAGTTGTTGATGGTTTACGTGGTGAAGTTTTAACAGATCTGGAGCCGGAGAATTTAAGAGTTATCGCCCGGAACGCATTGTATACAAATAGTTCCTTAGCAGATTATGCTACCGAAAATTTCACCCAACCGATTGGCTTGGCTAATCTTTTCACGGGCGTTCATCCAGATGTACACAAAGTGAGTAGTGACTTGAGTAGTATTGATTTGAAAGCGGCTCCTACTTTTGTAACAAGACTTAAAGCGAATGATGTTGACTTCACGAGCGAAGCTTATACGACTTCAGCTGTAGTTAGTTCTACGTTATTAAAGGATGTTGATAAGAAAGAAGTGGTAGCCAGTGATACTGAGGTCGTGAACAAAGCAAAAAATGCTATGGCTACGACAGAATCGAGTTTAGTGATAAGTCATTTGAGCAACCCCTATGTAATAGGTGAAGCTAACTCTTATGAAACTAATGATATAAAATATGTTGAAGCAATTACGCAATTGGATGTGCAGTTAGGGGAATTAATCAATGCCCTAAAATCCAGAACTAATTATGCGAATGAAAACTGGGTGGTGATTTTGACCTCGAGCATAGGAGGTGAAATTACCGCAGATCAATCAAACACAGATAATACCGTTTTCGGTAAGTCGATCCAAAATACGTTTACATATTTTTATTCTCCAAAATTCGGCCGCAAATATATTGCAAAACCTAGTACGAAGACCATTCCTTTCAGTGGAGCGGGCATGCGTTTGCTGTATAGTACTGATGGTGTTCAGGCGATGGCCGCCAGATTGGATGATGCGTCGAAATTGAATATTGCCGGAAATGAAAGTGCGACCATCACGTTCTTTTTTAAGCAAAATGTGATTGATGAGGTAAATAATTATCCGGCTATTTTTATGAAGCGACCAAAATTTGATGATGGAGCTGTTCCCGGCTGGCAGGTTTTAATGGCGGGCGGAAAAGCAGAATTGGGTCACAATGGATCAGGTAAGAAACTCGTCTCTAAATTGATTAATGATGGTAAATGGCATGTCGTGACGGCTATAATTGATCGTACTAATAATCGATCGAAAATATATACAGATGGCGAACTTTCAGATGAAACGAATGCTGGGACGAGCAACTTGACAAATACGTTTCCACTTATTTTCGGAAGACATCCCGGTTCTGAATATAATACGGGAGATTTTACAGTGTGTAATTTTCAGTTTTATAATATCGCCTTCAGTGATGACGATGTAAGAAAATATAGTGGATTGGCTATGGTTAAGCCGGACAATTCCCCATATTATAATAATTTACAGGGTTATTGGCCAATGTATAATGATAATGGGAAGGCTGTATTGACTGATGTATCTGGCAAAGCTGGAAATATGACTATAATCAACAAAAGTAGTTGGTCGACATTTGACGAATCGGTTCCATTTATTATACCAGACATCAATGAGTCTACATTTAAGTTGGTTCCGAATTTAATTGATATCCCTCTATTTATTTATCAATGGTTTGGAGTCTTACCACAGGAAAAATGGCAACTGAAAGGGCAGGCATGGACTCCTCCATATAAAGTTTTTGAATACTAATTATTATATAATTTATATTATGAACATAATTAAGAAAAGCATAATCGCAGTTATTTTACTCTTGATATTTGTATCGTGTGGTAAGTATGGCTATGATTTCGAAAATGGATTCCAATCGGGCGATACCGATGGTGAAAATCCCAATGATACCAGTTTAAATTATGTAGATAAATCTATGCTAGATCGGGCCCGTATTTATCCTGGCTTGGTCGGGGCAAGTGCTAAACGCATACAGGATACACTCGTCTCCTTGGATTTGGATTTTCGATATATCAAGAATTCGGATTTGAAAATTTCGGTGACGCCAAGACCGATCTTTAGTACTGGCCTATATGCCCCGGCAGGTGAGAATGTAAAAATTGTGGTACCAACAGGGGTGACGGGCTTGACAGTCCAAGTGGGTGCACACACCGTGAATTTAACAGGGGAAGAGCCATTGCGTAGAGATCCCGTTATTTACACAGTGAAAGAATTATTTCCCGGTACCAACTATGTGCGTAATCCGTATGGTGGTATTATTTGGATTCATGCGGCTATTGCGATCAGCCAACCCGTGGGCTTGAAATTCAGCAATGTTGCACGTACATCGGATTTTATTTTGGGTAAGAGTAATCAAGAGCAGTGGTTACAGGATGTTGCGAATAACGATGTACCTTGGCTTGAACTTCGCTCAGGACGCGCTATTTTTACAGTTCCGCGTTCAATGGTCCTTCAATATAGAAACGAACTTAAAGTTGCAGAGACCCTGATAGCGTGGAATGATATTTATGAGAAGGATTATTACGCTTGGATGGGGCTAACTAAAGGAAATCCAGATCCAAAAAATGCGTGGCCTGAATTACCAGAACGCGGTGTGCTTGATATTCAATTGCGAAAGCCAGCTTATGCGCACGCAGGACAGCCTTGGATGGCCACGCAAGATAAGCATTGGTTTATGCAGTTCTCCAATGCCGATTATATTTTTAGTGGAACGATCGATGGGGCATGGGGAACCTATCACGAAATAGGTCACAACTATCAGATGGGATCGACGTGGAGCTGGTCTGCGCTGGGCGAAACTACAAATAACTTGTTTGTATTTCGTGGAGCACACCGCTTAGGCAATCCAGGGATTGCGGCACATGGTGCCGTGAGCAGGGATATTCCAAGAGGATTGGAATTTGCTGCCAAGAATGCTGCGAAGGACTTTAATACAGGAGAAGAACCATTTCTAAGATTGACGCCGTTTTTACAAATATTCAATAAAGTGCAGGGTAAGAATGGCGAATCAGGGTGGGATTTTTGGACTTTCATTTATACGAAGGCCAGAAACTCGGGCTACGTATTCTCATTAAATGAAGCAAAAATGGACTTTTTTTATAGGACGCTCTGTGAATTTACAGGGAATGATTATGCGCGCTTTATGGATGCGTGGGGTATCCGGGTGAGCAGCGCGGCAAAACGGGATATGCGTAATACCTATCCTGGTATGACTACTAAAATATGGACGTATAATCCGTTGACAAACACTGGCGGAAATGATGAACTGGACCCTAAATATGATATTATTGGATCAGATTTCGTCTGGAGCTCGAATATGGCAAGTGCAGCGGAGGGCGGAGGCTTCCCGAGCTTGAGTGATGGAAAACTGGATACCTATTGGCATACTTGTTATGGTACTTGTACCCCAAATACGACGGCTTCTGTGGCGAGTCCCACATTTCTTGATTTGGACATGAAAAGTCCGCAAGCAATACGTGGCGTTTATTACCAAAACAGACAAAATAATACGTTCAGAAGGGCAACACGAATATTTACAAAAATTTCTGAGAATGCTCCATGGATAGATCGTGGGGAATTAATAATCTCTACAGCGAATACTGATGCCGGCGGTCGTAAAAATAGGGCGGAGATGAAGTTCGATGCTGTGGAGGAAATTCGCTATATACGATTCGCATTCACGGAAAATAATTGGGGAGGAGAGGCCCATACGGCTATTGCAGAGGCGGGTGCTTTTTATGAATCGAATTAAAGGACTTTTGTATGAAATATATGATCAAACTTAATAGAACGTTCTTCTTGTTAACTGTTACTGGACTTGCTCTGGCTTCTTCCTGTACGAAGTTTGCGAATCCGGAACCACAATTCGAAGAATATACGGCTGAAGTAGATACAGCAATGAAGCGGAAAGTGTTAGTGATTGCTGTGGATGGGCTGGTCGGATCACAGATTAAAGAATATAAGCCTACCACAATCGGAAAATTGATGGAGCATAGTAAATATTCTTATGAGGCGAAAGCGGATCAAAATACGGACAGTCCGGCAAGTTGGGCATCTCTCCTTACGGGTTATCCTTCCTCTCAACATAAAATCATACAGGAGTCTTATATGCCTTCAATTGATTTGGAAGATGATCATGCACCATTGGAGTTTACGCCATCGCTAATAAATCGTATTGAGGGGACAAACAAGCGACTTAAAACGGCGACAGTGGTGCAAAACCTAACTATGAGCAATATGTTATTGGCCGATGCGGATTTTAATAACGTGGAGTCATCGGATAAGGGTGTGGAGCAAAAAGCAATAGCACTATTAACGGACCAAAAGCCGGATCTATCTATCGTACAATTTAATGGATTGCTGGATGCGGGTAAGGATGGTGGTTTTGTGGTGCAAAATGTAAAATATAAAGCGGCCCTAGATCAGATTGATGCCTATATTGGTAGCATAGTAGCTGCAATTGAGGCGGGCGATAATTTTGAAAAGGAAAGTTGGCTTATTGTAATCACTTCGCCACATGGTGGAAGTACAGAGGGGAGCATCGGAGGAGTCAGTGATAACGAAATCAACACATTTAGTCTGTATTATAACAAGGGTTTTAAGCCGCTGGAATTAAAAGCAGAGTCAATGACTTACTTTCATGCCAATGGCTATTTGCCAGGAACATACAATTACTATAGCTCGACCGACAGACCTCGAAGGATTGAAAAAATGGGAGTACGAGCGCAGTCCCCAGCAGGGACGGGAAGTGACGTTTTTAATGCATCGACGTTGTCTTCAAAATCAATAACCTATGATTATAAAATAAAATTAGAACCGGAAGGGTTCTGGAATATGCAGTACAACTTCACGTATAACATGATTCTTGGCAAAGATGCGGATGAACGTAGTAGCACAAAAGGGTGGAATCTTTACAGTGGGGGCTATGGTACTGATTTTATGTATAATTTTAGTAATGGAGCTACGTCTATTTCAGTTCCTTTTCCCAGAGGTACGGATGGTGAGTGGCATCATTATGCTCTTTCTTATAAAGAATTAAGTAACTCGTCTACTATGGTTGATGTATACGTTGACGGTGTCAAAGCTGCCTCTCAAACAATAGCGATGGGTTTGGTCGCGTTTGAAAATCAAGAGCCTCTTACAATTGGTTTTACAAACATATCTAATTTCTTTGCAATACCTAATTATTTAATTTCTGATTTGCGTGTCTGGAATAAATCGTTAACTGAATCAGAAGTTAGACAAATTGCATGTTTAAGTAGAGTTGGCGAAGAGAATGAACTATATAGTAATTTATTAGCACATTACTCAAATTTTGGTGGTAATAATTGGATAAACGAGGTGGATAATAGTAGTTATCCTAATTTAGCGTTATCAGGAAATCCGAGTATTATTTTTATTAAAAACTATAGTATATGTACGGCGTCGGATGATGCGGTCTATCTTCAAAATATAGATTTATTTACAGAGATTTTCTACTGGCTACAATTGGAGATAAATGATGACTGGAAAATGCCAGGAACTGAGTTTTTAAATAATTTCTTAGGTGAGTTTTTTGAACAATAATCATGAAAAGATTAAATAATATAGGTTTGTTTCTAATTTGTTCATTCCTATGGATGGGATGCACGAAACAGGATCTGCTGCTGCCTGTCGTGGAGCAAGGCGAAGAGCAGGGAAATATTGATGTGATAGCTAAACCTACTGATGTAACGTTGGTAGGAGGATACGATTATAAATATGTAGTCAAATGGCCTGAAATGAGCGATAAGACGGTGAAAGTCGTCATATCATTTAAAGATCAAGACGTGGAGAAATCCGTAGAGTTTACCGATTTTACCGAGGACGGGGTCTTTGTAACCAAGGAGCAGGGTAATCATGATTTTGTCTTAATATCCTACGCATCAAATGCCGTAGTATCTAAAATGGCAAAGACGAGTGTAAGTAATAAAGGGTATATTATCGAAGAAGTAATTGCAAATGCAGAAAGCCCGTTTCTGTATGAAGGACAAATGCGTATAAATCTATATAACCCCAATCTAGCTGATATTACAGTGACGGTTACCTATCCAAAAATATTGGGGGGAACTGCTGATTTGCTTTTGCAGAGTGCAGAAGAAAATATTTCTGGATTATTTGAAGCAAAGGACGGAACAAATAGCGTCAATATAGAGCTGGAAGATAACGTAGGCCGTAAAGTGTCGAAACAACTACAGTACGTTTATAGTTACCAACTTGAAGGTACAACAGTCACTCCTTTTTTGGGTATTGTAACTTTGAATGCACTCACCAATTCAAATATTGGAGTAAAGAAAATTAAAGTGACTTATCCTACCGCTAGCGGAACCGCTATTGAAGAGGTTGTTGGAAACACTTTGGTCACTTTTCCCGCAGTAGTGGGCAGTTCTACCAAAAATATTGAGGTGGAATACGAGGATGTTTATGGAAGAATACTTTTAAACACGCTTAATTATGTCTACAATCCTTCCTTGACGACTTTTAATACTGCTGCTTCTAAAACAGGATGGTCAGTTGTTGTGAGTGCCAACCATGAGGGGGACGGCGGTGGTGGACCTGCATTGATTGACGGAAATACAGAGACTTTCTGGCATACACCTTGGTCTGGAGCAATCCCACCTTGGCCCCATGAAGCGACTATTACGTTTAATCAGGAGTTGCTGCTAACCAAGTTAATTTTGAATATACGCCATAACAACGGTAGCGGGGCACCTAAAGAGTTTGATTTGCAGACAAGCTCGGATGGGAAGACATTTACGACGCATCAATCTTTTACGAATACCTCAAATGTAGCAAGGGCGGTGGTTAGCTTTGACTTGGCCACAGCTCTGCAAACAAAATATGTGAGGGTTTCTTTTAAAAATGGATTTAACGCACAGTTTATGAGCTTAGGAGAAATTAGCTTTGAGGGGTATAAAGAGTAAAAAAATAATAGCAGAAAGAGGAAGATATTAGCTCCCTTTTTCTGCTATTACTCCTCCGTATAAAAATCAATTAAACTTTCTACATATTCCGACTCCCAGCCTGCTGCAATTTCGTCATACGCATCATCGGGAATGTTAATATGGTTTACTTCGAAGGAGGTGCCTTTCTTATGTTCATGGAGTTTTATGGTTACGATAGAAGGCTCTTCCTGCTCGCCGAAATACCATTGCTGCACGATCTTTTTACCGGGTTCTAATTCGAGGAAGCGCCCCGTGATAGCGCCATCCCATAAGGAAAATTCTCCCCCAACCTGAGGATCTATTTCTACAGTATCCCCCGTCCAGAGACGAATGGTAATTTCGGTGGTAAGCGCAAGGTAGATCTCCGCAGGACTCGACGGAATAACAAAATATTGCTTGAAATTCTTCATAGACAAACTTAGAAATTTTTTTTTGCTTTTGGTTTTTTACTTCACTGGATAGTGGCATCGATGTAAAGGAGACGATTCGGGCGTCGCCTTAATTTATACGGCATTCTGGTGCTCGATAATACGCGCACAAATATCTTTTGCAACGTCTTCTTTTGATTTTAGATCGTAGCTTTCAATGTCTCCAGCACGATTGATAATGGTAATTTTATTGGTGTCTGTGGCAAAGCCAGCGCCTTTATCTTGCATGGAGTTTAATACGATCAGATCTAGATTCTTGCGCTGTAATTTATCAATTGCATGTTCGAGTTCGTTGTTCGTTTCGAGTGCAAATCCAACCAACGTTTGATCGGTTCTCTTTTCTCTACCCAATGTAGCAAGTATGTCCGTCGTTTTTTTCAACGCTATGCTAAAGTCTTCTGCCTTTTTTTTAATTTTTTGATCGGCTACTTCTGTCGGAGTGTAATCTGCTACTGCGGCACTCATTACAATGATATCAGCATGTTCAAATTCAGCTTTACAGGCAGCAAACATCTCTGCTGCGGATTGCACGGCTAACTTCGTTACGTTATGAGGGGGGAGCAGGTTTGTAGGACCGCTCACCAAGATAACATGAGCACCTAGGCGCTCCAAGGTGGTAGCGATCGCGTAACCCATTTTACCGCTGGAATGATTACCGATAAATCGGACGGGATCGATAGCTTCGTGAGTAGGGCCGGCTGTTACAAGGGCTCGTTTGCCTTTTAACGGAAGCGCTGTCGCGGTATCTTCCAATAAAAAAGACAGTATTTCTTCGGGTTCGGCGAGACGGCCTTCTCCAACTAATCCACTGGCTAATTCTCCATTTCCCGGAGGGATAACGACATTTCCATAGGATTCGAGAAGAGCAATATTACGTTGCGTAGAAGCGTGTTTCCACATATCTAGATCCATTGCGGGGGCTAAATATACCGGACATTTGGCCGAGAGATAGATTGCCGTCAATAAATTGTCGCAGAGTCCATTGGCCAGCTTTCCGATGGTATTGGCCGAGGCGGGTGCTATGATAATTAAATCGGATTGTAGACCCAAATGAACGTGATTATTCCATTCACCTGTTTTGGGGTTAAAATAATCTACTAAAACGGGATTATTGGAGAGGGTAGAAAGTGTTAGGGGTGTAATAAATTGCGTGGCATCAGGAGTCATTACTACCTGGATACGCGCTTCGGCTTTTACAAGGAGTCGTATTAGGGAAGCTATTTTGTATGCGGCAATACTGCCGCATACACCCAGCAAAATATTTTTGTCTTTCAAAGACATGGTGCCCTTAGCTTATTCTTGTTCTGTAGCGGGGTTTCTGAAATACACTTTGTCGTTCAAAAACTCATCGATAGCGACTAAAGAAGGTTTTGGTAAACGCTCGTAATGTTTTGATATTTCAATTTGCTCGCGATTTTCAAATACCTCCTCTAAGTTGTCATTGCTACTTGCAAATTCAGCTAACTTCGATGTTAATTCTTCTTTAACCTCTACCCCAATTTGATTTGCTCTTTTACTGATTACAACGATAGACTCATAGAGGTTATCAGTCGTTTTATCAAACTCTCTTAAATCCCGTGTGACAGTGGAATTAGGAACAGCGTTATTCTTTAATTGACTCATATTGTTAATATATTATGAAAATTCTTACTAATTAGTGGTACTGTTTGCTTCTGAAAGTTCTTGTAAAGGTGTGATTCCAAGTTCTTTTTCCCGCTCTTCAATTTGTTTATTTATTTCGTCCAATCGGCGAATGGCAATTAAAATCTTTTTGTCAGCGCTTGCTTTTAAGCCGTCCAATTCGGATCTGTGTTTGCTCTCCGGATAATTGTTTATGAATAGATTGTAGTAGTCTATTGCCTCGTTAAACCGTTTTTCCTGACGATTAACATAACTGTTGTCCGCAAACAGGTATTGCGATTTCACCATTAAATATTCAATTTCCTCCGCGTATTTGGTATCTGGATATTCTTTTAAGACATTCTCTAATGCAATTACTGCTGCGCGGTAGTCATCTGCTAAACCCATATTGAAATATAGCTTGGCATTATCGAAGGCTTTTTTCTCCAGTTTATCCCGTAGATCCTGAATTAAATCACCCGCTTCTTTTGCTTTTTCGGCTTCCGGATATCTAAATATGAAGAGCTGCAATTCGTCGATCGCTTTTCTTGTATTCTCTTGGTCTAAATTTGACCGGGGAGATTCTACATAGTAACAATATGCAGACATGAATAGACATTCTTCTGCTCTTGCACTGCCTGGATAGGTTTCTGCAAATCGCTTAAAGTGAAAGCGCGCAGACGTGTAATCTCTCAGTCTGTAGTTGGTATAAGCCATGAAATAATACAAATCTTCCGCTTCGGAACGGCCACGGTATTTTTGGATCAAATCATCAAATAGAATCAAAGCCTTCGAATACTTCCCTTTTTCATATAATTTAACGGCTTCTTGGTACTTCATCGCAATATTATTACTATTGCGTAATTTTTCAAATTTACTTTTACAGCCAGTAAAAAAGAAAATGGTGACCAGAAAGACAGTTAATACTCCTATTCGCTTATTTAAAAACATTTTACAAAGATACGTCAATTAACACTAATATTCAATTAATTTTTGAAGCGCAATTTACTTGATTTTAATGGATTACTATTGCCGTCTCGAAGGAGTTTAACAAAGTTTAACCAATTGGGCTATATGTTTTAGGCCGACCTAATTGTTAGGTGAATATGCATTGGTTCCGAACAGGGCAGCGGGATTATTTTGCATGTCATGGTATTGCCAATAAATTGATTCAACATTGAGTATGAAAATAAAAATGCGTATGTTTACACTTAATAATAGTAATTGGAATAAGAATGACCTTAACAGAACGAGTCGAACAAGCATTAGATACCATTAGACCTTATCTCGAAACGGATGGGGGTAACGTTAGTATTGAAGAAATAACAGCAGACAATGTGGTGAGGCTGAAATTATTGGGGGCCTGCGCGAGTTGTTCTATGAGTATCATGACATTTAAAGCGGGGCTTGAACAGGCGATTAAGAAGGCTGTTCCGGAAATAGTGGCCGTAGAAGCGATCAATATCACCGATATCAATGATCCTAACGCTACTTTACCGAATGAATTGTAATAGAATTGTTGTGTAGTGATTAACACATTTTAACAACGGTGACAAACTTATTTCTTTAGTTTTGTTAAGATGCCAAATAACTTTAGACATAGCTTAATCCTTTTCTTGACATTCGGCCTGTTTTTAACAGTCCACGCGCAGGAGCGGAAAATAGTACAATTTAGTGGCTTGATTACCTCCGTTGGATCTGAGCTTCCTGTAGCATATGTGTCCATTACAAATACCTCCTTTAAAAATCAGATTTTCGTCTCTAACAATGATGGTTACTTTTCTTTTGTAGCGCACGTAGGTGATACGATTCGGTTTAGCTCCGTGGGATATGATCCTGTCGTGTTTGTTATTCCAGCGACCGATCTAGATAAACATACGGCTCATATTAATATGCAAAGCTTGGTCATTGAGCTGCCGGCTATAACACCCTTTCCTTGGGCAAGTTATGAACAATATCTTTCTGAATTTATGGCGTTGAATCTGGGAGACGACAACATTGCAGCGGCACGAAAAAACCTTACTCCCGAGGCTTTGGCCGCCTTGGCAAGAATAGTACCTCGAAGTGCGGAAGAAATCCAGAGTTATAACTCGTTGCAAAGACACAGCATAATGAACAATAAGAACATCAATCAACGGTTTAATAATCCATTATTGAATCCATTTGCCTGGGGGGAATTGATCCAACAAATAAAAAGGGGTGACTGGAGCCGCGAAAAATTGAAATATTAAGCACTGCCAATTTCTCTTACACTCAATTTAGAGGAGAAGTAAGCTACAATTAACGATAAGGTAGCTACCGTCACAAATACCAGCACGAAATCTTCCGAACGAATATCTACGGGATACACATCGATTAGTGAACCATCCATTTCTCCGGTGCGTATAAATCCGTAGGTTTCTTGTAATTTACAGAATACGTACCCGACTATTATGCCTACGACGCCACCAATGAGGGAGATAAGGATTCCTTCAATAAAGAATATACGCTCTATCATGGACTGCTCGGCGCCTAAGCTTTGAAGCACCTTCATGTCGTCTTTCTTATCTATCACGAGCATCGTCAATGATCCTACGATATTGAATATCGCGATGATCCCAATAAAGGTAAGGATAAAGAATACAATCCATTTCTCGGATTTTATGGTTTTATACAATGTGGGGTTTTGCTCTTCTCTACTTTTTACCCTAAAGTCTGGCCCCAAAGTATGTTGGATTTCACGCTGCACAGCTTTAGCATGTAGGGAATCGGTCAAAAAGATCTCCACCGCTGTGATTTTATCCGTTTCGCCGAGCAAGTCGCGCGCAAATTCCAGCGGCACAATCACGAGATTATCGAATTCGGGTTGATAGGTCAAGACGCCACTCAGGCTAATTTTACGTGAATTGAAATCATCCAACGGATTTACGCTACTCACGGAAGTTCCTTTGCGGGGAGAAAACAATTCAATGGTATTATAGATCCCGGATACGGGCACTTTGAGGTTGGCCTGTACCTGTGCACCAATAAGGGCATGGTATGTGGTGTCCGTTTGAAGGGTATAATTCCCGGTATGGAGAACGTTCTCTGTCCCTTGTTTGGATAATTCTTCAGGATCCACCCCTTTTAATTGCCCGATAAACTGCTGATTGTCGTATTGGAGCAGTATCTTGTCTTCGAGCACTTCGCAATAGCTTTTTATGCGTGCATCTACAGCTATTTTTTTAAACTCGGGACTATCGGTAGAAAAAACTTTGCCCTTTGTGGGTTCGATACGTAACTCGGGCGTAAATGTGCTGTACATGGAAAGTATAAAGCTTTCCATTCCATTGTAAAAGGAAAGCACAATAACCAATGCCGCGGTGCTGACGAAAACACCCACCACGCTGATCAGCGAAATAATATTAATGGCATTCACTGATTTCTTCGAAAAAAGATACCTAAATGCAAATAGTAAAGGAACTCTTATCTGCCTCATCCCCTAATATATGGATTGGTGTTTTTTTCAACTTCGATAGTTGTGGTAGGGCCATGCCCCGGATAGATGATCGTATCGTTCGGGAGCGTATAGATCTTGGTCGAAATACTGCTCAATAGTGTATCGTGGTCTCCTCCCGGCAGATCTGTGCGTCCGATGCTACTTCTAAATAAGACATCGCCTCCGATTAAAAATCCGAATGCTGCTGAATAAAAGCACAAGTGTGCGGGAGAATGCCCCGGAGCAAAAATAATACGCAGTTCGTGTTTCCCCAGTTGTATCGTATCATGCTCGGTTAAAAAGGTGTCTGGAATTGGAGAAACCTCGTACCGGATTCCCATTTGAGGGGCATAATTCTGTACGGCTACCAATACGGGTACTTCGCCCTCATGCAATTGAGGCTTTAACCCCCACTCATCAAATACAAACCTGTTACCCAATACATGATCTATGTGGCAGTGGGTGTTTAATAGTAAAATTGGGGAGAGTGCATTCGATTCGATAAAAGATTTGATTTTCTGCTCCTCGGTAGGATTGTGCATACCGGGGTCGACGATGATGCAGTTTTGCTGTTCGTCATATAGTATATACGTGTTTTCCTGATAAGGGTTAAAGACGAAAGTTTCAATTTTTATCATACCTCAAACTTAGATAAATTTAGGGAATTATTTCCACCTAATAGTAGAAATGATGTGGCGAATATCTTCTTTCAGAAAATCTAAAACGGGCTGAATAGAATCTAGATGCGGCTTTTCGTTGAAGTATAAAGCGCCTCTTAGGTAATGTGTGGTACTGTCCGAAATGTAAAATTGATAATTGGAAGCCGTATTGCCGCGGATTGCATACTCCACGCCATAGATCTGACGATGGGGATCTTGAATGCGTTTTTGATCAATGGAGGTCGCTTTAGAGGTATGTTTGAATACAAACGTACGCGCATCTTCGGTAAGGTAATCAAATGGTGCAGATGCACTGATACGGTAATAGCTGAGATGCAGACGTGCATTGAATTGCGGAAAATCCAGGTTTTTCCAACAGTCTTGTGTATTTTGGGAGGGGTCTTTACCAAGTATGGAATAAGCGGGTATTTCTATGTAAAATGGACAACCGGTACGCGCTTCTATATACGCTCTTTCTGGAAAATCAACCTTAAAAAAGCCTCTGGGCTTTGGGGTGTAAGTTGTCTGCTGGCAACCGATAAACACAAGAGCGACAAAAAGAGATGCAACACTTATCCGCATGTTATTCTTCATTGTTCCAAATCTCCCAGTTCTTTTCTGCTTGGAGAATAAGCATGTCATATCCATTTTTAATTAAAGCACCTTTTTCTTTTCCCTTTTGTAGGAAACGTGTTTCGACAGGATTATAAATCAGATCGTACAACAGATGATCTGCTGATAATTGTTCGTAGTTTATATCGGGAGCATCCTCCACATGGGGGAAGGTGCCAACCGGCGAACAATTGATAATGACTTGATAATCTTTTAAATCGACCTTCTTTAGTTCGCCGTAAGTCATGTCGCCATTTTCCTTGGTACGGCTGATGATCAGGTATGGAATGTTTAATTTTTTAAGCGTATATATTATGGCCTTTGCGGCTCCTCCGTTACCCAATACGAGAGCCTGTTTATGTGCGGGCGTTAGCAACGGCTTGAGGGATTCTTCAAAACCAAACGCGTCGGTATTAAAGCCTTTTAGGTATATGTTATCTCCTTCTCTTTGAATTTTAATGCAATTGACCGCGTTGATTTCCTGCGCTTCGGCAGAAAGCTCGTTGATAAACTGCATCACGGTGAGTTTATGGGGGATGGTTACATTAAAGCCATAAAAACCAGCGTCATTGCTGTACAGGTTTTGGAATTCCTGAATATCTTCTATGGCATATAGATCGTAATTAATACCTTCAATATGTTCCTTGTCAAATTTTTCGAGGTAATATTTTTTAGAAAATGAATGTCCAAGTGGATATCCAATCAAACCAAATTTCTTCATTTATCGGATGAATATTTTTTAATGATGTCGACGATTATTTGATTCCCTTGTAATTGAGGTAGATAATCAAATAGGATATAATGCTTGTCGGGCGATATGGCTAAACCTAACTCCAGGAAATTAAGGGCATCGTTATATTGGCCATTGGCAAAGAGATAGGCCACCAGCCGATAGTATAGCTCCGCTGATTCGGGATTGCATTTTATGGCTTCCGACATGGTTTCGATCGCTTCCTGGTATTTCTTCTGTTCGAAGTAAATGGATGAAAAATCAAGCCAAGCCTCTATATCGGTAGGGTTTAACTCTACAACTTTGCCATACGCTATTTCGGATTCCTCGATTTGTCCCAATTTGTATCGCGCATCGGCTATTGCAAACCAATAATCTGGATTTTCGTCATCTATTTCCAAGGCTTTTTTATAGAAGTGCAGCGATTCAAAATAGCGTTCTTCAAAATCAAGCGTGACACCTATTCCGAACCAGGCATCTGCCATGGTGTTATCCAATTTTACCGCCTTTTTATAGTAATCGCGTGCGGTATCCATTTGCTCTAGTTTTTCGTAGCATTCGCCCATGGCACAATAGGTATCGGCATTAGGGGGCTCGTATTCAAAAGTCTGTTTGTAGACAAGGATTGCTTCTGAATATTTATCTAAATTTACGAGGGCGTTACCTTTATTAAAGTATGCCGAAGCAAAATTTTCTTTGATCAATATTGCATAGTCATATGCATCTATGGCTTCTTCAAACCGGCTTAGCTTATGATAGGCGTTTCCAAGATTATACCATGCGGCATAGGAATAGGGTTCATTGTCGATATATTGCGAATAGAATAGGATACTTTCTTCCTGTTTGTCTAAGATGTCATAACAGAAGGCCAATTCATATAACGCATCTTGATTTTCCATGTTGATCTCCAGGCTCTTTTTCAAAAAAGTAATTGCTTTGTTGTAATCACCCTGTATTTGGTAAAGGCCTGCGAGTTGATAATAGACGTCCTCTCTGTTTTCGGCATGCGAGAGTGCGTAGAAGAATGCTTCTTCGGCTTCCTTGTAGCTTCCTAAAGAAGCTAAAATTGATCCTTTGATCAAATGGATGTCTCCTTCTGAAGGTTCTAAGAGTTCTGCTTTTTCGAGCGATGATAAAGCTGCGTCGAACTGCTGAATACTTGCTAAAAGCTGGGCTTTCTTAAGTAAAAAGGAGGTGGCATAAGGATGTTGGTTGATCGCATAATCGACAACCTGTAAGGCCTTAATGGGATCATTTTTATCTGTATAGTATTCAATAATCCCTTCAAACGCGGTAGAATCGAAAAAATACTGATCATCATTACGAATCATTTCTTCATAACGGTCCACAGATTGTTTCTGTTCTTCCGGAGATCCAAATTCAAATTCCTCTTCCATATTATACTATTTAGTGAAAAATACACTTTTCGCTGTAAAGTTACTACAAATTATTTTCCACATCCTAACATAGGAATGTAATAAAAGGCGAAGGTTTAACATGAAAAAAGCCGTTACTCATTGAGTAACGGCTTTCTTGTGTCAATCTTACGTTATATAACAGTAAGATTATTTTTTGATGTCAACACGACGGTTTTGAACACGACCTTCCTCAGTTGCATTAGATGCTACTGGATTAGCTTCACCGTAACCGTTAGCATTGATGCTTGAAGCAGCTACACCAGCGTTAACTAAGTATTGTTTTACTGCGTTAGCGCGGTCTTTAGACAAGTTCAAGTTGTAATCTTCTGTACCTTCTGCAGAAGCGTAACCGTCTAATGTAACAGATGAATTCGCGTCACGTAATTCTTTAGCTAATTTATCTAAAGTTGAATACGATTCAGTTTTTAATACAGAGCTATCAAATTCGAATTGAATTGGAGCATAGTAAGCACCTTGACCAAGGTTGTTTTGTACAACAGGCTCTGGGAATTTGATAGGACATCCTGAACCATCAACTACAGTACCTGCAGGCGTGTTAGGACATTTGTCAAATTTATCAGATACACCGTCTCCGTCAGAATCTTTACCTAATTGATCAACAGTACCTTCTAATGTAGAAACACGTTGTTTTAATGCTTCAACTTCATTACGTAATGATGGATCTTTTAATTCATCATATAATGTAGCCACTGGATTTGTGAATGTTAAGTTTTCTTTATCACGTGATCCTAAAGTGAATTCTAAACCACCGTATACGTTGGAGAATTTACCTTTAACATCTGAACGACCAGGTCCGTATAAACGGTTATCGTCAGTGAAGTTCATGGTGTAACCTAAGTTCAACGCAACTACTTCAGATAATTTGAATTTAACACCTACACCTACTGGTACATAAGCTGCTAATTTGAAATCTCTGTCTCCAACAGGCTCGCGATCTCCGAAAATTTCTTCACCCCAGTTACCTTTTTCATTGTAAACCTCAGTTCCAGAGAAGTCATTGTCTGCGTATTGTACAGGATTGTTCGCTAACACACCTAAACCTACTTTAGCATAGAAATTAACCGCATTTTCTCTTCTTAAGAAGTCTACTGTACCCAATTGGAATACACCATTCAAGCTACCAGCCCAGTTAACTTCTGTTTTTGCCGATTGAGCACCTAAAGAGTTCTCTGAAGCAGGACCAGATACATCGTGGTTATATGTTTTGATGTTACCACGGTTACCTTCTAATTCTAAACCGAATAAAGGAGAGAATTGTTTACGGATAGTTAAACCGTAGTATTCAGCTACTTTATTTTGGAAAAGACCAACTTTCTGACCGAAGTTGTTTGATCCACCGATTAATACGTTAGGAGTAGTGATACCACCTTGTACACCGATTGACCAAGTTCTGTATTGTGATCTACCGCCAAATACAGTAGGAGTTTGAGCTTGTGCAGTCTCAGCAAAGCCTAAAGCGGCTACTAGAGAAGCTGCAACAGCTGTTTTTTTAATTGTAGAATAGTTCATACTCTTTTGTTTAAAGGTTATTAAAATTTTAATTGTTCTCAATTTAACATAACTTAACAATAACGATGCCAAAAATAATGCGGGCGTCATATTGTTGTATTAAAGCGCTTAACACCAAAATATTGGCTAAAATTACTGATTACAATGATATCATACAAATTTTTTCAACTCTTTTTCATTGAAAATCAATAATTCATTCTTATTGTAGTAATAAAACGACAGTAAAAGACTATAAAATGTAGTGAATGATCACTAACGTGACCCCACCTAATACCGCGCTAACCGGAATGGTAAGCACCCAGGCCCACAACAAACTTATCGTGACACCCCAGCGTACCGCTGATACACGCTTCACCACGCCGACCCCTATAATCGAACCGGTAATGGTATGCGTAGTAGATGCTGGGATACCAAAGTGTTCGGTGATCCCCAACGTAATTGCCCCCGCTGTTTCGGCACTTACGCCTTCCAACGGTGTTACTTTGGTGATTTTAGTACCCATCGTTTTTACGATCTTCCATCCGCCGCTCATTGTACCCGCGGCGATAGCCACATAACAGGATAAAGGTACCCAAGCTGGCATAGACTCAAAATTCGGGATCACTTGCTGGGCAATTAAAGCGGTAGCTATAATACCCATAACTTTTTGTGCATCGTTTCCTCCATGTGCAAAACTTAATGCCGCAGAGGAGATAAGCTGACCGATTTTAAACCACTTCTCCGCAATAGAAGGACGTGATTTTTTGGCCAGATTAATAATGATTAATGTAATGATGATGGATATCACCATCCCGATCACCGGCGCGAGGACGATGAAGGAGATAATTTTTAATGTTGCACTGATATTGATCGCTTCAAGCGGATTTGCACCTAGAATTAACGCATATGTCATGCCCGATCCCGCAAATCCTCCAATTAAGGTGTGTGATGAACTGGACGGAATGCCATAATACCAAGTAAATAGATTCCAGGAAATCGCGGCTACGAGTCCAGCAAAAATAACTTCTAGCGTGATGTATTGTTCAAGGACTGTCTTGGCAATTGTATTGGCTACTTTGTGATCTGTAAAATAAAAATAAGCGGCAAAATTGAATAATGCTGCCCAAAGAACGGCCATAAAAGGGGTGAGCACTTTGGTCGAAACTACCGTCGCAATAGAATTGGCTGCGTCATGAAAACCGTTAATGTAATCAAATGCAATAGCCAAAACGATAACGACAACTAATAATGTTGTTATCATAATATATTATGCTTTAATAAAATGAGGTTATGCATTTTTAACCAAAATGCTTTCTAATACATTCGCCACATCCTCGCATTTATCAGTAGCATCCTCCATCGCTGATAATACCTCTTTATATTTGATAAGCGTAATGGCATCTTTTTCGTATTCGAAAAGATCAGCTACCGCTTTGTCAAATATATAATCTGCTTTGTTCTCTACGCTATTAATCCGTACGCAAGAATCCGTTATATTTCGGATGTTTTTGAGGTCTTTCAGTTCGTATAATGCCGTAGCGACATGTTCGGTAGCTTCCAGTATCAAGTCTGATATTTCAATCATAGCTTGACTCGGTTTCTCCACTTTGTACAATTCCATTCTATTTGAAGCGCCGTGGATAAAATCTGCAACATCATCCAGTGAACTGGCTAAGGCATGAATATCTTCGCGATCAAAAGGAGTGATGAAATTTCTACCTAATTCTAAGTGGATCTGGTGGGTAATGTTATCGCCGGTATGTTCAAGGTCTTCTAACGTTTTGGATATTTCTTTTCTGATCTCTAAGTCTGTGCTGTTGACACTTTCTTTCAACAACTTCGCCATTTCGATCAAATTGGCTCCGGCCTGTTCAAATAGGGGAAAGAACTTTTTGTCCTTTGGGACAAAATACTGAAAAATGCTATTTAAAGACATAATGATAAATATTTGCTACAAAAGTATAACCTTAATGTTAAGTTAATGTTAAGTTTAACGGGTTTAATGTCTTATTTGTTTCAACTTTTTGCCAACGTAAATCCAAACGTGGTGCCGACTCCTTCTGTACTTCTTACGTTCACCGTTTGTTGGTGGGCTTCTAATATATGCTTAACAATGGAAAGCCCTAGACCGGAGCCCCCAATATCCCGCGATCGACTTTTGTCTGTGCGATAGAATCGTTCAAAAACCCGGGATAAATTTTTTTCTTCAATTCCATAGCCGTTGTCGGTTACTTCCACGAGAATTTGATCGATAAGTGGAAACACACTGATCGTAGTTTTGCCATTTATTTTGCCGTATTTCAGTGAATTATCAATTAAATTGATTAATACCTGCTGTATTTTTAAACGATCGGCTTTTACAAATATGGCGTTGTTATTTTTTAGATTGGTGGTGAGGCTAATGTTGTTCTTTTTCGCCTTGTCGATTAATTGTTCTGCGGTCTCTGTAATAAGGGAAACAATATCAAACTTTTGAATATTTAGCGAAATTTTCCCTGATTCCAATTTGGAGATTTCGTCCAAATCATTGATCAGGTAGGTGAGTCGATCGATGTTTTTTGCTGCTTTATCCAAAAAGATAAGCGCCATCTCTTGATCTTCTTCTATCATACCATCTTGCATGGTCTCGATATAGCCCTGTATCGAAAATAAGGGTGTTTTGAATTCGTGCGAAATATTGGACAGGAATTCTCTCCGGAACTTCTCCTGCTCTTTGAGCTTGTCAATTTCGGAGACTTTCTGTGTTGCCCAATCGCGTACTTTTTGCTCTGCATCTTTAATGGGATCGTCGCTGGAATGTTGTGCTAATACATTTTGGATATCTTTACCCAGTTTCAGGTTATTTATTAGTTTGTAAATATTACTAATCCTTTTATTGATATAGGTCTGGAAAATATTGTCCAATGCGATGTAACTCACCACAAGCGAGACGAAAAATATGAGTACAAAGTGAGTCCAGTTATTTTCGTAAAATAGACTTGTAAAAGCCAGCGATCCCGCGAATACGAGAGATAAGCTGAAGACCAATGCTCTAAAGTTCATAAAAACCTTCATGTTTAATAGTAACATCAACTGCTATGAACCGATCTTGGGAGCCTTGAACACCATAGATAGCTAAACAAATGGTGAAAAATGTTCCATGACGGTTCTTAATGGCCGTTGATAGACACTTTCGAAAAAAAAAGCTTCAAAAAATGAAGCCTAAAATTAGTGATATATATGTTAAGATAATATTAAAATCTCGCTATTATCGTTTTTCCGCCCACAACCTTATCGTTTATGTTAACATCAATCTGGGTGCCCAACGGTAAAAAGAGATCCACGCGGGAGCCAAATTTTATAAAACCGAACTCACTTCCTTGTGTTACAGTATCCCCTGCTTTTACATACCACACGATTCGACGGGCCAGTGCGCCAGCGATCTGACGGAATAATACTTCTGTATTGTTCTGATGCTTTACGACCACTGTTGTACGCTCGTTAGCGGTAGAAGATTTGGGATGCCAGGCCACCAAAAACTTGCCGGGATGATATTTAAAGTAGGATACAATACCTGAAATGGGATTTCTATTCACATGGACGTTGACCGGTGACATGAAAATCGATACCTGGATTCTCTTATCCTTAAAATACTCCGTCTCTTCCGTTTCTTCAATTACAACCACTTTGCCATCGGCCGGACACAAGATGATGTTGTCTTCCACTGAAATTTTTTTTGTAGGACTCCTAAAAAATTGAACGATGGTAATAAAAAGAAAGGCCGAAAAAATATATAATATCCATTTGACCGAAGCAGGTGCATCATAATAATCTGCTACTGCATTTATGATGAATATGAATAAAATGGTAATCGCAAGGCTTGTGTAGCCTTCTTTGTGAAATTTCATATGTATTTATTCTGTTTTTTAGTTGTCATATGGAATATCCACACCCTAATCATTCCTGTTTGTGCAGTCTGTGCTACATGGATATTTCATACTGCTATTTTTTTACAAACTTAGAAAATTTATTTTAACTATTCTCCATTTTCCCGGTTGATGCGCACGGAGTGAAAAATCAGTTCTTCAGGGCTGTTTACAATGTTAAATGTAACGGTTAATACATCATCTATTTCCTGTCCATCCTTATACGAAGGAAGGTAATAAGGTACATCCTTAATGAGAGTTTCCAATGCTTCTTTGTTGTTGGAAGGAATGGAATCGGGAAATTTAATGTCAATTACTTTGGGGTCTTCTTTAGGGGAAACAGCGACTTTATAGTGGATGGTCGCTTGGAAATCACCGTTTATTTTAAGATTTAAAGATCTTCTCGCTGTCTCGAAGCGTTTAACTAGGTAAATCGAGAAGCCAGAAAAATCATCAAAAGAGCAATTCTTGCTGAGAAGCAGCTCGGCGAGTCCAAAGTAATCGTTGGGGAGGATGCTGAATTCGTTCAGATTCGTGAGGCTGGCGCTATAATAGTTGAAAAAGTCACGATCAACATGAACGCGATGACGAGCGCCATTTTCATAGTATTCTTCGCCGATGTAATAGTTCGTCTTTTGATGGTCGCCTAGCATCACTTGCCATAGACCATCCGGCTTCCCTTTTTTTATTGTACCTTTTCTATTGTAAAAAGTAAATCCATGTTCTGTAAATCCAATGATGGGCATCGTAAAATCATATCTTCCTTCTCCATCGGTTACGATTTGCTTGGCTTTCTGATTCCACATTTGTTTGATGGCATAGTCTGCAGTGTCAAACTCCAAAAATAATAGGGGTTTGCCATCGGGGTAATAGAAGTTCCATTCCCCGAGGTATTCGCCATCTTTAAACGTTGTTTCCCATTTCAAATTCCCGTTGGGATGGTATGCTTTAAAAGTTCCGTCTTTTTTTCCATTCACATAGTTGCCCGTCAAAAGAACGCGGCCATTGGGTCCAAAATCTTTAAACTCGCCATTAAATTGGTTTGTGGACGGGATAAAACCCACGACCCGTTCAATATATTTGAATGGACAATTTTTGTCAACTAAATAATAATTTTGGTCAAAGAAAAATCGCGTCAGACCTTGAGGTGCCCGCTCAAAGAAAATCGGTTTATGCACAGAATCTTGTTGTGCCCAACAGAGGTTTCCATATAGGATAACGTATATTAAAAGTTGAACGGATCTTCTCATAAAATTCTAATGTGCTTCCAACCAATTTGAACCTGTCCCGATTTCGACCTCTATTGGTACGCGCATCGGGATCGCTGATTTCATTCTATCAAATATAATACTTTTAAATTCTTCTATCTCATGTTTAGGGATATCAAATACCAACTCATCGTGCACCTGCATAATCATCTTGCCCGATAATTTTTTATCCTGGATGTCTTTTTGAATGTTGATCATAGCCACTTTGATCATATCGGCGGCAGATCCTTGAATTGGTGCATTTACTGCATTTCGCTCTGCAAAGCCCCTCACCGTCATATTTGCTGAATTGATATCACGAAGGTACCTACGACGTTTTAGAATCGTCTCGACATAACCATTTTCTTTGGCAAATTCTATTGCTTTAGACATGTAGGTGCGGATACCGTGGTACTGTCCAAAATATTGATCGATTATTTCAGCAGCCTCTCGACGGGGGATACCTAAGCTTTGGGAAAGCCCAAAAGCAGACTGCCCATAGATGATTCCAAAATTGACTGCTTTGGCATTACGTCGCTGGTCGGAGGTAACTTCATCCAGATCTATTCCATATACTCTGGCTGCCGTTGCACGATGGATATCATGCCCCTGTATAAACGCTTCGAGCATGTTTTCGTCTTGACTCAATTCTGCCATAATGCGGAGCTCGATCTGCGAATAATCGGCAGATAGGATCACGTGATCGTCAGCTCTAGGGATAAATGCCTTGCGTACCTCGCGTCCTTTTTCTGTTCGGATCGGGATGTTCTGTAAGTTAGGGTTTGTCGAACTCAAACGTCCTGTAGCGGCTACAGCTTGATTGTAGGATGTATGAATGAGGCCGGTGTCTGGGTTGATCAAACTAGGCAGGGCATCCACGTAGGTGGATTTAAGCTTCTGCAATTGTCGAAAGTCCAATATGTCCTTCACAATATCTGATTTGTGCGCGAGTGCAGATAACACGTCTTCCCCGGTTTTATATTGTCCTGTTTTTGTTTTCTTTGCCTTCGGATCTAATTGAAGCTTATCAAACAAGATTTCCCCAAGTTGTTTTGGAGATGCAATATTAAACGTTACGCCCGTTTTTTCATATATCGTGCGCTCAAGTACTGCGATGTCGCACGCTAAGGATTTGGAAAAAGTCCGGAGTGTGTCGATATCTATTTTTACACCTGTTTTTTCCATTTCGGCTAAGACATAGACCAAAGGAAACTCTACTTGGTTAGCAAGGTCTCTGGTAAATGTATTTTCCAACAGGGGTTTGAATTTTTCATGAAGTTGCCAGGTAATATCTGCATCTTCGCTTGCATATTCTTTTATTTTTTCGATTTCCACATCGCGCATGTTGCCTTGATTTTTACCTTTTGCGCCGATTAGTTCTGTAATGGATACTGGACTGTAGCCAAGATAGGTTTCCGAAAGGATATCCATGCCGTGGCGTGTATCGGGATCAATAAGGTAATGGGCCAGCATAGTGTCAAATAATGGGCCACGTATGCTTACGTTGTACCTGGACAGAAGAAGTAAATCGTATTTGACATTCTGTCCGATTTTTTGAACCGCGGGATTTTCGAAAACAGGTTTGAAGGTATCGACAACGGCTTGTGCTTCTTCTTTGTCGCGCGGTGTAGGAACGTAATAGGCCTTGCCCGCCTCAAATGCAAAGGATAAGCCGACAATCTCTGCCTGCAGTGCATCCAGGCTAGTGGATTCCGTATCGAAACAGAAACCGGGCTGGGCAGCGAGAAGGCTAGCTAGTTTTTCTATTTCCTGAGGGGTATCGACTAAGATGTAATCGTGAACGGTATTTGAAATGTTAAATGAAGGAGATACCGGTGTTGGTATTTGTATGCTGCTATCCACTGGTGTCTCACTGATCGCTGCAAACAGATCCATCTGTCCGTTAGTAGATTTGGAGGGAGAATCAACGATGGTAAAATCGTCCCCGAATACACGTTTGCCGAGTGTTCTAAATTCCAGCTCTGCAAACAGCGGTTCCAAAAGTTCCTTATTCGGTTGATCTAATGCCAGGGCTTCCTCATCTAAATCGACGGGAACATCAAGCAGTATCGTAGCTAGTTTTTTAGAAATTAATCCTTGCTGCGCAAAATTTTCAACATTTTCTTTCTGCTTTCCTTTAAGTAGACCTGAATTGGCAATCAATCCCTCTACAGAGCCAAACTCTTGGACTAATTTTTTTGCGGTTTTTTCACCAATTCCAGGTATTCCCGGAATATTATCCACAGCGTCGCCCCAGAGGCCTAGAATGTCTATAACTTGGCTCACATCCGTTATTTCCCATTTTTCAAGTATTTCGGGAACACCTAGTACCTCAGCTCCATTGCCCATGCGTGCGGGTTTAAGAATGAAAATCGATTCTGAGACCAGTTGTCCAAAATCTTTATCGGGCGTCATACAGTACACGGTAAACCCTTCTTTTTCTGCTTTTTTTGCCAAAGTGCCGATGATATCGTCTGCCTCGTAGCCATCCATCGTAATAATCGGAATGTTAAAACCCTCGATGAGACGAAAGATATAGGGTATTGAGGTTGCCAGATCTTCGGGCATTTCCTGACGGTGTGCTTTATAGGCTTCAAATTCTAAATGACGGTTAGTGGGAGCAGCAGTGTCAAACACAACCGCAATGTGCGAAGGCTGATGATTTTTTAATACTTCCAATAGGGTATTGGTGAATCCCATTATTGCACCGGTGTTCAGACCGTAACTTGTCAATCTCGGCACCTTATTTAATGCAAAGTATGCTCTATAAATCAGAGCCATCCCGTCTAATAGAAATAATTTTTTCATTAAAACTGTTATTTATCCGTGTTGACACAAAGGTAATAAAATAGGTGCTAGCTTGATATTAATAATTTTTTGCGACTTTTGTATTAGGATATGATGGATAAATCGGTAAGTTTAAAAGTATGAGAGGACTAGTTACAAAATCTACCGGAAGTTGGTATCAGGTTTTGGGAGAAGACGGGGAGCAATACGATTGTCGCATCAAGGGAAAATTTAGAACCAAAGGGATCAAGACTACAAACCCTATTGCCGTGGGCGATTGGGTGCATTTTGATTTAGAACCCGATCAGGCAAGTGGTGTCATCAACGTATTAGAACCGCGTAAAAACTATATAATCCGTAAATCTGTAAACCTTTCTAAGCAAACACAAATCATCGGGGCGAACCTAGACCAGGCTATTTTAGTGGTAACATTGGCCTCTCCCCCCACTTCCCTGGGGTTTATTGATCGTTTTTTAGTGACTGCGGAGGCCTACGATATCCCTGCTATTTTGGTATTTAATAAATTGGATTTGTTCAGCGACGAAGGTTTGGAAATATTGCGGGAATACAAATCGATATATGAGAATATTGGATATCCGTGTTATGAGGTGTCGGCCATGGAGGGAACGAATATAGATGCAATTCGTTATCTGTTGAAAGATAAGGTAACCTTGGTATCTGGACACTCTGGTGTTGGTAAGTCTACCTTGGTAAACAGGATTGTACCCGGGGTGGAATTGAGAACGGGCAACATCTCTGATTGGTCGGACCAAGGTAAGCACACGACAACATTTGCCGAAATGATCGATCTGCCATTTGGCGGTAAATTGATTGATACGCCCGGAATTCGTGAATTGGGAATAGTGGATATCGAAAAGCGGGAACTATCCCACTTTTTTCCTGAGATGCGGCAATTGATGAACAAATGCAAATTTAATAACTGCCGACACTTAAATGAACCGGGCTGTGTGGTATTGGAAGCCGTGGAAGAAGGTGATATAGAATCTTCTCGTTACGATAGCTACATTAGTATATATAATAATGAGGATACGCGACGATAAGCATACCTTTAATTAAAACAAAAGATATTTTTTTTTGTTTAATGAAAAGTTGGGTGAATCGAGCCGGATTATGAAATATCCATGATGCCAACAGAAAAAAGCAAGTTATATACATATGAAACCAATCTGGAAATGGATACTCATCATTCTGGCACTCCTGCTTTTGACAGTAGGTGGCGTGCTATGGTACTACGGGAGAAATTGGAAACCTATCCTAGAAACCAAGCTTAAGGAAGTGGTGCACAAGTCCTCAAATGGACTGTATACATTAACCTACGACGATTTGGATCTCAACATCGGATTGGGAAATGTTACGCTTCGTCAGGTCGAATTGATTCCCGATTCTGCGATTTATCAGCAAATGATAACGAATCAATCTGCGCCTGATAATCGTTTTCATATCAAACTTAAGGCCTTGAAGATTAGGAGATTTAGTTTGTGGGATGTGCTAAGAAGCAGGCAGTTGTATATTAAAAGCATCTTTCTTGAAGAACCGGAAATTCATTTAATGTCGGAACAGCACGCTTTCAACGACACCCTATCCACCGAACCCAAAAAGACGCTTTACGAAAGCATAGAAAACATCTTCACTTCCGTGAACGTGCGCGATGTGCAATTGGATAATGTTAAGTTTACGTATTCAAAGCTCAACGCTGGAAAATCCACTGGAGTCGAACTTAATAAGGTTACGGTTAAAATACATGACGTTTTAGTCGACAAAACGTCGATTGGTGATTCTAGCCGTCTTTTCTACACTAAAATGATCGATGTACACGTCCCGGGATTTGAATACGATCTTTCCGATGGTTTCTATAAGTTGAAGTTTGACGACTTAAGCATTAATACAAAAGACCAGAATCTCTTATTGACCAAGTTTGCTTATGAGCCCAAAATGGCTAAATCTGCTTTTTTTAAGCAGAAGAACAGAAATATCACGATGACGATTCTGAAGTTTGATACGCTACGTCTTGAACATTTGGATTTCAAGCAATTGTTAGAAGATCGAAAAACGATTGCCAGTAGCGTAGAATTAAAAAATGGAATCGTTGACTTATCAAACGATAAGCGATACCCCAAATATCCCAAGAATAAAATAGGGCGTTCTCCTCACCAACAGCTAATGAAGCTGAATAGCCTGATTCGGTTGGATACTGTTTTTGTAGATAACGTGACCATTACGTATCATGAATTTAGTGCTAAATATGGGAAAGAGGGTTCTATTAGCTTTAATAATGCGAAAGGTAATTTGACGAATGTAACGAATGATACGTCGGTACTTAAAAAGGACAAGTTTATGCGGGCGGACCTCTCGGCAAAAATCATGAATTCGGGAAGCTTACACGCGAAATTTGGTTTTGACATGTTGAGTAAGAATGGTTACCATACCTATAAGGGTAGTGTCGGAGCGATGAATGCCACAGCATTCAATCGTATTTTGAAACCGCTGCTAAATGTCGAATTGGCTTCAGGAAATATGAAGAAAGTGACTTTTGATATGGAGGGCACTGATCATAGGAATTGGGGTGATTTTAGATTCGATTACAACAATTTAAAAATTAATCTCCTTAATGAACAAGAAAAAGGTAAAGCGCAGACGTCTAAAAAGATAATTTCCTTCTTGGTGAATCAAATTATCATCAACGATAGCAATCCCGATGCAAATGAAATCTACCACGTAGGCAAGATTAACTACAAGCGTGACCCGGAGCATACCTTCTTTAAAACGCTATGGCAAAGCTTGCTGGACGGTATAAAGCAAACAGCGGGCATAAGCCCCGAACGGGAAGCGAGATTAACGGGGACTGCAGCTAAGGCTCAGGAAGCGGTAAAAGAATCCAATTCGGCAGTCAATAAAACAAAAGGTTTTATAAGAGGTATATTTAAGAAAAAAGACAAGCCAAAGAACGATGACGAAAAGTAAACACAGTTTAATATTCCTATGTTTGTGTTATGGAGGTTCTCGTTAGCTTTTTAAAGTTTGTATTCACATATCGAAAAAAAGTAGTTGATCAAATCATGCTCTATGTGAGCATGATTTGCGCATTTACAGTCATTGTGCACGTGGGATACATTACGGACGCTGGCATAGCGTTGAAAACGGGAACGGCAATTCTGTACATGTTCTACGGTTTGTTTGTGTTAGAACTTATCCGTATTGCATCTTCGATTTTTGTGTTAAAAAAAATAAACGTTTCCAATTATTCCGGGATTCTCGTTATTTTTTACTTTTTTTTTATCATGGTTTCCCGGATTTCGACTGAGCCTATCCTATCCTTTTTTGCGAAAGATGAGTGGTTGTACGTGGGAATCGCTGTCGTGTTTTTATCTGAGTTATCTAAAAGTAGCCTCTTCTTCGACAATTTTTATTTTAATCCGACGATATTATTCGTCATCAGTTTTCTGGGCCTTATTCTGATAGGTACTGTTTTACTCATGCTTCCAAGAACGACTTTAATTGCGCCCCTGAGTTTTGTAGATGCTTTTTTTATGGCGACAAGTGCAGTATGTATCACCGGGTTGACAGTGACCGATATCTCTGCCAACTTTTCGCTATTTGGACAGGGGATCATTATGCTACTGATACAGGTTGGCGGTCTGGGGATCATGACATTCACCGGTTTTTTTGGCTATTTTTTTTCTGGCGGATTTTCGTTTAAAAATCAGCTGATGTTTGGAGAAATATTAGGAGAGAAGAAATTGAATGCAGTCATATCGACCTTGCTAACCATTATATTCATCACGCTACTCTTCGAGTTTATCGGAGGGATATTTATTTTTATTTCACTCGACAATGTGGCGTTCAGTAGTTTAGGAGAAAAGGTTTTTTTCTGTGCTTTCCATGCGATCTCTTCTTTTTGTAACTCGGGTTTTACCGTTATCAAGGACGGGGTAATGAATGATACCTATAGATACAATTACGGTTTTCAGATTGCGCTTTCTGCTATCTTTGTTTTTGGTAGCCTGGGATTCGGTACGGTATTCAACTTTTACACTTATTTTAAGGCTAAGTTTAAAGGACTTGTGGATACGGTAATCTTTAATAAAAAATATATTCATAAACCGCAGGCTTTTACCTTTAACTCTAAATTCATACTTACCTGTAATTTGATCGTAATGGTGCTGGCGACTGTTTCGTATTTTGTCATGGAACAGCATCATACCCTGATCGAAGATCGTACGGCTATAGGAGAATGGATAACGTCTTTTTTCATGGCAAATGCTTCGCGATCTGCAGGATTTAATAGCGTAAATCTAAATTTGGTGAGTGCTCCTACCCTGATTATGATGACGACATTGATGTGGATAGGCACTGCGCCTGGTTCTACTGGCGGTGGAGTAAAAGTAACTACGGTGGCTATTGCATTGATGAATATATTGTCCTTGGCGAGGGGAAAAGATTCTCTGGAGATTTATAAAAGAAGGATTGCCCCTGAATCTGTCAACAAGGCTTTCGCTATTATTATCCTTTCGGTAGTTACCATCACGTTCTCTTTTGTGTTACTGAGTTTTACAGAGCCAGAAAAGGAAATGAAAATGCTCCTCTTTGAGACGATATCGGCGTATACGACCTGTGGCCTAAGTCTCGGTGCCACACCTTCGCTAAGTAGCTCGGGTAAGATAATCTTGGCGTTCACGATGTTCGTGGGGCGGGTGGGTACATTAACATTACTCGTGGCATTTATAAAGAATATTAAGAACAAGAGTTATATTTATCCATCTGAAAAGATATTATTTTGATGGTTTAGAGGAGAATTTTGATGAAATACATTGTTTTAGGCCTAGGGCATTTTGGGAGATCATTGGCGATTCATTTGACCGAATTAGGGCACGAGGTGATTGCTGCAGATAAAAGTCTCAGCATTGTTGAACAGTTGAAGGACCGGATTACCCATACCGTATGTATGGACACAACGGACAAGGAGGCGGTAGGTGCATTGCCGCTGAAAGATAGCGATGCGGTGATAATAGCGATAGGCGAAGATGAGGGAGCCTCTTTGCTTACCACAGCACTGATTAAGCAGTTTAATGTAAAGCGGATCATTGGAAGAGTTGTCTCTGATTTGCAGAAGACCGTATTGGAAGCCATGCAGATTGATGAATATATTATGCCGGAGGAAGAAGCGGCCGAGCGCCTGGCACTTCGCTTAGATAATATTGATATCGTGGATTCTTTCAAGATCTCGGACAAATACAGTATTATAGAGACCAAAGTCCCCGCTAAGTATATCGGACTCACGTTAAAAGAGGCAGATTTGACGAATAAGTATAAGGTGATTGTTTTGACCACCTTACATCTATCAGAGAATACACAGAAAGGAAAGAACGCTGTGAGCAAAAAAGCTTCTGGAATCGCTAAATCGGATACGATATTACGTGAAAGCGATTTGTTGGTATTATTCGGTGAGCTTTCTGATATAAAAAAAATGATTGAAAAAGGAAACTAGCTTTTTATAGTTAGGGAATATTAAAATCATTTATCTATTTTTGGCCATACGGAAAAAGCATAACCATTAAATTATACATGAACCATCGTAAAGATAGCAGTTGCACACGGCAAAGTAATATGCTTACGATAGCTTCATCACTTTTAAAAAGAAAATGTATCTGATGAAAAACTGGTTTAAGGAGAACTCGACACATCTTATTATAGTTGCCATATTTATATTATTGGTAATTTTTTATTTTACGCCGTTATGGCAGGGTAAGGCCTTGGCCCAACATGACGTTGTACAGGCTTTAGGCAGTCAGAAAGAGCTCTTCGACTATAAGGCGAAAGACGGGCATGCTCCCGAATGGACAAACTCCATGTTTGGCGGTATGCCTACTTACCAAATATGGTATGAACACGCGTCAAACGTAACGACTTATATCAATAGGGCGATTAAATTAGTGTTCCCATTGCCGGCTGATGTAATATTAATTTACCTTTTGGGTGCATATTTTTTGCTTAGTGTACTGCGTGTAAAACCGTGGTTAGCGGCCGTAGGTGCCATTGCGATTACATTTTCATCCTATAATTTTATTTATATTGAAGCAGGGCATGTGAATAAGGCATATGCCATAGCGTATATGGCACCCATAATAGGAGCTATTATCCTATGTTATAGAGGCAATCGATTATGGGGATCTGTTTTATTGGCGGTTTTCTTGTCTTTGGAGATTCGAACCAACCATATTCAGATGACGTACTATTTGTTTATTGCTATGTTGGTTTTGGTTGGTTTTGAGTTGTATTATGCTATTCGTGATAAGAAGCTGCCCAAATTTGCACAAGCAACTGCAGTGCAGTTGGCCGCAGCGGTAATCGCGGTGTTGGTGAATGCTTCGGTGCTATTCCCGACTTATGAATACAGTAAACTGACCACCCGAGGTAAAGCGAATATTGTGAAGGTTGAAGAAGGTGCGAAAGATGGTGGTCTGGATAGGGAATATGCCTATGCCTGGAGCCAGGGAATCGGTGAAAACATGACCTTTCTTATTCCAAACGCATACGGAGGTAAATCACAGGGTGTTCTCGGTAAAGAGTCGAATGCCGTTAAGTTTCTTACGGGCCTTGGTGTCCCCGAAGGACAAGCGGTACAGTTTGCGCAATATATGCCAACATATTGGGGTGAGAAACACTTGGGTACTTCGGGACCGTGGTACTTTGGAGCTGGGATTTTCTTTCTATTTGTATTGGGAATTATAATTGTTAAGGATCGCTTGAAGTGGTGGATCCTTGCTGCCTCTGCTCTCGTTGTTTTATTGGCTTTGGGGCGCCATTTTCCATTGGTATCTGATCTCTTCTTCGACTATGTGCCTTTATATAATAAGTTTAGGGCAGTAGAATCTATTTTGGTCATTGTTTCTATTCTTATTCCGCTCCTAGCTATTTTGGCGGTACAGGAGCTGATGGATCGGACACAGGAGATACCGAAGTTGGACAAGAAAATCTTGTATACGTTTATAGGCGTGGGGGGATTTTGTTTGCTCATAGCTCTTTTACCTGATCTGTTTTTGAATTTTAAATCGTCCAATCACAGCGAACTTGTAGCGGGATTAGGCCAACAGCTTGGTGATGCGAATATGGGACAGCAATTGGGCAGTGCATTAGTAAAGGATCGTTCAGCGCTGGCCTCCGCGGATGCGTGGCGCTCCCTATTCATTGTGACTTTAGTCTTCGCATCAGTATGGGGATTGTACAAGAAGAAGATTACGTCTACGGTGTTTGTGGCTATTTTAGGTGTAGTAACATTGGTAGACTTATGGTCGGTGGATAAACGATACTTGAACGAGAATTCGTTTATGGAAGAAAGGCTGACGAAAAGGCCAATCGATGAGAAGGAAGTGGATCAGTTGATTCGAATGGATAAAGACCCAAGTTACCGGGTGTTGGATTTAACAACAAACCCGTTCTCAGATGCACATGCATCCTATTTTCATAAGAATTTAGGGGGTTACCACGCTGCGAAATTGATGCGTTTTCAAGAGATCTTGGAACATCAATTTAATGGTGCCATCAATGAAGATGTATTGGATATGTTCAACGTACGGTATATAATGACGAAAGATGCTTCTAATGGTGCCGAACGTATCCAAAGGAGAAGTACTGCCGCGGGGAATGCTTGGTTCGTAGATAAGGTGACTTTCGTAAAGGATAATGCGCAGGAAATGCAGGCCATCAGTAGCTTTAACCCATTAAAAGAGGCGTTTGTGCATGAAGAGTTTAAAAATAAAATTAACGCGGGTCGTTTGGGACAGCCTGGGAATGCAGCGATAAAGTTGGTGAGCTACCACCCCGATACGTTGAAATATGAATATTCCTCGCCTCATGATGCTTTTGCAGTATTCTCTGAAGTATATTATGAAAAAGGATGGAAAGCGTATATTGATGGTGAAGAAGTGCCTATTTTGCGAGCGGATTACATATTGAGAGCATTACAACTCCCAGGAGGAAATCATAAGGTTGAATTTATTTTTGCTCCTTCGACGATGCGCATTAGTAATTTAGTTTCTTTAATCGCTTCTATTGTTTTAGTTGTTGGACTGATTGCTGTCGTATGGTATACGAACAGAAAGCGACAGCCTAAAAAGGCATAAGGAGGGATTCGATAGAGATATTAAGGAAAAGAGATTTTTGAATACGGAAGAAATATGTCTTTTCGGTTTTCTGTGGTGTATTATTGGGGTTAAAAGGAGGTATTAATTTAAACAGTTTGTCGCTCGCCGCGACAGGGCCTTCATTTTTTCTTTGATAAAAAACGAAGCAAAAAATCAAGGCTGATACCGTATTTGTCGTTTCGGCGACGCGATGATGCAGTGCACAGCTCTTAGGCCGCCACCGCTCTGCCCCACGGCAAGGGCTGAGATCTGCTTGGCTGAGTGCTAATTGTAAGCTTCTGCAACGCATCATCTGCTGCCTGCACGTCCAAATCCGCTAAGGCCGTCTTTTTTCAATTCAGCTGAAGTATTATAATAATCATATAACAATGCACTATCCTTACATGCCCGACAAATGTCGCCTTAGCCATTTGCCTTTTGCAGGAGGAGGCACTAGCCAACGTGGCAAATGGGTACAGCGACGACTTTTGCTTCTTTTGAGAGAAAAGAAGGAAGCCCTGCCATGGCCAATGGCGGACAGGTGGAGCGAGGGACAAAAGACACCGATTAAATTATACCTTCCTTTTTATTACCCCCAAAAGTTGTATCCAAACCAATCTGCAATCCTTCCTTCCTTCCTTCCTTCCTTCCTTCGATTTGTAAGGTGGATGATATCGTGTTTTTTAAAAGAGTTTTAACTGTGGATCGGTAACACGGAATGTCTTGCGGTGATGGGGTGTGAAACCATGCTGCAATACGGCATTACGGTGCGCTATGGTAGGGTACCCTTTATTTGATTTCCAATTGTAGGACGGATACTCTCTCGCTAGGCCGGTCATGAAATCATCCCGATAGGTTTTTGCTAAAATAGAAGCTGCAGCTATCGAAAGGTATTTTCCGTCTCCTTTTATAATGCACTCATGTGTTATATCCTGATAGGGAATAAACCTATTGCCATCGACAATAATGAATTCTGCTTTTACGGCTAATGCATCTAGTGCTAAGTGCATGGCCTTGTATGAGGCATTATGAATGTTGATTTTATCTATATCCTGTGGTGAGACGCTGGCTACGGCAAATGCCAGTGCTTCATTCTCAATGATGGGACGTAACTCCATGCGTTTTTTTTCCGACAGTTTCTTAGAATCGTTCAATATGGGGTTACGGTAGCCGGATGGGAATATTACGGCGGCGGCAAAAACAGGTCCTGCAAGACAGCCACGTCCTGCTTCATCACAGCCGGCTTCGATATATGTATGTTGAAAATGAGATAGTAACATCGTATTATTGTGCAAAGTGTAACTTATCTGTGATATAATGTCGTTAACATTAATTTACGTTACTTATTTGTTCTTTTGTACAAAGATATGGACTTGTTTAAAATAAGTTCCACAGTTTTTGTTATTTAAAAATACAGATAAATTCAACGATGAATAAATTTTGGGCATTATTAGTTGTAGGGTGCTTACCATTTGCGTCTTTTTCACAAAAGAAAAAGTCGGAAGTGTATACTTTTCAATCGATACCCAATATCACGGTGGATGGTGCGCTAGACGAATGGAAAGATCAACTAGTTCCTGTAGAAGGTGACGCTTGGTCATTCGGTGTCGTGAAGGAGGAAAATAAATTGTTGGTTGCAGTGCATGTCCAAGATCCTATGTTGAGGCAGGAAGCCATCCGAAATGGCATCATTGTGAACATTAGTTATACGGGTAAAAAGAAAGATGGAGCTCAACTGATATACCCTTTTCCAGATAGGGAGCGTTTGCGTGCATTGGCTCAGATCGAAGACCTAAATGTTTCCGCATTTCGGCAGGAGCTATTAACTAGTTCCAGGGGGTACTATGTAACGGGCTTTTCAAAGGTGGTTGACGGGCTTCTTTCTTTTGAAAATAGCTATGGTGTCAAAAGTGTTGTAAAACTGGATAGCAATGAGAATCTCGTGTATGAGTCGGTGATTCCCTTAGATCTTATTCAGTTTAAGGAAGATGAGATTGCGATCCAGCTTGTGGTCAACAATAGCTTTGCCCGATTACAGAAAATGGCAAAAAATAGGTCTATCAATACGTCTTACCCCATGTATGGTAGAGTCCAGCCCACGACATCCGTCCGTAATCCCTATAAATTCAAAACGGATGTGTGGATCTTTGGTAAAGTGAAATAGTAAAATGAAGAGAAAATCAAATAATATGAGTCGTTTATTAAAATCCTTAATTCTTATCTTCTTGTTAACGGGTACGGGTTCTATACGTGCGCAGACGGGAAAGATAGTGCAGGGTATGCTGAGAGATTCGCTTTCACGTATAGTGGCTGGAGCTTCGGTGTTATTGGTGTCGGATCAAGATTCGTTAGGGACAAGTTCTTCCCAAGCGGGTATATATACATTTAATAATGTAAAGGGTAATCAGTTTAAAATCCGTATTGTAAGTTTGGGATTCGAGGCTTTCGAAAAAGAATTTACCTTTCCGATAGGTGAACAGAAAATGATTATCCCGTCTTTTGAGCTTAAAGGGATTCCAAACATGCTTGAGGAGGTCGTCGTCAGTGGGGTTCTTACGGTACAGGTAAAAGGTGATACAGTGGAATATGGAACCAAAGATTTAAAATTAAGAGAGGGTTCTGTCGCAGAAGATGCGCTGAAAAAATTGCAGGGGGTAGAAGTCGATAAGGACGGAAACGTCACCGCGCAAGGTGAAGCAATTACAAGAGTACGCATCAATGGGAAAGATTTCTTTGGTGGAGATGTAAAAACAGCTACTCAAAACCTGCCTGCAAATATTATTGATAAAATCCAAGTCGTGGACGATTACGGGGATATGGCTAATATTACTGGAAATAAATCAGGAGAGTCAACGAAGGTACTGAATATCCAAATCGACCCGCAATATAATAACGGGTATGCAACTACCCTGCGCGTTGGCGGAGGCACCGAAGAACGTTACCAAGCCACAGGAATGGTCATGGGTTTTAGAGATAAGACACAAGTTTCTTTTTTAGGTAATCTGAATAATATGAACGCTAATCTTTTCGACTTCAATTCCATGGGTGGTGGTGCGCGTGGTCGTCAGGGTGGTGGCGGTGGCCGTGGTGGTAGCGGAATGTTCGGTGGATCCGAAGGTATTACCAACACCGGATCGCTCGGGTTGAATATCCGTCACGATTTTAGCGACAAATTAAAAGTCTACGGAAGTTATTCTTTCGGGCGGGACGATAATAATACCCTTTCTAATTCATTTACTGAATACATAGGCCAAAACCTGACGGAAGAATCCGATCAAGATAATAATAGTATTCGCGCTAACCATCGTTTTGAAGGAAATTTGGAATGGAATATTTCGGATAGGGATTATATTAAATTGACACCTCAAATTGGGTTTAATAAAAATAGTGCCGATAATCAATCTAATTCAACTTTTTATCAGGACGGTTTGTTGGATAATATTCAGGAGCAAACGTCAGTTAGCGATGTGAATTCTCCGCGATACAACTTTTCGGGATTGTATAATCGGAAGTTAAATGATAAGGGGAGAAATTTGTTTTTCAACTTTAACTACGATAATGCGGTAACCAAAAATGAATTAGACCAAGTTTTGGATCGTTTGGTTTATGATCCTGCTAATCAGGATGCACCTATTAACGATATTTATGAACAGACATTACGTGAAGTAGAAAATAAAAGTTGGAATGCGGGGGCTACTTTATCCTACCTAGAGCCATTAACGGATAAAAGTAAATTAGAAATATCATATGATTTAAATACAAATGATTATGACAACTCCAATCATCAAAGAGGAGTGGATGAGGAGGGCAATCCATTAACTACACCTGGTTTAAACTATGCGTACGATTACGACTATAAGTTTACAACGCATCGTGTAGGCGCAAGCTATATGTTTGAAAGCGATAAGATCAAATACTCTTTAGGCGCATCTGTACAACCCTCACAGTTGAAAGGTGACGCGTTCTCGGCAACCGAAACGGCACGAATTGATCGCTCTAATTTTAATGTTATTCCGATCGCTAGATTTGAATATAAGTTCTCTAGGCAGTCTAACTTGACGTTGAATTATTCTGGTCGTTCGTCAGAGCCAGGAGTTTCACAAATTCTCCCCTTTGAGGTGTCGACTAACCGAACAAATATTACTATAGGTAATCCAGAGTTAGATCCAGAATTTAGGCATTCGATGAATTTGCGTTTCCGCTCTGGTGATTTTCAACAAGGGAAAACATTTTTTGCCATGCTCCGGGCAGAGCTAACACAAGATAAGATCGTATCATTGAATAGACGCTATACTGTTGATGGCGATGGTTTATACCAACAGGTAGGTTATAAAAATGAATCCGATCCGATTTATTCAATTAACTCTTTCTATCACTATGGTAGATCGTTAAAAGAGAAAACATACAATATTATGTATGGAGGTGGGGTAAGCTTTAACAAGGGCATTTCTTATTTGAATACCAACGTTACCGGAGGCGAATTTCTAAAAGCTGTAACAAATAATACCGTATTTAACCAAATGTTGTTTTTCCGTTACAATCCCTCAGAAAATTTAGAAATTAATCCTGGGATACGTTATGCTTACAATATCACGAATTCTACATTGCAAGATTTTGAATCACCAAATACGTCTAAGTTGACGCCATCTATCATTGGTTCTGTAAATATTACCCCCACTACAATCTTTGGAGCTGACTTGTCTAAGGAGTTTAATAAAGGATACCGTACGGATGTAAATCCTTTTATAATCAATACGTATATAGAACAACGGTTTATGAAGGATCAACGTGCCACGATACGTTTGCAGGGGTTTGATTTATTAAACCAACAAACAAATATTAATCGCTCGGTTGGCGAAATCTTAACAGATAGCAGAACGAATCGATTAGCACGGTACTTCATGCTTACCTTTACCTTCAAACTACAGAAGTTTTCAGGTATGGCTCCTGATACGGGCAATTCATTCCCGGGAGGAATGCGCCGGCCTAGAATGTAATTATGCTTGCAATAGCACGAACGGCCGAAGGATACTTCGGCCGTTTTGTATTTAATTACGTAGCTTTGCGAACATTTTAATTTCATTTTTCCATGCAGGAATTAAATCTTATCCGATTGGATAACGGAATACGCATATTATTACACCAACAAGATTCTTCGATTACCCACACGTGTATGATCGTGAATGCGGGGTCGCGTCATGAATTGGAGGGAAAGTATGGTGTTGCCCATTTTATTGAACATTTATTGTTTAAACGTACAGAACGGCGTTCTACCAATCAGATCTTAAATCGTTTGGAACAGGTAGGCGGTGATCTGAATGCGTATACGACCAAAGAATATACCTGCATCCATGCATCGTTTTTGAATCCCTATTTGGAGAGAGCGTTAGATTTATTTGAAGACGTACTTTTCCATTCCACTTTTCCCGAACATGAAATGGAAAAAGAAAAAAGCGTGATATTGGATGAAATAGCCTCTTACCTGGATAGCCCGGAAGAGTCTATTATGGACGATTTCGAAGATCTACTTTTTGCAAACTCTGGTTTAGGGCATAATATCTTGGGATTGGAATCAGATCTGAAGGCCATTGCCAAAAAGGACGTCTATGATTTCATGCTTTCCAATTACGATACCGAGGAAATAATCATCGCGGTAGCAGGTCGTTATACCAAAACGCAAATGGAGCGCGTCGCCAACAAAATATTTGGTAAAATTACGAGAAACGTACCGGCCAAGAAAAATGATCTGGTTGGGAGGAGCGAATCGAATACGATCATTGTGCATAAACCAATTAATCAGGCTCATTATATGCTTGGTAAGCAGACGTTCGGCATTTACGACGACCGCAAGACGGCCATGTTATTGCTCAACAATATGCTTGGCGGTATCGGAATGAGTTCGATCTTGAATCTGGGAATTCGTGAAAAGCACGGCATTGCCTACACCATTGAATCAAATTTAACGCTTTATAGTGATGCCGGTAATTTTAGTATTTATCTGGGTACAGATGAGGAGAAATTAAATAAGGCCGTACGTTTGGTTAAAAAAGAACTTGATACCCTGAAAAGTCAACCCATCTCGCCCTACCAGTTGCAACGTGCCAAGCATAAGTTTAAAGGACAGATCGCGCTGGCCGAAGAAAATCGCATGAGTATGATCATTGCGGAGGCGAAAAACATGATCGACTACAATAGGGTTATATCGCTTGAAGAGGTATTTCTAAAGATAGATGAAGTGCGCGCAGCGGATATTCTGGCCCTATCGCAAGAGTTTTTAGACGAGTCAACGATGGTATCTCTGGCTTTTGTACCTGAAGATTGATAGATTGCACCGTTATGACTTTTATTTTTTAATTTTGACTTTTTAATTTTTTGGATGAAAACAGCATATATTTTTCCAGGTCAAGGTGCTCAGTTTGTAGGGATGGGGCAAGACCTATACACTTCGAACGAAGAATCAAAAGCTTTATTTGAGCAAGCGAATGGAATATTAGGATTTCGCATTACGGATATCATGTTTAGTGGTACTGATGAGGACCTGAAGCAGACTAATGTTACACAGCCCGCGATATTTTTACATTCGGTTATCCTGGCCAAAGCTCTGGGAGCGTCTTTCAAACCTTCAATGGTGGCAGGACACTCATTAGGAGAGTTCTCTGCATTGGTCGCTGCAGGTGCATTGTCTTTCGAGGATGGCCTAAAACTAGTGTCGAAACGTGCTAATGCGATGCAGAAAGCATGTGAGTTAGAACCTTCGACCATGGCGGCAATATTAGGCCTAGACGATGAGACGGTAGAAAAGATCTGCGCGCAGATTGAAGATATCGTTGTAGCAGCGAATTATAATTGTCCGGGACAGCTGGTAATTTCGGGATCAATAGCTGGTGTTGACAAGGCTTGTGCATTATTGACAGAGGCTGGTGCCAAGAGGGCCTTGAAATTAAATGTCGGTGGTGCTTTCCACTCTCCTTTAATGGAGCCAGCGAAAGTCGAGTTGCAGGCTGCAATTGAAGGTACAGAAATCAAAGCGCCTGCTTGCCCAATTTATCAAAATGTAGATGCTAAGCCATATACAGATCCGGCACAGATAAAAGCTAATTTGATCGCTCAACTGACCGGGGCAGTACGATGGACACAAACTGTTCAGCATATGTTGACAGATGGAGCGGAAGCTTTTGTAGAAGTTGGTCCGGGTAACGTACTACAGGGATTGGTAAAGAAAGTAGATAGACAGGTGCAGACATCGTCGGCGTCGACCTCTTTATAATAGATTAGGTTATTTGTCTCTATATATGTAATAGTGATCTTGTATAACAAGTGGTATAAAATCTTCGGGCGCAAGCTGTGATTTTATACCCAACAGGATCTCAACACGTGTAGCAAGTGCTAAAACAATACTGTAGTTTTTTCGACTTTTTGCGGTTTCAAAAATATCTTTGATCTGGTTGACATCCTGGTCTGTTAGCCTGACTACCTCTGGGTAGGTGACCCGGTGTTCCGCTGTTAGCTCTTCAAACAGCGTTACCTGTAAGTTTAAATCTTCTTTAACACTAATTACAGTCGTATCAGCGGCTAAGTCGCCAAGTCGTTGGCTATTCTTCGTGAGAATGATGCTGAGTATTCCTAATCCGCCCATACTAAAGAAGATATCAACAGTATTGCTGATCCAACGGATAAAATATTGATAGAACGTGGCGCGTGTTCCATCAATCTTTACGACTTTTACCTTCATTAGGCGCTTACCCACGGTCTGGCCTTCCATAGCCGTTTCCAGAATGAGTGTGTAAAAAATAGCCGGAAGAGAGGATAAGGATACGATACCCATTATCAGCCAATTGTCTTTGCTGTCACGAAGTCCGGAGAAAGTAAGCAGAAGGAATGTAAATATAAAATACGCCATGATAATACCATAATCAACAGCAAAAGCCAGCACCCTCGCCCCCAAGGAAGCTAATTTGTATTCAAATTTTACGTTTTGTGGGGTGTTAATGTACAGCTTGTTCATATCACATAAACTTAGCTAAATTAGCTTTTATATGCAACTTGTAAATGCAAAGCATTTTATCTAAGTTTGAATAGGTACTTAAATTTAAATTATGCGGGAAGCATCCTTTATCGAACGAAATAAAGAAAAATGGGTGTCAATTGAGAATAATTTGGCAAATAAATCTGAGGTTGATCCCGATATTCTTGCAACAAATTATATTGAACTCACCAATGACCTAGCGTATGCACAAACATTTTATCCGAAAAGTAAGACCAATATATATTTGAATGAGTTGGCAATTCGTTCGCACCAAATCATTTATAAGGATCAAAAATCCTCCAATAATAAACTAGCTCATTTCTTTCAATACGAAATATACGAAGCAATTTGGCAAATTCGGCGACCGATGATCTATTCATTGTTGCTCTTCTTGTTAGCGAATACGATAGGATTTGTTTCATCCCGGTACGACGAGCATTTTGTTCGTTTGATAATGGGAGATACCTATGTTAATATGACTATCGACAATATAAAAGCGGGTAACCCTGCTGCCGTATATCAACAGGGCGATAGCTTTGGGGGTGCACTTTTTATCACCATCAATAATATTAAAGTAGCATTCTTAGCTTTTATCTACGGTATTTTTCTAAGCATAGGAACGGGCTTTATTCTTTTTAGCAATGGAATAATGGTTGGGTCGTTCCATTATTTATTTTATAAATATGGTGTGTTCCAGGAAGCATTGACCGCTATCTGGATACATGGCACGATAGAACTGTCTGTTATCGTCGTCGCAGGTGGCTGTGGACTAGCGATAGGAAACAGTATTTTGTTTCCGAAATCATATACGCGGTTAGACTCGTTCAAAAGAACGACCAAACGAGCGGCTAAGGTGTTGATTAGCACGATTCCTTTTTTCATAGTTGCTGGGACTTTAGAGGGCTTCGTGACGCGATATTACCAGGTTTCGGTGTGGCTAAGCATCTTCATTATCACCTTATCGCTGTTGGCGATCGTATATACTTATATTATCAAACCGAGGCAAATGGCAAAAAAACACGAATGGATTTAATGGATTTTGAATTTAAACGGGAACGCAAGCTCGGAGAGTTTGTTCAAGATTTCATTAATCTGCTTAAAATTATTTTGGGGCACTGTGCTAAAGTAATGATTCGGCTTTTATTCGTCCCTGTTTGTCTCATGGTATTGGTTTCCTATTATATTTCTACGAAATACAATCTATCTGCGGAATTCTCTGTTGATCTGTTTTTTAATATTGGATTTGCGTTTATCATACTTTCGATTACGGCGCTGGTCGCTTTTGGATTTGCAATAGAGTACTTTCTATTGATCCGCGATACGCGTACACTCGAATTTGACGAAAGGGATGTGTGGAGAAATTTTAAAGAAAATATAGCAAAGTACATACGGTTTTTATCTGCGGCATTTATTGTCTCCATTATTGCTGTTATTCCGATCGGAATCGTAACTTTTTTAAGTGTCTTTATTCCATTGGTAGGATCTGTAGGATTGGGTATATTTTACGCGATGATCGGCTTGTGGTACTTTTGTGCGTTTTTACTCTATAGAGAGGGATACGACGATTTAACAGATTGTTTCCTGTCATCTTTTTCGGCGTTAAGAAAGAGGGTTTTTGAATACGGAATAGCGTCTTATGTGGTGAGCTTTTTGTTCCAATCGTTGCTCAGCTTAGTCGTCCTGATCCCTTCTCTTCTTATTGGTTTGATTGCTTATAATTCACTGGAATTTAATTCCGATTTTTTTAATACATTCTATGGTAGAATACTGGTGTCATGTGGAGGAAGCTTGTTGACGCTATTTAGTATTGTATATGCCATGCTAGCAGTTATGAGCTACGGAATCATTTATGAGACAGCGAAAGAGCTGAAGTATGGAGAGGATATCTTTGAGAAAATTTCTAAAATCGGAAGGAGTAATCATGGATAGATTATTGCTGTTGCTGTTGCTCTGTTTAACCCATTTCCAGTCTTTTTCTCAACAGTTTGAGATTCTCGAAGATGACGAATCTGCCGATACGGTAGAGGTACGCGAGTATTGGCGAAGCAGATATTACGATTCCATACCGTCTGCGCCTTATTTGGCGAATACGAATACACAAACCTTTGAACAATTGATTGCTAAATATCAGGAAGAAGATTTTGTGTATTCTGAGAGCGTAGCACAGAAGATGACCTTTATAGATACGATCTGGAATCGTGTTGTAAAGTTGTTGGAAGATTTATTCCCGAAATCTAAAACCACTGTCAACAGGACCTTTTTTTATATACTGGGTGCGATAGGTGCTGTAATATTTTTATTTTTGATGTATAAGCTCATCTTCAATAAAAATAAATTGATCGCCTATTTGGAGGATGAAGAAGTTGGCGACGGGAAGCAAGTCCAGTTTGTCGAGCGGAACTTAATGCATATTAATGTGCAGGATTATATTCATGATGCATTAAAAAATGGAAATTTCCCGTTGGCCATTCGATACCAACAACTACTCAATATTCAAATACTCTCGCGAAAAGGTGTTATCGATTGGAAGCATACCAAGACGAATATGGAGTTGCAGGAAGAAATAGATAATGCGGAATTGAAAAGGGAGTTTCGAGCGTGTGTTGCGATCTTTGACCATGTTTGGTTCGGAGAATTTCCGATCGGGGAAAAAGAGTACGAGCATTATGTGCAGATATTTCAACAATTTCAAAAGAGGTGGGCATGAACAAGGGGATAATTATTGCCTTTATTATTATTGTATTGGGAGGAATAGCGCTCATTGATGCTGGAACAAGACGACCGATAAATTGGACGCCAACCTTCGATCAGCGCGACAAAGTACCGTTTGGATTGTATGTGCTACATCAGGAACTGTCGTCTATTTTTGGCGCTGAAAGGAAAATCAATGATACTGAAGATGCCACTTACGAAGAGATTGAACGACTTGACAGCCTCAAAGCGTATAATACTGCGTTAATCGATATTCTTGATTACGGTACTTATGGTGATACGAAGATGGAGCCGCTCTTAAAATTTGTGCATGGGGGCGGTGAAGCATTTATCTCTACGCTGTATGTTGACGAATGGCTATTGGATACATTGGGAGTAGCTCAGGAAGAGTTGCGTTACTCGATTTTTTTTCCTTCGGATAAAAATGTAATGTATTCATTGGCGGGTGATACGGCACGCATCCGATTGGAAAAAGTAACGGATTTTACGGTATTCACTAAGTTGAACAGTAAGAACTGTACTATTCTGGGGAATTTGCACGCGCGGGGCAGGGTGATGCCTAATTTTATTAAAGTATCCTTTGGTAAAGGATACTTCTTTTTGCATACTTCTCCTTCGGTATTTACGAATTATAATATGTTGACCGAATCAGGTTACCACTATTCGAGTAAAGCGTTACAGGTGGTCACCCATAAAAATATACGCTGGATCGACAACTATTACGATAGCAGCGTGTCGCGGTCGCCACTTCGTGTCGTACTCTCTCAATCCGGTTTTCGACAGGCATGGTATCTATTATTGGTAGGATTACTATTGCTGCTGATTTTTAAAAGCAAGCGCGAACAACGCGCTGTAAAGATTTTCAGGCCAGAACCGAATCTTTCAAGAGACTTTGCCAAGACCATCGGCACACTATATTATGAAAATGGAAAGCCCGGAAATATTGTTCTCAAAAAGATTGATTACTTTCTGTATGCAATTCGGAACAGCTATCAGTTGGAAACATTGGAGCTGATGAACCCGGAGTTCATTAGACAGCTTTCACGTAAATCAGGAGTGGAGATAGCGGAAACACAATCTTTGCTAACACATATCGATCAATATAGGCGTCGGGAAACTTTTACCGTGGAAGATGTTAAATTGATTAACTACATTATAGAAAACTTTAAAAGTAAAGCGAATATCATATGAACGAATTAGAAAATATACCGGAGAAATATACACCAGCTTTCGAGAATCGAATAGATGTAGCGCTGTTGCAGTCCAAATTTGACGAAGTACGCCGAGAAGTGAAGAAGGTGATTATCGGACAGGACAAGGTGATCAATATGTTGTTGGTTTCTATTCTTGCCGGAGGACATTCGTTAATAGAAGGTTTGCCTGGAGTGGCCAAAACACTCATCGCCAAACTGATTGCGAAAACAATTAGCAGTGAATTTAAACGCATCCAATTTACACCCGACTTGATGCCTTCCGATGTTACCGGGTCTGCGATTTTAGACTTGAAGACAAATGAATTCGAATTTAAGAAAGGTCCTATTTTCGGGAATATTGTACTTATCGACGAAATTAACAGGGCTCCTGCTAAGACACAGTCGGCGTTATTTGAATGCATGAGCGAAAATCAGGTCACAGTGGATGGACATACCTATCTTTTGACTCCACCTTTTCTTGTTTTTGCTACACAAAATCCAATTGAGCACGAAGGGACTTACCGGTTGCCGGAAGCTCAATTGGATCGGTTTTTATTTAAAATTGATGTACATTACCCGGCATATGAACAGGAGCTCGTAATATTAAGGGAGCACCACGCGCAGAAGACAAAAAATAAAGAAGATCTTGTACAGCCGGTACTTTCGATTGATGAGCTTATTCATTTCCAGCATCTGGTAAAATTGATTTATGTGCATGAAGACATTCTCCAATATATCGCGCAAACGATACAACAAACACGTGTAGATCAGAACTTAACTTTAGGTGCGTCTCCTAGGGCATCTATTGCTATTTTGGAATCTTCTAAGGCTTTTGCAGCGTTACAGGGGCGCGATTTTATCACGCCTGATGACGTGAAGTATGTAGCACCCGCTGTGCTTGGACATCGCGTACAGCTCACGCCGGAGAAGGAGATGGAGGGATTTTCCGCGGAATATATTGTCCGTCAGATCATTGAAAGTGTAGAGATTCCTCGGTAAATGAAGATTTTTAAGAGGTTATATATCACGAATCTGTTTTTCTATATTCTGTTGGGTATTGTGGTTCTATATGTTATTTCGGCCTATATACCGGGATTTCGCTTTGTGGTGGATATACTCCTGTGGGGTTGGTTTGGAGTTTGTGCGTGGGATCTCCTTATTTTATATTTCCCCAGAAATAGGATAATATTGCAAAGGAGGTACCCGGAGAAATTGTCAAATGGAGATGCGAATCCCTTTTCCCTTTTAATTACGAGCTCCTTTCCATTAATGGTACGGGTTAACGTACTGGAAGAGTTTCCGGAACAATTGCAACTTCGGGATAATGAATTCTATATTTCAATCAAAGCACTCGGCACAAAAGAAATTCAGTTTGAGTTGACACCTGTAACACGTGGAACATATCAATTTGGTGTCTGCAATGCATTAGTAAAATACATAGGATTATTTAAACGTAAGTTTGTACTGGACGAAAACCGGGTTATTCCTTGCTACCCGTCTTTTATTCAGATGCGGAAATATCAATTATTAGCGACGACCGACCGTCTTGTAGAATTGGGAATAAAACGCATTCGCAAGATTGGATCCACACTGGAATTTGATCATGTACGGGAATATGTGCGCGGCGATGAATATAAGCATATGAATTGGAAAGCGTCGGCCAAGCACAGTAAGCTAATGGTAAATCAATTTCAGGAAGAGAAATCCCAACCGATTTATTCTTTTATCGATACAGGGAGAGCTATGCGGATGCCCTTTAGTGAAATGACCTTGTTGGATTATGCAATCAATGCTACGCTGGTGCTGTCAAATGCAGCGATATTAAAGCAGGACCGGGCCGGTATGCTTACCTTTTCAAAACACATCTATAATCACGTGCCTGCGGAGAAGAGAAACAACCAGATTCGAAAGATATCCGATGTGCTATATGGTGTTTCTACGCTATTCGAAGAGTCCGAATTTGGAAATCTCTATGCTTTTGCGCGACAGCGCATCAATAAGCGTTCCCTGATATTCATATACACCAATTTTGAAACCTTAGACTCTTTACGCCGACAGCTAACTTATCTCAGGATGCTCCGAAAAAGCCATATTGTCGTTGTCGTGGTATTTAAGAATACAGAACTGGTAGATATGGCGAGGGAACCGGTTTCCAAAGTGAGTGATATTTACAATAAAATTATTGCCGAAAAATTTGTCTACGAAAAGCAATTAATTGTTCAGGAACTCAATAGGAATGGTTTACAAACCATCTATACAAATCCAGCGGATTTGAGTATTAACTCAATAAATAAATACTTAGAATTAAAGGCACGAGGCCTGATTTAAGCTTTCGCTATAGATTAACTATACACGTAATCTGACATCTATATACTAGCTTAAGCTACTAACATCGTGTCCGATACCTTTACTTTTGTCCATAGATGACTATACTTTTCAATTGCTTTAAGATGAAAAGGATGTGTTTCGTATACATTGATATCATCGATATTTGCGAACGTTACAATCAGGTTATAGGAAAAGGAATTGTCGACTACTTCGCGCGGGGTGGTGAGGGCCGGTTTCCCATAGTGTAGGCTTTGTACAGTAGGTACTTTGCGGAGTTCTTCAAAAAAGCCTGTAAAATTTTGAATATCCTGTTCCGCTAAACCTTCCTTCAACCAGAAGAACACGGTATGGACGATTGTTCCGGGTATGGAGTCCTTTTTTTCTGTAGCAATATTGGCTTTTGCAGCTACGCTGGTTAGCGTAAGAGCGGCTATACTTGCCGTAGATTTGTTTATAAAGTGTCTTCTTTTCAAAACAGTTTGTTTAGGATTCAGCAACGAATATAAACAAAATTGATTTTATTTAAAAATATTCATGGGTTGAAATGAACGTGTTAGAAAAACGCGTCATGCTCCCCTATGAGGTTTGCAATGACGCAGTTCAGATTTTTGAGAACTTTTTAAAACAGTCTCTATAATAATTTGGTAGAATGAGCTATCAAATGTTAAAAGCTTCTTTTACCCGATCAACATAATCAAGTCGCTCCCAAGTGAAGAGATCGACTTCGATGGTTTTCGTTTCTCCATTCGAGTTTTCAAAAGTTTTGGTGACGCGTTTCGGCGTGCGACCCATATGACCATATGCCGCTGTCTCCGAATAAATTGGATTTCGTAGTCCTAGACGTGTTTCGATTCCATACGGTGTCATATCGAATATTTCCGATATTTTTTTTGCGATTTCGCTATCGGATAATCCTATCTTGCTTGTGCCATAGGTATTCACATAGATACCCATTGGATCCTTTACACCAATTGCATAGGAAATTTGTACCAGTAATTCATCGGCAACTCCTGCTGCTACCAGATTTTTCGCAATATGTCTTGTCGCGTAAGCCGCCGATCGGTCTACTTTTGAAGGATCCTTTCCAGAAAAGGCTCCGCCGCCGTGGGCTCCTTTACCTCCGTATGTATCTACGATGATCTTCCTGCCTGTAAGACCTGAATCTCCGTGCGGACCACCGATGACAAATTTTCCCGTCGGGTTAATATGAAATTTGATGTCATCGTTAAACAAAGCTTGCAACTCAGGTTTTAATTGTGCTTTCACACGAGGAAGCAAGATTGATATGATATCAGCTTTGATTTTTTGTTGCATTTCGTGTTCTGATGCAAAATCATCATGCTGTGTGGAGATTACGATCGTATCGATGCGTTGGGGTTTGTGCTCGTCACTATACTCCAGCGTTACTTGGGATTTGGCATCTGGGCGTAAATAGGTTATTTCCTTATTTTCGCGTCTCAATGCCGCTAATTCATACAGAAGACGATGCGACAGATCTAACGCTAGGGGCATCAGATTATCGGTTTCATTGTTGGCATATCCAAACATGATCCCTTGGTCGCCTGCCCCTTGTTCCTGTCTCGTAATACGGTCTACGCCCTGATTTATATCTGCAGATTGTTCATGGATGGCCGAAAGTACACCACATGAATTTGCTTCAAACATATATTCTGATTTGGTGTATCCGATACGCTCGATCACCGAACGTGTTATTTTTTGCACGTCTAGGTAAATTTTTGATTTCACCTCACCTGCCAATACAACTTGTCCAGTCGTTACCAATGTCTCTATAGCGACACGAGCATCTTCGTCCCATGCCAAGAAATTGTCGATTAACGCATCTGAAATTTGGTCTGCAATTTTATCAGGGTGTCCTTCAGATACCGACTCGGAAGTAAATAAATACGCCATATTTAAATCTTTGAAATTATGATTTGCAGAAGATGCTTCTAGAATAAGAAGTGGAAAAACTTTTAGTTTTGAAAGGCTTTAGCACTTTTTTTCTGTGGTTGCAATCTCCCATTTACATCGAGATGTAAAATGCAAATCAGTCCACATTTTTTGTCGGTGCAAAGCTACAACTCTTTGGGTATTATAAAAAGATATTTTATATTTATTACCTTTTTTTGATATGACGTTAATCACATTCAATGCTTATCTTTACAACAGAACAGTGTTAAATAATGGATCGGAAAAAAATATTATTTGTTATAAATCCAATTTCAGGAGGTAAAAAGAAAACTTCTTTTAATAAACAGGTCCTAGAAGTGCTTGATCTGCAAAAATTTAACCCTACCTTCCAACAGACGACGAAACCCAATCATGCTTTTGAGTTGGGAAAAACTGCAGTAGCCGAGAATTTTGATGCGGTGATAGCAGTTGGAGGGGATGGCACGATCAATGAACTCGGATCCGCTTTAGTGGGTACTGATGTGCCGCTAGGGATTATCCCGGAAGGTTCTGGAAATGGTTTGGCGCTGTATTTGGGCATCCCCCTAAACGAGACTTCTGCAATTCGTCGTATCAATCGATTCGATGTAGTAGAAGTAGACAGTGGTATGATTAACGAACGACCTTTTTTTAATATTGCCGGACTTGGTTTTGATGCATCAGTAAGCGATCGCTTTGCGAATGATCCGACACGGGGCCCTATAGGATATATGCGATCCGTCATCAATGTACTGAGTAATTATAAACCTTGTAGGTATACACTTACCATTGACGACGTGGTGTATGAGAGGGAGGCTTTTATGATTAGTGTGGCCAATTCGCCGCAATATGGTAATAACGCTTACATCGCACCAAATGCTTCCGTAAATGACGGTTTATTAGATGTGTGTATTGTGCACAAGTTCCCGATGTATATCCTGCCAATGATGATCTATCATCTATTTAGTAAGACAGCAGACCAATCCGAATATGTTGAAATTATTCCTGGCAGAAAGATTCAAATCGATCGCGATACTAAGGGACCTGTACACGTGGATGGAGAACCTATTCATATGGAAGGGACGCTAAACATTAGTATCAAACCCAGTTCATTAAAAATTATTTGTTAATATAGATTAGATATGGCAAAGCAAAAAAAGCAGCGCTACGATGGGGTTGTGTATTCAACCGCCGATGATTTCGATTATAGGAATTCTGAAGAGACACTTGACCAAGAAACATTGCCTAATGAAAAGCAACGTTTGCGTGTACTATTAGACAAAAAGGCCAGAAAAGGGAAGGTTGTTACCTTGGTGGAAGGTTTTAGCGGTAAAGAGGAGGACTTAGCGGATTTGGCTAAGACGTTAAAGCAAAAGTGTGGGGTCGGCGGAAGTGCGAAAGATGGAGAAATTTTGATACAAGGGGATTTTAAGCAGAAAATATTTGATATCCTTCTTCAGATGGGTTATAAGGCCAAATGCATTGGATAATGTGGGATTATATCCTTGGATAAATGTATTATAACTAATGTTTTATATAATATATTTTTGGTTGCAACGTTATTAACACGGATACGTTTTGATGAGTGAACACTTACTTATTTTTCGCAGTTAACAATTTAATAATTTGCATATCATAAAAAAAATGATTTTTATTGTAAAATATTCACCGTAAGGCACCGTTAGTATATAGAATTTGAGATATGATTGCTGCTGATGATCATCTCAAGCCTCGGGGTTAACAGGGATATAATTTAAATGCAAATAAAATTTGACTTTTGTAACAAAATAGTATATTTGTTTTGACGAACGTCGGAATGACGCATATTCGTGCTTAAAAATTGAATTGAACATAAATAATTAAACAACAGTAAAATCTAAAAATTAGTAAAATGGCAAACGCACCAAAAACTACTAGCCCAGCAAAACAAGAAAGCGGCAACTCAGGAAATGTATTTGCAAGCTTATCTATTATCATTTGTTTTATACTTGGTTACCTTGTATGGAAATTTGTGATGGGTGATGCTTCAAACTTTATAGACAACAATCCAGAAAATCAACCTAAGCAAGGAAATTATTTAGGTATGGTTTATCACGCTGGTGTTGTCGTTCCGATCCTTATTGGATTATTCCTAATGGTATGGGTTTTCTCTATTGAACGCTTCATCGTAATCGGAAAAGCTTCAGGTACTGGAAATGTAGGAAACTTTGTAAGAAAAATCCAAGGGTTTTTGAAAAGCCAAAACATCGACGCTGCGGTTGCTGAATGTGACAAACAAAAAGGTTCCGTTGCTAACGTAATCAAAGCGGGATTGTTGAAATACAAAGATGTAGAAGCTAATCCAGGTTTGGATGCAGAGAAATCCTCACTAGCAATCCAAAAAGAAATTGAAGAGACAACTGCATTGGAGATGCCGATGTTAGAGAAAAACCTAAATGTTATCGCTACATTAGTATCTATCGGTACATTGACAGGTCTATTAGGTACGGTAACGGGTATGATCAAGGCCTTCTCAGCCTTAGCAACAGGTGGAGCTCCAGATTCAGCTAAACTGGCAAATGGTATTTCTGAGGCCTTAATTAATACGGCGACAGGTATCGCGACTTCAACTTTTGCAATCGTAATGTACAATATCTTGACGGCAAAAATTGATAAATTAACATACTCTATTGATGAAGCTGGTTTCTCTATCGTACAAACGTACGCTGCGAACCACAAATAGGTTATATTGAAATTTTCATTTTTATTTATGGAAAATGAAAAACTATAGCATCATTAAATAAAGACAGAGTTGTTAATTAAATAAAACTAAAGAAATGGGTAAAGCAAAAGTAAAAAGATCCAGTACTGCGATCGATATGACCGCAATGTGTGACGTGTCTTTCTTGCTACTTACGTTCTTCGTTCTAACAGCAACAGCCAGGACGCCTGAGACATTAATCGTTGATACGGCCCCATCTTATTCTCAAGCAAAATTGCCAGATGGTAATTTGAGTATAATTACAGTAGGTGATGAAGGAAAAGTGTTCTACAGTATGAGTGATCCTAATGTACGGGAAGAGACATTGAAAAATATGTCGCAGCTCTACAATATCGCGTTCACCGCCGAAGAATACGAACAATTCAAGCTGAGCGAGGATTTTGGGGTTCCAATGAAAAACATGAAACAGCTATTGGCATTGGAAGCAGGACAGCGAACGGCAGAACTTCAGTCAGGTGTGCCTATAGATTCTACGATGAATCTAACAAATGAGTTGCACAATTGGGTAAAGCAAGCACGTATTGCCTCCGCGAAGATACTGAAAGATAGAGCTATCGCAGATCGTAGGGATCCAGATGATATCGAACTAATGACAGTAGCGATCAAGGCGGATGCCGATGAGAAGTTTCCTAGCTTGAATTTAATAATTGAAACGTTACGTAATCAGAAGCAAAATAAGTTCAGTTTTGTAACCGGACTTAAAGCGGAATAACATTAAAGAAATATGGCAGAATTAAATCAAGATTCCGGCGGCGGTAAAAAGGGTGGAAAAGTAAGATCCAAGAAGAACGGTGGTAAGGTCGACTTAACTGCGATGGTAGATTTAGCGTTCTTACTGATCACATTCTTCATGTTGACGACTTCATTAAACAAACCTCAGGCAATGGATGTAGCTATGCCCGATAAAAACGTTGAAACGGATAGGAATACCGATGTAAACGTGGACGAACACCGTAGTGTGACGTTGATATTGGGCTCTGACGACAAGATTGTATGGTATAATGGTTCTATTACGAGTCCAATTTATCCACCCGCTGTAATCGATTATAGCAAAGACGGAATTCGTGCTGTGTTAGCGCGCATGAAGGCAGAAGTGCCGAAAAAGGCGGGAGGAAAGGATGTAATCGTTGTCATTCGGCCGAGTGAACAATCTGTAACACGCAATATTATCGATGCGCTAGACGAGATGAAGATCGCTGACATCAAACGTTATATGATTTCAAATCGTATAATGGCAGAAGAGATCGCGCTGTTGGAAGAAGAAGGAATCTATAACGACTAGTTGAAGATTCCAACATAAAATCAAAAAGTTATGTTTGAAAAATTAAATATATTCAAAAGCGAGTGGCTCGATGTTGTTTTCGAAGGTAGAAACAAGGCCTATGGAGCATATGAGCTTCGTAAGCTAGGTCCTAAGGCGACTAATATCGCTTTGGTTATCGTAGCAGGTGTGGTTGCTGTATTTAGTGCCACACAGGTTTTCGATATTGCCCTATTCCCGAAGAGCGAAGCTCCGCAGGAGGAAATTGCTTTTACCGAAGAGGTAACATTGGAAGACCTTGTAGAGGAATTACCCCCGGAGGAAGAACCTCCAGTGGAAGAAGAAGCTCCTAAGATTGCGGAATCTAAACCAGCTTTAGATGTTGTCGCATTACCAGAGATCAAGCCGGTACCTAAAGAGAAAGCTGTTGAAGAAGAAGTAGCAACTGTAGAAGAAGCTACAGACAAGAAAAAGCTTATCGGTCCCACGGCAATGAAAGGTATGAAAGGCGGTGCAGTTACGACAGAAGGTAAATGGGGTACGAAAGATGTCGCTGGTGCGGCAACAGGTAGTACGAAAGGAGTTGAAGGTGGTACAGGCACGGGCGATGAAATTTTCACTGCGGTAGAGGTACAGCCAGAGCCACCAGGTGGCATGGCCGCTTTCCGTAAATGGATTGCTGATAACTATCAGTACCCTAGTGGAGCTATCGATGCCGGTGTGAAAGGTACAGTACAAGTGTCTTTCGTTGTTGAGCGAGATGGTAGCTTAACCGATGTCAAAGTGGCGCGTGACTTGTCGTATGGTACGGGTCAAGCTGCAATTTCGATGTTGAAAAAAGCTAAAAAATGGAGTCCTGGTATTCAAAATGGACGTCCGGTACGTGTAGCTTACACGCTACCAATTCGATTGGATTTAACCAATATGTAATTAGTGTGAAAATTCAATAAATGAATAATAATACAAAGTTTAGACAGAAATCGCCGACACAGCGATTTCTGTCTATTTTAGGCCTTTTTATGTTTCTAGTGTATTTCACTTTAGGCCTATTGATTATATTTTGGGATAAGTTCCCCTTAGAAATAGACGCGCGGTATAGGAATATGTTTGGCATATTACTCATTGTATATTCGTTTATGCGTTTTATCCGACTATTTCAAAATAACTTCTCCCGTTAAACCCCTCATGATTGGTGGTATCACCCACAACCATGAACGTTATTGATGGGCATTGGACGGAGTAAGTGAATTTATTGAGGCCGTTGAAAGTGAAAAATCATCAATAGCACTAACAATTTTTTGCAAAAAAAACGTTAAGAGTTAATCTTTTTCCATTTTTACTAATCCTATTGATGAGAACGATTAATACATCAATAACAAATAATTAGATGAAAATATTTAATTGGACATATCTATTCATTCTTTTTTCCCTGTGTTGGAGCGGTTGCAGCAATAGCGGTAGTCCACAGAATGGCGCAAAGGGAGATCAAGAGGACGTATTAAAAGGGAGTATGCGTGTGGGAGTGGACGAAACCGTATTACCATTATTTTTGGAAAATAAAGAGGTCTTTGAAAGTTCGTACTATAATGCGACAATAGTTCCTCAACCGGCGGCTGAAGTACATGCTATCAATTCGTTGATAAAAGGTGAGACCAGTTTTGCGGTTTTGGCTCGCGAGCTCACTCCCGAGGAAAGCAAATCATTTGAACAGCGTTCGATTAAGCCGTTCATCTATCCAATCGCCTACGACGGCATCGTTTTGGTAACGAATAATGCGAGTGCAGATACTAGTTTTGCTATTGCAGACGTTATAGCGTTGTTAAAAGGGGAACAGGTCAAGGACGTTAAGCTCGTGTTTGACAATGTAAACTCAAGTGTGCTGCGTTATTTCAAGGACTTAGGCGCCATCGACAAGATAGCGGGTAATTACATCGAAATACAGACTTCGTCGGAAGCGGTGTTAAATGAAGTGGCTAATAGTGTGGAGAAAATAGGTTTTGTAAGTTTTAATCAATATTTATTTTTGAAAAGTTCTTTCAAAGAACTAGATAAAATTCGTATCTTAAGCGTCTTAAACGACAAGGGAGGGAAGCGCAGATACGTTAAACCTTCGCAAGCGAGTTTGTCCACCGATGAATATCCTCTGAAAAGAGAGATCTTCGCGTTAAACTATCAACCTAATTTTGGATTAGGGGTAGGTTTTTCGGCTTTTTTAACGGGAGATAGAGGCCAACGTATCGTTTTGAAGTCAGGTTTACTTCCTGTTACGATGCCCGGGCGTGAAATTATAATAAGAGATAGAATAAATTAGAAACAATAAAGAACACAAATAAAGTTATGACAAAAAGCAAATTATTTTTGAGTCTTTTAATGACCGGGGCAGTGGTTGGTTCAGCAAGTGCTCAAAGTTTAAAAGATGCTCAAGCAGCAATGGAAGCAGAGCAATACGATAAAGCTAAAGGTATTTTGCAAAATCTTGTGCAAAAGAAAGCCAAAGATGGCGAAAATTACTTTTACCTAGGTCAGGTGCATTTAATCAACGATAAAGTAGATTCAGCTGCAATTGTCTTCCAAGAAGGATTAACAAACAGCCCGAAGGAACAGTTGAATACAGTAGGTCTTGGTATTGTTGATTTAGAAAAAGGAGATGTTGCAGCAGCTGAGCAGAAGTTCACGACAGCGACATCGGATTTAAAAAAGAAAGATTATTTACCCTTATATTTCGTTGGCCGTGCTTACATCGATGCACCGAAACCGGATTATACCAAGGCGATTGAATATTTGACTCAAGCAAAAGCAAAGAATGCGAAGGACGCACTGATTCCGGTGGCATTAGGTGATGCATATGTAGGGTTGAATGAAAATAGTCAAGCTTATGTTAATTACCGGGATGCGTTAAATATTGACGAAAATTTGATTAAAGCAAAGGTAGCCCAAGCAGTGATAACGCGTCGTGCGCAAGCGTATGACGTAGCGCTAGAACAACTGACAAGCTTAGCCGGGGAATATCCAACTTTTGGTCCTATCTATCGTGAACTAGCAGAAACGCAATTGCAATTCGCCAAACGACTTCCAAATGAAACGGATGAGCAGAAGGCAACATACGAAACTGAAATCGCCAAAGCGGTTGATAGTTACAAAAAATATTTAGAAGTAACGGGCGATAACTCTATCGATGCTCGTGTACGCTATGCCGACTTTTTAGTATTCGGCCAAGAGTATTCGGAATTAAAAAGTGTAGCCCAACAATTGGAAAACGCACCAGGGGTAGACGCCAAAGTATATCGCTATTTGGGATATATTGCATTCAACCAAGATGAGGATTACCAAAAAGCTGTAGGCTATTTTGATAAATTGTTTGCAGAATCAGACACTAGTCGTTTGATTGACTATGACTATTTATTCTCAGGATTGTCTTATATCCAAACTGGAAATGTAGAGAAGGGATTGGCAAACCTGAAAACTGCGTTAGCGAAAAACCCTGAGATGATGCCAGAAATTGGAACTGCGGGTATGATCGCTTACGGAGAAGGTAAATACGATGTGGCGTCGGGTATCTTCAATATCCCGGCAAGTCAAAAAGGTACAGATTATTTCTATGAAGCTAACTTCTTCTTAGGTGATTCAAATTTCCGTGCCGGCGTAGCAAAAAAGGAAAAAGGTGAAGATCCTGCAAAAGAGTTTGATGTCGCGTTGAAAGCATTTGATGTGATTATCAAATCGAATGATCAAAAAGTTAATGAAGAATACTTAGCGCGGGCATTGTACCTCACTGGATATGTGAATATTTCTTTGGATAATGTTAATCCTGAAGAAGCAGACCAATGTAAAGGTTTGTTTGTTCCAGCATTTACCCAATTGATTCAAGTCCTTAAGGATAAAGAAGCCGGCGGTACAGCCATTACGGATGTCGAAAAATCATATCTTGTAGATGCGCATAATTACATCGGGTACTACCAAATTACGCAGGAGCAATATGAAGCAGCAATGGAATCTTTCAAAAATACGGTAAAATTATCACCAGAAGATGAATTTGCGAACGCTTACATCGAATATCTAGAAAGTTAGTAATTGTATAATATTGCGTTACGACCCTTAAAAGTCGAATTGCAGATATAAAGATTTTTGGCAAAAAAAAGGGACTGGACCAGTCCCTTTTTTTTGCCAAAAATCTTTATATTTTTTCTATAAATAGGTTCTTAATGGCGGAAGAGAACCGAGTTTGCTCACCGAAGATAAACCAATATACCCTGCAGCACCCATTAAAGCCATTAAAATGGGTATTGGTGAATAGTTGCTTTTATATGCAATTATAATTGCATACAAAAGCAAATTACGAATCGTATTTTTTTCTATTAGGTATTCGTGAATGCAAAGCATTTTATTTAAGTTTGTTAAGATAACAACAAATTAGAAAACTATGGAAAACCTACAAGGAGAAAGCCTTCCAGTCGATTATATTCCAATACTTATACAGCTCGGAGTCGCTGTAGCATTTGGTGTATTTGCTATCGTAAGTACACATTTGCTCGGGCCAAAGGTTCGTACGGAAAGTAAGCTTGAATCTTTTGAGTCGGGGGTTAAAGTAATTGGGAATGCCCGTCAGCCTTTTTCTATTAAATATTTTTTAGTTGCCCTCTTATTTGTCGTATTTGATGTAGAGGTCATATTTATGTATCCATGGGCTGTTAATTTCAGAGAATTTGGAGTAGAAGGTCTTATTGAGATGTTTATTTTTATGGGAATGCTTCTACTGGGATTTATCTATGTCATCAAGAAAAAGGCACTAGATTGGGATTAGAATCGTTATAAATAAAGAATAATCTTCTTTAAAAAAAACTAAAAATACTATTTTGTGACTGATTCGATCAGTAAGAAAGACGAGTAAACCGAATAATAATAACACCATGAGTAACATAAAGTTAGGAGAAACTCCTCCGGGAGTAGAGGGGTCAGGATTTTTTGCGACATCACTGGATAAAGCTGTAGGCTTGGCGAGGGCTAATTCCCTGTGGCCTTTGCCTTTTGCAACCTCTTGTTGTGGAATAGAATTTATGGCTACTATGGGTTCGACGTATGATTTGGCTCGTTTTGGAGCAGAACGACCAAGTTTCTCCCCGAGACAAGCAGATATGTTGCTCGTAATGGGCACGATCGCTAAGAAGATGGCTCCCGTTTTGAAGCAGGTGTACATTCAAATGGCAGAGCCTCGTTGGGTGATCGCTGTTGGGGCTTGTGCTTCCAGCGGAGGTATTTTTGATACCTATTCTGTATTGCAAGGGATAGATGAAATTATTCCCGTAGATGTTTACGTCCCGGGCTGTCCTCCTCGACCTGAAGCAATTTTAGACGGTGTACTGCGGCTTCAGGATATCGTAAAAAGCGAAACACTTAATCGAAGAAATACACCAGAGTATAAAGCATTGTTGGAAAAATACGGAATCGTTACGCATAATGGATAAGTTGGATAATCAAAACGTTTTAAATCGATTGAAGGATAAATTTGGAGACCAGATTCAAAACCCATTAGAACCTCACGGCCTTTTAACCATAGAGACATCAACCGAAAGTATTATCGATGTATTGCAGTTTGTGAAATCGGACGATGTACTCCAGTTTAGTTATTTGACAGATATTACGGCTGTACATTACCCGAATCAGAAAAATTCTTTTTCAGTAGTCTACCATGTGCATAATCTTTATCAAAATATACGTTTGCGCATTAAAGTATATATTGATGGACAAAATCCTGTTATTCCAACAGCTACTATAGTTTGGAACGGAGCCAATTGGATGGAGAGAGAGACATATGATTTCTTCGGAGTGGTTTTCGAAGGGCACCCTGATTTACGTCGTATTTTAAATATGGACGACTTAGGTGTTTTCCCGATGCGGAAGGAATACCCGTTAGAAGATCCGAACCGGGTAGATAAAAAGGATTTTTATTTCGGACGTTAAATCCGAGTTAATTAACAGAAGAGATGAGTGTACCTAGCACCAAAATAACAAATAATAAAAGTGTTTTTGTTGATAACGATCCGCAGGAAGATTTGATTACCTTAAATCTAGGACCAACACATCCAGCGACTCACGGTGTCTTTCAGAATGTCCTTCAGATTGATGGCGAGCGTATAGTAAGTGGTATTTCGACGATTGGCTATATCCACCGTGCATTTGAAAAAATTGCGGAACACCGGCCGTTCTATCAAATCACACCATTAACGGACCGTCTGAATTACTGTTCATCCCCCATTAATAATATGGGTTGGCACATGACAGTAGAGAAGCTCCTACGTATTGAAATTCCGAAACGCGTGCAGTATATGCGCGTAATTGTCATGGAGCTGGCGCGTATTGCCGATCATATTATTTGTAACGGTATTTTAGGCGTAGATACGGGGGCCTTTTCTGGATTCTTATATGTGATGCAAGAGCGGGAGTTTATCTATGAGATCTTTGAGGAGATCTGTGGCGCACGTTTGACAACAAATATTGGCCGTATAGGTGGATTTGAACGAGATTTTAATCAAATCGCGTTTTCTAAAATAGAAGAATTTATCAAGCGATTCCCTGCAGTGTTAACAGAATTTGAGGAATTGTTTGTGCGTAATAGAATATTCATAGAGCGTACTTCGGGGGTGGCTGCGGTTACTCCGGAAGAAGCATTAAGCTATAGTTGGTCGGGGCCTATTCTTCGTGCAACGGGTGTCGATTACGATGTACGTGTTGTTGATCCTTATTGTTCGTACGAGGAGTTTGATTTTGATGTGCCTGTAGGTACTAACGGAGATGTGTACGACCGATTCATGGTGCGTAACGAGGAGATGTGGCAATCAATGCGCATTATCGAGCAGGCATTAGAGAAGATTTCCAAAGAACCCTCAGGTGTTTTCCATGCGGATGTGCCGGAGTTTTACCTGCCTCCAAAAGAGCAAGTATATACCAATATGGAGGCGCTAATCTATCATTTCAAAATTGTGATGGGAGAATGGGATACACCGCAATCCGAAGTGTATCATGCTGTAGAGGGGGGGAATGGAGAATTAGGTTTTTATCTAATTCATGACGGTGGTCGCACACCGTATCGCCTTCACTTTAGAAGGCCTTCCTTCATCAATTATCAGATGTTCGCACCTATGAGTAGCGGAATGTTAATTTCCGACGCGATTATTAACATGAGTAGTTTAAATGTTATTGCAGGAGAATTAGATGCTTAATGTAAAAGAAAATCACCCCATAGAATTTTCTGCCGAACTGTTAACGAAGTTTGCAGAAATCGCAAGTCGATACCCTCAGGGTAAAGAAAAATCCGCGCTTTTACCACTTTTACATTTGGTGCAGGCCGAGTATGGTTGGTTGCGCACGGAGGCAATGGATAAGGTTGCTCATTTTCTTCAGATAGAACCGATTGAAGTGTATGAAGTAGCGACCTTTTACACGATGTATTTTTTGCGTCCTCAAGGGAAATATAACCTGGAAGTATGCCGTACAGGCCCATGTTGTTTGGTTGGAGCTGAGCGTATCATGCAATATATTGAAAATACCCTTGGCATAAAAGAGGGTGAAGTCACACAGGACGGGCTGTTCTCTTGGCGTGGCGTCGAATGCCTTGCCGCGTGTGGTTATGGCCCGGTATTACAAATCGGTCCAGACTACACTTTTTACGAAAACTTAACAGAACAAAGTGTCGCTCAATTGATTGAAACTTTGAAAAATAAAGCACAAACGGAAGCGTAATCATTATGGGTCGTAAGTTATTATTAGAACATATAGACGTTCCAGGCATCAATACCTTTGACGTGTATCGGCAGCAGGGAGGATATCGTGCTGTTGAGAAAGCGTTGAAAACCATGTCGCCCGAGGATGTAGTGGAAGAAGTGAAAAAATCGGGTTTACGTGGAAGGGGTGGCGCGGGCTTCCCAACAGGTATGAAATGGGGATTTCTAGCCAAACCCGAAGGTGTCGCACGTTATCTGGTGTGCAATGGGGACGAGTCAGAACCAGGGACATTCAAAGATCGCTATTTGATGACGCACATACCGCATGCGTTAATAGAAGGTATGATCGTATCGAGTTTTGCTTTAGGGGCGAATACATCGTATATATACATTCGCGGCGAAATGATGCCGCAAATCCGTATTGTAGAGAAAGCAATTGCGGAAGCTAAAGCGGCCGGATTTCTAGGAAAAAATATTTTAGGTACGGGATATGATTTGGAGATCTATGTGCAGCCGGGTGGTGGGGCATATATCTGCGGTGAAGAAACGGCGCTGCTGGAATCCCTTGAAGGTAAGCGTGGTAATCCACGGATCAAGCCTCCTTTTCCGGCGATAGCGGGATTGTACGGCTGCCCTACAGTAGTAAACAATGTAGAATCCATTGCAGCTACTGTTCCGATCATCAACGACGGAGGAGAAGAATACGCCAAGATTGGCATTGAACGAAGTACAGGAACAAAACTAATATCAGCTAGTGGTAATATTGTGCGCCCCGGAGTGTATGAGATAGACTTGGGGCTTCCAGTGGAAGAATTTATCTATTCAGACGAATACTGTGGTGGGATTGCGAATGGTAAAAAGCTGAAAGCTTTAGTTCCGGGAGGATCGTCGGTTCCGATCTTGCCAGCAAACTTAGTTTCAAAAACAATAAATGGAAACGCACGACTGATGACGTATGAGTCGTTGGCCGACGGCGGTTTTGCAACAGGTAGTTCGATGGGGTCTGGCGGATTTATTGTTTTTGATGAAGATCAATGTATCGTTCGAAATACCTGGAATTTTGCCCGCTTTTATCATCACGAAAGCTGCGGGCAGTGTTCACCCTGTAGAGAAGGAACAGGTTGGATGGAAAAGATCTTGCACAAGATCGAAATAGGAAGAGGTAGCATAGAAGATATTGATTTGTTATGGGATGTTCAACGCCGTATCGAAGGTAATACGATTTGTCCTTTAGGAGACGCAGCGGCATGGCCTGTCGCTGCGGCTATTCGTCATTTTAGAGATGAATTTGAATGGCATATTACTCATCCAAAAGAAGCACTAAGTAGAAATTATGGATTAGCACGTTATGCGGATCCAATTGCACCCGTAGTACAATAATATTAATAGCAGATACGATGGCTGAAGAAGAAGTAAAATTTAGAGTAACAATTGATGGTATTCCGGTGGATGTAGCACCGGGTACTTCTATTCTGAATGCCGCACGTCAGATTGGTGGGGATATTGTTCCTCCTGCGATGTGTTATTATTCCAAGTTGGAAGATTCGGGGGGGAAATGCCGAACATGTCTTGTAAAAGTTTCCAAAGGATCGGAGAAAGACCCTAGACCAATGCCAAAGTTGGTAGCTTCCTGTCGTACAACGGTAATGGATGGTATGGAGGTGCAAAATATTACCTCACCCGAAGTGGTAGATGCGCGCAAGGGTGTTGTAGAGTTTTTATTGATCAACCATCCCCTAGATTGTCCGGTGTGTGATCAGGCCGGAGAATGCAAGCTACAGGATTTAGGCTATGAACATGGGGCCGACCAAACGCGTTATGAATTCGGACGTCGTACTTTCGAACGTATTGACATCGGAGATAAGATACAACTGCACATGAATAGATGCATTTTGTGTTATCGTTGTGTGTATGTAGCCAATCAATTAACCAATAAACGTGAGCATGGCATCATGTATAGAGGTGATCACTCCGAAATCTCCACCTACATTGAAGAAGCATTAGACAACGACTTTATTGGGAATGTGATTGACGTATGTCCTGTGGGAGCGCTTACGGACAAAACATTTCGATTCAAAAATCGGGTATGGTTCACTAAACCTGTGGACGCGCATCGGGATTGTCCGTCGTGTTCGGGAAAGGTGACGTTATGGTATAAAGGCGCAGATGTACTGCGCGTAACAGGACGTAAAGACGAATTCGGAGAAGTGGAAGACTTTATTTGTAATACTTGTCGTTTTGAGACCAAGCAGACTAGCGATTGGATAGTGGAGGAACCTACGCAAGTGGATAAGGAATCTGTAATTAATTCGAATCATTATTACAACTTTAATCCACCCGCTGTCATCAAAGAAAATCCAGCATTGCAAGAAGCCAATGCCGAGCAATTAGCAAGAACTGAAAAATTAAAATAAGTACAGGCACGACATGGAAGGAGCTTTTATTTTAGAAAAATTAATATTGGTAGTCATCATTTTTACCATTTCTTTGGTAATAGCGATGTATTCCACCTTGGCCGAGCGTAAGATCGCAGGATTCATGCAAGATCGTTATGGACCCGATCGTGCTGGCTTGTTCGGCCTTTTGCAGCCGCTCTGTGATGGAGGAAAGTTCTTTTTCAAAGAAGAAATTATTCCGGCAGGCGCCCATAAACCTTTGTTTATCATTGGTCCGACACTTGCTATTATCACCGCCTGTATCAGTTCTGCTGTGATACCATGGGGACAAAATCTCACGATTGGCGATCGCGTGGTAACCCTACAGGTAGCCGACATCAATGTAGGTGTATTGTACATTTTTGGTGTAATCGCATTAGGTGTCTACGGCGTAATGATTGGCGGTTGGGCATCAAATAATAAGTTCTCCTTGATGGGAGCTATTCGTGCAGCCTCCCAAAGTATCAGTTACGAAATCGGAATGGGATTATCCCTCATAGCCTTGTTGATGGTGACAGGATCTTTATCTATTGGCGATATCGTATCCCAACAGTCTGGTTTTGTAAATTGGAACATCTGGGTACAACCACTAGGATTTCTTATTTTTATGACCTGCGCATTTGCAGAATGTAATCGGGTTCCTTTTGACCTGCCAGAATGTGAAACGGAATTGATCGGTGGGTACCATACCGAATACTCATCCATGAAATTAGGTCTTTACATGTTCTCTGAATATATCAATATGTTTGTTTCATCCGCGCTGATGGCTGCCTTATATTTTGGAGGATATAATTTCCCATTCATGTATGACTTGGGATTGTCAGAAAATTGGATCACTATTATAGGTGTACTGGTATTTTTCGCTAAAATATTCGCTTTTATCTTCTTTTTCATGTGGATTCGCTGGACATTACCGCGTTTTCGTTATGACCAGTTGATGAAATTAGGTTGGAAAATGCTGATTCCGCTTGCGATAGCCAATATTGTGTTAACGGGAATAATTACTATTGTAAAGGATACTTATTTTAACTAGTTTAAGGAGGGAGCAAGATGCAATCGTTATCAAATCGAAAAAAAGTACTAGAACAAAAGCCGATGAACTTTTGGGAGCGGATATACTTACCTGCTATCGCGAAAGGGCTTAGTATCACCTTGAAACATTTTTTTAAGAAAATTCCTACGATAAAATATCCGGAACAAATCCGACCTTATTCAAAAAATTTCCGTGGCCAGCACTCGCTCAAAAGAGATGAGGAAGGCCGGGAACGTTGTACAGCCTGCGGGTTATGCGCGTTGTCGTGTCCTGCAGAGGCCATTACGATGACAGCCGCAGAACGTCAAAAAGGCGAAGAGGATCTTTACCGCGAGGAGAAGTATGCTTCTGTTTATGAAATTAATATGTTGCGCTGTATCTTCTGCGGATTGTGTGAAGAAGCTTGTCCTAAGGAAGCGATTTACTTGGATGGACCGCATGTTACAGCAGATTATTTACGTAAGGATTTTATTTACGGTAAGGACAAGTTGGTCGAACCAAAAATAGATTTGGTACAGTTAACACAGCAAAAATCATTATAAGATGTCCATATTTTACTTTGTTGCATTTTTGTCTATATTCTTTGCATTGATGACTATCTTCGCAAAGAATCCTGTACATAGTGTGCTATATCTCGTTATTACATTTTTTACATTTACGGTTCATTACATTCTGTTAAATGCGCAGTTTTTGGCTGTCGTAAATTTTATCGTTTATATGGGGGCTATCATGGTACTTTTCCTTTTTGTGCTCATGCTTCTGAATCTCAATAAAGAATCCGAGCCGATGAAATCCACCGTGGTCAAAATCATGGGTACCGTTGCCGGCATGTGTCTATTGGTGACGGTGTTAGGTGCCTTTCGCGTGCTTGAGGTGAATAACGAGTATGTCACGGGCAATACCGATGTCGGTTTAGTGCAGAATTTAGGAAAGGTCCTATTCGATGAGTTTTTATTGCCATTCGAATTATCATCGCTATTACTGCTAACGGCGATGATTGGAGCTGTTTTACTAGCTAAAAAAGAAACAAAAGAGTCTAATGGATAGTGTCATTCAAAATATACAAGGAATACCTTTAAATCATTATTTGATTTTTTGTAGTGTTATCTTTTCTATAGGTGTAATCGGCGTGTTAATTCGTCGAAACGTCATTATCATTATGATGTGTGTTGAGTTGATGTTAAATTCCGTAAACCTACTGTTAGCGGCGTTTTCTGCTTATCGAGGCGATGCAAGCGGTCAGGTGTTTGTCTTCTTCGTCATGGCACTCGCTGCAGCCGAAGTCGCGGTAGGTCTTGCCATAGTGATTATGGTATACCGTAATACAAAATCTGTAGATATAGAATCGTTAAGTAAACTACGTTGGTAATAATTAAGCACACCCGTATAATATGATAGAATTAGTTTGGTTAGTGCCGTTAAGCGCTTTAGTAGGATTTATAATAAACGGCTTAGGACAGAACCTATTACCTAAACCCTTGATCGGGATAATCGGTAGCGGCGCTGTCCTGGTTTCATTTGTGATTAGCTGTGCTTTATTTAGCGAAGTAAATGCAGCCCGTCAAGCAGGAGAAACAGGGGTATTCACATACCATCTGTTCGACTGGATCAGCGTGGGCTCACTTAACTTTTCCCTTTCTTTCCTCGTTGACCCCCTTAGTGCAATTATGCTACTTATCGTCACAGGGATAGGATTCCTAATCCACCTGTACTCGATAAGTTATATGGCACATGATCCCGGATTTGGAAAGTTTTTCGCCTACTTGAATCTATTTATCTTTTTCATGCTGTTGCTGGTGCTTGGATCCAACTACCTGGTCATGTTTATTGGATGGGAAGGCGTAGGATTGTGTTCGTATCTTCTTATCGGCTTTTGGTATAAAAATTCAAGTTATGCTTCCGCTGCGAAGAAAGCTTTCGTAATGAACCGGATAGGAGATCTAGGTTTTCTTATTGCGGTATTCTTTATTATTTCCACGTTTGGTTCGTTAGAATTCGGGACGGTGTTAGGGCAGGCGGCTCAAATGTCATCTGGCGATTCGACCTTATTAGTGATTACGCTATTGTTATTTATAGCAGCCACCGGAAAATCTGCACAGATTCCGCTATTTACCTGGCTGCCCGATGCGATGGCGGGTCCGACTCCTGTTTCGGCATTGATTCACGCCGCTACGATGGTCACAGCGGGGATATACATGATCGCACGGTCGAACATCATGTTTACCTTATCTCCTGTTACAATGCAGATAATTGCTGTTATAGGTGTCTGTACTGCATTATTGGCCGCATTGATTGCCATTACACAAAATGATATTAAAAAGGTATTGGCTTATTCGACCGTCTCCCAATTGGGATACATGTTTTTAGGGTTGGGAGTGGGGGCATTTACGGGTGCTTTTTTTCATGTCCTGACACATGCGTTTTTTAAAGCATTATTGTTCTTAGGCGCAGGTTCTGTAATCCATGCTATGAGCAACGAACAGGACATGCGTAAGATGGGGGGATTAAAAAAATCGCTGCCTATCACTTACAGTACAATGCTGATCGGTACGATTGCTATAGCCGGTATGCCTCCATTATCAGGATTCTTTTCTAAAGACGAAATATTGGCCTATGCCTTTGTTCACAATCCTATATTTTGGGGAGTAGGACTTTTCGCAGCACTTTGCACGGCTTTCTACATGTTTAGATTACTGTATTTAACCTTCTTCGGAAAATTCAGAGGAACAGAAGAACAGCGTCATCACCTGCATGAGTCGCCTTGGCAAATGACCGTCCCGTTAATTATTCTTGCTTTGCTAGCGGTGTTAGGTGGCTTGTTGAATGTTCCAGAGGCGTTGCACGGGAATCATTGGCTGGCAAACTTCCTGACTCCAGTATTTGCAGATAGCCAAGCCATAGCACAGCCGTTCCATTTGGATCACACAACAGAATATATCTTAATGGGTGTTTCGTCCCTAGCGGCTCTTATCATGGCTTTCGTAGCCTATTCAAAGTATGTGAAACGAGCTGATATACCTCGAGAAGATGGACAGAAGCAAAGCCCACTGTACAACTTGTCTTACCATAAATTTTATATCGATGAAATCTACGATGTAATCATTGTACGGCCATTGGACGCCTTATCCAAATTCTTCTATAAGATCGTTGATCGAGAAGCAATTGATGGTTTTGTAAATGGCATAGGGAATTTCTTTATTATTTCCGGTAGAGGTATAAGACAATTGCAGAGTGGTCATGTCGGATTTTATATTTTCATGATGGTAATCGGTGTGATCGCTATTATGTTGTATGGATTTTTAAACCTATAGTTTATAATAATTAAAGTAATCAATGGATAACCTTTTTATACTACTGATATTACCTATAATTAGCGCACTGATTTTAGCCTTTATGAAGTCCTCAACGATTTCAAAATGGACAGCGCTTGGTTTATCATTATTACAGTTCCTATTGACAATACCTTTTTTATGCCAGTTTGTCCCGGATGCTGCTCTCCAGTTTGAGCAATCTCTTCCGTGGATAATGAGCTTGGGTATTCATTTTCATATCGGAATAGACGGCATTAGTTTACCGCTTGTTTTATTGACAAACGGCTTGATACCGTTAATCGTACTTTCGACCTTTAGTAAATCCTTAAAAGGCAATTTCTATGCCTTGGTAGCCTTTATGCAGGCTGGACTGCTACTGGTGTTTACGGCTTTGGATGCGTTTACATTTTATGTCGGTTGGGAAATAGCACTGATTCCCATCTATTTTATTTGTGCATTATGGGGAGAGGGTGACCGTATCAAGGTTAATCTTAAGTTTTTTGTATATACTTTTTTGGGAAGTATATTTATGCTGGTAGCTATAATCTATTTATACCATCAAACACCAAATAATGATTTTGAATGGACGTCTTTCACCGGATTGACGTTATCCGATCCTACCCAGAGATGGATATTTTGGGCCTTTTTCTTAGCTTTCGCGATTAAGATTCCCCTTTTTCCATTCCATACTTGGCAACCGGATACTTATACTAATGCGCCCGCAGCGGGCACAATGCTCTTGGCTGGTATTATGCTGAAAATGGGGGTTTATGGATTGATCCGTTGGTTGATTCCGATTGCGCCTCTTGGGGTAGCGGCATACGGTCAGCTCGCGTTAGTTTTGTGTGTAATCGGTATTATATACGCATCTGTCATTGCATTCAAACAACAAGATGCCAAACGACTTATAGCCTACTCGTCTATCGCACATGTCGGGCTTATTAGTGCCGGTGTTTTTGCATGGAATCAAGAAGGTCTCCAAGGTGCGATGATGCAAATGGTAAATCACGGTATCAGTGTTATCGGGTTGTTTTTTGTAATTGATATTATAGAAAGGAAGACGCAAACCCGTTCATTGCATGATCTAGGCGGTCTAGCAAGTAAGATGCCCAAATTAGCCGTTTTTTTCCTGATTATAATAATGGGTGCGGTAGGATTACCATTGACAAATGGTTTTGTGGGAGAGTTTTTATTACTCAAAGGTATTTTTGACTACGGTGCGTGGTTTGCCGTCTTTGGAGGGCTCACGTTGATATTGGGGGCCGTCTATATGTTACGTTTGTATCAACGTACTATGTTGGGTGAGGTGGCTGAGCAACAGGCGAATATAGTTGACGTAGAGGGTTATGAGCTTGTGGTGCTCACGATTATATCAATCCTTATTGTCTATTTGGGTATATTCCCGAACGGGTTGTTGAGCTTGTCGGAAGCCTCCGTTTTTCAGATATTACAAGAGGTAAAATTTTAATATAGCGAATATTATATACGAAAAGAATTATGGGTGCGATTATAACGCTGTCTTTATTAGGAATATTAGTATTGTATTTAGGGCTTTATAAAGCCAAGAATGCTTTATTGCCCGTGACGTTGATCGGGCTAGTGGTGGCGCTCGGTTTTGAAATAACGGCTTGGGACAAAGGCACCACGCCTATATACCATGGAATGGTAGTGTTTGATAACCTTGCACTGTCATTCTCTATTCTCTGTATTGTCATTACCGGATTGATATTACTGCTTTCCAAGGAATATTTTAGGGCAATTAGTAGCAACGTTGCAGAGTATTATACATTAATGCTTTTCTCGCTGACGGGTGCGTTGTTGGTCAATTCCTACCATAATTTTGCGATGCTTTTCGTCGGAATAGAAGTTATGTCGGTTGCGCTCTATATATTAGTCGGTATACGAAAGAGCGATTTCAACTCGAATGAAGCAGCCTTGAAATACTTCTTGATGGGGGCGTTTTCTACGGGCTTTTTACTGTTCGGAATTACCCTGTTATACGGCGCTACCGGTACATTCGATATCACAGGAGTGAAGGAATATGTGATCAGTAATCCTCAGACGATCTCTCCACTGTTCTATGGCGGTATATTACTAGTCTTGGTCGGGTTGTGTTTTAAAATCGGTGCTGCACCGTTTCATTTTTGGACACCGGATGTATACGACGGAGCCCCCATATTGATTACAAGCTATATGAGTACGGTTGTGAAAGTGGCTTCCTTTGCTGGTTTTTTGCGTTTATTCAGTTATGTATTTGTTCCATTGCATGATTATTGGACTCCGGTTTTGCTCGTTATTGTAATCATTACCCTATTCATGGGTAATATCAGCGCATTGATGCAAACCAGCTTTAAGCGTATGCTAGCCTATTCGAGTATTGCACATGCTGGTTATATGCTGTTTGCCATTGTCGCAATAGGCGTAGATTCCGCCTCAGGGATCCTTACCTACGCGATTGCTTATTCTTTGGCTTCGGTGATTGCTTTTGGAGGGTTAATATTGGTAAAGAGAGCACATGGGTCTGATCAGTTTATTGCCTTTAATGAATTGGGAAAAACGAATCCATTGTTGGCCGTTACGATTACCATAGCGATGCTATCGTTAGCAGGTATTCCGTTGACAGCAGGGTTTATTGGAAAGTTTATGATGTTCCATGTCGTGATGCAGGATTATAAAATTGTATTGTTGGTACTTGCTGCGATCAATGCGGCAATAGGTGTTTTCTATTATTTGCGGGTAGTCGTCCACATGTATTTCAAATCTGCGGATGAGGGAGCTGTGAAGGTAAGTGTACCACTGAATTTTAAAATCGTTTTTATTATTGCGACCTTAGTTACTCTTTTAATAGGGTTGTATCCGGATTGTATCCTGAGCATATTGTAGAGATACAAAAGCACTTAGCAACCATCTGATACGCGATAAGCACGTAAAATATAATTGTATTCCGGGGGTCTGAGCATATGGATTTTATGCCTCATATAATCAGACCCATTCGGCCTCATTCCATTTCGCTCAGGGGGACACTATCGTGTGCCTTTATTGTAGCCAGTGTTACCAATAAACATGAAGGTTTTTCTGGTATTAAATTTTGAACTTTCTCTACAAATTGTATCTTTATAACTGACCAAAGTTGTTATGGGCAGAGAAGGAAAATTGTTGCTATTACGTATGCTTCTTATAGGAGTCATTGTGAATTTCACAATCCTCTGCACATTGGCACAATCTACTCTTAAGGGGCAGGTGATAGATGGAGAATCACACAAGCCGATTTCGGGAGTAAGTATTTTAGTGAAAGGAAGTGCCATTGGCACATCTACCGATGCTTCGGGACAGTTTTCGATCCCCTATGAGTCCTCTTCTACGCTGACAGTATTAATCAAGGCGATTGGCTATTTACCATTAGAAGCTTCCATCTACCCGCAGGACTCTTTATCGACGTTGTACTTAAAACCCGATCAAAATGAAATTGAAACGGTTGATATATTCCGAAAAAGGAAATATTCCAATAGTAATAATCCCGCTGTCGAGCTCATCGACCTCGTAATCCGGAATAAAGGAAAAAACCGTCTTTCGGGTAAGGATAGCTTATATTTTAAACAGTATGAAAAAATAAAATTCGGATTGGTTGATCCGCCGAGCAGCGCTAAAAACCGTCTAGGTAATTTAAGCTTTTTCTTTCGGAATGTAGACACTTCGGTCGTAGCAGGTAAAGAACTGCTTACGCTATATATGGAAGAAAATATCTCCGACAACTATTCTAGACAAAGCCCTTCCCGTCAAAAGAAAATTATTCGGGCTCAGGAGAAAACAGAATTTGATGCACGATATATCAATAATCCAAATGTGGAGTCGTACATAAACTACCTGTTCCAACCGGTAGATATCTATGACGAAAGCATATTCTTCCTAAATAAGCTCTTTCTAAGCCCGATCGCAGATAACGGTAAGGTTTACTATAAGTATTATATCCTTGATACGGTTCGCACGACCAAAGAGTTATATGTGCGTCTAGCTTTCGAACCTCGTAATAGCAACGACCTATTACTGAGAGGAGAATTACAGGTTTCTCTGGATGGCAGATACGCCGTGAAGCAAGCGATTATGCAGGTTGGTCAAAACACCAATATCAACTGGGTAAATGAATTTGATATCCGCTTGGCATATTCACCAGATCAGGATGGTATTATGCTTCAAGACACGGCGCTAGTAAGGGTGCTATTTGGTAGAGGTAAGACCGATGCCGTATTCGGAGAGCGATTGAGTGTTAATCAAGATTATAATTTACGAATGCCCATTCCTGAGGGGGTATTTGCTGGAGCACCGATTGAAACTAAGTTGGATACGTATTCGCATATTGACCACAACCGACCTATTGCGTTAAATCATGTGGAGCAGCGCACCTACGACTATGTAGACAGCATCAACAGTTTGAAGTCGTTTAAAAATTTACTCGCTGTGGGATACCTACTTTCACAAAGTTACTATTCCTTGGGAAAAGTTGAATTAGGTCCATTGGAATACGCATATCACCAGAATAATCTAGAAGGCAATCGCTTTAGATTAGGCGGGCGTACTACCGAAGCGTTTTCAGACAAAGTGTATTTGGAGGGATATCTGGCTTACGGAACACGAGACGATGCTTGGAAGTATTTTTTAAGATCGGCGGTATCGGTAAATGGAAAATCAATCACAACTTTTCCGGCTCACTATATCGAAGGTACGATCCAACACGATGTATTTGACCCCGGTAGAGGGTTAGGCTTTTTAAAGGGCGATAGCTTCTTTCAGGGTTTTCGAACCAATAGACCTCTAAAGTGGTTGGCCTCTGATGCATACCGATTGGGGCATGTAGTAGAGTTTGGAAATCATTTTAGCCTTTCCACGAACCTAACCCACCAACGGCGGGTACCCGTAGGCGATTTGCGTTTCCCGTTAGCAATAGACACGAACCAACTTTTAGATCGAATCAATACCAATGATGTGCAGCTTACACTCCGATGGGCACCTTTCGAAAAGTTTTATTACCGTAATCTGCGAAGGACCACAGTGGTTGAAAAATATCCAATTTTCAGCTTGCAATACAACAAGGGCTTGGAAGGTTTTTGGACTGGATCGTATAACTACGATGCATTAAGGTTTTTTGTGTCTAAAAGATGGTTTCTAAATCAACTCGGCTTCGGAGATATGACCTTCTCGGTAGGTAAGATTTGGGGTGATTTGCCTTATCCCCTTTTAGAAATGCCTAATGTACAAGAAATCAAAGACCGCCATACTATATCCTACGAATTAACGAATAACATGGAATTTGTAGCCGATCAATTTTTTAAATTTTCCTACGATCACGAGCTTCAAGGATTTATTTTTAATAAACTTCCACTGATCAAGAGATTAAAACTACGTGAAGTTTTTGGCGCAAAAATGTTCTATGGCAACTTGTCGACTTCAAATAACCCTTATAAGGGAGTAGGAGGAGTTCATTTTGATAATGATAAAGATGGGAATACCATAACACATGTACTTGGTAAGGACCCATACTGGGAAGGGTATGTTGGCATCGACAATATCCTTAGAATACTGAAAGTAGAATACATCAAGAGGCTCAATTACCTTGATCATGCGAGCATAAATAAAGATCGGTTTCGGGTCTCACTCCATTTTGATTTCTAAGAGGGGATCATGTGCTTGAACGATTATATAGAAAATTTGAGAGCAGCAATAGCACGTAGCGAATTCATGAAATAAAAACGTAGATATGAAATCATTTAACAACTTACTTCTACAAGTAACTGATCAAATCGCAGTTTTGACCGTAAATAGAGTACACAGATTAAATGCCTTAAATCGGGAAACCGTGCTCGAACTTACTGAGGCATTCCGTTTCTTGGAACAGCACACCGATGTAAAAGGTGTGATCCTAACAGGAGCTGGAGAGAAGGCATTTGTCGCAGGCGCAGATATTAGCGAATTTAAATCGTTAGATAGTGCCGGTGCACGGGGTCTAGCCAAGCAGGGGCACAGCCTTATGGATAGGATTTATAATTTCCCCAAACCGGTAATTGCAGCGGTAAATGGCTTTGCACTTGGCGGAGGCTTAGAGTTGGCCTTGGCCTGTCATATTAGGATAGCATCTACGAATGCGCAATTTGGATTACCGGAGGTTTCGCTCGGTATCATACCAGGCTATGGGGGCACGCAACGTCTCACACAATTGGTAGGGAGAGGAAAAGCGCTTGAAATGATCATGACCGCGGATAGGATAGACGCAAACGAGGCTCATACCTGGGGATTGGTTAATCATGTTGTTGATCCGGCAGCGATAATTGATTTTAGCGGACAGTTACTTCACAAGATATTCGGTAGATCACCAAATGCTGTTTCTCAGTCTATTGAAGCGGTAAATGCTGGAATATTATCACCTCAAGAAGGATTTGAAAAAGAAATCGAGTTATTTGGTCAAAGCTTTGCGTCTAAGGAAGCAAAAGAAGGTATAGCTGCCTTTATAGAAAAACGAAAACCAAATTTCTAAAATATTGTTATAATAACATTATCAGGCCCATTTTTCCGAATAAGAACCATAGGTCCACCCACAAAGAGGGCTATGAAATAACTATCTGTATATGAACAATGCTGTTTTTTCGCAAAAGGAAAGGAATATCATCATCCTCATTATTGTCGTTTTTCTTGGTGCTATACTCCTATATGCATTAAAGGGGATTTTTAGTGCTATCCTCGGAACGTTGGTGATGTATACCCTATTTCGTAACCTTAATCGGTTTTTAATAGAAAAATGGCGCTGGCCGAAATCGCTATCCTCGGTCTTCATCATCCTTGTTTCCCTTTTTATCATCGTCCTTCCGTTTGTAGGTATTGGCTCGATGCTCGTGAATAAAGCGAAGGAATTACAAAGTAACCCCGAGTGGATCAACAGTATTATTGACGCCATCAATAGATTCGTCGGGGATAAATTGGGGAAGCCTGATTTTCTAAAGGAGCAGATCGAGGCTAGTGCAGCTTATGCCGGAGGTTTGTTAACTGCTGTTTTGGGTATGGCGGCCAATATATTTTTAGAAGTGACGGTTATGTATTTTATCCTGTACTTTCTATTTGTTAATTATAAGGGTTTCGAGAGTGGTATTGTTCATTATTTACCGTTTGACGATGAGAATGCGGTTGTATTTGGCGAAGAGCTCAAGAACATTACCTATTCTAATATTATCGGACAAACGTTTATTGCTATTGTGCAGGGAGGATGTCTTTCTTTGGGATTTTGGATGTTTGGTGTTTCTGATCCGCTATTTTGGGGGGTTATCTGCGCAATCATGTCATTTATTCCACTTATCGGCCCGCCATTGATTTTTGTTCCCGCTTCGTTGATCTTGTTTACAGAAGGGCAAAGTTGGCAGGCGGCAGGGTTACTACTGTGGGGATTCGGACTCGTTATCAATATTGATAACGTATTGCGGTTAGTCATCGCAAGAAGAATAGGCGATATTCATCCGCTTATCACTGTAGTGGGAGTTATTATTGGTCTCCCCCTGTTTGGAATCATGGGCCTAGTATATGGCCCACTTCTTTTAGCATACTTTTTAATCGCGGTAAAGATTTATAAAGCGAATAAACGTTTGGCATTAAAACGAGAGCAGCTGGAACAAAATCAGCACTAGTTATTCCACTACATACCCCAACATATAGGCATTAAATTTTTCATAATGCACATGAAAGCTATATTCGCCATTTCCTTTTTTCAATACCAACGTCATCACCCCCTGCGCCTTATAATTAAAGGGTTGTATGGTCATATCATGCAAAAAGGAGATCCCTTTATTTCCCTGTAACTTGTAAACAGCTTCTTTAGCACACCAACAGGCATACAGCTGTTCGATTTCGAATTCGCTCGAAATGAAGTTAAGTTCTTCTGGTTTAAGAAATTTTTCTTTGATCCGTAATACCTTGTCTTTTACAATTTCCAGGTCTATTCCGCACTCCCCATTGGTACTCAACATCACACCAGCATAATCGAAGGAATGGGTCAGGGAAATCTTATACGGATAATCTGGAAGGTAAGGTTTTCCATTAGAGTCAGACGGGCAATTGATATATTCATTCGTTTGCAACAAATAACGCAACAGCACCCGGGTAGCCAGCCAATGCAGCGTTCGCTTGCCTTTGCTCAGCTGTTGGAGTTTTGCTTTTTCACGTTCATCCAATTGAAGTTTTGTCAAAAGCTCCTGCACATTTTCTTCAATTTTCCAAATTGCAAATTTGGTCGTGCTGTCTAATTCTCTTAAATATACCAGTGCCATGGATAAATGTAAACAGTAAAAAGCGAAATGGCAACATTAAATTTAAAACATGTTATACATGAATTGTGGGCTTTTGTTTATTTAAGGTTAATTGTTGGGATGAAAGGAAGGTTTATTTTATACTAATTTTTTTTACTAATTCTAGGCTGCATCTGCATGCATTAATATGTAAATTTCTATTCTTGTCCTCATCGGCGGACAGCCTCCTTCTTTTCTCCCAAAAGAAGCAAAAAAGTCGTCGCTGTACCCATTCGCTACATTGGCTAGTGCTTCCTCCTGCTATTGGCAAATGGCTAAGGCGACATCTTCGAATTTGTTAGGATAGTGCTTTATTCTTAAATATTAGTTTAAACTTTAGCTGAATTTAAAAGTACGACCTAGGTCGATGTAGCGTTAAAAAAGCTTTTGGATTTGCGTTAAGAACAGATTCCCCAAGTGAAACGGCTCGGAGCTGTTTAGTAAATCCAAAAGCTTTTAGCGTAACATTGACCAAGTCTTTTTTTGCTTCGTTTTTTTTGTCAAGCAAAAAAATGAAGGCCGTGTCGCGGCAGCGACGGAAAGGCAATGCGGTGAACCAGACTCAAAAAATATCGAATTTATTAAAACCCTTTATTAATTTTAAAAGTTGCTTGGATTCAAGTAATAACGTATTTTTGAAAACTTATTGGCGCGGCTAGTTCTTAAATTACCCATATGATCTTATCAGATAAACGAATATTAGAAGAAATAGAAAACGGAACGATTGTTATTGAGCCATTTGATCGAAAGGGATTAGGTACAAATTCCTACGATGTACACCTAGGGAAATATCTAGCAACGTACAGAGATCGCATTTTGGATGCTAAAAAGCACAACGAAATCGATCATTTTGAAATCCCGGAAGAAGGCTTCGTATTGCAACCAAATACGTTGTATTTAGGTGTAACATTGGAATACACCGAAACCCACGCACACGTTCCGTTTTTAGAAGGAAAGTCCAGTACAGGTCGATTAGGTATTGATATTCATGCCACAGCAGGTAAGGGAGATGTGGGCTTTTGTAATACCTGGACACTGGAAATCTCAGTAGCACAACCCGTACGTATATATGCAGGTATGCCTGTTGGTCAATTGATTTATTTTGCTGTGGAGGGAGAGATTGAAACCTTATATAACACCAAAGGCAATGCCAAGTACAATAATAAAACCGTTCGGCCGGTAGAAAGTATGATGTGGAAAAATTCATTTTAAAGAAGAAAGACTAAGGAACAAAGAGCGAAAGACCACGCCCCTTGTTCCTTAGTCTTTTTTCTTGCTCGATTTTAACCGCCAAACTCCATGAGATAGGATTTCAGGAATTCATCTAGATCCCCGTCCAGTACGCCTTGGGTATTGGAAGTTTCGGTTCCTGTTCGTAAATCTTTGATTAATTTATACGGATGCAGTACATAATTGCGTATCTGCGAACCCCATTCGATTTTCTTTTTCGACCCCTCGACTAAGGCGCTTGCCTCCTCACGTTTTCGCATTTCAATTTCATACAACTGAGATTTTAGCAACCTAAGTGCATTCTCTTTATTCTGAAGCTGTGATCGCGATTCTTGGTTTTTGATGATAATACCAGTCGGTTTATGATGAAGACGTACTGCCGTTTCCACTTTATTTACATTTTGTCCTCCAGCTCCCCCAGCACGAAATGTATCCCATTCGATTTCAGAATCTTTGATATCGATCTCGATATTGTCGTCTACTAATGGGTAAACATACACCGATGCAAAGGAAGTATGTCTTTTGGCGTTTGAGTCAAAAGGAGAGATACGCACAAGGCGGTGTACCCCGTTTTCACCTTTTAGGTAGCCATATGCAAAATCGCCTGATAGTTGTAAAGTAACTGACTTTATGCCTGCTACATCACCCTCTTGGTGATCCTGTTCGGTTACTTTACAGCCATGCTTTTCTCCCCACATGATATACATACGCATGAGCATTGCCGCCCAATCACAGCTCTCCGTGCCTCCAGCACCTGCGGTGATTTGTAAGATCGCATCCAATTGGTCTTCCTCCGCACTGAGCATGTTCTTAAATTCGAGTTCCTCGACATGCGTCACTGCGATTTGGTATTGTTCTTCAAGTTCCTTCTCTGTCGCATCATCCGCTTGGTAAAATTCGTACAGCACGGAGGTGTCTTCCACGGCAGAAGAGACCTCGTCGTATTGATCTGTCCATACTTTTGTGATTTGGATAGACCTTAAGATGCTCTCTGCAGCTTTAGAATCGTCCCAGAAGTGGGGTTGTAAGGTGATAGCGGTTTGTTCTTCTATCTCTGCTTTTTTCGCATCTATGTCAAAGATGCCTCCTCAGGGCTGTTACTCTGTCCCTCAAGTCTTGAATATGTTCTTTTGTCATAAAACAAAAGTAAACAGTAAAAAGGAGAAACAAGCATAAATCACACAGAATTCTTATCTTTGAATTAAACACAAATTTAAATATGTTACCATCCATTAATTTTACAGAAACCCCTGCCTATCGGTATCTGGCGGATCATTATATCGCCATCAACGAGAAATCGATACGTCAGCTTTTTCAAGAGGATCCACAGCGTTTCGAAAACTTCTCGGTACAGTTGAATGATATTCTACTAGATTATTCCAAGAACAGAATCAATGCTGAAACATTTGCATTACTCATCCAACTGGCTCGCGAATGCCAATTGGAAAAGGCAATTCATGCGATGTTTTCAGGTGAAAAAATAAATGTTACCGAGGGTCGGCAGGTTTTGCATACCGCTTTGCGTAATCAATCAGGTAAACCAGTTATTGTAGATAACGAAGATGTAATCCCAAAAGTTAAAGCAGTGAAAGAGCAAATGAAGGCCTTTTGCCAGCAGGTACATTCTGGAGCGTGGAAAGGTTATACCGAAAAAACCATTACAGATGTTGTTAATATCGGTATTGGCGGTTCGGATTTAGGTCCTGTAATGGTTACGGAAGCATTAAAAGCCTATAAAACACATCTCAATGTTCACTTTGTGTCCAATGTTGATGGAACCCATATCGCGGAAACATTGAAAAGCCTTAATCCGGAAACAACGTTATTCTTAGTGGCATCAAAGACATTTACGACCCAAGAAACTATGGCAAATGCACAATCGGCGAAGGATTGGTTCTTGAAATCCGGAGCGGTGGAAGCCGACGTAGCCAAGCATTTTGCCGCTTTGAGTACAAATGAAAAGGGTGTTTCGGCATTCGGTATCGATCCGAAGAATATGTTTGAGTTTTGGGATTGGGTAGGCGGTCGCTATTCCCTGTGGTCTGCTATCGGTCTTTCTATTGCACTTTCTATCGGGTTCGACAATTTTGAAGAAGTATTGCAAGGTGCGTACGAAGCAGATGTACATTTTCAAGAAGCTGTTTTTGAGGAAAATATACCTGTGATATTGGCGATGCTAGGAATATGGTATAATAATTACTTCGGGGCTGAAAGTCATGCCATATTGCCGTATGATCAATATTTACACCGTTTTGCGGCTTACTTCCAACAAGGAGATATGGAAAGCAATGGCAAGTATATAGACCGAAATGGTAATCGTGTAGATTATGAAACAGGTCCTATTATCTGGGGAGAGCCAGGAACCAATGGCCAGCACGCATTCTATCAATTGATTCATCAGGGGACCAAATTGATCCCTTGCGATTTCATTGCGCCTGCCATTTCGCATAATCCGATAGGCAATCACCATCAATTGCTACTGTCCAACTTTTTTGCACAGACCGAAGCATTAATGAATGGCAAAAGCGAAGAAGAAGTCGTTGCAGAACTCAAACAAGCTGGTAAGTCAGAGACTGAAATTGAAAAGTTAAAAAACTATAAAGTTTTTGAGGGTAATCGTCCAAGTAATTCCTTTCTGATCAAGAAAATTACACCCAGAAGCCTTGGAACACTGATCGCGTTTTATGAGCATAAAATTTTTGTGCAAGGCATCATCTGGAATATCTTCAGCTTCGACCAATGGGGAGTAGAACTGGGTAAGCAACTGGCCAATAAAATATTGCCCGAATTGGCAGATAGTGTTGCGATTTCAAGTCATGATAGCTCTACCAATGGGTTGATCAATCAATATAAAGCTTGGCGAGAGGCATAATACAATACTATCATCTTAAGAAGTATGAAAATTGTGAGGTCATAAGGGCTTAAACAACAACCGCGATGTATAGCGTTTTACGAACTTTCAACCATACAAAAAAACCTTCAATTTAACGTTGAAGGTTTTTTACTTTTAGGGGTTTAACAGCACTATTTGTTGAGATTTGCCAACGGAATAAAGTCGGACATCACATTCAAACTCTCATCAAGTACGAAATCGAATTCCGTTTTAGGTTGAGGTTCTCCTTCTTTCCAAAGAGGAAGCCCTCGCAATTCCAGAACTTTGTTAATACGTGTTCTGTTTTTGGCGACGCTGTTATCACGTTCCTTTTTCAGTTTAGTTTCGTTTAAGCTAATCTGTGGCACCGATTCATTCTTATTGAACTCTTCAATATCTTCCAACAAGAATTTATATTCTGGTGATTTTGCCATCCTTGTCTGATGAGATGCATTCAGTTTTTGAATTGTTGTTGTAAGATCACCTACTTTAGCGTATGTTGTTGTTTTAATTTGATCCCAAGGTAAAGCTGAAGGTTCCGAGCTTTCGCCAAATTTCTCTGCCGAATACTGCGTTGGGAAGACGACATCTGCATCTACTCCTCTGTGTTGAGTACTGCTACCGTTTACGCGGTAAAATTTACCCATCGTGATGTTAATCTGTCCAAACTCAGGTGCACCGTTAGGGGTATCTGGGTCACCGCCGGCCGCCTTCAATAATAATCTGTTGGTCGGACTGATAAAGCGAGCCATTTCAATAGCCGATTGTACAGTACCTTTTCCATAGGTGGTGGAGCCTAAGATAAGACCTCGACTATAGTCTTGAATTGCTCCTGCAAAAATTTCAGAAGCTGACGCAGAGAATCTATTGATAATAACACCGAATGGGCCGCTCCATTTTACACCGCTTTCATTATCACTTTCTACTTCGACGCGATTACGGACGTCGCGTACCTGTACAACAGGGCCTTTGTCTATGAACAACCCTGTAAGCTCGATCGCCTCTTGTAACGAGCCCCCACCGTTATTACGTAAATCCAATACAACCGCATCTACTTTCTCATCGTTGAGGCTGTCCAAAATCAATTTGACATCCCGGGTGGTACTCTTATAATCTGGATCACGCTTGCGGTAGGCATCAAAATCAATGTAGAATTTTGGTAAGGTAATAACACCCACCCTATACGACTTGCCGTCCTCACCTAGAACCGTTTTAATCGATTTTTTGGCAGATTCTTCAGCAATAACAATTTTCTCACGCGTTAACGACACAATTTTCGGTTGTGCTGTCAACTCCTGTCCAGCAGGAAGTATTTTTAATCGAACAACGGTTCCCTTAGGGCCTTTTATTTTAGCTACGGCGGCATCTAAACGCCATCCAATGATATCTTCAAATTCGGTGTTTTCTTGCGCTACGCCAATAATACGGTCGTCCATTTGTAAGGTCTTATCTTTAAAAGCAGGACCTCCAGCAATAATTTCCTTAATTGTCACCATTTCATTTTCCATCTGAAGACGCGCACCGATACCTTCTAACGTGTTAGACATCCCTTCGTTGAATGCTTGGGCAAAAGAAGGGTTGTAATAAGTTGTATGTGGATCTACGGCGTCCGTCAGCGAAGTCATGATTAATTGAAAAGCATCGTTGGAGTTTGTTTTTTTTGCTTGGGAGATCAAATTGTTATAACGTTTACGCAAAGTCTCTTTATGTTTCTCTTCGTCAGCATTCTTGTCTGTACTGGTCAGACGAAGGTTTAACAAATCATATTTAACGCGTTTGCGCCATTGATCATTTAGCTCCTCTTCCGATTTAAACCAATTTAGTTTCTCTCTAAAGTTCGAGTAATTCTCATCCACCGTAAAATCATGGGGTGCGTCGATCTGTGTTAACGCGTATTCCATACATTGCAAATAGCGTTGCGAGTAGATGTTGAAAATATGAAAAGAAGCAGATAGATCGCCTTGACGGAAATCCTGGCTAATTGTGTTTTTATATTGCTGGATATTATCAATATCCGATTGGATGAGATAAGTTTTACCCTGATCTACTGACTTGACCAAATTATTAAAGACAATAGCAGATAAGGAATCGCTCATAGGAACCTTTTTATAGCTGTGATTTTCAAGTAGCATGGCTACTTCTTTAGCTATGACCTCATGTTGCACTGTAGGTGCTAAGTTTATACCCCCCTCTTCCAACTGTACACGCGGCTTAGATCCACATGCTACAACTGAGATTAAGGCTAGACAAAAAATTAAGTTTTTAAACATATATATCGTTGTATTAAATATCATTCTTTTCCTTTGCAAAATTCTCTCCAAATCTTGTAAGGGCTAAATTTAGTTAAAAAAATGTCAAGCTTATATCTGCCTAACGTAATAAATTACTGAAATGCGTCGATTTTTTTGTAACTTTCGTAGTACGCTGACCTACGGTAAGATTGATTTCGCAAATTTAGTTAAAAAACAGTTATCTCAAAAAAAGCTCTGCTCTTAACGCCCAATAATGTTCCAGATTCTCTGCGGCATCATCGGTGTTGTGCTGGATCATGTTGATACGACCCAGTTTTTCGACGATGGCCAACTGCAACAACTTGTTATTCTCTTTACGGGCAAGGTTATTCGCTCTGTCTAGCTCTTTTTTGGCGACACTATAGTTTTTTTGTATGAATTTGGACGAAGCCAGCATGTACTCTATCTCGGCGAGTTCATTCGGGAATTTTTTTGTCTCGGCCAGATCACGCGCCTGTATCAAAAACCACTGTGCTTCAGTATGTTTGTTTTGCATCTGGTAAATGCTAGCCAACTCCTGCCAGGCCAGTATTTTCCCTTCGTAATGTTTACTTCTATTAAACAATGGGATGGCTTTTCGGATAATGGTGTTTTCCGCGGATTTGAAATCCTTATCCTGCGCTTGAATTTTCGCGATTTTAACCAGCGATTCGGCCTGCTCCACTATACTCTTATCCTTTACCGCTTGTTGATAATATGCTTCTTCATAATTACCAGCTTCTATAAACTTCTTAGAATAAATTAATAAGGACGAAAGGTTGGATTGAATAATTCCACGATCGTGTATGTTTTGTTGTTTATTTGCATGTTGTAGGGCGCTTTCCAATAGACTGATAGCTCGGTTAATCTGTTCTATGGATAACGACTGATTAGCATATTCGTTAAGTAATCCGTACGCAATACCGTAGTTTTCTTGTTGTATATTTCTCTCAATTACTGTGTTCCAGGTAAGTTCATCTTGCGGTAGCGGGTTGACGATTGTTTTTACCAAGCCCTCATTATTGGTCGATTTGAAATCAGACACCAGACGTTGATAAATAATAGCCTGTTGTATACTGTCTTGAAACGATAGAATTTCTGCAAATGTATCTCTGAGCATTTCTTCCTTTGTTCGGGGGGCAGGCAATACATATACTTTCGGCCCTATTCCCGCGAATGATGTATTATATTTTGTAACAAATCCAGCTGGATCGAGTACAGCTTCTTTACGCTGGGCAATTGAGGCATCTATTTGAAAAATAGACGTTAATGTAGATATAAAGATGGTGAAAAATGATCTTTGCATATGACGATTTTATCAAACTTAAGTAAAATGCTTTGTATTCACGAATACCTAATCAAAAATAGAATTCGTAATTTACAAGTGCGTGTAATATTCTTTTCGGCCCACCGAAGCCTTCCTATTTGAGTTTCGTCAAAAAATCACTTAAGTTTGTATGTATGGTTACACGAATTCCATTAGCAGAACGATTACGTCCTAAGACTCTAAGCGATTACGTAGGTCAGCAGCATATTGTAGGCAATGATGCCATCCTTCGTAATGCAATAGCGCAGCAAAATATTCCTTCCATGATACTTTGGGGACCTCCGGGAGTTGGGAAAACAAGTTTGGCTTTTCTGATTGCTAAAGAATTGGAGCGACCTTTTTTCAGTTTAAGCGCCATTAAATCGGGGGTGAAGGATGTGAGAGAAGTGATCGATAAAGCCGAGCAACTGATGAATTTCAACCAAGAGCAACCAATTCTTTTTATCGATGAGATACATCGATTTTCAAAATCCCAGCAAGATTCGCTATTGGGCGCGGTCGAAAAAGGACTGGTCACACTTATCGGTGCTACAACAGAGAACCCGTCTTTTGAAGTGATTTCAGCATTACTTTCCCGCTGTCAGGTTTATGTATTAGAAAATTTAAGTGAGAAGGATCTAATTTCGTTGATTCAGAAAGCCATTGAGGAAGATGAGTTCTTGAAAAATGACAACATAAAGATTGAAGAATTTGATGCGTTGATTCGTATATCGGGGGGAGATGCCCGACGTTTGTTGAATGTATTTGAGCTTGTTGTGAATGCTGCCGTTCCATACGGTAAGACCATTACAAATGATTTCGTATTGCAACAGGTACAACAAAATATGGCGCGCTATGATAAAACAGGCGAACAGCATTACGATATCATTTCGGCTTTTATTAAATCCATTCGGGGTTCTGATCCAAATGCTGCTGTATATTGGTTGGCACGAATGATAGAAGGTGGTGAAGATCCATCCTTTATCGCACGGCGACTGTTAATCTTGGCTTCCGAAGATATTGGCAATGCTAATCCAAATGCCCTACTGTTAGCCAATAACTGTTTTCAGGCCGTCAATGTAATAGGTTGGCCAGAATCCCGGATTGTTCTTTCGCAAACAGTTACTTACCTAGCGAGTTCGGCCAAGAGCAATGCTTCATACGACGCGATCAACAAAGCCCAGGCGCTGGTGAAGCAGACCGGGGATCTGTCTGTTCCACTACACCTCAGGAACGCGCCTACCAAATTAATGAAAGAGCTAAACTATGGCGTTGAATATAAATATGCACACGGATTTGTAGGCAATTTTGTGGACCAAGAATATATGCCCGATACGCTAACTAGTACAAAATTGTATAATCCTGGCAAAAACAGTGCTGAAGATAAGCTTCGGCAGTCGCTAAAAGAGAAATGGAAAGATAAATATGGGTATTAGCCTAAAGACAGGGGGATTAAGAACAAATCCAATATCTCAAGACTAAAATCTAATATCTAATATCAAATTGTTAACTTTGTTCAACATGGAAACATTTACCGCAATAGATTTTGAATTAGCTACCTCCGATTATGTGAGTGTGTGCTCTGTGGGGATTGTGAATGTTGTGGATGGGAAAATCGTTAATGAATTCTACAGTTTAGTACATCCTCCACAGAACAAATACATGTGGCAAACTACGCGGGTTCATGGTATTAAAGCAAAAGATACCCTGAATGCACCTACTTTCAAAGAATTATTTCCACAGTTAGAACCTTTGTTATGCAACCAAAAAATGGTTGCACATAATGAACTTTTTGACCGATCGGTGTTACAACGAACGATGAAATTTTATGGGTTGAATTACAAAACCTTAGATCTACCTGAAAAATGGGATTGCACCAGCAATATTTACAGATCAAAGGGTTTCTTAAAAACAAAATTAAGTATGTGTTGTCAGGTAATGGGCATTCCATTAGACCATCATGATGCGCTATCCGATGCTCGTGCAAGTGCGTTATTATATCTCCATCAAGATAGAGCAGCTGATTCTTTAATCATTTAGATATCTATGAAAATAAATATATGGCATCTGTTGTTAATGTAATATTGTCTGGAGGCGTGGGATCGCGTCTATGGCCTTTGTCTCGTAAGTCAAAGCCCAAACAATATATTCCTTTGTTTGAAGGGCGATCCCTGTTTGAATTAACGGTAGACCGAAATCAGGCGGTCACAGATAAGACCCTCATGGTAGGTGGAATCAAAAATGTAGACTTAGCTAGGGAATTCCTCCCCACAGCGACGAGTCATACAATAGTCGAGGCAGCACCTCGTAACACCGCTGCGGCGATTGCTTTTGCGGCACTGGCATGCGATCCAGATGACATCCTGATCGTTACACCATCGGATCATTTGATCGAAAATCAGGAAGCGTATGAAAATATTATGCGTCAAGGTGTAAAATATGCAGAAGACGGGTTTTTAGTGACCTTCGGGATCCAACCTACACGTCCAGAGACTGGATATGGTTATATCGAATATCAAGGAAATGACGTGCTTTCATTTCGGGAAAAACCCAATGAAGATACTGCAAAGGAATTTTTGAAAAAAGGGAACTTCTTATGGAATTCGGGGATATTTTGTTTTAAGGCGTCCATTTATCTTGAAGAATTGTTCCGTTTTGAACCTAAAGTATTCCGGGCGTCTAAGGAAGTATATGAGTCCGCACAAGAAGGCGTGTTCTCAGCAGATCTTTCAGCTAAGATACCCTCAAAAAGTATTGATTATGCTGTAATGGAACGTAGTGAACGTATTAAGGTCATCCCTTCCAATTTTATTTGGTCTGATATGGGATCGTTTGACTCCTTGTACGATTACCTCAAAGTAAAAGGACACCAAGTCGACGGTAGTGGCAACATGGTCATTGGCACCGAAAAATATGTTTCTTTTTTAGGGGTAGACAACACTATTCTTGTCCATACGGATGATGCCATATTGGTTGTGGATAAACGCTCGTCACAGGATGTTAAGCACTTGTATGAAGAATTGGAACACCATAATTCGCCGTTGCTGTAGTATGCAACAGATTGCCACCGGCGAAGATTAAATGAAGTAAATGAATAAAACCATTTTAATTACAGGAGGCGCCGGTTTTATCGGCTCCCATGTTGTGCGTGAATTTGTAAAGAAATATCCTACATACCGAGTTGTTAACCTCGATGCGTTGACCTACGCCGGAAATCTTGAGAACCTTAAAGATATTCAGGATTATCCTAACTATACTTTTGTCAAGGCAGATATCGCTAACGTCGAAGCCGTAAATCAGATCTTTACTACATTCAAACCCGATGGTGTCATTCATTTGGCGGCAGAATCCCACGTCGACCGGTCTATTGTTAATCCTTCCGCTTTTGTCATGACCAATGTAGTCGGAACGGTCAATCTGCTGAATGCCGCAAAAGAACTTTGGAGAGGTAGGGAAAAAGATAAACGTTTTCATCATGTGTCTACGGATGAGGTGTATGGAGCATTGGGCAATATTGGTCTTTTTACGGAGGATACTAAATACGATCCCCATTCTCCCTACTCTGCTTCAAAGGCAGCATCTGACCATTTTGTACGTGCCTATTATGATACTTATGGTTTACCTGTTGTTTTGACCAACTGTTCAAATAATTATGGCCCTAATCACTTTCCCGAAAAACTGATCCCGCTATGTATTCACAATATATTAAATAATAAGGCGTTGCCCATATATGGCGACGGTAAATATACTCGGGACTGGCTTTTTGTAATAGATCATGCTAAGGCGATTGACCTGGTATTTCACAAAGGTAAGGAAGGCGATTCTTATAACATCGGAGGCTTTAACGAGTGGCAAAATATCGACCTTGTAAATGAACTTTGCAAACAGCTGGATGAGAAACTAAATCGTCCGGTAGGTACAGCCAATCGATTGATTACTTTTGTAAAAGACCGTCCGGGGCACGATCTTCGGTACGCGATAGATGCTACGAAGATTAATCAAGAACTGGGTTACAAACCTTCCGTAACTTTCGAAGAAGGCTTAAGCATTACAATAGATTGGTTTCTGAATAATAAAGAATGGTTAAACAACGTAACATCTGGAGCTTACCAGAAGTATTACGAAGAGCAGTATCGCGCATGAGGAACGTTCTCAACCTTTTTAACTCGATCATAAATGAAAATTACGAATACAAATCTAAATGGTTGTTATATCCTCGAACCTACAAAATATACCGACAGCAGGGGATACTTCTTTGAAAGTTTCAATGCGCGTACATTTAATGAATTGACGGGTACAGAAACTCAATTTGTACAAGATAACCAGTCTTACTCCACCAAAGGCGTATTGCGCGGGTTGCATTCGCAAGCTGGAGAACACGCCCAAGCTAAGTTGGTACGCGTACTAAGTGGCGAAGTGTTGGATATTGTGGTAGATGCGCGCCCGCGATCATCAACTTTCGGACAACACTATGCTGTTAAGCTATCCGGAGAGAATAATTTGCAACTATTTGTCCCACGCGGACTTCTACACGGATTTGTGGCGCTGTCCGATACCGTCGAATTCTTTTATAAATGTGACAATTTTTACAACAGCACATCGGAGCACGGCGTCAAATATAATGATCCCACTTTAGGGATAGATTGGATATTGCCACATGAAGAATTAACGATATCTGATAAGGATAAAGCTTTACCGAGTTTTAAAGAAGTGTTTGGAGAATAAGGTAAAGGTGATATACTTTATCCTTTTTTAACTTTGTCAACTATAGAGGTGAACAACGAAGGAATGAGAATATTAATTACAGGCTCCAATGGACAGTTGGGCTCGGAACTACAAGACATATTAAAGGACAATACGAACTACGAATGTTATTTTCTAAATCGTAAACAATTGCCTTTGGATCAGACCGCGATTATCCAGGATATCCTGGGTACTTATCAACCCAATGTGATTATACACACTGCAGCCTATACTGCTGTGGATAAAGCGGAGGCAGAGCAAGAGTTAGCAAATAAGATTAACTATCTCGCCACAGAAGAGATAGCGCAATATTGTCGATTGAATGAAACGAAACTCCTCGCCATCTCTACGGATTATGTGTTTGATGGAAATTCTTCTGTAGCACTACGAGAAGACGCCACCGTAGATCCTCTCAATGTATATGGACTGACAAAATGGAAAGGAGAGCAGGCTATTCTCAAATGGTATCCCGAAGCGATAATTATTCGTACGTCTTGGGTTTATTCCACATACGGCACAAATTTTGTAAAAACGATGTTGCGGTTGATGTCCGAACAAGAAGGAATTTCCGTGATCAATGATCAGATTGGTTCCCCCACCTACGCTTATGATTTGGCGCAGATCATTGTTTACATTATTGATTCCGGCAAGTGGATAGCTGGAATTTATCATTATTCCAATGAAGGACAAATTTCATGGTATGATTTTGCAGTTGCCATCCGGGATATACAAAGACTAAACTGCCAGATTGATGCCATTTCCACTTCCGCTTATCCTACTGCGGCTAAAAGGCCAGCATACTCACTTTTGGACAAATCAAAAATTAAAAATACATTTGGAATAGAAATTTCGGATTGGAGATCGTCACTTGAAAGAATGTTAATAAAGTTGAAGAGTTAAGAAGGTTATAACAGAAAAATAATGAAAGGAATAATATTAGCAGGGGGGGCGGGGACACGTTTACATCCGCTCACATTGGTCATAAGTAAGCAGCTACTGCCGGTTTACGATAAACCAATGATTTATTATCCCCTTTCTATTCTCATGTTGGCCGGTATCCGGGAAATATTGATTATTTCTACGCCTCAGGATCTACCTAATTTTCAGCGCCTTTTAGGAAACGGATCGTTATACGGCATAACATTACAATATGCCGAGCAGCCTAACCCTGAAGGGCTAGCACAAGCATTTATCATCGGGAAAGATTTCATAGGTAGTGATGACGTTTGTTTGATACTCGGCGACAATATATTTTATGGAGCAGGGCTACAAAATCTTTTACAAGCCGCACAAGAAACAGTTTCCAAAAGCAGGGAAGCTGTAATTTTTGGATATTATGTAGAAGACCCTGAACGCTACGGTGTGGCGGAATTTGATGATAGCGGACAAGTACTCAGTATTGAAGAAAAGCCCATTAAGCCCAAGTCCCATTACGCAGTAGTTGGCTTGTACTTCTATCCCAACGAAGTAGTACAGATCGCTGCGAACGTGCGACCATCTGCAAGAGGAGAACTTGAAATAACTACCGTCAATCAGACCTTCCTATCGCAGGAGAAATTGCAGGTGCAATTATTGGGACGTGGATTTGCCTGGTTGGATACCGGTACACACGAATCTCTGTCCGAAGCTACGGAATTTGTTAAAACGATTGAAAAACGAACTTCCCTTAAGGTCGCATGCCTGGAGGAAATCGCACTCTTTAAGAAGTGGATATATAAAGATGAGGTATTGCAGCGATTGTCCGAAGTGAAGGGCAGCTATTATGACTATATACGGCGATTGGCCACGGAACAGGATAAATAAGCCAAAACGGATAATATAGATACTTTCTGAAAAAAAGAAAGGTTTTCAAACGGGGAGAATGAAAACCTTTACTAACCAATTATAAACCTAAATTATGATGACACAAATATAAGGTGGTTTTTTTTAAGGACAAAACAAAAAGCCAAAATAAATGTATATTTAACATTTGTTTAACATTAACTACTTTTCGGAAGCGACAACGCTTTTTTAAGTATATTAGTTGTCGAATCAAGTAGGGGAAGGCAAGATGGATGCTCCGGAAAATAATACCTAAGGCTTTAAATAGAATGCCAATCCGATACCTGCACTTACAATATGGTTAAACTGTACCGATCTGAAATTTTTAATAAAATGGATCAAATATTTGTCCGTCGTACCCACCTCATAATAAAGCCCCCAATTTTTATAGCGCGCCTCACCTCCTAAAAAGCCGCCGATGTTTAATCCCGGACGGATCAGATAATAATTCGGCTCATAGTAATCCGGCAGGGTGAAGAAAAAATCCTCATTTAATGCATAATTAATCCACAAACCCATCTGGAGCCACTCCACTTGAATCCCTTCACTGTATTCTCGATGCAGGGTACTATATTTACCTTTAACGGTCAGGGAGTGGATAGGTTCCGTGCCAGAGTATTTACGAGGTACAAATCCATATAACAGATCACCTTTCCAACGTTTGTTGGGCGATTCATAACCAATACCTGTCGAAAACATACCAATATTTCCAGCGTATTGAAGCTTGATGCTGTGGGGCATGATCTTGTAGGGTAGATTATGCTTTCGAAGCGTATCCTGACCAAGAGAAGCCTGTGCGAGTGCGGTGAATAGAAGGAGTAATAAAATGTTTACTTTCATTAGTAGTAGATAGGATTGATAGAAACAGATTGGTGCTGAACGGTTATTTCGATGAACGAACGTTTTTCCAGAGAAGGGGCGACGAGATACTGCATGCCGTCATTATAGGGTTCGTCATAGAAAAAGACATGAGTATGCCCATGAATAGAAAGGCGTGCTTTATCTGTAGAAGCGAGCATCTTGGTAAACGAATCCACTTTATTGGGGTCGAAATCGGTAGACATGGGAGCTACATGTGAAAGGAAGAAGATGTTATCCGTCTGCTCTGCGTCAGTATTTTGGAGCTGTTGGGTGATCCACTCCTCGTTGGGTAGCGTACCATCGAATCCTCGTTCCCTTGAATTAGAATTAAAGACAATAAATGTGTTCTTTGCATACCGAAATGTGAAGTTGTCGGGTCCGAAATATTGTCTATATATTTCCGATCCATTACCAAGCATATCATGATTGCCGATAGTAGCGATAGTAGGGAATTTTAGTTTTTTAATGTCGTTGTAGTAGTCATTATATTCATAGTTTGCACCAAAGTCCGTAATATCACCACCATGCAGTACAAAGGCAATTTCATCATTTTGATAATGCTTGTTAGCATATTTTACAAAATCTTTGAGCTCACCCAAGGCAATCTGGGTATCCGAGATGACCAAAAAAGTGAAGGTGCTTTTCTGTGGAAGGGAGTTGATTTTATCAATGGCCTTTGAGTTTAGATCGCGAGCCAAAGGTCTAACTTCCAATAGCGAGTATTGGAAGGCTTTTTTACAACCTGTTAGCAGCATTAGTAGTCCTACACCAAAGAGAAGTACACTGTTTTTCATTGTCTATATCGTATTAACATGATGAACACCTAGCTATCACACTTAGGCATCCCGACCATTATGAACGCTTCTAGGGTATCTATGTACCATAAAAACAAACAATCCCGGCATTTGCTTTCGCGAGGTAAAATTATAATTTAATATTTTAACTTTTTAGGTGAAAAAGTCAGGATAGTTTCATGTTTGCAAATAGTAGAAAAATCAATATTTTAGCGAACTTGCGGTTGCTCGCATGTGGGAATGTATCTTGCGTGCGAATTTTAGGATAAGAAGAGATGCCAGGCATGCGTGAATCGTTACACGAATACATATTACACGATACGGATATACACAAACTATCTTACACTGGCCTATTGAAACACGTTCAATCGGTCGTTTCGTTAGATACGCGGGATTTCGGATCCATTTATCCGCTCGCACTTGAAATCAATGCAGGTGTTTTTTCCAAGACAACCTCTGCAGTAGTATTTCCAAAAGTAGCAGTAAGTCAGGTAGGTACGTCGTTGGTGACCTCCTGCTCCTGTGATTACCCAAATAGTTTTTTTCTTTGCCCACACCAAGCCGAAATTATTTTATGCATTTTAGCACAGAAACATTTTCGCCTCTTTTTCGACCGTATTCTCCGTCGACAGACCTTACTACCTGTTGCTAAAGGATACGGGCTGGAAAATGAAACTGACTTGGATGTTTATTTTGAGTTTATATATCAAGGTGGGCTAGTGGATATAGAGCCCAAGTTAAAACAACTGCTGAAACATGATACAACCGTATTTACGCAACAACTTTTACCGCGACGTAGATCCAAGGTAGTAGCGCTTGCCCTTCGGGATACCGGGAAAAAACAGATCCTTGTAATCAGCAAACATCGATTTTATCATCATCTGAGCATTCAGGTAATGGAAGGCGAAGAAACCCGATCGGGCAAGGTCAAAAATCCGCTGACACTTGTCGATGCCAAGCAGCTAATATGGAAATCCCAAGATATACTACACGTTAAATTTTATAGTGCGGTTAGTGCTTTCCAATATAATTATACAACGGAAATTGATGAGGCTGGATACGACGCACTAAAAATCATTGTACAGAATCCACTGGGGCTGGATACGTATTACCACGATAAAAGCATATCGGAAAAAGTAACCGCAAAATCCATTGTACCTATCGAAATCGACATGCTGCAAGCTGAAATAGAATTGCATGTCTTTAAAAAGGAACCGTTTTACGAAATTACTGGACACCTAATATTTAATGATGCTACAGTACCTTTCAAAAATGTGATCATTCGAAATGAGTACTTTGTCGTACAAGATAATAGAATGAGTTTGATAGGTGACCCCGATCAACTTCGGGTGATTAAGTTCTTTAAGCGTAATAATGAGGAATTATTGGTACATTCTTCTAAATATGACGAATTTCTCCAGACCGTTCTCTCCGCCTTGGGACAGCGTATCCGGATCAACTACAGTTACATTAGAGCAGCTACAGCTGTTGAATTAACGGAGAAAAGTTATCAAAGAGAGCAAGTTGTCTATTTGCATCAAGAAGGCAGTTATATTTCTATCACGCCCGTTATGCGGTATGGTATAATCGAAGTGCCTGTTTATTCGCGACAGCAGTTGTTTGACAGCGACCAGAATGGGAATCCGTTTCAGGTGCAGCGCGATCAGGCAGCCGAATTGCAACTTACAATCTTGATCATGCAACAGCACGCTGATTTTAAAGAGCAGCTGCAGGAACACGAGTATTTTTACCTGCATAAAGATATCTTCTTGAATGACGGTTGGTTTTTGGATGCCTTTGAAACATGGAGGCGGAGTAGGGTGACTATCTTAGGATTCAATGATCTTAAAATCACCGCTTTGAATTCTCATAAAGCCAGGGTGCATATAGAAGTCATCAGCGGCGTAGATTGGTTCAATGTCCATTTAAAGGTAAGCTTTGGTAAACAACGGGCGTCTTTAAAACAATTGCATAAGGCGATTAGGCACAAGCGCAAATTTGTACAATTGGACGATGGAACACAGGGCCTGTTGCCCGAGGAATGGATGCAGAGAATTTCGTACTATTTTCAAGCAGGAAATATAGATAGGGAGCTGATCAATATCCCGAAAGTCAATTTTACGGCGATTGCTGATTTGTTTGAGAAAGAAATGCTGAGCGAAGAGGTTCAGACCGAATTAGCGGATTATACGCAGCATTTTCTAGAAGGAGCCCCACTTGTGGAGGTACCCGTTCCTGCCGATCTGCAGGCGACTTTGAGAAACTACCAGCGGGAAGGCCTGAATTGGTTGAGTCTGCTTGATCAGTTTAACTTTGGTGGTTGTTTGGCAGACGATATGGGGTTGGGAAAGACAATACAGGTTATTGCTTTCATCCTTTCACAGCGCGATAAGCTCACCCATAATACCAATCTCATCATTGTGCCTACCTCGCTGCTTTCCAACTGGCAGGAAGAGGTTGCAAAATTTGCCCCTTCGTTAAAAGTAAGCGTGCATTATGGTCCGGATAGAAATAGAGACAAGGGAATGCACGAATATGAGATGATACTGACTACTTATGGTATGCTGCTTTCGGATATCCGTTTTTTAAAGGAATTTCGGTTCAACTACATTTTTCTCGATGAGTCGCAAGCTATCAAAAATCCGGATTCCGAGCGCTATAAAGCGGCATGTTTGCTACAATCCAGAAACAGAATAGTACTTACCGGCACACCGATTGAAAACAATACCTTTGATATGTTTGGACAACTTTCCTTTGCCTGTCCGGGCTTGTTGGGGAGCAAATCTTATTTCAGAGACGTTTATGCTTTTCCTATCGACAAGTTTCAACATAAGGAGAGGGCGCTCGAATTGCAGAAGAAGATCCAACCTTTTGTGTTGCGTCGTACGAAAAAACAGGTTGCCAAAGAATTACCTGAAAAGACCGAAATGGTGATCTTTTGTGAAATGAATTCAATACAACGGGAAATATACGATAGATATGAACAGGAGCTGCGGGAGTATGTATGTGCCGCGGACGACGCCGAAATTAATGAAAACGGGATGCACATGCTAACTGGGCTTACCCGTTTGCGGCAGATCTGTAATTCTCCGGTATTGCTGAAAAAGGGATATTCCGGTGCCAACTCCGCTAAAATTGAGGTTCTGATGGAACAGATTACCAGTAAATGCGGTGAACATAAAATCCTGGTGTTTTCCCAGTTTGTAGAGATGTTGGATCTCATGCGGACAGAACTGGAAAATAGCAGCATTCCTTTTGAATACCTGACCGGGCAGACCAAAGATAGAGGAGCAAAGGTCAATAATTTTCAGACCAATGAAGATATACGGGTGTTCTTAATAAGCTTAAAAGCAGGAGGTACAGGACTCAATCTCACTGAGGCAGATTATGTTTATCTAATAGACCCCTGGTGGAATCCTGCTGTTGAGAATCAGGCTATAGATCGCAGTTATCGGATTGGACAAACAAAGAATGTAATTGCCGTGCGGTTGATTTGTCCCGATACGATCGAAGAAAAAATTAGGCATCTTCAACAACGCAAAAGCAAACTCGCTCAAGATCTGGTAAAAGCAGACGACGCATTCACGTTGAGTAATTTATCCAAAAATGATTTGCTGGAATTGTTGAGATAATGTGTTGCTGGGTGTACTTAAAGTTAAAAAGTTGTTAAAATGACATGACCATTGTAACAAATTGCGGCAAACTTACGTTATTTGTAATAGGTTAATAATTGGTTTGAAAGATTCTGTCGCTCCCCGCTTCAGGATCTTTCTTTTTTAGTCATTTCGACGCCTCATGCTCATCGCTCAACCTCTCCATACGGCGTTGTATCGCTACGTCGGTACGATGCCCATTTAATTTGTCTAATGCTTGCTTTTCAATATCAATATTGGTGTCGGATTCGTAATTGTTAATGATTTTTTGACTCAGTATTGCGTTGTCATATGTATCCCGTCCGCTCATTAGCTTTACAAAAACAGGCAAACATTCAAAAAATATAAAAAGAAGAGCAATGAAAATGACGGCATATTCAGTGGATTCATTTATCGTGCCATCTGGATTTTTATGAAGATTGCTCAAAGCCGCGTTTCGGTCAGCAAATCCAGCGATATTTATTACGCTATCCAACCCCTTGTCCGACAATATCTTTTGGTCCATCAGACCTTCATGTGTTTTTCTATCCAATAATTGAGATTCCTTGGTCTGAATGCGCGAGCCTAAGGTGTCCAAATAAATTTCTTGTTTTTTTAGATTTTCTTCCTTCATCTTTGCATACGGCCCATAGCCTAGTACGCCGGAAGTTTCTTCTGTCTTCGTTCCGAAAATTTCGTGATTTAGCTGTTGCCGTGAAGTTTTAATAGTACTTTCTAGCGAATCGGCCTGTTTTTTTAAAGTGGTAAGCTGGCTATATTCTACTTGGTATTTATTTTCAAATGTGCTATTCAGCGTATCAATAGTGGCGCGCTGCTGTTTGAGGTATTCCACCCGAAGATGCTCTTTGATTTCTTTGTCAAAAATCTTTAGTTCAAGTGGACGCGAGATAACCAATCCGATAATTATCGCCAATACAATACGTGGCAGTGCCTGTAAAAATTGTTTGCCACTAGACTGTGTTTTGTCGATGCTCAATACGATGTATCTGTCTAGATTGAAAATGGCTAGTCCCCAAATCAAACCAAATAGGATAGCATAAAATAATGCATTGGGACTTCCACTGAATACAAAATATAAAGCATATCCTCCAGCAACACTTGCAAAAAGGCCGGTAAAAAAAATTGTTGCGCCGATACTTACATATTTGCTATGCTCTTCAGGGTAGCGTACTAGTGTTTTTTCGTGAACACCGGCACACCACCAAAAAAAATGTTTTATTGAGCCCATTTTGAAAATTTATTATATGACGCTTTTTGCAGTTAAAAGTAACAACAAAAACGGAATAAATTTTAAAAATATGCTGGAGCAAAAGGATTGCTCAAATAATCCTTACCTTTGCAAGAAATTTTAGTAGTGCAAACAAATAATAAATCCGAAATGAATAAAAAAAGTTTCTTACCGTTTCTGGTAATCGCTTCAATATTTGTTGGTTGTAACAATGAACAAGAGTCACAGCAATCAGATAATCCGTTATTGGTTGATAATGAGACACCTTTTGATGTTCCTGCGTTTGACCAGATTAAAGATGAACATTTTCGACCTGCTTTTGTGGAAGCTTTACAGCGACATAATCTAGAAATAGACGAGATTGTCAATAATGAAGGCCAACCCAGTTTTACCAACACTATTGTAGCCTTGGAGAATGCTGGGGCACTACTTAGCAATGTATCTACAGTTTTCTTTAACCTGAATTCAGCAAACACAAACGATACGATCCAAGCGATTGCTAAGGATTTGGCTCCTGTGCTTTCGGCGCATAGTGATGAAATTAAGCTTAATCCAAGGCTTTTCGCACGGATAAAAGAAGTCTACGATAAAAAGGAAAGTTTGGGTGTAGACGCTGAGGATATTAAATTGCTAGAAGAAACGTATAAAGGCTTTGTGCGTTCGGGCGCAAATTTATCCGATGCGGATAAGGAAAAGCTTAAGAAGATCAATGCTGATCTTTCGGTTTTGACAACGCAATTTGGACAAAACCTATTGGCCGAGACCAACGCGTATGAGTTGGTCGTGGATAAAAAGGAAGATCTAGCGGGTTTACCTGAGGGATTAATCTCGGCGGCGGCAGATGTGGCCAAAATAAAGGGCAAAGAAGGGAAATGGGTGTTCACGCTTTCGAATCCTTCTGTTATGCCGTTTTTGCAATATGCGGATAACCGCGACCTACGTAAACAAATCTGGGAAGCCTACCAGGTGCGAGGTAACAACGGAAATATGAACGACAATAAAAAAGCGTTGGTAGAGATTGCAAACCTGCGATTGGAAAAAGCGAAATTACTCGGATATCCGTCGCATGCAGCTTACGTATTGGAAGAATCGATGGCATCAGATCCAAAAAATGTATATGAATTACTGAACAAACTGTGGGCTCCTGCTTTGGCGAAGGCTAAGATCGAAGCCGAAGATATTCAAAAGGAGATCGAAGTCGCTAAAGATACATTCGAGGTTGCGCCGTACGACTGGAGATATTATGCCGAAAAAATCAGGGTTAAACGTTTCGCGTTGAATGAAGCAGAGATCAAGCCATATTTTAGCCTTGCAACAGTACGCGAAGGCGCATTTGTAACCGCTAGCAAGTTATGGGGCTTATCGTTCGTTGCACTAAACAACGTGCCTGTCTACCATCCGGAGGTAGAAGTCTACGAAGTAAAAGATAAAGACGGATCGCACCTTGGACTGCTATTTGCAGATTTTTTTCCACGCGAATCAAAACGTGGGGGTGCTTGGATGACTTCTTATCGTAAGCAGTATAAAGAAGCGGGACAGCGTGTAGCACCCGTAATTTCTATTGTGTGCAATTTTACAAAACCAGTGGGAGACCAACCGGCACTATTAACATTTGACGAGGCAAGTACGCTATTTCACGAATTTGGCCATGCGTTACATGGTTTATTGTCCAATGTTAAATATAAGTCGCTTTCTGGAACATCGGTGCCGCGTGATTTTGTAGAATTACCTTCACAAATCATGGAAAATTGGGCCGCTGATGCAGAAGTACTAAAAACATATGCAAAACATTATCAAACAGGTGAAGCAATCCCAGATTCATTAATCGCAAAAATGGACAAAGCCGGTACGTTTGACCAAGGATTTGCAACAGTAGAGTATTTGTCTGCCTCTCTGTTGGATATGAATTATCACGCCGCTACCATTCCGATTACTGCGGAAGTAAATGCTTTTGAAAAAGAAGCTATGGCAAAAATTGGCTTAATAGATGCGATCATTCCGCGCTATAGAAGTTCATATTTCCAACACATTTTCTCAGGAGGATATTCTGCAGGCTATTACAGCTATATTTGGTCTGAAGTACTGGATTCTGATGCATTTGCAGCGTTTAAGGAAAAAGGGCTGTACGATCAAGGCACTGCAGCCTCATTCCGTAAAAATATTTTGGAGAGAGGGGGAACGGGGAATCCGGCAGAGATGTACCACACGTTTCGTGGGACAGATCCAAACCCGATTCATTTGATGAAGAAGCGTGGACTAAATTAAAGTATTATCCCAAACACAAAAAAGGCAAACTGAAAAGTTTGCCTTTTTTGTGTAATAAAATTTGCATCTTAAATAATCTTATTTATATTTGATCTAAATAAGATTAGTATATGTGTCAATCCATTATTTTAAGTTCCAAAGGAAATACAACAATAAGTTATTGTAGTCGATGTCAAAGTCATTATATATGGCAGAATTCTTTCCTGCTGACTTTTAATGTCAATCAGTATACTAGTTTCTTAGGTGAGATAAGAAGTAAAATAGGGTCGGAAGAATTTGTCAGATTTCCAGATGGCGACTCTCGGTTACTGCTCACTACCCCGGTATATGAAATTTTATTTACGTTCACAGAAGACGAATGGGCTGATTTCACAGGATCACTAAATGAAGCCTATTATATGCGTGAAATTTATCAATTGATAAATTAACAATATTAAGTCCTAGCGGCTTGTGCGTTTTCCCAATGCAACGAGCCGGCTAGGCACTATTTTCTAGTTTGTTGTATCTCTTCTCAATGACAACTCCCTCAATGGATTTCCCTGCGAGGGATTGTTTTTGTTATTTGTCGGAAATAAGTTTCTACCCAAGACACGAGATATTGAGGAGAGATGGGAGCTAACGCATAAACTATTCTAATGTACGATTAAATCCCAATTGAATTAAACTGCAGATCATACAGTTTTTTATAATGTCCGCCTAGCGCAAGAAGCTCCTGATGTGACCCCATTTCTTTAATTTCGCCCTTATCGAGTACGATTATTTTATCTGCCTTTTGAATGGTAGATAACCGATGGGCAATGACAATAGCAGTTCTTCCTTCCATTAAATTATCTATAGCGGACTGAATTAGTTGTTCGGTCTCCGTATCAATAGAAGAGGTAGCCTCATCGAGAATTAATATTTTAGGATCATGTACGAGTGCACGAATAAAGGATACTAGCTGGGCTTGTCCTGCGGAAAGCGTTGCTCCACGTTCCTGTACTTCATAGTTGAAATCATTTGGAAGGCGCATAATAAAATCGTAGGCACCGACTTTTTTCGCGGCATCTACGACATCCTTTTTTTGAATAGCGGGATCACGTAATGTAATATTATTCAAAACTGTATCCGAGAACAGAAATACATCTTGCAATACAGTAGCGATGGTTTTGCGTAAAAAGTTTAAATCGTATGCGCGAATATCTACACCATCTAAAAGTATTTCTCCTTTTTGGATTTCATAAAAACGGCTTAAAATATTGATGGTAGAGGATTTACCTGCTCCTGTAGCACCTACAAGTGCCAGCGTCTCTCCGGCGTGTACTTTAAAGTTAATGTTTTTTAATATCCATTTTTCATCGTTATAGGCAAACCAAACGTTTCTAAATTCAATCTCACCACGGATATGATCGGGCTTGTACGTTCCCTCATTGGGAGTAGACTCATCGGTATCCAATACTTCAAATATCCGCTTTGCAGAGACCATTCCCATTTGAAGCGTGTTAAATTTATCAATGAGCTCACGGATAGGCCTGAAAATCATATTGATGTACATCAGAAAGGCCACTACGACCCCGGGTGATATGACATCGCCCAAGATTTGTTTCGATCCATACCATACCAGTAGGCCCGTTGCTATTGCAATAATAATCTCTAAAACTGGAAAGAATATTGAGAAGTACCAGTTAGCGCGAATATGCGCATCTCGATGCTCTTTGTTGATGTCCCTAAATTTTCGGATTTCCTGTTCTTCTCTCGCAAAATATTGAATTATACTCATTCCTGAAATATGCTCCTGTAGAAATGTGTTGAGGTTCGAAACCCAAAGCCTTACAGATTGAAAAGCAGATTTCATAGCTTCTTTGAAGATGTAGGTTGCCCCGATCATCAATGGCATAGGGATTAATACAATTAAAGTGAGACGCCAATCGGTATAAAACATGACTCCGAGGATTACGACTAATTGGAGTAAATCCCCTATAATTTGGATTAATCCTTCGGAAAAAATATTTGATATCGTTTCTAAATCGGAAATCGTCCGTGTGATCAACCTTCCAATAGGTGTATTATCAAAGTATTTTAATCTAAGTTTGGTAATGTGATTAAATACCTGAATCCGGATATCCCGAATGACCGATTGTCCTAATGTATTGGTCATTAGTGTATGAAAATAACGTATGACTGTCTGTGCGATGAGTAAAAGCATCATGACGATCAGCATCGCGGTTAAACCTGTGTAGTTGGCGGACAAAATATAACGATCCAGCGTATGTTCTATCAGGAGGGGAAGAGCGGGTGCAACAGCAGCCAGTAGTACGGTCAATATAACGGATATCCAAAATATACGACGATATGGCTGCATATATTTCGTTAACCGACTGATCAATCTGCCGTCGTACGCTTTTCCTACTATCTTATTTTCTTTCAATGTTGTTCTTTAATTGGGTCAATATAAGGATATTTTATCTGAGTGAGATACAATCCGTGTGCTGGAACTGAGGTGCCAGCTCTAGAACGATCTTGGCTGGCGAGCACTTCTTTTATAAATGAAATTGGTTGGCCCTTGGCACCAACTTCTAGCAATGTTCCAACAATGGCACGCACCATATTACGCAGAAATCGGTCTGCGGTAATACAGAAAACCAATTTTTCCGCTATTTCTTCCCATTTTGCTTCTGTTATCGTACAGATATTCGTGAATACCTGCGTGTTCGATTTGCTAAAACAGCCAAAGTCCTTTTTTCCCAATAACAGCTTCGCAGCTTCATTCATTCTTTGCACATTCGGTCGATCGCGGAGTTGCCAAGATTTATTGATTAAAAATGGATCTTTTGTGAAATGAATATGGTATTCATAGGACCGTTCGGATGCATCGAAACGAGCATGTGATTCGGGCGGCACTTCTAAAAGTCGTGATACGGAAATATCGAATGGCAGTACGGCATTAAGTGAATGTATGAAGCGGTCGGGATTATTTATAAGTTGTGCATTACCGCTGTCAAAGTGTACATATAATTGCTTTGCATGTACTCCAGTATCCGTTCTTCCGGCACCAATGGTTTCTACTCTTTCGCGCAATAAAGTCTGTAAAGCTCGGTCTAATTTCTCTTGCACTGATACAGCATTAGGCTGCATTTGCCAGCCGTGATACGCCGTACCGTCGTAAGCAATTTCTAAAAAAAAGCGTTTCATACCTTTCACCAAGCAAAGGTACATAAATTAGTAATGCGCTAGAATGTCTAGCAAGTTTAAAAGACGAAAAATGACGATGAACGTATGATTTAGATATCGAGATTGAATTGATAATAAACCAAATGGTCTTTTTTTTGTTTATACTATATTTCTATTTAAAAAAGTATGTTATTGATGGCAGATGAGTGCCCAAAGGCTTGGATTTAAGCGACAAGTTATCTAAGTTTGTTCAATTAAAATATCGATATTCTATGATACAACGTATTCAAACAATATGGTTACTATTAGCTGGTATTACGGTTTTTGGCTTATTTTTATTCCCTTATTTAAATTACAACGATTTAGTAGGCTTAGGGAAAAAATTATATGTGACAGGTTCCTATACCGCTGTGAATGGCGAACCTATAAAACAAGATTCGAATATATTACAGATGATAGCGACGATAGTCCTAGGTCTATTTCCTATTTATATTATTTTCCAGTTCAAGAATAGAAAACGACAGGTATTGTTGGTTTTAATAGAAATTTTACTGGTCGTTCTATTTTCGGTTTGGCTTATAGTGACGGCGAATAATGTCCTTTCTCTGACTTCACAATCTATTGGAACTAATAACATTGGGATTGGGTTTTTCTTACTACCGATAACAGTTATATTATTGGGAATGGCAGTTGGAGGCATTCGTAAAGATGAAAAAATTATCAAATCGGCGGATCGTTTAAGGTAACAGGAATATGCAAAAGATAATTTGGAACTGTATTTTTTCTATGTTATTTACCCATTTGGTGTCCGCGCAGGAAATAGATACTGCAACGGTCCTCGTGGATGAAATTCAGGTGGATGTAAAGAACGTCGCCCTTTCGATAAAAGGAGATACCGCTACCGTTGATTTGTTTTTAATATCATATCAACGGAATCCACGGGAGCTTAAGTTGAACACCTATGCCACGCAGATCACCGATTCGAAAGGAGATTTCCATTTATATGATAGCATGAAGATGGGAAGGGTGCTGATCTTATTGGCGCATCGTCAAAATTATCTTCATTATTTCATGGAAGAAGATGTTCCGGTACCTTTTCAAATCAAGGTGGCAAATTGGACTAGGGATAAAGGGAAACCTACACATGTAAAGCTCGTGTTTGAGGATAGTAAAGAAGAGGGTAGATATTTAGAGAGGATTGTGGAGTTATAATAATCAACGATCTTTTTTTACAATCCAAATGCGGAAGATTTGAATACAACTTTTTTACAAATCAAGGTAATGTAAATTGCTAAATACGGATCGGTATGTAATGATCTTCGTTGTGCATGAAAAAAGGCCAACAATTTGTTAGCCTTAATTTTATCTTGAATATCTAAACTGTTGTTTGTCCATCATCGTCATTTGTTCCTTCATCATCTTGATCTGATCAGCGAGCAATTTGTTTTTATCGGCCTTTTTAGCCTCCTGTAATAATTTTTCGGCTTCCCTTTTATTCCGTTTAGCCATCATTACGCCCGCTAAACTTAATTTTGCTAATGCAACGTTATGATCCATATGTAAGCCTAAAGTTAATGCCTTTTTAAAGAATTTTTCAGATTGCATGGGCGCACGTTGTGACTCGATAAGGCCTAGAAGCAAATGATAATAGCCTCGTTGAGCCGAAATAAGCTGTTTTTCGTAATCTTTAATTTTGTTCAGCCACTTTTCCGCATTGGCGATATTTTGTTTTCGAAAATACCACTGCGCAATAAGCATGTTTTCATTAAAGAAAACTGTTACCCAAGCTAGGATAGTGACCAGTATACCTAAAATACCCCATCCCCAATGGCCGAACCAAAACAAAGCAACGGTTCCCGCCAAAAAAAGACTACTAATTATTATGCGCACTAAATTTGACATCTCTCTTCTTCTAATTTACATACAAATATCCGTTAAATTGCGAAGTTATCCAACATGTTTACGTGATAAAAATGTAAAATTGTCTTTTTCTATAAATAAATTGTCAAAGGCAGAGAGGAGATTGAACCTTCTCCGTTATATGCAACGCGATTACAATTGCGCATTAAGGCAAATTACGAATAATATTTTTTCTGTTCGATTTTAGCGAATGCGACGTATTTTATCTAAGTTTGAGTGTATGAACACTAAATATCACGAAAGTTGGACTCCAATATTGAAACCCCTATTCGCTCGAGAGTATGTGAAAAGGTTATCTCTTTTTGTTCAGCAAGAGCGTAGACAGCATAAAGTTTTCCCTCCTGAAGAACTTGTCTTTAATGCGTTCAAACTTACCAGCTTTCCGGATATTAAAGTTGTGATATTGGGACAAGATCCTTACCACAACGATGGACAGGCTCATGGTTTGTCATTTTCTGTACCAGCAGGCGTTGCCTTTCCTCCATCACTAAAAAATATTTTTACGGAATTGGTTTCTGATATTCCTGGCTTTCGTTATCCCACAACGGGAGATTTAACCAATTGGGCAAAACAGGGAGTTCTACTACTGAATGCAACTATGACCGTCCGGGCTCATCAAGCAGCTTCCCACCAAAAGATGGGTTGGGAAGAGTTTACGGATTCAATAATCAAGAAAATCGCTGAAGAGCGAGAAGGAGTGGTTTTTTTACTGTGGGGTTCATACGCCCAAAAGAAGAGTGTATTTATTGATTCGTCGAAACATCTTATTCTAAAGTCAGCACATCCATCGCCCTTATCCGTATATCGCGGATTCGCTGGGTGTAAGCATTTTTCGAAAGCGAATACATACCTTGTCAGCCAAGGGAAGAAGCCGATAAACTGGCAGATTGATTAGGCATACAATTCTGTGGTGTCTTTATACATTTGACTCGTAATCGAAATTCGCTCGATATGATGGATTCTGTATTTGATTCCCTCTTGCTCGAGATGCGTAAATAGAAGATGACTGTCATAAACCACTTTCCAGGGTTTGTTGAAATCAATAGCTTCTTCTTTTTTGCCAATTACAATATACTCCAGCTCGCCTAATGAAGTGTAACGTTTTATAGTAAGCTTATTTTTGTCTGTCGGTTTAATAGCGTACCAAGCACCGTCTCCTACACCTCCTAAATACATCGCGTCCTTGGGAATTACAATCGGCTTTGATCGAAAATCTACCGCTCCAATTATTTGGTCATTGGGTAGGAGATTGGCTTTGTTGCGGTAAACATTATCTCGTAATTGTTTGACTAAAAACCAAAACGATTGCCAACGGTTCATTCTAAAGTTTTTTAATCCTTCTCCAGGAGTAAACGAATACACCATTCTATTTTTAGCTGTATTTACTACATTGCTAATCGGGCTAGCTTTTATAGTTTCTGGAATGTTAACCCCATGCCAAAAATGGTACTTCGAGGAAGCTCTCATAAGCATCCGAGTGATGAAACGAGAACAATTATTGTTGTTCCTAGCTATGGCGCCGTAAGGAAAGGTTCCTTCTTCTACGCAACTGTCACCATATTTCTTTGCTAATTGAAAATCAATGTTTTCCGTTACCGAAAAATAGACCCTTCCTTCTCCATACATAGCTGGTTTAAGCTCTTCAAAATGACCAATAATCTCAGATAGATTTATGATCTCATCGTTTTGAAACGACGCATTAATTTTGATTTCCAATCGTGGATCAGAAAATTTTGACCGTGCTCTACCATACCCTCTTGGCGTGATGTAACGACCAAAATCATAAAACAACATTTCGCCGTTTTTATGATTTACGAGCACTATGCCGGTATGGCCAACTTTAAAATTTAGATTTTTGACGATCCCGATTTTCTTGAAAAACATCATCCATTTTTCATCTCCCCTTATTGTGGCATCTGGCCAAGTAAGGATAATTGCAAAGTCTTTAAAGGATGATTTTTTTTTAAGCATAGGAATGGTTAGTATTCTAATGGGATGATAGGCTCTTTCTTAGATGTGGACATGATCATCATGGTTTGAAAGGTTTTAACGAAAGGTATCTTCGAAATCTTTTCCATGATAACAGCCTCATATGCTTTGATGTCTTTAACATATACTTTCAAGATAAAATCACAATTGCCGGTAACGTGGTGGCATTCCGTTACTTCAGGGATGGATTTTACCGCTTCCACAAATTCGGGAATAGCATTATGCGTATGAAAGTCCAAAGAGATCTGGATAAAAGATTTAATGCCGAGACCCAACATCTCTTCATCAACAAAAGCATGATAACTTTTGATAAATCCGCCATTTTCCAATTTGCGCACACGCTCTAAGGTAGGAGCGGGCGAAAGCCCGATGTTCGTAGCCAATTGAAGATTGGTGATGCGTCCATTTTCTTGTAACAACCGCAAAATCTTTAAATCTAATTTATCAAGTTGATATGTCATATTGCCCATTAATGATATCAAAGGTATGTAAACTTAGATAAATTTGCTTTTATATGCAATTTTAATCGCGTTGAATACGTCAAGTCAGAATCTAAAAACGTGATTATCACTAAAATCTATTTCTAAAATAAGTTTGAATAGATTTATCTTATTTAGGATCATTTTTATGTCATAATAAATAGAGTGAAAATGGGTCTATCATTAGAAGAAATGACTTTTAGCATAAATTTCGTCAAAAATCTGCTTAAACCACCAAGGAATACTGTTTTATTAAGGGATAAGTCGTAACTTTGTTGTCCGAAATGGGGTTAGGCTATGGCTTAAATCAGATAAAAAAAGGGAAAGAGTTATGAGTACCAAAGACGACGAATTACTTAAAGAGCTGGAGCAAGAGGAATATAAATACGGTTTTACAACCGATATTGAGATGGATATTGCACCAAGGGGGTTGAATGAAGATACTGTTCGCCTGATTTCTGCAAAGAAAAATGAACCCGAATGGTTATTAGAATGGAGATTGAAAGCCTTTCGTCATTTTTTAACAATGAAAATGCCTGCATGGCAAAACTTTGATAATCCAGAAATTGACTTTCAAGACTTATCTTATTACGCAGCACCAAAGCCTAAAAAGCAGTTAGAAAGTTTAGATGAGGTTGATCCGGAGCTGCTTTCTACGTTTGCTAAATTAGGGATTCCTTTAGACGAGCAAAAAATATTAGCGGGTGTTGTAGCGGTAGATGCCGTCTTCGATTCGGTTTCAGTAAAGACGACTTTCCGTGAAAAGTTAAAAGAAAAGGGCGTAATCTTTTGTTCATTTGGCGAAGCCGTTCAAGAATATCCTGAATTGGTACGCGCATATTTGGGAACAGTAGTTCCGCAAACAGATAACGTATATGCCGCATTAAATTCTGCTGTATTTTCCGATGGTTCGTTCGTGTATATTCCAAAAGGCGTACATTGTCCTATGGAATTATCTACCTATTTCCGTATCAATGCACAGAATACTGGGCAATTTGAACGAACCTTGATCATTGCGGATGAAGGATCGTATGTGTCTTATCTTGAGGGTTGTACTGCGCCAATGCGTGACGAAAATCAATTGCATGCGGCGGTAGTCGAACTGATCGCACAAAGAGATGCAGAAATTAAATATTCAACGGTTCAAAACTGGTATCCGGGCGATAAAAATGGAGTGGGCGGAATTTATAATTTCGTAACCAAACGTGGGATATGTAAAGGAGACAATTCCAAAATTTCCTGGACTCAGGTTGAGACAGGTTCGGCTATTACTTGGAAATATCCAGGCGTAATTTTGAAAGGTGATAATTCGGTCGGTGAATTTTACTCTGTAGCGATGACGCGCAATAAGCAGTTAGCGGATACGGGAACGAAGATGATCCACTTGGGTAAAAACACGAAGTCAAAAATTATTTCTAAAGGAATCTCTGCCGGAAATAGTCATAATAGTTACCGCGGGTTGGTGAAAATTGGTCGTAATGCCGATAATGCGCGTAATTTCACACAATGTGACTCTTTGTTAATTGGAGATCGTTGTGGAGCGCATACATTTCCGTATATAGAAAGTAAAAATAAATCGGCGAAATTAGAGCATGAAGCGACAACTTCCAAAATTGGAGAAGATCAGGTTTTCTATTTGAACCAACGTGGTATTGATTCCGAAAAAGCAGTGGGGTTAATCGTAAACGGTTATGCCAAAGAAGTATTAAATCAATTGCCCATGGAGTTCGCTGTCGAAGCGCAAAAGCTATTAGCAATTTCATTAGAAGGTTCTGTAGGTTAATTAAAATAATGAATGAAACATTGAGAAAGCGTCTCTTATCCCTATCTCAATACTCAATACTAAAAAAATGTTATCAATTAAGAATTTATACGCGTCTGTAGAAGACAAACAAATATTAAAAGGACTAAATCTAGAAGTTAAAGCTGGTGAAGTTCATGCCATAATGGGCCCCAATGGTGCTGGAAAAAGTACATTAGGCAACGTTTTAGCAGGTCGTGACTCGTACGAAGTGACAGGCGGGACAGCTTTATTGGATGGAGTAGATTTATTGGATCTTTCTCCAGAAGATCGTGCGCGGGAGGGTTTGTTTTTGGCATTCCAATATCCTGTGGAGATTCCGGGCGTCTCGAACATCAACTTCTTGAGAACGGCAGTAAATGATATTCGTGAATACAAAGGCCTTCCTCCGATGGAAGCGAAAGAATTCTTACAAATGGTAAAAGAGCGGCAAAAATTAGTCGAGTTCTCGGCAAATTTAGCTAATCGCTCTTTGAACGAAGGTTTTTCAGGTGGAGAGAAAAAGCGTAATGAAATATTTCAATTGGCGATGTTAAATCCTAAGTTATCAATTTTGGACGAGACAGATTCGGGATTGGATATTGATGCATTACGTATCGTTGCGAAAGGCGTAAACGAATTGCGTTCTAAAGACAATGCTTTTGTAGTTATCACACATTATCAACGTCTATTGGATTATATTGTTCCTGATTTCGTACATGTGCTACACGATGGCCGTATCGTAAAAACGGGTACGAAGGAATTAGCGTTAGAATTAGAAGAAAAAGGATACGACTGGTTAAAAGAATTAGATGCGCAAAATGCCTAATCGGTTTTACGATAATTAATTAAGGTAATGAGCGGATTGATAACAAATAACATGAGTACATTAGTAGCAAACTCTTTATTCCAACAGTTGAAGTCAACTTTCCAAGAATTGGAATCATCAAATGAACCGACAACGCTTAAAGCAATACGTCAAGAAGCGTTTGATCGTTTTGAGAAAGAAGGTTTCCCAACTGTAAAAAATGAAGACTGGAAATATACAAACATTCAAAATCTTGTCAATAAAACATATTTATTGAACGAAGATGTAGATATCGCAGATATTGATTTTAGTAAAGCTGATATTCCTAATTTGGATGCACACCGTATCGTGTTGATCAATGGTCAATATGTGATGGCATTTTCTTCTTTGGAAGATGAAATTGGAGTTACAGTAAGATCAATTGAAGATGCCGCTCAAGAGAACGGATTTGAAAAACATTTTGCACAATATGCGGATAAAACCGACAATGTTTTAGTGGCTCTGAATACCGCTTTATATACATCTGGGATTTATCTGTCCGTTGGAAAGAATAAAGTGGTATCTAAACCCATTCAAATTGTACACGTTGCGACTGGAGGTACGTCATTCTTTTCCCAAACGCGTAATTTATTTGTAATAGAGGCCAATGCAGAAGTGGAGTTTATCGAATCTTTCATTACATTGGACGGTACAGCAGAAAATCTACATAATAAGGTGACTGAAATTGTATTGGAGGAAAATGCAAAAGTGCAACATTATTATCTGCAGTTGGCCGCTGATACCGGGAGTTATATCAACCATACCGAAGTGTATCAACACCAATACAGCTTGTATAATAATTATAACTGTACTTTTCCAGGAGTTTCGTTCGTACGTAATAACATTAATGTACGATTAGATGCTGAAAATGTGGAATCGCATTTATATGGTATCAATTTGTTGTCAGATAATCAGTTTGCAGATAACCACACGATTGTGGATCATCTGAAACCTCATTGCGAATCATATGAATGGTACAAAAACATTCCTCAAGATTCCTCAACTGCAGTATTTAACGGTAAAATTTTTGTGCGCGAAGATGCTCAAAAGACAAATGCATTTCAGCAAAATAATAATATGTTGATTGGTGATAAATCGACGGTTTACACTAAGCCACAATTGGAGATTTTTGCAGATGACGTTAAATGTTCACATGGTTGTACGATGGGGCAGTTTGACGATGAGGCATTGTTCTACTTAAGGGCCCGTGGTATCGGTGAAGAATCCGCCCGTATTTTATTGGTTCATGCATTCGCATTTGATGTCACCTCCCGTTTTTCTAATGAGGCAGTACGTAAATACGTCGAAGACCTTGTTGCAAAAGGATTGGAAAGAAAATAATTTAATATAGTTTTAGCGAAGAGCGTTTAAGTGAAGACTTAAGCGCTTTTTTTTGGATCGTTGAAACCTAAAGTTCACAGAAAAGCCTTCGAAATTTTCGAAGGCTTTTGCATTTTATGAGCGAAAGACGAGATTCGAACTCGCGACCCCAACCTTGGCAAGGTTGTGCTCTACCAACTGAGCTACTTTCGCTGATTGCGTTACAAAGTTACGATATCGTTTGCTATCTGTCAATAGTATTTTAAAAATTAGATGGTCTATATTCCTTCTCCCGATCAATAAGTAACTAACTTCTCTATTAACTAGGTATATAGATATAAATAGTATGGTGTTTACAGGGGTATTAATAGGGTTTACCCCTATAACCCCCTGTAAACCCCCTGTCATTACCTTGTAAACACCTTATAAATGGATAAGATGATGCCCTTTTTATTAGGTTTTGAATAGAAGAGATAACGGGTGATTAAAGTTGTATAGCATCTACACAGTTGATGCCATCAATAGCCGCGGAAACAATGCCTCCGGCATATCCTGCACCTTCTGCACACGGGTATAAGCCGCGGACTTGTGGATGTTGTAGTGTGTCTTTATCTCGGGGAATACGAACAGGCGAAGACGTGCGGGATTCAACACCTACTAAGATAGCTTCATTTGTATAATAGCCACGCATCTTCTTGCCGAAAATGGGTAAGGCTCCTCTTAAGGCACTATGCACGAAGTTCGGGAACGCTTCTTTTAAATCAGCTGATCGGGTACCTGGCTTATAGGAATTGGTTGGCAAATTATTAGAGACCCTATTTTCTACAAAATCTACCATCCGTTGTCCTGGAGCGACTAACTTACCTCCTCCGAGTTGAAAAGCTTTTTGTTCTATTTGCTGCTGAAACTCCAATAAAGCAAGCGGGTTATTGGTGGCGTTAGGGATGTCGTCTATATTGATTTGGATGACTGTTCCCGAGTTAGCATGTGGATTGTTACGTTTGGAAGGGGACCATCCATTTACGACGATCTCACCATCGTTTGTTGCACAGGGGGCGATAATTCCACCGGGACACATACAAAAAGAAAATACTCCCCTGTCGTTTACCTGTTCTACTAAGCTGTAGTAAGCAGGAGGGAGATTTTCATGGCGTATAGTGCAATGGTATTGCGCGTTGTCAATGATTTCTTGGGGATGCTCAATGCGCACACCTAAGGCAAAAGACTTTGCTTCTAGTAACCAATTTTTTTGACGGAATAGCTCAAATATGTCTCTTGCAGAATGTCCAGTGGCCACGATTACATGCTCGGCATTTACGGTTTCTCCCCTATTTGTTTTTACACCTTGTACATTGCCAAAAGCTTCATTAATATCAACTACCTTCGTATCGAAGTGTATTTCACCGCCCATTTCGAGTATAAGTAAGCGCATACCTTCAATAATGTGGGGCAATTTATTTGTGCCGATATGAGGGCGGGCGTCGACTAGTATATCTGGTGTAGCTCCATGTTCGACGAATATGGACAGCACTTTATGTACATCACCACGTTTATTTGAGCGTGTGTATAGTTTGCCGTCTGAATAGGTTCCGGCGCCACCTTCACCGAAACAATAATTGGATTCTGGATTTACCAAGCCCTCTCGATTTATTGTTGCCAAATCTCTTCGACGCTCTTGCACGGGTTTTCCGCGCTCGATTAGAATAGGTTTTAATCCCCGTTCTATGCAACGGTATGCCGCAAAAAGTCCTGCCGGGCCTGCTCCAATGATAATAACGGGAGTGGCATCTTTGACATTTTTAACGTTACTTCTGAATACATCCACGGTCACCTCTTCATCAATAAAAAAAACGACACGTATGCGGTAGAAAACTTGGCGGCTCCTCGCATCGATGGATCTTTTGCGGATGTGAATGCCTTTGATTTGCTTTTTGTCGAGTTTTAATTTTTGAGCTCCTAGTTCTATAATATGGGTTTCATCGTTGATGAAATTAGGAACGATTGCTAATTCTATTTCTTTTTGCATGAGTAGCTGCTGGGGATTTATCCCAGAACATACAAAGGTAATAATTAAGTTAAAATTTAGAATAAACAGTCTTTAGCATTTGCATTGTCTTAACTTTTATTTGTATTTTTAGGCAAATATAGTTTGAAAAATTAGACATGAAAAGATTATTAGTCGCTTTAGCGGGAGTGTTTACAGCCCTTTCTTTTAGTTCTTGTGGTTACAACACAATGGTTTCAAAAGATGAAAATGTAAAAGGAAAATGGGCTCAGGTTGAAAATGCATACCAACGTCGTGCAGATTTGATTCCGAATTTGGTGGCCACGGTAAAAGGCGCTGCTGAACATGAAGAAAATACGCTAACAGCAGTCGTAGAGGCACGTGCTAAAGCTACTTCGGTGACAGTTGATCCGTCTAATTTATCGGAAGAGGCGATTGCGAATTATCAACAAACGCAGGATGCACTCTCTCAATCCATTGGTCGCTTATTGGTGAGTGTAGAAGCATATCCTGATCTGAAAGCTAATTCGAATTTTCAGGAATTGCAGGCACAGCTGGAGGGCACTGAAAATCGTATTTCGGTAGAACGTAGAGCTTACAATGAAGCAGTTCAGGATTATAATACAACGGTTAGAAGTTTTCCGAATAATATCATGGCTGGTATTTTTGGTTTTAAGGCCAAGGGGACATTTGCAGCGACGGAAGGAGCTGATAAAGCACCGACAGTTTCATTTTAGAAGATAGAAAGCATTTTATAGGGATAGGAAGAAGGGCGAATCAAAGATTAAAAATGGCAGTATTAAGCGCAGAGGAACAGGAAAAAATAGTTCACGCCATTAGTTTGGCAGAAAACAAAACATCAGGCGAAATCCGGGTAGTGGTAGAGAATACTGTAGGTGATGTGGATCCTATTACCAAGTCAAAACAGTATTTTGAGGAATTGGAAATGCATAACACCGTACTTCGGAATGGCGTGTTGATTTATCTCGCGGTAGCGGATCATCAATTTGCGATCATAGGTGATGCAGGGATTGATCAACATGTCCAACATGAGTTTTGGGAAAGTACCAAGGAGAAAATGATTTCTTTTTTTCGAAATGGAGATTATGTAAATGGCCTGATTGAAGGTATTCACGAAGCTGGAGATCAACTACAGCATTTTTTTCCTCGAAAAGAAGATGACATTAACGAACTTCCTAACGACATATATTTTGGAAAGCACTAATTGCATGAAAAAGGCGACTGTTGCTGTACTACTTTTTATCGGATTAAATCTTACTCCTTTATTTGGTCAGGATTTACCGCCCGCGCCGAGTAAATTGGTAAGCGATTTCACCAATACATTAAGTAGCAGTGAGGTAAATGATTTAGAACGAAAGCTCCTCGCCTTTGAAGATAGTACGTCTATTCAGATCGCCGTTGTTTTAATAAACTCTACTAACGGGTATGATATAGCAGATTACGCTGTACGACTAGCTCAAAAATGGGGTGTAGGACAATCAAAGTATGATAATGGCGTTATGGTTTTAGCAGCTCTCGGGGATCGGGCTGTTACCATTCAGACAGGATATGGTATTGAGGGTGCTGTGCCTGATGCCATTGCCTTCCGAATCATTGAAAATGATATTAAGCCAAATTTTCGTCGCAACGCATACTACGACGGTTTAAATTCGGCAACGAGTTCCATCATTGCATATACCAAAGGTGAATATAAGGCAGATTCTAAAGAAAAAGGGGATTCTCGGGGAAAGGGTAGCGGCGGACTGTTTGTTATTATTATCGTTGTTGTCGTTATTGCACTGATCTCTAGAGGTGGCGGCGGTGGTAAGAATAAAGGCGGGCGCATGATGGATGGTAAAGGAACTTCCGATCTATTTTGGTGGGCTTTATTGCATGGATTAGCGGGTGGCGGTGGTCGCTCCAGTGGTTCAGGAGGCTTTGGAGGCGGAGGTTTCGGCGGAGGAAGTGGTGGTTTCGGTGGTTTCGGTGGCGGAGGCTTCGGCGGCGGTGGAGCAAGTGGCCGATGGTAACACAATAAATAGTGAAAAATTACAGTTTAATAATATGAAGAATTTAATTTTATTAGGAGCGGCTTTAGTACCGTCTCTATTATTTGCTCAGGAGGACTATACGATAAAAGGCAAAATAGGATCTTTTAATTCACCTGCTAAGATATATATGCAATATGCTGATAAGGGTCAACGGTTAGTAGATTCTGCAGCTATCACGAATGGTGAGTTTAAATTTAATGGAACGGTAGAAGAACCTACACAGGCCTACCTGATTCTTTCTCCAGACGGACTTCCGCTTCGCGAGTTACAAAATCCCGATGTTAATTCGTTGTACCTTTCTAAAGGTGTTGTTAACGTAGCAGGGACAGGTCTAAAAGATGCTACGATTTCAGGAAACGCTCTTAACGAAGAGATGACGGTTTATAAAGAGCAACTGAAGCAGGTTGAAGGAGGTTTCAAAGCGCTTAACGCTGAATATGCAGCTGCTTCGCCGGAGAAAAAGGAAGATGAAGCATACATTGCGGAATTACAAGGCCGGGCAGGAGAACTTTATAAATTGCAGACGTCATTAAACGAACAGTTTATAAAGAATAACCCTAAAAGTTATATCTCGTTAAACCTAGTAGATGAGATGCTTACCCCTGAAACTATCGCAAGCTTCGAACCTGCATTTCAAAATTTATCTACTGATCTTAAAAACTCAGCTAAAGGCAAATCAATCACAGAAAAGATAGAAGGGATGCGTAAATTAGCAGTAGGGGCAACGGCTCCAGACTTTACATTGCCTGATACCAGCGGGAATGATTTGTCTCTTTCATCCCTGCGGGGAAAATATGTCCTAGTCGATTTTTGGGCGAGTTGGTGCGGGCCATGTAGACATGAAAACCCGTTTGTAGTGGCTGCTTATAATAAATATAAAGATAAAGGATTTACAATCTTGGGTGTGTCCTTGGATAATCCGGGTAAAAAAGACGCTTGGGTAAAAGCTATTGCAGACGATGAATTACAGCAGTGGTCACATGTATCGGATCTTTTAGGTTGGCAATCTGATGTGGTGAAATTGTATTCCATTCGTGGGATCCCTCAAAACTATCTATTGGACCAAGAAGGAAAGATTGTCGCTTCCAATTTGCGAGGAGCAGCTTTAGATGAAAAGCTGGCGGATTTGCTAAATTAATTCTCGATATATAAGAAAGGGCTTTAAGTTTTTAAAGCCCTTTCACTTTCTTATAGCGATAAAATCTCCACTATTCGTGTGAGGTTTGTATTTATTTTATTAATGTGTTTTATAGCTTTATTGAAAGGAGTAAACTGTACGTTGCCACATATTAGCCCAGCCATCTCGCCGCGTCTACCTTCTAATAACCCTTCTACTGCCGCAACACCTAGACGGCTTGCCAATACGCGGTCCATACAGGTCGGTTTGCCCCCACGCTGGATGTGCCCTAATATCGACACCCTTACGTCGTAGTGCGGGAAGTTTGATTTGATTTTTTCTGCTACGACTAATCCTCCTTCTTTATCTCCTTCCGCTACGATGATGATGCGCGAAGATTTGTTTTTGCGTGATTTGTCAAGACGCTTCATAATTGCATCATAATCTACTTCCAGTTCTGGAATAAGAACGGCTTCTGCTCCTGTGCTAATGCCTGACCGTAAGGCAATTAATCCCGAGTCACGGCCCATCACTTCAACGACAAATAGACGGTCATGAGATTCTGCTGTATCTCTAATTTTGTCTACGGCATCGACAACAGTATTGATCGCGGTATCGTAACCAATTGTGAAGTCTGTACCCGCTAGATCATTATCGATCGTACCAGGCATACCTATTATCGGAATATCAAATTCTTCAATGAACTTAGACGCGCCTGTAAAAGTACCATCGCCACCTATTACCACAAGGGCGTCGATATTCAGTGTTTTTATGTTTTCATATGCTTGTTTACGTCCTTCGTAAGTTCTAAATTCTTCGCTTCTAGCTGTTTTCAAAACAGTACCACCGCGTTGGATGATATTGGCCACAGATTTTGCATCCATGGCGATTATTTCTCCATTTACCAACCCATCATATCCTCTTTTTATTCCAAAAACGTTTAATCCGTGATATATGCCTGTTCTCACCACAGCACGGATGCCCGCATTCATGCCCGGTGCATCTCCTCCTGATGTTAAAACTGCTATGTTTTTTATTTTACTCATATCTTCAAACTTAGATAAAATGCTTTGCATTCACGAATACCTAATGGAAAAAAATACAATTCGTAATTTGCTTTTATATGCAATACAATTATAATCGGTTGTTATAATTATTTCGCAGCTTTATAAGCATCAATTCCAGATTGCAGGTATTCCGTATATTTTTCAATATCGTAATTTGCTCCGCTGGAAGGAATCAGAAGCTCTCCTCTATTGTCTACGATTGCATACAGAGGCTGCGAGTTACTATGAAAGTTACTGATTTGAAAATCCGTATTCTTTTTCCCAACTGTATTAATTTTTTTTCCGGTTTGAGGTGATACGTATTGTTCTGATTCCGGAAGTTTTAGGTCATGCTCATCGACATATAATTCCACCAAAATAAATTCGTTGTTGATGAGATCTTTTACTTTCTGATTTGACCATACACCTGCTTCCATTTTACGACAATTCACACAGGTCCACCCTGTAAAGTCGATTAATAAAGGCTTTCGCTGCGCCTGAGCTGCAGCTAGCGCTTCGTCATAGTCGTAATACGGATCGAATCCTTTTATAGTAGCCCGACTGTGGAAATGGGTATAATATTTCCTGTTGGCGGCATCCGCATTGTGGTTATTGCTCTGCCCAATTCCTGCTGATACGTCAAAATCCTGTGTGCCGATAGGCGGTAGGAACGCGGCTATTGATCTCAATGGTGCTCCCCATAGTCCGGGAACCATGTACACGACAAATGAGAATACGATAATAGCTAGCATGGTGCGTGGAACTGATAAATATTGTAAGGGGCTGTCATGTGCAAATCTGATTTTACCTATTAAATACAAGCCCATTAAGCCAAATATGACGATCCAAAGGGAGAGGAAAACCTCCCGATCCAGCAATTGCCAGTTGTAGGCTAAGTCTACATTTGATAAGAATTTCAGCGCTAACGCCAGTTCTAAAAATCCTAAAATAACTTTTATACTATTTAACCAGCCGCCTGATTTGGGTAACGATTTAAGCATGGAAGGAAACATCGCAAATAACACAAATGGAATCGCCAGGGCTAATGAAAAGCCAAACATACCGATTGCAGGTCCTAAACGCTCGCCTTTCGTAGCGGCTTCAACCAACAGCGTTCCTATGATGGGGCCGGTACAGGAAAATGATACGACAGCAAGACTGGCTGACATAAAGAATAGCCCTAATAATCCGCCTTTATCTGAATTGGAATCTATTCTATTAACGAAAGAACTTGGTAAGGTAATTTCAAAAGCGCCAAAAAATGATGCCGCGAAAGTGACAAGAAGTAGAAAGAATAGGAAATTGAATACCCCATTGGTAGAGATCTGATTCATGGCTTCCGCGCCGAAGGCTATTGTAATAAGCATCCCCAGTGCGACATAGATAACGATGATAAATATACCATATAATAGGGCTTGCGTTACTGCTTGAGCTTTGCTGCCCGACTTTTTTGTAAAAAAACTTACAGTCAAAGGTACCATTGGAAAAATGCAGGGCATCAAAAATGCGGCAAAGCCTCCAATCAAGCCTGCTATAAAAATGCCCCAGAGAGATTCCGTTTTTTCGTTTGTGTTTTCTAGCGAAGTTGTTGTTGCTTCGGAATTTTTACCCCCATCCTGATCGATGCTGTCTGTACCGTCCGAAAAAGCCAGGTCTTCCGGAACTTCCACTAGTGAACTGGTGTCGGTAGCTACCCCGTCGGTAAATTCAATATTATCGAAAGAGAGCAGGGTGTCGTCTTGAGCGAAGGAGAGTGTAAATGATGAAGCAGCGAATGCGGTTAATGTAAGTAATAGAAGATACTTGTAGATTTTCATGAACGAGAAATATAATTAGGTAAAAATAAAAAAAAGGCAGTACTAAACCGCCTTTTTAAACTTTATTAGAGTCGTAATTATTTTATTGTGACTGTAAAATTATATTCATCAGGGGGAAGACATTGTGTTTTATCACAAGCCATAAATTCTACTGTTCCACTTACCGAAGTCGGTTTCGAAGTATTTAGTTTCACTTTCTGCTGAAATACGACTTCTGTACTAAAATAAGGTACGTCCATTTTGAAGACATCTTCGAATTTTGTTTTTGGTTTTGGTTCTGCTGTTTTGCCATTTAGCGTAAAGTCTTTAGAAGCTTTATATGCAAAGGAAGTAGGGATAGGGCCGCCTTCTCCTACAGTTTGAGAGTATATGTGCCAGCCGTTTTGAATGGTCGCTTTAATAAATACTACTGCTTCTTTACTATTCAGTTTTTTTGAAGCTACGGACCACTTTACCGGATTGTGAATTTGAGCGAATGCCCCAGTCATTGTTATTAAAACAGCAACGATAAGTAAGCTAATTTTTTTCATCATCATTTTTCGTATCTAAATCTTAGTTTTAAGACTTTGTATAAACTTAAAAGTTTAATGCTAAATTACATTTAAGCATTTCCATCAGCAAGTAATTTTTTTGTTATAGCTGATATGCTATATCCTTAAGATCGTATTTTATGTTTTTTTGTTTGTACTCGACTTCTAACAATCCGTCTTCACCTACTCGTACTATCCGAGCTTCCACGGGCGTTCCCTTTACTGTAAATAGAGCGTCTACGCCCCTTCGGAATAAAGATTGATTATAAAGGGTTAATAAATCATCGTATCGCTCGTTTAGTAACATCTCATTGTAAAATTTTATTTTGGTTTGAATTTCGGTCACTAAAGACGATATCGTGGTTTGCAGAGAAGGCTTTTCCTTATGCAGAGAGGTCGTTTTAAAGGAAATTTCTTTAGGAAACTGTGTTTGAAATACATTCAGTCCTATCCCTATGATTGCGTATTTAATCTTTGCATGCGAAATTTTGTTCTCTATCAATATACCCCCGATTTTTTTGTTGAGGATCATGATGTCATTTGGCCATTTTATAGTAGCTTTCGTACCAGTGTACGTGGAAACTATATCGTAAACCGCTAGACTCGATATGATTGTTAAATAGAACTGTTTTTGAGGTGTTAACTTTGGGGGTAATAAGAGGAAGCTTGCGCTTAAGCTTTCGCCCGGTTCGTCAATCCAAGTAGTACCGCGTTGTCCTTTACCTGCCGTTTGTTTTATTGCCATAATGGCAGTGTACTCTTCTAATGGCGTGAAATTTGACAATAATTGTTTTAAATAATCATTTGTAGATGTTGTTTCGGCTAGAACAATTATGTCCTGAGCGTTAGAATGTCCGAAAAATGTGTTATTTTGCAAAAGAATAATATTTAAATGAGTTAATAAAGCTATAATAATTCTTAATGAGTAAAAAGAAAAATTCAGAATTGTCTGCAAAACTGGCGGAAATTGTAGTTCATGGGATGCAGGAGAAGAAGGGTAATGAGATTGTGAGACTGGATATGCGAGAAGTAAATGCAACAATTTCGGATTATTTTGTCATCTGTCACGCAGATTCTAATATACAGGTTAATGCAATCGCAAAAAGTGTGGAAGATGAGGTTTTTAAGACCTTAGGCCAAGATCCTTGGCATAAAGAAGGACACGGAAATGGAGAGTGGGTATTATTGGATTTTGTGGATGTTGTGGTACATATTTTCAAAACAGATAAACGGTCTCATTATCGCATCGAGGATTTGTGGGGAGACGCAGAAGTACAATCTTACCAGAGTGCTTAAGTTAAATAATAAAATAAGAGACTGATAGATACATAATGAAGAAAATTCCAAATAAAAAAGTAACGCCTATTCCACCGAAGTTTAACATGATGTGGCTTTATATCGCGATGATATTAGGCTTTTTCGCACTTCAGTACGTATTCAGTGGTAGTAGTGCAAAAGAAACCACATACGAAAATTTTGAAAAAAATATGCTTTTGACTGGTGATGTTGAAAAGCTTGTAGCGCTTAAAGGTAACGATCTATTAGAAGTGCAGGTTTATATCAAAAAAGATAAATTAAAAGAAGAAAAATATAAAGATGTGGCTCCATCGGAGAACAATTTGATGGTTTCTCAATCATCAGGGCCTCAATATATTTTTACATTGGGCTCGGATCAGATATTTGAATCAAAGCTAAATGCATCTCAAGAAAAGTTACCAGAAGGTATAAATAAAGTGACGGTAGAATATGGAAGTAAGAATAGTCCATGGAGTGGATTCTTCGTCTCTTTCATATTACCTTTGGTCATTATTGTAGCACTTTGGATGTTCCTGATGCGTCGAATGAATGGAGGCGGAGGAGGTGCTGGCGGCCAAATTTTTAATATTGGTAAATCGAAAGCACAGTTATTCGATAAGGAATCGCAAATAAATATTACATTCAACGATGTCGCCGGACTGGAAGAAGCAAAACAGGAGGTGATGGAGATTGTCGACTTCTTGAAGAACCCAAAAAAATATACTGATTTAGGAGGTAAGATTCCCAAAGGTGCGTTACTTGTAGGTCCTCCGGGAACAGGTAAAACCTTGTTAGCAAAGGCTGTAGCGGGCGAGGCTCAGGTGCCTTTTTTCTCCTTATCCGGATCGGACTTTGTAGAGATGTTTGTTGGTGTTGGTGCTTCACGCGTGCGTGACTTATTTAAACAGGCGAAGGAGAAAGCTCCGTGTATTATTTTTATTGATGAGATCGATGCAATTGGTCGTGCGCGTGGTAAGAATTCAGTAATGGGCGGCAACGACGAGCGCGAAAATACGTTAAACCAATTGTTGGTGGAGATGGACGGATTCGGTACAAACGTTGGCGTAATTATACTGGCGGCTACTAATCGTTTAGATGTATTGGACTCTGCATTGTTGCGTCCGGGCCGTTTCGATAGACAAGTTTCAATAGATAAGCCTGATTTAATTGGGCGCGAACAAATATTTAATGTTCACCTTAAACCATTAAAATTGGCGGAAGAGGTAGATGCTAAGAAACTTTCTGCTCAAACTCCTGGTTTTGCAGGAGCGGAAATTGCTAATGTCTGTAATGAGGCCGCTTTAATTGCTGCCCGTAAAGGAAAACCAGCAATTGATATGCAGGATTTTCAAGATGCGGTGGACAGAGTAATTGGTGGTTTAGAAAAGAAAAATAAGATTATATCGCCAGAAGAGAAGAAAATTGTGGCTTATCATGAAGCTGGGCATGCTATCGCAGGTTGGTACTTGGAGCATGCAGATCCTTTGGTGAAGGTTTCGATTGTTCCACGTGGTGTAGCGGCGTTGGGTTATGCGCAATATTTACCCAAAGAACAGTTCCTTTATACAACAGAGCAGCTTTTGGACAGTATGAGTATGACGATGGGTGGCCGTGTAGCGGAAGACATTACCTTCGGCCGTATTAGTACCGGTGCTCAAAATGATTTAGAACGAATCACGAAGTTAGCTTATGCAATGACGGCCGTATATGGTATGAATTCGAAGGTTGGAAATGTTTCCTTTAGAGACAGTGGAGGTGAGTCGCAATTCCAGAAGCCTTACTCGGATCAAACGGCTGAATTGATTGATGAAGAGGTTCGCGTTTTAATTTCGAGTGTTTACGATCGCACTAAATCATTATTGTTAGACAAACAAGATGGTTTGGTTAAGATTGCTGAAAAATTACTGGAAAAGGAAATCCTATTCCAAGCGGATTTGGAAGAAATATTAGGAAAGCGACCCTTTTCCAACCGTACCACTTATGATGAATTTGTAAACGGCGGTGCTGACGGCGGGGGAGTTCCTCCTACTGAGCTACCTTTGCCGCCGATACCTGAGGATACGGTAAATCCAGAAGTTCCAAAAATAAACGAAGAAAATAGTTAAAATGAGGTGCACTGTGATTACAGTGCACCTACTTTTTAGTCATGAATATCAGAAATACGACCGCTAAAGAGCGAATGCTGAAGCAGATAAGACAGGCTTTATTGCAGAAGCGAGATAACCCCTATCCTGACTTTGAAGATGCTCCTCTTTATAAAGATGAAGATGAGCCGTTGGATGTTACTTTTGCTAAAGAATTTACAGCAGCAGCAGGTAATTTTGTTTATTGTGATGGTGAAATTTCCATTATTGAGAATTTGATTGCCTTGATAGAACAGTTAAATGTTACCAAAATTCATGTTTGGGAACCTGAAATTCAAAAATTGTTGAGGCATTACGGTTTTCCAATGATAACTTCAGACAGTAATTTCGGAGAGGCCGAAGCAAGTATTACTACATGTGAATCCTTAATAGCTCGCAATGGAAGTATTATGATTTCAAATGCAAATGCCGGAGGCCGTCGTTTGAGTATTTATCCGCCTATCCATATTGTATTTGCTAAAGCTTCTCAGTTGGTAATGGATATTAAACATGCTTTTTTGCAGGTTAAAGAAAAATATGGTAGTGAATTACCATCAATGATCACGACTATTACCGGGCCTAGCCGCACAGCGGATATCGAAAAGATGCTCGTACTTGGTGCACATGGACCTAAAGAACTGTATGTATTTCTAGTTGAAGACCGATTTTAATATTATATGATTTTAGAATATTTGTATGCTACCCCTGTAGCCAGTATTATATTTGCTATTACCATAGCAACCAGTATTTATGTTTTTTCAAATCCGCAGATGTACGGAACAATGATGTTACATCCCTATAGCATACATCGTGATAAGACAAAGCTTTATACCATATTTACAAGCGGAATAATTCATGCCGACTGGGGGCATTTATTGTTCAATATGTTTACGTTTTACTTTTTTGGGTTCGCGTTAGAGCATTTCTTTGTGTTGGCAAGTGGTCCTATTGGTCACTTTTATTTTGCGTTGTTGTATATTGTAAGTTTGGTATTAAGTGATATTCCAACAATTGTTCAGCAAAAAAATAATGCAAGCTATCATAGTTTAGGGGCTTCCGGTGCTATTTCAGCAGTGCTCTTTAGTTATATTTTATTTCAACCGAAAGCGATGCTGGGTATTTTCATGGTTATACCTATGCCGGCCTATGTATTTGCCGTTTTATATATAATATATTGTATTTGGGCTTCCAAAAATTCAAACGATCGCATCAATCACGATGCGCATTTATTTGGTGCCTTAGCAGGCGTTTTAATTACGATATTATTGTATCCATGGATAATACGACATTTTGTCGAGCAGTTTTAACCCATCCAATTTTCTCTATCTAAACTTCTAAATTGGATAGCTTCAGCAATATGAGCCGTTTGAATCCTTTCTGAACTTTCCATATCGGCTATCGTGCGTGCGACTTTTAGAATGCGATCATATGCTCTGGCAGAGAGGTTAAGGCGTTCCATTGCTGTTTGCAATAGTTTCTTTCCCGTATCATCAAGAAGACAAATATTGCGTACCGATTTGGAATTCATTTGCGCATTGCTGTGCACGTGTGGATTATTTTCAAAGCGTCTCTCCTGAAGCTTTCTTGCCGCAATGACGCGTTGACGAATAACACCGCTATCTTCCGCTAATCGTTCATTTGATAATTCTTTGAATTCGACGGGAGTAACTTCCACATGTAAATCAATACGGTCAAGAAGAGGTCCGGAAATTTTACTGAGATACCGTTGCACTACCGTGCTACCACAAATACATTCTCTATCAGGATGATTGAAATATCCGCACGGGCATGGATTCATTGCAGCAATCAACATAAAGCTGGCGGGATATTCCACTGTAAATTTAGCCCTTGAAATGCTAATACTTCGGGATTCTAATGGTTGTCGCATGACTTCAAGCACCGTTCTTTTGAATTCAGGTAGCTCATCTAAGAATAAAACCCCGTTATGTGCCAGAGAGATTTCACCTGGTTGCGGATTTGCACCTCCTCCTACCAGTGCTACATCCGAAATAGTATGGTGTGGATAACGGAATGGCCTTATAGTCATCAATGCTTCAGAAGCAGAAAATTTTCCCGCCACGGAATGGATTTTTGTTGTCTCGAGTGACTCTTCTATGGTTAAAGGGGGTAAAATAGTAGGCAATCGTTTAGCTAGCATTGTCTTCCCCGCCCCTGGAGGGCCTATCAAAATAACATTATGCCCTCCGGCTGCGGCAATTTCTAAAGCCCTCTTAATGTTTTCCTGTCCTTTTACGTCTGCGAAATCTACTTCGTAATTATTTATTTTATGGGTAAATTCATCATCAATGTTAACTACTGTAGTGGAAATACGCTCTCTCCCTCCAAAAAAACCAACGACTTGATCTAAACGGTCTACACCTAGGATATCTAACTCCGAGACGATCGCTGCTTCTCGGGCGTTGGCAGTAGGTAGAATAATACCTTTAAAACCATCTGCCTTTGCTTGAATAGCAATAGGCAAAGCTCCCTTTATGGGTTGGATAGATCCGTCTAGCGAAAGTTCTCCTAAGATAATATATTTCGATATTTCTTCGTTCAGAAGCTGTCCAGATGCTGCCAGTATTCCGATCGCAATACTAAGGTCGTACGCGGAACCTTCCTTGCGAATATCCGCGGGAGCTAAGTTGACTACTATTTTTTGCCGAGGCATTCGCAACCCTATTGCCATAATGGCACTTTCGATACGTTGCCAACTTTCTTTAACAGCATTATCGGGCAGACCCACTATATAGTACTTCGTGCCTGTAGAAATATTTACTTCTACATTAATCGTTGTTGCTTCAATTCCATAAACGGCGCTTCCAAAGGTTTTTACCAACATGTAGCTAATTAAATTGGTTTCTTAAACTTAGGGAAAATTGCTGTTACATGCAAATATATCCCTCCTCTATTATTCGAAATTTATGTAGAGCGGAACGTGTATGTGTTGAATTCGATAACGTGGAGGACTAATATATTCGCGGATTTTATATTATACTTAGCCTGTTGGGTTTAAATAGGTTATACTACAGTCCACGATGAATCAAAATTATTTTCGAAATCACGTTTTGTTTTTGCTGAAATTCAACAAAAGTTGTAACTTAAGGGGGTGAACAACGAAAATGTAAATAAATTAAACGATTTTAGGTTTTAGTTGTTTACTAATATAGAATGGATTAGTACAAATAAATTTTGAATAGTAATGAACGATAGCGGAAAAATTGTAGCAGCTTTGCTAGCAGGACTTGCTGCAGGAGCTGTATTAGGCGTTTTGTTTGCGCCAGAGAAGGGAACTGAAACGAGAGACAAGATTAACGAATCTTTAGCTGATTTGGGCGAAGCTTTGAAGGAAAGAGCCGAAGAACAACTTGATCAGTTGAATGATTTTAAAGAGAAAATTGTTTCGGTAGTGAAGACGAAACTTTCGAAAGCTGAAGTTATCTTAGAAGACGAAATAGAAGAACATGCCTAAAATAAAGTGACAAAAATAGTAGGGTGTGTATTCAATCTAAAGAGCCATGTAATAAATAGACATGGCTCTTTATAAAAAGCAAATGAATGGAAGAGCAAAAATTTTCTTTTTCGGGGAGTTTCCAAAAGATCCAGGAATATGTGGATACCCGGATAGATTTAATTAAATTAAAGGTCGTTTCGAGGTCGTCGAGGATAATAGGTGCATTGATAGTAGATGTAAGTAAGTTAGTTTTATTATTGATAATCATTTTTTTCTTTTCGTTGGCTTTAGGTTTTTATTTAGGCGAGCTTTTGGGGAGTTATTCTTTGGGTTTTCTAGCAACGGGTGGTATCTTTTTAGTGTTATTGCTAATGATTAAATTTTTTGAACCGAAATTGGAGGCAAAACTTATGGATATTACGATTCAAAAAGTGATGGGAAAATGGAAAGAGGATGATGAATATTTTGAGGGAGAAGATACAGATCAGGATTTGGCGGATCTAGCCGAAAAGGTTGAAGATGATGTTAAAGAAATTATCAAAAAGGATTTGAACCATGAGTACGAAAATAAATAATATTGATGAGTTGAAGGCTGAGATTGCCCGTTTGAAAAAGCTGAGAAACGAACAAGAGTTTTATTTGAGCACTCAATACACGCTACTACGTAAAAAAGTAGGAACACCTTATCGTGTACTTAGCGCAATTACATCGCGGGTGCCAGGATACGGACTGGTAAAGGGTTTGATTTCTCTGATGTCTGAGGGAGAGTCGGAGAATGAGATAAAACAAGGCAGTCGTTCGGATTGGTTTACCCGTACGCTGCAATTAGGATTACCACTTGTGTTAAATAAAACGCTTCTTAAAGGGTCAGGTTGGTTGAAAAAATCTTTAGTATTACTGGCTTCTGAAACTGCAGCAGGACAGATTAACCAAAACAGCGTGATATCCGCTATATCTAAGGTAACCGAGTTCGTAAAACCAAAGAAGAAAAAGAAGCACAACGATGTACCTCCACTAGAGGATGAACCGGATGTTATTAATTTTGGTATTCCGCCAAGTAGTAAGACTTATTAAAGTTCTTTTTCTTTAAAATCAATATATGCACGTTTAATCCCTTCTTTCAAAGGGGTTTTGTGTTTCCAACCAAGGCTATGAAGTTTGGATACATCCATTAGTTTTCGGGGTGTGCCATCCGGTTTGGAGGAATCAAATGTGATCTCACCGTGATATCCGATGACATCTTTTATCAGTAAAGCAAGATCTTTGATACTAATATCGCTACCAATCCCAATATTCACGAACTGTTCTCCATCATAGTTCTCCATCAAAAAAGCACAAGCATCAGCAAGATCTTCGGAAAACAGAAATTCACGAAGGGGAGTGCCTGTGCCCCATATGGTAACCTGTGGATAATTATTTTCTTTCGCCTCGTGAAAGCGACGAATTAAAGCTGGTAAAACGTGCGAATTTTGTGGGTGATAATTGTCATTTATACCGTATAAATTAGTTGGCATGACGGAGATGAAATTACAATTGTATTGTGCGCGATAGGATTCACACATTTTGATGCCTGCTATTTTTGCGATCGCATAAGGCTCATTAGTAGGTTCTAACGTGCCTGTTAATAAATAGTCTTCTTTAAGAGGCTGGGCAGCTAATTTGGGATAAATACACGAAGAACCTAAAAACATTAATTTTTGAACGTTGTTTACGTATGATTGATGAATTACGTTGTTCTGAATAGCAAGATTTTCGTAGATGAAATCAGCGCGATAAATATTATTTGCCATAATTCCGCCCACTTTTGCGGCAGCTAAAAAAACGTATTTGGGTTTTTCCTGAGCAAAAAAATTGGCAACTTCGGTTTGATTTCTAAGATCTAACTTCTTAGAGGTTCGAGTTAGGATGTTTGTATATCCCAACTCTATTAATCTGCGGTGAATAGCTGAACCGACCATTCCTCTATGCCCCGCAACAAATATTTTAGCTTCTTTTTCCACGATAAATTATTGATTCCTGCAAATATAAGGTTATTTTTGCGACTTAATATTTGGTATGGGTAAGGATAAGTTAAGAAAATTTGCAGAAGTAGCAACCTTCAAAAATGTTGTTCAATTGGATGCAGGTCTTGGATATAAAGGAAAATGGTCTTCCGAATTCTTCGGAAATGATAAGCCCTTAGTTTTGGAACTGGCATGTGGCAAAGGAGAGTATACCGTTAATTTGGCAAAGTTGTTTCCAGAAAGAAACTTTATCGGAATAGATTACAAAGGAAACCGTATTTGGAGAGGTGCAAAAACGGCTTTGGAGGAAGGAATTGCCAATGTGGGATTTTTGCGTATCCAAATTGAGAAAATCTTAGAATTCTTTGAAGAAAACGAAGTGTCGGAAATATGGATTACATTCCCTGATCCTCAACCACAAGATAGCAGAGAAAAGAAGAGATTAACAAATCCTAAGTTTTTAGAGCGTTACCAGCTTGTTCTTAAAGAAGAAGGAATTATGCATCTAAAAACGGACAACGACGGATTTTATGCCTATACACTGGAGCAATTAGCGCTTTTGGAGACCCCCAAAAATAAGGAAACAGCAGACCTGTACAAGTCGAATCTAGTAGATGAAGTATTGTCTATTAAAACATACTATGAGCGAAAATATCTCGCTGTTGATAAGAATATAAATTACGTTCAGTGGACGTTTAAGGCATAATGCCAAAGCATCTATCATAGACGCTTTGAGGTTATAGATTGACTTGGTCTTTAGACGGAAATTTTTTATGCTTACGTTTGCTTATTTTTTCAACGTTTACCGGTTGAGGTACTTTTACATAATATCCTGTTCCATCATATTCACGTTTATGCGGATTTGATTTGCACTCATCTGAGCAACAACCTTCCATTTCCCATCCGCATTCATCGCATTGTGTAAAGTGCTCGTTGCATTCAGCACTTGCGCAATTTATCATTTTAGGGGTTGTTGTGCCACAGTTTCTACACGTGGAGACGACAACGGGATTTACGTTGTTAACATCAACGGTCACTCTGTTATCGAAAACGTAGCACTTTCCTTCAAAATCTTTTCCGCCGGCCTCTTTGCCATATTTAATAATTCCGCCATGCAACTGATATACTTCTTCAAATCCTTCTTGTAATAGGAGAGCGGAAGCTTTTTCACATTTGATCCCTCCTGTACAGTAGGTCAAAATCTTTTTGCCTTTGTATTGTTCCAGTTCCTTAACTTTCTCTGGAAATTCCCTGAAATTTTCGATGTCTAGCGTTACTGCATTTTTAAAACGACCGACATTGTGTTCGTAATTAGACCGTACATCCAGCACGATGACATCATCACGGTCTTTCATCTCCATAAACTCGGTGGGTTCTAAATGTACACCGGTTTGTTTGTTGGGATCAATTATTTCGGGATTTCGAAGTCCAGAGTGTACGATCTCAGATTTATAACGGCAATGCATCTTAATAAAGGAAGGTTCCTCTACGTTGTCAATTTTAAAATCTGTTTTTGCAAAACGGGCATCAGCGTGCACAGCGTCCATATAAGCTTGACACGATGCTGCTGTGCCAGACACTGTGCCATTTAGTCCTTCGTCGGCAACGATAATTCGACCAACTAGACCTAGTGATTTACAAAATTCTAAATGGTCTGCAGCAAATTGCTCTGCATGTTCGATAGGGCTGTAACAGTAGTACAGCAATGTTTTATATAGTGCCATATATTCATTGATACCGCTGCAAACGGCGTTTAATGTTAAAAAAATCTGCGAACAAAGGTAGGAAAAAAATATTACTTCTTAATTAGGGGCGTTAAGAGATACTCAAGGCCATTCAGTTTGATTTCGTATAAAGTAGCCAGCTGGATTCCTAATTTTCCGGGAGGAAATCCTTTTTTATGAAACCAAACTAGATAAGGCTCCGGCAAACGACATAGTAACCATCCTTGATATTTTCCGAATGGCATTTTCGAATTGGCTAGCTCTATTAGTAGTTCAGGATTAAAAAAATCATTCTCTTGTTTTGCCATGTATGATGCGGTGTTTGAGTAAGCGAAATGCAATGATGCTATGATTTATGATGTTGGGAATAGTTCCATAGTGTTTTTTTAAAATTTTATAGCGCTCCCTAAGACTTTGTTGATGTCTCTTTTGCGACACGCCGCCCACCAGATACTTCGCTACATATTGATGAATATTTACCGTAGTTTTAGCCTTTTTCGCCGCACGTATTACCCAATCGATATCTGCACTCAATTGATACTGCTGATCATAAGGCTCTGCAATCTCCCGTTTCACATAGATAGCTTGATGGCACACATTCATACCATAACGAAATGATTTCCAGTCGAAACGTTCGGGTGTTTTATGCCGGCGGTCGCCAATGATGTCGCGCTTCTCGCCGATCAGTTTCGTTTCTCCGTAATAAATGTCCGCATTCTCCGCCGAAGAAAAGATTTTTTCCAGTGTCATGTCTTCATATAATTCATCTCCGGAATTGAGGAACAGAATATAGTCGCCGGTGGCGGCAGCAAGCCCCTTATTCATCGCATCATAAATGCCGTTATCTTTTTCTGAGATGAGTATAGACACCTCTTCCCGGTATCGATCTATCATATCCAGCGTACCGTCCGTTGAAAGCCCGTCCACAATAATATATTCCAATTCGGCATAGGTTTGTTTCATGACCGAGCGGATAGTGTATTCGATCCCTCGGACATCGTTGTAGACAACCGTGACAATGGAGACTTTGGGCGTAGCGGGATTAATTATTGTCATAATTATCGTATACAGATAGAATCAAAATAAGGATCTTAAACGATGTCATAGTTCATAGGCTGTCCCAGAAATTCGTTAACTCTTCTTTGCTCTTGATCAAGGTTCCCTTTCCATTCTCAATGGCTTTAATAGGGGAGTTGATTTTTTCAAAAAACTCATTCCTGCTCATGTGCGCGCCATCCTGTTGTACGATTTTTATTTTTTTTGCTCCAAGGACTTTCAACACTGTTCGGATTTCAGAAACCTCTGAAGATTCTATTTCAAATGAAAGTGTTGCCATAACCTTGTTTATTTTAGAGCCGTACTACAATTTATTTTTTTTGCACAAACTCAAAGATACTTAATTTTCAAGAATATTCCTCCCAAATTTTTTAATCAGGCAATGTATCAAGCGTTGAACCATGTTTCCTTTCGGTGCGCATAAAAATCCTTGGTAACAAAAGGCTAAAGGCAGGTTGGGACAACAGGTACTTGATCCAACTTTTAACCAAATTTAAATGTGTTGACCCCGGGGATCATAGACAAAATCCGATATTAAAGACAAAATTTAGTATCTTTGAATCTATGAGGACATGAATACACAAATTGATGATTATACCGACTTGAACGAACAGCTAGCGGATTTTTATGAAGCTGTGGGCAACTTTGATGAAACGTTGACGGCAGGAGATCAGTAGGTTGGTGCGTGCCCTGTTACCGGGGATGCGAGATCTCTGATTTATTTATATTTGTAAGTGTAATTTTCGAAAAAGCAAGTCATGGATAAACTAAGTCCGATTATTCTGTTCGTATATAATAGGCCCGATCATACTAGAAGAACACTAGATGAGTTGGAAAAAAGCCCGCTGGCCCAAAGTAGTATACTGTATATTTTTTCCGATGGAGCAAGGAATAACGCTGTTAAAGCCGCTGTAGACAAAGTCCGTGCAGTAATCAACGCTCCTCGGGACTTCAAAAGTGTACACATTATTGAACGCGAAGTAAATTGGGGATTGGCAAAGAACGTCGTTGATGGCGTCACCAAAGTTATCGACGAGCATGGCAAAGCTATTGTATTGGAAGACGATGTGCTGCTGTCGGAGCATGCCCTGCCCTATTTTAATCGAGCCTTGACATGGTATGAAGACGAAGAAACGGTCATGCACATCGGCGGATATATATATGAGTTGGAACGGACTCATTTGGCTGAAGTTTTTTTTACCAGGTACACAGCCAGTCAAGCTTGGGCAACCTGGAAGCGAGCGTGGGATTATTTCGAAGCAGATATAGATGAAATCATCCGACAATTCGACAAGAAAAAGGTGAACGATTTTACTTTTGATCATACCATGAATTTTTGGCGGCAGATACAACAACAGAAGGCAGGAAAAGTTGATTCTTGGGCGGTCCGCTGGTATGCAAGCGTCTTTCTACGCGGCGGACTAGCTTTGTCTCCAAATCAATCGCTTATCGAAAACATCGGGCATGATGGTACGGGCGTGCATTCTGAAATAAGCGAGATGTTTGCTACTACACTCCGCAGTGAACCTATTGAACGATTCCCGTCCGAAGTGATGGAGTCAGAAGAAGGATACCGAGCGCTAAAAAAATACTTCAAAGATAGGAAGGGGAGCTTTGCCGAACGCGGGGTACGATTTATCAGAAATAAAATTTTTCATCGACTTACCAATAGAAGGGGGTGATTTTTCTTGTTAAGAAAAGTTAAAGGCTCTTGCGCCAATATGTATTATTGATCTTTTTGTTCCTTCGTCGGGTTGTGGCTACGGCTCTTGTTTCCATAATTAGCTTAAGAGCAACTTTAAGATAGGCAACAAAGGCACGTCGGTCTTTGTGTATGGCCTGCAGCGATTTTTTTACCGAGGCGAGCACGGCATATGTAAAAGCCTTAGGGAAGCTATAGTTGATATTGGCGTACTCGGTCAAAAAATAGACGAACTCTCTCTTGAAAAATGCCTTTTTGCTACCATCTGATGTTCTATTTTGCCGGTCATGGTAAGCGATCGCCTTACGGTTTACCGCTATTTTATAACCATGATAATGCAAACGGTGTACATAGTCATTATCCTCGCCATAATGATAGAACAAAGGAGAAAAACCTCCCACCTCTTTCAGTATAGATAGCGGTATAAGCCAAAAGGCAGCATTTACAAACGGAGGGATAACAAGGTCTTGATCGGTGTTCATCTGTTGCATATAATCAGCAAAACCCTTGTCGAGTACCTGTTCGGTTCCGTCATAATGCATTGGCGAAATGATGCCGATGTCTTTGGGGTAAGGTTTTTCCATTAAAGAGGCTAGGCAGCTTGATTGTACCCACGCGTCTTGGTTCACTAGAAGGACGAGGTCATAGCCTTTATCAAGCGCATATTCGAATCCTAAATTATTTGCTTTGCCGAAGCCTAGGTTTATTCTACTTGCGAGGAGAATTACCTGGGGGTAGTTTTGACGTATCCGTTCGACAGTATTATCTATAGAAGCATTATCTATAACGATAAGGTCGGCAGGATAGGAGGAATGCAAAAGACTGGATAAACATTTATCCAACCAAGGTTCGAAGTTATACGTAACGATAATGCTTAAAACACGCTTCATGCCATTCGTTATCTCCAAATAAAACCCTTGATTCTCAAAGAACGTAGAAATTTGTTGATTACCGTTAAAGCAGGCTTTTTAATCTTCCACTTTAGTTTATCAAAACTCGTTTGGTCTGCAAGATAATTTTCGATCGATTGTCTACCGGTTTTCATATCTGTCGGGGTTTTCCTTTCCTTTTTTTCGACAACCAGTACGCTATCATAATAATGTAAGGAATCCACAGACTGTGTAAATCCACTTACCTTCAATGCCCGTTGCTCGGAGTGGTAGGCATTGATATAATCTATAAAGTTTTTGCTATATTCGATGAATGTACCGTTTCGCTTGTATCCGCCTCCGTAATCCACCTCATAAGAAGTATGCAGGTCCTCGCAAAGATAAACACCGTTATTCTTCACGTGTCCGAACAGCTCTTCAAAGGTGATAATTTGCTGGAGCATCGTGTGCCCTCCATCATCGATGAGGATATCGATCGGTGGAATTGTCTGTTTTACCTTTCTTAGGAAATTTCTGTCCGCTTGGGAGCCAACAAGTATCTTGATGTTTTCTTCTTCCAGATCCTTACAATTAGGGTTGATATCAATGCCGTAGATTTTAGCTTTGTCACCGAAATAATTCTTCCACATCTGCAGACTTCCACCCTGATAGACGCCTATTTCGACGATCGTTATTTCTTTATTTCTGAACCGGCTAAAGTGCCGGTCATATATGTCAAAATAGTGAAGCCACTTATGGATCAGCTTGTCGTTATTGTTGTAGAAATACTTTTCTAAATCATTCATTTTATAAAATTTGATTTACCGACAGGCCCAATTATATTCCGATAACGGTAAATAGACCCGAAATTATAAAAAATAATCACTTTTGACAACTAAAAGCAAACAGCGACTTTGTGGTTAAGCACATCCGTCATAGCCGATTATTTATTCGTGTTTTTCTTATTTATAAGCTTTTCTTTCAAGAAAGAGATCACTTCCGATAGGATATCTGATTTAGTCATAAAAAGTAAAAAGAGGTAAATACCTAGCAATCCGGCTACCTTAGCAATAAATCGGAGATAAATATGATCGATAGGGCTAGCCCATAAATTTGTTATAAATAGGCTTAACGCCGCCGCGGCAGCAAAAAGAAAGACATCTTTAAATAAAAAATAATAGTGATATTGCAATTGATGTCTACAGATAAAATACCACGTATTAAGCCAGATTATCTGGAGAGCTGTGTATGCGTAAAGCAAATACATGATACCATGGCTTTTCAGTAATAAAAACAGCGCGATTTGTAACATACCGAAGCAAATGATATTCCACATATAGATGGTCGATCGCCCACGGCTTAGGATGTAGTTGGCAAACACATTGCTTGCTACGGCAAACGCTCCTCCGAAGGCGATAATGCGAAGATAATCGGCCGAGGCTAGCCATTTTTCGCCGATAAGAATAAGGATGAATTCATGTGACGTAAAGGATAAGCAAAACATCAACGGGAAGGTAATAAAAGATACAAAGGAAAGTAATTTGCGGAACACACGCGTTTGCCGAAGTTTGTCTGTTCGTGATATTTCGGACATCAATGGTTGTATCAAGCTGTTGTTGATGCTCACAATGAAGGTTTGCCCCATCAAGTTCCATTTGTTAGCCTGATTGAACTGTCCGACGGTGGCTGTCGGAAAAAATTTACCGAGGATGCTTGTTAAGAAATTATTGTTTATGTTGATAAAGACGTTCGTGATCAAGAGTTTACTGCTATACTGGAACATGGATTGAATAGGCTTAAAATTAAAATGGAGTGTGGGACGGAAGCCAGAATAATAGAAAAATCCCGAACTTGTCATTATACAATAGGCTAGGTTTTGGATAATCAGTGACCAATATCCTAATCCATAAAAAGCAGTAGTGATCCCACATATTCCACCGATGAATACCGCAACGGTTGTCGATAATGCCCGCTCGCGCATGAGCAGATTTCGGTTTAGATAAGCGCTATGAGCTATTCCGAAGCTACTTATAAAGAAGTTTAAGAACGAAACGCGGGCCACGGTGGCTAGAGCAGGGATATCATAAAAATCAGCAATGAATGGTGCTGCAATAAAAAATACAAGGTAGAGGCCAGTTCCAATCGCTATGCAGAGCCAGTGCACTGCGTTATAATCCTCTTGTTTGATGTTTTTCTTTATCATCAATGCGCTGCCGAAGCCAGATTCCATGAACGCAGCAGATACCGTAGAGAAAATAGTAAGGATGCCAACGATCCCCATATCTTCGGGCATGAGGATACGCCCAAGAACAATCCCAAACAGTAAGGCGAGTACTTGTTGAATGCCATTTGCTATACCGCCCCATAAAAATCCCTTTATCGTTTTCTGTTTTAAAGGAATCTCGTTATTGCTCATATTAGCACAAAAATAGTACTTATGGGAAATAACTTGCTACACAACAGATAAATACTTTTCAAATTCTTTCAATGACTTATCAGAAGGGTGCAGATCGGTAACTAAATAGCTTACGTCTTTAAGAGGCGCCACGCGCATTTTTTGATTAGAATTCAGTTTTTCCGCGATACTTAAAATCGCAACATGTTTAGAACATTTGATCATTGCACGTTTGATCTGTACAACTTCCCAATCTGAATCTGTAATACCTTCTTCGACGGAAAGACTGTTTGTCCCCAGTAAGCAAAGATCGACACGTATATCTGCTAATTCGTTGATTACTTGTGAACCGGTAACGATATTCGTATTTCTAGATAACTTTCCGCCAATTAGAATGACTTCGATGTTTTCCTTTTCAGCCAATTCGAGAGCTACAAGAGGACTGATTGTAAAGAAAGTGCATTGTATGTCATTCGGTATAAGACGGGCTAATTCTATCATTGTTGTACCGCCTCCAATTAAAACAGTCATGCCATTTGTGATCAGCGATAACGCTTTGCTTGCAATTTCTTTTTTACCTTCTTTTGCATACACATTTCCTTCTTGGAAAGGAAATTGAAAAGATTTTGAAAGTGCTCCACCATACACTTTGATGACTTGTCCGTTTTCGGCTAACTCATTCAGGTCTCTTCGAATAGTATCTTCAGAGACATTCAGTTGGACACTTAGATCTGATGAAAGCACCTTATTGTGCAGATTTATTTGATGAACGATGTAGGCCTGTCTTTCTTCTTTAAGCATGAGAACGTGTTTTATTATTGATCATTTGTTTTAGTATTGGAGTCTGGCGGTTTGGTTATCCCGGCTTTGAATCGAGGTTTGACCCCTGTAGGTTTATTTGCAGCAGTAATTTCTTCCGAAACCTTGTTTTTAGCGTTTTTTTCTTCTTCCGTAGATGTTTCGGCGGTAGTGGATTTTGTTACACCAGTTTTGAAACGCGGCTTGAATCCCGTGGGTTTACTTGTAACCGAGGATTCATCTGAAGTTTTATTTTCGGCATCTTCTTCCGTAGATGTTTCGGCGGTAGTGGATTTTGTTACACCAGTTTTGAAACGCGGCTTGAATCCCGTGGGTTTACTTGTAACCGAGGATTCATCTGAAGTTTTATTTTCGGCATCTTCTTCCGCAGAGGTTTCCGGAGCAGCGGATTTTGTTACACCAGTTTTGAAACGCGGCTTGAATCCCGTGGGTTTACTTGTAACCGAGGATTCATCTGAAGTTTTATTTTCGGCGTCTTCTTCCGCAGAGTTTTCCGGAGCAGCGGATTTTGTTACACCAGTTTTGAAACGCGGCTTGAATCCCGTGGGCTTACTGGTAACCGAGGATTCCTCGGAAGTTTTGTTTTCAGTTGCCTTATCTTCTCCCGTAGTTGGCTCAGTGGTAGCGGATTTCGTTATGCCTGTTTTGAACCGGGGTTTGAAACCTGTCGGCTTCTTAACTTCTTGTTGCTCGTTAATCGGATCCGCTGCAGAAGCTACTGTTTTAGATGCTGTGTCGGTAGGTTCAGTTACTAATACAGGATCGTTGCTTCCCTTCTTTACATCAGATTGCGCCGCAGGTGTAGTAGGGATAGTTATTCGCTTAGGGCTTTCTACTTCTTGTAACCTATAATTTTTTCGAAGTCTGTTAAACCAAAATTTTTTGGTATGATCAAAGCTTTTTTCGCCCATAGCAATGTAGTGGCTTTTGAATTCTTCGTAAAGCGGTAAATTAGACTGCTTTAAAGCAGTCAAATCAATTTTTTTCCTAACAAAAAAATCTTCGAAGGTCAGCATTCACAAATGTAACGAATTGTAAAGACAATTTAATCCATATTATGATATACCGCTTGCACATCATCGTCGTCTTCGATCTTGTCGATCAGTTTTAGCACGTCTACGGCTTGTTCTTCTGTCAAGGACGAATGCGTTAGTGAAATTCGTTCCAACTTCGCAGAAGTTACTTCTATTCCTTTTTCTTCCAGCAATTTCTGCATATTACCAAAATCTTCGAAAGAAGTCTGCAAGACCACTATATCATTTCCTTCTTCATCTGATTCCACGTATAGTTCTTCCAACCCACCATCAATCAATTCAAGTTCCAATTCTTCTACGTCCAATTCCTCCGCTGCAGGGAAGCGGAACATGGACTTACGTTGAAAGATGAAATCCAGAGATCCTGTCTTGCCGAGGGATCCTCCTGCCTTGGTGAAATAGCTTCGGATATTAGCAACTGTACGATTCGTATTATCTGTGGCTGTTTCGATTAGTATAGGTGCCCCATGCGGGCCGTATCCTTCGTAAACAAACTCTTCGTAACCTTTGGAGTCTTTTTCAGAAGCTCTTTTTATCGCGGCTTCAACACGATCTTTAGGCATGTTTACTGCCTTGGCATTTTGAATAGCGGTGCGTAGTCGAGAATTATTATCTGCATGTGGACCACCTTCTTTCACGGCGATTGCAATTTCTTTACCTAACCGTGTGAACTGAACCGCCATTTTAGCCCAGCGTTTAAATTTTCTTTCTTTTCTAAATTCAAAAGCTCTACCCATTTTATTATCCGTTTGTTTTAAGATTATTGATCATGTCCTTCGCCATAGCCTCCAAATCAAATTCTAGTTCCCAGTTCCAATCTTTACGCGCATAATCATCTTCAATGCTTTGGGGCCAGGAGTTGGCAATTGCTTGACGAGGATCACCCTCTTTATAAGACATCTCAAAATTAGGAAGAATTTTTTTAATTTCTTTCGCAATCTCACGAGGAGTGAAACTTACGCCCGCTAAATTGTAGCTCGATCGGATGGTTAAATTCTCTGCTGGAGCATCCATGAGCTGTATGGTGGCACGTACAGCATCTTCCATATACATCATCGGTAGTGCCGTGTCTTCTGACAAGAAGCATTCATATTTACCAGTTCGTATAGCTTCAAAAAACACATGAATCGCATAATCAGTCGTTCCGCCTCCAGGTTGTGTTTTCCAAGAAATAATACCGGGATATCGAATGCTGCGTATATCTAATCCATGTTTGTTGTGGTAATATTCGCTAAGTCGTTCACCGGCCAATTTGGAAATGCCATAAATACTATTGGGGTCCATTATACAATACTGGGGGGTATCTTTTTTAGGCGAATGTGGACCAAAAACGGCTATTGAGCTAGGCCAGAAAATTTTTTTTATACCTAATTCAACTGCAATATCTAATATATTCAATAATCCATTCATATTGAGATCCCAAGCTTTTTGAGGGTACTGTTCACCCGTAGCCGACAGAATTGCCGCTAATAAATAGATTTGAGTAGGCTTATGTCTCAGAAAAAGAGACCTAAGACCGTCTTTATCGAGAACGTCAGCAGGTTCGAAAATTTCATTTTCGCTTAAAATTTGTGGTTCACGTATATCTGAAGTAATGACTTGTAGACTTCCAAATTTTTTTCTTAAAGCTTGTGCTAATTCCGTCCCAATTTGGCCGTTGGCGCCAAGAATAATAATTGTTTCTTTCATCTAAATAAATTGCCGTTTAAAGGTGATGAAGCTTGCATGAGCTGTATTGTTTATTTATTTTTTGAGCGATAGCTCGTGCAGGTTTCATTGCTGCAAAGATATGTCTTTTATTGCGTTTCCGTCAATAACCAAGCGATTTCCGAGTGAGTGCAAAAGCTCCACTGTGCACGTCGTAGTTCCCTTTTTGATCGTATGTCTCCATTCTATAAATATAGAGTCCCGAGGGTGAAATTTGCCCGTTCTCGGATCTTCCATCCCACTGGATTTTTCCAAAGCCACCTGCACTTTGATTACGAATCAATCGGTTGATTTGTCTCCCTTGGTCATCAAATATTGTTACATTAAGCATAATGTTAGGAGGTGACAATTCATAGTTGATTTCCAAATAATCCTCAAAATTATCGTTATCAGGAGACATCGTTTTCGAGGTTAAATAAACCTTATTTTTTTGAAAAAAATTATCCACATTTGTGGAATTAAGATATCCAGGAGTCGCTCCGCCTACTATTGTCGATGCGGATGCAAAGTTTTGCGCACTATTTGTAGGTGCTTGAAAGGATTGCCTTTCCAGCGATATGCCTTTTACGTTCGTTAAGAAGGGTTGGTGCATATTGGAGGAGTAGTAGAGCGAATCCACTAAAATACGATCAGAAAAAAGTGTGACGTTTCCCTGCTCATTGGGATAAGGAGGAAGGCTTCTTATCTCAACAATATTTCCGGATAACGCGGATGGATAATTTTTCAGAATATTATTTTTATCCGTTGTAAAGACTAGATACTGTTGTGGGTACAACAACAGGCGATTTGCCGTAATGGTACGATTTCCAAGTTTCCAGTTTTGAAGATCAACAATATTATTGGATTGATTATATATCTCTACAAAATCTACTCCGTTATTTTTTGGATTGAAAAGGACTTCATTAATGATAATATCGTTAAAAGCAACATCCCCCGGTAAAAATAGATGTTGCTTTTTTTCAGAAGAATTATTTCCACACCAACTAAAAGGAAATAAGGTAAGTGTATAATCAAAAGACTCGGCAAACGCAGAATTGAAAATTAGTAATAAACTGTCTGTATTGCTTTTCCATTCCATTTTTGTGGGCGATCCGACGTTATTATCTATTACAAATAGATCCCTTTCTAAATTTTCAAGATAAGCTTTCGGAATGTTGAAGGTCAATGTGATCATACTGTCTTCTATTTTCGATGATGAAATCTCAATTTCGGGAATATAAGATCGGTCAGCTATCGAGTTCGGTTTACATGGGGTGCCACCCGACAGAGCTTCGGATGCGCGCCAACTCAATGCGAAATTACATGGAAAGTTGGCATTAATACGTTCAAGACTCCATCCACCATTTTTTTTGCTGGAATTTTTGTACCAACTGTCTGTGTAATTAACTTGATCTATGTTATTTTCTCCTGTTAAGATGATGCTGGTTCCGCTATTGGTGAGGGACGGCCATTTGTCTAAAGCCAAACTATTCCCAAACTTTTCATAAAATGGTTGAGCTGTCTGACTGCATAATAATACATATTGACTAGGGGGTAAAAGATATTCGGGTAATACTATGGTCGTATTTGATATAGATAGTGTGTAATCGGAAATGTTTATGGTTCTGTCGCCAATGTTGAGCAACTCAATATATTCGTGGTTTGGGAGCTCTCCAACCGACGGGTTGGCCATTATTTCATTTATGATTAATATATTGGATTGGGACTTTAAATCATCAGTCTTGGCAATCAGTGCAAACAGTATTAAAATCCATTTTAAACGGAGAAAAAATATGTTCTCTAAAAATATCATGTATAGTTCAATCTTATAATTGGTTAACAATAGAGATAGCGTAAATATACCTAATCGTTCTTGGTTCACCAAACGATGAATGAAACGTAATTGTCAGATTGGCAACCTAGTTATGTTTTTTTGTAAATTAAGCTATGTTTTTTTGTGATTCTTTAAAAAACATACGCATTTAATGTAAAAATTTTAAGGATTACACAAAATGCTCAGCATTATTTGCTATGTTTGACAACTAGAATTTAGAGGGCGGTTAATCAAAAACAATTTAAATATATTATACGTAAATTAAGTACTATGAAAGTAGCTGTAGTGGGCGCGACAGGCCTTGTCGGGTCGGAAATGTTAACAGTATTGGCGGAACGTAATTTCCCTGTAACCGAATTAATTCCGGTGGCGTCAGAGCGAAGTAAAGGAAAAGAAATTGAATTCAAGGGGAAGAAGTATAAGGTAGTGACACTGACAGAAGCTATTGCATTAAAGCCGGATGTGGCATTATTCTCTGCGGGCGGCGATACTTCTACAGAATATGCTCCATTATTTGCGGCAGCTGGAATTACGGTAGTCGATAATTCTTCTGCTTGGCGTATGGATCCTTCCAAAAAACTGATTGTTCCGGAGGTGAATGGAGATATCTTGACTGGTACAGATAAAATTATTGCCAATCCTAATTGTTCGACAATACAGATGGTGGTAGTGCTTAAGCCACTGCACGACAGATATAAAATTAAGCGCGTAGTAGTGTCTACTTACCAATCAGTAACAGGTACGGGTGTAAAAGCCGTACAGCAATTGAATGATGAACGTGCAGGAATAGAAGGAGAGAAGGCATACCCATACCATATTGATATGAACGTTATTCCTCATATCGATGTATTCCAAGAGAATGGATATACGAAAGAGGAAATGAAGATGATCAAAGAGACGAACAAGATCATGCAAGATGATTCGATTAAAGTCACAGCTACTACAGTTCGTATACCTGTTGTAGGTGGTCATTCGGAATCTGTAAATATCGAATTTGAGAATGAGTTTGATTTAGGTGAATTACGTAGGGTTATTGCAGCACAAGACGGTGTTCTTATTGTGGATAATCCGGCAAATTTAGAATATCCGATGCCAAGAGATGCACACGGTAAAGATGAAGTKTTTGTTGGACGTATCCGTCGCGATGAATCACAACCTAAAACGGTTAATCTTTGGATTGTAGCAGATAATCTTAGAAAAGGAGCTGCAACAAATGCGGTTCAAGTGGCGGAACTGTTAGCAAAGAAGAGTTTAATCGGGTAAGTGGCTAAGTCACCTCATAAAAAAAGCTAGTGCACAAATTGCACTAGCTTTTTTTATGAGGCATCATCTTATTGTTATCTTGCGGATGTAAATTCCCAAGTGTCATCAAATCTAGAACTATTGCTACTGCTGGTCCCGCCTGTAGTGATATAACCTTTACCGTTAAGGGAGAAACCAACTGCTGATTCTCTGGCGGACGCGCCGGCGGAGGTCAATGCTTGGTGCTTGTCGGTCCAAGAATCTGATGCAGGGTCGTATTTCCATACGTTGCCCAATACTGAACCTTTTTGACCGCCTACCACATAGCCGTAGTTTCCGAACGCAAATGTAGCCGCATTCTGACGTGTTAAGTCATACGTATACTGGCTATCATCTCTTCTTATTGGGTTAAGTGTAACCCAGTTCGTTCCGTCGAAAGAATGGAATTCTTCAGGATATTGATTGTTACTGATGCCACCACCAACATAGGCTTTATTTCCAATTACAAAGGCAAAAGCATGGGATTTCTTATAGGTAAAAGGAACGTTGGTTACCGATTCCCAAGAATCGCTACTCGGATCATATTTGTAAAAATCGCTAAATGTTTTATCTGTAGGAGTCATCCCTAAGCCTACATAAGCGTAGTTACCCAATGCAAAAGCAACGGCACCGAAACGGGCCTCTCCTGGAAAGTCAGCCACTTTTTCCCAAGATTGAGTCGTCGGGTCATATCGGTGGAAATCTTTTAGTGCCGTAGTACCATTATATCCTAATCCTACATAACCTTTACCATTTACTGCAAATCCTACTGCACTACGACGCGCATCTCCAGAGAACTCAGCAGCTATTTCTTCCCACGCGGCACCGTTAAATGCCCAAGTATCACCCAATACGGTATTTGTTCTTAAGAGACCGCCTACTACGAATGCTTGATTATCAATTGTAAATGTTGCGGCCTGATTTCTGGGATCGCCTCCAAAAACTGCGGATCTCGTCCATTCTGTAGGACCATCGTCCGTCGAGTCTTCATCGTCACTTTTCTTGCAAGAATTCAAAGATGTGAAAGCAATAGTACAGGCTAAAAATAAGAATAGCCAATTTTTCTTGTTCATAAATTATTTAAATTTAGTATATACAATGTTTAATTTAATTTTTGGTAAATTATTTTCTGTCGCTATCAATGCCATATTTGCTGTGCTAAATAGGTTTGGTGTAGACGAAGTCAAAAATAAAGAGGTGTTGTAACTCTCCACGTTATTAACTGTGTTGATGTATTCAATTAAATCAAATACATACCTTGCATTTCTGCCCATAGAATTTCCATTAATATAGGGAACCTGCTGAATGGTCGAGGAAAAAGGAGTAGGTACATAAGAGAACGGAATCCCGTTGTCATTTGCAATTAAAAGCATGACAGATGAAGGGTTGGGAAAGGGGTTAAAGAAAAACTCTCCTGTCGTTTCCACAATGAGCTGTGCTTTATTAATTGAGATATTAGGTTCGTTCATGAATTCTTTTAACGCAGGAATGTCCAATTTCGCTACAACTCCTGTGCCGGCTTGAAGAAATACCTGACCGTTCGTTTGGCTGCTTTTTATTTCTTTGTTGCTTGCGTTAAGAGCGGCAAAAGGTGTATTTGCGCGATCGTACTCAATATTATTGAATTGAAATGTTCTGTCTCCTGTAGTGATACTCTTTACGCCATGTTTATTAAATCCATCATTTCCGATATAGGAATAGTTGATATTAACGGCTACCGTGTCACTAAAACCTAAAATAACCGTATTTTGATCATCAGGCACAATTACCAATCCTTTAAGGTATTGCTGAAATGCTTCGTTTGAAGCTACATTCACATTATTGGATACGATCATATCGAAGATTTCATTCCCCAAGGTGTTGTCTAGTTTAATACTTAACGTATCTAAAGATCTTACAAACGGATTGAAAGTTAATGAACCAAGGGGCGAATTGTCATAATCGAATTTTTGATCCGAGAAGATTGTTGGTCCGGTTACAAAAATTGGAGTGATATTTCCATTAACAGTTGAACTGATGTTTTTTGTCTCTAGTTCTTGCGTAAGCCGATGTACTGTTATTTTTTGTGCAACAGTGGTATCCCCATAAAAGTACCTATTTGTTCTAGGTTTAATAACAAGGTTAATTGAATCAAAAACTGCGTCATTAGGAATATCGTTTGTGAAATTCGTGAAAGCCAATTTAAAATACGATGTTGATTTGACCGATCCGGTTTCTTCTTGTGAAGTTTTTCCCAGCAATATCGTGCCTGTTGTAGCTGAAGGCAGATTGCTCATCTGAAAAGTTGATGCATTTACGGTGATTGAATCTACAACTGTGATTCCGAAGTTTTCATTCGTATTACCTAGAGATACACTCATGTCTTTGTCACAACTCCCTAGTGTAATAATTATAAGTGACGAGAAAGTAAGAAAAGTATATTTAAAACGTAATAATTGCCTCATATTTATTTATTGACATGCAAATGTAAATATTACCAACTGTTAATATGTGTTATAATATGTTAAATGTGGTAATTGTCATGTGTGATGCAAATCTAACAATTTAAATTTGTTTTAGTAATGTTAAATAAGTATAAAATACTAATGCTGATGATAGTCCTCACATTAGTAGGAATTGTAATGGTATTGTCGATCTGGCTAATTGGTAGTTACCAAAGTCGGCAAGAACTTGTGGTGTCAGACATTGAGAGAAGTTTATTTAATGTTATTCAAAGTTACTACGATGATCACGAGGAGAGTTTTCGCGAAATGCGAATGCGCAATAATAAGCAGAATGGAGATCGCTTCATCAATCAAGTCATTAAATTGTATCCTGAATTGAATAAAGAAAAGCTATCCGCGATGCTGGATTCGTTAGGAAGGGAGAGGCGAAAAACGTTCGAACGCAAACGTATCCGTTCCACAGAGAAGGAAGAACCATCTCAGATCTTCCCTTCTTTTATGTTGCAAAATATCGAGTTTAATGATACCACGTTGCGACAAATGAATGTGCTGATGGACGAGCTCCTTAAAACGAAGAATATAGATGTTCCTGTGAACATCGAGCTGGAAAAATTGGATTCCTTGCCTCGGCATTCTGCATATATACACATCCGCACAGATGAATCTGGCAATCTAACGACTCGTCCTATCTTGATTAATTCTCATAATAACGAGTTCCTTGTTGCCAGAATTGACGACCCGAAAGCTTATATTCTCGTCAAGATGGGCTGGCAATTGGTACTTTCTCTGGTGTTAGTTTTGGCATTATTAGGTAGTTTTATTTATCTACTGTGGACGATTAATAGACAGAATAAGTTAGCACTTATGCATAAGACATTTGTAAATAATATGACACATGAGCTAAAGACGCCTGTGGCCACTGTGATGGCCGCGATAGAGGCGGTACAACGCTATGGTGCAAAAGAAGATAGTGTGCGAATGGAAAAATATCTCGATCTATCACGAAAAGAATTGGATCATCTTTCACAAATGATAGAGCGCGTACTGCATTTTGACATGAATGGTGCCAATGGTGTGAAATTGGAATTTACCAACTTTGATGTCGTTAAACTGATGAATACCTGTATAGAAACTGTTAAGATCAGTTTGCAGAAAGATGTACGATTTAAGGTGACGTCAACTTCTCCGTTGATATCCATCGAAGCGGATGAAGCCCACATTAAAAATGTAATCACGAATTTAATCGACAATGCGGTTAAATATTCGACTGAACATGTGGATATAGTTATTTCTATCGTTGATCACCCCAAGAATATTGAAATTAGCATCAAAGATAATGGATTGGGAATCGCGCCGGTGTACCACAAGGATATATTTGATCGGTTTTTTAGGATTCCTACCGGGAACCTGTATTCGGTTAAAGGATTTGGCTTAGGACTGGCTTATGTGAAACAGGTGATCGATCAACATCATGGTTTTATAGAAATAGAAAGTGCTTTAGAGAAAGGTACAACATTTATAATCACTTTGCCCAAATCAAGCGTATGATTGATATTTTGTATGTAGAAGACGAACAAAGTCTTGCTATGATTGTTACAGATAGTTTAGAAGATCAGGGATTCGCTGTACGGCACCGGGAGAATGGCCAAGAGGCGTTATCGGCTTTTAAAAAAGAAAAGCCGGATATTGTAATTTTGGATATCATGATGCCGCTAATGGATGGTTTTACGGTTGCCAAGGAGATCAGAAAGCTCGATCCTCAAATTCCTATCCTTTTTTTATCGGCAATGACCCAAACAGAGGATGTTGTACAGGGCTTTAAGCTTGGTGCAAACGATTATGTGCGAAAACCCTTTAAGATAGAAGAACTAATTGTACGCATAGAATCTTTGGTGAAAAGGCGGAAAATAGGTGTTCATCAAGTATATATCATTGGGGATTATCTGCTGGATACAACGAAGAATTTGTTATCCTACGGTGATGAAAAGGAAAAATTGTCTTTTCGGGAATGTGAATTGTTGAGACGACTTTTCGAACACAAAGACACCGTGGTGCCGCGCGACGAAATTATTAAAGCGTACTGGAATGATGATACATACTTTACGGGCAGAAGTTTGGACGTTTTTATCAGCCGCATACGAAAATATTTGTCCAAAGATGAACGAATTAAAATAACAAATGTAAGAGGAATAGGATATATGTTAAATATTGGTTAGTTTGTAAAAAAGAAACATAAATTAAAGCGTAACAGATGAAATCACTTATTATCGTAGATGTACAGAATGATTTTTTGCCAGGAGGCGCTTTAGAAGTCAGCAAAGGCGATGAGGTCATTTCGGCAATTAATCAGTTGCAACGGGAATATGATTTGGTGGTGGCCACACAAGATTGGCATCCGAATGATCATCTAAGCTTTGGTTCCCAGCATCCAGAGCATAATCTGTTTGATGTGATTGATCTGAATGGTTTCGCACAGAAGCTTTGGCCAAACCATTGTATGCAGGGCACACTGGGGGCTGCCCTTGCTGATACACTCGATCAACATCGGATTGAGGCAGTATTTCGTAAAGGACTGGAAAAGGAGATCGACAGTTACAGCGGTTTTTTTGATAACGGGAAACGAAAAGTGACTGGTCTACATGGCTATTTACAGTCCCGCGGTGTTACAGAAGTACATGTATGTGGACTGGCAGCAGATTTCTGTGTCTTTTTTACGGCAATGGATGCGTTGGAACTGAGGTACAGGACGGCCATTATTTCACGAGCGACTAAGGCAATTGATAGGGGCGAGTTTATGAATAAGAAAGAACAATTTGTCCAAAAAGGGGGGATGCTCCTTTAGCTATTCTATTAAAAATTTCTGTTTCCCCCATCATTTCGCTCACCACCTCTTCCGCCTCCAAAATTTCTCAGGTTATATGTAAATGACAATAAGAAATACCTATTTAGGGTATTCGACCTAACGTCTGAGATGGAGGTTATATCTGCAGTCCGGCTTATGTTTTGAGCGTTATTCAGTAAATCAAAGCCTTTGATTGCCAATTCGCCATTCTGTTTTTTAAATAATTTGTAACCCAAAGATGCATTCCAAATATTAATAGCTATTCCCTCGGAACCTGAAATACCACTGTTATATAGGTACATTAGGTTTGATGCGACGACCCACTTTTTAAATAATTCAACTGTCCCGCTTCCATTTACTCGATGTATGTATGTATCAGTTGATAATTGAGTGGTTAATGGGTTGTCGTTATATGTTGCACTGATCGCGTAACCTAAGCGGAAGATATACAGTTTACTGAAGTTTGTGTTAGCTCCCACTTCTTGTCTAAAGCCATATTGCGTACTGTTCAGAAGGTCGTTATTAAGGATTTCGAAATTGTTTTCGTAGAATAGGCGCGTGTTAAGGTTGAGATTAAGCTTCAGTTTCTTGAGGGGCAGTCCATAGCTATTGTTTAACCGTACCGTGTACGCACCATCTACATTTTCCGGTACAGTATATTGGCCGCCGGCTCCTAATATAATGTCTTCACCCTCCCACTCAAAAAGAAGGATAGTGCTATCAGTTATAAATTTAGATGTGATAATTTTATTGTTGGTGTAATTCAATTCAACATTAGTTGTCAGACTCCGTCCCGATTCTCTATTTACATCCCTGTACCGCAACCGTAATCTATGGTCGTATTCCTGTTCTAAATTTGGATTACCATTCGTGATCCGTAGCTCGTTTTGATTATTTACAAAATCCTGCAGCTGGTTGATCGACGGTGTATTGGTAGCCGTATTGTAGTTGAATTCTAGACTTTTTGCCTTGGTGAAATTGTAAACCGCTGTGAATTCCGGAAGAAAACTTCCGAAATTTGCCTCCGTCTGTAAATTAATGGGGACGGTTCGTTCATTTATTCGTATGCCGTGCTGATAATTAAGACCCGCCTGAATACGTAGGGAGTCCTTTTTATTGTAAGAGTAGGATAATCCAGCACTGTGATATTGGAAGTCGTTTCTAAATTCGTTCGACAGTCTATCGCGTAATTCACCTAATTGTCCTGTTTCCGCCAAGAATTCGAATGTTTCCCTATCCGAGTAATTCGACGTATTTCTGAAATTGTAGTTCACTTGAAGGCGGCTCCTCATGGAAATGTTTTCGGTGTAGGATATTCTGTTGTTAAATCCGGAACCATATCCATTGGTGACACTTTTATTGTTATTGGTATCGATGCGACTCAATAGCGTGTCCTTGTAATATTCGGTGGTTGCCAGATTTAGCCCCGCTGCATCATTTGTGTTAGCATTCCCATTTAGATTCAACGAGATCGATCTTCCATTTTTTTTGAACCGGTGCATAAAGGTAAGACTAGCGCCAATAGAAAAATTGCTGTTTTCATTGTCACCAAATCGGTCAGACTGATTGATCAAATCTTCTTTATTCCGTGTCGTGCGACTATAGGAATCATTGATACGATTTGTTTTCGTAAAGGAGAGGTTAGGTGCAAAATCAATGCGGTTTGCGGAATCGATCTCCAAGCGAATTCTGGAATTCGCTTTATGTTCTGTATTTCTTTGATCGGAATATTGATTTTGCTCCCTGAATTGATTGGCCCGCGAGTCAGATAGATATTCGATGTTTGAAAATGTATTGGTTTCTGTTGTTACGGATTCAACTTTATAATCAGCACTTATGTCCAATTTCTTGTCGAAATATACATTGTTAAAGTTAATTGCCCCTGCGTAGGTATCTGATAGTCCCCTTTCGGTGTTGTTATTTCCCCTACGTCCGCCTCCACGACCTTGTTCGGAAAAGTTGGTCTCATTGATGTTGTTGGCCATCATATTTATGGCGATTTTTTTATCGCCGTTGAAACTATTCAGGTTCGTTGAAAAACCAAATTTGTCTCCATCCCCTTTTCCTCCGTTTGCTTTTCCAAAATATCCGTGACGTCGATCGGGTTTCGTGACAATGTTGATGACTTTATTTCTGCTGCCGTCATCAAAACCTGAAAATCGCGCCTGTTCTGATTTTTCATCTATTATCTGAATTTTGGCAATGATTTCCGCTGGGAGGGTCTTTAACGCTATCCGGGGATCTGTAGAAAAGAATTCTTTTCCATCTACTATTATTTTGGTCACTTGTTCGCCATGTGCGGTGACATTACCATCTTCATCCATCTGCACACCTGGGATTTGAGCTACCAGCTCATCTGCATCTGCGAATTCGCGAGTGGCGTAGTTTCTAGCATCGAATTCCATCGTGTCTCCTTTAAGTACTACTGCTTGTGGAACGGTTATTTCTACTTCTTCTATTTCAATCTCCGCCGGCTCTAATCGGAACAAAAAATGTTGAGGTTTGGTGTCGACCGTTGCGGCTTTCTTTTCGGCTTTAAAACCGATAAAATTCGTTTCTACAAAATAATTGCCTTTTTTTACGTTTGTAATGGTAAAAACACCGCTTTTATTTGTGGTAGCAGAAATTGTAGACGAGTCCTGTGTATTTAAAACACGTATCGTTACGCCTTCAAGCGGTAAAGATGTTGTTTTGTCGATAATATTGCCAGAAATATTTTGCTGTGCCAAAGCAGGTACAGCGCAAAATAAAAACAGCACAAAAATCAACCTTTTTACGTTTAATTTAGCAGCATTCACAAGTTAGTAATTTGTGAATGTAATTATAGCTAAATCTTCGTTAGTTAACTTCATTATCATGAAAATGATACAATCCTTCGCTTTGATACCCATCAATAGTATCGCATCTTTGGATTGGCTCGATAGTTTTTGTTGTGAAAAAACGGTAAGTTATCTAAGTTTGTAAGAATAAGTGTATTTTGTAAAATGAAGGAATCGATGTTGAGTCGTAAAGAAAGGATTATGGTGAAGGCGTTGGGTCTATTTGCGGAGAAGGGCTATGCAGATACATCGACAAAAGAGATTTCTGCGGCCGCCGGTGTTTCTGAAGCGCTGATTTTTAAGCATTTTGGCAATAAGGACGCATTATTGGCTAATTTGATTAAATCAGGATATCGACGCGTATTGCAATACCATAAAGGTATGATGACGTATAAAAGTGCGAAAGATTTTCTGAGAAACATGATCTTTTTGCCTAGCAAATTGGTTGCTGAAGAGCCAATGTTTTGGAAACTTCAAGAACGATTATCGCATATTCCGTTTTCTAAGCAACAGCACGATCAGTTTATGAAACCTGTTCAACCAATTATTCAACGAGCGTTTGTAGAATTGGGATATGACAATCCAGAGTTGGAAACACAATATTTATTATTGATTATTGATATGCTTTGGAAAAAAGAAGCTTGCGGCGAAATCGATAATTCTTTGGCTATTGCTAAGTTATTGGAAAAAAAATACAATCTCCTATAATAATTTTGCGTTTTTATGCTTTTTGAAAAAAAATAACGCACAAAACTTTATAAGTAGAATTATAATACGTTTCTTCGTATCATAAACTATTGCTATATGTTTAAAATAATTTTAACACACGTATTCGCGTTGCTTTTTATAGTAAACGTAAATGCACAGAAGAAGCCTGATTTTGTTCCATTTATTAATAAGCAGCACCAATGGGTCGATTCTGTTTTCAGTTCATTATCTCCTAAAGAACGGATTGCACAGTTGTTTTTAGTAAGGGCCCATACCAATCTAGGACAGAAATATATTGATTCTGTAGCACAGGTAATCCAAAAAGAGCAATTGGGTGGGTTAGTTGTGTTCCAGGGTGGGCCTGTCCGTCACGCTAATATGTATAATGCGTATCAAAAACTTACGAAAGTTCCTTTGTTGATTACATTTGATGGTGAATGGGGGATAGGTATGCGTTTGCCAGATTCTACACTTTCGTTTCCGTATCAGATGACATTAGGCGCTATGCAGAATGACAATCTTTTATATGAAATGGGGCGTGAAGTAGCCAAAGATTTTTTACGAATAGGAATGCATTTCAATTTTGCGCCTGTGGTGGATATCAATAATAATGCAAATAATCCGGTTATAGGCTTTCGTTCTTTTGGGGACAACAAGCAAAATGTAACACGTAAGGCAAAAGCATATATGGACGGGATGGTTGATGGAGGTATTATAGCGTCGATTAAGCACTTTCCCGGACATGGCGACACCGATGTCGATTCGCACTATGACCTTCCCCAATTAAATTTTTCCAAAACCCGTTTGGATACCTTAGAAATATTCCCCTTCCGTGAATTAATACGGAGCGGAGCTCCAGCCGTTATGGTTGCGCACATGCATATTCCTGCCATGGATGCGACGCCTAATATTCCCTCCTCCATTTCGAAAAAGGTAGTTACTGGTGTTCTTCGTAATGAGTTGGGTTTTAAAGGTCTTACGGTTACCGATGCGATGGATATGAAAGGGGTCAAGAAATTCTTTCCGAACGGTGAAGCGGATGTAATGGCTATAGAGGCCGGACATGATCTATTGGAAATATCTGAAAATAGTGCACGCGCTATCGACCTGGTAGAAAAAGCAATCAAAAGCGGACGTATTAAACAGGCTGATATTGATGCGAGAGTCAAAAAAGTTCTTGCTTCAAAATACTGGTTAGGATTGAACAACTACCGACCAATAAATACAAATGGTTTGGTAAGTGACTTGAATAGAGCTTCTACCAAATCGCTTATTCAACGTATGGCTGATGCTTCCGTTACACTATTGAAGTCAAATAAGCGCATTCAGTCTTTTGATACTAAAAAGACTACTGCCGTAGTAAGCTTGGGAATTAAGTCTGCGCAAGAATTCGAGAAAGGTCTAGCTCTCCAACTTGCTGATGCGACAAATTACTATATTACAGGTGAGGAATCCGAAGAGGAACTGAAACAATTGATTAAAGACATACGAGGTCACAAACAAATTGTGGTGGCGATTCATGATGACCGTATGCGACCAAGAAATGAACTGCTTATCAAAGAACCGGTAAAAGAATTTGTTGATAAAATAGCAGGTAGACGTACGATTACGGTTATGTTTACGAATCCTTATGCATTAAATTCGGTAAAGATAGATAGAAGTAGTTCGATTTTGCTGGCCTACCAAAATGAAGGATTTATGCAGCGGGCCGCATTGAAAGCCCTGCTTAAGCAATTAAAGCCTACAGGAAAGTTGCCAGTTACGGTTAATAAAGAGTTTTCGTACGGAAAAGGGGTATAAGATAGCCATGAGTAATGGATAGGGTCAGCTCAAGTAGCTGACCTTTTTATATATAGTTTGCATCAATGGTCATTGAGAAATTCCATATAAACCTTATGCTTCTAATGTTACCGCTAATTATAAAGGTTTTTTCAAGAACAATTAGTTGTTTGGTTTATTCTCTTTAAGTTTGTGAAACTTAAATACGAGAATGGCTAAAGAACAAATTTCCATATTTGATATGTTCAAAATCGGTATCGGACCTTCCAGTTCACATACATTGGGACCTTGGCGGGCGGCCGAGCGATTTATAAAGGTTTTGAAAGAGAAAGACATATTAAAGGATGTGGAACAAGTGAATGTTTTACTTTACGGATCCTTAGCGAAGACAGGTGTGGGCCACGGTACAGACGTTGCTGTGCTACTCGGTCTTAGTGGAGATGATCCAGTTACTTTTGATGTGTCTCAGGTGACGCCTAAAATCGAACAAATCAGATCGAACAAGAAGCTGCTTTTGGCTGGCGAACATCAAATTGACTTCTTCTATGCCGATCACCTCTTGTTTTTATATCAGGAAAGTCTTCCGTTCCACCCCAATGCGCTGACCTTCCAGGGGTTTTTGAAGGGGGGGAAAGCGATATCCGAAACCTATTATTCTATTGGAGGGGGCTTTGTCATCCAAGAAAATGATGCTCAAGGCTTTTTATCGGAGATAGATTTACCTTTTCCGGTCGATACTGCACAAGAGTTGATGGTGTGGTGCATGAAGACGGGATTGAAAATATCGGAGCTTGTTCTCGAAAATGAACTGGCATGGAGATCCGAGGCCGATACAAGAGCAGGTGTCTTGCAGATTTTTAACGCAATAAAAGAATGTATCTATAAAGGATGTCATAGCTCGGGGACCTTGCCAGGCGGCTTGAACGTCGAGCGTCGAGCAGCTAAATTGAGCAGGCGTATTACGAAAGACCGAGCTTACGACAGTTACGATACTTGGATTAAAGCTATTCGCGAAGGAGGTAAGGATTTTGGTTATATATTAGATTGCGTCAGTTGTTTCGCGCTTGCTGTGAACGAAGAGAATGCGTCTTTTGGAAGAGTCGTTACGGCACCGACTAATGGCGCTGCCGGTGTAATCCCTGCAGTCTTACAATATTACATTACATTTTATGACGCGTACAACGAGAGTAAAATTTTGCAATTCATTGCGACAGCTTCGGAAATAGGCTCTATTTTCAAGAAAGGTGCTACGATTTCCGCAGCAATGGGAGGTTGTCAAGCGGAGATCGGTGTTTCTTCGGCCATGGCAGCAGGTGCCCTGACGGAATGTCTGGGTGGTTCGCAACGGCAAGTGCTGATGGCAGCAGAGATTGCTATGGAACATCATCTTGGTTTAACCTGTGATCCCATCGGTGGTTTGGTACAGATTCCATGCATTGAGCGTAATACAATGGGAGCCATAAAAGCGATTACAGCAGCTCAGTTGGCTTTGCAATCCAATCCTGATAAAGCAAAGGTAAGCTTGGATGCAGTCGTCAGCACGATGTGGGATACTGCGCAAGATATGAATGTAAAGTACAAAGAAACGGCCGATGGTGGATTGGCGATTAAGGTTCCGTTGAGTTTGCCGGAATGTTAGTAGTAGGAACAAAATAAATACACATATGAAATATTGTGCAATCGCTTCTGGAAGTAATGGAAATTGTTATTATATAGCAAAAGGAGAAGATGCAGTATTAATTGATGTAGGCATTAATACCAAACATATTGAGTTGCGAATGGGTAATTTGGGGATAGATCCATCACGTATTAAAGCTATTTTTATTACACACGAACATTCCGATCATATTCGAGGCTTATCCGTTTTTTGCAAGCGCTATCAGATTCCGGTATATTGGACGGCGGGTACTTGTCAGGGGTCCCGGCTTCATCTGCCGTCGCATTTGGTGCACATTATTTCTGCGAATGCGCGAATTAATATCGGTGAAATCTCGGTGTTGGGAATCCCAAAGTTTCACGATGCAAAAGAACCCTGCAGTTTCGTTGTAACGGACGGGTCGACTAATGTGAGTATTATGACAGATCTGGGGCGAGGTTGTGATAATGTAAAACACGTCATTCAACATTCCGACGTGTTATTATTAGAAAGTAACTACGATGAAGATATGCTAGAGAAAGGGCGTTATTCTTATTATCTTAAAAATCGCATCCGTAGCGGATGGGGACATATTTCAAATAAAACTTCATTAGAACTATTTTTAGATTATCGATCTTCTCGACTTAAGCACCTTATTTTAGGGCACCTTTCCGAACAAAATAATACCGTGGAACTTGTTGAGCAAACCTTTCTGTCACACTGTGATAGTATTAAGCTCTCCATTGCAACTCGGTATCAGGAAACGGATATGTTTGATTTGGAAGACATACTGCAACTGCGGCAGATTGGCGCATAATTTAATTAATGAAAAGCACAAAATTAACTGTTCGACTACAGACCTAAGCCAATTCCATCTTGAACAGCGAGACTATATGGTTTTTTAATGTTTCTTTTACCTTCTCCATATCGAGTTTATGCCCTAGTTCTCTTTCCATAGATGTTACATCCTTGTCGTCTATTCCACAGGGCACAATATTCCCAAAATAATCGAGATTAGTGTTTACGTTAAACGCAAAACCATGCATGGTGACCCATCTGGATGCACGCACACCCATTGCACAAATTTTGCGGGCTTTATCATTGTCCGGATCAAGCCATACACCTGTATATCCAGGATTACGACCCGCTGCGATGCCGTAATCTCCCAAAGTTAAAATAACGGCCTCTTCTAGCGTACGCAGATATAAATGTATGTCCGTGAAAAAATTATCCAAATCCAATATAGGATATCCTACAATTTGTCCGGGGCCATGGTAGGTGATGTCGCCACCGCGATTTATTTTATAATATGTAGCCTGCTTTGCTTCCAAGCCTGCCTCATCCAGTAGTAAATTTTCCGGCTTTCCTGATTTGCCTAGCGTGTATACATGAGGATGTTCTGTAAAAATCAAATAATTAGGAGTAGGATCCTGTGTATCGTTTATTCTATTATCATGTTTTATAGCAAGAGACTTTGCAAATATATCCTCTTGCATAGTCCATCCTTCTTGGTAATCTACCAATCCCCAATCAATAAACTGTACTTTTTTGTTCATTTTAAAGCTGTAGGTCTTTTAATGTGAGCAACTGTGTCTTAATACGATCTCCTTCACTTCTTGATTTGATACGTTTCTATCTGTCGATGATGTGAAGATATATTAATACAATAAATTGTTATAGGGATAACGTTCGTTATGCATTTTCACAATGATATCGTATAGTTTTGTTTTAAACTCTTCCATATTTGTCTTGTCAGTAGCCGAAATAAATATTGCAGGTTCCGAATTCTTGGCCATCCATGAATTTTTAAATTCCTCCAACGTCACTTTAATTTCTTCGCCATCTTCATCTATTTCTACAGGAGGTTTATAGGCGTCAATTTTATTAAAGACAGTAATCACCGGTTTGTCTAATGCATCTAGATCTTTCAGGGTTTCATTTACTGCATGGATGTGATCTTCAAAATTAGGGTGAGAAATATCGGCTACGTGAATTAGGATATCCGCTTCACGCACCTCGTCCAACGTAGATTTGAAGCACTCGACAAGGTGATGAGGCAACTTGCGTATGAAACCGACGGTATCAGATAGTAAAAAAGGCAAATTATCAATCACAACTTTACGTACAGTCGTATCAAGAGTTGCAAACAATTTGTTTTCAATTAGGACATCCGATTTTGAGACCATGTTCATAATGGTCGATTTACCCACATTTGTATATCCTACTAATGCTACGCGGATCATTTCCCCACGATTTTTACGTTGGGTTTCGTTTTGTTTGTCGATTTGTTTGAGTCGTTCCTTAAACAAGGAAATCTTATTTAAGATCATCCGTCTATCACTTTCAATCTGACTTTCACCAGGACCACGCATACCGATACCGCCTCGTTGGCGTTCGAGGTGGGTCCAAAGCCTCGTCAAGCGAGGCAATAAGTACTGTAATTGCGCCAACTCTACCTGCGTTTTCGCTTGGGCCGTCTGGGCATGTTTTGCAAAGATGTCCAGAATCAAGTTTGAACGATCGAGCACTTTGATGTTGAAAGATTTTTCAATATTTCGTAATTGTGAAGGGGACAGTTCGTCATCAAATACAACGATATCTATTTCTTCAGCATCTATGAAATTTTTAATTTCCTCTAACTTTCCGCTGCCGACAAAGGTCGCACGATCCGGATAAGCGAGTTTCTGGGTGAAAATACCTTTCGTTTCACCTCCGGCTGTCTGCACTAAAAAATCCAGTTCCTGTAAATAGTCTTTTGCGGTATCGTCAGATACATGAGGAGTTATTACAGAAACTAAAACTGCCGTTTCAGGTTTTATTGCGGTGTCGTATATTTTTGTTTTTGCCATTTAATACTATTGAAGTTGGAGCGTTGAGAAAGTTCAAGCTCTCTATATTGGACTAAAGAAATAATAAATTTAAATTCTCTCTCTAATTAACAATACTGCAAAGATAATTGTTTTTTAAGAAATTTTATCCCAATTGAAAAGCGGGGAGCGTTGGTTGAGGTAATTAGCTAGCAATCTGTTTTTTTCGGAAGAAAGCGACGGATCTTCTTTGAATATCTCTATTACCGTCGCACGGGCTTCTGCCAGGATAGCTTGATCACTGGCTAGGTTTGCGATTTTCATGTCCAGTACACCAGACTGTTGTGTCCCCGAAATATCTCCGGGTCCACGCAATTGAAGATCAACTTCCGCGATTTCAAAGCCATCATTCGTGCGTACCATTGTTTCTAAGCGTTGACGCCCATCTTTGCTTAATTTGTTTCCTGACATGAGGATGCAATACGATTGCTCTGCACCACGGCCTACGCGACCCCGTAACTGATGTAATTGCGAAAGACCAAACCGCTCGGAATTCTCAATCACCATAACGGAGGCATTCGGAACATTGACGCCCACCTCTATCACCGTAGTAGCCACCATAATTTGGGTTTCGCCTTTGACAAATCGTTGCATTTCGAAGTCTTTGTCTTTTACGGGCATTTTGCCGTGTACGATGCTGATTTTATATTGAGGCAAAGGGAACTCACGTTGTAGATTTTCTAATCCGGCTTCCAGATATAACAGATCCAGTTTTTCGCTCTCTTTGATTAATGGAAATACGACATACGCTTGCCTCCCCTTTGCGATTTCATCGCGCATAAAGCCAAACATACGCAAACGTGAACTTTCAAAAAAAAGAACCGTTTTTATGGGCTTTCTTCCTGCTGGTAGTTCATCGATAACCGAAATATCTAGATCGCCGTATAACGTCATTGCCAAGGTGCGCGGAATCGGTGTTGCGGTCATTACAAGCATATGTGGAGGAATGGTGTTTTTACGCCAGAGTTTGGCGCGCTGCTCTACTCCAAATCGATGTTGCTCATCGATTACTACGAAGCCAATGTTTTTGAATTTTACTTTATCCTCTATCAGCGCATGCGTCCCAATTAAAATGTCCAAAGTACCCTCCTCCAGTTCTTGGTGTAGTACGCGGCGTTCTTTGGTCGAGGTTGATCCTGTCAGTAGTTTGATTGTGCAGATGCCTTCGCCGAGTAGTTCTTTCAGTCCTGTATAATGTTGGGTCGCCAATATTTCGGTAGGCGCCATCATACAGGCTTGATAACCATTGTCTACGGCCAGCAACATCGACATCAGAGCGACAACCGTTTTGCCGGAACCGACGTCCCCTTGCACCAATCGATTCATTTGTGCTCCTGTATTGGTATCCAGTCGGATCTCTTTCACAACGCGCTTTTGCGCATTCGTGAGTGGAAACGGTAATCTCTCGTTGAAAAAAGTGTTAAATTTGCCTCCTACCTGATCAAATTGATGGCCCTTATATTTCTGTGTATTGAGTTGTTTGTTGCGTAATAAACGCAGCTGAATGAAAAATAGTTCTTCAAACTTAAGTCTTTGGATCGCTGCATTCAATTCATTCACATGCTGTGGAAAATGGATAGCCACCAATGCCTGTGGATAAGTAAGAAGCTGATGACGTTCCAATATATAACTTGGTAGACTTTCCTGAAGTGTACGGAAAACGGTTTCCAAAGCTGTTTGTTGCAAGCGCTGAAGTCCTTTCGTATCAAGATTGAATTTTTTAAGCTTTTCAGTAGAAGAATACACGGGTTGCATGCTCATATTACCTACTTTCTTCTCCTGGGAATTATAAAGATCCATTTCTGGATGTGTAATGGAGATCTGTCCATTGAATTCTGTTGGCTTGCCATAGATAATATACGCAGCACCAATTTTTAGATTTTTCTTTAGCCAAGTAATACTTTGAAACCAAACAAGTTCTATCATACCGGTATCATCCCTAAGCTGGCCTACTAATCTACGGGATCGTTTTTCGCCCACTTCCTGAAGATTCATCAATCTTCCCAATACTTGTGCTCCTACTAAATCAGGATGAAGCTGTTGTATTTTATAAAATTTTGTCCTGTCAATATAGCGAAAGGGATATTTTTGTAATAAATCGCCAATAGTGAATACCTGCAGCTCTTTTTTGAGTACATCCGCCTTTTGGGGTCCTAAGCCTTTAAGATATTCTATAGGGGTAATTAAACTTAAATCAGCCATTCTATTGAATGGCTAATTTAAGGATTTTGTATGGGAGATCCGATATCAAATTAACGGATTTACAATTGTTCGCTCATTTCTATAGCGCTAATCTATATCTCGCTCCGAGTGCAAACCATCTTTTCGGCATAGGCACGGCAGCTGTTTCGATGTACGATTGATTGAAAAGGTTGGTAATATCGGTATAAAAGGAGAGTTTAGACAAATCATATCCAATCCGCAGGTCTGATATCAAATAAGTAGCCTTGTGTTCTCTTTTCAACAGCCTGTTATTGAAACTTACACTCAGTTGATTTTGTATATACGTGGTTCTGAGTACTAATTGATGCTTCAGGCTTTCGAGACTGTATTTTGAATCCATCCCCTCAGATCTCACCGTACTTACCGGAGTCAAATAATTATAGCTTAAGGTGTATTGGAATCGCGATCTGGCATGAATCGGTACCGCCTGACTGGCCCTAAAATTAAATCCCTGCATTTTATTGTTCCCGAAGTTGAACGGTTGGTAAGGCTCGTCTGTAGATTCTCTTATTCGATCTATAAATCCAGAAATATCTCTGTAAAAATATCCCGTTTGCAATTCAAGATTAGATTTTTTGTAATGTAGCGCAAATTCATATTGCCAGGCATTTTCAGATTCCAGATCAGGATTTCCGATATTGCCAGGCCGTTGATTAAGATATAGATCGGTAAAGGATGGGATGCGTTGACTTGATCCGATATTGAACGCTAATTTCCATCCGGGATGGAATAGATAACCTACGTCTACACCTGGAAAGACCTGCCATCCGTATTGGGTATTGTAATTCAGGTAACTTCCGACATTCCAGATCATGTTTTTGATGCGTTCGGTCTTAAATTCTGCATACACGCCATGGTTATACCGGTGATGATCTCCGATGTTTGTACTGTTAATCTCTTCTGAACGGCTTTCCAAACCAAATCCAACATCACCAATGGACGTATTCCAGATCGAATTTACCTCTGCTGATAGCACATCCGTATGATGTTGGGACCGTGCTGTATTTAAATCGTGTCGAAAATAGCGGTAATCATCCGCATTGTAGCGATAGCTCAAGCGGGGGCGCAGACTAAACCTATCACTGATTTGATGACTTGATGAGACACCAACTAATTTTGTTTCTACAATTTCATAAGATTCTCTGTCGCCCGGAGCTGCATAAAAGCCGTTGGCACCAAACTCATTGTAAAGGTATCCCGCGGTTAGGTCTAACGCGTTTCGCTCGTCAATCTGTAACCTGCCCTGATAGAATATCTTGGTGTTTTCTGTACTGCTGTTATAGCGTTGTCCGTTATATTTATCCTTGCTTATGGAGACCACATGCTGATGGGTATTGAAAGTAAGGTTCCCGCCTACCTGTAAGCCACCTCCCCAATATAATCCTTCGCCATCATTTTCTTCTTTCCCCTCAAAAGATGAACCCGCATAGGCATGGGCTGAAATAACGGACTGTTCGGGCTTTGTCGTCACTATATTTACAGCCCCTGTAAGTGCATTGATACCGTATATCCTTGCTGCAGGTCCTTTTAGGATTTCAATGCGTTCAACGTTTTCTAAGGATACAGGGATATTCATTGAATGGTGCGCTGTTTGTGGATCAGAAACCTTTATGCCATTGAGAAGGATTAAAGTCTGTTCAAATGAGCCACCGTCTATACTGATATCGGCCTGCGCCCCAAAAGTGCCACGTTGCCTGACGTCCACACCGCCGATAAAGCTGAGTACTTCATTAATGGATTTTACAGGAAGCTGTTCAATCTCTTGCTTGGTAATGATTTGTATGTTTCGAACGTTTTTGTTAAATGGAGTTTGTAATCTGTTCTCAGATATGATGACTTCATGTAAAATTGTGGAATCACCTATAGTTTCCTGTCCCATAGAGATCAAAGGACAAATAAGGGAACAAAATAGTATTGACTTTGTTAGCATTGTAATGATTGTGTTTTAAGTTGTTTCTGTTGAACTTTTTCGTGTTCTTATTTTGTTTTTGACAAAAGTCGTATCTTTCCGGCTAATTCAAGTGTACCAGTTTTTATAATATGAGTAGTCCGGTTGATTTACCTTTTTTGAGTTTTATTCAGTTAGATAGGAATGTGTCGAGTCCTGTTTATATACAGGCTGCCCAACAGATCATTAATGCCATTCAGCGCGGTCATTTGCTGATCGGCTCTAAGCTTCCCGGTACACGGAGCTTGAGCGATATATTGCAAGTTCATCGCAAAACGGTTACTGCAATATATGCAGAATTGGAGGCGCAGGGTTGGGTCGAAGTCCGTCCCAACAAAGGTACTTTTGTGCTTAATCCAGGAGACGGTGGATTAGCCGCCAAAACCTCAGATATGCCCATATCGTTGGCAAAATATCCAGAAAAAACGGGATATTTTTTCAACAAATCAAATATATTGGACAGTCCGTTTGAATATTCACACTGTACCTACGGATTCAATGATGGTGTTCCGGATATCCGGCTGATGCAGATGCATAATCTTTCTCGGATTTATAGTGCAACGATGAAACGTAAAAGTAATCGTAAAAAGTTAGGAATGTATAATCAAGAAGGAAGTGAGTATTTCAAAGCACAATTGAGCACGTATTTGAATCTTTCAAGGGGCTTGCACATTACGCAAGAAAATGTGTTAATTACCCGAAGTACAGAAATGAGTTTATATATTATTTCTCAATTGCTGATTACTACCGGTGATCTGGTGCTCGTAGGCGAGCTGAGTTTCTTTTCTGCCAATATGGTATTTCAGAAGTCTGGCGCCCGTATACGGACCATACCGATCGACGATCAAGGGATTCAGGTAGATTATATCAGGGATAATTTTGGACCAGGCTCCATTAGATTGATTTATATTACACCACATTATCATTATCCTACTACGGTAACATTAAGCGCACAGCGTAGAATAGCCCTGTTACAATTGGCTGGTGAATATGGGTTTGTAATTATCGAAGACGATTACGATTATGATTTTCAGTATGAACAATCAGCCGTAATGCCTCTTGCGAGTGCAGATACACAGGGAATGGTTATCTATATCGGCGCTTTCGGGAAATCGTTGGCTCCCGGTTTTAGAACGGGGTTTGTGGTGGCTCCATATAACTTGATGTGTGAGATGAGGAAATACCTGGGGATTATTGACCGGCAAGGAGATATTATTATGGAGCAGGCTTTAGGAGAAATGATTGAAGAGGGGGATATCAATCGTCATTTGAAAAAGTCACTTAAGGTCTACCGTGAAAGGCGCGATCTATTTTGCGAATTATTAGTTGATTTTCTCCCGGAGGTTGTGTCTTTCAAGAAACCCTCAGGAGGCTTGGCTCTGTGGACAGAATGGAATGCACCATTTTCGTTGTTGAAATTTGCAAACAGTTGTATCCAAGATAATCTTTTTATCCCCAAAACGTTATTGTATCAAAACGCTAAGGTGACAGCTATGCGTTTGGGATTTGGCCATTTAAATGAATCAGAAATGGAACAATCAATTGCTATTCTCAAATCAAGGCATGACAAAATGAGACACTAACCCTTTGCAAACCCGGAAAAGTTACGCTATTTTTTAGATAGCCGCTTTATGGTTTGCCAATTGAAAAGTATGATGGCAAGGACGATAATGGCGTATGCAATATATTTATGCGGGTCGACGGTTTCTTTAAAGTAAAAAACGGCTAACGTAAATGCAATCAGCGGATTAATATAGAGGAGAACGCCCGTGGTAGTCGAAGAGATCTTTGTCAACGCATACATGCTCAGGTAAAGTGGAATGATCGTAAATAGTACGGCGATGATCAGGATTGTTATCCAAAAAGTAGGCGAATCTGGTATGCTGTTGTGATTGAAGATCAATTTTGGAATAACGAATAAAGCGCAAATAAATAGCTGAACGGCGAGTACATTGAGTTTATCAAACCCTTGTGCTACGCGCTGAATGATCAAATAAAGGGCATACAGCAAGCCTATTGAAATCGACCATATTACTTCGAGTATTGAGCCCGAGGCGAGCATTCCCACACTGATCATAGCAAATAATAAGGCTACTTTTTTAATGGTTGACAATTGCTCTTTTAGAATAATATAAGCTGAAATGGCTGTTAGTAACGGACATATCAAATAGGCAAATGCCGCAGATTGTATACTGATGTGATTAACGGCATAGATATATGTAAACCAGTTTCCGAGTATTAGGACAGAGGCGAGCAGGGTCAGCCATATAACTTTTCTCTTTTCCGTAGGCTGTAACGATTGATAGTGTAATATGTCCGTTTGTAATACAGACCTACGGAAAATTAAGATAAAGCTCCATAAGATAATTAACGCCGTGAGAATCCGATAATAAAGTATGTCTTCTGCAGGATAATCTCTTACCCACCGAATGGCAATAGACATAAAGCCCCAAATTAGGGGTGCTAAAAAAGCCGCTAAGAAGTACTTTCCGCGGCTTTCCGATTGTTGTATTTCTTTTTTCACTACGCTTTCCAAGCAATGACCGATATTTCTACGTTTACGTTTTTGGGAAGTGTTTTCACCGCTACACATTCACGTGCCGGCTGCGCAGCGTTAAAGTACTGGGCATACACCTCGTTTACCGTTGTGAAATCGCCCATGTCGCTCAAAAAGATCGTCGCTTTCACAACATCTTCAAATCCATATCCTGCATTTTTCAGGATGGCTTCTACATTCTTCAATACCTGATGTGTTTCGTTTGCTACGCCAGATGTTACCAATTCCATAGTTTCCGGAATCAACGGAATCTGACCGGATACATATAATGTTTTATCGGCTTTGATTGCCTGATTGTAAGGGCCGATAGCAGCGGGGGCTTTTTCGGTATTTAAAATCTCTTTTTGTGACATGATCTATTTATTTTGAAAGGAATATTTTATAAACAATAGCCAAGATGAATACCGAAATGGCGATAATATTTATTATTCGCATAGTACGAATGTTAAATTTCGACGATTTTGATACTTCTGTCTTTTGATCTTGGTTCATAGAGCTAAGTTACGACGGTAGCGTGTAAAGCCCAAATAATTACTGCACATTTTATTATATTGCAGGATGAATTGTAGAATAGCTTTGATTAACGGGATCATTTATAATCAGTACGACATTATTAAACAGAAGAGCTTATTATTAGATGGCGAACATATAGCTGGTATTGTTCCTATAGACCAGATTCCTGAAGATTACGAACATTTCGATGTTGCCGGAGCATATATTTGTCCCGGACTAATCGATTTGCAGATTTATGGAACTGGAGACCAACTGTTTTCTGCAGAATTGACTCAGGAATCATTGTATGCTATTGAGAATCAGCTTTTATTGCAGGGATGTACCTCTTTTTATTTGACATTGGCGACCAATACGTTGGATGTATTTAAGAAAGCTATAGCTGTTTTTAAACAGTCAGATCCTAAGGTTGCCTTAGGTTTACATTTGGAGGGACCCTTTTTGAATCCATCAAAGCGGGGAGCTCACCCCGAAGATCTAGTTATCCCCGCTTCTCCAACGCTGATAAACGACTTGTTTTTAGATGCGTGTGATGTCGTCAAGATGATCACTATAGCTCCAGAGCTGATCGATGATGTGTGTTTGAATTTATTAAAACAGTATAAGGTGCTGATGAGTGCGGGGCATAGCGCGGCGAACTTTGAAGAAGCGTCTGCTTCTTTTGATAATGGGATAGACGCGGTTACCCATCTTTGGAATGCGATGTCGGTCTTACATCATCGCAACACGGGACTTCCTGGAGCCGCCTTCAATCACCACAGGGTGAGCGCTTCAATTATCGTAGATGGCATTCATGTTGATTATGAAGCGGTCAAATTAAGCAAAAAGCTTTTGGGAGATCGTCTCTTTCTCATTACGGATGCGGTAGCTTCCTGTCGTAAAGGGATTTATCAGCATATGCTGGAAAAAGACCATTATGTACTGCCCGATGGAACACTTTCCGGCTCTGCTTTGACGTTATTAAAAGCCGTCGAAAACTGCGTGAATCATGCCGGTATTTCGTTGGATGAAGCGTTGAGGATGGCAACGCTATACCCCTCGCGCTTGATCAAAAATCCATTAATAGGCAATCTGAATAGCGGATCTCTAGCTAATTTATTGGTATTTAATACGGATTTTGAAATAAAACATGTCTTTTTGAAAGGCAAAGCGATAAATGGGATCTCCGAGTGATAGGAGCGAATATTGAAAATTAGCGGATTAAATAGTGTAAAAAAATCATGGTAATAACATTATTTTAATTATGAAGCAAATCTTATTGTGTTTTTAACGTAGCTTTGCAGACTATGAAGATTCAAATTGTCAAGTTTTTGACCCTATTGGGGATCGTTGCATGTTTATTTTATTCATGCTCATCTAAGCGTAATAAGATTTCGACAAGTAATCCTGTCGAAAGTACGACCACATCTGTAAAGCTCGATACGGTAAAGAAAGAGCAAGCTCCTCGGAAAATCAAAGATACGCTACGAGCGCCAAGTTACACGCCGGCGACGACTCTTAAAGAGGAAGATATTTCTATCAAAGTAACGTTGCCTCGAGTTCAACGCGAATTTCGCGCGGCTTGGGTAGCTACGGTTGCAAATATCAATTGGCCGTCTAAGAATAACCTCTCTACAGATCAACAGAAAGCCGAAGCAGTCCATCTGTTAGATTTGTTAAAAGACAATAACTTCAACGCTGTTATTTTTCAAGTGAGACCATCTGCTGATGCATTGTATCAAAGTCAATATGAGCCTTGGTCATATTTTTTAACGGGTGAGACCGGTAAAAAACCTTTTCCCTTTTATGATCCGTTAGAATTTTGGGTGGAAGAGGCACATAAAAGAGGTTTAGAGTTACATGTTTGGCTTAATCCCTATCGTGCTCACCATACCAATGGCGGATCCGTAACCGGGCAATCCATGGTCAACCGTGCATCCGACCATGTCGTAAGGTTAAAAAATGGAATGTATTGGTTTGATCCTGCCGATCAGCGTACGCAAGATCATGCGGCTGCGGTTGTAAAGGACATTGTAAAACGCTATGATATTGATGGCGTCCATTTCGATGACTATTTCTACCCTTACGCTTCTTACAATGGAGGAGCAGACTTTCCAGATAACAAGACCTGGAATGCGTATCGCAGTGCCGGTGGGAACTTGTCACGCGCAGATTGGCGTAGATACAATGTAAATAAATTTATTGAACGTGTATATACAGATATTAAGGCCGAAAAGAATTATGTCAAATTTGGGCTAAGTCCTTTCGGGATCTGGAAACCCGGTTATCCTGCTGGAGTTACCGGCTCTTCGCAATACGATGAATTGTATGCAGATGCCAAGTTGTGGTTGAATAAAGGTTGGATTGATTATTTTACGCCGCAGTTATACTGGCCAATCAATCCGTCGAAACAAAGTTTTACCGCGCTTTTGAAATGGTGGCAATCTGAAAATACGCATAATCGGCATTTATGGCCTGGGCTGAATACAGTAGGTGTGAGTGTGTCTGACAAGCCTACAGAAATTGTAAACCAAATCGAGGCTACACGAGAAATCATACCCAATAGCGTAGGCGCGGTCCATTGGAGTATCGCGGGGCTTACAAAAAGTCCTACAATGTTAAATAAGATTAGTAGCGGGCCATATAAGCAAAAATCGCTTGTCCCTAAAAGTCCTTGGTTAGCTGCTAATCCTCTTTTACAGCCTACTTTATTGTTGACGACGGAAAAAGGAAGTGTTTTTGCGAAATGGTTACATAAGCAGCCGGATCAAGTTTTTCATTGGGTACTTTATAGTCGCTACGGTGATACATGGGAGACCGCGATCTTAGACGCGAATATCACAACGATGGAATTGGGAAAGTCTAAAAATGGCCAGAATTTGAATAGTGTTGCCATTCAAGCAATAGATCGATTAGGTAACGAGAGCGAATATATAGCGAAAAGTGTTAAATAAACATGCAACATACCTGATATTGATCTGTGTTTTTGGTTTTTTTATTCCGAATGCACAGGAAAAGCCCCTTATTTATAAACGTCCTATTACCTGGAATTCGGAGAGAGAACGTCTCTCTTTGGAATATCTACTGAAACGTCACGGTGTGCATTCTGACACAGCATTGATCGTCCCGCGGATGGTCGTAGTACATTGGACGGGAAATATGAGTGTAAACGCGACGGTTAAAACGTTTAATCCGGTGCATCTTCCTGGACGGAAAGACTTGCAGAAGGCAAGTACACTCAATGTTTCTACTCAATTTGTAATTGGACGAAACGGGACTATATATCAACTTTTACCGGAGAATTTCTTTGCACGGCATACTATTGGCTTAAATTATTGTGCTATTGGTATTGAAAATATAGGGTCTGCACAATATCCGCTTACTGAGGCGCAGTTAAATTCCAATACGAAATTAATAAAATATTTGCGTTCTAAGTATTCCATTGATTATGTGATAGGTCACCACGAGTACCAAGCATTTAGTGGTACGATATGGTGGAAAGAAATGAACCCAACTTACATTACCGCTAAAACGGATCCTGGAGATAAATTTATGCATTCCCTTCGTGCGCGATTAGGTTTAGACAAGCAATTGAAGGTGCCGCATTTGTTATAGATCACCGGGATCATCTTGCTTGTGAATGCAAAGCATTTTATCTAAGTTTATTGGAGAATTTTAGACGAACATGTTAAAAAAGTATCTGCCGAAAATAACAACCAATCAAAAAAAATGGATTGGGATAAGTGTAGTTGCCCTACTGGTGGTGGTAGGTGTGGTGGTAGCGATAGGTCTGTCCAAAAGAGACGTTTATCTCCGGGAAGCAGTTAGTAAAGTACAATATAAGCTTAAGAACGTGTATAAAGTGGACCTTCAAATCCAGAAATATCAGTTTGACGGACTTAATACTGTAGTACTGGAAAATGTTGTTGTCGTTCCCGAAGATCGGGATACCTTGTCGACAATCCAAAAATTAAGTGTTTCTATCCGACTTTTTCCGTTACTGTTTAGTAATGTTAAAATAGGAGATTTCCATTTGTACGATGGAAAGGTTGCCTTTGTGAAGAAAGATTCGGTGAGCAACTATGATTTTCTGTTCCGAAAAAAAGAAAGGGATACGACTGTGATTGAAGAACCGACGGAACGTAATTTTGCAGAATTTGTCGAAAAAATCGCGAAGCAAGTATTTTCGAAAGTACCAAATGATATGCAAATAGTGAATTTTGAGGTTTCCTATCAGGACGAGAACACATTGCAAAAGATTCGGATTCCAGAAGCGGCAATTGATGGCGGTGATTTTGAGACTAGTATGTTCTTAAACGAACATGATGCCGAATGGATCCTGAAAGGACATGTGGATGGTGATGCACAGCAACTTAAAGTGGCGATTTCTGCAAAAGACAAAAACACCGAAGTTCCTTTTTTGAAGAGTAAATATGGATTAAAAGTCAGTTTCGATAAACTGGTTTTCGATCTTAATCGAATTAAGAAAGAAAGTAAAAATCTGTTGCTTATTGAAGGCGGATGGGAGTACGAAAATCTTGTGGTCAATCATCATCGACTTTCCGATCAAGACATTGTTCTTCCTCACGGTATAGCCGAAGGGGGGATTCAGGTTGCAAATGATTATATCGCCTTGAGTGAGCATACGCATTTGACCGTGGAGAATTTTACCGCAAGTCCGGTACTGAAATATACATTAAAGCCTAAGCGGAAACTCGAGTTGGCGATACATACAGACCGGTTCAAAGTCCAGAATTTTTTTGACGCCCTTCCACAAGGGTTATTTGAAAGCCTGGAAGGGATAGAAATAGAGGGCAATGTGAAGTATGATTTGGATTTTTCTGTCTTATTAGATGATCCAGAAAATCTAATATTTAAGTCGAGTATTGATGATAAGGATTTAAAAGTTTTGAAATGGGGGAAGGCCGATGTCAATAGCTTGAATTCCAGCTTTGTCTACGAGGCATACGACGACACCACAATGTTGCGAACCTTTGTTGTCGGCGCAGAAAATCCTAAATTCGTTTCTTTAAATAACATATCCAATATCCTGAAAACGACGGTCAGGAATACAGAAGATCCATTCTTTTATAAGCACAATGGATTTGAAGAAGAGGCGTTTAAACTATCCATAGCGACAAATATTAAAGAGAAGAAATTTAAAAGGGGGGCTAGTACGATCTCTATGCAACTGGTAAAGAATGTATTTCTGAACAGGAAGAAAACGATGAACAGGAAACTGGAAGAAATCCTGTTAGTTTGGCTAATGGAGTCCTCCGGGCAGGTGAGCAAAGATCGGTTATTTGAGGTTTATTTGAATGTCATCGAATGGGGAAAGAATGTATATGGGATATCAGAAGCTGCTAATTATTATTTTTTAAAGCAGCCTTCCGATTTGAATATCGGCGAAAGTCTCTTTCTGTCCAGTATCATTCCGCGTCCAAAAACGGGGTTGAACTCATTCGATTATACCGGTCATCTCAAGCCGTGGGTACAACGACACTTTAATACCTATGGTTATATCATGAATAAAATGGGTGAATTGAAGAATATTTCGGTTCCCGATAATTATGGGTTCTATGATGTGGTTTTACAGCCCCAATTAAGACGGGCGGCACCTGCGATAAGGGATACGGCGACTTTTGATTTTGATGTAATCGACGAACATGAACAAATCATGCGTGACATGGAGATGGAAGAAAAAGCGAAAAAATCTATTTTGGATAAACTATTTCCGCTATAAATAGATGCAACACATTTTATCTAAGTTTGATAAAGAAAGGAATTAAGCATGAAGTCTATAGAAATCGATGATCTTTACTTTGAGCCGTTTATAGAATACGATCAGATCAAGAAACGTATCCGTTTAATAGGTATTGATCTTAACGTAAAATATGAAGGGAAACATCCTGTATTTGTAGGAGTGCTTAACGGTTGTTTTATGTTTATGGCCGACTTAATGAAACAGGTACACGTGCCCTGTGAGATGTCCTTTGTTAAACTTGCTTCCTACAATGGAACTGATCAAGGCGGGATAAGCGAGTTGATTGGAGTAGGTATGGATTTACGCGGAAGAGATGTAATTATAGTTGAGGATATCGTGGATACGGGAAACTCACTCAAACATACGATGGAAGCCCTGGAAGCCATGGGCGTTAATAGTATATCAGTTTGTACATTGTTATTAAAGCCGACTTGTCTAAACCATCAATTTGATAATATCATGTATGTTGGCTTCGAGATTGAGAAAGAATTTGTCGTTGGTTATGGTCTCGATTACAATGGGCAATGCCGAAATCTTCCCGATATTTATCGCCAGGTAATTAAATAGTACAGGTGATAAGAATGAAAAAAAATAGATGTTCGAGTGGGCTCTACCGGTATTCTTTATATGATTATTATGCCTTTCTTTAATATGATTATTCATTTGAGGCCGCTTTATTACGGTATTTACGAAAATGCTGCGCTAAGTTCGTGAGATCGCTATGCTAAGTTTGTAAATGCAAAGCATTTTTTCTAAGTTTGAGTGCAATGAATAGGCTTGAAAAGAAAAGGCAACATATAAAAAAATGGCACTATCTGTTGACTGTATTTTTAGGGCTTATCGGTTCATCCTTTGGTTATTCTCAATATCAAGATACCCTGTTCCAAGGTAGCAGTCCAGTTGTTAGCTTGGATAATGGATTCAATAAGAGGCTAGATTCCTCATATTTAGCCCTGCTTTTTGTCAACCCAGATAGATCACATTACTTCTTGGAGAAACACCGAGATGATCTCATTGTGAAAGGGAATGATTTTATGAAATGGATTGCTTTTTCGAACCAATTGATCAAGGAAAGGCAGATTGATATTGTCCCTTCATTCCACAAAACCCAACGACCCGATTGGATAATCGGCGTGTTGATATTGTTGTTTCTTAGTATTGGCTTGATTCGGTTTTTCTTCCCTGTAGATTTTCAGCGTATTATTGAGTCTTACTACAACGAACGGGAGCTTCAACAGATTAGTAAAGAAGATAATATGATGACCTCTTGGCCGTATATTTTTTTGTATCTGATTTTTAGCTTGTCTTTGGGATTGTTTTTGTCGATTTATCAATCACGATTTGACGACATAAATGCCCTTAATCCAATAAATTTTCTTAAAATTTCGGGAATAGTTGCCTTACTTTTTGGACTTAAAATATTAATCATTCGTATCATTGCTTTCATCTTTGAAATTGAACGAATGGTGCGTGAATACATAACAATACTTTATCTGGTGTATTTTAATAGCATGCTTTTTCTGATGCCGGTGCTGCTGTTTGTTACGTTTTTACCTAAGACCTACTTTAATTTTTTGTTAATTTTGTTTTCGATAATTGTATCTATTCTGTTTCTATATAGGTTTTTACGAACAGCTTGGGGATTATTAGGTCATCATAAGTTTTCAATCTTTTATTTAATTCTTTATCTTTGCAGTCTCGAAATCACGCCGATTTTAATATTAGTGAAAGCACTAAGTAATTAAAGAAAAGAATTTTATGCAGATTGATGTAGCAAGAGCCAAAAAAGTAAAGAGCATTTTAGTGACTTTGCCCAAACCTGAAAATGACAAGTCTCCATACTTTATTTTAGCAGAAAAGTATAATTTGAAATTAGATTTCCGTGGATTTATACATGTTGAAGGTGTGCCTGCAAAGGATGTCCGAAAAGATCGGATCAACTTTGCAGACTATACTGCTGTAATATTTACGAGTAAAAATGCAGTTGATCATTTCTTTCGGGTATGTGAAGAGATGCGTTTTGAAGTTTCCGCGGAAATGAAATATTTTTGTATATCCGAAGCTATCGCGCTATACTTGCAAAAGTATATCCAATACAGGAAACGTAAGATCTTTTTTGGCAAGCAGACAGCGCAGGATTTAGAAGAAGTATTAAAGAAACATAGCAAAGAAAAGTTTTTATTCCCGTGTTCCGACGTTGCGAATGAGGAGACACAGAAATGGCTACAAGAAAATGGGTACGATTTTACGCCAGCAGTATTATTCCGCACTGTGATAACGGATATTACAGATCTTAAAGATGTTTTTTATGATGTAATCGTGTTTTTTAGTCCCTCAAGTGTACAGTCTTTGTATGAGAACTTTCCGGAGTTTGTTCAGAATTCTACACGCATAGCTGCTTTTGGAGCGAGTACGCAACAGGCTCTTTTGGATCATAGTTTGATCCTTGATATCCCGGCGCCAACTCCGACTGCACCGAGTATGACCATGGCAGTTGAACAATATATCAAGCAGGTAAATAAATAAGCCCTTCATGACTAACGGCGGTAACAACATCGAAGAAGAGGGGTGTGCAACGGTTCTTAATGAGCCGTAAAATAGATACTTTCAGAAAAAAAGTAGTGAAGTCACTACTTTTTTTTATATTCAAAAGTTTTTACGTTAAAAGATGTTAAATGTAGTGTTATAATCCCATTTTTTTGTTTTTTTTTGTGAATGCTTTGTTGTAAACAATTAACCTGTAGTTTTACATGCTTTTTGAGAACGAATTACAGTACATTAAGCTTAGAATTGAATTTTTATGAATTACAAACAGTATAAAATTGTATTTGGTCTTTTAATCGTATTTGCCTCGGTGGTAAATACCAGCTGTAAAGGACCGAGTAATTCTGGCGAATTGGTAGGTGTTAAACTTGAAAAGTTAAAGGCTAATAAGAACCCGTATGGGATGGTATTAGTGCCAGGGGGTACATTTATCATGGGGCAATCTGATGAAGATATCACATTCTCCCAAACGGCTCAAAATCGTCAAGTTACGATTGCACCGTTTTATATGGACGATACAGAAATTTCCAATAGCGAGTACCGTCAGTTTGTGTATTGGGTTCGCGATTCGATTCTTATTCACAATTTTTTGGGAGATGATACGTATTTTATACAGGGTACCAATGGCGAACGGTATATTGATTGGGATAATGTGTATAAAAAATCACCTTGGAGAACAGATGATCAAAATCAGAAGGAAAGATTGTCGAGTATGTATTACCAAGGAGAAGACCGCATATTTGGTAAGAATGAATTGGATGTACGCCTATTAAAATATCATTATGAATGGTATGATTTACGTGCCGCGGTAGACGGTAAAAGGGATCCGAATAAAACGCGGTCAGATTTTATCATGCGCGATACCATGTTAGTCTATCCGGATACTACTGTTTGGCTGGCGGATTTTAGTTACGCGGCTAACGAGCCGATGGTAAATGGTTATTTTTCCCATCCTTCGTTTGACGACTATCCGGTTGTAGGTGTCACTTGGAGGCAGGCACAAGCCTTTAATTCATGGAGAACCCAGCTGTTTAATAATGCAGCATCAAGAAATAAGGAAAATCCGAGGTTTGATTACCAGCTTCCATCGGAGGCTGAATGGGAATATGCAGCTAGAGGTGGCAAGATTGGGATGCAATATCCTTGGGGCGGACCCTCAGCGCGGAATGCAAGAGGCTGTTTGATGGCCAATTTCAAACCCGGAAGGGGGAATTATATTGATGACGGAGTGGCTTATACAGCTCCAGTTTATGCCTATTTTCCAAATGATTTTGGATTATATAATATGGCTGGTAATGTTGCCGAATGGACACAGTCAAGTTATAACGAGTCGGCATACTCGTTTGTGCACGATATGAACCCAACCTACACCTATCACGCGAAACCGACAGATCATGAGACAATGAAGCGTAAAGTAGTACGGGGAGGATCTTGGAAAGATGTGGGGTACTTTTTACAAAATTCTGCGAGACAATACGAGTATCAAGATACAGCAAAGTCATACATTGGTTTTAGATCTGTGACGAAATATGCAGGAGTAGCTTACTAACTATTGGAAATATAAATTTTATAAACGGAAACATGGCAACGAAAAAGAAATACGGTTTTAGTATTAATACATTGATCAATTGGGGAGCAACAGTAGTAATTATCGGTTTAATGTTTAAAATATTAAATTTTAAAGGCGGTGAATGGATGATTGGTGTTGGTCTGGCGGTAGAAGCGTTGTTATTCTTTATCATGGGTTTTATGTCTGCCGAAAAAGATGTAGATTGGACGCGCGTCTATCCAGAACTGGACGAGGACTTCAGAGGTGAACTACCGACTAGAAGTACGTCTATACCTTCAAATATAGCGCAACCTATTGTCGGGAATACTGCTGCATTGGATAGGTTATTACAGGATGCGAAGATCGACGAAAATCTGATCGGTAATCTGGGTGACGGCTTACGTACATTTGGAGATAAAGTAGCTTCCATTTCCAAAGTAGCTGATACAGCTTTGGCGACGAATCAATTTGCTGATAAATTAAATTCGGCTTCCATAGGAGCTTCACAATTGAGTCACGCTTTTGAGCGTGCTGCGGCAGATTTGCAGACCTTTAATGAATCTTCTGCTGACATGTTACAGTTCAAAGAACAAGTAAATACTTTTAATAAAAATTTAGCCTCATTGAATGCCATATATGGTAATATGTTGTCTGCGATGAACGCTAACCGTTCATAAATAGTAGTTGATCTAAAAGGCGAATAAGGGAAATTACAATTATGGCAGGACAAAAAGAGACACCAAGACAGCGGATGATCAGTATCCTATATTTAGTGTTGCTAGGCTTAGTAGCATTAAATGTAAGCGATTCGATATTGGACGCATTTAAGAACCTTGGTAACAGCTTAAACACCTCTACTCAAAATACACAATCAGGTATTGATAATATGTTTCTCGCTTTTCGGGAAACCAAAATGAAAGAGAATCCTGAACGGGCACAACCGCTTTTGACGAAAGCTGAACAAGCACGGGTTTTGGTTGGTAAGTTGACTACCAAACTTAAGGAGTATAATCAACTATTGACCGCGGAAGGGGGAGATATAAATGAGGAAACAGGCGATGTGAAATTCAGAAGTAGTACATCTATTTCTGCAAGATTGATGATTAATCAGGGACGAGGTAAAGAGCTTCGAGACATTATTAATGCTACTTCTGCAGAATTAAAAAAACTGACTAATGATGAGGTTAGCTTTGCCTTATCGGCAGAAGATCCCGGACCCCGTGGCGGTGTTAAAAAATCTTGGGAACAAGTTAATTTTGGAGATGGTATTCCATTGACAGCAGCTATCACGGCCTTGGAAAAAATAAATGCGGACGCAAAGAATGCGGAATCCGCTGTGGTAAAGCATATATTTGGTAAGATGGATCAGGCAGTCGTGAATTTGGATAAATTTGCCGCAGTTGCTGTGGCGCCTACCTCATATTTGATACAAGGTCAACCTTATACTGCAAAAGTCTTTTTGACAGCTTACGACTCTAAGTCCTCCCCTCAGATTTCTGTGGGAGGGAGTACGTTGCCCGTTACAGAAGGACAGGGGACATATAGCGTAAATACTTCTAGTGAAGGGGTGTTTAATTGGACGGGTACTATTCGTGTTCAACAAACAGATGGGACAGTAAAAACGTACGAAACAGAACCGATGACTTATCAGGTCGCCCGTCCGTCTGCGGTAGTTTCTCCTGATGCGATGAACGTATTGTATATTGGTGTAAATAATCCAATTTCGGTGTCGGCGCCAGGTATTCCAAAGGAAAATTTGCTCGTTTCAGGTTCTAACGTTTCTATTTCTGGATCCGGCGGTAAGTATACGGCACGTGTATCTTCTACGGGCGATGCTTCTATTAATGTTTCTGCTAAAATAGGGGATAAGACGCAACAGTTGGGTAGTACAAAGTTTCGTGTGAAACGTATTCCCAAGCCTACTGCCCGTATAGCTGGGAAAACAGGTGGGCGTATATCCGCGGCGCAATTGAGGGGACAAAATGTTGTTTCTGCTTCGTTAGATAATTTTGAATTTGACGCTAAATTTAGTATCACGAAGTTTAATATGTATATTGCTAAACCTCGGGTCGATCCTATAGGGCCTTATCAGTCCTCTGGAGCCTCGTTTTCCGGAGCAATGAAAACTGCGTTAGGTGGGGTTACATCCGGTTCTGTCGTCATGATCTACGATATTGTAGGAGTTGGACCAGATGGGGTAGCACAAAACTTGGATGCTATAACATTTCAGGTAACGAATTAACACGAACAAAATAGCTATTATGAAGAAGATATTATTATCAGTAGCTGTCTTAGGATTTTCGTTGAGTACATATGCTCAACAGGAAAACTTGTCGAATAGCACGAAGCCGGTTCAAGTATCAGATGATCCGCCTGTGGATGGATACGTCGCGAAAACCGATATCGAAAATCGCAAGGTTGTTCCGTATGCTACAGTCAGACAGACGGATGTAGCGTTTAGTAAGCGGGTGTGGAGAGAAATCGACCTTAGAGAGAAATTGAATCAGGCTTTCGCTTCTCCCAAATCTAGACTTATGGATGTAATAGTGAAGGCTATACAAGCTGGCGAGTTAACGGCCTATGATCCGACTCCTACGGAGAATGATCCAAATGGAGATAGTTTTAAGAACGTTTTGCCACCAGATCAAGTGATGGCAAGGCTAGGAGGAGATAGTGTACTGGTTGAAGAGTATAATGAAAATAATGAGGTGATCAATTCACATTATGAAAGCAGGGCTTTTAGTGGCGAGAATGTTGTGAAGTTTCGTATTAAAGAGGATTGGATTTTTGACAAACAACGATCTGTTTTTGAACCTAGGATTGTTGGTATTGCTCCTTTGATCACACCGAATATCCCGGGTATGGACTCGAATTTAGGTTTGCCTGTAAATAGTGACGGAGGAGGAGAGGGAGCCATTGGGACCGACCCGTTCGATCCATTTGCCGTTCCTGCACAAAACGAAAATGTCGAGACACAAGATACACCTAGCGATATTCCATTGCCGGTAGATGACGGTGCGCTAACCATCGCCGTTGATCCAACACCTGCATTTTGGATCTATTTTCCAGAAGCACGGCATGTATTCGTGAATAAGGAAGTGATGAACAGGCATAATGATGCAACGGGATTAAGCTACGATGACGTGTTTATTAAAAGATTATTTTCTAGTTATATCGTGAAGCAATCGAATACAGATGACCTGCGTATCAAAGATTATATTCGCGATGATCTTGATAGATTATTTGAATCAGAGCGTATTAAAAAGACGCTGATGGACTACGAACAGGATTTATGGTCTTATTAACTTAACGTTTTAAAATATTTCTACCTGTTGTCTGCCGATAGTGATGCGGTGAATCTTGAAGAGAATTCTTTAAAGACAATAGAATGCAGAGATATTTTTTTATGTTTGTATAAGTATAAAAGGGAATATTTTGAAATTAAAACCAGTTAATAGTATCTCAGGAGTGACTTCAAAGGACTTTGTGAGGGATTATCTTAATAAAGGCCAACCGGTTGTCATCAAGGATTTCATAAGCAAAGATAGTCCTTGTTGGACGAAGTGGAGTTACAGCTATTTCAAGGAAATAGCGGGTAATGAAAAAATTGATATCTACGGAAGAGAGGAAGAGTCTCAGAATCATGCTGCAAGTCCGCCAATAGGCCAAATGAGTTTAGGAGAGTATCTAGATACGATAAGTAGAGAACCCACGGAATTACGTCTTTTTCTGTTCAATCTATTGAAGATTAGACCTGAACTAAAAAAAGATATCATATATAATGATGTAACGGGTGGTAAAGTGATCCAATGGCTTCCCTATATGTTTTTTGGAGGAGAAGGTTCTGCGACGCGTAACCATTTTGATATTGATATGTCGCACGTATTTATTTCTCAATTTCAGGGCGCAAAGCGGATCTGGTTATTTCCAAACGACCAATCAGATCTGATGTATAAATTGCCATACAATTTCCATAGCATTGCTAACCCAAAGAAGAGCAGTGAGCAGGATTATCCAGGACTGCAGTATTTGGACGGCTACGAAGCTGTCATTTATCCAGGAGATACACTGTATATGCCAGCTGGGTGGTGGCATTATATTCAGTACGAAACGGAGGGTTATTCTATCTCTGTTAGGGCATTGGCAAATTCTGTCAGCGAAAAATTGAAAGGTGCCCGTAACTTGTTTATCACACGCCATTTTGATGATACTATGCGTAAAATATTTAAAAATAAATGGCTTGATTATAAAATTGAGATGGCAAAAAAGAGAGCCAGTCGTGCTATTTCTAAGCGCATAAAAGGATAATAGGGTAAACCTATTTAAATTGAGGGAAGAAAAGGGTAGCGGCAGCTACCCTTTTTCATTATCTTCTGTTTGCTCTGTAGCAGCATTACGGTAAAATAGCGTATAAGGATCGCTGTCGTAAATGTGTGCATGGGGATTATGCCGAAAAGGAACTTCGGTATTAAAGATCTCTTCTAGGGTTGCTTTTAGAAAATCCACAAAGTTTCTCTTTTGTTCTATTAAATACTCACCTTCCATTACTCCGAATTTCCCACTAAATAGTGTTCCTTCTTCTCGCATTCTCCGCGCAACGTACAGATGTGGCTCTAAATTCTTTCGGCCGGTTACTTGTTCGAATACATAGGAATAAAACAGCGTCTGTACGAGGGCCTTATTTTCAGTATTAGCGGCGAATACACGGTCTATTTCTTTGAAAATGATACTATCTCCCCCCGTTTTATAGTCAACAATTCGGGTTTTAATTTGATTGTCGAGTGTTATTACCTCATCCACACGGTCGATAATACCATAAAGATTTATCATTTCAGTTTGTCCGTTTATGTTTATCGAGAAATCTATCGTATAATCTTCGTCATTTTCTAATTCTATAATTCTAAAAGCTTTATAATTTTCAATATCATATTGCAGGTACATTTTAATATATTCGCTCGCTATTTTGTGCATAATCCGTTGCAAGCTATTCAAATCATCCAAATTTTTAAATTCAGACAAATATTGATTTCCTATTTCGCGTATGATCAGAACGTCTACATCTGCGAGATTTTCTTTCAATGTCTGGGTAGGGGTAAACTCGCTTATGCCTTTAAAGGGTAAGAGTATCTTTTCCATTACCTCGTGAATAACTGTTCCAAGTTTATTCATTTCAAATTCTTGGGTAATGGAGGGAGGTTCTTTAATTTCGGCGACATGCTTTAAGAAAAACTGTAGCGGAGACTGCAGATACGTTGTCAATGCTGTTGCGGATATTCTCCGACCTCTTTGAACGAAAGTATCATACATTTTAGCCCATACCTTCCCCGTTTTTTTTATTATTACCTCTGTCGAAGGCGGTGGAAAGAAGATAGATTGCTGTTGCGTTTTCTTGATAAAATTAAATTTACTTTCAAACTCCAATTGTTTAATAAACCGGCTTTCTTCTCCTGTACTGTTCTCGTCAACTATACTATTATAAAAGACATGTATGTTATCACTATACTGAAAATGGCGGTAAAACAAGTAGGCTGATAACGCATCCTGGTTTTCTAAAATAGGCAAACTATAAGCTCTTCTTAAAGCATTGGGAAGAAAAGTAGGCGAATTAGAAGTTTTGGGTAATATTCCTTCATTTGCTCCAAGAATATAAACATTGTCAAAATTCAAACAGCGGCTTTCCAATAACCCCATAATCTGTAATCCTTGAAGCGGATTTCCCTCTATTGCCGAGTTGACCGGAGCTATTGCTTTCTTAATTAATCCAATTTGGAAGGAAATGCTGAGTGGTTCAATTTTATCAAATCCCAATTTGAGTTGATATAAGGTTTTTTTAGTCTCCACCAAAAGGTTGCTTTCAATTTGACGGATGCGATCCTGCTCTGCGATCGAGCTAAGCAGACGGTCTACCAAATCGATTAAGGTGGGTATTACCTCATCATTTTTTGAAATCGGCCTAAAGAAATTTGGAAGTACGGATGACTTGATGATTAAATCATCTATAGCAACCTCATAAAGTTGTCTATCAGCAATGTACTGCTGCAATTGTAGTTTTTCGTTTTTGGATACTTTGGTAAGCGGATGATTGATAAATGTTTCGACTGCCTGAAAGGAAATTTTGTCCTTTTTGAGGTACGAAATGTCTTTGTGGACATTCATCCAAAGATCCAATATACCAAATAGGGGAGATTGGATTAATGGGTAACCCGTTGTTATATTGGGTGTTGCATCAGGTAAGCTCTGCAATAGCGGAACCAGTAGACTTTCGTCGGCCAGTAATATAGCCGAGGTTTTATCGGCACTTTCCGTGCGCTCCAAGATCTCATGTAAGAGTTTGGTTTGGCTTATTTTTCCTGTGGAAGCATATAAATGTACGTCTGCAGTTCTATTGCCAAGAATATTAAGATTCTCCCCCAATGCGTTAATCAGACCCGTTTGATAGATATTTCTGCGGATGAATAGTCCCGCTTCCTGCTGTTTGTCTTCCAGATAATAAGCATCTGCGTCGAAGTAAAATAAAGCTTTGCCAACTTCCTGCCACTGCTTGAACAAAAGGGCTTCCGCATTATTTAACGCATTGAATCCCACAAATAAAACTTGTTTAAAACCTTGGATAAAGTGTGCATTTTCCGCTCTTCCCTCTGCGAGGTCACGGTATATTGTCGGGTAGTTGGATTGCCCCTCTTGTCGTAGTTTTTCTTTGAATGCTTTATACAGAACCGGCAACCTTTTCCATAATTTTAGAAAGCGTTGTTGAATGCCCGTGTGTCCGGCAATGGAAAACGACTGCCAAAATTGGCGGATAAAATGCTGTTGTTCGACCGTGAAATGCTGGAACTCAAGATCGATTTTAGTCGTGTCATAGAGCTCCATATAAATATGATCTATATTAACCAAATCATAATCCAGTTGATTGAAATCACTGAGAATAATTTCTGCGACGGGGTAAAATTCTTCGAGTGTTTCCAATTCATGTCCCTCATTCTGTAGAAGTGCGTTGTGCAGTTGGTACAGATGAAAAAACTGACTCAGGGGAGATGCTTCAATTGCCGAAGTCGAAAGCTTGAAAAATTCTTGTATGGTAAAGAATTGTGGAGACCAGATGGCTCGCCCATATACATCTGCAAGATGTTTTTTGAGATACGTGATCGGTCTTTTGTTATTGAATACGATGGCAATTTCTGGCAGATCATTTTCAAAACGATTCTTGATATCTTCGGCTACTAGTCGTAAAAATGGTTTGTTCATGATTAGATTACTTCAACTAATTGATTGGACTTGGCATAATACAAATATCCTTTTACATTTTTATAACCGAGGTCATGTAATGTCTTGGTGTATTTGTCGACTTGGGATTTATGTCCGATATAATCGCCCTGTGTAAATTTAAAGTCGAGTACAATCGTTTCTTCGATACTCGTAAATACCTTGTCTGGACGTATTGTCTCTCCATCCGCCGTGATGATGCTTGCTTCATTCCATATTTTATAATTGCCCGCCAACCACCTGTTGATTTCAGGGTGATGCCATATCTGTTGTACCTCTTTCAAAATAAACGGACGCTCTTCTCTGGATAAGACTCCTTCTTCAATGTATTTATCGACCAGTGCGTCTACGTCATTTTCGGTCCTCACTTCGGACATGATCTCGTGCGCCAAGATACCGTATTGAGACGCTTTTTCCAGCATTAGGATATTGTTGATCGTGCGTTTCGACGATTTTTCCAAGGCTTTTTCCAGTTCCTTTGAAACAGGATATCGATCTAAGGCAACGAAATCAGAAAAAATAGTTTCCTCCCCCTCCTGTAGGATAGTGTGCTGTATGTGAAATTCTCCGTTTTCCAATCGGAAGGGGGCTTCAACATGATCTAATACTTGGTATACTAAGTCACTGATGTACTCATTTTTGATTTCTGACCCCATAATTTCTCCTGTTTTCTTGTCTACCGTCTCTTTGAATAAAGGGGCGGAGATATAGAGGTGCTCGACAGCCCGCGTAGTTGCCACATATAACGTGTTTAACGCGTCCATATAGTTGAAGAGCATTTCTTCAAAGTACTGTTTGTAAAAGATGGAATCGCCTACTTGTCCATTGTATTTAATGGGGATCTTCCCTAATTGCGCAAAAGGCGTGTCGTGAGTCTGTATCCAGAAATCACCATTCGTCATTCCGTCAAGATCCCATGAGCAAAAAGGGAGCATGACGACATCGTAAGCTAGTCCTTTAGATTTGTGTATTGTAGTGACCTCGATCGCATTTACTTTTCCATTGGAAGGGAGAACGGCACGGTTACCATCTTCTTCCCAAAAGTCCAAAAATTGTATAATACCACGTTCACCATTGGTGGAAAACGAGGTGACTATGTCTTTAAATGCTAAGATATAGGGTAGGTGAATGTTTCCGCGGCCTGTTAAATGGTAGATTTCAATGAGTTTTTCGACTAGGTGAACCAGGGGTAGCTTTTGCCAGTTTTCCCAATTGTTAATCAGTTCATCGGGTAAAACCGTATTCAGACCTCTGATGTCATTGGATTTAAAATCTAGCCAGATAGCATTGTCGAAACTCACGTTGTGCTGCATGACATGATACAAGTAGGCTATTTTTGCTCGATGTATAATATGCTTGTCCGAGTTATATACCAAGGCTTTGAGCGTTTCAATCAACAATAATATGGAGTCATTGGAGATCAGTGCAAGTGCATCTCCAGAGATGACTTCAAAGTCTATCGCATATGCGTTTTTGAAATCCATCAAATGCTGAATCACTACCCTAGCCTGTGCGTTACTACGTACCAATACACCGATTTGATTGGCTTTATATCGCTTACTTCCAATCCATTCACCAATTTGCTTACACAATGTTTCAATGGACGTCTCTTCCACTTGGTTTCTTCTCCAAGCACCAGAAGTGACTGGAAAATAAAGAATGTCTATCGATCCCAGCTTGGAGGTGTCGGTTAGTTTACGTTCAGGAATGAGCTGTTGACTGTTTTCGTAGGCATTGATAAGCATATTATCATTGCCTGACTCCCGCCACCATTCTTTGCCTTCTGCAGTAAGATTATCGAGTACCTTTTCGTTCAGTATAGCCTGTAGTTTATGCGGAATCGTTTTGAAAAGGTAGTTATTTAGCCTAATGATATTGGGCAGACTTCTAAAATTCGTTTCTAACGCTCCATTTTCAATAAAGCTGCTTCGATTATCGGGCGCGAGGTGAAATGTATCCGCTACCTGTTGTTCGGCCTGATGGAGTAGGATCCGCCAATCGCCATTTCTCCATCGGTAAATGCTTTGTTTCACATCGCCTACAATGAGGTGTTCGCTTAGTTCCCCGGTTGCATTTCCGAGTGCATTGATCAGGAGTGGACTATAGTTTTTCCATTGAATACGTGAAGTATCCTGAAATTCGTCAAAAAGGAAATAATTGTATCGATTTCCTATTTTTTCCCAGATGAAAGTCGGATCGTTATGCTCATCCAGTCCCAGCTTGCTTAATAATATTTGTGAGTCTGAAATTAATTGCGCACCGTTTTCCTTTCTCCATTGTCCCAGTAGGTCACTCATTTCTTTGAGCAGTCTCAAATAGTACAGATTATTCTTTACGGCTTGATAAGCAAGGTAATTTGGGAAATAGCGATACAGATCTGCGATACTGTTTAATACAGGCGTAAGCTGTTGGATGATATCATACCTCACATCCTTGTTTTGGTCGGTGAAGGCATCTTCATTATCTATCAGTCCCAAGAATTTATTAAATATTTTTTGCAGGTCTGTAGGTGATAATTTCGAGATGTTGGGATTCGTTTTGCTTGCGGAAAAGAGCTTATTTCGGGATTTTCCTTTCAGTTCATCCGCTCCGATACCGAAATTTCTAAATACCGTATTAAAAGTTGTTATTGCTTGGCCGAATGCTTCAAGGAAGGTCTTCGTTGTTGCATCTACTTCTTTGTCGAGCAAATTAAAAACTTCTTTGGCGTCAGCAATATTCAGATAACCATCGAACTCCTGAAAATTCTCCGAAAAAATTAAACCGGCAAGTTTCATGAGTTGTTGACGGTAATTCCAATTCTCATTATTAGCGATTTTCTTTTCGGCATAGGCGATAATCCAGTCCAACAAGTCTGGTCGCTCATCCAATAATTGATTGAGCATAACGGTCAGGTCTTGTTTTACCTTGTTTGTATTCATTTCGATTTTGTAACCCGCATCTAGATTGAGTTCATAGGTGAAACTGCGGATTACTTTTTGGGAGAAGCCATCAATGGTGCTAATGGTGAAATGACTGTAGTCGTGTAATATCTTTCTATAGACTTGATTTGCTTTTCCCTGTAAAGTTTCGTAATCCCATGTCGGAAATTGCGTTAGCAATAGTTGGCGGTAATCGTCGATTTTTTTGCTGTCCTCTCCGACAGCCAACGCCTGAAGCACACCCAAGATGCGCTCTTTCATTTCAGCGGTAGCCTTATTGGTAAAGGTGACAGCTAATATTTCACGATAGCTGTTTTCTTTGGAGAGTAACAAGGTCAGGTAATGTACAGTAAGACTGAAGGTTTTACCCGAGCCTGCAGAAGCTTTTAATATTTTTAGAGGAGCTATTTTAGCCATTAGAAACTGTCAATTTGGAATGTTGAAGTTACAGAATATTTGGTTCTTTTGAGTTACCGAAGTCGATTATCTTTATACCTAGTTATCAATCTAAAAAATAATTACTATCTTTGCGTCCCCTCTTACATGCTGTACGGGGGATATGTTGAATACATAACTAAAATTAAAACATGGCAACTAAAATCAGATTGCAAAGACACGGTAAAAAAGGACGTCCTTTTTACCACGTAGTAGTAGCAGATTCACGTGCTCCACGTGATGGTAAATTCATTGAGCGTTTAGGGTCTTACAATCCAAACACAAATCCGGCGACTATCGTTTTGGATTTTGAAAAAGCGTTGGATTGGTTGAATAAAGGTGCACAACCTACTGACACAGCTCGTACTATCCTTTCGGATAAAGGCGTTCTTTACAAAAAACACTTACAAGGTGGTGTCAAAAAAGGCGCTTTCGACGAAGCCGCCGCTGAAGCAAAATTTGCTACTTGGACAGAAGCTAACGAAGCTAAAATTTCGGGTAAAAAATCAGGCTTAGCGCAAACTAAAGAGGAAGCTAAAAAAGTTGCTCTAGCCGCCGAAGCTAAGAAAAAAGAAGAAAAAGCAGCTGCTATCGCAGCTAAAAATGCTCCTGTAGCTGAAGAAGCTCCTGCTGAAGAAGAAGTAGAAGCTCCAGAAGCAACTGAAGGTGCAGAAAGCACAGAAGAAACTGAAGGTTAATCTTTCACAAAGTATTCAGGAAAGCCGGATCTTAGGAGCCGGCTTTTTTTATATCTCCTTCGGTGCCCGACATTTTTTTACATTACAACATGACACTAGATCAAAGTTTTTATATCGGTTATATCTCCAAGACCAAAGGCCTAAAGGGTGAAGTTCAGATCTTTTTTGAGTTTGAAGATTACATGGATTTGGAATTTGATGTACTCTTTGTGGAAGAGAACAAGAAACTTGTCCCGTATTTCGTGGATGAATTGAAATTACAAAAAAATAGTACCGCCTACGCTAAATTTGAAGATATCGATCATATTGACAAGGCTCAACCGCTATTGCGCAAGAAAATCTATCTGCCGAATGATAAAATGCCCGTGCGTGATCCAGATGATTTTCGATATTCAGATTTAATAGGTTATTTGGTGGTGGATGAACATCATGGCGAATTGGGTGAGATTACTGCTGTAGAGGAAATGCCGCAGCAGTTTATCGCTACGGTAAATATGAATGGGAAAGAGTTGATGTTTCCACTTTCCGATGATCTGATCCTTGCAATAGATGGAGAAGAGAAAATCATCGAAGTAAAGTTGCCCGAAGGACTGGTAGATTTGTATAGGGCGTAAAATAATTTTGACTTTTTACTTCTTATTACCGATATTAGCAACGCTTATAGAGAAAGGTAGAGGGAATAGACCCGCTGAAGCCTTAGCAACCTGACACTTAGTCAAGGTGCTGCATTCTACTCGTAATCGGTCGGGAAAGATAAGCTGAAACACGAAACCCTTGCGTTTTCTCTAAGCCTAAAACTATAAAATCAAATGAAATCTGCATGCTTTACTAAGCAAGAAGGCCATGGTGAATATAGCTCATGCCTAGCTGCGGTAGGCAAGTTTCATCACCTTTAAGATAATTTATTTAGATGAAAATCGTTGATCATATTAAAAACGCGAAGGGAAAGACATTGTTTTCTTTTGAATTATTACCTCCCGCAAAGGGACAAGGTATTCAAAGTATTTTTAAGACAATGGATGAACTTATGGAGTTCAGGCCTCCGTTTATTGATGTTACTTATCACCGCGAAGATTACCTGTATAAACAGCATGATAATGGACTGCTCGAGCGAGTTGCATACCGCAAGCGTCCGGGTACTGTAGCTATTTGTGCAGCCATCATGAGTAAATATAAAGTTGATGCTGTACCACATTTGATATGCGGAGGATTTACGAAAGAGGAAACGGAGAACGCACTTATCGATCTTAATTTCTTAGGGATAGACAATGTGTTGGTTCTTCGTGGCGATGCGCGTAAAGGGGATTCGGATTTTATTCCTACGCCAGGCGGACATGCGTATGCCACCGACTTAATGCAGCAAGTAGCAGATATGAACCGTGGCCAGTATTTGCACGAGGACATCGAAATATCATCGAAAACTGATTTTTGCATCGGCGTTGCAGGTTATCCGGAAAAACACTTTGAATCACCCAACTTCAACACAGATTTTAAATGGTTGAAAAAAAAGGTAGATATGGGAGCGGAGTTTATTGTTACACAGATGTTTTTCGACATTGAAAAGTATAAATCGTTCGTAAACAAATGCAGACAACATGATATCCATATTCCGATCATACCAGGGCTGAAGCCACTGACTACAAAAAAGCAACTAATAGCCCTTCCGAAGATATTTCACCTCGACATCCCTGAGGAGCTAAGTGATGCCGTGGACCAATGTAAAAATAATATTGAAGTGCAAGAAGTCAGTACGACATGGATGGTCGATATGTGTCAGGAACTCATCAAATTTGGAGCGCCAGTGCTGCATTTCTATACCATGAGTAATCCCGGGCCAACAAAGAAGATTGTCGAAAGGCTTGCTTAGAGAATTTCAATATGGTCAATTCGAAAAATTGCCTATTCATTTTTAGTAAATTGCCTATTCAATTTGGGTAAATTGAATAGGCAATTTTTTTGACACTGTACGCTGCGTGTAGCAAAGCTTTTCAAAGCTTATTTGTTTTTCTCGAACTGGATTTTTTCCAAAGCTTTCTTCATCTGTTTTCCGGCAGTGAAAATAAGTCTTCTTTTGTAGATGTTTTCTTCTGAAACCTTGTTTGAGGTTTCGCTTCCGGTACTGTTGGCACTCATTCTAAACGAACCGAAATTGCCAAGCCTTACAATATAACCGTCTGAAATAGCCCGTGGGATTTCACGTACCAGGCTTTGGAGTACAGCATACACATCAGCTTCTGTTAAGGAAGATGCCTGCGAAATTTCGGCAGCTAAATCATCTAAGGTCTTTTCGCCCGAACTAATGGGGCGGGCATAAAATTTCTTTGGTGCGTTGGGTTCAATGCGGTTGCCAATTTCGTGGACATTGAATTTTATTGCCATGATCGACGTTTAAGTTTATGGATAGTGTGTAGTCGGAATCTTTCAACACAGCACAAACATATCATTCTTGTGGAAAATATCCAAACAAATATGTAGACATTTTTGATCCTCTTTCTCTCGGCATTTCCTTTTATTTTAACTAGAAACACTTCTGGGTATGTGGGCATGAGCGAAACGCGTCTTTTGTTAAATAGTGTTAATCCATTCGATATACAGAATCTAGTGTTTAACTTTAATCTTAAACAACTAATTCCTAGGATATGAACTATGCTAAAATTAACAATGTTGTAGGCTGGCTGTGTGGAGCTATTGCTACGATGGTGTATATTGCCACTGCCGATAGGTTTACCAGCTGGTGGGATACTGGGGAATTTATAGCATCGGCGTATAAATTAGAAATTGTACACCAGCCGGGAGCTCCACTGTTTCTAATGCTTCAGAATTTGTTTTCTAATTTTGCTTTCGGCGATACTTCCCGTATCGCCTTTTGGATGAATATAGGATCTGCAATTTGTAGTGGACTAACCATCGTATTCCTTTTTTGGACAATTACTGCTTTGGGGCGTAAAATAATCAACAAGAACGGTGAAGGTGCCAATTGGCATATACTGCAAATTATGGGAGCCGGAGTGGTTGGTGCTTTAGCCTATAGTTTTACGGATACATTTTGGTATTCGGCGGTAGAATCTGAAGTGTATGCCATGTCCTCTCTATGTACCGCTGTCGTATTTTGGTTGGTTTTAAAATGGGAAAGAAGAGCCGACGAAGCCGATGCAAACAAATGGCTGCTGATGATTGCCTATGTAATGGGACTATCTATCGGTGTGCATTTATTGAACTTACTTACTATCCCTGCATTGGCGTTGGTAATTTACTTTAGAAAGACAGAACAAATAACTTGGAAGGGCATTGTGAAATCTTTGGGATTGGGCATATTGGTATTGGCTTTTATATTGTGGGGTTTAATTCAATATATGGTAAAATTTGCGGCATATGCTGATCTATTCTTTGTCAATACGTTAGGGCTCCCTTTTGGATTTGGTATCGTAATTTTTACGTTGTTGATTATTGGAACTTTAATTTTTGGTGTGATTTATTCCATTCGTAAAGTCAAGCCAATTTTGAATGTTGTTGTTTTAGGAATTTGCTTTGTTCTGGTGGGTTTCAGCTCATATTCTATGCTTTTGATACGTGCGCAAACTAATATTTCATTGAATAATAACGGTCCGGATAATGTGTTTTCTTTCTTAGGTTATTTAAGCCGAGAACAATATGCCAGTGAGCCGCTGTTGAAAGGGCCCAATTTTGATGCAAAAGTAAAGGAGGCGCAGTCGCAATATACCTATCGCAAAGACGAAACCGGTTACACCAAAATTGAAACCAACCGCAAATATACTTATGACAAAGAAATGCTTTTCCCGCGGATGTATAGCGAAAAACATGCCGCCTATTATCAGCATTATTTAAATCTAAATCCAGCGCAATCACCTACTTTTGCGGATAATTTGAATTTCTTTTTCTCCTATCAGTTGAATGATATGTATATGCGTTATTTTATGTGGAATTTTGCCGGAAGGCAAAATGATAAACAAGGACATGGCACCTATACGGAGGGGAATTGGCTTTCAGGGATTAGTTTTTTAGATAATGCCCGTCTCGGCGGACAAGAAGCATTATCTCTTTCCATGCAATCTGACCCTTCAAGAAACAATTATTTTTTTCTACCGCTATTGTTAGGTGTAATGGGTTTGCTTTGGCAGATCAAACGCAGCAAACAGGATGCATTGATTGTCGCACTTTTATTCTTTTTTACGGGGATTGCGATTGTCATTTATCTTAATCAGACACCAATGCAGCCGCGCGAGCGCGACTATGCCTATGCAGGTTCATTTTATGTTTTTGCCATTTGGATAGGTCTAGGAGTATTAGGCCTTATCGATCTTATGAAACGAAAGATTACGTTAAGGTCTGCTTCTCTTTTGTCGTTTGCAATTTGTCTGATAGTCGGGCCCGTCCTGTTGATCACCGAAAACTGGGATGATCACAACCGAGCAGATAGAGCGTTGGCAAAGGAGGTTGCATTCAACTATTTAACATCCTGTGAACCCAATGCCATTTTGTTTACTTATGCGGATAACGATACCTTTCCTCTGTGGTACCTGCAGGAGGTCGAGGGAATTCGTACCGATGTGCGTATTGTCAATTTAAGTTATTTGCAGTCGGATTGGTATGTGAAGCAAGCTATGCAAGATATAAACGAAGCAAAGCGTCTGCCTTTAAATTTTAAGCCATCAAAGATCGCAAAAGGGGTTAGGGATGGTTTGCCTGTGGTAGACATGAATTTAGAAACCCATACGGATGTGAGGGCTTTGGTGGATATTATGTTATCGGATAACCGAAATAACCAAATCCAGATGCAGAATGGCGAATACGTCAATATACTCCCTACAAAAAAAATACGGTTATCAATAGACAAAGATTCTGTGATTCGAAATAAGGTTGTGCCAAAGGATTGGGAAAAGGCAATTCCAGACCATATGGAATGGATCTACAATAAAGATTATGTAAGCCGGGCAGAACTTTGTATGATGGAAATATTGGCCAATAACAATTGGGAGAGGCCTATTTATTTTGGCATGATGCTTCCTGTAGAGAGCTTTATGGGATTGGATAAATACTTAGTTTCTGAGGGGTTTGTATATCGATTAATGCCCGTAGAATTGAATCAGGTGTCAGATGAAATTACATTAGTAAATAGCGACACCCTGCATCGTAATATAACCCAAAAATATGGATGGGGTAATATGAATACATTAGATTATTTTGATCCCGATTCCAATTTCATGTACGAGAATTTTATTTTGAGTAACGTCTTTGTGAATTCATTGACATCTTTAATGACTGAAAACAAATTTGATCAAGCAAAAGAGGTCGCCTTGATTGCATACGACAATATGCCTAAAAAGGTGTCAAGTATGAAACAGGCATATTTCAACAGCGTTATCGTGGATACACTCTATAAAACGAAAGAGTTGGAAAAAGCCAGATTGCTTACGGATAAAAATTTAAGATTCGTGGATGAAGAACTAAATTATAATTACGCTGTCATGCAGGATAAAAAGGCTGCTTTAGATGGGAGAGAGGTGAGATTGGGGTTTGCATCTTTAGATAATTACCAAAAGATATTATCGGATGCGGGTGATGAAAAACTATTGGCCGCTACTGTGGCACTGAATGATAAATACAAGAAGATTTACCTTCAATAGAATATACAAAAGGAGGCTTTAGCCTCCTTCTGTATATTATCCTTTTTTGATTTCTTTTGCCCAGGAATCTTTTAGTGTTACCGTACGGTTAAAAACTAAATGATCGGGAGAAGATTGGGTATCTAGTGTAAAATACCCCAAACGGATAAATTGATATCCTTTACCTGCTTGTGCTGTAGCTAGATCAGGCTCAATATAAGCTTTGCTGATGATTTGTAAGCTGTCTGGATTGATGGAAGATTTGAAATCTTCCGCAGCAACCGGGTTCTCATCATGGAATAAGCGATCATATAGACGTACCTCAGCCTCCTTGGCATGAGGTACAGATACCCAATGGATGGTTCCTTTTACTTTTAATCCCGAGGTATCCTCACCCGATTTGGAGTTAGGGATGTAGTTACAGTGTATTTCGATCACCTTTCCTTCGGGATCTTTCACAAAATCATAGCATTCTACGATATAGGCATGTTTTAATCTAACGGATAAACCGACTCCTAGGCGGAAGAATTTCTTTGGAGGTTCCTCCATGAAATCGTCACGCTCAATCCATAATTGCTTTGTGAAAGGAATATGACGGAATCCTTCTCCTCCCTCGACTTCCGGGTTGTTTTCACCGGTTAATTCTTCTACCTGCCCGTCCGGATAATTTGTAATCACCAATTTGATGGGATCCAATACCACCATGCGACGCCATGCCGTTTTGTTCAGATCTTCGCGGATGCAGAATTCCAGCAGACTGACGTCGATCATATTTTCACGCTTCTGAACGCCGATTTTATCACAGAAATTGCGAATACTGGCTGCTGTATACCCTCTTCGGCGTAAACCTGAAATTGTAGGCATGCGAGGGTCGTCCCAACTTTCAACAAATTTTTCGTTTACTAATTGTAGCAATTTTCGCTTGCTCATAACAGTATATGTCATATTCAAGCGAGCAAACTCATATTGTTTGGATGGAAATATTTCCAACTTTTCAATACACCAGTCATATAACGGACGATGTGGAATGAATTCCAGCGTACATATAGAATGCGTAATTTTTTCTATCGAATCCGATTGTCCGTGCGCAAAGTCATACATCGGATAAATACACCATTTATCTCCAGTACGGTGATGGTGCACGTGTCTGATACGGTATAATAACGGATCGCGAAGATGCATATTGGGGTTAGCCAGATCTATTTTCGCACGTAATACTTTTTCCCCATCCCTATATTTACCCTCGCGCATCTGTTGAAAGAGCATTAAGTTTTCCTCAACGGAACGACTACGGTATGGCGTTGGTATCCCTGGTTCAGTAGGGGTACCTTTTGATGCTGCAATTTCTTCCGCCGTGCTGTCGTCAACATAAGCTAATTCTTTTTTGATTAAATCTACAGCGTATTGGTACAATATTTCGAAATAATCGGAGGTGTATAGTTCCTGTGCCCATTGAAACCCAAGCCATTGGATGTCACGTTTTATACTTTCGACATACTCGGCGTCTTCTGTAACAGGATTAGTATCGTCAAAACGTAAATTAGTCAATCCGTTATATTTTTGGCTTAAACCAAAATTTAAGCAAATTGATTTGGCATGGCCGATATGAAGATAACCATTAGGTTCGGGGGGGAAACGTGTCAGGACTCTTCCGTCATGTGTTCCTTTACGAAGATCCTCTTCAATAACTTCTTCGATAAAATTTAATGATTTTTCTTCCTCTATCATGTAGCAAACTTAGATAACTTTCCTTTTTTTCACAAGTAATAGTTTTCATCTGCATAAAATAGTTATGTCAGGATGATCGTTTCCTCCAAATGAGCACGATCTTATTTACGGTGGTATAAATTAATTTTATGTATTTTCGGAATAAATACCGTGCAAATGAAATTTCGTCTTTATATTTTTATATACCTCATCAGTCCCATACTACTAATGGCGCAAAAAAAAACTAAGCCAACCTTATTGGTATACGGGTGTGATATAGAAGCCTTTACTGCTGCTGTGCAAAGCGCGCAATCCAGCGTCCCTACACTTTGGGTGATGGAGCAAGACCAAATCGTGCCATCGCTTACTACTGGGGCCACTACTATTTTATCTAACGCTAATTTAGATGGAGGTATTTGGATGGATGTGTTAATGAAAATAGCGATGAGCAAAGAGATCAATGATTCCATCGCACAAATGGTAAAACGAGATATCAGTCCACGACTAGCAATGAATGCGTTGGAAAAAATCATTTCTGAGCAGCCCAATCTCACTGTAATGAAGTCATTATCTGTGCAATCGGTGTTACGAGGCAAAAAAGATTGGGAAGTCACCTTATCAAACAAACAGAAACATACCGTACGCGCGCTCATTGATGCCACGGAAGAAGGGAAATTAAAGTCGTTGGTAAAAGGTATGGAGGGTTATTATAAGCCCGGAAGAATATCCCCTGCAGATGCGCATTCATTGGATCTATCACGTACTACGGTTGCCGTAGGCGAAGTAGACAGTGTTGTGTATTCCTATGTTTTGAATAATATACTGAGCCAATCAAATCAGAACCTGTTTCCGACACAATATCTGATTCAGGTTGCTCGCAATGCCGAGAGTATACCCCTGCGCGCGCAACTTGGTCAAACGTTGGGTGCAATAGCGGCATATTGTGCATTTTTCAAGACCACAGCAGACAAGATCGACACACGCAAGTTGCAAACAGAGTTGATAACCTTTAATGCTAGATTGTTACCCCTTCACGATATTCCGATTTCCCATGTCCATTATCGCGCAGTTGAAAAAATGTATCTCGCGGGCCTATTGACAGGAAAGAAAAAAGAGGACAATTATGTTTTTGATAGCAAAGACAGCATTAAGTTTGAAGAAATCAAACCCATATTTAATCAATTGCATTCAAGAAGTCAGCTGTGGTTCATGGATAATGACGGTGAATATCTGACCTGGAAAGATCTTTTAAGCTTGGTCAGGTTCGTGAGTTTTAGAGGAATGGAGATGGATGCACAAATCAAAAAGGACTGGTCTAACAAGTTAAAGTTTGTTGGTGAGTTTGACCAGGACAGCATAGTAAGCCGGGAGGAATTTGCTGTGATCGTTGGGAAATATGCCGATCCGTACGTCAAGGGCGTTACCACCGAAGGTACTATTCTGAGATAAATCACAAATATAAAAAAGCTCCGACAAGAAGCTTGTCGGAGCTTTTTTATATCCTATTTATAGGCGAACACGTCTCCTAGATCGTCATTGCTGGTAAATGTCGAATCTAAGTTAATAAGTTCACCCGTACCTATGTTTACAACCATGCCGTGTATTGCCAAATCTTCACGATCTTTCCATGCGTTCTGGACGATAGAGGTTGTGCATAAATTGAAAACTTGCTCCTTTACATTTAACTCTACCAACCTATTAGTTTTCTTTTCTGCGTCTTCAATAGCATCGATCTCTGCAGCGTGAAGTCTATATACATCTTTTATGTGGCACAACCAGTTGTCAATGATCCCATATTGGTTGCGGCTCAGTGATGCTGCGACTCCTCCACACCCGTAATGACCGGCTACAATCACATGTTTTACCTTCAATACGTTAACAGCATAATCGAGCACTGACAGCATACTCATATCGGAGTGTACGCACATGTTTGCAATGTTACGGTGTACAAATACTTCACCAGGCTTTTTACCTGTCAGCTCATTTGCTGGTACGCGGCTATCTGCGCAACCGATCCATAATATTTCTGGACTTTGGCCTTTTGCTAGTTGTTGGAAACGACCCGTTGTATCTTCGCTTACAAAATTAACCCAGTCTTTGTTTCCGTCTAATATTTTTTTAAAACCTAATTCTAATTCGTTATTTCCCATATTTTTAAATTTAGAATAGCGTAAAAGCTATTCAAGATACAGCATTTAATTTAGTTTTTTAAATTACCTTTTGAAGTTTCTGTTTCTTCCGGTATGTTTTTTTTTTATAATTTATATCGTTTAGTTCGATTTCGAGGCCTTTACTTAGTGCATTTTGCTCAAAATCTTTAATCACCTCGATCACATCTTTATCTATGAATTTGCTGTGTTGGCCATTAATTACTACCCGATTTACTGATTTTGGAAGGTTGTATAATTTCTGTTGGATAGGCACTTTATTAAGGAATGAAACTTCCTCAGCCAGTGTTAAAGTCGCTTCGTTTTTAAAATCACCTTCTTCAATATTAAACTTATATGCATTCTGCATGTTCGCACGAAGAATGTAGAACGTTGCGACAACAATTCCTATCCCAACACCCATTAATAAATCAGTAGCAACAATTGCCACTACGGTAATAGTAAAAGGAATAAACTGATCCAAGCCTTTGTGGTATATCTTTTTGAAAAGTGCAGGATTCGCCAGTTTATAGCCTGTGTGTAGTAAAATTGCAGCTAAACAAGATAACGGAATCAAATTGATAAGGGAGGGAATAGCCACCAATGCGGCAAGTAGCCATATACCATGAAAAATGGCTGATTGGCGGGTTCTACCCCCGGCATTTGCATTTGCCGATGAACGTACAATTACGGACGTCATCGGTAAGCCTCCCAAAAGGCCACTAGTCATGTTTCCGACACCTTGCGCTAACAATTCTCTATTCGTTGGAGAATTGCGTTTAAAAGGGTCGAGCTTATCTATCGCTTCGATACTCAGCAGCGTTTCTAAACTTGCGATAATTGCGATGGTGAAGGCTACTATCCAAACATCCTTGTTTAGAATTTGTGTAAAATCAGGAAACACAAACAACCCCGTAAATTCGGTAAATGAGGATACCACCGGAATGGATACTAGATGATCTGGATTTAAGCCCCAAGAACTACCTGCGAACGCCATGCTTAGTCCTACTCCCACAAGCACAACCACTAGAGGAGCTGGAACCTTATTTAACGTTTTGATCTTCGGCCAATATATGAGTATTGCCAATGACAAAAAACAGATTATAGCGGCTCCCCAGTTTACTGCTGAAAAAATGGTGTCAGAAAAAGCTGTAATTCCGCCTCCGTTATCCAGTTCAAAAGCGTGAGATTCAGAAAGACCTACTGCTAAGGGAAGTTGTTTTAATATGATAGTAATACCTATCGCCGCGAGCATCCCTAGAATCACAGCTGAAGGAAAATAATTTCCTATCATTCCAGCTTTCAAAATACCCAGAACCAACTGTACCGCACCGGCAATTAACACCGCTAATGTAAAGGTTTCATAGGCGCCGAGGTCCTGTATAGCACCTAATACGATAACCGTCAATCCAGCGGCCGGTCCGCTGACACTAAGTGGAGAACCCGAGATAGACGCTACCACAATCCCCCCAATAACACCTGTTAATACTCCGGCAAATAATGGCGCACCGGATGCCATTGCAATACCCAAACATAGGGGTAAAGCTACCAGGAATACAACAATACTCGCTGGTAAGTCATATTTTAAGTCCCTTTTCGATAATTTTAGAAAAGCAGACATACGAGTTCCTAACATAATTTCTATAAAATTTTTTTTAAAAATCTACTGAATAATCACAACACAGACTAGTTTAGCTAAGCTGTTAGCAAACAAATCATAAATACGATGCGTAAATTTAGCAGTTAGGAGGGGGGGTGGGCACAGTAGGGTGGTAAGAGGTAATACTCCGTTCGTTTTGAAGATAAGTCTTACTCTGGCTCTGGTTTTCGATGGTGGGATTAAAAGCTAAGAAATCTATAGCATCAGGTTTGAATACTTTTACGCCATGCTCATGAAGATCTTCATTGTTAGAATTGCTATTGCTTTTTGCACTTTCAATTTCCAGTTGCATGACTACCTGAAGGATAGTTCCTTGGTCAACATTGTCGATAAAAATAGGCGTAGCAGAAATCAGCATCTTCGTAAAGAAGATAAAGAAGCAAATCTTTGCTGATACTATTCTATATACCTTATTATACATCTATTTTCTTTATTGTACTTTCACAAAAATAAAATAATTCGTTAGAAAGCCAAGCTTTTTTTTAATTATATGGTATAAATATTACAAAACTTCTTATAAAATCTACATAAATTAACGATTTGTTAATATAGAAAACCTTGTCTTGTTAAATATTGCAATAATCTCTCCAAATATTTATAAATTCGATAGCTGAAACTTTTGTTTATTGCGAATTATATTCTGAACTGTTTCCGCCTAATTAAGTTATTGAAGTTTAATAAACGTATTTTTTAAAGAGTTGAATTTTTATTAATAATACTATGAGCCAACCATTTATCGATAAAATTAATGCCTCTTATAATCCCAAGGGTTCTTTTATACAACTGGGGTCGGGGATACTTAAGGGAGAAGTCATTACGGACGCTAAAGTGAATTTGGCATTAAAGATGATGAACCGTCATGGTCTTATTGCCGGTGCTACAGGTACTGGTAAGACGCGCACCTTGCAGCTGATGGCCGAACAACTTTCGGATGCAGGCGTGCCGGTATTTATGCTAGACGTCAAGGGTGATTTATCAGGGCTCGCTGAACCGGGTAATACAAACGATGCGTTATTGGAGCGGGGTAGTCTCGTTGGCATTCCGTTTATCCCTGCCGCGTTTCCCATAGAAATTTTTTCCATTAGTGGCAAATTGGGTTCTTCTATGCGTATTACAGTAGAAGATTTCGGACCAATACTTCTTGCTAGAATTCTGGATCTTAATGAAACGCAGTCAGGCGTATTAAGTGCTATGTTTAAATATGCAGATGACACCAAATTACCTTTGGTTGATCTCGATGACCTCAAGAAATTATTGTCATATTTATCTGAAGGCGCGGGAGCAGAGGAGATCAAGGCAGATTATGGGAAGATAAGTACGGCTAGCGCAGGGACGATATTACGAAAAATAGTTGCCATTGAACAACAGGGGGTCGCGCATATCTTTGGAGAAAGGGAATTTGATATTCAAGATTTATTTGGGAAAGTAGACGGTAAAGGTGTGATTACGCTCTTAAATATAGCAGATATCCAAGATCAACCCCTATTATTTTCTACGTTCCTCTTGAGCCTTCTAGCACAGCTTTTCAAAAAAATGCCGGAGGTTGGTGATGTAGAAAAACCTAAATTGGTGTTTTTCTTTGATGAAGCGCATTTGCTGTTTAATGGAGCGTCTAAAGCTTTTTTGATGCAGGTAGAGCAGATTGTGAGGTTGATCAGATCCAAAGGGATAGGGGTGTTCTTTTGTACACAAGCGGCTACAGATATTCCTGAGAGTGTTTTAGGTCAATTGGGTAATAGAATCCAACATGCACTGCGTGCTTTTACACCTAATGACGCAGAAAACCTCCGTAAAACCGTAAAAACGTACCCTACATCCGAATTTTATGAAATCGATAAAGTTCTTACCTCGCTAGGTACTGGGCAAGCGCTGATTACGGTATTAAATGATAAGGGTATTCCCACAGAAGTCGTAGCTACGCATCTCGTTCCAGCGCGGGCGATAATGGGACCTGCTAATCCGGAGATGTATAACACTATCGTAAGAAATTCCGAATATTATTCGAAATATCAACAAAGAGTAGAGAGACGTACAGCGTCAGAAATTATAGTAGAGCGTCAAACTTCTGCTGAAGCAAAACGTGTGGAAGAAAAAGCGCAGGAGGAGGCTGAAAAGACAACTAAAACCAATACGTCTTCCAGGTCACGCAGGCAAACACCTTTGGAGGCAGCTCAAACACAAGCTAGTCGGACACTCGCCCGAGAAGGTGCTAAATTGCTGGGGAAAATTGCCAATGGGATATTAAATTCAATATTTAAAAGGAAATAGGCTCATCGAAAATAAATCGATAAAACGCGGAGCACTCATGCAATAAAAAATGAATAATGTTTTTCTATTAAGCTTTGGCGAATGCAAAGCATTTTATCTAAGTTTGTAGGATACGTAAAGGAGTTAACAAGATAAATTTATAATGAGCAAACCTACTTTATTAGTACTTGCTGCAGGAATGGCAAGCAGATACGGTTCTTTGAAACAAGTTGATAGCTTTGGTCCTCATGGTGAGACTATTATTGATTATTCTATCTATGACGCCATAAAATCGGGATTTGGCAAAGTAGTTTTTCTAATCCGTAAGGAATTTGAAACGATAATGCGAGAAAAATTTGACGAAAAATTGAAAGGTAAAATAGAGGTGGATTACGCTTTTCAGGATTTTGACTTACGTAAATTTGGTGTAGATAGAGATATTGTACGCGAAAAGCCTTGGGGTACAGCTCACGCTGTAATGAGCGCGAAAGATAATATTCATGAACCTTTTTGTGTGATTAACGCGGATGACTTTTATGGTACGGATGCATTTCAAAAAATGGGTCTATTCCTTACTACAGAAGTTTCCGATACCCACATGTCATTAATAGGCTTTAAGGTAGGTAACACGATGTCAGACTACGGTTACGTGTCGCGCGGGGTTTGTGAGGTGACTCCTGAGGGCAATATGGCGTCTGTGAAAGAACGAACGAATATTTATTATGTAGATGATGAAACAACAAAACATAAAAAAATTGTTTACGAAGAGGACGGTGTTCAATATAATCTTAATGCCGACTCCCGTGTCTCTATGAATTTTTGGGGATTTACGCCAAAGGTGTTTGAAGTTGCACTGGATATGTTCCCTGCGTTTGTGGAAGAGAATAGCGAAAATTTAAAAGCCGAATTCTTTATCCCTTCCGTTCCGGATTATATGGTAAGACATGGCTTAGCAGACTTCAAAGTGATACCGACGTCTGCCAAGTGGTTTGGTGTGACGTATAAGGAAGATAAGCCCATTGTACAGGAATCGATTTCAAGATTAATAGAAAACGGCACTTATCCAGAGAAATTATTTTAAGCAATTATCTGTTTAAAAACGATGATGATGAAAGGCTTTTCCAAATTCGGATTAGCTTTTTTTTATGACTTATAGCTTATGAAAATACTACTCGTGTTGACTTATGTTGTTGCTGGGCTTCTTTTTGTAATCTTCATTTATTTTGGTGCAGAGTTTATTTTGTCGCGTATTCCAGCTGTTAAAAAGAAGGTTTCCACATCAAAGGATGTAACCATTTACCTTCTCTCTAACGATGTACATACAGACCTTGTCTTTCCTGTGCAAAATGATTTGATGAACTGGTCGAGCATTTTTCCATTTGATAAAACCCGCGGTAAAGATACTGCTCAGCAGTGGGTTTCTATTGGTTGGGGTGATAAAGGTTTTTATCTCAAAACTCCCGAATGGAAGGACTTGAAAGTTTCGACAGCATTGATTGCCGTTTCGGGACTAGGTGAAACGGCTTTACACGTTACGTACTATAAAGATATGACAGAAAGTTCGCTTTGTTATAAAATAGCGATCGATTCCAATCAATATAAACTACTTGTAAATTATGTTTTAGCGAGTTTAGATAGCGATTCCGAAAATAATGCAGTATATATTGAGACCACAGCACAGTATAACCAGGATGACGCATTTTACGAAGCTAAAGGAGCATACAATCTCCTTTTTTCCTGTAATACATGGACTAATAATGCATTGAAAAGGGCTGGACTTCCGTCTGGAGTTTGGACCGTTTTTGATAAAGGGATTTTAAGGCATTACCGATAAGGTAAACGAAAAGTCAGTATTCGATAACATATAAATAATAAGCCCGAAGATGTAATCTTCGGGCTTATTATTTATATAGAACAACAGGTGAATTATTTCACTTCTTCGAAATCTACATCCTGTACATCATCTGCTCCACCTTGGTTCGCGTCACCTCCGGTGTTAGCTTTACCTGCATCACCTTGTGGTTGTGAGCCGTCTTGAGAAGCTGCGTACATTTCTTCTGAAGCTGCATTCCAGGCATTTTGTAATTCAGCTGAAGCGGTATCAATGTCAGTGAAGTTTCTAGCGGCGTAAGCTGCTTTCAACTTTTCTAAGCCTGCATCGATAGGCGCTTTTTTCTCTGCAGAAATTTTGTCACCGTACTCTTTCAGTTGTTTCTCTGTAGAGAAGATTAAAGCATCGGCAGCATTGATTTTATCTGCTTCTTCTTTAATTTTTTGGTCAGCTTCTGCATTTGCCTCCGCCTCTTGTTTCATTTTTTGGATATCTTCTTCGGATAAGCCAGAAGATGCTTCAATACGGATATTTTGCTCTTTGCCAGTTGCCTTATCTTTAGCAGACACTTTGATAATACCATTTGCATCGATATCAAAAATAACCTCAATTTGCGGGATTCCGCGAGGAGCCGGAGGTATGTCCGTCAATTGGAAACGACCCAACGTCCGGTTTTGAGAAGCCATAGGACGCTCGCCTTGCAATACGTGAATTTCTACCGAAGGCTGATTGTCTGATGCCGTAGAGAATGTTTCCGATTTTTTAGTCGGAATAGTGGTATTCGCTTCGATCAATTTTGTCATTACACCACCCATAGTCTCGATACCCAATGAAAGCGGAGTGACATCTAATAACAATACATCTTTTACTTCACCTGTCAATACACCACCTTGGATGGCAGCACCTAACGCAACGACTTCATCAGGGTTAACGCCTTTTGAAGGTTCTTTTCCGAAGAATCCTTTAACTGCATCTACGATTGCAGGAATACGGGTCGATCCACCTACCAAAATGATCTCGTCGATATCTGACGTGCTGTAGCCTGCATTTTTCAATGCTGTACGGCAAGGATCTATCGTGCGTTTGATTAAATCTGCCGCTAAGTTTTCAAATTTAGCACGTGATAATGTACGGACTAAGTGTTTTGGACCTGTCGCGTCAGCTGTAATATATGGTAGATTTATCTCTGTAGAAGACGTACTTGATAATTCAATTTTTGCTTTCTCAGCAGCTTCCTTCAGACGTTGTAATGCCATTGCATCTTTTTTCAGATCAAAACCATTATTTTCGTTTGAAAATTCTTCAGCTAACCAGTTGATAATTACATTATCAAAGTCATCACCACCTAGGTGAGTATCACCATCAGTTGATTTTACTTCGAATACGCCGTCGCCCAACTCTAGTACGGATACATCATGTGTACCACCACCACAGTCAAATACGACAATTTTCATGTCTTTGTTTGCTTTGTCAAGACCATACGCTAAAGCAGCAGCCGTAGGCTCGTTGATGATGCGTTCTACTTTAAGACCTGCAATTTCGCCCGCTTCTTTAGTCGCTTGACGTTGTGCATCATTGAAGTACGCCGGTACCGTGATTACTGCACGACTCACCTCTTGACCTAAATAATCCTCCGCAGTTTTTTTCATTTTCTGAAGTATCATTGCAGATATTTCTTGCGGTGTGTATTTGCGGTCGTCGATTTCTACACGAGGCGTGTTGTTGTCACCTTTAACAATGTTATAAGGAATATGAGAAAGTTCTTTTTGTGCTTCGTTAAAAGAAGTCCCCATGAAACGTTTTATGGAATATATGGTCTTATGTGGATTTGTAATAGCTTGACGCTTAGCTGGGTCACCAACTTTTCGCTCGCCACCATCTACAAAAGCAACAATAGAAGGTGTAGTACGTTTACCTTCGTTGTTAGCTATAACTACCGGTTCGTTACCTTCCATCACAGCAACACATGAATTGGTAGTCCCTAAGTCGATTCCTATAATTTTTGACATATCTTGTATTTTGTTTTTTACTTAATTTAAATAGTTGTTTCGTATATAACAACCCTTATGCCAAGAAGTAAAAACCGCTTTATACAAGAAAATAGGATCCATATTGTCGGAAATATGACATGTTTTTGTGACAAACTGTCATTTTTCTCGTTTGGACAACGTTAGTATATTAGTTGTTCTAATATCAACCGCTTATTCGAGGTATTGTTATCTTCTCTTCCACGCGAGAAAAAGCGGCCGAAGCTCTCCGAAAATTCCGATAGCGGCATACTTTTTATTTTTTTATCTTTCCAATTCGCCGGAACCAGCTCGTTAGAATAGGTTACACCCGTTGCCCAATAGTGAATGTGCATTTCGGGTATTACCAAGCCCATAATCATTCCGGGAAGGCCATGGCTTAACGCCGGCCCAGCAGATACCGGAATCTGGTCTGTGTAGTAAGCGATGAGATATAGTGAATCTGGGGTCGCACCATTCACCCTACGACATTCATACCCAGCAATGGTACGATATTCGTCTGTAAAGCGCCAGGTAATGGGGGATAGCGAATCTTTAAGGACATACTTTTCATCAATTTCAACCTGTATTTCAGCGGTCTGATCCTTTAAGTTTTGATAGAGTACTTTGTTATTTCCTCCCATTCGTCGCGCATTCATGCCCATCCCGCCCCCTGCTCCGCGGTTACCGCCTGGCGACCTTCCGCCGGAGAACCCTGCCGCTGCTCTTCCTGAGGGGCCGCCTCCGGTTTGGTTATTCTCCTGCTCGACTGCTGTCATCAAGCTTTGCTTTTCATCAAAAGTAAGTTCGAAGTATTGCGTAGAAGATTCTGGCATGTTGTCGAGATTGCCGCCCATGCGCATTATGCCTCCTCCGCCTTGCCTTCTTCCCGTGTTGTTACCGGCATCCATGTTTGCCATTAGGTCCCGTATCCGTGCTCGGGTGTACGTAATCTTTTCGAATGATATTTTGCCCTGCGTTGCAAAATATGCGTACTGTGCCTCTGCATCATATATAAAGAATAAGGCTAGTAGTATGAATAATATCCTAGTCATTTTTTTTACCTAAATTTTTGTTAAAATCCCATTTTAACCCAACAAGTATGTATTGTGTTAATATAAGTTGCCTTGATTCGGTGAAATCCGTGTCAGAAATGCTTCTGTTGACATTGTTGAACGTATTGAAGATGTCAAATGCTTTAACGCTAGCGACCAAGCTTTCGTTCTTTAATAGTTTTTTGCTCAACTCTACATTCGCGTAAAATTGATGTATGGATTGCGGGTAGAGCTTAGTTGGTCCTTCGTACGAATAGTTGACATTGGTCGTTGCCTGGAATTTCCATGGGAAAAAATACTTGATGTAGCCAGCGCTGCTGCCTGTCATATTGGTGTAGTTCAGATCCGACCGTAAACTATTAAGCTGGTTGTTTACTCCAATCCGGGCATTCACCTCAAAATCGAATCCCTTAGAATTTTGTTCATTCAAGCCCACACCGATGTTTCCGTTGGTGTTTTGAAGATTATTAAGTTCGAATGACCCAGATTCTGAATTTTCTATAAAGCTGAAACTATTCTGATAGTTAAGGCTCGAGAATATATTAAACTGTACCTGCTTGTTAAACATAGGCTTGTTGAAATTTCCATTCACACTAGCACGCCAGGTCGATCTGTCGCTTATGTTGACATATGAGCTTCTTGTTACGTTGGTTTCCCTGTCAATCTGTAGCTGGTTGATAATTGGGTTGACGACAAAGCCAATATCACCATTTAGGTTAAGATTTGTACCCCTTAGGAGGCTAATCGTATTGTAATTTAACCTGAAATTATTGTTTGTTGCTCTTTCCAGGTCAGGGTTCCCGATCGGTATAAATAATTCGTTGCGTCGGGGTTGCGTGGGCTGTAGCTGCTCGAAAGAAGGAATAGTATTGCTATTCTGATAAGAGACCCGCAAGTTTTTTCTGGTAGAAAGTCGATAGTTGATGTCCATATTGAAGCTATTATCCCAGAAACTTCGCGATAGGTCTACATCGCGGTAAGTGTCTTCCAAATTTTGATTTTTATAAAGCGTTTTGTTCGACACATTGATGTTAAGCAATTCATGGTTAAAGTTCATCGTTGCATTAATGCCTTGGTTGGTCGAAAAATCATGTTGGCGCTGCGAATAATTGAGATCGAGGTCCGATGGGGAGCCGTTGGCGTCTAGATCAAAAGCATCAAGGAAATTCTTCCTATTCGAGTTCGAAAAGCTATATCCCAATGAATAATTAATCTGTTCGCTCAAGCGATTACCAAAGTTAGCCTCAGTGGAGAAATTGTTCGAAAAATTATCCCCCAATCGTCTTTGGTTGATGTTTGTTTGTATACTGTCGACAAAAGTTGTAGTTTGTTCGTCGGTACGATTTTCGGAGTCGGATTGTGAATAATCATTGCTCACGTGTACATTTAAAGACGCCCCCTTCTTATTTAACCGTTTTCTATAGTTGATGCGAATGTCGTTTGAGTTGCTGTTTGTTTTTGTGTTTTGATCACTAATAAAGCTATTGATGTCATTCCCTTCTTCGCCACGCGTAAAGTTATTGGAACTGTTTCCACTTTCTTGCCGGGATAAACCCGCATTGATACGTACCTCCATGTTCTGGGTGGAGTCGATCCGTATCCGGAACTGGGAACGGACACCATGAGACTGATTGTTGCTCATGGATCGAGAAGAACGTGTAGTTTCTCTTACTTCTCCATTCGACTGGATCTGTTTATTGAAGCTCTCTCTTTCATTGCGGTTGCTATTATCATTTAAATTATAGTTCGCATTTACATTCAACTTTCTGTCAAAAAATTGATTTTCATAGTTTGCACCTACAGAGGTGAAGACAGGTTCCCCCTGGATTTGATTATTCATGCGGAGGTTACCTTCCCTACCCGATGCACCCATATTGTTGGTGTTGGCCGTTACCCCAATGCGTTCTGTTCGGTTGAATTTCGCCGCAAAAAGATTTCCTGCATACAAATTGTCGGTGCCGTACAACGCCTCTAAATTACCAAAAATGCCCTCCCTGGCCTCCTCTTTGAGTACGACATTGACTGTTTGTAATCGTACGCCATCGTCGATGCCGGTAAGTTCGGACTGTTCCGATTTCCGCTCATAGACCTGTACTTTATCTACTGCATCTGCTCGTACGTTTCGAATTGCAATCTTGGGGTCGTAACCAAAGAATTCCTCGCCGTCAATCAGCACTTTCGAAACAGACTTTCCTTGAGCCGTGATCGCACCATCAGCAGATACAGTGAGTCCCGGTAGTCTGCGGAGTAAATCTTCCAGCTTAGCATTCTTTTCCGTCTCAAAACTTCCTGCATCGTATTCAATCGTATCTCCTTTTAAGGTAATAGGTAATTTCTGTCTAACGATTACCTCTTCGATAAGATTGGCTTGCGAACTGATCAGTATGCTTTCCAGATCAAGGTTTTTGTCTTCTATTGTTATTTTTTGAGAATAGACTTCAAATTTAGGATAGGATACCAAGAGAATGTAAGATCCGGGTGCGACACTCTTTATTTGAAATTTCCCGTTTTCATCCGCCCGTACGAAGTACTTCATGATGGAGTCTTGATTTAACAGGACTACTGAGGCATTGGTCAGAGGACCATCATCAGCTTGGTCGGCAATCTTTCCTGAAATGACCACCTGACTTATGGCGTAGTGCCCTAAGAATAAAAATATGAAAAATGCTAAAATTCTTTTCATTAAATTGGTTGATATCTTTCCAAAGATAGAACGAGAAGTATTAAATAGTGTTAAATGAATTGCAACATTTTTATGATTTTTACTTCGATAAGAATCTCTATTTTTACATCAAAATTGGAATAATGACATTTGAAGAATACCTTACTTACTTTGAGGCCATATTGGCAAATCCGACAGATCATCCTACTTATGCAGATCCTGAATATCTCAGCTATACCAAATTGAACTGGTCGAGAATGAACCGTTGGTTGAAGAAATTTGAAGCAAATGCACATACGCGCACCGTTATTAGTGCTATTCAAACGCCACAACGTTGGATTTTGATTACAGAACCTTGGTGTGGTGATGCTGCACACTCCGTTCCGCAGATTTATAACATGGTGAAGGATAATCCACATATACAGTTGGAAATTCAGCTGCGGGATTCTCCACCACTCTTGATTAATGATTACTTGACAAATGGGGGGAAATCTATTCCGAAGCTTGTGGTTCGAAATGCGAACAACCGAGATTTAGCTATTTGGGGCCCGAGACCTGAAAAAGCACATGCTCTTTTTCAATCGATGCAATCTGAAGGGAAATCTTTTGATGAAATAAAAGAAGCCTTGCAAAGATGGTATAATGAAGATAAAGGGCAGGAGACCCAGAATGAGCTTGTTGCGTTATTGTTGACCGGTAACTAGTTATTGATGACTTGTTTTTTGTCGCGTTTTATTACTAAATTGGTGTCATATTAGACTACGGATTATGCATATAGAAGAGCTTCATCAATATTGTCTAGGTAAAACAGGTGTTACCGAAGAATTGCCTTTTGGGCCGGATACGTTGGTATTCAAAGTTGTAGGAAAAGTTTTTTTATTGGTAGGACTGGATCAAATCAATCAACTGTCATTCAATGTCAAATGCGATCCTGTAAACGCTATCGAACTGCGGCAGCAGTATGAACAGACTGTCGTACCGGGGTATCATATGAATAAAAAGCACTGGAATACCGTATATGCAAACCGCGAGCTCGATGATAACATCTTAAAAAAATTGATCGATCACAGTTACGATTTAGTTGTGAAAGCATTGCCTAAAAAAATGAAAGCAGAAATCGAAAAATTTAATTAAATTTAAGAATGAAACTAATCGTCACTTCTGTTCTCATTACTTGTATCCTGTGTGCAAAAGGGCAAAGCCAAGGCGGCCTTATTTTGATCAGCGATCAATTTTCGTTTGCGGAAGGGCCAGCGGTGGATTCCAAAGGAAATATCTATTTCACAGATCAGCCCAATAATAAAATTTGGAAGTATACTTCTGAAGGTAAACTAGACGTGTTTCTAGAATCAGCTGGGCGATCCAATGGGCTGTATATTGATAAAGATGATCATATTATAGCTTGTGCTGATGAGAAAAACGAATTGTGGAGGATTGCTCCCTCGGGCAACGTAGAAGTTTTACTGGATCAATATAACGGAAGAAAATTCAATGGGCCAAACGACGTGTGGATTTCCCCGGCAGGAGGGTGTTATTTTACGGATCCCCATTATCAACGCGAGTACTGGACCCGTAAAGGCAAAGAAATAGAGGAAGAAGCTTTGTATTTATTTCAAGGAGGTATACTCACGCAGGTGGATCCCGATTTCATCAAACCCAACGGAATTGTAGGCACGGCAGATGGACGACTTCTTTATGTCGCCGATATTCGGGCAGATAAGACATATGTATACGATATAGATGAAAAAGGAAATCTTGTTAATAAAAAATTGTTTTGCAATCAGGGTTCCGACGGGATGACCATCGATCAGAAAGGTAATGTATATCTGACGGGAAAAGGCGTGACCATATATAACGTCCAAGGTCAAAAAATACACCATATCGATGTGCCAGCAAATTGGACAGCTAATGTTTGTTTTGGTGGTAAAGAAAAAGAATATCTGTTTATAACCGCATCAGAAAAAATATTCAAGATTTATCCCGATTGGTTATAATAGAACTCGTTTTTACCCCTAAACAATTTACGTAGATATGTAGTAATCGTTATATAATATCTAATAGGTCAAGAGGGTTATGTATGATGTGATCTGCCCCGTTTTCTCTTAGCTCGGCTTCTGTTCTAAAGCCCCAAGTTGCACCCACAGCAATTACACCAGCATATTTTGCAGTTCGCATATCTACTGAGGAATCTCCGACATAATAACAGTTCTCTTTACTGGTATTCAATGTTCTTAGTGTGTCAAAAACGATGTCGGGATCTGGTTTGGCCGGATGGTCATCCCGATGGCCTAAGACAAGATCAAATTGGATAGCTGGGAAATAGTAATCGACAAGATCTAATACCGCTGCGTGATATTTATTAGAGGCTACACTAATCTTAAACCCTTTATTTTTCAATGCATTCAATAATGGAACAATATTTTCGTAAGGTTGTGTTATGTCTTTAGCATGCAGGTTATAATAGGTTGTAAAGTCTGCCTTCAATTTATCGATTGTTTCATTATCTCTAGATGCCATTGGGAGAGCTCGCTCAATTAGCGTTCGTATTCCGTTCCCTACAAACATTTTATAGTCGGCAGTAGGGTGTGTCGGAAAATTATGTATTTTCAACGTGTGATTGCAACTTTCAGCAAGATCGTCTAACGTATTAATCAGCGTCCCATCTAAATCGAAAATAATTAGTTTCATATACAGATTATTCTATCTGATCGATTAAACCCTTAATCGTATTAAGCACACGTGTCCTGTCGGCTTCTGTATTCATATCAATTCCACAGAATGTACTCCCATTCGTGGACGAATGTATAGTAAGGTAATAAATCCCACTTACAATCAATGCCAATAGCGGAGGAACGTCCGTTTTGAAATCTTGTTGGCCTATAAAATCATCGATTATTTTATTTCCGATGTCTTCGCGGTCCCGGGCAATTTTTTTTAATGTTTCATTGCCTTCACTTAACTCCCAGACCAATAGCTGCTTCAGTAGATCACTGTCATAAATAGAGGAGAATTGCTGGGTTAAGATATCTTTGACCGCTTCTTTGTTCATCTCATTCGGAATTTCCAATTTTGATAGCCAAAAATCGTTTCTTCGGAGGAATTCTGTAAGCAGTCCTTCTAGATCTCCAAAATGGAAATAAATTAATTTTTTATCTACGTTTGAAGCCTCACATATAGGAAGTACCTTTAACTCCGTAAACCCCTTTTCCGTAAGTACTTTCTCTACTGCGCTTAATAGCTTTGATTTAGTGATTAAAGATTTTTGTGTTTTTTTGTTCTCAATCATATAATAAAGATATATTAAATTTCTGTTTTAGCATATCAAAACTGTTAAGAGTTTTGTTTAACGGTTCTTTGCTATGGGAGTACGGAAGTTTTTCATGAAGACGGCCGAAGAGATACTGAATTACGAAGTAATTATTCTGATGAAAAAAAAGTAGGGCCGTAGCTATATTGCCGAATGCGATCCCATTCCGCCTTACCCAATTCATCGCGATGCGCTATGATAATCTCCTCCGGTATTTCATAATCCATGCCTTCAGTATACGCAATATACCGGAATGCGTGATGTTTCCATGCCTGAAAAAGTATTCCAGCCGTTAGGTTTGCATAGAAATGGCAATAAAGTGTTTGCTCCAACATTTCGCGGTCATCTGTTTTTATTAAAGGAATCGCTATTTCTTCAAGATACGTGCAAAATTGTATAAATCTCGCTTCTTCCAATTGTTTGTCAAAATAATGAATTACCGTATCTATAAAACTTCTCTCGGGTCTGTCGCTAAAAAGTTGCAGGGTTCCGTGTTTGAGAAGGCAATAGTGTTCTTCATCGGGCTCAGAAGTTTTATTTCCTTTTGCCACCCTAATGTCGACCATTGTTTTCTGCCCTAATAAGGTCATTAAAAACCCAAAGTCTGCCGAGGTCTCTAAAAGTTTACACCCCGTGGCCCGTGATTCACCTTGGTCTGTTGTCGTCTTCTTTTTAAAAGCAACGATCTGCTTTCGTTTAAGCTCGCCTAGGGGTCTTCTGTAGAAACTATTGATATGTAAAAAGACCGTTCCGGAGCAGACTGTTTGTATCGTGCCGAAGCCTTTTTCATTATTGAACCAATTTATAGCTCCTAGTGTCATCTTTTGTTTTCTGTTTGATTAAATAGCGCGTGAAAATAAGCCCTGATTTGGTTGTTTTCGTCGGAGGTATCTTGAAAGGTATGCTGGAATTGTTGTCCTTAAGAAGCGAATGTGTCTTATTTTTATCTGAGGGTTCATTTTTAATAAATTGCGTATCACTCGCTTGTTAATAATTGCATGCTAATACGTGTATTAGCAGTTGATCTCTATGAAAATTTCGGTCAAGGTAGTGAAATTTTCTGTTTTCACCAATAATTTCTGTTTTAGAGATGAGTTTTGAGGTAATCGTAAGAACTAATCGAAGGCGTTAACGGAGAAAAAGAGGGTATAGTATTACCGTTTGTTTTTCTGAACTGAGGTTTTGGCGCTGATGTTACCTTCAAAGGAGTGATCTAGGTTGTGTCGTTAAGAAATTTAGAGCGATTTCAACTAAAATCCCCGGTTTTCGCCGGGGATCTTTTGTTTCGTTCAGAGCATACTTATTTTTTAAGCGCTTCGTCGTATCTTTTGCTTACTTCCTTCCAATTAATTACCGTCCATATTGTAGTTAGGTAATCTGGTCTTTTGTTTTGGTATTTTAGGTAATACGCGTGTTCCCATACATCTATACCCAAGACTGGTGTTCCTTTTGCTTCGACTACATCCATTAGCGGATTATCTTGGTTCGGTGTGGATGAAACGAACAGCTTGCCGTCTTTATCTACAGATAGCCAAGCCCATCCCGAACCAAACCTGCCAGCACCGGCTTTGCTTATTTCTTCCTTCAAGGCATTCAGCGATCCAAATGTTGCTGCAATCGCTTTAGCTAACTTTTCAGAAGGCTGTGTATTCTTTTCCGGAGTTAATATTGTCCAAAAAAGCTCGTGGTTATAATGACCGCCAGCGTTATTTCTCACCGCAGTACTGCTGGAGGAAATCTTGGACAAAATAGTTATTAGATTTTCTTTTTCCAATGGCGTACCCGTTACTGCTTTATTAAGATTAGCGGTATAAGCAGCGCCGTGTTTCGAATAGTGGATTTCCATGGTCTGTGCGTCGATAGCGCCGTCTAATGCGTTGTAAGAATAAGCCAATGGCGCTTGCTTAAATTGTGCCAGGGCTACTTGCCCAGAAATTAGGGCAGCAAAGAAAATTGTGGTTTTGAATAATTTCATGATTTCGACATATGTTTTATAATACGTTATAAAGATAGCGATCCTTAAACCAAAAATTCAAGTACATTTTCTCTTACTTCCAAGACAACGGGATTTTTTAACGGCAATATCAGCTCATCGTCTACATGCATATGTTTACTTTTGCAATCAATGGTTAGCGCTTTCGCTTTAAATGTTTTCCACTTAAATTTTGCCGTCTCATCAGTCATCAGTTTTTTGATGTAGTTCGCAAAATCTTCCCGCTGTTCTTCATCTACGATGACCACATCAAAAAGGCCATCATCTGTTTTGGCTTGCGGAGATAAAATCAGGTTTGGGCCAATGGACTGGATGTTCATCACTTCCAGTAATAGCGATTTACCTTCGTAAATCGTATCATCTGCTTTTATCCAATACGTTGTTGCTTTAGCCGATAAGGTAATGTCATATAGCACTTCGAGTGCTAATTGTAATTCGTCTTTTGCAGTTTTGACCTGGCTTTGATCGACGACATCCATCTTTCGCATTAGTTTCGGGAAAAGACCATACCCCGCGCCTTCGAGAAAGAAATCTATCGTCTCCACATTTTTTATGACACCTACATCAAATCGTTGCAGTTTGCTTTTCTTCCAATCTTTAATATGGCTTTTGTAGTCCAGTTGCGGGTCGATTCCAAGTGTTTTCGATAAATTATTTGCTGTACCCATTGGCAATAGCGCTATAGGTAGTTTTTTTTCCAACGTGTTTCTTTTCACGAGTTCTTTTACTACCCTCCGTACGGTACCGTCGCCGCCAGCCACTACTGCAAAATCCGCCTGATCCAATTGCTGCTTCCAGTTATCTTCTTTTTTAACAGAAAAATAAACACAGCCAAAACCTGCTGCCTCTATAGCTTTAACGAGATCAGACTTTAAATGATCTTCGTCTCCAGCTCCCGGGTTATGTAATAAAATTGCCTGTTGCATAAATAGAATTTATAAATAAACAATTGCTTCAGGACAATTGTTGTATCATATAGAAAATATTTATCTGCGAAAACTATGAGAATTTTAATTACAAACGATGATGGTATTTATAGCCCGGGAATCGCATCTCTTGCAAAAGTGGCTAGAAAATTTGGAGAAGTAAGAGTGGTGGCACCGGATGTAGAACAATCTTCCATGGGACATGCCGTGACACATTCACGACCCTTGAGCTATAAGAAGTCGCCCATAGAGTTTGAGGATATAGAAGCACACCGGGTTAACGGGACGCCAGCCGATTGCGTAGCCATGGGCACACATCTTTGGAAAGGCGTGGATGTCGTGTTATCCGGAATTAATATGGGGCCCAACCTTGGGAATTCTATGTGGCACTCTGGAACATTAGCTGCAGCCAAACAAGCCGTGCTATTCGGTATAAAAGGTATTGCCTTAAGTACACCGGTGGGTAAAACCGAGCCGGATTTCGAGTTCTTAGAACCCTATGTAGAAAAGACACTGGAACTTTTATTACGAGATAAAGAACTTGCTTTATATAATGTTAACTTCCCCCCAAATCCGACAGATATTGTGTGGACTAGGCAATCTGTTCGGTTGTATGATGGTACTATTATACCAGGTACGGATCCTATGGGTAGAAAACACTACTGGTTTACCGTCTCACCATTAGAGCCCGCAGATGAAGGTACTGATCGTTGGGCAGTAGAAAATAATATGGTTTCTATTACACCCTTACGTCTTGATCTTACTCACGAGGCAACCTTAATGGAGAAATTAGCAGATAAATAAGCGGATACTGCTGAATTGCTAATTTACTTGGCTCAACTTACCACAAGCTCGATTCTAGACAGTGAAAGTGGTCGAATAAATCAGGAGCGGCATTACGTGTTTTTCTTGTTTTTTACGTATTCTTTTGGCGAGCATCCCATGGTTTCCTTAAAGACCTTGCTCAGGTACTGTGATGTCGTAAATCCACTTTGATACGCAACTTCTGCTACCGAAAATTGACCGGTCTCCAAGAGTTGTGCAGCTCGTTTGATACGTATTTTTTTAACAAAGTCGATCGGCGAAAGCCCCACTATCGCTTTTATCTTCCGATAAAATACAGGCCTACTCATGTTCATCGCCGAAGCTAGATCATCTATCTTAAAGTCCGTATTCTGTATATTCTGTTCAATGTCTTGGATCACACTTGTGATAAACTCGTCGTCGTAATGCGTAATTTTCGGCGTAGAGGGTTTCCATTCGTCTGCAAATCGATGTTGTATATCGACGTTCGGATTGGAGAGATAATGCTGGTGTAGCAATTGGCGCTGCTTTACTAATGCAGCAATTTTAGTTTTCAGATACATTGCATTAAAGGGTTTGGTGATGTAATCGTCTGCCCCATACTCAATACCCTTGATTTGGTCTTCTATGGAAGACTTGGCCGTCAATAAAATCACCGGGATATGCGAAGTATTTCGATTTTTTTTGACCGCTTCCAAATACGCAACACCATCCATCTGGGGCATCATAATATCACTGATCACAATATCTGGTAATTCTGTTAACGTTATTTCCAAACCTTCCTGGCCATTTGCTGCTTCTAACACTTTATACGCGGTGTCGAGTATACTTTTCATAAATTGACGCAGCTCATCGTTATCTTCAATCACCAGAATACAGGTTTCTACACGCTCTTCCAGTATCCCACTTGTCGTTGTTTCTGGCGTCTCGTCTACGACAACAACGTCATTCACTATACATTCAACATTGGTGTCGTTAGCGAAAGCTTCTAACGTAACAGGAAGCCGAACAGTAAAAGTACTTCCCACGCCTTTTTTACTTTGCACATCGACACTGCCGTGCATTAAGTTAACGAGTTCGTCGACTAAGGCGAGCCCGATGCCAGAAGAGATACTTGGATCAGCATCATTTTGGGTTTCAAATCGTTCAAATAATGGTTTGGCCTTGCGTACATTAAACCCTGAACCCTCGTCGCGCACCCGAATGAGGAGTTCTTTTTTGTCAATCTTAACGGTCAACGCTATACGGCGATCAGTGGGGGTGTATTTAAATGCGTTCGAAAGTAGATTGAACAAGATCTTTTCTACTTTATCTGTATCCGTAAATATCGTTTGCGCCTGCAGATCGCTGTATAACGTATAGTCGATCTGTTTTTTTTTGGCTATCGTTGAAAAGCTGTCGTAAACTTTGTCAATCAGCATGCGAATATCGGTTTGTTCTAGATAGACCTTCATTTTATTGTGCTGTATCTTTCGAAAGTCCAAGATTTGATTGATCAATTTAAGCATCCGATCCGTATGCTGCTTGGCGGTACGCATGTATTCCTTTCCAGCTTGGGTAAGCGGTTCATAGCGCAATACCTCTTCGATGGGGTTGGTAATCAAGGTCAATGGCGTACGTAGCTCGTGCGAAATATCCGTAAAGAACTTTAATTTCATACCGGTCAATTCGTGTTCGATGTCTACTTGCCGGCGCAGATGCAGAATATGTGTTACGATTCGTACGGCCACAAATGCAAACAGCAAAAATACACCGATGTAAATCATCCATGCATAACCGGTCTCCCAAAAGGTCGGCGTAACATGTATCAATAAAGTGGTCGTATTCTCTACCCATACACCATCGCTGTTGGTCGATTTTACTTCCAGTACATGCCGGCCCGCTGCAAGCCCTACAAAACTTGCCGAACGACTTTTATTGATGTAGACCCAACTGCTGTCCGCACTTCTTAAGCGATAGGCATATTTGATGGCTGCCGAGTTGGCGTAGTCCAGTGCGGCAAAGGAGACAGTGACGTTCCGCTCCTCTTTTGCAAGCACAAACGGACTGTGGTCTCCTAATTTTCGCTCTTCTTGCGTATCTTCTAGCTGTATGCTAGCATACGTAAAAACAATAGGAGGTACAAAGGTGCTCCGTTCGATCTGATCGGTTAGTAAGCGCAATGCGCCATTTGTTGAACCGAAAATAAGGTTTCCAGTCGCATCGATAATAGGTGCGGCTGTGGTAATGACTGGCGATAAACGGAGGTTATCCTTGTTAAAGTGGTCAAAGATTTTTGTTGCAGCATTGAAACGGCTAAAAGCATTGACCGACGCGACCCAAATAAACCCTTTATTGTCCTCTATCACAGCCAGTGACAGATCAGAGGCCAAGCCATTGGTCTGGTTTATATTACGAAAACGAATTTTGTCTGAAAGCAGTTCGGGTGAATCAGCAGTAATGTCAATTCCACCACTGAACGTGGAGATATAGATATTTTGCTTCTTGTCCTGAAAAATATGTATAATCTCATTGTTGCTCAGGCAATCCGAGCGATCTGCTGTCGAGAAATTATGAAAAAAGCTAATCTCCTCGGGCCTGCCAAATGCGTCGGAGAAGGTCAGCAATCCGTTGCTCGTGCCTATGAGGAATGTGCCTTTTGCCGACTGATAGACGTAACGTATTTTACCGCAATGACGAACAGGATAATTTTTTAGGCTATTGCCCGCATGTACAAAACGAATTTGGCCCTCTGTACCTTCTTCAACCAGATTCAGTCCACCTTCGTAGCATCCAATCCAGATCCGTTTCTGTTTGTCTTGCAGCATAGAAAATACCGAGGGAGAAGCGAGGCTATACGGGTCGCTTGTGCGTGTATACTGTGTCACCCGGTAGGCGCGCTCATTCGTCTCTTGCAAAACAAACAAACCGTGTTCGCGTGTCCCAAGCCACATACGGTCACTATCATCCTGTAGGAAGCAATAGGCTCGCGCCCCGAACACTTCATTTTTGTCGGGTACGATGCGGCCGTTACGCGCTAGATTGCCAATGTAGGCACCCCTATCGGTATAAAGTTCAATCTTTCCATTTGCCTTACCAATCCAGAGTCGGCTGTACTTATCCTTTCCGACGGCCCTTACTTCTTCTTGTGGCGTAACACTGATATTGTCATATGCCGCTTTTTCGAATGTGATATAATCAAAACCCTCGAGTGTAGATATCCAGATGTTTTTGTGGCTGTCTACCAGATAATCGCGTCCCGATACCGCGTAATGGCTCGGATTGCCGGAAAGATCATGGTGAGAAGCGAGCTCTAATTTATTACTGTCTTTATTATAGTGGCTCAGTATCCCTTCGTTAAATAATATCCATATCTCTCCATATTCATCTTCGTGGATGAAAAATGCTATACTCGGTGTCAGCTTTTTATCCGAAAAGTCTGGGTAATCCAGTATGTTTTTCTGCTCATTTTTGGAGTCGTAGCAAACGATTTTGCCGCCAGAAGCAAATACCCACAATCTGCCGTAGCTGTCGTAGTGAACCTTTTCCGAAGTGATAAATTCTTGCTGATCGGGTGGCGAAAAAGAACGGTACTTTTTTTCTACTGTATCGTATATCAGTATCTGATTAGCCGTGATGATCGCGAACTTGTTATCTGTCAATTTTTTCAGACGGTATATTGCATCAAGGGCTTTGGGAAGTTGTAGGGAGGTAAGTTTGCCATTACTGTAACTTGCCAAGTATCCATTTTGGGAGGCCAAATAAACTGTTCCATCCACTTCAACATGATGATGAAAAGGTATATTGCTGTTGACTTTTTTTGTGCCTTGGATAACAATACCCTTTTCGGTCAAGATCCATTCATCGCCTTCGCTATCCAAGAAGATGTCGTGTACGGTGCTCCCTAGGTAAGGATGGTCGGTGTGACCGAAAATGCGTACGCTATTTGACTTTTTATAATTTCGGTCATCTATCCGATACAGTTCTTTGCTCTGGGCGATAATCCAGGTGATGCCGTTATCTAGACATAGGATGCGGTCCACCAATGGATGCTGCTTTTCGATGAATACATTTTCAAAGATGTCCTGTTCCGTATTGAAAAGAAAAACTTGCCCACCGTAGGTATGTACCCATAAGTTGCCAACGGAATTTACCTGAAGTCCTTCGATACGGTTGTTGTTGAGTTTTACCTTATCTGTAGGGTAGGATTTAAAATTACGAAATGTATAGCCATCGAATCTGTCGATTCCATTCCATGTACCGATCCACATACGTCCTTTTTTATCTTGAACGATATTTTTCGTTCGGGAGTAAGACAGTCCCTCATTCATGCCGTAATGTTTGAGCGTAAAGGAGCCTTTGCTCTGCCCGAACAAACCATTAACCAGAAACAATAGTATAACGAGGGCAACTTGTTTTTTCATGGACATGGGCTTACTACACACAAACATAAAATAAAAATCCTGCTTTTTGTAGAAAGCATCGGTAAGATGGATAGTCCCCATATCGGTAACTATATCCTTCCGAGTAGGATCGATCCAAAGAAGCGCCCTCGCATATCTACCTGCGAGAGCTTTTCTTTTACATCAATTAACTATTGGGCAGTCCATAACCATTCGTTACTTTGCCTTTCGACTGGTCTATCACTGTAAGTGGGATGGGATGAAAATAACGAGGCGCCTTGGTCTCGCGGCTCACCACGCCATCCAGAATCGCAGCGTTGTACATCGCCGGGTTTGTACCGGTAGACATCGTAATGCCCCAGTTCACTCTCGCGTATCCATCCGCTACCAAAGCAGCAGCTTCGGTGCCGTTAGGATTGATGTAAGTGTACAATCCTTTGATGGCTAGGTTTTTAGCTGTTGTATTTGCGTGAGCAGCTGCATTCCAGTTAAATATGCCACGCCAACCGGGATAAAGGACCGGATTGTTGGGATCCGTACTTTCTTGTGTGACCACGGCAACAGCGCTCCCCGGATTTAGTTGAACAGGCTTAGTCCAGATGTAGTTTGAGATGGTCCGTCCACTTTCGAAGGTGTAATAACCGTCACTTTCCAATCCCGCCATCATATCGCTCATTTCTTGACGTACTTTGATCGCTCGCTCGTTAAATTTACCCGAGCGTATCATATCCCAACGTACATCACCTTCACCCAAGAGTTCCAATTTGCGTTCCGCATAGATGGCATCCAATAGTGCCTCGCCGGATAGCGAAGGGATATTGTGGTCGCTATTGCCGAATGCTCTGTTGCGGATTTGGTTGACCAAATTGACTGCGCCTGTATTGTCTGTGCCGAGGATGGCTTTGGCTTCTGCGAGCATCAGTATGGCATCTGCCATACGCATGATGGTGTAATTCATACCGGATGCACGGTTGCCATTATTGGGGATTAATGGATTGTCGCCCCGGTTCTGATCCCACTTATTGATCGCTGGTCCACCACCGCCGATACGGGTACCTGCACCGAGTGGCATCAATGCTTCACGTCCTGTCGCCGCATCGCTCCCGGTGACGACCATACTTACATCGCGACGTTTATCGCCGGCTTCGTACCCATTGTAAAAGAAAGATGGAATCATTCGGATAGCCGCAAATGTATTCAGTACAGCAACGGCTCCATTATTTGATCCGGGACGTCCTTGGGAATAAGGATGCTCTGAACTTTGTCCTGGCGCACAGGCGATTTCGAAGAGAGATTCTGGACTAGAACGTCTAGAGTTTATATGCTGCCAAATTAACTGAAACGGGTTGTTAACGGCTCTCGTATCGGTCGTGATCAAATTAGCCGTTCCCTTGCGCGTGGTAGTTGCCAAGGTCAGATGCTCCTCTGCTATGCGGATATAGTTTAAATAATCTTTGCGACGGGCATATACACAGGTCCCGTCGTCCGTACCTTTGATATCAAACTGTACATCACCATATAAGCCCTGCATATCGGTACGGATGGTTTGCCAGCCGCCGGCGTGCAACGCGATTTCGCCGATCAGCGCGTGCACATAAGAGCGATTCAAACGCTCAACCGTTATGCCACTTTGGCCTAAATCGTACATGCCGGCCTCTACTGCCTTTAGTCCTTCAATCAGCTGGTCCATAATGGCGAATCGCGAGGTCAGCTCGTAATCTTGCACGTATTGGTTTTCGTAACCAAAGGGAACATCGCCGAAGTGGCGTACGAGTTCCCATCCGCAGAGTGCCCGCATAGCTTTGGCTTCTCCATACAGTTGTGTCCATACGTTAGGTTCAGCGGCTTGATGTACCCCTTTCTTCTCCAAAGCATCCGCGACACGGGCGGCGCGGGCCAAAATAATATTTAAACTGTTGTATTGTGTGGCCAGACTGCCTATTGCCGTGGCTTCGGGTTGTAGGCGTGCAATTACGTTATTTGCGGTCGGGTATTCGCTCATGTACTCCGCATCGGAACCCAATGGGTCCTGAAAATTGTAGTTTCCGCCGGCCGCTACATTCGTACGGTACTCGCCATAGCCCCAAGACAAGGTTTTATAGGTCTCCTCTGGACTCGACGTCACAAATTCGTCGTCACTCTCTCCCGGGTTGGTAACGTCCAAGTAATCTTTGCACTGCGTAAACATGGATACTGTTAGTGCTATGCATATGTATATAGGTAATTTTTTCATCGTTCTTTTGCTTTAAAATGGTCTATTCAATGGTGTTGTTTAAAAAGAGGCATTTAATCCAAATGTGTATTGACGAGGGCGCGGGTACGCTCCCCAGTCAAAGCCGGGAGTCGGATAGCGTGCGTTATTGATGTTAGGGTTCGCATTGACCTCCGGATCAATTCCGGTATAGCCTGTTATCGTCGCCACATTGAACACCGTTCCATAAATCCGCAGGGAGCTCATACCAACTTTGCTTAGCCATTGGCTAGGCACATTGTATCCCAGCGTCAGTGTATTGAGACGTAAGAAAGATCCATCCTCGATACCGATATCACTAACATAGCCCTGATGCATATAGGTCAGCGGTAGCGTAGCATTTTGGTTGAGCGCGTCCAATGCAGTAGGATCTGTGATCCTTACCAGGTTACTACTCGCATCTATATCGTAGACTTTGTATCCATCGTTAACGATATCCAACTTATTGCTGTATAGGCCACCACCTTTATTACCATTGTATAGCGAGGCTAGCTTATTCGCATTATAGACCTGATTACCGTAGCTCCAGTTGAAGTAGGCAGCAAAGTCGATGCGCTTGTAACTTACCGTTAGGTTGAAACCGCCTGTATGCTTCGGTGTCATATTACCAATCTCTACAAAATCTTTGGTATCGATGATCCCATTGCCATCGATGTCCTCGAACTTGGGCATGCCAGGATAAGCTTGTTGGCCAGCAGGCACGACACCTTTATGGTGCGGTACGAATTGCGGTGAAAGATCCGGAACACCTGCGTTGAGTGTGTAGCCGCCAGTAGCCGCATCGTATGTAAAGTCGCTTGTTTCGTAAAAACCCCTACCTACCGTTTTGTAGCCCATGACAATACCTACTGGTTTCCCTTCCTCTAACAGGTAGTCATTGTTGGGAAGGTTGGACTGTAAGAATTGCGTGCCGTAGGCACTTTGCACACCTTCTGCCAGAAAGTCTACATTCGGATTGTTTCTGTTAAAATTACCTCCTGCACTGATGTTCCAATCATCATTGGAAAAAATTGTGCCCGAGAGCGAAATCTCTATCCCCTTATTGCTTGTCTGTCCGACATTTGCATAACTGGTATTGAAGCCTGTGATAGACGGAATATCGGTTAACATTAAAAGATCTTTCGTGTTGTTACTGTATACCTCTATCGTACCAGACAGTCGGCTGTTCAGTAATGTAAAATCAAGACCAACGTTCCGTGTAACGGTCGTCTCCCACTTCAGGTTACGATTTGCAAACTGTGCCGAGGCTAGGTCGTAAGCCGGTTGAAGTAGGTTATTCAATATACCTTGGCTTCGCGGATCGGTTTCAGCTACCCACAGTTGGTTCCATTGATTCGGATCGATTGCATCGTTTCCGACTTCTCCGTATGAGGCGCGCAGTTTCAAATCGGTAATCCAACTTTGGCTTTTCAAGAAAGACTCATTGGAAACACGCCAAGCCGCCGCAACAGCGGGAAAATATCCCCATTGTTGGTCTGGAGAAAACCTGGATGAGCCGTCAGCACGCATAGTCGCGGTAAGGAGATAGCGATCTAGGAGCGAATAGTTTGCTCGGCCAAAGTATGAAAGAATACGTGCCGGAGTGACTGCCGCAGTAGATACGGTCATGTTGGTTGCGACGCTGCTGTCAAATTGGTTCATCATCGCAAAGGCGTTTTCTTTCGTAAAATTGGAGGGGAAGCGTAGGGCATTGATACGCATATCGCTACCGCCACTTGTTGTTACTTCTTGCCCCCCTAGGACATTCAATCGATGCGTGTCGTTTTGTAAAATGTCGAAATTCAATGTATTGGTCCAACGTAGATTCCATCTGTCGTTAAATCTGGAATCCGCATTACCCGCAAAAATAACGCGGTCTATCGTTTCCATTGTTCCGGTCGAGACGAAAAAATTGGGATCTGTTGTAGCACCAGACCAATTCCTGTCTTTGTTGTACGTGCGCGACAAGGTCAATTCACTGAAATAACTCAAATTCTTCAAGATATTCCACCTCGCTCCCGCGGTCCCTAAGAAATTCTGTTCTGTAGCCACATTATCGATGTCTTTAGTTCTGTTCACCGGGTTGGTAACGTCGTTCATCACCGATGCTTCCTCACCCAGTGTAGCGTGTGAAAAGATACTCTTGTCGCCCAACATGTCACCGACTGCAATAGGACGGAATCGGTAAGCTGAAGATAGGATAGATCCCGCACCACTGGTTGTTCCCTCATTACCTTGTGTTCTACGGTCTGTATAACGCAGGTCTAGATTAAATTTTAGGTTCTTGCTGATCTTCTGGTCAATCTTAACAAACGCGGAAGCACGCTTGGCATTGGACATCAATTTCATCCCGTCCTCATCCATATAACTGGCCGCGACCAAAATTTTGGTCATATCGGTGCCCCCCGCAATGGATAGATCGTGATTATGGGAGAAGGAGCTGTTGTATAGTTCTTTTTGCAAATTGTACGGTTGTACATTTCGGTATGCATTGATCCCCAAAGGGTTGCTGTAGGTCACATCGTCTTTCGTGAACGTACTTTTGTCGCCAATAGCAAATAGTTCTTTAAACGGCGTAACATAATCAACATCTTGATACGCATCGAGCATGGCCCATTTAAAAGCCAAATAGTCATACGGATTCAATGCTTCCATGTATCCTGTGGGTGCATTGAACTTGCCAAAACCGCTGTATGTAATAGAGCTCTTTCCTGCTTTAGCCCTTTTGGTTGTTATCAGAACTACCCCATTTGCGCCACGAGCGCCGTATATCGCAGTAGATGAAGCGTCTTTTAGTACGTCTACGCTTTCCACCATATCGCTTGGTACATCTGCGATTTTGCCGGGAATTCCGTCAATCAAAACTAAGGGCTCGTTACTTTGGGAAATGGAACCGCCACCCCGGATGCGGATGGATACGTTTCCGTTGGGACGACCATCCTGGGATGTAACATTAACGCCGGGAAGCTTACCCTGTAAAGCTTGGGCTACGTTTATTACCGGAGCGGTAGCCAGTTCTTTTCCGCCAACAGAGGCCACTGAACCGGTCAGATCGCGACGTCTTACTGTTTGATATCCGATAACGACGACTTCATCTAGCGCTACATCATCTTCCAGCAAGGTGATTGATAAGTTCGTATCTGCGTGGGAAGGAACCTCTTGCGTAATATAACCTGTGTAGCTGATTACCAAAGTGCTTTGCGCTGATATTCCTGACAATGTAAAATCACCGTTACTATCGGTAAGTGTTTCGTTTGTCGTTCCTTTTATTTTTATATTTGTACCTACAATAGGTGCCCCCGATTTGTCTTTGATGTTTCCTTTCTGAACAGTTGTCTGTGCAAAGGTCCATGGTGTCATCAATAAGCAGGGAAGCAGGATTAAAATGAATCGCGCTTTGTTAAGTATGTTTTTTGTTTTCATTTAGTAATGCATTAGGTTTACAACTACGTTTTTGCTTAAACAGTGATGCCGGAAGTAATAGCAGACATCGCTTCGTACTGATCTCTAAGACGCGTACAATCCATTCACAATATCATATCCGTGTTCATTTATCGAGCGTTTATTTTTAGGAGTATAAAAGTATGCACAAATGTGCTTTACACTCGTTATAATGCAGCGTAATATCTGCTCATTTTTGTACACTTTTTATTCATGTAAGGCTACCTTTGATCATTGGTTGGTCGTATTGGCTGTTTTTTAACACGACCAGAGCGGAATCATATTTTTCTTCGCAAGTTACTTATCCATCTCCTACTTAAGATATAGCGGTTTGGAATACGTTAATGCCGCCCCCTTTCGTAACTAAATCATAACATCTTATGGCCTTCGGCTTCGAGAGCCGGTCACGAGATTATGCTGTGGTATGGGGTATTTGCGTTTTATTTCATTTTGTTGTATGCTCTGTGGTATAATTGCGCTAATTAGCGCAATTAAGCATATTTTAAAGGTGTTTATCTGATTTTTTTCACGTTTTTATGCATTTTTATAAAAAATTATACAAAATAATGCATAATTGTGAATTAATCACTATACTTGTATAAGCCAAATGTAAATCTCTGTCGTTTAACGGGATAATTAGTGCAACCATATTTATTAATGATAATCATAGCTTATGAAATATATTACTTTACTCGCGCTATGTCATTGTACCAGCAGCCTACTACATGCCCAGCAGTTCACGGTTGAGCAATTTACCATGTGTCAATTTCGATCGAAATGGGGGATGTCTGCGGGTATTAGCAATAGGATAGCCGTAAGCGTCAGAGAATATACCCAATCATTAACCAGAAAAGTTTTACAAATAAAAATCTTCAGAATAAAATGAAAATAACTTGGATAAGCTTATATATAGGCTGCCTTTTTATTGGGTGCTCCCCACAAAGTAAACATCATATTGATGCATACGATTATGAAATCGTTAAAAAAGTCGAACGTCAGAAAGCTGCTGTGGTTAGTGCCCACCCATTGGCTAGTGAGGTCGGGGCTCTGGTCTTAAAGAAAGGAGGGAACGCAGTGGATGCGGCCATAGCCACTCAGCTTGCGTTGGCCGTGGTATATCCCAATGCGGGAAATCTTGGCGGAGGTGGTTTTATGGTATTGCAGACACACGAGGGTGATATAGCTACTTATGATTACCGCGAACGAGCGCCTGGTATTGCTTCGCGAGATATGTACTTAAATGAATCAGGAGATGCGGACAGTACCTTGAGTCGCGATGGTCACTTGGCATCAGGAGTACCAGGTACTGTAGCGGGGTTATTTGCTTCTCATGGAGATTACGGCCGGTTGCCGATGGAAGAATTGATCCAGCCAGCTATTGATTTGGCGGCAAAAGGATTCGCTATCACCGAGCGGGAAGCCAGAGGTCTGAACCGGACGAAATCAGATTTCGAAAAATACAATACTGTCGCACCCGCATTTGTGAAAGCCCAAGAATGGCGAGCAGGTGACACATTGATACAAGCTGACCTCGCGCATACCTTGGAGCGGATGCGCGACCAAGGTGCTTCCGGTTTTTACGAAGGAGAAACAGCTGACCTCCTGGTCGCAGAGATGAAACGGGGAGGTGGCATTATCAGTCACGCGGATATGAAGGGTTACCAAGCGGTAAAGCGTGAGCCTATCCTATTCGATTACAAAGGATACCGTATTATCACGATGGCATTGCCTTCAAGTGGAGGTGTCATGATGCAACAAATGATGGGTATGCTCGAGAATTATCCCATCGAAAACTATGGCTACGGTTCGCCCAAAGCTGTGCAATTGATGACAGAAATTGAACGACGGGCCTATGCCGACCGTACGGAGTATATGGGTGATCCCGACTTCGTAAAAGTGCCGGTAAACGAGCTAGTCGATAAAGCTTATCTGAAACAACGTATGAGCGATTATGATGCAGCGGGACCGACGCCCAGTACGGAAGTAAAGTCAGGCTTGATATTAGAACACGAAGAAACCACCCATCTTTCTGTTGTGGATGAAGAGGGTAACGCTGTAGCGGTAACAACAACATTAAACGGTGCCTACGGTAGCCGGGTAATCGTTGGGGGGGCAGGATTCATTCTGAATAATGAAATGGATGATTTCAGTGCAAAGCCAGGTACTCCCAATAAATTCGGGTTACTCGGAACGGCATCCAATGCCATTGCGCCAGGTAAGCGGATGCTCAGCTCGATGACCCCCACCATCGTATCCAAAGATAATAAGCCCTATCTGGTACTGGGCACACCTGGAGGGTCTACCATTATCACATCCGTATTCCAGACGCTGGTTAATCTTCTGGATTTCGAATTGAGCGTGGAAGATGCGGTGAATAATCCCAAGTTCCACCATCAATGGCAGCCCGACGTGATCTATATCGAGCGAGATTTCTCCCCCACTGTACGTGCATCATTAGAGCAGATAGGGTATCGATTTGTAGAGCGAGGCCCCATTGGACGAACAGAGGTCATCCGACTAACCGAATCGGGAGTTGAAGCCGTAGCTGATAAGCGAGGTGATGATAGTGCAGCTGGTTATTGATATACATGAATTTTAAACTTGGCCAACCTTCGGTAAACGATAGCTGGTGAATAAACAAAGGATCCTATAATTATGAGTTTAACATTATTGATTAAACAGATTGCATTATTGACCGTTATCGGTATGATGGTTGGTATTCAAAGCTGTTCAAATACAGTCCGGAAAGATGAAGACAAATTTACACCCATTGAGCAGGCAATTTTAGCGGACACATCGAGTTTCTATTATGTGAATTTTGCCCAATATCGGACTGATGACGCACAACTGCCCATCGGTGTGTTTGATTCAGGGACCGGCGGACTGACTGTGTTAGATGCCATTGTACGATTTGATGCTTATGGTAATGGTGATCAAACAAAAGGCAGTGATGGTCAGGTCGATTTTGGAAAGGAGCGATTTATTTATTTAGCCGACCAAGCCAATATGCCTTACGGAAATTACCACAGCGAGCATAAAACCGATCTGCTGATCGAGCACATCTTAAAGGATGTACAGTTTTTACTGTCGGATCGGTATTATCCTGATGCAAAAGCTAAGTCCTCTTTGGGTAAGAAACAACAAATCAAAGCGCTGGTTATTGCCTGCAATACGGCTACTGCCTATGGAAAGGAGAGCATCGAAGCCTTTCTACAGAAAGCTGGAATAAATATACCGGTTATTGGGGTCATCGATGCAGGAGCCAGAGGAGCCTTGGATGTATTCGATCCAACGGAGGATGGTTCTATTGGTGTCTTTGCTACCGTAGGCACCATCGCTTCTAAGGGATACGAGCGTACGATTCTGCGCATTAAGAATGAGCGGGGCTACTCCGGCGATATTCAGGTCTATAACCAAGGGGGGCATGGCGTGGCCGAAGCCGTAGATGAAGAACCCGATTTTATCAACCACCAATCCACATCACCCCGCTCAAATTACCGTGGGCCGGGCTTAAATCATTCCGACTATGCCATTGACAAAGCGTTGATGGATGCTTATGCGTTCGATTTTCGTAATGGTGATATGTTGTGTGATGAGGAGGAATCAGCTATGGACTGCAATATTCTTCAGCTGAATTCTACCGAAAACTATATACGTTACCATTTAGTGTCCCTGATGGAACAATTACGGAACCAACCTCGTGCAAGACCGCTAAAGGCCTTGCTGTTAGGCTGCACACACTATCCCTATCTCACCGACGAAATCCATAAAGTTCTCGCTGAGCTTTATAGTTACCAACGAGATGGTAAGTATATCTACCGACCCTTAATGGAAAAAAACGTCGTTCTGATTGATCCTGCCGAAAACGTATCCCATGAGCTTCATGCCTATTTGAAAGATAAGCGTTTGTTCAACCCGTCGGGCAACTTAAAGGGAAGTGAATTTTTTATCAGTGTGCCTAACCCCGATAATCCAGCCGTAAAAATAGATAGTCTGGGACGTTTTACGTACGATTATAAATATGGACGGAATGCCGGCGACATCCAGGAATATGTGAAAGTAGTACCATTCAGTCATGCCAATATCCCTAACGAAGTTGTACATCGTATGGAAGATGCTATCCCTGAAACATTTAAATTAATTAATGCTTTGCACCGACCTAATGCATCCCAAAATGCAAAAACCATTAAATAATATAAAAAATACCGATATGAAATATAGGCTCGTAATAGGAATATCTATGTTGTGGTTATTTTTTCTCAGCATTCCATCTATTGTTTCTGCTCAATCGTTGTCGGATCAGGTTATCATCCGGCGTACAGCATTTGGTATACCACACATTTATGCGGATAACCTGCGAGCAGCGGGTTATGCAATGGGCTACCTTCAATTAGAAGATTACGGAACGCAGGTGGTTGATGGTTTAGTGCAAGCACGGGGCGAGTGGGGGCGTTACCATACCGCTCGCAACCCAGAAATGCAAATTGACGAGGATGCAGCCGCACTTCAGAGACATGCACGTGCTTCCGAAACGTTTATGTTGTTACACGTCGATACACGCGATATGTTGGAAGGGTTTGCCGAGGGCGTAAATCGTTACATAACGCTACATCCGAAAGAATTCCCTACCTGGATGAAACCCAATTTCTCGGGAACTGATGTGCACGCCAAGGGGATAGGGGGACACAGTAACGCAGCTGTCAAGCGTTTTATCGAACGGCAGAAACAGCGGCATACGTTGGAAAGCGAAACAAATTACGCCGTTTGGGCCCGGTTGCCGATAGGAGATGAAAAAAGTCATCCCGATGATGGCTCCAATGCTTGGGCACTGGCACCAAGCCGCACCACCTCCGGAAAGGCTATTTTACTTCGTAATCCACATTTATCCTGGGGTGCCGGTTATTACGAAGCACATATGGTTGTACCGGGGAAGCTCAATTTTTACGGTGATTTTCGCATCGGTAGTCCCATCGGTATTATCGGCGGATTCAACGAACACTTAGGGTGGTCTACGACCAACAATTATCCGGATATTGATGAAATTTATGCATTGGAAATCGTTTCTGGCCGTCCAGATCATTTCCTGCTAGACGGTATAGCACATCCACTTGAAAAGAAGGAAGTAACTGTTGCGTACAAGGATGGAGATGCTGTCGGGAAGGCGAAGCGGGAATTTGTTTCCACGCCTTTTGGTCCTGTCATCCATCGTGACGAACGCCATATCTATATCATCCGAGCTGCCGGAGATGGTGAATACCGAACCAGCGAGCAGTTTTTACGGATGATGATGGCCCGTAATCTCGACGAGTGGAAGGAAGCAATGCGATTACACGCCAAGACAACTTCTAACTTTACCTACGCAGATGCGAAAGGTAATATTTTTTACGTATGGAATGCCATGGTACCACATTTACCTCATCCGTCAGGTGGAGATACGGTAGCCGTTTTGGCAACACGTACCGATCAGATCTGGAAAACATTGGTTCCGTGGGATGAGCTACCTCAATTGACCAATCCTGAAGGCGGATATCTTCGTAACGAAAATGATCCCTTCCACTATACCAATCTGAATGCCATATTTGATCCGGCGGACTTTCCGGTTAATTTCCCTGAACCGAAGCTGCGTTTACGAAGTCAGCATTCGCTTGAATTAATTGCCAACGAGCGTAAGTTTTCGTTGGAGGATGTTATCCGGCAGAAACATAGCAAGCGTATGTTGCTTGCTGATCGGGTAAAGGACGATTTGGTCGCTGCAGTAAAGCGAGTCGGAGCCACAGGGGAAGTAGCCAAAGCAATAGACCTTTTGGATGGATGGGATAATACATCAGCAGCGGATAGCCGTGGAGGTCTGTTGTTCGAGATTTGGTGGCACCGTTATTTAAGGCTCTCAAACGGTGGAAACACGGTACCCTCAACACCTGTCTCAGCCGGATATTCTGCCGAAGCAGATTCGTTGTTTGCCGAGCCTTGGTCTCCAGAGCGCCCTACCACTACACCCAATGGACTGGCCAGTCCATCCCGTGCTGTTGATGCATTCGAATGGGCGGTAGACAGCTGTAAAAGGCAATTTGGATCGTGGGACGTTCGTTGGGGGGATGTTCATCGGGCGCGTATGGGATCCAAGGAATATCCTGTAGGCGGCGGTTCCGGCGATATGGGTAATTTCAGGGTATTGAACTTCGAAACACATCAAGAGCACAAACAGAAACGTCAAGTGAGCGGAGGTGACTGCTGGATACTAGCCATTGAATTCGGTGATACGCCCCGTGCATATTCGGTGTTGGCTTACGGACAAAGTAACCAAACGGATTCCCCTCATTATAACGATCAGCTGGAGTTGTTCGCTAATGACAAATTGAAGCCGGTGGCGTTTACGGAGGAAGCCGTCAAGCAACAGCTTCTTAAAGAATACCGCCCGGGTAAGGCAGAATAATTAATTAACAATATAACTTATGAAATATTTGATTTTACTCCTTCTTTGGATTTGCACAAATAGCCTCATTTGGGCTCAGGAGCTTACCATGGAACAATTTACCTCGTATCCATTCCCTTCCGAATTGGTATCTGCAGCTACAGGCAACCGCATAGCGGTGGCTATTAACGAACAAGGGCGCCGCAACATTTATGTGGCCGAAGGGCCCCAATTCGAACTCCGTAAACGAACGGCTTATGATGAGGATCTGGGCGATGAAATCACGAGTCTACAGCTTTCCCCCGACGGGCAGTGGGTGGTCTTTGTTAAAGGAGGCGACCATGGCGGCTCCAATTCGAGTACGCCGCGTAATCCAGCCTCCCTGCCGGTTGCTACGAAAGTTCAGATATGGAGCATGCCCTTCGAGGGCGGTGAACCAAGGCTGCTCGTAGATGCAGACAACCCCGAAATTTTGCCTGATGGTAAGCGGGTGTCGTTTTCACGCCAAGGGCAGGTGTGGGTATGTCCGATCGATGGATCGGGCAAAGCCGAACAGCTGTTCTATGCACGTGGATCCATTGGTTCTCTGGATTGGTCGCCAGATGGGAAGAGCTTGGCGTTTATCTCCTCGCGTGGTGGTCATTCATTACTTGGTGTGTATCGTGATAAGAAAACACCTATCCAGTGGATCTCCCCAACTTTTGCCCGTTATGGATCGCCAAAATGGTCGCCAGATGGGAAGGAAATTGTTTTTATTAAAAGAGAGGCAGGTGGCGGAGCACCCGATTCGATCTTGGCTCCGACGATCAGTCCCTGGTCCATTTGGAAGGCAAATGTAGCCGATGGGCATCTCAAGCAGCTGTGGAGTTCTCCGAAAACGCCGGAAGGTTCTGCGCCAGGTGGCAACCTGTTTTGGTCAAGCAAAGGACGGATCACTTTTCTGTCGTATCATGATGGCTGGCAACACCTGTATTCGATCCCAGAAGGCGGAGGCGAAGCTATGCTACTAACACCCGGTAATTTCATGGTGGAACATGTTAAGCCCTCGACCGACGGGAGTTGGCTTTTGGCAAGTGCAAATACAGGGCCGGATGCCGACGATATTGACCGTAGGCACCTCATTCGTACAGCAGTAGATAAAGCTAATATGCAGGTCGTCACCCCGGGAACTGGTATAGAAACGTATCCAACCACTACGGGGGACGGAAAGCATCTGATATTTCTTAGTGCTACGGCCACGCGTCCATCTCTACCCGCAGTACTTCCCTGGCCTAATTCCAAAGGAGATATACGACTGCTCGGCGAACACTTGATTCCAGCCTCTTTAGCAAACGCCCCTTTGGTGGTGCCAAAACGTGTCGAGTTTAAAGCCGAGGATGGTGTGACGGTTTACGCGCAGCTGTTCGAGCCGAAAGGAGGGAGTAGCAAGAAGCCTGCGGTCGTGTTTATCCATGGTGGTCCCCAACGGCAGATGCTGCTAGGTTGGCATTATGGCGATTATTATTCCAATACCTATGCATTGAATCAATATTTAGCCAGTCGCGGCTTTATCGTCCTTTCGGTAAACTACCGCTTAGGGATAGGCTATGGATTTGATTTTCATAGGCCCCCATTTGCGGGAAGATATGGAGCCTCCGAATATCAGGATATCAAAGCAGCTGGCGAGTGGCTGGCGGCCTTACCTCAAGTTGACCATAAGCGGATAGGGGTGTATGGCGGTTCTTACGGCGGGTTCCTCACGGCGCTAGCTTTGGGTAAAGATTCGGATCTGTTTGCAGCGGGTGTAGATATCCATGGTGTGCATAATTACATCGGTCGTACCTCCTCATCCAGTGCAGAACCCGCTCCCGATGTGGCAAAAGCGATTGAACTAGCCGTAACATCTTCACCGATATCCTACGTCGATAGCTGGAAGTCTCCCGTGTTATTCATCCATGGAGATGATGATGCCAATGTCGATTTCGGGCAAACAACAGATCTCATTAGACGGTTCGAGCAAAAAGGAAAACCCTTTGAAGCCATTGTTGTACCTGATGATACACACCATTGGATGTTGTACAAAAATCAGGTGTTAGTGGATCAAGCGATAGCCGATTTTCTTCAAAAATATTTAAAACCCTAATAGATACTAAATTATGAATACCAGTAAGCTAAGAAAAAGTTTAATGCTGCTTTTTTGTAGTATTTCGGTAAGTTTTGCGATGGCACAAGGCTCGGATCTTCCTCCGGATTTAGACAACTATATCAATCGAGTGCTAGAGCAGTTTAATGTACCAGGAGTTGGTGTAGGTATTGTAAAGGATGGTAAGGTGTTGATGACCAAGGGATATGGCGTAAAGCGGATGGACAGTCCGGATCCGGTTGATGAAAATACCTTATTTACGATCGCCTCTAATAGTAAGGCATTCACGGCGACAGCATTGGCTATGCTCGTGGAAGAAGGCATGCTCGGTTGGGAGGATCCGGTCACGAAATACCTTCCTTATCTCAAATTTTCGGATAATTATGTAACGACACATTTAACGGTGCGGGATTTGTTGGTGCATCACAGTGGACTACCTGCTTATACAAATGATTTTCTCCTATTCCCGCCTTCTACCTTCAGTCGCAGAGAATTGTTGGAGAAGCTCAAAGATGTACCGTTGGCTCATGATTTCCGATCAGTATATGCGTATGACAATATTTTATACGTGGCAGCAGGCGAATTGGTTGAGGCTGCCTCTGGTATGTCTTGGGAAGATTTTGTTAAGGTCCGAATTTTCGATAAGGTTGGCATGCACAATAGTATTAACCGATATTCGACGTTGAAGAAACAACCCAATATAGCCTATGCGCATACGCAGCGCAACGGGAAGCTGCGTGTCGTTGAGAACTACTTTGATAGTAATATCGGTGACAATGGCAATCCGGCTGGCGGCATTGCATCTTCTGCTGTCGATATGTCCAATTGGTTGATTACACAGCTGGATTCAGGACGTACACCCAATAATGGTCGGATTTTCAAGCCTACCGCTACCCGCGAGCTTTGGAAAATTGTGCGTACCATGCCCATCAGTAAAGAACCGGAATGGCTAAGGCCCAATCAAAAGCATTTTTATGGATATGCGCTGGGGTTCCGTACGTATGATTACCGTGGCGAGCAAGTGGTAGGCCACGGCGGGTTACTCACCGGTTTTGTGTCGCAGATCGCGATGGTGCCCGAAAAGCGGCTCGGTGTGGTGGTATTGACGAATCAGCTTTCTTCGGGGGCGTATTGGGCGATCATCAACCAGGTGCTCGATTACTACCTAGGGGCCGAATCCTTTGACTGGATAGCCGGTTACAAAAAACAACTTGATCGTTCAGAAGGGCAGGAAGATTCGACACGACGTAACGTCAAGCCGGTGCTGCCGGATCCGATGCTCAAGCGTTCGCTGCCTTTGAAAGACTATGCCGGCGTGTATCGTGATGACATCTTCGGACGTGTAGTCGTGAGCCTCGCGGGCGACTCGGCACTGCGGCTCGATTTTGCCAAATCGCCCCAGTATTGCGGTAAGTTACAATACTTCCATGGGGATATGTTCCGATTGGTATACGACAATCCGGATCGTGGAGAGGGGCCTTTCCTGACGTTTGTACTGAATGCCGACAAGTCCATTCGCGAAGGACGTTTTGTTGGGGAGCGATCTGGCGGTCGAGGTACGTTGGGAAGGGTATCACTAACTCCTGATACGCGTGCCATTCTGGACACGGCCGATCTGAAATCGCGGATTCAGAAAATATTGGCAAAACAACCGGAAGGCCGATTTGCCTACGCATTTATGGATTTGCAGACCGGAGAGCAGCTGTTATTCAATGCACAGGAAATGTTTCATGCAGCAAGTACGATGAAAACGCCTGTCATGGTAGAAGCTTTTAAACAAGCCGCTGAAGGGAAATTTTCATTGTCAGATTCGATTACGGTGTATAACAACTTCAAGAGTATTGTCGACAAAAGCAAGTTTTCTTTGCCGGTCAATACCGATAGTGAGGGCGACCTATATGCGCGGGTAGGTACAAAAATAACCCGGCAGGATCTTATTTTCCGTATGATTACGGAGAGTAGCAATCTTGCGACTAATATTGTCATAGATCAGGTTGGTGCTAAGAATGTGATGAAGACGATGAAAAGCATTGGAGCGAATGACATTCAGGTATTGCGCGGCGTCGAAGATACTAAGGCCTTCCAGAAAGGAATGAATAATCAGGTTACTGCGTACGATCTGATGCTTATTTTCGATCGGATTGCCAAAGGTACGATGATCGATGAGCCCGCAAGTAAAGGAATGATCGAAATCCTAAAGGAACAGAAATTCAATAGTGTTATTCCGGCACAGTTGCCTGAAGAGGTTCAAGTGGCACACAAAACGGGGTCGATAGATGGAATATTTCACGACTCGGGAATCGTGTACCTGCCTAATGGACGGGCGTATGTGCTCGTGCTGCTCTCTGAAAATGTGAAAGATAACATCGTGAAGAAGACATTAGCGGATGTGTCGCGGCAATTTTATAATTATTTTTCAGACAAGTAAGGGCAGAGAATAGTCCTGCTTGTTATTTCGATTTTAATAAAACTAGTTGCACAAAGATGCTTATACATGCAATGGAGCATTTTTATAGCTTGATTTATGGAGATTTAATATTTTTTTTTGCGTTTTTTTTAAAAAAAATACAATATCATGCATAAGTCAGAAATTATTTCTTATACTTGTCTAACCAAATGTAAATCTCTGTCTTTTAAGGGATAATATTGACAACCATATTTATTAATTTAAAATCTAGCTTATGAAAAAATGGCTTTTTTTATTGCTGCTTGGGTTAGTTCTCAGTTTTCACTCCACGTCAATGGCGAGGGAGAAAGATGTTAGCGGTATATCGATTGCATTGCAAGATCCCTTAGAAGTTACCGGACAAATTACCGACACGCTAGGGGCTCCACTGCCGGGGGTTACCATACGGCTTCGTCCCGGGATTGAAACCACAACAGACCAAAATGGTCGATATGTTTTGGCGATACCTAATGAATTTGTCAAAGATGCGGTTTTGACTTTTAGTATGGTGGGATTCACCCAACAGCAGATCACGGTGGCCGGCCAAACCAAGATCGATGTCCGACTTGCCGAAGCATCCAACCTGATCGGAGAAACTGTGGTCACGGCCTTCGGCCAACGGGCAAGAAAGGAGGATGTCGTTGGTGCGATTACCACGGTCAACCCTTCAGATCTAAAAATTCCTTCCAGTAACCTTACCACGGCTCTTGCCGGTAGGGTGGCAGGGGTCATCGGTTTTCAGCGATCGGGGGAACCGGGTGCAGATAATGCTGATTTTTTTATTCGAGGTGTTACGACATTCGGATACAAAGTAGATCCGCTTATTTTGATTGACAACGTCGAGTCCACGACTACTGACTTAGCGCGGATGCAGGTGGATGATATCGAGAGTTTTTCCATTTTAAAGGATGCTTCTGCTGCCGCGCTATACGGTGCCCGCGGTGCAAACGGCGTCATATTGATCACGACCAAAGTAGGCCGCCGGGAAACCCTCAGTGTATCTTTTCGTCTCGAAAATTCGCTTTCCACAGCTACACGTAATGTAGAGATGGTCGATCCGATCACCTATATGAAACTGGCTAATGAGGCAACAGTGGGTAGAGACCCTTTGACAAGGGGTGACTATAGCCAACGACAAATAGAATTTACACCGCCCGGAGGTTCCTTGGAATATCCAGCTGTGGATTGGCAAAAGGAACTGCTGAACAACTATGCGATGAACCAACGGGCGAATTTAAGCGTTAGGGGAGGTGGGAGCATTGCGCAATATTATGTTTCTGGGGCGTTCAATCAAGACAATGGTATTTTAAAAGTGCCTCAGGTGTCCAACTTTAATAGTAATGTGAATCTCAAAACGTATTCACTATTGAGTAATGTTAATATCAATCTAACGGAAAAGACCCAATTGATTGTCCGTTTGAGCGGTACCTTTGATGACTATATTGGTCCCTTGCAGAGCGCTACGAAGGCATACCGTGATATTATGCGAGCCGTACCGACACGATTCCAGCCTTATTACGAGCCGGGAGAAAACTACAAGTATCTGAATCACATCATGTTTGGCAATGCCGACGAAGGTCGATTTTTGAATCCCTATGCAGAGATGGTCAAGGGGTACCGTGAATATTCTCAATCTAGGATGCAGGCCCAACTTGAGCTGAACCAAAAATTAGACGTCGTTACCGAGGGATTATCTTTTACAGGACGTGTAACAACCAAACGTTATGCCTATTATCAGATAGGCAGATCTTACGTTCCATTCACATATGAATATAGCGGAGCAGATAATAATGGCAATAATCTGTATACGCTGCATAATCAAGATACAGGTAGAGAAACCCTAGAATATGATGTTAACCTAGGTAGAAAAGATGTAACTTCTATATTTTTTTTACAGGGCATAGCCAATTACCAACGTAAATTCGGAGAGCATTCGGTTACCGGTTTGTTGGTAGGTACCATGAACAGCGAGCTTGCCGGCAATACAGGTAGCCTTCAATTGTCTCTGCCACATCGAAACCTCGGTGTAGCGGGTAAATTTACCTATGGTTACTTAGGTAAATATCATGTAGAGGCCAACTTCGGTTACAACGGTTCAGAGCGATTCTCGGAAGAATATCGGTACGGCTTTTTTCCTTCTGTCGGAGTAGCCTGGCATGTGTCTAAGGAAAACTTTTTTGAGTCGATGCAACCTGTAATATCGAACTTGAGGCTAAGGGGTACTTATGGTCTGGTGGGAAATGATGCGATTGGTGCACCTGATCAACGATTTTATTATATGTCTGAAATTGTTGCCGGTCCTGGTTGGGTATTTGGTCCCGCTCAGGACGAATCGTTGGCAGGAGTTGCTGTTCGTCGCTATCCAAATCCTAATATCACTTGGGAGACCGCCTATAAGTCTAATGTTGCTCTTGAGTTGGGGCTATTTAATAACGCCGTGGAGATACAGGCTGATTGGTTTACCGAACAGCGAAAAAATATATTTATGCCGCGAGCTGATATTCCCGCCACGATGGGATTGGCTGCTTCTATATATGCCAATATGGGCGAAGCAAGAGGTTCCGGCATTGATATGTCTGCGAGCTACAAGAAGAGTTTTTATAACGGTTTGTGGATACAAGGTATGGCAAACTTTACCTATGCCACCAGTAAATTCGAGGTTTATGAAGAGCCTCCCTATGAGTACCCTTGGCTTTATCGTGCCGGATATCCAATCAATATAGCCCGGGGATATATTGCTGAGCGGCTGTTTATCGACGATCAAGAAGTACGCAACTCGCCTGAACAGCAGCTTGGGGGAAGTGTATCAGGTAAGCCTGCTATGGCTGGAGATATTAAATATGTCGATGTCAATGGAGATGGTAAGATTACCTCCTTGGATCAAGTTCCGCTGGGATATCCCACTGTACCGGAAATCAATTACGGATTTGGTATTTCTTTGGGATACAAAGGCTTTGACTTTAATATCTTTTTCCAAGGCTTAGCCCGAGAGTCCTTTTTTATTGATCCGGCAGCTACCGGGCCATTCCGCAGGTATATATACGATCAAGAAACAGTAGCGGGCGATATTCAGAATAATGTCCTGCAGGTCTATGCGGATAGCCATTGGTCTCAAGAAAACAGGGATGTATATGCCCTCTTTCCGAGATTAAGTTCGCAAGCGGGGAATCCTAACAACGAGGTAACAAGTACTTGGTGGATGCGAAATGGGGAATTTTTACGACTCAAGCAGTTGACTGTTGGATATACCTTTGAAAAAAAGGAGACAGGGCTGTTAAAAAGGATTGGTCTTGGGTCCCTACGTGTCTATGGTGATGGGCTTAATTTGCTGACCTTTAGTCGGTTTAAATTATGGGATGTAGAAATGGCTGGCAATGGTCTGGGATATCCCATTCAACGCGTGATTAACGTAGGTGTAAAAATGGACTTTTAAAGAAGATGATGATGAAGAAATTTATAAAAATATCACTGGTTTTCTTAACCTTACAAGGCTTATCAGGATGTAACTACCTAGATGTCGTGCCGGATAATGTGCGAACGATCGAGCATTCGTTTGCTTTACGGATCGAAGCCAAGCGGTACCTATATACCTGCTATTCTTATTTGCCACAACATGGACAGCTCACCTCGCAAAGTCCGTCTTTCGCGGGGTTCGAAATGTGGCCTTTGGCTTTTAATGCAACCAATACTTCCCAGTTTGTTATGGGACAGCAAAATGTATCAGAGCCCCTATTGAATTATTGGGAAGGAAGGGCTGGTGGAAAAGATATGTTTCAGGCCATCCGGGACTGTAATATTTTTCTGGAGAATATTCAGCAGGTTCCCGATATGCAACAACCAGAGCGCGACCAATGGGCAGCTGAAGTTAAGTTCTTAAAAGCCTATTACCATTTCTTTTTAATGCAACTGTACGGACCTATTCCGTTGATTAAGGAGAACTTGGAGAGCGATGCGGAAATGTCGGAGGTACGTGTCCGGCGTCAGCCCGTAGACGCGTGTGTAGACTATATTGTAGAACTTTTGGACGAGACGTTAGTTTACCTGCCTAATCTACCTTTACAGCAGATTGATCGACCAGAGTATGGCCGAATTAATGCGTTAATGGCTAGGGGGCTAAAAGCAAAGGTGCTGGCGACAGCGGCCAGCCCACTATTTAACGGGAATACGGATTATGCCGATTATATCGATCCTGAACTGGGTCCTTTGTTCAACCAGACCTACTCGGCTGAAAAGTGGCAAAGAGCGATGATCGCTGCGAAAGAGGCCATTGACAACGCTACGGAAATTGGTATGAAGCTCTATGAGTTTCAGCCCGGACCAACGTTGAATCTTTCCGATACAACGCTCTTTGAATTGAACATACGGGAAGCATTTGCCACCAGAGACGCCAATATCAATGGCGAAGTGATATGGCCTAATACCGGCGGAAATGCGCAACAGAGTGCGATAACACCGCGTTCTTGGAGTCCAACTCTGACCAGTGCGAGTACTGCGGGCGCTTATGGACCTCCATTACAGATCGTCGAAATGTTCTATACAGATAAAGGTTTGCCGATCGAACATGATAAAACTTGGGATTATAACGGACGGTATGATTTTCGTATTGGAGATGTCCAAAATAACCACCATGTGAAAGAGGGGTATGAAACAATTAAGCTCCACTTTCATCGCGAGCCTCGATTTTATGCCAATATCGGTTTCGATGGCGGTATATGGTACGGTCAGGGTATATATGACGATAAGGCGAACTTTCATTTAGAAATCAGGGGCGGTCGTTATTCGTCAGTGCGGGAAACGTCTGCTCATTCACCGACTGGCTACTATCCGAAAAAACCGATCAACTATCAAAATTATTTGGAAGGAAGCAGTTATTTCGTAACGAGTTACTTATTCCCGAATATGCGTTTAACGGAATTGTACCTCTTGTATGCTGAAGCTGCAAACGAATTTAGCGGGCCTAGTGAAGAGGTATTCTATTATCTGAACGCTATCCGTACTAGAGCTGGTGTCCCAACTGTAGAAGAATCTTGGGATCTGTATTCTAACCAACAAGGCAAGTACAGTACCAAAGGCGGATTGCAGGATATCATACGCCAAGAACGTCGGATTGAGCTCAATACCGAATCGCAGGTATATTGGGATTTATTGCGTTGGAAGACAGCAGAGACCATCTTAAGTCAACCGATTTTGGGATGGGATAAGCGTGGTGTTTTGCCTGAGGAGTTTTACAAGCTTACGGTGATATTCCAACGTCAATTCAGAAAGCGGGATTACTTTATGCCAATCCGCGAGTACGAATTGCAACGCAATGAGAACCTGCTTCAAAGCCCGGGATGGTAGGGGCTCTTGATGGAAAATAGATTACTTTTATATACATCGTTATTAATAGTGTTATGAAAATTTTAAAATTATTGATTTATTTCTTCTCGCTCGTTGCATTGTTCTCTTGTCAGGAGGAGAAGCACGGGCCCCTCTTCGTAGGGGATACGCCAAATGCCTTATCGCAGTATAGCATTGAAAACCTGCCAGGTGCTGCAGCAATTAAATTTAAGCTCGATGACCCTCGCACGACCTACGTAAAGGCGATCTACACGTTAGAGCATGGTCTGACAAGAGAAGCGAAAGCGTCTAAATACGACAATAAATTGTTGGTAGATGGTTTTGCGCAATCCAGGGAATATTCCGTAGCGCTCTATGCGGTAGGGAAAGACGAACAAGAGTCTGCACCTGTCTATATTACGGTACATCCAGGAACCCCGCCCTATCAAACGGTGTTGGCCGAATTGGATGTTGCCGCCGACTGGGGTGGAGGACGAGTAAAAGGAGCGAACCCGACGAGTGCGCAGCTCATGATTGGTATAGTTAAGAAGGATCCAACTAGCGGAGAATGGGTGGATGTGGAAGTTTTCTTTACGGAAAGCCAGAGTTTTAATTTCAATTTTCGCGGACAGGCCCCTGTGAATACAGAGTTCGGAGTTTACACCCGAGACCCTTGGCAAAATTTTAGTGATACAATAAGTGCTGTATTCGAGCCTTGGGAAGAGATTAAACTACCTCTGACCCATCAGAATTTCAATCAGATTGTCATGACGGGAGATGCCATAGGTCAGGCCTCGTATGGATTGAGGCGTCTGTTTGATGGAATCAAATCCTCATGGACAGACGGATATTATTCTTTAGCCAGTTCGGTCTGGCCAAAAACGATTACGATCGATCTCCTCAATACGTATCAGCTAAGCCGGTTTAAATACTGGCAGAACTTGAACCTCTATTATCAATCTGCCAATGCAAAACATATCCGTATCTGGGGAAATACTACGCTAGACCCCGATTTTGATAACTGGCACCTACTGGGTGAATGGGATGATTGGAGACCTTCAAAACGACCGCCCACTACGCTTAATGCGGGGCTTACGGAAGAGGATTTAGCTGCCGCGCAAGCCGGAAATGATTTTGACTTCCCGTTGGGCATACAGGGGGTGCGCTATATCCGTATAGAGACGGTGGCTACATGGGAACCACGGACGCAGGTATATTATCCGGAACTGGAGTTTTGGGGAAGACCCATAAAATAGTAATAACAATAACAGCTTAGAAATAAAAATGTTATGAGAAAGAATAGTATTTCGATAATCGGTGGCATTTTTTGTGCAGGAGTGATCTTTTTAGCCTCTTGTACAAAAATGGACCATCACTATAAAGATTATATCATAGAGCGGACATATATTGGCAAGCCTGATTCGATTTGGGTACAGCCTGGTGATCTGCGTGTACAGATTGGGATGCTCACACCAAAGGACGCTGAAGCCAGAGATTTGATCATTCGATGGAATACGACAGACTCGTTGGTTTTTCCCATTGATCACGATATGGAAAGTCAGTCCGTTATAATTGATAATTTAGAAGAGCGCGATTATGTGTTTAACGCCTATACTACAGACAGAAAGGGGTACCGCTCGCTCCCGATGGAATTGAGCACCAAAGTTTCTGGAGATGCCTTTAGAAGTACAATACAAGATAGGATCTTGAGTCACAGTGTTGTGTTCCCTGATTCCATAGCGCTTGTGTGGAATGCCATGTCATCGGAGTCTTTGTTTGGTGTCGAAGTCGAATTTACAGACAATACAGGGGCGAAACAGCAAGTTTTTTCACGTTCGTCCACTTTAGTAAGTACGTTCCAAGATGCTGATCCAAACGAGCCAATTTCGGTAAGAACCGTATTTCGCGCGCATCCCAATGCCTTTGAGTATTTTTATACAGATCCGGTTAATGTAGATTTGATAGCGACAAAGCGAAACTCCCTAACTTTAGTGAGCAGAGAGTATGCTAATGCAGAATTCATCGATTTTAACTTCATTAGAGTATTTCTTGAAGCCAATATACCAAGGCCGATAGGAACGGATATAGATATGTGCTACACACTGGGCGCGGGATCGAGATCTAATTTATTTACGATCGATGGTACAGGATTTGAAGCATTTGCGGCTAATTGGCAATCAGCGATAGGTTTTTGGCCCGTTCGTAATGTTGCACGATTAAAACTAAACAGGGGCGCGGCAGCGGTTGCACTGTATAATGAGTTAGACGAGATGGATAGAAGCCAGATGGTTGCTGCTTATGAGAATTCAGCTGTTACAGGCTTAAATCGGGTTTCAGGACTGTTGGTCGATGATGTTATTCTGCTTCACTCTTCGGATAGAGATCTTTACGTAGCGATTAAAGTCGTTTCGGTGCCTCCGGCTACGTCTGGTGTCTACGGAACATTAGGAATTGAATTCAAGATTTCAAGACCTTAATAAAAAAAGCTATAGCACAAGTCTTCTTTGCTTTAAGGTGTCTTAAAGTAAAGAAGACTTGTTTATTTGTCCTCACCCGATTTAAGTGTACCCCTATTAATGAAATTACATAATCTTAATATTCTAATAGCCGCTGTTTCCTATTTTGGGCTCATCTATTATAAAATCATCAATAAAGGTAAAGGTGGTATCGCGAATGTAGCTTCTACAGCGGGTCTGAAAGGAGGGGCAAACATGTCGGCTTATGCGGCTTCGAAAGCTGCTGTTGTTTCCTTATCGCAACCGATGATGGCAGAATGGCGTAAAGAAATATTCGCGTAATTACATTGACACCAAGTACCATTGCTTCCGACATGAGTATCCAGGGTAGACATACGGATGGCAATCCGGAAAGCGTATTACAACCAGAAAGACTTTGCGCAATGGGTATGCTTAAAATGAATAAAAGAGCTTTAGTGGCTAGTGCTCCCATATTCTCGACCAACTCTTAGAAGTTCCGGGAGAAGATAAAGACAAGAGGGCACTATTTGGCAATACCAAATAGTGCCCTCCTTTTATCTCTATTTTAAGGAGTTATAAATCAAACCTAGCATAGGGTATACGTACACCCTTTACCCGGTAATAGTAAGGGTCATAATTGCCATCACTTTCCTGAATAGCCCCATCCCCCGTGTCCACACAGGCGCCAAAATTCATGCTGTAGGTAACCAAAAGTTCATCTTTCCCATTAACAGACGACGCATGAATCAATGGAGTATACACTCGCGCATTTTGTCCTTTATAGTACTCCGTAAAAGTATGGACTAATTTTTTTGGGGTAAATGGTCCTGTCGGACTGCTTGCTGTGGAAATATACATGTTGATTAAAGGTATCCCACAATAAAACCCCTGATCCATCGTAAGGTGTATATATTTTCCATTAAGATAGCTCACATAGTTGGTGCCCATGCCCGTATTTACATGGGCTGTTGCTGTAGTACTTGCCGTCGCCAACCACGAACTCCCATTCCAAAATGTCCAGTTTTGGGGATCGTTTTGCGGGAACCGCGCTACGTATAGCTGTGTTTCAAAACCAAAGCTATCCGGGAGTTGACGGCTACCATACACGTATACATAACCATCATTTGTCTTAACCATTCCACTGGCATACCGCATAATCTTCTCCGAAGCAGTCAAGCCGGCCGGTGTCGTCCGTTCGGTCTGCCAGTGGGTGGAACTAACTGGAGTTAATTTAAAAAGTGATTGGTGGTCATTGTCCGATCCAAGTCCATCACCTTCCGTATTGTGTATATACACCACATTATCGATTTCAACGCCAGCTCCCGGCCAGCTCCAAGTTTTACCGGGGTATCTAGGAATTAAATTACCAACTCCTCCATTGGCCCGCCCGTCGGCTGTCATCATTGGTGCAGCCGGACTCCAATCGCCAATAGAAGGCTGAATGATAACCGAGTTGGTATAGGATATAAAATGGTTACCATACAAGTTACCATTAGGAGCCATCGACCCTTGGTACCATGCGTCCTGTGTCACCCACAGCACCCTGCCATCAGAAAGCGGTATACTGTTGCCCTGATCGAATGCGACCGAGCCTGTCGTTCGCTCAAAGAAATGACATACGTCGTCATCCCGATAACTATCCTTCGGTAACTTTACGATGTCCCATTTTTGTCGATCATCATCCCCTTTCGGCTCCTGCGTAATAAACACCTTATCCGGTGTACTGGTCATGGAAACATACAGTCCATTCGCTTTATTCGATATTTCATATTTACCGGTCTGATTAATTTCCGTTATTTTCCACAGTTGTTCGTCCAAGGAAGTTGCAGGCACTCTTTTCTGTTTCAGTTGCTCCCCAGCGGCAGCACCTGCAGTTAAGAACTTTCCACTATGGAGATTTCTGAATTTATAGTATTTTATATCTTCTTCTGTAGCATGATAAATAATATCCCACTCCTGCCATCCCTGAAGATTTTCGCCATTGGCTATTTGCGGATTTCCGATATCTATACCCGCGTCCTCTAGATATTTTTCATTGAATTTGTTATCACCCGCAATCTGCATTACCCTGCCGTTCAGTATACTTGAAATGCTATAGGTATCGTACTCGCTGATCTCGGAATCATAGACAGCAAATTCCACTTTCCATTCCCGTTGCTGCCCAGAAGCCGAAGTGACCGTGTAAGTCACGGTTTTATTTGCCGAAACATTGATTATTTCACCCGATGCAGGTAGAATTGTGGCATCGTCCGAAATTTCAATAATCGGTTTTAGCGCACTTAGATTGGCATCGGACGTTACTTTCACCAAGACCTGATGAACATCATCCCGTGAAAAAATGCTGGAATTACCATATTGACCCGCTTCTAGCTGGAAATTTTTAATCATCCGCCCTGGATTTGGTGGCAACGTATAGTCTACTTTACAGGATCCTAGTAAGAGCAGAACAACAAAATATAAAAGATTTTTGGTCATAATTTGTTCGATTTAAAATTGAATTCTAGATTTCATTAGTTTATTGTAGCGATTTATAGATAAGTAGACGACCATGAAAACGGCCAATAGCAGTATCCCCAAACTGACTAGCTGTGCTTCGGAAAGGAGGAAACCAAATACATCAAATTTGTAATTGACGCGGATGAACTCAATCAGAAACCGTTCAATACTTATCACAAATAGATAAATGGTAAAAAGGACACCAGGCATTTTTATCCTGCCCTTAATTATCCACAGTACGGCAAAAGCGAGCAATATCGCGGTAGACTCGTAAAACGATGTCGGGAAAACACCTTCGGGCAGCACATAACAATATTTGTCGGTACAACCCGGCATATACACCCCTTGATGAATCACATTATGTGGGAAATTAAAAGACCACATCCAGTTAGGCAACCAAGAAAAAGGTTTTTCTACGGTATTTACAATTCCCCAATCACCATCCCCAGAGAGATGGCATCCAATCCTTCCCACGCCGTAGGCTACCAACATACCTAACGAGCCAATATCGGCCAAATGCCGCCAGTCTATCCCTTTCCGCATACCAATGTACAAGTAACTCGTCGCGCCAAACAGAAGCCCGCCCCAAAATGTTAACCCGCTAAAGCGCAACATGTCCCATATGGAGTGCGATTGATAGAGACGATAGTCCTCGAAAATATTAAGCAGTTTCGCCCCTATAAATCCGGTGACGGCCGCCCAGAGAACCAATGTAGGCATAAGCTCTTTGGGGTGTACTGTCCGTATTCCGTCCTGTGCAACCTTCCTTTCTGACCGTTTGTACGTCAGTAAAATAAAGGCCACAAACAAACTCGACAGTATCAGCCCTCCCAACAAGTGACCGTCACTAGAAAATATCCAACGGAAAGGATTAGCCCAAAAAGCTGTTGCATCCAAAAAAAATGCAATCCCTTTATATCCAATCAGGAACCCGGTGACGCCATAGCCGATCAGAATGACCCATATTATTTCCCGTACGGGCGGTGTTCGCTCTTCAAAAGCCGTAATCGCACCTATACGCTCCTTCCGCACAAACTCCGCTCGAAAGGTCAGATAGGAAAGTACGAACGATAACCCCACAAAGAACCCAAATGTAGGTATGGGCCAGGAAAAATCCGTGCCGAGCAGATAGTTGACGAGGTGAGAGAGTGTCGGAAACATATGCTGTCATTTACCAAAAGAGGAGCCCATCAAATGAAACGGGTATTCCACCTAAATTATAAGTTGACAACGAAACATATTCCAAATTGTCTGCCGTAAGCTCATCCGGTTTGTTAAACTCATAATTTTGGGTCGAAATACCAGATTGAGAAATTGTCAAACTTATCGGATGATAACTTATACCTCCATTCCAAGTTATTCTACCCGTTACAGTAATGGGCGACGGAATGGGGACATTTATAGTTGTATCATTATCTGCATAGACGTAGGATACAATTCTGTAACGGTTAAGCATAGGAGAAGGGTCTGGCTCTTTATTTACAACGACGCGAACCTTATAACTTGATATAGAAGGTTGGTTGAGATCATTTTCCTTCAGATGTGTGTCTCTTGCAAATAAAGAAGATGCACCACTTGCCACGATAGCAAAAACTAATATTCTAATTAAGTTTTTCATATTAAATATAGTTAAAAAATTAAAAAATCATTAAAGACCGATTTGAATACCTAAATTAATAACACGTTGATTCTGATAAGCGTCCCCTGCTGTATTGGATGTCACCTCAGGATCTTGTTGATACAGCGAATAATTTGTCCAGGTCAATAGGTTATACCCACTGAGGTATATCCGCGCATTACTGATCTTCAAAGGTAACCAACGGTCAGGCATTTGATATCCCAATTCGACCGTTTTTAGCCTCAGGTATGTCGCGTCGATCAACCAAAAGTCTGACATGTAGGATGACGGGCTATTGATGGTTGTCGGATTAGTGGTCAAACGAGGGAATTTCGCTGTCGAAGCCGTTTCGGGAGTCCAGCGTTCTTGATGGATGGGTTGGAACTGGCTTTTGAAAGGTTCTATACCGCTACCCTGTACACTAAAACTATAGTCTGTTGTTCCCTGTAGTAAAACACTGAAGCTTAATCCTTTAAAGCTGCCGCCCAAGGTCAGTCCGAAACTTGTATTGGGAACATTCGGCCTCCCAATAACACTTTGGTCGTAGTCGTCGATCAGCCCGTCGCCATTAAGGTCTTTGTAGCGCAAATCACCGGGACGCGCCTCATACCCACCTGCCGGTTTCGGACTGTTGTCGAGATTTTCTTCCGTGTAAAATCCGTCGAACAAATAACCCATTGGCTGTCCTACTTGATGCCCTGTTAGTTGTAGCCAAGGGAAAGCCGGTGTAGGTTCGTCCTGAAATAGGATCTTGTTTCTAAAGTAGGTCAAGACACCCTTTACGTTATAATTAAATGCCCCGATATGATCGTTGTAGTTGAGTTCAAATTCTACCCCACTGTTTCTGACGCGTGCAATATTAGTTGGAGACACGCCTACACCAATATGTAGGGGCAGTGATTGGGAAGTCACTAATTGATCATATCGAATGTTGTTAAAATAATCTGCCGCTAACGAGAACTTGTTGTTGAATAAACTCATATCCAACCCGATGTCAAGGGAAGACTGTTTTTCCCAGGTGACATTGCTATTGCCTAGGTTTCCCTCGTAAATCGTACCTTCCGGTTGATGCGCTACCCCAAAAGAATAACTTCCTCCCTCATTATAAACCTGTTGGAACAGGTAACGGTCGCCAGCAACCTTATCCGATCCGACAACGCCGTACGATCCTCGGAACTTGAATAAGTCGACAAAATCAAACCGCTCCTGGAAGAATTTTTCCTTTGCCAGGTTGTATCCCACGGAAACAGCAGGGAAAAATCCGTACCGCTGGTCCGCTTGAAACCGGTCCGAACCGTTGTATGCCACGGTCAAATCCGCGAGGTATTTCTCTTGATAATGGTAGCCTGTCCTTAACGTAAAACCCTGGAAATTTTGCGGGATCCAGTTTGTTCTCTTATCTCCCCGGCTATTATACGACTCACGGTTGTATAATAATAGCGAGTTCACATGGTGCGCACCAAAAGTCCTACTATAGCTCAGGTTGGCCTGTACGTTTACGCGGCTATTGTAATCCCCTTGAGTTGCCCGGAGCGTATAATTGTCCATGACGTAAGGAGCACCACCTTTTAAGATATACGAGTCGGAATCGGGAAAATACCGGTATACAGGGATTCTATCGCGCCCCTGCTCGCGGCCGTTGGATTCGATACTAGCATAGGCTACTCTAGTAGAGAGCGATAGGCCTTGTGTAATGATATTTAAATCCTGAGTACCCCCAAAAAGCATGTTGATATCGTTACGTCTGTCCACATGATATCCCGAAGTTCCCAAGCGCGCATTGACGGTAGGCAGTAATTCCTGGGTATCGCTAGCATAGGCATACGAACCATCGGGATTTAGAAAGGGAGCCGACCAAGGACGAATCTTGTTGAAATCAAAAACCTCTCCAACAATATTACCTGCTCTGGGTGTATTTATTCGATTGAAATTTGCTCTCATATCCAGTCGCAGCTTCAAACTCTTTGTTGCTTGGACGTCAAGATTAGATCGCAGATTGAAACGGCGGTAATAATAGTTGTTGTTGACTTTATTCCCCTCGTTTTCAAAATCGTATAAGTTTCCATCTTGGGAAAAAGCCCCTCCCGATATAAAATACTTGATGGCCTCGCTACCTCCGGTAATGTCTACATTACTGTTGTATTGCAGACTGTTTGGTTTGAAAATACGCTCATACCAGTTTACATCCGGATGCCCGTACGGATCATCACCATCGCGAAAATGAGCTAAGGCCTCGGCGCTAAAAGGCTGATAAGTGTTGTCATTTGCCGTATTCGCAATAGCTTCATTCCACAGCAAGGCACTTTCATACGCATTCGCAAATTTCAATCTAGTCACCGGGCTTTGTAAACCAGATTCTAGACGTACATTGATCTTAGGCGTTCCAGATTCTCCACGACGTGTCTTTACGACCAATACACCATTGGCGCCCTTGATCCCGAAGATAGCAGTCGTCGATGCGTCTTTTAAAATCGAGATACTTTCAATTTCGTTCACATTAATCTGCGATAATTGGTCGTAGGTATATTCGATGTCATCGACAATGATCAGAGGTTGGTTACCGTCTGGGTTTAGTGAACTGACGCCCCGTATGTAAAAATCAGAAGCATCCCTTCCGGGTTGCCCAGATCGTTGCACAGACACAAAACCCGGAAGCCTTCCGGTTAGCGCATTCTGTACACTTGAGGTGGGTACCTGCCGTATATCTGCGCCTTTAATGGAGCTCACTGCACCGGTACTTGTTAATTTTTTTGTTGTTCCGAACCCGACTACCACCACTTCATTGAGATCCTGGCTGTTGGATTGGAGAATAATTTCCAATTCATCCCCTTCGTTAACCGTGCGTTCTTGCAACGTGTAGCCTACACTTCTGAAGACAAGAACGCTACTTCCCTGTAGCCGTATACTAAAGCGTCCGTTTTCATCGGACTGAACCGTATTGGCTACTCCTTTCTCCGAAATGGTCACCCCGACCAGAGGACCCGCTGTATTTTTAACAACACCTGTGACAGCGGACTGCGCCCATGTCAATAATGGGGCAATAAGGATTGCTAATATGAGATAAATATTTTTTTTCATGTTGTGTTACCTAATAGAAAATAAATCATTTGCTTACCATTCCGGATTCTGTACCATGCTCGGATTTTTGATCACCTCACTGAATGGGATGGGGGCCAAATACATCCGTTTTTCAAAATTCATTTTATAAACAGGGGTTTCCTGCCGAATTGTTCCGGTACCCGTTTGGAAAATAATCGCGGCATGCAACTCTTTATTGAATTCCTGTTCGGCGAGCTTCCATCGCCTTACATCATAAAAGCGGTGCTCTTCAAAGGCCAGTTCTTTGCGACGTTCATTTTGGATGAACCCGCGCATTTGATCCTTATCCAGTCCTGAAGGAAGTTCGGCGGGAACGAGTCCCGCACGCCGCCGGATACGTTCCACAGCTTGATATACGGTTTGATCCGGAACAGCTAGACGCTCGTTACGTGCTTCCGCAAAATTTAAAAGTATTTCAGCATAGCGAAAAAGGATATGGTCGTGGTTTACGTTACTATAGTTCGTGGCCATTTCGAAGTTTCCCATAAATTTTCGCAAGTAATAGCCCGTCTTTGTTTGCTGCCTGGTTCCGCCCGGCTTGTCTGCTCCGCCTTCAAAGGTCTGCACCGGCCGGCTCAGCCACATGGCTCCAGAATAGAAAATAGTCGCATAAAATCGTTGATCTCTGCCCGCGTAGGGATCGTTTTCATCATATCCCGAGTTGGGATCTGTAATCGGCAACCCATTCTCCATCCCGAAAGCATTGACCAATTCCTGCGTAGGGCTGGTTCGGCCATTGTTCACTCCTGCCGAATACCCGATTGGACCATTATTATTTTCTACGCTGGTATTATTATCCCCTTGTTTCGAGAATATCCTTTCGTTATTCCGGCTGATGAAGACATTTTTAAACTCGGGTTCAAGTGCAAACAATTCCAAATCCATAATCGCCTTCGCTGCTTCCTCCGCAACCTGCCATCTTGCTGCCGAGAAATCCGTATAACCCGTCAATAAATTTTGAGGATCGATATTACTCCCGTTAAACAGTGGGCTCGCTGCATAAAGTAGTACCCGCGATTTCAGGGCCATTGCCGCAGACTTCGTCGGCCTGCCGTAGAATGCAAGATTAAAAGGATCTACCCGCAGGCTATCTTTTACCAAGTCGCATTCTTTTACAATAAAATCTACACATTCCTGGAAACTTTGTCGGGGTAAGTTAATGTCGTCATTCAATTGGTATACCTTGTCGCCCAGCAGTGGTACACCTCCGTGGCGTTTTACCAGCTCGAAATACAGCAGCGCCCGGATGAAGCGTGCTTCCGCCTTCCATACGCGGTTGAATGGAGTCCCATTCTCCAATTTGCCTTTTAACGGAACCTTGTCGATATTTTGGACGAAAATACTTGTTCTTCGAATTCCTTGATATCCGGTCGCCCAAAAGTTGTCTGGATAACTATCCGCGGTATATGTGCCTAGCGCCAATTGCTGTGCAGACGTATTTGTGGGGTTAGACGATACCGCGTCATCGGTAGCGGCGTCCAGAAAATCTCCGCCCACCCGGTTACCCGTATTGGGCAGAAATCGGTAACAGTCTGCTAAAAACCTTTCCGCATTTGCGCCCGCAGAGTCCCTCGGGTTGAATATCTCTTCAAGTGTCTGCAGTTCAATGGGCTCTGTCTCCAAATCACTTTTGCAGGAGTACATCAAGACTGTAAGGCCGATAAGGGCAAACCCTGTTAGATTTATATACTTCATATCTGTATGTGTCTAAGGTTATAATTTGATATTCACACCAAAGTTGATCACGCGCTGGATAGGATAAGCTGTGTTGCTATAGATTTCCGGGTCCAGTCTATCATACGGTGTGGTGGTAAACAGATTTTGTGCGTTTGCGAAAATACGCAGTGCCGAGACGTTGATTCTCTTGCTTATGGCATATGGAAACGTATAGCCTACATCCACATTGCGAATGCGCAAATAGGCCCCCGAACGTGTCCAATAGCTGGAATTATTCAAGTAAGGTGTGTTTGTAGGATCCAGACCAATCGTTAAACGAGGGTACGTAGCCGTAGCTCCCGTCTCGGGAGTCCATCTTCCCAGCATGTAACTATACCCCTGTTTATCGCCATCGATGCCGAAAGAATAATCCGTTTGTTGATAAGTTCGGTTTGTCACGCCCTGAAACAATATACTACAGTCGAAACCGGCGACATTAAAACCCAGTGTCGTTCCAAAATAGAGAATAGGCTTCGTGTTTCCAATCGCCGTTTGATCATATATATTAATCACACCGTCTCCGTTGAGATCGATCAGTTTGACGTCGCCCGGATACACGATATTCCCCGCTAGCTTTGGAGCAGCATCTGCCTCCTCCTGCGTTTGGATCAAACCGTTTGCCTGATAGCCGAATGTTTGCCCTACCGGCATACCTGTACGGTGGTTCCAAGAATATTGCTGGTAGATTTCATTCATGTAAAGCACTTCTGTGCGCATACGTGAGGCATTCGCCGCAACAAAATAGTTGAAATTACCAACCCGATTCTGATAGGTCACTTCCAGCTCCTGTCCTTCATACAGATTTTTGCCTATATTCTCGTTTGGATAGCTCATTCCCATCAAGTCGATCGTCGATCCACGTTGTTGTAGCAAGTCGGAATAGCTGTCGCGAAAATAAGCCGCATTCAAGGTGACCATAGACTTCCATAACGAAACGTCCAATCCTACATTGAGTTTGCTTCCCTTTTCCCAAGTCGCATCCACGTTTGCCAAGCCCCTTTCCACCAAACTGTTTACATAACTGTATTCAGAGCCAAACCTATAGCCGTCGCTACCCCCTTGGCCATACGAGGCCCGCCAGCTGTAATAGCCTAGCGCCTCCTCATTTGTATTGCCTGTTCGGCCGTACGTAGCCTTCAACTTCAGCTGGTCCAACCAATCAGACTGTTCGGACAAGAAAGACTCCTGTGCCAGGTCCCAGCCCAGACCAGCGGCATAGAACAGTCCAAATCGATTTCCTGGTTGAAAACGATTGAATCCCGAATAATTCAGCGCCAGCTCAGCAAAATATTTATTGCTGTAGGCATAATTACCGGTCGCGGCAATATTTGTATAGATCGACGGTAGATCGAACTGATAATTTGATGTTTGCTGGTCAAAGAAGATTTTTCCACCGATCTGGTGTAAACCGTCGATGCGTGCGTCGTAACCAAGCGCTCCTTGGAAATAGAAAAAGTTCGCAGTTGATGTCGTGGAGAAGGCGTTAGGTTGGTCAGCAATATCCCCGAAACGAACATACGTCAGGGCGCCTTGTTCGTCGTTACGCACATCAAAAACCGGCTGTCTGCGGTTTCGATCTACTAAGCTCGACGAGGTGGAAGAAACATTCACCTTTCCTTGTGCATATAGCCCCGGCAACCAATTATCAAATTTATATTTCAAATCTAGGTTTGCCAGAATATCCCGGGTATTATCCAGCAGATAGCCCGAACCTGTTGCCTGTTGGTAAAGGTTTGTCCTGAACACCGACGAACCTCCGTAAGAACCATCTGGATTAAACAGGGGATAAGCATTATTCGGTGTCGAAAACAGCCCGTTCAAGATATTTTGGGTTCCTGCCCCCGGCTGTCTCCCATTTTGAATCCGCCCAAAAAGTTGCAACCCTATGGTGAAATCGCTCGTTACATCCACATCGATTGTACTATTAATGAGGTAACGTTGCTGGTCCAGATTGGTATCGTAGTCAAACTCATCGGAAGATTGAAACATCCCTTCTTGACGTAAATAGCTTAGAGAAAGTGCATAACGGGCGTTTTTTATCCCTCCGTTGACGCCCAGATTATACTTTGTTATCGGATTATTTTCCTTAAGAATGGCATCATACCAGTTTACATCCGGAAATATATAGGGTGAACTGCCCGTTTTAAAGGCGTCGTAATCATCCTGAGAATATACCGCCTGCCGGCCGGTGTTCAATAGTGCTTCATTATACAAATACGCATATTGGTGCGCGTTCAACGGTTCAGACCGCTTTAACGCATGTTGTAACCCAGTTTGGGCGGAGAATGAGACACGCGGTACCCCCTCTTTACCACGCTTGGTCGTGATCTGTAGCACACCTCGGGAGCTTCGTTGCCCGAGCAGAATCGACGATAACGCATCTTTAGCGACGGTAATCGATTCTATACTTTCGGGATCAATGGAATAAATTTCCCGTTGTACTCCGTCAATTATGGTGATCGGACTTTGTCCACGTAGTTGGAAGGAAATTTCGCTATTGTCATGCAGGCTAGAGCTGTATCTAGTGGCTTCACCAGGCAGAGACCCCGCCAAATCCACATACGAAATCGGTGCAGTTCTAGGTGACCTGAAGCCACTTATCTCCTGCGTATAAAATCCAGAAAGCCTACCCGTCAACGCGTTGAGGTATAAAGGTGTTGGCGTACTCTTTAGCTGGTTGTTATTTACCGTAGACACCGCACCCAAGAGGCTCCTTTTATCCCTTCTTTCGTAAAGCACCTCAATCGTATCAGTGGTTTTTAAATAGTTGGCAACCATCGCGACTATACGGGTCGAACCATACTTTACCGTTTTAGGGTAGTATCCCGGATGCTGCACAAAGATATCCAAATCGGCTACAGAAACGGAGATAATGGCTTCTCCAAATTCATCTGTAGTAGCCAGTAGCTCCTGTTGCCCAGTGTATATTTTAGCTCCTATCAGCGGCTTACCGTATTCATCGACGACCCTGATCGGCTCGTCTTTTTGAAATGCATAACGCAAAGCTGAACCGTCTATTTCAGGAAGGGATCCTGCATAGCCCATATAGGTTCCGGAGCAAAGCAGCAGTAGTCCCAGCGTCCTTAGTTTTATATAGTGATATAACATATTCATAATTTTGATGTGTATTCGATCATCTGTATCCCACACTTGGGCTATTCGCAACGAAATGTATAAGTGAAAGGTTCATCTGTATTTCCATATCCTACCTTTTTTGTACCGGTGGCATCCGTATAGAAATATTCAAGTTTGGCAATTCGCGATTCTTTCTGTATATCGAAATAACCACGGGGCCATAGATCGAGGATGAACTTCTTACCTCCCACGCCTGTGAGCTTCGTTTTATCATCTCGCGTACTTATTTCGTCGAGGAGCTGCCCGGCTGCATCAAATGCCTTTGCACTTAAATATATCTCGTCCATATCATCCAAATCGGTGTGTGTCACTCCTGCATCAAACGTTAAGGTGACGATGTCGTTATCTAGGCTTTTTACGGGCTGTACGGTGCCCAATTGGGGATTAACAAAATCAATCAAGTCGCCCTCTCCGTCGATAATCTCCAATGGATCCGAAAAGGTGAATTTTTTGTAATCGGTGTCTTCAGGCCGTAGGTTCTCGATCGAAGATCCTACGTAGAAGCCCAGGCTGACCAACATATTTTCAGATCCGACATTACATTCCACCTTCACATCGAAGCTCAGATCGGCGGTTTCGTGCTCATTGTTGACAAACGTAAACGATTGTGTGCTCCGGTAGATGATCCATTCGAAATCGTCAATCAGATTTGGTCCAATACCAAACATTTTTTTTGCAGCTTCGTGCCAGCTCAAGCCCGATACCGGTTCAGTTTCCGAATCTGGTATCATGCGTAGGGTTCCATTTCCTTTGGAACTCGTATAGGTGAGCACCGCATTTCTTCGCGCGTTCCAGCTTTTTGGCACCATAATTCCGGCCAGCAACTGCGTGGTATATGTATTCGGCTCCTCGATATTAGGTTCCGCCCCACTGTGCATATAAAATGTTGCGGTCTCATTAGCCTTTGCTTCCTTTGGTACGGTTACCGTCAACGCCGTGAGCCCACAGTGCACCAAGAATAAGGTCATACCTAGTCCAACCAAGAGATATAGGTAAGTCAATTTTTGAAATGGTCGCTTCATAATTTTTAATTTTGTCGTTCAAAATCGAATTGGTACGTATTACTAGAACAGCCTAAACTGAAACTTAAGCTCAATTGCCGTTTGCCTTTGATGATCGGAAACTGGAACTTTACCTGAACCTCGGCAGCATCACCTTGAGGCTGCAATATCAGGCCGAATGGGTATTGCGGATCACTCAACCTATAGGTGCCTATGTCGTTCACGACAAAGGGTAGCTGTTCCGACAGGCTATAGGTGCCGTCTGCTTTAAAACTGATCTGAAAATCATTAAGATCCAATCGTTTGCTGAGGTCTTCCCCATTACGTGTAAGCTTCAGTACCTTCCAGTCGCCCGTCACATCTTTCGCTGTTTCGTCGGTTACTATTTTCGGCGTTTCCTCTTCGCAGGAAGAAAGGGTTATCAGTGAAAGCACTGTAAACACCCAATGTGATAATCGTTTCATGCGCATCGTTATTTTCTTTTAATATCCTGGATTCTGTAATAATTCTACCGATTTAGCCACTTCAGACTGCGGTATAGGCCATAAATACATACGGTTATTGAACACACGCTTCCTAACATCTATCGTGTTATAGGTCGTGCCCGCTGTAGTGCGGACAGGCTCTGTACCGTGCAGTTGACTATTTTCCACGACCTCGGCAATTTTCCAGCGCCGTACATCAAAGAAACGATGTCCTTCAAAGGCCAGTTCTTTCCGCCGCTCATTACGGATGATGGTCCGCATTTCCACCTTCGATAAGTCCGTAGGCAAGACAAAAGGAGAGAGACCTGCGCGCTCCCGAATGGATTCTACGGCATCGTATACCTCATCATCAGGCGAGGCTAGCCTTTCATTACGTGCTTCCGCATAATTCAACAAGATTTCCGCATAACGTATAATCGGCATACAACGTGGTGTCTCCGTGCTAAACCAGTCCGCCCCCACGTCGCGGTGTACCATCTTATACGTGTAGTAGCCTGTGGGTGTACCTCTATAGATAGCGTCCTGACCGGAGGTGACGTTGCTTGGGTTCGTTTTGTCAATGTAAATATTAACAGGCCGTCTCGCCAATCCATCTCTATGAAAGACCAGTGATTGATCCCGAGTAACGGTATTTGCCAAACGAGGATCCCGGTCTTTATAGGGCTGCGCAGGATCATAGCCCGATTGTGGATCGTCAATGGATAGTCCGTTCTTCATGCCAAAGGCGTTCACTGTCTCGAGATAAGGATATGCACCCGGGCTCCCCAGCCCAAAGGTTGGCGGATGCCAGATGCCTTCTAAATCCCTGTTTGCATCCTGCATTCTTGCCAATAGGTATTCTGAATTTTTTCGCAAATGAAAAAGCCGGTAAAATCCATATCCTGGCTCCGTGTTATTGTCAACATGTAAAGCATATTGACCTGATTCCATAATTTGAGCAGCAGCATCTTCAGCCCGTTTCCACCGCGTTTGATCGGCATCAGGGTAGCCTACGATAGCCTGCAATGGTCCAGTCGTTACTAAGCCCTCACCGTTAAACAGCGGACTCGCCGCATAGAGTAGTACACGCGATTTTAAACCGTAACAGGCGGCCTTATTAATCCGGCCATAATTTTCTCCTTCCTGTATCCACGGAAGATCTTCCGCTACCGCGTCACATTCCGAGACAATATAATTTACACAATCTTCGTAGGTGTCGCGTGCAAAAGGAATCTGATCACTGGCCCGGTAGACACTATCACCCATTAAGGGCACTCCTCCATAATGTTCTAGCAGGATAAAATAATAGTATGCTCTTAAAAAACGCGATTCCGCTTTTACCCTCACTTTTATATCGTCCCCAAATTTCGCTTGTGGTAGATTTTTCAGCATAATATTGACTCGTCGGATATTGGTGTAGCTATTCGACCAGGCGTCTTTGGTAATCAAATTCGAATTCACCGTACCGGTCGCAAACTGAATAAACGTATTGATGCTGCCCAGCCCCGCACCTTCGGCTTCGTCCGTACTGGCGTCCAACCCGCCGCCCCCAAATCGCCTTGGCCAGGTCGAAAAGCCAATATCGGCATATATGCTCGACAGAAAGTTGATCGTGTAGACACTATCAGAAAACACGACCTGCTCATTCAAATCGGTGGATTGTGTCCGATCCAGAAAGCCCTGTTTGTCGCAGGACGCGAATACAAGGGTAGCACATGCTACCATGAGTAAATACCTCTTTTTCATCTGTATATAATTTCTCTTTTAAATGTGATGAAGCTATCAGGCTTATTCATCCCCCGTGTGGTTTATTCATTGAATGTCTGTCTTTCATTGGCATTCATGAGCTCACTACGTTCGGTTTGAATAAACCATGATGGTTTCATAACTTGATCTATAATAATGATAATTACAATGGTTTATATTGACAATGTATTAATGTTCAAGCCATTGGCTTTTGCAGTACTAATTTTTTGAATTAAATCCCCATACTTATTAATTTAGTTTACGCAATGAAAACGGCCTCGCTTCTTTAGCAACACCCCGGCTAAGATTAGGCGTGTCGCTCATTACGAATTCCAATTCTCCTCCGTTCATGATATCTCCATATTTAATAAAATTTTTATCGTAAAGCCTTCCATTCAAATGCGCCGAGTGGATATAGACATTTTCCGCGCTATTATTTGCTGCCCGGATAATGAAACGCTTTCCATTTTCTAATGTAACGGTTGCCTTTTCAAACACCGGACTACCGATCACATACTCGTCCGTCCCCGGGCAAACACTATAGAACCCTAAAGCGCTAAGCACGTACCAAGAGGACATCTGACCTTGATCTTCGTCTCCCGGGTAGCCTTTTTCGGTTGCGTTGTATAGATTTGACATAACCAGGCGAACCTGCTTTTGCGATTTCCAGGGCTGTCCGCTATAATTATAGAGGTATGCGACGTGTTGTGTAGGTTGGTTCCCATGGGCATATTGCCCCATTTTTGCCAACAGCATCTCCCGCATTTCATGGATCTCCTGTTTGTAACTTCCATATTTAATCGTCTGTTCCATGGTAAAGAAGGAATCGAGTTTTGCATTAAAGCGTTCTCCGCCTCCAATGAGATCGATCAGTCCGTTTATATCGTGCAAAACAGACCAGGTATATTGCCAGGCGTTAGCTTCAGTAAAGGGGCCACCCCACTCCACGGGATCGAAGTCGGGAAGCCAGTTCCCATCGGCCAATCGTCCTCTCACAAAATTGACGTTCTGATCAAATACGTTTTTATAGTTATACATCTGTCGGGCAAATATATTTTCATAGAATGTATTCCCCGTTAATTTGGCCAATTGATACGCACAAAAATCGTCGTATGCATACTCAAGTGTCTTGGCTGTGCTTTCATGGATGTCGCCGTAAGGGATATACCCCTTCGTAAAATAGTCTTTCCACCCCTCTCTTCCGTTAGAGCCTCCCCAGGGGCCCTTGTTCGTCACTTCATGATAGTAAGCTTCTAGTGCAGTATCCGCATCGAATGTACGGATGCCTTTTACCCAGGCGTCGGTCAATAGCGAGATAGCATGGTTTCCGATCATGACTCCGGACATACCCGGATTAGACCAGGTAGGGAAGAAGCCAGCTTGCTGTTGCGCATCCAACAAGGATTGCATATATCTGCCCTGCATCTCCCGGTGCAGGATATTACTCAGTGGAAACTGCGCCCGGAAGGTATCCCAAAAGCCATTGTCGGTATACATGTATCCGGTATGTACCTTTCCGTCATAAGGGCTGTAGTAATACGGCTCGCCATTTGGATCCATCTCGTGAAATTTTCGCGAGAAGAGATTCGCACGGAATAAACAGGAATAAAAAGTAGCTTTATCCTGTTCTGTACCCCCCTCTACAACCACACGATTCAGCAAGGTATTCCAGATATTGAAGGCTTTGGTCTTGGTAACTTCAAAATCCTTGTTGCCGGCAAGTTCTTGCTCAAAATTCAGTTCGGCCTGAGCAGGGCTGATGTATGATGATGCCAATTTCACCTCCACTTTTACTCCAGGTTTAAATTCCAGATAGGCGCCTATACCTTTACCAGCATTATATGAACTCCCTTGTTTTATTTCTCCATTTACATTTTCCCAAGTTCCGTACGCTTTAAAATCCTGATTGAAAACCAACACAAAATAGTTCCTGAAATTTTCGGGTACAAAGCGGCCGTTATTGACATAACCTACAATTTTACGCTCGTGGGGAATGATTTTTATTTCGCTGTCTTTCAAAAAACCGTCTACTATTAACTGGGCTTTTTCTTTTTTGGGAAAACTGAACCGCATATGCCCACCTCGCTCAACAGGACTGATCTCCGCTATTATACCGTTATCGAATTTTACGGAATAATAATTTGGTTTGGCAATTTCATTGTTATGACTGAACGTCAATGCCCTTGCATCTTCGTTGGTTACTAGATTTCCTATACCCGGCATCAGCGAAAAAACGGCATAGTCGTTCATCCAGGGACTGCATTGATGGACTTGTTGGAACCCCCTTATCGTGTTGTCCTGATACCGATATTTCCAACCATCTCCGTTCTTTCCGGTCTGTGCCGAAAAGAAATGTACTCCGAACGGCAAACCGACTGTAGGGTAGGTGTTTCCATAGGATAATGCCCATTCTGAATCCGTGCCCTGTAACGTATTCACATACTTCACCAAATCGCGCTCTTGCGTATAGCCAAATCCTATCCCCAACAAAACAACAGTCATCCAAATTAAAAATTTCATACGTATCAAATATTATATTTTGTTAGCACCTCGGTTTATTTCGTTTGTATCTCTGCATGCCCGTATTGTTTCCACAACAAGCTAGCATCATCAATATCATCATTTTCTAGACCTTGTACGCTTACGACCTTTTCCTCTCCGGGCATCAATGTAAAATAATTGTCCGAAAAGAGCACCGGTAATATCCGTTCCTGGGTATTTTTGCGCACAAGCCGCAGACGATTTCCAAAAGAAACAGACTGGCCTTCATTCTTCACCAGGATCTTTTTTACGCCATTGTCCCCTTTATCTAAACGGGTAAAAGATAACTGCGCGTTAGGCAATTCATTCAGCGCAGTATAGTTCAGGTCAATCCGCCCGTTTCTCCAATAAAAGTTTTCCGAAAGTAGCTTGCCCAAGCTATCTTTCAATTCGAGTTTTACAAAATGGAGCGGAGTAAGTTCGGGATCGTGTCTTTCTTTACCATATACTTCTAACTCGAAAATGGAGAATCCGAATTCGGTCGCGCGTTTTGTTCCAACGACCTTAACATAACGTGCTTTTACACCTCCCATATGAATCTCCTCGGTTCCGCCCTGTGTATTTGTAGCCCGTTCAACGGTTTTCCAAGTCTTCCCGTCGTTAGAAATCTGTACATCGTAAGAAGCGGCATGAGCATCTTCCCATTTAATCACCACTGTCTGCACCGTCTGACGTTTCTCCAGATCAACATAAATCCATTCCTGATCCGTCATATCGCTCTCCCATCTTGTCCCTGCGGCTCCGTCTGTGGCAAAAAAAGCATGTCTTTCATTTGCTTCAGATGAAGAATAGGCCCGTTTTCCAAACGCCAAATTGAAGGGATTAAAGTTTAACCGGTACACCTCTTCCATATTACTGGCCGACACGTCAACTCGTTTACTAATACCATATCTAGGCAATTCTTTTCCTTCGAGATTGAAAATCCGCGTCACAGCTACAGCTCCTTTGAGATTGTCCGATGTCGTGTTAATTGCTTTCACACTATTATTCGACGAATTCCACTGTATATGCACGGGCTCGCAGGCATATTTTGCTCCCCAATAGGCCCCTGTCGCGTCGTAATAATAATCATAGGTTTGCCACACGAAAGAAGGATAGGCAGATTGGCTCATCCAAATCAATAAGCCCGATGCATCCTCCCACATCTTGTCGTTCCACGCTTCATATATCCCTTTCATGGTTTCTATATTGAGATACTGTGCTTTTTCGCAAAAGGATTCGAGGTTATCGGACTCACCAAATTGAGTATTGACGGCTCTTTTGTAATTAATGGGGTTTGCGTTCGACGCTTCTTTTCCAAAATAGTGTTTGTTCCACACGTTGTCATCGTCTTTTTCCAATTGCTCATCCGTCGGTAAGGGCCATAATTTATCTGCCGGAATAAATTCTTTCACACTTTCATAGTTAGGAAAGGTCGCCATACCGATTTCGGTCCGTAGTCCGTAACCGCGATCCGCGCCATAAGGATAGGGCGGGTCATTCCACGCTAGGTTACTACCCGAATTCTCAAAATGATGTTTTGGCGGTTGATTTCCCCACCATCCACTACCGGAAAGACCGTCCTGATTTGAGCTGGATTTATACATCCGGTCATTATGGTCTTCCAGGGCGATAATAGAACGGAGGTAATTGTCCAATTCTGGTTTGGGATGCGTCTCATTCGCCCCGCACCACAGCGCAATACTGGGGTGGTTTCTGAGCCTTTTGACCTTGTCGAGCGCATTTGCTTTGAAATCTTCATCATTTGCCACATCATTGTATGCGACATAGAGCCAAAAATCATCCCAAATCATCATACCGTGACGATCGCAGTAATCATAGAAGGCGTCATCCGTAACACAACCTGTCCACAAACGGATCATGTTATAATTCATGTCTTTGTGCAGCTTGATCTTTGTTTCATATTCCTGTCCCTGACATCGTAACAGATATTCGCTCATACCCCAATTGCCTCCCTTTAGAAATATCTTCTGCCCATTGATTAAAAAAGTAAGAACGGGCCAACCTGCTTTGTTTCTTACAAATTGATACTCGTATTTACGGATTCCAAAGTTCACCTCCTTTTTGTCGGCTAGCTCACCCGCTATACTGGTGGTCAAAGAGCAGGTATAAAGATGCGGATCGCCGTAGCCATTTGGCCACCACAATTTAGGTTGATGAATAATAAAATCCTTTACATCACTTCGATCGAGATATACTTTTAACGAGCTATTCCCCTCGATATTTACTTTTTTGGAAAATTCGATGTTTCCCGGCTGGATGGTACCGGAAAGTACCACTTCTTTTCGCACATTGGATGAGTTTCGGAGTGTTGTGGATACAAACAAGTAGGCGATATCGTTTGACTCCAATTCTGATCTAATCCACGGGTCTTCCATTGTGACCTCTCCGGTGATGTTTAACGAAACGTTACCAGTAATACCCGCCAGTCGTCCGGGTACATAGGGCATCCAATCCCAGCTTGCTGCGGATAAATAGGTCGGACTTGCAACTACTCCAAACGGATCCTTGCCGCCTCTTATTTTGGTTTGATCTGCATCGGTAATCAGTACAGCTACGGCATTTTCCTGATCAACGTTGACCAAATGGCTAATTTCATATTTCGTACGAAGCATATGGCCACTGATATCTTTCGTTGATTCGGCTGTCCCTGAAAGCTTGACGCCATTCACGTAGAAATCCGCATACCGGTTTGTATTGTCAAACTGGAGCCAAACCCGTTGTCCGGTTTTGAAATCCGACGGTAGACGAAAAGTTGTCCTGTACCAAAATGGCCGGTTGAAATACGATTCATCGATTTTGTGTATATTATCAGCATAGTTGGGATCTGGAACAATTCCGGCGTCGACATAGGCTGTGAATACGATACCCGGCACCACACCTTTGACGGAGCTATTCATCTGAAATCCCGACTCCGAAATTTCAATGCCGGAGGCAGACACCTCAGCCTGCGGCTTTACTTGCCAGATGATATCCTCCGAACTATTCAACGATATGCTTCTAAGTTGTCCGAGACATCCCAGCGTTAATAAGACCAGATTTATAATTAAAATGATTATCCTCATCATATGTACGCTTTAATTGTTTTTACCCCACTCTGGATTGGGCTCTTTGCCCATAAACAGTTCGAGTTTGCTGCCTGATACGATATCCTGAAAATCTAAATAACATTTATCATGTGGTTTTCCATTCAACAATGCTTTTTGTATGTATATATTTTCGGTTGAATTGTTGTGCGCCTTGACCGTAAAAGGTTTTCCAGAAAAATAATGTGGGTCTGTTCTGAACGTTATTTCGTCGAAAAGCGGGCTGGTTATTTCGTAGCGCGTACTTCCGGGGCAGGAGGGATGTATCCCTGCAGAAGCCAATACATACCAAGCCGACATTTGCCCTACATCTTCATTTCCGACAATTCCTTCCACCGAATTTTTATAAGCCGTTTCGCAGATATGGCGCGTCCACTTCTGGGTCATCCATGTCGCATCGAGGTGATTAAAGAGGAAAGGAACTAGATGTACCGGTTCATTGGCGTGGTTATAATAATCGTTCCACCGCATATGTTCAGGAGTCTTTTCGAAAAAATTCGTCAAATCTGCTAAGGTCTTGTCACGACCACCCATGAGCGCAATCATTCCCTGAATATCGTGCGGTACAAACCATCCCTGTTGGTAGGGGTTTGATTCGATAGCGCCGTACCACTCCTTCGTTCGCCCCTGTTCAGGCCAGGCTTCCCACGAGCCATCGTTCATTTTCGGACGAAACCACCCTTTTTCATGATCGAAAATGTTTTGGTACGCCAGTCCCTTCTTACGGAAAAGCGCGGCCTCCTGTTTCTTTCCGAGACCCTCGGCCAATTGTGAAATACACCAGTCCGTATAAGCATATTCTAAGGTATTGGAAATACTAAATGGCGGCCCTGTGTATCCCAGCTCATCGTTGCCAAATTTCTTAGATGTCTGTACAGCATATTGATACGCTTTTTCCAAGTCATAGTCGCGAATGCCTTTCACATAAGCATCGGCCAGTACCGATAGCGCAGGGTTGCCTATCATACATCCGGAATAAGCATTTAGCAGTTCCCAACGTTCATAGTACCCTCTTCCAGACTCGTCTGCAAGCGTAATCAGGGAATTTAACTGATCGCTCACCAACCTTGGGTTTATAATTGTCTGCAAGGGAAACTGACTTCGGAAAACATCCCATCCGCTGAATATTGTTCGTTTTGTAAAATGTGCATTTTTTCGTATTTGCTTGTCGCCACCCACGTAACGTCCGTCCACATCGGTGAACGATCGGGGGTCGATCATAGTATGGTAGAGGGCTGTATAAAAAATAGTCTTTTGCTCTTCCGTACCTCCTTGTATCTTAATCCGGCTCAACTCCTGATTCCATAATGCGGTAGCTTCTGCTTTCACGGCGTCAAATTCCTTACCGGCCAATTCACTTTTAAAGTTCTTTTCTGCTCCTTCCATATCTACGAAAGAAATACCGACCTGTAAGGTAACCTCCTCATCAGTTTGTGTCTCAAACCCAGAAAAGAACCCCAAATGCTTGCCTTCTAACTCCGTTTGTCCCGTCACGATGTTTGCTTCTTCTACCTTCATTAAATAAGGAATACTAACAATGTCATCTCGTTTGCGACTCCAGTCCTCGTTAATATCAGCGCTCCAAAAACCGTAATTATCCAGCGGCTTACTGAAACGAGCATAAAAATATACTGTATAATCGGCGTTGCCTTCACCATCTCCCCAGCCGCCTCCTTCGGGTGTACACTGCATCCATCCCTGGATAGAGTGGCTATCTGCTTTGCGTATGTACTGTTTGGTGGATGTACCACCAACACGGCGTGCCAAATCGATTTGTATGCGCGATTCCTTATTTTGCGGGAAGGTGAATCGAATCATGCCGCTATGTGGAGCAGCCGTGGTCTCGACTTTTATATGGTAATCGGTCAAATTTACGGCATAATAACCTGCTTGCGCAACTTCCGTACTTTTGCTGTAATGCGAGCGATAGCCTGCTATACTTCCATCTTCTTTTCCAGCTACTGTTTTCAATTTTCCCGTGGTAGGCATTACCAGAAAGTTACCCAGATCACCAGACCAGCCCACACCGCTCATTTGGGTAAACGCAAAGCCTTCGATCGTTTGATGTTCATCGCTATATCCCGAGCCATTATCACCGCCAGTAATCGTATTTGGGCTCACTTGCACCATTCCATAGGGCGTAGTGGCACCGGGAAACGTCTTGCCTAGTCCATGGTAAACTCCGGCGGCCCCCACACTGGTACTTGCCCCGATAAATGGGTTGACATACTGTGCAGGTAAGAAATCAGGCTTTTTTGGGTTAGAGCAGCCGCTCAACCAAAACCCGAAAAAGATGAGGCTACAGAATACAATTTTGTGTGTCATTATATTATTAATTGTCTAATTTTTGTATGGACAGGGTTTTTATTCCGAAACGCGGCATACTGATGGATACCGTAGAGCGATCCCCGTGCTGTTCGAAAGGTACCTGCTGTACTATTTGTTCATTTAATAAGACTTCTTGAATGCGTGATACGGGAAAGTGCAATGTTATCCGTTGCGGTTTGTGATTGCCGGTGGAATTGAACAGACGAAGCAAGATGTTGTCTTTCTCCACTTTCATTGTGCTTATTTCAAAACCCGATTCATGCGTATCGACAAATGTTCTGTCTTTCATGGCTACATTGATGTGGTACCCCGCTAGCAGGGGTTCGTTCCAAGAGGCGCTTTCGAGCGGGATATTGGCCTCATCCCATTTCCCGGTGTGCGGTACCAGTGCAAATTTCATATGCAACGCCTCCGTTATACCATAATTTACACCCCACAGTCCGATACCCGAATATTGCGCAGTAAGGCTTAATGGGTATTCGGGGCCATAAACGTACGAGGTTGTATGATCAGACAATACTGTCAATCCATATTCATTATCTTCCTCCGTTAAGTCAATCCAGTTCAGGATAACGTTATGCTTTATTTCATCCCACTTTCCAAAGAATGTACTGTCCAGTCTACTTTCACATACATCAAAGGGTGCATTCTTATATAGCGTAGGTGAATTTAAGCTATTGGGAAACATGATTTTTAACTTATACCGATCATCGGTATACGCTCTTCTGTTGTCGGTCCAGTTGTGTTCCTGTTTGTACTCTCCGATCCCTACATTACCTTCCCAATCGATTTTCAAGTCAAAGTCTATACGCTTTTGACCGGCTTCAAGCGTTATTATTTGCGTAAAAGGATGTGAGGCGATATAGCCTTCCACTTTCACCTGAGACAAAAAAGCGTTGTCTTGGAGTACCGTAATACGCGCCTCCTGTTGTTTCGACGAATAAAACCGCTGTTCATCGTAAAAGTGACCTGCTATTTCACCCAGGCGATACATGGTGTCCTGATTTGCAAATTCTTTGTTGTTAGCGTGTTTAACAACAAGACTTTTGATCGTACCACCTTTAGCTTTGTCAAGCGTAATCTGATACATGTCATTCGCTATAATACAATCCCCTTGTGCATCGAATCTTACCCCCGCGCGACTGCCATCACGTTGCTTTTTTTCACGCAAGGCATATGTGGAATAACCAAAACCTGACACCGTTGGTTTAAATGTGAGAAACAAGCTTCCATCTTCTTGCCGCACTACACTCGGGATGGGTTCATTCTTGCTGTCGAACAGACTGATTGGCACTGCACTGTACCGCTGCGGTATTTTCACACGCACCACTTCCGCTCTATTTGCGCCAACGGTGTTAAAAACCCGAATAAAGCCTAGTTTATCGGTGCTGCGATGCGTATCATGATAGCTGCTCATGGCCTCTGCTACGATATCGTCCGATAGCTTGTTCGTATGGTCGGTCCATTGGCTTATTGCCTGTTCCCAAGTCTGATCTTTATCTAATTTATTGTAGGGCACAATCCAGGAATCGTGGTGCTGTGCCATCATAAGGGTACGCCACGCGTCATCCATACGATCTGCCGCCGGAATGTATTGGTTGTCGATGTTTGCCATAGCACTTACTTTCTCGGCCATCAGGATCTTATTTTCAGATTTGCGCACCGCTTGGCCAATCCGCTGTAAGGCTTGACTGCCCCACATCAGATTAACTAAAATATCTTCCTGAGATAAACGCCAGCTGTCGTCCGTTTTTCCGGTAGAGATCTGTTCGATATATTCCTTCCATGTCACGTAGATAGATTTATTTTTGATATGGTCGCCGTGCCCTAGCCAAGGACCATTTCGCCAACCGGCATCCTGATAACACATTCCTACAGGATTCACTATTCCTTGCGCAGCACTCGCTTGCAGAAAAGACAAGGAATTGTTCCAGGCCGTTGTCTGCCAGGTGGAATTCTCTTCCAATGCCTCACTGCTGTAGCGCGGCACCGTGAGTATCGCGGAGCCGTCTGGTCCGGTCCAGTTTACTAACTGACCACCGTGTGCCCTCATATATCCTCCCCAACAGGTATTCGGCGTTTTTAAAACCGCATATTTGAACCCAAACTGTTTTAATATCTGGGGTAAACTACTGGTAAAACAAGGCTCCTCAACAGCATATGTTGTATAATTTACTTCAGGGAAATGCTCCTGCATTTTTTTGATCCCATAAGTAAACTGCCGGATAATACTTTCTCCGGAAATGTTGTAACAGTACGGCTGCGCATAGGTCGGGTTTGTAAATTCAATTCGCTGATCAGTTACAATCCGTTTAAAATCACGGTAGGCTTCAGGCGTATTGCGCTGCACGCTGTCCCATGTTTCGGGCTCTATTTCCAAGCCTAATTTCCATTCGGGATGTTTTGCGAGTTTGTCGAGCATAAACTGCGTCACCCACAAGGGATAGTGCCCGTAGATTCCGCCGTGATATCCGTCTACAAAGTAGGGTTGTTGCGGATAGGCTTTGGCTAACAGCAGCAGCGTGGTAAAAAGCGTAATACTTATAATTTTTATCATCGTATTCTTCGATCCGTTACTTTACGCGTACGAGACTAAGTGTTCTCTTTTTCGGTGTGTTTACATCTTTGATGGCATCCAGTAACAAGTCCATTTGCCCCTGCCATGCATCTCTAACTTCAGGAAACATCGCTTTTGCATATAAATCCCGCTTGGCCCTCAGCCATCCGTCCGTACTTATATGTTGATCTAATACCTCGATTGCTTTTCGATTATTTGCATCGAGCAGTCCGCGGGGCTGAAAGAAGTTATATTGTACCCAAGCGTAATCCCGAAACTGCCGCTCAATCTCCCAACGCGCTTCATTCAAATGCATAACGCGTAGCGCCTGTTGATACTGCGGCGTATTGGTTAGCGTTGCCAGGTTAATACCTTTGGCAAAGTCGGCGGCCGACCACACACCTATCACTTCGTCGTCTATCAACAATTTGTGATTTCCATTGAGCCCCGTCACAGTCAATAGCTCTTGGTTCATCTCTTCTATGAAAGGAACGACTTTTATGGCGTCAGACTGACTTTTTTTGCTGCCCCATCCCCTTGGAATAGTGTCTAACGGATAGGGTAAAGCATTCGCTTGGTAATCAAAACTGATTCTGGTCGCATTTTTTTTGATGTCGGATAATGTACAGTTAGCAGAAGAGACTATGCGCTTCTTGGAAGCATCAATGGCTATTTCTGCTACTTTTTTTCCAGCGAATCCCTGCGCTTTTAGGAAGAGATAGGCCATCACCATATGCCCGTCGGTGTCGGGATGTACGCGGTCATTTCCGCATATCGTGAAGCTGGCGTCCGTTTTCTGAAACCTTCGATTGATATCGGTCATAGATTGGTTGAAATCAAAAAACTCCCAATTATTTTGGTCGGCCGATGCTCTTTGAAAATCGACAATACGCAGCATCGCTTTATTCTTGTCTTTGAGTGCAGTATTATCTTGGATGACAGCCTCCTCGTCGTAAGGGGAACTTCCCAATAGTACTATTTTTGTATCCGGAAGCCCTTGAAAGCGCTTTTCCATCTGTTTGAAAGCCTCAAAAGATTCCTTGACTTTGCTGTTTGCGAATTTTTCAGGTTCCGGACCATTGTATTCGAGATAGCCCGAATCATTCATGCCAAATGTCGTGATAAGTACCGTTGGTTGTTTGCTGAACACATCGCCGTCTAAACGCTTTAGCATTTCGATCACGCGATCGCCTCCTATACCTGCATTCTGTATCAACAGGTTCATCTGGGGGTAACGTGTCATATAGTACAGCCAGATATAGGCGTGGTAATGCCCGCCGTCTGTAATACTGTTGCCGAGGAATACCACGCGATCATCTTCTTTGAAGGGTGTGATTTGTTGTGCATAAGCACGTATCCCCATCGATAGAAAAAGGGGAAATAAACATGCTGTGGCTAAGGATCTTTTCATCTATAATTCGTATTCGTTATCGTTTATTATCGGTTCTCGCACACATCATGTGCTTATTGGATATCGCATATGCCGGTCATCATATCCAAACTGTATTATTCGAATTTAAAGTCGGTCGTTTTTAACGGTACTCATGATACTTCGTGGTCATTCGTACACACGCGTATAACTCGTGGATATCTTCATATATGGTTTATAAATAATTCATAAAAGGATGCAAGTTATACAGGGCAGACACCCAAAATACGTTTCCGTGCTTCGAGTCACAAGACCTGTATGCTTTGCACAAACAAATGTATAAAGCAAAATGCCCATCTGTAGCAGCAGGTAGGCATCTAAGTAAACGATTTTAAATGGGTTAAAACGATATAGTATTGATTTTGAAATAATTAAGCGTAAGTAAAGAAGTCGAATTGGTAGGTCGAATAGAATTTATTTGGCTTCAAAACCGCCTATTTTCTTCACTTTGTCTTCAAAATTATCACTATCGGCAAGTACTTTTCCCTTTACTTTGCTCTTATAGTTATAGATGGTTTGTATAGAATAACGAAGAAATATGGCAATTTGGTTGACATCGGTTATCCCTAAACGGATGAGCGCAAAAATACGTAGTTCGGTATTCAGCTGATCTTTCTTGAGTTGATACCGCTCTTCTTCTCGTAAAAGGGCATTGAACTCCTCTACAAAGTTGGGATACACTTCGAAGAATGTGCTATCAAAATGTTCATAAAGCTCTTGTGCATCTTTTTCAAGCGTCCGTGTGGAGGAAGTCAGCTTTTGCAGATCGTCAATCTGTCCGGCTTTGATTTTGCGATTCACTTGCTTTCGGTAATCATCCAGCTTGTCGAGATATACCGCGCATTGGTTAATATAATATCCAATGTATCGCTCACGTATCAGATTAGCCTCGTCTAATTTTTGATTTACGGAAATCAATTGAGTGTTGATCTGTTTCAGGTTTTTTCGCGCTCTTGATACGATCTTCACCTGCTTATATAAAAAGTAAAGCGTAAAGATCAAGATGATCACAAAAACACTTAACGTGAGCGCATACAACCGTAGATTCTTTTTCTGCTCTTCGATTTTGGCTAAATATGTAGCCTCAATAATAGGCTGGGTGCGGGAGATCACCGCGTTCCTGAAACGGGAATTGTAAAAATTTGCATCTTCTAATGAAGCTTGTATATAATTATAAGCCCTATTTACGTCCCCATTTTTATGCAGATGGATCGCTAGCGTTAGCAAGGATTCATTTTCTTTAACGGCTAGTTTAACATCGGTAATAGCTGCTAGAAGGAGATACATTACTTCCAGATCCGTATTTTTAAGCGCTCGGTTTATCATGGATAACGCCATTGCCGACATGCCATAACTATGCGAGCCAGGTTCTTCCTGTTTAAACAATGCCGTCAGTATCTGAGCCGATTCCGCATACGCTCCTTCTCCTTTTAATTTGAACGACTTTTCTTTCAGATACATATCTGTATCTTTTCCAAGCATATGCATTAAACTGTCCCGATACCGTTGGTTCTCTTTTACATAAATATGTTCGTACGTTGGGTTGTCCGTGTATTTGAGCAGATTTTCATTATAGCGAATGTAATCCCAGCAATACAAAGCCTTTAAATACTGTGGTAATTTGTGGTATTCTATCCTATCAAACACCTCCCGCGCTTGCGTAAATAGGCCTGATAGCGACAGCACGAATGCGAGTTTTAGCTTGCTCTCCGCTAAATAAATATCATTCTTCAATACCTTGGCAATCGCTATATTTCGATCGATATAGACGAGTGCAGAATCACATATAAAGGATTGGTACTCTTCAATAATTTTTTTGTGCAGATGAAATTGCTCGTCGAGCGAACTTTGCGTTGTAAGCACTTTTTTAATGTCATCTATCTTTTGCTCCTTAATCGATGTATACAACTTACGATCTGCAATAGTCTTATCAAGCTCCTTCAATAAGGAGTCTATCTCCGTGCTAGCGTACACGACAAGGCAAGAAGATAACAGGCCGATAAGGGTTAATAAAATTCTTTTCACTTTCAACACGGGCATCTATAATTTTTGGTCCTTTCCCTACAAACCTACGAAATATACTTCTATTATCTGTTCTCCGCCCGTATTTGAGCTTTACCAATAATGTATTGGCGGTAGGTTGTAATGAGTTGATTTTTAGTTTTTTGTGTATTTTTTGAAAAAGAAAGATTTACCAACGGCACGTTGTCAAGATAAAAAGCCTAATGTTCATCCATATATTTGCGTCATCCAATCTGTATACCATGATTATTTTATATCCGGAACATCGATCGTATAGCATACGGTATATTCTTCTTTTCCTCGCCCTCGTCGCGTTGACAGGTAGCGCAAGCAGCGTAAGCCCTTCAGCGATATCTGTGTCCGATCTACGATGTGAGAATTTGATTCGGCCACATGCGATAGATAACCTTCGCCCGCACTTCAGTTGGAAGACGACCTATAGCAAAGGGCAGATGCAACAGGTTTATTATGAAGTTCAGGTTGCATCGGACAGCTTAAGTTTACGTAAGAATGCCTTGGCGGATCTATGGGGTTCTGGAAAAGTGAAATCAGGCGCTTCGGTGATGATCCCTTATGCCGGAAAACCGCTGACTTCACGTAGCCTCTGCTATTGGCGCGTGCGTGTGTGGAATGCAAAAGGTGAGGTATCGGCGTGGAGCGATATTGAACGCTTTGGTGTGGGGATCATCGACAACGAAAGTATCCAAGGCGATTACATTGGACTCGCTACGGTCCAAAGCCCTTTGCTCCGCAAAGGCTTTTTTCTCGATCAATTGAAGACCTCTTTTTTACACATCAATTCACTGGGATATTACGAGGTATATATTAACGGTACGAAGGTGGGCGATGATGTCCTATCTCCGGCCGTTTCGCATTTGGATAAACGATCAATCATCACCACCTACGATATCAGTACATATCTTCGTCAAGGTGAGAACGAAATCGTGCTTTGGTTGGGGACAGGGTGGTATAAGCCGACAACCGGATTTGATGTTAAATTTGATGGGGCACTCGTAAAAGCACAGCTTGATGTGCTTGAAAAAAATAAGCGCTGGACTACACTTCTCACGACCGATGCTTCCTGGCAAGGATCGGCCAGCGGCTACAGCGATACAGGTACATGGCGGGCACTTCAGTTTGGTGGCGAGCGGGTAGAAGCGGGCCTTAATCCCGTTGATATGAAGAAGGGTACGCTAGATAGCAGATCATGGCAAGGAGTGCAAGTCGTCGAAATACCGCCGCATATCGCTTCTCCTCAGATGACGGAACCGAATAAAATTCAGCAGACCTTCACGCCTAAAGCGATCAAGCAACTCAATGACAGCACTTGGCTTGTAGACATGGGTAAGGCGCTCAATGGCTGGTTTGAAATAGCGCTGAGCGGCCTGAAGGAGAAGCAGGAAGTCGTGTTAGCATATAGCGACTTTCTCGATCAAGAGGGAAACTTTCTGGATCAAGGCCAGCAGGATATCTACATTGCTGCCGGACGGAATGCCGAAGTGTTCCGAAACCGGTTCAACCATCACGCCTTTCAGTATGTTCGGGTTTCGAACCTGTCTACGGCGCCCAAAGCGGAAGATATCAAAGCTTATCTCATTCATACCGATTTTAAGACGACGTCATCCTTTTCATGTTCCGATCCCGATCTAAATGCGATACACGATATGATTCAGTATACCATGCGCTGTCTCAGTTTTAGCGGTTATATGGTAGACTGCCCGCATCTGGAACGGGCAGGCTATGGTGGAGATGGTATTTCGTCGACGAATACATTACAGACCATGTATGCTGTCTCACCACTTTATACCAATTGGCTACAGGCCTGGGCCGATACCATGCGGGAAGGCGGAAGTCTGCCTCATGTGGCACCAAATCCCGGGGCCGGCGGCGGCGGTCCTTATTGGTGTAGCTTTATGATCATGGCCTCTTGGCGTACTTATGTTAATTATAATGACCCACGCCTTATACAGCGTTATTATCCGCAGATGAAACAATGGCTTTCGTATGTTGACGAATATACCGTAGAGGGCCTCCTACAGCGATGGCCAGATACGAAATACCGGGATTGGTTTCTGGGCGACTGGCTAGCACCAGCGGGTGTCGACTCCGGCAACCCGTCTTCCATTAGCTTGGTAAATAACTGCACCGTGAGTGAATGTTTCGCAACCATGGAAAAAATTGCGGCAACGCTGGGTGAGACCCAAGATGCAAAGATGTTTGCGGAGCGTAGGGATCAGCTGAATGAACTCTTACATCACCGCTTTTTTGATGCAGTTGAAAACACCTACTCGACCGGATCGCAGCTCGACATGACCTATCCCATGTTGGTTGGTGTAACGCCCTCTGACCGCTTTGAACAAGTAAAAAACAAGCTTTATAGCACTACTGCCGAAAAGCATCAGAATCACATCGCTGTAGGGCTAGTGGGGGTGCCGATATTAACGCAATGGGCGATAGAAAACGGAGCGGCGGACTTTATGTATACCATGTTGAAGCAACGTGATTATCCGGGTTATTTACATATGATTGATCAGGGTGCCTCCACCACCTGGGAATACTGGAACGGAGAACGTAGTCGTATACATAACTGTTATAACGGTATTGGAACCTGGTTTTATCAAGCATTAGGCGGTATACGTGTCGATGAAAAAAAACCGGGCTATCAGCACGTGCGCATCTCGCCGCAAATACCGAAGGGCGTGACCTGGGTAAAATCGACTATTGATAGCCCTTATGGCCCCGTCGGCGTTGACTGGACATTGGAACAAGATAAGCTCCGGATGCAAGTTGCTATACCAGTGGGCAGTAGCGCGACCGTTGTCGCGCCGGACAATATGCAACTTTCAAAAGTTAATGGCACAGTACGTCACGGGCAATCCATTAAAATTGAAAATGGTATACACAATATCGAGATGTCAGTTCATTCGGAAAATCATTAACCGCATTAAGATTACATAACGTTAACATTGTAATAGCTGCCGTTTCTTATTTTTGGGTTTGTCTATTACAAATTCATAAAATAAAACTATGATTACTACATTGAAAGGAAAAAAAGCAATAGTTACCGGAGGGGGTAGGGGTCTAGGGAAAGCTGTTGCTTCGTATCTTGCCAGAGAAGGGGTGCATGTCGGAATTACAGGTCGCAATGAAGAGAACTTGAAAGCTACACTCGCCGAGCTACACGATATCGGAGTCAATGCGGCCTATGCTGTGTTTGATGTAGCCAACGAAGTAGCAGTTCAAGAGGGTGTCAAGAAGTTAGCGGAAAAGCTAGGCGGTGTAGATATACTGATCAATAATGCCGGTGTAGGCGATTTTGGTAAGATCGCAGACATGTCTTCTAAACAGTGGGAGGATGTGATTCGCGTAAATCTTTTTGGCGTCTATTATGCAGCAAAAGCAGTCTATCCTTTTTTGAAAGAGAAAGGCGAAGGTGACATCGTTAATGTGGCTTCTACCGCAGGCTTGAAAGGAGGCGGTAACATGTCGGCCTATGCCGCTTCAAAAGCTGCCGTTATTTCCCTCTCGCAATCGATGATGGCCGAATGGCGTAAGGAAAACATCCGCGTCATTACATTAACACCAAGTACCATTGCTTCCGATATGAGTATCCAGGGCGGGCTTACAGATGGCAATCCGGAAAGCGTCTTACAGCCAGAAGACTTTGCGCAATGGGTATGTGATATGCTTAAAATGAATAGAAGAGCGTTAGTGGCCAATGCCTCCATATTTTCGAACAATCCTTAATACGCTTCGGAACCAATCTCTTTTTCCGAATAAATGATAACTTGATTCGTTAGTTTATATAATATAATCTATTTTTGTAATGGCGGTTAAGTTAATCGTTGTTAAATTAATTTTTGTTAATTAAATTAGGAATGAAGTTTTACAATAGACATACAGAACTGGCACTGTTGGAGAATATACTCAAGCAGTCCGGTGAAATTGCTCGTTTCCAAGCAATCATTGGTCGAAGGCGAGTTGGCAAGACTTCATTATTGATTGAATCCGTTAAGGGGGAGAAATATCTCTATCTTTTTGTATCCCGAAAAAATGAGCATTTGTTGTGTCAACAATTTCAGAACGATGCCGAACAGATGCTTGGACTCCGGATATTTGGCACTATAAACTACTTCAGAGATTTGTTTGAACAGCTTTTGTTATTTGCCCTGCAAGAGCATTTTACACTTATAATAGATGAGTTTCAAGAATTCGAAAATGTAAACCCTTCTGTATTTAGCGATATTCAAAACTTATGGGATCAATATAAAGACAGGGCTAAGATCAATCTTATCGTCTGTGGATCCGTATACTCATTAATGACCAAAATATTTGAGCACAATAAAGAACCCTTGTTTGGTCGGTTGACGTCGAAAATGATTCTTCAGCCATTTAAGGTGAATGTAGTAAAAGAGATATTAAAGGATTACAATCCAGATTTCGAGCCTGAAGACCTTCTTTGTCTATATATGATTTCAGGAGGAGTAGCTAAGTATATTGAGCTCCTGATGGATGCAGGAGCAGTCACTAAAAACCAAATGTTGGATATGATAACACGGTCGGACTCTCCATTCTTAGGTGAAGGAAAGGATATTTTGATCACTGAATTTGGTAAGGAATACGGTACTTACTTCTCCATACTCCAATTGATTGCTTCGGGCAAAAATACACAGCGTGAAATTGATTCTATTATTGAAAAAAACACGGGATCTTATCTGAACAACTTAGAGCAGCACTATTCTTTGATTATACGGAACAAGCCTATTTTTTCTAAACCTAACAGTCGAAAAGGCAGATGGCGCCTTAAGGATCATTATCTGAGTTTTTGGTTTAGATTCATATACCCGCATCAAGCACTTATTGAAATAGGACGGTTAGATCTCCTCCGTGAATTTATCGAGAAAGGATACGAACAGTATAGCGGACTGGTCCTTGAACAATATTTTCGAGAAAAGATAAGCTTGGAGGAGCGTGTGACAGAAATGGGTAACTTTTGGGACAGTAAAGGGCAAAATGAAATTGATATTGTCGCCTTGAACCATCTGGATAAGACGGCGACGCTAGCTGAAGTGAAAAGGAATCCAAAAAAAATAGATTTACGCATATTAGAACAAAAAGCCGGAGCGCTACAGAAAGAGCTTGCTCAATTTCAGATCAAGTTTCTCGGCCTGTCTTTGGAAGATATGTAAGCATACTGCTGCATTAAATATGGTTTCTCCATAGATATATGCGTATCCAAAAATATATCCAAAAGGTTCCCTCAGCTAGTTAAACCATTTGCATTTTCGATTCTCTTTTTTTTCGTGCTGATAGCGATTCCATATTCAGGTCCCCCCAGGACGTTTACTCAATGAAAGAGCTCTTTGACGCGGTCAAGATACTCCTCCACTCATTACCGAAAATGCGTCGGGATCAAATGGGTAACATTGTATTGGAAAAAGAAAGGAGTTACTACATGAATGACAGGATAAATAGCAACAAGATACTAGGACTTTCGCATTACGTAATGGTCTTTCTGGTCGCTTTAATTGTTAGTTGCAGCAAGGATAAAGATCCTTCCCCTGTGCACAATATTGATCCCGATGCGATATCCGTTTCACTTACCAAGATCTACGCACCCGAAACAGGTGTCCGCGTAGACTATTCGCATGTCTTTTTCTCTATGATTGGCAAAACCATTTACTATGGTGCTACGTCAATTTCCGATGGGAAACCACGATTTTTGTCCTATAACACCGCGAGTAACAGCTATTCTGCAGCACTTGCCGTTACGGACGACCTGTGTGCTTGCGGATATAGCGGCAAATTAGTGAATGATGGCAAAAAAATGTACTTGTTTGCCAATGGAAGCGCAGCTTACGACGTGACGGCCAATACATGGACTGCATTAAACTACCCGAATTCTGCTAGGGACGGCGAAGTAGGTACGGCTATATATAGTGGTAATATTTATTCGCTAGGCGGACGATCGCGTCCGAAAGAATTCCGGTATTACAGTATAAAAGACAATACTTGGCTCGGATTGCCCGACTACCTATATCCTACATCCCATTCAGGCGTAGCGGGAGTTGACAATAAAATTTACGTACTGGGCGGTAGGAGTGCCGATAAAAAATTCAGTGTTTTCGACCTATCAACACGCAGTTGGGAGGCGCTGCCCGATCTGCCATTTAATTACAGTTCAGCTCCTACCATGAGCACGGTAGTGGTGTACAAAGACCTGATCTGGCTGCTGGACTGGCAAACCATGAAGCTACACATCTATAACCCGTCCATGCAGAAATGGAAAGCTCAACCGCTTACTACCGGCGTTACTTCGTCCTTCTCGGTTTCACTGTTAACGAATGGCGACAAATTGTATATTGCCAAAGCGTTAATGAACTCGGCTACGGTGGAGTATCACGAGGTGACTGTTTCTTATTAAAATAGATGTTATCGCAACCTGCATTACGGTAATTTGGGTTGCGATAATTGGGATATGAAATTTACAGCCAAAAGATCATCAGAAAAATCTGTAGGCTGGAACCACTTATATGTCTTGCTCTTGTTTTCATTATTACTATACCTTTGTTTCTAGATACGGTTACTTAATTAGTGCCGATTGTCTAAAACAAAGGTATAGCACATATCAACCCTCGACTTGTCCAGTCCCGATTTCTTGATTTACAGGGTTTGGAAGTTAAAGAGAAAGGTGTGCCAGTATCCCTCGTAGCGGTATTCGGTTTAGATTTAAATGGTGGTTCAATCGGTTTTTGCATTAACTGGCTGATAATAATGGAAAGAAGCTAGGTGTCTGTTACAAAGAAGGTCTTCTGAATAAATACGGTCTTAGTCAATTTGCGGATAAAAATTAAAAAGAAGCATAATCACGTTGTTAAAAGTGATTTTTAAGCAGATATAGTTTGTAATTGTTCCAAATATTCTATTAATTTTAAATAATCTTGCAAAATAACGCATGATTATTTTTTTTTCTGTAGTATTGTAAGCGCTAAGCTTATGATAAATCCGGTTATTTCGATTGTAGCAGTACAAATAATTATTTTTTAACAAACAAACTATCAAACGTATGAAACAAAAATTACTCTTAGTTTTTATCGGGTTGTTTATGATGACAACCTGTTTGATGGCCCAGCAAAAAGCGGTTTCAGGGCGCGTTAGTTCTGCAGCTGGCGAAGGATTGGGAAGCGTAACGGTGACAGTGCAAGGAACGACACGTTCCACGCAAACTACCGCAGACGGTTCATTTTCCATTCAGGCTGCGCCAGGTGAAGTCTTGGTCTTCCGGGCCATCGGCTCCGAAGAAAAAAGACAAACTGTCGGTGATGGTAGCGTGTATAATGTGTCGCTGATATCTACGGAAGAAGCATTGGACGAAGTGGTTGTAACGGCATTGGGAATCAAACGTGAAAAGAAAGCCTTGGGCTATGCTGTGCAGGATATCAACGCCGAGGAATTGATGAAGAATAAAAATCCGAATGTAATCAACTCGCTAAATGGGAAGATTGCGGGTGTGAATGTGACAAATTCAGGTGGTGCTCCCGGTGCTTCGGCTAATATCGTTATCCGTGGAGGTACTTCCTTGGAAAGAGATAATCAGCCGCTATTCGTCATCGACGGCATTCCGATGGATAACTCAACTGGGCAGGGCGATAACTCGGCTTTTGATGGTAGTACGAATATCTCGACCACTAACGGCAACAGGGCGTTGGATATCAATCCAGAAGATATAGAGTCGATGTCGGTACTGAAGGGTCCTGCTGCTGCTGCCTTATATGGTCTACGCGCTGCCGCTGGTGCGATCGTCATCACAACAAAGAAGGGTGTTGATGGTGCAACTCAGGTAGGTGTTAATTCAAGATTTGGCGTTAACTGGGTAAATAAGCTTCCTGAGCAGCAAGCAACCTATAAACAAGGTTCTTATTATAATAATAAATATGTAGCGCAGACTTTTGAATCTTGGGGTGATCCATTTGCGGAAGACGAAACTCGGTTTGATAACATGAAGGACTTTTATGAGGTCGCCAATATGTACGATAATTCCTTCAATATCTCAGGAGGATCGGCAAAAGGAAACTTTTTCCTGTCGGGTTCTAATGTGTACCAGACCGGAGTAGTTCCCACGACTGATTTCAATCGGTCGACCGTACGCTTTAACGGGGAGCAGAAATTGGGCAAATTCACTTTTGGCGCCAACGCCTCCTATTCCATGAGCGATACCCGAAAAACGCTTACGGGTTCTGGCCTTTGGGGGTCTTCGGGTAACGGATATATGGAATCTGTGTTGATCTGGCCTGGTAATAATGATATGAAGAACTACCTGACTCCGGATGGCCAAAATAACCTGTTATTACCGCAGATCGCCTTGGAAAATAATACGGACAATCCGTATTGGCTAATCAACCGGAACCCACAATCCGACAAAACGGATCGGATACTCGGAAATGTATATACGAATATCAATGTCACCGATTGGTTCGATATTACGTATCGCTTGGGTGTCGATAATTACACATCACAGTTTAATACGCTGGTAGCCCCAGGGTCGAGCGTGAAGCTGGCCTGGCAAAATGGAATGATGTCCAATACGGATAAGAAATATCAATACTTAAATAGTAATTTGATGTTGAATTTCAAAAAGCAGATCAACGACTGGGATTTCAATTTGTTGGTGGGTAATAACGCGGAAGATACCAAAATAAAATCTTCTTCGATGCGTGGAGAAAGTTTTGAGCTTGCTGGTTTTGAAAGTATGGAAAATTTTAGCCAAGACAACAAATACTATACGCAGGTTTTTAACAACAGGAGAATTGTAGGCGTTTACGGTGATTTTAGAGTGGGATATAAAGGGATTGCCTACCTTAATGCAACTGGACGGAACGACTGGTCTTCGACGTTGCCTAAACAGAACAGTTCTTTTTTCTACCCCTCGATTTCGGGCTCTTTAATCTTTACCGAATTGTTTGAACAGAATGATATCTTGTCTTTTGGTAAGATCCGCTCGTCGTGGGCTTCGGTGGGTAAGGACGCACCGGCATATGTCACCTCGACGGCTTTATTTGGCCCTGAACTTACCATTGGAGGTGGCTTTAGAAACCACTGGACCAGAGGTAACGACATGTTAAAGCCGGAAACAACGAACTCGTTTGAAATTGGTACCGATTTGCGTTTCTTGCGGAACCGTATTGGTCTCGAATTTACCTATTATAAAACCAATTCAGTAGATCAGATACTTCAGCCTCGGGTTTCTAATGCGACAGGTTATATCTTAACATACTATAATATTGGCGAACTGAACAACGAAGGATTTGAATTTTCGTTGAATGCAACCCCGGTTAAGAAGGGCGATTTTACGTGGAATACGATGTTGAATTTCTCCCATAATAATGGAAAGGTTGCGGAGTTGATAGGTGGCTTAGATATTTTGTATGTTACTGACGTACAGGTTGGAACTGGAAAGGCGGCCTCGTATAATAACGGTGACTTTATGGGAATTAGCGGTTCGATATGGCAGAGAGACGATGCGGGGAATTTACTTTTGGACTGGAAAACCGGAATGCCGCTGACTTCTTCATCTACGACTACTTACGTGGGTAACAGGGAGCCGGATTTTATAGGAGGTTGGAATAACTCATTTACCTATAAAAATTGGGATCTATCGTTCTTGTTTGATTTTAGAAAGGGTGGAGATATCTACAACGCGTCTGAATATTGGATGACGATCTATGGTACAAGTAAAAATACAGAAAACCGGGGCGAAACGATTGCATTTTCAGGCATGGCATTAAACCCGGATACAAAGCAATACGAGTCAGTATCTCGGGAAGTCGTTGCCAACGAAGCATATTATAAGGATGTGTACGCGAAACATACTCCCCATTTTATAGAGAAGGTAAACTGGTTTAGGTTACGTTCGGTGTCATTGAGCTATTCATTGCCACAGGATCTGTTGGCGAAATCGAAATTTATCAAGGGAGCGACCTTCAATGCCATGGGATCTAATCTTTGGTTGTTAACGAATTATTCCGGTGTTGATCCGGAAACTTCCGCCGCTGGTGCAGGGGTAGTTGGATCAGGGTCTGTAGGTATCGACTATGCTGGAGTGCCAGCTACTGCAGGAGTTACATTTGGTGTTAATTTAAAATTCTAATCCGATGAAAAAAATAATATTTATACTAGGGGCGGTAGCGACATTATCCTTTTCTTCTTGTGATAAATGGCTTGATGTAAATGATAATCCCAATAGTGGTACTGCTGAGAAGCCAAGGGCGGAGCAAAGGTTGCCTTCGATCTTGGCGCAGTTTGCAGATGGATATGAAAGTGCGGGTACCAGGGCGGTACATGTTACGCATCAGCTTGCGAATACATACGGCGCTTCGACCAGAAATTACCTGCTTACACGCTGGTACTCCGACGCGGCGGCGGCCAATTGGCCGTGGCAGGCGTGGTATGTGAATACGGCCGTAAATCTAGCGCCCATGATCACGGCAGCCGAAGAGGTAGGGGCCCATCACTATGTCGGTGTTGGCAAAATAATCAGGGCTTGGGGTTTCGGTTATTTGGCCGATTACTACGGGGTGCTTCCTTTTCAGGAGTTCGATAACAAAGATATATTGACCCCTAAATTTGATGACGCCGAATACGTGTATTCCGAAATTTTAAAATTATTGGACGAGGCAATCGTCGATTTGCAGAAGGAGCAGGCTGAATTTGCGCCCGCCTTAGCGCTGGGTGATACCTACAACAAGGGTAATGTCGAGAATTGGATCAAGCTTGCCTACGGGCTGAAAGCACGCTTTTTGTCGCACCTGAACAAAAAGTCAACATACGATCCTGACGCAATTTTAGCAGCGTTGGAAAATGCGCCACAGACTGCTGCAGAGTCTACTATTTACCAATATGTAGATCAAAGTTCAACGACGACGTCAACGGCGCAATCTGCCCTGCAGTATGTGAATACTTCTGCAGCTACGCGTGTATCGAAATTGTACATCGATTACATCTTAAATAGATATACTGGCGCTCCTAGCGGTGCGAATAATATGCAAGATCCCCGCTTCGCGTTATTAGTTCCTCACTCGCAGGAAGGCGACGGCACAATGCGTGCGAGTGTAGGAGTGGATTTTTCGAGTGAGAAGGTGCTTACGGGGCCGTCTGCTTATGCATATGATGCCAAAACAAATAAGTTCGATAGTGCGGATTCTGTATATGTGCAGTTACGTGAAGCAAAGGCAGCTAACGGTCGGATATTGTCTACCGGTACCTGGTATAATCACAAGAATTCCAAAGGTCTATTGTTAACTGGGTCGGAAATGAAGTTTATTGAAGCTGAAGTAAGGTTAAGAAAGAATCAGAATGATTTGGCTTGGACAGCGTATAAAGACGGCATCAAAATTCATATGGAGATTATGGGGATTCCTGCAAATACCATTAGTGCTTTTCTAGCGAGTACTTCGGTTGTACAGAGTGCGGGCACATTAACCATGAGCCATGTTATGATTCAAAAATATATCGCGCTTTCTTACTCACCCGAGCAGTGGGTGGATATGCGGAGGATGAATTATAGTGCGGATGAGAATGGTAATTATAATGAGACTACCGGGATTTATAAGGGGTATAAGCGGCCAGCTCATGTGTACGAACAATCCTATCCTAGTGCAACAGATTGGCCGAGAAGGTTTGCAATGGCTTCTTATGAGCTGAACTTTAATAGTGCCCAGTTGCGTTTAGCGGCGCCAAATTACGACTTGCCGACTTATATCAACGAGCCGGTATGGTGGGATAAACCATAATTAGTAGTTTTAATTGTTGAAAAAGGTCTGGACAAACGTTCAGACCTTTTTTGTTACGTCCGTATCTATCAGGGTATATTTGCAACTAGAATATTACAAAATTGTGTACTTGGTACACGAAGGTATTCGTGAGTGTGGCCATAAAAATGGCTTTCCATCGTTTTAATGCATGGTTCTGATAGATTTATCACATTTTTTAACAAGATGTGCGCTGGTCTCGTCTTGCGCTTTGTTGCGAGGGTTTGTGCAGATTGTTACAAAAAACAAGAATTATTATGCTGTATTGTGCATGATTTGTTTTATTTTTATTTCAGATTATTCTTAAGACCATGAAATAGTAAGGCGTAACCTTTTCTATTTAAGAGAGTAAACTTAATGTAAATCAGAAATTATGAATACACGCATTGCCACATTATTACTGTTAGGTTTGGTAACCTTCGCTTCATGCACGAGTAGACAACTGTCTAAAGACGCTTCTAGTGCCATGTCCCAAAAAGATACGAGTGCAGGCCACAAAGGAATTATTCCCGCAGCTGACCGTCTTTCTGTTTATTTACCTTTATTAAAGGGTAAGAAAGTAGGGCTTATGGGCAATCAGACCTCTATTGTAGGCGCTGAAAAGGAACACTTGGTCGATGTATTATTGCGCGAAAAGGTGGATTTGAGGTTTGGCTTTGCGCCCGAGCATGGTTTTAGAGGCACGGTAGAACGTGGTGAAAAAGTAAGTAACGACGTTGACGCTAAAACGGGACTGCCGTTGTATACCTTGTATGGCGGAAATGAGAAACAAGACTCCATCGTACAATCTATCGATGTCATGATATTTGACCTACAGGATGTCGGCGCACGCTTTTATACCTATATCACTTCCATGCATCGCGTCATGGAATTATGTGTAAAGCACAATAAAGAGCTAATCGTGTTCGACAGACCGAATCCATGTGGTGATCAGGTAGACGGGCCGGTACGTAAAGACGATAAATTTAAATCCAATGTCTCGTTCCATAAAATAGCTATGGTACATGGTCTGACTGTTGGTGAATTGGCAAAGATGATTAATGGAGAAAAATGGTTGGAGAATGGGAAGCAATGTAAATTGACAGTGGTTCCTGTCGAGAATTATACGCATGCATCGCTATATGAATTACCAGTTGTTCCATCACCAAGTCTACCTAATCATTTGTCGGTGCGGTTGTATGCGTCACTTTGCCTGTTTGAAGGAACGGATATATCCGTAGGACGCGGTACAGATTGGCCGTTTCAGGTAGTGGGCCATAATGATCCGATCTATGGTGATTTCTCTTATACGCCAGGGGAGAAAGCCGGCATGGCAAAACATGTGGAAGGGAAAGGTCAGAAATTGTATGGCGTGGATTTAAGAGGATTGGATGCAGATAGTCAGCAGTTCACACTGAAATACGTGCTCGATTTTTATAACAAGATGCCAGATAAATCCAAGTTTTTTGCACGGGCAGAATTTTTCGATAAGCTGGCGGGAACAGATGAACTCCGCAAGCAGATTTTAGCGGGCAAAACGGAAGCTGAAATTAAGGTCTCGTGGAAACCCGAATTGACCGCATACAAACAGATGCGTAAAAAGTATCTGCTCTATCCGGATTTTGAATAGGGAAGTGAATCAATACTGTGCTTAATTATGCGTTTTTATACGGTATAAAATTTAAAAGGCGATAAAAAGTGCATAATAAATTTAGTTTTTAACATTTATTAACTAATTTAGATTCAGTTTTAAGCGGTTTGTTTGAAAGAAGGTAAATAATACCGCATTTCTTAAAACCAAATTATGATAGAAGTCAAACATTATTTTAACAAACTAACAATGAGAAGATCTTTACTATTTTCTGTTGCATTAGGTATAGCAATTGCTTCGCCTTCGGGCTTTTTGGTCGCCAAGGGGAGCGTGTATATAGCTAATTCAACATCTTTCAAGAAGGGAAAAGACACCCAACAGACCATACGGGGTAAGGTGTCGGATAGCAATGGCCCAGTTCTTGGCGTGACGGTGCAGGTTGTCGGAAGCGCTACGATTACGAGTACCGATGCATCGGGAAACTTTACTGTTTCAGCTCCCGAAGGCGCTGTTCTTAGATTTTCGAGTGTGGGGTATAAAACTCAGGACATCCGACCCAATAGCGACAATATAACCGTGGTGCTGGAACACGATGAGAATTCCTTGGAACAAGTTGTCGTAGTCGGGTATGGTACGCAGAAAAGAGCGAACCTTACAGGCGCAGTCTCTTCGGTCAACGCGGATGAGGTATTTCATAACCGTCCGATTCCAGATGTCGCACGTGGGTTGCAGGGTGTTATTCCCGGTTTAAATATTAGAGTACCTTCGGGAGAAGTTGGCTCGGATCCGCTCTTGCGTGTCAGGGGACAGGTGGCCTCGCCAAATGGCGGCGCAGCACCATTGGTTTTAGTCGATAATGTGGAGGTGCCAAGTTTACAGTATGTTAATCCAAATGATGTCGAAACGGTAACGGTGTTGAAAGATGCGGCCTCCACTTCTATTTATGGTGCAAAAGCCGCATTTGGTGTTGTATTGATTACCACCAAAAAAGGTTCGAAATCCGAGAAGGATGAATTTATTTATTCCAATAACTTTATTGTACAGTCACCTTTTAAGGATATTGAAATGGCTGGTATTGACGGAGCGCAGTATACTTATGATGCGCATCGCAATATGAAAGGTGTTGGGCCTGCGGGTGGATTTTGGGGGATTGATGAAAATAGTTTGCGGTTGATGCGCGAATGGGAGGAAAAGTATGGAGGATCTGTATCTTATGATGACCCTGTAAAGTACGGTAGGGATTGGTATTGGGACGGGGCGTTGAATAGAAAATTTGGAGTGCGTAATTACGACCCGGCCAAGGTTATGGTCAAAGACAATGCCTTTTCGCATATGCATAATCTGAGCCTAAATGGAAGACGGGGGGCTACAGCCTATAATGTTGGTCTAGGTTTTATCCAGCAAAATGGTATGATGAAACCCGCCAATCATGATGATTACATGCGTCTCAACCCCTCGATTCGCTTATCTACCAAGGTGAATGACTTTTTAACCATACGCGGAGGTGTGATGTTTTCGGAAGGGCGTAAAAGAACTCCAACGTCCTTAAATGCAAATGGTTATGTTTCTGATCCCTGGTTGTACGCATTCAGATGGAGTAGATTATTCCCTATAGGCGTTCAGGATAATGGTGAGGACTTGATTGATCCGGCGTTTTCTGCACGATCAGCACCTGATGCGGTGACGACTAATCGTTTTACTAATCTGAATTTGGGAACGACGGTGGACTTTACAAAAAATTGGAATTTACAGGTGGATTATTCTTACAATGCGGAGGATCGGTTACAAACTTCTGCCGTGCCTTATGTGCGTGGTAGGGAGCATTGGTACGGTGTAGAGCCTCGGATGGATGCAGAAGGCCGTTTTGTCTTTGTCGATGAAAACGGTGATCGAACATACGACGGCGGTATCCCAGCCTACCAATTTCCTATGGTTGACCATACGACGAAAGATAATACGTATGTCAGTCGGAGTTCACGAAGAGATAAGCGGCATACTTTTAACGCTTTTTCAACATATGATTGGAATGTAGATGAGAATCATAATGTTAAGATGATGGTAGGTACAAATATCGTTGCTTCTGACGACATTAGCCATAGCTCTCGACGTAGCCAGTTTCTGTTGCATACCGATAATCCGCAGTTTCAATATGCTTTGGGAGAGCAATTGGTCGAAGGGGAGAATGCGTGGCAATCTCAGGCAGGTTTCTTTGGCCGTTTAAATTATGCTTTTCAGGACAAATACCTTGTCGAGGCAAATCTGCGTTATGACGGATCTTCAAAGTTTCCTGCGCACCTAAAATGGCGCTGGTTTCCGTCTTTTTCAGCAGGATGGGTGCTTTCCAATGAGCGCTTTATGGAAGGGCTAAGACCTGTACTAAGTTTTGCTAAATTTAGAGGGTCTTGGGGTAGAATAGGCGACCAATCGGTCGCAAATAATTGGTATATACCACGAATGGTCATACCTAATAGTCCGGCATGGATAGGCGCAGGCAGTATATTACGCCAGGTAAACGCACCGGCGTCTTTTCAGGGAGATATTCTCTGGCAAGATATTGAACATTTAAATTTTGGCGCTGATTTACGCTTTTTCAATAATAAGCTGGGCGTTACAGCAGATTGGTTTGAGCGTAATACGAAGAATATGCTTATCCCGGGTGAAACTTTGCCGGCTACTTTTGGAACGGGTGCGCCAACGGGTAATTATGGCGATCTTAGGACAAGAGGCTGGGAAATTGCCGTGGATTACGCGCATCAGTTTGATAATGGATTACGCTTATCCATTAATGCAAATATATCTGATGCAGTAAGCGTTACAACAAGAGGTGCGGATCATAATACGCCTTGGGAAAATAGAGGGATTCCTTTGGGGCATAGCACAACTTCACCTTCTCAGTTTTCGACAGGTCGGACATATGGAGATGTCTACGGTTTTGTGACCGACCGTTTGTATCAGAAGGAGGATTTTCTATACGATAGTAACGGAGATTTTGTAACGACGACCATTATTAGAAATGGTTCCGCCAGAACAGTTAATGTACTAGCAGGAGAAAATCCAGTCTATCAAACCTATTTTCAAGATGGTGGACCGGTAATGATGATCAGTCCAGGCGATGTCAAATTTGCCGATCTGAATGGAGATGGTTTTATTGATAATGGTAATGGTACAAATGGTAATCCCGGAGATGTGACCGTAATCGGAAATATCACACCAAGGTACGAGTATGGATTTAGATTGGGAGCGGATTTCAAAGGCTTTGATTTGGCTGTATTTTTTCAAGGGGTGGGCAAACGAAGTATATGGGGCGAGGGGCCATTGGCTACTCCGGGTTATCATGTCAGAGATGGGGCGATGTCCCAGGTTATTGCTGAGGATTACTGGCGTGAGGATCGTACGGATGCATTTTATCCCAGAGCGTGGCATATGAATGGATCCAGTTCCAATTGGGTCATGCGCCCGCAATCCCGTTATATGTTGGATATGTCTTATCTTAAAATTAAAAACATTACGGTAGGATACAATTTACCCGCCAACATAGCGAATCGCGTAAAGTTCAAGAGTGCTAGGGTGTATGTGTCACTAGAAAACTTTATCACATTTGATAATTTGAGAGGGTTGCCTATTGATCCGGAGGCTATATCGGGAGTTACGTCACTGACGGCCTCGAGTAATTATAATCTCGGTAGGACAGGATTGGGTAATCCATCGTTTCGATCTGCTTCTGCAGGGGTGCAAATAGGATTTTAATTTAAAAAAAAGGATGAGTTATGAAATTAATATATAAAATACTACCGTTAGTCCTGCTTTTCGTTGTTACCGGTTGTGACAAATTTTTGGATAGACCTGACCTTACCGTCGAAAATGACCAAACATATTGGAGAAGTGAGGACAATATCCGACTATATGCCAACCAGTATTATCCTGTATTCTTCTCGGGATATGGTCGACTTAATAATAGTCAGGATGCGGCGCCACTATTAAGTTTTACGAATAGCGACGACGTGTTGTCCTTAGGCAATCAAGCTAATGTCACTTTAGTTGTGCCGAATAGCGGCATTTGGAACTATGAACACATCCGTTCGACAAACATTATGATAGACAGAGTCAGTACCCGTATGGATGGAATTTTGAGCGAGGAAGCTAAAAATCATTGGGTTGGTATCGGACGATTTTTGCGTGCTTACCGTTATTCCGAATTGGTACTAGCTTACGGAGATATCCCGTATTATGATAGGGAGGTTCTGTCTAATGAAAGAGAAGAATTGTACAAAGATCGTACGGATCGGGATATTGTCATGGACGGCGTATATGACGATCTGGTCTATGCAATGGCAAACACACGTCTGAACGATGGTGCGCAATTTATCAATCGCTATGTCGTAGCGGGATTTGCTTCGCGCATCGCCTTGTTTGAAGGCTCTTGGCAAAAGTATTATTACAATAACAATGAACGGGCGAAGAAATTCTTTGACTTAGCGATTACTGCCGGTGATCTGGTCATACAAAGTGCCAAATACGGGATTACCATGGATTACAAGGCTCAGTTTACCTCCAACAACCTTGCAAGTACAGGAAGTAAAGATGTGCTGCTGTATCGGGAGTATAACGCTGCCTTAGGTATTACTCATGCTATCGTATCGGCTAGTAATCTTGTGGAGAGTCTGAATATAGGGCCGACTACAGATTTGTTGAAAGCTTACATCTGTACGGATGGAAAGCCATGGGAAATGTCGCAGGTTAGTGGAGCGAACGATTTCGACGTGCAGGATTTGGTGCGTACAAGGGATTCGCGTCTAGAGGCAACGTTCTTAAGTCAGCCATATGCCCGCAACAATGCCTCTTTGGTTTACGTGACGAAATTTTTGCCACGTGATGGCGAGGCACATATTATGGGGGGCGGGGCAGATCAATTGACACAGTATAGGTCAACCAATAATGAAACCGATTATCCGGTGCTTCGCTATGCAGAAGTACTGTTGAATTGGATTGAAGCCAAGGCCGAAGCAGCAACCGTAGGTGGTTCAGCTGTTACGCAGGAAGATTTGACTGCTTCGGTAAATGTAATTCGTAATCGGCCATTGGCTGCCGAGGCGGTAGCCCGTGGTGTCAGCAAGACGAGCCCGTTAATGCTAGCTAATATACCCGCAGATCCAAATAAAGATGGTGATGTATCTGATCTGATCTGGGAGATACGTCGGGAGAGAAGGATGGAATTTACGTTTGAATATTCCCGTCTAGTCGATTTGAGAAGATGGGGTAAAATACAGTATTTAGATACGGAGGCTAATTCTGACCTGCTTTCGGGTGGTTGGGTCAACTTTCCAGTGGATCTGCAGAGTTTTCTAAGTGGCGACAGAGCCGGCACCTTTATGGTTGCCGATTTAGATGGAGATTTGACGACGTATGATGGTGGTAACAATTCTTCGATGCGCGGATTTTATCGCAATACGAGGAATGAAGGACGACGTCCTTTTTTGAATCAACCGAATCTAAATCCTTATCTGCAACCCGTTGGCATTAATCAAATCAATGAGTATAAGGCACAGGGCTATACCTTGTCGCAAACCGAAGGCTGGCAATAATAGATATTTATTTTTTAAAGAAATGAATTATGAATTTTATTAACAATATATTGAAAAAGCAGATATTTCCAATCCTAGGAATTCTTTTCTTTGGCGGGTTATTATCCTGTTCAGATGAACTTCCTGATGCGATGGACACGAGTAGTAAACATACCGATATTCGTTCTATTCGGATTGTCAATGCAGGTGAAAATGGAGATGAGGTACTGGACGGAGTTATTAACGAAAACACGAAAATGATTACGTTTCCTCCGATTAACCCGCTGACTGATTTTACGCGTTTACAGCTGGAAGCTGAATTGGCTGAGGGCGCGTCTCTTGAGCAGAGTGTGTATAATGTAGTTTACCCAGAAAGAGTTTATACAGCAACTGCCTTGCTTAAAATCAACAACGCTCCTAGGACGAAAGAGTACTTTATTACGTTCGAGCAGATTGCTCCACCAGATGGTGCTAATTTTGTAGATTTTCAAATACATGACTTTTCTTCCAATCCACTTGGAGCTGATCGGTATTCCGCCTTTGTTGGAGGTAATACGAGAAGTGTAGGATTCGACGGTGAGAATGTATTAATAGTTCCTAATTCTGGTGCAGGACAGCCTCATGTTTTAAAGATGGAAGATTTAAGAAACGGCAATACTGTGCCTATGAACTTAAATACGACTGGAGTTGCTGGTGGTGGAATTTTTCACTGGATGACAGGTTACATGGTAGATGGTCATATACTGTTGGGTAATTTAACGTCAGGTTCTGCGCTTAAGCTATACCATTACGAAAGTCCAGCAGCAGCTCCACAAACCATACTGGACTTGCCAGTTGCGAATGTACCTGGTGTGTCAGGTGCTTTTAGGGCAGGAGATTTGATGTCGGCAAGTTTGACCAGTACTGGAAACGGCTTCGTTTATTTTGCGGATAATGGTAATGCAGTCACTAACAATAGATCATTGATTCGTGTCAGTGTATCTAACTTTACCAATGCCTCTAGTCCAACGTTGATATCCCCGGCAGTGGGATACGGGGTAATTTGGGATTATTTTAACAGGGTAGGCACCTCTTCGAGTTACCTTTACACAACTCACGCCAATCCAATTGTTGTCGTAGATGCTAACGGCGCAACATTGTACGCCATGCCTGCTAATGTGTTACCCGCAACGGCAAGTGACCCTAAAATCATCGAGTTCAATAATTCGAGATACCTGCTTTTTGCGACTGCTCCTGTGGATCAGGGATCTACGGTATTCATGTATGATATTACTGCGGGAGACGACGTCGTTTCTGCAATTCGGGCATTAAGTACCGCGGAAGTAATTAGTCCGGTGTTCCAACATTCATTGGGAACCAATTCCAACAACGGTGCTCCTGTTGCTCAAACCAGCTTCCATGTGGAAAAGGATGAGGATGGTAATGATCTAAAGCTTTCGGTCGTCGCTGCGGCTGCAAATAATGGATTTGCTGTGTTCGAGTTTAACAAAAAAGAGATAGGTGATTAAAAATATAAAGCGCATGAAAAATATTCTAAAGAATGTACTGTATTTGTTTTTGGCTACAACTGTTTTGTACAGTTGTAGTAAGAAGGACATCGGTACGGGTGGTCCCGATGTAGGGGGTGTTGAAGAATCAACAGGTTTAATTTTACCCCAAAAAGAGCTGCGTGCCGTATGGATCGCTACGGTTTGGAACATAGACTGGCCCCGTACGACAAATTTTTCTGACCCCCTATATGAGGCTGAAGGTCAAAAGGCCAGTTATCGGGCCATGCTTGACCACTATGTGTCGCTGGGATTCAATGCTGTTTTTGTGCAGGTTCGTAGTCAAGGCGATGCGTTTTATGAGTCGCCTTATGAGCCATGGAGCGCTTTTCTCACCAACACACGTGGGAAAAATCCCGGCTATGATGTGCTAGGTTTTTTGGTTGAAGAAGCGCATGCCAGAGGATTGGAATTCCACGCTTGGATTAATCCTTTTCGTATCACAACACGTACTGCAGCAACTGCTACATTTCCCGCATTACATCCATCCATTGATCCCGAGTGGATCGTGGAACATGAGAAACTTCAGATGTACAATCCTGCAATAGCAGGCGCAAGGAAACGGTTGGCGGATGTGGCGAAAGATATTATCACCAAGTATGACGTAGATGGTCTGCATATGGACGATTATTTTTATCCCGATCCAACATCGGTAGGGGCGTTGACATCTGATCAGGAGTTGTACGAACAACTTGGAAGCGGCTTTGCAACAATCGAAGATTGGCGCCGCGATAACGTCGACAAAACTATTGAGCTCATGTATGAAACGGTCGTAGCGAATAGACCTGAAATCGTGTTTTCTGTATCGCCGGCACCCAATAGAGACTATAACCGCAATGTACTGTATGCGGATGTGGTGAAATGGTGTAAAGAAGGCTGGGTTGATTTGTTGATTCCGCAGCTATACCAGGAAATTGGAAATGCTTCCAATGATTTTCACTTTAACTTGGCGATTTGGTCGCAATACGCTTACAAAGCCAAGTTGGCTGTAGGCTATGCGATGTATAAATTTGGTAACAGTGCCGAAATAAATGCTACCTCGCCTTTTCACTCGACACAGGAATTGGTTCGACAATTTAACATGGTGGATAAATACAGAAAAGTGGAAGGTAGTGTAATGTATAATGCGACGGCGGTATATAGCAACAGAATTGGGATTACGGATCAATTGGCAGAATTGTATAACCATAAGGCGATTATGCCGTTTATGGGAAGGGAAATTGTTGCGCCCACTGAAACTCCGATTAACCTTGCTGTTGCCGGAAATAAATTAAGTTGGTCGGCAGTACCTGGTGACGATGTCCGGTATGCGATATACCATTTTACAGATTTGAAAAAGAAAGGAAAGTTAGTTGATGTTGTTACATCTACTGAGTTGCCTGTAGAAGAAGTTGGTTATTACAGTGTGACATCGCTAAATGCAGATAATTTAGAAAGTGACCCGAGCGATACGGTTGAGAAAAGATAAACTAGCGTTGCGGCATCGATATTAAAAACACGCCTTTGTGCGTGTTTTTTTTTATCCTGAATAAACAAGAAAAAAAATGCATAAATTTTGGTTTTGTGTTTCGTTTATGGTTATATTAGTGCAGGTTTTAGCTTCTTTGTTTTCCAATTGAAATAAATTACGTGCTGGATACTGAATTATGGAATCATCATTTACTTTAAACTAACTAACAATGAGAAAATCACTATTATTTTCTTTTGCTTTGGGAGTGGTTCTTTCTGCGGACTTTGACTGTCTAAAGGCAGAAGTTTACCTACATCCTTCAGTGGTACTGTTCTATCACCCCGATGGAATTAAGCAAGAAGTAATCAGCGGAGTGGTCACCGACGTCAATGGTCCGGTTTCTGGAATTACCGTCAGTCTAGTTGGTAGCTCTTCCTCGACGCAAACTGATACGGACGGACGTTTTAGCATTAATGCACAGCTGGGGAGTACCCTTCGCTTCAGCGGCGTTGGATACCGCACTAAAGAGATTCGGGTAAGTTCTACCACGGCTAATGTGCTGCTGGAAGCTCAAGAAGGTACCTTGGACGAGGTGCTTGTAACAGCGGAATTTGGTATGAAGCGCGCTAGTAGAGCCGTGGGATCATCCGTTCAACAGATTGATGGGCCAACAATCACGGAATCAGGGAGGGAAAGCTTCATCTCAGCGCTTGCTGGTCGCGTTCCCGGTCTGAATGTAACCTCGACAAGCGGAACACCTGGATCTTCTACTACTGTTGTTTTGCGAAATATTACTTCAATTTCGGGTAATAACCAACCGCTGTATGTTGTAGATGGTGTGCCGATGAATAATTCATCTTTTGATCCCCTGGGTGGTATGGCCGGAGGTGGAGGAGACACCTATTCAGTTAGAAATTTAGATTTTGCTTCTCGCGGAAATGACTTTAATCCAGAGGACATCGAATCGTTAACGGTATTAAAAGGTGCCGCTGCAGCAGCTTTATATGGTTCGGATGCTTCCAATGGTGCTATTATCATCACAACTAAGAAAGGTCAAGCCGGCAAAGGAAGAGTTAATTATAGCAATTATTTTAAGTGGGATAAGGCTTATGGTTATCCCGATATGCAAACCAAGTATGCGAATGGCAACTACGGGACGACCAATTATTATAATACGGCTCGGTTTGGGGGGCTATATCCAGACGGAATGGAGCTTTATGACAATATAGGCGCGATCCTTCAGACGGGCTATCAGAACAGACATAATGCATCTATCGAAGGGGGGTCGGAAAAGGCGACAATTCGTGCGGGATTTTCGCATTTAGCACAAGATGGGGTGTTAAAGACGACGGACTACGGGAGAACAAATCTGAGTCTTGCCGGTCAAGCCCAAGTAACGGATTGGCTGAAGTTTGATGGATCCTTGCAATATGTAAAAACCGGTAATAATAAAGTTTTGAGGGGTACAGACGGACCGTTATACCGAGCTATGCTATGGCCGATTGTAGATAATATGGCCGAGTACTTAGCCGCAGACGGCAGCCATATGAAAATTCCTAATTATTACGTTGATGAAGATTTGTTAAATCCGCTATTCGCGATGAATAGAAATAAATTCTATGATAAATCGGACCGTTTCTTGAGTAATGTAGCCTTGAATATCACGCCGATGAAGAACACCTTCGTAAGAGCGCAGGTGGGTTGGGATGTTGGTATGCAAACTTTCGAGACGTCAACACATCCATACTACTTTAATAGGAATGCTGGAGAAGGACAGTATAATCTTGTACAAGCTAATTTCTCCGACCCCACAATAAATATTTTGGGAGGATACAATGATAAATTTTTTAACGACAAGTTTTCATTTTCTGGACAAGTTGGGTATCATCAACTGGAAAATGCTGTTACTCGGTCAGCTTTAAATGGAACTGGATTTATTGTTCCGGACTTTCAGTCCATCAATACGACAGATCCGGCAACTCAAACGGGAAGCCAGAGAAACGTAAAGAGAAGAATACAAGCCCTGTCGGGGCAATTTGAGTTAGGTTACAATAATATTGCGTTTCTAACCTTAAGGGGTCGAAATGACTGGTCTTCCACTTTACCAACCAGTAATAACAGCTATTTTTATCCGGCGATAGAAGGCTCATTTATTTTATCGGATTTGAAATTCATGAAGAATATCGCGTTGTTTGATTATATCAAATTACGTGGATCGATCGCTCAAGTCGGTAAGGATGCAGGACCGCTTGAAATAGATCCGCAGCTGCAGCCGACCGAACTTTCAGGAGGTGGTTTTATGTACGGAACGACCGGTCCCAATCCGAACCTTCGGCCGGAAATGACCACAGCCCATGAAGCGGGTATTGATTTGCGAATGTTAAAGAATAGATTAAATGCTAGCTTTACCTATTTCGGCACGCGGAATGAAGATCAAATTGTCAAAGGATTTCGTTTAAGCTATGCTACAGGATTTGTCTTAAACAATATGAACGTTGGCTCATTTAAAACGTGGGGCTGGGAAGGACATATTGATGGAGATATCATAAAGAATCCAAATGGTTTAACTTGGAATTTGGGTGTTAATGCTTCGAAGGGCGGGTCAGAAGTTCTTTATCTACCTGAAAATGTCACCGAATATTACAATGCTTATACTTGGAATTCTGGAAATATTCGAAATGGTATTATGGTCGGAAATCCTATTACGTCTTTAACAGGTAGGGCTTATGAACGAAACGATAACGGAGATATATTAATAAGTCCTACAACAGGCATGCCGATCGTTAAAGCTGACTGGTCAGTGATCGGGGATCGAGAACCAAAGTTACGCTTTGGTGTCGTATCGAGCCTAACGTATAAAAGCTTGCGTCTATCTACCTTGTTAGCTGGACGTTTCGGTGCTACAGTTGTCAATGGAACAAAACGTGCTATGATGACAAATGGTACAAGCTGGGAATCAGTGGCTTTACGTGAGAGCGGCCCTTATGTCTTAAACGGGGTTTTGAGGGACGGAAACGAAAATACAGATAATCCGACCAAAAACACCATAGGGTTGGACTACAATATTTATGGAGCTACCATATACGGCGGCGGAGATGAAGATTGGTTGGAGAAGAAAGTGAATTATTTGCGTATGCAAGAGTTACGACTCTCATATCGAATACCCACGAGCATGTTGAGCCGAACGAAGATAGTTTCTGCTTTAGATGTGTATTTCGTAGGGAATGATTTATTTACTTGGACGAACTATTCGGGAATCGATGCTGTAGGAAATACTGTTTCTGCAGCCGCCGGTGGTACTGGGGGAGAGGGTTACGATGTTTGGTCGATCCCCAACCCTCGAGGATTTTCAGTTGGCGTTAGTTTAACATTGAATTAAGAATAGATAGCGATGAAAAAGAACTTAATATATTTACTTCCTTTGCTGATTATGCTGGGGGGCTGTAAAAAATACCTAGATGTTAACAAAAATATAGATGCGCCTGCTTATGTAGATGCTCATCTATATCTTGCAAATATTACACAACAATATCAAGGTATTTATTTCGACATACGGGCAATTGGTCCTTTGACGCAAATGATGGGTACCACTGTTGACGCTTATACTAACTTTGCAAACCACTTTTATCCGGTAGGAAGCGACGCTGGTGGAGAGATTTGGAGAGTGGTTTATTGGACGCAAGGTATGAACCTCGAAAATCTAATTAATCAATCTTTAGCAGCAGAAGATTGGACCCTTGCTGGTATCGGATACGCAATGAAGGCGTTTAGTTGGGATCAATTAACGAAAGTTCACGGCGAATTGCCTATGAATGACGCTTTCGTGCCGGAGCTACTTTCCCATAACTACGATTATCAAAAGGATGTTTATGCACAAGTAAGGGAATGGGCATATACTGCGATCGAATTGCTTGAACGTGCGGATAACCATAATTACGGAAGCAGAATTAGCGATAATGACTTTATCTACAGCGGGGACAAGGATAAGTGGATAAAGTTCGCTTATGGGGTGATCGTTCGTAATCTTTCTTCTTTAACGAACAAAGCAAATTTCTCTGAAGCCTATGCCCAAGAGCTTATCACAGCAGCGGGTAAGTCGTTTCAGAGTGCTGATGATGATGCGACGGTGAAAGTAAATGGTGGGTCCCAATCAGCACCTTATGATGCCTACAATAATTTTTGGGGGACTGCACGTCCTAACTTGACGTACAATTATTTCCAGCATGAATATGCTGTACAGGTTTTTACTGGAACTGTTCCTGCTTACGATGAATCTACCGGCGACAAAATCCGTCTAGACACAAATCCATATCACCCTTTTAAGCTTGCGGAAAGACAGATTATTACAGATACATTGTTGAACATAGCTGGGCATTTTGATCCCCGCGTGTCTGTAAAATTGTCTACAACAAGTAATCCGACTTACCTAAACTTAGGTAACGCGGACAACGTAAAGTCTTATAATTATTACGGAGGAAACTTCACAAGTAAAGTCGGCTCTATTGGGACTGCGCCGTCCTTTTACGGAAGAAACATAGCCTCCACTTTTACAGGCACGGTGCATGATGGAACTGGTCGGTGGATTTATAGAGATGATGCGCCGTACATCTTGACCACCTATTCAGAAATACAATTTTGCTTAGCCGAAACCTATTTTAAGATAGGTCAAACTTCAGAGGCGTTTGAAGCGTTTAAGCGCGCAGTTGCCGCAGACATGCAAACTACATCACGGTATATTTTTCCTGGTAAGGAAGGAAGCGCTACCGGAGGCGATAAAATCACAAAAGAACTTTTTAATACACTTTCGACACAGTATGTAGATGGTCCGTTCGTTAATGGTTTGACAGATTTCACGCTTTCACATATTATGATGCAAAAATGGGTTGCATTATATCCTTGGGGTGCACCTGAAGCGTGGGTGGATATGCGTAAATATCACTACGATATTGATTATAATGGTGACTACCCTAGTAATGGAAATGGATGGATCCAGGCACTGATCGATCAAAAATGGGATTCAAATCCATCAAAAGTATATAAAGGGCTTTATTTGAATCCGGCGCAGGTACAAGGCAGAAAGGGGGCATACGACGTTCGGAACGAAGGTTCTCCAAGCTATAGATTAAGACCTCGTTACAACTCGGAATATATGTGGAATTTAAAATCATTAGAAACACTAAAGCCTATACCGGGAACGGCAGACAACTATCAAACGTCAATACCATGGTTTGCTTATCCAGGCGAGATGCCACAATAATTTTATATTAATAATAGTAAATATACATAATATGAAAAATTTAGATAGATTATTATTATTACTAAGCTGTCTCTTGTTTAATGTAGCTTGTGATAAAAATGTCGTCGAATATGATGCTACTGCGATCAGTGATGAGACGACAACCCAATTTCAACTGCATTATATGGTCCCGATCCCGACCGGAACGGCGAATAATATTAACAAAGTAGAATTAAATGGTCGGCTACTAACAAACGAAACTGCACCATTAGCCGTATACAATTTTATACCGAGTGGAGCAGTGGGAAAATTTTTTGCTACAGAGCCAGGAACTGTTAATTTAAAACTTTATCGCGGAGCGGTGTCTAGCTTAGCTTTAGCATATGACCAAAGCTTTGAATTGCCAGCAGGAAAGTACAATGTAATTGTACATGATTTTGCAAAGCCGCCAATCATTGTAAAAAATGAAGTGCCTTACCCGAAGGTTACGACGGAATTTACCGGTACGACGGCATGGGTCAAGTTTTATAATGTGCTTTATGAAACCGCGGGTGTGCCAACACCTTTGAAGCTACAATACCAGTTCCAATACACTACTGATAATGATACAGGAACGAAAAGCGAGTGGATGAATCTAGGAAGTCCCGTCGCATTTGGCGAATCCACTGGCTGGGAGCCCGTTACTGTAAACAAAACAGTGGAAGTATCATCCGGTACGGCAAGAATAGATTACCGAATCAGAATGATTGGTCAGGATGGCTCGGATCAGGGTAGCTTGGTAGTACGCAACACTGCCGGGAATATGGTCAACTACGCTGACTGGTGGAATGCAGTTATAGGTCGGGTATATCACCATATGTTGGCAGGTTATCGTGCTGCGACGCCAGTTTCCGGCGTAAGGGTCGCTACCGCGCTATAATTTTTTTTTGCGCAGGTGAGCTTATTAATTTTAATGGGAGGTCAATTAATGACCTCCTATAAACCTTGTCTTTAATATGAAGTATTTCTTCAGATTGCTCATAGTTTTTGGATGTTGTCAATCCTTATCCTTTGCCCAATCCTTTAAATTCGCCCAAGTAACCGATACGCATGTAGGCGGTGGTACCGGCGCGGACGACCTGAGAAGGACCGTAAAGGATCTGAATCAACTAAAGGATATCGACTTTGTGATCCTATCCGGCGATGTCACCGAGTTCGGATCGGACGAAGAATTGGCGATAGCGAAACGGATCTTAGACAGTCTTAATTTACCCCTGTACGTTATTCCCGGCAACCACGATAGCAATTGGTCCGAAAGCGGCGCAAATAGTTTTCGAAAGGTATTTGGCGCTGAGTCTTTCTTCTTCGAACATAAAGGTGTCCAATTTATCGGTACGACTTCAGGCCCTAATATGCGGATGAGCCCCGGACAGATTCCACGTGAAAATCTCGTGTGGATGGATTCGGTATTCAAAGCAAATCCAGATAAAGAAACACCACTGATTGCCATTAACCATTATCCACTCGACTCTTCCTTAAACAACTGGTTTGAAAAAATAGACCGATTGAAACAACGAAATATTCAAGTGGCAACATGTGGTCATGGTCATCAAAATAGGCTGTACGACTGGGAAGGTATCCCCGGTGTCATGGTGCGTTCGAATCTTCGTGCAAAGGAGAAAGTGGGAGGTTACAATATTATAACGATACAACCGGACTCCATTTTTTTCCAAACGCGTAGACCATTGCTGTCCACAGAAGATTATTGGTTAAAGCTGCCACTGAAAAAATTCCAAGATGTTTCGGGGCAGGCAGTAAAACGTCCGGATTATTCGGTAAATAGTAAGAGTAAAGCAAAATTGCTATGGGAATACCAAGACCATGGCGATATCGGCGCGGGTATTACTTCCGATGGTAAGTTGCTGTTTACCGCTAATACAGTCGGCGAGGTATATGCGCTCAGTTTAGCCGACGGAAAAAAGATCTGGTCGTATAAAACGGGCGGTAAGGTCTATTCCACCCCTGCGGTAGAAAAAGGAATCGTAGTTGTGGGCTCCTCAGACCATTTTATCTATGGATTGGATGCCAAAACGGGTACTGTGCGTTGGAAAACAGAAACGTCGAAAGCGGTATTGGGTTCTCCACAGCTCTACAAAGGAAAAGCTTATATCGGCGGATCGGACGGATTTTTCCGTTGCCTTGATCTGCTTACTGGAAACGAAGTCTGGAAATTCGAAGGCGTAAAGGGCTATGTATCTACCCTGCCCACGATTGCGGATAATAAAGTGATTTTTGGAAGCTGGGGGAATGGTTTTTATGCGCTCGATGTAAATACGGGTCAGCTCGTGTGGGAATGGAATAACGGACACGGCAATCGGATGTTGTCTGCCGCAGCATGTTATCCCGTGGTGGTGAATAACCGGATGTTTATAGTTGCACCAGATCGTTATATGACTGCACTCGACTTAAAAACAGGGAAACAGATCTGGAGAGCAAAACAAGAGCAGCATCGTGTGCGGGAATCGATGGGTCTTTCGCGCGATAAAAGAAATATATATGTCAAAACGATGGACGGCGAACTGTTGGGGGTATCGGCAAAAGCCGATACCATGGTAATCGACTGGAAATCATCCCTACAGTTGCCGTACGACATTGTACCTACGGCTATTTATAGCTCTCCGACACTAGCGTTCGTGCCGAGTAATTCCGGCCTGTTATCCGCTGTACAACATACGTCCGGCGAAGTAGCCTGGCAATATAAAATTTCAAACGCAATGATAAATCCGCCTTTGGTGCTTAAAAATAAAGTAGCGGTAAGTACGATGGACGGTAAGATCGTTTTACTGCAATACTAAAGGCATGAAGAAGATCCTATTTCTATCGATTTTTGTCGGACTGTTCCTCCTCGGAAAAGGGCAGGAAAATACGTGGATACGGATTAATCAACTGGGCTACCTCCCCGAATCTAAAAAGGTCGCGGTATGGGTTTCCAAGGGAAATGAAGCGATAACCGCATTCGAAATCATCGATAGCAAATCCAATAAAACGGTATTCAAAGGGACAGCTGGACAGGCTTTTGGCCGTTACGGACCTTTTACATCGGGTTACCGGTTGGATTTCTCAGATTGGAAGCAGGCCGGAACCTACTACCTACGCGTTAAAGATGTAAAATCCACTGTTTTTAAAATTAACAACGACGTATACCAAGGCACAGCGGATTTTACGCTGCGCTATATGCGGCAGCAACGCACTTTGTTCAATCCCTTTCTGCAAGACAGCTGCCATACGCACGATGGTTTTACGCTATATGCACAACCTGTCGGTTTGCCGGATAGTACCCATGTAGATGTAGGGGGCGGTTGGCACGACGCATCGGATTACTTGCAATATGCGACAACATCAGCCAATGCCACCTATCACCTGCTGGCAGCTTATCGTGATTTTCCGGAAGTATTTTCGGATCAAAAGCAAGCCAATGGGCTGGATGGACACAACGGACTGGCGGATGTCTTAGACGAAGCCAAGTGGGGATTAGATTGGCTGTTGAAGATGCACCCCAAATCGAATATCATGTTTAACCAGATCGCCGACGACAGGGACCATACCAAATTGCGGATGCCCGGTGAAGATCCGTATTACGGTAGGGGATTTGAACGGCCGGTTTATTTTATCGACGGTAATCCGCAGCAAAGGGGCAAATTTCTGAATAATACAACCGGTACGAGCTCCACAGCAGCTAAGTTTGTAAGTGCTTTTGCATTGGGACATCGTTTATTCCACGGCTTCAATTCGACCTATAGCAGGCAGCTAAAGTCAAAGGCGCGGACCGCTTATGCGTACAGCCACATCAAACCGGGAGTAACACAGACTGTTTCGGTTAAGTCACCGTATATCTATGCCGAAGATAATTGGGTAGATGATATGGAACTGGCGGAAATTGAAATGCATACGCTTTTTGGTGACAAAAAACATGTGAATGCGGCGTTGTCGTACGCTAAGCAGGAAAAGATAACGCCGTGGATGATACGGGATACCGCCAATCATTATCAATATTATCCGTTTATCAATTTGGGGCATCATGAGCTTGCTAAAAAGCTGGAGGGAGAAGCCCGAGCCGAAGTGCTTTCTTATTACAAAGCTGGAATTGATGCGGTTTGGGAACGTGCACAACAGAATATGTTTTTCAGGGGCGTACCTTTCATCTGGTGCAGCAATAACCTGACCACTTCCTTTGCTATTCAATGCCTTTGGTACCGTACGGTTTCGGGCGATGAGCGCTACGATGAATTGGAGCAGGCGAATTTGGACTGGCTCTTTGGTGTAAATCCGTGGGGTACTTCTATGGTATACGGATTACCCGCCTGGGGAGATACACCTGTCGATCCCCATTCGGCATTTACGCACCTCCAACAGTATCCTATTGACGGAGGCTTGGTAGATGGCCCGGTATATACCGCTACCTACAACAGCCTAATCGGTATTAAATTATTAGAAGAAGATGAATACGCCGAATTTCAGAGTGATCTGGTGGTGTATCACGACGATTTTGGCGATTACAGTACCAACGAGCCCACCATGGATGGCACGGCTTCGCTAATCTATCTGCTCGCTGCGCAGGAAAGTAAAAGGCAGTCGTCGAAAATAAAAGATAAATATGGCGCGATTGTGCAGGGCGATACGAGCAAAAAGCAGATAAGCTTGGTCTTTACCGGGCATGAATTTCGCGATGGTATTGCTGAGGTTGAAAAAGCGCTGGACAAAAATCAGGTAAAAGGTTCTTTTTTTGTTACAGGAGAATTTGTTAAAAAAAATACCAAAATACTAAAACGGTTGTTTAAAAAGGGGAATTATATAGGGCCTCATTCGGATGCACATCTGCTCTACAGTCCTTGGGAAAATAGGGATAGTTTGCTGGTTAACGAAGCCGATTTTAAAAAGGACTTACAGCTAAATGTAGATCGATTGGCAAAAATTGGTATTACACCGGTTGATCACTTTATTCCGCCTTATGAGTGGTATAACGAGCAGATAGTAGGCTGGGCAAATAAGATGGGCATACAAACCTATAATTTTACACCTGGGATACGAACAGCTGCGGATTATACGTATCCTCAAATGGAGTCCCGCTATGTCACGTCGGAAGCGATTATTAATCAGATATATGCTGTAGAAGCGCAGAAAGGACTAAATGGAAGTATTATGCTGATTCATCTCGGTACGGATAAGAGAAGAAAGGATAAACTATACCAACATCTTGACGAATTAATACGCGAATTAAAGCTAAAAAATTATAATTTCGTGCTACTGAAAAAAATGTAGAATAGTTGTGCGTGTTTTTGCATGTTTTATAATTATTTTGCATATTTACGAAATATTACTACTACAGTAATCAGAATCTCTAATAACATGATAAATACGACAGAGAAAGATTCGAATTACCAAGATCTGGACAAGATGTCTGTTCTTGAGTTATTGACGAATATAAATAAGGAGGATACTACGGTTCCGTTGGCGGTTGAAAAGTCGATTCCTCAGATAGAGCCTTTGGTGAAAATCGCGGTTGAAAAAATGCAATCTGGCGGAAGGCTGTTCTATATCGGCGCGGGTACTAGCGGACGATTGGGAATATTGGATGCATCGGAATGTCCTCCGACCTATGGCGTACCCTTTGATTGGGTGGTCGGACTGATAGCAGGTGGAGATATTGCGATTCGTAAAGCGGTCGAATTTGCGGAAGATGATATGGAGCAGGCGTGGAAAGATCTGGAGGAGTTTGCCATTAATTCAGATGATGTCGTGATCGGTATTGCAGCGTCGGGTACGACTCCGTACGTAATAGGTGGACTCCGGAAAGCAAATGAAAGTGGCGTGGTAACGGGTTGTATCGTTTGTAACGGCAATTCACCTATCGCCAAAGAGGCGCAATTTCCGGTAGAAGTGATTGTAGGGCCTGAATTCGTAACGGGATCTACCCGAATGAAAGCCGGTACAGCACAAAAATTGGTTTTAAACATGATCAGTACCTCCGTAATGATCCAATTGGGCCGTGTAAAAGGTAATAAAATGGTAGATATGCAGCTTTCTAATCATAAACTGGTAGGTCGTGGTGTGCGGATGGTAATGGCCGAAACGGGAGTGGATGAGGAGACTGCCACAGCCTTGATCGAGGAATTCGGAAATGTACGCAAGGCCATAGAAAATCACCAACACCTTACTAAACACTAGCATATGTCTCCTCTAACTCTTCTCGCTTTCTTGGTTGTTTACTTTGCTGTGCTGTTAAGCGTATCTCATTTTACAGCTAAAAAATCATCCGACAACTCCACTTTTTTCGTCGCAAATAAGAATTCCAAATGGTACATGGTCGCCTTCGGGATGATAGGGACAGCACTATCGGGAGTAACCTTTATCTCCGTACCGGGAGCAGTGGGTCTCTCCAATTTTAGCTATTTTCAGTTCGTCTTGGGAAATGCGCTGGGTTTTCTAGTGATAGCATACGTTTTGCTACCCCTGTATTACCGCATGAATCTGACGTCTATTTACACCTACTTAGAGGAAAGACTTGGGCACAGGAGTTATAAAACAGGAGCAATGATCTTTTTGGTATCTCGTACCATCGGGTCCGCATTTCGCTTATACCTTGTCGCGATCATCCTGCAAAAATTCATTTTTGATGCATGGAATGTTCCTTTCGCGGTAACAGTCGCTGTTTGCCTTTTGTTGATATGGCTTTATACAAATAAGGGCGGATTAAAGACCATCATCATTACCGACATGCTGCAGACGTTCTGCCTGTTGCTCGCTGTGGTGCTTTCGATCTTTTTCATGGCAGATGGCTTAGGGGTTTCGGTATTTGAAGCGTTTGAAAAAGTAAAAGATAGTACCTACTCACAGATTTTTATTTGGGAGAACCTGTTGGGCGATAAAAACCACTTTTGGAAACATATGATCGGTGGAGCCTTTGTTACCATCGCGATGACAGGGTTGGATCAGGATTTGATGCAGAAAAATTTAAGCATGAAAACAATCGGTGAAGCACAAAAGAACATGTTGACCTTCACCAGTATTTTCGTCGTCATTAATCTATTTTTCTTAGCAGTAGGCGCATTGCTGTACATTTATGTGGGCGAGAAAGGCATTGATATCAGTGCATTGCGCACACCGGATTACCTGTATCCCGAGATTGCATTGAATAACTTGACTGTAGTGGCCGGCATTGTATTCATGATGGGGCTAACAGCAGCCACTTTTGCAACAACAGATTCGGCACTTACGGCCCTCACAACCTCATTCTGTATAGATTTTCTCAATTTCAATAAAAAAGCAGACCCCAATGCTCCGGCATTGGTGCGTTCTAGAAATATAGTACACCTGGTCTTCTCCGTAATCATGTTGCTCGTGATATTGGTGTTCCGGTTAATAAACAACGATTCGGTGGTTACGGCAATATTTACAGCCGCTAGTTATACCTATGGTCCGCTGCTTGGGTTGTTTGCTTTTGGTATTTTAACCAAGTTGCAGGTAAATGATAAACTGGTGCCTTATTTTTGTGTGCTTTCTCCTGTTGTGTTGTTTTTATTGAACACCTATTACGTCGTGCCTTATACCACATACCGTATCGGTTTCGAATTGATCGTGTACAATGGCTTGATAACATGCTTGTTGTTATTGGTAACGTCTCCGGGGCGCATGTCGCAAGAAAAACAAGCTTCTCTTCGGTAGGAGAAACGTTAAGTTTCTCCTCATAATACCATTAAGTAAAACAAAGGAAGGTTTTTCTTAGTCAATTTTTATGCGCCTCTGTCGCCGGCGCAGGGGCGACTTCTTTTTTTATAAAAAGAAGAAAAAAATCGTCGCTGTACCGGCTCGACACCACGGTTCACCATGCCTGCTATTGTCGACCCGCTAAGGCGACATTTGTCGGGTATGTAAGGAAGTGCTGTGGTAAACGATACTATTACAGTTCAGCTGAGATGAAAAGAAAACGGCCTTAGCGGATTTGGACGAGTAGGCAGCAGATGATGTGTTGCAGTAACGTGTACCTAGCACTTCACCAAGCAGGTCTCAGCCTTTGGGATGGGCTATGCGTTGGAGGCCTAAGAGCTGCGCGTTGCATCATCGCGTAGCCGAAACGACAAATACGGTATCAGCCTTGACTTTTTTTGCTTCGTTTTTTTTGTCAAGAAAAAAAATGAAGGCCCTGTCGTGGCAGCGACGGAGAGGTGGTGAAATGGGAAATTTCAACTGTTTAAAATAAACCTTCATTTCCCCCTTCACTTATTTCCCTTAAGAATAAAAGTAGGTTAAAGACATACATTGATGAATAAGCCGCTTTTTATTTCCCGAATTATAGTTGTATACGTAAGCAACTTTCTCTAAGTTTGATTCTAAGTTTTTTTGCACGCATGTATCATCTAATAAACGAAACAATAACTTCTATTCGCCGTAAAATAGGCGACTTTACACCCGAATTTGGGATTATATTGGGTACCGGTCTAGGTAAGCTGGTCGATGAAATTAAAGTAGCGCATCAACTCATGTATGCGAATATCCCCAACTTCCCAATTTCCACGGTCGAATTTCATTCCGGCAGGCTTATTTTTGGTACGTTAAACGGCCGAAATGTGGTGGCTATGCAAGGCCGTCTTCATTATTATGAAGGATACGATATGCAAGAAATCACCTTTCCCGTACGGATCATGAAGGCCCTAGGTGTGCAAAAGCTATTTGTGTCGAATGCGTCAGGATCCTTAAACCCAGCCATTCAGAAAGGACATATCGGGATTATTGACGATCATATTAATCTTTTACCCGATAATCCACTCCGCGGATCCAACGACGATGATTTTGGCCCCCGGTTTCCCGATATGAGTGAGCCGTACGACAGAGACATGTTGCAGCGGGGCTTAGAAATCGCCAAAAAGTTGAACATCACCGCACATAAAGTCGTTTATGTTGCTACACCCGGACCTAATCTGGAAACGAGAGCAGAATACCGATACATGCGTATTATCGGTGGAGATATCGTGGGCATGAGTACGGTGCCCGAAGTAATTGTAGCGAATCATATGGGACTTCCCGTTTTCGCCATATCCGTCGTTACCGATGAGGGGTACCATACGGATTTAAAGCCCGTATCATTGGCCGAAATTGTTGCAGTGGCCGCCGAGGCCGAGCCAAAGCTCACTGCTATATTAAAGGAGTTAATCGCTTGCATATAAACGGCAAGTTATCTAAGTTTGCTGGATAATAAATAGATTACATGAAGTATTTGATACGCATTCTTTTTAGTGTCGTCATGTTGGCGGGCGTAACTTCACGAGGTTATGCGCAGGAAGAGGAGGAGTTTAGCAGTGCGTTGGATTCGGCACGTGCGCTGGAGGATAATAAGAAGGATTCGGTTATCTTTAATGCAAAATACGTTCGGTATGCAACACTGAATATGTTAAAGAATGCATCGCATACCAAGCAGATCGATACCACACATTACAATTTTCAATATTACAACCCGCAGAATCATCCCTGGAACCCAAGTATACATTTGGGGTCTTATGGATTAGCAACGAGAGATTTACTTTTTAACCCCAATAAATCCATCGGATTTCAACCCGGTTTCCATTCACTCGAAAGATATTTGTTGACGTCCGATTCGGTTATCTATTATAGAGCCAGGGCGCGGTATTCAGAACTCTATGCCGTTGGATTCTTTTTCGACGATCAGGTATTTAAAGCAAAAATTGCACAGAATATTAACCCACATTGGAACATTGGAGCACAATACGAAGCAACGAACACGGATGGGTATTATTTTAACCAAGCCTATGCAGATCGTAAAGGATCCGTTTTTTCGTGGTACGAATCCCCCAGTCGGCGGTATAATATGTTGGTAAATGCGGCTTTTAATAAGATCGATGCCACGGAGAACGGTTCAGTTACCAACGACAGTATTTTCAGAGATAATAACGTGACCTCTTTGTACGGCGTAACGACTCGCTTAAAAGGACAGCAGGCCAATAGACCCTATAATAAATGGTTGGATAACGGACTTTTTCTACGTCAGTCGTTCTATATCGGTAGGTTGGATACGCTAAATGCAGGTTTGCCTGAAATGGAAATCCATCCGACCAACGCGTTTGCACACAATTCGTCCATTCGGCAGCGAAAGTATATTTTCTTTAAAAATGAAGAAGATCTGTTTGGCGCTTTTCCCTTTGGAAATTCGAGTATGACGCACGATACAACCAATATTACAACGATATCCAATGAGTTCACCTATTCCTTTTATTTAAGAAACAAATCGTTGTTAAAAAATGAAGCCAAATTAAATCTTGGTTTTCAAAATGACTTGATCTGGTACGAAGATAGCCTGTCGAGCGAATTCTTTCAAAATAGCGCCGTTAAAGGAGATGTAAGCTACCAATTCAGCAACAAGGTAAATTTGAAATTGGCGGTCAATCAAATCGTACTTGGAAGAAATGTAGGCGATTTTCTATATGAAGCCAACGCCGACGTGTTTGTGGGCGATAAAATAGGCCGGGTTTCCATTGGTGCGTATTCGCAAAATAAATCACCTGAAATGGCATTTTCCCGGATGAACTACACCTACCATACCTGGTCGAGTAGCCTCGATAAGGAAAAGACACAGAATCTCTCGTTCAAGTACCAAAACGATAAAATCGGATTCTCCGGGAAAGCGGAATATTTTTTAATCAGTAATTACCTCTACTTTAGGGAGGTGGATAATCCCAGTAATAATGAGCGATTGGAGAAGTTGATTGAACCTGCGCAGTTCAGTAATCTTAACCTGCTGAAATTAAGTGTAGGGCAGAACTTTAGATTTGGTAATTTCGGCCTGAAAAACCTGGTAGTGTATCAGAAATCGGATGCCATGGATATACTCGCGACACCCGAACTATACACCTGGCATAGCTTTTATTACGGTGATGTAGCGTATAAAGTGCTGGATTTCAGAATAGGGTTGGATGGGAAGTTTAATACCCCTTTTACAACACCGTCTTATGCAATCAATGCCGGCCAGTTTTATAATGATAATGTAGGGCTGGAGTTTTCCACGTATCCTATTGTGGATGTTTGGGCTACGGCAAATATTAAGCGGGTGAATTTGTTTATCAGTTATAACTTTGTCAACCAACATATCTATCCCAAAGGGTATTATTCTGTACGGCGATATCCCATGAATCCGGCTAACTTGCGTTTCGGTGTTTCGTGGAAGTTTTATGACTAAAGTTTATGTAATTGTATTTTAGTTGATTGTGTGATAACTGTTAAAAAATGTTGGTAAAATATTTTGAAACTAAAAATTAAGACCTATATTTGCACACGCAATTAGCGAAAGGAGAATTAGCTCAGCTGGTTCAGAGCACCTGCCTTACAAGCAGGGGGTCACTGGTTCGAACCCAGTATTCTCCACAAACAGCACTCGGGAGATTAGCTCAGCTGGTTCAGAGCACCTGCCTTACAAGCAGGGGGTCACTGGTTCGAACCCAGTATCTCCCACACAAAGCATCCAACGGGGTGCTTTTTTTCTGAAAGTGTTTGTTGCTCATGGCCATCAAGAACCTTTACCGTATTTTTGTAACGGTTACTGTTAAGAGAAAAGGAGCCATTTGGGTTTTTATAAAACGGGGGTTTAGCTCAGCTGGTTTAGAGCACTACCTCGACAAGGTAGGGGTCACTGGTTCGAACCCAGTAATCCCCACGTGCAAAAAGAGTTTCCGCAAGGGAACTCTTTTTGTTTATAAAGCTTTTTTCTATAAAACAGGGATCATGTACAAAAGTTGTGGAGGGGATAAAAAATAATTAGATATTTGTGCTTTGATATTTATACAGATGCACGATTCGTTTAACGCTTTAATGCCCTTAATTATTCCCGAAGGAGTTTCCGATTATTTTGAGATGACCCACTATTCCAAAGAAGAAAAAAGACTGGATATCTTTTTGGAAGAACTTAACAGCACACCTGAAGAATATCAGGGACAAAAATTGGTTTCCAAGGGATTTTTCGAACCTATTACTCTTCAAGATTTTCCGATCCGTGGCATGCAGGTCTATCTTCATGTCAAGCGCCGCAGATGGCTCAATCAGGATAGCGACAAAGTCGTTTACAGAAATTGGGAGTTAGTAGCAAAAGGAACACGTATCACACAGGATTTCGCGGCTTTTTTAAAAGGAATCAGCGGACAGTCAGGCATATAGCATCCAGACCATCAGTTCATTCTATGGGATATCGGCCAGTAAATTAAGGAGGTACTACCGCAATAAACTGAGCGGGTTCCAGGATTGGGAGCATCGCGAAAATGCAAGGGATGGATTGATCTTCCCACAGAATATCAGCGGCCATCTTTCCATTGACGAAACCTGCCTATCCCATGGCGAGCTCTATACCGTGGTCACCAACAAAGAAGCAAACGGAAAAAAAGGAACCAGTGAGGACAGACTGAACGGAAAAAAACACAGA
>NZ_MU158691.1:17139-555704 GCF_015209965.1 Sphingobacterium pedocola | reverse complement strand
CCTTAATTTACTGGCCGATAGCCCATAGAATGAACTGATGGTCTGGATGCTATATGCCTGACTGTCCGCTGATTCCTTTTAAAAAAGCCGCGAAATCCTGTGTGATACGTGTTCCTTTTGCTACTAACTCCCAATTTCTGTAAACGACTTTGTCGCTATCCTGATTGAGCCATCTGCGGCGCTTGACATGAAGATAGACCTGCATGCCACGGATCGGAAAATCTTGAAGAGTAATAGGTTCGAAAAATCCCTTGGAAACCAATTTTTGTCCCTGATATTCTTCAGGTGTGCTGTTAAGTTCTTCCAAAAAGATATCCAGTCTTTTTTCTTCTTTGGAATAGTGGGTCATCTCAAAATAATCGGAAACTCCTTTGGGAATAATTAAGGGCATTAAAGCGTTAAACGAATCGTGCATCTGTATAAATATCAAAGCACAAATATCTAATTATTTTTTATCCCCTCCACAACTTTTGTACATGATCCGTGTTCAGTCCGGAAGATTAGAGACGTTAGGAAGGGGCGAGTCTGCTGACATTTCGCCCAACAACCGAAGCTGAAAAAGTGCAAAACACAAGGGTAGAAATCACAAAATTATTTCGAGATCAAAATAAATACATCGATTATTCGAAGATGTTGTTCTCGACTGAAAGCAGTACAAAGCGATGAAAGACTAGTTGTATTTAGAAAAAATATAAACTATATTAAAAATAGAAATACTTATGTTGGAATAAATCATTAAATTGCCATTTATATAATTGGCGTACTTCGTCATGCACCTAAAATTAAGATTATGTGGGCATTTGCTATTAAACAAAAAATGACAGCAGCAATACTGCTCTGTACCGTGCTTTGCTTGGTAATGCTCACCAATATGCGTGAGCGACGAAATGCGGCAAGAATAAGCTCGGCAGTAACATCTATATACGAAGACAGGCTTGTGGTTGGTCTATATATCCTTAAACTGTCAAAACATATTGAAAGCATTCTTGCCGTACTTGAAAAAGATGGAACCGAAACCAATTTGCGAATAAATGATCATCTTGCAAGTATAAATCAACTAAACACGTTGTATGGAAAGACAATGCTTACAGAGACCGAAAAAAATAATTTTGAGCGTTTCAAACAGCTTTGTCAAGCGATCTCCATAAGCAATAAACCTGAAGAATACAATGCCGCGAAAATGGCTGCACAACAGGCAGAAGATATGTTAGATATCCTTTCTTCCATACAGGTGGAGGAAGGAAAAAAACAACTAGATAACGTTTTAAGCATGACGAATTTATCAAGTATAATTTCATATATTGAAATGGCCATTTTAATTATTATAGCAGTTATTATACAAGTGCTGGTACTTTCTTCGAAAACCTTATTATCGGCCCGGAAGCCGTCTAACCAAAACCTGAACTAAGAGTAGTCCCATACGGGCAGGACCCTTGATAGCTAAAGGTACGTTGTAATGCATCTTGCGCTTTCCTCGGGAATATATACCGATTCACGACGTATACCCATCACCTCTCCCACTTTAGTAGAATCTGGATTGAGCATATCAGTTTCGCTGTCGGGCAAACCAAAAACTTGCATCTCTAATCTCGCCATACCTAACATCCTATTTATTGATACAACCATTTTCACGGGTAACTTGTATTAGGTGATAGTCGCCAAATCACCTAATAACAGCGAAAGTCGCCATCTCCGTATACAACGATAACCTGTCAGTGGGGGATGTGTCAAAGCGGCACCCATCGCCATAGAACCATGATTAAAAAAACCGGGCATCGTTCGCAATCTCATTAACTTTATAAACCTCGCTCCCCAGACACATGACGTGCCCGTATCGACGGTGAATATAGTCACGTCACTTGCCTACTTGTTCATTCTTCAATATCGATATCTACGTTACTTTTGAGTCAAACAATACTAAAACATCAACCATGAAAACAATCATCTCTACCCTCACGACAGCAATCATCTTTATTCTAAATTAATAATCGGAATTGTTAAAAAAATTAAAAGACTTGCTTGAAATGCTTAAATAATGGCGATCAATTCCATTTGAAAAATCAGCGTACAATTGCCACCAGACGTATCTGTGAGGGGTTCAAATCCATATGCCAATTGATGAGGAATATATAACCGCCAAATACTACCTACCGGCATCAACTGTAAAGCTTCTTGCCACCCACGGATAAGTTCATACACTAAAAAGGCTTCCGGTTTATTACGTTTGTACGAGTTGTCAAATATAGTACCGTCTAATAATTCTCCTTTGTAATGGCAAATTATCTTCGATCGCATGTTTGGAATATCCCCCTCTCCTTGCGATATGATCTCATATTGCAATCCCGAGGACAAAGCAATTACTTCTTTTCGGGCAGCATTCTCCTTTAAAAAAAGGATGCCTTCCTTTAAGTTTTTCCCCGCTAAATCCTTTATGTGTTTTAAATATTTATTTGATTTCGCCACTTTTATGATCAATTACTTCGCGTCATCACTATATTCCATCCAATTGGAACCGGCATGGTATTCTACAATAGGAACAGCATTATTATAATCCGAGAGATCTGATAACAACTTTTTGACATCCATTTCTATATGTTTAAAGCTATTCTCAAACAGATCTTTGCGAAACCCTTTCTCTACCATGAGATCTACATACTGTAAACACACTAAGCGAGCTATTACTTTACCAAGAACTACCATCTGTCTTTGCACCAGTGTATGTTCCAACGAAAAATTAAGATGTTTTTTAAAACGAGAAGCTATACGATTTGTGCTTTCAAACTGAGACATGAATAGATGGAAGTTTTCTTCTTTCTGCTTTTTCATCTGCTTAATAACGATTTCAGATATTTGCGTATACAGCATTTCATTAGATCCTTCAAAAATTTGAAAAGGTCGACTGTCTACGATACCTCTTCCTGCAATGTGATCGATCTTATAGCCACTAGAACCCGATAGCTGGACACATATCTGAGCCGATTCTTGCATAAGATCTGTTACGAGCGCTTTCATACTATTTGCTTCTAACCCTTTTGAAGATAGGTCATTGGAAATTCCACTCATAGTAGCACTGTGAGCACACATTCCTGAACACAAGGTATAAGAAGATTGTATACGTGATAACTGGAATTGTACAGAATCTAAATCAATTAGTTTTTGCGCCCCAACCTTTCGGGTAATACAATGTGATAAAGCTTCGTCCAACATCCGTTGAATAAAGCCCATACCCATACCTGGAAATTGTAGGCGACTACGGTGCAGAATATCAAGCATCATCTTAATGCCTGTGCTCGGCGGTTGTAACTTTTGATTAGCGGGAACAGTTAGGTCTATTGTATTTAATCCATAGGGAATCATATATAGCCCTAGATTGTTAAAATAGTGTTCGACCTTAATCTGTTGTTCTACCTTGCTGTTATCCGTAACGAAGAACTCAATATCACGGGCTAGTTCCCCGCTAGACAATTGCTTCCGAGCAGCAATTAACCAAAAGTCGGCCATTCCCGTTAGTCCTTGCCAATGTTTCTGCCCAGTAAGCTTGTAGTCCCCGCTATCCGATGCGACAAAATTCGTACGCATATTCAATGCATCGCTACCAAAATCGGGTTCTGTTATCATCAGTCCGCCCATTGCTCCTTCTTCAATAAACCGTCGAAATATACCAGTCTGTATGTCGGGTAGACCATATTTTGCTAATGGTTCTAAAAAAAGAGCAATATTTATTCCGAATGTTAGGGATAACGGAAGCGACTCATAAGATGCGGCAGATAAAATACCCAAGCATTCTTTTACTTTAACTCCCCGGCCATTAAACGCTTCAGGAACCGCAACAGATAAAGGGCTTAATCCCATAATGTCCTTCCACACATCAGAAGGTAAGCCCCGCTCGATACTCAACTCATTTATATTAGATTCTTGGTGGAATAACTCCACTAGCCGCTGCTTAAACCGACTAATAAAATCTTCATATCTATCACTCATAAACTATAATCTTTCATCATTTAATAACACGTTTTTAAATTTATAAAAATCTAACCAATAACACGACCAAAATTTGAAAAGACAGCAGAATTCCCTGGAAAATCATTCCCTTAAGCGCAGATAGGTTAAATGAGCTGAGTTATTTATGAAGCTGCGTTCTTGCTACAAAACTTATATTTTTTGAAACAGATGCTTAACGAAATTGCATATATTAAAGCAACCATTTTGACGGCAAGCACCTAAGCGTTATTTTTCAGAGAGATTGACATAATAGCAACGCGAAATTTTATCTTTTAACCATTCGTAGGCAATTTTACTACGAATACCATTCGGACATATGAAAACAATTTTTCTGGATTCATTTTCCAGATGAGCCTCCCAGCAACGCGGCAGATCGTAGACCGAAATATTGAGGTCGGCCAAATTATTTTCGGCATGCTCATGTTGTTCCTGCACATCTACCAGCAAGAGTTCCTCCTGTTCTTTCCATTCCATTAACGTATTAAAATTAATTTTTCCGGCAGATAGTTTCGAATGCGATAGTGTGCTATCCGACTGTATATTAATAACCTGAACCTGATTGGTAAAACTGTCTATGAGCATCATTTTACCTGCTAGGCTATCGCCAATACCAGCAATCATTTTAAAGGCCTCGCTAACCATCAAACTTCCAACCACCCCAACCAATGGCGACCATACCCCCGTAATGGCACAGGGCTGTTGGTCACTTGGTTCGGGAAAAATATCCCGATATCCAATACGTTGTGAGGGGGCGAAAACACAAATCTGACCTTCATAAGCTCCCAAAGCGCCACTGATTAAAGGCATCCGCATATCCGTACTGATATCGGCCAGTAGATAACGGGTCTCAAAATTATCACTTCCATCAATCAGAAGGTCCGCTTCTGGAACGATCTCTCTAAAGTTGGCAATAGTAAGTCTTGTTTTTTGTGGAAACACGATCTGTTGTTGATATTGCGTATTCAACTTATCCGCCAGTATTTCCGATTTAAATAGTCCCACGTCATGATACCCAAAACTAGTCTGTCGAGCTAAATTAGATATCGACACACAATCGTCATCTATCACTGTGATCTTTCCTACACCTCCCGCAGCCAGAAAAGGAATCACCGCATTTCCGAGACCGCCGGCGCCAACTACGATGACGTGAGCTGCCTGCAACTTTTCCTGTCCTACTAACCCGAATTCAGGGAGCGCTATCTGACGAACAAAACGATTATTATTGCTACGTCGCATAACACCTTTCCCAATCTTTCCAAACGGCTTCATAACCCTGTTTTTCAATTACCTTAACCATTTCAAATGCAGACCGTTCATCCGAAATTTCAAATTGCTCAAGCGCTTGAGGCGCTACGATATAGCCTCCGGGATTTGTTTTAGAGCCCGCGCTCAAACTTGTAATACCTAATGGGATAACATGATCCCTAAAATAAGGTTCTTCTCGTGTAGAAAGTGAAAGCTCTACTTGCTCATTCAACAGCCGATACGCGCAGATTAATTGAAGAAGTTCCCTATCCTTCATGTAGAATTGTTGCGTTTCTATTGTTCCATCAACAGCGTCTTTCATTGAAATAGGTCTCAAGCGTGGAAAAGATAATGAATATTTTGTTTGCCAATAATGCTGTTCGAGGTATTGCAAATGTAATCCCGTAAAAAAGGCTTCCGTACGCCAATCTTCTAATCCTATCAATGTGCCAAGACCTATCTTATGAATTCCTGCCCGTCCAAGACGATCGGGCGTATCCAAGCGGTATTGAAAGTTGGATTTTTTTCCCTTGGGATGGTAATTTCTATATACATCTTGATGGTACGTTTCCTGGTACACTAAAACGGCATATAACCCCTCCTTAATTAACCGTTGATAGTCTTCCTGTTCAAGGGGCTGCACCTCGATAGAGATATTTGCAAAATGAGGTTTCAGTTGACGGATTGCCTGTTCCAGAAATTCTACACCTACAATTTTGCTGGCCTCTCCCGTTACCAATAAGACATGCTCATATCCCATACTTTTAATGACTTCTGCTTCCATATGGATTTCTCCCGGGCTAAGTGTACGACGAGGGATTTTATTATCCATACTAAATGCACAATACGTACAGATGTTCTGACATTCATTACTGAGGTACATCGGAATATACAATTGAATGGTCTTCCCAAAACGTTTTTGCGTGATGGCTTGACTTAATCTTGCCATCTCCTCCAGATAAGGGGCTGCTGCTGGAGAAACAAGTGCCTTGAAATCCTCTAAAGATCGATCATTTTTGGTCAATGCACTTTCGACATCCTTAGCAGTTTTCTGGTAAATACTTGATTTCACCGCATCCCAATTGTGACTTTGAAATAGTTGATGAAACATTTATACCTCCTCATTTCTTAAAAACGACGTCAATGGACTAGATGGCTGTGCAACCGAAGAAACTGCGGCAAGCTCGGCTTCGTATGCCTTTCTACCCGCCTCAACAGCTAATTTGAAAGCCTTAGCCATGCCCACAGGATCTGTCGCAACCGCTATAGCTGTATTAACTAACACTGCATCTGCACCCAACTCCATAGCAAATGCTGCGTGTGAAGGGGCTCCCAATCCCGCATCTACAATAACGGGAACTCGACTTTGCTCAATAATAATAGACAAAAAGTCCTTTGTCAACACGCCTTTGTTACTTCCAATAGGTGCACCCAAAGGCATCACCGCTGCAACGCCTACTTCTTCAAGTCTTTTGCACAATACCGGATCAGCATGTATATACGGGAGAACAACGAAACCTTGCTTAACTAACTCTTCTGCCGCTTTTAAGGTTTCGATTGGATCCGGCATTAGATATTTAGGATCGGGATGAATCTCTAATTTTACCCAATTAGTCTCCATGGCCTCTCTCCCTATCTGTGCTGCAAAAATTGCCTCCTTGGCGTCACGCGCTCCGGATGTATTAGGTAATAGGGTGGCTTGCGGTGTCGGAATATGATGCAGCAAATTATCGGATTGATCGGCTAAGTCTACCCGTTTGAGTGCTACCGTCACCAATTCACTCGCCGATGCTTCTATTGCGTGCTGCATCAAGTGAAGACTGCCAAATTTCCCTGTTCCGAGGAAAAGTCTGGATTGAAATATTTTATCTGCTATGTGCAACATCATTGTGTGCTTTAAATTGTGAAAGAATCTGCTTCATTTGCGCTGCCTGTGCGAAATCTACATTTAAAAGTTCGGTAGAGAGTGCGACGCCATAAACACCGGTCGATTTAAGTGATAACAGGTCCGCTGTCTTAATACCTCCTACTGCAATAACAGGAATGTTCGAATACTCCAATTGACTCAAGAGTGTAAGATAGCCAGCCGGACCTAAAATCGGACTGAGACGCTCTTTAGTGGATGTATAGGCATAGGGGCCTAATCCGATATAATCACAGCCCTCGGAGATACGTTGCCGTACTTCTACAATTGTATTTGCCGTTCCGCCAATAATTGCCCCCATCCCTAATTGTGACCGGGCAGTTGATATATCGATATCCTGCAACCCCAAGTGCACACCATCTGCACCTACATGTTGAGCTACGGATATCCAATCATTTATTATACACTTAGCGCTGTACTGAATGCATAAACTTTTTACCTGTTCGGCAACAATCCGAACAGTTTTTTCATCTTGATTCTTAAAACGGAGCTGTATCCATTTCGCGCCCACATCCAGTGCATGATGAATAGATGTGATCTGTTGTTCAGCTGTATTTCCTTGTGATATAAATTGTAATCTCTCTATATTCCTTTCCATAGTTTTCTAATTTTTAAGAATGTGGAATGCATGTTCTTTTCTTGCCACAATCCCGACATCAATGCTATACCATCAAAGGATTGGACAACTTCTGGAAATTGTGTCATGCGTTCCAGATTAATTCCTCCTAAGCCAATTTTTCGAATACTACCTGAGCTGTTTTCAAATTTCATCCGTTCTGAGGCACACATCGCTGTATAGCCTGGCTTGCTCATGCTATTAAATAGCGGACTTACCAATATCATTTCGTATCTGTCATTTAAGATTTCCATGTCCGAATAACAATGTATAGCCGTTGAAAACCTATAATCACCCATTTCCTCTTTTTCAAAATACAATCCTTCCAGTCCACGCTGCTTTTCTTTAACGTGGTATCTTTTGAAACCCGTTTCATACCGCCATTGCGCTGCAGTAAGCGGGAGGATTAAGCGGTTGTGAAATTGCGGAGGGATATGTTCATACACGTCCAGGATATCTTTCCGAGTCATTTCTCGACGGAAATAAAGATCATCTAACCCAGATTCAAAAAGGGTCAAAAGTACTTCATATTCGTTGTCGAGCAAATGGTCTGGAAGAATGGCCATTAAAGATTCCATACACGCCTCTTATCCATAAATTTCGCTTCCCTGTTCCTTAAATGCGGAAGCCTTTTCGAACATACCTTCATCCGCTGCATCACGTATTTCCTGCGTAATTTTCATGGAGCAGAACTGAGGCCCGCACATGGAGCAAAAGTGTGCTATCTTAGCACCTTCAGCAGGAAGCGTCTCATCATGATAAGCGCGAGCCGTGTCGGGATCCAATGCCAAATTAAACTGGTCTTCCCATCTGAATTCAAATCGTGCTTTGCTCAAGGCATTATCTCTATGCTGCGATCCGGGATGTCCCTTTGCTAGATCTGCTGCATGTGCAGCTAATTTATAGGTAATCACACCGTCTTTCACATCGTCTTTATTTGGTAATCCCAAATGTTCTTTTGGAGTCACATAGCACAACATAGCTGTTCCAAACCAACCGATCATTGCTGCACCTATTGCCGAAGTGATATGATCATAACCGGGTGCTATATCTGTGGTCAACGGTCCCAATGTGTAGAAAGGAGCTTCTTGACAATCCTTCAACTGCTTCTCCATATTTTCCTTGATAAGATGCATCGGAACGTGTCCTGGCCCTTCCACCATCACCTGTATGTCGTGTTTCCAGGCAATTTTGGTTAATTCACCCAACGTTTCCAACTCCGCAAACTGTGCGGCATCATTCGCATCGGCTATGCTCCCAGGGCGTAACCCATCTCCCAATGAAAATGCCACATCATAGGCTTTCATAATTTCACAGATCTCCTCAAAATGGGTGTACAAAAAATTCTCCTTATGATGTGCCAAACACCATTTAGCCATAATACTGCCCCCTCTGGAAACGATCCCTGTTACGCGTCTCACGGTCAATGGGATATAGCGCAACAAGACACCTGCATGAATGGTAAAATATGACACGCCTTGTTCGGCCTGTTCAATAAGTGTATCCTTGAAAATTTCCCAAGTCAGATTTTCTGCTTTACCGTTTACCTTTTCCAGTGCTTGATAGATCGGAACGGTACCAATTGGAACTGGAGAATTGCGAAGAATCCATTCGCGCGTCTCGTGAATGTTTTGTCCAGTAGAAAGATCCATGATGGTATCGGCTCCCCAGCGACAGGCCCATACTGCCTTTTCAACTTCTTCCTCAATACTGGAAGTAACAGCACTATTCCCGATGTTGGCATTTACCTTCACCAAAAAATTGCGTCCGATGATCATCGGTTCGCTCTCTGGATGATTGATGTTATTCGGTAAAATTGCCCGTCCTGCAGCAATTTCATCCCGCACAAATTCAGGTGTTATCACCCCTTTAGGCGTGTTAGCTCCAAAGCTTTCTCCTCTATGCTGCTGCAACAGGTCTTTATCTTCTACGTACTGAATGCGCTGATTTTCGCGGATGGCGACATATTCCATTTCCTGAGTAACAATACCCTGCTTAGCATAATGTAATTGCGTTACATTCTTTCCACTTTTTGCCATAAGGGGTAGGTGTTGTATGGGAAAACGGATTGCATTGAGCTGTCTATCTACTAATCGCTCCTGTCCATAGACCGAACTGATCTGCGGCAGCTGCTCCACGTCATCCCGGTCAGCTATCCATTGCGTGCGAATGCGGGCAATACCCTCGTAGATATTTATGGCAGCTTGGTCGTCAGTATACACACCACTTGTATCGTATACGATCACGGAGGCATTTGGGGAAACCTCACCATTACTCATTTTCGTATCTGAGAGTACGATTTCCCGCATACCGACCCGAATATTTGATGTACTTCCTTCGATATAGATTTTACGTGAGCCAGAGATTGCTCCGGTTGTCAGCGCTCCTGATTGAGGTAGATTTTCTTTTTTCTTAGCCATTTCTATCCTCCTTGCGCAGCTTTAATTAATAAAATACGATCATTTTCCTGCAGCTTATAGCTAAAATGTTGCGACCTCGGAATGAGGTTGTCATTGACGGCAACACCTATCCCTTGGATAGCATCGCCTAATAGGGACTGCAGCAGCTCTGTAAGATAGCATGTGCTGTCCACTTCGTGAATCTTGTTGTTTACATTTACTTTCATTTCCTGAATTTCTAATTAAAATCTTCAGAAATGAACTTGAATGGAGAAGGTGTGTATGAGTTTAGAAAATAACCCTTGATCAGTACATTTATATCAAAACGTAAATTTTGATACACCTATCTTTTCCCTTCGCCGGTACTAACCGGATCAAGTTCTAAGGGTATAATCTCAGCACTAAGGCACCCCTAAAGATTTTGACCAAGTTCAGTGTTTTATTTATGTTTTCAAAATTTTATTAAAAAAATATTTTTAAACGTTTAAAAAGTGAATGTCAATGACGATTAAAATGGTAATTTGGAAAATTTAAATTTTAAGGTTGACATTCTATTTTATTTTTTGTATCCTACCGGTATATCAACTTTAAAAAATTGCATATGGATACAAATTTCACAGTTAACAACGTTAGTACATTTACTTATCACCTATTGATAAAATGGGGTGTTTCTGAAGACATTGCCACCCATCTCAATACGCTATTTTTATTAATTACAGCTGTTATAATTACTTATGCTGTTCAATATTTTGTGCGACGTACATTGCGTATCGCCCTAATTCGTATCACAAAAAGAAAAAGAGCTCCCTTCTTTCATTATCTTTTACAAAATAGATTTCCTCATTTCTTAGCACTCGTCGCCCCTTTAATCGTGATAAAATGGAGCATACCCATCATCTTTACCGATTTCCCCGCTGCGATAAAACCGTTAAATATTCTTTCGGATATATTTATGGTCTTTGTAGTGATATGGATGATAATGAGTTTATTCCGAGCTGGAGGAGATTCCCTACGGGTAAAATCTTCCTTCAAAGAAAAACCTATTGACAGCTACCTGCAAATTATTCGCATTATATTGTTTTTAATTGGGGCAGTTGTTATTTTTTCGACTTTAACAGGTAAATCTCCCGTTGCATTTTTCACGGCAATGGGTGCGTTGTCCGCTGTCCTTCTTTTAATGTTCAAGGATACCATTATGGGTTTCGTAGCCAGCATACAAGTTAGTTCAAATGATATGGTACGCATCGGGGACTGGATTACGATGCCTAAATACGGCGCAGACGGTGATGTAGTACAAATCAACCTGACGACTGTAAAGGTCCAAAATTTTGATAAGACAATTACCACCATTCCAACTTATTCACTGATATCAGATTCTTTTCAAAATTGGCGTGGCATGCAAGAGTTTGGCGGCAGAAGAATCAAACGGGCCCTTTATATTAGACAATCGAGTATACGATTCATAAAGCCGGAGGAGATAGACACATTCAAACAGATCCAATCTCTAAAAGGATACATTGAACACAGACAACGGGATATAGACAAAAGTAACGCAAGGAATACAGTCGATAAATCGCTTTTGATAAACGGTCGAAACCTTACAAACGCAGGCTTATTTCGAAAATATATTGACAACTATTTGGCAAGTCATTCCGGACTCAACAAAGGAATGACAATGATGGTCAGACAACTTGCTCCTACTGCAACAGGTTTACCCATTGAGATTTATTCTTTTGCGGGGACTACCAAATGGGTAGAATACGAACATATCATGTCCGATATTTTTGATCATATCATCGCCTCCGCTCCATATTTTGATCTACAAATTTATGAAATGGAAGGCGTGATACCAGCACCAGACGTGAGTTAGGCGCATATTAGATGTAATGAGTTAAAACGGACTTGATTTGTGCATCAACACGCTTACAATCGAAAAAATATAATTTATTAATGATATAAACAATGGCAATAAAATTGCAGTAACAAACATATGAACAAATTATTATTCTTCGCACCGGCAATATTATTGTCCATTGCATCCTCGTGTAATACTTCACAACGAAATACAGATCGTACGGATACGGTTAGCGAGCTTGCTGATACTTCCCTAGTCGCCAAACTGAATATGCCCCCCACGATTTCATTGGATCAGCCCATTGAGATGACATTTACTGTATATAATCCTACAGATCGCGTAAAGAGATTCTGTAAATGGCACACGCCGTTCGAAAAGCCATTCCTAAGCAAATACCTGGATGTTCTATCCAGTAATGGCGAAGAAGTTTCCTATTTAGGTGCTATGGCAAAACGGATAATGCCGCCCCCTGCTGAAAGTTACCTTTCGGTAAGACCGTTTGACAGTCTTGTCGTTACCGTCGATCTTACAAAAGGCTACGATCTCAAAAAACCGGATACATATTCTGTAAGATACAATTCGGAGAGCATCAGTGGATTAATGGTTCATGATAGCTTGAGATTTACTATCAAGTAGTTTGACGCACATCCAATTATTAATTGCTTCATATTGGCACAAGTGCCAATATGAAGCAATTAATAATAAAATAAATATCTAATGCACTTTTAATAAAACTCAATGGTGGTTAACTGCCCTGTTTCTATTAATTCCTTAAAGTTTCGCAAGTCGCTCTCTAAAAGCTTTTCAAAAGTCGGCGTAAATAAATTCGCCACACTTCTACCTATTTGGCCTGCTGGTGCATGATACGTAACTACCAAATTAATGACCGTTCCCACTCCAGAAACGACGTCAGAAAACTCTACTTTACCACTATTTTCAACTACCGAATTGGGTTGGGAATGCCAGCCGATAAGTTGATTCGGCTTATCTTTGATCAACACAGTATCCCAGCTGAGTATATCCGATCCCCAGGGTAACTCTAATTCCCAACGCGACATTGTATCATTTTTTTCTTCCACACGTTTAATATATTTCATAAAATTGGGAAGATTAGCTAGATAACGCCAATACGCATATACTTCTTCACGCGGTTTATTAACAATAATTTCTGATTGCACATTAACGGCCGTCGATTTATGATGTGAATCCGTACAATTCAATTTTTGAGATAATTTACATGTACCGGTTAAACCGCGATAAAGTAAATATGAGCCGGTTAGTAATTTTAATGGACGTTTTAATGGGTTCCTTTTTAATGATCTCACTGTTATCATTGTACCTAATACAACGGATAAAACACGTTCTGAAAAACTGAGCTTTTTGTCTTCCTGCAAAGATTCCAGATTATGTTTCCTAACATTGTCTTGATTAGTGATTATACTTTCCATTTATTTCAGTTTTAAAGCGTAGTGTACTAACTTATCCCTTCTATTATTACGCATATACGAAGCCAAAACAAGCTGTATAAATACTATTTTATAACCAAATAATACGCATTTTTTGCGACACACAGGAAGAATCAGCGGTTGCAAACTGCTTCTCGAAAGCGCTAGATCTCCAATAAACTAAAAAGAGCCTTTTTGGTTGAAAAGGCTCTTTTTAGTTTATTTTAAAATAGTGATACTACCATTTAATAATATCATTCCCTAAGGTAAATATCATCAGCGCTACTAATATAAAAAAACCAACCATCTGCGCACGTTCTAAGAATTTATCGCTTAATGGTTTGCCTTGAATCATCTCTACTAATAAGAAGATAACGTGCCCACCGTCCAACGCCGGGATCGGCAAAAAGTTCATAAATGCAAGGGCCATAGAAAGCATCCCCACTAAATTCCAAAAGCGGTACCAATCTACATCCGTTCCAAACATCTTTGCAATACCAACGGGTCCTGATAGGGCTTTATCGGCACGAACTTCGCCTTTAAATATTTTTCCGAAGCCTTTAATGTTGTCTGTGATAACGGAGAAAGCTTTCTTGGTTCCTACTGGCAGCGCTTGCATAAGACCGTATTCGGAAGTAATCAGTACCAACGATGGATCGGTTTTGATGCCGAATCCTAGCGTACCATCCGCAGCAACTTTACCATTCAAAGTTACTATCTGACCATTCCGCAACACGTCCAATGCAATCGATTTTTCAGCCTGATTCAAAATGGCTTCTTTAAACTGATCAAAATATACTATAGGTGTACCGTTAACACTGACGATACTATCGTTCTTTTGTAGTCCCATTTTCTCCGCCTCCGAAGCCCCTTGAATTTGATCGATTCCCATCATTTTAAAGCGAGGTTCAACAAATTCATTCGTTTTATGGTCGGCTACTTGATTTAAAATATCAGAGGGAACCTGAATTTCCTGTTCTGCATTGTTACGTTCGATAGTCAATACTGCATCGCCCATTAGTACTTCAGAGCTAAATAATTCCTTATAATTAACAACAGGTTTATTGTTAATTTCTATTATTTTATCTCCTGCCTGAAGTCCGATCTCTTTCCCGATTATTCCAGGTACAATACCATTTGTCAATTTAGAATTGTCTATATCAGTTTGCCCATATTTAAAGGTCAGCATCCAAAAAACAACAATCCCAACAATCACATTGACGATGATACCACCCAACATCACGATAAGGCGTTGCCAAGCTGGTTTCGAACGGAACTCCCAGGGTTTTGGTTCTTCTTGAAGCTGCGCAGTATCCATGGATTCGTCTACCATACCTGCAATCTTTACATAACCACCCAACGGCAACCACCCTATGCCATATTCACAACCTTTATAGGTGAATTTAAACAACTTAACTCCCCAGGCATCAAAAAACAAGTAGAATTTTTCTACTTTAATACCAAACATACGTGCGGCTAAAAAGTGGCCAAGTTCATGTAATATTATCAAAATTGACAAGGCTAATATTACCTGTCCAACCATTACGAAAGTTCCCATCTAAAATATTTACTTTTTACTCTTTAGTATTAAATCTCGTGCCACAATCCGACTTTCGGAATCATAGGCAATATAATCGTTCAAACGGAGCGCTGTATTATTTTTCACCTGACATAATGTCTCCTCTATTACGTCACTCATACCCAAAAATGAAATTTCGTGTTTCAAAAACGCATCCACCACCACTTCATTCGCAGCGTTCAAGACACAAGCTCTATTTCCCCCTTCTCGCAAGGCTTGGTAAGCCATCTTCAAATTTCTGAATGTTTCTAAATCAGGTTTTTCAAATGTCAATGACTCATACTCCATAAAATCAAAACGAGGAAACGAATTCGAAAAACGAGCAGGGTAAGTTAAAGCATACTGAATAGGTAGCTTCATGTCAGGTAATCCCATCTGTGCTTTCATTGACCCGTCCTGAAACTGTACAATCGAATGTATAATAGATTGCGGATGAACGATGACGTCTATTTTATCAGCCTCCAAATCAAATAACCATTTCGCTTCTATCACTTCAAGTCCCTTGTTCATCAATGATGCCGAATCAATTGTAATTTTAGCGCCCATTGACCAATTGGGATGCTTCAATGCCTGTTCAGGTGTTACATTTTCTAAAAAAGAACGATCTTTCCCACGGAAAGGGCCTCCTGAGGCCGTTAGATATATTTTCTCAATAGGGTTCAATCCTTCACCAACCAGACATTGAAAAATGGCAGAATGTTCGGAATCCACAGGGAGCAAATTAACGCCGTGTTTTTTCGCCAAATCTACCACCAATTCTCCGGCCACCACCAATGTTTCTTTATTGGCTAATGCGATATCCTTACCATGTCGAATAGCATTCATTGTCGGATGCAGTCCGGCTGAACCAACTACTGCATTTAGAACAACATCAATCTCTGCTAATTCGACTGCTGCTTCCAATGCCTCTTTTCCACAAAAAACTTCGATAGGCAGTCCCTTTAGAGATGTTTTTACATGGAGATAATGCGATTCGTTAACGATGACAACGGTTTTCGGTTTAAATTCTAACGCTTGCTCAATAAGCATCTCTGCATTGTTACTCGCTGTAAGCACAGTTACGGCAAATCGATTAGGAAAAGTACGGACGACATCAAGAGCTTGCGTCCCGACACTTCCGGTAGATCCCAGTATAGCTATTCTTTTTTTATCCAATGCTTTTATTCTCCTTTATAGTATATTTTTGAACAGCTCAGGATCATCACTCCCTTTATATTCTTCGGCCATATCCGTATAAGCAACAGCCATAGCCAAACTTACTAACGGAACTATTAAAAAAATACTGATTGCCATAAAAAATAAGGCGATCATATTATAACTAAGATTCAAAAGTACAAAAGATATAATAGACGTTAACGCCAAAAAGAAAAACAGCGTAACGATCTTGAAAAAATTACCTTTTGTAAATGCAACACTTAGTTTTACCGCCCTAAAGAAATTTAAATTTTTCTCCAATATAAAAAACGGAAAAAATGTTATTCTCAAAAGCAAAACAGTTACAATTATACCGGTCAAAACTGGAACAATCTCAAAGATGACGAAGTCCGTATCTAAGCCTAGATAAATCAAGGGAAAACAAATAATCCCCGATACCAGTGTCATAATACCAGTTAATAAGGAGCATAAAACCAATCCGAATAAAAAATTGACAAATTGCTTTGTTGAAGGAATATAACGCATCAATGAACTATGCTCTACGCCCTGCGAAAGTAATATTGCCCGTTTTATGAGCACCAATTGCAGTCCAAAAAACAAAATAATAGTCAGCAGCATTAAGGCAACTTTTGCTATCATATTTGACTCAAGGAAGTATACTGGGAAATATGCCGCCAACTGACTTATTACAAATAGAATAAAACACAGTCCGGCAATAGAAAAATAGTGCTTTTTTAAGATATCTAAAGCCCTAAAAATAACATCGTTTGCTTTAAAAGTACTTTCTTTAAGGAACTCTAACATGTTGCTAAATAATAGTGCAAAGATGATATAATTTTTGGAATACAACAATCTTAAAACAAAAAGTTTAGAAACTTCTAACCGATTGTTATGTCGGAATCGCAGCAGTATAAATCTCACGCACAGGTTGAATCGTTGAATTTTCAGACTTCTTTCATGATGAAGCCTGAAAATTCTCTTTAAATGTCGCTGGTACCGGCCTTTCCAATAGATACTGGTAGTAAAACCGCACCCTTTCATTAAAATCATATTTTGATTTAGAACGTGCAAATCCGTGTCGGCTACCCGGGTAGATCATCAACTCGAATGGTACAGCGCGATCGGTAAGCGCATCCACCAATTGAACGGTATTCTGCATATGCACATTATCATCCATATCACCATGCATAATGCGCAACCCACCTTTATATTTATTTACGTAAGTTAAGATAGAGCCGTTTTCATACCCTTTGGCGTTATCTTGTGGTGTATCCATCCATCTTTCGGTATAATGGGTATCGTATAATTCCCAGCTCGTAACCGGAGCTCCCGCAATACCATAGTCAAAATAATCTGCTCCTTTTGTCAATGCCAGACAAGTCATATATCCACCGTAACTATGTCCCGTAATCAATAGCTTATTTTTTGCAACCCAAGGTTTTGCTTTCAACCATTTTGCTACGGTAATGTAGTCTACCAGTTCCCAATTCCCTAGATTTCGGTGCATTAAAGCGACACCTTGTTTGCCGTAATGTCCCGATGCTCTATGATCACAGGTGATCTGAATAATCCCTTCACCAGCCCAATATTGATTAGATGTACCTTTCCAGGTATTCCGTACAGATCCCGCATCGGGGCCACCATAAATACTCATTACAACTGGATATTCGACCGTTTCGTCAAAGTCTGTCGGATAGGTGATGATTATCGGAAGATCAAACTTACCATCATCGGATTTAATGGTAAAATATTCTGTTTTTCCAATTTTATAATCATCGAAATCAGTAGATTTAGTATCATCCAGTTCTTTTAAGACCTTACCTTGATTATCCACTAAAGCGATCTTATGGGGCGTATTCACATTCGAATAGTTTGTGATAAAATATTTACCCCCTGGAGAAACCTTTACATCGTGTGTGAAATCACCAAAAGTCAATTTCCTTAAATTTTTACCAGAATAATCTACCCGGTACAAATCTACCGTTGCAGAATTTTCTTTCCGAGCTGTAAAATAAACGGCCTTATTCCTTTCGTCGATATATTGCAAAGAAGAAACTTGCCAATCTCCGCTGGTAATCGGATTCAATAATTTACCAGCTAATGTATAGAGATAGTAGTGCGCCCATCCTGTTTTGTCAGATTTAAGAATATAATGCTTGTTATCCGCTAAATAGGTTATTCGCTCATCATGATCCAAGTTGATCCAAGACGATTGCTCCTCATTATAAATTTCATTCTTTGTTCCGCTCAACGGATTTACAGCATAGAACTTCAAATTGGTCTGATCCCTATTCATCCATTGCACCATAATGGTCTGACTGTTAAAACTCCAGTAAGGCTGACCGAAGTATTGGTCTTCTTTTTCATTAAAATCTGCCCAAACTATTGGAGATCCCCCCACTTTCACAAATCCAATTTTCACCTCGGGATTATCCTGTCCTGCTTTGGGATAGCGAGTCTCTTCCAAATAACCGTTTTGACCTTTTGAAACATATATCGGAAACATCGGCACTTTCGTATCGTCGAATCGCATGAAAGCTATTTGCTTACTGTCTGGCGACCACCAAAAAGCTTTATAATTTGTAGAACGTCCTAAAATTTCTTCATAATATACCCATGATGACCAACCATTATAAATTACGTCTGTGCCATCTGTAGAATACTGCGTTTCTTTCGTACCGGAGACATCAATACTGAATAAATTACTATTACGTGTAAAGGCAATGTGTTTTCCATCCGGCGATAAAGTAGGATTCTGTTCTTCTAGATCAGGCGACTGCGTTATTCGTTGCGCCGCCTGTTGTCCAAATTGAACGTAAATATCATTTTCTTTGACAAACACCTTTACGTCTGAAGAATGGGCCGGCTCATAAGGACTCCGTGCACCAGTCTTTACGTTAACCTTATACGTCTTACGTTCATCTTTATCTATCTCTAGATAATGCTCAGTATCTGCCCAACCCACATATTGATTAACTGCCTTTGTAACAGTATAACCATTACCCCATGATTCATTAAAATTTAAACGCTTGATTTGTGCTTCTAGAGGCTGGACTGTTATAAATAACGTAGCAACAAAAAAGTTGCATATTAATTTTTTCATAAAATTGATCATAAGATATTGAGACGCGAAATTAGTAATTGTATTTCTATTACCACGTAACATGTTTACAATAAATTTTTTAGATATCAAACCGTAATGAAGGTAGTTAAGGTAAAAAAAAAAGCCACTCGAAAAGTGGCTCCATATCTGATTGAATGAAACTACATTAGAACGAAAAATCATCTTTCTCTGCTAATGCTCCATTACTTTCATAGGCAGAATCATCTTGACTAGGCTCATATCTCTTCTCAACCACTTCTTGATTAGATTTGATGTACGCTACTACGTCGGTTAGTCCTTCTGCAAATTTCTCAAAATCTTCTTTGTATAAGAAAATTTTGTGTTTAATAAACTGTCCATCCTCAAAACGTTTTTTACTTTCTGTGATTGTCACATAATAATCGTTTGATCGCGTCGCTTTTACATCAAAAAAATAAGTACGTTTACCCGCTCTCACCTTTTTTGAAAATACCTCTTCACGCTCTTTGTTTTCAAAATCTCCCATTAGTCTAGTAAGTATTTAAGTTTAAATCCTATATTTTATGTTATAAATATATAATATTTAATTTCAAACGCCCAAATTTTATCCAAAAAAAGTGTTTTTTTTATTTACATATTTTAAATACAAAAGAAGTGTGTTATTTTCACCGATGTTTTTAGGTCATTTACCGAAGTATAAATGAGGTATACCTAAATGCTATTAGTCATATCTGTAGCTATTTCTACATTTGGACTATAAACAACGAACAAATGAAAACAAAGAGAAATTATCAAACACCTCCTCCCCCTCCAAATAATAGCAAAAGTGCGACCATTGTGGGGGCCTTCATCGTGTTATTTGGTGCATTTTTATTATTGAAGAACTTGAATTTAGGTTTTTTTATCCCTTCCTGGTTGTTCGGGTTCCATTCGATATTAATTATAGTTGGACTTGTAATAGGTATTAATTCAAAATTTGAAAAGAAATCATCGTATATATTGATCACTATCGGGGTCATTTTCTTATTGAAAAATTGGATGGATTTCTCAACGGGGAAGGTGCTTATACCACTACTGGCGATCGTATTGGGGATTTATTTGATCCAACGAAACAGAAAACTGCCATCTGTACCAGATGGTTCTGTAACTCCGCCACCACCTTCCGCTTCACCCTTCAGGGATGAATTCGACTGGGATAAAAGGGTTGATGAGAGCGATCCGATAAACGTTAATAATCGCGATCAAACAACGGATTCAAACCCTTTTACTCATACCAATGAGCAAAAAGGGTATTCGAATAATAGATATGCAGAAAATTATCTTAAAGTAGATTCCATATTTGGAAGTTCGAAAAAAATTATTCTATCGAAAAACTTCTTAGGGGGAAGCATGACCAATATATTTGGCAGCACAGAAATAAATTTACTTCAGGCTGATCTTAACCAACCGGTAGTCATCGATGTTTTTCAACTGTTTGGAAGCACCAAAATTATTGTTCCACCACACTGGATGGTTTCGGTAAGTATTTCGTCAATTTTAAGTGAAAACGACGACCGCCGGGTCATTATAAGCCATCCATTTGATGAAAATAAAAACTTGTATATCACCGGAACATCGATACTAGGAAACGTAACAATAAAAAACAGTTAATACGCAAAATGTCAAATTCTACTGAGGTATTAAAAATAAATAAAAAGCGCCTTATCCATTTGAGTTCATGGATAATTTTTGTGCTATACTTCGTTGTTTCTTATATGTTACTTTGGCTAGAGCACCGGTCCAAAGAGATAACCATTTATGAGCCGCTTTTTGGTGCTTTATGCATAACAATTTGTTCATACCTCATATTCAGTTCGTTACAATTCTATTTACCTCGAAAGAATCAATACCTCAAAATACTATTCATCTGTTTGTTTTTGACGGTAATGAGTGTTTTTCTGCCCCTGTATCTTATCAATCAAATCTCAGATACGTTTTCCATAGCACATTACTATAAGATACTTCCCTACCGTACAATTATCAATTTTTTACTTTTATTCTGTATTCTGATAATCAACATCACTTGGAACATACAAGAAGAATATGAAGAAAATAAAACGCGTAAAGAAGAATCTGAGCGTCTGGTACGTGAAGCGGAGCTTTACAACCTTCGCCAACAATTACAACCTCATTTTTTGTTTAATAGCTTAAATTCAATTATTGCATTGATTGGTGCAAAACCAGATATGGCGAAGAAAATGACTTTTCAGTTGTCGGATTTCCTAAGAGGCACTATGCGAAAAGACGACAAACAACTTATTTCCCTTTCGGATGAAATCAAACACCTTGAACTCTATCTTGAAATTGAAAAGGTTAGATTTGGCCATAGATTGAATACAGCTTTACACTATGACGACGAGGTATTGCAGGCAAGAGTGCCTAGCATGATCGTCCAACCCCTCATGGAAAATGCGATTAAACATGGCTTGTATAATGTAACGGGCGATGTATTAATAGAAACTCACATTGTACTGGAAAATAATATCTTGACCATTGGCATCTCAAACCCTTTTGAAGCTGATCAGTACCAAAATAAAAAAGGGAATGGTTTCGGACTAACCAGTATACACAGAAGATTATTTTTAATTTACGGTCGTACAGACCTTTTGAGTATCAGTAAAACAGAAACTAAATTTATTGCCCGTATAAAAATCCCTCAAAATGATTAAAGTAATAATAATAGACGATGAGCCTCTTGCTCGGATGATCATCCGCGATTATTTAGAACAAGAAAGTGATATAGAAGTCATCATGGAATGTGGCGACGGCTTTGAAGGGGCCAAAGCCATTCAGCAACACAAACCCGATCTGATATTTCTAGACATTCAAATGCCAAAATTAACAGGGTTCGAAATGCTTGAGATTATTGACGAGCTTCCACATGTTATATTTACGACAGCTTTTGAGGAGTTTGCGATACGCGCTTTTGAAAAGAGTGCCGTAGACTATCTCCTGAAACCCATTAATCAGGAGCGTTTTTCAAAGGCCTTAGAAAAGCTCAGGAATATCCATGGCAACCAGCAACCAAAACAAAGCCTTCAACAATTAAAGACAGATATTGAAGAAGAGACTTTGGAACGAATCGTTGTAAAAAACGGAACTCAGATTAAACTGATTCCAACGCAGCAGATTATCTTTTTAGAAGCTTATGATGATTATGTTAAAATCCATACGCAAAATGGTATGTTCCTCAAAAACAAAACCATGTCATCTTTTGAAAAACAATTAGATAGTAAGCAATTTGTACGTGTACACCGATCATTTATCATAAAAGTAGACCAGCTTGCTAAAATAGAACCTATGGAAAAAGAAAGCTATCGCGGGATATTGCTGAACGGCGAAAAAGTAAGCATTTCCAAATCTGGATATGCGCGACTAAAACGAACGATTGGTTTATAGTACATTGTTTTTGTACTTTTGTATTATGAAACGAATAGTCAGTACACTGCTGTGTATAGTGGGATTTACTATATTAATAAAAGCGCAATCGATCGAAGAGAGACAGAACAGAGCCGTTTACAATCAAATTGAATATTTATTCAATACAAAGCAAATGGACTCCATCTATAATATGGCCGACGAAAATTTTAAAAAGACCATATCTTCTGTTCAGTTAAATGGGATATTAAACCAATTATATTCGTTAGGTACAATAAAAAATGCAACCCCTAAAAAATATAAAAATGGTATAGCGGGTTATAAAATAGAGATTGGAGACCAAGAATTACTGTTCATATTGGGTGTAGATAGCAATTTCAACTATCACACGCTCGCTTTTCAGCCTTATGAAGAAAAAGTAGAAGAAAAAAAAGAACAGGTAATATCCAAAGTGGAGGTGCTAAATCCGTTGGATATTTTTATCGACTCTGTAGCGCGTACATACATCCAAAAAAGAAATGCGCAGTCGTTGGCCATTGGCGTAATTCATAAAAGCAGGGTAAGCACATTTTTTTACGGTGAAACTGAAAAAGATAATAATACGCTCCCTACTGCGACCACCTTATATGAACTGGGATCGATTACGAAAACTTTTACCGCTACGCTCCTAGCTGATTTGGTAGAAAAGAATGTGATCGGTCTGGATGATAGTATCGCTAAATTTTTGCCCGATTCAGTAAGGTCTAATACCGACATCCAAAAAATAACCTTTAAATCGCTAGCAAATCATACCTCCGGATTGCCGCGTATGGCTTTAAACTGGAATACAAGCAGCAAATTAGTAGAAAATGATCCCTATGCACATTATGATCAGGCCGAGTTATTCAGTTTCCTGAAAAATTTTAAAGCGACCAAAGAAGTTGGCGAAGAATACGAGTACAGCAACGTTGGGTATGGCTTATTAGGTGAGTTAATTTCTATTATTACCAAAAAAACGTATGCACAAAATATCGAAGAGATTATCACTAAGCCGTTAAATATGATAAACACGGTAGAAAAGGCGGATAGCAAAGCGCAACAGCTTGCCAAGGTATACAATGTAAAAGGAGATTCCGTGCCTACATGGAACTTTATTTCTCTTGCGGCAGCTGGTTCTTTAAAATCGACAATTCAGGATATGTTGTTGTATGTCCGATCTCAATTCAAAATGCCTCTATCCCCATTGGAAAAAGCAATGGCCTTGACCAAACAATTCACATTTTTCATACCGCCAAATACCGATATTGGGCTTGCCTGGCATATGTCTATGGTAGACGATATCATTTATTACAATCATAACGGGGGAACCGCGGGGAGCAGCTCCTTTATTGGCATTGCTCCCGATGCCAAGTCGGCTGTAATTGTTCTGTCAAATTCGGCGGCCCCGGTGGAGGTTATCAGTGAAGAAATACTAAAAAAGTTAATTTTAACTGATTAATCGCTATCCATTTAGGAATAAATTACGAATTGTGTTTCTTTTCCAACATATCTGCACTCACTGTGTTAGGCTTGCGAATGCAAAGCATTTTATCTAAGTTTGGTCAGGAAAGTTTTAATCTGAATAAAATCGAATAACGAGTGAAAAAACGTATAGCTATTTTTGCTTCCGGTTCCGGATCCAATGCACAAAAAATAATGGAACATTTCAAGTATTCCCATGAAGTGGAAGTGGCTCTGATATTAAGCAACAATCCCGACGCCTATGTACTGCAGCGCGCTGATAATTTCGAGATTCCCTCACATGTTTTTGACAAGAACGATTTTTATCAAACAACTGAGATCGTAGATCTTTTAAAGCGATTAGATATTGATCTCGTTGTATTAGCGGGCTTTTTATGGTTGATACCGCAAAACTTATTGAAGGCTTTTCCCAATAAGATTATTAACATACATCCGGCACTTCTTCCTAAGCATGGCGGCAAAGGCATGTACGGCGACCGCGTACATCAGGCTGTCCTCAATGCAGGAGACGACGAACACGGAATCACTATCCATTTTGTAAATGAAAATTTTGATGAAGGCGAAGTGATTTATCAAGCTCGATTTAAAGTTGAACCGGATGACACATTAGAAGTGATAAAATTTAACGGCCAACAACTAGAGCATTTACACTATCCCAAAGTGATCGAAAATCTATTGAAGAAGTACGGTTAGTTATTCTACTAAATATGGTTGGGTATTCGAATCAGTTAATTATTAATTTGATTGAGAAAATGCAGTACAGGTTGCGTGAATTTTAGTATCTTTGCGGCTCCAAATAAAGAATAATGAATCATCCTGTTAAGATTAAAAATGCACTGGTTTCTGTTTACTATAAAGACAACCTTGCCCCTCTTATTCAACTTCTAAATAAATACGGAGTTACTTTCTACTCGACAGGCGGTACGGAAGCCTTCATCCGTGATTTAGATATCGACGTAGTACGTGTTGAAGATCTAACGAGCTATCCCTCTATTTTAGGTGGGCGGGTCAAAACGCTGCATCCAAAGATATTTGGCGGTATCCTTTCCCGCCGTCCACTAGAAAGTGACCAACAACAATTAGCGCAATATGAAATTCCGGAAATTGACTTGGTTATCGTAGATCTATACCCATTTGAAGCAACAGTGGCTTCCGGAGCTTCCGAACAAGATATTATTGAAAAAATCGATATAGGTGGCATTTCGCTAATCCGTGCCGCGGCAAAAAATTTCAACGATGTTGTCATCATTTCTTCGAAGACAGATTACACCGAGTTAGAACAAATTTTGGCATCTCAAGACGGTGTAACCACACTGGAACAACGTAAGTCTTTTGCCAAGCGGGCTTTCAATACCTCTTCTCATTACGATACTGCTATCTTTAACTATTTCAACCAAGAAGAGCCATTAACCGTCTTTAAACAATCCCAACAAAAATCGCAGGTATTACGCTATGGAGAAAATCCACATCAAAAGGGAGTTTTCTTTGGGGATCTAGATGCCATGTTTGATAAATTAAACGGGAAAGAATTATCATACAACAATTTAGTAGATGTAGACGCAGCAGTCGCTATCATAGATGAATTTGAAGAGCCCACATTTGCGATCTTAAAACACACCAATGCCTGTGGTGTAGCTTCTCGCCCAACTGTAAAGCAAGCATGGATAGATGCACTAGCATGTGATCCTGTATCCGCTTTTGGAGGCGTATTAATTACAAATCAGGAATTAGATGCCGAGACTGCTGAGGAAATCAACAAATTATTTTTCGAAGTATTGATTGCTCCGTCATATAGCGAGCAAGCTAAATCAATACTTACTGCTAAAAAAAATAGAATCATCTTGGTCCGAAAAGAAGTTAATCTACCTGCGGATCAATTCAAGACATTATTGAATGGCGTAATTCTCCAAGATAAAGATCATACGGTGGAAGGACCAGAATTGATGACAGCGGTAACGGATATAAAACCGACCGCAGAGCAGCTGGAAGATCTTTATTTTGCCAATAAAATTGTAAAACACACAAAATCAAATACGATTGTGTTTGCGAAAAGCGGAACATTGATTGCCTCCGGAGTAGGTCAAACTTCCAGGGTGGATGCCTTGAAACAAGCCATTGAAAAAGCACATGCATTTGGTTTTGACTTAAAAGGGAGTGCGATGGCTTCCGACGCTTTCTTCCCCTTTCCAGACTGTGTAGAAATTGCAGGCGAAGCTGGAATAGCGGCGGTGTTACAACCGGGCGGTTCCATTAAAGATCAATTGTCTATAGATATGGCCAATGAAAAAGGATTAGCGATGGTCATTACTGGCGTACGGCACTTTAAACATTAAAATTTAATAGTGCGAAATAAAAAAGGAATTTTGAAGATTTAAGTTCCTTTTTTTATTTAACTAAACTTAACATCCTTGCTCTCAATAATATTCCCTATCTTTAAAACAGAATAACGTTACTTATATTCGATTTATAGATAAATAATAAAAATTAAACCCACTCCTAGTAACAGAGTATTACAACTCTTAATGAAATCGACAATTAAATTCAACAACGCCAACACATTATTTTCCAAAGCGCTAAAGGAGAAAATAAATACATATTTTAAAAATAACAATCTCAATAAAACTGGGGGTCGTAAAATTTTGGCTAAAGGAATTATTCTTTTCGCTAGCTTTTTAGGGATTTACAGTACATTGCTCTTAGTACAGCCACATTGGGCGATCGGCATTATTCTATGTGCTTTATTTGGCGCAAATCTTGCCGCAATTGGCTTTAATGTAATGCACGACGCAGGTCACGATACGTTTTCTAAAAACAAGAAGTTCAACAACATTCTGTCTTATAGCGCCAACTTGATGGGTGCAAATATCTATTTTTGGAAATTAAAGCACAACATAGCACATCATACCTTCACAAATATCGAAGGTGAAGACCATGATATAGATGTTAAATTCATGCGTTTACATAAAGAACAAAAGTATCAGAAACATCATAAATTTCAACAATATTATTTCCTCGCACTCTATGGTATCTCCTATCTTGCCTGGATTTTCTATCAAGATTATGAAAAGTACTTTAAAGCCGCACTAGGAAAGAATAATAATGCTTTCAGTTTTCCGGTACGTGAAAAAGTTATTTTTTGGATAAGCAAAGCTATTAATCTGATTCTATTCATTATTTTGCCTATCATTTTTGTAGGTCCGATTAAGACACTAATTGGTTTATTAATTGTAGGTGTAGTCTGCGGGCTGATGTTAGCTATTGTATTCCAACTGGCGCATGTGGTTTCCGAAACAAGCTTTAATATCGTAGAAGATGATAATCGGAAAATAGAAAATGAATGGATGATTCACCAATTGAATTCTACCGCAAACTTTGCTACGAAAAACAAGTTTTTGACTTGGTTATTAGGAGGATTAAATTTTCAGGTTGAACATCACTTATTTCCAAAAATAAGCCATATCCACTATCCAGCGATCAACAAGATTATTCGTCAGACCTGTGTGGAGTACAAAATTAACTATATCGAGTTCCCAACATTTGCAAAAGCCTTCAATTCACATGTCAATGTAATAAAGGAAATGGCCTCGAATAAATAACAAAAGGAAAGAATCATATAAAAACAAGGAAGCCAGTCTATAAATGTAGACTGGCTTCCTTGTTTTTATATGATAGTAGGCAAATCAAAATAATTACGGTTCCAAAATAACTTCTGAGACCTGATTTCCTTGTTTAGAACTTCTATATTTATACTTGACCTTTTGATCAATTTTCAGTACAAATCCAACTAAATTGTCATTAAAATATACTGTTTGTCTTGATAGATTATCGCGAATAAACCCATAATGTCCTTGATCATTATAATACGATACTTTTCCGTAATTGTATTCGTCTTCTACTTCTGGTCGTAACAAATCTTCTTCTTTAAATTCGTATTTCTTTAAAGGAGGGGTATCTGATATATTACCATACTCGTCAACATACGCAAACATTTCTTCAAAGGACTTTCCTTTGTCGTTATTTTGTTTGTTGAACTCTTTTTTCTCTTGCTTGTGTTGCTTTTTTAATTGCTTTTTCTTTGCTTGTTCTTTTTTTCTGAATGTAATTTGGCTTTGCCCCATTAAACGTGTATAATGTAAATGAATAAATTAAAATATGTCTTAGCGACCAACGGGCTTTATGAAACTTGTTGAAAGACAGTTAAAGCGAGGTGATGTATAAGGCTTTCATACAAAGATACGAAATGAAATTGAAAAATCGAAATTTTGCGCTCTTATGATGGTAGAATCTAAAAGTTTTGTCATATGAAAATACTTTTAACATGAAAAGAGCGGATTACGAATAATTATACCTATCCTTGCCTTAATACTAATAAAAAAATATAATGAATACAGGAACTGTAAAGTTTTTTAATGAAACTAAAGGATTTGGTTTTATTACTCCAGAAAATGGTGGCGCTGACGTGTTTGTACACACTTCAGGATTAAAAAACCAAGTTAGAGAAGGTGATACCGTAACTTACGAAGTTGAGCGTACGCCTAAAGGTCTAAATGCTATTAATGTGAAATTGAGCTAATCGAATTTATATTTAATACTAAAAGCAACGGCTACCTATACGGGTAGCCGTTGTTATTTTGTATCATTTTTACCTTTCTAAGCACTCTCCTTTGGATACATTGTGTTCAAAATAGTATCAACAAAAACTGCAACGCAGTTTTATTGTTTTATATTAAATCGCAATCCCACTCGTTAATCTACTACAACAAACTTCTAAGTTGACGGACATCATACGAGAAATGTTTTGTCTTGATTTTAATCCATCAGACTTGAATGATCTTCTCAAAAAAATATGCCCTCCGTAATCAACAGGTGATTTTTGTATATCTTAAAGAAAAAAAATGTCTTTTAAAAACAAAGTAACATTAAATTTACTATAAAAAGGGCGTTTTTTTGTTTAAGGCACGTCATTTGTGTTGGTGTTACTTAAAACAAACTCAACAATTAAAAGAATTATGAGAAGAACACCTTACACCACTTTTCTTGTCTTGCTGGTCATAACCTTTGTTCTGATTTTCGCAACGACGTGCGCTGGGGCTTTTTAACACTTGTATTGCGCACCACCTATCATTTCAATCACACTGATTTTCGGAACTAACATACGGATAATATAAAACCGTTTGTATTATCCATATGTTAGTTTATTGTCCGCGGTTTTCCCAGAAATCAGCATTCTTTATGCCGAGCTCCTTAGGATTAAAATCTGGGTTCAACATTCCCATTTTGCGCTTGGTCACATAATCATTCCACACTTTCATTGCAGTTTTGCTCATTAACAGTATTGCAATTAGATTGACCCATGCCATTAGACCAACGCCGATATCTCCGAGATCCCAAGCCAAATTTGCACTTCTAACAGTGCCAAAGTAAGTTGCAGCTAAAAATAAAACACGAAGTGCCCAAATAAAAATTTTCGCACGTGCACCCTTAAATATATACGCAACATTTGTTTCCGCATAGTAATAATAGGCCATGATAGTGGTAAAAGCAAAGAAAAACAGCGCTAAAGCCACAAATTGATTTCCGATAGTCGGAAAGTGATGTGATACAGCTGCCTGCGTAAATCCGTCTGGATTTACCCCCGGAATATTGTTAACGATGTAAGCTGTCGCATTCCCTGCGCTATCAAATGTCCCCCCCACATTATACATCCCTGTAAACAAAATCATCAGCGCAGTGGCTGTACATACGAATAATGTATCTACATAGACGGAAAAGGCTTGAACCAACCCCTGTTGGGCAGGATGCTTCACTGCCGCCGCTGCTGCCGCGTGAGGTGCTGTACCTTGACCCGCTTCATTAGAATATATACCTCTTTTCACTCCCCAAGCAATAGCCATTCCCATAATACCACCAAATGTAGCATCTACACTAAACGCCGAGCTAAAGATCAGTCGAAAAACAGCCGGAACCTGCGCAATATTGATGGTAATAATCACAATCGCCATCAATATATAGGCACCTGCCATGAAGGGTACAATAAATTCTGATGCTTGTCCCAACCGTTTTACCCCTCCTATAATAATCACCGCCAACAACGCAACGATTCCCAGACCTACCCAACTTAAGGTAAATTCAATATTTCCAATTTCCAAAATTGGATTCGCGAGATTGAATGCATTAGAAAGGGTACTGCTTATTGCATTACTCTGTACCCCTGGCAATAATAACCCAGTACTGATAATTGTTACTATTGCAAAAATAACGGCATACCATTTCACACCCAATCCCTTTTCGATATAGTAAGCAGGTCCTCCTCTAAATTCCTCGCCATCTTTCTGCTTATAAACCTGAGCAAGTGCAGACTCTACATAAGCAGATGCAGACCCGAAGAAAGCAATGGTCCACATCCAAAATACAGCACCTGGTCCCCCCATAAAAATTGCTGTAGCCACACCCACAATATTCCCAGTTCCTACCCTTCCAGAAATAGCTAAGGCAAATGCCTGGAAAGAAGAGATACCTTTATCAGATACTTTTTTTGCAAACAGCAGTCTAAGCATGTCCCGTAAATAGGTAACTTGTAGAAACCTCGTACGTATAGAAAAATATACACCAGTGAATAAGCATAGAAAGATAAAAACATCACTCCACACCAAATTTGAAATCGATTTAACAATATTTTCCATTATTTCGGTTATATATCAAGTAGAATTACATAATTACTGTAAAGAAACTGTTTTTTTAACGTAAATCATAAATAATAATTAGAGCATCTCTACAAGCAAACGATTTGCTATCGTTCCATAATTAGAGAATAAAGCTTATCTTTGCAACATGATTAATGTATCTAATTTATCGCTTCGCTTCGGCAAACGTGTGCTATTCGAAGACGTAAACTTAAAATTTACTACAGGAAATTGTTATGGTATTATCGGTGCAAATGGAGCTGGAAAATCTACATTCCTAAAAATTATATCCGGCGAAGTAGATCCCAGCACGGGATCGGTTGCTTTCACTCCTGGTGAACGTATGTCTGTGCTTAACCAAAATCACTATCAATTTGATGAATTCTCGGTTATTGAAACCGTAATGATGGGAAATCAGGAGTTATATAAGGTGATGAAAGAAAAAGACGCCATCTACATGAAAGAGGACTTCTCTGATGCAGATGGCGAACGCGCTGGAGAACTAGAGAGCTTGTTTGCCGAAATGGATGGATGGAACGCCGAAAGTAATGCTGCTACCCTTTTAAGTAATTTAGGAATTAAAGAGGGTCTCCACTACAAATTGGTGAAGGAATTAGACGGTAACGAAAAAGTTCGTGTTTTATTAGCGCAGGCTTTGTTTGGAAAACCAGATATCTTAATTTTGGATGAGCCGACCAACGATTTGGACATTAATACCATTGCTTGGTTAGAGGATTTTTTAGCGAGCTATGAGGCAATCGTTCTTGTTGTGTCCCATGATCGTCACTTCTTAGATGCAGTATGTACACATATCGTCGATATTGATTTTAGCAAAATGTCGATCTACTCGGGTAACTACACATTCTGGTATGAATCTTCTCAGTTAGCCCTGAAACAACGTACGGATCAGAATAAGAAAATGGAGGATAAGGTCAAAGAACTACAAGAATTTATTCGTCGTTTTTCGGCCAATGCTTCTAAATCGAAACAAGCCACTTCACGTAAGAAAGCATTAGATAAGATTAACATCGATGACATCAAACCTTCCAATAGGAAGTATCCAGCGATTATGTTTAACACCATGGATCGAGATCCGGGGGATCAAATTTTACAAGTTGTAGGGTTGGGTAAAACTATAAATGGCGAAGTCTATTTCAAGGACATTAGTTTTATGGTCAATAAAGGCGATAAAATTGCTGTTCTTTCAGAAAATTCACTTGTTACTTCTGCTTTTTACGATATACTTGCCGGCCGCGACCAAGATTATAAAGGAGAGTTTAAATGGGGTATAACCATTACGCCCGCAGATATGCCCATCGAAAATGCGAGCTTTTTTGATGGGAAAACGGATAATTTAATCGATTGGCTGCGTGATTACACGACTAAACCAGATGCTGATGAGCAATTTATCCGCGGGTTTTTGGGCAAAATGTTATTTTCGGGTGAAGAAGTACTGAAAAAATGTTCGGTATTATCCGGAGGCGAAAAAATGCGTTGCATGTTTTCGAGAATGATGCTACAAGGAGCAAATTTCTTGTTATTTGATGAGCCTACCAATCACTTGGATTTGGAATCCATCACCGCTCTAAATAATGGCATGAAAGATTTTAAAGGATCGATGTTATTTACTTCTCGTGACCACGAATTAACAGAAACAGTAGCAAACCGTATTATCGAACTAACTCCAAACGGCATCATCGATAAGCTGATGACCTACGACGAATATATCAATTCTGACGTGGTAAAAGCGCAACGCGAAGAATTATATGCAAAAAAATAGTTTTAGTTAACGAGTTCGATTAGGTAAAAATGACAAAAGCCTCGCTGAAAAGATCCCAGTGAGGCTTTCTTGCAAATAGATCAAGCGTATATACCATTAAAACTTGCGAAAGAACGATTAACTATCTAATTGTTAAGCTCGTATTTTAGTTTTTGGTCATGTTCATACAACTAGTTAGTGAATTAAATTTATATTTGTTACAGCTTAATAGCGCTAAAAACAAAAGAACAGAAAGATGAAAACAACCAAACGCCTCACCTTCGGTGTACTACTCTTTATCCTCAGTACTTCGGCCATGTATTCCATCATCGGTTGGAAAATCAACGAAAACGACTACATCATCAAATTTGAAACGAAAAAAGCAAGTGGAACTATCGGCGGATTAAAGGGAGCACTTCATTTTGATCCAGATAATCTTGGTGGAGCCGATATGGACCTCAGCGTTGATGTCAACACGTTGAATCTTGGAAACGATCTAAAAACTAAACATGCCAAAGCAGATGATTTCTTCGATGTGGAACAATACCCTACTATTTATTTCAAATCGACCGAATTCAAAAAAGTGACTGATGGCTATGAAGTCAGCGGTAATCTAACCATCAAATCCACGACAAAACCTATAAGTATATTATTCACTTTTGACGCTAACGCATCTACGCCTATTTTTTTAGGTGATTTTGAACTAAACAGATTAGATTATGGATTGACGGGCAAAAGTAGTGTCGGTGAAATTTTAAAGATCAACATAAAAGTACCTGTTAGTAAATAGTTCATTTCTTAACAGGTACTAAGTGTTTATCTCATCAATTGATACAAACTATGTATCTTTGATTGCGTGAAGACAATCTCGCCCGATATAGAAGATACATGAGGTGCTACATACGTAGCACCCAATTCTATTTTCTGAATATGCTCCAGTATAGAAAGCCAGTCCAAAAGCAGTTTTTCATCTTTCATATTCTGCATCACAAAGGAAAAATAAGTATCATTATCCATTAATTGCTCGTCTAATTCGAAGTCTGTAGATGTGGCAAGTCCGATCATATCCAGTTTTGTTTTTTTTGTGAATTTATAAAAAATCTTTTCAGGTATATAACCAGCTAAATGAGGAGAGGCCTTAACCGTGATTTGTAGATTTGGCACCCATTCTTCCCTTAATTCTTTTTTCTCACTCATCTCAAAATTTTCGTCCATTTCGTAGGCAATTATGGTATCCGTTTGTGCCACATTACCTTGTTTCCATTGTATATCTATATATCCGCCGAAATAACGTCGCAAAGTATCAACTGGAATTCTGAGATTTGCCAAGGTCGATTCGTATTTTTGCATGAGTGGACTTAAATCTGCGTCTAGTGTCACATTCAAGATATTACTTTCGTGCAGGATACCTTTTCTCGCTTTGGGATTAGCTTTCCACAATGTGGAATAAAGCACTCCTTCCGCCTGCATTCTTCCGTTCTCAAAATCAATCTTTAACATGGTGCCATCATGGAGATTAGCATATAGTATATCCGATTTGGTTTCGAGGAAATCCGTGCTAGCAATAGCACCGATCTGCACTAAATCCCCATTATCATTTGTCAGTAGATGCTCCATACGTTCTCTTCGATCACTTGAACTAACGCCGACGGAAAGAATAAAATTGTGTTCATCGCTGAGCAACGCGATCCTTTTATTTTTGGACACCAAATACAACAGGTCGGTCGGGTCGAGAAGCGAATCCACATTAATGTCCAGAGTTTGGAGCGCAAACTTGCGAAAACGTTCAACATCGCTTATTTTCTGCAGGCTATAAAATACAGCAGAGTCTTCAGGAGTCGAGAAAAATATAAGTCGCGCTGGTACAGTCCATCCTGCCTGCCAGATCTTAATCCGCTCTGTCGCCCCATCTCCCATTCGCTCCGAGGTATCTTTTTCAAAATACGTAAAAGGGTGCATTATGGCATTTGTAGCTATTTCTCTCAACAATTGATCGACAGATACCTGAATCAGCACGTCGCTATCTTTATGCACCTCTACATCCAACGACTCTGTTGCACGCACACTAAAAAAAATCCAAACCCCTCCAATGAGAAGAAGTATAACAATTAGGAGCCCAAAGAAAAATTTCCGCATCATACTTTCCTTAGTTCTTATCTAGTAACCGCCAATCGTTCGATTAAATCCATCAAAAAGTATAGTGCGTTTTTATCCTTGTCTGGGAATTCTATCCCGAGTTCACCTTGGAAACTATTTCCCTTCATACCAGGAGATATCACATAAAAATCACCATACTGTGCGAGATCAGCCGTGAGACTATCTAAGTCTCTCGATACCGGAAGATCCAATTCTTCTATCAATGTCGGTATCTTGTTTACATGGAATAAAGCTGCAAAGCGATTCTTCTTCGCTATCTTCATACTAGCGCCATCTACATTGGGCTTGTATGTATTATTTTTTATAGCAGTGATCTGATTTTCATCGTTGCCTAAGAAAACGATACCATCTTTCATTAACACATAGAAATTACTGAATTGACGAGATATTTTTCCAATTTTATAGATCCCGTTCTCCAACAAAACCTCTTCCTGATTCACACCTAGCTCCAATAACTGTTCAAAGAGACGCATGTCATCTGAAGAAAACATCCACAAAAACTGTGGAATCTCATCCATTTTAGTTTTTTCAATTTGTTTGTAATTATAATCCTCGTCGTATTCGTAATCGGTATAGGTAATTTCCTGTTTCGTTACACCATTAAGCACAAATAGATTATCACCTTTGAACACTTTTGCTACTGCTTTTTCATCCACGATAATGTCGAACAGCATGGCACCGACCGAGAAAGCTTCTTGATACCGCGGTACAAAAGCTCCATAATATTTTTGAATGTACTGCGGAATATATTTCAAATAAGCTTCCGAATTAATACTTAAAGATAAAAAACCCAATGCATCTTTATCGAGGTATTTATACATTTTAGGATTGAGCTTTTTGTCGTAAATTTTCTTAAATATTTTGGATGTTTCCTGATCCAGATTCAATGCCCCGTGCAACTTCAGTTTATTTTTGTCCACATCAAACGACAAATTCGCTTGCTCGTAACCATATTTTAATTTAGAAAGTGAACCTATTCCAAATGCCTGTTCTATAATACCTGTGGGCATAAAATTCTGATACAGTTCGTCCACACTCTTTATCCAATAATGTGCAACCGTATTCTTATTGGATTTTCCGGTGAATCCTTTCGGCACTACAAAGGATTTATAATTCCCTGTAATGATATTAGTCATCTCGGCGTCAATCCATTCACTTACAATCAGGTCCTTTATAGAGTCAGTTTGTGCCAGCCATCTATAATATGCCGTATTGCTTTCATCCTGATAAACATCCTCCTCATTCTCATAGATCGAATACCCAATGGAATCCAACATATCATTATCGGTAATCGTATCATAATCATCATATGAATCTATCATTATTAAATTACTATCACTAACTACATCATAGTCGTCATATTCTATCGCAATAGCTGCTGTATCTTCAATCCCTGCATAGAATGCGTCCGCACTATCCATCACCGTATCTACATAATCGTATTCATATGTGGCGTCTGCCACCGCTTCAATACTATCTACCATTACATCGTCCGTACCATAATAATCGTAATACGGATTCTCTGCCAAGCCATAGCGTTCTTTGACATCTTCCCTATCCAAGTAACTGTCTTTGAGCACGCCGGTCATCACATAAGCCGTATTTTCATCCCAACTAATTCGAATGCTACGATCTACTGAATAAATAGTCTGCAAGCCGTCTACGACCTGTATTTTCTTGTGGGTAGGAATAAATGCTTGAAAGCGTTTAACATCCGAAAGTGGAATCAATGCACCAATAAATGTAATACTATCGGCTAGACGGGTAAACACATATGATTTAGACGCAAGGTTGATACCCAGATCCTCAATCTGATGAATATCCTGCGATAGTGAATCGCTTAATTTTTTAAAAAAATCCAATTTGTTCAATGTGGCGTTGACATCTTTCGTATCCATTAATTGAAACAAATTTTTCGTATCGAAAGTAGCTAGAAAATTGATATCAGCTGGCAGTTTTTTAAAATGGTTTTGCGCATTGGCCCGCGATAGCCCCATCAAAAGTAAAAGTGCAGCAAAAATAAGTTTTGTATTCATCCGTTTATGTTATTTTAATTGATATTATTCATTATTTCTCACCCTATTTAAGCTCACCAGCTTATGATACCGGGGTGTATACGGCAAATCTTGACATCATTATTGCCATCTCAGTGGATTCTGCCTAGAGATTTTTCAAAGTTTAATTAAGTGCTATCGTATTGGAGAGGTTTGTAGTGCCGTTGATGAGTTCCAGCATACCCGTTTTGAGCATCACCGCTTTCCGATTGGATGAAATACTAGCCTTGCTGTTTTGTTGGCTTTTTACCGGTTCAGCAAATCGATATATACTCGTAAAATAAGCATCGTTAAAAGCCTTTTGATTTTCTCCTTTTAATTTCGTAAACTCTTTTTTCGCATCTTGCGACGCATTATATTTCCGAACAAACACCTTATTTGACGCATCGTAAGCATAAGTAGTGTATCCAGATATATTTGTTTTAAATTTAGTCGATAGCGTCTTAGTAAATGTATTTAAGGCCGCTACGTTGCTAAAATTACATTCCAGCGTCGCGATATAATTATTGAAATCCAAACTAGAATTTACCTGACTTATCCCCTTTGTTTGCTTAAGGATCCCTACAATATCATTTAACTCCTTTTGGATTGTCGTCTTACTTGGCACCTTTATACCATTCACACTATCCAAGAGCATCAATGAAGCAACTTTGGTCTTACTTTTACTCAAATTTAAGGTTGCTTTTATCTTTCCAGCACCATTGGATTGAAAATTGATTTCTTCGACGATATCGAAACAGCTGCTGAGCGAAAATACAAGTATAATAGCCACACTACTGAATAAAATTCTCTTTAACATCTATGATTTAGTTTAACTAGTGAAGACAATCTACATGCCAAATTATCCCCAGAATTATTTCCCCCCAAAGATAGAAAATAAAACACTTCAATTATTGAAGTATCTGTCGTCCAACATTACGATAACATTACAATATTTTAATCTGTTTGTCTTTGTTGCGACTGAGTTTCTTCTTAGCTTCGTAAGTTGAAATACAAGTTCTATGCGTAACGTACATTTTTTATCGACTTTGGTTGCAGTGTTGTTTTTCGTTGGTTGCAAGAGCACTTATCTTGTCGGCGGTAACCGGTCGATTACCTATTCCGTTAATGCAGATTTGCCCGCAGACACTTCAATTGTAAATTATTATACCCCTTTCAAGACAGCTATGGAAGGCGAGATGAACCGTGAAATAGGTTTTTCAGAAAAATTCTTAAATAAAAGTCGTACAGAACCTGAATTTTTAATAGGAAATTTCTTTGCCGATGCACTATTGGAAATTGGAAAAAAAGTGGACCCTACTGTGGAAATTTCATTTTCAACAAAAGGAGGTATCCGTTCAGAATTAAAAAAAGGTCCTGTCACTGTAGGTTCTTTATTCGAACTCATGCCTTTCGAAAATACGATCACCATATTAGAGATGAAAGGCTCAGATCTATTGATATTAGCCAATTTCATCGCCAATACAGGTGGCCAACCTATAGGAGGTTTTGTTATGACCATAAAAAACAATCAAGTTGCAAATCTCATGCTCAATGGGAAAACCATCGATCCAGAGAAATCATATAAGTTGGTCACATATGACTATTTGGCGAACGGAGGAGATAATGTAAAGGGCCTGAACAATCCATTAAATCGAATTAATACACCTATCCTAGTGCGTGAAGGTTTAATTGAGTATGTAGAGCAGTTAACAAAAGAGAATAAAAAAATAAACACACAGCTTGATGGTAGAATCACAATCATTCAATAGAAGATCATTTATTCGGAAAATGTCGGCATTAGGAGCACTTTGTGCCTTTAATTCATATACCAACAAGATTGAAGCAAGCTCCAGGAGAGAAGTAAAGATTACCATTCTTCACACAAATGATGTGCACAGCCGTATAGAGCCATTCCCTATGGACGGTTCGAAAGTTCAAGGTCTAGGAGGAGTCGCCCGCCGGAGCACTCTGATACAAAAAATCCGGCAAGAGGAGAAAAATGTGTTGCTATTGGATGCAGGAGATATGTTTCAAGGTACACCTTATTTTAATTTATTTGAAGGTAAAGTCGAATTAGCGTTAATGTCAAAACTCCAGTACGACGCAGGAACGTTTGGCAACCACGAATTTGACAATGGGATAAGTGGTATACTCAAGCACTTTGATAGCGCTAACTTTCCTTTCATCACATCGAATTATGATTTCTCCAATACGGCACTCGCTGGAAAAACTAAAGAGCACATCACCTTTGTAAAAGACGGCATAAAAATAGGTTTATTTGGATTAGGCGTAAATACGGAAGGCCTAGTAGATCCTAACAATTATGTAGGAATGCGTTATCTAGACCCCTTGGAGGTGGCAACCCGTCTCACGCACAAACTAAAAAACGAATTAAAATGCGATCTGGTAATTTGCTTATCACACTTGGGATATGCATATCAAGATGATACGATATCGGATTTAAAATTAGCCGCTAGCACTAAAGATATAGATTTAATTGTTGGCGGTCATACCCACACTTTTCTGGATAAACCTACCGAAATCAAAAATATGGATGGTAAGATAACATTAGTTAATCAAGCGGGTTTCGGTGGTGCCAATCTAGGGCGTATCGATTTCATATTTAACCCCGCTACAAAAAGCAAACGCACCGTATTTAATAATTACACCATATCCTCCGAAATGGATCGGCAAATCGTAGCGTAATATACAATAAAAGTACTATCTTCACACTCTTTTAAATTTATTTTCGGGATGAGCCGCACGTCTTAAAAAACTGCCTTTCGCAGGCAGCCGTGCCGATGAGTTAGAATTATTTGCGCATGAACACTATAGTCCGGTTATATATTAAATCTTACAACGGTCTATCTCCAGCCGCGTGGTTACTGGCATTAGTCATGTTAATCAATCGTACTGGATCGATGGTAATCCCTTTTCTAGGGATTTATATGTCATCTGAATTAAATTTCAGTAAAACCCAGGTGGGATTAGTGTTAGGTTGCTTTGGTTTGGGTTCCGTGTGCGGGTCATGGCTGGGGGGTTGGCTTACAGATCGTTTTGGCAATTTCAAGGTACAGACCTGGAGTTTAATGCTCACCATCCCGTTATTTCTGATTACCCCTCATTTCCGAACATTCGAAAGTTTGTCGTTGATGATATTTATACTAACATTGGTGGCGGATATTTTCAGACCAGCTAACTCAGTGTCTGTAGCCAAATATGCCAAGCCTGAAAATATAACCAAAGCCTATTCGTTAAATCGTATGGCTGTAAATCTGGGTTTTTCTATAGGTCCGGCTTTAGGTGGTTTCTTAGCGACCTTTTCTTACGACTGGATATTTTACGGAAATGCGATGGCAGCAGGTGTCGCCGCAATCGTTTTTATCTATTTTTTTAAGGATAAGGAAGGGAATAAAAAAATTGACCAATCGGTGAGAGCAGAAATACCAACCAACAAGCCTGCTAAAAGTGCCTATACCGATAGCTTATTTATATTATTTAATATCCTCTGCTGTCTTTTTTCAATGGCTTTTTTTCAGCTTTTGAGCACCTTACCCCTATTCTACAAAGACGTTTATGCGATGGATGCAAGCCAGATAGGACTCATTTTAGGATTTAGCGGCTTTGTTATCGTATTATTTGAAATGGTGTTAGTCCATCTCGTAGAACACCGTTTTAGCGTAAAACAGATCATGTTTTGGGGAACGGCTATTGCCGGTTTCTCCTACTGGATGCTGAACTTGGATTTCGGAATTTTGTGGCTTTACCTCGCGATGTTTTTCCTATCCGTGGGTGAAATGCTGACCTTACCTTTTACCGCTACCATTGCAATACAACGAGCTTCATTACAAAATCAAGGTGCCTATATGGGATTCAATTCTTTGGCGTTTGCAGCGGCAAATATTGTATCTCCTTTTCTTGGGACATTTACGGCAGAACATTTCGGTTACAATACACTATGGACTATCACCGGTTGTGTTCTTATATGTACGAGTTTTGGATTCATCTGGGTCATTACAAAAATGAAGAGTGCTTAAAATATCTTATTCTTAGCCTACATTTCGTTCATAAGGCACACGCGTCGCGATAGATCTACCCAATGTAATTTCGTCCACATACTCCAGTTCACCGCCGAAAGCAATACCTCGTGCAATTGTACTGACTTGAACATTGAATTCCTTTAGTTTACGATACAGATAGAATATCGTCGTGTCGCCCTCCATCGTAGCGCTTAAGGCTAAAATAACCTCACTGATCTCTCCATTTCTTAGCCGATCGATAAGCCCCTCTATCTTAAGATCGGCAGGCCCTATCCCATCCATCGGAGAAATAAGTCCTCCAAGCACATGGTACACTCCTTGGTATTGATTTGTATTTTCAATAGCCATCACATCACGCGTATCTTCTACCACGCATATCGTTAATTTATCTCGCTTTAACGACTGGCAGATTTCACACGTAGCCTCATCTGATATGTTGAAGCAAGTGCTACAGTATTTAATATTTTCTTTAAGATTATTTAGAGACTGTGTAAAGCGGGATACCTCCGTATTCGATTGCTTTAACAAATGCAAAACCAACCGCAATGCTGTCTTCCTTCCAATCCCTGGCAGCCTACCAAACTCATCAACAGCTTGCTCTAATAATTTTGACGAGAAATTCATGCTGTAAAAGTAAATAGTAAAAACTCAAAAATCAAAAGTAAAAAATAAAAAGCGCAACTTTATTCATCGCTTCATCAATTCAGCAAAATTTATTATATTGTGAGGATAACATTATTTACAAAGAATGGCTAAAGAAGATAGAATAAGGAATTCATTTGCTAATAAAACGTGGCAAGAAATAAAAGTAAAAGACTCTTGGCAGATTTTCAAAATCATGTCGGAATTTGTTGATGGTTTTGAAAAATTGGCTAAAATAGGCCCCTGCGTATCAATATTCGGATCCGCACGTACGGCCGACGAAAATAAATATTATGAGATGACGGTGGAGATAGCCCGATTATTAGCGGAAAAGGGGTATGGTGTTATTTCGGGCGGTGGCCCAGGGATTATGGAAGCAGCCAATAAAGGCGCCTACAATGCAGGAGGTAAATCAGTAGGTCTGAATATTGACTTACCTTTCGAACAATTTCACAACAAATACATCGACCGAGATAAATTATTGGAATTCAATTATTTTTTCGTGCGTAAAGTCATGTTTATGAAGTATTCGCAGGGATATATTGTTATGCCAGGCGGCTTTGGTACTATGGACGAACTATTTGAAGCTATTACATTAATCCAAACCGGAAAGATTGCCCGATTTCCCATTGTATTGGTTGGAAAAGCATACTGGGGTGGGCTCATCGATTGGATTAAAAACACCATGCTTACCGAAAAGAATATAAGCGAAGAAGATCTAAATCTCTACCGGTTGGTTGACACGCCTGAAGAAGCCGTGGAACATATTTTCCGCTTCTATGATAAATATTTGTTAAAGCCAAATTTTTAGTCGCTTCAGGTAACAGCTTATAGGTAGCATCGACCTTCGGTCTAAAGACGAAGAATTCAAAAAATCTAAACAAGATCGGTTTTAAAATGTTGACTCGTTAACATCGAAGATGGAAACATAATTTTAAAACGTTAAAACGAGGATTATTATGAATACGCAAGAGAACGAAAAAGATCTGGAGAAAGCGGAAGAATTGAAGCGATTGAAAGCTGAACAAGAAGCGCAAAAAAAACAAGAAGAAGAGGATAATGAAACAAGTGAGGAAAGAAAGGGAGATGGGTACGTTCCACCGGCGCCTGAAATCCCCTCCGCGAGAAATACAAGAGAGCACGGCGGTCCCATTATAGATCGAGAGCCGGGCGGGTTACGGTAGTTTTATCCAGCCGGTTCACGAAGTTAGTATTAACGCTTAGCCCCCCTTACCTTTCAAAAGATTCGTGGGCTTAATCGTAGGGATATTGATGTTTCCGGCAACGGAAGATATAAAAAAGAATGCCCTGCTCTTGATGAAGAGCAGGGCATTTTATCAGAAAAGTGATAAATCCTTAAATATATGTTAGAAGCTATATGTTAATCCCGCATTCCATGTCGTTCCTAGACCGTAGACATATCCGTTTGCATCAGCCCTTGCAAAATACTTTTCGTTAAAAATATTTTTCACATTTCCCCTAAACTTGATACTCTGACCATCGCGCAACTTGAAGGAATAGCTCAAACCACCGTCAACTGTCTTAAAGCCATCTAATTCTTCCGGCTGATAAACTGAGCCTGCAAGTGATGATTCAATAACGTCTTCAATATCTACATTTGCGTAAAGTCTTGCATAGTAATTGAAATCGGCATCAATCGAAAAGTTAGGGAGAATGAAATACTTCGCTCCTAAACCAGCAGTAGTCTGAGCAGCATTTCCGACCCTTACACCCGTCAAGTCCTGCCCATTAGCATCTTCAAATATAATATCAAAAGAATCGGCATCACGCACACGATAAGGAGACGAACCATCATATTTCCAATCACCGATAGATGCGAAACCTCTTAAGTTTAGGGTGGGGAGCAACTTAGCGTCAAAATCTAATTCTATCCCTTTGTGCAATTGCCCAATACCTGTAAACAAGAAAGTGACATCATCGTACTCGGTATTTCCAACTGCATAATCTTGCGAAAAATAATCAGTAAACCGATTATCCCAGGAGGTGTAATATGCATTAAGATTAGCCCTCAAAAAACTGTTTGTAAATTTGTACCCAGCCTCTAAACCAAAAATCTCCTCATTATCAACTGATGGATCGGCAAAATCAACAGTATTTGAAATGAAAACATTGTCCAAGTAAGGTTGACGAGAATACTTTCCTACATTTGCAAAAAGTGTATGAGCACCATCAAAAGTATAAGAAGTTCCTCCTTTAATATTGTATCCAAATTTATTATCAAACTCCGATTTGGTTAAACCAGCTTCGTAATTCCATCTATTGATCTTTTGATAACCTTGGTTGGATAAAGATCCTTGTATAAAAGCAGTAAAACCGTCCTTGCTAAATTCAGCTTGACCGAAAACTCCCTGATAATTTATTTTTTCCGCGTTGTCATATCCTACCCGTTCGCCTTCCTTTGCATTATTGAACAAAGAAGACCATGGATTTGTTGAGAAAGTCTTCGACACGAGATGACCGTCTGCATCACTTGCTGGCCTCGCGAGCACGCCTTTTGCGCCAATAAGGTTAACAAGTTGTTGGAAGTGATCACCTTGGTACATTCTAATATCAGCTCCAACGTTAAATGTCCAATACTTTTTCGTATCAAAATTGTAGTTCGTTACCAAGCCATACCAAAAATGATTATTAACAGAAGCTCTTAATACAGCTCCGGTGGAACTCGTACCACTCACGCCGTCAGCTAAAATGGCATTATTCTGTGCAACGGCGGCCCAGTTTGCAGAGCCATCACTTAAGTATCCCCCACCGTAAGGTTCATATCCCGTATGAAATAAGCCTCTACCTAGTGGTCCAGTACCACCGCCACGACCAACTGACGCATAAAGAACAGTTGACAAAGATGATTTTTCGTTAATTGTCCAGTCCCAGTTTAAGTTAGAAACCGGCTTATGATAAAAATTCGTTCTAGCAGAAAAGCCTTCTCCATCGTAACGTCCATAATTTGAATTACCTTTTATACCCGTAATATCCCATCCAGGAGTATTTATCGAAGTTGGCTGATTATCTGTCTCATTATACCTCGTCATTAACGGTTTTGAGAAGTTCTGGTCATGCCATTGTGGTGCACCAAAGATCATAAAGTTAAAATTGTGATTTTCATTTGGCTTAAACCCAACAGATACAAAGTAATTCTGTCCAGCACCTGCAGTACCTCTTGCAAATTTACGATCAGCTCTCCAACCGTCAAGCATAAAGGATACACCCCATTTCCCAATCATTCCAGTATTATAACCAATAGTAGCTTTCGCGTATCCATCATTACCGGTCATCATACGTGCATAGCCGCCTTTATTAAGTTCAGTAGCTTTGGTTATGATATTTACCGTACCACCAACTGATGAAATTGCCAACTTTGATGAGCCTAATCCTCTCTGTACCTGAATAACGTTTGCCACATCTGCCATCGCAGACCAATTTGACCAATACATATTTCCATCTTCCATTCCATTAATCGGTTGCCCGTTGAGTAAGAAAGCAGTATTTGACTGATCGAAACCACGAACAAACATCTTTGCATCTCCAAAACCACTCGCTTGATCTGCGATATATACAGAAGGTGTATGTTTCATTATTTCAGGAAATTCCACATTACCTGCAGACTTTTCCTGAATCTCAAGTAATTTAATAGTTGATACAGCTATAGGAGTTTGTCTATCTTCAGCGATATCAATAATACCTCTACCAACCACAATTACTTCTTCCAAATTCTCAGATCCACTAGACGTCAACACGATGTTTCCAATATCAGTGGTAGCATCTGTAAACCTTATTTGTGCTGTGAGATATCCAATATATTTCACTAATACAACACCACTTGCCTCTCCAACAGATAATGTAAAATTACCTCTTGCATCAGTCGACGTCCCTGCTGTTCCTCCTTTTATGGACACAGATGCGCCGGCAATTGGAGAATTACCATCCGTCACAGTTCCTTTAAGCAACCGCTGTGCTAAAGAAACGTTACAAATTAACATCAATACAAATATTGCTGCCAGTTGAGTAAAGATTTTTTTCATATTTCTTTTAAATAGTTAAATCGAAAGCAAAATTAAGAAGAGATTTTGCAATATAAGTGACTTAACGTAAACTTAATATGAAATTAACTTCGGTTTAAAGATAAATTTTTTCAAAAATCGCTTAATTCGTTTTATAAATTTAAAAAACCATCAATAAAATTGAAGTTTTTTACACTTTTATCAGTATAATTAATAGAAAATTTAAATTTTAACAAATTTTAACAATTGTGAATTGTGGAAAAGTTTTTTAAAGATTTCGGAAATGCTCTACGTAATCCAGTGCTACAATTTCATTGCAGGCTTTACGGATGTTCATTCGACTACCTGTCACCTCATATACGACAGTCAAATGTTCGCCATTCTTTTCGAGTCCTTTGCGGTTCAATTTGACGTTATTCGTTAGCATAAATTTTTCAAACTCATCCAGGTAGTCGATCTTGATATCTCTAAATGTTACATGTATCGTCCTGAGGTGATAGATATTGGCCATATACAGTTCCAATTTTTGGAACAGTGAAAGAATAATAACCATACAAATGGTCAGTGCTATACCAAATTGAAATTCTCCAAACCCGACAATCATTCCTATCGAAGCCATGGTCCATATCACCGCTGCCGTCGTTAACCCCTGCACACTAAACTTACCCTGGTAAATAACACCCGCACCTAAAAACCCTATACCCGTAATGATATTAGCTGCAATCCGATCATCTGAAATGTTACCCATTCTAGAAAGCAAGGTAAAAATCGTCGATCCGAAGCAGATCAAGATTACTGTTCTGAAACCAGCGGATTTATTTTTAAATTCCCGCTCAAATCCTATTATGCTCCCACAGAGAATAGATACTAAAATAGCTTGAGTATTACCATTGAATGTCCAGTCAAACATATCTTTTAATTTTAATTGATATACGCATAGGTGATTCCATCTCCTCCCCGGTCAGCATGTTCATCTTCAAATCTATTTACATGACTATACTTTCGCAAATAATCCCGAATAAACTTTCGCAATATACCATCGCCTTTGCCATGTACTATTTTTAGCGTCGGATACCCTATCATTACCGCACGATCCAACACCAATTCGATCTTTTGCAACGCGTCCTCTGTACGCATACCGCGTACGTCGATCTCTGGTTGAAAATCAGCTACCGAATCCGTAGAGAGATTACTCTGTCGTTTGATGGCTTTTGATTTCTCCTTGCTTCGTAGTTTCGTAACCCGATTCTTTTTCACCACAGTACGAAGTTCTCCTAAAGCAATAATCAAACTACTGCCTTTTGTGATTTCTAAAATCTCTCCCTCTGAACCGGAATCTTCAATCCGCACCCAATCTCCTATCTGCAGTTCGATATTTTCACCATTTACAGGTTTGGGTTTGGCAACTTTTTGATCTAAATCTGACGTATGTTTATCTAATTCCTGATTTAATTTAGAACGGATTTGTTTCGTTTTGTCTTTCTCCGCCTGAGCCGATTTTATTTCAGAAATTGTATTCTCCACCAGCTTATTGGCATCTTTCAAAATAGATTTTGCTTCTTCCTTCGCCTTTCGGATAATCTCTTTTTTATTCTCCTCCATATAAGCCTGTAATGACTCATATCTGGTTTTTAATTCCTCCAGTTCTTTTTCCCTTCGGTTTACGGCCTTCTTCGTGTCGTATATTTCCTGCTTATCCCGCTCTAAATCTACTAAAAGGGTATCAACTTTTTTCTGCTGAACACCGATCTTCTGCTTAGCAGATTGGAGGATTTCCCTTGGTAAACCAATTTTTTGAGCGATCTCAAACGCATACGAACTCCCGGGTTTGCCTGTCTGGAGAATGTACAGCGGTTTCATCTGCTGGTTGTCAAACAGCATAGACGCGTTCTCTAATCCTTCAGCATGGCTAGCGAACAATTTTAAGTTCGAATAATGTGTGGTAATTACCCCTCTTATCCCCTTTTTATTCAGTTGTTCCAACACCGCTTCTGCTATCGGCCCGCCAAATTGTGGATCCGTACCTGTTCCGAATTCATCTATAAGCACCAGTGTCCGGGCAGTGGCAAAATTAGCAAAGTGTTTCATTTTAGACAGGTGTGCACTGTATGTACTCAAATCGCTTTCAATAGATTGATCATCGCCGATATCCGCAAAAATTTGCTTGAATATACCTATCGACGTGGTTTCATCTGCTGGGATTAAAAGACCCGATTGCAGCATCAGCTGCAATAGTCCTACTGTCTTCATACAGACAGACTTTCCTCCAGCATTAGGTCCAGAGACAAGAATAATACGATCTGTACTATCAATTTTAATATTTAAAGGTACTACCTGATGTTGGCTGTCTTTTTTAGCGTTTAGGAATAACAAGGGATGCCGGGCATTGACTAAGTTGACATCTGCTTCTTTCGAAAGAAGAGGCATTACCGCTTCAATGTCTATCGCAAATAGTGCCTTAGCGCGTACAAAATCCAGCTTAGTGAGCAAGCTGTGGTATGCTAGTAAAAGCGGCACGTGCGGACGTAATTCGGTCGTTAAATCGGTCAGGATACGGACAACCTCCCGTCGTCGTTCAAACTCTAAATCTCTCACCTTATTATTCAGGTGAAATACCTCTTCTGGCTCAATATAAGCAGTTTGACCCGTTGCCGATTCATCGTGAATCAGGCCTTTTAACTTACGTTTATTTTCGGCAAGAATAGGTATACAAAACCGTCCATCTCGTATCGTCAACCCACCGTCGGCCGTCCAGCCGTTGCTTTGCGCCTGCTTAAAAACCGTATCCAAGCGTTTACGCGCTTCCTGCTCACTTTTTGCAATCTGCTGGCTTAGATCCAACAGTGCACGCGAAGCATTGTCTTTCATCTTGCCCCGTTCATCCAACACCATCTCGATAGACCTTAAAATCGACTTTTCTATCGGAAGATGTTCAAACAACAATTCGAGATGGGCGTATTGGCCTTCTCTTTCATTGAAGTATCGAATAATGGCATATACCGTACGAAGTGAAAGTAACATTCGGTACAATTCCTCTTCCAGCAGAAAACTGCCTTCTATCTTTGCCTTCTCTGCCAACGGTTTAATTGGGTAGATATGATCTACGGGCAAAGGGGCATCATGTTGTATGATATTTTTAAATTCTTGAGTTTGACGCAGGAAACGATCTATTTGATCTATTTTTACTTGAGGCTGAATTTTCTCCACCATCAATTTTCCAGCTTCACTTAGACATTTTTCTTTTATTAAATTCCGAATATCTGTAAAGCCCAACTTATCTATTGTGTTTTGAGGATAAATCATACTACTACAATAATTTAGGTCGTTGTAAAGGCCTCAACGTATTTGGAACGGAACGCAGAACATTTTTACCGGTATCCGTCCAGGGCCGTAATGTCTCCGGATGCATCTCAACTGGCAATTTCTCTACAGGAGATTGTTCGACGGACTGATCGCTACTAATCGGGGGTATTGTATCGGTGGACGGCACCTGAGGCACTTCTACAACAGGTGAAATGTGAACACCGTACACTTGGATAGCAAGACCAAAATAATCATAAAACATCCTCGTAGATTCTGCGAATGTCATATCGGTCGTGTCCAATACCACATTGGAAATAAGATTTTTCATGTCATCCGCATTTTTTTGCAAGCGATATACGCGATTGATACTATCTTGCATATAGGCATTTTTAAGCGAGTCCTTAGTTTGAATCTCCCTGTTGTATCCCTCCAGCTTTTTCTTCACGTTTCCATATATTTTTTCAATTAGATCCGGATTCCCCATATAATGCTTCAGGTTTTCAGCGAAAGTAGCCGAATCTAATCCATACTTCTTGAAAACGTCCTCATACATTACCGGCAACACCTTCACCGCACTATCCTTGTTCAACGAGGAAAGATAACCATCGATTAGATGTACCTCTGTCATCAATTCGGTCATTTTCCGTTCAGACAATCGATCGTCAGATCCTTGCCTATTACAGGAAACAATTAGAAATGACGTTATGATTAGTAGCAGTGCCGACAGCCCAGAAAATCTCACGCAGCCTTTTGATGATGATTTCAGACATATCCTTTCTGAAAACACCTTCATGACTCTAGGTAATGCCAACAACCACGACAACCTCATGAAGGTTGTTGAAGACCATCGGATACCAACACTCCCTGAAAAAAACGAAGATATTATAACAAATAATAAGCGTTGCATTTTGTAAATTTGTACAAAAATACGAAAAGGCATTGTAATCATTGCTTTTAGATAAATCATTCCCAAAATATTATTACATATATGAGCATCACGACGAATATCGAAGAAATACGACAAGAACTGGCACCACTAGGCGTCGTACTGGTTGCTATTTCCAAAACAAAACCAAATGAGGATATATTGGAAGCGTACAACGCTGGGCAGCGAATATTTGGAGAAAACATGGTTCAAGAGCTCGTAGACAAGCACGAATCACTTCCAAAAGACATCGAATGGCATTTAGTGGGTCATCTTCAGACCAATAAAGTAAAGTACATTGCACCTTTCGTTTCATTGATTCATTCAGTAGACTCTTTCAAATTATTAAAGGAAATCAATAAACATGCGGCCAAGAACAACCGTATAATTGATTGTCTTTTACAGGTATTTATCGCTGAGGAGGAAACCAAATACGGCTTTGATCATGCTGAATTGATCGAAATGTTTCAGGAGCAGGAATTTGATCAGCTCAAAAATGTTCGTATCAGAGGTTTAATGGGTATTGCAACAAATACCGATAAAGAGAAAGAAATTAAGGAAGAATTTTATGAATTAAAAATGCTTTTTGACGGCGTGAAAGTGAGCTATTACCGTAAGGAAGATACGTTCGATATACTTTCTATGGGCATGTCGTCGGATTACAAATTGGCAATAGAGCGAGGTAGCAATATGGTGCGGTTAGGAAGCACGATATTCGGCAAGCGGGTCATCAAACATTTCAAAACAGTATAAATGGTTATTCAATGGGTACATAGTCCCATCTATATATGTTCACTTATTTTTATCTGGGCCTGTGGTATCGAAAACAACGATAAATCCGCAACGGCCGAGAATAACCGTCTCTTTTTGGAGGATACTTTACAATATAGCTATGTAGACTTCAAAGAAGTGAGTCCCTATTTTGCCCTGTTTAATGACACCATCGACACGACATTTTACGCCATTCGATATCCCCAACTTGATATCCAGAAATACAACGACCTATTAAAATCCTATATATTCATTGAAGGTGAAAACACGCCTCAAGAGGCGGCGAGTAACTTCATTATGGGATACAATGAATTTGTCGAAGACGAAGCTACAAGACAACTTCACTTTGCCTGGTATCGCAAAATTGAATGTCTGATTGCTACGAATACACCGTTATTCTTTTCCATGAAAAATAAGCTCTCGGAATATACAGGAGGAGCACATGGAAATAATTACGTATTTTGGACCAATTTTGATGTTGTAAAAGCGAAAAAAATTGAGTTGGCTGATGTTTTGGCAAAGAATAAACAAGAAGAATTAACTAAAATTGCAGAACACTATTTTAGAGAGGTCGAATCCATCCAAGATACTGCATCCTTGGACAGTTCATATTTCTTTGAAGGAGGTAAATTTAAACTGAATGATAATTTTGGTTTCACAGAAAAGCATCTTGTCATGTATTACAATGAATATGAGATAAAGCCATATTCCGAAGGTACAACGGAAATCCGTATTCCATATGAGAAAATACATGGCTTGTTAAACATTCGAGGCAAGCAGTATATTGAAAGTATTAAAATAAATTAGAAAAACACAACCTATTACATTTAAGAATTAATGCAAGTATTCAAGTTTGGTGGCGCATCAGTGAAAGACGCAGAAAGCATAAAAAATGTAGCTGCTATCATTTCAAAATATAAAGATCAAGAACTTCTTGTAGTCGTATCTGCTATCGGAAAAACGACCGATAAATTGGAGGAGGTAACTAAAAATTATGTAGGCCAAACCGGCGATGCTTTTATTCACCTAAATACCGTCAAAAATTATCATTTCAATATATTAAAGCAATTATTCGAAACGGAAAATCATCCGATATTCGATGAAATTGCGAATTGTTTTGTCGAAGTAGAATGGATTTTAGAAGAAGAACCACAAGATTCTTTTGACTATTTATTTGATCAAATTGTTTCACTGGGCGAAATCCTTTCATCTAAAATATTAACAGCCTACTGTCGGTTTATCGATATCGACACAAAATGGGTAGATGCTCGGGACTACATTCTTACCGACAACACCTACACAGAGGCAAATGTAGATTGGGGAAAAACGGAGGATAAAATCCGTATGGATATTCCATCTATATTAGATAATCAAGTTATTATTACACAAGGTTTTATTGGGTCTACATCTGAAAATTTTACCACAACGTTGGGTCGGGAGGGCTCGGATTATTCAGCGGCCATTTTTGCATCTTGCTTAAATGTAGAAGATATTACCATCTGGAAAGACGTTCCGGGGGTTCTTAATGCAGACCCTAAATGGTTTGATCAAACTGAATTAATCCCCGAGTTATCCTATACCGATGCGATCGAATTAACGTACTACGGTGCCACTGTAATTCATCCAAAAACAATAAAGCCATTACAAAACAAAAAAATCACGTTAAATGTACGTTCTTTTATCAATCCGGAAAAAAATGGAACGAAGATTCGTACTACTAATCAAACTCTACCCGTACCTTCTTTCATTTTTAAAGTCAATCAGGTATTCGTCAACATTCAGCCACGGGATTTTTCCTTCATCGTCGAAGACAATTTAAGTCATATTTTTAATCTATTCCACCAAAACCGTATCAAAATAAATATGATGCATAATAGTGCGATCAGTTTTTCAGTGAGCGTAGACGATACCGGCGAAAATGTATGGAAATTATTGGAAGATCTCGAAAAACGCTATAAAGTAAGTGTAGCCTCGGGGCTAGAATTGATCACCATTCGCTATTACAATCAACAAACCTTGGATAGGGTATTGGTAAATAAGGAAATAATTCGCGAACTTAAGGACAGCTACACCTGCCAAATGCTAGTGAAAAACATAGATGAATAAACGCATTTTAGATAAGGATATACAGCAGTTCATCAAAGCAAATAGAGAGAAATCACCTTCTATTATTGCTTTGAAGAAAAGTCCTTTTCCGGATGTCAGTTCTTCAGAATTAGCAGCCCAGATCGATGGCTGGCAGCGTAGCGTTCGTAAATTACCGACCTGGGCTTTTTCCGCTCCTATTTATTATCCTGATAAGATCAACCTTGAACAATGTTCCTCCGAACACACTGCGCTCGTAAAACAAACCCTTATCAAAAAAGGCGCACGCGTTGTCGATATTACGGGTGGGTTTGGGGTAGATAGCTGTTACATGGCACAAGAAGCCGAAGTTGTCATTCATTGCGAGCTCAATGAGAACCTATCCGAGATCGTAAAGCAGAATGCAATAGAACTTGGTGTTCCAAATCTGATATGTATCGCTACAGACGGCGTAGCATATGTAGACCAACAAAAAGATAATTCGCTAGATTATATATTCATCGATCCTTCCCGTCGGGTGAACCACGCAAAAGTTTTTTTACTGGAAGACTGTGAACCCAATATTGTGGGACTACAAAATGTATTTTTTCAAAAATCCCATATCATTATTAGCAAACTATCCCCGTTACTGGACATATCAGCAGCCTTACAGAAATTGCGGCATATTAAACGGATATACGTAATCAGTGTAGATGGAGATTGCAAAGAATTATTATTCGTGCAAGAACGGAATTATGAAGGAGAAGCGGTTGTTTCGGCAATACGAATCTTCCAAGACCAATTACAGAGCCATTCATTTACGATACAGGAAGAAAAAGTAACATTAATTCGTGCCTCAGATCCACTACACTATCTGTATGACCCAGATGTATCCATTACCAAAGCCGGTGCGTTCAAAACCATAGCTAAGCGCTTCGATCTATATAAATTGCATCAGCACACCCATCTATATACCGCTGATAACATAAAAGACCATTTCCCCGGGCGTATATTTGAAATCCAAGAGGTATACACGCTCTCCAATTTCAAGAAAAAAAACGAAATTTATCAAGCAAATGTCGCTACCAAAAATTTCCCGGTCAAAGTAGCCGATATCCGCAAAAAATTTAAAATAAAAGACGGGGGGAAAGACTTCCTTTACTTTACCACCGATATGACAGGTAATCACATTGTCATACATGCGCTCCGAACACGATAAAAGACAGTAAAATTACAAAACGTATCGTGATTCATTGTATCTTTAAATTATGCACTATTCACCTCTCTAATCGAGGTTAATAAAAGAGAATATTACATATAGCTATGAAGTCAAATCGGGCTTTTGCGCTCAAGAAGCAACAATATACGTATGAATCATATTAAATTATCCGCACTAGAATTAGCTACCGTTAGCAAAGGGAGTACCATCACCGAAGCCATTGAACGATCGGTTGTCGGCGCCCAACATATCGAAAAATTAGGATACCATCGGATCTGGTTTGCCGAACACCACAACATGCCACATATCGCAAGTTCGGCCACTTCGGTATTAATAGGGCATGTAGCTGGCCACACCAGCACTATCCGGGTGGGATCAGGTGGAATTATGCTACCCAACCACTCTCCGCTCGTCATTGCCGAACAATTTGGCACATTAGAAAGCATCTATCCCAATCGTATCGATCTGGGACTCGGCAGAGCCCCCGGCACGGATCAGGTGACCGCGATGGCCTTACGCCGGAATAACCTAAATACATCGTTTTATTTCAAGGATGATGTATTGGCACTTCAACAGTACTTTGATGAGAACAATGTTCAGGCTAAAGTGCGTGCTTTTCCGGGGGAGGGACAGCATATTCCTATTTATATATTAGGATCTAGCACGGATAGTGCTTATCTCGCTGCAGAATTAGGACTTCCTTATGCATTTGCGGCTCATTTTGCTCCTGCCATGTTATCCCAGGCCACCGAAATATATCAAAAGAATTTTAAGCCGTCAGTACAGCTACACGAACCATATACGATGGTTTGTGTAAATATCGTAGCTGCAGATTCGCATGAGGAAGCAACATACCTTTCCACGAGTTTATTCAACATGTTTGCTGGCATTCTCACCAATCGACGAATGCCCTTATCCCCGCCTACCGAGAAACCCATTTACGATGGCATAGCTGAAATCGAACAAGCGGTTCAAAGCATGGTATCCTGTACCTTTATCGGTACCGAAAAGGATATTCGCTCGGAAGTAAGAGATTTTATAGCCCGTTATCAGGTTGATGAGATCATCACTACAAATTATATCTTCGACGATGTTAAACGCCTGCGTTCTTTTGATATTACAGCTCGTGCGTTGTTAACGAAATAGGTTAAAATGAAGGTTTATTTTAATTATTTTTCTTTTGTCGCTTGGACCGCGACAGGTCGACACTTTTGACCGCAAAAGTGTCCAAAACTCGTCGCTGTGCCGGCTCGACACGACGGTGCACCATTCCTGCTATTGTCGACCCGCCAAGGCGACATTTGTCGGGTATGAAAGGATCGTGCTTTATCCTTAAATATTATTTTATACTTCCGCTGAACCGAAAAGGACGACCTAGGTCGATGTAGCGTTAAGAAAGCTTTTGGATTTGCGTTAAGAACAGATCCCCCAAGTGAAACGGCTTGGAGCTGTTTAGTAAATCCAAAAGCTTTTAGCGTAACATTGACCAAGTCTTGATTTCTTTGTTTCTTTATTCATCAAGGAATAAAGAAAGCCCCGTCGCGGCGAGCGACAAACTAATTAAAATAAACCTTCCTTTTTTTTACACTGAACCCTACCGTCAGAATGCTATACATTCAAAACCAAATGTATTACGCCCTCAAACGATACACTATAAGCGCGTACTAGCCAGCGAAACAAAACCTACTCTCAAATTGTTATTAAGTAGCATTAGCACTTAATATATGATCAAAAATAAGACGATGGAAGGGATACTATCCCTAATTGGAAACACACCTTTAGTACATTTAGAAAATATATTTGCAGAATACAATTTCGACTTTTACGGTAAAATGGAGATGCAGAACCCTGGGGGAAGCATTAAAGACAGGACATCTTACCGAATAATTACACATGCATTCCAGGAAGGAAAAATAAGCAGTGATACGGTGATTATTGAATCCACCTCCGGTAATATGGGGATTGGTTTAGCACAGGTCTGTTTATATTATGGACTGAAATTGATACTGGTGGTAGACCCTCATATCAATGCTCAGGCCACTAGGTTATTGGAAACATATGGCGCTGAATTTGTCGTTGTCACCGAACATGATGGCAAGGGAGGATACCTCAAAACCCGCTTGAAAAAGGTAGAAGAATTATTGGCTAAATACCCCAACTCTTTCAACCCCAACCAATATCACAATCACGACAATCCCCTCGCTCATCGACATACTGTAAATGAAATTCACGAATCCCTAGGTTACTTTCCCGACTATATATTGATTCCCACGAGCACCTGCGGTACCTTAATGGGATTTGCGAAAGAACTGCATCGTCAAAAAGCAAAAACAAAAGTAATAGCAGTAGACTCCGTCGGATCGGTAATTTTTGATGATATACCGCAGTTACGCCGTATTCCAGGAATGGGATCCAGTCAACATTCACATTTTCTAGATCAGAATTTGATAGATCAGGTGATACACATCCACGATGAAGAATGCATTACCGGATGTCATGAACTCCTAAAAAAAGAAAGTATTCTAGCAGGAGGCTCCTCCGGTGCGATCATTTCCGCTATTGAAAAAATAGCAAACAAAATCGAGCGAAAAGCATCGGTTGTCGGCATATTCGCTGATCGAGGCGAAAGATACCTCGATACAATATATAATAAGGAATGGATAAGTCGCTATTTCCCCCATACCGTAAAAATAAAAAATGTATGATTTGGCGATCAGAACATATTGCAAAACATGTCTTACAATCAGAGAAAAAAACAATTTATAAGACACTTGATATCAATAATATAAATACACATGATGAAACAATCCATATCGCTATAATAGGTGGAGGGCCCAAGGGATTTTATGCACTGGAACGACTTTTAGCAACCCTAAAAGATGTGGATATGACTACAGAGCTGGAAATTCATGTTTTCAACAGCAATTCCTTTTTTGCATGTGGCCAAAACTATCGTCCCGATCAACCCGACAACTTACTCATCAACTATGCAATCGGCAACATCGACGCATGGGAAGTACAGCCAGCACCTCAAATCGTACAAAAACGATTGGATCTGACAGATTGGATCAAGTGCAATAAAGTTTCGCACAGCCCTGAAGTTAACCCCCGGGATTTTGCTTCACGCGAACTGGTGGGCTATTATTTGATAGACTGCTTCCAACAGGTATTGCATGCTGCTCCTGAAAAAATATCAATCCGTCTGATTACCCAGCAAATTAACAATATCACGGAGTTAGGTGCTACCTATAGATTACACAGCGATGAAGAAATATTTCCATTTGTTTACCAGTCGGTTATGCTAGTTACGGGAAACAGTTACATTAACCCATATTTAGATCGTGCTCGGCAATATCCCCACGTCACCTGTTTTAATTCCGCCTATCCGATCCGCGATTTAGATCGCATACCTGATCAAGCAGAAGTAGCTATACAAGGATACGGACTTACGTTTACAGATGTGGCACTTCACCTTACCGAAGGCCGCGGCGGACGTTTTGAGGCCCATAATAATGAGCTTGTCTACATCCCTTCGGGAAGAGAACCTTTGCTTTATCCCTACTCCAGAAACAATTTAACGATGGTGCCACGCAGTGGAATGTTACCCGAAGAACAATATGAGCTGTTGTTTTTTACAGATGAGTACTTAGAAAGTATACAAAAGCGCAGTCCAGAGAATAAGATATCCTTTAAGAAAGATATTTTGCCGATCCTGAAGAAAGAAATTCAATATGCCTATAACAGACTGGCACGTGAGGATGACGGCCTAACAGAAATGGAAGTAATCGATAGGCTCTTCTTTCCCAACAAATACATCAGTGGCACGCAGCTTGAGGACTATCACCAGTACATGGTAGACCATACCCGCTATATTCAAGAAGAAGCCGACAGAGGGATTTCCAAAAGTCCGCTGATGCTTGCCGTACACGCTTGCCGGGCATGCCTCCTTCAAATGACGAAAGTTTATAACTTTTCTGGAATGGATGGCAAATCCCAAGAATATTTTGACAAGCACTGGATAGGCAATATGAATAGACTTAGTTTCGGTCCTCCAACAACAAACAGTAAAAAGATACACGCATTGCTAAAAGCAGGATACATCCGAAGCAAATTTGGTACGCTTCCTACTGTACAATTCAATACGGAGGGTTTACAACTTACCAACGGTTACTATACAAAGACGTTTAACTACCATATCGATGGTCGCATTGCCAAGCCTAATTTGACCCAAGGCAATCATCCTTTGTACAGTAATCTATTTAAAAGCGGATTGGCAAAGGAGCTTATCAACGATAATTACCGCACTGGATCTATAGCGATCCATCCAGACGGAAGACTTGCCGGAAAAGAAAAATCAATGATATATGTGTACGGAACGCCCACCGAGGGCAATGTACTGGATAATGACACCCTTTCTCGCAAATCATATAATTTTGGTAATACCTGGGCACAGAAGATTGCTAATTTAGTCACCATCAAGTACGAAAAAGAATATGAACACAGCAGCCGATAAACACACCCCGTTAACACCGATAACCGCACCCTGGGTACACGAGATCGTGCGTAATAAGAAATTATTAAACGAGGCGATAGCACACCATCATTCTCCAATTAATATCCATGATGTACGCAGTTTCGAAGAAAACATAGCCGGATTTAAAAGTGTCTTTCAAAAATACGAACTCAAACATCAGGTATTTTTCGCCAGGAAAGCGAATAAGGCACTCGCTTTTGTGAAATCCGCCAAACGGATTGGTGCCGGAATAGATACCGCTAGTTTCCGCGAATTAGATCAGGTCTTACACGAAGGGGTTCCCGCAACTCAGATTGTGCTTACAGCCGCTGTAAAAAACAGCAGACTTCTTGAATTAGCCATCAAAAATCAAATACCTATTACCATCGATAATATAGATGAATGTAATCTTATCCATGAGACCTGTGAAAAACTGAATACCCAGGCCCAGATATTGGTACGGGTAAGTGGATTTGAATTTATGGGACATCAGATGCAGAGCAGATTTGGCTTTGCTATCGATATCGCAAAAGACTTGATTAGTCAAACCTTAGCTTCCCTATTCCCCCGATTTAATTACATTGGACTTCATTTTCATTTAAACGGTTACTCCATTCCCCAGCGTGCAGAAGCGTTGCTTCAATGCCTTGTATTAAGTGATAGCCTTCGCACCGAAGGCATCGACACGCAGGTCATCGATATAGGCGGAGGCTACCTGATCAACTACTTATCCTCCCGGCAAGAGTGGGATTTATTTATAGCAGAATTAAAATCGTCGGTACTCCACCAACGCTCTGCAGTCACCTATGACCGGGATCCACTTGGAATGACCATTTTGGACGGACGTATCTATGGAGAACCTGCTGTATACCCCTATTACAATGAGGTAAACAAGGCACAGTTTTTAGAAGAAATCTTAGTATATAAAAATAGCGACGGTATTCCCATACATCAACTCATTCACGACCGTAGCATAGAAATTAGGATAGAACCAGGTCGTAGCACACTCGACCAGGCAGGCATTACGGTTGCGAAAGTAGCCTTTCGAAAACCCGATACCAATGGTGAGCTATTGATCGGATTAGAAATGAACCGCACGCAATTGAGGAGTTCAAGCGCAGATTTCTTGTCAGATCCGATCCATCTTTCAACGGCAGCGCACAGCGAGGAAGAAGAATATTATGGGTATTTAGTTGGCGCCTATTGCTTAGAACAGGAATTTATTCTAAAGCGTAAGATTAAATTCAACACATTCCCTCAGGTTGGCGATTTAATTTTATTCGTCAACACGGCGGGCTATATGATGCATTTTTATGAGTCTGAAGCGCATCTATTTGAGCTAGCCACAAACTTAGTGTACGATGCAGACAAACAGCACCTGATAGAAGATTAACGACGGTTAATCTTCTATATTTAACAAACTATGTTGACTGGCCGTAAATAAATTCCGAAATACGATATTCAACTCGCTGTCCCGTTGGGCCGCGTAAATTCCCGCCAAGGGGTACAATTCCACCACACTGCTTCTAATCTCGCTTACGATTGCATGTGATTTCAAATGGATCTGATCAAAAATATGTTCATTCAAAACAGGATCCTCTATAACATTCTCCCACGATTCAACGGTAAGTTCCCGTACGATATGCATTTCCTGCTCTAAATACGTACGCTTACGATCGATCAGCTTAAAGCGATTCTTAGCATATTTATCTGCCCAGGCGTCACTTTTTGATTTTTCAAAAAAATACTTCTCCATTAAATCCAAAAATCTACGGTACATTCCCGCATAGTTGGCCAATAAGGTGATTTCTGCAAACGGCAAGAAAGGATAATTATATAAGTGGCCCGATGAAAGACGGTGCGCAGGCGAAATCGTAAAAGAGTTTGATACAGGCACCACTAATTTAGCTATGGAAAAACTATGGCTGGCTGTGCATTCCAATCCGATGGTATCCCAATCGTAATGAATCAAAACACTGTCCCGCTCCACGAAGAACGAGCGTACAACCGGATTCTGTTCATCATCCAATTGCGGCACACCATCCTCAAGGATAAAACAATTTAAGGTGAAATGCGTAAGATGCGGTGCTCCCGTAGCATATTGCCATTCTCCGCTAATTTCATACATGCCTTGCCTAAGATTAGCTACTCCTCCTACCCGTCCGCTGCCTCCCCAACATACCTTCCGCTGCGAAAATATTGCTTTAGCATTGCCCGGTTCCAGGTATCCGGCAAACATATTGGCTCCAGAACATAGTGTAACCGTCCATCCCAATCCCCCATCCAGATAAGCTAATTCTTCCAGCAATGAAAAACCTTCAACGAGGCTGAGCTCCAATCCGCCATAATTTCGCGGTACCCATATATTAAACCAGTTTTCTTCATATATCATTTCCAACTGCTCGACGACTAGTCCTTTATGTTGTATGGACGGCGTTTGATAGTCTTTTATTAGTGCCTTATTTTTAAGAGATATCATAGCAAATTAGTTAAGTTGAAGACGCATGATTCTCTTCCATTTTAGAAATCCAAATATCGCTACGATGAACAAAAACGAAGTAAGTGCCGCAAAAAGATAAAGATCTTTATGGATCAAAAGAGGAACAGCGAAAAAGTTACTGATATTTAGCAATATCCAATTCTCAATTTTTCGTTTAGCTAATAACCACATCCCTGCCCACGCTGTAGCGGTTACCCAAGCATCCCACATGGGCACGTCAGAATCGGTGATTCCCTTTAAAATAAAATAGAAAAGAAAAAAGCCGCCGAAAACAATCCCGCCTACTACCTGCCATTCCTTTTTACTGCAGCTGCTGATCGGTCGGTCTTTAGCCTCCTTGTTAGTCGTCCAGTACCACCACCCATATATACTCATGATTAGGTAGTACATATTGAGTGCAATTTCGGCATACAATTTTGCACCAAACAGGACATACATGCTCAATGTAACGGAGAGTATCCCAAAAAAATAATTCGATACTTTGTTGTTTTTGGATAACAGTACCTGGATGATTCCAAATATAACAGCTAATCTTTCCAACCAGGAGGTTTGCTGGAAAGCAGTCACGATATGTTCAATTATTATTTCCATTGAAGTGAGTTAAAAGTAACTACACTTACGGAACTGCCTTAAGACGTGATCTAGAAATTAATCCCTACGCCGGCATTATCCGGATCAGGTTCCTACCTGTTACAGGTATTGGGTATAATCTCAGCCTTTTAATAGAGTCGTCTCTATCTTAGCACCCCATAAGTTTGTTTAACTTATTTTAGTTTTAATACGGTATGCGTTTTTTCACGTGTGTATGCACACAACTGTTGGTCATCGTTTAATGACTTTCCCCAAGAAGGGATCATTTCCCTTAATTTCTTACGGTATTCATCTGATTTCGCACGCTCTGGAAAACATTTTTTCAACAGCTGAATCATGATCGCCACCGAAGTCGAAGCGCCTGGCGAAGCACCCAGCAATGCAGCAATAGAACCGTCTGCACTCGACACCACTTCTGTGCCAAACTCTAATACCCCACCGTGTTTAGGGTCCTTTTTGATGACCTGCACACGTTGTCCCGCCTTTTCAATAGCCCAGTCTTCTAACTTGGCCGTTGGCATAAATTGTTTCAACGCGTCCAACTTGTCCTTCGGATTTTTCATTACTTCGGTTATCAAATACTTCGTTAATGGCAAATTATCTAATCCTGCAGAAAGCATAGGTTTGATATTCGACAGTTTGATGGAGGCAGGAAGATCGAAATACGATCCTTTTTTTAAGAATTTGGTTGAAAATCCCGCATATGGGCCAAACAACAACGCCTGTTTTCCATCTATGTAACGCGTGTCCAAATGTGGTACCGACATAGGTGGAGCTCCCACTGAAGCCTTACCATATACTTTGGAGTGATGTTGGTTGATGATCTCTTCATTCATACAGCGTAACCATTGCCCACCTACCGGAAAACCACCATATCCTTTTGCTTCCGGAATACCGGATTTTTCCAGCAACAGTAACGAATGGCCTCCAGCACCGATAAAGACAAATTTGGCAATAATCTCACGCTTCTCACCCGTTATTAAATCTTTGACCTCCACTTCCCAACGTCCATCATCCTCACGTTCTATATCTTTTACCTCCTGATTCAAAGAAAGTTTAATATTATCTTTTTGATCGAGGTGGTTTATCAAATCTTGGGTGAGCACGCCAAAATTAACGTCTGTACCAATCTCCATCTTAGTCGCAGCGATAGCTTCATTCGGATCGCGGCCTTCCATCATCAGTGGAATCCATTCCTCTAGAAGCGTCTTTTCCTCCGTATATTCCATTCCCTTGAACAGATTCTCCTTCGTCAATGTTTCAAAGCGGGTTTTTAAGAAATTTACATCTTTCTCTCCAAATACCGCACTCATATGTGGCACTTGTCGTATAAACTGTTCAGGATTGGTAATTACGCCTTTTTCAACTAGATAGGACCAAAATTGTTTTGATACTTCAAACTGCTCTGCTATTTTAATCGCTTTATCGATTTCAACAGAACCATCAGGGCGTTGGGGCGTGTAATTCAGTTCACATAGGGCAGAGTGTCCTGTTCCCGCATTATTCCATGCATCCGAACTTTCTGCGGCAACAACATCTAAACGTTCTAATATCTCAATATTGACAGCTGGATTTAATTCATTGATAAGTGTACCCAACGTAGCACTCATTATACCACCTCCAATAAGAACTACGTCAACTTCAGTTTTTTGTTTTTTCTTGCCCATGTCTATCTAATTGGGTGCAAAATTAACATTCAGAATCGGTTATTTCGAATGGTTTTGTCAAAATTCTTTCATTTCCCTAATGAAATTGTAAAAAACAGCATTTCAATTACACTTTTAAAAACACTTGGCCCCTCTAAATAATTGCCAGCTATATTAATATAAGTTTATTTTTGGATTACAAGTAGAATTTAACACTTTTGTGGTGAGGATGAATAACATGCGGAAACGCGGGGGAAGGATAAAAGACAACAATGCAACAACAACTAGATTACATATGAAATTACTTGAGGGAAAAACAGCTTTAATAACAGGAGCTTCAAAAGGGATAGGTCGTAAAATTGCTGAAGTATTTGCCCAACAAGGGGCTAATGTAGCATTTACTTATTTATCTTCAGTAGAAAAAGGGCAAGCATTGGAACAAGAGTTACAAGCGTTTGGAACGCAAGTTAAAGGTTATCGCTCAGACGCTTCAAAATTCGATGAAGCCGAGAAGTTGATAGACAGCGTAGTAGCCGACTTCGGAACCATAGATATCGTTGTGAATAATGCAGGTATTACAAAGGATGGCCTATTGATGCGGATGACCGAAGAAAACTGGGATGACGTCATTAACATCAATCTGAAGTCTATCTTCAACGTATCTAAAGCCGTTTCCAAAGTAATGATGAAAAATCGTAAGGGAAGTATTATCAATATGAGTTCGGTAGTAGGGGTACAAGGTAACGCCGGGCAGGCGAATTATGCTGCTTCTAAAGCAGGTATCATTGGTTTTTCAAAGTCCCTCGCCAAAGAGCTCGGATCTCGTAATATCCGTACCAACGTTGTTGCTCCAGGATTCATCCGTACCGAGATGACAGAAGTATTGGATCCCAAAGTGGTTGCAGGATGGGAAGCTAATATTCCGTTAAAACGTGCCGGCGAAGCAGAGGATGTGGCCAACGCATGCCTATTCTTAGCCTCAGACCTTTCCGGATATATCAACGGCCAAGTATTACCTGTCTGCGGCGGTATGTTATAAGAAATACAATACACGCTGCCAGTGGCTGGCAGCGTGTATTGTTATATCACCTGTTTGGAAAATGGTAACACATCTATTTGATATTTCAGATAATCATCAATTTAATGCGGCAGCATTGGCTACATTCCGCTATCAATATGAACATACCTTAGTCTACCGCCAATATGTAACCCATCTCGGGGTTCAACCCGACCAAGTTGATCATTATACAAAAATTCCGTTTCTACCGATTCAGTTTTTCAAAACGCAAGCAATTATTGTAAAAGGCACCACTCCTGAAATTACGTTTACCAGTTCGGGTACCACAGGTATGGTGACGAGCCGGCATCCCGTAGCCAATCTACAGGTATACGAAATGAGTTTTCGAAAAGCTTTTAAACTGTTTTATGGTGATATAGAAAACACGGCTATACTCGCCCTCCTTCCGTCCTATCTAGAGCGATCGGGATCGAGCCTTATTTATATGGTAGATGATTTGATAAAATCTTCCTGTCAAGAAGAAAGCAATTATTTTCTTTATAATCATGAAGATCTATATCAGGTATTACAAAAATTGCACATCAAGGGCACAAAAACTATTCTCATCGGTGTTACATATGCCTTATTGGATTTTATTGAAAAATACACAATCGACTTTCCTGATCTCATTGTGATGGAAACAGGTGGCATGAAGGGCCAACGGAGGGAGATGGTTCGCCATGAACTGCACGAATTGTTGTGTAAGGGATTTGGAACTTCCACCATTCATTCCGAATACGGTATGACAGAACTACTATCACAAGGGTATTCCTACGGGCGCGGGCTGTTTAAAACACCTCCGTGGATGAAGATATTGATTCGTGACACCAACGATCCACTGACGCTGCTAGACAACAGAAAAACAGGGGCTATAAATGTCATTGACCTGGCAAATTATTATTCCTGCTCGTTTATTGCTACGCAGGATTTGGGTAGATGCCACGAAAATCATGATTTCGAGATCCTCGGCCGCTTTGACAATGCCGATATTCGCGGTTGTAATTTATTGGTTCAATAGCGTTTACCTTAAAACATTCTTGATTGATTGTTATTGCAAACTCGGATCATTAAATGTATTACCCGCATTCATATCTCCGGTATCATATCCTTTTTTAAACCAATATGCCCGTTGTTCTGAGGTACCGTGCGTAAAGGATTCGGGATTAGCATGCCCTGTGGCCTGCTCTTGAAGGTGGTCGTCGCCAACCGCTGCTGCAGCACGCATGCCGTCTACAATATCATCGTAGGTCAATTCAATGTCCGTTAGTTTGTTGACATGATGAGCCCATACACCAGCATAAAAATCCGCTTGCAACTCCGTCATAACCGAAATTTTATTGTAGTCCCGTTCGCTCATCTGCGCCCGCATGGCATTGGTCTTGTCCATTACACCAAATACATTCTGAATATGATGTCCCACTTCATGGGCAATTACATACGCTAAGGCAAATTCGCCTTTAGCGCCAAATTTCTCAGACAGCTCTCTATTAAATCCCAGGTCGAGATACACTTTATTATCTGCAGGGCAATAAAAAGGTCCAAAGTGAGACTGTCCGTAACCGCAGCCTTCGGTTGCAGTACCTTCAGTATATATCACCATCGCCGGCGTTGGATAGGTTTTCCCTGCCTGCTTAAATAAATTAGACCATACATCATCTGTACTAGCCAGCACGACATCGGCAAAATCCAATAGTCGATCCTCTTCGGGAGTAGACTGATACTCCCCTTGCTGGGTTGCATTAACTGCACTACCACCACCCATCTGATCCAATATCTGCGCAGGATCTCCGCCCAACAATAAACTAACCACCAGTACAATCACTCCACCAATACCACCAAGCGTCAGTTTCTGCCCACCAGACATTCCTCTTCTATCCTCAATGTTTCCGCCTCTACGGCCTCCTTGCCATTTCATAATTCAGCTATTTAATGATTAACATTTTTTTTCTAATCAATGATACAAAATCTTTGCCATAACTTTCTTATCGCATAAGTAAAGTTGAAGGGAAGTGAAAAAGGAAGGTTTATTTTAATCAATTTTCTTTTGTCGCTTGGACCGCGACAGGTCGACACTTTTGACCGCAAAAGTGTCCAAAACTCGTCGCTGTGCCGGCTCGACACGACGGTGCACCATTCCTGCTATTGTCGACCCGCCAAGGCGACATTTGTCGGGTATAAAAGGATGGTGCTTTATCCTTAAATATTATTTTATACTTCAGCTGAAGTTAGAAAGGACGACCTAGGTCGATGTAGCGTAAAGAAAGCTTTTGGATTTGCGTTAAGAACACATCCCCAAAGTGAAACGGCTTGGAGCTGTTTAGTAAATCCAAAAGCTTTTAGCGTAACATTGACCAAGTCTTGATTTTTTGCTTCGTTTTTTATCAAGAAAAAATGAAGGCCCTGTCGTGGCAACGACGGAAAGGTAATGCGGTGGGCAAAAAAGATGATTAAAATAAACCTTCTTTAACATCAACAATAAAAAACACTCCACTGATACCTTCAAATTAGCTAATACGCTTCAAAAAGATTTTAATTTCGTATTTTCGCGCAAAATCAAATCAGATGAATCTCGAGAAACAACTTATAACGCGCAGCGGAGGAATATGTGAATTATGTACAGCTACAGAAAACCTTTCCATATATGAAGTACCCCCTATTTCTGTAGCAACGAGTGACAATAGTATTTTGCTCTGTCAGATTTGTTTGGGACAGATTGAAAAAAAAGAACAATTAAATCCAGAACATTGGAAAGTGCTGTCGGACAGCATGTGGTCTGAGTATCCTGCTGTACAAGTAGTTGCTTGGCGAATACTAAGCCGATTGAGAAATGAAAGCTGGGCATCGGATAATCTGGAAATTCTTTATTTAGCCGAGGAAAATTTAGAATGGGCAAAGAAAACCGGTGATCACGAACAGGACGGCACCGTAGAATTTCATCAGGATTCCAATGGTACGCGATTATATGAAGGAGATACAGTCGTTCTTACCAAAACGTTAGACGTTAAGGGATCCTCATTAAGTGCTAAACTGGGTACAGTAGTTAAGAATATAAAATTAGTTGCCGACAATACCGATCAAATAGAAGGAAAAGTAGAAGGTCAGACGATTGTAATTCTCACCAAATATCTACGCAAAGGATAAAAAACGGGCTGTTAAAATTTAGCAGCCCGTTTTTTAAGCCTAGTACCTCTTCGGGTAATCTTCTATAAAATCAAATTGGTAATCTTCGCGTTTAAGACTGTCGATAAGGGCTGTCAGCAGCAATTGTCCCTTCTTATTCTGAAACATATCGTCGTGCATCAGTAAAACCACATTATTAGGCGTAAGCGAACTCTTATTATTCATGAAGTTCCGGATTCGATGATATATCTCCCCTACCGACTGTATCGGTTTGCCGGTCAAGCCATGAATTCTCCACTCAACATCCCACCCGTAGATCTTGTACCCATTGGTATACAGTAAATCCGCTGTACTCGATCCACTTTGCAGATCTATCTTCCGCACGTCATCATATATCCAGATATTTCGGCCAGGCAGACGAATGATCTTATGCGTTAGAGCCAGATCAATTTCATTCTTTTCAAAATCAGCAAATGCCGTGTTCGGGTTGCTGTAAAACGCACTGAATTTGTTCATTCCATGCGTATACGAATGGTTGTAGCACCCTACCCGCGGATTTGACCGGTATTTTTCAAGATCTCGCTTCAGACGCTTGCTCATATTAGCATGTCGTCCGACCAAAAAAGCATTTATTTTTATATCCTTCGCAGTTGCAATGGAATCAATTGCTGCACTACCGATCAACGGACCATCATCGAATGTCAAGTATACATGTTTCGGTTTGGAATCAAATTCCCGTCGCAAAGAATCCTTCAAATGTCTTTTCTGCAGCTTGATATCGACAGGATTGATACTGTCTACGTGGAATTTAATTAGATTCTTTTGTAAAGAATCCCATTTTGTAATCAGTAACGGGCTTTTTTTTGATTCCGACTGTACGAGTGCCGAATCAACGACATCAAGAGCAGTTGTATCCGCTGCCCCAACATAACCCAAGGTAGTGCTAGAGCTATGCTGGCATGATGTAAATTCCAATAAAATTACAATTGATAATATGGACAGCATATTCCCTCTCCCGATCTTGGCCATTTTATACCACAAAATTAAAGTGTGCATTATTTTAACGCAAAAATAGCTTTTTTCACTAGACAAAACCAATCTCAATTAAAGTATTTTCCACAAACACCTTAAATAGCAGAAAATTTTTATTGCGACACGCACAAACATTTTCTAAAAGAGAATCTCGCTTCCCTATTTCACGCTCCGGTAAAAGAGCGGACTTGCTTCAAACCGAACAACATACCTCAATAATATAGACCAATCTGATAGATTTTATTATATATAATAAATTAAACACCTTATCTTAGCCCCATAAAACTATATTGTTGAAAAAAAACATTCATCACAGGCTATCGGTATATGATGGATACTTTCGCAAAAGTATATGATTCATTTAGACAAAGTAAGTAAGGTATTTCATAAAAAAAATGGTCGGGTAGACGCCTTAAAAGAGGTTACGCTACACATCGAAAAAGGAGATATCTTTGGCATCATAGGTTCATCCGGCGCAGGCAAGAGTACATTGATCCGTACCGTTAACCTACTTGAAAGACCAACCTCAGGACATATTTTCTGGGATAAGGTTGATTTGGCTAAGTTGGGAGATAAGGCACTTATTCAAGTCCGACGTAAGATTGGGATGATATTCCAACAATTTAACCTCCTCTCTTCCCGTTCCGTATATGACAATATTGCGTTACCACTCGAACTCATCGGCACACGTAAAGAAGTGATCCGCAGCAAAGTAGAGCGGTTACTTGAACTAGTGGATCTCCTCGATAAAAAAGATGAGTATCCCGCAAATTTATCCGGCGGACAAAAACAGCGGGTCGCCATCGGGAGAGCCTTGGCATCAGATCCGGAAATACTGCTTTGTGATGAAGCAACCAGTGCGCTCGACCCCCATACCACGCGGTCGATACTCGCTCTGTTAAGAAAAATAAACCGCGAATTGGGCATCACCATCATCCTGATCACACATGAGATGGAGGTTGTACGCGCAATCTGCAACCGGGTAGCGGTAATTGCACATGGTGAGATCATTGAGCAGAATGATGTGGAATCGCTATTTCTGAATCCACAAACACAGGTTACCAAAGATCTACTCAACCCGTCTCTACGAATCGATTAACTTAAACAACCGTAATACGTATGTCTGAAGGAATATTTTGGTTACTATTAAAAGGCACTTGGGAAACTATTTTTATGACCTTTACATCTGGATTTTTCAGTTTTTGTATCGGTTTGCCCTTAGGGATCTTTTTATTTGTTACCCGTCCCGGCCAATTAATGGAAAACCGTTCGCTATACCGCACGACGGCCTTCTTTGTGAACGTGTTCCGTTCGATCCCATTTATTATTCTTATCGTATGGATGATTCCGTTTACCCGCATGCTGGTCGGCACTTCCATCGGTATGCAGGCTGCTATCGTACCGCTCAGCATTGGTGCAGCTCCCTTTGTCGCCCGACTTGTCGAAAATTGCTTATTGGAGATACCGCATGGTCTTATTGAGGCGGCCCGTGCTATGGGCGCTACGCCCATACAGGTGGTGCGTAAAGTACTTATCCCCGAAGCTTTACCAGCATTGATCAACAGTGCTTCGGTCACATTGATTACACTGGTCGGTTACTCCGCTATGGGGGGCGCGGTAGGTGCAGGCGGACTAGGACACATCGGTTATCAATACGGATACGTCGGGTATGATGCGCTGATTATGAATACGGTGCTAGTTCTGCTCGTCGGTATTGTCTTTCTTATCCAATTCGCGGGCGACAGGCTGTCCAAACGCGTAGACCACCGCAAATAATAAGGTCTGCTGGCCTTCTCCGAGATATTAATTAGGTTTATACATTTAAAAAACATATTATGCATACAGCTTTCAAATCAATAATAGGTCTTATGGCTATCGCCATTACCCTATCCTGTTCTTCCAATTCCAATAACGAGAATATACTGAAGGTCGGCGTACAATCCGGACCGGAGTATGTATTGGCCGAAACAGCAAAAAAAGTAGCAAAGGAAAAATACAATCTGGATGTCGAACTCGTCACATTTAATGATTATGTGATGCCCAATGAAGCGCTGCGGCAAAAAGATATCGATGCCAATGTATTTCAGAACAAACCCTATCTCGATGTGCAAGCGAAGAACAGAGGGTACGACTTTGCCATATTAGGCAATACATTTGTCTATCCAATGGCGGGCTATTCCAAAAAAATAACATCCATCGACCAGCTTAAAAATGAAGATACCGTTGTTATCCCGAATGACCCCACTAACCTGGGGAGAGCCTTGCTATTGCTGCAGGAAGTGGGACTTATCAAGCTAAAGGAAGGCAACAATTTACTTCCTACATTACAGGATATTACGGAGAATAAGAAAAACCTGCGTATTCTGGAACTAGAAGCACCCCAGTTGCCACGTACATTGGACGATGACAAGGTAGCGGTAGCAGTAATCAACAATAATTTTGCGGCAAGCCACCAGCTCACGGCCAAAAAAGACGGCATTTTTGTAGAAAGTGGTAAATCGCCATATGTCAACGTTATCGTTAGCCGCAAAGACAACAAGGACGACGTAAAACTAGCCGATTTTGTAAAATCATATCAATCCGAGGAAGTTGTACAAGCTGCAGAAGAAGCCTTTAAAGGTGGTGCTATCAAAGGCTGGTAAAAATAGATAATATTATTTCTCGATCTTACTACGTTGATGGCGACTCTATAGATTGAGTTACTTTTTTAACCAAAAATTTTGACTATTTCACTTTAGCAAATACCCAAGATGAGATAAAGCATTATATTCAGGAGGTCCATCTAACAAATAAAACCCAAACAGCGGGAAGTTTTATAAGAAGTCGTTACCCGAACTTGTTCTAATGCTTCCCACTTATTGAAGCTAATTTGTATAGCCTTCTTTATATTTATTAAAAACAGATCCAACCAATACACTGTAGCAAAACTTATAAAATAAGATAAGCTTCAGTCTCGTGTTTTTTTCCCTGCACAAATAATATTCAACGCTATAAATCGAACAACAAGAAATGTAAGCCTTTGCTAAGAAGCATACACTCCGTATAGGATGACCACACCCTAAATAAAATGAGGCACGTCTAATCAATGAAATATATGCCAAAGTAGGATTTTTTTGGTAGTATCCCATATTTACAAAATTATTTAAGAGAGTGTCTCGCCATAAAAAAGATCTACTGCTTCTTATTGTACCAAATTGAACGTTCCTCTTGTATGCCATTTATTCAGTTTCACAAACTCAAATCAACAACCTTCCCTGTTCTTGCACTTTCGCGTGCAGCATCAAGGATCTCGATAACAATCAGGTTATTTTCCAGGGAAGAGAGATCTTCAGCTGACACGTCTGCTGTTTTATGAATGGCAGCTGAAAAATAGCTAAAGGGATTGTCAAACGGGATGGAATCTGAAGAAAGACGCGCTTGTGTGGCACTTTTTTCATTTTTTAAACGGTAGGATATATTATTCCCGTCCAGTGCTTTTATATATCCATGTACGCCATAGGCTTCCATGTCCTTGCGCGAAAATGGCCAGTTCCATGAACCCTGAATGATGGCCTGTGCCTTTGGATATTTGACCACGATAGTGGCTTCGTCGTCGACATGTGGATAAATGTGAGGCTTAATTTGATTTAATGTGGCCGAAACGGAGAGTGGTCGTTCGTTTTTCATAAGCCATGTCATAAGATTGGCACCATAACAGCCGAAATCGATAACAGCTCCTCCTCCATTCTGCACCGGATCAGTCAGCCACGCGAGAAACTCCTCGTTACAGCCTATCTCCTTCGGCCCTTCATGTCCGTCGCAGATGACAACTTTGCGCAGCTCGCCAATGGCATTATCTTTTTCAACCATATGATATAATTTCTGATTGCTGGCATACCAGGTTGTTTCGTAATTGGTCAATAACAGGATATTATGTGCTCGCGCTAATGTCGCCATCTCTGTAGCGTGGTTCATATTCACCGCAAGTGGTTTTTCGACCATGACGTGAATACCGCGGGGTGCACAAGCCTTAACCGTACTCAAATGCTGATAGATAGAATTGAACGCCATCACGCCCTCTGGTTTTGTTTTTTCGACCATCTCTTCAACCGAATCGTATACGATGTTCATATCAAACCCATATTGTGTAGCCAACCGTTTAGCTAAGTCTCTATTCGGCTCTGCTATGCCGACAATTTGAATTGCTGCATTTGATTTTCCTATATGCTGTAAGGCGCCATGTACATGACTATGGGTAAGTCCGTCAATACCGATGCGCGCCTGTTTTGACTGAGCGAAGGCCATGAATAGCAGTAAAGAGCAGCAAGCGGTTAACAATGTTTTTCTGATGATTGTTCTCATACTTGATTTTCTATATTTCATCTATCGTACCTCGCTTTTGGGTAATTTATTTGTGATTAAGGATTTATAAAGATAAATTTAAAGAATTAATAATATGAAAAAAATCGAATAGTATCTTTTACTTGCTTTCTAAGCCTTTAATTATGATGGATTAAATTTAATTTAATTTTCTTCAGGTCTTCTAACTCGTGTACAGGCCGTTCAATATCATATGGAATGGGCTGACGGGCGAACGTCTTAAAATAGAGCAGACAGGCGTCTTTCCACCAGACGGCGTCTTTCGCTTGGATCTTGAGCTTCGACTGTACCGCTGCGAAGCGTTGACTATCGACCTGGTGCTCTAATCTATCCCAAGCTTTTTGCAATTCGCGTACCTGTTGTACACCCGCATCGTACCGGTAACACAGCTCCTCCCACATTGTACGGCCACTCTTCATTCGGTGTGTCCAAGACACATGATGAAACCACAGCAAAAGACTGTCCGGACAGGAGGTAATATCACCGTATATCTCATCAAGAGGTGGGAAATATTGGGATACGGCATCGCTTCCGCTTGCGGTACGATCGAACCCCATGCCTACCGTATCGGCATTATGATAATACCAGGGCATCCAGTCTGCCCGACCACCTTTTCGATCGCCCCAGGGTTCTGGTCCGTAATGATGATCGAAAGCAAATATATGGTGTAGCCCCAATGGCATCATGTAATTCACCACCGCTTCTCTTGATGTCATCATGATTTCCTTTACAGCATGGACCAGTTGTTCTTCCCGTGAGAATGTCAGGCTAATCCATTCTTCTGCTATTTGTTCAGACGAAAGCTGATGATCCCATGCGAGCCGCCCAAAGGCGTACCAATTAGCCTGTGCAAAGTGATGCCCGGTCCAATTGGTATCTTCACCAATATTTGCTACGGCAGAGATTGCCGTTTTTTTCGCAGGCCTTAATGTGCCGTCCGTCAACTTTGCAATGGTGCTTCCTTTGCCATCGGAATAGGTGTCGCTATCCAATGTCTCCTTGAACAGGGGGGCGAGGTAAACTAAGTGATTTGAAAACCCAAGATACTCTTGTGTTATCTGGAATTCGACCATCTCGCTGCTCTTCCGCAATGCGCCAAATAACGGATTAAACGGTTCTCTTGGCTGAAAATCTATCGGTCCGTTTTTGATCTGGATGATTACATTTTCGCTAAATTTTCCATCAAGCGGCACAAACTCCTGATAGGCCTGCTTCGCACGATCTTCTGTCGTTGGATTGTAAACGAAGGCTCGCCACATCACCAGACCATCATAAGGCTTTAATGCATCAGCAAGCATATTTGCCCCATCGGCATGCGTTCGTCCATAATCTTGCGGGCCGGGCTGTCCTTCTGAGTTGGCTTTCACTAAAAAACCACCAAAATCGGGAATCGTCCGATAAATTTCTTTCACTTTATTCTTCCACCAGGTGCTGACATCGGGATTCAACGGGTCCGAATCCTTGACACCGCCTATTATCTTCGGCGACGAAAAGTTGATCGAAAGATATACTTGTATGCCGTACGGCCGAAAAATATCAGCCAGTGCTTTTACTTTGAGCAGATAATCCGGACGAAGGATGTCTGGCGAAGCATTGACGTTATTTAACACGACGGCATTAATTCCTATGGAAGCATTCGCACGTGCATAGGCTGCATACCGGGGAGATATCTGGGTAGGAAGCTCCAGCCATTTCCACAGCGATCGGCCAGCATAACCCCGTTCTATTGTGCCATCTAGGTTATCCCAGTGATTGAGAATACGTATATCATATGCTGGAATTTCTGTTAGATCGACTCCCCGCAGGTCTTTACCTTCGCCCTGCAAACGTAGCAGATGATAGGCTCCATACAATAGGCCTCTATCCTGTTGGGCGAGTATCTGCAAACCGCTTCCGGTCCATTTAATCTGATAGCCCTCTCCGTATTCCCTTTTCTTTTTATCAATCACCAATTCAACCGCCGGTCCACGCCAATAGTCGTCCAACTCGGCCTTAGCCATAAGCGCTACGGGGCCGCTCGATGTCGATCTGATTTGACGCCTGCCCGCCTCGGCAGCTGTTACCTTATCGTAGCGTAACCACAATTGACTTCCGTCCGCTGCTGCTAGCACAAGCGGTGAAAGAAGAATACAGCATAAAAAAAGTTGTAGCTTGTTTGATAGCATGTCGTATTGTTATTGATCGGTTTACTCGTATTAACTTTCTATCTCGCTCCGATCTCTAGATTAATTTTGTCGATTACCTCATCCGTTAACTTGTATTTCGAGATGATAAACATTGCAGCAATCAACAATAAAGCTGGAACTACGGCAACAAGCCATAAAATCCCCCGTTCGGCAAAAGCGGACTGCGTGACGTTGTTTTTTTCATCAAATCCTACGTAGGCCAGCACAAGGCCGGGAACGATGCCACCAAGAGCCATCCCTGCCTTGTAGAAAATACCGGTTAAGGCATTTACAATACCCGAAATACGTTTACCTGTAGCGCGCTCTCCGTAGGAGATTACTTCGGGAACTAAGGCCCACATATAGCCCGTAGCGACGATAACTCCAGTTGATTTAACAAACTGCGCGACGAATACCAACCAAATCTGTGTTTTCAGCGCAGGTACAATAGAAATGATATACAGCATAGCCATGCCTGCAATAGCGATGCTCAAAAATACGTAAAACATCTGCTTTTTTCCGATCGCCCGTTTAATGGCAGGCACCAGCGGCATAAAAATAAATGCGGGGATAGATCCTAATGCCATAAAGTAAGGCAACATTTCGGGAGCTTGTACGTTGTAAATCATATAATATGAGCCTGCCGAATTTCCTATCGCCATCATCGCAAACGCGGTAATAAAGAAGAAAGCAAGCACGCGCAAGGGGCCATTGTGTTTAAATTCGGTCCATAAATCTGAAACTTTAACATTTTCGGTTTCCTTTTCATCCATTACCACGCGCTCTTTGGTCTGTGTATAGCAAAACACCAGCATTGCCAGACCAGCAAGTGCATAAATAGTCATCGTAATAAACCAGGCTTCTCCCGACTCTTTCGAGTTTATTTTGCCATCGGGAGAAAAATATTGAACAACAATGGGCACGCCATAACCAACAGCCAACCCGCCAAGGTTTGCCATAAACATCCTGACCGCTGTTAACTTGGTAATTTCATCTGTATCACGTGTCAATGAAGCGTTCAATGCGCCATAAGGAACATTGATCAACGTGTACAGCATAGAAAGACCTACGTACGTACTATACGCGTAAAACAAGGAACCCGAAAAGCCATTCCAAAAACAGAGAATAGCAAAACCGGTAAGCGGTATACCTCCTAAAATAAGGTAAGAACGATATTTACCCATTTTGGGATTACGCTTGTCGACGAATGTGCCTACTATGGGATCCCAGATGACATCTACTATCCGTACCACTAAAAACATAACTCCTGCCGATGCTGCAGATATCCCAAATACATTGGTATAAAAAATAAGCAGGTACATCGAGACCGTTTGGTAAATCAGGTTTTGAGCCAAATCGCCCGAACCGAATCCGATGCGTTGCACTTGCGAAAGTTTATAGAACCCTTTGGATTCATTGGTTAATTTCTTTTCAGCGTTCATGATATCATTAAGTAACTTCTATACGAATTATTAAATTGTCTGGCACCTATTCTACTATCTATGTGCACTTTGTGGTGGCCCTAGATAGGAAGGCTTTAATCCCCCCAGATCGAGGATCACTTTTTGTATCACAATACCATGCTCCAACGGACGTATGCGGATACGATATTCACCCGTCGATTTGAATTCATGATCTGTTGTACTTGCTATAATACGATTGGCTTGCCAAGCACCCAGCTCTCCTTTATAATGTCCGTTGAGATTAACAACCTGCTCAACACCATCGTTGATAGAAACGGCATAGCGTAATCCCTTATTGCCATTAAAATTTAAGGTGGGCGAGACGAGCAAAATAAGCTTTCCCTTTCCAGGTGTTTCGACCGATACCTTGTACTCAATATAGACCTCTTCCGTGAGCGGTGCGGTTACCGGCATGGTTGTTAACGCGGATTGGGTCTTACCTAAATTAGGGATCTCCGTCCATTTCACATCTTGTGAATTGCTGGCATTTGCATAGTTCATCACCTCTATAGATACATAACCATCTTTTTCCAGAAATACGTTTACATCGTCCGCGGCGGCACTGGATTCGACATACGTTACGCCTGGCATAATAGCTTTAGGGGGATTGTTCCAACTCGTATATCCGATTCTTACCTGATCCATCATGTGTTTCCATTTTCCATCTACGATGGTATTAAAATGCTGTGTGAGCAACGAATCGCGTACAAAACCTTCTTTTACCTTATCTGCCCAAAAATTCGCCTGACTATCCTTCATGGAAGCGTAATATTCGTTTTGTGCCTTGGCATAATACATGTCATATAGATTTGACATACCATTGATGGGAAATAACACCAATTGGTCAAAAGAATCCTTCAAGTGGGCCGGCATTAGATTATAGAGGCGCATTGCACGAACGAGTAGATCGCGATAGTCGTTTACTACGGTTTCGAATTCCTTATAGTTTGTTAGGCTAAATGTGCTATGGTTTAGCAGTTCCGGTGTAACACGGTGATTATACTTTGTATAGGTATCGATAAGATGTGCGGCTTCTTGCGCATATGCCTCCCCAAACTGTTGTGCACACCACGTTTCCGTATGTGCCAATAAATTGATGGCATTAAATTGATTCGGATTCCACGCCATATCCAGAAAAAACGAAATCGGATACTCCATAGGTTTTAAATCACCCACATTGACCACCCATATGCGATCTACTCCATGCTGATAGGTTAAATTCATCTGTTCCCATACCCGCTGTACCTGACTGACGTTTAACCACTTCGTGTTACGCGGGGCTCCAACGTAATCAAAGTGATAATACATGCCGTATCCGCCCTTCCGCTTTTTCCCATTTAAATCTGGCAGTTTTCGTACATTACCCCAGTTATCATCGCAGAAGAGCAAGGTTACATCATCGGGCACGCGCATTCCAGCATCATAATAATCTTGTACTTCCTTATATAAAGCCCATACTTGCGGTGTGTGTTCTGCCTTTTTACCTGTTACTTCTTCGATTATCTTCCGTTGGTCTTTTACAATTTTCTCCAGCAGACCCATATTCTGGTCTTCACTCATCGGCTCGTCTCCATCTCCCCGCATGGCAATGGTGATCAGGCTTTCCCAGTTTTTGGTGCGTTGCATACCTCCTCGCCAAAATTCTTGCAACCCTTTTTCGTTTTTACTGTAGTCCCAAGCACCGCCATTTCCATACCTCTTCCACTCTTGCTGCGCACGCCCCATAGGTTCATGATGGGAGGTACTCATCACAATCCCCATTTCGTCTGCCAGTTCGCCATTACGCGGATCATCGTCGTAAAACGCATTTCCCCACATCGCGGGCCATAAAAAATTGGCTTTTAGCCGCAGCAGGAGTTCGAATACCTTTTCGTAGAACTCTTGGTTGTATCCTCCAAAGGTAGCCCGTGCCCAACCACTAAGCGCAGGCGCCTCGTCGTTTAGGAAAATTCCACGGTAGCGTACAGCGGGTTCGCCCTGTGTATAGACACCTAGCCTAGCGTACAGTTCGGTCCGCTTTTCAACAGGCACATCTGCCCAATAGTACCAGGGGGATACACCGATTTGTGCCGACAACTCGTAGATACCGAATATAGTCCCACGTTTATCGCTGCCTGCAATGATCAAGGCGGAATCAACTCCGGGAGTTGGGTTTACAACAAGTTGAATAATAAATTTTTCATTTTTCCCTTGTAATTGATCCCCTGCTATTTTCTTTTCGGTGATGAGTTTATCAATTACTGCAGAGTTTCCGACTGTTCCGATGATAATTTGACATTTATGAGCCGCCTCCGAAGGATAATTGGCCGTTACCCGTTTAAAATCTTCTTTAAGGCTGTGGATCGCTCTAACTACGCCCTTATGATCATTAACGTCATAAGTAATAGGAATGGGGATTCCGGCGCTAACCAGCGTGAAATCGCCTAAGGATGCTACGTCGTGAACAAAAGATGGGATGTGCTGACTATACACACCCACTGTGCTCCATAGAAGAACAAAGGTCCATATTAAACGCTTAAATATCATCTGCAAATTTTCATTAAGGTTTATAGCAAAAGTTTATAATTAATACGGGTATCGCTTATATGCGACATCGTACAGCAGTAAAGGTAGGAAGACATAATTCGGAAAACATGAAACATATGTTTTAGAAACCAGTAAAAATGTTTACAAAAGGATCTGTCGAAGCCTAATTCACATCATTTTCAGTCATAGAGAGAAATCCCTTCGTAGTTACGTAACCTATAACCAATTTTACGCGTTGATAACATGATATGGGCTTGTGCTCTTCGAACATGGATATTACCGACATAAATAAAATAGGAAGCAGATACTGGGGGCGGTCATAAAAGAATTGTCTATTTTTGTCGGATGTCGAAACCACCTGTCGTTATAATTGGAGCGGGAGCTGCCGGATTAATAGCTGCACAACGGCTTGCTATGAATGGATTTGACGTGCATGTGTATGAACAGAATAAAGCAGCGGCACGCAAATTTTTAGTGGCTGGTCATGGTGGTTTTAACCTTACACACAGTGAAGATATTGACACCTTTATTCAACGGTATGATAAGATTGAAATTCAAAAAATCGTACAATATTTTGACAACCAAGCAACTATAACATGGCTAAACAATCTTGGAATTCCTACATTCGTAGGAAGTTCTGGAAAAATATTTCCTGCTAAAGGAATAAAGCCCATACAGGTATTACAAGCTATACTCTCGAGATTAGCCGATTCCGGGGTAAAGATTCATTATGCACATCGCATGATTGATTTTGATGAAGAGTCGGTTACCCTCTCCTATCAGGGCGCATTGCTACGCATCCCTTATCAAAAACTAATTTTGGCTTTGGGTGGCGGTTCTTGGTCAAAAACAGGTTCGGATGCCAGATGGGTAGATCTATTTCTGGAAAAGGACGTTCAAATTAACACACTTCAGCCAGCGAACTCGGGTTTTAATACGAAAAGTGATTTTTCATCACTAGCCGGCCAGGTGTTAAAAAATATTCACTTAAAATTTGCAGAACATAGAAAAACGGGTGAGATAGTATTTACATCGTATGGCATTGAAGGCGCCCCGGTATACTACCTCAATCGTTTCATTCGTATGCAGTCTTTTCCAATCATGCTGTACTTAGATTTAAAACCTAGTTACACAGAAGATACCATCGAGAAGGAGTTGGGAAATAGCACGAATGTGACATACATCCTTAAAAACAGATTAAAACTATCTCAAGCTGCTATTCAATTGTTAAAATTTTTAGACAAAGAGACGTACATTGATCCGCGCAGATTAGCGTATGCTATTAAAAACTTTCCGGTGGAGATCACCTCGTTACGACCTATTGATGAAGTGATCTCTACAGCGGGGGGAGTTTCATTTGAGGAATTATCTGATTCATTGGCACTCAAAAAATATCCGGATATTTTTTGTGTTGGGGAAATGCTGGATTGGGAGGCGCCCACAGGAGGTTATTTGCTGCAGGCTTGTTTTAGTTCGGGTGTATGGGTTGCTGATAATATAACGTTAAAATAACGCGTGTATTTGGTACTTTTTGATAAAAATTAACGAACTTTATAAAAAGAGTATTAACAGTATAAAAGAGAATAATTATGTCATTCAAAGAATCTTTTAACGTCAACGGTGAGAATCTACTCAAAAAGATAAAAGAAATCATTGCAGAGGGTAATGTCCGAAAAATTATAATTTCTGACAAAGCAGGCAAAGAAATACTGAGTTTCCCGGTAACTATAGGAGTTGTGGGAGTAGTATTATTACCCGTTTTTGCTGCAATAGGCGCATTAGCAGCTTTGTTGACGGAGTGTACAATTACAGTAGAACGATCAGACACCCCTAAGGATAACGATCATAGTGACACGCCGCCGCCTACGGAAAACCCAAATACACCGACGGATATCTAATAAATTATGATAGGAAAATAACAAAAAAGAGATAGACGAATCTATCTCTTTTTATCTTTTTTTACCGTTATTTTTTATAGTACTTCATTGCTTCCGGAATATAGCTTTGAAGCTGAGAAATACGTCTTACATCGCTCGGGTGTGTACTCAAGAACTCGGCTGGCGCTTGTCCAGATTTAGCCGAAGACATTCTTTCCCAAAATTTCACTGCTTCATTTGGATCATATCCTGCCATTGCCATAATGATCAAGCCTGCTTTATCAGCCGCCAGCTCATCGTTTCTAGAAAACTTCAGCATACCTAGAGGAGCTCCGATACCATATAACTGATTGATAGCGGATACAGCACGATTATTAGTTGTAGAAGACGCAGCACCGAGTACCTGCGCTCCCAGCTGCAGTGCAATTTGGTTTGAAGCTTGTGCTACCGAGTGCTTTTCAATAGCATGGGCGATCTCATGCCCCATTACGGTAGCCAAGCCTGCCTCATTACCTGTAATAGGGATGATGCCGCTATATACGGCTACTTTCCCTCCGGGCATACACCAGGCATTTACCTCATCACTCTGTACTAAATTAAATTCCCAGTTAAAATCATATTGGTCGGCAACACCTCTTTCTTGCAAAAATCGGTTAGTAGCGGAGGCAATACTATTTCCTACCCGCTTCACCATGGTGGCATTGGAGGTACCCGTGATAACTTTGGTTTCAGACGATGATAGAAACTCCTTGTAAGCCAAAGCTGCTTGGTCATTCAACTGGGATTCATTCACCAAGCTGAGGTATTTTCTTCCCGTGACCGCCGAAGTAGCACAACTTGCCAATATCCCTCCAATCAGAAACATGGCCGTGTAGTTAAATATTCTTTTCATAATATACATTGTTACATTAATCACTCTTTGCATACAATATGCAATTCTAATGCCCAAACAGATTATTTAGGATTCTTTTTTTTAAATAAATATATTTTGGATTCATGCCCTTTCAGCAGGCGTTCAATATTCTTTTGATGCGTGATAAGAATTAATGCACAAATGGCTATCCCATATAACATTACGGAAGGGACGGTGGTTTTAAAGATAAATGCGACACTTATAGGGAAAGTAAACCCTGCCAATATGGAACTCAACGAGACATAATGTGTAACGAGCAAACAAATAATAAAAACTGAAACACAACACAGCGCGGCCGGTGCATGAATAGCTAGTACCATTCCAAATAAAGTCGCTACTCCCTTCCCTCCTCTAAAACCGGCAAATATGGGAAACAAATGTCCTAAAACGGCTATTACGCCGAGGGCCAGCTGAAAATTCACAAAATGCGGTGAATTATGATTTCCCACGATAGAGCTATCTAAAAGATAGGGTAAATTAGTCGCTGTCCAACCTTTAAAAATATCTACAAACATAACAATGGCACCTGCTTTGGGTCCTAACACCCTAAAGGTATTGGTGGCACCTGCATTTCCACTGCCATACTCTCGAACATCGACATTATAAAATGCCTGACCAAACCACACTGCGGTAGGTATCGACCCAAACAAATAAGCTAATATGACAATACCTACTAAATAAATAGAAATCATTAATCGTTCTCTTGTGTTATATTAGTTTGGCCTTTAGACTTAGGTCCATGCTTTTTACTGAATGCGTTAATGCGCCCACAGATATGTAGTCTACTCCGGCTAAGGCATACTCTCCAATGGTATCTAACGTAATACCGCCAGATGCCTCTGTTATCAACCTTCCGTCAACTAATTCTACCGCCTTTTTTACATCCACGGGTGTAAAATTATCAAACATGACCCTTTCTACCCCTTCACATGCCAAAACCTGGTTCAATTCTTCAAAACTCCGAACCTCTACCTCGATTGGTATATCTACTCCAAACTCTTTTTTATAACTTGTTGCATTCTGAATCGCATTAGAAATACCGCCCGCATAATCTACGTGATTATCTTTAATAAGTATCATATCATATAGACCAAAACGGTGATTTTCCCCTCCACCGATTTTTACTGCTTGCTTTTCTAGAAAACGTAGAAGTGGTGTAGTTTTACGGGTATCCAAAACCTTCGTATTGGTTTCCTTCAGTAAATCGACATAAGTAGCAGTACGTGTTGCAATGCCCGACATCCGTTGCATCACATTTAACACTAATCTTTCAGCCTTTAAAATACTATGTATACTTCCTCTTACGACTAATATAATATCGCCATACACCACACGAGAACCATCTTTAATAAGTACCTCTACTTGTAGAGCGGAATCGATTTGATTAAATATTTCCAAAGCCACATCGACACCAGCAATTAACCCATCTTCTTTCACCAGAAGTTTTGCTTCTCCATGTTTACCTTTACCAATAGTAGACATGGAGGTATGATCACCTTCGCCAACGTCCTCTATTAGAGCAAGTTTCACAAACTCAATTAATTTCTCTTTAACATCTTGATTCATTCCAAACTATAAAATATTAGGCTAAGATGAATAAAATATATTTTATTCTAAAAATTATTGCTTACAAATTATCAACAACTCATTCTATTCGCAATTCTGAAATATTAAATTCCCCTCTATTATCGATCAACTTCACAAAGACGCGGTAAGATTTTTTAGCGGTTTTTAAATTGTAAATCAAATGTTTACTAATCGAATTTCCGCTTACCTTTTGCACTTGTTTTAATTCTACTGTTTTATTCATTCTAAAGAAATCACTTAACAATAATTCGGCCTGAAATTTAGAATACACACTTTCTTCTTTATTTATGGATAAACTTAAAGTAGTCGCAAAATGTTGGGACAGGGCTTTGCTATTGTTGTTTTTTAAACCGTTATAGATATCCACATGAATATCGCCCACGACAAATGATTGTAGGGTTATAACCACGATGAATATAAACACTTTCAGCAAGCCCATTACTATATATCTAATTGTTTAATAGTCGTGCGAAAACTATCTTGCTATATAAAGTTAAAAATCATGCCACAGTTACTCGGGGGCAAGAAACCGATTGTATATAGAAAGAGATGACGAATTTGTGCCTTTTTCTATTGGGTGTTCGTGAATGCAAAGCATTTTATCTAAATTTGTGTGTGGACAATTTAAATCAAAAAAAAGTTGCATTACTTATCCTGGATGGATTAGGTTATGGAAAAGAAGATAATTCAAACGCAGTAATCGCTGCAGATACTCCTTATTTAGATTATTTATTATCAACATATCCAAATTCAAGACTTGAAGCTTCAGGTGAAGCCGTAGGACTCCCCGAGGGTCAGATGGGGAATTCCGAAGTAGGACATATGAACTTGGGTGCCGGTCGGGTTGTTTACCAGGAGTTGGGTCGCGTCAATAAGGCCGCACAGGAGGGGCAATTCATGACACATCAGGTTATCCAAAATGCATTTCAATACGCGAGAGATAACGCGAAAAAAGTTCATTTTATCGGACTTTTATCGGATGGTGGTGTTCATGCACATATCGAACACTTAAAAGCGCTATGTGACGCCGCTCAGCAAGCTGGCTTAACAAATGACGACGTCTTTATTCACTCTTTTTTGGATGGGCGTGATACAGATCCAAATGGTGGTATTGATTATGTAAGGAGTCTTCAGAATCACTTGGCGCACTCTACCGGAACAATTGCTTCTGCAATCGGCCGTTATTACGCCATGGATCGCGACAACCGATGGGAGCGGGTAAAACAAGCCTACGATTTATTAACAAAAGGAATTGGGATACGCTCTACAGATTTAATTGCTTCAATTCAAGATTCGTATGATGCAAATATTACGGATGAGTTCATCCAGCCCATTGTAATGGTAGATGCTAACGGCTCTCCTCTTGCTACAATTGAAGATGGAGATGTTGTATTTTGTTATAATTTTCGGACAGATAGAGGCCGCGAAATCACTATCGCGTTAACGCAAGAAGCATTTCCAGCATATGAGATGCAACCATTAAACTTGTATTATGTGACCATGACTTCTTACGACGACACCTTCAAGAACGTGAATGTGGTATTTCAAAAAGATAATCTAACAAATACGTTAGGAGAGGCGCTTACTAGTCAAGGAAAAACACAGGTTCGCATTGCCGAAACCGAAAAATATCCACACGTAACGTTCTTTTTCTCAGGAGGACGCGAAGATGAATTCAACGGTGAGCGACGCTTATTAATTCCTTCTCCGAAGGTAGCAACATACGATTTGCAACCAGAAATGAGTGCGTATGGCATCGCGGAAGCCATCTGTAATGATATGGAAACCAATAAACCGGATTTTATCTGTCTTAATTTTGCAAATCCCGATATGGTAGGCCACACTGGTGTATTTGATGCTGTGGTAAAGGCTGTTGAAACGGTTGACAAATGCACCCAAAAAGTTGTAGATACGGGATTAGCTAACGGATATTCGTTTATCATCCTGGCTGATCATGGAAATTCTGAATTTATGGTCAATAACGATGGATCGGTTAACACCGCACACACTACGAATTTGGTACCCTGTATTTTAATAGATAAAAATTACCATGCTATCGCAGACGGTAAGTTGGGCGATATAGCACCGACGGTTTTGCGGTTACTGAACTTGCAAATTCCAACTGAAATGAACGGAAATGTTTTGGTATAAACGTCATAAATATAGCGTGTTTAGAACAATAATAACGTTAGCTCTTTCCTCCGCTTTGTTTTCTTGTGTGTCTACTGATACTGCAACAAAGGATCAGGTTAAATTATTTGACCTCCCTTCCTTTTTTCAGTCTGAAATTAAAAGATTAGCAGCAACAAATCCTACAATTACCAAAACAGTTAGAAAAGACAGCATCTCTGAAGTGAAGCAGATTAAAATTGAAAACTGGGAGACGGAACTATCAAGTTTCGTAACAATAGATATCAATAAGCCTGCTTACGATGGCTATGTGGATGTTGATAGTATAAACCACTTGGTTACCTATACGGTTACGAACCCTGATCTCGACCTTTCCTGTATTCAAATACAATATGAAAATGGAAAAGCAAATGCTATCGTTATCGAAAGAAAGGTAAAAAATTCACTTTATAACACGACGGAGTTTTTGGAATACCGAAAAAACGATAGTTACACGGTTGAAAAGAATCAGTCCGTAAAAGCTGTGGGAGAAAATTATTACAAGATAGAAGGAAAATTTTAATAAAAAAGATCGGTTCTCTGAACCGATCTTTTTTATTAATCTTGCTTTTCAAGCTTCTTTAAAGCTTTTTTCTCCGATCTAATATTTAAGTACTCTACTAACACGGAAAATGCCATTGCAAAATAAATGTATCCTTTAGGAATATGCTGATCGAATGCTTCTGCAGTTAATGATACCCCGATTAACAATAGGAAAGCTAATGCTAACATTTTGACCGATGGATAATCATTTACAAACCTACTAATAGACTCTGCAGAGATTAACATAACTATTACTGCGACAATAACAGCAGCAATCATTACACCTATTTGATCGACCATACCTACCGCTGTTATTACAGAGTCTAAGGAGAACACAATATCAAGAATCAGAATCTGGATGATAACATTGGTGAACGTGATTGGCTTACTTTTACTGTTTGCTATCTCTACGTGACCTTCCACTTTATGATGAATTTCGGTCGTGGATTTGTAAATTAAAAATAAACCACCGATAAACAAAATCAAATCTCTACCCGATAACACTAAATATGGGACAATCTTTTCATTGGTAATACTAAAAAGTTCCGCAAAATTAACCAATGGTGCAGTAAGCCCCATTACCCACTTGATGGAGAACAACAATCCAACGCGCATTACAAGCGCTAGAATTAAACCTAATTGACGCGCTTTCTTCTGCTGTTCTAAGGGTAATTTAGCACTTTGAATCGATATAAATACAATATTATCTATACCTAATACGATTTCTAAAACCGTAAGTGTCAAAAAAGAAATCCACACCTGAGGATCCAATAACCATTCCATATACTTTGTTTTATGTTTTTATTTGTTGTTAAACTTAAATAAATTTGTCTATTATAACGGAAAAAATTTTAATCTAATTCCCTTTACGAATAATGAACCAGTGAAATAATACGATCACTGAAACGCGTCAAGCGGCCGTGACTTTGCAAAAAATCCAAACTGATCACAAAAGAGTATCCTACGATCTTCCCGTCCAACTTTTCAATAAGTTTCGATGCAGCCACAACTGTGCCCCCGGTAGCTAACAGGTCGTCGTGGATCAGAATATTTTGTCCTTTCTCAAATGCATCTTCATGAATTTCAATCGTAGCCTGACCGTATTCCAATTTATACGATTCTGAGATGGTCTTATAAGGGAGTTTTCCTTGTTTACGTATGGGTACAAATGGTATGTCCAAATGGTTAGCCAACATCATCCCAAATAAAAAACCCCTGCTTTCAATTCCTGCTATTACGTCTATTTTAATACCTTCCAGACGTCTTGCGAATTCAAACACGATCTCCTTGCACAGCCTTTGATCTTTCAAAATTGGTGTGATATCTTTAAAAACTATACCTGGTTGAGGGAAATCCGGGATATCGCGGATGACATCTTTAAGTTCTTTTTCTAGCATATTATATTTTAGAATTGTAAATATGGCTCAATTTTACGGAAAAAATTTTCATTTAAAACAGGTATTTCTTTTAAATCATCAACCCCTTGATAATCCCCGTGCTGTTCTCGATAGCTAACAATCAGATCAGCTTCCTTGTTTGAAATATACGGGTGTCTTACTAAATCGCTTTTTGTTGTTTGATTGACATTTAGCTTTTGTAGCGCAGGGGATTCGAGAAATATTTTATCTACCATCTCTTCATAAAGCTCGGTCGTGATACCATATACTTCTCCAATTTGTGCGATGCAACAAAATCCTCCTAAAGCGTTTCGGTATTTTACGATGCGAGCAGATAAGACCGGTCCTATCCCTTTCAACTTTTTGAGCTCACTGGTATCCGCTTGGTTTATTTCGATCCTTAAAGGGGCGGCAGAGATTAAACTATCCGATTTTGCACGATTTGTAGCAACATATTCAAATTTATTTCTCTCTTTTTTCTGAATTTTAATATACGGTTCTATACGTCTATAATCGCGATCAGATATCGAGTATATCTTTGCCAAATCCTCCTTCACATAAAATCGTCCTCCTTTGGATTCATAATTTTTGATAACTGAGATTTGCTTGTCGGAAAAGCCTAACTTTTGCCACTCTTCTATCGAAAGTGCATTCGGATCGAAATCAAAATATGTAATTTGTTCGTCCGATGTCCGGGTAGATAATGGAGCAGAATAAACCTCTTCAACAGGCGTATCCCTCACTTCCTTATTTTCTTTATTTTCATCCTGAAAGTATGCGATTGAGGATTCGGGAATATCATTCTTCCGAATAACACTATACGTAAATGGAAAGAATACAATAATCACAATTGATATCATGAAAACAAAAAAGCCACGTTGTTCCGCTTGGGTGAGGCCAAAATACCGAAAAAATTCCTTCATAAGTACATTTTAAGTAATTAGTTAGGGCTATAAGCACGCGCTTAAATTTCAATTCTTTACTTAAATTTGCAATTTTATTTCTAATATTACAACATGTATTTTGTCAATGCTCCTATTTTTCTAAGATGGTACTATCCTAATGTCACATGGAATAGATCAAGGAATGAGAAAAATTTATATTTGACATTCGACGACGGTCCCATTCCAGAGATCACCCCTTGGATACTAGACACCTTACGTGATTTTAATGTAAAGGCTACGTTTTTCTGCGTGGGCGAGAATATTGAAAAGAATCCTGAAATTTTTGAAAGAATAGTTAAAAATGGGCACCAGGTGGGAAATCACACGTATAACCATTTGAAAGGTTGGAACCATAGCGATGAGGCCTATATCATGAATGTTATGAAGTGCCACCGCTTGACGAAATCTTATTTATTTCGACCTCCTTACGCAAGAGCGAAAAAATCGCAGATAGCTTTACTAAAAAACCAATTTGAGATGATCTACTGGGATGTACTTAGTGGGGATTTTGATGTGGGTCTGTCACCTCAAAACTGTCTGAAAAACGTATTGAAATACACTCAGAATGGTTCTATAATCGTTTTTCACGATAATATTAAAGCAATATCCCGTGTGCAATATGCCCTTCCTAAGGCCATTGAACACTTTTTAAAGCAAGGTTATACGTTTAAAACCTTATAACACTTCAATACGTATCCCGTACTCCTTGGCCGCGGTGACACTAAAATAGCCAAAGGCACCATTGGAAATATTTGATTTTGGATTTGAGGGTGCCGCATTACCGGGGTTAGCGAACTGAATCTCATTCCAGTAATTGTATACATCTTTGCTTACGCATTGTCTTCTTACGACTACAGAATCTCCCATTGCCAGCGAATTATCACTGTTGGCTATTTGGTGCGTAACATATAATCCGTCATTAAATTTATCGCTAAACGCCGAAGAAAATTTAAAAGGACTTCCGTTTACAGAGGTGGAGTACCGATAGTAATTGGGGGTATCTACAGGATCATTAAATTTAAATAATACAAAATAATAGGATTCGTTAAAAACACGTTCTTCAATCACGCCCATAGAATCGATTGGCACGAAATCTTCTAATTTAGACGTAGCTTCAAACAGTTCGTTATCAATATTAACGGATAGATTATAGACGACATTCTCTCGGGGTTTTAAGTTTTCAACAACGTAATATCCTTGGCCCTGATGCGCAAAATTAAAAACCTCCCCTTTTGAATTTGAAACATCAACTCGGGCATTTTCAATAGGCTTGCTCGGAACATCTGCATTGAAAGGTACCGTTTGCGTCACTCGGATAACCTGATCGGAAGATAAAGACGTTAAATCGGCTTCTATAACATACTTAGGATCGCCCTCATTTAAGTTTACCTCAATAATTTCTTCACACGAAAAGGTTATTGATGCAATACACACGTTTATAAACAAATAAATATATCTTCTCATTTCCTAAAATTTAAAATTCCAAGTTACCGACGGGATTATACCAAAAAGGGCAACTTTGTAAGCCTCGGTAACATTCGCATTTTGTTCATTTTCTCTAAAATCTATGATGTAGGCATTCCTTCGATTGTAGGCATTATATAGTCCAAACGACCAACTCGAATGAAAACGTTTATTTTCTTTTCGCGGCTCGTAGGTAGCCGATAAATCTAATCGATGGTAATCAGGCATGCGGTATCCATTACGCTCGGTATAATAAAACAATGTACGCCCGTCCACTTGATATTTTCCGCTAGGAAAAGTGATTGCATTTCCGGTATAGTACAAGAATGTAGCGCCCAAAGACCATTTTTTAGAAAGTTCGTACATACCCACTATGGAAATATCATGTGTGCGATCTTGTCTCGCATTAAACCACTCTCCATCATTGATCTGTTCGAATTGCCTTTCGCTTTTTGCTAACGTGTAACTTATCCAACCGTTCAGTTTACCTTTTGATTTACGTAAATACCATTCTAACCCATATGACCGGCCAATACCGTAAAGTAATTCGCCTTCCAGATATATATTGGCCTGCAAATCCGCACCATTTCGAAAATCAATCTGATTGCCCATATATTTATAGTAAGCTTCCATAGAAAACTCGTAAGCGTTATTATTGAAATTTCGGAAGTAGCCTAATGCGGCCTGATCGGCATATTGCGGTTTAATGTTAATACTGCTCACTACATATTGGTCGGTGGGCAAAGAGGAAGTTGTATTGGTTAATTGGTGCAGGTTTTGTACGATTCTATTATAAGATGCTTTAACACTATGTTCCTGGCTGAGAATAGCTGATAGTGATAATCGCGGTTCTAGATTAAAATAATGTTTTATAACGCCTCCGTCAAACGACTGTTCTCCCACTGGGTCACCCTCCTCATCATAATTGTAAAACGTACCCGGCCCCTGCACCATGAAGTCGGTCGCACGCAATCCGTATATCATAGAAAGCCAGCTTGACGGTTTCCATTCGTGAGAAATATAAGCCGCAGCTTCTACGCCACTTCTACTTTCAATATCTATCGAATTCACAGCAGACTCCCCCCTAGCACTTAGGCTAGCGGGTGAAATTTTCTGACGCAATAAATTTAAACCAAAACGAAGGGTGTTTTTATTGTCTGCGTAATACGATAGATCTTCCTTTAGGTTAAAGTTTTCAATTTTGGAAGCGATGGTAAAGTCACTTTCATCATTCGATACATTTACATTGTACGTAAAATCACTGTAGATCAACGAGGTATTGCTGAATAATTTTTCATTAAAAATATGATTCCAGCGCACTGTGGCAGTGGCATTTCCCCAGTCAAAGCTAAACAAGTCTCCATATCCTAAATCATCTTTCCCAAAATACCCTGAAGCGTACAGCGTATTTTTATCATTAAACCTGTAATTTACTTTTGCATTTAGATCGTAAAAGTAGAGTTTACTCTGGTTTACCGTCTCATCGTTGGATAGCTTCAGAAAGAGGTCGGCATAGGTGCGTCTCCCGCTAACCATGAATGATCCTTTGTCTCTTACAATAGGACCTTCCAGTTTCAACCGAGAGGCAATAAGTCCTAAACCTCCCTCGGCGGCAAATTTTTTATTATTACCGTCGACCATATTTATGTCCATCACAGATGATATACGCCCGCCGTATTGTGCTGGGATGCCCCCTTTATATAATTCTACATCTTTAATCGCGTCCGAATTAAATGTCGAAAAGAAACCCAATAGATGCGCAGCATTATATACAGTCGCTTCATCCAATAAGATTAAATTTTGATCGGCTCCACCCCCTCTAACATAAAAATTGGAAGAACCTTCTCCACCCTTTCCAATTCCCGGAAGGAGTTGAATAGTCTTTAAGATATCTCTTTCACCAAATACGACGGGAATATTCTTCACTTCTTCCATCGTGAAATTAAATGCGCCCATCTGCGCTTTTGTGACATTATCATTTTGCTTTTTCACGGAAACGACAACTTCTTCTAGCTGATTATCCGACGAAATGAGTTCAAAATTATAACGCTTATTCTCAGATGCGTTAATGGTTTGCTCCAAAAATTGATACCCTACAAAAGAGACGATTAATTCGGTATTAGGATCTGAGATCTGCAAGGCATAATAACCATAGCTATTCGTGCTTGTCGCGTTTTGCGTATCTTTTATTTGAACGACGGCGCCTATTAATACCTCGCCCGAAGCAGCATCCCTGACATAACCACTAATGGTTGTTTTGTCTTGTGCAATTAATGAAACGGAAGAGAATAAACTAGCGAGTATGATAAGGAAATAAGGCATGAATATCAAATTTGTACTAGAGTGTTAAAAATAACTAACTGCGAAAAAAATCATCAAAATATGCCATTTGTACTTGAATGGATTTTGCCCAATAATCAAAATTATGCTTCCCGGGCATTGATATAAAAGTGTGCGGGATATTCATATAGGTAAGTTGCTCGTGAAATTTCACATTAACATCATAAAAAAAGTCGCCCGTACCGCAATCAATTATAAGCTGTAAATTCCCCGGCTGAATAAGATGGATCAGCTCAATTACGGTGTGTTTATCCCAAGCTTCTCTATTATTAGCATAAGTACCCAGCCTATCCGCCATATCCCAATTATTAGGAAATGGTCTAATATCAATACCACCTGCTGTACTTCCCGCCGCGCCAAAAACATCTTGGTGACGAATTGCTAAGTACAATGCACCGTGGCCCCCCATACTTAATCCGGTAATTGCACGCGCCTCCCGGCCGGCACGCACTGAATAATTTTTTTCCACAAATTCGACAAGTTCTTTGCTTATAAACGTTTCATATTGATAATTGTTATCTCCGTCAATGTCCCAATACCAACTGTTGAAACCGCCATCCGGACACACTACATTATAGCCGTAAAAATCAACTAATTTTTTTATATAGGGGGCATTATTCACCCAATTCGAGTAGTTTCCCGAATATCCGTGTAATAGATAAAGTGTTGGAGCTGGGCCGCTATTTACCTCAGGCCGGATGATTACGGTTTTAATATTTTTACGCATAGCGGCAGAATGCACTTCCACGGTATCTACTTTGGCTGAAAATACATTCGTACTCAGACCAGCAATAAATAAAATTAATAACGTAACATTTTTCATCCGTATATAAATTATTTTTTAAAGGTGATGAAGCTATCATGATTATACAAATCGTGATGGTTTCATTTTCATTTCATTTTGTACCTATAAAGGTAAGAATCCAATCCTAAAGGACGTTCACTTATTGTATAAAAATCGGCATTATTCGGGTCGAACGCGATCGCCTCTCCTTGAGGCTCTACTTGATAAGGAATAACAACGGGAGAAACCTTTAATGCCTCAATAATACTACTATTCGAATCTCTATCCCATTGATAAATGTGGGTCAATGTCTTGATTAATACTTGATGACCATCGCGTGATATATCAGCCGCGGTAACGAATGTAAAGGGCAATGTCAACTTCACATCTAGTGTTAAAAGATCTGTAGACAGGGGAATTCTAAAATTAAATACATTTACATGTAGATCGCGCTTAGATATTATATAAACTTGATTATCCGCAGGATCGACAAATACAGCTTCTGCATCTCTTCTTTTATCAGCATACCTAATTTTTATTTCCCTGATAGCGGAACTCGCAACCGTAGCAGCGACTTGACCTTCTGAAAAATTCGGTTCTTCGAAGAGATAAAATGACAGCACCTCTCTGTCTCTTTTGTTATTTCCAATATCAGCCAACAGTATATACGGCTTATCATCGATCGTTAGCCATGCAATATCTTCAATGTCTACAGCTTTAATATTTTCAAGACTAAACTGACATCTTAAATGGCACAACGTATCTACTAAATAAACAATAGCCTCATCTCCGCTATCGTTATGTACCCAAAAATGACCGGGATGGTTAACAGAAGGAATTATTCCAGAAATCTCCCCCAATTTTGAATCTGAAACTTTCCCCAGTGCTTTTCTTTCATAGTTACGCTCCTGTCCTACAACACAATAGTGCATAGCAAAGCAGAGGGAAAACAAGAAAAGTTTTGTGCTAAATTTTATCATCCGTGAATCTGACAAAAATAAGGGTTAGTACAAAAAGTACTAACCCTGTTAGATAAATTAGTAGAATTTAATCTATTGTCCTTCAAATGCTGAAATGATATGTGTTCTGAATGTAGAATCTTTTTCGGACATCTCAAACGACTTACGGTAGGTATCTAACACTGCAAATAACTCCGCCTCGGTACCAACCGAGTTATCCAAAAACAACTTAAAACTATATGTACTTTGCTTTGCTAGATCCACAGACTCTCTATTTGACGAAAAAACTAGCGGATCAATCGTCTGGTTAGTCATTTTCCCGGTAGAAGGTAACTTAAAAATGGTACCCAAAGCTTTAACTAAATTATCAGAGTAAACTCCTATTGACGATAATTTAATGGATCCTTTTACGAATCCGTTGCTCTCATCAATTTTACCATCAGAAGTTACACCGGCTTGGATATCTTTCAAAATTTCAACCTTTAAACCGACTGTATCATCCTCAAAAACCGATTTTGCATTATAAATCACAGATGAATCTGTTTGCTGCTCGTCTACCAATCTTAAGAAAAACTGCTGTTTGGCTGCATTAACATCGTTTGTAAATACTTCCAATGTACGTTCAGACTTCTCTTGCTTGCCAGTAGATGAATTATTATTACAACTCACCAACATTAGCGTTACCAAACTTAACCCGACAATAGAATATATCGTTTTCATAATCTTTCAATTTTATTGTAAAACAGTTAAATGTAAAGATTGTTTTTATTTTAACAAAGCATTATATAATATTTCGACGGGATGATAAGATTGTTTTTTCACACCATCTTTGATCTGGTGCCGGCAGGATGTCCCCGGAGCGGCTATTAATACCTCCTCAGCTGATTCACGTACAGCCGGTAATAATACCAGCTCGGCTACTTTCATGGATACTTCATAATGTTCTTTTTCGTAACCGAATGAACCGGCCATTCCACAGCATCCCGAGGGAATAATATCGACCTTATAATTGATCGGTAGTGAAAGTAGCTTTTCCGTATAACCTACCAGGTGAAAAGCCTTCTGATAACAATGTCCATGAAGTTTTATAGTACGTGACTCAGCGGTAAACTGTTCCGCGTGGATAAATCCCTTTTGCATTTCAGACACCAAAAATTCGTCGATCATCAATGCATTTTTAGCAATTTTTTCTGCAGCTTGACGTTGATCTTCACCTACCAATGTTAAATATTCGTCGCGGAAAGTTAATATTGCGGAGGGTTCAATACCCAAGAGAGGTGTATCTTCCGTAACGAGGTTCTGCAACAATTCTACGTTCTTTTCGGCCAATTTTTTCGCTTCTTTAACAAATCCCTTCGAAAGATACGTTCTTCCACTTTCTTTATGCGGAGGAACAAGCACCTGGTACCCCAAGGCTGTTAACAGTTTGTAAGCAATTTTTCCAATCTCTGTATCGTTGTAATTCGTAAATTCATCGCAGAAAAGATATACCTGACGCTGTTTTAGAATCGGCGCTTGTTTTTTTACCCAATCTTTCAACGTCGTAAAATGAACTTTAGGTAAGGATCGTTGTGGTGCAAACCCGACAATTCGTTTAATGATACCCGAAAAGAAGTCGCTTTGTGAAAAAAAGTTATATAATGGTGCTACGTAAGACCCTAACTGCTGGCTCTTCGTAAAGTTAGCAATCAACTTGGACCGAAATGGAGCACCATTCGCATCATAATAATGTTGAAGAAATTCGGCTTTCATTTTTGCTACGTCCACACTCGAAGGGCATTCAGTTTTACATCCTTTACAACTAAGGCATAAATCCATTACTTCTTTTATTTCTTCATGATCAAAGCGATTCGCTTTGGTCGAATTGGTTAAAAACTGGCGCAGCATATTTGCTCGAGCTCGGGTGGTATCTTTTTCGTCGCGTGTAGCCATAAAAGACGGACACATTGTTCCTCCTGAAATTTCAGATTTACGACAATCCCCCGAACCAGAACATTTTTCCGCTAAACGCAGAATGCTTTCGTCTTTCGTAAAGTCAAAATATGTTTTTATGGCACTGCCATCTGTTACAGTATCATAACGCAAAGAAGTATCCATGGGAGGAGTATTTACGATTTTATTCGCATTGAAAATTCCGCTTGGATCAAAAATATTTTTTACTTCTTTTAATAAATCATACACCTTATCTCCAAGCACTTTACTGATGAATTCACCTCTAAGACGACCATCTCCGTGTTCACCACTTAATGATCCATTATATTTTAGCACCAAATCTGTGGTCTGTTCTAAAATTGAACGAAACATCCGTTTTCCTTCGGGTGTCTTTAAATTGATAAAAGGTTCAATATGTAATTCCCCTGCTCCGGCATGTGCATAATAAGAAGCACGCACCCCCTCCTTTTTTAAAAGAAGCTGCACATCCGCCACATACCGAGGTAGATCTTCAGGTGACACCGCACAATCTTCTATTAAATTGACCGGTTGATTATCACCGGGAAGATTACGGATTAAGCCCAATCCTGCTTTTCGTACATCCCACACCAAATTTGTATCACGTGTGCCCGTAACCCAGGAATAAGCATAACCTAATCCGCTCTTCATCAAGTCCTCCTTAAGCGCAGTCGCCTTCTGCTCTATTTCGTGTAACGTGTTCCCTCTAAATTCTATAATTAATAACGCCTGCGGATCCCCTTGTATGAAAAAACGGTTATATTGGTAAGTTGGATGCCCTACCGTAAAATCCAATATATATTTGTCCACCAGTTCGGAAGCCTCTGGCTGGTGTTGCAAGGCGATTATATTCCCGTGCATACATTCTACCATATCGGCAAAATGTACACAAAGAAGTCCTATTTCACTTGGTGGTAACGGTATAAGATTTAATTTTGCTTCAGTGACAATGCCGATGGTTCCTTCAGATCCAGCTAATAAATGGCAGAGATTAAATGGTTGAGATGTATCTACAAAAAAATCTAACGCATATCCGGTATTCCGACGTGTCAATGTTTTTTTTGGATATCCCGACTTTATTGTTTCTATATTTTCTTTATCCGTTAATATTTCATTTAAACGACGGTAAATATCTCCTTCTCTTGATTTTAATGTTAATTTATTAAAATAATTTATCTCATCGAGCGCTTCAAAAACGACTTCAGTACCGTCATTAAGAAGTACATTTGCCGACACCAAATTTTGACGTGTATCCCCCCAGACTATAGAATGTAAGCCAGAGGAATTATTTCCGATCATCCCGCCTACCATTGCTCTACTAGCAGTCGAAGTTTCGGGACCAAACATTAATCCGTGAGTTTTTAAAAAGGCATTCAAATCATCGCGTATCACTCCAGGCTCGACCCTTATCCATTTATCTTCGATGTTGACCTCTAGTATTTTATTAAAAAACTTAGAAACGTCAACGATAATTCCTGAGCCCACAACCTGCCCAGCTAAGGACGTCCCAGCTGTACGTGGAATTAATGTGAGCTGATGCAGTTCTGCGAACTTTATCAGCGTCTGTAAATCCATTTTATGGTGCGGGATAGAAACTGCTAAAGGTAATTCCTGATATACTGAAGCATCTGTAGCATACGCTAAGCGCATCATTTGATGTTTTGAATCGTTGGCATCAAAAAATAAATCACCTGATAAGGTTTCAGCTAAATTCTCTAAAGATAATTGTATCGACACTTTTTATGGTTTTAATAGACAAATCTAATTAAAGTAAGTTGTTTTTTGTGTATATTACAAGGAATAAATACTATTTCATGACCGATTGTTGCATCGAAAACGCAAAAAAACGCAACTCTCCTTCTCATTTCCTGAGGGTATCACACATTCTTTGATTAGCACGACAAATTTCCTAAAATAGTTAACCAAAAGAATAATATCCATTTATTCAATAAAATAATTGAATATTATTCTAAAAATAACTAAATTTGCAGAACTATGGCAAAATTAGAATACAATCTGGATCACATTGATTATCAAATTTTACGCATTATGCAAAATAATGCACGCACAAATAATGCGGATATTGCGAGAGAGTTAGGTATGGCTCCATCCGCAATACTAGAACGCGTAAAAAAATTAGAACAAAAAGAAATTATCCTTCAATATAATGCTAAGATAAACCCACATGCGTTAGATCAAAATCTGCTATCCTTTATCTTTATCAAGACGTCGGATATCATCGGAGAACAGGGCGTGGCTTACCTTTTAGCAGAAATGCCTGAAGTACAAGAAGTACATGACATAGCTGGAGATGATGGATATTTAATAAAAGTTCGAACAAATGACTCTTCGGGCTTAGTAGATCTTATGCGTAATACGCTAGGAAAGATTGAAGGCATATTATCTACACGTACGACCATCGTATTGGAGACCATCAAAGAAGAACAAAAATTAGTCATTCCAACGAAAGAATAAAATGGAGGAAAAAAATCCATCTACGGGCAACATTGTTTTTGCCTATCTAGTCGTTTACATTGTTTGGGGGTCTACGTTCTTTTTTATAGAAAAGGCGTTACATTCTTTCCCTCCCTTCGTACTGGGCTCTATACGCTTTATTATCGCCGGCGCATTGTTAATGGGTTATTGTGTATTGAAAGGATATCGGATTATCAACTGGACAGATATAAAACAGGCGGTATTTATCGGCTTTCTATTGTTATTCTTAGACATGGCTGCCATCATTTGGGCCGAACAATACATTTCCTCCGGTATTGTGGCCATACTCTCGGCAGCTACAGCAATTTGGTTTATCATATTTGACAGACCAAAGTGGAAAGAAAATTTCTCGAGCCTGCCCATCGTCTTAGGGTTGTTATTCGGCTTCGGAGGCGTTGTAATGCTATTTGCAGAACAGATTTTCATCCAGGGCGATCAAGCTGAGAAATCTCAAAATTTGCTCGCGATGGCTGTTCTCACCTGTGGCACAATTGCTTGGACAATCGGATCCTTATTCTCAAAATATAACCAAAAAAGCAAACCCATTACCAAAAAGAGACACCCCTCTTTAAATGTGATGGTAAAGACGGCGTGGCAAATGGTGACCGCAGGCGTTGCGTTTACAATGGTTGCCCTTATTAACGGCGAGTACTCCTCATTTAATGCCGATGAAGTTCCATTGGAAAGTTGGGGGTTTATGGCTTATCTTGCGTTGATGGGATCCATATTAGCATTCAGCTCATACATATGGTTGCTGCAAGTAAGACCGGCTACTGAAGTAAGTACATATGCTTATGTGAACCCGATCGTAGCGCTGATACTCGTTCACTTCTTCACGAACCATAACGTAACAGCATTGCAGATTGCAGGATTGGTGATTGTGTTATTTTCGGTACTATTGATGAATTGGAACTTGTATAAAAACAATAGGACCTTCCGAGCAATAAAACACCGCAAGAAACTTAAACGCCTTAAACACATGGCTCCCAAGAGCAGTATACCACGAATTATAGAAGTAGCGGACTTCAATGAAAAAGAGAAAAATAAAAATTAAATCTATCTTCCCAAAAGTGCTAACTCGTCGTCACTGTACATCTTCGCTCCCTTCAGGTAGTTATATATGAGGTCTTTGGTATTTTCATCCGGCATCTTATATAGATTGTTCATAACAAAAATTTTATCTTCTTTAACATTTGAATTGTATCCCAAATAACCTGGAACATAATATTGAATGCACAATCGAATAAAACGAAGTTCTACATTATTGGGATTATTTGTAATCTGTTTCTCCAACAACTTTTTACCCCCATTAAAATAGCTCATTTTCTTGATAGGATTAGAAGTATGTTTAGCCATAAACATATGAAATGCAGCTTCGTATCCTTTTTCCACGGGGGTATCAGCTTCCTTTTCCAGTGTTTTATGATATTTTTCGCACAAATCTTCGTTTTTCACCCCCTTGTTAAAATCTCTTCTAACATCATTTAAATTCAGACCCTGAGCCTGAACATATGTTGTCATTAATGTCGTAACGACACAAACAGCAATTCTTTTCATACGTACTCTTGGATATTTCATACAAATGATATTTAAGCTGGTTTAACTGTATGTAATTTACAAAAAATAAGCCAATATTTTCAAACATCGGTGTCAACCTTTATTTACATCCGGATATTTTTTATTTTGATGGGTGAAAAAACTTGCATGAGCTGATTATTTACCTCCTTTTTTAAGCGGTAGCTCTTGCGGATTTTCAATTAAGGAGTTATACAGAAAATTAGACACTTCTTTGGTTATTGCGACCTGCCCGTTATCGTATTTCAAAACCGCACCATTTGTAATTACAACAATTCCGAACTTCTCCTCTGGGCTGAAAAACATCGAACTGTAAAGTCCATAAGCCGACCCTGTATGTCCTATTAGTTTTTTATCTCTTATAAAATTATTCACTTCGCATAATGCAAGTCCATACCCTTCCTTATTAGCCACCTTGGTTTGCATGGTTTTTGCACTCTTTCTTTGTAGTATACGTTTACCAGCGTATTTACCATAATTAAGGTGCATAATCATGTACTTTGCAAGATCTGTTACGGATATTTTCATACCTCCGGTAGGTGAAAATACTGGTGTAGAATACCCCAATTCGTAATTGCTAATTTCCTCAGAACGCGGATTGTAAGCAGCAGACCGTATCGCAAAGTGGTCTAACTCACTATCGTATTCATATATCTGGGCAAATTTATCCGTGTCTAACGAATCTACACAATATCCTGCGTCAAGATTTAGTGGATTTAAAATTTGTTGTTTAATATATTGATCAAAGCGTTTACCCGTTAGGCGTTCTAATACCGCTCCCGCCATATTAAAATTCAGATTGCAATATTGGTACTGTGTACCTGGACTATAGTTATTATAGCTTTTTTTCCAGTCCAAACTCTTACTCGGATTGATAACATCTAAGTTAAAATACCCGTTCGCGTCATTAATACTCGATGTATGCGAAAGTATCATCCTCAGCGTAATCACTTTATCGGCAAATGCGGGATTACGAACAGGAAAACCAATTAAATCTCCAAAATCGTCGTCTAGCGAAATTCTTCCTTTTTCCACAAGCTGCATTAACGCAGTCGCTGTAAATGATTTTGAGATGGATGCGATCCGAAATAAATTTTCCGAATCCAAAGGTTCGTTGGTCTCTAAATTTTTATAGCCGATAGCACCTGTTTTAATAATTTCACCCTTTTTCACAACGGCATATGCTACGCCTACAGCTTTGTATTTTTTTGCAATAAGCTTTACCCCGTCATTTACTAGATCCTGAGCGATAGATAAATGCCCCAAAAGAATGAGCAAAGAAATTAACGTTATTTTATTTTTCATTGATGACATTTAAACAAATTGTAAACAAATTCTTAAGCCGTAACCGATAGTTATTGCTATCACGAAACTCGCAAGTGTACCTACTAATATATATTCTGTAAATTTAGTATCCTTTGCATTGGTCAAATCTCCAAAACGAAAGATGGATTTCGCGGCCAGCAAAAAACCAATTCCGGAAAGAAAACCGACCTGAATAAACAATACGATGATTAATCTCTCCATGATGCCTATCAACATCCCTGCGTCCATTAAGGTATCTTTTCGCTTCGTATAAAAATCGCTTTCCTTATTCCATTTGCTAAAAAAGACGCGTAGGAAAATAGGGCTTACCGCCGTCACTAAAAGAAAAGCGATTAGATAGAGAAGCGATTTGTCCGTGAAAAGCAGTTGTATCCATTGATCTGGAACACCATATACGCGTAAAATAACTGCAATTAATAACGTGATATGCAAAATTTGATCACCAATAAATAAAAGTACGGGCTTGTAAGGCCACATGCGCTCCCACCAGATCTTCAAGCTATCTATTGCTAAATGCCCGAAGGTAATAAACAGTATGTTGCGCCACCAATTTGCTAAATCGTTACTAAAAAAAACAACGAGCAAAGACATATGTATAGCTACATGTAAAAACAAATATCCTATTCTATCTTTACGCCGAGCCACCCACGACTTTGGTTGCAGAACAAAGTCTCCCAATATATGGCAAAGTAATAATTTTAAAAATACGGTCAACATTGCTTTAATAGTTCATGAGTACAATATTCAATTACTTTCTTGATTTTCATAAAGCTAGCTTTATTCAATTCGGTGCTAACCTGACTTTGATATTTCCGATGTAGTATGTTAGCTAATTGCTGTTGATTTGCTAACGGGTTTTCGAATGTTGCGGCTACGCTTTCAGCCATATTTTCAGTCCACTTATTGGCTAATTCGGTTGATAATTGCAACATTAAATTGACCGGAATATCCCACTCCCGCCAAGGGGATTGCATATTTATCAATTCTTTTTTTAATTCATCAAATGCTTCTCCTGAATTTATAAATGCTTCTCCAGTAGAATTTTTAATATGTTTATCTAAATTCTCAATGCTACCATAACCTAATCCAAACCGCACATCAAGCTGACTTATGCTCTTAATTTTAGCTTTAATATAAAACAATATTTCGAAACTTTTTTCTAATTCGACTTCCGCTTGAAAACTATCTCCTCTAAATATATCAAAATTAGTGGCGTATTCTTTCAGTGAATTCTCCAATACAGGCAGCCACACTTTGGCGTTGTGATTTCTCGAATTGACCAGATCACCGGTCACTATAGCGTATATTTTTCTCATCTCTTATTTAATATTATTATCAAATATAGTGATAATGTGTAATATCATCAAAATTAATAATAATCAAAGTTATCACTAATTTTAATCATATAGACACCAGAGATAAATTTCAAAATTTAACACAAAAACAATACCTTGTAACATCAAGTTATAACATTATGAGCGGATTAAAAAGACAACTAACGGCGGATAGTAAATTTAAAATGGAAAACTATCCGACAGATATCAGTCATTCCATAGCACCTGAAGAAGCAAAAAAAGAGTTAAAACGTATACGGAAAGAACTTGCTCAGTTACAAGATGTGATGTACGCGCATAATCGATACGGTGTACTAATCTGCCTTCAAGGTATGGATACGGCAGGTAAAGACTCACTTATCAGGGAAGTATTTGAAAAATTCAATGCACGAGGAGTAGTGGTGAGCAGTTTTAAAACACCTAGCAATAAGGAACTGCAGCACGACTACCTATGGCGACATATAATAGCATTACCTGAAAAGGGAAAATTCGGTGTATTCAACCGTACACATTATGAAAATGTATTAGTGACTCGTGTACACCCGCAATATCTTTTAAGTGAAAATATACCTGAAATAAAAAAAACAAAAGACCTACCTAAAGATTTCTGGAAAAAGAGATACCAGCAAATCAACAATTTTGAAGAACATATATCTGCAAATGGGACGATAATTTTCAAGTTTTATTTACACCTCAGTAAGGGAGAACAGAAAAAAAGATTATTACGAAGATTAGAAAAAGAAGATCACAATTGGAAATTTTCACCTGGAGATCTAGAAGAACGTGAACTTTGGGAAAAGTATATGGAAAGCTATCAAGAAGCCATTCAGCACACATCAAAGTCGAATGCTCCATGGTATATAATCCCTGCTGACAACAAAGACATCAGTCGTTACTTAGTCGCCAAAACAGTCTTGGAAGAGCTTAAAAACTACAAAGACATTCAATACCCCGAACTAGCCGAAGATATTGAAAAACATATACATACCTACAGAAAACAATTAGAATCCGAAAAATAGACGTCATTTCTCTAATTAATATCAAGGGCATCAATGTGCGATGCCCTCGATATTAATAATTTTTTATCAATTGTTTACAGATATCTCCGATCAATCCTGGGCCTTCGTAAATAAATCCAGTATATAACTGAACTAAAGAAGCACCTGCATTCAGTTTTTCGATAGCATCCGCAGCAGAATGGATTCCACCAACACCAACAATAGGAAAGGCTTTGTTGGATTTTGTAGAAAGATAACGGATCACCTCCGTAGCTCGCTTTGTCAAAGGTTTACCGCTTACCCCCCCCATTTCAGCTACCAAGGTTGGGTCGCTTTTTAATCCATCACGAGATATGGTTGTATTTGTAGCTATTACTCCCGCAATCTTTGTTTCCAATACAATCTCCACGATATCATCCAATTGGCTCTCCGTCAAATCGGGAGCTATTTTCAATAAAATTGGTTTTGGCTTTTCTTTTCTATTATTTAAATCCTGCAAGGTATTTAAAATACGTTTTAACGGTTCTTTTTCCTGCAAATCCCGTAAGCCCGGAGTATTCGGAGAACTCACATTCACTACAAAATAATCTACAACATCATACAACGCGTGAAAACAATAAATATAGTCGTTTATTGCGTCTTCATTAGGTGTAGCCTTATTCTTACCAATATTACCACCTATAAGTACGCCGTCCTTATTTTTCAAATATTTCAATCTACCAGCTGCAACATCAGCGCCTTGATTGTTAAATCCCATTCTATTGATCAACGCTTTATCTGTCACCAAACGAAACATTCGAGGCTTATCATTTCCCGGCTGAGGCTTGGGCGTTACCGTGCCTATTTCGATAAAACCAAAACCAAACTTAGCCATATCTTCAATGTACTCAGCGTTTTTATCAAAACCTGCAGCCAGCCCAACTGGATTTTTAAACTTCAGGCCAAAAACCTCTCTCTCCAGTCTCGGATCTTCTACTGCATATATGTTTTTCAATAAAGCTTTGGAACCCCAAATTTTTGAAAACGTTTTTAATCCTCCAGTAACCATGTGATGCGCCTTTTCGGGGTTCATCGTGAAGAATAAAGGTTTAACTAATTTATACATATGTGCAAAGGTAGCCAAAGAAGAAGAAATTTCATTACTTTTGCATCCGAAATGATATCAATAAATAACTTAACATTTGAAATTGGGTCTCGGGCATTATATGATGAGGCAAACTGGCATATTAAACCGGGAGACAAGGTAGGACTAATAGGTGCTAATGGCACCGGCAAATCAACCTTATTAAGGCTGATAGTCGGTCAATATACTCCTACATCGGGCACTATATCTATGGCTAAAGATCTAAAAATCGGGTATCTAAACCAAGATTTATTGTCTTACCATTCTGATAAGAACATTTTGCATGTAGCGATGGAGGCATTTGAGCGTCAAAATCAGTTACATTCCGAAATTGAAAATCTCCTTAAAAAACTAGAGACAGACTATTCAGATGACATTCTAAACAAGCTAAGCGATAAGCAAATGGAATTTGAAGCGCTTGATGGTTATAGCATCGAATTCCGTGCACACGAGATTTTGGCGGGTCTAGGCTTTTCGGACGAAGATCAAAAAAGACCTCTAGCTACATTTTCTGGAGGTTGGCGAATGCGGGTCATGTTAGCCAGAATATTACTCCAAACCCCTGACATACTTCTGCTAGATGAACCTACCAATCACATGGATCTACCGTCCATCAAATGGTTAGAAAATTATCTCCAAGCTTTTGAGGGTGCGATTGTTATTGTTTCACATGATAGGTATTTCTTAGACCGTATTATTAAGAAAACCGTAGAATCACGCAAAGGGAAATTAACACTCTATGCAGGAAATTATAGCTTTTATCTAGAAGAAAAAGCACTAAGGGGTGAAATTCAATCTAATCAATTCAAAAATCAACAAGCTAAGATCAAACAAGAAGAGCGCCTGATTGAACGTTTCCGCGCAAAAGCTTCTAAAGCAAAGATGGCGCAGTCGCGTATCAAAGCGTTAGATAAAATGGAGCGAGTAGAGGACGTAGATGACGATAATCCTACCGTAAATTTCAGTTTTAAGTTTTCAAAACCTTCTGGAAGACACGTGGTTACACTAGAAAATATATCAAAGTCATACCCTAATTTAGAAATTCTAAGGAATACGGGGGGAATAATTGAAAAAGGTGATAAAATTGCTTTAATCGGCGCAAATGGCAAAGGTAAATCCACTCTATTGCGAATAGTAGCGAATGCTGATTCAGAATATGAAGGAAAATCAGAGCATGGTCATAATGTATCTCAAACATTCTTTGCACAGCATCAATTGGAGGCACTTCACTTAGAAAACACCATTATCGGAGAATTGCAGGCCTTTGCTCCCAAAAATACCGAGACAGAACTTCGTTCGATCTTAGGCTGTTTTCTGTTTTCAGGTGACGATGCTTTTAAAAAGATAAAAGTACTTTCAGGGGGAGAAAAATCGCGGGTAGCACTAGCAAAGGCCTTAACTGCAGATGCTAATTTCCTGGCACTCGACGAGCCTACCAATCACTTAGATATGCAATCTGTAAATATCCTGATTCAGGCATTACAACAATATGAAGGTACGTTGATTGTCGTATCCCACGATCGTTATTTCCTAGATAATGTAGCTAACAAAATTTGGTTTATTGAAGATAAAGAAATCAAAGAATATCCAGGTACCTACCAAGAATACGAAGAATGGAATGCGAAACGTGATATCAAACCTTCCAATAAGACAGAAAAAAAAGTAGTAAAAGAAGAACCTAAGAAACAAAAAATTGTTCCTTCTGAAGATAATACGAAGCTTCTGCAAAAGAAAAATAAAGAGCTTGCTGCACTAGAAAACGAAATCAGTTCGAGGAATCAAGAAGTAAAGGATTTGGAACTATTACTAGCAAAGGAAGAAATCTATTCAGATGCTTTAAAATTGCAGGAAAACACACGAAAATATAATTCTACTAAAGCAGAATATGATCAGCTCCAAAAAAAGTGGGAGCAACTTGCTGAAGAAATAATGGATCTGGAATCTTAAATTTTCAAAACAAAGAAGCGGCTTAAAAATAATAAAGCCGCTTCTTTGTTAAACTAGTGGTTTATCTTCAAGCTTCCTTACAAACAAATTGTAATTTTCATGTTTTTCAACATAAATCTGTTCTCCAACGTCAATAAAACCATCTAGGGCAACAGCGTCATACCATACGCCATCAATTTCGATTTTACCGGATGGGCGCAATACAGTTTTAGCGAGACCGTGCTTATTAAGCAGATTTACTTTGGGCACAGATGAGGTGTATCCCGACTCTGCAGTTTGTTCGTCCTCCAATACCAAACGCTTGAACACAGACGAACGCATGATATTTTTACCGAAAATAACCAATAGTGCAACTGAAAATATCATCGCACTTACAACAATCAAAAATGAGTTCACTAATAATCCAGGTTTAGAAATTTTAAAATCCAAAAAATCATTGGCCAACATTGAAAAGGCCAATCCACATAACACAAATACAATACCGAGTACACCGGCTATTCCAAATCCAGGTATGACAAATATTTCTAGCACCAGCAGCAATACACCGATCACAAATAACGCTATTTCCCAATGATCCGCTAATCCCTGTAAATACAGCGGTGCAAAAAACAGGGTCGCACAAAGAAGTGCCAATACCAACGCAAAACCAATTCCCGGGGTTTGCAATTCGAAATAAATCCCTCCTATTATCCCCATAATGAGCAAACCGCTAATCATCGGATTAATTAAAAATCCAATAATCCGATCTACAAATGTTAATTCGTGGGTAGTCACCTGCGGTAAGGAAATGGATAAATCTGTAAAAATTTCGTTCATATCTTTTACCTGTGCCTTGGCTAGGTTAGCTTTTACGGCTTCTAAAGCGGTGAACGTCAAAACCTGACCATCCTCCTTCCATTTCGGTAAAGAAACATTCGGATCGACAAAAGCTTCTGCCATTTTGGAGTCCCGCCCCTTAGCCTCGGCTGTGGCCCGCATCAATCCCCTCATGTAAGATTGGTACTTTTCCGGCATGATTTCCCCCTGCTGATTTACCACGCTAGCGGCACCTAAAGAAGCTCCGTTATGCATATAGATATAATCCGATGCCAGCGATATCAAAGTGCCGGCAGACGCAGCATTATTATTTACGAATACGATCGTTTTCATATTTGCGTTTAGCAATAACGTACGGATGGAATCGGCAAAATTAACCGCTCCGCCAAAAGTATTCATCTCGATCAAAAAATAATCCGCTTTCTCCAGCCTTGCCTGTTTATACGAATTTTTGATAACCCGCCAAGAATTAGGACCCACATCTTCTTTTAAATCCGTTTTGTAAATCTTCTGTGCAAAGGAAGCATTTATACTTAAACCAATAAAAAGAAGAATCAACAGAAAGGTTTTCGTAAATTTGTTTAGCATAGTTTGTCTTTACAATAATGACTAAATATACGATTAATAAAGCATTCGAAAAATATTTTCCTTATCCAATATGGAAAATCGAGATAGATTGCACTAAAAAATGCTTAGCCATAGAATATCGGAACCCAGAGAACACGTTACCTACGTTTGCCGTTTTTGATTTTTCGGGTCGGGATTTACTACGTTCATATGAAGAACAAGAAAAAGAATGGACGCTAGAAGCCGTACAGGGTGATTATCTAATATTAAAACAATTTGGGAGCAATACCCCCATTAAAGAAGGCATCAAAATCATTCATGTTCCCTCAAAAAGCATTATCTATACAGGCATGGAATATATATTACACGATGTGTTTCAGGGTTATATAAAAGCTACACATCGGTCCATTCCGTCTGGTTTAAATTTTTACATCAATATACATACCGGTGAAATCCAGAATCGCATCAATACCCCACTAAACTACCCCTTAATCCATGTACACTACCCTCCTCCTTATACCGGGAAATTACCGCAGTTTATTGAAAATCTTCCGGTTGTGGACACGATTTGGCTACAACCCCTCAAAAACAACTTTATATGGGCATATCATACAAAAGCGAATGAATCTTACAATCTTAATTTATGTATTTCTTCTCGTACAGAAATTTTTGATACAAAAATAATTTTAAATAATCTAACAAGACTAATCCCTCAGCCCTACTTTCAAGTCGAAGAATATATTTTCTTTTTATCAAATACTAAACAAAAAATTGTAGCGTATTTAGTATAATTGCAAAAAATGAAGCCTGCATGAATTGCCACTCGTAAAGGAAATAAAAAAAAGAAATAGATAAACAGTCATAAAGGCTTCAGTACCGTTTGAAATTTAGCAACCGCCGAAGCAACTGCGAAGCAAACTGAATTCATTGATGCCGCTAACATACAAACAACATTAAAAAACAAGAGCGTAACGTACTCAATTTATATCCTTGAATTCTTGCGCTCAAAAATAATTTATTTGAATGAAAAAAAACAAAACACTTAAAACGTTTCATAAAATAACATTTTTACTCTTATTTAGTACGGTTAGCTTCGGGCAAATTCAAGCGGAAGAGCTTCCGGATATCCATTCTTCATCTCCTGATTCCGTTAGTACCGAAATAATTAACGGGCATCGTTATGTTATTCATAAACTTAATCCTAAGGACACCTACTATCAGTTAGGACGGCAGTATAACGTAATAGTAAAGGATATCATGGATGCGAATAACAAAAAGAACCTTCGCGTAGGAGATACGGTAAAAATACCCCGAGGCCGAGCTACTTCTGTAACCTCTGCCGCGGGCGTGGCGGTGCCCTCAGCTAACAAGGATGACTCCAACCCAGCATCAACCGATCCACGAGATATCTTGACTGAATACAAAGTAGGTAAAAGCGAAACATTATATGCTATTGCAAGACGATTTGGCACGAATGTTAATGATATCAAAAGAATTAATAATCTTACTTCTGATAGTCTGCGTGAAGGACAAATGTTAAAAATACCTAACGGGGATCTACCTGAGCCTATTGTTGAAAAACCGATAGAAGTTCCTATTATTATAGAGCAGCATCAGCCAATTGACGATTCCGATTTCAAACCTAACAAATATGGTATTCGCGAGAAGCAGGAAAAAGGAATCGGTGTGTGGATGGAAAATTTAGAGTCAGATGGGCAGAGTAATCTTGCATTACATAAGACCGCGCCGATAGGTACAGTTCTAAAAATCACGAATCCGATGACGCGAAATGTTACCTTTGCAAAGGTGGTGGGTAAATTTGCAGACAATGCAGATACCCAGGATGCCATTGTTGTATTATCCAAATCGGCAGCATCTTTTATTGGCGCATTAGATAGAAAATTTCAAATAGAAATTACATACGGTATCCCGTTAGAATAAAATTCGGATAATTCATGAACAAACCTTATGTAATTGGTATTGCCGGTAGTAGTGGATCCGGCAAAACATTCTTTTTAAAGAACTTTTTGAATCATTTTAGGGCAGAAGAGATCACCTTAATTTCCCAAGATGATTATTATATACCAGCTAATACAAAAACTAGAGAGGAAAACCGCTTATACAACTTTGACTTGCCCACATCCATAGATCGGGAAGCATTCTTCCAGGACATAAAAGATCTCTTTGATGGCAAAACTATCTTCAAAGAAGAATATACCTTTAACAATCCGAACATCAAACCTAACACACTGGAAATCAAACCCGCACCGATTTTAATCGTTGAGGGACTATTTATTTTCCATTATACTGAGATTAATGAGCTACTGGATTATCGCATCTTTATAGATGCCGAAGAATCTGTTGCCTTAAAACGTCGCTTAAAAAGGGATCTTATTGAAAGAGGGTATGACAAAGATGATGTAATGTACAAATGGATAGAACATGTTGTCCCTTCCTATAATCAATATTTACTTCCCTATAAGGGAATTTGTGACAACGTATTAATAAATAATACCGATGACCCTATTCTAATCCATCAAGCGATAAATATAATTTCTGACCACCTAAGAGAAAAGTTACAATTATTATAATTTAAATCAATTCTAAATAATTAACTTTGTAGCATGAATTTGTTGCACGATTTAGAATCTACTGTTCTTACGGTGGGTATTACCGAATCATCAAAAGGACTAAACCCCTTTGGTGATTTCTCCTGTTGCATTTTAAAAAAGTGCTGTAAAAAATACAAAAAAGGAAAACGTTGCAGTAAATGCCCTAACCGTTAACGGTAGATTTTTACTCTTCTATATAATTTAAATCTTTATCAAAGCTCTCTTTCAGCTGTGTTAACGCAAATATTGCAATGGCAGAAAGCATCAAAATCATTACTGTAGCCGCCGCAATAATTCCCCATAGACTCACGAAGTAACCATATAACATTGTTGAAGGGATCAATGCTCCCCGCACAAAATTGGGTGCAGTTGTCGCAACTGTAGCGCGTAGGTTAGTCCCAAACTGTTCCGCGGAAATCGTTACAAAAGTTGCCCAATACCCCACCCCTAGTCCCATAAGGAAAGCCAACCACATAAATTTCCCGTCTGTAATACCCGTACTATTCAGGTACCACAACGAAGAAAGAATAATTAGCACTTGACAAACAAATACGACTTTCTTTCTCGATTTAAGCCACTGCGCCAATAGACCTGCAAAAAAATCACCAAGTGAAATCCCCAGATAGGTAAATAGTACTCCTTTACCGGCGCTAAGAACAGTCTCCGCCCCCAAAGCCCTTCCAATTTCAGGTGCTTGAGTAACCAATACGCCCACGACAAACCATATCGGTAATCCAATGCATAAACAACAGATGTAGCGTAAGAAACGTTCTTTATTCGAAAATAACATACCTAAACTTCCTTTTACAACCGCGTGACTACTCGCTTGTTTGAAAAGATTCGATTCAAAAGTTCCCACTCTTAACAGAAGTAGCATCACCCCCATACCTCCACCTACAAAGTAAGCAGTCCGCCAGCTATACCACTCTGAAATATAATAGGCTAATATCGCACCTAACACACCGACACCGGCCACAATCATGGTACCATATCCTCTATTCCGTCTGTCCATACTTTCGCTAACTAGCGTAATACCTGCCCCTAGCTCTCCCGCCAAACCGATTCCCGCTACAAACCGAATAATACCATATGAGGTCACATCCTGCACAAATCCATTATAAATATTAGCTAAAGAGTATAACAATATAGATCCAAATAAAACTCGAAGTCTACCGAATTTATCACCAATCACACCCCAGAATACACCGCCGATTAACAGCCCCCCCATTTGCATATTCAGCACATACTCGCCTTTAGAGCGCATTAACTCATCGGGTACGCCGATATCCTGAAAAGATTTTATCCGCACGATAGAGAAAATGATTAAATCGTAGATATCTACAAAATATCCCAGTGCAGCCACAAACACCAAAAGTCCTACATTTTTAGGTTGATTATTGTTCATCATTTGATTAAAAGGATGAATTTAGGATAGATTTTTAATTAATGCAAAGCTTCTCCTTAAAAACTTTTGAAAGTCGTACTTTTGTATCATGAAATTTTCGCCCACATCACTTAAATGGATATTAAGAACCTATCCTCCTTTTTTATTCCAGAGAATATGGATCAAGAAAGTGGAAGAAGGCTTTCGTGGCATAGAGGTTAAGATTTACAAAAGCTTTTTAAATATTAACTCTAATCGCACCGTCTTTGGCGGCACTATTTTTTCTGCTTTAGATCCGCTATATCCTATTCTGCTAGATCAGATTTTTCAGGCAAATGGTCTCAAAAAGACCGTAGCTTGGTTGAAATCCGCAAAAATAGAGTACCGAAAACCCGGAAAAATGAACTTGGGATTTTCAGTCCGCTTAGCGGATAATGATATAAAAGAAGCGTTTACGACGATACGAAATTGTGGTAAGGTGGTCAAAACTTTTAAAACCAATGTCTATGACACTGATGGTGCATTGATCGCAGTATCCTATAATGAAATATATATCAGAGACTTAACTTTCCCGATTCCAAAACGAAATTTATCTCAACCGCATTAGGAAGACAATTAATTATTCTGATACACGCAATTTCAAAAAAGAATCAGGAATAGTCACACACAAATAAATATAAATAGTTAAAATATACAACCGAGCTTGGGAGCTCATGAAAATTATATACATATGAAAAAGTCATTTTTTATTGCTCTTGGAGCAAGTTTAGTATTGGCGTCATGCCAGCAAAATTCTACAAAAACTAAAGTAGTCGATCAAAAATTAACGGAAGAAGCTATCGCTATTCATGATGAGATTATGCCTCAGATCGCATTGTTCGATAGAAATACGGTGAAAATTGACTCCCTATTGGCCAATCTTTCCGAGATAAAAAAGACAAACTCACTAATCGATACCGCTGCATTGAAGGGTGAATTAACTACATTAAAGAGTAATCTTGAAGATGCAACAGATAATATGATGACCTGGATGAAAGATTATAATCCGGATAGTACGGATATAGATTATCAAAAAGCAGAAGTTGAAAAGATCCGCACAATGAAAAAACAATTTGAAGATGTATCGACCGAAAGCAGTAAAAAACTATCCGTCATCAAATAGAAAGCCATGCATAAATTATTTTTCATTGGAATGATGGTCTGCATTGCTTTCACGGCTTGTCAGTCAAATTCCAATACCCTTCCCATTATTGGACAACGGGACGCCGTACAAAAAGAAGTTGACGGCAAGACGGTGACAGATACCATCTACCATAGTATTCCGGCGTTCTCTCTGCTAAATCAGGACAGTGTGCTGATCAGCGACAAAAATTTTGATCAAAAAATATATGTCGCTAATTTCTTTTTTACACATTGCCCAAGCATTTGTCCGACCATGCAACGCAATTTGCTAAAAGCATACGAGAAATATAAAAACGATGAGCGAATTTCGTTTTTGTCGCACAGTATCGACTTTAAGTATGATCAACCACACGTTTTAAAAGAATATGCAACAAATCTGGGCGTGGATAACGAGCAATGGCAATTCGTAACAGGAAGCAAAGCAGATATCTACAGCTTAGCTGATCAATATTTTGTATACACAAAGGAAGATTCTACCGTACCGGGTGGATATGACCACTCCGGATACCTGGTACTCGTAGATCATAATAAACATGTACGTGGTGCATACGAGGGTACCAATGATGAACAAGTTTCACAATTGCTAAAGGACATCGATATCCTTCTGAAGGTGTATGAATAGTTCGCATAAGATCATTTTAACATTTATTGGCATGTTGGTAATACTTCTTCTGTATTTATCATCATGCCAATCGAATATCAGTATCCAGACTGCTCAATATGCTGTCAATGGAAAAAAGCTGTATGTGAGTCATTGCCAAAATTGCCATGGTACCAAAGGCGAAGGCCTGGCACAACTCTATCCTCCCCTTACTGACCATGAATTCTTCGAGCAAAATCGCGCAAAACTAAGCTGCATTGTACGTTATGGCATGAAGGAAAGTATTCTCGTCCACGGAAAAACTTACAAAAATCAAATGCCGGCAAATCCAAAATTAACTGAGCTAGATATTGCTTATATACTCACTTATATCACGACTAATTTCGGTAAGGGTGATAGTATTTATCACCACGAAGAAGTAAAACAAGCGTTGAAGCGCTGCGATATATAATAACTTACGTGATTAGCTAGTAACTGCAACAGTTATGCGAAAGTTCTCGGTGTCTACGGAATATACACAGGCGTCTTTAAAATAAAAAAGGTTTTCAAACGGGGAGAATGAAAACCTTTACTAACCAATTATAAACCTAAATTATGATACCACAAAGATAAGTGTAAAAAATACACCCGTCAAGCCTTTTCATAAAACTTAACAATTTATTAACACAAGATTTTACTGTATTCCCTGTAGACAGCGTCTCTAATTATTGATCGTTTAAAAATCGTTTATTATATAACAATAATTTGACATTAAAAACAATTTAAGATAATTACTTTTGTAACCGAATGAACGTTCAATTGACAGAAAAAATAGAGGTTATATTTAAAAGCACATTGGAGTTAATCTGTGAAAATGGTTTCCATGGAACACCGATGAGCCAAATCGCAAAAAAGTCCGATGTAGCTATTGGTACGATATATCATTATTTTCCCTCGAAAGACAAATTGATTATCGAATTGTTTTGCTACTGTAAACGAAAAATAAATGCATACATATTTGCGGAATGGGATTCCAGTCTCAGCTACAAATCCCGCTTTTTTATTGTAATGCAGAAGTTTTGTGTCTTCTACCTCGAAAATACAGACATGTTTAGTTTTATGGAGCAATTTCATAATTCGCCTTACTTAGAGATGTCAAAAAATTCATGGGAAAAACAATTGAATGAGGAAAATAATATTATGGCCTTTTTATACGAGGGTATGCGTATGGCGGAATTACGCTCCATTAACATCCATATCTTAACCTCTTCATGTTTAGGAGTTGCAACCTCGTTTGCAAAAAAAATCATCTATGGCCCTTTAGAATTTACAGACGATAATTTAAATGAAATGATAGAAATAATTTGGAACGGTGTAAAACAACAGGATTAATTGAATGTTCAAGTCTCCAAAGCGGAATGTAAAGAGTTCATTGATGCAAATTAAAACAGACAACTATCAACACATGATCACGCAGTAACCTGAGTGCATAAAAAAAACGGACAAAACATGACAATATTGCCTGCGGTAGGCAGGCAATGATAACTTAAAAACACATTATATATATATGAATTTTAACTTTAAGCCTCTAATTGCTTTTGTATTTTTAGCAGTAGCTACCACCACCGGAGTACATAGCCAGACCGCACAGCAAAATGGGTTGAACAGCAATGCTAGCTTAGACGAACTTATCGACTACGCACTGCGCAATAAAATCGAATTAAAGCAAGCTGGAATTGATCAAGAAATTGGAGAAAGAGAAATCGCGTCCGCTCTCTCAGGTTGGTTTCCTCAAATCAGTGCTACGGGTAGTTTAAGCCATAACATTATAGTACCTATCGCCAATATCGGGGGGCAGAATATTCGTATGGGACAGGCCAACAACAGTGCTTTAACTTTCCAGGCTGATCAAGCAATTTTGAGTCCGGAACTGTTTCAGGCATCAAAGGCTGCACGTTATGTCCGTCAGCAGAATAACCTCAATGTAGAAGACACTAAAATTAACACTGTTGTAGATATCAGTAAAGCTTATTATGATATTCTGACCAGCGAGGAGCAGATTAACATTATTGACGAAAATATCCTCCGCTTACAGCGGCAATATAGCGAAGCAAAGGCGCGTTATGAAACGGGATTAGTCGATAAAACTGATTTCAAACGAGCACAGATTTCCCTTAACAATGCCAATGCTGAATTAAAATCCGCCAAGGAAATGCGTAAGTATAAATACGACTACATAAAATTGTTGCTCAGCATGCCGCAAGATGAGCAAATCACGCTCTCTTTTACCAATCAGAATATGGAATCCAATATCCTATTGGATACGACAGAATTGCTCCAGGTAGCTAAGCGTGTGGAATTCCAACAATTACAAACCCTTCAGGAAATCCAACGATTAAATACACAATATCAAAAATGGAATTATTTACCACGTTTGAGTGCATATGGCAACTATGGATTAAATTACCGTAATGATGGTTTCACCAATTTGTACTCTAACAATTTTCCTGCTTCGACCATAGGATTAAATTTAACGATCCCTATTTTTCAAGGAACCAAACGTGTACAGGAAATTAAAAAATCTCAATTACAGGAAGAGCGTCTAAAGCTAGATATGGAAAATTTAGAGAACCAGATCAGCACAGAATACTCTGCCGCCATGGCGTCTTACAGAGCCAATATGAACGAGTGGCGCAATGCAAGAGAAAATATGGACCTCTCCGAAGAAGTGTACAATACCATCAAATTACAGTATGATGCAGGAGTAAAGACTTATCTTGAACTTATGACAGCAGAAACGGATTTAAAGACTGCACAATTAAATTACCTCAATGTGCTGTATGCTGTGCTATCCAGCAAACTGGATATCCAAAAAGCATTAGGCACTGTTAATACAATAAATTAAAACGTTAAACCTCAACAAGAAATACACCATACAATGAATAAGAATCTATTATTTACGTCTTTACTTATTAGTTCAGGATTACTTTGGCAATCTTGTGGATCCAATGAACAAAAAGGTACGCCAACACAGCAAGGAGAGATGGCTGTGCCTGTAAGTACTGCGGTTGTCCAAAAAGAAATCGTCTCCGGTACACGTAATTATCCGGCCAATGTAGTGCCTTTGCAGGAAACGGAAATCCGCGCAGAAGTAACGGGTTATATCACCAATATTTACGTAAGTGATGGATCATACGTAAATAAAGGACAACGATTATACGAAATCGATCGTGTGCGTTATCAAGCCGCTGTGGATCAAGCCAAAGCGAATCTGGAGATAGCTAAGGCTAATCTCGAAAGAGTACAGAAGGATTTGCAACGTTATCAGACCTTGTCCGATCAAGATGCTATTGCAAAACAAACTTTGGACTACGCCTTCACCGACGTTAACAACCAGAAAGCACAGGTACAAGCTGCCGAAGCGGCACTAACCACAGCACGTACCAATTTGCAACGTTCGGTTATTATAGCGCCTTTCTCAGGTAGCGTTGGTATTTCTCAGGTACGTAACGGTGCGTTGGTCAGTGCGGGAACAACCTTGCTGAATACCATTAGTTCGACTAATCCGATAGCGGTAGAATTTCCGATCAGTGAGAAAGATATTACCGAATTCACCAAACTGCAAACAGGCAGCGCAAATACGGAAATATACGTCACCCTACCCGACGGAACGAAATACGACTCTCCAGGAAAAATCTCGACTATTGATCGGGCCGTGGATAGTCAAACCGGAACGTTAAAAGTAAGAGCTTCCTTTGCAAATGGCAATAATTTATTACGTGCGGGTATGAATGCAACCCTTAATGTACAAAGCCGGTCTGTAACTGAAGAGCTTGTAATTCCGTATAAAGCTATTTTTGAACAGTTGGGTACTTTCAACGTGTACACCGTAAACGACAGTAGTAAAGTAGAACTTAAACAAGTCGTGTTAGGTAACAAAATAGGCGAAAAAGTGGTTATCACGCAAGGCTTAGAAATAGGCCAAAAGATCGTAGTAGATGGCACTACAACGCTAAGACCTGGCGCTAAAATAACAGACAATACAGAAAACAAAAAATAGTATTTGCTAGCATCCAAATTAAAAAATAATGATTTCAGAAGTATTCATAAGAAGACCGGTCACAGCGATCGTGATATCTATCCTGATCTCCGTGCTCGGATTGATATCCATTACGACGCTGCCGATTAGTCAATATCCATCTATCGCCCCTCCCACGGTAACCGTAACGGCAAACTATACAGGTGCCGATGCGCAGACTGTCGAGCAGACTGTTACTACGCCCATAGAGAGTCAGATCAACGGTACACCCGGCATGATCTACATGTCGTCCAATAGTACATCCAATGGTCAATCACAAATTACGGTGACCTTTGAAGTAGGAACAGATATAGACATTGCCACCTTAGACGTACAAAATCGTGTAGGTATTGCCGAACCATCTTTACCCGAAGCGGTGCGCCGGTTAGGCGTTACAACACGTAAGGCTAATACAGACATTTTAATGCTCGTCTCTTTGGTGTCGCCCAAAGGCACGCGCGATGATAAATTTCTTTCTAATTATGCCAACCTTTACGTGAAAGACGCCTTAATGCGCGTAACGGGTGTAGGAGATGTAACAGCATTTGGACAACCCTTCTCTATGCGTGTATGGCTTGATGCCAACAAATTGGCAAATCTGAATATGTCCCCTGCGGATATCTCCACAGCAATTGGCGAGCAAAATATACGTGTACCGGGCGGTAGTGTTGGTGGACGGCCACAGGAATCCAGTACCGTATTCGAATATCCGGTAATCACCGATAGCGACCTATCCGATGTAGACGATTTTGAAAATATCGTGGTAAAAACCAACATAGATGGCTCCATTGTATTGTTAAAAGACGTAGCCCGCGTCGAATTAGGTCAATTTAGTTACGGAACCAGTACAAAAGTAAACGGCATGACCTCTACTGGTATGATGATCAATCAGACACCAGGGGGTAATGCAGTACAAACAGCAGAAGGCATCTATGCGACCCTCGACAAATTACAAGAGTCGTTTCCACAGGATGTTGAATACGTCGTCGGATATGAAACCGTATCTGTCGTCAATGCATCTATCGAGTCGGTGATACACACGTTGATCGAAGCTCTTATTCTCGTTACCATAGTTGTATTTTTCTTCCTACAAAGCTGGCGAGCAACACTTATCCCTGTATTGGCTATACCCGTATCCATAGTCGGTACCTTCATTTTCTTTACTTTATTTGGTTTCTCCATCAATAACCTAACCATGCTGGCCTTCGTATTAGCTATTGGTATTGTAGTGGATGATGCCATTGTCGTCGTGGAGGCTGTTCAGCATTATATAGATCACTATAAGCTGAGTGCTAAGGAAGCTACAGTACGGGCGATGAAAGACATTACGGCTCCCGTTATTGCCATCGCCTTAATACTGGCAGCCGTATTTGTACCGGTTGGTTTTATACCGGGCATGGTCGGTCAGTTGTATCAGCAATTTGCAATTACCATTGCCGTTTCTGTGATGTTGTCAGCCTTTATCGCCCTTTCATTAACGCCGGCACTATGTTCTTTGCTATTGAAACCGACCAGCGTAAAAAAGGAATCCAGGGGATTGAATAAGTTTTTCTACAAATTTAACCTTTGGTTTGATAAGGTCACGTACAGATATTCCAAAGGTGTTAAGAAAGCGATCAAAGCTGCTCCCCTTGCGCTTATTCTTCTTTTATGTATTTTTATAGGTACCGGTTGGATGTTTCAGATCAAACCCACAGGTTTTATTCCATCTGAGGATGGAGGAATGTTTTTCGCAGGCGTCACATTACCGGAAGGATCATCCTCTAGCCGGACCGACTCGGTGTTGACTGAGCTCGAAACAGAACTTCGAAAAGATTTTCCTGAAATAAATTACATCACTGCAATATCAGGTATTAATATTCTAAACCGTGCTTTCAAGCCTAACGGTGCGACCCTATTCGTTTCACTAAAACATTGGAACGAACGTAAACGTACTGCCGGTGAAATTACCGGAGCGATCATGGGTAAATTTAGTCAATATCCTAAAGCGCGTATTCTAGCGGTAACACCTCCCGCCATTCCCGGTCTAGGTACTTCTGGTGGTTTCTCAATGTTACTGCAAGATTTACAAACCGTAGATATCAAAGAATTCGAAGCCACCGTTGGTAAATTCCTAATGGCAGCCAATCAGCGCCCCGAACTAGGGATGGCATATACCCTATTTAACTCTAACTCCCCTAACTACAAATTAGAAGTCAACCGAGAACAGGCCAAACGTATGGGTGTGCCTATCTCCAGTATTTATGCTACCATATCCTCCTATTTAGGAAGTAGCTATGTCAATGATTTCACCAAATACGGACGTAACTTCCGTGTAGTAACGCAAGCGGACGTACAGTACCGTATGAATATAGACGACATCAATAAGCTCTACGTAAATAACGTACAGGGTAATCCTGTTCCTATGGGATCTTTGGTAAGCTATGAACTTGTCACTATGCCATCGATTATCAATCACTACAATATTTTCCGTAGTATTGAGATTAGCGGAAGTGCTGCTCCGGGTTATAGCTCGGGAGATGCACTGAAAGCCTTAGAAGAAGTTGCGGCAGAAAATTTACCGGATGGATATGATTATCAGTTTTCCGGGTTATCGTTGCAGGAAAAGCAATCTGGATCGAAGACAATACAGATATTTGCATTGTGTATTTTATTTGTATTCTTGCTTTTGGCATCCTTGTACGAAAGTTGGTCGGTACCGTTTTCCATTCTGTTATCTGTGCCTTTGGGTGTATTTGGCGCCATTTTGGCGTTAACGTTATTACCGCAGCTTGATAATAATATATTCGCACAAATTGGTTTGGTCACTATCATCGGTTTAGCAGCCAAAAATGCCATTTTAATCGTCGAATTTGCTAAAGAAAGAGTGGATATCGGTATGAACCTTATTGATGCTACCCTCGATGCTGTTAAACTACGGCTTAGACCTATCATCATGACATCTTTGGCATTCATATTAGGTATCATTCCTTTGATGCTTTCAACTGGCGCTGGTGCTGTATCGCGTCAAACTATTGGGTGGACAGTATTCGGTGGTATGACTGCCGCTACATTCTTAGCTATTTTCTTCGTACCTGTTCTTTTTGTGGTCATCACTAGACTGGCCTACGGAAAGAAAAAATTAGCCGAGTTAGAAGCTAATTTTGACGAAGAAAAGAAAAAGAGCCTAAGCGCACATTAATAAATTACTATATTTTACTACTCAAGAGCCAACTGATTTAGTTGGCTCTTGTTGCTTATAGGGTAAAAATCCATTAAATTTCAATGACCGCATCGTTTACAATAGCAAAAATCTGTGTATCGACATCTTTGACTAAAATGTGCAGCCCGGTATATTTTCCAAAGGCAGGAAGTACGAGCCGCTTATCTTTTAGATGAAAACAGGGCAATCTAAAACTTTGTCGTCCTTTTGTTTCTATAACACATCCGGGATGGATGTGCCCGACCAGGTTAAACATATGCTCAGGTAAATCCGCTATAGGCTCATGCGATAAAACAACACCTTCGGTTAATATTAGCAGATCTTTTTGTTGGATTACTGTTGATTTTTGCCATATTTCATCCGGTAATATATCGTGGTTACCTTTGGTGAGTACAAACTCTATATGTGGAAAATTGCTCAGGTAATTAACCAATTCAGTCCAGTCTGCATTCCAATCGGAGTGAAAAAGATCGCCTAGGAAGACCACCTTTTTAGTCGGCACCTCTTGCATCAATTCACCTAACAGATCGAGTTCATGCCGGATTTGTGGAGGAGGAACAAAAAGTCCCTCTTTACGGAAATGTGTTAATTTACCGAGATGCCAGTCCGACACGATAAGAAGCGCGTACTTGGGTATATAGACTGCCTTTTGTGGCAATAGGAATATTTCGAGGGTATTTAATGTCAATTTTTTAGCCATCTAGTAGTTGTCCTTTTAATTTTTCCAATCGACTTTGCCAATCTTCATTGCTATACCGTTCTCGGAATGATTCCGAGAATATAGGAAAAGAAAAAGGCGTCAGTTTTATCGGTTTTGCGAGCACAATTCGATGGTGCGCGATCCGTTCGAATGCCTGCTGCATTCGCCCCTCTTCCAACTGGAAGTCAAAAACCTCGTCATAGGCTTCCCGCAAAAGTAAATTATTCGGATCATAATCTTCAAACACAGAAAAGAATAATCCCGAATTAGCCTGAAGATGCTTGCTTTTCATCTGCTTGCCCGGATAGCCCTGAAATACTAAACCGGCTATACCTGCTATATCCCTAAATCGCCGACGTGCCATCTCCTGCACGTTAATTCCGGAGGAAATATCGGCATGTAGATTACGCGGTGTCAATAAGTCCATTAAAAATGGAACATCTATTTCGTATTCCGTATCCGTTAGCAACTCTATGCCGTATTCATTGGTCGCAATACTAAAGGTTGCCGGTTTTATTTTCCCTAATCGGTAGGCAATTACCTGAGCCATGCCTTCATGTACTAATTTTCCATCAAAGGGATACAGGAAAAGATGAAATCCGTATTTAGTCTGCATGTACTCCGCGAGCAGTTCGTCTTCCTTCGGAAGTATGGAACGGTTTGATTGCTCCGCAAATAAAGGTCGAAGAAACTCGATTTCGGGGCTACAGATCTTATCATTATGTATATTTGAGAAGCTATGACGGATGGCCGTTCCTAAATCAGGAGAGATGGCAAAACGCCCGCCCATCCAAGAAGGGATGACACCTTTTTTCTTTTCCGAGGGTTTGACAATGGCGTCATTAGCACGTACCTGAATCAATTCCAGCTGCCGCCCCGAAAACCAGAATACATCACCGTTATTTAATTTGGAAATAAAGGACTCTTCAATAGAACCCAAGTATTTTCCGGACATAAACTTAACACGCATCATTATGTCAGATACTATTGCTCCAATGCTTAGGCGATGCCGTAAGGCCAGTTTACGTGAAGTTACTTTGTAAAGATTATCGACCAATTCTAGGCGATGAAAATCATCATAGGCAGAAAGTGCGGTACCTCCATACAGCAACAGGGCCATACATTGATCAAACTCTTCTTGAGAAATAGAGGCAAAGCAATGAGTATCCTTTAATTCAGAAAATAATTGTACAGCGTCAAATCCGTCGCCTACAGCGAGCGTCATCAAATATTGTACGAGCACATCGAAAGATCGGATATAAGGAATTCGCTGCTCGATAATATTTTCTTTCACCGCGTATTTTAGTGAATCTCCTTCTATTATTTCTAAAGAATTCGTTGGAAGGTAATAAATATAGGAAGTTTCACCCGGACGATGTCCGGACCGCCCGGCGCGTTGCAGGAACCTGGCAACACCTTTTGGGGAGCCGATTTGAATCACACAATCTACCGGTCTGAAATCCACTCCCAAATCCAGGCTACTGGTACACACAACAGCTTTAAGTTTCCCCTCATGCAAAGCATCTTCTACCCACAGGCGGATTTCGTCGGATAAAGACCCATGATGTATAGCAAGCAATCCTGCAAATTCAGGATAGAATGTAATAATCTGCTGGTACCATATTTCGGCCTGCGACCGTGTATTGGTAAAAATCAGCGTGGAATGATATTTTCGAATAATATCCACGACCTTATCCAAAAGACGCACACCAAGATGCCCCGCCCAAGGAAATTTTTCCAAACTGTCCGGAAGGATAGTTTCAATCTGTATATTCTTTTTCAAGTTGGCTTTTACCATCACACCCCTATGATGCTGCCCCAATAAAATCTGCTGTGCTTCCGGAAGGTTTCCGATCGTCGCTGAGATTCCCCATATCTTCAACGTTGGGTTAATTGCTTTTAATCGGCTAAGCGCCAATTCTATCAATACGCCCCGTTTACTTCCGAGCAATTCATGCCACTCGTCTACCACCACAAATTCAAGTTGCTTAAAATAATCCGTCGATCCCTTTGACGCCAATAACAGATGAACGCTTTCGGGGGTTGTGATAAGCGCCTGAGGAGGATTTTTACGTTGTTTTTGGCGATCGCTAGTAGAGGTATCCCCTGTCCGCAATTCAATTTTGTAATCCAGTTCTAAATCCGCGCTTACTTGCGTCGTAGCCTTATAGATTTCTTTAGACAGAGCACGCAACGGAGTGATCCAAAGGGCATGCAATTGTGTCTTTTTTGTTTTTTTTCTCTGAAACGGGGGATAGTTATAATAATGGTCCAATATACCGAACCAGATTCCAAAGGTTTTACCAAAACCTGTGGGCGCATTCAACAAACCCGAGTTTCCCTTAGATATAACTTTCCAGGCTTCTTTTTGAAAGGCATGTGGTTTCCACCCTTGATTGAAAAACCAAACATCAGCGAGTTGATTCATGTTTAGCGTTTATCAGATATAATAAATCTTCCTTTGTATTTGCTTCCAATGCCGGCTTGTCCCTACGCCACCGTACAATCCTGGGAAACCGTAAAGCGACCCCGGATTTATGCCTGCTGCTGAGGTTAATACCCTCAAAGGCCAGTTCAAAAACGAGTTCAGGTTTGACGGATCTGACAGGGCCGAACTTGTCGATTGTATTCCGTTTAATCCAATTATCTATCGTAATAAGCTCTTTGTCGGTAAGTCCGGAATACGCTTTTGTAAACGGTACCAACGCGCCATTGTCCCAGACTGCGAAGGTGTAATCTGTAAACAAATTTGCTCGTCTGCCATGTCCCGACTGTGCATAGATCAGCACACCATCTATTCTCATTGCGTCCGTTTTCCATTTCCACCATTTGCCGCGCTTTCTCCCGACTTCATAAGGACTATTTCTATTTTTAATCATGAGCCCTTCAGAAAAGTATTGTCGCGCTTGATTTCGATATAATTCCGCTTCTTCCCAATTATTAAAAATTTTTTCTTCGGATAGCAAAAGGATACCGTTTACCGGATACGTAGCTAATATTTCCACCAGTAACTGTCGCCTCTTTACTAAAGGCCAATCGCGTATATCATTACCTTGCCATTCCAATACATCATAGCAGATCATTACCAACGGTATGTCTTCCAATATCTTCTTCGAAAGATTCTTCCTTCCAATGCGCGTCTGCATGAGCTGAAAATCTAACGGACGATTACTTTTCCAAGGGATTACTTCTCCATCCAATACGGTACCGTTTGGCAAGATATCCTTAAGAGCTAGAAATTCAACAAACTTTTCGTTCATCAGATCCTCTCCTCTACTCCATACAAATATTTCATCTTCACGCACGATCAGTTGTCCACGGATACCGTCCAACTTTGCTTCCAATATCCAATCTTTTAAATCGCCTAACTCCTGAGGGTCATCCTCTAACGCATAGGCCAAATAGAATGGATAGGGCAAAAAGTGCTTTCCTTCGAAATGTTCTTCTGCAAATAAGGTATCCATGGTCTCTTCAAACGGGTTCCATTTTCCCATTAACCGATGTTCTATAACTGCGTCATCGTAATTCAGATACTTAGCTATCGCTTTCACGACTAATTTTTTAGAGACACCGACCCTAAAATTGCCAGTCAAGAATTTATTAAAAACAAAAAGGGAACTACCGCTTAATGCTGACCAATACGAGTGGATCTTCTCCTGCTGTACAGCTGGCTGGTCCGTTCGTAAAACAATAATGTCTTCGAAAATCTCTTTTAAGGAAAAATCCATTTGCGTTTTGGACGGCGGGACAATCAAGGTGATGGTTTCCGCTAAATCACCAACGACATAATAACTTTCTTCCAGTAACCATAACGGGGTGTCCGACACTTCAGAAGCCCAAAGCCTAAGATCTGTTGTTTTAATCGGTCTCCTAGGTTTATTTCCAGTTAAAATGGCTATTGCAAAAACTTTGTCCTCCTCACCCGCTACCTGCAAATAGCGCAGCATAGCATCAACCTTCTGATTGGTTTTGGTCGTGCTGTCGATTGCCTCAATTAGCTCAACAAATTTTCTCATACTTCAGATTCCTCCTCCTCGTCGTTATAAACCGTTTTAAGTACAGAGGCAGGAATTCCATAATGATTCGTTACCCATTTCGAAAAAATGCTTTCATAGCCATGTGTTACATATACATGTTTAGCACCCGTTTGTCGAATAGCTTGATTCAATTGATCCCAATCGCAGTGGTCCGACAGCGCAAAACCTTTATCAACACCTTTTCTTCTGCGGGCGCCGCGAAGTTGCATCCAACCGCTGCACATCGCAATACGGTAAGGCTTGAGTTTCCTCAACCAAGGTGTGTCAGTGGCGGAGGGCGGGGCTACTATTAAAGCAGATCGCACTGCTGATCGATCGATATCGGCGCTAATATATTTCCCTGGAAAGTGATAGCCTATTTCGGCAAGCGCATTATTGGTATTTGCCACCGCTCCGTGCAGATATACTTCACTAATTGATGGATCAATGTGTGCGAGAATATTTTGGGACTTCCCGAGCGAATATGCTAATAACACCGTATTATAGCCTTCTGCTGCATTCTCTCGCCACCATGAATTAATGTCCTTGTAAATTAACTCGGGTGGTTGGAAATGGTAGATAGGGAGACCAAATGTACTCTCTGTTATAAAATGATCACATTTCACGAGTTCATAAGGTGTGCTTACGCCGTCTTTTGCGATCTTGTAATCGCCTGTAAAAAGCCAAACTTCATCCTGAAATTCCAAACGTATCTGAGATGAACCAATAATATGACCGGCGGGGTGAAAGGATATTTTAACACCATTGATTTCGAATATCTCTCCATAAGCCACTCCCTGACTAGAATTTCCAGTCCCCAACCGTAGCTTTAAAATAGGCAATGTGTGATGATGACAAATATAATGCTGCATCCCCCATCGCATATGATCACTATGTCCGTGGCTTATCAGTGCAGTTTTGACAGGCTTCCAAGGATCAATATAGAAATCACCCTGTTTACAGTAGAGCCCGCTGTCATTTACAGAAAGTAACCTGTTCATGCATTTGCATTATATTTCAATATTGCCTTCTCTTCCGGTATCTGTTTTATCTCCGGTTACCGAAGTCCAAAGTACTTTAGCCATCGAAATTATCTTATTATCCTTTGTTTCCCAATAGCGGATATCATGTGGCATAACTTTAATCAATACGATATCCGGGTCTTCTCTGCCCTTTTCAAACCAGCCTTCTACCATTTTATTCCAGTATTTATCAATCCGTGTCTGGTCTTCCGAAAAAGTACCGGTACCATATATACTTAGATATGTAAAGTCACTGTTTTTAGAAAAAAACAATTGAACATTCCCATCTTGCAATATATCTGTATACTTATCACTCGATTTGCTGCCTAAAAACCAAATATCCCCATTATCGTCTACTTCCTGTACACTCATGGGTGAGGCATTAATGGGTCTTAACGACAAACTACTGCAAAACATACAGAAATCTATACCTTCGGCAAGGTTTTTCAACTTGTCAATCCCTTCTTGACCAATATAATGTAATTCGCTCATAACATATAAATCTAGTTACATAAACAACAAAACCTATTCTAAATAGTTTTCGCTAGATTTCATCTGCTATAAATTGCTGTTATATTCAATGCGATTATAATTGTGTTTGAAAGCAAATATCTCTAAGTTTGCGCTATGAATAATTATGCGGTAATCTTTGATATGGACGGCGTAATCGCACATACGAATCCATACCATGCTAAAGCCTTTGAAGCCTTCTTCGACAAGTACAAAATTCCTTATAGCGATTTAGAATTTGAGCATCACATGTATGGCAAACATAATTCCTATATTATGAGTCATTTTTTCAAAAAACCTATTGCAGGTGAAGAACTTTTACAACTGGAGAACGAAAAAGAAGGACTATTTAGGGAAATATATAAATCTCAGATAAAATCTATTCCCCATTATGTACCTTTTTTGGATGATCTAAAAGCAAACGGATTCAAAACCGGTGTAGCCACTTCTGCTCCAAGAGCCAATATGGATCTTGTTATTGACGGATTGGGTATCCGTCCTAAAATGGAATCGTTATTGGCCAGTGAAAATGTTGCTAAGCATAAACCTGATCCGGAAGTATACCTAATATCTGCTCAAAAACTGGGAATCGATCCTAGCCGTTGTGTTATCTTTGAAGACTCGTTTTCTGGAGTATCTGCAGCGATCAATGCCAACATGAAAGTTGTGGGTGTATTAAGCTCACATACAAAAGAACAGCTTCCTCCCTGTGATTTTTATATTGAAGATTACACAGAAATAGACGTTTCAAAAATTTTAACCATACTGACCAAGTAATGTTTGAAGAAGCGTTAGCCCTTCTACCAAATACGTCGAGTTGGGTGCTTTATTGTACATGTGCGCTACTAATAGGCATGTCCAAAACGGGGATTCAAAATATAGGTTCGCTAGCCGTGCCTCTATTTGCTATACTCTTTGGTGCAAAATACTCAACCGGTATCGTACTCATATTGCTCGCATTAGCGGACTTGATGGGCGTAATATACTATCGAAAGCAACTGGTATGGTCTGAAGTTCTTAAATTGCTCCCGATGGCATTGGTCGGGTTAGCTGCGGCCCTCATTATCGGAAAATATATTGACGACACCACCTTCAAAATAATAATGGGCGCTTGCATTATCTTGGGGATAGGTATTATGTTTTGGATGGAAAAGCTTGGCAAGACCAAACAACTTACCATCACAAATGGGAAATGGTATTCACCACTTTTCGGTTTTATTATGGGATTTTCGACGATGATAGGCAATGCCGCAGGACCTGCACTGTCCGTTTATCTATTGACCAAGAACTTAAATAAATACGCTTTTGTAGCCACCGGTGCCTGGTTTATCATGATCTTAAACTACATCAAAATTCCCTTACAGATCTTTGTGTGGCAAAATGTAAGTTGGGCGGGTGTGTTATTAAATTTTATGGCACTTCCATTCATTATATTAGGAGGAGTACTTGGGATAAAACTCGTTAAAATATTACCTGAAAAAGAGTTCCGTATCATTATTACGGGGATGGTCATCATTTCCTGTGTATTGATGACGTTGATATAGCTATCGCATTCGCACTCTTGTATACGATAGTTAAAATTAACAAAAAAACTGTGTATCTTTGTTCTAATGGATGTAAATTCTTTATTGGAACGCGCTTTAAACTTTGATTTCTTATCAAAAGAAGAAGGTATTTACTTATATCATCATGCAGCTACTGCTGATCTGAGTTACGTGGCTAACGAACTTCGCAAAGTTCAAGTTCCGCATGGTAAAGTCACCTGGCAGATTGACCGGAATGTGAACACAACAAATGTATGTATTGCGAACTGCAAATTCTGTAATTTTTTCAGACGCCCGGGACATGAAGAAAGTTATATTACAGATATAGAGACGTACAAACAAAAAATTGAGGAAACGTTTAAATATGGAGGTGATCAACTTCTATTACAGGGAGGGCATCATCCGGATTTAGGCATCGAATTCTATGCTTCGTTATTCAAACAGTTAAAGGATTTGTATCCTACCCTTAAACTGCATTCGCTTGGTCCACCCGAAATTGCACACGTTGCCAAATTAGAAGGTATGAGTCATCTTGATGTGCTTGCCACCCTCAAGGAAGCGGGATTAGATTCCTTACCCGGTGCCGGTGCTGAAATATTAAACGATCGCGTACGCCGTTTGATTTCTAAAGGTAAATGTGGTGGTCAGGAATGGTTGGACGTAATGCGTGCAGCACATAAAATCAATCTTCCAACTTCGGCTACGATGATGTTTGGTCATATCGAAACCATCGAAGAACGTTTCGAACATTTGGTTTGGATACGAGAGGTGCAAGATGAAAAGCCAGAAGGTCATCACGGATTTATCGCCTTTATTCCTTGGCCATTTCAAGACGATGGAACCCTCTTAAAGCGTTTACGCGGTATTACCAATGATGTCACAGGAGATGAATACCTACGAATGATTGCATTAAGCCGCATCATGTTGCCTAATATCAAAAATATTCAGGCATCCTGGCTCACTATTGGCAAACGAGTAGCCCAGCTCTGTCTGCATGGCGGAGCAAATGATTTTGGCTCCATTATGATTGAAGAAAATGTGGTTTCTGCGGCAGGAGCTCCTCATCGCTTCACTTCGCAAACCATCCAAGATGCAATTGTAGAAGCCGGTTTCGAACCCCAGCTCCGTACCCAAACATATCAATTCAGAGAAATCCCCGAATCGATGGTAGAACAGGTAATTAATTATTAGAATTGAAAGATATCATTTTAAATATTGAAGCGTTGATCTTTGCTTCCGAAGAAGGAATATCCGTTAACGATATTAAGCAAGTATTACAAGAAGCACTTGCTATTGAAATCAACAAAGAGGAGATTTTAAACCTTTTAGGTACGATAAAATTAAAATATGAAAGTGACGACATGGTGTTTTCACTTTCTTTAATCAATAATCAATACCAGTTTTTGACTAAGGAATTCTATCATGAAGCCATCAATCATTTACAGGCCCATCGCGACAGAAAAAAACTAAGTCAGTCTGCTCTTGAAACATTAGCGATCATAGCGTACAGGCAACCTATTACAAAAATAGAGGTGGAACAGATTAGAGGAGTGAATTGCGATTATTCCATCCAACGTCTTTTGGAGAAAGATTTAGTCAAAATTGCAGGAAAAGCCGAAAGCATTGGCAAACCACTGCTTTACGCCACGAGTGACCAGTTTATGAATCACTTTGGCATTAACAGTGTTAAAGATCTACCGCAGTTAAAAGACATAGTAGCTGAAGAAAACAGCATAGGGGACACGGTAGAATAAAATTCCCTTTGCAAAGTTTTCCCTTTTTCAACACCTTGAAAAACAACACTATATTTTTTAAAAAAAGTTTATAGTTTCAAATATCTTCTCTAATTTTACGTTTGATTTAACAACAGTAAGAACACTATAGCTATGATTAACAAGACTGTGATAACTAGTAAAATTGATGAGCATTTAATCAATTTTAACGGTCCTGAAGATGATTCAGAAGATGTTTATGATGATGATTTTGATTTAGAAATTGATTCGGTAAGCGGATTTGATGATTTTGATGAAGATGACGAGGATTTTTAGGAATAATACTGTTAATCTAATCAACCTACATCACCTTTAAAACGTCACAAGAAAAGGCAGCGTGAAATAAACACCTGCCTTTCTTTTTTCTGAATTTCCGGTTATTGTTTTCCAGCGGAATCAATAAAATCTCTTGCCTAAGCGAGATAGGTTTCATTGAATATCAAGAACATTCATGAATATTTATTTCTTGTGAAGTTGTTCGTAAAGATCAATTACTTTTTTTTGTAGTTCGATAACTTCAGTTTCACGTTGTTGAAGTTTTTTGTTGAGTTCATTTACTTCATCAACTTTAGCTTTATCTTCTTCAGAATCCGAAGTTGATAATAATTGGACTAATGTTAAACCAAATAACTTTGAAATTTGATTCAAACGAGACAAATTCACATCTGTGATACCTGTTTCAATTTTAGAAAATGCAGGGATTGATATATCTAATCGCTTTGCTACATCTTCTTGACTCCACCCCTTTTGGTGTCTAAGTAATCTAATTCTTTTTCCTAATGCATTCATCGGTAAAATGTATGTTATTATTTCAAAAGTAAAAAAAATATATTAAAGAAAACAATATTTAATGAATGTTTAGGTGTTTTTTTGAAGAAATTTATCTGCAAAACTTAATAAATTTAAACCCGTATAATTATTTGAACTCATAAAAAGCATGTTAACACCTTCACTATCAAACTTTTCCAACGTATCATACAATCCCTCTAATTCGGTAATGATGTGCAAACTAGGATGATTAAAGACCTGTATAACTTTACTAACAATATTACTCAATAATATATTTTTCTCCTTTATGCTATTTTTATTAATGAATACTATAGAAAAATCAGATTCATCTAAACTTCCGCTGTACTGTATGACTTTAGAATCATCGACGGCTTCGTACGGATTTAATTCGATTACGGTTAACAATTTTGAATTGGAAAATTGTTCCTTGATCGCATAGATACTGGATCGCAATTTGGAAGGTGTGTGTGCAAAATCCTGATAGACAACACTTCCATTCTCACTCGCAACAAATTCCAAATAGCGAATAGAACTTTTAAAATCCTTAATGGCATCGTAAAAATCGTCCCGTTTTATACCTAACCACTCACAAACGGTAAAGGCGCCCGCAATATTAGATAAGTTATGTTTCCCGATCACTTCCAGTGGAATTTCGCGTTCACCGATTTGTAAAAATGTAACTCCTTTGTTGATGGTATGTGTCGGTAATTTGTATCCATGGCGATTTATTTTACAGTCCATGGTTTCTTCAACAATCTTCCGAAGGTTGTGATCGTCCTTATTATAAATCAAAGTTCCTTTAGCGACAATAGTATCAATAAAAGTTTCAAATTGTTTATAATACTCCTCTTCTGAAATCAGCGCTTTAAAATTGTCCCAATAAATATTACTAATAAGGGCAATATTAGGATGATAGTAGTGGAATTTGGATTGATGATCTATTGACGACGCAAAGAACTCATCGCCTTCAATAATGATAATCGGGGCAGAAGGTGTAAGCTTTATCAAGGAATCGAAACCTTCTAATTTGGCACCTACCAGATAATCAAACTCCTTACCTATTTTTTTCAACACATGCATTATCATACTGGTTATGGTCGTTTTCCCATAACTACCGGCTATTACCACACGTGTTTTCTCTATACTCTGTTCATAGACAAACTCTGGAAAGGAGTAGATTTTAATATTTAGTTCTTGCGCTTTTAGAAGTTCCGGATTATCCGCAGACGCATGTTTTCCTAAAATAATAGCATCAAAATCAGCAGTTATCGCTTCAGGGTGCCAGCCCAATTCTTTCGGTAACAGTCCCGATTGACGTAGTCGGGATTTAGAGGGCTCTACAACCTGATCATCAGAGCCAGAGACTTGATGGCCTGACTTGGCCAAGCTAATCGCCAAATTGTGCATTACACTGCCACCTATTGCTATAAAATGAATACGCATAAACTATTTCTTAATAAATTTTGCAGAACACCAAGTATCCAACTTCTTACTTTCTTTAAAGAATAAGTTTAAACTTTCACATTTTTTCTGAATAATTCTCAAATCTTCTTCGTAGTAGAACCCACTCAAATACAGTTCCCCCTTCTCGTCCATAGCATTTGCATACACATCTAGCTGATCTAAGAGAATATTACGATTGATATTTGCCAATATAGTCTCAAAGGAATTATTCCCGATGATTTCCTTTGACCCCAAATATGATGCAATATTTGAAATACCGTTCAACTTTTTATTCTCCTCCACACTTTCGATACAAATAGAATCGAAATCTACTGCCATGATCGACTTAGCTCCCTTCTTAGACGCCAAAATAGCGAGTATCCCGGTACCACATCCCATATCTAAAACCCGTTTACCTTCAAAATTGTTTTCCAAAATAAAAGAAAGCATCATGGATGTTGTCTGGTGATGACCGGTACCAAACGACATTTTAGGATCTATAACGATTTCGTACGCATACTCGGGGTGCGGTTCGTGAAACGTAGCACGCACATAACACTGATCATCTACAACTATGGGATTAAAATTGCTCTCCCAAAGCAAATTCCAATTCTGCTCCTCTAACTCAATAATTTCATAGTTTATATGAAATCTATCCCCCTGCGCCAAAATAAGTGTTTCCAACGCTTGAACATCAAGATTAGCAGAAGGTATGTAGGCTATAAAACCATTTTCAGCATCTTCAAAGGTATCAAAACCGATTTCACCTAATCCGGAAATAAACAAATCCTTCTGCCAATCTTCTATATCAGAAGAACTAAAAACTACTGAAGCATACTTCATTTTATTGATTAAAAACTTTTACAATCTCCAGGAAATCACGTGATTTCAACGAAGCGCCCCCGATTAAACCACCATCGATATCAGCTTGTGAGAATAGAGTACCAGCATTGGAAGGATTACAACTTCCACCGTAAAGTATAGTCGTATTATCGGCAATTTCCTGATTATATTGATTAGCCACCGTTTCACGAATAAAAGCGTGAACTTCTTGCGCTTGTTCTGGAGAAGCGGTCAATCCTGTACCAATCGCCCAAACCGGTTCGTAAGCCAATACCACTTTAGCGAATTCTTGGTTTGACAAGTGAAATAATCCTTTTTCCAGTTGAGCTTTTATTACGTCAAAAAAGCGATCAGACTCACGTTCCTCTTTCGTTTCTCCGATACAGAAGATAGGCACCAAATTGTGTTTCAATGCTACATTTACCTTCTCTGCCAAAAGTTCGTCTGTCTCTCCAAAATAAGCACGACGCTCAGAGTGGCCTAAAATTACATGGGAAACCCCAATAGACTTCACCTGAGAAGCCGATATCTCGCCTGTATAAGCTCCTGATTCTGCTTGATGAATATTTTGTGCCCCTATCGTTACATTAGATGACATAGACGCTAATTTTCCTAAACTAGACAAGTGGATAGCCGGACTACATACAACCACTTCCTGAGCACCTATTACCTCGTCCTTTACCATATTAACGATTTCGGAAAAAAGGCTTACGCCTTCTTCGTAATTCAGATTCATTTTCCAGTTTCCCGCAACAATGTTTTTACGCATGATTATTTATTTTTAGTATTGATTATTCTATTTCTTAATTCCCAGGTATCATCAAATACCTGTCGATAACATTTTTTATCTACGGACGTTATGTGTTCGTGTTTGACAGCCGCTTTTCGTTCTAGCATCATGTCAAATTCTTCAAATCTGTAAGCCGCGATTTGCGTATCCGTAAGCCACAAAAAGTCTGGTACAAATTTGGGAATAAATTTCGAAACTGCAACCTGCACCCCTACCCCGATGACAGTTCCGGTGTTAATTTTAGATTGGATGCCCAACATACTTTGATCTCCAATGACAACTCCACATTTCAATAAAGCCGTATCCCGCAAATCATCACGAACGTAGTCATACATCTTTACACTCTTCCAATCGTTCTTCAGATTCGAATTCGTAGTTCCCGCACCCAAATTACACCCTTCGCCGATTACCGCGCAACCAAGATACCCTTCGTGTCCTTTTGCAGAATTACCCCAGATAACACTATTGTTGATTTCTCCACCCACTGTACTATTGTCTCCAATTGTAACATTCGGATATATTCTTGCACCAGATTTAACCCTGCTATTTCGACAGATTGCCACTGGGCCTTTAATGGTAACGTTACTTTCCACTACCACACCAGCAGCAATATAAATGGGCCCAGAAGACGAATCTAAGTACGCATGCTGTACATCCGCCCCTTTTTCAATATAGAGCTGGTCACCAACAATTTGATTCCAACCGCCTTCAGTCTCGAATTTTTCCGAGATCCTAATATACTCCAGATCAAAAACAATCTGATTCGCGTTAAATATAAATACATCTTCCGGATAGAGAAGTCTTTCTAATTTTTTATCAAAAGAAACCACACTTCCCCGGCTTCCTCGCAAATCAACAAATTGCGTAAACTCCTGCACATACGTTGCTATCCATTCATCGTTTTGATCCAATAAAGATTCGCCGATTTTCAGGTCAAGTAGCGCATCTATAAGATCTGCATTCGGCAATATATTAGCACTCAATACCAGAACCTCAGCCGGAGCAGTAATTTCCAAAGGAAATTTTTCCATTAAGGAATCTATAGTCCAATGACTTACCGAACAGTTCAAAATAACCCTCCACTTATCTTCCAATGTATGAATTCCAACCCGCAAATTACCAACCGGTCGAGTGGCTACCAACGGAAGTAAATGCCGTCTACTATCTATACGGTCGAATAAAACGAGTTGAGAAAACATATCCATAAAAATACAAAAAATCCCGATAAGAGACTTATCGGGACTTTGATATACTGAAATATAATCTAAGTGATTATTTTTTGTTGTAACGTGTACGGAACTTATCGATACGTCCAGCTGTATCTACTAACTTCATTTTACCTGTATAAAACGGGTGTGAAGTATGAGAAATCTCTAATTTCACCAATGGATATTCATTACCATCTTCCCAAGTAATTGATTCTTTTGTGTCTACACAAGATTTAGTTACGAAAGCATAGTCATTCGACATATCTTTAAAAACAACTAATCTGTAGTTTGATGGATGCAAATCTTTTTTCATTTTATCTTATGATTACTATATATTCAACAATTGAGGTGCAAAGATAATCAATTGTAAATACAAAAGCAAAATAATATTTAACTTATTACTTTTTAACTATCAAAATTTTAACACCTATTTTTCAAGCAACATTACTTCTCAAAGATAAGCAGAATTTCAGAATTAAAGTAGCATTGAAGAATAAAAATACCTCAATTGTCACTAGTTTTTTCTACTTTTGCCTGATTATTCGAAAAATACAAAATCATGAGTATTGCATTATCCGAACAGGAACAACAACGCAGACAAAACCTTCAAGGCATCATCGATTTAGGGATCAACCCTTTTCCGGCTGATGAATTTGAAATAAATGCTACTGCCGAAGATATATTAGAAAACTACGAAAGAGACAAACTTAACTATAAGAGCATACGAATTGCGGGTCGAATTATGAGCCGTCGCATTATGGGAAGTGCTTCTTTCATGGAGCTTCAGGATGCTACGGGCCGAGTCCAAGCCTATGTTAAGCGCGACGACATTTGTCCGGAAGAAGATAAAACTTTCTACAACACAGTGTTCAAAAAATTATTGGACATCGGAGACATTGTTGGTGTGGAAGGATTTGTATTTACCACACAAACAGGCGAAATCTCTATTCACGTAAACAAGTTAAGTATCCTGACCAAATCGTTACGCCCCTTACCCATTGTCAAAGAAGCAGAAGGCAAAACATTTGATGCATTCACCGACCCAGAGCAACGTTATCGTATGCGGTATGTTGACTTTATCGTAAACCCACAAAATCGCGATATTTTTGTAAAACGCACGAGATTATTCAACGCCATGCGTGAATTCTTTAATAGTGCAGGCTACATGGAAGTAGAAACACCCGTTCTACAATCTATCCCTGGCGGTGCTGCTGCCCGCCCGTTTAGCACGCACCATAACGCACTAGACATTCCGCTATATTTACGTATAGCTAATGAACTGTACCTAAAACGTCTTATTGTCGGTGGATTCGAAGGTGTGTATGAGTTCTCAAAAAACTTCCGCAATGAAGGCATGGACAGAACCCATAATCCCGAGTTTACAGTAATGGAAATCTACGTAGCCTACAAAGATTATAACTGGATGATGAACTTCACAGAGCGCCTCCTAGAGCATTGTGCGCTTGCTGTAAACGGAACGACCAAGGCCAAGTTTGGAGACCACGATATTGACTTCAAAGCTCCCTATAGAAGAGTCACAATGGCGCAGTCTATTCAAGAGTTTACCGGTTTTGACATCATCGGTAAGTCGGAAGATGAAATCCGTGAAGCGGCAAAAAACATGGGCATCGCAGTAAACGACACCATGGGCAAAGGAAAATTGATCGACGAGATTTTTGGCGAGAAATGTGAAGGCAACTACATCCAGCCCACCTACATTACAGATTACCCTATCGAGATGTCTCCACTTACGAAGAAACATCGCGATAATCCAGAACTTACAGAACGCTTCGAACTGATGATATGTGGCAAGGAAGTTGCAAACGCCTATTCTGAATTAAATGACCCCATAGATCAACGGGAGCGTTTTGAAGATCAATTACGCCTATCCGAAAAAGGAGATGACGAAGCGATGTTTATTGATCAAGACTTTTTACGGGCGCTTGAATATGGTATGCCCCCTACTTCGGGTTTAGGAATCGGTATGGACCGGCTGATTATGTTCTTAACAAATAATCCATCCATCCAAGAAGTATTATTCTTCCCACAAATGCGACCGGAAAAAACAGTCAAAGTGGCTTCTAATGAAGATTACATCAGTCAGGGAATTCCCCAACAATGGATTCCAGTACTTCAGAAAATGGGTTTTACAACCATTGAACTATTGAAGGAAGCCAATCCGAATAAAGTCTTTAACGATTTGGGCGGAATGCGCAAGAAGATGAAACTTGACCTTCAGATGCCAACTAAGGATGAAGTTATCCAGTGGTTTAACTAAACTAAAAAGGTTCGAAAATTATTCGAACCTTTTTAGTTTAATATCCACAAATACTTTATGCAGAAATAGATATGTCCTCGACGTCTTTCAGCACCTCTTCTGCCACCTCTTTTTCTACTTTCTGCCAAGTAATATATGAATGTACCAGTCGACCATCCGACAAAATAGGATCCAATGATTTCTGATATAAAATATCTCCTTCAAAATCAATTTTCCGCAATTGTTTTCCGCCTTCCCAATTTGGGAACAACGAAGTCTGAATGGTATACAAAACGCTTGCTGTTTTATTATCGACAGTATATTTACCACTAAAAGCAATATAGCCACGCATTCTTTTTTGTAACTCGGTTTCTGTTGCATGCATACGATCTCCAGAAACATATTTTTGCTCTTGAGTGCCAGAAATCTGAACAGACATATGACCATCCGGCGCATAAATCAATAAGCCCTTTGGAGATTTCCCCATTGGAAAACCCGAATCTCCACCATCTAAAGGGAGTTCTATATAAGATAATAAACGCCACGTCCCTACAAGTTCATTTTTTAGTGATGCCATATGCTATTATTTTTATTGATAACGCTAAAATAGACCAATTAGTTTGTCACAAAATCGTGGTATTGTCATTTTTCTTTATTAAAAATTTAGTATCTTTAGAAAAAGGCTGTGACTGTTATGATTTTATCACCTATAGATACTATATCGCATATTTCCAAAGAAAGTTTTATTGAAAACTATTTCAAACCTCAAAAACCAGTTTTGATTAAGGGACTTGCAAAACAGTGGAAAGACTTTGATAAATGGAATCTCGATTACATTTATCAAAAAGTAGGCGACCAAGAAGTAGGATTGTACAACAATAAACCAGCAGATCCAAATAAGGCTACAGACGAACCGGTTATCAAGATGAAGTTCAAGGATTACATCAACCTTATTCGGTCAACACCTTCCGACCTTCGGATATTCTTTTATATCATAACAGATCATCTCCCTGAACTATTAAAAAATTTCACGTACCCCGATTTAGGTTTCAAATATTTCAAACGTATTCCTACTCTTTTTTTTGGCGGTAGCGAAGCACGCGTATTGATGCACTATGACATTGATTTAGGCGATCTCTTACATTTTCAATTTGAAGGCAGGAAACGGGTGGTACTTTTTGCACCCGATCAAGCCCCTTTCTTATACAAAGTCCCTCTTTCAGTACACACCGTATATAATATTGACTATGAAAACCCAGATTACGAAAAATTTCCAGCACTTCAATATGCCGAAGGCTACGAAATTTTCATGGAACACGGAGACGCGTTATTTATGCCAAGCGGATATTGGCATTTCAACCGCTATTTAGAAGCTGGATTTTCTATATCGTTACGGTCTTTTCCCACGCACCCATCTCGTTTACTAAATATGCTTAATGAGGTTTTTGTTATTCGCTATACTGATAAAATCATGCGTAAGCTTTTTAAAAAGAAATGGGTAGATCATAAACAACGTAAAGCATTTAGGAGAAGTCAAAAAGCACTTCAAAACCGCCTTAGTACACTTTCAACGTCTAATAATTAATATGAAATGCCCTTGCGGAAACGAGCAGGATTTCAAATCATGCTGTGAACTAATACACCGCGACATTTCCAAAGCTGAAACCGCTGAAAAATTGATGCGCGCTCGATACGCGGCTTTTGCAGTAGGCAACATTGATTTTCTCTACGATACCTTTCATCCTACAACACGGCGGTTACAGCATAAAAAAGAAATTGAATCCTGGGCAAAGCAAAACAAGTGGATGCAGCTTGAGATTCTAAATTCGACGCGCAGTTCTGTCGAATTTAAAGCCCATTACTTAGACCAAAACCTCGATGCACAAGTGCATCATGAAAAATCAAAATTTAAACAAATCCAACATATCTGGTATTACGTAGGTATGTTAATAAATTAACTGTTAACATAAACTTAATTTTATATTCACGCATACCTAATAGGAGACACGTACATTTGAATAAACAAAAAACATCATGTTATGATAAAAGATTTAGAATTAACATCATTAGAAATCTTCTTAGAGAAGGCCGAATTGCTTTACGATGGAGATGATTACGTCGTATTAGAGGACTAAAACGACCACTTACTTAAACACACTTGTTTAAGTAATTAAATTTGAAACAATTATAATTCATACATATAAAAAAGGCTAACCTTATCTAAGGTTAGCCTTTTCTTATAGAAATATATTAGTTAACTGCTAAAATACGCACGTACGTTTTTACCTTCCATCCAGTTCATAAAAGCTTTGTTAACCACCTTATTACCTCCAGGAGTTGGGTAATCACCAGAAAAATACCAATCACCTTTATGGTTAGGACAAGCGATATGTAGATTATCCAAAGTCTGGAAAATAACTTCTAATTCTGCTTTCAGATCGTGCGGTCTTACAATAGCAGCGATTTCTTTAGAAATTTCTTCATCCGTAAACGGTTCATAAATCGCCTTAACATAATTTTCCACTTCATCTTTCGGTTTGGTAATAGACGCCAAACATTTTTGGTACACCTCCTCAATAATATGAGGCATCCCTTTTTGTTTCAATAAAGATATTGCCGCTTCAAACGCTACAAACTCTCCCATACGAGACATATCAATACCATAACAATCTGGATACCGTATTTGCGGAGCAGAAGAAACAACAACTATTTTTTTCGGATTAAGACGATCTAAGATCGTCAAGATCGATTGCTTTAAAGTTGTCCCCCTAACGATCGAGTCGTCTATAGCTACAATTGTATCTTCATGATCCTTAACGATTCCATAGGTGGTGTCATACACATGCTGAACCATATCTTGCCGGTCTGCATCTTGTGTAATGAATGTACGTAACTTTGCATCTTTTACATTTAGTTTTTCAAAACGAGGATGTAAATTTAAAATCTCTTCCAGTTCTTGATCAGAAATTTTATCGTCACGTTTTAAGAGTGCATTTTTTTGAAAATCGCGGACATATTGGTTTATTCCCTCCATCATTCCATAATACGATACTTCTGCTGTATTTGGGATGAAAGAAAAAACAGTATTGTTTATATTTTTATCAATAGCATCCAAGACTTGTGGACACAGTAAATGTCCCAATGCTTTCCGCTCCTTGTAAATATCCGCATCTGAACCGCGAGAAAAATAAATGCGTTCAAAAGAACAGGATTTTTGCTCTGCGGGTTGTCTAAACATCTCCTCTGTTACGGTGCCATCCTTTTTCGCGATTAGCGCGTGCCCCGGCTTGATCTCTTTAACCGCATGAAGAGGAATATTAAGAGCAGTCTGAATGACTGGTCTTTCCGAAGCCACGACTAAAATTTCATCATCTTGATAATAAAAAGCCGGACGAATACCCGCCGGATCGCGCATTACAAATGCATCCCCATGACCAAATATTCCCGCAATTGTATACCCGCCGTCCCATGTCTTTGCAGAACGGGTTAGTATTTTGGCGACATCCAGATTCTTCCCGATCTGCGCACTGATCTCTATATTAGAATATCCCTCTTCTTTAAACTGATCAAAAAGCTCTTGATTCTCGTCATCTAGAAAATGGCCGATTTTTTCCAATACGGTGATGGTGTCCGCTTGTTCTTTCGGATGCTGTCCCAGGTCGTATAGTTGTTGCAGAAGCTCATCAACATTCGTCATATTAAAATTGCCCGCCACTACTAGGTTACGCGTCATCCAATTATTTTGACGTAAAAAAGGATGGCAGCTTTCGATGCTATTCTTACCGTGGGTGCCATAGCGTAAATGCCCCAGCAAAACTTCCCCCGTGAAACTAACATTATCTTTTAACCATTGAGTATCCTTTGATTCCTCTGGATAAGCTTTATTTACAGCAGCAAATTTTTTCTGAACGTATTCAAAGATATCCGCCACCGCAGTTGATCCCATTGCCCTATATCTACTGATATAGCGATGGCCCGGTTTTACGTCAAACTTAATGGTTGCGATTCCCGCTCCGTCCTGACCACGATTATGTTGTTTCTCCATAAGAAGATACAATTTATTAATTCCGTAATAGGGCGTACCATATTTTTCTTGATAATAAGACAGGGGCTTTAATAGTCGAATAAGTGCAATACCACACTCGTGTTTTATAGCGTCGCTCATAGCTTGAATTGATGCTGCAAAGGTAATAATATTTTAAAGATTATCCACACAGGAAAAAGTATCTATTTACGAGATATGACATTCCGTACATAAAAAACAAAACCACGGTTTCAGGAGAAACCGTGGTAATAATTCAGGTAAAAATTGAGGGAATATTTTAAAGTTTTTCTCCGTGTTGCGACAAATCTAAACCAATTTCTTCTTCTTCATCTGTAACACGTAACGGTGTAACCGTATCCGTAAGCTTCAATAAGATAAAGGCCATTACTAATGTAAAAACAGTAGCTCCAATTAAACCAATTACGTGCGCTACAAATAACGACGTTTCCCCAAAAAACAGACCGTTTGACTCAACAGCTGAATTTATCGATTGATGCGCAAAAACTCCTGTAAGCAACATACCTACCATACCTCCTACACCGTGGCTTGGAAACACGTCCAGTGTATCATCCAATTTCGATTTTGTTCTCCAATCGATCACCAAACGGCTAACAATTGCCGCTACCGCCCCGATGACCAACGAGTGCGGCACCGTAACAAACCCTGCTGCCGGTGTAATAGCGACCAAACCTACTACAACTCCTATACACACTCCCATCGCCGACGGCTTAACTCCTCTTGCCGCATCAAAAAAGATATACGTGAGGGCTGCTGCTCCCGAGGCGGTAGACGTAGTTGCCAATGCAGTAGCAGCCAACTGTGAAGCTCCAAATGCAGACCCTGCATTGAAACCAAACCAGCCGAACCATAGCATACCGGTACCCAATAATACATATGTTATACGTGCAGGCGTATGTTCTTTAAAATCTTTACCTTGTTTGAGGTATATCGCCGAGGCCAATGCGGTAAGACCTGCCGACATATGCACTACCGTACCGCCTGCAAAATCCAATACACCCATTTTAAATAGGATACCATCAGGATGCCATGTAGCATGTGCTAACGGCGCGTAAATAAACACAAAAAACAATCCGATAAATAAAACATACGAAGTAAACTTAATACGTTCCGCAAATGCCCCAGTAATTAAAGCCGGCGTGATAATTGCAAACTTTAGCTGATACATCGCAAACAACGTAAACGGAATGGTAGGCGCTCCCCCCCAGGGTTGCCCATCTAAAACTCCGTTAAACATAAAATAGGTTGTCGGATCTCCAATAATCCCCCCCACCGAACTTCCAAAAACCAATGAGAATCCAAATACTACCCAAATTACGGCTACTACAGCCATGCATATAAAACTTTGCAACATGGTTGAAATAACGTTTTTCTTCTTGACCATACCTCCATAGAAGTAGGCTAAACCTGGCGTCATTATCAAAACTAAAGCCGTTGAAGCTAACATCCAAGCCACATCAGCACCATTATATTCATATTCTGTTCCGTCGCTAGGCAAAGAAGGATTAAAAAAAGCCAAAACAACAATAAAAAACATCAATAAAATTGGTAAAAATGATTTTTTCCCTGATAAACTCATAACATATTATAATTATTTGAAGCAAAAATACATTTTTATTGATAAAATAAAACAAAACACCTAGTTTTTTTTTGATTATTTTAAAAAAAATAATCAGTACTTAATAAAATACTAGAAGCACAAATCACAATATTAAAAAGTTACCCTCAAAACACACCTCTCAACCAGAGTACATCATTATTACCCCTTTAGTTACACGTAAACTTTGAAAAGAACGAAAAATAAATACAACCAACATCAAATAAACCTTCATCCAAAAATTCTAGACCATATATTTTCCTTCAGACCGACATAAAGTATATCATCAACTTCTTTGAGTGGATAAATTTGAATATAATTACCCTGTCCTATTGCTCCCCTTCCGTCTATCAAATTAAATCGGTGTCTATGATAAGGGCAAACCACTTCTTTTCCTTCACACCAACCATTTTCCAGACTCGCTCCTGCATGTGGGCATTTTTTTGAGAATGCAACCCACTGGTCTTCATTCCAAACCAAACAAAACGACTTCTCGGGCAACTCGACAAGCCGGATTTCAGATGTTTTCGAAAGATAGTGACGGGGTATTTCAATCCATTTCATATGTAAATAGTATGTTTGTCAGTTCCTCTACAGCGAGATAAATATTTCATTGGAAACCATTTCGATAAAAATTTATCATGCCAGTAACAATTAAATATTATCTTTAAACTTAGATAATATACGTTGCATCCACAAACCGAACATCATGAGTTCATTCATACCGACAAAGACAGACAACAGTACAAAGACAGATACAAATTACTGATCACAACAGCTTTAACATGCATAAACAGTGCTATTTTCAGTATAGCGGGATACAAATTTAAAAGACGATGAGCTCCGGGCCCACCTGCCGGCACACATTTAACCAGTGGATTAGGATTATTAAGAATAAAACATACAAAACAACTAGAAAGTGTCTAAAGATTTAAAAAAAAGGTTTGACAGAATAGTAGAAATCCTCATACAATTACAATCCAAGCGTATCGTTAAAGCGAAAGAGCTTTCAGATCGGTTTGAAGTGAGTCTCCGCACGATATACCGAGATATAAAAAGTCTGGAGCAGGCGGGGGTACCCATTATTGGCGAAGCAGGTACGGGTTACAGCCTAGTTGAAGGATACAGACTTCCTCCCGTAATATTTACCAAAGAAGAAGCAATGAGTTTCGTTGCTGCTGAAAAACTGACGCAAAAATTTTTGGATAAATCCATTAGTGACCATTTTATTGCGGCTATGTACAAGGTAAAAGCGGTATTAAAAATTAATGACAAAGATATCGTAGCCGCGATAGAGAATCAGATTGTCATGAATAAGAGCAATTATGATATTTTCAATCATGAAGTCCCTCATGCATTTACCACCTTTTTCGAAAGTATCGCAGACCGGAAACAAATCAAATTATGCTACAGGGGCGTCTCCGATGATCTACCACAAACCCGCATTATTGAACCTATAGGCCTGTTTCATGAAAGCGGTTTTTGGTATATCGCTGCTTATTGTTTAAAACGAGAAGCCTATCGCCAATTTAGAGCCGACCGCATACATGCAATAACGCTAACTTCCGTGAATTACTCCAAAGAACATATCTCCATCGGAGATTTTTTAGCGGGCCGAACCGAATATATTCAGCGAACACATGTTCGAATTGCAGTAGACAAAGACATTTCCGGGTATCTACAATGGGAACGTAGCTTTTACGGGTTCATATCTCAAGAAGACAGAACCACGCACGTAGAAATGACATTTGAAACCCGAAATATCGACGTGTTTGCAAGATGGTATATGATGTTTGCAGATAAAGCCATCATTATAGAACCAGATATATTAAAAGAAACTGTACGTACACTTATCAGCAAGAGTTTAAAAAAAATTAATACCTAGCAACAAACACCTGGCAGAAACGTTGATATGTTGGATAGTTGATCTTTCTATCATCGTAAAATCCATAATTAACATATACATCAACTAATTCATAGCATATGATCATTATTGATGAAAACATTCATTTAATACCAAGCAGTGTATCACATGCCAAAGCTTTGTTTGAAGCAGTACATTGTAGTAGAGTACATTTATCCAGCTTTTTGCCTTGGGCACAAAACATGAAAGATATTGGCGACCTGTCAAACTACCTAGCAAAATGCAATATGCTTATCGAAGAAGGAACAGAAATTAGCTATGAAATCATCCTCAGCAACCAAATTGTAGGAAGAATAGGCCTCCATCATATCGACAGACACAATCAACATGCCTCTATAGGTTATTGGCTTACAGAGTCAGCACAGGGCCGAGGAATAATCATTCGAGCCTGTAGACATTTGATCGACTATGCATTTAACACGCTCCATTTAAATCGAATAGAAATATTAGCTGCAAGAGAAAATTTTAAAAGTCAAGCTGTCCCACAAAAGCTGGGCTTTTTCAAAGAAGGGGTATTACGACAGGTCGAAAAAGTAAACAACAAGCTGCTTGACCTGGTGGTATACGCTGTATTAAAAGAAGATTGGGATAAAATGAATAACCAAAAACACCGCTAAGTAATTTAGCGGTGTTTTTTTGATTATTACCTATCCCAGAAAAAGGGAGGTTCGATATTTAAAGCTCTCAGATAGACAAATCCCTGTGCCCGGTGATGAATCTCATTATCAATAAAATATTGGATATTTTGAATAACGGGAAATGCATATTCACCAAATAAATTAAAATTTTCGTGAAAACGCTCTTCCGATATCTGACTGTACAATTCGTTAATCCGAGGAGTCTCCAAATCCCATTTCGCCAACAATTCTTCCTTTGCATTTAAGGGAAGATTATGGTTGTAACCGTCGGTCGAATTATTTACGATCCCCTCAAGTCCCGGCCCCGCTATAGATAATAGCTCTTTTACCAATTCGGAAAATGTACGCATTCCTCCTATGGAAAAAGAAAATAATTCCTGTTCCGGAAACTTCTCAATAGTCTTGCGAGTTAGCGTACGATGGCCTTGCCAATGATTTAACAACTCTTCTTTTGAAATGATTGCTTTGTTCATATTCTTTTATAATTTAATTGTATCGTTATTGATAGATCAAAGGTACAGCCTGTATTGACAGCCTCTTGTCAGTAGCGATTTCATTATCAAAAAATAAGCACAAAAAATCCCCATCTTTTCAGAATGGGGATTCATTTTAATTTTATAAACCTAACGTTTAATTAGCTTGGTTTCTACGAATGATGTTTAATGCACCGCCAGCTTTAAACCATTCAATTTGCTGCGCATTATATGTATGATTTACTAAAATTTCTTCTGACGAACCATCAGCATGATGCAATACAATCGTTAAAGGTTTGTTTGGTGTAAATTCTGTCAAACCAACGATATCGACCGTGTCATTTTCCTGAATTTTATCATAATCATCTTTGTTCACGAAAGTCAATCCCAACATACCTTGTTTTTTCAAGTTTGTTTCGTGGATACGTGCAAAAGATTTTACCAACACCGCACGAACACCTAGATGACGTGGTTCCATTGCAGCGTGCTCACGTGAAGACCCCTCACCATAATTTTCGTCACCTACTACGATTGAACCGATATCAGCCGCTTTATAAGCGCGCTGAGTAGCAGGTACAGGACCGTACTCACCTGTTAGTTGGTTTTTAACAAAATCTGTTTTATCGTTGTAATAGTTTACTGCACCGATCAACATGTTGTTGGATATATTATCCAAATGTCCACGATATTTCAACCAAGGACCGGCCATAGAGATATGGTCTGTAGTACATTTACCTTTCGCTTTGATCAATAATTTCAAACCTTTTAAATCCGTGCCTTCCCAAGCAGCAAATGGCTCTAACAATTGAAGGCGATCAGAGGTAGGAGATACATCAACAGTTACCGATACACCATCAGCAGCCGGAGCTTGGTATCCTGCATCTTCCACAGCGAATCCTTTTGCTGGCAATTCATCACCAGTAGGTGGATCCAATTTAACCTGTTCGCCATTTTTATTCGTCAATGTATCCGTTACAGGATTAAATCCTAGATCACCTGAGATGGCAATAGCAGCAACCATTTCGGGCGAAGTTACGAAAGCATATGTATTTGGGTTGCCATCAGCACGTTTTGCAAAGTTACGGTTGAAAGAGTGAACGATTGTGTTCTTCTCTTGTTTATCCGCACCTGCGCGATCCCACATACCGATACATGGGCCACAAGCATTTGTAAAGATTGTAGCATTTAGATCTTCGAACGTTTTTAATAAACCATCACGATCTGCTGTATAGCGCACTTGTTCAGAACCCGGGTTAATACCGAATTCAGCTTGTGTTACCAACCCTTTTTCAATGGCTTGTTTAGCAATTGAAGCCGCGCGAGACAAATCTTCGTAAGAAGAATTAGTACACGAACCAATAAGCCCCCATTCCACTTTTGTAGGCCATCCATTTTTAGAAGCCTCCTCACGCATACGTGAAATTGGTGTATATAAATCCGGTGTGAATGGACCGTTCAAAGAAGGTTCTAATTCTGATAAATTAATTTCGATTACTTGATCAAAATATGTTTCTGGATCGGCATACACCGCTGCGTCAGCAGTTAGGTGTTGCTTGATCGCATTGGCTGCATCAGCTACATCGGCGCGATCTGTAGAACGCAGGTAGCGCTCCATAGATTCATCGTAACCGAATGTTGACGTTGTAGCTCCGATCTCAGCGCCCATGTTACATATCGTACCTTTACCCGTACAAGATAACGATTCCGCACCCTCTCCAAAGTACTCAACGATGCATCCGGTGCCACCTTTTACGGTAAGTAAACCAGCCACCCTTAAAATCACATCTTTAGGAGCAGCCCAACCGCTCAATTTACCGGTAAGTTTTACGCCTATTAATTTTGGAAATTTAAGTTCCCAAGGCAATCCCGCCATCACATCGCATGCATCTGCACCACCCACTCCGATAGCGAGCATACCTAAACCCCCAGCATTCACTGTATGTGAGTCTGTACCGATCATCAAGCCACCCGGAAACGCATAGTTTTCCAACACAACTTGATGGATAATACCGGCTCCCGGTTTCCAGAAACCAATACCATATTTATTTGATACCGAACTTAAAAAGTTGAATACTTCCGAACTCTCTTGTTTAGCCCGCGTTAAATCCTGCTCTGCGCCATCACGAGCTTGAATCAAGTGATCACAGTGAACAGTTGACGGAACAGCCGCTTGCGGACGTCCCGCTTGCATAAACTGCAGTAAAGCCATTTGAGCCGTCGCATCCTGCATCGCTACGCGATCCGGAGCAAAATCCACATAGGATTTACCACGCTCATAAGCTTCAGAAGCATTACCATTCCAAAGGTGGGCATACAAAATTTTCTCCGAAAGTGTCAATGGTTTACCTACAATCTCACGAGCTGTATTGATGCGCTCATCGTATTGAGAATAAACCTTTTTGATCATGTCTATATCAAAAGCCATTTATATAAAATTTTTAATTTACTAAGTTTAACGACTTACTGAATAAGCCATCGATTTAATCTTCACACAAAAGTACAAAAAATCAAAGTTTTAACGCAATTAAATACCGTTTTGACTCAATTTGGAAAAATTCTAAACAAGACATTGGGTAAACTATAAAATACTAAAATTCAAATACTTAATAACAACTAAATTAAAGCAAATATGCCTTGTTAAAGCGAAGTTATAGAAAACAGATGTCTAAAAACCTCATTAGCGTAACATGTGCATCAACTAAATAAGTTGCAGATTCGCATCGATCGCTTTGAGTTCTTTTATGGTATCTAATGGGGCACTCGAATTAAATACAAAGGAGCCAGCTACCAGTACATCAGCACCAGCGCGGATTAATTTCGCCGCATTCGCTATCGTCACCCCACCATCTATTTCGATCCGCAGGTTATCATTAACTCCGGCAGCCAACGTACGCAGTTCCCTAATTTTTGTATACGTATTTTCTATAAACTTCTGCCCGCCAAATCCAGGATTAACAGACATCAAACACACCAAATCAATATCCCCGATTACATCTTTCAATAGCTGCACGGACGTATGCGGATTTAGTGCAACTCCGGCTTTACAGTCTAATTCTTTTATCCCGGCAAGGGTACGATGCAAATGCGTACATGCCTCATAGTGCACAGTGATAATCTCTGCTCCATTCTCTTTACACGTCTTCAGATAACGATCAGGATCGACGATCATCAAATGTACGTCCAGTGGTTTTGTAGCATGTTTTGAAATAGCTTGCATCACAGGAAATCCAAAAGAAATATTAGGAACGAAAACGCCATCCATTATATCGATATGAAACCAGTCTGCTTCGCTTTCGTTGACCATCTGAATATCCTTACTCAGGTTTGCGAAGTCTGCCGCTAATACAGATGGAGCAATAAGGTGTTTTATAGTTGACATAAGTCTTTATTTTTTTACAAAGATAAGGATATTCCACTTTTCTTTAGAAGACAACTTCTCATTATATCGCACGATCTAATCCTTGCCAGTTTCTCACGACATCGGCATAGATAGTAAACTAAGACTTTATATAAAGTAAACATATAAATTCATTATCAATGCTATGAAACTATAGGTTAAAAGAAGTTTCGAAAGTTCCCACTACCTAAGCAACAGTCCTTTTAACACCTCTTAAGGAGAATAATTCGTTTTAAGAACATGCAAACCATGAAATTAATTTGATTTTGGCCTATAATGCAGGAATGTGAAAGTTATAATTCTATTTTTTAAAATCCTCCCTTCATTTATCTGGGCAGGTTTTTTGTAAATATATTATATATATAAATCCAGTTATAAGTTGATTTTAAATTGATTATAAAAGTAAAAAAAACTGATATAATCAAAATCTATATCTTAATTTAGGTATTATCTTCCTTCTTTCTGCAGTAAATTAATTAAATCATACCATGCTATTTCGGCCTGTATTAGGAAATCGCTCCGTCTAGTTAATCCAACAATGTGTATTTCAATGGCGTCCAAGAGCACACTGTCGGTTTGTGAATACAGCGCATTTTATCTAAGTTTGTTTAAGAACTATTTACATTGCTTTTTTATAGTGGCTAAGCTTAAAATAAATTACATAAACTCGAAACTACAGAACAATTCTACCGTCTTAAAATACGGTATGGTTATTCTTACGGTTTTACTGATTTGTATCTTCCTACCCAAGCAACCTCGTTTCCGATATGAGTTTCAAAAAGGGAAGGCATGGAATCATGAAAACCTTATTTCTCCTTATAACTTTGCTATTCTAAAAACCAAGGAAGAGCTCGACAGGGATAAACAGCAAATCTTAAAAACCGTTCAACCGGTATACAATTTACAGGTATCGATCAGTAAAGAACAGATCGATCAGTTTGTTACTGATATTGCCGAAAAATGGCAAGCATCACAGCTGGATACGATTGAAACGCTCGATATCGAAGATTATAAAGATTCTGGTTTAGCGCTTCTCAATTATATTTACAATAGAGGTATAATTTCACTTAATAATCGGTATCAAACGAAAGGAAAGGACTCAGATAAAGTAGACCCCACGGAATCGAATTATAATTTCACGTTGATGAATGATAATGTAGCACAGCAAAAGAATACGGCTGATTGCTTCACTATTGAAATGGCCAATAACTACATCCAACAAACATTGGCCAAGAGCAGGAAAATAACACATAAAACCTGGCTTACGGAGGTTTTGAAAAATTATGTCACAGTCAACCTGATCTACAACGAAACCCTTACCGATAAAATTGAACAAACTGCTTTGGCAAACATTTCTACGACAAGAGGAATGGTTCAAAAAGGAGAACTGATAACCGAAAAAGATAAAATCATCAATGGCGAAACCTATCAAAAATTAGAGTCCCTGAAGAAGGTTTTCGAAGACGAAGCCAAAATAAGTGGGAATCAAAATTATGTAATACTTGGCCAATTTTTAATTGTAGGATTAGCCATGAGTCTACTCATGGTATTTCTATTCTTTTTCCGTCGGCAGATATATAATAACAACCGACTGCTTTTAATCGTTTACATTGTAATTATATCTATGCTGGGCGTACTCTCTTGGGCAATAAAAATCCAGATCCCCAGCCTCTATTACATCCCCTATTGTGGAGTACCTATTATATTTCGCATCCTATTCGATACCCGGGTAGCGCTTAACATCCATTTATTGATGGTATTGGTTGCAGCCCTTTTTGTACCAAATAGTTATGACTTTGTTTTCTTACAGATCATGGCAGGATTGGTAGCCATCTACAGTATCAAAACTATGGTAAAACGGGAGCAATTCCTGATTTCCAGCGGCTTAATCCTTGCCACCTATATCATTGCTTACATTGGTTTGGTACTTACACGCAACGGTTCTTTTCAAAATATATATTGGAACGAGCTAATTCCATTTATCGTAAGTGTAGGGCTCACGCTGTTGGCCTATCCCCTTATTTATGCATTTGAAAAACTTTTTGGCATTGTTTCGGATCTTACATTGATGGAGTTAACAAATAGTAATTCCAAGTTGTTGCGAGAACTATCACTGAAAGCACCCGGCACATTCCAGCATTCCTTGCAGGTAGCAAATCTGGCCGAAGCGGCTATTTATAAGATCGGAGGCAATCCGCTACTTATTCGTGCGGGAGCATTATACCATGATATAGGTAAGATGAGCAACCCCCTATATTTCATTGAGAATCAAAAAACCGGCGCCAACCCACACGAAGAGTTGACCCCAGAACAAAGTGCTCAAATTATTATATCACATGTTTTGAAAGGAATAGAAATTGCACGTCGCAATCAACTACCTGAAGTAGTTATTGATTTTATAAGAACACATCACGGCACGACCCGGGTAGATTATTTTTACAATATGTTTATCAAAAATAATCCCGAAAAATTAGTCGACGAAACGATATTCCATTATCCCGGTCCGATTCCGTTTTCAAAAGAAACTGCGGTATTGATGATGGCAGACTCTGTTGAAGCCGCGTCAAGAGCATTAAAAGAACCTACACAACAGTCCATCAGCAAATTAGTTGACAAGATCGTTGAACATAAATTAATGCAAAAGCAATTTGCTAAATCAAACATTACCATGAAAGATATCGGCGATGTATCTGAAATTTTCAAATCGATGTTGATGAGCATACATCACGTACGCATTGACTATGATTTGAGTAAGAAGAAAGAATCAGGTTAAAATAAATTGATTGTCAGAAGGTTAATTTAAACGGTCATTTTTTTATTAAAAAAACGGTATTTTGACTTTGCAGAATGAAAATTTTGATTTATGTTTGCACTGTCGAAACCCGGAGAGGTGCCTGAGTGGCCGAAAGGAACAGTTTGCTAAACTGTCGTACTGGAAACGGTACCGCGGGTTCGAATCCCGCCCTCTCCGCCAAGACAAAATAAAGCCCAGCTGCAAAGCTGGGTTTTGTTGTTCATGGACTTTTGCAAGCCCGCTTGGACAAAAGGACTTAACAACAAAATCCTGAACGGAGTGAAGGGCTTTATTTTGGATTGAAGCCCCCCCCCCTCTACGGGGGATCATACCGAAAGTTTGGGGGGTAATCCTTTTTAAGCATATAATTTCATTACCCTATAAAGAAAGAATTGGGTATCTCTAACCCCACGGAAGATACTTCTGAATGCTTTTAGTTTAGCATTAAAGGATTCTGCAGAAGCGTTTGTACTTTTGTTATCGAAGTAATGTAGGATATAGGGATGATGGGCAGCGATAGATCTGGCCACGCTTTCAAAAGATGCTATTCCTGAAGCTTCTACCTGATTATGCCATAGACCAAGTTTGGTAAAAGCGACTTTCTTGTCTTTGCATTTCTGGAAGATATCTCCCAATGCTATTCCCAGATCATGTGCTTTTTTGAGAAGAGGGAATCGTAGAAATAAGAGTTCTGCCCGGTGCTTTTGACTCTCGGTCCATCTTGTGGGATGCTTGAATAACAGATATCTAGACCTTGCCAACAATTGTTTAAGGGTATCACCGTTGGATAGCACTCCAGGGTCATAAGGAATACCGCATTTACGTGCCTGGGCAATCTTTTTACTTTCCTCATCTAACACCTGCCAGCGGTATCTGATACGAAGTTCCTGAACAGCATCATAAGCAAGTTTTTGTACATGAAACCGATCGATAACCCTTCGAGCATTCCGAAAACACCTACGGATAGCTTTTGCCATATTGGGAGCCATATCCATCGTTACTTCTTTAACTTTGTTTCTTAGCCTGAGTGGAATACGCTCTAATACGGTGATAATATCTTCTGCCTTTGTTCCTCTAATGGTGGCTAGAATAGTCCCCTTTTTGCCTTTGGAGGCTTTGCTGGTGACGATAGTATAAAGTTCGCCATTGCTAAAACTGGTTTCATCAATACTGAGCTGTGGGGATATATTGCCAGGAAATACAGTCCAGTACTCCGCATGAGGTTTTTGGTCCCAATCATGAAAGTCGCTCAAGTGATTCTTATACTGATCTTGAAGTTGTTTGCCATCCAGCTGAAACAGAAGCCCAAGAAGATGGGCACTGATCGGATAGTTATCCAAATATTCCCTTTAAAAAAAGCCCGAATTCCGTAGTCATTCGAGCACCTTCACGAACCAGGTTCCAATCCCGGGTAATGATTTTCCGGGTATCTGACACCGTCCAACGCCTGCGTTTAATGTGAAGAGTAACTTTCTGACCCCGAATCGGAAAGTCTTTAATCTCTGAAACAGGCATAAAGCCCTTGGATGCTAGTTTAGTGTTTTCATATCCTGAAGGAGCAATATTTTTTTCATCCAAATGGATGTGAAGTTCTTTGTCCTTCTGGACAACTTCCATGATATCGAAATAATCTAACAGCCCTTCGGGCATTAATAAGGCCAATAGTCTACGTTCAGCGTCTTGCAAGGTAATATGTTTTAAGACTGCTAAACTAAGAATTTATTTATCTCTCCCCAAAGATTCAGCTTGATCCTCTACGGGATCATGAAATAATCCCGCCCTCTCCGCCGAGACAAAATAAAGCCCAGCTGCAAAGCTGGGTTTTGTTGTTCATGGGCTTTTGCAAGCCCGCTTGGACAAAAGGACTTAACAACAAAATCCTGAACGGAGTGAAGAGCTTTATTTTGGATTGAAGTCTAATAGCCGACGGATGAGAATCCGCAGGGCTCGAACACCTTATTTCATCCTTTCCATCGTTTGTGTGTCCATAGCCATCCGTATGGCTCCTCCTTGATATTTTCTGTTAATAGGTCAATGTACTTATGAGTGATTTCGCCATCGTTCATAGATTTTGCGTCAGCACATAAGGGCATGCACTTTATTTTGTAACTCCCTTTCGAGAGCTGCGTAATATGTAGGTAAACAACTGCCGCCCCGCTTATGTGTGCTAATTTTTCTACGCCCGAAAAGACATAAGTCTGCTGATTTAGCAACTCGAATTTGTATTTATCTTCCTTTATCCGGGGACATTGATCAGCTAGGAATAAATAGAGGGCAGAAGATGCTCTTCGCGTCAGCATATGACGTACAACTGCGCTGTCAGGTATTAACCGCATACCAAAACGAGACCGGAGTTTAATCATAAACCTGTTTATGATTACCGATCTGAGGGGTTTGTAAACGGCATATATATCATGGCGCATTTTATATGGCATAAAATTCAGCATCTCCCAATTGCCACAATGTCCCAAACATGCGATAACATTTCGCCCAGAGTCTATATACTGATCTATTAATTCCAGATTTTCAACTCTTATTTTCTTATCAAGGATTTCCGCCGGAACAGAAACCCCTTTAATAATTTCAGCAAAATAGGAGGCAAAGCACGCGTAGAACTTTTTTACAATTGCATAAATTTCCCCGTACCGTTTATCAGGAAAGGAACGCGAAATATTTTGAATTACTACAGTTCTTCTGTACCCAATAATGTAATATGTAAAAAAACAAGTAACGGAAGCCATCGTATACAGAAAAGTCATGGGCAGCAGACTTAGCACATAGGCAACAGCATAAACACTTCTATATGCAACAGTTTGTAAGGTTTGCTTCATTTTCATCTAATTATTTTTATTGATCTCTAGTCTCTTTTAATGGCATCAATGAGATCGGTTTGCTTCACAACTGCCTTCGGCGGTCGCTAAATTTTCAATGGTTGATGATAACTCCGTATAATGTTACCCCGTATATCAATGCTATTTACATCTCAATTTGAGCCACTTAGAATTTCATTTTCAAACCAACTGATGCGTATGGAGAAATAGAGAAATAATAATCATTGTCACCTGCAAATACCCCCTTTAAAGTTCTATCGCTGTAAGAAGCAGGGCGGTACAGGTTTAGCCCCGCCATAGCAGTCATCAATAATCCTTTTTCACCAAGCTTTATTTCAGGACGGAACCCTGTGACAATATATTGGTGAGAGAATATCACATCTTTTCCGTCCTTTTCCAACAGTGCAACCTGTCCATTCATTTCAAGGGCATACGATAGTTTGAACTTGTCATTGAAATCATAGCCCGCCGACACTTCCAAACCCTCTACCAGCTCGATATTTACGTCAAATTTCCCTTGGGTCTTCCACTTAACGTAAACGGCGGGAAATAGCATCGGATAACCTAAAGAGCTGTTTATGGCCACACCACCGCCAATATCCAGATTAGGATTCAAATGGCGGATAAAAACTGCACCTCCGCTTGCAAGCACGTTTTTGAAACCTATTTTAGAAAAATCGACAGAAGGCGTAAACACCCCTATCCCGACGCTTGCCCTCATCGACCACTTGTCGTTCAACGGACGCAGATGGTAAACGCCCAATTGTAAATTCATGATTTCAGATACCATGTGTTCCGAGAAGTTTTGGTTTTTCAAGGAAACGTAGGATCCGCCAAAACCAACACCCCAAGCAGTCGGGCGATTGTTCTCATTCGTTTTCAGAAATAACGGAATACTGACCGCTCCTTGGTAAACCATGGCGGAACCTCTGTCGTCACCAATTTTTTCTCTTGGTTTCTCGCCCGGCGGCAGATAGTAGTAGCCGGAATTTCCAATGTACTCTGTCTTGAAAGACACCTGTTGCGCTTCTACCTCCAGACATGGCAGCGTTACCAATGCTGTTAAGAATAATGATATTAACTTCATGTGATTTTTTTTTAGCTTATTCGTTGTTTTGAGCAAAAGAATAAGAAATGAAGCAAAGCAGAAAGCAATAAGCTGCAGACTTCAGAATTAGCAGGATGAAACGTAGCATAAACCGGATGGAATAAATTCAATAGAAGCCATTGCGTGCGGAATTCAGACATCAGGCTTTTTGCATGAGCATAAACTCCGGTACGCAATCTGTTTTAATGGCTTCTTAAAATTTAGAATTTATATGCAATTCCGATAGATGCACCATGGCTTTTCATCGAACCTCCCTTGGCTTTATGCAGATCTGCAAGCCCAAATTGATAACTTGCATTTATTTGCCAATTCTTATCGAAGTCGTAACCAATAATACCTCCGACACCATAATCAAAACGGTTCATGGCAGGCTTTCCTATCTCGCCATTCTTTCCGAACAGGTTTACACCATCAGATTTAGCACTGATTCCATAGCCGATATAAGGACCTGCTCCTATAAAGGCTTTTCCGCCACCTAGCTCGCCTTGGACAATACCATAAACAGGCATCTCTACGCCGAAAGACTTAAATTTGTAGGATGATTGATCCGTCTTGGATTCCAACGTCGAGGTCTTATAATACACATCAATACCAGATTGCAGGGCAAAAGTTGTACTTAGGTCATATTTTATGAAACCGCCCACCGAACCGCCGAAGTTCATTTTACTTTTGAAGCCGTTCATATCACCCCCTAAGCGGTAATTGGATAGGTTTGTTCCAACTTTGAAGCCAAATGATACAGGCTTGTCCTGTGCCCATAATTGAGTGGAAAAAATTAATGCTCCTACTGCAAAAAGAAATGTTACTACGTTTTTTTTCATTGTTCTAAAATTTAATACTTGTTTTTAATTAGAACAAAAGAACGATGAACGAGGCAATACCAAAAGCGATAAAGGATAGGCTTCAGAATTTACGGAATGAACTGCAGCATTCAAGGAATTGAATTTTCTGTACCAAGCTATCCCATGATCCCATCCATCCATTTCAGGAAGTCCGGAACACGCACACGGCTTACCAAAACTTCATGAGGACATTCGGGTAAAAAGGAAAGTTTCAGCCGGCTATTGAAGTATTTGGCAACATTTTCAATTGCTTTTACATTCCCGATGCAATTACGAGATACACGGAAAAACAAACGGCTATCAAGCTGCTGTTCTAACTGGTCTAAGGTATAATTAATGATATAGCGCCTATCGTTGCACGTATGAAGGAAGACAACTCCGTCTTCGCTGTAAAAATGAGCAATATCCGTGGTTTCAATATAGTGATAATTTTCCCCTTTCGATATTAGGAAACGGTTTTTTGCTTTAACAGGTAGCATCTGCTCGAAACGCTTGGGGTCTGTTATGGAGGTGTGGTTATGAAAGATATTTTCAAATTTAGTTAATGCCACCTCTAACTCATTTTCATCGAAAGGTTTTAACAGGTAATCGATACTGTTCAGCTTAAACGCCTTGATAGCATGCTCATCATAAGCGGTAGTAAATATAACAGGCGTGATAACCTCTACGTGATTAAATATCTCAAAGCAGTTGCCATCTGCCAGACGGATATCCATAAGAATTAAATCCACGACAGATTCTTTCAGAAATTTGATGGTATCTGTGACTGTTTTAGTTTGCTTCTCCAACAAATAACCGGGGCGCAATTTCGTCATCATACGCTTCAGTTCTTCATATGCGAACCGCTCATCTTCTACTATCAGGTAGTTCATATGTAAATAGTTTGTTCGTTAAAGACCATATGGAATATCCAGATTATGTGTATTCGTGTTTGGCAATCATGGATATTTCATAACTGGATATAAGGGATTTTTACAATAAATAGATCTCCGGTATGCGTAACGATGACATCTTTGGCATACAGCTTATATTGCTTGGTAATGTATTTAAGTCCGATTCCGCCTTTATCTACGCCGCTAGCTGGTTGAATGTTATTCTCAATCGTAATAAAATCGTTATCAATCGTGAGTTTTATTGCCAGTAGCGATTCTTCGGTCGCGATATTGTGCTTAAAGGCATTTTCGATAAGCAATTGGAGGGTAAGCGGAATAATTTTGTTCTTTTCGCAGTCGGCTATCTTGTTTACGGTAAAAGTGAAGGAGTTTTCAAACCTCATTCGCATAAGGAAAATATACGAATCCAGGGCGTCTAATTCTTCTGCTACCGAAACAACCGGCTGCCGGGTAAGTGAAAGTACGTACCGATAGGTCTTTGAGAGGGCTTTTGTGAATTTATTGGCATTATCCGGATTTATATATATCAATGAGGAAAGTACATTCAGCGAATTGAAGAGGAAGTGCGGGTTTATCTGCGACCTCAAGGTTTCGTGTTGGAATAACAGCACCTTACGTTTCGCTTTTTCAGAATCGGCTATTGCTTTTTGTTCCGACTGGAAATAATAGATTAACTCAAATACCAGCAAAATGGGAATATTGGTGGTCATGGCAAAGGCAAATTTAACAAGGAAAGTGGGCATGCCTTCCCGGGGGATAAGAAATACATGATAGATCATGTAATTAAATATCCATAATATTACCAAACATATGAGGGTGATGCCGATCAGGCCTGCTACTATACGATAAAATATGTTTTTTGAATAAGGTAAATACTTATTTAAAAATAGTAATAACCCATAATCAGCTATGCACATCGTAAAGATTACGATATAATGGGCTGATAACTGGATATGAAAATTATTCCATAAATCTTCTTTCATTAGAATAATACTGAAAAGCATCTGGCACAAAGCATATATCAGTGTGGAGAAGAAAAAGATAAACAGTTTTTTTATATTCATTTCTTTTATCTGTGCCATTTTTCAAAAGTAAAATTTCCTACTAAGATTTATTAGAAATCTACTGTTTTTTCTGATGAACTTCATTTTTTAGTCGATGAACTTAACAGATGGTGCTCGCTGTCTGTTATATGATTTTCAAAGTTCGCAGACTTTTAAGGGTTCATGTAACTTGCTTCCGCTGCTTAGTATTCAATTATCCTCCCATTTCAATTTTCTCATTCAAATACTTCCAATATCGTTTTGGCACATGCTGTATATGCAGTTTAAGGTTTTTACGCTCCCTAATATTGACCGATTTGAAATATTGATTCCACAATGTACTGTATAGTATTTCCGACTCATGTCCCGCTAAGGAAATCGATTTTTGATCCAACCTATTTTCTGTCCCAAACTCAATTTCTTGCACTTCACCACCATCATAAAATAGCCCATACTTACGCTTTACATCATATATTATCCATTTCTGATCGGCATATCGATCTTTGAAGTGTTTGCTTATTAACGGCAGCACATTAAAATCAGGCTCCGCAATTGCAAAATAAACACCATCTTTCAGCAATTGAAAACGTATAAAAGCCTTCATTCGATGCCGTTCCCTAGACACAGATTTCACGATCTTCTTTACTTCCAGCACATCCGCATGTGCATAGTTTTTAGAAGCCTGCTCTTTTACACCCAGATAATATTGTACAGTTCGCAAAATCAGCAGCTCCCTACCCTCTTTTTCAGAAAGAAAGACATGATATAGTTCCAGATACCCCTTTTTGCCAACGCTAGTAATGATCCCTTTTGTAACACGGGCAGATTTGATATCCTCCGTTACAACGTGAATTAAAGCCGAGGTGAATAAAAGAGACTGAATCGCATTATTTTCCGTTACTATAGCACTAATACTGTATTTGTAAGCATATACATCGAATATTAGCGACAGCAAGCCTTTCCAGGTTCCGTCATAACACAATGCCTGTTGTCCCACGTTAAAAAAGATTTAATTGCGTACTCACCGCTTTGACATACTTGCTCGAAGATCCGCTTAAGATAAAATGCTTTATTCTTTCCGACTGTTGGTCTGCATACCGTTGTATATATCCGTGGCAGGAAATGAAATACTTTGCCTTATTCATGGCGATTCCCAATTTCTGTAGATGTTCCAGCCGTAACTTTTCAAAGTTACGTGCTGCAAGAATCTTTTTTGCAGATCGTACGCCTACACCGGGAATGCGTAGAATCATCTCATAAGGAGCCCGATTCACATCAACCGGAAATCTATCCATGTTGCGCAGTGCCCAGCTTAATTTGGGATCTATATCCAGATCCAGCAACGGATTCATATCATTTACAATTTCATCCGCTTCAAACCCATAAAACCGCAGCAACCAATCCGTTTGATACAAACGATTTTCCCTTACCAAGGGTACTTCCGTACCAATAGCAGGTAACCTTAAATCGTTAGAAATAGGCACATAACCCGAGTAATACACCCGTTTCATTTTATAATGGGTATAAAAATACTGTGCTGCATGTACAATCTGCAAATCACTTTCTTTAGCAGCTCCAATAATCATTTGCGTACTCTGGCCGGCAGGTGCAAATTTGGGTGTACTTTTAATGATTTTCTTTTCCTCTTTAGTCTGTAGTATCCTATTGCTGATATATTTTATGGGATGGATCATCTCCCGATGGTTTTTCTCCGGTGCCAGCAACTTCAATCCCGCTTCCGTGGGGATTTCCAGATTAATACTCAGTCGATCCGCGTAAAGACCGGCTTCAAAAATCAACTCTTCCGAAGCTCCGGGAATGGTTTTCAAGTGGATATAGCCATTAAAATTATGCTCCTTGCGAAGTTTTTTAGCGATCCTAACCAATCGCTCCATCGTAAAATCCGCATTTTGGAAGATACCTGAACTTAAAAACAAACCTTCAATATAGTTCCGTCGATAAAAGTTAATCGTAAGATCCACCACCTCCTGCACGGTAAAAGCAGCTCGCTTTACATCATTGGAACGACGCGACACACAATACGCGCAATCAAATATGCAATGATTCGTCAACAGGATTTTTAGTAGGGATACACAGCGTCCATCTTCCGTATACGTATGACATATACCGGCTCCCGTATTTCCCAACCCTTTATCCTTATTTTTCCGATCACTCCCGCTCGAGCTACAACTTACATCATATTTGGCAGCATCCGCCAAAATTGAAAGCTTCTCTTGAATACGACTTCCCATTTATTTTTAATATTTCGATAAAAATACTAAAATAATTAGCAAATAAAAACTTTATTTCGCGAATGCTTTCCTGCAAAAGTTGCGCATTATCAAACTTTTCAGTCCTCTTTTGGTTATCTAATAAAAATGTAGACATAAATATGAGAGCAATTTGGACAGGAGCTATAGGGTTTGGTTTGGTTAATATCCCTATAAAGATATACAGCGCCATTCAGAATAGTCAGCTGGATTTTGACATGCTGGATCGCAAAGACCAATCAAATATTCGCTACAAAAGAGTAAACGAGAAAACGGGTAAAGAAGTGGAATGGGAAAATATCGTCAAGGGTTATATGCTCAAAGATAAATACGTGGTATTAGAAGAACCCGATTTCGAAGATGCCATGCCCGATAAAAACAAAATGATCAATCTACAGACCTTTGTTAAGGAAGCCGATATAGACAGTATTTATTTCGACACCCCCTACTATATGGAGCCACAGAAAGGAGGTGAAAAAGCCTATTCTTTATTATTTAAAGCACTGGAAAAAAGTAAGGCCGTAGGCTTAAGTACGTTCGTGATGCGTACGATGGAAAATCTTGCAATCGTACGCCCGCACAATGGCATCTTACTATTAAATAAACTTCGCTTTGAAGAAGAAATCAGACCTACAGCAGATTTAAAAGTCACGAATCAGCGTATTGTAAAACAAGAAATGGACATGGCTTTACAACTCATCAAGCAGAACAGTTCGGACTTTGATATTTCTGGTTATAAAAACGAGTACAGTAAGGCCTTATTGAAAATTATAAAACAAAAGGCGCAAGGAAAACGTGCTACCATTCGTAAGATTAATGTAGACAAAGAAAACACGAAAGCCTCCGAATTATTAGCTAAGTTGAAGGCAAGTTTAGCTTAGAACTTTTCCAGTGCCTTCTTCAGATTTATTTTTTCGCTGAAGATATCCGCCCAAGGATCCTGGATCGTGGAAACACGTTTCGAGACCGTATCCATCGTAAACTGTTGGATTTCCAAGTTACCATCAACCTCGTTCCATGCTAAAGGTGTCGACACCGTAGCTCCAGGCTTTGGACGCACAGAATAAGGCGCAGCAATGGTCTGGCCCTTCTTATTTTGCATATAATCCAAATAGATTTTATTCTTGCGTTTAGATGGAGAACGTTCCAGACTTGTTGTTCCATCGTGTCTTTCATGAATGAGTTCCGCTACCATCTGAATAAACCCGCGGGTCAGTTCATAATCGTATTGACCACCCAGGTAAATGTAAATATGAAGCCCTGTCGAGCCAGAGGTTTTGATATAACTATCCACCCCCGCATAATCCAGAATTTCATGCGCTGTTAACGCGACTGATACCACCTCCTCAAAATCAACGCCATTCGGATCGATATCGAGCACTGCAAAATCAGGTTTTTGCTTACGCCGGTACGTTGATAGCCATGGATTAATTTCGATGGACCCCATATTAGCCATCCATAGCAAAGTAACCTCATTGTTGCATATCAGGTAATTAACCGTATCTCCGCTACGCTCGGATGTGAGCGGTACAGTTTTAAGCCAGGATGGAATAGATTCCGTGTCCATATCTTTTTGAAAGAAACCAGATTCTAAAATACCGTTCGGAAAGCGGTTTAAGGAGATGGGCTTATCTTTTAGATACGGTAATATTAGGGGAGCCATGGATTCATAGTAGTCAAGCATTTCCCCCTTTGTAATGCCCTCATCCGGCCAATACATTTTTTTTTGATTAGTCAATTTCAGTTTTATCCGGCCATACGTCACTTCGCGTTCGTTTAGCATATCTTTAACGGGTATTACCCGTTTTATTTCTGCAATAGGTTTATCATCCCGCAACGATTTAAACACCGGATGACGCATATGCTGATCCCGTGTCCATTCGGAAAACGAGATTTCGGCAATCAATTTAGGTTTTATCCAGGTTACCTTGCGCTCATTTGCAATGGCTATCTTTTTATCAAACGGCTTCTTTGTCTCCGGCACTTTCTTAATCGCGTCAAATATCTCCTGAAGACGCTGTTCATTAAACCCCGTGCCTACATTCCCCACGTATACCAGCCCCTCATCACCTTGCACCGCAAGCACGAGTGCTCCAAAAGCTGAACGGGAGCCCTCTGGTTTGGTATACCCTACAATAATCGCTTCCTGAGATTGCTGAAACTTGATTTTTCGCCAAAAAGAAGTACGTTTTCCCGAAAGATATTTACTGCTCGTTTCTTTTGCCAATATTCCTTCCCATCCTTCTTCGCCGGCTTTTTTAACCGATTTTTCAAATGTAAAATCAATAGATTCTACCAGGCGTAGCTGCGGATGTTTATATTTAGTAAGCAACATCTTTACCAGATCCCTACGTTCGGACAATTCAAAATCCCGCAAATCATTTCCATCCAAGGCAAGCACATCAAATACATAATAATACAACTGATATTTAGCCGGAAGCGGTTCGCCATGCTGCAGCAGTTGAAAAGCACTATTCTTTTTATGATCTTCTATAACCAGTTCACCATCCAGAACCAGCTGGCGATCCACATTCTCCAGCACAGTTACAATCGACGGAAACTGTTTATTAAAACTCACGCCATTACGTGATATCAGGTTTACTTTTTTCTTATTAATTTCGGCTATCGCTCGGAAACCGTCCAATTTACGTTCAAACAACCATTCCCCTTCATCGGGGATAGTTTCGGACAAGGTAGCCAGCATCGGCGAAGTAATTTTCGAATCCGACGAACTTTCCTCTTTAGATCGTACCGCACCTTTACCTGCTTTAGTGTTTACTATTTTTTCAGCTTTGCTCCCCTTGTTATTTCTCTTATAATCCACACCATGCTTTTTTATCTTTTCATCCACCAAATCTTCTGCACTAAAGTCGTTCTCTACAGCATACCTATCCCGATGTTTGATAAGAAGCCAGGCGTTGTCTTCCGAGCCTTTTATTTTTACTACAGCAAACTCACCTTTCAGGATCTTACCCTTCAATACAACTTTTACGCTTCCCTTTTCCAGCTCTTGCAATAATCCCTTTTCACCGTCTTTTTTATTGACCGGTTCATAGCTGCCTTCATCAAAGATGGAAACACTGCCGTATCCGTAATTTCCCTTCGGTATATCACCTTCGAAGCCACCGTAACTGATTGGATGATCCTCGACCATTACGGCCAATCGTTTATCCTCGGGATTTAAAGATGGTCCTTTTGGCACCGCCCAACTCTTAAGTACGCCATCCATCTCCAATCTAAAATCGTAGTGAAGACGTGAGGCATGGTGTCGCTGTACCACGAAACGTAATTTTGCCGTTGATTTCTTTGTTGTGCCTTTGGGCTCCGAGGTCTTACTAAAATCTCTTTTTGTATTGTATTTCTCAAGCGCTGCCATATGCGAAAAACAAGCTCCTATCTTAACTATACAGGTATCTTTCGGGATTCTTCACGTTCCCATACCCGGTGTCCTTTCATCACCATTATAAAATCGGAAGCCAAGTTGTTTTCAGACTCCAAGATAACACCGGCATCTTTTTCCTTATCCTTTAAATAGGAACCCGCTATCAATTGTTCCGCACCTTTCGCAAAAGCCAATGCTTTACAGTGCCTGTATCCTTCATTGATAAACTGGAAGTAGTCCGGTTCCTGCTGCAGTTTAGCAACAGATTCACCTTCTGGCGTATAAAAAGCGTCATAACATACCGACGCTTCAGTTAAATACGTAAACTGTATAGGTTCCTCCCCGCCTTCCTTAAATTTAACTCTGCCCATATGCGTTGAAATCAGTACTGCTTCAGCGCCCTCTTTTTCCAATTCCAGCTTCATCTTATCGATAGACACCTTACTTACCCCATCAGCCACCAAAAATGCAACTTTACGCGTTTCAATGGTGCCTTCTCCAGATTTTACGGCCATACTAAGCGCAGCGGATTGTTCCACCTCCGGTTTATTCGGTTGGATCGGATATTCAGGATGATTATTTTTGGCAAATTGAATAGTCAATGAATCCAGTTGAGCTGGAGGTGTCAATCCAAGATTTGCGCCCACTTTTTGCGCTAATTTTTTGTCGATCTGATTCAAAATTGCCAGTTCACGCCTACGCACATCTTCCGATTTCACTTTTGAGAGCTCAAAGCTATAAGCGCTGATGATGTGATTTTGCTCCGCTTCGGTTTGCGAATTAAAAAATAATCTAGCCTGTGTGAAATGGTCAGCGAAAGACGTCGATCTACCCCTTATTTTCTTCGCATCGATCTTTTCGCTGTGAGATTCAAATCCTTTTTCACCTCTTAGCATCGCGTGGTACGGGCAGCCATTACCCAAACTGTTTGGAAAGTAACTGACATTTCCTTTCAGAATATCCATTCGCCCAAATCCATCTTTCTGATTATTATGCTTACCGTTTACAGATTTATTGATGGGCAGCTCATGAAAATTTGGTCCGCCTAGTCGGTAATTCTGCGTATCTGCATAGGAAAACACACGGCCCTGCAGCAAAGGATCATTTGAAAAATCTATTCCAGGGACAAGACGCCCCGGATCAAAAGCAATCTGTTCAGTCTCAGCAAAAAAGTTCTCCGGATTGCGATTCAAAGTCATTGTACCGATAATTTTAACCGGTATAAGCTCTTCAGGAACGATTTTAGTCGGATCGAGTATATCAAAAGAAAACTTGAGCTCATCTTCTTCCGGAATAAGTTGTACGCCTAAATCCCATTGTGGAAAATTACCCTTATCGATATTTTCCCAGAGATCACGACGGTGAAAATCGGCATCATAGCCCGATATCTTCTGTGCTTCTTGCCAAGCGACCTGATGAACACCTAATTTTGGCTTCCAATGAAATTTAACAAACGTTGCTTTACCTTCCTCGTTAATAAACTTGAATGTATGTACACCAAATCCTTCCATCATTCTCAATGAGCGCGGGATCGCACGATCCGACATCGTCCACATAACCATATGTGCTGCTTCAGGCATGAGGGATATAAAATCCCAGAACGTATCGTGGGCAGAGGCTGCCTGGGGCATTTCATTATTTGGCTCCGGTTTTACCGCGTGCACCAAATCCGGAAAATTCATAGCATCCTGTATAAAAAATACCGGAATATTATTACCTACTAAATCGTAGTTACCCTCTTCGGTGTAAAATTTAACAGAAAAACCACGTACATCCCGTGCAAGATCTGTGCTACCCTTAAAACCTGCGACCGTAGAAAATCGTAAAAACAAAGGAGTAATGGTTCCTTTTTTCAAAAAACCGGCTTTTGTATATTGTGAAATATCCTCCGTTGCTTCAAATATACCATGTGCCCCCGAACCTCTGGCATGCACCACACGTTCGGGGATGCGTTCCCGATCAAAATGGGCCATTTTATCCAGCATAACAAAATCTTCCAATAGAGAAGGTCCTCTCTCTCCAGCTTTAAGCGTATTGTTATTGTCATGGATGGCTACCCCATCATTAGTTGTTAGTAATTTATCCGAGTTGTCGATCAAATGATTATCGATCTGTTTGGTTTTATTGTTTGACGGATTCTTTTTCATAAATGAAGTTTATGTACGGTATCTAAAGTTAAATGATATTAAAACTACTATACTCTCAAAAACAACCATATATACGATTTGTTTTCCTTCATGTTGGCAAGTGAAAATAATATAATAAAATAAATTTGCATAGTGTTAGAAATACACTTATCTTTGCATCATCATAATTTAGGTTTATAATTGGTTAGTAAAGGTTTTCATTCTCCCCGTTTGAAAACCTTTCTTTTTTTTCTCAAAGTACAAGCAACTTTTTTCAAACAGGATTCAATCTATATAAAAATCAATTCAGTCTGCTTATTTCTGAAATTTTTTTTTACCTTTGCACTTCCGTCTATAATAGACGGAACAACTTTAAATTAAAATAATTATTTAAACAATGCAACAGTACGAATCTGTCATCATTCTTACCCCGTTGCTTTCTGACGATGCTGCGAAAGAAACAATCGCAAAATTCAAAAGTATCCTAACAGAAGGCGGAGCCGAAATTATCGCAGAAGATAATTGGGGTTTGAGAAAATTAGCGTATCCAATCGAGAAAAAAACGACTGGATTTTATCACTTAACTGAATTCAAGGCTCCGGGTGAATTAATCAAAAAATTAGAGCTTGAATACAAGCGTGACGAACGCGTAATGCGCTTCTTAACGATTTCTCTAGACAAGCATGCAATTGCTTATAGTGAGAAAAAGCGCAGTGGTGCATTCAACAAAAAAGCAGAAACTAAAACTGAGGAGGTAGCAAACTAATGGCAAACGAAAACATCCAATACGTGACTGCTCCTAAAGTAGAGGACAACCGTAAAAAATATTGTCGTTTCAAAAAGAACGGTATCAAGTATATCGACTACAAAGACGCAAACTTCTTATTAAAGTTTGTAAATGATCAAGGTAAAATTTTACCGCGTCGTTTAACTGGAACATCATTGAAATTTCAACGTAAAGTAGCTCAGGCCGTGAAACGTGCGCGTATCATCGGACTTATGCCTTACGTAACTGATTCATTAAAATAAGGAGGATACGATAATGGAAGTTATATTAAAACAAGATGTTAAACACCTTGGCGAGAAAGACGATATCGTAGTAGTAAAACCGGGTTACGGTCGCAACTACCTTATTCCTCAAGGATTTGCTACATTAGCAACATCATCAGCAAAAAAGGTGTTAGCTGAGAACATCAAGCAAGCTCAGTTCAAACAAGATAAAATCAAAAAAGATGCTACAGAGTTAGCTGCCAAATTAGAGAGCATTAAACTTTCTATCGGTGCTAAAGCGGGTGAATCTGGAAAAATCTTTGGTAAAGTAAACAGCATCCAAATTGCAGATGCGTTGAAAGCTCAAGGTTATGAAGTAGATCGCCGTCGTATTACGTTCGAAGAAGAGCCTAAAACTCTTGGCGAATACGTAGCAAACTTAAACTTACACAAAGAAGTGAAAGTTCAAGTTCCTTTCGAAGTAGTAGGCGAATAATTCTATTAGCCTTAACATTATTAAAAAAGGAGACAACGTAAGTTGTCTCCTTTTTTAATAAAACTAATACTTGTAAAAAAACCACAAGTTAGCTAAGTTTGTAGAATAACGAGTTTGTCCATCCCTAGCGGGCGGGCGGGCTGACGACAATAATTATATACATATGAAACCAAAAACCATTATAGTAGCTGTATTGCTAGCAATCGTAGCAATCGTTTTATTTAACAATAAAGAAGAAAGTTCATTTTGGTTTTTTGGCGATATCCGTACATCCAAGTTATTGATCATTGGTGTATTTTTTTTAATAGGCGTAATTACAGGCGGGATAATCTTCCGTCGTAAAAAGGCACATCCGAAAGAATACGGGGTAACAAATCCCCACACACACGTCTCACCGACTCCACTGGAGGATCACCCGTATTCCCCATCCAACCTATCAGATGAAGATAGAGAATATATAAGAAAAGATTAAAACACAAAAGGAAGCCTACACTTAAGCATTTACCAATGCCCTACTAAATAGCAGCAGCCCTGGCTGCCAACGCTCCAATGCCTAATGCGTTATATCCTAATAAGTTTAATAATCTTCTCCAGATAGTTTAAAATTTCATTAATAACCAATTAAATATGATACCATTTTGCTATCTCAACAATTCTAAATGTCCAAATCCATGTTATTTTTTTTTGTTGTTAAGCGTTAAGCACCGTGTCATTGTTTTACAACGCTGCAAAACTTAAAATTTAACCTTTTTAAAATGAGAAAGTTCAGTCTATCCGTTCAAAAAAAGTGAATTTTTATTTGCACATAAAAGGAAAATCCCTACCTTTGCATCACTTCAAACAATGAAGGATAATTCACCACAGAATTAGGATTCCGTAGCTCAGCTGGTAGAGCAATACACTTTTAATGTATGGGTCCTGGGTTCGAATCCCAGCGGGATCACAAGAAAGCTCAATCGAAAGATTGGGCTTTTTTTGTGCCCGCAAGATTCGAACAGAAGGGCTGGGATGAGAACAAGGGTAAATCCGGAATCCATTGTCATAGTATCAAAAGTAATCGTATAACATTCAATCTCAAACGTCATCAAAAAATGAAAACAATGAAAAAACAAGCAAGGTACGGATCTATGATTTTAGCTTTATGCCTTGGTTTACACCTCAATGCTAATGCACAGGACGTGGAATACGGTGTAAAAGCCGGCGTTCTATACAATATGCCAAGCTATGGCAACAAAGCGGTAAGTAATTCTGACGCGAAGTTTGGTATGCAGGCAGGAGTCTTCGCCCGTACTTCTGACAGGCTTTATCTCCAAGGAGAATTAACATTCTCTATGTTTAAATCGACGTACACCCTGCAGCAAAAACACTATGATCCGACATTCTATGAATTGAATGTACCCATTCAATTGGGTTATAAAATAGTCGAGATCGACCAAATGAGTTTAAGAGCTTCGTTAGGGTCTCAGATAAACTACAATTTAAAAAAGAACGACGCTGCCAATAATAAAAATTTCAATACGCTTACCTATGATGGTATCCTTAATATCGGAACTGATATCAATCGGTTTACGGTAGATCTTAGATACAATCAGTCTGTCAACAAAACAAGCAAGGAACTTGATAGCCGAAATCGAATAGTCGGACTATCCATTGGGTATAAGTTTTAAAGGCAATCATTTTTATAACACACCTCCGCGATCCGGACTTAGCCCTTTTTAGAATCTTCATATGTAGGGCCATACAAACCTGGAACCCTATTTCCCGTAGCACGCAGGTAAACAATCATTTCACCACGGTGGTGATAAATATGATTAAAAAGGAAACCGCGCGCCACTATTCCTCTCGGCATGGGGCCCAGAATAATCCGTTCCCCAGCCTTCATGGTCCAATTGTCTTGCAATCGCTCCTCAGTGAGCGATTGCAATGCAGTCCTGGCTTTTTCAACATTGCTTTCAAAAAGCGCCAAGGTAGCGTTGATATCATTCGTATCACCCCGTTCAAGATGATCGGCAGCTAGATCGTAAACATCTTTCGTGAATGCACCTACATACCAATAATAAATCGTGGCAATATGCTGTGCGAGCTCACCCATTGTCCAGGAAACTTCAGAAGGTTTATAACCGAGATCTTTTTCAGGAATTGCATTCAATAGTTTACGCGTACTGTTTACTTCATGTTCGAATTCTTGTATTAAGTATTGCAGTATCATATCATTTTTTTATTAAAGATAACAAAGATCAACGATACTTCGTTTGCGATTCCAAGTTAACTACATTAAGGAGTTAACGAACGAAAACTCATAGAAGATTATTTACGTATAGGTATGGAAATGAGATAAAAAAGGATAAGCTGGCTGAACGACTATTTGAATGTAAAAGACTTTTGCTAACTTCGCTAATTATCTCTCTTTTATTTGCGACATCTAAGAAAAAAGAAACTAATGGAAAATAAAAACACCAAGATTACCGTATTATATGTTGATGACGAAGAGAATAATCTAGTTTCTTTTAAAGCGACATTTCGGCTAAAATATAAAGTATATACAGCTATAAGCGGTTCCGAAGCCATAGATATTGTAAAGGAAAACCGTATTGAGATTATTATAACAGATCAACGGATGCCTGAAATGACCGGCGTAGAATTTCTGGAAGAGGTAATTAAGATTGATACCGAACCAATGCGTATTCTCCTCACCGGTTATGCCGATATGGGGGCAGTGATCGATGCGGTAAACAAAGGGAAAATTTTTCATTACCTTAATAAACCTTGGAGCGAAGAAGAGCTGGATGAAACGATACAGCGTGCATATGAAGTCTATGCGAAACGAAAAAAACTATTGGAGACCTATTCAAAATTAGAACTATCGAATGAGCAATTGGAATTTTTGCTTCGGCAAAAATTACTTTCTTAGTATTGTATATGGCGTATAAATTATTTACTCGGGATGACAAGTTTAAAAGTTGTTCCTTTCGCAAGTTGTGATTTTACATCGATCGTACCCTGTAATTTTTGTAAGGCACTCTGGACATTGTAGAGTCCGAATCCCATACCTTTTGCTTGGTCACTCCCTCTAAAGAACAATTTAAATATATCATCGATATGATCAGAAGAAATACCTATTCCGGTATCAGCGACCTCTATTGTAGCACTGCCGTTTACAACGGTAACCGACAAATTAACCTTTTGATCCTCATGTCCCTTTTGCTGATATTTAAAAGCATTAGATAGTAGATTATGCAAAATTAGTTCGAGAATAGCCTTATCGCTCTTAAACGTTTCAATCTGATACACATTGATGTCAAATGTTACATTATTATTCCGCATATACATCTTATAAAACTGTCTTATATTTTCAAAAAGCACATGAAAATCTATATCAGACATCATTAATTCACCTCTCCGTAACAAATAATAATCACGTAAGCTGTCGATATAAGCATCTAGTTTAACGAGCGAACCCTCCATCAGCTGTAGTAGTTCGTGAACACCTTCAATCTTATCAAAATCCAATGCAATCCTAACGGCCGATAAGACTCCGGTAAGCGGATCTCGAAGATCATGACTCACACTATAGGCAAATTTATCCAATTCATCATAAGCCTTTTGTAACTCCTTGTTCTTTATGTCCAACATTGAACTGGTTATATAAAACTTGTCGGCTTCTTCAATAGATGAAATAATTTCTTCTTCCAACCAAGGTTTGCGAACAAATCTAAATATATGTCCCTTGTTCACTGCATCCACTACAGTTTCCATATCTGCGTATGCCGTCAATAAGATACGGATAGGTCTTGGAAAATCTTTCTTGATCCGATTCAAAAAATCAACTCCAAGTTCATCTGGCATTCGCTGGTCACAAAAGACAACCCGAATATCCGGATTAGCGACAAGTATCTCCAGCGCTTCATCCGTACTTGACGCGGTATGAATTACATAGCGATATCTGAAATTAGCTTTAAAGCCAATAAGATTGTTTACCTCATCATCAATATATAATATTTTCACCTCTTTCTGCATGGCTTACGAACAGGATAATTAACTTTTATGTCGAATGACGAATTTACTGATTTTTAACAACATAAAAACCTATCTTCTCTTAAATATTTTGTTGGATCGGAATGATCAATGTAAAAACCGTACCTTCTCCCACTTCAGATTTAATAAGAATCTTGCCATTGTGCTTAGCAATAGTATTATAGGCTATTGACATTCCCAATCCCGTACCTTCTCCAACGTCTTTTGTTGTAAAAAATGGTTCAAAAACTTTGTCACGAATATCGTGCGGAATACCGATCCCGTTATCGGCTATGCGTACATAAATAAATGATTCATCCTCATATATACCCGTTTCAATACTTAGTTTCCCGCCCTTTCTAGTTTCAAATTTCTTATTAACAGCATACACTGCGTTAGTCAAAACATTCAGAAACACCTGATTAAGTTTACCAGCATGGCACTCAACTTTTGGCAAATTGCCATAACTCTTTTCGACCTGAACACTATCTTTCACTAAACTACTCAGAATCACCATCGTAGACTCCAGTCCTTCATTAATATCGGTAAATTTCAGTGTATCTTCATCCACACGCGAAAAGATACGTAAACTCTTGACAATCTCAGCCGTCCTATGCGCACCATCGTGCAGGCCTTTGAGCAAAAAATCAACCTCTGTCCTGAGATAAGCTATATCCATTTCCTCTTTGTAGACATTTATGTGCGCCTGCTTTTCACTTAAAGACAAGCCATCGGCCAGCGCTACCCGTTCTACCTCCTCCAACGTGTCCCAAATCATCTGAATATCACGTTTCAGCGGTGCAACGTTAGATGTTACAAAGTTTATCGGATTATTGATTTCATGGGCAACACCTGCCGTAAGTTGTCCTAAAGATGCCATCTTCTCTGCTTCGACCAGTTGTGACTGTGTCTCCTTTAAATGGGTTAATGTAGTTTTTAGCGATTCATTGGAGCCTGTCAACTCCCGGGTTCGCTCCTCCACCTTTTGTTCCAATATGATGTTCTGCTCACGTATTAGGCGTTCATTTTCGAGTGAAATGGCTAATTCTCGCGCTTGCGACACTTCCTTCTCTTCTTTTAGCATATTGATACTATAAGCCAAACCAAAAGAGAGCAATGCCATTTCAATGACTGATGCTATCTGTACAGCATTACTTGTGAAATCGTTATATTCCAATATTCCGTAATCTTTTAAAAGAAAAACAACTGAGCCGAGAAGGAGTATTGTCCAACCAAACACAAAGTATCTCGCAGGTTTATACCCATTTATCATGACACGGTATGAGACATATAATACAAAAAGGGAAGCAATGCCCGTAGTCAACTGCATGCAGAGAAATGCTGTTTGCTTCCAATTAAACCAAGCCATCAGCGACGTGGCAATAAAGAAAACAATGAACACCTTAAATACCCATCTCAAACTGTTTGCATTCTTTCTCAATTGAAGAAATGCATCAGCGAATAAAAGCGCAGCTAGGCCAGATAAACTTCCAAACAGTATCGGCCCTGTTGTCGCAAAATTCGGCCAATTCGGCCATAAATACTGAAAACTATACCCTTCTATGCCCATTTGTGTAATTCCCGCAAAAACAACGTATAGGACATAATACAGATATCCTCTTTCTTTAACTGAAAAGAATAAAAAAAGATTGTAAATCGCCATGATCAATACAATACCCATGTAAATACCACTAACGAGGTTATCTTTATTCGCTTGCAACATCACAGCAAGTTTGCTACTTATATGTATGGGCACGATAATTTGCTCTGTACTTTTGACGCGGAGGTAAAAGACTTGGGTCGTATGCGCCGGCATATGAATATCAAAGACATAATTAGGAATCTGGTACGGTCTTTTTGAAAAAACCTGATGCTCTCCAAGCTTAATAGATTTATAACCACCCGACACATCAGGCAAAAATAGTTCAACTTCGTCCAGTAGTGGATATGCTATTTCGAGCAAGACATTAATATCCTCGTTTTCATTCGTAATCGGCAAACGAAGCCATTTATCAGTGTTGGATGTCCCCAAATTAGGCACATCACTATCCAAGAGAATAAAATCTTTGGATGAAGACACATCAGAAAACGATGCGCCCTCGGGCCCCGAATAAAGCGATAGACTTTTCCCAACAGAGAGCCGTTGGATAGGCCCGTTAATAATTACTTCTGCATAGGTTTGTAAGTTCCCGGCAAAAACAAAAAAACATAACAGGATCAAGCACAATCTCATGTCGGTGATGTTACTTGATTGCTTTCGCGAGAACTAAATTCATTGAACACGTAAAATAGCCCCCCTCATCCGCACGTTCCAAAGAACTTGTAAAATCAGCAGCCTCTTCATCACTTAGTATCTCCTTTTCGACCATCTCTGCAATTATTCGATTCAAAAAAAGATACCGATTAGCTTCTTCCTTCGAGCGAACAACCATACAATACGTTTCTAATCGAATTTCCTGAAAACCATTTGACGCCAGATCCTTCGTCAGTTTATTACCTGCCCAACCGTTGTTCACTTTTTGATCCGTAAGGTAATCCCGAAGTCTTTGTTCCAATTCAACGTGTCCACTATACAGATTAAGGCTATTCCAGATTGTTTCCACAATAACCACTGGATGACCCGGGCGCAAAACACGATACACTTCCTGAAACATCGTAGCGGGTTGGGATAAATGCTGTACCACACGTTCCATACGCACACCCGCGATCCCATTATCTTCAAAGTCAAGCTTATACACTTCTCCACTTATAAAATTGATGTTTGTCCTCGCGCCAGTTGCTATCCTTGCCTGTTCAATCATTAGGGGATCATGATCAATTCCTACAACACGCACCACATCCCCTAACATATCAGCGATAAGTATAGCGTCCATGCCGGTTCCACAACCTAAATCGACTACAACACCTTCTTTGGTATTGGAAAACGGTGCATAAGAATGAACTTTCAACTGTTTGAGGAAATCGCCGGTATCTGTCAAATAACCGGCACCATAGTGTTTAGCATCTGTCATAATATATTTAGATTGCGTACATCCGATGAAAGATCATCTAATGTACTATACTTCAAGTTATCAATAATTTCTTTAAGATTCCACCGATCAAGATGCGGAATATCTATCTGATAGTGAATTTCAATTTCTTTGTTTCGTAGCGTCTCTATGCGGACGATATTAGAATTTCCGCGAAGGGATAAGATCGCTTCTTTATTCTCGTCATCAGCCTCGGTCAATGTGTCCAGATTTTTCATAATCATCACCGTTGCTAATAAATCAAGCTTCGGATAATAAAAGGTACCATCATTTCCGACGCTCCTATCAATTCGGTATCCAACACTTTCCGCCAACTTTACGGTGTAAGGGGCACACAACGCAAATAATGATTTAATACCTATTTGCGAACTGATTGCGGCACCAGCTCTGGTCAAAAAAATACTACCAATTCCATAACCGGCGATTTCACGAGAGTTCCATAAACCACAGCCTTCGCCCGTCCCTTCCTTTGCGTATTTATGAACCAACTCATACACATCTGGATCCATGTGTCCGGTTGCCTCTTCTATCGGAAGAGGTTCGCTTCCCCCCGACACGTGTATACGCACCCCTCCATATACCTTCTCACCATCCAACGACTCCACGATCAACACAAAAGCCGCAGGATTATACATCCAATCATTTTTGGATGATGTAACCTTTTTTACACCTATTGCTGTTAAGACGTGCGCATGCCCCTCTATAAAACGTTCACAAGCTTTAGGATCATCGATCGCACGAAAGGCCCTTAACCTTACCACCGGGCGTCCGTCTTTAAATATTAATGCCACGTTAATGTTTATAAAATACTTGATTGAAACACAAAACTAATCAATAAAAACCGAAGGTTTCAACTATTGAAGTAAATAAAAGCCATCGTTTACCCTTGAAATAGTCGAAAGATTCTAGCGTATGATGCGTATTGATACAATTTGAAAATTTTTTGAACAAAAAGCACACTATTTTTCAATATGCATTCCTCAACTTTGCCTATACCATTATAACATATAGGAAATGCATACCAATCGTAAAATCAGTATACAAAAAAATATGATACATAAAAAACTAATTACACTTCTGCTCCTTATTCCATTTCAATTCGTGCTTGCACAGAAAAGTGAATTGACGAATTTCCCGAAAGGATATACCCCCGAAGAAGTCGGGAAACTGATCGCATACCGCTTTGAAGATGCAAAGCATGCGCTCCATGCCGGCAAATGGATCAGTTATCCCGAAACATTTTACTGGAGCGGCGCCCTTAAATTTGCGGCACTTACAAAAGACAAAAAGTTCATTAAAGTTCTACAAAATAAATTTGAACCCCTATTTACTACCGAGAAAGCGCTGCTGCCCATTAAGAATCATGTTGATTTAAATATGTTTGGCAGCCTACCTTTAGCATTCTACCAAGTCACCAAAGAAAAAAGATACTATGACTTGGGTATGCCTTATGCCGATACACAGTGGGAAGTACCCGGTAATGCAAAACCCGAAGAAAAAGAATGGGCAAATAAAGGATACACCTGGCAAACACGCCTTTGGATCGATGACATGTACATGATTACCATCGTGCAGACACAAGCCTATAAAGTAACCAAGGATATCAAATATCTAGATCGGGCCGCGAAAGAAATGGTACTTTATCTAGATGAGTTACAGCGCCCGAATGGGCTTTTCTATCATGCTCCTGATGTTCCCTTCTACTGGTTAAGAGGTAACGGTTGGATGGCTGCAGGGGTGACAGAATTACTTCGCTATTTACCCAAAAACCATAAAGACCGCTCCCGTATCATGGAAGGCTACCACACCATGATGAAAAGTCTCAAAAAATATCAGACAGAAAGCGGCATGTGGAACCAATTGATCGATGAAGCTGATTCCTGGGCCGAAACATCCGGTTCGGCTATGTTTGCCTATGCCTTTATCACAGGGGTTAAACAAGGATGGCTAGACGCCAACGAATATGGTCCAGCGGCACGTAAAGCCTGGATGGCTTTAGTTCCTTACGTCAATGACAAAGGTGCGGTTTCGGAAGTTTGTGTCGGAACGAATAAAAAGAACGACAAACAATACTATTATGACCGCCCACGCAGAACCGGCGACTACCATGGCCAAGCGCCCTATCTTTGGTGCGTCAATGCCCTTCTGGAAAAGTAAGCAACAATATCGACTACATCTCCTCAACCGTTCATAAGTGTAAAGCTCAATCGAAAGATTGGGCTTTTTTATAGAACTTTAACACCACATCCGCACGCTATGGCTACTGCCTTGTAAACATATCATGTCTGTACTTGTTAGTTATATGCACCTATTAAGAAAAAAACAGATATGGAAGATCTATTTTTCAGCGATGGCAAGCACTTGACAAAAGTGATAATAGCGACCATCATCTCTTATTTTGCCCTTATGTTCATTATCCGACTTATGGGCAAACGTACCCTGGCCAAGATGAATGCTTTTGATTTTGTGGTTACGGTCACATTGGGGTCTACCTTATCATCAATGCTACTTAACAAAGTCCCGGTAGTAGATGGAGCTGTGGCAGTACTATTGATTATCTCGTTGCAATATCTTATCGCCTACCTCGCACAACGATCCGAAAAGATCGAAAAAGTCGTAAACCATAGTCCCACGTTGCTATATTACAATGGTAAATTTATGGAGGAAGCAATGAAAAGGGAGCGTATTACCGAAGGAGAGATCCTTGCCGAGATACGCAGCTACCGGTTAGAACAGGTAAGTGATGTGCGGGCAGTGGTCATGGAAATCAACGGTACGTTTAGCGTGATAAAAAAAGAAAGTGGCTTTCCGCCTACCACGCTAGACGAGTTTAAGGAACAATAAAAAAACTGTATCTTTGTCGTAATATGGCATACACAAAAGAGCGAAAAAAGCTGGAGAAGCTGGCAGAAAAAATTACAAGCCTCCAGAACTATGATGATAAAAGTTTGGCGATCATTTCAGACATATACGAACAGTACTCACATACTGTACGGATCCTAAAAAACAAAGCGCCAGAAATGTTCAATGAACTTTATCTGAACGAATTGCAACAGGTTAAAGAGCACAAAAGATTACTTAAAGTAGGTGAAGAGGAAGACCGTCAGATAAATTTCACCAACTATAAAGAAGCGCTCTTGGATGCTTTAACAAAAACCATTCAAGCCGGGGAAGATACGGTATAAGATCGCAGAAGCTTACATATTAGTTTTATAAAAATAGCTCTTCGTAATACAAGAGCTATTTTTTTCTGAAAGTGTCTATTCTCAAAGGCCATCAAGAACTTTCATGCCTGTTGGTGATTCAATGGATCACGAAAGTTTTGTTACCTCTACTTCGTTAACCTTTGTCTAAGAATCACTGTAAACGGTCTTCAAAAACTTCACATACGATTAACGGTAAATTTACACCCGTTTCGTACCTTATCCAAATGAAATTCAGAACGTTACCACACAGTTCAGTTCTCTTTTTTTGCATCTGCATGGGGATTTCCTGCGCCAAAGACGAACCCAGTTTCCCTATCGGATCGGATGGTGCAGTCAATACATGGATTAGGGAGCAAATGGAATGGTATTATTACTGGTCTTCCTCCCTCCCATCGCGCCAAAATCTAGATCTGGCGCCTACAGCCTATTTTCAGTCGTTATTAGTAAAAGAAGACCGGTTCTCGGCTATTATGCAAACCCGACAAGCCGAAACATATGGTAATACCTTATTGAACACCTTCGGTATCGATTTTCTTCAGGTTGAGCGCCCTACAGGATCAATATCTTTACTAAGCCATATAGTTCCCGGAAGTGAAGGCGCGAAACTGGCGCTTCAGCGTGGTGATACGGTACATAGCATCAACGGGACACCACTTCTTACTGCCGACCTACCGGTCTTGACACAGCAGGCACTTAAAAATCCCAGCTTAGCACTTACTTTGGCCGATGGTTCTACCTATACGCTTCCCGCATCTTACATCTCTCAGCCTGTGGTGTACCCGTACCACAATTTTCTACTGGATGCAGATCAAAAGATCGCCTACCTGTTCTTAAGTACATTTGATTTTTCGGGCGCGTACGAATTGCTAAAAGTGGTCGGTGATATGCGTAGCAGCGGTGTTCGGGATCTGATCTTAGACCTCCGTTACAACAGCGGAGGAAGTGTGGCGTTCGCCGCTTTCACGGCTTTGGCCCTCGCAGATGTAAGTCCTACCGATATTTTTGCAAACTACAAAGGCAATCGCCATCTGAATCAATTACAGGAAACCTTTGGCGAAACACTGGGTCGGCAACCCGATGGCTACAGTTTCTCCGGCAGTGCCATACGCGAGAGTGGACTCGGACTTAGCCGTCTTGTAGTTTTGGGGACTGGTCATACTGCTTCTGCTGCCGAGATGTTGATTAACAACCTGAAACCCTATATCAGCGTAATCCATATTGGCGAAGGCACCTACGGCAAGGATATGGCGAGTACGACCTTGACAAGCCCTGCATCCGTTATCGGATCCGAAGCGAGCTGGCATATCTTGCCTTTGGTGTACAAAATATACAATGCAAATAACGAGGGAGAATATAGCAAGGGCCTTTTACCGCAGCGATCCGTCGTGGAGTATGCTACTTTACCTTTATACCCATTTGGAGACAAACGGGATGCACTAATTGCCGATGCGTTAACGTTTTTGGGCAGTAAGAGAACACTTCGCCTGCAGCGTATGTCCGACCTTCCGACAGCATTACCTACAGCAGCTACTTTGCAGTTTCAGTCTGCTCCTTATGAAGCCAAGCCTATCGAGATTGATTTTAAAAATTAGCTTACAAAAAAGAAAGTGTGTCTCATGTTTGTCAAAGGCAAACATGAGACACACTTTCTTTAGCCCCCCCTATCCAGCTGTAAGAAGAGAAGTTGACTCGAAATCGTTTGTGCTGTATCGAGCAGCTTTACGCTTTTCGCGCAGTGCCGGCACCAGAATTTCAGCACGAAGTTCTTTGTTTAGCTCATCATATCCGGCAATACATTCTCTTAATGAATCGATTAGCGACTCATATTCCTGGTATTTTTCGCGTAGCGCAGATAAGCCATTTGCAGCAGCTTCGCTGGAAGTATCACCTGCCTTCAGAAATGCAATTTGCGCAAACTTCGCACAAAGAATATCGTGATCTTTCTTACTGATGCCTTTCATAGGTAGTTATTATATATCGACCTCGTGCCAACCTAAACACAAAAGATCGAAAAGATGTCTAAATTTTAATTCTCAAATAAATTAGGAAGTATAGGTAGTCCTACCCATGCCTCTGCCGAAGATATAACTAAATCGTCGCTGGAAAGCATCAAATCCTCTGGAATATAGCTGGTGAAAATAGACGCATTGCTTGATCCCGCAACAAAAATGAGATAAACTTCTTTTCCATCTACTTTTAGTGGACTTTTGTCTTCATTTAAGACCTTGGCGCGCGCTCTGTATATATTGTTAGTTTCCGGACTTTCCACTACTTTCAATTTTGAATATTCTTCGCCAAAACTACTTTCAACGTTGTATACGGTATCGCTGTGTTCAGCATATATATTCATAAACAAATCCCAATCTATCCCCAATTCCTGTTGAAACACCAGATGAATAGGCTTGCTTTCGTCAGAAATCTTATCAGAAAAATTAGCCAAACGAACTTGTATTGTTCCCTCGATTTTTCCCATTGTATCTTGCGGATTTGTCAACAATTGATCCTGAAAATAGTATAACGTTTGCTCCCCTACAATTTCATATCCCTTTTCGAACACTTTTTCTCCCGTAGATCTGTTGACGAGCGAAATGTTTACGTTTCCTGCCGGTATGTGCGGAAGATTAACCGCGATATCGTTGCAATACACTATCAGATTTGGGTCAAGACCAGAAATGCTTAGTCTAGCAAATTCTTGGAACGAAGACAGTTTCTCTCCTTTTTCACAGGATGAAAGCATAAAAAAAGAGGCAATAAAAGCTACTATATATTGATTGGTAGATATTCTCATGTATTTTTTCGATTTAAACGATTCTTGATCAATTAAATATAGTTATCTGCCATTTTAATGTAGTGGCAGATAAGCTATATTCATTTTATCAAAGAGCGAAACTACTATCTAGAGACAGCAATTCTAAATTAATAAGTTTTTGGACTAAACTGTGTCCACCCTTGCGTCCACGCCGCCACACCTGGTTGGAAAGCACCTTTATAAGTGGTTGTTCCATTACCATAAGCTGGTGAAGAAGCCGTTGGTCTTAAAATCAGCGGATTGTACGATGTTGTACCAGAAGCTGCAGTCTGGTAGAATGGATTAGCAGTAGGAGATCCTAGCAATAAGTAGCTGTTTGCAGTAGCTGCAGTACTTGTTTGATTACCTGTATAATTAGCAGGTGTAGGTGTACCTGTAATTGCTGTTGTATAGCCATGTACCACATTATCGCTAAAAGTACTTCCAGCAGCAGTGATACTTTCAAAGGATACACCTGTTCCATAACCTGCAATAATAGAATTGGTAATATTCATTGCCGTTGCTCTTCTCCAACGGTTACCAAATTTCAATTTGGTAGCAGCAGTCGTTGAGTTATTAATACCCAAGAACGTGAAGTTCTTTAACGTGGGCTGAGTTTTTGGGCTTGCCGCAGAACCTGTACCGTCATTATCCGACTCTAAACCATTGGAATCTGAAGAACCGCCAGAAGTACTGTTTGTTGAATTCGGATCTTTTAACGACAACGCATACTCGATCGTGCCCGTGTAACCAAAGTCAAAATCGAAGTCATCATCGTCAGTTGACAAGGCAACTAAGTGATCCGCATTAACTGTTCCTCCAAAAAATTCAAAAGCGTCATCACGACCCCAAGAAACCTGAATGTGAGACAAAACAGTACCACTACCAACACCACCTAATGTTAAGCCGTTGATTTCATTATCAGGTGTCAAATTAAAACCTGCAAATTCAATACGAACGTACTTCAAAATACCTGAATCGTCTGCACTAATATTTCCGCCATACGTTACATCCACACCTATTGGCTGCGGTATACCTTCTATTACCGGAGGTGTTGTACGGTTTGTAGGGGCTTGACCTAAAAGTACCAGACCACCGAAATCACCTGCAGCACGTCCAGTTGCCTTAGGCGACGTAAACACAATCGGTTCTGCAGCAGTACCTTCTGCATCAATCTTAGCTGTTTTAGGCACAACAAGAACACCACCTATATTAACAGTCGCGCCTCCATTCGTATAGGGCTTTAACGTTCCAGTTGTAAGGTAAGTACCTTCTTGAATTTCTAATGTTTGGCCTGGTCTTACAAACGAAATACCGTCGATCAACCAAACGGTATCCTTTGACAAAAAGTTTTGGGTAATTAAACCGTCCACATCTACTGGAAGGTGTTTCTGAGGCTTACTCGGTAAACCTGCGTTAAAATCACCTGTTGGTGTAACAGTGTCTTTGTTACATGAAGCCAATGCGATAGCGCATACGGAGGCTAGTGTTAAAAAATTTTTCATTTTTAATTAGTATTTAATTAACTTTGCCGTCACAAATCCTTTAATGACTATGCTACTCGCCGGGACAGCATTTCGATGAGTAGTATAGTTTTTGTCAACCGTTGGTTTCTTTTTTCGTGTTAATTTCCAGATTGTGCTAATGGACAATGCTCGGAATCCTTTTATTTTTACCAACCGCTTAACGAACTGCCTCGCGCAGTTATATTTTAAAAATTATATTTTAACGTCAATACAAATCGTCTTCCTTCTCTTCTTCTGTACGTAATGATATCGCCCTTTTCCGGCTCATATTTTAAATCCCCCACCACTTTATAGCCGCCAATTTCGTCATCCACGGTGGGCACCTGTTCATAGGTATCTTCCGAATTTCGGTAGTAAAAGGCCCACTCGTTCAACAAATTAGCTATGTTGAAGGCGACTTCGGCCTTTCTGTTCAGAAAGCGCCCGTACAGCTGCAAATCCAATTGCTTGGGCAACACTTCAAATTCAGTGTGTCTAACATCTGCGGAACTGATAAACGTTCTGTAACCTATTGCATTATAATTCATTGTAATTCCCGCGTAGTCCCCCCAGTATCCAGCGCCTGCATTCAATAACCAGGGCGACTGCCCGATCAACGGCCGATCTTGCATCGGACGTCTTTTACTAATAATTCCCGGAGGAGTTGTACTGTACCTTGGAAAAGACATCGCTTCTACCTGTGAGGTCATTAATGTACCGTTAGCATATAGGAACGTCTCTGCTAGCCACGACCGGTCACCCAAGAAGTTAAGAGATTTCCTAATCTCGGCTTCCAACCCGTAATTTACTGCAGAATGCTGATTTTGGTAGTTATACCTATACCCTGAATTTACAGCATCATCTTGCGCCAATTCAATGGGCTTGTCGAGGTACTTATAGAAGCCCGAAACCGACAGCACTTCACCCGCCGACGGATACCATTCCAAGCGCAGATCCACGTTATCAATGGTAGTTGACTTTAGGTTTCTACCCGCAATCAACCCATCCAGATCATTATCGTACATTTCGAATAAAGATGTCTCCCGTAAATCAGGACGTATTACCGTTTTTCCGTACGAGGCACGCACATTAAATTTAGACGTCACACTGTAAATCGCATTAAGCGAGGGCAACAATTTCCAACCTTTTTCTGCTGGCTCTATATCGTCACTGTAGTACGCAGGTATCCCGTCCGGAAACAGCCGATTTAAAAATACGTCTTGCTGGTTGCGCAAGTTAAAAAACTCCGCACGCAAGCCATATATAAGCCGAAGCTTACTGTTTAATAGCTTTTGATCGGCCATCGCGTACAAGGCATGCGAAGCTAATTTTCCATCGAACACCGTACCGTTGTAATAATTCGCATAATAATAGGCTTCGTTAACCCCGACTCCTATATGCTCGGGTGCAAGCACAACATCATATGGTTTTTCGATCTGACTTTCCGAGTGCGTATAGGGAATAAGCCGTGTCGCTGAAAGCCCTCTTTGTCGCTGGTAACCGGCATAGCCTATCTTTAGCAAGGTGCTAATAGCGCTTTCCGCGCCAAGGGTATGTGTGAACGCAGCCTGCCAATAGTAATCGGTTTCATCAACCTCAGACCACATCCTGGAATCTTCCCCTATCACATCGTTTGCAAGAGCACCTAATGTCATGATATTCGGTGTCTGAAAATAATGGGTATCGCCGATAATTGTCGTTAAAAGGTACTTCAATTTCCGCTGATCGATTATCTGCTGACCGATGCGATTCATGGTACCGCTAAGCTGCAAACGAAAGTCTGCCGGTAATAAGTATTCCGCATCCAATTTATGCTGCCACAAGGTCAAGAGCTCCGGTTGTTGAAATTCTTCTTTAAAGCCAACCTGCGTAACATCCGAATAAGGCAAGCGATACGCTTCATTGTAATTATCGTGATATACACGCGAATACAAGTTTTTCAACGACAACTTCAGTTTTGGATTTTGGTACCCGATATTGGCTACCGCGCTTAGTGCACTCATCGACCGGTACGACTTACCGGCCCCGTTCTGTCCAAAACCTGTACTATCAATATAATTTGCCTTGGAATGATCCTGACCACGAACATTATTGAAGTCCAATATATTCTGTTCATTACGAAAACTCGTACTGGCCACAAACCCTAGGCGCTGATCGCCGGGCAGCTCGTATACGCGTCCCAGCGAAAGACGGTAATTTTGGTAAGGTAGCGCCTTGTACTTGTATTTTGTGAGTGCGTCGACGTTGAATCGCCGACTCTGACCCGCTGCGTCCAAGTCGCTGTACTTCGGCCCGTTCGGATTACCGGGATCCAATGGCATATTACCTGTCACGTCCGTCCCAGGAGGCGGTATTTCCTTTTGTCTAGCTTCGTTGTGCCAATACCAGTTTAGGATATTCTCCGGCAATTTATTTTTCTCCTGCGGGAAGGTAAAAAACTCATGGGTAGAACCTTGGCCCAACCGGTAAAAGTCCTTTCCGGTCGACTGCGCATTTCCTCCCGTTCCTAGTTGGATACTGGTAAAGTTTTGTTCGGGAATATCCAATGTATTGACTGATACCTGTCCACCGGAAAATTCCGCTGACATATCCGGCGTAGCCGTTTTGTTTACCACCACGCTGCTTACCACCTCTGTAGGAATCACATCAAACGAGAAATTGCGCTTGTTCATCGACGAACTCGGAATAGTGATTCCGTCTAGCATAGCCTGATTATAACGATCCGACATCCCACGTACAATCACATATTTATTATCCATGGTGGTCACGCCGCTGATTCGCTTAATGGATCCGGCCATATTAATGTCTGGCGTACGTGCTATCTGCTCGGCGGAGATCCCGTCCGTAACCGAAGCGGCATTTTTCTGCGCAGCATACAGTCCAGCCACAGATGCTTTCTTAAACGTAGTCGTTACTACCACATCTTCTAGCCGTTCGCTGCTTATTTCCATCGCGACATCTAATGCAGCACGCTGCCCAGCGGCTACTTTGATGGCCTGTACACGTTGGGTTTTGTAGGATATATAACTAACCTCCACTACGTAAGTGCCGGCGGGCAACTCCATATTATAGGTACCATCTATACCGGTTTGCACGGTCTTATTGCCTAATACCTTAACGCTGGCCCCTATCAAAGGCAAACCGCGTTCGTCGTATACGGTACCGCTAATGCGCCCCGGGCGCTGTGGCACTGTCTTCTCTAGGATAATATAGGCACCGGTTTCACGAAAGCCCAGATCGGTGCCGTTAAAAATATAAGTAAGTACATCCCGGATCGGCTTACTCACGAAGCGTCTGGAGTTTATTTTTCGGTTGTCCAGGTTGTATTTGGCAGCGTCGTAAGCAATCAGTATATTCTTCGCTTCCAAGGATTTAACAGCCTCGGCTATACTGCCGTCGTGCACGTCGAGGGTCACTTTCTTGTGTAAAAGCTGTGCGTTGACCGACGAGGCAATTAAGACCTCTGTGAAGCACAGGACAACGATTACACCAAGCATCAAAGTTCGCATAAGAGAATAGAGATAGTATGGGTTAAAATGCATAAATTTGTATTGTGTATAATATTAGTGTTAATGGTAAATGATACGATGTTGTCACATTAGAGTGGATGTATACCATCCACTCGCAGAGAAGGGTTATCGATGGCGGTCGATAACTCTTCTTATTTAGGAGACAAGTGGTGGTTAATAAAGGATCACTGTATTCCCCTCCTTTCTAATTTTATTTTGGTGAATAGACTGTATGGCGCGTAACGCCTCGTCAACCGATACGTATTTTATGATTGGCATGCTGTATTGCTGGCGAGCTATCTGGGCATTACCTGCCTGAAGGATAATGCCATAGGTGTTATTGATGGCCAAGGCAAGCTCATCGAAATCGGCATCTTGCAACACCACTTTACCACTGGTCCATGAAGGACTGTATCCGCGGTCAAACTCTTCCGTTAAGCTGTTGGCGTGTTCTTTTTCAAAACGGATACGCTGTCCTTTTTCCAATGTACCCAGCATGTGTTGCCCACGCTGTACCTGCACACGCCCTGTAAACACCGAAATCACCTGTTCGGGCATTTCATCATACGTCCGTATATTAAACGACGTACCCAAAACAGTCGTCTGTAAGACGCCGGCCTGTACGATGAATGCGCGGCTGCTATCTTTGGCAACATCGAAGAAAGCTTCACCGGAAAGCAGTTCTATCGTTCGCGTTGTGCGGCCGTATTGGTTTTCGTCGAATCGGAGCTGACTACGTGCATTTAAGGTGATCGTCGATCCATCGGGGAGATCAACGCGCTTGCGCTCGCCCACTTCGGTGGTAATGGTACGATATACAGGCGCGATGGCCACAGCCACTTCCTGCTGATATTCTTGCGGTGTATTCCAGTAGAACAAGCCGATACCTGCGAGCAGAAGAGCTGCCGCGCCTGCCAACCAACGCCGAAAAACAAGGCCTGATTTCCGTTGTACCGGAGCGGTGTCTTCAATGGCGTCGAGCACCTTCCGCCAAGATTGATGGCGTCGTGCTTCGTTATTCACTTCGGGCAATTGGATTCGATTGTCCAAGCTTTCATACCAGTTATCAAACAAGTTTTTTTCTCGTTCACCAACCTCCTCTTGCTGATACCGATCCGTTAAGAATCGAAATAATTTACTTTTCACGTTTTACTTTACTTATTGCTTTTATAAGTATGTCAGAAAAAACGTTAAAAGGTACTTTCAGAAATTGTTACGATTAGGTTAAATGATCGTTAAGTTCATTAATCTTAAAAACTGCGTCAAAAAGGGGAGATTGCGGTTAGTATGCTAATAAAAGTGTAATCGACTGCGCTGCCAATACAGTCAAGGTACTGTAGGAATCGGAATTATTAACCAGCAGAGCTTGCTGCAAACGTTTACTTCCTACGCTTATATTATTCTTTACCGTTTGCTCGGATAGTCCTAACCGTGCTGCGATATCGCGGATGCTGAGCTTGTCCCACTTGAGTAATATGGCTTGCTTCATATTGGTCGGCATGCTGTCGAGCTCACGATCCAATAGGCGCTCCAATGCATGGTATGTCTCGAGTTCATCCGGATTTTGTTGCACATACTGATGGAGATCCGTTGCCCATAAATCAAGCAACTGCGGCTTTATTTTGTTGGAGTTAAAGAAGTCGATGATTTTATATTTGAGTATACCGTATAGGTAGGCAGGCAGATTCATCGTAGCATCCAGTCGCTCACGTTGTTCCCAAAACTGTATAAAGAGCTCCTGCACTAAATCTTCTGCTTGCTGTTCATTCCGAACACGCCGTAGCGCGTGCTTATACAGATCGTCCCAGTAAATACGGTAGATCGCGCCAAAAGCATCTTTGTCGTTTCGCTCTCTGATGGCTACCAGCCAACCCCGATGTAGTGTTACAACTTGGGACATAAATTTGTTTAATCAACCAAAGATACCTTCCCTATGTTAAATGAATATTAAATATGTAATATCAATTATTGGTTTTGGGGCATCCCCATATTGTGGGTACTATTTTTATTATTTTTTCTCAAACCTACCGCGCGTTTCAAACATCCGATCTTGCTGATCTTTCACCTGTAGCACGACTTCATACCTACCTTCTGGTACTTCGGCTACTTTTATATGTTCATGGAAATTGTATTCTAATTTGCCCACCATGCTTGCCTTGTCGAATGGATACTCCCTACTCCAGGAATCTCCAATTATGCTAATCGTAACCGATTTGATCGTTTTGGCTGCGCTCAGCTGGCTTTCCAGATGCAGATCGGTACCGTCGGCGTTAATGCCTACCTCGAGTTCGGATGCAAGTGGTATCGAGCTATCCACTGATATATCAAAATCAACAGCTGATTCGACCTCGGCCAAATCCGAATATATAACCTTCATTTTCAACTGGTAAGCCCCTACATTAGCATCCATTGGAATAGGAATAGCCTCTTTAAAATCTGCTGATTTCTGTCCCGCAAGTCCGTCTCGATACCGCTGTGAAAAATTCCAGCCCGATCCCGATTTCGGCGAAATAGCCAGTTCAATTTCTTTAATGTCTTTATTACCCTTCACTTTCGCTGTTAGAGGCATAGTTATTCCTGCAAAGCCCTTCGGGTCGCTATCCGTACCCACTTTTAGATCCGTGATCGCTGTATCGTTGGCACTATTACAGCTGTAGAGTACACCAAGTCCGATAAAGAGCAATACAATACAAGTAATGTATTTACACGCTGCGGGTAACAGGTAGTCTTTAGAAAATTTGATAATGTTATTCATGATTGTGTCCGTTATGGGTTTCATCCTTTTCCTCGTGCTCATGTCCATGATGACTGTGGTCGTGGTCATGATCGTCATGGCTGTGACCGTGGCCATGTTCATGTTCGCCATGCTGATGATGACTATGATCGTGGCCGTCAAAAAACAGATTTCCAACCGCAAGTAAGAGCCCGATAAATACAGCCAACATTTTTCGCCTGTTAAACGTATGGTGGTTTGCCGAGCCCGATTCAAATAAGATGGTCGTCGAGACATGCAGAAAAATACCGATCACCACCGCCATGATCTTATCGTAATAGAGGTGGATGTCGCCAATACTTCCCTCGCTGATTCCTTTACTGGCCAAAAATCCTAGAGGCGTCATGAAGGCAAAAATCAACAAGCAGATGGCTATTTTCCCTTTCGACAAGTTGGTCGCGATCAACAAGCTGCCCAACGCAAATGCTGCCGGTATATGGTGAATCGAAATACCAAACACCAATTGGGATTGCTTACCGGAAGCCAATGGCATACCTTCCAAAAATGCATGCAGACATAGACTTATCATAATGGCCAAAGGAAATGCACTGTGATTTCCATGGTGTACATGACCGTGTTCAATCCCTTGTGAGAAATGTTCCAATACCAACTGAAAGATAAAGCCCCCCAAAATATACAGGCCTATCGTCGATCCGGCGGCTTCGTTTCCTTGATAAACATGAGGAATGAGATGGAGTACAGTAATTCCGAATAGATACGCACCACTAAAAGAGAGAATAAGCTTAAGGAGCGAGGTACTGTCTCTCTTGACGAAAAAAACCGATAAACCACTCAATAAAGCGGGTAGAAATAAAATTAGAATAATAAGTAAGGGATGCATGAGCATAGTTTTTAATATAATAACATTGTATCTTAATGTTGCCTCTCACGAAACCGCTGCAACAAAGTTGCAAATGTAAAATAATATTTAGTATTCTCCTAATATATTATCAACATGCTACAACAATTACATCTTGCGTGGATCCATTTCCGCAGAACTTTTAGGTAAATCGTGCTTCTATCCTCACTCCCCCAACGATGTATTCATCTCTGCGGTGGAAAATGCCCTCATAGCAATAATGAGCGTATTCAGCACTTTTAATCGAAGCCGGGTAGACCTACGTGCGGCTTTAATAATACTGCAAGATCTTCCGTCTGTATACCCGATAATAAGAAAATTACGGCCTAACGCTGAATATGGATCTATAATTACAAAATTTTAAGAAGGTTGCTATCAATATAAAATAGCAACCCTATAGTAATTAGAAAATTAGTGATCGTGGCCGTGCTCAGCGTGAATCTCAAATTTCAATTCAAGAACGTTCTCACCGGCAAATAGTGTTGCATAATTATCTTTGTTCCAATCTGTACGCGTAACCGTAGCTTTCAATCCTTCATTTAGTTTTCTCACTACATACTTCACCTGTTTCGTCGGGCCCTCGTTATCGTGACCAATTGTAAAATAGCTCAAAATTCCTGTGGTCTCGAATTGACCCTTTACTTCGGTTCCGTCGCCATATTTTAAGTCGCGTGGTTGGAAAATAGCGCCGCTCTCATCATCCGTGTCCGGATTTAGTATAAAATTACCGCCGACTAAAAAAGCCTTGTAATTATCAGCAACTGCTTTGCTGGCAACAAAGTCGTTCTGTACTTCTTTTCCATTATAATCCCATGCCTTCAGTTCGATTTTATACACCGCATCGGCTTCAAGATGCAAATGCCCGCCAGACGTAGCATCGCCATTTTCATCAAACTTAATCGTCATGGCCTCCCCCTCTACACCTTCGGCAAGACCGTGGAAATGGTCGCCATGCGCGTGAACCGCCTCACCACTCACCTCTGTCAATATGAGTTCCGAGCGTTCAATGCCTTCTTTTATTGGATCAGTATCATCATCCTTGTTACAAGATGAAAGCGAAAATACCGTAAATCCAACCAACGCGAATGCGACTAAAAATTTGTTTTGTTTTTGTGTAATCATGATAAATTTATGTTAATGCAATAATGTTGCAAACATACAAATTGATAATTTTAAATGCAATTAAATTGCATTTAAAATACACATAAATAGAAAGGTTCCCCTGTAATGACTCCATAAACGAAAAAACGCGGTACTATGATAATACCGCGTTTGACATATTAATAGCTTTGTTCAGAAAATCATTCCATTGGGGACTGCTGCATTTGGTCTTTTTTTTGATGTATAGTTCGTTCTCTACGACCATTACGATTACCAAAATAGGCTTAACCAGTACGATACCTCACCTACAAAAATTAACACGATCTCAGGAAGCGCCTATGTCGTCTGAAAGACATGATACGATCCGGTATTTGCAAATTTTTAAAAAATAAGATAGATTTACAAAAAATTAATCATTTGGTAACAAAGTAGTAGCCGTGCGAGAGAGAGGTACCTATAGCGATGATGTACAGTTAGTTTTGCGGATTAATGCAGGTGACCACCGGGCTTTTGAGGAATTATTTAGTCGTTATAAAGAAGTCCTCTACCGCCACGCATATCGGATGATTCCCGATGTGGAGATCTGCAACGACATTATACAAGATGTATTCCTGACCATCTGGACCAAGCATAAGACCTGGCATATCAAAACCTCTGCAATTTCATACCTTTATCAGGCGGTACGCAATAAGGTACTTGATCACATCAGCCACGAAAAAGTAATTGACAAATATTTAGGCGAATTGACCGATTTCGAGCGAAACGGACAGTGTTACACCGAAGAATCGGTACTCGAACGCGAACTTTTAGCCCTGATCGAAGAAAATAAGTCTAATCTACCCGCTCGTACGCGCGAAATTTTCGAAATGAACCGCGAACAGCAACTAAGCTACCGCGAAATCGGCGAAAAACTATCTATTTCGGAGACAACTGCAAAGAAACAGGTACATAATGCACTCCGTTACCTCCGTACAAAGCTTACTACACTCCTATTTTCCATTCTTTTTTTACTTTTTTCATTTTTATAGTACTCCCTTTTCCTAGGTTGCCCGTCTCTTCTATAACTGACCGTCGTAAATATGGGGCCAGTACCTGATCATGATGAACAAACTAGACACCAAAAAGATCCTGCAAAAGTACAATGCAGGCGAAAAATTAAGCAGGCAGGAGATACTGTGGCTGGATAGCTTTTATCTACACAAAGCCAAGCAGTCTACGCATCAGCTATCCGATTCTGATCTGGCCAACAATCTCGCACAGGTGGAATCTGTGCTACCAAAAAAAAGTCAGCATACTCGTCTCGTGCGTAATATTGCTGGAATTGCCGCTTTATTCTTATGCACAATAGGCGTCTACTCCTATTTTGTAGACTGGCCGTTTGATGGGGGGAATGAAATTAACTTAGCCGCTGGACAACAACGGCAGCTAACGCTCCCGGATGGCACTAAGGTCACTTTAAATGCGTCAAGCACCCTTACTTATCCCCGCACATTTAAAGACGCAGCGACGCGGGAAGTAACACTGGTAGGAGAAGCTTACTTCGATGTCGCGAAGGATAAAAATAAGCCCTTTCTTGTCCATACAGATCGTATGGATATCCGTGTACATGGTACCGCTTTTAATGTACGCGACTACAAAGAAGACGATGTTGCGGAAACTGCACTGGTGCACGGTAAAATAGAAATATGGAAAACGGGCGATAAGCAAAACACCTATTTTCTAGAACCCCGTGAAAAATTCACACTTACCACGCAGGCAACGGTGTCGACTCCCAAAAAGGCGGTACCCGTCAACACCGCCAAATTAGTAACAAAGCGGCCGGAAATCACCATACAGCCCTTTGAAATTTCCGAAAGCGACGGAAGTGCGTTGGAAACAGAATGGACATTAAACCGGATCACGATTCATGAAGAATCACTGCAGCAGATCGCGTTACGCTTACAGCGGATGTACGGTGTGCATATCAAGATCGCAGATCCCACCATCGGACAGAAATTGTACTCCGCAACGTTCGAAAACGAGACCATCGACAATATACTCAGGGGGCTTAGTGTGGTATCACCTTTCCAGATAAAAAAGGATAGTGCCGGAAACATCGAAATTTTTTAAATACAAACAATATCCATATATAATTAACTCCGTTTATGAATAAATTCTTACCACACATTCGCAAAGAAGCTCGGCTGGCTATTTTTTTAGCATGTTTGAGCACAACCCACATCCACGGGGCTGCCTATTCACAGTCCGAAAAGATCAATGTGTCGATCAAACGTGGTCGACTAGAGGATGTATTCAAATCCATCGATGCAAAGAGTAGTTACAAAATATTTTACAGCAAGGGCATGCTACCCAAGTCTGAGGTTAACCTTCAGGGCACCGATATCAGCGTAAAAGATGTTCTAGATCAGTCGCTGCGCGGTAGCAACCTCACGTGGGAACTATTGGATAACAATATTATTGCGATCAAAGAAAAAACCGCGAAGCAACAAGCGAAACAACAATTGAGGGCCAGTGGTCAAGTGCTCAACGCCAATGGTACACCATTGGCGGGTGTGACCATCCTGATCAAAGATTGGCGAAATCAGGAGTTTCAAAATATACAGACAAATACTGCTTCCGACGAAAATGGTATCTGGAGTCTTAACCTACCCTCCGATAATCTAACACTGGTATTCTCCTTTATAGGCTATCAAACAGTCGAAATGCCGGCAAAGCGTTTTATTGACAATCGCGAACCTCTTCGTTTACAGCCAGAGATCGGAGGGCTCGAAGAAGTTGTGGTCATTGGCTACGGCACCACGACCAAACGGATGAATACGGGATCGGTAGCCTCTATTACGGCGAAGGATATTGAAACACAACCTGTGGGCAATCCGCTAGCCGCGCTATCGGGTAGACTGTCGGGGGTGTTGATTGCACAAAATAATGGTGTACCGGGCAGTGCGGTACAGATTCAGGTCCGCAACCAGGCATCCCTAAGTCCAACCTCGTCTGGCTCTATTCCACTTTACGTAATCGATGGTGTGCCGTTTACCAATTTTAATGGGGGACAGCCCGCTACAGACAACCTTAATTCCTTCGGCATATCGGGTTCCTCGGGCGGGTTAAGTCCGTTTGCGATGATAAATCCTTCCGATATCGAACGTATCGACGTATTAAAAGATGCCGATGCGACCGCTATTTACGGTAGTAGAGGCGCAAATGGTGTGGTATTGATTACGACAAAAAAGGGGCAGTCTGGACGTACGCGCTTCGGCGTAAACCTTAACACGGGTTACACCGAGGTGAATAACTTTATACCCATGCTTGGGCTAGACGATTATTTGACCCTTCGTAAAGAAGCATTCGCAAATGATGGAGCAACACCGACGGTTGCTAACGCACCTGATTTAACGTTATGGGATCAAACACAATCGACCGACTGGCAAAAGTTCTTGATCGGAAACCGGGGACACATCACAGACGTACAGGCCAACATGTCCGGCGGAAATAATAACACCCGTTTTTTCTTCAACTCAGGATATAGACGCGAAAGTACGGTATTTGTGGGCGACAGCCAGAATGCCCGGTTTACCTCGAGGTTAAACTTGGATCACACGACCTCCGACGGCAAATTTAATATAGCCCTCTCAGCAAGTTATGCAAACGACGAATCGGATATGCCGAGCTCCGATATCACCTCGCTATATAACCTCCCGCCGAACTTCCCACTTTATGACGATAACGGCGCGCTATACTGGTTAACGGGATCTTCTTTCAACAACCCCCTGGCCATGATCAAGCGAAAATATATTGGCACCACAAATAACCTAATTTCAGGAGCCAACTTAAGCTACAAGATTTTACCAGGTCTAACAGCGAAGGCCAACTTTGGCTATACTACAACCCAGTTGCACCAAAATAATCAAACACCAGCTTCGAGTTTGAACCCAGCCAACAATCCGCTTAGTTCAGCATCTTTTTCTAATACGAAGTCGCAGAATTGGATCATTGAGCCTACATTAGATTATGTTACAACTTTGGGCGACGGACAATTAACAGCGTTAATCGGAACGAGCTTCCAACAGAATTCGTCGGCTACGCAGACGACAAATGGGTCTAATTTCCCGAACGAAGCTTTACTGGGTTCCCTAAGTGCCGCCGGAAATTACACAGCAAGTAATAACATTGTATACTATAAGTACAATGCGGTGTTCGGAAAATTAAACTACGACTGGAAACAAAAATATCTTTTTAACGGAACATTCCGCCGGGATGGATCGTCCAGATTTGGACCGAACAACCGTTTTGGAAACTTTGGCGCTGTCGGTTTAGGCTGGATCTTTACGAATGAAGACTTTTTCGAAGATCGCAAGAACGTACTCAGTTTCGGTAAAATACGGGGTAGTTTTGGCTCAACTGGTAACGATCAAATTTCAAACTACATCCATCAGTCCCTCCTGAGTTCTACAACAGCATACCTGGGAAATCCGTCTATGAACCTGGTCACCCTTGCCAATCCCAATATCCAATGGGAGACGACGCAAAAACTGGAATTCGCAGTAGATCTGGGCTTTTTACGCGACAGGATCTTGTTTACGGCGAATTATTTCCGTAACCGTTCCGGAAATCAGTTAACAGATGTAACCTTGCCAACGCAGGTCGGATATAATAGTTATAAGGCAAACGTTCCGGCGCTCATTCAAAACACCGGTCTAGAACTGGAGCTCAGCTCAACAAATATTGAGAACGATAATTTCTTTTGGAAAACGTCGACAAACTTCACGTTTTTTCGAAACAAGCTGCTCAAATTCGACGGCATAGAAAATACATTTTATGCAAGTAGCTTTATAATCGGCGAACCCATCAATTTAATTCGCTTATACAACTATTTAGGCGTAGATGAAGCGACGGGACAAGCAACCTATGAAGATCGAGATGGTAACGGTACGATCAATCTCGATGACCGCTACGTCGCCGATTTAGGCACACCTTTTTATGGCGGATTTAATAATACGTTTTCTTACAAAGGGTTCGAATTGGGTGTATTCTTCCAATTCAACCATCGCTTTGGTGTGACCAAGATCCTGAATACACGCCCGGGCGCCTTTGTCAATCAGAACGATTACTGGCTGGGTCGCTGGACAGATGCCAATCCGGGGTCTGAGATTCCCGGCGCGACAACCACAGCCGGAAACCCTCTCTATGCGTCATACAATCAGTTCACGAGTTCTAATGCGGTATACGGAGATGCATCCTATATCAAGCTGCGATCGATCAATCTGACTTATAAGTTGCCGACTGAATGGACATCGCGCGCAAAAATGTCCAACTGCAGTATTTTTGTGCAGGGACAAAACCTATTTACCTGGGCTAAAAATCCTTACGTACTGGATACAGAAACGACTGTCCAAGGCGGTCCCTCAGGACTAGGGACGGGCACAATCGCTCAAGTTCTTCCGCCATTACGTACCATTGTCTTCGGGATTAACTGTCAATTTTAATGAACAACGAAATGAAAAGATTTTTAAATAACATTATACCACTATCTGTCATCATGGGAGGTTCCCTTCTTGCTTCCTGTGCTAAATTTGTAGAACTGGGTGCTCCTCCTACGCAGATCGAATATCAAGATGGCTTTTTAACAGATGCCGGTGCCCAAAGTGTCATATCAGGATTATATGTATCGGCGACTGGAAATGCAACAAATGCAAATCTGTCCAGCATGACGTCGCTCTATAGCGGCTTAGCTGCTGACGACCTTCAATATAATGGTGCTGACGCATTGTTGGTCGAATTCTACACAAATGGTCTGCTAAGTACAAACGGTCTAGTCAATAACATATGGAGTAACTTGTATCAACTGGTAAAGAACACAAACAACGCTGTAACTGCCTTAGAAGCTTCCAATGTACTCTCACCTGCCACCAAAAATCAGTTAATCGGTGAAGCAAAATTTATCCGCGCTTACGCCTATTTGTATCTTGTTAACCTCTACGGCGATGTCCCATTATATACCGTCGACGATAGCGGTGTATTTGAAACAGCTGTGCTTCCGCGAGAATCCGCCGATCGTGTTTATGAACAAATCCTTAACGATCTACAAGATGCGGAAACTAAACTGGACGTTGCCTATAAAGGTACATTCCGGGGTAGAGTAAATAAACATGCCGCCAGCGCACTTTTGGCCCGTGTGTGTTTATACCGCAAAGATTATGTCAATGCGGAGCTATATGCCAGCAAAGTATTGGCAGCTACAGATCTATACAGTATGCCGGCACCATCCGCAAGTTTTACCAACACCAGCGGAGAAATCATTTTTCAACTGGCTAATATCAATGGGGTAACGACGTTTGCAGCAAATTATAATGCTGTGGGAGCGACAACCATTCCGGCGTATACTTTACCCGATAGGCATTACCAGACTTTTGAAACGACGCCCGAAGAAGACCTGCGAAAACTTAATTGGGTAACACCTAAAACTGTTAGTGATAAGGTCTATTACACTATTACCAAATACAAGTCTACTAGCCCGACAATCGGCAATGAGTATCACGTCGTATTGCGTCTTGCCGAGCAGTACCTTATCCGAGCCGAAGCAAGAGCAAACCGGGATAATCTTGAAGGTGCAAAAGCAGATATCGATGCCGTGCGTTCACGCGCCGGAATTGAAGGCGTAAGCAGCGACTTAACGGAGACGCAAATGCTGACCGCCATTGAAACGGAGCGTCTTCACGAGCTTTTCGGTGAGTACGGCCATAGATGGTTTGACTTAAAACGGACGGACCGCGCGACAGCTGTACTAGCGCCGGTAAAGGCAAACTGGCAAGCTACCGATGTGCTATTTCCTATACCGAGTGCACAACGGCTGGCTAATAACCGCCTGACACAGAATTTAGGTTACGAGGATTAAATAATACATAGAAAAAAATTGAAAATATATGAAAAACACACTAATTTTCGCACTTGCGCTATCTGCCACCGTGAGCTACGGTCAGCAAAAGCCAGCCGATCGGTATCAGCAATACCTTCCGATCATCACTGCCGGCTCTGCAGCACAAAAAGATTCCTTAGCTACTGCCCTAGTGGGTGAAGCCAAGAGCTATAAAACGGAGGCCGAATACCGGTCAACGTTAAATATACTCCGCAATTTGGAACAGGATGCAAAAACGCAGGAACTGGAAAAAGTTGCCGTCAAGAAATTTCCAAAAGGCGCCATCACACGCGATGCGTTTATCCAAAACACCTATTACAAAGCCGAAACGACAGCCGAAAAAGAAAAGGCCTATAAGGAACTGCTAAAAAAATGGCCGGTTAAAAACTTTCCCGACGAAGCGCTTACCTACGACTATGCCGTTGCAGCACTGGCGCAAAGTTACGCCAAAGATGGCAATGCAGCGAAGGCAACCCAGTATCTTGAAACCATGCAGGAACGCTTCTGGCGTGGAAATGGGTACCTACCTGTTGGAAAGACGTTATTGGCTCAGGGCGATACCACGAGTGCGACACCACTACTAAAGGTCGCTATGGATGACGCCTATTACTATATAACCTTGCCAGAGGAACAGAAAGACAACAAAGCGAAGTTCGCCGCCATGGGTTATGCCAGTGCCATGTCGGCATACGTGGATATCCTGGTAAACAGAGGGCAATATGCGCAGGCAGTGGAGCAGATCGAAAAGGCACTGGCGGTGGCACCGCAACAAGCGGACGCCCTATCCACGGTGTACTATAAGTCACTAGTCGGACTGGGTCGCAAATTAGAAGCCTACAACATCCTGACGCGCCTCTACGCAAAAGGTCAATTTGGCGTAGAAGACCAGCTGAAGGAACTTTACACCGATCTCAACGGATCGATGACGGGCTACGAGCGGTTCAACGCAAATCTCAAAGAAGAACTGACAAAAACCATCCGCACGCATATTAAAGAAATGGAAACGTTTAAACCTGCCCCAGCCTTCGAGCTATTGAACCTGAAAGGTGAAAAGGTTTCCCTGGCCAGTCTCAAAGGAAAGATCGTGGTATTGGATTTCTGGGCAACCTGGTGCCAGCCTTGTATCCGCTCGTTCCCGGGCATGCAGGCTGCACAAGCATCCTACGCGGCAGATCCGGACGTGCAGTTCCTATTTATCAATACCTGGGAGCGCGACAAAGATTACAAAACGAAAGTTCCTGCCTTTATCGAAAAGAATAATTATCCCTTCGAAGTATTGTATGATGACCAAAAAGACCCGCAATCCGGCCAAAATATGGCGGCGCAGTACGGGGTTAAAGGTATTCCTGCCAAATTTATTATCGATAAGGAAGGGAATATCCGGTATTTTCTAACGGGATCTTCGCCCAATGTAGATTACATCAAAATGGAAATGCATGAACTGATCGAATCGGCAAAAAAACCACATAAAGGTTAATACAGTTCTAAGTTTTTTAATAACACAACAAGGGGGACCGTTCATTTCAGAACGATCCCCCTTGTTGCTTAATGGAATGCAGTATGTTAACGCGCCCGGTAACGGTAACCCAGGTAAGCGATCAGTAGCAATACGGCCAGCATCCATGGCCAATGCGATAGGTTGGAAACCCATTTGCGCCACGACCAGACCGTCGATTGAAGCTGCGTTTCTGTCAGGGCATCCACGACACCGACACGATGGCTGTAAGTACTGCCACGCGATCGTCCGTCCTGATACTGCACCCAGCCGTTGTACGCCGATAGGCCGCTATCGGGATGGAAATAAAAGACGCTGTCGGCATAGAAGGACCACATTCGCCGTGCGCTATCCGTTACCCGTTGCTGTCTGTCTTCGGCAGTCCACCGTGTCGATTCCGAAACCGCGGTGTTGGTCTGCTCCCGCTGTGCAGTTGTTTTTTGCATTCCGCAGCTGGCTACCAGCCACAGAAATACCAGAAGGTAAGTGCACTTCATTTAGTGGAGGTTTTTATTTCCCGTTATCCAATCCGCCAATGCATAGATCGTGGACCGGTGACGCCGCCGGGATTCCACCCGGTTGTTGCTGTTTCCTTCAATGGTAAGGAGGTATTTGCTTTGGGCCTCCTTCACTAGACCGACGTGGTTGATGCGCTTGGCCGCTGCCCCGTAAATCCCGAAAATATCCGAAACAGCAACTTTACGTATTTGCGAATTCGCAAATTTACCCTGCTTCCAATACGTGTTTGCATTTGGGAATAAGGCTGGGCTCCAGGGGTTGCGTGGTTGGAGTAGCCCAGCCTGCCCATAGCACCAGCTTACGAATGCCGCACACCATTGATGGCCCTTGCCAAGGTTTGTATACCGTAGGTATTCTTCGACGCGCTTGCCATCGTTGTTGCCGGTTGCTTCCTTGACTCCGAGTTCTGCTGTAGCGATGGCAGTGATCTGTTGGCGGAGAGATCCCTCTGTTCCGCTCCGCTCCAATCGGGATGACGTGTGGACGTTGAATAGCAGACCCGTCCCAGAAAGCACGTCATGGCGATGAATGCAATGAAGAAGCAATCTTTCTGGCAAAAGCACAGATTGCCGCGTCGCTACGCTCCTCGCAAAGACGTGCTTTTTAGCTATCATATCATCGCAAGAAGATACCATCCCTACGTCATGGCGATGAATGCAATGAAGAAGCAATCTTTCTGGCAAAAGCACAGATTGCCGCGTCGCTATGCTCCTCGCAAAGACGTGCTTTTGCCTTGCGTTCTGCCTGAAACCTTGAAAAAACGGCCTAGGACGATACAGGTTCGAATACGAAAAATCACCACCCTTACACTTTCGAAAATGGTCGCCTAAGGAAATTTTGGCAATTGCAGTGGGACGCACTAACGCCCTGCCAAAATATCCTAGCGACACGGTTTTCCATTCTTTTGACAAGACAAAAGAATGAGCCCCTCGCGGCTTGAGCGAGTAAATTAAAAAACTATAATTAAACTCAGTAACACTGTATAAACAAGCAAAAAGAAAACCGAAAAATAAAGAACACAAAGCTGCCATGACGTCAATTGATTAAAGTGATTACCTAACTGTTTACGAAAAGTCTTGAACGGCTGCCAGAGCAGTTCCTGCAGCCAGACGCTACAGAAGATGGCAAGCAGACCGCTAATCAAGCCCAGTATTAAAACCGATAAAATACCGATATCGAGTATCCCCGCTGCGGGGTCGATAAGTTGGAGGATGGCCCCCGCAAATACAAAAAGTGTGAGCAGCCATAGTAGCACTATACCCAGTTTTTGTTTTATACCGATTTCCCCAAGCATATCCTGGATAAGCCAAGGGGTATTAGTTTGTAATGTTGTCATTTTTGTAGTATTAAGTATTTAGTATTAAGTATTGAGACTTTAGTGGTTGCAAAATTTGAATGGGGAGCAGGTAACTGAAACGTCTTATCGTCTCCTGATTTCCGTTACGTGATTTCGGATCTCAACTATGTTAGTATTAAGTATTTAGTATTGAGGTTATCACCGTTGGCACGTCACTGCGAGAAGGCACGACGAAGCAGTCTTTCGTTAATTACTTTACTAGATTGCCGCGTCGCTACGCTTCTCGCAAAGACGAGCACTGTGATCCTGATTTCTAACTCCTAGTCACTAACAACCAGTCACCAATCACCAGCGATCCGATGTCCGTTACCTGATTCCTGATCTCCAATTCCAGAAACCGGAACCAAGTAGCAGCGATCCAATTTCCGCTACCCGATTCCTGATTTCTAACTCCTAGTCACTAACAACCAGTCACCAATCACCAGCGATCCGATTCCGGCTACCCGATTCCTGATTTCTAACTCCTAGTCACTAACAACCAGTCACCAATCACCAGTAACCAGTCACCAATCACTAGCAACCAATCACCAGTAACCTACCGCACAATCATCGATACCGCTTCGGTCCAGTCACTGCTACCCTTTGCATTTCGGGCACGCACCCTCACGTAGTACCGGGTACCGGGTGTTAACGGCGCAACGATGTTGCCACGGGATGTAGTCGTAAAATAGGACTGTCCCCATATGATATCTGCTGCATCGTTCGGCCATTCACCGATTTGGATCTCATACTCCCAGATACTTTTCTGCGCCGTAAAATCCACCCGCATCTGTCCGCTTAGGCTACCGTCTTTTAAGGTCACCCGTAAAATGGTATAAGGCACTTGCTTTCCAGAAGGCTGCTTAGCCAAAATCATGGCCGAGCTGGTCAGTACAGCTAGGTTTCCGGCCGACACCGTATTTACGTGATGTGCAAGCTGCCCCATTTCATACAGCAACTGTTTTCGACTTTCGTTTTTAAGCCGCTTATCTAGCACGCTGCCACCCCGTATGGCGATTTCATGCTTAGTCCGGTAGTCGTTCACTACCGTCGTTAAATCCACCAATGCGGGAATGGGATCGGGAAAATTTGCATTGTCTGTCAATGCACCTAAAATTTTTCCCGCTAATACCGCCAGCTCATCGTCTGACAGGTCTTTATAATTTGAGATTACTTTTTCTGTTCTCATGATAATTTTATTTTTGATGTTGAACTAAATGGTCACCTGCCTCCATTAGGCAAGTGAGTTGCCATGTGGTGAAGTCTACTTGGACCTTGCATTTATTTGCCCGTTTGCTTCACAGCATATAGCACAAATGGTGGTCCTCTAGGGGGTATGTTTGTCGTTTTCATACCCGAAGATGGGGAGTATAAGAAGGGCGTACGAAAATTTGATCAAGATTGACCAAGATTAGCCCGGAGCTGACCAAGATTGATCAAAATAGGGTATAAATGACTTGTTAGGGAGGTTTCCGGACTAGGTTGAGGCTGCTCCACACTCGGTTGAGCGCTATCCTTACCCGCTTAAATGCCAGCCCAGTTAGGTTTATGGTTAACTGGATCCGGTCGGGGGTTCATCCGGTTGGTCAAGGACTAACTATCGTGGGTTAAGCGCTAACCATACCCGGTTAAATGCTAACCAAGTTAGGTCAAGGGCTATCTGTATTGGGTTGCGTATTAACCATATCCGGTTAGCTGCTAGCCCAGTCCGGTCAAGAGCTAAACATATTGAGTTGCACGTTAACCATATCCGGTTAGCTGCCGGCCCTAACCGATTAGCTGCCCACCCGCTTGGGCCGACGGTTAATTATATTGGGTTGAGCACTAACCCTAACCCGTTAGCTGCCCACCGGCTTGGGTCAAAGGTTAACTATATTGGGTTGAGCACTAATCCTAACCCGTTAGCTGCTAAACCAGTTGGGTCGAAGGCTAACTATATTGGGTTGAATCCTAACCATAACCCGTTAGCTGCCAGCCCAGTTGGGACTAGCCCTAACCCAATCCGGTCGAGGTATCCATTACAGGGTCGAAAAAGCTAAAAGATGCTTCGGCAAGCGTCCGCATAACAGAATAACATATAAATCCTTAATTTAACAACATCAAGCTCGAAAACCCTAAGGCGATACGAGCAGGGCAGACACCGTCTGATTTTTAAACACCGCTTTCAAACCATATTTCTTTCCGGCAGCGACATCGGTATAGGTATGCGCACTCCCGGTTACGGAGTCATACTGCACCAGCCCATTTCCTTCCGCTTTATAGATAATATAGTAATCCACTTCCATATCCGCCGGGGCAGTCCACGATAGCACGGGCTTCTCATTCTCCATTTTTACGGTTAGGGTTCCCGGCGCATTTTGTGCGCTGGCATAGACAAATACCTGCAATGGAAAGCTAATTTCGGATACCTTGTTTTGGTTATCCCGTACCCGCACCGCATACTCATAATTGCGGCTTGCTTCTACGGTACTATCGGTATAGCTTAGCGTTTCCAACGGAAGTGTGGCCAGGGTAGACCACAGGGAATCAAGCGCGACACGGCGGAGTACCTCCACCGCTTTGCTGTCATCTCCGGGTGGCAGCACCCAACGGAAGGATACCGTACCATCGGAGACCTTATAATTTTCAATAACCGGAGCGGGTGTCTGCACCATTTTAGGTCGAGCGACCGTCAGGATATCCGAAAAATCACTGTGGTTGCTGTTGCCATCAATCGCCACCACACGGTAATACACCTCTTTGTTGAGCACACTGCGGTCCAGGGTATCAATGAATACAGAATCCCGTACAAAATCAGCCGTAATAGGCGAATAGGACCCGCTTTTTTGGTTAGCCATAAACACCCTATACCCCTGTATATTATCCAGATAGTCCACATGCCAGCGTACCGTAACCACGCCCGTACTGTCTACAAAGCCCTGTAAACCCGTCGGCGGCAGCGGCGGAATACTGTCGTAGGCAAATACGTACTGTACATTCGTTCCTGCATAATTCCCCGCGGTATCCACCGCCAATACCTGGTAGTATACCCCCTTCACCAGGTCGGTATTCTGGTCGGTGTATTCCCGCTGCGACGCCGGCAAAAGCTCTTCCGTAAGGTAGTCGTCTAATTGATCCATCTGCGCGCCCTTCCTCACGATAAATCCCGCAATCGGGCGATCGGCATCGGTCTCCTGTGTCCAGGATAAATGGGCAAATTTACCCTGTTCTATCCGTGCCATTAAATATCCCCTCGGTGGTGCCGTTTGCTGCTGGGCAAGCGCACTAACGACCGGCGCATAGTAGCTGGTATCCGCAAAGGCATCAATACCGTTTACACGGTAATAATACTTCGTGTAGTTGTCCACGCTATCGATGTAAATAAAGTCTTTTGCATCGACCAGTCGGTTAAATACGATCGGGATTTGATTCAGTCTCGTGAACTGTGCCCCATCTTCCGATCGTTCCACATTATAGGAGGTAAAAGTATTGTGCAGCCCATCATTGGGAATAAGGATATGTACAGCCCTGTCTTTACCCACGGCTTTTACATTTCGTGGCGAAAGGACTTCATCCTTCATGCTTCCGGGCAACAAATAAAAAGCGGTATCAACCTCAAATACCGACGGCAGCGGGCTATCGATATAAACCCGGTACGCATATTTATATGTTCCGTTTACGGCCAGGTGATCCGTGTAGCGCATACCCAATGCGTTGGCACTTACCGTATCCATATCCGCAGCCATCATCGCCAAGGTATATTTATTTTCAAACTCCATGCTGGCATTTTCCATACTTTCCTGGTCTGCAATACTGGGGGCAGCGATACTTGGATTCCCAAACAAGGCTTCTGCGGCGATCAACAGCGCGTTATTGCCCGTATCGGCCAGCACGCGCTGCCTAAAAAGGTCTTCATCCTCGTGCTTTATCGGTCGGGTATTGATCTTCGTCCATTGCTTTTGTAAGGGCTTATTCTGTTCATCCAGTACGATACGATCTATACCGATCCCTACATCATTCGCCACCAGCCATACGGCGGCATTATCGATCCCCCAGCGTAAGACCAGTTTATCGGGGTAGGCTTTTACCTTCAGGAATATACTTCCCGTTATTTTCTCGTCCAGCGTGTCCGTAGCCGGTACAGTTTGCGCCTGAAGATTCCCGAGCGTAAGAAGAGCTAGACCATAGACCAGCGCAACGAAGCAAATACTATATTTCACGATTATTCTGTTCATAACTAACGCATTTTAACATTAACCTTCGGTGCCTGTACCGGCATCTGAATCTGGAGGTTGGCCGGCGATGTCATCGTTTTGACCTGATCCATCAGTATACCTGCCCGGCCGACCAAATCTGCCGGATAGCCTAGATTTTTCTTCTGTTGTACCATATTCTTGAATAGGGTGTTCATACCCGTAGTCACCCCCACGCCACTCTGGTGATGGATGGTCATCTTGACGGTAAACACCTTTTTCGGCTGCCCCATATTGGCCAGTACCACCGAGTTCGCAACAGCCTGTGCCGAAAAGAGTGTCGAATATTTTTTCGTATTCAATAAAATAGACGATACCATACCCGATTCCGTTTTCTGGTCGCTTGCCGGATTCAGATCCGCGGCATGCGACTCCGCTTTCGGCGGTGTCCCGTAGTTGTTCTCACTGTAATTAACACCAAAGAGATCCTGCCCCATGATATCGCTCAAATGCGGAAAGATATTCTCTGTATACGAATCAATACCTCCCGTAATTGGGTTCCAGGGCATAGTCATCATATTGATGTTCAACTCGTAACTGCTTCCGAAGGCCTGCCGTACAAAGTCACGGAAGATCCGATCCAATTCGGTTACATTCTGCGCATGATCGTAGGCCATACCCGGATAATTACGCGACAGTTTTGCGGCCGTATTGGTATTTCCTACGTTTGGAAACACCTGCCCGATGGTCCAGGTATCGTCGTCCAGTTTATTGAAGTACTCGTCTCCCGTAAACTCGTAAGTTACATGCATGGCCGTCACCGAACGAATCGACGAATCGAACCAGTTAAAGTTGGTCAGATTTACCTGTTGATCCTGCTGTAGACTGGCTTCCATACCGTTGACGGTTAACTTATTTATTTTTAACGCATTGTACTTATCCTTAAAAGTCTTGGATTGGCCTGTATTAAAGTACCAGGAGAATACTTCATGCTCCCCCGGCCCCATACGCAGGGCATTTTCCATCAGTTTGCGGCTGTTGATCCTCGCCGTACCACCAGCAACCAAGCCTTCGCCCGCCATGGATAGGCTACTTACCGCCGACAGCATGGTTCCACCCTGTGTGTTGGCAGCAGGCGCCGCAGTAGGCTGCCCTTTCAGATACATACGGATGGCGTAATTGTTATTCTCAGCCAAAGTAGGCATGGCGAAATTCCAATTGGTACGATCGCCTGTATGGAGCGGCACTTCCAATTTAGACACCTCCGTCGCACCCGAAGCCATATTCACGATACGAACCGTTGCCTGTGGCGATGAGATATTTGTATCAAACGTATTGTTATCCGGTGAATATCCCCTCGAAAGCTTTAGGAAAGAAGATACATTCGACATGGTCTGCGCGGGCAACGAGCGGTGCCTGTGTACCGGGAGAATATCGACAAGGTGCTCCAACGAGATTTTCTTCGGCCCGTTGTCTGTCGTGAATGTCGAATCTTTCCTGTCTATATAAATGATTCGCGTACCTGTCACCAAGACGTCTCTAAACGTCTGCTCTGCCAGATTATCTTTCAATGTTTCCATTGTACCACGGCCCTGCTTTAGGTCAGGAAAATACTTCGCTTTCGCCGTTACATCAATTTTGTAATTGGTTTTCCTTTTCAACAGGTCGCCACCAGATTTTAAAGCCAGCTTATAAAGCGGACTTGATCGTCTGTACGGACTATTTTCAGGTAATGCGGTGAGCCCCATGGCCAAGTCAAAATCGGACCGATCGAAAACGGTATTTCCATTTTCCGACACATTTATGGTTACATATTCCGGACGGAAGCGGAATAGATCGTAGGCGACCGATTTGATATTTCCATCCTTATCCGTTGTTGTGATCGGCACAATAAAATCCTTATTCAGCGGAAAGTTGAAGGACACCGCAGCCTGCGCCGCCGTACTCACATTGCCCCCACCCGGATAGATATCTGCTATAAGTTTCAGCTCGCGGTTCGTTGTGGAGTTATCACATACGGTACCCACCGTAAACTTGATATTGAATCGACCCGAAATCAATCCATCCAGCACCGCGAAACGGCCACCGAGGATACCCCGCACGTAGAGCGGTGCAGGCCCACCCAGCTCTGCAGCGGCACCTAGTCCTGCCCGCACGAATTCAATATCCTTTTTGAATCCAAATACGCGGACACGAACCCCACAGGCTGCCTCTGCTCCGATATAAGCCTGCCCCCGGGCGTACCAGGATCCTGCAGGCTGCCCGCATTCGGGCTTATCCCGCTGCAGTATACTCACATCAAACCCAACGCCGGCATACAGGCTTGCGTAGAAAATAAGAAACTTCGGATCCGCCTTTAGCTCCGTGAGCGCACCGAATATCATCCCTTTACCCGAACTCACCAGCTGCTCATTCCGGCTATTTTTGACCGATTCATAACTTCGGTCATTATCAAATCCGTTGGCATTATCCCCATTGCTACTTACGCCCATAATCTCCCTGATACGATCGGGTAGCGGCGGCATCGGATCGATCATATTTCCAACCTGAAAATACGCATCGGATTGAATAAAGTCACTCATAAAAGAGATCCTATTTGGTTGTTGCGGTCTGGGACGTCCCATCCGAAAATACCAGATCGTCCCCTTTTCCGATCCCGGATTCGCCGCAAGCGTATTTTCGATGTAAAATTCCATAGTACCCTGTGCTGATAAGGCAAGTGGGGTTACGCCTCTAATGTATTCCAGACTATAGCCAAAGCCCGCCTCAAACTTATGAAAGAGACCGTTGAGCATATTTATTTTCAGATACATATGTGCTCTGGCCATAGCTTTATCATAGCGTTGCAAAAAGTCGGAATCGGTACCCGTTAGAATAGCTGCCCGGCCGTCCAATCCAAAGTATTCAAAGCCATGGCTGCCATTAAAACGGATATCCATGGCCAGTTGCCCTTCCAAGGTATTGCGACTGGATAACCCGAAGTAGACACCGGCTATCACGCCAAAACGTCCGCCCTGCGATCCATCCGGTGTATATTTGGTTCCTGAGAAGCTGGTCATCTGAATCAAGGTCGGATCCGTCGTTTCTTTATCATCGGTCGCAGGCATCGATGCGCCTACGCTATTCCTTCGGGCAGATGTATCCTGATTCATGTTGTAATATACCCCGCCAGCAAAACCGTACAAAGCCGTACCGGGGAATAACGGGATGCCGGAATTTCCTAAATCCACCAATGCATCGATGTAGAAATATTGGAAATTGCTGGTCCCTACCCGGCTTCCAAAGAGCGCTTGCATACCAATCTTCATTCCTGCACCCGGTAATACCACATTCAGCCGACCGCCTAATCCGTAGTCCCGAAGATTCCCGCCCACATCGATATCATGGTAATATACGGCACCTTCAACATTCATCGGGCCCAGTTTCGCTTTGGCTTCCAATTCCACTTTTTCAATTTTACCGCGCACCGCCTTCCAGAATTTACGGCCGTTCTTTGCCAAGCCATCCAGTTCGCCGTATACTTTAAAATCGATACTGGCTTTGGGTATAAAATTGACGTTGTTTACCAACTGCATGGCTGCACCGAAGCGAAATCCAACCTGGTTACCCTCTAAAAAGGGATGTACCGCTGTTTCCGCCAGCTCAAAGCCCAGCACGCTGCTGCTTCCACCGGCAGCTACTAACACCTCATCCACCGCGCTGTAGTGGTAAGGCCCTTTTCGTTGGCTGCTGGCCAACATATCGCTAAAGTCGGCGTGCTCCCGCATCCAACCCATATCGTCCCCACCCGTGTGGAAATCAATCTGCCCCGGATCAAATAGCGGTGCACGCGAAGAAATTTTCATATTCTGGAACGTCAGTTCGCCCAGGGTCAGCTTCGGCAGTTTCGCGATATCCGTCTGAAACTTCATATCGCCATGCAATGTCGCTGTAGCGATAAAACCCTCACCATCCACCCGCACCAAAATATTGGAAGACGAACTGATATTAACTTTTGTCCACAGGGCCTCAAACGCCAGATCCCTCCTCGCCGTCGCCGTGAACTGGAATGCCATAGACTCTCCAGCAGGCTTGGTCAAGGTGCAGGTATAGTCGATCTGGTTATTTTGATTCGTTGCATTGCTTCCCGACGGCGGCAATACCAGCTTGCCGGCCAGGTAACTCTCTTTGAAACTATTTTTCCAAAAGTTGAGCCCCACCTCATCGATGGACAAGAACCAACCATCCAGACTGCCATTGCCAATGCCTAAGATGTCCTTGGCCACGATCTGCCCACAGATCCCTTCTTGGTAAATGATATTCGTGGCTTCTATCTGTACGCGGTCGCCCGAAAGCTGTTGTATGGCCTGTGGCAGGTATACCGCGATGGCCGGAATAAAAAATCCGGTCCAGTTGTTATCGATCAGGATCGGCGCGTCTTTCGGATCACCGGATTCGATACGATCCGGCATATTTTCCGCGTTGTGCAGATCGGAATGGTCATAGATTATTTTTGTCGTCGTACCCGTTTTTCCAAACTGGATATCGCTGACGGCGCCCACCTTAAAGGCATCGATATCCACCACAGCAACCCAGTCTGCCCAACTGGTTTCGGTCGATGCCGTTAGTTTTACTTTCAGGGGTTCATTGGTTGTAGCATCCAGTAGTGGCGCACCCTGCGGAAACTGGTAGGTTGCCGCAATGTGCAGCACCTTAAAGCCCTTGCTGTCGAACACCAGCTTGGTGCCCTCGTTGCCACCGTTAAGGGTTATGCCCAACGGTCCCAGCGGTGCATCTTCACTTAGCAGCAGCGTGGCTTCGCCACAGAGATCCTGCGGATTGATACAGATGCCACGGCCCGAGAACGCCACTTTCATATTGGCATCGGGCATATTCATCACGGCCACGGCCTCCATCCAAGCCTGTGTCGAATTGAAGAAAATATGGGTTACCCCTACCGTGAAAGCGCCCTTATCTATTCCGAGCGGCAGTTCCATACCGATCGAACTGACCGACTGATTTACACTGGACACCAATTGGTCCCTATTGTTTTTAAAATATTGATCAAGTTGATCGACCTGCCGCGAATCCAGAGGAACCGTATTCAGATCCGGATTATCCATTGTGGGAATAAAACCGAAATCCGAGCGGGTGATCCCTTTCACCATTCCCTCCAGCAGTTGATAGCTGCTGTTAATGGAGACCCCCGAGAATTCTACGCGTAGCTTGATGGCAGCAGAAATCTGTCCGATTACAGGTAGCGCAATTGTTCCCGTACCGCTCAATTTACCACCGGTATTTTGCACGGTCAACACATTCATTTCAAACTGGTTTACCTTGATCTTACGCTCGCCTGCCTGTTGCAGGATCAGGTCGTTTGCCGCATTGCCGGTCGGTTGCGTGATATTACAGCTTGCGCATATGGGGGTGGCTCCCGCCGGAATCTGCGCCATGATGGTCTGCGGCACCACCGGTTGCAACGGAGCCCGTTCCTGATAGGTAAATTCGACGACTTCACTTTGTCCCTGGTTTCGAAAACTTGTTTTGCCCAAAGGATCAACCGCCTGAACCATTAAGGCATATCTTCTTCCGGGAATTAGTTTCGGATCAGCAGGTCCATACAATAGCGTATTGGTTTGCACCACCCGATCAAAAAAAGGCGGACTAAAGGCCGTCCGCATGGCATCATTGGCGTTGATATCCCCGAAGATCTCGACCAGCTTCACCCGATAATTGGGCATCACCGGGCCTCCAGGCGAGGTGCTCCAAGTTATCGGAAACGCCTGTGCCGCATTCTCCGTGATAACCTGCTCGTTGTGTGGCGCGATAACACGGGGCGGTTCGACACTCGATATAATCAATGGCGAGCAGCCGATAGGCTGTGCCGGGCTCAACGGTTGCAAGGTCGTATAATCCAATGCCTGAATACAGATCTGATAGGTACCTTCCTGCAATCCTACCCCTCTGGTGAAGTCTGCCTGGCTGATGCCCGTATATTCGATTTGATTGTGATCAAACAGGGGTACAATGTCATTTCCATTCAAATTCAGGATCTGCCCCGGATTTAAGGTAACCGGTGCCGGACTTCTAAAACCCGGACGGATCCAAACAGCGACCCCGTTATTGCCTGTGATCGTACCTGTGAGCTGAATCTGCTGGACAGCCGTAGACGTATTGCTTACCGTGAGCAACATCAGCTCGGGCCGCGACGCGTAATCGGCGATGCGGCTTTGATAAGGCGGCATTACGCGCAGCTGCACGTTGATCTGCGCAGAGGCCGTACTAAAAAGCACGCATACAAATGCAATGCATATCTTTATTTTTTCCATAATCCAAAATTGATCTGGTAGGCCAGCTCGCCACGCGATTCGGCAAATGCCGGATATCCGCCCACGACAGCTGAGCCAGGGTTATTTTTTGTCCAGTAAAAAGAAGCGCGGAGGGTCTGTATCTTATTCAGGGTGTACGAGAGGTTTCCGGATCCATTGATAATAAGCGAATGGCTTCCCTGATTCTTACCGCGCATGATGTTACAGTTGGCACTGGTCAATAATTTTTTGTCTAAGAACGCATACGAAGCCCCTACCGATCCCCCTGCATAGCTCGTTTTCAGGTCTACGCTTTTTAGATCGCTGTAGTTGAGACTGGCATACATGTTCAACATCTTTTTGGGAAAGCCGATGTTGTAATTCAACAGGTACTGCATCGTCGAGATATCCCTGCTGGGGGCATCGGCACCGTAGTACGAATTGTAATCGTTCATATCCGACCGGGCCACCGTACCCAATATCATGTGGGTCACCTCTTCGCGCAGGATGGTATAGCGCGGCATCAGACTCAGGCTATTCGTAGTCTGCACGATCTTAAGCGAATCCGCGAAGCGCAGGGTATTGGGGCGTTGGTTATTCGAAAAATTGGTAAAATAGGCATCTATACCAAACTGGGTATTGATATCTGCAGATACATTGGCATTACCGATGACCCGCCTGGTGGTCGATGTCTTCTGTAGGTTGACATTATCCTGCTCAATACCCAGGCTTCCGGTACCCCGGATTTTGCCCGCCCATAGCGTGAAGCTGGGACTGATCGTGATGTTTTCGACATCGTTGGTAAAAAAATAAGCACCCATGGATTTAAACTCGGGCTCAATCCGGCGGTAAGCCACCTTCAGGCCGTAATTCTTTGCCATATACCCTACCCCCGCACTAAATGCGAGGAACCACTCGGTGGTACCGTTGATATCGATCAGGCCGCTTAATTTTTGCAACGCCGGATCATCGATCTCCTCAAATTGAATAGGCGAATTCAAATCCCTCGTGTAGAGCGAGATGGCCCCATCGCTTTCAAAATAAAAACGCCGGAACAGCTTTATTTTACCACCATATCCCAGTACCGAATTTGCGGCCGCAAATAGCTTATCGCTATGCGGCATCAGCTGGTCGGCTACTGAATTGGAATCATCCTTCGCATGCAGAAAACTGAGGTCGAAATAATTTTCGTTGGTGCCATAGCCCAGCTTGGCGGCGAAACCTTTCCGATTAAAGGCATAAGGTACCAATGACTGTGAAGTCGTATCGATCACCGTCGCCTTATTGAGGCGCCCATACATAAAGCCGACGCGTAGTTTGCCGGGTTTCAATTCAAAACCACCGCCCAGCATGGTGTGCCCCGCTAAAGTATAGGGCGAAAAATTGACACTGCGGTGTCCGACATGCAGAGTGATCCATTTATAGGTCGGGCTCATGCCATACTGGTTGAAAGGCTGTTGAAAGGACTTGTTCTCCCGGCTGACCGCAAAGCTCATCGGCACAGTCCAGCCATAGAATGTGGCCGTGGGACTACCGCTCAACAGGTACGTAAAGGGCTGCATGCGGTTTTGTATACCAGAGGCATTGTAAAACATACCCCTAAGTTCCAGGCTCCCCTGAAATTGAAAAGGCTTTTGTTCGCGCAGTGTTGTCAAATCCTGTGCAAAACCAGTTTGCACAAGATTGAACAAGAGTATGAACAACAGATAATAAATCGTTTTCATGAATATGAGGTTGGATAGATCCGCTAATCAGGGATATGGAATGCGGCCTTCACCTGGTTAAAATCCCGGAGGTTTATTTTAGCGCTTGCCGCAATACTGCCCGGAATCAAGACATACCGAAAGGCATGGTGGCCGTCAATAACCAGTGTACCGCTTGAATAGATAAAAATATTTCCGGTCTGGGCCATAAAATAGATATAGGCATTGCTTGACTCCCCACTAATCTGTTCGACAAATTCAGTAGTCTTACTTAAAAATCTTCTGTACACCAAAATCTGTCCGCGATTTATAATATCTTCCGTAAGCCGTGGGGCAGAAATTCCATATCCGGCCTGTATATATTCATCCGCCAGGTACCAATCACTATAAATCACATTTGCTGTCCCCGGCTCACCGTCTTTACCCGGAGGGCCTTGTGGACCGGCAGGGCCCCGCAGATTGAGCGGTGTGCCCCAGCTCGTGGCGGTCTTCGGGCCGTAAAAATTTGCGTTGCTGGTATTCACGTAAAAATCCCCCGTACGTCCCAGGGCAAGTGCGGGCGCCGCCGTACCGCTTAGTACGGTTGCCCCCGCTGCACCTGTAGCACCCGTTGCGCCTTTCAAGCTAGTCGGGTTACCCCATCCCGCATTTGTTTTAGGCCCGTAGAAATCGCCTGTCAACGCGCGGAAGTAATAATCGCCTAGCGCGCCTAGACCCGCAGCCGGTACCGCTGCACCGCTGATGATGGTCGAACCATTCTCGCCTTTGGGGCCTACAGCACCTTTTAAATTAACCGGTGTACCCCAGCCGGTACCGGTCTTCGGGCCGTAAAAATTTGCCGTACCCGTCTGGAAATAGAAATCTCCAAGGGCGCCAGCCGAAGCAGCGGGCACTGCCGTTCCGCTCCATATCTTCGTACCATCGGCACCACTGGGCCCCGTTGGCCCCGGATTTCCCGGTTGGCCATCTGCACCGACGGCACCCCGTAAGTTGGTGGGGTTCCCCCATCCTTCCGTTAGTTTTGGCCCATAAAAATCACTTGTGGTCACGCGGTAATAATAATCACCCGGTGTACCCAGATCCGAAGCCGGAGCCGTGGTTCCGCTATAAATGGTTGAACCATCCAATCCTTCGATCCCTTGCGGGCCCACAACACCTTCCTTAGTACAGTTGGTAATCCCCACAAAAACGAAGAGAAGCACGAGAATCCCCGAAAAACGTAATAATATTTTCATAGTCGATATATATTTGTTCAGATTAGTAATCAAAAAGTTAAACCCTAATTATGATTTAAATATATACCGTAAAAAAAAGGTGTTTTTCGAAAATGAGTAAACAGGGTGTTTCAATGATTGAATACCTACTTTCAAAAAGAGAAGGCTTTTACATCATATACGGGAAAGGCCTTCTTGCCCTACACCTTTCCTTTCGGAATACTATACCATTTACGTAGTTTTTCGACATCTGCTTCGCGGAAGCGAACCCCTTTTTCACCCTTTTTTACTTCGGGCAACAGTTCCTGTTGGCGTAGTGCCCGAAGTGTGCCTCGCGTAATGCCTAATCTAGCACAGGCATCATCTATGGTTAAAAGCGGTTCTCCATCGTCTACGTCCAATACCGAAATCTCTTCGGCAAGTGGTACATCTTCGGAACTGACAGGCTGGAAATCGGGATCATATTTGGTATAGTGGGCTATGAGGTTATACATTTTGGTCAAAACAGTAAGGCACTGCTCGACCCGCTCAATTAAAATTAAGAGAGATTTAATCATGGTCTTTGCTTTAGGACCATCCAAGTACAAGCACAGAAGCTCCCTAATATTGGTTAGCGCAATCCAAAAACGACCAAGTTAATTACACTACATTACGGAAATCCTCCATAGATAGTTGGGTTTATAAAACCCTAATTTACTAAAATTTAGCTACGTGTCTTGTCCGTGCAAGAATAATTCTACGGTAAAGGTGCTATCCTCTTTATATACCATCGTACATCTGTTTTGAAATTTTCAAGATCTAGTATCGGGTATCCCACTAGTTGACCTTCTCCATGAAATGTTATCGCTCCTCCGCGTCTTATATCTAAATGATCTAAACCAACATCAGAAAGTTTACTTCTTGGAATAAATAGCTCACTTTCTTTCGCTGAACTGCCAAACGTTAAAATAGGCTGATGTTCACAGAGAATCAGCAAATTATTTGCAGAGGTATCTATTTTAAGTTGTTTAAGTTCAATAATAATTTTTCGAACCTCTTGTTGAAATGCTAAGGCATCCTCATAAGATATGTTTCCTTTATTGAGATAAGTTAATTTAACTTGCTTCATAAGTGCATTATTTAAATACTATCGTATCAGAAGATATGTTCCCTTGTTCTGTTTGCAGTACCCTTATCGTTCGTTCTGATAAGGGCACTGCTGATAATAGATTACAGAAGTAAGTTATTCAGTTTCCTCCATTTCAATTTGAGGAGGCATTAATTTATACATAACCGGTGTGACGATCCTTGACAGGATAGTTGAGCTTATAAGGCCCCCGATAAGTACAATTGCCAATGGTGCTATTTGCGGATTCGGATTCAAGGCAATCGGGATCAGCCCACATATAGCGGTTATCGATGTAAGCACAACAGGCAAAAATCGTGTTTCGCCCGCGGTATGAATAGCTTCATCTATACTGTGTCCTTTTGCTCTTAGTTGATTGGTAAAATCAACGAGCAGTAACGAATTCTTAACCTGAATCCCAGATAAACCTATGAAACCAATAATCGAGACTAAGGACATCGGATTTCCGGTTAGGAGCAAAAATATTACACCTCCCAGCACACCCAATGGTATGATGGATAAAACAATAATTATCCCTTTAAAAGTTTTGAATTGTAACAGTAAAACGGCTACAAAAAGGAATGCACTTAAAATAATGACGGAAAGGAAATTGCCGCCAAGCGCGTCTCCTTCCGATTCCGCTTCCCCAGATAATTTATAATAATACCCTTTCGGAAATTCCATTTTGTCGAGTTCCGGAACAATATCTTTCAATATATCATTGGCATAGAAATTATCCTTTGACAATGATGTTACTTTTGCAAAGCGTGACTTATTGAAATGGTTGATCGCTGTGGGAGACGTCTCAAATCCGATACTGGCGACCTGATCAACCTGTATCGGCGCGCCATGCATGTTATTCACATATAGATTCTTTAAAGCATCGAGATTGGAGAATTTTTCTCTCGGCACTGTTATCACGACGTTTCTGGCATCTCCACGATCATCAATATAATCGCCAACGTTTAACCCGGCAACAGCCAACCTGATCACCTTATCTATATCGCTGGTCAATACACCCAAAGTGCGGGCTTTTTCCTTATTAATTGTAATTTTTATATCTGATTTATAGGTATTAAGTTCATTGTTTGTAAAAAATGTACCCGGATGCTTTCGCAGTAGCTCTTCTACTTTAAACGAAAGCGACCGCAAGGTATCTTGGTTATCGCCAAATACCCTTACCACAATATTAGCTTCAATTGGTGTCCCCTGCTCAAAGTCCTTCACCTCAATTCGGGCATAGGGAAAATCCTGAAACTTGGTCCGAAGTTTTTTGATCAGTTCGGTTTTTGCAATCGGACTCGCGTCGTCATCCATCTGTACAAAAACCTGGGCAAAATCGGGTTTGATATCCTGCTGATGAACGTTGTAATAAATCTGGGGATTGCCTTTTCCTACATTTGATGTATAATAAACAATCTCTTCGTGTTTTTTCAATTCATTCTCCACCAATTTGGTCACCCGGTCACTTTCTGGAATATCAGCCTGCAAGGGCATCTTTATATTCACTAAAAACATCGGTTTCTCGGAGGTTGGAAAGAGTTTGAAACCCGCAAGAGGGAATAATAAAAATGCCAGGACGCTTAATGCGATTGATATGCCGATCGTTACCTTTGGCCACTTTAGGGCAAGCGGCATTATTCTACGATAGGAAAAGGTCAGGAATTTTTGTAAATTCTTCAAAAAGAAATTGCCCTCTCCGTGGGTATGCGTTTTCAAGATCTTGCTTCCCACAAATGGCACCAAGGTTAGGGCAACGATCATCGATGCCAAGACGCTGGTGATTATCGCGACCGGCAGACTGCGAATAAATTCTCCGGCCATATCAGGCAGAAAGGCGAGCGGCAAAAATGCTATGATCAACGTGGCGGTACAACCTACCACGGCCATACCAATCTGTTTGGTACCTTTTAGAACAGCATCCTTGATGGAATGTCCTTCCCTAAGCCAACGTTCTATATTTTCGACCACCACAATACTGTCGTCAACCAACAAGCCCAAGGCCACGACCAAGCCTACGATGCTCAATTGATTAAGCGAAAAGCCCATCATGTTCATCGCGATAAGACCTAGCGCAAGCGAAAGCGGGATAGAGATCATTACAATCACGGACGCTCTAAAGCCCAATGGAAGTAGGGTGATGACAACTAAAAGGATGGCCAGACCAAAATCAAAACCCAGGTGTCCCAATCTTTTCGCAACCATATCTGCCTGATCAAAGTTCTTGACCATTTTTATGTTCTCAGGCAAACTGTTGCTAAATTCCTCCAGCACAGGGGTGTATTCTTTTTTTACTTTACTGATGTCCACATCATCTTTCATGGCAGCGTTTACGAGTATACAACGATGTCCGTTGATACGCGTGATATGGCTAACGACACCATCCTTATAACTAACGTGGGCAACATCTTTCAGGTAGACTATTTTTCCATTAGCATTATAAATAACCGTATTGGCTACATCGTCCACATTTTTGAATTTACCACTGGTTTTTACATTGAAAACTTTATCGTCCAGGTTGATGCTCCCGCCCGGAATATCTGCCGCTTCGCTTTGTAAGCTGCCAATAACCAGATTTAAGGGTATTTTCAATTGGGCCAATTTATCCAATTGCATGTCGATCCGAATTTCCTGCTCCGGCATACCCGAATAGTTAACTTCCCGAAGATTGGTTATCTTTTCCAGTTTCGTTTTAAGGATATCTGCCTGATCTCTCAGTACCTTGGACGAAGCGGTGTTGGATATCAATGCCGTTTGAATGATTTTCACATCAGCAGAAGAAATTTTTTCCGTTTTAATCAAATAGATATCCTTCGGGAGCGCGCCGTTTTTAAGTGCATTTATTTCGGTCGATATCTCCTGGTATTTATTGTCCACATCTACGCCATACTTAAATTTAATCTGGATCGCAGCTACCCCATCCTCGATTGTGGTGAGAATTTTATCGATATTTTCGAGTCCGTATATTTTGTTTTCGATAGGTTTTACGACCTGTTCTTCCATATCCTTTGGACTCGTGCCCGGGTAAATAACTGTTACCAGGTATTGTGGCGGATTAGTGGTGGGATCTTCCGACCGTGGCATGTTGAATAGCGTAAGCAACCCCACGACCGATATCAAAACGAATATGATAAGGGTAAACTGGTAATTTTTTACAGCAAAATTTGTAATTTTCATTTTTGTACAGTTTACTTGATTATTTTAATAGTGGACTGCTCGTTCAGGTAAGCACTGTTGGAAATAACAATCTGATTTATTCCCTCAAGGTTGCCACGCAGGTATACCCCGTCATTTTCAAACTTCATAATGTTTACGGGAATTTTCTTTACGCGGTTTGCACCGACTGCCGTAAACACGAAGCCCTTGTTGCCATCTGCCTCCACTAATGAACTGAACGGAATGACAACGGCATTTTCCTCCTCACTGATGGCTATTTCTGCTCGCCCGAACATGCCCACAGGAGGAACAACTTTTTGAAGCTGTAGCTTCACCTCTACCTGGAAAGAACCGATCTCGCTATCTGCCGACTGCAGCTTTCGGAATACCGCTGCTTCAAAAAGCTGATCTGGATAACCATCCAATCTAACCTGTGCAGGTTGACCGACCTTAATTGCGGCCCATTCCACGTCCGTTACACCGACTTTAAGAAGATAGCTGGCATTATGCTGCACGGAGTTGGTTAGCAGTACCGGCATCCCCCCTCCCACTACTTCTCCTTCGCTGGCAATTTTCTTGGTTACAAAACCGTCAGATGCGGCATATATTTTTGCGTGGCGCTCATCAAATGCAACAGCCTCTTTGGCCTGCTTGGCAACTTCAAGGGCGGTCCTTGTGTTTTGCAGCTGCTCCAAGGTAAAGACACTGTCCCTATAAAGATTGATCGCCCGATCATAGTCGCGTTGGGCTTTTTCGACCCCTAGACCGGATTGTGCCAGGCCAGCTGCTATCTCGGTGGCATTAAGTGTAGCCAGCAATTGGCCTTTGCGGAAAAATTCTCCTTCATGTATCAGTATACGGCTGATGATGCCACCAATCTTAAAGGAATAGTTTGCCTGGTCTTCAGTACTGACCAGCCCCGTAGCTTGTATCGTGCTCGGCACGTTTAATGAGGAGACAGGGGCAACCTTTACGGCTATAACATCGGGCTCACCAAGTGGATTTATATTTTTAGGGTGCTCATTGCACGAGAACAGAAATAATGCAGAAGCAACGATCGCAAATTGATTTTTTTTCATGTGTTTATTATTGTATGTTAAAACTAGCGTTTGCGCGTTCGATGGCAGAAAATGATATCCAGGTATCGAAAAGCGCAATGTTTGCCTGGAGCTGCGAATCGATCCATTGGTTTTGGGCATCCAGCAGCTCGATATAGATAGCCATCCCTTCCTTATACAGTTTGGACATATCGTGGTAATAAATCTGGCTGGTATTTAACTGGCTCTGGGCAGCATGGTACTGGGCAATTGCCCGTTGCATATTGGCCTGCCGGACTTTGAGCTCTGTAAAGAGCTGTTGCTCCACATAATCGGTCTGAGATGCAATAGCATGCTGCTCGGCAATAGTCTGTTTGATTCGATAGTTGTTCTTTCCCGAGGCAAACAGGTTCCATTCTAACGAAATGCCAAACAAGTAATACCGGGAATCCCTATTGAATTTCAAGTCAAAAGCCTGCGACCCCAAGTCTAGATTGGCCCCGATCTTCGGAATGAGGTATGACCTTGCCAGCCCCGTTAGATCTTCATTGATATTCTTTGCTATCATTAGTTTTGAGAGTTCTTCACGGTTACTGATATTATCAGCCCGTAATAAATCGTCTGCGGGGAGATCCGAAATTTCATCAACGGAAATATCATCTGATAAAGGGCGGTTCAGCAGAAAATTAAAGTAGTATTGTGCAGATTCCTGCGTTTTTATTGCCTCGACGATAGCAGCCTCTATTTTTGAAACTTCATTTTGGCTTCTGACCACAGCGGTTCGGTTTATCTTTCCATTATCGAAAAGACTTCTGTTAACCCGCTCTCCCTCGGTTACCAGTTTTAAGTAAGACTGATATATTTGCACGGCATTTGTTGCCTTCAGATAATTATAGTAGGCTGTTTTGATTTCCTTCACCAGTTCCCGCTTGTAGAGAAGTACCTCTGTTTTCTGAAGATCGATCTGTTTCGACTTGATCTTTTTATTATAGCGAAGTTCCGCATTCAGAATGGGCTGGGTTATGCGAAATTTTGCATCGTAGAAATTGTCTGGATTCAATAATTCCCGCTGGTTCTGTAGCTGTGGAAAGGAGTTGCTTCCCGTAAGTTGATTAAGCGTGGCGTACACGTTATTCATCAGATCACCCACCGGAATGTCTATTGTACGGCCACCATCCGCTTTCGTGTATGTCGTAGAAAAAGCGACATTGGGCAAAAACATACTTTTTGCTTCTCCCAGTGCGTATACATTCTTTTCCAGAATAAAATTCTGTTGATTTATACTTTGGTTTGACGCAATCCCCTGCCTGATATAGCTGTCCAATTTGGTTTGCGCGGTGGCTACAATTGGGGTGAAAATAGTGTAGACTATGCAACACCAAAATAGATTTTTTTGAAAAATATTAATCATTGTAATAATTTTAAACAGTGTTCAATTTTTGAGCAAAAAAAAGGATTATCCTTTTTCCAGTAAAGAAACAAAACACTCATATCCATATTTCATTAGGTCTTCATTTGACTTATTTTGAAAACTTGCCGTACGGTCTTTACAGAACAATGCACATATTCCGTGAAGCGACGAAAGGAGCATAAAGGAAAAATATTCCTGATCCATTCCGACAAATCTACCTTCTGCCTGACATTCTTTGACCAGCTCCAAGAGATGATTGATCGCTTCCTGCGCAATTTTGAAGCCTCCTTCCGTAGATTCCTTTGCAGGTTCTTCTACCATAAACATAAGATTATAATAATCTTTATTATCCTGTGCAAACTGAATGAACACCCTTCCAACTGCCTTCAGTCGCTCGAAGGGGTCAGCTACTTTATCCAATATCTTCAACTGGGCAAGTAATAACCTAAATCCCTCCTTATGAAGCTCGTGAAATATTTCGCTCTTGTCCTTGAAATGAAAATAGATCATTCCAGGGCTATAATTGATTTCGCTTGCAATATTTCGCATACTGGTCTTTTCATACCCCTTATCTAGAAATATCTTACGTGCCGCATCCAGAATGCGCTTCTGCATGTCTTGTTTTTCTTCTTGTTTTCTCTCCGCTATACCCATACCGTACTAAAATAAATTCGTCTTTAAAATTTGTTCTCCGGAATGCACCATTTAATGTGGCAATCCCGGGCTTAGTTGGCCCATAATGTTTACTGCCGCTTTTCTGCTCAAAAATCTGAAGCCAAAAAGCATCATTCTGTTTTTAAACCCTTGAACAATTCTTGGCTTGTTTCTGTTATTCAGCGCATTGATTAGTTCATCAGCTACTTCTGCGACAGAAGAGACAACAAATTTAGGAAACACGCTGGTTTCCCGTCCAGCATTGGAATGAAAATCCGAATCGGCAGCGCCTGGATTAAAGCCTGTCACAAATATACCCTTATTTTTAAATTCGTACCAAAGGGATTCTGAAAAGTTGGCTACAAAACCTTTTGTCGCTGCATACACCGCACCACCTGGCAGCGATGAGTGCGCAAGCAATGACCCAACATTTACCAAAGCATTACCGGGCTTCGCATGGTTTAAAAAAGCATACGATAAGCTTACCACTGCGTCCATATTTAGCACCATGGAGTCTAACTGCTCTTCAAGCGATATTTCAACGAATTTGCCATATGCACCGGCACCGGCATTATTGATGAGTAAGTCATAGCCGTGCGTGCTGACTTGATTGCTGACTTTTTGGATATCTTCCTTTTTTGTCAGATCTGCTACCAGAATAGTATGGGTATCTGTTCCCAATAGCTCTTGAAGCGATTTGAGTTTTTGTTCATTCCGTGCTACCAAAGTGAGCCGATAATCCTGGGCTGCAAGACGTTTTGCAACCTCAAAGCCTATGCCTCCACTTGCGCCTGTTATTAATGCTGTTTTCATTTCATGAAAAATTAAAAATATTTACGCCACAAATGTATTGAACACTGTTCAATAAAACAAAACCATTTTACAAAAATGATTTTATTATTACATCTCGAACATTTTTTTTCTACTTATTTTTTTTGGCCGTCGGCGTGCAGGTACGCCTTCGTTTCATATAATTCGATAACTTTTCGCTGCGCTTCCGCCAGAATTTTTAATCGGGCTATTTCCTCGCTTTTTGTTTCTAGGCTGAGAATTAGATTTTTTATCTGGGGGTCAAGTACGTTCATTTGATTTTCAAACAAATCTCCGATGATATTATTGTCGAGATAGTATACGAACAAATTATAATTGAGTAGTTCTGAAATTTTAATCAGCTTTTTAATATCGATGGAATGGTTTTGATAAATTTCTTCCAACTCCTTATCACTTATTTCAAGATAAGCAACTAGGACATCTGTCTTAATTTCTTTTTCTTTGACAAGGCCCCGAATTACTTCTCCAATATGCCATGCGTTAGCATTTTGTCTGTTTTCTGATTTGTCCATTTCCAAATATGTAATAGTATTGGTTACTAAATGTATCAAACCCAAGGAGCTTGAAGTGAGCGTAAAAATTATTTATACCGATTAATCAATTATTGATAATGCTATTCTTAATTGATTCAACTATTTGCTCAAAAGATTGATCTGTTCCAATTCTTGAAAGAATGGGTATCATCGCCACTGCGCTCATTATTTCCGTCGCTTTTATAAGAGGTGTTGTGGCAAAAACCATTTGTTCTCTTTTCAAGCCGTCTTCAAGAATAGATTGCAACCAATTGATCAATAATTCGTAGAAGGATTTTAGTTCATCTTTTACCCGGCTATCCATGCTATTGATATCCGATAAAAGAGCTACGACCAAACATATTTTTCCTTGTCGCGCCAAAGACAAATAGAAATCCATAAACACGTCTAGTTTTTTTAAAGGTGTGCTGGCCTCCACCGCGGATATTATTTCATTTTGCTTTACACAAGCATCTTGTAGAAGCGATAGGATAAGATCAGATTTGGTTGGGAAATGGTAATGTATTGACGAAGTCTTAATGCCAATCTTTTTGGAAATATCTTTATAGCTAAAAGCATTGTACCCATCACGCATGACCAGTTCGGCTGTAACTTCTAATATTTTGTCTCTCGTATCCATTGTCTACCTATCTATAGATAGACAAACTTAGATAAATTTGACTTTATATGCAATTATAATCGTGTTACATATAAAGTCAAATTTTCGATCTCTCCTCTGCCTTTGAAATTCTATTTATAGAGGAAATATATTAATTTAATTAACATCTCTTCATCCATCAATAGGAAAAAAGAGTTTTTTAAAATACCTCAACCGTTAACGGTATTTTTCCTGTTGGCCTCGGATCTTTAGCTACGTGTCTTCTCCATGCAAGAATAATTCTACGGTAAAGGTGCTTTCATCTCTACGGATATGGATCTGATTTTCGGGATGAAGTAGCTTCAGCGTCTCTTCCATATGCTCCAGCTGACCGAGCCCCTGCTTCACCTCCGGCAATGGCCGCTTGGCCACATGGTTAAAAACAACAATATGTACCCCACTATCGTTCCATGGATTTATGGTCAAGCTTGCAGGCGTTGCCTGCTGTGTAATGATGCCGTACTGGCAGGTATTTTCCAATAGATTAAAGATGAGCAGCGCCGGGATCCTGCGGGCTAGCGTAGACCGATCGATGTGTTGCTCGATATAAATCGCTTTACTTTTGCGGATAATATAGATCAACAGTAGGCGATCAACCTGTTCGAGTTCATCCACCAAAGAGACGAACAGCTGATTTTCAAGCGCCATATAAAAACGGGATATGGTACCTAATATTTCGATCGCCTTGCTCGCTTCGGGGTGCTGTATACGATTTAGTTCCTCAATAGTCGTCAACGTATTAAATACAAGATGTGGCGTTAAGCGCTGCTGATTCCATTTAAAAAGTGCGTCGCGTAGCTGCTTCTCCAGTTCCATTGAGGCTTCATGCTCTCTCGCGCGTTCCGCCAATAATTGCGCCTCTTGCTCCTGGAAGGCTTCACGCTCTCTTGCACGTTCCACTTCCAGTTGTTCCTCTCGCTTCTTAGAAGCTGCACGTTGTTTCCGGCCGTTAAAAGCGCTGCGTAGAAAAAAGTGGAAAAGCCCCAATCCACTCGGAATCAAAAATGTAAACGTTATATGGTAAAAGTTGCTGATATAGAAACTTTTTAGGCCGGTAAACTCTAGCGCCCCCTGCCAAAAGCTGAAGGCGATGATGGCGATCGTAAACACCATCAATTGTAGTGCATAGACGATAAACCACCACCGGATGCGAGACTTACGTAGCCGGGGAGCCATAAGCCAACGCGAACTCACAAAGATCCCGACGTGAAAGGCAAGAAGTGTAAAAAACTCCTTCGACCCCTGAATAGCATGTGGTGCAATTTGATAAAGATATAGCCAAAGCAACAGCAAGCCACCAACTGCGAGCGCTACCTTTAACTTCTTTAAGCTAGCTAGATTTTTTATGGGTACGCTATCCATCCAGCCCTTTCCGTTTTAAATAACGCCGATAATATGGCTTGCCTTTGGACGAGATGCCAAACGCCCATCCGGGGACGGTGACACCATCTTTTAAGTGATCGATGATAAACTTGACATGGACAAGCTGACTGGCATTGACGTACAAAAACAGGTTCGTGGATTCATATTCGCGATACAGGGCCATAATGCTCGTTTTCAGTCGGCCGGTCAAGACGATCTGTCCCTGTTGATTTAACGTATAGAAATGCACATAGTTGCCCGAACGCTCGACATAGAGCAGATCGGCGATGGCGATGCGAATGTCCCTATCGGTATGGTCTATATCTTCTTTTGTAACGGGCATAGCTTTTATATTTATATAAGTAGGAATCCGCACCGGGGCTTTGGGATTTCGTGGATTGATCAAATTTTCAATCGTCTCATTCAGTTCAGCCTGTGTGACAGATTTAGGCAATTTTGCATCCGCCAAGTGACTTTCTCCATCCAACGAATATTCGGGTTTGCCCGTATAAAGTATGACGCAGTCTGCACGTTCACGGAATAATCTGACGGCGTCCGTACCCCGCATACCCTCCATTACAATGTCGCAGAACACAAAATGAATCCGCTGTTCAGTGGCATCCAGGTAGTCAATGGCGTCCAAGGCAGCATCGAACTTCCCCACCACCTGTACTTTACCCGTAAGCTCGAGCTTATGGGCAAGATTACTGGCCGCATGAGGTTCATCATCCACAACAATAGCTAAGTAACATATCATTAATACTCCTTATTGGTTAATAAACTTTCAAGTTATAAAAAAAAATACCAAATCCGCATGTTTTCCGTCACTTTCTTCAAAATAAATTAAAAAAACAAAGAATTTAAGCGAATAAATACAAAAAATGTTATGAAGACAACTCAAATTACTATTGCAGGAATTGCACTGCTTACCCTTGCAATCCTCAGCGCGCTAAACGAAACGGCACAGACCACTTCTTTGTTGGAGAACGCAGAGATCATCTACCTGGCGGATGCAGATCCCGATGCGCTCAAAGGCGTATCCACGCGCCTTTTGTACCCCCAAGAACCAGACGACCGATGGCACGATGCGCCACTAATTGAGTATCTTGCCCGCAACGCGCAATAAGGTATGCGCTGGCCTTACACCATAGGCACCCTTTATTTTATCTGGCATCTTAGCACCAGTATCCTGCACAACATCCTACTGCTCGGTACCGGTGCCAAGCCGGATGAATCCCCTATGCTATACCATGACGTACTGATGCAGTATCGAAATCTACCGCCTGTACGTTACTTCGCCCAACTGGCCGGTCTCCATGGAAGCTATTGCTTTTACGGACCCGAAGTGGGTAGTAGCTACCACAGCTTATTTGTACTGGAAGACTCCGCTAGCGATCAGAAGACCCTACTCTCCGACCCTGGCTTGCGCAGCCATGCCAGTCGAATCCGATACCGCAGCCTACTGGAAGTAGCCGGCGGGTGGCTGTTAAAAGTCGCTCCTCATGAAGATAGCCAGGTACGGCCCCTCGCCAAGGCATTAGGCGTATCCATCTGCCAGCACATGGCCGCACGCCATCCTGGCCTTCACATTACCTGCAGCTACCTGGCCATGGGCATACCACCTGTGGGATCGGGCGATGCTAACGTAAAACCTACACATGTATTACTTTTTAAGACAAAAACCATTTATTATGAAGCACACGAAGAATCACACGACGATGCTTCTTCGCGGCCTACAATACCTACCCATTGGCATCGGCCTGTTACTCGCCGTGGAAATGACGCGGATATGGCCTGACCTGCCCTATTATTATGGCGCAGATGCTGTCATCGATGCAGCGATAGCTGCACATTGGCGTACCGGCGTAGGCTGGAGCCTTTCCGAGGTTCTGTTTCATTTTCCCCAACTCAGCGTACAACTTATTGCGTTGCTATACATTACACTTTGTTTACTGCTCTGTTGGCCGCCGACGGTACGCGCGAGCGCCTTCGTACTGCTGTTTATCCATCAGGCTTTTTTTCTCAGTGAGACCAGCTGGTCTTATGGTGTCGATTACCTGGCACAGACCGGCCTGTTTATCAGCGTCTTGTTTTACCCCGGTAGCGATAAAACCGCAGCGCACCATCGCTGGTCGCTTATGGGTATCCGGCTGTTGCAGTGCCAGTTGGTCGTCGTCTATTTTTTCGGAGGCTTGGGCAAATTATTTGGCGAGAGCTGGTGGAACGGCAGCGGTATCTGGAAAGCCATCCATCAGCCCTTTAGCGGCGAACTGCTTTCGGCACCGATCTTTACGGGATCATGGCCCTACCTGTGGATGGTTGCTGGCTTACTTACGATACTAATCGAACTGATGCATCCCATCGCCTGGCTAGGGAAACGCTACCGACAGGTTATTTTGTATACCACTATTGCCTTGCACCTGGGCATCGGATTATTTATCGGCCTTTATCATTTCGCGGCGCTGATGATCTGGTACAACCTGTGCGCCTGGTACTATCCTTATAAACACACAACGACCACATATAAACGAACCCCGCTTGAGGACAATCCGGACAGTGTTACAAGCACCACCTGATTGATTGTACTCAATACAAGGAAAGGAGGACTAACCCCATTAAAACCAATGATTATGCGAAAAAGCGCTTTATTTAAAACAGAATCGATCTTCGGCCCGGCGTTGCGACAGTCCGAGATCGGAAAACTAGCTCCATCCCTGAAGATCCAGGATGGCGAGATTATTTACCGAAGAACGGGATCATGCAGCAGTATTGAACAGGATTTCAAAGGGTATCTGGGCTACCTGCAACATTTCGACTGGGTGATCGACAGAGATATTATCATCCCGGTACAGGTAAAACAGCGGGATGTCTATGCCATCTACGCGATGCGTGCAAAAGGCCACCTTAACCTTACCGATAACGAAGGCAAGCACATTATGGCGCTCGGTGAACGCCGGGCACGGTATGTGTACCTACCACCGGGCGATTATTTGTTGCATCTATCGGCGGGCCGGTATCAATTGTTCGATTTCTATTTCAGCATCGGCATATTCGATGATGGCGCCGACGAAACCTTTGATTTTCTGAAGCCGCTATTGGATGCCCATCGTAGCGCGGCAGCTGAACCAATCGTGAGCGTGGATTTTCTCGTAGGTGCACAAACAGAAACCTATATAGAGGCGCTGTGCAGCAGACTGATAAAGGGTGATCTAGATAGCCAGATTTTCATTATCGTTACCATGAAAGAGTTGGTTAAGCTCTCGCGGAAAAAGATTAAACAGGAATATGAACCCGATGATTACAAAAAAAGTGTTGCAGATGCGGCGAAGATTATCCTCGATATTAATACCGAAACGTACGGCATCAAGTGCAAGTTTGATACTATAGCCGAAAAGCTAAATATTACCCTCAATTACCTACAGATTATTTTCAAGGATGAAACAGGGCTGTCCCTTCAACAGTACGTAAACGAACTTGTTACCGAAAGAGCCAAGAAACATTTGCGCGACGGACTTAGTATACGTATAACAACTGAAAAATGTGGATTCGCAGACATATCCGGTTTCTGCAAATTTTTTAAACGGGAAGTTGGATTAACACCCAGACAGTTTCTAAAAAGGTAATTTTTCAAGGATGAGACAATAACCTTTCAAGGATGGGATAATAATTACGTTGTAGATGCACCCTACATTTGTTTAACAAAAGTTATCAAAATGAAACTATTTGATTTAGGAACAGGCTTTATAGCCGCCGTCTTGGTTTTACTGGGTACTACCCAAGGCGTGAACACACCACAGGTTGAGGAAGAATCTGAGGGTGAAGTAAAGGTCCAACAAATGGGCACATTCGTTTTCCAAGGTGGATCCGATTGGACGGATCCGGAGGCATATCGATATTCTCCATCAGGTACGGAGTGTGAAGAAGGAACCGAGCTTTGTGCTGTAAATGCACCGATCGCCAATCCGTCTGCACCCGACAACGATAAACGACCACAGATCAGTGGGAGTTTAGAAAGTGATCTTGAAGATCTACAAGATACTGACCCTGCAGAAAGGAATCCGACTACACATGTATTTTTGAAGGATTAATTACTCCAAAACACTGTCGAACGAATTCTTTCTTTCGACAGTGTTTGCTACTTCTATTGATCATACCCGCCTAGCTGCCGTACTTCATCAGGAATATTTAACGTATTAAGCGAATTATCAGAAGAGCTTATCTCGTATGTTTCATCTCCAATCTTTCGGCTCAACTTGATCGACTTGTCAGAAGCTCCATGCAGTCTTCGGATATCATACCACCGTCTCCCCTTAAAAACAAGCTCCCTTCTTCGCTCTTCCAGTATCAAATTTAATATCCCAGCATCATTAAGGTTACCGGGAATAACATAATGATTTGCTGTCCATCGCGAATCCATTAATTTTTTAAGATCTTGTGCTGCGCCATTGCTATCCCCTCTTCGAGCTTTGCATTCTGCGCGGACGAGCAACATTTCTGCAATAGTTAGCCCATTAAAAAAGCTTTGATTCTGTATGAGATAGTCTCCTTTGTACTGCACCGTACCGTTAGTCCTTAGCTTAAAATAAACGGATTTTCTCAGATCAGCATCAGCGTAACTTCGGTACAATAGCGTATCAACATTCAGCAAACGATTAGATAAGGGGCCAACCTGTCCAAAATTTGAAAAATAGAGTACCTCAGCATTATACGGTAAAAATGGAACCTCCGCTTGTTGATCTAGCATACTGAAATCCATTAATTGGTTGGTAATTTGCAGTACGGAGTCCGCATAGGTCTCGGCCAGTGCGTAATTTTCCATGGTGAGATAAACATTTGCTAAACCGGCATATGCTGCTGCTTTCCAGGGTCTGGTTGGATAAGTGGGTTTGGTAACGGGTAATAATCTAATGGAATTTCTGAAGTCTGCGATTATCTGTTGATAGGTCCCTAACTGGCTACTCCTTTTAACAACCTGATTAAAATCGGGGCTTAACCGTAAAGGTAGACCTTTTTCATTTACAACCGTAGCGTCATCGTAGGGAACTGTAAAAAGCTGAGCGAGGTGATAATAAGACAATGCGCGCACAAAAAGTGCACTACCCTCTAAGTGTCTTGCTTTTGGTAATTCAATAGCGGAATAACCGATCTTTTGCAGTCCTGCAAGTATCTCATTAACGTAGAATATTGTACGATAATAACTCGTCCAACCCTGAGAATAATCAATTAGTGGCGTTTCACGTACATAATATTGACGCGTCACAACAGACTGAGCCATATAATCAGCATCAGATAAATAATAACTATCCGCAATAACCTCCACTAAATTAGCTTGCGGCTTTATCACTCCGGTATTATCAAATATAGCTTGCAGGTCATCCAATTTTGTCGCAATAACCATCTTTTTATCCGGCCTGATCTCTAGAAAATTTTCGCAGCCTTGTAGGGTAAATAGTAGCAGACAAATCACTGTCCGAAGTAAAGCTGTCATCAGTATATTATTTTTTTTCATGATCTATTTTATTAGAATTTAAAAGATAAACCTGCTGCATAATTTCGGGGCTGCGGGATATTGTTGGCAAAGTCCGGATCAATTCCCCATTTGTTTGCTCGCCATATAATCCCCACATTCCCCATAGTTGCAAAAAACTGGAGCTTACTGCTCATGGCATAATCCACCCGAATATCTAATATTCGTATGTGATCACCTTTGGCCACATTGATCTCACTATTCTGGTAGAAATTATCGCGTTCACTATTCGCCGGATACACCATAGACGGGACATTGGTATGCAGTTCGTCACCTTGCTGCTGCCAACGCTCGCTATATTCGCGGTGTGAGCTGTTTCCGGAAAACAGGTCTTGATAATGCAAAGCGTTTCTTCTGATATAGTACCCTGCCCTATATCCGATATTTGCGGATACAGCCAGCTGCCGCCACTTAAACGTATTAAGCAAGGAGCCATGATAAAGCGGTATGGCCGAACCATGATACACTAATTCTTCAAATTCGCTTTCCCGCCGAATCGCTCTATAGTCTTCGCTAGTCTCTCCTTTTAATCGACCGATCGGGTTACCATTATCAGGATTAAGCCCTTCCCATTTAAAACTATAGAGCGAATACAGTAGATTACCTTCATAGGGACTAAGGGACCTGCCATTACCCACGTATGCCCCGGCAGTTGATAGTGGATTAAGCCATTTGACAACTTTGGTTTCATTGTACGCGAACAATAGCGACGATGACCATTCGAATGGCCCAGAAGTGATATTGCGGGAAGAGATATTTAATTCGGCACCTTTACCGGCAGTCGCCGCATTATTCAATACGACATTTGAAAATCCTGTGGTGGGATCAATAGGCGCCATTCCTAATAGATTCGTCGTGTTCTTTTTGTAAAGATCAATGGTCATTCGCACACGGTCGTTGAGCAGCCCCATATCCAGTCCAATATTTGTGGTCGCAACAGTCTCCCATTGTAGGGCGGGATTAGGCGGGTTTTCGATAAATGCATAAGGATATTGCGTGAGATGGTATCTTCCGGCAAAACGCAGGATGGTATGTGCCGACCTTGATTTGTCGATGTTACCACTGTATCCATGGGAAAGACGCAGTTTTAACCTATCAATAGCTCCCACGTCAAACCAGATTTCCTCGTTAACGTTCCATGCTCCGCTGATTGACCATAAGGGCTTCCAGCGTTCGTTAGTCTCCATACCTAACAGGTTCGACGCATCTCTCCGGGCATTCAGAGACAGGATATACCTGTTATCGTAGCTGTAAATTCCATTTGCAAAAAAGGAGACATCGCGGAATACAGTCTCACCAAATGATGTGGGGTTAAATGCGAGCAACGATTGCCCTCCGATATTATCAAACGTTGGGTAAAAATTAATCAAGTCTATCGGACTCGAGGTCAGTCTGTCTTTATCATATCCGTAAGTAGTATGCTGGCTTAGGCGTACATTCGATTGCCTAACTTCCGCACCAGCCAGCGTAGTGATGGTGTGTTTTCCAAATGTCGGGTTCCAATTTAGCTGTAGTCGTCCGTTCTGGTTCGCCTGATTTGTATTTGTTTCCCGCAGTACACCTCCCAATGGGAAATTATGTACAACCTGTTCGCCGTTAATGACCGTAAAGCGATTGATAAGGTTGCGGGTTTCATAATGGTCTATACCCTCGAGATAACTTACAGCTAAACCACTGTGCTGGTAATTGTATTTAATTTCTGCTGACAAGTTTTTTGCCACTTTATAGCGAAGTCCAAGATTTAATAGGATATCATTATTTTTTTGATTGCCGTCCATTAATTCCTGCAGCGGCACATATCTCCAATCCAGTAAGTTTCCCTCGCCCGCTGTAGCAATATAGGATTCGCGATAGTCTCTCGCAATAGGCAGTGGATTACCTTCATAATCGGCCAGTCGGGCGTATGGGTAAAGGTCACGTCCTCCGGCGCGCAGGTTACCGTATTGAACCAGACCTCCCGTCCGCACTTGGGTCTGTGCATAATTCAGTCCTATCTGCACCGATACTTTTTTGGAAATATTCGCTTCATTTTCCGACCGTATGGTAAACTTATCGTTGCTATCGCCCCTCGTATTGCCCATATTTCTTTCATACCCTCCGGAAATACGGAAGCGAAACGTTTCATTTCCTCCGCTACCGCTTAAAGTATGCCTTTGGTACATTTCCTTTCGGTATACATAGTCGCGAAAATCATTTCTCACGTCATGTTGTGCAAGCATTTCCAATTCGCTGTTCAACGTTTCATCGTCTATGAGCTTGTCGCGGTGTTTTATCAATAGTTCTACTGCGGGCGACAACGCGGTACGCGTAAAGCTCTGTTCATCATTATTGTAAAATTTGTTTTGAAACAGCATCTTTTCTATTTCGATATAATCAGCACTTGAAGCCACGGGTAGGTAAAAGAGGTTTGGCTTTTCGACCAGACGAAGTGTACTATTAAATTCGATCTGTGTAGGCATATTAAATTTGCCTTTTTTCGTCGTAATCACGATTACGCCATTACCGGCCCTTGCTCCCCATATTGCAGACGCAGCAGCGTCCTTCAAAACCGTCACGTTTTCTACCTCGTCCAAGTTGATACTGCTGAGTGCACCTTCGTACGGAAAATTATCTACGATAATGAGTGGTGAAGCATCGCCAAGTAACGAGGTTTCGCCCCTGATGTTGATCTTTGGCTCTGCACCGCTCCTGTTCACGCTGGTATTCCAATCGTTAAATAAAATAGTAGAAACGCCGGCAAGTCTCTTTATTAAATCTGGGCTGCTTGATCGGTTAAAAGAAGTGTTACTGATCTGCTCTACTGATCCCGTATTTCTCTTAGCCGAAATTGCTTCGTAGCCTGTCTGCACAACCACGTCGTCCAGTACATTCCACTCGCGTGCGAGCCGCACGGTAACTTCTAGGCCTATATCACTCAATGGTAAGACAGCGGCACGGTATCCGATGTGCTTCACTTCGATTGCTTTCGAATCTGGATTTGGGTTTACGGTGAACTTGCCGCTAGCTTCCCCCTTCACATACACATTCTGGGGCAGCAACCTTAGTGACGCATTACCGATAGGTTCGTTGGTTGTGCTGTCTACAACCGAAACGATAATCTGTCCCGTTCTACTTTGCGCACTTAATTTCAGGCTTAGCAGAACGAGAAATGCAAGTGCAATATAATTTACTTTTGTTTTCATAAAGGTTTATTTAATTGATGTACTGCCCGCCGAAACGGACAACATGGTGAAATCACTGGTATCCCTACGTAAATCAAAGCCGTGTTTATTTAGGAAAACGCGGAATGTTTCAAAGTCCAGCGGTACATCCAAAGCATCCCGGCTGATCCGTAACTGCCTGATATCCCCCTCCGCCATTACCGGTGTCGCTCCGGACATATTATTGATCGGCCGGATGAGCTCCCGAATCGTGATACCTTGATCGTTATCGATGGCGGGACTTTCTGATTTATCATCCGATCTGTATATCACCCAACAGGGTAGATTCTTCTGTTGCAGACTTCCTGTATAACCTGTATAGCGCATGAGATCATGTAATATGTATTTTTCCATTTCTATCTTATCAGAGGAGCTCGGAAAGGTTGCCTCATAGGTAATCGGACTGTTGAAAAAGAAGCTACTGTCTACGCCGTCTTGCAGTTCAATCAGTGACTTTGGAATCGCTACGCGGCCAAGTGCAAGTGTGAGAAATTGGTATACCGGTAAGTTCCATGCATAAAAACGCTTTGTTGATGCCAACGAATCAATAAACATTCCACTCCTACTTTCCAGACCTTCAGCATATCCCGAAAACACGGTATAAAAATGGTCTGACGAAACATAAGACGATTTAACCGGAAAAACTTGATGTCGGTAGTTGAATTTTTCAGACCAGCTTTTGCTCCCATCGTTGATCGCCAAAAGCAGATTTTCCCGGTTCAGTCTATCAGGCGACGTAAAACTTTTTACAACACCATTATCTACGACAACTATATGTGGGACGCTGCTGTGGGGAAAATAATTTGACAGCACATTTCCACTTGTTATGGATAGCGGTGCCAGCTTCTTAAGCACCGCATTCGTACGCATAAATTTTGCTACCCGTGAAAAATCTTCTGTAGTAACCGCCAGTAATACAAGATTATCGCTAAGTTCATGTGCGATACTGTCGAGTCTCGGCATGGAGGAGATACAGCTGCCACACCAGGTTGCCCAGAAATCGAGGATAATCAGTTTCTTGTTCCGATAATCACTAAGTCTAATAAAATCCTTACCGTCGGGATGCTTTACCACCCGCAACGGCAAATTCCATAAGGCCTCGGATAAAGTATCCCCGATCTGAAGCGGTTTGATGTCTTCTGCCCCGATCACAGCCCGCTCTCCAGCGGACTGCGCCTGGGCATCACTAAACAACACACATATAAAAGAAATTATTAAAGTAACCAGCTTTGTGTGGTATACTATCGGCTGTATGCACCGCTTTGGTTCCACTACTCCTCTTTTATCTCCGTCATCGCGATGAGCGCAGCGAAGTGGCGATCTTATTGTTGTATTTAGGGCATCTCCTATCGCTCGCAATAGCGCATAGCTTTCCCCTTTGCGTAATTTTCGCATTCTTTTGGTGTGTTGAGCAAAGGTGGTAAGACGTAAAACTTAAGTCCTCTCCCACACACATCTCACCTTCACGGACGTTACAGCTTTACAAACCGGCCTCTGCCAGTTAAAAAATTAATTACTAAAATCGAAATGCGCCATTACGGCTTATCAGGTTAACTTGTCGGTTATCGTTCACGCATTCATCGATTAAAAATGTCCGCAAATGGGGACAAGCCCTGCCGAGATTACTCGGGGGCCGAAATAATATTTTTTTGAAATTGCTTTTTATGGCTCATACTCGTTATAGTTAACGAGTCTTGTTGGTTGGCTGCCCTTTGATACATGTGGGCCTGCAAACCGTGGCTACTTTTCAGTTCTCACGCCTTACGTAACACGGGATTACAGCAGACCCACATCTATCTGATATGCAAATATAGCATAAAAGTATAGACATGGGTGTTTATTCTGCTGCCCTGCGTTACGGCGTGAGAATGTAGCCGCAAGACTCTATAGTTTAAACACCTATAATCAAACATCTATTTGATTATCAACATTCAAATGTACATAATTTAATTAATTAAAAGAAATTATTTGCGGATTAATAATTGATTTTAAATATTCTTTTGTAGTTATGAAAGCTTACAATGCTAGAGTAACGACGGAAAACATTAAGAATCACTTTAAAAACAGTGGGTTAACAATCGAAGTATTCGCTAATATATTAGAAGTTTCGAAAAGATGGCTTGAGTATATTTTCTCTGGCGAGAAAAACTATGCATTCACTCCTCATACGGTTCAGAAAGCTTGCGAATTTTTTGTTGCAGACTTCAGAAAATTCACCACCGAATTACAAGCTGCTCCAGAAGATTTACGTGAAATGCTAAAAAAGAAACATAAGAGAAATGTTGAATACACTAAGATATTGTCTGATGCGCCTTCTGTTCCTTTTATAATTGACAACATCTTGATAAAAGATGATGAATTTATTACCAGCAACGGATTAGAGTTGAAATTTATTAAAAAGATTATCTGGAGATATTATCCAGGATTGAAACTTACTAATCTGTCAAGTGATCTACAAAAATCTGATTTCATTGAATACTATCTACTTCCAACTAAGAAAAAGAAAACGAATTTATATAAGAGGAAGTTATGAAAAATTGGGATAATACAGTAATCGTAATTGCAGCAGTAATTATCGGTTTTTTTGGAGGTATAGCTTTTGTAAATAATTGGCTGGTAATGAATAAGTACTATCCGGAGATTGGAATGTTTCAGATTCCGTTTAAAGCTCATGTGTGGGGTACTGTCAGTGATTGGGTTATAGTGATCGCAACCGTCGCTACCGCGATAGCTGCATTTATTGCTCTAACAAAATGGAGAAATGAGAAACAGTTCGAGATTGAAATTAATGCAAAAGCCAACTTGACCAACTGTATTTACGTAATCAAAAAAATCTGCTTTGCACAAGATGAAAGATCACCATTCCTTTTAGAAAACGAATATATTAAGCATGAAAAACACTTTGAACAAGTTAAGCACTCAAAAGAATTGAAGTTCCATGCTGAAGTTTACGACTATAGTAGAAGTAAATATTACGAAGAATTAAAAGATATTCTTCCCATCATGCGGGTCTCAGCAATCGGTTTAGCAAATAACGAGCTTAGAAGTATATTTAAAGAATTAATTGACATTTATGAAAGTACGAGCGCAGCGATCACTGATATCAAAACCACGCTGCACTTTATCAGAGATGCGCATAATAGTCCAGACTTCCATAAATGGATCGGAAATATTGAAATAGGACTGGAGAATCATTATCAAAAATTGAATGACAAAGCGTTGGAATCTGTCTTCAAGTCATTGGAGAGAAGGGCAAAAATAGCGCTGAGTGAAGAAATGACATAGTAGTTTAACAAATTTCACCAATGAAAGTAAATTTCGACATAACATACAACCATGCTTTGACTACCGCAAGGCGGCATATCGACCTACATAACTATCTTGACTTTATTGATTTTTTACTATGACATACTAGATAAGAGATGAATCTGCGCTGGAAAAAGGGAGATTAGCAGGTTTCAATTTATTAACCTTGGCTCCATTAAAATCATGTTGAGGAATGTTTTTCAGTTGGTTCAATCGCCGCAAATCCTCCAATAAATGGTTCGAATTCTGTACCAGTGGGTTCACAAATAAAGCCATGTGCAGCCAAACACTGCCACATGGCTTTTTAGGTTAATTCTTGAATTCTACGTCGATAAGATATTTAAATTAACAGTCGTTAGAAAGGTAAGAATCTTTAGATTTGCGTTATCGAAACTTACAAAACCCTAATAGATAATGAATTAAGTTCGTATCCGATTAAACATCAATCCTCTTTCAAATTATTAGGTTTAGTAATGTGCCTCAAACTGTTTCCACCTCGTACCTTCAAACCCTGCATGACCATTCTCAATTTAATGACATCTGTAATGCCTCGGTCTATAATATATCCATCATAGCCCACTGATTTTAATAACAGCATCGCACTGAGCATGACAAGCCGGTTTGCCATAACACTGAGTAACTCCTGGTTTGTTAAATCAGAGTTTTTTTTCTTTGGAAGGTTGCCATGCAGAAAGAAATTACGGCTTTTGATGCATTCTAGCTCCTCTGCAGAAAGCAAAATTCCTAGCTGATCAAATGGGGCTGTAAGTTTGTTACTATTGGGCTTACTGTTCATCAGATCAATTTTGGTCGTCAATAATTGAAATTGTTCCTTGGTCAGGATTTCGTTGTATTCCTTCAAAACCTTTTTGAGTTTGTGCTTTATACCTGATATAAGGGAAGAATCAGCTATAATTTTAGCGTCAGACTCCTTTTCACATATTTTTCTAGTAATTGTTTCCAATGCTACTGCACCGATCGAGGCTTTAGCTGTATCGTTTAGGGATCCTGCTTCAATAAGCAGATAGGCTGTACGTTGGCAGTCCTCATCTTTTAAAAAAAGGTTAACCAGCTTGTTAAATTGCGTTGAAGTTAATTTTCTCTCCGTTTCTGGTATATCAGCGTAACTTCCAGAGTCTAAAATGGGATTTCCTGATTGAATACCAGCCTTAGAATTTTCGTAATAAAAAGAGGTTATACTTTTATTTGGCAGATCTTTTACCGTAATGTAATAAATCGAGTCTAGCATATAGAAACCATTAAGTAAGCCATATGCAGTTATAGTTGCACTTACCATAGGTTGAAAGACATCAAAATCAATTTTGTTTTTCGGCCAGATGACAAAAAGACCTGTGCCATTCTCAAGCTGTTCATGGTAAAAGAGCAGTTCTGTTTCATCGATTTTTAGAGTTACTGCATTATAAAACCCCCTATCCTCAGATCCTGTAGTATGATCAAATATAAGTCCCGAAGTGTAAGCATTAAATGTCTTAGAATCATACTTAATGTATGCTCTTTGTCGAGAATTATTCCATAGAGAATCGTCTGCGTCTCCTTTGAAGGAGCTTATTTCGACGTTGCATTTACAGGGAATACTAGTATCCAGCCCAATGGATCCTCTTACAACATTATGATTGTAGACAAATATATGCATTCCGTCCTGAGTGACTAAACAGAAAGGCTTGCAAAAAAAATAATCTAAGTTAATTCCTTTTTTATGCTCTTCGGGCTGAGTAATCATAGCCAAATCATAATTTCCATTCTCAAGAATTCGAAAAGAAGATTCAATAGCAATCCCAGGTATTGTTGTCGCCATTTTATAAATAGGCTTTCCGTTTTCGATGATATCAATTATGTTCATTACGACCTTATCCGGTTCTAACATATATTATTTTTTTAACCTCTCTAAGTTAAGTGAATTTTGTCTAAACCTTTAGGTAAAGATAAGAGCTCTCTTATAAGAGCTTACAAATATTACCATTGAGATAATATGCGAATTAGATACAGAATAAAATAGTGATCGGCTTTTTCGAATATAGATATAATAAAAATAATGATTTTACTTATCTTCTCAATCTCTAATGTTAAACCATTACCTGAACGAATTATTTAGCAATTGGTAAACTTAGAGGTTTTGTTGGCCATGGCCTTTGCAGTAAGGATTCCATTTACCTTGAAGCCTCCATTCATGAGTACTGGGGATTTATTGGCGAACATAACTTCAAATATCAGAGAAATGTTCAAAAAGATGATTTTTTAAAAGCGCATTTAAGCTTTGACCAGCTTTACAATACAAAAACGATTAAAAAGCTTGACGATCTAAATTCAACAAAGCCGTACTTAGTAAAGCTATTGGAGATTGCCGGGGAATATCTTTACATGAGTTTAAAGAATCAGGTTTAGCATATTAAAAAGCAACCAATCTTAAATATTACAACGGATGCACTTATTGATATCTTAATCAACATCTCAAAAAAGACTGAAAATGGATATTTATTAACGATAGAGATTTTACAAAAAGGTCTCAACAGTTGCTAGACATCCTATAGATACTCAAAATGAACCCTCTCGTAATCAATTTATCATAAGTATTTGTATTTTTGAAGTCCCACTGGATACTAAAAGTGATCGCAAAATGATACTAATGAATGAAGAAGAAATTAGAGGAAAACTAATTTTACCTTTCTTAAATGACCTTGGCTTTGATCTTTCTGAAATTTCATTAGAAAAATCGTTTTCAATCAGACTTGGAAAGACTCAACACATAATCAATGGCAGATCAGATGTGCTGTGTAAAAGAAATGGTAAAAACCTTTTTATTATCGAACTGAAAAAAGATTCTGTGGATATCTTACAAAAAGACATAGATCAGGGAATTTCTTACGCAAGAGCTCTTATTGACGATATTGCACCTTTTACGATAATTACCAATGGAAAAACAACAAAAATATTTGATTCGATTTCAAGACTGGAGCTTACCGGTAAAAAGATTTCTGAGCATTCAGATTTTTGGAAAAACGGCTATAAACTATCAACGGACGAAGAGTTACGGATAAGATACGAGGCATTAAAAAACTTTATCTCTTTTTCAGACAAAAATTTGAAGATATTCTGTAAGAACCAAGTTCAAGATAGAATGGGGCCAACTATTGGGAATATAGATGAACCAACCTCTAAGTTTGTAAAAGATCTTTATGTTCAAAGAAGGAACTTGCAATCCTCCTTCCACAACTTTGTCAATTGTAAGGCATCTTTTTTTGCTATAGTCGGAACAGCTGGAGTTGGCAAGACAAATACAATGTGTTCCTTAGCACTTCAAAGCTTGGAAAACAACTTTGTATTCTTCTACAATGCAGCAATTATCCATAAATCACCATTGGAGCACATCGCACAGGACTTAAATGGTGTTTTTTCCAGTAAAAATGAAAGCAACGGTGTTCTGAAGAAACTCGACGAATTAGGAAGACTTGTAGATAAAAATGTGTTTCTGTTCATTGACGCAATAGATGAAAGTGTTAATACGAATATTTCACTTGAATTGAGTGAAATTGCTATGACGACAAGAAACTTAGAAAAGGTGAAAATTTGCATTAGCTGCAAATCCAATATCTGGAAAAATATTCTTCAAATAAATGGTACACATACTCATTTATTTGAAGAATTGAAGAAATTTCATCAGCCAATTGCAAGTCTAGCCAATAATCCAGGATTTTTACTGGAGGATTTCAGTGAAGAAGAATTAAAAAGCATAGTTCCTTTGTACCAAAAGACGTTTGGTTTTAAGGGCGAAATTTCCTTGAAAATTTTGAAAGATTTAAGAAATGGTTTCTTTTTGAGGATATTTAGTGAAGTCTACAGTCAAAAACAAATACCAGAAAAAATCGATGATAAGAACTTAATAAAATCTTATTTAAAAAAATCCTTTGAAAAAACCACCATTGACTTTCAAACCGGCATGAGAGTCCTTTCAAAAATAGGCACAGTATTAATAAATCACAAATACGATGAACTGGATGCATATTATCAAGATGGTTTAGAGATTATAACTTTGCTAGAAAACCTAAATTTTTCTTTAAATGAAACGTTGCCCGAGGATTTATTTGCTAGAAATATACTTACAAAATCGAACAAAGAGGATTCCTATAATATCTCTTTCTATTATTCTAAAATTAGGGATTACGTTATATGTTTTCACTCTTACAAATTAGACCAACTTAGCGATAATGAATTTTATAAGATACTTGACGATTTCTACAGGAATTATATTGGCCAAAGTGCGATTGAGTTTTACTTGGAAAATGCAAGTAAAAGTCATAAGTATGTGTTGGTAAAATATAAAAAAGACAAGGCTCTTGCGTATGTAGACAGTTACAATTCCTATTTGGAAGAAAACTTTAAAAATTCAAAGAAGCTGTTTCTTCCGAAAACAGATGGTGAAATTGGCATTGTGTTACCAACTGATCTAATAAAAAGAGATGGCTATGCACTATTCCCCATAAAATCTGGAGCATCTGAAAAACTATTGTTCGAAAACCTTCAAGATGCCTTTTCACGTGACTATTGGAATAGTAGATTGTTTGAAATTGGAGTAGAAACCGTTCATGGAAGTAATTACTCACTATTAGTAGCTGATCAAAGTAAAGTTGTTAAAAAGGAGATTTTTAAACAATTAAAAGATATCATTCAAAAAGGCAGGCTTAGCTCATACAATTCTGATATAATGATAATGGAGCAAATGTCTTTAGTAATCTATTACTATTATCGGCAATTAGGCTATAATGATAAATTAGATGATTTTTACCTACCTAGATTAGAGTTAACCTATCCGATTGATTTACAAGACTTACAAAATAGAATTTTTAGGTTTAGAGCTTATGAGCACTACCGTCGAATAGACTATAGCGTCCAATCAAGTGCTATTCATCAAATGGTAGAAGAAGCAGTTAGCAACAACATTGATATACCTAAACTAAATATTACTGGCGACTTTCCGCCTTTTGAAGAGCTGTCTAAAATCGTTAACATTTTACAAAAGAAGGGATACAACAAAATAGAGAAGCATTATTTACCGTATCCCGACAAATCTGTAATTGAGGTAAGGAAATTCAACCACGAAAATCACATTCGAGATATTCGGAAAAGCAGATGTTTGCAATACAGTGCAGACCAAGCAAAATTATATATCGAAAGTTTCTTCAGGTATTTAGAGAATTGTTACAAAGATTTTGTGGAATATTTATTTCCAACATTTAAAGATCAATTGTCGTTTTACAACACCATGCCCCACGAGTACTTTTTTTATCTACAAGACGCAGATGTTTTAAAATCGGGCTATTTTGGTTACCGTTCATCAAACGATGGTCTGCCAAAATTTATTTTCAAGGAATATGTTCCTATGGACGAGGCATTCAAGATAGACAAAGTATCAATACTAAGGGGGTTTTCTTTTGATAATTTGCTTCACAGTGACTACCATAATCCGATTAAAACAATTGATAAGTTTAACACTTCAAAAGTTGATGACTTTTGCGTTATTAGGAACTGGGTTTACAAGTTACTTAAAGATGATATGAGGGATATTTTTAAAGAACACAAAGAATATATTTAAAAAGCTAACATCGAGTCTTGCTAATTAAAACTTCTGGTTCCTTTAAGTTTTGGAGCAGAACGGAAAGTTGCATTTAAACACAAACAAACCAAATTAAAAGTAGAGTTACTTTTGAAACAAGGTAGTTTATTTAGTAACTAAAGGCTCCACATAAAACGTAAAAAAATAGACCTCCGCTGTCGCCGGTATATGCAAATCGCTGGCGCGTGGACTTTGTCCCGTGCTCTTTATTGATAAAACGTATCCTAGGGTGAATCCAGTTGAAAATACTGCCTCCATATGTGTTTTTGCAAAGTTGGTAATGCAATATTTGAATGAATTCAAGGAAGATGGTGAGAGTTAGGTGCTGTATGAGGTTACGGTCAACGCACCGAAAGAACCGATTGCTCTGTAAAGAGGATGTGTAAAAACGTTATATGCTATTTTTGGACGACATGACGATGAAAGTAAATTTTGAGATAAAAGACAATCACGCATTAAGTACGGCAGGACGATTCATCGACCTGCATAACGATTTTGATTTTGTAAATTTTGACTACAACGTAGCGGAAAGAGAAATTAAACTACATTGGAAAAAATCAAATGGTGACTGGGTTGACAAAAACGAATTTTCAAGTTTAGTTTTGACACATAGGGGCGTGACTTTTTTGAGAGTTATTGAACAAAAGGAAAAAAGCATTTATGAAGATGATTGTTGTTTAGGAGAATTTACATTTTTTCCATCAGCAGCAAGAGAATTCAATGACAGCATTGTTTCTCAACCAAAACCAAATGATGGAGACGATATTCTTTACTTTTTTGAAAACGGACTAGTAATACGGATCCACTGTGAGGAAATTGAATTAGCTGCTAGCTCTGATTAATGTGATGCGAATGTCCTCCGAGGCTGGACAAAAAAAGAATCAATGCGCGGTTTGATTATGGTATGGAGTAAAAAAATAACAGATGAATATAAAGAGAATCATACTTACAACCTTATGTTGCACCTTATCTGGGCTTTTATTCATATACTTCATCAAATGGGATTGGTCATTTTTCATCCCCCCGGTATTGATGGCATTGAGTATATCCCTCACAAACTATGACCTTGTATCTATACGCAAGAAATGGCCAGGATTGCTTCTGCATTTATCGCTATCTATCATGTTATTCTTCATCTCAATCTGTGTGACTTTTGGGATATCCACAACGATCGACAATTACTTTGCCGTTTTTTGTTTAGGTTGTGTCTTTAGCCCGACCCACTTGATGATTGGTTTTTATAAAAATCAAATACGCTTCAATGTCTTGCTGACGCAGATCCTCGACCAATAAATGGTTGTAATGCTTAAACAGCAAAGTGAGTTCTTGCAGAGAATTACGCACCGTTCCTTTGCCATAATCTTGCAACACCAATTGCTGCAGCGTTTTATCCAACCAAAATTTTGCGCTTTCATTAAGCGACTTTAAAGAAATTTCATTACCTTTCATTATAATTATTTTTAATAAAAAGTAAAGGTGGGATTAAAGAAAATTAAAATATGAAAATCAAATAGGCATCTCACCGAAGGTGTCGCTTGAACAGCGGTTTTGCGTCAGGCAGGCTGAAGTACAATATTCAACGGTAGTTTTTCAATTGAACTTTAGTAATAAAACAAGCTTTTGTGCTTCGATTTCCCGCACGAACGCAAAGCCCCGAAACGTTATAGCCAATGTTAAAAGACAGACATACCAAAAATAAAACAACAGACGAAATGCCAACCGCAGATTCAAGCACATTTGGTTGCCCCAACGCACAGGCGACCGCTTCACAACAAAAAGAGCTTGAATTTTGCCTCCGCACGACAAAGATAATATTGACAAAATGATTTTAAACATTACGACCACTCATAAACCAGCGACCGACTTAGGTTATTTGCTACATAAGCATCCCGACAAATTTCAAACTTTGGAATTATCAGTTGGTAAAGCTCATGTGTTCTATCCTGAAAAAAGTGAAGAGAAAACAACTATAAGCATTTTACTTGACATCGACCCTATTGACATGGTTCGTGGAGCAAGAAATTTAGGTGGTGACGGCTTTGCTCTCGGACACTATGTAAACGACCGACCATATGTTGCTTCCTCATTTATGAGTGTGGCTTTATCAAAAGCATTTTCGTCCGCAATGAATGGGAAATGTAAGGACAAACCCGAATTAGTTGATGTAAAGCTTCCCTTTGAAGTTACCATTGCTGTTATTCCTGCACCAAAAGGTGGCGAAATTTTAATTAGAAAATTCTTTGAGCCGCTTGGCTACAAAGTTGAATTGATAAGACATCAATTAGATTCTAAATTTCCTGAATGGGGCGATAGTAAATATTTCACTTTGAAGTTAAACCATACAATTACCACAAAGGAATTGTTATCTCATCTTTATGTTCTAATTCCAACTTTGGACAATGACAAACATTATTTTGTTAGTGAAAATGAAATTGAAAAACTTTTGCAAAAAGGTGAAGGCTGGCTAAAAGAGCATCCTGAAAAAGAACAAATCATTAGGCGTTACTTAATCAATTTGAATTCCTTATCGAGACAAGCACTTGAAAGATTAAGTGAAGGCGAAGAAATTGGAGACTTAAGCGATGAGTTAATTGAAAAAACAGAAAAGCAAAAGCGAAAAGAAACATTACACGACAAACGAATAAAACTTGTAGCAGAGAAAATAACCGAATCAGGAGCAGAACGTGTTTTGGATTTAGGTTGTGGAGAAGGAAAATTGATTAGACAATTGATAAAACAAAAACAATTTTCTGAAATCGTTGGAATGGATATTTCTTACAATGAATTAATTAAAGCCAAGGAAAGACTACATTTTGATGAAATGTCTCCGAAACAAAAAGAAAGAATTAATTTGTTTCAAGGCTCCTTAACATACAAAGACCAACGATTAGAAGGATTTGATGCAGCAGCGGTAGTTGAAGTAATTGAACATTTAGACTTGAATCGTCTTAAAGCATTTGAACGAGTGTTATTTGAGTTCGCAAAACCTAAAACTGTTGTTCTAACTACACCAAACCAAGAGTTCAATGTAATGTGGGATAAATTAGATGCAGAAGAAATGCGACACGATGACCACCGTTTTGAATGGACAAGAAAAGAGTTTTTGGAATGGTCAAATAAAATTGGAAAAACATATAATTACAAAGTGGAGCTTTTCACTATTGGAGACGAAGTTGAAAATATAGGAGCTCCTTCACAAATGGCAATATTTACTTATGGAAATTAAAGTACCCGAATTATCGCTTGTAGTTTTAATTGGTGTTTCGGGTTCAGGAAAGAGCAGTTTCGCCAAAAAACATTTTAAACGAACAGAAATTTTATCTTCTGACGAATGCCGGGCATTGGTTTCAGACGATGAAAACAGTCAGTCAGCAACAAATGATGCTTTTGATGTTTTGTATTACATCGCAGGCAAACGATTGAAAAGTGGCTTGCTAACAGTTATTGATGCCACAAATGTCCAAAAGGAATCTCGCAAAGGACTAATTGAATTGGGAAGAACATATAATTGTTTGCCTGTTGCTATTGTTCTTGATTTACCTGAAAAAGTTTGTGAAGAAAGAAATCAAAGCAGACCAGACAGAAATTTCGGTGGACATGTAATTCGTCAGCAAAATCAGCAATTAAAAAAATCTATCAGGGGATTAAAGGACGAAGGTTTCAGACAAATATATATTCTAAAATCACTTGAAGAAGTTGATGCTGTTCTCGAAATCAAAAGAGAGAAATTATACAACGATAAAAAAGATGAAACTGGTCCATTCGACATCATTGGCGATGTTCACGGATGTTTTGACGAATTGCAAGAACTTCTTTTAAAATTGGGTTATTCTGTAAATCGGACTGATGAAACTGAAAAGAATTTTGGCTTTAGCGTTATTGCTCCTGAAAACAGAAAAGTAATATTCGTTGGCGATTTGGTTGACCGTGGCCCCGATTCACCAAGTGTTCTACGTTTGGTTATGAGCATGGTAAATTCAGGGGTTGCATATTGTGTTCCTGGTAATCATGACTTGAAATTGCAGAAATACTTAAATGGAAAGCAAGTTCAATTAAAGCATGGATTAGAAGTAACAGTTAAACAACTAGAAACAGAAACTGCACAATTCAAATCAACTGTTGAGAAATTTCTTTATGGATTAATCAGTCATTACGTATTTGACAATGGTAAATTGGTTGTGGCTCATGCTGGTCTTAAAGAAGAAATGCAAGGTCGTGGTTCAGGTGCAGTTCGTTCATTTTGCATGTACGGTGAAACAACAGGAGAAATTGATGAATTTGGTTTGCCTGTAAGACATAATTGGGCAAAGGAATATCGTGGAAAAGCAAAAGTTGTTTATGGACATACTCCAGTTCCTGAAGCGGAATGGTTAAATAAAACTATCGACATTGATACAGGCTGTGTGTTTGGCGGTAAGTTGACAGCTTTACGGTATCCAGAAGAAGAATTAGTTTCTGTAAAAGCCAAAATGGTTTATTGCGAACCGATAAGACCAATCAACTTTAATGAAAATCAAAACATACTTAGTTCGCAACAAGAGTATGACGATTTATTAAATATTGAAGATGTTACAGGCAAACGCATTGTACAAACAAGATTAAGAAATAACATAACCATTCGGGAAGAAAATTCCATCGCTGCACTGGAAATAATGAGCCGATTTGCAATTAACCCGAAATGGTTGATTTATCTTCCTCCGACCATGTCGCCTTGTGCGACCAGCGATATTCCTGAGTATTTAGAACATCCAGCTCAAGCCTTGAATTACTACAAAAAAAGAGGCGTTGAAAAAGTGGTTTGCGAAGAAAAACATATGGGTTCAAGGGCTGTATTGGTAATTTGTAAAGATGAAGAAACTGCGACAAAACGTTTTGGCGTTCAAAATGAAGGTATCGGAATTTGCTATACACGAACAGGAAGAAATTTTTTCAACGATGCTGAAATAGAAAAGGAATTTATCGGTCGTGTAAATCAATGTTTGACCAAAACAGTTTTTTGGGAGAAATTCAATACTGATTGGGTTTGCTTAGATGCTGAATTAATGCCTTGGTCTGCAAAAGCACAAGCATTACTTAAAGACCAGTACGCAGCAGTCGGTGCAGCCGCTGGTGGTGCTTTACCTGAAGTCGAACAGGCTTTACAATTAGCTTTTGACAGAGGAATTAAAGATGCTTTACCCTCATTGGAAAAATTTGCAGTAAAGAATAATGCAATTTCAAAATATATAAAAGCATATCAAAATTATTGCTGGACAGTTGACACTATTGACGATTACAAGCTAGCTCCATTTCACATTTTGGCAACCGAAGGACAAGTTCACGTTGACAAAACAAATGAATGGCACATGGAAAACATTGCCGAAATCTGTGCGGGTGACACCAAACTATTTACGGCGACTCCTTACAAAATTGTGAATCTTAACGACCAGACAAGTTATAACGAAGCTGTAAACTGGTGGATGGAATTAACTAAAAAAGGTGGAGAAGGAATGGTAGTAAAACCTTACGACTTTATATCAATAGGGACAGAAGGTCTTTTACAACCTGCTGTGAAATGCCGAGGAAGTGAATATTTAAGAATTATTTACGGCCCTGAATATGATCTGCCTGAGAATATTGAAAGACTAAAAAACCGTGGACTTTCGAGAAAACAATCTTTAGCAATCAGAGAATTTGCGTTAGGTGTTGAAGGACTGGAACGGTTTGTAAAAAAAGAACCATTAAGACGAATACATGAAAGTGTTTTTGGAGTATTAGCATTAGAAAGCGAAGATGTTGACCCACGACTATAAGCCGACCCTTCGCAGTCATACACATTGGCAAGCCGCACAATGTACCCCCCTATCTGGCGCGAGCATTAGAGTAACGGTGCTCGTTCCTATAAAGATAATTACCAGATACTAACTAAAGATATTTTTCGTTATCAAATTCGTTCAAAAAAGGAAGCCTTGGCAATATAATAAAGCCAAGGCCTTTTTATGCTTCGGCTTCGAGGTCTTGGCTTCGCTTTTATCAATTTACTTCGTAGGAACATGCTACTATCGGTCTAGCTCCGCGTCTGTTTAGTCTACTAGCTAAACTATTTTATAATTGGTCTGGATTTCTTATCTTGCAGACTATCGTATGTTTATGCCGATAGTATTATTGAAAGCGAGAAGCGAAATATCGATATGGTGAAGGTAAAATAAATTAATATGAACAGTAACAAAAACAATAGAGAAAGAGAAGACGGTATTTTGGATATTGCCTTTCTTACAGCGCCACTGGTTGGCATTTTTGCTATTTTATTATCAAAGGATCGATCACAGGCTATGAAGATCACCGCTTTATTAGCTACTGTTGTTGGATTAATTGCAGCAGTGATAAATCACAATGTTTATTAAGATTTTAAGGTGAAATCCACTAGCTAAAAAATAGATAACCAAGGGTGTGAGTTACACGCTCGTCGTAGATTCAAGCTACGATAAGTAGTTTTCTAAAAGTTAGTGTTGGGCATAAAAAAAGCGTCCTGATTCAGAACGCTTATGATCTTAACCAATCCAAATTATCCATAATTTCTTCCAGATGATGACTACGCAATATTAGAGACTGCACGTTTTAATTATATATTAGTTTTTCTCGGAAATTTGCAATCACATAATATGTCTATATTTCTACGACGATATCTTCATTAAACATATTATCGACATTGATTAGCCCGATCAAGAATTTATTGAACTCAGTATTCTTCGTATTGGCATACAAAACCCCTCGTGCTGTTCCCGTAGCAACCATGGCTAAATGCTTTCCAAAACCGCAAGGCAAAATCAACTTATTTTTTTGCAGCAAAGTACCGAACGCTTCTTCTTTAATTTCAAAATAACAGGTTATCTCTTGTTTTATTAAGGGGAGCTCATCTTTATTCAATAGAAACTCCATCGATACCGCAATCACTTTGTTGTCCGTATCGCCACCGAAGCCAAAGCCAACTTGTTGTTGAATGAGTGCATCGACCGTGAGCGTATCTTCAAAGACAGAAAACTGATTTTCCTCTATTTTTACAATTTTGAAAGGAATAGGTAATTTCTTTTTACTCATATTAATTGGCTATAGCGTACGGGTTTTCATAAACTCTATTCTCGTTCATTGTGATACGAGGCACTAAGCGCTTTTGGGTAACGGAAACATCATACACTTCTGAATATGTAAACCTCACCTCTTCAACAAGCTTTTGATCTTTCTTAGTGGCAACAGCAATTAATTCCACACCCAATACCTCACTTAAATTCACCAGGGTCTCAATTGTAAAATTCTCATTTCCTTTGACCCATTTGTTCACCTGCTGGGGAGATACGCCCATTTTTTCTGCTAAATCTTTTTGTTTCCACCCCAACGCATCCAATCGTTCTAAAATCTCAAAAGCGATCAGGTTAGACAGCTTGCTATACTTTTTATTCGTAAGTCTTGCCTTGGCTCTTTCTACCGTTTTGGTCTCTTCTTTAGAAACCAAAGTCAGAAATTTTTCTTTGTTGGTCATCTTAATCTTCGTTTAGAAATTCAAAAAATGAATCCTCATCAAAAATGTCATTATTTTTCAAATAGTCCTTCGCACGGTTCAATTTATTCAATTCTTCTCTCGTGTGCGCTCTATCTTCCATCAAATGATGTAATGGTAATTTTATCGCTCCTCCCGTGATTACAAACGTACCTTCTTCTATTTTGACCGCATATAGGCGTAGACTATGCTGCCTACCCTTTTGCAGTGACAAAACTTTTAATTGAAACTCGCTATTATGTAATGGCCGAAAGAAATTTGATAAAGACTCATCATCAGATTCTGTTATTTTTATAAGTTGTTCATCGATATGGATCGCATCCTCACGAATATATTCGACAAATTGCCTCTTATTTCTGTTTGTCGGGATATCAGCTTCATTTTCAATTAAAAAACCCCTTATATATTCTGTATCCGTCCATAAGTTCAATAACCTATCATACTCATTATCCTCCTCTCCATCATACTGGAAGGCGAATAATCGATATGCAAATATATTGACAATTTTCATTAAATCAACTTATAGGCTTATTTTTTATTAAATCTTTACAATTCCGAGATATTAAACATTTGCTTTAAAAGTTTTTTCAAAGGCTATTGATTTGTTTCCGAATCCATACGGGTGCATATACTACTTGATTTTGCATCACTTTCTCATCTAGCTTTTTTACGGCTTGCTTGACGGTCTCTAAAAAATCTTCTGTAACATCCTGTTGTCCTTTCTCCTTAAAGGCCTGCACAATAAGATGCAATAACTCGTCCTTTATGGCAAAGCTTTTGGGAACAGTTCGTTTAAATTTGATGGTTCGATTTCCTATTTTCACTTCACGTTGCGAGCCATCAGTAAGAAAAACCGCCTTTAATGGTACTTGTGTCGTAAGCCCCAGTAAATACAGCGTCATTACACCTGTTGGAGCGATACGAGCTTTATCTCTTTTAGTAATTTCCTTTGCAACCTCTCCTATATTAGGATGTATCGTACCGAGCAAAGGATCTTTTTTTGGTTTGATGTAAATACCATGAGCCAGTCTTTCAATAACACCATCATTCTCTAGACGGAAAAGCGTCAGCCGGATATTTTCCGGTGTAGCAAAATCTTAAAGTCGTCAGCGAAAAATAACTCACCACGAACGATTTTAAAATTTTGTTTTCTATCTTATTTTTAGCTATTTCCGGCATTTATAAAGTCATGATGTTGTAACAAATTTAGCAAATATTTGTTACAACAAAAATGGTATTGGAGATTAAAGTTGTTAAGTGAAATTATTTCATGAGCTCGTTGCACTCGGTTTGGATACTCGTCAAGCACACTTATCTTTGTAGATGTGCACATCTGCAAAGATAAGTGTGCTTTATTTGACATACATCTGCAACTGACCAATGTCTTGATGCGTGAGTTTATGGGTTTTGATTTCAACAAAAGACGTTCGTACAAACTACTGTAAATCTGCCTTTCCAATTGACGTACTGTCCAATTATTTTTTATTGTTTCAGCAATATAAAACTCTCTTTTGTCCTGATTATCAAGCCTGATGAGTAATTTATATTGGCTCCAGTTCAATTGCGAATACAGTGTATTCGCAATTGGAAAAACACGATAGAATTGTCGGAACAACTCAATTTGCCGCCTCGAATATCCACTTCCAAACTCGGGCTGCAGTTGTTCTGAAAGGTATTTGATAAGAACATATTTAGTATGTATTAGTTTTTATAGATGCCCTATTTTCACGAAGCTCTTGCAGAATCAAAGCGTCCAATGTGATACGATAATATTCGGCGAGCTTGGCCAACAATACTATGGAAGGCTCTGCAAGACCATATTCATACTTAGAATAGCGGGAACGCGTAATACCAAGATCGTTCGCAAGCTCCTGTTGGGATCTCCCTTTGCGTGCGCGCAGATACTTCATATTTTCAGACAGATACAACATTGTTCCAATTTTGAACTACAATATTACTAATTAATTTAGTATTTAAACCTAGCTTTGATAAAATTTAACACGGGAGGCTATAGATGGAACGCGCAATTGTACATATGGACCTGGATACATTTTTCGTATCCTGCGAACGGCTCAACAACGATAAACTGAAGGGGATACCCGTCATCGTGGGCGGTGGGGAACGTGGCGTGGTGGCTTCCTGCTCGTATGAGGCACGCTTCTACGGGGTACGCTCGGCCATGCCCATCAAGATGGCGCTGCGCCTATGCCCCGAAGCCCGCGTGGTAAAGGGCGATATGGAGATGTACTCCCGCCTGTCGCAGACTGTAACGCAGGTGATCGAAGAAAAGGCACCTGTAGTCGAGAAGGCTAGCATCGATGAGCATTACCTCGACATCTCCGGAATGGACAAATTCTTCGGCGCTTACAAATGGACGGAGGAACTTTCGCAGTCCATCACCCACCATACGGGCCTGCCGATCAGCTTTGCCCTCTCCGTAAACAAGACCGTGGCCAAGATCGGTACGGGTGAGGCCAAGCCAACGGGCAGGAAAGAGATCCGGCAGGAGATGGTGAAACCTTTCCTGAGCCCCCTATCGATCAAAAAGATACCCATGCTGGGCGATACGACCTTTCAGCTGCTCTCGCGCATCGGGATCCGCCAGATCTATACCCTCGCGGAGATGCCCGTGGAGGTGCTGCAGCAGATGATCGGCAAGAACGGCATCGATATCTGGAAGAAGGCTAACGGCATAGACCATAGCCCGGTGGAACCTTATACGGAGCGTAAATCGATCTCGACCGAACATACCTTCGGACAGGATACGATCGATATGGCCAAACTGCGTGGACTGATAACGGGGATGGTGGAGAAGCTGGCCTACCAGCTCCGCAGCGAGCAGTGGCTGACCTGCACGGTGGTGCTCAAGATACGCTATTCGAACTTTGACACCGAGAGCCGGCAGTGCCGTATTCCCTACACCTCGGCCGACCATACGCTCTCGCGCAGCGTAATGGAGCTTTTCGACAAACTGTACAACCGCCGCATGCGAATACGGCTGGTGGGTGTGCGCTTTACCAACCTGGTGCGGGGCAGCCTGCAGATCAACCTGTTTGAGGATACGCAGGAAATGGTATCGCTGTACCAGGCGATGGACCGTATCAAAAACCGCTTCGGATACGATAAGGTGGGCAAAGCGTCGGGATTCAGGCTTTCACCGAAAAAGGAGAAATAGCCCATGTACCTGAACTGCCACTCGTTTCATAGCCTGCGCTACGGCACCCTATCACTGGAGACACTTGTTGCCCGCGCGCGGGCGCTGGATATCGCCGCGCTCGCCCTGACGGATATCAATACGGTAACGGGAATATACGACTTTACACGGGCCTGCCTCAAAGCGGGGATAAAACCGATCGTGGGCATGGAGATCCGCAACGATGACCGCCTGCTGTACATCGGCCTGGCGAAAAAGCAATCGGGTATCGGCGAACTGTGCAGGCTGCTTACCGCCCGTAACTGCGACGGTATAGCGCTGCCTACCATAGCGCCCGACTTTGCGGAGGTAACGGTGATCTATCCGCTCCCTAATGTGCCGCCGGAGCTGAAAGCGCACGAGTATGTGGGGGTACGCCCCTCGGAGGTAAACCTGCTGATACGGCCGGAATGGAAGCGGTACTTGGAGCGGATGCTGATCCTGAGTCCAGTGACGATTTCCAATAAAACAGAGCACAACCTGCACCGCATTCTGCGGGCCATAGACCGCAATGTGATCCTCTCCAGACTTGAACCGCAGGACGTATGTGCTATAGGGGAAACGATGGAACCGGTCGACAAACTGCTGGAGGTATACCGCGATTATCCGCAGCTGATCGCCAATACGGTGATGGTGATGGAGGGCTGTAATTTTGAATTTGACTTTACCACGCCCAAAAACAAAAAATACTATACGGATAGCCGGCAGGGGGACGCTACATTCCTGACGGGCCTCGCAAGGGCGGGACTGAAAAAGCGCTACGGCGAAAACCATGTGGCCGCCCGCGAGCGGATGGAAAAGGAACTGAAGGTGATCGATGAGCTGGGATTCAGCGGTTATTTTCTGATTACCTGGGACATCATCCGCTACAGCAACAGCATGGGTTTTATGCATATCGGCCGCGGCAGTGGTGCCAACAGCATCATCGCCTACTGCCTGGGGATTACGGATATCTGCCCGCTGGAACTGGACCTCTACTTTGAACGCTTCCTGAACCTGAACCGCAAGACACCGCCGGACTTTGACATCGACTGGAGCTGGCAGGACCGGGATACCATACTGGAGTATATCTTTGACCGCTACGGCAGGGACCACGTGGCGTTCTGTGGTACGAATGTGGAATTTAAGTACCGCTCGATATTCCGCGAGGTAGGCAAGGTATTCGGACTGCCCAAGGAGGAGCTGGATGCTCTGGCGACGCAGTCGGTCGATATGCACGACGACAGCGCGGTAGTGAAGCTGGTGCACAAATACGGCAGGATGCTGGAGAAATATCCGAACCAGCGGAGCATGCACTCCTGCGGGATCCTGATCTCGGAGGAGCCGATTACGGATTACTCGGCGCTGGAGATGCCGCCAAAGGGATTCCCGATCGTGCAGTTTGACATGCATGTTGCCGAGGAGATCGGACTGGAGAAATTTGATATCCTGAGCCAGCGCGGTATCGGCAGCATCAACGATGCAGCGAAGCTGATCCGTAAGAACCGGGGCATACAGGTGGATATACGGGATACGGCCCTATCCAAGAATGAGGCTCGCTGCAATGAATTTCTGAGCCGTGGGCAGACGATCGGCTGCTTCTACATCGAATCGCCGGCGATGCGCGGCCTGCTGCGCCGCCTGAAATGTGCGGACTACCCGACGCTGGTGGCGGCTTCTTCGATCATCCGCCCGGGGGTTGCCCAGTCGGGCATGATGAAGGAGTACATCTTCCGCCACAACTGCCCCGACAGCTTTGAATATTTTCATGAGGTGTTTGAGGAGCACCTGGGGGATACGTACGGCATCATGGTGTACCAGGAGGATGTGATCAAGATTGCCATGCACTTCGGTGGCCTCTCTGCTGCCGACGGGGATGTGCTGCGCCGAGCGATGAGTGGCAAGGGACGCTCGCTGGCGGCCCTGCAGCGGGTGAAGGATAATTTCTTTGCTTCCTGCGCGGCTATTGGACATCCCGAGGGGCTGAGCCGTGAGGTGTACCGGCAGATTGAATCGTTTGCGGGCTATTCGTTCTGCAAGGCGCACTCGGCTTCCTATGCCGTGGAAAGCTACCAGAGCTTGTACCTCAAGGTACACTACCCGATTGAATTTATGGTGGCGGTGATCAATAACCAGGGTGGATTTTACCGCACGGAGGTGTATGTGCACGAGGCGCGGATGTCGGGGGCCAGGGTTACGACGCCCTGTGTGAATAACAGCGACTACGAGACGACGGTAGACGGGGATGAGGTTTTTCTGGGCTTTATGCACCTGCAGAGCCTGGAATCGCGCCTGGCACGGCTTATCCCGGAGGAACGGGCGCAACATGGTGCTTTCTGCTCGCTGGAGGATTTCATACAGCGGATCCCCATCGGTATCGAGGGGGTGCAGATCCTGATCTTTATCGGTGCCTTCCGCTTTACGGGAAAAAGCAAAAATGAACTGCTGGTGCAGGCACGGCTACTGCTTGTGAATTTTAGGCCGCAGGACAGAAACCTGATGCTGATACGGGAGCCGGCAAAGGAGTATAAGCTGCCTGTGCTGGAGCGGTCGGCTTTTGAAGATGCCTTTGACGAGATCGAACTGCTCAGCTTTCCGGTGTCGTGCAGTCCGTTTGACCTGCTGCAGACGCGGTACCGCGGTGATGTGATGGCACGGGACCTGACGGCGCACCACAAACGGCAGGTGAAGATGCTGGCCTATCTGATATCGCGCAAACACGTGCCCACCAAAAGGGGTACGATGTTCTTCGGTACGTGGATCGACGTAAATGGCGACTACTTTGATACGGCACACTTCCCCGACTCGCTCCAACATTCTCCTTTTAAGGGCGGTGGCTGCTACCTGCTGCTGGGTACCGTGGAGGTGGACTACCACTTCCCTACCCTTACCATCCATAAGATGGCGAAGCTGCCGTTTATCCCCGACCCGCGCTATGCGCACGATAAGAAGCATGCCTTTGATGTACACCGGCAGATCCGCGAGGATGTAAGCATGACCGACCGCGCCCCCTACCCCCAGGAGCACGAGATCGGATTGCCGAGAAGGAAAATGGGTGGGTGAAACTTATTGGCATGAATTGATGTTAGTTATGTACTAAAGATGGATTATAATTTACAACGCTTTCTGGATGCGCAAAACCAGATGTATATGAGGGCTTTGTCCGAAATAAAAAGGGGCAGAAAGGAATCGCACTGGATGTGGTTTATATTTCCACAGCTCAAAGGTCTTGGGCAGAGTGATACGGCGAAATACTATGCCATATCGGGCTTGCGTGAAGCGGCAGCCTTCCTGAAACACCCCGTGCTGGGAAAGCACCTTATTGAAAGCTCTGAATTACTGCTCACTCTCCGTGGTAAATCGGCTATTGAAATATTTGGACATCCTGATGATCTTAAACTCTGTTCGTCGATGACATTATTTGCCAACGTGGAAAACAGCCCTATAGTTTTTGATTCGGTAATCGACCGTTATTTTGGTGGTGTACAGGATGAGGCGACGCTGAGGCTGTTGAAAAAACTGTGAAAGGTGCTCTTTAATATGGATCATACTCTATAAGCCCCTATTCTGCTTGCAAAAAAGCGTCCTGAAAAATCAAAAAGCAGACGATGGAACAGTATCATAAAAAAGGAAACGCTAGTGGATATAATTTCCATAGATTTCTACCCGAAACAATTTGTATTGTTTATTCTGATCTCTGACAAAAAGGAGTTCATAAGTTTTACCAGGTCTTCGTGTAGTCAGTTCTAAAACGGGGAATCTCCTGAAAAACTGATCTGAAGAAACCAACTCCTGAAAGTCCTTCAGAAAAGTATTGGTCAGATCACGGGGAAAACGATCATATCTGATGTCAAGACTATCCAAATTTATCGCTTTCGTAATCAGCTCCCTCATGGAAGAATACGCTGAAGAGGAAAGAAACTCGGTTTTGCCTATGCTCATATCATCTACCCATAAAGTATCCAACAACAATTTTCCGAGTTGGCCATTCTTTTTCAAATACGATTTAAATTCCTCTTTTAAATTAATGAACGATAAATATTTTCCATCTACCGTTTTTATGTTCACACGATGAGGCAAAGGGACTTCGGCTTCTATTTTTGAGTAGAAGTCGATATCCTGATTTATTTTTTTTATTTCAAGTAGATCGTCCACCAATACGACTCCATTGGTATCCAACAGGAACTTTTTACCACCAACCCAATTCCAATATTCCGAACCTGGCTGTATAGGTTCGCTTTTCGCATCCTTCTTTCCGATCAACATGCCATTTTTAACGGATGACAATTGATTATACTCGCTGGGTACCCGTATATTTCCTTTCCAGTCGTATAGACCTTCCCGTTCCGTATTACGGTCAGGATATCCACCTACCGAAAACCGAATAAACCCATCCGACTCTACATCATATGAGAAATCAAATGCCCATAAACTATCCCGACCAAATTTTTTACCATTTTTGTTTAAATAGAACATTCCTATAGCTGTATCCAGACTACTTACAGCGCCAACAGTATAAATCACTGGAGGACAAAAGATCGGATTGTATACAGGCGGCAAAACGGTATCTCCACTTTCATCGATATAGCCTATTCTTTCCCCATCATCTGACGAGAAACTTCGAATATATTCATTCCACGTTATGGGGAGTTCCTTAACTGGAGTGCCACAACCTAACAAAAGTAATAATAAGCTTAATAAAAGTAGTTTAGAAAAGTTCATCATATATAATTGTACTAAATATAAGGTAAAAAAAAACAAATATTCCGTATCTTTTAAGAATTTACAGCTCAACATGCTCAAGAAACGAACTGCCATAATACTTATAGGACCGAATCGTATTGCTAGCGTAACACGGCGCGGTTAGCTTTATTTCAAAGGCTTTAAGTATTCTTTCGCTATTCATTCTCGTATAACAGCCGCATCACTATAATTACTTCGCTATTCATAACAAAAAACACAGCTAATCAACATCATTTCAGAACATTACAAAAATATAAAAACACAAAAAACGAAACACGTCTATAGGGATGGTTTAGCGAACCCACGGTAAGGAGCTCAGCGAAGCTAAATATTCTGTATATTAGTTCGCTATTACAGCTGCTACAAGCAAGCCTAAAAGACGACACTACAAGAAATGGAAATTTGGCAATACATAGAAATTTTAAGACGACCTAACAAGACTTGGCTTTTTTCAAAGGACAATACGGACGAGAAGATTAACGCCTTGACAAAAATTGCCAATAATGGTTATCCAGGCCTTATATACAGTATAACAGAATTTCTAAAAGACAACAACAAAGAAATAAGGGGAACTACTTGCAGGACAATTATTCACTTATTTAAAAAAATTGACAGCAGAAAGGGATATTACGACACTCTCAAACATTGTAGTATTTCAAAAAGTGACATTGACTTTTATGAAGCAAATTTTCCGAAGGAACAATATATAGAGTTGTTAGCAATTAGTTCATTAAACGGAAGTGGATACGTAAGAGAAAAAGCAGTTAAAAAACTTTCACAAGTTGACAGTTCAAGAGCTGTACAATTCCTAATATATCGTTTAGCTGATTGGGTTTTGCCAGTTCGACAAGCTGCACGAAATGGAATTGACAACTACAAGAAAACCAACTACATTGACAGCTTAATCGAAAATTTACCAATTTTTGAGTGGCTCCAAAAAGTTGAGCGGACAGACCTACGTCCAATTTACCAAGATATTGTTAACTTCATTGCTTTTACAAACAGGGCATATGTAATTGAAAACTTCAAAAAATACCCAGATAAACTTAGAATTTTATTAGCAAAACATATTTCAAGTTCGCTCGCCGACAATTCACAAGAATTAAAACTGTTATTAAACGACAAACATTTTTTGATTAGGAACTTAACAATAAACCATTTTGACAAACTTGGACAAGCGCAAATAGAACAATTATTGAATGACAAATCAGCGAATGTTCGACTTCAAACACTTTATTGCTTAAAAGAGCAAAACGGTTTTGAAACAACTGCAAAGAAATTTTTAGCGGACAATTCAGCTACAATAAGACATTTTGCAAGGTTCACGCTCAAACAATCAAACAGTGACTTTGCTAAATTTTACAATGACAACTTACATGAAAACAAACAAATCATTGGGTCATTAAGCGGACTTGCTGAAACTGACGGTAAAAATTATTCGGAAACAGTTAAGTCATATCTGAAAGATAATAAAATAAGAATTAAAAAGACAGCGTTTTTAGCTCTTTGCAAACTTGATGAAGAAGATGCTTATGACTTTGCATTTGCGAACCTTGACAGCAAATATCTTGGTCTTAGAAACGTAATCATTGAATTTCTATCGAACATTCCGCGACAAGAGGTATTGACTAAGGCAAAAAGCATATACGAAACAGGCAATTATGACTTGAAAAAATCAATGCTCAAACTCTTTAACAAAGTTGGCGGTTGGACAGCAATTCCCGACTTAATGATTGGAACTATTGACGAAAATGAAAATATAAGACAATTGGCATTTGGCTATTTACAAATTTGGAGAACAAGAGCAGTAAGACTATTTTCTACACCGAAACAAGTTGAAATTGAAAGAGCAAAACAGATTTTCAATTTCGTAAACGAGATACAGGAAGACAAACAATATTTTAAAACAAACCCAGTAGATGGACTTGATTTTTATTTCAAATGACATCGAGCCAGCTTGTAACAGCCGTTTTGCAAAAGCCGGCGGGTCGTGCCTCTATGACAGTGAAGTGCTGAAAATCCCCGCATTCGGCAAACCCCGAACCGGTTATGTGTAACCGTAAGACGATCCAGTAGACAATGACATTAAAACAAAATCAAATATTATGAGCTTTTTTAAAAGATTATTTGGCAAACACGACAAACCTACACCAAGAGAATTTACAGAACAAGAACACGAGCTTGATTATGAACAAAAATCAAAGGGACTTGAAAATGTGCTTGGAAAAATGCACGACTTGGTCGGCCACGCAATAATTCCCTTTGCAGTTGGTGGAGCAGTAGATATGTATTATTTTCCAAACCATATCAAAGGAACAGGTTTTGCAACAATGGAACTTTTAGAACCTGATGGGACAGGGCCATTACCCAACAGACTCGGGACATATGAACTTATAGCATTCACAAAACACCACTACCACAACAGTGAAGAAAGTCAGACACCATTCAATCTGATAGAAAGGAAAATTTGTGGCATTTTCACAACAATTGGTTTTTTTTCAAAGGAAGCAGTTTTAAATCCTAATGAGACTTGTGAAGTTCCAAACGGTATAGGTGAAGAAAATTCTTGTTTAGTATTTGACCTTTATCAACCAGACGATAAAGAATTTAGAATTGGCGACAGAAAGCATCACTTGTTATTGTGCTTGCAGATTTTCAGAAGTGAAATGGATTTTGCGAGAGAAAACGGAAGTGAAGAACTTTTCAAAAAACTAAAACAAGCAGGATACTATCCGTACAGTGACTTAGACAGGCAATCAGTTGCATAAATAAGATGAATAGAACGACCCCACGATGAAAGAACTTATTCCGACAATAAATGAAATTGTTAAGTATGGACTTCAACCAAACTTGACAGTAACTGACAAAGAAAAATTGTTGGAACGACACATAGTTAAAATTTACAACCTATATTTTGACATAGACTATAATTTTGACGAAGCAGAATATCCAGACTTTGACAAATCAAAACTTCCTGACATTCGACTTAATGTTTCAAGTAATTTTAAAGACTTCGGTTTCTACAAAACTATAATTGCCATTTACGATATTGACAACTTAAAAAACAATGCAATCGGTGACGCAATTGACGATCTGTCTGACATTATTATCGACTTATTAGAAATTAAATGGAGAATTGAAAACAACAGTTTAGCGGACGGACTTTGGTATTTCCAACTTATTTTTTACGGACATACTCAACAACACATTCTTGATTTGTTGAACTATTTGAAACAGAAGAATGGATAAAATGCCGCACATAATAAGCGCCTTGCCTAAATAGCTACGCTTTTGTATCTTCGGTACAGCTACGCTAGTTAGCTTCGCTGATTCTTTCGGAATTTGCAAAGTCGCCCGAGCGTCACCACCAATAGTAAAAGACAGTACAAAAAATGAGATTACAACGATACATAGTTTTACTGACCTTATTCGCATTTACATCTTGCATGACCAACAGATTAATATTTGAAGGTAAAGAGTTTAATGGATTTGACAAACTAGACATTAAAACGGCAATAAAGTTAGAAAAACAGAAACATTCAAAAGACATTACTACTGACTATTTAATTGGAATTGGAGAAGGAATTTATCCCAACAAAAACAAATATATTTTAGCGATACCAAAAACATATGAAAACAAAGAGAAACCGAATTTTAAACTTGAAACAGAATATTTTTATGCCGTAAATGACAGTTTGGTAAAAGTAATCCTTTATCAATGGGACGACTTACAAAAAATGAATGCTGACATTCTTATAGAAGAAAATTACACAAAAAAGTTCAAAGCGTTTCAGACCAAATTTGATAATTTAATATCTAGACTGACTAAGGAATTTGGAAAACCTATCTCAAAAAATATTGAACAAGGAAAAATCAATGACAAGACTTTCAGAGATGACTTAAAATTTAAACGGGCGGACGGAATGAATGCGTATTTATTTATGTTTGGGAACGACAACAACGGATACAGACAAATAAGACTTGCAATTTATAAAGACTAAAAAACTATGATAACAAGAAGCACTTGCGTCAGGCGGGCTGACGTCCAAACTTTGGGCTTTATGCTACCAATGAACTTTCGTAATAAATTAAAACTTTGTGCTCCGAAACGCGCCCGAACGCAAAGCCCCAAAACGTTATGCTACAGCTTAAAACGACACCGAATATGAATTGGGAAGAATTGAAAGTTTACAGACCTTTGAAAAAGGAAGAATTAAAAACAGCCTATAAAGACTTTACGAAAATTATAGCTTTTAGTTAAAAAAAAGCGTTCCGATTCAGAACGCTTATATATTTTGGAGGACATAGCTATTTCAGCAACGGATTTCCCCGAGACACTTAAAAACTATTTCAAGTTCCCGACCTCCTCGATAGTAAGTGCCTAGAGTTTCTCGATTTCTTCCGCAGAAAGTTCCGTAAAACGGATTATCTGCTCTAGAGGAAGTCCATCATTCTTCATTGTTCGAGCAGATTCAATAGCTTTTTTGCGCTCGCCTTCAGCAAGTGCTTCCTTTTTAGCCTGGGCTAAATTTAACACATGCGCCTCTTCTAATGCCCGCTGCTTCTCTTCTAATGCTTGCCTTTGTACCTCCAGTGCCTGCCTATCTTCCTCTTGTGCCTGCCGGACGGCTTCAGCATCCCATTTGCGCTTTAAACTGATATCATACATATATCGCTCCTCCTTTGTCAATTTTGCGTAGCTCGCCAGCTGGAAAAACCGCTGGAAAACGCCCGAATTCAGTATCCGGGGTAGCGTCTTTAACCTGGACATATTCTTGAGCATAAAGAATACCTTGTCCAGCTCGCTCTCCAACTCTGCTTCGCCTTTTACAAAGTTAATGAGTTCCATGTAAATAAACCCTAATCCTTCGTAAAATATTTCCCCCGAGTCTCTATCGCACAGGCAGATATCGTGTAAATGACCCCTACTGCTGCTATCGGGCATATGGAAACCGTCCATCAGTACAATGGTGTACACTTCTGGAAGGGAGTATGCCCAGCCTCTGCGGTCGCCATGGGGCGCTTTGTCCGAAATAACCTTGCTCGCATAATATAGCATCCGCTTCTTGAGATTCGAATGCCGGCTGGTCTGCATTTCGATAATGATCTCCTGCCCCGCACTGGTCTCGACCATCAGATCGAAGATAACTGTACCGATATCTTCTGCCGAGCCGACCCGCTCGGTATCACGGTAGGTAAGGTCGACAATGACCTTGCGGCCCCGGAAGATGATATTGAGAAAATTGATAAGATTAATCTTATCGCCAAACAACCGTTTGAACCCCTCATCGGTAGTAGGATCAATGAACACGGGATTTTCTAGCTCTTTCATAATTAAATAGTGTTTACGTTAACATAAATAAATGATAAAGCAAACATCTAAAAAACTAAAAATATTAGCCGTATTATAAACGACTATAGTCGTTTATAAGCGTTTGAAAACGGGTATAACGTATCTACGGCTTAAAAAAGTGTAAAGATAGGTATGAATTAAGATCAGGGTGCGCCTAAATAATTTTATTCTTAAACTTTAATTATTTATAATAAAACATTAAAATTTAGTTCTTTTATTATAAATATTAATATATATTTGTGTGGTAGTAATATATATTGACATGAAACTTTCAGACATCAAAGTCATAAAATGGCTTAACCGCTTGGCGACAGTAGTCGCCGTATTTTATTTAATTTTTTTGGCTGTGCATGTGTTTACATCGAATGCTCCCCGAGCTAGCAACAGTCTTAAAGGTTATAACATGTATAACGTTAGTGCCGAGTATAAGGATAGCAAATCCCCAAATACGCTGAAAAAATGGTTTAATGACAGGGTCGTAGTGCAGCCCACCAGCAAAGCCTTAGTTCATTTGAGATTCAAATCTATGAGCGAATTAATCTCAGGATCTGCTATATTATATCAACTTGCTCAATTGACTTATTGGCTCATTATCGGATTTTTAATCTTGTGTATAAAAATGCTTTTTAGCTCCTTTAGCAAAGACAAGGTATTTACGAAAAGAAACGCGTCATTAATCTTATGGGGATCGACTGCATTGATCGCATTACCGATGGTAAGATGGATGGCCCAAGAGCTTTTTATTAATTGTATTAAAACAATGAATCTCAACGATTCGGGATATGCACTGACAAATGGCGCAAGTGTAATTGCTGCGGAAACTCTGATCGGACTGGCCCTACTAGCATTTGGATTAACCTTCAAAGCCGGTGTAGACATGAAGAAGGAAAATGAATCTTTTATTTAACTGATATGCCGATAATTATCAATTTGGACGTCATGTTAGCCAAACGTAAAATGTCGTTAACTGAATTATCCGACAAAGTAGGGCTAACTATAGTCAACCTTTCAATTTTGAAAACAGGAAAGGCCAAGGGAGTTAGATTTGATACCTTAGAAGCGATATGCAGAGTTTTAGATTGCAAACCGGGTGATATTCTTGACATAGATTAGCTGTAAAAATTATGCACCGGCATGGTCTGTGCGCACAAGCAAGTAGACAGAATCAAGAAAATTTACCTTAACTGCCTACTTCGCCAAGCAGCAAAACGTAATATCAGCTTAAAAGATGACACCGATAAAAATGACAGATACGCAAAGACACAAAATTGAAATCGCCAAAGATGGCTTTACGACAGTTGACGACGTCTATTCTGACAAAGAGATAGAACACATCTTGTCGATGATCGACCAAGCCGACAATAATAAACGGACTTTTAGAAAATCGACTGAACTTTTTGCAATAAGACAGCTCCTAAAAGAAATTCCCGAGATAACAAATTCGGTGTTCAACGACAGTTTAAAAAATGTAGTTAGCCAGATATTTGGAGACAATTACTTTGTTGTTAAGAGCATATATTTTGATAAACCAGAAACTTCAAATTGGTATGTTTCTTACCATCAAGACCTGACAATTTCGGTTGACAAAAAAGTAGAACTCGAAAATTTTGGACCTTGGACAACAAAACAGGGCCAATATGCTGTGCAACCACCAATAGACGTAATAGAGAACATCTACACAATCCGGATCCATCTTGACGATACGGACGAAAATAACGGTGCATTAAGAGTAATTCCGAGATCTCATTTAAAGAAAATTTACAGACCTGAAAATATAGACTGGGATACAGAAACGGAAACGGCTTGCAACGTAAAAAGAGGTGGTATAATGATTATGAAACCATTAATTTTACATAGCTCAAGCAGGACAACGAATAACAGGAAGAGACGTGTAATACATATAGAATTTTCAAATCAGGAATTACCAACAGAACTGAAATGGTCTGAGCGGATGAACTTTAAATGAAATCACAGAAGATAAACTAGTATTATATAAAGATGAATCCGGTTATCATTGGACAGATGATATGGAAAAGAAGAAACAACCAAATACTATTTTTTTCAGTTGGAAATAAAATGTAAATTTATGATCAGCAGCGTATGAAAATATTCTATACTATTTGTATCCTTATCATCTCTGTTTCCTGCCATCAGGATAGCAGAGAAACTAGATTTAACCAAACTGAGCCATCAAATGTGGAAAAGAAAATGTTGCCGGCAGATAAATTAGAGAATCCGCAAACTGATCTCGAAGATCTTCATGATTGGCAGCAGGGATTTGGGCTGACTCACGACCCCGACATAGATTCTATTTGGTTTAAGCCGGTTAGCTATTACCTGAATGATATAAACTGCGCTGACTTGGCCAAACAATTTTACTACGGGAAGCTCCGGCCAATGGATAATCAAGTTACAGAGGAGCTTTTACATCTAGTAACTTCTAACAATAATAAATTAAGACCCTTTTACCGGTGGTGTTTGAATAAGACAATCGTTATACAGGACGGTGCATTGGGAGAATATACCGGCCAACCTGCCCGTAAATATGCTGAAAGGTTTCCGAAGGAATTTTTCGAATATATGGATATTGATGTAACAGGCGAAAAATACCACATGTGGGTTGCAGCAATTGGATATAGCGGCTTCTATAGAGGTGACGATTTTGAAAATCCGGGCGAAGTAGCAAAAGACCTAATTAACACAATGAACGGAAGTTGCAGAAATTGTAGTACAGAACTACTAAACCGAATTAAAAAAATTGGACATGACTGCTTCATGGACCGGCAGCACGACACCCGATAAATGAACTTCTGTATCTTCAATTCGGAGCCGGTACGCTATAATTACCCACGAAATCATTGAGATAAGAATGTTCATATTTGTCGGTCATTTTAAACGATAGCACGTAACACAAAATAATAATGAATGCACCGAAATTAGAAAAAGGTAAATGTTCAATCCTCATCGCTGAATATGCCACAGGTCACGTTTTTAAAAAGGACTTAACACTATTCCGAAAAGGCGATAGCGCAGGAGATATTTATCAATTGTTTGACAATTTTTATGATGCAGAAAATTTTGTCCTAAACTTTATAAAGAGTAAACCCGAATTTGAATGTTCAATCTATGACCATGACGGAGAACATTTGAAAACTTACGACATTACAGGAGAACGAAAATTTACTAAAAATGGTTAGGAATAATGCAGAATTAGTAGACAAATGGACCTTACGGTTTGACGAGGTTTCAAATAATGTGTATAAAATTGAACTTACCATAAAACATTCAATTCCCCCTAGTACCTATTGATTTCAAAGTTTCAAATATCTTTTCTCGCTGTAGAAGCCACATGCCTAACTTCTCTTCGGCTACGCCTGAAACTAATTGATAAGTAAACTTGATATTACTTTCATCGTTCGTTTCGGTATTCAAATACCTTAATTCGACGCGATCTTTATGTATGGCTGAACTAAGCTCTGTAATATGAGATGATATAAAAAATATAGAACTCTTCATGTTTTCAAAATGTTCAATAAGTGTAAGTGTTGCCTGATACGCATCGTTATAGTTAGTTCCCTTAAACGCTTCGTCTAAAATAATGACCATCCGCTGCTTTTCTGACAGGGTATCCGCTATTTTCTTAATACGCAGTACTTCACTAAAAAAATGACTATGACCAGCGATTATATCATCTGCAAGGTTAATCGTTGTCAACAAACCATCAAAAAATTGCGTATTCATTCTCGATGCGGGCACGGGGAAGCCAAGGTGGGCCAGATACACGCAGGTGCCTACTGTTTTTAAAAGGGTAGATTTTCCGGTCATATTTGCTCCTGTCAAGAACCAGATATTTTTTTCCCGCCGTATGGCTATATCATTTTTTATTGGGTTATCGATAAAGAGATTATAGAGCCCTTCTATTTGCAACATCATATCCGGTTCATTCTCATGGTGGAAGGTCGGAAAAATCATTTGCCGTTGTATAAAAGATATCGAAATCCCTCTCAGTGCATCCAATTCGTAAAGAATGGCAAAAATTGATTTTACTTGGCTCTTTTTTAAATTCCTAAATTTATAATCATATTTTATGAGAGAACTAAGCGGAATGTCTTCGATGGATATCTTTTTTAACTCGTCGAAATCGAGGCCTTCCGTTAACCTGAGAACATCTTCTCTGAATTGGTTGAGCATACCAACGGGCCTCGCCTGTTTGACCGCAGATTCAAGAAGTTCTGATAAATATCTGATCAACATGGCGATCTCGCACACAGAACGTCTAATTGTCTGACGTATTCTTTTGTTACTGAGCGAAAACATATTTGCAGACAACTTTTCTAAGTAATACGAGAAATAGTTTTCTGAATAGGGTTCATTAGGTAGACTTAGGTATCGTTCCAGGTCATCCATCATAAATTTATCAAAAGGAAAGTCTACATCTGCTTCGGCCAGATATATTATGGCTTCCTGACGATTCCGGATTTCTTCAATGCTCTTTAACGGGTTGAGAAAATATCTATACACGGTATACCGTCCTTCCACTGTTACTGTATGGTCAAAAAAATTCCACAGTCCGTTATCGCTGCGCTCAATAGCATTTAAATCGGAGAGTGTTTGTTGATCAATTAGAAACATATTCCAACGGAAGTATCGGATTATAAATCAGTTTTTTTAATTTTCGATCTAATTTAAGTATTATTTCTTAACCTACAAATGCGCTCTTCTTTACCTGATGATCCGGCCTTTCTTTTATAACTTGGTCGACAATTTTTGACGTTCTCTCCAAGGTCTTGTAAATGCTTTTATCTGCTTCCGAATAGTTTTCCGTTGAATGTGTGGGTACAACAGCTGCAAAAAGGTTTCATATGTACTGCTTCCAGGTTCGGATTTGTTATTTGTAAAAATCCTTCTCGATCTACATATAATCCAGAAAAATAGGTAGACTCTTCGGTACGGACGTAATCTTCTCCTCCTCGCGCCAGTATATGCAAATCGCTGGCGCGTGGACTTTGTCCCGCGCCTAATTAATATAGAAGGTTATTGAACAACAACAGCCACCTGAAAAAATCCAGATGGCTGTATTAAAATATAATGTCTAACCAACTATTTTAGGTTTTCAATTTCCTCAATGGACAGCTTTGTAAAATTCGCAATCTGCTCGATAGGGACACCCTCTTTTTTCATCTCAAGTGCTGTTTCAATAGCCTTTTCGCGCTCACATTTGGCAATACCTTCGGCAAGAGCCTTCTTCTTTGAGTAGGCAATCGCTAAAAATTACTACTTAAAGCTCCTGCGCTGTAGGACGGAAAATAACTTCGTTAATATCTACATCTTCTGGCTGGCTGATTGCAAAAGCAACCACTCGAGCAAAGGATTCGGGACTGATACCTACTTCTCCCACGTAATCTTTGTTTGCCTGCTGAATATCTACCTCGGAAATATGTTCCAGCAATTCTGTTTTTACAGCACCCGGAGATACAATCGTAGTACGAATATTATAAGGTTTCACTTCCATACGCAAACCTTCTGTGAGTGCGCGTACAGCAAATTTTGTTGCAGAATAAACTGCAGAACCACCAAATATTTTATGGCCTGCAACGGAAGAGGTGTTGATGATTTGACCAAACTTCTGCTCTTTCATATATGGTAGCACAGCGGCAATACCATTGAGTACGCCTTTAATATTTACATCAATCATCGTATTCCATTCCTCCACATTAATTCTATCCATTGGCGACAAAGGCATTATACCCGCGTTATTAAGTATTACATCTACACGTCCAAATTGCTGAACAGCGGTATCAACGAGTTTCTTTATCTGCTCAAGATTGGTTACATCTGCTGTCACCGCAAGTGCTTTCCCGCCTGCTTCCTGAATATCTTTTGCTAGCTTTTCAATTCTGTCGGATCTTCTTGCGCCAAGCACAACTGTTGCTCCGAGTGTTGCCAGATGTTTCGCGGCTGCTTCACCCATACCACTGCTTGCGCCTGTAATGATTATAACTTTATCTTTGATATTATTTTCCATTTATTTTATTTTAATTATTTTCAAATTTTACAAATACATTTCCTTTACCCAAAGCAGCAGCAAGTCCCGATGGATTATCAACAGATCCCAGTTTTGTATAGTGGTATGTGGTGTTGAAATTTTTATAAAAAACTACCAGTGTATTGTTTCCGTAAAGCATTAAATCGCCCACTTTAATATCTCCGCCAACCGACGCCTTTGTTGGTAACGGACTTGGTAAATCATAATACTTTTCATTTCCATTCAGCTCTGTCATATCAATGGTAAGCGGCAGCATTCCTTTGAACGCATTTGCACTAGGGTTATCGTATAAAGTTGCTGTAAAAACTGCTGTGCCGATGGTGATTTTCATTTTGGTTGCTGTTGGGTTATTATTTCTACTGCCATTATTTTGAGGCGGTGTTGTTTCATTGCCTTTACCACAACTTGCTGTACAACAAGAAAAAGTAAATAGAATAGCAATAAGTATTATTAAAGATTTCATACTATTTGGTTTTAAAAATTAAAATGTGGAGGCATCAATTACATATCGGTACCTCGCTTCTTTATTGACTACTTTGTCCCAAGCATCATTTATTTGCGAAGCATTGATGATTTCTATTTGCGGATAGATTTTGTTTTCGGCACAATAATCCATCACTTCCTGTGTTTCGGGAATACCACCAATCAAAGAGCCGTTAAAATTCACTCTATTGAAAATCATATTGAAATTATTGATGGTCAATTCGCCGTTAATTGGTTGTCCCACTTGGGTAAAGTATCCGTATTTTTTCACGCAATCAATGTAAGGCGACATTTCATAAGCATAAGGAACTGTGGATATCATAAAATCGAGTTTTCCTTTGTACGGCTTTAAATCTTCAGCCGATTTTATCACGATTGCCTCTTTCGCACCAAAACCTTTGATATCCTTTATTTTTGATGGCGAAGTGGTAAAGGCATACACTTCCGCACCTTTAAAAACGGCTAATTTCACAGCCATATGTCCTAAACCACCAATGCCAATTACACCAATCTTATCACCTTTTTTGAAATTAACCTTCATCATTGGCGAATAGGTGGTAATTCCCGCACAAAGCAATGGTGCCGCATATTTCAACTCAATATTTTTCGGTATTTTAATGGCAAAATGTTCGGTTACCACGATGTTGTTGGAATAACCACCTTGCGTAATTCCGCTTGGCGATGAGGCTTCCGGCGTGCCGTAAGTGCCAACCATTCCGCCAGTTTCGCAGTGATGTTCCTCACCACTTTTACAACTATCGCATTGCATGCAGCTGTTCACCATGCAGCCAACACCAGCCTGATCGCCCACTTTAAATTTGGTAACATTTTTACCAACGGCGGTAATTATACCGGCAATTTCGTGTCCGGCAACCTGCGGATATTTTTGCTGACCCCAATGTCCTTTTATGGTATGGATGTCGGAATGGCAAATACCCGAATATTTTATTTCGATTAAAACATCGTTATCCCCCACAGGTCTTCTCTCAAAGTTCCAGGGAACCATTTGTCCTGCAACATCTTTTCCGGCATATCCTCTTGATTTTATATTTTTGCTCATAACTGTTTTATTATTTGTTAGTGCGAAAATTTGCAATGGTCTGGCTAGCACAAAACCGGCACCTGCAATTGCCGTTTGCTGAATAAATTTTCTTCTGGATCTATTGTTATCATTTGACATTTTATCGATGATTTAGGAGTGAATTTCTTTAATAATTTTCGCAGGAATTCCACCAACAATTGTATTGTCGGGAACATCTTTGGAAACGACTGCTCCCGCTGCGACTACTGCATTTTCACCAATGGTTACACCTTGTAAAATGGTTACATTGGCACCAATCCATGCATTATTCTTTATGCGGATAGGTTTTGGAATTAAAGAATGTCGATCTTCAATTGAGGTTGGATGTCCTTCGGATAATAAACTAACTTTCGGAGCAATAAAAACATTGTCTTCAATGGTAATTCCGCCCAAATCCAAAAACACACAATCGAAGTTGATGAATACATTTTTACCAATTTTGGTATGCTTACCGTAATTGATGTGCAAAGGTGTAAATAGGTTAACAGTTCCGTCAATTTCTGAACCTATAATTTGGCTTAAAAGGCTTCTGATTTCTTCTGGTTCCGTTGCATTATTCATTTGGACCAAAAGCTTTTTTGTTGCAAAAGAAGCTTCCATCATTTGATGGGCGTCCGGATCGTTTGGTGAAACGGTTTCCCCTTTGCGTAACCTCTCGAATATATCTTCTGTGTTCATTCCCATAATTTTATAAGAACAAAGATAAAAGGATTAAAAAGGTGTTATATTACATTTATTTCGCAAGTAATGTCAAATATTACTTATTATCAATTAATTGTTCTATTTTTACTTGATATGGCAGCAAATCAAAAATGATATGGCAGAAAATCAAAAAGTTATACTCTACAAAACGGCTTCAAGGGCTCAGTTTCCTAAAGATTTTCAAAGCCGGTTTCATACCCATATTTATTGTCAAAGTGGAAGTGTGAAATTTACCTTCAATGGTCAGCAACATCAAAGTAAGAAAGGAGAATTTATCTTTTGGTTGGCAGGTCTTATTGTTTCGGAATTGTCTTTTTCAGCGAATTTCAAAGCAACAATTTTGTTTGTGGAAAGCAATTTATTGACAATGAATTTACCGAGTGCCACGACGAGCATAGACAGCATTATACATTCTAAAGAATATCCCATCTTGCATCCGGATAAAAAAGACAAAGAGAAAATCCTGAAAAATTTTAAGTTGCTATACGATATGTCGCAGGAAACCAACCATCGGTTTTATGAGGAAGCACTTAAACTCCAAATGCAACTTTTTCTTTTGGAGATGTGGCACATTTTTGAAGACGAGCTCGACAGAAAAAAAAGAAGTTTGCAAAGCGGAACCTTGTACGAACAGTTTATACAATTGGTACAGGAACATTGCATGACACAGCGGGAAGTCCGGTTTTACAGTGATAAGCTGAATATTACACCTAAATACCTTAATTATATTTGCAAGGTCAATACTGCAATAACAGCATCTGAATGGATACAGCGTAACTCAAAAGAGCGGATCATTATACTATTGCAAAATAAGAACCTTAATATCTCCGAAATAGCCGATGAAATGGATTTTTCGAGCCGTTCGTTCTTTACCCGCTATGTGAAAAAATTGCTTGGCGTAACACCAAAGGAATATCGGGAGCGAATTTGATAAATTCGTTATAACTTAATCTGTTAGTTCAACTTACATAGACGCCTTCAGCAATAATACTTTGAACAAGAGCGACAAGAGCGAGTTAGATTTGAAGATCGATGTATAGCCTAAGCAGGAATACTTAGAACTGTACGTTACACCGAAATTGAACCCTGTCAATACATCTTCATCGAATTGAAAACCTTTATCATGTTCTTCACCCGAAATATTAATATCCCATTCTACAAAAACCGAGAACCTGCATAACACTATTCTACTGGTATATGCAAAAGCCGCATCGTGCTATATCACAAGTTTTTATTACATTTACTGGTACTTTTTTACACGATGCAGATATTGAGAGTGTTTGGCGAACCGAAGGCCGAAAGCCGAGATCTATGGAGTAGAACGAATTGCGTGAGAGAAGTAGTTACCGGCAATGTTAGACGACTCTACACGACCAATAGACCTAACAATTATAATAACATTTTGAATGAATAAAATCATAAACAATCTAATAAATCATTCATCAGAAAAACCAAAGACGCTTTTCCTTACAGACAGTTTAGGAGCAATTTTGACAGCATTTTTCCTGTTTGTAATAATGCGACTGTTTAACGAATATTTTGGAATGCCTAAAACAGTATTGACTTACCTTTCTGTAATAGTAATTTGGTTTTGTATTTATTCCTCCGCTTGTTTTTTATTTTTAAAAGGGCGTTGGACACCGTTCATTAGACTCATTGGTATTGCAAACTTGGTTTATTGCGTGCTGACAGTCGGACTACTAATTAAGCACTACCCGTTACTGACAATAATTGGGACAACATATTTTTTGATTGAAATAGTAATTATTTGCTGACTTAGCTATGTTGAACTTAATGTGGCAACCAAAATAAAAAGAAGGGCCTTCTCTCCCCTTCTACTTTCGTCTACGCTTCCTAAAACAATTTCGTGATTATGAGACAAATTGAAATTAGCAGATCTTTTGATGCTGTGCGCTTAGTTTTCAGTCTTACCTGCCCAATACATCACTGAGTTTTTTTAAAAGAGTTGTATGTTTTTCAGGTTTTTTCCCCTTCAGATCTAACAATAGCTGAACCTTTCTTTTTATCGATGGAAATTCACCAAATGGATACCGATCCCAGATTGGAGATGTATCCTTGAATGCGAGAAGGAAATCTCTATCGCTGTCATCAAGTACAGCGGTTATTTGTTTCACAAGCTGGGCCTTTACCGATTCATAGTCCTCATAGCTGAACCCTTCTTCCGTCATCCCTAGAAATTGCTTTTCCAATGCGGATTTTTGATCGATGAAATTTGGAGCGAGCAATTCCGATATCGGTCTTTTTGCTCCCAGCAGACAGAATATGAATCCCGTCTTGATCTCTTCGGTAAATCCCTCGTTGGCCAGCAGATACTTAACGTCAAAAAGGTCTCTAGGATGCTGACGGTCCAATGCGGCACAGATCTTCCCACCATATAACTGACCCAATGGAACAACGGCAATCTCGCAAAAGGCATTGTACTCTTCTTGTGCCTTTTCACAAAGCACCCGGACTTCTGGCGGAGCATAAGCTCCCCGACCCATTTTGCTCACCTCTACCTTGATACTTGCCGATGCTGTAGCGATGTCGAGTTTAGAGGCTTCTTCCCTTAAAGTAGCCTTGGTTCCCGGTATACTTTTTTCGATATCTACACCTATCCTTTTCAATGCCGCGTTGATATTTCCAAGGGAGGTATCCCAATCCTCGATAGGGAGATAGGTAAGATCAATATCTACCGACAGTCGCGGCATATTCCTGATGAACAGATTGATTGCAGTTCCTCCGTGTAACGCAAAGCACTGTTCTTTTGATACCAGCGGAAGCACATCTAATAACAGCTTGACCTGACTTTTATATATTTTCTCCATTGTCCATTAGTTCTTTTGGTACGGTGATATCATATTTTTGTACATAGGATCCTTTTTTTACCAAACTTCTGGTTCCCGAGCCAAGGTCGATTACCTCCAAGTTTAGATATTTTAGCCATGCATGTCCAGCTTTTTCGGCCATAAAAAGGAATAGGCGCTTCACCTTTACCGAACTGCAGTTTTCCAGTAGCGACTGTACAAGTTTTGGTCTAAGTCCGCTCATGCCTTCCAGCAGTTCATAACATTCGACAAGATCGTGGCCGTCTGAAACATATAGACATTCCAGTAGTGCCCGGGCAAGTCCCGATATTTTTATCGTGAAATTTCCTTTGGAAAAATCCTCCATTCCCATATCCTTCGGCAAAAAGCCCGATGCACGGTAATCGATCTTTACTCCCCAATCAAACTCGCTAAACCACTTTGGAAGCCTCTCATCCTGCATCCCGAATAATATCAACTCGCTGATACCCATCTGTAGATAGTGCGACCTTCCCAAAAGCGCGATTGCTGACTTTCCCCCGATGTGTACCGATAGCCCTAGCTGGTTTTGCAGCGTATAGACTGCACCTTCTACCGACACTTGATCGCCAATACGTTTGACGGCTCCATTACCTACCGACTCCAGCCACCCGTTTTCCCGATAGCGTTGCTGTAGCGCATAGCTATATCCGTTACGTATGAGCCATACGCTGGTGAAGATAGTCCCATAAGGCTGTGAATGCAGAAGTAAATTTATTTTTGACGAATTTTTAATACTCACAGTATCAAAAATACGAAAAATATAAAGAAAAACAATATGATATTTAAAAAACATTAAATAACTATACTGTAAGTATATGAAAGTATAAAATTTTAAAATTACAAATTCGTAAGGGAAATCAGAAACCATCAAGGTGGAGGTTCTTCATAACATGAAAATGATCGCTGATATTGAAGAAATAGATGGTATTAAATTGGTATCCGAACTTGATATTGCGCTATTCAAAATGATGTCGGCCTCGAATCGCGCTACCCAGAAAGATATATATGATCTGGATCTCCTATCTGAAAATTTCTCTTTGCCATATCTATTTGAACAACTCGATAAAAAACGTTCTTTGTTCTCAGAAAAGGAGCATCAAAATATTTTTGACCTCGATGGAGAAATTAATCCATTAGACGAAGCCGATAACGACATTGCAGAAAAAATTCACATTTTGCCATGTTTTTGCTTTTAGCAGTAACATGTTCCCGTTACATTCCTGTTGAAATAGAGATAAGATAATGCTCCGATTACTATGGTTTGTGCAAATCGCTGGCGCGTGGACTTTGTCCCGCGCCCTTTCTTTTTGCCACTAGGTAACACTCCGAAGAGGACCTATATTGCTCGGTCTGGTACCAGTATAATTGCGCCTATAAAGATAAATTCATCCAAGGCCTGACTATCCGCAATACCGATATTGAACTTTTGACAGCTTCCAACTGTAAAATTTTCAGCGAAAGTGAAATTTTGTCCCTTCACGGGCCGTGTATTTGCTCTGGCATGCCTGTTGCTGTGCAATTAACGAGCATATGTTCATTGGTTTAATTAATATTAAAAGTTTATTCATCAAATTTTAGGAGGAAACACTATGACATTAGTTAAATTTAATCCCGAGAAAAAGAACAACGCATTAATGCCAGGCTTTAATGATGTTTTGGATTCCATCTTTAATGACACCTTTTTTTCAGACCGCATGGTAACACGGGTGCCCGCTGCAAATATCAGTGAAACAGCAGACCATTACCTTGTGGAAATGGCCGCTCCGGGTCTAAAAAAAGAAGATTTCCAACTCAATCTGGAAAGGAATTTACTAAGCATTTCTGCAGAAAAACGTAATGAAGACAGAGAGGAACGTGGGAATTTTACCAAGCGCGAGTATAGCTACAGTTCTTTTGTGCGCTCTTTTACCTTGCCAGAAAGCGCCGATGAAAACGGCATACAGGCGACTTATAATGATGGTATATTAGCTATCCTTATCCCAAAAAGAGAAGAAGCGAAGACAATACGCCGTCAAATTGAGATCAAATAATCTGTAAAAATGTTAGTCGCTAAGAGCTACCTAGGGGTAGCTCTATTTTTTTAATTCTGATGTATGGAAACTCATTTTGAAATCTCATTGAATAAAGACGCTCAAAGGTTTAGAAACCTATGCCAGTTTCTATTTGGGAACCGACCAACGTTTCGCCGCACGCCTTTTTAATATGATGCAGGGAGAACGTGAAATCATAGTAAAACGCTTGAAAAATTTGTGCTTGAACAACAATTAGACAATATCACGCTCATAGTTCACGACTTTGGCGGCTCTACCGGATTGAATTTTGCCATTCAACATCCCGAAAAAGTTACCTCAATTTTTCACCCAAGTTTATTTGCCAAAATCATTTGGCGAACAAAAACTTTCAAATCGTTTACTAAAACAATATACCAAGCCGTTTGCCGACAACACAGCGAAACGGTGCGTTAGCGTTTGCTTAATCATTGATGAAGGACCAAGACTGCTTCCAGGAGCTTTGGAACAAAAAACAAACCATTTCAACTAAGCCGACATTATTTATGTGGGGAATGAAAGACCTGGTGATTAAACCACATTATTTAGATAAATTTGTTTCAGGGTTTAAAAATTCAGAGATAGTCAGACTTGAAACAAGTGGACATTTTCCTCAAGAAGAACAACCAAAAGTGATAACTACACTGATAATTAACTTACTGACAGACAGAAATACAAATTGAATGGGATGAGATTTGATTGACAAAATCACCCTCACAAATCCCCCAAACGACAATAAATAAGAATATGGACAAAACAGAAATTACCAGAGAAAATGTCATTGAAGCGGAAAACAAACTTTTTTCGGCTCAACTTGTAAGTAATGTGGACATTCTTGACCAACTATTGCACGATGATTTGCTTGCAGTTGCACCGACAGGACAAATTGTAACTAAAGAAATGGACTTGAACTCGCATAAAACGAAAACAATGATTATTGAAGACGCTTCAACAGAAATTGACGACATTAAAATAACGGGCGACACCGCACTTTCAATCGTTACAATGACAGCGAAAGGAAAAGTGATGGGAGCACCATTAGAAGGAAAATTTAGATATTTTAGAGTTTGGAAACGCTTTGACGACACATTGAAAGTTATTGGAGCAAGTTTTATGCAATTACCTTGATTAAAAGTGGACAAACAACACGGCCGCTAATAACTAGGTTTCGTTGGGCTCGAAGAGCCAAGCTGCAGCCCCAGTTCCTGAAGCATCCGGTTATAGTTATTCATAAAGTACTTGGTTAACCTGTACTGCTCGGTATCTTCATAGCCGACCTGCTGTAATCCATCTTCGGTAACCTGATAGATGTCGGCATTGGGATAAGCCAGCAGGATCGGCGAGTGCGTAGCGATGATAAATTGTGACCTGGCGTTAACCAGTTCCCGGATCCGCGTGAGCATATTCATCTGGCTGACGATCGACAGTGCAGACTCCGGCTCATCAAAGATACCCGTGAATTCGCTGATTTTTCGTTTCAAGCTTCCGGCTCCGTAGCCGATCCCCGTAAATACTTTTGGCGCAATTCGAGTATAATTAATGCGTCAAAAGGAAGCTAGAAAAGTTGTCATTCTGAGACTTGTCGAATAAAATTTATAATGCAAACACCTGAAACTAGGTGATCGATATACGATATTCCAGCGGTGTAATTTGTGTATTTTTTTTAAATAGCCGATTTAATGATTGTGGCTGAGAAAAGCCTAAACGTTCTGCTATTTCTGCTACAGAAAGGTTTGTACTTGCTAAAAGTTGTTTCGCAACATCGATGACTTTAACTTCAATTCTTTCCTGTGCGGTCTGGCCGGAAACTATTTGGGAAATATCGTTGAGATAGCAACTTGTTAGCTGAAGTTTTCGAGCAAAAACAGGTAGACTCGGTAATCTACCGGTGTTTTTTTCATTTGGTTTAAAGGTGTGGATTAGTAACTCCTGATATTCGCGATCTATTGCACGGATCTCCTCTAACCTGTCATTGAACCAGCGTTGATAAAACCTATTCATATGCTGTAGAAGCAATTCGACATAGGAAAATAAAATATCGGCACTCATGCCGTCGGCATCATTTTTTGACTCTTCAGCAATTAAATGGATTAGAGCTTTTACTATATCCTGTTCTTCGTCTTTCAACAACAATGATTCCGTTGTCGAATAATCGAGAAATCCAAAACGTTTAAATCGGCTTTTTAGATTGTTACCTTTGAATAGCACCGGATGGAATGAAAAATATTGACCATGGTCTATGATATCTTTACATCCTTCTAGCCTTGAGTCATTCTGATTAAAAAATAACAACATACTTTTGTTGTATGGCGTATTTTCTTTCACAGCTCCAAAAAGTACCACAACAAATCCGTTATTCAATAACATTCGCGCATCTTGTAAAAAAAAATCCATCTGGCTAAAAGTCGCAAAACAGAAAGATTTATGTTGCGTTTCGCTAGGGAGCACTTTAGGTTCTAAATCATTCTTTGTATTGTTGTTGATATTTTGGTATATATTTTTTCGCATAGTTGAAAGGTAGATTACTATCTAAACTCGTATCTACTCCAAAAGTTTTATGTTTCTGGTAAAAATATCGTTAACAACTGGCGTAAATATACAGATAATGATACCAATACGAATCTAAAGATGGATCAACTATAAGTGGTATACAATCCGTTCTTGAGATTCGAATGCTGGTGGGTCTCGACCATCAGATCACTGTCCATACTCGGCATAAGATAGCTGTTTGGAAGCCCTAATAACATCTCCTATTTTTATAACGCATCGGGTGTTTTTATGTTAATAAATTATTAATCAGATTAACAAATCATTATATCTGATAATTGGAATAGCAAAATCTTTCATTTGGGTTACTATACTCATAGAGGACGACAAATCGTGTCTTCGATGCATATGGAAAAGAAACTATCGGATATACTAAACAAGTATCACAGCAATAAATGTACCCCAGAAGAAATCCAAAGTTTGGAGACTTGGTTTGAAGAAATTGCAAGAGGCCAACCGGGGGAGGAACCCGATCAGCAGACGATAGAAAACATGCTGGCTAAAATAAAGCGTTCGCCTCGATTCAATGCGTCAGCACAGGCAAAACCAGCATTGTTGAAAACCTTGGCACGCCGGTATAGGGTTGCTGCCGCTTCATTGGTTTTCCTATTGGTCTCCGTTGCTGTCGTATACCAGCACAGCAGAAGGTCCTCCGAACACACTGACAGGGTAACCAGCAACGACATTCTGCCGGGAGGCGACAAGGCAATTCTAACACTGGCCGATGGGACCAGCATTGAACTGAATGACCAACAGGAGGGATTGATATCCAAACAGGATGGTATCGCGATATCAAAAAATGGACAGGGTATGCTTGTGTATGTGACCGAAGCTCCTGAGCGCACTGCTCGATATGCGACCAACACCTTAACTACGCCTAGGGGCGGGAGTTATCAAATTATCCTACCAGATGGATCCAAAGCCTGGCTAAATGCTGCTTCTTCTCTCTCCTACCCATTGGTTTTCAGTAAACACGAGCGCCGGGTGAGGATGACCGGTGAGGTCTATTTTGAGATTGCCAAGTCTTCCATCAAACAGTCTGATGGAGAAAAAGAACCGGTGCCATTCTTAGTGGAAACAGACAAACAGACCATACAGGTACTGGGTACTCAATTTAACGTAAATAGCTACACCAGCTACCCTACCGAGCGAACGACATTGGTAGAAGGCAAAGTAAAGGTAATATACCGCGCGACGGGGGAATACAAATTCTTAAGCCCCAATATGCAAGCGCAGGTTGCAGACAAAATCCAGGTCGTGAAGACCGATGTAACCCGAAACGTGGCGTGGAAAAACGGCGACTTCATATTCCGTAATGAACCGTTGGCCGACATCCTTCAGGAAGTGATGCGTTGGTATGATGTGGATATCGTCTGCCCAGAACACTTGGGTAAAATACGATTCAACGGCATGGTATCCCGCGAAAAGCCCCTTTCGGCCATCATCCAAATGATCGCATCTACGGACAAAGTGGAATTGGAAGTAAAAGAAAGGAGGATAACGGTGAGGTAATAAAACGAAAGATAACCCAAATGAGTAGACTTTATTAAAAAAGCAGAGGATGTTAGAGCACCCCCTGCCACTGTGTCAAAAGTTTACTAAAACACTGTTCAATCAATATTTCAATCTTTTAACGATAACAAAAATATGAATTTTTATCAAATCATGCGTGTTATGAAAATAACGATGCTATTGACCTTGTTTTGCCTGATACATGTGAGTGCCGCGACATATGGGCAACACCTGTCTATCAAGAAAAACAACGTATCCATACAGGAGATTCTCGAGGATGTGCGCCGCCAAGCAAACTATGATTTCTTCTACGATGCAAATTTATTTGCCGATGCCAAGGTAATCAGCCTGGATATCGAGAATGCAGATATCAACCAAGTATTGACTCGATGCTTCCATGGATTGCCGTACACCTACACAATTTCAAACAAAATCGTAACCATTAAAAAAGATAACAGCAAACGGCATCATAAAACTGTAACGGCAGTAACGCCTCCAAAACAAACGGCACGTATATCCGGAAAGATCGCCGATGAAAAAGGAACCCCATTGGAGGGGGCTACCATCACGGTGTTGGAGACAAAAAAAACCGTGCAGTCTGACCGTCGTGGCGAATACGAAATACTGGTGGCTCCAGGTACATACACCATCCGTGTCAGTTACATTTCGTACGAAATCCAACAAATCGACCGCGTGAAGGTTACAGGCAGCGATCAACGCAAGGTAGTCGATGTTACCCTCAAAAACACAATGGACGCCTTGGAAGAGGTAGTCGTCACATCGTTGGGACTGACGAGCAAAAAGCGACGGATAGGCACATCGATCCAAGAGATTAAAGGGGAAGACATAAACACAGCAAAAAGTGGAAATGCATTGACGGCACTGCAGGGAAAGGTAGCTGGTATGAATATGACTATGACATCGGGCGGTATGGCCAGTTCATCACGCATTGTATTGCGTGGCGAATCCTCGCTGAATATTAACAGAAACACGGCGTTGGTAGTCGTTGATGGTGTACCAATAAACAACAACATCGGCACCGGCAGTAGCAGTGATCTCTCGGTGGACTATGGAAGCGGAGGCGCCGAAATCAATCCCGACGATATCGAATCGATTAGCGTACTCAAGGGAGCTAATGCAGCTGCATTATATGGATCCAGGGCTGCAAATGGCGCAATCATCATCACAACAAAAAGCGCATCCTCTTCGAAAGCCATGGGTGTAAGCGTTAATTCTAATACGGCATTCGATCAAGTGCTCAAACTTCCAGACTTCCAAAATAGCTATGGCGGCGGAACCGGTAGCGGGCTGGATTATTATTCCTATGGAGATGGACCGGACGGGCCCAATACCAGCAATTCAGGACATAACTGGGGTGCCCCCTTCGACGGGCAGCACTTCATCCAGTTTGGCTCACCTATGGATGAGAACGGCAATAGGACTCCGATCCCTTGGCAAGCCCGGCCGAATAACGTGCGGGATTTCTACCAACTGGGCCGGACGCTTATCAATAGCGTATCGGTATCCAAATCGGGAGAGTTGGGTCACTTTCGTGCCTCTTACAACAACTACGACCAAACGGGGATCATGCCCAATACCGAGCTAAAACGTAACCAATTTAATTTGAACTCCAATGTCAACATCTCTTCCAAGGTGTCGGTAAAGGCAAACATGAACTACATCAATAGCCATAGCGACAATTTGCCTATCGTCGGATATGGCGGGTCATCGCCCACTTACAATTTTATTTGGTTTGAGCGAAATGCGGATATCAATTGGTTTAGGAACTATTGGATACCGGGACAAGAAGACGTGAAGCAAGACTACTACTTCACCTGGGGAGACAATCCGTACTTCACGATGTATGAACAGTTAAACGGGATGAAACGCAATCGCCTTTTTGGCAACGCAGCCGTAGATTACCAAATCCTACCGCAGCTCAAAGCGATGGTTCGTACCGGCATCGACTACTCCGGCGAAATGCGTAGCTCCCAGCGCCCCTTCAGTTCGGCAGTCAATACTAAAGGGTTGTACCGTCGGCAAGACCTGATGTACTTTGAGCGCAATTCGGATTTCTTACTCACGTACCAAGGCAACGAAATAGGAGGATTCAATTGGTCTGCTAATGCCGGGGGAAACAATCTTCAGATCAACACCGGGCAAAATACGGCGACAGCCAATGGCCTGATCATACCGGGTGTATACAACTTGGGCAATGCCAGCAACAGGCCTGCATTAAGCGAGGCAAACACAGTAAAAAATATCAACAGCTTGTATGCCTTTGCCGACCTGGACTATAAAAACCAGATATTCGTGCAGTTGACCGGACGAAACGACTGGTCGAGCACACTGCCTGCAGGAAACAACTCCTATTTCTATCCGTCGATATCGGCAAGTGGTATACTGTCGGATATGCTGGGCATCGAATCCCGATGGATGAACTTCTGGAAACTAAGGAGTTCATTTGCCCAGGTAGGCAGTGATACCGACCCCTACCAGACGGCTGCCTATTACGAATACAGCACGCTGCCTGGTGCGGTAGGCCTCCCGGCAACCATGCCCAATACCAATCTCAAACCCGAAATAACCTCTTCTTTTGAGGTGGGCACCGAATTCAGGATGTTTGCCAACAGGCTGCATGTGGATTTTACCTGGTATACCTCACAAAGTAAAAACCAAATCTTGCGCAGTCCGCTATCCGTCAGCACTGGGTATACGGACAAGATCATGAATGCCGGGAAGATAAACAACCGCGGGTGGGAAGCGTTGATGACCGTGACCCCCGTCAAAAACAAGCTCATTTGGGACATTACCCTGACTGCCTCCTCAAACCGAAGCAAAGTAATTGAACTTGCCGATGGCGTGGAAAGTTATATCATGGCGTCTGCTCAGGGTGCTACCGTGGAAGCTCGCGTTGGTGGCAGGATGGGTGACATCTATGGCATCGGGCTTCAGCGCAATGAAGCAGGCCAGATCATATACCGGGGAGGTGTACCCGTATTCACCAGCAACACGATGAAGATCGGAAATTATAATCCCGACCTTATTGCCGGCATAAAGAATAATCTAGCCTACAAAACCTGGTCTTTGGGCTTTCTGTTTGACGGACGATTGGGTGGTACGATCTATTCTTTTACCCACGTAACGGGAACGGAAGCAGGCAGTTTATCTAATACGCTACCGGGCCGCGAGGAAGGCATCGTTGGAGACGGCGTCGTCCTTAATAGCGATGGCACGTACTCGCCCAATACCGAGCGGGTATCAGCCTATACCTACTACCGGGGCTATTATCGGCGGCCCAATGTGGAATCCAATTCATTCGACGCTTCCTTCATCAAATTGCGTGAATTGACGCTTGGCTACACACTGCCTACCGAAGTAGTCAAAAAAACACCATTCAAATCGGTGCAACTGAACCTAGTAGGCAGAAACTTGCTTTTATTTTCGAAAGCTCCCCATATCGATCCCGAAACCTCATTCGTATCCGGTGGCACGATTGTACCTGGCGTAGAAAACGCACAGATCCCATCGACACGGAGTTTCGGACTGGACATCAAAATAGCACTCTAAAAAAAAAGACATGAACATTAAAATAGCCTTTATATGCGGGATCATCCTCTTATTCACCGGGGGGTGCCAAAAAATTGACAATACAAACCCCAATGTCCCGTCAAAGGTCAACCCGGGTGTCGTATTACCGCAAGTCATGTACAGCATCTCGAACACGCTTACCCACAGCGCTTTTGAAATCAACAACGAGTTGATCCAATACACTTGTATGAACAATACATTCACAGAGGTACAGCGATTCAAGTTACAACCATCTAATTCAAATCAGCTTTGGAACCTATACAACAGACTGCGGGATCTCAATGACATCAACAGGATGGTCGAGAACGGCACGGGACACAGCAACTACCGGGCAATTTCAGGCTTGATCAGGGTCTTCATCCTATCGATGATTACCGATACCTTTGGCCATGTACCTTACACCGAGGCGGGTAAAGCGGCTACCGATAATACCTTCACCCCGAAGTATGATTCGCAGGAAGACATTTACCTCGGACTGATCGAAGAGATACTGCAATATACGCAACTCATCGATGTCAATGCGACACTGGATTTCGGGGGAGACCTCATCTACGGCGGCGACATGATGAAATGGAAAAAATTTGGCAATAGTCTACTTCTCCGTATGCTTATGCGAACTGTGGAGAAACAAACGTCAAAATCCAGCGAGCTGATCGGCCTTATTTTATCTGATCCGGCGCAGTACCCCGTCATGGAAGGTAATGGAGACAACTTCATCTACCGCTACTCGGGCAGCTTTCCCGACGTATTCCCGCTCGCACCGAGCTTTGTCCGTGATTTTGACTTTAAGTACAAGTCGGTAAGTGCGTTTGTCGTGGATTCATTGACTAAATTTGGTGATACCAGACTTTTCCAATTTGCACGGCCAACCAACGCATCGGCTAATACGGCCTTCCCGGTATACGTAGGCCTACCCAATGCGCTCCCCGTTACCGAATCTGCAAACTACAACGGCGGATATAATTTTCAATCCTATCTAGGGACGCGCTTCCAGACAGATGATGAGCCGGCCATCTGGATGACTTGTGCAGAAGTATTTTTCCTGAAGGCCGAAGCTGCTGCCAGGGGCTTTTATACCGGAGACGCCAAACAGTCCTATGACGAGGGTATCAAAAGCTCATTCGACTATTGGGGCGCCCCATTTGAGACGGACTATCTGGCGCATCCGAGCGTCGCTTATGACGGAGGATTGGAAAAGATCTACCTGCAGAAGTACTTTAGCCTGTTCTTTACCGGTATCGAAGCATGGTGTGAATACAGAAGGACTGGCCATCCCCGCCTGGTACCCGGACCCACCAATGTCAACGATGGGAAAATACCATCCAGATTGCCCTACCCGATATCGGAACAATCACTCAACCAACAACAGTACCAGGAAGCCTCGCAGCGTATGGGAGGAGACAACATGAACAGTAAAATGTGGTGGCAAAAATAAAAATTAGCATGATGAATATGAGAAAAATAGGATTGAGCATCATCGGCACTTGCTGGTTGATGATCACTTACGGACAGACTGCAATGGACAGTCTGTCCATTGCCAACAGCGTCTTGCCCCACTTCACAAATTGGTCTGTACAGGAGGTGGTGCCGGGCGGAAGGATCGACGCGATACGGCAACTGGATGAACACACGATCGCCTTAGCTACCCGAGGTGCACAAAAAGGCAAGCTTTACATCAGTGACGACCAAGGGCAACATTGGCGTTTTCTAGCCAAGCCGACCGAAAACGACATCACCTGCATTGCCGAAACGGGCGACAAACAAGCGTTTTATATCTTGACGAGTCAGGCAGAGGTATACAGAACCCTGGATGGTGGGCAATCTTGGAAGCTATTGAAACAGCTGACGACCAATAAAAATACGGAAAACTACGCGGCCGCCTATGCGATCATGTACACGGCCCACGGCACACTGCTGGTCACCGACACCAATTCGGACGGCGGCCATATCTACCGTTCCACGGACAAGGGCGACACCTGGACAGATCTGGGGGCTGTGTCCAAGAACGCGTTGTACAGACTGGAAAAAGTAGGGAATGGCATCGTCGTCAATGGATGGGATGGTACCGTGTACAAGAGCATAGACGATGGCATGACCTGGAACAGGTTGGAAAAACTGACTGACGCGGCATTGTTCGCCACGGAATACTTGGGGATGGCTCGCTTGCTGCAGGCCGACCAAGACGGCTACATCTACCGCAGCAGCAACCTCGGATACACATGGGAGAAATCCGGTCAATTAGATGGCGCGGCAGATGACTTCGTCAATATCGGATACGGTGCTGCGTATTATGGCACCTATACCAGCGAAAAAAACGTGTACCTCACCTTAAACTATGGTCGCAGCTGGTGGAACCTCGGCGCCCTGCCCACGGTCGAAGGAGATTGGCTGGATCACGGTATACGGGTAGAGACGACAGACTCGGTCATTACCTTGTCTGCCACCAACAAAGGTTTTGTACTGCGTTCGTCCTTTGCTAAAGACTTTCTTCATCATACCCTCCAACAGGTACAGGGTGTACAGGAAGAAATAGCCGCCAAGCATAAAATCCCCTTACAGCAAGCTACCCTGGGCATGGTTAGCCATGTGAAAGAAATCAATGAGCCCGAGGACATCGTGATCCATAACAAATTTGCGTACATCCCCTGCCGGGATGGAAACAATGTAGCCATTATCGACTACCGGAATCCGGATACCCCCGTATTGGCCCACAGCTTACGGGATCAGGATATTCTTGATGCTTTTAGTGTCGCCATCAAGGACCATTACCTGTATGTGCTATCGATGACCAACTGCCGGATAAGCACCTATGACATCTCCGACCCGTATCATCCCGTAAAACTATCGGCCATCACGGTAGGCGGTGAAGGTAGTTTTTTGGAGCACTACCAGTCAAATTATACGCGTCTTAGGAAGATATGGATCGATGGGGACTATGCCTACGTAACCCATAGCTCGGAAAGCAAGGTTTACATATTGGATATCCATAATCCGGCGAAACCGGCCATTCTAAGTTCATTCCACACGGGAGACGGGGCTTTTGCCGCACTGACCAAAGGAAATGTGCTTTATTTGGCGGGCTACGGCCCCGGCTCATCGCTCATCACGGTAGATATCCGGGACAAACACAATCCTGTCATCACGGATCGGGTGTATGACCCCGTGTTGCTACGAGGCACTTGCGCGCTCGCTATAGATGGAAACCATCTTTTTGTGGTAGCATATAATGCCAGTACCTTCTGGTCATTTGACATTTCCGACCCATTGCACCCCAAGGCACGTTCACATATCAGCGACACGGATATGCAGGGACCGGGCAGGATTGCCATTTGGAAGAAAAAGGCGTTTGTTTTGAACTCTTCCAATCACTCTGTAGCGATAATAGATATTTCCAAACCAGACAACCCAAGCGTGGCCCGCTACTTCCAAGATCCCCTGCTGCGTAGGGTATACGGGATAGCGATAGATGGGGATATGCTTTTATTAGCAAGTAGGGAAGCCAATAATTTTATCGTCCTCGATCTTAAAAATACTGGAATGTAATCGCTGATTTTCGCTGCTCTACGCTTGTAGTAGCAACATCGGCTAATATACTAGGTGCAAAACCCGAAGCCGACAGTCTTCGGGTTTTGTATTAAACAACTCGCCACACCACAGTTGAAGCCGTTATCAGGCATTTTCCGCGCAACCATCAAACGTTGCCTTGCAAAGCTCAGCAAAACTGGGGCGCGTTGGGTTGCATGTTACTGGTTTTTGTCATCCACGGCTTCTTCAGTCTCATGTCCCCCTTCACACAGGATTAACACAAACATAACAATTTCTATAGACCGAAGTCCCTAACTTTGGCTGTTAGGAACTCCAACCTAAGCAATTGATAGTATAATATGCAATTCGGCAGCGAAGTGGTACAAACGACAGACAAGGAACTCTGGGATTCTTTAAAGCGAGGGGAAACGCATGCATTTGACCACATGTACCAACGTTATGTCCGTCGATTGTACAAAGAAATCAGCAAACGCATTAATGATCAATCGGTGGTGGCCGACCTCATCCATGACATCTTCTTATCGCTTTGGGAAAAACGGGAGATCCTCCAGCCCCAGGGAGAAATCTATCCCTACCTACATGGAATGGCCATCAACAGGGTATTGAATTATTATCGAAAGAACAAACACCAACCGCATTTCGTAACCATCTGGGATAACCTGTCTGAAGAAATTGCAGATCTCGATGAGTTGTCACTGGCATTCAGGCAAGCGCACAATGAGGAATTGGAATCGTTACTGGATCTGGCAATCTCCGATCTGCCTCCCCGTATGAAACAGGTCTATGCGTTGCGCTATGAAAGCAATAAAACCGTATCCGAGATAGCGAATACGCTTTCCACCTCACCCCATACCATATACAATCAACTCAAGATCATTCGCAAACGCTTTGTAAAGGCCCTGAAAAACACATCCTACTTCCTATTTTTATAACGTACCGGGCATTCTTGTTATGTTAAACAGACTTGCTCCTCTGCGGATCTTCAAAACAAACTCACCAGTTGATATTACCAGATCGTTTCAAAATATTCACAAACAATTTCCATCTCTTCATTCGGATATTCTCCCAGTTCTTCCATTTCACGTTTATAATAATCCAAATGTACTTTTTTCCAATAATCTAAACTTTTATCTCCCTCTCCTTCTGTGTAAGCGTATTCAGGTGTAATATTCTTGAATTTTACTATTTCAACTTTTGTTGTTTTAATGATTGCTCTAGGTTCTCCCTCCCAATTTGTTACAATTGCTATATCTCCTACTCGTGGAAGTTCTTCATTATTTTTTTCAAACCACCAGACAGATGGAGAAGTAGCTCGCTTTATTTTCTGAACAACCAATTCAACACATGCATCAGCATCTTCTTTGTTATCGCAAAAATAGAATGATTGCGGTTGCTTGATATTACGATATTCGGGATTGCTACTTTGAAATTTTTTCCAATATTCGACCATTTGATTTATTATGATTTGAAATCCTTTTTTTGTTTTTACAAAAGTGAAGCAACCCTCCATACCTTCTATTTTAGCTGTTGATTCTACTATTTTAATAAAAACACCTCTATTTATATCCTCATCGTGTATGAATGAATCCGACGATACGGCATGTTATAATGCAAAACGGGCTAAAACATATGTCAAAAAAAATCCCCACCAAAACCGCGAATTCTTAATAAAAAACAACTAGCGAGCTCCAAACTCGTACCCAATACTAATCGAGCTAACTCGATTCTGGAAAGTTGCATCCAAATTTGACATATTTATAAACATAGCATTAATAACTGTGTAATGGAAACAAATGTAGGCAAATACGGCTTAAAATTATATACATCGCCTTCATTTTTAGAAGGATTGAAATTGATAATGGAACTAAAAACAGGAGACTACCAGTATAATTGTTCCTATAAAGATAAAGATGTTGCACAAAACTTATAACATAAGTCGCGCTCGAATCTGTATCGTTATATAAATCTACTTAATGTTCAATTTCTTTAACCGTTCTTTTGCTAAAGGAATGACATCATCATCATCTTCATAATTAGCAATCACACTTTCCAACGTACTCTTTGCCTGGAGTTTATTGCCTTTGACAGCATAGGTATCTGCAAGCAGGAGGAAGCTCTTGGCCACCCAGTAATCATGCGCCCCCATATTGTTGATCACATCAAAGGCTGTTTCCTGTGCTTTGTCGTATTCCTTGTTTTCATACTGCAGTTGCCCGGTGCGGTACCGTGCCTCTGCACCGACTGCCGTTTGGCTCTTGAGCGCCGCCAGATTGAGTTCCTTCGAGGCTGAAGACACATTTCCTTCCTGTAGCATGGCTCGCCCACTGTACAAGTGAGCTTTGGCAATGTCTTCCTCAGATGACCGGTTGTAGTTCTTTATCAACGTCACATACTTGGCCACCTGCTCCAAGTCACCGATTTGGAAATAACAAATCATCAGGTTAGTTACTGCATAGTTATAGTTTTCTTTAAATTCTGAATTAAGCTCCAGTTTTTTGAGATGCACGATGGCCTCGTTGTATTTCTCCAACTCTAGATATAATGCAGCTACCGTTAGCAAGGTGCTTTCAGTATACTTGCTCGTCCAATCGTTCAGGATGATATTTAAGTCGTGTAGCGCTTCTTTTGGATGTCCGGTCCGGTATAAACTCACCCCGCGAATATAACGAGCATGTTTTTCCTTTATGGGTTTCGGAAATTTATCAAAGTATGCATTGATCGCTTCCACAGCCCCTTCATATGCTCCCTTGTTAAATAGAGAGTAGGCTACCTGGAAAGTGAAGTTATCCTGATCGGCGGCACTCAGATCACTGACATCGGCGTTGGTCGCGTAATGAATATAACCGGATGCATCTCCTTGATCCAGGTAAATGTTTTCAATGGAACGCAATGCTTGTCTCGCTTCATCTGTTGTTGCATGTTGTTCCACTACCTTCCGGAAGGAAGCCTTCGCTTCTTCGGTCTCACCTTTGTTGTATTGGACAAGCCCGATGGTAATCAACGCCCGAGGTACATAGCTGCTTCGGGGGTATTTTTTGACCATCTTCTGTAGCCCTTCGATGGCGGTATCGTAATCTCCCATTGTGAAATACGTGTATGGGACCTCAAAGGCCACGTCATCCGCATAGTTCGAACCGGGGAATTGCTCCACAACAGACTGCAGCGTGCTGATCTTGGTTTCATTGTCGTCCTGCAATCCAAACATAATACCGCGCTGAAACAACGCGTAGTCTTGATTATGAGCTTTACTGTTGATCAACTGATCAAAGTATTGGTTGGCCCGGCCATAATTGCGCAAGGACAAATACGAGTCACCTAAACGTGCGATCACGTCATGCCGTACATTTTCCTCTATCGAACTTCCATCGGTAGCCAAAAAGCGTTCAAAATAATCAGCAGCCAAACTAAAGCTGTTGTTGCGAAAAGCGGCATAAGCCAGGCCATAGTGCGCATAACTGTATACATCGGTATTTCTTGCAGCGGGCATCTGGAGAAATCGGAAAAAGTTTTCCACCGCCTCCTTGTATTTGCGTACTTCATACATCGCCTCTGCTTTCCAATACGTGGCCAAAGCTGCCATTTCTGGATCGATCGGAAATTTTTCAGATCTCATGAACATGGATATGCTATTTTCGAAAGCACGCTCATTATAGAACTCCAAAGCACGATAATACGTCGCTTTTTGATAGGTTACATCAGTTTCGCGGCTCCGTTTGTTTAACGATTCTAGCATACTTACTCCCGCATGAAAATTACTCGTACCCAACAAAACATCTATGGATAATGTTTCCGCACTCTCCTGTTTCTTACCATCACGATTAATATCCACATGTTTCTTTGCGATATAGTCTTGAAGTATTTCTAAGCCAACTTGGGCGGAGTCTAGTTCATATAAGACTTTGGCGTAGTTATACAACGCAATTATTTTCAATTCCGGATCGAGATCCATTTTCGTCGCTTTGAGAAAAGCATTTCGAGCACGTTGTTTATCGCCGGTCTCTATAGCAATATTGCCCAAAGTAATTATAGCGCCCTGATAATAGGCATCCGATTTTTCCAAATTTTCCAAAATAGAGGTCGCTCTTGGGTACTCCCCTGCACGGTAAGCTAGATAACTAATTCGGTAATTGTCGATATTGTCGCGTGAAGCATTGGGATTCCGGTTAAGAAGTTCATCATTGTAGGCTTGTTTGAAACCGTTTAGTGAAAAATATGTGGCAGCGGCCACCTGTTGTAGCTCATTCTCGATCGCTTCTCTGTTGATACGCATATCTGGACTCCGACGGGCCTTTACGGCATCGGCCAATATAGGTCGGTAATCACGTACGACATCAATGGAATCCACAACTTGAGTTTCCTGTGCATACCCCATAATCAGCAACGCTGAAAAGACCACGGTAAGCAGGTATTTGAGGTAGTTATAGCCGGTGCTTTCTTTCAATATCATTGCTCGTCCCTATTTCTAAATTTATCCAAAACGTTCCTTCGCTGAAGAGATAATATTATAATCTTCTCCTAAATAGCTACAGCCAAAATTAAAGAATTCCGTTCAATTACGTGAATTGTAAGCAAAAATGGATCCTAAAAACAACTAGGCGATAAAAATAGGGCACCTCTCCCTCGCTCTATCATTCTAAGGGGGCCTATCTATCGGTAAAAAGTTTAAATTTGAGGTTAAATGTCGGCTTCCCAAGATTACGTAGTATTAATTTGGGGAGCTGACATCTGATCTGGAATATATTCCGGGAGTGCACAACTATTTTTAAATTCTATTGTTGTAAGATATCGAAATTGAGGTAAACCAAACTTTAACAAAATTGCAGTTAAATCTTGATTATAATTTTCATTTTCACAAATATGGCTTGGCAATTTCATCAGCCACAGCAAGGTTTTCAGCACGTTTACTGATATCAGATTGTTGTAATGCCGCTTTCAACTTTTCTCTATCCAAATCTTGGCAATAGGCAGGTTCTCCGGGTTGTTGTCTCCACGATTCAGAAAGCAAACCTCCGTCTATGGCGTCGAAGCCGATTTCATCAACAAGTTGCATCACAATTTGTTTTTGGTCCTGATCATTGCCAGCCACAGATAATGCAACTCTATTGGAACTTTCCGCTGGAACAGCTTTGTCGGCTAAACTTGGTGCGACAATATTATTAAAAGCTTTAACCACAGCGTGCCCGATCACTTTCGCTGTCCATTCACTGTCCGTCAATCCGTTTTTGATATCTGTAATTTTTCCGTCGCGGGAAGGATAGTAATTTCCGGCATCCACAATAACAGCTTCCGAAACCGACAAAATTTCAACCGGTAGCTTTAACATTGCCTTTTGCGGAATGGCGATTATGATAAGGTCCTTTGCACGAGCAGCTGCTTCTACCGTTGCTGGACTCGCGCCGGTTTTTGCAGCAACTTCGGTTAACGTTTCTGGTCCTCGTGAATTTGCAATCGCGACATGGTGACCTAATTTTGTTAAATATCCGGCTAATATACTACCAATATTTCCGGATCCAATTATTCCAATTTCCATTATATATATGTTTTAGATGTTACGATTAGAGTTCGATCTAAATGCGGGGATCAACTCCATACTGATCCGGAGCGCCTAGATGTTCACGCAAAGTTTTGCCTGCATACTCCTTGTGAAAAAGTCCTCTCTCTTGCAAGATAGGTATAACCTCGTCTACAAAGGCATCAATTCCGTCCGAATTCACGTCGGGCGAAACCCAGAATCCGTCAGCGGCACCTGCTTCGAACCAAGCTTGCATATGGTCGGCAGCTTCGACACCCGGACCAACAATTACGGGATGATAATCTATCACGCCGTGGGCAAGAATATCACGAACACTCCAACCTTCTTGTGCAATTTTTAATGCATGAGCAGAACGAGGGTCGTACCGAGACGGGCGGGCATTTTCCAGCAATGTTTTCGAAATCGGGTCCTCGAGACGAGAAGCATCAAGCGGAACGCCCAGCATTTGTTGCAAATAGCTGATTCTTTTCGTGAATGAACCGCGCCCTAACAGAATTCGGCGATCGAGTGCCGTGCGCCTGTCTTTTGCAATGGTGGTCATCAATCCGGGAATATAGTTGATTTCGTCGGGATTACGGCCGAAACGTCTGGCCGCCTCTCTAAACGCATTGCGCTGATCACGAGCATCTTCAATAGTAAATGCCGCTCCAATAACCACATTGGCAAAACGTCCTGCCAATTCGTGGGTATTGGGACTGCCACCTGCATGAAAAATAATGGGCTGACCTTGCTCCGACGGCGGAATATAAAGTGGACCTCTCGAGCCGACAAATTTACCTTGTAGATTGATTGATATAATCTCCTCTCTTTTGGCAAACTGCCCGCTTTCCGTGTTATGTACCCATGCGTCTTTGCCCCAACTGCCCCAAAGGGATTGAATGAGTTGGATAACTTCGTGTGCACGACCGTAACGGTCTTCGCTCGACGGAATTCTTCTTCCATAGTTAGCAGCGACATCATCACCGCTCGATGTGATGGCATTCCATCCCGCTCTGCCGTGGCTCATAATATCCAACGCTTTGAACTGCCTTGCCAAATTGAAAGGTTCATTAAATGTAGTCGATCCTGTTGCGACCAATCCAATATATTGAGTTTCTCTTGCCACTGCAGCAAGTGTCATCATCACATCGAGGTTAAAGGCTGGCGACTCTGATTCTATGTCTGCCAAGATAGCACCAGGACCATCTGGCAAAAATATAAACTGAAATTTACCACGTTCCGCTGCTTGAGCTTGTTTTACACGTGCATCAAAACTCGTGTAGCTTTTGGGATCCACTCCCGGCATACGCCAAGCTCCCGGCTGTGAACCGTATCCGTTTCCGAGATGAAGACCGATGAGCATCTGTTTTCGTATAGGGGTAATTTTATCTTCTAAAGCGTTCATCATTCTACGTTTAAGATTAAATGTATAGCGCACGACTTAAACGTAAGCCGAAATCAGCATCTGGATTAGCTTCAGCACTGCTCATACGTTCCATAATGGCTGCAACGGCCAAATCCCTTCTTGCTGGCAGGCGCGCTCTTTCTGCGGTATCAATCAGAGATGCTATTTGAGCCGCCGTAAGGTCTGTACAATAAATGGGGGCGCCTGGTTGCTGTCTCCAGGAGTCAGCTAATAGACCTGTATCGTAAGCATCAAATCCAGTCTCTTCAATCAATTTCTTAGTAATATTTCTATCAGTTCCACGGTCAGCGGCAAATGGAATGGCTATACGATCCGAGTCTCCGGAAGATTTTCCATTTTTTTTCAGTGATTGGGAACCAATGGCATTCCACGCTTTGGCAATCGGCCGTCCTAGTTGTTCTGTTACCCATAAACTTTCTACTAACCCACCTTCTATACGGTTAATTTTAAGGTCTCTTGCTGGATAATAATTAGACGTATCAATTACGGTGACGTTCTCTGGTACCGATGCGAATAAAGGGGCTATATCCGGTATACGGTTTAAGGGAATGGACAAAATGATTACCTCATTATCCTCTATAGCCTGCTGAGCGGTAACAGCTTTTGCACCCGTAGCTAGTACATCGGGATCCATTTTTTCTGGCGAACGTGTGTTAGCAACGGATACATTGTGTCCTGCCGACCCTAATTTTAAAGCCAATGTTTTCCCGATATATCCCACGCCAATAATTCCTATTTTCATATTGTCTATTTTTTTACTGATTTGTGTTGCAAAATTAAAAGAAAAACACTTTACTTTGTATAGTAGTTTCCTAAAGGAAAGTGTGTTTTTTAAAAACGATTTTAATATGGCTACTAAAAACCTTACTTATCCTGCTTGGACACTGTAAAACCGGTACGTGATGCGTTGGATGTTATAAATGGAAAATGGAAATTGCCGATCATCATCTCTGTGGGTGTGGGCAATGAACGTTTTAGCGATATTCAGGAAAGTATTCCCGGTATTACACCAAAGGCGATGGCTAAGGAATTGAAGGATTTGGAGCAACATAAGCTCATTCAGCGGATTGTGACCAATGATTATCCGGTAAAAATCACTTACAGATGGACACCTTATGCAAATACGTTGATACCTATCATTAACGCACTAAAAGAGTGGGAAATAAAACATCGGCAGGAGGTGTTTAAAAAGTAAACATTTCAAAAGATGTGAAAGACTACCTAATGTAAATCTGATATCCGCTTGCGATTTTAATATCGCTAATGTAACTTGCTTGCTCGAGAAATATATAATAAACATTGCAAATGACAAAAAACTCATCCAGACGTTCCTTCCTTCGTTCGGCGGCTATAGCTGCAGTCGCTGGCGGCCTACCACTTCAAACAGCTAAATCATCGGACGTCAAAGATGCGGCCTGTTTCTCTAACCAGGCAAAGGGCATGACCATTTTATTTCAAGGAGACTCGATCACCGACGGGAAGCGCGGAAGAAATGCCGATCCTAATCATATCATGGGCCACGGATATGCATTTTCGATTTCAAGTCGCTGGGGCGCAGATTTTCCGTCAAGTGATTTGCTATTTTACAACAGAGGAATCAGCGGCAACACGATTACTCAATTGCAAAGCCGCTGGCAAACAGATTGCCTTGACCTGCATCCTGACGTACTAAGTATTTTAATTGGGATAAATGATGCCGCCAAGTTCGTAGAGAACCCTCCTGCAGAAACAGAAGAAATTTACGTTCAGGCATTTGAGGATTGCTACCGTAATTTGTTAGAGCAGGTGCGTAAACACGATTCCAATACCCTAATTGTACTAGGCTTACCATTTTTAGCGCCAGTTGGAAAGATCAAGGAACATTGGAATTCTTATCAGCCCATGGTCGCCAAACTAAGTGACCGGGTGCGAAATCTCGCCGTAGAGTTTGATGCTGTAGTCGTCGATTTTCAGCGGGTGTTTGACGAGGCAACAAAAAAGGCGCCAGATGCGTACTGGATATGGGATGGTATCCATCCAACAGTTCCCGGGCACGAATTAATGGCCAGAGAGTGGATTACGCAGGTAAGTAAACGCCTGAAATTTCTAAAAATATACAGTTAGTCGGACGCGCATTACCCGTTGTTTGCCCAGATCCAGCAATTTATAGCTAGGGGAAATATACTGTCCTTGGCAACAGAAATCCCAACATTTCCTCCCGTCTTCATAAGCGTTATTATCGTTTACTCTTCTAAGCCCTTAGCTTCCTTCTATAATAATCGGACTCTGTGCGAATAAACTATCGAGCGACAAAAGACACATATAAAAGATATATATATAAAGGAGTATAATCTAGTCCTCTCTATTTTTTACCGGACATAGAGCCCTTGATTGCTGTATAGTTTCTTGCCAAGTATTTCTTGAATCGTTAAAATCTCCTCCAAAATTATGATGGACATTATATGTTTTCGTATTTACTTTCCGATACAATTTTGATTTCGCTCTATTCATTTAAACCAGCTTTTTCTTTTTCTAAGCGCTTCAAGTTGTTTTAGATTTTCTATAAATTAAATATATGAATTCATCTACTTTAAATTGATGACTACTTTCCCCTTGGCACGCCCACTCTCCACGTATTCCAGCGCCTCATTAGTTTGCTCAAAAGGGAATGCCTTATCTACCACAGGCTTGATTTCTCCTTTTTCAATTAGTTTGGAAATTTCTTCCAACTGCTTTCCATCAGCTCTCATAAACAAAAAGGAATACTCCAGCCCCAGTTTCCTGGCTTTTCTCCGAATACCCGAGCTGATCAGTGATAGAATAATCGTCACAAACCAGGGAGCGCCAATTGCTTTGGCAAAATCCGGCGTTGGTGGACCCGAGATCGAAATCGCCTTGCCTCCGGGTTTTAAGATCCGTAATGATTTTTCAAGTGTCTTTGTATCCTGGCTGTTCAGCACAACATCGTAATCTTTCAGGATAGTTTCAAAATCTTCCTTTTTGTAATCAATCAGCACATCCGCCCCCAACTCTTTCAGCATGGGAAAGCTCTTTTCACTTGCTGTTGTAGCAACAGTTGCCCCGAGATGTTTCGCCAGTTGTATGGCAATTGTCCCTACACCTCCGGAGCCTGCCTGGATGAAAACTTTCTGTCCCTTTTTGAGATTTGCTTTTTCCACCAGGGCTTGCCAGGCAGTAAGTGAAACCAAAGGGATGGACGCGGCTTCTTCCATAGCAAGGTTCTTTGGCTTTAAGGCTAAATCTTTTTCATTGATCGCGATAAACTGCGCAAATGTACCAATGCTGAAATCTGATGGACGGGAATAAACCTCATCACCTACCTTGAACTGCTTTACATTTTTTCCAACATCGGTAATTACCCCCGCTGCATCATGCCCTAAAATAAGTGGCAATTTGTATGGCAGGATAAATTTGAATTCACCGGCCTTGATCTTGGAATCCAGCAGATTTAAGCCCGATGCATAAATTTCTACCAATACTTCGTCTTCCTTCAGGGCGGGAACAGGCACATCAGTAAGTGCAACCCCCACCTTTTTACCGTATTTGTTTATTGTAAATGCTTTCATTTAACAGCTGTTATGGTTTTAATGTTACATTAGTATTCTTCGGATTGATCAGCCCAAAGGTAAATTTAGGAAAAAAACGGTTGAAGATATATATCAGCTTTGAATCACCTACCCGAATGGTATATTTATCTTTCTCAAGTCCCGTTATCAATCCCTTAACCAGTTGCTCGGTACTTATCTTTTTTTCATCTCTATCGGCCACCATATCCGTATCCACCAAAGGTGGCAACAGTTCAAAAACCTTTACATTAGCTCCTATAATTTTTAGGTGTTCCCTTAACGATTTGGTATAAAATGCCAACGCGCTTTTTGAAGCCGAATAGGTAGCCTCTAGCAATGAAGGCACCATGCTCAGAATTGAGGTGGTATTGATGATAGCACTTTCCCTCCTTGATTTTAGCATCTCCATAAAAAGGTCGTTAAGACGGATAACGCCAAGGTAGTTCACGTCCATTTCATACGCAGCTCCTTTGAAGTGCGCCTCATTTGCAATGCCTAAATTCTGGGGAGGAACACCGACACCTGCATTATTATACAGTATGTCGATGCCTCCAAGTTCTTTGACCTTTTCGAAAAGTAGCAAAGCTTCTTCCTTGCTTTCAACATCACTTTGAATGGCAATTAGCGTTGGGAATGCTTTTTTTACCGCGTCCAGCTTATCTTGATTTCTTCCCGTAATGATCACTTTTGCGCCAATTTCCAAAAATTGTTTTGCAGCTTCAAGCCCTATGCCCGATCCTCCACCTGTGATCAGTATTGTTTTATCTTTTAAATTCATCGTTGTTTGCTATTAATGAGGTGCCTGTTCTGTAATTGGAATAACCAGTTCGTGGATTTGTTTAGTATCGCCCACTGGAACTTCAAATTGATTTTTTTCCAGCGCAGCAAACAATTCATCTGCTACTTCTAATGCTGGAATTCCGTTTGCTCCTCCAATCTCCGCCGAAAATTCGGTATTGACCAAAGGCGGATAGAGTTCGTAAATATTTAGGTTTTTATTTCCAGAAAAAGTATCTCTTAATCCCTGCGTATAACTATGTAGTGCAGCTTTACTTGCCGAATAAGTTGGTAAATATTTATTCGATCGAAATACTGCTATCGAAGAAACATTTACGATAGCGGCATCTTCCTGTTGTAAAAGCAACGGTAAAGTAAGCGTGGTAAAATCAATAACACTGATGTAATTGGTATTGATTTCTTCGAAAGCCTTTTCTGCAGCATTATTATTCACGTCACTCAAATCATTCATAAAAGCGGCTCCAGCGTTATTAATGATGATGTTTAGCCCTGGATGATTATTTTTCAATTCTTCAGCGATTTTTAACCGTTCTGTCTTTATTGATAAATCACCTTGTATGGCAACTGCATTGTCCAATTCTTTTAAGGCACCTTGAAGACGTTCTTCACTGCGTCCGTTGATGATAACCTTGTTTCCTGCCGCATTTAGTTTTTTAGCGATAGCTAGACCTATTCCGGCACTTCCACCACTGATGAATACTGTATTTCCAGTTGTTTCCATGATTATTTCTTTAATTTAGGACTTATTTGTTATCATTTAATACAGGATAATCTGTATATCCTTTTTCTCCAGGGGTATAAAAAGTAGTCTGATCGGGTTGATTTAGCGCTGCGTCTGTCTTGAAACGTTCTACCAAATCTGGATTGGCAATAAATGGAACACCAAAAGACACCAAATTAGCATCTCCGTCATTCAGTACCTGATTTGCCGTTTTCTTGGTAAAAGCCCTGTTGATAATAATGGTGCCCTTATAGATTTCACGGAAGTGCTTGGCAACTTTCTGGATCGCATCTGGAATTGCCGAAACGTCTGTAAAAGGCTCTATCAAATGGATATAAGCCAAACCATATTCATTCAACCTGTTTACGATGTAGTTATATAGCACTTTGGTTTCATCATCTACCAAAACACCCATAATCCCATTTAGAGACGGATTTAAGCGAACTGCAACGCGTTTCATATCAACAACCTCTTTTAATTCATCAAGAATATCGAATAAAATTCTTGCACGGTTTTCAACAGAACCACCATATTCATCTTCCCTGTGATTGCTATTTTTACTAAAGAACTGCTGTAGTAAATAACCGTTAGCACCATGCAGTTCAACACCATCAAAGCCAGCCTCAAAAGCATTAAGGGCTGCCTGCTTAAAATCCGCTACTGTTCTTTTGATATCTTTAATCGTCATTGGTTGTGGCGCTTCTGATGGTTTAAATCCTTTTGCTGTGTATACTTGCTGTTCAGGATTAAAACCTGAAGGTGCCAATGGCTTTTTACCATCGTGAAGATCAGGATGCGAATATGCTCCGGTGTGCCAAAGTTGCGCGAATATTTTTCCGCCTTCGCCATGCACTGCTTCTGTAGTTAGCTTCCATCCATTTATCTGATCTTGACTATAAATACCAGGCACATTTACTACGCCAACCGCCTCTTTACTGATAAATGTTCCTTCAGTGATGATCAGTCCGGCGCTTGCACGTTGTTTGTAATACAGTGCCGTAAGTTCAGTAGCGACATTCCCAGGGTTAGCAGAGCGGCTCCTCGTCATTGGTGCCATTACAATTCGGTTTTTTAATGTCAGCCCCTTTTGGCTATAGGGTTCAAAAATTATTGCTGTTTCCATTGTATCTATAATTTAATTACGTAAATTTGCTTGCGTTTTGCAAGTACAAATATATAAACAACTTTTGATTTGCAAGTGTTTTTATTAATTATTTTAGAATGGATATAAAAAAAAGATCAGATTGCCCGATTAGTAGCTCGTTGGATATATGGGGAGACAAATGGTCATTACTTATTGTTAGGGACTTAATGTTTTCTAAACAGTGTACCTATGGCGATTTCCTAAAATCGGATGAAAAAATAGCGACCAATATACTGGCGTCTAGATTACAAATGTTAGAAACAAATGGGGTAATTACCAAACAAGACCATCCGGATAGCAAAGCTAAAGTGTTATACAAACTGACCCAAAAAGGTATTGATTTGCTCCCCTTAATGATCGAAATAAACTTATGGGCTGATAAATATTTTACACTACCGCAAGAAAGAAAAGCAGTCATTGCTGAAATAGAAAAAGACAAGGAGGCATTTATAAAGAAGCAAATAGTGGATTTTTTAGATGATGATATACCAGTATCGCCAATCATAAAGTAAATCATTTGAATTACGTTATGGCATTATGAACTTTGCTTTACTGCCACAACGTCTATCAGGGCTCGAAATGATAGCGGCATTATGACAGCAACACGGACAAGAATAACGAGATAAAAAATGCAGAAAAAAAAGATTTTAAAGAACTGTGAAAATGGACATAAGTTCTATAAACGTTCTGACTGTCCAATTTGTCCCTTTTGTGAAGAAGAAAGAAAGCCAAAAGATAATTTTCTTTCATTACTTGGGGCACCAGCGAGACGTGCACTGGAAAATAATGGGATCTCAACTCTGGAGCAACTTTCAAACTTCAGTGAAAAGGAAGTTTTAAACTTTCACGGAATGGGGAAAAGTACGATTCCAAAACTTCAAAAATTATTGTCCGAAAGAAATATGACTTTTAACAGGAAGAAATAGTTTTAAAGTGATGAAAGAGACTGTAAAATAAACTGTGTCAAGAATAATAAAGAGAAGTATTATTTTTGACATAGTAATTATGAGTATTAAGGAAAACGATTTTGATTTTGAGTCCATGAAGGACAAAGCGCTGGAACAGTTACGCAGCGGAGCATCACTTTATGGCAAGAACGGCGCTTTTGCACCTTTGATGAAGAAGTTTTTAGAAGCGGCGTTAGAAGCTGAGATGGAGGGCCATATGGACGAAGTTGAGCGCTCCAGCGGTAACCGGCGTAACGGCAAGTCCAGCAAGCAGATTCGCACCTCCGATGGCACGATCGATATCGACACTCCCCGTGATCGTCGATCTAACTTCGAACCCCAGCTCATTAAGAAACGTGAGACGATTCTAGCCGAGAGCCTGGAGAAGAAGATTTTAGGCATGTATGGCCTTGGTATGAGCCTGCGGGATATATCGAACCACATCAAGGAGATGTACGATACAGACATCAGTCACAGTACGCTTTCTTCCATTACCGATAAGATCATTCCCGAGGTCAAGGAATGGCAGTCAAGAAGCCTTGATTCCCTTTATACGATTGTCTGGATGGATGCGATGCACTACAAGGTGAAAGAAGACCATCGTTTTGTATCGCGGGCTGTATACAATATTCTTGGCGTTGACCGAAACGGTCACAAGCATCTGTTAGGGATGTATGTTTCGGAGAATGAGGGTGCTAACTTTTGGCTAAGCGTACTGACCGATTTACAGAACCGGGGCGTAGAGGATATCTTAATTGCCTGTATCGATAACCTAAAAGGATTTTCAGAAGCGATACAGAGTGTTTTTCCGGATACCGAAGTACAGACCTGTGTAGTGCACCAGATCCGTAACAGCCTCAAGTATGTGGCTAGTAAGGACCAAAAGGAGTTTATGAATGATCTAAAACCTGTCTACCGTGCCGATACATTGGATCTTGCCGGACTGCGGATGGATGAACTTCAGGACAAATGGGGGGAAAAATACCCAGTGGTCATCGACTCCTGGCGGCGTAACTGGGAACGTTTGACCACTTATTTCCGTTACGACAAATCCATCCGAAAATTAATCTATACGACCAATACGATCGAGGGATTCCATCGCCAAGTCCGTAAGGTCACTAAAACCAAAGGTGCCTTCACCTCGGACATGGCGTTATTGAAACTGATCTATTTAGCACATAAAAACATTAAGAAGAAATGGACGATGCCACTGGCCAATTGGGGAACAACGGCACAAAAATTAGCTATTTGGTTTCCCGGAAGAATGGTGTTAGATTTGCAATAAGCAAAATGGTTCAATTACCACCCCGCGGGGTGGTAATTGAACCATTGACACAGTTTGTTTTACACTCCCTGATGAAACAAACAAAAACGAATATTTTCACGGAATAATATGCTTTCACTGGGATCTTCTAACAGATCTTATCTTTGTGATGGCCACTGTGACATGAGAAAGGCGGAGCAGAATTGATGTGAGAATTAAAGAAATGGTTTCATTTCATCTTCGATCTGTCTTCGTAATTCCATTAGTCTTATCGCATAACGCTCCTGGCGCTTTTCTTCTTCAGTTTCTGGTATCCAACGTGGGACCTGTATCTTTTTCCCCCTGTCGTCCACCGCGACGAATACAATTATACAGTGTGTTTTCTTTTCAAAATTTTTACTTTTTAGGTTGCGTGCGAATACGTTTATAGAAATATGCATACTGGAGGAACCAGTATAAATCACATTTGCCTCCACCTTGACGATATCGCCAATTCTAATGGGTTGGTAAAATCTGATTCCTCCAACATATACTGTTACAGAATAACTGCTACTCCAGGTACTGGCACAAGCATATCCAGCTTGGTCTATCCATTTCATTACGCTACCTCCATGCACATTCCCACCATAATTCACGTCAGATGGCTCTGAGATAAACTGAAAAGTTATGGGTTTGTTATCCATTAATATAAAATTAATTTGTTAAGAGTAAGATTAATATTTCCATAGAAATCTACTAAACAGTAATTCGCAGGTTTATTATTCTGAAGCAACTATATTAAGCTTCCCACAAGAAAAATTATAATAGGTATACAGCTTAATCGAAATCAAGGAAATCAGATAAAAAAGACTTTTTCTTTTTAGGAGGATATCTAGAGTCGTGCCTCGTTTGCTGATGTCTGTCTTCACTGCGGTCATCTCCGTAGCTGCGACGATCACGGTCATCATATTGATGTTGGTTGACTTCGCTAGGGCTACTGGAACCTGTCTGGTTTGCGGAGAATTCCAATAACTTATCTAATTCGCCTTTATCTAACCAAATTCCTCTGCAATTCGGGCAATAATCAATTTCTACACGACTTCTTTCAGTCATCAATAATGTTTCGTTACAATTCGGACATTTCATATAGGGGTGTTTAATTATTGTATAAAGCTACTAAGCTAACTATACTGCATTAAAAAAAAGTATTTTTCTTTATTTTTAGTGTTTTTTAACGATATTCTTGGCGAGCATTAGAGCAACGGCGCTCGTGCTTGGTAAAAAAAATCTTCGCGCCTGTATATGCAAATCGCTGACGCGTGGATTTTGTCCCCTGCCTATTTAATATATGAGACTGCTCTATATCTCGCTATTTTTGGGAAAAATAAACGCATATATTTGGGCAATCAACAACTGAAGAAATACGTTAGCCGTACCGAATCCCGTCTTGCGGCATAAATAAGCAACAGGTGCTGTTGCAGGGATTGACTTAGCAATAAGGTATTCTATCGCAAAAAAAAGGAAGGTCACTATCCCATCCGCTGGATCTGCAATAAAGATGTCTTTGAAATTGGACTCTGTACGAATAAACTATCGAGCAGCAAAAAGACACATATAAAAGTGAAATAATATTTCATAACTGATTCTATTGTAGATTTAAAAGATCCTCCACAGGATCATACATATAAAGATAATGGCTTTTGAGAGAACTCGAAGTAAATACTCATAATGTATCAGATTAGAATATTCCGTTATATTATACCGATCGTGATAAAACACATTTTTTACGTAGCCGTTGAATGCCTATGGAAATAAACCCGTGCATCATCTGTCGTTTGTACAGATTATGCAGTTTATAGCCGAGGGAGATTCCATGCGAAAAGTACGCAACAGCAACTTCGTAAAGCGGGTGACCGGCCACCGCTTCGCTTACTATAAGTGAATACTAAACAACGAGTTGTATCATCGCCAGGCAGACACCATCGCGCACAATGAGGACAGCACGCTGAATGAATATATTGCTGTTTTAGCGGGCTTCACTATTCCCTTTTGCTACACGTTATTTGCTATTCATCATTATTATCTCTTGCCTTATCTGGATAAAAATGAAATGCCAAAAGCTATCCATATCGTACTGTCCATACTGGTTAATCTTCTATGTATCGTATTTTTTTCCAGCTTAATGGAAATAATGCTCGATGGATTTAGCACTAAAAGGTATCCGTCGTTCAATGGTTTTAACATATTTTAATATCATCAACAAAAACAGCAAAAGCAGATCGTTGGACTACGAAAAGAACTTGGACAAACTTCCTCGGATCTAAAACTTCTGCAGTCTCAGATCAACCCTCATTTTCTGTTTAACGCGATGAATACGCTATATGGCATTGCCTTAAGGGAGAATGCCGATAGAACAGCGGTGGGTATTCAAAAACTCGGTGACATGATGCGTTTCATGCTACACGAAAATCAACAGGATAGCATATTACTAATTCGCGAAATTGAATACCTCAAGGAATACATTGAACTGCAAAAACTAAGAATAGCAGACCTCCCCTCTATACAGATTACAACAAATTTACCGGAAGATCAGCTCGACACTTACTATATCGCTCCTATGTTCCTAATACCGTTTGTAGAGAATGCGTTCAAGCATGGTATCAGCCTGAATAAATTGTCGTGGATTCGGATACAGCTGTTTATCGAAAACGATATTTTGAAACTGAGTATATATAACAGTATCCACAGAGGCCAAGAAAATGATCCTGAAAGGGATAACCCTGGAATTGGATTGGAAAACGTAAAAAGCAGACTTGATTTACTTTATCCCGATGATCACCAGCTCCATATCGAAGAAACAAATGCCGAATTTTTTATATTTTTAACACTACATATCAGACAAAAGAAATAGCCGCGCACTTTAAATAAAAAACTGATGATCAAAGCCATTGCCATTGACGACGAACCTATTGCACTGGAAATTATAAGTACACTAGCAGAAAAAGTTCCTTTTGTAGAGCTTGAAGCGACATTTTTCAATGCGCTCGAAGCATTGGAGTATCTGAACAATAATAAGATTGATCTATTATTTTTAGACATCAAAATGCCTGATATTTCAGGTATTGAATTTTACAACAGCTTGGTCCGAAAACCATTATTGGTATTTACTACTGCATATTCCGAGCACGCCGTGACAGGCTTTGAATTGGAAGCTACAGACTATTTGTTAAAACCATTTACATTTACCAGACTTTTGAAAGCGTGCAATAAAGCTCCAGCAACACTGCAAAATTACAGAAACAATGTTCCATCCTTTATCCTCATCAAAGATGGATATGACGTCGTAAAGATCCTGCTGGAAGAGATTCTCTTTGTCGAAGCAACGGGTAACTATATGAAGTATGTGCTGACGGATAAAGAAATTCTTACACGCTCGACGATTAAAGAAACGATAGAATCATTGCCCAAAGAATTATTTGTCCAGGTGCATCGTTCTTTTGTTATTAATACATCTAAAATTGAAAAAATAGAACGTCATCAGATTAGAATACTCCGCTATATAATACCGGTAGGTGGATCCTATAGCAATAGGATAAAAACACATTTTCTTACATAGTAATTTTCGCAGTGAACAGCTTGTAGTTGAAGTTAGCCTGGCGCATAGCAGCGATGGTTAGAAAATTGAAATAACAAGGCGTTAATTCGTTTAAAATGCAGAGATACAGTAAAGAGGAATTAGAAGAACCCAAATTTGTAATTTATTCAACAATCGGCCAATGTGAAAGTCGCAAACCCATAAAAGACGCGGAAGAGTATAATACTCGTTATGCCGGTGTTGGCTCTGGAAAGACCACAACAGTGCAGGAAAAGAAAACCCACGCTATTCCTTTATCAGTTCTTCAATCTGTTTTAAGAATTTGTCTGATGCGTAATTCGCAAATCCCGCATTGTGATACCTGATTTTTCCGCTTTTATCTAGCACAACTGTTGTCGGCAATACTCCGGCGTAAACTTCTTTCGGAACATTTCCATTAACCGTAAACAAGGGTACTGCATATTTTTCCTTCTTCAGATATGCTCTGCCCGTGGCAAGGTCATCGTCTTGGTTGACTGTCAAAAAGAAAACATCAGGGTTGTCCTTGAACTTCGAATAAAGCGTTTCTATGGACGGGAATTCTGCCCGACAAGGGGGACACCATGAAGCCCAAAAGTTGATAAATACTACCTTACCCCTTAATGACGACGTATTTTGAACGCCTCCATTTTCATCGGAAAAGTCAAAATCAACATTAGCTGTTTTTTTGCTATCCGAGACTTTGGTATCTATACTCGCATTAAAAAAGCCTGTTGCCATTAACTGCCGAAGCATGAATGATTTTGCATTGGGGCTGACGAACACTACCCCGATTAAAATTACCATCAGTACCGTAAAACCGTTCTTTTTGATGTATTGCCACAGCTTATTTGCTGGGGCTGTTTCTTTGGAAACTTCTTTATTGTTCGACATCACTTGTTTTTATCTGTTAATTTCTTTTGATCAACTCACTAAGAGCTGTGATTATTTCTTGTATTTTATACTTCCTCCCTCTGGTTAGCGGAACCACAAAATTCAAGTGTAATTCTTTATTCGAACGCCGTGGCTTCGAAAGCCCACCCGAATGTAACGTATAAAACCTTTCAATTATAACAATCGTAATCGATATATACAACGGTGAGAATCCACGGCCGTCACCATGGACAGAGAAAACGATAAAAATTAATTTACACCTTAAGCATTAACCACAGCAATGCACATTATGTTGGAGGTCGTCACCTGTGTGTCGCTAATCGGATACTTCGCCGGTGTTGACGAATCGACCGGAAGACGGTTTTTACCAGACGAAAACTGCATTCCGTTATCCTGTCCACAATCGACTTCAGCGATTAATAGGAAAAAAAATAAAGTTTTCATCGTTATTTTTTCTTATTACAATCAGCTACGAAAATAAGCATCTTTACTACATTACAAAATAGTGGTTTTCCAGGATATACCAATATGGACAAACGAGAATATCCCTGCTATTCCGTTAATCCTGCTTATCAAAAACAACATCCAGGACATTGTTTCGTGTAAAATCCGTGCTCAGGTGAAATTTCTGTTCTTTCCCATCGGCATGGATAATCAACACGGCCGTGTTGGGCGGAATCCGTCCTAGGTTTTCCGCCCGGAAAACGATCCGGTTGCGGCCACGTTGCAGCGAAACGCCGAATCGCCTTCCTTGCCGATTTACTTCCATCCTTTCGGTAATCACCGCACCATTTACCTCCAGAGAAATGATATCACCATCTTCCATCTGCTCATCGCGAATCTCCATCATCAACGTTCTCGTGCTAGCCTTTAGTTGACCAATGCGCTGATCGCGCCGCCCTTTCACATATGTAGGCATCTTCTGTATCGGCGGTTCCTGTGAGTTGATACGTGGCACGTCGGGTACTGATGTAGAAGCAGCGCCGGACTGTGAAGTCTCACCCGCTACCGGCTGGTATTGGAAACGTGCCACCATGACCGTTGCATATGCATTAGCATGGGCACTGAAATTAAAGCCATACAACTGGCCGCTGTCGCCAGGAGTTCCAATGATAAAATTGGCCGTATTCGGCGGCATATCACCGTAGTTGTCCGCAAAAAAAGCAAGGTAGTTTTCTCCAGAATCCAACGTAATGATATCTAACGCAATCGCCTGCTCCAAAGGTATCCGATCGGCTAGGACATTGCCATTGTGTACAATAGTTACCGTATCCCGATCGTACCGCTCTTCATCCTGGATGGTCAAGCTTAACACCTGCCCTTCGCTCACGATCGGATCGTACACCCCGTAATAGATGGTATCCGTGTTTACGATACGCCAGGTATCCGGATGTGTCCATGGTGTACCGTCTACGCGCCTCAGCGCGATATCCTCCCGATACATGAAATCACGTAGAAAGACTTTTGTATTGGTATAAAACTCATTATCATAGAGTCCCCTCATGAAGATACCAAAATTATCCAACCAAAGCCGCTTTAACACCATTTCCGTTCCATCCTCTCCCTCTTGGTATTCCAATACGCCATTTAGGTACATCATCCATGGGCCGAGGCCAAACGGTTCTTCCAGCACCGGATATTTGTTTCGGCCGATCGCCAGTTGTTCCTCATTTTTCTTTACGAGGAGCAGCTCATATTCTCCTCTGAATGAACCGTATATCAACTCTAACTTCGCCGGATACAACATTTCAGCTGTAGGATCGGCGATACGAAGCTTCATATCAATTGCCGTGATATGCGGCCATGGCTTGTACTGCATAAACCAGGTTCCAGCCCACCGAGATTGCAACGAAGCCATCAATGGCAATGCTATCACCCAAATCAATAATAAACATATAACTCTAATACCCATTGTTCACAAAGTAATTGGCTGTCATTGAACCCAGCTCGTCGTGATGAGGTTGCTCCCTTGATTTATCCATCAGAGACCGAATCGCCCCTAAGCCCTTCGGCGGCAATAATGCCCAAAATGACGAATGTATGTTTACGCTACCCATAGTACAAAATTAAGTATTATTCAAGGAGAAGCATTGGAATAATCCAATCCTAAAGAAAACATTTCACGACAACCGACCAATCGAACGATTGTAAAATATGTTTTGCAAATAATCAATTTCCTGTCTTATGCCAAGTCGATAGCTATTGATTACGCGTAAATTTGTAACAACAATTAAAACAACATATGATAACAAAAGCAGCACAAATAACGATTTTAGTAAAAAATTTAGAGGAAGCAAAAGAATTTTACACGGAGAAATTAGGCTTTAGTGTGTGTGCCGATCAAATGTTTTCTTTAGACTGGCGTTACGTGACGGTAGCCCCACAAAACGACAATGCAACAGTATTTGAACTTGCTGTAGCGGAGACTCCCGAACAGCAAAAGCTAATCGGAAATCAATCAGCAGGGCAAATACTTGTCATGTTTCAATCTGACAATATCGAAGGCGATTTTATGAGGATGAGGGAGAAAGGCGTCATCTTTCACGGTACACCAACGACAGTGCCAGGAGGCAAAGGTGTGGGTTTTGAAGACTTGTATGGAAATCAATTTGATCTGTACCAGCCGGATTGAACGAATGATAGCAATATGATTCGAGTATTTTTGAGAAGTTGCTAATCAACAAGAATCAAACATGAATAGACTGGAAAAAAAACATGTGTTGACCCGTCAACGAAAAGTGAACATCTATAATTAACAAACTGTTAGCTCTGTACGCCGGAAATAAGGACTAAATATACCTATCTCACTATAAAAACAGACATGGATTATAAAAAACGCGAAAACTATTTAAACACGGGAGACCGGAAAAAATGCTTGAGTTTATTGCGGCGGAGACTTTTGAAACTGGGCTGGTACAACTACGTTACGAACTACAAAAATAAAAGACAAGCCACTGACACGGACTTTGTGCCATTGGAATGGAGTCAGAATTTTCTGTTCTTGCACGTTTTTGACAAATCAATATCAAAATATGGCTATGTTTGCCGCTTTTGGGGTATACTTAGTTAACAAGGGAATGATAACAGACATTGAGGAGAAAGATATCAAACAGGTTTATAAAACATCTGTCATGCAACAAACAGCTTACTGGTCTGAAGTGAAAAAACTTCAAGGATTACGATCAAGGGCTTTTAATTTCAAAACCAAACCATGCAACCTTTTCGTGGATGCTGTTGATGAATCATACTTCATTGGGGATTTACTGGTGATCATCCAATCCATCGACAAAACACACTGTATAGCTTACGTTCCTTATGGCCCGGAGGTCGAACCTTCCGAAGAGTTTCAAGGCTTCTTTCTGGAACAGCTTTCTGAAGGATTGAAAGATTTTTTACCAAAAAATTGTATTATGATCCGCTACGATCTCTCGTGGGAATCGTTGTGGGCAAAAGATGAAACGTGTTACCATATCGATGGCACTTGGCTTGGAGCTCCAGATTATAACATTCAAGAAATGCGGTTAAATTTTAATACCGAAAACTGGCGCCTCAAAAAAGCAAATACCAATATTTTGCCTTCCAATACCATTTTTATGGATTTGAAAAAGGAACAAGATATCTTATTGTCGAGGATGAAACCTAAGACACGCTACAATATCAAGTTATCGTCTAGGAAGGGTGTCGTAGTTCACCTTTTAGGCTTAGAAAGCTTGGATATTTGGTATAATCTGTATCGTGAAACTGCCGTTAGAAATAATTTTGTATTACACGATATCAGCTATTTCAAAATCATACTGTCGGCCAAAGCTAACGACACACTATCTCCTGCTGATGTCTACCTGCTAGTCGCCAAGGCGGATGATAAACCCTTGGCAGCTATGTTTTTGGTAATTTCTGCGCAAAGAGCAACTTATTTATATGGTGCGTCTTCGTCTGACAACAGAAACTATATGGCAACTTACTCTTTGCAATGGCAAGCTATGTTATTAGCTAAAGAGAAAGGTTGTACGGAATATGATTTTTTCGGGGTGTCTCCGCAGGCGGACCCTGCTCATCCGATGTATGGTTTGCACCGGTTCAAAACCGGCTTCGGCGGCACAATATTTCATTGTATGGGATGCTGGGACTACCCTCTTGATGAAAGCAAATACAGATACTATGCTTCGACGGAATTCCGAAACCAAAGCTATCATATGACATGATTTCGCGTACTTAAACGGGCTATTCGGTGGTTGCCATCTTCTTTCCTGCTTTACGGATTACAGTGAGAAGTTTAGGCACAACGGTCTGACTACATTTTGGTCTACTTGTATTTGAGTGAACAAGTGATTGAACCCTAAGCCGCGAAACCTTATGGACATCCAGAGAATAACACATAGACAAGAAATGAAAAGTATTGAAATAAAAAAAGTAACGATTAACGACATTGTCCAATTACAAAAAATTGGGAGACAAACTTTTCAGGAAACCTTTTCATTAGGAAATACCATAGAGAATATGACAAAATATTTAGACGAAGGATTTTCTATTGGGAAACTCACCACCGAACATAGAGATGACGACGCTGAATTTTATTTTGCAGCGCTTGACGACAAGGTAATTGGTTACTTAAAATTGAACTTTGGACAATCACAAACAGAACTTAAAGAGGACAAAGCTCTTGAAATCGAACGTATTTACGTATTGAAGGAGTTTTATGGAAAAAACGTTGGACAATTACTTTACAACCAAGCAATACAATTAGCGAGGCAGAAAAACGTTGACTATGTTTGGTTAGGTGTTTGGGAAGAAAATCCTAGAGCAATAAACTTTTACAAGAGGAATGGTTTCGTTGAATTTGACAAACACATTTTCAAGTTAGGCAATGACGAGCAGACCGACATAATGATGAGATTAAAACTGAAAGACTAATTCTATCACAAAGAGAACTAAATACAATTTATAAAACAACATTAGAAATCAATTCACGGCGATCCCAGAATGAGCGTAACGAACTCGACGCTCGTTAAATACAACAATCTGGCTTCTGTGATTGCAGCAGTAATTCCTTTTTCTTACATTTACACCATGAGCAACAATGATATTATGAAAAAGCTCCGCGTGGCTTTAAAATTCACTGATGACGATATTGTTGAAGTGTTATCATTAGTGGATTTCAGAGTGACTAAAACTGAACTGAGTGCAATATTCCGCAAAGAAGACCACCCAAATTTTAAACCTTGCGGCGACCAATTGCTCCGAAATTTCCTTAACGGGCTGATTATCTACAGGCGCGGGCCCCAATCCCGCTCTAATTCGAATGCTTAACTTTATTCCTAAAAAGATCTTCTCTAAACATATTTATTTGCTAAGCATATGCTATATAAAATAGCTTTGCAAATGACTATATCCATTTTTCTTGGTACTGCACGGATTCTACAATCTCTCCATCCTGTAATTAGTTCAACTTTTCTATCCCGCTATCGTATGCAAAATATAACTTTTAAGAACTGCCATTCTACCCTTTAACATTCAAATGAACGAACTGAAACAAATTGGTCTGCAAGTTGATATCATGAGAAACAAATATCTATTTCTACCCAATCACCTGTCCATCGTTGTTATCTGGCATTGACAAAGACTGGTAAACGAATTTAAATTTACACCTCTCCCCGGTACTCCCACGAAGTAAGGTGTAAAAAGAGCAAATAATATTATTGCTCGTTGGAAGCATCATTAATCTCCTAAATAATATGACGGGATTGGTGCTTGAGGATATCCTTGCGAGCGCTGAAGCACATAACTCCTGTAAATTGGATCCTGCATTAATGTTACTTTACGATCCTTCGCCGGAATATGGGTATGATAGATCCTCAGTTCACCGGGTAGCGCTGTAACGACCTCTTCACGCCAATCTCCAAACAGATCCGCAATCATAAGAATATCTCCGTATAGGCCATCTGTAATTTTCTTCCCTTTCCAATACCCTATGGACTGACTTCTTCCGCCCGACGTAGATTCTGCACCCCAGCGATTATCATCGCCGAAAAACAATTGACGAATATTTCCGGAGCCCCACCAAATCCAATTTCGACAGGGCGGAACATCTTCATTAGAAGCCAGTTTTTCTCCCTGTGCACTCAACAGATATTTATCTGTTGAACCTCCTTTTCTATCTTCTGTGGCAAAGCATTCTAATCCGGGGTTCGACGGATCGATATCTGCCACCATTCCATCACCAACATGAAATGTTTTATGCCCGATACCCCAAATTCGCTCTCCTGTATTGGCATCAACAGTTGAAACTCCGTAGCCGTTATCTAACCAAGGTTCGATGGCTAAAAAGACTTCTAATCCCTTTCTTTCGGGATCGATGTCTGTAAGATATGCTTTATCAGAATGTCCAAGACCGGTCGACCATCGCAAAGTTCCATTACTGTTTAGCATACAAGAACCCAATAAAATTTCGTCCTTTCCGTCTCCGTCGACATCGCCAGAAACCATGTTATGCGCTCCTTGGCTTCGAACAACCGGATTCTCCTCATCTCCATCCCATCGCCACAGTTTTTCTAACTTTCCATTATTCAATTGCCATGCATCTACTACCATTAATCTGTAGGTACCCCGAGCCGAAAGTATACAAGGTGTCTTTCCATCTAAATAGGCCATACCGATTTGATTTCGATTTTGACGATTCACATTGCCGTATCTATCATTTCGCTCCGGCCAATCGACACGGGCGATCTCTTCTCCAGTCATACCATCCCATATGGATAAATATTCGCTCCCTCCATACACACGACCTTCATCATTCTTCAAAAAGTCATCCCCTGCTGTTTTTAATGCCACTTCAGCTTTTCCATCCCCGTCAAAATCATAAACGATAAAGGGAGAGTACCATACGCCTGGTTCGATACCTGGTCCTAAATCCTTCGTCCATAAATACGTACCATCATGTAAATACGCTTCGATTTTATACGTTGTACCATCATTTGGATTAACAACTCCCGGATCCACATTGCTATTCGGATGGCGGATGATATAATCATACTGCCCATCACCATTTAAGTCAGCAACGGCTACACGACCAGCGGTAATATTTGGATCTTTCAGTTTTATACTGCGATAATTCGCTTCATTTACAGCACCTTGAGTTAATGCTACTTTTTTACTTAACGTTATTTCTTCACCTTGAATAATTTCTACCCAGTATAGCGCACTATCGTTTTCGATTTTAGTATCCACAAAATCAGTTGTTTCTGTTATAGGATTTTTATTCAGCTTTTTCGCTACATCATTAACGGAACGGTATACATTAAATGCCACAGTTTCATTATCTGACTTTAACAATCTCCAACTGACATGAACCGCATTACTATCTGTGACACGAGCTAATGTCAGTCCGCGATCCAATCGTTCTTCCACCCTTTTTCCCGCAAATCCCTTCACCTCGGGCTTTGTGGCATGGTTGGGGGTTAAGATCTCGTACATATAATTGCGTTCTCTGGAGTCTTGTGAGAAAGTGGGGGTATTCAACACAAAAATCAGTGTGAAGCTCCAAAGGATCATTATATAGTTCATCATCGGCATATTATTTAAGACTCATTTATATTCTTATCGTTTATACTGGTATTCACGAAGTTATTCTTTTACATATTCGAACGCAACCTGTACTATCCTGTTTTAACAATCAAGTAGGTGTTCGATTAATAGACAATATTTACCAAAATCACTTGAAAATTCACAGGATGGCGATTAAAGTTTTGCTTTAAGAAAAATTGATTTCGGTATTAGATACTTGTACATATGGACTAGGTGTTAGAAAAATTCGCTATTTTTAGAGAATATAGCACTTCGGAAGCGGAGGAAAAACGATAGAATAACGTGAACAACTGGCGAAACGACCTTATTATACGATAAAAAATGGGATTTATAACACTTAAAACATTTGATAGCTATGTCGACGCACACTTGTTGAAAACCAAGCTGGAGAGTGAAGGTATCCCAGCTTACTTATTTGATGAACACATAAATGCACTAAATCCACTGTACAGCATTGCTACCGGTGGAATCAAATTAAAAATTAATGAATCTGACATTGACAATGCTATACAGATAATCCGAGAAATCGAAAACACCAAATATAGTAATGACGACAATGAGATAATAAATTGTCCGTCTTGCGGTTCTGAAGAACTATATAACAGCTTTAAGTCCATGAAAGGAATAAGAGGTTTATTCTCCGCGTTGGCTTCTTTTCTGTTCATGATATTTCCGCTCTATTTTAGAGTTGTATATAGATGCAAAAGTTGCGAACATGAATTTAAGCCTGAGAAAAAACACATAGTTATATAGTGAATTCTATGGAATGGATCGACCGCTCTCGATATGTCCCATTAGACTACTGTTCCCACTATACAGGAATTTATACTTTTGAGACGAACAAAGTTAAAAGATTTGACTCTTTAGCTGTCAACAGCATCATTCCCCAAGTCTTAAAAAATCAAATCGAGCACTTGATTATTGACCTATTGAAGTCGGCGGGAATAGTTCCTATCTCTCACTGCCAAGGTTAACCTATGAAAACCCATTCGCTTTGCTTAGAGATTCCGTATATGCGGGTCTTGCGATGATACATCAATCAATATGAAAAATGCAACAGAAGGTTCCTTACAGGATGTTGAAACGATTCCGAAACCAAAAACTTATAGCCTGTTCTAAGAGAGGGACACGGATAAACATTAGACGGTCATTTTAATAGTTATTTTATATAAAACGCCGTATCATAATTTAAAAATATTACCTTACAAAAAAATCAACTCATACAAAACATTATGTCTAAAGATAAAGGAGCAAAGAACGATAACGGAAAAAAGACTGCAGTAAAAAACTTCAAAGAAAAAAGGGCTGAGAAAAAATTGAAACAGGCAGAAAAAAAACGAAAAGACTAGCATTACGATGTTTTGGAATGCAGGTTCTTTGGCTGTGGGGCTTTTAGTTGTTTAATTGATCTTTTTTTTGACACCTGCAGTCGTTCGCAACCAATTATCAATCCTGTTCTAATTCTTCTGCCAAAACCAATCTGCAAAATTTCAATATTGGACTATTTTCATCACCTATTTTCGTTTGTCTTTCTTCTTCCGTTGACGTGAAAGTAGGTTGATCTGAGTTATGAGATCGACTAACAAAAATATCGGGAATACTTTCCTCATCTTTTTTAATATTCGTTATTAAAAAGCTATTCGAACCTTTGTTCGCGATATCATACTCGAACAAAATCTCTTGGCCCGAATTTGTATAGATTGTATGTGATTTTCTTTCCATTTTTTAAAGTTGAGTTCCTTTTAGTTAAACAAAAAATATTTGCGTTAGTTTCTGAAATAATTCGTTTATTTTATACTACATCTGATTAATGTCACTCAGAAACATCTTATAATTAAATTGTAATAACAAACCTCTCTATATTTCCTAAATAATAAATTCTCAAAGGCGGAGGGGAGCCAATAAACAGCTTAGCCAGCATTCATACTATTAAAGAAAGGACATTGATGAACTTAAGCGAAGCGTTCTTGAATGCGGAAAACAGACACATCATGAAAAATAATTTGCATTTTTATTCGACAAATTTATTTAAGTTTAGCAATATGTCAGATCAAGAGAAAAATCCATATCAATTATTTACAAAAACCATTTTGTTAAACTGGAAATCACAGCATGTTACCTATATTAAAGTAGAAGAATTAACGTCTATAAATAACATCACAATGTACGAGTTAATTCCTGATTCAGAATTATTGGATGGCGATCAAGAGACGCTTTATCCTATTGAGTCAGAAGATATACTAGACATGCTGCTCCCGAATCCGAAAATCCGATTTTTAGTTCACAATGTCTATCTCGCTGACGACGAAGAGTAAAAATACAGGAAAAAGAATCTACCCTTCCCATGAAAGCGTGAGATTGTATAGCAGAGGCAGAATATGAAAAGATAATATCAATCTATTTCTTTAGTCCCAAAATTAACGCACTTGCCCCAAGGATTGCCGCGTCTGCCTCGGCAAGTTCACTGAAAACTAATCTCACTTTGTTTCTGAAGATCGGAAATAGATTTCTTTCCATATGAAGTTTAGTTGGTTTCAGGATAAAATCTCCCGCCTTGATAACTCCACCAAATAAAAGAATTGCTTCGGGAGAAGAGAACATCACAAAATTAGCCAAAGCTTCTCCGAGTTTTTGACCGGTATACCTGAATACTTCTATGGCTATCGGGTCTTCTTTAAGCGCGCACTCATAGACTGTTTTAGAATTGATAGCATCTTCTGGATATTGGTTGAGCATCGAACTTGGGAATTCTGCTCTCATCTTTTTTGCTGTAATAGCAATGCCTGTTGCAGAAGCATATGCTTCTAAGCTGCCTTCCGATCCTGTACTCCAGTGCTTTCGTCCACCTGGTTTTACTATGGTATGTCCCAGTTCACCGGCAAAGCCGTCATGTCCATAGACTAAGCTCCCATTGGCGACTATTCCGCTTCCTACGCCTGTACCCAGCGTAATCATTATAAAATCCTTCATTCCACGGGCCGCTCCGAAAAGCATTTCGCCAAGTGCCGCAGCATTTGCATCATTGGTAATAGCGCAGCGCATGTTAAATTTAGTATTCATCATGTCAGCAAACGGAATTACCCCTTTCCAAGGTAGATTGGCAGCTTGTTCAATTGTGCCGCTATAGTAATTACCATTGGGAATACCTACACCGATTCCATCAAAGTTTTCCGCTGTACCATATTTCTCGATTAAGGGGTAAACTGTATTATATAAGGCATCAATAAAATCTTCTACCTTATTGTATTTATCTGTTCTTAGGTATCCTTTTTCAAGGACTTCTCCTCTATGGTTTACCACACCAAATTTAGTGTTGGTCCCACCGACATCTATTCCGAGAGCAACACGTCCTGACAAATTTGTTAATGACATCTCTTTATTTAAAGTTCTAAATAGCCAAAACTATAAAAAAAAAGTATTAATGTTCTATTTAAAATAGTAAAAGCATCATTGTGAATGATTTTAAAGATAAATTAATTGGGTCAACCCACATAGTGGCAGATAGCTATTATGCAATAGGTTTTCTTTTTCGTTCCATCTCACTCTTCATTCGATTATCATTTTCTGTCAATCGGAATTTCACAATTCTTTCCACTAATTCATAAGGAATAGGTTGGTCAAGTGGAAATTGAACAGAACCTCTTCCTTGTTTATATGTTGAAAGTGCTTCGCTAAATTCACTATGTCCAGAGGGTGTTGCATAAAATCCAATATGATTTTTAAACGCTGCAAAATAAACCAATGGTCTTTTATTTGTCTTATAACCCGGCATGCCGTAAGCCATCAATTCTTCTGCTTCAGGAGCGTTATCTGTAATCAATTTTCGAATTTTCCTTAGGATGTCTTGAACATCTTTTGGAAACTGCAAAATGTACTTTTCAATTTCGTTCATACTCAAATATTTTAATCCTTCTTAAGCCGAGCATCAATTACCTTTAGAAATCGATCCATCGGGTTTCTCGTTCTACTGTTATTAAAACCGGATAATACCGAAAGGCTAATGGCAAACTTAGCAAATTGTGATTAGTTCTGCACTAGGTCAAGGTGGCTATATCAATATAGAATCTTTTCGTCAACATCGTATTTCATTGCAGGATAGTTTAACAGTCGTCTCATAAGCGCCATTTGTCCACATAGATAATCCTGTCGTCCAATGCACATTCCAATGAAATTGAGTTTATCTTCCCGTATGAAGGGAACATTCATATTTATCTGGAAAATTTCCGCTAATTGTTCATCTTTTACGTCTAGTAAGCTTTGATAAACTTTTGGTGATATTGCGTGAAAATTTTCCTGCAATTCATTCAGACTTGGATAAGAAAAATGTTCATCCAATGTTTTTCCCATATAAAATAATTCGTGGTAAGGATCCTCTTCCTGAAGTCCTAACACATGTGCTATTCCATAGCGTACATTGACGAAATTGCCAGCCATCCAGATGATATGATTGGTACGACCATCGATTCGTTTCATCGCATCCTCCTCGGAAAGTCCATCCAAAACATCCAGAAAACTCTGCGTATGCATTCGGTAAGCCGGGATAATGACTTCTAATTTTGTTGATTTTGGCATGTCCATTTTTTAATAATTTTAAAACCTGTTACTACTTACCTTATTTTTATTAAAATTAGCGTATTTACCATAGCCTATACTTATCCTATGGCAAGAAATTATTATTTCAAATATGAAAGATTGCTCTTCCCATTCTTAAATTTTACTTTACCCTGAATTAATTATGTATTTTGTTGCCTATTTTTCTCCACAAAGCAGAAAAACATAAGAATAGAATTAAGTGGATCTAAGTAAGTTGTCCGTCAGGCCTCAAATCTCAGTTTTAAGAAAACATGTTATTTAGAGCATTGTTACATGAGCTCGTCTGCTTTTTAAAATAAATTATATATGACAAAACGGATTATTCTCATATTATCGCTTTTCCTGATAGGTGATATCTATTTTTATCAGGCTATCATCACCATTACACAGAACCCACTGTTTCATATCGGTTATTGGTCTGTAGATATCTTATTGATGGCTGGGATAATATCTATAATATTCATACGAAAGACAGGTGATAGCGCACAACGCTTTATAGCAATACTGATTACGGCAATGTTACTCCTGTTCATTCCTAAATTATTTTCTTTTCCCATTCTATTGGCGGAGGACATCGTCCGTCTGTTTCGTGGCTTTCCGACAAGAAGCATTTACGTAAGCGAGGCTACGCTGGCACTTGGGGGAGTGATCTTTCTAGTTATCGTTTTTGGTTTAACGCGTGGAAAGCATTTTTATAGAGTAAGAAAAGAAACGATTTATTTTCCTGACCTACCCGAGGCATTTGACGGTTTTACCATCACACAGTTATCGGATATCCATTCTGGAAGTTGGACCGATACCAAAGGCGTGCAAAAAGGTATTGATCTGGCCAATGACCAAAACAGCGATTTACTATTATTTACCGGTGATCTGGTCAATAATATGGCTTCAGAAATGGATCCGTGGATACTTAGTTTCACAAAACTAAAAGCGCCGTACGGAAAATATGCTGTTTTGGGCAACCATGATTATGGCGACTACATTAAATGGGAGAGCAGAATAGCCAAGGATGCAAATCTTAGACGTCTAAAGGAAATTCACGCTGAAATGGGTTTTAAATTATTGCTCAACGAGACCGTGATAATAAATAAACAGGGCCAAAGTATTGCGCTAATTGGTGTGGAGAATTGGGGGAAAAGTGGCTTTCATCAATATGGTGATTTGAAAAAAGCAACGGCTAATATACCCGATGACTCGTTTAAACTACTCATGTCGCACGATCCGTCGCACTGGGATGAAGTAACTATTCACAAGCAACATGTGCATCTTACGTTGGCAGGACATACACACGGTATGCAGTTCGGTATTGAGCTATTTGGCTTTAAATGGAGCCCTATTCAGTACTTCTATAAGCAATGGGCTGGCCTCTATACAAAGGATGGCAAGTATCTCTATGTAAACAGAGGGTTCGGATATCACGGATTAAAAGGTAGAATAGGTATGTGGCCTGAAATAACAGTACTTACGTTGAAACGTACGAATGACGGAATCCCCGGTGTAACGCCAAAAGATATTCTGACGTAAATGGCTGCCCGAAACTGCAACAAGGCTACAGGACGGATACCACCCTATAAAAGAAGAGGTTGCTTCCTATGTTCGTATTCAACAAACGTAGACAACAACTTCCTCTACTAGCTACCTAAAGTACTATATCTTTCTATCGTAATGGATGATTCAATTATATCAAGCTAAATCAAACCGGTCTAAATTCATCACTTTATTCCAAGCGGATATAAAGTCGTTGACAAATTTATCCTGCGCATCTGCACTTCCATAAACCTCAGCAAGAGCTCTCAATTCTGAGTTGGAACCAAACACAAGATCCGCACGAGTACCGATCCATTTTGATTCGCCGCTGCCGCTGTCGTTGCCTTCATAAACTTCCTTGTCATCGTCTAAAGCTTTCCAAACTGTATTCATTTCGAGTAGATTTACAAAGAAATCATTGGTAAGCACTTCTGGACGGGATGTAAAAACTCCATGTTTGGATCCGTCAGTATTTGTGTCCAATACACGTAATCCTCCTACCAATACGGTCAACTCTGGTGCCGTAAGTGTCAGCAGCTGTGCCCGATCAATCAGCAACTCTTCGGTAGATACATGTAGATTTGATTTGCGGTAATTCCTAAAGCCATCGGCAATAGGCTCTAGGTAACCAAAGGACTCAACATCGGTTTGTTCTTGCGAAGCGTCCATGCGCCCCGGTGTAAAAGGCACGATGGTAGCGTGTCCAGCGTCTCTGGCAGCTTTCTCAACACCGGCACAACCAGCTAGCACGATTAAATCTGCGAGCGACACTTTCTTTCCGTCTTCTTGCGCAGCATTAAATTCGCTTTGAATATCCTCCAATATGTTTAATACTTTTTGCAGTTGCGCAGGATTGTTGACCTGCCAGTCTTTTTGAGGAGTCAAGCGGATACGTGCACCATTTGCACCACCACGTTTGTCAGACCCCCGGAAGGTGGAGGCTGACGCCCATGCCGTAGAAACTAATTCCGACACCGTTAAACCAGATTCCAATACATTTGTTTTTAGGATCGTAATATCATGGTCATTTATCAATATATGGTCAACTGCAGGAATAGGATCTTGCCAAAGCAATTCTTCTTGCGGAACATCCGGGCCTAAGTAGCGTTCACGGGGCCCCATATCGCGATGTGTTAATTTAAACCACGCACGAGCAAAAGCATCCGCAAATTGATCTGGATTTTGAAGGAAATTTCTTGATATTTTTTCGTAAATGGGATCAAACCTTAGCGCAAGATCTGTCGTAAGCATGGCTGGTGCGATTCGCTTTGAAGGATCGTGGGCATGTGGCACCGTATCGGCACCCATGCCGTGCTTTGGTCGCCATTGATGTGCACCAGCCGGACTCTTCGTTAGCTCCCATTCATACCCGAACAGATTCCAGAAAAAATTATTGCTCCATTTCGTCGGAGAAGATGTCCAGGTAACTTCCAAACCACTGGTCGTCGTATCTGCTCCTTTTCCTGTGCCAAAACTATTCTTCCAACCCAAACCTTGCTCCTCGATGGAGGCTGCCTCAGGCTCAGCTCCTACTAGGTCCGAATTACCTGCACCGTGGGTTTTGCCGAAAGTATGCCCCCCCGCAATCAGTGCAACAGTTTCTTCATCATTCATCGCCATGCGACCGAAGGTATCACGTATATCTTTGGCAGCTGCGATAGGATCAGGATTTCCATCAGGACCTTCAGGATTCACGTAGATTAAGCCCATTTGCACAGCGGCAAGTGGCTTTTCTAAGTCTCGGGAATGGATAACACCATCAGCATCATCGTCCGAAACTAATACGCCTTCTTCCTTTGGCACACCTTCGGAGCCATGGCCATAACGAAGGTCGCCACCTAACCAAGTGGTTTCAGAACCCCAATAAACAGATTCATCCGCCTCCCAGACATCTTCACGTCCGCCAGCAAAGCCAAACGTCTTAAAACCCATAGACTCCAATGCCACGTTACCGGTTAGGATCATCAAATCTGCCCATGAAATTTTCCGGCCATATTTTTGCTTGATAGGCCAAAGCAACCGGCGGGCTTTATCGAGGCTCACATTGTCCGGCCAGCTATTCAGTGGGGCAAAACGTTGCAATCCTGCACCTGCACCGCCACGACCATCGCCTACGCGGTACGTGCCTGCACTATGCCAGGCCATACGAATGAACAAAGGACCGTAATGACCGAAATCTGCTGGCCACCAATCTTTTGAATCGGTCATGAGTGCATGAAGATCGGTCTTCACAGCTTCCAAGTCAAGGCTTTTAAAAGCTTCGGCATAGTTAAATTCCTCTCCCATTGGATCTGATAAAGAAGAGTGTTGACGTAGGATATTCAGTTTTAACTGATTAGGCCACCAATCACGGTTTCTAGTACCACCACCGCCTACATTCTGTTTCATACTTCCATTATGAAACGGGCATTTACTGATATCGCTTGATTTTTTTTCCATTTTTAGCAGGTTTTTATTGAATGAACGGATGTTTACTTTTTACCGTCAGATTGGACCTTTGACGATTAAATATTGCATTTTTCCTGTATGCTTAATATTTCTATCATCTCGAGCTCACTTATATCGGGCTTACTTGACATATAAAGTTAACATATTAAAAAGTGTCATCAAAATCAATTAACCCTATATTACGATAGTTAAAATCTATTATAACATTATACGTCATCACAGAGTTTCTCCATCGAACCGGTTAAACAACATAAATATATTTTGATTGTTATATCTATACAAACTTTTTTATTTACTCATAGATATATAACGACAGCTTATAATGAATCCATTATATTTCTCTGGCACGAGCGGCATTCTTTTACCATACAAAAACAAGAGTTTTTATCCTGAAACTTTGCGGCATAAAAGTAGGCTCGCTGTCTATAGTATACTATTCAACTCATTGGAAGTAAATAGTTCATTCTACAAGGTTCCGCTTTCGGCGACCGTACGCAGATGGTCGGAGGATGTAACAGACAACTTCCGATTCACGTTCAAACTATGGAGAGGGATTACCCATACGAAAGGACTTGTCTTTAATCCAGATGATATTACGAGTTTTATGAAAACCATCGATGCTGTTGGCGAAAAAAAAGGCTGCTTATTGGTGCAATTGCCCCCGTCGACCGGATTTCCTTCCTTTGCCCGCTTACAACAATTAATGGAAACAATCTCAGCAAGCAATCCTAAACAAGACTGGAAGGTATGTGTTGAATTTAGGCAAGCATCATGGTACCGAGCGGAGACATATAAATTACTGGATGCGTATGGAGTTTCGATTGTTTTTCACGATAAAAGCAGTACAGGTTTAAATATAGAACAGATGGAAACAGAATTTATTTACTTACGTTTCCACGGTCCGGATGGTGATTTCAAAGGAAGTTATGATGATGCTTTTTTAATGGAATACAGTTATTATATCAAAGATTGGCTATCATCTGGGAAAGAAGTCTTTGTTTATTTCAATAATACTATTGGCGAAGCAATTGCCAACGTGAACCTGCTGAAACATTATGTAGGGAATAGCGATTAAATTACGCCAACGCTTTAATGTCTTTGACATTAATAATCTTTTTTTGAAAATCGGCATGAACGAGACGAATCATAGCCTTAGCGACTTGTTGAAGTGTACTCGTACCATTCGGAACCAACACTATCAATAGAGGGTACATCCAACCGATATACTGATAAAGTGGTAGCAGATGTTTTTGTCCGCCTGTTGCTTTCATAAAACCGGGACGGAAATTATACACCTTTTTAAACGGCATCATTGCCAGTGTATTTTCTGTCTTTCCCTTCACACGAGCCCACATACTGCGGCCATTTTCGGTACTATCGGTACCGGCACCGCTTACATAGATGAATACAGCATTCGGATTTTGCGCCAACACCACTTCCTCAAAACGGATAGTCGTGTCGAAGGTAATCCGTGTATATTCTTCTCCCTTAAGTCCCACGCTACTAATTCCGGCACAAAAAAAACAGGCATCATATCCGTTAAGCCGTTCGTGTTCCGTCCTTAAATCCAAAAATTCAGGCACGATGTATTCTTTCAGTTTGGAATGCACGTAGTTACAAGACTTACGGCTTACACTCAGCACTTCGGTAACATATGGATTGGTAAGACATTCCAAAAGAACGCCCTCGCCTACCATTCCGGTTGTTCCTGTTAAGATAATCTTCATAAAGTTAAATAAACCAGTACTATTTAGTTAAACATTGCAAAGGCATTAAAGTTTTAATTTCCATAGAGATACGTTCCTATTTAGCTCGAGTCATTGATCAAGTGGATGCTTTTATAATAAAAAATAGCTAAGTTCGTATGATAGAAAAGAGCCGTGAATAGCATGACAAAACAGCAAAACCTTATCATACCATTAACTTTACTTTTATTACCGCTCATATCAATTACTGCCTGGTTCCTCCTAGATGGCGGTATTTCGCATGGATACAATTTCATATATTATTGGATCTGGATCATTGGATTTCTCATTGTATTTAACACCGTTGTTGCCGTTTTGCTTATTTATAAAAGTATAAAACGAATAAATACATTTGAGTATAGTCGAATATTTTATATTGGTCTAGCACTTTTAATCGGTTCAACGCTATATTTTATGGTTAATCTAAATTAGTTTTACTACTTAAAAGAGGAAACACTTGGCAATTCCACATTTGGCAAAGATGATGATGAGCACCGCTCCCACCATATTATTAAATTAAATCCAAAAAACAATCGTTAGACTAATTAAAAATCCCTAAAAAATTAAAACTATTAGACAAAAAAAATACTACAGACATCCATGTCAATACATTTTCACCATTAACATACATAAAGAAAGCTTTAAAACACACAAAATATGTTAAAAAACTGTTAAATTATTTTCATTAGACATAATAGCGCAAAAAAAACACCTCATAAACAGCATTTTAAATATAAATTCAGTTATTTTTAAAAAAAAATAAAAATTACTTGGAGTAAGTGTACGGAATACACTACCTTTGTTCTAGGTTTATAATTGGTTAGTAAAGGTCTTCAGTCTCCCCGGCTGAAGGCCTTTCATTTTTATCGACTAATTATTAAAACCAAAAAACATCAATTTGCTTTATAATAGGGCACTGCTTATTCTAAAAAAGGAATAATATCGAAATACACCATTTTGCCGGTATTATCCTATTTATCAGGGAGCTATTCTATGAAGTAGACTCCCTGAGAAAAACAAATTTGCTACCTTTTAGACACAACAACAATTATTAGACAAGACAGGACTTTAATTATAACCCTCGTTTTGTTCGTATAAATCGGGATTGATATTTAGTTCAGTTTGGGGAATTGGATATATGATATAATCCGCCTTCATTTGATTCATCGCTCCTTCATTATCTTCTATTGTAGACCAGCGATTCAGCAAGTCAATGGCTTTTCCAGATCTAACTAAATCATGCCAACGTAGGCCTTCTCCAATAAACTCTCTTCGACGTTCGGCCAACAAACCATCCAGATCGACAGCGGTTACCAGTGGAATATTTGCTCTTCTTTTAACATCGTTTACGAAGGTTATCACATCTTCTTGAGAGCCCGAAGCACCATTTAATGTACATTCTGCACGCAATAATACAATATCAGTATACCTCAAAACTATAAAATTAAGTGGCCAATCTGTCCAACGTGTACCTCTTTTAGCAGCATCTATATATTTCACCAATAACGGTCTCGCATCATATCTCCCACCAACTGTATATCCTTCTTGTACCGCAAAAGTTTTACGATTATCTTCTGCAGGATAAGTAGAAAGCAAATCCGCAGATGGAGGCCGCACCATTACCCCTCCAGCAAAGCCTGCAATTTGTTGAACATAGAGATCAGGAAGGAATAAGGATGGATATTCTCCACCTAAGCCTAGCCCACCTGAAATATATTGCACGTCAAAGATAACTTCCGCATTATTTTCATTGTCATAAGCGAAAATTTCATCATACGTATCGAGTAATCTAAACTTTTCACTTTTAATGATATCATCAAGTAAGGTAGCAGCGAGCGACCATTCATCAGTTCCAAGTCCAGGACCTTCAATACCGTATGACGGTCCAGATCTTGTCATATAAACCAATGCTAATATTCCTTTCGCTGCATAACGAGTGGCATGTCCCACCATGTTAGCATTATAGGCTTCCGGCAGATTTTCAGAAGCAAATTTTAAGTCTTCAATAATCAAAGCGTAGATGTCTTCTGCTTTACTTTGAGATGTGTTTTCGGCCTCTACCGCTGTCATCACTCTGTCGATAAGTGGAACTTTACCAAATGACCTTACGAGATCAAAGTAATAAAATGCACGCAGGAAACGCCCCTCAGCCTCCAGCCTTAGTCGAAGTGGCTCATTTAGTACTTCTGCACCATTTTTTGACAATTGATCCAGCAAGGTATTTGCCTTAAATATCCCGCTATAGTTGTCACTCCAAGACGATAGTACTTTAGAATTTGCTGCCAGTCCTGGAGAAAAATTATTGATTTCATCCCAGTAGCGTTTCCCGTCATCGGAAACCCCGTAAATATTATCAGATCGCGTTTCTGACAGATCCAATACTCTTGTAGGATAAGATTTTAAGTCTGCATAAACGGAATTAATAGCTTGTAAGAAATCACTTTCCGACTTATAAAAAACTATAGTCGTTGCATTAGATGGTGGTATTAATTCCAACTGATCTGTACAACTGCTGCTTAGCAATAGCGCAAACAGCATCATCATGTATCTTATTTTCATATTGTTTACGTTTTTAGAATGTAACATTAATGCCTGCAACAATTGATTTCGGCAACGGCATTCCACCATAATCTGCGGCAACAGGGAATTTGGAATCGCCGCTGACATTGGAAGTCTCTGCTTCCGGGTTATATCCACCATAATATTTATCTTGACCAAACCAATTCTCGATTGTTAGATACAGCCGAAGCGATTCGAAAAAGTTAGATTTACTTTTCATATTATACCCTGCAGTGATATTTCGTATACGCCAATAATTCGTTGAATACAACCAATCGGTATTATTTACCGGTGCAAAGTTGGAGGAAGCGGCTTTCCCTCTCTCTGCAGAAGCATCTGGATTTTCTGAAGTCCATCTATCGCGATGAATTCCTAACTGATTATCAGTATACACTACGCCGGTTACATCTATCGCACGTCCTAGTAAAGAATAAAGGGATCCTCCTGATTGTCCTTGAACCAACACGGATAGGTCGAAATTCTTATAACGAAAATTATTGGTAGCACCCCAAACATAAGTTGGATTCGGCTGGCCAGATACCTGCCGATCTGCAGCATTGATTACACCGTCATTGTTAACATCGACGTATCTGGGGTCTCCAACTTGTTGCCCCGGAACGATAGCCACTCCATCATCAATATCGCCCGGGGTTAAAATACCGTCTCTGTGAACTACAAAAATACTATTAATCGGTAATCCTACTTGAAGAATGGTAAATGCATTTCCACTATAATTGGAAGGTAGCGGAATTTCGATCGTAGAATTGGCTCTTCCAAGTTTAAGAATCTCATTGGTATTGTGGCTAAGATTCAAAGAAGTATTCCATTGAAATGCACCCGTAAAATTTCGAGTACTTAATTCTGCTTCCCAACCTTGATTTCTTACAGCACCAATATTCGTGAGCATGTTCCTAAAACCGGAAGCTGCAACCGTAGGAACATATAATAATAAATCCGTATTCTCTTTGGTATAATAATCGAAGGTCGCATTAATTCTATTTTTAATAAAAGCAGCATCGATACCAATGTTAAAGGTATTCGATTTTTCCCAGCTTAAGTTTGGATCTGCAATTATATCTGGTGCCAAACCTCCTACTTGGGTTCCTGCAAAACTATAATTATAACTACCAAGTGTAGAAATACTGGTATAATCGCCAATATTATTATTACCCGATTTACCCCAACTGGCCCGAACCTTTAAATCGGCAATAGCACTGATATCCCTCATAAAATGCTCTTCGGAAATCCGCCATCCAATTGAAGCTGAAGGAAACCAGCCCCATTTTGTATTTGTTCCGAAGCGCGAAGAGCCATCTCGCCTCACACTGGCAGATAATAAATATTTGGAATCATAAGCATATTGCAAACGACTGAACCACGAGAGCATGGTGTTCTCACTCTCTGTTGTATTACCGGTAATTGCAGCCGCTCCATTTAGGGTTGTGACATAAATATTTGTGTATCCACCGGCCGACGCCATGTTGGAAGTATTCAAGGAGGTATAATTATAGGAGAATCCCCCAAGTGCTGAAATATCGTGCTTATTGTCCAAAAGGGTATTATAAGTCAACGTGTTCTCATTTACAAAGGTTTTTAGCCTATATGTAGCATAGGTACCCCGCGTGATTTCTCCAGGTGTGTTCGTCCTCGAAGTAAGGTTTCCATTTACGGTATGTGGGGTGAATTTTTTGGTGCTTGCATCGGTATTATCAAGATTTAAAGAGGTTCTAAATCTAAGCTTGTCTATTATTTCGTAGTCACCAAAAAGGGTTGCTAATGTTCGGAAATTTTTCGTTAAACCAATTGTTTCTTCTGCAATTGCAACCGAACTGTTATTGGATGTACCCCACCGATAACTGTCATTATCAAATGCATTTACATTGACGCCCATATATTCTTCGGCCACTGGACTGAAGATCAAGGAACGATGAAGGAAAGCATCCTTTCCTTCTGTTGAGCCGTTACCATGCCCTGGTTCATGGAGCTCGGAATAAGTAGGGGCAATATTCATTCCTATTAATAATTTACGGGTAGGTTTAACATCGATATTCGCCCGTGCCGAGATGGGTTTGTATCGTTGGTTGATGATCGTTCCTTCTTGGTCAGCATAGTTTGCCGATACATAATATTTTACAATGTCGGTTCCGCCGCTTACGCCCAATTGATAATTTGTTGTCCTGGCCGTACGGAATAACTCATCTTGCCAGTCGATAATTCTCAATCCTGGATACCCGGGCAAGGACCACCGATCATCCAACATATACTGCGTATTAAAGCCCCCCGCTGGTAAGCCTAGTATTTCACGTCGCTCTTCCGTCGTTTGTGATGCTGATCGACCCGACCCGGATGCTTCCCACTGAGCGTTAATAACTTCTGTGGCTCTCGACATCCATTCTTCTCCACTAAGTAGGTCTATTTTTTTTACTGCCTGTGATATTCCGCCGAAAACGTTAACATTAATTTTAGGCGTCCCGGATTTACCTTTCTTTGTGGTAATTAGGACGACACCATTTGCAGCCCGTGAACCATAAATAGCTGCTGCGGAAGCGTCTTTCAAAACCTGAATTGATTCAATATCATTGGGATTGATATTATCTAATGGATTTCCATTAGTGTATCCACCATTTGAATTCTGGCTATTAACGGCCAATGGAAAACCATCGATTACATATAGTGGTTCGCTCCCTGCCGTAATAGATCCTGAACCTCTTACCTTAATACTAAATCCCTTGCCAGGTACTCCTGTCGTTTGCTTGACGTGTACACCTGCCATCTGTCCTACGAGTGCCTGATCTACACGGGTAATGGGGCGTTCGTCTATTCCTTCGGCATTAAATGTAGAAACTGGGGCAATTACGTTTGCGCGTCGTTGTGTACCGTAGCCAATAACAACAACTTCATCAAGATCTGAATTGACGGATCGTAACTTAACATTGATTTCATTCCTACCCTGAAGAGATACTTCCTGTTTCTCGTATCCTATCATAGTAAAAATCAAAATCGCATTCTCATTAGGTAATTGAAGGGCAAATCTTCCTTGTACATTAGTCGTAGTACCTAAACTTGTATTCCCTTCAATTGTTACAGAAACACCTTGCATTACGCCAATAGAATCGGTAACGATTCCGCTCACGGTAAGCTGACTAGTCTGCTCCTTTTTAGTTATTGGTGGATCAGTATTTATAGTGTGAATAGGTTTTCTTTTAATCACAATAGTTTTCTTCCTAATCGTATAATTTACAGGTTGATTAATAAAACACAGTTCCAACGCGTCTTCTAAGGACATGTTCTCGACATTTAATGAAACCCGCTTTGTTTTATTCATCGCAAACGGGCTGTAAAGTATGTGGTGGCCACTTTGTTTACCGATCTGCTCAAGAGCATTTTCCAATGAGGAATTTTTGAGAGATATCGTAACACGCTGCGCATATGTTGACGCATTTACACACAGCGTACCCAGCACTGTAAAGAAGGCTATAAGCTTCATGATCTTCCATGTTTTTAATCCGTCCCAATGGCTCCATAGCCTTGGTCGCACATCATAATTTTTGTACATTTGGTGTGTTAAGTTTAATGTGATTGTAACTCGGTTTATTCTTAATTGCATTAGCTTAATCGCCAGGAGCGCTGCAATCGTTCCTGGTATTTGCTATAAAACGACAGTTTACTCCATTACATAAATCCTCCTTCCTTCTATTTTAAAGGTAACAGTTTCTGTTAGAGCAAGCATATCTAATACTTCTTCGACCTGACCAAAACGGGATATTGTCCCAGAGAAAAGCTTTTCTTTCATATCTCCTTTATATATCACTTCCACATCGTACCACCGTGATATCTTACGCATAACACTTTGTATATCTTCCATGTTAAACACGAAATTCCCGTTCTGCCAAGCCAATACGGCATCGGGGTTAAAAGTGGCTTTGTCCACAGAATTGTGTCTTTTATCATAAATTGTACATTCTCCAGGTGTAAGGGAATATTGTTGGTTTACAACATTTAACACCACACTTCCTTCGATTAAAGACGTTTGAACCTCTTCCTCATCTGGATAAGCTGCGACATTAAAACGAGTCCCTAAAACGGTAATTTCTTGTCCGCTACTTTTTACCACGAAAGGATTTTCTGATTGCTTTGCTACATCAAAGTATACTTCGCCTTCGATTTCTACCGTACGTTTTACACCGCTAAATCTCGCTGGAAAACGAATCGATGAAGCAGCATTTAGCCATACCTTTGTTCCATCTGCCAATTCAATGTGGTATTGTCCTCCTGGGGGCGTACGAATCGTATGATAGCTTATTTTTTCGGAAGAATGGGATAATGAATTATATCTTAATTGACCTGGAGTATCTTTATGAGCTACTGCTTCGCCATCAATCGAGAAGTCGCCAATTATCAAGTCATTTAAATTAACTTCCGTACCATCCTCTAATACGAGCACAGCTTTATTCCCTCCTGGTGCAATTACCCGGTGATCATTTACGTTGCTCTTCTTATCGATAAAGATGTGAGATTCTGAAACCCAATATATGCCAAAACACATGAGAAATACGGCGACAGCGCTGTATTTGATAATGGAATAGATACGTTGGCGGGAGAAAAATAAATTTGGTGATGCGCATATATCTTGTCTTAGTTCTTCGTTTAGCAATTTTTGAAGTCTTGTTTTTACTTCATCTTTACGTCCCATCCTTGTTTCATCCCAAGAACGATCGCTAAACTCAAAGGTATCGTGATACGCCTCCAATTGTTGCAATTCGGTTGGCGTGCAATTTCCTGAATTACACTTTTCATATAATATGATATATTCTCCCTCGGTTAGCATATTCAATGGGTTTATACTTATATAGAGATTTTTTTTAGCCGTAACACACATACAAATTCTATATTTTTTTGAATCTATTTCACAAGCTGGCTTATAACAAGTTATAATCTAACCATGAGGAAGGCTGAAGGAAGATTTATCGATAGCAAGCAATTTAATTGGAAACTAATACTTGTGATAAAAATCAATTTTATCTAAGTTTGCCAATATCGCGTGTGGTAAACGCATATTTTTCTAAGCTTTTAGCACCAAATATAGATCAGCTACAAAATGAATTTACATAGGGAATGAGCATGAATGCACGTAAAAAGAAGCTTCCTGAAAATTCGACACAAACAGACCAGGAATTGTGGCATGAGGTGCAGTTCAATAACTGTGCGTTGTCTTTTTCGACGCTGTTCGATCGTTATTGGAGCACCTTATATACTTCTGCCTTTTTCTATATTGAAGATAAAGAAAAAAGTGAGGAAATTACGCACGACATTTTGCTTAATCTTTGGCAAAAAAGAGAAAAACTTCACATTCAATCATTTTCTGCTTACCTCCGTGCTGCGGCTAGGTATCATGTATACAAAGTTCTTAAAGCGCAGAAATCATCGGTAATAACTTATACCGCAGACTGGGAGCAGATAACAGTCCCACTGGTGTTAAACGAAGGGGAAAACAACATAAGACATGAAGAAACAAGTAAGTACATACTTGGAATCGTCCAAAATCTCCCGGCACGATGCAGGGAAATATTCTTACTTAGCAGAATGGACAATATGACCAATGAGGAGATTGCAGTAAAACTTGGAATTTCGAAAAGGACGGTCGAAAATCAGATTACAACTGCCTTACATTATATTAGAAGGCAACTACACGTTCTAGCAACCATAATAATACTTTTATTGAACTATTATTAGCACATCAATTTTCCGTATTCTCATGCTTCCATAGAAGTATAATATTATATTTTGGTTATCTAGTGAATAGTCCTCAGACCCCATGTCATGACACATATTACCGCCAAAGCTGTCCTAAAACGATAGAGACTATGCAAAGGATGTGATCATAGATCGTTCATATTTATCAATATCTGGTTAAACACAATATAAACATAACAAATGCACTAAAAGATTTAAGCAACAAGGGTATCATATCTGCTAAAACGGAGTAAAGAAAAGTTAAGCGATTTTGATCTGCACGTTATTATTTTACAAATAAAAACAACATATTTGCGTAGTGGTCAAAACTATCTATTGAGCACTTTGTTTACCAAATAGTTATGTTAAACCCACAAATATGAGCAATTCACGTCGTAACTTTCTCCAAAAATTAGCCTTATCGGCTATCGCTTTGCCCCTTTTACCTTCTTACGCTACTTCACATCTTGATCAGTGGTCAACAATAGATCCTCAAAAACCTGTCTTACGCGTTGCACTCATGGGATTAGGAGGTTACGCTCAGCACGTTGCCGACGCTATGCAATCCTGCAAGAGGGCTAAAATAACGGCACTGATCAGTGGCACCCCTTCTAAACTAGAAGAATGGGGCAAGAAATATAATGTACCAGAGCAAAATCATTATAATTACGCAAACTTTGATGACATCAAGAATAACCCCGAAGTCGACGCAATATATGTCATTACACCTAATTCGCTGCACCACGATCAGGTTATACGGGTAGCTAGGGCCGGTAAACATGCCATTTGTGAAAAACCAATGGCCATTAATGCAGAAGAGGGCCGCGAAATGGTCGATGCATGTGAAGCTGCGGGTGTGAAGTTATTGATTGGTTATCGTATGCGTTTTGAGCCCAATACACTTGAGGTCGTCCGCATGAGAAATAATGGCGAATTCGGAAATATCAAGTTTTTTCAAGGCCTGTCTGGATTTCGCATTGGAGATCCAAATCAATGGCGTCTTAATAAGGAATTGGCGGGCGGAGGTTCTCTTATGGATATCGGCATCTATGCAATAAATGGTGCCCGATATATGATAGGTGAAGATCCAATTTGGGTGACAGCGCAAGAAACAAAAACTGATCCGATCAAATTCAAGGAAGGAGTGGACGAAACTATTCAATTTCAGTTAGGTTTTCCCAATGGTGCCGTAGCCTCCTGCCTATCTACATACAATATGGGTTCTTTGGATCGTTTTTTTCTAAACGGTGAGAAGGGTTTTGCCGAAATGAGACCATCAACAGGATACGGTCCCATAAAAGGGCGTACAAACAAGGGGGAATTAAATCACCCACATGTGCCACACCAAACCATTCAGATGGATGAGATGGCGAGCATCATCCTGGATGGCAAAACACCCATTTTGTCGGTAGATGGTAAAGTCGGCCTCCAAGATATGAAGATTATAGATGCCATATACCGTGCCTGTGCAATCGGCCAGCGACAAGAATTGGATCTGACTTAACAGACCAAAAAAATCTACGTATCTCCAATTAAATAACCATAAGGCTTCAACGGATCTACATTGTCAAAAATCACTTTAAAAATTCCCAGTATTGGAATAAATAAGATCATTCCTGCAGCTCCCCAAACCATACCTCCCAAAAGAAGAACCATTATGGTAAATAAAGGTCCTAAACGGACTTTACTACCGGTAATATTTGGTGTAAGTACATAGCTGTCCAATTGCTGCACAACTGTAAAAAATATAGTCACGATGATTGGGACTGTGAGAGTATCTCTCGTGATCAGCGTGTAAAGCACGACTATTATTCCGCCTACTACCGATCCGATATAGGGAATCACGTTGATTAGCGCTGAAATGATAGCAAAGAATAACGCATTCTCGACACCAATTATAGTTAGGCCGGTAAAATAGATAATAGAAAGTATGAGTACTACTAAAAATATTCCGCCTACATACAAGCTGGATATCTGTGTAATTTCATCAACAATAAACTTAGTGTGAGCCACCTCTCCTGTTCCTGCGTACCTGTTTACCAATTGAAGAACAAAATTCTTGATTCGACTTCTATAAATTAGAATCAAAATCGTGTATACGGTGATAATTAGCAGATTACCCAATAAGGAAACGACGGAAAAAACCGCTCCGCGGACGAGTTTTCCAGCTGAATTAGACCATTCGGAAACTTGACTCTGTAAATACTCTTTCTGCTTTCCTTTGGATACGTTGAAATGTTCGGAAATAAACTCATGTCCGCGACCAAGCATTGTATTTAAGCGCTCGCCTAAAACCGTCATACCTGTACCTAAATTGACTAGCTCATTTATCAAGACATAAATGACTCCACTAATCACAAAAAATGTAAGCAATACCGCTATTGTCGCCGCCAGAGCTCGCTTTATCCTCCATTGTTCGAGTTTGCGACATACAGGAACCAAGAGCATTGCCATCAGACCACTTATTGCGATAGGAACTAGAAAAGCTTTTGCATAGTGGAGGATAAAAAAAATCAGCACCAGCAATAACAGCACTTGATTGAAACCACCTAAAACCGTAAATTTCTTCGTATCGGCACTCATGGCAATAACCTGTTTATCGATTCTGCTAATTTTTGATCCTTATTTGTTACTCGGTTGCCTGCATCGTGTGTAGTCAGCCAAATCTCTACTTTATTGTATTCATTTTTCCAGGTAGGATGGTGATTTTGCGATTCTGCGAGAATCGCTACACGTACCATAAAAGCGAATGCTTCCGAAAAATCGCTGAAGGTAAAAGATCTGTACAATTTGTTATCCGACTCGTTCCACATGATGAATGATTTTAAAGTCAGAACAACGAATTCGGCATAATTGTTTTAGGATATAGCTTCGTATTATATATCATCGACGTTAGCGGAATATTTATGATTTATATCTATTGCAAAACTATCTTTGAATAATTCCGTCATTTCTTTTTATTTCCTTTATAAATAAGTTTAATAATTTGCCTTTATATCAAAACGCGATTATAATTGCACCGAACGGAAAATTCATCTAAATTTGAATTTTACAAATTATGCAAACAAATCTGATTACTATACAAGATTTTTACAATGACATTTTTGGTGAATATTGTCCTCAAATAGCACGTTATCTAAAAGATCAGAACAATGTAGATATCGGACATTTTAACGTGTTTGATATTGCTACACTCTATGATAGAAAAAAAGCATCGTCAACAAAACCGACAATGCCTTACAATAGACGCACGTACTATAAGATCAGTTTGATAAAAGGTAAAAATACAGTGGAATATGCCGACAAGGTAATTACTATAGATGACTATGCCTTGCTATTTGCCACGCCAAGGATCCCGTATTGTTATGTTCCTCAAGACGTAAATCAAGCTGGTCATTTTTGTGTATTTACCAAAGATTTTTTGGCTAAGGCTAATAGCGGAATGCGTATAGACGAGTTACCTATTTTTCAACCGAATGGGGAATTCATCTATCGCATAGGTGCTAATCAGTTTAAAGAGGTAAAGCTTGTTTTCGAGAAAATGCATCAGGAAATCAATTCCGATTACATCTATAAATATGACCTCCTCCGTAACTACGTGATGGAACTCATTCACTACGGTCAAAAGCTCACACCCCTTGAAAGTGTCTCAAGTGGTATCGATGCATCTGCAAGAATTTCAACTCTTTTTATTGAATTATTGGAGAGACAATTTCCTATCTCATCGCCCTCTCAAAGCATACGATTAAAGTCGGCGATTGACTATGCACAAACGCTTGGAGTACATGTAAATCATCTAAATAAAGTGTTAAAAGAACGAACAGGAAAAACCACCACCGAAATTATAAAAGCAAGAATACTGCAGGAGGCACGAATCTTATTGAAGCAAACACCATGGAATATTTCCGAAATCGCTTACGGATTGGGATTTGAAGAAGTAGCTCATTTTTCAAATTTCTTTAAAAAGAATACGAACATATCGCCACTGTCGTATAGAGATGTAATGGATTAAAGCGCAATAATTAGATAAATCAACCCGTTCTATTAACCCAATAGCTTTAGCAAGAATACAATATTTGATTTTCGCAAATAATCCATTGAATTTTGCAACTACTTTTATTAACTAGCCACGACATTTGTATTATAAATTTTAAAACGAAAAAAATGTCAGACAACAGGAAAAAACTGGCCCTTATTACGGGAGGAAGTCGCGGATTGGGGAAAGATATGGCTTTGAAAACTGCAAAAAAAGGTTTTGATGTGATCATTACTTACAACAGCCAACAAGCCGAAGCGGAAAAGGTTGTAGCCGATATAAAAGCAGGTGGTAACAAGGCTTTTGCATTACAACTGGATGTTTCGCAAAGCAAAACATTTGATCTATTTGTAGAGAATCTAAAAACCCTATTAGAAACTGAATTCCATTCGCAGTACATTGATGCATTGATAAACAATGCTGGGTTTGGTATTCACGCTGATATGGGTAATACTACTGAAGAACAGTTTGATACAATGGTAAATGTACATTTGAAAGCGCCATTCTTTTTAGTACAAAAACTGTTTACAATCATTTTCAACGGTGGCAGTATCGTAAATATTTCGTCAGGATTGGCAAGATTTACCACTACGGGTTACGATGCATATGCTATTATGAAAGGTGGTGTAGAAACCCTTACTCGCTATCAGGCAAAATTTTTAGGAGATAAAGGGATTCGTGTAAACACATTGGCACCTGGAGCAATAGAAACAGATTTTGGTGGCGGTGCTGTGCGGGATAATGAAGATGTAAATGGAATGATAGCAGGAGTTACTGCTTTGGGTAGAGTCGGTTTACCCGATGATATTGGTAGTGTAGCCGCCTTTCTGGTTTCCGATGATTCCAAATGGATCAATGGACAACGGATCGAAGTCGCTGGTGGCGTCTATCTTTAATCTGAATAATTTGACCATAAATAACCCGATAACAAATATACTATCGGGCTATTCTTTACCAAAAACTTGATCATCTCTTCTAGATAAGTTAGAAAGCAGACCAACCACCGCCTAACGATCTGTAAAGATTCACTACTGCGGATAATTCCGCTTTCTTAATCTGCGTAAGCTCTAATTCACTTTGAAGAACATTGCTTTGCGCCGTGATTACTTCCAGATATGTAGCCATCCCTGTTTCAAAAAGTAGATCTGCATGTTGTATGGCATTCTTTAATCGATTTGTTCTATCTTGGGCAATTTGTTGTTTTTGTTTCAGTTTTTGAATGGAAATCAGTGCGTCAGAAACTTCTCCTACAGCGTTAATAACAGATTGTCTAAATACAATGACGCTTTTTTCTTGCTCTACACGAGCGATTTCATATTGTGTTTTCAGTTCCCTACGTTGCAAGACCGGTTGTGTAATACTGCCTGCTACGGCGCCAAATACAGAGGCTGGTATATTGAACCAATTGCTGGCTTTGAGTGCATTGACACCTGCTTCCGCACTTATCACTATCGAGGGATACATTTTAGCTTTTGCGGACTGTTGATATGCCTGTGCTGCAGTGGCAGCAAGCTCAGCCTGCTTAACATCAGGTCTTTTACTCAATAGTTCTGCAGGTATACCAACATCCACGTAAGAAGGTAAAACAACCGTATTAAGCTTTCCCATAGTATGGATTCCCTGCGGTAATCTTCCACTGAGAATTTGGATAGCATTTTCCTGAATCTGAATCTGCTGTTCAAAATCCGGTATCAATGATGCGGCTGCTAATTTTTGAGCTGCAACTTGCTCTACCGCAAGTAGGCTGATATCACCGACCTCATATTGATGTTGCACAATGCGAAGGGTACTATCATTCAGGTTTAGATTTTGTCGGGCAATATCATGAAGCTGGTGAAGCATAAGAAGCTGGTAGTAACCCTGTGCGACTTGTGCAACAAGCTGTGTCTGTACTGCTTTCCTTACCTCCTCAGTTTGAAGGTAAGATGCTAATGCAGATGCTTTTTGATTTTTGATCTTTCCCCAAACATCTGCTTCCCATGAAAGGGAAAGCGCCGCAGTGTAATCTTCTACATGATTTTGTCCTAAAAATTCGCCAAGACTTAGTCCACTCATAGTGTTATTAGAAGGATTGGTACTATTAGCGGCTACCTTAAGTTGAAGGTTTGGAAGATATGCGGCTTTAGCTCGACGAAGCATTAATTGCGAAGCTTCTATATTTTTGATGGCGAGCTGCATATCAACGTTTTGATCTATTGCGATGTCAATCAACTCTTTTAATACGCTGTCCTGAAAAAAATCGCGCCATGGTATGGATGCCATATTGGCTTCCGATTCCGTGCTATCTCCCGCCCTATATTGATCAGGAAGCCCCGGAGGTAGTGTGTTTACCACCTGTTGCGTCTGGCAAGCCATTAACGCCAGGGATAAAAATAATGTAATAATGAAGTTAATTTTTATGTTCATGAATGTATTTTTTAAAAATGTTGTATCACTCGGTGTAGGTCTGAACAGATGCTGTCTCAAATTCCTGACGTGCTCTCGGAGCCAACGGTATATGCTGTTCTTTGGAAGAGGATTTTGATATTTTTTCGTGTAAATACTGAAATATGATAAAAAGTACAGGAATAATAAATAGCCCCAATACAACTCCAGATAGCATACCGCCCGCTGCCGCTATACTGATCGAATGATTACCTTGAGCAGATGGCCCTACTGCCCCCATCATCGGTATCATCCCTACAATAAATGCCAAAGATGTCATGATGATAGGCCTCAATCTAAGCTTAGCAGCTTCAAGTGCAGCATTTGCGATTGATTCCCCGCGTTTACGTCCTTGAATAGCAAATTCGACGATAAGAATAGCATTCTTGGCCAATAATCCAATCAGCATGACAAGTGCTACTTGTACGTAGATATTATTGGAGATTCCGGTAAGTCCAATAGCAGCGAATACACCGAATATTCCTGTTGGAATGGAAAGAATGACCGCGAGTGGTATAATATAACTTTCATATTGGGCTGCCAGTAAGAAATATACAAAAATCAAACAAAGGATAAAGATCAGGGTGGACTGACCTCCTGACACAATTTCTTCTTTTGTCATACCCGAAAATTCATACGTATAGCCTGTAGGTAAATGCTGAATAGCAACCTCTTCAACGGCACGAATTGCATCTCCGGAACTAAACCCAGGGTTGGGAATCGCGTTGATGCCGATAGAATTAAAGAGGTTGTAACGAGAAGCTGTTTCGGGACCGTATACTCTATCCAATTTGACAAGGGTATTGATCGGAACCATATCGCCTGACCTGTTCTTTACATAGATGCCATCCATAGATGATGGTTCGGTACGATCTGCAATATCAGCTTGTACCATCACTCGGTAATATTTTCCAAATCGATTAAAATCGGACGCTTGGGCACTACCAAAATAGGCTTGCATCGTCTGTAATATATCTTTTGTGTTCACTCCAAGTTGTTCCGCCTTAATGTCATCTACCTGAAGTTCATATTGTGGGTAATCAGCTTTGAACGTTGTAAATGCCATTTGAATTTCGGGACGCTGCATCAGTTGTCCGATAAATCCCTGACCGATTTCACTGAATTTACCCAATTGCCCACCCGTACGATCTTGTAAAACCATGTCTAATCCATCTACGTTACTAAAACCAGGAACAGTAGGAAAGGTAAACACAAAGAAATTTGCCCCCTTTATATTTGCTAATTTTTGATTAACATTCCCCATGATGGCATTAATATCTTTAATGTCACCCCGTTCTTTATGTGGTTTGAGCAAGATGAAGGCTACACCCGCAGACGGACTTGTTGACTGGGTCAGAATATTGAAACCAGCGAGCACGTTCAAAGTTTTCGTAAACGGCGCTGTTTGTAACTGTCTCTCAGCCTCTCGTAGCGCCTCAGAAGTTCGATCCAACGATGCTCCAGCAGGCATGGAAAGTGAAATTGCAATAAATCCCTGATCCTCTGACGGAATAAATCCCGTTGGTGTTTTCCGGATCATAAATATGCTAAGAATAAGTACCAAGGCTAAACCCGACAATGCTACCCATTTGTAGCGAATCAAAAATTTAAGACTGCCTAGATAGTTTTTAGTAAATCGATCGAAACCGACATTGAATCCGGTGAAAAACTTTTCTTTAAATCCTATTTCTTTACCTGTCGCTCCTCCATGATGTGAAGATTTAAGAAATAACGCACAGAGTGCCGGACTAAGTGTCAACGCATTAATTGCGGAGATAACTATCGCTATAGCCAACGTAAACGCAAACTGCCTATAAAATACGCCTGTAGATCCTTCCATAAACCCAATAGGTAAAAATACCGCCGACATGACCAGCGTGATTGAGATAATTGCTCCTGTGATCTCACTCATAGCTGATGTAGTGGCTAACTTAGGCGGGAGGTGATCATGTTCCATTTTAGAATGCACCGCTTCAACGACCACAATGGCATCATCAACTACTATACCTATAGCGAGAACAAGTGCGAATAGGGTTAACAAATTGATCGAGAATCCAAAAAGCTGCATAAAAAAGAACGTACCAATGATGGCGACGGGAACAGCAATTGCCGGAATAAGTGTGGATCTAAAATCTTGAAGAAATAGAAATACAACCAGAAATACCAGAATGAATGCTTCCACAAGCGTATGCTTTACTTGATCAATAGATTGATCTAGGGCATCCTTAGTATTATACAATACCAGATATTTAACTCCTTTAGGAAAACTGAGCGATGCTTTTTCCATAAATTCCTGGATAGCTATCTGGATTTCATTCGCATTAGACCCTGCGAGTTGCATGACCCCAATATTAAGTCCTGCTTTGCCGTTTATACGGGTGTGACTTGCGTATGTGTAGGAACCAAGCTCTACTCGTGCAACATCCCTAAGTCTTAAGATCGAACCGTCTGCATTTGAGCGGATGATGATATTTTCATAGTCACTTGGTTGATTTAATTTTCCTTTGTATTTAATAACAAATTCAAATGCTTCTGTGCTACTTTCTCCAAATTTTCCTGGCGCAGCTTCTACATTCTTATCCTGAATAGCCGCCATCACCTCCGCTGGGGTAAGTTTATAAGTGGCCATTTGATTAGGGTTGAGCCACACCCGCATAGAATAATCTTTGCTACCACCAAATGCAACGGCTTGTCCTACACCCGAGATCCGTTTAAGCTCTGGGATAATATTAATTTGCGCATAATTCGTGATAAAAGTTTGATCATACTTCCCTTCATCCTCTGTATACAGATCCAAAACCATGATCAAGCTGTTCTGTTGCTTTGCTGTAGTGATACCCGCTTGAATAACCTCAGCTGGAAGCTGACTCGTTGCTTGGGAAACACGATTCTGAACATTGACAGCGGCTTGATCAGGATCTGTTCCTAATTTAAAGTATACTGTGATCATTAAGGATCCATCATTACTAGCTGTTGAGCTCATGTAACTCATGTTCTCAACCCCATTTATAGATTCTTCTAATGATGGGGCGACTGCGCGTAATACGGTTTCAGCGTTAGCACCCGGATATAAAGCAGTTACTTGTACTGCAGGAGGGGCAATATCGGGGAATTGTTGTAGCGGTAATTTCAAGATTCCGATGATACCCAAAATAACCAGCAGTATCGAAATAACGGTAGCCAGTACGGGTCTTTCTATAAATTTTTTGAGCATTTTATGTTTAACGTTATAGTATATTAATTGATGCTATCTTTTGATATTAACTGAGGAGTGATAAGCTGTCCATCTTGCAAGAGATCGATTCCTTTGTACACAATTTTATCCCCTTGTTTTATGCCGCTTTTCACCAAGTAGTTCGCCCCACTTTTACCGATAATTTCTATAGGCTGCTGACTAACTTTGTGTTCCTTGTCTACCGTATAGACGAATATTTTATCCTGCATTTCTACAGTTGCCATCTGAGGAATAAGAAGTGTCTGACTATATTTCTTTTCAATTCTGATTTTTCCGGTATTGCCGCTACGTAATATACCCTCGGGGTTACTAAATGTAGCTCTAAGCGTTATAGAACCGGTGTTTTTGTCAAATTGACCATCTACCATATCAATTCTACCTTCGTGCTCATAAATACTCTGATCCGATAGAATCAATGTTATTGGCGGAAGATTGTTGAGTTTCTGCTCTATGCTAGCTCCTTGGACATTATTTTTAAAATCAATGAAATCATTTTCACCTAAAGAAAAATAAACGTGTAACTCTTTTACATTGGATAACTCCGTGAGTGCTTCTTGATCAGTAGGAGCAACTAAGCTTCCTTGTTTTTTCTGCAAACGACCGATATATCCGTCTACAGAAGCTTTTATAAGCGTATACCCGAGATTAATCTTAGCCGATTCTACAGCAGACAATGCTTGCTGTACGCTTGCCTTTGCAGCGTTTCTACTACTAACAGCCGTCTGTAGTTGAAAATCTGTTAATACTTTGTTGCTAACTAAGCGGGTCTTCTTTTCTACTTCTAGTTCTGCATTATCCAGCGCGGCTTTTGCTGCCTGTAGATTGGCATGTGCTTGATTCAATTGCTCTTGATAGGGTTGATCATTAATCTTGAAAAGAAGTTGTCCTTTGCTGACTTTTGCCCCCTCGTCGATGTAGATACGCTCGAGTGTACCATTTACCTGTGGGCGGATTTCGATATTAGCCAAAGCTTCTATAGACGCAGGATATTCCCGATAAAGTGTTTCATCTGCGCTCTCGATCGTCATCACGGGCAAACTTGGAGAGGGGAGTCCTCCTGGCTTACTCGTACCTGTAGAACAACTATAGAGCAATATAGCGGATAGGAAATAACTCGTTTTTACAAAATTAAATTGTTTAACAGTGTTAAGTTGTTGCGTTAATGTTTCCATGAGATCATTTAATGATTTTTTATGTGTTGAGAAAAATTATGATGTGTATTGTAGTATTACGTATTTAACATCGTTAAATAGTCTAACAATGTATTATTTTAGACAAAAAAAATTACCCGGTTAGGGATCTGGTGATACCGTAAATGGCATCTTTAAGCACTTGTTGATTGGTAACATCACCGTTGCCTTGGTTGACCAAGTTAATCGAAATAAGCCCGTGAATAACTGACCAATAGGTGAAGTATTTTCGGCAGACCAATTCTTCGGACGGTTGTTGGTCCTTCATTACTTCGCGGATAACGTCACTAATAATTTTACCATGGGATTCGACACACGTATACGTCTTTTCAAGTCCGCAACAAGCGGTCCCCACACCAAACATAAGTTGGTAAAGTTCTCTTTCTTCAAAAGCAAAATCCCAATAGCTAAACCACATTGCTTCCAACTGTTTTTCCAAATCTCTTGTTTCATCCTTGGCATTTTTCACCTTTTTAGCAAGTAGCAGATATCCTTGATTGGCCAGTTCTGTTAAGATCGCCTCTTTATTAGCAAAATATTCATAAATCATGGGTGCAGTATATTCGATAATATCCGCTATCTTACGCATACTTAACGCCTGCCATCCCTCTTCTTTAACAATCTGAAGAGAGGCATCGAGGATTTTATTTCTGTTGTCGTCTTTTAGACGTTGTATACGTTCTTTACTGCCCATTGTTTAAAAATATAAAATCATTTAACAGTGTTAGGCAAAGTTCATTTTTTTTATATTATTTAATGACACGTTAATGTCATTAAATAACATAAAATCTCCACCTGTTTAGTAATTAGATGAACATTAAAAGCGCCAGCAGCCCGCAATGGACATCGAAGTTTCATCCTACTTCTAGATTTATGAAGGTAAGTGGCTAAAAGCGCGAATCTAGTTTACCCCGACTAACGAAACCTAGAACGTTATAGGTGATAGCTCAAATCGCAGAATATATTCCAAACGAATATATCTCCATCCGTCATTACGGTATATTTGATTACGATATCGAGATTACCGGGGGCCACATCGGCAGGCAGGGTATCGTGCACCGGCGAATATATGTTCGGGGGAAATGACGGTATTACGACCGTGACTATAGCGGTAGATAAGAATGAAGAATATGCTGATTACTTTGAAAAACGTGGCGCAAAATTCAAAAGTTTAAAGGAAATTGAAATTGGACGATTGGGAATTCTTAGATTCCTTCAATGAAAAATAATAAATTTTAGTACTTTTATCCGATGCAAGAACAACTCAACAATCCTTTACACGGCAAAAGGTTAGATACTATCATTGAACACCTCGTTGACTATTATGGAGGATGGGAAGGTCTGGGTAAACGAATAAACATTAAATGTTTTAATGAAAACCCAAGCATAAAATCTTCGCTTACCTTCCTGAGAAAAACACCATGGGCACGTCAAAAAGTCGAGGAATTATATCGGCAGATCATCGATAAAAAATAGGTGTTTGCGTTAAAATTTAGTGATCTATTTTTATTTATTGTTTTTTATTATATTTTTGCATTATCGGGATGTAGCGTAGCCAGGTATCGCGCCAGCATGGGGTGCTGGAGGTCGTAGGTTCGAATCCTGCCATCCCGACCACTGTATTCATACTTTTTACAACTATAAATAGCGTCGACGCCAAATACCGGTAGTGTCATGCAAAAAAAATTGGTATCCAACTAAAATAAGGTTCGAAAAATCAATTAACTCTATAATTGAACATCAATTAAGCATCTACATTTAACCGATTGTTAATCCACTACGAGACTGCGACCATCATTAGCGACAAAACAACACACCTTACAATATATATGGGGGCTCTTTGTTCCGTTATATCTTACGCAAGTAGCCTGGTTTACGCATTACATGGTCTAAAGAATACTTTCCAGAACCAACAATCAAGAACAAAACCAACAAGAGTAACACGAGTGAAGATAACCAAAACTCGGAGTTCAAAAAACTAAAACCATTGGTGATATTAACGAAGAATACGGCTCCGATCAAAATGGGAATCTGTATTAATACTGCCAATCGTGTAACTAATCCAAAGGCGATAAATATACCTCCAACCAAATGTGCAAAAGCGACATAATGCACTGCACCCCAAATCGACAGTTGAAAATTAGTGAGGGCAATTAGCCTTGCGACAGCATCCGTATCTGAAATAAAACTTATTCCTTTAAAAAAAATCAGAATACCCAAGACAATTCTTAAATAATCAAGCCAGCGGGGATGATGAGTATCTCCCCAATGTTCTATTTTGTACAATAGATTCATAACAACCTCCTTTTTAATTGATTACCTCAATTACCTATCTAAACGACAAAAAATGGCTTATTATTGTAGTATCTATAATTATCTTTATCACATGAAGAATCTTTGTCTGTTAATCTGCATTGTTTTGAATACCATCGCGTGCTATGGCCAGAAGATATCGATGACAACTCTAAAAAATGGAGACTTGGTATTTGTCGGTGCTCAAAAAGAGAATCTTTCCGGGGCTATAAATCGTGTTACACAACGAGAGGAAGATGCTTCATTTGATCATGTAGGTATTATTGAAGTCACTTCTGATTCAGTATTTGTGCTGCATGCTTCTACTCAACAAGGATCCGTCAAAGAAGAAATAAATAGTTTTTATACATGTAGATATTCCAAAGAAAGTACTATTGCTATCTACCGCATAAAAGAAGAATTTCAATCATGTGTACCGGAAGCAATTTCACACGCAAAATCGATGTTAGGAAGACCCTATAATTGGACATATATTTTAAACGATAGTTCTTATTACTGTTCAGATTTTGTTGAGCGAGCATTTCGAAAAAACTCGTTATTTATATTAGAACCGATGACTTTCATTAACCCGGCAACACAAAAAACAGACGTTTACTGGTTGGAATTTTATAAAAAACAAAATTTAGCGGTACCTGAAGGTAAATTAGGTTGCAATCCGAATGGACTTGCAACCTCGTCTAAATTATTTTTTGTAGGATACCTAAAAGAATAAAAATATTTCTCTTCGCTAAATCTCTACATCGCCTAATTTTATCTATCGCGTGTTATTTAAATCACTTCGATTGTAGTACCACTTGACAAGGGGTGGGAAGTGCAAATCAAGCATCTACCATTTTCCACTTCCCGATCCGTAAGTACCTCGTTATAATCCATACGCACCTCTCCTTCCGTAACCTGAGAAATACAAGTACTGCACATACCCGATTTACAGGAGTAGGGCAATTTTATTTTATGTGCTAAACCTACGTCGAGAATTGTTTTATTATACGGAATAATCAAATCGTATTCTTGCCCTTGGAATTTCAACTTAACCTCGTAACTTGTCTTATCTATTGGTTCTTCCTTTTTCTCATCTTCGTCCTCTCCCTCTTCTGGAAAATGAAATGTTTCCCGTTTTATCGTGTTATCTGGAAATCCCATACCTAAAAGGGTAAAACGACAAAGATCCATATAGAAAACAGGTCCACAAGTATAGAACACCGCTTCCTCTCCTTCACTAAGGTTCGATCTTACCAAATCAATAATATAATCTCTGTTGAGGCGAGCGCGTAATAAGTTCTTGGTATTGGACCAGATAAATTCAATCTTCAAACGATTTAGATGCTGCGTTTGCCAAGACAACAATTCCTCGTAAAAAATCGTATTTTGTTGTGCGTTATTACTATATATCAATACCACTTTGCTCTTCTTTTCGACCGTTAATGCCGTTTTCAGAATAGAATATAATGGCGTAATTCCCACACCTGCCGCAAAAAGAAAAATAGTTCTTGAACTATCTTCCTGAGGTTCATACACAAATAATCCCTGCGGATCCATTACATGGATAACATCGCCTACCCTAGTCTTATGATGTAGTAAACGGGATATTTCACCGTTATCGACACGTTTCACCGTGATTTCGGGCTTCTCATCTAACGCCGGAGAGCTACTAAAAGAATATGATCTACGTACTTCCCTATCTCCAAACAAAAACGATAAGGTCAAAAATTGACCGGCTTTGTAGGTTGGAAAAGCGTTGTCAATATCATCAAAGCGTATGGTAATATTATGATTGGGTTGTTGGATAATTTCAGATACTCTAAACTTATGCATGTTTTAAAGATAAAGTCTTCGCAGAAAATAATCAAATAAATATTATAGGATATAAAAAATCCTGACACTAAGGTCAGGATTTCACTATACTATTGTTAATAAGTTATTACAACTTACGTTTTACTTCTACTTGTTCGTATGCTTCCACGATATCGCCTACTTGAATATCATTGTATCGGTCAATATTCAGACCACATTCATATCCGAAAGAAACTTCTTTAACATCGTCCTTAAAGCGTTTCAATGAAGCTAATTTACCGGTATGAATTACAACACCTTCACGGATAATACGGATATCATTGTTACGATTGATTTTACCGCTCAATACCATACAACCTGCAATTGTACCGACTTTAGAGATTTTAAATGTTTCGCGGATCTCAACTTCAGCAACGATTTTCTCTTCAAATTTCGGAGCCAACATACCTTCCATTGCAGATTTAATCTCTTCGATTGCATCGTAAATGATGGAGTAAAGACGGATATCGATCTGCTCACCTTCGGCTAGTTTACGTGCACCTTGTGAAGGACGAACCTGGAAACCAATAATAATTGCGTCTGATGCAGATGCTAACAATACATCGGATTCAGAAATCGCACCTACAGATTTGTGAATGATATTCACTTGGATTTCGTCGGTAGATAATTTCAATAACGAATCGGACAACGCTTCGATAGAACCATCCACATCACCTTTAACGATAATATTAAGTTCCTTAAAGTTACCGATAGCCAAACGACGGCCAATTTCATCCAAGGTAATGTGTTTCGTAGCACGCATACCTTGTTCACGTTGTAATTGAAGACGTTTATTTGCCATTTGACGAGCTTCTGACTCACTCTCCATTACATATATCTTATCTCCAGCAGTCGGCGCACCAGCCATACCCAAAATCTGTACTGGCTGAGATGGTCCTGCTTCTTTCACACGTTCGCCACGCTCATTAGTCAAAGCTTTCACCTTACCAGAATGTGAACCCGCTAATATTGGGTCTCCGACACGGAGTGTACCACCCTGAACTAATACCGTAGTAACGATACCACGCCCTTTATCTAAAGCTGCTTCAATGACTGAACCTACAGCACGTTTCGTAGGATCCGCTTTAAGGTCAAGCAATTCAGCTTCTAATAACACTTTTTCTAATAAAAGTTCAACATTTAAACCTGTTTTAGCAGAAATCTCTTGCGCCTGGTATTTACCGCCCCACTCTTCCACTAAAATATTCATTGCGGATAATTGTTCACGAACACGGTCTGCATTCGCTCCTGGTTTATCCACCTTCGTGAAGGCAAATACAATCGGTACGCCAGCAGCCTGAGCGTGATTAATTGCTTCTTTCGTCTGAGGCATCACGGCATCATCTGCTGCAACGACGATAATAACAATATCTGTCACCTTAGCACCACGTGCACGCATAGCAGTAAAAGCCTCGTGACCCGGAGTATCTAAGAATGTAATCTTTCGACCATCTTCCAATTTAACGGCATATGCACCAATATGTTGCGTAATACCGCCAGCTTCACCCCCTGTTACATTTGCCTTACGGATATAATCCAATAATGACGTCTTACCATGGTCTACGTGGCCCATTACTGTCACAATAGGTGCTCTCGATATCAAGTTTGCTTCGGTATCCGGTTCTTCCAGCTCTGCAATCTCTTCATCCTCTGGCTTGATAAATTCTACTTTATATCCAAATTCATCTGCCACAATAGTCAATGTCTCCGCATCCAATCGCTGGTTGATAGACACAAACATACCCAAACTCATACATGTGCCTATTACCTGTGTAACTGGAACGTCCATCAGATTTGCCAATTCGTTAGCTGTAACAAACTCTGTTACTTTTAACACTTTGGACATCATTTCTTGTTCCAATGCTGCTTCTTCTGCAGAAGTAGCTATATCATCACGTTTTTGACGACGCAATTTGGCGCGCTGTGCAAATTTACCCGATTTACCTGCACCACTTAAACGAGCAAGCGTTGCTTTGATCTGATCTTGGATCTCCTTTTCTGATAATTCTTCCTTGGGAGCATCTTGTCTTCCTCTATTTTGAAAATTTGGTCGCCCTTTACCAGGATGATTACCTCCTGGACCTCCAGGTCTGCTGTGGTTTCTGTTGTCAGGACGTTGCCCTGCACCAGGTGCATTTGTATGGGTACCAGGACCTCTATTTTGACCGCCTTGACCTTGTTGGTTATTTTGATCATTTGGAGATACCGGTGTATTTGGTTTATTTGTACGCTTACGTTTACGTTTGTTGTCGGCATTTGCGTTAGAAGAAGATGCCACAGGCTTTTCCTTTGGCTTGAAAGTAGGCAATACAATCTTACCAATAACCTTTGGTCCTTCTAATTTTTCTGAACGGGCACGAATTACATCGTCTTGAGGTTTCGCTGTAACTTCTGTCTTAGTAACGGGTGCAACCGTCTTAGGTTCTTCTTTTTTCTCCTCTGTCTTTACCATGGGAACCGGTCTTGCTTCCTCTTTGTTAGGCAGTTCCACTTTAGGAGTTTCCACCTTTGGAATTTCCACTTTCGACGCTTCTACAACAGACTCTTCAATCTTAGACTCTTCAATCTTAGGCGTTTCAACCTTAGGAGTTTCCACTTTCGGTTCTTCCTTCTTCGGTTCTTCCGCTACAACCTTAGGTTCTTCTTTCTTCTCCTCAACTTTTTCAGGTTGGGAAGTCTGCTCTGGACTAACTATTTCTTCTTCTTTCTTTTTCGACTTACCTCTACTCAAGCTATCCAAATCAATTTTACCTACTACTTTAAGCTGATTTCCAGCATCTTCTTCTTTCTTCGATTCGGATTTTGTTGGAGATTCAAGCGCAGCATTACTTACATTCTTGATTAAGATTTCCTTAACCTCTTTTGTATCGTCGTTCTCAGAGGCATTAGAATCCAGAGAAGGTGTGTTCCCTCCTGTTGAAGGTGATTCATCGCGACGAATTTTGCCAATGACAATTTGCTTAGCCTCGTCTTTAACGATCTTATCACCCCGGAATTCATGCAAAAGAACATTGTACATATCCGAAGATAATTTAGTGTTAGGTTTTGATTCTACCTCAAATCCCTTTTTTGCCAAATATTCAACGGCAGTCCCAATACCTATATTAAGTTCTTTTGCTGCTTTAAGTAAGTTTATACTTTTACCTTCTGTCATCTATTATTAACCTCTAAAAATTTTAGTCTTTACAAAAATATGTTTTTTTTACACGCAAATAACAAATATTTACATTTTGTTTTTGGTAATGCAGGCACATCGCTATTCAAACTCAGCCTGCAATATGCGAACTATCTCTTGGATAGTATCTTCTTCTAAATCCGTACGACGAACTAATTCCTCATGCGATAGTGTTAAAACAGATTTTGCACTATCCAATCCAACTCGTTTTAATTCATCGATGATCCAGCTATCGATTTCATCTGCAAATTCTTCGATATCCACGTCTTCCTCGATTTCATCATTTTCACGATATACGTCAATCTCATAACCTGTCAATTTTCCAGCCAACTTGATATTATGACCACCACGTCCAATTGCTAAAGAAACTTGATCCGGCTTTAAATACACTGCAGCCGCTTTACCATCTTCATCAATTTTGATTGAGGAAATTCGTGCCGGACTCAAGGCGCGCGTAATATATAGCGAATGGTTTGTCGTAAAATTGATTACATCAATATTCTCATTCCGCAATTCGCGTACGATACCGTGAATACGAGATCCTTTCATACCCACACAAGCACCTACAGGATCTATACGGTCATCATACGATTCAACTGCAACTTTAGCACGTTCTCCTGGTTCACGAACAATTTTCTTAATCGTAATCAAGCCATCGAAAATTTCAGGAACTTCCAACTCAAATAAACGTTGTAAGAATTCTGGTGCAGTACGTGAAATGATGATCTTAGGGTTACTATTCATCATATCGACTTTAGAAACTACTGCACGAATATTATCTCCCTTTTTAAAATAATCGGCAGGAATTTGTTCTGCTTTGGGAAGAATAAGTTCATTGCCATCTTCATCCAATACTAAAATTTCTTTTTTCCAGATTTGATATACTTCCCCTATTACTAATTCACCTTCACGATCCTTATATTTTTTGAATACTTCGTCTTTTTCCAATTCCAATACTTTAGAAACTAATGTCTGACGAGCAGCTAAAATAGCACGACGCCCAAAACTTTCTAATGTAATTTGCTCGATATATTCGTCCCCAACCTCCAAGTCTGGATCGTATTGATGCGCTTCTGCAAGTTCGATTTCAAGATCGTCGTCTTCCGAAAATCCGTCTTCCATTACAACACGGGTTCTCCAAATTTCCAAATCCCCATTATCTGGATTTACAATAACGTCTACGTTTTCATCTGTACCAAAACGTTTACGAATCATACTACGAAATACTTCTTCAAGCACTGTGATTACCGTCGGACGGTCAATATTTTTGAACTCTTTAAACTCCTGAAAAGAGTCAATCAAATTGATATTGCTGCTCATTTTTATTTAAATGAAATTAAAACCTTTGTTTCTTTTATTTGGCTTAAGGAAAATACCGCTTCTTTTATTTCAGCTTTCTTTCCTTTTTCTTTTACTTTTTCTTCAATTGTAAGTTCTTGCTCTGTGGCAGCGATCAATTTACCTTCTTTTGCAGTCCCATCCTCTAGCTTCAATCGTACATCACGTCCTATATTTTTCATATACTGACGCAACAACGCAAGTGGAGAATCAATACCTGGAGAAGAAACTTCTAAGCGATAGGCGCTTTCTATTACATTCTCCTCTTCAAGATGAAAACCAACATGCCTGCTTACTTTCACACAATCATCTATCGAAATCCCCTGATCGCCGTCTAGCAAAATCGCCAGCACTCCATTACTTTGCATTTTGATGCTTACGATAAATAAATCATCACGATCTCCAATTTTCTCTTCTACTAACTCCTTTACCCGTTGTTCAACTTGCATATTCTAATATTGAATTAAAAAAGGGGGCATATGATGCCCCCTTCCTTTCAGATACCACAAAGGTATAAAATTTTTCACAGAAACAAAAATCCGTTCTATTATTTTTTCGTATCTACCACTGAATTAATAGTTTTCTGCATTTGAGCCATCATAGAAGTTAACGTTTCCATCGTAGGTTCTGCTACAGGTTCCGGAAATTCAGTCGATATAAAAGCTTTAGCTTTCCATATTTCCAAAATATCAGCTGGCCCAACCCAATACGATTCGTAGACCTTATTATCTGAAACGAGTTTAAGGCCTTTATCTTCTTTATATTTAAAAGCGATACGTTTGTAAACCACCCCTTCATCTTTTGAGATCACTACATATGTCTGACCCGGCTTTATATCATTCCAATTCTCAACATATTCACCTATAATGACACTGCCCGACGGTAACGGTAGCATCGAATCCCCTTTGATCTCGAACGCCCTAAACGTCCCCTGATTGAACATAGGAAGATTGAATTTCGGCAACTCCTTTACATACTCCGGATCTGCATATCCATTTAGGTATCCTGCACTCGCTTTTACAGGCACTAACTCGATATTCTCCCGATCTGATTGATCCACTGTAATGCTCAGTACCCTTAAGTTAGAGGCGTTTCCTTTAGGGGTAGGTTTCCATTTTTCATCGATTACATCATTAGCCAACTCATCCATAGAAAGTGCATAAAAATCAGCTATTTTTTTTAGTAACTCATACTTAGGCTCTGCCCTATCTTCTTCATATGCTCCCACTGAAGCACGTTTAATATTCATCACATCAGCGAATTGCTGCTGAGTAAGCCCTTTATTTTTCCTTAAATACTTAAGATTAGAAGCGATGTTTGACATAATTTTTCAAATATTTTTTTTAAATACTAAAATTATTAGTACTATTGTGCCAATAAAATTAGTGAAGAAAAAATATAAAACCAAATAATTTAGCAAATAACATGAAGAAACACAGCATTTATATGATAACGGATAGCAATAGACTGTATTTAGAAGTTGAATACTGCACGGATGTATCCTTAAAACTTCACGAAATTGAACAGGCTGGCTGGTCTTTATTTTCTACCGGCCCTAAATTCAACAGAATAGTATATAGCGAAGATTTCCCTTCTTTTGATGCAGCACTGAAACGTGTTGATGAGATTAAACACTTTACACGTATGCAAAAAGAAAGGCTTATTCGAAAACATAATCCAAATTGGTTAAATATCATCCCGAAATCAACACCTCGAACAAAAAAAGTCGTTGTTTATGCCTAAGCTTAAACAACGACCTTAACAACCTCAACACGCATCATCTTACGTGCAAACTCAAAGATTAGACTACCATCCTGGCGCAAAGTTTAATCCGAATGTACCAAACTCTGAACGAGCTTTTTGAAGCGGAACTGCATAATAAGGTTCAAGTATCATTGCGCCAAATAAATTTATTCTCAAGGAGACCCCCATACTCATAGCTGGCACACGCACATTTTCGTTATATTTCCCGATGTAATAAACCTGTGTATCCGTTTCACTAATTTTATTTTCAATCCTTTCTCTATCTACAATATCCTTTAGCCCTCTCTCCCTTTTAATGACAGAGTTGCTTCGCCAACCAAGACCAATGTCAAAAAACAAATTCAAATCCGAGAACAAAAATGAAGATTTAACCGCTGCCAGCTTTTCTGGTCCTGTAAAAGGCAACCTAACCTCTAAATTCGCAACGGCCATCCTTGTCCCGCTTAATCCCATAAAATCCCGTTCATACGTAGAACCTATCGGCTCTGTCGAGGTCTCACTAGCAAATATATACCGTTTCACCTCCTCTCCCCGTTCAAACCCTCTGATTAGATGAGGATAGCCAATATGCAGGGGGTACAAACCATTTTCATCTTTACCTATACGCATATAAGAGTAAACACGACCTGCCAGCGTAAACGGTTTGAAACGCTGATATTTACGAACATCCACATTCACCGTTGAAAAATTGAACCCTCCAAAGACCCGGCCGTATTCGAGTCGATAACGAAAACCCTGTAATGGTGCAGCGATACCAAAAACAGCATTATCACCAACAAAGCCAACACTAGCTTGTTGGAGAAAAGCAGCCTCTAAGTTGCCAAGTCCTAAATCTCTAGCTTCCTCCCTCGACAACTTTTCACGATCTCCGTATCGTCCAAAATAGCTTTGACGCCACTTTTCGACTCTATAGTTATATTGCGAAACAGCTCCACCTAATTCGAACCGATGGTGTCTATTGAACGGATAAGCTACAAATGCATCAAACTGCGTCTGAAATTGGCGAATCATATAGGTATTGATCGAATATTCGTCTCCCCCTCCAAAGTCTTCAAGTTCAAACCTATTGAAACCATACCGAAAAGGAATATGCGAGAGAGACCCACCCCAATTCCAGCGGCTACGTTGGTTAATATAAGCCAACTGGCCTCCAAAATCATAAATCTCTCCGTTAATGTTGAGTGCGGCAAAAATTTGGTTATACCCTAAGATATCCGAAAACATCCCCTGTACACCGCTCGAAATACCTGCACCATAACGAGATCCAACAGACATTCCCACACCACTATTCGCTAGATAATCTAATTTAAATTTAGGCTGATAGGCTATATTATTTATCTGCGAATCGTCAATCCGTTGGAACACATTAAAGTTTTGTAAGTTCGTATTGACGACATTGATCCCGCGATTTACATTCGGAGGAAGCATAGCTGCATTAAAATCACTTACATTACCATCCACCACCTGAGCTTCAAAATCCGTACTTTTTGCTTTATAAACAGTATATTGGTTCTTTTTAAAATAGGAATATACGATTTCGTCGTTAGCGGAAATGCTCATAGCAGGAGAATATTCTGTAATACCGCTTATGCCCGTAAAGTAATCCGTCAATTTCTCCACCCTATTTGAATTAATAAGATAACGGTACATATTCCTAAAACCGTCTCCATTAGAAAGGAAATAGATTTCTTGGTCGTTCGATGAAAAATGTGGATTCAAATTATTTGCACCGGGGAATATTTCAATATTTCGAATCTCCTTACTGACGACATTAATGATGGCCAAATTCATCGGAATATCTACCGAACGCGAGTCCGACTGTAAAGCGATCCGATCTGTACTGAATACGATATACCTACCATCACGAGAAAAGCTGGGCTGAAAATCGGAGTAAAGATCATTGGTCAATTGATTAAGTTCTCTCGTTTTAAGGTTATAAATATAAATGTCACTATGTCCATTCTTTAAACCCGAGAAGGCCACTTTATCTCCATCAGGCGACCAGGTAATATTTGTAAATTCTACGATATCAGCCATGGGTTCGACAAATACAACCTTCCCGGTTTGTACATCTACGGACATCAATTTGTTTTTACCATCGCTAAAAACACTAAAAGCAAACTGCTTAGAATCTGGAGAAAATGTTCCCGCTGATTCTAAAAAGCTAAATTCATCGATATCACTATTCGTCAATTTGCTCCCCAATTTCCGTATCGTTTTTCCTGTGTTGGCATCCGCCAAAAAGAGATCGATACTAAAGAGATCCTGTTCCGAAAGATAAACGACATATCTCCCGTCAGGGGAAATTGTAGGTGAAACATTCATTCGGCCTCCATTTGTACGATTTATCAGACTAACACCAATCGGATTAGAAGTTGTATCTTTATTCAGGTTACGATACGTATTTTCCATGCTATTCTTCCATAAAGTGGAAATAGTCTGCGCATCATAACCAAATACACGACGAATAGCATTTTCATAGCCATATTTCGCAGTTTCAATAAATAAAGGCATAATTACGGTATCTCCATAGGTAGATCCGATATACGACCAAAATGCCTGTCCGTATCGATAAGGAAAATAATTATACGACTGTTCCGTCATCTGCTTAAGCGAGGGAATATCTTTATTTACATAAGCATCGCGCATCCACATAGAAGTAAAAGCATCTTTTTTACCAATCGAAAAGTATTCGGCCATACCTTCTATCATCCATAATGGAATATTACCGATACTTTCTAAGCGAGTAGAGTCTGTCCCCTCCATCAACACACGATATTGAAAAGCATGCACCAATTCGTGCCCCAAAACATGCCTTGTCTGCTGATTGATCTGCATAATAGGCATTACTACTCTTTGTTTGAATGCCTCTGTCACTCCCCCTGTTCCTACACCTATTTCCCCCGAGATAGCAGTAGTTTGCTGGAATTCCGGATGATTGTTATAGATGATCAACGGATTCTTACGCGCGAATGTATCCTGAAATACCTGCTGATGTAATTCATACCATACTTCGCTCTCCTTAGCTAGCCATTTGACCACTGTATCGTTATCTAAATAATAATACATATTAAAGTGCGGTGTATCATAAACTTTAAAATTCAGCTTTTTATAACGCATTTTATTCTGTCCAAAATATTGGGCAGAAGCTGGTATCACTACCAATAACATTAAAAATGTTATAAAAAAGTGGCTAATCGTAATGGTTAAATTCTTTTTCATAATTACTTAGCAAAGTGCCTAAAAATAATAAATCCCCTTATTGTATCAATATCTGAATATTTTCCTCCGGATTAGAGTTCGAACTTTGTGGCAAAATTGGTTTTATCTGAGGTAACGCAGGTAACATATTAATATCGATATCTCCCACTGAATCACGTTGAGTGTTTACGGTATCTTGCTGCACACGAATTCGAGGACTAGGACATTTATATTCTTTTTTAATATCCACCGTCGCTTCTGGAAATTTACCGAAGGTTACTCCCAGGTTAGGATTTTTATATATTTCTTCCATAAAAGATGCATAAATAGGTAACGCTGTTTTCGATCCTTCTCCGGTTTGAGAATTTTTAAAATGTATACTTTGTTCATCACATCCCACCCATACTCCCGCTACTAAATCTTTGGTTACGCCCATATACCAGCCGTCTACATAATCTGAAGAAGTCCCTGTTTTACCTCCGATTTCATTATTATTTTGGAACAGATCCCATTCCCAAAGTGCTTGCGACGTACCTCCCGGTTCTTCTACTGTACCTCTAAGCATATACGTCATCAGCCACGCATTCTCGGGGTCTACCACTTGCTTTTGATCAGACTTAAATTCAGCTATTGTATGCCCCTCCATATTCACAATTTTGGAAACTAAAATTGGCTCCGTTTTTTTACCAGCATTCATAAATGTGCTGTATGCACGCACCATTTCGAATACCGATACATCGCTGGACCCTAATCCTACAGAAGGAACGGGCTCCAATTTGCTTTCTATACCACATTGATGCGCAACCTCTACTACTTTATCCCACCCCACATCTTGCGTGATCTGCGCCGTAATAGAATTAAGCGATCTAGCCATCGCCCAACGTAGCGACATATTTTGATGTGAAAATGTCCAGTCCGCATTCTTAGGTTCCCAAATCTCAGGCTCTCCTTTCAAATTAACAAAATCAATTTTAACGGGTTGATCGACATATTTATCACACGGCGTCATCCCTGATTCCAACGCAGCCAAATAAGCAAAAGGTTTAAAAGTAGATCCTGCCTGACGTTTGGATTGGTTGACATGGTCAAATTTGTAGAAAGAATGGTTAATACCCCCTATCCACACTTTTATTGCACCATTATACGGATCCATTGCCATCATCCCTGTATTCAGCATTACAATGTAATGTCTTAAAGAATCCATAGTAGAATAATTTACATCTTCCATACCATCCCAGGTGAATACTTTCATTTTCTTTTTCTGTTCCAATATGGAAAATACGGAATCCTCATTATGATATTGCTTCATCAATTCTTTATATATGGGAAGCTTACGTGCGTGGTTTTCTAAAAAATCAGGCAATACTTCTCCTGCCTTGTCGCGCCAAGGTTCTTGATTACGCCAAGTATTTTCCAGTTTACGCTGCAACCCCTTCATCTGTGCCTCAACTACATTCTCAGCGATTTTCTGCATCCGAGAATCAATAGTAGTATATATTTTTAAGCCCGCTTTGTAAATATCTATCTCATTATCTTGACTCCATTTATCTAACCACCGCTCTACCGCCGTACGTAAGTAGGAATCGTTTGCGTCCCTATTATCTTGGTGATTTAAGTTGAGTTTCAGCGAATCCTGGCTAAGTTGTGCGACTTCGAAAGAAGAAATAAAATTTGCTTTTTGCATTTGACTAAGCACCACATTTCTTCGTTGAAGTGCATTTTTCGGATTACGAGTCGGATTATAAATAGTGGTACCCTTTAACATGCCGATTAATAATGCACTCTCATTCACCTGAAGAGCACTCGGTAATTTATTGAAATATCGAAGAGACGCAGACTTGATTCCGTATGCATTATTACTAAACGAAACAGTATTCAAATACATCGTAATGATTTCATTCTTTGAATATTTCCTTTCCAGCTTATAAGCAGTCATCCACTCCTTATATTTGGTGATGAGGATACTGACTCCTGGTACGCTGCTTAAATAACCCTGCGAATGTGCGTAGCGCGTGCGGTATAAATTTTTGGCCAGCTGTTGCGTAATCGTGCTGGCCCCTCGAGGATCTCCTTTTAACGTTGAAACAGCTCCCGAAATTAATCCCAAAAAATCAATTCCATTATGTTTATAAAATCTAATATCTTCTGTTGCTATTAGCGCTTCCAAAACAGTAGGTGCAATACTATCATAAGGTACCGGGTCTCTATCTTGTTCAAAATAACGACCAATTAACACAGAATCGGCCGTATATACTTCAGAAGCTACATTTAAGGTAGGCATAACAATATCTTTTTCGGTAGGGGTATAACCAAAAAGACCTAAGAAATTGAGTTGAACAGCACATGTGAATAATACGATGCTATAGATAGCAATGAGAAAGTAACGGAGGGGCTTGTTTTTAACTCGTGTAAACATGTGGTAAATATGAATAAAATGTTTGAAAAAACTACATATTAATGGACTAATTGACGTTGGTGATTAAAAAAATTAACGAATTTTAACAAATGATAATAACGGGTAAAAATCACCCCGTTACTTCTTAAATTATCATCATTCGGTGACAAAGACATCCTCACCACTTTCTAAATGTAAATTATTTCAATATTATTGACTAAATTTACATTTGTAATTAACTTAAACATGTTAAAACAAACATTACAACAAAAATTATTACAAAAATTATCTCCTCAACAAATACAGTTTATAAAATTGTTGCAGGTTCCTACTGCTTCATTAGATACCCGAATAAAAGAAGAACTGGAAGAAAATCCAGCACTGGAGGATGGAAGCTTAGCAAACATGAATGATCCCATCGAAGAATATCCAGACAAGGATCCAGATGAAAATTTCGAAGGTAGTGATGATTCATTTGACGAAGAATTTAGCGTAGAAGAATATATACAGGAGGATGATTTTAATGATTACGGAAGTAATTATTCTAATGATGATGAGGATGATCGCAAGGAAATACCCATAGCCATACAGGATTCATTCTTCGAAAAGCTCCAAAACCAGTTAGACTTGCTTGCTTTATCCGATAAGGAATATCTTGTTGGAAACCAAATCATTGGAAGTTTAGACGACGACGGTTATTTAAGACGCCCTGTTCCATCGTTGATAGACGATCTTGCTTTTTCTCAGAATATAGTAACAGACGAAAAAGAAGTAAAAGAAATGCTGGCAATCATTCAAGAGTTCGAACCCGCTGGTATCGGGGCCAGGGATCTGCAAGAATGCCTCCTTATTCAACTTCGAAAAAAAGATCAACACAATTTGATCGTAAAAAAGGCGATGCAGGTAGTGGAAAATTATTTGGATGAATTTATAAAAAAACACTACGACAAAATTGAGAAACAATTGGGAGTAAATTCAGAAGAACTAAAAGAAATAATTAATGAAATTCTGAAATTGAATCCTAAGCCTGGCGATTCTGGGGCGATAGCCGGGAAACAGCTACATGTAATTCCGGATTTTCATATCATGAATAATGATGGCGTATTACATTTAACCCTCAATGGCCGAAACGCTCCCGAACTACGCGTTTCCCGATCTTATCAAGATATGTTCGAACATTACGAAAAAACAGAAAAATCAGATAAGAAAATGAAAGAAGCTGTTCAATTTGTCAAACAAAAATTGGACTCTGCAAAATGGTTTATCGATGCAATCAAGCAACGTCAACAAACTCTCTTAAAAACGATGAATGCCATTATGGAATATCAATACGACTATTTCCTAACGGGTGACGACCGCATGCTTAGACCGATGATTTTAAAAGATATCGCGGACAAGATCGAAATGGATATTTCAACCGTATCCCGCGTAGCCAATTCGAAATATGTACAAACGGAATTTGGAACATTTTTACTGAAATCGTTTTTTTCCGAAGCTATCCAAACTGACTCTGGAGAAGAGGTATCGAATAAGGAAGTAAAAAAAATTCTTGAAGAGTGTATAGCCAACGAAGACAAGCGCAAGCCATTGGCAGATGAAAAATTAACTGACATTCTTAAGGAAAAAGGCTATACCATTGCCCGCCGTACTGTTGCAAAATACCGGGAAGCCATGAACATCCCAGTTGCCCGACTTCGTAAAGAACTATAGAAGAAAGCCAATAGTAAATATTTACTATTGGCTTTCTTCTTCCTTTCTACGATGATAACGTCGTGCGATAATAGTCACGAGAAAGATCTGAAAAGCATGATAAATCATAAGCGGTAAAAAATAAAGACCAGCGCTAGGATTATTGAGAAACAAAAATTTCCCGAAAACGCTACCGTGCGTCAATGATTTTTTAGACCCACAAAAGATCGCGGTTATTTGATCCACGACAGAGAATTTCAGAACATATTTCGTCAACACGTATAATATGCCATAAATCAGCGCGAATAAAACACTAACACCAATAAAAACATAAACCAGATAAGACGTACTTATCGTGCGAAATACACCGGAGCTAAAAGAATCGGCGAAGCTACTATAAACTATTAGAAGAATAACCGTCTTATCAAACTGTGCTAGCCGTATGCTATATTTAGACGCCCACCCGCCCAAATAACGCTGTAATAGTAAACCCAAAATTACCGGTATGATGATTTCACGTATTAATCCCCAATACACATCACCAAACACATTTTCCGTGTGAAAATCTAAAAACAAACTCATCCATAGCGGCGTGACGATCACGCCGATTAACCCGGAAACACTTGCATTAAAAATGGCCGCTGGTACATTGCCTTTAGCAATAGAAACCATCACCACGGATGATGAAACCGTAGAAGGTAGTGCTGCTAAAAAGAAAAATGAAAGCCAAAAATTTTCTTGCACAGCATTCGCAACAAAAGATTTGAATGGCAATACCAGCAAAGGAAACAACATAAAAGTTGTCAATTGCACCACTACATGAAGTTTCCAATTCTTTAGCCCATACTTTATATCTGTGATACTTAATTTCAAACCGTAGAAAAAAAAGATGAGGGATACCCCTACTGTAGTAACTGCTTCGATGAATTTTCCATCTTGAAATAAAACTGCTTGAGGAAAAAAATAAGCCAAACCAATCGCAATCAACAATGCAAGTAGAAAACTATCAAATTTCAATTTCATATGTAAATAGTTATATTTTTTACAATTTATCAAAATTTTAGCGTTATAAATGAAGGTTATATAATATATTTGCACTACCATGAGCACAACATCATTTTTATCAAACAGGATTAACAATCTATCCGAGTCAGCGACTTTAAAAATGACCAAATTAGGTCGTGAGCTGGCTTCAAAAGGTATCAACGTCATCAGTCTTAGTGTTGGCGAACCTGACTTTAATACGCCAGTACATGTAAAAGATGCCGCAAAAAAAGCATTAGACGACAACTACACGCGTTATTCGCCAGTACCGGGATATCCAGATTTACGCCAAGCAATTGTCAATAAACTCAAAACTGAAAATGGACTTGATTACGACATTTCACAAATTGTCGTGTCTACCGGTGCTAAACAGTCACTATCTAATGTAATATTGACGCTAATAAATCCAGGAGAAGAAGTAATCATTCCTACCCCATACTGGGTATCTTACTCCGAAATGGTAACCCTAGCGGAAGGAAAATCCGTTTTCATCGACACCGATATTGAAAGTAATTTCAAAATTACTCCAGAACAGTTAGAAGTGGCTATCACACCGAATACCAAGCTTTTCATGTTCTCTTCCCCTTGCAATCCGACCGGATCTGTATATAGTAAAGATGAGTTAGCTGCTCTTGTTACCGTATTTGAAAAATATCCTAATATTTTCATTCTTTCGGATGAGATATATGAGCATATCAACTTTGTTGACCAACACGAGTCCATTGCACAATTTGACAGTATCAAAGATCGTGTAATCATCGTAAATGGTTTTTCAAAAGCATTCGCAATGACAGGATGGCGTTTGGGTTATATCGCAGCAAATAAAGAAATAGCAGCTGCTAATGATAAACTCCAAGGACAAACGACCTCCGGAACATGCTCCATCGCTCAACGCGCAGGAATTGTAGCTTACGAACAGGGACTAGAGAGCGTAAACAAAATGAAAGAAGCATTTTTACGCCGGCGCAAGTTGGTCTACGAATTACTTAATGGCATTCCAGGTGTAAAAACAAACTTACCGGAAGGCGCGTTCTATTTCTTTCCTGAAATCAGTTCATTCTTTGGTAAAAAAGATCCAGATGGTAATGAAATTAAAAATTCAGCTGATCTGGCTTTATATTTACTAAACTTCGGCCATGTGGCTACAGTAGGTGGAGACTCATTTGGAAATAACAACTATATCCGTCTTTCCTATGCCGCATCTGATGAGAGCTTGGTAGAAGCATTAAGAAGAATAAAAGAAGCATTAGCAAACCTGAGCTTCTAACTACTCGAAACCAAAAAAGGCTGAATGATCAGCCTTTTTTGGTTAAGTACATTGTTACTTCAGTGTTAACAGGTAGAAACTAAAACTTCGAAGAGCAACCTATGCTCGTACCATTGGGTATAACGGCATTTTTTTTCACGACGACAATCCCTTCTACCACCGTATAATGTTCGAAATCACCATCTTCTAGATGTTTCCCACCCTTAATCCGCACATCGTTACCAATGCGGCAGTTCTTATCTAAAATTGCTGTCTCAATATAACAGCGCTCACCGACTCCAATTGGCGGGGGTGTCTGTGAGCTGCTTAATTCTACAACCTCATTCAGATCTTCATAATAGTCTGTTCCCATCATGTAAGTATATTTAATGACAGATCCCTTGCCCACCCTTGACCGTATTCCTATTACGGAGCGCTCTATTTTGTCTGCCATTAATATGCATCCGTCGGCAACTATAGCACTATTTAAGGTCGAGCCCGAAATTTTAGAAGGAGGAAGCATTCGCGCCCGTGTATAAACGGTTTCTCCAAACAAGTTGAAAGATGGAATATCGTCTGTCAATCCGATATTCGCCTCGAAAAAGGAAGGAATTGTACCAATATCGGTCCAATAGCTATCAAACTGATAACTCAATACTCGACAATTTTCGATAGCCTCAGGAATAATTTCCTTTCCAAAATCCATCCCCGGGTTTTCCGACAACAGCCTTCGCATTACACCCTTAGAAAAAACATAAATACCCATAGAAGCTAGATAATTACGTCCCTGCTGTTCCAAATCGGGGGCGACTTCCGAGGTCCAATCGGGAAGCAGGTCCTTAATCGGCTTTTCAATGAAAGATACAACTTCATTTGCCTCGTTAGATTTCAAAATTCCAAAACTAGAAGCTTCTTTTGCAACAACAGGAATGGTTCCAATCGTGATCTCTCCACCATTTTGAACATGGAAATCCACTATATCGGAATAATCCATTTGGTACAACTGATCACCCGATAAAATCAACACATAATCGTAATCTACATTAACCAAGTTTTTTTGTGTTCTACGCACTGCATCTGCCGTACCTTCAAACCACTTGTCACCATCATTTGTCTGTTCTGCAGCTAGGATATCAACAAACCCCTTACTAAAAATACTGAAATTATAGGAGTTTTTGATATGCTTATTTAACGAAGCAGAATTGTATTGCGTTAATACAAAAATCTTATTGTATCCCGAATTGAGACAATTAGAAATCGGAATATCCACTAAACGATATTTTCCTGCGATCGGGACTGCAGGTTTTGATCTTTGATCTGTGAGCGGGTAAAGGCGTGTGCCTCGTCCTCCCCCTAACACGATTGAAACTACTTTGTGTTGCGCCATACCTATTTGAGTAATTGGTTATATAATTCTACATATTTCTGAGCCGACCTTTTCCATGAAAAATCAAGCTGCATTGCCTTTTTACGAATACCTTTCCATATTTTATTATCAGTATACATATCCAACGACCGTTCAATTGTTTTAACAGCTTCGTCAGCATTTAGTTTTTCAAAAACAAAACCGTAACCCTCCTCAAGTACATCCACCACAGTATCCCTTAGTCCGCCTATGCCACGAACTATGGGAATAGTACCATATTTTAACGCATATAGTTGATTTAGGCCACAGGGCTCCACCCGCGATGGCATAAGTAACATATCAGAAGCCGCGTATACTTGGTGTGCAAGTTTTTCATCATAACCGAAAAACAAATTTATTTTTCCCTCAAACTGAAGCTGGAGCTCGATAAGTCCATTCTGAATCTCGCGATCACCCGATCCCAGTATAAACACACTCACATTCTGTCGAACAGAAAATAATTTCACACAAATATCAAAAAGCAAGTCTGCGCCCTTTTCTTTAGCAAATCGTCCAATAAAAGAAATAAGAGGAAAAGCCAGCGGAAGATTAAATTGCTTACACAACGCCTGCTTATTTTCTTCCTTACCTCTGTTTACTGTCACTCTATTGTAGTTTCTTTCTATTAACTGATCACTACTGGGATTCCAGTACGCTGTATCTATACCATTAACAATGCCATATGCTTTTCCCGATTCCGCGTTAAATAAAGCCTGTAATCCATTAGCATCTATAAAAAGCTCATTCAGATAACCATCGGAAACAGTAGTGTATGCGTCGCTACATTTAATAGCTGCCGCAAGTGGATTAATTACCCCGTCCCAATCTAACAGCCCCCACTTCCACGTATCAAAAGAGGGCAGCAATATCCCTTTGCTCCAGTTCATCCAGCCTTGATACTGGCCATTGTGAACTGTAAATATAGTCCTGATATCTGCCAGGTTTCTAAAATCTACACCATGTTGCAGTAAAAAGGCGATTAGTCCCACATGATGATCGTGACAATGAATAATGGAGGGGTATATACCGTGGTTTTGTATCCAATGTAAAAAAGCGTGCTGAAATGCGATCCATTGTTCCGCTTCATCAGGATAACAATACACCTCTTCCCTATCCAATTTTCCCGGTATTTTAATCAAAAAAAGTGGAAATCCCAACACATCGCTTTCTTCTTTATGGATCTCATATTGCAATTCATCAGATCCTTGAAAAAAAGAACCAGTTGTTACAACTTCAAATTGTTGCTCTTTAACAAAAGGACAATCAAACCAAGGCATAACTACTTTTGCATCTATCCCTAATGCACGTTGGTATTTAGGCAAAGCTCCCACAACATCGGCTAAGCCGCCAACCTTCGCAATAGGGAAGCATTCCACACTTAGATGTATAACTTCCATAACAAAATTTTTATATCGTTCTTTTAAGGACTAGACCACCCAAAGGAGGCAAATTAATTTTAATGGAATCGGTTTTATCCATCCAGGGAATCTGCTCCGATTTAGCATTTGGCGTTTCCATGCCAGAACCAAAAAAAGAAATATCATCCGAATTGAATATTACTTCCCAATTACCGGATTCCGGCACACCAATTCGATAATCCTGTCTCACAATCGGTGTTAAATTAAGAGCTATTATAACATCACTTGAAGGTATAAGTCCTTTTCTTATAAAAGCAAGTACGCTGTTATCATTATCACCATATTCCAACCATTCAAATCCATCAACACTGAACGCTTTTTCATATAAAGCAGGTTCTGATTTGTAGATCTCGTTTAGCTGTTTTATGTATTGATGCATACCTTTATGCGATGCGTAGTCAAGCAGATGCCAGTCTAAGGATTGATTTACATTCCATTCTGAAGTCTGTCCGAACTCTCCTCCCATAAACAAAAGCTTCGTACCCGAAAAAGTAAACATGTATAAATACAGGGCTCGCAAATTGGCAAATTTCTGCCATTCGTCTCCTGGCATTTTATATATTAATGACTGTTTACCATACACAACCTCATCGTGTGACAAGGGGAGCATAAAGTTTTCATGGAATGCATAGACCGTTGAAAAAGTCAATTTGTCATGATGAAACTTTCTATTAATTGGATCTTCCTTAAAATAATTGAGTGTATCGTGCATCCATCCCATCATCCATTTCATACCGAATCCTAATCCATTGCTAAAAGTGGGTCTACTCACACCAGGCCAAGAGGTGGATTCTTCTGCGATCATCTGTACGTCCGGATAATTGGCATATACAGCTTCATTGAGTTCCTTTAGAAAATGAACGGCCTCTAGGTTTTCACGTCCTCCAAATTCATTTGGAATCCACTGCCCTACCTCTCGCGAATAATCGAGATAAAGCATAGATGCAACAGCATCTACTCTAATCCCATCCACATGATAACGATCCAACCAAAATAAAGCATTACTGATTAAGAACGAACGAACTTCATTTCGTCCGTAATTGAAAATATACGATTTCCAATCCGGATGAAATCCCTTTCTCGGGTCTTCATGTTCATACAGCGATGTACCGTCAAAATTGCGAAGTCCATGATCATCACCCGGAAAATGAGAAGGAACCCAGTCCAATAGCACCCCAATTTCATTTTTATGAAGTTGTTCGATTAAGAACATCAAGTCCTGAGGGCTACCATACCGCGAGCTTGCAGCATAATATCCTGTAACTTGGTATCCCCATGAAGGGTAATAGGGATGTTCCATTATCGGCATAAATTCTACATGCGTAAAACCTAAATTTTTAACATACGGGACTAGTTTTTCGGCGATCTCACGGTACGATAGAAGCCGCTCTGGGTCATTTGGATCTCTGACCCAAGAACCTATGTGTATCTCATAAACCGAAATCGGACTATTCAGGTTATTATTCTCATTACGATGCCGCATCCATTTTTCGTCATTCCATTGATACCAAGTCGTACTTACAATAGACGCAGTATGCGGCGGTATTTCAGTCATTAAAGCAAAAGGATCACTTTTTTCTACATGATCGCCAGAAGAAGATTGTATGTAGTATTTATACACTTCTCCCATTCCGATTCCAAAAATAACGCCTTCCCAAATACCACTTCCGTCCCATCTTACATTTAAGAGATGGCCATGGGGATTCCAGCCGTTGAAGTTCCCTACGACAGATACAACCCGTGCATTAGGTGCCCAAACAGCAAAGTAAACACCTTGCTTGCCCTCTAAATAAACTGTTTGAGAACCCAACTTTTCATATAATCGAAAATGCTTCCCGGCTTTAAAGAGCTCAATATCAAAATCTGTCAGCAAAGAAAAAACTTCTACAGCTTTATTCATAATAGATTATTCTATGGTTATTTTTTTGAAATCATTATCTACAACTACATATTTATCGCCGTTCTCTTTGGACAACACGGGTACCACGATACCATCTGCTATTACTTGTCTTACTTCAAAGGGGAAACCGATCAGATAGATGTTGTAATCGTCATATCTTTCGGTAAATAATCCGTCTCGCTGCTGCAAAATTTTCGCGCTATTCGCTTCTGCTGTGAAAATAAAGTGTTTCTCCAAATACACATTTTGTTCAAAAGCAAACGTATCTCCATGATCCGTGTATCCATAGCTGTGATGTTCACCTTCAGAATAGTATACATTCAATTTTAATGCTTCTATCTTTTTTTCGCCTACGTACTGCATAACAGGATATTCAGGGAGAATCGTCCCCCCTTTAATAAACATTGGCATTTGATCTAATGGAGTCGGAATAGATACTTCTTCTTCTCCTTTAAATACTTCATTGGTAAAATAATAAAACCATTCTCCATTCGGAAGATAAACCACTTTAGACGTCTGGCCGGGATTCAAAACTGGAGATACAAGTATTTTGTCTCCAAATGCAAATTCTTCCTCTCGAAGTAAATTTTTATAGACATGTTGTTCCAGCAACGCGACAGGGCGTAGGATCGGAAGTCCATACTTGTGCTGTTGCCAGAAAATGGAATAAATATAAGGCAACAGGCGGTATCTCAACTCAATAAACTTTTTGCATATGGTTTCCCATTCTGGCCCGAAGCTCCATGGCTCTCTATCTCTCGTATCACCAGCCGAGTGGACACGCATAAATGGTGAAAACACCCCAAACTGCATCCAACGTGTATATAGTTCACCATCTGGATTACCTGTGAAACCACCTATATCTGTACCACAAAATGATAATCCAGAAATAGAGAGGCGCTGTAATTGTAATACACCTATACGTAAATGTTCCCAGGTAGCAATATTATCACCTGTCCATACGGATGAATAACGTTGCGTACCCGAATACGCCGCTCGTGTTAGCGTAAAAGGTCTTTTATTTTTGTATAATTTAAGAAGTCCTTCATACGTGGCACGAACCATTTGCATACCATATATATTATGCGCTTTACGATGCGATCCCCTATATCCGTCGTAATTATGACGGACATCATCCGGAAATGTACCTCGTCCAAAGACCGCCGGTTCATTCATATCATTCCAAAACCCAGCGACGCCATCTTCCACAAGTCCTTTATATAGTGTACCCCACCAAGTCCGTACTTCAGGATTCGTATAATCCGGAAACTGGCAACGTCCAGGCCAAACGAATCCTTCCATAAAATAATCATCACCTCGACGACAAAAATACTTATTGTCGTGTCCCTCCTTGAAAACCCAGTAATTTTCGTCCACTTTAATACCCGGATCGATCATTACTACCGTCTTAAAACCATTAGCCGACAAGTCACTGATCATTTTTTTCGGATCAGGAAAGTATTGTTTATTCCAGGTAAAGCACCTATAACCTTCCATATAATCTATGTCCAGATAAATCGCGTCGCACGGTATTTCCCGCTTTCGAAATTCAGAAGCTACCTCACGAACCATCTTTTCGGGATAATAACTCCATCTACACTGATGGTAACCAATTGCCCACATAGGAGGTAAAAAATGAGTCCCCGTAAGGGCATGGTAACGTTGTACTACATCCATTATCTGCGGACCATGAATGTAGTAATACTGCAGTTCCCCCCCTTCAGACCAGAAACTGGTTTGATCCTGATGTTCTGCAGCAAAATCGAAAAAAGTTTTAAACGTATTATCAAAAAAAACACCGTAGGCATCCCCTTGGGTCACACCAATATAAAAAGGAACTGTTTTATACAAGGGATCCTGATTAAAAGCGAAAGAGTAGGTATCCGAATTCCAATTCTTAATCCTCCGCCCCCGTAAATTCAAATTGGATGCTTTATCACCGCCCCCAAAGAAAACCTCATCTTCATATGCTTTTTTCGTACAGTAGACATAATAGCCTCCAAAGTCGGGGTTTTCCTCCCAATGCATAGGCGCATGATCTGCATTGAGCGTCTTACCGCTTATATCTGAAAATGACACCAGAAAATCTTTCTTTGTAATGGTACAGATCACATTATTTGTCTTAACATGAAAATTTTCATCATCTTCCTTCACATCATAAGAGTGTGTGTGTTTTTCCTGATCGATTACAGCATAAGAAAAATCATCCAAAAAAGCTCCCTGGGGAGCCAAGCGCACACGGATCACATCATCAGTAACCACTCTAACTTCAACTTGAGCCTTCCCATCTGTAAACACAAAATTATTTCCATCTTTGACATATCCAATTACCGATCGAAGGTATTTTTTTTCTATCTCTGGTAAATCGAGGATTGGATTATTTACGTGTTGGATATCCCCTTCCAAGGATTCTTCAGTTACCATTACTGAAGCTATTTCTTGCTTTTTTATATCACCCATAAAACATTATTCTATTTTTTATAACTGCCCATATTAGTTGCATTTAAAATACGACTAATTTTTAGAAAATCAACTTTTTAGGAGAAATAAATAAAATTGTTCTTTCTTAAGAAAGAACAATTTACCCCAAACTCAGTTCTACATTTTTATAACGCCAAGAATACCTCAATATCCAATAAAATACTTACCTTTGTATTCTTTTTTATCTCAATATATTAAGCAGGATAAAAATCATTAATATTGATTACACGATGAAATTATCACAATTCAAATTCAATTTACCAGAATCACTATTAGCATCTGAACCTTCGGAACACCGCGACGAATCTCGCTTAATGGTTTTACACCGTGATACTGGTAAAATAGAACATAGAATCTTTAAAGATGTTTTGGATTATTTTGATGACAAAGACGTCATGATCCTTAATAACACAAAAGTATTTCCTGCCCGTATGTACGGGAATAAAGAAAAAACAGGTGCTACTATAGAAGTTTTCCTATTGCGCGAATTGAATAAGGAATTACGTCTATGGGACGTATTGGTCGATCCGGCACGTAAGATACGCGTAGGTAATAAATTATATTTTGGTGATGATGATTTATTAGTAGCTGAAGTAGTGGACAATACTACTTCTAGAGGTCGTACCATCCGTTTCTTATTTGAAGGCACGGACGAAGAATTTCGTCGTAATATCGAAATATTAGGCGAGACACCATTGCCTAAATACATTAAACGTAAAGCTACTCCAGAAGATAAATTCCGTTACCAAACGATTTACGCAAAAAACGAAGGTGCAGTAGCGGCCCCAACTGCAGGTTTACACTTTTCACGCGAATTGATGAAAAGGTTAGAACTTAAAGGAGTTGACTTTGCAGAAGTGACACTTCATGTAGGATTGGGAACATTCCGTACCGTTGAAGTAGAAGATTTAACAAAACATAAAATGGATTCCGAGCAAATCATCATCACGGATGAAGCTGCCAAAACTGTAAATAAAGCTATTGATAATAAACGTCGTATCTGTGCGGTAGGCACTACCTCAATGCGAGCAATAGAATCTTCAGTATCAGCAGATAAGCACCTGAAGCCGGCGTCAGATTGGACCAGTAAATTCATCTACCCGCCGTATGACTTTAGTATCGCGAACGCCATGATTACAAATTTCCACACGCCTGAATCTACTTTGTTGGTTATGATTGCAGCTTTTGGTGGTTACGAAAATGTAATGAACGCTTATGAAGTAGCTGTTAAAGAAAAATATCGCTTCTATAGTTATGGCGATGCAATGTTGATTATCTAATTTAAAAAATATTCAATAAATTTAAGCGTGAATGGTGCATTCACGCTTTTTTGTTTAATTCACAGTTCATGGTCAACAATATTGTAATCATAGTGGCTGGCGGCAGGGGTTCCCGCATGCAATCGGATATTCCAAAGCAATATCTTTTACTGAAGGGTAAACCGGTCTTGATGCACACAATTGAAGCCTTCGCTCCTATCGCAACCCAGATTATTGTCGTATTACATTCCGAAATGGAAAAATACTGGACAGCACTTTGTCGAAGTCACGAATTCACTATTCCGCACGACATCGTATTCGGAGGTACCACTCGCTTTCAAAGTGTTAAAAATGGATTAAATTATCTAAAAAAAACGTATAGTGAGATGTTGTTACTCGACACCGTTGTCGCAGTCCATGATGGAGCAAGGCCGTTGACAGATCAAGTATTGATCGAGAAATCCTTCGAAATGGCCCACCAAGGTAAAGCTAATATTTTAGCTGTACCGAGTAGTAATTCAATACGTCACGGAACAATAGACGGTTCAAAAGCGATACAACGAGACAAAATATGGATAATACAAACACCACAAACTTTCCCATTGCAGCTTCTGATAAACGCTTATGAACAGAATGAACAGCCTGACTTCACAGATGATGCTTCCGTGGCAGAAAAAATGGGCAACCCCATCTATCTTATAGAAAGTAATCACAGAAATATCAAAATTACGTTTCCAGAAGACATCGAAATTGCCCAAATCTATTTAAAAAAATAAGGTATTAAGCGTTGCCGCGTATCACCCGCAATAACACAACAATTATTGCAATTACCAATAAAATGTGTATAATGCCACCGGTGGCATAACCTCCAAAAAAACTGATTGCCCAAATAATTACTAAAATTACCGCAATCGTGTAAAGTAAATTTCCCATAGTTTGAATAATTAATAAATTTTACCCCTTTTAACTAATTATTTATAGCGTTATAATAAAATAACAAACTGGGCTATGGAAAGTTTTGCAAGAGCCGATTTTTCTATCCTATTTCAATGCTCAATTGGTCAAAAGACACAAATACATTATTAGGTAGTAGGGATTGAATGTCTTCATGCGTACCGAAACGATGACTAATATGGGTAAGGTAAGCTTCACGGGGATTGATATCGTCAATAAATGCAAGCGCCTCTTCCAACGTAAAGTGGGATATATGTGGGATCATTTGAAGGGCATTTACAACCATAACCTTTACACCATCTAGGAGTCTCCTAGATTCAGGAGAAACAGTTTTCGCATCCGTAATATATGCAAAATCGCCTATACGAAAACCCATTACCGACATTTTGTAATGCATCACCTCAATAGGCATAATCTCGCTACCAAATAGATCAAAAGGTATTCCCGGTTCAATTTTTTTCAATTCTAAAAGCGGAGCGCCCGGGTATTTGGCATTACTGAATGCATAGTAAAATTCCCGTTTCAGTGCTTCATGCGTTGAAGCAGTGGCATATATAGGAACAGATGCTTGCTGTATGTAGTTAAATGCACGTACGTCGTCTAACCCCGCTATATGATCTTTATGGGAATGTGTCATTAATACCGCGTCTAAGTGTGTCACATGCGCTCTCAACATCTGACACCGAAAGTCTGGCCCTGTATCAATAACGATATTATATTTATCCAACTCGATGAGAACAGAAGACCTTAATCGCTTATCTCGCGTATCTGCTGATTGACACACTTTACATTGACAGGCGATAACAGGTACACCCTGTGAGGTTCCGGTTCCTAGAAATTGAATTTTCATCTATTCTTTTTTTTATCAATTGCTGATGAGAGCTCGAAGTAAATAATCCAATATTATTTACTTCTCGGTTTCAAAATTTATGCAGTTGTTTTAATTAAAGATTTAAAAAATGTATGCTGTTTTTCATCTAATTGTTCCTTCTCTAAATCGAAATCTTTCAAAAGTTGAATCAAGGACAAAATCTTAATTTCTAGATTAGAAAATCTATTGACCACAATAACTTTAGAATTCTGGATCACGCATGCACCCGTTTTAAAATTTCCTTTCTCATAACGGACTTTGTATCCCAACTCGTTAAGGAGGTTTTCTATTTTGTCTAAATTATATTGCGTAAACGATATCACCATATTATATTAAATATACTAATCCTATTTTTTTAAACAAAAGTTTACCGTACTGTATTTTTTTTCAACCCAACACGATCGATATAATGTTGAACAAATCCGCTCCCATATGCTATCAATTGTATAAAAGATGCTAAAACCGACAATATCGCCACACGAATACTTTTAGTCACCCAGAGACTATGTACGAATAAAATTCCACAAAAAAACAAGACTAATGTATTTCCAATCAATGCTAAATAATGTAATAGGTCGATTTCATCGAACGTAAGGATGTTAACAAAATTTAAAATCAGTAATCCGATAACGCCGACAGTAAAACAAGAAGGAAGTGCGTGAATAAGTTTCAATTCGTCGGGATATAATTGCGCAATATCTATTCTTCCTTTACCAAATGAATATGTTTGTCGATAAAACTGTGTAAAATTCGCTCTCCGTTTATGGTACACGAATGCTTCCGGAATTAGACCAACTTTATATCCGTTACCGATCATTCGAATACTAAATTCAATATCTTCCGAACGCCTAGACAGTTTAAACCCTCCTGTATTTTGCCATACCTCGCGGGATATCCCCATATTAAAGCTGCGTGGATGAAATTGCCCTACATGCCTTTTATTTCCTCGTATTCCACCTGTCGTAAAAGGACTTGTCATCGAATAGCTGATAGCCTTCTGAATAGGAGTAAAAGAATAATGGGTAGCGTCCGGACCTCCAAATGCATCCCAGTTATTTTTTTGAATACTAGACAAGACTATAGAAAGATATTCAGCAGGAACAATAATATCGGAATCGAAGACAATAAAATAATCACCCTTTGCCTTTTCAAATCCGTAATTACGTGCAAATCCTTGACCTTCATTCTCCTTGAAAACGTAATTAATTTGGAGATCGGTAGAGAATGATTCCACGATCTCTTTCGCCGAATCCATCGATCCATCTTCCACGACGATCACTTCAAAATTACCATAAGTCTGAGAAACTAAAGATTTTAAAAGTTCCTTAATTTCTTGAGGCCTGTTGTAAAGAGGAATAACAATGGAAAAAAACATACTGATTATATTACGCGTTCGATCTGATATTTATTTCGTTCCGAACTATTTCTAGCTATTAGTTCCGCGATAAATCCAGTCAAAAACAATTGCGTACCTATCACAATGGTCAACAAAGACAAGAAGAATAAGGGTTGATCTGTTACATTTCTGTAGGGTGTTCCTTGCGCTATACTCATTAACTTCTCACAGATCAAATAAAATGTAATGAAAAATCCGATCAAAAAGCTAATTACTCCAATAGGACCGAAAAAGTGCATTGGACGTTTACTAAACTTGCCAACAAAAAATATAGATAGTAGATCTAAAAATCCTTTTAAAAATCTTCCTGCACCGAATTTAGTCGTTCCATATTTCCGAGGATAATGCTGTACTATCTGCTCTTGAATATTCGTAAATCCTGCCCATTTGGCCAATACTGGAATATATCGATGCATTTCACCATAGACTTCAATGCTTTTAATGACATCTTTATGATAGGCTTTCAATCCACAATTGAAATCATGGAGATTGTGGATCCCGGACATGCTGCGCGTTACCGAGTTAAATAATTTAGTAGGTATCGTCTTTGTTGGAGGATCATATCGTTTTTGCTTCCACCCCGACACCAAGTCCGCACCCTGGTTTTTCACTCGATCATAAAGCGCCGGAATTTCATCAGGACTATCCTGCAAATCTGCATCCATTGTTATAACCACGTCTCCCTGAGCTGCAACGAAGCCCACATTGAGTGCAGCCGACTTCCCATAATTCCTCCGAAACTTAACACCAGAGATCTGTTCATTTTTCTTTTTCAAATCCATTATTACTTGCCACGAAGTATCTTTACTTCCATCATCTACAAGAATAATCTCGTATGAAAAACTATGTTGCTCCATCACCCGTTGGATCCATGCCGTCAATTCGGGCAATGACTCCGCTTCATTATATAAAGGTATAACTACCGAAATATCCATAAAAGATCTATAATTAATCGCTTAGTTAATTTTTTGTGTATTATTTTTAAACAATAAAGCTAAAATCAAAGCAAAAATAAAGTTCAACAATAAACTGATAAAAATTGGGGGAATGGTATTTCTAAAAGTCATCGAACTAAACGCAAATTCGCGATCCTGTTCGATAACCTCCATTTGTTGATCTATCTCTTCATTAGTAGCTCCTTGTTCTTCCATCTCTACTATTTTCAAGTTCATCAAATTTTGGTAACTTTCTTCCAACAAGACTTTATCCATGGTCTTCTGATAAATGGTAAGGCCGAGTGAACTAACTACTATACTAGCGGCCAAAAGGATATAGATACTTTTAAGTGCTTTGCTAAACACCCAATCTCCGCCACTACTGCGCCTAAGTAGGTATACAAAAAAAACAGGTATAGCTATAGATCCAACTATCTTCAATATTGTACTGACAACATATAAGTTAGAATAAGTTTCCGCATTTCGAGTATAATAAATACTCAGAATGGAAAGGATTATAGATATAACTCCTACGACTGCCCCATATATCAATCCGTTTTTTTTTTCCGTCGTACTTAAATCATTCATAAACTACTGTTGATTAAAACGGCTAATGATTTGATATAATGCCGTCTCGAGTGATTTATTTGAAGCGTGGCTAGTAAACTCAGCAAGTTGATCAGACGAAGGGTTTGGTTCGTAGAAGAAACTAACTATAGGATTAAAAAGCTCATATAATTCATCTTCATCATGTACGGTAGTAGATACTTTTGCAATTTCAGAATAATCACTTTCAACAAGGATTTGATTTGCGATTACTTTTTCATAGATTCGATACTCATCCTGAAATTCATCCTCTTCCACCAACAAGAATTCTTTCAAATAGTCTTCTAATTCTGGAGCAATCTTATCGTCCGCACATTCTTTGAGGTATAAAAATACATTTAACAATTCTGTACCCCTATCTAACGTATCTTCTTCTATGGCCTCCCACTCTTCAGAGTCAAGGTAATCCTCTTCCAGTTTTTGCACGTCCTCTGCAAAAAAATTGATCATTAACAAATCGAAAAACACTTCCCGAAGTTCTTCAAAAGATTGATAGTCGTCAAACACAGCATCTACCTGTTCAACCTTATCCATGAATTTAGCTTCCGAATCGAACGCAACTTCGAGCGCTTTTTGAAACGCTGTTGCATCTATTTTTTCAAGGGCAGCGTAGGAATTAATCCCTGCCTCTGCTGCTTTTTTTACTTTAATATCCATAATACTAATTATTAATAACCACTTGATTATTATTTATTACTGCTAATACTTTTCCTTTTAAAGTCTGGCCGAAAAACGGATTATTCCGACTCTTCGATTTATTTGTTCTATCGTTAAACTCCCAGGTATCCTCTAAACTAAATAAAACTACATTAGCCTCCTCACCTATTGCTAAGTTAGGTATTTTTAAGCCCACTATTTTACGTGAGTTTATCGCTAATTTTTCAACAATCTGATCTTCATTCAGCCCGGCTTCAAGCAACATCGGCAACACCGTTTGTAAACCAGTAATGCCATTTTTTGCAATCTGAAATTCAACAGCTTTAAACTCAATTTCTTGCGGGGTATGTTGAGAAACTATGGTATCTATCACACCATCTTTAAGACCATTTATCAATGCTTTTACATCCTTATGCGTACGTAAAGGAGGATTCACTTTATAATTACTATCAAACCCCTCTACATTGTCATCTGTAAACACCAAATTATGAGCTGCTACATCACAGGTGACTGCCAAGCCCTTGGCCTTCGCCTTTTTTATCAAATCGACTGATTCCGCTGTGGAAATAGTTGTAAAATGAATAGGTGCTTCATTATACTCAGCCAGATACAAATCACGCGAAACCATCAACGCCTCTGCCAAATTCGGGACACCCTTCATACCTAAGAATGTACTCATCACACCTTCATTCATTTGATTACCTCCGGCGATAGATTCGTCTTGTGCAAAAGATATTACTAACCCATTAAATCCACGAGCATACAATAATGCCCGTCCCATTAATCCCGCTTGCTGAATACTGTGATTACCGTCTGAAAAAGCTATCGCGCCATTTAGCTTCATATCATAAAGCTCTGCCATCTCCTTGCCTTCTCGCTTTTTGCTTACAGCGCCAACTGGATATACATCTACAAGATTACCTTTAGCCAGATTCACAATTAGCGAAACTTCCGATCGGCTTTGAATAGCAGGATTAGTATTCGGATGAACAGCAATACCTGTAAACCCTCCTGCCGCAGCAGCGGCAGTACCCGTCTGCAAATCTTCTTTTGTCTCGCACCCCGGTTCACCGATATTTACATTCAAGTCAAAAAAACCAGGTGCTAATACTGCTCCTTTGCCTGCAATAACCTGAATTTTCTCATCAGGTTGTTTAATTTTCTTATTTATATCCGCAATTTTACCTTTATTTATCAGCACATCAACTTCTTGTTGATGAAACCTATGCCCTGGTAAAATTAATTTTGCAGAAGTAATTAAGATCGTATTCATGGATATAATATGCTAGAAATTAAGTTTTGCTAGTTAATACAAAGAAACTGAAGCCATTTCGTAAAAAAACTTTCACGGCTCGCAGTCGTACCCACATCCATGAAAGTTTCGGGAAGGTTCTTGATGGCCATTGAAGGCAAACACTTTCAGAAAAAAAAAGTGGTTTAGCGTATTGCGCTAATAAAAGATTTCTTTCCGAAAACGTCGAAAAATCAAATTGCTCCATTAAAAAACAAATGTACAAAATACTTTAATTTTAAGTGTATTTATTATAGTTTATTCCTGTCCTGCCCCCATTCGTAACTATCGATCTTAAGACCAGCCAAAGAGATAACCCTGTCCACTACTGTCGAAGCCAGATCTTCCATGCCTTTCGGTTGGCTGTAAAATGACGGACTAGCCGGACAAATAATTCCGCCTGCTTGGGTTACTGCTAGCATGTTTTGTAAGTGTATTACATTTAAGGGGGTTTCTCTCGCGACAAGAATTAATTTTCTTCTTTCTTTCAGAATAACATCTGCGGCGCGAGTAGTTAAATCCGAAGAGATACCGTTTGCTATTCGCGCTAAAGTCCCCATCGAACAAGGACAAACAATCATCGTATCAAAGTTCGCAGATCCCGAAGCAAAAGGAGCCATAAAATCATTTTTTGAATAAAAAACGAGGGGATATGTGTTAAACGCTTCATTCTGCAATTCAAATTTCCAGACATCCTTCGCATTATCCGACATAACAACACCTATCTCTTCTACCTGATCCGTCAGCAGACTCAGTTTATCCAACAACAGTTTTGCATAAATTGACCCCGATGCTCCTGTGATCGCAACTATGATTTTTCGTTTCATGGAACAAAGCTATAAAATAAGGGTCGAATAAGAAAAATTCGACCCTACATCTACCTATGAAAAACATGCCCTTGGGGAGGGCTCTACAAAAGTACGCAACCTTTCTTTATTTGCAACCTTTCACCGCCACTTTGATCGTTAAAATTAAAAATTTGTAGTTTGAATACTACATAAAATACACTTTTTACGTTTTACGTAGTATATATAAGAGATCTTTAGCTAAGAACTCAAATCGTAGCATTATTAATCCACAAAAGAAATTTTACTCACAATTTGCGTCGAATCCATATTTTTTTCTTTATTTCGGAGCTAAAACAGGAAATTCGAAAATGAGCTTAACAGTACTAGAGGAATATATTGAAACGGGTAACTTTCAAGATTTAGATTTGTTACTAAGTAAAAACCCTTATTTGGTTAAAGAAAATACAAGCCATGATATTTCACCTTTATTATTGGCCTGTTATTATCACAAATCACAAATTGTACAGATAATTTTAAAATACATTACGTCGATCACCATCCATGAAGCATGTGCAGCGGGCTTAGCTCAACATGTTCAAATGATGGTCGAACAAAAAACAGATGTAATTAATGAAATTTCGTCTCATGGCTTTACACCTATTGGTATTGCAGCACATTTTGGGAAAGAAGATATTGTAAGAATTTTGTTAGCCCATCACGCAGATCCAAATATACCATCGCAAAATGGCTACAATGTACATCCATTGCACGCTTCACTAAGTATCAACCACGCGGCAATTAGCAAAATGCTTATTGAAGCAGGAGCCGAAGTAAACGTAATACAAACTGCCCGTATTACTCCGCTACATTTGGCCGCTCAACATGGCAATATTGAACTGATTATTTTATTATTAGAACAAGGCGCAGATATTTCCATCACTACGGATCTAGGGGCTACGGCAGCAGATTTGGCCGCAGAAAAAGGTTTTCATGAAATAGCGGAGATTTTAAAAGTGGGCTAGTATTTTAAAAGAGAAACACCGATAGCACATTCTAAACATTTTTTTGTATCGCAATAGTTATTTTTCAAATGCAGCAAAGCTTGCGAGTCGGCAGCAGTATCTGATTTCAAACTCATTTTTTTGAATCGTGTGATAATGGAATTGTTTTCCGTTTCAATTTCCTCTAACCATTGTATAGCCTTCTCCATGTATTTTTCTATGTTGTAAAACTTACCATAAGCAAATACTATTGGTACGAAACAATTAATAAAAAGATGGGATATAAAATCCTTAGACCATGAGATAGAATGAATTTTTGTACGTTTGTCAAACCTATAATGATCTCTCCAATATCGCTCCAGTTCAAAGGATTGAATTGCAGTCGAGATGGTCGGCCTATCTTCCCTTAATATAAATTCAAACCAATATGCTTTATGACACAATAAAGCCGACAGTTGTGCAATACGATAAGTGGGAAAATTGTATGGCCGCATCCTCAAAAATTTCCACTCCTCTGTCCGCATCGGTTGTAATTTATGGATTCTCTTCAAGTACTCGAACTCAGATAGCAGCGCTTTGGGGTAATCGTCATTCACATCGCGCTTCAATAGACCGGCGGTTCCAAAAAGCAAGCTACTCGTCTTTATATCATCATTTTGATACTTTTGAAACAAAAGCAAATCCACATCAGACATCAACTTTTCAAAAGCTTTTGCGTTTACCCGCATACCAAACGCTCTTCCCAATGCAATAGCCAACACACTTTCCCAATCCTGTTTAGTTTCCAGAATCATTTTTAAAAAATAGTCGTACTTATCCGCCAACCGCTCTACGGTAAGTCGCTTTAACCACGGATAAATCACAATGTCATTAATTTGAGAAATTTGATTTTCGCAGGGTATCCAATTCAGATTTTGCATAAGAGATTGATATTTCAACAATCTTCCTTCTTCTACATAAGGTTGTAAACATATGGAGGGAACCTTAGTTCCGTCGGATCTCAGTACAGAAAAGTCATTATTCCATACCACATGCAATACCGTATTATCATATGCGGGATCAGATGAGTGACCGTGCTTTCCCCAATCTTTGGCATTAATATGAATCTCTACATGACCATACCATAACACATCGCCAATTCGGATACATGCGAATTCAAAGTCGGGGCCGGCATTAACATTGTACTGTCCTATTTCGACCACCCGCAACGCCTCTCCATCAGAAGTTTTTAAATCTAATTGGTTATATAAGCGAAAACGCCAGATGAAGTGAAGTAACTCTTCTGGAAATGACATGGTTTAAATTTACCTTTTTAATGTGTAAATTTAAAATAAACTACTAAAGAATTGGACGATAGACCAACAAATGGTCGTCGGAGACCTGCAATTTTATATCTAAAGCGCCATTTATTTTTGGAGCAACCATTCCAACTCCCCAAGATTCTTCGGACACAAAAACCCGTGCTTCGTCCCACAGACCAGCATTGATAAACATCTGTAAAGTTTTAGCACCACCTTCAATAATAATAGACTGCACGTCCATCAGATACAACTGATACAAAACACTCTGAGATAGGTACAGGTCAAAATTTTCTATCTCGATATATTTGAGATTGGTATGCCATTCCGATTTAACGGCGTTAAAAACAATTGTTTCGGTAGACTGGTCCAACAGGTGATAATCGGCAGGAATATCTAGATCTCTATCGATCAGAATACGTTTGGGAGATTTGCCCGTCCAACATCGATTCGTTAGACTTGGATTATCAATTAGTGCCGTATTCTTCCCGACCAAGATAGCATCCTCTTCACTCCGCCATTTGTGTACTAATTGCTTACTAGCTGCATTGCTTATCCAACGCTGAACTGTATCCGCCGGTGCAAAATATCCATCGCTCGTTTCGGCCCATTTTAAAATCACATAAGGTCTATTTTCGTTTATCTGCATGAAGAATCTACGATTCATATATTGACACTCTTCTTCCAAAACGCCTGTGACAACTTCTATTCCGGCCAACTGAAGCTTTTCTATCCCCAAACCATTTACCTTAGAAAAGGGATCTAAACATCCTACCACAACTTTTGGTAAACCACAACTTATCAACATGTCCGCACAAGGCGGAGTTTTCCCAAAATGTGCACAGGGCTCCAAGCTCACATAGATGGTGCTAGTGGCGAATAGTTGTCGTGCTTTTTCCGTCCCGTATTTTGCAATCACAGACTGTACAGCGTTGACTTCTGCATGTGGCCCACCGTATGGAGAGGTATACCCTTCTCCAATAATAGCATCATGACATACGATGACTGCACCCACCATGGGGTTAGGGCTTACTGTTCCCATTCCCAACACAGCAAGATCTAAACATCTTTTCATATAACATTCATGCCTATTTATCGGGATATGTTTATTCATTAGTGTGAATCTTTAAGAATATTGTTCATTCGTGTTATGCTCAAAAGTATTAATGAGTTCGCAAGCTCCGTTCGCTTTTTAGCGAAACCTATTCACTACGGCGTGGAATATCCAGTGCTGACGACTCCGAAAACATACATATTTCAGATAACAAACTTAGTAAATAACACGTAGATAATGTAGAATCATTGTATGTTTGTATCATGAAATGGAGTGAGATAGAACAAGTATTTTTGGACGAATTATCTGATCTATATGATTCGACGGAAATTAAGGCAATTTTTCATATAGCGGTAGAACATGTCGCCCAGCAAAAAAGGCCAAATTTTCTCCTGAACAAAAACAATATCGTTATACCCGACCAACAGCGTCAATTGACTGAAATGCTCGATTTACTAAAATCAGGTAAACCGATACAGCATCTCACCGGTAGTGCACACTTTTATGGATTCGATTTTAATGTAAATGAACATACGTTGATCCCCAGACCAGAGACTGAAGAACTCGTCGATTTAATCGTAAAATCCCATGGCACACAGAAAAAGTTACGTCTCATAGATATTGGAACAGGCACTGGATGTATCCCTATAAGTCTTGCTAAACATTTAAGAGATCCACAGATTTGGGCTATAGATATTTCATCCGAAGCTCTTCTAATTGCAAAACAAAATGCAAAAAAACAAGAAGCAGATATCCAGTTTATTCGTGCGGATATTTTAGAATGGGAATTTTTGTTTACCAATGGCGAACGTTTTGACATTATCGTGAGTAACCCCCCTTACATTACGCCAATAGAGAAAGAAAAGATGCACAAAAATGTTGTTGCATTTGAACCGCATCTCGCCTTATTTGTTGAAGGTAGCGCTCCATTGATTTTTTATGATTACATTTCCGACTTTGCATTAGCGCACCTTGAGGAAACTGGTACACTTTATTTCGAGATCAATCAGTACCTAAGTAGTGAAACCACCTCTCTACTTCGCAAAAAAGGATTTACACAGATAAATATATTAAAAGACATTAATGGTTCAGACCGTATGATTAGTGCAAAAAAACAACCATCTCCTATAAAAATTAGCAAATAGATTGTTTTTTTTAAACTGAAAAACAAACACTTAATATCTTTTCCACAAAATAAAAACCATTTCATTTGGTCTATATCGTAGATTTTTCTACCTTTGCATCACTTCAAACAACGAAGGATAATTCATCACAGGATTAGGATTCCGTAGCTCAGCTGGTAGAGCAATACACTTTTAATGTATGGGTCCTGGGTTCGAATCCCAGCGGGATCACAAAAAAAGCTTCACTGAAAAGTGAGGCTTTTTTGTTTCCGTAAGATTCGAACGAAGGGTTGGGCTGGGTTCGATCCGAAGAAGGCTCAAGGTTTGTGTCTGGGGAACGTGTGGCTGAGCCAATCCCGGATCATACCGAAAGTTTGGGGGGTAATCCTTTTTAAGCATATAATTTCATTACCCTATAAAGAAAGAATTGGGTATCTCTAACCCCACGGAAGATACTTCTGAATGCTTTTAGTTTAGCATTAAAGGATTCTGCAGAAGCGTTTGTACTTTTGTTATCGAAGTAATGTAGGATATAGGGATGATGGGCAGCGATAGATCTGGCCACGCTTTCAAAAGATGCTATTCCTGAAGCTTCTACCTGATTATGCCATAGACCAAGTTTGGTAAAAGCGACTTTCTTGTCTTTGCATTTCTGGAAGATATCTCCCAATGCTATTCCCAGATCATGTGCTTTTTTGAGAAGAGGGAATCGTAGAAATAAGAGTTCTGCCCGGTGCTTTTGACTCTCGGTCCATCTTGTGGGATGCTTGAATAACAGATATCTAGACCTTGCCAACAATTGTTTAAGGGTATCACCGTTGGATAGCACTCCAGGGTCATAAGGAATACCGCATTTACGTGCCTGGGCAATCTTTTTACTTTCCTCATCTAACACCTGCCAGCGGTATCTGATACGAAGTTCCTGAACAGCATCATAAGCAAGTTTTTGTACATGAAACCGATCGATAACCCTTCGAGCATTCCGAAAACACCTACGGATAGCTTTTGCCATATTGGGAGCCATATCCATCGTTACTTCTTTAACTTTGTTTCTTAGCCTGAGTGGAATACGCTCTAATACGGTGATAATATCTTCTGCCTTTGTTCCTCTAATGGTGGCTAGAATAGTCCCCTTTTTGCCTTTGGAGGCTTTGCTGGTGACGATAGTATAAAGTTCGCCATTGCTAAAACTGGTTTCATCAATACTGAGCTGTGGGGATATATTGCCAGGAAATACAGTCCAGTACTCCGCATGAGGTTTTTGGTCCCAATCATGAAAGTCGCTCAAGTGATTCTTATACTGATCTTGAAGTTGTTTGCCATCCAGCTGAAACAGAAGCCCAAGAAGATGGGCACTGATCGGATAGTTATCCAAATATTCCCTTTAAAAAAAGCCCGAATTCCGTAGTCATTCGAGCACCTTCACGAACCAGGTTCCAATCCCGGGTAATGATTTTCCGGGTATCTGACACCGTCCAACGCCTGCGTTTAATGTGAAGAGTAACTTTCTGACCCCGAATCGGAAAGTCTTTAATCTCTGAAACAGGCATAAAGCCCTTGGATGCTAGTTTAGTGTTTTCATATCCTGAAGGAGCAATATTTTTTTCATCCAAATGGATGTGAAGTTCTTTGTCCTTCTGGACAACTTCCATGATATCGAAATAATCTAACAGCCCTTCGGGCATTAATAAGGCCAATAGTCTACGTTCAGCGTCTTGCAAGGTAATATGTTTTAAGACTGCTAAACTAAGAATTTATTTATCTCTCCCCAAAGATTCAGCTTGATCCCCAATCCCAGCGGGATCAACGAGGAATATTCACAGCCTATACCCAATGTAATTGAATAAAATGAAAACGTATCATATTAGTTAGTATTTGAGTTTGGAAATTCTACTGCTTTAAATCATGATTTGGCTCCATTCCCATTTCTATTTTCAGCATTCCTCCGTTTACCACGTCCTGGAATGGTATAGCTACTGATTGTTGTGCTTTACCATTTACGTTGAGCGATTGCACATACATATTTTCGGGAGCGTTGTTACGTACGTCAATAACAAACTTATCGCCTTTATAATATTTCTTATTTAACTTCACCTCTATACGATCAAATATAGGACTACCGATCTGAAATTCTGGATTGATCTGTGTTAAGCCTTTCACGTCAAACAACCCCATTCCCGCCATTACATACCAGGCACCAAGCTGTCCCTGATCTTCATCCTGACCATAGCCATAGCCGTGGAGTCCATCGACACCATAAAATTCATTACAGATTGTTCGCACCCATTTCTGTGTTAAATGCGGCTTACCAGAGAAATTGAACAACCAGGATACGTGTAGATTTGGCTGGTTACCATGGTTATACGCCGCATGTACACCAGCAAATGCATCTACTGTTTTGCCACCACCGAACATGTTTTTTTGCGAGTTAATAAAAATGCTATCCAAGCGATTGTTAAATACCTGCTGTCCCACTTTATCTATTAATTTCTTCGGCTCGTGCGGCACATAAAAGGTGTATTGTATGGCATTACCTTCCTGAAAACCCGCCCAGGCCGCCATGGGATCAAAGTTTTTCAAAAAATTCCCATCTAGTGTACGGGGTCGGATAAGTTCAGTTTCTGAATCGAATAGATTTTCCCAATTTGAAGCCATTTTAGAAAGACGTTGGTAATCGGATTCTTTATTCAAATGCTTAGCGAACTGCGCCACTGCATAACTGCTAAAGGAATACTCCATGGTGTGCGACGCACCAAACACGGATCCTTCATCCTGCTTGGTGATAAAGTAATCATCGCTTGGAATATACGGGCAGTAGCCACGGTCGACAAATGCACCGACATCTAACTTACCTGCACCGGCAGGGCGGTTGTGCCCATCGATCTCATTCTTTAACGCAGCTTCATAACCGAGATCGTAGTCGAAGTCCCGTATCCCACAATTATATGCAGCAGCAATAGCAAGACTAGTGAAGTTCGTACCAACACCCGAAACATATTTGCTATTCGCAATGCCATCACCCAGCCATCCGGTCTCTTTATACACCAACAACTGGCTTTGTACCCAATCCGAATAATATTCCGGATAGGCTAAAGCCCATAATTGGGTAAGGTTCCAATATCCGCCCCAGATTGCATCGCTATTGTAATAGTTGAACGTGGGCCGGCTCTTATCCATCGAAAGATAACCGATGGTGCCATCATTTTTAGGGTACGCCCCATTGACATCATTGGCCAGCCCACGTCCGAGCAAGGCGTGGTAAAGACCGGTATAAAATTTCACTTTATCTTCCTGGCGGCCACCTTCTACGTTAATCCGTCCAAGCATGTCATTCCATCTGATTGATGCCTTTTCTTTTGCCGTGTCGAAATTCAGATCCGAGCCTTCCGTCTCATAGTTCAGTCTCGCATTATCGATCGACGTGTAAGACTGACCGATTTTCACCGTAATCTGTTCCTCCTCACCGGTCGTATATTTTACAGCCAGACAGGCTCCTATACCTTTTACTTCTTTCGCTGTACCGACCAATTCTCCGCGCTTAAACGTCTTAACTTCGGCAAAAGGCTTACTCAGCTTGGCATAGAAATACATGTGCACAGTGGCTTCCGGCTGATATTTTTTGACATATTCCGGTTTAGTGATAACGTATCCCTCTATGGTCGTATCATCAACCACTTTTATATAAGCATCTTCGATAGCACCGCTTTCGCCCAGCCGGTTTCCGATGTCGAATAAAACATAGGACTCATCCGATTTCGGAAACGTATACCGCTGGTAACCGACACGATCTAATGCCGTAAGCTCAACTTTGGTATTGTACTTATCGAGTAAGACACCATAAAATCCAGCAGTAGCCTCTTCATTCTCTTTTTTAAATAAAGATCGATAGCCCTCGTCTGGCTTTTCTAGTGTCCCTGGCGTGGTTTTCAATGCACCAACAATTGGCATCAACATGACTCCACCTATCTGAAATTCGTGAAAGCAGGCAAACCCTTCGATAGAGCTATGATTATCTTCATATCCTACGGCTTCCCACCCGTTTGCGTTCCCATAGGAGCCATTCGTTGATGGGCCCAGTTTTGCCATCCCGAAAGGTACAGCTGCAGGTGTATAGAAAAACCACCGACTATGTACGGATCCGATGTTGGGATTTACGTATTCGGATAATTTTTCTACCGTTTCCTTTTTTCCTACGCAAGATAAAACAAGCATATATAAGACCGTTGGTAGTAAAAGTAGATTCGTTTTTTTCATCTGTATAAATTATTAATAACTTCGTTATTTTATTTTAAATATTCTTAGTCGGTTGTATTTACTTTCAAATTTGTTCGTGAGATCACTCCGCTGATTTATTGAATCTTAAGCGGTTGCCTTATTCTTTAATCTGGGCGATGCGCGCATACAATTCTACCATACAGGACGTATCTAATAACCATTTCGGCGTCTTATGCTCATCTTTTCGACCTGTCCAATCCGGGCAGGGCAAACCTTCTTGATCGCGAGCATATTCCCATGCCCAGTCTGCACGTTCGATTACCGCATTCACATATTTTGGATCTCGATCTATCTCATACAGCTCCTGATAACCTCTAAACAACACCAACGTAAACCACGGTATATCCTTGACATATGGAATCCCATCCGCAGTATAGCTGAAGTAGTATGCATACGAACCTTCTGCTAATGCGCGCGCGTCTTCCAGATATTTAAGCTGTCCGGTCACGTTATATAGTCTCACTGCCGACTGGATCATGGTGCCGGTATTATATGTATAGGCGTGCTGCTGTACTTCCGTTGTCGTACGCCCCCTTACCGTCCCATCCGGTATGAGCAAGGCATTCCATATGATATCCAGCGCCTCGTCGCGGAGGGTAGCCATCATCCAATCATACGACTTTAACGCATACTGCAGATATTTCTCTTCGCCGGAAGCTTGATAGATCTTCAACGCCAGCACCGTCGCCTTACCATTACTGCAGGCCGGCTTTTGGTCACGTACTCCTTCCAGCCAAGGGACGCCCCCGCCATAATCCTTGCTCCATCCGCTCTCAATGAACGTCATCACTTCTTGCGCCTTCGCTAAGTACGATGCATTTCCTGTTATGGTATAAGAATCGATATAATCGATACCGACCAATCCGTTATCATCGTAATACCGATCTACCGTCTCAAATTTGGATGGGTAAGCTTGGTATCCATAGGGAATGCGGGTCGTATCCAGGTACTGTTCCACTGCTATTACCATGGAATCAAGATATGGTTTATAGGCATTCGAATCTAGCTCCATTAGGATGTTGACTGATGAAAACACACCACTCATAGGCCACAGGTAGGATACCTCCTTAGCCCTATGCCCCTCGTCCTGGAAATACGTGAGGTCCGGTTTATAACTGTTGGGATAATATTCAGCGAATAATCCATGCTGGGGTACCCGATATTTATTCCATACGAGTCCAAATGTTTCTTCAGCCCGCTGGAGATAACTATCTTTTTGCTGTGCTTGCATGGCGGTCATAAACATACAGAGGGCGAAAACCAATGACAATCTTTCTTTCATATTCATCAATTTCTAGTTTCTCCGCTGTATAGGGCTAAAGCACCATACGATTCAACGACAGCGCCTTGCATGAGCAAGGAGTAATATCGACCTGGGCTGCCGCCAGTCCAGTCTTCATAAAAGAAACCAATATCGGTACGGGCTTTTTTATACCCATTGTTTATAAAATTGTAATACGTATTAATGTACGTTTTGGCCCTATCATCGTGCGCCGCTAAATCAATATAAGCACGCAACAATTTTGTGTTGAACCAGGGATCGGTCTCGGTATAGGACAGTATTCCATTACGGGTTTTGACGAAATAATCATAAGCCCCTTGCGCTGTAATTTTTGCTTCTTCCAGATACTGGCTATTTCCGGTAGCTTCCGCGAGCCGTATGCCATTTTGCACCATGACAGCCGCATTGTAGGTCCACAACCGCGTATTTATCGTACCGTTCGCATTTTTATCGTTCCAATAACATTTTGTTGCTGGATCATACAGGTTGGTACGCAACCAGCTGTATAAATCGGTTGCTAACTTTAGCACACGCGGTTTTTCTGCTGCTGGACAGACCTCATAATACATGAGTAGGAAAAGTGCCGCGTACCCATTTGAACATGTGGGCTTATTGGCATCTGCTAATGTCGGATTGTATCGATAATCTTCATTCCACCACAACGCACCGCCCAACTGATCATCAATCCCGCTTTCCAAAAATGGTACAATCCGGGCTGCACGTTCAATGTAGGTTACGTCTTGTGTGATATGATAAGCCTCTATTAAATTGACCCCGATGATGGAATTGTCATCGTAAAAACGTGTTCCACCACCCGTACTGCCGTTGGTAGAAGATCCATATCCGCCTATATTGTTACCGTGTGCGGTTTGCCTATAATATTTTTCGAATCCCGAAACAATTTCGTTGTATCGGACATCATAGCCCAATTGATGCAGTTGGGATGCCCCACTTACGACAGCATCATAAGGCCATAGAAAGGAATACGTAGCGTCTCCGGACTGCATCGGGTAATTTTCTTTGTATAGGTCTCCCGCTTTATAATATTGATTGATAAGATCAAAAATTTCTTTGGCCCTTGCTGGCGAATTTACCGCTTCTGTTGGCGGTCTATTATCTTCCGGTTTTACATAAGGCTCTGATCCATCATCACATGCTGTGCTGATAAACGCAATTAACAGTAAATAGCATATCTTTTTCATCGGTTTATAAATTTGTAATAGTAGAAAATTCATGTATCATCAGGTTTTCCTTATTTGTATTTATCGTAATGGTGGCTCTTTTCGAATTGAGGTCACCTTTCATTTTCCATAAGTGATCCCACTGGCTCCAGTTAAATTCCCCAATTTCGTAGAATGATAGCGGCTCACCGCCGGTAGGTCGTTCACTACTTACCCCATCCATTCGTCCCCAGCACTTGTCCGCACCATTCACTGCGGCGATAAAATAATATCTTTCCTCTATCCAGCTTAGCCATCCTGGCGGATTGGTTTCCGGCTTACTGGGATCGATAAATCGGATCGCTGTATTCTGAGCTGCAAATTTGCCACCACCCACGTAGGCCAACTGCCCGATCACATCGTAAGTGGCGCCCCAAATACAGCGTACATTCGATATCACTTCGGTCTTTACAGACAGCGTATTAAAATCGACGGTAATCCGGTAGGGGTTGGCATTTGGAGCGAGGTTGATCGTCCCTGCACCTTCCTTGAGCTTTGCACCGTCCAAATAATACCCAAATTCGTCCTCACCGATTTTTCCCTTCAATTCCAGGTCGCCATTTCCAGCTACCTTAGAATATATCACATAGATGCCATCCGAGGCCTCCCGAAATAGCGAACCCTCGGTGCCATTGCTTTCGTTACCCGCGCCATACAAATACAGGTTGTTCGGCATGTTGTCTATTCCCTCACCGCGGGTTACAGCAATGTCCTTTGCTAGATCGGTGGGTCTCACGTCTCCGCCTTTCGAGGTCAGTACTGACCAAGACAGTTCTCCGGTCTCGCCCGGCTTTATACCCGCTTTGCGCGCAATGGCATTCAGCGCAGCGTGGGTAAGTGTCAGTTTCGGTTCCGCACCGAAATCACTTTTAATCCGCTCGACAGGTTGCGATAAATCTGTCCCCTTTTTGGCGAAAACCACTTCGTATAACACATAGGATCCGTCGCCCGCCGCACCCCCACTCCAAGATAAAGCGATATTATTGGACGAGGTAACATCCAACTGGACTTTCTCGGGCGACGATAATTCAGTCGGTACTGTAAAATCGGCGGACAGCTGGTATTCTTTGGAGCAGCCGTTCAATAGCAATAGAAGGGCTGCTATAATGGATAAAGATAAATAGTTCATGCTATTCAATTTAAAAGTTACCATGGTGAATTTTGTGAGAGGTTGCTATTTAGATCTCGTTCATTTTGCGGAATCGGCCACAAATAATGCTTAGACGCATCGAACTTCCGATTTTCTACGCGTACAAAGCCGTTATCCGTACCCACTGCATCGCCGGTATAGATTCCATGAGTCCATCCGTTCAGTACCTGCTCCGCTATCCGCCAGCGGATGATATCCTTCTGCCTTAGCCCTTCGAGTGCTAGTTCGCTGCGGCGTTCCCGGCGCACGATGTCCCTCAGGTTACCACCTGTAGGGTATGCCAACGCCCGTGCATCCGTAAATCCAGCCCTAGCACGGATCGGCCGTATCGTGCGGTTCCATTCCGTCTCGTTCAACTGTCCCTGTTCGGCCAGTGCCTCGGCATGCATTAGCAGGATATCCGCATAACGCATTAAGATGATATTAAGCCCCGACATGAGGTTAGAACGGTAGGTGTTGTCCCAATACTTTTTGATGTAATAACCGGTAGCCGATGCATCAGACGAGAAGCCGAATCCATCGGGAGAAACGCCCGGCCGACTGTCGACAACGTGTTCCGAACCATTGGCTAAAGTGTAGGAATTATCCGGATAGATGATGGTCGCTTCCAAGCGTGGATCCCGGTTGGCAAAGGCGTTGCTCGGGTCGTAACTAGACGAAGGCGCTTCATCAATGGGATAGCCATCCAGTGTCAGGTAATTATCGACCAATTCCTGAAGCGGAGAAAGCTGTGAATAGCCTCCCAACGAGGGTGGCAGAAAATGGTACTGGACCTGATGTTCCCGATCAACGGGTTTGTATTGTACATCTAACATCACTTCGGTATTGTTCTCGTGCTGAATGGTGAACAATTGTTCGTAATCACCGTGTAACGAAAAGCCTCCCTCTGACATGATCTTATTCGTTAGGGGCGTAACCTCCTTGTATCGTTCTCCCCCTTCAAATAGCAGGATTCGTGCTTTCAGGCCCATGGCCGCCCAACGGGTTACACGTCCGGTGTTCTGTTCATCGTATGAAGGCGGCAGGTAATTGTTATCAATAACCGTAGACAGCTGACCCAGCAGGTTATTGACCACTTCCGATTTAGCAGTGCGGCCCAATGTCCGGGATTCCTCGATGGAGATCACTTTCGTGAAGTAGGGTATATCGCCAAACTTAGAATAGAGCTCAAAATAATGATACGCGCGGATAAAAGTCGCTTCACCCCTGTACCGGTTACGTAGCTCGTCACTTAGTCCGGGGATACGATCCAGATTATTAAGCAACTGATTACATTGGTGGATACCGCTATAGCGGTAGTCCCATACGCTGCGCACATAATTATCAGCCGTGGAGAATGTTCCATTTCCGATGGCCTGATTATGGGTATTCGATACTTTGGTATAGGCATTATCCGTCATCACATCGGAATACAAAACCTCATCGGCATTGTTCAACCCCTGATAACATCTGTTAACCGAATACAAGGCCGACTCGGGTTTATTCCAATACTCCGTATCCGTCTCCCTATCGTGTGGCGTAAGGTCTAGATCGTGGCATGATGCAAAAAGCATGCATGTGATAACTGTTGTTATGGTATATCTTAATAGGTGCTTGTTCATAATGGTACGTTTAAAAGTTAAGATTCAAGCCGACCGAATAGGTCCGGTTTACGGGGTAGATACGCCCGCCACCATCGGAAGTCTCCGGATCCCATCCACCTTTCATATCGGTTAGGGTCAGCGCATTCTGCACACTGGTATAAACACGAAGGCGATTTAACGAAATCCTTTCGGTCCATTTATGTGGAAACGTATAGCCCAATTGTATGTTTTTCAGGCGCAGATAGGCCGCGTTCTCGATCCAAAAACTGGATTTTGCGGCGTTGTTTGCCGATTCTGCTCCTACAGTAAGACGCGGATACCCCGCATCTGGATTTGTGGGTGTCCATCGATCTACATGAAAATCGAAAACCGGTCCTTCGTTATTGTTATGAAAAGCTTCCACAGACTCGCCTCTCAACCATACTTTTCGTTGTCCGACCCCTTGCCAGAACATAGAGAAATCTACACCCTTCCATCCTGCACCGTAGTTGAAACCATATAACATACGTGGGAATCGATTGCCCAGTACGAAGCGATCGTCATCTTCCCGCACGATACCGTCGCCATTTTTATCCAGGTAGCGAAGATCGCCCTGTTTCGGTGTGATCCCATCCAAATGGGGGCCTTGTGCGACCTCGCTGTCCGACTGGAAGAATCCGTCCCAACGGTATGCATAGTAAGATTCAATCGGATAGCCTTCGCGTACGACAGTGTTTACATCCGACCCATTGATCCATTGCGTCCCCTTGAGGTCGATTACCTTGTTCTTGCTATCGGATACATTTGCGGAGATGGTATGATTTACCGCTCCCGTGTTAAACTGGTAACGTGCCGCAAATTCCCATCCCTTGTTCTGCACTTTACCTGCATTCTGTATCGGTGTACCACCGCCAAACATACCTGGAACAGGGATTTCAATGAGAATATCGTAGGTATCATTCACATAATACTCCCCCGTAAGGGTCAGCGCATTGTTCAGGAAACCCAGGTCTGCCCCTACATTAAACATCTGCGTGGTTTCCCAGCGTAAATCCGGATTAACAGCATCAAAGGAGGCAACTGGATATATTGTATTACCAAAGTTGTATCCCTGCGTGACATTAACCGTGGCCTGGTAGCTATAATCGTCTATGCGGTTGTTACCGACCAGACCCCATGATGATCTGATCTTTGCGGACGGCATGATGTTTTTAAGACCCTCGGGATAGAAGTTTTCCTCGGAAAGCCTCCATCCGGCAGATAATGATGGGAACCAGGCAGAACGGTTGCCTTTCCTGAACTTAGACGAAATATCGTCACGCAGATTAAACTCGAACAGGTACCGATCGGCAAAATTATAGTTCATCCGTAAAAATGCGGAATAGATCGACCATTCGTGCTGCCACTCCTCGTTACCGGTATTCGCCGTCTGTGCACCCCCCATGATGTCTCTATTGGACTCGTCGACGAGCCGAAACGTTTCAAAACGGTTGTCCGTGCCGCCCTCATAAGAGTAGCCGACGATGGAGTTGAACATATGTTCTCCCCACGACTTATCGTATGCTAAGACGAGATTAGTGGTGATGTTCTCTATGCGCTGTGAACTATTTGTCATGCGGTTCTCCAGATCGCCCGATCCCGGAATCGACTTGCGGTTTTCTTTCAGTCGGTTGTTATACAACTGTGCGCCCACCATCCCGCGTAGTTTCAATCCGTCCAGAATCTTAAATTCGGCATTCAGGATACCCGATAGATCGTCGTTGGCACTGCGTCGTAGCCCCCCCTGCTCTAGGCGGGCCAAGGAATTCGAATTGCTACCGCCTGGGTAGGTATAATCGCCATTTTCGTTTCTTATCGGGTAGATCGATGGCATACGGGTAGCCTGCTCAATGATCCAGTCCGTCCAATAAGCATGATCTTTCACGGTATTCCGTGCATAGGCAGCCAACAGACCTACCTTGAGACGGTCGGAAACTTGCGTTTCCACATTGGTACGAAAATTAAACCGTTCTAATCCGTAATCTGGCCCCTTAAACATACTCTCCTGATCGGTATAAGCCCCGGAGATTAGGTACGTCGTCTTGTCGTTGCCACCAGAAAGCGACAGGTTGTGCGACTGCTGCGGCGCACTGTTGCGGTATATTTCTTTCATCCAATTGGCATTGGGTCCGTTTTCCCGAAAGTTCCGTATCTGTCCCGAGGAGAACTGCGTTGGTCGGCCCGAGTTAACGAGTGCTTCGTTCCGTAGTTCGGCATACACCCACGAGTCGACTATCTTAGGCAAAAAAGTCGGTGTCTGTGCCGCATGTATATAATCATACGATAGGCGTGTCAATCCTTTGCTGCCCCTTTTCGTCGTGATGAGGATAACACCGTTGGATGCACGGGAACCATAGATCGCAGCGGATGCCGCATCTTTCAATACAGATATGTTTTCAATATCCGCCATATTCACGTTCTGGATATCGCCCTGAATACCATCGATGATAACCATCGGATCATTGTTATTCAAGGTATTAATCCCGCGGATATTGATCGACGGGCGGCTTCCAGGCTGCGAATTGCTTTGTTGGATAGTTAACCCTGGTGTAGTGCCCTGTAAAGCTTCAACAACATTCACAACCGGTCTACCTTCCAGTTCTTCCATATTTACCGAAGATATTGCACCGGTTACATTTATTTTCCTTTGGGTGCCGTAACCGACCACTACCACTTCATCCAGTTCCTCGCTTCTGGACAGGAGAACAATCCGTACACTCGCTCTTCCTGCTACGGCGATCTCTTGTGTCTGGTACCCGATGTACGACACCGTTAAGGTCGCATCGGATGAAGACACGTTCAGCGCGAAGCGGCCTTCAGAATCCGTTAGCGTCGAATTGGTTGCGCCGAGCTCCTTTACGGAAGCGCCAGAAACTGCCGCACCGGAAGCATTAACGATTACGCCCTCCACTGGAGTATCAACATCCTGTGCAGCTATTGAAAACGCTTGTAAACCTAAAATAACGCAGAAGAGATACCGAAGAAATATAGTATGTTTTTGGGCAAAGAAGGAGGAGGTCTGTCCCCGGCTCTTGATAATGGATAATTTATTTTTCATATCATCATAATTTAATCTTTAGCGATTTATAATCTAATTGCCCAATGCATGTAATGCATAGGCATAAGCACCTAATGAAATAGCTTTACTCGTTCCAAGCGCTGTTTTCATGATGAAGGTTCTTTTATGGGGGTTGTAGTTTATTGTCTTAGTTGTATTTGGAATGGTTATGGTTCGCTGCATTTCTGTCCTGGCCCGTTCTACGCTGCCGTCCGCCATGGCATCGATGACCTGCATTTGCAGACGCGGAAGGATATCTCCCGAAAACGTGTTTAACGTGGAATTTAGTTCGTTGATCAGCGCGGGCATAATGTATTTCGCTGCGCCCATAATCCCCCCGCCAATAACAACGATACCGTCTGCAAATGTCAATAAGTGTGCGATGGCATCTCCTGCTACCTCGCCGAACTGGGCAAAACTAGCTAGAGCGGCGTCCCGATTGCCGGGGGCATCGCCTTCGGCGATGCAAAATATGTCCTGCGGTGTTAAGTTATCGTCCTGGACACCCGCCCGTTCACGATACACCCGCGTAATGGCACGTATGCTCACACTTTCCTCTGCAATCTTTTCCGGATAAAGTTTGTTGCGGAATACCCACACATCGCCTCCGCAATCGTTATCGCCGGTCAACAAATGATTATTGATTACTACTCCGGATCCAAAGCCGGTACCGAAGGTGATCCCGATAAGGTTGCGGTATGTTTTGCCGTAGCCTAGCTCTTTCAACCGGCTATTCAACGCGGGCAAAGCACCTGCCAGCGCTTCACCATAGGCAAAAAGATTACCGTCGTTATTGATAAAAACAGGGATTTGGAAATGTTCTTGTAAGAAAGGTCCAAGCGGAACCCCTCCCCGAAAAGAGGGAAAATTGGGCAGATCATGAATAATCCCATTTTTGTAATCTGCGGGTCCGGGAAAGGCGAAGCTTATGGCTACAGGCGCCTTAGGCAACTGCTGCCTTATATGCGTAAATCCGTCGACCAATGTCTGAAGACATTTTTTTAAATCATCAGGATACGCTGGTAAACGATAAGGAGCTACTATTTCCTTATTGGCTTGAATGGCGGAAAACACCATGTTTGTTCCACCTGCATCCAATGTTAGTACTATGCGGTTATCGTAGTCGTACATAGGTTAGTTTTTGAATTTAAAGGAAATGGAAGCCATAATAAGCATACTGATCAGTACAATAGATAGCCCTGCCGTAAAATTTAAGTTATCGGTAATCACACCTTGTAAAGGCAGCAACAGGGCTCCACCCGAAACCCCCATAATCATCAATGCCGATATCTCATTTGCGTGCTTCATATCATGTTGTAACGCCAAGGAAAACACAATCGAAAATACATTTGCGCAGGCAAGTCCTACTAGGACAATAAACAGCAGTAATATCCATAGCGCGGAACTAATCATTATACCAACAAAAGCAAAAACAGCCAATACAATCGTTCCCCGCAGGAATTTTCTGGCAGAGAACCTAACCAGCAAGAGTGCACCAACAAAGGTTCCGATGGTACGCGCTGCAAAATAAAGGCTTGTTCCCAAAGCAGCGTCTTCCAGCGGTATGGCCACCCGGTCAATAAGCAGTTGGGGTATACTCGTGTTGAGTCCCACATCAACGCCCACAATCAACACCACAATGAGGATGCAGTTGATCAGGTACCGGTCTTTCAATAAAGCAAAAAGCTGTCGGAAAGACGACGCCTTTTCCACGGTTTTTACCGGGTCGTCGGGATGCAGCGTATAAAGCACCGCAATAGAAAATATGGTTGCCAGGCCGTAAAACAGGAAGGTAAAACGCCAGTCTCCTAGTTGTGTAGCTGTAACGCCTATCAATATAGGACCTAAAAACGAGGAAATCGCTTTGACGAACTGCCCCATTGTGAGGGTGCTGGTCAGTTTTTCCGTTCGCACGACGGCTGCTATCAGCGGATTGAGCGAGACCTGCAAAATTGTATTTCCGATGCCCAGCAGTGCGAAAGCGAGCAATACTCCAGGGTAGGTGTAGCCTAGGAAGGGAATAGCCATAGCGAGCGCCGTAACCAACAACGAAACAGCTACTGTCTTCTTACGGCCGATTTTACCCATGAGGATTCCAGTCGGAACAGAACATATGGCAAACCACACGAAAACCATCATCGGTATAAGACTGGCCATAGTGTCCGACAATGCAAAATCTTTCTTCACATAGTTTGTGGCTACTCCGACGATATCTACAAATCCCATGATAAAAAAATTGAGAAATATCGGAATCAGTACGAGAGGTGTTTTTTTTTCTGGGTTGTATTGCATAGCGTATGGGCGTTAAATCAAGTAATTAAATTCTTACCGATGCTTTAATAGTCATGCATGTTTTACCCACAGACGCGCCATGCGGCCGAATACGATAGGCTTCGACCGCAGCTGGAATGATGAACGTCTCAGCGTAGTGAATAATCATTGGTTCAAAGTCGTCCGTCGGACTTTCCACAATAATTTCTTCACCCTCCACCAGATTCAGTACATTGACGCTGTCTGCTGTATAATGTGTAACCGGAACAGAAAAAGTATGCCGACGTGTTTCGATAAATTCACTTTTATGCAGACCCGTCTTTTCTTCGACCCAGCCATCACCCGTCACAACCACCTCGACATCATTTACCAATTGGGTCATAGTGTATGCCGTATCGCAATCTAAATTGAGCACTTCTTTGCCGCGTTGCACGTTAATAGGCCGTGGTTTTCCGTCTAAACCCAACCGTTGCCAGTCCCACAGTTTAAACGTAAATAAATTTGGTGTCGAACTAATTTCGAGTACTACGGCATTTATTCCTGAGCAATGTATGGTCCCTGCCGGAATAAGGAAATGATCGTGTTTTTTCGTTGGAATTTTATTCACAAATTTATCTGCATCGAACACAAGTTCACCTTGTTCCGCACGTTCCAGCTCGTGAATCATCGCTTCGCCATCGACGCTCGTTTTTAGTCCGAGGTAGACAAAGGCATCTTCTTTCGCATCCATGATATAGTAGCTCTCATCCTGCGTGTAGGGTAATCCAAAATGATCACGGGCATACTGTGTGGTGGGATGCACCTGAAGACTCAGGTTGCCGCCGTCCACCGTATCCAAAAAGTCAAAACGGATCGGAAAATCTTTTCCAAAACGGGCTTCCACCGGTTTGCCGAGCAATGCGCTGCTCCGGGTATACACCAGATTCACGGAAGGCATCTCGAATATGATATCGTCGACATCAAGGAGCAAACTATTCTCCTCTGGTACACAATCAAAACCCCAACCATAATTCACTTTCGAGGATTCAAGATCAAACTCATCTTTCATCCACTGGCCACCCCATGGCGCCGGATCAAAAAAGGGCACTACACGAAAAGGTGAAGCAGCTGCTTTGTCCATACCTGCAAAGAATGTCTGCCGATCAATCATTTTAGGCGCTTGTGGCATTACGGTATCAATCCAAAAATCCACCTTCTCGTAAATTGTACGCTTGTGTTTGTCCAGCACACGCCAATCGTTAAACAATCCACGCTTATATTGAAGCGAAAAAGGTTCCTTCCTGTTGTCTATACCTAATGCCGTTGCTTCCTGCTTACGCATGCGTAGCTGTATTTCCCATCGCGGCATATCGGCATAGATCAGCGTATCAGCGTTTGCCACCAGCTGTGCCCCATGGCCGAAAACCACTACACGCCCTTCAGCCTCCTGAATCGCCTGTTGCGCGGCTTTCAATTTTTTTGAGTCGAAATATTCAACTAGGGAAATATTAGAATTGTATCCAAACAGCACATCGTCGGTCATAAAACGAGCGGTCAATACTGTGGCATCCGATTCCGGGATAAATAAATCTTTGGTGTGGATAAAGAGATCCGATTCCAGTTGCGTAATTTGCGTTTGTAGCTCTTCGTGGCTTATTCCGGTGTAACAGTCTATTACCACGGTACTTTTGTCGGTGCTATGCTTTTTCAAAACAGAAATAATAGCGCTCCAACCTTCTACAGCAAAACCATTTAATCCGATAGCGGGCTTCTTCTTGTAAGTACTTAACATGTTTATAATTGTATAATTGTTCATCTATATGTTCAGTATGTATAAACATATAACAAAAGCAAATATATTAGCATTTCATTAAAAAACAAACAAATCACATTATTTTTTTTTATTTTTGTGCACAGACATGGAATTACAAATAGATCATAAAAGCTCCGTACCCTTTCATAAACAGGCAGAAGAGCTTATTCGTAAGCTTATCGAAGAACCGCAGTATCGGGATGGACAGTACCTTCCAAAGGAAGTCGACTTGTCTGAACAATTAAAAATATCACGGAATACCTTACGACAGGCCATTAGTACATTGGTAACAGAAGGACTGCTTGTTCGGAAAAAAGGGGTCGGCACACGTGTACAGAAAAAGAAAATATTTAGTGGTGTCAGTAACTGGCTGAGTTTTTCCGAGGAAATGCGGATCCTAGGTATCGAGATCCACAATTTCGAACTGCAGATATTTAGGCATGAGGTATCAGCGGAGGTTGCGGCCTTTTTCAACATTGAGGTGTCTACAAAAGTTATGAGACTTGAACGGTTACGTGGAAAAAAGGGCACACCTTTCGTTTACTTCATTTCAGAGTTTAATCCAACGATACCCATTTCGGCATCCGAAAACTTCAACCGGCCGCTTTATGAGATTCTTGAAACCGATTATGGTGTTGTGGCTTTTAATTCTAAGGAGGAAATCAGCGCTGCCGGCGCGGATGCATTTCTGGCGTCCAAATTGGAGATCAGACCGGGTGATCCCATCCTTATTCGGAAACGGTATGTATACGACATTGACAACAATCCTATTGAATTCAATATAGGTTGTTATCGCGCAGACTCTTTCACCTATACAATCGAGAGTAAACGGAACATCCGGTAGTTCAAACCTCCCTTAAGAATCACAAAATAAGTTCAATCAAAAGATTGGGCTTTTTTCTGTATTCAAGGAGATGAGAACAGAAAGGCCTTATTTGGTAGGCAATTCAACAGGTGTCCTTTTACCGGTAATCATTTTGATCATTACGGGTGCAGTGGCCAATATGACAATCCCTAAGATAACATATTCGAGATTTCGTTGAACCCAGGCATTTTCACCAAGTAAGTAACCAAGCGTAACCAAGCTGCTGACCCAAATAACACCACCAAGAACATTATAAAACACAAATTTCTTAAAATCCATTCCGACTATTCCCGCAACGATCGGAGCAAACGTACGCACAACGGGAAGAAACCTAGCCAAAATAATAGCAACCCCACCCTGCTTTTTATAAAAAGCCTGTGCCTTGTAAATGTATTCTTTCTTGAATAGCCAATTATCTTTCATTTTTAGCAAACGATGTCCAAAATATTTACCACACCAGTAGCCTACGAAATTCCCCAATATAGCGACAATTGAGATCAGGGAGATCCAATATAATAGTACCAATAAAGGGTTGGAATCTCCAATTTCCATGTTGGCAATAATTATTCCGGCTATAAAAAGAATCGGATCACCAGGTAAGAAAAAACCGATCAAAATTCCTGTTTCTGCAAAAATAATGAACAGTAACAAATAAAGACCTCCATGCGCTACGATCCAATCCGGATCCGTTAGATGGTTAAAAAACACTAAAAGCTCTTCCACAAATAATTATATATATACTCACAAATTAACAAACCAATACTGGAAACAATTAGGAAGAATCGAGCCAGAAATAAAGACTTTAGAAAATGTACCAATAAATCCCACTTCACCCCTTGATTTCATTCTTTTCCTTATCGTAAAAACGTACCAAACGGCGATAATTCAAAACGTTTTTAAATCCATTTTTTTGCTTTCCTCTATTTTAAGCTGAACACGAAAACCGAAGCATCTGTCGACCGGCGAAAGCAGTATGTAGCAAAATCGAACTTGGATTTCCAATTTTATCACTGGCTAAATTACAAAAAAAAACGATCCGTACGGCATCATGTATGGATGGAAGCACAAACTTAACATCAGATTCGAATTGTTTTACGAAAAAAAAACAAAACTATCCGCAGATCGTCATCGAAAAGTAAACGAAGCCTAATCGAAAGACTGGTTTTTTGTTTCAACAATTTCCTGTATTATTGCACAGACTCCTATCAACTCGACAAGTGAAGATTAAACTTTATGAAGAAAAACAAAAAAAGCTGTGATTTAAAAAGTTGTTTTATGTGCCGACTAGCGATCGACGATTGGAAACATTCCATCGACCTTAATCGTAAAAACATCGTATTTAAAAAAGGAGAACAGATCATTCGCGAGGGAGATCCAGTTAATGGGATTTACTTTGTGCACAATGGAAAAGTAAAAGTGCATAAAAAATGGGGTGAAAAAGAAATTATTATTCGGTTCGCAAATAATGGAGATATTATTGGTCATCGCGGCTTAGGAACGCACAACTCTATTTTTCCTATATCCGCGACTGCCTTAGAAACAACGACAATTTGTTTTATCGAACTTGATTTTTTCTTATCGACACTGAAAGTAAATACAGACTTAACCTACCAGCTCATGTTATTTTTTGCAGACGAACTTAAAGAGTCAGAATCTAAGATGCTGAATCTAGCCCATATGATGGTAAAAGGTAGGATTATATTAGCCATTCTCAAATTAGAAGCACAATTTGGAACCAATGAGGCGGGGTTCATTGATATCAACTTGAGCAGACAGAGTCTGGCGGATTTCGCCGGAACAACCTATGAAACTGTTTTTAGAATATTAAATGAACTGTCATTACAAAATCTCATTATTACAAAAGGGCGTGCTATACATATTAAAGAACACGAGGAGCTTAAAAAACTAATAGACGGCGCTCTGTAAAATTCTGCCATGTCATCTACGCTAAATACTGTCGAATAAGGGTAAATCAAAAAATTCCGTCACTAACAATACGTATAGTCACACTAAAATTTCTCGATTATTTTATCGGCAAACTCACTCGTTTTTAATAAAAAAGCGTCGTCCATAAGATTGTAAAAATCCACGGTCACAGTTTTATCTTTAATCGTTTGCGCCAACGCTTTTACAATCAGATCTGCTGCCTCTTGCCAGCCCATATATTCCAACATCATTACTCCACTTAAAATAACCGAGGAAGGATTCATCGTATTGGTATTTGCAAATCTTGGAGCCGTACCATGAGTAGCTTCGAAAATAGCGTGTCCGGTTTTGTAATTTATGTTAGCGCCCGGAGCAATCCCAATTCCACCTACCATGGCAGCTAAAGCGTCAGAAATATAATCTCCATTTAAATTCAAGGTCGCTATTACCGAGAAATCTTTCGGGGCAAGTAGAATCTGTTGTAGAAAATTATCCGCAATCATATCCTTTATAATGATCTTACCCTGCTCTTCAGCCTCTTTTTGTGCTGCATTAGCTGCTTCCTGCCCTTTCTCTGTACGTGTTTTCTCCCATTGTCCCCATGTATACGTAAGATGACCATATTCCGTTTCCGCTACCTCAAAACTCCAATTTTTGAAAGCACCTTCCGTATACTTCATAATATTCCCTTTATGCACAACTGTAACCGAAGGCAGGCCATGTGCAATTGCATATTCTATTGCCGATCGCATTAATCGTTTGGACCCTTCTTCTGAAACCAGTTTAATTCCAAGCCCGGTTGTATTCGTAAAATTGTACGTTATATGAAGTTCTTCTTCCAAAAATCGCTGAATTCGCTGTGCATCATCCGTACCCGCAGCAAATTCGATACCTGCATAAATATCCTCCGTATTTTCCCTAAAAATCACCATATTGACGTTTTCAGGATTCTTTACCGGGGAAGGAACACCTTCATACCATTTAGTAGGCCGTAGACAAACATACAAATCCAACTCTTTTCGCAACGCAACATTCAGCGACCTTATCCCCTCACCGATAGGAGTTGTAAGGGGACCTTTAATACCCACCAAATGCGATCTAAAAACATCCAGCGTTTCTGCGGGGAGCCAGTTTCCATTCTGACTAAAAGCCTTTTCCCCAGCCAACACCTCCTTCCACGAGATACTTCGTCGGCCGTCGTATGCCTTTCTAACGGAAGCATCAAAAACTCTCACCGCTGCCTGCCAGATATCCGGCCCTATACCGTCTCCAATAATAAAAGGAATAATCGTATTGTTTGGAACAGACAGACGCCCGTCCGACCCCATAGTAATTTTCTCACTCATAAACATATTAATTATAATACTATAACTTATCTCTACCAAACATATTGCCAATTTCGCGACTTATCTTTCTAAAGATCGGTGCAGTTTGAATATCTTCATACTCATCGATATGAAGATTTTCACGTCTACTCGGAAATACCAATATTAAATTTTGATTTTGATAATAGCGTCCAACCCGTTTGGCCAAGCCATCCAACGAATCTCTATAAGATACGTCGCCACTTCTAGAAGAAACAAATATCAGAAGCGAATCAGAATTGGAAAACGTGGCAAGTCCATATATATCATCCCAGTCTTCATAGTTCTCAAATGAAGAAATTACGTTGCTATTTAGCTTATCCAGCGTATTCTCCAATGAATTTTGAGTATGTTGATTACAAACAAATGAAATCGGAAGAGAGAGCTCTTGCGATAATTTCAACATTTTCTCCATCCAAAATTCAAATCCCACTTCTGACTCCGCTAAAGGGGGGACAAAAATAGTAATCAATTTATTTAAGATAAATGGTTTATCCAGACGGCACATAAATAAATTCGTATCTGTCCGGTTAAGTATACTTTCTGTCTTTTCTCCTACTATTTTTTCTACGAAACTAACTGCACTGGGCCACCCCATTATAAGACAGTCAGCAAAAATTTCCCTGGAGGCGTTACTAATACCTCCAGCGATATTATAGTTTATTTCGGTAATCAGTTCTACCTCCGTTTCCGCTCCGGAAGCATACCTCACCATTTTATCTAGATTCTCACGGGCTACCACTTTATTTCGCTCCCCCTGTTCCACGTCCGTTACAACACTCAAAATATTCAACGGCCGAGGGGACTTTTTTGATTTGATCAATGTAGCAAAGTCCAAGATAGGTTCCATATTACCTAAATTAGCAATAGGAATTAAAATCTGTTCATCATTTTCCTGAATAGGCTCAACATGCTGTTCATCCTGATATCCCTCCAATACAACCTTTTTAGAGGCATTCTCGGTTACAAGCGAGGCAATTATACAGGTAAAAAGGATCAACACGATTGTGCCGTTCAATACGTTTTCATCTATTAACTTGCTATTATAGCCTACCATGATAATAGCCAAAGTAGCTGCCGCATGCGCATTACTTAGTCCAAATATTAAATTTCGTTGACTTTTGGAATACTTAAATGCAAACTGAGTCGCTGTTGCCGCCAAAAATTTCCCAAAAACAGCTACTAATGTTAAGGTTCCAGCGACGATAAGCGCCGTTGGTCCTTTTGTCAGCACACTTACATCCACAATCATTCCCACAGAAATAAGGAAGAATGGTATAAATATGGCATTTCCTATAAACTCAATTCGATTCATCAAAGCAGAAGAATGAGGAATCAGTTTATTAAGTGCTAATCCAGCCACAAAAGCACCAATAATATGTTCAAGGCCTGCAATTTCCGCTAGAAAAGCTGAAAAAAATACGACTGCCAAAACAAATATATAGTGCGCTGTTTTTTCTCCTTCTATTCGAGAAAAAAACCATTTAGCGAGCCTAGGAATTAACCCAAACATGATAAAGAGAAATATGGCAAAAGACACGCCTAGGGTAACCCAGAATTCAGACCCAATATTGCCTTGATTTACGCCCTTTATAACAGCCAGTATAATCAAGACCGCTGTATCCGTTAGTATTGTCCCTCCTATTGTAATCGCTACAGCCTCATTTTTAGATATACCGTAGCTGGTAACTATAGGGTAAGTTACTAAGGTATGCGTAGCAAACATACTGGCTATCAATACACTCGGCAGTAAACTATAGTCTAATAAGTAATAACAAACAGGGAACCCAATAGATATAGGGATAATGAATGTCAAAAAGCCGAACAACGCACTTTTATTTTTCGTCTTTTGAAATTCATTCATATCTAATTCCAGCCCCGCAATAAACATAATATACAAAAGACCAATTGTCGAAAATAAATCTATTGCATCTACTCCCGTCATATTAACAGCCTTCTGATCAATTTTCGACAACCAATTGAGTCCATGAGGGCCTAGAATTACACCGAATAAAATGAAACCAATAATACCTGGTACTTTAATAGGTCGAAGAATGATCGGAGAAAGTAGTATAATAAATAGCACCAGCGCAAAAACCAATACAGGATTGGTAAGAGGTGTTCTAAACGCGTCGCTTAAGTGATCTAAAAAATTATTCATAAAAATATACTACGGATCTATAGCCCTAAAAACGCAGGAATATACGAAAAAAATAAGTTTTTCACCAAAGACGACGTTTAATTCATCTGTATTATTTAAATTGAATAGTCTTAATGGGTGAAATACGGGATATCAACATCGAAGGAATATACAAGGTAATCAGTGCGATAAAGACTATAGCAATATTCAAAAGAATCACATCGTACCACGCTATCGACATCGGAACGTATCCAATATAATAAATCGATGGGTCCAGTTTAAAAAACTTGGTATTTGTTTGAAACCAGTATAAACTTATCGTAATGATATTACCAATAATTAATCCATACCCTATAAGATAAATGGAATTGTAAAGAAATACTTTTCGGATTTGCCTATTTGCCATACCCAATGATTTCAAAACTCCTATCATGGAAGTACGTTCTAATATCGATATGAGTAAAGCAGAAATCATATTTATTATTGCCACGATCACCATCAATACAAAAATAATATCGTCATTCATATCCAACATCTTTAACCAATTAAAGACGTCCGGAAATTGTTCAATGATATTCGTTGCTTTCAACGCTACCGGCAACTCTTCATCAACCGCAGCAGTAGTTTTCTGTATTTCCTCAAAATTTTTCACCCGCACTTCATAAGCCCCCGCATCCCCCGGGTCAAGATTATTAAGCCGTCTTATTAAATCCAAAGAACCTATCACATACATCTTGTCCAATTCTGCCGAATTTGTTTGAAAAACACCTTTAACAAACATTTTCCGTTTACGGATTGGTGTTTGAACAAAGTACATAATAAAGTCGTCACCTACTTTCAGATTTAATCGATCAGCCAATAGCTTGGAGATTAATATTTCTGTATCGGAATCTTGGTTTGCAAAGTTCAGCGTATCACCGACGACTAGCGTCCGGGCGAGAAAAGATTGATTGTAACTCTTTTCCACCCCTTTCAGTAATACCCCTTCTACTTCACCATCCACATTCATAATCCCCGCTTTTGTCGCAAACGGCACCACATCCACTACGTTGGGAAGCTTTATAATCCGGTCTAGGTTTTCCCGCGAAAGAGAAATAGGAGAATTTTCATACGAGTCATTAAGGTCATTTTTAGAAATGATGACATCGCTAAAAAAACCCCTTTGCTTAGCCGTTACTTCATCTTTAAATCCCCTCAAAATAGCAACAGAAAGTATAATAGCAATTACAGCCAAAGCTAACGCACCGATAGTCACCCTCACGATCAATTTCGAAAAAGTTCGATGCCCTTTAAACACGATTCGCTTCGCGAGAAAAAATGGAAAATTCAAGCTTAAATTAAATTTGTAACTTCGCAAAGTTAATAAAGTTTTGCCACTTAATAAGTACAATCGTCCATCACAATATAAAGACTAATTATATATGAGAATAATTTTCATGGGTACTCCTGATTTTGCTGTCGCTTCTTTAAGAGCACTACTTGAGGCAGGCGAAAACGTAGTTGCTGTGGTAACTGCTCCCGACAAACCTGCCGGCAGAGGTCAAAAACTACATCAGTCTCCTGTAAAAATATTTGCCGAAGCGCATGCCCTTCCTGTATTACAACCCGAAAAACTAAAAAACATCGAGTTCATCGATATGCTAAGATCTTTCAAGGCCGACCTGCAAGTTGTAGTCGCCTTCCGTATGCTACCCGAGGTCGTATGGAACATGCCGTCTTTAGGGACTATAAACGTACATGCTTCTTTACTTCCGCAATACAGAGGTGCCGCCCCCATCAACCACGCAATTATCAACGGTGAAAAAGAATCTGGAGTAACCACCTTCCTTCTCCAACATGAGATCGATACCGGGAATATTTTATTATCAGAAAACATAACCATTGACGAGAAGGACAATGCTGGTTCGCTCCACGATAAATTAATGAAGGCCGGGGCGAATACGTTGATAAAAACCATTCAGAAGTTGAAGTCAAACTCGCTACGTCCTATGCCTCAGAAAGACGTGGTAGAAACTCAATTAAAACATGCCCCTAAAATATTTAAGGACGACTGCCTTATCGACTGGAATTCCGATATCCAAACCATTTATAACAAAATAAGAGGCTTGAGTCCTTACCCGGCTGCATTTACTTATTTCGACAAAAAAGTATTGAAAATTTACGAAGTGGAAAAAGAAAGGAAAAGCCCCCCACCCCAACCCGGATCTTATGAGACGGATGGAAAATCATACCTGAAATTTTCGGGAAACGACGGGCTATTATCGGTTAAACAACTTCAGTTAGAAGGAAAGAAAAAAATGTCAATAGAAGAATTTTTACGAGGTTATCGATTTGAAGATTAATCTTCATATACAATGATATCGCCCGGTTGGCAATCTAATGCTTTGCAAATAGCTTCTAATGTACTTAACCGAATTGCTTTCGATTTCTGATTCTTTAGAATGGAGAGATTCGATAAGGTGATACCAACCCGGTTGCTAAGCTCATTTAAAGACACCTTTTTCTTAGCCATTACTTCATCCAAACGTATTTTGATGCTCATAATCTTTAACGTGACACAATATTTAATCTAATTTAGCATTAATTACTTGTATTTAAAAACAATTCTTGATCTAAAAGGTTTTCAGAGATATGGAAATATTTTTGAATACAGAAATCCTAGTAAAAATAATACAAAAAAAACAACGAATATTTTTAAATATGGAACGGTTTTTGACACCCAGTAAGCATCCCTATGGTCTTCATAACCACCTCAAAATGAGTCAATAAATTACACATTCTTTACAAAAGAATGGAGATATTTTAGTATTTTTGCAAACATTTCAAGAAGGAAGTAATAAAAATTAATGAGACAGCTCAAAATTACGCAATCGATCACTAATCGTGAATCACAATCTTTAGACAAATACTTACATGAAATCGGTAAGGTAGATTTAATCACAGCCGAAGAAGAAGTTATCTTAGCTCAACGGATTCGCGAGGGAGATCAAGTAGCATTAGAGAAGTTAACCAAAACCAACCTACGTTTCGTGGTATCCGTTGCTAAACAGTACCAAAATCAAGGCCTTACATTGGGTGATTTAATCAATGAAGGAAATTTGGGCCTTATCAAGGCCGCTAAACGCTTCGACGAAACGAAAGGTTTCAAGTTTATCTCTTATGCAGTGTGGTGGATTCGTCAATCTATTTTGCAAGCTATTGCTGAACAATCGCGTATCGTACGCTTACCTTTAAATCAAGTAGGTTCTTTAAGTAAAATCAGCAAAGCTTTCTCCAAATTAGAACAGGAATACGAACGTGAGCCTTCTCCAGAAGAATTAGCAGATATCCTCGAGACGACAGTAGATAAGGTTTCGGATACATTGAGTAATTCGGGTAGACATGTGTCAATGGACGCACCCTTCGTACAAGGTGAGGAGAATACATTATTAGATGTATTAGAAAACTCTGATCCCGATACGGATAGTTCGTTAATTGATGAATCTTTATCCGAAGAAATCAAACGGTCTTTATCAACGTTAACAGAAAGAGAAAGAGAAATCATCGTGTTATTCTTTGGACTTGGTTCAAACCACCCATTATCACTTGAAGAAATTGGTGAGAAATTTAATTTAACGAGAGAACGTGTACGTCAGATTAAAGACAAGGCTTTACAACGATTACGTCACACTTCTCGAAGTAAAATTTTAAAATCTTATTTAGGTTAATTTATTTTGACCACATACAGGAAAAGCGCTAGACACATCTAGCGCTTATTTTTTCCTTTATAAATTCAATTTATTGTCCGTAACTTGCCTTTATCGTGATATTCGCCGTTTTTAATCTCGATGTCGTGTTAAAGACTCCGCCATACGAATATTCTTCATTATCATTCTGACCTGTGATTTGAAATATCCCTAAATCCGCTTTATTTAATCCTCCAAGACGACTTCCAGATTCCTTTGCAATATTGTCAGCTCTCAGTTTGGCATTTTGAGACGCCTCCGCAATCAGCGCCAATTTCAAATCCTCTAATTTGGAGTAATAATAGTTTGGAGAATTGGAACTTAATTCCAGGCCTTGCGATATTAAAGTAGATATCTCACGAGAAGCATTATCCACTTTGTCTAGATCTTTAGACTCTACACTTACCGTTTGCGTAAGACTATATCCTGTAAACGTATTATAGCTATGACCGCTACCGTCCGTTTGATACGTAAAATCCCGATTAATATTCACTGCATTAAATAGAATTTCACCGTCTTTAATTCCTTGGCGGACAAGAAAATCTTTCACCAGATCCCGATCTTGTTTTAATTGTTCGGAAGCAGCGCTTAAATCCATGGATTTTCGACTGTATGTGGCAGACCACTTTACGATGTCAGATTCAAAATCCTTTTTTGCATTACCCGTTACATTAATGGTATTAGTTACTTTATACTTATACTTATAAGCATTCGCCAGTATGCTCGCAAAGGCAATACATGCTATTGCAGCAATAATACTAATTGTTATACCGATATATTTCATATTTATATGATTATTTATGAGTGTCAGTTTTCATTGGTATAAATGGATTCGTTTCACTCGGTTTGATTTTTAACGGTCACATGGAATACCCATGTAATATTATCCGTGCTATCCATTACTCCACATGATATTTCATATGTATATAATTTACCTGATTTAATACTATAAAATATGTGCCAAAATTGTTATATACACTTTATACGAATATAACTATTTTTGAATACATACAATTTATCTACGGCATGTTACAAACAAAATATCTTTTTACAGTTGTACTCTCTACAATTTCTTTTTTTTCCCCGGCCCAAAAAAAACCTTTAGATCATTCAAGCTACGATGCATGGCAAAGCATTACAAGCCCAGTCATCAGCAACAGCGGATCGTACATCTATTACACCATTTCACCACAGGAAGGTGATGCTACCACGGAATTCAAAACAAAAACGAATCAATTAATCACAAGTATTCCCCGGGGCTACAACCTTACCCTTACACATGATGAAAAATTTTTGATAAGCCTAATTAAACCCCTATTTCAAGAGATTAGAGCCGCAAAGATTAAAAAGAAAAAACCAGAGGAAATGCCTAAAGATTCGCTGTCCGTATTTGATATAGCGACAAAAAATACATTAAAATTCAATAATATCAAAAACTATAAAGTAGCTAGGGAAGCTCGTAACAATCTGGCATTCATTCAAGAAATAGAAATACCCACTGCAAAAGATACACTTTCTACCGCTGATAAAAAAAGTAAGAAGAACGGAAAAGAAAGCACTCTTGTATTATATAACCTACCTACCGGAGACACCATACAATTCAGGAACGCCGAAAATTACGTAATCAGTGCTAATGAAAAGTACCTTGTATTTAATAAAAAAACAGCAGAAAAAGACAGTTCAGATGCCGACGGTTTATATTTTTACGATATAGCCGCAAGACAACTAAAAAAAATATCTACCGGAAGAGGCACCTATAAGAATATAACATTCGATGATGCCTCCAAGCAATTGATATTTTTAGCAGACAAATCACCGGCTAAATCACTTCTAAAAGATTTCAACTTATTCTATTATACGCCCAACCTCGACACGGCAGCTATAATTGCAACCAAGACTTCCGCCCTAGTTCCAAACAACTGGCATGTATCCGGAGACGGCGACTTATCCTTTAGCGAAAATGGCGAAAAATGTTATTTTGGATTAGCTCCGATTCCGCAGATAAAAGACACGACATTAGTGGAGTTCGAACACGCGAAAGTAGACATTTGGCATTGGCAAGACGATTACCTCATGCCGCAACAATTGGCCAATCTAAAAAGAGATCAATCAGCCAACTATCCCGCCGTTTTTCACATCGGCCAAAAGCGTATTGTTCCGCTCCTAGACGACACCTTTAATCGCATATCTTTTACAGATAGCGGAAATGAAGAGTGGGGGTTAGCCACTACCGATCTTGGCAACCGTATCGCAGCGCAATGGCAAGGCTACACGTTGAATAACATCTTCGCTGTCTCCACGCAAACCGGCAGCAGCATACCTGTAAAAACGAAATGGAACGGATCCAGCTATCTATCCCCCAACGGACAACATATTGTACTATTTAATAGAGATGAAGGCAATTGGTTAAGCTATAACATCACAACCACTGAGACCATTCCACTCACCAAAGATATAGCAATCAGCTTTACCGATGAGCAGAACGACGTTCCCGCTCTGCCCGGAGCTTATGGCATAGCCGGATGGAGCAAAGACAACCAAGGTGTATATATTTACGACAGATACGATATCTGGTATTTTTCATTTGACGGAAAGCACCATCAACTTATCACAAAGGGATTTGGCAGGAATAATAAAATAACATTGCGGCTGATAGCCTTTAAAAGCGATAATCCGCGTGCTAAAACAGTGAGAATAGATCCGCAGACGAAGTTACTTCTGTCTTCTTACAACGAAACGAGTAAACAAAACGGTATCTTTCAGTTGAACTTAACGAAAGGCGATTTACAGGAAATTATCCAATCGCCATTTACATACAGGCAATTCGCGTCGGACAAGAAAAAAGACCAGATAATTTACACAAAAGAAAACTACAATCTACCACCGGATCTATATCTTTCTAAAGATTTCAATAATGAAACTAAAATATCCGCGATCAATCCACAACAAGGACAATACAACTGGGGAACCGCCGAACTGGTAAAATGGGTCACACCAACCGGAACAGCGGCAGAAGGAATCCTTTATAAACCAGAAGATTTTGATCCGGATAAAAAGTACCCCATAATCGCCTATTTTTACGAAACCCTCACGGAAGGTCTCTATACCTATCAAGCCCCGGCACCAACCCCTTCGCGGTTAAATATTTCTTTTTTTGTAAGTAACGGGTATTTGGTATTTGCTCCAGATATACGGTATAAAAATGGCTATCCTTGCCGTTCTGCAGAAGAGCATGTTAATTCCGGAATGCAATTTTTGGCCCAGGAATTTCCGTGGGTAGACGCCAACAAGATGGCTATTCAAGGGCAAAGTTGGGGTGGATATCAAGTAGCACATTTGATAACCCGAACGAATAAATATGCCGCTGCATGGGCGGGAGCTCCAGTGGTCAATATGACTTCCGCCTACGGAGGGATACGTTGGCAGTCGGGAATGTCCCGTCAATTCCAATACGAAAATACCCAGAGCAGAATTGGGCGTACCCTGTGGGATAATAAAGATCTATATATAGAAAACTCACCCCTATTTTTCTTAGACCGGGTAAATACTCCCGTGGCCATCATGCACAACGATCAAGATGGCGCGGTTCCGTGGTATCAAGGAATAGAAATGTTCACGGCTTTGCGAAGGTTAGGAAAACCCACCTGGCTACTCAATTATAATGGAGATGGTCACAATCTGATGGAACGACAAAACAGAAAAGACATTCAAATACGGCAACTTCAATTCTTCGATCATTTTTTAAAAGGAAAACCCGCAGCAAGTTGGATATCAAAAGGCGTACCTGCCATAAAAAAAGGAATAGAATGGGGATTTAATACTGAAAAGGACTAAAATAAAAATATAAAAACATAAATTAATCAATGTAAAAGGCAAAAAATAGAATATTTTTCAATTTTAAAGCGCTATTTTCATTAAAATTTTAAAAAAGTATTTAATTTATTAAAAAAAGTACCTATTTTTGAAACGAAATTTGAAGGGATATCAAATTCAAAACAAATACATAACGCATTATAAATAAATAATTAAATGTCTAACCTTAGATTTGAATCCGTAAAAGCTGCTTCTTCACGCCAAATCAACTCTGAAGAAAAAGTAGAGACAAAAAAAGCAACTGCGATTTTCGGCAAGAATGTCTTCACTATTGCCAAAATGAAAGACTACCTTCCTAAAACTACTTACAGAGAGCTAACAAAAGCAATAGAAGAAGGAGAGCAAATTACGCGTGAAATCGCAGAGCATATTTCACAAGCCATGAAAGCGTGGGCGCTGAATGACGGTGTATCTCACTATACACACTGGTTTCAACCTTTAACAGGTTCCACTGCTGAAAAACATGATGCATTCTTTGAACCAGATGAAAACGGTGAAGCCATTGAAAAGTTTACAGCCGACGCACTTGTACAACAAGAACCGGATGCATCTTCATTTCCAAATGGAGGTATTCGTAATACATTTGAAGCAAGAGGATACACCGCTTGGGATCCATCTTCTCCAGCTTTCATTTATGAAACAGGCGCGGGTAAAACACTTTGTATCCCCACAGTGTTCGTCTCTTACACAGGAGAATCATTAGACTACAAGGCACCTTTGCTTAAAGCAATCAATGCAGTAGATAAAGCAGCTACGGATGTTGCACAATATTTTGACAGATCCATTAACAAAGTTACTGCCTCTCTAGGTATTGAACAAGAATATTTTTTAGTTGACCTGTCACTATATAATGCACGTCCAGATTTACAATTAACAGGGCGTACTTTATTCGGACACATGTCCGCTAAAGGACAACAATTAGAGGATCATTATTTTGGAGCTATACCTGAGCGCGTATTAGCATTCATGGTCGACCTTGAAAACGAAGCCTTAAAATTAGGCATTCCATTAAAAACCCGTCACAACGAGGTTGCCCCCTCTCAATTCGAGTGTGCTCCGATGTATGAGGAAATCAACCTTGCGATTGACCACAATCAATTGTTGATGAACTTAATGGAACAAGTTGCTATCCGTCACAATTACAAAGTGTTATTACACGAAAAACCATATAGTGGTGTAAATGGATCCGGCAAACACAATAACTGGTCATTGATTACCAATACAGGTGTAAATCTATTATCTCCTGGAAAAACACCTAAGAACAACCTGATGTTCTTAACGTTTTTCGTAAACACCATCAAAGCCGTTTACGAGCATGCAGACTTACTACGCGCTTCTATCGCGAGTCACTCCAATGACCATCGTCTTGGCGCCAATGAAGCTCCCCCTGCGATTATTTCTATTTTCTTGGGTTCTCAATTAGATGAGCTATTAGAAGAAGTAGAATCTGCACGTGTAGCCAAGAAAGTAAAAGCAGAAGCCAACTTGTGGCATGGTATTCCAAAAATCCCTGAATTAAAAATGGACAATACAGACCGGAACCGTACTTCACCATTTGCATTTACAGGCAATAAATTTGAGTTCCGCGCAGTAGGTTCATCGGCTAATTCAGCGCTACCAATGACCATCTTAAATGCTATTGTAGCTACTCAACTGATTGAGTTCAAAATAGAAGTTGATAAGCAAATCAAGAAAGGCACGAAAAAAGATCTGGCACTATTAAATGTAATCCGAAAATATATCAAGGACTCGAAATCGATTCGATTCGAAGGAAATGGCTACAGTGAAGAGTGGGAAAAAGAAGCAGAAACACGCGGATTATCCAACATTAAGTCTACCCCTAAAGCATTAGATATATACGTAGCCGAAGAGTCGTTAGAACTGTTTGAAAAACTGGGTATTTATACCAGACGTGAGTCGGAAGCACGTCACGAGATTTTGTTAGAAAATTTCTACAAAAAATTACAGATTGAAGCACGTGTTATTGGCGAAGTAGTAAATAGCCAAATCGCTCCGGCTTGTTTCACATATCAAAATGAATTGATTACGAATGTAAAAGGTCTGAAAGATTTAGGATTAAACAAAGAGTCTTATAGTTCACAGATCAATCTAGTTGAACGTATTTCTAAACACGCTAATACTATACTTGAACAAGCAGAAGAAATGCGTCAAGAACGTAAGAAGGCTAATAGTATCGAGGATATCCGCGAAAGATCTATCGCATATGACGAAATCGTAAAACCATATTTTGACGAGATTCGTTATCATGTCAACAAATTGGAGAAAATCGTAGATGATTCAAAATGGCCTCTGCCAAAATTACGTGAATTATTATTTGTTCACTAAGAATAATTCATTCCATAAAAAAAGTCCATTTTTCAAAATGGACTTTTTTATTTAGTTTTCTGCAACAACTTCGGTAAGTACATATACATCCTCGTTGTCTTTTTTCATTTTATATTTCTCCCGGGCTATACGTTGAATTTCACTCGGGTTAAACTGTACATCTTTAATGGATTTTTCGATATAAGCAATCTCCGAGACATAGAATTCCTTTTCCTTCTCTAATTTGGCTTTTTCCTGATAATAATTGTATTGCGCAGCAAAATCATAACGATCGAAGAAACACATCCAAATCACGAAAGCTATAACGGCCAATAAAAACTTATTCTTAATTAAGTTGAGAAAACGTTTCATAGTGTAAAGATATAAAACTCCGTATTCAATTTGTAGTTAAACTTAGGTAATTTTCGCCATATATAAAAAAAGGGAGATGTTATCCATCTCCCTTGATATAACCGAACTCCAATTAACTACTTCTTTGGAGCATATTTAAAATCTTTTCCGATAAACTTGGCATTTACACCTAATTCTTCTTCGATACGCAACAATTGATTATATTTCGCAATCCTATCAGAACGGGAAATCGACCCTGTTTTAATCTGTCCACAGTTCAATGCCACAGCCAAATCAGCAATGGTTGTATCTTCTGTTTCTCCAGAACGATGAGACATCACAGATGTATATCCCGAATTTTGAGCCAACGAAACCGCATTGATCGTCTCGGTCAACGATCCAATTTGGTTTACTTTAACCAAAATTGAATTTGCCGTATCATTATCAATTCCCTGCTGAAGACGTTTGGTGTTCGTAACAAATAAATCGTCTCCTACCAACTGTACGCGATCTCCGATTTTTTCTGTAAGCACTTTCCAACCGTTCCAATCATCTTCTCCCATACCATCTTCAATAGAAATAATTGGGTACTTTTCAGATAATTCAGCTAAATAAGATGCTTGTTCTTCACTCGAACGAACAGCACCTTTATCTCCTTCAAATTTTGTATAATCGTATTTACCGTTCACATAAAATTCAGAAGCAGCACAATCTAACGCCAAACAAATATCTTGCCCTGGCGTATAACCAGCGCTTTTAATCGCCGTCAAAACAGTTTCGATAGCATCTTCAGTACCTTCAAATGTAGGAGCAAAGCCACCCTCATCCCCTACTGCAGTAGACAAATTCCGGTCATGTAATATTTTTTTCAATGCATGAAATACTTCAGCTCCCCAACGTAAAGCTTCAGAGAACGAAGGAGCACCAACAGGCATAATCATAAACTCTTGAAATGCAATAGGTGCATCCGAGTGTGATCCACCATTGATAATATTCATCATTGGAAGAGGCAAAGTATTTGCATTCACGCCACCAATATAACGGTATAATGGCTGGTGACTTTCCTGTGCCGCAGCTTTTGCTACAGCTAAAGAGACACCCAAAATAGCGTTTGCTCCTAATGCTCCTTTGTTTTCGGTTCCATCAAGATCGATCATGATCTTGTCGATTGCATTTTGTTCAAAAACATCGACACCTTCCAGAGCTTTCGCAATTTTGGTATTTACATTTTCGACCGCTTTAAGAACACCTTTTCCCAAATATTTTGTCTTGTCACCGTCACGTAGTTCCACTGCTTCGTAGGCACCGGTAGAAGCCCCAGAAGGAACCGCAGCACGTCCAACAAAACCGTTTTGTGTAGTTACATCTACTTCAATAGTAGGATTTCCGCGCGAATCCAAAATCTGACGCGCATGTACATCAATTATTAAGCTCATTTCTTTATGTATGGTCTATTAAATTCAATATCAACTTAGTGTATCAACAACACTAAGTTAGCAAAAATTATTACTATTCCAAAAATAGCAAATATTATTAAATTATTAACTAATCCTACGCGGTTTTTAGACATTATTATGATATCGCCCCATATTGGAGGTAAGAGGAAAATAATAAAAACGAAGGTTTTTTAATCAATTTTTTTTGTCGCTTAGCCCGCGACAGGGGTCTTCTTTTTACCTCAAAAAGAAGCAAAAACTCGTCGCTGTGCCGGCTCGCCAGAACGGATCACCATTCCTGCTATTGGCGACCCATCAAGGCGACATTTTTCGGGTATGAAAGAATAGTGCTTTGTTATTAATTATCTACTTAGTACTTCAGCCGAAGTTAGAAAGGACGACCTAGGTCGATGTAGAAGAAAGCTTTTGGATTTGCGTTAAGAACAGATCCCCGAAGCGAAGCGGCTTGGAGATGTTTAGTAAATCCAAAAGCTTTTAGCGTAACATTGACCCAGTCTTGACTTTTTTGCTTCGTTTTTTGGTCAAACAAAAAATGAAGGCCCCGTCGCGGCGAGCGACAAACTGACGAATTTAAATGTTCCTTTAAAATAAATTTCCTCCAGAAGTCTCCCTTAATTCTAGCACAAAAAAGCCGGGCTTTACACTGCCCGGCTTATTATTTCACTTTTTATATTTCAATTCTTTATCATAGAAACAAAATCGTCAAACAAATAACGGGAATCATGTGGACCCGGAGAAGACTCCGGATGATATTGTACCGAGAAAGCCTTCTTTCCTTTCACGCGAATACCTTCAATCGAATTATCATTCAAATTTATATGCGTTACCTCTATTTTATCTGAATTTTCAATATCTTCCCTTACTACGCCGAAACCATGATTTTGAGAAGTAATCTCACAGCGATTAGCAATAACGTTTTTTACCGGATGATTAATCCCACGGTGCCCGTTAAACATTTTCTCTGTACGGATATCATTTGCTAAAGCTAAAATTTGATGACCTAAACATATCCCAAACATAGGCTTATCTGCATTTAAAATTTCTTTCACTGTACCAATTGCATAATCCATTGCAGACGGATCTCCTGGACCATTTGATATGAAATAGCCATCAGCACCCCAGGCCTCCATATCTGCAAAAGAAGTTTTAGCCGGAAAAATTTTCGCATACACTTGTCTTGCATCAAAATTACGCAGGATATTCTTCTTAATACCGAGATCCAATACCGCAATACGCGTAGGCGCATCCTCTTCACCATAGAAATAAGGTTCGGGTGTAGACACGCGCGAAGAAAGCTCCAATCCCGCCATTGAAGGCACTTCGGCCAACGCAGCTTTTAAGGAATCAGCATCCAAGTTCTCAGAAGAAATAATCGCATTCATCGCTCCTTTGTCACGGATATGACGCACCAAAGAACGTGTATCGATATCAGAAATTCCTACTAAATTTCCTTCTTCAAAATAAGTTTGGATAGATTCATCCGCCATTTTACGGCTATAGTTAATATTATAATTCTTACAGACCAGTCCGGCTATCTGAATCTCTTTTGACTCCGTATCATCTTCATCAATCCCATAATTACCAATATGTGCATTGGTCGTCACCATGATCTGTCCATAATAAGAAGGATCTGTAAAAATCTCCTGGTAACCTGTAGTACCTGTGTTAAAACAAATCTCACCTGTGGTGGTACCTATTTTTCCGGCAGCTTTGCCGTGAAATACAGTACCGTCCTCAAGGACTAAAATTGCCGGTAATTTACTATAGTTGGTCATCTTTATATATATAATATTCTACTATCTTCCTTTACAATTTCCTGTTTAAAAATTAAGATACAAAAAAAGCCCAAACGGGCTATCGGTATCATCAAATGATTTTTCGATGTCGACATTAGACATGTTGTCAGTTGAGATTAAATAATAAACATCAATTTTCACGGGAGACAAAGGTAGGAATAAAATTAAAAATTAAAGAATTAAAAAGTTAAAAAAATCAATCGTCTTCCTCCACTATCTCTTGAACGCGACCGATCTGTCCGTCTTGGAGACGTACTTTAATTCCCCTGTGGTGAAAAGCCGCAGATGTTAATAAGTCTTTTACAATACCTTCCGTTAAAATACCGGTACGTTGGTCTTTCTTCAGTACAATATTTACGACCATACCGGGTTTTATATTTGCTCTCGTTTTTCCGTCCATCTTTATTTAAATATTATCTCCCACTTTCCTGTTCACATTTCAGTCTCCCCACCACGTGAAAGCTTCCTTATGTTATTAATTTAGAATTTTAAACACCATTTCCCGCATTAAATCGGCCGTCGTCGTATTTGGCCCCGTATTCAACCCTTTCGATTTAAGATCGTATTCCCGCAGCGTACCTATAATATCGAATGTTTTACGCTTATTAAAATTACGGGCAGCCACATCATACTCTTTAGTAAAAAAAGGGTGTACACCCAAAGCCTTTGCAACAGCCTGAGACGATTTATCCTGCAAATAATGATATTTTAGTATTTTCGTAAAGTACCCAGCCAACGACCCCATCACTACCACAAACGGATTAGACTTGGGATTCGCAGCGAAATAATCTACAATTTGAATCGCCTTCAGCGAATCCCGCTTGCCCAATGCAGCATTGAGTTCAAAAATATTAAAATCCTTACTAATTCCAATATTCCGTTCAATGTCGGCAGATGAAATTTCACTTTCTTTGGGCACATTAAGCATTAATTTCTCGAGCTCGTTCGCTATTTTGGACAAGTCGGTACCGAGGTATTCCGCCATCAAAGCAGCAGCTTGAGGATGTATACGCCACCCCTCCTGTTGCAATCGGTCAACAATCCAGGGAGCGACTTTATCATCATACAACTTAGCGGACTCCAACACCACYCCTCTTTTATCAATCGCTTTATAAAGTTTCGTACGTTTATCAAACTTACCATGTTTAAAAGCAATAACTAATATCGTAGACGGTGTTGGATTACCAACATACTTTGCAAATAGGTCGTCATCAGACTTCCACTTAAGCGCCTGCGCCTCTTTAACAATAATCAATTGGTATTCGCTCATCATCGGATAGCGTTTTGACGCGTTTACTATCGTCGAAAAATCAGTATCCTTTCCATAGAGGACAGTTTGATCAAACCCCTTCTGTGCGTCATTTAAGACCGAATTTTCTAACGCGTCGCTGATCAAATCTATGTAATACGCTTCCTCGCCATGCAATAAATACACCGGCTTATATTTCCTATTCTTGATATCGCTTAACGTACTATTAATATTCATGGATAGGCGAAATTAATGATTTATGTGCAATTATCGCACATTTCTTTTTGAATCTCAAATGATTTATACATTACTAAATTTTAGTAACTTTGTAGCATGTTTAAGCCGATTCCATTAAATTTGCCAGCTTATCCCCTTAAGTTAACTCGAAATGAAGAGAAGGTTTTCGTTTTTGATATACTTAGAAAGAAAAATCTTATTTTAACGCCAGAAGAATGGGTAAGACAGCATTGGATCCATTATTTACATCAGCATAAAAAATACCCAAAATCGCTGATGAAAATAGAGGGAGGTCTTCAGCTAAACAGTTTACAAAAAAGAAGTGATTTATTGATATACGACAATACTGGAGTTAAAATTCTTTTAGCAGAATTTAAAGCGCCTCATGTTAAAATTACGCAAGACACGTTTCAACAGATTGCGAATTACAACAGTATTCACAAAATTCCGTTATTAGTGGTAAGCAATGGATTAGAACACCATTATTGTAGGATAGATTTTGAAAAGGGGTCTTTTGAATTTATAGAAGAATTACCAAATTACATTGAATAGACAATAATAGTTGAATTATTGATAAAATAAAATATATATTAGTCTTTGAATTTACAAAAGTAAAATAGCAAAATGAATATAGATAAAAACGAATTCAGAAAGTATGCAATTAAGCATCATAGAATAGGCAGTCAGCACGTTGACGGTTTTATTTCTCGTTTAGAAACAAATATCCCGACGAATTTGACACCTTACATCGTCGAAGAAAGACAATTAAACGTAGCACAAATGGATGTCTTTTCCCGTTTGATGATGGATAGGATTATCTTTTTGGGAGACGGAGTGAATGACCAGGTAGCGAATATTATACAAGCACAATTGTTATTCTTACAATCCACCGATGCACAACGTGACATCCAAATCTACATCAACTCTCCTGGAGGAAGTGTATATGCAGGATTGGGTATATACGATACGATGCAATATATCGCACCCGATGTCGCGACGATCTGTACAGGTATGGCTGCATCCATGGGCGCGGTATTACTGGTTGCGGGAGCAAAAGGAAAACGCGCTGCATTAAAGCACTCACGTGTGATGATCCACCAACCTTCCGGCGGTGCCCAAGGCGTAGCGTCAGATATGGAAATCAACCTACGTGAGATGTTGAAATTGAAGGAAGAACTGTATACTATTATTGCGGAGCATTCCGGTCAATCCTACGAGTGGGTAGAGAAATCGTCAGATCGCGATTATTGGATGAGAGCTACCGAAGCAAAAGAATTTGGCATGATCGACGAGGTATTAGCACCTAAAAAAGAAAGTAAGTAAATTAAAATGAGTAAAAATAACAGAGATATACAATGCTCCTTTTGTGGTATTAACAAGAATGAAGCGCAGATGCTCATTGCTGGGGATGGAGCACATATCTGTGATCGATGTGTGACACAAGCAGGTGAGATTTTGGCTGAGGAGTTAAATCAGCGCAAAAACAAATCTTTGCAATCCACGCTGAAACTTATCCGTCCCTTAGAGATCAAACAGCATTTAGATCAATATGTAATCGGTCAGGATGATGCGAAGAAAGTCATTTCAGTAGCGGTATATAATCACTACAAACGACTAAATCAAAAGGTGACATCCGACGAGATAGAGATTGAAAAATCAAATTTAATCATTGTCGGAGAAACAGGAACGGGAAAAACATTACTGGCTAAAACAGTGGCCAAGATATTAAATGTACCTTTTTCTATCGTAGATGCCACCGTATTAACGGAAGCAGGATATGTAGGAGAAGATGTGGAGAGTATTTTGACTCGCCTTCTTCAATCCGCAGACTACGACGTCGCCGCCGCCGAAAGAGGCATCATCTACATCGATGAAATCGATAAGATTGCACGTAAAAGTGACAACCCGTCGATCACTAGAGATGTTTCCGGAGAAGGTGTACAACAGGCTTTGTTGAAGATCCTCGAAGGAACAAATGTTAACGTACCTCCTCAGGGCGGTCGCAAGCATCCCGATCAAAAGATGATTTCTGTCAACACCAGTAACATCTTATTTATTTGCGGAGGCGCATTCGACGGTATTCAAAAGAAAATCTCCAATCGTTTGAGAACCCAAACCGTCGGTTATAAAATGAAGGAAGAAGATGAAATCATAGATTTGAACAATCTTTACAAATACATTACTCCGCTTGATTTAAAGACCTTCGGTTTAATACCTGAATTAATAGGTCGTCTTCCGGTACTTACCTATCTTAATCCGCTGGATAAAGAAACCATGTTAAGTATTCTGACGAAACCGAAGAATGCATTAATTAAACAATATGTGAAATTATTTGAATACGAAGATGTTGAGTTAAAATTTGACGACGAAGTATTCGAATTTATTGTAGACAAAGCATGGGAATTCAAATTAGGAGCCCGTGGTCTTCGAAGTATTTGCGAAGCAATCATGTTGGATGCCATGTTTGAAATACCCACGTCAAAAGAAGAAAGTGAGGAGCATACACTGCATATTACGCTCGACTATGCGAAACAGAAATTTGCAAAGTCAGATATCAAAAAATTGCAAGTTGCTTAAAAAAATCCCTCACACAATGTGAGGGATTTTTTGTTATTAATAGAGTTAACCTTTTTATATTAAGATCTATGGCAAAGAAACAATTAGTCGATACCCCTATTACTCCCGGATTAAAATCCAAAAAAGATATTGTTAACAATTGGTTACCTCGATACACCGGAAGGCCGCTTGAAGAGTTTGGAGATTATATACTATTAACAAATTTTTCAAAGTATATTAAAATGTTTTCAGCGATGAACGAGGATGCCCCCATTTACGGTGAAGACAAAGTCATGCAGTCTTGTTCGTTTGGAGGCATCACCATCATTAATTTCGGCATGGGAAGCCCGATGGCTGCGACCGTCATGGATCTTCTTTCGGCAATCGCCCCAAAAGCTGTTCTATTTCTAGGCAAAACAGGTGGGTTAAAGAAAAAAATTGCCGTAGGCGAACTTATTATTCCAATTGCAGCGATCCGTGGAGAAGGAACCTCTACCGACTATTTCCCAGCAGAAGTACCATCCCTACCTGCATTTGCCTTACAAAAAGCTATTTCTACTACCATACGTGATCACTCAAGGGATTATTGGACTGGTACGGTTTACACGACAAACAGGCGAGTATGGGAGCATGACAAGGCATTCAAAAAATACTTAAAATCCATCCGTGCTATGGCGGTCGACATGGAAACTGCCACTATATTCAGTGTAGGATTTGCCAATAAAATACCTACTGGAGCATTGCTACTCGTTTCCGACCAGCCCATGATTCCAGAAGGTGTAAAGACGGCAGAGAGCGATGTAACCGTTACAGCCAAATATGTCGAAACGCATCTCACCATTGGCATTGATGCATTGAAACAATTAATCAACAATGGCTTAACCGTAAAACACCTAAAGTTCTAAAAATCTCATCGTGCCTGATACAAGACCAAAAGCCATAAAGGCTCTTGATGGCCAACAAAAAGACACTTTCAGAAAAAAAAGTACTTTTGTAATAGACAAACGAAACAGCGAAATACAATGTGGTATAATAACATTCTTGAAACGATCGGCAACACACCCTTGGTCAAGTTGAACAAGGTAACGAGACAGCTAAAAGGCACCATATTAGCCAAGATTGAAACCAGCAATCCCGGTAATTCCATTAAAGATCGTATGGCGATCAAGATGATTGAAGATGCCGAAAAAGCTGGCCTATTAAAACCAGGAGGTACTATTATAGAAGGTACTTCGGGAAACACCGGCATGGGACTGGCTATGGCTGCTGTCGTCAAAGGATATCGCTGTATTTTCACCACCACTGATAAACAATCCAAAGAAAAAATTGATGCTTTAAGGGCCTTTGGTGCAGAAGTGATCGTCTGTCCGACCAATGTAGACCCCGAAGATCCGCGTTCTTACTATTCAGTCTCCAGTCGGCTGCAAAAAGAAATACCAAACGCATGGAAAGCCAACCAATATGACAATCCATCCAATTCATTGGCCCACTACGAACAAACAGGTCCTGAAATATGGACGCAAACAGAAGGTAAAATCACCCATTTGGTTGCAGGCGTGGGTACAGGTGGTACCATTTCAGGTGTCGCAAAATATTTAAGAGAACAAAATCCAGAAATTAAAGTTTGGGGGATCGACACCTATGGTTCGGTTTTCAAAAAATACAAGGAAACCGGTATTTTCGACAAAAATGAAATTTATCCCTACATCACTGAAGGTATTGGAGAAGACTTCCTCCCTGAAAATGTAAACTTCAGTTTAATCGATATTTTTGAAAAAGTAACCGATCAAGACGCCGCATTAATGACTCGTGATCTTGCGCGCAAAGAAGGAATTTTTGCTGGGAACTCTGCGGGCGCTGCAGTAGCAGGTTTATTACAACTCGGATCATCCCTTAAAGAAGAAGACGTTGTGGTTATCATATTCCACGATCATGGCTCACGCTATATGGGGAAAATGTACAACGAAGACTGGTTGCGTGAGCGGGGCTTCCTCGAGGATGAAAAACTTACCGCAAAAAGTATATTGAAAAAAAGAGGTGAACAAGCTATTGTGACTGCCGACGTCGCGCAATCCGTAGTAGAAACCTTTAATTTAATGAAGACACTGAATATTTCTCAGATCCCTGTCACACAGCAGGGAATGGTGATCGGAAAAGTTACCGAATCCGACATTCTATCTTCCCTGTTGGAAAATCCCATGCTCAAATCTTCTCCTGTAGAAGCCATTATGAGTAAGCCTTTTCCTTTTGTCGATTTAAACACATCGATCGATAAGATCTCCTCTTTAATCAATAAAGATACACAAGCTGTACTCGTCGAAGATGCCTATGGAAAAATCAATATTATCACGCAATACGATATCATCAACGCAATATCCGAATTCTAACTTATCCCCAATTTGCCCATGAGTCCACGTTGAGTCCACATTGACTGCACATTGAGAGCACATCTTCGGCATAATAAGGTAGATTCATTGCGTTTCCAAGTTCCACACATTCGGCTTTCATAGGCCAGCTAGTCAGAGCTTGACATCAAACTAGTCTCCGGGATTGCCAAACGACAAGATTAGCAAAACTTTTGTCGTAACACTTGCATCTATTGATTTCAAAACATATATTTGCAAGGTACTTCGATAGTAGTACACCTAATCAACACCTCAATAAGTAGGTCTTGGTTTATAAAGAAGTGGCGAGAGACTGGCTCAATGACCCACTGGCAACCTACAAATAAAGATTTGAAAAGGTGCCAATTCCTGTCCAATGCAATACCGCTTTGGAGCATATAAATGAAATGAGACTATGACATTAACATTCAAGAATCAATTTACAATTGTTGCGTATAGTAATCCTAAACGCACACAACGTTCGTTAACTCCTGTCTATACGTTATGTTTTATGCGAATGCGCTAGTCGTCGCATCAGATTAATATCCTTATACAGTAAGCTTATTATCGAGGCAATACGACGACCAACACATCACATATAAATTCATAATATTTAGATAACATAAACCAAACATTAAAATGGCAGATAACAAAAACTTAAAATTCGAGACCCTACAGATTCATGCAGGACAAGAAGTTGACCCTACTACCGGCGCTAGGGCTTTACCCATTTATCAAACAACATCATATGTATTTGAGAATGCAGAACATGGGGCAAATCTCTTTGCATTAAAACAGTTCGGAAATATCTATACCCGCATCATGAATCCCACCACGGATGTATTCGAAAAACGCATCGCAGCGTTAGAAGGTGGAGCATATGCTGTGGCTGTAGCTTCCGGGCAAGCAGCTCAATTTATAGCATTGAATAATATATTAGAAAGTGGTCAAAACTTCGTAGCTGGCGCTAACCTATACGGAGGTACCTACAACCAATTTAAGGTAGCCTTTAAAAGATTAGGTATCGAAGCACGGTTTGCAGACGATAGCGATGCGGACAACATCGAAGCTTTGGTAGATGACAAAACCAAAGCGATCTTCGTTGAAACAATCGGCAATCCAAGTTATAATATTCCAGATTTCGAACGTATAGTAGCTGTCGCAAAAAAACATGACCTCCCGTTGATCGTCGATAATACATTCGGAGCGGGTGGATATCTATTCAAACCCTTAGAACATGGCGCACATGTAGTCGTAGAGTCAGCCACAAAATGGATCGGTGGACATGGTACCAGTATCGGTGGTGTTATCATCGATGGCGGAAATTACAATTGGGGTAATGGAAAATATCCTCAATTCTCCGAGCCTTCTGAGGGATACCATGGTTTAGTCTTTTCCGACGTATTCGGTGAGGGCGGTCCATTCGGCAATATCCAATTCGGTATTCGCGCCCGTGTAGAAGGATTAAGGGATTTTGGTCCAGCCCTATCTCCATTTAACTCTTTCTTATTGGTACAAGGACTGGAAACTTTATCACTCCGTGTTCAAAGACACGTGGACAACGCATTAGAAATAGCACAATGGCTTGATACACATCCTCAAGTCGAAAAAGTTAGCTATCCTGGCCTCAAACACCACCCATATCACCAAAATGCACAAAAGTATCTAAAAAATGGATATGGAGCAGTGCTATCCTTTACGGTGAAAGGCGGTGCGGAGAAAGCGAATGAATTTATTGATGCGCTAGAGCTTATTAGTCATTTGGCAAATGTTGGAGACGCTAAATCCTTGATCATTCACCCGGCAGCCACCACACATCAACAATTATCAGACGAGGCAAAACACAAAGCAGGTGTAATAGCAGGTCAATTACGTTTGTCAGTAGGGATCGAACATATCGATGATATCAAAGCTGATCTAGAACAAGCATTTGAAAAAATCAAGTAGTCCATTGGACTATTTGATTACCATATTTTGGAACAAAAATTAAAAACGGTATAAAATTAGAATGGGTAAAAAGCTAACTATTGGCATGTTTGGATTTGGTGTAGTAGGACAAGGACTATATGACATTATTAAAACCAAAAATTTAAATTTAGAAATTAAAAAATTTGTGATCAAAAATGCGGACAAAAAACGCACACTCCCAGCGGAATTGTTCACAACAGATGCGAATGCTGTTTTAGACGATCCAGAAATCAATACCGTAGTAGAATTAATTGACGATGCAGATGCCGCATTTGAATTAACTGTCCGAGCGCTTCGTTCTGGAAAAAATGTCGTTTCAGCAAATAAGAAAATGATCGCTTCACATCTAGAAGAACTAACGGAAATCCAACACGCAACCGGAACTTCTCTTTTATACGAAGGAGCCGTTTGTGGTAGTATTCCGATCATACGAAATTTAGAAGAATATTACGACAACGAGCTCTTACATTCCGTATCCGGCATATTCAATGGATCATCGAATTACATTCTGTCCAAAATCTTTAACGAAAATCAAAGCTATGACGAAGCACTTAAAAAAGCGCAGGAATTAGGCTTTGCGGAGACCGATCCAACATTGGATGTCGGAGGTTACGATGCGAAGTATAAACTCGCTATCGTTGCTTCACATGCCTATGGTATCTATATCGATCCGGCAAAAATTCTTAACCTAGGAATAGATAAATTAGATCACGTCGATATAAGGTATGCACGGGAAAAGAATTATAAAATCAAATTAGTCCCTTTAGCGAAAGAAATCAATTCAAAAGAAGTCGTATTATATGTATTGCCTAAATTCTTGACCAAAGAGAGTATTTTATACAATGTGGAAAATGAAAACAATGGCGTATTGGTTAAAGCCGCCTTTGCCGACGAACAATTTTTCTATGGAAAAGGAGCTGGAGGCCATCCGACGGGGTCTGCTGTCCTTTCAGACATCACCGCACTACGATATGATTACCGGTATGAGTACAAAAAACATCTTGAAGCCCAACAGGTTGAATATAGCACAAACTATGAACTTAAAGTATATTTTAGGTATGAAGACGAAGATACGCTGGAAAACATCGTATTCAATTCCATATCCGAAAGATTTTATGGCGAAGAGGCTAAATATGTTATTGGGTATATCAATCTCCAAGAAATTATCGACAAACGTGAACTCATAAACAAGGTGGGATATTTTATAGCAGAAATTGTATAAGATATAGACCGAATTGGCATCCTTGTTGCAGAGAAAGCGTATAGGTTGATAGCTGCGTAGCGCTCATTTATACGTTATGAGCTATACACTAATGAATAAATTTGCTTTATATTCAACGCAATTATAATTGCATATTAAAGCAAATTTATCTAAGTTTAAAGATTGACAAATTAATAAAGGAAAAATTATGAGTAAGTGGAAAAGTGTGTTACTCCTTACGCTTTTAGCGAATGCAGCTTGGGCAGAGTCCACGGAGGTAGAATCAACTAGTTCTCCTACCGGATTTTTAATTATTGGAGGATTGTTGTTGCTAGTGATTATTTTTATTCTATATAATAGACAGAAAAGAAAATTTAATGATTAAGAGAAAGGGTCAGCGGTTGCTGACCCTTTCTCCATACTAATCCCTTTTTAAATCAAATTTTTCCATTTTACTGTACAGATGAGATCGCTGGATCCCTATTTCGTCTGCTGTTTTAGACACATTCCAGGCGTTTTTATCGAGTTTGTGTGTAATGTACTGCTCCTCCGCATAGTCTTTAAATTCTTGAAAAGACCGAAAATTATCAAAATCCAACTGCATGTTTACCGTTGACGTATGTGCATTTGACACCGGTTTAGTCGCAGATGGATTTGCAAACGTATAAACCTCTTTTTCCGTAATTTTCTGATCACTTAAAATAATCAGACGTTCCACCATATTACGAAGTTCACGGATATTACCCGTCCAAGGCAACGCCTGTAAACTTTTCATCGCATCCACAGTGATTTCTTTAGTAGGAATATTGTAATCATTACATATCTCCTCACAAAATGACGAAGCAATCAGTGGAATATCATGCTTACGCTCGGTTAGAGAAGGTACGTGTATAAGAATCACACTCAAGCGATGATACAAGTCCATTCGGAAATTACCGTTATCAATTTCTTTTAATAAATCTTTATTCGTCGCTGCTATCACGCGTACATTCACGTCAATTTCCTTTTCACCCCCCACACGCGTAATCTTGCTTTCCTGCAATGCGCGTAATACTTTTGCCTGTGCAGACAAGCTCATGTCGCCTATCTCATCAAGGAAGAGTGTTCCTCCGTTAGCCTGTTCAAATTTCCCAATACGCTGCTTTACTGCCGAAGTAAAAGACCCTTTCTCATGACCGAACAACTCAGATTCAATTAACTCTGAAGGAATAGCCGCACAGTTTACTTCGACTAATGGAGAAGATACACGATTAGATTTCTCATGCAGCCAACGTGCTACCAATTCCTTACCCGATCCATTTTCTCCTGTAATCAATACACGTGCATCCGTGGGAGCTACTTTATCAATTGTATCTTTAATCAGTCCTATACCATCCGAATTTCCAAGTATCTCTTTCGTTTTTGAAACTTTACGTTTCAGAACTTTCGTTTCTTTGACTAGATTGCCTCTTTCAAGTGCATTACGTACCGTAATCAGTAACCTATTTAAATCAAGAGGTTTTTCTAGAAAATCATAAGCTCCTTTCCGAGCAGCTTCTACAGCTGTTTCGATCGTCCCATGACCTGAGATCATAATGAATGGCACATCAGTAATGGCATTTGCTGCAACCAGCACTTCCATACCGTCCATTTTATTCATCTTGATATCACATAACACCAGATCTATCTTCTCTTTCTTTAATATCTCTAATCCATCTATACCATTATCCACATCCAAAACTTTATATTCTTCATATTCAAGAATATCTCGTAATGAGCTTCTAATAGGTCTTTCGTCATCAATAATTAATACGGTAGTCATATATGATTATATATAGAATAAGCTTTAAAATAAACACGTATTAGGTGTAAAAACAAAAAAGAAGCAAACCTTGTAAGCCGGGTTCTGTAACCGAAATAAATCAGTTTTCTATCATTTATCTAGGCTTGCACTTGCGCACAAGCTCCATCAACCTACCCATTACGAATCCCGACAAATCGGGAGAAGACGAGCAGCCTTCGAATTTCGTAACCTATTTGGTTTTTCAACACACGAGGTTTACCGTAATGTATGTCACCATACAAGACCGTGAGCTCTTACCTCACGTTTTCACCCTTATCCACCAAGCTGGCAGACGGTATATTTTCTGTGGCACTTTCTGTATTCCACCGAAGTAGAATCCTTCCCGTTAGGAAGCGAGTCGCTCTACGTTGCCCGGACTTTCCTCTTTACCGTCTAAGACGATACAGCGATAGAACCAGTTTGCTTCAATTGCAAAATTACGTTTTTTAATTGAAAGTAGACAACTGATTTATATACAATTAGGCTTGGATATAAAAACAATTTTATTTAGGTTTGTTATCTAAGACGAATTGATTGAGCCCAATACACTATCTTGAGGAAAAAACACTGATCTCTTTATTGCAAAATAAGGATCAAAGGGCATTTAATTATCTTTATGACAACTATGCAGGTGCACTCTATGGCGTCATCATACGAATAGTACTCAGCAAAACCTATGCAGATGAAGTAATTCAGGATGTATTTGTCAAAATATGGAATCATGTAGACACTTTTGATGCGACCAAGGGGAGGCTTTATACCTGGATGATTCATATAGCGCGGAATGTCGCGATAGATTGTATCAAATCAAAAGGTGTTCAGAACGAGCAAAAAAACCAATCTCTTCCAAATGTCGTAGATGATAAAGAAAAACATAACTTTACTATTCCGGAGAATGTAGATTTTATCGGATTCAAAAATGTACTTAACGAGTTAAAAACAGACTGGAAGCAACTTATTGAGATGGCATATTTTGAAGGATATACACAACAAGAAATCGCCGTTAAACTTGATATACCTTTGGGGACTGTCAAGACGCGTACCCGAGGAGCGCTCTTAGAATTAAAAAAAATATTAAAAGAATACCAATAATAGTGGACATAAAAGAATACATATCGTCAGGCATTATTGAAGCTTATGTCATGGGACTCGCCACTGAAGAAGAGGTGAGTATCTTGGAATGCGTACGCAAAAATAATCTTGAAGTCGAGCAAGCTATCCTTGAAGCGCAAAAAACGCTTGAAGACTTTGCTAGTGTTCATGCTATACCACCTCCAACAGAAGTTAAAGATTTAATTTGGAGCAAAATCGCTCAGCAGCCCGGTTTAGCTATTTCCAAAGGGGCTACTTCGATTCTTTCGGAGGAGCGTAAACCGCCTATCGAAGATATACCCCTTCCAGTACGTTCTGTTACGTTCCGGAACTTAGCTATCGCTGCATCCCTGTTGTGTGCATTAAGTGTAGGTACTACTATTTATTTTCAACAAGAGAATAAACGTCGCGATAAGACGATTAGTAAATTAGCAGCAACAAATGAAACGAATCTGTTAGCACTTCAATCGCTTCAAAACAAATGGAAGTTGCTTCAGGATCCTGCTATCAAAACCATAACGCTGGCTGGAGTAGAACAACATCCAAACCTTAAGGCGCATGTATTCTGGAATACGAATACGACAGATGTCTATTTAAGCATGGAAAACCTACCCGTTGTCCCTGCAGGTATGCAATATCAATTGTGGGCTATTGTAGATGGCACACCGGTGGATGCCGGCGTCTTGCCCCTGGATAATCTTGATGAAATAAATACGATGCATCGAATTGCTACAGCAGAGGCTTTTGCCATCACCTTAGAAAAAGCAGGTGGAAATCCGACACCTACATTATCGCAACTTTATGTGATGGGAAATATCTAATCACATGAAAAAGAGGGTTCGCCAATTAAGACAAACCCTCCGGTACCACTACTTAGACTAATTTATTTTATAAACAGTTGCGCAATATCTAGTACTGCTGCTGCAGTTAATGGTTCATCAAATGATTGGGTTGCCGCATTAACAGAAACTTTCCCCCCTACGCCATTTAACGACGTAATATCTACACTCGCTTGCACCTTATTATCTTCCCCTGCATAGATCGGATCTACGACCGCACCTATTCCGCTATCATTTGCCCCCGTAATCCATGGCTTTTGATTTGCTGCCGCCCCACCTCGGGCCCTTCGCATCTGCCGTATATGTGAAGCATGTCTCGCCTCTACCGAGTGAATCTGCAATGCCGCAGTCAACACTACCTTGTTCCCTTTAAGGATCGCTGCTTGACCTTTATACGCTCGCACTCCTGTATCTTCAAAGGCCTGTGCCAGTGCTAAAAACGTATCATAGTCGCTGAATACATTTGCAAATGTACCCCCAGCCGTAAAATCAAATGTAGGTTTAGACACTGCTTTATCTCCCAAAACCTGTTTCAAGAAATTAACATGTGCGACCTCATGATCCCTGATCGTTGTGATCGCGCCCATAGGCCTACCCGAAGGTACAAGATTAGAGGCTGCAGCACCTAATGTATAATACTCGGCTTCCAGGTATTCCAACGTAAGTGCATAATTCAGCACGCCATTCACATCAGTTGGTGTCTGCCCATACGCTTTTTTGAATAAGTCGCTTATCATAAAAGGCATAGCCGCCAACGTCACTTTTTTACCAAAGGAAGCCATATTGCGAATTGCTTCCCGACGTGGGCTCACGCGTTCGTTGAATTCAGGATCAACTTGCGTTATTGTTTCGAAAACATTAAATAAATTCATCGTATGAGGGATTAATAGGTGGGTAAATCTTTTACATCAATTTTTGTTTTGATAAATGGAGCAGCGATCTGCAACACCTGGGTAGGGCTTTTAGAGACATCCAATCCATTACTATCGATTACTTCCTCGTTAGCAAATGTTCCATTGTCAATCAGATCACGTACCAAAGCAGCATGTCTTGCTTCAACAGATACGATCTTACCTGCGAGTAAGAGGTAATTTTCATCTTTAATCAACCAACCAGCGCCATTGTAGGCCGACACCCCAAGATCTTCAAAAGCTTTAGCCGTTGCCAAAACACTATTTCTACTAGAGAAGTTCACTGCAGAAAAATTAAATTCTAAATTTTTGATCGCGCTATTTCCTAGAGCAGTCTTAAAAAATTCACGATGAGCCACTTCATGATCGCGAAGATCAGTGAAAAGCATGCGTTCCCAATCCGTGATTCCTGTATAGAAAGAACTCGCAACTTGAATATAAAATGCCGCTTCTAATTGCTCCAACGCATAGGCATAATTGAGAATAGCAATATCGCCACTTCCAAAATAATAATCTTTACCACCCATGTCGATCGGGTCATTATCCTTCTTACAACTACTTACTCCAAGAACAGCAATTCCGGCTGCACTTGCGCCGGCAAATCGTAAGAAGTCGCGTCTTCTCAATCGACCATCAAGTGCTACACCTTCCTGGGTAGCGATAGATGGATTTTTAGTGTCTTGTCTTTTCATGGTATAATTTGTTTTTAGTTATCGTTCGATTACCTTTTTAATACCATATACGAGAAGATGAAGCAGTTGGATTTATTTTCTCATTTTTTTTAAAAAAAAATGAGCCCGGATAAATTATCCGGGCTCATTCACTACAAACGTATATTTTTTTTAAAAGGCTAATACCTCTACCTCTGTTCTTCTATTTTGCTGATGTTCCTGTTCCGTACATTTCACGCCATTCGAGCATTTATTAACCAATCGTGTCTCACCGTATCCTTTCGCCACCAACCGATCGACAGCAATTCCCTTACTTACGATATAATCCACCGCCGATTTTGCTCTTCTATCCGAAAGCTTCAGATTGTATGAATCACTTCCGCGGCTATCCGTATGACTTGAAAGTTCAATTCTAAGTGTTGGATTATTACGTAAGGTGGTCACCAACTTATCCAAAATTAACGCTGCATCCGGGCGGATATTATGCTTATCGAAATCATAGTAGATATTTTCAAGCACAAATTTTTCACCTACTTTATTAACAGGTTGCAAATTTAACACCACATGTATGGTCGTATCTTGTTGTGGTATCACGCCGGCTACAGAAACACTATCTTCCATATAGCCGGCTTTGTTTGCCAAAACAAGGTACGCTGTATTTCTATCGATATCAAACCCAAATACCCCTTTATCATCGCTACTACCTGTTGTCACCAATTTACCTGCCTTGTCTGATAAATTAATAGTGGTAAACGACAACGGCTCTCCAGTCTTCTTATCCCTTGTTATACCTTCCAACCGAACTGTAATTTTTGGTTTCGCATAACGGAACGAATAGATATCATCCGATCCAATACCATCTTGGCGATTCGACGAAAGGTAACCAAAGTTTTCGTCCAGATTATCTCCTACGACCACAAAGGCAAAATCATCCGACGGGGAGTTGACCGGATATCCCATATTTTGAGGTTTTTCAAAATTACCTTTTTGACCCTTTGCCTGAAAAATATCTAGGCCGCCCATACCCACATGACCTGTACTGGAAAAATACAATATATTATCGAATACCGAAGGGAATAATTCATCTCCATCCGTATTGATATTATTTCCCGCATTCACGGGTGTACCCCAGCTACCGTCAGCTTGCTTGGCACAAAACCAGATATCTACCCCACCTTTTCCGCCCGGCATATCCGACGCAAAGTAAAGTGTATTTTCATCTGCACTCAAAGCTGCATGTCCTACGGAGTATTCTTTTACATTGTTATAAATAAAATCCTCTTCGATCCAATCATTCCCTTGCTTTCTGTATATTTTAAGTTCAAGGTTTTGTTTTCTCCATTTTTGTCCATTAGCACGGTATTTTTCGACCTTCTTTCCTGGATAGGTACGCGTTACATACAGCACTTCTTCTTCTGAATCCGTAATCACAGGCCCCAAGTGAAACTCCGATGCATTAAACGCGTCCGGCATTACATTCGGATAGCTCAAAGAGCCGTCTTCGTTCCGGGTCGCCGAATAGATTTTAAGATAAGGTTGACCAGTCATACCGCTTTTGTCAGCCTCCAAGCTATTCGGTTCGGCGGCATACAATACGCCGCCGCTAGTCGGTATCAAACCAAATTCGGCTAATGAGGTATTGATGTCCTGTTGGTTCGCGATGACATGTTTAGAAGGGTTTTCCATCCAAAATGAGGCAGAGTCTGTCCCTGTAATGGCGCGTGATATTTCCGCTTTATGACCATACTTAGACTGATAATTCGCATAGGCCGCTTTTGCCTCGCTATATTTTCCCTGCAATTGTAAAACCCTCGCGTAATCCAAGAAAGATTGTTCATTAGCATTTTCATTTTGTACGATACGCGCATACCAGCTTTCGGCTAACGCATATTGATTGATATATAGGTAAGAAGAAGCGAGACGCTCCATATGCTCTACCTCTGGGTTATCTTTATTGACAATTAGCTCATAAGCCTTGGCTGCATTCGCATATTCCATATTATAGTAGAATTGCGCGGCCCTTTGTTGACGACTGGGTTGCTCTTGTGCATATCCGAATTGACTTACGCCCGCCCAAAGTCCTATAGCAAGCAAAGCTACCGTTATCTTATACGTTCTTGATAGTAATTGTTTCATAGCTGTTTTCAAAACGGATTAAAAATATCTTGGACTTAATACCTGGCGACCTACACGGCCGAAAGTAACTCCTAATGTCACCTCATGTGTACCGTTCTGCAGACCACTCAACCGATTCAACATGTGATCATAAGAGTATCCAATACGGAATTTAGGGGAAACATAGAATTGAGCAATTCCACTTACCGAGTTTAAGGAACTTAATTTATTCGCGGAATAATCCGTGTAATCTCTATTAAATATTCTGGAACGCGTCCGGTATCCCGCACCAATCCAAAATTTGTCATTAAAAATAAACATCGCATTCACATCCAATGAAGTTGGTCCTTTAAAATCATCTTTCACCAATATACTAGGCCGAAGCAATAGTCCCCTATCTAATTCAAACAATGCTCCTGCAATAAAGTAACCGTGGATACTGCGATATAAACTCTCTAAAGAATTTTGATTAAACTGATAATCTTCACCGCTTTCGCTTCCCGCAAATAAATCCTGCACAGACACCCCTGCATACCATCGTGGGTTACTGTAATAAGCACCTAAGCGAATATCCGGACGCCAAGTCCCAATCTTTCCTGGAGGCAGAATTGGGTCATCGTCGTCCGTAAATCTCAATTTATTACCATCAAGACTATATTGCGTTACACCTCCTGCAATACCCAAGCTCAAACGATGTTCATCTGCCCTATCCAATTGCAAGCGCAACGCATAGTTTGCATAGATACTCGTAGCCGTCTGCGCTCCCAACCCGTCAGCCGTGACCTGAAGCCCCACTCCATGCCTTCTTTCGTAAGGATCCAATACCCCATCAATTGAAATTGTCCCTGTCTGGGGAGCACCATCCCAACCTGTCCATTGACTTCTCAAACCCATTTGCCCAAACCATTCCTCTTTGTATCCTGCATAGGCCGGATTCACACTGATCGAATTAAAAATGTACTGGGTAAATTGGATGTTCTGTTGTCCATACCCTTTTATTCCTAAAAGAGTTATGGACAACAACAACATATATTTTTTAGCTAATCTGTTCATGGATTATTCGTTTAAGATCTATAGTCTAATTATTTGCTTTTGATTAACACCCAACCTTTATGCGATTCCTTCTTACCATCTTTCACCAATTGAAGCACGTAATAATACGTTCCGTCATTAAGCCCTAGGCCACCCCACGTATTGTCGTAATTTTCATTGAAATAGATTTCATTACCCCAACGGTTGATAATACTCAACGACACTTTATCATATCCTTCTAATCCTTTGATGACAAAGCGATCATTATATCCATCCCCATTTGGTGTAATCACGTTTGGAATTTCCAACGGATTCGGTAGTATGGTTACCGTTACGGTAGCCACATTACTGTATCTTCCTTTTTCATCTTTTACACGATACGTGAATGTTACTGGATCCAAATTACCATCAGAAGGTGCAGTGAACTCGATTTCTCCTGTTGGTAACACTACTACGCTACCTCTACTAGGTCCCTGAACAATCTCTACCGTTGACAGATCTATATCCCACTCTGTTACAATGTCATTGGCGGTTACCGGTATCTCTACCATGTGTCCTGCTTTCACCTCAGCAAAATCATCTACAGCTTCGATTAATGGGAACTCAACCGGAATCTCAGGTGTTTCGTCCTCATCATCAGGATCTTCTGTCGTTGGCTTATCTGGCCCCCATACTTTAATACCATTTGTGATTGTCGCCGGTGCTTCTTCATCCACATCTGCCGTCACTGTCACCGTAATCGTACCACCCACAGCAACTACGGCACTTGTAGTCACGGTAGCTGTATTACCCGTTCCAACTGCTTCCCCATTTCCTGAAGTCACTTCGTATTTAGTGATCGTAAGTCCAGCGCTTGGCATTTCGCCCAAGTTGATTACTTTTCCACTTGCAATATCCGAAGGACCATTATTGGTAATCGTCACCGTAAATGTTGTACTTTCTCCTGCTTTGACTACGGCTTCATCTGCCACTTTCGTAATGCTCAATGCAGATTCGCGATCTACTGGAATCTCAGGAGTTCCGTCCTCATCATCCGGTTCTTCTGTTGTTGGCTTATCTGGCCCCCATACTTTGATTGCATTGCTAATTGTTGCTGGTGCATCCGCTTCTACTAAAGCTGTAACTTTCACGATAATCATTCCGCCCACTGCAACGTTAGCATTCGTCGTGACTGTTGCCGTATTACCGGTTCCCACAGCCGCTCCGTTTCCGGATGTTACTTCATATCCGGTGATCGCAAGACCTTCACTTGGTATTTCCCCCAAGTTAATCAATTTTCCACTTGCAATATCCGAAGGCCCATTATTAGTGATTGTCACCGTAAATGTAGTATTCGTACCCGCTGTTACACGCGCTTGATCCGCTACTTTCGTAATACTTAAGTTCGACTCATTGTCTACCGGGATCGGTGGCGTCTCGTCATCATCGCCATCCACTTCGATACCGTTCTTAACCGTACCCGTAGCATTCGCAGGGACATGACCTGTAATATTCAGTTCGATCGTACCGCCTACATTAACCTCGTTGCTCACTTCGATCGTGAACACACCCGTAGCTGCATCGTATACACCGTCGAATGTAGCATTTCCGCTTGTTACCGTGATGTCGCCACCTGCGATAATCAATCCATCAGGTTTTTCAGTGATGATCACTTTATGTCCTGTTTTCGCAGTAGACGGACCGTTGTTGGTCAGTACCACTTTGAAATCAACGCTCTCTCCAGCAATAGCGACAGTAGCAGTCGTTGTTTTAACAACACCAAAGGCTACCTTATCTTCTACCGGGATCGGCGGCGTCTCGTCATCATCGCCATCCACTTCGATACCGTTCTTAACCGTACCCGTAGCATTCGCAGGGACATGACCTGTAACATTCAGTTCGATCGTACCACCTACATTAACCTCGTTGCTCACTTCGATCGTGAACACACCCGTAGCTGCATCGTACACACCGTCGAACGTCGCGTTGCCGCTTGTTACCGTGATGTCGCCACCTGCGATAATCAATCCATCAGGCTTTTCAGTGATGATCACTTTATGTCCTGTTTTCGCAGTAGACGGACCGTTGTTGGTCAGTACCACTTTGAAATCAACGCTCTCTCCAGCAATAGCGACAGTAGCAGTCGTTGTTTTAACAACACCAAAGGCTACCTTATCTTCTACCGGGATCGGCGGCGTCTCGTCATCATCGCCATCCACTTCGATACCGTTCTTAACCGTACCCGTAGCATTCGCAGGGACATGACCTGTAACATTCAGTTCGATCGTACCGCCTACATTAACCTCGTTGCTCACTTCGATCGTGAACACACCCGTAGCTGCATCGTATACACCGTCGAATGTAGCATTTCCGCTTGTTACCGTGATGTCGCCACCTGCGATAATCAATCCATCAGGCTTTTCAGTGATGATCACTTTATGTCCTGTTTTCGCAGTAGACGGACCGTTGTTGGTCAGTACCACTTTGAAATCAACGCTCTCTCCAGCAATAGCGACAGTAGCAGTCGTTGTCTTAACAACACCAAAGGCTACCTTATCTTCTACCGGGATCGGCGGCGTCTCGTCATCATCGCCATCCACTTCGATACCGTTCTTAACCGTACCCGTAGCATTCGCAGGAACATGACCTGTAACATTCAGTTCGATCGTACCACCTACATTAACCTCGTTGCTCACTTCGATCGTGAACACACCCGTAGCTGCATCGTATACACCGTCGAATGTAGCATTTCCACTTGTTACCGTGATGTCGCCACCTGCGATAATCAATCCATCAGGTTTTTCAGTGATGATCACTTTATGTCCTGTTTTCGCAGTAGACGGACCATTATTGGTCAGTACTACTTTAAAGTCAACACTCTCTCCAGCAATAGCGACAGTAGCAGTCGTTGTTTTCGAAACGCTAAAATTAGATACTCTATTTACATCAATATCAGGTGTAGTAGCCGTACCCTCAGGAGTCGTATAGTCACCCGCTGGATCTTCGCTCCAGATATTGATGGTATTATTGATAATGTCAGCTGTGATTGCCGCATCAACATCAACAGTAACCGTCAGGGTAATTGTAGACTCTGGTGCAACTGCTGTCGCCACGTCAAGCGTGAACGAACCGTCTGCTGCTACAGTACCTACTGTACCGTTGCTCGAAGTGATACCGCTGATCACCTGTCCGGCACTCACTGCATCCTGTAGATACAACGTAGTTGCTGGAAGGATCGTAGACGTACCTTTATTCGTCAACGTAACCGTATAGCTGTATGCTTCACCAGCAGTTGCTGTAGCTGCATCGCCAGTTTTCTCAACTGCATCAGGATCACCCCATCCGTAGTCGCGCTCCACTGGAATATCTGGAGTCACTGCTGTTCCCTCTGGTGTAGTATAGTCACCCGCTGGATCTGTGCTCCAAATCTTAATTGTATTATTGATAATATCAGCTGTGATTGCCGCATCAACATCGACAGTAACCGTCAAGCTGAACGTGCCATTAACAGCTATAGCAGCCGTAGGCGTAAAGGTGAACTCTCCAGCTGTGCCGATTGCACCCAATGTACCACCTGTTGAGGTAATGCCCGTAACAGTTTGTCCGGACGAAACAACATCCTGTAAGAAAAGTGCAGTGCCAGCCTGAATTACAGAAGGCCCTTTGTTCTCAACAGTAACCGTATAACTGTAAGATGTTCCAGCTGTAGCTGTAGGTGCATCGCCTACTTTAGCAACTGCATCGTCGTCGAAACCGTAGTCACGCTCCACTGGGATATCAGGCGTAGTAGCCGTACCCTCTGGTGTAGTATAGTCACCCGCTGGATCTGTGCTCCAAATCTTAATTGTATTATTGATAATATCAGCAGTAATTGCCGCATCAACATCGACAGTAACCGTCAGGGTAATCGTAGACTCTGGTGCAACTGCTGTCGCCACGTCAAGCGTGAACGAACCGTCTGCTGCTACAGTACCTACTGTACCGTTGCTCGAAGTGATACCGCTGATCACCTGTCCGGCACTCACTGCATCCTGTAGATACAACGTAGTTGCTGGAAGGATCGTAGACGTACCTTTATTAGTCAACGTAACCGTATAGCTGTATGCTTCACCAGCAGTTGCTGTAGCTGCATCGCCAGTTTTCTCAACTGCATCAGGATCACCCCATCCGTAGTCGCGCTCCACTGGAATATCTGGAGACATTGCTGTTCCCTCTGGTGTAGTATAGTCACCCGCTGGATCTGTGCTCCAAATCTTAATTGTATTATTGATAATGTCAGCTGTGATTGCTGCATCAACATCAACAGTAACCGTCAAGCTGAACGTGCCATTAACAGCTATAGCAGCCGTAGGCGTAAAGGTGAACTCTCCAGCCGTGCCGATTACCCCCAATGTACCACCTGTTGAGGTAATGCCAGTAACAGTTTGTCCGGACGAAACAACATCCTGTAAGAAAAGTGCAGTGCCAGCCTGAATTACAGAAGGCCCTTTGTTCTCAACAGTAACCGTATAACTGTAAGATGTTCCAGCTGTAGCTGTAGGTGCATCGCCTACTTTAGTAATTGCATCGTCGTCGAAACCGTAGTCCTTAACAACGTTAAGAACAGCAGGGGCTGATTCCACTATACATCCCGCATCAGAAGTAACTAGTACCCGGTAACTTCCAAAAACGCCTTCCGTTTGAGTCGCAGGAACTACAACATCTAATGAAGCAGTTGTAGCGCCGGCTACATCTAACCAAGTTGCACCACCGTCTATAGATGTTTGCCATTGGTAAGTAACAGGCAGTGCTGCATTACTTAATGCTACTGTAAATGTCGCTGTCGTACCCGCATCAACCGTTACACTTTGCGGTTGAGAGGAGATTGCAGGTAGTTCGTTTACGATAACATCGATTGGAGTTCTCTCACCAGTTTCACATGTACCGAAACGTACTGTTTGTACATATAATGTATGCGTTCCCTCTAGTAGCTCGGTAACATTTACTACATTACCACCCGTCGGAGCGTCGTAAATTATATATGTTGTACAATTGTCTGGAACTGGGATCGTAATGTCACCACCCGGACAAATTTCAAATTTATTATCGCCATTCGGCCCTGCGACTACCGCTGGAATCGTGCGTGTAATTTCATGTACCTGCAATTGATCCAGTACAGAAGCTACACCACCGTATAGAATCTTCACGCGATCAAATGGCGCGTTAGCGATGAATTTCACATCAGCTTGCTCGTTTCCGGCAAGAAGCGTGATCTTCAATAGCGTTCCATCGTTATGGATTGGTGCACCTACCGCTGTATTGCCTAGGTAAGGTTGGATCGTAAAGGACTCCAACAAACCTACTGTTAATAGTGACGATGGTTTTCCAACTCTGATACTCAACGTATCGCCAGCAAGTGCAGGTGTACTGTATAATACCTCTAATCGGGTATAGGCGTTAACACCAACCGCATTATTGAGCACTGCAAAAGTTCCATCATTACCATCTACTGCATTCGCAGCATCGATAACATTGACTAAACCATTCAATGCACCTACACCTCCGATTGGACGCTCGAGACCACTTAACACATCAACCACACCATTCGGATCGTCACAATCTGGCGTACCTGGAGTATGGTAATATGCTTCGTATAGATTTACAGACTGCGCTACAGTAGCTAAAGCAGATAAGTAAACTTTCACTCCGCTATAAGGTACTTGCTGTCCACTTGCATTTGTTGGAACGAAGGTGAAATCAAAAATATTCTCACCAGCAACGATGTTGACTAAGTCTCCATCCACAAGATGCGATACACCAACTGGATTTCCTGCAGCATTGATTGGCTGAACACGGATACCACCGGCAAGCTGTGCAACAGTCAAGGTCTTGCCTAATTTCACGGTTACAGGCGTACCAGCAGCAATCGGACTACCTGTCCATTTGATGTTCTGGTAAGTTTGTCCCAAAAGTCCAGCTACATTAGCCACCTCAGTCAGTGTACTGAATGTTGCCACATTTTGATCTGCTGCTTGGGTTGGATTATCGACTTCTCCCAGATTTATGAATAACAACTTAGTTACATCATATTGCGATGCATCATTTCCGTATACCCTCGTATACACTGGAGGACATTCACCCGGATTGAATACACGGATGGTTACATTCGCAGCTGTTTGACAGCCCGAAAGTGTATTTGTTGCGATCAAAGTATAGACATGCGTACCCGGAGAAGCAAATGGTCCGAAGGTCGTACCGTTAAAGTCCGCTCCTGATTGATCTTTCCACTGATAAGTAACGCCTGCCTCGGTATCGTATGTCGGCACAGCAACACTTTCATTTATTTCTATCGCATAAGAAGAAGCTTCATTAAACACAATTACCGGAGCAGGATTAACTGTAACGGTTACCGGAACGCGATCCGCAATTGCATTCTCACAAACACCGTCTCCCGATACAGCAACATAATAGGTTAACGTTGCGTTTGGCACCAAATTCAAGCTAGGTCCCGTAAATGCAGGTGTTGTTGCAGAAGCATTGTCGTACCAATAGAATATTGGATTCGTCAGCGTAGAACTTGCCGTTAAGGTTACCGCTGATCCTTCACATACCGGGTCATTACCTGTCACTGCGACATCGGCCGCAGTTGCTCTTGGCGTAACACCAATAGTTACCGGTGCAGAAACTGCACTTTCACAATTAGCCACATTAACAGCGATTACTGTATACTGTCCTGCATCTGATAAAGTAGCAGAAGCGATTGTCAATGTATTTGAGGTTTCTGTTAATAAATCAGCACCTCTGTACCATTTGTAACCATCTGCACCCGCTGTAGCAGTTAGTGTTACAGACTCACCTTCGCACACTGTAGAAACATCCGCATTGATTGTCGGCGTGATAGGTAATTCATTTACCGTCACTACCACCTGAGCTGGAGGATTATTAAAACAGAATCCTGTTCCTTCAATAACTGCGTAGTATGTTAAGGCGCCTGTTTGCGTCGGAGTTAAGAGAAGGGATGTTCCTTCATCCAAGTATCCACTTAACGCACCTGTACCACTGTTATATGCGCTATACCACTTAATCATATTTGCTGTCACACCTGGTGCACCTGCAATTGCTGCATTCAACGTAACAGGTTCCCCAGCACACAATTGACTTACTGAAGATGTAAGATCTAAATTTGCAGCGACAACCGGAGTACAGTTTGTCAGTATAGTATGTGTTGCCGTCTCACTCACCTCTGCATTACTAGCCGTTACACTATTATCAATAGACGTAACAAGATTCGGATCAATTGCATCTACCGTCACTGTAAACGTAAAGGTTTGTGTTTCACCCACAGCCAATGTCGGAATGGTTAACTCCACATTCGCACCATTCTGGGTAAAGTCACCCGCATCAAGCAATGTCGTATTAGCCGGAATAGCGTCAACAAGCTGAACGTTTGTTAAATCTTTATTTCCTGTATTTGTAATAGTAACTGTATAAGTTATTACATCATTCGCTTGCGCCTGCCCGGAGTTCGTACCATTACTCACACCTGCTAAGCTCAAGTCAATCGAATGATTTGCAGTTACCGGAATATCGGTAGGATCACCCGGAGTTGCAACTGGATCTGGGCCAGCCACTGGATCCGTTGGATCAGCAGGAGGTACGGTAGGTGTACCTGGATCCGATGGATCTGTTTTAATAAGTGCAACATTACTAATTGCATCGATACTAGTTAAGTCCACATCCACTTTGACCACGAAACTCACCAATACAGTTTGTCCAAAGGCCACGTCGATATCCGTAAACTCAACTGTATTACCGTTTAACGTACCACCTGAAACATAGGTCGTACCTGCAGGGATAGCGTCGGATACCGATAATCCCGTTAAATCCTGATTACTTTCATTTTTAATATAAATCGTGTACGTTACATCTTCCCCGCCACTTACCGTGGTAGTAGATGTACCGTTTGCGATACTGTATCCTTTCCAAGCGACAACATTATCCGTCGGATTAACCGGAATCAACGTAGGATCACCTGGATTCGTTCCCGGTGCAGGACCAGCCGTTGGATCAGTTGGATCAGCCGGTGCCGTCGAAGTCGATGTTCCCACAGCTATTACCACAGCGACGTTACTGATTTGTGTCACACCGGTCAAATTATCTTTAACCAAGACCTCAAAACTTCTAGACTCAGTACCTCCTACTGGAATGTCAATTCCAGCGAAATCAACAGATGTACCATTTAACGTACCACCGGACACATAGGTTGTTCCAATAGGTAAGGCATCCGAAATCGATACACCTGTTAAAGCTTGGTTACCTGTATTCTTTATATATATGGTATACGTTACCGTTTCACCACCACTAACTGACGTTGTGCTCGTACCGTTAGCGATACCAAATCCTTTCCAAGTAGAGACTGTAGAAATCGGATCCACTGGAATATCTGTTGGGGTACCTGGAGGAACATTCTCATCCGGCCCTGCTGTAGGGTCAGTCGGATCAGCCGGAGGTACCGTACCTGTACCCGGGTCATTTTCATTTTCTTTTACAAACGCTACATTACTGATGCTTGTCGCGCCTGTTAAGTCCGCATTGACGGTAACTTTAAAGGATACTCTTGCTGTGTCACCCACTGCAATTGTTACATTCTCAAAAACTACACTGTCTGCGACTAACACACCACCTGAACCCGCAACATACGTTGTATATTCCGGAATGGTATCTACCACACGGTAGTTTGTTAATGCTACCGCACCTGTATTCGCAATATGGATGGTGTATTCAATTTCCTCACCGCCTTTAACATCTGCTACCGCAGTTCCGCTGGTTGTTTCTTTGTAAGATTTCCATGCGTCAAACAGTGGCGTATTACAATCTTTCTCAACAGCAAACACGCGAAGTGCAGGTAATACACTCACATTCAATACGCCTTTTAAGCCTATGCTTATTTTATCATATTCCACGCCAGGAGCGAAAGGAATTACACCTGTCGTACCGTTATTAAGAATACCAAGTACATTTAAACCATTAATCAATTGGCTTTGTACATCTAAGGTTGCTACTGGAGTAGCGCCATTGTATGCAATGATTTCCAAGCCACCGATAAGGTTTGCATCCAAAGCACCTGAACCGTACCGTAAAGTCAGGTTTACGACTTCACTTGGTAAGGCGCTCTTACGGAAATCAAAATATTGTCTAACCGATTGTCCAACAGCCAAAGTTCCTAAGCTGATTTCTGAATAATCTGTTGTATTGTCGTTAATAGCATGATCTGCATTATCTACACCTGCGCCTGAGCCAGCCAGTCCAGCTGCAGTAAGATTTAAACCACTCGCATCGTAGGAAGTCGTGAATACCGGTTGACAATCTGTTAAAGGATTATCCACACAGGCACCGTAGACATTCATGGAGTTACCTTGCGCGGTCAACGGTAAAGCCGTATTTGTTCCATTTGTAATCCGAATCGCATCGAATTGTGCTGTCGGTGTTATGGCGATATAATAACGGCCTAATTTATCTTGTACGATACGGATACGATCGTTGTTACCACCAAAATTATTATTACTACCACCTTGCAATACAATCGCATTTCCATCTTTCGCCTGGATGTTAAAATAATGATTACCTAATAGCAAACCATCTACTAAATCAGCCACGGCACCACCAAGACTTCCTCCCAACAATTTATTCAATAATGTAGGTTCGAAGTCAATGCGTACATAGGCCGTTTTGTTCGCATCTACCGGCGTATCAAATCCCAATTCTACAAATCCAGTGTAATTATTCGGTTGTCCACCTAATAATTGTCCCAGTAAAGAATTAGAACCAGAGTTCAACGTCGCATACGAATCAAAATCATCATCGAAAAGATTAGCGATATTATCTGCGTTAGAAGAAGCCCTAATTGTTGTTACACAGACCGGATTCTCGAATGGCGATGGTGTTGTCGTTGTTGGACAACCGGCACCGATTCGTTTTACTTCATATAAACGGATAGAAGGTGTCACTGCAACATTCAGCAAAGATCCCGCTACCACATCCACACGATCATATGGTGTATTTGTCTGAAATGTCAATGTCTGAACTCCGCCAGAACTGAATAGATCCAACAAGTTTAGGTTATTAATCAGCCCGTCTTGCAACGTAAACGTTTCCCCTATTACACTTCCATTGTATGTTACAATGCTATAGCTTCCTAATAAATCTACCGTAGCCAAGCTCGACGGATCTAGTTGCAAACGTACGTTCAGCGTATCACCAGCTGCAGAAAGCTTGTTGAAGTAAATACGTTGAGATACTTGCGCCGCTACTGCCACCGTACCCGTACTGATTTCAGAATAATCGGAAGAGTTAAGACTGATTGCATGATCTGCATTCTGAACACCCGCACCATTCAATAAACCGAGTGAAAGTCCAGATTGGTCAAACGACGTAAATTGACCTGGCAGACAGTTGTCTGTACCGATCTCCATACACGCTTCAAAGATCTTCATCGAAGCTACATCTTGCGTCAAGCCAACTAGAGAAGGGAAGTGTTCCGTAATACGGATGTTTTTGTAATCCGCATTCGGTGTGATCGCAATATAGTATCTACCTATATTATCCTGTACGATACGAAGATCACCGCCCGTTACATCCACAAAGGCTGCTTGGCTAGATCCCGCTAATACGGTAGTACCACCCGTCTGTGCCGTTTTTGCTTCAATCGAAAAATAATGGTCACCCAATAGTAGGCCTCCTACCGTATTCACCAAATTTCCTAATGTACCGCTCAACAAGCGAGGCAATAAATTATCCTCCATGTCAATACGTACATAAGTTGTTTTATTCGCAGGAATAACGGTTGGGAACTCATATTCTAAGAAACCGCTATATGCTCCCATACCTAGCAATGTACCACTACTTGCCGTTAAGGTAGCAAATGATTCATTGTTACCATCTGCAGCAAGATAAGCGTAATCGGCATGTTCCCATGCTACGACGGTAGCCTCACAAGATGGAATTTCAAAAGGTGTAGGCGTCGCAGTTGGCAATACAAAATCCGGGTCTTCACATCCAGAACCTGTAGGGCCAAAACGTTTCACGTCGTAAACCTCAACTACAGATTCGAAAGCGCTTACGTTTAGTAGCGAATTGACACGTATTTCAATACGATCGAATGCTTTTCCGGGAGCGAAGGTTAATATACCCGGATTACCTGTTTCCAGCAGTCCCAGTACATTCGTACCATTTAATAGTCCACCGCCTAAAGATCTGTGGTAAACTTCTGTATTACCATTATAGGCAATTATTTCGTAGGCGCCAAGTAAGTCAACATTTAGCGTTTGACTTGCTTTGACCGCCAATTTTATTTTGAAAACCGATTGGGCATCACTTAAGGAATTAAAGTGGATGTATTGCGACATCGATCCCGCAACACTCAGAAGGCCCAGATTGATCTCCGAAAATGTATTTTCATCATCGTCAATCGCCCGTTCAGGATTTACCACCCCAGTTTTGCCCAGTTGCAATACCCCTAATGTAATACCACTTCCTTCATAAGAAGTAGAAAATGCAGGATCACATATTTCATCACTTGCATCGTAACATACGTTGTAGACATTTAAGTATTTATCAGCAGATAACAAGCCAACAACGGACGTTGTACGATCCGTTAATCTGATATTCGTAAACGGCTGGTCTGCTTTGACCGCAATATAGAATCTTCCAGCTTTGTCCTGTACAATTTTTACCTGACCATTTGACGATGAAAAGAGATTCGCACTTGAGGTATTTAGATTTTCAGCAGCACCATTCTTCAATTGTACCTCGAAGAAATGATTTCCCAGTACCAAACCATTTACCAACCCACCTACAACATCACCAAGACTACCTGCTAATAATGAATTCAGTACATCCTCATCATAATCAATACGGATATAGGTTGTTTTACCTGCAGGAACTTCAGATGGAAAATTCACTTCCAGATGACCAGCTCTACTTCCTAAACCAACAAGGATTCCGGCGTCAGAGCGTATCGTAGCATAACTATCAAAATTATCGTCGGTTGCAAACTGTGGATCATCCGCATTTAACGAAGAAACAACCGTTGTATTCGCGCACATCGGATCGAAAAGCGGATTTGCTGTCGGAGGTGGTTCAGGACAAGGTCCACTTGAACGCGTTACGCCGTAAATACGCAAATCTGCACCTATGCTAACACCTAGTGTATTCTCCAATACAACCTCTACCCGATCAAACGGTTGGCCCACATTCAGCGGAACCGTTAGGATACCGCCCGAATTCAGTGCACCCAACAAATCCAATCCATTGATTAGACCGCCTTGAATTTGCTGGTTTAAAACAGGCGTCGGATTCGTTCCATTATAAGCGCGGATATAATAGCCCCCCAGCAAACTAACATTGGCTATGGCCGAGCTCAATTGCAACCGTACTTTTAGAACCGAATTTGCCTCTGATGAAGACGGGAAATAAAAACTCTGGGAGAACGTTCCAGCAACAGATAATAAACTGGATTTTAAAACGGAATAATTTGATGTATTGTTGTCAATTACGTAAGATGGGTTTTCCACAATGCGATTGCTTGCCCCCAACAAACTCCCCAAGTTCAAACCTACGCCGCTTGCTTCTCCATCTCCTGCAAATGCCACTGGCGCACAGTCCGGTATATTCGATAATGCATAAGCATAATGAATATCTATTGTCCTGGCAGCTGCTACATTTACGTCAGATCCAAACGTCAATCTAATTCTAACCGAATTAAAAGCTTCCGCATTACCGGGTGATTGAACAGCGATATAGGTAAGTCCGTCATTACCTGTAACAAATTTAACATTGGTACTGCCCCCTAAAGCAGTCCCATGTCCAGAACTCCCTGCGTTTGCAGTTGCATTTTTATACAGTGTGGCCTGTATAAAATTAGAAGGAGCCCCAAGTAAGGAGCCCAATCCCAATGTTAAACCAGTCTGATTAATTCCCGAATACCGGATATAAACCCAGTCATTCGGCTGTAAATTATTTTCAAACTTCAACTGTAGCCAGCCATCTCCTGACCCAAGCAGTCCTGCCACAATTCTCGTTGACGTGATTGTAGCAAAGTTAGCCTCAGAACTGTTCGCCGCATTTCCAGCATTATCAACCCCCGAGCTACCGGTTCCAAGAAGTCCAACAGCTATAGCTCCACTACTTGGAGTGACAGTAGCATACTCTTTCGTCTGTCCGTAACTTGTGATCCCCAAAATCAGCAAGATAAACAATAGAACATACCGAACCGGGGACAGCGTCCCCGGTTGAAGGTCCACAGTGTTAATGTTTTTCATAGATAGTAAGTAGTATAAGTTAATATCAGATACCAAATAGCTTGGACACTGAGATTAATAGTATGTTTTTCATAACATGGTCAGGGATAGCCCTGACTCATTACAAATCTAACGAAGAAATAATGTAATAAAAAAATTTTTTTATAAAAATTAATAGGAATATAATATTAGAAATTCATGAAACTTAGAAGATAAAATACAATATCAGTGATTAAATAAATTTTAAATTTAACACTATTTAACACTTAAAATATCTTTAAAAGAAATACAATCGATTGCTTACTGATATATAATAAAAAATCGATTAAATATATTTTATAAAAATGGAACGAACATCACTTTTATCACTTTTAGGATTGCTTTTTTTTCATAATTCGAAAAACACAAGCATAGAGAGTAAATTTACAACTACAAAAAAACATGTGTTTCAACATCAATATTTCCATATATTATTCACCAAAAATGGAACAAAATTCATTTTTACGCGTACGACTACGAAACGATCAGCAATATTTCCAATAAATAAAACGAAAAAGTAAAAAATGAGCGGATGTATTCAACACCAAAATAATCACACCTTACCTTGTCCTCCTGATGTCCACCTCTTTATTTTTCTCTTTTTACAGCATATAATTACGTGTTCTTACGCATTATATATTAAATAGCTACCTTTTACCTATTTTTTAACCGCGGTAATAAACCATTATTCATTTTTAATCAACACCCAGCTCTTTCTAACCGTTTCCCTGCCCCCTCTCACCAATGTCATTACATAATAATAGGTTCCCGATTCTAAATTCGATCCACCCCATTTATTATCGTAATTTGTGGATCTAAATACTTCATTACCCCAACGATTCACCACAATCAACTCCACCCTATCATACACCTCGATACCTCGTATCTCAAAATAATCATTGACACCATCGCCATTAGGCGTAAAGACATTCGGTATAAATAGCGGTCTTGGCGCTAAGGTTACCCACACTTCCGCCTGCGATGTCAGTCCGTTTTCGTCTTCAATAAGGTAAACAAACTTATCCTGCCCAATTCTATTGACCGTCGACACATACAATATCTCACCCGTAGACAGAACGGTAACCATCCCCCATTGCGGCTGATCAACAATACGCATACGGTCCAACAAAATCGGACTGCTGCCTGCTTGATCATTTTCCAAGACCGCGATAAGAACTTCTTCTCCGATCTCTACCGAGACCGCATCATTCACTGCCACTGGCCCTCGTTTTTCTATAGAAACTTTAGTGAAATAATTCTTAAAAGCATCCGTCAACAAACCTACCGGTAGCTGCATCGCATGCATTCCTTCTTCTATCTGATCAGTTGACTGCGCAATCCAATTGTCGCCGCCCGTATATTGCCATATAGACGCATCTTGATCAATGTAGAGGATACCATTTGTACGCTGATTGTGCTGTAATGTGTAAACCGTATTGACTTGCCGATCGGAATAGATATACCACGCACGATCCATCCCTACCCTACTATCCAGCACTACATTTGCATTGGAATAATCCTGTACAGAGACAAATAGTGTCACCTCTCTTTGGGGCGATAAGATAGCCGGGGTATAATCCCCTTCTGCAATACCGATAGGAAACACCGCTGTACGGTTAGCTTCTGTGTGGATGTATAACTGGGACTCCACCTTATTGCCCGTAATAATCATGCGACGGGAAGAGTGTTGTAAAATATTGCTACCCTTACCCAAGCCCAGTTTATTACCATTCAATTCAACGCAGGCGCCATCTACTGCCAGATCAAGCGATGCGTTTAAGATAAGATCATTTGAAGTGTACGCTTCAAAGCCATTGGGTTGAAACTCGGCAAGCAGCAGGTTATTTGTATTGCGCAGTTCAATTGCAAGGGAGATATTCGGGTTACCATTTCCATCCAACAACGTCGCTGCTGCTGCTACATTATCGTAATAAATATGTTGCCCCGGATCATGTAACACCAAACGACCTGTACCGTGTAACTTGGCACTTGGGTGTATATAAATAAAGCGTGACCAGATCTCTACCGTCCCGTGGATCTCCCAATCGGCATCAGCATCGATAATCAATGTTTCTGAGAAAATAAGATTTGTCATACCCGGTTCCATAGATTGCCGGGAATTATCCGAAACATAGGAACCTACATAATCCGACTGCGCATACCCTTGCCCCCCGGTTAATATCCAACCGATCAACACCATAGCTATGTATTGTATGCGCATCATGCTTGCTTAGTTGCTTTTGAGTCGGCTACGGATCATAGGGTTGGAGATGGTTCGCGCTACAAAATCTGGATCAGGACAATCGGAATTAGGAGGTCCATAACGGTTCACGTCAAAAACTTGAAGAGTCACTCCCAGCGCACTTACTGCAACCACGCTATTCACGCGGATTTCAATTCGATCAAATTCGTTGTTTGGTCTAAAGGTTAAAGTTCCTGTATCACCATTTCCGAGCAATGACAAAATATTTGTTCCATTCAATAATCCACCCGCTAAAGACCTGCGATAGACTTCTGTTGAACCATTATAAGCAAAGAATTCGTAGTCCCCTAGTAAATCTACATTTAATATTTCATTACTTTCAATAGCCAATCTCACTTTAAAAGAAGAGTTTTTTGGACTCAATGAATTGAAATAAATAAATTGAGACATAGATGCGCCGACTCCCAAGACACCTAAGTTAATTTTAGATGAGGTATTTTCATTGTCATCTATAGCATGTTCCGCATTTTGAACGCCGTTGCTTCCTAGATTAAGCAGATCTAATGTAATACCGGTACCTTCGTACGAAGTGGAAAAAGTGGGATCACATATTTCGCTGCTTGCGTCGTAACATATACTATACACATTTAAAAACTGATCTGGAGCGAGAACACCCAAAACAGCATTTGTGTGATCCGTAATTCTTATATTTGTATATGGCACACCCGCTTTAATGGCGATATAATACCGACCTACTTTATCTTGTACAATTCTAACCTTTCCAGCTCCTGCAGTAAAACTATCTATACTAGATACATCTAGAATATTCGTACCTCCATTTGTAAGTTTAACATCAAAATAATGTTCTCCCAACAATAGTCCATTAACCAAACCTGCAACAGTATTTCCTAAACTTCCCGACAATAAGGTCTTCAATACAGTTTCATCATAGTCAATCCGAATATAGGTTGTTTTATCGACCGGCACCGTCTGATCGAATTTTACCTCTAAGTGTCCGGATTGACCACCAAGCCCCAACAAAATACCAGTTCCTGAACGTATGGATGCATAGCTATCAAAGTCGCCATCTGTTGCAAATGCCGCGTCGTCAACATACTCCGATGAAACAATATTTGTATTTACGCACACCGGATTAATTAACAGACCTGCTGTCGGCGGTGGTTCAGGACAAACGAAACTATTACGCGTTACATTATATATCCGCAAAGTTGAAGCCGCCAAATTAAGCCCCACTGTTGTATTCAAACCAATTTCTACCCGATCATATGCTCCATTGGTCACAGGGAAAGAGACAGTAGTCGCTCCTCCATTACCTAACAATCCAACCAAATCAAGTCCATTTACCAATCCAGCCTGTAGCGTGAAAGATTGAACCAGCACGCTTCCATTAAAAACTCGCACTCTATAAGCGCCCAACAGGTCTAAATTTAACCCACTGGAAGTGATACCTAACCTTAGTTTCAGCGTTGAAGTGGTTTCTGATAAAGCAGGAAAATAAATATTCTGAACTGCAGATGCAGTGACAGCTAAAGCACCAGTGGAAATCTCTGAATAACTTGACGTATTAACATCAATAGCATATAATGGGTTTTTCACCACATCCCCTAAATTGATGGAGATTCCCATAGTGCGACCTAAATCAGTAGACAAAGGAAGTGAACAAGCAGTTACTTCACTGTAATAAAATGCATCGTAAACAGTGGACGCCAAGTTAGACCCTAAATTAATACCAAGCAGTGTTGTTTGAAATCGCAATCTAAACCTCACTCTATTCAAAGCTGTCGACGATTTTACTAGAAAATAAAATTTATTATCAAGCCCCTTTAATATATCCTTATGTACATCACTAGTAATTTCATTGGAACCTGAATAAACAGCAACATTGACTATATTGCTTTCCACCAGTCCCAATAAACCTCCAACTAGATTTAAAAGGTCTAAATTCACACCAGTGCTGGTTGGCAAGTCGAAAGGTATATAAATTTGGGTATTAGCAGAAATACCTTCGGAAAAGGTAAACTCTACCCATCCCTCACCATTAGCTCCTATATTCAAAATAGGTATTGTCATTGTTGTTGCTTTCAAATCAGCTTTAAAATTTTGGCCAATTACTCCCGAAGTTACAACACTAGCAATACTACTAGGAGGATTACTAACTTCACCCGCACCTCCCAATATTTGTCTCCAAGCGCGTATCCCCCTTGAATTAGAGGAAGCATACTCTTTTACCTGTCCGCACACATCTTCTTTCCCCAATCCAAGCAGCAAAAGAAAAAACAGAACAAACCTTCCAGCCCAACCTAAGCTTCTATCTTTTACCTTCACGTTTCTCCTCCTATTTAACGACAAAAACAATATTTACAAAAGAGTAATCTGTCCCCGTACCAATCACATCATACGTCAGAACACCATTTGCATCAATACTTAGATTTGCAAGCGCCGTATGGTCATAATCGGTAACATAATAATACAAATCAGTAGCAGCAGGCACATTAGGTATTTCATCAGGAGCATCGGTACTTTTTACAAACGTAGGTCTAACGTCCATACCAATGGTTCCTCCTGTAACCGGATCCGCATTAAATACCTTATTTGTAAATTGTGCTTTATATTCTTCATAAAGATTTCTTTTTTGCGCTGTAGCACTATTTGTGGTATTGAACACAATCGAAGGCATATAGAAAAACTTCACTGCGCCGTAGTCCTGACTCACCAACTTCGTCCACTTCGTACCGTCATTTTGGTAAAGCCCCGGCGTGACATCATTTGTGGCAGCTGTATTATAAACAATCATACCCGCTACATGAGCTTGTAAAGGTGCGGGGTTAGTAGTCGCTACCAAACTCAACCGTGGCAATAAAAACCCCTTGCTTGCAGACTCAACCTCTAACATAGCATTAGTATTAGGAGTACCATCGGTACCCCCAATTTTTACCTGTGCCTGTATTGCTATTCCAATACACAACATCAATATGGTGAATATGCTCTTCTTCATTTTACAGGGTCACTACAAGTTTTTTGTCTCTCGGATTTTTACAATCCGTCAGGTGCTACAGAGGAAGCAAACTCAACGATTACTTTTGCTGAAATATCTGATGTTCCCAAAACCGAATACATTTTCCCAACACCAACATTAAAACCGACGACCAAATTATCTGAAGCCACTGTCAAATCTGTTAATGACGCTGTCATACCTCCATTATAACGCAAGGAAGCAGACAAAATCCCATCGGCAGCAACTACTTTATCTAAAGTAACACCAGTTGTCACCGCGGAATTTGCAGTTATAGTTGTTTCGAACTCTCCTCTATAAATATAATGCGTTATACCCCCAACTACATAGGTGTCCCCTGTAAACACAGAATCACCACCAGAAGTAATTACATCCCCAAGTATAATTTTCAATTCGTTTATATTAACAGGTTCTGTTATGTAAGTTGAAGTTGCTGCGTCAAAATAAACGAATTTGAATGACGCGGGTATTGCAGGATCTGAGCCCGATGCAGGCGTTCCTGGCGTATAGACAAGTCCGCCACCTGATTCCTTCCCATTACCTAACACACCATCATCTACAGCTGGATCACCTAAGTTATTTGAAGGAAAAGCAACATTTAACAACGCTTTTATTTTCTCTGTATCTGCGTTCAAATTATTAATCACCTCATCCAACTGCGCTTGATTAACAATTCTCTCCCAGTGAGCTGCAACAACAGGAGCCGTTACAGTAGCTGGTACCCAATAGTAAAAACCAGGATACACGCGCTCTTTTTCATCTGCCACAGCTGCAGGATCACTTGTTCCGGTATTGTAAACCAATAAACTCTCTATTTCCGTTCCTTCAACCGCTACTCCATCTGTCGTTGATGCAAGCTCAACTCGTGGTATCAAAATACCCTTGTTGTCGGCAAAAATTTCTAATTGCGCTGCATCCGCCGGCGTCGGTGTCCCAATACCCACCTGTGCATTTGCCTCGATGGTGCAGAAAAGAGCAGCCGCTGCTAATCCCGCTAATTTCAAAAATTTACTTTTCATAGTTAATAATGTTTATTAAAAAATTGATGTTATTATTTTATGTATTGCTTGTATTAAATTCTACTGATAATGACCCACTCGGTGCCGTTAGACTGGAACACCCAGCCCTGATAAGGTGTAAATCCACTAATCTGTGATAACCCTTCCACACGCTCGCCGGCTGTTGCTTTCACAGTCACGAGATTACCCGAGGCATCAAATTTTTTGATCGTCACTTTTCGACCGCGGTTCGCACCTGCTTCCGGCAATGTTATTTCAACCCTGCCCCCCTGTGTATTAACTACTACACTGATCTCCGCCGCGTAACTGATATCCATCCCCTGCTCCGTAAAGGCTTCCCGCAGGTTGGGTACATGGGAAGCCGTGGTCAATATGGGGTTTAACTGCGAAAAGTCTACGTCCACTATATAATCCGTTTGCCTCATATTCGTCGCGTTAACAGCCGAAGTCACCCGCACCGGCCCTGTTCCCTGCACATGCGTCAGCAACTGGTTATCCCGCACCATATCCACCACTTTCAGATACTGCTTCACACCATTAACATCGACATAGATAAACTGCTCGCCGTCAAACTGCACATGACCGATTTGATTTTGTATAAACTGCAGCAACAGATTTTGTACACCGTTATCATTCAAAACAGTTTCAAATTCTTGGATCACCTCGCCGGGGATATCAATATCGACACCAACCGCATCCGGTCTTAATGATCCATCGGGAAGATACTGTCCTTCATTAAAGTAGGTAAACCGTCCTCCACCCTTTTTACGGAGTTCGGTAACAACCTCCTTCAAGGCAAGACTCCGAAAGATGGCCAAGAAATCAATCACTTCTGTTTGTCCGCCGGCTCGTATAATGGTCAACTGATAAGTCGTGGCATCATAACGGATATCTAATTGTTCGCCACCACGTGCCAAGACCCACCTTGTACCATCATTGTAATAGATCCCGGGTACGACGTCATTCTGCTGAGCGGTATTATATACCATCATTCCCGCGACATGCGTCGACAAAGGTGCAGCTAAGGTGGTCGATGTTAATGCAACACGCACGTGCAACAGTCCCCGCGCGCTACTTTCCAATTCCAACAAGGCTGCTGGGTTAACCCTATAAGTTGCGGATACCGTTCCATCCCCTAGCTTTTGCTGCGCCGTAACGAGGTACACCATCAGCACGAAAGTGCAGGTCAGAATATATTTAAGCAGGCTCTTCATACTATTACACAGAAAAAACTATTCCTTGAATTGTTCGATAAGTTAATATTCTTTAATACATAGCAGTACACGCTACAAATATTTCTTAAATATTCATACTTAACCTCTTTCAATTCGAAAAAAAGGTGTAACTGTACTTAAAACTTACAAGCCAGCAATTGCAGACTTTATAATGTTTAAAAATGGATTAAAAAAATTACTCCGGTTAATAAATATTGTTTTTCATAAGGACAGTAGGCTCATTTATTCCTTGAATATATCGCGCTACATCCGAGGTAAAACTAAAAACATATTCTAACAAAAAAAAATTATATTTTTTTATTGATTAAATAGGATGGTAACAAAAAACACCAATAGTATGAGCATCTTAAAACAAGATCTTTTAACCCATTGATAGCTAAGCATAAATAGAAATAACTAAATAGCCGGTTTGCTGCTAATTTAGCATTACAAAAGAAGTAAATTATTTGTTACAGATTGTAACAAAGGGCTTTTTTAGCCTCAGCGGGCTGTTCTCTTGGTCTGATGACGGCAACAGACTTTTAAATACCAATATTCCCGAAAGCATCATAAAAGCGGCTGGCTTGAAAGAGGAATAATATGTAAAACCCACAATTCAGGATATTCAATATGGAACAATTCACGACGTTCACGAAAATAAGAATAATAGAGGGAGATCAAGGTAATTTATCAATATTATGGTACTTTACAGTAAAAATACTCTATTTAGTAGGTACTAAGTTAGTTTTGCTACATTATGATCGTTCCTCGACAAGATCACTATAATAATTATACAGAATATGCTGTTTTCCTACTTTCTTTGACTTTCAAATGAGTTACTGTTTTAAATGTACGTAAAAATAACGTACATTTGTATAATTAATTGATAGAGTTATGGCTACCTTAGTAAATGACAGGATTGATGTACGCATCAGCAAGGAACATAAAGAGCTTATAAAGTATGCCGCTGAAATCAGTGGTTTTAAGACAGTGTCAGAGTTTATCGTGACTTTGGCAAAAAATGAAGCTACTCGTATCATAGAAGAGGAAACCAAAATCCTAAAATCTATGGACGACAAGGTTCTTTTTGTCGAAACCTTACTAAACCCACCAGCACCAAATAAAGCACTAAAGACAGCATTAAAAGATTACAATCAATTTTCCAACTTATCATCCAATGACCTTAAAGGTTTTAGAAAAAAGGCATAACCGCAAAGGTTTTTCTTGTGGTGTTCTCGAGCTCGATAACTACATTAAACATTACGTTAGCCAAGATGTGAAACGCAAATTGTCTGTTTGCTACGTCCTAGACGATGAGGATGCAAATGTAATTGCCTACTTTACGCTATCCTCTGGCAGTGTTGATCTGAACGATATTCCTGACGATCTTAAGAGTTCATTAAAATACGCTGAAATTCCAGTTGTGATCATCGGCCGTCTTGCTATTCACGTGGACTATCAAGGCAACAAATTAGGGCAAATCTTATTAATTGATGCACTAAAGCGTATTATTGAGATAAGTGCCCTCGTTGGTAATCATGCCGTTATCGTAGACCCGATCAATGAATCTGCCGAAAAGTTTTACGCCAAATTTGGTTTTATCCAATTGAAAGACTCCAAGCGCATGTTTCTTCCCCTAAAGACAGTAGCCACATTATTTGAAATAGAATAAAGGCGGATGGTGCATTAAGCACGTTTGTTCCACTTTGTCATTTCTTTGGATAAATAGCTACCCTCTAATTTTACATATCGTCTGAAACTGCGCTCGCCTTTGTGGTTACCAATGTTTTTCACGGCCCGTTCATGAATACCAAGTTCCAGCGAGACGGAAATAAACGTTTTTCGCGCGACATGGCCTGTGATCAATTCATAACGACGAAATTCCTTTCTTATAGGTCTAGCACCACGATACCTCATTAGTACGACTCGTTCATCCCAGTCCAATATTTCTGCACATTTTTTTAGATTTTCATTGAGTTTCTGACTTGAATTAAAATGAATTAAAGCAGTTTAAAATATATTCACCAATCTGATTACAAATACATTAAAGTGTATTAAAATAACTTAAAAATGCAAATAAGAGCAGATGGACGCACAATAAAGTATACTATATTTAAGAATTGAAGAGGTAAACGACAGAAAGCTTTAACGCCCTAAAGATCCTGTGCAATAGCAAACCCCGCCGCCCAGGCCCATTGGAAGTTATAGCCCCCCAACCAACCGGTGACATCTACCGCTTCTCCGCCAACGTAGAGACCAGGAAAGTTTTTCGTTTCGAGTGTTTTAGGTTTCAACTCGTCCGTAGAGACACCTCCTCGCATCACCTCCGCTTTGTCGTACCCTTTATCACCTGCCGGTTTTACCTGAAAGCCATGTATGGTTTCGACGATACGTTTTGAATCCGCTTTGCCAAGCGAAGCAATCTTCGTATCGATGGGTAAAAACTTAGCTAAAGCTTCCACCATCTTCTTTGTAAAATAATCGTTTAACAGCTGCCCTATCGTTCGCTTCCCTCCCAGATCACGCTCCTGTTTGATTAACGTTTCCAATTTAAATTGCGGTAACAAGTCGATCGTAAAGACCTCCCCTGCGCGCCAGTACGACGAAATCTGCAAAATAGCGGGACCACTCAGTCCCCAATGCGTAAAAAGAATATTCTCCTCAAAAGAAATACGATCATTATATACCCGTGCAAATACCGAATTTCCTGATAAGGAAGCATACCATTCCGCATCTTTACCCGTAATAGTAAGCGGTACCAAAGCCGGAGCAGTACCTACCACCTGCATACCCAATTTTCGGGCCGTGCGCAAAGCAAAATCTGAAGCCCCCAATTTAGCGACGGGCAACCCTCCAGAAGCAAGGACGACCTTTTTGGCATGGAGCACCTGCTCTTTATTGGCCCTTTCGATGGTAACAGAATATCCGTCTCCCGACTGTTCAACCGACTTCACAAGGGTGTTCAACCAGAGATCCTGTCCTGTATCGTAAAGCAGTTTTGTAAATACGGCGACAATATCCCTGGCCTTGTTGGTTGTCGGAAAAAGCTGCCCCAAGGTTTTCTCTTCCCCCTTTATGTTTCCGAAATCTTCAAAAAAACGTACGGTATCCCCTACTGTCCACTGTGCAAAAACAGCGTTTAAAAATTGTGGATTTTCCGACACGAAATTATCGACGGAAGTATATAGGTTAGTGAAATTGCAGCGACCACCACCCGAGATCAAAATCTTGGCGCCCGGTTTGTCATTGCGTTCCAGCAGGAGTGTCTTTTTCCCCAACAGGCCCGCTTGTGCAGCGCACATGAGTCCGCAGGCCCCTGCTCCTATAATAATTGCGTCGTAGTTTTCCAAAGTATATTTTATTTTTTTCTATCGTCATCGCGATGAGCACAGCGAAGAAGCGATCTTATTCATCTTGCCAAAGACTGCCGCGTCGTTCCTCCTCGCAGTGACGAAACTTGTACTACTAACTTGTCATCGCGATGAGCACAGCGAAAAGCGATCTTATTCACTATTAACCAAAGACTGCCGCGTCGTTCCTCCTCGCAGTGACGAAACTTGTACTACTAACTCGCCATCACGATGAGCACAGTGAAGAAGCTATCTAATTCATCTTGCCAAAGACTGCCGCGTCGTTCCTCTTCGCAGTGACGAAACTTGTACTACTAACTCGTCATCACGATGAGCACAGTGAAGAAGCGATCTTATTCATCTTGCCAAAGACTGCCGCGTCGTTCCTCCTCGCAGTGACGACATAGTTTACTTTTTAGGCTACCACGTCGTAAATTTTTTGCCCTCTCTTCCGCTACGCTTCAATCGGGATGACGAGAAAAGAGCATGCTTTCCAACCTAACAGCAGATCCTGATATACCCTAGGAAATCAACTCCCCTTTCAGCGAAATGATTCGTTGCTCAACTGCCGATCGTTCTGCCAGCTCCAGGATGCGGATGACATCACGTGCCTGTTCAGGTTTTACCAAAAGCTCTTCTTCTCCGTTTAAAACGGCAGCAATATTCGCATAAAAATCCTGACCAGATCCCACTTCACTCGGCACCAACTCTGCTACCTCTGCACCGTTTTCAAGCAAAGACAACTTTCCGAATGACGTTTCATCTTCCTGTCCCCAATTACCAATACGATGCGGCATAGCACCATCCCGAAGGAGTGCTTCCTGCGGATCGACTCCTTCTTTGATGAATGTCCCATTCATGCCAAACAGGCTATACCGCGGAGTTGCTGCTTTTGCCAGCATTTGCCCTTTGAGGGAAACCTTCAAGCGAGGATAAGACAGGATAAGTTCAAAATCATCAATGGCCTTTGCACCGTCACGCTGTACTCTTAGGTCAGCAAATACCGTCTCAGGTTGTCCGAATAACTGTAATGCCTGATCAATCAGGTGTGCGCCTAAGTCATAATGGATCCCAGAGCCAGGTAGGTCTTCCTCGCGCCATGCGCCCGGTCGAAGGAAGTTCCGAAAGCGGTCATACCGTGCTTCGTAGTTGACCAGTCTACCTAAACGGCCTGAAGAAACAACCTTTTTAACCGTCTTAAAATCCGAATGAAAACGAGCGTTGTGGTGCACAGACAGCAGCAGTCCTTTCGACTGTGCGAGTACAATCAGCTCGTCTGCTTCCATTGTGGTGTTGGTAAAAGGTTTTTCGACAACCACATGTTTACCGGCTTCCAATGCGCTTTTCGCTAACGAAAAATGCACATCGTTCGACGTTGCTACGACGACCAGGTCCACTTCAGGATCGGCAATAATTTCCTCTGCAGACAAAACACCAATGGCTTCGGGATACCGCTCGGCCAGTAGCAACTGTTGCTCGGGTTTCCGTGCTGTTACTTTATATAATTCCAAATCGGGATTCCCATTGATAAAAGGAGCATGAAATACATGTCCTCCAATAGAAAATCCGATTAGTCCTACTTTGATTTTGTTCATCGTTTACAACTTTTTTCGCTGATTTGCGTATTCGCAGATTTGCAAATTTGCTGATTCGCTTCGCTCTACATCTGTTCCGGAACGGCGATCCCTAACATCCGCATACTCTCCGATATAACCTTAGCCGCAGTAGCGGACAGGTTTAGGCGAAATGCTTTAACATCTGGATCTTCTGCTTTCAAAATCGTCTCTTCGTGATAAAACTTATTATACAATTTAGCCACGTCGTACACATAATTTGCCAGCTGTGCCGGACTAAATTCTTGCGCAGATGCTTCAATGATAGTTGGATAATTGGCCAACGACTGAATCAGATCTCGTTCAAAAACGGATAATGCGGGAGGCACCACAGAAGAACCCGAAGCATATGCTGCCTTGCGCAATACCGATTTAATACGCGCATGGGTATACTGAATAAACGGACCAGTATGTCCTTGAAAATCCACCGATTCATTTGGATCAAACAACAATCTTTTTTTAGGATCCACCTTTAGCAAGAAATATTTCAATGCCCCCATACCAATGGTATTATACAATTCCGCTTTGGCTTCTTCCGTCAGTCCTTCGGTCTTCCCCAATTCTTCGGTACGGGTCTGTGCCGTTTCGATCATTTCCGCCATTAGATCATCCGCATCCACAACTGTTCCTTCCCGGGATTTCATTTTTCCCGACGGAAGATCCACCATCCCATACGACAAATGAAACAAACCTTCCGCCCAGGACTTACCTAGTTTTTTTAAGATCAGAAACAATACCTTGAAATGATAATCCTGTTCATTTCCGACTACATAAATAGACTCATTCATACCAAATTCGTCATACTTAAGCTGAGCGGTTCCCAAGTCTTGTGTAATGTATACCGAAGTACCATCACCGCGGAGTACCAACTTCTGATCCAAACCTTCATCACTTAAATCGATCCATACCGAATTATCTTCTTTTTTAAAGAAAACGCCCGAATCCAAGCCTTCTTGAATGATATCTTTACCCAGCAAATAGGTATTCGATTCGTAATAATATTTATCAAAATCAACCCCGAGCTGCTTGTATGTCTTTTCGAAACCTGCATAAACCCAGGTATTCATCGTCTTCCACAGTGCGATCACCTCTTCATCACCGGCTTCCCATTTTTGAAGCATCGCCTGCGCTTCTTTGATCAACGGTGCGTTTTTCTTCGCCTCTTCCTCCGTTAGTCCTGCAACCACCAACCCTTCTATCTCCTTTTTGTATTCCTTATCAAATATCACATAATATTTTCCGACCAGGTGATCTCCTTTAAGGTTAGCCGATTCCGGGGTCTCTCCATGGCCGAACTTCTGCCATGCCAGCATGGATTTACAGATGTGGATCCCGCGATCGTTCACTAAGTTAGCTTTTACCACATCATAACCGTAGGCCTTCAGTATCTCCGCTACAGCATAACCTAATAGGTTGTTGCGGATGTGTCCCAAGTGCAGGGGCTTATTGGTGTTCGGAGAAGAATACTCCACCATCAAACGTTTCCCGTTCGACGGAAATTGACCATAATCAGCCCTGAGCAAGGTATTGTTCAATAAATCGATCCAATAACGGTCGGCGAAGCTGATATTCAAAAAACCTTTAATAATATTAAAGCCAGCAATTTCTGCAATATTTCCCTGCAAATATTCACCGATCTCCGTTCCAGTCTGTTCCGGGGATTTTTTTGAAAAGCGGGTAACAGGAAACGTTACAATGGTGATCTGCCCCTCAAATTCCTTGCGTGTCTCCTGCAAAGTAATCTGTGAAGCCGGAATTTCCGCGTTATAAAGTTCTTTTACAGCCCGAACGGTCTGTTCGATGAGCGTCTGTTGAATGGAAGTAGCCATGTAATTATTTCGTAATTTTTACAACTCTCTGATAATGAATGAGAAATTTATCAACCTAAGTGTTTAGGTATTCATCCTGAAAGTATATCTTTGCCAAAAATAATAAAAAATGCAGAGCTATCAGGAATTTCTTGACCTAAGTGTTGGTTTTCCGCAAGACGGATTCGAAATTATCGACGACGAATTGTACTTCCACGACCTGAATTTGATGGAGATGATAGAAACGTATGGCACGCCATTACGTTTTACGTATTTACCCATTGTCAGCAAAAAGATCCAACAGGCGAAGATCTTGTTTCAAACCGCGATCCTGAAACACGATTACCGCGGATCCTATAAATATTGTTACTGTACAAAATCCTCACATTTCAAGCATATTGTAGAAGAGGCGTTGAAGAATGACATCCACTTGGAGACATCCTCTGCATTTGATATGCCCATGATCGATTCTTTGGAGCGCCAAGGGAAAGTTACTAAGGATATCACCGTTATTTGTAACGGTTTTAAAACCTATCAGTACAAGCAATATATCATTGATATGATACATGATGGCTTCAAAAATATTATCCCTGTGTTGGACAACAAAGAAGAATTCAATCTGTATGATGATGAGATCGAGCTTGACGACCCCTGTTCCCTGGGTATTCGTATCGCGGCGGAGGAACAACCTGATTCACAATTCTACACCTCCCGTTTAGGAATTCGTATGGAAGATGTGATTGACTTCTATAACAACAAGATCGTAGATAATCCAAATTTTAAGGTTAAGTTATTACACTTTTTCATCAATTCAGGGATCTCCGATACCCCCTATTACTGGAACGAATTGGAGAAATACGTGACCTTATACTGTAAATTTAAAAAGATCAACCCCGATCTAGACACCCTGGATATCGGTGGCGGCATGCCGTTTAAAGACTCCTTGGTACATGATTTCGATTACGAATACATGGTGAATGAAATCGTGAACCGCATCAAGCAGATCTGTGCACACCATGAGGTAATTGAACCCGATATTATTACCGAATTTGGAAAATACACTGTGGCTGAAGCTTCGGGTATCCTCTATAAAGTACTGGGTCGGAAATTACAGAATGACCGGGAAAAATGGTTTATGATCGACGGATCATTTATCACCAACCTACCTGATGTATGGGCTTTGAACCAAAAATATATCCTCCTACCCATTAATAATTGGGATTCGGAATACGAACGGGTGAATTTGGGGGGGATTACCTGCGACGGGCAGGATTATTATAACCAGGAGGCACATACCAGCTCTGTCTTTATGCCGAAGACGCGTAAACTACAGTATTTAGGCTTCTTCCATACAGGCGCCTATCAGGACGTATTGAGTGGATACGGCGGGATACACCATTGCCTGCTTCCTTCACCGAAGCATGTATTGATCCGTCGTAATCGCGATGAGACCTTCAATTACGAAGTATTTGGCGAGGAACAAAATTCGAAACAAGTCATGAAGTTATTGGGATATCAATAGTTAAATTAGAGTGGCTGTCTCAAAAGTAAACTATGTCGTCATTTCGACGAGGAACGAGGAGAACCCCGAAGGGCTCATCGAAGATAAATCTAAAAGCATGAATAATTAAAGTTTATCTGATTTTAAGAACTTTATATATGTCGTTAGATTTGCCTACGGCGAGCTCGCAGGCTCGGTTCTCCCTTTGGTCGAAATGACGTTTTCACGCTTTGATAAGACCTTTTGAGACGCCCTCTTCTAATTTAAACCACAAAAAGTCGAACATGTTTTTGTATATAAAGTTCATTAAAAGCAACTTAAAAATCAGCTTTTAACATGACTCAAAGATTGTGAATTGACTCATCAAGTTCATAATATCACCAAACCCGCAATACCATTAAAAGCCTACGAAGATTTCACTCCACTCAAATTATTCGTTCTAGACATTGGGAAAGTAAGAAAATTCTTTTATTTAAGAATCATAATTCGTATCTTAAAAAATCAATTATAATGATTGTATAGTCAATATATAAATAAACCCATATTATAAATCATGAAAAAAAACGAAGACCCAAAATTAAGATTGAAAAAAAAATATCTGGATCAGATGGAAGCTGAAAATCTATCAATAGAAGAATTTTTTGAGAAAAGACACCGAGAGAAGGAGGAATCGAAAAGGATAGCTATTGCGGAATACCTTCTAAATAATCCTATACCGCCAGCATTAACCGAGACTATAGACATTCCTAAAAACCGTGAAAACCTCGGATTCGAAAAACGTTTCTTTAACCGGTCAGATGCAGAATTTCTATTCCAACAGATTGCCGATTGGGAAGAGGAACATTCGCTTCTCGAAATAGAGCCGCATCCGGAAGATGAAAAAGAAAGTATCCTGCAAACTTATGAAGAAACGGGTATTATATACCATTTCAAAAACATAGGAATTACAGTTTATAGTGTTTGGTTATTTTATCAAACCAATTATAGTGACGAATCAACTCTATTAAATTACGGCAACAGCTGCTACCTATACAACCATTTCAACAACGAATTCAGAGATATCGAAAAAGAAGATTTTCACAATATCTTATCTAATTTTTCGGTATTCTAATGGCATAGTCAAATCAATCAAATCACTGGTATATAGAACTACCGGCCAAAGAGCACCAAATATATACGGCAACCTATCTCCTCACCACTAGCCTATTATTGAATATTTGGTGCTCTTATATCGTTACGTAACATGATCCTAAACCTAAACACTTCGAGCTTAAACCATACCTCTTTCCAGCTAGTTTGTATTTAGTCTACGCTCATCGAAAACAATGATCGAGCTATAGTCCCTGATTAACTGAATTTTATAAAAAAGTAATAAGAAATCACAAACCGTCTTCTGATCATCCAGGATAGTTTCAGGCCATCGCTGTTACCATTAGTAGTGTCCAGTACTGCACTCCGGTCAACTACATTTAACTTTAGATTATATTATTTACGATTGAATTCCTAACCAACGTTTCCGTGATATGAATTAACTTGCTCTGATCGGCACAAAAATCATTATCGTGCACTGACAACTCCACATTGTCGCTGTACCATTGATACAAATGCAACTATATTACTTTTTTGGTTAAAAACAATAACAAACAAAGAAAACACCACCACTTTATAACCCAACTATTTGAGGATATAACTTCACTATACTTAAAAAATACGCATCCTTGTTGGAAGTGTTTTCAGGGTAAATTTCTTTAAAAGCATGTTACGTAACATATCCGCCAACCCAAACGCCTTTAACGTCAACGTAGCTTGACTGAAACCCGAACCATTAGGGAACCCGCTGATTCATGGACGATCTTTATACTAGCACATCGAGTGCACAACAGAATAGGATTCTTCTACCTTTCAATGGTTCAAGAGCTGCGTTGCATCTTCTTTGCCGAGTCAATTTGTTATTGGTATCGCTGCGTTATCAATAACGTTTATTATCTTTACGATATGCTTTTCAGCATTTTATTTCGCTATAACGCCACAACATATATGAATTTACTAAATCACGATAGGTAACGGTATGAAGTATATAAGAGCTAAAGCAGGATTTATCCGGTATGCGGACGATGCGCTGGTTGTAGCTGCATTGCGGATCATCAGATGCCTGAAAGATTCCCCTTATTTCACGAATCCAACTCCTTCGTTGGCGGAACTGGAAGAATCTTATGCAGACTATTACGACAAAGTGCTGCAGGCAAAAGGCGGCGGTCTCATCCATAACTCGGCTAAGCGGGAAAGTAAACGTAGATTGGCGGCACAGTTACAGAAATTGGTTTTTTACATCAACATGGTCAGCGATGGCGATCTAGTGAAGTTACATAGCTCCGGTTTTCCAGTTCTGGAAAAAAAACGCAAAGGACATCTTCCAGCCACACCCGAAGGCCCCTATCTTTTGGATGGCAGAGGGAGTGGCGAAGTCGCGTTTGGTTTTAAACCCGTAGGACGGGATATGTTATACGATTACTGCTTTGCTTCGACACTAGATAAGAACGGAAATCCAATTTGGGGAGATATCCAGACAACTAGCCGCTCTTTCCGAAGCTATGCCGGCGGCTTCGAGCCTGGCAAATATGTATATTTTAAAGTACGCGCAAAAAACAAACACGGGATCAGTGATTGGTCGATCGTTGTCATGCTGATGGTGCGGTAATGTGAACACGGCATTACATGAGAAATTATCGAAGATCACCAATATGGCGGTAAAAATTATTATATTTACGTATGAAATCAGAGATCCTTTCGGGTAAAAGGAAACTGAACCCTTCATGATCCGTATACTGACCGAAAAAACTCGAGATAATTGAAATCAATGACAAAAACTGAATTACCACATAACATAAAATGGATAAATGCCATCGTATTGATCGTGATGGCATTGCTCACCATACATGCAGTGACACCATGGAATGCATGGAACGTAGATCCCAGTTCCCCTAGCTATGGATGGAACAGATTCAGTTTTTTTACTGTACAGAGCAACTTTATCGCTGCCACTACTTATCTTATTGCTGCAATAGCAATTGTGCGAAAGAAAAGGTTGGGAGAATGGTTCCGATATCTCCGCGGGGCGGCCGTTCTCTATATGATGGTAACAGGAATTGTATATGCGCTTTTGCTGCAGGATACAGATGTAAACCCAGACCCCGGTAGCTTTAACTGGAGTAATTTTATGCTGCACCAATTGGGACCATTCTTTATTTCAATATGGTGGTTGCTATGGCCATCCAGACTTGCGATTACATCCCGTGGATCATTGCGCTGGCTTGTATTTCCGTTCCTGTGGCTCATTTATACGTTTATCCGCGCATCGTTTACCGGATGGTATCCTTATCCTTTTCTTGATCCTGATGTGACTGGGGGGATAATTGGGGTTTGTGTATACGTATTAGGGATTACTGTTTTCTTTTTAATACTTAGCCAGCTGCTGGTCTGGATAAGCCGTGCTAGGGCAAACAATCATACCCTCTACTAACGGTAGTTAAGATTTTCGAAATCTCAAGTTAGTTACCCTGCTAATGAAGTATCCAATAATTTCACCTTGTATACCGGACACGGCAGTTCACCTAGGCTTTCTATATTCTTTCCAGGTAATCGCTAAGCGACGTTTCCGGTTCGATGTTCATTTTTTTTCGTAATCTATAGCGATGTATCTCTACTCCCCGCACAGAAATACTTTGCAACTGTGCAATCTGCTTGGTCGAAAAATTAAGTCTTAAGTAAGCACACACCTTCAAATCATTGCGGGATAAGGAAGGATGTATACTTTTCAATCGATGAAAGAAACCGTCATTCAATTCGTCAAAATGTGAAGCAAATTGATCCCAATGCGCTGTATTGTTCTCAACATCTTTAAGTAAAGAGGTGATACGTTTCAATTCCGCCCCCTCTTCTATTGTTTCCAATTTTGCCAGTTCTACCCGAAGTTTTGTGAGGGCGCCTGAATTTTCCATGAGCTGCATACTTGTACTCGCCAGCTCTTTAGTTTTGGACAGCACCTCATTTTCCAACTTTTCATTCTGCAATTTCACAATTTCCTTTTCATTTTTTTCCACCTCCAGCTGGTGGATATACCGCAACTGTTCCATCTCCTTTTCAAATTTAAGTTGCTGTCTTATCCATGCTTTTTTTTGTATGATCACCGTCCAATACATGGCGAGCAATGCCAGGAGTATATATACCACGTAGGCCCAGATCGTTCTGTACCATGGTGGCCGTATTTCAAAGGTATATACCGCTACTTCCGATTCTTCGTTGAGGTTATTCTTTGCTTTTACTTTAAATGAATAGTGACCGCTCGACAAATTGGTATAGTCTTTTTCATTATTCGTGGTCCATGGAGACCAATCTGTATCATACCCCTCCAGCCTGTACCTGTACGAAACGTGTTCGTGCACGCCGTAGCTTGGTGATGCATATTCAAAATGGAACGAATCGAAAGATGCATTCAAGATCGGAGGGTAAGTTTGGGAATAACCGTTGAAAATAACACTGTCCCGCGCACCTACCGTACTGACTGACGACATCAGCACCGTTGGCCTGACTTTGCCCGCCTGGTATTTCCTGTAGTTAATATGTATGATACCTTTTTCCGACCCTATATACACATTTTGCGCATTGTACGGATATATATTTTCAAATCCTGAGGTATTCATTCCCTCGATTTCCGGGAAATAAGTAATCGCATAATCATCACTTTCCTTTTTATAATGCGCTACACCGACTTTCTTCCCGCTGCAGAACCATACATTGCCCGCTGCATCATCTATTAAATACCGGATAGGCAGCCCTCGGAACACGGCAAAAAAGCGAGAGGGGAAAAAGCGTCCAGTCGATTGATCGTATTCATAAACCCCATTCTCGGTAGCGAAAACCACACGGTTCCTAACCCTGAAGACATAATTTTGAAAAGAAGATGGGAGTCCTTCTTGTTTTGTGAGCAGCTTTGTTTCGTATGCTGTCAAGGCCGCATTTAACTGCATTCGGTAGATTCCCCGGTAGGGATGGGATGCCCAGATGATTCCATTGTCATCTTTTGCAAGAAATCGGTAGGAATCAGATGTCCCTTGCAATGTTCTTTCGATCGAAAATGTGCGACCGTCAAATCCAAGCAGATTCAAGCCCCGATAGGTACCTATCAAGCTATGGCTTATGGGGTACACAGAAGACAAGGGCAATGCGAGCCAGGAACCGGCTCCTAGCGCAACGGGACGTACATTATTACCTTCAATGGTATATAAGCCTTTATTATGGGCCAGCAATAGCCTATCGTTTACTATATCCAGACGCCAGGCTTCCCCGCCATCACTGCCTTTCAGCAACGAAAAGGTACCCGGTGACTGGCTGTGGTCTTCCGTTACTTTATCCAGAGGAGCCATATATACGCCGTTGGAAGAAGAAAGGTAGAGCTTATTTTCAAAAACCCGCGTAGAATAACCCGTCACTTCATGATCTATATTGGGTCGTAAATAACGGATCCCGCCACCAAAACTGATCACCGCAATGGCATTGTCTATAGCCGCCCAAATATTCGCTTGTCTATCTACGAATACCGCTGAAACATTTTTGTTTTGTAAGCCTTCAGTCACCGCTATTCGTTCCAACAAACGCCCGCCCGCTGTACGAATCAGACAGCCCTCAGTGGCTGTCGCCATTACGTAGCGTTTGTCGTCTATTTTTGCGATCGACGGTGTATACATATCATGCGAGGTGGCTGTGTTTAGCGCAGTCAGTTTTTTATCGTGGAGAACAAAAGTTCGATTGTTCAGCATACTTACCAATACGCTATCCTTACCCATCTCCAGCATACCGGAAATTTTGCGTCCCGCAAAAGGTGCAGCTTGCGAGACAACGTTCCATTGGTTATTGTTAAACGCAAGCAATCCATTAGCTTTATCCTGGCCGAAAAGCTTTCCGGTGGCCTGTCCCAGAAACTCCCACTCCGATGAGGCAGGATATACAGTAACCTTATCCGCTTTATAGCCAAATAGCAGATTAGAGGCCATGAAAAAGACGCCCTGCTCAAAACCTACCGTATGCCACACGTCCGCAAACTGCCGATATGCCGCCGGCACCTTGTCCTGCAACGAAACGTAACGCAGACCGGATTTAGCAGATTTTTCAAAGTACCCGAATTCCCCTTGCCCGCCTACAAATATCTTATCGTCGGCACTAATGTAAATGGACCTTACAATGGTTTGATTGGGCAGTTTATACTGTTTCCAATATTTACCATCAAAAGTAATCAGACCTTCATTATTGCCAAAATACATAATCCCCTTGCTATCCTGTTGAATATCCCAGGTACGGCTCCCTCCCTGGAAAACTGTCTTCCCATAATTGACGACCAACGGTCCACCCAGCGGATTCTGTCCCCACCCTCCGAAGGAAATAAGCATTAACCATACCCATAAAAACAAGCTGAAATAATTCATGACAAAGGCAATAATTGATTCTTGATGTACTTATGATGTACCCCAAATATATAAAAAAAACCAAATAATCCGATATCTGTTGTACAAATGATGTAGTACATCCTTAGGAAATATAAGCACATCACATCTAACTTTGAGTAACTATATTATAAACAAATTTTCTTCACCAAAACTTATCGTGCATGAAAAACAAATTACTGACTTTCGCCGTGGTTGCCATCATGTCTTGTATGTCGGGCATCGTCCGTGCCCAAAACAGGACCGTAACTGGCAAAATCACCAATGAACAAGGAACTCCACTCGTGGCCACTGTTACTGCAAAAACTACGTCCAACGTAGCAACCAGTAGTGATGAATCAGGACTTTATAGTCTATCCGTACCTGAAACAGCGGATTCCTTAATTGTAAATTCTATCGGTTATATGACAAAAACCGTCGTCATTCGCAACAATGTAGCCAACATACAACTACAGGTCGACGGCAATTACAATCTGGACGAAGTAGTCGTTATCGGATACGGTACGCAACGCAAGGGCGATCTGACGGCACCTGTTGCTACTGTAAATATGGAAAACGCCCTTAAACGAACCGTTTCCACACCCATGGATGCGCTACAGGGTGCTGTCACCGGTGTACAGGTCGTCAGCTCTGGTGCTCCCGGCTCTACACCTACCGTCCGTATCCGTGGCGTAGGTTCATTCAACAACGAAAGCCCATTGTATGTGGTCGATGGTATGTTTATGGACAACATTGATTTCCTAAACCCAAACGACATCGCGGATATGTCGGTGCTCAAAGATGCATCTGGTGCAGCTATCTATGGTGTTCGGGCTGCTAACGGCGTTATCATCGTAACCACGAAGAAAGGAAGCCTCAATATGAAGGCACGTGTAACGTATAATGGATACGCCGGCTTACAGACGCCTACCAATGTACTTAAGATGGCTAACGGTCAGCAATATGCGGATTACGCTATTGCCGTAGGTAATAAAAACATTGTAGACAATTCAATCAGCAAGTTTGATCCACCTGGAGCCACTAGTCCATCCACCAATACCGACTGGTACGGTGAACTACTTCGATCAAACGCCCTCATTCACAACCATAATCTGGATGTACAGGGAGGAAGCGAAAAAATCAGCTACTCATTTGGTATCAACTACCTGGATCAGGATGGGATAATGGACGCAGAGAACTATCACCGCAAGTATAATATCCGTTCGCAGACTGAAGCGCGGGTAGCTTCTTGGCTGAAAATCGGCTTTACCGCGCACTTAAACAATTTCAATGCGTTCGCACCCAACAATGCTGCTTTTCGTCAAGCCTATTTTGCGCCTCCATTGTATCCTTCATACGACCCCGACCTAGAACTAGCGGATCCCGTTAAGTTTGGATCCAGCACTACCCTGGGAATGTCGTCAAGCTTTTGGTTCAACAATCCCTTAGCTACAGCCTACTATAACCACAATGAAACAAAAGGTTTTCAGGTATTGCCAAGCGCCTATGTTGAGGCCGAATTTTGGCAAAAGAAGCTAACCTTCCGTTCGCAGCTGAGTCAACGCTATCAGTCTACCCATAACATACAGTATACACCCGTATATTACATTGACAATGACCAGCGCAGCCAACGCTCGTATTTGCGCTCTGCACAGGCCAGGAACAACAATTATGTCCTGGACAATCTATTGACCTACCGGGATGAAGCGGGCAAACACCACTGGAGTGTATTGCTTGGTCAGTCCACCCGTGAGGAACGCTGGCGGGAGACCTGGGTCTCCGCTAATGATGTACCGCAATCGGAAGAATTTTGGTATGTAGGCCAGGGTGCTCAAGGTACCGGTTCGGCAACGGGCTATGGCGAAGATGGATTCCGCAACGCAGGCATATCGTTCTTCACTAGAGGTACCTATGATTTTGACAATAAGTACCTGTTGACCGCCACCTTCCGTGCCGATGGAAGCTCCAAGTACCAAACGAAATGGGGATACTTTCCATCCCTAGGTGTCGGATGGGTATTGAGCCGTGAAAAATTCATGGAAAATCAGTCGGTATTCAATCTGTTAAAACTACGTGGTAGCTGGGGACTTTTGGGTAACGACGGCATACAGCCCAACGCGGGCTATGCCATTGTCAATTCAGGAAATAACTTTTCGGGTATTTTCGGCAGCGTCGGTGAGAACGACGGCGTACGTGTACCAGGTTATCGGGTTGGCCGCTTCTTTACGCAGATACGCTGGGAAGTCGTTGAAGAATGGGACGCCGGATTGGACTTCGCCTTGTTGAATAACCGCCTGAACGGTACGGTAGATTATTACTACCGTAAAACCAAGGATCTCGCCTTTGACCGTCCGATTCCTTTTATGTGGGACCGTGTATACGGTAATTGGGGAAGTGTAGCCAACAGCGGTTGGGAGATTGGTTTAGACTGGAAAGACCAAGTTGGTCAGCTGGGTTATAATATTGGAGCGAATATCACGACATTAAAAAACAAGGTGACCGATATCGGTGCATTGGCCAATATCATGAATGGATTTCCCGAATGGTCTGCTGAGTTCCCGGCACGTATAGAGGCCAACCAACCGATCAACTACTACTATGGTTACGAAGTGGCAGGTGTATACCAAACCCAGGCTGAGATCAATGCCGACCCGATCGCCAGCCGGTACAATCAGCAAAATCCAGGTTCGCCTATCCTTCCGGGGTATCTCAAATATAAAGATCAAAATGAAAATGGTGAATTGGACGAAGCGGATCGCGTCAATCTCGGAAATTACTTACCCAAGCTAACCTACGGCTTCAACGTGGGGCTGAATTACAAAAAGCTTGACTTCAGTATAGCTTTTCAAGGTGTCGCAGGCAATAAAATCCATAACCTGAATCGTGCGATGAGACGTAGGTACGCGCAAATGAATATGGACGCAGCCTTTATGGAAAGTCTGTGGAATGGCGAAGGGTCGAGTAATACACATCCTTCGGCAGCCGGATCTGTCGCTTCGTGGAATCTACAGGCAAGTTCCTTCTTCGTGGAAAGCGGTGCCTATCTACGCATCCAGAACATTCAGCTCGGCTATAATTTTAAGATCCGTGAATCCATACCTGTGCGCATATTTGCTACGGCAGATAGACCGGCCATCTTTACGCGCTACAATGGTTTCACACCAGAAGTGGCCGGAATGGGATTTGATAACAACGTGTATCCGATATCATCGACATACAGTCTTGGCCTTAACGTAACGTTCTAAATTACCTATTACTTTTAAAAAGCAATTTATAGCATATGAAAACTTTCAAATACATCCTCATAAGTAGTTTTATAGGAGTCGCCGCCTTAAACAGCAGCTGCGAAAAGTTTCTGGATAAACCGTTGGAAAACCAACAACGCTCTGAAGAAATCGATTACAGCAACCTCTCTCTGATGTATGCGCCTGTATCCGGTGTATACCGCGCTGCTGCAGACGACAACCTTACGCACTGGATAGACCTTTCCATCCGCTGTATGCGTGATGACGATTTTCAACAAGCAGCACCAAATCCGAATGATAATCCCGAACTAATGGGGATCAAAAACTTTCAAAATGATGTTACCATACAGTCTTACTGGGGGTTAAATCAATCCTGGATCAGCTATTACAGCTTAGCCATTTCGGCTAATAATGCGTTAATGGAACTCGATGAGTTTGAAAAAAACATTCCTTCTGACAATACGCAAATGCTGGCACGTAACAAGCAGTACAAAGCCGAGGTACGATTCCTACGCGCCTATGCCCATTTACTGGCTTCCCGAATTTTTGGAGACGTTCCCATCTTATTTGATAGCGGCGATATCGCCCGCCTTACGACTATTGAAAAAAGCACAGAGGTAGAAGTGCGCGAGTTTATTATTGATGAAATGAATGCTTGCATAGCAGATCTGGAAGACAAACGTCCGAATGAGTCTGAACATAAAGGTGCCGTAACCAAATACTCAGCATTACTTCTGAAGGCGAAAGCAGCCTCAGATCTAGCCGGAAATGACAATTCCAGTCCGTACTGGGATCAGGTGCTGGAAGCCACCGATCTGATTATTGGAAGTGAAAAATTCTCTCTGCACGGTGATTTTTACAATTTGTTCAAACGCCCTGGAAAGATGAGCGACGAATCACTTTTTGAGTTACAATATTCCGACTTCGGGCTGCCTACGGGCGACATTGTACGCCCTGGTGTAGACTGGGGCACCTTTTTTAGATGGCAAGGCCCTGCAGGAGATCAACGCGGCAGTGCAATCTCGGGAGCAGGTTGGATTCCGCCTTCTCAGGATATCGTTGATTTTCTAAGCAGCCGCGGTGATGCACTTAGACTGAAGACGACGATACTTGAGTACGGTGCGACGGAAAACACCTATGTCGAAACACCCGATGGCGATCGTGTGTATGGCAACCCCTTTGGTATAAAGTATTTCAATGGCAAGACCTATCTTCCCGTTAATCAAATGACTGAGGGCCGAATTGAATACGGTGCGAACAATAATGTGCGGATTCTGCGCTACGCCGATGCGCTACTTCTCAATGCCGAAGCCAAAGTCCGCAAAGGTCAGGATGGGGATGCCCCATTTAATGAGGTACGCGACCGTGCAAATATGGGCCTAATTACGGGCGTAACGTTAAATCAGATCTTGGACGAGCGTAGAGCTGAATTTGCCTGTGAGTGGTGGGGCGAGCGCTTCAATGATCTGGTACGTACCGGAAGAGCACAACAGGTTTTCGGCGCCAAATTTATCCCTGGGCAAAGCGAATCTGTACCTATCCCGCAAACGCAGATAGATGCCAATTCGAATTTTAGATAACATTGGATGGGAAGCACGGTTAAACCTTGCCTCCTATTCATTTTTTTTATGCAAAAAACGATTTGAAATGAATCTACCAAAAATCCTGGTCCTAATTATTCTGAATACCCTGCTCCTTGTCCATCCTAACTTCGCGTATGCGCAAGGTCCTATCCCAGTCGAAATCGTAAAAACGGCAACAGGATATGAACTGCTGCGTGGGGGCAAACCCTATTTTATCAAAGGTGCTGGTGGATCCAATTACATGGATAAGCTGAAAAACTATGGAGGAAACTCCATACGTACCTGGAGTACAAACGATGCCCAGCGCATCTTGGACGAGGCCCACCGATTGGGACTTACGGTGACCATGGGCTTAGCCGTAGCCACCGAACGGCACGGTTTTGATTACAACGACAAAGCAGCAATCGCCAAACAGCTAGACCGTTTACGTAAAGAGATCCAACAGTTTAAAGACCATCCCGCGTTACTAGCTTGGGGCATTGGCAATGAGCTGAACCTCCACTATAGCAACCCAAAGGTGTGGGACGCTGTGGAAGAGATCGCCAGTATGATCCAAGAACTCGATCCCAATCATTTGGTGACGACGATGCTAGCGGGTATCAATCAAAAAGAAGTTGATCTCATCAAAGCAAAGTGTCCATCGCTGGACTTAATCGCCGTACAGGTTTACGGCGGCTTGGCCAGCGTACCCGAACAGATACGATCTACGGGATGGGATAAGGCTTATATCGTAACCGAATGGGGCCCTACGGGACATTGGGAAGGCCCACAAACACCTTGGCATGCATCTATCGAGGAAACGAGTAAGGAGAAAGCAGCAGTGTACAAAAGCCGATATGAGGCTTCGATAGGTCTAGACAAAAGCTGCCTAGGTTCTTACGTCTTCCTATGGGGGCAAAAACAGGAACGAACCCCTACCTGGTATGGTCTTTTTACGGAAGCGGGCGAAGAGAACGAAGTGGTCGATGTAATGCACTACCTCTGGAAAGGTAAATGGCCAAAAAATAGAGCTCCACGTTTGGATTCCTTATTGCTGAACGGGAAAAAAGCCCTTGATTTTGTCTACCTGAAGCCTGCTCAGCGTTATGATGTGGCTGTATTTGTTACAGATCCCGACAAGGATAAATTAAGCGTCCGTTGGGAGATCCTTCACGAAAGCACCGACCTGAAGGAAGGAGGTGACCGGGAAAGCCGACCGAGGGCAATCGACGGACTTTTAACCGCTGAATCTCTTGAGAAAGCGTTACTGGTCGCTCCGGAACAAGAAGGCGCTTACCGACTTTTTGTGTACGTTACCGACGGATACAACCACGTGGCTACCGCCAACATTCCGTTTTTCGTTTCCGTAACGGAAAAACCTTCTCATAAAGCACTGCAGCCTGCGCACGCGCACAAATCATATCAGTTTTCAGAAAAAGTTTCCTGGTCGGATGAATTCGATTACAATGGTTTGCCCGATAGTACCAAATGGTCCTATGATGTCGGTTCCAAACACAATGGCTGGGGCAATAATGAGTTGCAATACTATACCGAGGCAGATCTTAAAAATGTCTCGGTTAACAATAGCACCCTGAAGATTACAGCTCTTAAGGAGAAAAAGCAAGGTATGGATTACACCTCAGCCCGCCTAATCAGTAAGCATAAGGGCGATTTTCTATACGGCAGATTTGAAGCGCGGGCGAAGGTTCCGCGCGGAAGAGGTACCTGGCCTGCTATATGGATGTTACCCACCGAATGGAAATACGGTGGGTGGCCGAATTCGGGCGAAATAGATATCTTAGAGCACGTCGGTTATGACCAGGATGTCGTACACATTTCGGTACACACCAAAGCCTATCACCACTCTATTCATACCCAGAAAACGGCAACAAAAAAAATCGATGCTGCCTCGGACGATTTTCATCTCTACCGAATTGACTGGACTCCGGATTATATCAAAGGATTTGTAGACGATATCGAAATATTTCATTTTTCAAATGAAAATAAAACCTACGAAGAATGGCCTTTTGACCAAAAGTTCCATTGGCTCCTGAATCTTGCCGTTGGTGGTTTCTGGGGAGGACAAAAAGGTATTGACGACAGCGCCTTCCCTGCCGTAATGGAAATAGATTACGTGAGGGTATACGATTTGGCAGATTTGGATTAATCTTCCGGGACGACATTTTGACCGCTTTATACAACTTGAACAAATTAAGTTTAGATTTGTGTAAAAGCATCTATAAAATGAAGATCCGTATATCAGCTATTTATTGCTTATTCTTTTGTCTTCTTTTCCCCTTGACTGTTGTCCACGCGCAAATACCATTTAGAGTAAAGGAATACACTTACTTTGATGGCCTTCCCTCGGATAAAGTATTGGGAACAGCCTTCAACGCTAAAAAATTTCTCTATTTGTTTACAGGAAAGGGCATCTCAGTTTTTGACGGTTATCGATTTATATCGTTTCCGAATTTTAACAATGATATAAACGCCTATTTCTTCGCCGAAGACACCTTATACTTTGAAGATCAAGAAGGACTCAAATACCTGGATACCCGAACCTTTACCAACACCCCCAAAACAATAAAATCTAAAAACTACTCGGATACAGACCCAAACAATGATCATTTTAATTCAATATATGTAGACCGTAAAAACAGGATTTGGTGTAACGATTTCAACCACATTAAATACATCAATGCAGAAAAAAACGCTATTTCTTTTTTAGTTTTTCCGACACAGACAGAACTGTTTGATAACATCCGCTTTTTTGAAATAAATGCGAACGAAATTTGGATCGCAACCCCAAGGGGTTGGTTTATATGGGAGGAAAAGACAAATAAGGTTAAAAAACATTTTGATCCAAAGTTAGCCAATGCGGACGTCGCATCAGCCTTTCAAATAGATGCTCATACGCTTGCGTATTCCTCTGTATCGAATGAAATTATTTTATGGGATCTAGAGACCGCGACTACATTAACTACCCTAAAAACACCTAGAGATCAAGCTATTGTGGGATTCTCTAAGAGTGCGCGTACCGTTTTTATGCACTCGAATAAAACCATATGGACGATTGATGTTAAAGATTTTACGACTGAACTCATTTTTTCAACAGATAAAAGAATCAGAAATGTAAACCATGATCAGGAGACAAATATCAGTTGGGTTTCTACAGACCATGGTGTACAACAGCTTATATCGCCTCATCAAGGCTTAAAATCCTATTTTACCAACCAGAAAACTGAAAAGCCAAATCCTTTTATTTCCCTCATTGAACATAATGGTGCGGTAGTTGCACTCAATGAAAGCGGTGAAATATGGGTGCTAGAACGAGAAAAATTTAAAAAGGTCTATGCGAATAACGAGAACCGCAAGATATACAGTCTCGGGTTGATTGAAAATACAGTCGTTATTAATGCAAGTGATGGTATTTTCTGGTTCAAGAGTAACAAATTAATCCGTATCCCCGTTGATCTTCCGGAAGGTACCGCAGCTAAAAAAATTGTAAAAACGCTCATTACACCGCAAGGCGAATTGTGGATTTTATTCTCCAAAGGTAAAATAAGCCGTTACGACTGGAAATCCCTAAAGCCGATAAACTCGTCTTTTGCGAATGATGCGGAATTTTGGGACGGTAATATTTGGAATGACATAGCCGTGGACAAAGACGGCGTGGTTTGGTTGGCCGGATGGATGCCCAGTGCATTCGGGATTTCTTATTTTGATAAAAAACAACAAAAATTTATTGAAATTTCGGAAAACCACATCAATCCGGTACACGAAAAGTTTGTAGGCGATTATTATAATCGTATCGGGATTGGTGAAAAAGGGAATCTTTATTTTTCGGCATTTGGTGGATGGAACCAAGTGGATTATACGGGTAAAATCACCAAACAGGTAGACCCATTTCAGTATAAAATTATCGGCAACCATATTGTAGGCATATCTGAAGATAAGGATAATAATGTATTTTTTGCGACAGAAGAGGGTTTGCATATCTATTTAAGGGAAAAGGATCAAGTCGTCAGAATTACAACCATAGATGGATTACCTATCAACGATTTAACGTACGGCTACCTTCAATTGCAAAGTGGAAAACTGGCATTGGGAATACAAGGAGCATTGATTTTAGTATCCCCGGAAGAGCTACTAAAGTCCTCGCTGATCAACCGCATGGAGCTATCCCAGATCATGGTCAACGGCGAATTGAGATTTATAGACAACAACAAAATTACACTCGGCAAAACGGAAAATAATATAACGTTGTATTTTAGTAGCCTGGCGTATCTTGATATGGGACAGGTGAACTACAAATATAGATTGGATGCTGCCCACGAATGGACGGAAATCGGACATAATCCCGAAATTTCTTTTAACACGCTTTCTCCTGGTGACTATAAACTGACGGTAGCGTGCTATGATAATTTTGGTAATATTCAGCAAAAAACAGTAGATATCGATCTAATTGCACAGCCACCTTTTACCAAATCATTCCCGTTCTATATTATACTTTCAATTCTAGTATTTGCGATAGCATTCGGTGTTCATCGGTATATTTTAAATAAGCAACGTAGCGAGGATCATTACAAAAGAAAGATTAAAGATGGCGAGATGCAAACATTGAGGGCACAGATGAATCCGCATTTCATGTTTAACACACTTAACTCCATTAACAGCTATATCGTTAACAATCAAACAACTGACGCAAGCAAATACTTAATTTCCTTCTCTAAGCTGATGCGGAATATCCTAGAGAACTCAAGGCAACAACTCATACCCCTGACAAAAGAAATCCAAACTTTAACGTTATATCTTGAATTAGAGTCTGCCCGTCTCGACCATATTTTTGACTATACCATCACTATCGCAGAAGGAATCGATCAGGATAACCTCTATGTTCCACCCACACTCGTACAGCCCTTTGCAGAGAATGCGCTGTGGCACGGCCTTCTGTGTAAAAACGGAAATGGAAAAATTGAAATTTATTTCAGTCTTATAGATGGGAATACATTAGAAATAATAATACAGGATAATGGGATAGGACGTCGAAAAAGCACCGAACTAAATAAGCAGCGGAGTCCAAAGCACAAATCATACGGCACGCAGATTACATGCGATAGATTAAACTTAGCCAATCCGCGGAATAAAGTTATCATAGAAGATTTATACGATAGCCACCAAGAAGCCAAAGGAACAAAAGTTACCCTAATTATAATATTATGAGAAACACGATGAATGACCTAATTTCTATTCGGATTAGAGAGGCTTTTAAATAAAAAAACGGGCTACCGATATTACATATTGAAAATTGGAGTTGGCAGCCCGCTATGCTATTAATAGTAGGTATATCGTCTCACTCCGGCCATATGCCGTGCCAAGCGCATAACCTGATGCATATAACCATATTCATTGTCGTACCAGATATACAGAACAATACTTTTACCATCGTTGGAAACAATTGTAGCCGGCGCATCTACTATCGAAGAAAAAGTAGTACCTATACAATCCGACGACACGAGTTCGCAGTTATTCGAATAGTTGATCTGCTCTACGAGATTCCCATGTAAGGAGGCTTTCTGCAATAAACCGTTAAGCTGCTCTACAGAAGTCGCGTTTTCAATTTCCAGATTAAGGATGGCGAGCGATCCATTAGGTACGGGTACGCGGATTGCATTTGAGGTTAGCTTTCCCGTCAAAGAAGGAATCGATTTTGCAACGGCTGTGCCGGCACCGGTTTCTGTTATTACCATATTCACGGCCGCCGCACGACCACGCCTTGATTTCTTATGCATGTTATCCACCAGATTCTGGTCATTGGTATATGCGTGAATGGTTTCTATATGACCTTTGATCACATCTAATTCCTTTTCTATCAACTGAAGTACCGGTGCTATTGCATTTGTCGTACAGGACGCTGCCGAAACAATGTGCTGTGATCGTACATCGATGCATTGTTCATTGACACCAAATACAATGTTCGGGATACCCTTTCCCGGCGCGGTCAGTAACACCTGCGCTACTCCCCTGGCAATCAAATGCCTTGATAGCTGCTTTTCATCCCTAAATGCTCCCGTATTATCGATCAACAAAGCATCTTGAATTCCATATGCACAATAGTCAATATGCTCCGGTTCCTGTGCAGAGATAACGTGTACTGTAATTCCGTTAATGATCAAAGCGTTACGTGATGGGTCTGCTTGTACCTCTCCATCAAACCGACCATGTATGGAGTCGTTGCGCAGCAATGCTGCCCTCTTTTCCAATGTCTCGGCATCCAAATTATCCCGCGTTACAATCGCCCGCAATCTTAACTGCTTGCCCGCTCCGGCTTTGGCTATAAGTTCACGGGCAAGCAAGCGCCCGATCCGACCGAAACCGTATAAAACCACATCGCGGGGCACGATAGGGTTATGCACGTCAGCAAGTTTTAACTCCCCTATTAGAAAATGCTGTATCGCGGTATCTTCCACCGATTTCTCGCGCAACTGCAACGCCAGCTTGCCAATATCTATCCGAGCAGGACAAAGATGCAATTGCGTCAAGGCTTCTGTGATCTTCATGGTTTCAAATACGGAGATCGGTTTCTCGGTCAATTCCTGTGAGGCGCTATGTACATTCAGAATATGGCTGACCCTGCGATCAACAAGCTGGTTCCGAAATAAAACCAATTCGACGGCATGGTTATACCATAGATTGCTGACCATCTCCATTAGTTTGGTCGCGGCATTTTGTTTCGTGGTGTATGTTTTGATTTCTTGCTCAAAAACGGCGTTGTTCGACATCTTAGATTACAATTGATAATTCGGATGCAAACATATATATTTATTTCAACAAACAGCTTAAAAATTATCAAAATAATAATTTATTCAACACATAAAGGTATTAAATTATTATTTTTAAAATAAAACAAACTATTATTGAAAAATATGTAAAAACAAATATACCTACCCTTCTTTGGTGGATATTTTTTCTTTTTTCTCTTTGGTAGGTACTTCTTCTTTTTTCGGCTTTTCGTTTTTGGCGCCTGGTCTACTATTGCCATACGTACCCATTACAATTTTACCTTTCCGTGTCTTTTTATCGCCTTTTCCCATTATGTTATGTATTTGTAAATTAAAGATTAATTGTTATCATCTCTTTAACAAAAAAAGAAGAACAATGTTTGATATTATATTTACCATCGCACCGACCACCGTCCTCCTGCCCCACCTCTGCCCGAAGAACCGTTGCCATCTCAAAACAGCATTAAGTAACAGCAGGAAAACGGACTGGCGTTTTTTGACCACGCATTTAGATCGGATAATTTCAAAAAAAGATTTCTGTGCTTGTGAACGAACAGCAAGTTAACTAAGTTTGTAGAAAAACAGCGCCTTTCAGAAAAAATAGATGTGGAATTTTAAAGCTCTTTCTCGGCGTATTTTCCATTTTATTTCAGGAGAAAATAGTGGAGATGCCTTACGTAACGTTTTAACCAGTATTGTACCGAGTATTGTAATCTTTTATTGGGGCCATCTCGATATCGCAATAACTGTAGGTGTAGGCGCATTGTTATCGTCATTGACAGATCTACCAGGTAATCGCAAAGACAAATGGAAGTCTGCCCTATGGTGTATTCCGTTGTTTTTTATATCGTCGGTTGCTGCTGCTTACGCACTATCCTCTCCCTGGCTCCTTCTACCCTTGCTTGTCGTAGCAGCTTTTACCTGCACGATGTTGTCGATATTTGGCGCCCGGATCGGAATCATAGGCACGTTAATGCTGATTTTGATCAGTTTTGTTATCGGATTGTGGCCCTCCGATCCCGTATCGTTTAGTCTAGAAATCACAGCAGGATCCATATGGTACTACTTAGTGAGCATCGTTCAGGTCTACATTTCTCCTTATCGTTCTTTACGTCATGCTTTGCTTGATGGTTTTCGGAGTATGTCGGCATTACTTCGGGCGAAAGCGCTCTGCTACGACGAACAGATTCCGATAGAAACAGCATACAGAGAGCTGGGCAGGCTGCACATTCTGGTTAGCGAGCAACAGGAGGCTATTCGGTTTCTACTCTTACGGGAAAAGAAACTTATGCATGCTGAAGACAGAAAGTTTTGGCTCAATCAGACCTATGGATTAATCGACTTATACGAGCTGTTAACAGCACTAGACCACGACTACGAATCCATCCGAAAAACCTTAGGCCCCATTAACGGATTGGAAGATATCCAAAAAATAATTGGACTCATCGCCGATGCAATAGAAACGCTTGCTAAAAATCACAGAAACTACAGGTCTAATAGCAGCTCAACCGATCCAGCTGTTAACGCGGCACTAAATCGACTGATTACCCTTCGAAATCAACATGTTGGAGAAACGGCTTCTATTCTAAGTGCGATAATCGGTAATATTCAGTCCATTCTTGATTTCATCCTTCAGATCCGCAATGGCTTTCATATTGATATAAAGTTTCACAATGTGGTCAAACAGCACGAATATAAACACTTCATATCTTTACCTCCCAAAGGTTGGACGGCAGTAAAAGACCAACTTACCCTCCGTTCGACTCTTTTTCCTTTTGCATTACGGTTGGCTATTTTATTTGGCCTGGGTGGACTTGTTGGCTTAGCGTTGCCCGAATACAGATACACTTACTGGATCCTTTTAACGATTGCTATTGTAGCTAGGCCGGGGTTTGCAACTACTCAAAAACGAAATTATCAACGTATCATAGGCACGCTGACTGGCCTTTTATTGGGTTTGCTCTTATCACATATCATATCTGACGTATCTGTATTACTTATTGTTGCGGCGATTTGTCTTTATGGTTTTTTCTTATTTAATAAACCCAACTACCTTATTAGCGTATTATTTATTACTGTAGCTGTTGTAACAGCGTTGAATATTTACGACGGAAACATAGACGATATTTTGGGGAGTCGGATCGTGTTTACGCTTATCGGATCTTTATTAGCGGCGATTGGCTATTTTTTTATCCCAACCCAGCAAACTAAGGACATGCTGAAATTGGCCGAATCAGTGGTACATAACAACGGTATATACTTTCAACTTGTAACAGCGCAATTAAAAGCGTATAACATTGACATATATGCAGTTCGCCTTGCGCGAAAAGAGGCACAACTGGTTTTAGCTGCGTTTTCCGATGCGATTAACCAGTTACAAAAGGAACCTGGAAACAAAAAGAAGGATTGGTCGAATATAAACAAATTTCATGCGCTGGCATATCGGATTAATTCGTTAATAGTAGGTCTTGCTATGCATATTACACCCCAGAATCAATCCGTTCCGGCATCAATACAACTTGAAGATCGTTCGATAGTGCTCGATAAACTGCTAACACAACTGGATCAGCTGTCCGATTCTATACAGAAGTCATCCTAAAAACATTCCATATCTTTGTTGAACAGCAAATACGAAAGTCCAAAAATAACCATGAAAGATCTAACATTCAAGGATGCTACATTTAGCGATTTAAAAAGAATCGTTGAGATATATAATACGACCATTACTTCTCGAATGGTCACGGCGGATACAGAACAGGTGACTGTAGACAGTCGCCAAAAATGGTTTGATGAACACAATCCTTCGAAAAGACCCTTATGGATTGTACAAGGTAGCCATGACCAAACCATTGGTTGGGTGAGTTTTCAGTCTTTTTACGGGCGTCCGGCTTACGATGCTACCGTCGAAATAAGTATATATCTGGATACCAACGTTAGGGGCAAAGGTTTGGGAAAGCAAATACTACAATATAGTATAGACCATGCACCAAACTTCGGAATAAAAACACTGCTTGCATTCATTTTTGCACATAACGAGCCGAGTTTGAAACTGTTCGAATATTTCGGTTTTGAAGACTGGGCCACGTTACCCCATATAGCAGAACTGGATGGTCAAGAACGAAGTTTAAAGATTTTAGGAAAAAGGATTGCTTGAAGTTTTTAAAGGGCTATTGATGTTTAGAACAAATGCTTTTTTATTATTAAATTTTAACGAAGGTTTATTTTAGACAATTCGAAATGTCCCCTTCACCACCTTTTCGCCACTGGTTGTGGTATGGCTTCTTCATTTTTTCTTGATAAAAAACGAAGCAAAAAATCAAGACTTGGTCAATATTACGCTAAAAGCTGTTGGATTTACTAAACAGCTCCGAGCCGTTGCACTTCGGGGATCTGTTCTTAACGCAAATCCAAAAGCTTTCTTAACGCTACATCGACCTAGGTCGTCCTTTTAAATTCAGCTGAAATACAAAAATAGAAGTATAATAATGCACTATCCTTACAACTTCGACAAATGTCGCCTCAGCCATTTGCCAATAGCAGGAGGAAGCACGAACCATGGTGGCAAATGGGTACAGCGACGAGTTTTGCCTACTTTTGCGGTCAAACCCTCGAAGAGGTCTCTTGAATGCAATTGAATACTAATGTTAATGAAAAAAGTAGGATGGCTCTCGCCGGCATAGAGGCGAAAAGAATATGAATGAAAAATAGGTTCATTAAAACTGACCGTAAAAAACATCTATTGTGGTACATTTCTTCTTGATATTGCAATTAAACAAAAAAATAGCTAGTTTTGTTCCTCCAAAACCCTTTTTGTATGTAAGAGCAGATTTCTTTCAAATTATATCAGACACAAACGATACCTCGGTATAGTTGCATGTATTTTTATTACCGCTGAAAGAAACAATATGCTTATTTTACAAAACATTTCCTACACACATCCGAATAAAGATCTATTGTTTGAACACATCGATCTCACCGTCAATAATCACGAAAAAGCTGCGCTAATTGGAAACAATGGCGTCGGAAAGTCTACTTTATTGCGCCTAATCGCAGGCGAACTGGAAGCTTCTGCTGGTACAGTAATCAAATCCGATTCCGCTTACCACATTCCGCAAGTCTTCGGACAATTTAACCACCTGTCGGTTGGTGAAGCGCTACAAGTAGCGGATAAGCTACGGGCTTTTTATGCTATTTTAGAAGGCGACGCAACAGACGAGAATTTATCCATACTGGATGATGACTGGACAATTGAAGACCGTTGTCAAGATGCACTACGGGTTTGGCAACTCGATGATATTAACTTATCAGATTCGTTGGCCGATCTGAGTGGCGGCCAAAAAACCAAGGTTTTCTTGGCCGGGATAACTATACACCGGCCCAAATTCGTTGTAATGGATGAACCAAGCAACCATCTAGATGAAAATAGCCGGCAGCTGCTCTATGATTTTATAACGCAGCAGACCGCTACGATGATTATAGTAAGTCACGACAGAAGGCTTCTGAATTTATTGGACAAAATTCATGAACTAAACCCCAAAAACCTCGCCACCTATGGTGGCAACTATGAATTCTATACTGCACAGAAGAAGTCCGAACAGGAAGCGCTCCAACATGACATCAAAAGTCATGAAAAATCGTTAAAGAAAGCGAAGGAGAAAGAACGCGAAACGCTGGAGAGACAACAAAAGCTCGATGCAAGGGGTAAAAAGAAACAAGAAAAAGCGGGTCTTCCGACGATTGTAATGAATACCCTTAAAAACAATGCCGAACGGAGTACATCGAAGATAAAAGGTATTCATACTGGAAAAATAAACAGCATATCGCTAGAACTGTCCAATCTTAGGGCGGAACAAGCCGATATAGATAAAATGAAATTCAATTTCAGCTCCTCTAATTTACATAACGGAAAAATTTTGTTTGAAGCCTCGAAAATTAATTTTGATTACGGCAAGGGGTCTATTTGGCATTCCCCGCTCTCTTTCCGAATTGTAAGTGGCGAACGTATTAGCTTATACGGTGCGAATGGTTCAGGTAAGACAACGCTGATAAACATCCTATTGAATAAACTTAGTCCAACAATAGGCGTATTATCTCGCACAGCTAAAAAATCGGTTTATATCGATCAAGACTATTCTTTAATACATCCCAAACGATCTGTTTACGAGCAAGCCCAGGAATATAACAGTTCTGCCCTACTCGAACATGAAGTAAAAATCCGATTAAGTCGCTTTTTATTTGACGAAGATACCTGGAACAAAAGCTGTTCAATGCTGAGTGGCGGAGAGAAAATGAGGTTAATATTATGCTGTTTGACACTCGACGATGAATCTCCAGATATTCTTATCCTCGATGAACCGACTAATAACTTAGATATTCAAAATATAGAGATACTTACGACTGCTATCAATGCCTATCACGGAACATTATTGGTAGTCTCGCATGACGCGACCTTTAGACAGCAAATTAACATAGAACGGGATCTGGGGTTGGCTTGAGCTAAGGCATATAGATCATAAAGAGGGCGTCCACAAGCAAGGCATCGTCATCGCGAACTTAAGGAACGATGGTGAAGCAATCTAACGATCTTAAAAACGCAGATTGCTTCGTCATTCGTTCTCGCAATGACGCATTTTTTGTAAGCGATGACCTTATTAAGACAACTCCTTATATTTCTAGCCTCTGCTGTTGTAGTTTGGAGCTTCTTTGGTAATCTGTATATTATGTGGATGTGACTCCCGTAAGCCCGCCCCCGTAATCCGTACGAATTGTGCTTCCTGAAGTTTTGCTATAGAAGCAGCTCCGCAGTATCCCATAGATGCGCGCAGTCCGCCAATATATTGATACACAACTTCAGCTAAAGTACCCTTATAGGGCACTCGACCCACGATACCCTCCGGCACTAATTTCTTGATATCTTCTTCTACATCCTGAAAATAACGATCTTTAGAGCCTTTTTCCATTGCTTCGACCGAACCCATACCACGATAGGATTTAAATTTACGTCCTTCCAATAAAATGGTTTCGCCCGGTGCCTCTTCTACCCCAGCGAAAAGAGAACCTGCCATTATGGTATCTGCTCCTGCAGCGATTGCTTTTGCAATATCCCCGGTTTGTTTGATACCACCGTCTGCAATAAGAGGAACCCCCGTACCTTTTAAGGCCTTCGCAACCTCGTATACCGCATACAACTGTGGCACACCGACACCTGCAATAATACGGGTCGTACAAATAGATCCTGGGCCAATACCAACTTTAACGCCATCCGCCCCTGCTTCAGCCAATGCTTTTGCAGCTGCCCCTGTAGCGATATTACCAACAATAACCTGTAGATCTGGATAGATTGATTTTACCTCTTTCAGTTTATTGATAACCCCTAATGAATGGCCATGCGCCGTATCGATAGTAACGACATCGACTCCAGCCTTTACCAATGCGTCCACCCGTTCTACCGTATCTGCTGTAACCCCTACTGCAGCGCCAACCAACAGTCGGCCATGACTATCTTTGGCCGCATTCGGATAGTGTTTATATTTTTGGATATCTTTAAACGTAATTAATCCTTTAAGGACATAATTGGCGTCTACTACAGGAAGCTTTTCAATTTTATAATTTTGAAGTATTTCTTCCGCTTGCACCAGATCCGTACCCTCGGGAGCAACGACCAAGTTATCCTTCGTCATCAACTCACTAATAGGTCTGGCCATGTCCTTTTGAAAGCGAAGATCCCTATTCGTTACGATCCCGACCAATCTTCCATCAAGATCAATAACAGGAATACCGCCGATTTTATGTTCTTTCATTATAGCAAAAGCATCACCCACAGTAGCATTTTTCAATAAAGTAACCGGATCCTGGATCATTCCGCTCTCCGAACGCTTTACCTTACGTACTTCTGCCGCTTGTTGATCAATAGTCATGTTTTTGTGCAACATCCCTATTCCACCCGCTTGCGCTATAGCTATAGCCAAATCAGACTCCGTCACAGTGTCCATTGCAGCCGATATAAATGGTATATTAAGCTTAATTTTTTTAGTGAGGTATGTACTGGTATCTACATCTCGAGGTAGAATCTCTGAATACGCTGGGATCAATAAGACATCGTCATATGTAAGTCCTTCAGCTACGAATTTTTGTGGATCTAATTGCATGGCAAATACGTTCTGGGTTTTCTATTTGCCAGGCAAAATTACAAAAAAATACGTCTCTATCAAATAAAAACTAAAATTTAATGATAAATGACAATCCGATTATAATCATAAAAAGAGCGCCAAATGATATCGCCTTGCTCACTTTGGCAAGCTCTTTGCGAAGTATCGGAAAGAATACGTTTAATTAACAATAAATTTATACAGATGAAAAAAATAATACTATCCATGTTTGCAGCCTCGGCGCTGACCATAGCCACACACGAGGCAAATGCACAGTCGTACAAAACAGCGTTAGGATTAGCTATTGATCTTGGCGACGGTGCTACTTTATTTGGCCCACAGATCAAGCATTCATTTGATGGGACAAATGCCGGTAATGCACAGGTGTTGTTTGGAGACCATGTAACTATCATCGGAGCAGATTACTCCTATAATCAGCCCTTCCGCGGAACGAATGGATTGGGATGGTACGTAGGGATCGGTCCGCAGATCGCTTTTGTTGACCATTGGGGAGACGATGATCATGCCCATTTTGCAATCCGCCCGGCGGCAGGTCTAGAATATAAAATTCCGACGGCTCCCTTAGCTTTTCATTTTGACTGGAAACCGTGGTGGAACCTTTCGCATGAGTCGGATTTCGAACCTGCTCGATTTACATTAGGCTTCAAATTTACCCTAAGATAATTTTATGAATTCGCGAATTCGCAAATAGGCGAATCCGCGAATTCATCCATCTATCCCACAACGAATTTGCCTCCTGGCAAATCAACCTCTGCCTATCTGCGATTTTTTAAACAGATATCTTCGATTTTAGTTTTGGTTATACAAAATTTTTATACCTTTGCGGTTCTTGGTAAATTATTTTTTATCAGCTAAAACAGTAGAAAACATAAACTATATCAAACTAATACACGAATACAAAAATGCAGAGTAAAGGGCTGATTAAATTTTTGGTAATAGTGGTATCATTAGCATGCCTCTATTCCCTATCATTCACATTTGTGACACGCAAAGTAGAGCGTGATGCTGCATCATATGCAGGCGGCGATATGGCTAAGGAAAAAGCCTATTTGGATTCTATAGCTAGCGAGACCGTATTTAATTTAGGAATTGCTAAGTATACGTACAGGGAGTGTAAAGCATACGAACTAGCACTTGGCCTCGATCTTAAAGGGGGTATGAACGTTACGATGGAAATCTCTTTAGACGAGTTGATCAGTAACCTGGCCAATAAGACGAAAGACGAAAAATTCAACACGGCCTTACAGCAAGCAATTCAAAAAAGTAAAACTGCAAACAGATCTATTGTAGATTTATTTATTGAGGAGTACAAAGCAACAGGAGCATCTACTTCATTGGCTACTTTTTTCGCGACCAAAGACAATGCGACTTTAATAAAAGCGACGAGTTCCGACAATGATGTTAGAAATTTCCTACAAAAGGAATCTGACAATGCCATTCAAAATTCTTACAAAGTATTACGTACACGTATTGACAAGTTTGGTGTTGCTTCTCCAAACATACAAATTCAACAAGGTACCAACCGTATTCTTATTGAATTACCAGGGGTAAACGACGAGGCACGGGTACGGAAATTATTGCAGGGTTCGGCAAAACTAGAATTTTACGAAACACATGACAATTTACAGGTATACCCTTTACTCGAAAATGTAAACCGTACACTGGCGGGAACATTAAAAGCAACAGAGACGACGCCTAGCACTGCATCTACAGGAGATTCTACCGCTGTCGACTCGACAGACAATGAAGATAATTTACTGGCAAACCTAGGGGCAAATAAGTCTGAAAGCACCGATTCTTCGGCTATATCAGCAAACCTTGCGGCAGAAAACCCATTATTTAGCGTTTTAAATCCGGCTGTTTATACCGCAGAAAACGGCCAACCTCAATTGGCCACCGGCCCGATGGTAGGTATGGCGAACCTAAAGGATACAGCTAAAGTAAATGCTTACTTGGCTAGACCGGAAGTAAAATCTATCATTCCATCAAACATCAAATTGCTTTGGGCCGTAAAACCGGAACAACGTACGCCTAATGCACTTTCGCTTTATGCCATAAAGCCAGCTCCGGGAGACAACCCAGCTGTATTAACAGGTGATGTAATTACTGATGCGACAGATAATTTTGATCAAAACAACACACCTGTGGTGTCCATGAGTATGAACTCTGTTGGAGCTCGTGAATGGCGAAAAATCACAGCGAAAGCTGCTCAGAACAGAGAAGCTGTTGCGATCGTGTTAGATGGTGTTGTATATTCCGCACCGTCGGTAAACGAAGAAATCCCTAACGGAAGTTCTCAAATTTCGGGTAGCTTTACCATTGAAGATACAAAAGATTTAGCCAACGTATTGAAAGCGGGTCGTTTACCGACTACAGCTAAAATCGTTGAAGAGGCTATTGTTGGACCTTCACTAGGTCAGGCTGCCATTGACGCAGGTGTTAATTCCGCGGTCATCGGTATAATCGTTGTAATGATCTTCATGATTGCCTATTACAATCGTGCGGGTGTTGCAGCAAATATTGCCGTTCTTTTCAATGTATTCTTTTTGATGGGTGTATTGGCATCCCTTAACGCCGTTTTAACGTTACCGGGTATTGCAGGTATCGTATTAACGATGGGTACAGCAGTGGATGCCAACGTACTTATTTATGAACGTATACGGGAAGAGTTACGCTTGGGTAAAAGTATTCGTCAAGCGATCGCTGACGGTTACAAACATGCATTACCTTCTATCCTCGATTCACAGATTACGACGTTTTTAGTAGGTATGGTTTTATTCTTTTTCGGTAGCGGACCTATCTTGGGATTTGCAACGACATTGATGATCGGTATTATCACTTCCCTATTTACTTCGATCTTTATCTCACGCTTGATTTTCGAATACATGCTGGATAAGGATATGAAAATTTCGGTTTCTTTGCCATGGTCGGCTAATACATTGCAAAATGCAAATTTTCAATTTATCAAAAAACGTAAAACTTTATATGGTGTATCGTTAGTTGTTGTTGGCCTTTGTATCGTTTCGATCTTGACAAAAGGGTTTTCGTTAGGCGTGGATTTCCAAGGTGGACGTACGTATACTGTAAACTATGCGAATTCGGTGAATCTAGAGGAGATTCGTCAAAATCTAGACAATACATTTAATTTAACGACGGAGGTCAAAACATTTGGTAGTGCGAATCAGGTTCGGGTTACGACGACATATCATATCAATGAAACTTCGGATGAAGCGGATGAAGAGGTATTAGCAAAATTAAACGAAGGTTTATCGAAGGTTGAAGGTAATAAATACGAAATTTTATCGTCACAAAAGGTCGGACCATCCATCGCTACCGACATCAAAGATAGAGCATGGTGGTCAGGTATTATTTCGATATTGATCATTGCCGCTTATATATTGGTCCGTTTTCGCAAATGGCAATATTCAATTGGTGCAGCGATTGCGACAATACATGATGGTATAATAATATTGGGATTATTCTCTATTTTGGACGGAATCGTACCTTTTTCATTGGATATCGACCAACATTTTGTCGCGGCTCTTCTTACCGTACTCGCTTATTCTGTGAATGACACGGTAGTTGTGTTTGACCGCGTGCGGGAAGATTTGACGAAACCTGGTGCGTACAGCAAAAACTTCGGAGATATCATTAATCATGCAATCAATACTACACTTAGCCGTACGGTGATTACCTCATTAACGATTATATTTGTATTGGTAATCTTATTTATATTTGGCGGAGAGGTGATTAGAGGTTTCTCTTTCGCAATCTTGGTTGGTATTGTGGTTGCAACCTACTCTTCTATCTTCTTGGCGGCACCTTCCGTGTATGATTTAAGTGGAAAGAAACATTTTACCACGTCTACGGACACGAAAGCTAAAGTAGTCACTCCTTAATCGGATTAAAATATTAGTTCAAAAGGCTACCTAAACAGGTAGCCTTTTGTTTTGAGATACAATTAGTTCTTATTGTTGTTAGGATAGTAGCTATTGACATTAAAGGAAGGATTAAATTAGACATTTTTATGCGCCTCTATCGCCGGCGCAAGGCGACTTCTTTTTCCTAAAAAGAAGCAAAAATCGTCGCTGTGCCGGCTCGACAAGATGGTTCACCATTCCTGCTATTGTCGACCCACCAAGGCGACATTTTTCGTGTATGAACGGATAGTGCTTTAATCTTAAATATTACTTTATGCTTCAGCTAAGACTTAAAAGGGCGACCTAGGTCGATGTAGCGTTAAGAAAGCTTTTGGATTTGCGTTAAGAACAGGTCCCCGAAGTGAAATGGCTTGGAGCTGTTTAGTAAATCCAAAAGCTTTTAGCGTAACATTGACCAAGTCTTGACTTTTTTTGCTTCGTTTTTTTGGTCAAACAAAAAAATGAAGGTCCTGTCGTGGCAACGACGGAAAGCCGGTGCGATGGACAAACTAAAAATTGGATAATTTAATCCTTCCTTTTATTATACCTTCCTTTTAAAGGACTCGTCTACATAAAATCCAAACCAACTATTTTATCAGATGGATATCAAAAAAGCAATCTTTACATATTAGAAAGCGGATTTTTTTTAGCTTTGCTTAAATTTCAATATCATATTCTCATGATGAACACAAAAATCGTAGTATATCTTGCACTTGGAAGCGCGTTGGCATTTGGAGCTTGTACAAACAACGCAAATACGAAAGCATCCGCCCCAGTAAATGATCATGAAGATCACAATCATAACCATGATGGTCACGAAGGTCATGAACACCACACAGATCATAATCATCCGGTAGAACCGACGGCTGGTTCACAAAAACAATCTACCGTTGCTCCAAAAACAGTAGATCCAATCTCAAACATACCTCCATTTACCTTTTACAAAGTAAAATCGGGAGTTTCGTTTACAAATGCAGACCTCGCAAAAGGTAAGAAAACCATCTTCGTGCTTTTCGATCCGGGGTGTCATCACTGCCGCGATGAAGCCGCTGCGCTCGCGAAAAATTACACTAAACTTAAGGACATCAACCTCTATTTTGTATCTATGAATGACCCCGCTTTGATGGCTACATTCTTAGCGTCATTTGCGAAGGAATTGGTAGACAAGCCGAATGTTCAGGTATTGTACGATAGAAATCAGGACTTTATTCAGAAATTCCATGTACCAAGTCAATTCCCCGCAAATTATGTTTATGATGTCAATGGTAAACTTCAATCCTATTGGGAAGGTGAGAAGAATATAAATGAGATCATTACTTTATATACGAAGTAAATGAGAATTGCCATAAATGGTTTCGGGCGTATAGGAAGACATACATTACGGAATTTAATAACAAGAGGAACCGAACATGTTGAAGTTGTGGCCATTAATGATCTCACTGATGCAAAAACGCTGTCCCATTTGTTTAAATACGATTCTGTTCACGGCCCTTTTCCCGGTACGGTAAATTATACACAGGATACGATCGTCGTTGATGAAAAGAACATCACCACGCTCAGTATTAAAAATCCAGCGGATTTACCGTGGAAGGAGTTAAATATAGATGTGGTAATAGAATCTACCGGTTTGTTTACCTCAAAGGAAAAGGCGAGTCTCCATCTAGCAGCGGGAGCGAAACAGGTCGTTATTTCCGCTCCTTCTCCAGACAGAGAGATCCCTACTGTCGTGTTGGGAATAAACGACTTTGATTTTGATTGGAATACGCCTATATTTTCGAATGCCAGCTGTACAACTAATAATGTGGCCCCTCTGGTAAAAATATTAGATGAAAATTGGCAGATCCAGGATGGATATATTACGACTGTACATTCCATGACAGGCGATCAAAATCTGCATGACTCCCCACATCGCGACCTCCGTAGAGCGCGGGCAGCCTCTTCTTCCATTATCCCTACAACTACTGGGGCAGCCAAAGCCATTACAAATGTATTTCCGCATTTAGAAGGTAAATTAGGAGGAGCAGGAATCCGGGTACCGGTGCTCAACGGATCGCTTACAGATTTTACATGTACACTTTCAAAAAAGACCACCGTAGACGAGATCAACGCTAAATTCAAAGCAGCTGCAATGTACGAACTCAAAGAGGTCTTGTATTATACCGAAGACCCTATTGTCTCTGTGGATATCATCAACAATCCGTATTCTTGTGTATTTGACGCACAACTTACGTCTATCGTAGGCGGACTGGTGAAAGTTGTGGGCTGGTATGATAATGAATTTGGCTATTCCAACCGGCTGGTTGATATTTTGGATAAATTGAGCAAGAGATGATCCGCTTTATAAAACCTGAACAAACCTTGCCCTTACGTTCGCTCGTGCTACGTAATGGACTTCCTGAAGATCAATGTATCTTTGATCATGATCTACTACCCACAACCTTCCATATGGGGTATTTCGATGACAGCGACAGGTTAGTTTGTGTACTGACCTGTATGAAAGAAAACCATGGCAAATTACCCAAAGCTGGCTACCGATTAAGGGGGATGGCTACACATCCTGATCATCTCCGTAAAGCTTATGCCGGAAACCTATTGAGGGCCGCAGAATTGCATTTAAAAACCCAATTACAAGTAGATTACTTTTGGTTTAATGCGCGCGCTATCGCCTTTCCATTCTATGAAAAATTGGGGTTCGAATTCATGTCAGACGAATTTGATATTCCCGGGATCGGACCTCACAAAGAGATGTTCAAACTCCTCTGACAACTTCAATTTAACCCGGACTCCATATTAGCAATTCCTTCGCCCATACTTATTAGAATAGGTATAGGTAAATCTTACAAATCAATTCCGTAATTCCACAACAGTTATTCCCAATATTGTTATCAACTTTGTATTGTAAATAAAGCAATCAAATTATGGCTACAAATAACAACAAAGAAACAGTTTACATTCCTTTAGAAGATGTGGAAAGTGAACACTGTGCATTGATCGTCGAAAAAGGATTGGCAAAGGTTGATGGTGTTGTATCTCAAAAAGTAGAGCTGAATAACCGCAGGGCGGCCATTACCGTTGCAGACAATGAAACGGTAAGCAAGGCAGTGAAAGCTATTAAAGACTTGGGATATGGTGTCCCAACCGTTAAAAACACCTTTCCGGTTTTGGGTATGACTTGCGCATCGTGTGCGGGTAGTGCTGAAAATATCGTAAAGTATGAGTCGGGTGTGATTGAGGCTTCTGTGAACTATGCAACAGGAAATCTGATGGTTGAGTACCTTCCAAATATGACGAATGCTTCCAATCTGCAAAAAGCGGTACAATCCATTGGTTACGATTTATTTATAGAAGACGACAACGAGCATCAGGAAACCCTCGAATCCCTACACGAAAATAAATTCCGTGCCCTAAAAATCAAAACCATTTGGGCCGTCATCCTTTCCATACCTGTGGTAACGATTGGCATGTTCTTTATGGATATGCCTTACGGCAACGAAATTATGTGGGTATTTTCCACTCCTGTGGTACTTTGGTTGGGTAAAGATTTTTTTATCAACGCGTGGAAACAGGCCAAGCACCGTTCTGCCAATATGGACACTTTGGTAGCGCTGAGTACTGGTATTGCCTATCTTTTTAGTGTGTTTAATATGCTGTTTATGGATTTCTGGCACCAACGCGGATTACATGCACACGTTTATTTTGAAGCAGCAGCAGTAATTATCGCATTCATTCTTTTAGGTAAATTATTAGAAGAAAAAGCCAAAGGAAACACCTCTACTGCCATAAAAAAACTGATGGGTCTGCAACCAAAAACGGTGATGGTGATAGCCCCAGACGGAACCGAAAAACAAACAGCTATTGAGGATGTAAATGTCAATGACATAATCTTGGTAAAACCCGGCGAAAAAATTGCGGTGGATGGCATGGTAACTACCGGTAATTCGTATGTGGATGAAAGTATGCTGAGCGGCGAACCTGTTCCGGTATTGAAACAAGATGGCGAAAAAGTATTTGCCGGAACCATTAACCAAAAAGGCAGCTTTCAATTCAAAACGGTGAAAGTAGGTAAAGAGACGATGCTTGCCCAAATCATTAAAATGGTGCAGGATGCACAAGGCAGTAAAGCACCCGTCCAAAAATTAGTTGATAAAATTGCGGGTATTTTCGTCCCGGTGGTTATCGGTATTGCCATTCTCACATTTATTTTATGGCTTATTCTGGGAGGTGATAACGGTCTAGTACAGGGATTGTTAGCAGCCGTTACGGTATTGGTTATTGCTTGCCCTTGTGCATTGGGATTAGCTACACCAACTGCGATTATGGTGGGTGTGGGTAAAGGTGCGGAAAACGGTATTTTGATTAAAGATGCGGAAAGCCTTGAATTAGCTAAGAAAGTTAATGCGATTGTCTTAGATAAGACAGGAACAATAACAGAAGGAAGACCCGAGGTAACGAGTATTCAATGGTTGAACAATGATGATACAACCAAAACTATTTTGCTGAGTATTGAAAAACAATCAGAACACCCTTTGGCGGAAGCCGTCGTGAAAAAATTGGAAGGAGCTGCGACCACTCCCTTATCACACTTTGACAGCATTACGGGAAAAGGAGCAAAAGCCAATCATAATAATGAAACCTATTTTGTAGGAAATAAAAAACTTTTGGCCGAAAATAATATTGCGATTGCTGACCAACTGCAAAACCAAGCCGATGAATGGGGTGAACAATCCAAAACGGTAATCTGGTTTGCAAATAGCAAACGGGCGCTTTCTGTGATTGCCATTTCGGATAAAATTAAAGAAACATCAGTTCAGGCAATTAAAGAAATGCAGGATATGGGTATCGAATTGTATATGCTTACCGGCGACAATGAAGCGACAGCTAAAGCGATCGCTGAGCAAACTGGTATCTTGCATTACAAAGCCGAAGTACTGCCACAGCACAAAGCCAACTTTGTAAAGGAGCTGCAACAGCAAGGCAAAATAGTAGCAATGGTAGGCGACGGAATTAATGACAGTACCGCCCTGGCGACAGCCGACGTAAGTATTGCAATGGGTAAAGGAAGTGATATCGCAATGGATGTTGCCAAGATGACCATTATCTCCTCAGATCTTACCAAGATACCACAAGCCATACGTTTATCTAAACAAACCGTGGCCACCATTAAGCAAAACCTCTTTTGGGCATTTATCTACAACCTGATCGGTATTCCTCTCGCTGCCGGAATATTATATCCGATCAACGGATTTTTACTAAATCCGTTGATTGCAGGGGCTGCAATGGCTTTAAGCAGCGTAAGTGTGGTGAGTAATAGTTTGAGACTGAAATGGAAAAAGTAAAGCGCAAAGGGGAAGGGAAATTGTAATACAAATTAGTTACATTTCTCTTTCCACACCTAATCCAAAAAGGGCGAAATCGTATTTGACAGGATCTTTCGGATCCAACAACCTTAGGTTTTCTGTCAATTCGATTGCCGTTTTCCAATTCACCTTTTCTAGGGTGATCAAACGAAATTTGCGTGCCACTCGTTCGACATGAACATCACAGGGCGCAATCAATTGACTGGGTAAAATACGATCCCAAATTCCAAAGTCGACACCATGTTCATCTTTACGCACCATCCAACGAAGAAACATATTCAGACGCTTACATGTAGATTTTTGAAGAGGTGAACTGACGTGTTTACGTGTTCTTAAAGGGTAATCGGGCAAGGAAAAAAAATAGTTTTTGAACTCGTTCAATGCCTTCTCTACCGAAATGGTTTGAATCCCCTCCTGCCCCATGAGAAATGCATCTTCCAATGAATCGAAGCGATGGTAATGGTACCGAAAAAATGAGATAAAGTACAGTAAATCCGTATCATTAAATGTACGGTGCTTGAAACCTAAAAGATTTTTGAGGTCTTCGTCCTGATGATTGCGTATAAAATGATACGGATCTCCGTTCATTCGATCGATAAGCTCATTGCATTTGTTGATAATAGTCTTCCGCTGCCCCCAAGCTAGTATAGACGCAAAAAAGCCCATTATTTCGATATTCTGTTTCTGCGTAAACAAATGAGGAATACAGATGGGATCATGGGTGATGAAAGCAGGTCGATTGTACTGCAGAACTTTCGCTTCTAAAAAATTTTTAATATTAAAATCTGACATGCTAGGACTTAGGAGCTAGGAGTTAGAGACTAGGAGTTAGGGATTAGATATACGTATTTAAGCACTAAGACAATACCTGTTTCAAATCGTCGATCAAGTCTTCAGCATCTTCTATTCCCACTGACAAACGCAATAAATTATCCACTACACCGACTTTTTCACGTGTTTCTTTCGGTATAGAACCGTGGGTCATGGTAGCGGGGTGGTTGACTAAAGACTCCACACCACCCAGTGATTCAGCAAGGGTAAACACCTTAAACAGTGAAGCGATTCGAAAGGTTTCCTGCAGGTCAGCTTCTCTCAATACGATGGAAATCATCCCGCCAAAATCTTTCATTTGCTTCTTCGCTATATCATGCCCCGGATGGTCTTCAAATCCGGGCCAGTAGATTTTCGCTATCTTTGGATGATTTTTCAAGAATTCAGCAACTTTTCGTCCATTTTCGCAATGCGCTTGCATCCGTAAATGTAGTGTTTTGATCCCACGCAGCGCTAAAAATGAATCTTGAGGTCCGGGAGTACCTCCTATGGCATTATAAAAGAAAAATAATTGCTTATATAAATCTTCAGAATTCATAATCAGGGCTCCCATTACTACATCGGAATGTCCATTTATATATTTTGTAGCCGAATGCATGACAATATCTGCGCCTAAATCCAACGGATTTTGTAAATATGGAGAAGCGAATGTATTGTCGACAACATATAATATATCCCTTTCTTTGGCAATCTTCCCAATTTCTGCGATATCTGCCAATTTCAATGTGGGATTAGTTGGTGTTTCAACCCAGATTAATTTAGTCTTTTCGGTAATCCCGCGACGAACTTCTTCGCTGTCCGATGTATTTACGAAAACAAATTTGATACCATACTGCTCATATACTTTTGTGAATATCCGATACGACCCACCATATAGGTCATCGCCTGTTACAACTTCATCTCCAGGTTTTAACAAACGTAACACACAATCTGTAGCGGCCATACCGCTAGAGAATGCTAATCCAAATTGACCGTTTTCGAGTGCGGCTAAACAATCTTCCAACGCTTTTCGGGTCGGATTAGTACCTCTGGAGTATTCAAAACCTTTATGATCTCCTGGAGAGGCCTGCTTGTAAGTAGAGGTCTGATATATAGGTGTCATTACGGCCCCTGTGCTGGGGTCTGCATGTTGACCGGCATGAATAGCCTTTGTTGCAAATTTATATGCCATAGCTTTAAGTTTGAATGCTTAAAAGTATTAAAAATTTAAAGGAGAAGGGTACAAAAATGTATATTCTAACGTTTGAATGACGCGATCAGAAGATACTATTTTTTGTGTCATCTGCTCAGGTTCAAAAGATCTGGGTAGCTCGTATCCATACTTGGTAGCAGATGCGACTATAATTTCTTTTTTTAAGGGGTGCTCAGGACAAACAATGTTAAACAATCGATGTGCGAAATGCGTAGCAAAAGCCAGAAAAATAAGCTGTATTACATCTTGGATATGGACAAAATTTGCGGGTTGATTACCTGTTGTACAGATTTTGCCAGCAAAATACTTGGCAAATATCCGATTCTTCCCGAAAAGTCCGCCTAACCGGAATACGATCGTCTGTGGCAGTGATGTCATCTTTTCTTCCGCTAAAAGAAGTAACGGATTTAACGCTTCTTTATCACCGAAATACTCATCAATCACTCCGTCTATGTTTGGATATATCCCAATCGAACTCAGGAAAATATGTTTACTGTACTGTAACAGGCGAATAAAACTCAAAACGTTGTTAAATCGCTGCGATATCGCTTCTACGGTATTTTTAGAACTGGCAGGGACACTTGTTAAGATATAATCAAATGTATCGGGCAAGATATCCGGCACTTGCTTAACATGATCAAAATCCAACAAGAACGAAAAAATACCATCGCTTTTCAAACGATGGTATTTCTCTATATTGGTCGTACTTGCCCATACTTCTATTCCCTGATTTCGACATTGAATGGCGAATTCCTCCCCTACCCAACCGCAACCTAAAATAAGCACCCTCGTGGTCTTCACATTTTTCTTTTTTGGACTAAACACCAATCACTAGTCACCAGTCACCAATCTAATACGCTTTCGCAAAAAGTACACGCTGTGTAGATGGTTTGCCCGTAAAAACACAGATCCCTTCCTCCACTTTGTTATCCAACGGAATACATCGAATGGTCGCTTTAGTTTCCTCTTTTACACGTTTTTCTGTTTCTACGGTACCATCCCAATGACAAGAAATAAATCCTCCTTTCGATTCGAGGATTTCTTTAAACTCATCATAGGAATTCACTTCCGTAATATGACTATCTCTAAAGTTCAGTGCCTTCTGATAGATATTAGTCTGGATTTCATCCAATAAGCTTTCGATCTTTGCTGAAAGACCTTCCTGCGAAACCGTTTCTTTGGTTTGGATATCACGTCTGGCCAATTCCACCGTACCATTTTGCATATCACGTGCACCCACAGCCACACGTAGAGGCACACCTTTCAACTCCCATTCTGCAAATTTAAAGCCTGGGCGTTGCGTATCCCGATCGTCAAATTTGACTGATACACCGATCTCTTTAAGCTCTGCCATCAATGTACCAACGAAAACATCTATTGTCGCTTTCTCTTCTTCTGTTCTAAAAATCGGCACGATTACCACCTGAATTGGCGCTAATTTTGGGGGTAAGATCAACCCTTGATCATCCGAGTGAGCCATAACAAGTGCGCCCATCAAACGGGTAGAAACACCCCATGAAGTAGCCCATACATGCTCTAGTTTTCCTTCCTTAGACGTAAACTTGACATCGAAAGCTTTCGCGAAATTCTGTCCTAAAAAATGAGAAGTTCCTGCCTGCAATGCTTTTCCATCTTGCATTAGTGCTTCAATACAGTAGGTATCCAAGGCTCCGGCGAACCGTTCATTTTCGGTCTTACGGCCACGAATTACAGGTACCGCTAATATATTTTCGGCAAATTCAGCGTAGACATCCAGCATCCGCTCTGCTTCTTCAATCGCCTCTTGCTCTGTGGCATGTGCTGTATGGCCTTCTTGCCATAAAAATTCGGTCGTGCGCAAAAACAAACGCGTACGCATTTCCCATCTGACAACATTAGCCCATTGATTTACTAAAATAGGAAGATCTCTGTACGATTCTATCCAACCTCGATAGGTATTCCAAATAATCGTTTCTGAAGTTGGTCTGACAATTAGTTCTTCCTCTAATTTTGCATCTTCATCCACGATGATATTGCCATTGCCATCATTTTTTAAACGGTAATGTGTCACCACAGCACATTCGGTTGCAAATCCTTCTACGTGCGATGCTTCTTTCGAGAAAAACGACTTTGGAATAAATAATGGAAAATAGGCATTGCTGTGTCCCGTTTCTTTGAACCTTTTATCTAAGATGGCCTGCATTCTTTCCCATATTCCGTATCCATATGGTTTAATGACCATACACCCTCTCACAGCAGCATATTCTGCTAAATCTGCTTTGATTACCAAATCATTATACCATTGCGAATAATCCTCACTACGGCTTGTTATTCCTTTACTCATTTAAATTTTTAACTATTTTTATTGTAACAATATATTATAGATTCTCGTTTTCTTAACGCGTCCTTGACAAGGCAAAAATTAAATTCCAGATTTTATTTATATTTTTGTTAAGTGGCGTTAAACCCTAATTTAAAAACTGCGTCTAAGTTAATAAATAAGACTGGATTATCTAAAGACTCTGGAAGGAAAGATTATCATGAAATTAAAAACAAATAGATTATTAATAGGCGGATGGGCATTAGCAATTGTTGCGGCACTTAGCTCATGTTCCACTAGTAAACAAATAACTTACAAGGATGATGTATACAATAATCAATCCCGCGCCATTGCCCAACAAGTTTATCAAAGCCCTGATTATTATTATACAGATGAAAACTATGTAGAAGAAGAATCAGTTGAAAATGAAAATGGATATTATGCAGACGAGTATTCTGATCAAGAGTATGTGGATGGTGAATATGAAGATTTAGAATACGCGAACCGTATTAATCGCTTTTATTACGCCACACCAGGTATGGGTTATTACGATCCATTTTTTGATCCGTGGTATGGCTATGGTGGATTCGGAATGGGATTCTCAAATTGGGGATGGGGATCTGGTTGGTCTATGGGCATGGGATGGGGCAATCCATACTTCGGAATGGGATGGGGAAACCCTTATTATGGAATGGGATGGGGCTATGGCGGTTTCGGTTATGGCGGATTTTGGGGACATAATTCCTTTTACAACAGGTGGGGACATCCATACTACGGTCACGGATTTGGTGGCTATCCAAGTTACGGCTATGTCGGTAGATCTTCGCGTGTATCGGATAGATCAGTTTCAAGAGATCGATTCAATACACGGGCAAGAAGTTCTAACGTAAGATCCAATAATGCAGTGAGCCGTGATGCAAATGGCCGTATTGTCACTGGCACGAGAAGTGCTTCAAGACGTAATACCGAAGGTGTAAGATCTTCTACAGGAAGCCGAGTAGGCACAGGTACTTCACGTACAAACAGTAGAAATACAATTGGAACTGGAAGAACAACTGATGGCAGACGCCCTGTGGCTGGTTCAAGAAATACAACGGACGGCAGGAGATCCACTGTTGGTTCATCAGGCCGGACGAGAACGTCTACTGCACCGACAGGGACCAGAACCTCTACGACCAGACCGGGCAACACAAGAACGTCGACTGCTCCTCCTTCGACAAGACGTACGGAGGCTGCACCGCAAAGAAATTCGCCTCCTCCTAGATCGAACAGTGGAGTATCACAAAGCTCGCCGAGTAGAAGTAGCGGATCCTCAATGTCCAGCGGAGGTTCTTCACGAGGAAGTTCCGGCGGCGGCGGCGGATCGAGATCATCGGGATCATCAAGACGATAATAATAAACATATCCCAATAGCCAATATTTGTTAAATTATATTGGCTATTATTTTAACAACATACTATTATAAATAATGACATTAAAAAACTTCATATTATCCGCATTCGTTGCGAGTACATTTTGGGGAACCGTTCAAGCTCAATCCCTAGGTGATGCCATTCTATTTTCCCAAGAAAACAATGGTGGATCCGCGCGCTTCAAAGGATTAGGAAATGCACAGACAGCATTAGGCGGTGACGTCAGTACCATTACGGGAAATCCAGCTGGATTGGGATTCTTTGGACGGTCGGACGTGTCGATAACATTTAATTACTTGCAAAATAAAAATAAAACGGCATTCGAAGGTCTCAATACAACCAGTAATAAAGGCAACTTCGGCGTGGATCAAGCAGGTATAGTTTTCCATTTTCCTACACAAAAATCCGGAAATTTGAGTAGTGGTATCTTAAATTTCAACGTGGGCCTAAGCTATGACAAAACCCAAAATTACAACAACCACCTAAAATACGAGGGAAACAACATGAATTCTTCTATCGTAAATGGGCTGACGGATATCATGGATGGCAACGCTGATTTCAGTAGCGATTTCAGTGGATCTGGTATTGTTGAACAATTCGGCGATGCAACCAAGGGATACTTTCCGCTTGCCGTAGAAAACGGTTCGAAAAACCAATACAACGACATTCTTCAAAAAGGAAGCCGTTCCAAAACAGCCATTGCATTCGGTGCGAACCACAGCAATAAATTCTATTTTGGAGCTACCCTAGGGATTACCTCTTTCCGTTATGAAAGATCTTCCCAATTTATTGAAAACGGCTGGACAAAGGATAGAGCTGCGATCTTGGCAGATAATCCTAATTCTGATTTTGCAGATCCTACCAACGATAAATATGATTATGTAGAAGCGAGTTACGAATTGTTTGACAATTTTTCGCAGGTAACGGAAGGTTCGGGGGTTGATTTAAAATTAGGTGCGATATACAAACCTGCTGCCGACTGGAATATTGGATTGACCATCAGCACGCCGACTTGGACTACCGTAAAAGAAGATACAGAAGCCTGGACGGACATCGACTTTTACGACGATGAAACAACGGCAAATTCCTTCGCATCTTACGAATCCAAGCTTTACCCTAGTGGCACGGATTACCAGCTCAATACACCCTGGAAATTTGCTTTGGGACTTACAAAATTCTTCAGTAGAGGGTTGATTAGCGCCGATGTGGAATATCTGGATTACAGCACGATGAAATATAGTACCAGCAGTGGAAGTTATTCGGGAGGCCGTGATTTTCTGGATCTGTTGAATTCCACCAATGACGCTATTAAAGACGAATACCAAGGTGTAGCGAATGTACGTGTCGGAGGAGAATATCTTTTCAACAATATAATCAGTGGACGCGCTGGGTTTAATTACTTCGGCAATCCCTACAAGTACGCGGACGACACCAATTATAGCGGTAGCTTAGGATTGGGTTTTAAGATAACGAATTCTACTTATCTAGATGTTGCCGTCGTACATCAGATAAATTCATACAAACAAAACCCGTATACTGTTAACGAATCATTTTGGGGCGTAGCAAGTCCGGTAGCGAGTATCGACCACAACCGCACCAGTGTACTATTAACATTGGGTGCTAAGTTTTAAAGAAAACATAAAATAACAACGCCAACCCCTAATGGGTTGGCGTTGTTATTTTTATCAATACCTACAAATAATTAACCCGCTCAGTTTTCAAATCCGTTTCTACTGGTATATGTTGATATTTTGACATGCAATAGCTCGTAGAAGGTAATAGCATAAAAATAAAAATCCCCCACCAAAACCCAAATAAATTCCCCACAAGTATACTGAGTACGAACACCAAAATGGGATACGAAAAGAGCAGAGCTCCAAAAAGTAATGAGTCAAAGAAGATGGTTCCTTGTGTTTTCTTAGCAATATAATTCTTCCATAATTTATAGAACCAATATTGGGTATAATAACCGATTTTAGCAGGAACAAATAATAACTTTCTCTTGTTTTCTGCCAGTACATTTGGCTTCAAAGGCACTCCCGGTATGTTCTTTTTCAGTGCTTCCTGGGTGAGCGCAATAATGGATTCAATTTGTAAAGAACCGTTTTCAATATATTCTGTCGAATCTATCGTATGCAACGCTTCAATAGACACACTCTTGGGCACGCTTAAAAACGAATTATAATTCAGGGCGTAGGACTGTATCTGTACAGGAATGTTCCGCTTATAGGATCGTTCCAAAAGCACAGAGAGGCCATTTCTCATAAATGGCTGGAGATACCAGAGATTATGCGATTTACCTTCGGGAAAAATGAGGACATGCTTGCCATCCCTTAAAACCTGCATACATTCATCGTAGGTAAATTCATTTTTCACGGCATACTCTGGGTCGTCCGTCTTCTTGTAAATCGGTCGCATATATAGCGCCCTTAATACGACATTAACAAAAGGATTTCGGAAAACATCCCCTCTTACAAGATAATGAATTTCTACGGGGGCATAAGCTGCAATCAGCAATGCATCAAAAAAAGAATTGGGATGATTGGAAAGAACAAGTGTGGGCCCTTGAAACTTAGCTTTCCCCAAATGCATTGGCCGTAGATCTGCAATATACCATTGCAGTCCGATTTTGATAAAATTTCGCAATAAAGAATAAAGCATATTTAATACATATGTTATAAATGTAAATAAATTTACGCAAACAAACTTCAACTTAATCCTCGCGCATAGATTCCGTAATTTTTTGAATATTTAAACTATTTGCCATAGCGCTGAAAATACGGTGGTACGTATCCTTGTTATCATACAGTTCCTCATGTGTACCATCTTCAACAACACGTCCTTTTTCCATTACAATAATATGTTCGGAATCAATTATCTGAGAAATGCTGTGTGATACAACAATCACCGTGCGTCCTACCTTGATCGCATCGAGACTATTTTTAATTTGCTCTGTTGCAATAGCATCTAAATTAGCCGTAGGTTCATCTAGAAAGATAATTGAAGGATTCTTTAAGAACATGCGTGCGATAGCGATTCGTTGCTGCTGTCCACCAGATAGCAGATGTGCTTCTGAATTGTATCCGTTTGGCAATTCCAATACCTGCTCGTGGATATATGCCTGCTTTGATGCTTCAATAACTTCTTCCATCGTCGCATCGATTTTTCCATAACGGATGTTATCGGCTATACTCCCTTTGAAAATATGATTGCGCTGTAAAACGAGTCCTACATTTTCACGCAGATACTCCGTATCGTATTCCTTTAAATCAACGCCGTCAAGCAAGATTTTACCAGTAGTAGGTTCGTAAAATTTGTCCAATAGATTTATTATGGTACTCTTTCCTGCACCCGACAGTCCGACCAAAGCTGTATTCTGATTGGGTCTGATAATCATATTTACACCGCTCAGTGCTTTATGGCCATTAGGATATTCGAAATCAACATCTTGAATTTCGATTAAACCTTTAATGTTAGCGGGGCGATAACGTCCACTTTGTTCTTTTTGATCATCTGCTTCCAATATACCAAAAAAGCTTTCCGAATAAATTAACGCATCGTTGACCTCATCATATATACGATGCAATTGTCTTATCGGAGCTGAAACATTGTTGAACAACATGATATGAAACATAATCGCGCCTAGCGTCATTTGCTCATTAAGCACAAAGTATGCCGTCAAAATAATGACAATTACAATTCCGATCTGCTCAATAAATCCTTTGATGCTATCAAATAGAAAACTCGTTTTACGCGTGGCCATTTGATTCTCTGTCATATCATATTGAATCTTTTTGTGCCGGTCGGCCTCTATCTTTTCAGTGACAAAGGACTTAATAACGGTGATCGAATCTATTAAGTTTATAATTTGATTACTCTTATTTTCACGATAACTACGCATGCTGCGACGGAACCCCGATAATCGCCGTGCCTGCATCTGCGAAACGAAGAAGTAGATAGGAATAATAATCAAGCCTACGAGACCGACGTAAAAATTAGCCAGAAACATACAAATCAATGCTACAATAGCGTTAGCGAACAGCGGCAAAATATCAATAAAAAAATTCTGTACTAATCTGGTAAGGGAACTGATACCGGCATCTATCCGGGTCTGCAGCTTACCTGATTCATTGACAGTGGAGGTGTAGAACGCCAATTTATAAGTCAAAATTTTATCTACGATTGCTTGGGAAAAATCCCGCGCGATCATAATACGTAGCTTTTCGCCGTAAAATTTCTGACCGAATTGGACACATGAGTAGATAATTTCTTTAGCCAAAAGAATGATGGAAATAATCCCCAAAAGGTGGACCCCCTGCCCTAGCGGAGTTCGGGCGACCAACAAATCGCTGATACTGTCTACGGTATATTTTAATATAAAAGCATTTACCTGCGCCGCAAAAGAACCAATAACAGTTAATATTAATGTATAAAAAATTAAGTTTTTGTAAGATTTCGTAAATGGAACGATCTTTTTAAACAACTGCGATATGGTCATACTGCTTATACTTGTTAATTGATTACTAGTTTAATCCGTGATACATTATAAAAAAAACCGACTTAATAATGTCATACTGAGGCTTGCCGAAGTATCTGGACAGTTATCAAAGTAGTTTTTTGTTCCTTATTCATTCGTGCTTGTATTAAACGGCATGAATGATTGCTTCGCCATTCCTTTCGTCAGGATGACAAATTAATACATATGCACACGGATCAATAAACTATCTAAAATTATATATTAAGTTATCTCCCGAACAATCCAGTCGCTTATTAAACTTCTGCAAGAATCGGGAACGCATTCCTAATCAGACTTACATATTATGGTTTCTATACCTAACGAATCAAATAATTCTTTGAATTTTGGCGGTATGTCGTCACTGATGATCATGTCTATTTTGGAAAAATCAACAATTTTCCCAAAACTTTTACGGCCGAATTTACTTGCGTCTGCAAGAACGATGACCTGTTGTGCGACGTCGATCATCTTCATATTCAATATAGCTTCCTGCGCATTAGTCGTAGAAATACCAAAATCCAGGTCTATACCGTCTACACCCAAAAACAGCTTTGAACAGAAAAAGTTGTCGAGCGTAGTGTGTGCATACTGACCTGTTACGGAGGTCGAAGTCTTTCGTACAGCTCCTCCTAGTTGAATAATCTCCACATTCTCGTGTTTAATTAGCTCCAGGGTTACATTCAAGGCTGATGTCACTACGGTAAGATTGCCTTGAGGGGCCAATTGACGTGCAAAAAACTGAGTAGTCGTTCCCGATCCGATAATAATCGAATCGTTATTGATTACCAGGTTAGAAGCCGCTTTTGCAATCCTTATTTTTTCCGATTCATGGATTTTTTCTTTCTCAAAAACGGTTCTATCAGTTTGATATGGATTCTGCGATGTCGCACCACCATGTGTACGATACACCAAGCCACTATCTTCCAAAAACTGCAAATCCTTTCTAATTGTTACAGAAGATACTTTTAAATTATCACATAAATCCAATACAGAGACATGTCCGTCTTGCTTTATCTTCCGTATAATATATTGGTGGCGCTCAACATTATTCATATAATATGTATCTGTTTAAAAGGTTATGGGGAATACCCGTGAATGTACATTGTGTTGACACACGGATTCATGGGTATTTCATATTTCTAATGTAAGGAACTTCTTTAACAAAAAAGATAAAATTATTTTTTGTTTCACAAAGTTTCGTTTATTTACGATTTTTGATATATTTACATCATAAATAAAACAAAATCATCATTAAACAAAATGAAGTTCACAAGAAACGAAGCTTATAATTCCATCAATACGACAGAGGAGTGGGATGTAACCATAATTGGTGGAGGGGCCACCGGACTTGGAATTGCTGTTGATGCTGCATCAAGGGGTTACAAAACATTGTTGGTTGAAATGTATGATTTTGCAAAAGGAACCTCTAGTAAAAGCACGAAGTTAGTTCACGGCGGCGTACGCTATTTAGCAAACGGGGATATAAAACTGGTAAAGTCTGCATTAAAAGAAAGAGGGCTGATATTTCAAAATGCGCCACACGTTTCATTTGTTCAGAGCTTTGTAATACCTTCTTACAGTACATTCAATAAATTAAAATTTCTTATCGGATTAAAATTTTACGATTGGATGGCCGGAAATTTAAGAATCGGAAAGTCAACACTGCTCAACAAAAACGAAGTAATTAATAAGATACCGAAAGTAAAAGAGAAGGGTTTAAAGGGAGGTATTCAATATTATGACGGTCAATTTGACGATGCCCGGTTGGCCATAAATCTCGCACAAACCGCTGCAGAACACGGAGCAACGGTCCTTAACTATGCGCAGGTAACGCAAATAACCAAAAGCAATACCGGCAAAGTGAATGGTCTGTCTTTTATGGATAAAACTACAGATAAAGTTTATACCGTTAGGACCAAAGCGCTCATCAACGCGACCGGTATCTTTGTAGATGAGATACTAAAACTAGACACAGCAACCCATCAAAACCTCGTAAGACCGAGCCAGGGAGCGCACATTGTAATTGACAAAAAATTCTTGGGAAATGAAGACGCCCTTATGATTCCCGAAACTAGTGACGGTAGGGTCTTGTTCGGTGTCCCCTGGCATGGTAAAGTACTACTGGGTACTACAGATACGCCATTACATGAAAATCAGATCGAACCACGCCCGTTGGAAGAGGAGATTCAATTTATCTTGGACACGGCAAATGACTACCTGGAAAATGCACCTACCCGTCAAGATGTATTGAGCATATTTGCAGGATTACGTCCTTTGGCTGCTCCAAAACATGGAGACGGAAATAGTACAAAAGAGATCTCCCGCGATCATAAATTATTGAAAAGTGAATCCAATCTCATTACAATTACCGGTGGAAAATGGACCACCTACCGCAAGATGGGTGAAGAGACGGTCGATATGGCCATACGGACTGTCGGACTGGAAAACCGGAAATGCCAGACACATCACCTTGCTATTCATGGATCCACATCGGAGAAAAGAAAAGGGCATTGGCAAGTATACGGCAGCGACTTTCGGGCGATACAGGCGTTGTCGCAAATGGATCCTACTTTATATGAAAAACTTCATGAAAGCTACGACTATACCGCAGCTGAAGTGATATGGGCATGCCGAAACGAGATGATCGTCAAAGTGGAAGACTTCCTAGCAAGACGAACGCGATTGTTGCTACTCGATGCGAAAGCTTCGTTGGAGGCGGCTCCGGTAGTCGCTCGAATCATGGCAAAAGAAATGGGTAAAGACGAAGAATGGGTAATGAAAGAGATAAAAGAATATGACCAATTGGTAAAAAAGTACACCATATAAATTACATGATAACCACATAAACCATAAACACATGAAGAAGGAGTATATACTTTCTTTGGATCAGGGAACGACAAGTTCTAGAGCTATTCTATTCGACAAACGGGGGAAAATAATCAATATAGCCCAAAAGGAATTTACGCAGATTTTCCCGAAATCAGGCTGGGTAGAACACGATGCCCAAGAAATTTGGTCTACGCAAGTCGCCGTAATGACAGAAGTTATTGCTAAATCCAAACTAAGAACGGAATCCATAAAAGCGATAGGTATTACCAACCAACGGGAAACTACGATTGTATGGAATAAAAAAACGGGCAAGCCTATTTACCATGCGATTGTATGGCAGGATCGACGCACCGCGGATTACTGCAAAACAATAGCCGAAAAAGGTTTAGATAAAATTATTCAGGAAAAGACCGGATTGTTAATTGACTCTTATTTCTCGGCTTCCAAAATAAACTGGATTCTAAACCATGTAAGCGGTGCACGGGCTATGGCTGAGAAGGGGGAACTCGCTTTTGGAACAGTGGACTCTTGGTTAGTTTATAATTTAACAAACGGAGAGAAACACATCACGGACGTAACAAACGCATCACGGACACTTCTCTTTAATATCAATACACTAACATGGGATGATGAACTGTTAGACATTTTTGAAATTCCCAAATCCATGCTGCCAGAGGTATGCAGTAGCTCAGAAGTATATGGCGAAACAAGTACAGAACTGGGAACCAATCGCATTCCTATTGCCGGTATAGCAGGCGACCAACAAGCCGCGTTATTCGGTCAGCTTTGCACACAGAAGGGTATGGTAAAAAACACATACGGTACAGGGTGTTTTTTACTCATGAATATTGGCGACAAACCGGTTATTTCGAAAAATAACCTGGTGACGACCGTTGCGTGGAAAATCGGCAATGAAGTGAACTATGCACTGGAAGGAAGCATCTTCATTGGCGGTGCGGTGGTACAGTGGCTACGCGATGAGTTGGGAATAATAAGAAAATCCAATGAAATTGAAAAATTAGCGACAAGTGTGCCCAATACAGACGGGGTTTATCTCGTTCCCGCTTTTTCCGGCCTTGGTGCCCCGCATTGGAATTCGCAGGCAAGGGGAACTTTATTGGGCCTTTCAAGGGGATCTAACGATGCACATGTCGCGCGGGCTGCTCTGGAGAGCATTGCTTACCAAACCTACGACATTTTAAAAGCCATGGAAATAGACTCGAAAGCGAAAATCAAAGAATTGCGCGTTGATGGCGGAGCAACCAATAATAATTTCCTGATGCAATTCCAGGCAGATATCCTAAAGACCAACGTGGTAAGACCAGCTATTACGGAGACCACAGCGATGGGAGCTGCTTTTTTAGCTGGTTTAGCTGTTGGATACTGGAAAGATATCGAGGAACTAAAGACGCTGTGGAAAGAAGACAAAACTTTCCATTTTGCCACGGAGAAAGATTTCGGAATACAGCTTCATGAATGGAAGAGGGCTACAGATACCGCAAAATTCTGGGCTGATTATAATTAGTTATCCAACATTATAAAACCTTATTGTTATGACACCATTTGTAGCAGAATTAATAGGCACCGGTGCGATGATCCTCTTAGGTGGAGGGGTGGTTGCCAATGTAGTTTTAAAAAACACCAAAGGCAATAATTCGGGTTGGATTGTAATTTGCACAGGCTGGGCGCTAGCCGTATTTGTAGGCGTAAATATCGCCGGTCCGCATAGCGGTGCCCACTTAAATTGGGCGGTTAGTATAGCCAATTTTGCCTTAGGAAAATTGGACATGTCTACTACCCTATCGTACATGCTCGCCCAACTTTTCGGTGCAATGATCGGCGCATTATTGGTATGGATTATGTACAAAGATCATTTTGACCAGACGGATGATGCCGGCGCAAAACAAGCTGTCTTTTGTACGTCTCCGGCAATCCGAAATTTACCGATCAATCTTTTTAGCGAGGTGCTTGGCACCTTTGTACTTATTTTCACAATTTTGCATTTTAAAGATGCGTCGCTATCCGACTCTACGCCTATTGGATTGGGATCGATCGGTGCTATACCCGTCGCCTTTTTGGTATGGGCCATCGGTCTATCATTGGGCGGCACAACTGGATATGCCATTAACCCTGCCAGAGACTTAGGTCCCCGCATTATACACGCTATTTTACCTATTAAAAACAAAGCAAATTTTAACGTTTCTTACGCATGGATACCCATACTCGGTCCAATGGTCGGAGGTATTACAGCTGCGTTATTATACGGCATATTGAATTAAAAACGCATAAATTAACATTGCGTTAATATTAGAAAGCACATTTTTGTAACCAATATTAAAATAAAGAAAACCTTATGTTAACAAGAAAGCTTGAAAAAGTAAAACCCAAAAAAAACCTTTCGAAGGTTTTATGGCTTGCTTTGGCTACAGCTTGCTATTCGGGAAGTAATGTGTATGCCAACGTTGTTCATCCCATGGAGCAGACAAGCAGCCAGGAAAAGGTCCGGATCAAAGGAAGAACAGTAGATGGCAGTACAAGCCAACCTTTGGGATCAGTTTCGATACGTGTGAATGGACAATCGTTGCTATCTACCAAGGCAGATGGAACATTTGAACTTGATGTACCTATTGGCGCTCAGGTTAGCTTCCAATTGATCGGTTATGAGACTTTTACAAAGGCATATACAGAAAACGCTGAAAATATAGTGGTTTCTCTTACCGAATCTTCGCAAGAAATAACGGAGGTTGTTGTCACGGCGTTGGGAATAGAACGACAAAAGAAGGCGCTAGGCTATGCAGCTACAGAGTTGAAAGGCGAACAGCTGACCGATGCCTTACCTAATAACTGGTCTGAGGCGCTATCAGGTCGTGTCGCTGGTGTGAACTTAGTCCGTTCTGGAGCTGGACCAGCTGGTTCAAATAAAATTATCCTTCGAGGAGAGAATAACATTACGGGAAGCAATGATGCGCTAATCGTAATTGATGGAGTTGTTGTGAGTAACAGCAGCGGGAATCAGGTGGGAACTGGATCAGGAGCTTATTTAGGGGGGGATTCGCCGACCGACTTTGGAACGGGGATCAACGATATCAATCCCGAGGACATTGAGACATTAACAGTGCTCAAAGGAGCAAATGCAACAGCACTCTATGGTCAACGTGGCGCAAATGGCGCGATCGTTATCACGACAAAATCCGGCAAGGCGAGAAAAGGTATTGGTGTTACACTGACTTCAAATGCTACGATGGAATCTATTTCCAGATGGCCCGATTATCAATACGAGTATGGACAAGGTACGGAAGGTGTACGTTATTATTCCTTTTTAGCAGGCCCAGATGGTGCTAGTACCCGTAGCACGAGTTCGGCTTGGGGACCAAAATTTGACGGTCAGTACTTTTTCCAGTACGACCCGGTAACACAAACCCGTGCTACCGAACGCACACTTTGGCAGGCCTATCCCAATGAACGCAAAAACTTTTTCCAAACAGGGACAACATTTACCAATTCGGTGAGTTTAGATGGTGGTGATGAGAAAACGCAGGTCCGCTTTTCCTTTACCGATCTACGTAACAATTGGATCCTTCCAAACACGGGTTATGAACGAAACAATGCTTCCTTGACAGCGGGTCACAATGTAACGGACAAATTAAGAATACAAGTACGGTTAAACTATCGCCAAAATCGAAGTGATAATTTGCCCTCTTCTGGTTACAATAATCAATCGCTTATGTATTGGAACATGTTCTGGCAACCTAATGCGTCGTTGGATTGGTTGAAAGATTATTGGCAACATGGTCAAGAGAATATTTTTCAAAATTATCCGTATAGCAGTTTGGTCGACAATCCTTATCTTATTAGCAACGAGATGTTGAATAAAAATAAACGACATGGATTAACGGGTAATGTGGAAGCTTCTTATAAATTCTCCGACGAATGGCAATTAATGGTTCGAACTACCTTAGATTTAAATGCAGAAAACAGAAGTCAGCAACGCCCTTGGGATACCGAAAAATTTCGTAAGGGGATGTATCGCACCCAAACCATCAATAACACGGAATCCTCGTCCGACATCATGTTGACCTATAATAAAGAAATTAATTCAGATTTTAAAATACGTTTGACAGCGGGGGGAAGTACACTGCGCAATGAAAGTTCATTGGAACGCAATGCAGCTGATTCCTTAGCTTATCCTGGCATTTTTAATCTTGGCAATGCGGCGGGTGTCTTAATTAGCACACCATATCGCAGTGAATTAGTAATTAATAGTATATACGCACTGGGTACGATTTCCTACAAAGACTTTTTATTTGCCGATCTTTCTTTCCGGAACGATTGGAACAGTGCATTAGCTTCCCCTATAAACAAAGGGGATCCATTCCGCTATCCTTCATTCAATTTAAGTTTTGTGTTATCCGATGTAATCAATTTACCAAAGCAATTTTCGCTTCTCAAATTTCGCGGATCTGCTGCTGAGGTTGGAAGTGGCACAATGACGGCGTATCAAACCTCATACAATTACAATGTTGACCCCACCTTTCCAGGTGGACGCTCTAACCCAACGGGAATGCCGAATTTGTTACTCGAACCCTTGAGCACTTGGAGTTATGAGGCAGGCGCAGATATCGCTATGTTTTCGGGACGATTCTCACTCAACATGACTTATTATACGGCCAAGACATCAAATCAACATCTAAGGGCTATAGTAGATAGATCTTCCGGAGCAACAAACATACTGGTAAATGCCGGATTACTTCGAAATAGCGGCTTTGAACTAGAGTCTAGGATTATTCCTATTCGAAAAGAAAACTTCCAATGGACAATGAGTCCTACCTTCAGTACAAATAAAAATAAAGTACTGGAATTGACTGAAGATATGGAAGAGATGATCCTGCAGAATGGACCGGGAAGCCGTGGTGCTATTATTGCAAAAGTAGGTTCACGGATGGACGATCTTTATGGCCGCGGTTACCTACGCGCCCCAGATGGACAGATTATTTACGAAAACGGCCTTCCGATGTTAACCGATACCATGCAATATATTGGCCAGACAAATCCAGCTTGGAGAGTAGGCTTACATAACGAATTTCGTTATAAACAATTCCGTTTAGGATTTATGTTTGACGCCCAATTCGGAGCCGTTGGATATTCATTAACCTCAGCAGTACATGGTGAGCAAGGGAAAACAAAAAACACATTGCCTGGACGATACAATGGAATTATCGGAAATGGAGTGATTGATAATGGTGACGGTACCTACCGACCTAACGATGTGATTGCAACAAATGTATGGGACTACTACAATGCACATTTAGGTCGCGACAATGTAGAAGGTACATCCTATTCCACTGACTTCCTAAAGCTTCGTGAGGTACGTTTCGACTACAGTTTAAGTCCGACATTGCTTTCCCACATCGGTTTACAACGTGCAACCGTTGGAGTGTTCGGGAGGGATTTATTTATTTGGTCGACCTGGCCAGCATTTGATCCCGAATTTGGCACACTAGGTAATGGAGATATTACCCGTGGTTTTGAGCTTGGACAATTTCCCGCTACCAGAACCTTTGGATTAAATCTAGTTATAGGGTTATAAAAAACATGATGAAGATGAAATTTATTAATAAAACGATATATTTTCTTGGACTAGGAATTGCTTCAATGGTTATAACGACTTCCTGCAATAAAAATTTTCAGGAAATCAACACCAATCCGAATACCAGTCCGAAAGTACAGCCAGAAAATCTACTGGCTCCCGCAATTACAAAGGTGGTAGGCTATAATATGAACCGGAGTCAGCGTATAACAAATGAGTTAATGCAGGTGACGGTAAACATGGGTGATGGCGATGGCCGGATCTTTAGATATGACATTCGTACCAGCGAAGGCGATTACATGTGGAACAATCTCTATCTGCAGCTTAGAAACTTTCGGGATATCTATGAATTTGGAGAAGAACTTAACCAACCCGAATACATGGCAGTTGCGCAGATCTGCGAGGCATGGATCTTTTCTATACTGACCGACATATACGGCGACATCCCCTATTCAGAAGCATTGCGAGCGAAGGATCTTAATCTTGTTCGCCCCGTATTTGACAGGCAACAGGACATCTATCCCTCATTGTTTGAAAAATTGGAAGAAGCAAATACGCTGTTACGGGGACTAGGTCAAAATGTGGCTATTTCAAGTGGATCTGATCCTATTTTTGGAGGCGATATGCGAAAATGGCGTCAATTTGGAAATTCGCTATACTTACGTTTGGCATTACGTCTTTCCCATAAGTTAGAACTCAACACTCCTGCCATCATCAAAAAGATAGTCGACGAATCGCCTCTTATCTATCCGATCATGATAAGTAACGATCATTCCGCAATTTTACGTTGGACAGGTACAGCTCCTTATGTTTCTCCTTTTGCTACCTGGCGACCGGCAGATTGGTATGCGCCAAAATCAGCAAGCTTCTTTATTGATAATTTGAATGAACGTAGTGATCCTAGAATTGTAACATGGGCAGCCCTATCAAATGGTGATTATTTTGGTATACCCAGTGGATATCCTATTGGGCAGCCTCCCGTGGCCGGCTCAACCTTAAATACGGGCTTAATGTCAAACCCTTTGCTCGGCAATATCCTAAATTACAGCGAAGTACAGTTTATTCTGGCCGAAGCTGCTGTTAAAGGTTGGATCTCCACGGAATCTGCACAGACTTATTACGAAAGAGGCACTGTAGCTGGTATACAGCTGTGGGGGCATGAAGTTCCATCATTTTATCTAAGTACGGATCTCGTTGCCTGGGACGACACGTATAATGAGTATCAAAAAATGGAGCTGATTCACCTACAGAAATATTATGCTTTATTTTTCACGGATATGCAGTCTTGGTTTGAATACAGACGGACTGGTCATCCAACTTTACCCATTGGATCAGGTCATCTAAACGGAGGAAGAATGCCTGCTCGGCTTAATTACCCAGTTTATATACAATCTGCAAACCGAGAAAACTACCTAAAGGCTGTGGAACAACAGGGACCAGATAATATCAATACGTTGGTTTGGTGGCAACGTCCGTAATATTACAATGTAAAATATAAAGTGATGAAAAAAATTTTAACATATATCTTTTTAATGCTAGCGTGCATTTTAGTAATGCAGGCCTGCGAGAAGAGGGACTTCCTTAATGGCACCCCGAGTCCCTACATCGCCATTGAAGACTTAAGACAAATACATAAAGGCAGCGATGTGCAGATGACGGCAGAACGCCTCGCACAAGCGCAACAAATTACGGGGGTCGTTGTTTCTAACTTACAAAGTGGTAACACTCCTGACGGTATGATTAATATACAGCAAGCCAGACCTGGGAAATTACACGGTATTGCACTTAAGGTTGGGAATCTCGCCAGCAATTATCAGGTAGGTGATTCAATATTTGTAAATGTAAGCAACAAAGAATTGAAACGTAACGGCTTTCTTTACGTCGACGGTATTGCGTCTACGGATATTAAAGTGATTACTAAAGTATCTAGAATATATAGGCGTAACATCACCGCATCTGCAATTTACCAGCGACCGAATGACTATGAAAGCACGATTGTGCGGATAGTGGGTGGCGAAATGTTTCCTCGTCCGGAAGCGGGACAAACATTTTCTGGCGTAAGACGAATGGTAAACGGTGCGGACACATTAACTATTCGTACACTACCGACAGCTCCATTCGCGGACCTGCAGGTACCTCGTAATATTAACGTTCAGGGTTTACTATTGGGTGATTCAGAACATCAGGGTGTTATGTCCATTTGGCCAAGCTCATCGGCAGACATTGAAGACGTTTCGGATCCTGAGATACCCGGTGACTTAGGTGATATGCCACTTATTTTTACCGGCTATTGTCCTGATCCCGAAGGAGGTGACGGGAACTATGAGTACATCCAACTCCTTGCGAATACAGACATCAATTTTGCTGAAATACCGTTTTCTGTAGTTACAACAAATAATGCAACAGCAAATCAACCGAATGCCGGAGCTGCTCCCGGAGCGGGTTGGGCTACCGGTGGAGCGCGCACACTTAAATTCAATCTGACTGAAGGTTCGGTAAAAAAAGGCGAATTTTTCTATGTGGGTGGACATCAAAAACGGATTAATGGCGCCAATTCAACCTCTTTGTCCGAATTAAATTGGGTAAGAGCAATTCCATACGCGAGCAGCGGTGGTGATGGTCTTGGTGATATAAATTCCAATATCTTAGCCAACAGCGGTCATGCTGGTGGAATGGCATTATTTGTTGGCACAAACATTAATGAAGCAACAGTTCCCATTGATCTAGTGTTTTTTGGAGGCCTAGGTACAGCGACCGTAGTAGACTCTGTAAATAATCGGGGTTACCGCGTCGCCAACAATGACCATTATCGGCCATTCCATCTAGAGACCGGAGAGCCTCAGGCATTCTTCTCTATGGGGACCAATCAATATCGTATTCCACATTTTATCCCAGCGAATGTTGGTATGTTTATCCAACTGGGTGGTATATTTAATATGACAACAAGGAAATGGGATACAGTACGCGGCTACAATGCATATTTATTGACTAAGCAAACCCCAGCAAGCGCACTCGAGGAGGGAGAACTTGTGACACAACAGACAGAATAAACTATTGACTCTCAATAAGCAGGTTCCTACTATCGTTTTGGTAAAAGGTTCCTGCTTATTATTATAATCCTCCTAATTGAACTGATAATTATGTTAAGAAAACAAAAAATTACCGTTATGATGCCTAAGATTACCAACCTTTTCTCCCTGTTTGTAATTCTTACCTTTATAACGATATCCTGCGCAAAATCTACATCTGAACCCGATCACGAGGAGAATCCAACAGAACAGACCAACAGACTTCAAATTGAAGAGGTAACAATTCCGACAGTATGGGACGTTCAAACGGAAAGTGAGTTAAAAATTAGTGGCAAAGGATATAAAATTGGTGATGTGATTACCTTTCAACCTTTAAACGGAATGCCAGATGCGTTTACATTTACATTGAACGAGGTGTATGAAGACCACACTATTTTACCCGTACCAGTAGCTCTAAAAGATGGAAGATATACCTTAATCTTGTCTCGAGGAAAACTTTCGCAAACGCTGGGCTCCGCGAGTTTTAACTTCGTCTTGCGTGCTGACATTCCAAATAAAGATGGAAAAACCGTAAAGGGTGTTGTCCATGTAGCAGGTAAGGGATTGGCTAACGTGGTAGTTTCAGATGGTTACGAAATAACCCAGACCGACGAAGACGGTGTATATTACTTGAGTTCCAACAAGAGAACAGGATATGTGTTTATTTCTATTCCTAGCAATTACGAAGTGAGCAACAGCAATCACAACCTTCCTTTATTCTATCGTTACTTGAACACGAATCCCACGACCATCGACACGCGGGATTTTGAATTGACTCCTGTCAATAACGAGAACCACATTCTGCTTGTTCTGGGAGATATGCATCTAGCGAATCGAAACAACGATCTAACACAGTTTCAAAACGGATTTATTTCCGATTTAAACAACGTAATTGCAACTCATAAGGCATCTGGAAAAAAAGTGTATGGGCTCACGTTAGGTGATCTCACCTGGGAAACCTATTGGTATAGCAACAATTTTGCCTTGCCTGAATATCTACAGCAGATAAAAAATGTTAATGCTCAAGTGTTTAATATCATAGGAAACCACGATAACGATCCGTACTTTGCCAACGATTGGATGGCTGAAAATGCCTATCGACGCACGATTGGACCTACATATTATTCGTTCAACTTAGGTAAAGTACACTATATTGTACTCGACAATACGGAATACATTAACACTGGGGGGTCTTCCGGAGTCGTAGGAAATAGAAATTACAACGCGAAATTTACCGAACCGCAAATGGACTGGCTGACGAAAGATTTAGAAACAGTCGATCCATCCACACCAATTATTGTCGCTACGCATATACAATTACACAATGCACCAAATGCTACTGGAAGTATCCCATCGTATCGCACCAGTAATGCTGGACAGTTGATAACTGCATTAAATCGGTTCGAGAATGCACACATAATAACCGGCCACACCCATATTAACTACCGCGTACCTCGCGACAACAAAATTATGGAACACAACACCGCGGCTGTCTGTGCTACTTGGTGGTGGACAGGACGAGACGGCTATTCCAATAACCATATCGCCCCTGATGGAAGTCCTGGTGGTTACGGAATTTGGGAGATGACGGGTAAGGATATCAAATGGCATTATAAATCCATTGGCTACGAAAAAGAATATCAGTTCAGATCCTATGACTTGAATAATGTGCACATTACAGCAGCTAACTATGCGCCAAATGCAAACAGTCAACACCAGAATTTAGTCAGTCAGTATGCATTTGATTTTTCCGCTAAAAACGAAAACAATGAGGTTCTAATTAATGTCTGGGGATACGATCCAAAATGGACAGTTTCCGTCTCAGAAAATGGCATCCCTTTAAACGTGCAGCGCGTGTCATCCAGAGACCCCCTGCATATTATATCTTATGGTATGAAACGCTTAAATGTGAATGCCGTTCCGACCTTTGATGCAGCCAACACTTCGCACATGTTCAAGGTAAAAGCATCATCTCCTACTACAAACTTGCAAATCACCGTAAAAGATCGTTTTGGGAATAATTACACCGAAACCATGGAAAGACCTAAAGCTTTCACGTATACTATGCGTTAATAATTAAGATGAACAGAAGAGAATTTTTAAAATCCACGAGTCTTCTAGTCGGCGGACTATGTCTATCAGGCCGTGCTTTTGGATCTATACAAGCGCAAGATAAGGGGAAGCGTATTAAAGGACGTGTAAAAGCTGCGGGAAAAGGAGTCCAAAACGTCGTCGTTTCCGATGGATACCATGTGGTAAAGACGGATAGAAAAGGAAGATATACGCTTGCGTTAAATAAAAATGCGGAACATATCTTCATCGCTACACCCTCGGGGTATCAAATAAAAAAAGTAGGTGGTTTTGCTGCAATCTATCTATCCGTATCAGATAGAAACTACAATTTTGATCTCAAAAAAAATGCTTTTGATGATAGCCATCATTTCTTTCTTGCTCTGGGTGATCCTCAGATCCGTGTTAAAGAAGATGCCAAGCAATTTCAGGAGGAATCGATTGCAGACATCAACAGCTTACTCCACAGAAGCGACCAAAAAAGGTTCCATGGCATTAGCTTGGGCGATTCCATATGGGACAAATCCACCATGTGGGTGCCCTATCAAGAAGCCATAGCGAAAATTGGCATCCCCTTCTTTCAGGTTGTGGGAAACCATGACAAAAATGAGATCACGAAAGAGGAGTCTGATGCCAACAACTTATTTAAGAATTATTTTGGCCCAGCTTATTACTCCTTTAACCGGGGAAGAGTACACTATATCATGTTAGATAATGTACGTTACGCGAACATAAAAGACTATGATGGACATATCAGCGAAGAGCAACTTAGTTGGTTGCGAAAAGACCTAAGTTTTGTCCCTAAAGATCAGATACTCATTATTAGCGCGCACATTCCTATCTATAACGGTGTAAAAAATCGGGAAGAGCTATATGCGTTGTTAACCGATTTTGAACAGGTCCATATTCTTTCCGGACACACCCATACCAATGCCAACCAAGTTGATCAACACATATATGAACATACTCATGCTTCTCTTTGTGGTGCCTGGTGGACGGGGCCAATTTGCGCGGATGGTACGCCGCGTGGATATGGTGTATTTGAAGTTGATGGCACCAACGTGTCCTGGTATTATAAATCAATCGGGCGCGACCGTTCGTATCAGTTTAGGTGCTATATCCAGCATTTAGATCATGATATAAACCGTATTACGGTAAACGTTTGGAACTATGATCCACAGTGGAAAGTGACATGGTATGCCGACGGTGTATTTAAAGGCCCTCTAGAACAAATTAAAGGCTACGATGAACTAGCTTTGAAATTATACAAAGGCGACGATCTCCCTGCCGACCGCAGAGGATGGGTCGAACCCAAACGTACTGCTCATATATTTTTCACGCAGTGTAATGCGAAAACAGTTACGATTGTTGTCACCGATCGTTTTGGAAACATTTATGAAGAAACACTCGACTTAAAATCATAATTTTAAACATGCAAAAAAAATTTATCATCCTATTATCCGTTGCTATGGCTACCATTCTAACTAATTGTCAAGTACAGAAGCATCCGACATCTGAATTTCCGACCTTCTCCTACGAAGGCCATCGCGGAGCTCGCGGATTATATCCGGAAAATTCTATTGGTGCAATGAAAACAGCGATCGATTTCCCTAAGGTCACGACCCTAGAAATGGACTGTCATATTACGAAAGATAAAAAAGTAGTGGTATACCATGATCACTATCTAAATCCAAAATTCGTGCAATATGCGAACGGAAAGGAATTGAAGGGGCAAGACGATAAGGGCTTAATCTATGATTATACGTGGCCTGAATTGGAAACGTTTGATATCGGATCGAAATATTATGCAGACTTTCCTGATCAGAAAAAAATTAAAACACAAATTTCGTTGCTAAGCACGGCGATCGATGAAGCGGAGGCCTATGCAAAGCTGAAACGGAAAACCCCCATGTATTATAATATCGAAACCAAAAGTAAAGAAGATAAATATCATGTGTACCACCCCGCGCCACAAGAATTTTCTGATCTTATATTACAAGTCGTCATAGAAAAAGGTATTGCTCCGCGGACCGTAATTCAATCATTCGATAAACGTACAATACAATACATCAATAAAACCTATCCTCAGATTAAAACATCTTATTTAATCGATGCGAAGAATACAAAAACAATAGAGGAACTCGTTGAAGAATTGGGCTTTACACCTTTTATCATCAGCCCTAATTATCAGCTAGTGAATGTGGAATTTGTAAAACAAGCGCATAGCCGAGGTATTAAAGTGATCCCTTGGACAGTAAACACGAAAAAAGACATCCAAAATTTGGTGAATTTAGATGTGGACGGTATTATTAGTGATTATCCAAATTTATTTTAAAACTTAAATGCTCAATCTTTTTAAGCCAGCGGTACACAAGCCGCAACTGCCTGCAAACCGAATTGATCCCGAATATAAGAAAATGCGTCTGCAGGTTTTCATCGGTATCTTTATCGGATATGCCGCTTATTACTTTGTACGTAAGAACTTTTCTTTTTCCATTAAAGACCTGCAGGAAACGATGGGATACACAAAAGCGGAATTGGGTTTTGCCATGTCTGCGCTATCCATCGCCTATGGCTTAAGCAAATTTTTAATGGGGAATGTGTCTGATCGAAGTAATGCGCGCTATTTCTTGGCTACAGGATTGATTTTATCATCACTTACGATGATCTTTATGGGCTTCTCTTCGTTTGCAACATCGTCTATTACCATTATGTTTGCGCTTTTATTCATAAATGGCTGGGTTCAGGGCATGGGTTGGCCGGCTTGCGGACGGGTAGTCGTACATTGGTACTCTATTAGAGAAAGAGGTACGGCGATGTCCATCTGGAATCTAGCACATAATGTTGGTGGTTTCCTTGTCGGCCCTTTAACGATATTAGGTGTCGAGCTTTTTGTGGACTGGCAGGCTAGGCTTTATTTCCCGGGATTAGCTGCTATAGTTGTTGCTTTTATTGCTATTCTATTGGTGAGAGACACACCGCAATCGTGTGGCCTACCTCCTATAGAGGAATATCATAAGGACTATCCTAAAACATATGATTCTTCACAAGAGAAAGAGTTCAGCGCAAAAGAAATATTTCTCAAATATGTTTTAAACAATAAATTACTATGGTTTATTGCTGTTGCAAATGCTTTTGTATATTTAGTACGAAACGGAATAGTAAATTGGGCACCGACGTTTTTACAGGAAGCAAAGCATTTTACCTCTTCTGAAGCTGCTTGGTCCGCTTCATTTTATGAACTCGCCGCCATTCCTGGAACGATTCTATGTGGTGTATTGAGTGATAAGGTCTTTAGCGGACGAAGAGCCCCCGTTACGGTCATCTATATGACCCTCACATTCATTGCAGTTTTTATTTACTGGACGGCACCAGGCACAAACCAATGGATTGTAAACCTCTCTTTATGGGCAATAGGTTTTTTAATTTATGGCCCCGTGATGCTTATTGGCGTGCAGGCATTGGATCTTGTCCCCAAAAAGGCCGCCGGAACCGCTGCTGGATTAACTGGCTTATTCGGATATTTTATCGGCGATCTGTTGGCAAATGCCGCACTTGGTGCCCTTGTCGATAAAAGCGGATGGGATGCTTGTTTTGAAGCGATCCTATCTGCCTGTGCTTTGGCTATATTATTTACAGCATTGACATGGAATAAAGAAAAAGAATTCTTAAGACTAAAATAGATGTGGCATATGCCCCGAGTTAAATTATAAATCTACTTAAAACTTTTGCAGTACCTTGGGGTTTTAGGTATAATGAACGTTACGCAAAATGAAAAAAGTTCTATTTAAATTTTTAAACGACATCAATAAGGCTGTATTGCCAAAATACAGCAAACAAGATCCATCAACATTAAGTAAGCTGCAACAGGCTGTTTTAGCCTACCGCTATTACGTATTAATAAACGCATTGGATTAAAACTCAACATCTGATCCGGTGTAAAGGTTTGGGGGAATAATAAAAATGAAGGATTAACTTAGTCAGTTTTTTTGTCCATCGCATCACCTTTCCGTCGTTGCCACGACAGGGTCTTCATTTTTTTCTTGATAAAAAAACGAAGCAAAAAAATCAAGACTTGATCAATGTTACGCTAAAAGCTTTTGGATTTACTAAACAGCTCCAAGCCGCTTCGCTTCGGGGATCTGTTCTTAACGCAAATCCAAAAGCTTTCTTAACGCGACATCGATCTAGGTCGTCCTTTTWAMTTCTGCTGAAATTAAACATTACAATCTAGATGCMCACAATAATGCATTATCCTTACACTCCCGACAAATGTCGCCTTAGCGGGTCGACAATTGCAGGAATGGTGAACCGTCGTGTCGAGCCGGTACAGCGACGAGTTTTTGATTCCTTTTTGCGGAAAAAAGGAATGCCCCTCGCCGGCATAGAGGCGAAAAAGAAATTGTTTAAGAAAAACCTTCTTTTAAATTCATCTCCTCATCAGAAGTTAACCTACTCTATCAAATAGCTGGAAAAATTTAAATAACTTTAACCTATGATTTATTTGGACAACAATGCGACCACTTACATTGCGGATGAAGTTTTTGAGACCATCCTCCCCTATTTACAGGAAGAATATGGAAATGCTTCCAGTATTCAGCATAAAATAGGAAGAAACGCCAATCATGCAGTAGAATATGCGAGAACGGTAATCGCCAATCACCTTCATGCGAAACCGAAAGAGATACTATTTACGAGTGGTTCCACGGAGTCTGTTAATATGGTATTAAAAGGCATTTTTGAACGATATCATTTAAAAGGTAATCATATCATAACCTGCCAGACTGAACACAAGGCGGTACTCAGTACTTGCGCATATTTAGAAAAAAAGGGTGCAACGGTAACCTATCTCCCAGTTGACAGGAACGGGCAAATTGATCTCGAACTGTTACACAGCAGCATCACTGAACATACGATCTTGGTGTGTTTAATGGCCGCAAATAACGAGACGGGCATTATACATCCATTAAAAGCAATAGCCGAAATCTGTCAAGAAAAAGACACCTTATTCTTTTGTGATGCAACACAGTATATCGGCAAAGAAAAACTAGATTTACAGCGCATTCCAATCGATATCGTGTGTTTTAATGGGCACAAACTGCACGGACCGAAAGGAGTTGGCGCACTTTTCATCAGGAGAAAATCTAAGCCAATACAAATCGCTCCTCTGGTACATGGGGGGAACCAAGAAAATGGTCTCCGAGGTGGCACCTATAATGTCGCGGGAATTGCCGGTCTTGCCAAAGCCCTTGAACTTATAGACTACTCGACGCATGTGAAGGAACTTCGAGATTACTTTGAAAAATCCCTGATGGTACAAATCGATGAATGTACCATTCATGCCACTCAGTTTCGCCGAATCCATAATACGAGCAATGTGTTGTTCAAGTATGTAAAGGGGTCGGAATTAATGACCAATTTGCCGAATATCGCCCTATCATCTGGCTCGGCATGTGTCTCAGGAAGCCGGGATCCGTCGCATGTGCTAAAGGCAATGCACCTATCCGATGAAGAAGCCTATTGTAGCTTACGGTTTAGCTTTAGCCGCTACAATACGATGGCTCAAGTAGACATCGTCGTACAGGAAATAGCAAGCGCAGTGACCAAAATCAGAAATTCATCTCCCATCTGGCAATTGTACAAATCGGGGAAGCTTGAATAATTTTACAATCGACAAACGATTAGCTATTGAGAAAAGCAAAATTATTACCGAAGTTTGTAATACACTATTTTAGGAAGCACATATGGTAACCATCACTGATAAAGCAAAAGAACGTATCCTCACGATACTTAGTGCAGAAAATTACGATCAAAATTATTTTGTTCGTGTTGCAGTGGAGAGCGGAGGATGTTCTGGACTGTCGTACAAGTTAGACTTTGATAACGAAGAAAAAAAGGGTGACCAATTTTTTGAAGATAAGGGGATAAAAATTTGCTTAGATATTAAGTCTTACCTGTATTTGGCTGGGACAGAATTAGACTACTCAGACGGATTAAATGGCAAAGGATTTGAATTTCACAATCCCAACGCTTCTCGTTCCTGTGCCTGTGGCGAGAGTTTTTCCGTTTAATAAACATCTTGAATGCTATTCCTTATGACACATTATCCTTTGCCGGTTATACCGGCAATGTTCGTTACGATGGTGTTATTTAACGAAGTACAAATGTCCTAACGTACGATACAGCATCCCCTAATGCTGTATCAATTTGAGCGGAACAGCATACACATCAAGTTCCCCATCATTTGACAAAAATCTCTTTTAAGGAACTTTTCTCTGAACTAAAAGATTTCATAAAAAACAGCACATTCCATTATCAAATTCATTACTTTTGCATTTGAATTTTGTAATTATTGCATCGACACATCACGACATCACGATGAGAAGGTACACGTAGCAATCTTCCAACTTTATGTAGGATAGATCGTCGCGGCTTCATATTTCAGGTTCGCGATACAACAGATATATAGCGGACAACTATTGTGATGCACTAACAACTATTAAAATCAAAAAAAACAATTAGATGTCCGCCGAGGCATTATTTTGAGGGAACATATGGCACGTAATTTATTAAAAAGAGAACAAGCGATAACGTTTGTTAAAGAGATTTTTTCGACTAAGCTAAAGCAAGTTTTAAACTTAATTCCTGTATCTTCTCCGTTAGTAGTGTTGGACGGAACGGGAATTAACGACGATTTGAATGGCATTGAACGTCCTGTTGTTTTTCCGATAAAGTCACTAAACGAGCAACGGGCTGTTGTGGTTCATTCGCTTGCTAAATGGAAGCGGGTGCGTCTTAAGGATCTAGAGTTAGAAGCCGGCGAAGGTATCTTAACGGATATGCGTGCCTTGCGCCCGGACGAAGACTATACACCCATTCATTCCATTTATGTAGATCAATGGGATTGGGAAAAAGCAATAGCCCCTACCGATAGAACCCTGTCTTATTTGAAAGATACTGTCCGAAAAATTTATTCTGTGATGGTTGAAACAGAAAAAGCGGTAGAACACCAATACCCAGAGAAAAAAGCTATTCTTCCGACATCTATTCATTTTATATCTTCGGAAGAACTATTAGTTCGATATCCTGATGCTACGGCTAAAGAACGTGAAAACGCCGTTGTCAAAGAATACGGGGCTGTATTCATATATGGAATAGGCCATGCTTTGTCAAATGGTTTTCCCCATGACGGAAGAGCAGCAGACTATGATGATTGGAGTACGGATAACGAGGAGGGTTATAAAGGGTTGAACGGTGACATATTGGTTTGGAACCCTCTTTTAAACTGTGCATTCGAACTGTCATCAATGGGTATCCGAGTTGATAAAAAGGCGCTCCACACACAATTGGAAATCCGGCATAGCCTTGATCGTTCTCAGTTATCTTTTCACCAAATGCTGCTAAACGATCTGTTACCTGAATCTATTGGTGGTGGTATCGGGCAATCTAGGGTATGTATGTTCATGTTGAAACTGGCACATATTGGAGAGGTACAAGTTAGCATTTGGGACGAGGAGAAAAAGAAAACACTTGCTGAACAAGATATATACTTATTGTAAGGCAAGCTGTTATATATACAATGCTATTTTTGTACAAATAGCATTGTATAACAGATAAATCTATTTCAACAATTTAACCGAATAGAGATCCGATCTTCTATCTTTCAATATTTTTACCGTTCCATATTCGTGAAGATCTCTTAACGCATATAAATCAACATCAGCAATCAATACCATTTCTGTATTTGGAGTGGCTTCTGCTTTTATGGCGTTATTCGGGAATGCAAAATCGGACGGCGTAAAAACGGCCGACTGAGAATATTGGATATCCATGTTATTAACTCGGGGCAAATTACCGACTGAGCCAGCAATAGCCACATAACATTCATTCTCTATAGCCCTAGCCTGTGCGCAAGCTCTGACACGCATGTATCCATTCTGTGTATCCGTCATGAACGGGACGAAGAGGATTTGCATCCCCTGATCGGCTAGGATTCTTCCCAATTCGGGAAATTCAACATCATAACAAATAAGTAGACCTACTTTACCACAATCTGTATCAAAAACTTTCACTTCGTTTCCACCTACCATGCCATAATATTTAAATTCATTCGGCGTAATGTGTACTTTTTTAAAGGAATCTAACTGGCCATTTCGGTGGCATAGGTAAGACACGTTGTACAATTTATTTCGCTCAATCAACGGCATAGAACCGGCGATGATATTGATATTATAGGATACGGCAAACTGCTGAATTTTTTGGATGATGTCTTTCGTATGTTCCGCTAACTTTTCCATCGCCATACGTTCAGGCATCTCGTTGTATGGACGCATCAACGGCGTATTGAAAAACTCGGGAAAAACGACAAAATCTGATCCGTAATCGCTAACTGCATCTACAAAAAACTCGACCTGATCGTAAAACTCTTCAATATCTTTGAATAACCGCATCTGCCATTGCACAAGTCCTAAGCGTATAGCTTGTTTTGTTGCAGAAGGAGATTTTACATCCGGTTCGTAATAAATATTATTCCATTCCAACAGCGTAGCGAATTCCATTGATTCTTTATCTTCGGGCAAGTAATGTTTTAAGATTTTTTTTACATGAAAGTCGTTTGATAATTGAAACGTCAATGTAGGATCATAAATTTCTTTTCGTTTGACGCGGTCAATGTATACACGTGGACTTATTTCGTCCGAATAGTTATGGTAATTGGGAATCCGTCCACCAGCAACGATGCTTTTAAGATTCATCTGCTCACATAGTTCCTTCCTTGCGTCGTAAAGACGCCGTCCAAGGCGAAGCGAGCGATATTCGGGATGCACAAAAACTTCTATCCCGTATAATGTATCTCCTTCGTCATCATGTTTGAAAAATTTCCCGTCATCAATTATTTCGTAATAGCTATCGAAGATGTTGGATTTTTTAGAATTTAAGATAATCGATAGCGCACAGGCTACCACTTTTCCGTCTACTTCCACACACAACTGTCCTCCCGGAAATAAATCAATCAAATCCACTATATTCTCTCGACTCCAAATTTCACCAGCCCCTTGATAGGCCTCCGTCATTGATTTCTTTAAATCGGAATAATCCTTTTTTGTCAAAACGCGCACGTTAATATCCATAAATTTTAGCTGTTTTTTTGAGGGAAAAGATTTGTATTAATCCCAGTTAATGAAAGAAGAGATGCAAAAGTGATACCAATTTGCCCTAGGTGAGTAAATGTGAATTCGGAAATACTAATGGTCTTATATGTTATAAGACCATTTGTATTTCCGAAATTAAGCTTCTCCTTTTGGGCCACCAAAATTCAGTGGAAAAGGGACATCTCGAGAATCTATAGATCCATTTTGACTTTCATAGCGGTTGACATTATCTTGTAAGGCTCCTAACAACCGTTTCGCATGTTCTGGCGTGAGAATGATTCTTGACTTAACCTTAGCTTTCGGCACCCCTGGCATAATACGAATGAAATCTACTACAAACTCCGTATTAGAATGCGTTATAATAGCTAAATTAGAATAAATCCCTTCGGCAGTTTCTTCGCTTAATTCTATGCTGATCTCGTTATTATCCGGATTATTTTGATTGTTGTCGTTCATCGTTATTTCAATAAATATTAATTGCTAAAGGTACGGAAATCCTGATCCTTTTTTATAGTCAACACCGTTTCATAAATTAAACGGATTACATTGTCTACGTCTTCCTTGTGAATCATTTCTACGGTCGTATGCATATACCGTAATGGTAAAGAAATCAATGCTGAGGGAACACCACCATTCGAATAGGCAAACGCGTCGGTATCGGTTCCTGTAAAGCGCGAAGAAGCTTGACGCTGAAATGGAATATCATGTTGTTGGGCCACAGAAATTAGCAGCCTGTTGAGATTGATTTGCACAGCTGGTGCGTAAGATACTACTGGACCTCTGCCACAGGCAAGATCGCCTTGTGTAATCTTGTTGATCATCGGAGTTTGGGTATCATGGGTTACATCTGTTACAATCGCGACATTTGGCTTAATGTAATCAGCTATCATCTCGGCTCCTCGAAGTCCAATTTCTTCCTGCACCGAATTAACGACATACAAGCCAAAGGGAAGCTTCTTCTTATTTTCTTTCAGTAGACGGGCAACTTCAGCAATCATAAAACCGCCTGCACGATTATCTAAAGCTCTGCCTACATAATATCGATTATTCAATATCATAAACTCATCTTCATAGGTAACGACCGTACCCACATGAATCCCCAACGCCTCTACTTCCTCCTTGGAGGTACATCCACAGTCCAAAAAGATATTTTTAAGTGACGGGCCTTCCTCCTTCTCTCCTGATCGCGTGTGAATAGCAGGCCACCCAAAAACTGCCTTTACCACCCCGTTGTCTGTATGGATATTTACACGTTTGGAGGGTGCAATCTGATGATCGGAACCACCGTTTCGTATCACATAGATCAATCCATCCTTTGTAATATAGTTCACAAACCAAGAAATTTCATCGGCATGGGCTTCAATGACTACTTTATATTTAGCATCCGGATTAATAATACCAACTGCTGTTCCG
>NZ_MU158691.1:15425-16758 GCF_015209965.1 Sphingobacterium pedocola | reverse complement strand
CCCACCCCGTTGTCTGTATGGATATTTACACGTTTGGAGGGTGCAATCTGATGATCGGAACCACCGTTTCGTATCACATAGATCAATCCATCCTTTGTAATATAGTTCACAAACCAAGAAATTTCATCGGCATGGGCTTCAATGACTACTTTATATTTAGCATCCGGATTAATAATACCAACTGCTGTTCCGTAATTATCGATATATGTCTTATCTACATAGGGCTTTAAGTAATCAAGCCACAGCCGTTGACCCTCCCATTCGAACCCTGTAGGAGACGGGTTATTAATATACTTTTCAAAAAATGCTAATGATTCCGCTGTAACCACAGTTTGGTGGGTACTTTCTTCTTTATTACTCTTCTTTGCCATCGTAATCTATTGTTTGGTCACAAAATAAAAATTATTCAGCTAATCCAAAAATATAATCTGAAGATACTGCACTTGGGTCTTTAAAATAAAATTATAAGCTTATCTTTACAACTCAAAATTTTACTTATGGATTTTATTTTTAATGTAATTCATTGGAATATTGATCAAGAAATATTCAAAATTGGTTCATTTGGACTAAGGTACTATTCCTTATGCTGGTTATTAGCTTTTGCGGCCTCTTATGTATTAATGCTTAAGGTATTTAAGCGCGAGGGCAAATCTCAGGAGGATCTTGATAAATTAACAATCTACATCTTCTTGGGTACGTTGATCGGCGCACGTATTGGACATTGTTTATTCTATGAGTTCGACTATTATATCCAACATCCTTTGGAAATGATATTGCCATTTCGAAAAATAGACGGCAGTTGGAAATTAACAGGCTTTATGGGCCTAGCCTCTCATGGCGGTGCAATCGGTATTTTGACCGCATTGTATATGTATGCCCGCAAAACAAAAACAAATTTCTTATGGATTGCAGATAAGTTGGTCTTAGTCGTTCCGGTTGCAGGCGCTTTTATACGCCTTGGCAATTTTTTCAATTCTGAAATATTAGGGAAGCCAGCGGATCCCAACTTACCTTGGGCTGTTATTTTCGAAAATGCAGGACTTCAACCACAGCATTTGAATATGTTGCCTAGACATCCGGCTCAGCTTTACGAAGCTCTTGGCTATATCCTATTATTCGTTCTTCTTTGGGTCATGTATCGAAAGAACCAACGTTCGAAGCCTGGTTTATTATTTGGCATATTTTTGGTCGTATTGTTTGCCATTCGATTTATAATCGAATTTTTCAAAGAAAATCAAGAAGCTTTTGAAAATGACATGACCTTCAACATGGGACAGGTATTAAGTATACCGTTCATTATCGTGGGTCTGTACCTTATTTTTAGGAAGCCAAA
>NZ_MU158691.1:1398-14980 GCF_015209965.1 Sphingobacterium pedocola | reverse complement strand
CGAAGCCTGGTTTATTATTTGGCATATTTTTGGTCGTATTGTTTGCCATTCGATTTATAATCGAATTTTTCAAAGAAAATCAAGAAGCTTTTGAAAATGACATGACCTTCAACATGGGACAGGTATTAAGTATACCGTTCATTATCGTGGGTCTGTACCTTATTTTTAGGAAGCCAAAAGAAAACGCAAAAAAATCTTAACATACGCGGCTCTTCTTTTGAAGAGCCGTATTTTTTTACGCAAAAATTTAATCTATGCAGAAGCTCCGTTCCAATAGGACACTTACATTATTTATTTTAGGACTACTGGCTGCTCTTGGTCCGTTCTCCATTGATATGTACCTTCCGGCCTTTCATACCATTGCTAACGATTTTTCAACCACGGTCGAAAACGTTCAATTGTCATTAACAAGCTTTTTCGTAGGTATCGCGATTGGGCAACTGATCTATGGACCGCTGCTCGATAAATACGGTCGTAAAAAACCGTTGTTGGTGGGATTGGGGATTTATATCGGCACTACGCTACTTTGTCTCTTCACGCGAGATATAGAACATCTTATTTTCCTTCGTTTCTTACAGGCATTGGGAAGTTGTGCAGGGATGGTTGCATCACGGGCTATGGTGCAGGACTACTACGAACCCAGAGAATCTGCCCGGGTTTTCAGCTTGCTTATGTTGGTTATTGCGATTTCCCCCATTCTTGCGCCAAGTGTCGGGGCCTTCTTGTTAAGTCATCTAGATTGGCATTATATCTTTTTGACACTTTGTATCATCGCAGTGATGATCTTTCTGAGCACTTATTTCTTTTTACCAGAATCGTATGTTGGTGATAAAACCTTTTCGTTAAAACCTAAGGCCATTACTGCGAAATATTGGGAAGTTTTCACGAACAGAACCTTCTTTTCATACTGCTTTATCGGATCAATTGCTTCCGCGGGTTTGTATGGTTATTTAGCCGGTTCATCTTTCGTGATGCAACAGTTTTATGGATTGACACAACGTGAATATGGCCTTGCGTTCGCCTTTGTCGCATCCGCTATGATCGTGGCAACGCAACTGAACAGGAGACTGCTCAAAAGATGGAACAGTGCTCAAATCAGTAAAATAGCCAATATTTGGCAATCTATTGTAGGTGTGCTTATGATTTTGGGATTAGCGACAAACACGATGACATTTCCCCTTATGCTCGGACTAATATTCTTATATTTATTTGGTCATGGGTTTATTTTCCCGAACACTTCTGCAATTGCACTCTCCCCTTTCAAATCCTTAGCGGGGAGCGCCTCAGCCCTTTTGGGATGTATTCAGATGGGTATTGGAGCACTGACATCAGGGTTAGTAAGCTACTTTCATAACGACACCGCATATCCCATGCTTTCGGTTATGTGTGGATGTGCAGTGTTATCCTTAWKMKYMMACCTATATGTAAGCAAGCATGTCGAAGTAAATTTATAAAACAACAAATCCGCCCCAGCAGGGCGGATTTGTTGTTTTATAAAAAGCTCTCGATAGCTAATCGATAGCTATCTAAACCGAAACCTAAAACCACGCCTTTACAATTTTTTGAAAGGTAAGAGTGATGCCGAAATTCTTCACGCTGATGCACATTGGAGATATGAACCTCAACTACCGGCGTATTGATTGCAGCGATAGCATCAGCTATTGCAACGGACGTATGGGTATAGGCACCGGCATTTAATACGATTCCATCGTAGTCAAAGCCTACTTCATGCAATTTATCTATAATTGATCCTTCGCTATTATGCTGAAAATACATCAAATCAATCCGGCTGTACTGTGATTTAAGCGTTTCGAAATATTCTTCAAACGACTGGTTTCCATAAATCCCCTTTTCCCGAACACCCAAAAGATTCAAATTAGGACCGTTAAGAATAAGTATTTTGCTCATCAATAAATATGTTTAGGACGTGTGTGTAAATATACCTATTATCTACTTACATATCACCATAGAAATTACGGAAACTCGAACGAAGTCCTACCGATATAACACCTGATCTCTGAGCCGCTTGATCTTCGATATATCTATATCTTTGGGTATACCCGACTTCAAAACGAAGGTTGTACTTAGGATTTAACACATAAGCAGCCTTGGCATCGGCATAATATAAGTTATTTTCCACTCCCTGTCCAATGGAATTACCGTGCAGATTGGGTAAGGTACTGTAAGACTGAAAAATATCTCCTCCCATATTAGTTCCATCGGCTGGATCCGTTCCAAAGCGACTGTAAACACCTTGCAACGAAAAATCAAATCTATTCCAAGAATAATTGGCAATACCCAGTACCTCGTGGAAATTTGCACCCCTTGGATGTGCCAACGGCTCGCCGTGGTTGCTATAGTTAGATATGGATACAAAATGCTGATAGGTATAGGGCCGTGCGAGATTGTATTCTGCTAAGAAATTTAAATTCCGTACACCGAAAGCATCATAGCCTCGTACGCCTAACTGCGCGCCCCATTTATTGTGTGCATATCCATTTCCGCCAAAAAACTCTTTCGCGGTGAACTCGCCCAATAAGAATTGTCCATAAGCAGTTGCATTTTTGAGCACCTTATACTTCGCATTTAACCCCATAAACATCTTGTCCGGAGAAGTCGAATTGGTGGATTCCACCGGTCTCAACAACGCACCGGGGTGCACATAATTGAAATCAAAACCTCGATGTCCCGCCTGATTGGCATTCGACCATATTACAGATTGAAATAATCCAACTGATAAACGATTATTGACATTGTAATCCAAATATTGAAAGGCGCCCCATTTGACGCCATCTCCGAACCGACCACCTGAATTTAATGAATCTCTTCTTGGGTTTTTAGGATCTAACATATAGGCCCAAATAGAAGTGTATTGCACATTACCAATATTGCCCGTAAATTTTAAATGAGTATAATTAGAAGAGAAATCGGACAATAACATCGACCGATAACCATCTCCAATATGATTTTTATCGTAGGCCAATGTTACCTGAAAATAGTCACTGAAATCATACGTCAGGCTTGCTGTTGTATACATCCAATCCTTTTTATGATTAGATAAATTTTCCACTGTACCCTGCCCCGGAACCACCTCATTTACATTCATGTAATCATCCAAATAATTAGGAAATACGCCTTGATTCTCAAAAAAGTTGGCATAGAATGTGAATTTATCTTTAATAGTTAGCCCGGCCTGCAATCCGCGCGTATTCAGCCAAGTCGTTCTTTTCTCGCTGTCGATCAGTTCAGAACCAATTTGGAAATCGGGCAAAAAATCTAAATAGAACGTATGATCCTCTTTATTCACTTCTACCAAATGTTCATTAAATAGTTTACGCATAAACCAATTATTTGAAGAAGTTGTGGCTGTACTTGTTATCGAATCGTACTTCGCTAACAATTCATTTCGAAAAAGAAAAGGTTTAGAAGAGGTGTGAAGCCGCGTATCGGGACTGTACAAAATTTCATTATATTTTTGACTGTGCTGGTATGAGTAAGGTTGATTTTTTACTTGGGCGGTTAAACCAGTAACACTACATAGTACCATTGAAAACAGGCAACAGGATAAGAAATGTAAGCTAAGCTTCATAAAGTAATACAATTAAAAAGTTATTGTGAATATCAAATTCTATACCTAAAGTATATACAAAAGTAATTCTATTTATATTATTAATAGAATAAATGACCGAATTGTATGCTAAAACGTTTTTTCTTCTTTTATTTCTCAAAAATTAATTGCATCTTGTGCTGATAAACATTATGATAACAACAAAACATGGAAATATTCCATATGACCAAAAAAAATCAAACCGCGAAGCGCTCATGAATGCCGTTGAAAATACACATTAATGAATAATAATATACATATGAAACGTCGAACTTTTCTACAAAACTCCGGATTATTGGGTGCGGGTATGCTGGCAAGCAAACTGTCTTTTGCCGAATTAAACTATCCTATAGTCAGAGTGGCAACAGACAAAAGACATTTTACGAGCCAAAGCATCGAAAGTGCTATCCTTGAATTTCAGGAAAAAGTGTCTAATAAGGAGCTTGGCTGGCTATTTAATAATTGCTTTCCAAACACCTTAGATACCACAATTTATGATGAATCTACTGCATCAAAAAAATTAACGTACGTTATCACAGGAGATATTGATGCCATGTGGTTAAGAGATAGCAGTGCACAGGTATGGCCGTATCTGCAGTTTATGAAAGAAGACAAAAAGCTGCAAAGCCTCATCCTCGGATTAATTAACAAGCAATCCCAATGTATTAACATCGATCCTTATGCAAATGCTTTCTATAACGATCCTCATAAAAAAGGAGAATGGTTTACGGATCACACGGAAATGAAGCCTGGAATCCATGAACGGAAATGGGAAATCGATTCGTTGTGCTATCCAATCCGGTTAGCACATGCATATTGGAAAGAAACCGGAGATACGACTCCCTTCGATACAGAATGGCTAACTGCACAGGAAAACACCTATAAAACCTTTGTTGAACAGCAACGTAAAGATAGTTTAGGTCCTTATAAATTTGAGCGTACTACCGCACGTGGCAGTGATACGCTCCAAGTGGATGGATATGGTTATCCCGTAAACCCTGTAGGACTAATCTGTTCGAGTTTTAGACCATCAGACGACTGCAGTATTTTCCCGTTCTTAATACCGTCAAATTTATTTGCTATCAGTAGTTTACGCCAATCCGCAGAAATTTTAAAAAGCATTAAAGACAGTAGTGAATTAGCAGGAAAGATGCTTGCACTCGCTAATGAAGTCGAATCGGCAGTGAATACATACGGCATTATAAACCACCCCGATCACGGCAGGGTGTATGCTTTCGAAGTGGATGGATTCGGCAGTTACCTGATGATGGACGATGCAAATGTACCCTCTTTGCTAGCGCTACCTTATCTAGGAGCCATTGATGTAAACGACGAAGTATATCAACGCACGCGTAAATTCATTCTTTCTGAAAAAAATCCATTTTTCTTTAAGGGAACAGCAGCGGAAGGCATAGGCGGACCTCATATCGGTCGTGATATGATCTGGCCTATGGCAATTACAATGCGCGCCTTTACATCCATTGACGATAAGGAGATCCGTGCTTGTATTCAAACCCTGGCGAAAACCCATGGTGACACAGGGTTTATGCATGAATCCTTCCACAAGGATAATCCGAAGAAATTTACACGTCATTGGTTCGCGTGGGCCAACACATTATTTGGAGAATTATTATGGAAAACTTATAAAGAAAAACCATCTTTGCTTACATAATTATGGAATAATCTTTACAATCATAAAATTGATTTGGGGTTTATTCCCCAAAATCAATTTTTAGTGATGAAAACAAGCGGTCCGGTAGGTATTTTTGACTCTGGTTATGGTGGTTTAACCGTATTTAAAGAGATATACAAACAACTTCCGCAATACGATTATATATATTTAGGTGATAATGCACGTGTGCCTTATGGTACCCGATCGTTCGAAACCGTATATGAATTCACGAAGGAATGCGTTTTTAAATTATTTGATTTAGGGTGTAATCTCGTGATATTGGCCTGCAATACAGCTTCTGCGAAAGCATTACGTACTATACAACAAAAAGATCTCCCTCCGGGAAAAAAGGTTTTGGGTGTAATAAGACCTACTACTGAACGCATCGATCAATATACAAAAACAAAAAAAATAGGAATTCTTGCAACGCCCGGTACCGTGTTATCGGAATCCTATAAAATCGAAATTCAGAAATTCTTCCCCGACATAGTAGTATATCAACATGCCTGTCCTTTCTGGGTTCCTTTGGTGGAGAACAACGAGATTCAAAGTGAAGGGGCGGCATATTTTGTGGAGAAAGATATTCGCGAAATATTATCACAATCAACAGATATTGACACGCTGGTACTGGCCTGTACACATTACCCGCTGCTACTTCCTGTTATTCAGCGGCATGTACCGAAGGGAGTCACCATACTAGCTCAGGGAGAACTCGTAGCGAATAGCCTTTCCAACTATCTCATTCGCCATCCGGAAGTCGAACAAACGTGTAGCAAAGGAAAAAATTTAACGTTTTACACGACTGATGATGCAACCGACTTTGCCGAAAAAGCAAAGATATTTTTTGGCGAGAAGGTAGCTGTTAGCACTATCTCTCCCTAGTTATGCTTAGCATGCAATGCTATGGCGTACAACTTCATTTGTTTAACCATAGACAGCAACCCATTGGCTCTGGTAGGTGACAAATGCTCCTTAAGACCGATATTATCTATAAAATACAGCTCGGTATCCACTATTTCCTTTGGTGTATGCCCCGACAGCACTTTCACCATCAAACTCACCAATCCTTTCGTAATCACCGCATCACTATCTGCCGTAAAATATAATTTACCGTCTTTCAATTCGGGATATAGCCATACCTTGGATTGGCAACCTTTAATAATGAATTGGTCTTGTTTATATTCTTCTTTAATTAATGGTAATTCTTTGCCTAACTGAATAATATATTCATATTTTTCCATCCAATCTTGGTAGAAAGAAAAATCCTCTATTAATTCATCTTGTATTTCGTTGATCGTCATTTACAAAAAGTAATAAGTCAAAAGTAATTAAATAGTAAAAAGATTATTTTAACATTTTTACTGCACGTTTCACCCCTTCGACCAAATTATCCACTTCGTCTTTGGTATTATACATCGCTAAACTTGCCCTAATTGTTCCTGGTATCTGAAACTGATCCATCACAGGTTGAGCACAATGGTGTCCTGTACGTACAGCGATTCCTAATTTGTCGAGAATTACCCCAACATCATATGGATGAACACCTTCTATTACGAAAGATATGACAGACGATTTTTGTGCAGAGGTGCCGATGAATTTTAATCCTTCTACCTCGGCTAATCGTGTGGTTGCGTATTTCAACAGTTCGTCCTCGTAGGCTTTGATTTGATCAAGTCCGATTTCTTCGATGTAATCAATCGCATTAGCCAGACAGATCCCAGCTTCAATATTAGGTGTACCCGCTTCAAATTTGAGTGGCAGATCATTGTATGTCGTTTTTTCAAACGTCACCTCTTTAATCATATCACCACCGCCTTGGTAGGGAGGCATTGCGTTCAGCCATTTTTCCTTCCCATATAGCACCCCCACTCCAGTGGGTCCATACATCTTATGTCCGGAAAATACTAAGAAATCTACATCCAATTCCTGTACGTCAATTTTTAGGTGCTGTACGGCCTGAGCGGCGTCTACTAGAACCGGAACATTACGTTCGTGCGCCAACTTAATAATCTTCTTTACCGGATTAACTGTTCCCAACGCATTGGAAACATACGTGATCGACACGATTTTTGTTCTATCGGACAATAACTCCTTATAAGCCTCCATATCCAGCACACCATGTTCGTCCATCGGAATGACCTTTAACGTAGCACCTTTTTCTTCACAGAGCATTTGCCAGGGAACAATATTGGAATGATGTTCCATCGCTGAGATAATAACTTCATCGCCGGCATGTACAAACGCCTTTCCATAACAATTAGCGACAAGATTAATCGAATGGGTCGTCCCGTTTGTTATAATTACTTCGTATTCATGCGCTGCATGAATAAATGATTGTATTTTACGGCGGGCCACTTCAAATGCATCCGTTGAAATCTGGCTTAAATAATGTACTCCTCGGTGGATATTACTATTCATATCTGAATAATAAGATACGATAGCATCAATTACCTTCGAAGGTTTTTGTGTGGTTGCACCATTATCGAGGTATATTAAGGGCCTACCATTTACCTGTCTTTTCAGAATAGGGAAATCTGCTCTTATTTTGTTAATATCGAAATTTTTCAAAGTATTATGTCCTCTCTTTAATAGACTCCAAAGTTAAGGTTTATCTCATCAAAAAAAGTCAATTGGATGTATCTTTTATAGCAAGGACTAACGCTTTAAAGTTAAAATGATTAATAAGCCGTAGATTCCAATTAGACAACAACACGCATATAGGAGGTTCACGTGTATTTTTATTTCCGTTAACGTAAACATTTCTGTGTCATTTCCGTTTTTTTAATAGAAAATATACGGTATTATTTAAATCGAATTTGATTACCTTTGTACTAATATGCAAGAATTACCATTAAATCTTCCAGAAGGGTCAAGAAAAGAAGTTATGGCTTATTTAGAACCGTTCATGCTGAATGAAATGAGCGAGTACCTTAAGCCGGTTGAACAGATGTGGCAACCTGCGGATTTCTTACCCGATTCTTCTAGAGACACTTTTTTCGAAGAAGTAAAAGAATTACAAGAGAGTGCCAGGGAGCTTCCGTATGACCTAGTAGCCGTGCTTATCGGAGATACAGTGACAGAAGAGGCCCTACCTACCTATGAATCGTGGTTAACTATGGTAGAGCATGTTGACAAAAATGAGCAAGGCGGGTGGATGAAGTGGGTTCGTGCCTGGACCGCAGAAGAAAATAGACACGGTGATCTTCTAAACAAATACTTGTATTTATCCGGTCGTGTAGACATGCGGCAGTTTGAAATGAGTACACAATACTTAATTAAAGATGGATTTGATATCGGTACTGGAGCAGATCCTTACCGAAACTTTATTTACACTTCGTTTCAGGAGCTCGCTACAAATGTATCCCATCGTCGTGTAGCAGCCATTTCCAAAAAGAACGGGGATAAACTATTGGCAAAAATGTGTGGGGTTATAGCCGCCGACGAGGCCCGTCACGCCAAGGCTTACATGTCTTTTATCTCACATGCGTTTGTGGTAGATCCAAGTGAAGTGATGTTAGCCTTTGAAGATATGATGCGTAAGAAAATTGTTATGCCAGCTCATTTTTTAAGGGAGGCGGGTGAACCTCAAGGTGAGGCGTTTGCGCACTTCTCCGATGCGGCACAACGACTGGATGTATATACCGCACTAGATTATGTGGACATTTTAAAAGAACTCATCACCGATTGGAAAATTGATCAGGTTTCAGGGCTTAATGCACAAGGTGAAAAAGCCCGAGATTATTTGATGCGTTTACCCGACCGGCTTACCCGACTAGCGGAACGAATTAAGATTCCAGAGAAAGAATATAAATTCAAGTGGATTTACGGATAGGTAGTTTTGAGTAAATTAGCCTGCAGTGCAGGCTAATTTACTCAACGCGCTGAGGTTCCGGCGTTGGTGGTGGATTCGAAGTGGGATCTGATAAAACCGTATCTCGATATCGCATATCTCCTGTGTCACTTGCGACCGAATCACTATCGATAATACCACCCTGCATGTTGTCGTTATACTGACGAGAAGTAGGAACCTCATTTCCATCCCTAACCGTTTTATTATTGTTGCATGCGAATAAGATCGGCAATGTCATCGAAGCTAAAACTAATTTAATTGACCTGTTCATATTTTTCCCTGTTTAATACGTAATAAACCAAAAGCTATCTCACTAACCCTTTTTAGTTAGTTTCGTTTGCCCTTACTCATATTTTAGGTATTTGACGGTATAAAAGACGTACTTATTAGGATGTATCCTTTCCATATTCCGTCACAGTTGGGAAACCTAATTAGAAATGCGGGCAATATCCAGTATTATAACGAACGCCTGTAATATCTATTTTCTGTTATTACAAAACAAAAACGGGTATCAGAGGTTTTACAGGTATGAAAATCGCAATGCTTTCGCCAATCGCATGGCGAACTCCCCCTGTTCATTATGGCCCTTGGGAACAGGTCACCTCCTTACTTACCGAAGAACTCATAAAAAATGGTGTAGAGGTCACATTATTTGCTACGGGTAATTCAATTACCGAAGCGACCTTGCAAGCGGTATGTCCTACCGGATATGAAGAAGATAAAGGTATCGATGCCAAGGTTTGGGAATGCCTGCATATTTCCGAATGTTTTGAAAACGCGAATGAATTTGATATTATTCATAATCAATTTGATTTCCTACCCTTGTCATATTCCAAGTTGGTAAATACTCCTGTGGTGAGCACCATCCATGGTCTATCTTCGCCCAAGATACTTCCTGTTTATAAAAAATACAACAAACATACCCACTACGTCTCCATAAGTAATGCTGACAGGTCGCCCGAACTTGACTATATTACCACGATACATCACGGTATTGATCTTAGTCAGTTTACTTTTAACGCCAATCCGGAGGATTATTTATTGTATTATGGACGGATCCACCACGACAAAGGTACAAAAGAAGCCGTCGAAATAGCCAAAGCGCTTGACAAGCGCTTGATCATTGCAGGCATCATTCAGGATGAACACTATTTCAAAGAGCACATCGTACCCTATCTGAAGGCAAAAAAAATTGAATATATTGGTAGCGTAGGTCCGGAAAAGCGTAATGAATTATTGGCTAATGCGAGCGTCTTATTACATCCGATAAACTTTAACGAACCTTTTGGCTTGTCGATCGTGGAGGCCATGGCATGTGGCACCCCGGTTATCGCTTTTAACAAAGGAAGTATGCCTGAGCTAATCGATGATAATAAAAATGGCTTTCTCGTGAACGATATCGACGAAGCCATCGAAAAGGTAAAGCATATTGATTCCATTAACCGTACGGACTGCAGAAAGAAAGTCGAACAACAATTCTCCAAAGAACGGATGTGCGAGAAATACATTGAGCTGTATAAACAAATCCTAAATAAGTAATTCGCTCCTAACGCTCAAAATAACGCCACTGCAAGTGTGAACAGAGGCCTTCCAATTCCGGAAAAATACTGAAAGCATTAATGCCCAACGTATTTAATTCCGTTTGGATATTTCTGATATGACGGTGTGGAATCTTGACTTTTATCATCTTATCTTTATAATATAGATTCTCGTTAAGTGGATTCCCTTTCAGCAGGTCGTCTGATGAAAAAATAGTGAATACACCGGACTGGCTGTTAATGCGTTGCTTGATCAGCCGTGGATTAAAAAACTTGGTACTGCTCGATGTAAAAACACTATCCTCGTCGGCTGGAGATACAAAATCCTTTTCATCAGCAATGATAATCCATACAATAACGTGATCTGATTCAAGGGAGGTGCCCTTGGTCGCAAACCACATGGCCGTAAGCGCATTGTTTGACCAATCCAGCAATCTTGTGGGCAGCCCAAAATGCTGTCCTAATGTCAAATAATCCCAGTCATCCAGTGGTTGATGATGCTCAATCAATAGTGGATTAGCTCTTTTAAATTCATCGAATAATTTTCGTTCAATCTCAAGCATCTCACCTTTCGGTTGCAAACGCCGAATTGTGGGCAATAAGGGAGATTCTGTTTGTTGTTCCGCGGAACAAAAAGTAGATCAATTCGATAGAATCCTGAAAATCAGCCGTGTATTGTTGAATGAGACCTAAATAATCCCTCAAGGTCTCAATTTCGAATTCATTCATGGTGCTATATGTTTCCTTCTTCATAAGATCAGCGTCCTCTTATACAACTTTGGTGAGAACGAGAAAGTTTGACCGAAACATACCCGTTTCCTATTAGAAAAAAGATCCCCTCTTCCAAATTATACATCAAAAGTAATTTTTAATACGGTATATCGTCGGGTAGTCTACGCTTGTATTGTAACCTTGCGGGCTGTCATAAATACGTTATTTCGATCAGTTCTAAACCTCCATACGGGAGCGTTGTTATCATCAGGGATAGACACATATCTTAAGGGATAGAGATATCTAAATGGATTTCACTTATGAAAATGATACAGCTCTCGGTTATACCCCAGTCTCAGATGCCGTTAGAAAACAACGAAAAGACTTTGGAAAATAAAGAAAAGTTTATCCGGATGGAGATAGATCTTGGCCTTTTCGAGGCTTATCCAACGAGCAGACTTCTTGGTTTTGTCAGCAAATTAATTACTCTGCTCCCTTCTTTGCAAGATCATGGCCCGGCGGAGGGGTCTACTGACAACCTCGTCGCGCGTATGCACCGGGGAATATGGCTGGGAGAAGTAATAGAACATGTTGCACAGGAGCTCCAATCATTAGCCGGTATGCCCTGCCGTTTTGGAATGACGCGGACGGGAGCAAACCCTGGGGTCTACTTTATCGTCTATTCCTTTGCCAATGTACACGCTGGAGTCTATGCCGGCTTAATCGCCTTCGAACTTGTAAAGGCCTTGGCAGATGATGGAACATTCGATATTAGAACGGCCATCCAAAAACTCGTGGGCTTCCGCTTTCATGATGAGGACAATACCTTCAAAAGAGCAGTGGTGAATGTCGCCTATACATCCGAAGAGTGGTGGCAGGCGAACTGACTGACGGGTAAGATCTCAGGATAAAAACAGTGAAGTACTAGTACTGTATTGCTAATGTCATCGCTAACGACACGGGTAGTGAACTAACAAAAAAAGCCAGTCCGCATAAAATTGGACTGGCTTTTCCTTTCGTCTAGGATCCTTTACCGGTATTCGCTTCTTCTGTCGCGATTAACGTTAGCAACTCATCGGTTTCTTTTTCTTCAGCAAGTGTCGCAGCGAGTAATTCCTGCGCTTCAGTATGTCCCATCAATTTGGCATAAGTGACTAAACATCCGTAACTTGCAATTTCATAGTGCTCCACCTTTTGTGCTGCTGCAATCAGCGCCGCGTCGAGTACTTCTGGGCTATCCTGGAAATCTTCTGCAATTTCGTCGGCCTCCGCGAGAAGCCCTTCCATCGCTTTACATTTTTTTCCACGTGCGGTCATACCCAAATCAGAAAACACCGTTTTCAAACGTTCGATCTGGCCTTCAGTCTGTTCGTAATGCGTCTCGAAAGCGGCTTTTAGCTTTTCGTTAACAGCGGCACCAGCTAACTTTTTTAAACCTTTTAACAGTTGTCTTTCTCCACCGAGTATGTCTTTCAGTTCCTCCACAAATAATTCGTGTAGATGTGCGTTTGGCATATTGCCTTCGTTGTTTTTTGCTGCCATAATTTCTATTTTTTGTTTCTTGTCAGTATAACGTCGGACAAGGCGATTGGTTTTCGAGCTTTCCAACTAGACGCAAGAACCGAGATATCTACCTTCAATATGACGTATAAGTACGTATCACGTTGAACCCATAGAATTTATGGTGCTCCGGTCGGCCACGGGAGTATAAAAATGAGTATTCGTGTAACAAAAAGTAGACGTGGCTCCGAAAGGAGCCGCGTTTACTGTATATTCTACTTTCTTCTTCTTGACTTTCCAAGCCATCCACTAATCGTATAACTGACTAAAGTACCTACGGCAGATAATACGATAGTTTCTAGGACTCCTCCCAGGGAGATTGAAGCCCATATTGAACAAAAGGTGCCGCCCAATGCACCTATGCGCGTTTCGTTAAGTTGCATCTTTTTCCTCCTTCCTTTCAGTGCCGTCCTCCTCTTCCCCGCCAGTATCAATGTAGTCCACGACAACTTTATTACTTTTATCTTTTTGGTCTTCACTTGCCTGATCTCGCATTTCCGATTTCTGATCCTCGGTTTCCAATACCGATTCGATTATCCCCAGCCCTACGGCTACGTATTTTAAGATATTGAGCGCCTTTCCCGGCAACTTGATTGGAGCCAGCAGTACCACCTGTACCGCCCGGCTGATTTTGTTTATAATGC
>NZ_MU158691.1:0-787 GCF_015209965.1 Sphingobacterium pedocola | reverse complement strand
CGTCGTTCCTCCTCGCAAGAGGAGAAAAACAGTTCTACCCCCCTAGTCACCAATTACTAGTCACCAATTACTGGTCACTAACTCCTAATCACCAAAAACACTTCTGCTTCCATATCCCACAGACTGTACACCAGTTCTTTCAGCTCCTCGAGTGCCTTACGGCTATGGTCGCCGGTACCCTCTCCGGTAAGCGTCGTAACCGGAGCGATACAACCATGTAACTCTTTCATCGCGTTATTGGCTGGATGGATCAGAATCGCTTCGCGTCCTTGCACGGATGGGATTCCGATCTGTTCACCATTCTTGGGGTAGACCCTTTTTTTGAGTTTGTAGCGCCCCTCGGGGATACAGCTTTCGCGTGGCTTGTTATCCTGCCATGGTAACTCAATGGTATGGCAGACCGCGTCGCCCAGAAAATAAATGGTTCCGTTTGTTCCCCGCTCCCCGTATTTCCTTTCGAGTATCAGGGTGATCTGTGTTTTCATTCTTTTAGTATTAAGTATTGAGTATTGAATATTGAGGTGTTAGGAGTTAGATTTTAGGAGTTAGGACGATCTAGTCTCTAACTCCTTCCACCTACCCCCTAGCCACCTAACTCCTAGTCACCCTACGCTAGGAAGTCATGTCCTCACCGTATGCTTTGATTACCGTTGTGATATTCTTGGGGGTGTCGAGCATGGTGATCCGATAGATCGCATTTTCATAGTCTGCGTTTGCCACAGTAGCCGTATAGCTCCACTCGACGTTATCGGCATCGAGGGGAACTGCCAGTCCGGATTCGATCAGG
>NZ_MU158690.1:1350316-1447597 GCF_015209965.1 Sphingobacterium pedocola | reverse complement strand
TACGCTAAAAGCTTTTGGATTTACTAAACAGATCCGAGCCGTTTCACTTCGGGGATCTGTTCTTAACGCAAATCCAAAAGCTTTCTTAACGCTACATCGACCTAGGTCGTCCTTTTTAATCCATCTGAAGCATAAAAGTACCATATAATCAATGCACTATCCTTTCATACCCGACAGATGTCGCCTTAGCGGGTCGATAATTGCAGGGATGGTGAACCGTCGTGTCGAGCCGGTACAGCGACACGCTTTTGCATACTTTTGGCAAGACAAAAGTATGGCCTTGTCGCGGCGAGCGACAAACTGTATAAAATAATTTTTCGTTTTTATTATCCGATCAGGCATTACGACTGATCCTCTTTAATAACTTTGACCTTTCGAGCACTCAAAATTAAGATTAGTGCGCCAAGAAATAGAAAGAACCAACCCCATTTTAGGTGTAGCGTCCTCGCAAGCACGCCATCTACGAGTTTCATTCCGAAGTAATTATTAATCTTAAAATAGACTGCTAAAAATCCAAGAACCGTCCATCCAGCAAATAGTCGAGTCACTACTCGAAATGCATTCACTTTACGAATAAACAATAACGAAACGCAAACAGCCAATAATCCGATGGTTGTTACAAATAAGCTTGTATCCGTTTGGTACAGGTTCCAGTTACCCACTAACGGCACTCTTAGGAAAGGGCAAAATACCGTGCTTAATGTCGATATTCCAACGCCAGTCCATGCTAAAGGTTTATGTAAAATATACATCTCTTAATTTTATTTATACAAAAGTGCGGAATAGCGTTCATTTTAACATGTAATTTTGAAGCTCTTTTTTGTGCTTCTGTTTATTTTTTCTTGTTCAAATAAATGACTGTCATCACGAGCAAGAAATAAGCGGCACGCAACATACTGAAAAACAATTTATTACAACAAAAATAATACTATTTAAAAACATTCTAAATTGATTGGTTTGACAGATTTTTGACATTATAACCCTGCTTTTGCTCTACATTTGCATCAACGATTTGGGCTAGAAAGAAAAAGCATTGAAGAATTTAAAAGTAATAGCATTTACGCACCGACATGTTGACCTAAAAGATCTAGGCAATTTGGTAATTTGTAACGAAGAGTTAGATTCCAGATTGATCAATCTAAAAAATAATTTAGATATTCCGGAGATTTTCTATATCGCTACATGTAATCGTGTTGAATTTGTTTTTTACGGCGCTCATGAATTAACCGATGATTTTATCGCTAATTTCATGGACAAAATGAACTTTTGCGTTCCTTCTGAAAGGCTACATTGCTATTTAGGTCAGGTAAACCGTTATGCTGGGATAGAAGCGTTGAACCATTTATTCCGAATGTCATGCTCCTTGGAAAGCCTCGTTGTTGGCGAAAAGGAAATTTTAGCACAGGTACGAAGAGCGTATGAAAAATGCCGAGACTCTGGATTCACTGGCGACTTTTTACGTTTAATGATGGATCGTTTAATTAAGACAGCAAAAGAAGTTTACACATTTACCAATATTTCCCGCAATCCGATTTCTGTCGTTTCTTTAGCCTATCGTAAATTAAAAGAAACGAAGTTACCAAGTAATCCACGTATACTTGTTATTGGTTCGGGAGAAACGAACCAGAATTTAGCGAAATACCTTAAAAAACATAAGCACTCTAATTTCGTCGTATTTAACCGTACGGTAGCAAATGCAACTGCTTTGGCGAAAGAATTAAATGCAGAAGCTTACCCTCTTTCTGAATTAAAAAATTACAAGAAAGGGTTTGATGTCATGATTACTTGCACAGGTGCTCCTGAAGCAATTATCAACAGCGATTTATATCAGTCTATTTTGAATGGTGAAACTGATAAAAAGGTTATCGTCGATTTGGCTATCCCGAATGATTTGGATGCGGAAGTATTGATAGACTCCCCTATTCATTATATTGAAGTCAGTAGCCTTCAAGCTATCGCAGAAAAAAATATCCAAGAGCGCTATAACGAATTGGAAAGTGCTGATAAAATTATTTGTGAGAATATTAAAGAATTCCTTCCGCTTATTAAACAACGTCGTGTAGAAGTGGCTATGCGCCAAGTTCCTGATAAAATTAAAGAAATACGTGCCACTGCCTTGAACGAAGTATTTGCTCATGACCTGCGCAACTTAGATCCTCAAGCTCGAGAAGTTCTGGAAAAAGTAATCAACTACATGGAAAAAAAATACATCAAAGTTCCTATGGTGATGGCTAAAGAAATCCTAGTAAAAAATAACGAGGTAGAGAATAACTAAACATTATTTTTTTCTTAAACATACTTTAATCTGACAGATTCCGTCGGGATTATCCTTCCATTTGGTTAACTTTGCTGACGTAGTTTTACACCGAAAATCTTTCATTGTGAATAGAAAATTAATAATTGGCACACGAGGGAGCCAACTTGCACTATGGCAAGCTAATTTTGTAAGAGATAGATTAGCTGAAATCGGAATTGAAGCCGAGCTAAAAATTATTAAGACACAAGGCGATGTTATCCAACACCTCAGATTGGACAAGTTGGAAGGTAAAGGATTTTTCACCAAAGAACTCGAAGAGGAGTTACTAAGCGCTCAAATCGATCTTGCTGTTCATTCACATAAGGACTTACCTACGGTAAACCCTCCCGGACTCACCATTGCAGCAGTGTCGGAGCGAGAGGACCCTTCGGAACTTTTGATCATTCACAAAGACTGCGTAGATATAAGAAAAAGACTTTCTCTCAAACACAATGCGAGCGTCGGCACATCTTCTAATCGTCGTAAGGCTCAACTGCTATCATTACGTCCCGACTTAGAATTTACAGATCTTAGAGGTAATTTACAAACGCGTATTCAAAAACTGCGTGATGAAAAATACGATGCGATTGTATTAGCCAAAGCAGGTGTAGCACGCATCGAAATGGATGTTTCTGATTTTCACATTGAAGAAATTTCTCCTGTTGAAGTCATCCCTGCACCTGCACAAGGGGTCCTTGCTGTTCAGATCCGCGAAACCGATCGGGATTTATTTGATATTCTTCAAAAAATAAACAACAAGGAAGTTGCCGAGACCATCGCAGTGGAGCGTAAAGTATTGAATTTATTTGATGGAGGCTGTCATGCTCCATTAGGTTGTTACTGCCGCAAACATGACGGCAAGTATGAGACATGGACATCAGTTGCAGATGACAATGAAGATTTTCCAGATCGTTTTTTTGTACAATCAGATACCACGGAAGGTCTGGCAGAATTTATTTTTTCAAAATTCAAAAAGGACAGAAAGCTACCTTCCAGCGTATTTATCACAAGAGATCTGGATGAAAATTCCTATTTAGCGCAATCATTAAAAAAATACCATATTTCAATTGATGATCGCTCCCTGATTAAAATTTACCCTACCATAAACAAATTAGACTCTTTTATCTTGAAAAGAGCCGATTGGATATTTTTCAATAGTAAAAATGCCATTGACCATTTTTTTAAATTAGAACCTTTCGTATTAAAGAAAACCAAAATTGCTGTTTTGGGTAGAGGTTCTGAAGATGCCCTACGCAAATACGATCGCATAGCTGATTTCTCGGGTGATAATTTGGGAATTAAAACAGACGATATCGCTAAAGAGTTTGCAAAATTGGTCGATGGGCAAACGGTATTGATACCACGTGCTGAAGGCTCACTGCAGACTATCCAAAAAGCACTTACTGAAAACACAAAAGTAATTGACGTCCCCATTTACGAAACTGTGCTTGAAGAAAATGTAAACAAATCAAATGCTGATGTGCTGATATTTACAAGTCCAAGCAATGTAGAGGCCTATTTTCAAGAAAACTTAGTTGATCCTGATCAAAAAATTATTTGTATCGGGTATTCTACAGCTGGTGCTATCGAAAAAATGGGGTTAACGTACACTGTCCCCTACACCCCAGACGAAATCGGTCTTGCAGAAGCCATATTTGGTTTAGACTATTAGAGAGGGGTTAGGAGTTAGGGACTGGTGACTAGAGACTATAAACTTTTTTTAATTTTTACTTAAAACGATGTTACAACGTCCAAGAAGAAATAGAAAATCTGCCGTCATCCGTGACATGATTCAAGAAACGCATTTGTTACCTTCAAATTTGATTTTTCCACTTTTCGTTGTGGAAGGCGAAAATCAGAAAACAGAAGTGTCATCAATGCCAGGGATATATCGTCATTCCGTTGATAATTTGCTTCGTGAAGTTGAAAGTTGTCTAAAACTAGGATTAAAGGCTTTCGATATATTCCCAGCAGTCGAAGAATCGCTAAAAGACAAGTTTGCTACCGAAAGCTATCGAGAAGGAACACTTTACCTGAACGCGATAGAGGCTGTGAAGAAACATTTCCCTGAAGCATGTGTTATTACTGATGTCGCCATGGACCCCTATAGTTCAGACGGACACGATGGCATCGTTGAAAACGGCGAGATATTAAACGACGAGACACTTGTTGTATTGGGAAAAATGGCATTAGCACACGCCCAAGCGGGTGCCGATATCATTGCACCTTCGGATATGATGGACGGACGCATCGGTTACATTCGGAAGGTATTAGATGAAAATGGTTTTACACATGTTTCATTGATGTCCTATACCGCAAAATATGCGTCATCATTTTACGGACCTTTCCGTGATGCATTAGGTTCCGCTCCAAAAAAAGGAGATAAAAAAACATACCAAATGAATCCGGCAAACGCCCGTGAGGCATTAATTGAGGCGCAACTGGATGTGGAAGAAGGAGCAGATTTTTTAATGGTAAAACCGGGCCTAGCTTACCTGGATATTATCAAGTTATTACATGACAATTTTGATCTACCTATCGCCGCTTATAATGTATCTGGAGAATATGCGATGATCAAAGCTGCCATTCAAAACGGATGGTTACCCGAGAGTGCAATACTCGAAACTTTACTAAGCTTCCGTCGTGCCGGAGCTACTTCAATTCTCACCTATCACGCTAAAGAAGTGTTGGAAAAAGGTTGGTTGAGATAAAAAACATATTATAAAACAAATAAGTGCTCTAAATAATTTAATGATACATTTTTATTTAAAGCACTTACTTTCGATCTAACATCTACTTACAATGAATCAAATACCGGATATTTCACGTACAAAATCAGCAGAACTATTTGAAAAGGCTAAAAATTACTTCCCAGGAGGCGTTAATTCCCCGGTTCGCGCATTCAAATCCGTTCATGGCACCCCGCTCTTTATCGAACGCGGGGATAAGGCACATTTGTGGGATGCAGATGGCAATGAATTTATAGATTACTGTTGCTCTTGGGGACCATTAATTTTGGGGCACAACAACGCTGAAATCCGCGAGGCTGTCTCCGCTCAGCTGTACAAAGGCCTAAGCTTCGGCGCACCAACTCAATTAGAGAATTCGCTAGCCGAACTAATTATATCAAATAATCGATATATCGAAAAAATTCGCTTCGTCAGCTCCGGTACGGAAGCTGTGATGTCCGCCATTCGTCTCGCTCGCGGATACACTAAACGAGACAAAATCGTCAAATTTGAAGGTTGTTACCATGGACACTCTGATTCCTTATTGGTAAAAGCCGGATCTGGGTTGGTGACATTTGGAGAAACATCTTCTGCAGGCGTTCCGAAGGCTTTTGCCGACGAGACGATCGTCATTGCATTAAATGACAAAGCTGCTTTGGATAAAGTATTCTCAGATTTTGAAGGCCAGATCGCAGCGGTAATTATTGAGGGGGTGCCTGCAAATAATGGATTACTCATTCAGGACAAAGCATATATACAATATTTAAGACATATTACCACATCAAATGGTTCATTGCTGATCTTTGATGAGGTCATCACAGGCTTCCGTTTGGGTTTTGAAGGCGCTGCAAAATATTATGATGTTCAGCCCGATATTTTGACTTATGGTAAAATTATCGGGGGTGGAATGCCAGTCGGGGCTTATGGAGCATCTAAAGATATCATGGGACATATTTCTCCGGATGGGGGTGTTTATCAAGCTGGTACGCTGTCTGGAAACCCAGTTGCCATGGCCGCTGGAATTGCAACACTTTCTATCTTGTCTCAACCGGGGTTCTACGAAAAATTGGAAGAAACGACGTTAACTTTTGTCAAACGCATCCGTGAGTTCATAAGCGAAAAAAATTATCCTGTATCCATATTCACGATCGGTTCTATCTTTTGGTTTGCATTTTCTCAAGATCAAAAAATTCAACGTGCTGATCAAATTTCCCCCTCGTCTATGGAAAAATATAAAGTGATGCATCGCCAATTGTTGAACCGGGGCATATATTTTGGTCCTTCGGGTTATGAAGTCGGATTTATTTCTGCAGCACATACCCCCCAAGATCTGGAGACTACACATGTTGCCATTCAAGAAGCGTTAGAAGTTGTCTTTAGATGAAATCAATCATTATATAAAAACAAAACACCGTTTTAGCTGTTTAAAGCTTTAATGAATATAAATAATTAATTGTGTAACATATGAAAACATGGAAATCTACATTGGCAATTTTAGCTGTTTCTGCAGCAGTTGTCTCCTGTAATAACACCACAAAAAACTCCGCTGGAGAAGCTCAAGATTCTACTGCCTTATCGGACACGGCAGGTGCCGTAACAGTTAACGCACTTGCACATGCTAAAGAATTCCCTGGTGCTACGTTGAAAATTGCATCGCTGACTTCCGAAAAAGTGGGTAGCGATTCTGCTAAAATCACCGTAAAATATGATGTACAAAATTTCAAATTAACCGAGCAGACGGAACACGATCACCACATGGCGAATTCGCATGAGGGGCAACATATCCATTATATATTAGACAATAAGCCCTACGTTGCACTTTACAAACCGGAACATTCCGAAACGATAGCCGTTAATTCAGAGCACTACTTATTGTCTTTCTTATCACGTTCTTTCCACGAGTCGATTAAAACACCTGAAGCCTCTAAATTGATTAAATTTAAAGTAAATGCCGACGGCAAAATTGAACAATTGCCGGCTCCGACAGCACCTTCCTTATTTTACAGCCGTCCAAAAGGTGATTACAAAGGAGCAGACACGAAAACATTATTATTAGACTTTTTTGTCGTAAATGTGCCGATGGGAGCTGATGGCCTCAACGTAAAAGCGACGATAAACGGCCAAGACTTCACGTTGGATCAATGGGTTCCGTACGAAATATTAAATCTTCCCATGGGTGAGACAAGTGTAAAACTATCGCTAGTCGATAAGGACGGCAACATGCTAAATGGCGATAATGTATCCGTTGAACGGAAAGTTAATCTTAATGCCGAGTAAAGGTCATAATATGATATTTAAAAAGGTCAACTCGAATTCGAATTGGCCTTTTTTTGAACGTGGCTATCGCCGTTGGTCATCAAAGGATCTTTTCATGGCTATTAGTGTTACCCGGACGTCGAGCAGGTTTTTATGGCAATATATTTGCTACTGTTAAACCAACAACATTTTATCAGGTCTTAAAATTATAAAAAAACATATTTTACTAACTTAACAATTGATCCCATGAAAAAAATATTACTCGCTCTCGCCATAGGCAGTGTTTCTTTGCTAACATTGAACTCGTGTACTAAAGAATACATTACGAACAATTATTTACCGGGTATATCTTATACACATACCATCCAACCAGGTGACTGGTTACAAGACGGAGAAGAAGATTTAGGTGTTTATGCTGTTGATATTCCATTTCCGGAATTAGATGCACAATATTATAATTTTGGTACAGTACAGGTTGCATTAGAATTTGCTAATTCGAAGGGGGCATATGATGTAATTCCTGCCACTATTAGGGAGACCCATTATTCTTTCAGCTATGAAGTTGGCTATGTTACCTTGTTTGCAGAGACCAGATCACCGGAGGCCGATGATATCGACAGACCTATTGTTGTCAAAATCACATTAACAGATGCTGACGATGGAGGAAACTAAAAAAAGAAGTCTTAGGACTTCTTTTTTAGTATTGAATTGCTTAGGATTATGTTGTCTACCGCTCTGGAACAGTCCATAAATAAATGGTTGTACCCCCTACATTAACTTCCTTTTCCGGTTTCCAATCACCCATGCCGAAGGCGTGGGATACCACCTTCGTTCCCGGTTTTAATTCTTTTAATATTTTCGGACGTAATTTGAGATTTACGGATGATAATAGATAAAGCGTTAACACGTCTGCTTTGCTAAAATCAAAATCGAACAAATCGCCTTCGATAAACGTAACCTTGCCCGCGACACCTGCCTTTACCGCATTATCCTTGGCTTCTTTGATCCGTTGCGGATCAAGATCAATACCGGTAGCCTTCGCTCCACGTTTGGCTGCTGAAATCACAATTCTACCGTCACCGCATCCCAAATCAAAGTGAACATCTCCCGCTTTGATACCTGCTAAGTCAAGCATGGCATCCACTACCACTTGGTCTGTGGGTACATAAGGAACATCTAACCCTTTGGTTTGCGCGAACGCGTGTGAACCTACGAGGACAAAAAAAGTCGCTAACATTGTTTTTAAAGGATTCATAATCTTAAATTTTAAATATGTAACAAAAAACTATTTTTCACTTGCAAACGGATCAATTACAACCGTGTACATTCTACCTTCGATGATCTGGTTTCGATTCATTGCTGTTTCGGGTAAAAAAGAAAAACAACATACCCAGTAATAAAATTCCAATACCAAGCCAAGTGCCCATTCCTGCGAATAGTAAACTAGAATACAGCAGATAAGCTGACGCTAAACAGAATATTGCAGGCAACACAGGGTATAAAGGCACTTTAAACGGTCGCGGAACATTGGGTTCCGTAATACGTAGCACAAACAACGCCAACCCGGTGCATAGAATAAAAAACCAAAATATAGGCGCTGTAAAATTCACCATCGCTTCAAAACCACTACGTGCAAAAGAACCGACAACAATCAGCGCCGTTGCTATTGCACCTTGCGTCAGGAGGGCATTCACAGGCGTAGAACGCTCTGTTTTCCACACATTCATAAATGACAACAAGGGAAAGTCCTTTCCAAATGCATAATTTGTACGCGCACCTGTAAAAATGGTAGCATTGGTCGAAGTGAGCGCGGCAAGCATGACCAACAGTCCGATAAAAACAGCGCCCTTTTCGCCTATTGCCGTACGCATCATGTCCACACCGACGGCTTCGGAACGGGCGACGCCGTCTATCCCCAAAACATTGAGATAGGCAAAATTGATCAGCAGATATATTGCAGTAATGATGAGAATACTTGCTACCATAACGGTCGCCATTTTCTTGCTGCCACCGCGCATTTCCGATGATATATACCCTGCTTCGTTCCATCCACCGAACGTGAGAAGCACCATGACCAGTGCTGTCCCAATGGACATTGAAAAATCCGAATTGGCGATTAAGGGCTCCGCAACGAGTTCCTGATCCGTGGGGGCAAAGAAAAGCCCTACAACAATAAGGAATGCTAGGCCAATGAACTGCATACCGACGAGGAGTTTTTGGGCGCCCGTACCAACGTGAACCCCTATGATATTAGTTAAGGTAAGACCAATGACTACCACGATTGCATAGATCGAAGACGAGTAGGCGCCTAGACCATACAACTCGCTCATGTAATCGCCAACGATAAAAGAAAGCAAAGCAATAGATCCCGTTTGAATAATACTCATCCGTGCCCAAGCAAAAAGAAACCCAAAATGCCGACCAAATGCCCGGTATAAAAAATGGTATTCGCCACCCGTATGCGGAAATGTTGTGGAAAGTTCGGCATAGCACATGGCCCCAATCAGGGATATAGCTCCACCAAGTCCCCAAACGAAGAGGAACATTTCCCAAGTTCCCGTACTACTTGCAACAATAGGAGGTGTTCTAAAAATACCCGCTCCAACCACAATACCGACAATCATAACAACAGCATCGACCACCGTGAGTACTTGCTTGGGGGTATTTGTTTGAGCGCCTACAGCAGCGCTATGCGGTAATTTTTTCATTTCCTTCATCGGCAGAAGTACGTTGTCGTATCAACAATATGTTTACACTCTACGTACATAACCACAAAGAAATCAAATAGTTCACTTCTGTCATTACTTTATTAGCAGAAGTGAACTATTCTAGATTGGCTGGTAAGCTAAGGTTAAAAGGAGAGGATAATAAAAATGAAGGTTTGAAATCAACCCAATAGTTCCTTAGCATGTTGAAGTGCGGCTTCCCCAGGATTTGTACCGCTTAACATCTGTGCGACTTCTAAAACACGTTCATCCTTGTCCAAAAGCCGGATGTTAGATTTTGTTCGCTCGTCCAGGTCTTCTTTATACACCTTGAAGTGAGCTGTACCCTTAGAGGCAATTTGAGGTAGGTGTGTAATAGCCAATACTTGCATGTGCTGAGACAGATTTTCCATCACTTCGCCTACCCTTAAGGCCACTTCGCCTGATATACCTGTATCGATTTCATCAAATATAATTGTCGGCAACGCAGAACGTTGGCTTACCAGGGATTTTATAGCGAGCATCACACGAGATAGCTCCCCTCCGGACGCCACCTTATGGATCGGTTGCAACGTCTGCCCTTTATTAGCCGAGAATAGAAACTGAACTTTGTCTAATCCTTTAAACGAGATTTTGTCTTCTGTTAGCTGTTCCAAGTCTATCTGGAGGTTTGCATTTGGCATACCTACGGCGACAAGCGTGCCATTGACACTCTCTTGGATGATCGGCAAGCTTTGTTGACGTGTATTGCTGATCTGAAGAGCTAACTGCAATACGGCATCAAGTTGCGCCTTTACTTCGTTCTCCAACAACACTAACGCCTCATCCTGACTAGATGCGAGTTGAAGTTTTTGCTCCAATTGCTCCTGTAAGGCAAGGAGCTCCACATCGGTATCAAGCCGATGCTTTTTCAACAGGGTATAAATCTCACTTAAACGGCTGTTGACATGATCTAATCGATCGGCATCGAGATTGATACTTTCATTGGCCAGCTCTACCTCGTTGCTGATATCTTTAATCTCAATGTAGGTGCTTTGCAATCGCGTGGCTACTTCTTCTACAGGCTTAAAAAATTTGGACACGTTCTGCAGCTGTAGTACCGCATCCTTTAATAAGATTTGGATATTGCTATCTCCTTCATTCAACGCATATTGCGCTGCAGACAATCCCTTTTTGATGTCTTCGGCATTTTCGAGCCGTTGTTGTTCCCCTTCCAATTGCGCTACTTCACCCTCAATAAGGTTTACTTTTTCCAATTCATCAAATAGAAACTGGTTATAATCAAGTTCTGCATTTGCAGCATGAATGTCTTGCGTTAATGTTAGCAGCCGTTGTTCATAATTTTTTAAGCGTTTATATTCCGATTTATACGTTTGTACTAATTTATCATTTGCGGCAACACTGTCCACTACAAATAGTTGAAATTCTTCGGTATTTAGCTGCAATGTAGCGTGCTGGGAATGAATATCAATCAGTTTTTCGCCCAAAGTTTTAAGCGCACTTAAGGTAACGGGGGAGTCATTGACAAAGGCCCTGGATTTCCCATCCACGGCTATTTCCCGTCGAATAATAGTTTCCTCCTCATAATCTAAATCCGCCTCTCCAAAAAAATCATTCAATGCGTAAGAAGACACATTGAAATAACCTTCAATGATACATTTTTGACTTTCATCGAAAAACTGCTTTCCTTCCACGCGGTTACCCAAGATCAGCCCCAAGGCCCCCATAATAATGGATTTACCGGCACCGGTTTCCCCTGTTATGATATTTAATCCCTTATCGAAAGAAATATCAAGATTGTCTATTAATGCGTAATTCTTTATATATAAGCGCGTCAGCATGAAATTATTTTTTTAGTGTCTCGTATTTTGAAATATTAGCGGGATCCAGTTCGGCTAACAAATTGTAAATCTTGACGCTTTCATTTCCTGGCATTTTGGAAAATAGACCGACAAATTCATTGGATTTTGCGGTGAATAATGCATTGGTTAATACATTACCGGTATTGGTACGATCAACCTCTTTCAGTCTGACCATAATTTCTCCCATAACTCCTTTGGCTTTAGCTTCGTTTTCAAACATATTATCAAGCCCCTCTCTATGAAAGGCATACGAAAATTCGCGGTAGGGCATATATGCTCGATCCACGAGATTCGTAATCAGCCAATATCGGTTATCCATAGCTTCCATGCCTCTCCAACCTTCAACTTGTGAGCTCTGCGAATAATTCATAATCGTACGCGCTTTGGAAAATATTGGGGTACCTCCCGATTTTCGAAATGAATCCATATCCATCCCAATAATAATATTCGCGTAAAAGCCTAATAAGGAAGAAAGCGGCCCCAGATCTTGATTCTCGTTGAAATCCAACTGCTCTCCTTCTACATAGGAGAAATTAAAATATTTATCCCGGAAACTTAAAATTGGGCTGTTATAATTCGTTCCATACACTGGGCGCGCCGAATTTATCTGTGCGGTAGCTTTATATTGCTTGGAACCATCGTACTCGGAAATGATGATATTAAAACTGCAGTCGATACGTTCTTCGGGGCGGATCGCCTTACCGGTCCAAGATCGATTGTTTAGAAAGTCGGAAACAACACGTTGAAGCAATTCTAATGTCCGGGCATTTGTATTTTGCAATTGTGGGGCAGAAAGTTCTACTCTCGCATTTAATTCCTGCGCGAAAATACAAGAAACAGAGACCGTCAGCAAAATTATACTTAAGTAAATTTGTCGCATATAATTTGAATATGATTCAAAGATAACCGATTAAACTTAGCTTTCGAAATGAAATATCTATGAGCAATAACTTCTATAAATCAGGAGAAAACAATATGTTTGTATGAATGACGGACTTTATTAAACCATTAAGCAAATACTTACCAAGCGAAGCAGCGCCGATTATCTCACAATGGATAAACGATACAAATTGTCGATTTAAAGTGACGCGGAGCAGATCCTCCAAGTTAGGAGACTATAGAGCTCCATTCCGAGGAAGTACACATCAAATCACGGTCAATCATGATCTCAATCCATATTCCTTTTTGATTACAACAATACATGAATTTGCGCACCTGAAGACCTGGCAAGAGCATAAGCATCTTGTAAAACCACATGGATTGGAATGGAAAGAGAGTTTCAAGACGCTGATGCAACCCTTTTTAAAATTGAACATTTTCCCACAGGAAATAGTATATGCGATTTCGAGCTATATGTCCAATCCGGCCGCATCCTCCTGCACAGATCTACATCTGTACCGCGCTCTTAAAAATTACGACCGCCTCGATACATTTATCCATACGGTAGAAGAACTTCCTGAAAACAGTATCTTTCAACTCAAAAATGGCCGTACGTTTCAGAAAAAGGAAAAATTAAGAAAACGATACAAATGTATTGAAATAGATACCAACAAGATCTACCTATTTCACCCTATTGCCGAAGTTACACCATTGAATGCCAACATATAACTATTCACTTTATACTTCTAACTTTATACTTCTATATAATGAACAAAACAACAGTATACGCCCTCTTCATTTTACCATTGGCATTCTTTGCATGCCAGAACGGGCAACAGGATACCCATGACCCAACTACATTGGATACGGTAGCGCTCGAAGCAATACAGGAAGATACGTATAAGGAATCGGTATCCAAACTTTCTTCCGACGAATTTTTAGGACGGAAACCATTTACCAAAGGTGATACGCTTGCGGTAAACTATATCCAAGAACAATTTAAAAATCTAGGACTAAAACCCGGCAATGGAGATTCTTACTTCCAAGAAGTGCCGCTGGTAGAGATAACATCTAAACCAACTTCACCTTTAATGACATTAAAAGGCAAAAAAGGAGATTTGACGATTAATTACCTAGATGATTTTGTAATTGGAACCAAGAGACTACAGGAGCGTATTACTATCGCTTCGACAGAATTAGTTTTTGCAGGATTTGGAATCGTAGCGCCTGAATACGGGTGGAATGATTATGATGGATTGGACGTTGAAGGTAAAACCGTCGTCGTTCTGGCATCCGACCCGGGGAGATATGACAAAAATCTCTTTAAAGCGGATACCATGACGTATTATGGCAGATGGACTTATAAATATGAGGAAGCTGGTCGCCAAGGGGCAACAGGGATATTGATTATCCATGAAACTGCTGCTGCCAGTTATGGATGGAACGTGGTGAGAACCGGCTGGAGTGGCCCTCAATTGGATATGATCACAGAAAACAAGGGGGCTTCAAATGCAGAATTTGAGGGATGGATTTCGAACGAAACTGCCATTAATCTTTTTCGGATTGCTGATGTGGATTTAAAGGTAATGGAAGACGCCAAGAAACCGGGGTTCAAACCGGTATCGTTAAATGTAACGACTTCGATAAGCTTGGAAAACAATTTCCGTAAGTCTAAATCGAATAATGTAATAGCGAAAATAGAAGGCTCCAAAAGGGCTAATGAAACAATTATTTACACAGCACATTGGGATCATTTGGGTGTAGGCGAAGCCATTAACGGAGATTCTATTTATAATGGAGCTGTCGATAACGCAGCGGGAGTAGCCGCACTGTTTGAAATTGCGAAAGCATTCCGTACTGCTAAAGTAACACCGGAGCGCACCATTGTATTCATGGCGCTTACGGCCGAAGAAGAGGGTTTATTAGGATCAGCTTACTACGCAAACAATCCGATCTATCCAATTAACAAAACTGTAGCTAATTTAAATATGGATGCTTTTAGTCCATTAGGAGCTACAAAAGATGTATCTATTGTAGGACTGGGTCAAACAGAACTGGAAGATTACGTCGAAAAATCAACCTTTAAATTCGGAAGAATTATCAAGGGAGAAGGAAACCCTTCCTCTGGAGGATTTTACAGATCAGATCACTTCAACTTTGTAAAAAAGGGAGTACCTGGTTTATTCATGGGTAGTGGAGATGAACTGATTTCAACGGATACGACATCGAATGCCAAAAGAAAGGAAGCTTTATCAGACCGTTATCATAATGTTACGGATGAAATCGACGAAAACTGGGATTTCGGAGGCATGATAGCAGACATTCGCTTGTTTTTCGACATTGGATATACATTGAGTTTAGAAAATACATTTCCACAGTTTAAAGCTAATTCAGAATTTAAAGAATTAGGCGAAAAACGTCTTTCAAAATAGTACCTTTGCTAGGAAGATTAAGATACAATTTAATACATACAAACTATGTTAACAGGAATGAAACATTTACACTCGACTCTTGCTGTAGTACTATTATTAGCTTTAGTCATTTCCATTATTATTACTGCGGTTAATTATTTCAAAAGCAATCCTTACAATCGTAAAATAGCACTTATTGGATTCATCAGTGCACACTTACAGCTACTGATTGGATTGGTTATATATTTCACCTCACCATTGGGTTTGAAAAGTTTTTCTGGTGAAAATATGAGCAACGGGTTATCAAGGCTCTATTTTTTAGAACATCCCTTGCTGATGCTTATTGCAATCGTTTTAATTACCATTGGCTATTCGAAGGCGAAAAAAGCGAAAGAAGATTACAAAGCGAATAAGACTGTATTCTTCACCTATACCATTGCATTGATCTTGATTTTATCGAGAATTCCATGGAGCACCTGGTCTCTTTTAAATTAACACATCATAAAGGCGCTAGAGATAGCGCCTTTATGATGAAAAAGCTTTAACCTACTTCACAATAGCGTTAAGGTAAACTTCGATATTTAAATATCCCTTCCAGTCGGAATGTGAACTAAATTGCAACGCATCACTACGATCATTTTTGTTTAGATTCAACTTTTCTTCCCACTCATCAGGAATCCCGTCATTATCTGTATCTTTTTCAACATGAGTTTGTTTACCATCTACCTGCGTAAGGTCCATATTAAAAAAATCAGTCTCATTGTGAACATTTCGTCCGCTAAGCCCTTTACTTTTTAGCTCTTCGATCATCGAATCATCTATTGCATCACGCTTCGGAAAAACAGCACCGACGTTATCAACGATATAGTCAAATGCAGATAAAGCAGACATATTTGATGTGACACTTGGATAAGTTGCAAAGTATTGCGCATTTTTAAAATTTTGATTCGGGATACCGGGGTACCAAAAGTTGTTTGCTTCAATCATCACTCCATCAAGTTTACCATTTTGGTTATTATCATAATAATTTCCTTTTTGGAAGAGATTAAAATTTTGATTTCCCCTAGAAAATGGTGTGACTTTCGTTTGAGGAGTTGACGGTCCTCCGATAAAGTAATTATTTAAAATTAACACATTTGAAATCGCGGCTGACTCCCCTCCCAGAATATAAGCATCTGCTGAAATAGAATGTTCTGGGTTAATGGTATTTTTATTCCCAAAATTATAAACTACATTGTTAACAAACTCATTGATTCCTTTTACCTTAGGATTACGGGTCTTGTTACTGTGATAAAGAGATTTGAGTATGCTAATTTTCCCTCCGGATTGAATTAATCCTCCGGCGGAATGATTATAGGCGTGCAGACCTTGACCAATTATACTATTTTGTAATGTTATATCCGAAGGTTCCTCGCCTTTCTTATCCCAACTGATAGAAAATACTTCATCAAGTCCCCAGGTAATCGACATGTGATCTAAAATAATATTTTTACCATTGGAGATCCCGGAGGCATCTTCATTTTTACTAGCGCCTCCGTTGATTCCAAGTCTAACACGCAAATAACGGGCGATTGTATTATTGGATCCTGTAAATGATAGCGTCCTCCCATAGATAGTCACACCGTCTCCCGGAGCGGTCTGCCCAGCAATAGTGGTAAAGGGAGCAACTTTTAGCTTACTCTCAAGTTTGATGATCCCGCTAACTTTAAAGATTACAAAACGCCCAGGTTGGCTTACGGCATCGCGTAGGGATCCTTTTCCTTCGTCCGACAAATTTGTTACAAAATAGACCTGCGGTTGGTCTACTCCCCTGGCACCTTTGGCGAAGCGACCAAAACCTTCGGCTCCCGGAAAGGCTATATTTTCTTGCGAATACACAAATTGGAAAATAAATAGCGATAAAACAATCGGTATAAAAAAATAATTTGTTGGTGTCATAGGATTTAAAATTTAATGGTTAGAAACGTAGAGTCCAAACATCTAATATTTTATTTAATAAATTGACCTGTACCATCCTGCTCCAATATGTTTTGAAAACCGGAAAAAGAGAATTTCTAAAATTGAGTTTTTAGTTTATTTTAAATTTATAAAAAAAATTTATGTTTATTTGTAGCTTTTAGGTTATAACGTAAAGCATCTATATTTAAATTATTAACTTTACAACCTAATTTCCAATGAAAATCAATTAAAAAATGAGTGCAGATATAAACAAACTAGAACAGATTGCATCACAAGTAAGACGAGATATTGTACGTATGGTACATGCTTGTCAATCCGGGCATCCAGGAGGATCGTTAGGATGTACAGATTATTTCGTTGCATTATATTTTCAGGCAATGAAACATGACCCATCTTTTAATATGGCTGGTGAAGGTGAAGATTTATTCTTCTTGTCAAATGGGCATATTTCGCCGGTGTTCTATAGCACCTTGGCTAGAGCAGGTTATTTTCCGGTGAGCGAACTCGCGACTTTCCGCAAGATCAATTCGCGTCTGCAAGGTCATCCGACTACACACGAACACCTCCCAGGAATTCGTATTGCTTCGGGGTCTTTGGGTCAAGGTTTATCTGTTGCAATTGGTGCTGCACAAGCAAAAAAACTGAATAATGACAGTCAATTGGTATATGTACTAATGGGTGATGGTGAGTTACAAGAAGGTCAAGTATGGGAAGCAGCTATGTATGCCCCACACAACAAAGTAGACAATCTTATAGCTGCTGTGGACTATAATGGTGCACAAATCGATGGGCCAACCAATCAGGTGCTATCATTGGGTAATTTAAGAGCCAAATGGGAAGCTTTTGGGTGGGATGTACTAGAAGTTGAAAAAGGCAATGACATGGCATCTGTAGTTGCCGGCATCGAGGAAGCAAAATCACGTACCGGAAGGGGCAAGCCGGTGATGATCTTACTACATACTGAAATGGGATTTGGTGTTGATTACATGATGGGATCACATAAATGGCATGGTGTTGCGCCTAATGACGAGCAATTACAACTTGCGCTGGATCAAATTCCACGAACAGTGGGAGATTATTAATTTATACGAGACGTTAGACATGAGGTTTTCAAATGTCTAAATCCGAATCACTAAAATCTAAATACTATAAAACAACGTGAAACCGTCATGATTTTAAAAGTCATTAAAGACAAAAATAAATCACGATAGATTCACCGCAATTGAAAAAAACATACGGATGAAAAAATTCACATATACTGAATCAAAAGATACACGTTCAGGCTTTGGAGCCGGTTTATTGGAAGCCGGTAAAACGAACGAAAATGTAGTAGCGCTTTGTGCTGACTTAATCGGATCATTAAAGATGAATGATTTCATCAAAGAATTTCCGGAGCGTTTTTTCCAAATTGGAATCGCAGAAGCAAATATGATGGGTATCGCTGCAGGGCTAACAATTGGAGGAAAAATCCCTTTTACGGGAACATTTGCGAACTTCTCTACAGGAAGAGTGTATGATCAAATTCGTCAATCTATTGCATATTCAGACAAAAACGTGAAGATATGTGCTTCGCATGCAGGTCTTACCTTAGGCGAGGATGGTGCGACTCACCAAATACTAGAAGATATCGGCTTGATGAAAATGCTTCCGGGCATGACGGTTATCAACCCCTGTGATTTTAATCAAACAAAAGCTGCAACAGTAGCATTAGCCAGCCATATTGGCCCCGCGTATTTACGTTTCGGACGTCCGGTTGTTCCTAATTTTACACCTGCTGATCAAACATTTGAAATTGGCAAAGCGGTTTTGCTGAACGAAGGGAAAGACGTGACGATAATTGCTACCGGTCACCTGGTATGGGAAGCTATTAAAGCGGGTGAAGAACTAGAAAAATTAGGCATAGACGCCGAAATCATCAACATTCATACCATCAAACCATTAGATACTGAAGCTATTTTAAAATCAGTTGTTAAGACGGGGTGTGTCGTCACAGCGGAAGAGCATAATCGCTTGGGCGGATTGGGAGATAGTGTGGCGCAAGTACTGGCTCAAAAATTACCTACTCCACAAGAGTATGTAGCGGTAGATGATAGCTTCGGCGAATCCGGAACCCCTGCACAATTGATGGAGAAATATGGGCTGAATGCATCCAATATCGTGGCAGCTGCAAGAAAAGCTATTAGCAGAAAATAAGACAAATGGAAGACGCCTTAATCATATCAAAATTTGCTGATGAGCACACACGCGAAGAGGCGTTCGGCTATTTGCTAAAAAAATACCAACAAAAAATCTATTGGCACGTCAGACGCATGGTCATTGATCATGACGATGCGGATGACGTGACACAGGATATTTTCATAAAAGTGTGGCGCAACTTAGAGAAGTTTAGGGAAGATTCCCAACTATACACCTGGTTATACCGGATCGCTACGAACGAATGCATTACTTTTCTGAACAAGAAAAAGCAAAAACACAATGTATCCTTAGACGATGATAGCTCAGCATACTTGTCGGAAACTCTAGCAGATGGTCATTATTTCAACGGAGATAAAGCGCAACTTAAGTTACAACAAGCTTTACTTATTCTCCCCGAAAAACAACGGCTGGTTTTTAACATGAAATATTTTGAAGATCTTAAATACGACGAAATATCGGAAATACTTGGAACAAGCGTAGGCGCCCTTAAGGCTTCTTATCATTTGGCGGTGAAGAAAATAGAACATTTTTTTAACTCGAATGATTAAACCTTTTAGTGATAAAAGCATCTATACCCATACGATGAAGGAAATAAACACATATCATGGCGAATTAGGAGGAAATAAGCTTCCTGAAGCATTACGTGCCAATCCTTTTACCGCGCCCCCAGACTACTTCAGCCTGCAGGAGTCCGTAATTCTCTCGCTCGTAAAATTAGAAAGATTAGCGATTCAACAACATAACCACGTTACCCCTGAAGGATACTTCGAACAACTTCAAAACAATATATTAGCCAAAGTCGCTGAACAAAAATTAAAAAATCAAGTTACTGCACCCGGATTTGAAGTGCCACAACATTACTTTGAAGAATCAGTGCATCAAATTCAGGTTAAAATTTTTGAAGAAACACTGCGTAGCCAGGTTACAACGACGGGACTTACTATCCCTGTAGACTATGTTGACGTAGCTAAAGATTCTATTCTTAATCGAATAGCAGAAGAGCAATTAAAGGCTATTATAGATCGTGATGGTTATGAGGTCCCAGCAGCTTACTTTGAAACACTAGAGCAAGATATTGTAACAAATATCGCGGTGGAAAAATTAAAAGCTAAAGTTACGGAAACCGGATATCATGTACCTGTTGGATATTTTGATCTTTTGTCTGAAAAAATTACAGCGGACACAATTGGTAAAGAGATTAAGAACATACCATTCGATTCAGATCAAGATACCGGCGTCATTACCTTACCATCTAGAAAAAATTGGACAGCTTATGCCGCTGTAGCCGCCGTAGCTGTAATAATAAGTATAGGCTCCTACTTATCCCTTAATCAACAGGATAATGTGGTACAGCCACAGAACATATCACTTTCAGGAATACCTGATGAAGCAATTGTTAGTTATTTAGCTCAGGTTTCGGATGCCAATGATCTGGTCTTTTTCTCGGAGTATTTGGATATTCCTGAAAATGTGGAAATTGGTAATCAAGTAAAAGATAACGACATCGAGGAGTACTTAAATTATATGCTATAATGCTACGCTTTAAACAAATATTAGTTACACTCTGCTTTTTATTTACACTTCAAGTGGCTTCGTTCGCGCAGCAGCGGAACTTTGAAGTTATTGAAAATAAGAAAATTGCTTATATCACCAAGGAGTTAAAGTTGACTCCTGCTGAATCGCAAAAGTTTTTTCCGATTTACAACCAGTATAATCGGGAAATTTGGGATCTTAAAAAGGCAAAAAGAGGGTTGAATGCGCCGCAAAATGTAAATTCGTTCAATGGTAAAAGAGATGTAATTGCTTTTGATGCGAAAGAAGTGGATGTAAAAAAAGTATATCGAAGTAAATTTGCGCAGGTAATCGGACAGTCGAGAGCGTCGCAATTCTTCCAGGTGGAAGAGGATTTCATTAATATGCTGGCTAAAGAATATAAAAGCAGACCAAAAAGATAATAGAGGCGTAACGCTTCTATTTGTTTTTTAACGCGAATCTTCCTTACCTTCGCATATGATTAGTAACAGAGAGCTGTTTTTAAAAAATACTGCCCAAACTTCTGATAGCCCCCGCCTCATTGAAATTGAACGAGCGGAAGGTTCATTTCTTTACGGACCGCATGGCGAAAAATACTTAGACCTGGTATCTGGATTTAATGTTAGTAATATCGGGCACCGTCATCCAAAGATACTGGAGGCCATTAAAGCACAACTCGACAAATATCTACATGTAACCGTATACGGCGAATTTGTACAAGCACCACAAGTACAATTTGCGACAATGCTCTTAAAACAACTGCCTGCTCCTTTTGAATCTGTATACTTCACCAACTCGGGAACTGAGGCCGTGGAAGGATCCATGAAAGTTGCAAAAAAATACACGGGTCGCCGGCAAATCATTGCTGCTAAAAACGCCTATCATGGGAGTACCCAAGGCGCCCTTAGCCTTATCGGCAATCCGGCCTATCGACAGGCTTACGCGCCCCTATTACCAGACATCGAATTTATTGAATACAACAGTGTTTTGGACCTAGCTCGTATAACCCATGATACGGCTGCTGTTGTTATTGAAGCTATACAAGGTGAGGCAGGAGTACGAGTACCTAGTGTAAGTTACATGCAAGCCTTACGTAATAAATGTAATGAAACGGGGGCCCTGCTAATATTTGATGAGATACAAACCGGTTTTGGCCGCACCGGAAAATTATTTGCTTTTAATCACTTCGGTATCGTTCCGGATATCCTCATGTTAGCTAAAGGAATCGGAGGAGGTATGCCCCTCGGTGCATTTGTAGCATCCAAACAGATTATGGATGTTATAAAAGATAATCCTATGTTAGGCCATATCACGACATTTGGTGGACATCCCGTATCCTGTTCTGCCGCTCTGGCCTCACTCCAAGTGATTATCGAGGAGCAGCTTATAGAACAAGTAGAAATTAAAGAGAAGTTATTCAGACAGGAATTAAACCATCCTAAAATAAAGGAAATCAGAGGATTGGGATTGATGATGTGCTTACAACTGGAAACCTTTTCGCAAGTATATGCGGTAAGTCAGTACTGTGCAGAAAAAGGGATTATGATAGATTGGTACCTGCATTGTGAGACAGCCTTACGTGTTGCTCCTCCATTGACGATCTCCGAACAAGAAATAATGCAAGCCTGTGAAATAATAAAAGAAGGAATTGATAAATTCTGTTAATATTCTTAAGTTTAAAAAAAAATACACCTATAAAAATGGATAACAGAAGAGATTTTTTACAAAAAGGCTTGCTTACTTTAGGAGGCGCCTTGGTTGGTACTTCATTATTAAATGCAAAAGAACATATTGGTGTCGCTAGTAAGAAAGTAACCATCAATCAAAACGATATTATTTTATTCCAAGGAGACTCTATAACGGACAACGGTCGTAAAAGAGATAATGTAGAACCAAATAATACAGATGCTTTCGGAAAAGGTTATGCTATGATTGCGGCAAGCAATTTGTTAAACAAATATGCTGACAAAAACATACGCGTATATAACAGGGGCATCAGCGGAAATAAGGTACCACAGCTTGCTGAACGATGGGCGACAGATTGTATTGATCTTAAACCAAATATTCTAAGCATTATGATTGGTATCAATGATTATTGGCATAAAAGAAATGGCAACTATGAAGGGTCTGCAGATACTTACAAAGAGCACTATAAAAAATTACTTGATCAAACCTTGACGGCCCTACCTCACGTGAAATTAATAATTGGCGAGCCTTTCGGCGTAAAGAATGTGAAGCATGTAGATGACAGTTGGTTTCCGGAATTAGCACGATATCAAGACGTAGCACGTGAAATAACCAAAGAATATAACGCCGCATTTATTCCGTATCAATCTATTTTTGATAAGGCAGAAAAAAGGGCAAATGGGGCGTACTGGACTACAGATGGCGTACATACAACGCTCGCCGGAGCCAATTTAATGGCTCAGCACTGGTTAGAAACCGTGAGATAGTATAAAGACAAAGCGTCAGCGTTCAGACGCACATGAGCTAAATTACTGCTATTCAAATCAATATCATATTCATCGCGCTAATATCATCTACATTCGAAAGAAAAATTAATTATGGAAAATTACCTATTCCTTATTATACTCACGTTAATCGTCCTGGCAATAATCGATCTAATGGTCGGAGTTAGTAATGATGCGGTGAACTTCCTTAACTCTGCTATCGGTTCTAAAGCGATGCCATTTAAGACCATCATGATCGTAGCAAGCATAGGGATTATTTGTGGGGCGGTCTTCTCTAGCGGTATGATGGAAATCGCCCGAAGTGGCATTTATGTACCCGGTCAATTTAGTTTTTATGACGTGATGGTCATTTTTTTGGCGGTCATGATTATCGATGTAATCTTATTGGATGTCTTTAATTATTTTGGGCTCCCTACTTCAACGACAGTTTCTATCGTATTTGAACTTCTAGGCGCAGCCGTCTGTTTAGGGATGTACAAAATCATTAGCGAAGGCGCCGCCTGGAATACCCTGTCTAATTATATCAATACCGAGAAGGCGACTGAGATTGTGAGCAGTATCTTATTATCTGTACTCCTATCATTCACCGTCGGAATGATCGTTCAGTACATTTCGAGGCTCATTTTCACCTTTCAATTCGAAAAAAAAATAAAGACTGTCGGGGTTCTGTTTGGTGGTATTACCTTAACGGCTATCAGTTACTTCATTTTGATAAAAGGACTCAAGGGAGTCACTTTTATTTCTGAGAACACCCGAAATTGGATTAATAGCCATGAGGTAAATCTGCTGATAGGAAGCTTTTTCTTGTTTACGTTGACAAGCTTTATACTGACGCGCCTTAATATCAATATTTTAAAGCTGATTATTGGCGTAGGTACATTTGCACTCGCTTTATCTTTTGCCGGGAACGACTTAGTCAATTTTATTGGCGTCCCGGTTGCTGCCATACAGTCTATCGATATTTTTCGAGCTGGGGGCACCGATCCAAACACCTATATGATGGCTGCAATGGGATCAGATAATATTGTCGCCCCGGTCTGGATTCTCTTAGTTGCAGGGATCATAATGGTTATTACCTTATGGACTTCGAAAAAAGCAAAAACCGTCATCGAGACAGAAATGAGCCTCACAAACCAAGATGCGGGGGTGGATAGATTTAAGTCAAATGCCTTAGCGCGTCAGATTGTACGATCCTTTATCAACTTCGGCAATATAATAAGCTATGTAATGCCTAGAACATTACAGGCCCGACTGGATAAACAGTTTGATAATCCATTGGAAAAAGGCATTAAGAAGAAATCGGGCGATGAACCAATGTTTGACATGGTTAGGGCATCGGTTAATTTAATGGTGGCTAGCAGTCTGATTGCGCTGGGAACCTCCATGAAGTTGCCTCTATCGACGACCTATGTAACGTTTATGGTCGCCATGGGTACAGCTTTCGCGGATAGAGCTTGGGGCAGGGAAAGTGCTGTATATCGTGTATCGGGAGTTTTCCACGTAGTGGGAGGCTGGTTTATCACGGCAGGCTGTGCATTTGCAGGTGCTTTTATATTGGCCTACCTTCTAAAAATCGGCGGAATTATCACCTTTGTATTAGCCATCATTTTATTGACCGTTTTCTTATATAGAAATTCGAAAAGTCACGGTCGGAAAGTAAAAGAGCAGTCGGCACGAAAACTCCAGCTTGAAAAAAAAGATATACAAACGTTACAACAGGTAACGGAGGCCAGTGCTAATCAGATCAGCGAGATTATTACAAAGACAAATATACTGTACAAAGATGTAATTGAGGGCCTGATTAATCAAGATTTAGTGACCTTGAACGCAGATAAAAAATTAGTAAAGAAGCTGCAAAAAGATCTTAATTCTACGAATTCATCGTTATATGATTTTATCCGAAACCTCGACGATTCATCCGTAAAAGGGAGTCGATATTATATTCAATCTTTAGGTTACCTCCAAGATATTGTCGAAAACTTGGGTGTAATCACTTCAAACATCTACGATCATGTAGACAACAATCACAAACCGCTCAAAATTAATCAAGCGAAAGATCTAAAATATATTGTGGAAAAACTGGGGCAATGGTATTCCAAAATAAACGATGTTTACAAACGGCAAGATTTCTCTAAAATTGATGATATTATTGAAGAAAGATTAGAACTGCAAGATATAAATAACCAATTTTTGGATCGGCAAATTGAACGTATTCGAACATCCGAAAACAGCCCGAAAAACTCAAAGTTGTATTTTTCTATTCTACTCGAAACAAATGAGCTAATCAGCTCGACGTTTAAACTCATTCGATTGCACCAAGAGTTCGAAAGGTCCAGAAGTATGAGCACATAAAAAAAGGAACTTACCGGTTCCTTTTTTTTATGCTTTTTTAATGTGCTAATACTTCCGGCAACGCTTCAATATCCACCTCCCCATTCTCCGTTATGGCAATAAACTTTACCGGGACGATCTCATTTACTAAAAGAGGATCATAAAGTGTTCGTACTTTGACGTAATTTTTAGAAAAACCGTGCATATATCCCTCTTTTACGTCGGACTCAAACAGTACCTCTCCTACTTTTTTCAATTGAGATTCATAAAAAGCTCGTCGTTTTTTTTCGGATAGGATATGTAACATTTTACTTCTATCACTTCGTTGTACTCCAGGAACAGCTCCTTCCATTTGAGCTGCTATTGTATTTTCGCGCTCGGAGTAGGTGAAAACGTGCAAATACGAAATATCCATTTCATTTATGAAATTGTAGGTATCTATAAAATCTTCGCGCGTTTCTCCAGGAAAACCCACGATCACATCAACACCTATACAACAGTTCGGCATCAAGGATCTTATTTTTGCAACTCGTTCGGCATATAATTCACGTTTATAGCGACGACGCATCTGAGCCAATACTTTATTATTCCCAGCCTGCAAAGGCATATGAAAATGTGGTACAAATCGTTTCGATTGCGCCACAAATTCAATAATCTCGTTTGCTAAAAGGTTTGGCTCTATGGACGAAATACGAATGCGATCGATACCTTCTACTTCATCCAATGCTTTTACCAAGTCCAAAAACTTATCTTGTCGCTTGCCGTCGCGAACACCAAAATCACCGATATTGACCCCTGTCAGCACAATTTCCTTAACACCGGAGGCTGCAATCTCCTCTGCCTGACGGACAACATCCTCAATCTTACCAGAGCGACTAGCGCCACGGGCTAAAGGAATCGTACAGAATGTACAGGAGTAATCACATCCGTCTTGCACTTTCAAGAATGTGCGTGTACGATCTCCAATGGAGAATGCAGAAACAAATTGATTTGTTTCATCAATAGGCGCATTATGAATAATAGTCTTTTTTTCCTTTGTCAAATCATTGATATGTTCAATGATATTAAATTTTTCGGCGGCGCCAAGTACCATATCCACGCCTGGGATTTCGGCAATTTCTTTCGGTTTCAATTGAGCATAACATCCCACGATGGTTATATACGCATTCGGAGAATGTTTCAATGCCTCTTTTACCACTTTTCTACACTTTCTATCTGCGTGGTCTGTAACCGAGCAGGTATTGATAACATATACATCCGCTTGACTGTTAAACGGTGTAGTTTCATAACCCGCATCGCTAAAGATACGACCAATAGATGACGTTTCTGAGAAATTCAGTTTACATCCCAATGTGTAGAAAGCAACTTTTTTATTCATCTATACAATATACTTTTAACTTTCATATACCAACTTGCTATAGTCAGTGTGTTACTCATGTATTTGGTATTTCAAAAACATGAATATGTGATAATATCTACAAAAGTACACAAAAAGACACAAAATGTGAGTTGTTGAAAAATTGTGATATTCTAATGATGCGAAAACACTTATCTTCGTAAGATTCAAATTAAAAATCATGAAACAGTATTTAGATTTGCTAAGGCATGTGTATACGACAGGTGTAGAGAAAACGGATCGTACAGGAACGGGTACTAAAAGTGTTTTTGGTTATCAAATGCGTTTTAATTTAAAAGAAGGTTTCCCATTAGTTACTACTAAAAAGCTTCATCTTCGTTCGATAATACATGAACTGATTTGGTTTTTAAAAGGAGAAACGAACATTCAATACCTGAAAGAGAATGGTGTCAGTATTTGGGATGAATGGGCAGATGAAAAAGGCAATTTGGGACCGGTATACGGTTCGCAGTGGCGCTCTTGGCCTACCCCAGACGGAAAGCATATTGATCAGATCTCGCAAGTGATCGATCAGCTAAAGACAAATCCGGACTCTCGACGTATCATCGTATCGGCCTGGAATGTTGCTGAAATTGAAAACATGGCTTTACCTCCATGTCACGCTTTTTTTCAGTTCTATGTTGCTCCAGCTCAACCTGAAAATGGCATACTAAGACCTCAACTTTCTTGTCAATTATATCAGCGTAGTGCCGATATTTTTTTAGGTGTTCCTTTCAATATCGCATCCTATGCTTTGTTGACGATGATGGTCGCGCAAGTGTGTAATATGGAGGCGGCTGATTTTGTACACACCCTTGGGGATGCACATATCTATAGCAATCACTTTGACCAGACAGAATTGCAACTTTCGAGAGATCCGAAGTCACTTCCCAACTTGAAAATCAATCCGGATGTTAAAGACATTTTCGACTTTAAATTCGAAGATTTTGAATTGATGGATTATGAATTTCATCCACATATCAAGGCTCCTGTAGCTGTATAAGCTTATATCTATACTAGAAAAAAGAGTAAAGAAATATTTTCAAGAAATGAGTAATCTCAAACTAACTTTAATAGTTGCTGCTGCGGAGAACAATGCAATCGGAAAAGGCAACAAAATGCCCTGGCACCTGCCTGGTGATTTCAAATATTTCAAGAAAAACACGCTTGACCACTCTATAGTGATGGGGCGTAAAACTTTTGAATCCATTGGAAAAGCTTTGCCCGAGCGTAGAAATATTGTGATCACGCGTGATCTTAATTATAAAGCGAAAGATATTGATGTCGCAAATAGCCTAGAAGAAGTCTTGACGTATTGCCGAGATGAACGTGAAATTTTTATCATTGGAGGTGCTGAAATCTACAGACAAACACTTCCTTTGGCACAAAAAGTTCTTTTGACACGTGTACATACTACAGTTGATGGTGACGCTTTCTTTCCAGCGTTAATTCCAACGGCCTGGAAACTCATAAGCTCAGAAACTTATCAAAAAGATGAAAAACATGCTTTTGATTATTCGTTTGAAGTTTACGAAAGGGTATCGTAAGTTTCAACTTAAGGCAGATTCTATCAACTCGCTGTAAAATATCGTCTCGGTCATTCCGAATGCTCGTACCTGTTGGGGAATAAAACTTTGTGCTGTCTGCCCCGGAATAGTATTAATTTCTATAAAATAAAATTTATCTGTTCCATGTTCTAAAAAGAAATCAACGCGAACCATTCCTTTGCAGTTTAGACGGATATAGATTTCTTTAATAAGACGCATCGCTCTTGCTTGCTGTTCCTCGTTCAAATCCGCCGGTGTAATCTCTTCCGTTAGTCCAGGGCTATATTTCGCCTCAAAATCAAAAAATTCGCGGGTTGTTTTTACCTCAGTAGCTGGTAATACAATAAGCTCACCTTGCGAATTACGGAATATGCCTTGCGAAAATTCCCGACCGTTCACAAACTCTTCGACGAGAACCTGCTTACCTGTATTTTCAGCATCGAAAGCCTTATCCAATGCTTCTTTTAAACCCGCCGCTTCTTTTACTTTTGTCATCCCGATACTACTACCTCCTGCATTAGGTTTTACAAAATAAGGTAGGCTTAATTTTTCCTCGACCAATTTCACCTCATCTTTTCTATGATGCTCGAACAGAAGTACAGATTTAGCCAAATTAAGTTCAGAAATATCTGCTAGAATAGCTTTTGTATACCCCTTATTCATGGTTAACGAAGACGTTAATGCATTACAAGAAGTATAAGGCAACCCGATCATATCAAAGTAGCCTTGCAAACGGCCGTCTTCACCAGGTGAACCGTGCAGAATGATGAAAGCGACATCAAATCTAACAATAGTACCACTCAAATTAAGCGAAAAATCTTCCTTATCGATCGTGTACTTGACGCCGTCTTGACCTTGATAAAACCAACCTTCGACGGTGATATCGATTAGGTAGACTTCATATTTATCTTTATCCAGTTGACTATAGACGAATTTTGAGCTTTTGTAAGATACTTCTGCTTCTCCTGTATATCCTCCGGTAATTAATGCTACTTTTGTTTTCATTATTGTCTTTCAGTTCATCTTCACAAATATAATTTGCGATACACGGAAAAACGAATAATTTTGTTAATATTAATACAATGTAACAACACTCACACTCGTTATTAAATAGCGGGTATAAAAACTTGAAAAAATTTCATGTCTAAATTATTACTTTATTTACGAACAGACACTTTCAGAAAAAATCTGATAGGAGCGATTATAGCTATATTTATATTATTTCTTTTAATATATTTTGGGTTAAAAATTTACACTAAGCATGGAGATGCACACGAGGTACCTGTTCTCAAAGGGCTCAATATTGAAGAAGCCAAACGTGCTTTAGATCGAGCTGGACTCGAATATGCGGTGGATTCGGTATACCAAATGGATGCAAAACCAGGTTTAGTAATAGAACAAGATCCTGAAGCAAATGCATTGGTAAAAAGCGGACGCACCATTTATCTAACGATTATTACCCAGATTGCGCCTGAAATAGCGTTCCCAGATATCATTGATAAGACATTTATCGAGGCTTCTGCCATCATCAAAAATCATTCATTGAAGATTGGTGACACGGTGTATGTGTCTGATATTGCGCGGGATGTTGTACTTGATGCAAAATTTGCGGGCCAGCCCATCAAAACTGGGAGAATGGTATCGAAAGGATCAAAAATAACCTTAGTACTGGGAAATGGACGTGGCGCCAATGAAGTAGAAGTACCCATCGTATTAAATCTTACGTTAGCAGAAGCAAAATTTGCCATTCAGGGCTTAGGATTGAATATTGGTAATATCACTGGAAATATCAGCGACACATCCACTGCGAGAATAATAGCACAATTCCCAGATACCTCAGCACGTATTATCGGCATTGGCACACGTATTGATTTAACTTTATCAAACGACTAATTTTTTTATGGAGAAAAAAAAATCTTTCCCGAAATTTCTGGGCATTACTCTGATTGTCCTTGTGGTAGCAGGTGCTTTTGTTGGCTGGAAGGCCTATCAAACTTTCATCGGCCCTTCTGTTACAGATAAAGAGGAATTTTTCTATGTGCATACTAATGATACGTACGACCTTGTATTGGCACGATTGAGGTCACAACATATCGTAAAACACCCGGATTTATTTGATTTCGCCGCAAAAAAAATGAACTACCCTGACAATGTAAAAGCAGGTCGATATAAATTGAACCCAGGAATGAGCAACCGTAGATTCATTGGAAATCTTCGCGGAGGATATCAGGAAGCTGTGAAATTTAGATTTGCAAATTTACGTCTTAAAGAAAGCTTTGCGGGTCTATTGGGGAACAGCTTTGAAGCTGACTCAATAAAGTTTAGCGACATATTAAACAATGAAGCTGTAGCGGAGCAATACGGATTTACTAAAGATAATTTCTTTTCGATGTTTATTCCCAATACATATGATATTTATTGGAACACTTCACCTGATAAAATAGCTGCTCGCTTTAATGAAGAATACAAAAAATTCTGGACAGATGAGCGCAAACAAAAAGCACGAGCTATCAACCTTACCCCTATCGAAGTTTCGACGCTTGCATCTATTGTTAAAGGGGAAGCACTTCATGTGGACGAGATGCCCAAAATTGCTGGATTATATTTAAATAGACTTCAAAAAGGGATGTTATTGCAGGCAGATCCAACTGTCATTTTTGCGAACAATGATTTCACCATCCGCCGTGTATTGAATCGACATCTGACTATAGATAACCCTTATAATACGTATCGGTATAGGGGGCTACCCCCAGGCCCTATCATGATGCCAAGCATTGCATCAATCGATGCTGTTTTAAACCCTGCACATCACGATTACATCTACATGTGTGCCGAAGCCGATTTTTCGGGGTACCACGCCTTTGCTGCAACTGTGGCTGAACATCAAGTCAATGCGCGCAAATTCCAAAGAGCATTGGACGAAAGAAATATTAAAAAATAGCTATGTACGTCTTTGAAAACCAATTAAGAGTGAGATATGCGGAAACGGATCAGATGGGATACGTTTACTACGGCAACTATGCGACATATTATGAAGTAGCACGCACTGAAATGCTACGCAATACAGGCATATCTTATAAAGAGTTGGAAAAAATGGGAATTATGCTACCTGTCATAGAATTGCAGTCTAAATTCATGCAAGCGGCAACTTATGATGAACTCATTACCATAAGAACAACAATACGCGAGAAACCAAATATTCGAATTAAATTTGAATACGAAATATTTGACGAAGCGACAACTTTACTCAATACAGGAATGACACAGCTGGTTTTTGTAGATATGCAAAAAAATAGACCTTGCCGCCCGCCACAAATTTTTCAAGATAAGATGAGCCCTTATTTTGAGTAAGATGAGGAAAGTCCACAACAGTTTATTGAATTTCAGGCTATATGATAGCGTCGTAGAATGGTCAAAAAAGGCTATTCTTCCAGGCTTTGGCCAGCTCCCACTGTATACCGTCGCAACTTTTTTTTTTCAGGAAATTGCTCGTGAATCTATCCTTAACAAAGCTTCTTCTTTGGCTTATAATTTTATGTTGGCTATTTTCCCAGGTATTATCTTCCTCTTCACCTTGATTCCTTATATTCCTGTCGATAATTTTCAGCAAAGTCTAATGGATTTTTTAGCTATCGTAATTCCTTTTGATGCTTTTACAATCATTCAATCCACTTTAGAAGATATTATAAAAAAGCAAAACGGCGGACTATTGTCATTCGGTTTTGTATTGGCTACTTTTTTTTCCACCAATGGCATGACCACCTTAATGATGGCATTTAATAAGTCTTCCTTAGCGAACGAAAATAGGAATTGGGGGAAAAGACGATTAATAGCATTGGGACTATCCTTTTCTATTATCGTCGCGTTAACTTTAGGAATCGTTTTCTTCACAGGAGCCGGTATAGTGATTTCTTATTTGCAGGATCATATTTCGTATGATCTTTCTTGGTTTTGGACATTCATCATCAAAGCGGCGCGATGGGTAATACTATTCGCAATTTACTTTTTAACCGTCAGTATGCTCTACAAATTTGGCCCATCTGTAGCTAAAAGATGGAAACTTTTTAGCCCTGGAGCTACGTTGGCTACAATCCTTGCCATTTTAACTTTTTCGGGCTTTGCTTACTACATTAATAATTTCAACGCTTATAATAAACTATATGGTTCCATAGGAACTATTATTGTTATCATGATTTGGATGTATTTAAATTCATTAATTCTACTGATAGGTTTTGAACTAAATGCCAGTATTACATTGTCTAAGCAGAGTATTAAAATTGTAAAGCCTAAAATCTACAATTCATTCAAACAGTCCGAATAACTCCTGTTGTAAATATCTTCCAAAAAAAAATAACATAAAATCTTGTAAATAAAAGATTTTCGTATCTTTGCAGTCCTTACATAGTAAGGAAAAGGAGAAAATTAATTAATGGCAAAAAAACAAGAAGCAGAAAAAGAGTTAGCGGCGAAAAACGCAGAGCTACAAGGTGCTGACACTACAGTAGTGAAAGACACTGAAAAGATTGAGTCTGAAGCCGATTCAAACTTAATTGACCAAATCAAATCCAACACTTGGAATACACCAGAGGGTGACTTCGATTGGGAACTTGATGAAAAAGCTTTCGGTAATTACAGCGAAGCTGAGCGTACTAAATTGGAAGAACAGTATGCTGGTACATTCAACCAAATCAACCAAGGTGAAATTATTGAGGGTATTGTTGTATCTGTCAATAACAAGGATGTGGTTTTGAACGTTGGTTTCAAATCAGACGGTCTAGTAGCGTTATCTGAGTTCCGTGACTTACCTGACTTAAAAGTTGGTGACACTGTTGACGTATTCGTAGAGTCTCAAGAAGACGCAAACGGTCAATTGGTGTTGTCACGCAAGCGTGCTAAAACACAAAAATCTTGGGAAGCTATCAACGATGCATTGGAAAATGATGCTATTATCGATGGTTTCGTTAAGTCTCGTACGAAAGGTGGTTTGATCGTAGACATTAAAGGTGTAGAAGCGTTCTTACCTGGGTCTCAAATTGACATCAAACCTATCCGTGATTACGATATTTACGTAGGTAAAACTATGGAGTTCAAAGTTGTGAAAATCAACCATGAATTCAAAAACGTAGTGGTATCTCACAAAGTATTAATTGAAGACGATCTAGAAAACCAAAAATCAGAAATCGTTGCGAAATTAGAAAAAGGTCAAGTATTAGAAGGTACTGTTAAAAACATTACAGACTTCGGTGTATTCATCGATTTAGGTGGTGTTGACGGTTTACTTCACATTACGGATATCTCTTGGGGTCGTATCGAGCATCCAAAAGAAGTATTGGCTTTAGATCAAACTATTAACGTGGTTGTTTTGGATTTTGATGATGAGAAAAAACGTATCGCATTAGGTTTAAAACAATTATCAGAACACCCTTGGGAATCTTTAGATAGCGAATTAGCTATTGGTTCTAAAGTAAAAGGTAAAATCGTAACTGTTGCTGACTACGGTGCTTTCTTAGAAATCATACCTGGTGTTGAAGGTTTAATTCATGTATCTGAAATGTCTTGGTCGCAAAACTTACGTTCTCCTCAGGAGTTCTTAAAAGTAAGTGACGAAATTGAAGCTCAAATCTTAACATTAGATCGCGATGATCGTAAGATGAGCCTAGGTATCAAACAATTGACTCCAGATCCTTGGAAAAACATCACTGAACGCTACCCTATAGGTTCGAAACAAAAAGCTGTTGTTAAAAACATGACTAACTTCGGCGTATTTGTCGAATTGGAAGATGGCATCGATGGATTAATCCATATTTCAGACTTATCATGGTCTAAAAAAATTAATCATCCTAATGAATTCACTAAAGTAGGCGAAGAGTTAGAAGTTGTTGTTTTAGAGCTCGATGAAGAAAACCGTAAATTATCTCTAGGTCACAAACAATTAGAAGAAAACCCTTGGGATACTTTCGAAACAATTTTCACAATTGATTCGATTCACGAAGGTACAGTAATCAAAGTTGGTGACAAAGGTGATATCGTGGCATTACAATATGGTGTAGAAGGTTTCTGTCCTTCTAAACACTCTGTAAAAGAAGATGGTGCTGCCTTAAAAGTAGACGATGTCAATGATTTCAAAATCATTGAGTTCAACAAAGAAAACAAACGTCTTGTAATTTCTCACTCTCGTATCTGGGAAGATGCGAAAGAAGAAAACCGTAAAGAAGAATCTAATGCACGCAAAAAAGATGCAAAAGCAGCTTCTACGGCAGTGAAGAAAGTAAAAGACTCTGTTGAGAAATCTACTTTAGGTGATCTTGATGTATTAGCTCAATTGAAAGAGCAAATGGAAGGTGACGAAAAAAAATCTAAATAATTTTAGATTTCACTAAATAGTAAAGCCCCAATCGTAAGATTGGGGCTTTTTTATATCGGTATTTTGTTGTAATTTTAATCATTAAATTATTTTCGTATGCCGATTTCTTCTCCAATAATCGATATTCACGATTTTCTGCAATTGACTAGTAACCCTAGTCTTATCATTCTTGATGCGACCATAGACAAAGTTGATCAAAAATTGGATAAAACAATTTTGCAATTGATCCCTAATTCTATATTTTTTGATATTGAGGGGAATTTCTCTGTACACAACAGCTCTCTTCCACATACCATGTTAACCCGTGAAGATTTTGAACAAGAAGCTCGTAACCTTGGTATCAATAATAACAGTATATTGATAATTTACGATCAATGGGGGCTCTATTCCAGTCCTCGTGCCTGGTGGATGTTTCGCTATATGGGACATAAAGAGGTCTACGTTTTGAATGGAGGGATAGAAGCTTGGATAAACCAAGGATTACCAGTGAAAACCGATTATATAACACCAACAGAAAAAGGGAATTTTATTGCAAAAACGGACAACAACTGGTTTGAAAGCACATATTCATTACTAAAAAAACTGACTTCACCCCATATTACCGTTACGGACGCACGGAATAAGGGTAGATTCAATGGCACGGTTCCCGAGCCCCGAAAGGGGTTAAGATCTGGACACATCCCAAGTTCCACAAACCTGCCTTTCGACCAGCTGATGAATGGCGCATTTATTAAACCTGTACAAGAGTTAGAAAAAATTTATGTGGGACACTCTGAACAAAACAAACACAATATATTCTCCTGTGGATCAGGAATAACAGCCTCTATACTAGCACTGGGTGCTTATCAAGTGGGTCATACGGATATCGCCGTTTATGACGGTTCATGGTCAGAATGGGGCGCTGATTCAAATCTGCCTATTGAATAATTAATTTATTGCGTACCTGGTAGTGAAACATAACCATCATCATTGGGTACTGTTGGAAACCGATGATTTTTCCAGTCCTCTTTTCCCTGCTCGATTATCTCTTTGCTTGTTGCGACAAAATTCCAATAAATAAACCGTTCCTCAGGGAAAGGTTTTCCACCAAAAATATATACCGTCGTATTTGCCTTCATTGTAAAAGAACATAGGTGTGCATCTTTGGTAATCAAGATTTGCTTCGACCCGTATTCAAATCCGTTACTCTCAATATCGCCTTCTAGAATGTAAAGCCCACTCTCGCCGTACAAGACACCCCGGAGATCAATTAACGTATCTTTTTTAGCTTTAATTTCAATCATATAAAGTGGACTATACACAGGCACAGGAGATTTCTTTCCAAATGCCTCTCCTGCGATCAATTTATAACTGACGCCTTCTTCTTCCCACCGGGGAATATCCTTTGCTTCTATGTGAAAAAATTCAGGTTCCATCAACTCGAGCGCTTTGGGAAGTGCAATCCAGATCTGGAGCCCGTGCATATATTTATCTTGATGTCTTAAGTATTCTGGTGTTCTTTCAGAATGCGTGACACCTTTACCCGCCGTCATCCAGTTGACTGCACCGGGTTGGATCTCCATGGCGGTTCCCAAACTGTCACGATGCATAATTGCACCATCAAACAAATATGTCAAGGTTGATAATCCGATGTGTGGATGAGGACCTATATCCAAGTTCTCGTATTCTCGAAGATGAGCAGGTCCCATATGATCTATGAACACAAATGGACCAATAGACCTCTTTTGGCGGAAAGGCAGTAACCTTCCTACCAAAAAGTTACCGATATCGGCCGCTTTTTCTTCTTGAATAAAACCAATATTCGACATAGCTTATTTACGTTAATGAACAGGTTAAAGTTACAAAAAGTATCAATAAAAAAACACATCCCGCGAGGATATGCCTGCGGGATGTGTTTTTTTATTACGCTTGCAACTTATTTCGTATACATTACTTTTTCCACTTTCACTATTTTAGCCGTGGCTTCTTTTTCTTTTTGCTTCGCCAACTGTGCAGTGTGATTTCCTAGAATTGGTGCAATGACTAATCCTATTAAACAGGTCAATTTAATTAAAATATTCATTGAGGGACCAGAAGTATCTTTAAAAGGATCTCCCACGGTATCTCCTGTCACTGCCGCTTTGTGTGCTTCAGAGCCTTTATAGGTCATTTCTCCATTTATTTCTACGCCTGCCTCAAAAGATTTCTTTGCATTGTCCCAAGCTCCTCCGGCATTATTCTGGAATATAGCCCATAATACTCCTGAAACCGCCACACCCGCCATATACGCGCCTAAAGCTTCTGCCCCCATCACAAACCCTACGAGTATAGGTGTAACAATTGTTAGCGCCCCCGGCAGCATCATCTCCCGCAATGCCGCTTTGGTAGATATATCAACACACTTACTGTATTCTGGCTGTCCCGTCCCTTCCATTATTCCCGGTATCTCTCTAAATTGACGGCGAACTTCATTCACCATATCCATTGCCGCCTTACCGACAGATTGCATCGCTAAAGCTGAAAAAACAACAGGTATCATTCCACCTATAAATAACGCCGCCAATACATCCGCTTTAAAAATATTGATTCCGTCAATACCTGTGAAAGTCACATAAGCCGCAAATAACGCAAGCGCGGTTAAAGCCGCCGATGCTATAGCAAATCCCTTTCCTACTGCAGCTGTTGTATTACCTACAGAATCCAATATATCAGTACGCTGGCGAACTTCTTTCGGCAGTTCGCTCATTTCAGCTATCCCGCCTGCATTATCAGCAATAGGACCAAAGGCATCTATTGCTAACTGCATGGCTGTCGTTGCCATCATTGCGGAAGCTGCAATAGCTACACCATAGAAGCCAGCTAAGGAATAGGAACCCCAAATCGCAAAGGCAAACAACAAAACAGATGAAAATGTTGACATCATTCCAGTAGCTAATCCAGCTATAATATTTGTCCCTGCGCCTGTAGAAGAATTTCGAACAATATTTAAAACAGGTTTTTTACCCAATCCTGTATAATATTCCGTGAAAGCTGAGATCAATCCGCCCACTGCCAATCCCACAAGAGTAGAGTAAAAAACATTCATCCGTGGAACGTCTTTATACCCCTCACCGAAAAACTTCATCTGAATGGTCTCAGGCAACATATAGGTTATGAGGAAAAAGCAAGCGATAATGGTTAAAAAAATAGCCACCCAGTTACCCATATTTAATGCTTTTTGTACCTGAGCTTCTTTCGCATCATTGTTCGTTATTTTTACAAAAAATGTTCCAATGATAGATGCCAAAATTCCTACACCTGCTATTACAATTGGCAATAGAATAGGTCCCATGCCTTGGAAAGCATCCGTATATACGATGCCTGTTGCTTCACTCATATCCTTTATAATATAATTACCCAATACCATCGAAGCTAATACGGTAGCTACGTAGGATCCGAACAAATCAGCTCCCATTCCAGCTACGTCACCAACGTTATCTCCAACATTATCAGCGATAGTTGCAGGATTACGTGGATCATCCTCCGGGATACCTGCCTCAATTTTACCGACCAGGTCCGCTCCGACATCAGCGGCTTTAGTATATATACCGCCTCCAACGCGTGCGAAAAGCGCAATGGATTCAGCCCCCAAAGAAAATCCGGCAAGTGCCTCCAAAACGACAGTCATTTCACTATAAAAATTTCCGCCTTCGGTAATAAACATTTTCAAGAAAAGTAAAAAGAAAATACTTAATCCCAGTACAGCTAATCCTGCTACTCCTAATCCCATTACGGTACCTCCAGAAAAAGAAACCTTCAGGGCTTGAGGAAGGCTGGTTTTTGCGGCTTGGGTCGTACGAACATTACTTTTGGTTGCGATACGCATACCTATATTTCCAGCGAGCGCAGAAAAAAAAGCGCCAAATACAAAGGCTACAATAATAATCCAGTGGGTTGTATCGACCAACGTAGAAACAACAAAAAGCGCTATTGAAGCAATAGCTACAAAAATCAAAAGTATACGGTATTCCGCTTTTAAAAAAGCCAGTGCTCCTTCCTGAATACTTTTGGAAATAGTTTGCATGCGCTCATCTCCAGCATCTTGCTTGCTGACCCAAGTCGCTTTGCGCATCATAAAAAGAAGTCCCAAAACAGCCAATACTGCCGGTAAATAAATAATATAGTTTTCCATACAAAGTTTATTTGGTTATTAGCTAAAGCTATTAAAAATTATGGGAGAAATAAAATGCTTTAACAAATTCTTTTTGAGTGCGTTCTAAACGCTGTATTATCTTCCAATCCAATAATACATTTCCTCTTCGACCTTTGCTTCACTTTCTTCGATGAGTTCCCTAAGGATTTTAATCTTATCAGTTTCTCTTCCAACAGAAATACTATCGATCAGTTCGTGGAGCGTCAGTGCTTTTTCCGAAAGTAGTATACGAATTTCCTGACGGATTTTGGCTGTTTGTCCTTCTTTGTGCTTGCGTACTAAGCACAAGTCGCACTCACCGCATAACTCAGCATCTTCTTCTCCAAAATATGCTAGTAAAGCTACACTTCGGCAATCTTTCGTATCCAAATAATGATAGATTGCTTTCAGCTGCTCTTCTTTAATTTGCTTTCGTTCCCGAATAAAATCCATATCGATGTAAAGATTCTTATAGTCCACGCGACTTTGTAGGAATTGAAGCTGAGGTTTGTCCGTACTTTTAATGTACGAACTTATCTGTTGCTTTTCCATTCCCGAAAGCAACTCTACAACAATATCGAACGGAACTCCTAGCTTTTTTGCAAACTCAAATTCATTAATAGGGACATACAAATCAAAGACGCCTCCATATGTCCGTAAAATAATTTTGATCAGCGAATCGTATTTAGCAGATTGCACCTGAAACTTGTATAGTTCTTGGTAATCTACTTCAAATTTAAAACGAGAAGGTATATATACAGCTTCAGAAAGGGCTAACCAACTATCTCTTTCTAAAAATTTCAGCGCACTGATTGTATGTAATAAGTCAATCTCGTATTTCTTGCAGAAATCAACAACATCGAAATCAAACGTTGCACCGCTTCCTGCCCCGTAAGCAATCTGATAGTAATTTCCTAAACAATGATATACCTTTTGAATAAAAGAGACCGTTGGGAAACTAGATTCTAACGTAGTCCACAGCCGATCTCTATCATCTTGCTGATAGAGCATTACTGGAAATGCCTTTTTACTGTCCCGACCGGCTCGACCGGCCTCTTGGTAATATGCCTCCAACGAATCTGGAATATCCAAATGAATCACAAAACGCACATCGGATTTATCGATTCCCATACCAAATGCATTGGTTGCTACGATCACACGAATTTTGTTTGACATCCATGCATTTTGCTTTTGCTCTCTGTCTTTCATGGCTAAACCTGCATGATAATAATCTGCTGGTATTCCATGATTAACCAATACGCGTGTTACTTCTTGTGTTTCGCGCCTATTTCGAACATATACCACCCCGCTACCTCCCATTTTTTTGATGATCCGTAACATGCGCCCCATTTTATCCTCCTCCTCGAATGCCATATATCCTAGATTAGTCCGCGCAAAGCTTTTGCTCAATACATTAGCGACTTTAAAATGAAGCTGTGTTTGTATATCTTCGATCACACGGGATGTCGCTGTCGCCGTGAGTGCCAATACCGGGACGCTAGGATGTAATTCGCGTAATTGATTTAGTTGTAAATATGAAGGTCTGAAATCATATCCCCATTGCGAAATACAATGTGCTTCATCTATTGCAAATAGATTGACTTTCATGTACCTAATTCGCTCTCGTACCAATTCAGAATATAGGCGTTCCGGTGCTATATATAGAAATTTGATTTTACCAAAAATACAATTGTCTAACGCAATATCGATCTCGCGATAAGACATTCCCGAAAAAATGGCAAGCGCTTCGATTCCTCTCGCTCGTAGGTGTTCGACCTGATCTTTCATCAGGGCAATCAACGGACTGATGACGATACAAATTCCCTCTTTTATCATAGCAGGAACTTGAAAACAAATAGATTTCCCGCCACCTGTTGGCATTAGGGCTAGCGTATCCCTTCCCTGTAAAATGGAATGAACAATATCTTCCTGTAAAGGCCTGAATGCTTCAAACCCCCAATATTGCTTTAATACCGAAAGACTAGTAGTTTCCATACGTTATTACTCCTCCCAAACATAAGCAAAATTATTTTTTAAGAAATAGCCTGAATTGTTATTTTCACCTAATTGAGATTTAATTTTAGACAGTGTTTTGTCTGAATTACTTCCATCGAAAAGAAAAAAAGAAGGGTGCGTCCTTGATTCTATTTCCGCTATCACGTTATAATTGTTTTTACGCCATAACACAGCGTCAATATCTTCTAAATCACTACCGCTTAGTTTATGTTCCAGAACTAGAATTTTTTTATTAGCTGTGGACAATACATAATTATGTTGTTGATCAGAAGGGATGGTATAGAATTTTATATCTTCTTCCCGAGCGTATTGTCGGAGATGAGGTAATACACTATACCTAAGTGTAGAATGATTTAAGGAGTCCAAACTAGAAAACAAAACAACGTTACCGTTATGTATGGAAGCTACTCCTAAAGCGGAACGCAGATTGTAAATTGCAATTCCCCTATAATTCATTTTTTCTATCACCTGAAGAGAAACTAGGGAGGACAAAATAAAGAAAGCAACCCCCGCTCCCATCAATGCCTTTTTATTTCTATAGTTGAGGGCATTAATCAAAAAACTTAACATTAAAAAGGCAAGTAGAATTTGCAGCAAATTCCAACTTATACCTTTTACAACCGCCATAGGCAAGCGATCTAACCATTTCAAGCCTTCTAAGGAGAAACCAATAATATGATCTAAAATCGCTCCCAAATAGATATTTACCGTATCAAAGGGTATCATAGACAAGCCTAAACCCACATACATGATAATTGTACTCGGCAAGGCAATAAAAAGATTACCAAACAAAAAATAAGTAGGGAACTGTCCAAAATAATACAGCACAGCTGGCATGGTAAATAATTGAGCTGCTAAGGAAACATAGCTGTATTCTACTACCCAATTTAGGTATTTAGAACTAGGTTTATAGAAGCTCTTTAAGATCGGATATAAAATTAAAATACCCACTATCGCAAGATAAGAAAGCTGGAAACCGATATCAAACAAATACTTAGGCTCAAAGAGCAGGATAAAAAACGCAGAAGCAGCTAGTGTATTCAATGCGTTTTGTTTTCGCCCTATCCAGATGGAGAGCAGAAAGAAACTGATCATGATTCCCGCGCGCAAAATCGGCGGTGCCATTCCCGTAAGAATCACATAGGCCCATACACATAACAAAATGATATTGCAGCGTATTGCCCGCCCAAAGGGAAATCGGTCAATCCAACCCAAACAGAAAGTCAGCAAACCAAAAACCAGTCCTACATGTAATCCCGAAACACTCAAAACATGAATGGTACCTGTATTGGTAAATGCTTCCAATGTTGTGGCGTCTAGTTGCGATCGAGAACCAAAAATCAGCGCAATGGCTACGTTATAGGCTTCATCATTTTTAATAAATATATTAAACTTGGAGACTAACTTCTCCCTTAGCCTCAGTGCAAAAGAGATGATTCTATTTCCAGAGTTTCCGCCTAAAAACACATAATCGTCTTTCTGTACGAGGGACTGATACCAAATATTCCGATTTTGTAGATAAGCTTTATAGTCAAATTCTTCAGGATTGTATGGTGGGTCAATAGCGTTGACGGTATTTGAAATAGCGATATGATCTCCATATTTGAATGCTTGATCGCGCAAAGAATCACGCAATACGGTCACCATTATCTTGCCTTCGGCTGCTACATACCTATCCTTTTCTATCAGATTTCTAACTGACAATGGGAAACGAATCGTTTTCTGTCTTACAACAGGTTCATCAACGATAATACCTTCCAGCTGTGAACTTACATATCGACTAAAGTGGGTTTGTTTCAAATTCGGAAGTTCACTTACAATCTGCCAGATACCGATCAAAAACGAAAAACAATAGAACATCAAAACATACATTCTTCTAAAAACATTTCGCTCTCGAAGAAAAAAGGCAGTAACGAAACAAACGATAGTGAGGATCAGGATTGTGCACAAAACAGAATATCGTACAGCATTCCAAGAAAGTATTTGGCTAATGGCAATTCCAACACCATAAGGTATGACGATCTTCAAAAAGGGCATTTTCCGGATCGAAAAATCTATAATTTCATGTTTTACCATTGCCATCTCAGTTGAACTTTAAAATCCGATTTATAATTGCCCTCTATGAGATCTAATCCTGAGCCCACTGTTTCGCGATCCGTATATTTAGTCAAAGCATACCTACCCCATATATCCAAATCCTTCTTCATCCGCCATCTGAGATTTAGATAAGTACGAATACCTTTACCATAATACATCGGAAAACTAGCGGCATGTAAAACATCATTTTCATAGGCATAAATTCGAGAATTATATGACGCTGTGTGGAAATAGGCGAATCTCATATTAGCATTCAACCTATTGCGCCAACCTTTCCAAAATACATCTTGGTACGCGATCCAGCCTGAACTTTTTTCGTCTTTCTCTTTTTCATATAAGGCCAATTCAGCCCTTGTTCGTACCGTCCAAACCTGATTTAATTTATATTGAAATTCTGTTCGTAATTGATTTCGAACTACATCCGCGAGCAAGTTTTCATTTCGGCTAGCTATATTTAAATTTTCCTGCTTGAGTCGATGCCGATATCGAAGCAAAACTTTCCCCTTTTTATACCAACTATAAGTTGCCTGGCTTAAAAAATCAGTACCACTACTGGGCCCATCCACACGAAAACGCAACCACGGAAATCGAAAAACATCGACATAGTTTACCCATTCTATTACTCGAGATGGGTGATAAATAATTCCTCCGTATACCCCTTCTTCATTGCCCACTCGCGAAGCTTCGCCCAAAGATTGAGCGAAAAAATGATGGTAGTTACGTTGATAGTTTCTATAATTTACAATTGCTGACACTTTGGGATGAAGACTGGCTATAATTCCGTTATTTGCCGCAAACCCGCTCCCAACACTATATGCCGTCTCTCCATACAGGTACGTATTTCTATACGTATAGTGATAGTGTATACCTATTTGATCCAAGCTCTTTCCTTCAAAATCAAATTTTTCTCGCATGGTATTGCCTGCTGCCACCTGACCATTGAACGAGGTACGCATGTAGGTGACTCCCGCTCTAAACCGTTTAAAATTATAAGTAACATTCATACCGGAAACAACTTGCTTAATTGCTTGCTTATAATTAAGTTCGGTAGGAGTTCGATGTAAACCACTATAATTTATTGTAGTAATATAATTATCTGACCCGCTTTTGATTAAATTACCCGATAGAGAATTGTAAGAAACAAAAGGTGTTATTTCGAAATTATCAACCACAAGCTTGGCTGAAATACCCCGTTGAAAATTGTTTTCATTCATCGAAGAATAGGGCTTTAGCCCCATGCCCTGACGCGCCGCACTCCCTATCCAGGCACCTTTTCCAAAACTCAGTCCGTTCCAAGTTACCAGTCCCTGTCCAAACTGTAATCCATAATCCCCAATAACAACTTGTTTAATATTCCTATTAATATCATTCACCACAATATGCCCTGAATAGAAGTCGAATCCATATTTTTGCTTTCCGTTGAAAAATGGTTCTCCGGCATCCTTTTCCATATTCAATGCGACTCTTATTTTGTTTTCGAAATTCATTCTATACCGGACAGCATAACGATCTGGGCTTCCAAGATAGCGGGAACGCGAAGAATCTTGAATGAAATATCCAGCTTGTTTTTCAATAACCCGGCCGTAACGCATCATAAGCATATGTTCACTAGCATTAACTAATCTATGAAATGAAAATTCATCCAATGAAGTCGGGTCTCGAACGGTAACAAACGGCTGAATACGTTGGATAGTCTGCAAATCGAATCCAGAAACTCCCTGCAGTTCTCGAACGGAAATGAAATTGCCAGATATTTCACGATGTAACAATAGATTTCCTATTTGTTGGGGAGAAAGAAAGATCAGGTGATTTAAATCGTTTCGATCTGCTTTATTAAGGTCTAAAGGATGACGCATATAATAAGCTAGATTTTCCGTAAGTTCACTCAAATCGTCATTTTCGTCTGATTCTTCGTTCAATTGCTCCATCAACAATTCTTCTATCTCCATCTCTTCTTGTTGGGCCAAGGTTTGAGATGAAATACTTAAGAGTACTAGACAATAAGCAAGCTTTCTAAAGATCATAAGCCATCGCGATTTGGGGAGATGTACCAAGCTTAGGGTGAAAAGAAGAAGCGATATCTATTTGAATTTTGTTCAAAATCAATCCAATTCCTGCAAAATAGTGCAAGGGATTCGACATCGCTCCACCTCTTAATTTAAATCTATGGTCGAAAGCGAACTCAATTCCTGCCCTATAATTCATTTCACTCAGAAAATCATAGTACACATCCGAAACCAAGCTCAAATGTTCTGACACCTCGTAATTCAATCCTAAACCAATCTCACGTGGTATTCGTTGCTCTACGTCTTCCTTATAATGAGCAGAGGATATATTTCGAATTAGAGCACCGATTAACAAATGTGGCGACATCTTCACCTGAATTCCCAGATCGACGGAAAAGGTCTGATCATTTCCATAGTTTTTAACATAAAACTGATGGTAATTTAATCCAATGGCAGAAAAAATCTGATTTCCAAATTGCCGCGCATAGATACTACGAACTGTCAATAAAGTGGAAACTCCGTGTATTCCATAACTATTAACCCCCAGTCCTACTCCACCCAAAGGTTTAAGAGGAATATTTAGATAGGCTGCTTGAGATTGGATTTCAGAAGAAAGAAAATGCTGCTGATAAGCAAGCGCTACACTCACATTAGTTAAAGCCGCAATACCAGCCGGGTTCAGTCCTATACTATATATAGATTGGCGTGCCAAACCAGTATTTCCCATCCCCAAATTAGGCGCCGCATTAAATTGCTGTGCCTGTAATTTAATTGATGCAAATAATAGCAAAACTATCCTTATATACATAATTTAAGTAATTGGTAAACTTAAATTTAATGAAATAATTTCGTTATTCTATAGGAAACAAAAAAATCTTCACCTTACGGACGATAAAAACCAGCAGTAGAGAAGGCTTCATGGATGCTTTGCGCGCCCATCGAAGGCAGATACTTTTCAGCAAAAAGGGCCAGATGTTTTTCATCTGGCCCTTTCTATTACTAGCAGTTAACATTAAATGTCTATTTTAGCATAGCGCGCATTTTTTTCAATAAATTCACGTCGGGGTGCCACTTCATCTCCCATCAACATTGAAAATACACGATCACATTCTGCAGCATTCTCAATAGTAACCTGACGAAGTGTTCTATGCTCTGGATTCATTGTGGTATCCCACAATTGCTCTGCATTCATCTCTCCAAGACCTTTATAACGTTGTACATGTACACTGTCCTCTTTGCCGTTTCCTTTGATGCGTTGTATAGCAGCAAGACGCTGATCTTCGGTCCACGCATATTCTGAGTCTTTTCCTTTTTTGACTAAATAAAGGGGAGGAGTGGCAATATATACATATCCACGTTCAATAAGCTCTCGCATATACCTGAAATAAAACGTCAAAATTAAAGTAGCAATGTGACTGCCATCGACATCGGCATCCGTCATGATAACAATTCTATGGTAACGAAGTTTTGCAATATTTAATGCCTTAGGATCGTCTTCCGTACCAACACTCACCCCGAGTGCTGTAAACATGTTTTTGATCTCTTCATTTTCGTAGATCTTATGTTCCATGGCCTTTTCCACATTCAGAATCTTACCTCTAAGTGGCATAATGGCCTGATAATGGCGATCACGTCCTTGTTTTGCGGTACCACCCGCGGAATCACCCTCGACAAAGAAAATTTCACATTTTGCGGGGTCGTTGCTAGAACAATCAGCAAGTTTTCCGGGAAGACCTGAACCGCCCATCACTGTTTTACGTTGTACCATCTCTCGTGCTTTACGTGCTGCAGCACGAGCTTGAGCAGCTACGATCACCTTCTGAACAATAATCTTGGCCTCACGCGGATTCTCTTCTAAATAAGCACTTAAAATCTCACCCACAGCTACGTCTACCGCACCCATTACTTCAGAGTTCCCTAACTTCGTCTTTGTTTGACCTTCGAATTGAGGTTCTGCTACTTTCACTGAAATAACCGCAGTAAGCCCTTCTCTAAAGTCGTCGCCCGTTATTTCAATTTTAAGATTTTTTAAAAGTCCGGAATCATCTGCATACTTTTTCAATGTACGTGTCAATCCACGACGAAAGCCCGCTACATGCGAACCACCTTCAATGGTATTAATGTTATTCACATAAGAATGGACGTTCTCCGTATAGGTATCATTATATTGGAGCGATAACTCAACAGGAATTCCCTGCTTTATTCCTTCTACATAAATCGGTGTAGGGATCAGAGATGTACGATTGCCATCAAGAAATTTAACAAATTCTTGCAGACCGCCTTCAGAATGAAAAACCTCTTTTTTCTCTGTACCATCCTCATTTAATTCTCTCTCATCAATAATGGTAAGCGTTATGCCTTTATTTAAGAAAGACAATTCACGCAGACGATTAGCAAGCGTATCATAGTTATATACCGTTGTTTGGGTAAATATTTCCGCATCCGGCTTAAACGTTACGATTGTTCCTCGCTTGTCAGACTCTCCTACTTCCTTAACATCGTACATTGGTTTACCGCGCTCGTATTCTTGGTTAAACACCTTGCCGTCCCGATGTACTTCAGCTTTTAAATGAATAGACAGCGCATTTACACAGGATACACCGACGCCATGCAAACCACCAGACACTTTGTAGGTATCCTTATCGAATTTACCCCCTGCATGCAATATGGTCATTACCAGCTCTAATGCAGATTTATTTTCTTTTTTATTTATTCCAGTAGGAATACCCCGTCCATTATCCTTTACAGAAATAGAGTTGTCCTTATGTATCCTAACTAAAATATCATCACAATAACCCGCGACAGCCTCATCTATAGAGTTATCAACCACTTCATAAACCAAATGGTGTAAACCTTTTACGCCAGTATCACCAATATACATGGATGGACGTTTACGTACCGCCTCTAGACCTTCTAATACCTGAATATTATCGGCAGAATACGTCGATGCATTCTTCTTTTCTTCGCTCATGGAATTAATTTAAAATCAGAATTTTTTAACTCTCAAAAATACGAAAATAAAGCGAATTAATCAAGTCATCGACCGCTTAAAATACGCTAATAAAGCTATATTTTTTTGACTTTTGGATACGGAAAAATGATTTTTTAATTTTTTTGTAGTAGGTTTGCTATTTAAACTGAAAATGGACAACAGAATGAATAAATTACGATCAAATTTCGCAAAAGCAGTACTAGGGTTAGTTATTGTAGCATCAGCTGCATCTTGTAATCAAGGGACGAAACCGGCCTCAACCAAAATAAACGATTCAACCGCAGTCGGCTCTTCAGAAACCGAGGAAAAAATCGTATATATAAATTCGGATTCATTATCAGAAAAATATGAGTACTTTAAAGATATCCGCACTAAATTGGAATCTAAAGTTAAAAAAGCACAGTCGGATTTACAATCCAAAGGGCAGGCTTTTCAAAGGGAGGTAGCCGAATATCAGCAAAAAGCATCTACTATGAGCGCCTCAGACCGTCAGGCTACGGAAGAAAAGTTAGCCCGTAAACAAGACGAATTAGGCAGACTCGACCAAAATGCATCTAGTGCTATTGCACAGGACGAAGCGACGGAATTCAATAACGTATACAATTCGATTACAGAATACCTGAAAAAGCACGCAGAAGAAAACGGCTATACCTTGGTGCTGACGTATTCGAAATCAAACCCAACAGTACTTTTTGCCGACTCTAAATTGGAAATAACAAATCAGGTTATTAAAGCATTGAACAAAGAGTACAAAACAAAAAAGCCCACAGAGAAAAAATAAACAAACGATAAAAAAAGCGGTTCTTTACATGAAGAGCCGCCTTTGTTTTCATCCCCTTGTTAATGTGAAGCATTGTACCTAAATTAGGTAGCAAATGAACTGTATATGATTGCCATAATACTATCAGTACCCGAGCACCAATTCGAATGGGTAGATATCACTAATCCGAAACAGGAGGATTTTACAGAGTTAAAAAAAAAGTATGGTCTGAAAGATGTTTCTATTAAAGACTGTCTCGAAGTAGGTCATCTCCCAAAGATAGAAGAATTTGACAACTACCATTTTTTGATTCTCCGCGCCATTCCGCCTATTCTTAAAGCGGAATCCGATAAACTTCCCGAAATTACCGAACGAGTTTCCATATTTTATAGCGAAAACTTTATCGTTACGGTACACCGAAACGAAATTGAATTCTTAGAAAAAATCAAATCAAAAGATAAAAACGACAAAAAACTGGCATCAAGTAAAAGCTTGGTAAATTCACTTGTATCGGAAGCTCTTTGGACTTTTGAAAAACTTGCGTTAGACCAATTGGCAACAAAATTAGACTACTATGAAGAGATTGTATTTCTGCATCGACGTCGCAAATTATTTTTGAAAAAACTCTACTACATTAAACGACAAATAGATGTGATTCGAATTGTCTTAACGTTGTATAAAGATATTGTAGATTATTTCCACATGCCGCAATATCAGAATATCTATACGCAAGACTTGAGAGATCTATTTACACGTACGAATACGCTATATAGAAATACAGGTGAAAACATCGCCCAGCTACTGTCAGTTTATTTTAACATAGAGTCTAATCATACCAACGAAATCATGCGTACGCTGACTATTATTTCTGTATTCTTTATGCCCCTCACATTTATAGTAGGTGTGTATGGAATGAACTTCAGAAATATGCCGGAACTGGAATGGTATTACGGTTATCCTGCAGTATTACTTGCTATGGTTGGGTTATCAGCATTAATCTATTTTTGGTTTAAACGAAAAGATTGGCTTTAGCGTTTAGGTTTAGACGCCACAAACTCTTTCAAATAATAGGGTTCAAAATAGATTAAATTTTCGACCTCATGTGCCTCGAATCTTTTCCAAGCCAACGCACTCATATGCGCCGAAGAATGCTGAAATTGAGAAATAATATGCACCTGTGGATTGGCCCTAAATAAATCTTGAAATTTATTCGCCCCTGAACCAAACAAGAAAGCTTCTTTCAAATGAAATTCCGCAAAGGATAATTCGTCTATTATTTTAGCTTGTGTCGGAAGAACCTGTTTACCATCCTCATCAAATGCCATTGTATAAACTTCCATACGCCTTGCATCTATCATTGGAAAATACAACGAACCTTCCTGTAAAATAACTTTGTTCACAAGTCCATTAAACATACTCTCCAATGTATTGATCCCAATTAATGGAATATCTAGTGCGTAACACAATCCTTTTGCGGTAGACACACCTATACGCAAGCCCGTATATGAACCTGGCCCCATACTTACCGCAACCGCAGAAATATCAGAAAATTTAAGGCTATTCTGAAATAATATTTGCTCCACATAACTTGTTAATCGAGATGCATGCATATTAGGCTCACTACTTTGAATATGATCCAAAGTTATACCTTCTCTACTAAGCGAGACCGAACAAACTTCGGTAGCCGTATCTATCTGAATAATATAGCGCATCACTTTATAAATTTTTCAGGAACTGGATCATGTCCGTGCCCCCCCCAAGGGTTACAACGCGCGATACGCTTGACAGTCAACCATCCTCCCTTAAAAGGACCGTATCTTAGAATAGCTTCTTTTCCGTATTGCGAACACGTAGGTGTATATCGGCAGCTCGCTCCCAAAAAAGGAGATATAAACAGTTGATAAAAGCGAATTAACAACAGAAAAAAAAGCTGTATAATCTTATTAATAAATCTCAGCGTATCTTCAAGAAATTTCATCGACTATTTTGGCTAACGCAATCTTCATTTTTGAAAACATAACTTGAAATGACAATTCTTCGTTCGCAACATATTGTAATGCCAACAATAAATTTAGAGAATTCCCGGATGCCACAGGAGCTAAAGCGGTGTTTTTTTGTAAACGATAACATTCACGCATTTTACGCTTTATTTTGTTTCGGGAAACTGCGTGCTTAAATCGACGTTTGGGTACCGACAATATGATCTGAACATGGGATGATAAAGGCAGTTCTGATTTTAGAAAAACAACCCGAAAAGGGTATACTACAAAAGAAGAACCACTATGGAAAAGACTATCAATAAGTCTTTTACTACATAATCGTTCTTCTTTTTTAAAACTATTTCTTATCATTTCGATGACTATTTTTGGCCGATAGGCACGGTTAAAGTCACCGGCACGTTGATAAAGAATGTGTATTATCTTTTGTGACGAGATTCGTCAGAAACACTCAGACGTTTTCTGCCTTTAGCTCTACGGGAAGCTAATACTCTTCTTCCGTTAGCTGAGCTCATGCGCTCTCTAAACCCGTGTTTATTTCTTCTTTTTCTTTGCGAAGGCTGAAATGTTCTTTTCATGACGCTTAATATCTTTTTTAATGATTATGACCAATATTATCCCCTAATAGGAATGCAAAAGTAGTGTTTATTTTAGAAACTAACAAATAAAAAAAACAAAAAGCGAACAATAAATTGACTATGCTTTACCAAAGCATCTACGTTTCTATTTACTCTTTAATAAGTCTCGTATCTCTGCTAGCAATACTTCTTCGTTAGTGGGAGCCGGTTCAGTCTCTGGAGCAACAACTTCCTTCCGTTTTAAAGAATTTAACCCTTTAATGACTAAAAATATACAGAAAGCAATAATTAAGAATTGGATAATAACGTTGATAAAATTACCGTAACTCACAACTACTTCAGAAGTACCCGCTACTTCGTCAGCCTCCTTCATTACGTATTTTAGACTACTAAAATCCACCCCGCCGGTCAAATAACCAATAGGAGGCATAATCACATCATCTACCAGAGAAGTAACAATCTTACCGAATGCTCCGCCGATAACTACCCCGACAGCCAAATCAATGACGCTGCCACGCATAGCAAACTCTTTAAATTCTTTTAAGAAGCCCATAATTAATTAACATTAAATTTTTACCTTTACAAAAGTAGTCATTAAAATCGCATTATATTAAGTTAGTATAACAATTTTAATGCGAGATGACGTTTATAGCCCGCGAATCAAATATTTATTTAAAAATTATAATCTTTCGCATGAAAAAAATACTCATCGCTGATGACCATAGTATTGTCAGATTAGGCGCTTCTATTATTATTAGCGAAGCACTTAAAGATGTATCTATTACGCAAGCAAAAACATATCCAGAGGTATATGAACAACTAAGAATTCAACATTTCGACTTAATTCTTTTAGACATTAATATGCCAGGAGGCAATAATATTAAAGTAATTAAAGAAATATTAGAAATTCAAAATCATCTTAAAATTTTAGTATTTTCATCCTACGATGAAAACATATATGCGCTAAGGTATATCGAAGCAGGTGCGGCAGGATACCTTAACAAGACTACTGCTATGAGCGAATTAAATCACGCGATCCAACACATCCAAGAGCGCGGTAAATATATGTCTGAAGCCGTAAAAGATTTATATGTAAAGAGGCTTACATCACGCAAATCAAGCATAGACACCAATAATCCATTGAACAAACTATCAAACCGAGAAATGGACGTTGCAAAACACCTAATCGAAGGGTTCGGTATCTTAGAGGTTTCTAACGTCTTAAATCTAAGTTCCTCTACAGTTAGCACCTACAAAAGTAGGATTTTTGAAAAACTAGCTGTACATAATATTCCAGAACTCATCGAATTATTTAATTTGCATTCGGAAGAAAAATAATCGCTTTTACGTCCCAAGCAGTTTAGACCATCATCAACGCACGATTAGTGCTAGTATCTGATAAGATTAAAAAACTAAGCAAAAAAAATACGGCTAACACAGTTTAGCCGTATATATTATTATTTAACAACACATCTTAATCCACGTTATCGTGTAAAAAAGAATTGTTAGATTTAATTTCGGTTTCTCCTTCGTCAAAAGACAATGTAAAACGTGAGACCTGAGATTCAGACGAATGAGGTAAATTATCTAATGGTTTTTGTTTTCTTTTATATGCGGGTTCATTTTCCAACTCTTGAAGACCATTTGATGATTTCAGCTTCATGCTCAACTCTTTAAGACGTAATATACGCTCTTTAGTTTTCATGAGTTGATCTTCAAAATTTGATTCTCCCTTCTCTTCAATTTCCACAAATTGATTTCGAACTGGAGATTCCACAATATGCTGAACATCTTCCGCTATTTCTTCATTAGTATTCTCATAGGTATCAAACACGGAGGGTAATTTAAATTCAAACATCGAAGGAGAAGTTTTCAATTCATAGCCGCCGAGATCCTGCTCTTTTTCTCCTTCGGCAGTCTTCTCTGCTTCCAATGTATGACGGATTACCTGTGTTTCAGACTGAATTACAGAGTTAGAAAGTGCATTTACAGGCTTGGAGGAAGACGAGAACAGATCTCCTTGAGGCACTACTTTCGACTCGCTGGTGATTGTTTGGGTTTGAACAGGCTTAACTAGACTATCCGAAAGAGTACTTACTTCTTTGGCGGCAAATTGATTTTGCCCAACAGGCTTTACAAATGAAGTAGATGTCTCAGGAGTTAAAGGCAACGCAATTTTTTCTTTCTCTTTCTCTTTAATGCGCTCCTCAGCAGTTTGAAACCCCGTAGCTATAATAGTAACAGACAACTCATCTTCATAAGACTCGTCAATACAATTACCCCAAATTAAATCAGCCGTCAATCCAGCTTTTTCTTGGATATAATCAGTAATGATAGCCACTTCATCCATTGTTACTTCTTTATTACCCGAAGTAATATTTAACAAAATATAGCGAGCACCTTCTATTTCATTATCTTTTAGTAAAGGTGAGGCCAAAGCCCCTGTAACAGCTTCAATAGCTCTATTATCACCTTTTGAAATATGATTCCCCATGATAGCAACACCACTATCATTCATAACCGTACGAACATCCTTAAAATCAACGTTTACATAACCAGGAATAGTTATAATTTCCGCGATGCCTTTAGCTGCCGTAGTCAATATATCATCCGCTTTCGCAAAAGCAGCAGTCATTGTTAAGTTACCAAATATTTCACGAAGACGATCATTTGAAATAATAAGGTAAGAATCTACATATTTGCGCAGTTCATTTAACCCCTCTTCTGCCTGAGAACGTCGCTTTTTCCCTTCAAAAGTAAACGGAGTCGTAATGATAGCAACAGTCAGAATTCCCATTTCTTTAGCCGCCTTAGCTAAAACCGGACTTGCACCGGTACCTGTACCACCTCCCATACCCGCTGTAATAAATAGCATCTTGGTATTCGTACCGAGCATTCTTTTAATGTCCTCTATACTTTCGATAGCGGAATTTTCACCTACATCCGGATCAGCACCTGCTCCCATTCCTTCTGTTAGACTAGTTCCCAATTGTACTTTGTTAGGAATTGGGCTTAATTCTAATGCTTGCGCATCCGTATTACACACAATAAAGTCCACGCCACTAATTCCTTGCTTGTACATGTGATTAACGGCGTTCCCTCCGCCGCCGCCTACGCCTATAACTTTAATTATAGACGACTGCTCCTTTAACATTTCAAATTGTATCGACATAAATATCCTATTTTTATGAATTGCTAAGTCCACAGTTACCTCAGAACTCATCAATTCGAATGTAATAATACCAAAATATCAACAACAGTTTTCCACAATTGTTAAAATGTGGAAAAAACCAATTAATGTTGAAAATTATTTTTTTCCAATAAACGAATCATCATCAATTCCAGAATCATCTTTGATGAAATCAGAGATAATTTTAGTAAACCAACTTTCCTTTTTGTTGGTCGTTTGCGTAATCTCTTTCACCTTTGATTTATCCGGATTTTTATATACTACTTCTTGCTGCGTTGCCTCATCTTCTTCTACTGTCTGAATCCCCTTAATCAATAAGCCAATACTTGTAGCGTACATCGGACTTTTCATCTCATCAAAAGATTGCTTATTCAACATATCCGTTTTGGCTAAATATTCATTTGGATATCCAATACGGCAATCGATTCCTGTAATATATTCTACCAACTGAACCAAATGTTTCAACTGTGCTCCCCCCCCTGTAATAACAATACCAGCAATTAATTTATCTTCATAGCCCGAAGATTTAATTTCATAATAAACATGCTCTATGATTTCTTCCATTCTCGCCTGAATGATGAACGCCAGGTTTTTAACAGAGATTTCTTTAGAATCGCGTCCGCGAATACCCGGTACACAAATTACCTCGTTATCTTTGTTTTCATCCGCTAACGCTGAGCCGTAACGCACTTTTAATTGTTCCGCTTGATTGCGTAAGACAGCACATCCTTGACGTATATCTTCGGTAACAATATTTCCTCCCAGTGGAATAACAGCAGTATGACGAATAATCCCTTCATGGAAAATAGCTACATCCGTAGTCCCCCCACCGATATCAACAAGAACTACTCCAGCCATTTTTTCCTCCTCATCCAATACAGCTTCAGATGATGCTAGAGGCTCTAATACCAAAGAAGAAACTTCCAGGTCAGAATTATCTACACACTTCTTAATGTTTTTGATATCAGTAACTCGACCTGAAATGATATGAAAATTAGCTTCCATACGACGTCCGGCCATACCTATTGGCTCCTTAATACCTGGTTCATTATCAATGGTAAATTCTTGTGGAAGAACATGAATGATCTCTTCTCCCGGAGGAAGAACAAGTTTGTACATATCCGAAATCAGACGTTCTACGTCTAAGCGACCGATTTCATCATCGTCACCTTTTGTCAAAATCCCACGATGCTGAATGCTCTTGATGTGCTGGCCGGCGATGCCAACATTGACCACTTTAATATCCACATTAGATTGTCCCTCGGCAGTTGCTACGGCGTCGCGGATACTTCCAACAGTTTTTTGAATATTAGCTACTACTCCACGGTTCACACCCGCAGACTCGGCTTTACCTACACCCAAAAGCTCAATTTTGTTTGTTCCACTGCGACGACCCACGGTCACGCAGATTTTCGTAGTACCGATATCCAATCCAACAATAATTGGATTTTCTTTTTCATTTGCTGTAATTCTTGGTTTCATATGCTGTATATTATGCTGTATTGTTAATTCTTCATATTTATTTTCATCTGTAAACTGTCCATAAACCAGTCTCCTCTACGTTCACAAATTATTTGATCCCCGTATTTCACGTTCACCCTCGCATAGGCATCGTTTCCTACTTTTGGTAGAATCTCACGGTAGTAAATCTTCAATCGGTCCAATTTATAATCCAACGAATCTGCCGTTCCGATGATCAACTCCTCATTACCTACCCGCGGCACTATTTCAATATCATTTTCAGCATTTACATATAATTGCACAATCTGGTTTTCCCAAAGCTCATCTCCTCTGATATGATCCACGATTTTTACCAGATCGCTTACGAGCTTACTCTGCACATCATCCAACGGCCTGCCATAACTCTCCGATATATTTCCGTTTGCCACCAATACATGCGGCACATACTTTAAGGTAACCGGAATTTTCTTACCCTCTCTATCGATATAGAATTCACGGCCATTTTTATTTATCACCCGTAATACAACTTCTCTCTGCTGCACCGCAACTTGCATAACACCATCCATGTCCGTATGAATTTCTGCATTAGATACATACGGAAGATCTTTTAACGATTCTTCAATCTGATTGACTGGAATACCCTTAATAGTCCTTCCCACTACCCTCCCATATTTCTCATTAATCAAGTTTGAAATATCGTGCTGATCGATAAAGGTTTCTTTCCCTTCAATCATTACACGCAGCGCTATACATACCTGATCGTTGCTCTTCCGTGCAATCAAGCTCATAAGCAGGGTCAGACCAACCAGAACCGCAACTCCGAGAATCCCATAGCCTATAAAGCTCCAGCGTATATTTTTCACTCTATTCATTCTCTAAAATAACCTTCAACGGTTTTACCAAACGATCAACGTCTCCTGCTCCAATTGTAACGATCAGTTCAGGTTTTTCTGCCATTACCCTGTCCAATACGTCCTGAGCCGTAACCACTCGTTTATTCTCTATTTTTATCTTATTCAGTAGCCAAGATGAGTCTACCCCATCGATCGGCAGCTCTCTTGCCGGATAGATCTCCATCAATAGAAGCTCATCTGCCATACCCAATACTTCTGCGAAGCCATTTACGAAATCACGTGTGCGTGTAAAAAGGTGGGGTTGAAAAACAACGGTCAACTTTTTCGTAGGATACAATTTACGCATGGAATTTAAAAAAGCCCGCAATTCCTCCGGATGATGGGCATAGTCGTCAATATACACATGCGCAGATGTGCGAACGATGTATTCAAAACGACGCTTCGCTCCTTTGAAATTAGCTAAAGCTGTTACAATTTTCTCCATATCAATACCCAACAACATCGCGACCGTAATAGCAGCGACGGCGTTCTCAACATTATGAAGTCCCGATATTCCAAGACGGATATTTTCAACGCGCGTATCTCCATTGATGTAATCAAAATGAAATTCCCCATCATTTACATGTATATTTTCTGCAAAAGCGTCGGCCTTGGTTTCAAGTGAGTAGCTGATATCTCCCTCAAAAGGCAATCCTACTTTTACTATACTTTTACCATCTTCTACTACTCTATCTAGAAATAATTTGAACGAATCAATCAAATGCGACTCATCACCATAAATATCTAAATGATCTGCATCGGCAGAGGTTATCACGGCGATGTTCGGATGTAACGTTAGAAAAGACCGATCGTATTCGTCAGCTTCTACAACCACTACGTTATTATCACCGAATAAAACATTTGTATTGTAATTTGAACTAATCCCACCTAAAAATGCAGAACAATCGTATCCTGAATCTTTTAATATATGAGCAATCATGGTTGAAGTCGTCGTCTTACCATGTGTTCCTGCAACACCAATTGTAAAACGGCTCGCACTGATAAACCCCAATACCTCTGACCGTTTGTACAGTTCAAATCCCTTATCAACAAAATAATTTTTAATTTTCAAATCCTTTGGAACTGCGGGTGTAAAAATGACCAATGAATCTGCAGCTGGATGTTGGAAAATTTCCGGGATCAAATGAACATCGTCTTGGTAAAACACAGTAATCCCTTCTTTAACCAAAGCTAAAGTTAAGTCGGTTTCGGTTTTATCGTATCCTGTAACAGCACAATCCAAGTGATAGAAGTAACGCGCTAAGCCGCTCATTCCAATCCCACCAATTCCAATTAAAAAAACTTGTTTTACCTGATCAATATTCATTTCCTAGTTTATCAATTTTAAAACTTCGTTTGCTATTACCTCATCTGCATCGAGTAACGCTAATTTTTTAATATTTTCACTGAGTTCAACACATATGGCTTCATCGCGAATCAATTTAAGCGCTTCGTTCACCAAATGGATACGCGCACTCATATCGGTCACCATGATAGCCGCCTTTTTATCAACCAACGAAATCGCATTTTTTGTTTGGTGATCTTCTGCTACATTCGGCGAAGGAACCAATATAACAGGTTTACCAATTACACATAATTCCGAAATGGTCCCTGCCCCCGCCCTTGCAATAATCAGATCTGCCGCTGCATAAGCATAATCCATTCGCTGCAAAAACGGCAACAATTTAATATTGGCCGGCAACGTACCTTTTAGTTCCCTTTCTAGTTTTTCGAAATAATAACCGCCACATTGCCAGATCACCTGCACATTTGCCTGAATCAGTTTATCTAATGATCCTTTTATGCATTCGTTTAACGTATTCGCGCCCAAACTTCCCCCGGTAACCAAAATGGTTCTCTTACCTTCTTCTAATCCAAACGAAGTGATCGCCTCGCTGTACTTACCAGAAATATTTACAGAGGTCCTTCGGATTGGATTCCCGGTTAACAGTACATTTCCTTCGGGGAAGAACTTATCCATTCCCTCATAGGCCACGCATATTTTTTTTGCCCTCTTGCCCAAATTTTTATTGGTCTTACCTGCAAAAGAATTTTGCTCCTGAATAAGCGTCGGAATACCAATATAGTTTGCCATCATTAACAAAGGACCGGAAGCGTACCCTCCAACTCCGACTGCTACTTCGGCACCAAACTCATGAATGATCTGCCTAGATTTCCATAAACTTTTTATCATTTTAAATGGTAAAGATATATTTTTCAATAACGACTGTCTATTAATCCCTTGAATATCTAATCCAATTATTTTATATCCTGCAGCAGGAACTTTTTCCATTTCCATCTTGCCCGCGGCACCCACAAATAGAATTTCAATCTCAGGTTGGGCACGGCGTAATGCGTTCGCAATCGCTATCGCAGGGAAGATGTGTCCTCCCGTGCCACCACCACTTATGATTACTTTGTGCGTCATACTAAATTATACTGTACCTACGATTATTTTTTTTTGTTTTGGAGTCTCATCCAGCTCCTGCTTATGTTTTAACTCTTCTATATTTCTACTTACAGAAAGAATAATCCCCAACGCTACACTCGTAAACAGAATCGACGTTCCCCCCATGCTCACCAATGGCAACGGAACTCCAGTAACAGGTCCCAATCCTACCGCGACCGCCATATTTGCCAACGCCTGTATTGTCAGGCTGAATCCTAACCCGGCAGCCAAAAAAGCCCCAAAGGCTCGTGGACTGAGCGTCACGATACGTATACAGCGATACATTAAAGCCAAGTAGAGAAATAACAATATTACACCGCCAATAGTTCCGTATTCTTCGATGATAATGGCGAAAATAAAATCTGAGTAGGGGTGCGGAAGCACATTTCGCTGTACACTGTTGCCAGGACCTTTTCCAAATAAACCACCCGTAGCAATTGCAATTTTTGAATTATTTGCTTGATAATTTTTATCCTCTTGAAAAGGAACATTGGAGGTCGTTACTTCTTCCGTTTCAAAAAATCCTTTGATGCGACTAAAATAGGTTGCTCTACGCGGACCTATCGAAATCACTAATATACCTAGTAAGCCCACCCCCAAAGAAACCAAGGCAATTTGCTTAAAGCTGATACGACCAATTAAAAGTAAAAGCACGCTAACTCCGAACAACATGACAGCAGTCGATAGATTAGCCCAAGCAATCAAGACAAATACTAAACACACCGCTCCCATGATCGGAAGAAAAGACTTCTTTACATCCTTAATTTCCTCCTGCTTTCGCGAAAGCATCCTTGCCAAAAAGGTAATTAATGCCAGTTTCGCCAAATCGGACGTTTGAAACGTCTGATTGATTACAGGAATCGTAACCCAACGGGCAGCATCGTTTACTTTGTTTCCAAACACCAGTGTATAAAGTAATAATGGAATAGTGATTGCCATTAAAAGTTTTGAAATACCTGCATAATACCTGTAATCTAATTTATGAGACAAGAACATCAATACCAGCCCCAAAGCGATAATAGAAAAATGCTTAAACAAATACAATTCTGTACCTTTGCCTTCTTTATAAGCAAGCGTACCTACCGAACTGTAAACGGCAAGCAAAGACCATCCTGATAAAATAATCACGATGATCCAAATCCATTTGTCTCCCTTTAATCTTGACAATACATGTTCCATACTATCTATTTTACAAGGCCATTACCGCTTCCTTAAACTTATCACCTCTTTCTTCGTAATTTTTAAACCAATCAAAACTTGCACAAGCCGGCGACAGCAATACGGTATCACCTTTTTTAGCTAGATGCGACGCAATCTCAACAGCATCTCCCATAGATGCGCTATTTACAATTACTTCGGCCTCCTCTTCAAAAGCATCGTGGATACGCGAGGTGTCTTTTCCTATGCAGATAATGGCTTTTACTTTTTGCTTTACCAAATCTCGAAGCATATCGTAATCGTTTCCTTTATCGACCCCACCTAAAATCAAAACAATATCTGTTGAAAAACTCTCCAGCGCATACCATACCGAATTTACATTTGTCGCCTTTGAATCATTAATGTAATTTACACCACCTATATATGCAACATGTTCTAATCGATGTGGAATATTGACATACGAGCCCATACTCTCCTTCATTGTCTGATTACGCAGCTCCTGTACTTTCGCAATCAATCCAGACGCCATGTTATTGTAGACGTTGTGCTTTCCTTGTAATGATAACTCTTCAATATTCATCGTAAATATTTCTCTATTAGGTATGTGAATTATTATAGTATTGTCCCGGTCCAAATATGCTCCTTGGACGATCTCTTTCTCTTGTGTTATGGGGATTAAAATCGCTTTGCTTTCAAAACGAGATAAAGCTTTCATGGTCTCCTCGTCATCAGCGCAATAGATAAAATAATCTTGCTCCGTCTGGTTTTGAATCATACGAAATTTAGAATTCACGTAGTTTTCCAACTTATAATCGTATCGATCTAGATGATCCGGCGTGATATTCAAAATTACAGCCACGTCTGCTCGGAAGTGATACATATCATCCAGCATAAAGCTTGAAACCTCCAATACATACACATCAAAGTTTTCTCGTGCCACTTGAAAAGCAAAGCTCTTTCCAATGTTTCCTGCCAAGCCGACATTTGCCCCACCTTTCTGCAACATATAATACGTCAACATCGTAGTGGTAGATTTGCCATTAGAACCTGTGATACAGATCAACCTAGCGTTCGTATACTGCGCAGCAAATTCAATTTCCGAGATTACAGAGATCCCCTGCTCTCTTAATTGTTGGATAAGCGGCGTGTTTCCCGGGATACCTGGACTTTTGACTACAAGATCTGCATTTAATATCTGCTGGTTAGTATGCTTACCACTCTCAAATGCGATAGCTTCTTTTTTTAAAATTTCTTTATATCCGTTGCTGATACTCCCGATATCAGAAACAAATACGTCAAAGCCTTTATCCTTGCCTAGTATAGCAGCACCTACACCACTCTCGCCTGCGCCGAGAACTACTAAGCGACCAGTTTGTGGGTAATAAGTATGTGCGATATTTGCCATCCTATCTTACTTTCAATGTTACTATTGTTAAAATTGCTAAAAACACACTCACGATAACGAATCGCGTCACGATCTTAGCTTCGTGATACCCTCTCTTCTGGTAATGATGGTGCAAAGGTGACATCAAAAAAATCCGCCTACCTTCACCAAACTTATTTTTGGTATATTTAAAATATGACACCTGTAAAATAACGGACACCAATTCAATTAAGAAAATACCGCACAAAATCGGTATCAATAATTCCTTGCGAATGAGAATAGCAAACGCAGCGATGATGCCGCCAATCGTCAATGAACCAGTATCTCCCATAAATACCTGAGCTGGGTAAGCATTATACCACAAGAATCCCGTACACGCACCTATAAACGCCCCTGCAAAAATCACAAGTTCACCTGAATTAGGAATATACATAATATTGAGATATTCGGAAAAGATAATGTTACCTGATACGTAAGCCAAGATTGCGAGTGTAATACCCACAATGGCCGAGGTACCTGTAGCTAATCCATCTATTCCATCCGTAATATTAGCGCCATTAGAGACAGCAGTCACAATGAAGACCACAAAAACCAAAAACACAAGAAATGTAGCCAAGGTGCTGTTCAATCCAAAACTATCTAAGACTTTAGCGTAATCAAATTCATTATTCTTATAAAAAGGGATATTCGTCTTCGTGGACTTCACATTCTCTGCGTACGTGCTTTCGCCAGTCTGCGGGTTAATGACTACTTCAACTGGTTTCGAAGACGTTGGATTTGTCACCTGCTCACGAACTACAATATCCGGATGGAAATACATCGTGATGGCAATGATCGTACCCAAGCCAACTTGTCCGATTACTTTAAATCGTCCAGCTAAGCCCTCTTTATTCTTGCGAAACACTTTAATATAGTCGTCCAAGAAACCTATCGCTCCCATCCAAATCGTCGTAACAATCATAATAATTACATAAATATTATCCAGTTTGGCAAACAACAATGTTGGTATAAGAATACCAGCTATAATAATCAAACCACCCATCGTCGGGGTGCCCCGCTTCTTTTCTTCACCCTCTAATCCTAGGTCGCGAATAGTTTCACCAACCTGTTTCCGATGCAACAAACGAATCAATCGACTACCAAAGACCGTCGTTATAATCAACGAAACAATAACGGTCATTGCCGTCCGGAAGGAAATGTATTGAAACAAGCCCGATCCCGGAATATGTAAATGATCTTGTAACCAAGTAAATAAATAATATAACATCGACTTATTATTATTCGTTAAATGTTTTTTCTAATTCTTCTTTGTCATCAAAATGATGTCTTACACCGCTAACTTCCTGATATTTTTCATGTCCTTTTCCTGCTATCAAGACAATATCTCCAGCAGAAGCTATGTGACAAGCCGCGCGAATTGCCTCTCTTCGATCAGAAATTGTAAATACATTCTTTTTCTTTTCAGCCGGAATCCCAGCCTCCATATCTTTGATAATAGTCAAAGGATCTTCGGTGCGCGGATTATCTGAAGTGATGATGACTTTATCACTGTACTTCAGCGCTACCCTCGCCATTTCGGGGCGCTTAGTTTTATCACGGTCTCCGCCACACCCCAACACAGTAATTATTTGCTGACCAACAACCTTTAAATCTTTTATTGTAGTCAATACATTTTCGACTGCATCGGGCGTGTGCGCATAATCCACTATACCAACAATTCCATTTTTAGAACGAACAGTTTCAAATCTACCCTGGGCTCCCGTAATTTCACTAATAGCCGTTAAGATTTTCAACGTTTCTTGTTCCAATAAAACAGCAGCACCGTATACAGCCAAGAGATTATATGCATTAAATCCACCTACCAATTTCACCCACACCTCATGCGAATCAATTTGTAATAACATCCCATCAAAATGACTTTCTATCACCCTCGCTTTGAAATCCGCTACCTGATGCAAACCATATGTTTTTTTATGTGCAAAAGTATTTTGAAGCATCACTTGCCCGTTTTTATCATCGGTATTAGTCAATGCAAAGGCATAACGATCTAAATCATCAAAAAACTTCTTTTTTGCTTTAATATATTTGTCAAAACTGCCATGAAAATCAAGATGATCATGTGTAATATTTGTAAAAAGCCCCCCAGCAAATCTCAAGCCGGCAATACGTTGCTGCACAATAGCGTGTGAGCTCACTTCCATGAAGCAGTAATCACAACCTTCATCCACCATATCAGATAGCAACTTGTTCAAAGCCACTGGATCTGGTGTCGTATGGGTTGCTGGAATAATGCGATCTCCGATTTTATTCTCCACGGTCGACAGAAGACCAACATGATACCCCAACTGCCGAAAAAGATTAAATAGCAATGTTGCGACAGTCGTTTTGCCATTTGTACCTGTAATTCCCACAAGCTTCAGCTCCTGCGATGGGTTACCGTAATAATTAGAGGCTGCAATCCCTAACGCGTACGATGTATCCCCTACAACTACATAGGTCGTATTATCATCCATCTGCTGCGGAAGTTGCTCGACTAATACAGCAGAAGCACTTAAGGCAATCGCTTTACCCACGTAGAGATGTCCATCCGTTTGGACTCCCCTTATCGCAACGAATAATGTGTTTTTTTCGACCTTACGCGAATCAAAACATACCGATGCCACTTCCACCTCTAGTGAACCGACAACCTGAACAACAGGAATAGCATGTAATAATTCTTTCAGTATCATATTAATGCAATTGAATTGCTACGTTTCTACCCAATTTTAATTTTTCACCCGGTATCAAAGATTGGCTTATCACCTTCCCTTTTCCATATATCTGCGTTTTAAAACCTGCATTTTCCATTGTATACAATGCATCAGACAACCCCATGCCTACCACGTTGGGCACTACACCTTCCTGAACAGACACCTCCGAAAATGGGATACCTCTTAACGATGTATCTCCTGTATTTTGTGAAATTGTACTCCAATTAATTGACTTTATACCCAAAGCCTCGTACACCTTTACTGAAGCCTCTTTGGAGCCCTTCAGTGTCAAAGGTATTTTTGAACCAGCTACATTTACTTTACGAGTAGCAAACGTACCATGAAGCGATAAATCATTAGCAAAAACCATATCGGCCAATTCCTTGAATACAGGCCCCGCTACAGACCCTCCATAATACCCATTACGAGGATTACGAATCACCACGATTATGGAATATTTAGGCTTATCTGCTGGAAAATATCCCGCAAATGAAGATTGGTAACGTCGGGCGCCATATCCTTTGGCGCCATCTGCCATCTGAGCCGTGCCCGTCTTCCCTGCGGAGGTATATAAAGGGCTAGCCAATCTTTTGCCCGTACCTTCTATCATCACCCCTTCCAACATTTCCTGCATTTTTCGAATTGCTTCGTCGGAAGCGATCTGCTTATTGATGACGCGGGCATTAAATTTCTGCACGGTATTGCCTAAATGACGAATTTCTTTAACAAATAACGGTGCAACCATTTCACCGTCGTTGGCTACTGCATTATATAACACTAAAGTTTGCAAAGGTGTTAACTTCAGCTCGTAGCCATACGCCATCTGTATTAAAGACAGTTTACTCCAGCTTCTATTTTCGGGAGTCTTTACAATAGGAATCCCCTCACCGGGAATTTGCAGTCCCAAAGGTTGATGCAAACCCCACTTATGCAATTTGGCCGTAAATTTTGCAGGATTACTTCCATAGTGTGTATGTATCAATTTTGTAATACCGACATTCGAAGATTCCTCAAAGGCCTCTTTCGCGGTCATCTTAGATTTTTTAGGAGCATGTGAGTCTCGGATCGTATGAGAAGGCACCTTATACGTTCCATTCCCAACATCCACGATTGTATTGGTATCTATCAACCCATCATCCAGCGCAGCCAGATAGGAGGCTAATTTGAATGTGGACCCAGGGTCCGCACCCTGTGCTATTGCATAGTTAAATTTCTCGCGGTATTCCCCATCGGTATCTTTTGTAAAATTTGCTATAGCACGTACTTCTCCCGTTGCAACTTCCATCAGTACCACACAACCATTGTCAGCATTACTGATTTTCAATTGCTTTTCCAATGCGCGTTGCGCCATATCCTGCATATTGACATCAATAGTCGCAATGATATCCGAACCGTCGACCGGAGCCACTTCAATTTCACGATTCAAAGGAACCCACACTCCGCCAGCAATACGCTGCATCATCTGAGCACCACTTTTCCCGTCTATATAATTCCCGTACGCTCCTTCCAGACCTACAAGAACAGTATCTATTCCTTTAGCATTTTTATATCCGATCGTTCGGGCAGCTAAATTAGTAAACGGAAGAATCCGTTTATTCTGACGGACAGTAACCAGACCACTGGAGAAGCGCGATTTCCCTTCCTTAAAGGTTTTCAACAACGGAAATTGTTTCAATTCCTTAAGATCCTGATGCGAAACATTTCGTTTTATCAACACGTACCGCTGCTTTTTCGCACGAGCATCTTTTAATGTCACCAAATATTGTCTTGCTGATTTATCTTTAAAAAATCTAGCAAGGCTGCTTGCCAAAGAATCAACTTTAGAATTAAAAACATCGCTACGTTCAACCGGAATCGCCATTGCATCGAAGCGTATCTCATATTCCGGAACAGAAGTCGCCAATAAACTGCCGTCGTTAGAATAAATATTCCCTCGGGCTGCCTCCACGACACGCTCCTGTATAGTCAAGCTATCTGCTATTGCACGCCATTCACCTCCATCAATATACTGCAGATGAACAAGTTTAGCAAAAACTGCCAAGGCACCAAAGACCATCAGCCCGAACGCCAGGTATACCCTCACCAATATGGATTTCCTAATATTCATTATTTGCTTTTAATCTTAATCGTGTTACTTCTTCTCTTTTACTATCTCAAGTTTAATAGGCGGCTGCGTTCTCTCCTTTAACCCCAATGTATCCGCCCTTTTGGCTATTTCTGACTGCGTCGTCAATTTCATCAACTCAGCAGACAAGGACTTATAATCCCAACTTAGCTCCTTCACCTCCCTACCCAATCGATCTATCTGCCGTACCGTTCGCTCCGCCAAATGTCGATTAGAAATATAAAGCAATCCCAAAAAGGCTAAGAATGCAATAAAAGGAAGATTCTTCGTCACCAAATACATTGAAAGCTGTTTAGGCGCAAAAATAGAACGAAGAAAATTTTGAGTTTCCTCTACTTTTTCTTCGACTGCATCGGACAACTCCTCTTGGATATCCTCACTTAATTCCTTATTTTTTATTGTATTCTTTCTAGACATACGATCTAGGATTGTTCAATTTTTTCTGCTACTCTCAATTTTGCACTACGTGAGCGATTATTCAATTCCAATTCCTGAATTCCTGCCGTTACCGCTTTACGACTAACAACCTGAAAGGGTTTTATTTCATTCCCAAAGAAATCCTTTTCCACCTCTCCCCTAAACTTACCTTTGAGCATAAAATTTTTAACCAACCGATCTTCTAAGGAATGATAAGACATGACCACCAGTCGCCCCCCAGGTTTAAGCAGAGACACTGTTTGCATTAAAAACTCCTGCAAAGCCTCCAACTCCCTGTTCACCTCAATACGTAAAGCCTGAAAAACCTGCGCATGATATTTATGTTCCTTTCCTTTCGGCACCAATCTTCTAATCACCTCTTTCAAACCCGCTACGGTTTCGATTTGCTGTGTGAGACGAGCAGTAACTATTGTTTTAGCCAAAGACCGCGCATTTTGCACCTCGCCATACATGCCAAAAATCCGATGCAAATCTTCCTCCGAATACGTATTCAACACCTTTTTTGCATCCAAATCGGAAACCTGATCCATGCGCATATCCAAATCTGCATCAAACCGAATAGAAAACCCCCTTTCCGCATCGTCAAACTGATGAGAAGAAACGCCTAAGTCAGCCAATATACCGTCCACTTGTCTTACACCCGCAAGACGCAGGTTATTTTTCATGAATTTGAAATTCTGATGAATCAGCGAAAAACGATCGTCTTCAATAATATTATTTAACGCATCAGGATCCTGATCAAAAGCAATCAGTCTACCTTGCCCGCCTAAGTGTTTCATAATTTCACGGGAGTGACCGCCACCGCCAAATGTAACATCTATGTACACGCCATCCGGCTTGATATCCAATGCTTCAATACACTCCTGAAGCATTACCGGTATATGATAGACTTCTTCTCTAGCCATCTATAGCTCCTCCAAAATCAAAACCACCCATCACTTCCTCAGCCAGTGATGCAAAATCGTCATCCACCCCACCATTCATCATTACGTCATAAACTCCCTTGGGCCACACCTCTATTTTATCAAACTGACATGCCAATACAATGTCTCCCTCTATCTTCGCATAGTCAAGCAACACTTTTGGCAGCAGCACCCTACCGGCAGAATCTAAATTGAGAATAGTAGCTCCACGCATGAATTGACGCACAAATTCTCTATTCTTAGCGTTGAATGTATTCAACTTAGAAATTTTTCCGGCCTGTTTATCCCATTCCTCACGTGTGTAAATCACCAAGTTTTTCTCAAATCCTCTATTCACAATAAGCCCCTCGCGCTCGACGTCAGGCAATTGCCTTTTGAGAGCGGCAGGGACTACCAACCTTCCTTTGGCGTCCAACTTACATTCGAATTCTCCGATAAGTTGAATCATGGGCTACCTGTCGTAATTAAATTATAATGTAAAAGTATACACTTTCCCCCACTTTCCCCCACAATCTCCCACAAAAAAGTTTTCCACATAGAGAAGATACTATATTTCGTTTCCAAAAACCCTCTTTAATTACACGATAAATAACTTTATTATTGATAGGCAACAAAATCATTTTCGTGATAAAAATGAATTTATACGGTACTTTTTTACACCTAATTTGCCAAAAAAAAAGATAGACTCCGAGACATATCAGCGAAAGGACAACACTGGTGGGCGAAAGTGGTGGATCATAATTTCTTTCAGATATTCCCATATATCATTCGTTATTCTCCTTAAAATCCGATAATTTTGCATGAAATCTTAATTTAATTTCTTCAAGTCGGCAGACCGACAGAGCAACAAATTAATTTTTTCATTTTTTACTTTTAATTTTTACTTTGTAATGCACAGAACACATACTTGTGGCGAATTGAGAATTGCCGATTTAGGAAACACCATAACACTAAGTGGCTGGGTTCAAAAATCTCGTGATTTAGGAGGAATGACCTTTATCGACGTCCGAGATCGATACGGAATCACTCAATTGACTTTCAATAGTGACGATAACGATAGCTTGCGGGCAAAAGCAAGAGAGTTAGGCCGCGAGTTCGTTATAAAAGTAACGGGGACTGTAATTGAGCGTTCAAGTAAAAATTCAAAAATTCCAACTGGAGAAATCGAAATAAAAGTTTCTTCTTTAGACATATTAAATGAGGCCAAATTACCTCCTTTTACAATCGAAGACGGCACGGATGGCGGTGACGATATACGGATGAAATACCGCTATTTAGATTTAAGACGTAACCCCGTTCGTGAAAATCTAATTTTACGTCACAAAATGGCCCAGGAAATCCGTCGCTATCTAGACGAACAAAATTTTCTCGAAGTAGAAACTCCTGTTCTCATTAAATCTACACCCGAAGGTGCTCGTGATTTCGTCGTGCCTTCCCGAATGAATCCAGGCGAATTTTATGCACTACCCCAGTCACCTCAGACATTCAAGCAATTATTAATGGTGTCAGGATTTGACCGCTATTTTCAAATTGTAAAATGTTTCCGCGATGAGGATTTACGTGCCGATCGTCAACCTGAATTTACACAAATTGACTGCGAAATGTCTTTTGTGGAGCAAGAAGACATCTTAAATATGTTTGAAGGGTTGACAAAGCATTTATTTCTTAAAGTAAAAAACATAGACCTAGGTCAGGTTCCACGCATAACCTATGCAGATGCTATGCAATTGTATGGGTCGGATAAACCGGACACACGATTTGGGATGGAATTCGTAAAACTGAATGACATCGTAAAAGACAAAGGTTTTCCGGTTTTTGATCAAGCCGAATTAATAGTAGGAATTAATGCGTCAGGAGCCGCACACTATACGCGTAAACAATTAGACGCATTGACTGATTTCGTAAAACGTCCACAAATCGGTGCCACAGGCTTAATATATGCACGTCACAATGAAGACGGCTCCATAAAATCTTCAGTAGACAAATTTTATAATGCCGAAGAATTGAACAAGTGGAATCAGGCCTTTAAAGGAGAACCGGGTGATTTATTCTTAATCATGGCCGGGCCTACTGATAAAGTCCGGAAGCAATTAAACGAATTGCGCCTGGAAATGGGCAATCAACTGGGATTACGTGATAAAAATAAATTCTCCCCTTTATGGGTAATGGATTTTCCATTATTAGAGTGGGACGAAGATACAGCACGTTACCATGCGATGCACCACCCTTTCACGTCTCCAAAACCGGAGGATATTGCGCTATTAGACACTAATCCTGGAGAAGTAAGAGCTAATGCATATGATTTAGTCATCAATGGTGTGGAGATAGGTGGTGGTTCTATCCGTATCCACGACAAGGAATTGCAATCGTTAATGTTCAAACACCTAGGATTCACTCCGGAAGAAGCACAGAAGCAGTTCGGTTTTTTAATGGAAGCCTTTACTTACGGCGCCCCTCCACATGGCGGTCTGGCGTTCGGTTTCGACCGTTTAGTTTCCATTTTTGCTGGACTTGACAGTATTCGAGATGTCATTGCTTTCCCCAAGAACAATTCAGGACGCGACATCATGATTGATGCTCCTTCCACTGTTGCGCCAGAACAACTGAACGAATTGAGCCTCGCACTTGCTATCAAAACCAAATAAGTATATAAGAGATTTAAATATTTTACGTTATATTTAAAAGTTGGTTATCCTGTAACCAACTTTTATTTTTGAATCAGATTAGTAAAGGAGTTTCATGCCGCAAACTATTGCAGATAAATTTTTAGCAGATAGCGCTACCAAATCATTTGACCAACGCCATCGTGATATTATTACGACAAATATTGACAAGTACAATATGGCTTTCGAAAGAGGAAAGGGTAAATTTCACGATTTAGCCAATTCGAAGAAGAAAGCCAATCTCGTAAAATGGAAAGTAATGGAAAACCTTGACCGCTACTTGGTAGAATTTGAAACTAATTTCACCAAACGAGGAGGCAAAGTAATCTGGGCAAATAATGCTGAAGAGGCACGTCAAGAAATAGGAAAAATCATGGAGACACATAATGCGAACTCCGTGATAAAATCCAAATCTATGGCAACCGAAGAAATTGAGTTGAATCATTTCTTATCGGAAAAAGGAATTGAAACGATTGAAAGTGACCTTGGTGAATATATCATTCAACTTTTGGATCACAAACCCTATCATTTCGTTACACCAGCTATGCACCTAAGCCTGGAAGACATCGCTAAATTATTTCATGAGAAATTCGGAACTGCCCTCGATGCCACTGCAGAACAGCTTACCTTAAAAGCACGCGAATTACTTCGTCAAAAATACACTTCTGCAGACATTGGTATTTCAGGAGCCAACTTTCTGGTCGCAGATACAGGCAGTATTGCAATTACGGAAAATGAGGGAAATGCCCGTCTGACGACGACCTTCCCCGATGTGCATATTGCGGTAGTCGGAATCGAGAAAATTATTCCTAGTATGATGGATCTGGATATGTTCTGGCCTCTTTTAGCTTCACACGGGACAGGCCAAAATCTGACCGTATACAACACGATTTTAAATGGGCCAAGACAGGAAACAGATACTGATGGTCCTCGTGAGATGTATGTTATATTACTTGATAATGGCCGGACAAATCTTTTGGAGCAAAAAGAGCAGCGTCAAGGCCTGTACTGTATACGTTGTGGCTCTTGCCTGAACGTATGTCCCATTTACCAAAATATTGGCGGCCATACCTACGAAACGACTTATCAAGGACCAATTGGTTCTCTAATCTCTCCACACCTTAGCGGGATGAAAGAATTCAAACATCTATCCTACGCGTCGAGCCTGTGTGGCAAATGTACTGAAGTGTGCCCTGTAGGCATCGATATCCAAAAAATGTTACTGCTAAACAGACGAGATGCTGTCCAGGAAAACCTAGCGACACCAATGGAAAAAAGGATGTGGAAGGGGTTTACCTATGCCATTCAAAGAAGAAAGCTGATTGATTTATTCGGAGGAAAATTTAAAAATTTCTTTGTCCGCAACTTTTTCAAAAAATCATGGGGAAAGAATAGAGAATTACCAAAATTCCCCAACAAATCATTTTCGAAACAATGGAAAGAGCAACAAAAAGAATTAGACAAATAATATGGATAAGCAATCGCAGTTGGCATTAAGCAGTGCAGTATTTTTCTTTATTATAGCAGCACCATTATTATTCGGTTTATCGCGGCTAGTGAATGATCCGCTGAGCATTACTTCTTCGGCAATTAGCGCTTCTGTCGGTGCGCTCATTTACTTCTTTCTGGTAAAAAGAAAACTTAAAAAAAAGGCTGAACGGTAGCAACGAACTTATAAGTTTATTTTACACAACAACAATTGAGGAGCCGACAAAAATTATCGACTCCCCAATCTTTAGTTATTGACTATAGCTATGGATTTTGTCAAAGCTTTGGCATCCTCCGCCATCCGAATAAATTCCGCTCTATATCCTTCGTCATCTTTTCCTTTGGCTAATTTCGCACGATTAATTAAGCTATCAAAATCAGCATTTTGCTTATAATCCGAATTTCGTAAAAGCATACCAAGCTCAGCAACAGAGGCTGCAAATTGAAAATCTTCGCTCATCGCCATATATCCTGTATTTGAGTAGACAACCTGCTGTTTCAATCTACTTTTCCCTCCATCAGGTTCCTTGTAACGGAATTTCACGGTAGCCAATTCGGAAGAATTATTTGTCACAGCTTTCCGCTCCGTTTTCTGATATTTCAAATCATCTACTAAGCCAATGATTTCACTCTTTACTCCAACAGGTACCATTTCGTAAATAGCCGTCACCGCGTGACCAACACCCATGTCTCCACCTAATTTATTGTCATTATTAAAATCTTCAGCGGCCATTAAACGATTTTCGTACCCAACTAAGCGATACGCTTGTACAGTATTGGGGTTGAACTCAACTTGAATCTTGACATCCTTTGCTACTGTAAATAATGTTCCACCGAATTCTGTAATAATCGCTTTTCGTGCTTCCGTGATATTATCGATGTACGCATAATTTCCGTGACCTTTGTTTGCCAACAGTTCTAATTTACTATCTTTATAGTTACCCATTCCATAACCCAAAATTGAAATATGCACACCACTCTCGCGCTCTCTACCGATTAGCTTTTCCATATCATCGTCAGAAGAAGCGCCCACATTGAAATCACCATCTGTAGCCATCACTATTCTATTATTTCCATTTTTTATGAAATTTTGACGCGCAATTTTATATGCCATTTTTAGTCCATCTCCCCCTGCAGTGCTTCCTCCTGCTTGAAGACCTTCAACAACATCCTTTATCTTCATTTTTTGACTCCCAGAAGTACTTTCTAATGCAACATTGGCGTTGCCCGCATATGTCACAATTGCCACTTTATCAACCTCCCGCAACTGGTCAACTAGTAACTTAAGGGAAGATTTCACCAACGGCAATTTGTTCGCATTCATCATGGATCCCGAAACATCTACTAGAAAAACAAAATTCGAAGTCGGTAACTTTTCAGTAGGTACATTTTTCGCTTTCAGTGAGATACGCAACAATTGATGCTTAGTGTTCCAAGGAGCCTGCGCTAGCTCTGTTTTTATATTAACAGGATCTCCATTTTCCGGTGCGTCTAAACTATATTGAAAGTAATTGATCATCTCTTCTATGCGGACTGCATCTACCGGAGGCAACTGTCCCGACTTGATAAACCGACGTACATTTCCATAAGAAGCGGCATCCACATCGGCAGCAAAGGTTGAAAGCGGTTGATTCAAAGGATTAATAAATTTATTTTCCTCTATTCCTTTATAACTTTCACTTTGCTGCGCCTCTCTTATTGGTGATACACCACGGATAAGGATATTCTGCTGTCCCGATCGATTAGCGGAAACATTCACCCCAGCCACTTTGCCCTGTAATAAATTATTGTAATTAGTTACCGGAATATCTTTTGCATCCTGCCCACGAATAATAATTGCAGATCCCGTCAGCACTTCTCTTTTCGCAGCTCCATATCCGACAACAACAACTTCATCTAGCTGATTAATTTGAGCGAATAGGATAACATCAATCGTATGTGACTTACCTACTTTAATAGATTGTGAAACATAACCAACGCAATTAAACGTCAATTCATCACCCTCCCCCGCTTCAATGTTATAAATACCACTTTGATCCGATAAGGTATTTATCTTTTTAGTCGTATTACGCACCTCCACGCCGGCAATCGGCACCTTCGTGTCATCAACAATTTTACCTGTTATAGTCTTTGCGTGAACATGATTTCCGGCCACTATGGTAAAAATCAAAAGAATAGATGATATTAAAGCTTTCATGATTTATAAATTTTGACAAGGGATGCAGCGAAACATAAATTTCCATAAATGAGAAAAAAAAATTATTTTGAGCCCTGATTATGAAGTTGTTCAATTCATCACAAATCTCAGCTACTGACGACAGTTCTCTTTTAGAGAATTATCGCACCACCGGTGACTTAAAATTTTTAGGAGAATTATACCAACGACATACCGAGATGGTATATTATGTATGCCTGCGCTATTTTAAAGACAGCGAACAAAGTAAAGATGCCGTAATGCAGATTTTTGAAGAACTTATAACCAAAGTAAACAAACAGGAAATCAAAGAATTTGCCAAATGGCTATACGTTGTTAGCAAAAATCATTGTCTGATGACATTGCGAAGCACAAAAAATAATTATGAAATTCCGGTAGATAATTTTGTGGAATTTGCTGCTTTTCTGCATCAGGAAGAAAATTACACGGAGAAGGAAGAACGATTGTCTCAATTAGAGCGTTGTATAGATAAGTTACCAGAGAAACAACGGATTAGTGTAGATCTATTTTTCATCAACGAAAAATCCTACAAGGAAGTGGTAGATATAACAGGCTATAGCATGAATGATGTAAAAAGTTATATCCAAAATGGTAAGCGGAATTTAAAAAATTGTATGGAAAGGAATCATGAGCAAGATTAATCCAGATATCAATTACATAAGAAAATATGTAAATGGAGAGCTAAGTCCGCGAGAGATGTTTGAGCTTGAACGTGCTGTCCAGGAGGATGAGATGCTAATGGATATACTGTTGGGAATGGAACAGGAACAACTCCATAATTACTCCTCAGATTTAAGCGATTTAAGACAGCGTATCCATGCACGGAGCCATGTATCGAATAACAAACGTCTATTCCTGTGGAAATCTCTATCTCTTGCAGCCTCATTATTATTAGTTTTGGGCCTCGGAGGATATTTGATCTGGAATAATGGTTTCTCAACAAAAGAAACACGAATAGCACAGTCACCCGAAGAGCTAAATCTGCCGACTGCATCGATAAGCAAATCTGCAGATACTGCTGCTGCTGAAAAAACAGAACAACAACAGGTTCTCAATCAAAATGCTATCGCGCATTCAGCGGACTCGAAAAACACAAATTTAGATCATAGGGAACAACAACCGAATAAAGTCGCCTCAAGAGCTTATACACCGACTAAAAAAGAAGGCATTCCCAATGTTCCTTTTCCACGTCAAACAGCCCTTCGAGATAGTCCTGTTTATAGCGTTGCAGCATTAAAATCTTCAAAAGCCGGTAATCTTATCGTGATACAAAACAGTCCTAGTAAAGAAGAAATCATAATTGGTGAGGGCTTATTGGATAGTAACAAAGAACACGTTATCGCGACAAATGTTCCCCAACCAATACAAGGGCGCGCTGATGGGATACGTGTAGCGGATGTTGGAAAGAGCTCTTCGAGCAATAGAGCAGCACTATCGAGGCTGAATTTGGACGCACAATCCAACTATATTTTAGGACAGGTACTTGACAAGCAATCGGGAAACCCAATTGGAAATGTTCAAATAAAAGACATAGAGAATAACAACATTATCAGCACAGACTCCGCCGGCAATTTCGTGTATCTGGCGAGTAGAAAAAACGCACCCTTAGAAATTAATGCTATGGGATACGAAAAAGAAAAAGTGCTTACAGATAATTCTTCTCAAACTATTTTTTTGAATCGTGACGACGCCAAGGTAGAAGAAGTAGTTATAACTGCAGCGCGAAAAACTCCTCTGAAAAGTGAACCGGCATCGGGTTGGAAAGAATTTAAAACTTATATAAGTACGGAAACAAAAAAAGTCAATTTAGGAAAAGGTATTGTCGCGTTGACGTTTTCCATTAATGCCGATGGAAGACCGGAGAACATCCTCGTTAGCAAATCAGCTAATTTAGATTTGGATAGAAAAGCAATCGAGATTGTCAAACAAGGACCTAGTTGGATAGTAGGAACCAATGGCAAACCTGTGTATTTAACCGTGGAGTTTAAATAGAACAAACCCTCAAAAGTCAATTTTGAGGGCCTAGATATAAATTCACTCGCAATAATCGGCTAGTTATCGATTGTGCTGAGACGTATAGGCAACGTGTATGCTACACGTACGGGTAGACCATTCTGAACGCCGGGACTCCATTTTTTAGCTTTTTTCAACAACCTTACGGCTGCGTCCCCCGTACCGAAACCCATATCCCTTTTGACTTCAAACGAAGATAAACTCCCATCTTTTTCCACGACGAACGACACCTGAATAACACCCTTTGCCCCGTTGTCTACCGCAGATTGCGGGAAATCATAATTTTGAGCAACCCAATTTACAAATGCCTTCATCCCACCGGGAGGTTCAGGCATCACCTCCACTGAAATAAAAGGTTTACCTTCTCCGTCATCGCCGCCAATTAGACTACCCACGGCTCTACCGCTTTCTGCGCCATCACGTTTTGTACTACCAAATGTACCCCGCGGCACCAGCTCCCCTCCTTTTACACCATCTATTGTAATATTAGCAGGTAATTTTTTCCTGTCCATGACATCCTCTGTGCTCGTCATATCTTCCGTTACCCGAGAAGCATCCGTGGCATTGATCTCTGTGAATTTGATTAGATCCTGAGACGATACATCCTGAGCAACCTGCTTCGGAGCATCCTGCTCTACAGGATCGGGCACCACAGGTGGTTCCATTTCTATCGGTAATTCTGTATTATCAATTGTCACAGTTACCATATCCTCTTGGGGCGGGTTATTGGGCATTTTACTCTTGTTGGAAAACGAATAAGCGATACCACTTAATCCAACGACAACTAAAACAACAACTCCGAGAGCCAAATTCGTTGCTTTAGGAGCTAAAATACGAAGCTCATACGCTCCATATTCTTTATTACGTCCTGCAAAGATGACATCCATCCACTCTTTTGCATAAATATCTGATTTGGAAAACAACATAAGGGAAAGTTTTTAAGGTTATTACTCTATTTTCTATTATGATGAAATAGCGTATAACTTTCCACAAAAAAATTTATCGAAACTTAGATAAGGTTGCCTTTATCTACGAGATGAATGATCTATACATGCATACGAGCGAGAGGCGTAATATCCTGTCCCACGAAATCCTGTTTAAGGTATTTCTGATAGCCGGCAATAGCAATCATAGCAGCATTATCCGTACAATATTCAAACTTCGGAATAAAGACACGCCATTTATACTGTTCGCCCATTTCAATCAGCGCACTTCGCAATCCTGAATTGGCAGATACGCCACCGGCAATAGCAATGTCTTTTACACCTGTTTGTTTCGCTGCCTTCTTCAATTTATTCAAAAGAACAGAAACAATACGACTTTGCACCGAAGCACATACATCATTTAGATGTTGCGTTAAAAATTGGGGATTCTCTTTCATTTTAGCTTGTACCAGATATAATATCGCTGTTTTTAGTCCCGAAAAGCTAAAATTCAGACCAGTAATTTGTGGTTCTGGCAAAGAAAAGGCATTAGGATCTCCCAATTGAGCGTACTTATCAATCAATGGCCCTCCAGGGTACGGCAATGTCAAGATCTTAGCTGTTTTATCAAAAGCTTCTCCAGCAGCGTCGTCCAAGGTTTGTCCTAATAGTTCCATATCAAAATAGTCTTTGACCAACACGATTTGTGTATGCCCACCGGAAACAGTAAGGCATAAAAAAGGAAAATTTGGTTTCGGATCATCAATAAAATGTGCCAAAATATGGGCCTGCATGTGATTGACTTCAATCAGGGGAATCTGACGGGCCAACGCAAATGATTTCGCAAAAGAAGTACCCACTAAAAGTGAGCCCAACAAACCCGGACCTCTAGTAAATGCTACTGCATCTACATCTTTTTTTGTAATTTTGGCCTGCTGAATGGCTTGGTCGACCGTGGGAATAATATTTTGTTGATGCGCACGAGAAGCTAACTCTGGCACGACGCCACCATATTTTGAGTGAATTGCTTGACCAGCAATAATATTTGACTTAATTTCACCGTCTATACATATAGAAGCTGAAGTTTCGTCACATGAAGATTCTATTCCAAGGATGATAGCCATTTGAGGACAAAAGATTTTTAGATTACAAAAATATCAAAAAAATACTTAAAATAACGCTGATTACGCTTACTAGTATATTTCTACTGGTAATTTTGGCGTTATTTTCACTTCAGTTTTCTGCTGTACAAACCTACGCTTCTAAAAAAGTAGCGGCTTATTTATCGGAGCAACTGGATAGCGAAATTCGTTTACAACGTGTTTATTTCAAACCTTTCAGCGCGATACAATTACAGGAATTCGAGTTACTCGACAATAAAGGCAATCGAATTATTTATGTCGAAAGCTTAAATGCGCACTTGGCTCTGCACGAATTCTTTAACAAGAAGATTAGAATTGAAGCGATAAAACTAAAAAATGCCCACGTCGATTTTCAGATTTATGAAGACAGTACTAACTTCAGTAAAGTCATCGCCTACTTTTCTCCAAAAGATAAACAATTAAGAACTTCTTCAAAAGAGAAATTCAAATTGTCGCTCGACAAAGTCGTGCTCGAAAATAATCATATCAGATTGGTTAATCATCGTGTTAAGCACCACAATCGAGGCGTAGATTTTTCGGATTTGGATATTACGCACCTTTCAGGCGTATTCAATAATATCAAATTCGACTCTTTACGTATAGCTTCAACTATTTCCAATCTAACGTTTAAAGAAAAATCTGGATTACACCTCCAAAAGTTAAGCACTGATGCCAGTTATTCGGACAAAAAAATGGAATTTAAGGAATTTCATCTGGTAACCAACAATTCCGAACTACGGGACTATTTACTTTTTGAATACGAAAGCATAAACGATTTTCAAGACTTCATCAATAAAGTTCATGTGACTAGCCGATTAACGAACTCCAATGTAGATTCCCGCGACATCGAATTTTTTGCACCGTCCATGAAGAATGTAATCTTTCAAACGGATATCACAAAGGCTACCCTATCGGGAACCGTCGCACATATTCGAGCAGAAGAAGTACAATTAAAGACATCGAAACACACAGAGCTGATTGGTAACTTTACGATCAACGGGCTACCCTATATCGAGCACACACTATTTGATTTTGATTTAGATAAATTACATACACATCCCAACGATATTGAGTATCTGGTTCCTCTTCTAGCAAACAGCAAGACATTCAAACTGCCTGAACAAGTACACCGTTTTAATACCGTAGTTTTTCAAGGCAAATTTCATGGACGTTATAATGATTTTTTGGTTAATGGAATGTTTCAAACTGCTTTAGGGGAGCTGAGAACCACGAGTAAGATTAGGATAAAAAATAGGCTCAGTTATAGTGGTCATGTCCAATCCAAAAACTTTCAAATAGGAAAATTGATTAATACGGAGGTCATCGAGAACACCGGACTAGATCTCAGTTACGAGGGATCAGGATTGCTACTAAATGATTTGGTATTAGCGATTGACGGAAATATCCAGAACACCACTATTAAAAACTACAATTATGATTTAATAGCCCTCCGCGGTAGTATCAAGGATAAAATTTTGCACGTAGAAGGGAATATAGACGATGAAAACCTGCAGTTAGTTTATGCGAGTGACATTGATCTAAATTCCCAAAATCCTACTTACCAATTAGATGGAAAAATTAACTTCGCTGCATTAAACAAATTAAATTGGGTCACTAAAGATAGCATCATTATACATCATGCTAATCTGAAAACAAATTTATCAGGAAATGCGTTAAATAATCTTATTGGTGGTCTAAATGCGGATAGTATCCAAATGACGACGACCCGAGGTTATTTCAACATCACTGAATTACATTTCAGTGCAGAAGGCGATCAACAGGATCGGTTGCTGACGTTAAATTCGGACGTTGTAGACGCTAAAATGCAAGGCAACATTGATCTCAATACAATTGGAGCCTATTTCAGATCATTAGCCATGCGATATGCTCCAGCTATAGGTATCGAAGTTAAACCCTTCAATCCACAAAATTTCGATTTAGAATTGAATATTAAATCCTTTGAACCCGTGGCCGCTTTATTAGACCCGTCACTCACATTAGATGATGGAGCCCATTTGAAAGCATCATTCTCTACAACCAATTACACGGCTAAGTTTACCGGATTTAGTCCTTCCTTGACCTATAAGGGAATAAAAGTAACTAATTTGGCGATTGCCGAAAATGCGGATGAAGGTGCTTTTTCATTAAATGTTACCGCTGACAAACTGAATTTTTCAGATAGTGCCTACATCAATCACATTTCTATCAAAAATGTATTAGCCAATGACAGCTTACATTTTAATATTGAGATGTCGGAAAAACAGGCGACCAACTATCTCAACCTAAATGGCAATATACATTTCGCGCACAACAAGCCGGCTTTTATCCAATTTAATCCGTCTACTATCCTGATTAATAGAGAAAATTGGTTTTTAAATGATGATACGCAACTTCGCGTTTCAAAAGGAAAAATCTACATTAACAATTTATTATTAAGCCAAGCAAGACAACGTGTAAAGCTGGATGGCATTATCTCCGATGAAAATGACAAACTGAACGTTCTCTTCGATAACTTCAGTTTAACATCTTTGAATGGTTTAACTAACCCGATAGGAATCCAATTACGGGGCTTTATGAATGGGGAAATGGAAATAAATTCTATTTTCAAACAACCGTTTGTTGCTGGGAATATACAGACAACCCCTATTATTTATAATGACATCCCTATTGGACAGCTGAATTTGATTGCTGACTTTAATCCTGAAAATGGCTTAGCAAACGTAGATCTAAAATTAGTAGATGCTCAAAACCGAGGCATAAGCGTACAAGGAAATTATGACCTAACGAATGAAGACGAACCGTTGAGCCTTAAAGGAAATTTAAATGAAACAGATTTGATTATTTTCCAACCTTTTTTAAAGAATCTTGTCTCAGATCTGAAAGGTAAAGCAAACGCCGATGTAAGCATCATAGGTACCTTCCAGAATCCTAAAATAAGCGGTATTGGGCGTTTCAGCAACGCAGAATTTACGGTGAACTATCTAAAGACACATTATCGGGTAGAAAATCAACCTGCAATGGTACAAAACAATGCAGTCATGCTTCAAAATCTAAAACTCTTTGATGCTAAAGGAAATACTGCAACGGCTAATGGAATTATAGACTTAGCGACACTGGTCAATCCTTACATTGACGTCGATGTGGCGGGAAATAATTTCATGATCTTGAACACCAACTACAAGGACAATAACCTGTATTATGGTACCGCGTACGCCACAGGAAAATTTCGATTTAAAGGCTTCACTTCAGCGATCGACATCGACATCGACGCTAAGTCTGAAGCGAACACGGTGCTTACTATACCTTTTAACAGCGCGATGACTATCGCAGAAAGTGACTTCATTTATTTCATTGGCCCTGATACAACTGAAAATAATAAGAAAGGAGCCAAAAACTTATTTACGGGTCTGACGATGAATATGGATCTAGAGCTTACTCCCGAAGCAGAACTCAACCTACAAACAGATCTAGGCTCACTCAAAGGAAGCGGCACGGGCGAAGTTACCTTACGGATTTCTAGTTTAGGAGATTTTGAAATGTTTGGTGACTATGTCGTTAATTCGGGAAAATTTCATTTTACAGCTCAAGATTTTATCAATAAATACTTTGATATTAAAGAAGGTGGAACCGTTCGCTGGACAGGTAATCCGAGGGAGGCCGTCATTAATCTAAATGCGATATATCAACAGCGAACTGCTGTTGGTCCGCTATACAATGCTGCAGGACGTTCTGGGGAAGATGAACGCGTACTTGCACAAGCCGACATGATTATCAAAGGGACGTTACAACAACCTGATATTACTTTTGACTTGAATTTTCCGCAAAACCCCTACATTAAGGATCAATTGCAAAGTTACCTGAGCGATGTAAATAATGTTAATCAGCAGGCGCTGAGTTTGATTGTACGTCGGAGTTTTACGCCGAGTTCTACCAATGATGTTGGCCGTGAGGTAAATAACACTTTATTGTCAGCAGGAACCGAAATTGCTTTTAATCAACTCAATAACATTATTTCTCAATCATTAAACGTTAATTTTTTTGATCTAAATATTCGTTCCCTAAATGACGCTTCCGCATCAGTACGTCTATTAAATGATCGACTTGTCTTGACGGGAGGGATTACGGATCGTCGTAATTACCAAGCAACAGACCTTACTTTTTTCAGTGAAGGGGTCGCTACTGATGCCGAGCTCACATACCGTTTACGTAAAGACGGAAATCTTTTGCTTAGAGCATACAACCGACCTTATACCCGCAATTTTTTAATCCGTGCAAATGACGCTGAGTATATCAGCGCGTTAGGTCTAGTCTATAGACAGGAATTTAATTCCATGCAAGAATTCTGGCGTAAGCTTTGGTACTGGGGCGACAAAAAAGAAGACAAGCCAAAAAAAACCATTCCTTCATACTCGGACAAGGAAAATAATCCGTAACTGCTTTTTTTAGCAGCTCTATGACGGCCTACTGATTTAAAAGAGCAAACAAGTGTTCCCATTCTTCTACAAGTGTTCCATTGAACTCGGGTTGGCCAGCTTTTTTATACCAATAGCGCGCATTCCACAAGTCTCCTTCTACACGATGTAAATAAGCATGCACATGCGCTGATGTCGAATCCTCCAAATGATCAATTAAATCATGAGCTACTTTCCAGTCACCTTTGGCGTCATGCCAAAGCGCTTTAATCTGCACAGAACTATTTTCAGGAGGAAGCGGATGTGTAAGTGTTTCTTTGAATTCTTCTAAAGTCATAAAATAAAGATAGCAAAAAAGGTCGAATTTTTGAATCGACCTTTTTTGCTATTTGAACTTGCTAGCAAGTGCCGCTAGCTTAGCTCCCATATCTGCCTCTTGGATTTTACCTGAATTTCCGCGAGGATTTTCATTCTTTTTCCGAGGCACAACCTCCTCTGTGGTTTTCATGGAAAGTCCTATACGATTACGTTTTTCATCCACTTCGGTAACCGTTACCATAACATGTTGTTGTACTTTGACGATTTCATGCGGATCAGACACGAAACGATTGGACAATTGGCTTAGGTGTACCAAACCATCTTGATGTACGCCAATATCGACAAAAGCGCCGAAGTTGGTAATATTAGTAACAATACCAGGTAGCTTCATACCTGTACGTAGGTCGCTAATCCTGTTCACTCCATCCGTAAAAGAAAATGTTTCAAATTGTTCCCTCGGATCTAACCCTGGTTTTGTCAGCTCCATCAATATATCATTTAAAGTAGGTAATCCTACTTCATCTGTTATATATGCTTTCAAATTAATCCGCTTTCTCACTTTCTCATCCTTCATTAAATCGCTTACTTCAACACCCAAGTCCTTTGCCATCTGTTCTACCAGCGCATATCTTTCTGGATGCACCGCAGACGCGTCGAGCGGATGATTTGCATTCCGTATGCGTAAAAACCCGGCTGCCTGCTCGAAAGCTTTGTCACCTAATCGAGGTACCTTCTTCAATTCCCTTCGCGAGCTAAACGGACCATTTTCCTTACGATAATTAACAATTTGTTGCGCTAAAGAAGGTCCTAGCCCGGAAATATAAGACAATATTTGCTTCGATGCCGTATTTAATTCCACACCAACAGCATTCACACAAGACATGACCGTATCATCCAAGGCAGATTGTAATTTATGCTGATCAACGTCATGTTGATACTGTCCTACTCCGATAGATTTAGGGTCTATTTTCACCAATTCGGCCAATGGGTCCATCAATCTACGACCGATGGAAACAGCTCCACGTACTGTGATATCGTGATCTGGAAACTCCTCACGCGCTGTCTCCGAAGCCGAATATATCGAGGCGCCAGATTCATTGACCATCACAAGCATTACATTTTTCAATTCCAATTTGCGGACAAAATCTTCCGTTTCGCGTCCTGCTGTTCCATTGCCTATAGCAATAGCTTCTACATCGTATTTGGAAACCAAATATTTAACAGTCTTTTCGGCTTCTGCCGCTGCCCCAGCGCCGGTATGCGGGAATATGGCCGTATTTTCCAGTAGATTGCCTTGTGCATCCAATACGACAGTTTTACATCCCGTACGAAACCCAGGATCAATTGCCAATAGTCTTCTTTGTCCCAGGGGAGCCGCCAACAGCAGTTGTCTTACATTGTCCGCAAAAACTTTTATCGCGTCCTCGTCTGCTTTTTGACGGGTCAGCACACGAATCTCAGTCTCCATAGAGGGCTTTAATAACCGCTTATACCCGTCTATTATTGCCAGTCGAACCTGTTTCGCTGCTTCGTTATTTTCCTTAATATATAAAGAATCAATTAACGGAAGCATGCAATCTTCCGACACTTCAATGTCTAAGTATAAAAATTCTTCCTTCTCTCCTCGTCGCATCGCCAGTACACGATGCGAAGGCGCTTCTTTGAGTGATTCTGACCACTCATAATAATCTTTATATTTCAGTGCGGCTTCCTCTTTCCCTGGTATCACGCGCGAAACAAATATACCTTTTTCTAAAAACTCTCTACGCGTACGTGCACGTACCTCCGCATCTTCGGCTACTGTTTCAGCTATAATATCTCTTGCACCTGCCAGTGCCTCCTCTAATGAAGAAACGCCTTTCTCTACATTGATAAAGTTCTTAGCTTGATCATCAACTTCATGTGAAGTTTGTTCTAAAAGAAAATCTGCTAGAGGTTGCAACCCTTTTTCACGTGCTGTAGAGGCCCGAGTTTTACGCTTCGGTTTGTACGGAAGATAGATATCTTCTAAAGCAGACATCGTTTCTGCAGATCTAACCTGTTCTTCAAGTTCAGACGTAAATTTTCCTTGATCTGTTATAGATTTCAAAACCGCGTCTTTACGCTTATCCAAATCTCTTAATTGCTGAATACGATCACGAATCGACGTGACCTGAACCTCATCCAAACTCCCTGTTAATTCTTTACGATAACGAGAAATAAATGGTATGGTGGCTCCTTCATCTAATAATGCAATTGCAATGCTTACTTGTTTGGTAGTAAGTGCCAATTCTTTCGAAATAATAATTTCGTGTAACATAAAATTTTAGTAGATCGCTATTGAAAAATAAAGCCGTTGACGGTAATACGTCAACAGCTTTAATATATTTTTTTAAAATTCGTTATTTCTTATGCGTTTTTTATCGAATCATCTTTCGGATCCGAATTATTTACAGTACCTGTTGTCTCACCGTTATCTTCTGTAGCATTTTGGTTGGCAAAGTCATCGTTATAGCCATATTTATAATACTCCGATTCATCTACAGGATGAGCTCCTGGATCATGTTGATACGTATTTTCTGGTTTAGTGAATTCTGGAAATTTCTTTTCAGCAACAGGTGTTTCTTGTTCATCTATTACATTAGAATTCTCAACGTCCTCAGAAAAAGTCGAAGTATCCTCCGTTTTTTGTGGGGCAGTATCTTTATCCTCTATCGTTACGTCCAAATCCTTTTCAAAGTTATTTATCTGATCCGAAATCTCTCTTTTAATCCCTTCAGAAGCGTCTTTAAATTCGCGGATTCCTTTTCCTAATCCCCGCGCCAATTCCGGTAATTTCTTTCCTCCAAACAATAGTAAAACAACAATTACTATTAACATCATCTCCTGTGTACCAATATTTAAAAATGCTAACGTGGTCATACTTTAATTACAATTTAATAAGGCTAAGGTAAGCGTATTATTTATTTTACCCAATAATTTACTGTAAATATTTAGACATAAAAACTTATTAATAGGTATCCTAATTTGCAGATATATCTTTCGTAGCTTTGCAGGCTAATTTACAGATGATGTTATCAAGTCTTAAGGCAAATAAAAATTATTATCTAAGTACTATGGCTTTAGCGGGCCCCGTGGTCATATCACAACTGGGGCACACCTTAGTTCAAACTGCGGATACGATGATAGTAGGACACTTTGCTGGTCGCATTCCTTTAGCAGCAGTCTCTCTGTCCCATTCCTTTTTTATGGTTGTACTTGTAATCGGGTTGGGTATTGCATACGGATTAACTCCGTTAATAGCACAGGAAAATGGCAAAACAAATAAAGAAGAATGTGCTAAATTACTTTCCAACAGCTTTTGGATAAACTTTTTTACAGGTATAATTTTATTCTGCTTCGTATACTTTGGTTCTATGGTAGCAATGGACTATGCGGACCAGGATCCACAGGTCGTAAAAGAAGCCAAACCGTATTTGTTTTTATTGAGTTTGTCCATTTGGCCATTAATGGTGTTCAATACATTCAAACAATTCGCAGAGGGATTAGGGTTTACGAAACAAGCGATGAATATTACCATTTGGGGAAATGTGTTAAATGTGGTAATTGCAATTGTATTAGTAAAAGGAATGTTTGGTTTCGAACCTATGGGAATTCGGGGTGTAGGATTAGCAACCTTAATTGATCGCATATTGATGATGATAGTCATGATGACGTATGTGTTGCGTGCAAAACCTTTTAAATCATACCTGATAAAATTTAACCTGCTCTTTATACAATGGCAAAGAATTAAAAACATATTGCGCATTGGAACCCCCGTTGCCATGCAATATGTATTCGAAATCGGTGCTTTCGCGGCAGCCTCTGTAATTGCAGGTCAGATTGGCGCATTAGAACAAGCTTCTCATCAGGTAGCGATCACGTTAGCCGCAATGACTTATATGATGGCCAGCGGCATCGCCGCTGCAGCGACAATTAAAACAGGCAACAGCTTTGGAAACAACAAGTACTATAGGCTACAAAAATTTGCCCATGTATCATATCACCTAGTTTTGATCTTCATGGTTTTTACGGCAATATTATTCGCTGTGTTTAACCAATATTTACCCCATCTAATCACTACCGACGTAGCCGTAATCCAGCTTTCAGCTCAGTTATTAATTATTGCGGGACTATTTCAGCTATTTGACGGAACACAGGTAGTGGGATTAGGGATTTTACGAGGCATGGGAGATGTAAATATTCCCACATTGTTTACGTTTATCGCTTATTGGATTATAGGGTTACCAGCAGGATACTTTATGGGACTTAATCTAGGCTGGGGTATACAAGGAGTGTGGTACGGATTGACATTAGGGTTGCTGACTTCATCTTTACTATTATACCTAAGATACAAGTATATCATTAAGCGAAAACTAATGTAATTACATGAAATTAATGCCGCCTTCTGTATTTGGATTGCGGGCCAAGACAGGGTATATCCTTTAAATCTGCCCTATATCAATAAAATCCCAGACAAGTGTTACGATTCCGAAATAACGGACAATCTTGTTGTCATAATTAAACCCCTCTAACTGCGTTGTTCATCTTTTACTTCGGAAGTAAAAGATGAGAAATTGCATAACATAACGATAGATATCCTTTAAAACATCACCATCATTACAGTTTTAGCAGTTCTAGATTGGTCATAAAAAGGGCTTAGAAACATATCTAAGCCTTTTTTGGAATTCAATTATTTTAAATTTATCCTTTTGAAATACGAAGACTCTCGTTGTAACCGTATTTTTCTGGATTCTCAATAATCTCTTTAACAGAAATTAATTTATATACATATGTTGCTGTTTCCGAGTTAAGACGTAATTCATAGTAGTTATCAACTCCCTGACGACGCAATGAAGACTTTAAACTTCCTCCTCCAACATTATAAGCAGCTGCCACCAAGGTCCAATCACCAAATTCACTGTAAAGATATTTTAGGTAACGGGCCGCAGCATGAGTAGATTTCACTAGGTTCAATCGTTCATCTACTTTTGAATTTACCTTCAATCCAAACAACCTCGCTGTCTGAGGCATGAATTGCCAATAACCACCCGCACCTTTATGAGACCTGACACCCGCATCCAAACCACTTTCTACCAGAGGAATATACTTAAAATCCTCTGGAATACCGTGTGATCTTAAGATCTTCGAGATACTTGGTAAATGTTTAGCCGCCTTTTCATGCAAATAATAAGATTGTTGCTTTTTGAAGGAGAAATTTGAGAGGTATCTACTGAGTTTGTGTTTAACAAAGCTATTTTCCATTGGGGGGCATTCATCTGCGAATGTTATGGTTTTATAGTAAGCCTCTAATTGTTTTTCCGGTGAGCTATCCCTTTCTTTGACTTTGCTCACCGCATAAGCAATTAATTTTTGCTTGTATGGATCTTCTATAGATTCCGTCTGTGGGTTTGAGTATAATTTCGACAATAACATTGCCGACAAAATCACACTACTACATAATACTTTCTTTCTAATCATTCACTCCCTTACTGCCATCCTATCCACGATAAAATCGATCAAGGAATAGCTTGGTACAAATTTGAACTGGCAAATGTACACACTATTTAGTTAAAAAACAAACACTTATAAGTTCGCCTATCTTTAGCGCGTCAGAAAACTCCTTTAACTGCGTCACGGAAGTCATGATTCCAACAAAAAAAAATTAAAAATTTTATCAATAATTTGAGTAACTTTGCAGTTCAATTTTATTAAAAATATGCCTTTCAAAAATCAAAGGAACAGTCGCGATGACAACTCCAAAAAACAAAGAAACAACTCAGAAAGTTTCAAATCAAAGGGTAGTCAAGGCAAAAGAAGTACCAACACCAAAGGTGATTCGTACACTAAATTTTCTTCCGGAAGCGATGATAAAAGCGCTTTCTCTCACACTAAAAGATCTGGAAAACCTTTCACAAAGAAATTTGAAGATAAAGGGGAGAAAGGATTTGAGCACAAAGAAGATAAACCGGGTAATTTCAAATCGTTTTCAAAAACAGATGACAAAAGATTCTCTCCTAGAAAAGGAACGGGAAGACCTTTTGAAAAGAAATCTGACGATAGAGAAGATAGACCGAGGGGAGGTAAAGCACCCGGTAAGTCTTTCGAAAAGAAATTCGATGATAAAGGGGGAAGACCAAGAAGCTTTGGACCTTCTTCAAGAAATGAAGGAAGGACATCCCCTTCTGGCAGAAAATTCTCTGAACGCCCTTATGAAAAGAGAATTGACGCTAAAGAAGAATCAAAAGGCTTCGAAAATTCAGAAGATAAAGAAGACAGATATAAAATCCCAGGGAAACGAAAATTCTCTCCTGCGAAAAGGCCAGCATCACGTACAAATGAGGACGATGGCACAATTCGTCTAAATAGATACATCTCAAATTCAGGAATTTGTTCACGTCGTAAAGCCGATGAACTAATTGAAGCAGGAGTCATCTCTGTAAATGGCGAAGTCGTTACAGAATTGGGAACAAAAGTAGATCCTGCAAAAGACGAAGTACGTTACAACAATGAGCGTCTTAAGCGTGAAAAAATGGTCTATGTACTACTTAATAAACCAAAAGACTATATCACGACCACAGATGATCCGCAAGAACGTAAGACGGTAATGCAGTTGGTTTCCAAAGCAACTAAGGAGCGAATCTATCCTGTCGGTCGTCTTGACCGAAACACTACTGGCTTATTGCTTTTAACGAATGATGGTAGTCTTGCAGAAAAACTTTCGCACCCACGCAATAATATTAGTAAGATCTACAACATTGAGTTAGACAAAAACCTAACCCAAGGAGATTTCAATAAGATTGAATTTGGCATAGAATTGGAAGATGGTATTATCAAACCTGACGATATCAGCTATGTACAAGGAGCAAGCAAACGTGAAGTCGGTATCCAAATTCATTCTGGAAAAAATCGTATCGTAAGACGCATTTTCGAATCACTGGGCTATGAAGTTATAAAACTGGATAGAGTAGTGTATGCGAACTTAACGAAGAAAGATCTTCCTCGTGGACGATGGAGATATCTGGAAGAGAGAGAATTAATTCAATTAAAACACTTGATCAAATAATCGAACAGAGGTGCATTTTAGAATGCACCTTTTTTATTGTCATGACTTTTCATATGTAAATAATATTTCTTTTAAATGTAATATTGGATATCCAGATTATTTTCATTCGTGTTTGTGTTTTGCAATCGTGGATATTTCGTATTTTAGCAAAAATTAAACAATATGACAGATCCAAAAACACTTACCTCCGTAGCCGAATTTCATAAGACATTTCAGCATCCCATATTAGATACACCCACAATCCCTTCAGAAGCACGGTGTAACCTACGCGTAGCCTTAATTGCAGAAGAACTTAAAGAATTAGAAGAAGCAATTCAAGCTAAAGACCTTGTGGAAATCGCAGATGCCTTATGTGATATTCAATACGTATTATCCGGGGCGGTGCTGGAATTTGGCCTTAAAGATAAATTCAATGCACTATTTGAAGAGGTTCAGCGATCTAACATGAGTAAGGCTTGTAAAGACGAGCATGAAGCAAAAGCTACACAAGCTCATTATAAAACAAAAGGTGTAGACAGCTATTATAAGGAAGTAGACGGACTATATTTAGTTTTCAGAGAAGGAGATCATAAAACCTTAAAATCTGTCAATTATTCTCCAGCAGACTTAGCTACGATTGTAAATAAATAAGAGAGCGTCTGTTCCTATATTTTGTCTCCGCCAAATATATAGAAACAGACGCTTTTGTTATTAATAGATGCCGTCTCTCGAACCACTCAGTCAGGGGCTAAATAAACTTCCTTGAACAACGCCCCTAGCCTCTAATCCTTTATCAATATAAGTTTGAATTTTAGATTTCGGAAACCCCCAATTAGGCGCAATAAGTAATTCCTTATCGGCAATTCCAAAGATACGTTGAACCACTATATCTGGTCTTAACAGCGGTATGAATTTAGATAAGAATATTGTGTATTCCTCAATCGAAAACAATTTAAAGGGTTCTTTCTTATATTTTGCTCCCATAATCGAGCCCTCCACAATATGCAAATGATGTAATTTTACAAATTTAATTTGAGGATGCTTATTAATTTCAGCGGCATATCGTAACATCATTTCCTCCGTTTCCCAAGGAAAACCGAAGATCGTGTGTACACAGATCTCCAATGGCGAATTTTGAAGCAGCCCCATGATATTTGTAAACTCCTCATGCGAACAGCCCCTATTGATTTTATTTAGTGTCTCATTATAGATAGACTCCATTCCCATCTCCAAATCTACATCATACCGATCTGAATAACTTTCCAAAAGTGCGATCTTTTCAAAATCGAGGCAATCTGGACGTGTCCCCACGGATAGGCCTAATGTATTTTCCGGATCTATACTTAATGCTTCGTCGTAGAGCATTTTTAGCATATGCGCAGGTGCGTACGTATTTGTATTAGGTTGGAAATAAATAATAAACTTCTCAGCGCCGTAACTATTCCGAGCGCGGGCTATGCCATTTTCCACCTGTTCTCTTATGGAAGGAACTTTACGCGCTGTATCAGGTGTGAACGAATCTACATTGCAATAAGTACATCCTCCGTACCCTTTACTACCATCACGATTAGGACAGGTAAAATTACCGTCTACGATAACTTTAAAAACCCTTTGTCCATTATATTTTTCTTTCAAGTATGCCCCGTAATGATTATACGGCTTAATACCATTATCTAGTTGTGTAGCCATTGCAGATACAAAGATAACAAATATAACAAGGAAGTTCGTATAGCTATTTAACTTCATAGCTTACAGATTCTGATTTTAGTGCCCGGTACACCGGGACTTCCGGGTTAATAAATACAGGGGCAAAAAAAAAAGCCCTTGCTGTTTCCAGCAAGGGCTCTGTATAAAAAAAGGCACCGACCTACTCTCCCACCTGTTACGGCAATACCATCGGCTCTGGCGGGCTTGACTTCTCTGTTCGGAATGGGAAGAGGTAGACACCGCCGATATAGGCACCTGAAGATCTTTATTAGTAGTTAGTATTAAGTACTGAGTATTTAGACCGTGGTCTAATCACTAATATCTAAATACCGATATCTAATCTAATGACTATCGAAAGAAAGAAATACATTCGAGAAAACAACAGCAACTATCCGCCTGGAAAGCTTCGGGATATTAGTACTACTCGGCTGTGGTGTTTCCACCTCTACACCTATAGCCTATCGACGTAGTCATCTCCTACGGCCCTTATGAGGAAGTCTCATCTCGTGGCTAGTTTCGCACTTAGATGCTTTCAGCGCTTATCTATTCCCGACGTAGCTACCCTGCGGTACACCTGGCGGCATAACAGGTTCACCAGCGGTCAGTCCAACCCGGTCCTCTCGTACTAAGGTCAGATCCACTCAAACTTCCAACGCCCACAACAGATAGGGACCGAACTGTCTCGCGACGTTCTGAACCCAGCTCGCGTGCCACTTTAATGGGCGAACAGCCCAACCCTTGGGACCTTCTCCAGCCCCAGGATGTGACGAGCCGACATCGAGGTGCCAAACCTCCCCGTCGATATGAGCTCTTGGGGGAGATCAGCCTGTTATCCCCAGCGTACCTTTTATCCTTTGAGCGATGGCCCTTCCATACAGAACCACCGGATCACTATGTCCGTCTTTCGACCCTGGTCGACTTGTAGGTCTCACAGTCAAGCAAGCTTATGCCATTGCACTCCGCGTACGGTTACCAAGCGTACTGAGCTTACCTTTGAAAGCCTCCGTTACCTTTTTGGAGGCGACCACCCCAGTCAAACTACCCACCAAACAATGTCCCCGGCATAACCGGGTTAGAAACCGGATACAGAAAGGGCGGTATTTCAAGGTTGATTCCACGGATCCTGGCGAACCCGCTTCAACATCTCCCGCCTATCCTACACATCCTGTACCCAATTTCAATGTTAAGCTATAGTGAAGGTGCATGGGGTCTTTCCGTCCCGTTGCGGGTAATCGGCGTCTTCACCGATACCACAATTTCACCGAGCTCATGGCTGAGACAGCGCCCAGATCGTTACACCATTCGTGCAGGTCGGAACTTACCCGACAAGGAATTTCGCTACCTTAGGACCGTTATAGTTACGGCCGCCGTTTACTGGGGCTTCGATTCAATGCTTCTCTTGCGATGACATCCCCTCTTAACCTTCCAGCACCGGGCAGGTGTCAGGCCTTATACCTCATCTTTCGATTTTGCAAAGCCATATGTTTTTGCTAAACAGTCGCCTGGGCCTTTTCACTGCGGCTTCTCCATCGCTGGAGGAAGCGCCCCTTCTCCCGAAGTTACAGGGCCATTTTGCCGAGTTCCTTAGCCATGATTCACTCGAGCACCTTAGGATCCTCTCCTCGACTACCTGTGTCGGTTTGCGGTACGGGTTTTCTTAACCTGAAGCTTAGCGGGTTTTCTTGGAAGTCTGATTACCTGCTCTATCTGCGCCGCCGAAGCTTTGCAGTACTATTGGGGTTCAGCACACTCAGCGGATTTGCCTACCGAATGTATACCTACGCCCTTTAACGGACTATTCCGTCAGTCCGCGGCAGTGTCACTACTCCGTCACCACATCGCAGTTAAGAAAAGTACTGGAATATTAACCAGTTGTCCATCGGCTTGCTCCCTTCGGATGCGCCTTAGGCCCCGACTAACCCTGATCCGATTAGCGTTGATCAGGAAACCTTAGTCTTTCGGTGGGCGGGTTTCCCACCCGCCTTATCGTTACTTATGCCTACATTTGCTTTTCCAGAACCTCCACAGCACATTGCCATGCTGCTTCCCCGGCGCTGGAATGCTCCCCTACCAGACATACATATAAATGTATGAATCCATAGCTTCGGTAATAATCTTGATGCCCGTTTATTATCCACGCCCGGTCGCTCGACTAGTGAGCTGTTACGCACTCTTTAAATGAATGGCTGCTTCCAAGCCAACATCCTAGCTGTCTGGGCAACCGGACCTCGTTAGTTCAACTTAGACTATATTTAGGGACCTTAGCTGATGGTCTGGGTTCTTTCCCTCTCGGCCTTGGACCTTAGCACCCAAAGCCTCACTGCCGGCCATATCTTCGTAGCATTCGGAGTTCGTCTGGATTTGGTAGGATTTGACTCCCCCGCACCCAATCGGTAGCTCTACCTCTACAAGACTCTATGCCGACGCTGTTCCTAAAAACATTTCGGGGAGTACGAGCTATTTCCCAGTTTGATTGGCCTTTCACCCCTACCCTCAGGTCATCCGGAAACTTTTCAACGTTTATCGGTTCGGTCCTCCATTACGTGTTACCGCAACTTCAACCTGCCCAAGGGTAGATCACAAGGTTTCGCGTCTACCTCTACTGACTATACGCCCTGTTCAGACTCGCTTTCGCTGCGGCTGCGCGGCTTAACCGCTTAACCTTGCCAGTAAAGAGTAACTCGTAGGCTCATTATGCAAAAGGCACGCTGTCACGGAATCTCTCCGCTCCAACCGCTTGTAAGCACACGGTTTCAGGTTCTTTTCACTCCCCTGTTCGGGGTTCTTTTCACCTTTCCCTCACGGTACTGGTTCACTATCGGTCTCTCAGGAGTATTTAGCCTTACCAGATGGTGCTGGTCGATTCAAGCAGGATTTCTCCGGTCCCGCCCTACTCAGGATACCACTATGCTGACTCTCTTTACCTGTACGGGGCTGTCACCCATACCGCGCAGTTTCCCACCTGCTTCCAGTTCATCCAGTCAATACAACGTCGTGGTCCTACAACCCCCATAATGCCGTAACATCATGGGTTTGGGCTCTTTCCCGTTCGCTCGCCACTACTTGGGAAATCATTGTTATTTTCTTCTCCTACGCCTACTTAGATGTTTCAGTTCAGCGCGTTCGCGTATTATACAACATACCTTCAGTATGTTAGGTTGCCCCATTCGGAAATCCGCGGATCAGTTCGCATTTGCCAATCCCCGCAGCTTATCGCAGCTTATCACGTCCTTCATCGCCTCTGAGAGCCTAGGCATCCCCCGTGTGCCCTTATTTACTTTCTTCTCACTCATGGCCCTTTTGCTACCATGGTGATGCTTTGATATATATACCTGCTCTGCTACGTCAATGACAGTTCGGCCTTGACCGAGGGTCCGTCATAAACATCAGGCGCAGAACAGTATTGTCTCTACTGTTGTTCTCTCTTGTGTTTTCTTTCTTTCAATATGTCAAAGAACTCTTTTTTTAGTAGTGGGTATTGCGTATTAAGTAATGAGACCTTTATGTTGCCATAAAATCATCTCAGTACTAAGTACCATATACCTGATACCAAAAACGTGGAGAATATCGGAGTCGAACCGATGACCCCCTGCGTGCAAGGCAGGTGCTCTAGCCAGCTGAGCTAATTCCCCTTGTTAGTAGTGAGTAACCGGTAGTGAGTATCGGGTATCCATATGTCGCCATAAAATCCTCTCAATTCTCAATACTCATTACTACCTTGGTAGTCCCGAGCAGATTTGAACTGCTGACCCCTACATTATCAGTGTAGTGCTCTAACCAACTGAGCTACGGGACTAGCTTATCTTCTTCTCTCGGTGACCGTCCCTAAACGGGGTGGGCACTTTCTTCTGTGTCTTTATCTTTTTTTAGGTAATAACCATGTAATAACGTAACGAGCACCAGTACCGGTTCTCTAGAAAGGAGGTATTCCAGCCGCACCTTCCGGTACGGCTACCTTGTTACGACTTAGCCCCAATTATCGGTTTTACCCTAACACGCTCCTTGCGGCAACATGCTTTAGGCACCCCCAACTTTCATGGCTTGACGGGCGGTGTGTACAAGGCCCGGGAACGTATTCACCGCGTCATTGCTGATACGCGATTACTAGCGAATCCAACTTCACGGGGTCGAGTTGCAGACCCCGATCCGAACTGTGAACGGCTTTTCGAGATTAGCACCACATTGCTGTGTAGCTGCCCGCTGTACCGTCCATTGTAGCACGTGTGTAGCCCCGGACGTAAGGGCCATGATGACTTGACGTCGTCCCCACCTTCCTCACAGCTTACGCTGGCAGTCTGTCTAGAGTCCCCACCTTGACGTGCTGGCAACTAAACATAGGGGTTGCGCTCGTTGCGGGACTTAACCCAACACCTCACGGCACGAGCTGACGACAGCCATGCAGCACCTAGTTTCGTGTCCCGAAGGACTGGTCCGTCTCTGGACCATTCACTAACTTTCAAGCCCGGGTAAGGTTCCTCGCGTATCATCGAATTAAACCACATGCTCCTCCGCTTGTGCGGGCCCCCGTCAATTCCTTTGAGTTTCAATCTTGCGACCGTACTCCCCAGGTGGATAACTTAACGCTTTCGCTTGGACGCTAACTGTATATCGCTAACATCGAGTTATCATCGTTTAGGGCGTGGACTACCAGGGTATCTAATCCTGTTCGATCCCCACGCTTTCGTGCATCAGCGTCAATCGCTGCTTAGACAGCTGCCTTCGCAATCGGTGTTCTGAGACATATCTATGCATTTCACCGCTACTTGTCTCATTCCGCCATCTTCAACAGAATTCAAGCCGTTCAGTATCAAGGGCACTGCGACAGTTGAGCTGCCGTATTTCACCACTGACTTAAACGGCCGCCTACGCACCCTTTAAACCCAATAAATCCGGATAACGCTTGGATCCTCCGTATTACCGCGGCTGCTGGCACGGAGTTAGCCGATCCTTATTCTTCCGGTACATTCAGCCCTCTACACGTAGAGGGGGTTATTCCCGGACAAAAGCAGTTTACAACCCGTAGGGCAGCACTCCC
>NZ_MU158690.1:1319334-1349325 GCF_015209965.1 Sphingobacterium pedocola | reverse complement strand
GTAAACTAAACGTTATTTTTACAGATCGCCCGTAAAACGCTGGAACTGTTAAAGATAAATTTAAAGCCGGGGCAGCGCGGACAGCCCCGGATGCCCCAAAAGGATGCTCTCCTGCACGGGGGGGGTACCGCAGCCGCCCCTCTCCTGCCTTTCTCCCGACCAATACCCGACCTTTGACCCGTCCTGAAATAGCTATACAGATTATTTAATAAATCCTAGTTTTAGCTATACAACTTTTGACGTTAATCCGAAATAAGCTATACAGCATGCTCTTCAAATGTAATAATTTCACTTGAAGAATTTAAATCTTCTTCATTTGTCAGCTCCATAAGTTCTTTTTCGGTAACAATATAATTTTTGGGATACTCTTTCCATCTCTTCCTCAATGTAGCATTTTGCCGATGAGCTTCGGACGGTGTTAGATAGTCACAGCTGCTATGAGGTCTAATATTATTATATGAATCAATACTCTTATCAATATGTAAGCACATATCGGAAAATGATAAATTTTTGGTATAGAATTCAAATTCATTTTTTAGTATCCCATTAACACGTTCTGCCAATGCATTTTCATAGGGACTTCCATTTTCAGTCATACTAACAGCTATTTTACCCCTTGTTAATTGTTCTACATAGAATGTACTACAATATTGAGTCCCTCGATCAGAGTGATGGATAAGAGGTAAATCAACCCATTCTCTATTATCGACTGCCATTTCAAGAGCTCTTACGCAACCTATTGTAGTCATGTCCTCACGAAAGCAATAGCCCATAATTTTTCGAGAATAAGCATCAGTTACAAGACTAAGGTATCCCCATTTATCAATAAGCCTAATATAGGTAATATCACTAACCCATACCTGTTCTGGGCGACTAATTACCAAGTCTTTAATGATATTGGGATATTTGCGTAGATGATGCCGGGAGTTGGTTGTCTTTACGGTACGCCGCCGTGTACGGACTAACAGCCCATGCGATCCGATCAGATCGAATAAATAATCACGACCAACCTCTATACCATGAGAGGCTAAAATAGGTGATAACATAAAATGAAGTTTACGAACACCTACCCGTGGTAAATATTCACGTATCTTCAAAACCTCCTGTAAAATAATATCATCCTCAAAATTAGACGCACGTACGCGCCAAATGTGATCATAATAAGCATGACGGCTCTTGCCAAACAGTTTGCACAAATTACCTATCCCCATTTTAGGAAATAATTTCTGCAGGACTAAGACTGCCTGGCACCAGACTTTTTTCGGATATTAATATTTAGCTCCTCTTCGGCAACATCGATCAACGTGTTTAAGGCAGTAATTTTTAATTGCGCTTCAGACAAAGCTGCTTTTAATGCTTCTAATTCACCATCATCTGGCTTTGACAAATCTTCCTCTTGCACGACATCTGCTTTTAAAGTGCTAATATCGACATTTTCTTTCTTAAGTAATCTAACCCATTTGGCGATGGTATCATGCCCCCGGATATTGTAAACGTCGTTAGCTTCTGAAATGGTGAGCGTGCCTTGCAAAATCTGGAAAGCTATAGAACGGCGTTGCAGAGGTGATAATTTTGTATATCTTGGAGTGCATGTATCCTGAATATTATACTTTTTCATCCATTTGCTCAACGCTTGGGTACTAACGTTTAACTTTTCGCAAACTTGTCGTTTGGAATAACCTTTCTTTAATAATAATAACGATTTTTTTATGACCGATTTGTCATAGTAAGGAGTAGATTCGGGCTGGGGGTTCTTTGCTTTTATTTTGTTCATACACTTTAATTAGTGTATAACTATTCTAGGACTAGACACTTCTTCGACCGGTATATTAGGTTTTACTTAGTTTTATCTTAGTATTATCTTAGGGCTATCCGGGAAAAGGTAAGACAGCACTAAGCCAAAGGTAATGCAGAGGTAACGCACCGAGCGAAAAACGTCCGAAGAACCTCCGAAGAAAGGGCGAAGAAAGGACGAAGAAAGCGGGTGCTCGGTTTTCCAGAAAACAGCCTTTACGTATTGGTTTTTTTAAAAACCCAGTATTTTTGTAATGTGAAATTGAACCCTAGCGACACCACGACCTCTACGATTAATCGGGTAATTCTATAATCAATACCTGTTAACGTTGACAATAGAGGGGTTCCTTGGGATTTTAATAGTATACTTCCGACCACTACGATTATGAATTTCCATAATTGATTCACGACAGGAGCCTCCTCCTTTTTAAAAGTCCAAAGACGGTTAATTGTAAAATTAACGATCGCTCCTATTGCTCCTGAAATTACGATAGAGGTACTGATTGTAAAACCAAGAATTTCCTTACAAAAGAGCATAATCCCGTAATCAACCATTCCACCAACAAAAGCAGATAGCTGGGCCTTAAGGAATTCCTTTAACTTTGGAAACATTTTTATGGATTGTTCAATTTATTCTGTTTTTCATCAGCATCTCTAATATCTCCCAAATCCAGTAGTTTTTTAGTGTCAGCAAGATTGATAAAAAACAAAGCAACACAAATGAAAATCACCAAATAATTGATAGAACCTGGAATGATTACTTCCAAAAACAGGACAATAGAAATTACAACTCTAATCTCTGTGGGACCTAAAATCCCCGCATCTATCGTGTATTTATCCGTGATTTTGTACCGTAATTGAGAAATAATCATTGCCCATCCGTACAATGCTACCAAAGCAAAACCAGAATATTTAAAATCTCCAGGCGCGTAAAACACATACCCAAGGCCGATGAAGACTGTACTTACCCAATCCATAATAATATCCAAAGCAAAACCGTACCATTTGCGTGATTTATTTCTATAAAACGCGATTCTACCATCTAATGAATCACCAAACCATTGTATGAAAAACCCGACGATACCTATCAACAAATAGTTCAAATGAACGTACTCCGCTAGGAGAAAGCTCGCCAAAATCATAAGCGATCCTAACAAACCAATAGCTGTTAGCCCATCCGAAGACAACGAATTGGGAATCCTTGGCACCAAATATGAAATAAATTTTTGTTCAGGATTACTCAATATATTCGTACGCTTTCTGTCTTGAAAAAGCTTCTTATTAATCTTTTGACCACTCATTATTTAAAGTTCTTTACAACCAATCATTTTTCTTGTACCAAAGGAGGCTTTCTCCTAGCCCCTCTTTAAGGTTATACTTGGGATTAAAACCTAATTTATTCTTAGCCTTCGAGATATCACAGCCCCAATTTTCCGCAGTTAATTCATTCAACCGTTCGGGATAAATAACAGGGGTTTTCTTCGAATTCCTATAAATGGTTTCGGATATCTGAGCAATTTTTTTAACGATACCAAAAGGGATGTGGATGCGAAGCAGCTTCCTACGTAGTGTTTCCTTGAAAATATCGGCCATTTCATATTTAGAATATATATTACCATCGGTAACATTATAAAACTGCAGTCCTTCTTGAGGCACCAGACACCCTTTTAACAATACGTCCACTAGATCTTTTATATAAATAAAACTTAGCTTTTGAGGCTTTCTTCCAATATACGGGTCCAAACCCTTATTCATGGTATCAAAAAGAATAAATAAATCCTTTTCACGAGGGCCATACACAGCAGTCGGACGAAATACAGACAATGGCTTATCCGAGAAACCCGCTTTAATCATCTGTTCTGATGCACACTTACTGCGCCCATATACCGTTACAGGACTGTAAGGTGTAGATTCATCAATAAGTCTATCACTCGTATAAGCAATAGGACCGACCGCGGCAAGACTACTCACGTATACCAGCCTTTCCAACGGCATCTTTGCAGCGAAGGCTGCATGAAGAATATGCTGTGTATATCCCACGTTAATGTCCAGCAACATAGCTTCCTCTTTCGCTTTGGTCAATGCAGCAGCATGAATGATATAATGATATTGATATTTTTCAAATAACTTCGTCAATTCGCTGACAGAAGAAAAATCAGGAAACACAAATTGATCCACAAACGGCTCAATTTCCGTGATAATACTTGAACTACGAACTGCAGCATGCACTTCGAAATCCAAATTATTAGCTGCTTCGACAAGATGAGAGCCAACAAAGCCACTCGCCCCCGTAATTAAGATCTTTTTTTTCATATCGCTTTTTCATAGAGGCGATACTGCTTATATAATCTTCCGTTGATCTGTTCAATAGCATGGTTCATCATGTAATTATGCTCGAGCATCCACGAGCACTCTCCTCTTTCTATCCCGTAAAGACCGGCATTTTTGATAATTCTACCATACAAACAGGCTTCTATGCCCATTTTCCTATAATCTTCGAGAACACCCAACATCATCACGCGCAAAGATTTTATCTTCTTCTTACCGAATAGGAGTTTAAAAATTCCAGTTGGGAGCAACCTTCCTCTTTTTATATTAATTAATATCTCATTAATATTTGGAATCCCGACCGCAAAACCAACAATTGCATTATCCTTTTCTGCAATAATACAAAAACGAGGGTCTACGATCATTTTCAAATCCTTCGCTACATAAGCAAATTCTTCATCAGTCATTGGCACAAAACCAAGGTTTTTATCCCAGGCTTTATTATACACTAATTTTATCTTTGCAGCTTCATTCTTAAAATCTTTCAAGTTGATCAGTCGCAACCTAATGCCGGATCTATTTAAACGCTCTTCCAAGCGATCCATCAACTGCACAGAACGCAAACTAGCCTGAGCTGTCGGCATATCATAAGCTCTTAAGTCTACTTTTTTAGCGAATCCAAAGTTTTCTATCAGATGTACGTAATAGGGATAATTATATGGCATCATTGCTACCGGAGGCATTCCAAACCCTTCAATCAAAAGACCGCAGGTTTCATTTGTAGATTGATTAATTGGTCCAACCACGGTGTCTCCCCCCTTTTCTCTTATCCACTCGAACGCACACGCAAATAGAGCATCTGCGACTCTTTGATCATTCACACTATCAAAAAAACCGAACTGGCCTTCATTTACCTGATTAAATTCATTGTGGTTCACATTCCAAAATGCACCGATCCTACCTACGATTTTGTGATCTTCGTAAGCAAGGAATAATTGTGCGGAAGAATGCTTATAGAACGGATGTTTATCTGGGTTCAGCAGATCGTCTTGTCCAACAAATAATTCTGGAACGTAATTAGGATCCCCCTTATACAAATCATGCGGAAAATCTATAAATTCCGCACGTTGTTTTTTAGTTTCGACTGGGATGATTTCTATCATAGCGATTAACTAATAAAGGTTTCGACCTCCAATGTTTTAAACACCTTAGCCATTTTATCGACGGCCTCATCTATCTGATCAAACGTATGTGTAGCCATCAAAGAGAAACGTATCAAAGATTCTTCTGCAGGTACCGCAGGAGCAACCACGGGATTGACAAAAATACCATCGTCCTGAAGCATCTTAGTAACATAGTATGTTTTATCGTTGTTACGCACAAAAACGGGAAGGATAGGACTTTCTGTAGCCCCTAAGTCAAATCCATTTTCTAACAAAAGCTTTTTAGCATAATTCGTATTCGCCCACAATCTCTCGATGTGCTCCGGTTCCGTTCGAATAATTTCCAACGCTTTCAAAGTCGAAGCAACAGAGGCGGGAGTCATACTCGCACTAAACATCAATGAGCGTGCAGAATGCTTCAAATATTCTATCGTGTCTCTATCTGCGGCCACAAAACCACCCAAAGAAGCCAAAGATTTACTAAAAGTTCCCATGATCAAATCAACCTTATCTGTCAATCCAAAATGGCTTCCTGTACCAGCGCCCTTCTCACCGATCACGCCCAAACTATGTGCGTCATCACAGAGAATAGCAGCATCGAACTCTTCGGCAATATTTACTAATTCTGGAAGCTTTACGATATCCCCTTCCATACTAAATATACCATCAGTAGCAATAAACTTTAAACTATCCTCTGGCAATCGAGAAATCTTAGCACGCAAATCTTCCATGTCGTTGTGTGCATATTTGATTACTTTGGAGAACGACAATCGGCTACCGTCAATAATGGAAGCGTGATCACGTTCATCTAATAAGATATAGTCATTTCTGCCTGTTAGGCAGGAAAGAGGTCCTAAGTTAGACTGAAATCCAGTACTGAAAAGTATCGCCGCTTCTTTTCCAACAAAATCTGCCAACCGTTCCTCTAGCTCCACATGAATATCTAATGTTCCATTTAAAAAACGGGAACCGGCACAACCTGTACCATATTTCGCGAGTGCATCCTGTGATGCCTGGATAATTCTCTTATCCGTGGTCAATCCTAAATAAGAATTTGACCCGAACATCAAAACCCTTTTTCCATCAATCAACACCTCTGTATCCTGTTTAGATTGAATCGGTCTAAAATAAGCATATAAATCATTCGACTTAATACGCTCTAGTTCCCCATTTAGAAACTTTGATGTTCTTTCACTTAACTTTCCCTTGCTCATGCTATAGGTGTTTCTTTTTGTTGTGATAATACTAAAAAGCTTACTCTCATTTTACTTTTTGACCAAATCTTATCAAATGTCAAAATTAAAAAAAACAAAACAACATATACAATTTTAGCTTCTAAAATACGTTAAGACTACATCAATCCGCTAACGGTCAACAATTTAAACTAAAACGTGCACATCTTGTACATTATAAAAATCGGTGCAAACATACAAAACTTCAAGATATTTCGCATAGCCGAAAAACCATATAAATATCATAAAATTAAATTATTGTTAACATAACTCCAATAGAATAATGAATTAAAAGTGAATAAAGTTCGAAAATCATTACATTTGCTGTTATTTGCAATTAAACATGGCTATATCTTCTCAAATCAACATTAAAAACAAAAGGGCATCATTTGAATACCAACTGCTAGATAAATATGTGGCCGGTATACGACTATTAGGTACGGAGATCAAATCTATACGCGAAGGAAAAGCAAATATAAACGATAGCTTTTGTGCCTTTTTTGAAAAGGGATTGTATATACGCAATATGCACATTGCAGAATACTCCTTTGGTTCGTTTTATAATCACGAGTCAAAACGAGACCGTCAATTACTATTGAACAAAAAAGAATTAAAAAAAATCAAAGAAAAGGGAGAAGAAAAAGGGTTTACTATTGTACCGTTACGGATATTTATTAGTGAAAGAGGATTTGCAAAAGTAGAAATTGCCGTAGCACAGGGAAAAAAAGACTTCGACAAACGTGAAACAATTAAAGAACGGGATAGTAAACGTGAACTTGACCGCGTAATGAAGCGATAGCAATCTATTTCAATGAGTTTGTCCTTCTACCCTATTTATTATCAAGCATAAGTCCGTCCAAAACCGGGATCGGTTGCTTATTTTGATCCAGAGCCACAAAGGTAAACATACCCTGAATAGCTAGTTCACGTCCTTCTTCGTACATCTTTTCTAAATAGATTTCTACCTTTACTTTTAGACTGGTTCGTCCAATGCTATCCACTCGCCCAATGGCTTCAATGATACTTCCCGAAGGAATCGCCTTTTCGAAGTTAATCCTATCCGACGACACCGTCACTAACGTCTTTCTACAAAATCTCGTCGCAGCCATAAAAGAAACTTCATCCATTATTGCCATTGCTTTGCCACCGAAAAGCGTGTCATGATGATTCGTTAAAAAGGGGAATACAGTTGTACACACGCGGGTTTCGGACCGATCAATTCGCTCTTCTAATGTCATAACCTAATAAATTTTAGATAAAATTGGAACTATCCACGTCAATCCCGATGCCTTTCAAAAGTAAAGAAGCATTAAAAACAGTGCATTGTCCGTCCTTAAGTTTATAATCAAACAACATTTCCCCTTCCTTTATCTGAATATCAAAATGATAGTTTTGAAGAATTGATGGGTATTCATCTTCCAAGGTAGCCAGTTGCAGGTCGTGTGTCGCTACCATCCCCCTGCCATTCATCGCAATTAATTTTTTGATAATAGCGCGCGATCCCAAGTACTTATCTACTGAATTTGTGCCACGTAACATTTCATCGATCAAAAAGAAACTATCGTCAGCAACCTCTACGATACCTAGAATAAATTTCACCCTATCCAACTCGGCCTTAAACGTGGAAGTACTTTCATTCAGGCTGTCTTTGATACGCATATAGGTAACTAATCTGTAGATCGGAAGTCTAAATTGCTTAGCACAAACCACTGCTCCGGCGTATGCTAATACCGCATTAACCCCAACGGTACGTAAAAATGTACTTTTGCCCGCCATATTGGATCCGGTTACCAACGCCACACGATGTACTTTTGCATCGTAGTTGTTTGCAACAGCTTGATGAACCGGAATCAACGGATGATTAATACCCTCGGCATTCATACCATCTTCCAAATAATTATCCAAAATTACGGGCGTACTCCAATCCGATTCGTTTCTTTGCAGGGTGGACAGCCCCAGTAAGGCCTCAAAATCTGCTATCACATCAAACGCGTGAACAATATTTCCTTCATAATTTTTCTTCCATTTTACAATAGACAAGACCTGACGAAAATCCCAAAGAAAGATAATATTGAGAATTGCTCCTACTAAAATATTGTTTCTCGCATCAAGTTTATCTATCAATTTACCCAACTCGCGAAAAGCTTGCGAGAGTTTCTTTTCGGCATTGTCTGTTTTCAGTTCTTCCTGAAGCTGAACGTTCAGGTCTGCAGTGAATTCTTCATTTTCAACAAGTTGAATAGCATCCGAATAAGCAACCAACGTAGTTCCAATCTTATCAATCCGGCTTGAAAAATGACTTACTTTCCCTCCTAGCGCCATAGACCAACAAAGATGTACCAATCCCAAAATAGCGAGGTATCCCCATATAGGGTACAAAAAAATGGACACGCTCCCCCCTATTAAAAACAGCAACGGGGCAATCGACACATAGCCCTTCATGAACGATGAACCGAAATTTAAAGACTCGTCACCCAGGTATTTTGTCAAGAATACTTTGATATTTGTTTTTTGTCCAAGATTGAAAAGCAATTTTGTTTGGAGCTGCTGGGCCCAGTTTTTCTTTTCAGTTATTTCTGCGCTGGCCCTTTGGCGACTGCATATGATTTCCTTATTTGCACTCTTCAAAAACCAAGAAGCTAACCGCTCCACACCATCCGGAGTAGCTGAACGATTTATTTTTTCGAATAACGAATGTGGCCCAAAGACGTCTAAGTCTGAGATATAGGGATGTTTCCCGTCTTCAAACTGCTCTCCATTACTATATATATTTACATGACCTTGTAGAAGGTCAATTTCGTTTTTATTCACGCGAAGAAACGCTCTTTTGTCTTCCCTTTTCTTCTCTAATTTGCTTTGACGCAAAATCAGATATGAAAATAGTAGAAGAATAGTAATCACCACTACAAACAGCAAAAGAACGTTATTGAGCTGAAATATTTTAAACAGGATTGTACCCCCCAATAATATCACCGCCAGTCGAAATAAACTGTTGGTGTTCACTCTTTTTTCAATGACTACCAACTCGGCTTCAGTAGTGGTTATATTTCGGTTATAAAATTCTTTCATTTCTGCCTTAAAGTTATCAATTTTTACCATGCCTTATCACCTACTAAAGGTACAAACCTGAACGTGTCTAAATCAATACGCTCAAAATTATTTTCGCCGACTCGTAAAATTGTAACCATCTTTTGCGAATTTTCATCCCCAACAGGAATAACTAAAAGACCTCCCGGTTTCAACTGTTTGAGCATTACATCTGGAACAAACGGTGCTCCAGCTGTAACTATGATTTTATCATAAGGTGCATGCTCGGGAATTCCTTTCGATCCATCACCTAGAAAAAAATGTGGCTTGTACCCGATGTACGGCAACACTTGTATCGTCCGGTTGTATAGATTCTCTTGACGCTCAATTGTATACAGATCGGCACCTAATTCCAGCAAAATACAAGATTGATAACCGCATCCCGTTCCAATTTCTAAAACCTTATCGCCATCTTTCACATGTAATAGTTCAGATTGATAGGCTACAGTATAAGGTTGTGAAATTGTTTGCCCATCCCCGATTGGAAAGGCAATATCTCTATAAGCCTGATTCCAAAAGGTTTCATCAAAGAAAAAATGACGTGGCACCTTCCCGATTGCCCGCAATACATTTTTATCCTCTATCCCTCTTTTTTCCAGGTGTTTTACAAGTTGCTTTCGCGCGCCTTTTTCTCGGTAGTTATCTACAAATTTGTATGCCATTGTTCCTCAAAAATACCATAGTTAGGGCATATTATCGCTATTTAAATGCAAAATGTTTTAGCTCAGGAGATTCGTTAATCCGAAGTTTAGACAATATATTGGTATCCTTTTCTAAAGATTTTGTATCTTCCCTCCTTAAATAAAACCACAATGATTAGACTACTCCTTCTCCTTGCTTTTACGACGTCTTTGGTTGGTTGCGGCAATCCAAAAAGTAACAGCAAACTGGATGAAAGTTACAAAACAATATTCGATGGTATATTAGATACTCAAAATATAAAAGGATCAATTTTAATCTATGATCCACAAAAGAAAATCTACTATTCAAATGATTTTGATTGGGCCAATAAGGGTTTTCTTCCCGCCTCCACATTTAAAATACCAAACGCCATCGTTGCCTTGGAGACGTCTATCATTAGCAGCGACAGCACAGTAATTAAATGGAATGGCGAAAAGAGGGCGTTTGAGAGTTGGGAAAAAGATCTCACTTTTCGAGAAGCTTTCCAGGCCTCCTGCGTACCTTGTTTTCAAGAGATCGCCCGTAATATTGGCGTAGAAAACATGAAAAATTACCTCAATAAATTACATTATCCGACCATGGATGTAAGAAACGAAACGCTTGATAACTTCTGGTTGTATGGTAATTCCAGAATAACGCAGATGGAGCAGATTGATTTTCTGCAACGTTTTTATACCAAAAAACTACCGATTTTAACCTCAACACGCAACAAAATGCTGAAGCTTTTTCAAATTGAAAGAACGACAGATTATACACTAAATGGAAAAACAGGATGGTCCTATAATGAAAAAGATAACAACGGATGGTTCGTCGGATTTTTTGAAAAAGGTGAGCGTGTTTATTACTTTGCACTAAATGTCGTGCCAAAAGACATCAATCATATGGAACAGTTCGCTCCTTCCCGTGTAACGGCAATCCGTGAAGCACTGCATCAAATGAAACTTTTATAGCGTATCCTAATCGGTAGAACATTGTTTAAAAAAATAACGGCACGAATTAGCTGTGAAATATTCAAGAATAAAACAAACACAAATAAATAATCGAGCTTATTGATCTTCTGGAGATCAGACGAGCCCACAAAGTATATCCTTATGAAAAAAATTATTTTCTATCTTTTTATCACCACGTTACATTTTCAGATAGCCTTCGGACAACAAGTAAATCGCGATGATGACGGTATCTTAAAAATTCTAGCTATTGGAAATAGTTTTTCAGAAGACGCGCTAGAAAATTACCTTCATGAACTTGCTGCTGCAGCAGATAAAAAAATCATCATTGGTAATCTGTACATTGGGGGTGCGTCTTTGGAACTTCATATGAAAAATATCAATGCCGACAAAGCCAGTTACAGTTATCGAAAGATTGCGCTCGATGGTATAAAGACAACAACCAAAAATGTTAGTATATCCGAAACGCTTAAAGATGAGAACTGGGATTATGTCAGCCTACAGCAGGCCAGTCCCTATTCGGGCCAGTACGACATCATCATGGAGAGCCTTCCAGCATTACTAGATTATGTAAAAGGAGCCGTATCCCCCGACGCCAAAATAGTGTACCATCAGACCTGGGCATATCAGCATGACTCCAAACACGAAGGATTTAAAAATTATGACAAGAATCAGATGGCAATGTATAAAGCCATTTTAACTGCTACTAAAAAAATCCATCAATCGAAAAAATTCGCTTTTGTCACCCCAGCAGGCACGGCTATTCAAAATGCACGTACCAGTTCTATCGGTGATCAATTCACACGTGACGGTTTTCATCTAAATTTAGCATATGGACGATTTACAGCTGCCTGTACGTGGTATGAAAAACTCTTCGGCCTTGATGTCCGCGAGAATAGCTATAAACCAGAAAATATAACAGAATTACAAGACAGTATCGCGAAAAATGCTGCACACAAAGCCGTAAAAAAACCTTTTAAAATTTCTAAGATTAAGCTATAATAACGGACAAAAATGGATATCTTAGTATTACTTACCCAAGACAAAAAAAATGATGAGGTACCTACTTGTATTTTTGGCCATTCTGCTTGCCCAACAGAGTATTTCTCAAACGATATTTCCAGATTTTCTTGAAGGCACTTGGAAAAGGAAGGACAGAAACCATTACGAGCATTGGGATAAGTTAAATCCACGTACTTTGAAAGGGTTTTCTTATCTGTTCAAAAATGGCATTATAGTGGTTACCGAGTATACAACTATTTATCACAAAGGTAAAGAAGTAGTGTATTCCGCCGCTGTGAAGGGTCAAAATGCCGGAAAAACAATTAATTTCAAACAAACACTTTCTGATACGGCTTTGGTATTTGAAAACCTAGCGCATGATTTTCCCAAAAAAATTGTTTATAAAAAACTTACCGATTCGGAGATTTCTGTTCAGATTTCGGACGGAGAACAAAAAAAATATTCCTACAGATTACTGAAGCAGCATACAACAAACACAGTTTTAGATTCCACTAATGCTAATCCAAATTATAATGCTACACTCGCACAAAAGTTAGGGGCAGATGATTATGGGATGAAGATGTATGTTCTCGTTGTACTGAAAACGGGGAGCAATCTGACTGACGACAAAGAATTTATAAACAACGTCTTCAGAAGGCATTTAGACAACATCAATAACCTTGTGGAACAAGGTAGGCTGATTCTTGCCGGGCCCTTGGAAAAAAATGAACGAACTTATCGTGGAGTTTTTGTTCTAAACGTAACATCCTTGGCTGAAGCAGATGAAATATTAATGACAGACCCGGCCATTCAAGAAAACCTTCTTGCTTATGAATTATTTAATTGGTATGGCTCGGCGGCTTTGCCGGAGTATCTTCCTTCCGCTGATAAAATATGGAAATTAAGTCCTTAATATTACAGTAGAAAAGTCAGCATTATCTAGAGCTAAAATTATTAATAAGGATCCACGTCAATTTGGATACGCACACCAGTATTATGTTTATCTAGTTCAAACAGCGCAATCGCCTGCCGGATCAACTCTTTCACTTTATGGATACTGATATTTGCCCGCTCGATCTTTAAGGTAATTGTTTGGATATAATGATTTCGCACGCGTGACACTAGTGGTGGTTCGGGACCTAATACCCTATTTCCCAAATGGGAACGAAGTGCAGAAGCCAACCGATTAGCGGAATCTAAAGCTTGTTGTTGATCTGTATGCTTGACATCCATTTTTATCAATCTACAGAAGGGAGGGTATTGAAAATTTTTACGCTCGGTAATTTCCTTCATAAACATCCCATCGTAATCATGACTCACCACCTGTTCAATTACCCGATGCTTCGGCGTATAGGTCTGGATGATCACTTTACCGAGAGACTGCCTTCTTCCGGCGCGTCCCGCGACCTGAGAAAATAATGAAAAAGCCCGTTCATATGCCCTAAAATCAGGAAAATTAATTATGGCGTCCGCATTGATAATTCCGATTAGACTGACGCGTCCAAAATCCAACCCCTTAGCTACCATCTGCGTACCAATCAGCACATCAAATTCATGATCATCAAACGCGCCTATTATTTTATCAAATCCATACTTGCCCTTTGTTGAATCCAGATCGAGACGACCTATCCGAAGTTCGGGCATCAAGATCTCTAGTTCTTCCTCTACCCTTTCGGTACCGAATCCCTTACTCTCCATGTGCGGCATACCACAGGCCGGACACACATTAATCGGAGACTCCGAATGCCCACAGTAGTGGCAATGCAACAAATGCGATGTCTTATGATACGTTAAACTCACGTCGCAATTGACGCATTTGGCCACGTAGCCACACGTACTACATTGCACAAAAGGAGTATGTCCCCGACGATTCTGAAATAAGATGACCTGTTCCTTTCGACCTACGGCTTCCGCTATACTTCTTAAAAGATCAGCACTAAAATAGGAACGCATCTGTTCCTTTCGGCTCTCTTCTGGAATATCTATAATCTGAATATCTGGTAGCTGTGCCTCTCCAAAGCGCTGCAACAACTTGACAAAACCATATTTAGCTGCTTTGGCATTGTAATAACTTTCGATGGAAGGTGTCGCAGATCCCAATAGAACTTTTCCATGATGGATATGGGCTAAATATATCGCAGTATCCCTTGCATGGTAGCGAGGAGCAGGATCGTACTGTTTGTATGAATTCTCATGCTCCTCGTCAACAATGATAAGGCCGAGATTTTTGAATGGTAAAAAAACAGACGAACGCGCGCCAATTACGATCCTAAATTCATCTTTAATAACTTTATGCCACACTTCGGCTCGTTCATTGTCGTTAAATTTCGAATGATAAACACCCAATTGGTTTCCAAAATGTAATTTGAGTCGCGCCGTAATTTGTGCAGTAAGTGCAATTTCTGGTAAGAGATACAGTGCATTTTTCCCTTCCGCCAAGGCGCGTTCTATTAATCGAATATAAATTTGTGTCTTACCGGAAGCGGTTACACCATGCAATAGCACCACTTCTTTGTTTTCGAACTGAGCTTCAATAGTGTCGTAAGATTTCTGTTGACTTTCACTAAAGGTAAAATCTTTCGTTACTAAAATGTCCGTACCGTTGAATCGACTAACCAACTTTTCTTTAACGTCAAACACTCCTTTGTCGATCAATGCCGTCACTGCTCCCGCTCCACAACCGGAAGTCTCCATAATTTCCTGACGCGTAATATCTTCCTTTATTTTGGACAATTGTATAAAAGCCAAAAAAGCATCCTGCTGTTTAGGGGCACGATTAAGACTGTCTAATAATAAGCGCTTTCCCGCTGCATCGTTATATTCTGACGCTAGCCGTAAAAAAGCTTTCGTTTTAGGCTTATACCGTTCCTTAATTTCCTCCGAAATTAAAATATACCCTTTCTCAAATAATGATTTTAAAAGGGGAAATACGGATTTCTGTCCTAATATCTTGACAACATCGCTTACTCTCAATTCGCCGGCTATATCCAAAGCCTCCAAGATCAAATAAGCTTTATCAGAAACGTCGGACCTATCCAGATCAGGGTTGTCTGCTAAAACAATTTTAGTTTCAGAAGCCATTTTTAAGGCTGCGGGAAGGGCCGCCTGCATAACTTCACCCAGATGACACATGTAATATTCTGCCATCCATTCCCACAACCGTAACTGCGATCCATCCACAATAGGCTCTTCGTCTACAATATCCAGTAAGTATTTCGCTTCATATTTAAAAGGTGCGTCCGTGGAAAAGGATCTTACTATAGCCGAATAAATTTTATTCTTTCCGAATTGCACAATTATACGAACACCTACTTTCACACGGTCATTCATTTCATGTGGCACACGATATGTATATGTTTTGGCAATCGCCAATGGCAAGATAGCTTCGACAAATAACGTTTTATGCTTTTGATCGAACAGCTCGGAATTGGACATACAACAAACTTAAATAAAATGCTTCGCATTCACCAATGTCTTATAGTAAAACAAGATTCATAATTGGCTTTTTATACAATTATAATCTCAGATCATGATGGTGGTGTAATAAATAAAAGAAGGATTTTCTTAATCAATTTTTATGCGCCTCTGTCGCCGGCGCAGGGGCGACTTCTTTTTTTATAAAAAGAAGGAAAAAATCATCGCTGTACCCATTTGCCAGAATGGCTAGTGCGTCCTCCTGCAATTGGCAGATGGCTAAGGCGATATTTGTCTAATTTGTAAGGATAGTGCTTTATTCTTAAATATTATTTTATATTTCAGCTCAGCGGGATTATAAGGCCAATATTAATAATAAACGCACTACCCCGATACACACGCTAAATGTCGCCTTGGCGGGTCGTCAATAGCAGGAATGGTGATCCGTTCTGGCGAGCCGGCACAGCAACGACTTTTGCTTCTTTTGAGAGAAAAGAAGGAGGCCGCCCACCGATGAGGGCAAAAAGATAAAATACAGATATTAATGGTTGCTAATACAATTTGGAATTAGCGGGCGACAAACTGTCTAAATTAACCCTTCGTTTAAAACCCATTTTAACAAAAAACCTCGATAGTTTTGTTTTCGAGGTGAAAGATATTATACTTTTGGATTAGGCACGATGTCGTATTGCCGCCACGAACAACCCTATCCATCCCGTCATAAAAAACAATCCGCCTATCGGCGTAATAGGCCCCAACCACGATGCATTTTCTATATCGAGTAGGGAACGTACGCTCAATACATATAGCGAGCCCGAAAAAAACAAGATACCTACTGTAAATGCAATAAATGAGACGCGTATGGAACGACTTTTAGCTCTTGAAAATGTCGACAAGAATAATAATGCCAAGGTATGATAAAAGTGATATTGATTGGCGGTCTTCCAAGTGTCAAGATGGTATTCATTTATTTTCCCTTCTAAACCATGTGCACCAAATGCACCCAATATAACAGCGACCAACCCGAAAAAAGAGGCCGTCAATATAATCTGCTTATTCATCTAGTTTCTAAAAATTCAAATTTATGGAAATATTGCTTATAAATGTAAAAAATATCCCTTAAAAGCAAAGACATTTTTGTTTTTTTTATTTGGTTAGGTTTTATTTTCGCGTCATAATTAAGTAGGTTTGTATCATGAGGAATACGATTATCGTAACGGCTATTTTGTTTATAGCTGTAGTTGGCGCTTCTATTTATTACTTCAGTGATCTGAATAAAGATCACAAAGAAGCGGTCAAACCTTTGAAATACCTACCCGAAAATACTCTTTTGATTTTATCTGTTCGCAATGACGAAATAACAGATAATATTTTTAAAGACTTTGAGGTGTTTGATGCCGTTATCGGCTTTAACGAAACGAAAAGACTGGAGGAATTCAAGAAAAAAATACTACGTAACGATGCTTTAAAATCGTATGTATCGGATTCTGAAATTTACATTTCATTTCATCCAGGCGATAAAAAGTCTGTAGAAACGCTATTTACGATCCCAACTACCGAAAAAATAGCTGCTCATGAGCTGTCTACGATCATTCAGCAAATGGAGAAAGATTACGAAGTGGCGGTACAAGACACCCTGAACCAGCACATATTTTCTTTTAACAGTGGACATATCGATTCTATATTATATGTTACTTACTACGAAAGCATTCTCTTTGCTTCCTACGCCAAACCGCTCTTGACTACTATAATGAGCAAAGAGACGAAGCACCTTTCGGAAGATCAAATTGATTATTTTATTAAAAATAACTCCCGAAACACTCCTTTAAGTGTCTTTTTCCCTCACCAACAGCTTCCTGCTGCTGTGCAACAATTTCAGCGGACGAGTTCAGGCACTTTTTTAAAACAGTTTGAAGGGTTGAAAGGACAATCTGCGTGGAATATCAACTTCAAGCAGGATGCTTTGATGCTGACCGGTGAGAGCGAAATTGAAAATACAGATGGAAATTATCTTGCTTTATTCCGCAACCAAAGGAAAAAGACGCAGTATTTATACAATTTTTTTCCATCCGCTACCGCCGTATATATGGAATATAGTGTCAGTAATCAGCGGCAATTCACCGAAGATCTCGATGACTTATTTACATTCCGAAAGGAGAAAGAAAAAATTTACAACCAATTCAAGTCACAAAAAGATACTATCGCCATTACTAAATTTCGACAAACCCTAGGTACAGAATTTGCATTGATCGAACAGTCAAACCAAACCCACATGGGTTTTATCAGTCTGGCCGACACAAATTCATGGAATCGCCTTAAACGTGAGTTATTCGAAGATGTAGGAGATTCCATTTATAGATTCAAGAATTCAAATCTACTCTATGCGTTCTGCGGCGACGCTTTCAAAGTTTTTCCGCGACCATATGTGGCACAAATAGCGAATATACTCGTTGTAGCAAACAGCAGTAATACCCTACGCGATTACAAGAATGATTGGAAAAACAGGAATCTGTTAATAGGAACTATTGGTTTTAAGAACTTTGAAAAGCTACAAGGAAATGAAGCGAATATTACCTTTTTCGTACATACAAAAAACGCAAATTCAAAAATTTTAAACTCATTACCACAGCAATATCAAAAGAATTTCCGGAATAGTGATAACTTCGGCTATCAGGACTTCTATTCTTGGTCAACTCAGCTGTCAGGGAATAATGGAAGTTTTTTGTCTCGCGTATACGCCATTTATAAAAGCAAAACTGCTCTTGGTGCTACTCCAGAATGGGTCTATCCACTAGAAAATAACGTAATTACCAGACCTTACATCTTTGAGCACTCGGATACAAGCCAATTCATCCTGTTGCAGGAATTAGACCATACGCTGCACGCGATTAGTCCATCAGGTAGAAACATATGGTCTACCGTATTTTCTGGGCGGATAGTTGGAGATATGATCCAAATCGCAGACAGATCCATCATATTAGTAACAGATAGGAATAGATTGTATCGTTTTGACACTTCTGGAAGACCGATAAAGGGGTTTTCTACGGGAGTGCCCGAAGAACCAATCGCTACGCCTACCCTTGCTTCTATAGGCGGTCAATCTTTGATTTTAGTTCCCACTAAGAAAAAAATATACACGTACAATCTGGACGGTGCCCGTGTTGACCTTTTCCAAGATGAAAACATTGCTGGCGATATAAATGGCCAAATAAAAGTGGTGGGTGAGCATTTTGCGATAGGCACTACCTACGGACGAATTTATTTATTTAACAAAGAAGGTCTTATCGCTAAGCATATCGATGTGCCAGGAAATGTCGTATTTCGAAACCCGATCGGAACAATTGAGATGAGCAATGGTGAATTTACCGTTCTAGCTACAGACACTACAAGTAATATTTACAAGTTTCCAATGAACAATCCACCAGTTGTCACGCGACTCGAAAAGTGGAATTCGAAATTCTACGCTGATTTCGTCAATATCGCCTCTTCAAGTGTACCTGAGATGGTCATTGTAGACGGCAGTCGATTGTGCGTTTATGATATCACGGCCAAAGATACAACGAAACTACTTTTTGAATACAGTTTTACCAAAGACATATCCAATAGACCACAGTATTTCCGATCATCCACGGGATCTTCCGCTATAGGTATCGCTTCCAAGCCAAGCAATTTAATCTATTTGTTTAATGAAGGTGGATCAGTAGTAGACGGCTTTCCAGTAGAGGGGCAGCCTTTATTCTATTATGGAAAAATAAACTACAATAGTGAAACGTTCTTATTGTGCATGCGACGAGATCACAAACTTTATGCTTTCCGACATCAAAAATAATTTTACAAGAACATTATTTATTAGTACGTTTGTACCCATAACAATACTATGCTACAAGGAGAAGAGAATTTAAAGTTACTGACCGAACCTAAGAAAATTGTAATCACGACTCATCATAAGCCCGATGGTGATGCATTAGGCTCATCTTTAGGACTTTACCACTGGCTGAAAAAGAACAACCACGACGTAAGTGTGGTCGTTTCATCGGATTTCCCTACTTTTCTAGACTGGTTGCCAGGACGTGACGTCATTGTATCTTATCCCGAAAGTCCAGAAAAATGTAGACGGCTATTGAATGAGGCGGCGATTATTTTTTGTTTAGATTATAGTGCACTCTCTCGTACAAGTGTTTTAGAGGAGTATATTCGTGCCGCTTCAGGGCAAAAATGGATGATAGATCATCACCTAGATCCCGAAGATTTTGCCCAATTGACCTATTGGGATTCGAATGCCGCTGCAACAGCACAATTAATATATACCTTCATTGCCGATATATTGGGCGGAAAAGAATTTATTGACGCCAACATTGCTACCTGCCTGTATGCAGGCATCATGACAGATACAGGCTCTTTTCGGTTTCGCTCTACCACATCAGCTGTGCACCATATTATCGCTAACCTAATAGAAGCCGGTGCGCGCAATTGGGAAATCCACGAGCAGATATACAATAGCTCCACCGAGCGGCGATTGAAATTTTTGGGATACTGCCTTTTAAATTGCCTGGAAGTAATTCCTGAATACAACACCGCATTATTTTCCATTAGCAAGGATGATCTGGCACAATTCGAAATCAGTACTGGAGATACAGAAGGATTGGTCAATTATGCGCTCTCGGTAAAAGGCATCCGGCTCGCTGCACTAATTGTTGACAGAACTGAATTAATTAAGCTATCTTTGCGATCGATCGGCGACATCCCGTGCAATGAAATATGTAAAAAATATTTCCATGGCGGTGGGCATCTAAATGCCTCTGGCGGAAGCTCTAGCGAAGATCTTACAACCGTAGTAAACACATTTAAATCTATTTTACCAGAATATAAAGAATTATTAACAACGTAAATAAGTATTATAAAATAAAATGAAGAAATCAATTCTATTTCTATCAGCAGCGGTATTGTTAACTGCTGCTTCATGCCAAAACTTCAAGAAGGGTGATGGTGGTCTTGAGTACAAAATTGTTGACGACGAAGGCGCAGAAAAAGCTGCGGCCGGCGATTTATTGTCAGTAGACATGACAATCAAATCCGACAGAAATGACTCATTGTTAAATAGCACCTACGATATGGGGTTACCTCAAATCGTAAATATTGCTCCAGATTCAATTCCCGGATTATATGCTGGAGATTACAACTCCATGTTCAAAATGCTGGGCGAGGGCGATAGCGCTATCTTCCGTCTAAACTTAGACACTATGGCTGCGAAAACAGGCCAGCCAAAACCGGAGTTTGCAGACAAATTCGTAACCTTTACCGTAAAAGTCAGGAAGCACTTTAAAAAAGGACAATTGACGGATTCAGCTATTTACGCTGAAGTAAACAAATACTTCGAAGGTGAAATAGAAGGTTTGAAAAAAGGAGAAGAAGGAAAAATCACTGCGTATGTCTCTTCTAATAAATTAGAACCTAAAAAAACGGCTTCTGGTTTACAATATATTGTTACAGAAGAAGGTAAGGGTGAGAAGCCAGCTTTAGGAGACACCGTAGTTGTTAATTACACCGGTAAATTAACCAACGGAACGGTGTTTGACACTAGCGATCCTGAGACAGCAAAGAAAAGCAATACATTTAACCCGATGCGTCCTTACGAGCCTATTCGTTTCAGTATTGGTAATGACCCGGTGATCCAAGGCTGGACAGAGGGTATTCAATTATTGAACAAAGGCACGAAAGCTACCTTGATTATTCCCTCATCTTTGGGATATGGCGAACGTGGTGGCCAAGGTAAAATTGCGCCTTATGCACCGTTGGTATTCGACATCGAATTAGTCGATGTCATAAAAGGTACAGGAGCTGCTCCAGCACCTTCATTTCCTCAGCAAGCACCAGATACTCTTGTAAATTAAGTTTAATAAAAAGGTAGATAAAGCGATTTTATCTTAACAATTTTCAAATAAAAAAGCGATTCCTTTAACGGAATCGCTTTTTTTGTGCCGAATTAGGTCTTTATAGCGCAAAACACTATTTTTGAACGGCGCAAATACAATATAATGACACCTACATACCAACTCACCGATACCCACACCCATATTTACTATCATGCAAATTCAGAACGTTTGGATGTACAGTTAAAGGATTGTTTTGACAAAAACATCACCCGTCTTTTTCTTCCAAATGTAGATACCCAGTCCATCAAACCTATATTTGATACGGTAGCAGCTTATCCTGAAAATTGCTTTGCGATGCTAGGCCTTCACCCATGTAGTGTCAAAAATGACTATAAGGCCGAATTAAATACCATTGAGAAAGCAATTAGTAATCACAAGATATACGCTATTGGTGAAATTGGATTAGATCTTTATTGGGATAAAAGTACGCTGGATATACAGAAAGATGCATTTCGTACACAGGTGAAATGGGCAAAAGACCTTGGACTGCCGATTGCCATTCATTGCAGAGAAGCCTTTGATGAGATATTTGAGCTTCTGGATGAGTTAAAGGATAATAAGCTATTTGGAATTTTTCATTGTTTCACTGGAAATCTGGAACAGGCCCATCGTGCTATCGACCTAGGTTTCGCTTTAGGCATCGGAGGTGTGGTTACGTACAAAAAAGCAGGACTGGATCATGTTGTGAAAGAAATCGATCTAAAGCATATCGTGTTAGAAACAGACGCGCCCTACCTAGCTCCCAGTCCATTCCGAGGAAAAGAAAATGAAAGCGCATATCTTTATTATATAGCCGAAAAAGTCGCTGATCTACATCAAATCAGCATGGAGAAATTAGCAGAAATTACAACTAACAATTCACGAACCGTTTTTGGAATCTAATATATGAACAACATTTTTATTATATATACCGGAGGAACCATCGGAATGGTGCAAGACCCAGAAACAGGCACTTTTGTTCCTTTCGACTTTGAACTCATTGCTAATAATCTACCGGACTTAAGCCGCCTCAACTACAAACTCACCGTACACTCCTTTACCCCTATCATCGATTCGTCAAACATGAATCCATCCATTTGGCTGGAAATGGCGCAATTAATCAAAGACAATTACGACAGTTACGATGGCTTCGTTATATTGCATGGTTCGGATACAATGGCATTTTCAGCATCTATCTTAAGTTTTATGCTTGAAGGTCTACAAAAGCCTGTCGTATTTTCTGGTTCGCAATTACCTATCGGTGAAATCCGTACCGATGCACGCGAAAATTTGATGACGGCATTGGAAATCGCCTCCGCAAAAAGAGAAGGGCGATCTATTATCCAAGAAGTCTGCATTCTATTTGACAACAAATTGTTTCGGGGGAATCGCTCCTTTAAGTATAATTCCGCGAAATTTGAGGCGTTTCGCTCCCCAAATTACCCCGTACTGGTAGAAGCCGGTATTCACTTGAAATATAACGATGATGCCCTGCTAGACAACAGCAACAAGGAGTTTATCTTACATACCGAGCTTGATAATCGTGTCGCGGTTCTTAAGTTATTTCCCGGAATTAGTAAAATCACTGTAGAAGCTATTTTAAATTCAGATGTGAGAGGGATCGTGATGGAGACCTTTGGTTCTGGAAACACCATGACGGACGCTTGGTTTCTGAATTTATTAGAAGGGTGTATCCAACAAGGTAAAAATATTGTCGATATCTCCCAATGCAAGGTAGGATCCGTCGAATTAGGAAGATACGAAACATCTCAAGGACTTAAAGCCATAGGCGTACTAAACGGTTATGACATGACGTTTGAAGCTGCAGTCACTAAGCTCATGTATCTACAGGGCGAACTCGACGACCAACAAGAGGTTGCTTATTGGATGCAGCAAGACATCCGCGGAGAATTAACAATAAATGACTAGAAAAACCCACGCTAACATGCAATTCATCGCGCACGAAATAAATAACAAAAAGGTAGTAGAACTCACTACTTCGGAAGAAATTTTTAAGACACTGGAAGAAGCGACCGATCTAATGGGCAATGTATATTACCAAGGCTTTGATAAGCTCATTGTTTATGAAAAGAACATAAGTCCCGATTTTTTTGATTTAAAGACAAAATTAGCGGGAGACATTCTTCAAAAATTCGCAACTTATAATCTACAGCTTGCTATCGTGGGCGATTTTAATTTTGACAGCAAAAGCCTAGCAGATTTTATATATGAAAGCAATAAAGGAAATTTGATCAACTTCAAAAGCACGTTGCAGCTTGCGCTAAGCTAAGGATTGCAAGACCTCAGCGACAACAAAATTGCTGCCTCCTATAAATATAAGATCGCCGCCTTGAAAGGCATTCTTCGCCGCTTCAAGGGCATGCCGCACAGAGCCTAACGACTCGCCTGACAACCCGTACTTTGTTGCCTTTTCCTGTAACTCCCGAGATGTCATCGCACGGGGCATATCTGGACTTGAAAAGTAATAAACAGCATCGCTGGGCAGGAAAGGAAGCATATGATCAAGGTCCTTATCTTTCATTACGCCAATTACAATATGTAATTTTTTGTAGGAAACTTCCTGCAAATTTTTTACGACCTCCTTGATTCCATCTTCATTATGACCGGTATCACAAATTATAAAGGGGTCTAGCGAGATAGTTTGCCAACGACCTTGAAGTCCGGTAAGCCGCTGCACATTACCCAGTCCAGTCTCTAGTGCATTTGTAGAAATATCGAATCCCATTTTACGGATTTGATCTACAATGGCCAATACACCTAAAATATTTTTAAGTTGATAAGAACCTTTCAGATCCAATTTAAACAAATTGTTCAGTGAAGGCCCAGTGACGTGTACAGACTGATAAGCAGCCTCTCTGGAAATTCTCTCAGCCTTGTAAACCTGATCTGCAAATAATAATGGAGCTTGGAGCTCCTCTGCTCTAGCTTCAAATATCGAAGCTGTCAACGAATCAGATTCGGAAATGATAATAGGCGTATTTGCCTTGATTATACCGGCCTTCTCGCGCGCAATTTCCTGAATGGTGTCACCAAGCAGGTTCATGTGATCCATGCCAATATTGGTAATCAAGGCAGCCTGGGGAGAGATAACATTTGTGCTATCTAATCGACCTCCCAATCCCACTTCGATAACCGCGATATCAACTCCTTCTTTGGCAAAATAGTCAAAAGCCATCGCAACTGTTACCTCAAAAAACGAAGGCATTACTTCCGCTATCAGATCTTTATGTGCGTTTACGAAGTCAACGACAAATTGTTCAGCTATCATTTCGCCGTTTATCCGCACGCGTTCGCGAAAATCAACTAAATGCGGAGATGTATATAATCCTGTTTTGTATCCTGCAGAAGATAAAATTGCTGCGAGCATGTGGGAAGATGAACCTTTTCCATTCGTTCCCCCTACGTGAATTGTCTTAAATTTATGGTGGGGATTATCCAAGGCGGCACACAATTCCAGGGTACGATCTAAATCTTTTTTATATGCGGAAGCACCATCACGGGTAAACACAGGCAATCGACTATATAAGTATTCGATTACTTCTGTATAGGTATTCATAAATGACTATCTAAGTTTAAATTCTATCTGGACGCGAACGGTGCGTCGATCCGGTGCATTCGGAATGGCATTAAACTTTCCTTTCCGCAACTCTCTATTCAGCATTTCATTGACCGTAGAAGACGCATATGTAGTCCCTTTTACACCTGAGCGCACGCTGATAACATTTCCATTCTTATCAATGGTCAATTCTGATACAACAACACCGCTAAATTGACCTTCATCTTTTATATTCGGTCTTACAGCCCAATGTCTACTGCTTAAGGAAAGAGGTTCATTACCAAAACCAGAACCCCCTTCGCCATAGTTACTAGCCAATGGGTCACCTAATGCGGAACCTTGATTACCGGGAGTAGTTCCCGTCCCGTCACCCGATCCTGCTGCATTGTTTTTTTTGCCCTTATATAAGGCATTTGTATTAACTGCAGGCGTACTATTTTTCTTTTCTACAGTTGTTTCAACCGCAGTTGTTTTTACCGGCTTTTCAGCCTTTGTAACAGCTGGAGCATCATCCATATCCTGAGTGGCGACAACTTTATCTGCCGTTTGCTGAGTCGGTGTAGGAATAGGTGTTTCTGCTGGATCTATTTTATCCGGTTTTACATTGTTTGCATTCTCGTCCATAGATGGTTCTTCGATCGACATGTAATCCTCTCCCATTCCCTCTTCAGCAGTACCATAGTTCACAATAATACCTCCCATGCCATATTCAGGCAGATTGTTTTGGCCAAACACAATAAAGAAGCCAATAACGACTAATACGACCATGACGAGGGACGAATAGCCCAACGCTTTTGGCATATTATTTTCTTCTTTAAGATGATAATACATACACTTCTAGTTTTGAGTATGACCAGTAACTCCTTAATAAGTTTAATACCGGTCAACTTATTTGTTAATCCTTTTTGGGCTCCGTCGCCAATACTAATTTTATTTTCAATCTATTCGCAACATCCATTACCGAGATCACATTTTGAATCGGCACCGTGCTATCGGCATACAGCATGATAGTTACTTCTTCGCCTGTATTCATCTGGGATTGTAAGACTTGTTCTAACGACTCATAGGGTACCACCTGCCTATCCACATGGTACACGAGATCACTCGTTACAGAAACGGTAACGGTTTTTTTCGCTACAGATTGTTCTCCCGCGCTTGAGCGTGGTAATAATAACTTTACGACCTGTGGGTTGGCAACAGCCGACGCCAACAGAAAGAATAACATCAAAAAAAACATGATGTCATTCAATGCCGCTGTATGTACTTCAGCAGCAGGTCTATTTCGTCTATTTCGTATATTCATTTTTCAACGTAAAAAGTAAAAAGTAAAAATGAACTAATTTAAACTCCCGGCTCGTCCAATAGATCGATAAACTCCACAGCCTCTGTTTCCATACGTAAGATCAGGCGCTCTACCATCATATTTAGGATATGGTAGCCGATATACGCCAAGATACCTATCGTCAATCCCGAGGCTGAAGCGATCATCTTCACATAAAGCCCCCCCGAAACCGTTCCGATATCGATGCCTCCAGCAATTTCTACCTCGCGAAAAATCTGAATAACACCAAAGATGGTACCTACGAAACCAAGCATCGGTGCGATACCAGCAATAATACCCAAGATATTAATATTTTTCTCCAATTTGGATACCTCTAATTTACCGACGTTTTCAATCGCGCCTTCGATATCTTTGATGGGACGACCGACCCGTGTCAGACCTTTTTGCAACATACGCGATAACGCGGAATTACTTGAGCGGCATACAGCGATGGCAGCGTCGAGCTTGCCCGACAATACATTGCTTTTTACCTGCGCCATCAATCCGCCGTCCGATCTTGATGCATTCCTAATCGTAATATAACGTTCAATAAAGATTACCAATCCGAGAAAAAAGAGTAACAAAATAGGAATCATAATCCAACCGCCCTTCATCAATAATTGAATCAAGTTCAAATGCTCTTCTTGTGCGGCTAATTGTACAGACTGTTGCTGAACTTGGTTCAGCGTGTCTACAGTTAGATTGTCTTGTAATAATGACATAGTAATCTATAAAATTTATTGTAATGGTTTTTTATTTTTATTCTATCTAATTTTATCTGGCCAAGCATCTGCAATAATGTGCTTTTGTACGTAATTCAATGCGGAATCCATTTCCGCTTTCGTCGCGTACGTATCCCATACCACTTTCTTACGGTTATGCGCAAGATTAGGAGACACTACTTTTACACTCTTATACCCGTCTTTATGAAAAGCTTCTGCCTGTTCATAAGCCTGCGCTAAAGTTCGATGTGATCCTATCACAATTTGATAGTTGTGCTTCACTACGGGCCTTTCAGCCTCCTGAATAGGAATCTCGACCTCACTTGTATCCGATAATACCAAGGTATCCTGAGTCATCGCAATTTTATTCGTATCTACCGAAATCGTAGACGTCAACGTATCGGGTTCAACCGGTACGGCAAGGGATCTATTGTTCTCATTCGGGTTCAACGTACTATAATAATAAAGTCCACCTATTAGCGACAATGCCACGATAGCTACCAAACCATACCACATCGAATTCACAGAACGTTGAGATTCATGTACAATCTCAGGATCAGTCGGAATAGCCTCAATCGGAAAAACATCCTCAACCTCTTCTTTTTGTACTATAGGTTCCTCAACAGGCGGATTGGTAATCACGATCTCATCATGAGAAAGTTCTTCTATAACCGGTTTGGGCTCTTCTTCAGCGGGAGAATAAAATTTATCTTCCATAGATTCATAACTGAATCCGCTGAGATCGATAGCTTTGAATACATAACTATCACCGTAACTGACTAGATATCCTAAATCATCCAGCTTCGCCTGACCTTTTTGATTTAGTTGCTCAACAATAGTATGTACAACGGTATCGATCTCTTGTTCAGCATCCACACGGTCATTTTGTTTCATCTGCTGTAAGTACGACACAAAATCATAACCTTCGGTAGACCTTGAATCAAACTCAATAAATGTAATAGGCGGTAAGAACACATTCTTTTTAGCATCAAAAGTCGCCGGCGTATGTATTCTTTTAAATACCCCTAAGCCTTTGACATATACTTCTGTCTGACGCTTTAATAATGTATGTATTAGTTTACCTAAATTCATTTATTATGACTTTGACCTGCAAATTTATAACCTTATTTCTTTAAAATGAAAAATTAAGTCCACCAATCACTCCAAATCCCAGTTTCGGATAATATAAGTAACGTTGATATTCGTTATTGAAGATGTTGTTTGCTTTTACAAAGATGCCCAAATTTTTCAATGCTTTATACTCAGCACCTGCGCTTAAATCAAAAAATGCAGGAATACTTTCTTTACGGTACGAACTTGGATCTGGCACAAAACCTGGTCCATCGTAATCATAAGATTTTGCATATGATGTCCCATGGAATAACGCCTCTGCGTCGATGTACAATTTTTCTGATATGTTAAACCTTGCATTAGCCGCCAAACGCATCTTTGGCGTAAACCACGCTTCTTCTTCGGTGGCAGTAGTATATTGATCGATGTTTAGCTTTCCGCCTAAGTTAATCAATTCTGAAAGCCTAATATTAATTTCTCCCTCCAAGCCAATGTATTTGACGGTATTGTCTTCGTTACCGTCATAAATTAAATCAAATTGAAAAGGATTATTTAGGTTATTCACAAATAAGGGCAACCCTTCCAAAGTCTTGTACATCACTTTAGCCTTATACCCAAAGGTAGCACCTGCATTTCCCTTGATTCCTCCGAAGAAACTAAGGCGTTCTACTATGTTCTTAAAGTCTTGTTCAGGGCCTAAATAGGGATTTTGCTGGGTGAAAGTTTTATAGGAAGCACGTTGTACCCCCCCATTGATACCCCCGAATAGATGGATATAAGTAGGTACTAAAGAGAAATCAACCTCTGCGGAAGGGAAAATATTAAATCTGCTGCTATCTCCAAATTCAGACACCAAATTAGCCCCTAGCGTGATCGCATAGTTATCTCCTTTAAAGCTGATGTACGGATTAATATTCGCCAGTGAATTATTGATCTTACCGTCGTTTGCCGTGTTTGCCGTTCCACCAATAGAATTGACATCTACAGCAACATTAGCACCAATATTAAAGGCGCGTACTCTCTTGTTCAGGTAAGCGGAGAGCGCTACGGAGTTTTCATTCGCATCAAACTTATCCTTGTACGTATATGCATCTACTTTGGCCGAATACGAGAGTGCATCTTCATTCAGCGGATCAAAATTACTGGTTAATTCACCTGTAAAGTAGATGTCATTGAAACGCTGTGCCTCACGTGCTGGGTTTAAAGAATTGCCTTCTATATCGTTCGGTATACCGTAGAAGCGCGTACCATATCTATTGTAACCAATCAATCCATCCACGGTAAACGCTGGAAGTACTCTTCTACCGAACACACCAACTTCCTGTCTCGAAAACTTCTGGTCTTCCAAACTTCCCTTTTGGTTGAGATGTTTTACAAAGCCTCCAAAACGAATATTCTCATAATCTTCGACAGCAAGGTAAGCTTCGCCAAGTACGGTACCAAAATTACCGATCCCTAATTTCACATAATTGCTCGTGATGTCCTCTATTCTCGTGAATGGCATCTCCTGCACATCCAATTGTTTCAAACCTGTATTAATATCCAATTTCTTATCAACCACGTTGCCGTATGATAATGTTGGCATATAGCTACGTTTATTGGTCATATCCGGGCTACGACGAATCTTTACCGCATCTGCAAGAATAGGTTTATAGTCACGTACGACATCAAAAGAATCTATAGTAACCGGCTTGTCGGGATTCTCCTGCGCTAACCCTTGTGAACCAAAACCCACTAAAAACGCTACTATAGCATAATTCTTAAATCCTGTTTTATGCAATTTCATCTATTTATTTTTTC
>NZ_MU158690.1:946604-1319023 GCF_015209965.1 Sphingobacterium pedocola | reverse complement strand
TATCGGGACTCGGTTTCATCTGTTTATTTTTTCTTGTTATTTTAGTTTTTGTAAACGATCCTTTGCATCTTTGATTACTCCATCTTCTTGATTTTCATAGTTTTCAATGATACTCTCTAAAGTTGCTTTTGCCTGGAAATTGTCGCCTTTCCCTTTGTATGCATCCGACATCAAAATAAATCCTCTACCAACCCAATAATCGTAAGAAGAGAACGTATTCGAAATATCAAAAGCAGATTCAATCGCTTTATCAAATTGCTTGGCATTGAGTTGTTGTTCAGCGACCAAGTATCGTGCTTCAGCACCCGTTGCCGTTTTACTTTTCAATGCAGCCAAATTCAGTTCTTTAGTCGCATCTGCTGTTTTTGTAGTCGCCAAATATGCCTTCGCCGCATACAGGTGCGCTAAACCGATATCTTCTTGCGAAGATTTCTCGTAATTTTTAACCAGATTAGCGTAATTTAATGTCTCTATATAATCGCCAATATTGAAATAACTTACGAGTAGATTTTGGATTGCAAAGCCATAATTCTCTTTGTATTCCGAGGTTAATTCAAGCTTCTTCAACACCTGTACCGCCTCATTATATGCCTTATTGCGCAAATGCAATTTAGATACGCTCACTAATGTGCGTTCTGTATATGCACTTGTCCAATCATTCATAATAATATTATAATCGTGGAGTGCTTCCTTATCCCTACCTAGCGCGGCATAACTTTCCGCACGGATAAATCGTGCATATTTTTCTTGAATAGGTTTCGGAAACTTGTCAAAGTAAGCGTTTATAGCCTCTACAGCACCTTGCCAACTTCCTCTATCAAATAAATTACGTGCGATACCAAATGTATGTGCATCCTGTTCTGCCGTACTTAGATCGCCGATATTGGTACTCGTTGCATACTTAATATAACCCGTCGCATCATTCTTATCCAAATAGATATTTTCAATCGAGCGGATAGCCTGTTTTGCCTCATCCGTAGTGGCGTACTGGTTTACAACACGTTGGAAAGTTGCTAAAGCAGCATCATTGTTGTCCTGATTGTACTGCACTAGGCCAATTGTAACCAATGCACGTGGAACGTAAGAACTACGCGGGTACTTATCTACCATGGATTGAAGCCCAGCTATTGCCTGATCGTGTTCTCCCATTAAGAAATAGGTGTAAGGAACTTCAAAAGCAACATCATCGGCATAGTTGGAGTTTGGATATTTTGCGATTACCGAATTCAACGTGGCGATTTTACCCTGATTATTTCCTTGTAATCCTTGAATGATTCCACGTTGAAACAAGGCATAATCCTGGCTTTGTGCATTTGAGCTGATCAAACGATCGTAATGTGTCATCGCCTTACCGTAGTTTTTGGCGCCAAAATAGGAATCTGCCAAACGAGCAATGGCATCGTTGCGCGTATTTAATTCAATACCATCTTTCCCTCCTGTTGCCAGAAAACGTTCGAAATAATTGGCAGCTGTAGTATAATTATCGTTCCGGAAAGCCGCATAGGCAAGCGCATAGTTTGCGTAACTGTACACATCTGTGTTTCGCGCACCCGGAAGTTGCAAAAATTTATTAAAATTAGCTACCGCCTCACGATATTTACGTACTTCGTACATTGCCTCAGCCTTCCAATAGATTGATAAGGCATGGATTTCTTCATCATAACGATTTGATTCTGAACGCATAAACATTGAAATCGCATTTTCAAATGCACGCTCATTATAATATTCCAACCCGCGGTAATATGTTACTTTTTGATAAGCTGCTTTGGATTCCTTGGTTGTACGATCGATAGATTCCAATACATCGACGGCTGCACGATAGCTTTTTGTGCTGAGAAGCACCTCGGCCAACAAGGTTTTGGCCTCTTCGTTACGCGCGGATCTAGGATAGGTCTCCAAGTATTCCTGCGTAGCATCTAAGGCTACCTGATGAAAATCTAACTCATAAGAAAGTTTGGCATAATTAAACAAGCCTTCCTCTTTAAGTTGAGGATCAAATTCCAGTTTAGATGCTCTAAAGAATGCGTTACGCGCACTTTGTTTATTATTTGTCTTCAAAAATGCGTCACCCAACGTTATCATTGCCGATTGATAATACGCATCGGGATCATTCAATTTTTCTAATTCTGTGATTGTTTTCTCATAATCGCCTAATTTATATGCAATATAACCGATTTGATAGCTATCTTGATTATTCTGTGTTTTCCCTTGATCTTGTGCCTGAAATTTATCGTAATAAGACTTTGATTGCTGCAAATCACCTTTTATAAAATAAGTTGCACCGAGAATACGGAACATTTCAGTTTCGTTTTCTTGTTTGGTCGTCTGCAAGATAGGTAGGGCATAACTTAACACATCATCATAACGCTTATCCAAAAAGTAAAGAGCTGTAATATAATATGGATAGCTAGTTTCGTAAGTTTTCGACCCATTTAATCGCTCAAATTCGTTCAGCGCCGTTTTATATTCCGCATCCAAATAAGATAGGTAAGCATAATAGTAAATGGAAGCCTCCTGATACTGACTCTTTTCATCTTTTAACCTTTCAAAGACTGGTTTAGCTGAAGCATAATCATCTGTCATAAATTGTGCATATCCCAATTTAAAACGGTACTCCGTATTCTCCGCCCCCGCAAGATTTTTCGAGTCTATTTTCAAAAACCATTCGATTGCCTTTGCGTAGTCTTTCTTTTCGTAATACGAACGACCTATTTGAAAATAAGCCGCTTTAGCGTTAGCGCTAGCTGGAAAATCCTTAATATATTTTAAAAATTGCGCCTCAGCATCGGACTCGCCCAACTCCAATGCACATATCGCTTGATAAAAACGAACATTCTCTTTTATCAAGGTCAGTTCCTCAGTTTCATCCAATTGGAGCGTTGATTTAGTCCGTAACGCATCAACTTGGTTAAACTGCTTAGCAGCCGAACTATACTTCCCTCTCTCAAATAATTCTAATCCGGATTTATATGCCTTGTTAATATCTTGCCATGCCGTTTGTTGCGCAAAAATAGGAGTTGATAATAAACTTAAGGCGACACCTAAACCGTAAATTTTGTTGTACATAGTGGTGTGTGTGTAATCTATTATGTATTATATAAATTCTTAAAAAAACTTACTACTAAATCTACTGTCGTTTAAAACATAGGTAAGTTCAGCAAAAGACTTAGCTTCAGAATACGAAAATAATCGTTCAAAAACAAGTTTTCCTCAAAAGTTGCTAACATCTGTTAATAACTGTACTATTTAACGAAGATTTAACAGAAATTGTATGAATCCGAATAAAAAACCTTCGGTTTGCCCCAATGAGGAAGGTCCATGACGCCCTTATGAAGGGTTCCTAATACCATGGAATCGAATCGCAGAAAGAGCGAAAGCCATCATCTATCCTCTCTTTCCTGCAAGAAGATACAAAACAGCCATGCGTACAGCCACGCCATTCTCTACTTGATCTAAAATAATAGCATGTTTGCTATCGGCAACATCAGACGTTATTTCCACGCCTCTATTGATAGGCCCAGGGTGCATAATAGTTATTTCCTTATTCAACGAATCTAATCGTTCTTTGTTTAGCCCATAGAGCATGGAGTATTCACGAAGTGAAGGAAAGTAGGCGATATCCTGACGTTCCAATTGAATACGAAGCATGTTTGCCACATCACACCAATTCAATGCTTTCATCAAATCATGTTCTACTTTCACCCCTAACGAAGTAATGTGCTTCGGAATCAATGTCGTTGGCCCGCATACCATCACCTCTGCACCTTGCTTTTGAAGGCAAAGAATATTCGACAGTGCTACCCTGGAGTGCAAAATATCACCGATAATAGCCACTTTTCTTCCCGCGACATCCCCATAACGCTGACGGATTGAAAAAGAATCTAACAAGGCTTGCGTCGGATGTTCGTGTGCACCATCGCCGGCGTTCACAATTTGTGCATCTACATGTTTGCTCAAAAACACGCCAGCTCCAGCATAGGGATGACGCATCACAATCATATCGACTTTCATTGCTAAAATGTTATTGACTGTATCGATCAGCGTTTCTCCTTTGCTTACAGACGAAGATGAAGCGGCAAAATTTATGGTATCTGCAGAAAGCCTTTTTTCCGCCAATTCGAAAGACAAACGTGTACGTGTTGAATTTTCAAAAAAAACATTCGCAATAGTAATATCCCTTAAAGAAGGTACTTTTTTAATCGGGCGATTTAAGATGTCTTTAAAATTCTCCGCTGTGTCTAAAATAAGCTGAATATCTTTTTCAGTTAGGTCTTTTATCCCTAGCAAGTGGTGCGTACTTAACTGTTCTGTGGTTGTTGACATCTGATCAAAATTCTCCGTGTAAAACTCTATTTTTTTTCCGTAATAAGCACTATGCTATCCTCATGATCCACTTCTTTCCAACTGACGATTACTTTCTGAGAATCAATGGAATCAACTTGAATCCCAATATAATCGGGTTGAATAGGAATTTGCCGCGAAAATCGACGGTCTACCAGGACGAGAAGTTCTATTTTTTCTGAACGACCAAATGCCTGTACCGCATCCATCGCAGAACGTATTGTACGACCGGTCCACAACACGTCATCAATAAGAATAACATCCTTACCATCAACGATAAAATCTATCTGGGTACTATTTGCCAGTAACGGAGAGCTACCTTTCATTCGGAAATCATCCCTATAGAATGTGATATCCAAAATACCAGAACTAATGTCAATACCGGTCATCACTTCCAATTCTTTAGCCAAGCGCTGTGCAAGGTAAGTACCGCGCGGTTGAATACCAATGAGCGCTGCTTTACTAAAATCTCCGTGATTTTCAATCAGTTGTTGACACAGTCGTCTGATTGTAATTTGAAACTTGGGACCGTCTAATAAAATAGATTGTTGCATCGCTGGAATATTTAAACAAAAATACACTTTTTATCGAAAAAATGGAACCACAAAAAGGATATCTTTCGGTATTAAAAAGGCAGCTTAACAGAGTAAGCTGCCTTCTAACACCGTTATTGCTGCTGTTGGAATAAATAGGCATATTCCTTGAAGAGCTTATCGACTTCCGCTTTCATTTCCTTGTCTCCGCTTGTCTCCAAAACCTGTTGATAACGTTGTATACTGGCCAATCCAAAACGAATGTTACGGTATTCGAAATTATTTTTGGTTTCCGAAATATCCATATAATATTTTAGGTTCTCGCCGATGTATTTCAGGTTGCGCGCAACTATTTCCTTCGCTTTAGCGGATTCCCCTACTTTATACATGGCGTCAACCAGCGGTGTATAACTCATCGCTTCAGACATCTGGAAAGTTTTCCTTGGCATACTTTCGTATGCTTTCAAGACCACTTTACGTGCCTCCTCCTTTTTGTTCTGTGCAATTAAACTCTGGGCCGTCTCGCCAAATATCGAACTTACGTACAAACTGATATAACGATAAGAATCCGGATCCAAAAAGGCAGAATGTGCCAAATTGCCCCACTGATACGTATTCATAATGTGATCATATACCGCGTCCGTATTTACGATCGAGCTTGGATCGTCTTGATTTAAACCGGTATTAATCGGCATGAGGCGCAGCGCAAACCCTTCGGAGACTAGAAAACGATTTAATCCTATATAATTTTCTTCTGGCGTAGTTGTTGTAAAATAAATCGGTCTCTTCCAATTGTTATTTGCCAAAATTGCCATAATGGAAAGTTCGGCACGGCTCACATAATTCATAGAGTAATTCCATTGAAGGGTATCCACAATAGATTCCTCCCACTCCTTAGGCACAACTTTATTGGAAATCACCGCATTTTTATCCACTACAAGTTGCATATTTTTTGTCGGCAATAAGTTCACGTATTCACCGCTTTGCAACTGTGCTTTATTTTGTGGATTGTCAGACAACATCACATTCAACAAATCCTGTACATTAATGTATCCCGGAATCTGCATATCTTGATAATAGATCACATCCCGCACCCCATCTTTCACTTTTTCAGGATCGATATTGATTGGCAGCGCATCTGCATCATTTACTTTTTCCATCATCTGACGCATGTACCAATCCGAACTCAACAAGCTTAGGTTAACCACACGTACATCTGTACGGAAGCCTTCCACTTCTTGTACGTACCATAATGGATAAGTATCATTGTCGCCATAGCTAAACAAAATTGCATTAGGAGCGCACGACTCTAAGTAATTACGCGCCATATCACGCGCCAGAAATTTTTCCGAACGATTATGATCATCCCAATTTTGAGAAGCCAATAAAATTGGTGCAGCCAACACGCCAATTCCTATCGCTGCGTAACCTGCCGTCTTGGCATTTATTTTTTTACGCAATGCGTCTGCAATCGCCAATACACCTAATCCGATCCAGATGGAGAAGGCATAAAATGAACCGGCATAGGCGTAGTCCCGTTCCCGGGGCTGAAGTGGAGTTTGATTTAAATACAGTACAATCGCCAATCCCGTAAAGAAAAACAGCAATCCAACTACGCCAGCATCACGCTGATTCTTCCCGAAATGCCAGAAAGCGCCAAATAAACCGATGAGCAACGGCAAAAAGAAATAGGTATTTCGTGCCGGATTTTCCTTTTCAGAGGTAGGCAAAGCATTCTGTCCGCCCACTAACACATTATCAATAGGTTTAATACCGCTAATCCAGTTTCCTTCTGTCAAAGAACCATGCCCTTGAATATCATTTTGTCGACCGACGAAATTCCACATAAAATATCGTCCATACATGTGTCCAATTTGATAACCAAAGAAGAATTTCAGGTTATCGGCAAACGTTGGCGATTGGTTTTCCCCTAAGCCCAAATATTCACGGTAAAAACCAGGATGACCACCTTTTTCGCTATAGATTCTCGGGAACACAGTCTCCTTGTCGTATTTATACTCTGTTTTCTTTTTAGCAACGACATATTTATCATTATCTTTACGGTACACGCTGCCCGATTCTACCATATCGACAGGTTTAGCATCGAAAAAGCGTCCTTTAAACAACGGTTCATCACCATATTGCTCGCGGTTAAGGTAACTTAAGAATGTAAATACATTATCTGGATCACTGTTGTTCAATGTTGGATTCGCTTTCGCCCGAATAAGGATCATAGTAAACGAACTATATCCTAAAATTATAAACCCAAGTGAAATCAACGCAATATTAAGTATTGGCTTAATTTTTTTGATGGAGTACCAAATACCATATACGAGTCCCCCTCCTATTAAAAGAGCAAAAAATGTAACTCCAGTTCCAAATCCCAGTCCAAGTGTGTTCACAAAGAACAGATCGGTAAAGGCAGCAAATTTGATTAAATATTGAATAACTCCCCAAAGGATCAATGCCAACACCACTACTCCCATCAATAGAGCTTTTATAGCTCCGCTTGTTGTCACGCTTTTGGATCTTCTAAAATAGATCACCAAAGCGATAGCAGGTATTACCAGTAAATTCAACAAGTGGACGCCAATAGAAAGACCCATCACATAAGCGATGAGTATCAGCCATCTATCCGCCCCCGGCTCATCGGCCCGTACTTCCCATTTCAGAATAGCCCAGAATACGACCGCAGTACATAGGGATGACATTGCATATACTTCAGCTTCCACCGCAGAGTACCAAAAGGTATCGGAGAAAGCATACGCCAACGCACCAACCAGTCCGGCGCCCATGATTTGGACGACGGCGGTATCCGAAAGTTTTTCGGCTAACGAAGCCTTACCGGCAAAAACCTTCCGGGCAAGGGCTGTGATCGTCCAGAACAAAAACATAATCGTTAAACCGCTGGAAACAGCAGAGCCGATATTCATCCAAAATGCAATCCGTGTCCGATCGCCCATCGCAAAATTCGAAAAGAGATTTTCGACCATCAGGAAAAGGGGCGCACCGGGTTGGTGTACGATCTGCATCTTGTAAGCGGAGGCAATAAATTCACCACAGTCCCACCAACTGGTAGTTCTTTCTGCTGTAATAACATAAGTTAAAGTCGCGATAATGGCACATAACCAACCAAGTAGATTGTTTATTTTGTTATAGTTCATATATAATGTTCGGTTATTCTTAAATAATCCCGCCCCGAAAATAAGGATTACATCCTAAGAAAAGAATAATATTAAAATATTTTAACACAAAAGCCCCATATATCTACCCGAATTTCAACAGGCATTATAGGCCGACTAAAAATATTTTATTGAGAATCAGACCCTATCCGAAAAATAACCAAAAAAGTTTTGGAGAAACAAAAAACGGGTGTATATTTGCATCGTCAAAACGATCAAACAACGGGTTGACAGTTGCTTGCCCGATAGTATAAAGGTAGTACGACAGTTTTTGGTACTGTTTGTCTTGGTTCGAATCCAGGTCGGGCAACATAAAAAATAAAAAAGAGCATTACGAGCGTAATGTTCTTTTTTATTTTTAGACAATTTCGTCGCCATTCATCTTATTTTTTCTAATTCAAATTCATTTCTATAAATTTGCCAAACATTTAGAGATACCAGATAGTCAAACCTATACTGATATTCCATTTAAATGACTTAATGGTGGATATAATTTCTTTTATAAAATCTCATACATAAAATAGACACAGCATGCCTTTGCAATTTAACACGGTTAAACTATTCGCTGGTTCGGGCACTTTGGAATTAGCAGAAAAAATTTCAAAATCCTACGGGAAACCGCTTGGCGATAAAACGCTTTCCAAGTTCAGTGACGGCGAAATTCAACCGCATTACAATGAATCTGTTCGTGGTAGCGATGTATTCTTGATTCAATCTACAAATCAGCCTACTGACAATCTTTTCGAGCTACTTTTGATGATCGACGCTGCGAAAAGAGCTTCCGCACACTACATTACTGTTGTTGTACCTTATTTTGGTTTTGCTCGTCAAGATCGTAAGGACAAACCGCGTGTTGCGATAGGTGCTAAATTGATGGCTAATCTTATCACGGCAGCCGGTGCACATCGAATTATGACGATGGATCTCCATGCTGCTCAAATTCAAGGTTTTTTTGACATCCCTGTAGACCACTTAGATGGCTCAATTATTTTCGTACCGTATATTAAGTCGCTTAAACTACCGAATCTGACAATTGCCTCTCCAGACATGGGGGGGTCGTACCGTGCACGTACGTTTGCAAAATTCTTTAATGCCGAAGTAATTATCTGTGACAAACGCCGTAAACGTGCCAATGAAATTGAATCCATGTCAATTATCGGTGATGTAACGGGCCAGGATGTAGTTCTTATTGATGATATTTGCGATACTGCAGGCACTTTATCCAAAGCTGCAGCATTAATCATGGAAAATGGCGCCAACTCGGTAAGAGCTGTATGTACACATGCCGTACTCTCTGGTAAAGCTTACGACACGATTGAAAACTCCGTGCTAACGGAAATGATCGTTACAGATACCATTCAATTAAATCCTGAGAAAACAAAAGAATGTAGCAAAATCAAATTACTATCCACTGCAGATTTATTTGCCAACGCTATTAAAAATATAAATGAACATAGTTCAATCTCCGATTTATTTCAAGTTGACTAACAAATAAGGGGCTGTCTTTTCTAAAACAGCCCCCTATTAATACGATTCTACGTTATTTATATCCGCTTTATCCGGATATTTCTTAAAAACACTTCCGTATCATGACCTAAAAAGCCGATATGACCTGAGGCCCTCTTTATTCCTGGATGATTCTTTTTATCCAGCGTTCCATTTTTTGAAGCCTCACCTAGATCTCCATCTACGATTACCACACCGTTCACCGTTACCTTGATCTTATTCCCTTTCACACTGATTTCCTCCTCGTTCCATTCACCCACTGGCTTCAGCGCACCTCTTTTTGCGGCAATCACACCATATACCGAGCCGTGGTACTGATAAGGCGCTAACTTTTCGTACACATCGGCATCATCATCCAAAATTTGTATTTCCATGCCCTGGTAGGCAGCATCTCCCTCCAGCGGTGCACGAATTCCTACTCCATTGTTTGCTCCGGTGGTCAATTTAAATTCAAAGCGATATACAAAATCAGCATATTCCTCTTTTGTGTATATATTTTTCCCCAATTTGGCAACAGGATTAGAACGCATGTAGCCCTCTTCCGTTATTTCATATGCCGTTGAAGGAGTCCATTTGTCCAGATTAGCACCGTCAAAAAGCACTTCAAATCCGTCGTTACGCTCATGATCGCTTAACGAATAGATTTCCTTACGTGGGATTTCCTTAATAAACACATCTCTATACCATACCTGCGAACCATGAGCCTGCAACTCAATCTGTTCTTTTGGAAAGATCGACTGATTACGATCCCAATAATTTTCTAGGGTTACATCATCGACCACCAGCTCTCCGTTCAGCCATACCCACACCTGCTCACCGACCATACGGATCTTGAATGTATTCCATTCTCCCAATGGATTATCCGCTACTTTAATTGGCTTTGAATTGGTTTTATTATTATACAGCCCCCCTGATCCGACGTCAGCTCCGACCTCTATACGCGAAATATCCCATATCTGAACCTGAGGTGTACCTCTCAAATAAACACCTGCATCAGGTTCCTTTCCATTTTTATCTAATTTCCAGTCCACCAACATCTCGAAATCAGCATATTCCTTTACCGTTGCGATATTATCACCATGACCACTAAAAACAAGATCTCCATTAATAGCCGACCAGCTTTCCCGCATTTTTTTATCTGCGTTAGCCTGCTTCTGAGCGAGCTCTTGTGCCGACATCTGCGACCTTTTGATTGGATTTTCGACCAATCCTTTCCATCCGGAGAGATCTTTTCCGTTAAAAATCGACACATAACCTTCCTTCTGTGGCATTTCCGCTAAATGACGCACGATTGCCTCACGCAGATAGGAGCTTTCACTGCCGGATAAATTATCCTTCGCCGCGGTCAATAAAGAGCGCACATCGTTACCTACAAAGTCTTCATTATCCATGGCTATATTCATAACCACATTTGTTGCCGCGCCTTTTAATGCCGGATCTGACAGGTATTTACCCGCAAAGATCAGCGCTTGGTATGTCCCTGTAGATTGAAGAGCCGACAACGCGCGCTTCCTTTGTTCCGGAGTCTGCGCCAATTCAAAGGCATCCCGCAGGAGCAAAGTTTTTTGCGCTGCAGGAAGAGTCCCCGCATTTAATTGTTTTATGAAGCCGCTGAACACAACATTAAAATTCGTCGGATCTTTCTCCGTACGCAACAGTGAGGTGAGCGCTTCTAAAGATTCCGCGTTAGACCAATTTGCTAATGCACTAATTGCCTGATATTTATTTACATTCCCTTCATTAAGATTGTTTTTTACGGATTCTAAAGCTCCACTGCCACCGACCCCTGCAAGAATAGGGAAATATCGCGCCGCTGAAGGCGAGGCGGAGCGGGAGATATTAGCTGACAACTGTTTAATTTTCGCTTCTTTCTCTGCATTATTCCGTAATGCAAATATGGCTGCCTGTTGAATGGAATTGATTTCCTTTTCCGAAGCGGTACCTAGTAAGCTGATGATTGTATCAAAATCTGCATCATTCGCAACATTTGGCAATGCATTGAAAGCCGCTAAACGAACAGCTTCATCGTTACTTTTTGTAAGTGCAAGCACAGCGCCTGACGAATTGGGATTAGCACGCTGCTTTAAAACATCCAAGAGCGCCAATTGCGTCTTGACATCGCTTGAAACCAGAGCATTATTTACATCATCCATGGCACGGTTGCCTTTTGCCGTCAATAACAGCGTTTTTAAAGCCTTCAATTCCGCTTCGTTGGCAGCAGGAATCTGCTTTATTAAAAATGTGGCGTTTTCACCTTTGGAAAGGATTGACAATGTATTGTATGCTGCAATTTTAGCGTCGGTATCTTTTAAAACAGCTAGATTTTTCTCCAGAACCGGAATTGCTTTATCTGCATCTTTCGTGCCCAGGAAATTCAACACGCTTTCCTGCGCATCGGGATCCAATTTCTTCAAAGAGGAAGCTAATTTTATCAGATCAGACGTTGACGTATTTTGCGAGAGCAGATCGAGTGCTACATTACGGACAACAGCGTCGTCTGCGGAGGCCAATTTCAGCAATTCTTTCTTTTGCTTAGCCGGGTTGATGCTCGTCAACAATGCGAGTGCACCTACCCTTATTGTCGATGCCTGTGCCTTGGTTGCTTCTTGGTAAAGTATCGAAGCTAATTTTCCCGCCAACGCCTCATCCTTCTTTGTCAACATATGGGCGTAATCCAGAGCTAATCCCGATACATTGGACTTATCAAATCCGTAGTTAACCGCACGCGCACTAGTCAAGAAAGTATCATAACTCGCAACACCTCCAATCTTACTTAACGCAGTAAGTGCATTACGTTGAAAATTCGGAGATTCAAATTGTTTATTGAGCTCAAGGATCCGGGCTTCAGAATTTTCATCCTTTAGATCACCCAGTGCCGCGATGATCGCTATAGTAGCTTCTTCGGATGTAGTCGTCGTTAAAGCAGCATTCAACGCAGAAGCAGCTTCCGGTGTACGGATTCCATTCAGCACACGGGCTGCCTTTTCGACCAAATAATCGTCGGCTAAGTAGGCGGACACCTGCTGGATCGCCTCATTTTTCGCACATTGTTTTAATAGTTCCAGCACGAACCCTTTATTGTCTTTATTTTCAATTTTATCCAGAGCCAAAAGCAAACCGTTTACAAAAACGTTTCTCTTACTCTCAAATCCAGGTTGCATAACATAAAATGCATAGGAATTGGAAGCATATTCTATCGCCGCGTTGTTTCCACCCTGCGGTTTAAGACCGACCAATAAGTTGGCAATATCTTCGGCCGAAAAGTTTTCCAGTTCTTTCATGGCCATAATGAATTTAGCCTGTTCTACCGCAGGTTGTTGGGCTAATACATCGGCAATCTTTGTGTCGGAGCTCCGGCCTGCGGGTTGCTGCGCATAAGCCGCCACTTGAAATAATAATAAAACGGATAGGGTATTAAATACTTTCTTCATGTCAATAGTTAGATTAAATAGTCCAAGGGCCACGCATTGGTTGGTGAATCAATCGATTAGCCGCTTCATCATTCACAAATTCTTGTTTTTGTGGATCAAAATGTAAGGTACGGTTGAGCCGTAAAGCGGCCAGTCCCAAATTAACCAGCGTACAGGAGTAATAGCCGTTCTCTTCGTTCAGCGCAAATTTTTGGCGGGTACGTACCGCTTCTACGAAATCTGTCATCTGCGGAGTGGGATCCGGATATTGAGCCAGTTTACGCTCTAAATCTGGAATATCCGACACAAAACCTCTAAACAGCTTACCATCGGGACCTTCTATATAGGCCCTACCTTCTTCTGTACCCGCTCCATCTAATATAATCTGGCATCCGTCGGCATACGTATAGACAATCTTACGCCAGGTGCCTACCGCATCGGAATGCTGTTGAGGTGCATCCACTTCGATTTTGATCGGACTTTCGTTGTCTTTTCCCAAAAAATACTGAACCGGGTCTAAATAGTGCTGTCCCATATCTCCTAATCCACCACCGTCGTAATCCCAATATCCCCTAAACGTCGTGTGAACACGATGTGCACTATACGGTTTATAAGGCGCAGGACCTAACCACATTTCGTAGTCCAATTCACGGGGTACCTGTTCGACAGGGAGGTTTTCTTTTCCAACCCAATAAAATTTCCAGTCAAAACCGGTATGCTTACTAATTGTTACTTTCAAAGGCCATCCCAGCATCCCCGTATCCACTACCTTCTTGATTTTTTTAACCGGAACATTCATGCCATAAAAGTTGTCATCAAATCTGAACCAGGTATTCAATCGGAAAATATTGCCGTGTTGTGCTACAGCTTCTTTTACTTTCTTACCCTCTCCTATTGTTCTGGTCATCGGCTTTTCGCACCAGATATCTTTTCCTGAACGCGCCGCTTCTACGGCCATCAGCCCATGCCAATGCGGAGGTGTCGCAATATGGACAATGTCAACTTCTGGATTTTGAATTAATTCGCGAAAATCCCGGGATTCTTTAACCCCGCCCCCGAGTGCCTTTTGAGCAATTGCAAGATGTCTGCTGTCTACGTCGCAGATTGCCACGGTCTTCGTTCCAGCGTAGTTAAAATGCCCCCTGCCCATGGAGCCTACCCCGATGATTCCTTTGGTCAAGTGATCGCTCGGCGCCAAATAACCTTTACCAAGAACGTGTCTCGGAACAATTGCAAAAGACGCTGCTGCAAGCATTGACTTTTTTAAAAAGTCGCGTCTAGAAGATAAATTAGGTTTAAACATTTATAAAAAATTAATGTATTAAAAAAATATGCCACATTTCATCGATATTTTCTGTCCTCTTACGTGTCGATTTCTATCAAAAACTAATTCAACAGATTTAAATGCTGTTCAAAATATTTTTCAAAAGTGTGTCTTACCAAACCTTTGGCATATCCATTTTGATCTAAAGAGGACAGTTCTACCACGCAATCCTTACGTATCGCATTCATGGTGTAGGTATTAAGACTTTGTTGGATCGGAATGGTAATAAGCGCCCCTGCTTTAGCAAATTTACCGCTCAATACAACGGATTCAGGATTTAGAATTTGTACCAGCATCGAAATTGCCTTTCCTAAATTCTTTCCAAGTCCGTGAATCAAATCGATCGCATATTGGTCACCTCGATTGGCAACCTCAATGATATGCTGAGGTAACAAATCATCGACATCTACTAAACCTTTTAGTAGTGTAGGCACATCTGCCTTGATATCTGCCTTTACCTGATTAACCAAATAAACCCCCGAAGCAATTGTTTCTAGACAACCCCGCTTACCACAATAGCAGAGCTCCCCATCTTCCACGAAAACTATATGCCCCATTTCACCCGAGAAACCGTCATTGCCCATATATATTGTTCCATTACTGATGATACCCAGACCTATCCCCCAATCCATCAAAATCACCAACACGTTTTTTTTGAGACGTGCGGCCCCGTATGTCAGTTCACTAAAAGCGGCCGCTTTGACATCGTTAATAACAGACACAAACTTCCCATATTTCTGCTCCAAAAAAACACGCAGATTAAACCCTTCCTGAACATAAAAAGTATCGTTTGTTCCATTATCAGAATTGACCAGTCCTGGCATATTCAGTCCAATTGCAGAAACCTTTTTCATGTCTAGCCCTATTGTAGAGATATATTTATCAATACTATATATCAATTCATCGATCTTAGAAATTTCTGCGCTTATTTCATAAGAAAATGACTTCGAACCATATACGACGTTGTTATTATTATCCAATACAATAAAGCGAATAGCAAAACGTTCGATTTCAATACATAATACATTGAATACCGCATCATTAATCTGATATAAAATTGGCTTTCGCCCACCGATAGACTCGCCTTTTACTTTAGAAACAAGCAAGCCACCTTGTTGCAATTCAGCGATTAATCCATTTACAGTCGGAAAACTAAGCCCCATCTCATTCGACAAATCTCCAATTGCAATAGCCTCGTTTTTAAAGACGGTATTCAACAACTTCAACCGATTTAATACAGATTTTTTTTCTTTACCAGATTCTAGAATATTTAGATCGCGCGATAACGCAAATAATTCGCTCATATATTAAGTTTTAGCTAAAATAAAAAAAACAATCAAGCATTGCAAATTAAAATTTTATTAAATCAATATTAAGTTTTACTATTTTTTTAATAAAGTTTCATCTATTACATCATAATTACTACTTTTATAACATAGATATCTACAAATCTAAACTTACTAAATATGAAAAGATTTTTATTGCTACTCATGTTTGCCTGCTCATTCGCACTAATATCGGCGCAAACAGGGACAACAGTCACAGGGACAATCAAAGATAACTTGAATAGGCCTGTCGTAAACGCATCCGTTTTGATTAAAGGAACGAATATCGGAACGGTATCAGATGCCGGAGGTAACTTTGACATCAAATCAACGAGCGGAAATATCACGCTAATTGTCAGCAGTGTAGGATATGAGGATCAAGAGATCAGCGTAAAAAACAACAAACTTAACATCATCCTTCAAGAAAGCAATCAGGGGTTAGACGAGGTGATCGTCATGGGGTACAACAGTGTCGACAAACAACATGTCGCATCTTCAATAGCCCAGCTAGACATGGAACAAACCAAAACAAGGCCTATCATGAAAATGCAGCAGGCTTTCAGCGGCACAATCCCAGGTGTAACCATGCTGCAGGGATCATCTCTGCCGGGAAGCACATTTGGAGCGATCAACATACGGGGTATCAGCACACTTCAAAACGCCGAACCCTTGGTCATCGTAGATGGAATGGAGCAAAGCATTAGCGATCTTGACCCCAATCAAATCAAAAGTCTTACCGTTCTCAAAGATGCCGCATCTGCTTCCATGTACGGATCTCGTGGAGCTAATGGCGTAATCATTATCGAAACCGAGAGGGGGACAACCGGACAATTCAAAGTCGATCTTAATCTATGGTCTGGATTTAACCAAGCCATTGACCTCCCCAAATTTGTCAACGCGGCAGATTACATGCGCATCAACAACGAAACCCGCGAACACCAAGGTCAAGCTACAGTTTATACAGACGCAGACATTCAAAAAGCTGAAACTGGTGAGATCCAAACTGTAGACTGGATGAAGGAAATCATGCAAAAAACCTCAATGGTACATAACCAAAGTGCGAATATTTCCGGCGGTGGTGGTGTAGGTACATTCAACCTTATGCTAGGCCATATAGCAGAGACAGGACTGAATAAGATAGAAGGGACTCAAAAATTCTCAGCGCGTTTCAATACCAACATTAATATCGCTGAGAAATTTTCTTTGTTGGCCGATTTTTATGCGCATCAACTGCAAGTAGACCGTTTATTGCAAAACGACGATGGTCACGGATTATATAAAATAGCGTGGCGTATGAATCCGACCCAGCAGGTATACTACGACTCAGATCTAACTGAGCATTATATGCTGCATAATGACTTAAATCCCGTAGCAAGAATGAACCGCGGGGGGATCAAAAACAATATACACGATAGAAGTACTATCAATTTGCGACCAAAATACTTCATCAACAAAAACCTCAATTTAGAAGGTAATGTGTCCTACATGATCAGTAAGTCTGCAAATAAAACAGAACGGAAAACATTTAAATACCTAGATGCAATAGGGAAACCAATATCCATTTCAACAAATGCTACTACAGCGGACCAGGGCGTCAGCGAAAGTCAGCTAACGGCAAGAGCATTAGTTAACTATACAAGCGAACTCCGCGACGACAAGGATAAAATCTATTTCACAGCAGGCACCGAGGTGATGAATCATACATACACCGATTATCGTGAAATCTCAAAAGCATCTTTCTTCGGAAAACTAAATTATTCTTTTGACAACAGGTATATTTTAGAAGCTACAGGAAGGTACGATGGAAGCAGCAAATTTGCGCCGGAACATAAATGGGGGTTTTTCCCTTCGGCAGCATTAGCTTGGAATGCCCACAACGAGTCTTTCTTTTCCAGCCTCCGCAACAGTGGGACTATCACCAACTTGAAGCTAAGAGCATCTTATGGTTTGATCGGTAACGAAAATGTAGAACCTTATCTTTGGGAAGAAATCGTTAATCAGTATGGTTGGACCATGCGTGTACCGAATTACCAATTCTCCTGGGAAAAACAAAAACAATGGAACATAGGTGTGGATATATCCACTTTAAAAGATCGCTTGAGCCTTACAGCTGAGGTATACGATAAATTTTCGTATGATCTTATCTATGATGAATTCCCCGTACCTCCTTTGACCGGATCATACTATCTCTACACTGCGATCAACATCGGTGAGGTCCGCAATAAAGGGTATGAATTCTCGGCCAAATGGAACGATAAAATCGGAAACGTGCAGTATAGCATCGGAGGCTCCTTCTTCGACAATACCAATGAAGTCCTTAAAGCCGGGTATAGTACTACAGACACTCTGGTATTCAGTAACACGAATGACAAGATCTGGTACAAAGGCACCGCCATTGACAACTATTATGGATTCGAAAGCAATGGATATTTTAATGATGCTGACGACATCGCAAATACCCCTGCTAAAATGGCCAACACTTTACCTGGAGACATTAAATATGTAGACCAAAATGGCGATGGCATCATCAACGATGCTGATCGCGTTAACCTTGGCGACCCCTTCCCACATTTAAATTATGCAATAAATTTTGACATCAGATATAAAAACTGGGATTTTAGCGTTCTTGGTCAAGGTGTAGGTAAACGTTTAGGTTGGTTGAGGGGACAAGAAGGATATCCCGTACTGGTAGATGGTTCTACTAATGCCTTGGGCGCCCCGCGTCAGGAATACGCTGATAACCGTTGGACACCGACCAACACGGATAGTCGTTTCCCACGCGTCTGGTCTGGTGCAAGCACCAATGCGTACCTCAGCGATGTATGGCTAAGCGACGCCTCCTATTTTAGGATCAAAATGATACAACTCGGCTTTACTGTAAAAAATATAGGAAAGAGTTTTAAGAACACAAGGTTCTATGTTAACGTACAAGATGCTATTACATTCACGAAATGGGAAGGGCTAGAACCTGAAAGAGTAGGCATCGTGGGTGGAGACAGTAATTATGACGGTAACGGAAGCTATCCACGCATGGCAACTTACACATTCGGCATCAGAACATCTATTTTTTAACCTTAGAATTTACAAAAATGAAAAGAACTAAAATACTCTATATACTACTAGCTTCGGCTACGTTATACCTATCCAGCTGTGAAAAGTTTTTGGACAAAACGGATCCTACAGCTACCGATTTCGATGAATTTTTCAGTACCGAAGCAGATATTCTCCGCGTCGTTTATAGCAGTTATCTGGACGTATTTTCGAATACAGGCAATACGGCTGCAGTGCGCGCTAACTTCTTTTATATGGAAGAAGGAAAATCCGACAACGGGTACAGCAGGGCATCGGGAGATCATCATCAACCCATCGCAAACGGCAACCTCAATTCCAACACAACCGCTGCATATTACTATTACAACCTGCACATGAAACATTTAGGCCGTATCAACACATTTATTGCTAATATCGATATCCCATTTGTAGAAGATGAATCCATTAGACAAAAATATAAAGGTATACTTGAGGCGCTAAGGTGTTGGCATTATTTCAAGTTGACCAGTAGATATGCTAATGTTCCATTTTTCCTGGAACCTGCTGATCTTGTCACAGCACTGCAACCTGCAAAATCAAAAGAAGAAATATTGGAGACTTTATTCCCGCTTGCCGAAGAAATTGCGAACAGCCTTCCCGATGATGCATACACCACTAATGCGTATATGTTTTATAAATACTCATTTAAAGCACTGATTATGCGCTATGCACTTTACAATGGAGACTATGAAAGAGCAGCCAGACTGGCCAAGGAAATTATCGACAGTAAAAAGTTTGAACTGTATAATAACTATGGCAACCTATTCAACTACACAGGTCATCGTTCGAATAAAGAATACATCATGACTTTCAATAAAGAAAGCCATCCTTCTGCGGCTACTTTTTCGTTTACTAACCTCGCTCCACAATCTAAGACAGGAACGGGACAGGCATACCTCGTTCCGCTTAAAGCATTAGTAGACTCGTACTGGACACGGCAAGGTCGCACCATTGACAATTGTCCGTTACACACCAAACAAGAATATGAGCTAAATCCCAAACTGAACAGAGACCCCCGATTCGCAGCGAGTATCATTAGTAACGGAGATACATTTAACGGCGAAGTAATAGATATTTATAACCCAAATGCCACCTATTATTATGAAAATGCCAGAGCAGGAAAGTCAGGCTATTGGTTTAAAAAATTTGTCGACGCCGCAGATTACTCGCGCGCATCAGGAGACCTAGATTTTGGCATTATACGGTATGCGGAAGTGCTTTTAACCTATGCCGAAGCAAAAATCATGTTGAATCAAGTAGATGACCTTACAAAAACATGCATAAATGATGTACGCAGAAGAGGTGGATTGGATATGACAGTCGCTGATGTCTCGCTTACCAGCAAAACGTCACAGGAATGGGTCGATTTAATCCGTAACGAGCGAAGAATAGAATTTGCGGGTGAAGGGCTGCGTTATGACGACATTCTACGCTGGAAGATCGCTGAACAGGTTCTAAATCAACCTGCACTAGGACATACGAAATTAGTCAATGGATCATTAGAATCCTTAAAAATAGAAGACAGAACATTTCAATCTAATAATTACATATGGCCATTTCACGAAAACAGCTTGAAAGTTGAACCGGGGTTAACACAAAACCCAGGGTATTAAGCGTCAAAACTATTATTGGATAACTGTTATTTTTTATTATCTTTGCACCTCAAATTAATTTTAAAAAATTATATAAATGAAATCAATTGCTATTAGCGGTTCTGCAAGACAGAACGTAGGGAAAAGAGATGCAAAGGAATTGCGTTACCAAGGTCAGGTACCGGCAGTTCTTTACGGTGGGAAAGAACAAACTCACTTTTCAGTATCCGCAGCTGATTTGAAGGCAGTTCTTTATACTCCGGAGGTTATATTTATCGATCTAGATATCAACGGAACAAAAACAAGAGCTATCGTTCAAGACGCACAATTCCACCCATTAACTGACTTAGTTCGTCACGTTGACTTTTTACAGTTGTCGGATGACAAAGAAGTTTCTATCAATATCCCTGTAAAATTAACAGGTACTTCTCCAGGTGTTAAATTAGGTGGTAAATTAGTTCAGAAATTACGCAAACTACGCGTTAAAGCTTTACCAAACAACCTACCTCAAGAAATTGAAGTTCCTTTGGAATCGTTAGAAGTTGGTAAATCTTTCCGTGTAGATCAAGTAAAAGTAGAGAACGCTAAAGTATTGAACAACAGCGACGATACTATCGTATCTGTAATCATGTCCCGTGCTTTACGTCAAGCAGAGCAAGAAGCAGCAAAAGCAGCACAAGGTGGTAAAGGCGGCAAAAAATAAGTTAGCTTTTTCAGTTATTTCAAAAGGCATCGAACATTCGATGCCTTTTTTCGTTTATCTCTCGTCTAACTTCTCATATCTAATATCTATTTTTTACTTTTGCACACATGAACTTTTTAATCGTCGGGTTAGGCAATATTGGAAGAGAATACGCAGATACGCGTCATAACATCGGATTTATGGTGGCAGACGAACTGGCGAAGCAGGCCGGTACGACTTGGTCTACCCTTAAACTAGCATTTTATACCGAGTTCAAACAGCGTGGCCATAATGTCTTCGTGATTAAACCCACCACCTTTATGAATTTGAGCGGAAAGGCGGTAAACTATTGGATGCAACAATTAAAGGTCCCCATCCAAAATGTATTGGTGATTGTAGATGATTTAGCTATTCCTTTTGGCTCTCTACGCATCAAACCGAAAGGTAGTGCTGCAGGACACAATGGATTGAAATCCATCGAGGCGCTATGCGGTGGTCAAGTCTACCCCCGCCTTCGCTTCGGTATTGGCGACAATTATCCGAAAGGCCGTCAGATCGACTATGTATTGGGCCCATTTGACAAAGACGAACAAAAAGATCTACCCGCTTTAATTGAACACGCCGTAAAAATGTGCCACAGTTTTATCAATATCGGCATTGAACTGACGATGACGAATTTGAATACAAAGTAAGATATTAGATTTTAGATATTAGATATTAGATTTTAGATTTTAGACAAAAAAAGCAGCAGGTTGCATATACAATCCGCTGCTTTTTCAGGCTGTTATTTGCGGTCGATACAGAAAACCTAACTTATTTGGTTTTTATAATCACTGCGCCATCGTATTTATCCGCATCAAACTTAGCTTTGAACCAATCTTCGGCTTGAGAAGCCAATAAGGTATAAATAGATTTCACATCTTTGGTATCGATCTTTTTAAATTGCTTAGCATCGATAAATTCACCATCTACGACATATACCGGGTTCTTAAGCTCTGGCATCGACCATGTTCGTACAGAAACTGTCTTTTTAGCAGAATCCGACGGAGATATATTAACTTCAAGTACTGGTTTTTTGTCTGTCCCTGAAACCGCAGCAGAATCTCCATTCTTGAAACCTACTACCGACACTGAGCTATCTTTATTTGGCAGCGGATCCTTAGCGGAATCTATGCGAATACCCTGGACTTTACCTTGCAGAGTTTTTGCTTTCGCCGCTTTCGTCGTTATCTCAATCACGCCGTCTTTTGCTTTTTCGCCATACAATGAAGTCGCTGAGCCATCCTTCAGAACATTGATCGATTCAATATCGTTAGGATTAATGTTATTTACTTCAAATTTTCCTTCCTCTTGAATCTCGCCATCAATTACATAGAGTGGCTTTTTAGATTTATTAATACGGTACTGTTCCGCTGACACAGCTCGTATTACCCCATCCATATTTGCTACATCTGGATATTTGGCTCTATACATAGCCGAGGCTGCTTGCTTATCCATCAACAAAAGGCTATTCACTTCGCGCTCTGGCAGCTCAAAAAACTCCTTTTTTGTAATGTTCTTATTATCGTACAGATACAAGTACGCCTTAGATTGATCAATCTCGGAACGGGTCTTTAATTCCTTGGTAGGTTGATCGGATACTGTAATCTTTGGTTTTTTGGTCGTTACCAATATAACCCCATCTTTACCTTTTGCTCCGTAAACCGATTCCCCGCTTTTGCCTTTAAGAACGCTGATGGATTCGATACGTTCTGCAGCTAGCTTCCTTAGATTGGCTTGATCTGATTCCACGCCGTCAATAATAATTAAAGCCTTTTCGGGTATTCCTTTAGTTATACTGTCCGCTGAAATCTTTACACCGGCCACTTTTCCTTCGACCTTAATATCAATCGTATCCGCCCCAAAAGCTTCTTTAAGAACTTCTCCAGCTTCTCCATTCATTTTTACAGATATTACTGAGTCAGGCTGAAAAACGACTTGCAGATCTGTTTTCTTTGCAGTCTGCACCGCTTCTTCAATTTTCGCTTCCGCCTTATCTACCGTAAATGCTCCTGCAGTAAAAATCACGATCGGCAGCAGGAAGGCATACTTGCTCAATTCCAGTTTGGAAGAGCGCTTTTTGTTCATCATCATAATGCGCTTTTTTAATGTTTTAAAATTAAATTGGTTACTGATGCCAACCGAGGCACCTTGTTTGCTCACATGGAGCACGCTATATTGATAGGTTTGCCGGTCCACACCCTTATCTAGCACCTGTTGATCAGTCAGGAATTCTAAATTTTGACGTACAGCTTTGCGCATCAGCCATACGAAGGGATTATACCAACTACCTATCAATACCATTTCAAACAATAGGATGTCCAAGGTGTGAAGGCCTTTCACATGTATGTCCTCGTGCTTGAAAATATCGTGCAGCTCCGGCTCCCGGTGCTGCCTTTTGTGTATATATATCTTGTTAAAAAAGGAAAATGGAACAATCGGAAACACCACATTGCGATACAGATAATCTTTCCATAAGGCGGGGTTAGAAAAATAGTGGATGCGGAGCAAACTGGCAATCTGGAAAACAAACTTGAAAAACAGCGATACAACACCAGCACCTATTATCCCAAGCAACATATTTTCTAGGGTGAAAATCGAAAAAGAGTTCTCCTCAATTACGGTATACGGAATATAACTTAAAAGATCTACCATAGGCATACTAACCTCTTCCCTAAGCCATCCTTTAATATCCAGGAATGGATATATCAATGCATATATTGCGCCTGCGATAAAGTAAATTCTATTCAATTGATAAAAAGTCAGTCCCTTCAAGAGAAAGACATACCCCAGATATATAATACCAAGCAATATATTGACCTGCACGATATAGGTTAGTACATTTTCCATAACAGTTAAGATTTATTATCCTTAATCATATCCATGATCTCCTCCAGTTCCGCCGGGCTAAGTTTTTCTTCTTTCACAAAAAAAGAAACCATGTCTTTGTACGAGTTTTTAAAATAATCGCCCACAAAACTGTTCATAAATTTCGCCTTATATACTTCTTCGGATATAAGTGGCTCGTAACGTTTCGCGTTAGCATATTTCACAGGTTTCACATAGGCTTTCTTTTCCAAATTTTTTATAGTGGAAGCCAATGTCGTATAAGGCGGCTTCTCCCCTTTCAGATTATCCAATATCTCCTTCACAAATCCGCCATTCAATTGCCAGATCGACAACATCGCTTCTTCTTCCTGTATAGTTAACTTTTCCATTTTGATTATCAAATTACTAATTATTCACAATTCTACGAATTATTCGTAAACAAACAAATATTTTTAACATTTTTTTAAAGCAAAGGCGCGAATTTGCAGATACGCAGCTTTGCAAATACCCGAATTTGTCTATTCATCATATTTTCATATAAAAGTCACGATGACATCGATTGCATGAAAAAAATTGGTAATTATATGGATTTTAATTAAGTTAGCGAGATCAAATCTAGGCAGGCTTACCTTCCGGATTGTAGCAATAGAATTAGTTATTACACAACAAGTTCATAATACACATATATACTTATGTCTGAAACAGCATCTATTACACTGAATGGCACGTCTTTTGAATTTCCCGTAATTACGGGAACGGAAAACGAACAAGCAGTTGACATTTCAAAATTAAGAGACCAAACCGGATTTATTACATTAGACCCTGGATACAAGAATACGGGATCAACTAAAAGTTCAATTACTTTTTTGGATGGCGAAAAAGGAATATTAAGATACCGTGGTTATCCTATTGAGCAACTCGCGGAAAAATCAACTTTTATAGAAGTCGCCTATTTATTGATATACGGCGAGCTTCCAACAAAAGAAGTGTTAGAAAAATTTAGAGCAGATATTCGTGCGCAAATGATGATCCACGAAGACATGAAAAATTTCTTCGCCGGTTTTCCATCTAAATCTCACCCTATGGGACAATTGTCCTGCCTAGTGGGTGCCCTTTCTGCGTTCTATCCCGAATCGCTAAACCCCAACCAAACAGAAGAAGAAGAAAACAAGACAATAATCAATTTATTGGCAAAAATGCCAACGATCGTATCTTGGATCCAAAAGAAATCGCTGGGACACCCTGTTGTCTACCCCAAAAATAATTTAGGTTATATCGAAAATTTCCTAAATATGATATTTGGCGAAGTAAATAGTGAGAAAACATTCGACCCTGTTGTCATAGATGCGATGCATAAATTACTTATACTGCACGCAGATCATGAGCAAAACTGTTCAACCTCTACAGTGCGTATCGTTGGTTCGTCAAATGCAAATCTATACGCTTCCATTTCTGCCGGTATTAATGCCCTATGGGGCCCGCTGCACGGCGGAGCTAATCAAGCCGTTATTGAGATGCTTGAAGACATCAAAAATGATGGAGGAGATGCAGATAAATACTTAGCGAAAGCGAAAGACAAGAATGATCCTTTCCGCTTAATGGGATTTGGGCACCGGGTATATAAAAACTTTGATCCACGTGCAAAAATCATTAAAAAAGCATGTGATGATATCTTAGAAAAATTAGGTGTTAATGATCCTGTTTTAGATATTGCAAAACGTCTAGAAGAAGCCGCATTAAAAGATCAATATTTTGTAGATAGAAAATTATATCCTAACGTAGATTTCTATTCCGGTATTATCTACCGCGCATTAGGCTTCAATTCGGATATGTTTACGGTATTATTTGCCTTAGGCCGCCTTCCAGGCTGGATAGCACAATGGAAAGAAATGCGCGATAATAAAGAGCCTATTGGCCGTCCAAGACAAGTGTATGTTGGCGAAACAACACGGGACTACATAGACTTTGACAAAAGATAAGTTTTGATAAAAAGATAAAAAGGCGGTAATTTTAAAATTACCGCCTTTTTATCTTTTTATCAACTTAATTAAATCACGATTTCTTTTGAAAGCGCATAATCGCAATATCCCCCATAATAAAAGTCAGCGTATTTTCATTGATGCTATACGTATTAACCTTATCTAGGGTCTGAAAGAACGTGCTTTCACCATTACCCGGACAAGCCATCTTTGTAGACGCCAGTGGGCCAAACTTAATCGCATTTCCATCCAACGTAACAGCACCTGAATAACTATTACAACTGCTGTTTCCCGACACCTTATTAGTAGCAGTATCAAACGTTATCGTAGGTTTCTTATTCGGATACAATACATCAAAAGCTATACGGGCTCCCGATATATAGTCCAATTCCCAAGTGCCATCTAACGACACACTTTCAGCTTCAATCAGCTTAAACTTTGCCAACGGAGCCATTTTGGCTTTATTAAGACTTAGAATGCCCTCACTAATCGTAAAATTATCCGCTTTACCAAATACGTCTTTGAGTCCATGTTCGACAGACATATCTTCACAAGCCATCATTGTCGACATCCCTGCAGAAAATGTTATCCTATTATTACCTTCCAATTCAAATTCACCTCCTACTCCATTGCAACCTGTAACAGCAGCATATCTATTATCTTTGCTAATAAATTCTAAAGACGGTGTCTTTCCATTTATTTTTTCCGCAACAGGGTTTCCATTCAGTTCAACGAGTTGCCACTTCTTGTCCAACATATCAATAGGTTGACTAACCGACGTCGGCACTTTACGTGTACCGCAACTTGTGATTAATAAAACAAGAATGATCGTCGCATTTAAAAAATTTTGATTCATATTTTTTATTGTTATATAACATATACAATCTAATTAACGGAAGGTTTAATCTTTCTGCTACAATTTGAAGAGATCTTCCAAAATAAAAATCTACCAACTTACTATATTTTATAAAAAAATAGCCATCATTTGTGTTGTTTTCCGTATGTTTGCACCTAGTTAAGAATTATTCTAAAGAGAATCTTGATCGATCTGTTAATCCATATTATCATACCGCTCGCAATATTTAGTTTTATTGCGCTGTTCACTCTTTTTGCAGTTTATGCGGAGCGTAAGATTGCGGGTTTCGTACAAGACCGTTTAGGACCGATGGAAACTGGAAAATACGGTTTGTTACAAACCTTTGCTGATATACTTAAACTACTCCAAAAAGAATTCATTACGCCGAGCGCGGCCGATAGGGTATTATTTGCTTTGGCACCCGTGGTTATTTTCACCGCTGTATTTATTGGATTCAGTGTAATGCCATGGGCACCAGATTTCATCCCTGCTAATACGAACACCGGTCTGTTCTTCATTATGGCGGTCGTGTCTATCGATGCCATAGGAATTCTGATGGCCGGATGGGGCTCTAATAACAAATATTCACTATTGGGTGCTATACGAGCCATTGCGCAGATGGTCTCCTATGAAATCCCGGTCGGTCTGTCCCTTATTGCCGCGGTAATGATAACACAGACGCTTAATCTGAATGACATCGTATTCAATCAAGGTATATTAGCAACAGAGCGGATATATTTTTTCGGTATATGGGATGTAACAGAAGTCGGTGGATTATTTGCTTGGAACATCTTACAGGCCCCACATCTTCTCTTAGTATACGTCATATTTTTCATCGCATCCCTAGCGGAATGTAACCGCGCTCCTTTTGATATTCCTGAAGCCGAATCTGAACTAATTGGTGGCTTTCACACCGAATACGGAGGTATACGGTTCGCCTTTGTATTCCTTGCCGAGTATGCCATGATGTTCTTAGTCGCGATGCTGGGTGTCGTGATATTCCTAGGAGGATGGAATACGCCGCTTCCGAATATCGGTGTGTTGAAGCTAGCAGAATGGACGACAGGGTTGTATTGGGGTATCTTTTGGACATTAACAAAATCACTTTTCATCGTAGGCATACAAATGTGGATACGTTGGACTTTACCGCGTTTTCGCGCAGACCAATTGATGAATCTATGTTGGAAAGTAATGATCCCTATCGCATTCTTGTGTATGGCGATTTCGGGTATTTGGCGAATATTAGTAATGGTATAACGTGGTATTAAAAACAACTATACAAGGATTTTCGAGTGCGATAAAGGGCTTACTTTTAACGGTAAGGCATTTATGGCGTGCACGTAAATCACGTACTTCCCTAGATATTCGGGATGCACAATACTTCGACAAACAAGAGGGCGTTACAACCGTGCAATTTCCGAAGCAATCTATGCCCATTCCCGAAGTAGCGCGCTATCAATTAGAAGTAGAAATCGACGACTGTATCGTGTGCGATCTATGCGCAAAAGCATGTCCAGTAGATTGTATTGCCATAGAAGCCGTTAAATCCCCCGAAGTCATTGGAAAAACATCGGATGGTAGCGTAAAAAGATTGTATGCTGCCCAATTTGATATTGATATGGCGAAATGCATGTACTGCGGACTCTGCACTGTAGTTTGTCCCACGGAATGTATTACCATGACGGATCAATACGACCGCAGCACAACGAAATTAACGGATCTGATTTATGGATTTGCGGAAATGAGCGAGGAAGAGATTGCGCAACGCAAAGAAGAATGGACGAGATTCCAAGCTGATAAGGAGGCAGCCAAAAAGAAATAAATGGAAGAAATTTTATTTTACGCCTTTGCTGCCTTAGCTATTGGATCAGCGCTTCTCGTAGTCGGCCTAAAAAATACAGCCCGTGCCCTGTTTTTATTCTTCATTGTGTTATTTGCAATGGCCGGATTATTTCTTTTTGCACTGGCCGATTTCGTTGCTATCACCCAAATCCTGATCTATGTCGGCGGTGTGCTGATCCTTATGATATTTGCATTCATGCTTTCCAACAAAGAGCTGTTGGCCGATCTCCAACATACCTCTTCTCAGTTCCTATCGCTGCCTAATGCCCAGTCGCTCTTACTCGCTTTGGGATTTCTGGGCGTCATGCTGTACGGAATTTCAGAATGGCAACAGAACACGCCCTACTGGATAACTGAAAATATTCGTCAAGGTAACACCATTCAACCGGCGGATAATAACATCAACCAATTGGGTGTAAAGTTTATGACACAATATGTCCTGCCCTTTGAAGTGGTATCCGTATTCTTACTCATGGCGCTTATTGGAGCTGCCCACTTATCGCGGAAGGAGGATAACCTATGATTACCTTAACGCATTTTCTGGTTGTCAGTGCTTGTATCTTTTGTATTGGTTTATATGCTGTACTCGCCAAACGCAATGCCATTATGATATTAGTAGGGATCGAGCTGATGATCAATTCGGCCGTTCTCAATCTCGTCGCATTCGGACGATACGATAAAGTGAATTACGGCGGACAGGTGTTCGCGCTATTTGCCATCGTTCTTGCCGCGGCTTCTGTTGCGGTCGGTTTAGCTATTATTCTCAATGTTTACCGAAAATATAAGACGATCAATCCCGACAACATAACTGATTTGCGCGATTAATGAGAGATTTGCTAACGATATCACCTATTTCAATGAGCATCCTTGTGGTGTTATTGCCCCTTGCAGCATTTGTGATACAGGCTATTCTAGGAAAGAAATCGACGTCGGGGATCGTATCATTGATCGCTATCACGGCAAGCACGCTGATTAGCGGCGGATTTGTTTTCATGGCCGTCTGGGATAACCCTCCAGTATCGGCCACCTACGATTGGTTCACGATCGGCGATAAAACATTTACCTTAGGATTTTTATTAAATAACCTTAGCGTACTGATGCAGTTTATTGTCTGTATCATTGCCCTTCCGGTTCACATCTATTCCAGGTCATATATGAAGGGAGATCCCGGCATACATCGCTATTGGATGTACCTTAGTCTCTTTTGTTTTGCGATGCTTGGCCTTACCATCTCCAAAAACCTGTTCATGTTATATATCTTTTGGGAGCTGGTGGGATTTGCATCTTATTTGTTGATCGGATTTTGGTTCACGAGAGAAGCAGCCGTTCAGGCAAACAAAAAAGCCTTCCTCGTTAACCGTATAGGCGACCTAGGCTTCCTAATAGGTATTGCTATTATTTTTTCCACGTTTGGCACCTTAGATCTGGTCGATTTATTTGGCAAAGAAGGGATCTTTTCCCAGGGCATTGATAAAAATACGGGTTGGATGACCGGAGCTGGTATTGCGTTCTTTTTGGGAGCGATGGCAAAATCAGCACAATTTCCCCTCCATGTATGGTTGCCAGATGCAATGGAAGGCCCTACATCGGTATCCTCTTTAATCCACGCCGCTACGATGGTCGCCGCAGGCGTGTTTTTGCTGTCCAGTATCTTTCCGTTATTCAATGAAACGGTACTGCTCATCATCGCGATCACTGGAACCATCACCGCGCTTTCGTCTGCATTTTTTGCCTTAGGGCAATATGATATCAAGAAGATATTGGCGTTTTCCACCATTTCCCAGCTGGGTTATATGATGGTAGCCGTTGGTATAGGGGCCTGGGATGCGGCCATGTTTCACCTCGTCACACATGCATTCTTTAAATGTTTGCTGTTCCTCTGTGCCGGAGCTGTTATACATGAAATGGCACACCTAAAAGCACATGGAAACCAGGAATTTGATCCACAGGATGTACGGAATATGGGTGGATTACGCCGATACATGCCCAAGACCTTTGCACTGATGGCCATTGCGTCCTTAGCGCTTGCCGGATTTCCGCTGACATCAGGGTACCTATCAAAAGATGCTATCGTGATTACCGCGTGGGAATGGGCGATGCATCATGAGGGACTATATCTTATTATCCCCATTCTTTTAATTGTGGTCAGTATCCTCACTGCATTTTATATTGGCAGGCTGATATTTAAAGCCTTCTTTGGCGAATTTCGTCTGAATGATCTTGATGTAACACATCTACACGATGCTCCACGTACCATGCTGATACCGATGTTATTTTTAGGTATAGGTGCGGTATTCTTTGTCTTCTCCTGGAATCCCCTATCCTACGCCGATGCCGGGATCCTACAGGGACTATCTGTTGAATACCCTTTCGCTGAAGCTCATGCGTTGCATGTTATTGTACCTATAATCCTAACTTGCGGCTCGTTGATCGCGTGGTGGATAGGTTGGCGGTGGTATGTCAAAGGTAGTTATCCGCTGAATCCGCAAAACAGGTGGATACAAGCATCGTTAAACCAGGGATATCTAGATGAGGTATACCACAAAACCTTTGTTAAGCCTACGCTAAAATTAGCACAGGCCAGCTATTGGTTCGACCAGTATATCGTCGATGGACTGGTTAATTTCTCCGCAAAAGCGGTTCGTTCATTATCTAGCCTCAGTAGCTGGGTCGACAGATACATCGTAGATGGACTCGTCAACAGCGTAGCCGGAACGACATACTATACTGGACATCTGCTGCGCTGGATACAAAATGGTAGACTCCAAAACTATTTAGGTTTTGCGTTTACGATAGTTTTAATAGGAATAATTTATTTGATCATACGATAAGATGGGATTACTCTCTCTGCTCATATTTTTACCACTAGTAGCAACAGCCATTATCCTGCTGCTACCCACGTCACTACGTAACAGCTACAAGTATATTGCACTTGTGTTTACGGGCGCCCAATTTGCTTTAGCCGGGTATCTGTATAGTCAGTTTGATGCCGCAGCTACTGGTGTTAATACCCGCGCAGGCTATCAGTTCGTTGAGCAGCTATCCTGGATACGGATGGATCTGGGTACGTTGGGCAAATTAGAAATTGACTATTTCTTGGGTGTAGACGGATTTTCTCTCCCGCTACTGGCATTGAGTGCATTTGTGATGCTGATGGCCATTGGTGCCTCATGGAATACTACAAAAAGTCTCAAAGGATACTTTTCCCTTTTAATGATACTGAATCTAGCCGTGATGGGTATATTCTGTGCGTTGGATTTTTTCTTGTTTTATGTATTCTATGAAGTAATGCTACTTCCGCTTTACTTCCTGATCGGAATTTGGGGTGGCGCACGCCGGGAATATGCCTCCATCAAGTTCTTCATCTATACCCTTTTTGGTTCAGTATTCATGCTTCTTGTGATCGTAGGGCTTTATTTCTCGGTCATCAATCCCGATACCGGTGCACACACCTTTAACATGCTGCACATGATGAATCCCGCAAATTATGTCGAAAACTCGTTCTTTGGGTACATCAACAACTACCATGAGATATTCGGTATTCCTGCGCGCAGGATCGGATTTATTGTGTTGTTCTTCGCCTTTGCGATCAAAGTACCTATCGTTCCGCTGCATACCTGGTTGCCCGATGCGCACGTAGAAGCACCAACGCCGGTATCGATTATCCTTGCAGGGATATTATTAAAAGTAGGTGGATACGGAATCATCCGCATTTGCCTAAGTATCTTTCCGGATGCGGCCGTAGATGCCAATTGGTGGCTGGGGCTTATCGGCATCATCTCAATTATTTATGGTGCTTTGAATGCGTTGGCCCAAAAGGATTTAAAACGTTTGATCGCCTATTCTTCCGTGTCACATATGGGCTTTGTGCTGCTGGGTATTGCTTCGTTAACAGCCGAAGGGATCTCCGGAGCGATGTTCCAGATGATAAGCCACGGTTTCCTATCCGCCGCTTTATTCTTTCTGGTCGGTGTAATCTATGACCGCGTTCACGACCGTTACATTTACAATTTTAGAGGCTTAGCATCCCTTATGCCTAAGTTTACAGCATACCTAGCTATCGCATTTTTTGCTTCTTTGGGATTACCCGGGTTTTCTGCCTTTATCGGAGAAGCATTTGTCATTATCGGTACCTTTAACGCAGAATCCGTGGGAACGGGTATTCCCCGCTGGATGGCTATTGCCGGATCACTGGGTATACTATTGAGTGCCGCCTATCTGCTGTGGACTTTGCAACGCATGTTTTTCGGAGAAACTAGACTAAAGGGTGGCGAAGAATGGGCGTCGGCCTTGGTTGACTTGAATCGGCGCGAGCAACTTATTTTATTTCCAGCACTTGCTTTAGCCTTACTTTTAGGTATCATGCCGTCACTGATTTTCGACAACCTTAATAGTTCGGTATTGAATTTGGTAGCTTTGGTCGCACAATATATTTAAGATCAGGAAATGAAAGACGTAGCCCTTCACTTATCCAGTACCTTAGATCAGATCCTTGCATCTATCCCGCTAGTCAAGCCGGAATTTGCGCTGATTGCAGCATTTCTATTGTCAATAGTTGCTACTCTGTTCACCGATAGATTATGGAAGCAGTCTTCTTTCTTTGTTTCTATCATCGGTTACCTTGTTTCCTTTGTATATCTATTGCCTCAATTGCATCAGCCTACATCGGCATTCTTCGGCATGCTGGTCATCGACAATTTTTCCGTTTTTGCCCGGGGGATTATTCTATTTGCACTGCTTATTTCTACCATTTTCATCCAACAGCATTTTAAGGGTAAGATTTTTCAAAAGAATCTTGGCGACGTATATACGGTCTTGCTCACTGCAGGACTAGGTCTTAACCTATTGACCATTACGACCAACTGGCTGCTTGCCTTCATTGCTATCGAGACGGTTTCGATCAGTTCATACATTCTAGTAGGCTATTTTTCCACACACAAAAAACAATCCGAAGCGGCTATGAAATATGTGCTCTTTGGGTCTGTCTGTGCTGCGGTTATGCTCTATGGTCTATCCTTGTTATATGGTTTCACGGGAAATTTAGATTTTGTTAGTCCAGCACATCTTCAGGGTCTGGCCGCTGCTCCCCAAGTGATGACGAGCATTGCACTCCTATTCGTATTTACCGGCATAGGATTTAAATTGAGCTTCGTTCCCTTTCACGCTTGGGCGCCGGATGTGTACGAAGGTGCACCGACACCGGTCACCGCATTCTTGTCTACGGTTCCTAAAGTTGGCGCTATCGTGTTATTGGCCCGTATTACGCAGGCTTGGGCATCCTCCCTTTTTTATTTCGGCGAGTTGACCATTCTATTTTTAACCGTAGTCGCTATCGTTACCATGCTGGCCGGTAATCTCATCGCCTTGCGCCAACAGAATGTGAAGCGTATGATGGCTTACTCTTCCATAGGGCATACCGGATTCCTGCTAATGGCGGTATTAGTAGCTCCAAGCGAAAATCCAAGCATACTGTTATTCTACCTCGCCGCCTATGTGCTCATGAATTTGGCTGCCTTTGCTTTTATCGATAGCTTAGAACATAAAACAGGTGCGACGACACTTGAATCGTATTCCGGTTTAGGAAAAAAATTGCCTATCGTCTTTACCTGTTTCACTTTCATCGGCATCGCTCTCATTGGTCTTCCTCCCACTGCAGGCTTCGTCGGCAAGTTATTGGTTTTTACATCGGTATTCGAAAGCTATCAATCCAGCGGAGATTTACCTTATTTACTGCTGCTCATTACAGGGGCTTTGACTTCGGTGATCTCCTTGTTCTACTATTTCAAAATCCCCCTTTACGCGTTTCTAAGGGATGGCCAATCCGACCACAACATAAACACCCCCATTCGTTTTATTATTGCAATTGGTATTGTATTAACCGCGTTGGTGTTCGGTATAGGGATCTTTCCTGATTTTCTATTGGGGTTGTTTCAATCCCGTTAAGTTAAAAACCTACAGACGCTCCCATCAGCATAACGACCTGAAAGCAAGGGTCTAAAACCCTGATCATCCATCGTATTTAGATCCCTCCAAAGTCGGGACAAAAAGAGCAAAACGTCAGCCTGAGCGCACCTTCCCTGCCCCCATGAAAAGAGGAAGAAACAGAAACGTTGCCAACGTGGAAACTATTAACCCACCTATAGTCCCTACCGCCAACGGAAACCAGAACGCTTCCCTCCCATCACCGATCAAAAATGGAATAAATCCAAGTATAGTGGATAAAACAGTTAGCAATATGGGGCGAATCTTCACCTGACAGGCCTTTATATAGGCCCTTAATGGCGTTACATTCAAGTTAGACCGAAGACGATGGTACTCCTCTACGATATAAATATTAGCATTTATCGTTAATGCTGATAACAGAATAAATGAAGCATATCCTCCCTGATCAAAATCAATGTCAAACAGATAAAAAGCCAAAAAGATCCCGATAAAAGATATCGGAATTACGAATAAGATATATAGTGGCTTTTTGAATGAATTGAATAAAATACAGCAGATGACGTAGATGATAACGAAAACATATAGAAGCAGGATATAATTCGTTTTGTCCTTTTTTTCGCCACCATATCTTGGATTCGCATTCTTGATAGTATATCCTATGGGTAAGCTTTCTTTAAATTCTTCGATATAGTTTTCCTGCACCTTTTTGCCTTGCTCGTGTGCTCCGATATATTCATACTGCATACAGAGGCGGTATTGCTGATTAACCTTGCCGACTTCCTTTGGTGCCTTTGCTTTGTCTATTTGGGCCAGTTCCGACAATTTATACACTTTTCCATTGGCATGAATCGGCATATGCAACATATCCCAGGCGTGATATTCATTCGATTGTTTAGATTGCAGATACATACGCTCCGCTCCATCGGAGGTAATCATATTACCACCATTTATCCGACGTCCTAACACAGTGCTCAACTGTCCATAAAGCTGATAGGGTTGAATATGCTCTTCCGCCAACCGATCTCGTTTCATTACAAACGCAAACTCTTCGTAATCGTCTTTAAACCAACTAAATTCAGCATTAATCGTTACATCATTAATGCGTCGGTGTTCCAATAGTTTCCGCTTAAGTTGTTCCGCCCAATCCAACAGTTCGTCGTAATTATATCCGAACATCTCCAACCGATACGAACCCGAACCCTCCCGTACATCGTTACTAAATCCATCTCCCAGTCCATACACACCCCAGCTTCCGCCACCAAGTTCCAACGACTTACTGATCAGTTTTGATTTTAATAAATGTGGAAAGCTACCGTTGGCGTATTCTTTTACAAATTGGATGCTGATACTCGCTTGCCGGGCATTTTGTATATCCGTTTGAAATTGTTTTACTTCGGAAAATTGGCTGATATACTGTTCCATTTGTTGTACAATTCCATTCATTTCTGCTATAGTCGAATTGCTGGGCAGCGATGCGTTAACAGACAGACTGGTTTCCTCCCGATCTTTAAAATAGCTCCCGTGTTTTACTTTCTGCACGAAGAGCCGCAGCGTTCCTCCTAATACAGCATTGATATGGGGAGAGATACTTTCTTTGTACCGATCACTACCCAACGATTGATTGTACAGTGCCGCCCATTTCGAGTCTCCTTCTATTTTTTCGGGAAGAAGGAAAACAGGCAATCCGAACGCCAGAATAATAGACAAAATAGCCATCTTTCGCCAACGGTAAAGCAATCTGCACAAGACAGCATAGTATCGATAGAAATAAACTGAAGCATATCGTTGCATGCGGCCAATTCTGGTTACCCGTTTCTTTTGGCTATTCTTACCTATTTCAAGCTTTTCCAACAATGCCGGCACGAGGAATAAAGCCGTCAATAATGAAATAAAAAGATTGACACTGATCACGATGGCAAAGTCCTGCAAATTTAACCGAATGCGCTCTTCCATCAAGAAAACGACAGACAATGTCCCTATTGTCGTAAGCGTAGCCGCCAAAATGGACATAAATGCATTTAGATTTCTTTTTCGGACAATATGTTCCGCCATGACGATGGTATTGTCGATAATCAGCGTGAGCGAAATGGTTATCCCTGCCAAAGAATACAACTGTATCTCTAGCCTCAACAGATAGTAAACTATTATTGCAGTAGCCAAATTGCAGAAAAGAGAAACAGTGATCAGTAATACATACTTGAATTTACGGTAGGTTAATAACACAAACAACAGCAGGATCGCAAGCGTCAACCCGGTCCTGAAATAGATTTTATGCAGTTCCTGTTGTATAAACTCCGTCGCGTCATAATTTAGATGTATCTCGTAGCCCTGCGGAAGAGTCGTTTTTACCGCTTTGAGGTGCTTTCTTATTTTGTCGGCTAGGCCCAGTTGATTACTTTGTTCATCCGCAGTAATAGACAGGTAGATGGAATTCAATCCGTTGATTCTAAAATAACTTTGTGCCTGCTCTTCTATGCGATTGATCTTTATCACCTTTTCCAGCGGGATAATCGTCCCATCGATCTGCTTAACACCAATAGAATTTAACGCGGCAGCATCTGATTGGAGAGCCGGATGCAACGTCAATCTGATCCATTCCTGATCCCGCACAGACGAATTGATCAAGGCCATGTCCAAGAATTCGTGACGCAGTGCTTCTGAGATGGCCTGCTGTATATCTTTGACTGTAATTCCATGTGCGCTCAACAGATCGGCATCATATTCCAATTGCCATATCATGGGCATTGCCCCCCTAACATCTACACGCGATATTCCACCGAAAAGGGCAAGCTGCGGCTTAAGGTTTTGTTCTGCAAAATGCTGTATTTCGTATGGGGTAGCCGGCGCGTTGATCGTATAGGTTAGAAAAGGTCTGTTGGCATTATTATCAACCCGACTTTGCGAAATGGATGGATATGCCATATTTTCGGGCAACAAAGGCCATGTTTGCCGAATGACCGATGATGCTTCAAATCTAGCAATATCCATATTTTTATGTTTGTTAAATTCTATTTGGATGCGCCCCCAGCCGTTGCCGGATTTAGAGCTGATTTTCTTCACCCCCTCCAGGCGATTCAACATGGCTTCCAGTTTAGAAGTCGCTTCCATTTCTACTGTTCGTGGCGAGCTGCCTGCCATCGAAAAATTGACAGAAAGACCGGGCAATGTCTGCGATGGAGACAATTTAACTGTCAATAGCGGGATCAATGCCACCCCCACTAGAGATAAGCAGAGAAAACTCAGGATAACAGAGAAAGATGATATTTTTTTTGAAGTCCCCATCAGTTTACCGGGTGCATATGGTCGAAAAGGTAGGAGAGCGACTCCTGTTTTTCAAAGTCAAATAAGGTCAGCTTTCTAATCCTAAAATAACTCAACCAATAGTTTTTCAGTGCAGAGATGTAATTCTTTTGCGCATCTTTCTGCCTGTTCAGCGACAAGGTTAAACTGTTGATATCCGATTTACCAATAACGAATCGCTGCCGGGTAGCCTGAAAAGCCGCTACCGCAAGTTCCAATGCCTCTTCGGCACTATTAATCATATCTTGTTGTACCTCAAAATCACTTACCGTCACGATAATTTCCTGTTCCAAACTCTGCTCTCGCTGCTGTACCGATATTTTAGCCACGTCAAGGCTATTTCTGGACATATTCACCTTTCCTTTTCTAACCCCCCAATCCAGTATAGGGATACGCATACCAATACTTACCAAATTTTGTTGCAACGGGTTCCGATAAGCTTCTGCTACGGTAGGTGCCACCTGATTAAAACCCGCACTCATGTAAAGATCGGCATTAAAAGAAGCTTCCCTCTTGGTGCGTACCACCTCCCTTTCTGCTTCTATGATCTCCTGCCGATTGGCCAGGTAGTCGGGGTTATTTTCCTTAGCAAGGCGCAAGGCCTGATCGATGGGAATATGAATCGGGCGGGGTGGTTCCGGGATGATAATCTCCGGTTGCTTGTTGTCATCCAAGTTGAGGTAATTACTCAATCCAAAAGTCGCCTTCTTTAATTCTATTTCTACATTTTTCAGCGAATTTCTGGCATTAATGGCATCCAGCTTCAGCGTCAGCATATCAGCCTGAGAAATCGAAGCGATCTTAAACCGCTCCTGACCAATGAGAAATAAGGTATCCGAAGAAGCCACATTTTCCATTGCCAGATCAAATTCGGCCTGCGCCATGGCGAGTCCGAAGAACAACTGTATAACAGACTCTGCTATTTCTTCCTGCGCATAGAGATATTGCTTTTTAGCCTTTTCATATTTTAAGGGTTCCAGCTTTTTTTCCCACTTAAACGCATTAAATCCCATCAAAGATTGCGTGTACCCTATCCGGATAGGCACACTGGAATACTGGGAGAAACGTGTTTCACCAAAATTCCGAAAAAAGCCCAGTTCCGAATCAATAAAGAAGGAGCCCCCCGTTGCGTCCAGATTTTGATTGATCGAAACATTACCCGACGAATATAGCGATTGCTGTACCCTGTAGATATCAATGTTATTATCCGGATCGTATCGCTTTGTGAATTCTCGATTATACTGTAACGGGGTCACATTGAGATTCAGCGAGGGCAATCGTGCGGCTTTGAACGACCGGTATGCCCAATAGTTCGTTAGATAAAGATTCTTAACCCTAAAGGCCTGTAAAGAACTATCTGTGGCGATTTCGATACTTTGCTGAAGACTTAGTTTCTGCTTCGTCTGCCCCCAAGCCGATAAATGCAGCACCCATATTGCAATAATCAATAAACAACGTTTCCCCATAATAATTATGATTTGACAGATTTTGTCCGATAGATAAACCAGTACACCAGTGGCACGACAAATAAACTAATGGGTGTACCGACCAACATACCGGCGATGGTTGCCACCGCTAAAGGTTTCTCCAACTCCGACCCCATATCATTACTAAAAAGTAATGGCAACATACAGACAATGGAGGTAAGACTGGTCATTAGAATAGCATTCAACCGTCGACGTCCCGCTTCGTGGATAGCTTCCATTAGATCTGTACCCTGTCTCCGAAGCTGATTCATAATGTCCAGTTTGAGGATACTATCGTTGATAATAATACCAGATGTTACGATGATACCGATCGCAGACATCAGATTCAAACTATAGCCAAGGAAAAGCAGCGAACCTAAAGCCGCCGCTATGGCAATCGGAATCTCCAGCAATACAATCAACGGCTGCACGAAGCTTTCAAACTGTGCCGTCAGGATAAAATACATCAGCATAATGGAAACTAAAAGGATCAGGAGGAGCTCATCCAACATTTTTTGATTGGAAAAAAAAGATCCTGAGAATACGATATCGCGTTCATTGTCAGAGGCTATATTGCCCTTCAACTGCTGCAAGGTCATCTCAGGATCGGTAACTCCATATAACTCAAACGGTATGTATTCGCCATTCCGGCCGGCAACAATGCTTTTCATTCCTTCACTTGGCACAACATGGATAAACTCTTGCAGGGGTACTTTCCTAGCTTGTTCACCGTTTTTAACAGCGGGTAGATGAAGCAAGCTGTTCTGGATCACGTTGTTGACCGCATCATGTTCCGTACCCAACATAATAGGAAGGTACTGCTGGAAAGACCGCAGTGTGGTAATCTCCTCTTCTTTAAATCCGGCTTTCAAGGACTGGTAGACAGTATTGTAAGGCACATTGTATACCAATAGTTTTTCGTTATCAATCTGTATATCAAGTTGCTTTTGAAAGGATACGCTCTGAGGCACATATCCCGCTATACGGTTAATTTCCGATTGCCAGGTGGCTATCGCATCTCTCGTTATCATTTTGCTTTGGTTTCTCGGATAGTACTCGAGCCTTAGATCAGCTTCAGCCGTTGTGAAAACGCGTTCGAAGATGGTACCTGCCGGGGCAAATCCGGCGATTGCTTTTGGAAATTGCTGTTTCAGGTATTGGTCGACTGCCGTCTGCAGCTCTGCTACGCCGTCTTCACTGCTCGCTTTCAGGTATATTTCACTTTCGGATACGGTGTTTTCCCTTTCCCGATTTAACAAGAACTGTTGCTGTCCGATTAAGACAGAACTGACCTCCACCTGATCGCGAATAGCGTCCAATAGTGCTATCGAACGTTTCCGGTTCTCCTCCAGATGGATGTTCTCGTTCCATTCAATGTCGGTCACCAATTCATGTTGGCTTATTTCGGGCATTTTCTCCTTTGGAATCAGGTAAAACATCCAGACACATAGTGGGAACAGCAACAGTGTCAAAGCCGTTGTAACCCCCTTGTTCGCAAACACCCAATCTGCTACTTTATGGTATATACGCTCCGGGATAGGCACTTTCGATACCTTTTGAGGGACTTCCGACGGCTTAAACCATTTGGATAATGATACCGGCAATCGCATCTTATAGATCAGTTTGTACAATACCGGTAACAGCATAATCCCCGTCAGATAGGAAACCAAGAGCCCTACCGTTACCGAAAAGGCCTGATCAAAAAATATGGCTCCGGCTATGCCGCTCATAAAGATCAGCGGAATAAAGACTGCTATAGTCGTAAATGATGAACTGAGCATAGGTGCAATTACTTCATTCGTACCCTTGATGCAGGAGTCGTCGATTGGCAGTCCCTGCTTTCGGTATTGACTGATGTTATCCGTGACGATAATGGAATTATCGATCATCATTCCCAGTGCCAACACCAGTCCCGTCAACGAAACAATATTCAGGGAAATATTACAGAGGTAGAAAAACAGCAGGCACACGATCAGGGAGACGAACATACTAATGCCAATGATCAACGGTGAACGGGCATCCCGCATAAAAAAAACAGACACCAAAGACACAAAAATAAAGGCCAATATTAAATTCTGTTGCAAATTAGCAATCGTATAATCCAATAACTCGGTTTGATTCTGAGATGTTGAAAATGCGATATCCGGATACGTACGTTTCAAACTATTGATGGTACCCTCCAAAGCGGCCTGCATACTGGCCATATTTTCTTCACCCTGTTTAATGATCGCCATATTGACAGCACGTTTACCATTATACAGTGCCATTCCTTTCTCCTGCTGTGGAACGATCTGTATATCCGCAATATCCTGGAGTTGAAAAATCCGATCATTCTTCCGGATATAAAGCTGTTGCACATCGGCTAGCGTACGTACCACGGATGAAAAACTGATATTATACGCATAATGTCCCTCTTTAACCAACATGGCTCCGGGTTCTATATTATTATCCTGCAATACGGTGGCTATTTCCGCAGGCGTAATACCGGTTATTTCCAGCAGGCTTTGTACCGGCGAAATCAAGATCTGCTTGTCCATTAATCCCGTGATATCCACCATAGCTACTTGCGGGAGCTGTTCTATCCGCTTTTTGATGACCGTATTGGCCAATTCACTGAGTTCCAAAAACTTTTGTTCCTGATCATCCGCAAAGGGGGAGTCTGTATTTAGCGTCAGGTTGAGGTGTAAGACCGGGATATCCGTAGCGCTAGCCTTGATCACGCGGGGTCTTTCCATATCCCGGTGTATGCGGTTCATGGCTGCGTCTATTTTTTCATTAACTTCTATAAAAGCTAAGTCTGTATTCGCCCCATACTCAAAATTGAGCCGGATAATCCCCTGTCCGTCATGCGTTTCGCTGTGGATATCCCGGATGTGCGCTACCTGCAATAATTGCTGCCGAATAGGCGCTACAACCGTATTTTCCAAACCCCGGGCTGATGCGTTTTTACCAGAAATCTGTATCGTAATCTCCGGAATCGGAATATTGGGCAGCAGGGATATCGGAATATGCAGATAGGTAATGATGCCTAAAATAAAAAACGCCAAAAATGCCATGAATACAGCAATGGGCCTATCAATAAGATATCTAATCATGGATATTTTTGATTCAAAATAAGTATCGGTGTCTCGTGGGCCAGGTTCAGGTTTCCGTCGTAGATAATGCTATCCCCATCGGTTAATCCCTCGGTTACGACATATCCCGTCGAGTTCTCCAAACCTGTTTCCACATAATTCCAATGTGCTTTATGATCTTTCGCCGTAAAAACGACTTTCTTATTATTCCGTAGTACCAGCGCTTCTTTAGGGATAATCAATTGACTTCCTGCAGATCGCTGTACACGTATTTTAATATGCATGCCCTCATACAACCGCGATGAGGAACCGGCGATACGCGCTTTGACCTTCACCATCCCATTTTCGTCGACGACCGGATTGATTTCATCGATAACGGCAGCCACAGTATAGTCTTGATAGGAGAATGGCGAAAGCTGCACTTGATCTCCTTTTCGAATAAGCGGGAGTTCACTTTCCAGTACGGTAAAAAGGGCATCAAGGCTTTGGCTGGCAATAATAGTACAGAAAGGTTCATTTCCAGACGGCATATTGTACTTCTTGGCAAATAGATTAGCAACGATACCGTCATAAGGAGCATACAATACCGAATGATCTAAATGATATCGGGCCAATTCGTACTGGATCGTACTATTTTCATAGTTGCTTTTTATCTTGGCTATTTTCATGGTTTCTGCTGGAACTTTTAAGGAGTCTTTCAAGGCATACCCTTGACTGATCAAGACATCCTGCAGCTCCAAACTCGACTTTTCCAGATTATCGGCCGCCTGCTTTAGCGCGCTTTCAAGTTTAAATTGCGCCAGTCTCGCTATTTTCTGTCCTTTTTTTACCTTTTCGCCATTTTTAACATAGATTTCTTCCACAATTTCGGCACCTGCAAAACGAAGGTCTACTTTCTCAGCAGCCACTATAGCCCCATTCGAGATCAGTTCGTGGTTGAATGTTTTGCTCTTCAGGACAAACGCTTTGACCTGTGCAGTCTCGCCCGGTAGCACGGTCTGCACACCATCTTCAGCTTCTTTAAGTTTAGAATCTGTACAAGCTCCATATAACAGTGTCCCCAGTATACTTAGGCGCCATAAGAACATGGGCGATCGTGTTAAATTCCTTTTTATATTCATGGATCTGCAATATTATTTATTCATTGATTATTTCAACTTTCACTCTCCGCGGTTCTTTCTTTTCCGGTGGGCCCTTTTGCACATGTTTTTTCATTTCTGCCCGCATTTCCTGTACCGCCGGCGAATCTATTTTTACCGGTTTGTCTATGACGAACAAGGCCATTTTATACGCTTTTTCTCCTTCCCCCATTTCATCGTATAATTTGGCAAGAAGATAATAGGGGTATAGGCGGTGGGGAGTACACTGTGCTGCATGCTGATATCTTGTCTCCGCATTCAGGAATCTCTTTTGAGCCTGCAGAACTTTACCCATCAAAATATGGAACATGGGGTCCGCACTTATTTCTGAACCGTATAAAAGAGCCTGCATACTATCATCGTACCTATGGATCTTGAAGAGCATCTGCCCATATTCGAATAGGTAATTTGGCTGATCCATCAAATAGGAAAAAAGTCCTTCATATTGTTCCACCGCCTTATCATATCCACCTGCATGATAATAGACCTGTGTCTGTCCCCATTTCTTATGCGCCATGTAGACAGGATAGCGGGTAGCGAGACTCCACCCCACAAGAATGGAGGAAGTAACTAATAAACCTATGATCGAATAGGCATTCCAACGCTGACGGACATCAAAATCAAAGAGATATAGATATTTTACATCGTTGTAATAGGTGAATTCGTAAGGAGCAGAAACGCAAGCCGCCAATAGAAAAATCAGCAGCACTAAAAACGGAATAAGACTGAACGGATAAGAAAAGGCTGCAAATATTAGCAGGGCGACCAACCCGCCCACCGGAGCGAATCTACGGTTTCGAACACCCGTCCGAATGGCGTATAGCACGGCAAACAACAGCAAGATCAACGACAACACACCTAATTCAACAGCAATTTGAATAAATTCGTTGAATGCATATTCAGGTTCGCCCGCGACGGATTTTTCCCACTCCGAGCCGCGCCCCTCTGAAAAATAAAGCTCCTGTGCCTTTCCATAGCTCCCGGCAAAATAACCCACCCCATGACCAATCCAATTTCTTTCGAGCATATCCATCGAAACATTCCAGATCAGCACACGTCCATCGGCAGAATCCTTTTTGAAATGATATAAGCCCGTCCCCAATATACTTAGGAGCATTGCAGCAACCAGACTGAGGCTTGCCCATTTTGCTTTCGACCATCGTTTACTTTCTTTGAAATATGAACGATGGCGTATCTTCAAAAAATACAATCCCAGCACCACCGCGCTGCTAGCCCCCGCCGCAATCCAAGCAGCTCGGCTCATCGTGGCCGGCAGGACCAGTAGCATGCACCCAAGTGCTATTAATGCAACTCCCCAACGGAGTCTGTAGTAGATCAGTTTCCTGTTATATGCTACATTCCAAACCCACCAATCCCGCAATAGATAGAAGAGAGCAACAGGCCATATAACCGCAAGATAACCCGCATAAGGCCCGGGATTGAAAAATGAGCCCGTGCTTTTGAAAAGATGATGCTGAGAATTTGTATAACCATAGAGTTGCAACAGCCCCCAAATTGCTTCGCCAAACCCGGTAAGCATCACCGCTATAAGCAGAACATAAAGATTGGTCTGACGTTGGACGAGAAAAACACGAAAGCAGAAATACAATACAACGAGCAGAACCACCGTCACCATCTTGTTGTTTACGGCTAGATGATTCATATAGGAAAATAGCAATCCAAAGAAAACGACCAGCGGGATCAATAGGTCGACCACATGGTATTTCATACTTTGTCTATTATTCCAATAAGAAAGTGCGGTCGATAGCGGAATCAATCCCATCAATACATAGAAGCCAATAGTTTTACCTATCCCGGTGCCCGTCTCCCAATCATCTAAAATAAAGACGATACCAAATAACGCGATAAACGGCAAAAAACATAGATAGTTAATAACAGTTATGTTGGGGCTTTGCTTCATTCATCAAGGGATTTAAAAAAACGATCAAATCGGTATTTGTTAGAGTTGGGGTCGATTGACTTCCATACATAAGATACCTTACCTACGATATGATCTTCGGGCAATAAGCCCCAGTAACGGGAATCTTTGGAATCGCTACTATTGTCGCCGGCCATAAAATAATAGTTCTTTTGAAATGTGTAAGCACTACACAGATCTGTATCCAAATAAAACAGACCATCCATTTCGGTCATTTTTTTATCCGTTTCATATTCAATCAATCTCGCATATATATGTCGATTGACAGAATCTAGGGTAATCCGGTCTCCCTTTCGCGGAATATAAATCGAGCCGAAATTATGCACTGTCCAGCCCAACGATTTAAACATACGCGGTGTGTCGTACTGTGTTGATGCAATGGCTAGTCTATTTTCATCTTGATACTTACGAACTACTGCCGTCGTCGAATCGTTGGAAATAAAACAGTTACCATTTTTTATGGAAAGTGTATCCCCAGGCAAGCCAATACAACGCTTTACATAGTGCGCATTCCAATTCCGTACGATGACTTTAGATTGATAATACGGATCGTTGAAGACTAACACATCCTTTCGTTGTATAGCACGCAAACCTGGAACGCGGAAGATAGAATTTGTTTCTTTATTGCCTAAGAAATCTATCCGTGGACCGGGAATTAGTTTATTGACCAAGATAAAATCGCCGGCAAGCAATGTCGGCTCCATAGAAAGAGAGGGTATTTTAAAGGAAGCGAAAAGAAATATCCGTAATGCAATAACGATCAATATCGTGATCATTCCGATTACCGCAATTCCTTTCCACCCTGAATTCTTCTTTTTAATACGTTTATCTGTTGTCAACATGATGACACTGCTTCGTTAAAAAGCAACATTCCTTAAAACGAGAAGTAATCCATACTCTATTTTATTGATGTTACTTATATATTCAAATAAAATAAAGTTGAGCCAAATCAAAGAAGAAACGGGCTACTCAATTCTTACGCAATTCTTGCTTCCGAAAAGAAACTGTATTAAGATCTTAAAAAATCACCACCACAATTGCTTGCCATCGTCATAAGTAAAAATCCGCTCCTCTTTACCTCTACTTTTATTACGAAGAACAAATAGAGCGCCTTCAGGCACATCCGAATATATTAACACACGATCCTTAGCTGTCCGCGTCCCTAACGAGATCCAGCTTCCATCAAAATAATATAACTCGTATATATCATTTTCTTGAATGAAATTCCCGTCATGCTTGGGTATAATTTCAATACTATCAATGAGAATTCCTTCGTTCTTTTTAAGTTTCGCCCCTATCCAAAATTTTTCTCTTTTTGTTGCCGCTGAAGTCAGGTCATTACCATCGAAAGCAAAATGTAGCTGATCTTTATCAACATCTTGCCCGATGGCACTTTCGACTACTATTTTATTAGCATTTAAATCATGTAAATTAAATTCTGCAATTGGTGTTCTGCATTCGGGTGGGCACACATATCGAATATATTTTATTTCGGACGGCTTTTCGAGTTTAAAACCTAGCCTACCTATGGGTATGCTTTCTATGATGTGAATGCGCTTCGGCTTATCAAATTTTGCATTATCTGAAACCTGAATCTCACCTCCAATCATGCGATTCCATTGCGCAGTCCAGTTTCCGAAAAGAGGATATTTTCTACGTAAAACTATGTTTTGCAGCTTTTTTTTATGTGCTTTTACATACACTACATTATTGTCACTATCTATATAAAACGGAGTACCTATATTTCTAAGCTTTCCATTGCTATAGTATGAGGGCAAGTAAACCACATTTACTCCCAAATGCTCGAATGACGAACGATTTTGATTAACTTTCGAAATGACAAATTCTTTCCAGTCATCTCCGGTTTTAAAAACAGACAGTGTGACATAATCAGATCCCTTGGCTTCAAGCTTAACACTCCCCAACAAGCCGTAGCGCTCCGATACGTCAAGTTTATGTCCAAAATTGGTATTCCCTATGGATAATCCCTTTTGTTCAACTAACTGATAGGTATTACGATATACTTTATAGACTGTTTTTGCGCTACTAATATTAAAATTTTTACTATTCGGATCGAAATGTTCTTTGAACGTTGATGCGTCAATAGGATTTCGTTCACGAAGCACGGAATCCCTAGTTGCGAGGGTATACACATTGTCTGTGTTGTCTACAAAAGATATCCAGCTATGTCCACTTTGACTATAATTCCCCCATCCATCAATATAATCATAGGCTACGGGTAAAGAAAAAGCGCGTAATACAGCAGCATAATAGACACACAATTGAGAACATGAGCCTCGTTTAATGTGATCCATCGTTAACGGGTCTATAGTGTAGCCAAAATTAGAATTTGCTTCCCTGGTAATTTCTTTCAGATACCGCAATACTTTCACATACGCTACTTTTGGATCATTAATCCCTATGACAAGATGTTTATATCGCTCATAGAGTTCTGTGCGCCAACCGGGAGCCAAAGCCTCATTACTAACTTTATACGGTAACACATATTCTTTAAACGTCTGTAGAGAAATAGATGAGCCCCAAGGAACCAAAGTTCTGATTCGAAATGCCGCTTCCAAATCTTGTATTAAGTAATCTCCTGTAATGGTCTGCGCATCAACCGCGTAGCTAATAGAAGAGCCCTTCCATAAATTATTTAAAGAATCGGTGGAAATTGGATTATCCATTTGTTTCAATTTCCTGACATAGGCTTGGTAAGATAGATCATCCACGTGCTGATGACCCACTATATTTTCTATTACGTATTTTGCTGCTTCTGATTTTTCTTTATCACCGGCATAATAGTCCAGTGCCTTTTGTAATTCTCGCCCGTTAGCACCGGCTAACGTCATGACACGATTTATTTTTTTCGTTTCGGGATCGCATGACTGTATAATAACACTACATAGCATTACCCAACTATAGATTACAGTTTTAACAACAAGTTTTCGTTGAATAAAATCATTTTTCATAACCGAGGAGAATATAAAACGTAAAAGTGCACCTTTGACCACAATGTACTTGAATTCGAACAGGAAATATTTGAATGGATTCACACAGTGACTTAGAATCTAAATTAGTCCATCTAGATTCAAATAGGCAAATTGTATCTCGCTATCTAAATTCATGACAATTCTATTGTTGCTTTCATCGAAACAGAAGTCAGCAATTTGATGATCCGTTTCTATCGTTTTGATATAATTACCATCTAAGTCGAATACAAGAAATTTAGTTGGAATATCCCTTTCTTCCGAATCGTCGTCGTCAAAATAAGTTGCTAAAATGTGTTCTCCACAAAACGCTACCTTTCTATAATATGGGGTTTTAGAGGAAGTCCCACTCCCCCAATTCGGGCCATATATATTAAATTTAATATTTCCATCTAGTCCATAAATCGTCATCAAATCGTCATAAGCGTAGCATTCTACAAATAATCCGTTATTTTCAGAAACTGCAAAGCTAATTCGTTTTCTTTTTATTTTAGGATGCTCCTGACTTAACGTCTCGATACCACCTGTTTGCATATTCCATTTAGCCACCGACTGTGCGAAATCATTGGTCCCTATTGGTTTAATAAACAACCCAACTGATAAAGAGTCATTTATAAATTTATATACATGTGGAAATTGAGACTTATCCATTCTCACCCTTTCCTTAGGCATATAAGATGGTACCGTCAATGCACTATCCAGGTTATAACTAAATATCTTTTGTTTTCCATGATCGGAAACAAGAAATGCCCGGTCTTTTTTGTCTTCTTCAATATGCCCTATCACCGTTATTTCCCCAGGACCTTGTCCAATATCAGCGATACTTGTCACATAGTTGAAATTATCTTTATTAAATATATGTATCAGCTTATCTGCAGATTTATGATCCACTATCAAGACATAGTCATCGATAATATATAGACGAGCAATACTGCCAATAAGCGCATCCTCTATTTGTATTTCTTGTAAGTCGGCTTTTGCATGAGTAATTTTATCCCGTTTATACTGATGTATTTCCGAATCCGAGCGATCATTACACCCCCAGATGCTTAAAAGCATTAAAACATAAAGTGCTTTCCCTATATTTTTTTTTATTTTCATAGTGCTATTTTATCGTAAAAAAGGAGGGTGTTCGTGACATAAAATATGCATATGTCCGCAACACACCCTCCTTACAATTCTAATTTAACAATTACTCGTCATTATTATGCTTCCCGGTCCGTAGGAAACCAGTAATTACAAAAGCAACCGTCCCCATTAGCCTTACAGCCATTAGGACAATTCGGATTTTCTCCATCTGCCAGCGCTTCCACATTAGATAGACTAATTGTAGCTGTGGCGCTATTGGGAGTGCCGATAGTCACATTAAACGTTGCTACTGCCGCAATAGCAATTACTGCTAAACTTCCTAAAATTTTTTTTCTCATGATATTATTTTTTTTAATCGAGCTTCAACAAGCTCCTATTTACTATTGACTTAGTATATTTTTTAGATCCCTCCTTTCGTCGGGATGACAAAAAAGCGATATTACGCGCCTTCCTACTGTATCTATCCTTTCAACAGTATATCCTGTTATTGGATTTCATTGCTAATTATTACCTTTGCCGACGTACCTCCTTTCTTGTTAAGGCGGGATAGCGGGCGGACAGGCTGTTACAACTTTCATAGAGCAGTGCAGTCTGCCGCCTTATTTGTCCCGATTAAAACTTTTAATCTAAAGCTAGCAATACAGATTACTTTCGTAAAAGAAATTGACTACTCAATTCTTACGCAATTCTTACATCAAACTTATGTTCTTCGTGTCCACCTTCGATAATTTTATAAGAGATTTACACAATGGCCAACCTTTGCAATTGTTCGGGACAAATCTGATATAGCAAAATTTACGTTGATCCTTATAGTGATTGCAATGAGGAAAAGATAGTATGTTCAATTTTGAACAATTCGATAGAAAGGTCACAATAGCCACAACTATACTTACATATAACAATCGGAACCATGGTTGCGTCGATAAAGCTGAAAGATATTCATATTTCATTACAAGGAAAATATTGGCAGTTCGAAAAGTTAATCACCGTTATTTCCCCAGGACCTTGTCCAATATCAGCGATACTTGTCACATAGTTGAAATTATCTTTATTAAATATATGTATCAGCTTATCTGCAGATTTATGATCCACTATCAAGACATAGTCATCGATAATATATAGACGAGCAATACTGCCAATAAGCGCATCCTCTATTTGTATTTCTTGTAAGTCGGCTTTTGCATGAGTAATTTTATCCCGTTTATATTGCTGTATTTCCGAATACGAGCGATCATTACACCCCCAGATGCTTAAAAGCATTAAAACATAAAGTGCTTTCCCTATATTTTTTTTTTCATTACAAAAGTTCCGTTACCATCAACGCGAAATTTTCCTGTGCAACATGCGCCTGGACATCTTTGGGCACGTCTAGTAGATCAAACATATCGTCCTTACCAGTCGATAGAAGTGACACGACACTATTATCTGTAAAATCTAAAAAGTCACTGACATCGCTCTCCGCAACTGTCCCTCCTATATATGTTTTCTTTTGCCCCAGGTCCACTAAGAAGGGTTTTGTCTCGGTTCGATCCCACAGCGTACCTATTATGTACTTATCTGTGACCACGACATGATTTTTTAGACACCTATATTTTTCCTTGATCCTATCGATGTTAGATTCCACATCTTTTCTCCAATCAAAGGGAATTCTTGCATCTCCAAAATCAAAATAAAAAGCTTGCACTAAAAGTCCCATATTCGACATTATATAGACATAGTCATCAATTGGTTTGTTATAGCAAATTTTATTTGAGGCCTTTATAAACCTGTAGGATGAAATCCAATACATATTATCTTGGTAATCGTCAAAAGCTACAAAAGAGCTATGAATCTGCATATCTTCTCCGACGATAGCAAACCGATTACCTCGCGTCTGAACATCCTTGTTCCATGCTGATAATCCAAACAGAAAGTTCCCGTTACCTAAACGATGGATAAGATCCGCCTCAAAAGAAAACTTAGTTGCGGAAACAAAACTTCCATTCTGATCATAGACAATGAGTTTGTCGCTAGCGCCATCGACAATATAGATATTACCGTTATCGTCTACATCAAAATCTGTTATTTGGAGATATTCTTGTGGCCCTTGTCCTACCCGATGGAGTACGAGCAATCCAGCCCCCTGATCGTCGAAAATAATAATTTTCTTTTGCCGCATATCCAATACATAAATATTATTTCGCGTAATTATTTTATCTCCACCACCAAAAATAAAAGTAGGAGTAGAATCAAGTTTCACATACCTTCTAGTTTTAACAAGCTCTTCGGGGAAGAAAGTCTTACCATCCCGTATGTCAAAATCGTCCCAAATGATTGTATCCACAGACAACTCTGACATTAGATTCTTGTCGGTATTATTATTGCACGACGATATAATCCGAGCGATAATAACGATTAATAAATAATAGTAATATTTCATTAAATTTCTGTAAACAAACATTTTAAGTGAATTAAAAATTAACATACTACACTATCTCCATGAACAGTGAAGCATGTTAATTTTTAGTATTTAACAGCCGAAGTTATCTGTACATTGCACATCGGTCAAATCAAGGCAAACTCCATGTTTTTTCGGAGCTGTACAAGGAATCCCCACACTCCCTTCTCCATCAGCCAAAGCTTCTACATTTGCTAAACTAAGAGCAGACAAACCATTATTCTCCTTCATATTAACGTGAACATTAGATGCAGCTACTATCGCAACAGCAACTACTGCTAAACTTCCTAAAATTTTCTTTTTCATTTTTTTGAGTTTTTGTTTGAACTTATGCAAGCTCGTATTTATACTATTTTAATTCTTGGTAGTATCTAAAAGATAACCTGGTGACATCGAAAACGCAGATTGCGTCGTTGCTATCGCGCCTCGCAATGACGCGTTTTTAGGTTTTCAGACATTTTTAGAACCGCTTTACCGTATCTATCATTTCAACAGTGTATCCTTCAATTATTATCTTTGCCGACGTACCTCCTTTCTTGTTAAGGCGGGATAGCGGGCGGACAGGCTGTTACAACTTTCATAGAGCAGTGCAGCCTGCCGCCTTTTTCCCAGTTAAAACTTTTATTTAAAGCTAATAATTAAAGTCACTTTCATAGAATAAGCAACCTGTTCCATTCTTACGCAATTCTTACAAACCCTCCGGTTGTATTGGTTAAGTGGAATCACATCCAAATTTGAGCGCCATCTTCGTAAATGAAAATTTTGTGTTCAACGCCTTTGCTTTTATTCTCTAAGATAAATATGCAATTCTTGGGAACATTCTTGTAGATTAAGTACTGATCCTGAGCTTTCTGTCTTCCCAAGCTTTTCCATCCTCCATTAGCCCAATAGAAAAGTTCATATTCATCTCCAATCTCAATAAAATTAGTATCGCTGCGCGGACAATAACGAATTTTCACAATCTTCTGCGGTGAGCCGAAATCCAGACCCACCCAGGGATCTACTCCTCTTGGTTTTAGAAAATACGTCAATAAATCGCCATCAAAAGGATACAAATAGTGTCTTTTCCCTTCAATGTTAACTTTCGGATCGCCGATAATGGTACCGCTTAATTTAACGGTGTCCTGTCCATTTTTAGCCAGACCATAGAACTCCATTTCTGCAATATCTCCTCTACCACCTCTGGGTATCCACATTCTAACATATCTAAATGCCTTTTCCATATGGATATCGGCACTTTCGATTTTCTTAGGCGTTTCTTCAATCGTAAACAACGTTACCGAATCCTGAAAATTTCTCGTATTTGCGCCCTGAAATTTATTATTTACAATAAACGACATAATGTCCTCCATAAAAGGCGTTAATTGTGCCTTCCTTTCCAGCCGGATATTCTCTTTAGAAGAACTGGGTTTGAAATACGTTATACCTCCTACGCTATCCAAAAGAAATGGCTCTGTTTTTCTAATGTAGTCTATACCGTTGAATAGAAAGACCGAATATAGATTTCCGACCCCCATTTCTTTGAATACAACCTTGCCTCCGGAAATTTCTGTCCAAGTTTGAGGTATCCAGTCAAACCCACTGTAAGTCGAAATTACGGCATACTTGTTACGCTCCTTATTATCAATAGTTAACGCAACATCCTTTGTCGACACATATTCATTAGTTACATCAATACTATTAATATCCAATAGTTCTGACGGAATCTCGGCTATGTGTGAAAAATCGACATTCAACTTCTGATTCGCATAGGTTTTACGATAGACTTTAGCAATTTTTCTCCATGAAAGATCGATTTTCAATCCTTTGTTAATGGCGTCAAATGGGTATGGCGTACCATCTTCTAAAAAAACAACATTCCACTCGTGTCCATTTTTGGCACCAGCCCATCTTCTTGTAAAGTCAATTGCTGTGGGAATTCCCAATGCCCGGAGACTTTGAGTGGTATAATGTACCCCGTGCTTGCAGCTTCCCAAACGAATCCTTTCGAATTCGCTGCTGCAAAAGTCATAGGGATAGGACCAGAGAATACGCATATGCGACATTTTGTACGCATTATGATCATTGATGAACTTTGCAATATTTAATATGCTATCGATGTTATTTTCTTTTAGCGTATCACGCCAAAGATTATAAAGTCTAACTGACCATAATTCATTTGGTTCTGTACCTACCTTGTAAGGAAGTATATGCTTACAGAAGCTTTCAAAATCTACATTTCTGCTCCACTTATTTTTTCGCCACATATCAAAAGCGTGATCAATATGGGAAATCAATTGGTCGGCAGTCATTATGTTTATATCTTTCTCTTTGTCAACATCTCTTATCTGAGGAGCGCCATGACGTTTTACCAGTGAATCCCAGCGAGACTCGAGTTCCTTTCTATTGTCGATAATGGCAGCATTTCCGAAGGCCCATAGTGAATCAATAACGTCAAATATTTCAAAGTAAGATCTGTTTGATCTATTCACGATGCTCAATTTGGTCGCCATATTCGAGATTAGATATTTGGCCGCCTGAACTTTTTCTTCATCTCCTTGTCCTTTATAGTGTCCCAAAACAGTTTCTAAGGTGCTTCTGTTCGCTCCGGCAGCCTCTAACGCACTATTAAGGTCATCACCCGACTTTGTATGACAAGAAAAAAATGTGCCGATGATTATTATTCCGATTACACGCAAAAAAAAGATATTACGATTCATAAATTTATATAGTTGTGAGATCAAACCTAACAAAAACAATATCACCACTTTCCGTATCCACACTAGATCCCAATAAATACGTATCGCCTGGGTCGACAACAAACTCCGTTACTGGCTTATCCAATTTATAGGCTTTCACGGAATTTCCCTCCCAGTCATATACATATACTTTGTCAAGATGATCAGTTGGATATATCCGGTTAGGGTCGTCTTTGAGATATGCTTCCTTATTGTGAAAGTTTGGGAGAAGGTAGATATACTGTTCCGAACTCTGTGCCCGCATTCCCATCAAGGTGTTATTCTCCGATTCCATATTCATACCATCTTTAGCCACTTTGTAAATAGGATAATCAGCGGTCATTACCTGAAATGTCGAAAATTTAAAATTTTTATTATCGATGATTTCAGCATAATTACCCCAATTGGTACAATAGTATACCAATTTATTTGTTGAAGGGTGCATCAATATACCACCATAGTTATATACACCTCTTTTCACAATGGCTTCGGCTTTTATACCATCTTTTGGATAGTCCATATCTAAAGCCTTATATTCCTTATTTCCTGCCTGTACGATAGATAATAAATTGATTCTATCGTAATCTCCACCCATGGCCAGGAATATAGAGTCTGTTAATGGAACGAACGACGAAAATGTTGCATGCTCAAATACGGGAAAAGCAATAGACTTCCAAGTGCTTTCATCGAAAATATTGTTCAATGAAAACAGATCAATTTGATATGCATTGATATGATTACCTCCCTGAATGTCGAAAACGTACAAGGCATTATTTTGCTTTTTGTAATGTAATTGGGGAACACCAAAAAACTCTCTGGGTCCATTTCCTCTCTTGCCAAACTTCCCTACAAACTTTATGTCCTCAGAATTTTCACCTAACCTGTAGACTGTGAAAAAATAATCCTAAAGTTGACGGGTTACAACATGACCGTTGAAATAGGCAACAATCTTGTTCGAAGCTATAAGGGAGTCACAATCTAAATTGTTTCCTTTTAAATCAACAAAATCTAGATTTAACGTTCTCAGTTTTTGTGTATTATTAGCTGACCTCTTTTTACAGGAAACCAAGACCGTTATAAATAGAATATATAGTATAATTCTCATGCTCGCTTTTTTATTTATATATTTTTTACTTGCGGACCATAAAGAGAGCTACGGGAAGATTATATATTCATCATCTCAACCAAAATATAATCCATATCCTCAGAAAGAGCAACCCCATATCCCTTACTATCATCATCTTGTACACAGAAAGAGATAATTTTCTTATCGGTTTTGTAGGTATCAAGCAATTGTCCTTCTTTCGAAAATTTAAAAATATAGCTATTTGAAGCCGAGTTTTTGTCCTTCATAGCAATACCGGTATACAAAAGATAAAAATGGTTTGACGTAGAATAGATATCTGAAAAATACTCCATGTCCGAATCTTTTAATGATGCAGATCCAGTTGAATGCGCAATGCGATTACGCAATTCAGAAGGCAAACTAAAATCAAAATTTTTAAGAATTTCTAGAGAATCCCCCACAAGTTTGTAAAAGGAAGCCTCTCCTGTAAAATAAGAAGCAAATGCCAGCACGTCATTTTTCCTATTGTAGGCTATATGCCCTTGTCCATAGACATATCTATCTGCAGGTTGGTTCAGGTCATTGATATAATGTGGATAAATATTTTGGCTTTTGATGATGCCTCCTACGCGATCAAGTATTCTAATGGACCCCTCTTCATAAGGTCCCGAAACGATAAAGCCGCTGTTCGTTTGAGTCAATCTATCTATATTTTCAAACTCTAAGGATCTATTTGGAACAAAATTCTCCTTTGCAAGATTCGGAATATTGTGTTCTGTATATCGGCCGTTTTGCCTCTGTATGATGGATAGGACCTCGCTTTCACTTGATCTTGGCAATAATAGTGGAGGGATTACCTCATTTGGGCCTTGTCCAATGCCGATCCGCCTCCCGATAAAAGTACCGGACTTGATATCATAAAACGCGAGTGCTTTTTCATCTATATTATCAGTGATAACTAATCTGTTGTCACCAATTGTTATTTGATTGGGTCTACCCAATAAAAAATCAACGTCAATTTCATTCGTATGAAGAAGCTTGGCGTTCTCAAGTATTTTCTGCGTATTCTCAGTTTGCTTATTGCAAGAAAGAAAAAAAATAATTGTAACTAAACAGATTTTAAGGTATAGTAGATTATTCATAGTTCGTATAAATTTCAGAAGTTGCGTGTCTTTATAAAACAACTCTTTGGACATCAATCTTCTTTATAAGAAAGTATAGCCGCCTCTTTCTGAAACGCAAGAGACGACTACAGGTTTTAAATTTGCTTAACAATAATATAATTTTACACCAGGCCCAGAAGGGGGAATAAATGTTCCACAATATGCGCCGGAACAACTATTGGAGCAATTTACTCCGCCTCCATTCTCACCATCCGCCAACGCTGCTACATTCGCTAAACTTAGAGCTGACATAACATTACCTTCGTTCATATTAACATGAACATTAAACGTAGCTATCGCTGCGATAGCAAATAACAAGCGCGGCAGTATTTTTCAAGGATATTAAGCTTACAAGTCCGGTATACTGAGACGATAAAGCGGATTATCCGAATTGATATCCAGAGCTAAAAATGAGCCGTCGGTATCTGGATATATGGACACAAAACGTCTATCTAATTTAATATGTTTTAAAGGTTTTCCTTTGTAATTCCATATGTAAAGATTATCGGCTCCGTCTTTATCAAGATCCTCATTTTTGACATCTACGCCACTGAAAAGTGCCAATAAAAAACCATTATTCGCGATTATATCCTGAAAGCCGTGTATTCCTTCATGGATAGCATACCCCTTATGTGTCCTGAACACGGGATCTCCATACTTACCTTTGATTGTCAATTGCTCACCTTCATCGAAAATATCCAAAACATCACCAAATTGGGTAGCGGCAACAAGAATATCTTCGGAACCTCCCAAAAAAGGCATCCATGCCTGATGATAAGCGGATGACTCTAGAAGATCTTTACTATCTGACGCTTCTATGCTACCTAAAGACCGTACGAAATTACCTTGATTGTCAAACTCAAGAATTCGTCCATCATTTGTCACATTAAATACCGGAAAATAGAATCTGTTTCCTAATTTTAATCCTCTCGATAAAAAGCCAAAATCTTTAGTTAATGTGATCCTTTTTGGGGTTTCTTTTTTTTGATAGATATCATCCACCTGATACACCCAAATCTCGTTTCTGGATTCATATACATATAGTGAATCCCCTACTAACTGAATGTTGTTGATGGAGATAAACTCATTCGGTCCATCACCCTTTGCGCACAAAGAACTGTGATATTTTAATTCCTTTTCCGAAAAAACATGGATAAAATGATCTGGAGCATGCAAATCTAAGATAAACAGTAAAGAATCATTTTTGGCGAGACGGAATGGATACCGCATAAATACAGAGTCATCCGTTGGCACATTTACTGTAGATATACTTCCAATTTCGTTGAAAGAGTATGACTTCTTATCCCCTCGATGATCGCATCCCAATACGAACAGGATAAAACAAGAGCATAACAATAATATTTTCATATCACACTAAATTAATTAAAAAAATCACGGGTTAAAAAGAAAGAAGCCCTACCATTTAATTAATTTGGCAAGACTTCTTTTCCCGTAATATTACCCCCAAATAACTACTTTCCTAACTTGACTTTGATTTAGAGGACAAGTAATGGATCCAGATCCATCACAAGTTACCCCCATATCTGCCTCTCCATCCGCCAAAGCTTCTACATTCGCTAAACTTAGCGCTGACATAACATTATCTTCGTTCATATTAACGTGAACATTAAAAGCAGCTACTGCCGCAATAGCAATTACTGCTATACTTCCTAAAATTTTCTTTTTCATGATATTGATTTTTTAACTTTCACCATCAATATTGATGATAAGCTTTTTATCGAGCTTTTGCGAGCTCATCATTTATACTATTTTAATTCTTGGTAGTATCTAAAAGATAATCTGGTGACATCGAAAACGCAGATTATTCATCAGTGTCTGTCCTCATAAGCATTCATGAGCTCACTACGTTCGGTTGCTTCGTTGCTATCGCGCCTCGCAATGACGCGTTTTTAGGTTTGCAGACATTTTTTAGAACCGCTTTACCGTATCTATCATTTCAACAGTATATCCTATTATTGGATTTCATTACTAATTATTATCTTTGCCGACGTACCTCCTTTCTTGTTAAGGCGGGATAGCGGACGGACAGGCTGTTACAACTTTCATAGAGCAGTGCAGTCTGCCGCCTTTTTCCCATGTTTACTATTTTTTTCTATCCGTTATTACTTGTTTATATACTTCCCATATTTTGGGATTTAAGGTTGGGTTGCCAATGGACACCACCTTGTTATCCTGATCCAATAAAAAACACTGATATTCCATCCCTTCGGGAAAACTATTAATTCGCTTCAATGCGCCTTGATCATCCATTATCACAGGATGAGACAGCCTTTCGCGTTTTAGCACATGTGCAAGATCTTTTCTGCTCTTCGGTTGGAAATAGAACAGAAAACGCACCTGATCGGTGGCTAAAGAATCAATTTCCTCCATATAGTGCTTCCATAGATTCAGATTCAACTTGCAGCTGGTGCAGCCAACCGAATCCGTATACACTAAAACCTTATACGGAACATCAGCATATTCCGGGCAGATCGTATCCGTACCCATATAGGAACAGGGTAATCCATCCGGAAAAAGAATTTCTTTCCCCATCCATTCCCTAACTAGCTTTTCGGCAGTAGCTTTTTTACTGTCTTGACAACCGACAGCACATATCCATAACATCAGTACGATCGAATAATTATATACACTGTTCATTTCGATACTAGGTTTATAACTTTAAAACACTTAACTAACTAAGTAGACACCAAATTAAGGACTTACGGCTGGTCCTACGATTTTTTGACCAACTCAATTCTTACGCAATTCTTACAAGCTTTAGTTTCCAAATGCATATTCTATTATAGGCTGGTTACTATTAACATCCAGTGCTATAAACTTCTTGTTAGCCTCATCCACATGAAACCCGGTTATGTAACGATCCAGCACGTATTGCCTTACCGGATTACCTTTCAGATCGAACACGTGTATATAGCGCCCTCCCTCCCGGTGATCGTCCGGCCGCTTCCGTATATCTTCGAATGAACTCCCCCAGAATAGTGCATAAATATGCTCATGCCCTACGTGAATGTCGCTATAGCCCATAATGCCTGTCGGTACCGCATAACCTCCTCTGTTGGTAAATTGCGGTGCGCCAGACTCTTGCCCTACAATCTCAATGATCGTATCTTGTTTTATATCGTAGATTTCTAGCACCTGTCCCAGTTGGGTGGCCATGGCCAAAATGCCGTGATGCGGGTTGTAGCTGATGAACGACCGCCAGGCCTGTGCCGATACAATAGCATTCTCATTTTCGTTGGACGAGGGGATTTGAAAAGCATGTTTCAAAATATTACCATGGTAATTAACAAACGATATACGGTGCTGTCCCGTATAGTCCGGTACGATAAAAACCGAATCGTTTAGACGATCGAAGTCCAGTGTACGGACGAGCTTCTTGTCTAGATTAATTTCAATCGGCTGTTCATCCTCTTGTTGCACAAGCCGAACAATTTTACTTTTATTGGCATCAAGCGTCCATACGTCCCCCTGTTCGTCTATGCGGATATTCTCCGTTCCAAGAAATTCTCCCGGTGCTTCGCCCCGATGTGCCAGGCTTCCCTTATGTTGCAAGATCTTGTAGTCAAACAGATGAATATGGTGCGCTGCGGTATGTATATCCATCACGTAAAGGATATCGTCTTTCAACCGTACGCGAAAAGGGTAGCGCAAGTAAACACTATCCTGCATCGTCTTTTTCTTCCCTTGCAGGGAAATGGTCTCAGGAAATACCACGACCTCTGCAGTTGCAACAGCACTACAGGAGGTCATGGTAATCCCCAACCCCATCAGTAAAACAGCAGCGAAAATTCTTTTCATTGTACGTAGAGTACCTTGATAGTGCTATGAGGGCAGTCAACACTACCAAAGGATTCACATATTTTACCAGAATTTTCTCCTTGTGCCAAGGCCTCGTTATTCGCCAAGGTAATTCCGGCTTTGTTGCTATCCGATTGAAATTGCAAGCTCACATTCAGAGCAATACCAATTGCCACGCAGCAGGCTAATACCGTTAAATACTTTTTCATAATCACTTAATATATATTTTGATTACCCTAAATTAGGCGAGAAAAGAAAAGAAAACAATTTTTGAAGCGACTCAATTCTTACGCAATTCTGTCGTCAAAAAATAAATGTTAGGATAAGTTGGGCAAATATCTTTTCCTATTGACTTAAAAGTCCTAACTTCACGGGATTAACTATGCAACTAAACGCCAAACATATCCGTATCATAACTATTGCTATCCTATTCGCTATCCTAACAGGACAAGCGATGTGGATATACAATGTATATGAAACACAGTACCGGTTGATTACGCAGGTGAAAGACGAAGTACTACAGACTGCAATCCTTCGAGAACACGCCTATCGACATGAAAAGATGGGTGGAACTATAGTCTATAACCCACTAACACACCAAAACGACACCTCCCGTTACATTACTAAAACTGTACAATTAAAAGATACTACTTTTTCAGTGACCCACGATCGACAAGATCCTTATTCCAGCATAAAGCTCAATCAGTTTATCTTTAAAGACCATCTCCCGGTCAACGTCATTATGCTAGACAGTATCTATAGGCTCGAACTCTCTAATAGGGGAGTACCAAAAGCCAATACCTATATCGAATACATTGATCTAAAAAACGATAAAGTGCTGCAACGTTCGAAAGAGGGTGAATCAGCCGTAGATTACACCGTATCGAAACTTATTGTCATCGATATTTTTAACACATTAGGTATCAAAGGATATATACAGATATCAACCTCTGCTATTGTTGGAACGATGATCTTTCAATTAATCTTAACAGCTTTATTAATAATTTTATGCATCTTCTTCCTAAGCATGATTATCCGAACATTCTTCTGGCGCGAAAAAATGGAAGAGATGCGTCAAGACTCAGTCAGTGCCATGACCCATGAATTCAAACGCCCCATATCGAGTGCAGTCGCACAAGTCTCTTTAATACCGTATTATCTGCAAAAGGGAGATATGGCTAAAGTACAGCAATATGCGGACCATACCCTACTCGAGCTTAACAAGCTCACTTCTTATACCGAGCGAATACAAAAACTAAGTAACAACTCTAAAGAAACCATTTCCTTAAATAAGGAGTCTATCTCACTTTCCGATTTCTTCGAAACGACAGTAAAGAGATATCAAAATATACAGGAAAAAGGGACTGAGATTACCCTCTCTATAAAATCAGACCGTAAATACCTGGAAGCCGATCTTATCCATTTTTCGAACATCATCGACAATCTGATCGAAAATGCCATTAAGTATTCGAATGAAAAGGTACATATTCAAATCACCGTAACAGACGCACAGGATAGACTAAAAATCAGTGTAAAAGATGACGGCTTAGGGATTTTAGACAGCGACCAACCTCATATCTTCGGAAAATTTTACCGAAGTAACAACAGGGAAATACAGCGACGGGTTGGCTTTGGGCTGGGGCTTACCTATGTAAAAGCACTGGTCGAAGCACACGACGGCGAAATAAAAGTAGAAAGTAAATTTGGTACGGGTAGTGAATTTATCTTATATTTCCCCTAACTTTTATTTTCCTACAAAAAACAATGCGTAATAAAATTCTACTTATCGAGGATGATCTGGGGCTAGCTATCCCCTTGAAAGATTATTTCGAAGATAACGGACTGATGGTCTACCATACGGTATCCGGAGAAGAAGGACTATCGTGTTATACCGATCAAAAACCGGATCTTATTATCCTCGACATTATTTTACCCAACAAAAGCGGATTTGATGTCATAGCAGAGATCCGTGACAAAGATCTTATTACCCCTATCATCTTAATGACGGGAACGGAATTTGATCCCGACAGCCAAATAAAAGGCTATTCATTGGGAGCGATCAATTTCATGCAAAAACCTATCATGCCACAGGCTTTATTGGCACTGATCAAGCACGTGCTGTCCCTTCCGAATAAAATGCAGCAGTTCCAGATTGGCAACACGATGATCCATATACACAATCAGCATATTGAACTGAATGGTGAACGATTCCATGTAAGAGAAAAAGATGCCCGCGTATTTGAATTTCTATTGGCCCGAAAAAACCAGACCATACCGCGATCGCTATTACTTAAGCAAATATGGCTGGATGACCATCCTGATAAGAACAACCTATTGGATGGATCCATACTCAGAATAAGACGTGTATTAAAAAAACACCCCCACATCCAAATCAAAACCATATATGGAAGTGGTTATCTGCTAGAGACAACTTCTTTATAAACTTGTATTTAAAACCAACTTTATCTATGTTTGCATCATGATTAGTGCAACTGCAAATACCATATTCCAGCGTGCTATAGATGATTATCACATCCATGATAGTATCGATGCGCCGATGGAGAATCCTTACGATTCAGCTACACTGGAGCATCTTTTGTATTTGAAATGTTGGATTGATACCGCGCAATGGCATATGGAAGACGTGGTACGTAATCCCGATATCGATTCCAAAGAAGGACTATATTGGAAAAGACGTATTGATAAACAGAATCAGGTGCGCACAGATACCGTTGAATATATCGACAGCTATTACCTGCAAAAATTTGCCAATGTAACGCCATTGACAGATGCCCGGATCAATTCGGAGAGCCCGGCATGGGCAATAGACCGCCTGTCGATCTTAGCCTTAAAAGTCTATCACATGCAACAGGAAACAATCCGTCAGGATGTTTCTGCCGAACATATCCAAGCCTGTCAAACAAAACTGGACATCTTATTAGAGCAACGCCAGGATCTTTCGCAGAGTATTGACGAATTGCTTAGCGATATAGCCACCGGTAGAAAGTACATGAAGGTATATAAGCAGATGAAAATGTACAACGATCCGAATCTAAATCCTGTACTTTACGGTGCGCAAAAATAAGCAGCCATGAAGCGCATCATCGTAACCCGCTTTTCGGCTATGGGCGATGTGGCTATGGTCGCTTCGGTATTGAAGGAATTCATCACACAACACGGCGATGTGGAAGTTATCATGGTATCCCGCAAGCTGTTTGCCCCCTTCTTTGCCGATATTCCCCGCGTTCGCTTTCATGCTATCGACCCCAAAGGAAAACATAAAGGAATCTTCGGATTATACCACTTATTCCGGGAACTTAAAACCTACAAATCATTTTATGTGGCGGATCTGCACAACAACCTGCGCAGCCGTTTTCTGGATTTCTTATTCCTTACCTCAGATTATTCCGTCCGCATATTAGACAAAGGGAGATCGGAGAAAAAGGCATTAACGCGGAGCGAAAACAAAGTTTTAAAACCCTTAAAACCGATGACAGAGCGCTATGCAGATGTTTTCAGGCGATTGGGTTACAGCTTTAAATTAGATCATGAATTACCCCGCGTAAATCGTGAAACTCCAGAAAATTATGCAACTATTTTTGCATCAGGCGTCAAGACCATCGGAATAGCTCCATTTGCGCAACATCCTTATAAAGTGTTTCCAATGGCCAAAATGGAAGATCTGATCCGACAGCTTTCGGAAAAGGATTGTTCCGTCTTTCTATTCGGTGGCGGTGAAAGAGAAAAAGAGATCTGTGCGAACTGGTCGAATCAATATGATCATGTGATAAACACGGTTGGTCAGTATTCACTTGCACAAGAACTGGATATTATTGCTAATTTAGATCTGATGGTAAGTATGGATAGTTCGGGTATGCATATGGCCTCATTAGTTGGCACGAGATGTGTGTCTATCTGGGGAGCGACACACCCTTATGCAGGTTTTCTGGGTTATGGACAATCTCTAGAAGATTGCGTACAGGTAGCACACCCGGCACGACCGAGCTCCGTCTACGGCAACAAATCCTGCGATTGCGATGGTGTGGAAGCCATTGACTTGGTAACGGTGGAGATGGTGGTTGAGAAGATTAACACTTAATTATACAAACCTGCTGTCCAGATTCCGATATACTGCTTCTATCGAATGATATCGATTAAAATACAGTTGCCCATCATTCCGAACATGTTCATAAAAATCGTTGTCTCGCAATAAACGTAAAATTAATCTAGAAAAATCATCCCCATCATCAGTTACTACACATCCATTCTCTGTCTTATTCACTAACCCATCTACGCCTCTTCTATTACACACCACCGGTAAGCCGTAAGAAAGTGCTTCAATTACTTTAATTTTTACTCCTGTCCCGGATAGCATCGGACATATAGCAAGTTTTGAACGATAATAATAATCATTTAAATCTTCAACATACTCCACTTTGGTCACATTCGGCAGATCAGGTACATATTTATTTATCGTTCCAATAATGCAAAATGAAATGTCTTTTGGTAATGATGGATATACATATCTGAAAAACCAATTACAAGCTTTAATATTATGCATATTATCACTTGCAACATATATTGCATCAAAATATACATTGTTACTATCTCTCTGGATCCCAGATGAAAAATTTGATTGAAAGCCTATCGGTATAAGATGAACCGGCTTTCTGCAGAATTGTTCAAAAACATATTGTTCATCAGATGATACAGTCCATATCTCATCAAAAAGATTCAATCTTTCTATTTCGTCTGAAAATCCCTTGCCTATTTCAAAACGTTTGCGAGATTGGTCTTGCGCAGTCAACCAATCATGTGTATCTATGATAAGTCTGGCATCGGATGCGAAGGAATTATCCTTGATCAAATTTGCCCAATAAGCATAGCTTATTATAATATAATCGTATTTATCCCGCTTTAGAATAGTATTGAATTGCTTTCTTCGGTTGAAATTATTGTAATCGGTCAACCTACTAGTACCATATTTAAATAATTTACGTAAAAAAAGCGCCGGAATTAGATACCTGAGATAACCAAAAAAATCCTTTAACGGAGGATTTCTAGACAAACCATAAGATGATCTTGCCAATCCTTCAGATACCAATTTATTTCTGTCTTCCAGCGTTAATTCTTCCCCCCACTCATCATCACTATTTACAAAATCTACGATATAACCTTTATTTCTAAAGTAAGTTAATATGCCCCTAGCTCTAGTTACACTTCCAGCGTTGGAATGCAATGGATTCAAAGGAAAAAAGTAAAGAATCTTCTTAAATGTCATCGGGTGTTGCTCATCATTCATGTCCACAGCTACTGTTTAATTTATTTATAGAAACTGTTTTCGTAGCCATTTTCACATCTTATTATCTTATTGTTTCGCACATCGAATAATAAATCATCATGGATATTTTCAAGCTCTCGCGAAGCTAACGGATGAAAAATATGATATTGAATACATCTAAATTTAACGGATTTCTTAATGATTCCATTGTTGACCAAGCGCGTGGCGAGTTCTTCATCTTCATGTCCCCAGCCCTTTAAGTCATTATTATAACCATTCACTTGTACGAAATCTGTTTTCCAAAAAGCCATATTACAACCTCTGACACTTCTACCCGATAGCTCCCTTTTGGACACTAACCATGAGAGCGACGGCAATCGAATTGCATTAAACCGATTTTTAATCCCTTTAGAATAAAATTTGAAATCACTTTGCGAATTCAAGAACATTTCTTGAACATATTCTTTCCGGATGTGAGCACGCGTACCGCGCACAAAGGTTGATCGCTCGGCTACAATTAAATGATCTTCTATAAAGTTCCGATTAAGAATAACATCACCGTCAATCTGAACGATGTATTCATAACTAGCACCCTTCACCGCCTTGTTCATAATGAGTGATTTACGAAAGCCTAGATCTTCCTGCCAAACATGCTTAATAGGAACTTTATTTACTATTCTATATTTGTCAATAATTTCAGCGGTATCTCTATCCGAACCATCGTCAGCAATGACGATTTCTTTGGGCAACTTTGACTGTTTCATTACACTCTGCAAACATAGATCCAACGCCTGAGGCCAATTATATGTCGAGATTAAAAGGGTACAATTCTCCATTCCATTTCAAATGTACTTACTATTCTGTATTTTTGCATCATTCTGGTTACACAATTAATAACAACAACACGACCAGAAATAACAAAACGTTACAATGCTTAAAGAATGTTCGCTTATCATATCCACATACAATTGGCCAGAAGCTTTAGAGTTAACACTATTAAGCATACAAGAGCAAACAATTATGCCTTCCGAGGTAATAATCGCTGATGATGGTTCTCGTGCTCCCACGAAGGAGATAATTGATTCATTTAAAAAAGTTCTTTCTGTTCCCGTCATTCATGTATGGCATGAGGATAGCGGATTTAAACTTGCTACCATTCGAAATAAGGCTTTTTCGTACGCTTCGAAAATGTATATTATACAAATTGACGGGGATGTCATTTTGCATAAGCGATTTATAGAAGACCACCTTTCTGCCGCTAAAAAAGGAAGGCTATTACAAGGGTCAAGAGTATTGCTAGGGCCGACATATTCAAAAACACTTTTGAATTCCAAAACTGTAAACATTAATATATTACATTCCGATATCGCAAGAAGGGAAAATGGTTTCCGGTCCCTATTCTTATCTAACTATCTGCTAACTAAATACAAAAACCGTTATCCGGAGTATTACGCACGAGGAGCGAATATGTCCTTTTGGCTGACAGATATCATAGCTGTAAATGGGTACAATGAAAATTTTGAAGGCTGGGGGCACGAGGACAGTGATCTTACCCTACGATTGATAAACAATGGCGTAAAAAAATCCGTTATCAAATTTGCGGCAATCGTATATCATATTTATCACCCCGAGCAAGACAAGGGAGATCTAGAGGATAAAAATAGACGATTATTGGAGAATACGCGAAAAACACGTGTATCATGGACGGCATTCGGCATGGATAAATATATAAAAGATGGCAGAAATGAGTAAGGAAATTCCCACCATCAGCCTAATTGTATCGACATATAATTGGCCGGAAGCTTTAGAAAAATGTATACAGCGTGTTTTAAAACAGACGCATCTTCCGAATGAAATCCTAATAGCGGATGACGGTTCTGGGGATGCTACCCAAGAAGCTATTAAACGATTAAAGCAGGATTCTCCAATACCTATTGTCCACATATGGCACCCGGATAATGGATTTCGATTAAGTGCTATACGCAATAAAGCTATTGCGCAAGCTCGATACGACTATATCATACAAATAGATGGAGACATTCTCATCGATGACGAGTTTATAAAAGATCACCTAGCATTAGCCAAAAAAAACGCGTTCTTATGTGGCAGTCGCGTATTATTAACTCAAGCATATAGTAAGCAATTGTTAAACCAGTCCGCTGTAGAAAAACTTAATAGGTTCAAGTTTCCCTTGGGGTCGATTTTAAACAGTTTGCGGATTCCTCTTCTTTCGAGGATAATGGCTGATCGGTACAAGAAAAATAAACCCCGAGCACTAAGAGGTTGCAACATGTCATTTTGGAAGAAGGATTTGATTAACGTCAATGGATATAACGAATCCATTCAAGGCTGGGGCAGTGAGGATGCCGAGCTAGCCATTCGTTTAATGAATAGTGGCGTCAAAAAACGGTTCGTGAAATTCGGAGCCATAGCTTATCATATTTTCCATAAAGAAAATAACAAAGATAACGTAATCCAAAATGAACACATACTGCTTCAAGTAATGACGAAAAAAATTACATTTACCAAGAACGGTATGCTAAAGCAACAGCCGTAAAACACGATCCTACTCTCTATCTCTTTGTTTTCCTTAAACGATAAAACAATTTTCGATACCAAACACCATAGTACTTTTTACGAAGCAGTTCTTCCCTTCTAATAGTTTCAAACAACCTTTCTAAACTATATCCCGCTTGCAAATATCTGTAAAAATGCTTTTGATAAATATACAAATGCATCTCGTTAGCAACATTATCATTAAAATTTAAATCACACATTGAATCATGTGCATTTCGCTTTCGATACCAAAACAACGGTTGATCGATACGAACTACATTATTATACTTTTCTGTCATTCTGATCCACATTTCCCAGTCTTCATGAAACTTCATCGTTACATCAAACATGCCGATATCTTTGAATGCTTTACTTTTTATCATGGAAGTTATAGTAAAGCAGTTTACCTTTAATATTGTATCTAAAGAAAACTTAGGAAAAACATAAATATCATTTTCACGCTCAAAGTGCTGCACTTGGGTAGCCACTATATCAATATTATTTCCCGTCTGGAATTCATCAACACATAACTTCACAAAATTGAGATCAATTAAATCATCCGCGTCTAAAAAAAGCAAGTACTCACCCTTCACAAATTGAAATCCATAGTTCCTTGTAGCTGCTAATCCTTCATTGTGTTTAGAATACAAGCTGAAATGAGGTTTATCAATAATGAACTGTTCTATTATAGAGGATGTTCGGTCTGTCGAACCATCGTTTACTACGATTGTTTCTATATCGCTATAGGTCTGCCTTGCCACACATTCAAGCGTTTCGATGATAGTATTTTCTGCATTATAAGCAGGAATAATTACACTAACCAAAGGTTGTAACTTCATTTTTTATTTATCTATCAATTTATTATTAAGCCATTCCGAGAAACTATACTTTTTCTTCATATCATTATCAATAGGCACGTAAGCATTATTCAAGAACTCATCTAATCCATCATAACTGCCATTTTGCAAAACGAAGAAATTATGAGGATGATAAAACTCGGCTTCTAAAACTTTAAAATTTGTCGTAATTACTTTTTTACCGAATTTTAAACCCTCTATTATACGAAGTGAGTAGCCCTTATGTTCTGCGATCACCAGGTCAATAATGACATCGGAAAATGCAATGTTATTGAGTTGTTCAGCAAAATCTACGTGTTCGTGAGAAACTTCCATGTGCTGTATAACATAATCTGGAAGTATAGGTAATAAGTCTTTACTACACACGACGATGAATTTTACAGAAGCATAATGAACTGACAAACGTTTATGAATATCAATTAAGTCGCGTATTCGACTTTCATGAAATGTACTTACATAGTATACGTTATGGGCATTATACGAACGGCGTTGATCTATTAGATCAGGATAGTCCAGATAAAAATTAGGTGAATACGAAAGATTATAAGATGGATACTTTTTTAAATCGTCCTGATCAAACGCATAGAAACGATCAAATAGAGATACATAGTCTAAGATTTCGGGGTTGCGAGATATACCATCGAAATGAAAGCTAATCATAGTTGAAGTTTTCTGACGGATAAGTTCTATTAGACTCTTCTTAAAAAAGTCTGCCCGTATAACCAAAGCAATATCAAATGAGTAGTGCTGAACGATTATTTTCCGTTGCTTTATGTAATTGTTTTCAATTTTGAGGTTTTCTTTGTAAGACCGATCTTTAAGGAAAACTTTACGAAGTAAATTGTGCAGACGTTGGCCAATAGAATTGTACTTGAAAGCATATCCGAGGTCTTCAATATGAACGACTTCATAACCTAGATATTCTAAGTTCTTCACGATAAGCTGATATAAATTAAAACTGTGTGGTGCGACTAAAAGAAATCTTTTTTTTGACATACAAAAGAGCAAGTAATAGCTAAGATATAGAATCAAGTTATTTTATTTTGGTAGACAACTCGTAAAACTACATATAATGTTACTACCAATGGGTTGTTATTGTAGCTTCTTTCTATTGCGAAGCTGATAGAAAAGTTTGCGGTACCAAACATTGTAGTATTTTTCTTTATATTTATTTTCTTCACCTATCAACTGTTGCAATTTTTCTAGACCGTAGCCATATTGCGTGAACAGATTATAGTGTTTTTGATAGATATATAGACGAGCTAGATCCGAGATATCGTAGTTATTCATCGAATTTAGATCCGTCATTGAATCACTTGATAATCTTTTTCTGTAATGAAATAAAGGTAGCTTGACTTGATAAACATTTGGAAATTTAGCGAGATATCGAATCCATAACTCCCAATCTTCTGTCATCTTGAGGGATACGTCATACATTCCAACCTCCCTAAAATTATCGGCTTTGATCATTGCGGTTGCCGGAATACAATTCCCAGCCAATAATTGCTTATACGAATAATCAGGTAAATCGAAGATACCTTCTTTAGCTTCAAATAACAGAGTATCTGTATACACCAAATCTAAATCTGGATATTTCTTAAATTTTTGGTAACAAGTTTCAATGTATCTAGGGTCTAGCTTATCATCTCCGTCGAGGAATATCACAAAGTTCCCTTTAGAAAAACCGAACCCTTCATTCCGCGTTGCAGGTAGTCCTTTGTTTTCTTGATTATAGAGTTTCACTTCCCGAAAACGATTCGCATAATTGATTACCACCCCCTCTGTTTCATCTCGTGAACCATCATTGACAACTATAATCTCAAAATTTCTAAATGTTTGCTTAAGAACTGAATCAATTGTTTCTGAAATTGTACGGGAAACATTATATGCCGGGATAACAATACTTATTAAATCTTTTGTTGGTGCCATAAAAGCGAAATAAAAACTTGTTTACTTTACAAATGTATAAAGTTAATACGTAAAAGTAAGCTGTTTAGCTACAGAAGTAACTTACTAAAAATATCAAAATTATATACTATATTTGGATCTAAACCACGTCATGAAACTATCTATTGTAACCATCAATCTCAATAACAAGTTTGGCCTACTAAAAACTTTTACCTCAATAAAGGAACAATCTTTTCAACAATTTGAATATATCGTTGTAGATGGCTCATCCAATGACGGCAGCAAAGATGTGTTAGAATCAAACGACCGCATTGATAAGTGGATATCGGAGAAAGATTCAGGAGTTTATGATGCCATGAATAAGGGCGTAAAAATGGCGACGGGTCAGTATATATTATTTCTCAATAGTGGCGACATATTATATACATCTCAGACGTTAGAGAACATTTTTCCTAATCTAAATGACGTAGATCTCCTCTACGGTGATTTAGCCTTTGACAACATCGGTAAGCCAGTTATTTTTAACTATCCTGAAAAGCTTTCAATCAAATTTTTATTTGAATCATCCCTAGGACACCCTTCCACTTTCATAAAAAAAGATCTTTTTTACCAGTATGGCAACTATGACACCACATACAGAATAGCAGCAGATTGGTCATTTTTTCTGATTTGTATACTAAGACATAATGTTAGTACAAAACATCTTAATCAGGTCGTTTCTATTTTTGATACGACTGGCATGAGTTCAGTGCCCGATAATTTTCAATTAATTCAAGAAGAAAGGCAACGATTTCTAAACAAAGAGTTTCCCTTATTTTATGAAGACTATTTAAAACATACAACGGCTCAGCCTACGCTTGAAAAGATCCAATCTTCTAAGGGCTTCCGCCTGCTAAAAGCACTCGGTGTTAAAAAATTTCAATAGACGAACGCACAGGAATCACCTCTGTCTATCATTACATCAACTTTTGATAGAGACCGATGGTTTTCTCGACACAAGAATCTATTTTATAGTGCTTTAGTTGTTCATCCCCCTTCTCCACCAACTTTGCGCGGTATTCTGTATCTGTTAATAAGCACTCCATCTGCTCTATTAACGAATCCAGCGCGAGAGCTTCGAAATAGGCGGCAGCTTCTCCCGCTATTTCAGGGAAACAACTGGCATTGCTTAACAAAATCGGACATCGATTCTTAAACGCCTCCAAAATAGGCAACCCAAAGCCTTCGTAAATTGACGGATAAACAAAAAACAGCGCATTTCTATACAATGTATTGAGCTGCTCATCAGTCGCTGCGATCTGTATTGTCTTATCGAGAATACGATTTCTATACAAATGTTCCTTCTCGGCAATCTCCAAAGGCCCACCAGCTAATACCAGTTTAATATTTGAATATCGCTTGGATAGAACCCCAAATGCCTGAACGAGCAAACTGAAATTTTTATAACCATTGCGACTGCCGACGTATAAGATGTATTCTGCCGGAATATCCCTTACCTCTTCAAAGTGTATAGGTGTCACAGCATCTATTCCGTGATAGATCACCTCAATTCTGCTTTCATCGACATCATAGTGCTTCAAAATATCATTCTTCGTTTGATCCGAAATGGCAATAATTTTATCCGCTCTAGCAATGAGTATCCGCTTTTGATACGCTGTAGGATCACCAGACCAAAAGAATTCTGGAAAATTCTCATACGTCATATCGTGCACTGTTATCACCAGTGGCTTACTTAGATGGCCAACAAAATATGGATCAAAATATGTTGGATGAAAAACATCTACCTCCTTATTGTTAAGTTGCTCTATCACTTTGTTTCTATTTTTATCCAGGATTCGATGCGATTTGCGATGATGTTTTCTCAGCTTTTCGACAAAACCAAAATCCCTTGCATTTCCCTTCGCTAAATAATGATTGACATTGCCAAACACATCCAAAGAATAGCTGACCTCATTCCTCGCTTCAATGCCCCGCATTAGTTCGACGAAGTATCGAGATATTCCCCCAAACCTCTGAGCCGAAAATATTTGATAATCATACAAAATTCTCATTTAGAACATATTAATAATTAAGCTTTCCAAACCTTACAAAAATAATCGATAAACATCTTAAAACCTACAATAATATGCCTCTATAATTTGGCTTCAGCTTTATACAGCCATTTTTTTACCCTTTAAAATAACCCTTCGCTACCCCACCACGGTCAAACAACAAAAAATCCATCATGAACCTCTTCCTTTCCAAGCTATTCCTAAGCGTATAATCACCATCTGCTTCTATGGTACTCCCCCTCCGTCCATTTGGTAAGGTGATATCCCTCACAATGCGGGCAATAGTATGCGCGGCGCTGCTTAGGCCGAGCCAAGCTCCTTCTTTTTCGGTGTCCACCATCGGCACGACGTGGCCGGTGCTTAAACCGGTACTTCAGCCAGTAAATAAAGAATACCGCCTCGGCCTTTGAGTTAAAGGTTACTTTTCCGGTCGCCCGGCATTTCGTGCGCTCTGCGGCCTCATTGACTTCGAGGTCACAACCGGCAACATTGCTTAAAACTTCTTTATCTCCACTCATCCTGCACACCCCCTTCTAATTTATGGCTTGTGTACGATTTATCCCCGCTATTCCATTCCTTAAAGACCATCCGGCGGTTGTTATCCTCTGCACAGAAACTGATCATTCCCTTCTCTTCATACAATAAGACCCCCGCTTTGCGAATGGCAGCATATACTTCTTTCCGATCATTAAGATAACATACCGACACATTGATCTTCTTATCCTTCGGTACACATTGCCAGTCCTTGATCGTGAATCCCTCCCACCGGCTCATCTCATCGACAAATGCCCGAAGGGGGATATCTTCATAGGTACGTACGACCTTCGTCCACATCTTAGCGACCTCAAAATCTACATTAGATGCAGAAATAAGTGAATCCCGGGGTGCTTGCTTCGGCGAGTTTGCACTCGGCGAGATCATTCCAAAGTCGTTAGTACACCGCAAGGTAACCGCTTCCTTAAGTTTATAGGAATACAGATCGAGCTCTCCGGTATTCAGTACCGCCTTCGTATAATCTTCCGTCGATCTAACCACAAAATCGCCTTCCTGAACAGTTACCTTGCCGTTGCGTGTAGCTATTGCCAGAGGCCTGCCATCATCGTCGCCAAGGGCCTGCACATATGCTTCGCCCGAAAAACCGATGGATAAGCTATCTTTTTTGAGGAGCGGATACCGTATATACGATTGCGCATTTAAACGAACCAGCGTACCATCTTCCAGTTCCATTACACATTGCTGCCGGGCACCCGTATAGATCATGACATCTTTTATAGTAGAGGGTGCCTCCTGCCCATCCATGGCGTTCCTTTTCAGACGCAGCAGTCCCGCATCGGTACGGCTGATCACCAGATCGCCAATTTGTTGGATTATTCCAAACTGATCCTGATCAACCCGAATCAACGTCGAATCACCCAGGAGTACCACACAACTGGATTCTAGGACCGGAATCTCGGTATTGCCCTCCAGATGCCCGCAGGCTACATCCAGCAGTAATATATCCTTGATTTCTTGCTTTGTAGCAAAAAGGTAGACTACCGTGCCGCCGATCATAAGCCACATCGCTACCGCTGCCCCCCATTCCATATACAGGTTTCGCCGTCGCTTGCTACGCAGCTCATTTCCCCTGCGTATGATATGCTCAAAGTCGGGTTCCCAATCATCCAACGGATCCGGGGGCAACTGTCCTTCCAACTGCCGCAATTCTTCTATGATCATCCCGTCGTATTCCTCTTCCGAATAGCGCACCTTTTCCCTTTCCAGTAAAGCAGCCTCCTCGGCATCGAGCTGTCCCAGTATCTGCTTCCTGATCAATTCCTTGATATTTATTTCATTATGTTCCATTTTGATAATTCTAATACACTACTATAATTAAATTGCCACCGCTAGTCCTTAAGAAGCTGTCTGATCTTCTTCAGTCCGGAACTCAGTAGGTTTCTGACACGTTGTGGGGCTAAGCCATGTTTCTTTTCGAGTTCCTTATTTTCCATTCCATGCAGTTTAGAGCCGATCAGAATCTCCTGCTCCCTAGGGGTAAGTTTACTCGCATTTAATACAATATCATCTACCGTGTCCTTATAGTTCAGCTCGGTATCCGCCTGAATGTTACACGATAGGTTTTCGATCTCTTCCAGCGGTACCCTTCGATCTTGGTGTTCACGACGAAGCTTGCTCAGGGATACGTTTTTGGCAATCACCATCATCCACATAAAGGGGTCCTTTGCCGTAGCAACCTTGTCGGCATCTGACCATAGCACGATAAGTGTTTCCTGTACAGCATCCTTGACCAGTTCGTCATTATGGGGTATAAAATTTCTGATCCACTTCGTTAATTGCTCACCATGCTTTTCCATGATGAGCCGCAAAGCGAGATCAGGCTCGTCCGTCAATCTGTTAAAAGGTTCTTTATCCATATCATAGGGTTTATGTCTGCACCTTGATTTATAGAGCCAACATAAAAAAGGTATAAATTATTTAACTGAAAAACAGGAACTTATAAAATAAGCACTTTTTCAGGCGGTACAATTCCTCTACTTATGACAGCTATATATAGATAGCAATGAAATAATTGTATTAATTAAATCAAAGATACGACAAAAACAACAAAAAAAAGAAATTAAATATCTGATTTTCAATATGTTGAATATAAATATCAACACAGATCTGTATTGACTTTACTGAAAAGACATCGCAGTTAAAAGCGCCAATCACGATCACCGGAAGTATTACAAAGCCCTGCGGTACTGGCAGCGAAAATAAGCGATTCGAGCAGATAAAAAATAAAATTCATAAATGAGAAAATGTGTATCAATGACACAAGTCGCTCTAGATCAGACCTGATAAATTTGCATAAGAAGTTTGAAATCCAGTAACGGAGAATAGAATAAATTTTAAAAAAAATGAAAGCACAAAAATACATAAAGCAGATAGCACGGTACGCGTTTATTATTTTGTGGGGATATGCTGCCGTCATCAAGCTCTATAATTGGAATACAAGTCGTGAGGAAATGCACATGCAACCTTTTGCGAACTGGGTCGGCGAAATCCTATTTTGGCTAATTCCATTTATCGAACTGACTTTAATCTTTATGCTGATTAACACGAAAACCGCAAAACGCGGACTAGTATTTTCCGTTATATTATCTGGCATATTCACCTTATATCTTGTACTTGCCTGGCAGGGTGTCATTGGTGAAGTCTGTATATGCGCAGGTATCCTTACTCAATACGGATTCGGCAACCATATTCTTTTCAACCTTGCATTTATTATACCAGGTATAACAGCTTTGGCATTATCCTATAGAAGCAAGCAGGAAGAAGACCTCTCTTCCCAAGCCAGCAGGAAGGAGGGTACTGCCTCAGCGTGAATGAACTGAGTGAGCAGGGACAAAGCTTACCCTGCGAAACTATAAAGAATACTCTTTCTGACAAAAGCTTTTAGAATGTCAAGGAGCAGGTCATGCGATGGACCTGATGAAATCAAAACACAACAACATGTTTTAAAATTATTTTATTATGAAAAATATATTTAAAAACTTCGACAAGCTAGGCATCTTCGCTTTCGCAGCGGCAGGTTTGTTTGCAATTTCCTGGACCAATTTAGAAAGCAGATTAGCGCCGCAGTGGTATCAGGTAACGGTGATCGATGAAGATGAACCTCATGATGAGCCCAGTAATCTTGCGATTGGAGCCGCACTACCAAGTGGTCCGAGTGGCCCCTGTTCACTAAATAACGGTGAAATGTGTGCTATTCCTATTGACAGGAAAGATTATACCGGTCCTATCACCACTGTAGCACAAGCTCAGGATTTAGCAGACGAGGAAGACATAGACTTGGGAACACCGGTATTCAGGACTCCCCAGTCTTAATCTTACAAATTAATCCGAATAGATAATTGCGGTAATGCCGAATGGAATGGTGGACATATTTTTGTCCACCATTCTACCTTTTGGTGCCTTAAAATTTCTAAGGGATTGACTAACGGGGATTTTGCAGCACACTTGTTGATCTTAATTCATTGTCCGGAATAGGCCATACCCATTTATCATCATTGGGCAATAGGGTGTAAATCGCTCCGTTTATATCTCTCTTCAGCATAATTTCTGTTTCCTTAGTAAGATTAGCCTTACGGATATCGCTCCACCTTGTACCACGGAGATACAATTCCTTTATCCGCTCTTCTTTTATCAACTGAAGCGTCGTCAGGTCTTCTGCTATTGCAGGCACTTTGTCTGTTTCATAACGATGCGACAAAAGACGGCCCAAATCCTCAGCAGCGGCTTTAAAATTTCCTTTTCTTGCCAGACATTCTGCCCTGATAAGCAATACCTCATCAACCGCAAGTCCCGTAAAATAATTAAATCCAGCATAGGAACCATAGAATTTTTTATCGTCTTTGAAAAAGAGATATTTTCTTAGATCATGATCTTTGTATTTGTTAATAAATTCTTCTGTCACCACGCCATTACTTTGTATATAACCTGCCGAAGTATGGCAATAGAAGAGAATTTCAGGATTTAACAGTCCTCGATTCATATTTTCAAAAGAATAAAGACCGGCATCGTCAAAGTCGTTAAAATTTAATAAATCAAGTTTCCTTTCCAGCACATATTGTACACTGGCAAGAGCCTCATCCCATCTATCCATTTCCCGATATACCCTTGCGAGTAAAGCATAAGTAGCAAGTCTTGAAGGCCGGTAATTATTTTCCTGGAAATCCGGAAGTAGATCAACCGCGGTAGTCAGGTCTTGTAATATTTGTGCGTAGACTTCCTTCAAAGTTCCTCGATCAACAGTAACAGAAACATCATAATCCAACCTCAGAGGTATTCCCGGATCGGTTTCGGCACTACCGGGGTTAAAAGGTTTACAGAAAGCCTGTACCAACTGGTAAAACGTAAATGCGCGGTGGAACATCGCCTGCCCCCTGACATTGTTGCGATTATTCTCCTGATCCGGTGAAACCTCAAGCTTATCCACATCCAGTGCTAAATTTGCGTACATAATCCGTTGATATGCCCAATTCCAGTCATTTACTTCCTTTCCTTCATATACATCATCTGCCCATATATATCCATTTTTCACGTGTGTGTAGTACACAGGGCTAGCTGTTTCCCAGGTTTTTCCGGGTAGCGTATATTCATCAGTACCCAAACAGACCAGTTCAAAAGAACCCGCATTATTCATTACCGGATTATAATCCAATAGTGCCTGGTAATCAGATATATTTTTGGGAACAACCTGATTGGAATTTCTCTTTATATCCAGAAATTCCTTTCCACATCCTGTCAATGAAAAAAGCAATAACAGGGTTTTAAAATATCGTTTTATCGTATTCATCGTCTACTTTATTTAAAAGTCCATATTTATTCCGATAGAATAATTCCGGGGCGCCGAATATTCTACATCAACATAATCCGGGTCGATACCGAGCTTATTGGTCTTCCAGATTACGCCCAGGTTCCGTGCATAAGCATATAGCCTGATCTCTTTAATTCCCAAAGATTGTAACCTGGACGGCCGGATACGATAAGAGAGATTCACATCCTGAAGGCGCACATGGTTACCTTTGACCACCAGCGCCTCCGAATCCTTATATATACTGCTTGCATAAGCTTCCGTCTCTCCGATTTCGCGCGCGGCTGGAACATCTGTCCATATTTCATCGCCCGGAGTACGCCAACGTTTAAGGTAGTCCATGTGATATAATGAACTGTATTCATTACCGGAGCTTATCGATGATCTTCGAAAAACATATCCTCCTTTCCAGCTCAGCATCAGGTCGAGTGCGACCCCCTTAAACGATACCGTATTTCGCATTGAACCGTAAAAAGGGGGGATACGGACACCGGATACCACCAGATCATCTCTAACAAGTCCGAGATAGTATGTACGGTAATCCTGACTTTCATTTCCGTCGAGAGATACCAGCGGATAGCCATTTTCAGGGCTTAGCCCCTGCCATGGAATGGAATAGACGACATCTCTACTGCTTCCCACGACGGGCGTAGCCGGTGAATCAAAATAACTGTACAATGCGGTACTTTCATTTGCCTTATAATTGGTTACCTTATTTGAGACATAGTTCACAAGCACCGTCGTATTCCAGTTGAGAGTACCTGTGAGGTTTACGCTCCGGAGCTGTATGTCCACACCCCGTGTTCTCAGATCGGCGTAATTGACGAGGTTGGAATTTATAGCTGTCCCGCCTGTAATTATCCCGGTACTGGGCGGCAGCAGGTCTGCACCGATCAGATCTGTGGATTTCTTCGTAAAATAGTCAATATTACCCGAAACGCGACCTTTCAGCATTTCAAAATCAGTCCCGATATTGACTGTATTTACCCTTTCCCAGCGCAGCGACGGGTTTCCTATTGTCCTAACATCTGCATTGTTAAAGCCGGTTATCCAATCATTCGAAAAATGGCGTATGGTCGGATAGGCACTGACGGATTTATTTACATTCCCTGCACTTCCATAGGTCGCCCTTACCCTAAGATAATCCACTTCCTGCAATGAAAACCAGTGCTCTTTGCTTATGTCCCAACTTCCACCGAGTGACCATAGGGGCGTTCCCTTTTGATTAGTCTTCACACCGAAAAGATTGGAACCGTCCCAACGTAGCGAACCGGATAAGATATACCGCTCCTTAAAGGTGTAGCTGGCGTTTCCAAAATAGGACAGATAGCGGTCTATATAGCGTTGCTTTACAAAAGACGGTGCTGTGATACGTGAACGGCCGCTTGGCCTTACCGTGTAATTTTGCGTATAGTTATAGTTCGTACTACCTGTCATTAACTCCGCGTCATAGCCGTACAGGGTATGGCCCGGCAATGTGTTCTGCACAAACTCACGGATCTCTCCTCCGGCCAAGCCAATAAACTGATGATCCTGACCGATATGTCGTGCATAGTTCAGTTGAGCACGTCCGGAATGACTTGCGGACAGGCTCGAATTTAACTGTTGATAAACACCTAAACGGGGAATAACCAGACTGCCGTCAGGCTGTGTAAACCTGTTGACTAAATCGCGTACGTAATAGCTGTCCTTATCATATTCTACCGTTTGCTGATTATTGCCCTTGATATATTGATATGTCGCATTTAAATTAAAGTAATGCAGAAAGTCGAATTTTAGATTTGCGTTCGCACGAAGTTCGTCCCGCCTGCCTCGTCGGTCTATCAGATCATGTTCATCCAATGGGCGGTACGCCCAATCCAATAGGCCCTCCGCTTCAGCATTATCGATATAGGTCTGCCGGTAGTCTTTAACAATGGCCAGCGCATTGCCTTCTTCATCCTGCAATCTGCTGTAGGGAGAAAGCCCTACATGTGTTGCATCGCCGCGAAGATCCTGAAGTGTCAAACCATTATTCTGTACGCGTTGTTCACTGTACCATATAGCCGTACCAATTTCAAGGTTTTTAAACGGTTTAAAGGTATTATGGATGTTCAGGTTCATCCGGCTGCCACCGTTACCAATCACGTCCTCCCTGTTCCTATCGTAACCGCCAGAAAGGTAATAGGTAAACCTATCTCCCCCTCCCCTTGAATTTAGTGCATATTGCTGGTAGATGGAGGGCTGATAGAGGTATTTTAATGCTTCCTCACGCACTTCGGTCTCCTTCATGATTGCTTCCCGCTGAGCAAATTCTTCGGGATCTAACGATCCGTTATCCAGTGCGATCAACATCTCCACATATTCTGGAAATGGCACCTGTTGCGCATTTTGTATATAGTATCCTCCGTGCTCGTACTTTTGTTTTTCGACCTCCATTACTATTGCGCTCGGCAGGCGGTTACGGCTGTACATAAAATCGGGTTTGCCTCCAATCGTCACATTACTGTTCAGCGACAGCTGGCCTTTTTGGTTATAACGACCCTGCTTCGTCGTTATAACAATTACGCCGTTCCCGGCTCTCGCACCCCAAATTGAGGATGCTGCAGCATCCTTTAATATGGTGACGTTCTGGATATCATTGGGATTGATCGAGGTAATATCGCCTTCATAGGGAAAATTATCGACCACGATCAACGGCGAAGCATCGGACTGTATTGTTGCCAGCCCCCGCACCCGGATATCCGAGGCATTGGTACCTCCGGGATTAACGAACTGCACGCCGGAGGCGATACCTTCTAAACGCTGCAGGATATTACCCCCTACCGACCGGTTGAGCAGTTCATTATTGACCTGGGTAAACGCCCCTGTAGCGCGTTCCTTCGGAATCTGATAAAAACCGGTATTGATAATTTCCACTTCCTCTATAAATCGTCCGTCCTTCTCGAGATTAATTTTTAGCATATCCCTACCCTGGGTCAGTTCTACCGTGCGGGGATGATAGCCTAGATAACGTACCGAGAGCGAGTCTGGAAGACTGACATGATCGAATGCAAAATTTCCTTCAGCATCCGTTAGTACAGATTGTTTCCCCCGAAGTGTAGAGACCGTTACTCCAGGCAACGCCGCTCCATTTATATCCAGCACATGGCCTGAGAGTTGTGCCTGTGCTGCCGAAAGTGCAATAATAGCACAGTATAGCGTAAATAGTATTTTTTTCATCGTTTGTTGGCTTTTTGTGTATATGTCCAGTCAGATACCGTTGGGATATCTACATCTTTACCCGCTATCACGTCTCTGATGAGCTGCAGGTCATAACCCTCGGTTCCCGTAATAGCGATAAGCCGGCCGTCTTTTATCCAGACTATCCGGCTTACCGCCTGTCTGTCAAAAAAGAAACTGTTCATGATATACGCCTGCGGACCAAATACGATCGGTATCTGCCAGTTTCGGTCCTGTCCAAATCCCTGAGCCTTGTAATCGTAATCGAGCATAACACCAAAAACCATGATTTCGCTACCAATCTCTTTGAGATAGGTATTCCACTTTTCCATGGATGCCACACAGGGCGAACACCAGGTGGCCCAAAAATCCAGTATGATAAGTTTATCTTTCGGAAAGCTTGAAAGACTGGCGATATCCCTTTTCCCGACTGCGTCTACAACTGGAAAAGGCATAAGCATTACTTCCTCAGGAAGAGCAGCGCCGATCGCAACATCCGGAGTACTTGAATAATCCAGATCGTAGGCAATTAATGGAAATCTTTCCAGATCGGCCCAGGGATAAATACGCATTGCCTGCTCATTGGTATATCTGTCAAACCTGAATTTATACGTAATATTTACGTCCGTCAGCTTTTGACCCGTTGCGACAGTCCGCTCTCCAGCAGACTGCGCCTGGGCGTCACTAAACATTGAAACAAAAATCGTAGTAAGCAAGAGAAACCTGCCGGGCATTACCAGTCTATGTCCTTTAGAGGCAGGCGAAAATATTCTTTGAGGTATTCGGACTATATCTGAAAGTGTCAATATATTGGAAAAGAAGCGCCCTATGCAGCTGTAAATTAGCTTCATTGATATGTAGATTTATAACATTCATAATTTTGTTAATTGAAAAAATCTATCTATGTGCGGGCGCCACGCAGTGAGATATTGGAGAGCTATAGAATAGCTGTTTTATTCTCAAACAGGAGCTTTGATCACATTCTTGAACCGGTTTTTTAGGTTCTTAGGACGACCTGAAATTGAACCAATACTAAAAAATCCCTGCCGCTTGCCAAAAGGCAAGTGAACAGGGATTTTCGATATGGTTATTGTTTTGCTCATTATCGTTTTTGATAACGAGTCTCAAATAAGAAGGGGCACATCGCTCTGTCTTATACCCTAGGGTCCGAAACCTTTGAACTCAACAGAAACGATAGTGCCCACATTCTTAATGCTACAAAGATAGCACATTAAGAGATGTAGGCATAATCTATCGCTCTCACCGTTCAATAAAAGTTTCGGACTTTGGGTAAGTGAGACTCTTTAATTATACCTTTTTTAAATTAAAAATTACTTAACTAATATCTTGTCTAAAATTTATTCATATAAAATTTGATTATGCAATAATAAAACATATAACCCATAAATGCAAATTTATATAATCGTATACGATTAAATTAACAAAAAATATTGTGGTTCTTTTAAATATGGAAAGCAAACCACGAAAAATACTTCGGCCTAGAACAGTTAAATTGTTAAAAACACTTGGTCAGGCCTTTAAATCTTTAAGAAAAAAAGGTGGATATGGCAATTCAACTGCTTTTGCAATAGCTAAAGATTTACCTGAAGGCAGCTACGGCAAACACGAGGCGGGCAGCGAAAATATCACACTGGATTCTATTGTTGGAATAATTGAAGCCAATGGTTTGGCTAACGACGACATATTCAACAAAGACTTCCTCGCCCTCGGCGAAGCGAGTGATGAAAATACGCTGACCGAGAAGAGTGTCAACCATTTGATTGACCAACTTCGACACCAAGTAAAATTGGTCTCGAACGAAGCAAAAGCATACAGCTTCGATGATAACGATATCAAAGACATGCATAATATGTTGATAACCGGTTGGTCGCCGGCGTCTAAACGCGAGTTGTTCAAGAAAATCGGCCTGAATTCCAAGACGCCACGCTTCGAAGACATATTGGATTTCCTGAAAAAAGCAAAGTGGATGACTATGACCAACCCAGACAACCTAAATGATCCTGGACAACAATACTATACCACTGAAGTTGGGAAGAAAGCGTTAGCCGCCAATGAACCTGCCGCGACGAGACCGGAAAAATTGCCGTAGCGCAGTTTGAAAAAATAGCATCGGCTTTGCATATGCCCTTTTGCGCAGCATCGTGGAGCAGGACGAAATGGATGGCACGCTGCCGAAGTAGGGGAGGGCAAATAGTGTCGCGAGATAATCGTTCAAAGACATCGCAATAGAATAAGAAAAAATCAGGAAGAAGTATAAGGCTAATATTGAGGATGAAATAGATAAGAGCTAGTGATATTTAGGTTTCATCTTGGTGTGCCTGATCCGTAAAACCCGCAAAACACCCTTTGCATACCGATATGAAACCCGATAATGATGCTTTTCAAATGCCCGGAATGTGCCATCGTTTTCAAGTTTTAATTTATCCGGGGCATAGGCATCTGGATATTCAGCAGCCTTTTCAACAGTATCGGTAATATCAGTTACGACTTTTAATGCGTTTTGAGGGGAATCCGCGCCGATGTGTTCAAACACCTGCTTTAAATGACTTTGCGCCATTTTCGTCCAGACAATGCGAGGAGTGCCTTTTACCACTCTTTAATGGCTGCTAGAAGCTGTTCATGCGTTATATATTCGCCTCGTTCAAATTCCGCCTCAGACTCCATTAACTCCGCGTTATACTGCTCAATATTTATAGATTGCTCTCCCTCTTTACGGCCTTTAATAAACGTTTTAAGCATCTGGACAACTGATTTCTTTTCAGCGTCGTTCAGCTGTGTAAAGTAATTGAGCATTTCACTTTCTATGATCCTCGCCATAACTTTTAATCTTAATATCAAATTTAAGAATTTCTGATGATAAATACAAAGATATAAGATCAAAGCAGCGATTCTTGTTGCTACTGTGGAATTCATCGAAGAAAATGGATTACCGGATTTCTTTCAAATCGTTAGCCTCTTTTTTTGACAAGAAACATCCCAAAACCCCGATCCACCTAGAGTTTGCTATTGAGGGAACTAAACCAACCGCCAGCTCTCCAGCAGACTGCGCTTGGGCCTCACTAAACAACACACATATGAAAAACAGGCAGCACTTCTTTAAAATGTCGTTTAAAAATTTGTTGTTTGCGGAGGATCTAAATAAACGGCTAAGTAAACACCTCGTATCCTCGGCATGACAAAGCTGGGTTTCCTTCTTTTTTGTCATCCCGACTTTGGAGGGATCTTTAAATTGATTGGGAGTTATGTTTGGCAACAGCGCATACCTCTCCCCTTTGCGTAATTTTCGCATTCTTTTAGTGGTTAGTGTAAAGGTTATAAAAGGCAGCTCGGCTCTGGCTCCTAACGCCTATCACCTAACTCCTAGAAGTTCCTCTACAGTTTAAAAAAATAGTTTGTAAAAAATCCGAATGCGGTTTTGGACGACATCATAAAAAGATCAATAGGGTTTATCTCTCGCATTACCGGATAGGCCAAATTGGCTTTTTCGCGCGCATTTTACTCCGGCGCGACAATGATGTTTTTGAATAATTGTTTTTTGTTGGTCATACGCTTCATTGTTTTTATATCAATAGAGCGAGAAGAGAAATTCATAAAACAGAAAAAAGTGTGGTTTATGAATACAATGATACCACTTAACCATTTTATAATGAATTGTTCACGATATGTAAAATACATATTTCATACACCCCAAAAAATTCGTTATATTTGTTTAAATCGAGAATGCACTTTATTATGGCACAGGAACAGAAAAAACATCTCGGACAAAATATACGCGACATGCGCATAATATATTTCAAGGAAGAGTTGATTAAAGAGCACGACGAGAAGCAAGAACTTAAGGATGAAATAGCAGCTTTAAAGACTGAGTTAGAAGCTTTAAAAGGTGGTTCTCCGCAAACGAAGGATAATATAAAAAACATCGGCAGAAAGGCCGAGTAAGGAAAGGAACTAATCATATGAAAACTGTAACATTAGATATTCTTAATGACGAGGCCATAAAGCTCTTAAAAAATCTGGAGGTATTGAAGCTTGTTCGTTTTCGCAAGGAAAGGGAAACTACAGATTCTTCCAAAGATCAGGTCTCATTATCGGATTTCTCTTTCTCCAAAAGTCGTAAGATATTAAAAGATTACAAAGGTTCTTTAAGTGATTCTACCGCTGATGATAGAAGAAGTGAAATATGAAAATTTTTCTGGACACCTGCGCGCTGTTTAAACTATATCATTACGAAGTCGATACCAATGAATTTGAGAAGATCTTCATAGAAAATACTATTTCGGGCGTCTTTCTTTCTGAATTAACGAAACTCGAATTCGCTTCTACGCTCTGGAGAAAAGTAAGGATGAAGGAAATTACCGAATTGCAAGCGGAACAAACCATATCTGTTTTAGATCGTGATTTAAAAAAATATAATATCGTACCTATCGACGCATCGATTATCGAAAATGCCGTCAAACTGGTCGCTCGATACGGTAAATCCGGCTTGCGTACTTTAGATAGCATACAGTTATCGACTGCCGTAAGCCTCAAAGATAAAGCAGGTCTTTTTGTTACCGCTGATAAGTTATTGCTATCTTTTTTCTCGAAAGAGAATTTGACAGTGACAATTTAAGGAACGTTAAAAAGGTAGAGGACGAAACAAAAAAGTAGACATGGAATCTAATGCAAGAAAATTGTACATTATTGAAGAAGTACTAAAGATAAATAGCGAATCGACATTGGCAGCGCTTGAGGACTTACTAAAAAAAGCCAGAGCTAAGGGCAACAAACAAGTGAAGACAAAATCAATCGCTCAGGAATTTTCTGGGATATGGAGTAAGGAAGAAGCCGACGAAATTGAAAGAGCCATAGAAGAAGCTTGTGAAACGATAAATCCCGATGACTGGAAATAACATCCTTTTGGACACGAATATAGTCATTGAACTATTTAAAGGGAATCCTACCATCATGACTAATCTGGGAAACAGACAGCAAGTCGACATTCCATACGTGGTGCTTGGAGAGCTATTGCTTGGTGCTTATCGCTCTTCGCATGTGGAGAAACATTTATCCCAAGTAAATGCTTTTTTGAAGAAATGCAATATTATAGGAGCCGATGCGGAAACAGCTAATGCATATGCAATTATCAAAACCGAACTACTCAAAAAGGGAAAACCCATTCCTGAAAATGACATTTGGATTGCTGCCATTGCAACGCAACACAGATTGACGTTAATAACTCGGGATGCTCATTTTAAAGAAGTAGTACCGCTTAGCACCGAAAAGTGGTAAGCAAAGCCAAAAAGCATTTATAGCGCCACACATCATAAAAAAGCGCAGCCTCATTTGTAGACAAAGTGCATCTGAAACTAAAAGAGTTTCTATCAGACAAGGAAAAAAAGCCACTGGCCACTGGTGAGCTTGTCATTGTCCGGAATTTAGAATCACAGTCCAATAAATTTAAAGGATTCGCAGACAATTGGCAAAATTATAATATTGCCGTTTTTTTGCCAAGTCCGCTTTAAACTATGACAAACTATTAAAACATAAAAGAGATATCCTTGCCATATAGATTCCCCGCTGATGCTCCTCATGCGGTTCTTGTACCGTACCCTATCTGCGTAGTATGCGTATTGTACGCTTGAAGTATTATTTTTATGTACTGGTGCTTTGACAATGTCAGCAATATTATACGATATTGACATAGTATAAGGTCATTTCACTCCCGAAATAAGGTTTTTTTGTACTATATTCATTTAATACTATATCAGTACTTAGCGTATACTTAGCACATACTTGGCGTATAGGGAGCACCTGCTCAGGACAAGAATGTACAACTTTGTTGCACGCTTCTGCGTTATGCCTTGCTTCTCCTTTAGTTCTGCATTTCCGGCTTCGCGCCCCGATCGTTCTCCGATCGTCATCGGAGAACGATGCCGGAATGAAACCGAAAGATCCAAGCATTTGGGAAAACAAAAAAAGGCCGACCTCCACAAAATCATCCATTGACATGGTCGGCGTGTAATATAGATCGGGTTTGGCCAACTCGGAGAAATCTGAGCGAACGGTCATCTGCAACGGTCGATCCAGTGTGCTAACTCGCAGAAGCTATGGGCTGTTTTGTGAATGGTAAAAAATAATTCGTAAATTTGTAGTATGACAACGTTAACGGTAAATATAGACAACGATAAAGATCTCCCTGTATTGAAGGAAATCCTGAACCGTTTTGGCTTGCGCTATAAGATAGACAAGCAGGCCGGATTGGACAAAGACGGTGAAAAGCTATATAAAAAACTGAAACAGTCCTTCGGCGAAATCAAGGAATGGGAAGCAGGAAACCTGAAATTGCAGAACGCCAAGGATGCTATTGCCGAAATTGAAGCGGAATTAGCCAATGACATTTGAGGTTGTTTTAACGTCGGGCTTCAAGAAAGACCTGAAACGGATTGCCAAAAAACACCGCCAAATCCTGAATGACATCAGGCAGCTAAGCGATGAATTGGCTGAAAAGCCAACGTTAGGAACTGATTTAGGCCAGAATGTTTACAAAATCCGGCTAGCTATTTCAGGTACCGCCAAAGGCAAATCAGGTGGTGCGCGTGTGATTACCTATATAAAAGTGGTCGGGCAAACAGTGATCTTATCCGAAATTTACTTAAAGAATGAATATGACACTGTCGATGTAGATGCCGTTATACAGCGGTTGATAGATGAAGGGGTTATTTAATGAAGTGGTGGATTTAGTCGCTCCTCCTTTGTCAATTTCGCGTAACGCGTCAACTGGAAAAACCGCTGGAATACATCCGAATTCAGTATCCGCGGCAGCGTCTTTAACCTAGACATATTCTTAAGCATAAAGAATACCTTGTCCAGATCGCTCTCCAGTTCGCCCTCGCCTTTTACAAAGTTAATCAGTTCCATGTAAATAAACCCCAATCCTTCGTAAAACTCTTGAGTTGAATTTGCATATTTGGCAATTTCAACGAAAGACTCTTGCTGGCCATATAAATCAAACGCATTCAGCAAAATATTTCCCCCGAGTCTCTATCGCACAGACAGATATCATGAAAATGGGCATTACTGCTGCTATCGGGCATATGGAATTAAGTAACAATAAATGAGGAAATAGAGACTGGTTAATTCCAGATTTCTACTTTCCGTCGCAGACTATAAAAACAGATCCTGGACAAGTTAAAGCATGAAATGCCAGAGGGTAAAATCCACCCTGTGGTTTGTGATGGATGAGAAGTTTTGTTATATGTTTTATATTTTTAGTATATTCGTGTAGTGATGTTGATTCATGGCTAGAGAACGAATTTCGATCAGATTAAACAAAAGCAAAGATTCGGGAATTGAAGCTTCGAGAAATGGTTCTTCTCAAACGAATGATAATGTAAAGAATATCGGCGGAAAGGCCGAATACGAAAATAAAGAAAGGAATTTGTTATGGAAGCGGTACTTCTTCACCCTAAAAATAAAGAACAATTGGCAGCCATTAAAGCTATAGCTAAAGCTTTGAAGATAGACTTTGAGACGAAATCAGATGACAGCCCTTATTCCCCAGACTTTGTAAAAAAAATACAACAAGGGGATGAGGATTTGAAACAAGGCAAAGGAATAACTGTTACTCTTGAAGAGCTGGATGGTTTATGGAAATAGTTTACTTACCACAAGCTGAAAACGACCTCACTCCCTTATTCTGTAAGCATTTTGGCGTACCTTTCAAGACCCATCCGCATTCTCTCATAAAACACTTTATCAGCTGTGATTAAAACCATAGGTTTCATTACATTCATCCAAAGAACACTATTGAGGTTATTTGCTGTAAAGTGAATTTGCTGGCTACTAATTCCGAACTCCCAAATATATAGGCTCAACTTACCTCCATACTCCTTAGTTCCTTTCTTGGCAGCTGTCTGGATGTCTTCGCTTAAGGCAGCAATTTGCTTGTTGAGAAGCTCAAACGTATTATTATCTTCAAACCTATTTTCCTTCTTCGTAGTAAATAACATTTCTATGAAATTATTTATTGCATCGCCAGCCCAGTATTCTACAGAATCAGACTGCAGGTATAATTGACCGATGGCTTGGATATCCTCCATTACATCTACCGTTTTGGCGTTTCGAACATAGGCTTCAAAAGTCTGTTCTTCGGCAGCACCGTACTTTTCCATATCATAAAAATACAGCCAGATCAAATCTTCATAATCCATCAGTATGGGCAAAGGGATATCGATATTGCTAAAAAGCATTACGGCGCCAGCCTGGTTGGAAAATCGCTCGAAAAGAACGCGTAACTTCTTACACATTTCACCGATATTACTAACGGATACTGCATTTACTTTATCGGACTCTGATGCCGTTACGTCAACAACATTCGTTGCGAAAATGTCATTTTCAGTTAAATTAAAGTGGTCTGCCAACCTTGGTAAATCGACGAAATGAAACTCTTCTTCACCCGCGATTATTTTGCTGGCCTGGTCTGATTTCCAACCGAAGATTAATTCCATCTCCTTCTTAACTTGTTCTTCGTTGCCGACTGTGGCAATAATATGTTCAAATAATTCTGCTTGTGATTTCATAATTTAAAGTCTTAAAAAATACAAATGGTTTTATTTTATGATATTGTTTATAAATGTAGAGCCAAATCTCGTTGATCTCCAAAGCATAGATGTTTACAGATACTAAAATAAGGATAAATATCGTAAATATGAAGCTTTATAGCAGCGTTGATCTAAAACCGCATTCTTGAAGGTTAACATGCATTGCATGTTTTCCGCTCTGACGAGCATTTATTCATAGGAGCTCAGTATATCGCAGTTGCTGCAAAACGTCGTCCATTTACAGCTTATACTTTGCGCCAAACAGGAGTAAAAAGTCGGCAATGTACATTGTGCCTTGAGCCAATGACATTTGAGGTTGTTTTAACGTCGGGCTTCAAGAAAGACCTGAAACGGATTGCCAAAAAACACCGCCAAATCCTAAATGACATCAGGCAGCTAAGCGATGAATTGGCTACCTTCCTTACAATCTATTCGCCATTCGCGTCTAAAATACGTCAAGCATTGAACATCCAACGCTATATAACAACTTTGATTCCTAAGGAAATATTCCGACCAGGAAGCGGCGCCAGATACTTTAAGAACGAATTCTGCGGACGGGCTTCCACATCAAGTAAGTTGTTTCCACGTGCATAACATTCGATGGTATATCCAACTATCTGCAACGGGTAGCTTATACAAGCAGCAAGTAAAGAGTAGGCCGGCATAGGTGGTTCGGGGTTGATGTTCTTTCCGAGAAAACGTTGTTCGAGATAACGATCAAATGAACAAAAAATCATAAAGCGATTTAGCAAAGCACCCGCCGAAAGACCATATCGACTGGTAGGCAAATTAGGCATATAGTCGCCTTCCGCCCACTGTCGCATACTATCGTCGGCCGTATTCCTGTTCTTAACCAAATCACAATAGGTAGATACTTCCCAGCTCCGGCCTTTCTTCCAGCTATGTTTGTATCCAAGCTGTGCTTCAATGCCGTTAATTTCGGTATCCGATGCTCTCCATTCTTTAACTAGAAAGCCCCCAGAGCGCGAGATACCTGTATGCGCTAGATACAAGTAATTCTCAAAAGTCGTCTGGTAATACGTCGCGTTAAAATGCAGTCCTTTATATTGCAAGCCACCGCCCAGTTCATATGAGCGTGCAATTTCTTTGGGTAACCGATCATCGCCATTTTCTTCAACTAAGATCGCAAAATGATTATTTCCGGCATACAGCTCGTTGACATCTGGCGCACGTTCTGCATGACTAACCGCCCCCTCCAGATACGCTATCTTCAATATGCTCCATCTCAGGTCGCCCGTAAAGTGATTTAAATGAAAATCTCTAGCAGAGAGTTTTCCGCCCGCCATTCCACGACTGGTTTTATACGTACCATCGCGCGTCGCCCGCCGTGCCACCCAGTCATGCCGATAGCCGAGATTGACCACGACAGGATTGAAGTCCAGTTTTTGCAGCGTGAAAGCGCCCACCTCATGGCTTTGGTTATTGGGAATATACCGTTGTACACCACCGCCATCTATTTTCAAGTGGGAAAAATCAAGACCGCTCATACCCTTCCAAAACTTCAAGACCTGCTGTTCCACTTCGGTACGGAACGTATGCCTGTTGGTATTGAATTTATTGACCCGATAGATGCCAACCAGCTCACGGTCATCGGCATACTGGAACATATAGTTTAACTTCACATTCGTGATCATCGACGACGTTGGTCGATAAGCCGATTCGAAAAGCAAACTATGTGACAGGGCTCTCGTATTAATCGGGGCATATTCAGGTGCCTGCGCTACGGGTTCATGTGTATGCTTTGGTATCGTCGCTAGGGCAAATCCGGGAATTCCATAATAACCTTCTGACGCCCGATAACCTAACCCGATCCGATAATTACGGCGAATATAGCTGCTTCCCACATTCACAGCCCGGCTTTCCGAATGGCTGTTGGGCATGATGCCTTTTTTTACCGGCGCATAATCGGAAATACCTTTTACAATGGTCGTCGAGAGCGGGGTGCTGGGATCTTGTCCAGCTACATACTGATCATTTACTGGGTTAGGTATCCGTACACCACCGATCACGGAGTGATCCTGAAAGGTGTAAAGATCTGCCTCCGAAAGATCCCAGCGGGGATCACTCATATAATCCAAAACGAACTGACTCAAATAGGGATATAAGCTTAGGTTACGTATTGTTTCTGAATCTACATGAACCTGGGCCATTGCCTGGGTAAGATGATCAATGGCTGGGTCGTAAGCAATCGGTGCTTTGGTATTGCCCGGTATACGCAGATCGTTGTTCTGCTGGTTCATTCCGCCGATATGCCACGCCCATCGCTCGCCCAAATTACCGTTCACATCTACCGCTTGTCTATTACCACTGTTTGTTCCGGCTTCTACGGTAGCCCTCCCATACCATGTATTTGGAAACATAAATTCCGGAATGGTATTATCGCGCATATTTACTGCTCCTCCAATAGCCTTACCCCCATATAATACACTAGCCCCTCCTTTATAGACATCTATGCCTAACAGGTTATCCATATCAACATTAATATTTACATTGGGTGTTATACCCGATAAATCATGAAAGGATAAGCTATTAGTTAAGACTTTGACACGGTTGCCACTTAGGCTTCGGATCATCGGCGTACCGGAGTTGGGACCGAAATAGGCGTTCTGTACTCCAGGAGTATAGCTAAGTGTTTCGCCCAATGTACGCGACTGCACCCGGTCTAAAGTTGCGCGGTCGATAGCGGTAACATTTCCCTTAGATGGTTTGTATCCGACAACAACCGCAGTGGGCAGTTTGATGCTATCCGTGACGGTCTTCTCCTGGGCTTCAGTCATATTGGAAATAGAGAAGAATGCCCCCAAGAGAAGCACGTTAAGTAAAAAGTCTTGTTGCATCGTGTTATTGACTTAAAATATATATCTGCTGTTAATTGCTGCAAAAATATAAAAACAAAACAATAATGCAACTATGTTGCTTTATTTAAAACATCTCATTACCTTCGCAAAAAAAACAACATATATGAAACTCAAACACTACAACAGAAAGATGTTTTTTATCGGCATCTCGACATTACTACTCATTACATCGTCGTGCAGCAAGGATGAACAAGCGCCTCCTGTGGAAAAGGCCCTGGAATTACCGACAGAAATTAGCCTTAGCTATGGCGAAGAGGAGACGCTTACCTTACCTTCTACCTTTACCGAGCAGGAAAATCTTTCCCTAAAGGTCGAATTTAGTAAAACGGAAAATATACAGATCAACGGGTCGAGTAGACTACATGATAAGTTGAACGGTGCCATCCGTATCGACAATCAAGAAGGGAAAGTATATATCAACAGCGCGCTTTTATACCCCAATGGATCCACATCTTCGACCAGTGGCGTTCGCATACCGGAAAACTATCAACTTACGGTTATCGCATCTGCTTCAAACGGTTCTACTGTAGGTGAGCAAACCGTATCGCTCAAAGTGAGCCCAGGTAAGGTGGGGATAAAAGGACTTGAACATACGGGAGAACTTCCCTATGCTTATGTACTGTATAGCGATAAAGGGGCAGACTTTGAATTGGAGGCTCCAGCGATAGCTACTGAAGGAACCACCTGGCATCTACCAAAGCAAGCCAGCGAAGAAGGAATAGTTCAACTGGAAGGCAACGAAATCCTATTCGCTAACACAGCCGGCGATCCCGCCCAAAAAGCTGAAATGGAGTATAATCTTTCACCTGCGCTACAGAAAGATGGTTTTACGGTTGCTTCTACCACATTTAGGGTCATATTTATTCCCCAGATCATTTTTTTTTACGGCATTTATTACCCCGAATATAACTTGACCATTCGCCATGATTTTCTTCATATTGGGCTGTCTAATGGTTATTTGTCTGCCGCACCAACTTTATATCCGGAGAAATATAAATCTACCTTTGCTATCATTTCGATTGAAAAAGACGGACAAACATTTGAAAATAAGGATGGTATCTTCGAAATAAATGTTAAAACTGGTAGCGTGAAAGTAAAAAAAGACGATTCGCTTCAAGCAGGCAGTTACAAAATAATGGTAAAAGCCATCACCACGACCGGCCTTACCTTTACAACCAACCTCACATTATCTATGTCAGCGGGTTAAGTTGAACAGGAAGCATGCTGTCGCGTACTTTTTTCTTTGCGAGGTTTTTTTGCTTTTATATTGGCTTATAAGGGTAGTGATCCAGTACAATTAATGGCTCCGCATTGGCATTGATGGTGCTGGGTCCGGAACCTACCCTAATATAATAACCCAAGTTTCAGGTTAATTTAAGATAAAAATAAGCATCAAAATCAAGAGCTTTGGTTTACCACAACTAAATGTACTGGCATAATGACACTTGATGCATCAAAATTGGCTAAATTATTAACACAAGCACCATTACACCTATTCTCACCGTTACCTTTCGTTTTATTTTCACTTTCATAAAAAAATATACCCACAAAGAACAAACAGCGCATAATTACACCGTAATTACTGACGGACAGATTACTCTAACTAAATAAACACACAAAAAAACAATAAAAAATATCAAATTCTTAAAAATAACTTACTAAAAAACACATAAACGAATAAAAAAAGCAAATACATAAAACAAAAACAGGATAAAGAACAAAAAATTTAAAAATAAAACCATTTAATCAATAAAAAACTCATAAAACACCAAAAATTAAGGGTAAAAAAAATAAATTTAACGAAAAACCACACGCAAGTAACAAAAAAGATGCAAATTCAATTCGGTAAAGTGTACAAAACACACTATCTTTGGTCAGGTTTATAATTGGTTAGTAAAGGTCTTCAGTCTCCCCGGCTGAAGGCCTTTCATTTTTCATCTAATAGAGCTTGTTTTAAAACATTATGATTTAGATTCCCCCTCGTTCGGAAGGATGAAAGGGCTCAGGCAGCGTAAGTGAAATCCACCGAAGTTATTGACCGTTCCGAACACCGTAAGCTGACTCGGCTTGTGAATGTAAAGCATTTTTACTAAGTTTAATGATGGAAACAAAATCACTCTATATTGCACGCCATGCAAAGGCGGAAGAGCATTCCTTGTCGAAAAGAGATTTTAACCGCGATCTAATCGGGAAAGGAAAAGAACGTGCCCGTAGCATCGCAACAGAATTAGCAGACTTTGTTACCCTCAACGAAAAAACATTAGTGATCTCATCTCCGGCGAACCGCGCCATCCAGACTGCTGAAATATTCAGCAATGTTTTAGGATATCCTGCGGAAAAAATTCAAAAAGAAATAAATATCTACGAAGCATATCACCTGGATATCCTTCAGGTGATTAATAAAATAACGGATTACTATAACTCCGTATTAATTTTTGGGCATAACCCCGGTCTGTCGGATCTTACAAACTATTTGTGCAATAGCGATATCGACCTCTTGACTGCCAATGTAGCTATTATAGAACTTGACAAGGATATTGATTTTGCATCTGCATCCGGAGGTACCGGTAACTTGAAAAATGTTTTAACTGGTAAATAGCAGCATCTTAGGGTAAACTATATCAACCAAACAGCGTTAATTATTTAGTAGTCCGTCGAATAATGTCCGAACGGACGAAGGAAAATTATACTTTTATGGCAAACAAACTACAGAACGAAACCTCTCCCTATCTTAAGCAACACGCGCACAATCCTGTAAATTGGATGCCATGGGGAGCGGAAGCATTGGCAAAGGCAAAAGAAGAAAACAAACTGATACTGGTAAGTATAGGCTACTCAGCTTGTCATTGGTGCCATGTGATGGAAAGAGAAAGCTTCGAGAATGAGGCGATCGCGGAAACGATGAATAAGTTTTTTGTGCCAATTAAAATTGATCGGGAGGAACGCCCGGATATCGACCAAATTTATATGATAGCCGTCCAATTAATGACGAATGCAGGAGGATGGCCCCTAAATTGTATTTGTCTTCCCGATGGTAGACCAATATATGGTGGCACCTATTTCAGACCGCAAGACTGGCAAAATGTACTGTTACAGATTGCACAAATGTGGGAAGAAACACCCGAAGTTGCGATCGACTATGCACAACGATTGACCGCTGGGATACATAAAGCCGAGCAGCTCCCCATTCTTCCTATTCCGGAACAATATTCCCTATTAGATATCAAATCCGTCGTGCTGCCCTGGAAGGAGCAGTTTGATTTCAAAGATGGTGGCTATCAACGGGCACCAAAATTCCCATTACCCAACAATTGGCTATTTCTCCTTCGTTACGCGGTACTCGCTGAAGATGAAGTCGTGCTGGAGCATGTTCATTTTACGTTGGAAAAAATCGCTAATGGCGGAATTTACGATCAAATCGGGGGCGGATTTGCGCGTTATTCTGTAGATGGACAATGGCATGTGCCTCATTTTGAAAAAATGCTATATGATAACGGACAGCTAATCAGCCTCTATAGCGAAGCGTATCAGCAAAAGCCAAACACCTTATATAAGCGCGTTGTAGAAGAAACGATTACCTGGGCCGAACGGGAAATGCTTGCAGCAAATGGCGGATTCTATAGTGCGCTGGACGCGGACAGCGAAGGCGTGGAAGGAAAATTCTACACCTTTGATTATTCTGAATTTGATATTCTAGGAGAGGATGCAGATCTTTTCCGCTCGTATTTTAATATCGTTAAAGACGGCAACTGGGTTGAAGAAAACACAAACATCCCCCTAGTAAATAGTACAGATCAAATTTTTATTACCGAAGCGGGATTTACGGCGGAAGAATGGAATAGCTATTTAAAAGAAATCAAAAATAAACTCCTATCCTACCGTGCAAAGCGTGTAAGACCGGGATTGGACGACAAACAGCTCACGACATGGAATGCGCTATTGCTAAAGGGTCTAGTCGATGCGTACCGTGTCTTTGATGAAGATCGGTACCTTAACCTTGCTTTAGGTATAGGTCACTTTATCGGCAACAATTGTATGGAGAACGATGCACTGCTTCATCAACCGGCTGATCACAATCGTAAAATAAACGGTTTTCTTGATGACTATGCTTTTACGATTGAAGGGTATATTTCACTGTACGAAGCCACATTTGATGAGTATTGGCTGCTTGAAGGTAAAGCACTCGCCGATCTCGCTATTTCCTTCTTTTACGAGAGGCAAGATAAGACATTCTACTATACGGGAGCAGATGCCGAACAACTTATCGCCCGCAAAAGCGAAATTATGGATAATGTAATTCCGGCCTCCACCTCTACTCTGGTACGCCAACTGTATAAATTGGGCCTGTTATTTGACGATGAAAATTACACCGCTATTGCGGATCAGGTATTTGCAAACGTCTTTCCACACATCAAAAGCTACGGATCGGCCTACTCCAATTGGGCAATCCAATTGTTGGAACATCATTTCGGAACCAATGAAATTGCACTGACCGGAGAGCCTGCACTGGCTTGGCGAAAAGAGATGGATAGCTACTACATTCCAAATAAAATAACATTAGGAGGAACAAAAAGCACACTTCCATTGTTAAAAAATAGACAAGGTGTGGAACCAAAAGCCTACCTTTGCCGGAATAAAACATGTAGTCTTCCTCAGTCGTCGATTACTCAGATTCTAGAATTAATAAATAATAACAGGGATAATAATCCCATAAATTAAGTCCAATGGCAGTAGAAAACAACAACGTAGTAACGTTGAATTACATTCTCCACACCGTAGAGGGAGGAGAAAAAACTTTTGTAGAGCAGACAACCACTGAAAACCCGTTAACATTTTTATATGGTGTAGGTATGATGTTACCTAAATTTGAAGAGAAAATAGCCGGATTAAATGAAGGGGATAAATCTTCATTCGAACTAGATGCAGTTGATGCATATGGTGAAAGAGATGACAAGGCGATCGCACAATTGCCTGCTGATATGTTTAATGAGACAGGCCTTCCTCCAGTAGGAGAAGTATTACCACTTCAAGATAATCAAGGAAATCAATTTCGCGCGGTAGTGGTTGAAGTAACTCCTGAAGCAGTTGTAGCTGACTTAAACCACCCTATGGCTGGTAAAAACTTGAATTTCGATATTGAGATTTTAGCGGTTCGTCCAGCTACCGAAGAAGAACTATCCCACGGCCATGCACATGGTGCTGATGGTCATGCAGATCACGAATAATTAAAAACAATAAAATCCGCTGATTAGCGGATTTTATTGTTTTATAGCTCTCAACATCTCTCTTTTACCCGGAGCGCCAGGTACCTTTTCAATTGAAAAACCTAAGGCTTTCATGCTCCGCTTCAAGTTCCCCGTAATGGCGTATGTTACAAATACACCGCCGGGTTTCAAGAAGCTGCACACATGAGCTAACGTCTCATCCGACCACATTTCAGGTTGATGTATGGCCGCAAAAGCATCGAAGTACATGACGTCAAATGTGCTTTTGTCCTCAAAATCCAACACATCTGTATGTGCAATACCTAAATCGATCTCGTTAGCTAACTTTACTGACCCTTTCACTGCACTTTCATAAGTGGAAACAAAATCATTCCACAAAGCTGCAGAAATATATTGGTCGTAATCGGTTTGTGATATGATTTCCAATGGCAACGGAAATGCTTCTATACCTCGGTAATTTAATTTCACGGCATTTTTTGCGCAATAATCTGCTGTAAGCAGAAAATTGAGCCCCGTCCCAAATCCGACTTCTAAAATGGATGCTTCTTTTTTATGTTCCTTTTCTAAAAAAAACTGTAGCCCAGATTTTAAAAAAACATGTATACTTTCCTGGTATGCCCCGTGTTTCGAATGATAATGTTCACCTATTTCAGCATGATACAGCGTTTTTGAACCATCTCCGGTTGTTACAAAATCCATAAAACAAAAATTTATTCTTCAAATCTAATACAAAAAAGGCTATTTTAGCGCTAGACATAATTCTGATGCAGGAAATACTCAAAAACTACAGTAATATTATCCAACTATTGGTCGGAATAATAGTCGGTAGTATTATCGGCCTACTGTTACCCAGCGTTGTTCCATTTATTAAGCCGCTAGGGGACATATTTTTAAACCTGCTTTTTGTAGCTGTTATTCCATTGCTATTTTTTGCCATTTCTTCTTCCGTTGCCAATATAGAAAGCAACAACAAGTTGGGCAGGATTTTAGGAACGATGTCTGCTGTGTTTGTGGCGACAATCGTTATTGCCGCTATTGCTACGATAATAGGTCTTTGGATCTTCCCGGTTACGGCCGCTAAAGATACTTCTGCCGCGATTGAAAGTTTGGCAACCAACGCAGACGATACCTGGGGTGATAAAATAGTGCGCTTTTTAACTGTTGGAGAATTCGCCAATCTACTGTCGCGCCAAAATATACTGGCTTTCGTAATATTTTCTTTTTTAGTCGGCACAGCTGCTCGGAAGACAGGCGAAGACGCCGCGCTGTTTGTGAAATTTCTGAATGCCGGGAATGAGGTAATGAAATCGCTCTTGACACTAATCATGAAATTTGGCCCTATCGGTCTGGGGGCATATTTTGCATATCAAGTACACACATTAGGTCCCGAATTATTCGGCTTCTACGCAAAACCATTGGCATTCTATTATATTTTTGGAATTGTATTTTTCTTTACATTCTATTCCATATACGCTTTTGTAGCACAGCAAAAGAACGGTGTTACCGGGTACTGGAAATATAACATCACGCCGTCTTTGACCGCATTGAGTACATGCAGCAGTCTAGCTACTCTCCCAGCAAATCTAGATGCAGCGAAAAAATTAGGTATACCCGCAGGCGTAGCGAATGTTGTTATCCCGTTGGGCAACACCCTCTATAAAAATGGATCTTCCATTTCCTCCATACTAAAAATCTATGTTGCTTTTTCTATACTGGAATGGAACTTCTTCGAACCAACCACCCTCATTACCGCCGTCGGTATAACTATTCTCGTGAGTATGGTAGCAGGAGGGATTCCAAACGGTGGATTTATCGGTGAAATGTTAATGATCTCTGTGTATGGCATCCCAAATGAAGCCATACCAGCCATTATGATTATTGGCGCCCTCGTAGATCCGCTCGCTACGGTCCTTAATGCTACAGGAGACACCGTTGCCGCAATGCTGGTCACCCGATTTTCAGGTGAACGGTTTGAAGAGGTTAAAGAGGAGTGATGCTCGGTGCTGCACCGCCATTGGCCAGTCCAAATCCGCTAAGGCCGGAGTTTTTGAGTTTGCCGAACACTTAACTTTCGTAACGAATGCACTATCCTAACATGAACGATAAATGTCGCCTTGGTGGGTCGACAATAGCAGGAGGAGGCACTAGCCACTGTGGCAAATGGATACAGCGACGAGTTTTGCCTACTTTTGCGGTCAAAAGTAGGAAGCCCTGCCACGGCAAGTAGCGAAGAGGAGGTGAAAGGGGAAATTTCAAATTGTATAAAAAATAGGTTCTTTAAACTTATTCAAATAAATCCCCCCTCAATTCAGGGATTTCGCTTTTAAAAACACATTCGTCACTGCGAGGAGGTACGACGAAGCAGTCTAAGGCCAATAATGAGATTGCTTCGTCGTCGTACCTCCTTCTCGCAATGACGAGAAACGGACAAAGAAGTTAAAAGCGAAATCCCTGCCCCCACAATTTCTTACTTTAAATAAACAATAAAAAGATTAATTTTGCAGTTATGATGATCGAAGTAATGAAATCGAAAATTCATCGCGCTCGTGTAACACAAGCCGAATTGAATTATGTGGGAAGTATCACTATTGATGAAGATTTGATGGATGCGGCAGATATTATTGCCAATGAGAAGGTACAGATCGTAAATAACAACAACGGAGCTCGATTAGAAACATATGTAATACCGGGCGAACGGGGTACAGGCACGATCTGTCTGAACGGAGCAGCGGCTCGATTGGTGCAAGTAGGAGACATTGTAATTATTATCTCCTATGCCACGATGGATCGCGAAGAAGCACGGAAACACAAACCCTCACTTGTATTTCCAGATGACCACAACAGGTTATTGAAATAATGATTAACTTTACCATCGAATAATACGAATTCGATTGCATTATCCGAATATGCTGAGCATACTATCCACATACCGCAGATTATTTGCATCCCTCCTAGCCGGGTGGATGTGTGTAATTGTAATCAGTGGTGTTGTGTTCATGCACAAAGAGATCACTTCCAGTGGCGAAATCGTAACACATATTCACCCCTACGATTTCACCGATAAGTCGCACAAAAAGCACCACAAATCGGATGGTGAAATTCAATACCTAAACATTGTTTTTCAAGGAAGTTTCCTTTCTTCAGATTTCGTCGTCTTTGAGCTTCCTTTTTTTCAAGAATTTAATTTCGAGAATTATTCATACTATTCCTATCGGGAATACACACCTATTTTTAACTCTTATTACCTAAGAGGCCCTCCCCAATATCACGTCTAACAATTTACGGAACGGAAAAAAGACCATCTGCTGTCTACGATATTGTCGCCATTGCAAGAAAGTACAACATCACCGTCATTGCGAGGCAGTACGACGTGGCAATCTTCTAGCATAGCAATACGCTTTAGAAAAGACTATCTACTACGTAAACTGTCACCGTCATTGCGAGGCGGCACGATGTGGCAATCTTCTAGCATAGCAGCAATATACTTTAGAAAAGACTAGCTGCTACGTAACCTGTCACCGTCATTGCGAGGAGACACGACGTGGCAATCTTCTAGCATAGCAATACGCTTTAGAAAAGACTATCTACTACGTAAATCGTCACCGTCATTGCGAGGAGGCACGACGTGGCAATCTACCAGCAGCTTTTCCATTCGTCCGTTACCACCACTAAGTATTTATTTTTTAACGTATTTCATCAAGAACACATTATATATTATATGTCTACAAACTATTATGGTCATTTCATGACCGTACTTATGCTATTTGCTTTATCAACTAGCTTTGCCCAACAGAAAATCGAAGGGACTATCCAAGACCCAAAAGGCAACCCTATTGAGCATGCCACTATCCTCATAGAAGGTACGTCTATCGCCGCTTCTTCCGATGAGCAGGGTAAATTTTCCCTAACCTCTACGCAAAATCCGGTTACTATTCTAGTGCGCACAATCGGTTATCTGCCCTATAAACAAAACATCAACGATTCCCAAAAAAGTTCACAACTCCGTATTATATTACAAAAAGACAATCGCAATCTAGATGAAGTAGTGGTATCTGGCACGCTGCGCGCGGTCTCCAAGTTAGAAAGCCCAATTCCGGTAGAGGTCTATTCTGCCAAATTTTTCAGAGCGAACCCCGCCCCGACAATTTTCGAATCTCTCCAGAATATAAATGGTGTGCGCCCGCAGATCAACTGCAGCGTATGTAATACCGGTGACATCCATATCAATGGTCTGGAAGGGCCATACACCATGGTACTGATTGACGGTATGCCGATTGTCTCCGGCCTTTCAACAGTATATGGATTGAACGGGATTCCGCAAGCCTTAATTGAACGTGTAGAAATAGTAAAAGGCCCAGCCTCTACATTATACGGGAGTGAAGCCGTAGGTGGTCTCATCAACATCATCACGAAAACGCCTGAAAACGCACCATTATTTAGCTTGGAAACATTCGGAACAACCTGGCAGGAATACAACTTAGATCTCGGAGGTAAATTCAAAGTGGGTTCCGCTCAGTCGTTGCTAGGCGTGAATTACTTTAACTATTCGAATCCGTTAGATAAAAACGGAGATAACTTTACAGACGTTACCTTGCAGGATCGGATTTCCATTTTTAATAAATGGAATTTCGCGCGCAAAGACAATAAAACATTCTCCCTGGCCGGCCGGTATATATACGAAGATCGATGGGGCGGAGAAATGAACTGGAACAAGCAATATCGTGGAGGCGATGAGGTTTATGGCGAAAGCATTTATACCAAACGCTGGGAAGTGATGGGCGTCTACGACTTACCTGGTAGCGAAGATTTCTCGCTATCTCTCAGCGCAAATGGGCACGATCAAAATAGTGTCTATGGCGACGTCCAATATACGGCAGACCAGAAAATTGTATTTGGTCAGTTAACTTGGCATAAACAACTTAAAAACCATGATCTATTGACCGGACTGGCCTATCGTTACACCTATTACGACGATAATACTCCCGCAACAACCGAAGTATCGCACACACATTTGCCGGGGCTGTTTGTCCAAGATGAAATTACCCTACATCCGCAACACAAGTTATTGCTTGGAGCACGTTACGATTATAACTCTATCCACGGGAGTATCTTATCTCCGCGTGTAAATTATAAATGGAACTCCAAAGACAAAACCCAGGTCCTGAGGATCGGTGCCGGAAACGGTTATCGTGTAGCCAATGTCTTTACGGAAGACCATGCCGCACTAACCGGTGCCCGCGATGTGGTTTTCGAAGGTGATCTCAAGCCCGAAACTTCCTGGAATACAAACGTCAACTACGTGAAGAAGTTCTACTCGGACAATGGTTCTGTATTTGGTATCGATGCCAGCGCATTTTACACCTACTTTAGCAATAAGATTATCCCCGACTATGATACCGATATCAATAAGATCATCTATTCCAATTTAGATGGACATGCCGTTTCAAAAGGTATTTCTGTCAATCTGGACTGGGCGCATTCGAGTGGTTTGAAAGCGATGATCGGTGGTACCGTAATGGATGTTTATAGTGAAGAAGAAGGCGAGCGGGAATGGCAGATGCTCACCGAAAAATATATGGGTACCTGGACCATTGGATATAACTGGAACCGTCTCGGATTAAGTTTTGACTATACTGGTAATGTTATAGGTCCTATGCGCTTACCTATTCTAGGTGCAGACGATCCCAGACCCGACGAATCGAAGGCATGGAGCATCCAGAATATACAAGTCACGAAACACTTCCAGAACGGGCTTGAAATTTTTGCCGGTGTCAAGAATTTACTGAACTGGACACCCACCAAAGGGATTCCATTTATTATCTCCCGTGCCCATGACCCATTTGAAAAAATTGATGATCCGAGTCTTCTACCGTTTGACCCCAGTTACGTTTACGGACCAAACCAAGGGATTCGTGGATTCTTGGGCGTTCGCTATAATTTACTAAGATAATATAGGTATCATGATAGCAGGATTAGGTAAAAATTATGCGGTATTGCTAGCTTTAATTGGTTTGTTTAGTTCCTTTTGCAAGGCGCAGATAAATCCAGTGGACATCGCTGAGGTGGATAGCCTGATGGCGCAACAAGCGAAGCCGATATTAATCCTGCTATCTACCGATTGGTGTCAATATTGCCAGATGCAGAAGAACCAAATACGAAAGAACAAGGATTTCGCTATAAGCGCAAACTCATTCTACTATGTAGCATTTGATGCGGAAAGTAGAGATAACGTTTTATTTCAAGGCAAGGACTATACGTTCAAGCCTACGGGCAAAAACACCGGCACAAACGAACTTGCTCGGGCATTAAACGGCCCCGGTACGCTCGCTTTTCCGACTTGGGTATTACTCGACAAGAACTATCAAACACTATTTCGCCACGGTGGTGTATTGAACCCCACCCAGTTAAAGGAACTACTGAACGCAATCGACGACATAAGTGTAATTGATTTACAAACGCCTTAACAAAAGAGGGTGTATAAAAACATCTAGCAAACGTAAAAACGCGTCATTATGAGGAGCGCTAGCGACGTGATAATCTGCGTTTTTGATTGATTAGCACATGTATGTCCATAGATTTTGCTTCGCGGTCACCATCGTCCCTCCGGTTCGAAATGACGGCAAACGGTACTTTTTAGACACCTTTTTTTACTTTTTATTTAGCTCTACTTTTTCCTAACTGCTGATATAGCTTTGAAGTTGGTCAATGGTCTGCTTTTGATCATCGATGATATGTTTCACAAGATCCCCGATAGAAATTATGCCAATAACAGTATCATTTTCCACCACGGGCAAATGCCTAAAATGCTTGTTGGTCATTAATTCCATGCAGCTCTCAATTTGTACTTCCGTTGTGATGGTCTGTGGATCATGTGTCATGACCAAATGGATAGGCGTATCTTTGGATGACTTGCCCTGCAAGATAATTTTTCGGGCGTAGTCGCGCTCGGTGAAGATACCAACTAACGCGTCATTTTCAACAATCAACAATGCACTGATGTTTTTTTCCATCATCATTTGCAAAGCATCCAAAACCAATGTATTTTGGCTTACAGCGTGAATAACAGACGATTTACCCTGGAGAATGTGTTTTACGGTTTTCATCTCAATTAGTTTTTAAGTTGTTGATGAGTCGGCACCAACAAATTGGTCATTATATAAAATAGTTCATTAAAGATAACTTTTATTAGTGGAATAAAAAATAAAACCTTTTTTCTTACTTTTGCTGTAGCATTAAGGAATGAGCCTGCGTTCTATCCTGTAGAAAAGACATTAAAATTTATGAAAACTCTATTTAAACCACTATTAGTATTGGCATTTGCAGCGGTTGCATTTAGCTCTTGTATGAAAGACAATAGCGCTGAAAATGAAGCGAACCAACGTCGACAAGAAGAAGCAATTGCGGCTTCATTAGCTGAGGATAAAATTAAAATTGAAAAATATCTATTGGACAATCCTTCGGAAGCACCAGAAGGCTGGCAAGAAGATGAAACGGAATATCCTTTGACTCTTATAGAAAAAAAACCTAAGAGAGGATTTTGGTTTGAAGTTTTGGAAGTCCCTACCGAAGAGGACGATGAGGCATATACCCATGAACTTTCTAGCTCTGGCGGCTTGGTGGCTCCAAAAGTAAAAGTGACTTATACAGCATCATTGTTGGATGGCACCGAGGTACAAGGAGAAACCAACGGTAGTTTCGACTTTGCTACTTTCACTTCGAATAGCAGTGTTTACAATAGTGTTTGGTTCGTTTCTTTTTTTCCGAAATCAATCAGGAAAGACGGCAGCGACATAAACATCGGCGGTTTAACTGCGAAGGGTTTGAAAAAAGGAAGCAAAATTCGTGTAGTCTCCCCTTCTTATTGGGCCTTTGGAGCAAATAAAGTAGGTGATATCCCAGCTAACTCACCATTAGTATATGAATTTGAAGTATTAACAATCGAATAAAACGACTTAAAATATATCGAAAGCGTCGACAGTATTGTTGGCGCTTTTTTATTTAGCTGCTATATAGTTTTGCCTCTCAGTTTAGATTCCTCCACACCACCAATGACAGTTTAGTAAACTATGTCGTCAACCCGACTGAAAGAACATATCTTTAGACCCTATTGTTGCATTAGTCCCACACACCCGCACTATTCTACCTGATGCCTGCTCCGCAGTCGACTCCATTTTGCTCCGCTCAGAGTCAAGTTCCCCTTTTTTGTCATTATCCTTACAATGTGTTTTGTGAATCTGATGTCTCGGGATGAGAGAATGACGAAAGAAAACTTTTATACATCCAATATGTAGCAAAATGATGAAACGGACGTTATCACTATATTTAACAAAATTACATAAATGAAAAACCTATTTAAATTACTATTTGCAGTTACAATTACGGCTGCAACTTTCGCATCCTGTGTAGACGATAAGGATATTTTTGATCCTGAAGCTCAGCTAGCATTAGAAAAGCCGATGATCGAGAGCTATGTAAAACAACATTATCCTAATGCCCAACAATACGAAAACAGCGGCTTATGGTATGAAATTATTGAGCCGGGAGAACCTGATAGTTACGATTATGATATCAAAGACACGCTGAATCAAAAATGGATTTTCGCGGAGGGGATTATAAACTACAAAGGTAAGTTAGTCGCAGACGGAACAGTATTCGATGAGACAAAAGATATAACAAAAGGAGATACGCTTCCTATATATATGAGTCTCAATACAGGAAACGCATCCGTTATTACGGCATGGATTTATGCCTTTTCTCCAAAGGATTTAACCGTAGATGACAAAGATCTTGATCTAGGAATCATCTTCACAAACGGCGCACAAAACGGTGCAAGGTTTAGGATTATCACACCTTCACAATATGCTTATGGGCGGAGTGTTCAAGGCAAGATACCAGCTAATTCACCGCTCGACTTTGAAGTAGAAGTGCTAAAGATGCGGGATTTCGATCCAAAAAGAAATAATTAACACCAAAAAAAGGGCCTCATGTATTCCAAGAGGCCTTTTATATTTCTAACTTTTTCTTCCCCTACCTACGTAACATCAGCGCTAACCTAAACCGGTTTAACCTTCGTCGTATTACTTTACGCCAACAACCAATTATCACTTCGACAAAGCCATTAAAATACAGTCACTTACGAAACACACCATTCGATCTACCAAATGGGTTTACGCCCTCACCTGTTGCATTTCAGCTTAAGACCATTGTCTTTTCCGTCAAATTAAACAAGCGAGACCTCCCCTATTTTAACCTTGAGTTATTTTATATTCACTTTAGCTCCTTACTTATTCATGCAGCAGTAGAAAAGAGAGCGCATACAACCTACTAAACGACAAATATGTCATCTCGTACAAATTAGGGCGCCAAACCATTTGTCAACAGATCCGGTTATATTTCTTTTAACACAATAATAATATCGTTAATTGAAAAACAAACCGCTTTTTAAGCAAACTACTTCTGTCATAAAGTCCCCGTAACTGTGCTTTTACTACCATTTATAGGTATAAATAAGAACTAATTTTTCTTTCAAAGCATGTTACGTAATACTATTCTGGCATCAATTCGGCTTTGGGTAAAAGCTATTTCTCTGCATCCCCTTCCAAACTAAACGTAATAGCCCACGATTCAAAAAATCGTGGGCTACACATCAAATAACTTTACCTGTTTATTATTTTATCACCGTCACCTCAATATCGTCCAAGAATATACGATTTTTATTAATCGGTGCACCACTTGCCTCACGTAAGTCGAAGTCTCCCCCTAAAAACCTAATTTGGGTCTCGCTAGTAGCTCCTGTGATGATGAATGAACGTTCTGTTCCGTCGGCGGCCCAGATCAATGTGCAAGTAGGATCTTCGTAATAATTTGGCCAGTTGTCGACACTAAACTCATTTACACTAATTGTTCCCGGTCCGATAACATTCACCTTTAGAGCGGTACCATCTTTTGTACCGCCAGCTGTCTGATAAGGAACAGCTTTAAATTTAACCAACAGATTCTTTGTTCCTTGTACCGCTGTTAGCTTAGGAGAAATTAAATCAGCACCATAATTCGTTTTTCCCAATTTCACAAATCCCTGGCGGGCATACACAGGCTTACTGTTGTCTGCAGACGGTGAGCTTACCCAGCCTTTTGCTTGTTCGCCCGCAGTCCAGCTACTGATTATTTTTTCTTCAGTTGTTGTGTAGAAAACAGCACTTCCATATCCCAACCAATTAAAATCTTCCGCAAAAACGACTTCCTCACTTAGATCAATACCTTCTTGATGGATTGGCAACGAATTAGGTTGTTGCACCTCATCGAGGAAGAACAATAAATGAGCGGTTCTTTCGACCCCCGTATTCTTATTAACCGATATCGTTACAGGCCCATCACCTGTACCTTCCATCGGCTCTATATTCAACCAATCCGCCTCTTCCTCAACGTCCAATTTCCATTTACCTGTAGCACGCAAAATATACTTGCCGGTATGACCCGCTTCTAATACCTCCAACCTATCCGAAATATCATCTATTTTTAGATAACGGTCTTCTTCCTGTCCACTGCCGGTAGCCGCGGCCTGTTCCACTTTAAATACGGCGTTTTGCAAACTTCCATCGACTGTAAAAAACAGCGTCATTGCACGTGCTTCTTCAGACGTATTTCTGTTTACCTTGACGGTGAATGTACCGTCTCCTTCACCTTCCAGTGGTTCAATATTTATCCATTTTTCCTTACGCAAAGGTTCAATTTTCCATTTTCCATTGGACTTGAAGGAGTAAGTTTCGGAAGAAGCTTCGGCGGAAGCTTCCATCTTGGAGGGACTATCTTTCAGTTCAAAATAACCGCCATCATCTTGATCTTTTTCACAGGAAGAAAAGAGCACGGCAACTGCCAAACAAAAGGCATAGATTGTTCTTGTTAGCATCTCCGATTTTTTATAGTTCATCACTTTCATGGATTCCATATTTTTTATTTCACTTGCATCTCCACGCGTTCTTTCATGATATTTGTAACACCGCCGATCGTATACTCGTATGACAACAGGAATACGTTGGTTCTTATCCCAAAGGCCTCTTCAACCTTAAAGACATTTGGATACGCGGGATCATTATTCAATTGAACGATCTGTAGATCTTTGTACGGTTTGATGGTTATATTATTAAACTCATCCATTTCCAGGATGAGGGAAGTTTTTGCGAGATCCACTTCTTTCGACACGTAGGTTTCATTTCCTGCGATCATCCGTACACTATTGCTAGTCAATGGAAAGAGTTGTTTGTTGGCCGCAGTCGCCAAACCGTTTGCTAATCCCACCATGGAGTACATGCTATTAGTCGCTTGTGAGGCGTACTGGTTCTCGATAAGCACTTGGTACAGCATCGTACTTTTTTTTGATTTAATCTCAACCCCTGAGATACCGGTAGCTTTTAATCCGATAAAATAGGCGGAGTCCGGTGATAAACCATCCGGACGCAACTTAATCATAGTACGTCCTGTAAGTTCACCTGCTTTAATCACAATCTTATCATCAAGAATTTCATACTTGCTCTCAGGCAATAATTTGGCATACAAATCTTCTGCGGCATCGTAAAGCGACCAGTTGTATTCCGCCAGTGGAGTAGCATCTTCTTCCAGACCGATAACGAGATCCTTTTCCGGTGCATGCGTACCTCCTGCGGAAGCAGCAATATACCCGATGACTTCTTCACCCGTCAGTTGAACGACTTCCTGAAAAGTATTGTGATAGTCGCTACTGATCAGAGCGACCTCATTTTTGTACATTTCTTTTTCAAACACCTCGTTGTCTTTGCAGGAAGCAAAGGCAGTCGTAAGTGCAAGTATTGCTATATAATTTCGTTTCATTTTTTCGCTTTTTTTATGGTTTTCTCCTAATTATAGCCCGGATTCTGATCAACAGAAGGCAATCTTCTCATCTCTGCACGAGGTATGGGCACCCAAATAAGCTTCTTGTCTACCTGTCTGGTTAGAAACGATGAAGTACCCGGACTAACACGTCTGTAAAAAGATTCCCGATCCGCTCCATCTGGATTCATACCCCGTATAGGTTCACGTTCGCTTTCTTCATAGATCCCCCAACGGCGAACATCGTAGAAACGTCTGTTTTCCCATAAAAACTCCACCATACGTTCTCGTTCGATCTGTTTTTGAACTTCAGCCGTATTGGAGAGCTGACTCGAAGATAGACCAGGTAATCCTGCGCGATAACGAACGGCATTAAAAGAAGTTTTAATCTCATCAACATCACGACTCAAGGTGTATGTTTGTCCCCCTAGCTCCACGCTATGGCTACCGGTCAGATTATTAAGCGCTTCCGCATAAGACAGCAAGATCTCAGCATACCGGATAATAGGATATGCCTTGGGCATATAACGGGCACCTGTACCATTAATGGCATCATATGGATGGTTCCATTTCTTGATCACATATCCCGTAAGCGGATAATTGGGAGAAGTCGCAGATACACCTCCGCGGCCGTCGGCGTCCTGATAAAAGTACTTAGCGGTGTGTGTATTGTTTGTCGTACTGGACAATGCTTGCCACACGGCACCATTGAATCCGATAGATGCATAAAAACGCATCTCCCGGTTATCGTACATTTTAAATATTCCGGAATTAAGTGGGTAACCAGAGAAAGACTTCGGTTGTGCCGTGAAGAGGTCGTCAAAGGTCCCTCCGGTAGGAAGATCGGCAACAGTTTCAAAATAGGTATTGCCACGGGCCTCTTCTTTGGTTCGGCCGTCATTCATCAGGTAGGCATCGACCACTTTCTGTGTAACACTAAATCGTCCCCAACCTCCAAGCGAAGGTGGCATTGACCCTTGATTAATAGTTGTGTTCATATAAACCGTATTTACCCCCCAGATATATTCCGGATTAATGGCTCCCACTGATTCGCCGGTAAAGACATCTGAGTAAGACTTAAATGCGTCAATACCAGAAGCTCCATCGGGATACGCGTTATAGAAATTGGGGTCGGAAGTAACTCCTGTGGGCAAGACAGCCGTCCTCTCGTCTGACGGCACAGTATAGAGCTTGTATACCCCGAGATCCATCACGCGCTTAGCAGCCGCAGCGGCTAGCGCCCAACGACTTTCATCATATTGTTGCGACACATAGTGCACACCGTCTGTAGAGCGGGTCCAGTTGCCATAATAGGAATTAGCTGCCGCTCCTCCGTTAAACAAAGGACTCGCATGTATTAACCGCAGCCGGGCGATCAAAGCCAGCGCAGCCCCCTTTGTCGGCCTACCAAAATTCAGAAGACCAACTTCCTGTGGAAGCAATACCGCTGCTTTTTCAAACTCCTCGCAGACGTAGGTCATTGCCTCATCATAAGTCGCCCGCGGACGGTCATAGTATTCAATTGTTTCATTGGTATTAATGACTTCATCACCCAGCAATATCGGTGGGCCGTAATCGATCAGCAGGTTGTAATAGGCATAAGCACGTATAAAACGGGTATATCCCTCTATTCTGTTGCGGTCCGAATAGGTCATGTCTCTTGGCACATCGATATTCTTCAGTATGTTATTACATTTACGGATGATTTTATAGTTCCTCCCCCATTGATTGAGGTTACCAGCGGGACCACCACCAGATCCATAAAAGTCGGGGGTAATATTCCCGGTTACAAAATCCATTCCGTAGTACACGTTGGAAGATCCCGCACCCGTAAGACCATTGATCCCCTCGTCCGTAGCCATCGGCCCCGGTGTGTAACCCTGCCGAATGGTGTTGGATTCGTCCGGGAACATCGCCGCGGCACCCCACATATAAGCTTCAATATAGCGCGTATTGGCATATGCCGAATCGATATTAAACTCATCATCGAAGTAATTATCGATATTAAGATAGTCCTTACAGGATGTCACCATGAACAACAACTGTACGACTAAAGTTATTCTGGTTATTCTTTTTATAATTATTGACGTTCTCATCTCGTTGATTGATATCTGTAGTACTAAAAATTGATATAAGCCTGTAGCGAATATGTCGTAGGGATCGGGTACTTACGTCCACCCCAAGCAGCTTGTTCGGGGTCATAGATTTTCACATTGTCCCATATATAGAGATTATTTCCCACGAACTGAAGGTCCATCGATGTCACACCTAACCTTTTCAGAAAATTCGGATTCACGTGATAACTCAGCGTAACTTCCTGCAACCGCAGGTAGCGTGCATCGTCCTGCCAAAAAGATGATAATTGACTGTTGTTACTATTGTTGCCGTATTGCAAACGCGGGAAGCGCGCATTGGGATTTTCAGCCAAAGAAAGGTCTATACCATGCTCCAGGGCATAATCCCGCGGAATCCAACGGTTTGCAGGATCATTGGCCAAAGTAAGCACATTACCAGAGGTACCCTGAAAAAATGGCATATAGCCCATACCCGTATTTTCGGTTACGCCTTTATATTTCATAGGTTGCCCTACATAGAAAAAGGAAGTTTTTCCAGTCCCTTTAAACAGCACACCCAGCGATAGGTTTTTATAGCGAAACTCTCCACCGAAGCCGTACATGGTCAACGGGTAGTTACTATGGGTCAAAGGTACTTGGTCCAGTGTATTGATAACGCCATCGCCGTTCACGTCCTTGTATTTGATATCTCCGGGCATAACACTACCAAAAGATTGCGTGGGGCTATACTTAATGTCATCTTCATCCTTAAACAGTCCTAAGGCCTGATAACCGCGGATGGAATTGTATGGAAATCCGTTAAACTCCAAGTAAGAATACTCCATGTAAGCTTGTTCCCAATTCTGTACGACATTTTTAGAATAGGTAAAATTACCACGCAAGGTCAAACTCATGTCTTGAGAGATTTGGGTACTATAGCTTATACTACCATCGGCTCCAGAACTTTGCATCCGCCCCACATTAGCATAAGGGTTGCTGATCACACCCACGTAATCTGGCACCTGTACCCGCTGCTGAAATATACCGTTACGCTGATCCTTAAAAAAGTCAACGACAAAATCGATCTTATTGTTAAAGAGCTTACCTTCTATCCCTAAATTGGACTTAATGGCCCTTTCCCAAGCGAGGTTGTCTGCTCCGATACGGGTTTCGCCGATGGTTTCGATACCGCCGACTCCCCAAACACTCCCGGAGCCCAAATCTGCCTTAGTCAGGTAGGGGAATCTAATATCATTTGTAATGCGGTCATTACCTACGGTACCGTAAGATGCCCTGATCTTGAAATAATTAAGCCAAGGAGCCCTTTCCTGCATAAATTCATATCCCGTCGGCACCCAACCTACCGCAATGGAAGGGAAGAAACCATATTGGCGACCAGGCTGAAAGTTTTCCGATCCGGTATAACCAAAATTGGCATCAATAAGGTATGTATCGCGATAACCATAAGTGAACCTGCTGGATACCCCTTGATAACGTACGGGAATAGCTGTCAAATTATTTGTCGCATCATCGGTATCCTTGGCATCACTGAGGTAATAGTAGACCAATGCGGATGTACGGTGGTCTTCCCCAAATTTCTGATCGTAGTTGAGCGTTGACTCGAAGTGGTACTTTCGGTACTGCCGCATCCTTTTACTATAAGAAGCTGAGGTCTCTTGTACCCTTTGCGCTGTAATAAGCGAACCGTCGTAATCCCTACCTGTAGCTTCATAGAGCGCAGGCTGTAGCCATCTACGTTCGAAGAAATTACTATGAATATCGTAAGCGCCCTGCGCACGAAATTTGAGTCCTTCCAAGAGACTTGACAAATCTTGATCTATAGCGAGTGTTGTTTTTCCTTTGTACCACTCCTCACTGGCTTTTCCCGTACGGTTGATCATGACGTAAGGTGATGATCGTTCCCCGCCCCCCACACCGGGCAACATTCCATTTGAATATTGCAAGGGAATAGACACGGGCGTAAGTGTCGACTGCGTTTTCCATATATAATCTGTATCGGCCACACCAGGCTGACGTAACTGAGATAAGAATCCATCCGCTCCTAGAAATACTTTCGTGCTTTTGGTTAGGTTGATATCCAGATTGACCCGGTAATTGTACGTATTGTAACCTACGTTGGAGCTGTATATGCTGTTTTTATCCACCTTGTACGCGGCAGTCTCACTATTACCACCCAAGCTCACGAAATAGCGGGCAATTTCAGATCCTCCACGACCAGAGGCATAATAGCTTTGACGCCAAAAGTTTTTGTTGAGAATCTCATCCTGCCAACTTACATCCGGGTACATATCCGGATCTAGACCATACTGAATGATACCCAACTCGGTCTCATTGAACAATGGTTCAATGCCCCTGATGATACTCGCTTCGTTGGCCAGTTGGGCATAATCATGAGCACGTAGGTACTCTGGTAGACGATTGAGACTAGACAAAGTCGAATTGACACGACCGGTAATCTGGATCCGATCTACCTGACCGCGTTTGGTCGTAACCAATACCACACCATTGGCGCCTCGTACCCCGTATACAGCGGTGGCCGAGGCATCCTTTAAGATCGAGAAGCTCTCGACATCTGCGGGATCTATGGTATTTAAATCACCTTCCAGACCGTCAATAAGGACAAGGGCACTGGCGTTGGCACCAAATGTACCTATACCGCGCACCCAAAAATCAGCGATATTTGCTCCCGGCTCCCCTGAGCTTTGCATGGAAATAATGCCGGCGGCCCGCCCTCCAAGAAGGTTGGCCATAGAAGGAGCAGGACTTTGGAGTTGCTTGACATCGACTGTCGTGATGGCGCCGACAGAACTTATTTTCCGTTGTGAAGCCCCCAGTCCGACCACGACGACCTCGTCGAGTTCCGAACTCTTATCCAAAAGCTTTATGATTAAGTCGGCGGTCGATTCGACCGCAACATGCTCTACAGATTCGTACCCTACATAGGTAAATACAAGCCTATCGCCATAAATGCTTTTAATACTAAATTTCCCGTTCTCGTCCGTAGAAGCTCCCGCTGCAGGCCGGTCTTTGATATAAATAGAAACCTGAGGAACCGGCTCGCCATTTTCGTTGACGATGGTACCGGCAATTATTAATTCCTCCGTTTGTTGTGCAAACGTGGCCGTGAGCCATAAGCATAGCGGCAGTATACACAAAATATGAATGATCTTCATGATATAAATAAGTAGGTTAATTATTCAATAACTAATTTGCGAATTCGTGCATTACTCCAGTCTGCTATGTAGATATCACCTTGATCGTTGACGGCAACTCCCCATGGCTGATTAAATAGGGATTCTACTGGTCCACCATCTTTATACCCTGCTTTCGTAGGTTGCCCTGCAACCGTAGAGACTACACCATCGGCTGATAACATGCGAATACAGTGATTGCCGTAATCCGCAATGAACATATTTCCGGCATTATCAAACTTAATATCTTTCGGAAGGTTGAATATAGCGTCCGCCACCGGACCGTCGCGAAATCCAGAACCTCCGGGAGCATTGATCCGCTTGAATCCGCCTGTACCATTGGGATCGCGAAGATCAAGCACCATGATTCCCTGCCTAAATTCGGTCGGGGTAGCATTGGAATGGAGCGTTATATATAGCTCCCAGGGTTTTGCCGGATTAATCGCCTGGCCGTATTGTGAACCGTAAGGCCCCTGATGTACAATGGTCGCTTGGTATGTATCCGGATTAATTTTGGCAACCTTCCCGTCACGGAAACGGGTATAGAGATGATTATCGTAGGGAGAAAATGTTACAAAGTTGGCATACCGATCCGCCTGAACAATCGTACCGTAATCCGCCGCGGAGAATTGAGCGTTGCGTTGACGGGGAACCCAGGCTTCTCTGGGGTCAAAAGAGAAAAACACCTCAGCTACGGACTCATGCGAAACGGTCATAATACCGGTAACACGATCTACTGTCACCCCGTTGGCATATGGATTTGGGGAGGACGCGACTGTGTACAGTGGAGTTACTAAATTTTCCTTTTCATTGATACGGGCTACACCATACGAACCTCCGTCACGCCAAGTCATGAAAAGGTTGCCCTGTGCATCCATATCCAAGTACTTGCCGTACACATGTGCCTGATCGAGTGTGCCAGCTACGAAATTTTTGTCCCCGGTGCCGGTGACGGTACTAACCTGTGCCTGGATATGATATATAAATTTATGATCGTAGACTACGGAGTCCTCACCGATTACCACGGAAATCTTTGGTTCATCACCGGGCAATCGCGGAATAATCGCATAAATCCGCTCTCCACTGGATGATACAATCGCTGCCCGCGCATTATTAAAATACACCTTAATTTTGCTCGGATCTGTTCCAAAATTTTCTCCGTTCAATAAAATTTTGTCTTTTGCTCCACCTTCATTGGGATAAAAAGCTGTCAGCACGACGGGCTTTGTTGGATCATATTCCTTTTTCAAATCTGACGCTTCATTCTTACACGAAGAAATTAGTAAAAACAGGAACAACGATAGGTACGAAAAAATTTGTTCTTTAGGTCGCATTTTTTATTAATTTATTTCACAATTATGTTTAACATGACGTCTACTCTGTTTCTCAACTTTGCCTATATACAACAATTGAAGATTGTCGTTTTTCGAGATCCAAATGGCATCCAAATCCTTCATTTTTTATTAGTTTCATGGCTCTTTAATTTCATTTTTCAAAGGTCAAGCTTTAATGTTAGATTATTTTAAATGCGAATTTTTACAACATCAAAATCAAAATCACAAAAAACTTAAAGAACTGACAAACAATACCTTAAACCTATTAATAAATCTTATTTTCTAAACTTTTAAGATCTATTTACAGGCATTTCCATGTGGTGTTTTCGGGAATTTAACATTGAATTTACGACCCCTTAACAGACTTCCGATTTTCACCTGTTAAGGTTATTTTTTTTCATCTTAAATTCACTTTTGACGGCTCAGATATGATGAAGTTTACCTGTCTTTTTATAGTAGAGATAAGGTCTATCTTCAGTGATTCATTTACTTTTCGGAATCAATAAATTTTATTTAGGAATTTTAAAGGAGGTTTATTTTATTCCGTTTGTCGCTCGCCGCGACGTGGCTAAATTCTATTTTTTTTGCCCTCATCGGCGGGCGGCTCTCCTTCTTTTGCTTGGTCAAAAGAAGCAAAAACCAAGACTTGGCCAATGTTACGCTAAAAGCTTTTGGATTTACTAAACAGCTCCGAGCCGTTGCACTTCGGGGATCTGTTCTTAACGCAAATCCAAAAGCTTTCTTAACGCTACATCGACCTAGGTCGTCCTTTTAAATTCTGCTGAAGTGTAAACTAATATTTAAGAATAAAGCACTATCCTTTCATCTTCGACAAATGTCGCCTTAGCCATTTGCCAATTGCAGAGGGAGGCACTACCCATTCTGGCAAATGGTACAGCGACGATTTTTTCCTTCTTTTTATAAAAAAAGAAGTCGCCCTCGCGCCGGCGAAAGAGGCGCATAAAAATTTGATTAAGAAAAACCTTCCTTTTTCATTAAGCCCGGTACTTTAGGTTACGGGAAACATTTTTTGAAAGCTGGAAAAAAAGGATCGTATGGTTAAAGGGTTAACACGACAACAACAGGTCTTCGCGATCAAGTACCTGAATGCGTCCTTCAAACTGATCTGGACAAATCGACTTGTTTTTAGTCTTGCTTCGGTACGTGTAAATCGTATTTATTGAGCATCGTAGAAACCTTGAAATCTTAGCACTGTCGGTTATGCCTAATCTAATAAGTGCGAAAATCCGAAGTTCAGTCGTTAATAATGATCCCTTCACGGCTGTTCTTTCCGATAAGGGTAAGAGATTATTAAACTCCATCACGAAATTTGGATACAATTTCAAAAAAGTCTCATCAAAATTCATCAGAAATGCTTTGTATTCACTTTCAATATATGCGGTAGAGTCTAATTCCATTTGAATTTTTTCAATGGTCCCCCTCTTCAATAATCTTTTCAAATTAACACGATAATCATTCAATTTTTCGATATAATCCGAGCACAAATCGATGAACTTACTCAAGTAAGTTTCTTTTAGCAAACTCATAGATATCAGCTCGCTATTCGAAAATGCCATCTGACTATTGGCGATCTGGAGCTCTGCATTAGAAAGGTGTAATTGGTTACTCAATGAGTTAAGCTCTTGATTCATCCGGGTCAAATCGTCGTTCACGGCAGCTAACTGATCTTTTGTCTTCCGTAATTTTCTATATTGCTTTACGACGAACAGCGATAATAAAATTGTAAAAGCCAACAGAAAGGCAATAACCGCAAATCCAGATGAGATTGCATTCCGCTGTTGCACAATTTTCGTATTATAGGCTTCGTATATTTTGGGAAGAATCTTTACAATCTGTTGGAACCACCTGAACGCCCCACTGTAGGTTGCATCTTGTAAAGATAGTTCGACAAATTGATAAGCGGTTTCAACATCACCTTCATCATATAAAAGTGCCGCTAGTTTCCACAAGGACACATATGCTTTTACTGCATATTTCATATCAGTGATGGCCGAAATAGCGAGAAATCGCTTTTCTTGCTCAAAATCTTTCTTCAAGTGGAACAAAGTGGACAGGTAAAAGGCGACGTGGGCCATTTCCCGATCTTCTATAGTCAGTCGAGTATAAGCGCCAGACAACACCCTTATCGCGTTGTCGTATTCTTTCTCCGCTTTAAGTTTGTTTGCAAGATGTATAGTGTGCCAAACGGATTGTTCAGGTGTGTAGCGCAACAGTGAGTCCAAACAAGCGTTTATTTCCCTTTTGTAAATCTTCTTCTCAGGCGCAATGATCGTGTATTCCGCCAACCCTTTGTACAGCTCCATTCGTACAACGAAATAGAGAACATTTATTTCATCAGGAAACCCATCCCTAACAATATTATCTAATAATTCCCTGCATTCGCGATACATCCCCGTATATGCATAAACCCGAGCGATAAAAAGCAATGATTCGGTCTTGTAAATAGGCTCTTTTTTTAGCGAAGTCTCCGAGAGCGCAAGCATCTGCTCGGCATACTTCAAAGCGCTATCAATCTGTAAGTCATAGTACATCTGAAAAAGAGACCTGCAAGCATCAAATTGAGTCATCGGATCTGCAGAAGGATCCAGTTGTTTTCGCATCTGATCGACCTGCGTCAATTTCTTTTCCAGATAGTAGTCACTCTTAGCGATCTCATTTTTGAGCAATGTGAATGATTCGCTATACGACATATCTGTTTGCGCTCTACCTGATAGGAGGCTGCACAAAAAGGCCAATATTATTGTAGACAAAGCGGTTTTCATATTTCTTTTTACCAAAAAAGCACTGCTCGGTTACTTCCGTTCTACTATGCGATAGATAACATTTCATGAATCATGTTGTCTATACTTCATAATTAGAGCTTACCATTTAATTCTACAAAGGACGACAATACAAATCAGGAGAATATAAACTTAAGATTACGGTTATGTTAACAATTACATCAGGAAACTATCGAAATTTACTTCCCCCTAAACTTAGATCCTTCCAGGATATCCTGAGCGTCTTCCTTTGCAAGCAATTGCTTCAGATCCAGCTCCGGGTTTCTTTCCATAAATTTTCGCACGATCATCCAGCCGATATATGAGCCAAGCTTAGGAGCCGATTCATTGTTCCCGCCGAGTTCACGGGTGAAGGGCGCCTCACTAAAATATTTTTGTATTCCCATGTAGTCGGTGCTGTACAAAAGATTTTCTTGAATAAACCAGGCCCACACGTCTTCTTGATAGCGCTCAATCCATGCCATTTGCTGCGCAGTGTAACCGATCTTGAGACTATCCGCTACATCTTCCAGAATGACATCCATCGCATACAGTACCTTACCGTTGTATATCATGTGCTGCAGCATATTGACATCGCCATTATGCTGAGGAAATAGTTCTTGTCGCAGCACGGTTTCTACTACACGAGGGGCGATATTTTCCGGTGTGAATCGTCGCGAGATATAACGGGGTATAGATTGGACAAGAGCAGGATAAAATTCCGAATCGGCTCCCAAAAACATATCTAATCCGATTCCAAGATAGTCTTCACCGGAAATGGTCTGAAACGAAAACCCACCGACGAAAGAAATAAAACGAGGGAGCACATATTCCGGATAGTAATAGGTGATATACTTGAACGCCTGCGTCAATTCCTTCTCCTGTCTTTCGAGATTAGGGAATGTCGTAGCAACTGCTTGTGAAAGGTCTATAAAATCTTTTTTTACCAACACCTTCTTCAAAATGGATGCCAGTTGCAAACTATCCTTTGGGTGTCCAACTTCGAGCATCTCCGTCATAAAATCGGTATAAAATATACCATACTGTTGCTGCCAATAATTATTTTTTTTCAGAATAGCTGAAGTGTCTAAAGCTGAAAATTCCTGATCAAAACGCGCTACTTTAATCTGAATATCTATATCAGAAACATCGGGCCTAGTTATTGTAGCTGTTTGATGACACGAACTCATACCGAGTATGAAAAAAAAGAAATAAATTTGTGCTATATTGAATTTCATCTATATGTTTCCGTTGTGCAAACAAACTTAGGTAACTTGACCTGTTGTTACAAGTACTAGTTTTCATTTGCATAACGACCGCTATCAAAACAGTTAGATGAAGTAAGACTTAGTATGTATATAAATAAACAATAGAATGAGACAACCCGCTGTAATTTTAATTGCTTCTCTCGCTTTTCTGGCGACAACTTTTGCTACACCGTCTGCAAAAGGTCAAGATTATTACCGAAATCGCTCGTCTAACGGCGATAAAAACATCCGCTTAGCACTTACGTTTAATCCCAATATCGGTTGGCTAAAATATGACAACGACTTTAAAGCAAACGCAAAACCAGGGTATTCTTACGGTCTTGTTGCTGATTTCGGATTTACTCGAAACTATTACTTCTCTACAGGGCTGCTCATCAATGCGATTAATAGTGACGTGGACGCACACAATGCCGTAGATGCGGACGACCCGCTTTTATACTATAGTCGAAACATTCACTTGAAATACGCTGAAGTACCATTGACTATAAAACTCAAAAGCGAAGAAAACCATCTGGGGCGCTTCTACGGTCAATTCGGTTTTACTGCTGGGGTTAAAGTATCCGGAAGAGAACAGTTACATAATCAAACGACAAAAACATCCATCGACGGTGATGATATTTTCCGTTTGGGATTGCAGATCGGCGGCGGTGCCGAGTGGAGATTATCCAATAGCCTAGCACTGCTGACAGGTATCGCTTATAATAATGGTTTTACAAGAGCTATCAATGACATAGGTAAGCCTAAAACCTCGTATGTATCCCTGAATGTCGGCTTATTTTTTTAACTTATTACACACATCTTTATGAAAATCGCTCTAGCACAATTAAATTATCATATCGGGAATTTTGAAAAAAACAACGAAAAAATAATCGATGCCCTACAGCAAGCAAAATCTAAAGGTGCCGGTTTAATCGTCTTTGCCGAATTGGCCATCGGCGGATATCCTGCCAAAGACCTTTTACAAAATGCCGCTTTTGTGGAAGAATGCAACCGTAGTATAAACCTCATTGCGGCACATTGTGAGGATATTGACTGTATAATCGGTGCACCGTTGAAAAACACGACCGGAGAAGGGAAAAACTTATTCAATGCCGCGGTTTATATCAGCAAGGGACAGGTCGTAAATTTTCATAAAAAATCTCTTTTACCAAATTACGATGTATTTGATGAATATCGTTATTTTCAACCCAACGACAACCTACGTTGTATTCAAATGGGCGATTTAAAAGTCGCATTAACTGTTTGCGAAGATCTGTGGGACGATGATGGAGATAACTCTTATGTAGGTGATTTGATGAGTGAACTTGCACAGGAGACGCCTGATTTAATTATCAATATTGCGGCCTCTCCTTTCTCCTACACCCATTTCAAAAACAGGATAAATGTATTGCAGCGTAATGTACTCAAAGCACATGCGCCGCTCGTCTACGTCAACCAGATCGGTGCGCACGCCGATATCATTTTTGATGGGCGTTCGGTTGCGCTGGATCAATACGGAGAGATCGTAACGGAATTGAAGAAATTTGAAGAAGACATTCAATATGTCGTGTTTGACAAGGGCAACCTGCAAGCCGTGGAAAAACACGAAGAAAAACCGGAAGCTACTGAAATCGCCCTAATCCACGATGCGCTTATACTTGGTTTGAAAGATTTCTTCTCAAAATCCGGTTTCCGGAAAGCGGTATTGGGTTTATCAGGCGGGATAGATTCGGCCATAGTAGCGGCATTAGCCGTCGAAGCATTGGGAGCCAAGAATGTATTAGCCGTACTCATGCCTTCCATCTACTCTTCCGACCATTCACTGAAAGATGCGCTTGATCTGGTACATAATACCGGATGCGAACATCTTATCTTACCCATAAAAGACATTGCATCGGCATTTGAAAACACCTTAAGCGATGCTTTTACCGGCTTACAGCCCAATATCACGGAAGAAAATATACAGGCACGTACACGTGGAACGCTACTGATGGCACTATCCAACAAATTCGGGCACATTCTACTAAATACCTCCAACAAGAGCGAATCTGCTGTTGGCTACGGCACCTTATATGGCGATATGGCCGGATCATTAGCTGTAATCGGAGACGTATATAAAACACAGATTTATGAACTCGCGGAATATATAAATCGTAATGACGAAATCATCCCTGTGAATACGATCGTAAAACCGCCTTCAGCAGAACTACGACCAGGGCAAAAAGATTCCGATTCTCTGCCTCCATATGAGCTATTGGATGCTGTCTTGTATCAACTGGTTGAATTGGAAAAATCCGGGGGTGAGGTCATTAAATTAGGATTTGAGGAATCTTTGGTTAAACGCATTGTCAGCATGTTAGGCAACGCCGAATTTAAACGATTTCAGTCGCCGCCGATACTCCGGGTAAGTCCCAAGGCTTTTGGTGTCGGAAGGTCAATGCCATTAGTTGCAAAATATCCATTTTAGCGTTAAACCTTTACAAAAAACGGTTGTCTAATTAAAAAGAAAGTATAAAGCGTTGCTTTGTCATGCCGAGGATACGAGGCATCTATCGCGATGATAAAACAAAGTGCTTAGATCCCTCCTGTTGTCGGGATGACGGGGTAAAAGAAAGCGTTGCTAGTTATTATTTATATATATCATATGAAAAAGTTATTATTTTTTGTTTCGTGTCTGGCGCTGATCGTCGTGAGTTCATGTTCTTCCCAGAAGTACCACACCACCCGCGTGCAAAATCTAGATTTTAGCCAATATAGAACGTACGGCTGGTTGCCTCCAGTGGACTCACTATCCAAAGACTATTTTAATAACGATATTGCGAAAAGTAATATTCTGACGACGGCAAATAAAGAATTAGAAGCTCGAGGATTAACCTATTCCAAAGAAAATCCGGATATATTATTTCGATATATTACCATTGTGAACAATAAAAGCAGACTGGTTTACGGAAATGCTTGGGGCGGTGGAGCATGGGGATGGGGCGGCCCATGGGGCTGGTACAGACCCTGGGGTTTCTATGGAGGCTGGGGAATGGGAATGGGTTACTCCTATCCTGTTGCCAAAGAAAAAGTACGCTACGCACATATCATATTGGAAGCCGTAGACCGTAAAAGCAATGGCGTGATCTGGCAAGCACGAGGTACTGGAGAGGTAGAAATCCCTGAAAAGGCGATTAATGATTTACCTAAAATCATATCGGGTATTATGAAAGAATATCCGTTACAACCTTCTAAAAAGTAATAAAAAAAACTCCGAAAATAAATCCGGAGTTTTTTTTATTATTTCTTGGCTTCGAGGCATCCCATGATAAAAGGTCCCGTTGCTTTCGAGTCATTTTCACGAACCCGTTCGTTCACGTAGTATTCATAGCTCCCATCCCGATAAGGATGCCCTCCTAATCCCGCGACAGCATTGCACTGAATCAACGTAAGATTATTACCATCCTTCCGGATCAGTTTCGTATTTATCCCTTCGAAGACGTTATTTACAACGCTTTCGTATTCCTTACCGATATAACCTTTATTGATTGCCTTGCTGTAGCCGTAGAGAAACATGCTATTCACAGAGGCTTCCTGATAATTTTTGGGCGCCCCTGCCTTATCCAGCACCTGCCACCAAAGACCGTCCTTATCTTGATATTTCGTTAAGCTTTTCGCTAAGCCTTGGATAACCTGTACTACGCTATCTCTTCTCGGGTAATCTTCGGGAATGTAATCCAACACATCGACCAACGCCATATACCACCAGCCAATACTTCGTCCCCAGAAATTAGGCGACTGTCCGGTTTTGGGATTTGCCCATTGTTGCTTCTTGCTTTCATCCCAGGCATGATAATACAAACCCGTAGCGGGATCGAACGTATGTTTAGCGGTGATTAAGACGTGATTAATCGCATCCTCATAGTATGTAGAATCTTTCGTGAACTGACCATATTGCGCCACAAATGGTGCCGCCATATACACCCCATCCAACCACACTTGATGCGGATAAATCAACTTGTGCCAATAAGCTCCTTCCAATGTACGTGGATGCCGCTTTAGTTGATCCATTAGACGCTCAATAGCTAATTTATATTTTTCCTTTCCGGTTTCCTTATACAAGGAAAACAAAATTTTTCCCGGATTAATATAGTCCACGTTATAGGTTTCCACTTTGTACAGGTGAATCTCTCCCCGCTCGTTAATAATCGTATCGGCCCACTCTTCTACGTAATCAACGTACTTCTGCTCTCCCGTCTGTTCCCAAACTTTTAGCATCGCCAAACAACCTAACCCTTGTGCATATCCAAAATAGAGTCTTTTGCCATGATCCAGTTGCCAAGCTTCTGGAAACCGATTCATTTCTGAATCTGCGAACTGGATGCCTATCGATTGAGCGGAGATCGCCCCAGACAGGAATAAACACCATAGTAAAAGTGCAAACAATTTCATTTTCATACTAATCATTTTTAAAAGGTAAAGCAGGGATTCCCCCTACATTATATAAGGTAGCTTTATTGTAATTCTTCCAGCTATATCTAAAATATTGAGGGCGGTCTACCGATTCCGAAGAGAGCTGAACAATGTTCATCCCCGTTACCTTCACTGTTGCGGTATAAAATATCCTATCGGCGCCGGCTACTTCAAAGCCAGAAATCCCCTCAGCCTGTTGCAGGCCCTGCGGATCATGCGCCTCAAAAGTAACCTGTATCTGCTTAGGCAACACCTCGTGGGATAGATACGTTGGCCCCATCCATACCGTTGATTCCCCATACAGATTGCCCAGGGCAATTTTAGCTAATCGCTCAGCCGGTATCCGTTTATTCCGCGGATGTATATCCGTCGAATCGCCTACATCCGTCGTGCTGGCCATCAACACCTGATCCAGCTTTTCGGCAACAAGATATTGCGCTTCACGAATTTCAGGCGTAGTACCCTTATAGGGTGCCAGTTGCACGAAGTAGAACGGAAGCGCATTATTTCTTCGGTGATCCCGCCAATTCCGTATCATATTTGCAAACATCTCCGCGTAGGCGTCCTGACGTTTCACGTTAGATTCGCCCTGATACCAGATTACGCCTTTAATCGCATATTGATTCAAGGGATGGATCATCGCATTCCATAGAACCGCAGACGATTTATTGTCTGTAGACCGTCCTACTTCACTTTGCTGAAATCCAGCATACAGCGGATTGCCTTTCATAATTTCTCCGGCTGTCCAGGCCTCAACCGGTGTACCTCCCCATGTAGATTGGATCAGGCCAACGGGAACTTGGAGATGCTGATGCAACTCTCGGCTAAAATAAAATCCGATAGCAGATTTATCCTGGATACTGTTTGCATTGCAGATAACCCACTCGCCTTCGCAATCCATTCTTGCTGTGTCCGAAATGGATTGTTTCACCCGAAAAAAACGGATGGATGGATAGTGAGCATCCCGTAATGCTTCGGCTTCATGCAACTCACCACTCCGCCAAGTAGCACCTTTTGACATCGGAAAATCCATATTGGATTGTCCGGATGCGAGCCAGACTTCGCCCAATAAGATATTGGATATAGAAATTTCCTCCGATGCATTGGATAACCGAAGCGTATGAGCTTCTCCGTCAGACTTCTCGGTATTTATGTAGCATTGCCATTTCCCTTCGGCATCCGCTACCGCCATAGCGGTTTCCTGATCCCAAGAAACCGCTATACGAATAGTATCGCCTACCCCACTCCATCCCCAAATAAGAACAGAAGTATCCTGCTGGAGTACCATGTTATTAGAAATAACAGCAGGTAACTTAATGGTTTGTGCGGTCCCGAGCGAAGCCGAACAAACCATTAACAGAAATAAACTAATATAACCCTTCAATGTATCTATCACGNASANTNGTACAAAGGATGTTGCTGCCCCCTTAAACCGGGGTTAGCATCGATGGTCTGCGTATTCAGCGGAAACAGTTCCACCTTATTTTTTTCTAATCCACGATAAATATTAGTTACCCAAACCTCTGTAGGCGTAAATGAATTTGCAAAGAATGCAGCGTTCCGACCATACATGTCCAATATGGTATAACCATCTCCTTCTAATGTAGCGCGCTCTTGCGTAGTAGGCGCAGAAACAAAACCCTGAAAAGGTATAGCTACAGTCGGATCGGCCAGTTTCGCTACAGCGTCCATTTGATAGGCACGGAACCGCGGTACATTAGCATATTTTCCCTCTTGCCGCGCCAATGCCAGGATATCGTTCTTAGTAGCTGTCAATTTTTCGAATAATATGCCCCAGCGGATAAGGTCGGTTCGTCTCCAACCTTCAAAAGCCAGTTCTAGTTTGCGTTCCTGAATAATCGCGTTTCTAAAGCCTTCGTAGTCCGAAGGCGTCTCACCGATCAAATCCGGATTATTATTAAAAGCACGCAACCGGACTTCTTCGTACCGTTCTTTAGCCAGCGCGGTGGGTCCATTATTCAATTCGTTTGCCGCTTCGGCATACATCAATAGAATATCTGAGTAACGCAGGTCGATCCAGTTGAAATTACGTTGGTGTTCTCTCGGCCCTAATTCTGCGCCCCAGTTCGCCCGATACTTCCCAATGGTGTGGTTGGCATAGGTATTCATTTGATATCCGTTTTCAGCTGTAATGGAATAATTGCTAATCGTGACATCGCGTCTCGTATCGCCATTGTCAAACTCGAAATACAATGTCGGAATTACCGCCATGGCTGGTTGTGATTTTTTGACCACAGAAAGGGTGTGCACAAAAATACCGTTGGTATAGCCATTGCGCAACTCATTACGATCTGGGCCTTCCTGTCCATACTCTAAAATACTTTCGTTATTATACCGCTTATTCGTCACGTCACGGAATACCGATTCGAAGGTTGGCGATAAACTGTGTCCGCCCTGCGTAATAACTTGTTCACAAGCATCGGCGGCAATCTGGTACAGCTCCTGCACGCGTACAGGATCCGAACGTGTACCTAATTTGACCGTTCCTGGTAAATAAGAATCTAAATCCCATCGTAAGGAATATCCCGCTGCGTAAAGAGCGACCCTTGCGAGTAATCCATAGGCGGCATTTTTGGAAATACGCTCCGATGATAATCCCGAAGCACTTTTCCATGGCAACAACTCAATTGCCTGTTGCAGATCCGAAATACAGCCGTCCAAAATGATATCTCTATTTACACGGGATGACGAAAAGCCTTCCGCGTCCACTACAGGAACCAAGGGATAAGGCACGTCACCAAAAAATCGCACTACATTCAACATATTTTTCGCACGTATGGCATATGCTTCTCCCAATAGCATATTAAGCTGCGATCGCTCTACGTCCGTAGCATCCATGGCGGTGATTCCTTTAATGAGTACATTTACCTGCTCAACGCCCGAATACATAGTAGTATATGTCGACGTTGGTGTAGTAGATGGATTGTAAACATAATTAGAAACCATGTTCTTTGAATTTGTCTCGCCCTCGGTAGAAAAGGCTTCGTCGGTGCCCATTCCAAATTGGTAGTACAACTCCTGATTGGAAGTACTCGTGTAAGCGCCTAACAGCGCCATTTCAACGCGACTTGGATTTTCAAAGATAGTTGAACTATCGAAATCACTCTGTGAAGGTAAATCTAGCCATTTTTGACAGGACGAACTGAGCAGTGTTGCACCTATTGTTATGATATATATTACTAATTTCTTTCTCATGATTCAATATTTAAAATGTCAAGTTCAAACCGGCAACAAAACTTTTTGCCCGTGGATATGCCGAATTATCGACACCTCTAGTCAGTATCGAACCAGTCGCTGAAACTTCCGGATCATAACCACTGAATTTCGTGAATGTATGTATATTATTAAGGGTAACAAAAACTCTCAGCCTATTTATAAAGGCACGTTGGGAGACTTTACCGGGTAGGGTATATCCCAAGGTAATATTGTTTATTCTTAAGAACGATGCGTCTTCCAAATAGTAATCTAGTGCGTCTGAAACAGCAATACTATTAGTGGAGTTTAAGCTCCAAACCTGATCTTTATCGTGCTGATTCGGATTTAGCTCAGCCAGTCTAGCCAAATTCATCGTCTCCGCACCCGTGGCAGGATCGATTAGTGTGAAACGATCTGCCATACGTCCTAAGGAATTCTGATTTGGAAGATATGGTCCCATGAAGCGTTGCGTATTCATATTAAACGCTTGGTTGCCATAACTAAAGTTCAAAAACACGCTCAAATCGAAATTCCCATAGATAAATTCATTGTTAAATCCACCGAAAAACTTTGGTTCGGGGTTCCCTATAATCGTTCGGTCATTGGTCGACCAAACCGGGTTACCATCAGAATCCATTTCGTCAGCAGTAGGAACATACTTTACATCTCCCGGTTTTACCGTGGCACGGTTCTTCCCTTTCAAAGCAGCCACACCGTCTTTTAAGGTATAGGAGCCGTCACCATTTTGTATAAAATCATCTGTTGTATACACACCATCATATTTATACCCGAAGAATTTTCCAACAGATTGATCGACATACGTACGAAATATTGCTCGCGAATCGACATCTCTTTGTAAATAGTCACTACCCGCACTTCCAGTGAGTGACTGTGTTAGAGAACGGTTAAAGGTCATATTCAAATTGGATCTCCATTGAAAATGATCATTTCGGATATTGGTTGTTCCTAAGGTCAATTCAACTCCTCTATTTCTAAGCACCGCAACGTTTTGATATTGAAACCGATATCCGGTAGAGGTAGGGATTTCAGCCTCTAAAAGAAGATTCGATGACCTGTTATTATAAAAATCCGCAGTAACATTGACCCGGTTATTGAAAAAGGAGATATCAGCTGCCACATTTGTAGTTTGTGTTTTCTCCCACATCAATAGCGGATTTCCCACGATGTCACCTGGTCTAAGACCTGTAGCCATCTCATTATTTATCGCCACTATCGTCGGTCCGTAGAGCGTTGCATAACGTACATTTCCAATTTTGTCATTCCCGGTCGTACCATATCCTACCCGGACCTTTAGCTGATCAAAAAAATCAACATTTTCCATAAACTGCTCGTTATGAATATTCCATGCTGCGGAGGCTGACGGAAAATTCCCCCACTGCCTACCTGGCATGAAAGTCGATACACCATCCCGACGTAAAGTACCGGTAAACAAATATCGGTTATCATAATTATAGATTGCCCTTGCGAATACAGATACAATTCCATAACGTCCTTCTTCCGTTTCTGCACGCTCCGTACGTCCGGCTAGCGATACGTCGTTCAAACCAAAATTATTGGAAGGAAACAGAAAATATTTGTGCTTAAGGGACATATTTTGCCGGTACATCACTTCGTGTCCAGCCAACAGGTTAAGGTTGTGTTTACCGAAATCTTTCAGCCAAGACACTGTGTTTGTCACCTGCCACTGGTATTTCTCTCCATTTTTGATATCGCCAAAAGGACCTAAATTTGCTCGCGCATCGGCAGTACGTCCGTCATCCCAAAAGGTATTACGGTCTTGCCACCACTGATAGCTCCCTGTACCACGCCAAGTGAAATCCTTGAAGAGCTTCGCTGTAAACCCGGCGTTGATATTGGCTACACGTTCGTAAGCATTCAGACTACGCGCATCGTTGGTAATAATCGGATTAAAAATATCGTATTGTGAATTCAACTGCTGTAGCTCCTCGCCTAAATCCTCATTAAGCAGCTGCTCATCCGTGAAACGCGTACCTCCCGTCACAGGTTGTAGAATCGCCATCTTGAGCATCCCTCCGAGCGAGCGGCCACCTTCAACATGCTGGCTCTGGAACATAGAATTGAAGTCTACGTTAAGCCCTGGAATGATCTCGTGATCTATCCTCGCTCGAACAGAATTACGGCTCATTCCAGACTTCGCAACGACACCATTCTGATGCGTATTATTGTAGGATAACATAAACTTCGTCTTCTCGTTACCGCCATTAATATTCACATTATGGACGTTTAACAAGGCTTGACCTCCAAACACAGCATCCTGCCAATCAACACCTTTCCTATTAGCGTAATCGCGTTGGATACGAGCATAAGCACCACTAGCAAAATCCGGTGCATCGACATCACCTCCAAAACCAGTAGCGAAATCAGGCTGTCTACCACCTAAAGTCTGCAATTCATATTGGTATTTTACATATTCTTCTACATTAAGCAAGTCCAGCTTTTTACTCAAGCCCTCAAAGCTATAATATGTGTTGTAGTCTACATTCGTACGACCAGCCTTTCCTGATTTTGTTGTGATGAGTACAACGCCATTGGAACCTCGAGAACCATAGATCGCAGTAGCAGATGCGTCTTTTAGAATCTCCATGCTCTCGATATCATTTACATCGATACGCGTTAATCCATCGTCCATAACAAATCCATCGACCACGTAAAGAGGTGTAGTCTCGCTGGTTAAGGAAGTACCACCACGTATATTCAGATTGATATCAGCTCCCGGCGCCCCACTTTGCGTGACAACGCTTACTCCTGCTACCCGGCCGGTTAATGCTTGAGCTGCAGAGGTAACCGGTAGATTGCGTATATCATCACCTTTGACAGATCCTACCGCGCCCGTGAGATCGCGCTTGCGAACTGTACCATACCCGATGACGACTAACTCGTCCATTACATTGATGCTGCCCGTTAACTGGATGTTAATTTTAGCTTGATTATTGACTGGAACCTGTTGCGGTTCGAAACCGAGATAGTTAAACGTTAATGTTGCTGTTCTTGGAACAGAAATTTTATACATACCCGCTGCATCGGTCTGTGCAGACGTGGTACTGTTGGAGACGGTGATGGTTACGCCGCTTAAAGGCGTATTGTTCTGATCGGTAACAATTCCTGTTACGTCAATATTCCCTTGTGCATTAGTAGTTAGAAAACTGAAGAACAGCAGACTCACTAAGATAATTCGTTTTGTAATTAGCATCGGCTTCTATATTGATATAAATAAATAGGTTTACTATATCCCCCCATTTTTGGGTGGAGAACAAAAATAATCCTATTCTTAGCTAATATGCATCCTGTGCCATCCTGAAATAGACCGGCATAAAACCGCAGCACTTAGCGCCGATTAATCTTAATACAATAAATAAAACAAAGCTTACTACCTATAGATGTGACATTTAAAAATTAGGGGATAAAAATCTTAAAATAGATTAAAATTCACCATTGTAACAAGAATGTTTTGTTACAATGGTGAATGTTTTCTTTATGAAGCAACGGTTAGTTCAGCGATTAAGATAAGTAATGAGAGCTCCCTAATCGACTGCCCTAACCTTGGTAAGGGGTTTCTTAGTTTGGATAATAGATAGGAAAAAAACCAAAGTAGTGATCTATATTGGAAGCTGTAGTAACCCCAACACCAAGGTGAAAATATTCAGGGTCGCCTTGGTTGAGAATTACACTACCCGATAACGGTGCTCCATCGTAGTCATCCCAAAAAGGAGTATGTGGTTGTTCCTCATATATAGAACCCTCACTATACCCAAAATATTGAAGGTATGTTATGGGATCCCCAGGCAGAGGAGTGAGCTGTATGTCATAATACAAAATGTTGTCACCATTGATTTGTTTTAGTTCATACGTAACTTTTAGTAGACCGTCTGTACTTTCGTAGATTAATTTCGTATCATCAGCATAGCTGACTCCTGGATGCGAGGCAAAATATGCCCAATCCATACTTTGTCCAAATGCGGTGGTACTGATCCATAAAAATAGGATACTAAACATAATTTTTCTCATACTTTTTTGTTTTAAGGTTTTATAATAATGAATAAATAATCAAGGGTACCTTGGAAATCTTGTCATCGTTTTATTAAACAAAAAGCTAATCCAACGGATAATTAATAAACCAATTGCTTTCGGTCATCAGATAATTACGGATTTCTTCTTCCCTACCACTGTACTTTTTGGATACGATATCTGCTACAATGGAATTATCCTGCCATCTCTTAGCAATCCGTACCATAGCAAAGAAAGGTTTTGCTTCACCCGAACTTTCCAACAATGTTTCTTCGACAATAAGCTTATCCAATGCCTTTTTGTAAGCAGTGGTATCCGCTGCCGTGCTGCCTTGTCCTGGTTTAGCTATCCCAGCTGGGTAGACCGCAGACATATTGACACGACGGCGTATTCCCCAGTTTCTTCTAAGTGGAGCAGTCTGTAAGGGATCTGCAAAGGGATCTCTCAGATTACCAGCATTCAAATCCTGATATGTACTAATGCCACTATTTAAGAGAGCTTCAGCTTCTGCGAATAAGCTTAAATGATTAAGCGCCTCTATCACAAAGAAATGTACATCTGCATCTCTGTAAATCGTGACATGGACATTATTCTTATAAATCTCCGAAGGAGTCTCCCTGTCTCTGGAATATTTTCGAACCACCCAATCCCCATTCTGCAAAAAATAGGTGAAATTTTCTCCTCTATACTGATCCCCCAAATTAAGTCCATCCGCACGTAACTGTCGGGCATACCTATCCATGGAGACCTGAGACGGTCTTAAATAATAAACCGAAGGTGGGATGTTCGAGAAATATTTAATCAATCTATTCGTTTGATTACGTTCGTAATCATAAGGAACAATGTTGATCAAGACCCGCGTTCTTGTTATCGGATCACGCGTAAATACCTGAATCCATTCTGCATTATAGTCGTCACTGCTTATCTTGTAACGTCCGCTCCCGTTATCATAAATAAAGTTCATCCCGTTTGCCACCACTTTATCATATTGTCCAGCCCACAATTGTAATTCGATCAACAGCGGCATCGGTGAAGGACAGATCATATTCCACACTAAATCCTGTTGGTTGGTTGGTATCCCCGGAAACAGAATATTAGCCCAATTCGTTTCGTACAAGCCATTCACACCGTCAACTCCTGATTCCATTAAGGATAGTAACCGGGGTATCAACTCGTCTAACGTGATCATAGGAATAGCACCTATGTCCTCAAGCGTCAGATTAGGATTGTCAAAATAAGCTGCTTTTCCATACAGCTTTCCAATGGTCAGATAGGTCCAAACCTTAAAACGAATGGCTCCCGAAATCAATGCCCTGTAATCCGATTCTTCGATTACCTTAGGATTTTCCTTGCGGTATTGAACCACCTTGTCAATATAGTTGTTGGCATTGACAATCAAATCGTAGTAAGGACTGGGATTCGCAAATTCGTTGCCTCTGCTTTCTTTAAAATTGTAGATATCCCATAGATCCTGAGGTGCATTTTGGGTAGGTTCTAAAAAATCCGACCGCAGGTCGCTCAGGAAAATAGTCTGATCGGCAATAGCCTGCATTTTGGAAGCAACACCGATATAGCCAGAATACAACTCATTCGCTTCACCCACATAATTCTCCTCCAATAGGATATCGTTGGTATCCACTTCGAAGAATTTTTTACAACTGGACAAACTACATATTCCTATTAATAAACCGTATACTATATATTTCTTTCTCATAAAACTACGTCCTATAACTTAATGTTCACACCGATTCTAAATGTTCTTGGCAAAGCGATCTTACCATAATCCAAGCCTGTATAGGCTACCTGATTGGCATATTCGGTCACCGGATCCAGCCCCAGGTAATTGGTCCATGTAAATAAATTCTCACCCGCTATATACCATTCTGAATTACGCAATGCTTTGATCCTACTTTTGGAGACACTATAAGAGAATATCAAATTTTCCAATCTCAAATAGGATGCATCTTCTATCCAGCGATCTGAAAATCTTGCATTTTCCATCGGATCACCGTACTGTACTCTCGGGATATCGGTCACTTGTCCATCAGCTTGCCACCTCCGTAAGGTTGCTTCCGATTGGTTAGCCCAACCATCTTGCGATTCCAAACTCTTACGGAGTCCGTTATACATGCGATTGCCCTGGCTGTAGCTCATAAACCCCTGAAGATTGAATTGTTTGTATCGCAAATTGATCGATCCTCCGCCAAACAATTTTGGCAAGCTGCTACCCAACAATTGTTTATCCTGCTTATCGATAACACCATCCTGATTGACATCATTAAACAGCGCATCTCCCGCCTCAAAAGGTTGGTTTCTGAAATCCGTCAGGTTATGCGCTTGTGCTTCTGCCTCACTCGAAATAACGCCTTTAAATTCATATCCGTAGAAAGAAAACGGAGATTGTCCGACCATATTAATACGTTGCACATCATCGGGCTGATCGATAATGAGGGAACGGTTTCCGACAAGCTGCTTAACCGTACTGTTGAGCGTGGAAATATTTCCGCCAATGGCTAAAGACCAAGTCCGATTATCCAATACAGAAAGGTTCAAATCTACTTCCAATCCATTATTATCGATCTGCCCACCATTGATGTAGACTCGATCGATGCCAGCGACAGGTGAGACTGGAAACATATTCAGCAGGTTTGATGATTTTGAATAATAATAACCGACATTTAGGTTGAGCCTTCTGTCAAAACCCGAAAAGATAAGGTTTGCCTGCATGTTTTGGTTATCCTCCCATTGAATTCCGGTATTTGGGATATTACCCACGACAATACCTGCCAACTGCCGATACAATTGACTGGAATAATAAGATTTGGAGAGCTTCGAGGAAAACCTGCTATTTCCTGTTTTGGCGTAGCCCAATTTCAGAATCAGGCTATTGATACCTTCGGCATCTTTAATCCCTCCATAATTATTTATCAGGAAAGATACATCCGCCGCAGGAAATAGGCCGAAGCGATTGGCCGTATTGCCCGACACGGAAGAACCGTCCACATTCAGGGAAGCATCAACCTTTACAAGGTTTCTAAAGTTGTAACTGGAAAATCCATAGAAACTTAACCAGTTCCATTTTTCGCTGTACCCCCAAAACATCCTTCCCGCGGCGTTCGTATAGTTTAATGTTCTGTAAAAATCTGAACTGGTATTCCGCCCCGAACCCGCATCATACTCCTGTGCGTTCATGATCGACTGAATACCGCCACCGATCTGCCAGACATCGCGTTCATATGCTTTGTCATATATTGCATTCATCCCTAGGAAAAGATTGGAGGTCTGTCCCTCTCCTGCCCTAGACGTATTGAGGGCGATTCCTTCTTCCAGGGGAGCCACTGTTCCGCTCGATAATCCCGGCACGAAAAGAGCTTGTCTGGTATAGTTAGAAAACAACCCCACTGTACCGGTAAACCTCAAGTTCGCCGAGGCCTTATAGATCAGGTTTGCATTGACAAATATATCGTATATATCCGAGTTCACATTTCCGTCGTTTAACAGCGCCACAGGGTTGGTGACCCCAAAGTACCCTATGGCATCATAGTCCGGCAACAGGTTGTTATCCGGATCTTTCTTATACGGGCTCAACACCGGTGCCCTGTACATGGCCGCCAACATAGGGTTAGTTTCTTTTGATATACCCTGCTCTTGTAACTTCGCAGTTGCATAGGTCAAGCCCATTGCAGCATTCAGATCAAACTTAGATCCCAAAGCAACTGTCGCATTCATACGGGTACTGTATCTCGTATTTTTGGTCTGATCCAGTGCCCCGTTTTGGTTCAATACTCCGAGCGAAAGATCATATTTTGCAACTGCGTCTCCTCCTTTTACACGCAGGTGGTTGTCAGTGACGAAGGCATTTCTATAAATGAGGTCCTGCCAATCCGTTGTATTATTATAGAGGTAATTGTAATAATAGTTTGGATCATCACGAAGAAAAGGAAAATTATTCAGGAGTTGTCCCATATCATCGTACTCCGTCATCCCTACGTTGCCCAAATAACTTTTGTAATCACTCACTCCCAATACCGGAATAGTCCTAAAATTATGTGCGACGCCATAACTTCCTTTAAACTCGATCACGGTCTGCAGATCCAATGAAGAAGAGGTTTCCAAGGACAACACGCCGTTGGAACCTAACGAACCGTATCGCGCTGCATCCGCACCTTTGAGCAAACGCACACTTTTTATATCATTGACATTGATCGCGTTTAATATTCCACGTGAATACGCACCTATTATCGGCGAATTGGTCGCATCCGGTATAAAAGGTATCCCGTCAATCACGATCAGAGGTGAGTTGTCTGCTTCAAAGGAACGTACACCTCTAAAATTAAAGGTTGCTCCTTCGGAAACCATTCCACTTTTATTCGTGATACGAAGGCCGGCCATCTCGCCGAGCAACACATTTTCAAGACCTACAGCTCCCGGCCGGTAGTCTGTATTCTGCAGATAAGCGCTATTTTTCTCTGAAAAGGCTCCATCTATGACATTGTCGTACTTGATCCGGCCTTCAGAAATCAAGGTCACTTCAAATTCAGTACGCCCCAAAACCTCAACAATAGCCTCGTAATATCCTGGGCTCCAGACCCTGATCGTGGAGGGAGTAGTTTCCAGATCCTCAAACCGAAAAGTTCCGTTTGCCTTGGTCTGTGTGTTGTGCGATGTATTGACTATACTAACTACCGCATTAGGAATAGGTGCTTTGTCATATGAGCTCAAAACCTTACCTGAAATAATAGTCTGTGCAAATATGGGCAGCGAACCCAATACTATTGTTGAAGTTAACATTAATCTATATAAGCCTCTAGCTCTATTTCTCATAAACTTACTTAAAAAGTTGGTTAATAATTATTTGCTGTTGGTACTAAGGTCCAGTGATAAGGTCGCAGACGTATAGGTGTTCCTAACTCATACTCCATCTTTATACGGAAAGAAGCCATTCCATCTCCTTCAACGTTCACAGTTCCAACTAATCCTCCCCAACCATTATGGTTGGACACACCAGGTGTCGTATTGGTATTTCTATCAAAATTCCAAGGATTAGACTGGGAGACATTCAGTCCGGATCGCACCAGCACATCATTAAAGTATATATTCATATACGGATGCCCAGATGATTCAAAACCCATATACAGATTGTATTCTCCTGGAGGAACCTCAACGATCTTATACCCAACTTCGCCTGCCTCATTACGATCCAGCATAATTGCTGTAAAATCTAAAGCTGTGCGCGTATCTCCTGCCGTACCGGTAATTTCAAGCATTCTGTAGGTAAAACCGGTGATCCCAAGATTTGGAAAATTAACAGTAGGCCCATTCCTAAGCACTATATTCGTTATATTAGTAGACGTAAAGAGATTAGGCCTTTCTGCTTCGGGAACATACTCGTAGTAATGAAACAGCTGCTTAATCATGGAGATATGGACATTATTCGGAATTTTCAACTTTGTAATATTATAGATTCGGCCATTACTCATTCGCATATAATCCGGATCAGCTATTTGTATATCCGGTTTCCACAATCTTCCATAGGCCGAGGTTAGATCTTCGTTTCCGTAATTATCCACTAGCGTATTATAAAATACGGCTTCCTTAATCCAGGTGTAAGCAATCTGAGAGTCTGCCTTTAAAAACTGCTTTCCAAATTGGTCATATAGTACGCCTAAATTTTCAAAACAATCCTCAATAACATCATTACTAGGTAAGAACATCGTAACACGTGTAAATTCCGACATAATATTAGCCCGCTGAAAAATAGGGTTTGAAATAACATATACAGAGTCATACAAGGTATTTCCTTGTCGATCTACACCGACCGGAATACTATTGATAGGATCAAAGATCGTGTCATTCATTGCCAAAATCGTATCCCTTATAATAGAATGACTATCTCCAAGGTCTTCCAAATAATCATAGATGCTCACGTCTGGCTTAAGCAATTGGTCAATTTCATGTACAACACCATTTTGGCATAATTGGTTCCCCTTGACAATAGTACCATCGCTCACGTGCACGTCATCCCCATCAATCTCAATAGTCAAGTACTTACCATTTAACGTCATCAACCTTAACCCCGTCTTAAGCTTGGTTTTATCAAACACCAAGTTATTGATATGGTACTTCAGAATATAATCTTCATCATAGCCTAAATTGGATAACTCGACCATCTTATCATTGGGCACAGCCCACACTGTTAATGTTTGATCCCGCTCCAACTCTTTGTCTAGACCATGCTCTACCAACTTGCTCACGAAAGTCGAATACTCTGGTTTAGACTTCAAGTAATCTAACAAATTCAAGGGCGAAACGACTTCGTTTCCCTCAGTCACATCATAATGGTCTGCCCACTTTTTTTGACATGCTGTCATCACCATACTAAACACAGTGACAACGATCAAAATAATATTTTTCATAACATTCAATTTAAATCTCACTAATCAATCGGATCAAACTGCAAATAATCCATCGTAATTAATTTGCCATCTAATGATAATACCCTAAATGTATGCGATGTTGTCTCTGGGAAATCAACCGTACCCAACACCTGTGTCCTCCTAGCCTCAGACGAGGTGTTGGAGATCACTAATCTTGGGTAAATCTCCTGATTATCCATAATAAACGAAACAATCCCGGTATTGGTCGCATTTCGCGGGCTTGGCCATACATAGGTAACCCGATACTTGCCTCGTACTATAGCCGGAGATTTCATCTCGATCCAACCGGACTCTCCCAACGTAGCCAACAAATAATCGTTATTTAATGTGGCCGGATACAACGGATCTGCTGGTCGTAGATTTCTATAAATCAATGCATCGGGCCTAGTTTCTGGAATGGTAGACCACTTTATGCTTGTCAATTCGCTTGCTGCAAATGTTTTATTGTACTGAGATCCCAAAGTAGGATTTCTATATTGTGTTACATTTGCTGCAATATCCGGATAATCTGTAAACTCCCAAATAACCTGCACACGCTCCGGCAAAAACAGCGGCATCCAATTGTCTACCTCATGTACGACTCCGTTTTTGGCGACAATATTAAATTCGACAAATTGGATATAACTTTGCATATCTGCTGTGGCATTAATGACCAACTCGGACGGGCCTTCTGACACTTTTATCAACTCATTGGTTGCCATCGTTTCAAAATTCGTCGTATACACGCCGTCTGGATAGGCTCCCAAATCTGCATAAGAGCGCTGTTGTGCCAATATATGATAGGCTACATATTTGTTCAAGTCATTTTCTGTATCCTTATAATCTGAACCACTCGGTACTTCCAGTTTTTGAACCAAATCCTCCAAACTGTGTATACCTTCTTTTGCGAAAGTACTGTTGGAAACCGCAAATGTGGTATATCTAAACCGTTGCTGTATAGGCTCCCCATTTTGATCCACAGCCTCGGTATATACTCGCTTCAGTATTTCATCCAGACCTGTCGCAACCACCGCTTCCCGAAAAATACTAAATTTAGGATCTTCCAACCGGTTGTAAATAGTTGCTGTCAAGGGCACCAGCACATCGTCAAGACCGTGTATAATGCCATTCGTCGCTTTAATATCGAAAGCATTGATACGGGATTCGCTGTTGAGGTACACCGCTTCCAATCCGAGCGCTCTAAATTCAATATACAGGTTATCATCTGTCGCATTCAAATCGTTGATCGCTCCGCTCTGGAATTGGCCCAAATCAATTTGAGCACCAGGTATCAAGTGATACTTGATCAGATAATTGGCGTCCTCCTTGGTCATCTGCGATACAGACGAAAGACCAAGCTTTTGCAAATAGCTTTCTACACCGGCATTTGTCGGCGCAAAAAAAGTATATGTACGGTCTAGGTTCAACGTGTTGTACAAATCTGCTTTTTCCAATATTTCCACCCACAGCGCATACTTGCCATCGGGATCACTTTTGAGCAATAAAGCTATTGGCTTTTCCTCATACGCCATATAAGTATTGTCTTCATAGGCGTCCTTGCAGGCGCTTGCCAAAAGCAGAATACCAAAAAAAATCATATACAGTGGCGACTTCTTCATTATTGTTGATTTTTCCATCTTGTTCACTTAGTTTAGAGGTGCATAATAGGGGTTCTGCTCCAGCAATCTGTTGAAACGTATCTCATCCTGATGAATCGGCAGATAATGGGCATCTTCGTTCATTAATATGGAGCGTACCACTGGGGCAGATCCCCCCGTCATCCCTTCCATAACTTCATCGATAAGGTAATCCTTATATGCATAATTATTACGTTTTGCAACACGCAAAAGGTCGTACCAGCGCTTACCTTCTCCCACAAACTCGCGCGCACGTTCGTCCATCAATAACGCTAACATCTCCAGCTCCGTGGAACCTGGTGTGATCGGTCTAGAGATCTGTGCCCGGGAACGGACAGCTGTAATCAATTCCAATGCGGCAGGATAGGAACTCTCCCCTTTCATAAGCAGTGCCTCCGCTTTCATCAGATAAATATCGGCTACACGATACAGTATAAAATTTTGATCGCTTTGAGGCCTCGGGATCGTTGTATTTCCCTCCGCACCAATATATTTCCAAAGCTTGAGGTCGGCTGCGTAGGTTGCACGTAGGCCACGGATATCTTCCGGATTTTCCTGGAAAAGGGCCAAGCCATAAGGAGAGATAATCCAATTGTAAGATGCACCGAAAATAGTTGTAAAATTATTGGTCTGCTGTTTTGCAAAGTCAAATTGGATTTCAAAAATACCCTCATTCGAATTACCCGGATTGAAGATTGTAAACCAATTGTTACGTGCATTTACCACGCCTTCAATTAGCCCGACACGTCCGGATTCGAGTACCGCATTACAGGAAAAAATCGCTTTATCATACTCTTCGGTCCACAGATAGACATCGGCCAATGTCGCATGAATTGCATTGGAGGTAGAGCGACCTTTGGTTTCCCATACGGTCGGCCATATATCTTTGCTGTTCTCCAATGCGGTCGTCAGATCAAGGACGATTTGATTATAGATGTCCTGCTGTGAAGATTTCCTCACTTCGTACCGCTGACTATCGTTCATATACGGTTCTAGGATCAGGGGAACTTCCCCAAAATTACGAACCAGATAGAAATAACTCAATCCCCTCAAGAAATAGGCCTCAGACAAAAACGAGTTCATTACGGCTGGGTTAAACGAGGGATCCCGCTCCACTACATCCGGCGCATAGCGTATCACCATATTGGCATAATTGATAATCTGGTAAAAATCTCCCCATTTGACCATTTCATTGGAAGGAAGTAGCCTTAAATTTTTGAAATCGTTCAAACCTACGGGTATGAAGCCACCGGTGGAAAGCATATTCCCTCTGGCCTCGCCCCAGGTTATCATGGGGTTGACCGATTTTTGTAAGGTGACATAGGCCGATCCAAGTACAGCTTCCACCTCTTCTTTCGTGTTCCAATATTTATCCGTTACCTGTTCATTCTCTGGCAAGAGATCCAGCCACTTGCTACATGAGCTACTCAACACGGCCAATAGGACTACTGTATATTTAATTATCTTCATAGCTTACAAATTAAAAATTAGCTAAAATACCAAATGCAAATCGTCTCGGTCTGGGTGTACTCGCTTTATCTTCACTGAGCATGTATATATTAGACGACAGGGAAACTTCTGGATCCTGACCGGAATAATTGGTCCAGGTAAATAAATCCTGTAGGGTACAAAAAACGTCAAAACGTGTAATATTAAACCGGTTGATAAACGGCTTCGGAAAGGAGTAGCGTAAAGACACTTGTTTCAACCTTACAAATGATGCATCCTCTACAAAGCGATCTGATCCCAAGGTATTGTACCCTTGATCATAAAGTGCACGAGGAATATCCGTCTGATCGCCTTCATGACGCCAACGACTAAGAACTGCGGTACTCTGATTAGAGGCACCTCGCATATTTTCTGCACTTATCCGTGTACCGTTGACAACCTTGTTACCAAATCGGCCGTGCAAGAATGTCGTCAGTGAGAATGCCTTGTAACGTATGTCGATACCTCCTCCAGTAGTGAATAAAGGCATCGCGTTCCCCAGATAAACAATATCGTACTGATTGATCACGCCATTACCATCCATATCCTGGTATTTGGCATCTCCGGCATAGACTTTACGGTTACCATTCTGCATATAAACGGCCTCCCCCATCAAGTCGTAAATGACATTATTGTTTAGATCACGCGCGAAAGTCTCCGTTTCGTTTTGATATACACCCAAATACCTATACCCGTAAAATGAACCTAACGGATTGCCCTCTATAACCTTGTGGGCGTAATTACCATTTCCGAAATTATAATTTTCAAATTGCATGTTGTCCGGCAATTCCAATACTTCATTCTGGTTTCTCGAGAAATTCAAGTTCGCACTTAAGGTAAAGTCTTTAGCACGAAATATATCTCCTCTGAGTATGATTTCCCAACCCTTGTTGACCATTTCTCCGGAATTATAAAACTTCATTTCGGTAAAACCAGTCGATGAAGGAAGTTTAATATCCTTATTCAGAAGATCCGTTGTCAGTCGGTTGTAGATTTCTCCCGTGAAGTGCAGACGATCTTTAAAAAAAGATAATTCTATACCGATATCGGTTTGGGTAATGGTCTCCCATTTCAAATTATCCAATTGTATTCTTGTCGGGCGGATGGCTGTCATATCCATATAACCCGGTGTGATGGGTTGAAAAACACCCATATAGGTATAGGCACCCGTGGGACCGTTTCCACTTTGCCCCCAACTGAATCGTAATTTGGCCAAATCAAGAAAATCAAACTGTTTCATAAACTCTTCATCCCCAAGCTGCCAAGCGACCCCGAATGCCGGGAACCCCTTCCAGCGGTGCTGCGCAGATATGGCCGAATTCGCTTCCCAACGATAGATCCCGTTAATAATATACTTGTTTTTATAGGCATAGTACAGACTCGAAATAGCCCCCATACTTCTGGTCATGGAATTACCCGATCCCATACTAATGACCGCCCCGCCGGCAGTCGGGTCACTTAAAGATGCAGACGCATTACCGGATGTCTCCGAAGCGTAACTAAAGCTTCGAGATTCATTGGTCTGGAATAATTGTGTTCCGACAATATTATGGTCTTCACCAAAATTCTTATTGTAAATAAATTTATTTTCCGTGTTAAGGTGTAGGGCATCGGACATCAGGTCCGATCCTCTGTTAAAGAAAGGGTCTGTCCAAATAACTCCGGTGACCGATTGTGGGAGGAACTTTCTGTTTTTGTTTGACCGGATGTCAAAACCAACCGTACCGGTATAGCTTAAAAACGGCAAAATATTATACTGTGCTCTAAAGATCGCCCGGGCTTGCTCGCCTGTAGTCTGATTAATCGACTCATTGACCATCGCGACAGGATTGTAAATAGACGACTTACTTTCACCTAAGAAAGATCCCTGAAAATTAATCCGAGGTGTAAAATATTGATCCGAATAGAAGCCGTACTCATCGATGACATATGGGCTCATATTAGGCATGCGATTCATTGCTATTCCTCTGGGACTAGCAACATCTTTCCCCGTCCAATTGCTATTTTGTATACTCCGTGAGTAGGACAAGTCAGAACTGATATTGAACTTATTGGAAAATCTATAATTCACGCTGACCAGTGAATTGTATCGATTGAGCTTGGTACCGATAGTTGTACCGACATCGTTAAGGTAACCCAGGGATACCCGATAGGTAGCCTTATCGCCTCCACCACTAATAGACAACGAATTATCTTCAAAGTGACCAACCTGGGTCACTAGATCCGTCCAATCTGTATTCTGGTTATACTCGTTGAAATAGTTCCAGTTGGGATCGTATTTAATTTCATTGGTATTGTACAACATGTTTAAATAAGCAGTCGACGCCTGATAGCCTAGGTCGTTGACGGTATTCCAGATCGCATCCTGTATCATGGACACATACTGCCCCCCATCCAACATCGGGATGGTCGCTGCTTCGCGCTTTACGTCAATCTTGGAGGAGAATGCGAATTGGGTTTTCCCTTTACGGCCTTTCTTGGTTGTAAACAACAGGACACCATTCGCTCCGCGAGAACCCCATACCGCTGTTGCGGCCGCATCTTTCAATACTTCTATGGACTCGATATCATTAGGCGATATATTGATCAAGGCTCCAAAGTCTTCATCATTGGCCGTCGAAAAGTTAAAATCATCGTTGATCGACGTTGGATAAGGGATGCCATCCACAACGATCAGCGGTTCGGAGTTTCCGTTGAGTGAAGATGTACCACGAATCCGAATCGAACTTCTCGCTCCGGGATCTGCACTGGAGATGATATCCACATTGGCCAAACGGCCCTGTAGTCCTGCTTCGATGGAAGCAAAAGGCATAGCTTCTAGTTCTTTCATATCGAACCGCTCTGTAGCCGATACTTGGTTTCTAAAACTAATGCCCATATCATTCTTTGCCCCACCTTCCCGAACGATGGTTACCTCCTCGATAGACTGATCATCAACGATCAATGTGATATTAATGGATCCTTGCCCGCTATAGGGAATACGAGTAGATTTAAATCCAATACAAGCTATCACAATTGTGAGCCCATCTCCAGCAGGAACTTCTATTTGATACTGCCCCAACGCATCCGTTGATGCACCCTTCAAGTTTCTATTTTCTTTGTTCTCTACAAAAATCGAGGCTCCTTGTAGAGGTGCATTTTTTTCTCCTCTAATAGTACCAATCAATACTTTTGAGCTTTGAGCAAAAGCTGAAAAAATGAAAGAGGAAAGAGCAACTAAAATTAAAATCTGTAGCCTCATTTATCTTATTTTTAATAGGTTAAAATATTGTTGGTTATCTTTTAAGCAGTCCTGAAATTCGATACACAGCACCATCACTAAACAACTGTGGCAGATTATCGGATATCCTGATTAAATTGCCATCCGTATCTCTAAGTTCCATGTGCGTATTATGGTCTATAAGTTCAATTTTCCGGAATAAATTATAGCCTATCGATTTGGATGTATTCCATATACCTTGCACATCAAAACCCGGGAAAGGGTAATCTCCTAAAGAGTTGTCCGGTACAGAAACAAAATACGATTTTAAGTATTCCGCTAACTCTACATTGTCCGACGGAATAGTACCAGAAACAATACCATCCAATACCGTTTGATTGTCCGGAGCAAATAGTATAAAACGATTGCCAAACAAAAAAGATAATGCTCTACCCGCCTCTAAAAAACCTGCCTTTGCCAACAGCTTGGAAAACTCGGAGTACTGATGCAACGGATTAGCTGCCGTTTCTGCTCCAACAATAGTACTCTTAATCGTACGGGAATCCGATTGTAGATTTATGTTAGGTTCGTAGACTATTCCATTAAACCAGTTGCCGGATATATTTGTTGTCGCGATATCAATATCGGACGTATTGTAAGTAGCAGAGGAATAAACCCTTCCATTATCTGTATATACATACGTAAACGGATTTCGCGTACGATACACCTTTTTCTCTGCCATAGAGTTGATTCGTCCATAGACTATATGATCCGACAGAAAAACCTCCTGCTGTCGGATAGAAAGTGGCACGAGTACCCCGTCATCATTTTGCACCATGACGCTTTCATCGCCAAAGACCAAGGGATTACCTTCTGACCAGAATAAATAGCTACTGCCCACAATCGTTTCCTTAAGTGTTTCGTCAGATGGAATAAACAAGGTAAATTCTATGTTTCTACTCGACAATGTCTGGGTCAAACCAGTGTTTGCCAGCATGTACATAAACATCCTGTATTTCGGATTACGAAATGCTGGTCCAGTGACACTGCTAAACAAGTCGGGTACCAGCACCTTATTAAGTCCGTAATATACGCCATTGGAGGCGATAGCCTTGTCCTGTACATCCGCCTGCGGATCAAATTCTATAGCGGTACCGTAGGATGTTTTAATATCTGGATTTTTCCCGATTTCGGAAGGAAACACCACACTTCCTTGATACACATGATTGTACATCAACATGGCAATGGGCAACATATCAACATCAAACAACGTGTTATAATGAGCGGCAAAATACGCATCGAAAAAGGTTTGTAACGCCGCATTATTCGGGGCAAAAACATTATACGCACGATAACTAAGCTGTCCTAAATTTGCATAATCAGGCAGTCCAGATTCGCCATTGTGCGACCATTGCGATGCAATAGGTGGCAATACATTGTGACTTATAAGGAACAGTGAATCACCTGCTGCGGCATAATTTAATGAAGTTTGTTCGTCGTATGTATACGTGCGAAATTTATCATATAACGCGACAAAATCACGGTAGTTTCCTTTGTCGGCTAGCTCGTCATATACCGTATTCAAAGGTTCTAAAACTTCGTCGACTAAATAAATGTACCCGTTATCTGCAGGAATTGCATATTCACTTACACCTGCATTGCTTACATTAAAGCCTGTCGCCCCTTTCCACGATCCGGCACCGTAAAAATACTCGTAGTTGCTTGCGGCATCGATCTTTTTTGTATCAAAGTGCTTTTGTGAAAATACCGGTAGAAATCTATCCTTATGAAAAATGGTTTTCACTTTTCCATCTGTCTTATCCAGCTCGGACGTAGTGGGATTACTACTTCTCGAGCGATGCTTGTAATAAAGTCCTGCATTAATATTGTCATAACCTTCAGCCCCACCAGGTTGATAATCAAAAAGCATATCTTTTCCATACGCGTAATATACGAGGTGATATCCAATGAGCCTCTTCAGTTCGTCTTTTGGCACCTGACCGATGTTGGAGATATTCTTGGACGAAAAATAAGCTTGGAAAGCTTGGTCATCTGGCGCAAATATGGTCGCTATGGTCTTCCCCTCTAAGACTTCTCTGAAACCAGCGCGTTCAACTCCGTCCAGAAAATATGTAAATTCTCCGCGTTCTTCCAATATTTGCCACGCGTTTCCTCTCAACCAATCGGGGCGCTCATAGTGCGAAGTCAGCTCCTGTTTGGCGCATGAAGTAAAGAGAAGCAGCAACACACTGATACCTATCAACAGTCTTTTCATGTGTAAAAATTTATCTTTAAATGGTTATAGGAAACATTCGAATTTACCCGCTAACTCGAGTTAAATCTATCTGCTCCTTTGATTAGTTTCTAATTATATTCTATATAGTATGGCAATCTTATCATAACATCCGGTTCATTTTATAATGGTATACAATTTTACAAATTGCAACCGGTTTCACCATCCTGCGGTATCCTGAAATAATAACTACCAGGCATAACGCAGTCCGATATCCAGTCCCTGTCTCCCTATACCCTGCACCCCTGCTGTAGTGGTCGTATAGCCAACATTTAACTGCAAAACATTTACCTTTGCAGAAACCCCAGCACTGAAGTTTTTCGAAGTATGATACATCAGGTACGCATTAAATAGGTTATTAAAACCCACTGCAGTTCCGAAGTCGAGAATATTTTCTTCAGTTAATAGCCTTCGATAAGCCACAACCGGCGCAACGACCACATCGTCAAACAACAAGTTGTACCTTACGCTACTGTACATGAAGGGCTCGGGATTCAATAAAAATTCGTGCTTTTCTTTCAATAAATTATTTGCAGCAAGATTCACAACAACGTTGTCGGACGTGTACGCCAACCCCAGGTTAAAATCCATGCGATTGGGATCATTATTGTAATACGCAATCGCTGGATCGTTTACATCACCGACTATTTTATCCGTATTAATCTGCTCGCGTAAAAATTTGATGCCCGTACCCAGACTCAAGAATTTCGAATCGCCATCTAGAGGAATATGAAAAGCATAGGAAGCATTAAACTCCGTTAGGTTAAATGCGCCTATTTGGTTGGTTTTGAATCCAGCGCCTACTCCATTACGGCCAAAACCGTACATGACATGCAAATAATTTTCTTTCATGTCGTCTCTGAGCTGACCAACCGGCATCCGTATAGCGGCATCTATTGCCTTTGTTCCGTTTACACCAATGCGAGCCGAATTAAATAAATAGTCATTCTGAAAGTAGCTTGATATGATTGGAGATTGTTGGGCGAAACTCTCTCCGAGCATCGACCCAACAAATAATAACATTAAAAAGCTATAATTAACGATTTTCATAATTTTTCTTTCCGTTTATAGGTTAATTCACTACACTAATACTACCTGTAAATACTTCTCCGTCTACCACCACTTTGTAATAATATACACCTGTGGCCAACCTGCTGGCAACGGATGCTCCATTCCAGTCATTCGCGTAGTTTCGCTTCGTAAATATGATATTTCCATTGGAGTCGAATACGCTGACTTCATTCTGCGTATACAGATCCAAATTCTTGATAACCCAGAAATCATTAATCCCATCATTATTCGGCGAAAGGAAGTTGCTGATTTCCAATTTTAGGTCATTATTCTGGCTAATGACATCCAATTCATACGATGCATCTACTGTGCATCCAAGCGATGAGGTTGCTTCCACCTTGTATTGTGCGTCTTGTTCGGCCTGTACAACTACATACGGCTGTTCCCCTATTAATTCATTGTTCTTATACCAGCGGTAAGCATATCCATTCGGCAAGCCCGGTGTTACCGACAACGTGACTTCCTTATTTTCTAACACGCGCTCGGACGGATTAGCTACGATCTGTATTTCCGGAATAGAATTAATATTTAATAGAACGCGTTTTGTAGAAGTACTGATTCCACCATTCGCTGTCCCACCCATATCATCTATTGTAATATCCAAAGGCACTAAACCCTGTACATCATCCACAAGTTGAAAACGTAGTACCACGTCGTTATTTTCCAGTGTGTCTATCCGCGGATATTTACGTTCCTTCGGATCCGCAGGAACGCTAAACAAGAAGTTCTGAAGTGTACTTACCGTTAGTTTTAGATTTGACTCTTGGCTTGTTTCCTTACCTGCACTAATATTAGTTATCGGTATCTGTAGCGCCTCACCCACATTACATACGTCGATGTTTTCTTGAATCTCAAAAGAAGGTGCTTCATTGACAAATATAACCTTAAGCGTAATCGGTGTCGGATCGCTCACAAATTCGCCGTTATTGACTAACACATCGAATGTAAAAGATGAGGTTAGCTCTGTATTAAAATCATTTACATCTGCTACGTAGACTTTACCCGTAACTGCGTCGATACGAACTGGTGCAATACCATTACCATTGGGATCATCAAAAATGTCCAGTCTCCAATTTTCCAATGCTGCACCTGTAAACACCCATCCTTCCAATTGACCAATTTCGGTATCTATCAATGCATCTTCCCGTACCTCGAAAGTCGCGGCGGTAATAATTGGCTTATCGCGGTTGTCCGGCATAGTTTGAAAAGTCCAGACATCTCCCGTCACCAACTCAGCATCCCGAACAGCATCCACACGCCAGTAATACGCTTTGTTATCACCTTGAAGCTCGCCGACATTAAATGTCCGTGAGGCGCTGTTTTCAGCAACAAGCTGCAACGCATCGGCCGATTCGCCGACATAAACATTATACTTGTCTTCCTCTCCTGCCCATTCAAGTGTTACATCGGCAAAGTCAACGCCCACGCTTTCGTGAAGCGGGAATACGGCCTGTGCTTTTAAAGTTGGTACATTCTCGTTATACAATTGTGCGATCTCTTGAGCCGATAAGGCGTAGTTATACATTTTAAACTCATCCAGATAGTCTCTGAACGATTTATTCTCGGCAGAATTACCAATGTCCAACGGTCTATTTGGATCACCAATTGCCTCTGTTTTAACATTTGAGGTCATCTTGGCAAGCATACCATCCACGTAAATGGCGGTGGTTTTCCCTTCAAAATCCCGGACGGCAACCACATGTTTCCAGTCGCCGGTAAAAACAGGGTAAGTTGCCTGATCGGCTGGTGTCAATGCTACATCCGTTTTAGTCACATTATCATCTATACTGAACACAATGTTACCATTCTGATTCAATTGCATACCGTACCAGTAACCCGGTCCGCTAAATGTACCCTTATGGAATACATATGCATTATTCACCGCATTGGCCGGAGTCGCTGCATATGTATTCGCATCTGCCTTGATCCAAAAGGAAACGGAAAAGGATTCTTCCGATAATACATTATGGTCTTGTGATGGCGCTTGAAAACGTTTCGCTGCAATGCGTTCTTTTGTCGCAAAGTTTGCTGCTCCGTCCAGTTTACCTTCATCCAGATGTGGATTATGATCGACTGGAAAGTCCATTACCGCTGCATCATTTCCGTACTTACTGTAGTCCTTTCCGAGATTATTTTCATCATCAAAACTATAGTACGCAATCAATTCTTTGCCTGATAGTTTGACCATGGTTTCGAATTCCCACACATCACCCGTCGCTACCTCGGTATCCCGGATAGCATCCACCCGCCAAAAGTACTTCGTCAAGCCAGTCAGCGACGCAACCACATACTTCTTGTCTGTAATACCTTCGCCTACTAACTCAAGGGACTCTGCTGATTTACCAACGTACACGTTATAGGCGTCCTCTTTACCTTCCCAGGACAATTCCAAATCCGTATGGGTTACTTCCTGGCTCTGATGTGCAGGAAGACCATTGGTCGCTTTTACTACTGGAACCTGTTCTGCAAAGATCCGGCTGATATCCTGAGGAGATAAGGCGTAATTATACATCTTGAACTCATCTAAGTGATCTCTGAACGATCTGTTTTCGGAAGAATTACCAATTTCGAGCGGTCTATTCGGATCACCGATCGGTCCTGTCGCGACGTTCGATGTCATCTTCCCTAATACGCCGTCAACATAGATGGCTGTCGTTTTACCTTCAAAATCACGGACGGCAACGACGTGCTTCCATTCTCCTGTAAATACGGGATGGGTCGCTTGATCTGCAACGGTTAACGCTACATCCGTTTTAGTAACATTATCATCGATACTGAAGACAATGTTACCATTTTGGTGCAACTGCATACCATACCAGAAGCCTGGACCACTAAAGGTACCTTTATGAAATATGTAAGCATTATTAACATTATTTGCAGGCGTGACGGCATAGGTATTCACATCTGCTTTCATCCAAAACGATACGGAGAACGATTCCTCAGATAACACATTATGATCTTGTGACGGTGCTTGAAAACGTTTCGTTGCGATACGTTCTGTGGTCGCAAAATTAGCGGCTCCCGAATTTTTACCTTCTTCGAGATACAGATTATGATCAACAGGGAAATCGAGCACTTCGGCATGATTTGCATACCGACTATAATCCTTTCCAATATTATTCTCCTCGTCGAAGCTATAATGTGCGATAAGTTTACGGGCAAAAGGTTCGTAAGTGATCTTATTTTCCGTCGTAAATTGCCATACGTCACCCTGAATAGATTCTCCACCTCGTACTGCATCGACACGCCAGAAATAGGTCGTCAAGCCTTCCAATTCATTCGCTGCAAAGGATTTCTCCGTTAAGCCTTCGGCCAATAAAGACATTTCTTCAAGAGATGTTCCCAGATAAACGTTGTATTTCTCTTCGTCTCCTTCCCATGTCATCACCATATCCGTATGGGCTATCTCTTCACTCTCATGTGCAGGAAAACCATTGCTCGTTTTTGATACGGGTACCTGTGTCGCATAAATATTTTCGATCTCTTCTGCATTCAATACGTAATTATATATTTTCACTTCGTCTAACAAATCCCGGTAAGATCTATTTTCCAACGAATTTCCCAAATGCAACGGTTGGTTTGGATCTCCTATTGCCAACGTTTTCACACCAGTGGTTGTAGTTGCCAAAACACCATTTATATATAAAGCTGTTGTTTTATTTCCATAGTCGCGTATCGCAACGACATGGTTCCATTCATTATTGAACAGGTTATTGTTTGCGATATTAGCAGAAGCATCTGTTTTGTTTACATCGTCATCAATGCTGAAAACCATATTCCCATTATGATTGAGTTGTATTCCAAACCACTTGCCCAATCCGCCATCATTTTTATTAAACGCACCTTTATGTAATAAATACGCGTTGTTTGCTGCCGGATTATATGTATTTGCTGGCCCTTTCATCCAAAGGGAAATTGAAAAAGATTCCTCCGATAAAACGATGTGATCTTGAGAAGATGCCCTTAGACGGTTATCTGCTGCCACACCATCCACAGAAAAATTAGCAGCTCCTCCTACCTTACCTTCTGCCAGATAAGGTACAGCGGTAAAACCAACCGGCAGGGCATGATTTGCGTATGTACTCAAATCCTTACCAATATTAGACACGTCATCAAAGCTATAATGTGCGATAAGTTCTCTCCCCTTATTACTTGCTATGAAAGACCAAACAGTACTTGATTCTACTAGCGCTCCATTCACTGACTCAACTTTCCAAAAATAAGTTGTTCCACCAGTGAGACCTTCAAAATTGTACGTCTTCACGGTTCCATCTACTTCCTCCACGACCTCCAATGTCTCGGCACTTGCTCCGAAATAAACTTTGTATTTGGTTGCATTTACACCACCTTCCCAAGAAACCGTTGCACGATCCATTCTTTCCGTTGTGGTTCCTACAGCAGGGCTAGGCGTATGTGGAGCCGTCAAACCTAATAAATTTGTATATTCTGACTCTATTTGCTCCTCGGTCAAGGCATAGTTGAACAGTTTAACTTCATCCATCTGCCCTCCATATGGCGCGCTATTTACTGAATTTTGTTTAAGAAATTCCAGTTCTCCAATATTCCCAATAATCAGATCCGATTCTTCGCCAATTCCGTATAATGCTTTGGTGATGCTTCCCTGTTTAACTTCGGCTGCGTTTTTGTAAAATTTTAACAATTTGTTCTCTACATCTCGAACGACGGTAACATAAACCCATTCGCCCGTAAAGAAGTCGGCACTGTTGGCATAGATTTCATCTTTCCCAAGCGCATCGTTATCAATCGCAAAACGGAACTGTGCATCTTTAATTTCTAAATTAAATCGATTACCGGTAGCACCCGTTTCCGCATTTTTACTAATCGACCCTTTACAAAACAAGTATGCACTCGCGCCAGCTTCTGGTCTGTCTTCAGCACCGCCCTTCATCCAAAAGCCCAACGTAAAGGACGAATTGCTCAAAAACAAGTGATCGGCATGTGGAATATTTGCGGCATAGGTAGATCTATCGGCATCCTTTAGATGGATAGCTCTTCCTGAAATACCCCCGTCAATACGCAAATTAGGTCCCTCTTCTATGTTATGCGACAAGACACCGTGATTGGCAAAGGTCGAATGGTCAATCAATGCTGTCGCATTTTCTCCTTCTGTCTCATCAAACTTCCAATAACCGACCAATTGCGGTTCAAAGACCTTTTCAGTAGTAAATGTCCAGGTCTCTCCGGTGGTCTTACCTTTATCGTTGATCGCATCCACCCGCCAAAAATAGGTCTTATCGTTTGTCAGGGTCGATAGTGTAAAACTAGGCTGCGTAACCTGTTCTGTAGAAACCTTCACTAAATTATCTGCTGTCTCTCCTAAAAAGACCTCATAAGACGTCGTATTTTCACTTCCAATCCATTTCAGCTCAAGAGTTGCGTCAGTCAACATAACAAATGAAGCGGCATGGGTAGGCTGTGGATTTTTGACGGCTTCGGGAGCGGTCGGAATTGCCGGCGTCCGATAGCTAAACTGGGTGTAAACAGATTCCTCTTCGCCAACGATAGACTTAAACCGATAATAATAAAGTATGTTGGGTAATAGCTCTTTATCGTCTACATACGTCACAATATTCGCTTCTAACGTAGCAAGGGGCAACCAATTTTCTTGATCGATTGACCGCTCAATAATCACCTTACTTTCTTGGGCATTTTCCCAGGTCAATGTTACTTTGCTGTATGCTGGTTCCACCTCGAAAGATTCACCTGCCGCAGCGACCTGACGTACCGGGCGAACAAAATTTTCAGTTGGTGTCTCCCCGGCAAGAAGATTAATATAAACTTCGATATTTAAATACCCTGTATGGGCCGGATCCGACGAAGGTTTCAATGCATCGCTGGCATCGTCTTTATCCAAACCTAAACGAACTTCCCACTCATCTGGTATTCCGTCACCATCCGTATCCACCGGCAAAGGTGCGCCATCAAAGGTACCTACTCCCCCATTTGCAAGTGGCAGGTCAGACTCCCTATACGCATAAAATCCCTGCGTACCTTTACTTTCTAGTTCCGTAACCAAAAAGCCGTCGACCTGATCCCTTTTGGGCAAAGTCGCCCCTACATTATCAATAATATACTGATAAGCATCCTGTGCACTTAAGGAAGGGTTAATTGTTGGATAAGTTGAATAGTCTGCCGCTGTTTTAAAGTTAACAGCTTCGATACCCGGATACCAGGTTGAATTTTGTTCAATTAGTTCTCCGTCGAGGCTACCATTTTGGTTATTGTCGTAGTAGTTGCCGGCCTGATAGAGATTAAAGTTTCCGTTCCCCCTTGAAAACGGGGTTGCTTTAGTTTTTGGCGTAGAAGGCCCTCCTACAAAATAATTATTTAAAATAATTACGTTCGACTCTCCCGCAGATTCACCGCCTAAGATATAGGCGTCAGCCGAAATGCTATGATCAGAATAGGTCGTGTTTGCATTTCCAAAATTATAGACCACATTATTGACAAACTCGTTGACACCCTTCACTTTGGGATTCCGAGTCTTATTGCTGTGATACAAGGATTTGAGTATAGAAATCTTTCCCCCAGTTTGGATCAGACCTCCAGCAGAATGATTGTGCCGATGTAGCCCTTGTCCAATGACACTATTTTGGATCGTAATATTATCCGGCTCAAGACCTTTATTATCCCAATTAATTGAGAAAACTTCATCCAGACCCCAGGTAAATGACATATGATCAAGCATAATGTTACTCCCATTGGAAATTCCAGAAGCATCTTCATTTTTTCCCGCTCCTTTATTAACACCGGCGCGAATCCTCAGGAAACGTGATATGGTATGAGAAGAACCCGAGAATGAAACACCCCGGCCGTACAATACTACACCATCTCCTGGCGCCGTATGCCCCGCGATTGTCGTATTCGCCGCAATAGCGATCCGATCTTTCAATTCAATAATTCCACTGACTTTGAAGATAACAAATCTTCCGGGCTGGCTCACTGCGTCGCGAAACGAGCCGGGTCCGCTATCATTCAAATTGGTTACAAAATACACACTAGGTGAGGCATGTCCCCTCGCTCCATGAGCAAATCGGCCGTATCCTTCTGCACCGGGAAAGGAAAGTACCTCCTGTGCGTTCGAAGCATAACTGAAGACAAAAAATAACAGGATGATGATCCCCCTAATTAGGTTTACTCTTTTCATTGGTTACTGATTATATACTGGTTATTATAAAAAAAAACGAAAGTCGCCCCCCATCTCTCTTATTGTTTCAAATATATTGGATGCAACCGATTACATTGTCCTGTACTGTCCTGAACGAAATTAAAAATTTTAAGCAAATCTTTTTAATCAGCTATAAATCAACTACTTTAAAAGAAAAAATAAATGAATTAGATCGCGAAAAAAAATTACCCGACTCTATGCAAACCCAAAAACAAGAGCGGGTAGGAACAAGAAAAGCCATTTAATTTTCATTAAATGGCCTTTCTCAAACATTTGGGTGTTAAATTACTGTTCTTTATTTCGCTAGTTCGTAAACCTCCGTTCCCGCCAGAAGAAAGCATCCCAAACCATAGTCTTCAAAATCTGGCACCTTATCCACTGTGACCGGCTGGCCATCTTTAGGTTCTTTACCCGTAGATTGCAGATATCCCAGGAAGCCGTTCGGTTGAAGCGACTCTTTGGTCAGTGCATTCCATCCCTTTGTAATAACAGGCAAATACATTTCTTTATCCAGTATACTATGATTGATTCCCCACGCCATGCCGTACACAAACAATGCAGTACCGGAAGCTTCTTTACCCCCGTAATTATTCGGATCATGTAGGCTAACGTTCCAGAATCCGTCTGTGCGTTGCAACGGTACCAATGCCTTGGCTAAACTTTTGAAATCTGCTAGGTATTCTTGGTAATGTGAATCTGTATCCGGTAATTCCTCCAATACCAAGGCTAACGCAGCAAGCACCCAACCGTTTCCTCTAGACCAATAACAATCTTCGCCATTCGGTTCCTTATATGGAGGGATGAAATCTTTGTCCCTCCACCACAACTGGTCTTCCGGATTGTATAATCCATGACCACCTTCTTTGTACTTGATGTGGTGATACATCTTATACATGTAGTCAAAGTACTTGGTGTCCTTCAGTGTCACACCTAGTTTAGCATAGATAGGCATAGCCATCTGGATCGCGTCAATCCAGGTCCAGTCGTTGTACCGGCCGCTATTGATCACCGAATCAATATTTTTTTTGATCGCATCAATGCGTTCAGGCTGTGGATCAATGCGGTAAAGATCGATGTAAGTCATTCCACAGTTTTGATTGTCGGCATGTCGCGTATACACTTCGCCACGTACAGGTTTCCAATCGTGCTTCTCTCCCCACTCTACTGCATAATCATAGTAATCTTTCTGTTGATCCAGCTTATACAGAGCCATTAAGCCTTCGTAGTATACCCCTCTCGTCCAGATATTTGCACGGCGTTCCTTATTCGTAACAATGGTCTTTCCTGGATCCGGCCATTTATTCATAAAATAATTATTGGCCTGACGTAGTCTTTTGATTACCTCATTTTTACTTAGATCCGTTTGCGCTTGAAGTCCCAATACAAAAAAAGTGCTCGCTAATAATACTATAATATTCTTCATCTTCATCGATTAAGGCATTTTTTTAAATCCTTCTTTCTTAATTTTCCAGCTTCCGTCTTTCGGGAATCCTGGGAAGTCACCCTCGGAAGCATCCCAGCCCTCAAGCATCATCGCTACTGCCGTCAGCACACCGCCGTTACCCGGCAAATAGATGCGGAGTCTATTATCCTGAAAATTATGACCGTTTTTGAGGTAGGTATTCGTTTGGATATCCATAAACAAAGCGTCCAGTGCTTTATTGGGTAAATCTAAACGAGCCGCATTCATGGCCGTCATCGGAAAATCCCATCCCCAGGTATGTCCCCATGTCCATTTCGCCCATACGGTATCCAATGTGTTTTTCATGATCTCCTTATCCAATTTCGGTGATTCCGGCACCATTCCCAAAGCTCCTAAAACAGCCGGATGATCGGTCATCCACTTCGGAAAGGTATACGAGTCTGTAGCTGATTCTGTTGCCAGGTACACATTTCCCTGAACAGGTAAAGGAGCTAGTTTATTAATCACCTCGTCCCACTTTTTATCCCGTGGCTCACCAAGCCGTTCTTTCCATTCCTGCGCAATCCGCAGCGCCCAGTCCCAATAAGCCACTTCATAGGTAGGGTTAAATGTTTCTACAGCACGGAATACTTCTTGCGCTGGGATCACGCCTTTACCTAAATTATAGCGATCTTTTTCTTTATCATAGTATGCGTAATCTGCCATGAATTCGGCAGATGCAAATACCAGGTCTTTATATTTCTCCAACACTTTTGGGTCCTGCTTATCACGATAAGCGAGTTCTGTCATGTAAATAATATGCGGTTGTTGCCAAATTAAAAATGCAGCCACGGAAGATGGACTCTCGTTACCGTCGTTATCCGACATTTTAATCCACCGGACGCCTTTATAGCCCTGACGTTCGGCAAGTGCTTTGGCTTTTTCATAGGTTCTGAAATAATATGTTAGGGTCTCCTCCATAATCTCAGGACGTCCCCACAAAGCAAAGTGTACACCATGCCACCAATGCATCTCCGTATGTGGCTTACCATACCAACTATTAAATGTTAATCCAGTTTCCTGCGGCGGATTGCTTCCTCCACATTGTACCTTGGTGAGGTATTGCGAAAGCACAATCCTTCTTTCCAGTTCGTTTGCTCTCGGGTCGGTACTACCTTCGAAATCTACTGCAGCACCACTTTTCCAAAAGTCAGCCCAGCCTTCGGTACTACTTTCCGCAGTCGAAGTGTACAGCGCCGCTGTCGATTTGATGCTATCTGTTGCCGAAAATCTAGCCGCAAGTTCAAATTCTTTTAATTTTTTTGCAGGCTCATATACAAAATAATGCGTACTGCCCTCTTTTACATTCCCCTCCGAGTAGTCCAAAAAGGTATAGTAACTAGCGCCCTTTAACTTATGATTTAATATAGATGCATCTGCTGAACTGGAGATCAATTTACTCTGGTGTTCCTGAGCATTCGCATAATTCGTTCCTTCATCCAAAAATTTTCCACTCGGATATGGGTATTGCACAAAAACTTTAATTCTATTCTGCCCAATCAAGTCCGAGCTCACTTTCACGGCGACTTTATCTTCCGATTGGTGCGCTGCTGTTGAAACCTTAACGACATCACCATCTACGGAAAATTCGCTTGAAATAATACCTGTCCATACATCCAGTGTCTGTTTGACATCTGTAAGATCTTCAATTTTCGCTTTTTGTCCATTTTTCAAATACAATTCCAAACCGACATTACCCAGTTGAAGGCGGTGGGGATTCACCCGGTAATATTCCGTTGCGTCCTTATTCCGTCCCGGCTCCTTGTGCTGGATGCTATATTTTGCATCCCGTCCTTCATTATTAAAATCGTACGATTTTAGTGTTTCTTCAAATTTATAGTCGCCCTCGTTGGGAAATGAACTCCATCCCCATTCGGATTGCGTACCTAGCGATACCCCATTTTTATACACTTCTGGGAAAGACTGCATCCCAGTAATATCAACGGTATAGGCAAAAACACCATTCCCCACCGTCAATGACGACAGCGTATCCATCTTGTCATTTACCACATTATGACGTTGAACGACAGCTTTTCTGTCTATCTTCCCCCCCTGTTGTCCTTCACAGGAGAAAAACACCAGTGCGCATAATCCAATGCTTAAAAGTTTGCTTTTTATAATCATCTATTTTATCTTTTTAACGTAATAAAGTTAACCCCATAATACCGACCACAACATCATTGGCTTCTGCGATCAATACAGCCGATTGCAATAACTTACCCGGCTGTAACGGGAAATCCAATAGTGTTGCGGCTCCACCATCTACCGCCCGATTCGTGTAGCCCTTAATTTCGCTATATTTGCCCAGGGTTCCTCCCCTATAAACCTCTCCTGTTTTGAGTTTAATACGATAGGGTATTTGATCATCGGGTATTTCAAAAGCAAAATTATCATCTAAAAAATCTTGCTCAATTGGCCACCAATTGGTTGGATTTTTCAACACGAAGGTATCCGCTGTACCGTCGGTATAATTCACCTGAATCTTCGCATTTGCAATCTGCGATTGCATCGGATTTGTAGAGCCAGCCATCAACAAATACATCTTATGCGCCTGTCCATGTAAAGGAATCTCTGCTTCCGTCGGATAATTATCCCATTGGCTACTAAACAACACATTTTTCTCACCGGTGATATTGAACGGAACATCCAGGAACGTAACGGTATTATTTTTTCTGCTAGCCATCAATCCTGAATCATCAATCGACGCCGTAGTCAAGGGATAACACCAGTTACCAATACCCTGCCAAGGTAACTGTAAGGTCGGAACATCCGGTCGAGGAGAAAGATATTTTTGTTCAAAAATATTCGTCACCCGATCATTATAATAGCGGCTCAAATCCTGTGCTTGATAGGATGCCGTATTCGCTATATCCCAGTTAACATAATCCGAAACAAGTTCCTTCCCTTCTACATACAGGAAAACCCGATTGGTACCTTTTGACAGCAGATTGTTGGGCAATTCAATTTTCTCCAACTGCCCAGCTCTCAATTTTAGCTCTTTTTCAAAAGACGCTAACTTGACCTTAACCACACGTTCAATACGTGATTTATTTTCGATATTAAGAAAATGTTGATGACCTTCCTGCGAAAAAGTAGGTGTCACTGGATCTGTCAATTCTATATTAATGCCTTCCCACCAGGAAAGATCATCCCGTTTAATCTGAATAAAAAAAGTGCCTTTATGCTTCTTTTCTACCAACATGAATGTTGCTCCGGTCCTTTCTTTTACAAGTTCCTGCGGATCATATACGTCTGTAATTGCTATATCAGACGGGAGTTCGATCACAAATGAATCGGTATAAGGATGAGCGACAGCATACGAAATTGGTGTGATCTTTTGCCCCTCCTGTTCTACCGTTATGGCAAAAGAAGAACCGGCTTCGGTTTCAAATTGAATGTAAGGAAAATTGATCGAAGACGGTTTTAGATTCCACGTCACCTCTTTTCCATTTACCTTCACCGATTTGATTTTCGAATAATTTATCGGAATCTCCAAACTTAACGACACCGCATCAGCCACTTTTGTATGTATGGAATAATGAATTGTTTTAGCGTTTCGTTTATAGCTATAGGTTAATTCCGGTAATTCAATTTCTGCAAAATCCCACTCGTCCGGAAAGCCTGGTTTTATGAATACCTTCTTATCCAGCAAATTCGGATGAATACCAAAAAGTCCTTCGACTAATGTACGCGACGCAACACCGATTGGGTCTGCGAAGTCTCGGTACAACTCACCTCTAAAGGCATCGTAATGCGATAATTGCTGAAAATTACCCGGACTGATTCCATGGTACATACTTTCAATAATATTGCTTTTCCAAAGGTGAAAGGCTTCATTAAATCTCCCCGACTGCCAATAAGCGAGGGAGGCCTGTAAGTTTTCGGCCAAGGCTACGTTATTCACCGACCAGGTATAGGGCTGCCAGGTGGTCGTTGCCAAGGTATATAGACCTTGGTGTTCTCCATTTTTAACCTGTACGGGTATCTTGGGCAAGTGATTCTCGATATACTGCACATTTTGGTAGTTTTCAAAATCATCCAAAATATACGCATCAGCAATATGATATATGGTCCACAGCCCTGGTTTATCGTGCACTATCTTATTACCTAATAAATCCTGATACTCTGCAAAATGACCATTTCCTTTCAACCACAACCGGGAACGTAATGCTTCCGCTATTTGTGCGGCTTCAGTTTCATACAATGCTGGATCTTCGCCTATTAACTTCGCCAATTTAGCGGCAGCTTTATTGGCGCGGTAATTATAGGCCGTTGTGTGCGTCACACCTCCTCCGGAATATTGTAAACCGTCACTCGCCCAAATCGCACAGTAAGCATCGTATAAACCATCTCTATCCACGTCAAAATTACGGCGCTCCCAAGCCAAATGACGCACAATCGTAGGCCACATTTTTTTCAAATAGACAAGGTCTCCCGTATAATTAAAATGAGAAAACAGTTGGTCGAAAAAAACCAAATTCATATCATAATGATGGGGTCTGGAATTGTCGTTCGGATTCCGTGAGATATACCCGCTCGAAAAAACGGAGGTTCCCATCTCTTCAATGTGGCGTGCCAAATGCAAAGCCGTATCTGCCACGACCTTACCCACCTCGGGTTCAATTACCTGCGAATTGGCGTAGCTCGAAAAGTGTTCTTTTGCACGATCATGCCAACCGAGCACATCTGCGGAATACGCCCCACGCCAGGCATTTAAACGCATGCGCCATGCAACAGCGCCATGCAAGAAGGTTGGGCTTTCCCAGATTCCATCCGCCGCGACCGCTAAGGTAGCACCAAAATTATTGATGTAGCGATCCGGTGTGTTTACTTTAATACGGCCGGCCAGTTGTTGTCTATCCGATTCAGCCTTAGTATATATTGTTGATAAATCGGCATCAAGAAGCCTTTTTCCGGCAAATGTTCCTCCTGCCACCTGTATGAAAATAGGCCTTTCGTCCAATGCATAATGAGCGGTAACAATGGGAGATTTCCCCGCCTTTGAAGTGGGTAGCTGCGACAAGTTTTCCAGTACCGTTGCATCCACAAGCGATAGCTTCTTCGACTTACCAAATGTGCCATGTAACATATTCCGCTCATCCTTTCTACCCGGATAGCTCAGTTGAAAGCTATTGTTACTAATCTTGAATTCATTTCGTTCACAGTATTCGGGCAAAAGGTAGAATCCCGATTCGGGATCTGCGCCGATGTCGCCGTTACGGCTAAAGCGCTTGCCACTTGCTCCGCCATATATCGCAAACAATTCCGATCCTTTACGGATATTTTTAGCATGGACCTTTACGATCATGCCCTCTTCATCTGCTTGTGCCAGGACCGTAATTTCGAGCACCCCATTTCCAAAGAGCTTATCCCGAATAGCATAAACCATGGATCCGGGTCTATATCTCGTCTCAATTTTATCGGCATGAATAAGTTTTTTATATTCATTATTGCTCTTTATTACGAATTGAAGATTCCCAGCCATTCCCGGCATATAAAGTGCAAACTCTGGAAGATCTCCTGCCTCGACGCGCGACGCCTTATTATTGCCATACAAGGCGCGGTTGAATCGGTACTTCCCTTCAACCAATAAAAAATCTCCTTTATCCTCGGTGTAATGTAGTGTACGTTCATTTTTCTGCCAATGCTTGGATTGCGCTTGGATTGGACAGTAAATAGAAACGAAAAGTACAGTAATAGCGACTATTTTTCTAAACATCATTTAATCAAAAGAGGTGTATTCTTTCCCGTTAATAGTAACTTTTTTTAACGTTACGTTTTCTATATAATCTACTTTATAGGCTTCTTTAACTCCGTCAATTACACAGTTAATCATGGTTACATTTTTTACGGGAGATTCCTTGTAGGCAGCTGACAATACACCATATTTACCGCCTTCTTTCACCGTCATATTTTCTACCCATATATTTCGAATTGTAGGGATATGGTTTCCAGGTTTTTCATAAAACATGTTGAACCGAACTGCAGCATCCTTATATTTTCCCACTTTGGTATTATAAAAGAACACATTTTCAGTGGTACCACCTCTACTTGAGCTCGTTTTGATACGCAAGGCACGGTCCAGGTTAGGGCTATCCATCGTGTTATTCAACGCATAAATATTTTTAGCACCACCAGCTATTTCGCTTCCAATTACCACACCGCCATGTCCATCTTTCATGATACAGTTTTCAATGATATGGTTTTCAGCAGGTCTCCCGATATTACGTCCATCTTCATCACGACCTGATTTGATGGCGATACAATCATCACCAGTATCAAAATAACAGTCTTTAATCCATACATTTTTACATGCTTCTGGATCACAGCCGTCGTTATTCGGGCCGTGTGTAATTACCTTTACACGCTCAATCAATACATTTTCACACAAAACAGGATTTAAGTTCCACATCGGTGCATTGATCAATTTTACGTCAGCAATATAGATATTTGAACATTTGTAAGGTTGGACAAAAGCTGGTCGTAGATAATGCCCATCGCCAAAAACACGTGTCTTAGGATCTACCTCATCGGCCATCATTTCATGCAAAGCTACACGCGCAGGCGTTTGCTTACCCTTGCTTTCGTCCCAATTGAACTTTTTAGCGCCACACCACCACCACCAATAATCCATATTTGCATTCCCATCTAATGTACCGTTACCGGTAACGGCGATATTTTCTTGTTCATAAGCATAGATAAAAGGAGAATAATTAATACACTCCATACCTTCCCAGCGTGTAAATACCATCGGATAATCCGTAGAATCCCTACTAAATAGCACTACGGTGCTATCGGCTAGATGCAAATTGACATTGCTTTTTAAGTGAATAGCACCGGTCAAAAATACGCCTTTTGGTACGACAACGCGACCGCCTCCTTCTTCATGGCATTTTGCGATAGCATCCGCTATGGCTTTGGTGTTTTTAGTTGTCCCATCTCCCACCGCGCCGAAGTCCGTAATAGCATAGTCTTTATTTCGAAATTTCGGCTTGACGATCTGCTTTTTTAAAGCCTTTACTTCTTTTAAGGGTTGCTTTACGGAAGTCCACACCGTCTCCTGAGCCATTGCCTCGGAGCCTACTATTAATAAAATAAGGAAATACAACAATTTTGTCATCATGGTTTGCATTTGTTTATGGTTTATTCTTGTTATTTGTTGTGATCTGTCGGGCAGTAACGACACGGAACTATTAAGCCGAATCTATTATCTCAAATACAAAAGTAGTCGCGGTGTCATATGCTCCTCCTTGCGTTCCGCCAAATATATATTTTGGTTTTTTATTATCCTTGTCAAATAAAATCATCGGTCTTTCTAACCGCCCAAAACGTTTTAAATGTTTAGGTGGCTCACTTTCCGTTACATAAGACTTTAAATCTAGGTAGGCAATCTGTGGCTCCGACCAAACTATGCCGTCGTCGGATGTTAAAATCAAGCCATATTCATGGTTGTAAAAACCCATGTCGCGTGCGATCAATTTATATGTATTGTTCTCTCTCCACACAAATGCGTCTTCCAGCTGCGCATTGTTCGGACGATTGGAAAAATCAATAACGGGCTTATCTGAAACTTTATGATATGGCCCCAGTGGATGATCTGCTTTCGCCAATCCATATTTTCGATTTCCTCGCACAGCTCCCGCCATATTACTGTATTCTGCAGTATTCCAGGATTTATAATACAGCCAATATTTACCATCTTCTCCTTTTATAAATGCGGGATTCGTTGTACAGTGATCGTCCCATTCGCCATCTTTACCGGGTAAAAGGCAAGGTTGGTCGTATCGTTTCCAGGGGCCATCGAGACTATCTGATGTAGCTATACCGATACGTTTTGTATTTGTTTTTCCATTTGAATTACCCATATAAAAAAGATAATATACGCCGTCCACCTCTTTGATCAACGGATTATGGCAGGTCGTGCTATCCCAGTATTCAGCCCTGGGCGCCAAAGCAACATCTTTGTGTTGAAAAGGCCCTTCCGGTGAATCCGCCACGGCATGACCTATTTCAGAACCTCTGATCCAGCCGCTCATTCCCTTCGTTTTCAACCATCGCGAATAAAAGAGATGGACTTTTCCGTCGGTACCCCAAATGGGTGATGAGCACCAGATATAATAGTCTTCGAGCGAAAAACTCCTACCCAAGGGTTTGAGCTTAAAATATGGTCGTGCGTTGACCGAAGTATCTGCAAAAAGATAATCAGGAATCAACACACTCGAAGTCGCCAAAACTAAAGATTGTATAAATCTTTTTCTGGAAACGAATTCCGGATTTGTGCTACTTTCAATCATGGTAAGTCAACGATTTTAACAAGATAACTTATAGGTTTAAACCACCAAGATATCAAAACCACTATACGTGCGTATCCTGCACCGTCCTGTAAAAAAATATATTTGGATTAACAAAATGTTGCAAATCGTACTAAAGTGCTATCCCTAATAGTTTTAGGCACCTATTTGACTTACACACAATGGAAAGTATAACTATAATATTACAAAGTGACAACTGTGTTTTACATCGATTACTTTTTATAAAATACAAGGTGTTGATTTGGATTTGTGATTTTGAGATGTAAAAAAGGAAGGTTTTATTTAGTCAGATTGTCGCTCGCTAATTCCACATTGTATTAGCAACAATTAATATCCGTATTTATCTTTTTGCCCTCATCGGCGGGCAGCCTAGTCCTTTTCCCTTGATGGAAAATGGACCAAAAGATCAAGACTGGGTCAATGTTACGCTAAAAGCTTTTGGATTTACTAAACAGCTCTGAGCCGTTGCACTTCGTAGATCTGTTCTTAACGCAAATCCAAAAGCTTTCTTAACGCTACACCGACCTAGGTCGTCCTTTTTACTCAGCCGAAGTATAGTCGTATACAACAAAAGCAGTGTCCTTACAAATTCGGAAAATGTCGCCTTAGCCATTTGCCAATTGCAGAGGGAGGCACTAGCCATTCTGGCAAATGGGTACAGCGACGATTTTTGCTTCTTTTTAGGAAAAAGAAGTCGCCCCTGCGCCGGCGATAGAGGCGCATAGAAAATTGACTAAGAAAAACCTTCGTTTATTATTACAACAACAAAAGTTTAAAAGAATTATTTTAAATTGAAGGCCTCAAATTAACATAAAAGGGAACTTCAACATGATGATTGGAATTATCTTTAATAATCTGTGCCGCGTATATCCCCATTAATTCGAAATCGGTTGAAATCGTAGTAATACCGTTTAGAATAAATTTCTTGAGCGGCGTTTCATTATAGGATATAATACCGATATCTGTTCCGATTTCTAAGCCTTTTGATATGACTTTATCAACGAGAATCACTAAATCGTCTTCCGCAAGATTAATATAGCACTCTCCTTTTTTTATATTTTCTTTGGATAGATTGCCTACTAAACTGTGGTCAAAAGCATATTGCTGACAAAACTTATAAAAACCTTTAATAATTGATTTTGGATAATCGCTGTTGTCTGGAAATACCAATTTCAACATACGGTATTTTGACAGCGGATCCAATGCTTTTTCCAGTGCCTGATAGATATCTTTCTCGTAGTTTTCATACACTGCAGGAAAGTCACCTTCCATTCCTTCCACCATTCGTCCCAATAACATAAGCTTTTCTGCCGGTATTAGGGCAAGTACATCCGGAGCCTGATCTCTACCTTCTTTAAAATGTGGAAATACCACATATCGGTCGTATTGCTTCGTCAGATTTAACAATAAGCTTCGTAAGTAGGATATATCGCTGTTGTAAACAAACATATCCAAGGAGGCGTCATCGCCTAACTCCTTTGCAAAAGCATCATAAACTATTTTTTTATGGGCACTAAGTTTATTTAAAAATAAAGCTATTTTTTGACGGCTTCTAATGTCTGCCTTTGCAATAAAGTAACCTTTCCCGGGAGTTGAAGCAATAATATCTTGGTTTTTCAGCAACTTATATCCCTTTTCTACCGTGTCGCGAGAAATATCCAAATGCATACTCAGCTCGTTAATCGAAGGCAACATATCCCCTACGCCAATGAGTTTATTTTTGATTGCATCAATTACGGCATCCGCTAATTGCAAGTATTTAGGAGTAGATGAAAAATCACTAATTTGAATATATTTTATCAAATCAACCGCACTCATAACAATGAATCTTTGTGTAAAACAGGAATAGGGATAAAGAAAAGGATTTTTAATGGAAACACAAAGATTAAATAACAATATATTTTAAGAAATGCAGCAGTATAAAAAGTATACTATCTCGTCATTTCGACGAGGAACGAGGAGAAATCCACAAATATGAATAAACAAAAACAACTGACTATCAGCACCTTGAATACATATTCCTAGATTTCTCCCTTTGGTCGAAATGACGTTTACACGCTTTATAAGACCTTTTTAGATGTCCTCTTTTCGTTGATTAATGATCCTGTATATAATTTCTTTTGGTATAAAGTTTTAATAACCCGGATTCTGATAGGCTTTTCTAGCCGCTTCATCCAACGGATTTCCGGCTTCATCTGTCAGCTGAATTAAGAAAGCGTTAGGCCATGGACGGAAAGTATGATATTTAGCCAATTGACCTTTTCCATTGCCATCCTGCCCCGTCCCATTAGCCGTATTGCTTGCGACAGGCCATAATCCTGAGCGGTCTGAAGCCATTTGATTATAATGCGCCGTACGCTCGTATAATATCCCTGCGTTATGCAGGTCTTCCCAAGCCAAACCTTCCGACAAAAACTCCCTCGCCTTTTCATTATAGATAAAATGAATAAACGCCTCTTCCTTTGATGTTATGCTTGGCATATAACCTTGACGATTGGCTTCTGCTGTACCCGGCGTGAAGTGGCTTTCGGTCACGGCAATCTTGGAAAATGTATTAGAAGCTGCTGTATAAGGCGCCACAAGCTCTTCAGGAGCAAGCTCTGCTGCTTGCGGCTCCCACCGCACCAAGACCTCTGGGCGGGTATCGCCTGCTTTAAACGCTGCTCTCCTGCGGATCACGTTGATATCTTCCACCGCTAAACCATACTGCGCTTTTCGACCATAAGCTTCAGCACGGATCAAGAAAGTTTCCGCCAAACGCATCAGGATAGCATCCCGTGTACCCGATTCACTGTTAAAATTAGCTTCATCTGCACTCCCACCACGCATCGGATCTACATGTTTACGCGAAGCGAGGTATGGTGCGGGTTGTCCAGTTGCCAAGCCTAGATTGGAACCGTCTATAAAAAGTCGGTAATAGTATCGGTCACTTACAGCAGAACGTACCCAACGGGCCATAAACTGGTAAGGTTGACTATGTACCATAGCCGAGTCTAAGGCGGTTTCCCTAGTATTTTCAAGGTAGATGATTGCACGCTGATTTTGCTTTATACGTTTCTCGGTCGCCGTTACAGTCGGTGCATCTGCTGGCTTATTCGCATTCCACCAGCTGGCTGCTGCTGCACCCCAAGTGTAAGAAGTACTCGTATTTTCCGGCATATTGGCTATGTATTCATGTTGGAAGGTTTTTGCATAACGCGAATCGTACATCCTGTCTGTGAAATTATCATAACCCCAATCGGTCGGCTTGAAGGTGCCAAAAGGGCGCCCATACATCATCGATCGCGTTACACCAGATTGATTCGTATAATTACCAGTATGGTAATTGACTGACCTGTTGTCGAATCGAGCGTGCAAGGTAAGGTTGACATCAAACTGTGCCGCCCACAAAATCTCATTCTCTGGATTCGCTTCCGCTATCGCAGGATCAAATAAACGCCAATAATCAACCGCAAGGCCACCTTCGCCGCCAGCCAAATTTATCACTTCAGAAGCCAATACAATTGTCGAGTCCAGATCCGTCGTCACGTTTCCTTTGTAAAGCATACGAAGATGCTCTTCCGCACTGTTCTGAAAATTCGCCCCCTGTGCACGATTTAGATAAACTTTAGCCAAGAAATGGCCAGCTGCCAATTTAGTTACACGGCCTTGATCGTTCTGCAGCACAGGCAAATGTTCGTATGCAAAACGCAAATCGGCAATGATATGCTCGTACACTTCCTCAATACCCGACTTCGGATAATAAAATACCCCATCGGTCTCGTATCTCGCCTGGCGCAATATAGGCACATCGCCCAGTTGATTAGAAATCAAATAGTACGCCCATGCCCTTAAGAACCGTACCTCTGCGCGACGCGTGTTCAAAAATAATTCATCTGTACCAAATCGTCCGGGAGCAAGTTCATCCATCGTCTCTAAGGCGATATGACAGTTGTTGATATGCGGGTAAGCACCCATCGGTGCATAGGTGGAATTTACCGCCCCTAAAAAATTAGCCATATTCCCTGCGATACGACTCAGATCATTTCCATACTCTCCAACATTTAGCTGCGCAACAGGAGCCGAAGCGGTTTGATAGGTATCTGTCTCGGTCTCTATCAATCTCGCTCCACTCCCGTCCCACTCGTGCTTATTCCGTGCGTACACATACAATCCATTTATAAGCGATTCTAAACCAACTTCATTCGTATAGAAGTCTTGCGTTAGATTGGCGACCTGCTCTTCATCCAAAAAGCCTTTACAGGAAAACAAGCCGGTCACTGTAAATAATATTAAGATATATTTTTTCATCACATTTCTTATTTGTACTGCCATTTAAAAATTTGCCCTTATACTGAATACATACGACTGCGGTAAAATCGTATTATTATTGTTCCCACCTAGCGGATTTCCATCTCCAGAAGATCGCTCCCAGTTCGTATCGTCATCGGGGTTGTATCCCATTTTGACCGCATCCTTTCCAAAGAGGAAGGGATTCATCACTTGCGCATTTAGCTGTATCCCTTTTACAAACTGCTTTTCTAGCAAAAGCTTAGGTAAGTCGTAGGTCAAGGATATATTTCGAACCGATACAAATGATCCGTTATGGTATTGCATGGCCGGTGTAATATTGTCTCGATTACCGATCAAATTAGCCCTTGGCCAAGTTCCATTCGGATTCTCAAACGACCATATATCGTTTTCAACCCGACCGTTTGGCCATATACCACCATACGAATTTGGATACCCGCCATAGAAAGTCTGTCCAAAACGTGCATATATAAACGTGCTAAAGGTAAAGTCTTTGTAGCGTAGCGTATTCGTTATACCTCCGGTCCATTTCGGACGAGTCGTACCACGTATCACCATATCATCAGCCGTTATTCTATAGTCGCCATTCTGATCAATGACCCGTATATCCCCGGGAGCGAAACGATGCCCATTCGTATTAAATTGGTTTATTTCGGCGATGTCTTCGGGCGTATTCTGCCAAATACCGGCATTGTCATAGTTAAAAAAGACTTGTGTAGGATGACCAATAAACCTGCGGTCCGCTAACATATCCTGCTTCCCATTCTGCAATTCGACAATTTCCTCGTGATTGGTATTCCAGTTGAAGGAAGTAGACCAAGAAAAATGTTCCTTTTGAATATTAACTGTATTCAATGTGATTTCCAATCCACGGTTCAACGTTTTCCCGATATTTTCAAGTTTATTTACATATCCCGATACTGGTGGCAACGATCTTTCCAGAAGTAAAGAAGAAGTATTTCCTTGATACATCTCAATGCTACCACCAATACGACTGCTCCACAGGTTAAAATCTAAACCGATATTGTATTGGGCAGTATTCTCCCACTCTAGTAAAGGATTACGAACGAGTTGCGGCAAATAACCTACTGCGGCGCCATCTCCAAAAGCATAGGGATTACGACTTAACGGACCGCTGGAGGTATACGGATTAACGCCAGCATTACCCGTCACACCATATCCAGCACGTAACTTCAACTCGTTTACAAAGGTAAGTGAAGACATAAAGTCTTCATCCATTATATTCCACGCCAATGCCATAGAAGGATAAAAATGCCATTTATGCCCAGGCGCCAAAACTGAAGCGCCGTCGTAACGACCGGTTGCCGTTATTAAATACTTCCCTTTGTAAGCATAGTTCACCCGACCCATCCAAGACATCAGAGTATTCTCCGAAAATCCGGTTCCGTAACCGTTGGGACGACCGTTTGTATTGGAAGCGAGGTCATACCAATAACTGATGTCATACACCGTTCCAATTACGTTGGTATTGATACTTTCGAGGCGTTCGCGCTGTGCAGATTGCAGCAAGGTAACTCCTAGGTGATGGTCTTCGCCGAAATTCTTATCGGCGAAAAGTAAATTTTCAGCCACCCAACCCAACCGCTGTTCGTTGTTGTACCCTGCAGTATTCGGACGATTATTAAGATGTGACGTAGCATTAGGTCCCGTCCACGCCCCGGCACGATAGTTACGGAACTGCGCGCCAAAATTCAGGCGGTATTTTAACCAGGGTAGAATTTGTACCTCTGTAAATAAGGTTGGTGATACGGCATATGTACGGCGCTCGTTTTTCACTTGGTCGATATCCATTACGGGGTTGAAAATCTGAAGATTTCCTCCCGGGTTTACAATCCAGTTCCCATTATCGTTCATCGGAGCAGAAAAAGGAAACTGTCCTAGCGCTCTTGACAAAATGTCTTTTGCGCCTGTATTCGATGTATTCGGCGCTAATATTCCATAATTCTGTATCGATGTAGACGCGAATATACTTGCTCCGAATGTCAACCAGTCGGTAGCTTTTACATCCCCATTCAATGTTAAATTTAAGCGTTCATAATCCTGATCTTTTAATACCCCTTGCTGATCAAAATAGTCTAAGGAAGCATAAATTCTAGACTTCTCATTACCGCTCGACACCGATATCTGATGATTCTGCGTCACCCCTGGACGTGTTACATCTCCAACCCAATCGTGAGTTGGAATATTTGCGGAGTTGTAAATAGGCACTTCAGCGGGCCATCCCATAGCCTGTTCCGCGGCGGTCGTAGAGCGCATTTTTACGACCTGACCAAAATCTTCCCATTCGTAGCCTTGCCATACCCTGTTTCGTGTAAAAATATCCTGTCCCAGCCCCATCCGACGCTCATCTTCAAATGGATCAGCATAACCACCGCGCACAGGTGTAAAAGCATCTGTGTATTGCGCTGTACTATACAAGTTACCGTTCATTAAACTTTCCCGCCAACGGTCAATATACTGACCTCCGTCCATCCAATCGGTCAAGGACTTATAACGGTCTATGTTAGCACTACCACGGTACGAGGCTGAAGTAAGGCCAGACTTTCCTTTTTTTGTTGTAATAAGAATAACCCCATTCGCACCGCGTGATCCGTAAATAGCTGTGGCAGATGCATCTTTAAGAACGTCCATCGACTCGATGTCGTTGGGACTGATATCCCCCAGTGCTCCCCCTACCAATGGAATACCGTCGACAACAATTAGGGGGCTGTTATTAGCCGTCAACGATCTATTCCCTCGAATGCGGATAGCTGGCGTTTCGCCTGGACGAATGTTACTGGATACGTTTACGCCAGCAGCTTTACCTTGCAAGGCTTCAGCCACATTTTGCACGGGCCTCTCGCGGAGTTCTTCTCCCGAAACCCGTGATATAGCACCGGTTACATCGCGCTTGCGTTGCGTTCCATATCCAACCACCACCACTTCTTCCAACTCCTCCTGCTCACTTTGCAATCGGATTTCCGTAATGTTGCCAGAGAGTGGTATTCGTCGCGTGGTATAACCAACCACGCTCACTTCTAATGTTTCCGTGTTCTTTCCTGAAATTTGAAAAGATCCGTCTGAACCCGAGGAGGCAGAGAGACCCGTTTCAATTACCTTCAAGGTAGCCCCGCTAATAGGTTCTTTCGTTGTTGCATCAACAATCTTACCTATCCTAAGATCCGATTGGGCATAAAGGTTTGTGCAAACAAATATCGAGTATAGCACAAATAAAATGGGAATGACCTTAGTTTTTGAAAAAAAATATTTATCCATATCAAAATTGTTAGAGGTTTATTTCTATAATGGGTGCAATGCAATTTAAAAACAGTTTCCCTGCTAACCATCATGGACTTACAGGCGCTGTCCTGCCCGTATACGCCATAAACCTAAAAAAAACAGGGAGCAGGATATTGGCATCCTGCTCCCTGTTGAGAAACAATAAAAAGTAATATGCAAGCTTACTATCTCAAGTGCTAATTTTGTAACACTAATAACTCAAAATACGAACCGGTCCAAACAACCCGCTATCCATCAATTCCCAGCTACTCGCATCAAAATCCTTGTAATTGATATTTACGAAGTTGATCTCGTGATAATTCCGCCATTTTACGCCATTTACGTCTAAGTCCCGAACTCGATTTGCCATTAAGTTAGCCACTTCGATACGAATGCTATTTTCGCCATCAACCACAACATCTTCTATATTGATCTCAAATGGATGCGACCATACAACGCCGACCTCCTTGCCATTCACTACAACCTTTGCACTTTCGGCGACCTTCCCCAATTCCAATAAATAAGATTTACCTGTCTCTTTATTCAATCTGAACGTCGTTTCGTAGACCGCAGTCCCCGAAAACCGGTTCGCCGCTTTGTCGTTCCAAGTCGTCCAGGAAGAAAGTTCGCTCAATGTTCTTGCTTTCGGCAATTCAGGGCCGCCTGCTATAAATGCGATCTTCCAAGGGGTAGAAATATTGACAACTTCTTTTACGTCGTCCTGATACGGATAGACTTTCTCTCCCTGCTTCTTGTCTGTAACGAGAATCACCCATGCGTAACCTGATTTAAGCTGCACCCGTATCGATTTGTTACGAACTGGTAAAGCGTAGTGTGCCCCAGTTTGCGGATCCAAGAGTATGTAATTTTTTCCCTCGGCATTCAATCGAACCTCTTGGTCTACCGTAGATTTTCCGTGATTTACGATGTAATAATAAGTATCCTCACCTGCTGTACGTCTACTAAATTTAAGTCCTGAACGTATAATCCGCTCGCCAAAAAGCTGTTCGGTTTCCAGTGCAGACTGTACATCTTGTGTTAGGTAAATCTTCCCCCTACCATATGCAGTATATTGATTCTTATCCTCGGCATTAAACTTTAGCGTTGCAATAAGGCTTTGCAACTTCATTTTTCGCGCCTTTATATCGGCGAAGCCATTTACTTCCTTCGGTAGGTCTTCAAAAATGATCGTAGCTCCCTCTTCTGCCAAGGATAATAATTTCTCAAAAGTCTTTTCAGAAAAATAAGTACAGCTTGGAATGTATATAACTTTGTACGGATTTGCGTGTTGAGCCGTCGATATACCATGCTCTTTTATTACCGACCGACCGATAATATCATCCGTTACAAAATCAAAACTATAGCCCATTTTTTGCAGGCGTACACTCTGCTTATAAAATTCGGTCGGATGCAACCAACTGTCTACATGGTGTACGCTTAACGTTTTATCAATCCCTTTTGGACTGTTCCAAATATCATATATCGGCCAATATACCAATATTTCATTATCAGCTTTGCTTGTCTGAAGTATCGACTGCACCCGGGTGATGTACTGATTCAAACCGATTAAATGCGGCCAAAAGGAATTATTTGTCGTAAAATTAACCGAAGCATAGAACAACCAACCCGGGTAAGGAACATCTTGCGGTGAATAGGTCGTTCCATGATAAAACACATGATTGACACCAGCCAGAAACAACTGTTCTACTTCAGGTTTGGCCTGAGACAACGAGGTTTTGAAATGCTCGGTGAGCCACGTAAATGTTTCCGAGGAAGTATATTTTTTCCCGCTGGTATTGGTAGCAGAAGTGGCGAACTTAGCCATCATCGGATCCGGATCTACATTCCGTACGTCTGCACTGTCTCTTCTCAGATTCGGGATATCGAAACTGCTCGAACCAAACGTTTCACACTCCGCAATGTCCGTACTTGCATACAAATCGATTAAATTACCCGGGGAACCATGAGCCTGGTTTTTTGAAATCGCCCCGTGCTTATTGGCAAATTGCGTAAAGGGAATCAAAAAGTTATTCTTAAGAATGGCACTTACCACTTCGCGGTAGTCCGATTTAACCCTTGCCTGTTTATCCAGATCATCACTCTTTCCAGCAAAATGAATTAAATGATGTTGCAATTTGTATCCTTTTATGTGTTCAAATTCCTGTAGAAATTCATCCGTCCAGTTCGCTCCATATACCTCGTAACTGTCGTTGAAGAAGGATCGTACGTTTAACTTTTTGTTCGAAAACGCATTGTTAAACCGCTCAAAGTATGATTGTACGGAGGATTTTCCTAAGTGATCCAAGGTAAATCCCTCTCCTCCCGGAGCCGCTCTTTTTACTTTTTGGCGTGTTCTTCCCGAGAACAAAGCAATAATGTTTACATCCTCCGGTGCTGTCCAAGATTGATCTCCCGATCGGATATAGGCATCCAAATTTATTTCCTCTCCGGATTGCTTATACGCCCGTAAAGCCTGTAAACTTGCGTACGTTTGTTTGGCATCGCTCACTTTCAATGGAAGACTGAGCTTTTCTCCCTTCTTTACTTGGATTTCATCCAAGAACAACCGTGTAGCAGCATCTCTTTCCTGGATATGAGGACCACCGAACGGCCAGCCCGTACCCAGGTTGATATCTACACCCATGCCCAGTTTGTTGGACGTGTTTGTCGTAAAGTCGAGCATCTCCATCCAAGTTGGGGAAAGATACTGTACATATCTTTTTTCGTAATTTTTTGCCCCGTAGATTGGCGTAATTTCTACACCTCCAAATCCTGCTTTCTCAAAGAGGTTCAATTCCCGATCGATATTAGGTTTATCTACAGCGGAGCCCAGCCACCACCAACGGGTCCAAGGTTTCATTTCCTTCGTCACGGTTGGCCACAAATCTTGCGCTAATGAGATCGAAATGGAACTCGTCAAAGACAACATTACTGCTGCAATTATCTTCTTCATATACTACTTAATCTAAATGAAATACTTTTGTTAAAGGTGTAGAAACCGGAGAAAAATCTTCATGGGTGTCCATGATATCTGCCATGTACTTCCACCATTTCTGAACCACTTCCTCTTTGCCCAAATCCTGTGAGGAGGAACCAGATTGCTTTTGCACGGCAAATAAGGTATCTGTTTCTTCATCAAGGAAAATAGTATAGTCACGCACGCCTGTTTCCTTGAGCAGCACAACCAGTTCAGCCCATATTTCGTTATGTCGTTTTATGTATTCGGCCTTCTGTCCTTTTTTAAGTTTCATTTTAAATGCAACTTTTTCCATAGCTATTTTTTGTTATGTATATCAATTTCTATAATACTCAATGTGCCTTTGGCATTCGTATCATCGCGTTGTACCCCGTCGTCCAATTTCTTTCCCCCAATCTCCTCGTGTTTATTTTCACTGGCAACATAAGAAGATTTTGCCAATTGAATTTTCACCCGCTGGCCCTTAGTTCGAGGAAAAGAGAGTGTACAATAACCTAATGTGGTCGGTGTATTCCCTTCATAGACCAATTTATCATCTACAAAAATTTGAAGCGGATACGAACGTGATCTAAAATTATTCAACTTGAGATCAATCTCATTGATATCCGATTTTTTATCCAGTGTATATTCTATCCACGCAGTGCTTAATTTACCGTCATTTACCCAATCCGATAATTCATTGCTATCGTACGAGTTTATCCCAGTCTCGGTGTTGGCACCAGCAGTTGATCGCTTAATCCGCAACGTTTCACGGGTCTGCACAACTGTAGATCCGGTTGGACCGGCACCCCTGCTTAGGTTTAATGGTAAATTCATACTTGATTCCTTCACAAAGTAGTCGTCCGTTGCTTTTACCGGAGAGACCTCAAATTGAACGGAATCGGCCTGTAACCCGTTGGACATCGCTTTTATCTTTACAGTACCTGTCTTTCCGTAACGGGTACGCAGGAGCACACGATTTATACCAGCTTCTACAGGCAGGGATTCGGAAAGAATGTAGTTGTTTGGTCCCTGAGCAATCCCTCCTTTCCATTCCATAGGTCCTTCAATTTGGAAATCGATCATATTCAAAGCTGTGGGAGAGCGGTTACCTTTATGGTCCACCACCTCTACATCGACCATAACCATATCGTTACCATCTGCATAGAGACCATTCTCGCCGTGTACATACTTCAATTTTACGCGATACGGAACATCAGCAGTCTGAATTACTTTCTCCGCTAATAAGGTTCCATCTTCGGCATACGATTTGGCTGAAAGTTCGCCTGTTTGAAATGCAATATCGGAAAAAGTAAACAAAAAATTATACGATCGCTCCCCAAAACCTTGGGATACACCATTTATAAAAAGCTCTACCTTTTCACCAGCGGCAATTACGAAAATATCTTTCTTTACTTCTGGCATATAGTTCCAATGCCCAACAATATGCAAACCGGTCGGATCGGTTTCTACCCAACCATTCCACATTACTTGATGCGCATAGAAAGCATCTTTGGGGATACGCATCGCATCTACTTCACCGCTACGGCGGTAGTTCTCTTTTCCACGATAGTGTGTATTCGAATCCGAAAAAATGATATTAACACCCCCTGAGCTCACTCGTTTTCCTGTCCCCGGGCGAACGGTCCAATACTCCCACCACCTTTTCACCGCTTCGACGGCATGGGAATCTTGGTTGCGGTTATAGTCGCTGGCATCATTGCCTTTGTACAATGGCCCCTCCCCGTCTTTATGATACGGATAGGTATATTCATCCCAATATTTACGCAACCCTTCATCCCGCATGTATTCGGTTGCGATCATGGGATGCCGATTGCTTTTATTGGTATACAACATCTCTCCGCCATATTCGGCGATCTTACTATCCAACATTTCGCGCGAACCTATTGCCCGGCCTCCATGCGGATCATATTGATCGCGTATCGCAATCATCTCTGCCATATGTGCTTCAGAAATGGATTCATTTCCACATTCATAAAAAAGCACACTTGGGCTGTTTCTATAATAAATAATAGCATCCCGCATCAATTCTGTGCGCTGCTCCCATCGTCTTCCATCGACATCTCTTTCTGCATCGCCGGCAGGTAACATCTGCATCAAACCTACCCGGTCGCATGATTCTACATCTTGCTTCCACGGCGTGACATGCATCCACCTGACTAGATTGGCATTACTTTCTACCATCAGTCGATTGCTATAATCGCTCAGCCAAGGCGCAACAGACAATCCAAGTGCCGGCCATTCGTTACTTGTACGCTGCGCATATCCTTTCATCATTAACACCTTATCATTGAGATACACCATCCCTTCTCTAAAGGCTGTTTTACGAAAACCTGTCTTCGTATCTACAGCATCTACCACACGCTCATCAACGACCACCTTGGACGTCACCGTATATAAGTACCCATACCCCCAGCTCCAGAAATTAACGTCCTTTATGGGCGCATTGGCTTTCAAAATATTCGTGCTCCCCGGCTGCAAGGTGTAACCTTTTGAAAACGTCTTAACAAGTTGCTGGTCGATATCACGAACCTCCACAACAAAATTAACCTGTTTGCTACTCTTTGTTTCATTTTTCACTTCCGATTCCACGAATAGATCGATCGACTTGTTGTCGATTTGCATATTTTTCGCGTATACGTATACCCCGGTTGTTTTCAGATTAGAATACAGGGGCAGCGTTTGATAAATCGGTGCTGTAAAATGGATCCAAACATTCTTCGGGATGCCACCATAATTGGCGTTAAAATTTTTATCGTTCCATTGATAGGTGCTATTGGTTGCCTTTTCACGGTACGACCAGCTGTTGTCGATACGGACTGCCAAGACATTTTCCTGATCGGATAACAGGGCGTCAGATAAATCCAATCCAAATCCCATTACCCCATTTTCATGTCGGCCGATGAATTTGCCATTCAAATAAAATTCACCGCCGTGCCGAATACCCTCAAACTCGAGAAAAACTTTGTCCGACACCACACCTTTGGGTACAGCAAAAGATTTTCTATACCACACAATATCCGTACTATGCTCATGAATAGGTTTCGCAAAAGCCTCCTCCGCATTCCAAGCATACGGCAGCGTTACCTCTTTCCATTCTCTCGTGTCAAAAGTGGGATTTTCTGCACCTACTGCATCTCCAATATGAAGTTTCCATCCTGCATTAAAACTAAACTTCGTGCGGTCGTTGCCGAATACAACGAGGCTACAAGTAAGTAGAAATAAAATTAAAAAGTTACGCATATCAATAGTTTATATTTAGCTGAATATCGACCTTATTCGTATAGGCAGTTTGCACGATAAGCTGATAGTTGGTTGCATCATAATACCAGCTGCCATCGGAAAGTCCATCTGCTGTAGCTACTTTAGGCAACGGCTTGCCATTCTCTGAAATGGCCTGAGGTTCCGTCATAACGGATCGTATCTTCGCGGTATACGTGCGCGGATATACAGAAAAACCACCTTGGCTTCGATCAATCCTTAACACCGTATTATTCCATTTAATCGTAGCAGTTGCAAATTCTCCATTTTTATACGCTACAGTTTCTCCATCATCATCGTACAAGACAAAGCTCGATTCCTTGTCGTTTTCGATCGGGAATAAATCCAGGGATATGTTGTCAATCTTTTTTTCATCGCTATAAGCCATTTTGGGCTGCATGGGTATAATGCCACCTGCTTTTACAAATAGTGGTATAGTTTCTAATGGCGATACGACATGGATGTAGCGCTTACCTTCGTATTTCTTGCCGGTCCAATAGTCAAACCAGATGCCTTCCGGCAGGTAAATGCTTCGTGTAATGGCGCCTTTCGTCGTCACCGGACATACCATTAAATAGTCGCCCAATAGATACTGATCTGTAATGGTATAGGTATTCATATCATCCTGATAGTCCAAAAGCAGTGCGCGCATCAATGGAATACCTTCTAGGTGATTTTGGTAAAGTGTAGTATACAAGTAGGGCATCAATTGATAACGAAGCTCATCGTAGAATTTGAAATTCGCCAACGCTTCTTCTCCGTAATTCCAAGGCTCTTTATAACCGGGGTGATCCATCCCAAATAGCATGGCAATGGGCGAAAACATACCGAATTGAACCCAACGCATATACAGTTCCGGATCCGCATTATGCTCAAATCCCCCCATACAATGTGTCCAGTTTCCTACTCCGGATAAACCAATATTTAAACCTGCTTTAATGACAGGTTCAAAATATTGCCATTCACTTGGCCAGTCACCAGCAAAAATAAAAGGATACTTTTGAATACCTGCATAACCTTCACGCGTATGGTTAAGCCCTCGTACACCATTAAATTTTTGAAAAGATTCATAAGCCGCCTTCGCGTAGACCAAAGGAAAAATATTATGCAATCTTTCCGCTTCCTTTCCGGTAGGCCCTACTTTATCGCTTTCATTTGCTAATGCCCCAAATGCACTTCCTTCGTCCGTCTTTAAGAATTTAGCGCCCAGACTTGCTGCCTTTTTAACGCCGTTCTCAAACCACCAATCCACAGCTTTCGGGTCGAAAAAGTTTACAAACTCGCCCGGACTTTCACCTTCCGGATAGGTATATCCCAGCTCTCGAGCCTGGTCTAGAAGATTCAGGCTTTTGGCGTTATCAAATCGGGGACGTAAGTGTACCCCGACCATTTTGTAGTCCATATCATAGATTCGGTCAAACATACCTTTGGGATCTTTGAACGTTTCTCTCCATTCGAAAGAGGTAGCTCCCTTTCCACCATTTTTACCAAACAGCCTCCAGGTCGAATCCAACCATAATATATCGGTTGGAATACCTTCAGCACGCAGCCGTCTCGCGAGCTCCACCACATATTCGTCGCTCGTTAATTCCTCATGCCCCCAAGTGCCACCGCTATAGGTGCCTACGTGCAAACCCAGTGCATATTTGGGAAGCAAAGGCGCCTTGCCTGTAATGTCGGTATATTGATTCAATAACGATTTAAACTGTGGTCCATAGATAAAGAAATAATCGATTTCGCCATCTACCGCTGCAAAAGAGTATTGATCGGCAGCGGAGCTCCCCATATCCCAGTGTGTTCTATAGGCCGTGTGAAAAAATATACCGTACCCTTTCGTACTCATGAAAAAAGGCACGGGAGAATAATTAGCCTGTAGCACATCATAGGCTCCAACAGCATGTGGCTTTCCTTTCCCCCTGCCCACGTCTAAGGTCAACGTCTTGCCGCGGCGATCTAAGAAATCCATGCGTTCTCCAAATCCAAAGAAATGCTCGTCGGCAGTCATTTTTTTCACGACCTTGACGGCTTCGGTTGATTTACCTGGCGCTATTTCGTCTTGGTTGATGATCTCTCCCGCGTTGTTCTTAAATACAGTTTTGAAATCGCTTTTATCTACTTCGACTGTTAAAAATACAGTTTTTAACACGAAGAACTGCGCATTTTCCTCTACCGTGAAATCGGTCTTAGCCTGCGTCTTCGGCGCAAGCATATAGTTCTCCAAATTAGAAAATTCTGAGTTCCAGGTATGCCGTATCCGCACTGTTGTAGGCGAATACACTTCCAATTGTGTCAGCGCATGTTCATTTTTAAAGTGGATAACATTTCCATCCACCTTAAAACCTGCTGTATATCTTCCTACCGTTTGTGCTGTAGACGATCCTATCGAAACGAAAACTAAAAACAGGCAAAATACACTTACTATTTTGTTCATATTACGATCTTTTTAACAATCCGTTTAGCCTTTTAAAACAGACTAGGCAGGCGTATTATCTTCTTCTAAATATCATCTTAGCACCGAATGTTGCATCAGCCCCTCATTCCCTCACATCTTATTAGACCCGTTCAACTTCACTGCGTTTCGTTCAGGGTGACGTTATCGTTGTGCCGTCATTCCGACTTCGGAGGGATCTAAACAACATATCTTTAGACCCGTTCGACTTCACTGTGTCTCGCTCAGGGTGACGTTATCGTTATCTCGTCATTCCGATTGAAGCGGAGCGGAACAGAGGGATCTAAAAACATACTTCCATACTGAATCGGTATACCAAACAAGTTCTTATTTTAACTTATACACTTCAGCTCCTGCTAATAGGAAACATCCCAATCCATAATCTTCAAAATCCGGTACGCTTGAAAAACTAACCGGCTGACTATCTTTAGGTTCTTTCCCTGTACCTTGAAGATAACCTAAGAATCCGCTAGGGTGTACCGCTTCTTTCACCATGGCATCCCAAGCTTTGTCGATCATCGGCCTATATGTTGTGGCATCTAAAATACCGTTGTTAATACCCCAGGCCATACCGTATACAAACAGTGCCGTACCAGAGGTTTCACGACCTCCAAAATTTGTCGGATCATGTAAGCTTACATCCCAAAAACCATCTTCACGTTGTACTGCTGCTAGTCCTTCGATTAACTCGATGTAATCTTGCAGGTATTCTGCCCGGTGTTTCTCATTCTCAGGAATCAACTCCAAGACACGCACCAGCGCTGCTACTACCCAACCGTTTCCTCTCGACCAATAGCAATCCTCTCCGTTTGGTTCCCGATATGGTGGCACGAAGTCTTTATCTCTCCACCATAATTTATCTTCCTTGTTGTACAATCCTCCGCCTTCTACATATTTCGAATGGTGGTACATTTTATACATGAAATCAAAGTACTTCTCATCCTTGTACATGACACCTAGCTTAGCAAAAATCGGCATCGCCATTTGTATCGCGTCGATCCATGTCCAATCGTCGTATTTGTTTGAAGCGATAATTCCATCGATACTCGCTTTGATATCCTTAATACGTTCAGGCTGCGGATCAATTTCATATAGGTCCAGATAGGTTTGCCCACAGGCATGATCATCGGCATTGCGTGTCTCTATACCATTCCGTAAGCCCCATTTGTGCTTATTCCCCCAATCCACAGCATAGTCATAATAGGCTTTGTTGGGATCGATCTGATAAAGAGCCATTAAACCTTCATAATACACCGCTCGGGTCCAAATGTTACTAGGCCTCCAACGCGTCGTGTAAATAGGCTTACCGGTATCCGGCCATTTGTTCATAAAATATTGATTTGTCAAACGCATCACCTGTAGGACTTCTTCATTATTCTTTTCCTTCACCACTTTTTTGGCAGAGGAGCAGTTTGTCAATACCAGACCCATTGTTGCCAGTATTCCTAAAAAGACAAAAAATCTAAGTTTCATATTATTGTTGTAAAAATTCATTGATATTCGGTTTCAGTTCATCCGGAGATGATTTCGTATAGGTATCAAAAGTTAGCTTTGAAGGTTGTGTGACAAGATCCTCGATTAATTTAAAATCAATCTCTTCTTTTGGTTCAAAGGAAGACGACGACATATAGTTCATCAGGCTATGGTACAATTGCCTACTTACCATTTTTTCAGTGTTATCAAATAAATCCGCAGAGCTCACCATAATCTTTCCTTTTCCCACTTTAGCTTCGAAAATTTGCGCTAACCTCCTGTTCATAAACCAGGTGTCAATTGGTTGCATCAATGGACGAAAGCTAGGAGGAAAGTCCTCGAGATGCATGACCTGTGCTTTATGCACCACTTCCCACCACTGAAGCGTACTGTAATTTTGTGTAGGAAAAGATGAAAAAGCCAGATGTGATTTATCCAAAATAAAGCCAAGGGTGTGTGGCGGCCGCATTTTAAACCAAGATGTATTCCAGAAAACAGGAAGGTAATGCTGAACGATTTCCGCCCCTTTTTTTATTTTACCCGAAAGATTCAAAAAGACCTTACCGCCGTTTTCCAGTACCGCTTTTACAGAATCGTTTATTTCATTCGCATAATACACTTCCTCCGATAGTTTTGGAAGTGATTTTGGATAAACATACAAATCCCAGTCATTGGAAATGTTTGTTCCCTCTAGTAAGAACTCAAGCTTCATCTCCTGAGCGTCTTTTAATCCATCCAGTACGACTTCTATGGTTCCTATCTCATTGTTGCTTCCTATCTGTATATCTTCCGCTCTCAGTATTCCGTGAGCATAGGGTTGACGGTCCTTGTTTAGCAACCTCCATTTAACCGCTACCGAAGACATGACTTCCTTGCCGTAATGGGCCATTTCGACATCTGCCCGCAGTGTTTCATCATTGGTAAACGTAAACTTCGGTGCACGAATGAGCAAAACCGTCGTATCACAAAAACGCTTAAATTCGGAAGCAGTGATATAACCCTTCTCTTCCCAAAAAGCATCCAATAACCCGACTAACGCCGTTCCTTGTCCGGAGTAATCGTTCAACGAGAGCAGCTGAAACCCGGAATATCCAGGTGTTTTTAAGGCACGCTCGATTTCAGACTTATACGCTAAGGCCTGCAATTTTCCGGAAGCGTATAAAAACGCTTTCCCTTGATCACCCATGTGGTGATCGTGCAAGTCTTCTTCAAAAAGTTCCATATTTTTGGCGCGGTAAGCACCTGTATACTTTTTAATTTCATCAAAATTAGGAAAGACACAGTACTGTCCCATTTCATGGGCGACGAAAGGCACATTAAATTGTGTTATTTTATCGCTAAAATCGGAGATGCTTTCCGGTTGTCTATTCCAATCCAGCCCTCTAGCTCCTGCTCGCACCATAAATTCGTTGTTGGGAATCACAGGCCAGCTTCCACCTACCGACGCGCCGGTGTACAATCTTCTCGGATCTTTCGCCTTCCAATAATCAACAAAAGCGGTTAGATAAGGCACCTGATTTCCGCGCGGTTCATTACCGTATGCCATCATACAGAAGGAGGCGTAGTTACCAAAATACTTTGCCATTCTATTCGTCTCGGCATAGATGTATTGGTCTATGGGTTCACCGTTACCCAGTGAGGAGCCATGATTCGCCCAACTCGGCCCCTCAGGTTGTAAATAAATTCCAATTTTATCGGCGGCCTGAAAAGCCGCTTCCGGAGGACACCAAGAGTGATAGCGCACGTGATTAAGGCCGTATTCCTTAATCTTCGCAAAGATACGGAGCCAAGATTCTTCGTCTGTGGGGGGGTATCCCGTAAGCGGAAAAACAGCGTTGTCACAGGTTCCACGTAAAAATGTTTTCCTTCCGTTGATGTAAAAATCCCTTCCTACGGCTTTAAACTCGCGCATGCCAAAGGTCACGGCACGTTCGTCCAGTAATTTATCATCTTCATAGAGCCGCAAAGTAACTTTATACAGATTGGGATCGAATTCATCCCATAGTAGCATATCCTTGCCCATATCCATCCTAAATGCAACGGTATCTGAAGCAGATGCGAAAGCCAGGGATTTCGAAACCAGGGCGACCCGGTGCTGCTGTTTACTATTGAAACTCTCTGCAGAATAACGTACCTCCAGTTGCCGCGCTTCAGGCACAGTTGTGTTAAGCCGTATCGTAGCCTGCCGACCAGATATATCCGGATATATCTGGATATCGTCGAAATGAATAGGCTGTAATTTTCGTATCCCAATTTTGCCAATGATACCGTTCCAATTACCCTGCGTATGATCCGTGAGACTATGAGAATCGGGACCAACATTGATTTCTTTAACACGATTGTCTACCCGGATAGAAATCGTATTATCTCCGGCGCGCAGATAAGGTGTGATAGCAAAATTGTGCGCAACGACCATACTGTTTTGCGATCCAACTTCCTTTCCATTAACCCATACAGTCGTTTCGGTATGTGGTTGTTCCAAATGGAGTATAAACTCGGCCCCAAGCGCAGATTTCGCTAATTGAAAATCATGTTGATACCAAGCTGGCCCCACGTAATGCTTTAACGGTGTTAACCAAAAAGGTATTTTGAGGTTTCCGGGTTGTCTGTATTTCGCTAATCTGGGATGAAAATAATAGGAACTATCGTATATACTACCTGTCCATGGTGTAGTGAGCGATATTTCATTACCTATATTTTGTTCGGTTAACGACCCTGGAAGTTCGACTTCCTGCAGGAGATTTTTGGCAAACCATTTTTCTTGAATTCCACGATCGGTACTATCCAACGCAAAACGCCACGTACCTTTTAAATCTAAAAAGAGATCTTGTCCAACACTCTGTTGACATAGCAGAAAACATAAACTAATGCATATAAAATAGGCTCTCACTCAGGTTTATTTTTATGTGTTACAATGCGATAATAACACTAATTCCGATGTTGGGCAACCTGCTGTGTCCTGCGAACGATCTACAAAGACACTCCATTGCCTAGCAAGCAACATTTGGGGCACATATTTACTGTATAAAGTTATTGTTACAATATTGTGAATTCGCTCTTTCGCAGATTTACACATTTGCAGATTCGCGTATTCGTGTATTCGTGTATTCTTACTAACTTTGGGCTCCTTAAACAAATTAAATGAGTACGATCAATAGCATAAAAGATTTCTCTGTAGCCGAACGTTTTCTACGCTACGTTCAAATAGATACACAGTCTGATGCGAGTTCCCCAACATTCCCTTCCACGGAAAAGCAAAAGAATTTAAGCAAATTACTGGTCCGGGAACTATTGGAAATGGGCGTTAAAGACGCTCATTTGGATGAATATGGTTATGTGTATGCTACCATTCCTTCCAATACCTTGAAAAATGTGCCCGTTATCTGCTTCTGTTCGCATGTAGATACCTCTCCTGACTCTTCCGGCGAGCATGTAAAACCTGTTGTACACCACAATTATCAAGGTCAAGACCTTATGCTTCCCGACGATAAGAGCATTGTAATCCGCTACGACGAACACCGGGATCTTGCCAATCAGATTGGAAATGATATTATTACCGCGAGTGGCACCACCTTGTTGGGGGCGGATGATAAAGCTGGTGTCGCCGAGATCATGGATGCTGCACGCCTACTCCTAAATCATCCCGAAATCAAACACGGCGATATCAAAATTCTTTTTACACCGGATGAGGAAATTGGCAAAGGCGTAGATTTTGTGAACATTGAAAAGCTAGGTGCGCAATTTGGGTATACCCTGGATGGTGAAAAGGCCGGAACGATAGAAGATGAAACCTTTTCGGCCGATGGCGTTAAAATTACCATTCATGGCGTATCCGTACATCCCGGGTTTGCGAAAGAAAAAATGCAGAGTGCCATTAAAATCGCGTCTAAGATTGTAGGCACGCTGCCCGATGATCGCCTTTCACCCGAAAGCACGTCCGGAAAAGAGGGCTTTGTACATCCCACTAATTTCAGTGGAACTGTGGAAAAGGCGACTATAGAATTTATTATTCGGGATCATATTACTGCCAATCTGGGCCGGTATGAAACCGAATTGGAAAACCATGTTAAAAACATATTAAGTAAATACCCTAGCTCCACCTACACATTCGAGGTGCAGGAACAGTACCGTAATATGAAAGAAATCTTGGATCAATATCCACAGATCATGGAAATTGGACTGGAGGCTATCGGACGGGCCGGTATGCACCCAGAGCGTAGAAGTATACGAGGAGGCACGGACGGGTCTCGGCTATCTTTTATGGGGCTTCCTTGCCCTAATGTATTTGCGGGCGGCCATGCGTTTCACGGCAAGCAAGAATGGGTAAGCCGTCAGGATATGGAAAAAGCCGTATTAACCATATTACACATTGCTTCCTTATGGGAAGAAAAAACAAATTAATAACATAGTATTCAACGACAAAAGACATGAGTTATAAAAACGAAGTATTAAAAGCGATCCATCTAAGAAGGTCTGTATTCCAAGTGAATTTCACGGATCAGGAAGTAAGCAAAGAAGATCTGGAAACGGTATTAGAAGCGGCAAATTCAGCTCCAACACACAAGCGTACCCAACCATGGCGGTTTGTGGTGTTTCGCAAAGACGGATTAAACCGTTTAGGTGCCGAACTAGGCCGTGTGTATAAGCATATCACGCCTGCTGAAAAATACGCAGAAGCTACTGAGATCAATATGGCAAAAAAAGCAACGCTTTCTAATGCTGCTATCGCTATCATCGTAAACTATACGGGCGAACTACCGGAATGGGAAGAATTGGCAGCGACGGCCTGTGCGGTTGAAAATATGTGGCTCGCCGCCCATTCCATCGGATTGGGTGGATACTGGGCCTCACCGGGTCTCATCAATCACATGGGCGAATTCTTACAATTGGAGCCGAATCAAAAGTGCATCGGACTCTTTTACTTAGGTCATCACCAGAGTGAAGAGCGGGAAGCTGTACGGAATCCTATCGCCGAGAAAGTTCGCTGGGAAGAGTAATAAAGATACTTTCTTCGTCATTGCGAACCGAAGGCACGAAGGTGTGGCGATCTTACAGCGTATTAATGTAAAGACTGAACCTGATCGGTTTTGATAAGGGGGTGAAGGATAAGAGGAAATAGCAAAGTCGTTGGCCTTACGGCTAACGACACTATTCAAATTTACCCTTCAGCGAATGTTCCTCGAACGAGCTTCCTGCACTCGTCAAAAATCGTTAACACCGTACTTCCTACCGCTATGCTTCATCCTAATCAATATAAGATAGACCTTCTGAGGATGTGGTTTACAACAGACTTATCCTCCTTATTGGATATTAGGATTACCAACTCGTAAAATGGAACGTCAATCGCATAATAGGTGTTATAAATATTCGATCTATATTGTATTTGCTTGCCAGAATCGGAATGATGTTATTCAAATCAGTCTGGTCGTTTTTATCTGTAATTTCCATGATTTATAGATTTTCGGGTTCATTTTTGTTCTTTTGTCTCTTTCTCAACGTCTGATATTGGTGGATAGTCTATCCCCTCTAGTTTTGTTCGACGCTGTATAAGATCTAACGATACCAGAGTCAAAACATCTAATATTTTAAGTAGGCGGTCTCGTGATTTAAAATTTTCATTATTGCAGTCGACACCTTTTCCTTCCAAGTAACTAATAATGCAAGCGTCTAACATGTGAATTTCTTTAAGTACATTAAAATTATAATACAATTTTGACAATGTCTTTCTTAGGTTGATTCTTTCCTTATAGCTTAAGCTTTTAGGATGCCAACTATTCATTTCCTCTTCCGGTATTGGGCTTTGTAAAAAGCTGAAACTATTAGGCTTAACCCAATTTTCTGGAAAATAATCCGTTTGCAATAATAACCAGCCAATTTGAATAAGGTCACGCAGTACATGACGAACTTCGTTTGCATTCTTAATTATATCCTTTTGTTCAGTGTTGTTTTTTTGATAAATCTCTTTGATAATTTCACGTAATTTCCCGTGTTTTATTTCAAAAAAACACGAGTTTAACATCTCAAATGGATTCGTATATTGATAACGACCTTGTTCAATCTGTAGATAGTATTCAATTAGATGCCTATTCGGAGGAGGATACGTATTATTAGCCCAATGATAGCTCAATATGCAAGCCTCATACAATGACAATACCTTTTCATAAGTCGTTAAGGGGGCACAATCTGCTCCATATTCAGGTAGGCTATCACCTTGTCTCACACACGATTTCCAATCATCAAGAAGATTAAGCCAAGAAGATATATCCATTTCAGAAAAAAAATTTTCAAAAGCCAATGTAAAGTTCCGTGATTCTTTCCGAGTAAGTTGTGTAATCCGCTCTTCAAAATGTGCTAAGTGATGATTTAGTTTCGGGTCATCCTTAGGTCGATATTTTTTTAATGAGCGATAGGGATTTCGATACCATTTAATATCAATCCTATCATTTCCAAATATCAAACGCTTTTTATGATGTAAAAAGTAATGGCTTCCTTTAACCATTAGTATAACTTTGTCCAAAGTTTTAGTTAGTCGTTGCTCGTCTCTTTCCCTACCGTCTATAAAAACACGTGATGTTATTAATACAAGAAGGTGCCAGAGTTCTTTCCTAAATGATTCGAAATTATCATGGCAAATCGCATCAGAAATCCCTCCTTTAAGCAAAAACCATCGGGTGTCATATTCGTCTTTCGGATTATTTATGTAGATATTTTTCATAAATCAAGAAGTGAATTCACAGTTAGCATTTTTAAGAAACGTACTATTAGGCGGGGGTAAAACTGAAAACTATCTTTTAGGTAAATCCGAATCTGCAAGAATTCCATAATTAAGTAAATAATTAAGCTTAGATTCAAAACAAGACTTTACCACAGTGATAAACTCTTCAACGATATCAAGTGTGTGATCATAAGTTCCGCAAATAGAACCAAGTTTGAATTCATTTTCCACAAGTACTTCAGAGAGTTGTTCAACATCATAAAGATCATAATCAAAAGAAAACAATTGGGGGAGATATTTCGCAGCTTTCTTTTTTAAATCTTGTAATTTCAACCCCACATGGAATGTATTATCAAACGGATAAATAATTGCATTATAAATCTGTTCAACCACCCTTACTAATATCCAATAGGATTGAAAATGGGCTCCTTTTCCAAGAAGTGATTTACTAAAATTAAATGCATTTATTGCATCCTCGTAGTTTTTGTTAAATATCTTAAGAACATTATCATAAGAATATTTCACTTGATCATATGCATATTGTTTCAGTCTATATGGACTATTGGAGTACACAAGAAACTCTTCTCGAAGACATAAAACATCTTCATTAGTCCAGTCGTTTGAATCTTCTTCATAATCTCTATTCGATTGGACAGTGATCATCACGTTTGCATGCTTAAATGATGACACTGAAGTAAAACCTTCTAGTGAACTAACATTTTCAATTCTCTCTTCCCGAAATACCAATTTTATCTCATGGCAAGATTTTAGTTCGTGTGCATCAATAGAAGGTAACGTATGGAAAAATAACCTCTCTGGTTCTGTTACCGCTACTAACATTTCTAAAAGAGGTTTAAGCTGTGAGTATTCCCTATCAATCTGCAGCAATCCTCCAACCTTACGCATGCAGTTTTCAAATTCACCGGAATGGTGTCCTGGATGGAGATAGATGTGATTTGTGGTGTTTTGATTTTCATTGTGGTGATTTGCGACGTTATTCACCGGATTCTCATGATACGAACCATTTACGTTACTGATAGTATGTCCCATATGCTCTTAATTTTGGTTTACACAAATGAACAAAGCGCAGCCCACGTACCGAACCAAAACAGCTTGTATAACACCAGTAGCCTTTGTATTGTACAACGCTATCCTTGTTTTGTACCATCTCAAGATATTTCGTATCTTGAACGCTGAATATTTGTTAACTTTGGACTTATGAGTACGACTAACACGACAAACCATATAGGCAGAAAAATTAGCCGAATCCGCGAACTGCGGGGCATGAAACAGGAAGCGTTAGCTATTGAATTGGGAGTAAGTCAACAGACGGTATCGAATATCGAGAAAAGTGCTGCTATTGAAGCAGATTTATTGGCGCAGGTAGCGGAAATCTTGGGTGTTACTCCGGAAGCTATTGAGAATTTTGATGAAGATAAAGTGCTAAATATTATTAACAACACTTTCACAAGTCATGATACATCGACGCTTAATGCCATAAATATACATCCAACCTTTAATCCTCTTGACAAGCTTATCGAAGCTTACGAAGAAAATAAAAAGCTTTACGAACGCCTTTTAGAAGCCGAAAAATCTAAGGTAGAGTACTTGGAGAGGTTGTTGAAGGATAGGTAGCTATACATGTCTAACAAGTACCTTCATATCACCTTTGGTTTCGCTAGAAATGCGACACTTGTCCAAAGCCTAATAATTGATACAGAGAAAGATGAGATACTCAACTTCACCGACCCACTTTCTCAGGGACCACTCTGTGATCTCGACCATGTGGATGCAATAGAAAATCGAAAACGTTGGTTGCAAAAGGTGTTTGGTTCAATACAATCGGAAGGGGATTCTAATTTTATCGATGACGATCTTAATGGTTTAAGGGAACTTATTGACAGATCCAATACATATGAAAAGATATACTTATGGCTGGGTGATGAAGCCAATGAAAAGATTACTATAGCGCGACTACTTTTCCATTTGCATGAAGCCTCTATTCCTATCTATAAGCTTAATTTTGATAAGATGGAATTTCGGAATGAGAAGGGTGTAAAATTGGATCTCACCTCCCTACAAGTAATGCATAAAGAGCATATTTCAGAAGCCTCCCAACACTTTGAGGAATTATCTGCAGATGACAAACAATCATTTGCGTCGATCTGGGATCAGCTTCGTACAGATCAATCAATGGTACATCTTTTTGACAGATCGGGGAATTATGTATCCGGTGATGAGACATTTTTCGACCAATACCTGTTAAATCACTGCAATGATGAACCTAAGAGTTCACCTTTAGTCGTTGCTTATGCGCTTTTTGAAATATGGAAAAAGTTTGGAGGCGGATGCGTGGGTGATAGTTTTTTGTTTTATCGATTAAATGAATTGGCAAATAGGGGCAAGATTAAAACTTCAAATCCTCACGAAAATGCTGAAAGAGCGAGAGTGGTGTTTGATGTTAGAAAAATATGTTGAAGCATAAGTGATCATGTTCATTTTATCATTTATTAATTAAAAACTATGAATAAAGTTTCCATTCGTTTTTTTGATGACCGTGAGGTACGTGCTATTGGGGACGATGAGCAAAGCAAATAGCGGTTTTCAGTATTGGACATTGGGGCGGTACTGACCGGTCAAGATGTCTATATCAAAACCCGCAACTATTGGAAATACGCCTTATTCTTTTGAATCCATTTCAATACGGATTTCACCTCGTGTTCCGTTCCATTTGACTTTATCCCGTACAAATTCGATAAGCACAGGTCCAATAGTAGCGGTCGACGTACCGGTGACGGTGATCGCCGCGGCCAAACCCTTTTCCACGTTAAACCGTACAATAACATCTTCTGTCGATAAAATATCCCGGACTTCAGAATTCAATTCTTCATTAAATTGCGGCCAGCCCATTTCCGGAACAGCATCATTATTAGCCAATGGACGTGAATCTACACGTAGCTGATGCTCCATTAAAATCACTTCTGTCTTTTTTTCCTGTTTAGAGGTGATAAAGTTAAAGAATATCAACGAACAGGCTACGACCAAAAGTACAGCAGCAGCCAATCCCACGGTTAGACGCTGCCAACCAAAGAAACGTCTATTTCTATCCTTTGCCTGTGTTTCTATCCGCCGGGCGAGGCGTTGTTGCAGGATGCTGAGTTGCTTTGCATCAACCCCTTGCTGCATCTTATATCCATCAATGGCATCCTGCAAAAAGGGATCCTGCAACGCTTCCCGCTCAATAGCATACATTTCTTCCTTACTCATGAGCCCCATGACGTAATTATGAATTCTTGATAGCTGATAATTATTTTCCATTACTTCTTCTTCTCCATACAGATTTTAAGGTTACGCTTGCCGTTCTGAATAAAGCTTTTCACTTTATTCAGATCAAACCCTGTTATATCCGCAATATCTTTATAGCATTTCTGTTCCAAATAAAACAAACGCACACACCGCTCTTGCTCCGCGTTTAGCGTCTGTAGACAGGTCTCTAACTTTGCAAAATCGCCCTCCGTCCAATCCTTTTCATCCGATTGGCTAAGCTGTTGTTCGCTCTCATACAGGTTATCTTCAATATCAACATTTGTTACCCTCTTTTCCTTTCGTAACTGCATCAGGCAGTAGTTCCGCGCATAGACGTAAAGCCAGCTCTTGAAATTTTCGACTTCATGGCTACGAAGCTTAACGATCAGCTCTTCAAAGATCTGCATTACCGCGTCCTGGCTGCGCTCCTCGTCCTGCAGGTATTTGTAACACGCGCCGTATAACAAGGACATATATGGCGCATACAATTTACCTAGGGTATCCAAATCACCTGTCTGTTTGTAATATGTAAGCAGTCCCCTTTCGTCCATGAATATTAAACTTCAATTATATGATGCCTCAAGGTACGAAATTCCATAAGAAAACTATAAAGAAATAACGACTTTGCGTCCAGTGGGATATGCTAAGTTTATGTGTAACTATCCAATCTCCCAAATTTGCAATCTCTTTGTGATATACAGCGGTATGCTTCATCATAGCCAATATGTAAAACAACTTGCAATCGTGTCAAATAAATTTCGTAAATTTGGTATGGTAGAACTAAATTTAAGGCAGGAGATGGACGCTAAATTATTAGATAAAAAGATAGAACTTATCCAATGGCTTTCCACGTTGGAAGATAGCTTAATCATTGAAAAATTGGTAACTTTCAGAAAAGAGGAAACTAAAGATTGGTGGGATAATGTATCTGACGAGGAGAAGGTATCTATCGCGCAGGGAATCGCTGACGCTGACAACAAAAAAATGAAACCGCATTCGGAGGCTAAGAAGCTTTATGAAAAATGGTTATAAGATTTATTGGACGGAGCCCTAAGAAAAGGAAATTGTAGTGTAAAGGATCACAAACTATATAAAAGGCAAGATAGCCATCCAAAAAAGGCGGCTATCTTATTTTACTTTGTGCAAGTATTGACTTATTTTTTTGAATCTTCAAGGGATACTTTTCTAAACTCTTTCAATAGTTTTTCCAAGGACAATGTTCCTTTGCGGGCTCTTGTTCCAGCTGCTTTGTTTCCTTTTTCTGCCTGTACATCGGCGTCGCTTTTGAATGCCTCAAATTCGGCACTGATCTTTTCGATTAATTCTTTCATTCTAATAAATTTTGTCTAAGTGATAATGTTATTATCTCCGCTCTCATTTAACCAAAACCGTACCAAACCTCCTATTTTTTGCAAACACATTGGAAGCTTGATAAATAGGAAGGTGATTCATGGATTGAAACTATTTAGGTAATTCGCCAAATTAATGAGCATTTTATCTTATTCCTCCGTTAAGCTGATTAACAGTTTATCCTCATCATCTTTCATCGTGCTGATATAACGTATCTTCCAACCTTGATATGGGAAGGGATACAGTCTTTATCAAAGGGCTCTAATTTTATAATTTTAGTTTGCTGTCCCCAAGCTACTCCTACCCAACAAAATTAAGTGTAATAGTAATAATCTTGTTTTCATAATTTGTATATTCTAATCACTAATAATTTCAACTTAATACTCTGTCATACAAATAATTGACAGCTCTCATTCCCACAACAAATAACCACAAATATCCTTTCCGAAAAAATACCCCAAATGGGGTATTTTTTCGTTTAAAAAAATTGCAAAACATTGTTCCTGTTCGTATCTTTAGTCACCATATGTTAACTAATAAAAAGGATAGGCGTAAGCTTGCCGCACGGATTAAATCGATTCGAGCAGATAAGAAGCGACTATTTCATAGCCGATTATGAAGGAACGACAGCATCTACTTTCAGGACTTTGGGAAAGCTATCCCGCACGCTTGGCAGACGAGCTTACCGTCCTCAATGCACATTCGGTCGGTAAGCACCTCGCCGAAATACTGGCTCTGGGTCCATTCTACTATTACACCATTCATATTTCTGATTACAGCTTAAATCATCCCGTCGATACGATTTTATCCATTCACGGTATTAAAGAATATCCGGCGACATTACAGCAGATCGTTGACCTCATTCATCCTGACGATATCGATTTTGTGATTGCTGCTGAACAAGCCACACTGGAAAAAATAAAAGAAATTGGGATTCAGCACCAATTAACCCTCAAAAAAAGTTACTGCTGTCGTATGCGTGTGGCCGACGGCTCATACCACCTCTTTCACCATCAGGCCGTACTCCTGGCAAAGGATGATGAAGGACATCTAATCACCGCACTCCATATCCATACCGATATGCAACATATCATACCTCTAAACAATAAAATCATATTGATCAACGGCATCGGTGAGCGCAATTACTATTGTCAGATAGACTTGTCTGACCGGCAAACTGACATCCTGCCACCTCGGCTTTCTAAGCGCGAGATGGAAGTACTCACACTCTTGGCACAGGGCCTATCCAGCCAGCAAATAGCAGAACAATTATTTATCTCTGTCCAGACCGTCCGTGTACACCGGAAGAATATTCTTAAAAAAACGCAAACAACAAACAGTACCAGCATGATAAAAAAATGTATTGAATTAAATCTATTATAGAAACTTTGGCGTGCGCCTACTGTAAAATACCACAAATGAGGTATTTTTTAGCTTGACAATAATCAATAAACTTGCATTACTTGTGTATGAGATCGGCAGCATAGAAAAAACACTAAAATCAAATTGAAAAATAGGATGGAAAGCGATAATCATGTGTTAGCTCCTGTTTGGGAAAAATATCCGGAGATCTTCTCACCAGAAAAAGCGCTTGTTGATGCAGATGATATTCTGCAGCTCATATCAGAAATATTCGTCGTCGGTAATTATTATTACTACCTGATCGACATTATGACAAAAGAACTAAGCCATCATCTTCCCAATATCTGTGATATACACGGGTTCGACGCTATCCCTATCCACTTACAGCAAATCATCGATTTGATTCATCCTGAAGACATCCAGTTTGTATTACGCGCTGAAGAGCTCTGTTATGGAAAAATCGTTCAAATAGGCGCAAAACACGTTAAATCACTCAAATCGGGATACTGTTTTCGGATGAGAATGGCAGACGGTTCCTATCATCTTTTCCATCACCAGGCTGTTTCTCTCGTTGTCGATAAGCAGAACCGTATCGCAAAAAGCCTAAATATCCACACAGATATACAGCACCTAACACAGCAGAACAACTATATCGCCACAATAATAGGAATCAACGGCCGAACGGACTTCCATCAGATCGATCTTTCGACAAGGCCGGCAAAACACGGACAAAAATCACCTTTAACAAAGCGTGAACTCGAGATTCTTCCGCTGATAGCCAAGGGACTATCGAGTACAGCGATTGCGCAGCGACTCGGGATATCCGTACAGACGGTCCGGGTACATCGGAAGAATATCCTTAAAAAAACGGAAACAACAACTAGTGGCAGCATGATAAAAAAATGCATCGAAGAGGGGTTGCTTTAAGCAGGGCTATCGTAGCTTAACTCCAAAGAACTTCATCCAGCAAGTATTGTAGCCGCATTTAACATTGCATAACTGTACGGTGGCAGAAATCATCAATCTGCCACGCTACAGCTCCTTTACAAATGCCTGTATTGCTTCCATAGGATCATCTGTTTTCATAAAATTCTCGCCGATCAAAAAGGCTTGATAACCAACTTGTTTTAATTCGCGAATAGTGACTGGATCAGAGATACCACTTTCGGACACCTTAATAAAACGATCTGGAATCTTGTTTACCAGATCATAGGAATGATCTAGCGACACGGAAAAGTCCTTTAGATTTCTATTATTGACACCGATAGCATCTATCGTATCAAAAATACTGCGGTTCAATTCCTCCTCGTTATGCACTTCTAATAGCACATTCAAACCCAATGATTTAGCATAAGATGAAAAATCACGGATCTCCTCTGATGTAAGACAAGCGGCTATCAAAAGAATAATATCTGCACCATAGGCTTTCGCTTCCGCAATCTGATACGTATCGATCACAAATTCTTTTCGCAGCAGCGGAATAGTCAATACCTCACGGGCAGACGTCAGATCCGCCAAGCTGCCCTGAAAAAAATCGGGATCCGTTAATACCGAAACAGCAGACGCTCCCGCATCCTGATACCCCTTCACAACTTCCTGAACGGAGGACACGGCATTGATGACACCTTTGGAAGGAGAAGCACGCTTGTATTCTGCTATGATGCCGGTCCTATCCGCATGCAATACCGATTCATTAAGCGCGTAACAGGTTCTATCATACAGCGGATATTTTTCTAATTCCGCCAACGAAATTTCTGCCTTTGCCGCAGCGACTTCTATCTTTTTTTTAGCTACAATTTTATCTAAAATAGTCATTTCTTAATTGATTATCAGAAGGGAGCATTCGTAAGATTGCTTCGTCACTACGTTTCTCGCAATGACGCACGTCAAGAATACTTTTAAATGCCTCCTCCTAAAGTATAAATAAATTTAGAGCTTCCAAGAAGCTACTTCAACCAGTTTGCAATTAACAATTTACCGTTATCTGTCAGGATCGATTCGGGATGGAATTGCATCCCCTTGACATCGTACTCCGTGTGCGATAGTGCCATGATAATACCGTTGGAATCCAAAGCTGTAATTTTAAGTGAAGGAGGCAAACCCTCCTTTTCGACAGCCCAAGAGTGGTAACGGCCAATCTTTGAGTCCCGGGGAAAATCTTGAAATAATTTTTCGCTATCATCCGTTACAATAATATCAGTAGCTACTCCGTGCAACGGTTTTGGCATATTAAAAAGTGTACCTCCAAATACCTCGGCAATAGCTTGCTGACCGAGACAGATTCCTAGAATGCTTTTCGTAGACGAATACGTCCGGATAACATCTAACAGTAGCCCCGCTTCTTCCGGAAGTCCGGGTCCGGGCGATAGTAAAATCTTGTCGTACGCATCCACATCGTTCAACTCGAATTTGTCATTTCTCACAACGTCGTAGTCCTGGTCCAATTCCTGTAAGAGATGAACTAAATTATAGGTAAAGGAGTCATAGTTATCTATAACTAATATTTTATTGCTCATGTATTTTTATTTGTATAGTAATGAAACCTTTTACAACGTCTCAGCTATTTTTAACGCACTGCGCAAAGCGGCAATTTTATGATTTACTTCTTGCAATTCCTTTTCGGGATCCGAATCCAATACGATGCCTGCTCCAGCTTGATAGTGTAACACGTTATGCTTACTCAGAAAAGATCGGATCATAATCGCGTGATTGAAGTCTCCATTGAAGCCCATATAACCTAGCGCACCGGAATAAAAAGAACGTTGTTGGCCTTCGTATCGATCTATTAAGGTAAGGGCCATATGTTTAGGGGCTCCAGACAATGTACCGGCCGGATAGGTATCTCCTACCACATCAAAGGGATTAGCTGTTTCATGGAGTTTTCCCGAAACTTTGGAAACCAAATGGATAATATGCGAATAATATTGTGCTTCTTTATACGACTTGACCTGTACATTGGTACAATGGCGGCTTAGATCGTTACGTGCTAAATCTACCAACATCACGTGCTCAGCAGATTCTTTCGGATCATTTTTCAGTTCCTCGGCTATCTTTTCATCTTGCTCCATGTCACCGGTCCGCTTAAAAGTACCGGCAATAGGATAGATCGTCGCTTCTGACTTTTTGATGGTAAGCTGCGCTTCTGGAGATGAACCAAATAATTTGAAGTCACCATAATCAAAATAGAATAGATAAGGAGAAGGGTTTACCGATCGCAGGGCGCGGTATACATTAAATTCGTCTCCATGAAACGGCGTACTAAATCCTCTAGAAGGCACTATTTGAAACACATCCCCACGTTGGATATGTTCTTTCATCTTCAGCACCAGATTTTTGAAATCTCCGTCCGACATATTAGAAGATTCTTCGCCTTTTATTTTAAAAGAATATTCTGGAAAGTTTTTATTCTGTATCAGGTATTCCATGCGCTCAAGATCTGACGCTTCATTTTCCAATAGGTGTTCGAAGATATACAGCTGATTCCGAAAGTGATCGATGGCAATCACGTATTTGTATACGTGGTATTGAAGATACGGGATATCCCGTCTTTCATCCACGGGTGTTGTTAGTTTGATATCTTCAAAATGTTCTATAGCATCGAACGTAAAATAGCCAAACAAGCCATTCGATATCACGTTAACATCCGCTAAACGATTCGATTCAAAAGATTTTCTAAAGTCAGAAACCTCGTTGCGGAGTACAATTGTGGAAGCATCCTTTTTGATTTTCTCGCTATTTGGGTAAGTGATTTCTAACGTTTCCTTTTCGAGTTTAATACCCGCAATGGGTTGACAACAGATATAACTGATGTTATTATCTCTACTATGGTATTCCGAACTTTCCAACAAAAGACTATTTGGAAAAGAATCTCTCAAACGCAAATAAATGCTAACAGGTGTAGTGGTATCTGCTAGTATCTTTCTATAATTCGTTTTAAATATATAAGACATACTTCTAATAATTACTCAATAATACAAAACCTTTCAGAAAAAAAGCCCGACAAATTTTGTCGGGCTTAGTTTTCAAATGGTTTTGGTTGATTATGAAACTCTTTATCTATATACCAAAAGATTGCTCCCGACGCGATTTGCTTCAGGCCACCACCATAATTGATATGTATTTGTCATTGTCATTGCAGTGCAAATTTAAAATAATTTTTAAATAAACAAACAGAAATTATAAAATAATCAAAAAAGTCTCCAGTTCCTTAGTCATTTGATAAAAACAATCGCTTTAACACATTTCAGCCCATTACTTTCCGTAACATTCTTTGATATGTTCGATCTCTACATAGTAGCTTACTTTATCATATTCGAGACGAGTAACTTGCATATAAACGGTAAGTTATCTAAGTTTGCATTATGTCTATAAAAATTGGCGAAAATATTGATTTAGGTGAGTTTCCGCTCTTACTAGCTCCCATGGAGGACGTGAGTGATCCGCCATTTCGTTACGTATGCAAACAAAATGGCGTAGATATGATGTATACCGAGTTTATTTCTTCGGAGGGTTTAATTCGGGACGCTGCTAAATCACGTCAAAAGCTCGATATTTTTGAATACGAACGTCCTATTGGCATTCAGATTTTTGGATCAGACATTGAGCATATGCGTCAATCTGCCGAGATATGTTCGCAAGCGAATCCAGATTTAATCGATATCAATTATGGCTGCCCGGTAAAGAATGTAGCTTGCCGCGGAGCTGGAGCTAGTCTATTACAAGACATTGATAAGATGGTCGCCATGACGAAAGCTGTAGTGGAGGCAACTAATCTTCCCGTAACGGTGAAGACACGCCTCGGATGGGATGATAGCACCAAAAATGTGTATGAAGTAGCTGAACGCTTACAGGATATCGGTATTAAAGCGCTTTCGATTCACGGCCGTACACGTGCCCAAATGTACAAAGGACAAGCCGACTGGTCTATGATCCGAGACGTAAAACGTAATCCCCGTATTCATATTCCTATTTTTGGAAATGGCGATATCGATTCTGTGGAAAAAGCAGCAGTCTGGCGTCAGGAATACGAAGTGGACGGTATTATGATAGGCCGTGCTTCAATAGGATATCCCTGGATTTTTAGAGAGGTAAAGCACTTTTTTAATACAGGAGAAAGATTAGAAGGGCCTACAATTGCAGAGCGTGTGGAAGTATGCCGTACACATCTGACGAAATCTATCGAATGGAAAGGGGATAAGGTTGGAATTTTTGAAATGCGTAGACATTACGCCAATTATTTTAAGGGTATTCCGAATTTTAAAGAATATCGTATGCAGTTGGTTACACTGCAAACGCATGCCGAAATCCAAGAAGTATTATCGGAGATACAGGACAGTTTCGCAGAGGAATTTGTTTAAAACGAAATCGCCAAATTGCGTTTGCGGAATAAGCACCTTGATGTGTTTGTAAACTATTTCTCACAGTTTTCCTCCTTCACATAAGAAAGCAGTACGTTTTTCCCTATGACAAAAGAAGAAAACTGTTCGAAAGATCCTATTTTGTTGCTATTTATTCAATTGTAAATGCTACTTCAACAGGAGTTAACCAAGTAGAATTAAAACGCAAAGATACTTTTTCCCCGGTATTGCCGCGGACTTGTACGTAGTTGATGATCTTACCTTGAAAGACCCGTTGACGATTATCGGTATAATCGGTCATATCCGAATTATTACCGGCTTCCATACCCAATAAACGCGCGGCCCCAGAGATTTGGCAGACGACTTCATCATCCGACAACGAGACGGGTACGCCGGCCTCGTCCACCACCTGTAGCTCGATCTGTACGACATCACCAGTTTTTACTGCAGTTTTTATCGGATTGATTAATTGCAGCGCATGTGGCCGGTTGCTGGATTGGATGCTATAACGGAAAATCTCGTTGTTTTGGTCGTTCAATCCAATTACTTCCAACTTTCCAGCCTCATAAGGGATATCCCAATATATAATTCCTTCCTTTTCATTGTATGCTTTCACTTCTCCAACGATTTTTCCATTCAATTCCAATCGAGCGTGAGCCGCATTAGTATAACAAACCACCCGAATTTCCTGTCCAGCTTGATAGTTCCAAATTGGCCAGGCATCCATGGAGGGAGCTTGATCCTTTTTCTGTCCTTGATCGGCTTCCAATACCGACCAGACATCTGTAGCGGCACCGCCTCCCTGCAAAGGGTATGTCCCTAGATATGCCATGGGCTCCTCAGACCATAGTGCTTGACGAAAATATCCCCTCGGCTTAATGAAGCCTGCAAAATCCAAAAGTCCGGAGTAAAATCCTCTTGATGGCCATCTCCCAGACTCGCCCAGGTAATCTATTCCAGTCCACAAAAATTGTCCGAAGATATGCTCGTTGTCTTTTACAGCCTTCCATGCACCAAGATCATGTCTATTTTCACTGCCAAAAATAACACGTTCGGGATAGCGCTGATGGTCGCTCCCATAGCGGCTTTCCGTGTAGTTATAACCTGCAATATCCAAAGCCTCGGGATATGCCGTCTCATTTGACATAGCAACTCCAGCCAATCCGGCTGTCACCGGCCTACTCGTGTCATATTTTTTGACGACAGCGACAAGGCGCTTCGCGATATCCCCTAATCGCATGGCATCAGGGGCATCTTTTTTATATCCACCAAAAATAGGCTGCGTAAAGCCTCCTTCTTTACTACCCGCCAACACCGGATGCGAATACGGATCATTCGGATAATCGACCTCATTACCAATGCTCCATGCAAATATTGAAATATGGTTGCGGTCTCTTTTCACCATATCTGCCAGATCACGCTCTCCCCATTCTTCAAAAAAATCATATGTACCTTGGAACCCCGGGGTTCCTTGATTCCATCCCTGTAGCCATTTACGCTTCGGAAATTCCCATTCGTCAAAAGCTTCATTCATGACCAGCAGGCCTAACTCATCACACAATTCGTACAAACTGCTTGCTTGCGGATTATGACTTGTGCGAATGGCGTTCACACCCAATGATTTTAACGTCAATAAACGGCGTTTCCAAACCTCCGGATATACTTCCGCTCCTAGAACGCCAGCATCATGATGCAAACAGACACCCTTGACCTTCATCCACTCTCCATTCAACGCGAACCCCTTATTCGCATCAAAGGTATAGGTTCTAAAACCAGTTTTCACCACAGAGGCATCGATTCGTTTTCCGTCTTGTAGCACGGTCGTTTTTAGGGTATACAGTTGTGGATTTTCCAAACTCCATAGCTGCGGATTTTTAACATCAAAAGACAATTTCACCTCCTGCTTTTGTCCTGCAGGAATAATTGATTTCGTCGTCTTTTTAGCAACTATCTTTCCGTGAGGATCAATAAGTTCATGCGCTATCGACACATTGGCCGAAGCTACATTTTCATTGTTTAAATCAACCTGGATATTTAATTTTGATTTATTCCCATCAAGAGATGGGTAGACATAGACGCCCCACTGATCGATATGAACGGGATTGGCGGTTACCATCCAGACATCGCGGTATATACCTGACCCCGTATACCACCGAGAATCAGCATCTTGGCTGTGATCGACACGTACGGCGATCACATTCTCGCCACCGAATTTGATATAGGGGGTCGCATCGTACATGAAGGAGATGTATCCATTTGGACGCTTTCCTAAAGATTGTCCGTTAACAAATACCTCGCTCCTATTGTATACGCCTTCGAAGTATAAGTAAATTTTCTCTCCCCTTTTATCAGCGGATACGTTTAATTGCTTACGATACCAACCGATGCCTCCGGGCAGGTAGCCCGTCGCACTTGCCAACGAAGGGCTTAACGTCTGTTTTACCGTCCAGTCGTGTGGAAGGGTCACTTTTCTCCATCCACGTAAATCCAGATCAGTTTTTGCGCCATCTTGGATATCACCTAATCGGAAAACCCAATCACTGCTTATTTTTTCGGCATCTCCAAAACCAGGTTGCGCAATTACCGCCATAGGTATGGCGAGCATCACAAAAAGCACATAGCGTTTTATTAATTTCATTTTTTTGTTCATTATAGATTCTTATCTTCGGTTAGGCTTTATTCATAAACCCTAAAATTAAAACTTTCCCATCGAATTAGCATATACAAACCCGTCTATTATAGTCCACATACTCATCAATAAGCACAGAATTGATGCATACGACGGTTACATGGGCCTGATCACAAATGAGAATGAATAGTCTTGGTAAGGAAGCAGGTAATCTTTTAGTGGCCAAGCTCCCCAACTGTTCACCCCACCAACGCCCATCTGTTTGAGATCGATATTCAACTGCGTCTGCTCTCTCCGTACCAAGTCAGCGGCATGTCTTTGTGCACGTTTTGCACCATCGTCGAGATCGCTATCAAAATAATGCAGTGCGCTCATGCTCAGCAGCGTATCCGCTATAACCAGTAAACCTTTACCCTTTTTATTCATCAATTTCCACCAACGAACATCCGTCTTATTGCCCGTTTCGTTGGGCATGACATACGGAAAATATTGATCGTCTACAGTCTGCTGATAAAGACCAATGTGTGAACTGAAATTTCTATCGCTGTAGTTTTCATGGGGCCCTCTACCGTAATATTCCACCTGTTCGAAACCCGCAGGTAGAATCAACTGCATACCAAACCGGGGAAGAGCTTCGACTTTTTGTCCGGCATCGGCTTTCAATGTTTGCGTAGTGCTAATTTCACCCTGGCTATTGATGACATATTTCATCTCCAACTTTGCAAACACCTGTGGAAGTTCGTAAGATGCTGTAACATAAGCGAGGTTGTTTATCACTTCATACCGCATATCTTTTAATGTTGTTTGATTCGTCACTTCTTTCCATGCTTTTAATTTATCAGGTGTATTGGCCCCGAAATCATTGTCGTTAGGCGCTCGCCAAAAATTAGCTTTGAAGGCGTAATTTTCGTCGGCAAAAGCCGTCCCCTTGTAGATATACTTCGTTAACCAGCCCGTCTGTTTGTCAAACACCATTTCAAGGTCTTTACTTCGAACAACTATACCCACATCATCTTGAAAAGTTGATATTGCTACTTGCCGATCTAACCTCGTGGCTGGCTTATAGCTGCCTCCTAAGGATAATTGCTCCGTCGCCACAATGTGTCCGGCTGCAAGCAACGGCTCCGCATCTTTCAGCTTGTAGGTTAGGTTCAAAAACAGTTCGCCATCGTTGACAGCATTGTATTTCAACGGAATGTGTACTGTTTGCTGTGGAGAAACCGGAATATGATCCATAATACCATTTTGCACTTTCTTGCCGTTTGAAATAATCTCCCATTCCATTCTGACATTGGAGAGATCGGTAAAAAATTTTTCGTTGTATATGGCCAGCGTATCTTTTCCTATTAAAGTAGTATGCACATCTTGGTAGACTTTCTTCATCTCCCAGGCATGAGGGTAAGGTGTACGGTTGGCATAAAAAATTCCTTTCGAGGCATAGTTCCACCCCGTTATCGCTTCTTTTGGTTCATAGTCTCCACCGTAGGTATACACGGTATCACCCTTTTCATTTATTTTGATAAAGCATTGATCTACAAAATCCCAAATATAACCGCCTTGAAAAATACCTTTATTTTCACGGATGATATCCCAATAATCTTTGAAGCTCCCTAACGAATTGCCCATTGCATGTGCATATTCGCATTGTATAAATGGTTTCTCGGGCTTGGGGTTACGTTTTGCGTAATTTTTCATTGCGTCCGGACTAGCATACATCGGCACGTTCAAATCTGTATTCCAGTCAAAACGCAGTTCTCCGTAATTGTTAACGGCCCGCTCGTATTGCACAGGTCGTGTTGTATCTCGCTCCTTCATCTTCACATAGCTTCTATAGAAATTGTAACCATTACCCGCCTCATTACCCATACTCCAAATGACTACACTCGCATGATTTTTGTCGCGTTCAATCATACGCATCACGCGGGAAATGTGTGCCTCCTCCCATGTCGGACGATTGGCCATGGTATACGACAAATCGTAGCCCATACCGTGCGATTCGATATTTGCTTCGTCGATAACATAAAGACCATATTCATCACATAATTCCAACCAATACTCGGAATTAGGATAGTGACTGGTGCGAACCGAGTTGATGTTAAATTGTTTCATTAACTGCACATCCTTCAACATAGCTTCTTTAGAAATGACGTGCCCCGTCAACGGATCGGTCTCGTGTCTATTGACTCCTTTAATTAATATCGGTTGGCCATTGACCAAAAACTGTCCCGCTTTGATTTCAATTTTTCGAAACCCAATCCGTTGGGGTATAATCTCCAGGGTTTCACCTTTGGCATTCTTCAATGTGGTGATGACTTCATATAAATTCGGTGTCTCGGCCGACCATAGTGCTGGATTTTCAACTTGCATCACCGATTCCAATGTTTGAAGGCCTGCGAAGGCAATCATATCTCTCTGTATAGTGGTATTGCCGCACTTCAGCTCAATTTCGGCAGTTAGCTTTTCTATAGACGGTTTGTTCAAGCTCACCTTCGTACGTAATGATCCTTTCGAAAGTGTATTATCCAGTAGGGGTACAACATCTACATCATAGATATACGTTGGCTGTCGTGCGATCAGATAGCAATCCCGCGTGATTCCGCTAAGCCGCCACATATCCTGATCTTCTAAATAGTTAGCGACTCCCCAACGCATTATCTTTAGTACAATCAGGTTTTTTCCTTTGGTTAAATAAGATGTGATATCAAACTCCGAAGGTAATTTACTGTCTTCCCCATAGCCTACATATTTTCCATTGACCCACACAGAAAGATTTGATTTGGCTGCACCGATATGGAGCAAGATATTTTTCCCATCCCATTCATTCCCAATGTTCACCTCTCTTCTATAAACTGCGGTCGGATTAAAATCCATAGGGATGACTGGCGGAGTGGCACGACCACCTTCCAGCAGATACCTAAACTCAAAACCCGAAGTCGTGTACATCCGAAATCCATATCCATTCATTTCCCAATTTCCGGGAACCTGAAATGTAGGCCATTGACTATCATCATAATCGGTAGCTTCAAAATTGACAGGTAAATCTGCAGGAGCTTCTACCCATTTGAATTTCCATAATCCATTTAGACTTTGATAATTGGATGACTTGGTCCAATCGCCCTGTTCAGCTTCTTCTTCGTCGGCATAAACGATGTAGTCGCTCCGCATCGGAAGTCTATTCTGTTCAACAATGGTCTCGTCGAGCCAGGGAATTCCTTTACGGTCGTCGTCGGCTTTGACTATATTTTCTATACGCCCGTCATTGGACAATGTTATGCTGGACTGTGCAACCGCAGCTTGAATACCTAAGCCGAATAACAGTAAGGAAAAGGTACTTTTATGGAGAAACTTCATTATAATCTGATTTAATTGAACACACTCAAATCCCATTGTTCGTTCCAGTGAAGACTTAACCTAGCTCCATCGAAGGCAACCGGAAGCCACAGATATCGGCTATCAATTAAATTTCGTGGCTTCCACCGATCGGCCATAAAAATAAAAGCGTCTTTCTTACCTTGTACGGGGAATATATGGGTTCCCTGTCCGCGAAACGTTAGATGCGCATCCTGCCCCACGCAAGGGTTAGGTAAGACCGTCCAGCCTCCCAATATATGATCGGCAGTCAACAGACGCGCGGCATTGGGATCCCATCCTGTACAGCCAGAGGTAATCATATAATATTTACCATCCTTTTTTAAAAGCGCAGGAGCTTCATTATGACCGCCTGGCGCTATACGGATATATCTACCGGTATAACCTAAGTAATCAGCGGTTAATTCAGCGATATGTAGCGTGAGGTTTTCTTCTGAAGAATAGACATGGTAAGCCGTGTTGTCGTCATCGACAAATAGGGTCATATCGCGTGACATCTGACCATTCGCGAGATCCCTTCGCACGAATAGACCTTCTTCAACAGCGTTCCGCCATTTCGGAGTCCACCAGGTAGGGTGATCGCTTGGATTGACACTCGATTCTCGTTGTTCTTTGCTCATATTCATGGGCCATACGCCAGCATTGACTCGGGACGATTTTAAAAACTTAAAATCCCCGGTTGGTGAATCAGACACGGCAATACCAACTTGCGCAGCAGCATAACCTTGACCCTTCAGCTCTAAATGGAAAAACATAACAAATTTCTTGGTCTTTTCGTTGAAGATTACTTTAGGACGTTCGATTATACATCCCCACTGGATCGGGCTATCCAAGTCGGACGCCGGTGAGAGCGCTAACCCTTGGTGCTCCCAGTTGTAAAGGTCTTTGGATGCATACACGTTAACCCCTTGGGACTCGCGCCCGCCTCTCTTCTCGCCATACCAATAATAGATTCCGTCGTGATATAACACCCCACCACCGTGTGCATTGATATGCTCGCCATTCTGATCAAGCCAGCGATCACCCGGTGTAAACTGGGAAGCCTCCTCCTGTAAAGAAGAGTCTTTTTGGTATACACGTACATAATCGATTTCGTATTTTGCAGGCAGCAGGCTTTCGTCGATTTTACCGCCGTTGATGCCTCCCAGTGCAAAATTCAGCAATATATAATGCGGTTGCCGGAAAGGATTAAAGCCGCTTCCATCTTTGTTAACCAATCGTTCGACGGCTACGCGATTCAACAACAGGTCATCTACGTACAACGAAATTTCATTTTCATCCCAGTCCATCCGCCAAACGTGAAACTGTGCTGCCCAAGCTTTTCCGCCAAGCTCTTTGACAGACTTCGTTGTACTATGCCATTCGGCGTTCCATTGTTTGGCTGTACCTGTGGCGATATTTGCCAGTATGTTGCCCTTGTAATACTCCATGATATCTATTTCACCATTGGAAGGCCATTCTTTATCGACACCTAATGTCCAAAATGCCGGCCATAAACCAGAACCAATGGGAATGCGCGCCCGCATCTCAAAGCGGCCATATTTCCAGCTGTGCTTGCTTTGGGTATTTATCGATGAGGACGTATATTGGATACTTGGACGTGACGCTGCCCAATGAGTACTTTCTTTCTCAAAAGCAGGGTTGGGCTTTGCTTCTTTACGGGCTTCGATAACCAATAAACCATCCTTGCAATAGGCATTTTCCCGTTGATACCATTGGTCTTCATTGTTGCGTTTAAAACCCTCTTCAAAGGACCAGTTTCGGGGATCTACTTTTCCCTCGTTATTGAATTCGTCTGACCATACGAGTTTGTATGTTTCGATATCATGTTGTGCATTCGCGTGCTGAACGAGAAGTAAGAAGAAAAAAATCAAAAGTCGATTCATAAAAAATTTGTTCATGCGTTTATCAAAAAGGAACCACACCGGATCCGATCACAAAAATATTTGCACGACGGATTCAAAAAGAGGGGTAAATTCGTCTAAAAGGTCGGAGATATTGAGAATGAGCAGGAAGAACTGTCACTTGTTCATTACAATATAGCTTTCCTTTGTTTACTTATCGAACAAAAATCTTGACTCTTCGCCACTTCTCTTGGAATGGTACATTATTTACAGAACCATTTACTTTCATCACATCTTCATCGATAAACGTGTACGAAACTTTCGAGGATACTCCACGCAGATTTTGATTGGTCGAAAATTCAATATCCTCACTATAGATTATGTCAGAGAGTATTTTAAACGTACCTTCTTGCGTAAAGAATGTACCCGTTGCTCCACTCACGAGAAAGCGATAACTATTGTCAGGACCGAATAACTTCAGCTGTCCTGGCAGGGCAGGCACCTCCTTTCCATTATTCTCTATAGCAATAAGTTCCCATACACCAAAAAAGCGATTTTTGATCTTCTTTTTTGAAACATCAAGACCGGCTGCGATACATAATAGGGTAAAAACAAAAATCAACGGCACAAAAAAGATCTTAATTCTATTAGAAGCATTCATTTTTTTAAATTTTAGTAAACACAATAAGCCCCCCTATATCCGCACGAGAGCAGCATTAACGAGATTAAGGTAAATAAGGACCACTGTGCGAAGTCATCCCGTCCTTCCTCATGGCTTCAATAATCAAACAGTTATAAACATAATCCCAGCTTGAAGTAACCTCATTATTCTGATTCAGACCATACGGCCACCAGTGCTGACTATCACCACTTAAAGTTGCATTTTGATCTTTGGTAATCAGTTTTAATATAGCATTTGCATGTTGCAATTGATATTTGCCACCCACCATGGCAATACTTGTCCACCAGTTTGTAGTCCCTGTACCAAAAGTATGATTCATTTCGTGCAGCATCGTGCGTAGATTTTGATAACCCACACCGGTACCAAAGCGCATCCAGCCTTCATTATTGGCATCGGCAGTGGGAGTACCCGTTGCATAATTTACCCAGACATGCTTGGTTGCTGATGTATAATTATTAGCATACCACACAGCACTGTCAATCGCGATCTGTAAACGTGCATAAACAGCCAGTTCTTCAGGTGTAGGATTTGCTGATTTATTGAATGTATAGGTTACATTTCCTTTCCCTATTGTTCTAAAAGAAATATTCCTTCCATAGCTAACTCCCTTCTCATTAATAGCATAAGCTTTCAAGTTGTAACTCGTGCGCTGGGTGAGACCTGAAATATTACATCTAAATTTCCCTTCCCCTTTGGTACTATGCACAAGCTTATTATCTGCTATAGTCGGGTTCTCAGAAACAGACCAGCATAGTCCACGTTCACTAATCTGACCGCCACCATTATTTACAATCTCCGCATCATAAGATGCTAATGTCGAGCCAATGATAAATATAGGTTCATCTGCAAAAGTTACAGTTTGTATGGCTGCTGTCGTAAATATAATTTCCTCACTATAACCAATACCTCCTGAATTTTCAGCCCAAGCTCTAACGTAATATACAGTATTGTGCGTGAGTCCTGTTAATTGAACTGAAAATTCACCCGCACCATTGACTGCACCTGCTTCTAAACTATTTTGGTCGATCGTTGGGTTGGGTGAAATAGACCACACTACTCCCCTATTAGTCACCAAAGCTCCGCCTTTATTTGTTACTTGCGCTTTTACTTGTGCAGATATTGTTGTAATATTTTCCAAAGTGGGTTTGGATACCGAAGCTAAAGTCACAGCACCAGGTGGAAGAACTTCTTTTCTATCATCTATTTCAGCATCAGACTTCCCACAAGTAACATGCAGAGAGGATACTACTAATAATATATATATATACTTGCTTAAAACTTTCATTAAATATTTGCTTAATTCAATTGAATGACAAAGAATCTTACTCATGTAAGTTCATTATTAGGCGATAACAGCGGATTATTACAGGACAAACTGACAGTTAACTATACTGGAAGTATAAAACTGGAGACGTAACACCTAAATACAATAGATACTACATCCCTAGTTTTAAAACTTCACCAATATATCTAACTAAATCATCGCGCCAAAAACTTTAATTTTACGCTATTTGCTTTCCAAAACTGCCCCGTGCTAGATGACCCAATCAAAGTGCCCAGAAAACCAAAAGATAACCTAGTTTCCGAAGCGAGGGTAAAAGGAATTGTTAGTACTCCTTTTTTTCCACCAAAATTGACATACCCAATAGCATCTTGAGCCAGCTGCTCAATATTCGGCAGCTCTTCACCCCCAGCTACTACAATATAAAAGGAGCCGCCTCCAGCGTCCTGAATATCAACTTCGTACTCATAACTACCAGCCGGTAGAGTTGCAGACTGATAAATTTTTCCATTTGTAAATGAAGTAAGGTTACCTGTTGTCCATCCAGCCTCCATCGTCATCCTTCTATTCTGGTTTAAGTCGACCCCTCCATAGTATACACCATTACTTAAAAAGTTTTTTACTGCAGTATTTGTAATCCAATCAGCAGGAATACCCCATCTTCCACTAAAACTAGAGGTCGCAAAGGGTGCAGAAGTGTTCTTCAGGTATAAACTCGTAACATACCTTGTGAACTGCGTAGTTGCAAAATTGGTGTAAAACGTATCAATAGACAATGTATCTGGTAGAAACAATGTTCGATATCGCACAGCACTACCTATTTGATAATCCTCTGGCAACATACTTGAAGTGGTATCTATAGGAACAATAACCGCTTTTTCTTGACCACCGGTATTCTGATAGAACACCTGGGTAGCAAACACGCCACTCGTCAAATCCATACCTCCCCAATCTATCCAGCCTTCATCGGTCTCGGAAATGTACGAATTGGCGATAGGTCTATTAATTAATCCCGAGATATATCTACTTCCATACGAAGTTCCTGTTTTGAATACCGGTAAAGATGGATTACCAGCGGCATCAAATGTAATAAACTCAAAGTTGTGCACGCCCTCTTTAATAGGGATCGGCAACTTTAGGGTATCGATATTCGCAGTCCGAACTACTGGAATCTCAATAGAATCTCCTCTATTATCCCAATATACTTTTAATTTAACCACTTTTGGATCAGCCAAAAATAAACCACGAACATACACACGTTCCTTTCCCGAAAACACTACTACGGAATCTATTTTTCCTGTATAGGTAATTTCTCCTCCCTCTAAATACTTCAAAAAGTCATTACTTTTAGTACAAGAAGCTAGATATAAAGATATTACCACAAGCAAGTTAAGCCTTGATAATCTGTTGTTCAAAAATCTTTTCATTTTAAAATACTTTTTTTTAGTGAAACAAACTAACGTGGGTCACCATATACCTGTAACTCGGCTATCGACATAAATGTAGAGCCTTGCCAGTTTCTGTTCGATCGGATACGGATATAGCGCATTTTTGGTGCCGCCACATCCAAATCATAACTCAAACCACTGTATGCCATTTGATAATCTTCATCAGACTGTTGTCCCGTCGGCAGACCGGAAGGTTTAAGACTTTCGAATGTCCCCAGTTTTACCCAGTTATTCCAGCTGCCATCTGTTGGAGGACTTGTAGAGCCCCATATTTCAAAATTGCGAAGATTACCTCCAAAATAATACATACGACCGCTGTTTGTATATTCTGGATAATCCCAGATCACAATACGGCTCAACTTTGCCAATTGTCCGACATCAAATGTGACCCATTGGGGTGTCGTTGTACCTGGCTTGGTCAATGAAATATTCGGCCAGTTGAAATTATCGCCATCCCACATTTTGTTTAAACCCGTCGACGTATATTCCTGTAGCGCATCTCCAGGTAGAACCAAAGCGTTATAACGGGATTTTGGTAATGCGGTCTCATACAGAGGGGTCAACCGGGTGATCAAAGTGTCCGTAAAATTCATGTATTTATCTCTTACTGTAACAGCAAACGACTGAGGAACAGTATCCAACCCTCGGATAGTACGACTAAATTGTTTGGCAGAGGTATAGATGTTATCCACGGAAGGTACCCATTCACCCAGCGAGTCGGTCATTACCATAATAGTTACATTCTTTTGAAACTCATTCGCTCCCGATACACGAATACCACCGAATGCGGCAATAGTTTCCAAACTTCTATACACTTCCCATATAGGGTTTTCAAGCGGATTTACTGTAACTGCTGTCGGTTCAGAAGCCACTTCGCTACGATTCACAGCAAATAATTCAATCGAATAAGGGATTTCATCTGCAAAACCTTCAACCGTGAGTGAATTATTATAGTATGACGATTTTACCTCCATTTTACGTCCAGATGATAAGGTATAAACAGCCTTAATGTAAAGCAAGTCTTGATCGCTAGGCAATCGGTACTCAATCTTAGCAGCACCTGGCAAATTAGTAACCTTCACATCGGTAATAACACCCGGTGGCGTCATATTTCGCTCGTAAACTTGCTTTATTTCCGCTTCGCAACTACCTAAAACTAGAACAGAAATAAAGAGAAAAATATTATATACAGTTCTCATAGTATTCATTTTTTTATGATTTAAACAATTAGTTCTACCAACCCACATTTTGAACCAAATTTGGATTGACTAACAACGTACGCTCTGATAATGGCCAAAAGTAGTCCCTTGGAGCAATAAATGTCTGCGGGAAGAGCGTCCTTAAGCGATAATAGTCGCTAGTCCGTTCTTGACTCACACTCCATCCGGTAATATTTTGATTCAGGCTGTTAACTGCTGTCTTCCAACGCCGTAAATCCCAAAAACGCTTTCCTTCAAACGCTAACTCAATTGTACGCTCCTGACGGATAATATCCCGCAAACCTTCCTTAGTTGTTGGCTTCGCTGGATTGGAAGAATAATTAGCCCAAGATTCCACCACCCCACCAAGACCGGCTCTTTCACGAACTAAATCCAAATATTTATATACATTAGCAGAAGGTCCATTTGCTTCATTTTCCGCTTCCGCGTACGCCAGATACATATCACTCACCCGTATATCTGGCCAGGGATAACTTTGATAGCTGATTCCGCTGGTCGTAAACGACTGCTCCCAGTTTACTAATTTTCGTACAAAATAGCCGGTTTCGTTGATCCATCCGTGGTTGTTAGCTCCGGCTCGTTGATTGAGTTTTGCCTCTACTACATAAGTGTCTTCATCCGTAAAACTCTTCGTATCAAACTTAAACCATACGCTGCCATCGAAAGCCAAACTCGCATAAAACCTTGGTTCACGATCAAAATTCAACCGTGCTGTTTGATAACCTTCTTTGATGTAAAAACGTTCGTTATTTGTTGCGGTCCTTACTGTGTATCTGTTGGTAAAATCCAACGTCTTATCCTCACTGATAGGCACCCCATGACTTGAATAAAACATCTCCGCGATTTTAATAGGGACACTAAGGTGTTGACGGGCCGTACCGACAACTGCCTCGGGAGTTAACAAAGGCATGGCATCCCGTTGAATGTTCCAAGCCTGACTATTGGAGTTGGCCCAAATATGCTCATCTTGCCAACGTTTGTTAAAGCCATTACCGATACTCAATACCGTAACAGTAGAGTCAGAAAGCTTGAATTGTCCAAATTGTGCTTTGTTGAATTTCGTCAATATAAATCCAGCCGATTCTGCTGATTCTATCGCAGCAGCGGCCGCATCGGCGGCACGCTGCCACTTAGCTTGGTCTTCCGTAGGGCTAAATAACGACTCTCCCTTTACGTTCTTAAACGTTGAAAAATCCGAATTCCCGTTAAACAGTGGACTTGCGGCCGTCAGCAGTATATTAGCTTTAACTGCCAAGATAATAGGTTTAGTAATACGTCCTAATTGTAAAGCTCTATCTTGAATTACTAAAGGAACTGACGTAGCTACCGCTTCGTCCAACAACTGCACAAGATAGTCAACAACCTCATCTACTGGACGTTGCTCGACACGCACTTGTTCAGCTGTAGCATCTAATGGCAAATTATCCCTTATAATAGGTATAGGACCATACGCCCGCATTAATAAAAAATGGTAATACGCCTTCAGAAACTTAACCTCGCCGAGCCATCTCGATCGTTCATCCGCATTCAAATCTGGCACTTTACTTAGATCGGAAACATTTTCAATAAAAATATTGCAATCACGAATAGCCCTAAAATAACTTAATGGTTCGTCACTGATTTTGGTTCTATCATTTGCCCCATCCCAATTATTGACCAGCACATTGTTTATACTTTGAGCCCCCCTTGCAATGTGCCAATTGCTTCCCAATATTTCGCGTTGTGCCACAGGCAACCAGACCTCATCCCCAGCTAAAAAACCGGTATTCAGTAAAGGATTTGCATTCTTTGGCAGATATGAATAGCACGTAAAGAGGTACTTCTCAGCTTCATTACGTAAAGAAAACGCGTTCTCTATTGTCGCGACATTATCCGGCACCACATCAATAAACTTTTGACAACCACCCAACAGTACGACTATACTGATCATTGGAAGACAAGATTTTACTAACCCTTTTAAATATGTATTTGACTTATTTTTCATTTTTCAGAAGATTAGAATGTAAACTTAATACCCAAATTATAAACTGCTTGTACGGGATACCCGATTCCATTTCTTCCCATCTCGACATCCCACAATTTAAATTTACTGAAAGCGAATAGGTTCATCCCATTGACATACACCCGTAGATTTCTTGCACCTATTCTTTCCATTACATTTCTGCTGAATGTATACCCCAGTTCCACATTCTTCAGGCGCAAGAAAGTTCCATCACGCATCCACCAAGAAGAGACCTGATTATTGTTATTAACAACCCCTTCACTTAAACGAGCCAAAATGCATATAGATCCCGATTATCTTCGCTCCAATAACTATCCGCAATAGCCTGCAACAAGCCATTTTGATTCCCTCCATTTAGGTAAAATGGTGAAATATTCTCCGCGTTGATAAAGAATGAAGACCTTGCAGAGCCTTGAAAGAAAACAGAGAAATCAAACGATTTGTACCCTACGGATCCACCAAATCCATAAATAAGTTCTGGATTCTCTGGATAACCTAAGGCAACCTTATCCAAATCAGATATAATACCATCTCCGTTAAGGTCTCTATATTTGATATCTCCACCAAGATAATCAACACCAGGCGTTCCAAACTGGACTGGTGAATTCATAACTTCTTGATCATCTACAAACAATCGTTCGGCAATATATCCGAACCATTGTCCCGCAGGGTGACCAGCGGTGTAACGCGATGCCTCTTTATATGCTGGCTCGTCAGCAATCAAAATCTTGCTTTGTGCGAAAGTTAATGTGCTTCTCCAATTGACCCACCAGTCTGTGCTTAACGTTTTATTATAGTTCATCATTAGATCCAGACCACGACTCTCTAATTTATTGGTATTTGCCACAATGTCGGCCAGTAATCCCATCGTTGATGGGATGAAGGTACGCCCTGTCAAAATATTTGAACGTGTTTGCTTATAGACATCAACATTTACATCCAATCCATTGAGCAGACTCAGGTCTAAACCTAAATTCATTTGTTCCGAACGTTCCCAAGTAATCGCAGAATTGGCGTAACGGCCTATGGATATACCTGGTCTTGAATATGTCCCCAATTCACCGAATGAAGCTCCTCGGTCAATATTATTCATATTCACCTCAGACATGTAGTAAAAACGTTGATCCGCGCGGCCAATCTGATCATTTCCAGAGAAACCGTATGTGGCGCGAAGTTTTAAGTTCGTCACAGTAGAGCTCAAAGGTTCAAAATAATCCTCATTAGAAATATTGTAGGACAAGCCAAATGAAGGGAAGAAGCCCATCCGACTATCCTGAGCAAATCGCTCAGAACCGTTGTAACCAAAATTAAACTCCGCGATATAGCGATCATCAAAACCATAGGTCATACGACCTGACAAACCAATGTTGCGAGCGGGCAACGACATCTGTAAAGAGCCCGCATTACCATTTAATTGATTTTGGATCAGACCGATCAAGGTACCTCCTACTGCGTGTTTACCAAATCGTCGATTATAGTTTGCAATTGCATGGGCATAGAACATAGATGACACTCGTTTTTCAGATTCATTATAATCTAAATATTCGGTACCTACCTGACCTATTGATCCCAGACTACCATCATTAAGTACGCGGATATTAATTCCGCCCTCTGGATTAACGTTTGCCCCGTAGTAAAACGGATTGTATCGTCTGCTGATCTCAAAAAATGCATACCGCCTCACATAGGCCATACCTGTCAAATTCAATCCTGGCAATATTGCGCCTAGATCTTGTCTAATCTCAATCTGCGGCATCACAGTCGAAGTATTATACTCCTGATACCCCCTTACCATTTCGGCGTAAGGGTTTACAAATAATCCACCATTTCTATTCAAAGCATTACCAAAAAGTGGATGGTTCATATATGGCATATAAGATGACGGATATGCGGCAGGAAACATAACTGGGTTAGACCAAACGGCTCTATTGAAAGTCGCCTGTCCACCATTCACCCAATTTCCATTATTCTCGCGATAACCAATAGGCCCGGTATAATCATCAAATTGCGCATACACACGAATAATACCTACCGTAGATGGTGTGAAATTAATATCGACATTGGAGCGCACTGAATAATTTTTTAACTTGATATTATTGTTAAAGTTATTGATGCCATCCATTTTGATCAAACCATTATCGACATTGTATGTACCTGCCAAATAATACCTGGCTCTAGCACCGCCACCTGCAACACTTAGATTATAGCGCTGGTTCAACGTATAATCTTTAATTAATTGATCAATCCAATTATTGTTAGGATATAATAATGGATCTCTCCCTGCTTTGGTATTGTCAATTTTATTCTGCCAATAAGGAAGGCCCTGTCCGCTACTTGCATCGACAGGTCTTGTCAAGTAGGCTTCATTAGCCATTTCCATATAGGTAATATTATCAGTAAAAGCAAAATTCCTTGCATTGGTCGATAATGTATTTTCCACACGGAAATCAAAATTCGTTTTGCCTTCCTTACCTAATTTGGTCGTAATCAAAACGACACCATTTGCACCTCTGGCACCATACATAGCAGCTGCATTTGCATCACGAAGTACAGAAAACGAAGCTATATCATCTGGTTGTAAACGAGCCATATCCGTCGATGTAGATTCAACGTTATCAATCAAAATTAACGGATCTTGCTTTCCCGTACCGAAAGAGCCCAGGCCTCTAATAAAGAAATTAGCGTTATCTGCACCAGGTTCTCCGCTACGCTGAAAAGCAATCATACCTGCAACTCGACCCGCCATCATATTTGTTAAATTACCCGTTGGCCCCTTTAACTCTTTCGGATCAACAGTCGTAATTGATCCGACGACTGTCGATCTCTTTTCTCTCTGTCCAAAACCCGTTACTACAGTTTCTTCGATTTCGATTTCGCTATTCTGCTTGAGAGTGACAACGACTGAGTATATACCTGCTGAGTTCGGTTTATAATCAGCTACTCGCAATTCTGTTTCCTCATACTCCATGTGCCGAAGGACTAAAGTAGAAGTCGGATCCACTTCAAATGAGAAATCCCCATTCTCATTTGTAATACCTAGCACACGCCCCGTCTTAAGTGAAACGGTCACACCACTGACTGGCCCGTCTGTTCCATTTACCTTTCCTCCAAAGCGAACCAAGTCATTTTGAGCGAAAGCCTGTATAAACATGAGCATGACTAATGCCGATGTCAACAATACTTTAACTAAGCATGCTTTTCCTTGTTTTAATTTTTCTTTCATACTAGATTTAATAATTATTAGATACTCGTTTTTTCATAATTCTCTCAATTTCATTATTTTTTAAATTGATTTTGGTGATCTTTTGTTTAAATATATCATAGGCTATTTATTAGTTTGCTTTATTTATTCATCACCTCGATTCTCAATGAAGGCATTACATCATAGACTCCTAAAAAATGTTACCTGCTTGCATTTCAGCAAATTGAAGCGCATTTGCATACTCATTAGCGCCCCCTCCATCCGCATGTTGATATTCAAATTTCAACGAGGCATCAAAATAACCTACGCGCTCCAACGCTTCAAACTTGAAAATTCCCCCCTCTTCTTCGGCCTGTGGCACCTTTCCATCAGGGTATACTTCATCTGGGCTTTTACTTTTGCCACAGGCGTATATCAAAACACCTAGCATGAATATGATAAATTTGTTCATAAAATCCATTATTGGTTTAATATCAAAAAAGCACTTCCCTTGCGCGGAGTCAATGCCTTAATAAGGTTTATTTCTAAATTCCTGTTATTCCATAATCATAAGTCATCATTCCATATTTATCTTTTAAACAGCTCAACTTTTCTGTGGTTAGTATTTATTATTTCGAAGCTGTTTCGATTTATAAATTGTTTAACTGTCTAATCGACATTACAATTATAGCGACTTAAAGAAGTGAAATAGAGGGGGCAATTCATTAAAAATAGGGGTAAAATTCATCCAATTTCAGCTAAAAACCTGCTTAAACACGATTTAACCGAATATTGTAAAATTTAACTCAAATATCTCCGCGCGAAACATTAATTAAAAATGTCAACTCGACATTTGTATACTCGAAGCGAGAAACATATCTTTATGGTAAGATTCAATTACTAAAGCCGTCCTCAATTATGAAATGTATTAAACTGCTTTTTTTCGTCTATGGTGTACTCGTTTCCTCAACCTTGTTTTCACAGACAAATATAGGATACCTCGGCATAGAGCATGGCCTTTCCAATAATTACGTAACCAAAATTTATCAGGATAAATATGGCCTTATGTGGTTTGGAACCTATGGTGGTCTTAATAGATACGATGGCTATACCTTTAAAGTGTATAAAAACCAACCGCATAAACAAGAATCTTTACCCGACAACCGCATCACCGATATTATCGAAAATAAGGAAGGAACCATCTGGGTAGCAACGAAAGTGGGGGCAGCGCTTTTGGAAAAAGATGGCCTAAACTTCAAAAGACTCCAATTAAAAAAAGAAAACGGCAAGCTAACGCACATCGATTTTGCAATCAATCAATTTGCACGCTACAGCGACAAAATGCTCTTCGCAGCGAGTGAACGTGCGGGACTTCTTAAATTAAATGTGTCTAAAGAAAACGACAGTCCTCTATCTTATACCATACCGGCACTTATAGAAGGGAATAACTCATTTTCGTATAATGTGAGTGCGCTCGCAGTGCATAACGATACGCTGTGGTTAATCATTCAGCATGTCGGTATATGTTTTTATGACAACGCTAAAGGGGTTGTCCGTGTGAAAAAAGCAGGTAACATTACAGCGTCTTCCATGGCTGTTTCTGATGATGGTGATATCTGGTTTGCTAACAATCAAGGCGTAACTCGTTTTAACACGAGGACAAACAACTTTACGTATTACACGGAAAACAACGGATTGTCGAGTAATCGGGTAGTAAACCTCTATTTGGGTAAAGATCAGAAAATATGGGCTTGTACAGATGGTGCTGGTATTACGCGGATCGATCACCACACAGGCAAAATGGATTATATAGCTAGCCGAAAGGGCCAGGATATGCTAACGAGTGATGCCGTCTTCGCAGTTTACGAAGACCATCAATCGAGAAAATGGATCGGCACATTACGTGGAGGTATAAACATTCTTGATCCCAACAAAGGGAAGTTTCAACTTGTAAGAAGCGATATACAAACAAAAAAAATAAATCCCAATGATTTTATCCTGTCCTTTGCTGAAGGACGAGATCGAGATGTATGGATAGGAACGGATGGCGCCGGCTTAATGAAATGGGATAGACGCAAAAACAAGCTGGTATCGACGACGCTAAACGATGGATTCGTTACCGGAATTGTACTAGATAAGAATGACGACATTTGGTTAAGCACGTATGGCGACGGCATCATTAAATTGAACGAAAAGACCGGAAAAACCATTCGGTACAATTGTTTCTATCCCAATAGCACCCATCTTAACCACGCGGTATGGCGACTTTATAAGGATAGCCGCGACAGAATATGGGCCTCTACACTTAATGGAGGATCGGTTTTAACCTTAGATCGTAAAAAAGATCAGTTCGTTCCCTTAGACGTACCTATATACGATGCAATTAGCATCTACGAAGAAGACGAATATACATTTTGGTTTGGAAGTTGGGCAGACCTGACACGACTCGACCTATTAACGATGCGCACCAGCACGGTTTCGATTGGAAGTCCGATACGATTTATACACAAAGGGAAAGGTAATATCTTATGGATCGGAACGGAAGGGGGAGGTCTTTTGAAATTCGATAAAGCGTCAAAAAAATACACGCGGTTCACAGATTCCGATGGGTTGGCAAGCAATACCCTACTCAATCTATTGGAAGACGAACTGGGGAATTTTTGGATATCTACTTATAATGGCATATCTAAATTTGATCCACTTCAAGAAAGTTTCCAAAACTTTTATGAATCAGATGGATTGCAAAGCAATCAGTTTAGCTATAATGCAGCGCTTAAATTAAAAAACGGCGAGATGATATTTGGAGGCATCAGAGGATTTAATATTTTCCAACCTGCACAAATTAAGCTCAATATTCAACCGCCACGAATAGCTATTACTAACTTATTGATTAATAACAATTCATTCCACCTTTTTGATGAAGAAAAAAAGACCGATCTATCGGCTCTCCAACATTTAACCATCCCTTATAATGAGGCCGTTCTCTCTGTCGGTTTTGCGGCTTTAGAGTATTCCTTTCCCGACAAAATAAAGTATGCTTATTTTTTAGAAGGCTGGGACAAAGACTGGAGTTATGTGGATAAACAGCGCAATGCATACTACTCTCACCTCAAAGAAGGCAGGTATACACTTCGCATAAAATCAACAGACGCTAGTGGGATCTGGAACGACGAGGAGCGTACCATCAAAATTGAAGTGCTACCTCCGTGGTGGCGTAGCTGGTGGTCGTATACGTTATATGCCCTGTCGGCAATTTTCGCCCTATATATATACATAATCTACGTAAAGCGCCAAACGAAACTTAAATACAAAGTCAGGTTAGCCAATTTGGAAATGGAAAAAGAAAGAGAGCTTAATGAAAAAAAACTCTCCTTTTTTACGCACATCGCACATGAATTCCGAACACCACTTACGTTAATCGTAAATCCGATAAAAGAAATTCTATACAACGGAACAGATGCACATGCCGACACAAAGGAACTGACAAATATCTACAACAACTCCAGAAGACTACTCAGTCTAGTGGATAAGCTGCTGCTTTTTCGAAAGGCCGAAAGCGATTTTGACAGCTTACGACTGGTTAAAATAGATCTTGTTAGCCTATGCCATGAAGTGTTCCTATGTTTTAAACAGCACGCGGCTTCGAGACAAATAGACTATCAGTTTCTATGTGATTTTGAGCATGGTGAAATTTTGGGAGACAGGGATAAACTAGAAATCTGTCTATTCAACCTGATCAACAATGCCATTAAATTTACACCAAGTGGAGGGAAAGTCACGATGTCAATAAAACAAACTGACGACAAAATGACCATTCAAATCATCGATACGGGTTGTGGTATACCTAATACGGTGGGAGATAACATCTTCAAACTTTTTCATCGAGATTATGCGAGTAACAGCGTAGGTAAGGAAGGATTCGGTATCGGGCTGTTCTTAGTTAAAAAATTCGCCGAGACCCATAAAGGGTCGATCTCCTACAGCAGTGGAGAAGACACAGGAACCTGCTTCACACTTATGCTTTTAAAAGGTGAAGTACACTTTGCAGGTAACCTTATTTTTGAGGACGTTGCTGAACATTCCGTATTTCTAGACGAATTGATGAGCGAAGTGCAACAGGATCACCTAGACGAGAAACAGGCAAATATAGAACAGATAGCGGAAGCAAAAAAAGAACTCGATGACCTCGCTGAAATTGTTACTGATAAACCTATTATGCTCGTCGTAGACGACAATCACGACATACGGAAATATATAAAGAAGACATTCGAGAAAGAATTCGACATTCATGAAGCCGTCAGTGGAGAAACGGCATTGACCTGTTTAAGCAAAATCGAACCGCATATTATTATCAGTGATGTGGTCATGGGCGCACTATCCGGGGTCGATCTTTGCGCTACCATAAAAAACGATCCTTCACTGAGCCATATTCCCGTTATCTTACTTACGGCAAGCTCATCGCCTGAAATCAAACTCAAAGGGCTGGAAGGCGGTGCTGACGATTACATTACCAAACCTTTTGATAAAGATATATTGGTCGCTCGGGTAACAAACCTCATCAAAAGCCGAAACACATTACAAACCTATTTTTACAATGAGATAACGTTGCAGGGAAATACCCATAAAGTATCCGATGAATACAAGGAATTTCTTCAGCGTGCTATACTAATTGTAGAGAGCCATCTAGACAATCCGAATTTTACGGTTAAGATGTTGGCCGACCAAATCGGAATGAGCCACTCGAACTTGTATAAACGCATTAAATCTATTTCCGACAAATCTGCAAATGAGTTTATCCGATACATACGTCTGCGAAAAGTTGCGCAATTGCTCATAAATACGGACCACAACATCAATGAAGCTGCCTTTGCCGCCGGATTCAGCGATATCAAATACTTCCGCCAGCAATTTCAAAAACTTTTCGGTCTAAAACCGTCAGAATACAAACGTAAATATGGAACCTTACGAAACAAACACAAATTAAATATGAAATAAAACGGCACATAAAACAAGCATAATTCTCTCTAATTTCCGAGAGACTTTAACACACGCCGAATAAAAACTTTTTCTTGCCAAACGATAAATAATATATAACCCATCAACATAGCATTTCCACTCCAAAAGCTCCGCTCCAAAAACAGATAATTTACCGCGACCGCAGCGGTACCTATAAACATATACATGCCCATTTTCTTAAGATCGTAGGGTATGGCATAGTTTCTTTGCCCCCAAATATAAGATAAGCTTACCATTACCGAATACGCAATTGATGTGACCAATATAGCGCCTACATAACTAAAATGAGGAATAAGAATATAGCACAATACACTTGTAATGACAGCGCCTACCCCTGAAATATATAACCCATATCTGGTTTGATCGGACAGCTTATACCACACCGAGAGATTCATGTAAATGCCCAACAATACATAATTGAACAAAATCACCGGGATAAAGTTAAGTCCTGACCAATATTTGGCAGACTGTTCAGCATCCCCCCCCTCGATGAAATATTTTAGCCATTCGATATTCATCGAAAGACCTACCATGACCAACATCATGGCCACCACAAAATACTCCATAATCAGTGCATAGACCTTTTTAGCGTTTTCATTTTTTGCAAATGAAAAAAAGAAGGGTTCCGCTCCAAGACGAAAGGCCTGAACAAATATGCTAAGAAAGACGGCTATCTTTGCTATAGCTCCATAAATTCCCAAATCACTCTCTCCATGTTCTCCGGGTATTAAATGGGGGAGTAATATTTTATCAAGATTCTCATTTACAATATAAGACACATTGGCCACGAAGATCGGAAAGCTATAGGAGAGCATAGAGCGCAGTAATTGCCTTTCTAACACAAAAGAGAAGCCTTTGATTTGTGGTAACAATAGGATAAGTGTAATAACACTAGCCACTAGGTTGGACACAAAAACATAACCGACCCAGCCTTCCTTAAACCAAGAAAAATGATTTTGAAATTCGGGATATCGGGATAGTAGCCACGGGACACCGGCGAGAAAAAACACATTAAGCCCCATAAACACGAGTATGTTGATCAACTTGAGCAACCCATATCGTATAGGTCTGTTCTGCGCCCGCAATTTAGCAAAGGGCACTACTGCCAATGCGTCTGCTGCTAACGTAAATCCCATGCAATATATATAGCTTCTATAGTCCGATACCTGCTGTAACCCATTTTTAGCAAACCATATTGAAATTGGTTGCAAAAAAGTAAGCAGGGAAAACACGAAAACAATAGTGGTCAATATGGCAACAATAAAAGTGGTATTAAACACTTTAGGTCGTTCAGTCTCCTCAACCTTATTTAGGTACCTAAAATAGGTCGTCTCCATCCCAAAAGCTAAAAAAGTATTGATGAAAGCCGCCCACGCATACATATTTGTAAATATGCCATAGACAGCGGTATCAAATTTCTTAATAAATAAGGGGGTTTGGATAAAGTTCAGTAATCGCGCTACTATAGTCGACAGACCATAGATAAAGGTATCACTCAGAAAACGCTTTACTACTGACACAGAAAGATTATTTATTTTTTTTTCAGCACCTCAAAATTGGTAAAACCTTTGAGAGCAGACTCCTCGTAAACCACGTGTTCCACTTCTGCTCGATCCGGTCCTTCGTTGCAAAAATCGACCAAGGATTCCAGTCCGAAGTCATCACCCTCGGCTTCTATGTATAACTTCCCGTCGGGTTGATTTAAGACAAATCCTTTTACACCCAATTGGTCGGCAACCGCTTTTGTAGTAGCTCTAAAGTATACACCTTGTACCTTGCCCGTAACCATGATATTCCAATGCTTCATTGCAACAAAAGTACTCAAACTTATCGTTAGAAAAAAAACTCATATCTCAATAACCAATTTATTCGGATGAACGTTATGATTTACACAATACGCTCGACCTGTACATTTTTTGTAAGCCGAAGTTGCTGCATATTTTTTAATAAGACCAGCCCGGGTGCTTTTCCGACTTCTATGGATCCCAACTGAGCGTCTAAACCAAGTGCTTTGGCACCGTTAAGCGTCGCCCAACGTATACTTTTATTAAAATCAATATCTGGGTAATGCGTATGTATCGTTTTAAGTTCCTCCAGAATATCCAATGTGTCGTTCGATGCTAAGGAGTCCGTACCGATAGTTATATCACGGTTATCTTGCTCAAGAACCGGAAGTTTTGGCAGCGTATTCTCTATATATAAATTAGCTTTTGGACAAAGACACAATACCACTTTTTTATTCATCCGATTAATAAAATCAATGTCCTTTAAAGAAGTAAACGTATTGTGAACTAATATAATCCTGTTATTTACGGGTAGATACGGAAGATACGATTGAAGTGAATTCCTCGCCTGTGCCTTGAATCCCGACATGTCAATCCCTTGCTTAGCGTAAAACGTCAAGAAATCTCCTGTGTTATACCGAAACAATTTATTTTCTTCATCACTTTCCTGATTATGGATACTAATAATGTTACCTTCCGAAATGGCCTTCTTAAAAGCTTTAAACATCATCTTCGTACACGAATAAGGAGCATGAGGAGTTATAGATGAATGATCTGGATCAAAATGGAATTCGATATCCCGCGCATGATCTATTTTATCCTGTAATTCTGCATTATTCACACCGATAATTTCCACAAAAGTGTGATAAATAATCTTACTTTTTTCTTTTATAGGAGCAGAAATTGCGGAATTAACGTGATCCCCCACCGCCTGAATACCATTCTTGAACATCATTTCATCCGCTTTTTTCATGGCTGACAAAATGTCTTTTTCGGTATAATTCCGATTGCTCATCACGTCAGAGAGAAAAGTTGGGAGACCAGTATGCTGTGGAATCTTTCCAAGCAAATGCGACAATTCCACATGGCAATGTGTATTTACAAATCCCGGGATCAGAACACCAGCTAACCGCTTAACTGTAACTCCATCGGGAATAGAATGACTATCATACACTCCCTCAATAACGCCCTCTTCATTGACAGCGACCACACCTTGTTTTATAGGGGTAGAACTCACTGTCATTACAATATCAGCTGAATAATATTTAACCATTTATTTTACTTAATAGTCGTTGTGATGTATTTAATAAACTCTTTCTATACAATGGAATAAAAAGGGTAATTGAATTTTATAGTAAACTTACAAAAATGATTCCAAAATAAAATTAATAGATTAAATTTTATTTTAGGAATAAAAAGCAATACCTTTGCAGCATCGATTAGGGGTGCCTTGTTCAATGAACATGAAGTAAGGCTGAGATTATACCCGGTCTCCTTTAAATGAGACGTACCTGATCTGGATAATGCCAGCGTAGGGAAGGGCGGTTAAATGAAAGCTATTGTGACCCCTTGCAATAGTATGTTTAACTCAAAAATTTTAATTTTATTATGTTTAAGCAACTTATTGTCACTTTGACATTATGTCTTGTGGTATTGATAGGCTTTTCGCAAGACCGATTAGTTATCAAAGTCGTTGATGAAAATCAAAGGCCATTGCCTGGATCTACCGTATCGTTAGACCAAATTAACTCCGTCACAAATGAGACGGGAGTCGCCGAATTCCAGTCACCGGCACAAAAGAATTACACGTTAAAAGTAACCCATATCGGTTATACAACAGTGACACGGGTTATTCGTCCGGATACTGCTTTACAGATCACTATTCAGCTTAAAATAGCCAGCATTCAAACCGGAGAGATCTTTGTTTACGGCACGCGTGCCAAAGAGAATTCTGCGACAACTTACACAAATATCAGCAAAGAAGAGCTCCACAGAAAGAATCTCGGACAAGATATCCCCTATTTATTAGACCAGACTCCGGGTGTAGTCATCGGATCGGATGCAGGAGCGGGCATTGGCTATACAAAAATGACCGTACGCGGCTCCGATAACGAGCGGATTAACGTTACCTTAAATGGGATTCCACTAAATGATGCGGAAAGTATGGGGTCGTTTTTTGTCAATTTACCCGATTTTGCATCCAGCACACAAAGTATTCAAGTACAACGTGGCATTGGCACATCAACAAATGGTGCCGGTGCTTTTGGGGCTTCATTAAATATACAGACTGATATCTTGGAATCGGAACCCTATGCCGAACTCAACAATTCCTTTGGCTCGTATAATTCATGGAAAAACACATTAAAAGTAGGATCGGGATTATTAAACAACAAATATGCCTTTAATGCCAGACTGTCACGAATTGCATCTGATGGCTATATTGAACGGGCTTCCTCAGACCTAAAGTCCTTTTACGTAGACGGTGGGCTTTACACCGATAAACATATTTTAAAAGCAACTGTATTCTCTGGAAAAGAAAAGACCTACCAAGCGTGGTATGGTACTCCTGAACCGTTGATAAAAGGAGATAGAGCTTTATTAGGCGATTATGCTGGAGCGATGGAAATATACGGCGGGCCAGAGCTGGACCGCTTGCTAAACGCAGACAGAAAATATAACTATTACACGTACGATAACCAGACGGACAATTATACGCAAACACATGCGCATTTACATTATACCAATATCATAAATGATAAGTTAAGCTTGAATTCTGCCTTACACTATACGAGAGGTGCAGGGTATTACGAAGAATATAGGACGGAGGATGAACTCGCGCATTACAATATCGCTCCCGTCGCGATAGGGTCGGAAACTATCGAACAAAGCGATCTCATCCGTAGAAGATGGCTCGACAATCACTTTTATGGATTGACCTATGGACTGAATTACAACCCTTCTAACAACCTGAAATTTACAGTTGGAGGGGCTTACAACCAATATCGTGGGGATCATTATGGTGAAGTGATCTGGGCAAGGTACGCATCAAATAGCGAAATTAATGACAAATACTATTTTAATGATGCACAAAAAAATGATTTCAATATCTATGCAAAGACAGATTACAGCGTTGGGAACTGGCTTATAAACCTGGATATACAATACCGTAATCTCTACTATCGCATTGAAGGAGACGACGACAAGATTAAGGATCTGGATTTTGAAGATAAGTTGAACTTTGTTAACCCGAAAATTGGCTTCACCTATTTTGTGAATCCACAATCGAATTTTTATGCTTCTTATGCCTACGCCAGTAAGGAGCCGGTACGAAAAGATTATGTCGAAAATCCATTAAACGAGTTTCCAAAACCCGAAAAAATGCAAGATATAGAAGCAGGATACCGATTTAAAAATGAAAGCTTCAATATTGGTGCTAATGTCTATGGCATGTTTTATAAAGACCAGCTTATTAATACAGGAGCGCTGAACGATGTCGGCAGTACGATTAGGCAAAATGTAGACGACAGCTACCGCATTGGTATTGAATTTGACGGCGCTTGGACAATTAGTCCTCAGTTTGTATGGAAAGCAACGGCTGCCTTGAGTGATAATAAGATCAAAAACTTTGTGGAGTACAATTCGGTATATGATGATGATTGGAATTTGGTAGAGCTAAAACCGATCACCTACGACAAAACGAATATTAGTATGTCGCCTTCAACGGTATTAAGCAATGATTTGACGTACAGCCCCATTAAGCCGTTGTCCTTTAGTTTTATCAGTAAATACGTTTCCAGAATGTATCTTGACAACACTTCTGCAGAGGAGCGGAGCATTGACCCTTCTTTTGTAAACAACGTAAGAGCAGTGTACAGCTTTTCAACATGGGGAATAGAACGCATTGATTTAAATTTAAGTGTAAATAATATATTCAATAGCAGATATCAAACAAATGGATATACCTGGGGATCGATGGATACAGCAGGTAATCGATACCATTACAATTTCTACTATCCACAGGCAGAAACGAACTTTATGCTGGGATTAAATATCAGATTTTAGGAATTAGGTGTTAGATTTTTTTAGAAGCGAATCTGCAAATCTGCGGATTCGCTTTTTACTTTATCTGTGATTTACTTTCACAGTGCCGTCCCCTCGCGTTCTTAGATATCTCCTCGTTCCTCATCGATATGACGTCAAAAGACAGGATATCGCTGACTTAACGGCACTGGTCTTCCGAGAGGCAAACAAGCTGGATTTTTCACTTTTGATTTTTCCCTTTTTACTTGTTACTTTTACCCCATGCGTGCAGTTATTCAAAGAGTTACTAGGGCCTCTTGTACGGTTGATCAAACCGTTACGGGCAAGATTGAACAGGGACTATTGGTTCTATTGGGTATAGAAGAAGATGATACCGCTGAAGATATCAGGTGGTTAAGTCAGAAATTGGTTAATTTACGTATCTTCTCTGATGAGAATGGATTAATGAACAAATCCGTACAAGACGCGAAAGGCAACATCTTATTAATCTCACAATTCACATTGTTTGCACAAACAAAAAAAGGGAACAGACCATCATTTATCCGTGCAGCGAAGCCTGAAAACGCAAAACCACTATACACAGATATGGCACAATATTTAAGCACCTTATTAGGAAAAGAAGTACAACTCGGAATATTTGGTGGCGACATGAAGATCGACTTACTTAACGATGGCCCCGTTACGATCATCATGAACACAAAGGATAAAGAGAACCATTAAAACAAAGATGAAGGAACAAGGTTCTTTGTTCCCCAATCTAATCTCAATACTAGAAAAATGACAATAAAAGAAGCACAGGAAGTTATCGATAAATGGATTACCTCTACAGGCGTTCGCTACTTTAACGAGCTGACGAATACGGCGATGTTGATGGAAGAGGTAGGCGAAGTCGCACGCATTATGGCAAGACAATATGGCGAACAGTCCTTTAAAAAATCCGATAAAGAGGTTAATCTCGGGGATGAAATGGCAGACGTTTTGTTTGTGTTAATCTGTCTTGCAAATCAAACAGGAATAGACCTGACAGATGCTTTAGAAAAAAATCTGCAGAAAAAGTCTATTCGCGATGCAGACAGGCATAAAAACAATGAGAAACTAAAATAAATTACTCTATTTCAATCTCTGCAAACAAAGGAAGATGATCTGAAGCATGTTTTTCGCTTACCACCTCGTATTTAATCCATTTAAATTTGCTGTGTTTTCCGACCAATATGTAGTCGATTTCATTCTTCGGATTAACATTTGGCGAGGTAGGTTCATTTGTATTGGTGTTACGAACAAAGTGTGTTTGCAATAACTGCATAGGTGTTTGATCTGGTCTTGCATTCATATCCCCTACCAAAATAAGAGGCCTTGTATACCGAACCCCAAGTTCGTTGATGTATTTCACTTGCGCTATCCTATTTTCTTCTTTCAGGTCTAGATGTGTGTTGGCAAAAGAAACGACCTTTCCATCGGGAAGCTCAACATCGACAATGGCTAAGGAACGATTCTCGCTTTTTACCGGCATCGGTAAATCATATCTGCGTTGGCTAATGATACGGTGTTTTGTCAATATCAAGGTTCCATATTCACCATTTTCTAAATCTATCCCCTTGGAAAAGTAATAGTTAGATTTTGTCATCTCAGCCAATTTCCCAGCTTGATCGACCATTTCCGACCGCGACAGGTTAACATCTACTTCCTGAATTCCAACGAGATCAGCATCTGCATCGTTAATTACCTTAGCTATCGCGCTCAAATCTATCTTCCCGGGTTTACCTGGCGGATTTCCATGGTGTATATTATACGTAAGAACTTTTAATGACTGTGCAAATGATGAGAGACATAAACTTAGAAATACAATTAAAAATAGCAAACGCATAAAGTGAAAAAATTAGTTATTGATGAGCAACTTTTAAAGATAAATACAACTTTCTAATATTTCTACTATAAAATAAAACTAAATTTCTCTAAGTTTAAAACGTGGTTACCCGCACATGCTTATATGCACACAAATAGAACATTACAGTTATGAAAAATTTTTGGTATATCCTTTTTATTGCCTTTTTAAGTACCAGTTGTGTAACCCAACAAAGCAGCACGTCAGAAAGCGCTGAATATAAGAACGGTGCTGTCGTGACGGCACATCCCTTGGCATCGCAAGTCGGTGTTGATATCTTGAAAAAAGGGGGAAATGCGATTGATGCAGCGATTGCCGTAAAATTTGCTTTGGCAGTAGTGTATCCTAACGCAGGAAACCTTGGTGGTGGCGGATTTTTAGTATATCGCGACAAGGAAGGCGGATTAGCCTCTCTGGATTTCCGGGAAAAGGCTCCGGCGAAAGCTTCGCGTGATATGTACCTCGACGAGAACATGAATCCTATTACCTCTTTGAGCCTTGATGGCCACCTTGCAGCTGGAGTCCCCGGAGCCGTCGCCGGCATGGACGAAGCCCATAAAAAATATGGAACGCTCCCTTGGAAAGATCTTGTGCGCCCCGCTATCGACCTCGCCAAAGAAGGATTTCGTATCACAGCCAGACAAGCACACGAGTTCAATACCCATAAGAAAAGGTTTATGCAATTCAATCCAAATGGAGCTGCTATTGTTAAAGAAAGCAATTGGCAAGAACGAGATCTATTTGTGCAACTTGAACTTGCTAAAACACTTGAAAGAATTGCTGAACGAGGACGCGATGGATTTTATAAGGGTGAAACGGCAAACTTGATCGTTGCGGAGATGCAACGTGGAAACGGAATCATTTCACATCAGGATCTGGAGAATTACAAAGCCTTATGGCGCGAACCAATTGTAGGCTATTATAAAAACAATAAAATAATATCCATGCCTCCACCCTCCAGCGGCGGCATAGCTTTGATGGCCTTACTACAATCAGTTGAAAAATATCCTTTATCCAAATGGGGTTTTCAATCAGATAGCGCTGTACGTGTGCTAGTAGAAGCCGAAAGACGCATCTATGCTGACAGGGCAACCCACCTCGGCGACCCCGATTTCTATAATGTTCCAATTGAATATCTTATCGACAAGGACCGCAATCAAAAGCGGATGTCGGACGTCAACTTACACAAAGCGACTCCGAGCAACACCATAAAAGCTTCAAAATTCCCGGGCTATGAATCGGAAGAAACCACCCATTACAGCATAGTAGACAAAGAGGGTAATGCAGTTTCACTTACCACAACAATCAATGGTTCGTACGGTTCAGCTGTATTTGTAGATGGTGCTGGTTTTTTGCTTAACAATGAGATGGATGACTTTTCTGTTAAGCCCGGAGTGCCAAATATGTATGGCTTATTGGGCGGGAAAGCGAACTCCATAGAACCCGGAAAACGCATGTTGAGCGCAATGTCTCCCACCATCGTAGAACGTGATGGAGAATTGCTCATGGTTGTAGGAACACCGGGAGGATCAACGATTATCACATCCGTATTTCAGACTATTTTAAATGTCTTAGAATTCGGAATGACTGCCCAGGAGTCGGTAAGTGCCTCCCGATTTCACCATCAATGGATGCCGGATCATATTGACGTAGAAGAAAGTGCTATTTCGAGCGAAGTACGTAAAAGTCTGGAAAAAGACGGCTATAACATCAACAAGCGAGGCCCTATCGGACGAGTGGAAAATATTATAAAGCTGCCAAATGGCAAACTTCAAGTAGGCGCAGATCACCGAGGAGACGATACCGCGGTGGGCTATTGATTTTCCAATAGTACATAGAGACTGGAGTCTCTATGTACTATTCACCTAAAAAACTATCATCTATTTTTTTCGTTGTCTTAGCACCCAACGTTTTCAGGTTTTCTACCTTCCGGATTACGTTACCTGAACCCGAGGAGAGCTTCTTCATGGCATCAGCATGCTTTTCAGTGGCCTTGTGTAAATACGCTTCAAGCTGCTGCATATCGGTCAGGAAACCTACAAACTTGTCGTACAAGGCACCTGCTTCGCGCGCAATCTCCAGCACGTTCCGGGTCTGTCTTTCTTGCTTCCACATACTTGCAATTGTACGAAGGGTCGCCAATAAGGTAGAAGGACTAACAATTACCACCCTCCTATCCCAAGCGTCAGAAAATAATTCAGGCTTACTCGTTACCGCCGTACTCAGTGCCGATTCGATCGGCATAAAAAGCAACACAAAATCCGGCGAATGAATTCCGTAAATCTCCTGATAATTCTTTACAGAAAGATCCTTAACATGATTTTCAATCGAATAAATATGCTGTTTCAAATAATGCAACTTCTCCTCATCGGTTTCTGCATTTACCCATCGTTCGTAAGCAATTAAAGAAATTTTAGCATCCACTACCAAATGCTTGCTATCTGGTAGATCGATAATAGCGTCGGGTTGCAGCCTTCTCCCCTGTTCATCGGCAAAAGAAGCCTGCAATCTATATTCCTGATCTTTCGTTAATCCGGATCTTTCGAGTACACGTTCTAAAATAACCTCGCCCCAATTCCCTTGCTTTTTATTGTCACCACGTAAGGCTCTTGTTAAATTGTTAGCCTCATTTTTTATCTCATTGCTCTGTAGCATTAATTGTTCCACCACACCTTTCAAAACATTTCGTTCTGCAGCCTCGTGATTATATGTTTTCTCTACCCGCTCCTCAAAGCTTTTAATCTTTTCCTTTAATGGATCCAACAACAACGCTAAGTGACGCTGGTTGACTTCTGTAAACTTCAAGGTTTTTTCCTCTAAAATTTTATTGGCTAGGACTTGAAATTCCACATTAAATTGTTGTTTAATGGTCGTTATTTCTTCCTTTTGCTCCTGAAACTTCTCTTGTTGCGCTTGCAAGTAAGCGTTAGTACCTTCTAGTGTGCGCTCCAACGCCTGTCGTTCTTGCCGCTCTTTCTCCAATGCCTGTAGCCTCGCTACATTTTCTCGAGAAAGCAATTCTTCCCTTTCTTGTATTTTGGCCAATACAATTTCAACGGCCTGCTTCTCTTCAGTTAATGTTACGTATCTTTCCCGTGAAACATGCTTTCCGCTTCGCCAAAGTAGATAAGCGCAAATAGTTCCCAATGCGAGTATGATCGTAAAATATAAAATATCCATAGTTACGTCGAAGTTACTGTAACTTTTGGTGTGTTCTCCACCACAAATCAGGCATCTCCCCTGACACTGCAATCTGATAATCCTCATACCGGCACGGAACGAGGTAAAAACGTTCGTTCACCGATTTCGACCCAAAATAGGGTACCTGCATCCACCACCGATCCGACTTTTTGCTTTTTACAAAAACCAACTCATGCTCCTCGTTTTCCAATGTCGTACGGTAAATAATGTAGGCCGATTTTGGAATCAATGGTGCATCATTCTTTCTATTGTAATAACCGTCTATAAAGCACCAGATCATCTGAGACACCAACATAGCCGTTTGCTCCATTGGGTCAAAAGTTGGATTGAATTCATAGAAACCAACCGAACTGCATTTATCCGACATACCGGCATATCTGGCTAGCTGACATGCTTCATCACCAAATAATCCATTTGGCCCTGCATTTGCATTTCCAGGTGCTTCTGAAGCACGAATGGCACCAATATCAAAACTCACCAAATCGGCTGCGCGAATGATAGGCTCAGCTTGATCCAATTTACCGGAGATCATACCGACACGTTGCGCATTAAAATACAACTTATCATACATATTAATCGACTCCTTACTGACTAGATACGTTTGATAGGCTACATTGTTCAGATTGAATAAATAATCCGGTTGATGTAGAATAATATGGTTTAAATACGTCTGCGAATTTAATGGCGTCCGTTCTGCGTGCTCCTGATCCAAATCAAATTTAGCATCAACCACAGCAACCTCAACACGCTGTTCCAGCTCTTCGTACCCCCTGTATTGTGCATAAGTCAGATCCTGCCCTCCTCCAATAATTATTGGTAAAATATCCAATTTTATCAACTCTTCAACGACTACCTTTAAAGCAGCATACGTATCATTAATGGTCGATCCTGCTTTGATGTTCCCGAGATCAGCAATCTTCACGTCGTAATCACCTTGATACAGGCTATAAAGATGCTTGCGAACTGCATTTGGAGCTTTGGCTGTTCCTTTGTTACCAATAGCAGATCGATCTTCTTCTACCCCTAAAATAGCCAATTGCGGACGCTCCTCCCTGGATTCGAGATTAGGAAAAGAAGATTCATATTTCTGAATAGTGTTCCCAAATTGCGAGTTATAGTACTCCTTATCAGATAAAAAATCGGAAAGGGAAATAGGGGAAAAGAAATCTGCTAATGATATCATGTTAATACGATTTTGTTCAGCCCGACTGAACTTTTATAAGTAAGTATTTCGCAAATATGCATTTATTACCTTACTTTTGAAAAGAATAAGTTTTCAACATTAAGTTAGCAAGTGATATTAGTAACTGGGGGTACGGGTTTTTTAGGATCTACATTAATTAAGCAATTAATTAATGAGGGAAGAGCTATCATAGCAATAAAAAGAGCGAATTCAATCATTCCGGAAGATTTTCGAGCTTCTTCATTAATACAATGGATTGACGCAGATTTGACCGATTATTTTGCGTTAGAAGATATATTCACGGATATTAAACAGGTATATCATTGTGCCGCAAAGATTTCATATCAGAAAAACGACGCGGCAGAAATGCTCCATGCTAATATTGAAGGTACGCGCCACATCGTTAATCTATGTATAAAACATAATACTCGCCTCATCCATGTAAGTTCGATCGCAGCATTAGGAACTAATAAAACAGGTCTACCCGTAAATGAAACTGATAAGTGGGAAAGGGATCCGCATATTTCGAATTACGCCATCTCCAAATATGAGAGCGAATTGGAAGTATGGAGGGGCATTACCGAAGGGCTGGACGCCATAATCGTTAACCCATCTGTAATAATGGGAATAGGATCAGGAAAAGTTAGTTCCAATATCATCTTCAACTTAGTCAACAACGGGATCAAAATTTACCCCCCTGGTTCAGTAGGTATAGTAGATGTACAAGACGTGGCTAACATCATGATACAATTGATGAATACGCCCCAAATCACAGGTGAACGATTTATCTTAAATAGTGAGAATATTTCAAATCGCCATCTTTTACAACGTATAGCGAAGCTATTGGGAAAGAAAGAACCTTCAATTGAAGCTAAACCTTTCATGCTCGACATCGCATGGCGGGTCGCAAAATTAATCGCTATCGTAAAAAATACCAGGCCCGCATTGACACAGGAATCTACTCGCGCATCAGCGGCAAAACTGGCGTACTCAAATGAAAAAATAAGGAATTCTATTGGTTATACATTTAAACCGTTAGATCAAACTCTTCAGGAAATCACTGAAACATACTATAAAACAACCTAAGCAATCGTGAATCTTGCACAAGCTAGTGATCGAATCTTCGTGTCCTGCTTTACACGGTAAGATTAAAAATAATTATATTAATGAAAAACTACTACATTATAGATTTTGACAGTACTTTTACGCAGGTAGAAGCATTGGACGAATTAGCACGCATTTCCCTTGACGGTCATCCCGACCAAGAGAAAATATATAATGAGATTGAACGTTACACCAATTTGGCAATGGAAGGCAAGATTTCATTCCGTGAAAGTCTTGCAGGCCGTGTCTCGCTTTTGCAAGCAAATAGAACACATTTGAATAAACTCATTATTCACCTAAAGAAACGCGTTTCTAAATCATTTGATAGAAACCGTGAATTTTTCAAACAAAATGCGGATACGGCGTGGATTGTCTCAGGAGGATTTAAGGAGTTTATTACGCCTGTAGTTTCTCCATACGGTATAAAAAAAGAAAACATCTACGCCAATACATTCAAGTTTGACGAGGAGGGTAATATCATTGGTTATGATGAAACCAACCCTTTATCCGATGAAGGTGGAAAGGTTAAGCTACTGAAAGAATTAAAAATTGAAGGCACCATATATGGTATTGGAGATGGATACTCTGATTTTCAACTCAAAGAATCAGGTTTAATAGAGAAATTCTTCGCCTATACGGAAAACATCTCTCGTCAAAGTGTGACCGACAAAGCAGATCATGTCACACCAAGCTTCGATGAGTTCTTGTACGTTAATGATCTACCCAGGGCTATATCCTATCCCAAAAACAGGATTTTATGCCTTATCGTGGGTCAAGTTCCTGAAATATCTTCCCATATTCTAAAACGTGATGGCCTATCCATTCGCGTTAAGGATACGTTAGAAGAGAAATATGTTAAAGATGTCGGATTACTCCTATTAGGTCCCGACGTGGTGATCTCAGATGACCAACTATCTCGAGCGGATAAGCTGAAAACCATTGGTTTTTTAGGGGATATTAAAGGTCATGTCGACAAAAATATCTGTAATGAAAAAGGTATAGTAGTTTTTGACGATAAAAAGAATAAAATTCGAAATGCAGAATACATCCCTAGACGTATGGCAGAATTTATTAACAATGGCGATACAGATCAAAGCCGTAATTTCCCAAACCTAATCTTACCCAAGAAAATTAAAGGTCATCGGTTGTTACATATCCACAAAAACGTGCCCGGTATCATGGCTCAGCTAAACAACATATACGCAGAAAATAACATCAATATCATCTCACAATTTCTGATGACACGTGGTGATATTGGTTATGCTGTTACAGACATCGAAGCAGACTACGATAAAGGTTTATTGAAACAGCTAAAGCAAATTGATCAAACTATAAAATTCCGAATTTTATATAAATAAGGGTAGAAAACGAAGGTTTATTTTAAGCATCTTTCTTTTGTCGCTTGACAGTGGCAGATTTTTCATGTTTCTTTGTCCTCACCGCCGGACTGGCTCTTTCTTTTTTTAATAAAAGAAACAAAAAATCGTCGCTGTGACCATTCGCCACGATAGATAGTGCCTCCTCCTACAATTGGCAAATGGACAAGGCGACATTTGTCGCGATTGTACAGATAGTGCGTTATTATTAAATGTCTCTTATTACTTCAGCAGAATTAAAAAAGCGGCCTTAGCGCATTTGGACGAGTAGGCCGCGGATGATGTGTTGCAGAAAGGTTCATATTTGTGCTGTCCAAGCAGATCTCAGCCTTTGCCTGCGGGCAGAGCGCCGGAGGCCTAAGAGCTGTGCGCTGCATCATCGTGTCGCCGAAACGACAAATACGGTATCAGCCTTGATTTTTGTTAAACTTTTTACCAAGAAAAAGTTTAGGCCATGTCGCGGCCCAAGCGACGAATTGTCTAAAATAAACCTTCATTTAAAACCGACATTTGGCGGTTCTTAATTACAACGTGAACTTAGTGATAACAATGTCATCGTTAAAAACGATAGGTTTTATCCGGAGTTACACAGTATTTCAACGGAAAATCCCATTCTTCAGTATCTACAATTTGCTCCACCAAATCAAAATAACTTAATCCAATAGATCGGACATCATCTCTACAGTTCACTAAAAAACGATCATAAAATCCTTTTCCATACCCGATCCGGTTTCCCTTTTTATCCGCCAGCAATAAGGGAACCAACACACTATCTATCAATTTCTCACGAATAATCTCCCCTCCTACCGGTTCAAAAATACCCCATTGATTTTGCGCAATACAGGTATCTTGATCCCAAAGATAATTAATCATTGATCCATCTAATAGATCAGTTTTAGACAACACCAGTTTTATATCGGGATAATGATTCTGGATCCACTTAATAAACCGTGAAGTATCTGGCTCATTGTATTTAGGCAATGATATAAAGACATGTAAATAATTACATCCGCTCCAATCTAATCTGATAAGTTGATGGAAAAGTTTGCTATCTAGCTGTTCACGATGTCCTTCGTCTAATGAAAGTCGTTTTTCCCTATACACTTTACGAAGTTCTCTTTTTGTCATCATAACATCTCGGACTAAAAAACTTTCACAAAAAACGGCCTTGAAGCTGAGCGCTATCAAGACCGAATAATCAACCTAAACCTAAATTCTTATTATTTTACGCGTTCGATGTAATCACCGGTACGGGTATCTACCTTTACTTTATCTCCTTGATTAATGAAAAGAGGAACTTTAATCTCTACACCTGTTTCCACAGTGGCATTTTTTAATGCATTTGTAGACGTGTCTCCTTTCACGGCAGGCTCCGTATATGTAATTTCTAATTCAACATTTGAGGGAGCTTGCGCCATGATGGGCTCATCACTTTCAAAAGCCACGATCACATTCATACCTTCTTTCAAGAATCGTGCCGAATTTCCGAAGAGTGCTTTGGGCACATTAAATTGTTCATATGTAGCATTGTCCATGATAACAAAGAAATCAGCGTCATCATACAAATACTGATAGTCATTAGTCTCCACACGGGCAATTTCCACTTCCTCGTCTGTTCGGAAACGATATTCTACTAATTTCCCTGTTTTTATATTACGCATTCTCGCTTGATAAAAAGCACGTAAGTTGCCCGGAGTACGGTGTATAAACTCCTCAACAGATACTAATTCGCCATTAAAACGAAGAATATTTCCTGATTTAACGTCTGAAGCTTTTGCCATTTTAAATTTAGTTTTTCGTATTAATGGACAAACTTAGGCAAAATTGCTTTTTTTCACAAGTAATCGCGATCATTAATTACTTATAATCGACAACCGAAATAAAATCATCACAAAAATGATATTCTTTTGTTTGGTTGGATCCGACAATAAGTAATCGCTCAGAAGAAATCGTCTTTTCAAGAAGTTCGATACACCAGTTTTCACCCTGTACGTCCATATTGCTCATCGGCTCATCCAGCAATACGATATCAGAGTCTGAACAACAAGCTAATGCCAATTTGACGCGTTGTTTCATTCCCGAAGAAAAATGTTTGATTTCTTTATGAACAGCTTTTTCCATCATTAAAAGAGAAATGATAGACTCTTTATCAAAGTTCTTATAGTAAGATTTAAATTTAAAATGGAAATCAAGCAACTCATTTAGCGTAAACTCTTCTATTAATTCAACGTAAGGAGCGGCAATCGTAAGATGAGCATATATATTTTCCACATCAATTTCTTGTCCATCTTTCTCAAAAACAATTCTACCTCCACTAGGTGTAAGATTGCCCGAGAGGACTTTGATAAGGGTAGATTTTCCAGCACCATTAGGTCCTAGAATAGCGTATTTTTTTGAGGAAGAGAAGGTATAATCAATATGTCTAAAGATCCATTCTTGGTTATACCTTCTGCCAATATCAAGTAAAGTTATATTCAATAATCACTAAATTAAATTAAACACCTGTTTTACCTTGGTTGAACCCTTTTACCACTCCGCGGTTAGAGTTACGTACAAAGGTTAGAATTTCATCGCGTATTTCTGTAGCCTTAAATTCAGCCTCCACCAAATCTAGTGCTTTAGAAAGATTTCTATTCTGAACGAAGAGTACGCGATAAATATTTTGTATTTCGGTAATCTGCTCCGGGGTATAACCTCTTCGGCGCAATCCCACGGAATTGATTCCTGCATATGCAATAGGTTCCCGTGCTGCTTTAATATAGGGGGGCACATCTTTACGAACCAATGTACCACCGGTTACAAAGGCGTGAGAACCGATTTTACAAAATTGATGCACGGCAACCAATCCGGCCAAAACGACGTAATCGCCTACCGTGATATGCCCTGCTAGGGTACTCGAATTGGAGAAAATACAATTATCACCAATGATACAATCATGTGCAATATGGCTATATGCCTGAATCAAGCAATTTTTTCCGATAACTGTTTTGTAGCGATCCTTAGTACCCCTATTGATGGTAACACACTCACGAATAGTCGTATTATCGCCTATCTCAGCAGTCGTGACCTCTCCTTCAAACTTCAGATCCTGAGGTTCGCCAGAAATTACAGCACCGGGGAAAACTTTACAGTTTTTCCCTATTCGCGCTCCATCCATAATCGTCACGTTGGAACCTATCCAGGTTCCTTCGCCGATCACTACATCCTTATGAATCGTGCTGAACGGCTCAATGACTACGTTTGCAGCAATTTTAGCATCCGGATGTATATATGACAACGGTTGTATCATTATTTTAATTTATTTAACTTTAACTATTTGAGCCATCAATTCGGCCTCACTTACTATTTTATCTCCGACCATCCCTACACCTTTCATGCGCGCGATGCCCCTTCGAATAGGTTCTAGAAGCTCACAACTAAAAATAATGGTGTCCCCGGGGTGAACCTGATTCTTAAAACGTGCATTTTCAATTTTCAAGAATAAAGTCAACCAATTTTCTGGATCTGGAACGGTATTAAGCACCAATATCCCTCCGGTCTGCGCCATGGCCTCGATTTGAAGTACACCGGGAAAAACTGGAGCCCCAGGGAAATGTCCCATAAACAAATCTTCGTTCATCGTTACATTCTTTAAGCCCACCACATGTGTTTCAGATAATTCCAAAATTTTATCCACCATCAAAAAGGGTTGACGATGAGGCAAAATGTTCATGATCTGAACCGTGTCGTATACCGGCACAACATTGGGATCGTAAGCTTTTGCATTCTTACGGCCCTTATCCTTTTTTATTTGAGTTTTAATACGTTTTGCAAAAGCCACGTTAGCAGCATGTCCTGGTCTCGCCGCCATAATATGACCTTTCAAAGGACGTCCCACTAAAGCCAAATCGCCTATCATATCGAGTAGCTTATGTCTTGCAGGTTCGTTTTGATATCGCAATTGTATATTATCCAAGATACCCTCATCCGCTACAGTTACTTCTTTATTGAAAAGGGATTTCAGCTTTGATAATTCTTCATCACTTACCTCCTTGTCTACTATAACGATAGCATTAGACAAATCGCCACCTTTAATCAAATTTTTATTCACTAAGGCTTCCAATTCATGTAAGAAACAAAACGTACGAGAAGAAGAAATCTCTTTAGTAAACTCGTTAATCGTACTTACAGATGCATGTTGACTTCCCAATACAGATGAATTAAAGTCAATCATACAGGTAAGGCGATAACCATCCAAAGGCATCGCTACAATCTCCACTTTTCGATCCGGTTCACCATAGTGAATATTTTCTTTTATTTCGTAAAAATCACGGTCAGCATCTTGATCGACGAAACCTGTCTCGTTTATTCTTTGAACGAAAATTGCGGAACTTCCGTCTAATATGGGCACTTCGGGACCATCAATATCGATCAGAATATTGTCTAATTGAAGGCCGATCAATGCCGCCATTAGATGTTCAATAGTACTTACAGAAGCTCCATTCTGTGAAATAGTCGTTCCGCGAGAAGTATCTGAAACATTATCGGCATCGACAGTAACGACAGGTTGACCTTCTAAATCTATTCTTCTGAATTTAAACCAATGATTTTCAGAAGCAGGCATCAACGTCATCGTCACATATTTCCCCGTGTGTAGACCGACACCTGATATCGTAATATTAGATTTAATCGTTCGTTGCTTCACGTTCATATCCATCATTTTTATTGCAATATTTGGTTTTATTTATTTTTTAATTGTTTTTCAAGTTCTGCTATACGTTTTTCTAATTCAGGTAATTTTGAGTACAATACTTGCGAGCGCAACTGACTTGAATAAGGTGTGGAAGGTGATCCACCCCATTTTTTATTAGCATCTTTAATGCTTTTATTAATCCCTGACTGCGCTTGCACCTGAGAACCATTCGCAATCGTGATGTGTCCCACTACGCCCACTTGGCCTCCTAATACGACATACTCGCCCACCTTCGTACTTCCTGAAATGCCAGTTTGAGCAGCAACTACCGTATTTTTACCGATCTCCACATTGTGTGCAATTTGGATTAAATTATCCAATTTGGCACCTTCATGGATCACAGTCGATCCCAATGTAGCCCTGTCTATTACGGTATTTGCCCCTACTTCCACATTATCTTCGATTATTACATTTCCTATTTGGGGAATTTTATCATATGTTCCATCTTCTTTCGGTGCAAATCCAAAACCATCACTACCGATAACAGTTCCCGAATGGATTATCACATTTTTTCCAATGATACAATCATAATATACTGTTACGCCTGGAAATAATGTTGTATTATCGCCTATTGTCACATTTTCACCAATATAAACCCGCGGGTATATTTTGACATTTTTACCGATCTTAACTTGCTTATCGATGTAAGAAAATCCACCAATATATCCACCTTCACCGATAACGGCAGTATCATGCACAAAAATGCTTTCATCCCGTCCGCTACGTTCCAATCGCAAACTATTATAAAGCTTAAGCACCTCCGTAAAGGCAGTATAAGAATTCTTTACACGAATCAATGTCGTCTTGACAGGTTTGTAAAGCATCAAGCTATCATTCACAATTACAATGCTTGCGTCTGTATCGTAAATGTAGTGCTCGTACTTAGGATTCGACAGAAACGATAGACTACCGTGAGCCCCCTCTTCAATCTTCGATAATTGAGAGACAACTTCATCTGGATTTCCTTCTACCTTCCCTTCTAAAAATGTGGCAATCTGTTGTGCTGTAATTTGCATCTAATTACAAATGTATCTTTTTCTTAATTAACTTTAACTTTTTTATTTTCAATATCATACTGACCTGACAATGAAATTTCTTTCGGGTATGATATGGCATATTTTACGACCCGCTTCGAAAGTGCTTCCAAATTAGACAAGTCGGAGGCCTCCGCAATATCCTTAAGCTCCCCTTTATTATTTGCGATCTTAATGGGGCTGCTCCCCGCACTATAAGCGCTATTTTGAACGACTTGATGGTAAAAGAAATAATCAATTTCATTGTCCTTCAAGTCAAAATAGCTTTTCACCCGTTCCTTGATTTCATTCAATTCGATATCGGTGAAATCTGTATTACGCATTTCGGTACGGAAAAGATCACGTTTCATTAATTTGCTGCATAAGGTGCGAAGAATAAAATCATCGTGATCACACCAGGTTTTTAAAGCGGACATAATATCCGTATCATCCAGTTTTGTAAACCAAGCTAAATGGATGGGGTCTTCTTCAAAATTATCCGCTGTTATCTTATTTCCCAAAAAGTGGCTCAAAGCCGGTGTCGCAAAGAGCTCTTCTCCCGCATTGCTTAATTCTTTTGCCCGAGCTAGCGCTTTGATAAGCATCTGTTCAGCTGCAATCACAGTCTTGTGCAAATATACTTGCCAATACATCAATCTACGAGCGATAAGGAATTTTTCTACGGAATAAATCCCCTTTACCTCCACCACCAATTCGTCATCTTTTACAGTCAACATTTTTATAATACGATCAAAAGAAATTACGCCTTCAGACACGCCTGTAAAAAAACTATCTCTATTAAGATAATCCATCCGATCAATGTCTAGCTGACCAGATACCAATTGATGTAAAAACTTTCGGTGATACTGATTATTAAAAATCGTAATCGCTAGATCCAACCTGCCATCAAACTGTATGTTTAATTTATCCATCAATAAAGCAGAAATAACCTCATGCGAAACACCTTCAATAATAGTATGTTCTAGCGAATGTGAAAAAGGTCCGTGCCCAATATCATGCAACAGAATAGCAATTAAAACCGCATCTTCTTCTTGCTCCGTAATCCGTACCTCTTTACTTCTTAATGTATCTATAGCCAACTGCATTAGATGCATGGCACCGATAACATGTTGAAATCGCGTATGCAATGCGCCAGGGTATACCAAGTGCGTCATACTCACTTGTTTTATATACCTTAGACGCTGTAAAAAAGGATGTTGTATAAGATCAAAAATAAAACCGGACGGGATTGATACAAAGCCGTAAACAGGGTCATTAATTATTTTTTTCTTATTCAAAAAGTATAAATTTTAATAAATCTTATCTAGATTTAGACTTGCTTACTAAAACACAGTATACAAGTAATCTAAGGTAGGGCAAAGATACACAGAATGTAGTTAATTAATGTTAAAAATAACTCTTAAGGCACCTATTATGGGTATGTTAGCGTCACTACGAAGATTTTCAAGACTTTTCATTTTTTATTTTTACAAACTTCTTACTTTCTACACATACAATTAGAACGAAAAAGACTTCAATGATGGCAAAAACACATATACTTTGGGCGGATGACGAAATAGAGTTCTTAAGACCCCATATTCTTTTACTAGAAGAAAGGGGTTATAAAGTAAAAACCGTAAATAATGGCAATGATGCAGTTGAAAACTTCAAAAATGAACCCTTTGACCTTGTATTTCTAGACGAAAACATGCCCGGTCTTACCGGTCTAGAAACGTTAAGTATCTTAAAGAGTATCAATCCTTCTATTCCCACCGTTTTAGTGACCAAAAATGAGGAAGAGCACCTTATGGAGGATGCTATCGGCGCCAAGATAGACGATTACTTGATAAAGCCTGTCAACCCTAAACAGATATTATTGACCATTAAAAAATTCACTGAAAATAAAAGACTAGTCAGCGAAAAAACGTCTATGGCGTACCAACAAGAATTTCGCAATTTGGGCATGATCATGAACAATGATTTGAATTATACCGAATGGGTAGACGCATATAAGAAATTGATCTATTGGGAATTGTCTTTGGAGAAACTGGAGGACGAGAGTATGCATGAAATTCTCACCATGCAAAAATCGGATGCCAACACGCTCTTTTCTAAGTATATCGAGCGGAATTATACAGCCTGGCTTAGAAATCCAGATGACGCGCCGATCCTATCCCATCAGTTATTTAAAAAGAAGGTATTTCCTTCCCTTCAAGAAGATAAGCCTACTTTCTTTTTCCTGATAGACAATTTGCGCTACGATCAATGGAAAATAATCAATGATGTGATCACCGACTATTTTCGACTGGAGGAAGAAACCAGTTATTACAGCATCTTACCCACGGCAACACAGTATGCGCGAAATGCCATATTCAGCGGACTAACACCGCTGGAAATGGAAAAAAGGTTTCCAGACCTGTGGCAAAACGATGAAGATGAAGGTGGCAAAAACTTATATGAAGACAAATTTCTCGCAGACCAGATAAAGAGATTATACAGACGAGATATCAAACACAGTTACACGAAAGTGTTAACATTGGATCAGGGCAAAGATGTTTTTGATAACATCAACAACCTCATGCAAAATGACCTGAATGTACTGGTATATAACTTTGTCGATATGCTCTCGCATGCCCGCACGGATGTCGCGATGATTAGAGAATTGGCAAACGACGAAGCAGCATACCGATCCTTAACCCTTTCTTGGTTCGAACATGCGCCATTATTAGATGTATTGAAATGGCTTGCGCAACGTGAAGTTCGCGTCATCATAACGACCGATCACGGCACAATCCGGGTTAAAAAACCGAGCAAAATAATCGGCGATCGCAACACAAATACAAACTTGAGGTACAAACAAGGCAAAAACCTCAACTATGTGGGAAAAGATGTCTTTATGATCAAGAATCCGCATGAAGTGCAGCTCCCAAAGCTACACATGAGCTCCACCTTTGTCTTTGCAAAAGACGATTATTATTTTGTTTACCCCAATAACTACAATCAGTTCGTCAACTATTACAACGGAACATTTCAACATGGTGGGATATCTTTGGAAGAAATGATCATTCCATATGCTACATATACTACAAAATAGATAATTTTGTAGTATGATCGTACCTCTACATTCCATCTCCGAATTGAGCGTAGCAGCTCAACACGTCATTTCCACATTTGCAGATGAACGGATCTTTCTTTTTTATGGTCAGATGGGTGCCGGAAAAACAACTTTTATTAATGAGCTCTGTCTTGTTCTCGGCGTACACGACCACACTTCAAGCCCAACTTTTTCCATCGTCAATGAATACTATTCGGACAATGGCCCACTTTACCATTTTGATTTCTACCGGCTAAAAAATGAATCAGAGGCATTCGACCTAGGATATGAAGAGTATTTCTATTCTGGGAATTACTGTTTTGTAGAATGGTCTGAAAAAATCCCTAACTTATTGCCTGAATCATACGTGACAATAGAAATAAAAGTATCTGAAAACCAGAACCGTACATTATATATCGAAAAAAAATAATTTTTATTGCATCCCAATGCAACCTTTTTTCTTCCATTTGCGTCTTCCTCATAAATAACTTAAAAATTGGAAAATATTGATCTAAATAAAGTCTGGGAGGATTGTAAAGTGCAAAATCGAAGAGCACAATCTCAACTTTATCACTATTTTTCAAAAAAAATGCATCCGGTGTGCCTACGATACGCACATACGACGTTGGAAGCAGACGATATCATGCAAAATGGTTTTGTAAAGGTATTTACCAAGCATCATCTTTTTGAGGGAAATGGGTCTTTAGAAGGATGGATCAAAAGAATAATGATTAATACCGCCATTGAGACGCATCGCAAAAACAAATTAAACTACGCAGAGGCTTTGAATGAAGATCAACATATTAAACTAGTTAGTCAACTAGGGGCAGATCAAACCTCTTACAAAGACTTACTTGCTGTTATCCAGATGCTTCCCCTGGGGTATAAAACGATCTTCAGTCTGTACGCAATCGAAGGCTATACGCATAAAGAAATAGCTGACTTATTGGAAATCAGCGAGGGTAATTCAAAATCTCAACTCTCCAGAGCACGACAATGGCTGCAGCAAAAATTAGTGAAATTAGAACTGAGATAACATGGAAGAAAAAGATATAGACAAATTGTTTAGAGATGCTTTCGAACACGCAGAATCTCATCCGCCTTCCGACATGTGGAAAAGAATCGAAGCGGAATTGGATAAAAAAGATAATGTTGTTTTTTTATCAAAAAAGAACAGATTCCGCTTTTTAAAGTATACTGCAGCAGCTGTTTTTTTAATCGCTTTGGGTATTACAGGATATTTAAATCAAGAGAAGGAAAGCGTGAAGTTAACAGACAATTCCAGTCCAAAACGAATAGAAAAAACGAACAATGCTTCAAGACCTGAAACGATCGAAAACGAGGAGGAAACACAGATAACGCAGACAAATGTACTGGAAGAGCAAGATATAAAACCATTAAAAAAAGCATTTGCTCAGAAGATTCCAAAGAAAAAATCCGTGCCAGTTAGACAGCTCGACGTACAAAATGCAGGAGCAGCAGAGATCCATAAAGATTTATATACTCGTGAAGAGGCAGAAGAAAAATCTTTTCAAATCGCGACACACGAAGTCGAGATCCCGAACAAGGATATTTCCAGTCAAATACCCGTTCGACAAGTAACGGAAGTGGAGCAGCTAAAACCGTTGATCGAGCCAGAAGAAGAAGTGGAAAACATGTATGCCGCTCAACCTACCGAAGGCAATAATATGATAGTGATCAATATATTAAATACCATCTCCGAAAAGATAGAAATAAGTACAAAAAAAGACGTCAGATTCCGTTCCGACGATGAAGGTTCCATTCGGATAGATTTTATAAACTCATTAGTGAAAAACCGTATTAAAAAAAGAAAATAACATGATACAATCGATTATTAAATTTGGAATTCTTTCTGCGCTCTTGCTTTTACACATAACATTGCATGCGCAAGAAACAGATAGCATCTACCCGGTAGATACCACTGAACATAAAACAAAGTTAAACATCAATCTTGGAGTGGACGATAAGGACAAAAAAGAGGCTATAGAATATCCACGATTCTTTGGTGGGATAACATTTACGAGAATCGATTGGGGTTTTTCAAGAATAATGGATGATGGCAAGTTCACGCTCTCGCACGACAACCAGTTCTTAAGCTACAAAAAAGCTTCCAACTTCGGGTTTGATATATTACAGGTCGGATTGCGATTTAACGACAATTTCAAAACTTACCTTTCGGGTGGTTTTGAATGGAATTATTTCAGATTAGAGAAGAACATTCTATTAACAGAAAACAGTTCGAATTTATCTTACCAAGTGATAGATGAAAACGACGTTAAATACAAAAAAAATGTGCTGACCTCTACGTATCTACGCCTTCCGTTGGCTTTCGAATGGCGCAGTAATAAATTCCATAACGGTGAACGTGTAAAAGTAGCTTTTGGAGCAATGACTGGTATTTTACTGAAAGGTACCCAGCGATTAAAAAGCGACGCGAATGGGAAACAAAAATTCAAAGACAACTACAATTTAAGCAGTTTTCAATATGGCCCCTTTGTAAGGATTGGATACGACGATTTCGGCTTATTTGCTAAATATTATGTAAATGATTTATTTGAAAATAGCCCTGCACAAGAAGGTCTAAACAATTTTACATTCGGTTTTACCTTAGGATTTTAAAGAAATACCCGATTTCATCGATAAATAAATTCTAAAATTTATCTAACTTTTAACGTAATTTTATGCCGAACAAAAAGTTCGGCATTTTATTTTTATGAACAACAACTCCACTTCCTGCAAATACATCCCTACAGATATTCAAAAAGAAGGTTTATCCCTCATTCATGGAGAAAACATTTCTTGCATTTTTGAAGGTAAGGAGGAGGTGATCGCTGTAAACCATGTTGATTTTTCCATTGAAGAGAACAAAATTACAGCCATTATCGGGGAGTCTGGATCTGGTAAGAGCACCCTATTGAAATTGATCTACGGTCTTCTGGAACCTAACACCGGAGAGCTACGATACAGGGGTTGGCTTGTACCGACACGTAAAGACAAATTAATCCCGGGGCACGATGCCATGAAGTTGGTTTCACAGGGATTTGACGACCTTAATTTATACGCAAAAGTATGGGATAATATCGCCTCCCAGCTTTCCAATACGGATTTAGAAAATAAAAAAAATAAAACCCAAGCGATCCTAGAAAAACTTAAAATCGACCACTTGGCACAACACCGTGTTGCAGATCTAAGCGGTGGTGAAAAACAACGTGTCGCAATTTCCAGAGCACTTATTAATGAACCAGAAGTTCTCTTAATGGATGAGCCTTTTAACCAAGTAGACGCCGCTTTTCGTGATTCACTTCAGCAGGACATCCGCCACATTGTAGAAGAAACAGGGTTAACGGTAGTGTTAGTATCTCACGATCCTGCAGAGGTATTGGGAATGGCTGATGCACTAATCGTTATGCGTAACGGAAAAATAGTTGACCAAGGTGTTCCCAAAGATTTATATTATTCTCCTAATGATCCCTATACAGCCCTTTTATTAGCAAAAAGCAATATTTTAACACCATCCCAATCTCCTATATTTGGCCTGAATACTTCTACGAAAGTAGCTGTCCATCAGGAATGGATAGATGTTACAGCAGACCAATCCGGCGAATTCTGGATAAAAGAGATAAGATTCCGCGGATTTTATAGCGAATACCTCGTTGGAAATGATAGCTTATCAATCAGAGCCATAGTCAAACAATCCACTCCGCTAGCGAAAAATACCAAGGTAAATATGACTTTTAGTAACTACATTACTTTTTAAGCTCATCGTCAATTCGTCTTATTAGCTTGTCAAACTCCTTGGATTCGTAACCAATAGATTGATAAATTACTTCACCTTCCCTATTCAGCAACACATTCCTTGGAATGGTATTTTCGGCAAATAAACGAAAGATGGCCCTTTCCATATCCGGAAAAACAGGAAATGTATAATTGTTGGCAGCCATGAAGGGATCCAATTTATCCCAACCCTCTTCCCTCGCTAATACCAGGACATGAAAATCACCAGTTGATTTCCACCTCTCCCAAATTTCTGCTTGCAGGCGTGGCAACTCAGCACGGCAAGGAGGGCACCACGTGGCAAAGAAATTAATCAACACGACTTTCCCCTTCAACGCTTCAGCGTTTGTCTTAGTGCCATCCTTTTGCACCACTTCAAAAGGAGGAACCGTTTCATTAAGGCCAATTTTCCACTCCTGTGCATTCGAATCTACCGTCAAACACAAGCAAATAAACAGGTATACTACTAATTTTTTCATTTAGCCCGTTAAAATTTCAAATCGTTCAACCATACTATCATATCATCAAACCACGAACGCGCGTCCGTTTTATTTACCAGGCCAAAACCGTGCCCTCCGGTATCATATACAAACAGTTTACACGCTACGCCATTTTTTTGAAGCGAATTTCGATACCGCTCTGCATTTTCAATAGGCACAACCTTATCATCGACGGCATGCATTAAGTAAGCAGGTGGTGTATTCTTTGTTACATTAAGCTCGTTGGAAAAACGATCTACATCGGATTGCAAGAAATCAGGACCGATTAAATTTTTCTTTGAACCTTTATGTGTAATATCGTCGTTCATGGATATAACCGGGTACAATAACACCGAAAAATCGGGTCTTAAGGTAACCGAAGATCGTCCCTTATCCAAATAATCCGTATCAAAATGGGTTGATAATGTCGACGCAAGATGTCCGCCAGCCGAAAACCCTAAAACGCCCACTTTTCCTTGTTCGATACCAAGCGATATACTATAGCTACGAATATAAGAAAGTGCCTGTTGCGCATCTTGAATAGCTCCAGTTCGCTTATCCAACATCTGATCCGCCTTTGGTAATCTATAACGTAAAACAAAGGCAGGAAAACCTTGATCCGCAAGGGCTTTCGCAACATCATGCCCTTCATGTTTGATCGCGACGTGCGAATAACCACCACCGGGAATAATCAAAAAAGTAATCTTATGCTTGATTTCCGTTGGCTTATAAAAATACAATTCAGGTAGATTGTCACCCAAATCAACCTTTTCCTTAGCATTCGGAAGACCATCTGTATATAATTCGAGCTTTTCTTGCCCTACAGCATAAGCAGTAAATATCATCATTAAAGCTAAAAATAAAATAGTATTTTTCATCAGAATAGTATGTTTTTTAAGGTTATGGGCTTATATCTAAACACCAAGGTTATTGATTTGCAACGATCATTAAATCCAAATTTTTAAAGGGCAAATTAAATTTATCGGCCATATCCTTATTCGTTAAACTACCTTGATAAAGATATACCGCATTGCGCACGCCGTGATGCGACCAGATCAGATTGCTCACCCCTCCACATTCGGCGATTTGTAACAAGATCGGTGTAAAAATATTCGTTAACGCATAGGTAGCAGTACGTGCTACTCTCGATGCGATATTAGGGACGCAATAATGGATGACATCGTACTTTCTGAATATAGGATGATCGTGGGTGGTGATTTCCGAGGTTTCGAAACAGCCCCCTTGATCGATACTAACGTCAATCAACACTGAGTTTGGTTTCATCTTCGAAACCGTATCTTCGGAAATTATGCAAGGAGAGCGCCCATTTTTCGCGCGAAGTGCACCAATCACCACGTCGCTAGCAACGACGGCCTTGTTCAAAATGATAGGTTGCATCACGGATGTAAAAACCCGAGATCCCACATTATTTTGTAATCTCCTCAACCGATAAACGGAGCTATCAAAGACTTTTACCTGCGCTCCCAATGCAATCGCAGTGCGGGCTGCAAACTCTCCAACAGTCCCTGCGCCAATAATGACCATTTCCGTAGGAGGCACACCAGTCACTCCACCCAACATCAAACCTTTACCACCAAATACATTTGAAAGGTATTCGGCAGCGATTAAAGTTGACGTAGCACCGACAATTTCACTCATCGCCCGCACTACTGTAAGGTGTCCTCCTTCGTCCTGAAGATATTCGTACGACAAAGCTGTTACCTGCTTCTTCATCAAAGCATTTAGCACCTGCTGTTGTAACAAAGAAGGCTGTTGGCTAGAAAACAAGATTTGCTTATTTTTCATCATAGCCACCTCTTCTAACGTAGGGCTTGCTATCTTAATAATAATATCCGCTTTAAAGACAGACTCCCTATCGGATACAATTTGGGCACCTTGCTCACTATAGTGATGATCGAAGAAATTGGAAGCTTCTCCTGCTTTCGATTCTAAAATCACTTCATGCCCATTTTCTATTAAAAGGGCAACGGATAACGGCGTCAACGCAACTCGCTTCTCTTGGAAAACGATTTCCTTAGGGATACCAATTACTAAACTATTTTTTTTATTCCCAATAGGTGAAAATGCTTCTTGGGTTTGCGAAAAAGCTTGTTCGGCTATCTTTGATAGATTACTCATTACTTTACGTGATAATTATTAAACTTACATACTTTGCTCGACCTCTCTTTGCCATTGAAAAACTCCTTATAAAGGGGAAATATATAAAACAATTAGCATTAAAAAATGACTAATTTAATTTATCTTGCATATAAGTTAGAACAAACTGCATTTTGTCTTACTTTTGTAATTTATCTACTTAATCATAAAATGAGATTATTAAAGCTAATCAATCATATTAAAATTGTTCCAAGGTGGATTATATTTTTATTAGATTTAATGGTTGCAGCTATTGCATTTACAGTAGCGTACACCTTGTTTAATAATTTTAATTTTTCCAACCTATCTGCGAGCGTCTTTGCATCCCAGTTTTTATATGGCATGCTTATCACAGGAATTTCATTTTGGGTATTCCGATTACATGCAGGAATTATCAGGTATACGAGTGCCGTAGATTCAATCCGTATTCTGTCCACCATCCTCTTTACGGTTATTATTCTATTCACACTAAAGCTCATCGCCTTAGCTTTGCACCTGCCTAATATTCTAGATTCAAAATTAATAATTATTTATGCTTTATTTCTATTTGCTGCATTAATTACTTATAGGACCTCTATAAAAATTTTCTTTCAATACACAAAAACATCTAGAAGAGTAAAGAGAAATGTATTGGTTTTTGGTGCGGGCGATCTAGGAATAGCTGTTAAAAGAACCTTTGATCATGATCTTTCTACCAATAAAATAATTGTTGGGTACCTGGACGACAATACCTCAAAAATAGGCAAATCTATCGACGGTGTAAAAATTTATGGCACCAATGATCTCTCTAAACTACTCAAAAAACTGGCCGTCGACGAATTAATTTTTGCCACACACGCGGTTAGTCCGGAAAAAAAATCAGAGATCATAGATGTGTGTCTAGAAAATGATGTGCACGTATTAACCCTCCCCCCGATCAAGAATATCATGAACGGGGACTTAACACCCAACCAAATTAAGAAAGTAAAGATCGAAGATCTACTTGAGCGATCAACCATCAAAATAGACAATGACTCTATTCTGGAGAAGATCAAGGGGAAAAGGGTCTTAGTAACAGGCGCTGCAGGTTCGATTGGAAGTGAGATTGCAAAACAATTGGGTAAATACGAACCCCAATTAATTATATTATGTGATCAGGCCGAATCGCCGTTACATAATCTACAATTGGATTTGCAGGAAAACTTTAAGAATCAGGTCTATCATTCCTTCATCGCCGATGTAAAAAATCTAGATCGAATGCGTGTGCTTTTCGAAACGTTCAAGCCACAATATGTCTATCATGCCGCTGCTTATAAGCATGTTCCCATGATGGAAAACCATCCCATAGAAGGGGTACGAACGAATGTGATAGGCACTTACAACTTGGCAAATCTATCGGTTGAATTTGATGTCCAAAAATTTGTATTTGTTTCAACAGATAAGGCCGTTAACCCAACGAATATTATGGGAGCCACAAAAAGAATTGCCGAAATTTATGTGCAGTCCCTGAACAATACCTTATCGAAAAACGGAAAAGATAGCACGAAGTTTATTACGACGCGTTTTGGAAATGTATTAGGCTCAAACGGTTCGGTAATACCTCGTTTTAGGGAGCAAATTGAAAAGGGTGGTCCATTAACCGTTACACATCCCGAAATAACCCGCTATTTTATGACCATACCCGAAGCGTGTCAGTTGGTAATTGAGGCGGGTAGTATGGGAAACGGAGGAGAAATCTTTGTTTTTGATATGGGAAAATCTGTCAAGATCGTGGATCTAGCGGTAAAAATGATAAAACTGTCAGGCTATATTCCCTATCAGGATATCGACATAAAATTCACGGGACTACGTCCTGGCGAGAAATTATATGAAGAATTATTGAATGATCTTGAGAATACGCTCCCTACCCACCACCAAAAAATAATGATTGCCAAAGTCAGAGAAAACAACTTTGAAGCGATCAACCAACAGCTTTCTATTTTATTTGAGGTCATCAAAACGCAAAACAACCTGAATATTGTGCGCCAAATGAAAGCGATAGTCCCAGAATTTAAAAGCCAGAACTCAATTTACGAACAATTAGATCAAGAACAGGTCATCCAATAAGTAAAAATCATATTATTAGCAATTTATGCAAATTACCCTTGTAAGTATTTGAGAAAAGTGTAATTTTGCGTTCCGTATTTTATTTAAATAAAACTAATGTCAACGAACAACAATACAACAGAGAAAAACGGTTCATTTTTTCAGGATAACCAAAAAAGCATCGCCTTCATCATTGGAGGTATATTAGTACTTATATTATTATATATTGGTTACCAAAAATTGTATTTGGCTCCAAGAGCTGAAACTGCTGCAGACGCAATGTATAAAGCAGAAGAATATGCTTTAATCGATTCTTTACAGAAAAAAGCTATTGACGGCGACGGTTCGTTTTTGGGTTTCAAAGAAATTGCGGACGAATATTCAAACACAAAATCTGCAAACATCGCCAACGCATACCTAGGGGGATTATATTTACGTCAAGGAAACTTTCAAGAAGCCATCAAATATCTTCAAAAATATTCTGATACGGGAAGTGAGATCTTAGATCCATTAGTTACAGGTATGGTCGGTGATGCATATTCAGAAAGTCACGATTACAAGAAAGCGGCTGACCTGTACAAAAAAGCTGCTAGCAAGGCTTCTAATTCTTACACAACACCACTGTTTTTGAAAAAACTAGGGTTAGTGCAAGAGCAATTAAACGAATACAAAAGTGCCGAAGAATCGTATACACGTATTCGCAACGATTTTCCCGAAAGTCAGGAAGCGGCAACGATTGACGCTGTGATAGCTCGCGTTCAGGCCAAACAATAATTTAAGAAACGTATTACAAATCAAGGCTGCTTTACGATAGGCAGCCTTTTTAATTAGCATAAATATGGCAAGTGGATTAAAAAACTTATCTGATTTCTCGCATATTGAAGTAAAAAGTGCTACGGGATTGAACTTCGGAATCGTTGTTGCGCAGTGGAATGCAGCAATTACCGGCGCATTACTGAACGGCGCAATAGATGGCTTAGTCAAACATGGTGCTTCCGAAGATTACATTACAGTAGTGGAGGTTCCGGGCAGCTACGAGCTAATCACCGGAGCAGATATTATTTTACGTGACAATAAATTCGACGCTGTTATCTGCTTAGGTTGTGTTATCCAGGGCGAAACAAGGCATTTCGACTTTATTTGTGATGCTGTAGCGAATGGAATCAGTAATGTTAGCATTAAATACAATAAACCTGTTATATTTGGCGTATTAACTACAGATAGTCAACAGCAAGCTATTGATCGTGCAGGTGGTATACATGGTAATAAAGGTGAAGAAGCCGCTATTACCGCTATCCAGATGGCACATATTCATAAGGCTTTCTAATTGGTATCATTTTTGAACTTTTTTAGATATGAAGTACTTGTCACTCATTTTATTAGGATTACTTATCGTCGGCACAACGATATTATCTTCATGCGGCTCACACGCCACTTGTGCGGCGTATAATACGTATCCAAAAAAGAAATCAAGGACACGATAATAAAGTCACATCGTAGGTCACAAATCCTTGATGGAAAATATATTCCAGAATATGAATTACCTTAAAATCATGTCGGTATTGTTCGTCTTATTTACGGAACAAGCTACGCACTTAATCGCCCAAGAAAACATCGGTCTATCGTCGGTATGGGAAGGTATAGGAGGTAAATCAAAATGGGAATCCACAAGATTTATTCTTTTCACTTCTCAAGGCAATGAGATCACAAAGCACTTATCGGCAGAAAGAACATTTTTGATCGACAAATCTAACGGCCGCTGCAGATTTGAAGGTAAAACCATATCTAATTATAATATAGTTTTACTGTTCAATTATAAAAGCAAACAACTGGATAAGCTGTATCTAAATGGAGTAGAGACCAAAGATTCTAAAACGCTTACATCATCTCATTTACAGGAAATAATTGGGCAATTTTTCGAAGATGCGAAATTATTATTTTTACCGTCATCTTTTGATCAGGCTAGTACAACGGCCGGTGCTCCTGCCCAAAAGATAATAAATGCGGAGAAAATCACCATATTCCCAATTTCAAGTGCGCAGCTGTTTGACGGATCCACGTATAGCGGAAAAATAACATTAAATATCACCGGCCAGATCATTCAGTCGGAGACCAACCAAAACACGTATATCATTAGTGGATATAAGGATGTGGGCGGAGGACTAAATCTTCCCACCGTTTTTAAAAATGCCATTTCGCCTTCAAAAGATTGCACATTCAGTACAGTTGCTGCATTTACAGACATGGAAGAGGGCAAATTCACCACGTTATAATTACAACAACCATGAATTGGATTACACTTTCCACAGCAGATCAATTGGATGCAATCTATACCAGCAATGAAATTGTGGTATTATTTAAGCACAGTACCCGATGTCCGGTGAGTAGTATGGCAAAAAGAAGCTTAGAATTTGACAAGGAATTAATCCCAGAGGGAGCAAAATTTTATTATTTGGATTTGATTGCTAATCGTTCTCTATCCAATAAAATTGCAGAATTATGGGACGTACGGCACGAATCTCCTCAAATATTGATTGTAAAAGGCGAAATATGCCTGTACAACGCTTCTCATCAAGACATCGAAATGCGTGAATTGATTAATTTTTTATAAAAACTTAAATTAATTTTTGAATACTATTTTTTAAACTCTATATTTGCACACCGAAACAATAATGGCCCGTTCGTCTAGGGGTTAGGACGTTAGATTTTCATTCTAGAAACAGGGGTTCGATTCCCCTACGGGCTACAGAAAGGCTCTAAAGAGGCATATTCCAGATTCAATTCGGGTATGCCTTTTTCTTTTTTCCTATAACCTGCTTTAAATAAGCAATATAGGATAATATCAGATTTATCCTTGGGGCTCGACATTTATCCATTTTAGGTATACACTTTCCACATAAAGGTCATTATAAAATTTCATGCATATATGATCAGGTAACTATTTTCAAAAAAAACATTTTCTTAAACGTGTAAACCTTTCTGTGCCTTAAGCGTTCATTTCATGACTGTTACAATGTTGCGCAATTCATCCTGTTCGTTGCTGTTCGCTCTGCGCACCTCCGCCTTGATAATTACGATCATTCTTAGTGCCTTTGGTAAACCTGTAACGCAAGGACAAGTTGACGAATCTGGTATCACGCACGGTAGAAAACGTTGCATAAGCACCTCCTAGATAGCCAATATCCCCGGCATTTATATCACTGTGCAGGAGGTCAGTTATGGCCAAGTTGAAGGAGCAGATGCTGTTCATTTTAAAATTTATGGCAGTATTTGCTCTAATCCGCTCCTTCATGGTAAATTGAGCGAACTTCTGGCTCCCCTGATACTCTCCATCCACCTGAAAACTCCATCTTTCGGAAAGTTTATAAGTGATCGTTGGTCGGACAAGGCGATACGTTCCCCTTGTGTCCATATTCTGTCCAAAGATCTCACTTTTGGTATTTATTGAATGGATGGCAGCATGGCAATTCAGGGTCAGTCCCTTTAGCGGAACGTAGGAGAGGTTGAGCGTGGCGCTCATTGTCGTCGATAAGCCCAGATTGTCCTGCTGACTGTAATATACTCCGTCCTGGATCCTTATGGTCTCGCTCATCAGATCGCTTACCTTTCCATAGGCCAAAGTAAGATCCAGCAACGGCTGGAAATTGTATGCCAGCTCTGCCTGCTGTATGTATGAGGGCTTGAGATAAGGGGTTCCTATATAGTAAGTGTACTTGTCGAATGGTGTTACAAAAGGGTTCAGCCAGGCATAATGGGGCCGATCGACTCGTCTTCCGTAATTCATGCTTACAGCGTGTTTACTTTCACCGGATGGTCTGTACTGCAGATAAAGGGTCGGAAAAAAATCCATGTTCCGTCTGTTGAAAGAAGAATCGGGTTGAGATCCATTTCCCAATTGGTGTCCCCCGGAAATCGTTCCTTCAAAACGGAGCCCTGCCTGGTAGTTCCAGTTGCCATACTTTCCGTCCATGTTCACATAGGCTGCATGAATCGATTCCCGAAACCGGAAATGGTTCGTCTTTTCAAGGTCGACGATCAACTTTTCCTCAAGTATCCTATAGAAGTCCGCATCGTTATCGGTCATGGTCCTACTGCTCTTGAGACCCGTGGATACCCTCAGAGCGTTTCCAACGGGATGGATAAGATCAGCCTTCACGGAATAGATACGGATATCATTCGGTACCTTGCCGAATTGTGACTCTAGAGCTATGGGTTCGCCACTCGATAGATAGGTGGTATTATCGAAATACTGTTCATTGTTTCCGTTGTAGACAAGGTAATCGAGGTCTACGGTAAGCTTCTGCTCGGAACCAGGCTTTTTATAGCGGTAATTGAAGTTTGTACCCAAGTTCGAAAAAGTGCGATCTTCCCTATTGTTTGCCTGCAGGATAGAATCCAGGATTTCAGACGATGTCATAAACCAGCTCTCGACATAAGATTCAAGTACTATGGGGGATGATTGTAGGCTCAGGTTGATGCCAAAGGTGTTGCTTTCGTCCAAAAAATAGTCAGTCCCAAGCCTTCCTCCGATCGATATCCCTTTTCTCCTTATCCAGGTATTTTGGGAAAATATCGGTGACATTACTACCTGTCCATCACCGAATTCCCTGAGGATATCAAGATCTGTATAAGTATTTGTCGTTGAAAGAGAGGAGCTTGCTGCCATAGCCCATTTTTCTCTATTTATGGCTATATCGGCGCTGTTGATCGTCCGTCCATATCTGCCCTGCTGATAGGCTAGGCTCGCACCTCCGTGTACTCCCCTGGAACGATAACGTTTTGTATGGAGCACGATGATGCCTCCGTTTCCTGCAGCGTCATAATTTGATGGCGGGTTGGTCATCAGTTCGATCCGGTCAATTTGTGCTAGGGGGATGCTGCGGAGATATCCCTTTAGCTCCTCCCCTGTCAGGTAGGCTGGTCGATCGTCAACATATACCGATACCCCTGCCTTTCCCGAAAGACGGATGTTACCGCTCCGGTCGAGCTGTACTCCTGGAGACTTTTCGAGTGCTTCAAATGCGGTTCCACCGATACCAGTAAGCATAACATCTGGGGTGATTACTGTTCTGTCGGAACGTTTCTCGATATAGGGACGTTCTGCGGTCACGGAAACCTCCTCTAAATTGCTCGATTTCGGAACCATTAGTACATCCAGTTCGACAGTTGAGTTGGCTCCTATCCCAATTGAGTCTTTGGACCAGGTTTCAAAACCGATCAGGGACACCCGAACCCGATAGAACCGATCAATGGCCAGGTCCTTAAATATAAACAGTCCAGAAGAATCTGAACTGACCGATCCGACGTGGCTCTTATCATCCTGCCAGTGTATATTTATAGTAGCCGCTTGCAGTGGTTTGCCCTGAATATCAGTTACCCTACCACAGACCTGCTGTCCTAGACCCATTACGCACCGGAGGAACAGTAAAAAAAATAATGTATATGCTCTTTTCACGAAATATTGATTTGTTAACATCAATCCGAAAGGTACGAAGATTGTCAAGTTTGTTGACAGGGTGTCCGACGAACGTCAGTTATTACCGATAAATCCATCCTCGGAACAATGAATGATCCAATGGGTCGATCTCTTTTTCACCGATCAGCCTGGAGGGAAGTCCCATTGTGAGCGCTGGAGTTACGACAATGCTAATTTTTTTTTAGATCACCGATTAAATTCCAGCTTAAAACAATTATCACACTGCGCATCGATCTGTGGCTCAAAGTCTAAGATCAGTTCTTTAACAAACACATCCTCGCTGTTCCACCTCCTTAGTTTAAGGGACTCCTCGCCGTACCGTGCGCTCATTTTATAACGTCCGATCGGGACATCCAAAACCTGGATTCCGTCGTTAGCATATCGTATTAACGTCTGTCCCGGGGAACCATCGATGAGATTACCCTCAGGGATGAGCGTGAACTGTATATCTTCTGTGTCCAGATAGACTCCCGGAAAGTGATCGACCGTTATTGTCCCGCCATAATGCCCAGTTAAAGGCTGAGCCTTCTGCCCGGTAAGCTTCCATGTGAAATTACGGATAGCACCCTCTGAACCGAACCCTGTTGGATCATCCGGATGGAGGTAGCATTGATAGGTCTTTCCATTGAAAGGTATTCGATGGATTGCAAAAGCATACCAAGCCCCGGTTTTTGGCAGAGCCAAACTGTAGGTTCCGTTGGAACCGGTTTTAGTGGATATGTTGCTGTTAAAGAATATGCTGTTGTCCACGACTATCTGCACCTGTTGAATCGGTATTCCTGACTGATCCTTGACGGTTCCGCTTACTTTTCCGATGTCTTCTGGAGTTGTGTCCTTTTTGCTGCACCCCAGTGCCAAAGCCCAAAATAAAAGATAAAAAATTCTCATGGTAGCAAAAATAAGGTTACTGATAACTGCTTTTTAGGGTAGTATTTCCCAAAGACGCATCTCAGTACTATTACCTACCGGTCAGACAGCAGGAAAAGGATCGGCTTCAGGAGGTACGTAATTTGCAGGTTGGGTAGTAGTACGTATTTCAAGGACATCGAATCGGGATACCTTTGCCAAGCCCAATACGGTACTCTGTAAATGGCAACGGGAAATTGTAAATGATAAATAATTTTATATATGAATACTTTAAAAACAATAGGGGCGGTAGCCATCATACTGCTGATGGGCAGTAACGGTTCTTTTGCACAGTCTTTCAAGCACGGGGACAAATTTTTAAATGCCGGTATCGGGATTGGTGGCGGTCTGGGCATTCCTTTTGGGGTAAGTTATGAACAGGCTCTTTCTGACCGTATCAGCGTGGGCGGGTATCTTGCCTACTCCAGAAAAAAAGAACGTTGGAATGAATACGGTGAATGGAAATATAGCTATATCCTGGCAGCGGCAAGGGGATCCTACCACCTCAAGGTAAATTCAGATAGGTTAGATCCGTATGGAGGCGCCATGCTCGGTTATAACGTGGCGTCCGTTAAGTGGTCAGGGGAAGGATCTGAACCTGTTTCGGCATCAGCAGGGGGATTGATGTGGGGTTTACATATCGGAACCAGATACTGGGCTTCAGAAAAGGTGGGCGCATTTGCAGAGATCGGTTATGGCGCCACGGTATTGAATGTGGGCGTTGCCTTTAGGCTCTAAATATTCTGGTCGGGAACAAGACTTTTTAAAGGCGGTAGATCTGAACAAAATATTGAACTTATGAATTCAAAAACATTTGACACGGGACTAACACAACTGCACTACAAACGAAAGAGATAATTTGAAACGACAAAAGCCGAGAGAAAGCCCGAACCGCTAACAGCGTATATAACTTATGCCGGGGAAGTGATAAATTCAAGATTTGTGCTTTTAAGTAAGCTTGTTTCAAGCCGACAGGAAAGAGCTTCAAAGCCGCCATAAGTCATGAGAATCGCAGGATAGAGTTTATCAAGAGATGATATGTTACAGAAGACGATAGTTATTTTTTCAGCGATCATACTGATCGGATGTGGCAGAAAGGAACCTGTACCACAACACGAAGAAGGGTTAAAGGTCGATGTGTTAGGGTTTGCTAGTACTAGAACAACCTCTAACGGTATCCCTACCATTTGGACGGCAGACGGCGCGAGCAATACTACTTTTATCCCCCTGAACCACGATAAAATCGCGCTAAGCGGTGCCCATGAACTCCAGACGGGCGGTGGCCGCAATTTGGTCTATTTTGGTACGGAACTCATAGCGGGAACGGCCCGGATCGTTCTGTTTACCTATGAGGGGAAAAAAGTGCTCTCCGAGGAGGTGGGCCTTACGCTCATGACGGACCGGCAGGAACACCTCTATGCCCATCATACGGATGGTCAGGGGAACCTGTATCTTCACTCCATCTGCCAGACAACGGGATATCGAAGCATCAGTTACGTATATAAGATTGATAATCTGTTGGGTATTGAAAAACTGGATATGCCCGTGGACACCCCTTTTGCACTCTTTAGCACTACCAATGGCCTGATAATGGTAAAGGCTACCTATTTGCCCGGTGCCATAGAAGTGAGTCTTGGTCACCAGTTTCGGGGGATCGAGAAGATAAGGGTCGATCTGACCGAATATTCCGAACAGTATATACATTCGGCATATCGCAACCACATGAGCAGGTTAGTGTTGGTAGTCAGTGCGATTTGGAAGGAAGATAAAAAGCCAGCGTATTTGCTGGTCAGCATTGATCTCGAGACCAGGAAAGTGATTCGACATGCGCTGATGCTTCCCAAAGAAAACTATCAGTTCGGAAGGGGCATAATGGAAGGCAATGTGCTTTTCGTTCCTGGCTGGGAGAGAAGCACTAACCGTACCTTTTATCTCCGGATCGATACACAGACTGATCTGACCGAGCTGTCGGTGACCAGAACAGAACTTGAGACCGACCCGCTGTTGCGCATCACTCAGGCCCTGTTCCTGCAACGACTGAATGGAGATATTTATGTCGGCGGGGTACAGTTCGGGAGAGGCTGCTATTGGAAGGATCGCAAGTTGATAAGGCTAGAAAGCGAACCCAGTGTCATCCGATCCTATCCGATACAGTTCCTCGCTCATTGAAACTAATACTAAAATATATTATGGAAGAAAAGAATATCGAAATCGTAAAGGAACTCTATAGATCCTTTAAAGAGGGGAATGGCCACAATATTGCCCAACTGCTGTCCCACGGTGTACGCTGGAACCAGATGGTTGGTTTTCCGGGGGGAGGCAGATATGTAGGAATCACTGATGTATTCCAGTGTGTTTTCGCGGGACTGCATTCCCAATGGGTCGATTGGCAGTCCGACACCGTCGCCTTTGTCGCTTGCGACAATACGGTTTTTGTAAAAGGTTACTATTCAGGGACCCATAAGATTTCCCAAAAGACATTCAAAGTACCATTCATGGGTGAATATAAAATAGAAGGAGGAATGATAACCGAATTCAACCAGTTTACCGACACCTACCTTATCGTACAGGCTACCGTCGAGAACTAAGGTAGATAGAGGCAAATATATGCTATCGCCAATATAGGAGTAAATTGGAGGAGTGAAGTAAGCTAACGAACTTAGATGAGGCCACGCATCATGGCTTCTTTTACCAAACCAGCTGGATTCTTGATATTCAGTTTCTGGTTGAGGCTGTGCCGGTGCGATTCCACTGTGCGCACACTAAGAAACAATTTATCTGCGATTTCCTGATTGGAGTATTCGTTAGCAATCAATGACAACACTTCATTTTCCCGCTTGGTCAACTTCACCTCGACAGAGGTACGCCTGCCCAAAATGGTTTGCTGTAGAATAGCTTGTTCGACTTGGCGGTCTAAGAACTGGTTACCTTTATACACCGCGTTGATGGCATTGAGTAAATTTTGCTTATCGGTTCCTTTTAGCAAATATCCCTTCGCCCCATTGCGTATCATCTTTTTTACGTACACCATCTCATCGTGATTAGTGAGCGCTACTATTGGCAGTCCTGGATACTTTTTCAAGATTGCGGTACACAATTCAATACCATTACTATCTGGTAGTTCGATATCCAATATCAAAACATCCGGCAGTTCGATTTCCAGTGCCACTGCCAACTGTTCGCCATTATTGGCTGTGAACAGTATTTGGTAGTCCGATATGCCGCTTAACATATGCGTCAAACCGTTAATAATGAGTGAATGGTCGTCTACAATTCCAATCGTAATCATGCTAGTATTTTTCTAAGTTTTTGCAAATAAAAAGAAAACACAAATATATGTTGTCCGTATCATTACGTAAATCGCGTTATCCGAAAAAGTGCGCAAAGCGGTCAGTGTCGAGCTGTTGTTTTATGCGTGTAGTGTCAATCTCAATATAAATGGATGTCCCTTCTTCTGGAGTAGAATGGATTTCATGGTCAGCCCTCAGCAGCAACATCCGTGAAGATAGGTTTTGTAAGCCTATACCGGTTTTTTTCAATTGCTGGAGGTCAAATCCCTTTCCATTATCTTCGATGGTGATGGATAGGTTGGTTCCGTTCCCCACTAGCTGGACAATACATTCGGTGGCGTCTGCGTGATTTATGGTATTCGTCACCGCTTCCTGAATCACCCGATATAGCATAAGTTCTGATTTTTTTTCCAGTTCCGGTAATTCACCCAACACATAGCATTCCAGTAGTAGTCCCGGGCAATTTACGCGTCGGCAAAACTCTTGGACCGCCTGGGAGAAGCCATCATTAAGTACGGTCTCCGGAGCGAGGTTATGTGAGATGTTTCGGATTTCCTGGACAGCGGTTTCAATCAGTTCGCCGATCAGTGTATCGAGGACTGCGCGGTTGCCGTCGGCGGCGTGTATATGCAGTTTAGCTGCCGACAGAATACTTGCCACCCCGTCATGTAATTCCCGTGCGGTACGCGCCCGTTCGTTTTCTTCACCTTTTAGCTGAGCCTCAAGTAAACGGTTTGCCTGTTCGGACGCAGCTGTTTTTCGTTTCTGCTGACTGATCATTCGGCCGGATACTAGGAGGATGGCCAAGGTGATAACCAAAGCCGTAGCAATTATAATCCACTTGGTCATCCGCTCCAGTTTGCTACGCTGTTCACTTATTTTCAGATCACGTTCTGCCAATGCCTTTTCTTTTTCAGAAGTCTGGTATTTCACCTCAAGTTCTTGTATGGTGCTGTGGGCTTCCTGATTGCGTAGCGAGTCATTGATTTGCTCATACTCTTTCCGTAATCGCAGAGCCTCTTTGTAAAACCCCATTCGTTCCTTAATCTCCGCCCCCGAAAGGTATAGCTCGATGAGCTGCGGTTTGGCGAGTTCATTTTCGGCCAAACGAAAGGCTCGTTGATAATACTTATTTGCAGCGTCGTAGTCCCCTTGATCTTTATACGTTGAGGAAAAACCCATCATGACGTAGACTTCATTGCCAGGTGGGACCCGTTGGAGGAGTCGCTCCGCCTTTTTGAAAGTTTTCTGGGCAAGGTTAAACCGCCGTTGCATGCGGTATATGTCTCCAAGATTGTTGTAAGCTTTCAATTCCATTTGAACATCGTTCTGCGATTGGCTGAAGGCCAGTAACTGTAATCCATGCTGCTCTGCTTCATCCAATCGCTTTGCCATAGCTTCAGCCACGACCACGTTGACCAAGCTTCTGCCCATGGCAAGGGTATCCTTTAGTGTTTCTGCAACTTCATAAGCTTTCAGGGCATACTGTCGTCCCTTTTCGATATCTTTCATATCGAGTAATAAAGAGCTCAGGTTATTGTAGTACTTCCGACGATCCGAAAGGTCCTGTTGTGTCGGACGAACTGTTTGCGACGAGATGTCAAGCGCTTTCATCAGGGCTTCCGCAGCTCGTTGCAATTTCCCTTGTGCTTGGTACTGCAATGACAAATTGTTATGGGCATATCCCATGCGTCGCCGGTCGCCCAACCGGGTACTGACCTCCAGTTGCACACGCGCCATGGCGACGGCTTCCTCAAAACGAACCTGATCATATAGGAATACACAATAATGTCCCGCATACATAAGCATTCCCCGATCGAAATTCAACCGATCGGCTAATTCCCCAGCTCGTTTGAAGTTGTATTCAGCGGCGTCCACGAATCCTTGGCGGTGTTTTTCTCGCGCGGTATCGATAAGCCGATAAACATCTGTGGTATCACGTTGGAGAGCTTGACCGGTAAAATATGTAAGCAACAATAACGCAAACCCGAGGAAGCGAAGTGGTTTTATGGTCATTCTTCGTGTCTATGGTATTATACATAAATATACACATAAAGACGAAAAGAACAATTGAAATGTTACACGCATTAATTTTTTTCCTTAACTTTCAGTGTGGTGCGTACTGTGTGGATGCCCTTCGCTGATGAATGCCGACTGATAAATATAATTTGTGTTGACGATACCGATTCCAGATGCGCATGTACCGGCCGGCTACCATCATATTTTTCCATCACTAGGGTCCGCGTGCTTGGATCATAAGACCACGTCCCCGTCTCTTCCTGCCGTTCTTCATCAATGTCACAACTTTTCGATCCCCGGTCAGTCACGATAGTGCCATCCTCAAGGTACCTGTCGGCGTCGTCGCCTTCGCAGTCCGGCACCAATGCGCGGAGATCCGAGTCGGGCTTTCCATCCGTGTCCAGATCTAAAGCCGGTTCGATAGTTGCAGAAGAGACCGCCCAGTAGTGGTTTCCGAACGGAGAATTAGGGATTTCCCTGATTGGGCTTTTATGCCAAACTGCCGCAATAACCAGATTACTGCCCAGCGCGGCGAATACAAGGTATAGTGTAGATTTCTTCATGTCATTGATACATTTAAATTTTCAGCGTAAAGGTAGGTAGTGGAGGTGTGATGGCTTCCGGGTTGACTACGGAAGAGATGAATACCGTAGTACTACTTAGAATAGTCGAATACCCAAAGCGATTTACGTAGTACTACGTAAAAATGTTTCCCCGCAATAATTCGATGAATTTGGGCAGACTGTTCGGCTACTTTTGTATTATGCCTATAATCACGTAGAGATAGGCCGAAAAACTTAAAAAAATCCAATGAATACCATTTTAATTGCTGACAGTGAATCGGCACACCGCCAACAGATCAGGCGGCATATTGATAGCCATTCTGGATTTCGCGTGATTGGCGAATGTGGAAGCTGCCGTGAGACTGTCCAATATGTCAACGCGCTGGAACCCGACGTACTTTTTCTGGATGTCCAATTGGCGGGCAGTCGCACATTTGAGCTTTTCCAACAGGCCGATCATCTACCAAAGGTTATTTATACCGCTCAGAACGAATCGTATGCCTTGCAAGCATTTAATCACCATGCGCTAGATTACCTGTTAAAACCCTTTGCGGCGGAAAGGCTCGATGCCGCTCTGCAAAAAGTGGTTGACCGAACTGTCACCCCGCCATTCCACGGGACGCATCTTTTCGTGGAAGATGGTGAACGGATGCGACGTATCGCACTGCACAATATTCGATACCTGAAAGCTGCGGGTGACTATACAGTGGTTTACTCAGACAGGGGTGAGTTTGTAAGTTCATCCGGTATCGGATCTATAGAACGAAAACTCGATCCATCCCGGTTTATGCGTGTGCATCGATCGTTTATCGTCAATCTGGAGCACATCGATGCCTGTCACCGGGATATCGGCAGGCTTTTCCTTATTATGGAAAATGGACAGGAAATCCGGGTAGGAAAACATTATCTGCATCAGATCAAATCTTTAATTCTGTAGCTATTGGATATTTCTATATGAACGGCGCGCGTTTGTGTTGGTGGTTCGTGAAGTACTATTATACGCGTCAGTTTCGTTTCATTTTGAAATGAAACTCCACGGTTGTCGGCTCCGGAACCTCGCAGTTTTGTACATTAGCGGGAAAGATTTGGCCCGAAAACGAACCCTCCACGTATTTACCGACAGTGGTTAGCGTTGCCGTTCCATTATAGATATAACCGTTTTCACAGGTGCGATAAAAATTATTGAAAAAGCGTCTGTCTTCACCGATACTTTCTACAAAGTACAGCGTGGCCTCCCCTCCGTCAGTGCCACCAGGGTAGGTGCCGGGGCCGGTACCAAAGCACTGTAGGGTCAGGCTTATTGAAGACTCATCTCCACCTAACCGTATGTATGCATTACCATTGACAAGTTTAGCATCGTTTCCAGTTTGGGATAGATCCTGCTCTACCCCATTCAGTATGAGCTGAACGAAATTTTCGGGTACGAGCCGGATGGTAGTCAATAAAATAAACTTCCCGAACTTACGCCGACCGCCGGGAGCGCTACGGTCGCTGATATAACCGTTCTTGCTTTCCACTTCGACCTGTATTTCTACATCCGTAGCGCTCTCGATGGTTGTCGGGGCTGTGTAAACCGCGTCACCGAGCACCAGCTTCGTGTTGATTTTCGGCGATAGTGATCCAGGACCGGAGATAATCTTCCACCCGCTCACTGTCAAATCCTTAGACAAGCCGATATCGTCCATTGCCGCTAACGGAACACTATCGATGTGGTTTGCCGGCATGAGTTCGCCAAGTATCTGCTCCAGCAACTTCAGGTTGACCGTTTCACCCGCACCTACTGATTCTTTATCTTTCCGTAGCGACAAGAGGTCAAACCACACCCAATCGCTGAAATGTGTCGTTTCAACCGTTAGCAGTCGTTGAGGAGCATCCAGTTCCGTAGAGCTACCACACCATACCCCGTCGCTCCGCTGGAAAGCCACCATGCGTGTTCCAGAATTGCCCTCCGCGTCGAGATCATACAAAAACGAGATTTCAACGGGTTTCTTAAAGTACTTATCCTCCGGGGTCAAGCGGAATGCTGGGCTGGCGGATGTCTCGTCGAATGTATTGCTAATGGGTTGGATGCCGAACGTCGTAAGTTCGTCCACGGCGCCGGGCGGGATCTCCAGTCGTACCATATCCGTGTACAAAAGGACGCCACCATTGGGTCCGATCTCTACCGAAACGGCATCGCCAATAGGCTTTCCTTTGGGTTTAACTACCGGCTCGCCGAAAACGGGGTGAGGTTCTTCAGGTGGTTGCGCGTCCTTATTGCAGGAGACCGCCAGCAAGAGTGGCAACATGAATGCAAATCGATATACCGTTAACTTAATGGAACTCATAGGCTTTTTTATGCAAGTATCGGCGATTACCAATAATTACTTTCGTCTATTTCGACAAACCGCCGATAGCGGCGATAAAATACTGGAAACAGACGATAAGAGGAATCTCAATTTTCATCGAAGCTATGGCCTGTTCATGCCGATAATGTGCCGTTTATCGAAACGAAAGGCGCTACCCCGTTCGATCTGCTAATTTTGAAACATCAATTTCAATATTATATGAAACATATATCGATAAGGGGCTTAATGTTCATGATATCTTTTGCAGCATTTTTCGGTACTGAGCCGCTGGCTGCGCAGTCCATTCTCAGGAAGATCAAGGGGCGCGTAGAGCAGACCGCTACCCAGAAAGTACTGAATGAAACCGACAAGGCCGTCTCCAAAAGCATCGACAAAGCTATCGAATCCGCGACAGCGGAAGGGAATGCTTCGCCAGCTAAAGGCGAGTCGTCGACAGATCAACAACATACCACATCGGGAAATGACATCAACGGACATCAAAAAACATCCATCGAGGCGTTCAGCAAGTATGATTTTATTCCTGGCGACTCGGTATTGTATGTCAACGATTTTTCCGGTGAAGCCATCGGTGAGCTGCCTACCGGATGGAATAGCAATGGTAGCTCGGTAATCGTTAGCCTAGGAGATGTCCCGGGCCAATGGTTGCGCATGGCGCAGCGCACGGTCGTTCTAACGGATAATGAAAAGTCATTTGGACCTGATTTCACCGTCGAGTTCGATATGGTGGTACAAATTGATTTCAAAGGCTGGCTTCCGCCGTCGTTTCAATTTGGTCTGTTGGCATCTGGTACTGAATCCACAACCTCCAACAAGTTGTTGTCCGACCCCAAAGGCGAGAAATCATTTTATGTAGCCGTTTCTCCACTTACGGATGCCGGAAACCTCGCGCTTGAGAGCTACGAAAAGTATTCCCGTTACTTCAACAGTCCGCCCACTAAGAATAAATTGGTGCGCCAATGGTACGGGCGTGTATCACACGTCGCCATACAAGGGCAAAAAGAACGGTTGCGCATCTGGGTGGATGGCGAGAAATTATACGATGTACCGAAAGGCAGCCCCAAAGCGGGCGTATTTAACCAACTGTTTTTCGGGTTGGATAGCAGCCCTTACACAGATGAACAGATTGGCGTATATTTCAGCAACATAAAGATCGCCAAGGGACTGCCCGACACCCGGCATAAGTTGGTGGAAGAAGGCAAGTTCAGCACGACAGGTATTTTGTTTGATACGGGATCGGCGACGATCAAACCAGAATCCGCCGGTGTACTGAAAGCCATTGCCGCGGTACTGGCGCAGCATCCGGATATCCGTGTCCGTATTGTCGGTCATACCGATGCCGTAGGTAACGATAACGTCAACATCGACCTCAGCGGACGCAGAGCAGTGGCGGTGAGCGAGGCGCTGCAAGCCGAATACCAGATTGATGGCGGCCGGCTGGAGACCGATGGAAAGGGCGAGACAGATCCGGTAGCCGACAACCAAACAGCGATGGGCAGGACGCAAAACAGACGGGTAGAATTTATCAAAATACAATAGCAATTCAACAATGAAAAAATGGATATTTTATACAGTAGCCCTTTGGCTCACCGTCGGTTGCAGTAAGGGGGAAGGGCCGGCAGTACCCGATCCGCTGGAAGAAGGAAACGATTGGGATATTGTTATCCCATCCTCGAAAAATAACCCGGGTATTGGGAATACCGACGGCATCCCGGGGGGCGTGCCGTGGCAACTGCCCGAAGGGATAGAAGTGGTGGCGAGACCAAACAAGCCATTCGACCCGGATCTTGGATTGCTTTATGGCAGCATGAATACGTTTTATGCCGATGTGAATTTTGTCAACAATTTGAATGTGAGCGTTACTGTTGAAGTGCCTGGTGGCTTGATTTGCCTGTTTAAGCACGAAGGGCGCACGCAGAACGGCATCCTGACGTCAACGGTACGCGTTCAGGTGCCGCCCTCGTATGTAGAGGTCGGTACGCCCGCAGACACGACTACGGTGTACATCGGCTTGGGCTGTCTCAATGCTTCCATGGCGTTTCCTTGGGAGGAAAACCAGCAGTGGGACACACAGGACTATCCCATCGGCAAAGACATGTATGTACCCAGTGTAGTTACCGATGACCCGAACATCCGCAAGCTATTGGAGCTGCTGAAAGACTACCCGGGCCTACGACTTACGCAACATTACAATCCCTGGGATGTATTTGAGCCCGATTATGAGATGCCGGATTGGCAGGTGATTTATGACATGATACAACATGCCCTGTGGGAAATCACCGATGGACCTGGGTTGACACGGAAGGAGTATCGGGAATTGGTGAAGGCTTTACAACAATATGGTACGGATTAATTATTTACTACTCATCGGGTACTGTTTAGTTGCTACACCACTCGTTGCACAATTGCGCGTGGCGACCTATCGGTATGCGGAGAACAGTCGCGTGGACAACATCCGTCCGATCGCTGATTTATTGGCGGCAGCGACCGGACAGGTAGCAACAGTTGTAAGCTATCCCTCTGTCGGTGAACTTGTGGACGCTATCCAACAAGGCAATGTCGATGTGGCTTTCATCAACACATTCGGATATTTATTGTTAGCAGCAGATTCACTGGCACAGCCAAGCATGGTTCCACTAGTCGTGTGGCAGACTTTGGATGATGCCACCGATGACAACTATCGATGCATATTCATCGCACCTGAAGGAGGGGTTGTTACGAATTCGAATGACGTGGCTCTCAATACTGCTGAACGCTCGCTACTTTTGGTCAGCGAAGGGTCGACATCTGGCAACCTTGTACCACGGATCGCATTATCAGCACTCGGCATTACGCATCCTGAACAGCAATTTAAGTCAATCGCATACGCTGGAACTCATCAGCAAACAGCTAAAAAAATAGCGCTCGGCGAAGCTGATTTAGGTGCTATTGGCAGTATCGCTTACGAAGATTTTATTCGCGACAGCACCAATCGACCAATTAGATTAGTCTGGAGGTCACCTAAAATTCCGTTAGGTCCGGTGTTGGTGAGCAACAGGCTTCCCGATGTGGAACGAGAGCAAATTGCGAACGTACTTATTCGATTGCACAGCAATCATCCCGAAGCCTTCAAAATCGCTAAAAATGGGTGGTCAGAAGCCCAGCATGCGGAAAGTTATAGGCGTGTGAAAAGTGATTATCTTTATCGGTTGATTCAGCAGTTCGGCGATGCCACTGAACTCAATCGTATCGTTAGGGCATTTTTGAATAAGAACTAATATAATTCCTAAAAAAATGACAAGAACCTATCCTCTAGCCAAGCGTTTCAGATATGTTATACAAAACGGGACTTTGGTTTCGAATACAAATTATCAAGATCAGCTAATAGACATGCCTTTAGAATTACATAGTATATGGCATATATCGATAAAATCCACTATCGTTATGAGAGATGCTTTTAGTGTAATTAATATCAAAAAAACACAATGCCATTTTATTGTATACCCAAACTATTCGTTATCTTCGAGCATTTTGAAAAAAGAACAAAATGGATTTCGCAAGTGAACTTTACCACAGGATGGAAGACCTCAACGTATGGGAAAAGACTATCGTTGTGGAAAGGAATGGGTATCTCACTGAATACGATTCGGTGGAAAGAAGCCTGTACTACGTCGTATCGGGTAGCTTGAAGGTCTGTATGCAGGATGCCGGCGAAGAGCATATTGTTAGATTTGGATATACTGGTGATTTTATTACCGCATTGGATAGTTTTATCAGTGGGAGACCGTCCGCTTTTTTTATACAAGCAATCAAAAAGACCGAAGTGAAGTTGATTTCCAGGTCCGCTTGCCTATCGTTCATTATGCGAGACCCTACGAACAGACAATTGTGGCAGGATATCCTCGAACAGCTTGTGCTCCAACAATTGGAACGCGAAAAGGATTTGCTCACCAGTTCGCCGAAGGATCGTTACCAACGGATATTGCAGCGAAGTCCGGAACTGTTTCATCGGATTCCACATAAACACATTGCCTCGTACTTGAAAATGGCACCTGAGACATTGTCTCGCCTGAAAAAATCTTGACTTCAATCAATCATTATATGCAGAGAATACCTGAGCTTTGTCAAAAACAAAACAGACATGCTATACGTTGACAAACTATTGACAGAATTAACATACCTTACACAGCAGCATATCCAGGAGATACAATCATTCAAACAGTTGCCGCAAGATGTGCTAAACCGTAAGCCGGATGCTGGTGGTTGGAATATATTGGAATGTGTGGAACACTTGAACCGGTACGGAGATTTTTACATCCCAGAAATTGAGTTTCGGCTCCATAATGCAAATAGTCGACCTTCGGCTGTTTTCAAACCAGGTGTTTTAGGTAATTATTTTGCAAAAAGCATGCTACCTAAAGAACGTCTCAACAAAATGAAGACTTTTAAATCGATGGATCCGGCAGAGACCTCATTAGATTCCTCAGTATTGGATAAATTTATACACCAGCAAGAACAGTTACTCCAACTTTTGGAAACCTCCAGAAAAGTCGACCTAACCCAGGTCAAGACTTCGATCTCTATCTCGAAGTGGATAAAATTGCGCTTAGGTGACACACTTAGGGTGGTGATCTACCACAATCGGAGGCACATCGTACAAGCGCTAAAGATGGTCCCTTCCGATGCTTCTTGTACAAAAGGCTTGTTTACGTTCCGTAAGACGGACTATTGTTCTTAAAGGGGTTCAAGACTTATTTCATTTAAATATCGAATACACTTTGGGTATGGGCTATTTGAAAGTAGATTTATAAAAGGACCTTTTGTTTTGGATCCGTCATCCTGCGGCGCAGGTCATGCAAACCGGCACTGATCTTTCCACCAGGGACCTGACCGAACCGACTTGCGCATCCGGGAATGTGTATGCCACCTCGCTGTCTGATCATTTATAGTAAGATATTTGTGGGTAAACTATTTAGCCTTGGAGCAGCTGGGCAAGATTTTGAAAGCCTGCTTCTGGTAGCGAAGCAGGCGGATTGATTGAAAATATTGTATTCGGGTTATTCGAAAAGATTCTTAGCATTTAAAATGGCTCCTTGTGCTGTTACTGCAGATATTGGTAGTCTGTTGCCCCCCTTCGGTCTCCGCTATAACGTATTAATTCATGGCATTTGTGAATTAATTCACCTACTGTATGCAGTAATTCATTACGCTTGTGCATTTGTTCGCCGTATCTGCATCGCTTTATGGTCTATCTTGCCTGCATGAAACGTACCCGATATATCTTGCTCCTTTGCAGCCGGGTTTTCCAGAAGCGTGTTCCGCCATTTAGTGATCATGCATCCGAGGAATTCGACTTGCGTGTACCGCCTCTCCGTCCGACCCGACCGATCAGGAGTAGTTAAAATTCCGCTTACACAAAAAAACGATTGCCAGATTTTAACTACCACCAGCGTGTCTTTCATCTCTACCTTTGATTTATCAAATACAATAAAAGGCAAATCTGCGGATAACAAATTTGCGCATAAACAACAAAGCATATGAGAACACAAAAATACATAATACAAACAATCACCATAGGTTTACTACTACTATGGACACCGGAATCCATCGATAAGTTAATTAATTTTCACTCGTTTAAATATGTCATACTTCATCAGCCGTTAAGTTACACCATGGCCTGGGCAGCGATCTGGTACCACGATGATATCCATACCCGCCACAGATGATGTCCACGTTATCCATATTGCAAGAAGCCGTCGACCAACATGTGTCGGTCGAAGCAACGCATCTGTCCGTAGCAGCAGAATCGGTAGACACGCTGTGCAACCAGGTGCTTTCGGACATGTCGGCCGTTTACAGGCAATGTGCCAGTTTAGACATGGCTGCGCAGGATGCCAACCAATGCTATGTTTTTTTAACCCGGATCATCGATAAGCTATGGGGCAAACCCCATCTGCTGCAGGTATCTGGTGCCCTGCACGATCTATTGTGCAAGTTCGAACACCGCTATGGCCACTATATCAAATCCTGCAGCACGCTGCCTCTTTATCAACAGCAGGTCCTCCACGATGAAGTCGCCAGGCGGCTACCGGATCTTATCGATAAGCTACATAAAAAGTCCATACCTCATATTTATCTCGATGAACTAGATTACGCGATGAAAAGCCTCTTCCACCCTGGTAAAATACCGGAACTGCATTATAGCCACCGTACGTACTTACCCAGGTTCCTCGGTGCACTGGAAGCTATGGCCGATGACGAGCGATCCAAACCCTGGACCGATCGCTTTATAACGCTCCTGGTCAATCTAAATTTTAATTATATGGGCTTCTACAATCGTTGGGAAAGTAAGCAGAACGAACAATTCGACGCTGCCAATCTGCAGGGTACGGTACACGAGGGCCTAATCCGCCTAGAGTCGGAGCTAAAGCAGTACGGTAACGCGAACCAGCTGGCCTACCATCTTGACCACAAGCCACTGCTGGAACACATGTGGGATTATCTACAGATGCAAAAAAAGCGGGTAAAGCATGCAGACGGAAATGAAATGCAGCGTCTCTATCCGTTTATTCCCTTACGGCTAAACGGACATCAGTCTAAGCTATTTTTCCATGCGTTTTGTGCCGCAGACCTCTTTCCAATAACGAGAAAAGAAGATTCCGCGAAAGCTGTAGCTACAAATATACGTACCGAGAGCGGTACTGCGCTTACATTTCAAAGCCTGAACAGGTACGACCGGGATAAGTTGGCTCCACACGCCCCTTTTGTAATTCGAAAACTAAAGGAAATGACCCTATTTCTGGAAGACGATTTTAAGTAGCTCTTTCCATAAAATTCCAAATTATTTTAAAAAAGTAGGGGACTCCCCCTAGCTCCCCCCCTTTTCAGGGTAAAAATCTTCTCCAAAAACTAGGCATACGCTATCAAAAACAAAGAAAACGACGCGCATTCTGCTACCTTCAAAAATAGCCAAAATCTCCCCCCTCGGCACAGTACCCCCCGCTCATTGCTCAGAAACGAAATCGGAACCCAAAATTCTGTCCCCCTATCTGCTTTCCCTTTTGCTATACTTTTGAAATGTAAGCGAACGAGATAGGTAGTACACGCGCTTAAATAGGCGGTCGCAGAGCAGAATTTCAATCTGCGGCTCCCTATTCGTATACGATAAGTAAAAACTTAAAAATGGAATAATGAAGACACGGAGAAACATATTAACAATAGCCCAGTATAGCTTTATCCTTCTTTGGGGTTATGCAGCAACCATTAAGCTATGGAATTGGGATCAGAGCCAACGTGAAATGCAACTGCAACCCTTTCCGGGCTGGATGGCGGATATCCTCTTTGCGCTGATCCCACTTTTGGAACTAGGAATTGTCTACCTATTGATTAACCGCAAGACGGTAAAGCGCGGTATACAGCTGTCTGTACTGCTGCTCAGCACATTTACGCTCTACCTTGCCCTAGCTGTCGGCAGCGCTTTTGGCAAGATCCCCTGTGCCTGCGGCGGAATCCTGCGTAATATGGGACATTTGGAACACATAGCATTCAACCTGCTCTTTATAGCAGTCGGAACAGTAACATTGGCATTGGCCCAAAGCAGCAGGCTGCGCGATGACGTCTCACGCAGAACCCGCAGAAAGGAGGATGACGCCTTAATCTGACAGCGCTAGTGAGCAGGGACTAGGCTTTACCTGCATCGACGGATTCTCCCTCTGGCATAAGCCTTCGGAATGCCATGGAGCAGGTCGTGTGATGGACCTGATGAAATCAGAACACGCTAATCTTTTTAAATTTTTATATTATGGTAAAAACATTTAAAAACTTCGACAAGGGCGCCTTAGTTGCGTTGGCAGTTGCCGGATTCTTTGCGATCTCTTGGACCAATGCAGCGTATAAATTGGGCCCGCAATGGTATCAAGTGACTGAGTCTGGAACCGATCCCGATCCGGAAAAGAACCAGCATATTGTTGGTCTTTACCCAGGAGGAACGCCAACAAATCCATGTGACGAGACATCGGGCGAAATCTGTGCTATTCAGCTCGATTTCAATCCCGAAGAGACGGATATGCCCTCAACTGTATCTGAAGCAAAAAACCTTGCAGAAGTTACAGTAGGATCGAGCCGCTTTTCGCAAGAAAACTAGTCATTAAAGTTAATTTTTAAACAGGGCCAATACAGTTAGGTCTGTCTGCTAGGACAGACCTAATTATTTATTGTTCGTTCTGTGGCAGTCTACCCAATTCTATTTCACTCTGGGGCAACGGCCAAACCCATCGAGTACTCGTCGGCGTCAATTCATACCGCTTTCCATTAACAATACGAAAATAAATACCGGATTGCCCCGGATCGGCAGCAAACCGTCTCATATCGTACCATCGCAGGCCGCGCATAAAAAGTTGTTTCCGCCTCTCTAAAAGAACCCTATCAATAAGATCTTTCTGCTGAGCTATCTGTAAAGGTTCAAATGAATCATTGTGCCTTTTTATCAATAATTTATTTAACCACACAGAAGCCTCCATTAGATTATTCATACGGGCTCTTGATTCGGCGGCGATTAGATAAAGTTCGTCGACTGCTATACCTACGAAATATCCAGATGGTCCACTATAAGATCCTTTAAACGAAACACGATTATCAGCGTGATTTGTAAAATACAGCTTAGCTCGTAAATCTGTTGCCTCGTAGGAATCCAAGATATGCCTAACAACATTAAGCCTTGCTGAATTTATGATTGTGACGTTAGCTCTCTGAAAGAAAATAACTTCCGGATTATCTTCACCGTAATTTTCTGGAAAAGTGAAAGTAGCCGTTTCATCCAACGAGTTATAGTCAAGTAATTCATCATAAATTTTTAAACTTTCCTCTGCATAGTGAACCGTTCGTTCATAATCTCCTATTTGCAAATACACGCGTGCTAATAAAGCATATACCGTGTTTTTCCCGGGTCTAAATTTATGTGCGGACCTTTCCGGCAATAAATCGGCTGACTGTTTCAAGTCAGCAAGTAATTGGTCATACAACTCCTTCACAGTCCCCCTTCCCGTCCGCACTTGGATATCATAATCCAAGCGCAAGGGAATACCCATATCCCTATTTGCACTATTGGGATCATACTTCCTGCAGAATATCTCAGCTAGCTGAAAGAAGGCAAGTGATCTATAAAAAAGCGCTGTTCCCTTAACCGCATTCCACTCAGCTTGATCGGATGGCTTCGGCGATATCTTCTCGACATCCAATGCAAGGTTTGCATGGAGAATCTGTTGATACCCCCAATTCCAATCATTGCTCTCTCCACCTTCAAATATATCTCCTGCCGACCATATGTAAGCGTTTTTCTGATAAACTTGGCTTAATGCATTGTATCGTACATCCGAAATAGTATACTCATCCGATCCAATCAATGCTAATTCTAATGCATTGACCTGATTGAATACGTCATAATTGTCCAATATCGCTTGATAATCACTAATCAAAACAGGAACCGTCTGGTTTGACACCCTTTTGATGTCCAAAAAATCCTTACCGCATCCAGCGAATACGCATGCGGCAATACAATATATAAGTAATTTCGTTTTCATTTCTGATCTTATTAAATTAGAATCCAATTTGAACACCGATCGCCACTTGTAAAGGTGGCACATACTCAGCATCCACATAGTCCGGATCAATTCCATGTCGATTTGCCTTCCAGAGAATACCTATATTCCTTGCATACCCAAACAACCTTAAATTCTTAAATCCAGTATTTTTTATTGAAGATCCGGAAAATATGTAGGACACGTTAAGGTCCTGTAACCGAATGAAATCACCTCGGGTGATCAATATTTTGGAGAATGAATATGATTGAGCCCGATAAGAATCGTATGTATCCAATCGAGCTGGTACATTCGTGAAATTTTCGTCTCCCGGCATCAACCACCTGTCCAAATAGTCTAGATGATAGTTCTGATGAGCATCTGTTATTGATGAAGGGTCTATTGATTTTCGCCGGAATACAAAATTAGACTTAAATGTCAGCAAAGCGGAAATAGAGATGCCTTTCCATGAGAATTCATTTCTTAGAGAACCATACAAGGGCGGTACCGTTACGCCGGCTCTGATCAAACTTTCGACGTTGAACGACGTATAATAAGTCCGGTAATCTTCTGATGCCACTCCATCTATCAGAACATGAAGATTCCCCGTTGACGGGTCAAGTCCAGTCCACGGCATAGCGTACATAATATCACGCGAAACTCCCCGATGTGGTGGGGCCGGGTTTTGCGCATAATACCCTATCGATAAAACATCTTGGGTCGCATAATCCTTGACTTCATTACTTACATAATTGATCAATACCGTACTATTCCATGTAAATATTCCAGAAAGATTTCGACTGTTCAGCTGTACATCCAATCCTTTTGTTTTTAGGTCTGCATAATTTACCAGATTAGAGTTAACCGCGACCCCGCCCGTAAAAATCCCAGTGCTAGGTGGCAGTAAATCTTGACCGATCAGGTCATGGGCATTTTTAACATAATAATCTACACTTCCGGACAATCTATTGTTCCTACTTCTAAAGTCCATCCCTAGGTTGGCCGTATTTATGAGCTCCCATCTCAGTGAAGGATTACCAACAGAAGTAAGCGTGCTATACGGAAGCTGCGAAATCCAATGCTTGCCCCAGTGATAAATCGTAGGATAAGCACTTACGGTCTTATTTACATTTCCAGCGCTACCATAGGTACCCCGAAAACGTAAATAGTCGATAACTTCTGTTCTGAACCAGTCTTCTTTTGATATCTCCCAGCTCCCCCCCACAGACCACAAGGGCGTCCCTTTCTGATTTGTTTTAACGCCGAATAGATTGGACCCATCCCATCGCAAGGATCCCGAGAGAATATACTTTTCTCTATATGTATGACTTACATTGGCAAAATAGGACAGGTAACGATCGATAAACCGCAGATTGGAATTCGAAGGCGCATTTATGCGGGAGCGCGACGTGGGGCGGACGGTGTAGTTCTCCGTGTAATTAAAATTTGTAACACCCGTCATCAATTCAGGATCGTAGTTGTACAACGTGCTGCCGGGCATACTGCGTTCTGCAAATTCACGTACCTCCGTCCCTGCCAGTGCATAAATCTGATGATCTAACCCAAAGTTTTGCTCATAGTTGAGCTGTGCACGACCTGAATGACTACGCGATGCTGACGGACCCGCTTGCTGAAAGATTCCCCCATATGGAATAATCCTTGAACCATCCGGTTGCGTAAAGCGGTTTACCATATTACGGACGTAGTAGCTATCCTTATCATACGCCGTCGTACTGCCGCTGTTACCTTTGATATACTGGTAGGTCGCATTAAGGTTAAAGTGATCCAAAAAATTATATCGAACACCTACATTTGCGCGGAGTTCCTCCGCATTACTTTGTCTGTCAATTAGATCCCGCTCTGCAAGCGGCCTGTACTGCCAGTCCAGTAGACCCTGTGCTTCTGCCTCATCTACATAAGTCTGCCGGTAGTCCTTTATGATCGACCGTGGATCACCACCGTCGTCCGTCAGTCGTGTATAAGGCGAGAGTCCAACATGCGTTGCATGCCCTTTTAGATCATTCAGACCGATGCCGTTGTTGACCGCTTTCTGCTGGCTGTACCACAGTGCGGTGCTAAATTCTAAATCTTTAGCCGGCTTAAATGTATTCTGGATATTCAGGTTGATCCGTTCATTATGGTTACCGATCACATCTGCGCGGTTCCGATCGTATCCTCCTGAGACGAAGTAGGTGAAACGTTCTCCACCGCCCCTTGCATTCAGCGCATACTGCTGGTAAACAGAAGGCTGATAAAGGTGGGTCATGGCTTCCTTACGTACCTCGGTCGTTTTCATAACTGCCTCCTGCCGGGCAAAATCCTCTTGGCTAAGGGTTCCATTTTCCAGCGCGATAAGCATTTCGACGTATTCTGGAAATGGCACCTGCTGCACATTTGACAGGTAATATCCCCCATGCTCATATTTTTCCTTTTCGATCTGCATCACTACGTCTGAAGGCAATCTATTGCGGTTGTACATCAGATCAGGCTTCTGTCCGATTGTTACATTGCTATTCAGCGACAATTGCCCCTTTTGATTATAGCGTCCCTGTTTTGTCGTAATGACGATGACACCATTGCCCGCTCTTGCTCCCCATATGCTCGCCGCCGCTGCGTCTTTCAATATGGTTATGTTTTCGATATCGTTGGGATTGATGCTGCTGATATCGCCTTCATACGGGAAATTGTCCACGACGATCAGGGGTGATGCATCGGACTGTATGGTTGCCAGTCCACGTACACGGATATCCGACGCTCCGGTACCTCCGGCATTGACAAACTGTACTCCCGATGCGACGCCTTCCAGACGTTGCAGGATGTTACCGCCGACGGACCGGTTAAGCAGCCCGTTGTCGACCTGCGTGAAGGATCCGGTTGCCCGTTCGCGGGGAATACTATAGAAACCGGTATTTATTGCGACCTCTTCTATTGCATTGGTTTCTTTTTCTAAATAAACTGAGATATCACGCATGACGCTACCGACAGATATTTTTTTAGGTTGGTATCCGATGTAGCGTACCAGCAATGTATCGGGAGCCATAGCCACGACGAAGCTGAATTGCCCTTCCCTATCGGTCATCGTTGACCTACCGCTGCCCAGCAGTTGCACGGTAGCTTCATGCAGGGGCTCCTGGCTTTCCGAGGAATATACCGTACCCCTTAATTGTGCATTAGCTTGTGTACTTAGCAGTATATAGATGAAGACTGCGACTAATATGTTATTTGCTCTGCTCATCACCGGCTCCTCCCGTATAGCGTCTGTCAAAATAGGTCAAAAAATCATTCATTATAATGCCCAGCGGTATCCTTCGCAGCGCCTTCCCAATAACTTCCGGCGTGACATCCTTATGGTGCGGAATAGCCAGTAGACGTCCGTCGTGGATCCACACCTGGCCGAAGCTTTTATAGGAATAGAATAGCCGGTTGATTATCGTATCCGCAGTGTTACCTACTGCTATGGGCAATGTCCAGCCCTTTTCCTTGGCAAAGGGGCCTATCCGTTGGTTATCTCCGTAAAGATGGACCGGTAATACCACTACTTCCTGACGATATCTTTCCTGGAGCTGGTGCCATTTATCTACTGACGCGATACATGGCACACATGCCGTATTCAAGAAATCCAGTACAAGCAGCTTGTCTCTATAGTCGGAAAGCTTGATTTTGGCAAGACCTTGTGGATGATTTATAACTTGGAGTTCCTGTTCCCAAAAGGCTTCAGGCAGACTATCGCCAATGACGATACCGCCCTCGGGAATTCGGATATCATTCAGCCCCTCCACAGCCTGCTCTCCAGCAGACTGCGCCTGGGCATCACTAAACACTATGAAACAAAAAATCGTCAATAAGATATACCTGCCGGGTAATACCGGTCTATGCCTTTGATTTGCAGGCGAGAATATTTCATGTTGTATTTGGGCAACCTCTAAAAGGGTTGGGATATGGGCAAACAAGCGCCTTATGTAGCTGTATATTAGCTTCATTTATATGTAGATTTACAATATTCATAATTTTGTTATTTGAAAAAATCTATCTATGTGCGGGCGCCACGCAGTGAGATAGTGAATAGCCATAAAATGGCTATTACCCTATCAAACCGGAGATTTAATGAGGTTTTTGTAAAGTTGTTTTTTCATAACTCACTCTTTTTATTCTATTTAAAGAGCGAGAGGTCCAAAAAAATAAGCGACATGGGCCTCTGCTCGTCTCCTCCCCAGGCAAGTTCGGAAAAACGAGTGAGCACACCATGCCGCTTATCATGTAAATTTATAATAAAATTAATACATGCACGACATGGGGCTTCACCCGATCCAGTTGGCTTCCTTTTTTGCCTGGGGAGGACCAACTGTATCTTTATAAAGCCGTAAAATGGCTAATATATTATTCACCAATTAGTTTCAAACTAATTATTGAACACGTTATAATCATTTACTTATACAAGTATATAAAAACATTTTATCAATCGACAAATAAAATAAACTTTTTGACAAATTATATGGTTCGATAGGTTGTAATTATACATACTATCAACTACCATATTTGTTCTATGAAAGAAAAGATAGGGCAAATAATCAAACAGGTCGCTACCTCCAAGGGGTTAAGCCAAAAGCAATTTGGTGATAAAATCAATAGAACTAAGCAAGCTGTAGCCAACATATATAAAAGGTCTACAATAGATATTGAATTACTAAAAGTAATTAGCGAACAATTAGACCATGACTTTCTCGATTATTATTATGAAGATGAGCCGTTTAAAACTTTCCGTGATTTAAAAGTAAAAGAATGGGAGGAAAAGATTAATACTCTAGTGGGTGAATTGAATTCAAAAGATAAGTTGATAGAAAAAAATGACGAGATACTTTTGTTGCAACGGAAATATATTGCTCAATTAGAAGAAAAGCTTACTCAGCAAAAGTAATATATACTAAAAAAGTCGAACAGGTTGTTCGACTTTTTTAGTTTTATTTTTCAATCTACCAAAATTTCTAAATCTTCTTTTTGGCCAAATCTGTACGAATTTTCTTGACCAAGCTCACAGAAACTACAGCTAATGACGCGATCTTAGCATCATCAAAGTCCGTTTGCTTCATAAGGTTCACAACAAACTCATGGCTTTTTTGCTCAGCACCATGCTGCCTTTCCTGTTTTTTTACAATTTCTATAACACCCATATTGATTGTACCTCCTGACAATTGTATTACATGTTCATCAAATATACGATTTATTTCTAGATCATTAATGTACAAAAAGTTTTTTAGAAAAACAAGAAAACTAATAATGCGATCATGGTCGTATTCGTGTTTCAGCAATGCCTTAGCAATTGTAAGACGGTCCTCGCCCAGCTCATTATCGGCGATCTTGCCTTCTAGCAAAGCTTTTTGGCAAGCCAATACGATCAATGCAAAAGCATTGTCCATTGCCAATAACTCGGTCTCGCTGTGACCGAATATGTGATAGGCTCGATATTGGAAGTGTATCTGTGTATCAATTACTCGGTGATGGTACTCGGATGGGCAAGGTTGAGTCTTGTCTCCCGTGAACACGGCAATTGTTTCCACTGGCCCCTCATTGCGATCGAGCAACCGATAATGGTACTGAAACATCCTAAATGCGAAATCTTCCTGCCGACCTCCCTCAATCTCGGTATGCACTAATATGCGTTTTTCAGTACCATCTTTTAGAAACACCTTGGCCAACAGGTCGGCAACCCGTTTGCCTTTCTTGCGCTCCCTGTCGGGTACGATTGCCAAAAGCTCCTTGTCCATAAACTCAATCTTTCTGGAAAGGTCGAATATAACGTCGGCATCCTGATAAAGAAACCTCAGAAAATCAGGGAAATTCTCCTCGAATGCTCCTTTGAGGAGTTCATCATTCTGTTTAGGCGGTTTGCGAGATAGTTGACTCATAATTACCTTTTTGGTTACCAAAACAAATATAGTGAAATAGACTCGAAACTAAAAATATTAGCTTTTTTTTAAAAAGCTGATTAAAAATGTAGTAAAGCGAACTTGATTATACTTCTACGACAAAGACGAACCCATCTAGTGTGAGCATCTCGCTCGTGTCTAACCCCAAGAATCCCGAGGAATAAACTTAAGGTAAATCTATTCTTGTAAATTATCCATTTTGAATGGTTTGTGCTTTCTTTATTAATTGGTGTTAAATTAGTACTATATCTCTTTAACTTGAGTTCATTGCAATCACTTGCACACAGTAGGAAGTTGTCTGCGCTACAAAGAAACTTGCTTCCGTTGCTGGGGAGACTTACTGTACTCTCCAGCGTATTGTCTGTAGTACTGAGCCGTTTGCTTCGGCGTCCCATCGCTGTGTTTGCGATGCAGGGGAGACTTCCTCCGCACTCCATCGTATTGCCTGCAGTGCTGGTTCGTTTGCTTCGATATTCCATCGCTTCGCCTGTGCTGTCAGGGAGACTTCCTCCGCACTCCATCGTATTGCCTGCAGTGCTAGTTCGTTTGCTTCGATATTCTATCGCTTCGCCTGTGCTGTCAGGGAGACTTCCTCCACACTCCATCGTACTTCCTGCTTGCTCCAAGCGTTTGCTTCGACATTCCATCGTCTTGCCTGTGCTGTTGGGGAGACTTCCTGAGCACTCCAGCGTATTGTCTGCGATGCTAATGCGTTTGCTTCGACGCCCCATCGCTTCGTTTACGCTGCCAGAGAGAATTCCGGCTTTCTCCATCATACTGTCTGCGGTGCTGATGCGTTTGTCTTCCGTGCGCAATTGATCGTCTCCTGAGCCGATTTTTCGTTTGTTGTACTTATCGAGACACTTTTCCCGGCCTTATTTAAAGGTATCTCACCTTGTAATGGACTGTCTTTTTTCTTTGAGAACAGGACATACCTCTCCCTGTTGCGTAATTTTCGCATTCTTTTAATGGTTAGTGTAAAGGTTATAAAGGGCAGCGAAGGTAAAAATAGAAGATGGAACTTACTGTGATATGAAGTGGGATAGATTTGGATACTTTCGCGATATTGTATTGGCAGAAGATATCGACAGGATAGTGAAGTTCCCAAATGGAAAAAAAAATCAAGTTCGAACTTTCTTTACTGAACCATAGTAGGGAGACGATCCAGACCAGTCCTATTACAATCATCTATAAGGAGAAGTTTCCGGAGAAATAACCCATCCCCTCAAGCAGCACAAGTTAACACCGGATACCCGCCTCTTCATAATAATCAAGACAGGTAATCTCAAAGAGGTAGCGAGCTTTTACTTAGTGGAATATTCTCCGAATACAGATCTATTTTGTAGATAACATGATCGGATCGAAAAATAAGGTGATCATTTCCATGACGGTTTCAGGCTCTCCGGATGCGCCTGTATTAAGGTGTATACAGCGGATGGTTCCCATTTTTTGATAAAACCGTTCTATATTGGAATATCGTCTACTCTTATCACTTTGCGTCTTTTATTTTTCACCACCATATATATTATCGAGCATATCATAAAGTCGCGGATGATCTTCTTTTAATAACCGTGGCTTCTTAAAAAAATACTCTGATACAACCGCCAAAAATTCAGCTTCGTTGGTTGCGGCATAATCACGAATATCAGATCGTCCTTCTCGAATTTGTTTGATGGTCTTTTCCATTTCCTTAAACCATGGATCAATTAGATCTTTAGGAATAAGATATTCAGGTATACCATCTATTAAACCGTCTGCTTTATCAATTAAATGCACAAATTCATGAATACCTGTATTGCCGCTTGGGTATTTCTGAAATCCCGCACGCAGCGCATTTAAAGATAAAATCATTTTATGATTTAGTGCACCTGTACCCACCATTCCGCCAATGTTTCTATGTTCATCGTTTACGTCATAGTCTTCTGTAAAGGCATCAGGATAAACTAAAACTTCGTCCAGATTTTCGTAAGCCCACTTCTCGAAATGAAAAAGTGGGATCGTACCGCTAGCAGCAACCAGTACGCGATCAGCATCGGTAATTACAGCTCCTTTTTCGGGAGATATTTTTGTTGTGTCCAAAAAATAAATCACACGAACAAGAAAGGTAGACTTTTCCTCCGGCGACAAGTGCTTATAAAACTGTACTTTTTCCGCTAACACCTGGTCAATATATGCTCGAGACAATTTCGTATCGATACGTTTGCTATTCCCTACATGTCCTATGACATAATAAATAAGAAAAAGAGCGAGAACAGCGAGAATAGTTACGATAAAATATGGGTTATAGTTCATTATTCTTACGACAATATTTTTATATATTAGTAATATACAAAAAAAGATAGAATGAAAAAATACCACTATTCGGATGGAACCAATTCTTACGGTCCTTATACACTGGAAGAATTGTCTTTGAAAAACATAGGTCCAGACACTTTAATCTGGACAGAGGAACTTATAACCTGGAAAAAAGCCCAAGAGATACCCGAATTAGGAAGTATTCTAAAAAGCGCCACTTCATTTCCTCCTACTATCCCGCAACCTGAAAACATTCATTCGGAGACATCTCATCCTCCTTTTTCTTCATCATCAACACCCAATTATCAGCGGCCTCCGAAGACCTATCTAATTGAAACAATTTTAACGACGATATTCTGCTGCTGGCCCTTGGGAATTCCCGCTATTATTTACGCGTCGCGTGTAGAGAAAAAATTCTATGCCGGTGATATTCTCGGTGCCGAAACAGACTCTGCCAATGCAAAAAAATGGATGTTGATTAATATAGGGGCATGTATCTTGATTTGGATAGCTTATTTCGGCATATTTGGATTAGCGATATTTGCAGGGTTATCCGATGGTTTCTAAAAGATTATACTTTTTTGTATTGGTCTTTTTAGGCTTATTTGGATTACTTTTGCTCTATAAATACGTTAATCCCGTTGAGCATGTGCTATTTCCCAAATGTCCTGTTAAGCACATGACGGGGTTGGACTGCCCCGGATGTGGGGGCCAGCGTGCGCTCCATCACCTCCTAAATGGAGAATTTAAACAGGCTTTTGCACAAAATCAACTATTGTTTTTTCTAACACCTTACATCGCTGTAGGTTTTTACTTGCAGATGGTGCCCAAACCCACACTAAATGAACTCAAATTACGTAAATTTCTATACGGCCACCGTGCCATACGGATTTTATTGACGTTAATAATCGCCTTTACAATTATCAGAAATTTATTATAAAAAAAAATCCCCTTTCGAATAACGGAAAGGGGATTTATATATATGACTTGGAGTGTATTCTACTACATCATTCCGCCCATGCCACCACCCATTGGAGGAGCACCGGCACCTGGATTTTCATCTGGTTCGTCTGCTAACACACATTCTGTGGTCAATAACATAGAAGCCACTGAAGCAGCATTTTCTAGCGCAACACGTGAGACCTTTGTAGGATCGATAACACCTGCACCAATCAAATTTTCAAATACATCAGTGCGTGCATTATATCCGTAATCACCGGTTCCTTCTTTTACTTTTTGAACGATAACAGCACCTTCAATACCTGCATTGAAACAAATCTGACGTAAAGGCTCCTCGATGGCACGTCTGATAATATCTATACCGATATTCTCATCCTCATTAGCGCCCTTAAGATCCTTCAATGAATCAGTGGCACGGATAAAGGCTACACCTCCACCGGCTACGATACCCTCTTCAACTGCAGCACGAGTAGCATGTAAAGCATCATCAACACGATCTTTCTTTTCTTTCATTTCTACTTCTGTGGTAGCACCAACATACAACACAGCTACACCACCTGAAAGTTTGGCTAAACGCTCTTGCAGTTTTTCACGATCGTAATCAGAAGTAGTGGTATCAATCTGTGTGCGGATTTGAGCAACACGTGCTTTGATATCGTCTGCATTACCAGAGCCGTTAATAACCGTAGTATTGTCTTTATCAATAACAACTTTCTCAGCTTGACCTAAGTATTCTAGTTCTGCATTTTCCAGTTTATATCCTCTTTCTTCAGAAATAACAGTACCTCCAGTAAGGATAGCAATATCTTCTAACATCGCTTTACGACGATCTCCGAAACCAGGTGCTTTAACAGCGGCTACTTTCAGCGACCCACGTATTTTATTAACAACTAATGTAGCCAAAGCCTCTCCGTCTAAATCTTCAGCGATGATCAATAATGGCTTACCTGTTTGAACTTGTTTTTCCAAGATAGGCAACAACTCTTTCATGTTGCTGATTTTCTTGTCATAGATTAAAATGTAAGGATTTTCTAGTTCCGCTTCCATTTTGTCTGAGTTGGTAACGAAATAAGGCGATAAATAACCACGGTCAAATTGCATACCTTCCACCGTTTTTACTTCCGTTTCAGTACCTTTTGCTTCTTCTACCGTAATCACGCCGTCGTTACCCACTTTTTGCATGGCTTCTGCAATTAATGTTCCGATCACATCGTCGTTGTTTGCAGAAATAGAAGCTACTTGTTTGATTTTGTTATTGTCTTGACCTACTACTTGAGATTGAGCTTTCAAGTTAGCCACTACTGCTGCTACTGCTTTGTCAATCCCGCGTTTTAAGTCCATTGGATTAGCACCCGCTGCTACAGACTTAATACCTGGAGCAACGATAGCTTGTGCCAGTACGGTAGCGGTCGTCGTACCATCACCCGCCTGATCAGCAGTTTTTGATGCGACTTCTTTCACCATTTGTGCCCCCATGTTCTCGATAGCATCTTTCAATTCGATTTCCTTCGCAACGGTAACACCATCCTTAGTAATCGACGGAGAACCAAATTTCTTCTCGATAATTACGTTACGACCTTTTGGGCCTAATGTCACTTTTACTGCATTTGCCAACGTATCAACACCTTTTTTAAGGGATTCACGCGCTTCTACATTATATTTTACTTGTTTTGCCATTTTCTTTAGTATTGAGTATTAAGATGTGAGTACCAAAAACTTTTTATCTTTTTTTGCTTTTAATTTGTTATTAACCACTTATCAACATCAAGATATCAGTATGAAACTTGATCATCGTTAGTGTTTACTACTTACCTATAATACCGCGTAAATATCAGATTCACGCATAATTAAATATTCCTTTCCTTCGTAAGTGATTTCTGTACCAGCATATTTACCGTATAACACTTTGTCACCTACATTAACCGTAAGAGGTTCTTCGGGTTTACCAGAACCTATTGCCACGACAATACCTTGAGATGGTTTTTCTTTCGCTGTGTCAGGAATGTATAGTCCTGATGCTGTTTTTTCTTCTGCAGGAGCAGCTTCAACTACTACTCTGTCTCCGATAGGTTTAATACTTAATGCCATAATTATATTTTATTATTATTTTTACTTGATTGTACTTTTAGACATCACCAATTATGCCAACTCAATGAAAAAGCTACTTTGTTGACAATTTTTCACAAAGTCTGAAATTTTATGACAGCAATGCACGTAATCAATGTGTCATCCTGACAGAAATACTGGAATAATAAAGATTGTGAAGGCCCTTGATAGCCCTTGTATACAGACACGTTCACAAAAAAAGCCTCGCAAGCTATATTGCGAGGCTTTCTAAATACTTTTTTTAGTTAGTTTGCTGAATCTGGAGTCGCTGCAGGAGTCGTGCCTGTAGCAGGCGCCGTGTTATTTAAATTCAATGAAGGACTGCTTTGTACTGGAGCCTCAATCTGATCACTCAAACCACCTTTACTTGCACCTGTTGAAGGACCAACAATATTAATTGCTAAACAAAAAACCATTAAAGCAATAACTAAAGTCCAAGTTCCTTTCTCTAGAAAATCCCCTGTCCGTTGTACACCCATCAAATTAGATCCTCCCGAAAATCCTGATGATAAACCTCCTCCTTTTGGATTCTGTATTAACACAAAAAATGTTAATAAAATACTTACTAAAACAATCAGGATAATGAATAAAGTCGTCATTTTCTTATTTCTATTAATTATATATTCTTTTCTAGTTCTTTAATTCGGCTCGCAAAGTACGATTTTTTTTCTGGATATTTCAAAATTAATTTCCTGAATACTTCAATCGCTTTTAAGTATAAGTTTTGATCTGCATAAATATTCGCCAGCGTCTCTGTAACCAGCGTATAGTTGTCTTCAGCACTCTGTCTGGCTTTGTTCTCCGTATTCAATTGCTCGGGAGACGGCGGATGTATAATCGGATCCTCTCGAATAAATTTCTCAATTACTTTGTCTATTTCTTTTGGAGCGGGGTTATACGGAACCGTCTTCATTTTTGTTGCCTCACTAAGCTTGACTTCGGGATCCTGTAAATGAAATATATTCTCTTTGATCTGCTGGTCTAATATGGCTTCTTCAATTTTTTGAGGATTAAATGGCTTTTTATAGGGTTCCTGAAATACCGGACTTACGAAGGGTTGGTAAGTCTCCGCGTACTCCAATCTAGTTTTGTGCAACCACCACCTAAAACTATATGGCATCAGCTCATCATTATATAAACTGATATTTTCTTCTTCTTTAGCCGCACCATCCGGTTCTACAACCAAACCCTGTTCTACTTCGCTTTTGCTTTCGAATACAAAAAAGTCAGCCGAAGAAGCACCTCCTTGGATAAGTTTGTTTAATACGCGATCATCTGCGACCTCTTTTTCATTTTCCTTATCTTCGACTAATTCTGGAGGATCCTCTTGCACTTCCTCGCTATCCGTGTCTTGCGTTTCTTCAACGTCAATAAACGGAATATACTCCTCTTCAGTCTCTATTAGCAAGTCCTCTTCTTGATACATAGGGCGATTCACAAAGTCCCATAACCAATTTACATTAGGCGCAAATAAAACTGCTTTATGCTGAACCTCGAAAGAATCCGACAACAAATGTTTCCTTTTCGCTAATGCAAAACGAAGAGGTTGCGAATATGGATATTTAGCAATTAGTTCCTCCAAGATTGACTCTTCGACCTGTATTGGATCTTTGAGTGCCCGGACGTAAAGCGGATGATATACTGTATTAAGATTTTCCATGTATAAAATATCTTTCTACCAATTAGCAAATGCTCTATTGTAGATATCCTCCGTCAACATTTTAATGATATCTTCATTTAATGCCGCCTCCTGCGGAGTAACATCTGCTCCAGAAAACTCTTTAAATTGCGTAAAAGATTCCTCGAAGTCACTCTCGCCAGTTGCGTCAAGCTTATTTGTGTATTTTACTTTTACCGTAATAGATAGACGGTTTAAAGCAGCCCTGTCCAATCCGCCTGCTTCTACTGCAGCCGGCGTAATGGTGTAATTTGTAATGAAACCCTCAAAAATCGCATCTCCATCGTCATTTACCTGACTTAAAGAAGATTGCGTACGTATACGTTCTTTCAAACCTTCTGTGAAATTTTGACCCAATGTTGCATACACCATCGGTGCTATATTTTCAAAATACAATACCGTATAGGTCTTCATTCCCTGAGGGATTGAACCTCCGGTAAAACCATATTTGACCCCACACCCTTGTATACAAAAAATAAGCAACGCGGCAAACAAATGTTGAAATACAACCCTAATAGTAGCTTTTGACATACAACTAAATTACTATTCTAAATTTAAATCTTTAATCTTTCTATATAATGTTCTTTCCGAAATCCCGAGTTCCTGCGCCGCAGATTTCCGCTTGCCTTTATGTTTCTTCAATGCTTTCCTGATCAAATCCGACTCTTTATCGACCAACGAAAGGGATTCTTCTACTTCTTCTGCATCTTGTGTATCTATCGCCATGTAAGAGTTATTCGCATTCGCAGGGTTATGAATGGTGAGCTGAGATGGGTGCTTGTTTTCCTCCTTATATAATTTTGATGTATTAGTAGGCACAACTTCCTGATAGAGCTGATTGATATATGGTGAATTTTGATCAAAATTAGTCGAACTGCCGTCATTTTGGAGCAATTCTACTACTAGTTTTTTTAAATCTACCATGTCTTTTTTCATATCAAACAAGACTTTGTACAACAGATCCCGTTCCGAAAAATCCTCTTTATTTTGTCCCTTCACAAACATAGGAAGATTTGTAGTACTTGATTCGGCAGGTAAATAATTCCGCAGGATTGCTGCATTCACGATGCGCTCTTTTTCTAAAACGGCGATCTGCTCTGCAATATTCTTCAGTTGTCGTACATTACCCGGCCAGCTATAATTTGACAGTAGCTCTTGTGCATCGGGCGTCAGTTGTACTCCTGGCGTTCGGTATTTATCAGAAAAATCTACCACAAATTTACGGAACAGCAAAAAGATATCCTCTTTGCGTTCGCGCAAGGATGGCGTCCGCAAAGGCACCGTATTTAGACGGTAATATAGGTCCTCTCGAAACTTTCCTTTCTTCACCGCCTCAAAAACATCCACATTTGTTGCAGCTACCACCCGAACATTTGTTTTTTGAACCTTTGAAGATCCGACACGGATATATTCTCCGGATTCCAAAACACGCAACAAGCGGGCTTGTGTATTCATGGGGAGTTCGCCTACTTCGTCCAAGAAAATAGTCCCTCCATCAACCACCTCGAAATAGCCTTTGCGTGCTTCGTGTGCTCCTGTAAACGACCCCTTTTCGTGACCGAATAATTCTGAATCAATCGTTCCTTCCGGAATAGCTCCACAATTGACCGCGATAAACGGCCCATGTTTACGTGCGCTCAACTGGTGAATAATATGCGAAAACACTTCTTTACCAGAACCGCTTTCTCCCTGTATTAAAACAGATATATCTGTCGGCGCAACCTGTTTTGCAACATCTATAGCCCTATTAAGCAGAGGGGAATTCCCTATGATACCAAATCTATTTTTTAAATCTTGATTGTCCACAGTCTTCTCCTTAAAGATTAGTTAATCTACAATTTTTCCAATTAAAGTAGCAGAAGTACAGCTTTCACCTAACACATGCACGTAGTCGCCCACTTGGTATCTTTCGTCAACAGGGAATACAACCATCGTATTTTGGTCATTACGACCACAGTAATCTTGATCCGAGCGCTTCGAGAAACCTTCGATCAACACTTTATGTACCTTGCCTACAAAATGTTGTAATCTAAACAGGCTGTGTTCACGCTGTAAATTTACTACTTCTGTCAGTCGGCGTTTTTTTACCTCTTCCGGAATATCATCTTCATAACGCTTCGCGGCTAATGTACCCGGGCGTTCCGAGTAAGCAAACATATAAGCGAAATCATACTTCACATACTCCATCATTGATAAAGTTTCCTGATGCTCCTCTTCCGTTTCCGTACAGAATCCAGTGATCACATCTGTAGAAATTCCACACGTTGGAATAATACGACGAATTGCATCGACCCGTTCTTTATACCATTCCCGATCGTAGGTCCGGTTCATTAATTCCAGCACACGGGAATTCCCTGATTGCACCGGAAGATGAATGTAGTTACAAATATTTTCGTATTGTCCCATAGTATACAATACTTCGTCCGTGATGTCTTTGGGGTGAGAAGTTGAAAAACGTACACGCAAATCAGGACTCACCTCAGCTACTAAAGCTAGTAATTGTGCAAAATTAACTGTAGGTAGCGGCTCTTCCCCTTCCGGAACCTCTGGAGTATATTTATAAGAATCAACGTTTTGCCCCAACAAAGTTACTTCTTTGTAACCTGCATTATAGAGTTCGCGAGCTTCACGTACGATAGACTGTGTATCGCGGCTTCTTTCACGGCCTCGTGTAAATGGAACCACACAAAAAGAGCACATGTTATCACATCCTCTCATGATAGATATGAAGGCTGAAATACCGTTGGTATTAAGACGAACAGGGTTTATATCTGCATAAGTCTCTTCACGGGATAACAATACATTTACTGCTTTACTTCCGTCGTCTACTTTTTCGATTAGATTGGGTAAATCCCTGTAAGCATCAGGGCCTACCACAACATCAACCAACTTTTCCTCTTCTAAGAATTTTGATTTCAGTCGCTCTGCCATACACCCCAACACGCCAACAATCATCCCCGGATTCTTAGCTTTTGCAGATTCAAATTCCTTTAGACGCTTACGCACACGCTGTTCAGCATTCTCACGTATAGAACATGTATTAATGAAAACAACATCTGCTTCTTTATAATCCTTTGTAGTTTCGAATCCCTTATCCAACAAAATGGACGCAACAATCTCACTATCAGAAAAATTCATCTGACATCCATAACTCTCTATATACAACTTCCTCCCGTTAGAAACCCCTACGGTAGATGGCAATGCTAAGGCTTCACCTTGACGACCCTCATCGTGCGTTTTTGTACTGTGTATTAAATCTAACATATTTCAATTCAAAGTTCACAAAGTTAACAAATTAAAATTAGATATAATGACACTTTGTCAGCGTAATGTATCATTAAAATACGGATTTTTATCCTCTTCGAAGGGGTTCTCTTTCCTAATAAGAGCGCTTTAAAAGAAGGATTAATTTAAACAGTTTGTCGCTCGGGGCCGCGACATGGCCTAAACTTTTTTCATCTATTGCTTGTTTTTAAAGGTATTCAAGAGACCTCTTCGAGGGTTTTCTTGGATAAAAAGTTTAACAAAAATCAAGGCTGTATCGTATTTGTGGTTTCGGCGGCGCGATGATGTACAGCGCAGCTCTTAGGCCTCCAACGCGCTGGCCTAAAGCGAAAGCTGAGATCTGCTTGGTTAAGTGCTAGCTGTACGCTTATGCAACACACCATCTACTGCCTGCACGTCCAAATCCGCTCAGGCCGTTTTTTTAATTCAGCCGAAATATAAAGCAATATTTATAATAAACGCACTATCCGTACAAATTCGAAAAATATCGCCTTAGCCATTTGCCGATAGTAAGAGGATGCACTTACCGCTGTGGCAAATGGATACAGCGATGAGTTTTGCCTACTTTTGCGGTCAAAAGTAGGATGCCCCTCGCCGGCATAGAGGCGAAAAGAAATTTGTTTAAATTAATCCTTCCTTTAAAATCAACCAACTACGATAATACAAAAAGGTGTTGCCTTATGAGCAACACCTTTTTTTTGTATTTAGTGAGCAGATCCGTTTACTGACCAGCTTCTACTTTAGCTTCTTTCACCATTTGATCACCTGCTACAATAACGATTTCTACGCGACGATTTTCAGCACGACCTGCATCCGTATCATTAGAAGAAATAGGCTCAGAATAATTTTTACCTTGTGTTTTAACACGCGCACCAGTTAAACCCTGTGATACTGCATATGATTTTACTGCAGCCGCACGTGCTTCTGAGACTTTCTGATTAGCGGATAGAGAACCTACGTTGTCTGTGTGTCCAATAACTAAGATTTCAGTGCCTGGCTCTTTATTCAACGTGGCCACTAAATTAGCAATATTGGATCTAGCCGCGGTTTTCAAATTCGAACTGTTAAAGTCAAACAATATACCTTCATCAAATTTCACAATAATACCTTCATCTGCTTTGATTACTTCAGCACCTGCTACCGTATTTTCGATTTCTTTTGCTTGCTTATCCATTTTCCGACCGATCAATGTTCCTGCCGCGCCCCCTATCACCGCACCGGCAATAGCACCTATCGCTGTATTACCAGCTTTGCCTCCGATTAATGCACCCACCGCGCCCCCGGCAGTTGTACCAATTACAGCGCCTTTTGTTGTACTACTTGTATTCTGAATGGTTGAACAGCTTCCCAATAACATTGCTGATGTAGCCACAGAAAGACCATATACAGCTAATTTTTTATTCATTTTCATAATCAATAATTATTTTAAATTTATTACTTTAAATAGTAAACAAAGCAAATGCCAAAAGTATAGCACATTTACACAATCCGCATTAAAACACTAAAAAAACACTTTTTTCTAAAAGTGTATCTATCAGGAATGCTCTTTTATTTTCACGGCTGTTGGATTGATGTTCAATCGTGTTTTATTTTGATTGAGGAGGAATGTCCAATTTAGGTAGTTTTTGAGAAGCAGGCCTCCCTTGCTCATTCCAGGACTTTAATGAACGATTTACATAATCTAGAAGATCATATTGCCCCCAGTTTTGCGCCATGGAAAGTGAAGGCCTATAAAGATCCATAAAATTTTGAAGATCATCACCACTCAGCCCCGTAATTTCAGCTATTTTAGCTTTACTGAAAATTCGGTCCACTTGTAGTTCATCCACCTCACGGTCCATAAATTTCCCGAATCGTTTCATGTTCTTGGCCTCACGCCCAAACAGATTATACAACGCCGTAGCCGGGCTACCTACATACGTTCCAACGCTGTTTTTGCCCCCATTATATATCCCTTTCTTTTCATAATCGCGTAATATATCGCTCATTTCCTGCTCGCGCGACCGGCGACTTACGACTACTGTCTCCAGGTGAATGCCAGACTGCATTTCTAACAATAGATCTTCCATCGTGTAGATGACCGTTTTAATCGATCCGAAGCCCGTTTTAGTAAGCGATAGGCTGTCCCCGACAGATGCTTCTATATAAAATACGCCGTAACTACTTGTTATAGCACGTTTTTTAGTCCGTAAATTAACTACATTGACATCTGCTATTCGGCTCCCATTGCCTTTATCCAACACCAATCCGGAAAGCGATGGCATTTCTGTTTCCTGAGCACGCACCTCTATCAATGCTATTAATAGCACAAAAAGACAATACACCGCTTTTACATTTCGTTTTAACATCCGGGGCTAAAGTAAAGAAATAGTTAGACTATAAAATGTTAAAAAGTTTTAAACTATTCATTATTTTTATTTGTAGGGATAAAAAACAAAATTTGCTCCTTCTGGAACGACCACAAACAAGCACATAAAATTTTCAGCCTTTTTAAAATGCTTTTCGAAATAGGCTCGTTTCTCTTCTTTTATGATCCCCCTCTCTACAAATTCCTCAACCGAACTCACATTCACAGACCAATTTGTCTCCAAATCAGATCTATCGAGCAACAATTCTCCTATACTTACTTCATGCTGATGGGCTATAAATATAGGATACAAGGTGTAGCCCTCAAGAATCATTTCCGCAGAAATTTCCTTTATCGACTCACTATAAAAATCCAAATCGACTTTTAAGCTTTGCAACGGACTACTTTTAGCAGAGGAATGACCATCCTCGCTAGACGGTTGATTATTAAGAAGATCTTCTAAGTTCATATTACCTTTGTTAGCTTTTATCTTTGTTCCTTAATTTTCAATAGCACTACATTTTCTACATGCTGTGTGTGCGGAAACATATCGACTGGTTTGATACGTGTTACATCATATTTCTCCGTCAGCAACTGTAAATCCCGAGCTTGTGTCGCAGCATTACAACTCACGTAGACTATTTTTTCTGCTTCCATTTCCAGAATCCGTTGTACGACATCTGCATGCATACCTGCGCGGGGCGGATCAGTAATCACTACGTCGGGTTTACCATGTAAGGCAATAAAATCAGCAGTAAGCACATCTTTCATGTCTCCAGCATAAAATTTTGTATTTCCTATTCCATTGATTTCTGAATTGAGCTTAGCATCTTCAATCGCAGAGGGCACATATTCCACCCCTACGACCTCCTTAACCGTTCGGGCGACAAAATTTGCAATCGTACCAGCCCCTGTATATAGATCGTACACTAATTCGTGACCTTTCAGATCCGCAAACTCACGTGTGATTTTATACAATTCATATGCTTGATGCGAATTTGTTTGATAGAATGACTTAGCACCCACTTTGAATTTCAAGCCCTCCATTTCCTCGTAGATAAAATCACGTCCTTTATAAACCTCAATATTCTGATCAAAGATCGTATCGTTGCGCTTTTGGTTAATAATATATAACAGGGATGTGATATCTGGAAACTGGTTATATATAAATGACATCAATTGCTCCACCTGCCCTTCTTCCGGATAAGCAAAAACAACAATAACCATCACCTCACCGGTCGAAGATGTACGAATAATAAGATTACGTAACGCTCCCTCGTGTGTTCGTAGATCGTAAAAAGTAATCCCTTTTGTTATTGCAAAATCGCGGATTGAATTACGCAAATCATTAGAAGGATCCTGCTGCAAAAAGCAGTGGTTAATATCCAAGATTTTATCAAATCGACCTGGAACGTGGAAACCTAGCGCATCCATATTATCCGGAGCCACCTGCTCATCTAAAGACGTAAGCCATCTTTTATTAGAAAACGTGAACTCTAGTTTATTTCTGTAGTACGCAGTTTGTTGTGACGGAAGGATATTTTCCATGGAAGAGGTATCAACCTTTCCGATACGCGAAAGCGCATTATCTACGGACTGTTGCTTGAATTGAAGTTGTGCATCGTAGGTCATATGCTGCCACTTACAACCACCACATACGCCAAAATGCGGACAAAATGGGTCTACACGATGTTCAGACTTTTGGATAATATTAACTACCTTACCTTCTGCAAAGTTTTTTTTCTTCCGTTGTAATTCAATATCTACTACATCACCAGGTACTCCTTTTTCAATAAAAAGCACGAGATCATCCTGTTTAGCGACGCCTTTTCCCTCTTCTGCGATATCAATAATAGTAATGTTATTTAGGATTTTTTTCTCCTGTGGTATTCTTCTTCCCATGATTTGGCAAAAATACGCTTTTTTCGCGTACCTGCGTATTCGCTTATTTGCAAATCTGCATATTCGCCTAAAGCAATGTCGCTTCCACCAAGTAGGGTAAAATTTCTTTTTGGAAAGAAATGAAATTTTTCTTTACATCTGCATCGGTTACTGCAGTAAATGCGAATGAAAAAACAATATTTTTACTCGTTTTTATCAGAAAGGTAAGTTTATCTTCAGAAATAGTAGAACCTATGGTTTCATTTTGGATAAAAGAACTCAGCAATAAAAATTCCAAATCATCCGAAAGCGTTTTTAAATATTCCTGCGCATTTGCAGATTCCCGGATAAATTCCCAGCCCACAAATTCATTGCAGACTGTATAAGTAACCCGGCTTACCCTAAGAATCGTATTCGCCAAAAAAGTGGGTAAATCCCTTTCACGCACCCCTTTATTTAAAATATCCTGTACATTTTCTTGAATATACTCCATCAATACCGCGTGAAGAATCAATTCCTTGGAGGCAAAATGTTTATAGAATGTAGCTTTAGAAATGCAAGATTGTTTAGCTAATTCATTGACACTGGTTTTGTTATAACCATATTTACGAAAAAGCTCACGGGCGGCTTTCTTAATAGCTACGGTTATTTTATCTTGTTCCATGTATTAATTATTTCCTACGGTATATGAATTCCCAAACGAACTTACATAGTAAGGCTTAAGAGGGCATTCTGCAACATCGATGGGAGAACCGTCTTTCAGAAACCACTTTGCTCCACTCACTGGATCTTCTGCGTAAAACGCATTGGTAATAACCACCTGATTCCGTTGTTCTGGATTTACCGGGCTACACCTGTCATACGCAACGAATTTATAGGCCCCGGCTGCGTTAGAAATATTGTGCACGATCAGACCGCTTACCCCGCCAGAAATATAATCACTCCCATTCGGACGAAAGGCTTCAGCGGCGGTCGCTTGAGAAAATGTCTGGTGGAAGGTAACATTAGGAATCACATTACATCCCCCTTTATCACAAGCAACAGCAAGTAAAGCGAATAGCAAGAAGAGCATATAGTTCCTAGCGATCCACATTATATTATTTCAGTTTCAAATTGAGATAAGAAACGAACATCATTTTCGGAGAACAGACGTAAATCTTTAATTTCGTATTTCAAGTTTGTAATGCGCTCAATACCCATTCCAAATGCAAAACCTGAATACTTTTTACTATCTATTCCACAATTCTCCAACACATTCGGATCGACCATACCACATCCCAAAATTTCTACCCAGCCGGATCCCTTACATAACTGACATCCTTGTCCCTTACAAATCGTACAAGAAATATCCATCTCTGCCGACGGTTCGGTGAACGGAAAATAGGAAGGACGGAAACGAACCTTTGTCCCCTCTCCATACAATTCCTGTACGAAGTGAAATAACGTTTGCTTTAGATCTGCAAAAGAAACGTTTTCATCAACATACAATCCTTCCACTTGATGAAAGAAACAATGCGCACGTGCAGATATAGCCTCATTACGGTATACCCTTCCTGGCATAATCGCACGAAAAGGGGGGGTGCCAGCTTCCATAAGCCGTACCTGTACAGACGATGTATGCGTACGAAGTGCGATATCGTTGCCATCTTGCTTTTTGATGAAGAATGTATCTTGCATATCCCTAGCCGGGTGCTCTGGCGGAAAGTTTAACGCAGAGAAATTGTGCCAGTCGTCTTCGATTTCAGGCCCCTCTGCAACAACAAATCCTAATTTTTTAAAGATCTCCACAATCTCTTTGCGAACCAAAGAAAGCGGATGCCGTGATCCCAATTGAAATCCCTCGCCTGGTAACGTTAAATCTCCTTCATCACGCTTTATAGCCATGATATTGGACTTACCAAACAGCTCTTGACCTTCTTGATATTTATTTTCCGCTAATTGTTTAAATTCATTCAACACCTTACCTAAAACGCGTTTCTCTTCAGAAGAAACGGTTTTAAATTCTTCGAATAATCCCTTTACAACACCCTTAGAAACTAAAAATTTTAACCTATAATTTTCTACATCTGCAGTGGATGATAGCGTAATCTGCTCAATCTCTTCGGTATACTGCTTTATTCTATCTTGCAACATGACGTCAAAGATACAGCAAAATATTAAAATTCTATGTCAGGATATGCTAATTATATAGATTAAAACGGCAAGCCATCCTCCTCATCGTCGTTCTCTTTAAAATCAACGGACTGTTCTTGTTGGTTTGTCGTATTTGAATTGATACTATTATTGGTTTGATTCCCCGCCGGATTTTCGAAATCGGTTCGTCGGCCTAAAATATTGAAACTTTCTGCTACAATCTCCGTTGTATACCGTCGAATTCCTTCTTTGTCTTCATAAGAGCGCGTACGCAGTTTGCCTTCAATATATACAAGCCTCCCCTTGTTCAGATACTTAGCGGCGACATCTGCGAGTCCGCGCCACATGACAATATTATGCCATTCGGTTTGTTCAACTTTTTTTCCGTCTTTATTAAATGTTTCGGAGGTGGCTAAGGGAAAACTCGCTACACTGACATTTCCATCTAAGTAACGCAACTCAGGATCTTTACCCAAGTGTCCCACTAAAATAACTTTGTTTACGCTTGACATAATATAATTTAGGGTTTATTTAGCTAATATACTTATTTAAAAAAGAAAAAATAAGCTTATGTTTGGCTAATTTATCTAAATTTTCTGACAAAAAATAATTCCATTCTTCTTTTTTTCCTTTTACCTCAGGTAAGTTTTCTAACCGATAAAACCGAGCATAAATATTTTGATGGCTCAAAATATGTTTTACCTGCCCATTTATGGGCAACAGATCTGCTCCTTCGAAATGCGTGATAAAGTCTTCAAGCTGCATCAACTCCACAAGATCCACGTCCACGTCAGTTTCTATCAAAGGCAATTCGAATAAATTAGACCACACATCTCCTTCTCCTCGTTTAGACATCAATAAAGACTCGCCCTTTTCGTGAACAAAATAATGAAAAAACCTGCTCTTGCTTGCTTTCCCTTTAGTTTTAATCGGCAATTCAGAAACTCTATTTTCCTTATATGCTACACACTCCAATCTAAAAACACAGGTTTCGCATAAAGGTAGCTTTGGTTTACAATGTGTTGCTCCAAAGTCCATGATGGCATGATTATACAGTCCGGGATTTTTATGCGATATTAATTCCTGCGCCAGGCTCTTAAATATTTTCTTGCCTTCTCCTGAATTTATCGGAATATCAATACCAAAATAACGTGCCAACACACGAAAAACATTTCCATCCAACACAGCCTGTTTTTCGTTAACAGAAAAGGAGGAAATTGCAGCAGCAGTATAATCTCCTACTCCCGGAAGTCGAATAACATCGGCGTACTGCGTCGGAAAGTCCCCGTGAAATTCAGCGACAACGCGTTTTGCTGCCCTGTGCATGTTACGTGCCCGTGAATAATAACCTAAGCCTTGCCAAAGTCGCAGAATATCTCCTTCTTCAGCATCCGCAAACCTTTGAACATTTGGATATTTTGTTACAAAAGAATCAAAATACGGCAACCCCTGTTCAACACGTGTTTGCTGAAGAATAATTTCGGACAGCCAAATGACGTAGGGATCATTTGTATTGCGCCATGGTAGTTTACGCCCGTTTTTTGTGTACCAAGAGATTAATTTTTCCGAAAAAGACATACTGCAAATGTGCACATTTTTAACAAATTTTAACGAGAAAATCCGGTCATTGCCTCCCAATAGATTAAGCATAACTCACCTATTTCATTAAATTTGCGACACACCGTGAAAAAATTAATAATCAAGTATGTTAAAAAATAAATCTTCTGTACACATTATCAGTACAGATGGCACATCAGACAAAAATCTGATGGTACCGACAGTTCTTCTTAAACACTGGAAAAAGATTTTTATATCTACTCTATCATTTATCTTTATTTTGTGCGGCAGTATTGTCTATTTTGCCACGAGTAAAAAAGAACAAGATGTTACTAACAAATACGAGGCCACGCTGGATCAAGTGAGAGCGATGAATCGGCAGTTGAGTTCAGATCAGAATGAAAGCGCGCGGGATATTTATCATGTAAAACAATCATTCAATAAAATAGACAGCACGTTAGAACGCATTAATGCAAAAATGAAAAAGAGAGGTTTAAAAACCATCGCCTTACAAAATGCCGGAGGGCCGGTGGAGCTAGATGAGGAAAACATTGAGCTGTTAAGCGAATTTTATGCAGATGCTTTAAAAGAATTAGACCGTAAGCTAACCGGTATTCCAATTGGAGTACCCCATCCCGGAAAAATCACCTCAAGATTTGGCTATCGTCGTAACCCGTTTACAAATAGGGGCAGAGAGATGCACTCTGGGATTGATCTAAAAGGGAGAACGGGTGACCCCGTAAAGGTGACCGCCAGAGGAAAAGTCATTTTTGCAGGATATGAAGGTGCATACGGGAACGTCGTAAAAGTAGACCATCCTAATGGCTTTCAGACCCGCTATGCACACCTTTCAAAAACGAAAGTGAGAAAAGGCCAAAATATTGAAGTCGGTGCAGTTATCGGTTTATTAGGCAATACGGGAAGAAGCACCGGATCACACCTCCATTACGAAATTTTGCAAAACAACAAGAAGCTTAATCCGGAAAAATACTTTAATTTCTAACTTAAACTCCATACCAAATACGGTAAGTGCGTCTACAGCAATTTATCTAAGTTTGTGTCCATGCAACAGTCCTTTACGATCCATACTTTACACAGGGGTAAATTTATGTCAACCTTTTTGCTCCTACTCTTTTTAGCAGGCGGCTTAAGTGCACTCATTCCGTTTCAGGAAGTTGTCAAGATTATCATTGTTCTGTTTACGATTCCTGCCATACTATTTGCAGGCGTAAAAGTAAGTCAGAACCCATCGATATGGCAACTTACGGAAGAAAGCATAACGATTACTTTTCCTCATAAAGAGATTTCTTACCCGCTTACCGAAATAAACTATATTCAAAGCCTTACCCGTTCGGGTGGAGCGTTATATGTTATTCATTTCCACAAGAAATCACCTGCCCGATATTGGCGAAACAAACTTTTTCAAAACGAAGACGACAACGAATCGCTCCACCAAGCACTTAGCAGCGCTAAGGTCGAATATTATAAGTTTTAAGTTACAATTGACCCAACTCACATCAATTTTTGTAAGTTTGACCTGTGAAACCGAGAGGTATATAATATTTCCCCCCAGAGAAAATCATTATTTACACGGCGTTCTCATCCGTAATTTTTAAAAAGACAAATAGATGAAATTAAATTATATCCTATTTTTAGCTGTCGTGGTATCTTGTTGTAATCCCCTATTTGGGCAACGTAAAGGATACTGGCAACAAGGCGTAGATTATAACATGTCTATTGATGTACATGAAAAAACGTATCAGTATGATGGGCAGATGACATTAAAATACACCAATAATTCTGGACAGCCACTATCAAAAGTATATTTTCACCTCTATTTCAATGCATTTCAGCCCGGTAGCATGATGGACCATAGACTCACCTCCATATCCGATCCAGATCCGCGGATGACTACAAACCTAGGCACAAAAGAAAAACCCATTTATCGAAGCCGCATTGCACCGCTTACTCCAAAGCAAATTGGCTATCAAAAAATAAAGTCACTTACATTTAACGGAGTTAATACAACCTATAAAGTCGACGGTACACTCTTAGAAGTAACCCTCCCCTCACCTATTGTAGACGGCACTACCGCCACATTTCAAATAGAATGGAATGCACAGGTACCCGAACAGATTAGACGGGGTGGTCGAAACTCGAAAGAAGGAGTTGCTTTGTCAATGGCACAATGGTATCCGAAAATGGCTCATTTTGACGAGTTCGGATGGCATTTGGATGAGTATGTTGCACGAGAATTTATCGCTCCCTTTGGAAATTTCGACGTAAAAATCAACATTCACAAGGACTATATCATCGGTGCATCCGGCGTACTACAAAATCCAAATAACGTAAAAGGCTACGGACAGAATCCCTCAATCAAAGCCGTAAATAACAAAGTAGAATGGCATTATAAAGCTGAAAACATTCACGATTTTGCCTGGGCGGCAGACCCAAAATTTGTAGTCGACTCGGCCAAAAGCAATGGTGGAGTAAATGTGTATACCGTATATTTACCGAAAGATAAGCTTTCGACTGAAAATTGGAAACAAGCACTCGGATTAGCTACCGAGTTTTTCGACTTCTGTTCCGATAAATTTGGAGCCTATCCGTGGCCAAGTTACACCATTATACAGGGAGGCGACGGTGGTATGGAATACGGTACCGCCACCTTGATAACCGGAGGAAGAAATATAAAAAGTCTAGTAGGTGTAATCTTCCATGAAGCCGCTCATTCCTGGTATCAGCACCTTTTTGGTATCAACGAAACGGTAGATGAATGGTTTGACGAAGGATTTACAAGCTATGTAGAAGAACTCGCCTTTCAGCAGCTTTTCGAAAAAAAAGGTGCTGTAGACAGCAACCCGGTCATCGCAGCGTATCGTGCCTATTATAAGTTGGCTCTTTCGGGCAAAGAAGAGCCTATGAGTCTTCTTGCAGACTATTACAACTCCAACTATGCCTATAGTAACGAAGCGTACAACAAAGGCGCAGTCCTTGCTCAACAACTCGGATACATCATCGGACAGGAAAACTTGAATAAGACATTTTTGACATTTTACGACCATTGGAAATTTAAGCATCCTACACCAAATGATTTCAAACGTATAGCAGAAGAAGTATCCGGCATTAATCTCAAATGGTATTTTAATCTATTTATCAATACCACCCGTAAAATTGACTACGCCATTGCTGAAGTGACGCCCAATAGCATTGTGCTTAAAAACAAATCCGATTTTGCAATGCCGCTAGACGTATTGGTCGAATATGAAGACGGTTCCAATGAATTATTTTACATTCCGCTTCGAGAAATGCGTGGAGAGAAACCAGCAGAAAACATTGACATCTATAAAGGTATAACCCGTACAATACTAGAAGACTGGTTTTGGACCAATCCAGATTATGTCATTACAACGGGTAAACCTGCCAAAAAGGTCTGGATTGATCCATCCCAACGATTGGCAGATATAGAATCATCAGACAACAGCTTCGTACGTTAATCTCTATACTCGATCTAAGGGTCCTTGTGAATTTCAAAGCTCCTAGGTTTTTCAGGCATCTTGGGACAGTGCTACAATAAACTGGCTCATAACCTATTATCCGGCCGATGAATAACGTTACGTAGAAACTGATGTTGTTGGATTGAATTGGCATTTTGCTTAACGTCAATCTATATTATTAATTTTGTATCTTACTCTGCTAATACGATATAGATGCAACTATGAGTACCCCTCTTCACAACCGGCGGGATTTTCTAAAAACTTTAACAGGGCTGTCTATTGCATTGACTGCTCCGACTCCCTCTTATGGTGAAGAGGGAGATACCGCATCTTTTATGAGTAAACTGCTGCCCGCCCCCAAACATGCCGGATTTGCCATGGACGACTATTGGATTTGGGATCCTTCGGTTATAAAAGATCCGGATGGGCGATATCATATGTTTGCATCCCGATGGAGCAAAAAGTATGGTTTTGGTAACTGGGTAACAAATTCGGAGGTGGTACGTGCAGTATCCGAAACGCCTATGGGACCTTATACCTTCGTAGAGGTTGTTCTTCCCGCCCGCGGAAAACAGTATTTTGACGGCTGTACTACTCATAACCCTCGCATTGTTAAATCGGGCGAATACTACGTTTTATATTATTTTGGGAATACGTATGCTGATTCATCTCCCTCTTTTGAAGAAGATGTTTGGGCGACGGGATTAGCAAAGGAAGCATGGATGCATAAACGTATCGGTATGGCGTATTCCAAATCACTGAACGGCCCTTGGATTCGTTCGAATCAGCCGGTTATTAATCCGCGTATAGGCCAATGGGATTCGTCGATAACGTCCAATCCTTCTCCAGTAGTACTTCCCACTGGCCAGGTGTATTTGATTTACAAATCATCCCCCGTCAATTATGACCCACCTTTACTATTAGGTGCTGCTATGGCCGACTCCTTTCATGGTCCTTTCCATCGCTTGTCTGATAAACCCATCTTCTCCTTTCATAGTTCAGAAAAAGCAGACAATGACGTGGAGGATCCATTCGTCTGGTGGACGGGAGTTCGCTTCGAACTCATTATGAAGGATCGCTTCGGACATATATGTGGTGAAGAAGGAGGTGGAATACACGCTTTTTCGGCAGATGGCATACAATGGGTGCTATCGGAACCCGTGAAAGCCTATTCCCGGTTGATAAAGTGGGATGATGGTACGGAAACAGTACAAGCTAACTTCGAACGACCCTTTCTTCTTTTTGAAAATGGTAAGCCGACTCATCTATTTGCCGCGACAGGAAGCGGAAAAGGCAGTTACCAGTTTGATCGCACCTGGAACATGGTGATTCCGTTGAAATCGAATGGATAAGACCTTTTAAGACAGCCTCTTTTATAATCTATTATCCAACCAATGGATAATATTCCGTAAAAACTGTACATGCTGCGCTGCATCGGGATGATTCATTCCCCTCTTTTCACTTTTTATACTTTGCAGCAGGGCTGTAAACGGCGCGCCGTCGGCGAAAACGCATACCCGTCCTTTCCCACACTGCAAAATCGCTCCATTCGCTATATGCCGACCCGAAATAAACGGAATATTATTCCGCAAAGGATGATCCATCTGCCCTACTTGAGTAGGCAGAAAGATATCGTACTCCCCCCCTAATAATGAAAACACTTCCGCTTCTACTGGCGCGATAAATCCAATGCTTCCCCAACAGCGGATGCTATCTATACGCTTGTCGGCAACGTCGGTAACAACTGAGGCCAATAAATTACCCCTACTTCTGGAAAAAATCTCTACTCCGTTGTCTTTTCTTTGGGTAAATCCGTTAATTACGTTAAAGCCAAATCGTGCTGCTAAAGAGCTAACCGCTCCGGCAGCGGGCATATGATCTGTAATTAAGAAGAGGCTGCCCCCCTCATCATAAACCCAAGTATAAAGGAGGTCGATTTCTTCCTGTGAATAAACGGGTGGATTAGGAAGGTCCCAGTTTTCTAAATGACTCAAAGCGCTGACCGTTACAAATATGGAAGCCTTCTGCAAGACTTCCTTATTCAATTTCTGATTCAGTTCTTTGACCCTGTACCCATCGGCAGATAATATGTCAGCGAAAGCCTTGTACTGTCCTGTTATTGAAAAAGGATTATTATGGTAGGTATCATAATAAACAAGGGGGCCTTCTTTATCAGGATATACTGGATCAGTCAATCTTACTATGAAGTTGGGATCAGATACCGTTTGGCAAAGCGACAAAACGGGCAAAAAGAGATACACTGTAATAGCGACTAGATAACATTTTAAATACTGTTTCATAATATGTTTAGTTTATTTTCTCCCAAATATCATTCTCAAAACAGTGCATCCGGATCCCTCCTTTAGCCAAGATTTCGAAAGATACCGGCATTATCAATTCTTCATTGATATATTCGGAATCGGTGATGCTTTCCAACATAATCTCTTTACTGTTCCATTCTTGATGCAGCACAAGCATACCTTGCTTTTCTGCGATATGAATCCACATGTTCGTATCTTTAGAAAGACGATACCTACCTTGATATTTCTGGAGCACTTTCTTAGAAGGCTCCTGTCTTTTCTCCGGATCATAAGTAACCTTATTGAGTATCACCCGGTCGAGGATTTTAACTTGCGCCGGAACAGTCGTTAGGTCAAAAACAAGCTTATATCCCTCATCAACGGACTGAAAACTGGCCTCTCCTGTTGATTGCAGTACATAAACTCGTCCATCCCATAGTTGTCGGGCTTCTAATTTCCCATTATTCAAAACGAACTGTATATAAGCCACGCGATTGGGAAAACGATAAAAACCTTCAAACTTCTGAAGTCCGTTTTCTTGTTGCCACCCCAATTCTGTACTATCTGATGGGCATTCAAATATCAAAGAAGCCCTTGCCGTTCGTACGCCAGCATTCACATACATTTTACTCATACCTGCTACAAAGAGCAGACTGAAAGCTAATACCGTTTTTTTTGTCATAATAATTTGTTTTTTAATGGTGACAAAGCAATCATGATTATCTTATTATTTTACTATTCTGAAAATCATGATGGTTTTGTCACAATAATTTGTTTTTTCATGGCGACAAAGCGATCATAAGCATACCTAATATTACACTCAGGATAGTCTCATCAAATAATAAGGACAATTATACGCCGGATAGATGTACAAACGGTTCGGCTGGATAAAGCTGAAATAAATAACTAGGCTTTTGATCTAGCTTCCTCTATGTATTGCTTTGGGGTGAGCCCTACAGATTTTTTAAACGTAGTATAAAAAGTAGTCTTCGAATTAAAACCTGCACGGATACTAATCTCCTGTATATCGTAATTGGAATGAACCGACTCTTTGAGCAGACTCTTGGCCTCTTCGATTCGATATTCATTAATAAACTGATAAAAATTTTTCCCGAGTCCGGCATTCAACACATAAGACAATTCATGAATCGATAATCCAATTGTCTGCGCCAGGGAAGGCAGATTGACCTGCGGATCCAGATATGTATGTTCGTGCTGTATCAGCAAAAGCAATCTTTCCGTGAACAATACCAGTTGTTCAGCGGTCAGTCGTTCCTTATCTCTTGTCGTGTGCACCTTTATCGCATTTCTTAATTCTTGAACATTTTTATCTTTAACAGGATAAATTGCCTGTTGGGACAAGGCATGAAAGGCAAAATATATAATCAGCACCAGATATAACGGAGCAGTCAGATAGGGAGAAAAGGAAAAATGCTGTGCTAAAAATTTAAGTGTACCCATGCCGGCCATTATTAAAAGAAGCTTGGTGATCCACCTTAAATCCACCGCATCCTTCTGTGAAGAAAACCCCTTCACGGTTTTTGCATGCCGAATCAATAAACGAAGACTCGAAATTCCGTACCCCAACAGTTGCATATAAAAAAAGTATCGGATAATCCAAACAAATAGTGGAGGAAATGTAAGGTGCTGAAATAACAATACGACCAGGAAAGCAGTCGGAATATAGTGGACTAAATCATATAACGTATTATAACTTGGCTTGATATACCGTCGAACGGCTAGGAAAAAGCTAGGAAATATGGCCCAACGGCCGATCTCGAGCCAGGGTATTAGATCGATATGTAACCCGGAAGTTGCTCTATGTTCTATCGCTAGCTGCAAAAATACCTGACTAACGAGTAAAGCGGATATCCCAAGCATCACATTTGCCGCTCGGTTCACCTTCGTAAAATTTAGCATCAAAAGCACAGAAAGCAAAAAAGAGCTTCCGCAGGATAGAATATGAAGCAAGAAAGGATATGACATAGCTTTTATTTTTCCAACAGTTCATCAATACACGACAACATGAAAAATATTCCGATATCGTGGATTAGCAATAAAATTACATAAATACGATCGGAACCACTACTGCTGTATACATCGGAACTTCAATCAGGGATAGACATTGGCGAATTTATTCCCATTTCGCACCGCTTTGCGGAACTGCAGAAGGTTTAAGCGTACCTTGTGCAACTGCTCTTTCGGGTAAGAGTACACCGTCCCTAATACCTCCTCTCTTACGAAACTTCTTGGCAATATATTTGTTGAAAAATTCTTCCATCTTTTAGCAGTTAAAATAAATGGTAATCACAAGCAGACTGGTCGTACGAATTTAACAATTAATGCCTTATAAACAAACGAAGTGAGTTTTAAATAAAAAAATCAGAAATCTTTCTACGAAAAGAAAACAAAATCTTGTAACTTTAGTTAGTTCACTGTAACAAATAGTTATTTCGCCTATCCTTCCGAAATTCTGGCCGATAAGGTTTGCTAGTAGATCCAATAAATCAGTCCCAAAGCAATTCGAAGTCCGCTCAAGTCCGTTAAAGTCCGCTTAAGTCCGTTCAAGTTCGTATATACATCGTATTAGCTTCGAGATAAGTAGGATACAACTTCGGGACAGCTTCGGCTATACCTTGACAATCATTCGATCAAGCCTTGGGGTTCTATCCCATATCCTTCGTACTTGAATTGAAGAATAGCCAAAGGGCAGCCGACGGACAGCCGAAGAAAAGGCGAAGCTGGCACGAAGAAGGTCAGAAAAAGGTTCGAATTTTAGCTTACCTTTACGGCTATGATCTATTTCCATATTCCATTTTGTAAACAGGCCTGTCACTACTGCGACTTTCACTTCAGCACTTCCCTAAAGTATAGAGCAGACGTCTTAAAAGCTATGCAAAAAGAACTGGAAATACGCGCCTCCTATCTCGAAGATAAGGAACTACACTCCATCTACTTTGGTGGCGGTACTCCCTCGGTATTGGAAGCGGATGAGATCAGCCAACTGATCGATCAAGTAGGACTTTATTTCGAAATTGCCTCCGATGCGGAAATTACCCTGGAGGCAAACCCAGATGATCTAGATAAGACTAAGGTTCGCGCATTGCGTAATACACCCATCAATAGATTTAGCATCGGTATTCAATCCTTTTACGAAGAAGATCTAAAATGGATGAACCGCGCCCATAACGCTGCGGAAGCCGCTTCATCCATCATGCGTGTACAGGATGCTGGCTTTGAAAATATCACCTGCGATCTGATTTATGGCTATCCGTTACTCACCGATGAGAAATGGGCATCCAACATGCAAAGATTGATCGATTTTGACATTCCACATATTTCTTCCTACGCGATGACCGTTGAAAGCCGTACGGCTTTAGATTACTTTATCAAACAAGGAAAAACGGCCTCTCTAAATGAAGCGCAAAGTGCAGAACAGATGCTAATGTTGATTGATACCCTGATCGCTAATGGTTTTGAGCACTACGAAATCTCTAATTTTGCAAAACCGGGTAAATACGCCCAACACAACACCAATTATTGGAGAGGCAAACATTATTTGGGCATTGGCCCGTCCGCTCACTCCTTTAATGGTACTTCACGTGCCTGGAATGTCGCTAATAATGCGAAATACATTGCAGGCGTTGCGGAGGGTCCGTTGCATATCGAGACAGAACAATTGTCGTTAGAAGATCGTGTCAACGAATACATTATGACGTCCCTTCGCACCATGTGGGGCATTGATCTAAATAAGGTAAAAAACGAATTTGGCATCGACGCCAGAAACTATCTTGAAAAAGAAGTAAGGCAATTTGTTGAAAAAAAGGAAGTTGAGTTAGCGGATCATGTCATACGGCTTACTTCAACCGGGAAGTTAGTTGCCGATCATATTGCTTCGACATTGTTTCTTGTGGATGAAACCCATCTATAATTTAGTAGGGGCAGGTCGAGAGACCCGCCCTTATCTTTACTTACCTATCTTTGCATCATACAACTTTTGGTGTATGTTTTTTAGATCCGACTCCGAAATTTTGATTACCTTACGGTCATACGTCATCAACCCGTTCGTTTCTACTTCTACATCCGTTGTTTGCGTATAAACACCGGCGGAAAGTCCTAGTGGGATAAGCTTAGCTAAATTAGCAACGACCTCTTCGTATCTTTTTTTCAGTTCTTCTTTGCTTTTAAAAGACTGGTATCCCCAGTTATCTTTTTGTTGCCAAGTGTGCCCATCGACGGGGAGGCCCAATCCACCAAATTCACCTAATGTCAATATATAATCTTTACCAAAGATCTGTGGATCAGGCATCGCCGCATCTGGATAATTGTGGATATCGAGCATATGGCCGGTGTAAGCAAAATTACCACCACTTGCGCTATTCACAATACGGGAAGGGTCTTGTTTCATCGTCCATTCCGTAATTTCCTTCGTTTTAAACTGTCCCCAAGCTTCGTTAAATGGCACCCAAACTACTATACTTGGATAATTATGCAGTACATCCATAATAGCTTTCCATTCTTTACGGTATATTGCTTCCGACTCGGGTGAACGAACTTTATCGTGGAGGCCTCCGGATATCTTACCAGGCTGCATATCCCACACATTTCCTCCGAGATCGCCACTTGGCATATCCTGCCATACCAATATACCGATGCTGTCGCAATAGCGGTACCAATTAGCCGGCTCCACCTTGATGTGTTTTCTAATCATATTAAAACCCATCTCCTTGGTCTTGATGATGTCGAACTTCAACGCTTCATCAGAAGGAGCTGTATGCAGGCCGTCTGGCCACCAACCCTGATCTAGCGGACCATAATGGAATACAAATTTATCATTCAAGTACATGCGCTGAATGCCCATTTCGTCTGGTTTCATCGTAATTTTCCGCATCGCGAAATAACTTTTAGCTTCATCGACTACCTTGCCTTTTCTTAACACCTTGATGTTCAAGTCATAAAGTTTTGGGCTATCTGGTGACCACAATTTCGCTTGTGGGACTGCGAGTTTAAGTGCAGAACCAATAGAAGTATTCGCTTCGGCGATCTTAGCAGTTCCATCATAGGCTTCTACTACGATCTGATCACCTTGTTGCGCGCCTTCTACCTGCGCTTCGAAATGCAATGCTTTGGCATCCACATCTGGTGTATGTCTTGTCGTCACGATATAGGTTCTTGGCACAGATTCTATCCATACAGTCTGCCAAATACCTGTAACTGGTGTATACCAAATACCGTGTGGGTTATTGATCTGCTTTCCACGTGGCTGTGGGCCGTCGCTTGTCGGATCCCACACACGTAGTGCGATATTTTGCTTTTTACCTTTTTTAAGAAATGAGGTCACATCAAATGAAAAAGGATTAAACCCACCTTCATGACGCCCCACCAATTTACCGTTTACATACAGGTCACATTGCCAATCAACAGCTCCAAAATGGAGAATAGCATTGTTTTTATCGACTTTGAGATCTAGACTGATTTCATTATTATACCAAAGCGCTTTATCTTTTCCTACCTCTTTTCCTACTCCAGATAATGCAGACTCCACTGCGAAAGGTACCAATATATTTCCTTCCCATGTGTTCGGTATCTCCTTTTGATCTTTAGCTGTAATGGCATATTTCCATAAACCATTTAAATTCTGCCAATTATTTTTACGTACTAACTGTGGCCGCGGATACTCCGGATGAGGTCTTGTAGCGTCGAGTTTTTCTCCCCAGGACGTCAGTATCTTTTCGCCAGCAGGCTTCCATTGCTGGGAAAAACTTTCTGATAATGTAGCGGCTAGCACAACGGCAATGGCAATAGTTTTTTTCATCATATTTGTTGTTGTTATTTAAGTTTAGTTTCTTTTATCTACACATACGGCCTGATTCGTACAGGTTCGTTAAATATCTTAATAATCATGATTTTTATTACCTTCTTGAATGAGCGAGAGTAAATATCACTTCTATTACAATTTGGTTTACTATCAGTCAACGAATTTTTAAATTTATCAAATATTCAAACCAACTTGTTGACATTTTGTCTCATTAAATCATTAAATCGTCTCGTCAAGGGCTTCAAATAAATACAGGCATCTTAAAGGTTATAACGATTTAAAAAAAATCGTTATATTCGTACAAACAATACCAATCTATACGCCCTATGTATAATAATGCTACCACACGTTTCACTGTACTTGTTGCAGATGACCATCAAGATATTTTAGATTTTCTTGCGGACGATCTGGGCGAACATTATGATGTGGTCAAAGCTAACAATGGCCAAGAGGTATTAGACTTTATCGTCGAACAACATGTAGACCTTATCGTAAGCGATATTATGATGCCCTATGTCGATGGCTACGAATTGTGCACCCGTCTGAAAGAAAACCTTAGCTACAGTCATATTCCCTTTATTATGCTCACGGCGAAAAACAATTTACAATCTAAAATTGAAGGGCTAAAATACGGTGCTGACGCTTATATCGAAAAACCGTTTTCTCCTTCTTTTCTACAGGCGCAGATTGACAGTTTATTGCGCAACAGACAACATGTTCGGGAGCATTACAGCAAATCGCCCTTAGTACCCTTGAACAGTATTGCCTTGAATAAGGCCGATCAGACTTTCCTTGAAAAACTCAACACCCTCATTATAGAAAACATTTCAGAACAAAGTTTATGTGTTGATATGCTGGCCGATCATATGCATATGAGTCGCCCTACATTATATCGAAAAATCAAAGGGATATCAAACCTTTCTCCTAATGAACTCATCAACATAACACGACTAAAAAAAGCAGCCGATCTACTGGTCGAAGGTGAATTAAAAATTTATGAAATATCTACTATGGTAGGATTCAATTCTTCTTCTCATTTTACGAGAAATTTTCAAAAACAATTTGGTGTCTCTCCGAAAGAATATACTGATTCAAAGGTTAAGTAAAGAGGGGTAGGATGCTGGTACCATAGTGAAGCTTGCCTGCGGTATGCAGGCAAGCTTCCGTTAAAAACGTAAAGATCGCCACATCGCTATGACGAAATGTACTATACCTTTGGCAATTTGTAACCGTTGTGATATTGCGACACTAAATATTTATTTGCTTCCTTATCCGTGAATTTCCGTTGGTTCTTGTCCCAGAACAATTTCTTATCGGTTCGGTATGCAATATTTCCCATTTGTGAAAAGATAGCAATATGTGCCCCCACCTCAATTGGAGCGTTCAGTTTCGTTGCATCTTTTTTCGTTATCGCGTCGGCAAAATTAACCATATGCTTTTCCAGTCCGTTGTCGGAAGATTTCTGCAAGGGAACGGCCTGTATATGTTCTTTTTCCGGAATAACTTCCCAACCTTCTCGGTTTAGAATCAGGGTGCCGTTATTTCCAATAAATGCTACTCCATGTGTTCTATTGTATGGTCCCAAATCTATGCCTAATGCATGTTCCCATTGAATATTAAAATCATCAAACTGATACACAGCCGTCAGGGTATCCGGAGTTTCTGCAGCACCGTTTGGATCAGCGAACTTGCCTCCGGTAGCCATTACGGATATTGGATCCGACACTTTCATTCCTAGCAATGCGTAATCCAACATATGTACTCCCCAATCTGTCATCAATCCCCCCGCGTAATCCCAAAACCACCTAAATTCAAAATGAAATCTATTTGGGTTGAACGGTCTAGTCCTAGCCGGGCCCAGCCATTTGTCGTAATGAACGCCATCGGGTGCTAATCCGTCTGGTTTAGGCAAAATACTCTTCTTCCACCCCACATATGACCATGCTTTAACCAATCGTATTTTACCCAGTTTTCCGGAATGGACGAAATCGATAGCATCTCGAAAATGTTGCTGACTGCGTTGCCATTGTCCGACTTGCACAATACTTTTATTACGCTGTGCAGCAGCTACCATCACTTCACATTCTCTAATTGAATTTCCAATAGGTTTCTCTACATATACATGTTTTCCGGCATTTACGGCATCTACCATCTGTAACGTATGCCAATGATCTGGTGTTGCAATAATGACAGCATCAACCACATTATCCTGTAGGAGTTCTTTGTAATCGATATATCGCTTTACAGTTATACCGCGTTGCGCCAATTCATCCGAACGTTTTTGAAGAACATTTTCGTCCACATCACATAAGGCCGTACAGACTACCCTATTGTCTTTCAACAGGGCATTCAAATTTGCCCATCCCATTCCATTCGCACCAATTAGCCCCACCCTAATTTTTTCATCTACTAACGCGAATGCATGAGATGGGGAATACATTGTAGAAGCTGCAATGATAGCAGAAGCTGTTAAAAAATCTTTTCTGTTCATTCTATGATACCTTTTATTTTTACCGGTTGTATAATTTAAGGAAGTCTGATTAAAAAAAACCAGTATTCCTAGCGCATTAGGGCTTAACTGTCGGTCCGTGTACCACTAATTGTCCATTAGGCAAAATCTCCAACGCATCTAAAAACACCAGCCGCTCATTACCCGTTTCCTTAGTTCGCGCGTGATATACACACCATAATTTCCCATCTCTATCTTTCAGTATGCTATTGTGTCCCGTACCAGATACGACACCACCCTGATGGATATTTTTTTGCAGAATCGGATTACTAGCAGACTTCTCGAAAGGTCCCAGGGGATGTTTGGAAGTTGCATAACCTACTGCATAATTTTCGCCACCAAAATGATTTGCCGAATACATCATGTAATATACATCATTTTTTTTAAAAAGATAAGAACCTTCTGTCCATCTTCTGTTTACCTCGCGTGAAGTTACTGACCGACTTTCCCATTCGGACTGCTTATCTTTCATTGATACTGGAGGACGCAGTAATAACTTGGGCTCGCCAACAATCTTGGAAAAATCTGCGGCAAGCTCCACGCCGTAGATCCAACTTTCTTCAATTTCCTGAAATAACCCTTGTTGTTTAGCCCAATCTGCAATTTCCGATTGTACCGGATTTTTATAACAGCATCTGGAATAATACAGATACAGTTTACCATCTTCTCCAAAATAAACATTGCCATCTATCACAGGATATCCCGGATCAAACAATGGAGCACCTGTCACATCTATAAATGGTCCTGTAGGACTATCCGACACGGCTATGCCAATACGGTAGTTTTCCAGTTCGTTCGTTGGATTTTCTTTCCAATGCGCGCTGTAGAACATATAGAACTTGCCATTGCGCTTATACACCTCGGGAGCCCAAAAGTCCTTTGTTCCCCATGATTTATCCTGTTTCGCGGTGTACACCGTTCCCTGGCTTTCCCAATTCTTTAGATCATCGGAAGCATAGGCCATAAATCCATTTTCTACACCTCCGGTACCATACATATAGTAGCGGTCTGAGGTTTCGTCATACACGATAAACGGATCACCGAACGCGACCTCTAAGGGGTTGTTTGACTGTGCAAAACCCGTGGAAATGCTAGATAAACTGCATATCAACAACATCAAAATAACACTTATTTTCATCATTTTATAATTTATTTTTAAAGGTTGATGAGAGCTCGATGTAAAAACACATTCCCCATTTAGCAATACCATTTTACATCTCGGTTTCATCATTTTATAATTTATTTTTAAAGGTTGATGAGAGCTCGATGTAAAAACACATTCCCCATTTAGCAATACCATTTTACATCTCGGTTTCATCATTTTATAATTTTTTTTCAACGGTTGATGAGAGCTCGATGTAAAAATACTTTCCCCATTCAGCAATACCATTTTACATCTCGGTTTCATCATTCATTAATTTTTAAATACAGGAACAACATCCGACTGCTGCGTTGGAACACCTTGTCCAATAATCGGCCAACTATCCGTCCACACTACTTTATCCAACATCAATACACGCCTACTTGCGCCACTTGAAACTTTTGCTTCATCCTTTTGAATGGCATGATACAGTAGCCAGTCCGTGCCTTCATCATCCTTGATAATCTTGCTATGATGACCAGGTCCGACCATCCATTCATTCCCTCTCAGTAGCACCGTTCCGGCACCACGCTCGTTGATATCCCGTCCGGTTTTATCGAGATAAGGACCTTTCAAGGATTTCGATCTAGCAACCAGTACATGGTATTCACTATTGGCACCCTCACAGCAACTTCCTTTGGATCCAAAAAAATAATAATACCCTGCTCGCTTATGGATCATCGCTGCTTCCCAATCACCGGCCGCTACTTTGAATTTCTTGGTGAGATCGGGTACACTTGCCCCATCTTTGGCCAATGGAATTCCGTGTATTCCTTGCGCTGCTCCGTTGCCAAAACTTCCCCAAAATAGAAATTTCTCATCATCTTCTTCATAAAAAGACGGATCGATCGAGTTGGGAACGTTGATTTCACGCGTTGTAAACAATTTACCTTTGTCCTCGAAAGGACCTTCCGCCTTATCGGCAATAGCTAGTCCAATACCAGGATCTGAATCTCCCCAGAGCGAATACGAATAATAAAGATAGTACTTCCCATTGATTTTATTAATATCTGGCGCCCATAATCCCCCGTGGTGTTTCCAGTTCGGCTTTTTCGCAAAAACATCACCGACATAATGCCAATTAATCAGATCCTTTGACCGCAGGATCGGCATCAATCGGTTGCCTTTCCCATCCCCCCAATTATCTTCGGTACCGTACGCGTAAAACAGCCCTGCATCCTCGTCCCTAATTACAGTAGGATCGGCCAAAATAGGTTCGAATACCGGATTAGTAAATTGTTTCATTTTAGAAACCTCGTACTCGTTTCTATCTATTTTCTGATCAAAAATCTGACAAGAGGAAAGAAAAAGTATTCCTCCCAGCGATTGGAGCAAAAAAATGCTATACATACTTTTCCCCAACATCGACCTAAGCGATTTCATCTTCTTCATTAAATTTATATTTCTATTCAACACGATTTATCTAAGTTTGCTTATAATTGTAATCGGATACGTATTATTGAATCACAATTTGATGATTAAATAACACCTACCGATCGGACACCACTGAATTGTAAATCAGCTGACGCAAAGTTTAAAATTAAGGCTTGCAAAAAATTGTCCTTTTTATTCAAAATAAACCAAAATTGTATCATTCATGAGAATTCATAGGTTGTTGGCATCATTATATACTACTTTACTTGTTACACTCTTTATTCCTTTTCACAAAGCCGATGCGCAATTATATTACTTCAACCATTATCAAGTAGAAAACGGTGTATCAAACAATGCTATTTTATGCAGTGCACAAGATAAAGACGGCTTTATGTGGTTCGGTACACGCGATGGTTTGAATCGATTTGATGGATATAACTTTAAGCATTTTTACGCAGACACCGAAAAAGAAGATGGTCTTGGGAGCAACTTCATTCACAGCATTACTGTTAGTCGGGATAAAATGCTTTGGATAGGCACAGATCAGGGCGTGTACATCTTTGACCCGAAAAGCGAACATTTCACCACTTTAAAAGAGGTTCATAAAAGAGAAATCGTAAAAATTGAAGAAGATCACGTAGGCAATATTTGGTTTATCGCAAACAATGAGCTTTTTTGTTACGATACCGACAAGAAGCATCTGGAACGAAAAACAGAATCTAAGCAACATCTGGTATCCAGTTTTTGTTTCGACAGAGACAATAATGTATGGATAGGTGTTGGTAAACATCTTATTTCTCTTGCAAAAAACGTACGGTATCCACTACCCACTACTACTTCCCTTCCAACAGAGATCAAGAAACTATTCGTTGATCGAGAAGGTAATATCTGGATAGGGACTTCCAAAGAAGGATTGTTTAAATATGCCAAGAAAGAACAAACGATTAGTCAGGTCATTGCTAGTCCATCTCCATCTACCCCCTTGTACATCCGCGATATATTGCAGGTTACCGATACGTCGCTGTGGGTGGCATCAGAAGCAGGTCTCTTCATTTATAATATAACCAATAATCATTATAGTAAATTGCAACATGAAAAAGACAACCCTTGGAGCCTTACCGATAACGCGATTTACACGCTTTCCAAGGATCATCAGGGTGGCATGTGGGTGGGCACCTATTTTGGTGGTATTCAATATTATCATCTACAACATACGTACTTTGAGAAAATTTTCCCAAGGTCTACAGCCAATTCCATTCAAGGGCATGCAATACGGGAAATTGTCGAAGATCGCTACCATAATTTATGGATAGGAACAGAAGATCATGGACTCACCGTATGGAATCAGCGAGAAAACAGTTTTTTTACCTTAGATCAAAATGCACATTTGGCGCACAGCAACATCCATGGGTTGGCTCTTGCCGGAGACAGCCTTTTGGTCGGCACATTTCATCAGGGTATGGATGTCGTCGACGTCCGTACAAAGAAAGTAATCAAACATTTTAACAATAAAAATACACACGGAGAATTGGGTGATAATTTTGTATTCTCGATTTACCGTACCCGTTCAGGAAGAATCCTATTGGCTACATCGCGTGGGGCATACGAATTCTTTCCCGGTGAAGATCGGTTTCAACCGATAAAGCATATGCAACGGCACATTTGGTACACCTCTATCTACGAAGATAAAACCGGAAACCTCTGGCTGACGACTTGGCGCGATGGGCTATTTAAACTATCCCCAACTACCGGTTCTCGTATCCGATTTGTCCATAACCCGCAAGATAATCAATCACTCAATAGCAATCGCGTCAATCGGGTATTCCAAGATTCAAAAGGAAATATCTGGGCTGCTACTGAAAACGGGATAGCACTTTGGAATGAAAAGACAAATAAGTTCCGTCGAATCACTAAAAAAGATGGTCTTCCCAGCAACCTGATCTTTGGTTTTCAAGAAGACAGCGATGAAAATCTATGGATAAGTACCTCACGCGGCCTTGTTAAAATGGATATTCATAAGCATACGATTGACCTTTTCGATACTGAACTGGGATTACTTGGTCTTCAGTTCAATTACAACTCTGTATTCAAGGATAGCAAAGGTTATATTTATTTCGGTTCCTCACGTGGTTTAATACGTTTTAATCCACAACTGATGACCGAGCATTTTAACACGAATTTGCGCGCACCGGTATTCATTACAGGGATCCAAACACATCAACGGGAGCTAAGCATCGGCGGAAGAGATGGAAATCTCAGCCAATCTGTTATCTATACGGACCAGATTGAACTGAATCATGATGAATCTACAATAAGTATCGATTTTGCAGCGTTAAATTTTGTATCCGCCAAGTCGACTTCCTATCGCTATCGATTGGTTGGACTTGATACGGCGTGGACATTTTTACGTAACAATGGTAAAGCAAATTTCACCAAGGTTCCCCCTGGGAAGTATCGATTTGAAGTGGTAGCAACCGACGCCAATGGTGCCCCTATATCCGACGAGAAGCACGTACAAATCAGAATTAAACCCCCACTTTGGGCTAGCACACCTGCATTCGTTGTATATCTCATTCTAATGGTGTTGTTCATATATTTTGCGGCGTCTATCTATGATAATCGTATAAAGGAAAAAAACAGGCGTCGTCTTGAAGTCATCAAGAACCATAAAGAACAAGAACTCTATAAAGCCAAGATGGATTTCTTTATGCGTATTACGCATGATATCAAAACTCCATTGACGCTGATAAAAGCTCCTCTAGAAAAAATCCTTCAGGGCGCCGATACCGCGAAAACAGACAAATGGCTACACAGTATTCATCAAAACACGGAAAAGCTCCTTACGTTGACCGACAACCTGCTTGATTTTAGAAAGATAGAAAGCAGCGAGTTTTCCCTACAACTTCAACTGCAAAAGATCAGCGACCTCATATACGTCGCATTGCAAGAATTCGCTCCGTTGATAGAAAGCAAAAGGCTGAGACTTCACACTGATATAGACGAAGAGTTGGAAGCACATATTGACATAGAAACTATTTATAAGATCCTATCGAATTTGTTATCCAATGCTATTAAGTATGCCGATAACACCCTAATTATCCACCTTCGTAAACAGTCTACGAACGATACCTTTCAGATTGAAGTCAAGAATGATGGCGTACTTCTCACGGAAGAAGAGGTACAGCAAATTTTCAAACCCTTTAAACGCGCCTCCTCCCATTACCGGATAAAAGGTTCGGGATTGGGATTAGCCCTTGCCTATTCCTTTGCAGAGTTACATGGTGGCTCACTACATTATGATAAAAATACCGAAAATTTAAATGTATTTGTTTTAGTGATCCCTTTAAAAGTCGAATAAAAATTGGGATTTAGCATCGAACAAACGCTGCGCTATGCCACAAATTAAGCGGATCAGGACAACCAAGATTTACGGCTACCCCGTCACTAATTCAAAAATAGTAATCTCGGGCAAAATTCCTACCCTCCCGGGATATCCTAGAAAACCATAACCCGTATTAACGTAAAGCTGCTTATTGTCCTCTTTATATAAACCGGCCCATTCCTTATAAATAAACTTAGCCGGACTCCACTGAAAATGTTCGCCTCGTACGCCGAATTGCATACCATGCGTATGACCGGCAAACATCACATCTACATCGGTATCGAGCACCTGTGCTCTCCAATGTGAGGGGTCATGCGATAAAAGTAACTTTACCGCTTTATCTTCTGTTCCTACTAAGGCTTTCGTTAGATCTCCTTTCTTGGGAAAACGACCCGTACCCCAGTTTTGAACACCCACTACCGAAATCTCCTCATTCCCTACTTTAATGGTACGGTTTTCATCCATTAGCAGATCCCACCCCATTATTCTTTGCGTTTCAATTAGGCGCTGTAGATTTTTTTGCTTTTCTGCACTATCTTCTTTACCGTAATAATAATCCCCATAATCGTGATTACCCAACGTAGAAAAGACACCTAAATCCGCTTTTAGTTTAGAGAATATATCTTGGTAATCCCTCATTTCAGATGCTACATTATTCACCAAATCCCCGGTAAAGAATATCATATCGGGTTTTTCACCAAGCAACATCTCTATGCCGCCTAATACGGCCTTGTGATTATAAAACGATCCGGAGTGAACATCTGATATCTGTGCTAGTTTCATTCCGTGAAAAGCTTTTGGCAAATTCGGTAAAACCAATTTTTGTCGTCTGATACGGTAGTCGTACGCGCTTGATATTACGCCCCAAGATAACGGGAATAGCGGTAAGGAAGCAACCACTAAACCTGATTTCGTCAAAAACTCCGAGCGGGAGATCCCATGCTTAGGTCGTTCGGGAAGAGGTTCATCCAGCACGGCGGTGTGCTCAGCAACTGTCATTTTCTGCAATGGCTTAAATAAACGTGCTATCCATATCCCCCCTCTACGTATATCATCAATCAAAAGAATAAGAATAAATATAAATTTACAGGCCGCTGTCATAAAAAATGCCACTAACACAACCGAACGATACGCCAATGGAATGCTAAATTCGGCAGCTACAATTAGTCCGAGTAAAAGGCTAATGGAATAGCCCCACCAGAGTACCGTAAACCATTTGGTATGCACAAATTTTATCTTCGTCGCACGTAATGCAAAAAAAATATAAAAATCAAATGCCAGTAATAATATTGCGTTGAAAATCAACATAGTTTTTCTTATTTTAATTATTAAGCGCTAGTTGCTTTAGCGCCCGAATCCACTTTGGATCGTCATTCAAACTTTCCACCATAGTTACCTGTTCACCCCCCAATGCTTTAAATTCATTGGCATACTCCACTTGAATTTCATCGATCGTTTCGATACAGTCAGATACAAAAGCAGGACTGAATACCAATAGTTTTTTAACGCCTTTACTCGCCAAATCGTGTAATGTATCTGAGGTGTACGGCTGAATCCACGGGGTCTTTCCAAGGCGTGACTGAAAACAGACGGTATACTGATCTTCCTTCAAATTCAACTTTTTGGCAATCGCCCGGGTTGTCCCATAACATTGTGACAAGTAGCAGAACACATTTGTCTCCATCTTGCAGGAGTCACATCCCGTTTCCGGACAGACTAAGTTGCCCGTAGGATCCACTTTACCCAGTTGACGCACGGGAAGACCATGGTAACTGAATAAAATATGGTCGTGCGCCGCAATATCATGCCGCAACGCATGATCTACAAACGTATCAATCATATCTGCATCTTCGCAGTAACTGTTGACAAAGGAAACATGTGGAAAATAGGGCCATGTTCGCATGATCTCCATAACCTTCTCAATAACAGAGCCAGAGGTAGCAGAAGCATACTGTGGAAATAGCGGAATAACCCGAATAGATTCTAAGCGCATGCTTTGCATTCTTTGCAAGGCCGAGTCTATGGAAGGATTTTGATAACGCATGGCCAATTCGACGTGATATTCTTCCCCCAATTCTTCCTGAAGCATCTGTTGTTGCAACAGGCTGTAGTACATCAGTGGAGAGCCATTTGTTTCGTCCCATATCGTTGCGTATGTAGCAGCTGATTGCGCAGCACGCTTTGGAACAATGGCGCCTTTAACAAGTAGATTTCGCCCTAAACGGGGAATATCGATCACTCTACCATCCATCAAAAACTCTGTCAAATATCTTCGTACGTCCGCGGTTTTAGGGGAGTCGGGTGTACCCAACTGTACCAATAGTACGCCTTTAATAGCTCTCTTACTCATTTAAGCACAAAAATAATCAAATTTTACACCATATAAGATGCGCTATATTAGAATATGAAGATCACATGACCTATTATAAACTTTCGAGGACATGTTTCACCTCTTTCATAAGCCACATGGGGGTAGATGTCGCTCCACAGATTCCAACCGTTTCATTCTCTTGAAAAAGAGAAGATTCTATCTCGTCCGACGCTGAAATGAAGTAGGAATTGGAATTTGCTGCTTTGCACACATCATATAGGACCTTCCCATTCGAGGATTTCTTACCCGAAACAAAAAGTACTTTGTCATATTGTCGTGCAAAATCACCCAAATCTTCATACCGATTGGAGACCTGGCGACAGATCGTATCATTGGCCTTAACTTCGTATCCTCTATTGATCAATTCTTCTTTGATTGCGTAGAACTTGTCTACACTTTTGGTAGTTTGACTATACAGCGTAAAAGAAGGGGGTAATTCTACCTCATCTAGTTCATCAATATCTTGGAATACCAACGCTTGATTATTAGTTTGCCCCTGCAAACCAATCACTTCTGCATGTCCATGTTTCCCAAAAATCAAGATTTTCTCATTGTCATCGTGGGATGTCTTGATCCGGTTCTGAAGTTTTAAAACCACCGGACAGGAAGCATCTATTAATGTAATATTATTCTCCAAGGCAACCTGGTACGTTTCGGGGGCTTCACCATGCGCGCGAATCAACACTTTTTCGTTTTGTAAACTTGGCAAAGCTTCATGACCAATAATCCGAAGGCCTTTCGCTTTTAACCTTGCCACCTCCTCGTCATTGTGTACGATATCCCCCAAACAATACAAATATCCATCTTCTTCAAGGATTTCTTCAGCCATATCAATAGCATAGACAACCCCAAAACAAAATCCGGAGTCTTTATCGATCGTTACCTGTAGATTCTTAGACATATCTACAAAGTTAGCAATTAGATAGGTATTTCATACGAAATGAAATTAACTTTTGATTTTTAATCTTTTATTTTTTACTTTTCATACCTTTGCAAAAATTTAACGGTATGGCAACAAATAGAACATTTACGATGATAAAACCAGATGCAGTCGCAAATGGACACATCGGCGCGATTTTAAACGATATTATCGCTGGAGGTTTCAAAATTATAGCACTGAAATATATCCAATTAAGCTCCGAAACAGCAGGAAATTTCTACGCAGTACACAAAGAAAGACCCTTCTATGGTGAGCTCGTTAATTTCATGACTTCTGGCCCCATTGTAGCTGCTATTTTGGAAAAAGACAATGCTGTGGAAGATTTCCGCACATTGATCGGAGCGACCAATCCTGCTGATGCTGCTGAAGGCACCATTCGTAACAAATATGCACAATCAATCGAGGCGAATGCTGTTCACGGTTCAGATTCTGACGAGAATGCCCAAATTGAGGGTAATTTTTTCTTTTCGCAATTCGAAAGATTTTAATTCGAAATTCGGCACACATAACAAAGGGCTACATTTTGTAGTCCTTTGTTGTTTGTTAGCAGATCAGGCGTAATAGTGACGGGATAATAAAAACGAACCTATTTTTAATCAATTTGAAATGTCCCCTTCACTGGCTTTCCGCCACTGGCCGTGGCAGGGCTTCTTCTTTCTCCTTTGACGAGAAAGAAGCAAAGAGTCTAGACTGGGTCAATGTTACGCTAAAAGCTTTTGGATTTACTAAACAGCTCTGAGCCGTTGCACTTCGTAGATCTGTTCTTAACGCAAATCCAAAAGCTTTCTTAACGCTACATCGACCTAGGTAGTCCTTTTAAATTCAGCTGAAGTATAAGTAATATTTAAGAATAAACGCACTATCCTTACATACCCAACAAATGTCGCCTTAGCCATTTGCCAATTGTAGAAGGAGACACTAGCCAATGTGGCAAATGGGTACAGCGACGAGTTTTTGCTTCTTTTTGAGGTAAAAAGAAGAGCCCCGCCACGGGCTCGAGTGGCAAGAGAAATTGACTAAATTTAAACCTTCCTTAAAATCCATAACTCCTCGAAAACGCCCCTCTTTATTGCCATTTCAAACGATGGTGTAGGGAAAGCAACACGTGATTCGTCGCTTGTTGCTTTTCGACATTTTGCCGCATGTACCCCACTTGTACACCCAGATTATCTGTTATTTTATATCCAATTCCCCCATACAATCTATTGCGATCAAACGCATCTAGCTTATCATCGTCCGAAATATTTAAAAAGACTTCGTCGTAGACAGCAGCGTAAATAGCTCCTTTTCCTAAGTCTCTTTTCGAAAGGGGCACATCCACAAATAAGCTATACCGCCCACGTCCTCTAAAATTCCTATCTTCGATGAAGCGCTCTTCCAAACGGAAGCGGTGGCGAATAGAAAATCTGTCAATAATATGTTTAAATGTAGCCTCCTGATAAATTCGGTGTTCAGCAAATGGATTATTGGGTGTATCCTCTGCTTCGGTATAGATAAAACCGTAGCCTCCAGTCACACTTAAGAAGGGTTTGACAGCATACTCTAATCCTACACGTAGTAATGTTTGGTTGTGATCACCTCCCAGTCGATAATCCCGCAGCTGCAGTTCATGATGAATGGAAAACTTCGTTGATTTAATAGCCGTATTGCCAAAGTAAATTAACCATCCCTGTGCCTGTTGCTGTGCAGATAACGCCGAAATAAAAAACGATAAAAAAATAGTAAAAGTAATCTTCATAGGTTCGCGTAAAATTATTAATGTTAGAACGATTTCTAAAATAAAGAATCCCCTCCGAAATCAAACTACGCCGCCTGTAACAATGTTTTGATACTCTTAAAATCCTCTTTTCGTAAGATATTCGTTTTCCTTTTCCGTCATGCGTTCCCGATCTTCCTTTTTCTTGTCGTGATAACCGCAAAGATGCAACACACCGTGAATAATAACGCGGTGCAATTCATCCCGATCTGTTACTTCGAATTTCCCGGCATTCTCGCGTATACGATCGACAGAAATAAATATATCGCCCGCAATGACGTCTTCATCTTCTGAAGAATCGAAAGTTACAATATCGGTATAGGTATCATGATTAAGATACTGCTTATTGATATCCAGGAGATATTCGTCGGAGCAGAAAATAAAATTCAATTCTGAAATTCGTTTGAACCCCTCATTTTTGGTTGTTGTTCCGATCCATTCGCGTACTTTTTGCTTCTCCTTGATCGTAAAATCAATATCCTCGGAGAAAAATGAAATATCTTTAAGTGCCATATCTAAAGTTCTTTTTTTTGCATATAGGATTGCAGGATTATCGTTGCCGAAACAGTATCCACCAATCCCTTTTCTTGTCTTTTACTTTTTTTCTTGCCACTCTGTGCGATGGCAGCAGAGGCCATCTTTGAGGTAAACCGTTCATCTATTTCGGCTACCGGAATCTGCGGATAAGTCTTTTTTAATTTCCGCACAAAACCCAATACATGCTGTGCAGATTCCGAATCAGAACCGTCCATCTGCAAAGGCTTACCTACCACAAAGGTCGCCACCGTTTCTCCCTGAAGGTAGTTGTCGATAAACGACCAAATTTCTTCGGGATGCACGGTGGTCAACGCCGTAGCAATAATCTGCAATGGGTCGGTTACTGCTATCCCGATACGTTTCGTACCGTAATCAAAAGCCATTATACGCATTCTTATATCTTGAAAATGTTAATTTATTGACATCGTATGCATTTTGCGATGTACACATACGTTTCCACGGTTCGCTGCCAATGTCGTTGTTACGTTAAGGATCTTTACACACTTATTGGTACGACCGCCAGCCATGCTTTTTTTTTACAAAAGTACAATTACCAAATGAAGATAAAAATCTATAAATTTGGTATATAATCTACCGGTTAATGAAAATAGCTTACACTTTTATCTGCTGCTTAATTCCTATTTTGGGATTCGGGCAAACATATAACACATTAGCGGACTACCGCAATCAGCAAAAAAAAGCGTTTCTCAAAGATGATTTTGGCCCGCTTCGCAAAGAGAACATCCAATATTTAGATTACTATCCCGCGAATACTAAATATGTTGTCGTTGCTCAGTTGGAACTATTATAAGCTGAGCCCACTTTTCGCATGCCTACTTATGATGGCACGAGCAACCTTTACAAAAGGCATTCGCTGTTACACTTCACCATTGACAACCAAGCCCATACCCTTACTATTTACCAGAGTGTCGACTTATTTAAGAACCCCACATACAAAAACTACCTATTTCTACCATTTTTGGACGACACCAATGGCGACCAGACGTATGAAGGCGGGAGATACCTTGAGCTCGATGCATCGAACATAAAGAACGGCAGCATAACGATTGATTTTAACCGAGCGTATAATCCATACTGTGCGTACAGTTCGGGGTACCGCTGCCCGCAACCGTCTGCCGAAAATACGCTGGCAATCGCTATCTTCGCTGGAGAAAAAAAATATATTGGCCCTAAAAACGAAAGACCCGTGAATAAAGCTAATGCAAAAAATTTTAACGAAACAGAATCTGCGCTCATCTTATCGGATGATACCACAACAAAATTTCGTGTATACCAGATTACAAACGAAAACGAACTCGCCGTATTACAAGCGTCATCTACGGATATAAAATACGACGCTCCGCTTTTGGAAACGCTGGCCCGCAGGATGTTACTGACCGTACAAGATTCGACTCATCCGGGCGTCGGGATTGCAGCACCCCAAGTCGGGATCAATAAAAATGTGATATGGGTACAGCGCTTTGACAAAGACGACAAGCCGTTTGAATTCTATATCAATCCCAAGATTATCTGGCGCTCCAAATTGACACGCGAGGGAGCAGAGGGCTGTTTATCTATCCCCGACAGAAAAGAGAACGTCCAGCGTAGTTACGCCATACGATTGCAGTATCTGGATAAAAAAGGGAATATAATAGAAGAAAATGTCGAGGGATTTACGTCCGTGATTTTTCAACACGAAGTAGACCATCTCTACGGTATCCTATACCCTGATAGATTGGAAGAACAAGCAAAAAAAGAACGTATTCCGTTACAGGATAAGATCAATTTCTCTATAGAAGCAGAAAGCATTTTACCATAACTAGGAGTTAGACAGCAGGCTTTAGGAGTTCGATTTCTTTTCTAACTCCTAACACCTAATTTCTAACACCTAATTTCTAACTCCTAATTTCTAGTACCTAACTCCTAAATTACCTTTCTACCGTCTTGATCTCATACAACTTCGACCACAGTTTGCCTGTTACAAAAAGTCGCTTCCCTACGGCATCGTATGCTATCCCATTTAATTCGTTGTCTACGGGCTGTCTGTTTTCGGTATTCATTCCCACGAGGTTGATCCTGCTTTCCACAGCGCCCGTTTCTGGATTAATAACAACTATAATCTCCTGTTGGTATACATTTGCATACACCTTCCCATCAATATATTCCAATTCATTTAGGTTATCAACTGCCCCATTTTCATCATATACGCCGATAGAACCTGTTTCTTTCCCAGTCGTAGGATCCAAAAAGTAAAGTAGATGTGAACCATCCGATTTGATCAATCGCTGTCCATCATACGTTAGCCCCCAACCTTCTTTACTATTCCCGTAACTAAAGGACCCCGTTTTCTCAAATGTGTTTTTATTGTAAAAGAAACCGACATTTTCTTGCCATGTCAATACCACAATTTTATCTCCGGCTATAGTCATCCCTTCTCCGAAATATTCATCGCCGATCGGGACAATCTTTGTCACTTTTCCGGTCTGAAGATCGACCTTACGCAGAGAAGACTCTCCGGTACGACCCGTAGTTTCGTATAATATTCCACCCTCATATTGCAAGCCCTGTGTAAAGGCCTTATCATCATGAGGAAAGACATTTACCACTTCAAAACCGTAATTTTTGGCCGATGGAGGTATGACGGTCACATTGCTGTACGCGATATCTTCTTTACCAGCCACGTATACTTTTGCAGTAATGGAACGATCTCCCAATCCTACCCGCTGCGTATCCAAAACCACACCCGAAGTATCTTTCTTTCGCTCCAAAATGTTGCCATCGACCGAATAGATAACCGAATCTATAGCAGCTTCTGAAAAGTTGAGTTTCAACTTAACCTGTTCACCCAACAGTACCTTTTGGCCAGATTCAGGCATCACAAATTCTAATTTTCCTTTTTGGGTTTTACACCCTCCTACCACCAATGCAAGCGCAAGGACAACAGTCCGAATCGATTTATTACACATCTAACTAAAATCTTAATTTCACCATCTAATTGCTCCAAAAAGCATCTTTAATTAACTCAATTTTACGTTCCTTCAAAAAAACAGATACGATATCAAATCGAATCTCTCCTTGATATTTGGTATAGCTGATATAAGCATCCGCTAAGCGGATAAGATTTCGTTGTTTTCTATAATCAACGAATTCTTTGGGCTCACCAAACCGGCAATCGTTACGGCTCTTCACCTCTACAAACACTAAAACACCTTCGTCTTTGGCAATCACATCCACTTCCAGGTGCTTATAGCGCCAATTCACACACACGATCTCGTATCCACGTTCCCGCAGACACCTAACGGCCTGCTGTTCCCCCCAAATTCCAGCATCTAAATGTTTAGCCATAACAAATTTAACGATCTATAGCACTTATTTCACGATCGTATTCCCAAGCAGCTGCCCTAACATTTTCTCGGCTTCTTTTAACTTGGAATACTTATGTAGTAGAATCTGCAAATCATCTTCGGACTGTTCTTTCTTTAATTCTTCGCGTATCTTATACATTTCCTTTTCGAATTTACGTTTTTTAATCCGATATATCGTCTCGGTTACCAGTTGCTTTAGGTTTTCAATCTCTTCGGGAACATGTATTTTATTTTTATCGTTGTTCCAGTTCGGACTAATCTCATATTGACTGGCGATACAACCGATCGCTAAATCCGACACCTCTTTATCCGTGTGCGAGAAGAAAAACTTCGCCTCGGGAATTTCAAAATTCTCCGCTTGCTTCTTAAATTCTTCCACAATAATAGCACTGGGTTTGTCATCAAAAGACACATCATCAATATTTCCCAGCAGATAAGGGGCTATCGGCACCTCCCCGTCGCCTTCCCATGCCGCCATCTCTCTGCCGTAGTTTAACAATATACGCACCACCTCCCGTTCTTGCAATATCTCAGGGGTAATCTTCGCCTGAGTGTCCGTTTCTGACAACCCCGCGTTCGCTCGCTCTGTCTCAGTCAAAAAGAAATCAGGCGGGGGCATATCTCCGGGATAAGGGCTAGCTGCCGAAGACTGGGAAGCAGATTCACGTTTCTTTTCCAGTGCTTTCGCTTTATTAACGCGAATCTTATTTAATTCACTTAATAAAACACGCTCCTCAATATCCAATAAACTACTACACTGACGGATAAAAACAGAGACTTTAATTTCGTCTGGAATCAACGCAATACTCTCTACCACTTCGTGGATAACCTCGGCACGCTTTATTGGATCGTTATTGGCATCCTTTAAAAGAATATTTGTTTTATAAAAAATAAAGTCCTGCTGATTGGTTGCGACATACTCCTTAAACGCCGCAGAACCAAAGGTCTGCACATACGAATCCGGATCATTTCCATCTGGAAAGAGGAGTACTTTAACATTCAGTCCCTCTTCCAGTAGCATATCTGTACCCCGCAATGAAGCTTTTATACCCGCAGCGTCGCCGTCATATAGAATAATGACATTTTTTGTAAACCGCGAAATCAACTTGATCTGACCTGTGGTCAAAGAAGTTCCCGAAGACGAAACTACATTTTCTACACCTGCTTGGTGCATCGAAATCACATCAGCATAACCCTCTACCAGATAGCAGGTATCATGATCTAAAATTGCTTTTTTCGCAAAACTAAGCCCATACAATACATCCGATTTGCGGTAGATGTCACTCTCAGGTGAATTGACATATTTCGGAACAGACTTTTCGGTCTTAAGTGTCCGCCCACCAAATCCGATAATCCGGCCAGTAAGGTTATGAATGGGAAATATCACCCGCCCCCTAAAACGGTCGTACAGACTCTTGTCATCACGCTCGATAGCAAGCCCGATTTCGGTAAGATATCCCTCTTGAAAACCACTTTTCTTGGCTTCTTCTACTAATGCCGTCCACACATCCGGAGAATATCCCAAATCAAATTTCTTGATGATATCTTCGCGGTACCCCCGTTCTTTGAAATAAGACAATCCGATCGAATTTCCGATATCCGTATTCCAAAGTTGTTCCTTGAAAAATTTCCCCGCCCATTGACTCAACACGTACAGACTTTCACGTTTGTCCTGAGCCGCCAGTTGGGCAGGAGACCGCTCTATCTCCGCGATCTCAATGTGATACTTATTCGCTAGATAGCGTATTGCTTCTGGATAAGAATACTTCTCCAATTCCATCACAAACTTTAAAGAGTCTCCTCCCACACCACAACCAAAGCATTTGTAGATACCTTTAGCTACCGAGACGTGGAAAGAAGGCGTTTTCTCATTATGGAATGGACAGTTACCGATGAGCGAAGTACCCCGTTTCTTTAACTCCACAAAATCACCGACGACTTCTTCTATGCGGGCCGTATCCAGTACCTTATCTATCGTTTCTTTTGCAATCAAGTTTTATTCTCCTTTATTGAACATCAACTATTTTTTCCAGCTGGGCACCATCACGTATATCATCCCTCAGCTCCGAAAAAAACTACCTTGTTAATCCTTGGATTGTACAAGCCGCAAGATACGAATGAAAAATCTCTTTCACTAACCTTAAGCAAAAAACCCGGTCGCCAATAATCCTAATTTAACACATATCGTCAATACGTTACCCCTCTACCCGTTAATACACCTTATACTGACGGTTACTCAGGATATCACAGCTATTCGCTGCATGTAGCCTCACAACTTCGCCAATTACAATAATAGCTGGATGCGACAAGCCGTTATCTCTTGATGCTTTCAACAAATCCCCTACCTTGCACACCACCTCCCGCTGAGCGGGCAAGGTTACATGTTGTAGTATTGCGGCAGGTGTATCACCTTTTCCACACATCACATAGGTACGCGCAATCTCGTCCAATTTCTTCATTCCCATATATATTACTACAGTAGAATTACTTTGTATTGCCAATTGGAGATCTGACGAAAGCCGTCCATCTTTTTTTGTCCCTGTGAGCGTCCATACACCATCACTTACTCCTCGATGTGTTAATGGAATATGATGGAACCCCGCTCCTTGCATACTACTTATACCTGGCACATACTGCACTTCTATACCTAATTTTTCGGCAAAAAGTAACTCCTCAAAACCACGTCCATATATATACGGATCTCCTCCCTTAAGTCGTACGACATGTCCATATTCTTGACAGTATTGCGCAATGCGTGTGTGAATATCCTCCTGTGGCGTAAAATCAGCATATGGTTCCTTACCGACATATACTTTTAAGCACGAATCAGGAACAATTTCGAGTATCTCGGCATCAACTAGGTGATCAAAAAGCACTACATCTGCTTTTTTAAGGATCTTATATGCTTTCATCGTCAAAAGATCAGGATCCCCAGGACCTGCACCCACCAAATAAAGAATATTTTTCAAAATTTTAGCATTAAAAGCCATAATTTATAAAATTTTATTTAAAAAATAATGAATAAGAGTTGATTTATATCTAAAAACTATTTTAAACAATAAAATATGACATAAATTCATATTTACAATCAAAAAACATATCAAAAATATCAAAATATATGATAAAAATCATAAAAAATGTTTGATATATCCAAAAAATATTTAATTTTACAATGAAAACAATACAAATATCGATTACAAAAACAAAAAAATTCGATTATGGCTACAAAAACGATAATTATAATAGGAAACGGGATGGTTGGGAATAAGTTTTGCGAAAAACTACTTGAAAAATCAGCGGATTTTAGATTAATTATATTCAGTGATGAGCCATATAGAGCTTATGACCGGGTACATCTCAGCGATTACATCAACAAAAAGCCTCTGGAGGAATTATACATGTCTTCCGAGGACTGGTATTCATCAAAAAACATCACACTCCATCTTAATGATCCCATTGTTCACCTGGATATTACCAAACAATACGTGGAATCAGGAAGAGGGATTCAATTAAGCTATGATTACCTAATTTTTGCCACCGGTTCTTCCGCATTTGTGCCCAATATACCAGGCATTGAAAAAGAAGGTGTTTTTGTGTACCGCACCATTGAGGATCTCGATTTAATTAAAGCATATGTCAATACGACACAAAAAGGAACCGTCATAGGTGGCGGTTTATTAGGTTTGGAAGCAGCAAAGGCCTTAATGGATCTAGGCATTTCAAAAACCAATGTCGTCGAGTTTGCTCCGCGTTTGATGCCACGACAAATAGATCACGCCGCTAGCACGGTTCTCCAACAGAAATTACAACAACTCGGATTAGAAGCACTCTTGAATAAGGCGACTGCCTTTATCGAAGGGGATACCAAAATACAAAGCCTTCATTTTACCGACGGAAGTGTACTAGAGACAGACATACTCGTGATCTCAGCGGGTATACGACCCCGCGATGAACTGGCATTAAAAAGTGGGATACTGGTTGGTCCCCGCGGCGGTATTATCGTCAACAAACACATGCAAACCAGCGAACCCAACATCTTTGCAATTGGCGAATGTGCGTTGTTCGAAGAAATGATCTACGGACTAGTAGCACCGGGCTATGAAATGGCCGAGGTTGCGGCAACAACAATCTGCGAGGGCAACAAATCGTTCAAAGGTTTTGACATGAGCACGAAGCTGAAGCTTATCGGGGTAGACGTGGCCAGCTTTGGAGATCCGTTCATCGAAGAGCCCTACGCACGAACCATCGTATTTGAAGACAAAAATAAAGGCGTATATAAACGTCTTAATTTGAGTCCCGATGGCAAATACCTACTCGGTGGTATGCTGATCGGCGAAGCGAATAGCTATAATATGCTATTGCAAACGGTGAACAACCATTTGGTGCTTCCCGAAAACCCAGAAGATCTGGTATTTGGTGAGCGTAGCTCCTCAGGACAAAACGCATCGACGGGTATCGCAGCCTTACCTGATGATGCATTAATATGTAGCTGCGAGGGAATAACAAAAGCACAAATCTGCCACGCAGTAACCGAACAAAACTGTGAAAACGCCGATGCCGTTAAGAAATGCAACAAAGCCGGTTCGGGTTGCGGCGGATGTGTGCCAATGGTCAAAGATTTGGTGACCATGACCTTAAAACAACAGGGGAAATATATTCGAAATGTGATCTGTGAGCATTTTCAATTGAGCAGACAAGAACTTTACGATCTGATCAAAATACACGAACTCAAAACATATGACGAAATTCTAGACAGCTTAGGAAAGGGAGATGGCTGCGAAACCTGCAAACCTCTTGTCTCTTCGTTATTAGCAAGTACATGGAATGAAATGATCCTCCAAAAAGGAAACGATACAGCCCAAGACAGCAATGACCGGTTCTTGGCCAATATCCAAAAAGGCGGAACCTATTCCGTGGTTCCGCGTATTCCAGGAGGAGAAATCCACCCCGACAAGCTTATCGTAATCGGGCAAGTCGCGCAAAAATATGGATTGTATACAAAAATAACCGGTGGCCAACGCATTGACATGTTTGGCGCACACTTAAACGACCTTCCGTTTATCTGGGCAGAATTGATTGAAGCAGGATTCGAAAGTGGCCATGCATACGGTAAGGCTTTACGGACCGTAAAAAGCTGCGTAGGCAGTACTTGGTGCCGTTTCGGATTACATGATAGTGTTTCTTTTGCGATCCAGATCGAAGAACGGTATCGTGGCATACGTGCACCACACAAATTCAAATCTGCTGTAAGTGGCTGTATCCGCGAATGTGCTGAAGCCCAGAGTAAAGATTTTGGCATCATCGCGACCGAGAAAGGCTGGAATCTATATGTATGTGGCAACGGCGGAAGCAAGCCGCAACACGCGCTACTACTGGCAAGTGATATAGACAGTGAAACCTGCATACGCTATTTGGACCGGTTTCTTATGTTTTATATCCGCACCGCAGATCCGCTTACCCGTACAGCCACCTGGCTCAACAAAATGGACGGAGGTATCGATTATTTACGTAATGTCGTTGTGAATGATAGCTTGGGCATGGCCCAGCAATGGGAAGCGGAAATGGAAAAACTGGTACTTGCGTACACTTGCGAATGGAAGGCCGCAATCGAAAATCCGCATATTCGCAAGCGTTTTTCCCATTTTGTAAATGCGCCTGATGAAAGGGACACTTCTGTCCGATTCGATGAAATGCGCGGACAGAAAAAAGCAGCAGACTGGAATATCCCGTCGATCACATCCTAAACGTAGACAAAGTTGCGTAGTGCAATTCTAATTGCGTTGACTAAAATGTGAATTTATCGGCCACTCTCGGCCACTGAGAATTTATTTATAGTGGAAATATACTAAAACAAATACGATGGAAACATTAACCAACACCAAATGGCTAACAGCCTGTCATGTTGATGACGCAGTAGAAAACGGGGGCGTTTGCATAAAACATGAAAACCAACAAATAGCACTTTTTTATTTTACACGTAGGAATGAGTGGTTTGCTACACAAAATGAATGTCCACATAAAAGACAAATGATCCTAAGCAGAGGCATGATCGGGTCACTTGGCGAAGAACCCAAAGTAGCCTGTCCATTTCACAAGAAGACGTTTTCCCTTCGTACCGGAGAATGTCTTTCGGGCGAGGAGTGCGCTATAAAAACCTATCCTGTAAAAATTGAAAACGGAATGGTATATATCGGTGTAGAAAACTAATCATCTATTCAACTCAAGCATCATGGATTACATCACCCCAAAAGAAGTTGCGGCCATTATGATGTCCACAGCGATCAATAAGTCAAAACTTTCCGTCAAAGATCTTCTCATCCGCGGGGCACTTTCGGGCGCGCTATTGGCAATCTCGGTTACCTTGGCGTTCCTCGCTACCACGCAGACCAGCATCCCGTTAATAGGCGCTTTCGTTTTCCCCGTCGGTTTCGTCATTATTGTTATTCTGGGTCTCGAACTCGTAACAGGAAGCTTTTCCTTAGTACCATTGGCCTATTTTGAAAAAAAAATTACCGCTGTATCCATGTACAAAAATCTGTTTTGGGTATTCATAGGCAATCTATTGGGAAGCGTATTATTCGCCGTTATGTTTTGGGCGGCTGCAACCGAAACCGGCCAAATCACTGAATTGGGCGCAGTGGAACAATTAATTATTAAAATAAGCGAAAACAAAACCATCGGTTACGGTCATCATGGCACAGCAGGACTGTTTTCCGCTTTCGTCAAGGCTATACTGTGTAATTGGATGGTATGTATAGGCGTCGTCATGTCCATGACATCAAAATCCACATTGGGAAAAATATTGGCCGCAGGTATCCCTATTTTTATCTTCTTCGCACTGGGATATGAGCATGCGGTGGTGAATATGTTTGTTATTCCAGCAGGTATGATGCTTGGCGCCGATGTATCCTTATCAGATTGGTGGTTTTACAACCAACTTATCGTTACCGCAGGAAATATCATCGGAGGCCTTTTGTTTACCGGAATGGGCATTTACTATACTTATGGTAAAGAGAATCCTTCTCTTACAGCTGAAATAAACAAAAAGTAAATTCTGATCTTCATGAACGTTATATACAGGATTTATATCTTAATCGGCTTAGTTTTCTTACTTCCTTCCAGAAACGCAAAGGCACAAACCACAAAACTACAAGCGTCCCTTTTCGAGGGTATACTCGTGGCAGGATATACCGATGAGGGCGCATACATTAATTGCACAGGTCCTGCTGTTAAATACGTCGTCAAAAAGACAAGTATAATGGCAGGATTACTGCCCTCTTTAAAAATAAAAAAGGATCGAGTTCAAGGGGGAGCTACAAGCAATTCCCTGGTCACACCGACATTAGGATTTGGTCTAACGGGATGCTATAAACATTTGGTTATTCAGCTTCCCGCATTTTATTCCGCAAAAACAAGCACAGCGGATGGCAACTGGAAATTGGGTATCGGGGTAGGATACAAGTTTTAACAGCATGCACCCCTCAACTGTCCTAAAAAAAGTACAATACATTTAAATGCTCGGATCATCTACACCTCATCAATAAATGGAATATTACACTGAATTACAATAAGTTAAAAATTTAAACAAAACCATTATTCCATTAGTTTTACATTATTGCTGTTGTTGCATCATATTTGAATATCCAATAGTAATTAACAGAATAACAACCAAAAAAATAGCATTATGGAAACTTTAGAAAACAAAGCTGCAAAATTAGGTCTAGAAAAAGGGTATTTATTGTTGTTGATGGCTATTTTGGAAGATCCGGATGCAGATCAAGGAGAATAAGCAGTGAACGATAAAAAATTCTGCTGAAAAACAAACTTTACAGCGTATACTTATAGCGTTGCTCTAAATACACTAACAGTTATTTGGGGCAACATCTATTTTAATTTACACCTTCTGAATATCCCCACACCTCCCTTCTAATCAAACTCTAATCTAGTTAACACCCCATCTTAATATAGGGTCTGTACTTTTGAGCCATTCAATATCAAACAATATGGCCCACAAGTTTATATTTGCCCTTTGTACATTTTTACTATCCTCGTTGCTTTATGCCCAGGAGGCTACCGTAAAAAAAACGCTTACTGTTACGGACCTAGAAAGCTTATTTCTAGCCTCCAACTACGAGCTTCTCATCGCGAAGTATGAGATTGAGCGTGCTGAAGCGGAGATTTTGCAGCAGCGCCTCTTTCCAAACCCCACGCTTGCCATTAGCGAACTCAATCTTTGGTCCAACCGGACACATGAACAACTCGCTCCGCTCTTTGGTCGCTACGGCAGGAGCCAACAGTTCGGAGTTGATCTGGAACAGCTCATTGAAACGGCCGGCAAACGCAAGAAACGGGTCCACATTGCCCAATTGGAAAAAACGGATGCCCAGCTCGATTTTGAAGAGACGCTGCTCAATCTTCGGTACGACCTTCGTAACACGTTCCACGCCCTGCAAAAAGTCACGGCCCAGGAGCAGCAGGTTGCCGTGCTCGTCGACCAATTCAGCCAACTGAGTGAGCAGTATGAGCGACATGCTAACCTACAGACGATCAACAGGGCTGACTTTTTTCGGATACAATCCGCCACAATATCGTGGAAAGAAGAGCTCGTTTCACTGCAGGATGAACAATTGGAACACCTAGACAGACTGAAACGCTATACCCATCTACCCGATCTCCGTTTGCAGGATCTCGCGCTCTCCTTAAGAACGGAAGGACAACTCACCAGCCTGATCCCGGCAAATCTACAGGAGCTCGCCTACAACAACCACCTCGATCTCAAGCGTGCACAAAATAACCAGTCCCTTGCACAATCTGAACTTAAGCTTGAAGAAGCGAACCGTGTCCCTGATCTGAACATAGGGATTAGCTATGACCGTGGAGGTAATATTATGCGCGACTTTGTAGGGTTTGGCATCAGTATGGATCTTCCGCTATTCAACAAAAATCAGGGCAACATCCGCGCAGCCAAGCTTCGTATCCAACAGGAAGAATCCGCACGAAGTGGTCTCCGCATGGCCCTTGACAACACGCTGGAAAAACTGGTTAGCCAGTTAAGGCTGTACGAAAACGCCTTAGACGGGCAACCCGCAGAACTGACCGAAAACTTCAGTCTGATCCTCGAAAACTACGCAAAAAATCTTCGCGCGCAACAGGTAACCCTGATGGAATTCATCGACTTTTCCGAAAGCTATGTCGACGCGCAAAAAGCATTTCTCCAATTACAGGAAAAATATTACCAAACTTTTGAAGAATTAAAATACACCATCGGTAAAGACCTTTAAGCCATGAAAAAAACAGTATATTTTTTAACAACTGCCGCCGTTGTTACCCAACTATTTAGTGCCTGTACAACACAGCAACCCAGCGACGCCGAATGCACGGAACAAGCCACTGGTTTTTGCATAAGCGAGCAACTAAAGAAAAGCACGCAAATCGATAGCGTCCACTACCAGCCGATTCAGGAAAGCCTGACGCTGACCGGAAAAGTCGAATACAACGAAAACGACTTTGTCGCATTCAAAAGCCTGTTAGACGGCCGCGTAGAACGCGTCAACTTTGAACTGGGCGATTATGTGCAAGCCGGGAAGGTGCTTGCTGTGATCCGTTCCAACGACGTACAAGAGCAGTACCAGCAAAAACGGTATCACGAGAGTCAGCTCGTACTCCTGAAGAAACAGCTGGAGACAAAGCAGATTCTCCTTTCCGATGGTATGGCCTCCGCACCGGAGATACTGGAAACGGAGCATTCCATTGAAAGTACCCAGATCGAGCTGGACAAGATCAACCAAACCTTGGCCCTATATCGCGCGGATGGTACTACCGGAAATTTCCATCTCGTAGCCCCCAAAAACGGATATATCGTCCAGAAGAAAATTAGCGCCGGCCAAACCATCACGCCCGACGGCGACCCCCTGTTTTCCATATCCAACTTAAAGCAGGTATGGGTCATGGTAAATATCTACGCAAACAATTTACGGTACATCAAAGAGGGAGATCCGGTGAAAGTTAGAACAATGGCCTACCCCGATGAGCTGCATACCGGAAAAGTAGATAAGATATACCACGTATTTGACGACGACGAACACGTACTTAAAGCACGGATCGTGCTGGAAAACAAACAGCTTAATTTGATACCCGGATTAGGTGCAGATATCATTATTTATAAAAACCAGTCCGAAAATGCGTATGCCATCCCCAACAATGCACTGGTATTCAATAACAACAGGCAATATGTGGTGCGTTATCAAGCCGATTGCGACCTTAGCATACAGGAAGTGATCCCGGTGGCAAGCAATGATGAATTCACCTTTGTCAAAACAGACTTCTCCGAAAACAATAAAATAGTGCGTACAAACGCACTTCTCATATTTGACGAATTAAACAGATAAGTATTATGCACAAACTTGTAAAGGGCATCGTTTCATTCTCCTTGAAAAATGCGGTCTTCGTACTCATGGCTACGATTGCCCTCTTAAGTGGTGGGATATATGCCTACATACACACACCGATCGAAGCTTTTCCCGACGTGACCAATACCCGCGCGCGCGTCATTACGCAGTGGCCCGGCAGAAGTGCCGAAGAGATCGAAAAACTGGTTACTCTGCCTGTCTCTAAGGTCATGAACAGTATACCGCGCAAGACGGATGTGCGCTCTGTATCCCTTTTCGGGTTATCCGTCGTTACTGTACAATTTGAAGACGGCGTAGAAGATTTCTATGCGCAGCAGTATGTTTCTAATAAACTCGCCGGGGTTGAACTCCCCGAAGGTGCCGAGCCTTCCATCGAACCGCCTTCAGGTGCGACCGGGGAAATTTTTCGTTATGTCATACAAAGCGATCTTCCGATCAAGGAAGTAACTGCATTGCAGGATTGGGTGATCGAACGCGAGTTACTCGGTGTAGCGGGTGTTGCAGATGTCATCAGTTTCGGTGGAGAAGAAAAGATCTACGAAATAAAGATCAACCCTACGCAACTGAAAAATTACGCACTTTCACCGTTAGACGTATACGAAGCCGTCTCCAAATCCAATATCAATGTCGGTGGAGACATTATCCAGCAAGGCGACCAAACCTATGTTGTACGGGGTGTGGGCCTACTCGACAAGTTAGAAGATATCGAAAATATTACCATACAGCTTAACGGGTCGACTCCTATCTTGATTAAAAATGTGGCAGAGGTTGAGATATCCCATAAGCCCCGCCTTGGCCAAGTTGGCCTAAACCAACAAGATGATCTGGTACAAGGTATCGTCGTGATGCTACGTGGAGAAAACCCTTCGGATGTGGTGGAACGGTTAAAAACTAAAATAACCGAACTCAACGAACGCACCCTCCCCGATAACGTCAAGATCGAACCTGTCATCGACCGCACGAAACTTGTTGACAATACGATAAAGACTGTATCGAAAAATATGATAGAAGGTATCCTGCTGGTTTCGCTCATCGTCTTTATCTTTTTATATAACTGGAAGTCTACCTTGATTGTCGCTTCCGTAATCCCACTGGCCTTCCTGTTTGCCATTATCATGTTGCGTGTCCAGGGATTACCCGCCAACCTGATATCGATGGGATCCCTTGACTTTGGACTGTTGCTCGAAGGTACGCTAGTCATTGTTGAAACGGTATTCGTCGCCTTAGCCGCCACTTCAAAACGCGTCGGTCCGGATCGTTTTGCCAAGATGAGCAAGATGGGTATCATCAAGAAAAGCACCAATAGTGTAGCTTCGCACATCTCCTTTGCCTTGCTCATTCTTATCGTAGCCTTATTACCGATTTTCTCCTTTCAAAAAGTAGAGGGCAAAATGTTTACGCCATTGGCTTTCACCCTAGGCTACGCCTTATTGGGGTCCCTGATCTTGAGTCTTACGTACGTCCCGGCGATGTGTAAGCTGCTCTTCACGAAAAATATCGAAGAAAAAGAAAATATCATTACACGCTTCTTTCATCGCACCATCTATGGGCTATATCACCATGCCTTTCGGCACGGCAAGACGACCATTGCCATCTTTCTGGCCATACTAGCCCTGTGTGTCGTACGTTTTTCGAACTATGGATCTGAGTTTTTGCCAAAATTGAATGAAGGCGCGATTTACGTACGCGCCACCTTGCCCAACAGCATTAGCCTGGAAGAGTCTACAAAACTAACCCAGGAAATGAAAAATATACTGTTGGACAGTGTATCCGAAATCAGTTTCATCCTTACACAGACCGGCCGGCCCAATGATGGTACCGATCCAACCGGATTTTTCAATATTGAGTTTAATGTACAGCTGCAAGACGAGGGCGAATGGTCGCGTGGCCTCTCGAAGCCAGAGATTGTGCAGGAGATCCGCGGTCTGCTCAATCACTACCCCGGTATCACCTTTGGTTTCAGTCAGCCGATCCAAGATAATGTTGAAGAATATGTGGCTGGCGTAAAGAGCGCGCTGGTCATCAAAATATTCGGCGAAGACCTCAGTGATCTAGAAAAATATGCAGACCAAGTGGCAGCATCAATCGGAAAAGTCGACGGTATAACTGATCTCAACGTATACCGTAATCTCGGTTTGCCCGAACTCCGGATCCAGCTGCACGATTCCAAGATGGCAAAATATGGCGTATCAACAGCCGATGTGCAAGCCGTGATCGAAATGACGATTGGCGGACAATCTGCCACCAAGTTCTTTGAACAGGACCGGCAGTTCGATGTAGTTATTCGGTTCGAAGAACAGTACCGGGATTCTCCCGAAAAAATCGGCAACATCCTGATTCCGACCAGCAACAATCACAGCGTACCGCTACAGGAAATTGCGACGATCGGTTACAAAACCGGACCGGCATTTATCTACCGCGAGGGCAATAGCCGCTATATCGGCATCGGATTCAGTATTGAAGGAAGAGACCTCGGCAGTACGATCGACGAAGCCAAGGCCGTGGTGGCAAATGAGGTGAAACTGCCTAAAGAAAACCACATGGTGTGGGCGGGAGAATTTGAGAGTAAAGAACGCTCTACCAAGCAGCTCATGACCGTCGTGCCCGTCTCCCTGATATTAATATTATTGCTGCTCTATGCCAATTTTGGTAATGTAAAAGATACGATGATCGCTTCGGTGACCCTGCCCTTTGCCTTTATCGGCGGCTTTCTCTCACTCTGGATCACCGGTACAATCTTCGGCATATCCGCTGGTATCGGATTCATCATCCTGTTTGGTGTAGCAACTATTGACGGTATCGTGCTCATTGGCATCATGAAGCACAACCTGCAGCGAAAGATAGGACTGGTCAAATCTATAGAAGAGGGTGTTAAGAGCAGGATCCGTCCCGTGGTTATGATTGCGTTATTGGGGTCCATGGGGCTATTACCTGCTGCGCTGTCGCACGGAATGGGTTCCGAAATCCAGAAGCCATTAGCGATCATGATTGTCGGCGGACTCCTCATCTGTTTGGTGCTCTCTTTTGCGATTCTGCCGGTCTTATTTTACCTGGCCTACCGCAAAGATCCCAAAGCAAACCCATCCCCGTCGCGGAATTCCGGCACAGTTTAGTTTTCCTTCCCGTCGTTTAGCGTTAACGCTGGATGGCGGGATATCCTTATCTCCAGCCACCCCCGAGTGCACGGTATAAATCCACGTGCGACTGCAAATGTTGTTGCCGCAGTTCCGCTAGATCCAGATCACTGCTCAGGGCATTACTCTGCGCGGTAATAACCTCCAAATAACTGGCGTAACCACCTTTAAAAAGCAAGGTTGCATTGCGCACAGCGAGTTGGGAGTTCTCGACCCTTCTTCGCGCATATTCCAACTCTTCCCGTTGCTTTTCAACTGTCACTACCGCATTAGACACTTCATTAATAGCCTCAACTACCGTTTGTTGTAGACCTATTTCCACTTTATCGCGCTCCAGTCGAGCAGTTTCATAGCGTAGCTTAAGTGTCTTATTCCTAAAAATAGGTGTGGTAATGTCCCCTGCAATACCCCCGAGCAATGCGCCGGGAATATTAAACCAGTTTTTAGGCAGCATGGCGTTGACGCCCAGGGAACCGCCGATACTCAATGTAGGGTACCGCATTGCTTGCTCCACGTTTGCATTTGCGTTAGCTGCGACCAGCTGCAGTTCGGCAGAACGGACATCTGGACGGTTACGTATAACCTCCACCGGCGATGCTAGGGTAAAGGTCATATCTTCAGCAAATACTTGCGAAGCGCTATCGTCCCGAGGGATGGAGTCCGGCATTTGGCCCGCCAATATACGTAAGGCATTTTCCTGTACAAAGATTTCCTTTTCCAGCTGAGGGATCAACGAAGCTGCCAATAAGCGCTGCGACTCCGTCTGTTGGATCGCCAGTGCAGTGATTTCACCTGCTTCGTATTGCAGTTCTATCATACGTAAGGTACTGTCGTTCAATCTCACATTTCGCTTTGCGACTTCAATCTTCGCATCCAGCATCAGCAGATTGAAATAACCTTTGGCTACGTTCGCAATTATACTCGTTTGCACGGCATTCTTCGCTTCAAACGTATCGAGGTATTCCGCTAGTAATTGGTCATTCCGATTACTGATCTTTCCCCATATATCCAGTTCCCAGCTAAAACTAACTTCAGATCCAAACTGCGAAACAGACATAAACATATTCTGCGGCGCGTCTTTCTGCATTTTATCATACCACTTAGAAGATGGACCTGAGCTAAATTCCGAAGAGCGCCACTGCCTATTTGCACCCGCTACCGTAGCATCAACACTAGGCAGATAATTAGCTCGGTTTTGCCGCAGTTGCCGGTTTGCAATTTCCAGATTTATCAACGCCACCTTCAGGTCGTTATTATGGACTAGTGCCGAATCGATTAAGTTCTTTAGAGTCGGATCTTTAAAAAATGTATTCCAATGTACCCTTCCCGTGTGTACCGTATCTGTTGCGGCATGTACCGTATCTCCCCGAAATGCATTAGGCACGTGGAGATCAGGCTGCACATACCGCTGCCCAACCTTACAGCTTGCCACTAATGTTACCACAACGAGGGCCAGTATGGCCCAGCCTTCTATTTTACGCCTATTCATTATCATCCGCTGTATTAAATTTGTCACTCAGTTTTTCGTCCAATCCTTTAAATACAACGAACAGAACAGGAATAATCAGTACACCTAATATTACGCCTATTAACATCCCACCGGCAGCGCTAAAGCTTATCGAATGATTACCGATTGCAGATGGCCCAACGGTCCACATTAAAGGAATCAATCCGGCAACAAAAGCCAGACTTGTCATCAGTATGGGGCGAAGTCGTAGTTTGGCGCCCGAAATAGCAGCCTCTACAATGCTCATTCCCTTATTTCGTTCCTGTACGGCAAATTCGACGATCAAGATGGCATTTTTAGCCAACAGTCCGATCAGCATAATCAATCCGACCTGTACATAAATATTATTTTCCAGTCCAACCAATGCAATAGTAGCATATACACCAATTAATCCGACGGGGATGGATAACAGTACCGCCCATGGCAGGATATAACTTTCATATTGTGCGGCCAGCAGAAAATACACAAAGAGTATACTGAGGGCAAATATCAAAATGGTCTGCGAACTCGACTGGCTCTCTTCAAAGCTCATTCCCGTCCACTCGAAACCATAATTTCCCGGCAGCTGTTCGTCTGCCAAACGCTGAATCGCTTCCATCGCATCTCCAGTACTGTATCCATCTGCAGGTTCGGCATTTACAGCAATGGCATTGTAGAGGTTGTAACGGGTGATGGTCTCTGGCCCAATTGCTTTCTCCAAGGACAGCAAGGTGTTTACCGGAACCATCTCTCCAGATTTGCTGCGCACAAAAATAGAATTAAACGATTCTGGATCCTTCCGATAATCGAAATCAGCCTGCACATACACCCTATATTGACGGCCAAAGCGACTGAAATCCCCAGCCTGGACACGGGCGAAATACGTACGGATGGTCGACATCAGATCTCTGATATCTACTCCCAAAGATTTTGCTTTTACCGCATCAATATCCACCGTGTACTGTGGGAAATTAGCTTTAAAACTCGTATAGGCATTTCCAATTTCCGGTAACTCGTTCAGCTGATTAATAAAGGTATCTGCGATAGTGGTGAAATCGCGAATATCGCCGTCGAGTCTATCCTGTAATACGAGTTCAATTCCCGAAAAATCGCCAAACCCCTGCACAGTAGGTCTAGGGAATACCGTAAATTTTGCTTCGTGCAATTGTGCCAAATCACTTCTTATCGTGTCCATGAATGCATTAATGTTTCTGATTCCTTTACGATCGGCATGTGGGAAGAGATTGATATATCCAGCTGCAAAAGCTGCACTCGAACTCCCGTCGAGCGCGTTAAATCCGGATACCGTGGTCATCCCTGCTACCTCTTTGCGCTGGCGCAGGATGCTGTCCGCCCGGCGTAGCACCTGGGTTGTTCGCGCGAGTGATGCCCCTGGGGGCATGGCTAAGTTATAGGTAATAAAACCATCGTCTTCTGTTGGAATAAAGCTCTTAGGCGATTGAATCATTAAGAAAGCTCCTAAGAGCGTTACAGTAAGCAATCCGCCCCAAGCGATTGCGTTGTTTTTTATCAAGAAGCCCACACCTTTAATATACCTCTCTGTCAGCCGATCGAAGGACGTATTGAAGGCCGTAAAAAACCTTGATTTGAATGCGTTGAATTTGTTTTGCTTTAGCTCTTCATTCTCTGGATGCATATGCGGAGGTTTGAGTAGTAGCGCGCATAAAGCCGGACTTAAGGTCAGTGCATTAAGCGCTGATATTAGGATCGCCGTAGCCAATGTGTACGCAAATTGCCGATAAAATACCCCGGCCGGTCCCTCCATAAATCCGACGGGCAAGAACACCGCCGCCATCACCAAGGTGATCGACAATATCGCTCCTGTAATTTCCGACATGGTGATTAAGGTCGCGGCCTTGGCTTTTAATCCGGTACTATGCATCTTCTGATGGATCGCTTCGACCACGACGATGGCATCATCTACAACGATACCAATTGCCAGCACCAAGGCAAACATGGTCAGTACGTTGAGCGAAAAACCAAAAAGCTGCAAGAAGAAAAATGTTCCCACGAGCGAGACCGGAATAGCGATAGCCGGAATCAACGTGGAGCGCAGATCCTGAAGGAAGATAAAAACAATAATAAATACCAATATAAAGGCTTCAAAAAGCGTGTGCTTCACCTGGTTAATCGATTCATCAATCTGATCCCGCACCGAATAGGTGATGTCGTACTTTATTCCTTCGGGAAAAGACTTAGCCTGTTGTTCCAGAAGCGCACGTACCGCCAAATCGATATCATGGGCATTGGATCCACTCGTTTGTGTTAGGTTAAGTGTAAGTCCTGGATACCCGTCCACCTTGTTATCCGAATTCAGGTTAGTTGCCCCAAATTCGATCCGGGCAATATCTTTGAGGTATAAGACGGAGCCATCTACATTCGTCTTTATTACTACATTTTCGAATTCCTCAGGCTGGCTAAAACGTCCCTTATGCCGAATCACGGTTTCAAATACCTCATCTGATGTTTCACCAAATTTCCCGGGAGCAATTTCAAAGTTCTGATCCGATATGGCGGTCATCACATCTTTAGGAACTAAATTGTACAAGGCCAGTTTTTCCGGGTTGAGCCACAGCCGCATGGCGTAGTCACGTGCCCCTAGGCGCGACACCTGTGCAACGCCGTCTACGCGAAGCAAGGGGCGCATGAGATTAATCTGTGCATAGGCCTGCAAGAAGGTTTCATCATATAAACTATCCTGATGATCCGAATACAAGTTAATGGTCATGATGACACCACTCTGTCGCGGCATGACGGTTACGCCCGCTTCGTTTACTTCGGCGGGAATAGAACTGATTGCCCGGGAGATGCGCGTCTGCACATTAACGGATGCAATATCCGGATTCGTGCCGGTTTTAAAGAAAACAACGACAGATCCTGATCCCGAGTTAGAGGCCGTAGATCGGATGTACGTCATATCCTCCACACCATTGATTGCTTCCTCAATAGGAAGCAGTACACTTTTGGCGACAGTTTCTGAGTTTGCTCCGGGGTAACTCAGCGAAACCACCACACTGGGCGGCGCTATTTCCGGAAAACGTGTGACCGGCAGTAATTTCATCGACACCAAGCCTAGAATAACCAATAAGATAGAAATCACGGTAGCTAATACCGGACGGCTAATAAATGTTTTCAACATAATTATTTGCGTAGCATATTTTCCGATCGGCGGATTTGCAGATCGGCTGATTTGCGTTTAAGAAATTAGTTTGACTGTGCGACCGGCATAATCAGGGATCCGTCGGTGAGCTTGTCAAATCCGCTCAAAATCACCCGATCACCAGAATGGATACCATCCGAGACAATGTATTTATCTTTGCTTTGCCCAGCGATCGTGATGTTTCTACGTTTTGCGCGGTTGGTGCTATCGACCACGAAAACAAAAGTTTTGTCCTGCAATTGCGTCGTCGACACCTGAGGTATTTGTAACACATCTTCCCTGACTTCCGATATTTTTAACGTACCGCTACTACCCGAGCGCAATATGTTGTCCTTATTCGAAAAGGTAGCACGGAGGGAAATTGCACCGGTAGCTCGGTCGACCTGACCGTTTACGGCATCAACAAGTCCTTTCTTCTCGTACGCCTCACCATCGGCTAATACCAACGTTACTTCAGGAAAGGTCAACTTGTGATGCTGGTTATACTGTCGCCCCTCTGCGCTGTCTTTGCGTGCTTGCGCCTTGGAAAAGTACAAAAAGTCGGACTCGTTCATCGCGAAATAGACGTATACCTCTTTAATGTCGGACAGATAGGTCAGCGGTTCTTTGTCTCCCTTCGTCACCAGATTACCGACACGCTTCGGTATACGCCCGATATAACCGCTCACCGGAGCTGTAATAATCGTGAAGTCCTTACTGATCTGTGCCGTTCGCACCGCCGCTGCGGCTTGGTCTAGGGTCGCTTTGGCAACCTGGTACTCCGCCTGCGCCGCTGCCAGCCTCACATCCGAAATCACCTCATTGGCAACCAACGGCTTTAATCGATCCATCTCCAGCTGTGCGTTCTTCAGTTTAGCTTGCGCCACGTGCTCAGTAGCTACCATATTGTTCAGGTTCTCCTGATACGTGGAAGGATCTACCTTAAATAATTTCTGCCCCTTCTGCACATAAGCCCCTTCATCTACATAGATTTCCTGCAATAAACCCTCCACTTGCGGACGGACTTCCACATTGACCTTTCCTTCAATGGTTCCCAGATAATCCTTTACGGTAACGGCATCCGTTCGCTCTACCACGTGGACAGGAAGCGCAAGGGCTTTAGTTGATGCTTCTTTTTCTTTCGATTTTCCATCCGTACAAGCTACCGTTAGGAAAATGGAGCTAAATAAAATAAATGAGCCAGTTAATGTTGATAAAATGATACGATTCACTATATGTCCTTTCAATGTTTCTATTCTTATGTAATATATTTATTACATACACTCTATTAACGTCTCATTTCTCAATTATTATACCACTTAACATTAATTAACACGATCATTTTGTTACCCCGTTGGCCACAGGCACGATAAATACTTGTTTAGCAGAAATTTAAATCCTATTTTTCATTTCCTAACAAATTCGTAGATTTACGTGTCCCGAGTTTCACGTCATGCAAATACTGGTAATCGAAGATGATAAACGAATTAGTGACTTCTTAACCAAGGGGCTAGAAGAGCATGCTTACTCGGTTACGCTGTGTACCAATGCGGAAGATGCTATAGCCTACTACCTCAATCTTCCATGGAATCTCATGCTCGTTGACGTCATGCTCCCGGGGATAGACGGCATCCAGCTCGTGCAGATCATCCGACATAAGAAGATACATGTGCCGATATTAATGCTGAGTGCACTTGGCACGGTACAGGATAAGGTTAGTGCGCTTGACTATGGTGCTGATGACTACATCACCAAGCCCTTTCATTTCGAAGAGCTGCTTTCACGCATCCGCGCGCTTACAAGACGCTATCAATCGGAGGCTCCAGAAGAAAAGTCGAACAAAGTATATTTCAACAATCTTCATATCGACTTCGATCAGTTTCAGGTCTTTCTTTCCGACACGCCTGTGGAACTGTCGCCCAGGGAGTTCAAACTGCTGCTGTATCTTACCGAAAACAGCAATAAAGCAGTTAGCCGAATGCAGATTCTCAATGCGGTATGGGGCATCAATTTTGACAATCAGACCAATGTAGTCGATGTATATATCTCCTATCTCCGTAACAAGATCGAAAAAAGCGGCGATAAATTTATCCATACGGTGAAAGGGATAGGATACATGTTCAAAATATAGCTATGAAACTAAGAGATCGCTTATCCCTCTACGCGGTGATGGTCTTTTCGATCGTTATCCTCCTGGCTTCGACGCTTATCTATTTTTCTTTCTACAATTGGATGGTGCACAACCAATTTCGCGATCTACAAAATAAAACCCTACTAGCAGCAGTATTCTATTTAGAAGCGGACGAACAAAGTCACCCCGAACGGGAAAGTATCAAAAACCAGCTTCAAAAAACCATATCGCGAACGAATATTGCGGTGTACGACCGTTTAGACCGGCAAACCGCGGGCGAAATGATAAACGACAGCCATATTTCCCTTCAATTTATCCAGACGGTCCGCGAACAGCAGAAAGGAAACCTGACAAGTAAGGAGCACTTTTACCACGGTATCTTCTACAGAGACAACGAAGGCGATTTTGTTGTTGTCGCGCGGGAATGGAAAGGAAATTTCAACGCCCAAATGACCTCACTGCTTTATATTCTTATAGCCGTCTTTGTCTTCGGAATCCTATTGATCTATATCCTTTCACAGTTTCTCGGCAAAATAGCCTACGATCCGATCCTCAAAATTATGAAACAGATTAAGGACCGGGATGAAAAGAATTTCCAGCAGCCACTCACCCTTCAAAAATCCTATGCAGAGATTACAGCACTCGTAGAGACGTATAACCTATTTATTGAGCGTATCGGACAAACTTTCGCCATTCAGAAGAATTTCGTAGACTACATCTCCCACGAGTTGCGTACGCCAATCACAGCAATATTGGGCACGTTGGAAGTCACATCGAATAGGGCGAGAAGCGTAGCCGAATATAACGACGTTATGATACAGCTGCGGCAGTACACCGCAGATCTGGAAGCCAGCTTAGATAATATGATGCTGTTATCCGGTGCACGAACAAACTTCGAGTTCAAAAATTTCCGTATTGATGAAGTGGTGTGGAAAGTTATTGAAGATGCCTATCTGTACCATAATGCAGATATCCAGGTGGAATTTGAAGTCGACGACTCCAAATTATTGAACATCTACGGGAACGAGAACTTGTTGGAATCTGCCCTAAAGAATATCATCGAGAACGCCATTAAATATTCCAACAACCAGTCTGTACGTATCCGAATATATATCGCAGCTGGTAGACTAAAATTGTGCATCACAGATAAGGGCATAGGTATTCCAGCTGCAGATCTGGGGAGCATTACCCAAAACTTTTTTAGGGGAGGAAATACGGGCAATTTTCAAGGCAAAGGCATCGGCTTGTCCATGTCAAAAGTTATCTTCACGCTACATCGGATAGAAATGGAGATCAGCTCCGGCGAAAACGGCACAACGGTAGAATTAACCGTATAGGATTGCATGCACAGCATATTATTGATTTATTAAGAGAAGATTGGGCATTTAGCGGTGGTATGCGGTCATTAATTCAAAAAGCGGTGCTGCTTGGGGAGCAACACCGGCTTTTCTTTATGAAAAACGCAATCGGGGATGATTGCACTACTTATTCTTTGACAACAACTACCTCATATTCTGAACACTATCTCAGATAAACCCAAGACCGCTCCACCCATGGCAGAAAAACTTGTGACGTTCTCTATTCGTCTACAAACTGCTCAACGGGGATAAACAACATAAAAGCATGCTACAAAGAAACCAAAGATCAATACTGTTACCTACTCACTAATCTCTATATAGCAAAATTTTGCTATACATTAACCTCATTTTAACAAATTTTTGCTACGGTCTCCATTATTAACTACACCCGTAATTCACTACCTTTGAACAGCCCCATTTAATTATTGAACAAACGATATTTCGTATCTCAAAAAAAGCAAGAAACAAAAGGTGAATGAATCATAAGACTGCCATTGTATTAGATGACCATAAACTGTTTGGTGAATCCTTCTCCGTTTTGCTTGAAAGATACACGCAGTTTGAAACTGTTCACACGTTCCACGAACCATCTGGTCTTATTCGTTTATTAAAACAGAACAGCCGTAAAACATTCTATCTCTTTTTGGATTACTACCTCCAGAACAACAACGGTCTCACTGTTCTAACCGATGTAAAAAGAATCAATAAACTATGTAAAATTATATTCGTTACCGGAACCTCGAGCTGGCCAGTTCTACATAACATCGAAAATCATGCCCCAGAGGGTATTATCAGTAAACTTACGGGGTTGGATGTGTTGCTTGAATGCATCGAACAAATAGAAGCTGGGAACCTCTACCGCTGTCCTGTTTTTCAGGAGATGAAAGCAAATGATATCGCTAAAAAGCCGATTCTATTTACCTCCCGTGAACTGGAAATTCTAAAATATATTGCTTCAGGACTTACCATAGCCGAAACAGCAGAGAAAACATTTCTGAGCCGCCATACCATTGTGTCCCATAGACGAAACATGATGACGAAAGCAAAGGTTACTTCGATTGGGCAACTCCTTATTTATGTAAACGAATGGAATCTAATTTAGTCTGTAACTCGTATATAATGATAAAAAGCTTCTTTTTTATCATTACGACTTGGGAATAAGATTGAAACCCACTTCGAAGAGAACACAAGTAATATACAGATATACAGGCATTACACCATTCTCCAAGGTAAAAAATAAAAGCTATTGTTCAAAAGATCTAATAAAAAGTAACGATATGCAAACGAACCAGAGCTGGGTAATTAGCTTTTTTTTATTCTTTCTACTTAAAGCGGTAGCTGCCTATCTATATATCCGACACCGAGGAAAGCAGGCAAAGGAAACCATACGATCCCTAAACGACGCTGCAGATATACAAATTGCATTAATGGAAGAGGCCCGTGATCAAGCGAGGCGCGACGAACAGCAACGTATCGCACAGCGTTTGCATGATGAACTGGCCGGTACATTGGCCAGCATTAAAAACAGGATGGAAATCATCAACGAAGAGTTAAGTGACGACTCAAAAACAGATGACCTCGCATATTTGAACAGTTTGGTGCACCATGCATACAAACAAGTTCGCCATCGTAGTCATCGCCTTTACGAGCATGCGCTTCAGGTCGATGAACACCGGTTTGCGGGGTATATCGACGATATGGCAAAGTCCGCCTTTCCCTCCAAGCAATATTGTTATAGCATCTATTTGGACCCAGATTCTTTAAGCGAAACTTCCTTTGAACTGCGGAGTGAGATCATCCAGATTATTCGGGAGGCATTTACCAATATACTTAAGCATGCAAATGCCAACGAGGTAAACCTCCTCCTATATCGAGAAAATTCCCATATCGTATTATATGTTCAGGACAATGGAACAACTTTCAAAGCCAAAACAAGACAAAGGAAAGAGCTGGGAATAACAAACATCGAAAATCGTATCCGCTCCCTTGGAGGAAGTCTGCTAATCGCTCTTACTGAAGAAGGCACCCGTTTAACTATTCATTTCCCATTATGACCTCGTGCGGTACATATTCAATATTTTACGCCAGATATAGATTCGTCCTAAATAAAAGAGGTGCTGCTTGGGAGGCAACACCTTCTTTTTTATTTATTGTGAAAACAACAATCTGAGATGATTGTAAATCTTGTTAATTAGAATCCAGTTAAAAGTAATCGTCTTCGTACTTAGTACGCTAATACCTCCACTTCAGTACGTCTGTTTGCCTGATGGTCCGCAATCGAACAGGGTACACCGTTGCTACATTTATTCACTAACCGCTTCTCACCATATCCCTTGGCAACCAATCTGTCACGTGCTATACCGCGGGTCACGATGTAATCGACCGCGCTTTGCGCACGTCTTTGGGACAACTTCTCATTGTAGCTATCACTGCCTCTGCTATCCGTATGGCTCGATAATTCGATCCGAAGTGTAGGATTATCGCGCATTGTTGCTACTAATTGATCAAGGATTAAAGCGGCATCTTTGCGGATATTATGTTTATCAAAGTCGTAGTAGATATTCTCTAGGACAAACTTATCGCCTACTGTGTATATCGGCTGTAAATTCATTGCGACCTGTACCGTGGTGTCCCGTGTTGGAAATAAGCGCTCAACACTGGTCGAATCCGAATGGTAACCCGGTTTTTCCGCCAGCAAACGGTAAGGTTCACCCTTATTTAGCGTAAATGTAATCCGTCCGTCTTTGTCCGTAATACCTTTTGCAGCTATCTCTTTTCCCTTATGAAACAACGTCACGCTAGTGGCCGGCAACAGCTCTCCTGTTTCCCTGTTGCGGGTCAATCCCTCCAGAACGATGATAAATTTAGGTTTCGCAAACGTGAACGAATAGATATCGTCACCTCCCTTTCCCCCCGGTCTATTTGACGACAGGTATCCGTAGATGACATCCTCATCGTTGGCCTCTACGACGTAGGCGAAATCATCACCTGCCGAATTCAGCGGATAACGAAGGTTTTCAGGGGTACCGAATGTCGAGCGGCTGCCTATAGACCTATATATATCCAGGCCGCCCATGCCTACCCAGCCGTCACTCGAAAAGTATAGGGTATCACCGGACACGTTCGGAAACATCTCGTCACCCGCACTGTTTATCGTAGATCCGGCATTCTGTGGGGCTCCCCAGCTGTTGTCGCCCTGCAGCTCACTGTACCAGATATCCACACCCCCATGCCCGCCGGGCATGTCCGAAGCATAATACAATACCTTTCCATCGCTGCTCAGTGCTGCATGGCCCAGTGAATATTCCTTCACATTATTATAGGCAAAGTCTTCTTCGCTCCAATCTGTTCCGTTCTTTCTATATATTTTTAGTTCCAGGTTCTGTTTACGCCATTTCAATCCATCCGACCGGTATTTCTCCGTTTCATTCCCCGGGTATGTCCTCGTTACATAAAGCACATCCTCTGCCGCATTTACAGCTAATGGCCCCACATGGTACAGCGCATTATTGAAGGCACCTCCCATGATATTGGGACCGTTTAATTCCCAATCCCCTGTCCGGTCTGCAGCATACACTTTAAGGTAAGACTGTCCCGTCATACCACTTTTGTTGTCTAACAATCCGTGGGGTTCGCCCGCATACAGAACACCTCCACTTGTTGGCACAAGACTAAATTCGGAAAGGGCTGTATTGATAGCAGCTTCATTTCTCAGGTTGTGCAGGGATGGGCTCTTCATCCATACCACAGCCGAGTCGGCCCCCTGTATATAACGCGTTATGTTTTCCGCGTTTCCGTATTTCTCCTGATAGACCAGATACTGTTTACTGGCTTCGGCGTAGCGGCCCCTCTTCTTCAGCACTTCCGCATAATGCAGCAGAGACTCCTGCTTATGATCGGGCTCTAGCACTATACGCGAATACCAGTTCTCCGCCAGTTCGTATTCGTTGATCCTCCGGTAACTATCTGCCAGACGTTCCATATCTTCCGTTCGCGGCTTTTTCACATCAACGAGCTTTTCATACGCTGCCGCTGCATTTGCATACTCCAATTTATTGTAGAGCAGCTCCGCGCGGCTCCTCCGACTGGGCTGTTCCTGCGCCAGGGACAGCTCTACTCCTAAAAGCAGTAACGAAACAGCCAATAACCGAAAGCTCCCTATATAATATCTTCTTTCCATAATTTATCTGTCTTAACAATGATCTTTCTATTCATGCAACCTCCGGTTCCTACAGTCCGGTTCGATTCCGTTTCCTAAAAATAGCGCGGACTCAGGATCTGGCGCGCCAGGCGGCCAAAGGTCACGCCAAGCGTAACTTCATGCGTACCCTGCTGCAGTCCGCTCATGCGGTTCAACATGTGATCGTATGAGTATCCTATACGCAGTGTAGGACTCACGTAAAACTGCGCAATCACACTAAGTGAATTCAGGGAACTCAATTTGTTTACCGAGTAGTCGCTATAATCGCGGTCAAACACGCGTGCCCGGGTACGGTATCCGCCCCCGATCCAGAATTTATCGTTAAAGATGAACATCGCATTGACGTCCAAAGAAGTGGGCCCTTTAAAATCGTCCTTCACCAAGATACTCGGTCTTAGCAACAGTCCGGGGTCGAGCTCCAACAGTACCCCCGCGATAAGATAGCCGTGCGTATTGCGTGCCAGGCTTTCCAGTGAATTCTGGTTGAACTGGAAATCTTCATCGCTATCTGTTCCGGAAAAAAGATCCTGTACCGATACACCAGCATACCATCTTGGGTTGCTGTAATATACCCCGAGACGGACATCGGGCTTCCACGTCGATATTTTTCCATCCGGCAATACTTGATCCACACGGTCAATGGGATCGAGTTTATTACCGTCCAGACTGTATTGCGTTACCCCTCCAGCGATCCCCAAGCTTAAACGGTGCTCATCGGCCCGGTCAAGCTGCAGGCGAAGCGCGTAATTCGCATAAATACTGGTGGCAGCCTGAGCGCCCAGTTGATCACCGGTCACCACCAGCCCAACGCCGTGCCTCCGCTCCTCCGGATCGAGTACGCCGTCTACCGATAACATACCTGTCTTCGGAGCACCTTCCCAGCCGGTCCACTGGCTCCGTAGCCCCAGTTGACCGAACCATTCCTCCTTATATCCCGCATATCCTGGATTGACACTGATCGAATTGAATATATACTGTGTCATCTGGATGTTCTGCTGGCCTCGCAACCCGGTCCCAAGAAGAACAAGTAGTAGAATCAAAAATAATGGTGTGGACTTTTTCATCGTCTTTATTGTCTAATATTATCCATTGAATGTAAGTAGAGACGTAATACTCTGTTTCTGAGAAACCTTACATTACGTCTCTAAAATTAACGACCCTAATACATTTATTGGCGCTTAATCAAAACACTTCCCTTAAAAATTTGGGTCTGCGTTCCGTTATGAGCCGTAATCAGATAGAAATATGTACCCTCATTCAGTCCAGATCCGTCCCATTCGTTTCGGTAGTCAGAGCTACTGTAGACCTCATTTCCCCAACGGTTAAGAATAACCAAGTCTATCCGGTCAAAACCTTCGTGACCAACTATTTCAAAACGGTCATTCTTCCCGTCTCCGTTTGGCGTGAAAACATTTGGAATGATCAGATTCCGTGGAAGTACATTTACCGTAACCCAAGCTGTAGACCTCAGGCCGTTCTCATCCATGATCTCATACTCAAAACGATCTTCGCCCACATATCCTTCGTTCGGAATATAGGTAATACTTCCATCTGGATTAACTTGTGTACGCCCGTTCAATGGCGGTGTAACCACACGTATCGAACCAATAACAATCGCACTCGATCCTGGTTCATCGTTCTCCAGTACATTGATCGCCGGAATTTCATTTGTATTGCGACCGTAAGTAATGTCAACAGGACCATCATCGTTCGCCGTCGGACCTACTAACGATAGTGACTGCTTCGTAAACCATGTTCCTGTCAGGGTATTACCTGTTCGGGTTTCGATATCCTCTCGCGTATGTATGCCTTCACCATTGAATACAGTTACATCGCCGATCCAGTTACCACCATCGGCATTCTGAACAATCCGTGCGTCTGCATCCACATATGCAACACCGTGGGTTGCCATATTATGCTGTAGACGGTAGCTCATCTGTAAAGACTCATCGGCGTAGATATTCCAAACACGATCCATACCCAGATCAATATCTGCCTGACTAAAGTCGATGCTTGTAGCAGCCCCATAGCTCGTAACGGATACGTAGACCTGGCGACCTGCCGTAGACGGCGTCAGTGTCGCCGGCGTGTAATCCCCTGCAGCGATCCCGACAGGAAACAAGAATGCCGACACACCAAGATAGTTCTTGATCAAATGACCATCAGCACGGTCATCGGTCACCACCATCCGGTCACGGTTTGCATGCAATATATTCGACGCCGTCCCCAGTTCAAAATCATGACCGTTCAGGTAAATATTCGCTCCGTTTACAGCAAGATCTATAGACCTGCTGATACGCAAGGCCGCTGTCTTGGAGGAAGGAAACGTGCCCCCTTCTGGATAAGGCCCCTCAATATTTTCTAGGATCATTCCGTGGTCGTTGTTCAAAACAATTGTGACATCAATAGACGCTATATTATTATTGCCATCTACTACCGTAGCTCCAGTAGCCCACCCCGCATACATCGGGTTAGAAGCCGGACTATGTAGGGTCAATGTACCGCTACCATGAATACGCGCCGTCGGTGCTATCCAGATATTCCGGGAATACACTATCAGATCGCCATCCAACTGCACATCTGCATTTGGACCAAAATATAAACTTTCCGAATAGATTACTTCGAAGGTTCCGGAAGAAATCGTCTGCGGGCCGTTATGGGTTACAAATGAACTAAGACCTGTCTGGGCCTGTGTAGACACCGAAAATGATATCAACATAGCCACGAAGGTTATTATATTTCGTAAACGCTTTTTCATACACGCTATTTATTTTTAAGAGTCACCATTAGTCATGTCTTATTATAGGTACAAGCTCGAGAAGATTTCATTTAGCTCGTTAGTATAAAAATCTTCTCGAAGCCCAATGACTTACTTCCAATAGCTCCACACGGTACCATCATAGACAGCCAATGCCTTGGCGTCTGTATCATAACACATCATTCCCGGATACGGACCGGGTACATTCAGGTGCGGAGAAGCTACTTTCGGAAGTACCAATGCCTTATCCGTCGCTTCCAATACCAGCACGCCGTCGACAGTTGTACTTTTGGCTCCTATTACCGTCTGCGTACCAGCAGCCGTACCTGAATAAGGCAACACAGCGCTGTTGTCCCCCTCGTCTGAAAGGTTAACCCAAGCCCCATTCGCAAACATTTTCACCATTTGGGCATTCTTGTCATACAGGAACGTGCCGTTTGCTGGTGTGGAGGGCAGGGTCGCTACAGCAGGTAGGATAATCCCTTTGGTGGTGCCGGATGCAAAGTCCAATACGCCACCACCATCTACCGTTAATTTTTCAATAGCCGTTTGACCATGAACCACAGTCCAACTGAAGCAAACCCCAAGTAGTAACAAAGCCGGTATTTTCATGATTTTTATGTTTTGATATACTATATTCTTGATTTTTATAAATTAATATCCTTCTCTATTATTCATTACAACCCCTTTGGATACAATTCCAGGTTGTCCCGTTATACAGCTTGATACATTCTTCGTCGGTATCATATACCAACATTCCTTCTACGGCATCAAGGGCGTTGATTTGCACTGTGGTTAAACGGGTAATTACAAAGCCCTTATTTTCCGATTCGATGGCAATGAAACCATTTGGAATGTTTTCAGGCCAGTTTGCGACCATTCCGCTCCTGTCTGAAACCCCTACCTTGGTAAATTCAGTCGGTGTTCCTGTTGCACCGGGTTGCACACAATAACAGCCAATTATCATTGCATCTGAGGAACTTCCTACACCCTGCGGATTTCCGTTGTCAGGCACCCCATTTCCATCTACCGGATACATCGAAATATTAATGGAACCGTCAGGATTTAAATCTGCAGAGGTGTAGTTGCCGTCACCTTCGATCGCATCCGGGCAGCCATCACCATCTGAATCCAGATCAAGACGGTTTGGTATACCATCTCCATCGGTATCACATTCCAAATACATCGACACCACGTAAACTGGATCACCAAAAGCTGTTGTGGTTGAAAATCCGAATGACTTTGCACCAAAATTCATATTTATATAACGCCATTGGCCAAATTCGTTTGTTCCCGTATTTGCGTCTAAATTAGATAGCGTTTTTTCTGTTGGCAGATCTGTAACCGCCCATTCTCCGGATATTGGAACTTGGTTTTCTGATCCAGGAGCAGTCACAGGCATTACAACTCCTGCATCATAAATATGAATCGTCTTGCTATCGTTACCATAATACTGAGGATCTTGTGACATTACTAAAAACGCGCTTAATGCCCCACTAATATCCCATCTGGAAGCAGCTTCACCGTCTTTTGTCCACCAGTTATCTTCAGTAGGATGGACTGAAGCATTTGTAATACGTATGATAATTGCACCAGAATTCGCTGGATACCCAAATTTGGCACTCAAATCAGCTGTTACATCTTGGTTTTTTGCGTTCAATGCCAACCCAAAATCGGAAGGAGCAATATCTATTAATCCTCCTGACACAAAGGCGGCTAGCATATCATTGTATGTATTACTACACTCAACACTATCTAAAATACCATCATTGTCTGAATCCAGATCGCAAGCATCGTTGATACCGTCACCATCTGTATCCGGTCCAGGACAAGGGTCTTCCGGACAAGGCACGCTGTTCAACCCACTCCCACGTCCATAGATATAGGTAGAGCCAACTACCGATTGGGTAGCCACAATCGTGTTGGGTGCTCCATCATTCCATGTAATCGCATTAAAACTATTACCGTTACTCAATTCCAACAGATGCAACTCTCCACCGGAAGTCTTGCTTCCATACATAGTAACATTTCCATTAGGAGCAATAACAACACGGATAAGAGGTGCTGATGCGTTACCCGTCATCTGCCATATAGCATTTGTATTGATTTCATATTGATCCCCATCAGCAAACCGCACATTGATACCGCTTGTCCCGGCAGACTGGAACTCAATTTCCTGTGTAGCCAGCTGTACCCCATTGATTTCCATATTGAAGGAATTATCCAAGGAATGAATATCAAACTGAAAACCATAATTGGTAGCCGGCTGGTTGAATGTAATCGGGACTCCACCATTGGAAGAAAACGTATTTCCTTCCACTTCTTCCGTACAGACCTCAGGATCAATACCAGGACAGGCTTCTAATGTGATCACATTGGACAGCATCGATGGGTTTTCTACCGAGCAAGGATTATCCGGATCTATGACCAGTTCAAAGAAGCTTGAAGCGGCATCTTCATCCGTAAATATCTCGTTGGTAATATCCAGCGTCACGGTAATGGAACTTTCGCCGTTCGGAATGACCAAATCATCGATCTCAATATAGGATTCACCTGTAGGATCAAATCCGAGTACACCCGAGGTTCCATTGTTGAAGGTAACTGAAGTGATATCCTGACCTAAATCATAATACACTTTCAATGTAGCTCCGGTAATTTCTGGGTCTTGATTGTCAAAATTCAAGGTATAGGTTACCTGATCTCCCTCGCCCAGACAGGTAGCATCTACTTCATAAAGGAAGTTTAAATCCGGCGCCGTGAAGCTACTGGCAACAAAACCTACCGTACTAAACTCGCCTGCTGCCGGATTGATACTACTATATGAATTACTTGTTTCAGTTACTGTATAATCACTTGATGTATTATACACTGTGGTCGTACCATTCGTGCTTCTGACGTTAATATAAAGGAAGGTAGTACCTGATGGCAGTTCGAGTCCATTGAGTGTAAACGTATTGGCGTCATACGTATACGGTGTCGGAGAACCAAATTCCGAATCGTTGTACGTGTCTTCCACAAACTCCAATCCAGCAGGTAGTGTTTGGGAAACATTAACTGTCCTGGTGTCACAATTGCTGTTGATGAAACGTAGTCGCATCGTGGTTTCTATACAGCTGGCCACTTCTTCGCTTTGTGTGAAGTCCTGTATCATCGTCACATTATCCACAGTCGGCGGTAGCGGAATCGCACATTCGAATGTAATATCTCCAATATCCAATGACCGGAGCGTCTGGCGCGCATTCGTTCTTTCCACATCAAAAATGATTTCTATTCGCTCAATTGGTCTATTGAATCTAACATTTGCTGTAGAATGCAAGAAAGTTAGCCCTCTATACGGCTTGGCACCAAGTACTTGATTTCCTTGTATTTCATAGGTAGTGGCTGTTGTAGGATTGGCAGCGTGGGTAATTTTTGGCATCACCACATTGCCATCACAGTCATAGCCTATGACAGTAAACTTATTGGCATTGCTGAGATAGGTATTGATATTCGAAATCTGGAAACTTGCCCCAGCCACCGTTTGATTTAGATCGATGCTATGGATTACCTCCACATTTTGGTTGTCCCGTCTTCTGGACAAGAACCATCTACCGTAAGGACGCGGATAAGCGTTTGGACCATACTCAACACCGACAGGGTAATCCGCCGACATATTCACAATCAAATCCCCTTGATCGCTCGATCCTATAATCTCTGGATCCATCACATTGTTCTGGCGCTCTAAAGTAGTATTCCAACTTCTACCTGTTTTGAATACAAAGGTACCACCTGTACAGACATCGCAGTCGCTAGGAGAAACTATCCCCGCGAAAGTCATATACCTAACCCCTTCGGTAAACAAGAAGTTGAAAGAAGCCAAGCCACCCGCATAAGAAGCCGCAGGCAATCTGACCAGGTTAGTGCTGAAATTTTCATCATCGGCTACCCAAATTTCTATACCGGAATTGAAGGTATAGTCGTTGAGATTAGTCTGTAGCCAGATGGGTTCAGGGTTGCCTGTAGTCTCTACACGCCACACTTTATTGGCTCTCGTAATGGCAGGATCCAGAGGAAGTCCGGTACAAGGATCCGTAGCAAGAGCCGCTTCACCTGTCCCGTTATTGTCTCCAAACAGGATAAACGTGTGATCTTCACCGAAAGCTGTTCTTTGCGGATCAGCATTCGGAGAGGCGAAATCATTGGTGGTCGCCACAATCAATACCCCCTTCGCGGCAGGATTGACCGAGGTAGAAACTTTTTGGCTTAAGGCACCTATGTCATCACGTGCGACACCAAAGACATTATTGTTGAAATCGGTACTGTTCACGCCATCCCAGACCGTTTCTTCTGTTGAAGAAAGGTAGTTCAGGGTTTCCAAACGACCGAGCGTTATACCATATTTGATAGCCAAATAGGAATCTACTCTTCTTCTTTCAATTTCACTCAAATTACCCGCTCCATAGATGATCGTTTCACCTAGATGACCTATAAAACCTGCATTATCACTTCCATTACTTGAAAAACGTGTATCTCCAAACGCATGTCCACCATTCATAAACCCTCTAGCTCCATGGGTTCCATTTGCACCGTTTGCAGCTCCGTTCAACCCTTTTGATATGGTGAGATCGGTAAATGTGTGATACATTATACTTGGTATGGTGGTTGAAAAAGTTATACCACCGGGATTAGCCAGATATCTTGATCCATATGCATTATTCAGACGTTCAGACCGCTGGTCTGCAAGCAACCCAATTCCGTCCCATCTGCTAATGCTACCCGCAGGCAAATTATTATCAACCAATGAGCTGAAAATCCTTGGATTCCCCCCCGAATGGCTAACTCCTTCCTTGGTGAACATAAAGATATCAAAATCCAATTCCGATATGGTTTGAACCCCCATATTCCCCAGTGTCTGCGTAGCAGCAGTGAAATTGACACCTGGATTGAAATTGAAATAATCTATATCCCCTTCAACAAACTCAGGCAAAGCATTCCCTCCTAATTGAGAAATAACCGTTCCGGAGAAGAAGTCTGTCCAGGAAGTTACTTCCGTTCCTACGCCGGTATTCTCCGCATCTATATCAGCTCTATACCAGTAGCTGAGTGCATTGACCACTCCTCCCGGTGCATAAGCAAACCCGGCGAAGGTGAAATAATCCCCATCATTGTAAGTGAGGGTAGTGGTATTATATTCAATACCATTGATAGTGACTTCATCCGTCATGGGGATAAAATCGTCCGAGTTATCAAAGGTCTCATCAGTAGAGCGTACCAAATGCAAGTTGTTGATGCCTTTTGGCCAAGCAATGATTACTGTACCTGTACCGCCTGTGTTTTGAACTTTCCAAATAGCTTCAAAACGATGGTTTATTTCACCACCCGGAGCAGTCGGGTATGCTAAAGCAGTCTTTAATCCTTGCTTTAAACCATTGTCACCTGTTAACAAAAACTGACCTTCGGTTAAGTCATTGGTATTATCAAGGTTACTTTCGAATAAAGAGCTGCCGTGACCAATAACTAATTTCTGATTTGTACCTGTACTGGCTGCTTGCTTTTGGTGCAATGCAGTAACATTCTCTCTTGCAATACCGAAAATGTTATTGTTATAACCATTATTCAGGGTTCTGTCCCAAACAATACTGCTGGTTGTAGAAAGGTAATTTTCGTTTAATGTAGTACCATTCTTTACAGCAAGGTAAGAATTGACTCTGGATTGTTCGTTTGATGTGAGAAGACGATTGTACCAAACCACCTCCATAATATCACCAGGAAAAGCCCCGGGAGCATCCCAACCAGCATGACCTACTCTCAGGTTAATACCATAAATCTGGAACCTATTAGTTCCTGTGTATGGCGTTGTTTCATAAACACCATTTAAACCTAATACTTTTTCACCTCCCGACGAAGTCGAAGTTCCCCCATTGGCAACCGAATTGTTAGCAATAGCCGAGAAAACATTGGGAACATTAATATTAAATGTTGTTGAAAAATTTGTTCCGGTTGTTCCGGCAAAAAATTCATATTGTCTTGGAAATCCATTTTCAATCGACATTGCCGGTTCGGAAGCGTTTAAATCATCGTCAATCCCTATGATACGCCCTGTTCCATTGGTAATAGGTCTTACTGCCGAGAAAATAGAAGTATTGGTATTAGGCAATTCTGCATTACCCAGCGGGTTCATTACCGTAGCAGGATTATAAAAGAATTTTGAAGCAGTATAATCTGTGGTGTACGGATGGAAGTTATGGGCTCTATCAGCAGGAGAAAGTGTCATTCCTCCTACATTCGGAATATTGTCCTCATTAAGGGACTGATCTTTCCATGCAGTGGTAATATCTCCAGCATCATCGGATTTAATCCAGAAATCAGGTCCGCTAACGCCTCCCGGAGCAAACTGATATCCAGCAAGCGTAAAATAGTCTCCATCATTCAGAGTAACTGTTGCTGTGTTATAATCAACACCATTTACAGTAACGACAGCAGTCATCGGGATAAACTCGTCCGTTACGTCTATTGTTGCATCCGTAGATCGTACCAGATGTAAATTAGTAATCCCTGCGGGCCAAGCCACGGTTACTGAACCTACGGTGTTGGTATTTTGCACATGCCAAATCGTTGCAAATCTGTTGTTGACTTGACCACCTGGAGCATTATGGGTTAGTGATTCTATTAATTGTCTTTGCAATCCATTATCCCCCCATACCAAAAACTGGCCGTCGGCCAGATTATTTATATTGTCTGCATTGGTAGCAAACAAGCTGCTACCATTTCCTATCAGCAATTGATTTCCTGCATTTTGGGACATAGCTTGTTTTTGGTGCAATCCTGAGGCATCATCCCTGCTTATTCCGGAAATATTGTTGTTATAGGTTGCATCGTTATATATAATATTGTCATTTGCATCGACATAGTTGCCTTGCTTGGAAATACCATACTTTAACGCAAGATAAGTTTCTACCTTATTGTACTCGGCAGGATCGTGTTTGCCGGAGAAAACCACCACTTCTGCCACATCCCCGCTCCAGAAAACAGAATTTGCTCCCGAAGAACCTATCCTAAAGGCCGCAGTATTGGCATACGTAGGGTTTACGTTGGTTGCATTGATGGCTTCCGTCCAGCTTTGGGCAGCAATATAGTTTCTACCGGTAGCACCACCTCCATCATATCCAGTCCTTACCAAATTCAACCCTTGGTTGGGTTGTGTGATATCCCAATTAGGCGGAGCAGGAACCATGGCAGTGCCTGCATTGTTTGCAAAACTCGCGGTACCCCTAGTTGCTATGGCTCCGGTAGTAGCTTGTTGACCGCTGTGAAAGCCCGAAACATCACCGGATGCGCCAATACCAAATACGGCTCTGTTGGCGGTAGCTGTATTGTTTTTAGCCACATAATAGTATGTAGTGGGTGTAGTATTGCCTACCGGCCAAAGGAGCTTGGGCGTGAGATTGTTGAACTGGTGAACAGTAACCCCTTCAAAAGAAGCGACTGGGTTGAAGTTGATCAAAGACTCGCCAGCGGGTGCCGAGGTTCTTTCCAGATTGTAAGCATTCCCCGATTGGTCTGTCCAGAAAGTTCCCGCTAATCCTACATCCCCCTTGTACCAAGCAGCCAAACCGGTGGACACGCCCCCGGGAGACTGCCCGAAAGCCGATGTTAGTACGGCAAAAAATAGCGCTGTAACCCATCCAATTTTCAAATTGTATGTTTTTCTCATGTTTAGTTTAATAAATTACAATCCACTCCATTGATCAACTTATGAAAGATTATCCCGGCCACCTGCGTTGAGACAGGCAGCCGCGACATATCAGCTTTACCAATACCTTACCTTTCGCCGAATTATGGTACTACCGTATATTCAACAATGATATAATAATCTCCTGCCGGATGTAAGGTGGTCATGGAGCCGGCAGTTCCAAGTATCAAGGTTCTATTGACCTGATCATATTCTATGATGTTGGTACTGATAGATCCTGTGGTCTTGCTTATAAATCTGACACCTATCACAGTAGCTCCAGTAGGAATATCACTTCCTGAGAGATCCACTACATTGGAATTGGTTGCCAATGTAATATCACCTACCACTTCAAAAACAGGTTCTCCGCCGATCCATTCTTTACCGGTGTTTTGACTGGTAGCCCGATAATGGGCTGATTGGAGCGTAAGGGCTGAAATATCAGCCGACAGCATATTACCATTTTCATCGGTGTAGAGGATGTTTTCTACCGCTGTGGTGCCACTATCGTCGCGGGTATTGGGGTAGTTGTTAAACGATATCTCGCCCTCACCGGATATACGCATTTTTTCAGTACCAAGAGCTCCGCTTCCCGCACTCGTACTGAATGTTATCGGAGCAGAAACATCAGTGGCATGTGTTCCCAATAATAATTCAGTAGAGCTACCAGAAGCAGTTATTGAAGAACTACTAGCATTCCACTGCTGTATCCATAAATTGGAACCACCGTTATGAAATCCCATAGCTGCATCAACGGCAGTATTGGTAGCTGTCTGATGTATTCTTCCAGCCGCATCCCAATGAGTTCTCCTGTCAGTTCCATTAAATCTCAGCGTCTTTCCGTTTAAGCCTAGGTTCCTGATTGTTTCTGTTCCTGTCAAAAGACCATCGGTGTTATAGATGTTGAGCGGATCCGAAGCTAAATCAGCTACGTCAACCGTTTTGAGTACCCCATCGGCATCGGCTACTACAACTTTATCTGTATTCGCATCCCCTTCATAAGCTGTAGTATTAATGTCACGGATACGCACACCGTCTGCACCAATATCCAATCGCTCAGTAGGATTAATAGTTCCAACACCCATTTCTCCTGTTCCTGTAATCCGGGCTTTTATGGTTGAAGCTGCACCGCCCCCCGCGCTGGTAGAGAAATCAATGGGAGCCGCTGCACCGGTAATATTATGAGTACCTATAAGTAATTTCGTAGCATTATTGGATGCATACATCTGCACATCAGAATTGTTATCACTATACATCGAGAATGAATTAACACCACCATGAGACAAAGTCATCGAAGCTCTATTTCCGGTACCAGCATCCTGATGTATTCCGGTGCCTGCGTCATTATAGAAAGTTGTTTGTTGGATGTCGGAAAATCTCAAGAAGTTGTCGTCCTGTGTTATGCTTGTACTTTCCAGTAACGTGCCACCAAGATATACTTTTTCTCCTTCTATGTGCAAACCATTGTCGGCTTCTATCGCTGTTGCCTGCGGCACAAACAAGGCACCATCTGTACCTGCTGTAATACCGTTCCCAGCATCGCCAGAGATCAGGTTTAACGTTTGCGTATTACCATTCTCGATTGTTGTAGATAATACACCTCCCGTAATACTTAAATCGGTAATTGTTTGATCATCGGTATCAGTAACTGTTGAACTCACAATATAAGGGTTTGCTACAGTACCTGCACCAGTGACACTAACACCAGTACCTGCTTGGGTAACACCTCCAACACCATCAACACCAGCTGGTCCTTGTGGTCCGGGATCTCCTTGTATTCCTTGCGGTCCTGCTTCTCCTGGTGCTCCTACTGGTCCATCATGACCAGCTGGTCCTGTTAAATCTGATGAAGTAAACGAGGTACCGTTTGTATAATTAATAGTAAAGGTACCGTTGCCGTTGTTAACAGTCGATGCTACTCCAACACCATCTACCCCTATATCAGCCAAGGCAACTTGAACAGTATTTCCATCGCTATCAGTTAAGATTAAATTAGTTCCGTCATGTGTTAAACTTACGTTTGTGGTATTGGTGTCTAGCCCTTCTAAATATTCTTCAATACTTGTATAAGTGTTACCGTTAACTGTAACAGGACCGCCGTTAACCACTTCCTCAAACTGGTTGATAACAGAAGCAGGTACATCGACTACCGTTACCGTGCCGTCTTCACTTGTATAAGTATACGTTCCGTCGTTATTGTCGATCAACGTCGTATTGGTTTCGTTTGCCGCTACGATGTTCTCGATGTATTCTTCAATACTTGTATAAGTGTTACCGTTAACTGTAACAGGACCGCCGTTAACCACTTCCTCAAACTGGTTGATGACTGAAGCAGGGATATCAACAGTTGTTACCGTACCGTCTTCTGAAGTATAGGTGTACGTACCGTCGTTATTGTCGATCAACGTCGTATTGGTCTCGTTTGCCGCTACGATGTTCTCGATGTATTCCTCTATCGTATTATAGGTAGTACCGTTAACCGTAACAGGACCGCCGTTAACCACTTCTTCAAACTGGTTGATA
>NZ_MU158690.1:925680-942572 GCF_015209965.1 Sphingobacterium pedocola | reverse complement strand
CTGGTTGATAACAGAAGCAGGGATATCTATCGCTACCCCAGCACCCGTTATCGGATTTCCTGTCTCATCAATACTAGCTTCATTATAAAACACATAACGCCCTTCAGATTCCTTGATCAAAAGCGTCTTTGTTTCGTTCCCCTTTATTGCCTGTACCAAATTAATAGTTTGCGGATTACCTCCGCTATCCACATAGGTAATGACATAAGTTGTGGGGTCGTAACTTACATTACTACCTTGCACAGCCCCAACAAAAACCCACTTTGCACCATCATTGTAGTAGATAGCAGGCACAACATCATTTTGAGTTGACGTATTATATACCATCATCCCCGCTACGTGCTCAGTCAAAGGAGCAGGATTTACTACAGCAGTCAATTCTACACGAGGGAACAGTACCCCTCTTTGCATACTGCTTAAATCCAATACTGCGTTTGGATTGGGTGTGGTACTTTCTCCCGGTACCGTACCGTCACCAATTTTAACCTGTCCATACACAGAGCCCACAACGGCAAGAACAAGGAATAAAATACAAGAAGCTAGTTTTCTTAACATAAGATTAGAGTTAATAGGTAACAAACAGTTAAAATTTGATTCAATTAAGTCAACAAAAAATTAAATGGTTTTATATCTTCATATTATCATTAAAGACCAAGGAACGAGCCGCATTCGTTACTGAACTAATCGAAGTCCTCTTTTTTGCGTCGCACAGTTTAATTTCATAAATTATTATTTCTAAAACTTTACTAGTTACTTGTCAATCAATTTGGCCTTTGGACTACACAAAACCTATCCAATTTCATAACGTAATTTTGGCTTTCATTCCTTCAAGATTATCTTCCCGAATGGCACTTGAATTCTATTTCATAGATATTATGAACAAAGAAAGGAAAGAAGAGTAATACTCAAGCTTGTTGGTCATTCTTATAGCAAAAACATGTTACCAAAAAATTTTTTTTTAGCACGCTTTAGTTATCTTCGAAATTATCCACTCTTCCTATTTTGACATCCGAGAACTAAAGATCTTCTTATCTTCTATGAGAAGATAGCTGAGAAAAGAGCATTGATTTAACTCAGAGGATTTGTTACCTTCGTGGCTTCTAAAATTATTTCGACCATACGTTATGAATCTACTCCGACATCTATCAATTATGCGTAGAAGAAAACCTACAACTTACCCACTCCTATTGTTTCTGTTTTGCCTTTACCATGCTCCTGCACGTTGTCAAATCCAACAGATCAACCAAGAGCTACATCAATTACCTTCTATCAAGGACAGTGTCAGCCTAGTCAACAGCTTAAACCAGTTGGGCGCACTTTACCGAACCAGAAATGCCGACAGTTGTTTTTACTATGGCATGGAGGCAAAGCGTTTGGCTACCAATATAAAGTATCGTCAAGGACAGACAGACGCTGACCATGTAATTGCTTTTGCACTTTTTAAGAAAGGGCTGTATGCAGAATCTCTTGAACTCTTAGGCGACCTGCTAGCGCAGTACCAGCAACTCGATGATGCCGAAAAAATGATCCAGGCATATCTGGATATGGCCGCAGTTGAAAACAAGGGTATCTCCGATAGACCCAAGATTATTTCGCTTTTTCAAAAGGCTATCCAAGCAGGAAAAAAACTGGAAAAGGACAGCATTATGTCCCAAGTATATATAAACTATTGTAGCGGGAACCCGGACCTTACAGAGGATAGTGTCCGTTACTATCTCCATAAATCACGAGAAATTGCCAGCCGCTATAAAGATGAAAGTATGCTTATCTTCAATCAGCTGTGGCAAGCACGCCTAATGATTTCAAATGGTCAAAAGGAGGAAGCATTACCCCTTATCAAGCAGTCATTACACGATGCACAACGTATTGGTAACGCGAAGCTGGAGTTCAATGCCCTCGTCGCATTGGTTAATTATGAGAATAACCCCCAAAAAGAGCTTGAATATCTTTATCAGGAATATGAAGTGGCACAGAAAAGTGGAGACAAATACTTAGAAATTTATGTCTTAAATATCGCTTTAGAAGTTGCCAAACAACTGGACGATAAAGACGAAATCATCAATATCTATATAGAGTTGGAAAAAGCGCTGACAGCAGATTGGGAAAAGTCGAGAAAATTTATAGGTGATTATGTCCGGTATAACGCCATAGAGAACGACAACAGATTATTAAGTGCTGAAAATGCACAACGAACCCTTTGGTTAGCCATCATTTCTGCCGCAGCCCTGATTGTCGTATTGGCCATCTACCTGATCATGCTCCGCCGCAGCCGTAAGGCAAAACAACAGATAGAGGCTCTCAATAACATGGCCAATATGCAGATCATCGCTATAGAGGAAGCGAAGCATCAGGCGGTAAAAGAAGAGCAACAGCGCCTTGGGCAGGATCTTCACGATGGGCTCTCTTCATCCATGGCAGGCATCAAGCATCAGGTAGAAATCTTGTCCATGGACACGGATGACACCCACTTAAAAGCTAAATTGGCCATACTACAAGCGGAGGTAACCAAAGCCTACACCGTCGCCAGAGCTAAAAGCCACGAGTGGTTTAATGCTGCTGAAGGGCAACAAGAGCAGTCGTTTGAACAGCGGATCATACTGCTTGCCGACAGTGCCCTGCCCGACAGTCGTTACGACAAAGACATTCATATCGACGATAGCTCATTGCTTCGCGTCAACGCCGATACCCGCATTGCGCTACTCCGCATCATCCAGGAGGCGATTACCAATATCATCAAGCATGCCAAGGCGAAGAGCGTGGGCATTCTGCTCTATGAGGAAATGGACAAGCTGATTTTGGCAATCCATGATGACGGAAAAGGATTAGGCGAACAGAAATCGGGAAACGAAAAATCAGCGATGGGCTTGCAATCCATCCTTCGGCGTACCCAGTATCTCAACGGCGAACTTAAAATTCAATCAGACACCAATGGCACGGAAATAATGGTATCCATCCCTTTGAAATCAGTCGTTTATGATTAGCCGGTGACACAACGATATACCCCCTCTGGCAAGTTGAAATTGGCGTTGTCCGAACGACTTCCCTAACCATAGTTAAAAGCAATACTAGATCCATATGAACCCGACATGATTAAAATAATCATTATTCACAGAGTACCTGCTTTCAAAGGCGTTCATGAATGCTTCCCAGTTAAGCGCACAGGGCAACGATTAATTTTAATCATCAAAGGCTCCATCTGAAAACAAAAAAAACCATATGAAACAACGTCTATTTATCAAAAGATTGTTAGCCGTGCTGCTCGCAGTGGGCACGCTAAACGAAACAGCCGGCAACACTGTTCGGGACAGCCACCAATCTAGTACCCAGCAACAAACCGTAACGGGTACGGTGGTCGATGCTACGGAGGGAACCCCCATTGCAGGGGTTACCGTCAGTGTACGGGGTACTTCGATCGCTGTCAGTTCAAAAGACGACGGTCGTTATACGGTTACCGGGGTTAAGACCGGCGACGTACTGGTGTTCAGTTACATTGGTTACCGAACGCACCAAGAGCCAATAGCCGGCCGTACAATTATCCCGGTACAACTGCAGCGCATGGAGGATGCACTGGAAGAAGTGGTGGTAACCGCATTGGGCATCCGGAGAGAAGAAAAATCACTCGGCTATTCGGTACAACGCATAGGTGGCGAACAAGTACAGCAGGTCAAAGGCGTGGACATTGCCACTTCGCTGACCGGTAAGGTAGCGGGGCTCTGGATTCAAAACAGTACCGAATTTGATGAATCGCCTGATATCCGGCTTCGCGGCGGATCGAGTAACCCACTGCTGGTCATCGACGGTGTACCCTATGGCAACATGAGCTTACGACAAATCGCTCCAGATGACATCGAGAGCATCGATGTGCTCAAAGGCGCGACAGCTTCCGCACTCTACGGCGTGCGCGGCGGCGGTGGAGCCATTATCGTGACGACCAAAAGCGGCGGCAAGGGTATCAGCGTAAACAGTAACAACATGGCTTTTGCGGGTTACTTAGCCCTACCCGAAGTACAGACCTCATATAGCGCGGGCTTGGGCGGATCATATAATTCGGTCGACTACGTATGGGGTAATAAACTCGATATCGGCATCATGGAAGAACAATGGAATCCGGAAACCAAGCAGCTCGAAGTGATGGAGCTTACTTCACGAGGTAAGAACAATCTAAAAAACTTCCTCGAACCTGGCTTCGTGACCAACAACAACATCAGCTTTGCCCAGTCCGGCGACATCGGGTCTGTACGGGCATCCCTGAACCACGTTTACAATAAAGGGCAATATCCAAACCTGAAATTGAACCGGCTGAATGCAAATGTCTCGGGCAAACTGAAACTCAGCGAGAAATTTGAATTGCAAAGTAACATCGGGTATAACCGGAGTATGACTCCGCAGACTACCGGTGCCGGGTACGGCGACCAAGGGTATATTTATCAATTGCTGATGTGGACCGGACCCGAGTATGACGTTACCAAATTCCGCGATTATTGGGTGGTGCCAAACGAAAAGCAAAATTGGCAATACAAAGCCTGGTATGATAATCCGTATTTGATTGCCTATGAAAAATTAAATGGCCGGGAAAATAATATGGCCAACCTCAATCTGACGTCAAATTACAAACCCTTCGCGGGCGCCAAGATAACCGCAAGGGTGGGCTACGACTTCTATTCCAATGAAAATACGCGCCGTAATCCACAAGGTATCTATTCCACCCGGGGATGGCATGCGAACGGGATGTTTGGCCAATACCAATCCAGGGGATACAGTTTGAATACCGATCTGCTGTTCAACTATGGCAAAAAGAAACTATTAAATACCATAGACATAGACCTTACTGCCGGTGGATCTCTCTATCGGTACGAAGACCAATCGCTTTCGGGTGTAACCCGCAGCGGCCTCATTGTGCCGGGCGTCTATTCATTGAACAATTCGGTGGAGCGTCCGGATGTGGGTACGTCCAGGTATGGTAAGCAAGTAAACAGCTTGCTCGGATTAGCTTCGTTTGGCTGGAAAGACGCGGTTTTCGTGGATCTGACGGGCAGGAACGACTGGAGTTCTACCTTAGACATCACGACCCGTTCGTATTTTTATCCTTCCGTGTCCGGCAGTGTGCTTCTTGGCGAGTTTTTCAAGCTGCCAAACGGGATGGACATGTGGAAGCTTAGAGGGTCTTGGACCGTTTCAAAACAGGACCTCAGCGTGTACGGCACCAATGTAAATTACAGCATCGGCCAAGGCGTTTGGGATGGCTTAAATACAGCCGACTATCCATCGCAACTCAATACCGCAGTCATCAAACCGCAAACCGACCGGACCTGGGAGGCTGGTACAGTAGTCAACATACTGGAAAATCGTTTCGTACTTGATGCCGCCTACTACCATGTGTTCAATTACAACCGGCAACTATCATCTCCCATACCCGCTTCCTCAGGGTTTACCTCTACGTTGATCAATACCAACGAGACGCGCGTGCGTCGAGGCGTAGAGTTGTCGCTGCATGCCGGCGTGTTGAAACAAAGTAATTTCACCTGGGACGCTACGGTAAACTGGGCAACAACACACCAGTATTACAAGGAATTGGATCCAATCTATTCATCAGACAACCTGTGGACCAAAGCCGGCGGACGTGTCGACAATTATACCATCACCGATTGGCTGCGGGATCCACAGGGTAATGTGGTACATACGGACGGCGGACTTCCCCAGCAAGGTCGATACGGCTATGCCGTTGGATATAGCGATCCAAAATTCATCTGGGGTTTTACCAACTCCTTTACTTACCGTAATTTTGACCTTCAGTTGAGTTTTGATGGCCGTGTTGGCGGCCTATTATATAATTATAGTGCCTATAAGATGTGGGACACCGGTTCGCACCCTGATAGTGATAACCAATGGCGTTACGACGAAGTAGTCAACGGCAAAAAATCTTACGTCGGTAACGGGGTAAAAGTTGTTTCTGGATCAGTCGCTTTCGACCAATACGGCCGTATCACGGAAGACACACGCGTATATGCGCCCAACGATGTACCGGTATCCTATGAAACCTATTCCCGTAGGTTTGCCGATGGGCGTTTCGGGGCTACCGACCCAACCTTCATCAAAATCCGTGAGCTGGCTATCGGATACACCGTACCGCGCTCACGCAGCGAGCGCTGGGGAATGAGCCGCGCACGCATTTCGCTAACTGCCCAGAACGTATTTCTTTGGACTAAGGATTTCCGGTTTGCTGATCCCGACTGGAATGCTGACAGCGACCTCACTTCCCCTTCTCAGCGATTTATCGGACTTAACCTCAATTTTCACTTTTCTCATGCTGACAAATCAAACAATTAAAAAAGCCATGAAGAACATACGAATAATAGCCGCTATAATCTGTATTACGATTGCATCGGCATCCTGTTCACACTTCGAAGAACTGAACACCAATCCCGATGGTTTTACCATAGCGACCCCGCAAATGCTAGCGACGAAATTGATGCTGGATATCACGAGGAGCGACATCAGCAGTCAGAAGGGATTTATGGCGAATTTTATGCGCGACAAATACATCTTATGGAGCGAGTTTGCACAAGGCGAGCAATACAATCGCATCGACCGAACCAGCTTCAGCCCTTTTACCCGGCTTATCGACGTGGAGAAGCTGATCGGCTTCACCGATGAGCTCGATGAAGGGGTAGCAAACGCTTACAAAGGATTCAGCCATTTCATACGGGCATATACATTTTTTAATGCCACCATGGAAGTAGGCGATATCCCCTACACTGATGCGCTCAAAGGGGAAAGCGAAGGAAACATCAAACCCCGCTATGACACGCAGAAAGAGGTGTTTATCGGTATCCTCAACGAATTGGATGAAGCGAATCGGTTGTTTGCCCAAGGTGCAAACTTCGAGGGTGACGTAATTTACCAGGGCGATCCAATGAAATGGCAGAAAATGGTCAATTCGTTTGTGCTAAAGGTACTGATCAACCTATACCGAAAATCGGATGATCCCGACTTGCGTGTGGTGGAACGCTTCAACGACATTTTGAGCAATCGCCCCATCTTCGAAAGTAATGCGGATAATTTTCAGCTGGTTTACTCCGACCAGGAAAACCAACGCTACCCATTTCATAAACTGGGAAACCAGTTTGTCATTTATCCCATGGTGTCCGATATACTGATCAACCGTTTGAAAGCGACAAACGACTACCGTTTGTTTTACTACGCGTCGCCATCCGAGGTACAACTCGATAACGGTTACACGCCTTCGGATTTCGACGCATATAAAGGTACCGATCCAGCAATCGCCTATGCAAGCTTGAGCGCGATACATAGCTCGGGCGACTATTCCGGCGTGAACGCACGGTATACCGAAATCCCCGCCGGCGAGCCGGTGAGCCTGCTTAGCTACGCCCAAGTAAAGTTTTTGCTTGCGGAGGCTGCTGTGAGGGGTTGGATCAATGGCGATGCGCAGACCTACTATACCGCAGGAATACAGGGAGCAATGCAATCTGTGGCAGACCATACGCCAAACATTCCAGCCTATCATCACAACCGTATCATGAGTAATCCCTATATCGAGGCATTTCCGGCCACGGACGCCGTCAAGCTGACGGGCACTACCGAACACCGAATCGAGCAAATTATTACGCAAAAATTTATTAGTACGTACCTCCAGTCACCTTTAAGCGCTTTTTTTGAAAATCGACGTACCGGGTATCCGGCATTTCCGATTAATCCGGCGTCCAATGAAAATACGCCTGCCGACCGCCTTCCTATACGGTGGATGTATCCCAGTGATGAAATCAACTACAATAGCGAAAATGTAACCGAAGCCATCAATAGGCAATACAATGGCAATGATAACGTAAACGAACGGATGTGGCTGCTAAAAGACTAATTACAACTTACCCACTGCTATTCTTGCTGATTTGCGTTTGTTCTAACCCGGCATACGGCCAAATCCAGGAGATCGGGCAGGAATTACATAAGCTGTCTTTGATCAAAGATAGTGTTAGCCTGGTTAATAGCTTAAACCGATTGGGGATACTTTATCGCCCCAGAAACATCGATAGTTGCTTTTACTATGGAATGAAGGCCAAGCGTTTAGCAGCCCGCTTACACTACCAACAAGGACAGACAAACGCAGACCATGTGATTGCTTTTGCTTTGTATAAGCGGGGGCTATATGCGGAATCGTTGGAATTATTCAGCAACGTATTATCGGGCTATCAGCAACTCGCTGATACCGCAAATATTTCCCGTGTATATATGGATATGGCCGCTGTACTGCACAAGGATCTCTCCGATCAAACAAAGGTCATTGCTTTTATGCAAAAGGCTATACAAACCGGAAAAAAGCTAAAGAACGATAGCGTTCTGTCTTTGGTGTATTTTAACTATTGTAACTTCAACGCCAACCTTTCCGCAGACAGCGTAAATTACTACCTGGGCAAATCCAGGGAAATTGCAAGCCAGTATAACGATGAATATATGCTGGCCCTTAATCATTCAAAGCAAGTATATTTATTAAATAGAAAAGGTCAGAAGCCTGAAGTACTGCCCATTGCAAAACAATTATTAGCGAGCGCACAGCGTATGGGTAACGTAAATTTGGAGGTGTATGCGCTCCTTATTCTGGCCAATTATTATCATGAAAACGACCTACAAAAGGCGCTTGGATATTACAATCAGATTTGTGACGTGGCACAGGAAAGCGGAGATAACGAATTACAAATCTATTATTTAACTGCCGCATTGGGACGTGCCACAAAATCTGGCAACAAAAACGAAATCATCAAGGCCTATGCTACGTTGGAAAAGGCGATGATAGCAGATCGGGAAAATATGAAAAGATTTATTGGCGATTATGTCAGGTATAACGCCATAGCGGATGACAATAAGCTATTAAGTGCGGAAAATGCGCGGCGGGCCCTTTGGCTACTGGGCATTTCATTTTCCGCAGCCATTATTGTGCTGGCCATCTACTTAACGATGCTACGCCGGAGCCGGAAAGCGAAAGAACAGATAGACGCCCTCAACAATGTGGCCAATATGCAGATTATCGCCATGGAGGAGGTGAAACATGAGGCGATAAGGGAAGAACAGCAGCGTCTTGGCCAGGATCTTCATGATGGACTTTCCTCATCCATCGCCAGCATCAAGCATCAATTGGAAACACTTTCCATGGACACCGACGACCCCCTGCAAAAGAAAAAATTGGTTGCAATTCAACTGGAAATAGCCAACGCCTACGATGTAGCTAGAAATAAAAGCCATGAATGGTTCAATACTGCTGACGGAGAACAAGAACACACATTTGAACAGCGAATTAAATTGCTGACGGATACTGCCCTGCCAGACACTTGTTATAAAAAAAATATTCACATAGATGACGATGCGTTACAGCATGCCAGTATGGACGTCCGAATTGCATTGCTCCGCATCGTTCAGGAGGCTATTACGAATATTATCAAGCATGCGAAGGCTAAGAAAGTGGGTATCTTGATTTACGCGGAAATAGACAAACTCATCATGGTCATCCAAGATGACGGAACGGGCTGGGTTCATAAAACCTCAACTAACGTCAAATCAGGGATGGGCTTGCAGTCTATCCGACGCCGTGTGCAATACCTAAACGGCAAAACCGCCATTCGGTCGGATACAAAAGGTACCGAAATAGCCGTATCTATTCCGTTGGCGTTATCGTAATACCGCTAATCATGCTAAAAAGAGTATCTAAAAGCTTAGAGAGCTCATGAGGGTTGCATCGTTTATACCTCGGGCCATTTAATGTAAAGAGGTGTTGCTTTGGGGGCAACACCTTCTACTTATTATGAAAAACAACAACCTGGGATGGTTGTAAAACTTACTGTAAATATTAGAGCCATCAAAAAAATAACCTCCAGATAGCAAAGATGGTTACCCTTCCAATACACGAGATAATTGACCCGCATAAGTAGTTCTAAAATCTCACTGCAAAGAAACCAAAGTTTACAACATCCACCTATACATAAATATTTCTATAGCAAAAATTTGCTATTATTTGTAGTTATTTTAACAATATCACGCCACACTCTTAACCATTAACTGCATATATTATTTACTTATATTTGTGAGCTATTTTATTACTGAGTAACACTTTTATTTCCAAACTTGAACGAGAAAATAATGAGCAATGATGTTGCAATTGTACTAGACGATCATCAACTATTTGGTGAATCTTTTTCTGTTTTACTTGAAAAGTACACAAAGTTTGACACAGTTCATACCTTCCAAAATGCTTCCGAACTTACCCGTTTCTTAAGCGAACATAGTCGCAAAAAATTCTATCTCTTTTTAGATTATTACCTACAGAACAGCAATGGTCTAGCTGTTCTCTCCGATGTTAAGCGCATCAACAAGTTATGTAAGAATATTTTTCTTACGAGCGCATCCAGCTGGCCTGTCCTTCATCATATCGAGAGCCATTTTCCCGATGGTATTATTAGTAAGGTGACAGGTCTAGATGTTCTCTTGGAATGCATAAATGAAGTCGAAAAAGGCAATTTTTACCGCTGCCCTATTTTCCAGGAAATAAAAACGAAGAATATAACTAACAAACCTATCATCTTTACCGCTCGTGAACTGGAAATCCTACAGTATTTCGCCTCCGGAAACACAATTGCCCAGACCGCGGAGATAACCTATCTAAGTCATCATACCATTGTATCGCATAGGCGAAACATGATGACAAAAGCGAATTGCACTACGATAGGCCAATTGCTCAATTACGCCAAAGAATGGGAATTAATATAGATGGAAAAAGGTCATATATAATTAAAATCTCAACTTTAAACAGTTGTCATTATGGATCCACTATTGCAAATAAAAGAGGTGCTGCTTGGGAGGCAACACCTTCTTTTTTATTTATTGTGAAAAACAACAATCTGAGATGATTGTATACCTTATTAATTAAAATTCGCTTTTAAAACCGCTGTCTTAGTATGCTAATACTTCCACTTCGGTACGTCTATTCGCCTGGTGGTCCGCAATCGAACATGGCACACCGTTGCTACATTTATTCACTAACCGCTTCTCACCATATCCCTTGGCGACCAATCTGTCACGTGCTATACCGCGGGTCACGATGTAATCGACCGCGCTTTGCGCACGTCTTTGGGACAACTTCTCATTGTAACTATCGCTACCTCTGCTATCGGTATGGCTTGATAATTCGATCCGCAGTGTAGGATTATCGCGCATTGTTGCTACTAATTGATCAAGGATTAAAGCGGCATCTTTGCGGATATTGTGCTTATCAAAGTCATAGTAAATATTCTCCAGCACAAACTTATCGCCTACTGTGTATATCGGCTGCAAATTCATCACTACCTTAACCGTTGTATCACGTGTTGGGAATAAACTTTCGACACGTGTTGAATCCGAATGGTAGCCGGTTTTCTCAGCTAACAGCCGATAAGGCTCACCCCTATTTAACGTAAACGTTATGCGTCCGTCTTTGTCCGTCACACCTTTCGCTGCGATTTCTTTTCCTTCGTGAAAAAGGGTCACGGTCGTAGCTGGCAAAAGCTCTCCTGTATCCTTATCACGCGTTAAACCCTCTAAAACGATGATAAATTTAGGCTTACTGTAAGAAAAGGAATAGATATCATCTCCTCCCCTTCCCCCCGTTCTATTCGAGGATAGGTAGCCGTAAATTATATCGTCGCTGTTTGCCGCCACAACGTAAGCAAAATCGTCGCTCGCCGAATTCAGCGGATAGCGAAGGTTTTCTGGCGTACTAAATGTTGAGCGGTTGCCTATAGATTTATATATATCCAGTCCGCCCATGCCTACCCGGCCATCACTTGAAAAGTACAGGGTATCGCCGAAAACACTCGGGAACATCTCATCACCAGCACTGTTTATGGTAGATCCGGCATTTTTTGGGGCGTCCCAGCTTCCGTCGCTTTGTAGTTCACTGTACCAGATATCCACCCCACCCTGTCCTCCGGGCATATCCGATGCATAATACAGCACACTACCGTCAGTGCTTAATGCCGCATGGCCCAACGAATATTCTTCCACATTATTATACGCAAAGTCTTCTTCGCTCCAATCTGTTCCGTTCTTTCTATAGATTTTCAGCTCCAGATTGTGCTTGCGCCATTTCAGACCATCTGCTCTATATTTTTCGCTCTCCTTTCCAGGATAGGTACGTGTTACGTAGAGCACATCCTCGGCCGCATTGACCGCTACCGGACCAACATGATACAGTGCACTGTTAAAAGCGCCTTCCATGGTGTTGGGGTAGCTCAGTTCGCCATCACGTTCCCGATTTGCAGCATACACTTTAAGATAAGACTGTCCCGTCATACCACTTTTGTTGTCTAGCAATCCGTGGGGTTCGCCCGCATATATCACACCTCCACTCGTTGGTACCAGACTAAATTCCGAAAGGTCTGTATTGATAGCAGCTTCATTTCTCAGGTTGTGCAGGGATGGGCTCTTCATCCATACCACAGCCGAGTCGGCTCCTTTTGCATACCGGGTTATATCGTCAGCGATTCCGTATTTCTCCTGATATGCTATGTATTGTTTACTGGCTTCGGCATAGCGCCCCCGCTTTTTCAGTACCTCCGCATAGTGTAGCAGCGATTCCTGTTTATGATCGGGCTCTAGCACTACACGCGAATACCAATTCTCTGCCAGTTCGTATTCATTGATCCTCCGGTAACTATCTGCCAGACGTTCCATATCTTCCGTTCGCGGCTTTTTCACATCAACGAGCTTTTCATACGCTGCCGCTGCATTTGCATACTCCAATTTATTGTAGAGCAGCTCCGCGCGGCTCCTCCGGCTGGGCTGTTCCTGAGCCAAAACGGCTTCTGATCCAAAAAGAAGTAACACAATGGTTAACACCTGTAAACTTCTTTTATCATATTTTCTTTTCATAATCTATCTATACTTAACAATGATCATTCTGTTTTGTAACTTGATAACAGTTTGATACCATCACGTTCATCTAAGTATTATATACGCGCGCTATTAGAAATAGCGTGGACTTAGAATCTGACGCACTACACGGCCAAACGTTACACCAAGAGTAACCTCATGCGTCCCTTGCTGCAAACCACTCATGCGGTTCAACATATGGTCATAGGAATACCCTATCCGTAAAGTGGGGCTCACATAAAATTGTGCAATCCCGCTTAACGAGTTAAGTGAACTCAATTTGTTTACCGAGTAGTCGCTATAATCACGGTCAAACAGGCGTGCCCGTGTACGGTATCCGCCTCCGATCCAAAATTTATCGTTGAAGATAAACATGGCGTTGACATCCAACGAAGTCGGTCCTTTGAAATCATCCTTGATCAGAATACTCGGTCTCAGCAACAGCCCCCTGTCCAGCTCAAACAATGCTCCGGCGATCAGGTATCCATGGATGTTTCGGGAAAGACTTTCCAGTGAATTCTGGTTAAACTGGAAATCTTCATTACTATCCGTCCCTGCAAAAAGATCCTGTACCGATACCCCGGCATACCATCTTGGGTTGCTGTAATAGGCACCTAAACGGATGTCCGGTTTCCACGTCGATATTTTTCCATCCGGCAATACTTGATCCACACGGTCAACGGGATCGAGTTTATTTCCATCCAGACTGTATTGCGTTAATCCACCTGCGACACCTAGACTTAGTCGATGCTCATCTGCACGATCAAGCTGCAGGCGAAGCGCATAATTCGCATAAATACTGGTTGCGGCCTGAGCGCCCAGCTGATCACCGGTTACAACCAAACCCACTCCATGTCTACGATCTTCTGGATCAAGTACGCCGTCTACCGATAGCATACCCGTTTTTGGCGCACCTTCCCAGCCAGTCCATTGGCTCCTTAAGCCCAGTTGACCAAACCATTCCTCCTTATATCCCGCATAGGCTGGATTGACACTGATCGAATTGAATATATACTGTGTCATTTGGATGTTCTGTTGGGCATAACCCTGTTTTGTCAACAGGGCTATACCTACTAGAACCATATACCTTAAATTTAATTTCTTCATCGATATTGTGTTATTATTTATGATGAACATATTCCTATTGTGTCTTAATAAGAACCCATCCTTTATGCTGCTCTACTTTGCTACCCTTGTACAGCTTAATGATATAATAGTAAGTCCCTTCATTCAGTCCACGACCCACCCAATTGTTGTCGTAGTTTTCATTTCTGAATATTTCGTTCCCCCAACGGTTCACGATAGTAACCTCTACTCTATCATAGTTTTCACTGCCAATAATTTCAAAGCGGTCATTCTGTCCGTCACCATTCGGCGTGATCACATTTGGAATAAACAAGTTGGAAGCTTCAATTACAATTGTCGCTACCGCCGTGCTACAGTTCGATGGGTTCAGTACCTCACAGACTGTATACGGATACGTGTACGTTCCTGGCCGTGTACTTGCCGGTATGTTTATCGTTCCATCCGCATTCATGCTCAGGTTCGGATCACTTGGTACGCCTGGAGTCAACATAACTTCATTCAAGTCGATTGATCCGCCATTGAATGTATCGTTATCCAACACGCTCATGGTAATGATAGACGTCCTATCCCATTCGATCTGAATGTTATCGTCCATTGCAACTATCGGAGCAGGTTCGATTACAATCGTTACAGCTGCTTCGTCACAGTTTGTCGGATTAAGCACTTCGCAGATACGGTAACGGAATTCGTATGTTCCTTCTGGTGTTTCCGGAAGCACCGTAACGGTACCGTCTGTGTTGAGCGTGATAGCCGGGTTTTGCACATTATCAGGAGACCAGGTCAATGTTACCTCGCCCGGTACAACAGGACTACCGTTTAGCTCGTCGTTATCCAGTACGCTCGGTGTTGTACCGCCATCCTTACCGTTAACCGGTGCAGGCGTGTCGTCGCTTGCTTCGATTACCGCTGCTTCAACAACGATCGTGACGACTGCATTGTCACAGTTCGACGGGTTAAGTACTTCACAGATTGTGTAAGGATATGTATATGTACCAGCAGGCGTCTCCGGCGATACCGTTACCGTTCCGTCAGGGTTCATTGTGATTCCTGTATGTGGACTTGTGCCCGGTGTCAGGGTTACCTCGCTCGGTACAACAGGACTGCCGTTCAGCATGTCGTTATCCAGTACGCTTGGTATAGTACCACCATCCTTACCGTTAACCGGTGCAGGCGTGTCGTCGCTTGCTTCGATTATCGCTGCCTCTACTATGATCGTTACCGTAGCATTGTCACAGTTCGACGGATTCAGTACCTCACAGATTGTGTAAGGGTATGTATATGTAGCAGCAGGCGTCTCCGGTGATACCGTTACCGTTCCGTCAGGGTTCATTGTGATGCCCGTATGTGGACTTGTGCCCGGTGTAAGTGTTACCTCGCCCGGTACAACAGGACTGCCGTTTAGCTCGTCGTTATCCAGTACACTCGGTGTTGTACCGCCATCCTTACCGTTAACCGGTGCAGGCGTGTCGTTGTTTGCTTCGATTAACGCTGCCTCTACTATGATCGTTACCGTAGCATTGTCACAGTTCGACGGGTTAAGTACCTCACAGATTGTGTAAGGATATGTATATGTACCCGCAGGCGTCTCCGGTGATACCGTTACCGTTCCGTTAGGGTTCATTGTGATGCCCGTATGTGGACTTGTGCCCGGTGTCAATGTTACCTCGCTCGGAATAACAGGACTGCCGTTCAGCATGTCGTTATCCAGTACGCTCGGTATTGTACCGCCATCCTTACCGTTAACCGGTGCAGGCGTGTCGTTGTTTGCTTCGATTACCGCTGCTTCAACAACGATCGTGACGACTGCATTGTCACAGTTCGACGGGTTAAGTACCTCACAGATTGTGTAAGGATATGTATATGTACCAGCAGGCGTTTCCGGTGATACCGTCACCGTTCCGTCAGGGTTCATTGTGATGCCCGTATGTGGACTTGTGCCCGGTGTCAGGGTTACCTCGCTCGGTACAACAGGACTACCGTTTAGCATGTCGTTCTCCAGTACGCTCGGTATTGTACCGCCATCCTTACCGTTAACCGGTGCAGGCGTGTCGTTGTTTGCTTCGATTACAGCTGCTTCAACAACGATCGTGACGACTGCATTGTCACAGTTCGACGGGTTAAGTACCTCACAGATTGTGTAAGGATATGTATATGTACCAGCAGGCGTCTCCGGCGATACCGTTACCGTTCCGTCAGGGTTCATTGTGATGCCCGTATGTGGACTTGTGCCCGGTATCAGGGTTACCTCGCTCGGTACAACAGGACTGCCGTTCAGCATGTCGTTATCCAGTACGCTCGGTATTGTACCGCCATCCTTACCGTTAACCGGTGCAGGCGTGTCGTCGCTTGCTTCGATAACTTTCCACGGAAGCGGTGTAATAGTACACGTAGCACAATCTGGATCGACAGGATCTCCTGCATTTGGTGTATTACCTGTTGTAGACTCTCCAACTACCGGATTACCCTTAGGATCTTCACCAACAGCTATCGCCTTATTAGACACATATCCCTTAATCATATCCGCTTGTGTAATGGTATGATATGCTTTAAAACTTACCTGTTGTCCCACTTCAAGTTCGGAAATTACACCTACATCTTTCGTATCCGCATTATCATCTGTGATTTCGATATTGTATAGAGTTACGTTCCCTGTATTGTTTACAACGATATCGTATTCTATTACGTCGTCAGCATACACAAATGCGGAGCTTATAATCGCTGTTTTAACTATAGACAATGAAGGCATCTGTACCAGATCCGTATCCGTAGGATCGTTCGGATCAGGTGTGTTCGGATCATCCGAGTCAACAGGGGTCAATGGATCGCCACCCGGACCGTCACCGTTCACCGTGGCCTGGTTGGATACAGAACCGGCATCAAGGTCGGCCTGTGTA
>NZ_MU158690.1:647514-921132 GCF_015209965.1 Sphingobacterium pedocola | reverse complement strand
GGAAGCACATGCGTTACCRAKAKGGTCGCCGTCGCAGCAGGTGCAAGGGTGCCGATGTTCTCCTCGCCTGCAGGGATAACAGCGTTATCATCTGTCAGCACAAGGTTATCGATCGTCACGTTACCCGTGTTCGTTACTGTTATATCGTATTCAATTACGTCACCCACGCTGTCATAAGGACCTGCACTTGTGATCTCTTTTGTTACCGTAAATGTACCTTCCTGAGGCAAATCCGTAACAGTAGGATCATCATTATCAAAGTCAGTCCCGGATTGATCCTGAACTATGATGTTGGATGGGTCTGTTCCATCTACTGTTGCAATATTAGAAATACTCCCGTCGTCAATATCTCGTTGATTTATTGTATATATATATGTGATAATTCCTTCTTCAGTTGGGTTTAAATCCGAACCTAGTAAAAGATTTGAAACGCCAATCGTAGCATCGTCAATATTAATATCGCTTAAGATTATCCCGCCAGTATTTTTTATCGTAAAGGTATACGTCACTGTTTCATTTTCCTGAGCTAAGCCATCAGCATTTTCATCGTTAAAAACAGCTTCCTTCTTCAAGGCAATAGCCGGCACTTTTACTTCAACCTCCGGCTCTTCTGGCTCTGTTGGGTTTTCCGGGTCGGTAACCACCGCCGTGTTCTTTATCGAAACGGTACCCGCTGCAAGGCCTGCCTTAACTGTAGCCTCAAAACTTAACGTCAGCGTGCTGTTCGCAGCTACCGTCAGGTTGCTCCAGCTGATCGTATTGCCCGTAGCGATACCGCCGTTAGTGATGTTCGCGATGTTTTCAAGCTCCGATGGAACAACATCCGATACGCTGAAACCAGTACGGTCTGTACCGTAACTGTTCGTCAGCGTGATGTTGTACGTCAGTATATCGCCAGACTTCACGCTAGATGGATTGCCAACAAGTGTCTTCGCAGAAGTAACAGGTCCCGATGTAGGGATCTCTACCTCCGGTTCTTCTGGCTCTATAGGATTTTCCGGGTCGGTAACCACCGCCGTGTTCTTTATCGAAACGGTACCCGCTGCAAGGCCTGCCTTAACTGTGGCCTGGAAGCTCAGTGTAAGCGTGCTGTTCGCAGCTACCGTCAGGTTGCTCCAGCTGATCGTATTGCCCGTAGCGATACCGCCGTTAGTGATGTTCGTGATATTTTCAAGCTCCGATGGCACAGCATCCGAGACACTGAAACCAGTCCGGTCTGTACCGTAACTGTTTGTAAGCGTGATATTGTACGTCAGTACRTCSCCWGACTTCACGCTAGATGGATTGCCAACAAGCGTCTTCGCAGAAGTAACAGGTCCCGATGTAGGGATCTCAACCTCGCCTGTGATAGGTTTAGTTGGATCTACAGGGTCGATAGCCGTTGCAATATTTTCTATTTTAAGCGTACCTATAGCTAGAGTTTCATCTATTTTAACATCAAAACTCGTCGTCAACGTTCCACTAGCAGGAACGGTAAGCCCGGTCCATGAAATTGTTCTCGTCAAGGGATCATATATACCCCCATTACTAATAGATCCATCTATTACTGTTAAGCCGGTAGCCAACACATCAGACACACTAACTGGAGATTTGGCAAGAACATTTGCACTGTTATCTAAGGTAATATTATATGTAATGGTTTCACCTAATTTTACAACTGTGGGATTTCCAACTATTGACTTGGTTACTTTAATTAAATCAAGAAATACAACCGTTGTATTTTGTAGAATATTATTACATGGAGAATTCAATCCATTATTATCACATTCATAATACGGGTCGGTCGGTGGAACATACGTCAGTGGATCGCTCGGATCACTATCGTTAGTTGCATCCGGATCTGTCACGTCATTTGGTCGCAAAATAGTTGCTTCAACGGTCTTATTCCCTAAAATCATCGTCTCCGTCACCGTACCGGTGATGGTATATGTGACTTCACAACCATTGGGTAAATCTAGGACAGATGAATACGTATGTGCAGCGGCATCGTAACTTAAAACGACGGCTTCATTTCCACAACCATTTGCTTCAAAAGCGAACGATTCGGGATCAAACCCCTCTGGAACGGTAAACGAAAAAGGCGCTCCCGTAACGTCACTTGGTCCATCGTTTTTTATACCGACTGTATAGGTAAGATCATCCCCCACTACAACGGAAGTTTTATCGGGAGTGATATTCGAAATTTTTAGATCAGCAATCTTTACAGTTACATTCGTCGTCACCGTTACCGCTTCCCCCTTTATAAAAGTCCACGTATCAATGGATTTATTATCTCCAAACTGGCCCGACGTACCAGACCCCCCAAGCCCCCATATATGTCCATTTACCCTGCTACTAATACCAACGCTGTTTTCTGGCGGTAAATGACTGTTGTCTTTGGGGTCGGAATAACGTCCCCGGGGAGCGTTGTTTCCGTTGGTTCCGTCGGATACGTCCGTATCATTCCAGTATACAATATCGGAAACTACATTATTCAAATTAGTATGATCCAAAAGTTCTACAATCGTACCAAATCGATTGTATTCCATATCAAAGAATGGAAAATGTACTTCAGCACCCTGTAGCTGTACCGTTATCTTTGCGGGAACATTTCCAGGAGGAAGAGGAGAGTCCAATCCGTCTCTACCATCCCAAAAAATATTATTAAGTCCAGCTGAAGCGGATCCAGTAAGTGTACGCGTGACAAATGCGGCCGGTACAGCTGTGCTCTCTATAACGATGGTGTAATTACCTTGTGTACCAGCGGTAAACTGTACGAATCCACCTTTATTACTTACTTGTCCCGGTGTATTATCTGCACCTACCAATTTCACACCAGAAACTTCAGGCGTAACAACTTCATTTTTCAACCAGGTCGAACCGTTTGGAACCGCTCCTATTGCTACTGTAGGTAAATCGTTTGATGGTAACGTGTAAAACATCTTATGGGTGATATTCCGATCCGTATCCCCACTATTAGGATCGTGTACACGTCCGCCCAAATTACTTGTTGTATTCAAGCTTTTATAAATGGGCTCTTGTGTCGTTTGATCAATAAAACCATTATTGTTTACAAAAAAAGTAAAATATAGTCCATTATTACCATTGTTGTTAACCCGGTATGTATAACCATCTTTTGTTAATACATACACTAATCCGTCAAATCCATTGGTATTCGCGCTAGAAGTTCCATTACTAAGATTCAGCACATTTGTATATACGCGTCCTTTTACAAAACCAGAATTAGAAGTATTAATAACAGAAACGTCCCATGCAAGAATACCCGCATTACTACTGCTCTGTGTCCAGTTTGCGGTTGCCACATATGTATTACTAGGATCGTTTGTTGCCCTGGCAACAAACTCTATCCTATAAATTCCCTCAGCGGTCACATTATGATAAATGGGTGTGTACCTATTACCCCCCGTTTGCCCCGGTAGTTGTGGTCCGGCCAATTCCGCAGCTCGATTACTAATTTGACCGGCTGATGTACTGTTAACTAATAGACTGCCAGTGGGATCGTATAATCTAATACGTCCATTTCCGCCCCCCTGTGCACTAGACGCTAACGTAATCGTCTCCCCGCTTTTGGCGTACACGTAATGTGTGCCATGGTTAGCGAAAGGCCAGTTTACAGTAGGCGATGTGTGCGCACGTAGATAAGCACGTAAGCCAGTCGCGTTGTTCGGATACAAATCCCTAGATCCATCCGCAAAAGCGTTGGTACCTATAAGTGTAAACAGTAAGACCCCCAGATACAATACCCAGTTTGCTTGCCCCATTCGCCGAGCTAACGATTGAAAAAAATTCATGATACTATTCATATTTTCAAGAAAAAACATTAGTTTGGTAGATTATAGATCTTCCGTTACGAAAACCCACTTTTTCCCGGCGCAAATATGCTAACACCACGCTGAGATTCCTGTCTCATTTTTGAACGTTGTTGTCCATTTAAAAAAATGAGACAAAAAAAAGAATAACAATAGCCTGAAAAAGAGCCACATACAAATGCAAGAAGGCAACACCTCCCATTCTCACTCATACTCGTGATTTTCGCAAAAACCATACGATACTCATCTCAATAGTCGCTATTTTTGTAATCTTAAGCCAACTGATATTCGTAGCGGTTGCCGAATATCAGTATACATTTAAGCGATGCAGATCTTCAGCGCATTATACGCTTACATTAATCACCAGCTCTATTTTAAATATGACCGTATTCTTATCTATCTTTTTATTTCTATTCGCTCCTTCCGTTGGTCAGGCATTGCCCTTCAACGTAGACCTTACCTATCCCTTCGGTAAGACCAGCTCGTATCCCGCTCAGGCAACCGATAATGTCAATAAAGAAAAGGCTCATAAGAAATCGCATGCAATAACGGAAGATGGTATTCCGCATAGCGACAAGATCTACGTACAGATCCGTAAGGCAACAGAACTTTACGGGTCAGGGGATAGACAGCAGTCTTTACAAATCATCAATCGGATTGAAGACACCGTACTAGCTCGTGAGGAATACTATCATTTAAGCAACCTCCTCCGTATAAAATCAGTTATCATCCAGCAAGCAGGCTTCAAAGATGAGGGATTACGATTAATCGACCGCAGTATCCATTACGGTAAAAAAATAGCAGATAGCGACTCTAGCCATTATCAGATTGGTTACGCTTTATTGGCGAAGACGAGTATGGTGGAAGAAGAAACCGTGCGGCATCAATTGAAAAAAGCTGCTTACAAGCATATGAGTTCCATATCGAACCGTCACCCTAGACAGCAAAATGCTATGGCATCGGCTTTAACATCTTATGCGACAAGCCTCATGGACAAAAAGGAAATAGATTCGGCAGAAATGTACCTCTTAAAAGCATTACAGATATTCCCTCCAGACACCCTTTACAAGGTCTCAGACACCTTTTACACCTTAGAGACCATAGGAGTTCTCTATTTTGATAGCGGCAGATATGTGGAAGCAGCAACTTACTTTCAAAAGGCTCTTCGACATAATGAAACTGAACAAAACTCCTACCACACCAGCCGTATGTACCTGCGCTTACACGGCGCCTATGACCGAATGAACAAAACAACGGAAGCTGATTATTATTTACGGCAGTATTCTATCATTAAAGACAGCCTGGACCGCGCAAAAGACGCTTTGATAAATAACATCGCGATCGATAGAAAATCCGAGGAGCAATTTGATAAACCGCAAAACAAAGCACGTATCCGAAGTATAGTCATCACGCTGCTCGTCTGCATTTCCCTTGGCGTATTTGCATGGTATATCGGCAGACCGTTCGGTAAACGAAAGCAATACGATAAAGATGAAACAAATCCCAATATATTTACGGATATTGAGCCCGCACCTCAGTCACCACTTGCCCCTAGTCAAGATCAATTATTAGAGCTCTACGATCTAGCCAAAGCAAATAATCCGCTATTCCTGACCAAATTCTGCTCGCTCTTTACACTATATGTAGATAGGCTGAACCAGTTAGCTTTTCCGGAATTAGTTAGCTCCGAACTGGAAATATGCGCTTATCTCAAACTAAATCTCGATACGAAGGAGATATCCAGGTATACCCATCGCAGTATACGCTCCATCGAAAATAGAAGGCACAGGATCCGAAAGAAACTGAACCTTCCGCCTGATAGTGATCTGAAAAACTTTTTATTAAACCTAGAGTAGACAGTTTTTCTTATCTACTGGCGGTGATTAGAATGGTACTTCTTTATCCCTTAACTGTTGAATGTATTCTGAAGGCAACAGGCCGGTTTCTGCACGGAACGCAATAGAGAATTTACCATGCGTAGAAAACCCACACAAACTGGCGAGGTAACTGATTTTACAATTTAGCAGATTTGGATCCTCATCCAAACGCTTCACGATATAGGCAATTCTATGTTTCTGCAGATAAGTATTGAAATCAACTGCACGATATTTTCTAAAAATATAAGATACATAACGTACATTGGAGTGCATAACTGAAGAAAGCTTCGATAAGGTGATGTCAGTCTGGAGATAGAACTGGGTACTTTCGAGTTCCTCCAGCACCGACAAAAGCCTTTGTTCTGTTTCTTCGGCAATATGTACTTCATCATCCGTCTCTGAAATACCCTTTGTCAGGGTTTCGGCTAAAGCTATAGCATCTCTCTTACGAACAATAGGAATGCTCGTATCCACACGCCGATTACGTAGGATCAAAAAGCAAATAAAGATAAGTCCCAAAGCAATGACGACTATGGCTATGACAACGGTTTGCTTTTCAAAACGCTGTTGTTGCATTTCTCTGCTGTTTAATAACTGATCCGCTACATTCTGCCATATTGCTGTACGATTTTCCAGTGCTTTTGCATGAAGATCCTTATAATGAGACGCCCGATCTAAGTCCCGCGTCTTACTATAGAGTTTTGCGTACGATTCATAAAGCAGGAGCTTTAATTCTTCCCGGTTAGAGCTCGCGATGTATGGCATAGCTTCTTCCAGGTAATCTTCCGCTATCGCTAGCTTATTTCGCATTAAGGCTACTTCAGCAAGACCGCGATTGATATAGGGCCTTAAGTTACTTTCTTGATCACCGAGGAGCTGCAAAGAACTAAAAAACGATGAATCGGCCAAAGAAAGCTTATTTGTATTTAGATAACAGACACCAACCAGCTGATCGTTCGTTGCACGCACTAAAATACCGCGCGGACTGGATGACGTGTCCCTCTCGGCGTATTGTTTAGCTTCATTTAAAAATTTAAGAGCAGCCTCATAATTCGCGTCATTCATGGCATGAAATGCATTTTCCTGCAGGATATTAATTTTTGTCAACACATATCCATTTGCTTGGCGTTGCTTTTCATTAGCCCTCTCTGCTCTTTTTAAATATTTTCTAGATTCCGAGTATAAGCCAACATTTCGATACGTCGTTGCCAAAAAACCCGCTGTACGCGATTCCCATTCCAAAAATCCATCCAACTCGGCAATTTTATGCGCACGCACGGCATAAAGCAGTGCAGGCGGAATATCCCCTGTGCTGTGTTTAATATTTGCTAGGAGCATAAGCGCTTTGATCCGTTGAAGGTCCCCTTTTGCGTGTTGATACAACGAGTCGGCTATCCGCTCCGCCTCGATTACATTAGAAGAGATCTTGTCACTATACACCTCATTGTACCGCTGATCAAACGTTTTATCATTGGCGGATACCATAAAACAGATAAAAAAGGAAAGGAATATGCTTAAGCTTAAGAAGATGTTGTATCTATGCATTCCGACGTTTTTTAAACAAATGGTTATCACGGTATTCCAAAGGCGTGCAAGCCTTTTCCTGATTGAAATTACGGTAAAAAGATGCCCGTGAATTAAAGCCGCATTTCATGGCCAACTCTTCCATGCTATTTTCCAAAAATTCCATTTCCAATAATTCACAGGCTTTTTTCACCCGTAGCGAGTTGATCGCTTGTTTCACAGTAGCACCATATTCATCTGCAAAAAAAGCCACTACTACCGGCTTGGGTAGACGCAGTTCCCGTAACATCCCACTTATCTTAAATTCGGTATTCAGGTATCTTTCATGGCGCAGGTACGTTTCTATCCTTCCATAATATTTTTGGAATTTCGTAGTATCCACCGTAATAGCGGTTACATCGTTTTCCAGCAAGGGCTTCGGCTTCTCGATTTGAATATTAGCCTTCGAAGTAGCCCGCCGCGTACCCGTTAGCTGGTACAGTTGATAAAAATAGGCTAAGCATACACCGAGAAACATCGAAAGAAATATGACAAAACCAGATGTAGAGGAGGTCGCCCGATGCCCCTTTACCGTGCCGGTAATAACCAATGGAAGCATAAACGCCGCTAAAATTAAAAGAATCACAATAGCATATCGATAAATCCATTTCGAATCCGTATGTCTTCTATTATCGGATAAGACGACCACAATGGGATAAATCAACCAGGAGAGCGCCATCAGCCCATAAAGAATGGCAAAGTAAGGTCTATCGTATGCCATCCGGAACTGGTAAAAAGCTAAAAAACAACTATAAGCAAGCAGACCGATTATAAAGGGGAATGCATGCCAGATTATCGTTTTTAAGGAAAGCATATCGTTGTGTGCTGTCCGGTATGCAAAAAAAAGCAAGGGGCCATATAACAATCCAAAGGGCGCACCTCGATCCACATACTTCAGCCCAATAAAGACGTCGCGGAACAGTGCCGCGTGTATGATGTGAATGGTGACAAGTATCAAAAATGCGCGAATAACTTGATTCAACCGCGAAGGTGATGTTACCAAGCTTGATAAATGGATACCAAGCAATGCAACAACCAAAATAGCAGCGTATAATAACCAGATTACCATGCAGCGCTTTCGATATTTTCCCGATATGTACTAGGTGACATACCCACATATTGCTTAAAATATCTGTAAAATGTTGTCTTTGAGTTAAATCCACTTTGGTTAGCCAAGACCTCCATTTTCAATACCTGGTGCTCATGCTCCAGGAGTTCCTTCGCGTGCTCTATACGAAATTTTGCCAACCATTCGTAATAGTTGGTTTGTAGATACTGATTTATATAGTCTGTGATGTGTACCTTCGGGATTCCTGCCTTTTGTGCTAGATCATCGAGCGTCAAAGTGGTGTCCAAAAATAATTTATCACCAAGCATACATGTCATTAGTTTTTCTTCACACTGCCAGACAAGTGATTCATTCATTTCAACTTGTATTTTATCAGGTCGAATTTCCTCCGTTTCTGTTATCTTATCATCTTTGGAGACAAGTAAGTAATTGATGAGGAGCAAAATTGAGAAAACCATTACAAACGCAACCACGTACAACGGATCTACATCCAATTCGAAGCCCCACCGATGACTGAGCAATAGCATACCGACAAAAAAGCCAATTGCGTTGCCCAAAAAGGCTAACTGTCGCAAAAGAGCGAGCTTATCCGAAGTATCCGACATATTCCTGCGCATCCGAACCAACGCAACGAGCGGGTAACCGATCAACGACACGGTCATTATCGGAAAATAAACGTCGTAATAGAGCGGATTAGGCTTTCCTAATTGTAGAAGATACCAGAGTAAAAAGATAACGAATACACTAAAATGAACCACCATTGAAATCCGGTTTTCAAGCCTGCCCGAAGACGCTATTTTATACATCACTATAAAAATTGGGCCATATAAGAGCGGAATAGGAACGGTATAATCCTGAAAAATAAACAAGAGATGTATCACCTGCAAGAGTGCAAATGATAGTGCAAACCATTTAAAAACATTCTCATTTAACTTCTTGGTTAATAGCATTGTTATTCAATTTTATAGTATAATCAAGTACTTGCAATAAGCAGTCTGTTATATTTTCAATTTTAAAAAGCTACATCACTGCTTGCATTTTTCCGCGCATTATATTGCTTGCACAGCCTTTAGATCGCATGCCCGCATGTGATAGTTTTGAGCAGCTGGCGAGACGTCCTTATCTGTATTTTAAATTTTAACCTTAGGGTCAATTCAACGGTTGGCTTTACTTGTCTCTCTGATAGCTAGGCGAATATACAGGTTAATTTTTAAAAGCACTATTGAATAACTTAAACTTTACATTTTTGTAGCTAATACGCTACAAATTAAAATTTCCAATCGTTTAAAAACAAAAAAGCCACTTAAAAGTGGCGTGCATTAAAATGGAGCTATACGATGACCCTACTCGGTTATATCGTCCGCGGCTTCGTTGGGATCTTCGGTATCGGGAACCACGTCTTCCTCTGGAGATGGAGAAAAATCTTCGTCGTCTTCGTCCGGTGTTTCCTCTTCCGAGGGCCTCCCATCTGGGTCTACAGTCTCTACCCACTCCATTTGTCGTAGATAATCTTCGTAGGCTAAAATTAGCGCAATAACCAAACCTGGTTTTGAAGTTATTGTCGATATCTTGTCTGTGTTCATATTCAGTTAGCTTATGTATTAACAACATCCGACATCTGCAATTGTTTGTAACAACGATGCGAAATTCTATCGATTTTTAGGAACTTATCGGTGCTATTCTAAAAAGACGCTGCCTTTCAAGTCCTCTTCGGCTATCTCTGCCAGGGCATCATTTATAATTAGCAGTGCGGGTTCTTGTAAGGGAGGTCTCTTACCCGCAATATCCAACTGCATTATATATTCCTTCACATCTGGTATCTTTTGTGGCATCCAGGTAGGGTCATCATCATCTGCAAAATTAACAGACGTTAGAAGCGTGTAACCCTGCCATTCCAGCGAATGCAATACCGCACGCGTAAGCTTAACAAATTTCATCATGCTTATCTATTAAACAACTCCATCTCCTCTTCAAAACTCCATGTAGTCATACCTATCTACCTATTACTAGACAACATTTTAGCTATAATTTTGTTTAAAATTGCTTCATTTACTTCCGTATTTACCGCAAATCAATCGAAATATGTACTATTTTACGCCTTAAATCACCCAAACCATTCGGAAACATAAAAAATAATGTATACTTTAGAGATAAAGTTGCCCCGTTAATTAAATTATGATGATCAGATGAAAAAAATTATTTTTGTCGACAGTACTCAAATAGGCCATCTGACGTTTCAGGCTTATATTCTTGAGCTAGATACGCTAAATGTTGGTTTTGGCATCTATGTAGAGGGCTTAGATCCTCCCCTTGTTCTCTTCGAAAAAGATGCCTTAGATATCGTACGGCTGTCCATTGATGAAAATTTGGTTCAATTCATTGCCCAGAGAAGTACATCTAGCCGAATAGACCGCCTACACAATTTCAGTCGACTAATGGAATTTGTCAAATCGAGCGAAGAGATCGCTTCCAAAATGGTGTTTAAGAAAAAAAAGATGGAATATCTTGCCGATAGCAAACACCTCGTGCGGATGAAAAACATCTATATAAACGCCGGAAAATAACATCCCAAAAAAAGCCATTTTGCCTTCCTAAAAAATATTTAAAAATAAATTTAGCACATAACCTTCTATACAACAGTTATTTTAAATTCGTGTACAGATTACAATAAGCTAAAATTCACTTTTTTAGTTGCTAAAATATTACCTAGTTTTGCCACAAATTATAAGCAGTATGGCAATTAAAACGTTAGGACAATTTATCATTGAAAAACAAGCCGACTTTCCATATGCCAAAGGAGAACTTTCCCGTTTGCTGCGGGATATTGGCATCGCCGCCAAACTGGTCAATCGGGTAGTCAATAAAGCAGGGCTCGCAGACATCCTGGGGCAGCAGGGCGACATCAATGTACAGGGAGAAGTCCAACAAAAACTAGACGTGTATGCCGACACGCAATTTATCAACGCGTTAAAAATGGGCGGGGAATGTTGTTATGTTGCCTCAGAGGAACACGAAGAGGGTGTAGATTTATCTACAAATGTCACCTCACGGGAAGCGAAATACATCGTCTGTATCGATCCGCTCGATGGGTCGTCAAATATCGACTCCAATGTTTCGGTGGGCACCATTTTTTCTATTTACCGACGTCTCTATGCAGACCGTCCTATCCAAAAAGAAGAAATCCTTCAGGTTGGTCGTAAGCAGGTGGCAGCAGGTTACATCATCTACGGGTCGTCTACGATGTTGGTCTATACGACAGGTTGTGGTGTCAATGGATTTACGTTAGACCCCTCCATTGGCGAGTTTTGCCTCTCGCATCCTGACATGAAGATTGCCGCTCAGGGATCCATATACTCCATTAACGAAGGATATTACAGCAAGTTTCCACAGCCTGTAAAGCAATACATAAAATACTGTCAAGAGATTGATTCCGCTACAAACCGACCCTATACTTCGCGTTATATCGGCTCCATGGTAGCAGATATTCACCGCAATTTAATAAAGGGAGGGGTATTCATTTATCCGCAAACTTCCAATCATCCCGAAGGAAAACTGCGTCTGATGTATGAATGTAATCCGATGGCATTCATTGTAGAACAGGCAGGTGGTAAAGCAACTACAGGAAAAATAGCGATACTTGATATCCAGCCCCAATTATTGCATCAACGTGTGCCTATTGTTATTGGCAGTAGCGATATGGTCGAGCAGGTAGAAAGCTTCTATGCCAATCACTAACCGTATCATATCAGTAAAAAATTAATCCGTCATAATTAAAAAAATTCTTTCACCTTAATTTATTTACATTTAATTTATTACGTAAGGGGGGAGAAAAAAAACGAACTTATTTCGATTTGAATGTCCCCCACATTACCTTTCCGCCACTGGCCGTGGCAGGGCCTTCATTTTTTCATTAATATTTAGTTTTCAAAGGCATTCAAGAGCCTCTTCGAGGGTTTTTTGCTTGACCAAAAAAACGAAGCAAAAAAAGTCAAGACTTGGTCAATGTTACGCTAAAAGCTTTGGATTTACTAAACAGCTCCAAGCCGCTTCGCTTTGTGGATCTGTTCTTAACGCAAATCCAAAAGCTTTCTTAACGCTACATCGACCTAGGTCGTCCTTTAAACCCAGCTGAGGCACTAAGTAACAATTAATAACAAAGCACTATCCTTACAATTACTCAAGATGTCGCCTGTGAAGCTTTTGGTAATAGCAATGGGAGGCACTATCCCTACGGCCAAAAGGTTCGAGCGACACGGTTTTGCATCCTTTTGACAAGACAAAAGGATGAGCCAGTCGCGGCTTGAGCGACAAAAAGAAAAATATAGATATTAATGATACAAGCACTGCCTGGTATTAGTGAAGAAATTGTGATTAATTTAATCCTTCCTTTATTATCACTTCCAAAGCATTAGCTAATTCGAAACTTAGATTTTCTTAAAAAAAAAGTAAATCCTGAAGCGGGGAGCAACAGGATTCACAAACCAATTATTAACCTAAATTATGAATTTTTTTAAAAAAAACCAACCACTACTAAAACGTCCAATTTTTACTTTTAGTATGCATGATGTCTATTATTTTTAACAACCTTCTTTACAACAGAACAACTTGACAACAGATGATCAGCATTTGTATATAGGCAAATTACGAATAGTGCTTTTTCTATTGGGCTTTATTCATTTAATTTTTTTTTTCAATGGTATGAATGAGCTCTTTACATTCGGTTCGTTAATCCAACGCATTTTATCTAAGTTTGCAAAAATTATCGTTCGAAAAAACAAGATGGGTTTCAATTGTAATAGAGTAAATTATCCGTTAAAGGACTGGATTAAGCGCAGCTTTATTTTTTCCTTTTGCATCGTATCCATTCTGGCTATTGATATTATGTATCAAGACCAGCCTGCGTTTTGGTGTAACATTCTCATCGCTTTTATCTGCTTTTTTGGTGTCATCGTTTTCAACCTTCTAATTCACATACATTTTGATCTCAAGGATCCGGTCAAATCCCCTGTATATGTCAAATTATTAAGCTTTCTTTCCACGTTGGCCATCTGTTCGCTGACGTTTTACGTAACTACTCGTTTGGGTGTGATTAACATGGAAGAAAAACGGATTTTAAACACGTCCACGTTTGGCTTTATACTACTCATGGTTGTACGAGCTGCCATTCTCAATTTCATTGTACAGCTTTGGCTGTATTTCGTCATGAACGATCATTTTCGCAATCAACTCGAACTCGAACGGTCCAAGCTCGATAAGCTCAATGAGCGTGCAGTCAACCAGATGTTGCGGCAGCAAGTGCAGCCCCATTTTTTGTTCAATGCCCTATCCAGCCTGAAATCCCTGATTAAGAAAGATAGCGCCATGGCCGAATCCTATTTACTACAGCTTTCCGATTACCTTCGCGCTAGTTTTACAACATCCGAAGACGGATTAGCCACCGTAAAGCAGGAAATACAACTGTGCGAAGATTACCTCAACATGCAAAAGATCCGGTTTAACGACGCCATATCCTATGCCATAAATGTGTCTGAATCGGTGCTTAAAGACAGCCTTCCGGTTTTTTCGCTACAACCTTTGGTCGACAATGCCCTTAAGCACAATCAATATACCGTGGAGCACCCCCTTTATATTGAGGTGGTGGATCAAGACGGATGGATTATCGTGCGCAACAACGTCTGCCCGCGCAAAACATCCCATGAAGACAATAACAACTATGGCTTAAATAACCTCAAAGAGCGGTTTAGCTATTATTTGAAAGAAAGCGTGCACATTCATGATCATGGTAACTCATTCGAAGTACATGTTAAAATTATCACGCCATGAACGCCATCATCATAGAAGACGAAGATCTCACTGCAGAAGATCTGCATTGCACCTTGAAACGCCTGGACCCCACCATTGAACTGCTCACGCGCCTGTCCAGTGTCAAAGAATCGATCGCATATTTCAGCACAATGCCAGCCGTAGACCTTATTTTCAGCGACATACAACTGGGGGATGGCGAATCGTTCGAGATCTTCAAAAGCATCACGCCTCCTGCTCCCATCATATTCTGCACGGCGTACAATCATTACATGATGGAAGCCTTCCAGACGTTCGGATTGGATTATATCCTCAAACCCTTTTCGGATGAAAGCATCCAGAAAACCCTGCATAAATACAATTCGTTGAAGCATACGTTCAATAGGGGAACAAACGAGATGTTATCCGAGCTACAACATCAGACAGCAGGAGCCGAACAGCGACGTAAATCCATTATCGTCATGAACGGCGACAAAATCATTCCCGTTCAGTTCAGTGATGTGGTGCTCTGCTACATTGAATTCGACAATGTATTTATCAAGATCAGCTCGGGAAAGGAGTACTTGGTCAATAAATCATTGGATGAAATGGAACAACTGTTAGGGACAGACTTTTTTCGTGTAAACCGACAGCATATCCTAAAAAGGGAAGCCATTGCCTATGCAAATATGGGGCTCAGCCGCAAACTGATGTTGACACTGCATGTGAGCCATCCCATCAAAATTTCGGTCAGTAAAGAAAAAGCCAGTGCCTTTTTACATTGGTTAGAAGGCTGATAAGTCAATCCATTTCACGTCAACCTTTGGACGATTCAGTCTTCGATTTGTCTGCTTCAACTATTTTTTCATTTCGGATCTTTATAATTCTACACATCTTTGAATTAACAACTCAAACACGTAGTACGATGAAGAAATACATTTTAATATTCAAGACCTCGATCCGAACGATATTAGATCGATCCAATCTGATTCAAAAATTATACGCGGTTTCAAACGATGTGAAGTTTGCGACGGTAGATCTTGATGACGAAGATTTCATCTTACGGATAGAAAGCACCCGTCGGAACGAAGACTTCATTTCCCGTTTTCTATCCTTAGAAGGACATCAGGTATCCTTTTTAGCCGCATTTGAAAAAGATGAACAAGGGAGACCGTTGATGAAAGCATCTTATTATTAGTATTTAGTATTAAGTATTGAGTATTAATGCTAGGTATTAATTGCTACACTTGATCTCGACTTACAGAGCGGTTAGTGTATAAGTAATCACTGCTGTATACTTTCCTTTTGCTTTGTTTATTAATGCAGCCGTCTTGATACTGGGGATCGCATAGCGTATCCCATACTTCTTATCTACCTGCGGCACGTTAGACGATATAAGCACCTGAGATTGTGTCGATAGTTCCGCAATCGTATTTACCCCTGTTTCCCCTGTTGCTGGTCCGATCTGGAGGGAAGATACCGGGATAACATTGGGCCCGAACGTGAAATTAGCACTGTTTGCCCTTACGCTCACTTGATAGGGTGTAGTTTTACTCACTGTGATGTGCTCCGCAAGAGTACTGCTCACCCCATTTCGATAATGGTCAGCACTGGTAAACGCCAGATCCACCGCTGCATTACTTAGCTTCAATTCGCCCATATCCGCTACCTGTACGGTCAGGTTATTTGTTGTTGTTTTCGATACGGATGGAGTCGTATCCTTATCTTGCACCTGTAGATCGAATGTGGTACTATATACCCCTTTATTTATAAAATGTTGTTTTAGTGCCGCTGCTCCTATTTTAATCTGTGGAGTCAAACTGGTTTTGTTGCCAACAGGCACTGTAGCGACCGAATAGAACTTCTGTTTCGTCGTGCCCAGGCTAATTGTCGTACCGCCTTGTGGGGCGGTTACCATATACTGCAAAGCTGAAGTTAGCCCATTCGGATCACTAACCCCGGTGGCACCGTTAGAAAATGTAAATTTAGTGCTGGCCGTAGCTAAGGAAAACTGCATCGGCACCGTGTGCAACATACTGATCTGGCCCAATGCGCTGGAGGTATAGCCATTCCGGAAGTGATCGAAGGAATTGACATGTAACAGGATATCTGAAGGGGTAGTATTTGGTGTTAAGATAGCTGGTACGGCCAAGTTCAATAAAGCAGAGGTTGGGTTAACCGATACGCCCAAATTTATCCCCGTTATCCTTAAATGCAATATAGTTTGATAGTCTCCAAGTACCCAGGCATAATTATTTAGGTTATTTATTGCGTACCGCAAGCTAAATGCCCCCGTTGAAAAAAGCCCTATTATCGTTGAAAAAAGATTCTGTTCTGTAGCGCTTAGCATTACGGTTGTATAATCTACACCAGTTCTATTGAGCGTTAAAGACACCCGATTTACCGGTACCACCGCGGTAGAATTGGTACTGCTAAAGTTGGTGCCGGCAGTTCGCGCCTGTAAACCTGGAAGCAACGATACCACCGAATTATATTGAAACCCCGAAGCATTGAAAGATACCTGCCCCGCCCGCAGTGCCGCTTCATTGATCTGAAGTGTCGCATTTTGTGCCCTTACTGCACCCATCAGTGCAACCAGGAGTACCCCCATCACACTCAAGCTTCTATTCCACATAAATATCCTTTTCAGCAACTTTAAGATTGTATCCGGCTCCAGCATCCAGTAAAGATACCAGCAAGTAGTTCCCTTTCGGCATGCCAGCAGGCAACGCTATCTGCATAATCTGTACATCATGCGGCATAATCGCAAACGGTACAGGTTGCAATTTAAATTCTTCCCCACTTTCTTTATTCGTGAGTTCAACACGGATTGTACCGGTTTTATTGACATCGCCGTCGTTTTTATATTGCAGTTGTACCTTAGCCGCTTTCTCATCCTGAGCCGAAATAAACGTCAACTGTTCGTATTCTATTTCACCTTTTTGCGCGGCGGCTGGATTGTAAAAAAGCTGTACACCGAATTCGTATGCAATCTTTATGCCGATAGCCGATTCGTTCGTTGCAGACTCCTGCGGATTGGTTTGCGTTAAAAACACCATACTGTTTGAAGCAACATGCCCCACCCCTTCAGCCGGAATCTCCATATAGATTGTAACCAGCTTCCGTTCACCGGGTTTGATGACAAATGAATTCTCAGCGACACGGATCCAAGCGCTATTCGAATTTGGCAATGTACCTGCATCCGCATGTACCTTATTTCCGGAGATCTCCCTTTTCCAATCTTTAATACTAACTAAGAATTCGTAAGGCATTTTCCCCGAATTGGTTATCGTGAGTGTTTCGGATATCGTTTCTCCGGGATTACCCGACAACGTTATAACCGAAGGCGATACCGATATATCCTGCGCATACGACGAACCCACTGTGAGTATGAACAGCGAAAGTACACGAAGAGCACGTAGCGAAAATAACATTTTCAAGTTCATGGGTTAGAAAATAACATTTATCTGAAATACAAAAGTTGATGCAAAATGTTTGCATCAACTTTACTTACCGTATGATTACTGGGCAGAAACAGTATACGTCAATACGACGTTGTATTTTTCTTTATCCGCCTCGATCAAGGTTTGATTTGGTGCGATCTCGTATTTAAAGTCATAACCTTGATCTAATGTAGCTACGCTTTGTGAAACAATTAACTGATCGAGTGTAGTCGGAGTAATTACGTCTCCAAATGCATTCGCTCCTGTTTTCGATGCAGAAACTTTCAAGATATCCAAAGGCAAGGTGGCTGAGCTTGTAGTCGATACGAAAGTTGGTGTCTGCGCTTTTAAGTTTACGACATAAGACTTTGTACTCAACACACGTACTTGATCTGCTATTGTCTGTGTCTGCGTCGTATTGTATTTGTTCACATTATCGAAGAGAAAATCTACGGCGTTTGCTCCTGCTGCTGTACCACCGTCGCCAATACCACCAGCACTTAATACATCTTTTAATTCTACACTCACCGTTACATCCCTTGATTGTGCGTTTGCCAAATCAGTTGTAGATACCAATGCGGCTACTACAGCCACCAAAATTAACATGTTGTTTTTCATTTTTTTGAGTTTTTATTTTTTATATTTTGTCTTCTAATTAACTGCTGCAAAATTGCATACGATTACTTGTCTTTTAAAATTTTGCCCATCACATGTTGATGTGGGATCGCAATTTATTTTTAAAATTTTTTCACCTCCACTTTCCGCCGTTGATCCCTGGACTCAAACGTGAGGTGCGCATCAGTGCCTTTATGAAGGACAATCGACTTTTCATTGTCGATCACCCTTAATGGCAAAGCAACATCATCAATAGATACCGTGTATTCGGTCTCGGGCAAGAATAGATTGAACCTACCGTTTTCGTTTGTCATGGTCTTATACACCATACCGTGCGCGTCTTTCGCATATACGCGAATCCCTGCGAGCGAACCAAACGCTTCCGTATAAGCCTCCTTAATTGTACGCAACTCGCCACTCAACCGTACCGTTTTGACCAAGGGCATCATGATCTTTACATCCTTTGTTACCCCTATCTCCGAGGGTGCTAGGGGCGAAGTATTCCAACCATTCATATTCGCAATGACAGGCGCATACACCTTATCAGTAGGGGCGGTAAAGGTTACCATACCTTTGTCATTAGTAATCGCGGCCAATCCATTGATCTTAACCAAGATACCCGATACCAGCTGCTCACCCTTATCCTGTATCCCGTTGTTATTCAAGTCTTCAAAATAGATTAGGGTCAGTTTTTTCTCCCGTCCATTCGCTTGCGCGCCAATTTTCTTTTCGACCCCTATTTTGATCTGCCGCGTCGTATAAAGTGACGGATCCCTATAATCGATATTCGGCTCCAGATTATTAAGCCCTGTTTCCGGATTATACTGACGTAAATTTTGGAATCTGTTCACGCCGAAATACAGTTCTGTCGAAATCGCCCAATCATTTTTCAGATTCCACCGTGCGTGTGCATTCCCAATATAGTTCTGGTTTTTTGAATACCCATAGTAATAGTACATGGCCGAGGCGGTGACACTCAATCGGTTGTCGAGTGCAGCAAAGGATATATTAGGCCCTATGGATAGCACATCGTAATCCCTACTCGTACCATTGGCGAGCGCATCCGAGATATAAAATGGGTTGTGTTGATAAAAGGCATTTACACCCCATATGTTATTCCGGTAGCTCGCATTCACCCGTGTCGAGAAATAGGGAGCCGGAGGCCGTTGTGATGTATTCTCAGACGTATATCCGTTGTCCATTGACAAAGCAATACTATGCTTGCTGGTGTTGTAATTTAGTGCTGTTTTAATCCGATACGAGCTAGACGTCCACGAAGAGTCTACCACCGAACCGCTGTTTAGGGACATGTCCTGTTTAAAATAGTACGGAGACAACGTCATATTCCAGTTGTTTCCCATAGCCGTTTGATAACCAAGCTGGATCGTTTGTTGCGTATACCGATTAATCTGCGCAGCCCACTCATTCCATTGCTCCGAAACATATCGGGCCTGAGAACGGGAGTAATTGACCTGTGCATTTAACGACTGCCTCGCCCCCAAGGGCAAAGCCAGTGAATTGTCCGATTGCATCAGCCCCCTTCTGAGCCCTGCGTAATAAGGTGAACTGTAATAGTGATACGAACGTAGCGATAGCGAGGGCGACTCGAACTGATACGCGCTACCTACAGCAAAACCTGCATAATTATCTTTCAAGTTTCCTTGGTCGATAGTCTGTGTGCTAAGCCCACCCTCCGCGATCAAACTATTTCGCTCATCGGCAAATAATTTTTGTTTTCCAGAAGCCAGGTAGCTATCGCTGTTTAGGCTCTTATCGTTGTTGTACAGTAAGACCACACGCGAGTTCTCTTTATCAGGTATACCGTCCACATATTCCGTGGCAAGCGTATAGCCATTGCGTTTGTTCAGCGTCTCATTCGATGCTAAAGTATAATTGTTGTCTACACCATATAGTGTGATGCGTTTATTTCCCGGAAAGAAAAGCGATCCTTTGATTCCCTTTCCATTCACATTGTAATCCAGGTTACCGTAGATACTTCCTACATGTACGCCCCATTGTTCCCCTTTATAATACGCATACGTATCATTTAAAAGATAAGATTTGCGTCGGGGATAATAATTGAAATTCAAATTATAACCGACCTCTTCCTGATTGTTCAGCGTATATTTGCCCGTTCCCAAGAGCTGTACCGCATTGAAATTATTTCCGTTCACATAATTCATTACAAGCGTATTCGGCCTATTTTTAAAATAAATATCCTGTTGGTTTAAGACCAGGTTCCTACTATTGCTGAGTGCCATTACCCTGACCTTTTTCACGGCCAGCTGTTTCCCCAACGGGTCTATGGCGCGAATCGTCACGGCAAAATCGGCGTTATTGCGGCTTTTACCCGTGTAAACCGCTTTAATCCTGATCAATCGCTGTTCATCTGGCGCCACTGTGATCGTATCCTGCGACGGGACAAAGTTCAATCCTTCCGGCGTTTCATAAAATTCAAGCCGAAATACCGACGCGATAAGACTGTTGTTAAATACACGGATAGGAAGATCAACCTGTGTGCTATGCGGATCCAGGTATACTTCTGCCTGTTCCACATCCAGAAATAAACCTTGCGCATCGATTAAATGGGTCGTAAAACTGGCTGAAACAACTGGCCATGTCATATCCGAATTGATCGAAGCTGTTATTTGTACCGCAAAATTCTGTATGTTTTTGGAAATTAATTGCTTATCAGCAAGAAACTTTACCGGGTATACGCGTTTTCCGTAGGCCTCTACCGTACCTGTTTGCGGCAAGGCCAATAAAGCAGCACCGGCGAACTGGTGTAAGACATCAAAGTTTAGTACTTTATCGGTCTTATTTTCGATTACCAATTGGTTGGAAAACGTGTTGCCCGACTGAATATCAATCGTATCTCTCAGGAAATAAGCATGCACGGATGCTTCCTGCGCCTGGACTACTGGTGATAACCCAATTAAAAAGCAAAGCCCCAGCACTCCAACCAGTGCAGCGCATTTCTTAATTAATTTTAAACCGGGTATCACCATTCTTTACATCGGGTCTTGATTTTCAGACCGATGCAAAAGTCATCATTAGCACTTGACTTCTGAAATTTCCGCCATCACATAAAGATGTGGCGTCATTAAAATTTGACAATAGCCAGTAATTCCCCTTTGCTGTTTATATTCAGCTTACGGTATATTTTTTTGATGTGTTCACGGACGGTATCAAGCGATATTCCATAATGGTGTGCGATCAACTTATAACTCATGCCATCGACGATCCCTCGTACGATACTTTGTTCCCGCTCTGTCAAGTGGCTTACTGTACGCTCCTTTTCCTGCATTTCTGTAAAGAAGGAGCGTGCCAATATCGGACTCACATAGGATCCACCCGCAATGACCTGTTTGATAATAAAAACCAGTTCTTGCTGGTTTGTCCCTTTCTTTACATAACCCAGTGCGCCAGCAGAGATGCTTTTACGTAGAGATGTAAGATCTTCCCGATCCGTCAGCATGATGATTACACAATCGGGAAAAAGTCTTTTTAGTATGGGAATACCTGTAATGCCGTCGATATGCGGCATATTGATATCAAGGAGAATCGCATCGGGATTGCTGTGCTCATGTGAGTGAACATCGACCAATGAAGACAATTCAAGGACAATATCGAATTCCGTATCCGAGTAGGTCGTTAACAAAACCCGTAATACATTGCGTACAATATCATTGTCATCAATTATGCCTATCCTTACCGTATCCATAACCCCAACCTCCTTTCGGAGATACTCCAGCAATCCAAAAATTACTGGAGGCACTCCAGTTTTTCATAAGTAGTTATGATTATAACAACACGTGCATCAGATTGTTTTCTAAGATGTTGTTTACGCCGCACAGCTCGGCAGCGTCGTAGCCAAGTAGATTATCCAGCTCTATAACAAAAAAAATCCTGAAACGGCTGTGTTTTCAGGATTCACTATTTAAAATTCTACCTAGCTTCTTATAGTATCATTTCCTCGGCATTATCCAACTGTTCGTAGATCGAATTTTTCGAGACGTACTCCGGCACAATGTCCTTCATCATCGACACCAGAGCCATGCGATCGATGGCTTCTGAACAGGTAAGTGTACATAACTGCTCAATTTTGTATTTCTTCACGTCTACATCCTCCGTATTCACCTTTGCAATCATGATCTTCTCGTGATGCGTTTTCTGGGTATTTTCATCATTCGCCAACAATTCCTCATAGGTCTTTTCTCCGGGGCGTAATCCGGTGATCTCAATATTGATATCTTCCGGATAACGGTATCCCTTCAGTCGGATCATCCGCTTCGCCAGGTCCATGATTTTAATGGGTTGCCCCATATCAAATACAAATATTTCACCCCCATCGCCCATCACTGCAGCTTCCTGTACCAGTTGGCAGGCTTCGGGAATCGTCATAAAATAACGCGTAATATCCGGATGCGTTACCGTGAGCGGTCCGCCTTTTTTCAGTTGCTTCTCAAAAAGCGGGATCACAGAGCCATTGGAGCCGAGTACATTTCCAAAACGGGTGACGATGAAATTAGTTGTACTTTGTCTGTTCAGTGCCGAGACATAAATCTCCGCAATGCGTTTCGTCGCGCCCATTACGTTTGTGGGGTTCACGGCCTTGTCGGTGGATACCATAACGAATTTTTCAGCACCAAACTGTACGGCCAGATCGGCAATATTCTTCGTACCGCACACATTCGTTCGGATGGCCTCATAGGGGTTTTTCTCCATCAGGGGCACATGCTTATATGCCGCCGCATGGAAGACCAGCTGTGGTCTATATTTTTCAAACACCTGCTGCATAAATACCCGGTCGCGTACGTTGCCCACCACATAAGAAGAGGTTTTCGGAGCAATCTGCACTATTTCTTGCTGCATGTCGTAGAGCGCAGATTCGGCCTGATCCAATAAGATAATGCGCTTGCAGTCGCTATAGGCGATCTGCCGCGCCAGTTCAGATCCGATTGAACCTGCCGCGCCCGTTACCAGAATGACTTTCCCCTGTAAGGACGCTTTTACAATGAGGTTATCCAGCTTAATCGACTCCCGACCCAATAGATCGGTAATCTGCAGCGTACGCATCTGCCGTGCGGCAGCCTCCCCCTGCAGCAATTTTGCCGTAGAGGGCATGATCATAATCTTCGTCGGCAGCGGCTCCAATATCGAAGATATACGCTTTAAACGTTCTTTATTACTGTCATCCAAGGCAATAATAAATTTATCCACGCGTAAATCTTCCACATATTGCTTCGTAACGTTGGCAATGTCTTTAATATGAAAGCCGTTAATACGCTTTCCGATCCGGCTCGGGTTGTCGTCCACGACGGCTACTACCTTATACTTGTTTCGCGTATCATTCTGTAGGATGTTATACGTTATCGTGCCCATATTTCCGGCACCGGCAATAACGACCCTGCTCACTGTACGCTCGTTCCAAAAAATACGTTCGTAAATAGTCCGGTAGAATATACGTGCCGCCACCATAGCTACGATAGTTAGGATAGCGTGGATAAACAACACACCGTATGACATCCGCAAAAAATCGCCCACGGGGGTTCCTCGATCAAAAAAATAACGAATGATAAAAGACTCGGCAAATAATACCAGCATTGCTACGCCTACCGCCGTCATAATGTATTGTGCATCCCGAATTCCCGACTGTCGGATTATTCCTTTGTACGTTTTAAAATATAAAAAGCATACACAATAGATCAGGGTAACCACTGCCGACTTTTTAACCATCAGCAGCAGGTCAAATCGTCCTTTAAAACTATTGATGATGAAATTAGCGAGAATATAACAGCCCCACACGATCACCAAATCAATTAATAAAACTACCCACCTCGGATTGTCCTTACGCAACCGTTTAAAAATATGTGCTATTTCCATTAATACCTATATATACCCTCAAATGTTACCCTAGCGTAACTTAGTTTTTCACAACTTCAAAGCTTATAACAAAAAGCACACCAATATTCGGCAGAATTTATTTTTTAAGCCTACGTATAAAAAACAGAAATGAAATATGCGTAAAAATACGCAAAAGCCACGGTATTCGTCATGAAATTCATTTTTTTTTGAATGAAGAGGGGTGGTTTTTTCTTGCAAAAAGAAAAGTTAATTTTTTGTTATGGAAAAAGAAGGTTTATTTTAATCACAATTTCTTTGCTAATACCAGGCAGTGCTTGTATCATTAATATCTATATTTTTCTTTTTGTCGCTCAAGCCGCGACCGGCTCATCCTTTTGTCTTGTCAAAAGGATGCAAAACCGTGTCGCTCGAACCTTTTGGCCGTAGGGATAGTGCCTCCCATTGCTATTACCAAAAGCTTCACAGGCGACATCTTGAGTAATTGTAAGGATAGTGCTTTGTTATTAATTGTTACTTAGTGCTTCAGCTGGAGTTAAAAGGACGACCTTGGTCGATGTAGCGTTAAGAAAGCTTTTGGATTTGCGTTAAAAACAGATCCCCGAAGTGAAGCGGCTTGGAGCTGTTTAGTAAATCCAAAAGCTTTTAGCGTAACATTGACCCAGTCTTGAATCTTTGCTTCTTTCTTTTCAAGAAGAAAGAAGAAGCCCTGCCACGGCCAGTGGCGGAAAGGTAATGTGGGGGACATTCAAATTGATTAAAAAAAAGGCTCTTTTTCTTTAAACAAATTAGCAATAAAAAAGGAGACAACACCTTGCCTCCTCCTATATTACTTAATTACGCTAAACCCTTATTTCTTCTTTTTACCAAAGAGTTGCTTACGTAAGCGTTCGCGTAACGAAACAGGAGCGGCATCACCATAACCATAACCGTACCCATACCCGTAGCCATAACCACGAGCAAAGTCGACATCGTTAATCACAACCGCCATATTCTTTAGCTTACCTTCTTCATACAATTCTTTCGGCACGTTAAGGAGGCGTTTATCCAAGTAGTTTGCACGCGCTACGTAGATCGTCAGATCCGCATTATCGGCAATCAAGAGCGTATCCGTTACCAAACTCACCGGAGCCGTATCTACGATCACATAATCATAGTGCTCCCGACCGTAGTTGATTACATCATCAAAATGCCCGTTCATCAGAAGCTCCGCCGGATTCGGTGCAATATAGCCCGAATAGATGATATCAAACTGATAGGGTGCCGGGCGTTTTATAATAATATTATCAATATCCATATCCGGATTAATCAGGAACTGTGTAATCCCGATATTCGTATGTTGCAGATGCGAAAGGCCGAGGTAATCCAATACTTTTGGCGAGCGGATATCCGCACCGATTAAGAGCACTTTTTTCCCCGACATGGATAAGATCCGCGAGAGGTTTGTCGATACAAACGATTTTCCTTCACCAGAGGTAGTAGAGGTCACAAAGATGACCGCCGAGTCCTTCTTAACGCCGAGCATAAAGGCAAGGTTAGTACGTAGTATCCGGAAAGCCTCTGCAAGCGATGAGCGGTCGTTATCCTGAATAATGGGATCATCGGAAGTTGGCACCTCACCCAAAATTGGGGCTCCAAACTTCTCTTCAATATCTTTACGTGAGTGGATTTTGTTATCCAATAAGAATTTAATATATAGAAACGCAAAAGGAATCAGGAATCCCATAATCAGTGCGCCTAACATAATAATGGATTTCTTCGGTGCTACGGGAATATCTGAACCGTACGCTTCATCAATTACCTTCATAATGGCAGGCGTGGCCGAAGCTTGGATTTCCGTCTCTTCGCGCTTCTGCAATAAGAAGAGATACAAAGATTCCACAATCTGTTGTTGACGGGAAATGTCCTTAAAGCCCCGCTCCTGGTTTGGCAATTGATTGAGTTTGCTCTGGAATTTATTACGCTGACCTTGTAACGCAGAGACGTTGCTTTGTAGTACTTGTTTGTAGTTATTCAAGGAAGTCTGCAGCGAGCGTCTGATCTCCTCTACATTTTTACTCAAATTCTGCACCACGGGATTATCCGGCGTCGCCGATTTTAACAGGTCATCCCGCTCCAAGACCAGTTCGTTGTATGAACGGATAGATGCTTCAATCGAAGGGTCATTTAATCCCAGGTTAGAGGGAAGGAGTGTTGTACCCTCACCTTGCGTAGCCGAGCCCATCAGTTCGGCAAGCCGCAGTTGCGTTTGGTACTCCACGAGCTTGCGCTCATTCTCTGATGCAGATTGCATATAGAGCTGTGCCTCGGACGTCATGTCCACGAGGTTGTTGTTATCCTTATAATCCGCTACCTTCGAATCGGCTGAGGCCAAATCCTTCGAAATTAACTCTAAACGGGAGTTAATAAAATCCGACGTCGCCCTAGTGAGACGGGTTTTATCTTCGGTCACATCGTTATTATAGGTATCAATCAGGGAATTTAGAATCAACTCCGCTTTATTTTTGTTGGCATGGTTCAGGGCAAAATTCACCACATAGGAGGTCTTCTCCTTATTCGGCGTGATCTGTACGCCCTGCAATAAATCGTCTACCGCTTTGTTTATCGGATTATAGGAAACAACCAATTCTCCTTCGAATTGCTTGCCATTCTGCGGCACTAGCATCATAGCACCAAGAGGTGAGGTAATCTTTTGGCCTAAAATATACGATCTTGTCCCATCTTCCTCATCTATTATTTTAAACGATTTACCATTGGATTTTACGGTGAAACTATAAGAAACCGAATCCAATCGAGGTAAATTTGGTTCCAACAACACCAATTTTAGCGGTGATTCTGACTCCAATGCTTCGGAGGATTTGACATTACCTTTATGGTAATAACCTATATTTAGTCGGTTTTGTTCCACCACCTTACGGAGAATGCGACGGGATTTAATCACATCAATTTGATCCGATACAAACGCTGAACCGCCCACTCCGCCTGTGGCAAGCGTCGCCAACTCGCCCAAACCGGCTAGCTCGCCAGATGCCTTATTCTCGTCCTGTAAGAGGATTTTGGCGGAAATGCTAAAAATGCGTTCCGCATAGCGCAGGTAGATAAATGCGGCTACAAGGCATATAAAAACCGATACGACAAACCATTTCCAGTAGAAAGCATATTGTTCAAAAAGCTGCTTGAGATTGATTTCTTGCTCTTCAGCCTTTACATTTTGATTCTTTTCCATCATATTATTCAATTCGCCTATCTACGGGTCAATACTGCTATTACGGAAATAATTACCCCGGCGATAGATACGAATACAGATGTATTCTGCGTATATCTAGAAGATTGGATACGCGCTCCGTTGGGCTCCACATAAATCACATCGTTCTGTGCAAGGTAATACACCGGAGAATTCAACGCATCGCGTTGGGTCAAATCTAACCGATATTCCTGTTTAACGCCGTTTTGTTCCCTAATCACGAGAACATTCTTTCGCACGCCATTGATGGTCAAGTCGCCTGCTAATCCCAATGCCTCCAATACGGTTATCCGATCGTTGTCAATCGTGTACGTTCCCGGTGTACGAACCTCACCCAATACGGTAACCCGAAAATTGCGAATATTGATATTCACACCGGGATCTACGATATACTTGCTAATCTCTTGGCGCAAATAGTCAATAGCCTCCGTCCGTGTTCTACCTGCTAATTTCATCTTTCCCAATTTTGGAAAATCAATATAACCATTGTTATCTATGGTATACGTAGGTAGGAAGGGATTGGTACTTTGGATCGTACCCTGAGCGCTATACGCATTTATCTGATTAAAAGGCTGTGTGGCCCGTATATCGTCTGCCGTAACCGAAATGGTCAAGATATCCCCCGCCTGCAATTTGGGTGCATTCAGTTCATAACTGGTATGTAAAGCTGTTGAATCGGGTTGGAAATAAACCAAATCCTTCCTGCTCGCGCAGGAATTCATGAGCAGTATTCCGACTACGAAAAGCGCCAAAAAGGCATTGCGTAAATATTGAGGCATATATAACAAATTAAGTTCTCCGGTGAGCAGTACAAAAATCTCTCCAAAAAAAATTTAGTTCAATCAATGGCAAAAATACCGTTTTGAATCGAAAATAATAACGTTTTTCAAATAAAAATGAAAACATAGTGGCAACCTTGCAGTAATTCTTAAGAGAAACCCGAAAACCGACATCGGAGATCAGACATTTCGATCAGATTTGTCTGGCTCCCGCTTCCGGTTATCCGTTTCCTGATTTCCAATTTCTAATCACTAGTCACTAGCCTTTAGTCACTAACTCTATTTACAAAGAAATCTACTGGCCAGGTATAATCATCATTTTTGGCATTCTCAATTCCATAATCTGCAAAAACCAACAGCTCCGACCCCTCTTCCAAGGCCTGAAATGCTGTACCATATCCTACCGGTACATGCAATACACTTTGGTCCGTTCCTTTTATGACTTCTCTCTCAATAATTAAATCAACCGAAGGTCTTTCCCAATTATCAATCTGTACCAGATCCACCGAGAATGATCCCGATAACACATAAAACCATCTTTGCTCAATGCGATGCGCCCGCCATCCCCGCACTGTTTCCAGATCTGCATTCTTTATAATGTAAAACCGCTTGACCAGCGACATATCAAAATCATTGACAAAACGAATAGAACCTCGATGGTCTGTGGCTATGCCTCCTTGTATTTTCTTAATCATATTACTTTTTTAAAGGGAATCCGGAACCTGAGACCGGGAATCCGACGGTAGAAATCCGGAATCGGTAATCTGAGACCAGAACCACTTCCCCCCGGTTCCTATTTCGTTTTCCTATATCTAATCAAGCCGTTTAACAATTTTCCAACTTTCTGTAATAGTCCATCTAGCTCATCAAACTCAGTTTTCGTCAAATAGTTTAAACCGTTCGCTATAAGTACCTGTGTTTCCAGTTCTGCATGGCTACCCAAGGAAACATATAAGAACTGTATATATTCGGCATTTCCTTTTCTTGCTGACCCCTCCGCGATATTACTAGGTATGGATACAGCACTTCTTCTTATCTGATTGGTTATACCAAACTGCTCTTTAGATGGAAACTTCTCCGTAAGCTTATAAACCAACAGCACTAATTCCATGCTTAACTTCCAAACATCAAGATCTTTATGTGTATAATTCTGTTCATCCATTTCGTATACAAGTTTATTCAACTCCCAATCTCGGTTCGCCGATACCTAATCTCTATCCCCTATTTCCAGCCTCCGGTTCCCCATTTCCAGTTTCCCGATTCCGGTTTCCTGTTTCCCGTTTCCCGTTTCCCGATCTCCCAATCACTATTCCACCGTTACAGACTTCGCCAAGTTACGTGGTTTATCCACATCGACTCCCCGTTCTATCCCAATGTAATACGATAACAACTGCAAAGGTATCACCGACAATAATGGAGCGATGATCTCATCAACTTCCGGCACAACCATGACATCTTCAGCAAGTGTTGCGCCCACTTCGTCCCCTTCCGATACGACGGCTATCAAACGACCTTTACGCGCTTTTATTTCCTGCATGTTGCTTATAATCTTATCGTAATAAGGATCTTTGGTTGCGACAAATACGACAGGAAGGGTCTCGTCTACCAACGCAATGGGGCCGTGTTTCATTTCCGCAGCAGGGTATCCCTCGGCATGTATATAGGAGATCTCCTTTAATTTCAACGCACCTTCCAATGCAATCGGGAAATTGTATCCTCTTCCGAGGTATAAGAAATCAGACGCGTCTTTATATTTAGCCGCAATAGCCTTAATATTTTCCAATTCATTAGTGAGTATCCACTCCACCTGTGATGGCACGGCATGTAATCCCTCTACTAATTTCGAAAAGCGGTCATTGGAGATTGTCCCCTTTAATAAGGCGAGTTTTAGCGCAAACAACTGTAGCACGATCACCTGTGCGGTGAATGCTTTGGTACTTGCCACGCCAATTTCGGGACCAGCATGGGTATAAGCCCCTGCATCGGCCATGCGTGCAATAGAAGAGCCGACTACATTCACGACGCCAAATATGGTGGCGCCCTGTTGTTTTGCATTTTCCAAAGCAACTAAAGTATCCGCCGTCTCGCCGCTTTGTGACACGGCAATGATCACATCTTCAGGCCCTACAATCGGATTGCGGTAACGGAATTCCGAAGCGTATTCCACTTCTACATTGATGCGGCATAGTTCCTCGATAAGGTATTCCGCCAACAGTCCCGCATGCCAGCTCGTACCACAGGCGACAATTATAATACGACGTGCTGCGAGTAAACGATCCTGAATCGCATCCAAACCGCTAAGGGTAATGCGATGTTGTTCAGCGTCCAAGCGTCCACGGAAAGAGTCAAAGATCGTTTGCGGCTGTTCAAAAATTTCTTTCAGCATAAAATGCTCGAAGCCACCCTTTTCAATAGCTGCCAAGTCTAGGTCCAGACGTTGTACAAAAGGCGTCAAGGGCTCGTTACCATAATTTTTAAGGATCAGTTCGCCGGGGCGAACGATGGCCATTTCATGATCGTTGATATAGACCACATCTTTTGTGTATGCTAGCATGGGTGAGGCATCGGAACCCAAAAAATGTTCCTGATCACCTACGCCAATAACCAGTGGCGATCCCTTTCTGGCGGCTATAATCGTATCCGGCAGTTCAGGATCTATGAGTAAAATCACGTAGGCTCCTGTAACACGCTTCAACGCTACACGAATCGCCTCTTCCAATGAACACTGATTATTGATCTTGATGTCTTCAATAAAGTTAACCAATACTTCGGAGTCGGTATCACTCTTAAACTGATATCCCTTATTTGTTAATTCCGTTTTTATCTGCGCATAATTTTCGATAATCCCGTTGTGGATCATGGCGATTTTCCCCGAGTGCGAAAGATGGGGGTGCGCATTTTTATCACAGGGCTCTCCATGGGTCGCCCATCGGGTATGCCCAATGCCTACATTACCTTGTAGATTCTTACCATTCGCTTCCGCTTCCAAGGCAGCGACCTTTCCTTCCTTTTTGTAAAGATTGATTTCATTATTATGAAGTAATGCTACACCGGCGCTATCATAACCACGGTATTCCAATCTTTGTAACCCATCAATTAAAATGGGATAAGCTTGCTTGCTACCAACGTAGCCGACGATTCCACACATAAGTTTAGTATGCTAAATATATTTAAAATAGTATGATTTATGTCCCCTCATTGCCATATGCTGCACGTTTGTCTTATATTCTATTTCCTTAAAACCTTTCACCTAAGCCTGATCTCTAACTCCTAGAAACATATTTCCTAATCACATACCCCTTTGTACCCAGATACGCTGCACTTAACACCGCTAACAAACCAATGGCAAACACCACCTGCGTGGAGACGGGCTGGTCGACAAATTGTAGGGCGAGTAATCCGATTAAAAACTGAACAGCTCCATATAGAAAAGAGATCAGCAATTTATTGACGCCTGCTTCATTACCTAGGTACTGATATAAGTGTGAACGGTGGGCTTCAAAGATATTTTCTTTTAAATATAGGCGACGGATAATCGTCCACACCGCATCAATGCCATATACCGCAAGAAAAAGAATATAAATTAAATTACCTGTTTGGATAATCAGTGCTGCTAAGGCGAACAATAATATAAAGGCAATGGCTACGGAGCCTACATCGCCAGCAAAGCATTTGGCTTTGGTTCTGAAATTAAAAAACGCAAATACCAGTACGGAAATAAGTGTATACGAGAGCAGATCCGGATTAATAAAGTTCAGACTATGATTTGCGAGTGCTAATAAACTCCCCACAGCTAGGGAGTAAGCAGCAGTGATCCCATTAATACCATCCATAAAATTGTAAGCATTAATGACGCCTACGACTACGATAAAGGTTATCGTTAAATAATACCAGGGCAAAGAGAATACTTGCAGCTCATACGCCATTAACAGTACTGACAAAAAATGCACACCTAACCGTACCTTATTGGATAAGGTCACGATATCATCCGCAAAGGAAACGATTGTCATTAAGGTCAAACCCAAAAAGAAATAGGGATATTGGAAATCCGATAGGATAAAAAATGCTAAAGCACCCAGATAAAATATAATACCGCCACCACGGAGTGTAATGGCAGTATGCGAACTCCGTTCATTAGGCTTATCAATAATATTAAACCGATCTGCAACCCGAAAATATAATAGCTCCGCCACAAAAAGAATCACAAAAATAATTATGTATATCATTTTTTCTATTTAACTTTTCTGTTATCTCTAACATCTAACTCCTAATCTCTAACTTCTATCCCCTATCCCCCAAAATCCAATCTCTAATCCCGGTTTCCTGATACCTGTTTCCCGTTCCCCAATCCCTATCTCCTAAAACCTAACTCCCAAAATCAACCTATAACCCCTAATCAACAATCACCAGTCTCTAACATCTATCCCCTAACTCCCAAAATCAATCTCCAATCACTAGTCACCAATTACTAATCACCAAAAGATCGAATCGTCTTCTCCAACCCTTCCTTTGCTGATAACGGTAATTTCTCTATTCCCAAAGCATCTTTAATTTTTTGATTCGAGATCAATAAATTACTCGTCATCTTTTTAAGACGCTTTGTATTTAACGGTATTGGAATGATGTCTCCGACTTTTGCTAGTGTCCTAACCAAATATTTAGGAAGCGAAATATTTATAACCTTTTTGTTGGTAACCTTTTTGATGATGTTGAAAATCTCCTTTGTTGATACTGGTTCGTCATCTGCAACATGATAAACCCCTGATTCCAATTGATCCTGTTTTCTAATTATTTCCTGAATAAAAAAACAAAAGTTAGCAATGGAAATAAAAGACCTGCTGTTATTAAATGAGGCTAAAGGATAGGGTATGCCCTTAGACACCCATTTATATAATAAGCCCAAGTTGCCTTTATCTCCCGGTCCATGAACCATTGGAGGTCGAAGGATAATTAACTTCTTACCTGCGGGTATTTTCTGGTTTAATAGCCATTCTTCGGCAGTCCGCTTTGAGCGGCCGTACCACGAGGAGGGATGACAGACAGCCATTTCCTCTAGCGGTTTGTCTGCTTCATATTCTTCCAACGCAGCCAAGGAACTTACATGTATGAGTAAACTGGCTGAGGAGTTTAAAAATGCTTCAAACACTGCTTTACTAAGGTCAACATTTGCATAAGCGTAGTCTTTTTCGGTAGCCTCCCCTTTATGATCATGCGCCTTCCCCACTAGATTGATTATAGTTTCTCCGTCCATCCGATCCTGCCAGTTAGCCGTCCTCAACGAAATACCCCGACTATTATCTAAACAACTGAGTAAGTTTTGCCCTATAAATCCGGTATAGCCACTAATTATTATCATGATGAACTTTCATTAAAATATCAAGCATCTTTTTGGATAAATAATCTTTATCGAAATATTGTTTCGCTATTTCCAGACTCTTAGCACCCATTGCTTCCGTCTCCATCGCATTATCTTTCATATGAATGAGGGTGTCCGCTAGTTGTTCAGGATCATTAGGATCTAAGGTGAGACCCACATTATGTTCATTTAAAAAGTCCTTCATCCATCCTTGTGTATTTTGAATGACGGGAACGCCAGCCGCCAAGGACTCAAAGAATTTATTTGGTGAGGAAGTATCCAAGACAGGCGTTCCTTTTAATGGAACTAAAGAAACAAAAGCGTTTTGAACATATGCTACGAGGTCATTTTTCGGCATTAATCCTAACCGAATAAAAGTAGTAATCCCTTCACTTTCCGCCCGTGAAAACAATTCTTCACGTTGTTGTCCTTCTCCAATCAAAAGAATTACTATATCATCTCTTTTACGTTGTTTCAAAATCTTTGCTGCCTCAAACAACCAATACGAATTATTAACCATTCCAATATTTCCCGTATAAATGGCATAACTTTTAGGCACAAGGAGATTTTGCTTAAAAGCTATGGGTGTGGAGAATAATTTAATATTGGCCGCATTTGTAACGTCGTCGACATTATGCATCCCAAATCTTCTTTTGATATTTTGCGTCATTCCCGGAGAGAGTGTTATAATATAGGAAGATGCTTTATAACAAAAGCGTTCAAACCAATAAGCCAGTCTTTTAATCCACTTATTATTTATGATTCCCAATTCAATAGCTCCCTCAGGCCATAAATCTCTTGTTTCAAAAACTAATTTTCTACCGCGCAAGTATCTTGCTATCAAGCCTGGGAGGCCAATTGTTATCGGACCCGAAGATGCTATTACAATATCCGCAGGTAAAGTTGCAGCATAGTATGATGACACGAAACTATATTGTATAAATGACCATATCCGCTTGAGAAAGGACTGTTTATTATCAATCGTAACGTTTATCAATTTAACATGAATACCTTCAAAATACTGATCTTCAATAAATTCACTCGCTTTCATATCCGATTTACTATAAACACTCGATACGACGGTTACTTCGTGTCCCTGATCGACCCATTCTTTCGCGAATTCGTAAACTCTCGTGCCCCAAGACCCCTTTGGGGTTGAGAAATATTGGTAAAAATATACTATTTTCATTGCAAAGCGTTTGATGTAGATGTTTTAGCCATACTTGATGCGATGTTGTTACTATTCCATAGTATCGCGAAAAAGATGATATCAAAAAAGGATACTCCCCATAAAATCCCATACTGCGAAAGCGAGTACACCAACATGGGTAAAATGAATTTTATGGAATTTTTATTTTTGAGCACTAAGTTTGCCACAAGAATTAAGATAATTATAGAAAGGAATAATCCTGCACTGGCTAAGGTTTCTAAATAGGAATTATGCGCATGGTACAACTCATTGAAGGAAGGGCTATACCATAATTTTTGTGCAAAGTTGCCGAAAAAAATATTTTCCTTAATAAAAGTAATAAAGAAATAAAAAATCTCATCTCGATGCGATAAATCCACTTCTGTTTTACCCCGGAAAACCTGATCCAAGACCAGATCCCAGTTAACGAATAACATATACAAGGAAGCTATTGACACTGCAGCTATAATAAATATTTTCTTCACAGACAGTTCTCTAAAATAATATACTGCAGCAAAAACTAACGCAGACAAGATAGCCGTTCTGTTAAAAGAAACTAAAAAACCGGCCAGGATTAAACAGAGGAGTATACTTTTGAATTTCTTTGAAAAAGTTAAAAAGTGAACCAACAAGAGTGAAACGAGGACTTTTTGAGCAAATATACTTACTCCTTGACTCAGCCCATAAACTCGGTTAAAATACAATAAATTGGTTGATCCATACTCCGTCTCACCCGAGCCGAAACCACTAGGTCGAAAAACATATGGCACGCCAATTAGAAATTCGACAATACCGACGCATATCTCTAAAACAAGCAAGTAAAATAAAACATATAAACTCTCCAGGGTAACTTTCTTCGAAAAATATATTGTCGTAACAATAAAGACAGTGTAAGGAAAGTATTTCGATAAAATGGATTTAGAATCTGCATTATTGGCTAAATTAATACCGAATACAAATATTACCACTGAGAACGTAAATAGAATTATAGCAATTAATTCCGTTGTGGTGATTTTACGATTCAGTTGCGTTAAAAAGGATAAAAGACCTATTAGAATTATGAAAGGATATACAACGGGCTGAGGAGTTAAAATAAACGCTGTACAATAGATCAATAAACCTAATAAAAAATCTTTTATGCTAATATTTCTCATTATAAAAATCGCTTTTCACGCTTCAACTTATCGTAATGATCGCCTTCTCGATGTTTAAATACTCGCGCTGGATTTCCACCGGCAATACCTAATTTGGGAATACTCTTGGACACAACGCTACCAGCTTGAATAATCGCTCCTTCTCCAATGGTAACCCCTCCTAAAATCATCACGTCCATCCCAATCCATACATTGTCCTCGATAAGAACATCTTTAGTAATGACCGTATGATCGTAAGGAAGCAAATTCCCATTATAATTATGATAGGTTGTTAAAATTTTCAAACCTTCAGCTGAATGAAAATTATCGCCTATACGCACAATTCCTGAACCAAACTTCTTGCAACCATTGAAGCTTGTATTATTGCCAAAAATAACCTTTTTATCAAATTTACAAGGACCATTTATAAAACAACGGAACACGTTGCTGTCGCGACTCTGAATAAAACAAATAAAGGTATACAGTAACCTTCTAACTTTATAGAATAATTTATACATTTTTAACCTCCTTATTATTTTGTTTAAATAAGATTACGCACATAAATAGAAAAAAATACGAAAAAAGAGTTGAATATGCTGCTCCTAATACGGCAAACTTAGGGATCAGTAAGAAATTAAGTATTAACGCGACAAGACAACTGAGTAAGGTAAATAAAGAAAGCTTAGTGGTTTTCTTATGATAGAAGAAATAATTCCCTTCAAATTTATACAGTGACAATAATACAAAGGCGAGCAATAAAAGAGCAATAGTTTCATGTGAAATGCCATAATTCTTAATCTGACTAATATAAGGGCTGATAAAAATCCAGCCTAGGAGTATAGCTAATGCTCCCAAAGAAAGTCCTGTATATACCAATACACGTACTTTCTTTATACTGCTCTTTTTTTTATTGTCCATCCAACTATAAAAAGTAGGTGTCCAAGCCATATTGAAACTTGTGTAAAAAAAACTAATTGACATGCCGATTTGGTACGCAAGGGAGAAACTACCAAGCACTTTTTCACCATTATAGTGAAGAATAAAAAATCGGTTACTTAAATTTAAAATGTACCCGGCTACCATATGGATAATTAAAGGGGCACTAAATATAATCGCCTGCTTTAGCACGTCTCTATCTACAGCAAACGGGATATTTCTAAATCTAAAAATAAGAACACATATCCCAATACCGATAACGACAGCCGCTATGATGATTGGATATATCCTGAACGTCCAATCATGATGCGTGAAAATAAAGTAGAACAGCGTAAGTAAAGACAACTCCAGAACAACTGTACCTATGCGCACTTTCAAAAAATTAATTGCTTGTCGTTTAACCCGTAACACGACTAAATAAATTTCAATAATTTGATAGAATAAACAGTAAATAATTGCCAATAGGATTATTACATAATATTTCTCCGGCAAAAAATCAATCATCAAGCTTAGTAAGAAGATGACCGACAGAGCCATGACAAAATGAAAAATTATTAACGTACCAATTAAGTTTTGAAATTTCTTTGTATCTAAATCGAAATAAAATCGATCGACGGAGGCCAGTGTACTTAAACCGATGACCGGAATAAGCATTAAGCTAAAACTTCTAAACAACTCCACAATACCGTAATCTTCTGGCTGAAGAATGACGACCAGAAATGGCATTAATAATAAAGGAAGTCCGGTATATAGCGCATTCGAGAAACCATAAATTATGGAATCCTTAAATAAGGATGACTTCGTAATACCTCGTATCATTTAAACTTATTATTGCGGTTTATGGCAGATTTTTTACCGTCATCCCTAAGTTGGAGACTCGATTGGTATTGATTAGAAAAAGTATTATTATTAATATCAAGATCCGAAGACAACCCATCTTCGTAAACAATTTTCGACCTGATTCTAGAGTTTTTAATAGAAAAGCCTCTTGCGCTCACGGTCGATACAATATCTCCACTATTATCGAAATCACAATTGTCTATTATAAGTTTACTATCCATTGCAGCACCGGCTCTATACCATATATGCACTTTCTTCCCTTTGATCTCTTTCAGGTTGCTTGACCTACGCAAATCTATGAAACGGGAGTTCTTAATCGTCACGACATTACCCAACATGGCCCCCCGTTCATACGAAATAACGCGAACATTGTGATCTCCAGCATTCAAAAATGTGCAATTTTCAATCCTTATAGCCGCATTTTTATGAATTCTGGAATCGTTTACGACGCCTAAATTCGTCTGCGGGGCATTCTCAAATCTACAATTATAGATTAAGACGTTACTTGAATTGACAATCCCTAAATTATTGGCGAGCGATTTATCCACTTTACCCGATCGAAAAGTAATATTTTTTATCGTAATATTTTTAGATGGAATAGTTTTTCCTGTATAAGTCACAAATTTACTCGGATTAGATTTCCCAAAGGAGCCATAGTATTTATGGTTTTTGATTTTGCCAGATATGTTCATTAAATCGCCCCACCAGCCTGCTGCGCCTTGCTTTAACAAAATTGTATTTGTACCCCCTACAACGTCCACATTACTTCCCCAAATTAGGAGCGTTTTATCTTTTATCAGGTACGTCCCGTTCGGTATAAGAACCCTACCCCCACCGGCCAAAGAAACCTGATCTATTGCTTTTTGGAGGACGGCATAATCATCTGTTCTACCATCGCCTTTTGCACCCTGATTCCGCACATTAATTTCTACACTGCGGGCATAGCTGCCAAACCACAGGATTTGACACACTAATAAAATACAAAACCTAGTTAATTTTATCCTTATCATATCGTTTTAATAAATCACTCATCATTTCTACCTCGGTATTAAATATAAAATATTTCAAATCCTTTAACCCTTCCAAAAAGGACGGATCAGAGGTTACGTCATCAATAATCAGTTTTTTATTATTTAAAAGTCCTTGATAAAGCACAGTTGAATACAAAGAAACGAGTTTGTTTGTTCGCTCAAAAGATTCTTTTAAAGTCACTTCTCTCGCGTTTTCTATTTCCAAACCTTGAAAAACACGTGTTATCAATGCCATATCTGAATATCGTGGATGTATCCGTACAGCTATTTTAAATTCTTTCTTGGCTAAAAAAAGCAGCAATTTTGCAATTTTATTTAGCTGATCGCGTTTTTCTCCACCCAAATAATATGTAAAATCGTAAACAGGGCTCCTCGACTCATCCAAATTTAGGCTTATATTATCTGGAATAAGGATTTCAAATTGTGTTTTTTCCGCACGTAACTGAAGGAATAAATCTTTATAGTGGGCACTCCAAACAAGACATTTATGAAATCTAAAAAAAGAATCGGTCATACTGAATAGCTTTTCGCCATGCATAACATTTATGTGAGTGACATTATTTATTTCACAGTATCTTGTTAAGATAGATGACGAAAATGAGTACTCGCTGGAAACAAAAAGGACTTTAGGATTAAACCTGATAAATATTGATCGGTAAAAAGCCACCTTATAAACGACTGTTACAAAAAAATACCAGTTGAATGGAAATTTTTTTGTAACTAAAAATAAGAAAGGGATATCCTTTAAGGAAAGACTTAGTTCCTGAACCATATTATTATATGGTATTTCTAAAGGTAGATATTTTTTTAAGTATAATTGCGGAATTATATCCCCATACTTCCCTTTATAAGGAAAAACAGCTTTACCTTCAGACTTTTCTTTTTTAATAAAAAGTCTATTGAGCAGCAGGTAAAATAGTAAAAACCAAACAATAAGAAAAGCGACTACATTCAGAACAATGAGCTGCCCTTTTCCTTTGGAATATTGTTGGCACTTATACTGAAAAAAGGATCTTTGAAAATCATCTTTCGGTTGCGGAAAAGCGTCCAGGAAACTCTTTTGTTCACTATACGATAAACTAAATACCTTGTCGATATCAATTTTTCTAGCAAAAAAAAATTTAATATATTTTTTGATCAATTTGAAAATAATTAAATAAAACTTTTTACGCTAAACTTCTAATAACTTTGGCCGGATTTCCCACCGCAATTACTTTTTCGGGAATCGATTTTGTAACCACACTTCCTGCACCGATAACTGCATTTTTACCAATGGTAACACCCGGTAATATAATAACATTCGCTCCGATCCAACAACCCTTTTCGAGTACGACTAATGCCGCTCCCGAATGACCCTGCTCAAATATTGGTACATTCGGATCGTCGAATTTATGGTTTTCGACATAAATATGAACTCCCGAGCCAATCAATACCTGATCTTCAATGATTAATGAAATATCCAGCGTAGCAGTTTCAGCGTGAATCATTGTTCCTGGCCTTAAGACTATATCATTTCCTATTTCAACCTTTGAACATCCCACTACGTATACGCCAGGTCTAATTTGTGAATTCTCACCAAATTTTCTAAACTTTTTTCTACATAAATCGATCATTTTTTTTCTAAAAAAAAACCTCCAATAAGTAAATAATATATCAGGTCCGATGCGATCGGTACTCACATCGAACCTGTATTTCATTTTAACTTCCTTAAAAAAACTCATTCAATATTATTTTAACACCCACTTACCCAACTTATCTTTTTTGAATAGATCGGTATTATACTGTCTTTCTATGATACTCCAAAATTCGGCTTCCGTATAGCCCATAAATTGGCAAAAATCTCTTACACATAACGCATCTAAATCATGATCATGCTTCTTCACCAAATCAAAAGCTTCTTCACGCGTTAAGAAACCATATCTAACCATCCTCGCAGAATAATCTGTTGCTGAAGCATGTCCAAACTTTGGATATTTCATCCAAGAATGAACAAGATAAGCTCGCGAATCGATCTGATCAAAATTTTCCACATGATGACTTCTATTCCATTCATGGGATAAATCATGAAATCCTTTCGTCTTTGCTAATTCATAATTCTTGAAACTATTCCACTCTACAAAGTAACTCAAATAAATCGGATCTAACTGTTCTAAATCTTCTGCCTTCGGTGGATCGAAGAAATTTAAATCTTTAGGAAACAAACCCTGTGCCAATAACTCGTCTGTCGGTACGCCCGCACCTACACCATTACTAATTTGGTCTTTCGCTGAATAGGTTTCAATTGAATTTAACCCTCCATATTCGTAGCCAACATTTTCTCCATACACTAATAAAGGAGTCTTAAACTTTACGGCCATATGCAAAGGATAGGTATAAATATAACGATCTACAAAATATGTTGGTTTCCCATATTTTTCGAAAGTATACTTCATCGCCATTTTTTGAGCTTTAATGTTTGGTTTCATGCTGATAACGTCACAACCAAAAGCAGCGGAAATATTTTTCAGGTTGTGTACACCTGCTGCCGTCATCGGGAAATTGTCTTCCACGGTAACAAGCAAAGGGTTCATTCCTAATACTTCCTTAAATAAATGGACTTGATAATGACTATCTTTCCCACCACTCACAGCGATCATACAATCATACCCACTGGGGCCATTCGATCCGCGATATTTATCGCAAAGATTTTTTAATTCTTCGAAACGATCGTCGTAATTTACTTTATTACGATTTTCATAGGCTTGACAAGCCGAACATATTCCATGTTCATTAAAAGAAATACCAGGTCTAGTATCTGGCATAACACATTTAGTGCAATAATTCATATTTTAAATTTTAATAATAATTTAATTGTTAAATACTAGTCCACCCTCCGTCTACCATTAAATTATGCCCGGTAACAAAGGAGGCTTCTTCAGATAACAAGAATATAACTGCTGGAGCAATTTCTTCTGCTTTCCCCATTCTCTTCAGGGGTGACTTATGTACATATCTTTCAATAAAAGAAGGATGTTGCTTGTCAATAATTCCTCCTGGTGAAACACAATTAACCCGGATACCGTCTTTTCCAAAATAAGAAGCCAAATACCTTGTCAAATTTATCAATCCCCCTTTAATAGCTGCATAGGCCGCAGGCGACGTGCCGCCATACCCTTCATATATTGTAAAATCATTCCCCACCACACCGTAGATAGAACCAATATTTACAATTGATCCCGATCGTTGCTTCTTCATAATTTCCAGAACTTTTTGGGACAAAAGGAATACGGCATTAAGCTGCATATCCATATTCTTTTGCCACGACTCATATGGCACATCCTCAAATTTCGCTCCCCAATCGGTCGTTCTAGGATACGCATTATTGACTAAACCATCTATTCTACCATAATGACTCAGCACATCCTGGACAAGTTTTAAAACTTGAAATTCATCCGTAAGATCGCATAAATAATTCCCTCCTTGAAGATCATGCTCCCCCGTTATATCCACACTGATGGTTATTGCTCCTTCTTGTTTGCTATAAGTTACAATATGCCGACCTATCAAGCCAGCTCCTCCTGTAATAATTATTACCTTATCTTTTAGTCTTCCAGACATAATGTTAAAATTTCATAAGCCTCATTTATATCATTAAAATAAACATTGCCGTTCAAAATATTATTAATAAAAAATTCCATTTGGGTGTAATAGGTGTCCGCGATTCGGCTGCTAGCTTCGAAGACAACCTCCTCTCTCCAAAGCACCTTATTATGCAGAAGATCGATAAAAAATGTACCGTTTTCGCACACGATTTCGAGACTACGCTTCGGATCCCTTCTATAATAATTTAATTGAACGTTAACGTTAAATGTAGGATAACTCAGCAGATAATTTGCATAATCGAAAGCAGAAATATTCAACGAAGATACATTAGAAAAATGCTTTTTAACTCCTATTGGTTTCCCGAAAAGCCAATAAACGTAGTCAATCTCATGAATAAGATCAATATGCACACCTCCCCCCATTTCTTTGTTGGCACTATATACGGTGCGGTAATCTAACCTTGGTCTCCAATCCGGTAAGTAGGATCCGCAGTATACGTTTACCTCATTAATACGTTTTGCGGCAATATGTGTCTTTATAAATTGAATAGCCTCCAGAAATCTCAAATTACAAGCGACATAGGTCTTAATATTTAACCTTTTAACACGCGCGACAAGCTCCTGATGATCTAAGCTACTAAATAAAGGTTTTTCGATAAACATAGGCACCCCTTTATCTACCAACATCACTATGGTGTCTGCATGTGCAGCCGTTGGATTAGAAACGATAGCGAAGGACACTTGTTCTACTTCATCTAATGAATAAATATTTATCACATCATCTTGCGCAGCCGATGTCTTACTGCTTCGCAAAGCATACAGTTCAATTTTTGGATCATATTTACGTAGGGCAATTATGTGCTTTTTAGCAATAGACCCCAACCCAATTATTAATACTTTCATATCAATTCAAACGGCAACTTATCATTCTTTAACAAGAAATCCATAAACTCAAAATCTATCGGATGGTCAAGATCAAAGCATATATGAAACATATTGTACACTATTGACTTATCGGTTACAACACCCTTCCAAGATGAATCAAAATAAGCACGACTGTAAATATAAAATGAAGCATTCAGTTCAAAGACCTCTGGAGCTGCTTGACGCGATAATGTTGTGGTATCTCTAATTTTTGAAAGGGAATAATATCCATCCTCATTTACTTCCACCATATTAAAATAAGGATTTTTATTTGCCTTATTTACCGAAAACAATGTTAAAGCCTCACTGTCATTTGTCATTATTTTAAAAGCTTCAATTACGTCGCTAACCGTTCGCAACGGGGAACTCACATCGAGATCTAGTATATAGTCAAATTTTACTTTATAGATATTTTCTGCATATTTTACCACATCACGAATTACATCGACTTTACCTGCGGTATCAGAGGCCAAATGTGCTGGCCTAATGTACTGAGTAGACAGTCCCAACTGATCTGCAACATCTCTTATTTCTTGATCGTCTGTAGATAATTCAATAATTACGTTAGTATAATGCGCTTTTATTTCTTTTGCAAATTGAATACTATAGTCAATTAATGGTCGGCCATTTAATTCTTTTATATTTTTTCGCGGAATGCCCTTAGAACCTCCCCTTGCACATAATGTAATTAAGATATTCATAGCGTCTACAATTTTATGTGTTTAATATCTTCCTGAGCTTTCTTAAAATCTTCATGCTTCCCGATATCCAACCAATACCCATTAATCGGATATGTGATTAGCTTTAGATTCATTTCGAGGATCCGATCCATTAAATCTGTAATATCAAAAAACTGATCCTCAGGTATCATTTTTAATAAGTCTTTCTTTATAAAATAGATACCCGCATTAGAATAATAGGTATACCTCGGCTTCTCCTTTAATGATTTAACGGTATTCTGCTCATTAATTTCTAAAACAGCATAAGGAACATCTACATGATAGGAAGTTGCCGCTACAGCCATATCGGCATTAGTCTCCTTAAAAGTACGATAAAAATCAGCAAAATCAATATTGGTTAACAGGTCTGAATTCATCACAATAATGTCGTCATGTTCAAAATTTTCAACTAAAAGAATTGATCCAATAGTGCCCAGAGGTTTACTTTCTCGAACGTATTGAATATTTAAGTTTCTGCTTTGCCCATCTCCAAAATAATCGACCAACTGTTCGCCGAGATAATTAATACTTAAATTCACATTCTTGACACCTACCTGTTGCAACCTATCCATATTATATTCGATTATAGGCTTTCCGCCTACTTTTAAAAGAGGTTTTGGCGTGGTCTCCGTAAGTGGTCTCAAACGTTTTCCTTCCCCCCCTGCCATCAAAACTGCATCTGCAGGGATAAGAGTTGTCTTAAATTTAAAATCTAAAATGTCGATGATTCGATGCTCTGCATCAACAATGGGCACAATTTTTATTAAATTTTTTCTAAACTGATCTAATTGATCTAAGTCATATTTATTTTCTGTGATAAATACAGGATTAGTTTGTGTAAAATCTAACAAATCATTATCAAAGTCTAATCCTTTTATGAAACCCCTTCGCAAGTCCCCATCAGTTAGAGAACCCAGTAAAACATTATCTTCTCCCACTATAAATAGAATAGATGATGGTGCAATTAAATCTAATTTAATTAAGGCTTCCCGAACTGATTCCGACCGCAGAATCGTGTGTCTTTCAACAATATTCATTATCTATGTTTTATATTGTAAAATTTCTTTGTTTTTAACTGATTAAAGTCTAGTGAAGACAACGCATGCATTATTCGAGCAGCCGTACCACCAGTTCCGTAGGGATTTTCGATCTTAGCTACAGTATCTTGAAACAGTGATTCCTTCGCGCGCTGAAAACTATCAATAATCATCTCCTCTTCAACGGCACAGTTGATGACGCTCCCAGCTTGCGTCCTACCTTTCTGTCGGTCGCCAATATTGATCGTAGCTGTATTCAATGATGGAGCTTCGATAATTCCGCTAGAGCTATTACCTACAATGGCATTACAGATTTTCACAAGAGAAAGAAAACGAATACTTCCCAAAGAACTGTATGCAGCGGATGTTTCTGGATTTTTACTGACGAAATCATCAATTAGCTGGTTTATAATTCTACCGTCCGTGTCCGCATTAGCTTTAGTAAAGACGAAATAGCTATCCTTTTGCTGTGAAATCGCCCGTAATAATATTTCAAACTGCTCTTTGGCTGATTTCCCACCTAATGTCTCTGGGTGGAAAGTCACTTGATAATTATATTTCTTGAATCTAATGCCAAGACTCTGCTCAAGGTCCTCTTTTGTCAAAAGAGGAACATTATAAATATTGTCTAGTCCAATAGCCCCAACATTGAAAACGCGATCAGGTTGTTCACCCATCTGAATGACCCTTTGTCGATATTCTTCTGTAGATGTAAAATGTAAGTGACTAAGTTTTGAAATAGCGTGCCGGATGGCATCATCATACGCACCTTCTGTAATCTCGCCACCATGTAAATGAAATATTGGTATGGTAAAAATTGACGCGACAGAAGCAACAGAGAGCATTTCATATCGATCACCGAGAATAATAACAGCATCGGGATTCAATCTTGAAAAAGCGTCCGCGTAGCCAATCATCCCTAAACCCATTGATTTAACTATTGCATTTGATGTATCAGACGACACAAGCATCTCTACTTTTTCGTTAATGATAAAACCATCTTGCTCAATAAACTTGTAGGTTAATCCAAATTCCGGAGAAAGGTGAGCTCCTGTCGCCAAAACCTGCAATGTAAACTGATCGCTTTTTTCGATTAGCGTCATCAAAGGTTTTAATAAACCATATTCCGCCCTTGTTGCTGTAACAATACAAATTTTCTTCATTATAGACTAATTAAATCATCTACATCAAAGTTTTTACTGGCAATCTGTCCAATTATTTCATCCCATTGCATAGGAGAAATACCCGAACCAGGGCGCTTGACTGTCAAATTTTCTTCAGTAAGAACCTCTCCCTTTACTATTTGTTCTTTTGCCACGATACTTTTCCGGGCAATTACCATATTCTTTAATTCAGAAGGACTAGGTTCCTTTAAACCGGAGCCTGCAGTTGCCAGTTCGATATTTCGAATTGCAGCAACCATTGCCTTCAATTCCCTAGGCTCCAATGATGCTGCGTGATCAGGCCCTTCCATCGTATTGTCTAAAGTAAAATGTTTTTCAATTACCGAAGCACCCAAAGCAACTGCTGCAATAGGAACTTCAATCCCTAACGTATGGTCAGAATATCCGATTTCTGTTGCGAAAGTATCCTTTATCGTATTCATTGCTTTCAAATTTACATCCATCATAGGCGTAGGATATTCTGTATTGCAGTGTAATATCGTAATATTCTTAATATCGATTCCTTCTTTAACAAACACATCGACTGCCAATCGAATATCTTCCAATGTACACATTCCTGTCGATAGGATTACTCTATCGAATAATCCTGCTGCCTTTCTCAAGTAAGGAAGATTCGTTATTTCTCCGGAGGGTATTTTCACTAAATCTAGACCGATATCTTTCAAATACTGTAGTGAATCTAAATCAAACGCGGTAGAAAAAAAACTAATTTTTTTTGAATTACAGTAGTCGATAAGACGCTCATGATCCTCATGAGAGATCTCGAGCTTTTTTAGCATTTCAAACTGCGAATCATTTGCATTCTTTGTATTTGTAATTTGATATTCAGCCTTTTTTGCCGATTTGGCAACTAACTTATCCGCTTTAAATGTTTGAAATTTTATATAATCGACACCAGCATCAACCGCAGCATCAATTAATTTAAATGCGTTTTCTATTGAGCCATTGTGGTTTACACCTGCTTCTGCAATAATTAAAACTTTTTTCATTGTGTACGTATTTTTTTTGCTGGGTTTCCTACTACGATCTGATTGTCTTCCACATCTTTCAGTACTACACTCCCTGCTCCTATAATTACATTTTCACCTATTCTAACACCCTGCTTAATCACGGAATTTGCACCGACAAAACTAAAATTCCCCACTGTTACATTCCCCGCAAGTACAGCGCCGGGAGCAACATGTACCGCGTTGCCTAATTGGCACTCGTGTTCTACAATGCAACCTGTATTTAATATGCAATAATCTCCGATAGTCGCAAAAGCATTAACGCACGCATTGACGTTAACAAAATTTCCATTTCCTATTTTAACAGAACTGCCTATGTTGCTCGCCGGATGAATAACGTTTAATACCCTTCCGTTGTGTTTGTTAATTCGTTGTGCGCTCTTATATCGCGTAGCGTTATCACCTATCCCGAGTATAAAATCGACATCATTATTCCACGAAAAAGCTCCATCACTCTCATTTCCAAAATATTTTAAGGCATGCGGATTAAATACAACTGCAGTAGGTTCACAATAGCCATGGATTTCCAATCCCATAGCAATAGCTGCATCTAACACAACCAATGCGTGCCCTGAATAACCTATTATTACAATCCTATTATCTAACACTACTTGGTATATTTACAATTCTTTCTTCCAAAAATATGGCATTGCTTTGCGCATCGCGTTGACAATGTTCAAACATAGGTAAACGGTACATCAATTGCCAAATTGGTCTCGTCATTACTTTTTGTACATTCGTTTCCTTTAGAAATAAATCGCGTTCTTCTTTGTTATTTAATTCTACACACATTAACCAATAATTGGCTTTGGTATCTGGTAGTTCTTGTCTAAAATTGACACCAATACTATTAAAGAACTTTGCGTAAAGAGATGCTAGTTCTCGTTTATTGTCAACGAACTCATCCAACATTTCCAGTTGCGCACAAGCTAATGCTGCATTGAGATTAGGCATTCTAAAATTGTAACCAATTTCATCATGAAAAAACTCATACGGATGTGGCTTTTTCGCTGTAGTTGTCAAATATTTAGCCTTAGCTCCTAAAGTCAGATCATTCGTCACTATAGCTCCTCCACCTCCGCAGGTGACCGTTTTATTGCCATTAAATGAAAATGCACCTAATAAGCCGAAGGTGCCGGTGTGCTTTCCTTTATAATAAGACCCCAAGGATTCTGCAGAATCCTCTACTAAAGGAATATGCCACTTCTCACATACCGCGATAAGTTCATCAATGTGAACAGGAAAGCCAAAAGTATGCATAGGCATACATGCAGCGATTCGCTTTCCTGTTGACTTATTAAAACAACCTTCTTGTCGAATCTCGCCAAACTCTTCTAAGAAATTATCCATAGCACTTGGCGATAATCCCATAGTATCCAGATCCACATCAACAAAAATCGGAGTAGCTTGGTTATATGCAATGGCATTGGCGGTAGCTATGAATGTAAGTGCTTGTGTTATAACCTCATCACCGGCCACCACTCCAGCAAGACGTAAAGCAACTTGCAATCCGGCCGTCCCATTAACAACTGCAATTGCCTTTTCTGCACTGGTTATTGCCTGCATATCCAATTCGAACCGATCTACGTAAGCTCCTACAGACGAAACAAATGTAGAATCAATTGTATCTAATAGATATTCTTTTTCATTACCTCGGAAACGAGGCTCATGCAAAGGTATAAACTCTTTGGTTTGAAACTGTTCCTGAACAAATGATACGATCTGATTAATGTTCTCCATTTTTTTACATTTTTGCATCTAAATACTTACCTGTTTCTTTATGTCCAAAATCAGGTATCATTTGAAAAAACAAATCAACTATTTCTTGTTTATCCCATTTTTTATTGATTTTAAGACCTGCAATAGTCTCTTCAAAAAGTTCTAACTTAGCAGATTCAATATTCAGATCATTTTTAATAATTCCTAAATTTTCAAATCGTTGCATATCCAAGGTCTCTTTATCTGTAAAAAATTCTTCAAAATCTTTTTCACCTGTAGTATCACTGCTTGTAAACAGACATGGCCATTTCCCTTCTTGAGGTAAACTGCGAACTAAATCACGTGCTTCATCTTCAGTCTCACATAGATGAGGTTCATATCCTAGTTTCCGTAAATATTTTTCTGCAATTTCGGCAAACGTGATCAAATGTAAACTCTCACTTAATTTCGGAAAAAATACATCTCTATTTTCACCAAATATGCACGACATCAAACAAAGCTCACCGGATTCCTTTGGTATAACAAAATAACGTTTAATATCATTAGGTGCTACGATGGGCTGCAATTTCTGAATACGTTGATTAAATCCATGCAACAATGATCCATCTGAAAATGCTACATTGGCAAACCGTGCAGTCGAAATTTTAATATCTGTACTTCTGCGCATCAAAAACATTTCCATTATACGCTTAGATGCACCCATCATATTAACGGGATTTGCAGCTTTATCCGTGGAAACACAGAAATATTTTTTTACACCTTTTGTAATGGATTGTTGGATTGTTTTATCCGTGTTGAAAATGTTCACATCAATCATACGCATTAACGTGTACGGATCTTTTTCACTACGTACATGTTTCAGCGCAGACAGATTTAATACATAATCATATTCGCCATCTGCCTCAAAAAATGCATCGTATTCGATTGAACCAATATCTAATGCAAACGTCTGAAAATCCCCATCTATATAACCGAAAGAACTCCGAATATCGCGCACCAGTTCGACCATATTGTTTTCACTTATATCAACCACATGTAATTTCTTCGGATTTCTTTTAAAAATCTCCTTTGTTGTGGCTTGTCCAATTGAACCCGCGCCACCAATTACTAAAAATCGTGATGTGGAAACAATTTGGTTTAATTCTTTTTCACTACTTTCAATATCTTGTGCAAAAAGCTCCTGTTCACGACCAATTAAATTTAATATATTCATATCATTTATTTGTTACGCCGCAAAAGTCAAGAATGACCTGACTGTTATTAAATTCTAATGTCTTAAACTCATTATGCGCGACCAAAAAAACAACAATATCTGCCTTCTCAACAGCATCTTTATAATTTGTTAATTTAAACACTTTATGCTCTCGAACGTTAGGCTCAACAATATACATATCTGCATCACCTGAATCCTGTAATACGCGTTCTGCAATATGAATGGCAGGCGATTCTCTTAAATCATCAATATTGGGTTTGAATGCCAATCCCATAATAGCAATAGATGGCTCACGACCTTGTTTTAATTCGAATTCTAGTCTTGCTGATTTTACTTTCTCCGCACACCAAAAAGATTTATAATTATTTGTTTCACGTGCTTGGGCAATCATACGAGATTCCATTGGGAAATCCGCTGTTAAGAAGTATGGATCTACCGCAATGCAATGACCACCAACACCGCAACCTGGTTGCAGGATGTTCACGCGGGGATGTTTGTTCGCTAAACGAATTAGATCCCACACATTGATGTTCGCTTTGTCACAGATTAAGGACAACTCATTCGCAAACGCAATTTGCGAATCCCGCGACGCATTTTCAGTTAATTTACACATTTCCGCAGTCCGCGCATTTGTCGGATGTAGCTCGCCTTTTACAAACCGGCGGTAAAATGATAAAGCCTTTTGTGTTGAATCTTCATTTACGCCACCTATCACCCGATCATTATGCACTAACTCGTACATGACATTACCGGGCAATACGCGTTCCGGGCAATATGCGAGATAAATCTTACCTTGTAGTTCTGGTCGCTCTGCAAAGATATAATCCATCATTTTTTCGGTAGTTCCCACAGGTGATGTAGACTCGATAATATAAAGATCCCCCTCTTTCAATAAAGGTAAAATTCCCGTAGTAGCAGCCTTAACATATGAAATGTCTGGTTGATGGTCTCCTTTGAATGGTGTAGGTACAACGACCAAGTAGGTGTCCGCCTCTACCGGTTTCGTGTCCGCCTTTAGATAGCCTTCCTGAACAGCTTCTGCAACAGCCTTATCCAGATCCGGCTCTACAATATGAATCTTGCCAGCGTTGATAGTATCCACAACATGCTGTGAAATATCTACACCGTGTACATGGATTTGATTGTTTGCAATTAAAGCGGACGTTGGCAAACCGATATATCCCAGTCCTATGGTAACAACTTTTGTATTCATATTTTATCTTATCTATTTATAATAAAATTAGCTATTCTCTCACAAGCTCTACCATCTCCATACGGGTTGTGTAAAGCAGACATACTGTTATAACGTTCCTCATCAATTAACAGTGAACGGCATTCACTCACAATCAAATTTTTATCAGTTCCTACTAAAATAACTGTTCCGGCGTCAACGGCTTCTGGACGTTCGGTCGTATCTCGCATTACTAGTACCGGCTTTCCTAGACTAGGCGCTTCTTCTTGCACCCCGCCAGAGTCGGTAATGATTAGATACGATCGGTTCATTAACCAGACAAATGCTGGATACGCCAGCGGATCGATAAGTTGAATATTATCGATACCTGATAATATGGCGTAAACCGGCCCCTTGACATTCGGGTTTAAATGCACGGGGTAAATAATTTGAACATCCGAATTATTAAGCGCGATCTCTTTTAACGCTTCACATATATTGATAAAACCCTGTCCATGATTTTCGCGGCGATGACCTGTTACTAAGATTATTTTTTTAGATGCATCTACGAGTTCTTTTAATTTATTGATTTCTACATTATCCAAATCTTTAACCCGTTCGGAGCTATCAAATAAAGCATCGATAACCGTATTGCCCGTAACTAATATCGTGTCTTTATTCACATTCTCCTGAAGAAGATTTTGTTCCGAAGCCATAGTAGGCGAAAAATGAAAATCCGCAATTCGACCGGTAACCTGCCTATTAATTTCTTCGGGAAATGGTGACCGCTTATTATGAGTACGCAGGCCTGCTTCCACATGACAGACTTGGGCACCGGAATAAAAAGCGGCAATACTTGCCGCCATCGTGGTGCTTGTATCGCCATGCACATAAACATAATCAGGTTGGTACTCCTCCAAGATTGGCTTAAGTCCGGTGAGGATATCTGCAGTGAGGGAGTAGAGGTTCTGATTTGGCTTCATCAAATCCATATCGTAATCGGGCGTGATATCAAAAAATTCCAGCACCTGATCCAACATTTCGCGGTGCTGTGCCGTTACGCAAACTTTGGTATCTAACTCGGGATGCTTTTTGAATTCTTTTACTAAGGGAGCCATTTTAATAGCTTCTGGCCTTGTACCAAAGACAATAAGGTTTTTGCTCATAAATATATTCTTTTTACAATCTTGCGTCTACGTTATTTCGGTCTAAACAACCTTTGATATCAAATACGACACTCGTATCTCTTGTTAATGATTTAATATTATATGTTAAAAATTCATGATGCGCTACAGCCAATATCACCGCTTCATACTTGGTGACTGGTGATTCGCTTAGCAACTTGATGCCGTATTCGTGAGAAACTTCTTCGCGATCCGCCCACGGATCGTAAATATCGACCTCAACACCATATTCAATCAATTCTTTACGGATATCTATTACTTTGGTATTCCGTACATCGGGACAATTCTCTTTAAACGTAATACCTAATATCAATGCTTTTGAATCCTTGACGTTGATACCCTTGCCGATCATTAATTTAACCACTTTGGAAGCGACAAAGCGGGCCATAGAATCATTTACCCGACGACCGGATAGAATCACATCTGGATGATAACCCAGTTGCTCCGCTTTATGCGCTAGATAATACGGATCAACGGATATACAATGTCCACCAACCAAACCGGGTCTATATTTCAAAAAGTTGAATTTGGTACCTGCTGCCTCCAACACATCATTGGTATCAATACCAACACGGTCAAATATCAATGCCAGCTCGTTAACGAACGAGATATTGACGTCGCGTTGGGCATTTTCGATTGCTTTTGACGCCTCCGCTACTTTAATTGAAGGTGCCTTATGCGTGCCAGCCAATATAATTTTTTGATATAATTGATCTATTTCCTCGGCAATTGCGGGTGTGGAACCCGAAGTCACCTTTTTTATGGTTGTCAGCGTATTTACCTTGTCGCCCGGATTGATCCGCTCGGGTGAATAACCAACAAAAAAATCGGTGTTAAAGGTTAATCCGGAGATCTGTTCCAATAGCGGAACACACTCTTCTTCGGTGCAACCCGGATAGACCGTGGATTCGTAAATCACGATATCTCCACATTTAATCACTTCGCCTAACATGGTAGTCGCTTTCAGTAACGGTTGTAAATCCGGCGAGTTGTAACGATCAATAGGCGTGGGTACAGTCACAATAAAAATATGTGCTTCCCGAATGTCATCTAATGAAGAAGAAGCACGATAGCCCTTTACAAAATTGGTATCTCTCGCTGTTTTGATAACCGTCTCCAGCTTGTCTAAATCTGCTTCACGTGTACTATCTTTGGCTTCATTCAATTCCGCAACACGATCTGCATTAATATCAAATCCCACCACTGGAAAATGTGATGCAAATTCAATGGCCAACGGAAGACCTACATATCCTTGCCCGATAATGGCAATTTTTTTAATTTGCGTATTCGCGAATTCGCCTACTACGGAGTTTTGTTTATTCTTTATCGCATCCATGAACTCGCTTCGCTCGGTTTGCATATTATTTTATTTATTTCTAACCCCTAATCTCTAACTCCTAGTCACTAACCCTTTTTTCCATTCTCCTTCTCTGCAACCACCTTTCTTAATCCAGAACTCGAAAAACGGTGATCGCGTGTATTGAAATAAAGCTCTATTCCTTTTTCTTCACAATATGCTCTGCCCGTAAAGTCTCTATCTTTATATTCATCACCTAATATACGCACATCGATTTGAAATGAACGCAAAACATCTTCCAAATCCTGCTCGGTTAAATAAGGTACGATCTCATCGACATGCTTACAACCCGACAGTTGGATATAGCGTTCTACAACGGTCTGGCTGGGTTTATTTTTTTCTGGACGATCTAAGGTAGGATCTACCTGCAAACCACAAATGAGGTAATCGCATTGGCGTTTGGCCTCTTCGAGCATCTTGATATGTCCTGCATGTAACAGGTCGAACGCCGAAAAGGTAATACCAACGCGCATACTATGTCTATCGCTTTTAATGTTTGTGTCCAAGTTTTTACTAGTTTCCGATTTCATAAACTGCTTATTTGCCTAACTGCATATTTGCTTATTTGCTTAACTGCGGATTTGCTTAACTGCATATCTGCGAATCTGCGGATCTGCTTAAAATAATAAATGTACTAATACGGTTGTTTCTCAAAATAAAGTTAACGGATTTTTGTAACATTCCGATGACTTGCCTGCTAACAACAATTTCTATGCCGTATTTCTTGTTTAATTGCACGTTTGCCTATTTGCAGATTCGCATATTCGCGTACTCGCCTATTTATTAAACTTATTATACAAACTATTCAACTGATTCGTAATCTTTTCTGTTTTTTCTCGTAATTTTATATACACTTCATCTGTCAAAAATTCTAAATCGTTTGCCAACACTAAAAAATTGACTACCTCAATAGCTGAACCAAAAGCTTGATTGATAACGTGCTTTATCCTTTTCTGTCCCTCTCGACATACCTTCCGCAATATTAGCGGAAATACTTAGGGCAGCTCGTCTTATTTGTGATATTAAGCCAAACTTTTCTTCCACCGGAAAACTTTTGGTCTCCAAATATAGTTCTTTCACCAAAGCTCTAGATTCTTGCCACACCTCCAATTTTTCGAAATAGAATATTCTCATCTTTTTTTATTTGCGTAGTCGCGAATCTGCGAATTAGCCTATTCGCGTATTTGCTTCTCCTTTATAAAGTATCCCCCTGTCTTGGGCGCTCCTTTAAATATGATTTTATCTTCGTCTCTCAATTGTTTTAGCCAACGCTCCAAAGTACGGTCGGCTACATCAAAATACTGAGCTATTTTTTTTGCATTTATTCCGGGGCTATTCCGAATGATCTCCAACAATTCATTTAAACCGACATTTACACCGACATTTACACCGACATTTAATCCCTCATTTACACCGACAGGCTCTATGCTGGGATTAATTGGAAAACTCATTCTGATAAAATTGGTCGAAAACTGAAAACACTCTTTTGCATAGGCGCGTAAAATTCTCGGCACAGCAGATCCCAACTGTTCTACCAATTCCATATCCCGAAAGATCCGCATACCGTCTTTAGCAATACCAAGATAAATCATCCCACCGCCAAGATAATTCAAGAACGCAACAACCTCCTTTTCGAGATGGTCAGTTAACCTTTCTTTGTGTTCTATGCGGTTAGTTTCTATCATTTTTTCTTTTTGCGTATTTGCGTATTTGCGTATTCGCGAATTTGCCTATCTGCGTATCCGCCTATCCGCCTATTTTTTTAAACAGTATGATCTGATGTACGGCTACGGGCGACTTTTCAAAATAAAGTTTCACGGATTTTTTTAAAAGCTCCGATGACTTATTTGCTAACCGCGATAAGTAATCCGTATCGAGATCATTTCCTAATATACATACTTCTAATGTTCCAGAATCGATGCCTCTTGCGTAATCACCCATCAAACTGATCTGTTCAATGTCGCCCGCCTTTGCAAATATATTATCAATCAGCTCATCCATTCCCAGGTAATCCCGGATCAGTCGCTGAAGAGAATTGAAAAGTGGGTGTTGGTTGTTCGCTTGGTATATCACCTTATTGTCTTGCTGCTCGCGGGTTAGGTAGCCCGCATCTGTCAACTGATTAAGTTCTTTACGGATCGCATTGGTCGATTCATGAAATTCTTCCGCCAAGCCTCGCAAGTAACCCTTGTTGGTAGCATAGACAAAAAACTTAATCAAAAGCTTTAGTCGCGTCTTGGACGTAATCAGGGTTTCTAACATAGCATCAGTAGCATTGAGCAACAAAAGTACTCGGTTTTATTTAAAAAAACAAGACCTCCAAATTAAATATTACGGCTGTCCAATATCACAGCCTTCAGTTTATCAAAATGGAACTGCCTAAACAGAATCATCGGAGGACTTATGGATATTTTACTGCAAATATTTCGCTCACAAAACGAAACTTTTTATATATTTTGTATCTCACTCAGTGAAACTTTTTATAAATTTAGCTTCCTATGAAAGAAACTCTCAAGGAAATATTATCTCAAGGAAATATTATCTGTAAACAAGCTCGAATTACTTAAAAAACCTCTTACACCCCGCGAAATTATATCGGCTGTTTGGAAATATTTACGATACCAATATTTATTATTTTAATGAATCTGGTGAATGTGACTTCCTCATTTATGGCGACGGCCAGGAGCCACTACCCGTGCAGGTAAGCTGGACAATTGCCAACGCTGATACCCGGAGCAGGGAATTAAAAGGGCTCCTAAAAGCTGCAGCATATTGCCACGCACCACAAGCTTGGATTATTACCGCCGAAGAAGAAGAAGAATTCGAAATTGACGGTGTAAAGATATTGGTCATTCCAGCGTGGAAATGGCTGCTCACAACTTAGGTGCTATAACATTGTACTTTAATAAAAAACGAGACGACCATAATAAGTCGTCTCCATTTTACGGATGTAGACATTATAATTAAGATTTAAACATATTAAATATACTTAAAGTTGTAATCATACTTACAACTCTATAAAAATTAAATATGAGATTAAAAACGCACCACTTTTCGCGATGCGTTCTAATTGTGGCTAATACCTATGTTATTTGTCTTACTTCTTTCTACCCTGCAATAGCCGCGTCAGTAGGTAACTCACCAATGTGCCTACGATAGCTAATACCACCGTCTGCAGGAGGTTGTGCCAAGGAATTAAACCCATGATGCTGCAACAGCTTCCGCCCAGCACGGGAAACCAACCACCACCATGACTATTCATCACTTACCTCCTTTTCTGCAGCCGTGTTCGGCCGCACGATATCCGATTGTGCAGAGTAAGCCGCCTGCTCAGTTTCTACACTTGCGTCATCATCAAGGTTCACTTCCGCAGGCGGATGGGCAATGCCGGTTGAAGCGCCATCGTCTCTGCTCTCTTCGCCGCTATGTTCCTGTTTCCCTTTCTGGTCTCGGGTTTCCGATTCCGGCTTCCCATTATCCAGAACGGATTCGATGATGCCTAAACCGACAGCTACGTATTTTAGAATATTCAATGCCTTCCCCGGCAACTTGATTGGAGCAAGTAGTACCACCTGTACCGCTTTGCTGATTTTGTTTATAATGTTACGCATAATAGTATTAAGTATTAAGTATTGAGTATTAAGATGTTATACATTAGATTTTAGATATTAGATGTGAGAACCGGAATCGGGAATCAGAAATCCGATTCCCGTTCTCGGCTACCCGATTCCCGCTCCCCGATCACCTAGCTCCTAACCCCTGATCTCCAAGTAAACTTCTGCTCCCATATCCCACAGCCCGTAAACGAGGGATTTCAGCTCTTTGAGGGCTTTTGCGCTTTCGTCGCCTGTACCTTCACCTGTCAGCGTCGTAACCGGGGCAATGCAGCCTCTTATTTCCGTCGCAGCGTTGTTTGCGGCATGGATCAGGATCGCTTCGCGTCCCTGTACAGATGGAATTCCAACCTGCTCCCCATTTTTGGGATAAACCCTTTTTTCGAGCTTGTAGCGTCCTTCGGGAATACAGCTTTTGTTTGGCGTATTGTCCTGCCAGGGCAGTTCTATCGTGTGGCAGATCGGTTCTCCTAGAAAATAGATCGTGCCGTTACGTTAGTGCCCCGCTCCCCGTATTTCCGCCGGAGATGGAGGGTTATCGTTGTTGTCATTTTGTTAGTATTAAGTATTAAGTATTGAGATCGTAGATGTGAGACTTTAGATGTTAGATGTATGACCGTTACAACGTCATCGCGAACCTGAGGTACGAAGGTGTGGCGATCTTAGTACTTAAAAAGACTGCCGCGTCGTGCCTCCTCGCAGTGACGACAAATACACTCATAGTCACTAGTCTCTAACTCCTAGCCTTCTAAGATTGCCGCGTCGCTATGCTCCTCGCAAAGACGAGAACAACAGTTCTGCCCCCTGGTTTCTAACCCCTAGTCACCAGTCACTAATCACGAGCCCCTAGTCACTAATGCTCCCCCAGATACACAGTTCGTGAAAAATTTTTCTTGTGGCGGCAGTGGGCCATAGCGTACACATGCACAGGCTTATCGACCAGTTGTACAGGCAACACCAGTTCCGTTCTTCCATCGCTTCTTATGGCTGTCGTTTCATTGATACCGGCCACGGCACTTTCGACATGATAAGCGCAAACAATGACACCATCGTCGTGAAAGCACGCGATGCCGTCGGAATCAGGACGCCAGCTGATCTGGATTACACCGTCCTGTCGCAGCGCTACAGCGTCAAGCGGTATGACTGCACTTCCATTGCTAAGCTGCACCAGTTCAGGATTGACCCGGATATCCGGATACGTCCCCTCCATACAGCCCTTTAGGGTATAGGACATTGCTCTTCCCAGCGGAGTTTTCCCACGCTTCTTCGTCGCGAAACCCATGTTGATGAGCCGCGTCAAGGGCGTCAAAAACTGTCGGGCCACCTTAAACCGCAGCCACACTTCCAGGCGACCATCTGTGCCATCACCTGTCTTCTTTTTTGCAAAGTTTGATATACATTCCATCGCTTCTGTATTAAAAAGGGGCTACCGAAATCCGCTAGCTGATCTGCGGCAGCCCCTCTGATTAAACCTCGCCTAGAGTGCCAACTCGCCTAGGTATGAACTCTTGGATACCTTCACATTTTTGCGGTCTGCAAAAAATATCCACACATGTGCCGCAGCACCTAAGAAGTGGTTGGGGAGCGCAATGCTGACCGAACCGTCGCCCCGAGATGGAGGTTCGGGCGCGGTCAAGAATTCGTCGATCGTGGGTTGATAAACGAGGATATAAACCTTATCGTCTTCCCGCGTATCATACAGTGAGCTCAGTGTCGGGTCCCAGGTTACCTCAAGGTTGCCCGCATCAACTAACGCGGTGGGTGCTCCACCTGCCAGAAAAAAGCCATCGCTGATGCGTACCTTGGCGTAATCCAGGGCATAATCCGGATAGTCGCCGGTCAACGCAAGTTGCAGGTTTGCCTGTAGGGCCATATTTCCCGCCGTGGCCTTATCCGCCTTTTTTTGCCCAAATCCAATACGAACCAATGGTGTGGCAGGCAGTAGAAAGCGCATGACCGTCGTGAATTTCGCCTGCTGCATCAGCTGCTCTTCAGTGGCCGGCTTAGTACGCTTTTTGTACAGCCCCTTGATGTATTCAATACTTTTCCAGCTGCTGCCGATTACACTGCCGGCTTTACCTTTGAAGCCGCCGTTGATTCCATTTCTAATTGTTCCCATTTTGTTTTTTTTAACTTGTTAAACCATAATGTGAAGCACTTTTTCATACCGGTATATGTTGCTTTACGAAGACAAACATAGGGGTGTATACAAGCGAAAACAAGGGTTTGAACACGGTTGAAGCGGCATTGAAGCGGGTTTCCCAGTAAATTGAAGCGCAGTTGAAGAGACCTTTTAGTATGGAGTATGGAGTAGTGAGTAGTGAGTAGTGAGTATTAAGTAGTGAGTATGGAGTATGGAGTATGGAGTAGTGAGTATTGAGATGTGAGATGTTAGATATGAGATTTGAGAACTGGAATCGGGAATCAGAAATCCGATTCCGGCTACCCGGTTTCTGATTCCGGCTACCTGATCCCTGACTCCTAACCCCTAGTCACTAGTCACCAATCCCTAACCTTCTTCTGACCAATAGGCGGGCATCTTCGGCCGAGATATTAGGTTTGCCTTAGTCGTATCTTAGTATTATCTTAGGGCTATCCACGAAAAGGTAAGGCAGCCCTAAGATATGGGTAAGGCAGCAGTAACGCACTGGCCGAAAAACGGGCGAAGAACGTCCGAAGAAAGGGAGAAGAAAGCCCCTACAAACCGGGGTTTTCTGTCGCCAGCCCCCAGTAGAGATTTCGGAGGCGCTCGACGGCCGCGTCGGTATAATATTTTTTGCCCCCGCGACCTTCCTTAGCAACGGCAATATTTCCTTTGTTCTGCTCGCGGAGAAGGGTACTCTTGCTGATACCCACCCGTTCAATGGCATAGGCGGCATCGCGGTAAATAATGGCCTCCGCTTTCTTTTCACGGAGCATTTCGCGGATTTCGCGCGATGTAGATAGGCATTCTTCTAATTTTTCTAACAGTTCTTTTTCAAAATTTGTCATGGTCTTGACGTGTTAAGACCAGCCAGTGTACAAGCACAGGAGTTACCTTCCCTCCGCTTCCAGCATAAACATTCCACGTGAAGCGGATTTGACCAAGTCCATACATTTTTTTGGAAAGAAAGCCCATCAGCAGATGGTGTAGTTTATAAAAGTTTAAATCCGGATTCGGTGCTGTGCACGGCGAAACCGGACTTAAGATAGTAAAAAATATTAAAAATATACATTACCCTACCAGCGAGATCGGTGTACGCATAGTGATACGTATCCGAAACCGGTTGCCATTATCTTGTATTTCGACCGTATTGCCTTCGGGATTAAGCAGGTGTAGTCGCTCCCGTAACTGGGTGAGCCCCTTGCCCGAGCGTGTCACTTCGGGCAGCACCTCGCCATCGTATTCGTTTTCCACAAGAATATATACAGCACCATCCGCAAGTCTACTGACGCGGAGATTCGCCGGTCTCAGTGGGTCGGTCAAAATGCCGTATTGGCAGCAGTTTTCCACCGCGTTTAACAGGAGCATCATGGGAATCAAGACATCCTCCAGATCATCCTCCGTGATGTCAATATGAAAAAAAATCGGCCTGCCCTTTCGTATCTGATAGAGCAAAATCAGGCGTGTTATCTGGCTGATTTCTTCCCAAAGGGGTATATTAGATTGCTTTCGGTGCAATAGGTATGTTTTATTGATATCGATAAGGATGGACATCGCTTCGACCGCCTTTTGGGGATCGTGCAGGGCAAGTGTCTTCACGGTAGCCAGTGAATTTCCCAAAAAATGGGGTGGCATTTCCTGTCCTTCGTAATTCAACTGTAGCGTTCGGAATTTCTCTTCTAACCGCTCAAATTTACGCATGGCATCCTTTCTAGCTTCGTCGGCTTCCTCTTTCGCTGTAAGGGCCTCTTCCCTTTCCTCAAGTATAGGCAGCTGCCCTTTCCAGCCATAAAAAGAAATCCCGAGCACATAGGTCAACAGGAGGGGAAACACAGTCTCTGCTAAGTTGCCGAGTTCGATGCTGCCAAAGCCGCCATCCCACTCGGCCCTACCGGCACATAAGCTGATGATCAGGATCAGCATTAAAGGTGTGATTGTCAGGAATGCGCCAGCCGTTATGATCCGGATGGTGATCCAGCGTTCGTGGTGGTAGATCCACGGGCCCAACGATTTGCATACCGTTAGAAAGATGAGGAGTTGTGCGCCGAATAGCACTAGAAAATCGGCAGAGCCGATGAAGGAATCGGGTACTAAGAAAGCCATGTAGTAGTAAAGTAACATGACCATGCAGGCAGCAGTAATGATCTTCTGCCGGATGTAAGCAGCTTTATGTTGATCCAACATCACCGCCTCCTTTCAGGTTGTATCTACGGAGGTATTCTTTAAAATGGGGTTCGCCCAGTGCTTTAATAGAAATCCACTCTTTTCTTCCGGTTAACAAAACCCCTTTTTTTTTCGCATCCGTCCGCACTTTCTGAATGTAATCGACTGCGACAATTTCAGACTGATTCGCATATAGAAAAAGTTCTGTATCCTTTACCCGTTCGTACACTTCACGCATGGTCATGGATACACTGTCTAGCAGTTGCAATTTACCCTCCTTTAATCCGTAAATATTAACCACCGGGCTTTCCATTGCAAATAAACAGATGTCCTGTATCGGTGTTGGTTCCCACTCCATGCGGTTGGGTTTCTTAATGAGAAAATAACGCACGGATTTGTCAGAAGTATTGCCCGCGCGCATATTTGCGACCTTTGTCAATACACGCAGCAGATCACTGCGGCTGGCAGGTTTTACAATATAGTCGGGCACGTTCAGTTTAAAACTTTCTGCAGCGTAATCGCTGTGGGCAGTGCAAAATACCACCATTCGGGCGAGCTGACGCAGATCGGGCAGCGCGTCGATGCCCAGCACATCCGGCATCTGGATATCACAAAAGATCACATCCGGTATATCGGTCATCAACGTGATGCCAGCGGTTGCCTGACCTACAGATTCGTAACAGCCCAGTACTTCAAATACCGGCAAGGTAGCAAGTTCATCTTGCAGGCTACCCATCGTTGACAGCTCGTCATCGATTAAAACAACTTTAACTTTTTCCATAAAATATGTTTTTCAATAAGGTGAATAAGCGTTTAAATTACCCAAAATGATTTTAAACAAGAGAACGAAAATCATTTTTAGCGATATTTTTTTAAAAAATAACCAAGAATTATTACGAAAAGTACCAGAATAAATGATTTTTCTTACAGAATTCGTAAAGGTAACCAAGGTTACAAACCTGTTTTTGGAGCTTCGTGTAACGTTTTAAAAACAGGTATTATGAAAATTATGCAACCAATTTTGGCAGGTTTGGCCGTTACGCTGACCCTGCTCGTAAGTAACAAATCTCAGCACGGGGCAGACCTCTACACCGAAAAAGCAATCGTGATCCCGGCATCCGAGGTTGACTTAGATCTGATCGGCATCAAGAAAAATTTGATTACAAAGACAACCGACGATGTACAGACATTGTCGATTGAGGAGTTCTTGGCCAATTACGAGAACTAGCAGCTGTGATGAGGGGGCAGCATCTTTTTGTACTCACGTTGGTCTTTCTACATTTGGCCATCAGCGTATTAAACAATGTACAACAGCTGTATGCTGCAACGTCGCAGACGGCAGATTCACAAGATACCAATGGCCTTGCCCGGCTGATGCAGCTGCCCCTTCTTTCACATTACGCCCAGTTTACGGGGATACATGGAGGCTACGGATTTTTTGGTCCTTCGGTGGGCAGTACCTTCCATACCCGTATCCAACTTTCCTTCAGCGATTCTGAAGAAATCCACACGCTGTCCGATCCTGGACTACGGAGCCGTGCAGGCAAGCTGCGTTACAGCAGCTTTTTAGACATCAATGAAGTCTTTATCGACTCGGACAGGCGGAAGTCCACATCCGAGCTTAATCTAGCCAAAACCATCAAGCGATCGCTATGTAAGCGTTCGGCCGAAAGATACGGCGCATCCACCGTGCATGTCAGTATTCTAGCGAAATCACCTCCAAGCCTGTCCAGTATCCGCGAAACCGGATCGTTACAGCTACACTATATCCAACTATTTAACCAACACTGTTGCCATGAACCTAGCGAACCTTAACGCCAGCTCACAGGCTGCAGACGCTTTGCGCATCTTCCCGCGCGGCCTCGGCTTGCTATTGGCGATCGAGATGATTCAGCTCTGGGTCGATCTGCCTTTATTGTACGGACCCAGCGGACTGATAGACCCGGCACTGCTGCAGTTACGGCAGCGCGCTATTGGCTGGAGCATTTACGACTTAACAGATGCTATCCCCCATTTACAAACATTGACCTTACCAACCGTCCATCTTTTGGCGGTTCTCTATATTGGCCTGTGCGTTGCACTGGTACTCAATCTGCAGGTTAGGCTAAGTAGCCTGCTGTTACTCTTTTTGCATCACACCCTTTTTATTGCCGACCCCAATTGGGCGTACGGTGTGGATTACCTGGCGCTAACCGGACTATTTTTTTCCTGTTGCTTTTACCCCGGGCGTACGGCATCCGGTACGCAGACGTATTGGGCAACGATCGGGCTGTTCGCCTTACAGGCACAGCTTACCGTGGTGTACCTGTTTGGTGGCTGGAGCAAGCTCATGGGCGGCAGCTGGCAGAATGGTGAAGCCTTGTGGAAAGCCGTACAGCAAGCTTACCTGGGCAGTGCTGTACCCATATCCGTATCATGGGGCAGCTGGCCGTTCATCTGGATAGCGACGGGTTGGGCTGCAATGCTGGTCGAGCTCGCCTATCCACTCGCCTGGTTCGGTAGGCGTACACGCCACGGCATCTGGATCGCGATAAGCGGTTTACATGCTGGTATCGCCCTTACGATGGGGCTCTATCATTTTGCCATGATTATGATCTGGTACAACTGCTGTGCCTGGTACATTCCCTATACGAAATTGACCAAGTCTATTAACCTACCCCTTGAACGTGACGGTTCTGCAATAGCAAGTACAAACGGATCACCGCCACCCTCAATACAAGGAAAGGGGGTGAAAAAATAACCCAAAAAACACCAACTAACCCCTTGTGCATTATGCGCTTTCTTTGTCATCCTGACGAAAGGAAGGATCTAAACCACAACGGGTCAACTAATGAATTTATAAATCAATAGATAACCAAAAATCTAAATGAAAAAAACCTTCTTTCCCGAACTGGACGGCATCTTTGGCCGGCCAATCGATCCGCGTCAATCCAACATGCCCGGTCCTTCATTACGTTTCAGCGATGGGGAGATCGAATTCCGAAAAAAAGAAAACCACAGCTGTACTAAGCAACGGTTTAAGGGCTGGTACGGCTACCTGCAGCATTACGATATGGTGCTCGACGAACCTGTATGTATCCCCATTAACGTCACGCAAAAAGATGTGCATGTATTCTACCTGATGCAAAAACGTGGAACAGTAGCATTATGGGATGACAAGAAACAGTTGGTATGGCAACTGGAGGGACAGCGCGCGGTGTATGTATACTTAACACCCGGCAGTTACGAACTTCGGCTATCTGCGGGAAAGCATCGCCTATTCAGCTTTTATTTTGACACGGGGATATTCCGGTATGGCGCAGACGAGGAGTTCGCGTTCATGCAGCCTCCTTTGCGGGCGCATCTAGAAAATCGCCCCTATCCGGTATGCAGCATAGACTTTGCCGTAGACCCTGTCACCGCAGCCTACATCGAGCATATATGCCGCAACCTCCGGAAAGGAAGTATGGACAATAGTATCCTAATCAGCGAGCAGCTGCGGACGATGCACCACCTATCGCGAGACAGCGTGCTCCGTGGGCAGGGCGGCGACAATCACAAACAGCATCTTGCTATCTCTGCCAAAAAGATTATTGAAATAGAGGTAGCGGACTATGGCATTAAGCTGGAACTGAAAGCTGTAGCCGAAAGGCTGAACATCAGCCTGAGCCAGCTTGGTGACGTATTCAAAGTAGAATGTGGTATTACGATCAACGCGTACAAGAAACATTGCGTGATCGAGAAAGCAAAGAAACTACTCAGGAACCTCCTCACTACAGGGGGCTTGGGCCATACATGGGATATTGCCACCGCCTGCGGCTTTGATGACCGCACAGCGTTTCACCGGTTTTTTAAACGGGAAACGGGAATGACGCCAATGGCTTATACAAAGTCGATGGTATTCGGAAGCGGCCGATAGCTAAGGCATGATTTCAGCAAAAAGGGCAACACCGATTCCGCAAAACGGCAACACTTTCGTGCTTTTTCTGCCTTTTCTTTGTAGTGTAAACTTTGAGATAATAGACGAGCACGATGAAAAGAAAACAATTAAATACAATAGGCTTATTAGGCGGAGGCATCCTAATAGTAGCCGGCTTATTCTATTTAATCCTGCGAACAGAAACCTATGGTTGCGTTATTCAATTTATCGACGCTAATGACACGACAAAGGTATTCACCGTGCGGGGAAAGTGCCGAAACGACAGCAGTACCACCGAGCAAAATAGATGGTTTGAAAACGCACTCTACGATTTGGATACGTTCAGTACTGAATAGAAGTTATATAAAACAAAATTAACACAAACACCATGGACAGGAATCAAAAGAGAAAACGATTAATTCATTGAAAATAACGACAAATCATGAAACTCAAAAACATCAAACGAAAATTTGCATTGTTCCCGGGCGGGCCCGTTACGAAAAGCAACAATGATTCGGCGGCTGCAGCAGTCAAGGGATCGCATTAACAACAAAGATCATAATACAACGCAATTAATGGAAAAGCACCTCACAACAGTAAAAAGCCGTATCAAAGCAGGGACAGAACAGGTCTGCCAGTGGATTATACGTAAAGCCCGCTGGCTATTTCAACAGCGCCATTGGGTAGTTGTCTACGGCTACGCCTTTCTGTACATGTTTACGGGGCATAACAAATTAGTGAATATGGAGACCTTCGTAAAGGGTAACAAACGCATCCCGGTGTTAGGACAATATGCCGAGTTTATCGGCTGGGGTATCCCCCTTCTAGAAATCCTACTGGCGATCGTGTTGGTTTCCCCCTGGCGAAAGATGCAGCGATGGGCGCTGTGGACATCTACGCTACTCATGGGCGTCTTTACACTCTATATTGCCCTGATGCTGCTCTTTGCTGAGAAGCGGCTTTGCCATTGCGGTGGCGTGATCGAAACAATGGGATGGCATACACATCTGGGATTCAATGCAGTTTGGGTTGGGCTAGGTATTTGGGCTATCAAACGACTAAAAAATTATACAATTTAAGTTTACAAAAATGACTTTAATCAAAAAAACAACAAAAACATTGGTGCTGGGAGTAGCACTATTAGGTTTAGCAGTAGGTGCTAGTTCATGGGCGAGTGCAAAAGCAACGTTGGCACAGGATGAAACAATGTGGGGAAGAACACAGGACGGAAACTGGGTGGAACTTCAAACGCCCGAAGAGCAACAAGCGGACTGTAACCCTGATCCAAATATTTGCAAGGCTGTGTATCTTACAGGATTTACGCCAACCAATGGTAGCGCTAGCGAACCAGGCTTTGTGCGGATCGAGCAAAACAATGGCCATATTGATTTACCATAGGCCAGATGTTTTAGATTAGAGGGGATTTTCCCCTCTAGTCTTTTCAACATTCTTAAATATCCGGATTATACATGATCTCCGAGGGCGGAACAGGAAAATGATAGAAGTCGCTAAGCGGTCCAAAAGTAAATACTTCACCGTTATATTCCCGGGTAATAGTTTCAGAAAATTGTGGATCATTTCGTAATCTTCTTAAATCAAACCAGGCCAATCCCCGAAACGGCAACTCTCGCTTTCTTTCCAACAGTACAGCCTCCAATAAATTATCGACGGACAATTCATCTAATGGCTCATAGGGCACCTCTGTACGCCAGCGAGATATTCGAAGCCTATTTATCAATAGCAGCGCGTCTTCAACTTTACCTAAACGAATTTTCGCCTCTGCACAAACCAGGTACATTTCGCTACTGGTTAATCCTGAAAAGGATGTTAACGTTGTGCCGCGATAGGTAGACTTCATCTTATATATATCCGAGTTGGATACGGAATAATAAAGTTCGCGCCGTAGATCACCACTTGTGTACAGGCCAATATGACTCCTGTCGATCATCGCGTTTCGGGTAAGTGTTGCAGCATGTAATATTGGAATCGCATAAAACAAAACTTCTTTGTTGTTATTTTGTAATGGATCCGGAAACCGGCCCGTCAACGCATTATAATCCATAAGTGCGTTATTTTCCGCTAATGAAAGCTCGGCGTACCGTTCTACATTCTGATAATCGTACATGCTCATATAGACGCGAGCTAACAGCGCGTATGCAGCAGCTAGATTTGGTCTTGAGGGTACCGGTACCGTTTTCGGCAATGCAGTGGTAGAGAATTCGAGATCAGCAATAATCTGGCGATAACATTCCGAGATAGAAGATCTCCCTAGTTTTTCATTAATATCAGCTTCCAGTTTAAGTACTATTCCCGGTTCTACTTCTGCGGTTACCGGATTGTACGGGGGGCTGAAAGTGATTAGCAGATGGAACAGGTGCCATGCCCTAAAAAAACTTGCAGAAGCCCTTATCTGTTCGTATCTTTTTACATCAATATTTTGGCCGTCTAATTTTTTAAGTTCTTCCAATACGACGTTGACACGCAGTACCTGTTCGTAAATCCAATCCCAGTCGTAGTTTGATATGGTTGCATATAGATTTCCGCGCTGCCATAGATAGGTATTCGTTACATCCATATTTTCCCGACCTAAACCATTCTCAGCCACTACTATTTCAGGTGCAAACAGTTCTGGAAAGCCCGGAGTCTGATTGATCTGTTGGTTGACGTCATCCAACAGCGCCTGTAGATCATCCAATGTGTGTGGAATAGCCAGTGCCTTATCCGGCTTTGCATCCAAAAAAGCGTCGCTGCAACTTGCTACTAGTATACACAGCATTATCATTAAGGTATTTCTCATAGCTATCATAATTTGATGTTGATTCCAAGGGTAAATATTCGCGGAGGTGCGTAATCCGCGTACGGATAGTCGGGATCGAGATTCACACTGCTTTTTTTCCAGAGGACGCCGACATTATTCACATACAGGTACAAACTCGCTGATCGAATGCGTGCAAGGCCTGTCCAATCGGATGGGAAATTGTAAGCCAGGTTGATATCCTTCAACCGTATATGATCACCGGGCTCTACGAATACGTCAGTATTTGCATAGAAGTTGTCGCGGTTGGCATCGATCACGGCAGGCATTGACGGAATGGCGGTAAAAGCTTCGTCGCCTGGTTGCTGCCACCGCATTTCGTAATCTCCGTGCTGGTCGGATGCTCTAAGGACGGATGCAAAACTAACGGTATTACGCCTGTAGAAATAACCGGTACGGTAGACGATATTGGCAGTTAATACCAGTCCTTTCCACTGTATAGTATTGCGAAAACTACCAAAGGTAGTCGCACGTTCGCTTCCGTGATAGATGATGTTATTTTCATTTATATCCTGCAATATCGCGGCATAATCCTGACTTGGTTCTTCCGCAACAAACCCAACCGGATTGCCGCTTTGCGGATCCAGCCCAGCATGCGGATAAGAAAATACCGCGTACTGTGGACGACCCACGATAGGCGTGGACATGGTTATAAAATTATTCGTGCCACCCAAATAGTGCGTAACCTCGTCTCTTACCAGCGAAAGCATGAAGTCGCTATTCCACTGCACCACGCGACCGATGGTCTTTCCGCTCAGTTGTACATCAAGGCCATGCGTCTTGGTATTTGCGTAATTCTCTGTAAATGTTCCCACTCCCGAAGAAGGGGCGTACGGGATTTCTCCGATCAGATCCAGCCCCTGTTTCCGATATAGCTCTATGTTACCATTGATCCAGTTGTTGCGTGATCTGAATTCAAGCCCGGCATTGTAGACTTTCACCCGCTCCCAACGGAGCTCCGGGTTGGGCGGATTAACAATACGTGCATATGGCAATCCAGTAGAGATTGCTGTGCCCTGATAACGGACGGTGGTGAATGCCGAAATTGATTTGTTAATATTGCCGTTATAGCCATAAGAAGCTTTCAACTTGAGGTAAGGCAGAACTGTTGAACGGTAAAAACTCTCTTCGGACAGAACGTATGCACCACCGACAGACCATAACGGTACCCCCTTTTGATTTGTACGGACGCCGAAAAGATTTGACTGATCAAGGCGCACACTACCGTATGCTATATACCTGTTCCGAAAACTATAAGAAGAATTACCATAGAAGGAGCGGTGCCTATCGATGAGTCCCAGCATCTGTTCATTGTTGGCAATCCGTTCCCTCAATCTTGCATCCACGTAACGGGGATAGGTATTCATCATGTCCACGTTGGAGCCAATCCCCAAGTTGTTGTCATAGCCGTAAAGGAGATTGGAATATGAGTTGCTCTGATTATCCCGTACTTCAAAACCTGCCAATGCCGAGATGCTATGTTCGTCGGCAAGCACGCGATTGTAGTTCAACTGTGATCGGAAGGCGTAGTTCCATACTTCTCCGGTCGTCGTGCCCAATATGCCGCCCAAGGGTATCGGTCTGTTGAACGTACCATCGGGATTCACAGTGGTGAGGTTATTGATCATATTCCGTGTATAATAGGTTTCCTGTGGACGGTGGTTTCGATGACGGCTCAGGTTGTTGCCATATTGAAACAGGACGTCGGCTTCAAGCCCGTCGAGCAGCTTGACCTTTACATCTGCGTTTACCCTGTATAGGGTATTGTGCGTGCCTCTTTTGGTATACGCTATCTCGTCTAAAGGGCGGTAGCTCCAGTCGAGCAGTCCCTGCTGCTGGGCCTGATCAATAAAAGAGAACGGATGGTTGGTGACTAGTCTTGCATGTCCGCCATCATCATTTACAAGGCGCGCATAAGGATAAACCTTGGACTGGCCGCTCATGGTCAAACTATGTACACCTATATTGGGATTGGTAATACGCCGGTTGCTTAGATCCAGTCCGAGCGATGCCCTTATCCGGTCCTTCAGGAAGTATAGGGTATTTCTCGCGTTTATACTTACTCGCTGCAGGCTATTACCTATGAGTTCTTCCCGGTTACGATCATATCCGAGCGACAGGTAGAAACTGTTTCGCTCGCCTCCGCCCTGTATATTCAGCGCGTGCTGTTGATTAACGGCCGGGCGATAGAAATACCGCGAAAGATCATCGCGCACATCTATGCTGGTGAGCCGTTCAATTTCCCGATCTATAGTCACCGCCTGCTCCGGATCATCCCTTTTACGGATTAACAGATCTACAATAGGCGTATAAGGACTCTTTTGAATGGAGTTTTCGGTGGCCGTATAAAAACCGTTTGCAAAAAGCATCTGTTCCAATTCCACGAAACTAGCAGTAGACATCTTCGGCTGGTAGAATAGGTTGGGTGATTCGGCGATGCCGATATTACTTCTCAAGTCTATCTGTAGCGCCTGGTTTCGTTTTCCTTTTATAGTGGTAATGACGATAACCCCATTGGCTGCCTGTGCTCCCCAGATACTTGCCGCTGCCGCGTCCCTGAGCACTGTGATATTTTCCACATCGTTTGGATTGATGTCCATAATATCCCCTTCGTACGGAAAGTTATCGAGTACAATAAGTGGGTTCGAATCCGAGAACAAGGTACTTTGACCACGTAGTGTAATTGCCCGCGTGCTGTTACGATTAAATAACATGCCCGGCACAAGACCATCGATCTTACTTATAATATCAGTTGCTACCACCTTGTCCAAACGCTCACGATCTACTGTAGCATAGGATCCGGTAGTTCTTTCTTTCGGAACGACCTGATAGCCAGTTGAGACGAGCACCTCCTCTATGTTCTCCGTTAATGGAGCCAGCCTAATTGTGTATTGATCCGTAATATCGTCTATCGAAACTGACTGTGTTCTGAAGCCGATATAAGCGATAGTCAATTTGGCACCGGGCAATCGTACGCTGCTGGGAATCGTACATCGCCCCATGGTATCCGTCTTAGCCGACCAGTTCATCGCAGCAACAGCGACACTCGCATTTCCGATTGGATCTCCCGCATTTGTAAGAACAGTCAGTACCATCGCTTGTTGGGTTGGCTGTGCATTCGTAGTAAGGAAAAACCAACAGCAGGCCAACAGTAAAAAATTTCTCATCGTATTCTCGTCTTAAAGATTTCCATTCTGTTTGGCATCACGGATTACCAATACTTCCCTTTCGTAAACTTGCTCTACGATTTGTAGGCCGTAAACACTTAACGCCGTGTTGACACTTTTTAGGTCGCCTAGATCAGCTTTGATTTCCATATTTATCAGAGATGAATAACCCGTCAGATCTATCAGCGGTTTCTTATACCGTTTAAGCCCCTTGTCGTTTAGTTCACGTAAAAGGTACGGTATGGTATAACCTTTGATCGTTCCGCCATAAGGGCCAATGTCCAGTAAGCGCTCATCGCCTAGGTATTTCATTTTTTCAAGTGGCTTTGTCGTGACAAGACATAGGGACGGTAGATCTCTTTTTTCGACCATCGCCGAATATTTCGGAAAATGACGTATCAGGTCGGCCTTCATCACCTCCCATGCCTCATCCGCCCTGTCCTTTGGCAGCAGTAATTCATAACAGAATGCATTTCCCGTTTCCCACCACTTGATCAGTTCGCCTCCGCTGACGAAGCGCTGAAGTTCGTCGGGATTTTTGACGTCCAAAATGGTATTCTCCCAACCAAAGTGTCTGTTTCCATCCGTAAAAGCCAATTGATACAGCTGGGCTATACTGAGATTTCGTGCCGATATGCGTCGGTATACATTTCCGTTTACCAAGGGATCCTCGTCGTTGATGATACTCACAGTCTGTATATATCCACTGCCTACACCTTCAATATATCCGACCAGTGCACTGCTGGCTAGAAGTTCTGCGCCATGAATATTCGCGGTATTAAAAAGAAACGGCCTGGTTTTATCGTATGTCGCGGTAGCAGAGTTTCTCGTTGGCAGGCTAAGCACCTGTTCAGTTATGGCCTTTTGGATATTTTCACCGTTGATTTCTTCCATGCCGGTTATCGCAATAACTTTGCCCCGGCCGTCTATCCAGACATAATGCGGAATGGAAGCATGCGGAAACATCCGTTTCAGTAGTCTGTCTTCTACGACGTAGGTCAGACTGGATTTTTTGCTGTGTACAGCCTGCATCCGGTCCAGAAAGGAACGAACCACTGTTTCTGTTTCGGAAGTAACCGACAGGAACTGTAGTTTATCGCTATATGTACACTGAAGGCTGTCCATCTTGGGCAGCATCGCTATACATGGCGCACACCAGGTGGCCCAAAAATCCAGTATGATTACCTTGCCACTAAATTCGGATAGCCGCGCAGTGGATTGGCCGGTATGCGGATTTATTGTCTTATCCAGTTGGATGTCATACATCAAATCCCCTATTTGAAGGGCTTCAATTCCTTCTTGCCCGTCGGCAGTCGAGCGCACCACTCCTCCGAGGGTACGACCCGACTGCGCCTGGGCATCACTAAACAACACACATATAAGACTTAATACGAAGATAAACAGTGTTCGGCTTCGGTTATTTTTGGATTTGAAAAGATGGGATAGCCGCTTCAAATAGCACAGTCCTCTCCCACCCTTGTAAAAATTCTTCATTTTTTCATGGTTTTAATTGAACCTTAATGGAATGAAAGAGCTCGTTTCACTCGGTTTTAAGGTTTTAGGAGGTGACCTGTTCCTGTTGCGTCGCTAGACTTTATAGCGCTATTAATTTCTACCTAAGCCTAAGGCTCAGGCCACCTATAAATAAATTGATTTAGAACCGGATGCCGAACGCTGTGCATAATAAGGTTTAACGGTTTTCTTCTAGGCATTCACCGATCTTAGAAATGTCCGCAACCACGGACACGCCCTGCCGAGATTACTCGGGGGCCGATATTTTGTTCTTTAAAAGTTGTTTTTTATGGCTCATACTCGTTATAGTTAACGAGTCTTGATGGTCAGTAACTTTGATACATGTGGGGCTACAAACCGTGGCTACTTTTCAGTTCTCAGGCCTTACGTAACACGGATTTACAGTAGCCCCACATCTACCTTATACATGCAAATATAACATAATAAGCATAGACGTGGGTATTTAAACTACTGCCCTGCGTTACGGCCTGAGAAATTGTAGCCGCAAGACTCTTTTTAAACACCTAATCAATTACAAAACAAATGTACATAAAAATTTTTACAAAAGTAAATGTGTGATAATTATTAGCGTAAACTTATCTATCCCTTTGTTGAATGGAACCCAAAAACAGAGAATATCTAATTGCAATAGCAAATAGAATAATAACTATTATGAATATCACGGATTTAGATATTGCTGGATTCGCTGAATTTTTCAAAAAATCTACTTCTCATATTTATGGCATTTTAAATCACACTAGACCTCTTAGTGAAGTATTTGCAACAGAAATTGGAGAAAAGCTAAATTTTGATGGAACTAAAATATTCAACCTTAATACACGCATCCCTTCTTCCATTTCTAAATCAGATATGTTGATAAAATTCAAGGCTGATCATAAACATAATCCAGAATATTTCTTAAGTTCGAAATCTGACAGAAGTGCTAACACATTTGTCACAGAAATCCTGACCAAATCCGACTGTTTTGCTGATGGCTATAAATATCTAAAAGAAATTAAACAATACTGCAAGGCAGAACTAAATAGAGAATTTATTGAGGATCAATTGACCAAAGCACTTCAATATGCTGTTAGAACCAACAAACTAAAATCTACTAAGAAGCCTATTAAACTAAAAAATGGTAAATTTGGAACTCGCGAAGTAGATGTATACTTCTTATAATTATGTATGATGTGCTAAGCTATCGTTTTCCCATTAAATCGCATATAAACAACTTTAAGCAAGAAAACTTTGCAGTTGAGTGATAAAGAACAATAAAGACTAAGCAAGGATCACAGAACTCGGCAGTTTATAAACACGGAATAGTATCCTGTCAAAGAAAAAGGATACTAATTGTCAAGCTACAAGAGAAACTCGACCAGAAAAAAGGTTAACGTATCCTGACAATAGTTTCTTTATATTTCCATAATTTTGTAGTGTATTTAAAGACAAACAAATATAGGGTATTATGGAAACAAATCAAGTTAAACTATTATCAAGCTTGGCCAAAAAGATAAAAGCCGAAAAGAAAGATAAATCTACTGTAATTGTTTCTCTTCAAAATGCTAAAATCTTAACAAAAGAGGGGAATCTGACGGGAAACTATAATAATCTTAAGAGGATTGTCTCCACTGTTAAATAATTTACAGTAAAAGACCAAACCTGACGATTGGATTTCATGGCTGTGATGAAACCGTCAGAAATAAACTGGTCAACTCACCTAATAAAATAAAGAAAAGCGAAGAGAAATTCGATTGGTTGGGCAATGGATTCTATATTTGGGAAAACAATTACAGCAGAGCACTTCAATGGGCGAAAGACAAAAAAGCTCGAGGTACCCTTGAAAACCCATCTGTAGTAGGGGTAATATACCAACTCGAATACTGCCTTGACTTTACAGACTCACAATTTATCGACCTTCTTCCTATATATTTTGATTTGCTTAAAGCTGATTTGCACACTGCTGGAAAAGATTTTCCCCGTAATAAAGATGTAAAAGTAAGAGGCAGCTGGAAATGACACCGGAAACATTTGCACATAAAGCACTGGAAACATTCCAGCGCTAGCTGGGCGAAATAAGCACAAAAAAAGCGCTCCAATCTGGAACACTTGCTATCTATTATAAGCATGAAGCTTTATACTAAATTATTAATTTCTTCGACGGAAAGACCTGTTCCCTTGGCTATGTCAGCTACAGGTATCCCCATTTTTTTGAACTCCAATGCCATCGCTCGTTTCTCGGCTAATTTCTCTGCCTCAGCTTTCGTGCGTTCTTCAAGCTTCCCTTGTTCAAGACCTTGTTTCTTTGCCTTCTCCAGTAAATATTCACGTGTTCCCATTGTAGTGTTCCTCCCTAGTTTTTCTGAATGTGTTTGCCCTATATGGCCATCAAGAGCCCCTTCGGGGGTTTGATTTCTACTTCTTTCTCAAACTTAGTTAAAAATTGTGTAACAAAACAATTTTTAACGTTCTCTCATCGGCCTATGAAAAATTAACTCTTCGATGAAACTTAATAAACATTTCTGGTCTTTTAAAACTCACATACCGTGCCAGAAAGTCGTATATCCCCTGTCGTGTGTCCTTATCCATCTCACGCTTAATCATCTCTTCGTATAGATCGTGCTTGATATCTTTCAGCTGTTCATCTGTAATATTACGATGCAATATCGCCAGCAAAGCCGTAAGCACAACGACCGCAAACGGATTGCTATCTCCACGGAGCACAATCTCATCCTGATCCAAGATCTTATAGCTGTTGAATCTATAGGTTAAACTTGTACCCATAAATTCCTGAACATAGATGCCGGGCCGATAGTTCTTGCTGCCATCTGCAAGGATTGCTAGTGCCGTGACGGGGACTTTATATTTATCAGAAATCCGATAGAAGTACTCAAACATACGCTGGGCAAGGTCACCGTTTCCTTTACTCGATTGCACTTCGACATGCACTAGTACAAACTGCTCACTTCCATCTCGCAGCTGGAAATGACACCGGAAACATTTGCTCTGAGGCTAATTTGTAAGCAGCACATAAAGCACTGGAAACATTCCAGCGCTAGCTGGGGGACGGGGAGCGGCCGGTAGTGGGAATAGAAGTTTAATCTTGCTTGCATTAAACAAATTGCTTACCTTTGCGTCTAACATTGTAAACGACAATTTATTATGGCTATTGCAATAAAGAACATTCCTGTGCTCAAAGAAGATGCTGCTATTACATTCGACAGCAATGCAAAGGCTGCTATTGCAAAAAAAGCATCCGTTAAATTTACAAAACAATTAGCTGTCTCTGCCAAAATTTTAGCAAAAGCTAAAATCTAACAATCTCTACATTGGGATTTCTATACGACAAATGCACATTAAGGGCATACGATGAAAATATTCTTCGTGATTGTAAACCCTTTGATTGCGGAAATGCCGATTTAAATGAATTTTTCGCAAAAGATGTCCTGAATTACACCTCACAATTATTAGGAAAAAGTTATTGTTTCACTTTCGATGAGGATGACTCTCAGATAGTTGCTGCGTTTACAATTTCTAATGACAGCATAAAAACATATACTTTACCAAATGCTAGAAAGAAAAAAGTAATTGCTGATATTCCAAGACCTAAGCAGATGCGAAGTTATCCTGCTGTTTTGATAGGTAGGTTAGGCGTAAATATAAATTTCAGAAAAATTGACACAGAAGAAAAATCCATTGGAGACCAACTGATGGACTTTATAAAATCATGGTTCGTCGATAAGGCCAATAAAACAGGCTGTAGATTTATAGTTGTGGATTCTTACAATTCCATTGCACCTCTTAAATATTATAAAAGAAATGAGTTTATAGAACTGTTTAGTTCTGAACAACAAGAAAAGGAATTCACTGGCCTACCTCTAGATAACAACCTGAATACAAGATTATTATATTTTGACCTTATCCTTTTAACTGAATAAACAGCTTATATCTCAAGTCGGTTCACAAAAATACTATAGACCCATTGCTGGCGCTGGTTTGTAACCAGTGCCATAGCTTCTCGTTCTTAAAGATCTGCCAGTTCCAAAAAACCTTTTCCTCCACTATAGTCAAGGGCGCTACTATACTTCCAATAATATGGTTTGATCGATTACATCAACACTCCAAAGCTCAATCGGCTTGTTGTGCTGCTGCCAAAATTGATAGTCCTGTCCGATTTTCCTACCCAATCGACCCATCATGCAAAGAATCCATTGTTTTCTGCTCTCTTGTGTATTTTCCCGAATGGCTGACAATAGACGCTTAGCTGTAAAACGCTTAAAATCCTGCAATAGCTTCTGAGGTTCATTGCTCCTTGACCTAAATATCAAATGTACATGGCTTGGCATCACACACCATTAAAAGTAAGAGGCAGCTGGAAATGAGGGAAGAAACATAAAGCACTGGAAACATTCCAGCGCTAGCCTTTAGATTTTTAAACTGTCAGGTTTTTATGCGATTGTCGGCATTTTTCGTTCCCCAACTCGACATCAGAACGAGTATATTCTCTAAAGTCTTTCCCTTATCCGACAGTTCATACTCCACTCGTGGTGGAACCTCAGGATGCGCAATCCGGTTGATCAGGCCATCCTTCTCAAGTTCCTTTAGCTGATTAATTAACATCTTTTCAGATATCCCAATCAGCTTTCTTTTCAGTTCACCGTATCTTAGTTTACCGTTATCTAGCAAAAACCCCCAAATACTTTGCTTCCATCTTCCCGACAATACCGAAATGGCATAAGCCATACCGCAATTAGTTTCTAAATTGTTTTTGTTAATCGTATTGCTGGAGGTTTGTTTTCGCATTTCTAACTTTTTTGTTAGTACCTGATTATTTGGTAGGTACTTGTCTATTATAAAAGTACACAATACTTTAGCAAAAAAAAGATTATGATTATACAAATTATTCACTGGACCGCATTTACTTATTATGTATACCTATTCGGTTACGCAAGTCTTTTCAAAGTTTTTAAGAAACAAAGCATGATGGATGGGATGAAAGATTTAGGGTTCAATGAAAGTTGGACTTTACTTATTGGCTATGCCGAACTTTTAGGTGTGGTAGCTTTAATCATTGGCATATTTCATCATGAATTAAAAAATGCTGCTGTAATATGGTTATTCCTTTTTGCTGTGGGAGCCTTAATGGTTCACTTTGCACATCATGATTACCAATATTATTACAGTTCATTGTTCGGGTGTATCGCCGCTGTAGTAATATTATATACCGACAAACATTTTACGTTAGTTTTATAATGAAGCTCCATTTATATTTATCCGCGGGCGTATTGAAATTCTTTTTAATTGTTATTTTTAGGACAGCGTCATATTGCATGTAAATTAGAACGCTTATTTAATCTTCTCCCTAATGCAGACGGAAGCGTATCCAAGCGATCTTCAAATTGAAACACTATTTATTCGCCCCAGCATTCCATCAGTTGCGAAGTCACGGATTCATAAGTATCTTCTGCCTCCGGAATAGTTTGGTAAATCCAAGAATCTACTCCAGAATTATCTACAATTGTATGGATGAGCATCAAAAGGCGCTGATGCTTATTTTGCAGTTTATAAACCCTAAAATGGAGTAAAAATTGCAGTATTGAAACGGCAATTTTTACATATATTTGCAGTATACAAACAACAATATGCAAACATTACTCCATTTCCAAGATATTTTATTACGAAGTGTAACTAACGAGTTCAGACGATACCTCCATGATAAAATCAACTGGAACCAGCATATGATTGGCATTAAGGGTCCTAGGGGGGCGGGTAAGACAACGCTGTTATTGCAGCATCTCAAATACGGACTAGGCCCTATCAAAGAAAATGCTTTGTATATTACGGCGGATCATACTTGGTTTTATAACCACACATTGCTTGATACGGCAATGGAGTGGTATCAACAGGGAGGGCTGGTACTCCTGATCGATGAAGTACATAAATACCCAAACTGGTCGAGAGAACTAAAAAACATTTATGATGGCATCCCTCAGTTGAAGGTTATATTCTCCGCTTCTTCGGCACTGGATATTTATCGCGGGCAGGCAGATCTTAGCCGCCGGGTAATTAGCTACACACTCGCAGGCCTTTCTTTGAGAGAGTATCTGATGTTTACCGGTACTGCTAATTTTCCGGCCATATCGCTTCAAGATATAAAAAATCATCACCGTGAAATCACACTGGACATTACCTCGAAAATGAGACCCCTTCCTCTTTTTGCCAAGTATCTCCAGATAGGATACCTCCCTATTTTCACAGAAGGGGAAAGTGAATATTTACCAAAGCTGGAACAAGTAATAAATGCGGTGGTGGATACAGACTTAGCTTATATTGCATCTTACAATTCGGGAACAGCAGCGAAGGTAAAAAAGCTGTTGGGCGTCATAGCTGAATCGGCTCCTTTCAAACCTAACATCTCTGCCCTAGCGGGAAAACTTGATATTTCCAGAGATCGAATTTTAGAGTACGTATATCAGCTTTCTGACGCCCGTTTATTGAATGTACTTTCCGTACAAGGAAAAGGTGTATCAAGGTTGCAGAAACCGGATAAAATATTCCTCGAAAACACCAATCTCTCTTACGCTATACATACACAGCCTGACCCAGGAAATATACGGGAAACTTTTATGCTGAATCAGTTAATCAATGCCGAATTGCAGGTATCCGAACCGGAGACGGGTGATTTTCTCGTTAATGATATTAATGTTGAAGTGGGCGGTAAAAACAAGACTTCAAAACAGGTACGGAATACAGACACTTATCTCATAGCCGCCGACGATATTGAGACAGGCTTCGGTACAAAGGTGCCGTTATGGCTGTTCGGGTTTTTGTATTAATGTTCCAAGATATGAGCTACTTACGAATATTCGTCAACGTCAAATTTTACACCTACAGATAGTCCAGATGCTTAGACCTTGGGATCTTCAAATCATCATAAACACAAATTGCTATAGAGCGGTGTATATTCAGATTGCTGATGCAATTATTCATGCTATAAAGAACGGAAAGCTTAGTAGTGGAGATGCTTTACCCGGCAGCAGGCAATTAGCTGCCAAATTAAAAGTAAACCGCAATACGATTATTGATGCGCTAGATATACTACTGGCGGAAGGATGGTTGGACTCTAAGCTGTTTCTATATGACAAAGTTTACATTCATTAGATGTGATTGTTTAATCCTGCTGCCCCTTTGAAGCCAGGTAACGTGCCCCCACTCGGTAGACGACAGACTCCACGACATGATCTTCTACAAGGATATCAAAATGCATAATCTGTCCGTCTCTTTTAGTTACATATGTATCCCAGACTGCTACTTTCATTTCGTTTTTGATTGAAGAGGACAGACCTCGGTTGCGCCTATCCCCGGTTCGTTAAATTTAATAATACTATCCTTTTACGTCTGATAAAGAGGCTCCGAAGTTAATGTGCAATACATTTCCGTTGGGCGTTACCAAAGCAGGAACAGATTTTACTCCTGAATTTTCAGCATCGTTGATACGATTTTTATCTTCGCCCAGGTGAACTACTTCCACATTAGATTCACCGATTAAACGAACAATATCTTGTTCTGCGCTCACACAAACAGGACATCCTGCGTGATAAAAAATTGATTTTTCCATTGTTGAATTGATTACGTTTGCTGACCCTATTGTCAATACAAACTTAGCGAGCGTGATCTGCTATTGACTGATCCAGATTTTTGATATATTGGTTTAAACTGGAGTAGATGAAAACTTAGACAAGTTTAATTTACATTTGTGCAATAGCAAAATGGAATGGGGACCGAATAAGAAACTCAGCGGTTTACGGTTCTTATTCGCTATTTAAAGGCAAGCTAAACCAGAATGTACTGCCACGACCGAGTACGCTATCGACCCAAATTCTACCCTGATGTCGGGTTATAATTTCGTGGGATAAAAATAATCCCATCCCCAGTCCGGAAATATTCTGGGTGTTTTCTTCTATACGGTAAAAGCGGGAGAAGATCGTATCCTGCTTGTCAATGGGAATGCCGATACCGAAGTCTTTCACACCGACTAAGACTTCACTGTCGCTGATAAGGAGCGACACCTCGATCTCCGTCTTTCCGGGGGCATATTTGATGGCATTAGTCAATAGATTGAGCATAACCTGCTCAATACGGTGGCTATCGGCCTTAACCACACACGACTCAGCCACTGTTTTGAACGTGATATGATGCTTGTTGCTATTTAGAGCGACCAAATCTATAGCTTCCTTAATCGTATTGAGTAGATCGAAATCAACTAAGGTTAATTTTAGTTTTCCGGCTTCAATCTTCGAAACATCGAGTAGGTCGTCGACTAACATGGCTAGCTTTTTAACCTGCAAAGTAGCTCGCTTTAAAAACAAATGATGTTGTTCATTTTGGTTAGATCGCTCTAAAATCTGAAGGTAGCCATTTATACTAGTAAGCGGGGTCTTCAGTTCGTGACTAGCCAAGCCGATAAATTCATCTTTCTTATCGTTCAGACTTTTCACTTTTTCATAGAGTTGTGCATTATCTAATCCGACCGCAGCATGTGCTGCAATGGAAATAACGAGACTTTCATGGTCTGAACTAAAGCGTTCTGGATCAGGGTGTCCAAAAAACAATCCGCCGATAACTTCCCCCGATCGGGATACAACGGGGACCGCAAGATAACTGGAAACGTGAAAATCTACGGATGGCATGCCGAAAAGATATTTGTGCAACTGATAACGGGGGTCCTCGTCGGTGTTTGCCACGCGATTCACTTGCAAATCGGTAAATACCCCGGAGAAGAAAGCTTGGCTTGCCGCAATATCAGAAGGGGTGAATGAAACAGTGCCCACGGAAGAAGTAGCATACACAAGATCCACCTTCCCATCTATATCTTTTTTGGCATAAAAGAAGCTTCCAAATGCTGCGCCAGTAAGTTCGCAGGTGGCAGCGATCACTTTTTGCAGGATACGATCCAGATCCAATTCCTCAGCAACCGTTTGAATCATCTTGTTGAGCACCTCCAATCGCATGGTATAACGACGAGCTGCCTTCTCCGCTGCCTTCTGCACGCTGATATCCCGGGCAATCTTGGAGGAACCTATGACCTGACCTTTCCCGTCTAAAACAGGCGATACCGTAATCGAGAGCTGCTTCTCATTCCCTTCTTTATCCAAGCGAACTGTCTCAAAGTTAACAACCTGCTGACCTTCGCTGACCAGGGAAGCCAGATAGGTCGCTTCTTCAAAGCGTGATGAGGGATGGATAAGGGATATGTGCTTCCCGACAGCCTCTTCCGTCGAATAGCCTAAGTGGCGCTCGGCGGCTCGATTCCAGCTAGTAATATATCCCCCCAGTGTTTGGCCAATGATAATGTCGTCGGTAGAATCTATGATTGCCGCTAGTCGGCCATGTTTTTCCGCATTCTCTTCTATCCGGATTTCATGGAGTTTTTGGTCGGTGATATCCAGCACAGAACCAATCAACCGTAGCGGCTTAGCATCTTTGTCGAAGTAGGCTTTGCCTTGGGCCTTTATCCAACGTTCTTGCCGATTAGCACCCGTAATGGTACGGTACACTGTGGAATATATGCCACCGGAGCGCTCTTCATCCATTGCCCTCGATATTGCCCAGAAAACACGATCCACATCGTCGGGATGTAGCGCTTCTTTAAAATCTTTTTCTAAGGTTACAGGACGATCGTGAGTCACCCCAAAAAGCTCCCTACATCTCCTATCCCACTCGAGTATACCGGTTAAAACATTAAAATCGAAGGTACCCAAGGAAGCAGCTTCCTTGGCTAGACGCGACTGCTCGTAGACCCGCTCGAGTTCTAAGCGAGCTGTAACCTGCTCGGTGACGTTAACCGAAATAGCCAATACGCCAAGAATAGATCCATCTGCATTATAATAAGGCTGGTATACAAAGCTTTGATATACAACATCAGGTACCCCGTGACGGATAAGAGACACTGGCTGCTCTATAGCCTGATAAGGTATACCCGTATTATACACCTGCGCCATAACTTCTTCCAACCCCTGCTTCCGCGCATCGGGCAATGCTTCGAAAAGCGGGCGGTGCAACACCTCGGTTCTGGCTTTGCCCCATATATCGATCATGGCATCATTGACCAGTGCAACGGTATGCTCGGGTCCCAGAAGTAAACACATGGCGACTGGAGCTTGTTGTATCATATTGTAAAAATTCCGTTCGCTCTGTTCGACCTTTTGTTTGGCCTGATAAAGGTCAGTCACATCGGCTGCCGTATTCATGACTCCGTATATCTGGCCTTCATGATTGCGTAGCGGCGTAAAACTATAATTAAAATAGAAATCCTGAGGTCTGCCCTCGATATGCAGGACGACGAGCTGATTGCGTGTATGAAATGGAATACCAGTTGAATAGACGCTATCAAGCTGCGGATAGATTTCTTGGTCTGCCAGTTCGGGCAACACTTCTGCGTACATTTTCCCTACAACCTCGTCACCTTTTCCCCAGACATCTTTGATTGCCTGGTTCGCGTGGGTTATACGCATTTCCTTGCCAATATATACGCCGATTGGAAAAGGAGCCCGTTCTACCATTTCGCGCATCTGATGTTCGCTTTCCGTGAGCCTTTCTAACGATATATGTAACTTACGTTGGGTAAATTCCAAGTCTTCATTGGTAGTGATTAGTTCTTCGTTAGCGGAAGCTATTTCTTCGTTGATGGCCGCCATTTCCTCGTTCGTCTGTTCCAACACTTGTTGTGCAGTGGATTTTGCGGTTACATCGATAGCAACAATCATAAGACCGATAATTTGTCCTCCTGTGTCACGAAGCGGCTCATACACGAAATCAACGTAAACAGTTTCGGGTATGCCGTTACGAATGAGGGTAACCCGGTGCTCTTTGGCCTGATAGCTTTGACCCGTCTGAATTACGCGAAGCGAGATAGGTTCGTACACGTCCCTGATTTCAGCATTGACGTCCCAATACGGAAGGCGAAAGAAATCTTCACGTTGCTTGCCGGTGATTTCCACGAATGCGTCGTTCACCTCGATCGTGCGTAAAGGTGTCCCAATAACAATACAGATACCTACGGGAGCCTGGTGAATCATTAAGTCAACATTCTGCTTATAGGACCGCAGTGTCTTGAGTTCCTGTACCGCCGGCGTGCGATCGGCAAATGTAACACCTACACCCTGTACTTTACCAAGCTCGTCTCTTATAGGGGTAAAAGATATATCAAAATAGCAGTCGGCTAGCGCGTCGTGTTTGCCTTTCTTTACTTTGTACTGATTCCATTCGCTGGCCTCGCCCTGCAAAGCCTTCGTAAAAAGAGGACTGAAGGCATGCCAATCGGAACGAAACGTCTGCTCGGCCGGAATGCCTAAAATAGGCGCCTGTAGAAAGTAGTGATCTAATATAAACTCAAAGTGTGCATTGTACAATTGTATCAAGGAACTGCCCCAACACAGAAGGGTTGGAACGTTGCTGCTTAGCATCGTAGCCGTTGCTTGCTTTAATGCGGGTGGCCAGTTAGCTATGGCACCAAGCTCGGTACGCTCCCAGTCAAGGCTTGTTAGGTGACGTGCACATTCTCCACTGCCTCGTAAAAAAAGTAAAAATCCATTCGGCTGATCTGAAGCCCCTGTTTTTTGTTGTGAAGAGATCATAAACTATGCTACATTTTGTGGATTACACCCGAATTTATTTAACAGCTTATCGTCCGATTTGTTTACAATATCCGATTAATTGTATTACTACTCCATGCTTAAAATTGAGTGAGAAGAGACTTCAAGCGGGTATTTTTTCACCACAAACCTAAATAAACGCTTCGAATTTACAAACTGCTCTATGCTATGTTTTATTAGGGGAAAAACACCAGCCTTTTTGTTGCTAACAAACTTGCTTATTTCAAGGCCGCGTCAAGTTGTTCCACGTCTAATTGATTCTCCCATTTCGCAACGACAACAGTCGCCACTGCGTTACCGACTAAATTAGTAAGTGCCCGACATTCGGACATAAACTTATCTATACCTAATATCAGCGTCATACCGGCTATGGGGACTTCAGGCACTACAGCTAATGTAGCCGCCAGCGTGATAAAGCCTGCTCCAGATACTCCTGCGGCTCCTTTGGAACTCAGCATCGCAACTAACAACAACAGGATCTGTTGTTCGAGGCTGAGATCAATATTACATGCCTGTGCAATAAACAATGCGGCAAGCGTCATATAGATGTTCGTTCCATCCAGATTAAAGGAGTAGCCTGTAGGAACGACCAGCCCTACAACGGGCTTCGCACAGCCCGCTTTTTCCATTTTCTGCATGAGTGACGGAAGGGCCGATTCTGAAGAGCTAGTCGCCAAAACTAACAATAGCTCGTCTTTGAGGTATCTTAATAGTTTAAAAATTGAAAATCCGTTGTACCGCGCTACGGCCCCTAATACAAAAGCTATAAAGAAGGCCGAGGTCATATAAAATGTAGCGACCAACATCACCAGATTACTCATAGAACTTAACCCATATTTGCCGATGGTAAAGGCCATTGCGCCGAACGCACCAATTGGAGCCAACTTCATTAAAATACTAACAACTTTAAATATTGGATACGCAAGCGCATGTAAAAAATCGAGAACAGGTTTGCTTTTATCTAATGTTAACGAAATGCCTACACCAAATAAGATCGCGGTAAACAATACCTGCAATATATTGGTACCAGTTAAGGGGCTTATGAGTGTTTGCGGAATTATATTTAACACAAAATTCAGCAGACTCGAGTCTCTTGCATTGGTCACATAATCCGAAACACTGTTGAAGTCTAATGTAGCGGGATCTATATTCAATCCCTTACCGGGCTGCACTAGGTTGCTTACAATTAGTCCCAGTATCAGTGCCAATGTAGAAAACGTGATAAAGTAAATAAAAGATTTGCCCGCGACACGACCTATTTTTTTCATATCACTCATCGATGCAATACCTGTTGAGACAGTGATAAAGATAACCGGAGCAATAATCATTTTAATCAATTGTATAAAACCATCACCAAGCGGCTTCATTTGTTCTCCCAAAGCTGGATAAAAATGCCCCAGTGACACACCGACCACTATTGCAAATAAGACTTGGACATAAAGCAGTTGATAAAATTTAGGTTTCTTTTTGAACTTTGCGGGTGTTGAACTTTCGTTGTCAATTATCATACGGGTTATGCCGTTTAAAGTGTTAAGGAACTAATCATTTTGGTTACGACTCCTTTCATTATGGATGTTGGTTAATCTTAAACGTGTACTTTCCGGATCCAAGCTGTAATTTATATTGTACACCTACTTGTTCAACTGAAGATGCCCATTCACTTAGCCCGAGTACTTTTCCATTGATATATATATCCTCCAAAGAACGAGCCTCGATATAGAAGTAAGCAGTGGTATTTACCGGTATCTCCAGCTCATGGATCCGAACATTATCCTCATATCGCCATGCGGCCTGAATGCGACCTGCAATAGAGTGGTATGTACCTTTTACACTTTTTAATGGGATATTTTTCGGCGGTAATTCGGGTTTGATCGTAAAAGAGCGAAAACCACGATCAATAGGTTTGATACCTATCATATACTCAAAGATCCATTCGTTGATCGCACCAAAAGCATAATGGCTGAAGGAGTTCATCGCTGCGTTATGTACAAAGCCTTGATCTTTTGTATAGCTATCCCAGCGCTCCCAAATAGAAGTAGCTCCATTCACAACCTCATATCCCAACGACGGGTATTCGGTACTGAGCAGGAGTTTGTACGCTTTATCTGATGAGTTGGTACGCGACAACGCTGGCAATAAAGGCTTAAAACCTAAAAAGCCCGTAGTCAGTTTATCATCGTTTTCTTCCACTAGCTGTCGCAAAAGTCTACCAGCATATTCCAGATCTTCCTCTTCTAATATAAGCATGTAAATAGCGTTTGCATAGGCCGTTTGCGTATGTCCTGAAAACCCGTTTTGCCCTTCGACGTATCCTGCTCCGTCACCGTATCGAGCGGAGTCTGTCTTAAATTTACCGGCATCTGTATAGTGAGCTAGGAATCCACTGTGAATGATTTCCGCAGTTTTACCGTAACGTTGCGTAAGTTCGTCTTCTTGGATCGCTTCACACATTTCTTTCATGAGCTTCGCACAATAGAAATAGTAGAGTGTGGCCAACAAATCCGGGCTTGTTTTTTTACCGATCGACAGCCAGTCACCAAAGCCTCCATTGGGTTCAATCTCTTCGAAGATCCCCTCCGGCAAAACACCCAGATTGTTCGCTTTAGTAGCTAAAAAATCCATGAACTTCACCATGTAGGGCAATGAACGCTTTACCATTCGAAGGTCGTTATACGCGCGGAATATTTCATAGGTGCAAATGACACCTGCCTCCGACCAACCTGGAGAATAGGTATCTGAACTTCGTATGGCGGGTATCCCCGCTTTGTTAACAGGCATTGGGGCATAAATAGGAAACGCCCCATTAGGCCATTGCGCATCATTTAAATCTTGTATCCATTTGGTGTGGAAAGCAGCAATGTTGTTATTGTAAACTGCAGAACGAATATATACCTGCGCATCCCCGGTCCATGCCAAACGCTCATCACGCTGTGGGCAATCGGTAGGAATATCCAAATAATTTGCCCGTTGAGTCCAGACGATATTACGATAGAGCTTATTCAACAGCTCATTATCTGATTCAAAATAACCTGCTGTTTCGAGATCCGAACTAAGTGCTAGTCCCACTAAAAAATCTGCAGCCGGGGCCTCTTTTAATCCTGTAATTTCTACGTATTGGAATCCGTGGTAGGTGAATCGCGGACTCCATACTTCGCCCTCCGGATTCCCTTTTAAGATGTAGGTGTCTGTCGCCCGCGCACTGCGCAGGTTTTCGGTCACCAAGGTACCATCAAGGTGCAGCATCTCTCCATAACGGAATACCAGGGTGTCATGGGCTTGACCGAGCATACGTGCGCGTATAATACCCGCAAAATTCTGACCAAAGTCCACTATATATTTACCATTATCCAAACGCCTTATCGACTTTATAGGCAGTTCCTCGACGACCCTTACCGGCTCTCCAGGATAAAGTTGTATTTTCCTTGTGCTGTTATCTTCCATCACCTGAGCCGGCCTCCAATCTGTATCATCAAATCTGGGCCGATCCCATCCCGCCATTTCTTTGGTAGCGTCATATGTTTCGCCTTGGAGAAAATCTGACTCCATCAGCGCACCAGCAGATGCCTTCCATTGCTCATCGGTCGAAATAATATCGCTACTTCCATCGGAATACTGGATCTCAACCTGTGCTTTCAACAACGGAAAATCTCCATAGAATGCACGGACTTGTGGACTTCCTACAAATAGCGCGTACCCGAGATAACCGGCATACCAACCGTTAGAAAGTACGGCGCCAAACGTGTTGCCCCCCTGTTGCAGGTGTTTTGTAACGTCATAAACCTGATAGTACACCCGCATATCGTAATCTGTCCAGCCCGATCCGAAATAGTCCCTACCTACTTTATCGCCATTGATATAGAACTCGTGAAGACCTAAAGAACTGATATATAGACGCGCGACCCGGACTTCTTTTTGAACGCGAACTTCTTTGCGCAGGTAGGGTGACGGCGGCAAATGATACGTTCCGCCTTTTGCAAGGTGGTTTAAATCATAACCAATCCACTTTGCGTGCCAATCGGACTGATTAAGCAACCCCATCTCCCAGTGATTAACCTCGCTCCATTTACCCTGCCGATTGTTCGCGTCCCACACCTTGACTTTCCACCACACTCTTTGTCTGGAAGACAGTGCAACTCCATCATAGACGATCTGGTTGGTGGCCTGAGACGTTTGCTTGCCGCTATCCCATAAATCTCCTTCGTTTCTTTTCAGTTTCTTTAATGATGACGCTACGATAACCTGATATGCAGATTGAAACTGATTGTGCTTTTTAGCGGTTAGCTCCCAACTGAGGCGAGGCACTCTTTCATCCACAAACGGGCGATCCTTGTATTCTACTCGAAGATTCACCGGCTTTAAATCCGACGCGAAACTTAGCCCTGCTGTATGCAGCAAACAAAACAAAATGATGTATCTCATTGTCTAATTAGCGATGTTTAATTTTTTAGATGTCTTGCTAACAGGCTGAATAACGGTTATGGTATCCGGTTTTTTTACAGCGGCGTGTGCTGCCCTTTGCATGATGGCTAGCTCTTCCGAACCGATTCCTGCCGGACTATATGGATTTCCTATAACATCCTGTCCGGTAAGTTTTTCAAACCACACCGCGGCAGCAATGTAGCGCCCTGTTGAGGGAGATAAATGAAATCCGTCGGTGGTTAAATCGCTTCCCATTACCGATGTTCGTGCATTCTGTATTGCCGTGCCTGCCGGGATAATAGTCTTAATCTTTACCAATTTTGCTGCTTGATTGACCGCCTTAACAATCGCTTTATACATGGTCAACTGATCATTATTGTAGTTTGGAAAACCTGGATGGTTTGAGGTTTCGGCATACGCCCACGTTTGATGAAGAGCAAATTTCACGCCGTCATACTTTATGCTGTCGCGAACATAGTTAACGAGTTTTGGTAGATTCTCGCCAAAGGTTTCATATTTACCGGCATAGTGACTGACTTGTTGAAAGGTAATGTAATCCCACTTCTCGTCTTTCAATGCCATTCCAAATGATGCATTCCTAGTAACCGTCTTCGTTCCGTCCAATACAATCTTCGTATAGAGATATGGGTTAGCAGACGTTTCAAAATTTTTGACGTGAAAATCAAGAGGTGCACCTGGCGCTGCTAGATTACCAATAATAACACGTACCCCGGCTGCTTGCGCAATACCAAAAAAATGTGTTTCCAGCGCGTCGGCAGAAAAACTGTTCCCTATAGCGAGAATATGTATTACCTTTTTTTTCTTTCCTGCGGGCTCTGTTTCAACCAGATCCACAATATGTTTTTTACTTGCTCCGCCCGTCCCATGAGCGTTTATAAAATTCCCGAACATTAAACCCAGTATCAGGATTGCATAAGAACGATACTGTAACAAGCTGTTAATTTGTATTTTCATAAGAACACTTATTTATTCATTAAAGCTATAGTTACCAAAGGTAACTCAAAAACAATTTTTCCGCCTTGGATCTTTTTTCGTGTGATCGCACGTTCTGGAAAATTATGGATTACTCTAACCACCCGGGGTTTTGCCAGTTTTGCCCGGTCAACTGAAACATTTTGTTCACCTCGGCTTGATCAATAGGGTATAATAAATATTTATCGCTGGAGGAATTCCTGTCGGCAAATTTAAACCGATTATAAACAAGTTCCCCATTTTCGATTTCGATCCGCATACCGGTAACAAATTGATCGGTGTCGGCAAGGATTTTCCATCGGCGTACGTCAAAATAGCGATGCTCCTCGAAAGCCATCTCTATCTTACGTTCATTCCTATACCGTATCTCAAATTGTTCGGCAGATAATCCTCCAGGTAAAGGGGGCATTTTGGCGCGCGCACGAACGGCATTAACCGCATCTCGGGCACTGATACCAATATTGGATGCTTGGATAACAACATCAGGCCCGGCAGATTGATACGCAGACTCCGCAAAATTTAAGTACAGTTCCGCCAGGCGAAAAAGGCGGGTGGCACCGTCTGCATTATTATTCTGCCCGGAGCCGGGATTGCTAAATTTGCGAAGATAATAACCTGTCCGCGTATGTCTTCTGTTTGTGGTGGAGATCCCTTCATCGCCGCCTACGTAAGTTTCAACAAACTCATTGGCAGCGTTAAAATATCGGGGAGCACCATTGTAGTAAATAGAAGCATAAAATCGGGGATCCCTTCCCGCATAAGGGTTATTCGGATCATAGCCTGAAGCTGCGTTAATGATTGGAACCATTCGCTGGCTGTCTTCGTATCCTATAATCGGGGGCTCGCCATTTGCCATTTCGTAGCTATCTACCAAACCTTGCGTGGGATTGGGTCCTGCGCGCTCCATCCCCGCAATAGTTGGCAGACCGGCATAACGCCAAACCTGCATTTGGATGCCAAGCTGGTAGATTGTTTCTTTGTCGACTGATCGTTGATCGTTTGAAGAAGTAACAAAATAAAGCCCATAGGGATTTGGCGCCCCGCCGGAAGCGGGCTCTACATTGAACAGCCGATAGTCGTTTGCCAAGCACTGCGACAAAGCTTCTGCATTGATCTGCGTGGCGTCTTCCCAGGTAAATGAACCGTCTGACCACAACGGGCTTACTGCATAGGTGACAGCCTGAGATTTGATTGCATAGGCTACCGCTCGAGTCATCTTTCCAGCCTGGTTATCATAAATTGCCCAGGAGAAGCCGTCTCGCGTATCTGGAATTTTCAATGCTTCATCGCAATCCTGTAGGATGAAACGAACAATATCGGAGAAAGAAGACTTCTTGTCTTGCGAGAAATCGTACCCGACTGGCAACGGCCTGTCAAAAAAAGGAACCGCACCATATCTTTTAATGAGCTGCAGGTAATAGAGTGCCCGCAAGGTATGCGCCTGCGCAATCCACCCGCTTTTTTCCTCTTCAGAAACGTATACTGATCCACCCTTAATATTTTCTAAGAAAACATTGCATTTACGTATCCCCTCATATAATTGTGCCCAAGGGCTACCATCTGCCGAATGGTCTGGAAATGAGGAAACGGTCGTAGCACCTCGGTACCAAAGGTTGTATTTAGAGCCTGGTGTAATATCATCTGCGTCTTGTGACTCGTCGGTAAAAGACGACCGATCCATATACGGTCTTGGTGCATAACCATAACACGAATTAAGATACCCTCGCGTATGGTTATAGTCGTTGAATATCTCGTCTAGGGTGATACGTCCATCCGACGGCAAGTCGAGTTGTTTCTGACAGCCGAAGAAAAGCAGGAGGCTTAACATCGCATGGCAAATAACAATTTTTAATTTTACGTTTGCTTTCATCTTACAGTTTCTTACATAACAATATTAACACCAACACTATACACCCGATAGGCTGGGATCGCGAGGAAGCCGCCGCCCTCAGGCCCGAAATCCTTCGACTTCATTTTGTCCCAGGTTATTAGATTTTGACCACTTAGTGTGAAGCGAATCTCATTCACACTTCCCATCCTCAATTTCTCCTTTCCCAATGTATAGCCAATTTCGACGTTTTTCAACCTTAAATAGGAACGGTTGAAAAGAACAAAATCACTATTTTCATGATTAACAGACTTCGCTAACGACAACGCTGGCCACGTAATTTTCTCCCCGCTTTCATACCGTTCCGCAGTCCACGAATTCTCGTGTAACGATCCGAAAATCCCATCGAATTCGGTTTCCCATATACCGGCTCCAGTGTAGCTTGAAGCATATTTGCCTAACCCCTGAAAGATAAAGTGTACATCAAACGCTCCGTGTGATAGACCTCCTGCAAAAGAATAGTTTATGCGTGGGATAGCCCCGTATCCCAGGGGTGCTTGATCTCGTTCATCAATCGTGCCGTCGCCGTTTAGATCGCGGTATTTTAGATCGCCTACACGAGGTGTTCCAAAGCCATAATCTAAGTTTGATGCTTCAATTTCACTTTGTGAATTAAAAAAACCGTTGCCATTGCTATTATCGACGAGATAGCCGAACGACTGTCCATGCGAGAACCCTTCTACTCTTTTTCTGTAAGCAAAATCATCTGTCCTAAACGCCTCATTGGAGTGAACAATTGTATTTTTATTGTAGGAATATAATCCTTGTATATAGAAAGAAGAACGGGCATTGAGGACGTTCTCATAGCGCAATCCTAGTTCATACCCTTTATTTTCGAAGATCCCTCCGTTAACTTTTGGGTAATTTGACAATGGAACACCTTGATAAGACGGTATCGCTGCTATGGCACCTACCACCATATTTTCCATACGCTCCTTAAAGAAATCTGCCGTAAGGGTAATTGCGTTAAACAATCCTAAATCGATACCTATGTTTGTTTTCGTTGAAACTTCGGCTTGTATCATAGGGTTTCCGATCTGGAGTTCATTGGTAACATATTGCAAATAGCCTAAGGTTCCCCCCCCGCCTACTGTAATATTGTCGAGGTAGGCAAACCGCAACAAATCGCTTTGATCATTCGCTGTTTTCCCCCAGGAACCACGCAGTTTGAGGAGGGAAAGCCATGCACGTTGCTCTTCCAAAAAGCGTTCATTGGAAGCAAGCCAGCTAGCTCCCAGTGCCGGTGTAAAGATAAAGCGGTAGGCACGCGCGTACTGTTCTGATCCAGCATATCCCGTGACGGCCTTAAAGAAATATCGGTTATTATAGTTATAATTGACTTCCGCACCTGTACTCAGCCGTTTGTATGGCAATAATTCAGGGGAAGTGGTGTTACTTTTGCTCAGATCTTGGAACAACATATAGGCTGTCCCATTAATACTGTGTGCTCCGAATCGACGTTGATAGTCAAGTTGGCCTTTATAGGTTAAATTATAGTAATAGGTTTGTCCCTTTTCATATCGTAGCGGTGTGTTTTGTTCTCCACCTTTTTTAGTAAAATCCAGCACATTCCAGTCGTCTTTCCGTTGATATCGTTCAAAATCCTGTAGCGTACGTAAACTTCCCATAGAATGCGTCTGGTAAGCGAAAAGGCCAGATAGGTTAAGTCCTTCCGCTAAGAATCCCATATCGAGGTCTAGACCGAATTGCGAAACAATATTAGTAGTCGTATGGTTGGTATATCCACTACGATTGAGCAACCCATAGGTTGGCGCCCCTACCCTTTCGGTCGTTATAACCTCATTTCCGACGTGCGACACCTCTCCGTTAGTCGGATCTATGACCTCAGGGGTAAGCGGGCCATACATCGTTGATGGTAATTGGAAAATGCTGCTGTAAACGGTCGCACTGGACACATTACCAGGAGTCCTTTCTCTTTTGATATTTCCGCTAAGCCGCACATAACCTTGTAAATAATCGTTAAAGCGCAAATCCACATTCGATCGATAATTGACCCATATGTTTTTAGTGTTTGTGCTATATTCGTCCTGATCGGTCTTGAACTGCCCCCCCTGATGCATAAAGTTCACGTTGGAGTAATAAGATACACGGTCATTCCCTCCTGTTACATTCACGCCTGCACGTTGCATAGTTGCGTAATCTTCTACGTATCGATCATACCAGTTGTTGTTTGGATACAGATCAGGAAGATCGCCTGTTCGAAAGTGTTCTAGCTGTTCTGCGCTAAATTGGCTAAATTCTCCCATTCCATCGTTAAACCCTGCCAGGTTCCTAAGTTCGGCATATTTTGCTGACGAATAGAATATCGGCTTAGTAATTACTTGCTGAAAAGACTGATCTACTCGTCCATTTACTGTGATTGCCCCTTTCTTCCCCCGCTTAGTTTTAACTACAATAACCCCATTAGCCCCCTGTATACCATAGATAGCTTGTGTAGAAGCATCTTTTAACACAGATATAGTTTCAATTTCGCTCGGGGTGATGTGGGTTAACGATTGGCTACTATTGTAAGAAACTGGTAGCCCGTCGATAACAATAAGTGGTTCAGACTGTCTTCCCGCTGAGATACCCCTTACAAATAAGTTGGTATTCGCCCGAGACAGCTCCGATGATATTTCTGGAGACGTTAGCCCTGCTAAACGTCCAGACAACGTTTGGTCGAGATTAGCAACAGGATGTCGTTCCAACACCGTCCCGGAAACGGTCGACACGCTTCCCGTTAGCTCCCCGAGGCTTGTATGGCTATATCCTAAATCTATTCGCTTGTCCACACCGTGGATATCGCGTACCATCACCAATGTGAATATATTGCTTATACCAGTAACAGTTGTGTCTTTTGTACGGTACTGCAGGCTTTCAAATCTTATCCTGGTACTACCATCAGAAATGGACAATTCAAAATTTCCATCACGGTCAGTAGAAGTACCATTTTTGCCGAGCTCCGTGTTGATCACAACGTTATTCAACGGTTGCTGATATTCGTTTATTACCCTTCCCTTGATTGTCACGGCGTCGCTTTGCGCGAATGAGACGGTTGTCATGAGACAGACAACCAGCGGGAGAACGGATGTCTTGAATACAATTTTATAATTTATCATTTTGTATACCTTTTTCTAGTTTTACCATCCTGGATTTTGCCAATTATCTCCTGTTATCGCCCTGAGCCTGTTGGCTTCATTCAATGGAATTGGTAGCCACAGAAATCTGTTGGTATAATTTTGTCTTCCACCTTCTCGCACCAGTCTTCTCTTATACGTAAAAGTACCGTCTTGACCTCTGCTTATTTCCATAGCCGTAATCCATCGATCTGTTTTTTCCAGATCTTCGTTAGGTTTTGTCCACCTTCGCACATCAAAATATCTATTTTCTTCTAAAGCCAATTCCACACGACGCTCATTCCTAACCCGAAGGATAAGTTCTTCTTTACTTAAACCTGTAGGCAACGACGGCATCCCCACACGTTTACGGATCTCGTTCACGGCTGTTCGTGCCTCGTCCAAATGACCTGCTTCCGCCGCTGCTTCGGCAAAATTCAGTATGACCTCTCCTAAGCGAAAAAGCTTGGTTCGTGTACCCCAAACGATTTGATTCGTTCCGGCGGTAGGGTGCAAGAATTTTCGTTGGTAGTAGCCTGTTCTAGTGGCGCTTCTTTTTGTCGGATTGATACCCGTTTGAGGTTCACCCATCCAAGTTGCTATTACCCTAGTTCTGGCGCCTATCGGAGCAGGGAAATTCTCCACAGATCCGGGCGCTTCCGCAAAATTCCAAAACGCATAACGCTTAGAGCCATTATAGTAAATCGAGGCATAGAAGCGCGGATCGCGGTTTGCATAGGGGTCAGCCGGATTATATAGACTATTTTCTGTATTATAGTTTGGTTCAAGATGCTTTTCATCCAAATAAGGACGCTCAAGATTTAACACGGGCTGGCCGTCTATCGTTTCGTATGCATCTACGAGCTCCTGCGAGGGGCATGTGCCAGATTTATAACCATTCTGCGCACCGACGCCATCCAAATGAGCCGTTTGATCATGACTCAAGTAACTTTGATAAATCGTCTCCCTGTCTACAGGGGTTTGCGAGAACTGCATTTCTCGTGTAAAATACTCGTTATAGCGGGACGCATTTTCATCTTTTACCGGGCCAATATGTGACAAATCGGACAAATAGGTTTGTGGAAAATTCACTTTATCGTATAGGACGTAGCCGTTCTGGCGAAGATTTTCCAAGGATTGCTTATTGATCTCGTAGGCTTCAGTCCACAGATCTTGCCCGTCATTGTTCTGTGGGCTTGCAGCAAAGAGGATGACTTTGGATTTAATGGCCTCGCCGGCAGCTTTAGTTATACGATGCGCTTCTGCTGCCATCGTAATCCGCCAAGGGAGTTCAGGTGTTGAAAGGGCTACGTCGCAATCTTCCACTATAAAATCTACCAATTCCTTATACGTCGCTTTCTCAATGAGACTGAAATCGCCGTCAAACGCATAGGGTTCCCGCATAATCGGCAATACAGCACCATACCACTTGAGCAATTCATGGTAGTAATAAGCCCGAAGTAAATGCGCTTCGGCTTTCCAACGCTGCCTATCGGCGGGGTTGCTGACAACAGCATCGTCTATGCGTTGGATAAACTCCGAACAGTTTCGAATCGCTGCCCAATAGCGATCCCAATAGTTCCCGTTACCGCGGCTGTCACTGACGTTTACTATTGGATGATTCGCTGCCGAAGCATTTCCATTATATAGCCTTCCTGCCATGAAAGAGGCCGCGGACTCCGCGTCAGTATCCCAAGCTTCGTCACTCCACACGACGGGGCCTCTGCTAAAAAAGTAATATCCAAAACCCTTCCCGGGAATGTTGCTGTAGCATGAGTTTAAAAACGCAGCTACTTGTTCGCTATCGGCAAAAACATCATCCAGCGAAAGACGACCATCCGGCGCCATCTCCAATGCTTTGTTGCAAGAGGCAAACATGCCTAAACACGTTAAGAGCACGATTAACTTTGTTATATGTTTTTTCATTGTTAATATCATTTCTCGGTTTCTTTAAAAAGTAACATTCAGGCCCATATTCCATGTTTTTGGCACCGGATAACCTAAGGGATCTATATACTCGGGATCTAAATGGTTCATCGGAAGCTTGTCCCAAAGCGCTAGATTATATCCGCTGACATAAGCCCGAAGAGCTTCAACACCAATTGATTGGAGCCATTTTTTTGGCAAGGTATACGCTAATTCAATGTTGCGCAATCGCAAATACGATCTATTCACGACAAAAAAATCGTTATTCGTATGGTTTGTGCTATTTCCTGTACTGAGGGCTGGGTAAGTAATTTGTTCGCCGTTTGCGTAGCGTTCGGGTGTCCATGCGGAGGTATGATAACCGTAATAAGTACCCCCATACAGATATTCATGGACCCCTTGGTTAGCTGTCCATGCTGCAGCGTAGCGCCCTACACCCTGAAAAAAAACGGATACATCAAATCCGCCATAAGCTACCGATAATCCGAAGCCGTACGTTTCGCCTGGTATGGAGCTAAAGCCGAGGGGAACCTGGTCCTTATCATCTACAACGCCGTCCTTATTAAAATCCATGTATTTAAAATCTCCCAAACGTGGGCTACCAAAGCCATAAGTTGTTTCTGCTAAATAACTATCCAACTCTTCTTTCGAGTTGAACATGCCATTTCCATTGCTATAATCTATTTTATAACCCCAGGATTGCCCTAAAGAATATCCTGTTTGCCGGTAGCGATGTATGTATGACTCATCCCGGATAGGCTCATCCATAAACTCAACGATGTTCTCGTTTCGTCCATAATTAGCCATCAAGTTAATCCGGAGTTTTTCGCTTATCGTTTTCTTGTAGTTTAATTCAATCTCGAACCCTTTGTTATTAACGATTCCCATATTCACTCGTGGAATATTCCCTAATGGAACACCTTGTAAAGTCGGTACAGATTGACGTCCAATCAGGATATCACTACGGTTCTCTACAAAATAATCAAGTGCAACATTCAGGCTTTGGAACAGTCCGAAGTCGACCCCGTAGTTTTGCTTCAACGCTACTTCCCAACTGATATTAGGGTTGGCCAGCAGGCCTTGGGTTACGGTCTGCCCCCTACCTAGACTGGGTAACGGACCTCCAGTGGCCATCTGTGTATTGGACATGTATAAAAAGCGATAATTTCCGATACGGTCGTTACCAACTTTTCCGTATGAAGCCCGAAACTTTAATTGATCCAACCAGTTAATAGTTGGCATGAACTTCTCATTTGTTACGACCCAACCCACGGACGCAGCTGGGAAAAAGCCGAACCGGCTACTCGGAGCAAATTGTTCGGAACCGTTGTATCCCACATTGAACTCGGCAAGATAACGATTATCATATGCATAAGTAAAGCGTCCGGCAACACCAATTACATTGAATGGTATTTCGGCTAGCGTGGACTCCCAATAATCCCTTTGTCCTAAAAACATAGCACCTACGTCATGTTTGTCCGCAAATGTTCTGTTATAATTTAAGGATCCTTGCATGTTGATGTTATAACGGGAATCTGTTCTTTTGGATAGACCGAGCATTGTCTCTTCGCCCCGGCTAACCGCGTAGTTTAAGGTATTGGCAACCGGGTCTACCTGCGCAAGATATAATCTTTCCTGTTTACGGGCTTCCATAATGGTAGTCGCACGCGTATCATAGGATATCATTCCTTTAACGCTCAACCCTTTTACAATACTTGCTAACGACACGTCTACACCGAACGACGCGTTTAAATTTGACCTGACTTCATGCTGATAGCCTCTTCTATTCATAACCTCAAAAGGGGAACGGTCGAGATAAGCTGGGTAAACGACTTGTCCCGGTTCCACTCCAAATCCATCAATAGTAAGAGGACCCGGCGTTATGGGGCGCATAGAATGCGCCTGAGATATCAAATCGCGTATCATCCAGTTTGTATCTCCGCCATACACGCCCGCCGACGGCATATTTACACGTTCAATATAGCTACCGATGTTGAGAAATGACTTAACGTATTTGCTCACCTTATAGTCGAGGTTTGAACGAAAGTTATATCGTTGCATATGAGATGAAGGGTCGTAGCCCAAAACAGATTCAGGCTGCGTATTTAAATTACCTCCTTGATGTAAAAAAGCGCCGTTGACAAAATAGCTGAGCTTTTCCGTCCCCCCTAGTGCATTTACATTGACGCGACTTTGCGGTGTGTTTCTAGCAATCAACTGCCGGTAATAGTCATGGTTGGGATACATGTAATTCCGTATTTGGACTTGCTCATCATAATTCGGTGCATTAGGATCTAATCCAGCTAACGGATCGGCATAGCGGGCTATCGTCTCTTCACTATAGGGCAGTGCTGCACCGCTATTTAGGGCGGCTTCATTAGCCAAATTCATGTATTCGAGAGACGTTATACGCTCAGGTTCGCGCGTAAAAGAAGTCCAACTCTGATCAAGACTTGCGTTCAGCTCCATCTTTCCTTCTTGTCCTCTACGGGTGGTGATAAGGATTACACCATTGGCACCACGGACACCAAATACCGCAGTGGCAGATGCATCTTTTAGAACTGTTACCGATTCGACCTCCGTAGCATCTAAGGTTCGGATATTATCACGCGGAACACCGTCTATCAAAATCAACGGTTCTTGGCCATTGAGGGTAGCAGCGCCACGAAGGTACATCGTCGCATCATCCCTGCCGGGTTGTCCTCCGCCTCGTTGCATAGACGAGAGGCCCGGTAATCTACCGGCTAATGCAACAGCTAGACTAGATGAAGGCGTTTTACGCAACTCGCTTGTTCCTACACTGGAAATAGCTCCGGTTACTGAGATCTTTTTCTGCTGCCCATACGCGACCACGACGACTTCGTTCAGATCTGCTTCCAATATAGATAGCTGTACATTTACCTGAGTGCGCGTGCCCACGTTGATTTCCTGAGCAACGTACCCCACGGACGTGAACACCAACACTGTATTTGGTGGCACGGAAAGCGTGTAATTTCCGCTCCCATTCGTAGTCGTCCCTCCCGTCCCTGTCTTCAACGCTACACTGACGCCGGCCATGGGATTATCCTGTTCGTCTGTGACCCGGCCTGTAATTGTCTGTTGTTTCGGCGCTTCAATATCCGCAGCTAAAACGCCGACGGATATGGCTTTTTTTTGAGTCTCGCCCTGCACGATAGCGATGGTCTTGTCCTTCACAAAATAAGAGAGTGATAAGGGCTTCAATATAGTTGTAAGGACTTCTTCCAAAGGCCTATTTTTTGCATGAATAGACACTTTGGCAGTGGGATCTACAAAACGATCATTGTAGATAATATAGTATCCTGATTGTTTTTCTATTGCTTCTAAAATTGCCGCCAAAGGACGGCTCTCGACGCGAAGCGTGATTGTTTGCGAAAGCGAAGCCGCACTTACGTGCAAACTAGAATACAATAACAACAACGAAGTTAGTTTCATAATTCGTAGCAACTGGTTATACATTTTGTGTGTTTTTATCATCTTCCAATGACACAATTCGTAATTTATTATTACGTTTGTACGTTTGGATATTTTATAATCAATTAGTAACGCTGGTTTATAAGAGGCTTTATCTGAACGATTGGGGAAGTGTTGGTAGCGCTTCCCCTTTGCCTATATGGATATATTCCCTAAATTTTGCTAAGTTTTCTTTCTTTCATATTGTTTAGTTTTTAGTTAATAGATACTTTTTAGTTAACGACAACACTTTTTCCTTTTATCTGTACATTCACGCTAGACAAATTCAACAGTTCTAAGACAGTCATCAGCGAAAGGCTTCGGCTCATTTTGCCACTAAAGGTATCCTTAGGAACCTTGCCCTTATATATGACGTCTACGTCGTACCAACGTGAAATCTGCTTCATCATATCCGCAAAGGATGTATTTTTGAAATAAAACAAGTCATCTTTCCAAGCCGTGTACTGGCTTGTATTCACCTGTCTTATGGATCTGCCATTTATACTCACTGCCGATTGGTATCCCGATTTCAGAAGAAACGCATTTGCTGAGGTGTATTCTGGCATGATAGACACACTGCCTTCTACCAAGGTGGTCACCACCTCTCGTTGATCGGTATATGCCGAAACATTGAACTGTGTTCCAAGCACTTCTATTTCCTGTTGACGGGTCTTCACTACGAAGGGATACCTCCGGCCTCCTTTGTTCAAAGAACGGACGGCAAAATAGCCTTCCCCTTTCAATTCTACTGCTCTTGTTGAACCAGCAAATCGTGCAGGATACCGCAACTGAGAAGAAGAATTAAGCCAAACTTCAGTTCCATCTGACAGGACCACCTGATAGACTCCACCTTTGGGTACAGAAACCGAAACGAAATCGGTATCAGCGATACTCACTTCGCCATCCGCGAGCACAGTGCTGCCATCTGCGTAGTGCATAGAACCATTTTCTAGTAGAATGGATCCCTGGTCTTCACGTAAGGTAACCTTCCGGCCATCTGCAAGTGTCAATACCGCCTTTCGTCCTCCTGGCTCTATATCCGTCACAACAGCTGACTGGCTTTCTACTTTACGAACTCCATTGACCTCCCAGACGGCAACTCCTGCTATCAGGATTAGAAAAATCACGGCTGCATATTGTTGCCATCTCATTCGATACAAGCGCGTTTTTTTCGTTGAGCTTGCCTTGTTGATACGCTCCTTTATACGTCGCTTTGTCCGTTTTATCGCCCCGCTTTCATTTTCACCATATACCTCCTCGAAATCTACCAACGCGCTTAACAGCAATTTCGGATCAGAAACCGTGTCCAGCAAATGCCGGTACTCAGGAGATATATTAACCCAATCATCCAGCTCCAGTTGCTCTTCTTCAGTTAATGTTGCCTCTATATGACGACGTAATAAATATACGACACGATCAGTTTTTTTCATGTTTATAAAAGGTGCTCTATATACAATGACAAGGGAAATAATGATATCTTACATGCATTTGTTTTTTTTTGAAAAAAAAAACAGGAAGGGATTAAAGGTGTGCCAGCGTGACTGATCAGAAAAAATAAGATAAAATCTATCAGTGCTTGGACAACAGCATTTGCAATACGACAAGACCCAGCCACATGTTTTTTTCTTTGAAAACAAGGCGTAGACTCTCTAGGGCGCGGAAGCGGTTTGTAAATACTGCAGGAGCACTCATGTTTAGCTTTTCGCAAATCTCTTCTGTCCCTAGCTCTTCAAAATATGTCAACTTGAATACTTCCCTTTGCTTTTCGGGAAGCTTGCTTACTTCATCATAGATGGATTGGAGGAGTTCGGTCCGAACAATTTTGGCATAGGCATCTGGATCGAGACTTTCGAGGGTCTCCGTAAGTTCATAATCGTATTCCCGGGACGCATACGAAGATTTGATATAATTTATGCCAAGGTTCTTGATCACAACGTAAAGGAAAGCACTGACACTATCAGAAGTTTCGAATGTCTCGCGGTGCTCCCACAACTTAACCATGCTATCTACCACTACTTCCTCAGCGATTTCCGGCTTTTTGACGATAGACTGCGCAAAATACAGAAGCTTCCGACCATGCTTTTTCAAGATCGTATCTAATGCAGACTCACTCCCTATGCGTAAAGCATCAAGGAGTGAGTGATCTATCTGTACCGGACGAAATTTTCCCATGATCTGCACTGAAAACCGTTAGTGTCCAAGTTAGTGATAATTTATACGATTTGGCAAAACAAAAAGCATTTCTTCATATCAATCAATCCGACTATAATTCAATACATCAATGGGCAACGTAAATACATACGGTGTTCAAAAAATGAGGAATAATAAATAATGCATCGGCGCTACTTGTTGCCACACATGAAATCGTCAAACTACTTAATAATATAGACCGGAAGTAATGCTAAAGCTTAATTTTCATCAACAAAAACACGCTTAACAGCCTCCAAATATGCCATTCCGTTTACTTTGTCCGGCTCTAGATAGCTTCCTTCAGTCCATTCATTCCAGCAATTGATATTTAACATACGAGGACCAGATGGATCTTGAAGAAGCTTCTCCTTAGTCAATCGTAGCGCATTTTCGAAGTTTTCCGGTGTATTATTTCCTATCGTATTCATGTAGGGATACTCATCTGTTTGCCACGGCGTATTTATATCGCAGCGAGGTGTTGAGTCCCATCCCATTGTAACATTTGGATAATAGGGTACACCGTACTCTTTGGCCGCACTATCCCAATGGGTGAAATAATGCTGTCTCACTTGTTCGTAGTCTGTCTGCTTCTCGGGTAGATCAACGTGATGTATCCATACATAAGACGTAGCTGAGTTGAAACCCAACTCCCGAATTAAACTAGGTGTATCTTCGGGAACCTTCTCGCCCGGAAGTATTGGACTGCCCCAAGCTACAATATTCCAATGAATACCTTCGAAACCAGCCTCTACTGCTTTTTCTCGCAATCGATCCATAGCCTTGCGGGCTGCTTCGTGACTTCCAAAACCTTCGACGAAACGTTGCACATCATACAACGAAAAATACGGCTTACCGTCAATCTTCAGATAGTTTGGCTGCTTGAAATATGTTTCGATCAAAAAATCGCCGATTTCTTCAAAGCGTTCAGGCGACACTTTTCCGGGATAGAGAATACGCTGTGGATCGCCGAGTTTATAAGGGTGAATATCCATCCAATCGTGATTTGCCCACATCAAAGCAAACTCCATATCTGTTGCATTCCTCGCCTTTAAAAAGCCGCTATCCAGGGCTAAGTTCAAGAATGGTCCATCTTCATACATATACCAATCGAAGATAAAGCAGTTGACTCCGTGTCCAACCGCAGCATCAATTTTTTTCTCCATGACTTTAGGGTCCTTCTCGTCTAAATATCCCCATTCAGGCACTAGGGGCTGATGATGTTGGTCAAACCGCGGAACAGCTTTTTTCACCAATTCCCACTCGGTCCAGTCTGATCCTTTATCCGGGTTAGCGGCATGCCGCGCATCTCCTGAATGATAGTTAGGGAAATAATAGGCAGCAACGATCAATTTATCATCGTCTTTCTTTTTTGTCGTGCTACAGGCAGCAGCAATTACTACTACTAATACAAGTATAAGAACATTGACTCTTTTCATAATCTTCTAATGGCGCAAAGCTTTATGCGTCTTTTTTATTTTAGTATTAACTATTTATTCGTTATTCTCAGTACATACACCCAGTCTTTATCGTCGGGCTTATTAGGCAGCGTATACCCCCCTTCCCGGTCAGGACGCACGACAGAATCGGCAGCGGCATGATACGTACCTTTTCGAGGATTGAACCAAAAGGCAGCGTACGCAGCATGAGGTCGCATATTGACAATACGACCAGACAATATTTTGCCCGTTTTACTATACAATACATAAACTTTATCTCCAATAGACGAAAGAAAATGCTGATTATGATCCAGTTCCTTAACATATTGGTTGTCTCCGAAGCGAGGCTCCAATAGATGGAAATCTAACGCACAATAGAACTGTTTCATATACCCCATCTGGAACGACCCGGGCAAATCTTTCGCTTCATACCAACTCAATTTTGACCAAGTCTCCCATCCCTGCCCATCTCCGGCTTCCCAATTCATGGCCCAAATACCTGATGCTCCATAGGTATACCCATAGCTTCCCGATTGTAACGCACGCCAAGCCGTTTCACGAACCTGATCGGCCGATATTGCCTTTGGCCAATGCAATTGTTCGTAGTTGGCTTCGGTTTCTATAAATGGCTTTCTCGGCGTCGCATTCCAGTATTTTTCGTAATAGGCCTGCGATTGATTCTCCGCCGAGTTATCATGAAGATGCCCTCCCTGCATCGCCCAGAACTGGTGCCAGGAGATATCTTTCATCTCATTAAAACTAGGATATTTACCCGGATAATCCCGATCCGTATGCATGGACAAGGGTCTTTTATAACCATCCAGTTCACTAATTAGCTGGGCAACCTTCATCCACTTTTCATAGGAACCGTCCTTCGGCGAGGCATTTACTTCTTGAGCCGTAATCCAGATCACAGGGTAAGCGGCATATCGTGCAACCAGGTATCTCGCCCAATGCAATAACGACTGTTGGTGCATCTTATTGGCATTAGCCTGATGAACGCCAAAACCCAAAGCAATGGTCATCCCCCTATCTGCAAGGTAATCCATCATAACGTCAAAATTTTCTCGGAATGCCTCGGGGTTTACCTGAATAGCATCAGGAGCGGTAAGTAGCATCTTCCGGTCCACCCACCAATTGAAGCGTCGCGGGTTGCCTCCGCCATCATTTTCCGCGGCGTCAGGATATGTTTGGTAGATATTAAAGCCCTTTCGCAACCTATTTTCCACCAGATCTTTGAACTGACCAAGACCATTAACTGCATTGGGATCGTTATTGGCATCTAAACGTTCGTAATCCGGAGCCTGCCAGTGGGTATCCCCCAACCAAAAAAATGGATGACCGTCGGAATAAGTGAAATATCGATTATTTGATGAAAGCTGTACAAAGCCCCGACGATCCAATTCAGTACTACCATGATTAGCAACAGCAAGAAGATCCCCCGCCTTTGCCAATGCGACGTTAGCACTGTCGTTCGAACGAATACTATAGGTCCATTTCCCAAGTTGATTGGGTGAGAAACGCACAATCCATTGATTCCCTCCGTTCCAAAATCCGGGTATAGCTATCTGTTGACCGCTTTCATGGGTAAAAATAGCATCGACCATCACGTCTAAAAAAGGGTTACCATAAACTTTGTCACTCGTCAACGGAATATCAATCCGCTTCCACATTGGAACGGTCTCTTGCCTTGCCAAAACTTGGGCATGTACGGGGGAATATAAAGCGTGGCTCGCTAAATGAAGGACGACACATAAAATTATCGAACAATAAAAAACACTTTTCGGATTTTTTATTAATAAAAACAGTTGGTACATATTGGCGTATGCTTATAAATTTATAATCTGTGACAAGTATAGCTACTCTCACGAGCTCTCCTGTCATGTGCTATCCTGTCGTTATTGTCGCAGAAGTGGTCGTATAAACCCCGTCTTTTATTTAAATAATGTTTAAGTGATCTAATAAGCGATTCTGCTGCGGAGACATTTGTTGTCGTAACAAGATTGTTTCACTTTCAGAATAGAAAATTACGTAAATTCCTTTGCATCAACATCGCTATTTATGTACAATAGCCAATGCGTTTGCAACGGCTCTTAGTGAAGCGTCGGAATACCGATTGACAACTTTTAGGCTTCCATCTTGTTTTACAACCATTGTACTGGAACCTCCTCCATCGAGATTCAAGGCATAAGTAACACCCAAACTACCGATGATCGACGCTAGTTCGTCGATCGTCATCCCAACGGAATAGGAAGGCTGTCGTCCATCCACAACTACGAAATACACTTTTTTATCGGCGGTAAATCCTACCATGGTGCGTGGATGGCGATCGGTATCGTTAAAGACCTGCCTAACACCGTTGTTGTATAGCATGTGTGCACCGCCGCCCACCAAGTTTTGAAAGCGTTGATAATCCAATGCTGTCAGAGGAGAAGCATAGCCAATAGATAAGCTGCCATCTTTCCTCGTCCCAATATAAGTAGAACCCGCTCCATCCCTGACATAATCCTTCACAATAGAGCCGTCTATTATTACGGGACCCCAAGGCAAACCGGACCAATCAAAGAAATCTGCGTTGACGGCAGCCACCACCTGGCTCCCGGCATTCTCCCGGTGCTGGCTCATGCCTAAAACTGTCTGAAGGCTAAATTGGGTGTCGTTATTGGGCATCAAAGTGCTTAAACCCAGATTTCCGTTGTTTAGATCGGCCTCCAATATAAAAAGACTAACAGGGTTCCGGTCAGCTTTCTGAAATTGGAGTGTAGAATAATCTACGCCCTCGTGGAGACTAATGGTAGATTGTGAGACAATCTGGCTGACCAGACCCGATTTTTCCGCGACATGTTTATTCGTTATGCTACTGTAGTATGGAGGCGCTGCTAGTTGCACTTCGGCAGCATACAACGTATCTATAGCGTGGAGTTCGGGCAAGTAAGCCGTGCGATAAGTTATCATACCCCCCGCTTTGTATTCGGGTAATTCGACGACAGATGCAGCTCGTTCAGAAAATTTCATGCGCGGGCTATTGTTCTCACGCTGATACCTTATCGCTATGCCTAAGTCTTGTCCGACCGTTGGCAACCATTCGATATACGGAATGGTGTTCCCGATAAAATATATATCCCGTACCGAGCGATTGGTCAGTGAAGCCGCGTAATTATCACCATACACGGTAGTATGTACCCGAAGCGTGAGATCAGAGATCACGCCGTTAGCGTCATAGGTGATCACGTCAAAGGTATACTTACCTTCCATCAAATCTTCGATAACCGTATAAATGGTATCATTGGAAGACTGCTGTATATCAATATTGATACGCTGCTTTGGATTACCCCAAGCCACTTCACAGCGACTCACATCCGCTTTATCGGCTACGAAAGAGAGCCCCATTCTATAATATCCTGGATGGGCGCGCAAGGTTGTCGCCGAGACCAGTCTTTGACCATTGATGGCATCATCGACGGCCGTTGTCTTGCTACAGCTGAGCAGACAAAGCATGGTCATAAAAAAAATTAACTGTTGTTTGTAAATACGTTTCGTCCTGATCATGTTATTTGATATTATTCCCAGTTTATCCTAAGTGTTTCTCCCGCTTTTCTAGTGTATTTTAATAGACCTTCGTCCAGTTTTGACTGACTTTTCTGTTTCTCGCCATCGACCCACATCTCGGAAACCTTCGTAGAGAATCGAATCACTAACTCCGTGTCCGACCCAATTTGGACAGTCAAGCTATTATTTTCCAAAACGACATCATTAAGCCATCCTGTTGACGATACAATTGATATTCCTGCATCGTTATTTCCTAAGATGAAGGCTTCTCGCGTATCATCGGGCATTACAAATTGAAAAGGTAAATGGAGTCCGTTCTCCGTTAGCGAATAGCTATGATTGAGCACGGCCAATAACTGTTTCCCGACTACTTCAACGCGGTGATCATACGATAATGCAGAACCACTAAACCCGACAACTTGTCCAAATGACTTTTCCCTATCTATACTGCTGTATAATTCTGGGGATGCGCCGACTTTTCCCATCACTTGGATAGGCAGGTGGCTGATATGTGGCAAGACCCGCTTTTGTTTGCTCACTAGCGCGTATACGGACGATCGCTGGCCTTCATTAAGTTGCTTAAGGTTACCCCAGAAACCTCGTCCTGCTACCAGCGCGGTATTGACATTATAGCGCTGTGCGTAAAAGGGTGCAGCATTATGGGGATATACGGCAAAGGTGAATACTTGCAGCGGTAATATCCCGGAAAACCTATTGATTATACCGCGCATTGACTTCGCACGATGGGTGCTGTAGTCCCCGTACGCCGAAGCTCCATTATTCATCCAAAAAAACTTACCTTCCTGTAACGGCATCAACCCCACTAAACAACGCTGCGGCTCGGTAAGATCGATTTCTACGACCACGTCGGGATGGTATTCTCTAAGCTCGCGCATCGCTTTTGTCATGTAAAAAGGAACTAAATAATCATAGCGATCTTTGCGTTCTTGCGGACTATGCAGATCATCGCCATGATGTAGCCCGGGAAGCGAGCTAGGGAATGAATTGACGGCGTCCCACTTGAAGAAACGGGCACCCTGATCGATGAGCCATTTGCAGTCATCCACAAAAACGTCGTAAAAATCACTGACAACGTCAAAAACCGGATGATTCCACTGCCCTTTGACAGGATTACCTTGCTTATCCAATATCACCCACTCCGGATGTGCCTTGAAACGTTCTGCGGTAGCGTCGATCCCCATGGGAGACATCCATATCCCCGGTATCATCCCCTTTTGTTTGATCTCCTCAATCAACGGTGCTATTCCCTGTACCAAACGCTCGTTAGGAGTCCAAACACCTTGCGTCACTTCCCAGCCGTCGTCCAAGACAAATAGGTCTACGCCTAAAGAAGCTGCATAACCAATCTCTTCCTTGATACGTTCTTCGGTGTATATAGCTCTGACATCACCTGCCGCCCGTTGCATACCCCAGGTATTATAGTAATACAGCGGTTTTCGGGATAGGCTATGATCTGTAATTTGTTCTAAAACATACCGATGGACCACTTCGTTAGTTTGGGCTACATCTTGATAACATGCTATCGCTGTCCATACCGTTTCATATGATTTGGCACGGGTAACTGGTTCGTTTTGAAGATATCCTCCTCTCAAAATCTTGGTAGCCAACGTTAATGTATGACCCTTTTTCGTGGTTTCCGTACCCAGAAACCATAGGCTTTCGTCGGTACTATCCAAATTGCTTTCGCCTACTACACCCTGTGCATCATCGTTTTTGAAAGCGTTATCTGAATTCGCCTGGTACATCGTCTGAAAGCCTCGTCTTGTATCTTGCGAAGCGTGTTCGTAGGCCGACAAGATCGTATAACCATCCAATTCTACTGTTTGGAAGGGTCCTTTTGTAAGGGAGGTCTGCCCCTCATGAAGGGTAAAGTGAAGCGAGTCTGGCGCAAACATATGTGCATACGCTAAGTTATTTACCGGGTTACGCTGATCCCATGTACGCGAAGGATCGAAATCCGGAAGAATTTCCTGTGCATACGTACCTATTCGTGTCTCCTTTACAGCAGCAGAGACACCGTGGTCTACAAAAGCGTACTGCGGAAATACAAAATGGAGCTTCCCGTCCAATTTTTGGAGGTGGAACGATTGTTTGTTCACGACTTTTAGCCGGAGCATTTCCCGTGTCAAAGACGATTCCGGAAAATATTGCTTAACGATCTCTACGATCAATCCCTTCCATTGCTTCTGCCCCACAATCTGGAGGAGCAATTCTTCCCCTCCATTGCTCAAGGTACGCACGGTATGATGGTGATACTGCCACGAAGATTGCAAAGCATTGACTACTTTCCCATCTAAAACGAACTCAAACCAGGGCACATCACTTCCTTGGACCAAGAGCTCCCGATTCAGGTCTTTAAGCCAGATAGTGGTGGGAAGGACCTTCCCGCGGTCAAACGAAATAACTTGTTTCATCTTATCGTTTTCGATAGTTAAGGATCTACCATCCCATTTTATCTCGCCAGAAACACGAGTTACCGCAGCGACAAACGCTATAAACAAACAAACTCTTTTTATCAAAACAAAACTTGAAATTGTGTAATTCATCATAATTAAATAGGCTCAGGGCCCCACAAATATAGTGCACCAGCACGCACTGCTTGTTGGCCAGTCGTAAAATTAATCAATATACCGATGGAAACTTCTGTTTCTTCTTCTAATGTGAATTCTATCTTAACGTTGAAACGATCGACTCCGGTTACAAACGAGATGTGGCCCAAAGCGCTATTTAAGTTGGCAACGTCAGGCAGCACATTTCCTGCCGCAGCGACCAAATACCGCTCCCCGGTTCCTCGGTTAGCAGCCCCAGAATTACCCTCTGTCGTCCAAATAACCTCATAATCGCCCGCCGGCAGGATAACAGTTTGATAAACTTTCCCGTTAACGATGGTAGGGTCACCATTACCCCATTTTTGAAATCCAAATGAGGCGGAATTGTTGATATTATCATAGCCTCCGTATATTTTATTCCCAGCAGGACCTTGGTTGCGCACGGCTGCATTGGTGGTCCAATCACTCAATGTTCCCCAACGTGCACCGTCATAACTGGAACGTTGGAATGGAATTTTAAAGTTCTTGAGATAGCGACTGCTCAGATCGACTTTCTTTGGAGGAACAAATTCCGCGACAGCTTGCTCCACAAAAGAGGTATAGAACGTATCTAACGCATTGGCTGTTGGTAAGAACAAGGTTCTATAAAAGATAGATGTCTCTTTTTTATAATCTTGAAAAATCGTTGTATCCAACAGGAAGTCCGTTCGCTTTAAGACCGTATCACCTAGCAAGTTCACATACTTTATTTCGGAAGCAAAAGCCCCCGACACGGTATCAGCCTGTCCCCAAGCAATAAACATTGTTCCGTTCCTCATTTGTGCAGCGGTCAAGATGGGTCTATCTAAAAGGCGAGCCTGATACCGGTTGCCATATGTATTTCCGAAAATCTCAAGGGGCACTGAGCTGTTTCCGTCCTGATCGTAAGTGACGATTACAAACGAATAATTATCTTCTGTTAAATTGTCAATCGTATGTGAGATAGTATCCAACGACGGAACTATCGCAATATCGGCAAAATCTGCGTTTGTGTTCCATGATATGCGTGCTTTAACAATATTTGGATCAACTCCGCGAGGCCAACTTATCTTTATCCGGTTTAGGCCTCCTTGCACGGTGACATTACTAGGTTTTGCAGTGTAAATCCGTCCGCCTCGTTCTACATATTGCTCGTATGTACTATCCATTTTTCTGCATCCTGACAAAAAAATGACCACAAGTATAGCTAATAATAATATTTTCCTTTCCATGTTTTTTACAGATTAAATAGTAGTCTAATGAACTTGTCCCCAAAACGATATCTCGGATGTCTGGACTCCCCCGCCCGGTGCCCAAGTTTCCAATGTTTTGAATCGAATATAACGAACTGGTACGGTCATCGTGCCATCGAAATCAAAATCTTCACCGTTCACTACGGCGTACTGCACATCCTCAGCGCTAACGGATCCGAAAGGAAGCCCCGAAGGTTTGACTGAGGTAAACGAGCCAAGCAATTCCCAACCTTCCCAACTTCCATCTGTGCTGGGGTTATTCGTTCCATAGATCTCAAAAGATTTAATCATTGCGGCGATGTAAGGATACCTCTGCCGTTGGTAAACCTTCATTCTACTAAAGGTGACAGGCACCCCTAGATCAACCGTAAACCACTGTGGAACAGCATGCGTAGCCGATACGATCCAAACATTTTCAGCAATATTTGTAATCCCGTCCCAAATTTTTTCGATATTGTAAGTAAACGTATGTTGCCAAGTGTCTGATGGAAGCTTGAGCAGTTTAAAGTTGTTTTTAGGGATAAACTCCTCGTACAAAGGCGTAAGCGTTTTAATCAGTGTATCCGATCTATTGCCCCACCGGTCCCGAACGAATAACGCAATCCTTTGAGGTTCGTTATCCATGCCGCGGGCGGCATAATGGGCTCTTTCGCTGCTGGTAAAAAATGTTCGAATCGGTGCCCAGGTATCGTTTCCTGTCGAATCAAACATCACTACAATCGCCAAATTGGCTCTGCTCTTGTTTTCAAAAGAAACTTTAACGCCGCCAAATGTGGCATCCATTTCTATTGTCTCAAATACCGATAATACCGCAGGTTTTTCTGGTGTGACCGTAATCAACAACGGCTCCGATAACTTCTCATTCCGACCTACGCTATACAATTTTACAGTCTGGGTAGCTGTATTTCCAAAGCCTTCGACCCTTAACGTGTCATAATAGCGGGAAGCTTTTGTCTCATGCGCTACGCCTGGCTGGATTTCATACACGGCCTTTACATAGGATAAATTCGGATCACTTGGCAAACTATAGCTGATAATAGCACCACCTGGAGTCGTGGTGACGATAACATCTGACACCTGGCTAGGCGCTGGCATATCCATATCGAGATGATCCAGACGATCCATTTCAGAACAACTTGTTAACCTTATCGCCAATAAGACAAAGGCGATAAAGATGCTGTGTTTTGTTTTCATATTCTTCATTTATTGAAATATCTATTTCATTTTTACCACCCTAAATTTTGAACTAAGTTCCTATTGACCACAATATAAGAATCTTTGATAGGCCAGAAATAATCCTTAGTTCTAAAGCGTTGTTCAAATACTACGTTCGACCTGTAGTAAGCGCCAGCCGCTTCTTGTTTTAAATCCCAACCTGTGATCGGTTGATTAAGTACTTGGGCAGATTCTTTCCAACGGCGAAGATCCCAGAACCGCTGGCCTTCAAAAGCAAACTCTATCAACCGCTCCTGCCTTATGATCTCTCTTAATCCGTCCTTAGTTGAAGGTTTGCTGGGTTGGTTTGAAAAGTCGCTCCATGATTGTTCCACCCCTTCAAGTCCCGCCCTGGCTCGCACCGCGTCAATGTACTCGAACACTTCAGGAGAGGGTCCCGAATACTCGTTGAGGGCCTCTGCATAAAGCAAATAAACATCTGCAAGGCGGATAATAGGCCATGGATACCACGTAACGGAATAATTGGTGCCTTCTCCAATAACATTCTGGTAATGTATGTACTTTTTAATAAAATAGCCTGTAACGGTACCACGATCTGCTAGCAAGCTACCGTTACGCTGTCCCGCCTTCCCCTCTAAAAAGAACAAGTTGTCTGGTTCTTTATCGTCGTATCTTCCTTGTCCGTACCAAACACCGCCGTCAAATCCTAAATTGGCATAGAATCTCGGCTCCCTATCAAAATGAAGCCCCGCCGTCAAAAAATTTCGACGGATGTAAAGCTCATCCTGTTCGGTAGCTTCTCGAAGTTTAAACCGATCGCTGTAAGCCCAGGTCTTATCTTCGGTAATGGGCACGCCATTCTCGGAGTAGAATAATTCAGCCATCTTCATGGGTGGGGAAAGTTCGCCGCGCAGTATCCAATTATCTAGATATCTCGGATCTATATGCGGAGTACTTATTATTTGAATACTATTGGAACTCGTTTGCGTGTTTGCCCAGACGATTTCACTATTCCATCTTTCTGTGAAACTGTTGCGGATATTCATTTGTGTTGTCATACTATCCGTCAAATCATAGGAACTAATCTCGGGCCTAAAATAATAGAGACTAAAACCACTGGCACGACAAGCCTCCACGGCCTCTTTGCAGGCTTGAACTGCCCGTTCCCATTTGTCCGGATCGTGGGTTGGATTAAATAGCGCTTGTCCATCTGGATTTTTTACCGTTATTTGATCTTCATTCCCATTAAAGAGTGGGCTAGCGGCTGTCACCAAAACTTTCGCCTTTATGGACAGTGCTATAGGAATAGTCACGCGCCCTAACTCATTCATTGGATTGACAATCTCTTGGGGCATGTGCTCCAATGATTCGTCAATCAGCTCGACGATGTAATCGAATACCTCATCCATAGGTGCACGACTTACTTTGACTTCTTCCGGAGTGGCTCCTATCGGGAGGTTTTCACGAACAATTGGTATAGGCCCATACATTCTTGCCAAGTAGAAGTGATAATATGCTTTTAAAAACATCACTTCACTCGCCCACCTAGCACGCTCAGGAGCTTCCATATCGGTCACGTTTTCGATGTTTTCCAGAAAAATATTACAGTCCCTAATACCGCGGTACATAGACTCCCAATTATCTCCGTACGGACTGACTATGTTCATCAGTCCACGGGCAATATCAAACAACCCCGTCTGACCATTTACCCGCCAAATTTCGTCACCACCTAACATTGCAGGATCGCCTCCTAAATCCCCATTTTTCGGCATGTAGGAATAACAGGTATGTAAAAACTTCTCCGCCTGTGTCCTAACCGTAAAAGCATTTTCCAAAGTTGCAATATTGTCTGGAACGATATCCAAATAACTATCACAAGCAATTAGTCCCTGTAGCATTAGAAACAACCCCACACACCTAATTTTCATTTTTTTAGCTATCATAATTATAGATTTTAAACTACTAATCTTAAAAATTAATATTGACCCCAACATTGAATACGCGCTGGATAGGATACCCTAGCCCATTCCCTCCCATCTCAACATCCCACAGCTTGAAAGAACTGAATGTTAAGAGGTTACTACCACTCAAGAATATACGAAAATTACTTGTTCTCAATTTTTTTTGAATACTTGCCGGCAAACTATATCCTATCTCAGTTTGCTTTAGTCGCAAAAAGGTTCCGTCTCTCATAAACCATGTACTGCTTTGTGTATTATTCGGAATAATGGTCGTACTCAAACGGGGCCACAGCGCATACACGTTTTGGTTATCTTCTGACCAATGACTATCCGCATAAGCGTCAAGCAATTGCGTGTGGTTTGCAAAAGGATGGGTGAGGTTAGGATCTATCCAAAATGATTCGTTGGTAAGACCTTGAAAAAATGCAGAAGCGTCTAGACCTTTGTAACCAACAGAAAAACCAAAACCATACACAATTTCGGGAACTATGGGATTGCCAATAGGTACCATATCATCCTCCGTGACTCTGCCGTCGTTGTTTACATCAAGGTATTTAATATCCCCTCCGCGATGCTCTCCAAAGGGCTGAGAAGGCGAGTTATATGCTTCGTAATCATCGACAAAAAGCTTTTCGGCTATATAACCATACGACTGGCCAATGGAGTTTCCTTTTCTATAGCGATATTGCTCATTATACTGAGGTTCCTCATAATTTTCATAGCGATTGGTGGCATACGTAAAATTGCCTCTCGCCGAAAGCCACCAGCCATTGTACCAAGATTGCTGGTAATCTACTGATACATCTGTCCCTCTACTGGATGCTTCTCCAACATTTGCCCGTATAGGTGCGTTCAGTCCCATCGTAACCGGTACATAATTCCTTGTCATTAGAATATTCTTCCGGTATTCGGAGAAATACTCTGCCTGCAACGTGACACGATTGAACAATCCTAACTCTAAGGCATAATTCTGCTTGACCGCTGTTTCCCAGGTAATATCTTGATTGGCATATCGTTCTATAGAAATACCGTCCCTAGTAAACGTTCTATCCCTGCCAAATACTGCCCTACGGGCAGGATTGTCCATATCTATGTTAGACAGATAAAAAAAGCGGTCCTGCGGCGAGCCGATAGCGTCGTTACCGACCATCCCATAGGTAGTCCTTAACCTTAAGTTTGTGATGACATCCTTTATCGGCTCAAAAAACTTCTCATTGGACACGCTCCAAGCTAAACCTGCAGAAGGGAAGAAACCGTACCTTTTGGATTGATGGAAACGTTCTGACCCATTATATCCAAAATTGAATTCTGCAAAATACCGATTGTCAAATGAGTACGTGGTTCTGCCTGACACCCCTAGATTCCGAAAAGGGAGCGATAGCTGAAGATCGTCGGCATTCGCATCCAGATATTCGCGCATCATAAATACCAACAGCCCGCTAACCCCGTGCTTCTCATTTATTCTACGGTTATAGTTTAAAATGGACTGTAAATAAAAGGAAGAATTGACCGTCTTCGCTCCAGGTTCATAACTCAGATATTCTGTAGACGTCGCTGGGTTTACATGCGAGGTGTAATAGGTATCCGTGAACTGGTCATACCCATTCAACGTGTAATAGAACGGCTCATAAGACCGCAGCATATCGAAGTAGGCATATCTATTGGTATTGAACATAGTCTCTATGGACAAGCCCTCTGTCAAATAAGAAAAATCGTGTTTCAATTCCACTTGCGCCGCCATCGTAGAGGAGGAGTAGTCCTTATATCCTCGCGTCATGTCTGCATAGGGATTACGGTAATCCCCCGAATCAAAATTGCCATACATAATGTGTTTGACATGACGTGTCCGGTCGTCTTCAGGAAAATATGCTGGAAAAAGAACTGGATTGGATCGTACCACGCGCTCATACATGGCAGCACCTCCATATATGGGACCTCTGTAATCATCAAAACTACCATTTAAGCGTACCACCATCTCTGTTGTCTTGGTGAGGTTAATATTTACATTGGTGCGGAGCGCATAGCTTTTCAGATCAATATTATTGTTAAAATTGTTCCGATGGTCGACTTTTAAGACGCCATTATCCCGATTGAGTGTACCCGATACAAAATATCGGGCTACCCCACCGCCACCGCTTACGTTGAGATTCATGCGTTGATTCATCGCGTAATCCTTAAACATCATCTCACGCCAGTCATTAGCAGGATAAGCATAGGGATTCTCCCCTAATTCAGTGTTCATAATCTTTTCATCTGAATATAACAAAGTATTGGGGTTGATATCGCCGAGAGGTGTACGTGTATAGACGGCTTCATTGTGTTTTCGCATATAAGTGACCGGATCTGCCAAGTCCACATTTCGCGTAGGCGTGGAGATGGAGTTTTCGATTCTAAAATACAGTTGCGCATTTCCGATTTGCCCTTGCTTGGTTGTAACCAAGATTACGCCATTGGCACCCCGGGCGCCATAAACCGCTGTAGCCGTGGCATCTTTCATAATACTAAAGCTTGCTATGTCATCGGGTTGGAGACGGGCTAATTGCGTTGTCGTTACCTCCATATTGTCTATTAAAATCAAGGGGTCTACCTTATAACCGAAAGTTGTCACCCCCCGTATGAAGAAATCTGCATTATCCTGACCTGGCTCTCCACTGCGTTGATACGCAATCATCCCTGCCACTCGACCTGCTAGGGCTGTTGTGAGATTACTGGACGGGTTTTTCTTTAGTTCACTGACGTTCACCGATGTGACAGACCCGACCATATCACTCCTCTTTTGCTGACCGAATCCGACGACGACAATCTCATCTAGATCTTCCGAATCTGCTTGTAAAGTCACATTGATTTGCAATTGCTCTCCTACTTGTACCTCTTGGCGCAAATATCCCACAATGGAGTAGACTAATACCGAGGACTCCGAGGGAACATCGATGACGTAGTTACCATTTACATCGGTCTGTGTGACAGTAGGAGCTCCCTTAATACCGACAGTTACACTTGACAATACGCGCGTACTATCGCTTACATTTCCCGTGATTCGTAAAGCCTGCGCAAACGAATCCGCGCTAACAAAAAGCATCCAGAGCAGAAGCAAGGGAACGAGTGTCTTAAAAAAAAATTTATTTTCCATAATTTAAATTTAATTGGGTTATCTCAAAATCAAAAAGTTATCGTTAATCCACCATCTACCGTCAATACCGACCCCGTTATATAACTTGCATCCAGACCTGCCAAAAAATAAACTACCCCCGCGACCTCCTCCGGTCGTCCCGCTCTTCTCAAAGGTAGATGGTCATACTTGACATAGTTGTCCTTAAACCATTCCGATTCCAGTTCGCTTCTGCCATCCACTTTTACCGACATGGGCGTATCAATAAAGCCTGGCGCAACGGTATTAGCTAATATACCTCGTGGTGCTAGTTCAAGCGCCAATGAGCGGGTAAACTGCGTAATCGCAGCTTTCGCCATCCCGTAAGCAGAACTACCTTGTTCTACCCTTTCATGGTGTATGGAGGTAATATGGATCACTCTCCCTCCGTCGACCATCAATGGAAGTAATTCGCGACAACTGTGCACAGTGCCATATAACATAATTTGCAAAGAATCATTCCAATGATCAAAACAACTATCTAAGATTGTTCCTCCTTGAGAAACACCGATACTATTGACGAGTACGTGAAATCTACCATAAATTTCCTTCAGCTTCCTTGCCAATTGCCGTATATGTCCGATATCTCTAACATCCACTTTCATTCCCAAATGCCCTTCTCCATAAAGTGTGCTGACAACACTGTTTACTTTTTCTGATGAAGACGATGCCACCACGACTTGCCAACCTTCCTTCGCAAATCGTTGCGCTGCAGATTTACCAATCCCAGACGATCCGCCCAATATCAATACTGTTTTCCGCTCCATAGATCAGTAAGTCGCCCTCCCCCCGGAAACATCAAATACAAATCCTGTCGAAAAGCTCGCTTCTGGAGACACAATCCAAGTCGCTATAGCAGCGACCTCTTCAATCGTACCTAATCTACCCATTGGAATCTTGCTAACCATATACTCCAATTGCGCTGGAGAAGTGTCCACGTTCATTGCTGTTTTGATAACGGCAGGTGCCAAACCGTTTACCGTAATACCTTTATCTGCATATTCCTTACCGACAGCTTTTACGAGACCAATGACCCCCGCCTTCATGCTGGAATAGCCAACCATAAATGGATTTCCTTCTTTACCTGCAATAGAGGCAATCAAAAGCACACGCCCGTAACCGTTCCTTTCCATGACTTGAATCCCATATTTAACCACCAAGAAAGCTCCACGTAAATTTACCTGGTAGATATTGTCATAAGCAGCTGTATCAAACTGTGTGATCGGTGTACTCGTGGGACCCACAATCCCAGCTGAATTAACCAATATATCCAGTCTCCCGAATCGACCCGACAGCTGTGCAAAGGTCTCTTTAACCATCTCCTCATCGCTAATATCCAGTGGCACTCCCATCACATCGAAGCCACTTTGTCGAAATGTATGAACCGTCTGCGCTAATTGTTGTTCATTCTTGTCCATCAATACGACCGATGCTCCCTCATAAGCCAATCTCCAACCAATTCCTTTTCCTAGACCATCTGCGCCCCCTGTTACAGCAGCAACCTGACCTTCAAATCGTTTATTCATCCTTTATTCTAAAATTAATGGTGTCTAATCCTTTCACATAGATGTGATCAGTAGCGAACAGCGCTCCCGACAGTGGCTGTTGTGCTAACTGATCTGCGCTGAGTCCCGCCCGTGCCGAAGTAATGTATAGCACGTCCAGATCTTTTCCGCCAAAGGCGCATGATGTAGGTCGTGAAACAGGAAGTTTAATTTCTGCCAACTTTTCTCCAGTGTCTGGATCGAAGCGAGCCACTGCCCATCCATCCCACAAAGCAACCCATAGCTTTCCTTCCTGATCTATTGCCATACCGTCTGGCCATCCATCATCGGCTGGTATCTGTATAACGGTAGTCGGCTGACGGATTGCCCCTGTCGTTCGTTCATATTCATAGGCAACAATCGTACGGGTGGGTGTGTCGATATGATAGAAGCGCTGATGCGAGGTATCCCAAGCCATACCGTTAGAAATCGTTACAACGCCAAGAACCTTTGTTAATCCGCTATTCTCTTCCAGCCGATACAAAGAACCCGCACCTGCTTGCTCATCCATCCCCATTGTACCGATCCAAAATCTTCCCTCGGGATCACATTTTCCATCGTTGCAACGCGTACCCGGAAAATCCTGCCCCATGGGGTATTCTAAGGTAAAGAGCCCTGTCTCAAAGGATAAGGTACCAATCCCCTCCTTTACCGCTAACAGGAAATCCCCAGAAGCCTTGGGTACGAGTGCACTTGGATAAAAAGGTGTATGGACAAAATCGACGCAGTGCTTAACGGTGTCATAACGATAAACCTTATCGGCTAAGATATCAACCCAATAGAGACAACGTTCTTGCGAATGCCAGATCGGACCTTCGCCCAATTGATTGGAATTATCAGCAACTACCTCTGCGCAACCTCTCGTGATCATAATTGTTTCAGTTTATAGCCGTGTTAGCTTATGCTAAGATAAAAGAATCATCTTTCAGCAGAAAACACCTCTTTTGCATATTATAATACAATATTTACATAGAACTGTTCAAAACTTGCAGTTTACAAACATTTTCGCTAATTATGTACTACAATTATAAGATCTCAGTTATATGCAACAGAACCATCATAAGAAAAGTGTATTTCAACACCAGAGCGCCATAGCGGACATGAGCTTTGTCGTAAGAGAGTATGTACAGCCCTATTTTGATTCCCCCTTTCACTTTCACGACACCTATGAGCTCATTATGATACCAAAGAGTCACGGGAAACTTTACACAGATAATAGAATAATTAATTTTTCGGAGGGAGAGATTTATATGTTCGGCCCCGGTCTATCTCATTGCTTTTTGAACGACCGCTCCTTTAAAGAATCTGAAGATACAGCACATGCTATTGTTGTTTTTTTTAAAGAAGATTTTATGGGAAGAGACTTTTTTCAGAAAGCAGAACTACGGGGTATCGTAGAGCTATTAAACTTGTGTAGGAACGGGCTTAAGCTGACAATACACAATCCCTATCTATCAACAAAATTTCAACAAATTACACAAGCTAAAGGGATGAATGCATTAATGCTGCTATTGGATATCCTACATCATCTCAGTTTGGATCAAGAATATCTCCTAACTATCGGCAGCACGACACCCCGCTTAAAAACCAAGAAACAGGATTCTGAACGATTAGAAAAAATTATCCGCTACATAGTTGATCACTATAAAGAGGAATTAGACAGTAAGGAAGCCGCTTCAATTGCCTGCATGAATGAAGCAGCCTTCTGTAGATATTTTAAACGACGTACGGAAAAAACATTTTCCCAATTTGTGAATTATGTCCGAGTGACGCATGCAACCGAGCTTCTGGCGAAAGAGAACTGGAATATTGCCAGCATTTGTTATGAGTGTGGCTATAGAAATGTCTCTTACTTTAATAGGCAATTCAAGAAAATCATGGGTAACACACCACTTGAATACCGGTCTACACACTTAAAATTTTCAGAAAGTATCATAAACACCATTGACTAATGGGAATCCCTCCCCACCTCGCTGCCAGAACATCCCCTCAGAAAATCAAAGTCCGCTCCTAAATGGGCCTGCTGTACATGCTTTTGGTAAAGGTGGGTATACCCCCGTTGATGCATATCGGCAAAAACCAGGGCTTTTTTTCGCTCGTTTAGTTCCGCTGTAGTCAGTTCGACTTCCAACCGTCTATTAGGCACGTCCAGTAGGATCATATCCCCATCTTTTATGACGGCCAAAGTACCTCCAACCGCAGCTTCAGGAGAAACATGGAGAATCACAGTACCAAACGCCGTTCCGCTCATTCGTCCGTCAGAAATCCGGACCATATCTGTCACCCCCCTATCCAATAGCTTTTTAGGAATACTCATATTGCCTACCTCTGGCATACCGGGGTATCCTTTAGGCCCAACATTTTTCAAAACCAGCACGCTGTGTTCCTCTACATGAAGCAGGGGGTCATCTATCCGAGCTTTATAATCTTCTATATTTTCAAAAACAACAGCAGGCCCCCGATGAACCATGAGCCTTGGGGTAGCCGCAGACGGCTTGATCACAGCCCCATCACTACAGATATTCCCTTTTAACACCCAGATTCCGGACTGCGGGTTTATAGGCTCTTCCAACGAGCTAATCACCTCCGAATTGTAGGATATCGTGTTCTTCATGTTATCCTCAACAGTCTTACCGTTGACTGTCAGTAATTCTTTGTTGAGACGAGGCGACAATATTTTCATTACGGCAGGAATACCACCTGCATAATACAAGTCTTCCATAAAAAATTGACCCGAAGGCTGCAAATTTACGATCAACGGCACTCCTGTTGCTATTTTTTCAAAGTCTTCCAACGCAAGTGGTACACCAATTCTACCGGCAATCGCCAACAAATGAATAATAAAATTTGTAGATCCGCCGATTGCCGCGTTTACAATAATCGCATTTTCAAATGCTTGAGGTGACAATATTTGGGAAAGTCGAATATCTTCTTTGACCAAACCGACAATACGTCTTCCGGAGAGCTCTGCCAATACCTTTCTTCTGGAGTCGGCTGCCGGTATCGCCGCATTTTCCGGAAGAGAAAGGCCTAGCGCCTCGACCATACTCGCCATGGTCGAAGCGGTACCCATTACAGCGCAATGCCCTCGGCTGCGGCACATGCACGCTTCTGCCATTAATAGCTCCTCTTGGAGCATACTTCCTGCTCGATTGGCCTCACTAAAACGCCAAATATCTGAGGTTCCAATGTCCCGTCCCTGATATTTTCCAGTCAACATGGGACCGCCCGATACAACAATTGTCGGCAGGTCAACGCTACAGGCTCCCATAAGTAAGGCCGGTGTTGTTTTATCACAACCGCAAAGTAGTACAACTCCATCTAACGGATTAGCCCGAATAGATTCTTCGACATCCATGCTTGCCAAATTTCGATAGAGCATTGCCGTAGGTTTCATGAGTGTTTCGCCGAGTGACATCACCGGAAATTCTACCGGCAGTCCTCCGGCCGCAATCACACCCCTCTTTACAGATTCCGCCAATTCACGAAAGTGAGCATTACATGGCGTTAGTTCGGACCAGGTGTTACATATCCCGATGATAGGTTTTCCATCAAACTCATCTGCCGGGATCCCCTGGCCTTTCATCCATGCACGATAGATAAACCCATCTTTTCCGGTGCGTCCAAACCAGTTACGGCTTCGTAATCCCTCTTCTTTATTTTTCATGTTATGTCTTTTACCGATTTTAACTACCAAAACATCATGTACAATGCCACTAGAATACCGCAGACCAGTAATCCTCCGACCGCAAATACTCTATCTACACCAAACATCTTAGCACTCACTTCCAACCCATTAACTTCCACATCTCTCCGCCTATCCCACCAACTGATGATAACCATCCCTAAGGCACATAGGATAAATGCAATACTCATTCTATCCAAAAAAGGAATCTCAAATCTATTGGCTTCATTGAGCTTTGCAAACCCTATCGGTTCTAAAAAAGACCAGTTTATCCAGTTGACCGAAAACTTCAACCCTATCGAGAGCAGAAATCCCCCAACTATAGCAAACATGGCCGCGTTAGATGTCGTGCGCTTCCAGAAAAAGCCAAAGATAAACATGGCGAAAACTCCGGGCGACACAAAACCTGTATACTCCTGGATGTATTGAAACCCTCCTTTCTTGTCAATCCCAAGATAGGGAGCAATAATAACAGCAATCAACATAGCTACTACCACAACGATTTTACCGACCGACACCATGCGCTTTTCCGATGCCTCCTTATTTAACAACCGTTGGTAAATATCAAATGTAAAAATAGTAGCTATACTATTCGCTTTTCCAGCCAAGGATGCTACTACCGCCGCAGTCAACGCTGCGAAGGAAAGACCTTTAAGACCTGAAGGCAAAAGGTTTAACAAGACAGGATATGCTCTATCGGGGTTCAACGTATTATCTTGGATCATTTCGGACTGGAAGTAACCCTGCTGATAAAGCACATATGCTGCAATACCCGGCAATACCACGATTAACGGCATCATCAATTTCAAGAACGCGGCAAAGAGAATACCCCGCCTAGCTGTTTTCAAATCCGCTCCTAATGCACGTTGCGTAATATATTGATTACAGCCCCAATAGTTAAGGTTGGCTATCCAAAGACCTCCAAATATGACCGTTAGTCCAGGCAGGTCGAAATAATTTGGATTATCCTGATGTAAAATCATTTCGAAATGTCCATCGGCATACTGCGTCATCAACTGAAATCCCTGAATAACCCCCGATCCGCCAAACTGTTTGGCCACTAGGTCTAATGATATGTAAGTCGTCAACAGCCCACCTAAAACCAAAAATCCTACCTGGATAACATCCGTGTAGCCGATCACTTTCATTCCGCCCAAAGTGATTAAAATGGAAAATATGGCTAAAAAATACATACAGAGCGTCAGATCAAATCCTGAAATACTACTGATGGCCAAGCCGCCTAGAAAAAGAATGGAGGTTAAATTAACTACGATATAAAGCAACAGCCAAAAAACCGCCATGATTATTCCGATATTACTGTTATATCGTTGGGTTAAAAACTGTGGCATGGTAAAGATTTTATTCTTTAAATACACAGGAATGAAAAAAATCGCCACGATGAGCAAAGTCAATGCAGACATCCATTCATAAGATGCAATAGCCAGCCCCATCTTAAACCCCGAACCACTCATGCCGATAAATTGCTCGGCAGATATGTTTGAAGCAATTAACGAAGCGCCTATCGCCCACCAGGTCAGCTTTCCTTCGGCAAGAAAATATTCTTTCGTGGATACGACTTCCGATTTTTTCCGAAGGTAAATCCATAATCCATAGCCAGCTACGACAATGAAATAACAAATAAAAATCACATAATCCGCTACAACTAACTCGTTCATTGGTTTATAAATTGGTTAAGCTCTAAAAACAAAGATAAGATTTATCGGAAGGCATCGAAAGCACACTATTTGCCAAATCTAACACTGAATTTGCTGTTTATGGTTAGGTGCACCGTTATTTTGGAAAATGATGTGTGAATTTCCCACAAAATGGGGAGGCACCTCCTATCCTTCGTAATTCAACTGTAGCGTTCGTAATTTCGCTTCCAATCGTTCAAATTTACGCATGCTTTCCTCCCTCGTTTAAATCGCGTCCTCTATCTCGACAACGGCCTCCTCCTTTGCGGCTATAGCTTCTTCTGGACGTGATCTTTGTAACAGAGGAAATAACAAGCTCATACCTCGAGCGATTTTAAGCTCAAAAAGCAATGTATTTGAGCTTAAAATCGCTGCAGTTTGAACTCATCGTTAAAATAGGCCCAAAAACTTAATAAATTAGCTCATTTATCAGTATACTTTGAGCTTATAAAAGAAAACATATGAGCTTCACTATGCCACAGATCGACAACGACATTTTTCAATTCTGGCGAGATAACCCATTAAGTTCTTCTCCTGAAATCCATATAGGCGTCGGGAAAGGTTTTTATGCTACAGCGAAGTGTGCCATTGCTAATTTGCTAAAAAACGGACAGATTGTATCCGAAGGCCAGCGTCGTGCAACATTAGGTGATTGATATACGATATTCCAAGTATATTTTGTGTGTGTTTTTTAAATAGTCGATTTAATAATTGTGGCTGAGAAAAGCCTAAACGTTCTGCTATTTCTGCTACAGAAAGGTTTGTGCTTGCTAAAAGTTGTTTCGCAACATCGATGACTTTAACTTCAATTCTTTCCTGTGCGGTCTGGCCGGAAACTATTTGGGAAATATCGTTGAGATAGCAACTCGTTAGCTGAAGTTTTCAGGCAAAAACAGGTAGACTAGGTAATCTACCGGTGTTTTTTTTGGTTTAAAGTGTGGATTAGTTACTCCTTATATTCACGATCTATTGCACGGATCTCCTCTAACCTGTCATTGAACCATCGTTGATAAAACCTATTCATATGCTGTAGAAGCAATTCGACATAGGAAAATAAAATATCGGCAATCATGCCGTCGGCATCATTTTTTGACTCTTCAGCAATTAAATGGAGAAGAGCTTTTACTATATCCTGTTCTTCATCTGTCAACAACAATGATCCGTGATTTCTATACCGAATCGCGCCGGATAATAAAAAAAGGATTATTGATGTGTTCGCTCTTTCCTTCGCGGATCAGCTGGGCAACTGTTCTGCCCATCTTTTCAAAGTCTGTAGTAATAACGGTGACATTTAACAGCTCTTTGAGCACCGTCTCGTTAAACGATAATATCCCGATTTCCCTACCGGGCGTAAATTTCTGTGTCCTGGTCTTTTTAATCAAGATCGCCAAATCGTCCTCAATCAATACGATATACAATGTTCCTCTCTCCAGATCCTCCTTGTCTGCATCAGCAATGACACTGAACTCCTTTCCCGTTTGTGTACAAAATTGCAGAACCCCTTCATTGAGTTCGACAGGGTGATTACTGTATCGCGGAAATACGACGACAATCTTCTCGTACTTTTCCATCAGATCGTTGGCAGCTACAAATGCATGATATATATCCTTTTTAAAATCCTGATAGACCGCTATTCCCGAATGGGATAACTGCGGGAGATCTTTATCCAACAGCACAAGCTGATCGGATGGAATCTTTTGGAATGTTTTTAGATAGGTCGCCTCCTCCGTTCCGTGGACGAAATGGGGCATAATCACGTAATAATGATAATGCCCTAAGCTTTCGTCCACAATATCAGCGAGGAGCTGCGGATTGTAATAATGAATCTGGAGGTCAACCTTGGCTTTGCTACCTAGCTCCGAAATGATCGCATCGTAGACTATTTTTTTGTACGAACTCAGCTTATTAAAAATCAAAAGCACCTTCAGACGCGTATCCTGCGTGCCGGCAACAAAATTCCCTTTGCCCCGGAATGCTTTGACATAGCCTTCCCGTATCAGCTTCTTAAACGCCTTCTCCACTGTATCACGGGATATAGCATGTGCTTTGCTGAAAGCGGTAATCGAAGGAAGTTGGTCATTCCGTTTCAAATTACCTTTTTCAATCTCTAATTTAATAGCCTCAGCGACCTGCTCAAACTTAAGTAAAGTGCTATTATTTGCGATATGGATTGATTTCATATAAAGTTCTTAACAGACACTAAGTTACTTATTTTGCGTTAATTCAAGGCACATACCGACGAGATGGTGCTGCATTTGTCTATTTTCTAACCACTTTCGATAAATCGAAGGCCTGGATTTCGAAACCTACATCGAATGTACCGGGCACTTCCCAACCGATATTCATACCCGAAATCCGAAGATCATGATCAAATGAATCTTTGAGGTAACCGCGTTCCTTTGCATAGGTAACCGCTTTAATAATAAAGGGGTAAAGATCTTTCTCGATTGTGATCTGCTGCCCTTGGTGAAAGCTTTTTCCCTTCATAAAGTCGTCTGTCCCGATACTGTATATAAACTTTCCGGTTGCATCGTCTTTACCGATATCCTGGGAAGCATAAAGTGGGATGTGCTCGTAGCGGACATCGTAAAGCGGTATCCCGAACCATAAGTAATCGCCATAACCTGCCGAACTTGTATTTAAATTCTGGATCGTCAAAAAAAGCTGGAACTGTGCGGCATGCAGATTTTTATCAAACTCCGCTCCATTCATCTTGTTCTCTGACTTGGTCAGCTTGCCCGCAAAATTAAAAATCAGCTGTTCGATGTCCTTGATGTATGGCTTGTCGGGGAACGATTGCTGAAGCAATAGATGAGGCCAGTCTTCACCGCTCGCTCTCGGTGCGTCGTACTCGTTGGAAGTTGTGAGGTCCATACGTACGTTCACCGACTCGTTTCCCTGCCGTTTAAAGGAGATTAATTTGCCTGCGTCTGCGTACGCAATAGTCCCATCAGATCCCACCTCTTTACTAGATTCGGACAGCTGATACTTACTACCCCACTCGGCCAGCTCCCACAGCGGAGTACTGCTGGGGGAGAAAGGAGATAAATTACCGGGCGAAGGCGTGCCGCCTGCTCTGGAAAGACGGAGTCCCCGTATAAAATTGGGATCGCCCAAAATGGATAGCTTGTCGACAACTTCAGCGTTATTATCGGGCGTTCCTGAGCCGTTATTCGAACCCACCCGTTCGTTTATATTGCCGTCGCCGGGTTTGCATGAAAGGCTATAAAGGGCAAGTAATATGATTCCTATTGGTATGATTAAAGTCTTCATAGTTGATATCATTATAATATTTCTAAATTCAAGTTGTCGAAAGCGATGTTGACGGGGTTTGCTAAGCCAAAGTAATAAAAGCCCGGAGAACCTCCGAGGTATGGACTAGCGTCTTCCACGGACCGCTCAAACAGGATCGCATTCGTCGTGCTATTGATTATCGTTATATTGAACACACCAGGCTGGGATGAAGTGATCGTAGCCCGATAGGATGTGTTTGGGGCAAAGCCCTCAAAATTCTCGTTGACCATAACATTCACCCAGTGACCAACACCGTTTTCGCCGGACTTGAGCAACTGCAGCATGCTATTGGTCGTGCGCAGGAGGTAAAAGCGTTTGTTGTCGCTCTGCGCATTAAAGATAATGCCCGCAAAAGACTCGGGCGAGCTTTGCATATCGGCCGTCAACTTGAAATAGCTACCGTCTCCAACTTGCATATTCAATTCTGCATCGCGGTACAGCACGTAGCTTTCCAATCCGCCCGCTGAGCTAAACAGACGATTGTCCGTTAAGCCAAAGCTACCCTGTATGATTTGCCAGTTTGCACCTAGCGGATTGGGGATTATCGAAGAGGTAACGGGCTCTACATTGGACCGGTTGAAATCGTCTCCGAACACCTTTGCCCTGACCAGCACCAGCTTCGCTTTGTTGGATACCTTACCGCGACTTCTTACCGATACGCCTACTTGGCTGCCCGTGAGTTCTGGTACAACGACTTCGATCTCGGTTTCCGTGGCGGAAAGGATCTCAACGGTCTGTTGTCCAAACCGGACGATATTCTCCGCCATGTTTTCGGAGAAATTGAGCCCGACAAGCGTGAGCTTGTCGCCGGCGGCGGCGTTGGCCGGGCTTAATTCCAATATCCGCGGGATAGGCGCGTCATTCGTAGGGCCTTGCACTTCTTCCCTGCTGCAGGCGCTGCAGAACAATCCCACGAGAAGGCACATAAAAGTTGATTGTTGTATGATAGATTTCATGATCGTATTTTTTAAAAACGTTAATTAATCCCAGCCTGGGTTCTGTTTCCACAACGGCATTAATGCCAGTTCGCCAAATGGGATCGGCAAGATAAGGTGGTTATCGGTGTGGGATTTCCGCCTGCCCGTAACGATCCGTTTGCCCGTAAAACTTGGGCCAACTTCCGTCCACTCCATTCCGGTCGTCAGCTTATCGGTGCTACCAAGAATCTTCCAGCGACGCACATCCCAAAAGCGATGCTCTTCAAACGCCAGTTCGACCCGACGTTCGCGGCGGATACGTTCTCGCATCTCCTCTTTGGTAAGATCTTCAGGCAAACCAGGCATATCTACCCGATCACGAACGGCATTGAGCGCATCATAAACATCTTTCGTAGGCCCATACGCTTCGTTGGCTGCCTCGGCATAATTCAGATAAAGTTCACCCAAACGGTACTTTTTAAACCTTGCTGTCCCTGTATTTGGATCAAGTTGCTTTGGATCACGAAACTTGCGTAGGTAATACCCATTGCTCGTGCGCTGCATGATGTTGGAAATCCCATCCGCTCCGCCGAGATACGACTGGATATGATAGGGCTGCCCATTTACTTCGCCATAGTACGCATTATTATACCATACCGTGGCATAGAACCGCGGATCGCGATTGGCATAGGGATTGGATTCGTTATAACCCGATCCGGTATTGATGATAGGATACAGGTGATCTTCGTCGTAATAGCCCAATATAGCGGGCTGGCCGTTTGCCATATCATAGGCATCTACCAGTTCTTGCGACGGGCTAGCCCCCGCTTTATCTCCGCCGATAGAAGGAATTGCATGCATACGGAAAATCAAGTGGCTAAATTCGTGCGCACGATGGGGCTTGATTTCAAAGATAGTCTCGCGGTCTGCCGGATTGACACTAAGATCGGTTCTGCCGTAAAAATAAGATTCATAATCGGGGAAGAGGTGGTAGTTGTTGGCCAGGAGATCGTCTAAAGCACTCTTGCCAGCTTCGGCAGCAGCCTCCCACAATGCCTGATCATCGGCTTCATTCCATAGTGGACTTGCGGCATAAAGAAGCGCCTGGGAACGCACCGCGTGGGCTACGGCTCTCGTGAATCGGCCACGCTCGGGCTCGGCGGTAATGCGGTACGGTAATGCTGATTCTGCAATGGCTTCCTCACAATCGCGCTGAATGAGTGCTACACCTTCGCGGAAGGACTGCCGAGGCAGCACTTCGAACTTAAAATCACTATCGAAGGGCTTATCGACTACGGGCATACCACCGAACATCTTGATGAGTTCGAGATAAAAGAAGGCCCGTAAAACCTTAACTTCGGCAATGAGACGCGCCTTGGTTTGCGAGTTAGAATAGGGCGTATCACCGATGCGCTGTAGAAATACGTTTGCCTGCCGTATGCCTGCCCAGTTTTTTCGGTAATAGTTGCCGTTTGTTTCCGGATCTGTGGTATTGGTCGAAAACTGGATATCGAGCGGATTCCAGTTGGGACGCAGCTCGCCATTATACCAGCGAGATGGCGCCCGTTGCATATCCTGGGGAAAATCGTTATCGTGCGCTTCGTCTGAAAAGCCAGCCAACAACGTATAATAATTATACGACGAACCGTATGGATTGATGTTGTCGTACATCGTATTGACATATTCGGACGCCATCAGCTCATCCGCAAAAACCTGCTCTAGTGTAAGACGGCCGTCAGGCATGATATCTAGCGGATCTTTGTTACAGCCCACTACAAGCAATAATGTATATACTAATATGATGTTAAGAATATTTTTCATGTCTATTCGCTTTTGTCGTGTACTAATATTAAAAGGTGATATGGAGACCGCCATTAAAAATCTGATAGACCGGATAACTCAACGAGTTATTGATTTCGGGATCAAAATCTTTAATCCGCATCCAATCCCACGTGATCAGGTTAAGTCCGTTTACATAAAAACGAACTTCACTTGCTCCGATTTTCTTGCTGAGGCCGCTTGGCAGGCGATACCCGATCTCTGCATTTTTGAGGCGTATGAAACTTCTGTTTTCGATAAAGAACGCGTTGTTGTCGCGCTCGCTTACCGAACTTCCAAGGCTCAACCGGGGATACAGAATTTCTTCGCCCGATGCTGCCCGCTCCGGGGTCCAGGCTGCGAGATGGCGCTCCCGGAAATCGTGGGATCCAAATGTACCGAAGGAAGACAGGGGCTGTGTAACATTAAACATACCTTGGAACAGGAAAGATAAATCGAAATTCCGATACGACACGTTGAAGGCACCGCCAAAGGTATATTCAGGTACGGATGAATAACCGATGGGTACCATGTCCCGCTCGTCGACGATCTGATCGTTATTTGCATCGACATATTTGAAATCTCCGGGTCTAACCGTGTATCCGACATAATCTAACCCCTCATTAGCGATTTCCTGTTCATTGGCGTAGTAGCCATCACGCAGTTCATACCCGAACACCTGCCCAATGCGGTAGCCGGTCTGTCTGTATCGGTAAGCAAAATCTTCGGGCAGTTGCAATTCATCAGAGAACTCGACGTTATTGCGCGCAAAATTCCAGTTGAGCTTGGAAAGGATGGACCAGTCCTGGTTAAGCCGCTTGTTGTAGTTAAGCTCGATCTCGTACCCATAGTTCTTCACAATGCCCATGTTGACCGGGCTCATCCGATTTGGCTCGACACCATAGACCATCGGTATGGTCTGCCTGTTGATGAGAATGTTATCGCGGTTTTCATGAAAAAAATCGGCCGTTAAAGTCCATTCATTAAATAGCCCGAGTTCGATGCCCAGATTGGCTTTCTGTGCGACCTCCCATTGGATCGCGGGATTGCCGATGTAGTTTTCGCCGATCTTACCGCCGCGACCCAGTGATGGGCTATATCCACCGCCGGTTTGTCGCTGTATGTCGTCGAGGTAGAGGAAGCGGCGGCCTCCCAAGCGATCGCTGCCGACGCGCCCGTAAGAACCTCGTATTTTGAGTAGATTAATAGCCGCGTGATCTTTCAGGAAGCTTTCGTTGGAGACAACCCATCCGGCAGATACCGTTGGAAAAAAACCGTAACGCCGACCTTTCGCAAACTGTTCGGATCCGTTATAACCTGCATTGAATTCGGCAAAGTACTTATTGTCGTACCCGTAAATAGCGCGCAGGGCTACACCGCGCAGGTTGAATGGCAGGCGGTCGTTAGGCAACACGCGCTGCTCTTGCTGTGCAAGTAGCATCCCCGTAACGGAATGCTTCTCGTTAAATACCCGGTTGTAATCGGCCGAAAGCTGAAAATTGAAGAAGGACTGAAAGTTAGAGCCGCTACTGATGCTCAATGGGGTATTTTCCAATTCTAAAAACATACGCCGGTATTCGACCTTGTCTACACCCCACTCGTTTGGCGTATTAGGATCTATCAGCTGTATCCAGCGCTGGTATTCCTTGCCTGCCGTAAGCGAGTACACCGTGCGTGTATCGAAGGAGGTCATAAACTTCGCGGAAAGCCCTTCGGTAAGCATACTGAGGTCCTGCTTAAGCCCCCATGATGCCATGATATTGTTCCGTGTCTCCTGTCGGTAGCCAGAACGGTTGATCAAGGCCCATGGCGAAACATTATAGTTGCCGGGACCGATAAGCACTTCGCCATCCGGGCTGAGCGGCCCTGGTAATACGACTGGGAAGAAACTGTAGGTGCGGCGAAAAATCTCATCTGTATTCGCGTTGGGCGAATTGACCAGCTCGAAGTATCCGGCGGCATTCAAAAAGGTGCTTAGCGATCCTGATTTCGTAAGCTTCGCGTCGATATTGGACCGAAAATTATAGCGTTTCAGAAATCCGGACGGATCATAATCTTCGACCTCGGGGCTGATACGCCACTGGCCTCCCTGGTTCAGGTACCCGACATTAACAAAGTACTGCACATAATCTCCTCCGCCATTGATATTTAGGTTATACCGTTCCTGTGGCACCCAATCGTTAAACAATAGCTTTTGCCAGTTGGTATTGGGGTAAGCCTCGGGATAATCCTGAAACATGAAGCGATCGAGCGCATACTCCGAATACGGAGGTTGATTGACGGGATCGTCGGGCGATACGTTTGGATTGTCATTTGCCCAGGCCTCATTCCTTAGTCGCGCCCAATCGTATGAATTGATAACCGAAGGCGTGCGGGTAAAACCCTGCAGGCCACGTTCGTATATTAGGCCGATGGATGGTTGACCACTGGTACCCCGTTTGGTGGTTACCAAGATGACGCCATTTGCTCCGCGCACACCAAATAAGGCGGTCGACGATGCATCCTTTAGGATGGTCACACTTTCTACCTCGTTGGGATCGATGTAGGTCATCTCCCGCTCTACACCGTCGACCAAAATAATAGGTGCCGTGGCGTTCAGCGTTCCCATACCACGCAGGAAGAGGGCAGTATGGTCGCGCCCAGGTTCGCCGCTACGCTGTAGGGTTGTTAAACCTGGTAGGCGGCCAGCCAAGGTAACAGCGAGATTGGCGGCTGGACTTTGCTTAATCTCTTTGGTCTGAATGGATGCAATCGCCCCTGTGACGGACACCTTCTTCTGCGTACCAAATGCAACCACTACCACTTCATCAAGATCGGAAAGGGCCTGTACTAAACTGATGTGCACGGTAGTCATTCCGCCCGTGAGCCTTACTCGCTGGGAGGTATACCCCACGATACTGAAATCCAGTGACTCGCCCGGGCTCGCCTCAATCTGATAGGAACCGGAACCATTTGTCGATGTACTTCTATCTGTACCGACTACCGTAACGGTTACACCTTCTAGGGCCAAGCCGGTAGAGTCCTGAACCGTACCGCTAACCGTTTGCTGTCGATCTGTTTGCGGAGATGCATGGTTAGGCGGTCGATTTAAGGGAGGCTTATTTTTTTCGGTGGCCTCTGCTTTTTTATTTAATACGACAACCTTATTTTTGATCGTGTATCCATAAGGCTGGTTTGCAAACAAGATGTCCAATGTACTGGGCAGCGTTTCGTTTGTAACGTCCATACTTACGGATTCCATAACCACATCGCGTTTATTGTAAAAAAATTTGAGCCCGGTCTGCCTTTCAATTTTTTTAAGTACGGAGCTCAAGTCGGCCTTATGTTCACGCAGTGTGATGCGCTGCCCAAATACATTGGCAGAGAGCTGCGCACTGAGAAGGCTGATCATTAGGAAAGTCAACTTTATTCGCATAATGATTTGTCTATGAGGTGACAACAAAAAGTTTAAAAATGGTTTTAATTGCATACTTTTGTATGGTTTGGAATTAATAAATGTAAACTGTTAGCGCTAAATTTATAGTTGCGTTTGTTTGTCTGAGCTGTTGCTGGAAATGTTACGAGCATTTCCGGCTTTCTTTTACAAACGTCTATTTGGGTACCAGTACCCAAACACTACTTGTCGGTCGGTTTATCTTTTTTTTGCTTTACGATAAGGTTATTTTTAGAGGTTAGTTCAAAATTCACTCCCGTTATCTCCAGTAGACCCAAAGCCTCTCCTAGGGATACGTCTTTGGGAATATAGCCCGAAAATAGATCATCTGAACGCGATATTTCGTAGGTTACCTGAATATCATACCACCGTTCAAATTCGGCCATCACAGCGTATATGTTGGCATCGTTAAAGTGGAACAAGCCCTCCTTCCATGCCATATACTCTTCGGTATCGACCTGTTTTTCGTTGAGGCTGCCGGTCTGACCCACAATGGACTGTTTTCCAGCAGTAAGCAATGCCTTTCCCTTAACGCCTCGCTCGACTGTCTTTGTAGGTGTAACTGCCACGGAGCCTTCGGTAACTGTCGTCACAACCCCGTAACGTGGATCGTACGTATTGATGTTGAATTGGGTTCCGAGCACTTCGACAGATTGCTGATCAGATCTAACGAAGAACGGCACACGATTCCCTTTTTTATCAGTCTGCTTGCTCACCTTGAAGTAGGCCTCCCCCGAAAGCAGCTCTATTTCCCTGCGACTACCGTCGAACTCGGATGGAAAGCGTATGGATGACAGTGCATTGAGCCATACTTCAGTGCCGTCGGACAGTCTTAATTGATACTGCCCGCCTTTTGGTGTTGATAGCACGGCGTAGCTTATCTTACCGTTCAGCTGCGCTTCTGGGTCAAATAAAGTCGTACCATCGAGGTATTTTACGTCTCCATCAACGATCAGCGACTGTTGCTCATCTAAGTTGATGACTTTTCCGTCGGATAGGGTCAAATTTGCGCTGCTTCCTATTGGACGAATATCATACAATCCTACTGTCTCTTTATCTAACGCCGGTTTAATTACGGTGAAATAGGAAACTCCCGCTACGAGAGCAAGGACAACCGATGCAGCAATTAACCTTACCTGCGTAAATAAGTGCCGAGGTGTATTGCGGTGCTCGATTACGTCTATAGACGCATTAACCTTATCTAAAATTCTGTTGCGCAGCTGCTGCTCATTTTGCACGTACGAATCTGGAATTTCCTTGTTGTCATCGGAAAAGCTATTGTACCATCGCGACAGTTCGGTCTTTTCCGACGCTGAGATTGCCCCTCGTAGCCATTTTTGGATCAGTTCCTGATATCGGTTTATATCGTTCATATTTGGTGTCTCTTTACTATATAAGTCTAGCGATTTCCTCACATCCCTTAGTCGGGTTACACTTTTTTTTTGTGCATCATCATTTCTGTAATTTGTCGATTATTTAGCAGATACATGTGGGTACAGGATAGATGTTATGGGAAATTTTATCTATATTGTGATCCCAAAGGTGGCTGACCAAAAAATAAACTTTCTATGACTGCATATATAAATAAAAGTGATCAGGAACTGGTGGAACTTCTTTATCAAGGAGACGAAGGGGCATTCACTGCAATATATGACCGGTATTGGAAAAAATTATTTATTATCGCATCAAATCGTTTATCTGAATTGGAAGAGGCCGAAGAAATTGTGCAGGATATATTTGTATCGCTATGGATACGCCGGCATCGGTTGAATCTGACATCGACTCTTTCCCGCTATCTGGCCGTATCGGTAAAGTATCGCGTATTTACGGCAATAAATAAGTCCTATACGCAGAAGCAATACTTAGATATGGTTTTAGCGCTAGATGCGTCGCAGATTGATGATTCTACGCAAGAGCTACTGGCGTTTGAAGAATTGCAACGTGAGCTCGAAAGCTATGTATCTGACCTGCCCGAAAAATGTCAGCTCGTTTTTAGGATGAGTAGGGAACAGGGGTATTCGCAGAAGCAAATCGCAGCGCAATTACAGATTTCGGAAAAGACTGTTGAAGCGCATTTGGGAAAGGCTTTTAAAACCCTGCGCACAAAGCTAAGTAGTTTTGTAACCCTACTGCTATAGCTAAAAAAACTGCATTTGCTATCCCTTCGCCTAGTGTTCTACAGCTACCGCACGGGACCTGTTACTGTTCTATATTATAAAGTTAAGCTGACGAAATCCGCCCTGATTTCGGAACTGGGCTCAATTTTCCATCTGTCTTAGAGGTTTATGGAGAAAATTTTATAGCGGCGAATAAGGGAACACTCACTTTCAGTAGACCTATATATACATAGCGCATTACGCAAACTGATCGAAGATCAATAAATCGGCGATGCTTTCTATGAAATCAGTACGTCTATGACCATTAAAAACTATAACACCTTCCGCATTATCGGCTGCTGCATACTTTGCTGGCAGCTACTTGCCTCGACTGTTTATTCGGCTTTTGCTTCGGTACCGCAACACTTCTTCGATGTCCTAACGGATAAACGATGGACGGCCCATTGGATCGGACCGGCCACCGCATCGCCATACGACTATGGTGTACATCTTTTTCGGAAAGAATTCAGCCTGAAGGATAAGCCCAAGCAGTTTATCATTCACGTATCTGCCGATCAACGGTATGCGCTTTTTGTCAACGGCCATCTGGTGGGCCGGGGCCCTGCTGCTGGCGGGCTGCTGACATGGAACTATGAGACCTTTGATATCGCAGCGCATATGCAGCCGGGACAAAACCTGATCGCAGCGCAGGTCGTTAATTATGGCAGATGGACGCCCGGTGCGCAGATGACACTTTCATCCGGCTTATTGGTTCAAGGGGATTCAGATATGGAGCAGCTTGTGAACACGGGTACCGGTTGGCGAACGATCAAAAATGATGCGTACAGTCCGTCGCTAGCAAATATGAGCGCAATCGACATTGAACCCGCTGATCAAATTACAGGAAAGCTGTATCCCTGGCATTGGCAAACCTTGGCATACGATGACGCGCATTGGGAAGAAGCAGCGGTTAATGACCGGGCGCAGTCGTTAGGATCTGGTACACAGTATCTAAGGGCGCTACAACCCAGGTCGATCCCGCTACCAGAGTTTAAAGAAGAGCCTGCGATGCAAATCCGGCGCAGTACAGGTTTAACGTTAAAGGGTGCGTTTCTGGCCGGAGGACCTATCACCATTGCGCCGCACACCAAAGTGAGCCTTCTATTGGATCAGGGATACCTCACTAATGCATTCGTAGAAACGCTAATCGGTGGTGGTGCGGGAAGTATGTTCTCTATTTCCTACGCGGAGGCACTTTACGATCAACTGGACAAGAAAGGAAATAGGAACGAGGTCGATGGAAAAACGCTAAGGGGTGTGCAGGACATTATATACCCGGCTGGTGGGAAGTCACGATCGTACCATCCGCTAAATTTTAAGACCTTTCGCTACATTCAATTGGATATAGAAACGAAGAAAGAGCCCTTGACGCTCGAAAAGTTTGCACGCACTTTCGTGGGGTATCCTTTTGAAGAGATAGCGCGTTTTGAGAGCAGTAATAAAAAACTGGACCAGATCTGGCGTACAGGATGGCGCACAGCGCGGCTGTGTGCGGTTGATCTATATTACGATTGTCCGTATTATGAACGGCTACAGTACACGGGCGACACGCGCATACAGTCGCTGATCTCCTTGTACGTAAGTGGCGACGAGCGTTTGATGCGGAAAGCTATTTCGGATCTGGCGTCTTCTATGGTGGCGGAAGGGATCCTGCAAAGTAGATACCCGACACATCACACCCAGATTATCCCTCCCTTCTCGTTGTATTGGATCAACATGCTGCATGATTACCACATGCATCGTGCGGATCCGGCATTTGTGAAACTGTACCTTCCTACCGTGGAGCGCATTATACAATGGTACAGCAGCCGGATCAATCCGCAGACCGGTATGCTGGGCGCTATGCCCCACTGGAACTTTGTCGACTGGCCGGATGAGTGGCCCTGGTCTAACGAACGTCCTTCTGGGGGAGTACCTCCGGGTGGGATTGAAGGCGGCTCAGCGATCTTAAGTTTGCAACTGGCCTATACGCTGAAAGAAGCTTCGGCGCTCCTGTCGTACTTTGGCGAGGAGGCTAAGTCAAGCAGTTACCTTGCTTTAAATAAAAGTCTGAATGCGGCGGTGATGACGCACTGCTATGAGGTGCAAAGGGGTTTGATTGCTGACGACATCAGCCGGAGCAGCTATAGCCAGCATGCTAATATTATGGGAATATTATCGGGTGCAATTCCCGATAATTTACAACGAGATGTCTTCTTGAAACTGGATTCCGACAGCTCGCTTATACAGGCTACGGTCTTTTACCGGTTTTATTTAACCCGAGCCATGAAGAAGGCCGGACTTGCAAACATGTACGTGGATAATATGGACATATGGGAAAATATGCTTGATCTGGGTCTATCTACCTTTGCTGAACGACCGGAACCCTCTCGGTCAGACTGCCATGCCTGGAGTGCTAGTCCGAATTATGATTTCCTTGCTACGGTTTGCGGTGTGGAGCCGGCTTCACCCGGATTTGAAACCGTGTTGATTCAGCCCAATCTGGGTAGCCTTTCTTTTGTTAAAGGGGAGATTCCACATCCGCAGGGAATAATTAAACTTCATCTTCGTAAAACCAATGCTAACCTTACGGGAGAGATTACCTTGCCGAAAGGTTTATCGGGAGTCTACCGCCATCAGGGAAGAAACATCAAGCTCTTAGGAGGAACGAATAACATCTAACATGATAAACTATGAAAAGAAAACACCACCTTCAACAAAATTACGCCGGTCGTTCGGCAGTAATCCTGTTTATTGGTTTTGCCTTGGGCACGCTTTATAGCTGCCAAAAGACAAACCCGCTCTCCGAAGGAAGCGAAGCGGCGTTAAACACTGATGTGGAAATGCATGAAGTTGCGAGCTTGAGTTCACCCATATCTCTACTGACTGATCAGACTTTTCAACAGGGATTGTCGGTACTCCACCCCACAGGTGGTGCAATCCAGGATACCTTGCAATACCCAGGAGCCGCATCGTCTCCGCAATGGAAGTTAGCGCAATGGTATAGCAGCTCTTCCTTATACGGCGCGTCGGCCACGGCACTGCCTTCTGGATCGTATCGCTTTGCCGACAGCAACAAAGCTATTACCCTTGGGCCGTCACCTTCTGCAGACCGCGATCTTATCTTTGCTATCAATGGGCAAAATGATTTTGGTAACGTATATCGGACCTCCTCCCAACCGTTCCCGCATTTGCTTGTTGATCAAAAAATTGCCGATCCCGATGGATGGCTCGGTACCGCTACACCTTTTATAGGGAGTATGAACAGTCTTGATTTTAATGTAGATGCTTATTTGGAATACCACACCCGGAACCAGAAATCAGGATACAATTCGTCTATACATGCCCTGCAATTCAGCTGCGTATTTTTGGTGCAGAATCTGCGGTCTGGTAATGCTGGATACGGGAAATCCATGTACTTTTCTATCATGCTGTTTGACGATAGGTACAGTCTTCCCGGGCTGGCTATCAACTCGGATATATTTAGCGGACAGCTTATCTACGACGTGGGTCTCGCAGCTTTCAGCAGTTCTGGACTCGTGCAGGGGCAATGGAAAACCGTTCAGGGCAACCTACTTCCAAAGATCAAACAGGCGCTGGATGAAGCATGGAATCGGGGCTTTTTACTTGAATCACAATCTTACAACGATTATAAGGTGTCGCTATTTACCATGGGATTTGAATGTTCAGGACTCAATATCGGTACCATGAAAATACGGAATCTAAGCTTGGTTGCCGATTAGTTGGTTGCCAAGTGAGCGCTTAACACTAAAATCCACCGTTATAGATCGTTGTCTTCTTCGTGTGTAAAAGACATACGAAGAAGACTACAATTGCCCCTAAAAGTGGAGACTCCATCTCAAGCGAGTATTGCTCGTGGCGATGTGGTTTTCAGATGGATGTCTGTTTTAAGTACTTTTTTTTGTTTTCGATTTTGAGAAGGAGCGTATTTCAAGAGATAAGCCTGTCCCCTTCGCTAGATCAACCGGGTCGACAGCTCTTATTGCTGTCTGCCAATAGCGGCAGTTTGAGCACGAAGATGTTTTCTCGTTCCTCCGTGCGCATGATAAGTGTGCCGCCATGCAATTCAGTAAGTGATCTGGCAAGTGATAACCCCAAACCTGTGCCTTCCACTTTGCCGACGTGCGCTTTCGCTCGATAGAATGGTTTGAACAAATGCGCTATCTCATCTTTCGGAATCAAATTGCCGTCATTTTTAAACGTAATACAAACTTGATTTTCAGGTATCAGTTCTGTGCTTATGTGAATATTCTGTTGAGAGTACTTGATTGCATTGTCCAACAGATTTGATATTATTTTCGAAACAGTCTCTTTGTCAAGCAGCAATGGTTCAGGAGCACCGAGCTGCAAGGATAACGTAAGTTGTCTGTACGTGATCAGTGGACGGTTCTCCTCGACGATCTCTTTTAACACTTGGTTGATGTACATGGGTGTAAAATATAACTTGAAGCCATTGGATTCAATCTTTCTAAAATCTAACAGTTGCGTGGTCATCAGAACCAACTTATTTGTGTTTCGTTGAATGGTTTCGAGCAATCTCATTAAAGGAGAATCCGCACCAACCGTGGAGATGATCTTGTCTAATGGAGCCTTGATAAGTGTAAGCGGAGTTTTTATATCGTGGGTAATACCGGTGAAGAAATCTATCTTCGCTTTATACAGTGCTCTCTCGCGATGCAGTTTAAGTGCTTCCAATCGCTTTCTGTTTTTTTCTTCGATACGCCGGTCATAGGACCAGATCATGTATAAGATCATCGCCAGTACGGCAGCTCCGTATACGAAATAAGCGGATGGAGACAGCCAAATAGAAGGACGTATAGTGATTTCTAAATTTCTTTCCAATGAGAGCGGCGTACCGTCAATTTCGGCAAGTTGCACACGGAGGGTATATTTGCCCGCAGGCACCTGTGTGAAATAAGCGGTGTTACTGTTCTTAAGCGTAATCCAATCTTTATCGTATCCTTCAAGTTTGTAACGATAAACTTTTGACTGCGGAGAAAGGAAGGTAATAGCCGCAAATTCGATACTAAATGTGGACTGCTCATGCGATAAACGTAACGCACGTGTGTAAGCGATTGCGGTATCTAAAATAGCATTCGGTGTTGATGCAGAAACCTCTTTATGTTGTACCTGCAGACCCGTGAGGTAAATAGGCACCTGCTTAGGAAATGGATGCTTTATGATGGCTGCTGGATTAAACCTAATCATTCCACCTGATGCACCAAAATATACAAAATGGTTGTGATCGCGAAAGACCGAATTATAATTGAATTGTAAACCTATAATCCCCCGTTCTTTGTTATATATTTTCAGACTTTTTTTTTGCGTATCGTAACTCACTAATCCATGTGAAGTTGATATCCAGACGATATTAAAATCATCCTCGGTGAGCGCAAGTATTTGATTGCTAGGGAGGCCATCTAAGGTGGTAAGCCGACGGAAGTCAGCTTTATTATTAGCCAAGATCGCAATTCCATTCTCCGTAGCAACCCATATTTCTCCCCCCCTCGTTTCGTAAATATAATTTACCCGATTACTATTTAACGAATATGGCTGATTTGGATTACGCATGTAACGCCTTGTTTCCCCGGTCTTGGGGTTATAGTTAACCAAACCGTCTCTCCATGTACCCAGCCATATATTGCCCTGCGAATCTTCAAAGATATTGGTGTAAAAAATATGCGTTGGAACCTCTTCAACTCGGGAAAAAGTTTCCGTATGTATATCAAAGGTATAAAGACCTCTTCCTGTAGCAAGGTATATCGTCCCCCCTCGGGTCCGGCGGATATGACTGACGAAATTATTACCTAGTTTACCATCGGTATTATAGCTGTCGTAATGTCCTATAATTTTACGTTGATGGACATCAAACAAATCTAACCCCCTGTCAAAAGTGCCGATACACAAGGTATCACCCACTAACAGTAGCCCATGTATATTGTCGTGTGACAATCCTTCTCTCGTTCCATAATGATCAAAAGTTCCAAGTGCTGGATTCCAACAGTTTAACCCTTCATCTTCCGTACCTATCCAGATATTGTTGTAGGCATCTTCTACTATTTCCCGAACAGCATTGCCGGTAAGAGCATCTTTTTGATATCGCGGAAATATCTTTTCAAAAAGATCCATTTGTGGATGACAGTAATTAATCCCACCGAAATAAGCTCCAATCCATACACCTCCTTCATGGTCTGCACATAAGGTGTATATGGCATTATCCGAAAGACTCCAGGGGTTATCGTTTTCATGATAGAGATGCCTTACAGAAGATGTGTTGGTATCGTAGATAAAAACTCCAGATTCTGTCGCCAACCAATAATTATGGTTTAGGTGCAGTATATCGCGTACGAAAATAGGGTCCCCTTCAATATCTTTCATTAAGAGGCAATCTACCGATAAGTCTTTCGGCGAAACACGTAACAATCCACTTCCTCTAGTTCCAATTAACAAATAGCCTTCTTGGTCTGTGTAGAGCTTTTGAACCCACATGTCTTTCGTGCCGATTGCTTGGTTGAGATTGATCGACCGTTTATCCTGAACACAGGTAAGGATCCCTTTATGGTTAGCATACCAGGTGTTCCCATCTTTATCAATAGTTAATGCATACACCAAAAAATCTTTTGGGCTTGTAAGTTGCCTAACTTTTTTAGATACAGGTGAGTAATGATACAACTTGAGGTTTGCGATAAACCATATTTCGTCGTTTTTATCTTTCTCTATAGCTAAAACTTCACCCGTTATATCGTGGTTAAATGTGTTGAATTGTTCTTTCTCTTTGTCAAAGAGATAAATGCCTTGGTCTGTACCCACCCAGATCGTACGATTTTTATCGATTAATAGATTTCTTATAAAATTGCTACCTATTTCGTCAGGGTTGGTAAGATCGCTCTGATATATTTTGAAATTATTTCCATCAAACCTGTTTAATCCATTTTTGGTCCCAAACCATAAAAATTTATCTTCATCTTGTACTGCACATCGAATAGAGTTATTAGACAAGCCTTGATCTACCTTATAATGGTTAAAATAATACTTTTGACTATATCCTGGTGAAAAATAGAATAAGCTAAAAAAAAGGATAATGGTATGTATTCGCATGTTAGCTATGGATCAGGAATAGGTTATAATCTTGTTGTCACGCTTATTTATTGGTTCTGGCTACATTATTATTATTTACGTATTGCATATATTCACTTGGCGACATATTGTAATACTTTTGAAAAATACGCCCAAAATGGGTATGTGAACTACAACCTACTAAATAGGAAACTTCAAATATCTTATAATCGTGCAAAAGCAATAGTTCTGTAGCCTTCTTTAGCCGCGCCATATTGATTAGTTCGTTAGGGGAAATATCCGATATAGATTTTATTTTTCTATATAAGGTGGGACGACTGAGGTTCATCAAATCGGCGAGTTTTTCGACATCTAAATTTGAATCAGCAAGATTTTTTTCAATAACACCATACACCTTTTCTAGGAACGCTTCATCACTTTTGCTAATATTGGCCGTATTAACATGAACAAAAGGTGAAGAGATAAAGAACTCCTTGATCCGATTTCTATTCAGTAACAAGCTATGGATTTGGGCACGGAGGTGATCGCGCGAAAATGGCTTTTCGATATAAACATCAGCACCAATCTGTAACCCTTCGATTTTAGCACTCATGGAATTGTTAGCAGTGAGAAGAATGATGGGTATATGGCCGTTTTTAGCAGTTGACTTGATTGTCTTGCAAACTTCAAAACCATCTATATCCGGCATCATGACATCACAGATGATAAGGTCAAGGAGGCTGCGACCTGATATTTCTAGTGCAGCTAGGCCGTGAGAAGCTCGTACGATATCAAACTCATCATTTAAATCATCTTCAAGAAAGTCTAAAATTTCCATATTGTCATCGACGATAAGAATCCTAGGCTTACAGGCTTGATACATCATATTTTCCATAGCTGTGTTTTTGTTTATATGTTGGTTATATCGTTAACTCTTGTTACTACGTCTATTCGTAACTAGCTACAATCAAAAATACATAATTGTTTACCATTTGAAAAGAACCTCGGAAGTGGTTTCGTTGATAAAATACAAAATAGCGAAGTTTTGATACGATACGTGGAATTTTCCGTTTGCATTTTTTCGTACTTCGTGCATCTAATCAGGAAGATAAAAACCTTATAAGCTATTTTACAAGGATATCGATTTATTTATAACACGGACACTGTTTCAAATAAGAATTGTTATCGATACAAAATGAGGAAAGTTTGACACAAAATGTGTTTGGTAACCATGAGCCGAAGTGCAACTTTGTTTTGTGAATTTGAATAATTTACATCGGTTATAAACGGTGTTAACAATTAACCAAATAATAATAAACGCTATAAACTAAAAAAAGAAAATGAATGATAAGCTTAGAATTATGACACTATTGCTGGTGTTCCTACCCTTGTATCAGCTTTATGGGTATACCGCAGTGGATAAAGAGTGGGGAGAAGTTCTTCGGCGGCCGATCAGCGGTATCGTTAGTGATGCAGAAGGCAATCGCATAGCCGATGTTGCAGTTTTTACCAAAGACACCTCAGCGTCAAAGGCAGTAACCGATGACAAGGGTAGCTTTACGATCAACGTAGCCGATGATGATGTCTTAGTTTTTTCCAAGGAAGGGTTTGAACCTTTAGAAATACCTATAAAGAGTATTAATCAGCTCAACATTACATTACAACGCTTAACGGCCGTCGATATAAGAAAAGACACAGCGGTGGGGAATATCGAAATCCGAGGAATGGTCACAGATTCTACCGCGCAAAAAATTAGTGGTGTTTCCGTTGCCGTAAAAGGCAGTTCTTCTATTTCTACCGCTACGGACGGCAATGGTATGTATATTCTAGAGGTACCACAGGGTTCTACTTTGCGTTTCTCCGCAGTTGGTTTTCAGGATACAGAAACGACTGTACAAAGCAACCCAGTCATTAACATTGTGTTATATCAGTCTACGTCGATGATAGAGGATGTCGTTGTCACAGCGTTTGGTGGACAAACAAGAAGAGCAGAGCTCGTCGGAGCGGTGACAACGGTTAAACCGGAGGATCTGAAGATACCTTCAAGTAATTTGACGACGGCGCTGGCGGGTCGCGTGGCGGGCATGATTGCTTTTCAACGTTCCGGTGAACCAGGAGCCGACAATGCTTCTTTCTTTGTTCGCGGTATTTCAACCTTTGGATCCAATACGAACCCGTTGATATTGATTGACAATATCGAATTAACGGCTACGGACTTGTCCTATCTGCAGCCGGATGATATTGAGAGTTTCTCCGTGATGAAAGATGCGGCAGCGACAGCATTGTATGGTGCGAGAGGGGCTAATGGTGTTATTCTCGTGACGACCAAGCAAGGGCAAGTCGGTAAAATAAACACGAGTGTCCGTTATGAACAGTCGATATCGGCGCCGACCCGAAACCTAGAGTTTGCCGATCCTATTACGTATATGCGGTTGCACAATGAAGCGATTGTGACCCGGGAGCCGCTCGCTAATTTATTGTATCCACCCGAGAAGATCGACAATACCGTGCTTGGATCAGGATCGTTTCTGTTCCCATCCACGGATTGGCACAAAGAATTGTTACAAGACTATGCGCTAACACGACGGGCCAATATGAGTGTGAGTGGGGGAAGTCAGCTCGCGACATACTACATTACCGGAGCATATACACACGATAGTGGTATTTTGAAAACGGATCGCCGTAATAATTTCAATAATGGCATTAGTAACGACGTTTTTACGCTGCGGTCTAATGTCGTCATCAGACCGATCAACACCATGGAAATTACAACAAGATTCAGCGGAACCTTTAATAATTATAATGGTCCGATGTATACGGGCTCGCAAATGTATGATTTGATTAAGCGTAGTAATCCTGTTTTATTTCCGGCGTATTACCCGGTGGACGAACAGCACCGGTTAACGAACCATATCTTATTTGGAAATGAAATGGCGCCGAGCGGATCTTATTATATCAATCCGTACGCCGAGCTGGTAAAAGGCTATCAGGAACGGGGCCGGTCAAACCTTTCTGCCCAGTTTCAGATCAGCCAACGGTTAAATTTTCTGACGGAGGGATTGCGTGCAAGAGCATTGGTCAACCTACTGCGTATCGCCTCCCATTCTATTTCCCGGTACTATGATCCATTTTGGTATGGGCTTAGTTCTTATAACCGACTGGATGATACTTACTCGATCTTTAACCTCAACCCTAATGATGGTACGGATTACCTAGGATACGACAGTTCAATCGGTGTGCCTACGGCAAACTTATATTTTGAAGGCCATTTAAATTATAACCGCACATTTAACGATAAACACAGTATAGGTGGTTTGTTGGTGTATATGCTGCGCAACAATGTTTCGTTGGGCGCCAGCGATGTACAGGGATCATTGCCCTACAGAAACGTAGGTTTATCCGGACGGGCGACCTACGGTTATGACGACCGGTATATCGCCGAATTTAACTTTGGTTACAATGGTTCGGAGCGGTTCCATCCCGATCATCAGTTTGGTTTCTTCCCATCGGCAGGCGTGGCATGGAATATTTCTAACGAGCCTTGGTTTGTCGGTTCAAAACTGAACAACACGATCTCCATGCTCAAATTAAGAGCTACTTATGGCATCGTCGGAAATGACAATATTGGCTCCGATAGATTTTTATATCTGTCGAATATCAATATGGAAAACACGAGCCTGACACAACGTTTTGGTATTCAGCGTGGGTATAGTAATTCCGGAATTTCTGTCGGGAGGTATTCTGATCCCGATATTCTATGGGAAAAAGCGAAAAAAGCGAATTTCGGTGCCGAACTGGAGTTTACTAACGGACTCAAGTTGATCGGGGAGTATTTTTTCGAAGATCGAACCGATATTTTGATGACGCGGTCGAACATTCCCCGTACCATGGGATTGTGGGTAACACCAAGTGCAAACGTTGGGGAAGCGAGAGCATGGGGAATAGACGGACAGTTGTCATACAACCGATCGTTCACTAATTCGTGGTTACAGCTGATGGGGAACTTTACCTTTGCTCGAAACAGTTACAAAACCTTTGATGAGCTACATTTTCCGAATGAACCTTGGCAATCCCGCGTCGGCTATTCTATTAATCAACGATGGGGCTATCTTGCAGAGCGTCTCTTCATCGATGAGAATGAGGTGGCCAACTCGCCGACACAGTTTGGCGTTTATGGCGCGGGTGATATAAAATACCGGGATGTAAACGGCGATGGGATTCTTTCGGAACTGGATCAGGTGCCGATTGGCTATCCAACAGTACCCGAGATTATCTACGGCTTCGGCGCCTCCTATGGTTATAAAAATTTTGATGTGTCGGTGTTTTTTCAAGGACTGGGCAACGAGTCTCTCTGGATAAGCTATGGTGATAACTCTCCGTTTTTCGCTAACAATACGAATAGTGGTCTGGTTGGTCATAATCAATTGACGCAATTTATTGCAGATAGCTACTGGAACGAAGATACGAGAGATATCTATGCGCTCTGGCCGAGACTTTCCACATCGAGTGTGGAGAATAACCGGCAGGTCAGTACATGGTTTATGCGAGATGGCTCTTTTCTACGATTGAAATCGGCCGAGATCGGGTACAAGCTTCCCGAAAGTATATCATCCAGAGCCGGGCTCAAATCAGCTCGTATCTACTTTAATGGGTTGAACCTGTTTACGTGGAGTAAATTTAAGCTATGGGATGTTGAACAAGGTGGAAATGCATTGAACTACCCGATACAGCGTGTCATAAACGTGGGGATTAATGTTTCACTTTAAAAAGCGATTGAAAATGAAAGAATATTTTATTTATATGCATTCAGTTATTATGGACAGGTTTAGATTTTTATTACACCGCAGGGGAACACTCCTACTCTTTATATCTCTTGTTACCATCACGGGATCGTGTAGAAAATACCTCGATATTGTTCCTGACGGAATAGCCACCATCGATAATGCCTTTACGACAAGGATTTCCGCAGAGAAATATCTGTTCACTTGCTATTCTTATATGCCACAACAGGGGAGCGCTTCCTCTAATCCGTCCTTTTCGGCGGGAGAAGAGTTCTTCACGGCGACCAGCGAAATTAGTACCGACGGCGCATTGGGCGGAGTAGGAGCCAATATCCAATATGGCAACCAGAATGCCAATTCACCCTATGCCGATGCTTGGATCGGGTATACTAATTTAAACGCACCGGGACGGTCTCTCTACCAAGGTATTAGTGATTGCAATATTTTTTTGGAAAACATAGACCGTGTGCCCGATATGATGGAGGACGAAAAGGAAAAATGGAAGGGCGAAGTGACCTTTCTGAAAGCGTACTACCACTTTTGGTTAGTCCGGAATTACGGACCCATTTATATCATGGATCAAAACCTTCCGGTCGGTGCGAGCATTGCGGAAACTAAAGTGTATCGGAATACATTGGATGAGTGTTTTGAATATATCGAAAGTTTATTCGATGAAGCTTTGGCGAATGAATACCTGCCGGAGTATACGATGAATGAAGCAGAAGAGTTGGGACGTATTAACAAGGGAATTGTACTGGCCTTCAAAGCATATGTGCAGGTAACCGCAGCTAGTCCTTTATTTAATGGTAATACAGACTATGCAAGCATTGTCGATAACCGTGGCATCGCCATATTCAGCCCAAATAAAACAGATGAAGAGAAAAGAGCACGTTGGGTAAAAGCGGCGGCAACGAGTAAGGAAGCTATCGATATGTTGGAAATACAAGGACGGTCCTTATATACCTTTGAAGGTGGATTGACTTTACCCATATCGGATATCACGAAGACTAAACTGAGTATCAGTGGTGCGGTAAACGAAAATTGGAACCGCGAAGTGATATGGCCCAATACAAATTGCTGGGTAGGGGGCACGTCATCTTCTAATGGACAGTCGGCTATCGCCGGACATAACTGGCCGAGAGGGTTAGTGTCTACTTCAACCAATACCAATTTCACGGCGCGCCTGAATGTCCCTTTGAAGTTTGTCCAGAAGTTCTACACCAAAAATGGTGTGCCGATTGAAGAAGATATTACCTACAATCGGAATGGCATGTACGACTTGCGGACCGCAGCGGCAGACCATCGATTGAATATCCGGGAAGGATATACTACGGCTGGATTGAATTTTGATCGTGAGCCAAGATTTTATGCAGATTTAGTTTTTGATGGAGGGATATGGTTTGGTTCCGGGTTTTTGGACGAAAGTAATCCTCTTGTAGCCGAGATGCGCTATACGGGCAGTGCCGGTAGTTTCCGCGCCAACAGCCACAATCTTACCGGATACTCCGGAAAAAAGCTAAATAATTACCAGACGACGGTATCGACGGGGTCCAGTGCAACAGCTGTTTATTACGCTTGGCCGGTCATGCGGCTGGCAGACCTCTATTTACTTTATGCAGAGGCATTAAATGAGGCGGGAGGGAGTAAAGAAGAGGTATTGGAATATGTGGATCTCGTACGAGAAAGAGCGGGGCTCGAAGAAATAGAGAGGTCATGGAGCTTGTATTCCAGTCGGCCGGATAAACCTAATACCTTGGAAGGAAGAAGGGAAATCATACAACGGGAGCGTACCATCGAACTGGCATTTGAAGGAAAAGGCTATTGGGATCTGCGTCGTTGGAAGATGGCTTATGAAGAACTCAATAAGCCGATTACCGGATGGTACGTATACGGCTCCACAGAAGAAGAGTATTATGTTCCGGTAAACCTATACCAACCATTGTTTACGATGAAAGATTATTTTTGGCCAATCGCGGTTAACGAGTTACAGAAAAATGAAAATCTCGTTCAGAATTTCGGGTATTGATTATAGAATCTAAGATATATGTATATAAAAACTTATCATAAAATCAAAAGTGAGCATAAAAAAGCATATGCTTTTTTGATGCAACATATCATACTTTTGCTGTCGGTTGCAATGTTGTTTTCATGCGGTGATGCTGATATGAACAGCCCCATTGGAAAAGGAGATGGTATTCCGCAACCTGTAACGGTCTCGGGTGTTGTAAATGTTAGTGGTGGTGCTATTGTTAAATACGCCTTGCCCAATGATGACAATGTCAATTATATAGAAGCCGTATACGAGATAAAAGGCAAAAAAACCACCAAAAAGGGGTCGTTCTACACGAATGAGCTGGAGCTTGACGGGTTTCCGGAAGAGGGAGAATATAAAGTTTCGCTTTATTCAGTGAGTTTTTCGGAAGTGCGGTCCGAACCGGTAGAAGTTATGGTTTATCCTACCACACCTCCTTTTCTAATAGTAGCGGAAACATTAGATGTAGAACCAGTTTTCGGTGGCGTGAAATCGATATATAAAAATCCGACGGGAGCTAACTTACAGCTTATTTTTTATAAACTAAACGATGGCGGTATATGGCAAGAATTAGAAACTTTATACACTAGTTTAAAAGAGGGCGTGTTTTATGTCAGAGGGTTGGAAAGTGTAGAAACAACCTTTGGCGTAGTCTGTAGGGACCGCTGGCAAAATGTATCGGATACGTTGGCGATTCAAGCGACACCTATTTATGAAGAAATGGCAGACAGAACACTGTTTGCAAATTTTCCATTACCGGGGGATATTACACATGATCTTCCGAATAGAACACCACCGGTACAACCGTATCATACGGGCGCAGGTTCTGGCGTAGGAAATATTCATGCGCTTTGGAGTGGAAATACAACGCAGCCATTCTCTGGTACTAACCCATACTTCTTCTTTTCCAATACCACTACGGTACTGCCGACCAGTATAACCATTGATTTGGGGAGGGAATATGTGATGAGCAGGTTTGTCTATTTCCCTCGGCAGGTACGTAATAGCAGTAATCCTCCTGCCCACACGTTCGCCGCTACGCATGTGAAACGGTTTGAATTATGGGGAAGCAATGACCCTAACCCCGATGGCTCCTGGGCGTCCTGGACGTTGATCGGTTCCTTCGAATCTGTAAGGCCTTCAGGGAGCCCGATACCCGGCGATGAAAATAGTACAGCGGAGGATCGGCTCGTCACGACAAACGGCGAGAATTTTGATATGCCGGAGGGTATTGAACCTTATAGATATGTTCGTTATCGTGTATTTTCCACGTGGGGAAATATACCTTATTGGGCTTCCCTACAATTTCAATTTTTTGGGAATCCCGTCGAGTAATGCATATTTGTTAATAAACTTTAATGTTATGAAAAGATATTTTGCTGTTATAATAATCTTATTGGCGTTGATCGAATCAAGCTGTAACCAGATGGACAGCACCTACAGAGATTTCCTAAAAGACGGACCGATTACCTATACAGAAAGCGTAGATTCGGCCAGAGCATATGCCGGACGGGAAAGGATGCTGTTAACTTGGAAGCCGATTAAGGATCCGCGGGTAACCAAGGTGGTGATTTCCTGGTCATCGGGAAGCGGAAGTATTGAGGTTCCGATTACGTCTGAAAAGGATACGCTCACGTTGATAGAAGGACTGGAAGAAGGTAACTACGTATTTAATCTTCACACTTATGATGCCGCTGACAATCGCTCGGTGAAGACCGAAGTTGTTGGGCAGGCTTATGGGAATGTTTATGAAAGAGGTTTGATTCTACGAAGTGTCAGCCAGATGGCCGTAGCAGGGAATACACTGCGGATTCGATTCCGGCCGATGGAGGGGATGAGAGGGTATGACAGTGAGGAAGTTACCTACATATCGTCTGCGGACGGTCAGGAAAAGACAATCCTACTGAAGGCAGGTATTGATTCGGAACTGATTATCGCAGATTTTTCGGGCGAAGAATTTACCCATAGGAGTATTTACAAACCCCAGGTGCTTTCTCCTGATTTGTTTTATTCGATTAGTGCATCCGTTAATATATTTGCTAATCCGGCTGAACTGGAGTATACGAACCCGGTCTTTACCCCGATCTTGGCAGATCCTTCCGTGATCAGGGATCCATTGACGGGATACTTCTATGCTTACGGTACGGAAGATCGCTGGCCTAGTGGCACGAACCAAATTGTCCCGATTGTGCGTTCACAGGATCTGGTAAACTGGTCATATGTCGGGAATGCGTTTTCCAACAAACCTGCATGGAAACCTTCTGGTGGGGTCTGGGCACCGGATATTGCCTATGTTAACGGTAAGTATCACCTATATTATTCGATGTCGATATGGGATGACCCGGATCCGGGTATTGGATTGGCAATCGCGGATTATCCCGCAGGTCCATTCTCAGATTACGGCAAATTATTTCTTTCGTCAGAAATCGGTGTGCCAAACTCCATTGATCCGTTCTATTATGAAGACGATGGCAAGAAATATCTGTTTTGGGGAAGCTTTGACAACACTTCCGAACAGGGAACCCATGCTGTCGAGCTAACGGAAAACGGAAGAAGCGTTCGAGATATGTCTCAGAAATTCAAAATTGCCGCGGGAGACTGGGAAGCAGTCAACATTTTCAAGAAAAACGGATATTATTACTTTTTCGGATCGAAAGGAGGCTGTTGTGACGGGGCAAACAGTACGTACCGTGTCTTGGTAGCGCGTTCTACTAACTTACTTGGGCCATACCTCGATAGAAATGGGAATGATATCGCTGACAGAGGTAATGGTACATTAGTATTGCAGCGGAATGCACAATACGCAGGACCGGGGCATAACGCACCGATAATGACGGATAATAATGGTGATGATTGGATATTATATCATGCTATTGACGTTAACAATCCGATGGTTAACGGTGTCAATCAACGGGTGCTCATGTTGGATAAAATACACTGGGATACCCAAGGTTGGCCGTTGGTCAATAATGGATATCCTTCTTTCGAGAGTATGTTGAAACCGGTGTTTTAATTTACATTATATTAATAATGTGTTGTTCAATTTAAATTTATTGTGAAGAAAAAGTTATGACAAAGAGAATCTTAACCCTATTGATGCTGGTCGTCGTTACCGGAATGACGTTTGCTCAACGTACAGACAAAAAAGTATTCAGTAAAAAATATATTAAAAATATAATGCTGAAGGCTACCGACTGGCAGCTTAAACATCCTAAACATGATCCGAAGGATTGGACCAATGGTGCATTATACGCTGGTGTGGTGGCGACATGGCAAACCACCGGATCGAAAAAGGTCTATAATGCGATGCGGGATATCGCTAGCACGCAGGATTGGATGCCGTTCAAGCGGTGGTACCATGCAGATGATATTGTCGTGAACCAAACGTATCTGGATTTATATCAAGAGGAACGAAAACCTGAAATGATCCAGCCCACTATTGAAGTAGTAGATAAGCTATTAGCAAACCCTTACCCCACAAAGGGAGAGGTCGACGTGATTAAATGGTGGTGGTGCGATGCGTTGTTCATGGGACCGCCTACATTGGTGAAGTTAGCAATGATCACGGGAGAAAAAAAGTACCTGGATGCAAGTGATGAATATTTCGAAGAATCGTACGACTTATTATACAATAAGGAAGAACGACTATTTGCCCGTGACCTTAATTATGTTATCAAACCAGATGGTTCGGGACGTAAGGAAGCTAACGGCAAGAAAATATTCTGGTCGCGCGGCAATGGTTGGGTAATGGGGGGATTGGTTCGTATTTTAAAAGAGCTGCCTCAAGATTATCCGAAGCGTGCCTTCTACGAAGGTCTATTCATGGAAATGGCAAGCCGTATAAGGGAATTACAGCAAGCTGATGGTTTATGGCGGGCCAGTCTTTTAGATCCGGCATCTTATCCGGGAGGAGAAGTGAGCGGCTCGGGTTTTTTCTGCTATGCTTTAGCGTGGGGTATTAATAATAATTTATTGGATAAAAAGGAATTTTTGCCGATCGTCGAAAAAGCTTGGGTAGCACTTACAACATGTGTGAATGAAGAAGGACGCGTGGGATGGGTGCAGCCTATCGGAGCAACACCGCAGAAAAATTTCAGTGAAAACAGCTGGGAAGTGTACGGGACAGGGGCATTCTTATTGGCCGGCAGCGAAGTAATTAAATTGAAGAGATAAAGAATTTGATATAAATAACATGAAAAGTAAATATCATATCTACATCGGATTGGCGCTAGTCCTTTGCCTTTTTTCAATAAAAGGCAGTGCACAAAACGATGCTAAAAAAGATAAAATCTACGGTGATGCCAAACTATTAAATAAACCTGCAAATGGTTTTAATGGCATCTGGTACATGATTGCTGGAGCAGGTTCTGCGGGAAAGATAGCAAACGAATACAAATACAAGTACAGTGGTGGAATGGCGACCTACTGCGCCAATCATTATCCTTTTTCTGTTTATACGCCGGAAGTAGACAAAACATTCTTCTGCTATGGCGGGACCGACGAGACCGGTAAAACGCTGATTCATACTGTATCCTATTTCGATCACAAAACAGGTGAAGTGGCGCGACCTGTTATGGTCGTGAACAAGGCAACGGACGACGCGCATGATAATCCGGTTATACAGGTAGACAAAGATGGACATATCTGGATTTTCTCTACATCGCATGGTACAGGTAGGCCTTCTTTTATCCATAAGAGCATAAAACCTTACGATATCAGTACGTTTGAGCGGGTAGAAGCCACGCGATTAGAGAACGGAAAAAAAGTTCCCCTGAACAATTTTTCTTATTTACAGATGTACTACACGAAAGAGAATGGCTTTTTGGGCTTGTTCACACGCTACGAAAAAGATAGTGGACGGGTAATCAAATATATGAGCAGCTCAAATGGAGTAGAATGGTCTGAATGGAATGATTTATCGAGGCTTGGTGTAGGCCAATATCAAACCAGTGGGCATCGGGAGAATCTGGTCGGAACTGCGTTTAACTATCACCCAAAACGCCCAGTACGCGGGGGGTTGGATTTCCGCACCAACTTGTATTATCTACAAACAAAAGATTTTGGTAAAACATGGCAAACGATCGACGGCAACGCTGTTACCTTGCCGCTTATGGATATTGATAACGCGGCGCTGGTGCAAGAATATGACAGCAAGGAAAGAAATGTATATATCTCCGATGTCAATTTTGATGAAAAAGGCAATCCAGTTATTCTGTATTTGACGAGTAAAGGGCCGCTTCCAGGTCCGGAACATGGTCCACGAGAATGGCATACCGCTCGCTGGAATGGAAAATCATGGGAAATAAGGCCTTTCACGACTTCAGGCAATAATTATGACCTTGGTTCGCTTTACATTGATAAGCGGAAATGGGTAGTCATCGCTCCAACCAGCATGGGACCTCAAGAATACAATACAGGTGGAGAAATGGTGCGTTGGGAATCAAAAAATGAAGGCAAAACTTGGAAAAAGAGCAAAGAGCTTACAAAAAACAGCGTACATAATCACAGTTTTGCGCGACGCCCCGTGAATGTCCATCCTGATTTTGTTGCGCTGTGGAGTGACGGTAATGGTCGAGAACCCTCTAATTCTAGACTTTATTTTACGGACGAAAAAGGAAATGTTTATCGGCTACCAGAAAATGTGGATAGCCCATTTGTAAAACCGGAAAGAATATATAACACGAATGGAAAGTAATAGAACATCGGATTTGTTGCCTGATAGTATGGACGTCAACATCCCTAATGTCGCACAAAGTAAAGGAAAAACAAACGTTCAACATCTGTTATCTATCCCGGTTATTGTGGCGGCATTGGGATATTTTGTAGATATCTATGATTTACTCCTGTTTGGTATCGTGCGAATTCCAAGTCTCTTGTCATTGGGATATACGGATGCGCAGGTTTCTATCATTGGTGCGAGTATTATCAACTGGCAAATGACAGGACTAATATTGGGCGGTATATTATGGGGTGTGCTGGGAGATAAAAAAGGTCGCCTATCGGTATTGTTCGGTTCCATATTGACGTATTCTCTTGCTAACATAGCTTGTGGTTTTGTGCAAGATGCCGATACGTATAAAATTTTACGTTTTGTAGCTGGGATAGGACTAGCGGGAGAACTGGGCGCCGGTATTACCTTGGTTTCTGAAATACTGCCGAAAAGATTACGGGCAATAGGGACATCTTTGGTCGCTTGTATCGGTTTACTTGGAGCCGTATTCGCTTATTTCACGGTAGAACTGTTTGATTGGAGGACGGCCTATTTCATTGGCGGAGGGATGGGTATGTTGTTGCTTGCGTTGCGTGTAGGTGTATTCGAATCGGGTGTATTTAGCCATATTAAAAATAAGAAACACGTAAAAAAAGGAAATTTTCTGATGCTTTTTACCAACAAAGATCGCCTATTTCGCTATCTGCGTTGTATAGGCATAGGCGTCGTTACGTGGTTTGTCATCGGCATACTTGCTACGTTCAGTAACGAGCTGGGTGTAGCCCTCGGGATAAAAGAACCTGTCCAACCGGGTTTAGCTATTATGTGGTGTTATATTGGATTGTCTTTGGGCGATCTTTCAAGCGGACTGATTAGCCACTACCTCAAATCACGAAAGAAAGCGGTGTTGTATATGATATTGTTTACCCTTGTATTTACCATAATACTTTTGTATGCCCCTATCAATACGAGTTTTATCTTTTATACACTGATTGCATTGCTGGGATTTGGAGTGGGCTATTGGGCCATGTTTGTTACTATTGGTGCAGAGCAGTTTGGTACGAATATGCGTGCTACGGCTGCAACCACTATTCCTAATATGGTTCGCGGTACGGTCATCTTAATGACAAGTCTTTTTGTGGGTCTAAAAGAATATATTGGCGTAATAGAGTCTGTAACCATTATAGCAGTCATCTGTTTTATCGTGAGTATATACTCCATCTCCAGTATTTCAGAGACACATGGACGAGATTTGGATTTTTTGGAAGATGATTAGCATTATTCTGAGGTAGCTGGCGGACAAAAGGATCAGGAAGGGCTATTGCCGAGCGTTTAAAAAATGTAGATGCAAAAGTGATCATTCCGTCCAAAAATCCGCCAGCGTCTCCCGATAACGACCTTCATTTCGTAGCAGTAGACCTGAAGGTACAGATATCCTCTCTGCAGAAGCATGTGGGAAAGCGTCACAAACGGGCGGTTCCAAAGCTATAATATCGAATGCAAACCCCGATCTAAAATTAGATCGGGGTTACGTTTTAAAGCTAATACATCGATATATAATGACAAACTAACAACAGTATAAAATGAAGTCTGATCGTAGGGACTTATTTTGCTAAATTAGACTTTGAGTTCTTCCATCCATCCTGCAGTTCGGGGTCGCGAACAAATTCTTTAAATTTCTGCTCTTTTGCATAGGTGTCTTTCTATACATTATAAAAATACAGAAAAGTCAGTTCTTCAAAACGCATTCGCATAGGTAGCGTAGCGGCATAACGATACTGCTGAAGAATAAAGAGGCCCCAGATTGAATGATTGAAATTAAATAACAACACGCACCTGAAAAAATAAGTTCCTTCGTGTTTACTAGCGTTCTCCTTTTTCTAATAACAGCGTATTGGCAATGTATACGACCAGATAGGGCGATACCTTGTCGCTTTTTTTCATCATGATATAGAATGGCTTGTCAAACCGGAGCATTTTCGGTTTCGGCATATCATCCATGGGCACACCGCCCATACTGACGATAATCTCCGCTCCCGTTTCCATACTTACGCCGTATTTATTCATGACGAAAGCAACACTTTGGCTCACTTCCTCAACAGTATATTCCGCTTGTTGAACACCAAATATTTGCCCCGCAAATTGGGCATAGATAGTGCGTTTATCAAATCCAACCGTTGGGATGAGGAGCTCGTCCACATCCGTAAGCTGATAACGCCACTGTTGTGTGGGATCTATCTGTTCTTTTTCACCCCGTTCGCATTCTTCCAATAGTACCTTATACATTTGTGCGAAATCATCAAAAGAGCGATCGGCTTTAAAAAGCAAAATCTCGTGATCCTGCTCCGCAGGGTTTAAGCGTACCGCAAAATGCTCGTCGCTTCGGTATACCAGTACTTCGACTTGATGTGGATGTATTGCATTTTGTTCCTTTGAGGTTCCAAAAGCCGTTACCGGAACGCTGTCAAACAGCAATTTCCCGGACAAATCATCAAATGATGGTGAAAAAGTAAGATCAATCTTTTGTCGGGTTGCCACGCTGATACCGCTGCCGACACGTTCCACCTTACGTTGGTAGTCTGCATCATCGAGCGCATCGATTCGGGTCGATACACTATCGAGCAGGGCTAAACTGTGCATGTCTGTTTTTATTGCAGCAGATGCATTAATTTCAGTACGCAGCACATTCCATGCTAACGGAAGGCTTGCGGCATACACCGCATTTCGATCTACAGGTACACGGTGCTGCATCGTCGGAATGAAATGCAGGATGCTTGAATCCACAAGGGAACTCGTAGTATTATCTATTTTTTCGTTGGCTTGCGGGGGATGGCACGCTATTGCCATGAGGCCGAGCAAGATGATGTAAACCGGTGGCAGATACGCCTTCTTGTGTAATGAATAATACATTTTTCAGTTCTTTTTTTGTTTTCTCCCGCCTAACCATTCTTCCTCCAATGTAAAGGCAATTAACCAATCTAGCTGCGCCGGAAAAATGACCACCTCACCGATCCAGGTACTGAAAATATCCTCGTGATCGTGTGCGCCCAGTTCTTGAAGCGATGCGATCAAGACGAGCCCATAGTGCAGAAAATGCATGTATACAAGCTGTTCTTCCAAACCTAGTGCTTGAACCACCTTTTCTAGTCCGTCTCGGTAACCATTTTGAAGTGATGCGGCGTGGCAGTCTGCATATTGCGGCAGATCAGGTACGTAACGCAGTGGATTAACGGACGGAAACCGCTCGAATATTCCGTCCAATAGTGCCTCCAACGCCGCGCATTGCAGGTGAGCTGGCCGAAAGCCGGAGTCGTTATACAATGGCTGTGTGATTACTTCCATGATATATGGTTGATACTCGACAGGTACAAAGGGAAGACCGGCAATTTGGTACACAACCCCCTCCCGCCGTAAGTAATCTAATATTTCCTGTGTGGGCGCTATATGTTTATCAATATAGGTCTTCGCAAGCAACTTTACCTGTAGCGCTACGCGTCGCTTCTCCAGTATTTCACGTTTGTTATCATCCATATCGTTCTCTTCCATAAAATTTTACGTATCATATATCTGCTCCTTGCGCAATCACTTTTACACTGTCCTTTTTGAGAATAGGGTTCGCTTCTCCGAGATCCTGTGCAAGAGCTGATGACGCTTTAGCTGGCAACGGAGCCAGTCTACGTATTGCATCTATCAAACGGCTTTTATCGGCCGAGGGGATATTCGACAGCACCACACCATCGGCTGTTTTCGTTGGTTTGCCATCTACATACAGCGAGCGACCGGACAAGCTGACAAATTGATTTTTCTCATTAATAGTATCGATATTTTTCAGCGGAAGCAGGTATTGTCGAAGGCCGGTCAGCTGGATATTGCCTTTCGTTACTGTTATTTCATAACCGGATGTATACTTTTTCAGTATGCTTTTAACGATGGTCAAAGGTGGTTCTATGGGTGGAGCGGCTAAAGTGTGTGGCACATTCTTTTTTTCAGTAATGTCAGGAGGCTGATTTGCCCCCTCCGGCTCAATGTTTAACGATGCTATAGGCTCAAGTTTACCGTTTGGTTCGTCTACCCTTTCTTTATCATCATTTATCCAGTAATCTTTGGCAAACCAGGCGCCAATAAGCGATAAACAGAGGATTACCGTAAAAATACCGATAAGCTTGCTCTTGCTTGGTTCCTCTTTGCGGTGAGCCGTGTGCGCATTGAGTCTTTTGTCATACAAATCAGATGTAGGAAGCCCCATCTCTTCTTCTGGTTCTTGTTCTGTAGCAGCGACCAGCTGATTTGTTAAGCGGTAATTGATTGCAACGTCTAAACAGACTTTTGCCCGTCGTATTTCCTGTCGGAAAGGTTCCTTCGACGCTTCCAACCCGACCTGTTGCATGGCATATTCCAGCCCCTCGACATACTGCGCATACCGCTGTTCCAAAAGTTCGGAGACCTCATGTGGATATAGCGCAAAAAATGCCAGTGCTTCTTCAGCAACAACAGATTCGTCTTCACCGAGCATGTACTCGCCTTCTTCGACATACCCTTTACCTAAGGAAAGCAAAGCCCCCATGTCCGAAATAATCGGATTGTCGGTGAGCACTTTGTACGCTTGCTCCAGTTCGCGGATATGTTGTTCGTGCAGCTCCTTCATCCTATCGGTTAGGGCGCGGTCGTACTGTGTATCGCTTAATGTATATCGTGCCGCAAAACGCATGCGGATCATCTCGATGTCGGCATCCACCGGCAAAGAAAGGTTTTTTAGGGCTTGTTCTCTATTCATCGTATTGAAATGGGTATTGAGATTTAATCCGGACAATTCTTTACACATTCACCTTGTTTGTCGATATAAAACCACTGCTTACCGTCGTATACCGCTGCGATTCCATTTTTAAAATCACGCGCTGCGTGATATTTTAAAGGGATAACTTCGTTACCCGACCTATCCACAAACCCCCATCTATTATCTAGGCTCACCATTGATAGACCTTCCGAAAACCGATCCAATGTAGCATATTTGACGGGGACAACTATCTTCCCCTGTTTATTGATATAGCCCTGCTTGTAGACTCCACTTTTATCTTTTAGGGAGACTTCCGCGATATCCCCAAAAAAATCATAGGCGTCATCATATCCCGCTGCGATCACTATTTTACCTTCTTTATTGATATATCCCCATTTTCCTTGAATCTCTACGCCAGCCAGTCCTTCCGAAAAACCCAAGCCATTATCATATTTCAGCGGGATAACCACATCGCCCTCACGGTTTATATAGCCATATTTACCGTCGGCATCAACCCTAGCCAACCCCTCGGAAAAAACTATGCCCGCCCATTGTGATTTTTCTTCCCATTTTTTTATTTTTCCTTTCGCGCTTGCTGCACTGTTTTCTACTTTATTCTCCTCGCTGATTGTGTTGGATAGTTGTATGTCCGTTTTTTCGAGCACAGGTTGCTGTAGTATTGAGTTTTTTTCGGCCACTTCTATGTTAAGCTCCTCGCTGCTTATTCCGAGAGAATCTCGAGCCACCTGAGCAAATATACCGGTAGGGTACTGTTTGAGGTAATGCTCGTACGACGCTACATTACGACCTGCTAATGCAGCTTCCCATGCCGTCGAGTCCTGAGCTGGGCTCGTGGTTGAGATGGGCAGTTGATCGCTACTGTTACGAACAGTCAAGAGATAGCCACCTGTCGCAAGAGCTATTACCACCGCAGCTATTCCGATATAAGTTCCGGACTTTCCCCGAATTGCAGCTTTTTCCGGATTTCGTGGTTCGTCGGTCGACTGTGGCTGTTCAGATGATAACAGTGGCGCTACCGGCGGCTGCCTTGCCACAGTATCTTCGGCCTTCACAAATATTTCCCCTGTTCGGGGCAATGCTGCCGTATCATCCATCCCATTACTCCCGTTGAGCAGGGCGTAGGCTTCTTTCAGTTCTTCCAAACCGCGTTCGAACGTCTGTTTTAATCTCGGGGTCGGTGCATTTTCGATCCGCATGCGGTAATCGTTGTGCATCTCTGCAAATTTCTTGCGTACCGTTTGCAGGTCGGTGCCTACCGGTAATTCGAGCCGTTCGTATGCTTGTTCATTTGTCGTCATATCTTGGGGGTAACAATTAGTACTTAGTGGTGTGGAAATCTAGATTAAATAGTTAGGCACCTCTATATGTTGTTTTATTATCGCGCTGCACTCGGTAGGTGATCCATTAATATGCTTCTGGCGGTTCGTTACATGTTTGTTGATATTGATACCAGATTCTTTCCAATTCATTCCGGAAAGTCATCGCATCGTCCGGTATACCCTTCAAATTTATCTCATACAATTTTCTATTTGCTTTAATTCGACTGTCGTACATCGTGTTGCCATTATCGCCCAGGTTAATTCGCAGCTTGTCTCCAAATGCACGGTCTATAGTTACCAATTTTGTGTTAAATGTCCAAAGACGGATATGCGGATTTCCATAATAACTGTAAGTTTCGATAACAGTAATCTGACAAGGATTCAAATTAACCTGCTTTCGGATGGTGTTTTCACCAGCGGCAAAATATTTTTCAAACGCTTCGACGAGCAGCTGTTTATCTTCTAAACGAATAGTGTCCAATGCAGACTTCTCTACAACAATTGGCGTTCTAATCTCATTTCGATTGCATTCCCTCGTGACATAAAATGCCGGAAAATGCTTTTTGATACCTGCGGCTTGGGCGGCAAAAAAGATGAGCCATATACCTTGAAAAAGAATTAATAGTATTTTCATGATCATATTTTTGCATTTGTCTTGTTTTCAGTACAACATCTATTTTACTTTGATCTCCAACAGAAACCGGTGCATGTCGCCTTTCCATTTATATTGACTGTTTCCGTAGGCGATAAGGTTCAATCGGTTAGCCGCTATTCCACTATTAATTAGGTACCGCTTTAGCGCATCTCCTTTGTCTTTTGCCAACTTCATGGTGTATGCTTCCGACGCACCTTCATATAAATGTACAATCATATCGTATGATTGCTGCTGCTCGCGCATATAGCTTGCGATCTTGTCTAATACAGCATGACTGCCAGTGGTCAGTACGCTGCTGTCGTACTGAAAAGATATTTCAGATGCAAGCTTATTGATTTCTCTGGCAGGATCGTCTATTAGACTTACCGGTTGGACTTCAGTGTTATTCTTCTTGGTGTTTTCTTGGTTCGTCAATTTCGCTGCTGCTTCCTGTTTCCTGCGGACTTCCTCGGCTGTTTTTTCGTCGTGTTCTTTTTGCAGGGCTGTAATCGCTTGTTGTGCTTGGTCTCGAAAGCCCCCCTCGCTGTGTGTATTGATGTAGTGCTCATATGCAGCGATATGGTTTGCTGCGGTTGCGGTCTGCCAGGCAGTGGAGTCGCGGATCGCTTCAATGCTGATGGAATCCGGAGCCACAATGGACCGTTGCGCAGTAACATCGCCGTTTGTCTTTTGCAGTAAATAGTAGATTCCGCCAATAACCACGAGTAGAATGACGACGAGCCCCCAGCGCATGCCGTTACCTTTCTTCTGTGGATACGGAACGGACGGTTGTTCCGGATCTGCTACAGATTCGTACTGATGAGCTGTGATGAGCGATTCGGTCGCGCGCTCGCCTACCTCCTGCGTTTGTTGTTCGAGCTTTCCCGTAAGCCAGGTATTGATATCCTGTTTAGCGGTTTCCGCCTTTTGGATCTCTTCTTGGTAAAGTTGTTTTGCTGCTGGGATACGGATGGTCTGATATTGCGTATACAGCTCTTCCAGGTGAGACTGTATCGTATCGTGAATTACTTTCGGATTGTGCTCAACCGTCAGACCGAAAATAGTAAGGAGCTGTTCTATATTATTAGGGCTGTTACCCTCCAACTTCGTAAAGATTTCCCCTGTTCGGGGCAACGTTGCCGTATCATCCATCCCATTACTCTCGTTGAGCAGGGCGTAAGCTTCTTTGAGTTCTTCCAAACCGCGTTCGAACGTCTGTTTCAATCGCGGGGTGGGCGCATTTTCGATCCGCATGCGGTAATCGTTGTGCATCTCCGCAAATCTTCTACGTACCGTTTGCAGGTCGGTGCCTACCGGTAGTTCGAGCCGTTCGTATGCTTGTTCTTTTGTCATCCTATTTTAGTATGGTAGTGAGTAATGGGATTTAATCCGGACAGTCCGCAACGCATTCGTCTTGTCTGTTGATAAAAAACTCTTTGCCGTCTAATTCTACCTTTCCTCGCCCTTTGTAGAACGGAAGTGCGCTACGATATTTTAATGGGATGACTACTCGGCCTGTTTTATCAATAAAACCCCATTTGCCATTTAGTTTTACAGCCGCGAGACCTTCGGAGAAACTTCTTGCGAAGTCATATTTTAGAGGTATGACTTCGCGGTCGGCATTGTCTATAAAGCCCCATTGTGCTTTTTGATTTGGGGAGACGGCAGCAAGCCCCTCGGAGAAGTTTTCTGCAAATTCATACTTTGGATAGATAATCTCCCGACCCGTTTTATCAATATAGCCCCATACTTTGTTTAATTGGACTCTTGCGAATCCTTCCCTGAACCCATCCGCAAACTCATATTTCGGCGAAACAACGTTTCCACCTATTTTGTCTATGAATCCCCACTTTTCGTTTAGTTTTACTCTCGCGAGTCCGCTTCTGAAATCTCCCACAGACTGAAACTTTATCGGGGTAATCTCACGACCATTTTTGTCTACAAAACCCCATTTATCGTTTAACCCTGCACGCGCAAGACCGTCATAGAATTCATAGATCTTATCATACTTACTTCTCCAGTTTGTATTAGCGCCCGCAGGAAGGTCAACATCGGCATCTTGTGCTACTGTTTGTTCCCGGTTTTGTTGCTCCAGTTCTGCGATACGTTTCTTCTGCTGCTCAGCAAGGCGGCGTGTGGCTTCGGTATCGACCTGATCAGTTTGCTGTACCGTTGTGATGGCTAGCTCTACCGCGGTGTTCTCGGAAGAGGGGGCATCATTGCGCTTCGCCAGCGAGTCCTTGGCTACTGCGGCGAATATTCCGTCTGGATAGCTACTTAAGTAATGCTGGTAGGTAGCGGTGCTGTGGCCTGCTAATGCAGCTTCCCATGCCGTGGAATCTTTCGCGGCAGTGAAGGAATCGGTCGAAGACACGTTTTGTGCAGCATCGGGTCGGAGCAGGAAATAGCCCATAGCGGCCACTAGCAATGCACCGATAAGGACATACGCCCAGATCGGCTGCTTTGGCTTATCGGTGGCAGCAGGTGCCTGCGGCAAGTCCATTTTTAAACTTGCAGTAGCAGCTTTCTTTTCGACCGCTTCCTCTTGCTCAAAACTTCTTTCCGTCCGCGGGAGTTCAGCAACATCATCCATGCGCTCACTTTCATTTAACAGGGCGTAAGCTTCTTTAAGTTCTTCCAAACCGCGTTCGAAGGTCTGTTTTAATCGCGGGGTGGGCGCATTTTCGATCCGCATGCGGTAATCGTTGTGCATCTCTGCAAATTTCTTACGTACCGTTTGCAGGTCGGTACCCACCGGCAGTTCTAATCGTTCGTATGCTTGTTCTTTATTCATCTTACTAGTACTTAGTATTTAGATATTAGTATTTAGACTTCTGCATAGTTTGTTACCATTAACCACTAACCATTAAATCACATTATTGATAAATGCCTTTTGTACTAATTTTTTCTGTGCGGCAAGGTAAGTAGCACCCATACCTTCTTTTCCAAATGTCTTTTCCAGTTCGCGCCCGCTGCGGGGATCATAGGCTTGTAGCACTACAACATTGTCTTCGGTATATTCGAGCGTGATTTCGATTGGGTAATTGGCCTCATTACTGGGCAACGGTCCGACATTGAGTACACCCATAGTTTTGATATCATCCTCTTCGATGAATTGCGCCAGCTCAATTCGCATTTTGCCACCATTGTTTGGGGCGGTATAATACGTCTTTTTTACTTTGAGCGGAACAGGTCTGTTTTTCGGAATGATAATATCCAAAATGGTGCGTCCACTTTCGGTATCCACGGCACGTACCGCCAAGTTGTACCCCGTTACACCTTTGAGTTCAGAGGGCATCTCTATACTGCCGGGCTGGTCTTTGCCAGAAAGCATCCGTGCGTAGATCGCAGCGCCATACACCACCGCTTTCATTGGATCCTGAAAACGGATTTTGTCTGCTAGTTTGGGTATGGTGGCTTTGATATGTTGCTGTACAAAAGGCACCATTGACGAGCCCCCCACCAACAATAGGACATCAATATCTTCCTCTCTCAGGTTGGCAGACGAAATACAGCGTTTAAGGATTTTGAGGGTGCGATCAATGTAGGGTGTGATGGCACGTTCGAACTCTTTACGTGAGATGAAAACCTCGATATTATCATCGCCTAATAAGCACATCCGGTTGACATATTGCACACCCGGACAGGATAATTCTATCTTTACCTCTTCGGAGAATACGCGAAGCTGCTGCAGCTTACGTCCGGTGAAGACTAAGGCTTTTCCCGAAGATCTTTCAAACTGTTCGTGGATAATCCCAGCGATGGCCTCATCAAATTCCTTTCCCCCGAGGTCTGTCAGTCCGTCCTTGCTAAGCACATAAAAACTACGGTCGCTCATACTGAGGACGGTTGAATCGAAAGTTCCTCCGCCAAGATCATATACAAGTATATTCTGCTCTACGGCTTTGTTGCTGATACCGTAATGCATTGCTGCTGCCACGGGCTCTTCGACCAGTCCCAACACAGGTAGATCTATCATGGCGGCCGCATGCAGAACCGATTTACGTTGCGCATCGCTGAAATGTGCCGGAATAGTAATCACCGCGCCTTCTACGGTATTGGAAGCATAAATCTCGGCATCATACTTTATTTTTTTGAGTACCAGAGCAGCGATACTTTCTGGATACCATACGTCGCCCATACCATCCATATGCAGCTCCTTATTGTCGCCCAGATAACGTTTAAAGAAGCGGACGACACCTAGGTCGGGATTCTGTTCCAACATGTGCATGACCGATTGGCCTACAAATGCGTTATTGCCGTTAATATGCAAAATACTAGGCGTGTACAACACATTCTTGTCGGAATTGTCGGGCAGCAATACCGGCTGGTGGTCTAGATTGAGTGTCGCTCCGAGCGAATAGGTAGTACCTAAATCAATTCCGATAATCATAATTGCTGCAGCTGTTGTTGGTATTGGTTTGTCAACTCGCCCTTGAACTGGGCGAGGGAGCGATCGTAAGTTTCTTTATTTTTTAATACCCCCTGATGGCTACGTTCCCGTTGTTCCAGTCCTTGGACACGGCGTTGTACGGAGCGTTGGGCGTGTTGCATCTTGTCCTTGTGCTGTTCGGTTGCCTGGGTAAAGATCTGTTCCAGCGTGTTGACCATCTGGTTCAGTTCCTCACGTAGGGCTCCGATGATTTCCCGTTGCCACTCGTCCGTTACCTTGCGTATCATACCTCTCGACTCGTTAAGCAAATTCTCGCGCATGCGGTTTAGCTCAGTATCGTAGTCATGGGCTTTACGGGCTTTGGTATTTTTTATAAACATATAAAAACTATATATGGCTATGGGGATCAAAATAAGACCGATTAGCCACATGTATTCATTCAGTTTTCGTAAAGGAGGGATAAAACGGGAAATTAAAAAAATAGACATGACCCCCATGAACGGAGCAGTGGCCGCTCGCATATAATCAGAGAATTGCAGTTGTTTCTTCTCGACTTCATACTTCTGTGTAAACTGTACATACTCCGCAATATTGGCTTCCAGTCGGGACGGGTTAATCTTTAAGTGGGGCGTATAAGAAAATGGGATATGATGTTCCTTTAACTTTTCTTTCAGATCGTTACCTTCTTGTTTAACAAACTCTTTGAACGCGAAAACGTCTTGTTCGACCTGTGCGCGCAAGCCCTGAAAGACCGTGTGCGGGAGGATATCCAACGTACCTGTAGGTAGGGTCATGCGGATATTCCCGGCAAAATTTTCTTCCTGAAGATGGTCGATTTGCTGTACTAGCGATTCCACCTGTGCCATCAGCGAATTGGAGACATGACGTTGGCCAAGCCGGACTAACTGATCTTGAATACCCCGCTCACACTCTGAAAAATCACGTTGAAGCCCCCCCTTAAGCTGCTGGAATAGATCCCGAAGATTAAGCTTTTCTTCCTGCTTAACGGTATTAATATCTTGCTGGGCATTAAACTTTTTCGTTTTGATATCCTTTTCCTGTTGCGCAATAAATTGATAGAAAGATTCCGAAACTTTTTCCAGTCCCTGCACAAGCCGCATGGAATGCGCGAGTGGAAGCATAGCTTTGATTCTGTCAGACTCGAGCAGCAGTGATAGCTTGTCCGGAAGTTGGTCAGCACGCAAGGGCAAAACCTTCAGTTTTGGAAATCCCTGCATAAAGTCGGTGTCGGCACTGTTCAAAAAAAACACTACGCCACCTTCAGCATCCAGGCGCAGGAGGATGGGTTCGATCTCCTCTGCTGCGGGTGGCTCCGAAGAAAACCAACAAACGATCTTTAGGCATGGAGCAAGATTAGCGGTACTTCTTATAGGAAGGTGTGCCGAGCTGTATACCGAGATGCGGTAATGCGCCCTTTCGCCATGGAGCTCGTGATGGAACTGAAAACGATGCGTCGAATCGTTCAGCTGCATCGGTAGATTCTTACCATCTTCGGGCGTTATCTCTAAAAAATCCAAAAGCCGATAAAGCTGTTCTTCTTTAGGCATATCAAGTAAAAGGAGCTCAATTGGGTATTCGAAAAGCGGCGACGACTGCTTTTGTAAGAGCTGGAGATGACCACTCAAATGGTGTCCCATCTCCATACCGGGGTAGCTGTCCATCAAGTCCTGCAGTCCCTGTGTTGCTTTGTGGAAGCGATCTGAAAAAATAGTTGATACTGCCAAAACTTCGTGTTAATTCGATTAAAACATAAAACTGCTTCCACCTGCCGAAGAGGCCGAGGAACGAATGGACTCGATCTCCGAAAGTAGGCTTTGCGCATCGGAGCGAATGGATTCCACCTCACTTTTTACACTCTCTACTTCGCTTTTGCTACCGTTGATTTCAGACACCAGACTTTCGGCATCGCTTTGCAAACGCTGTATTTCACTCTTGAGGCTTTCGGATTCTTGTTTCAGCACGTCAATTTCCTGTCTTAACGTATCCGACTCATCGCGTAGCTGTTGGTTCTCATCTCTTAATGCTGTAGATTCATCGCGTAAGGTTGTAGACTCATCYCTTAGCACCGTAGATTCRTCACGTAGTACGGTCGACTCGTCTCTTAGCACCGTAGATTCGTCACGTAGTACGGTCGACTCGTCTCTTAGCACCGTAGATTCATCACGTAGTACCGTCGACTCGTCTCTTAGCACCGTAGATTCATCGCGTAGTACCGTCGACTCATCCCTTAGTACCGTAGATTCGTCACGTAGTACCGTCGACTCGTCTCTTAGTACCGTAGATTCGTCACGTAGTACCATCGACTCGTCTCTTAGTACCGTAGATTCATCGCGTAAGGCAGTCGACTCATCCCTTAGCACCGTGGATTCATCGCGTAGGGCAGTGGATTCGTCCCGGAGCGCCGTAGATTCATCGCGTAGGGCAGTCGACTCATCCCTTAGCACCGTGGATTCATCGCGTAGGGCAGTGGATTCGTCCCGGAGCGCCGTAGATTCATCGCGTAGGGCAGAAGTTTCATCACGCAGAGCGGAGACCTGCGCCTGACTTTGTTGGGCATCAGACGCAAAAGCTTCTAGTTGCTGCGCCGTTTCTTGAGCCTGTTGATGCTGGGCAGTGATTTCTTCGGTAAGCCCCTGCGCGGTCGAAGATTTTTCGATGAGTTCATCTAACGTACCGCCGGCAGTGGATAGAATGTCGTTTAATTGATCTGCTGTGTAGTCCATAATAGAGCATATTTTTGTGATATAATAATAGAGTTAGTTCAGTTAGTCCTGTTTTTTTATACAGATTTCACCAATGACGAAAATACTTGCATTTTATAGTGTAAGGAGAGCGAAATAGCAGGTGAAGGCAATATTCCCAATAGCGACAGCATTTCATCCTCCACCGACGTATTGTCGAGGACGTATTGTTCTAATGCAGCGTCATCTAATAATGGGGTCTCGTTTAAAACGGTTCCCGATTCGGTAGATGCATCCGCTACGCTTTCCTGTTCAACCGCTTCCAGTACAGTTTCTTTTTCTTCTTGACTCAAATGCGCATAGGCTGCCCATGACACGCCTACCGTGCTCAGTACTAAGGCCGCGGTCAAGAGCGTACGATTTCCTAGTTTTGAGTTTCGTTCCAGAAACGTTTTATTTTTTTGCAATGTGTCTATTTTGGGTTGCAGACTGACAGCTTGCTCGGGATTGTTTTGGCGTAGATCGTCGAAGCGTTTCGCGACTTTGTCCCAATCTGCTGTTTCAGAAAGCCCTACAGATTTCAATGCCTCTTTGGTTTGATGAACTTTGGCATTTTCTTCACTCAATTGCCGAGAAAACGATTGGTAGGTCATTTCTAGGCGCTTCAGTTTCTGTTCGCACTGCGCTTTTTGTATGCTATCTCGCGTTACACCGGCCTCCGCCATTAACGCTTTTGTTTGACCTTCATACGCCTTTTTGATGTCGGGCCATTTGCTGGATAGTGGTAGATTCAACTGGCTGAAGATATTATCTTCACTTATTTTTTTTGATAGGGGTAAAGCGTTCATGTTCTCTTTTTTTCATAAAGGCTTCGTTTGGATTCTTAGAACAAAGCTTTATCGGTTAATCATTATTATTTCATTCATCCATGGTTAGATGTCATATTGACTTCTGGCCAGTTCAATAGTTTAATCGTTATTGGTTATAAATAATCACTGTTATAAAGATATCCAATAATTAAGAGATGTCAAATACCCCAAAAGGGGTATTTTTTCGCGACTAACGCGACTAGGAAATCGGTGTACTGACTAAAAATCATACAGACGTTGCTGTGTTGTCAAGCGTACTAAGTATCCCGCAAGCCATCATGTAAGCAGGCGAATCATGCGTAAGTCACTCGGCTAAGACAAATAATCTTCGTCACGGCAATTCTATTTACGACGGACTTTCAGAACTCAAAAACATTTACGATGTCATCCCTCAATTGAAGGTGATACTCTCGGCCAATTGCTCCCATGCTCGTTGGTATTCCTTAGGGTCCTCCAAAAGTTCCCTCTCCGCGTAGTAAAATGTTCGGTTATGGATATCACCTCCAAAGAATCTTTCTTCCAGAAAAATATTTAGGTCAATTTGTGCCTTTGCCTTTCCATTTGGCTTCACCAGAAAATTGAGTGTCCGTCGAGCACCGCTTTTGGCGGATAGCATCTTCTTTTTATACTTCGTTACGATCTGCACCTGTATAAATCCCGAGGAACGGTCGACGTTGGCAAGAAAATACCCCTTATTATGGAGCGATGAAGCGAGCTGATCGAAGGCCGCATCTGCAGGGAGATCAATAACCTTCGATCGACTTGCCTGTTGTGCCGACACAGTTATTGTAGAAAATGTAAGGATACAGGTGGTGAACAATGTAAAAATAAACGAATCAGCAAACTTCATAACGGGTAAATTATTTAAATGATATCCATACTAAGATAAGAAAATTTAACAAGGCCGAGAACACCTTCCGGTTTTGACACGGTTAATTTTGAACTATTAGAAGTACAAAACTGATTAAAAGTTGGCATAGTCCGAAGATTAAAAGCAGGCGAGCATATCCAACCTTTCTTTGTTGCATTATAAAAAATGAAACAGGAACCTTCCAAAGAAAGCCCCTGTTTCATACTTATGAGAACCTAGTAAAGGAATATTATTTCTCCCACCAAACTTTGGTATGGAAATCGTCACCTCCCATCTGTTCTACTGCTTTGGTATAGTTATCCGGATTAAAGCGACGTGCCTCGTCTTTGTACATAAAACGTGTAGGCATCTCCCCGTCATAAAACATATAGGGGGTTTTTGGCAATTCAGGATAGCCTGTTCTCCGATATTCAAACCATTGTTGATAATCCACCATAAACAGGCCAAGATATTTTTGTAACATGATGCGTTCCAGTGTACCGTCAAACTGCGCTGCGGGATTACTAAGATAAGTTGCTGGCAATGTACCACCATACTGTTCAACGGAGGCTTTCACACCACTTTCGTAAGCGGCTTTAGCAGCATCGTCCATGCCCAACCCCAAATAGGCTTCTGCTTTGATAAATTCAACTTCCGAAAAAGGCATCAAAACTTCGTGAATGGGCGTACCAACAGTACTTGGGAACATTAAGTCGCCATTAGGTGTACTAGGGCTAAAATTATATGCGGATAAATCGCCCGAATGTCCGGCAGGGATACCTTTATACCCAATGGAGACATGCGCTCCACCAACCAGTTCAGTTGCCTCTGTCATGATAAACGGTCGACGCGGATCATCCAGCTCGTTCAGATTATCCACGAAAAATTCCGCCATCGCGGTAAAGTTGACATAATCCTGGCGGCGCCCCCAAGCATAATCATAGGGCGACAGACCTGAGATGGATACGATTGCTGCATCTGCATTGTTGGTAAAAATCGGATACGTCGTCGGGTTGTCTAAAATATTCTTAATCTTTTCATAAGCATTGATACGCTTAGACTGTCTTAAGTAGTAGCGCAACAATAAAGAATTATTAAACTTCTGCCACTTTGATTTATCGTTACTATAAAGCAGATCGTTTCCATCCATCTGGGAGTCCGAATTATAAAATTCATTTGCTTCTTCCAAAGCAGCGACCATCGCATTGTAGATTTCTTCCTGCGTATCAAATTTGGGCTGCGTAATCCCCCCTTCGGCTTGTATGGCTTCCGAAAGCGGAACGTCACCGAAGCTATCCGTCAAAATACCAGCTACAAAAGCCCTTAGCGTCGCCGCTACCCCTTGGTATACGGGCTTTTGATAAGCGATAGCGGCGTCCTCCATTTCTTGGATATTCCGCAAATAACTGTAACATGCATTCCAGGTTCCATCACCCGATTGCTCCGTAAAGTAATAGCGGTGTACGCCATTTGCGACGCTCGGGTTTGAAAGACCGGTCTGCATGATTTCCCAGGTAAAATCGTTACTACGTACGGTGAAATAGGTAGACATGCGATAAACGGTCGGCGTAAGTAAAGACCCTGGCGTTACCTTCTCAATATCATTGGGATTCGTATTCAACTCATCGAATCCTTTTGTGCAGCTACCTAAACCTAAGAGAACTGCGACTATGAGTGCTATGCGCGTATATTTAATTGTCATGATGTTTCTTAATTAAAAATTAGCTCTAAAATTTATTCCGAAAGTTTTCGTGCTCGGCATCTGACCCATCTCGACGCCCGGCATGATGCTAGCACCATTTAATGCCGCGGTTTCTGGGTCGTACATTGGAAAATCTGATATCATGAACAGATCACGGCCAAATAGCGCTACCGATGCACTATTCATCTTCCATCGCGCGGCCAATGCCTTAGGCAGTCCTATCTCAAAGCGCACTTCTCTTAATTTCAAATAAGAGGCATCAAAAGAATTTGTCTCTACGTTTGCCCTACGATAATAATCACCGTACCAGGTGTTAATGGGAACTTCCTTGGTATTGGGGCTAAACGTACCATCTCCGTTGTCAACAACTCCTTCGCCAACAATCAGACCGGTTTCCCGACCTTTTAACGTATGGGCTAGCTTACCTTGTTCTGTCATTTTATGGTGTGTTTGTGAGTAGATCAGACCACCGTATTGCCCATCTAACAACGCGCTTAATGAAATATTCTTGTACCGAAATTCGTTATGAAACCCACCTCGCCAATCGGCATATACGTTGCCGATTTTGGTTTTGTCTTGAGGTCTTACAGCTAACCCGGTCGAACCGTCGATAAGTACATCTCCATTGTCATTGCGCACCAGACCATACCCCCATAAATCGCCGGTAGAACCGCCCACAGTAGCGATAATTTGTGCAGCACCGGATCCACTGGAATTGATTACTTCCTGCGGTGTATCAACACCCTTACTTAGCGAAAGGATCTCATTCTTATTGGTTGCCCAATTGATGCTAGAATTCCATTGAAAATTTCCATTGCGTATCGGCGTACCTGATAAACTGATTTCCCAACCCTGGTTGCTAATTAAACCACCATTGATAAACGCCCGGTTGTATCCGGTGGTCACATCTAGTGGTACACTAAGGATCTGATTATTCGATCGGTTGTAATAGTAGTTGACATCAGCTGTTAACCTGCTATTAAATAAGGCAACATTTATCCCTGCTTCCGTCGAGTTGGTCATTTCTGGCACTAAGTTGGCATTATGTAACGTATTATTCGCCTCTGCAGAACCTGGAAAGGCCGATGATTGGTAGTATTTACCTGTTCGATAGGGAAGCGTGCCTAGGCCTACGCGCGCATAAGAAAGACGCAGTTTGGCAAAAGAAATCTGGCTTGGCATCGGCATGAGCTCACTCAGAATGACACTACTGCTTACCGAAGGGTAGAAAAAAGAACGGTTTTCGGAAGGTAAAGAAGATGTCCAATCGTTCCGCCCCGTTACATCCACAAATATCTTGTCTTTCCAGGATAGGTTTACTAATCCAAATACACTTTGAATCTCGCTCTCAATCAATTCGTTTTCCGCTAGTGCATTCGTCATCGCGTTGTTTAATTTGTAAATACCCGGCAGGGTTAAACCACGCGCTACACCTATATCTTCCTTAGAATGGTTCTTCATCACATTTCCCCCTGCTGAAACGCGAATTAAAAAGTCGTCGTTCAATGCCGAATTATAGGTTAATAGTGCGTCTGTATTAGACTCCATGAAAAACAAGTCCTGCTGCTTATAATAACCCGTTGGGAAATTAGCTGTATCCCAAGGCCGTCTTTGTTCCCGCCTGTTGTAATTCATGTTTAGTCCGGAGCGGAGCATCAATTCCCATTTTGGATTGAAGGTGTATACCCCCTGAAGCATTCCGTCCAGGCTATTTGCTGCCAGACTATTCGTCATTTCGTGTGCGATAACAAAGGGGTTTTCGATATAGGAACTGAAAGGGTGGATCTGTTTCAATTGCTCTTCCCCCTGTTTCCACATCGGGCGGTACCAGTTTAGGTCGATACTCGGATTTTGAAAAATCATGAAGTAGGCGATAGACTGATTATTGTATCCTGTTCCCGGCAGGTTATCGCTCGATTTGTTGGTATAGTTGGCCTTAAAATTCACCTTAAGTTTATTACTAAGATTAGCCGAACTGTTAAAAGAGGCTACCAAGCGTTCGAAACCCGTATTGGGCATAATCCATTCGTTTTTCGTATGGGTGATCGATGTTCTTGCCGTAAAGTTATCCGTACCTCCGTCAAAAGCTACACTATTAATAAACGTAGATCCAGTTCTAAAAAAGCCTTTGATGCCGTCTTTATAAGGTACCCAAGGCGTACGTTCCGTACCAACCGCTTCTAGTTTCGGGTCATATTGAAAGTACATCTGTCCATCAAACTTCGGCCCCCAAGCACTGGAGGTCGAACCAGTATTCGGACCATCTTCCGTTAATCCGTACGAATAATAGAGCTCACCATCCGCGTTACGGTTTAAGTTGCCCTGACCATATTCATACTGGATATCGGGCCATTTAAGCACATTCTGAAAACTGCTGTTCGAATTGACCGTTACACCGATGCCATTCTTGCTCCGGTTACCAGACTTTGTTGTAATAATTAATGCGCCATTCCCTGCACGACTACCATATAATGCCGTTGCGGCTGCACCTTTCAATACCGAAATCGACTCAATATCATCCGGATTGATGTCACCCAAGCCATTTCCGAAGTCAACAGGAATATCTTTATCTAGCCCACTGGTACCCGCACCGTACGCATCTGTGACACCTGAAGTGAATTTTCCGTTGACAAGCGGGATACCGTCTACAACAATTAGCGCCTCATTGTTCTCCATATTTAGCGAACGATCCCCACGCAGGTTGATACGTGCTGTATTTAATGGCCCAGAACTCGCTTGGGTTATGTTTAAACCTGCCACCTTGCCTTTCATGGCGTCGACCCAATTATTCGGTACCGCGTCGGTCATTTGTTCCCCGCTGATTCTTCCTATGGCATAGCCCAGCGATTTTTCCTCTCTTTTAATACCCAATGCGGTTACGATCACTTCGGATATTTCCTGATCGATCGCATGCAAAGCGATGCTTACATTAGTCGCTGCTTGCGTCCATTTGCTTACTCCCGATTGATAACCAAGGCTTAGAAACGTCACCTCTTTTCCGGGTTCGGCCTGAATTTGGAATTTTCCTTGTGCATCCGTCGTACCTAAGGTCTTACCTTCCATTTGGATGGTTACCCCCGACAATGGCGACCGCGTATCGTCATCCAGTACAAACCCAGCAATTGTTATCTTTTGTTGTGTTACTTCTGCGGAGGCAGTAGGTAATAACGAATAAGAATTTGCAAAAACAGGCACAAAACCGAGACCGGCTAATAGAAGGAATGCACTTCCCAATCTAACTGTACCGCGGGTAATGGTGATTTTAGTCTTCTTCATATTTTCATAATAAACAATGTGAGACGGTCATTTACCGCATTAAAAGTCCACAAAGCTAAATACGAAAGGTTAAATCTAGGTTAATTTGATATTACCAAAACATAATTAATCATATTGGATATATTTTCAGAATCGCGCACACCATGCCGATTGTTGCGTTATTGAACAGATAAGTTTTTCATTTAATCTGGAGGAACTAGCGCAAACTTACGTTCATTTTTGACAAAGGGCCTAATAAAAAGAGCACCGCTAGTCTTACGATCGAGTAGCGTGACAGCGTAAAAAGAAAATAGTAGGGATTTCGCTTTTAGAAAGAATAGTACCTGCCGTCCTTGCGAGCAAGAGCATTAGGAGGTGAAATGGAGCGAAGCAATCTAAATTTGGACGAAGATTGCTTCTGCTCGCACAGCCCCACGCAGCCTCGCAATGAATGAGAAAGTTTAAAAGGGAAATCACAGCACAATTTGCTTAAAAACATCTGCATGACACGATTATGTATTGCTTTACTTAAATTTGTGTTTTGACAACATCATATGATTACAAAAGAACAAGTTTTACACGCCCTTAGTCACGTCGAAGAGCCCGATCTAAAAAAAGATCTGGTAACCCTTCAAATGATCCAGAATATCGAAATACTTCCCAATAAAATCAAATTTGACGTCGTATTGACGACACCCGCTTGTCCGATGAAAGGACATATAGAACATGCCTGCCGCAATGCAATTGCCTTATTCGTGGATAAAAGCCTTGAAGTAGAGATCAACATGACATCGAAGGTGATGGGTGTCGACGCCAATCAACTCTCCGGAATCAAAAACATTATATTGGTCTCTTCGGGAAAAGGTGGCGTAGGTAAATCAACTGTAGCTTCAAATCTAGCCTTAGCACTAGCAGAAAAAGGTGCTAAAACGGGTTTATTGGATGCCGATATTTATGGCCCTTCCCTGCCGATTATGTTTGGACTGGAAGGCGCTAAACCACAATCCGCTGTAGCGGCGGATGGAAAAACAAAAATATTACCCATTGAGAAATTTGGGCTAAAACTGTTGTCTATCGGCTTTTTTACGGATCCAAACCAGCCTATTCCATGGCGCGGGCCAATGGCTACTTCAGCAATTAAACAGCTCTTTAATGATTCAGACTGGGGTGAATTGGATTACTTGATCGTAGATATGCCTCCCGGCACAGGTGACATTCACATCACGGTATCGCAATCCTACCCTATCTCCGGAGCAGTCATCGTGACTACGCCGCAACATGTCGCCTTAGCAGACGCAATCAAAGGTATGGCGATGTACCAGATGGAGGGCATCAATGTTCCGATCTTGGGTATTGTAGAAAACATGTCTTACTTTACGCCTGCCGAATTACCGGATAATAAATATTACATCTTTGGAAAAGATGGCGGTAAACGTCTCGCAGAAAAAAACAATGTGCCGTTCTTAGGTGAAATACCCCTTGTAAAATCTGTTGCTGATGCCGGAGATAATGGTTTCCCAATATTACTAGATGCAGACGATGCAGTAGCACAATACTTCTTGGATATCGCTGGAAGAGTGGCGCAGGAAATAAGTATTCTGGCGAGTAAGCGATAGAAGCACAATTCATCACCTCTTGCGGCATAACCTGTCAATCCTTATTGACTGTTTAGGCGCAGAAGTGATGTCTTTATTCCCTTTCCTTTAACCCGCAATACCATATCGCCTGCTACCTCACCGGATTCGATTATTACCACTAGTTTTCCGTTGAATACAGGCATATTAGGTTGCTGAAATTGAACCAAAGATGTCGCATCTCCATTGCATGCCGCCTTGAAGCGACCCGCTCCATTAACGTCAAACGTGAGAGGTGTATCCGATGTCGGGCAAAGGTTTCCTTCCTTATCGACGACTTCAACAGTGACAAAGACCAGATCTTCACCATTTGCAGACAAGGTTTGGCGGTCCGGAGTTAACCTTAAGCCTGCTGGTTTTCCTGCTGTTTTCATTTCCTTTTCTTCTACAGCTACCCCGTCACTATTATAGGCTACGACCTTCACGGTACCCGCTTCATAGATGACGTCATTCCAGCGTAAACGGTATCGATCGAGCCTTGAGGACGGATCTTTTTTCCGTCTACCCTGACTTTTTCCGTTTATAAAAAGTTCAGCTTCGGGTTGATTTGTATAGCAATACACAGGTATCGTATCACCCTCTTTGCCCTTCCAGTTCCAGTGTGGTAAAAGATGTAGGGTATTTTCTTGCGTATTCCAACGGCTACGGTAGAGGTAATAACGATCTTTTGGAATACCTGCTAAGTCGCAGATTCCAAAATAGGAACTTCGTGAAGGCCAATACTCATCATAAGGAGTAGGCTCTCCGAGGTAATCAAAGCCTGTCCATACAAATTCACCAATCACCCAATCCATATCATCTTGTAAAATCCAGTCGTCTTCTGGCAGATTGGACCAGCTGCAATATTCCAGATCGTACGAAGAGCTCTGCCCGTCTGGGTAGGTTTTATTCTTACCTTCGACAACGGGGAACTTATACACCCCTCGAGAACTAACTGTAGAAGCTGTTTCGGAGCCTAGTATAAATCCCTGCGGCAGCTTTTTGTAGGCGCTTTCATAAAGATGCGTGCGATAGTTCAGCCCAGGGATATCTAAAAGCGGTGCAAAACCGTTTTCAATCGCATTCGTGATGCGATCCATTCCGACCGTCACAAGTCGGGTGGGATCCTCGCGATGGCAAATATCCTGAAGCCGTTTGGCTATTCGCCCGCCATCTGCACGACCTTGCTCAGGTACTTCATTACCAATACTCCACATCACGATAGACGGATGATTTCTATGGCAACGAATCAAATTGACCAGGTCGCGTTCTGCCCATTGGTCGAAATACAGATTGTACCCATTTTTTGTCTTCGGATAGTTCCATTCATCAAAACTCTCTGCCACGACCATGATTCCCATTTCGTCACATAGATCCATTTGCCAACTGGAAGGCATATTGTGTGCAGTTCGGATTGCATCGGCACCCATATCTTTCATCAGCTGCAGCTGGCGCCTGAGTGCCGCTTTATTGAGTGCTGCCCCTAACGGCCCCAGATCATGGTGAAGGCACACGCCTTTAATCTTTCTCGATTTACCATTTAATACAAAGCCTTCCTCTGGCGTAACCCGTACCTCCCGAATCCCAAACCGAACAGAATCCACATCCACCAACCGTTCACCATCATATATTTTTGTAACGGCATAATACAGTGCCGGACTTTCTGGGGACCACAGGTTGGGCTGATCTATTTCAATATTTTCTTCAATAAAATGATGGATATTGTTAAACATTCTATCCTGTTGGCCGACTACTCTACCATTAAGATCGTTAATAACCGATACTACGCGAAGATTGCGCCCCTTTGCTCCATCTATTTTTGTTTTTACATTTACGCGTGCATATTCCTCCGAAACTACGGGCGTCGTTACCGTAGTACCCCAGATCGGTACGGATATGGCTTTATTTAACAGTTGCAGTGTTACCGGGCGATATAGGCCAGCTCCGGGGTACCATCGTGAAGAGAGCGCTCTATTTTCCAATCGTACTGCTAGGATATTACGACTATCCGGATTTAAATATGCTGTTATATCGAAATGAAACGTGTTATAGCCATACGGCCAAAAACCTACTTTCTGACCATTTATAAAGACCTGCGCTTCACTCATAGCACCCTCAAAGAGGAGGATTGCCTTTTTGTTATCCAGGTCAGCTTGGGGTAAGACTGTCCTATACCATCCAACACCAACGTAGGGTAAAGAACCAGTACGGCCAGTTTTTTCCGTAGGCACTTTCTCACCGTTTTGTTCGATGGCGACTATTTGCTTGTCCACCTCCTTATCAAATGGACCAGATATGGCCCAATCGTGCGGAACACGTACCCTACTCCAATTGCCATCGTCGAACGAGGGACTTTCCGCCCCAACAAAATCCCCTCGATGGAACGACCATCCATCCGTAAGATGGTAGACTGTTCTACTGTGGCTTTGACAAAACACCAAAGAAAAGCTGAAGAAAAACACCAGTGTGCCTATTGATTTTTTCATTATTCCATTCATATATACATCGGCTAGCCTTAAAGATATAGATATCACTTTACGCTCGCAACCTGCACTATCCGCCTCTACTTATTCCAAGTCACTTTTCCATTGAATGTCAAGCCCCGGCATTAATCGTAATCGCGAATGCATGGCTCAGGCAAATGACACAGGAAAGAGCATGTTGCCCGCTGAGACTTAATACGTTATTTTTGACCTAAGTAAACCTTTAATAAATCTAGTTTTATGCGCGCACTTCTCAAAACATTACTTCTCTCGGTCGTATTATCGCTTACCTTTAACGCAAGTAGAAGCCAGACCGATAGGGCATCAAAAGGATTTCTACCGATTACAAACGATGTATTTTGGGACACGAAAGACGGACATCCCATCTACAGCCAGGGTGGTGGTATTTTCACCTTTAAGGATCCGGTAGACGGTGTTGAGAAATATTACTGGTATGGTGCACAATACAAGGAATCTGATTTATATCGTAAAGACCCCTCCGTTACCCCTCCTCGCGATAATTTTGTTTCCGTAACCTGTTACACCTCGACCGATTTGGTAAACTGGGAATCAAAAGGCGATGCCCTTACGCGGGACGAAACAGACAAGCATCCACATCGAACCCGGTGGGCCGGACGCTTAGGTGTAGCCTACGTCAAAGAGATCAACAAATATGCATTATTTATTCAGCACAACGCCGAGGTACTGGTCACGGTTTCGGACAGTCCCAATGGCCCTTTTACATGGCATCAACGCATCAACATGGAAGGGATGATCGGGACGTCCAATACGGGAGATCAGACCGTATTTACCGATGAGGATACCGGGATCTCTTATCTCGTTTATTCCTATGGTAAGGGGCGTCATAAAATTTTCATATCGGAGATAGGAGTTAAAGACGGAAAAATTGGTTTGTTGGATTGCACCCAAATTTTTAAGGGCGCAGGTCGTGAAGGTAACTGTATGTTCAAGTATAATGGTAAATATTATCTGTTCGCGTCTAATTTGTATGGTTGGGATTCTTCCTATGCCTATTACCTCGTGGCGGATGATATCAGGGGCCCTTACACGCCGACCAATGAGATGTCGATCCTGCCCGGATCGGAAGCCGACTATGCACATGTGACGCAGACCGGATTTTTTGTCAAGGTCAAGGGAAGTAAGCAGGAGACCGTCATTTATTGCGGCGACCGATGGGCTAATTTTGCCGGGAATGGGCTCGGCTACAACCAATGGTGCCCCTTATCGTTCGATGGCGCAAACCCTTATTTCAATTCGCTTAGCGCCTGGAACCTGAATCCAGTGACCGGCGAGTGGCATGTGGGAAAAGACAATAACTATGTAAAGAACGGAAGCTTTGAGGCCGACCGACGCCGGATTCCGAGTCCTGCGAAACCCGTACAAGAGCAGCTGCTGGGATGGGCGACAACGATCATCGAAGGCACGAATTTATCTGTCAGCGACTCCACATCCCCCAGCCTAAATTATTTCAACACACAACAGGACCGAAAAACCGTGATCGGCGAGAAAAGCCTACAGATTAGCGATGTCGTCAATTTTAAACGCAAAATCGTACAAACTATCGAATCCAGTCCATACGTCAAATTGGAAGACGGCTATTACACCTTAACTGCGAAATTGAAAAACAGCGACGGTTTTCCCCAATTGGACATATATGCCGAAAGCAATGGTGATACCGTAAAGAAATCGATATCTAAACCGAACGAGGTGTGGACGTTGGTTGAAATCGAAAAGATACCCGTTAGAAACGGGCGTGTTGAAATTGGTTTTGTGGCCGAAGGAAATGCCGGCGCATTTTGCTATGTAGATGATATATCGCTGGTTAAAGATTATTGATACCTAAAAGCCCCCTTTAAAACGTGTTTTAAAGGGGGCTTTATATTTGAATCGAATCTCCTGTTACAAAACCGCAGAAGCTTCTACAAGCCGTTTCAATTTGGCATGGGTAATCTCAATAGGTACATGTCCAAATCCACATTCACTGGTCAGTATCAGGCGATCAGCCGGGAAGTAGTCCAAGGCCGGTTTTATACGCTCCCGAATTTCCGCTACAGATTCCAGTTCATCACTGCGCTGGTCTATCACGCCGATGGCTAGGTCTCCTTTAAAATCCCAGATATCAAACAATTCCAGCATATTGTAGCTAAGGGTACAATGTTCGAGCATGAGTTCATCTACCGGAACCTTTTTAAATGCTTCAACCAAATCGGTATACTTCGTAAAGTAAACTCGCTTTCTTCTAGGGTTTCCACCGCAAACATGTAATCCCACGCGCACCTTCTTTGGCAGGGATTCAATTAGCTCAGCAAGGATCTCTGCTGCCCAGATGCTTTCCTCTGGAGACTCGGTCCACATCGGTTCATCAAACTGCACATGCGTACATCCTAGCGCGATGGCTTCTGCTATTTCTTCTCGCAAAACATTCGCCCAAGCACGGCACAAGGCCTGCGCATCGGGATATAGATCTTTACGCTCATTGACGCTGAAGCGATACAACACATGGGGACCGGTTACGGTCAGTTTTACCTCCACATCGGCAGGAGCAGCATCACGGGCTATCTTCCAGTTGCGGGCAGTATCAAATCTTGGATTCTTAAGCTCACCGATCACTCTGGGGCATTCAATACCAAAACCGGCGGTACCGAATGTGACCTTAGGCATATCCTCGAAGGTGATCCCATCAATACGCTTCTGGTAGAAATAATACATATTCTCCCGGTATCCCTCACCATCGGTGATCGTATCCAGACCCAGGTCGGCCTGATCTTTTGCTGCCCACTTGATGTAGTCGTCTACTTCTTCCCGGTTCATCACGGGGCGTTTCATGGTATCCTCCAGTTTTTCCGGGCGGGGATAACTACCGACTACTGTATTGCGAAATCCTGACATATATGTTGCTTTTATATCGTATTTAAATCTAACTCATTTACTTCGCGCACCACAGCCATCAAGGCTATTTTACAGCGAAGAATCTCCATAAATATAGAACTTTTTTAATAATTGACTTGCAGCTGCCTGTTGCGGGCTTCTTCAATTTGCATCCGCACCCCATCCTCCAGAGAACGCGGGATAAACCCGATTTCCTCCTCCAGACGGGTACTATCACAGCGATCTACTAGCGCAGTACGCGGGACGCGCTCGTCAAATTCATATTGCGCATCAGGAACAATGCTTTCAACCGTCTGCATCAGTTCTTCGGCCGTCACAGAATGTCCTCCGTTGTTGTATGCAAAATGGTTAAGTTTTGGCTTAAGGGAAAGCCGGACAAACTGCTCGGCTACATCGTCCACATAAATCCAGCAGTCGCGAGAATCTTTCGAGAACGGCAATTTTGCTTTCTTACCGAGTGCAGGATTTGTTGCAAACTCACAGGCCCATAGAACCGACCCTCTCATCCGCCCATCACCATATACGATTGGTGGGCGCATCGCGGCGATGCTGACTCCTTTTGTCTTTATGTACTTCTGCGCCGTAAATTCGTTGAGCATTTTCATTACCCCGTAGGTAAAAAAATGATCATCAAGGGAACAGAAATCTTCTTCCTTTACTGCATAATTTTCATCACCATATGCGCTATGGTTGGCTCCATAGATGGTTTCGCTACTGGCAAACACAAGGCGTGACAACTTGTGGTTCACGACCATATCAAACATATTGATCATTCCCAGTATATTGACGGAAGCTCCCCGGTTGTGATCGGCTTCCACTTCAGCGCTCATCAGGTAGGCCAGATGGATCACATGGGTAATGCCGGGAAATGTGAGAAACACGTCATTGACCCTTTCTCTGTTTGATACATCCAGGTTAATAAATGAGGTTTGATCTATTTGTTCCTGCATCTCGGCAAGCTTGGCAGCATCATCTTGATATTTTAAAAGAGCTATTTGCTTCGTCCACTCTATATTCAGACTCAAATCGGCGACTACTACCGGTATTTTACGCTCCCATAGGTTGACCACTACTCGTGCTCCAATAAAACCTGTACCTCCGGTAACTAAAAATTTCATATGTATTTAATTATTTATGAGTGCCTGTTTTCATTGGTATAAATGAACTCGTTTCACTCGATTTGCCTTTTAAGGGTCATATATACCTACCGTAGGCAGGAAATATCTATGTGTGCTTGTATTTTGCTTAACCCGAATATTTCACAAAATCACTGTGCTTATATTGAAGAGGGCTGCAGGTCTCTAAAAAACCTGATCTACGATCACCCATTTTATACACTGCACAAAGTTAGTTTCTCTGCATTAATAACCATAAATTTTTAAAAAAACAGATAAAATTACTTTTTTATTAAAGTATTTTAGCATAATTAGCTTTTTGTTCGTTAAATTCGGCACTACAAAAGAGTTTTATGCTATGGAGGAACTTGATAAGACAGATCTGCTACTATTAAAAATATTGGGAAATAATTCCAATCACACAATTAAGGAATTGGCGAAGCAGGTGAACCTGTCACCAACACCGGTATTGCAGCGGGTACGGAGACTAGAGAATGAGGGGTATATTAAGAAGTACATCGCTTTGCTCAATCCCGAAAAATTCAGTCAGGGATTTATCGTTTTTTGTAATATCAAACTGAAACAGCATGACCGCAAGATCGGCCATCGATTTGTAGCCGATATTTTGAAGATTGATGAAGTAGTAGAATGCTATAACATTTCTGGGGACTATGATTTTATCTTGAAAGTGTTTGCGAAAGACATGAAGCATTATCAAGAATTTGTATTTAATAAATTGGGCACAGTAGAAAGTATTGGAAGTACGCACAGCACCTTTGTGATGGCAGAGATCAAAAATGCCCATAATATCAGTTTCTGAGACCAAAACGGAGATTCACGGAGATTCTAAATAAAAGGAATTTACCTAAGTTTAATAATTGTTTTGTTACTTTACGGAGAACATTATATTACCGATAAGCGCATGATAACATACAATACCGCAGCTTTGCTCTTCCCAGCCATCAGTTTAATTATGCTAGCATATACAAATCGATTTTTGGCCTTAGCGGCTTTGGTCCGGAGTCTGCATGCCAAATATCTTGAACACAATAAGGGTGGTGTTTTAAAAGGTCAAATTGGAAATCTTCGTTATCGACTTAAACTATTGCGCCACATGCAAGGTATGGGGGTATTGAGCTTTATCGCCTGTATCGTGTGTATGTATGGCATCTACTTGAACAATATGCTGATTGCCGAAATTTCTTTTGCGTCAAGTCTTTTGTTTTTCACAGTGTCATTAGTCATTTCTTTTGTAGAAATTCAACTGAGCAACAAAGCATTGGAACTGGAGTTGAGCGACATGGAAGAACATCCCGACCCTTCTTTAGTCAAATATTTAAAGAAAAAGTTCGACCATCGGAAGAAGCCAACTGACAACCACGAAGAGTAAGTGATAAAGACAGGAGATGTGCTATAACACATCTCCTGTCTTTTTATGCTATTTCAGCCGTTACTTATTTTTTACCGTAAATACCGTTGCCACAGCACGCTCGCCTTCGTGGTCAAACTTCTTATTATCCGAAGGAAAGTTGACAATCCCCTCACCTTTCACCCAAGCCGTAGACGAACCTCCGCCATCGAGATTCAAGGCCCGCGTACAACCCAGCCCAGCCATTAACTCAGAAAGCTGAGGTATCGTTAAACCCTGCGACTGCGAGGAGCGACCATCCACTACTACGACAAGCATCTTATTATCTGCGGTAATTCCGACCGCAGTACGTGGATGCCTCGTTTCGTTAAAATCTACTTCCAACTGAGACAGTTGCTTGCTGTCCATGATAAGCAAGGGACCTCCGGCCAAAGCAACAGGCTGTGCAAGAGCAGCCCAACCTCCCGACGGTTTTGCAACCACACTAGGCAGTCCGGCGTTATCCAATACGACAGCACCGTTTTCCCGATACGCTGTGAACCCATTCACGGTTTGGTTAATAAGCTGCCCATTGTTCTTAAAAAAGACCGTAGAGCCACCCGTCGTGGTGTTGAAAAAACTACCGTTAAAAGCAACCAACGCATCCTTTGCTACTGCGGCATCGCTTGTTTTCAAAAAGCCCGACGTTACGTACGGTATTTCAATCTGAAAACCCTTGCTTAGGTCGATTTCAAATATGTTGACATACTGCTTGGATTCAAAAATCTGCAGAAACTGAAAAGACTTCCAAACTACCCCTGCCGATACTTCCGTTTTCTTCCATTCCGCCGTTGTCAACAATTCCGTCAGGTCTACCTGCTGTTCCTGCGAATAATCGTAAGGAAGCTGGGTTCCTTCATCCTTTTTACCACATGAGATAAAAAGGAATAGTAGCATTAAACTATATAAAACATTCTTTTTCATAAATTTATTTATGTATCTATATTATCTATTTAAATCATCAATCCATTTCAATTTTAATGCTTCAGGTTTGCCTTGCACCCGCAAATCTTTGCCTATGCGAACGGTCTCCATGTTCCGAAAGAGCTTTAGCCTGCCGCTTTCCTTTTCGGAGATGGCAGCAGCTACGTTGCTGTTTCCCCACGAAAAGGGCCAATCTTTAAAATAATTACCTGCTACCGTTTCTTCCACAAAAGCAAACTTGCCTTTCTTCTCTATGGCAACCAATATCCTTTCCGGCGCAAACAACAAGAGCTTATCTTCCCACAGTACACCTGTGGAAAATGCGGCCTTTTCCCAGGATTTGGGCATACCCACGATCCAGTCTTTCCATGTTGCCTCGCCGACGATCTGTTTAGATTTTTTGTCAACTTTCAACATTTGATCACCACTCCGTATCCACCAAAAATTACCACCATCTATGAAAGCCCGCGAACAGTCGTTGCATAGCGTATTTAAAAAAGGAAAAACCATTTTACTTCGTTGCACGGTAAACGAACTGTTGCCCGCATCAGTTGTGTAAATCAGGTCGCCCGAAAGGTAGTACAATGAATCTGCCGACGACCAGACCGCTTCCGGAGTGAGCCATGTCCCGCGTAAGACAAACTTATCGTTATCAGGCTGTCCGTTAAAAATGGAAACATAGTCTACTTTGTCGGTATCCTTGGGTATCAGATTACCTTCAATATAGAAGCGCGCGATTACATGATCATGCTGCTGCAGCCTAGCCGCTACCGAAATGGCATGCCAATGATTAGACACAACGAATACGGTATCTCCGGGTTGTATGATTTGCTGATCATGTTCATCCCGCAAAACTCTGCTAAAGATATAATTCTGTACCGTAGTCTTCGCATTCTCTTCTTTATAGATCTTTTCCCGTTTTACACCCTTGGCTTGCAGTCCCTGTTGCATCCTCGTCGCCTCACATATACCCGAGCCATGCGCACCACACCCACCGCTGACGATAATCTTATCAATAGGTTGGGTACGATATAGCCGAGCGGCGATCTCGATCCGCTCTTCTAACGTCGTTGGGTCTGCCGATCCCAAGACCAACATAACCGTCTTGGGGTTAGCAGCTATCCCTAGGTTTACCCCCAGTATCCAGTACAAGGATATCCACAGTATTCTGTTCATCTTATTTCACTTTAGCTCCCATGATAGCCAAAGACCTATTCTCTGCCTGGATGTCTGAGGCGATCGCGTCATCCAATACTGGATTATACGTCTGCGCCAACCCTTTCAATCGCGTGCCATCCAATCCGTAGGACAGTGCCGGATTATTGTCTCCTATTGGCAAGAAAACGCTATTCAGCATCGTAGTCGGAGAAAACGATACGCCAGCCACAATAGAACCCGCATCTCCGTATATCGCCGCTGTGATAGCAGAATTTTTAATGCTTGGTATCACAGCGGCATTATCGGCATGTGCATCCACATCCGTAGAGCCACTGCGCTGTGTATTACCAGAGATGATTGAATTGACAATTGTAAGGTTATTCACCAAAGACTGTCTGAATACACCGCCTCCGGGACCAGCAATTTCATTTCCAGTTATTGTACAGCTGATGATATCCGCCTTACTTCCGGCGTACAGCATCACACCCCCGCCACCATTAGGCGAAGTGCTCTTATTGCCTATTATCAAACAATTGACGAGGATCGCATGCGATTTCTCCCGCATATATACTCCTGCACCGAATGACGTGTTGCTGTTATTCGACACCTCCGAATTATACAGATGAATCGTCGCATTCGGGTAGCCGTGTATTCCTGCAGCAGTACCTCGCGCATAGTTATTGTTAAACTGCGAGCGATACGCTACTAAACTCGCATCTGCCACCCATACTCCGCCACCATTATTATTATTGTTCGAGTTATTGTTGACCTTCGAGTCTTCCATCGTCACCTTGGCTCCTGCGAAGACATACATACCGGCTGCGTACCCCGCTGTACCACCGCTAGTAGAAGCCTTATTATCTACAATTTCTACTTCTTTAAGGTGTACAATCGCATTTGCGATGGCTATACCACCTCCGTGACCACGATTGTATTGCACACCATTAATGCTCACGTTGCTACCCCTATTTGTCGCATTTCCACCACGAATGGTCAACCCCTCGAGATACACCATAGATTCATTCTCCAGTACCGCTGTCACCGTTACGGTATGGAATGCTTCTTTGCCTGACGCCATTTTTCCATCCAGTATGGTTTTATAACGTGTTGCATTTGGTGTCGCTCCAGGCAGGGCATCGGCTGCAAAACCTCCGATCAGCGAAATATTCTTCGAAATTTCAAAGGTCTTATCCGATTCTTCACCGGTGTCGCCATTCCGGATGGTTTTCGAAGGTGTATAGACACCCTCCGCCAGATAGATCGTACTGCCTGTTGTGGTTTGCTCCAATGCCGTATTCAAGTCGGTGGGTGAATTCCAAGACTTACCATCTCCCGTACCGTCTACAGTTACGTAGAAAACGGGAACTTTGCCGGATTCCTGTACCACGAGCACCTGTTTGGCATTGGCTTCGTTCATCCGTACCAAAATAATTCCCGTACGCTCGTCATCGGCATTGGTTACCACTGTAAATCCCACACGCTGTTTTCCTTTGCTATAAGCCACCGTGTCTAACTGTATCCAATCCACATCCGATTCGACCGAAATGGTCTGGTTCGATAGTACTTCAAAATTGTAGGCGTTGGATTTGCTGCCTACCTCCATGTAGTCTGTCCCCATTAGAAGTTTTTCTTCAAACGGGTCTTTATCCTTTTTACAGCTTCCCAAGCCCAGAAATATGAGCGCAGCGAGCAGTATATAGTTCATATTGTTCATTAGTATAGTTTTTTAAGCGCGTAAGTGTGTCAAGAATGATTAAAAACAACTAGATGAATAACATTTTTCATTATTCGTCCCATTTTGAATTCTGTTTCAGGTTGTCATTCAGTAATAGATCCTGTGAAGGAAGTGGGGCGAAGTAGTCCCTATCCTCCCTGAATTTTCCATTTTGCGGGAGAGGATCGATATTTCCTTCCGGCGCATTCCGTGCATCTGTTATGGGATTACGCAGGGTACGTTGGTTGATATTGATCATCGATGTGACGGACGAGGGTGCTCCCGAAGTACTGCCGGTATGTACAAATACATCCGCCGCGCCGTCGCCGGTAAAATCGTAAGCCCCTACTCCTGGGAAATACACCCCTACGATAGGTTGCGTAATCTTCAGTCCTTCTTTCCAGCGCATCAGATCATCCCATCGGAACCCTTCGTTAAATAATTCAGCGCGTCTCTCTCTTCGTATTTCCAGAATCACCCCCTTAAAATCCCCTTTGTCTACGTTCTTGTACATCGTCTCTAAATATGGATCTGGATTTGCATTCGCCTGTATTAGATCGAGATTAGGCATACCGGCGCGTGCACGCAATTTATTAATCGTCAGATTCAGGTCAGCTTGTGTCAGCAAACCTAATTCAGCTCTTGCTTCAGCAAATATGAGCAGCGCCTCAGCATAACGAAAGAGAATGATATCGAAATAACCAGCTGAGGTAGCCCATTGACTGCGATCTGGCAAAGCCTTGACCAACCGATATCCAGTTGTCGTAATGGTCAGATTGACAGGTTCATTTCTCGTTTCGCCATTCACCCGGAAGTCGGGCCCAGCTGTAGTCTGCGTAAGGCGAGGATCTCTGTTTTGCATTTCCTCATAAAATCCCATCGTGTTATAGTTGACTTTATCCGTAAATCGTGAACCGTCCCGCATCAAATAACTATTGATGAGATCCTTGGGCAACCCATAAGATCCTGCGGTAGCTGAGGTAAAAGAGTATCCCAAAGAATGAATTTTGATTCCTAATTCATAATCAACCGCTAATATGGTTTCGGTGTTATTCTGATTAATTAAGGAAAATAAATTTCGATAAGCCGACTCCGCCCCACCTTCGGTATACAATGTATATACCCCTGTACTGATCAACGCATTCGATGCTTCAGCAGCGAGTGTCAAATATTTATCCGCGTCTTCAAGACCATGATATTTCCGGAAGGTTCCTTCAAAAAGTGCTGCCCTAGCTTTTAACAGCATTGCGGTATATCTCGTGATTAGATTCAACTGCTTTTCGGCCGGAATATTTGTGATGGCATAGTCTAAATCGGCCATTACCGAATCCATCACCAACGTACGCGAATCTCTCGCTTTGTATAGTTCGGGGTCCTTGGCATCTAGCACTTTCCCATACCAAGGCACATCACCAAAAGTCTTTACCTTATCGTAATAGAAGTATGCCCGGAAAAAACGTGCAATACCGCTATATTTGGCTCTGGCTGCTTCATCCTGTACTTTATGATAGTTTGCTAAGAAATAATTTATTTTACGCAAATTAGTCCATGACCAGCCACCGCCTGTGACCGGAACTATCCGTGCACCACGGATACGTGGGTCCGGATTCAGCGGCATGAGATTGTCCGACTTCGCATCCTCGGTATAACTTTCTGTACCCGGCAGCATGGCGTAAAAATCGTTGGTAGCTACTTCCAGATCTTTCGCCGTATTGAAAAAGTATGGAGCCTCTACTTGATCCTCCGATGCTCGGTCTAAAAAATCCTCATTACAGGAAGAGAAAAATAGAATAGCTATCGTCAATAGCCCGATTGTCTTTATATTTAAATTCATGACTTTCATATTTTATAAACCCAACATTACACCAAAAGAATAGGTCTTACCCATGGGATACACCCGTTGGTCACCCCGATCATTTGCTGTGGCCGGTGATGAATAATTGATTGCCGAGCCCGCCTGCTCCGGATCGATATATTTGGTCAGCTTACCAAAGCTCCAAGTGAACATATTCTCGCCACTGAAGAAAATACGCAATCTATCTATCTTCGCCTTTCTCGTCAATTCTTGCGGAAGTGTATAACCCACCGTAAGGTTTCTCATGCGCAAATACCCGACATTCGTTAGGTAATAGTCATTGATCTCGTATAGCGAACGCCTGCTCTGCAAGGACGAATACCCCCTATAAATCTGTGGGTAGGTATTGTCCTTATTATCGGGAGTCCAGGCATTATCGATTAAATCCTTCCGAATGAAGGATAGATAAGGTCGTTGGTATGTTCCCCAATAAAGTTCACCTGTCGGGTACCAGTCCTGTCGAGCCACTCCGGCCACCGCTACGGATAAGTCGATATTTTTCCATGTCGCGTTGAGGTTTAAACCGAAAGGAAAACGCGGCATGGCATTACCGATGCGTTCCAGATCGCCGTGATTGGCCAATGTGTTATCGCCTTTGTCAATCTTACCATCGTCATTCAGGTCTAGATATTTAATATCCCCTCCACGTAAAAGACTCCATTCGCTGTTTTGCATAATGTTCAGGACATCGTCGTACACCTGGCCCAACGAGGTGGACGGGTTATCAAACGATTCCTGATAAGCCAATGCCTCTTCATCCGACTGAAACTGTCCATCAATCCGATATCCCCATATTTCGCCAAGGCGTTGTCCTTCGTAATAGGAACTCAACAAACCCGATCGATTGTTATATTTCGTAATGATACCCTTGAAATTAGAAACGTTTGCCGTGACATTTAAACGCAGAGGTGACCCCGCAACATTAAATTTTTCCCGATACGAAACACCTATTTCGTACCCCTCGTTACGCAACGCAGCATAGTTTTCACGCGGTTCGCTCGCACCAAATACATCAGGTAAAGGTTCGCCAGGTAGATACATTCCCTCTACATTCTTACGATACCAATCTAAATTCAAAAAAAGTTTGTTGTTGACCAGCCCGATGTCGGCTCCAACATTCAAACTCTTTGTTGTCTCCCACGTTACGACACTAGGTAGAGGAGCAGGCATTTGTGCGACGGTGAGCATATTCCCCATATTGAGCCAACTGTTGTTGCGTTCCACATTCATTAACTCCTTAAAGGTGTTGACGCCTACCGTTTGATTGCCCAGCTTACCGTAGGATGCTCTCAGTTTCATCGAGGGTACATATGCATTGATGCCATTCCAGAAGGCTTCCCTATCCAGCTGCCAACCCAACGATACGGAAGGGAAGAATCCCCACCTGCTATTCGCAGGAAATCGTGATGAGCCGTCATATCGTGAATTAACTTCCAGCAAATACTTATTGTCATAGTCGTAGTTGAGGCGCCCAAAAAATCCCCGTACAGCCCAATCTGTTGCCGAACCAGTCATGCTGTTCATCAAGGTCGCCAATGCGAGGTTTGATAGATCATCGATCAGTAGATCATCCCCTTTGACTCCGATAGCATCTCGATCGTACTCCTCCTGGTTGAAACCGAGTAAGAGTTTAAAATTATGTTTATCCACAAACGATTTTTGGTAGGTCGCGAATAGATTCAACGCATTATACTTATCTTTCGAACGCTGCTCCTCCAAACGGTTTATCCCCACGGTTTGGTGGTTCAGCCTATTCCCGGACAAGTAACTAAACTGATTTAACCGGAGGGCCAAATTTCTATTTTCGATGCGATTGCTGTAATCGAAGTTGATTTGAAGGCCCTCTAGGGGTCTGGCCACAACGCGAAAAGTATTGGTAAACTCCTCCGTATTACTTTCTCTCCAGCTTTTACCCGATACGAGGCCAGCATTCCCCCCCTGACCACCAGAGCCTGTACCGATATCGGTGGGGACACCATCTACAAAATTCGGGTAAAAAGGCATCAGGTTGTACCAAGTCGTCGTGCTCCATAGCCCCCCGAAACCATTGGAAAACCCGCCGTAATCCTTATCTTTTTCGTTGATAAACTGCACATTATTGGACACTTCCAACCATTTATAAGGTGTAAAAACCAGATTTGCCTTCATGTTTTGCCGGTCCATACCCGCATCTTTATTGATATTATTAATGCTCTGGCGCTCGAAAACACGACCTGATAAATATCCTCTCAGCTTATCCGATCCTCCGGACACCGATACATTATGAAAATTAGACGCCTGATATTTGCGGAATAAATAGTCCCACCAGTCCGTGTTATAGAAAAATTTATTCGTACCATCTGCCTGCAATTCGTGAAAAGGTTCAATCTCTCCGCGCGCCACCATTTGGATCGCTTCCCAATCCATGGCATTATACTGGCTATAGCTGCTGCCATTGTATCCGAATATCGCGGCATCCACCGTTTTTGCGTAGACATACGGATCAGAAATATAATCGGTTCGTGCAGTGGGCGTAGTCCAGGCGAAGTTGTTGGTATATTCTACGGTGGTAGTTCCCACCTTACCCGTCTTCGTCGTAATCAATAACACCCCAAAGGCTCCTCTAGCGCCATATATTGCTGCTGTACCAGCATCTTTGAGCAAAGTTACCGACTCGATGTCATTGGGATTGACTCGGGTGATATCACCTTCAATCCCGTCGATCAATACCAAAGGGCCTCCTCCATTAATCGAGTTAAACCCACGTACATTGATATCCGGTGTCGCCGAAGGGTCGCCATTATTGATCTGAATATTCAGTCCCGGCATTAACCCTTGCAGGGTGGCGGAAATATTCGCATCGGGTCGCAGGGCGATGTCCTCCGCATTAATCTGCGCAACTGCGCCAGTGAGGTTTGCTTTTTTCTGCACGCCATAACCTACCACGACTACCTCGTCCAGGTCACTCTTCTTGGCCTGTAAAACAATGTTTAGCGGCGTGCCCACCTCATATGGTAACAACTGCTCTTCATATCCTAGTGCTGTGATCAGTAGCTGACCTTCATCCTGCACCACAGGTATGGAAAAAGAACCATCCAATTGCGAGGCTGCAGCAATATTGCTTTCTACCAAGCGGATCGAGGCGCCTACCAAGGGTTCACCGTCGTTGCTCCGGACCACGCCAGTGATCTGCTGCTGTTGCGTCTCCGCATCCAGATCGGTAACCGTCAGATCCGTCGCCCTTTTAATGAGAACGGTTTTGTTCTGCACAACATAAAAGAGTCCGCGAGGGGTAAGACAGGCATCCAGTACCTTCTTCAAATCCGCGTTTTTGACATGCAGATCGATTTTGTCCACATACTTCAGCTGGCTGCTGTTGTAAAGAAAATCTAGATTAGTTTGCTCCTGAATCTGAGCCAGCACATCAGCCAGTTCGGCCTGCTGTACCGACAAGCTCACCTTCTGTGCATACGTACTTCCGCTTGCCTGCAAGAAGAGGCCAAAGAGCAGGAATGAATACAACTTCATCATAAGTAAACAGGTAAACAATCGACGATGACTCCGCACGATTGCAGTAATATTTTTATACATTTGATAGGTATTTGGTAAATATTATTAATTCTTAACTGATGCTATTTCCGGGTACTATCGAAGAGGGGGTGTTGGAGCATCTCCTCTTCTCCTGATATGATATCCAATGCTTACTTCATTACGATCACCCTCCCTTCCTGAATATCAAATCGTAAATCAGATACCTGTTCTATACTTTCCAGGACATCCTTGAGTTTTTTTGAACGTTTTATACTACCTGTAAATTGATCTGAAGATCCGGCCTTAAATTCCACACCTTCGATAGGATACCACTTGGCGAGATTGGCCATTATTGTCCGTATAGACTCGTCCTTAAACCTAAAATAACCGTCCCGCCAAGCCAATACATTATCCATATCCACATTTTTACGCAGCTGGATCGTATTCGATGCATGGACGACGGCCTGTTGGCCAGGTTTTATGCGTAATCGGTTCTGGTCGGCACCCACCTCCACGGATCCCGACAGTAGCGTGGTTTCTACCTGCCTGTCTTCATCATAGGCTGATATATTAAACTTCGTTCCCAGTACGCTTACTTCTGTATTTTTGGCATGTACTACAAATGGTAGTTCTTTGTTGTGTGCGACTTCAAAAAAAGCTTCACCCGATAGCGCCACTTGTCGTTGCTTCTTTCCAAAGGAGACGTATACCTGCATGCTGGAATTGGAATTGAGATACACAATCGAGGCATCGGGGAGCATCAGACGTAGGCTGACCCCCTTAGGCGCCACAAAATGATGTTTTTCATCGGCCCGAAAAAAATGAGCCTCCCGATTTTGTTTCATGACAATTGTACCATCATCCAAACGCGTGATGGCCAACCCCTTGTAGTGGATCGTATCTTCCTTTATTTCATCCAACGACATCTGCTTTCCATCTGCCAAGGTGATCAGGGCATCTTCTTGAGGCAGTTCTATTTCCCCAGTCGCAACAGCTTTTTGCATGGATATTACCGTCTCCGTATGCTGTCTTACATCAAAAATCTGATACGCGACCAATCCCAATAACCCCGAGACGAGGAGCACAGCTGCCACCTTTCCGAATTGCAAAAGGTGCATTTTCCGTAAACGTGGAACGGAAGCTGTTGTGGATTTGTCCTTCTCATCCATCCGATTCAAGATGCCCTGAAAAACAAGCTCTTTCTCAAAGTCCCTATTTTCTTCCAGCTCGACCAACTCGTCTACTACCTCCGAAAAGTCGGCCTCGTCCAACAGAGACATATAACGATCCAGCTCCTTTCGCTCGTGTTCGTCGAGCGTACCAGCCAGATGTTGCTTAAAAAGAATCCTAAATTTATTTTTATCCAACTTTTTATTTCCTTAATCTATATACAGTACACCTAAGTAGGACCATACGACTAGTTGGAATGAAAAAAAAAGTAGTTAGTAAGTAGATACTAGATGAAAGAATAGGAAAGAGTTAGCAGGATAGGGACGAAATAATTGTAATCCGCCTGAGTTAGTGTTTTACGCAGACTTTTCAGGCCCTGTGTAATATGGTTTTTTACCGTGTTGGGAGAGATTCCCATTTCATGTGCAATCTGTTGGTGACTGTAACCCTCCATACGGCTCAGTTGCAAAGCTGTCTTTTGTTGCTTGGGCAATTTTGCGATAGACTGTTCGAGTTGCCCCTCCAGTTCGCGCAGATCTAGTTTCTCCTGTACATCGTTGACGACGATATTCTCTACCTGCTTAAGATAATTTTTGGCTACGCGGGCATGTCGTAATTGATTATAACACAACCGTTTTGCGGACACGTAGATCAATGGCCAGATATTCTGGTCTATTCGGATCTGCTCGCGGTTGCCCCATAGCTTTACAAAACAGTCCTGCACGATCTCTTCTGCAACAGCAGTATCTTTCAGCAGCTTATGCGCTAGATCGAAAACCAGTGGTGCATAGACATCATATAGCAACCTGAAGGCTGCTTTGTCCCCTTGCTTAATTTGTAATAATATCTCTGTTGAGCCTGCAATCATGGTGTCAGCTATTACCGAGGATAATTTAGATTCTCCATAAAGGTAGAGACAATAATCTAAAAATCCAATCCGACCCAAAGATACAGTTGCCATATTAACTTAATATTAATTTCAACAAACCGGCCTGCAATACGGACGGGAAACTCCCTACAGCGTTGGCACCACCACTTTGATCGTCCCATCCGTGTTAAATTCCATTCGGTCGATGCATACCTCCCTGTTATAACCTGCCGCCCAACCCATTCCTTTCGCATTTGGCCGGCGAAAACGATGATACACTATGTACCATTCATCAGTACCCGGAACTTGAATAACCGAATGATGCCCGGGACCATAGATTCCTTTGGTGGTGTCCTTTGCAAGAATCAAATTACTTTCCGGAATGTTCAAGGGGCCCGTGGGACTATCCGATATCGCGTACCTTACGCGATAGTTTTCATCACGCGTATCGTTCTCCGACCAAAAGAAATAATATTTGTTGTTACGATGGACGACATAAGTACCTTCCCGGTATGTGCTTTTCGGAGTCAATACGTTGATGGTCTCCTTTTTGATAGAGGTCATGTTCTCATTTAGCTCCGCAACACGCATATACCCGCTTCCCCAATACAGAAAATACTTACCACTAGCGGGGTCGTACATCACGTCAGGATCAATTTCTTGCGAACGCGTAGTCGTATCATTTGGAATTATTGGTTTTCCCAAGTCCGTAAACGGACCTGTAGGCTCATCTGCTACCGCTACACCGATATTTTTGGCGGCCGAATAGTAGTAGTAATACTTATATCCCGTTGCCGTCTTTTTTTCTATAATACACGGTGCCCAAGCATTATTTGAAGCCCACCGTGTATCACGTCTTAGATCCAGCATCACCCCCTCATCTTGCCAATCGCGTAGATTAGAAGAAGAGAATACCTTAAAGCGATAACCTGCCCAATTGTGAAAGCCATCACTAGTAGGGTATAGGTAGTACTTACCGGTTTTCTCTGCGTACAAAATCTCGGGATCAGCATAATAGCCATGTATCACGGGATTGTTCTTATTATCGGAAGGGAGCAGGTATTCCCTGGCGGCTACGTTCGCACTATCGGAAAGTAATTTTACATCTTCAATCCTGACCCAAAAATCCGTACTGCCAAAACGGTCGCCCCGCTTATTTCTCCATACCCCCTGCTCACCAGCCACCTCCACGTGCAACGTATAATCCCCTTCTGGAAAGGCAGGACTCACAAAACGTAACCCTGAGTGCGTTACTTTGCTATAAAAATCGACCAACGAACTTTGCAAGGTATCCCCCCCTTTGCCTACTATGCTAATTCGGGCATAACCACCGTCTGGACCGCTGCGTCCGACCAAGCCGAGTGCTGCACCGTTAAACGGAATAGTCACAAAATCTCCTTTCCGGTTCGATTTCAGTTGTTGATTAACAGGCAATCCTAAAAGCTGTCTGTTTACGGGCCGAAAGGTAGTAACGTCCCAGGCCGCCCAATACGTCGGAATAGACAACGTGGTTCCTTTCGCTTTCAAGGGCAACCACACCTGTGTGGCAGCCTGCCCTTGCCGAGGATAAGACCAGCGATCGCCCATGTACATATACTCCATTTGCTTGCCGCTCTTTACAGGGAAGACAAAACTGCACTGCGAATTGTGCGTCAGTGTGCCTTCGGGAGCAAAGACACCTTGTTTAGTCCAAGGCCCCTCGATCGACGGTGCGGTATGGTACATGTTGTCGTTGCGCTCCCAACTGGTGAGTCCCGAACTTAACAAATAATAGGTACCACCTTCATGAAACATAGCGGGCGACTCGCCTGATCCGGGGATCCCCGAAACAACCCTATCCGCCGCCGATCGAAAATCCGCGCTCAATCGGTAAATATCGCCATGGTGCATCAACAGGTATCCTGTGCCGTCGTGATCCTGAAAGGTTCCCATATCCCATTTCCGGATAGGTTCACCCTCATAAAGCAAAGGACCCTGAAACGTGTATTCTCCGTTGATGGTCTTACTCGTTGCATACCCCACCTGCGGATCCGTATATTTTCTGTCGTCGGTATGCATGTACATGACGTACTCGCCTGTTGCAGGTGATTTCATCACCTTCACGCGTTCGCCCACTCGATCAGGCCCTAACGGCCCGTCTTTTTGCTGGGGCAAAGCTAGCCGTTCAAAAGTCCAGTTAACCAAATCTGTCGACGAATAGCAGCTAAAGCCGATGAACATATTCACACTATCCGTCTTATACTCACCAAAGAGATAGTATTTTCCATCATCTTCTACAATACAGGCACCATGCGCATTGACAATATCGGCTTTATCATCAAACCAAGGCACACCATTGTAAATAACAGTATTATTTGTAGAAGAAACTTTCTCCTGCCCCCAGACATTATACATTGACATTAAAACGAAAAAGATCGTAGTAAATAGCTTCATAATAGAATATATTTAAAGTGTATCTAACACTAGATTAAAAAATATCGTCAAAATCCCTCCCCTCCGGTCGGAAAGACGCGTTCTGAATTTTATCCGTTTAAGCGTATAACCAGAAAAAATAGGGTCAACAGAATTAAAAAATCATCACCTGATCAAGCACCACCCCCTCATCTAGCGCCTTGATTTGCAGACGATGCTTACCAGCAGCACCAACGGGAAGTTTCACTACACGGATGGCCTGATTGCGCAGTACATTTCGTTTCCATTCTTCACTTCGGCCTTCCGTTTTGTAAGACACTTCCTGCATCGGTTGGTCATCCACGGCAATACCAAACCGCAACTTTTTACCATCTACCGCATGATTAGGCAATAAGCGCACTTCAATGACCAATGAATCCGTAGCATCGTGGGTAAACTCCAGCGACACCTGCCCCCCTTTAGGAAGCGACAACATCCGGTTGCTATAACCTAGACCCGTAATTACGCGTGCACCAGTCTCCCTTTTATCAAAATCCTCGGCATTGAAGCTATATTTCGGTTGTTGCTGTTCCACCAGCGGTCGGTTCGACTTTTCTTCCGGTATCTTTTGATACACCGCTAGATTACGGGGTTTATAATCCATTATTCTGTTCCACTTGCCGTCTTCCAAACCGTTATACCGTGCGGTAAGCGATACAATACTATCGAAAGCCCGGTGGCTGTCGTTCCATGAACCCTTATCGTGTCGTGCAAGCTGTGCCTGTAACAATTTTTGATTCATTTGTGCAGCAGCCTGTACCGGATATTTGACCAGCTGAAAATAAGCGGACTGTTGCGCGGGCGAGATCTGTCTGGCGATTTCTTCCACCTGATCCGACAGCTTTACATAGTCGTTTATCCGTTGGCGAATTTCTTCTTCGTTCCAGTCCAGATCCTTGACAATTTTATAATGCGGATCCTGTTCTTCCATCCGTGTATTCCCCATATGTTCGGGTTTACGGATGTAAGCCAAACGATAATACTCGTTCATTATTGGCAATAGACTTTTAGCTTCCTGCTCACCAAATTTACCTTCCAACCAAGATAACAAATGTGCCGATACACCGGTCTTATTCACAGCTTCAATATCCCAGGCCATATCCAAAAATAACTCCGTCTGGTATTCGGCAGGTTTGATGTCTCCGACGTTCACAATCCATAATTTGCGTACGCCCTTGTCGTAAGCCAAGCTCATCTGTTGGTGCAACAGGGCCGGGTTAATTGTTGATAGCCAAAGGTAATCGTGCGGGCGCCCCCAATACGATACGTGGTAATAGAGTCCGTTTCCTCCATTTCTCGCCCGTTCCGTTTCGTCGGGAAAATGCTTGATATAACCGTAATTATCGTCGCACCATACCATCGTTACGTCCTCCGGCACATCAAGACCATCGTTGTACACGTCGAGCACTTCTTTGTACGGAATAAACACCTGCGGTACCTTTGTCGGGTCCGGGTTGGTGTACTTTTTCAGTAATTCGCGCTGATCGGGTAATACCTGTGACAGTACGGCTTTATGTTCTGCTAACGTTTTCACACCCTGCATCATCCCATCGTGCTTACCACGAAGGCCGATGGTAAAAATATTTTCCGCTCCCTGCAATTCCTGTAGACGCTCGGCCCAATAATTCAGCAATTCCTGCCTGTTGGTTACATAATTATAGTCTCCCTTTCCAGATACATCCCATTCGCGCGCGCTGTTACGCATGAGCGGTTCGCAGTGCGATGTACCTAACAGGATACCATACTTAGCTGCCGCTTCCTTATTTCCAGGTGTAAAATAGAACGGAATCGTAACCTCATGCATCGCCGGCCACAAAGTGTTTGCACGTAAGCGAAGCAACAGCTCAAATATACGGGAATAGGTCTTCGGGCCGATCTGTCCTTTTCGATCCGACGGCTCATACGTCATACTGCTCCACGGCATTAGCCCCCAATCCTCATCATTTAAGAATATACCCCGGTATTGCACCGAAGGCTTTTGGACATCATAATAATTTAGCGGCAAAGCGACTTCATCCCTTTTGCCGGGGCTAACATCGGCCCACCATACCCAAGGGGAAACACCGATTAGGCGCGACAGTTCTAATACACCGTAGGCAGTTCCCCGTGGATCGCTACCGATCACGAGCAGATAGCTTTCGTTTTTCTCCTGTACAACCTGTAATTTGAAGGCTTCCCATTCGCCTTTTATAGCTGAAATATCAACTTTAAATCGAGACAATAGCTGATCTAAAGCTGCATCCTTGCCCGCGACACCAACGATGACACCGCCGTTTTTGACGTCTCGAGAATTTATGAAGCCTTGCTCGCTAACCCGCCTTGCGTCGTCGAGTAGCATATCGATTGCTGTCTTTACAACAGGATCGGTACCGTTGTAAGTTACCTGGGTTTGCTTATCACGTCGGATAAGTTCAAACTGGGCTGTCGCAAACGCATCAAAAACACATATCGAAAGAAAAAGGAACAGCGCAATTTTTTTGTTCATCATCACTTAATTTTTAATGTTAGGCTATATATAGCAATTATTCTTTAACAGAAGAAATTCCACAGTTACTTCGGTCGCCAGTTGTGGATAAAAATCAGTCTGGGTAAGGCAGCGAATCCTAAAAAAAACAGGTATTTCATCGTTTTATCACTTCGTTAAATCCTTACTGTACGTTCGTTCCAACCAATGCTTGGGCACCGGAATGATGCAGATGTTCATCGTGCGATTGTCTTCCGACAGCATAGCGGATTGGATCTGGATACGCGAACCATCCGGACTGAACGTCGGATGCGGATGGTCTGCTGCAGTAGTTTTATGTCCGGAAGACAGCAGTACCATTTCGTGGGTATGGCGATCAATGAGATAGATATCCCGCGCAAAGTCATCTCCAGCCAGCCAACGTCCGTCGCCTGAACCAGTAACGTGCCAAAAGCCACTTCCGCGATGGGTTTGTCCTGCTATACGCATCTCGCGTGTCCGTAGATTTACGACGGCAAACCCCGTAGGTTTTTCCCGTGTACCCGAAGATCCCCATCCCAACTCCTGTCCTGGATTAGCACCGCCCACTTCGGTACCTGAAGGCGTTTGAGAATCTTTTAGCCCGGAAACTGGACGATGTCCCATAACTGCAAAACCCACCTCGTCCGGTGTTAGGAATGCTTCATGGGTTACCCATTCGTATTCGGATTCAGGATAGAGCGGGCGCAATCCTGTACCATCTGCCATAACCGTCCAGGTACGCTGTGGCGATTTACCGCCGGTTTCCCAACAAAATACAATTTCTCCCGCCTTCCAGGGATTTGTCTGGATATGCCCGACCTGAAAGGGAACGGAGATCACGTGGATTACTTCACCGGTTCGGATGTTCATCTTCGCAATGCCTGATGGACCTGCCCCCATATTACGGGGACCAAAAGCGGCTTCAATTTTTGTATCCTTGGGAAGGTGTTTTGCCGCCGCATCTTTACCAACACGGAAAAACACCCATTCCTCACTCTCGCCGTCCAGCGCCATGTCGCCACCCGCACCGATTTCAGGAGATGTAATACCACAAATGCGTTGGTAGACAGATGCCTCGCGCAACTTACCCGCTTTACTATCTGTAAACAGTCTTGCGAGGTCCACTTCGACCACCTCCATTGACCCGTCGTGGTCTATCGTGCTTCGTATAGGTCTACGCATGAAATAGAGGTGCATGGAGTTACGCGCGATGTTCAACATACCGCTGTACCCCCCTTCTGTAACCTGTACCATTTCTCCGCTTTCCTCATGAACGGCAATTGCTTCCCCGGGCACACGATCCGATCGGAAAATCAGCCACTGCCCATCTGCTGTCCATTGGTTGTGGGTTTGGTATATTTTTGAATCCCCATTGGGTATGCTGGTTAAAAATACCAGGTCAATACCTGTTATCGGATCTTTGACGATCTTCCGTTCCGAAGGGAACCGTGTACCGATCTGTGCTGTGCCCAGCCAGGGGCATAAGATGACCAAGCCAAACACAGATACAATCAATCTCAAATAAATAGCTTCCATACCTTCATCAATATGTCTGTCCATCTACCCCGAAAATCGCTGCGTCAGTTTTCGGATCTGTTTCATAATACTGAATAGCACTGTCGTTCATCTTCGGATAGAACTTTTTGACCAGCGTGATCATCTCTGCTCCGGCCAACAGTGCCGGGCCGTAACCGTGTGCTGCATATGCATTTACGGGGCGGTGGTAGTAATAAGCCGCATCAAAGGCCATCCCCGTACCTACGCAAGTACCTTCTACCTGTCCCCGCCCATTGATTTTGGTCGCGACAGCATTCCAACCCAATTGGGCCACCGGTCCGTATGAGATTGGGTTAAGCCATCCTTTGTTGATACCTCGCGCAATACAATACACATAGATCGCCGTGGCTGATGTTTCGAGATACGAATCGTTTCTGTCTAACAATTGATGCCAGAATCCACTTCCCGACTGGTAGGCTGTAATACCTTTGACATGTTCTTTAAAAATGCGGACGATATCCGCTCTTTCAGGATGATCCTGCGGCAGCGCGTCTAGCACCTCAGTAAGCGTAAGCAAAGCCCATCCGTTGGCGCGTGCCCAGTGAAAAGCCGGATGGCTGTCCGAGCTTTCGATCCAACCATGTAGATACAATCCCTTTTCGGGCACGAACATACGTTGCGTAAACTGCTTTACCTGCTTTACAGCTTCATCAAAATAACGCTTCTCTCCCGTGTAAACGCCCATTTGCGCCAGTGCCGGAATACCCATATACATATCATCCAACCACAGGCTATTAGCCTGTGGGCGCATACGCGCAAACGTCCCGTCTGCCAGACGGTGTTCCTTGTTTTCAATAAAATCAATGTAATTATCAATTAGCTCCTTGTAATCCACACCGGATGCCTTACCCCCAAATTTAATCAATGCCGCACACATCGCTCCGGCATCATCCAGCGATCCAGGTAATATGACCTGGTTCATCTGCCGATCCACGACACGATGTTCTTTTCGCAAGCGCAGAAAATGTGGTGCGATTTCTGAAAGAAACGCAAAGCGTTTGGCGACGTATTCGCTGTATTTCGGATCTGCCGTAGCTGCCGCTGCTTCGAGCATGCCGGTATACGTTACTCCCCACTCGTAACTTGCCAGACGAAAATCACCCTTTTCCAATTGGGTATGTTTGTTTAACTGTGTGTAGTCTGTAATTTCTTTGCCCGATAAGGTATCCAGTACACGGGTAGGGGTAGCTTTGTCCAGATAGGTTAGTATCCGATCCAAATTTTGCTTGATTTCCGCTGTCGTCCATACTTTATATGGAATGGTATACTCCGGTTTTAACAAATGTAGCGGGGTATTGGAGTCGTTTACCTTCGTCTGTTGCGCGGTAGCATCTGCGCTTAAAATCATTCCTATTACCGAAATAATTCCTGCTAATACGTGTCTTTTTCTCATATTTTTTCTACTAAATAAAATAATCCATAGGCTTAAAAACAGAATAGATTGTCCCGATGGTCTTGCGATAAACCATAATAGACAGCCAACCAACCGCTGCAACAAAACAAGAATAAGCAGACACATTGAGCTATTAGGTTCTAACTGCGATACTTATCAAATATATTGTATTGTGCATGGTCTAGCAACCTGCGCCGTCCTGACATCAACAGTAGTATTGGGTATTAAGAATTGGGTATTAAGTAGAGATGTGAGATTGCGATACTTGGATAAAAGTAAAAACGCCCTACTTTGTCGCAGGGCGTTCCAATTTTGGCTAGCGCCTCTTTTTAATCGTAGGGCAGCTTTATACTTACCCTTTATTTCCTGATCCGTCGCAATACCCGGGTAAGCAGATAACTGACGAGCGTACCTACTACGGCCAGTATCACCGTTTGCAATACGTTGTTCCAAGGTATAAGTCCCATAATACTGCAACAGGTGCCTCCCAACATCGGGAACAAGCCGCCACCCTGACTATTCATTGCTTTCCTCCCCTCCGGCTTCTTCGATTTCTTCGCCAGCATCGATGTAACCAACGATCGCTTTATCGCTTTTACCGTTCTGGACTTCGCTTTCCTGCTCCCGGATTTCAGATTCCTGTTTTCCATTATCCAGCACGGACTCCAGTATCCCCAAGCCCACCGCGACATATTTGATAATATTCAATGCCTTTCCCGGTAATTTAATTGGCGCCAGCAGTATCACCTGTACCGCACGGCTTATTTTGTTTATAATGCTTTTCATTTTATAGTATTTAGTATTAAGTAGTGAGTATTGAGACCAGAATCGTTATTACGTCACTGCGAGAATTCACGAAGCAGTCTTCCACTAATTACTTTATAGATTGCCGCGTCGTATTCCTCGTTCTGACGACAAAGACACTTTTGACCCCTAATCACTAGTCTCTAGTTACCAGTTACGATTCACTAATCACCAATTCCTGATTCCGGCTACCTGATTTCTAGTCCCTAACTCCTCTAAGATTGCCACGTCGCAACGCTCCTCGCAAAGACGAGAATAATAGTTCTCCCCCCCTAGTCACTAGTCACTAACCCCTAATCACTGATCACCAATCACTGGTCACTAGTCACTAGTCACCAATCACCATCCAAGCCTCTCCCCGTGCAACAGTGTCTACCAGCAGGCTGTACAACCGCTTATAGACTTTGGCCGATTTTTCCAGCACATAATCTCCGTCATCATCCTTTTTATAGCGGTCACCGACCAGCAGACATCCCGAGGTATCGCCAATGTTGTTGCCAATATGTATATACACATACGAAAAGTTCGGGATGTCGCTTATCTCGATCATGCCGCGGTGCAGCGTCGGATACCGCTTCTTATAACGGGCATTCATACCACCATAGGTATTTAGCTTCAATCTATATCGACCGACCGGTATGGCCGTGCTGCCTTTGATCTTGACCTCACGGATCGAATCCTCCAGCCCATAGCAGATGAATCTGCCGTCGATATAGCATTCGGACAGGGTACTCTCCTTCCCCTGCCGAATACGTTTTACAACGATTGTCATTAGCGCACGATAATCGACACTGCTTCGCTCCAATCACCGGTTCCTTTACCATTTCGTGCACGTACCCGTACATAGCAGCGATCGCCTGGTGTCAATCCCGAAATATAGTTTGCACGGGAATTGGTCGTACGGTGCAGCTCCCCCCACTCCGGATCGCTATTCGCATCCAAAGAGGTAGCATATTGATATTCGTATTCCCAGGCAATCCGCAGCGATCCGAACATGAAGCGTAGCTCTCCACTGACACGTCCGTCTAGCAACCGCAAGTTTTTCGGAATGCCCGGATATGCCGTGGATTGTGGAGGTGGCACCAGCTCAAAGCCCGAGCTGGCCAATACCTGCCCATCACCTTTTGCCACCGTATTTACATAGAAGGACAGCTCCTTCATCGCCTGCAGCACCAATGCGCGGGCATTGTCCTTAGCCTTGATCTCGAGCTGACTGCCCCGCTTACTCGCGACTTCGTGTTTCTCCCGGTAGTCGTTGACGATCACCGTGTAATCATCCATTGCAGGCCGAGGTTCCGGAAAATTAAGATTATCGGTCATAAAGGCCAGCGTACGCCCGGCCAGTGTAGAAAGGGAATAATCATCCCATTTCTCGTAACTTTGATATATTGTTGCTTTACGCATAATTGTATTATTTGATGTTAACGGATTGTATTCTTTTATTTAAGGGTAGACCTATTGGATCCATCCCTGTTTGGATTATTTCGTCGGATGGTTCCGCCCGGATCTGATTTGCTTTGGTTTCAACCATTTTTCTTTCCTCCCTATTGATGATGATCCAAAAATGTGGAAGACCATAGGGAGAAAAGATTTTTCAAACAACACCGTACAACAAACAACAACTTTAGGGAAATTACCGTACAACACCTTACAAGCAACAGGTCGGATATGCATGGAAAAATGGCTTGAAGCATACCTCTCGCGCGAAATGAAGTACGCCTTACGCCAAATGAGGTACGTCATATCCCACGAAGTGTACGTCATATTCCACGAAGCATACGTCTCGTGCGAGATGACGCATACCTTACACGAAATGACGTGCGTCAAAAAGTAGCAGGTGTACGTCTAAACGCACAGGGCATACACTTCGTTCAATATGACGTATGCCTTAAACGAAATGAGGTATGTCTAAAAGCAGGAAGCATATGTCCAAATCCACCATCTGTGCATCATATACCACGAAGCATATACTTCGCGCGAGATGATGTACACCTAAAGCGAAATGGCATCCATCTAAATGCAGGAAGCATACGTCTAAATCCACGATCTGTACATCATACGCCACGAAGCATACACTTCATGCGAAATGACGTACATCTTAAACAAAATGACGTACGTCTAAAAGCAGGAAGTATATATCTAAATCCACGATCTGTACGTCATATGCCACGGAGCATACACTTCGCTTGAGATGATGTACACCTAAAGCGAAACGACGTACGTCTAAAAGCAGGAGGTGTATCTCATATGCCATGAAGCATATATCTTAAATGAAATGACGTACCCCATAAATGAAATGAGGTACGTCTAAATACAGGAAGCGTATGCCTAAATCTGCGAAGGGTACATCCCCTAACTCCTAGTCACTAACCCCTAATTACACTTTTCCCTTCGGCGCACTGTACCAAACACGCGCAGCATCCACTTCGGCCTTGATCAGACGTACTGACCGGCCTTTCCTTATTATCGTTAGCTCGCCCTTGTTGCACATGTCCTCGATTTTCCATCGACTTACCTTAAGAATTGCTTCCGCTTCCTTAACGGTCACGAGTTCATCCTCGGTATAAGTAGTTGCGTCCCACACATTACATTCGTCAGGTACGGCTATAGATGCCGATGCAGGCACGTCTTCCTTTTGTGAAAGATGCGATTCTAATAGATTATAAATAAGATTTAATGTTTTAAGGCAATTGGTAAGCGTCCGTAAGATTGCCATCATCAATTTAATCATGGTTCCATAGTTTGGACCACTTCATGTACAAGTACAGCTACATGCTTTTCGATAATATTGATTCGGATAGCACGACCATTTCCGACACAGATAGGAAAAGCAAGTCTACCACAATGCGGTAAAGTTTATAATTAATTTATTCTTCCTAAGATACCATTAATTATAAATTTTTCCATAACATGATGAGGGCGAATCCATCGAAAATATAGATTATAGCAGTATTCGAGTGACCATTATAGCTTTTGCTGTACAAGCCAAGCTACATAGGCATGGAGATAGGCACCAAGACAATAGGGTAAGTTTAACAGGAGGTAAGGCTTTTTTCCCGGTGTTGTCGTTTTTTCCAGCTTCAATTCGCCTGCATACATACGAATGGCAAAAGGGTGGCCCACCGCTTCGACGTATAGGTGCAAAGATGTCACAAAATAAGGGTTGTTTTTCCTAAATCCTGTTAAAAAATCAACCCTAATTAATCAATCTGATTCGAAATCTCTTGTAGTGAGAACTAATTTTGCTTATCCCACATCCTTCCATAACACCATAACCGTAAACACCTTGGTATCATCGATGACGTCGATCCTATTCTCTTCACCATAGATCTTCAGCAGGCTTTTGATGAGGGGCAAGCCAAGCTGGGTACTTTCTTCGCTGGTGGCACGGCCCTCCTTTCGGAAATTGGTTAGGCACATATAAAGCCTTCCATCCGGCAGCAGATCCAACGTGAGGTGTATGGGTCTTTTCGGGTCGTCTACGATACCGTATAGGCAGCAATTTTCGATCAGCGTCATCAGGAGCATGGCCGGTACTTTGATGTTGTAAACCGCTTCCTTGGCACAACGGATAACAAGGCGCAACTTTTTACTGCGCTGAAGGCGATATATTTTACACAGATTCTCCAACTGCTCCAATTCAGCACCTAATGGGTGGGTCTGCTGGTCATGAATGTCGTTGTAATATCGGAATATCTGCATCAGCGGCTCCGCAATCTTCGCAGCCCGATTCGGCTTCTTAATCGCCAGGATTTGAAATGCAGATAAGGTATTCTTCAGAAAATGCGGAAAGAAGTGTGAACGGAGCACCTCTGCCTCTAATGCGAGCAACCTATCCCAATCGATCTTGGCACGGTCGATCAGATAACTCATCCAGCCCAGAAAAGCAGGCAACGCCAGCAAGGAAATAACTTCATTCAGATTCGAGATTTCCCAATCTCCTTCATGCTCCCAGGTAGCTGCCCCCAGCCAAACGCTCACGTATAATAAGCCAAAAATAACGATTACAATAGTGACCACATACAGAATCGGAAGGTGTAGAAAAGGCTTTCTATAACTATAGGAGATGGGGGCGATGAGGTAACGCGATAACGCAAACAGGCCTATATTAATGGCGAGCATGGCTATGAAGTCATTCCACCCTGAAAAAGCTGCTGCGCATAAACCTAGTACGATCCAAGCGGTTACAAATATGGCTCCGCACCACAGGATTATTTGCGTCGTTTTATAATTTGATTTCCGAAAAGGCATACATGATTATTAAGGCGACTTTTCACTGGCTATGAATTTTTCGATGTAGGAACGGCGACTTCTGTTCACATCGACTTTTACTCCATTTTTGAGTTTCACAGCGCTTAACGAAATATCCTTGACATAATCCTTATGGTACATCACCGAGGATGTTACAAACAAAAAGATATTCAAACGTTCGTAGTCTCGATAGAAAGCCTTTAGCGATGTACGCATACTTCCCAGTAAATAATAATGTCCGGTAGGATCCAGCCCATAAAAATCGATCTCATTTCCTTCCCGCTTCTCCTCTCTGACTTTACGCTTTACCCTCACGATATCTTCCAGTGCCACTCTGGTCAATTCCCTCACCGGATGCCCGGCATGCTCTTTGTCGTCATCCTTCTCTTCTTCGATTCGTTTGTCGTGGGGTCGTCTTACCAAGATCGAAATGGGATCCTTCGGCCGCCAGGTTTCCCGTTTTTGTAAATCCCGTACCAACTCAAGGATATCCTCTTGGAACAAGGGCTTCTTGAAAAAAGCATCCGGGTAGATATCGTGCGCTTCATCAGCATATTTTTTCCGGTAATCCGAGCATAGGATGATAAAGCGGACATAAGGGCGTAACTTACTTACCCCCTCGGTACCCAACATACCGTCTAGTTCGACATCCAAAAATACAAAGTCAACTTTTACTGGACGGTTCTTCAATGCTTTTATTGCGGTTTCGACAGAGGTATAACACTTCTTCTCCACATGGAACAGTTTTGTCCCCATAATCACCCTTCTCATCTGCTCCTGAACAAGCGGGAGGTCTTCTATAATAATTGCTGAAAACGTAGACATTCTGGTTTCTTGTTTTACTAGGTTGTACCGCGAATTTACAAAAATCCTCATAAATGTGTCGGTTTTCACCAACATTATAGCCGATCAATACTGTAAAAGCCATATTTACGGTATTACAAACAACTAAACACATGAACATAAAAAACAAATCGCTACGCTACGCTGCCCTCATTGGCTGTGCATTTTGCCTATTTCAGGCTCTTCCATTTTTAACGACGGAGTCTCAGCCACAGACCGTCGAAGTATCCGATGCCTTACTTCAATTGCATCCTGATGTTTTCAAGACCAAGATTCTTTTTTCCAGAGATGAGCCGACGGCCGTTGCCCCGGCCGTACAAGAAATTATGGAGCAGGAGTAAGGCGCAATGGTGAGCTGGTACCGCCGACTGTTGTCGAAGTGTTGGGAGCTACACATTCTCATCAGCGTATTGTACAATCTTGCTCATTTGTCGAGCAGTACATTCGCTGTCGCGTGGGGTGTAGCCCCTTGCTTCAACAGGGTATGGGAGCCTATCAGGACTACATCGTTTGTACCTCGCTACGCCGAGTGGGCTGGTATCCATGGTGGATACAGTTTTTATAGTCCTTCGGTAGCGAGTACGTACCGCAGCCACTTCTATATTGCCGACCCTAATGGTGAACTGCATTATTACAGTCATCCGTTATTGCGCAGCCGTAGTGCGAAGATCCGCTATCGCAGCTTTATGGACCATCAGAAGGTCTGGATAGGCGCAAAAGAGCATAACAGTGAAGTGGACACGGCCTTTGCCTACGCGGTACAACGGTCATTAACGATGCAACTGGCCAAACGCTATCCCGGCAGCCCGGTAGTACACCGGATCATGGTGCAACATATACCGTCACTGCGGGAGCATACCGAGCAGATGGAACTGAAAAAGCAAGTGATTAACCTTAAGACATACCGATATCAATACGACACCCTACACACCCATTTGGAGCCGCCTGTTACCACAGGGGATGGGATTGATCCTGGGCTGGGAGATGATCCAACTTTGGTCCGATTTACCAATACTGTATGGACAGGATGGGATTATCGACAACCGTTTGCTCCAGTTGCACCAATCGGATACAGGTTGGAACATCTATATGGCGGTAGATTATCTTCGATGGATCGCGCTAGCCTATCTCTTATGCTGTGCAGCGATGACAGTACTGTATCACAGCCGTTTAGCCAGTTTTCTCTTATTGATACTACATCATGGGTTGTGGATCAATGATCCCAACTGGTCTTATGGCGTAGACTACCTCGCACAGACTGGGCTGCTGATCTGTTGTCTTTCCCCAAAATATCCGCATACCTTAAAACTCTTACGCTGGCAGCTCACGGTGGTGTATCTGTTTGGTGGATTAGGGAAAGCCATTGGCGCGAGCTGGTACGATGGGGAGGCACTTTGGCGGGCCGTACAACAACCCTTTCCGGGCGCCCTGTTTCCAATTCCGACCAAGTGGGGAAGTTATAAGGAGATCTGGATAGTAAGCGGTTGGTTTGTTATCCTGCTTGAGTTGTGCTATCCCTTGATCTGGCGAGCCGGTTGGTACCGCCGTACTTTTTTAGCAGGCATTATCGGATTACATGTCAGCATAGCCTTAACCATGGGATTGTACCATTTTGCGAGCCTCATGATCTGGTATAACCTATGCGGCTGGTACTTCCCCGACAAGAATACGATCATTTCCAATTATTCACCCCTTGAAGGCGAGGCGAGGTATCTCGCAAGTACGATTCCTTCCCTCCCACCTTCAATACAAGGAAAGGAGGCTAAAGTCTCTGTAGAGACTATGTAAACATCGCCGATCAGTTTGATGGCGAATAGAGCAAAAACCAAACACTAAACAAAAAATAACGATTTATGAGCAAATATTACAGCAAAACAAAGGCGTTTAACCTGCTTTTGAACTACTGGTCAAAACATCGGCCGATAAGTGAGGAACACGCACGATGGCTAAAAGAAAACTGCACCGCGCATATTGTTAAAAGTGAACAGATACTCTATGCGGAAGGAGATCGCCAGAAGAAAATCTATTTTGTTTCGGAGGGAATCCTGGCACGGCGGAAGCTTACTCCCAAAAAAAAGAAACAGCAACTCTTGGCTATAGCCCCGCCAACCTACGGTCTATTTACCACTAAACACACGCATAGCCTAACGCCGGCGGAAGGCGATATCGTGGCCTTACGTTCCGGTCTCATTGTGTCCATTCCATATACCAGCTTAGCACTTGAAGGCTTCAAACACCTTGGACTGGATGAATTTTCCAGACAGCTGGTCAATAAGAAGAAAGCTTTGCTGGACAAATTGCGCCCCTTAGCATTTGAGCGGGATGCTATGGCGCGCTACCTGCGGTTTGCCCGTGATTTGCCAGAACTCTGTTCTATACTATGGCAACAGGAACAGGCCGATTTAATCGATGTATCTATCAGCACTGTACAACGAGGTTTTAGCCGTTTGTAAAAAATCACCCCAAATCTCTTTCTCTAGGAGCATGATCTCGGGCAGATTTTATTACTCAACTTTGAAAAGTGAGACATCCATATAAACAATATAGCGAATTAGCTAAAAAATACGGTTGAGCGTATCGGGATGGTAGCCACTATTCCGGTGGTAGAGTTTCGACAAGGTAGCAAAAGGCAGTGAGACCGGCTACTGCTATCCGCCGATACGCTGGGTTGGTCACGGATGTCGAGACACAGGAACGCGGGTACGGCGATATAGTGCAAATAAAGCCAAGGGGCAGGCTGCGTCGGGGACGCAGCCCAGTCCGGGGCTAGATAGGAAAAAAATGTAGTAAAGAAAAATGAACGAAGTATGAACCGCTATCAGACAGTGCTATTAAAAAGCAAGGCTTTTCTCGTAAAGATAGAGAGGCTTGCACAGTCCATATGGACAAAGCTGCACGGGCGGTACATATCGAGTTGTGGCGTGCAGGAACGTATGGTATGGGTACTGCTATGCACGCACGCCTATCTTGCGCCCTGCGCTCCGCAGAGAATTGCGAATAGAATCAAGTATCCGCGTAAGTACGCATTATTCACGGTCAGCTTGATTCTTTGGCTTCCAGGAAGCTGATTAATCACCGCCCCGGATCCCTCCGACGTATACCACCGAGGCAAAACGAGGTATGCAGATACAATAAAAAATAATCTATAAACTTTAAACATCATTATTATGATTACATTAAAAAGCAAGGGGCTATTTGCCTCACTAGCATTATCAGTTTTATTTATGGTCGGATCAGCAGCTACAGCTCATGCAAACGAAACCGACAAGGAAAAAGAAAAAAAGAACCAGCCTAAGGTGGAAGCTAAAACGCTTGCCCCGCAGTGGTATGTTTTCAACGGAAATCCCAACGATCCTAGTCAGCTCGAAGATCCTAGTTTTTATGCGCCTTACACGCCGACTATGACCAATCCCGAGCCAGCTTGTGAAGATGGCACCAATCTTTGTGCTGTTAAAGCGGAACCTAACTCAAGCAATACTTCCATCCCAGATGAAACAAATCTTTTGGATATCTTGGAACGTAATCAGGGAAGTAGCCCCGATCGGTCAGAAATCAAGCACCAGCCTTAGTTTAGGCTGTAGCTTGCATTAAAACAAAAGTCCCTGCGCATCAAACTGCGCAGGGACTTTCTTAATTTTGCTGATACCCTCCTCTTTCAATTACCGCTTCTGGTATAAGAAAAGCAAAATCCTGTATAGCACCTTGATCCAATACATAAGAAGTATCGTACAACAGCCTTTCCAAACGTATATCTTCTTCAAAACTCATTCTTCTGATATCAGACCAGCGTACTCCCCTTCCTACCAATTCCTTCCTTCTCTCCAACATTATCCGTCTCAATAGAACATCTGGATCGCGTTGCAGATCTAGACCAGTAAAATCAAAATTGCTCACATAACGTTTTCTCAGCAACGTAATTACATCATCTTCAGCCTCTTGGAGCTTACCGGCACGCGCATTGCATTCTGCTCTGATGAGCAGCATTTCAGCAGTTGTCAACCCCGTAAACTTCTCAAAATTAGCTTTACTGTAATCACCAATAAAGGAGTAGTATCCATCGGCCTGCACCTTGAAAAACAATTGCTTACGCAAATCATCATCCTCGTAAGATTGGTATAAAAGTGGATCCACACGGGCATTCGCCTCACTCAGATTCCGGTAAGCATATGATCGGGAATAGTAGATTATTTCAACATTATAGAATTCAAAGGGATAAGGAATCTGCGCCACTGTATTATAATCGGATAGCGTAGATTTGAGCGCTAGACTTGAATCTGCATAATATCCCGCACTAGTATAATCCCCTATACTAAGCAGGTATCTCGCCATAGCCGCATATCCAGCGCCTTTTGCCGCCCTAGTCGGATAATCATACGGGTTATCGGGCAAATATTTAATGGCTTCGGTCAGATCCTCCTTAATCTGATTATGCGTCTCCTCTAATGTGCTTCTCTTGAGATCTTCATTGATATCGGCGCTCCGTTTCAGAACGACCCCTAATCTATCCTCTGCCGCTACTCCCCTGCGATAGGGAACACAGAATACTTCCGCCAGCTTTTGAAATGCCATCCCCCTGACCAGCAGAGCATTTGCGTAGATGCTATTCTTTTGACCTTCGGACTGATAGGTGACCTTATCTATATGCTCCAGCACCAGATTTACATCGTAGATCTTCCGGTACATGTATGACCAGTATAACTCAGCAACGGGACTGCGTTTCCATAGGTAGGCATCTCTATTTTCTACTTCGATGAGGGCAGACCAGTTGGCATCAGGCAAAAAAAAGTTGTCGGATGCTATTTCTGACAAGCCCGTTTCCGCCTCATTGATCCTCGGAATATTATCGAGGATCGCCTGCAGATCTTTGGCTGTAGCTGGCGTGGCCAGCTTTTTATCAGGCTTGGTATCCAAGTATTCTTCACAGGAGGTGATAGAAAGTATTAACCCTGCCAGACACATGAACCAACAAAAACGCTTTAATATATCAAACATAACTTTAAAAATTAAGGTTAAAACCACAACTAAAAATACGCGGCATCGGAATACTCGAAGCATTGTCTGGAAACTGCCCAGATGACGACGCACTCCATATCATACCTATATTAGATGCCATTAGATACAAGTTCATCCGTAAGGACTGGGAAATACGGCAGGAATAATCCATCCGTATGTCGTCCAGATAAATATGGTCACCCTTTTCGACCAATACCTCCGAGTTAGCATAAAAGGTATTTGCTAAGGAATTGACCGGATAAATAAATGCAGGTACATCGGTTGATGCCTCGTCTCCGGCCTTCTGCCATCTCCTATAATAGTCGCTATGTGCTAAACCATTGTTGAGCACATATGAATAGTCTATGGATTCTCTCCGGAAATAGTAACCAGCTTTCCAACTGACATTTGCTGATAGGGAGAAGTTTTTGTAATTGACATTATTTCGCACACCTCCCCAGTACAATGGTCTGCGCGAGCCGTGGAAAACCAAGTCTTCGGGCTGTACATTCTGACTACGGAGCGCCCGATAGTCTTTGCTGGGTTCCCCATTCAGTAGACCTCGCGGCTCTCCGGTTTGCGGATCCAACCCGCCCCAGCGATAGGAATACATAGGAAACGCCAGATGGCCCTCCACAGTATTAAGTCCAGCAGTTGTCAGATCAGCAGGCCCAGCATACTCCTTAAAGTTTCGCTTTATCCATGTATTATTATACGAAAAGAGCCAGTTCGTACTCCATTTAATGGCATTATCGATATTCACCGTTTTTATCTGTAGATCGACACCCTTTCCGTTCACATTAGCTCCATTTATGACCATAGCACTGATACCTGTGGTCGGATCCATCGGCACCGAGGTGTAGAGATCCTTTGTGCTTTTATGATAGATATCAATCGACCCACTTACCTTTTTATTGGCCAGTCCAAAATCAAGACCAAAGTTTATATTTCTAACTTTCTCCCATCGCAACTCCGCATTCGGTGCGTTTAGGTTCTGTGCTCTCTGCCAGGGCACCAAATACGCCGCTGCCGGCGACAGAAATGATAGCGTAGGCACGGCGCTCAGACTATTGTCGATATTGCCGCTAAATCCATAGCTCGCACGCAGTGTAAGCGTGGACATCCAGTTTGTTGAAAAAAAACTTTCTTTGCTGGCATTCCATCTACCGCCAACTGACCATAGTGGAGACCATTTGTCGTTGGTAGCCACCCCAAAGAGGTTGGAGGCATCCTTACGTACACTCATGCTGACGACATACCGCGAGTCGTAACTGTAGGAAGCATTCCCGAAATAGGACATATACCGCTGCTCAAGCGCGGTCATCGGCCGTAGCGGTTGACCGATAGCACTCGTCGCTTGTAGATTATCGTAGACCGGATAAGGCTTTAGGTAATCAATACCCGTAGGAAAAGCCAGTGTATTCTCGTCATAGCCGACTATCGTGTAGCCACTGGATGCAGACTGTCTCGCATTGAATTCGAACCCCAGCAGTCCATTGATGTCGTGTCGGTCAGACCATGATCTATTCATATTAGCCTGCGCACGCCCATAATGTCCTTTGCTGAACAGAAGGTCGTCCTGCAGCACGGAACCATAAGGAAAATTGTAGATAACCGCCCCATTGGAAATCGTAGAACCCAGATTGATCTGATTCCGTGTACGGTAGTTGGCCAGATCGTATAGCGAATTTGCCTTATCGGCCACGTCCGCATACTGATACTTGAGATCGAGATTAAACCATGATGTCCATCGGTACTTAATACCGGTATTCAAGATAAGATCCTTACGCAAGTTCGTCGTCGGCTGGTTCGCAACCTCATCCAGTGGTCTATAGTGCCAGTCCATTAGCAAGCCCTGTCCAGTCTGGTCGATATAACTCAGGCGATAATCTTTTGGAATGGGTATTGCATTGCCCTGATCATCGGCCAGTCGTATATAAGGATATCTATAGCCTATCTCCGCATACACAGGCACAGCATCAGCGGAGCGCGCCTGTGCCACCGACCATCGCATCGACGTGGTAATATCTATATTTTTGGTCGGCTGATAGACATTTTCGATACGGATATTACCTCTTTCATAATCTCTACCAAGCTGCGTCGGTGCGGAGTTGTCATAGCCTGCAGACAGCACAAATCGGCTTTTAGCAGAACGACCATTCAAATTCAAATTGTACTGGTGCAGGAGTGCATTTCTGTAGAGGTACTGCGCGAAATCCCTTCGCACATCCTGTGATCTTAAAACCGCCAGCTGTGTATTTATTTCGTCTATAGATAGCGTGCCATCCCGCTCCGCAATAAAAAGCTCAACAGCGGGAGATAATGCCGGACGGCTGCGATTGGTCTCTAGGTTACTGTAATACCCTTTGTCAAATAAAAACCGCTCCACATCGATGTAATCTCCGGGCGATATCACCTGATGTCTCATCAGATCAGGCTTTTGGGTGATACTGACGGTAGAGCCGAAACTACCTTTGATACCCTCCGCCATACCGGCATACTTACTGGTCAATACGATCACACCATTGCCCGCTTTTGCACCCCATATCGATGTCGCTGCCGCATCCTTCAAGATGGTGATGTTGTCGATTTCGGCCGGGTTGATATCGTTTATATCTCCCTCGTACGGGAAATTGTCCAGTATGATCAGGGGTGAACTGCGATTTGCATGATCTCGGATTGTGCTGATACCGTGCAGCACAATCTGGGGAGATATAGCAAGACCGCCCCCTACTGCACTAACGGATTGCTTATTGAAATGCAAGCCCGTAGTTATATTCTCTAACCTCGCTATGATATTTGTCCCTACGGATCTATTCAGCAAGCTATTGTCGATAAATTCGAACGATCCAGTAGCCCTTTCTCTAGGTATCTTCTCATATCCAGTAGAAACATACACACTATCGATCTCAACGGCTTCTTCTACCATCGCGATCTGCAGATCCTTGCTATCCGAACATCTCACTGTCAAGGTCTGCACAGTATACCCCACATGCCGTATCCTGACATCAACAGCTTCTTTGTCTATATGCAATGTAACCCGGCCAAGGTGATCCGTCTTAAAGGAACGGCCATCCATCTCTATGTTTATATTTGGCATCGCACGACCATCTTCCTGTCGTACCACAACAACATCAATGCTACAAGCCTGCTGTGCATATAATCCAGTATACGAAATGGCCAGCATAAAAAATAATAGTAAGATTTTCATCGCTTATCTAGATTAAGTTCAAAAAACAGCAGCTCACCTCCCCTGCGTTCGCAGCTTATCTCCATAAAAGATTTTAGATCATCCATCAGTATGCGTTGCTTATCCTCCATACGCATCCCCAGCGGCACCGTCCGTTCGTAAGAGATGGCATACCTTTGATACCATTGATCCTTGGTGAGCTCATCTCCTTCATATAACTCGTATGCATATCTATGCACATTGGCCACTTTCCATTCGGTATGATCTTGGTTCAATATATTACCCCTCTTAAATAGCCCCAGGCCAGATGCGATCAGCCCAAAATCCAGCAGCGAAATATTTCGTAATGATATGCGCTCTACCCCCTCTAGCGTATCCCTAGATGTAGGATAGTAAGAGCCTATTCCATCTATGTATCCCGTAATCGCAGCGTAATGAAATTTTTGTCCCGTATTATTAGGCATCTCTTCTAGCTTATTATTACCTTGCATTATCGGCTGGTGAAAGTAAGATGTCGTCTCACTCTTTACCGGCCAGCCGAAGGTATTTCCGTCAAGCAAATCACCCAAGGTAGATTCTGTCATATGATTAGTCCGTGTAAAACCCCTGACGACACCTTGTACATCTATCCATACGACGTGGGATATAAAACTGTGTGGAAACGCTTTTCGCAGTACCCTATCCTCCACTACATACGTTAACTCCGAATTCCGGAGGTAATCATTGTCTGGTTTGAACCTGAGCATACGGTCTCTACCTTCATTGGTAATCGGCAACAAAACAACATCATTGCCATATACACTGATTGTCTTCTCCATTCCCGGCAATGCCTCTATACAAGCTTTACAGCCTGTAGACATAAAATCCAGCAATAGTGCCTTTCCTTTGAAATCAGCCAATTTAATTCTACGCTTTCCATCAGTATGGTTTACGACCTGTAATGGAAGGTTCCAGAGCGCCTCGGGAATCGTGTCCCCGATCTGTAGCGGTTTGATATCCTCTGCCCCGATCACAGCCCGCTCTCCAGCGGACTGCGCCTGGGCATCACTAAACAACACACATATAAGACCTAGTACAAAGCTGAACAGCGTTCGACTCCGATTATTTTTTGATTTGAAAAGATGAGATAGCCGCTTTAAATAGCACAGTCCTCTCCCACCCTTAAAAAATATATTCATTTTTTTAAGGTTAATGGTGTGACCTGTACTCTGTGCCTTCGCTAGATCTTTATAGCGCTATTCATCTCTACCCAAGCCTACAGCTCAGGCCACCTATAAATAATTTGATTGATTAAAAATCGAAATGCGGTTTTATACATCATCAGGTTAATTTCGGTTATCTTACACGCATTCATCGATTGAGATGTCCGCAAATGCGGACAAGCCCTGCGGAGCTACTCCGGGGCGGTTTTTAGATTTTTGTAAAGTTGCTTTTTTGTAATTTTCATAACTCACTTTTATTTAAGTGAGTCTCGCGATTGCAAGGAACTATAGCCGGGCTCCTATCAACCGTACTGTTAGCTTCCGACGGCTTAGGAACGGTAACGATAGGGCCCACACGCTATAGCGTATATCAAAGATATACAAAATATTGTAGTGGGCATTAAAACCTATCGCCTCGTCCTACTGAAATGTCGGAATTCACAGTCGAGACTCTTTTAGTCTAATGCCATAAATTGAAAAAATCAATTTATAAAACAAACATAAACAATACTTTAATTTAAAACAAATTTTTTCTATTACATTTTATAAAATCAATATGAACGACCTTGCTTTTATGAAGCAAGTCGTATATGTAAACTCAATTTCCCTCCATATAATAAACATGATCCGCCTATTAAGAACATATTTAGGATTCAGCACGAGAGATATCCAAAAGATACTTGAATTGGAAGTTGATGGAAATCTGTTGGGAGCAATAGAGAGTGGCAAAAACACTGCGAAATACCATGATCAGCATCTGAATAAACTGGCCCGAGCGTTCACCGCGAAATCATTTGAATTAGGATATAATATCACATACACTGTGGGCGATTTCTATCCTCCTGCATCCTTCAAGGAGGAAATGGTCAAAAAAATTATTATTAAGATAGAACCCACAGAACTGGGACCGACGGGTACGCTTCATTTACTTTTAGCCGAAAATAATGACCCATTCTTTGACGAATGGCATACATCAAAAGAAATCGCACACTATTGTGGTGCGCAAGCTGGAAAAAACTGGGAAGCGAAGGATTTCACCGCCGTGATCGATAACGCTATAAAAAAGGATACGCTTATAAGAAAGAGTGAGGACGAAGCGCTATTTAAAAGACCATAAACTGAATTTCAGATGGCCAAACCACTAAAAGAAGATATACACACGGAGTTTAAAAGTTCCTTTAACGATGCAGTTATTGAATCGCTATCAGCATTTGCCAATACTAAGGGAGGACGCGTATTAGTCGGTATGACTGATAAGGGGACGCCTGTAAAAGGCTTTACTCTCGGATCGGAAACATTACAGAAGTGGATCAACGAGGTCAAGAACAAAACCCAACCCAGCATTATTCCTGATGCAAATATTATCCATATCAATGGTGTAGATGTTGGCGAACTTACCATATCTGAGTTTCCGATTAAACCTGTTTCTTTCAAAGGCAGATATTATAAGAGGGTTAACAATTCCAACCATATGTTGTCTCTTTCGGAGATTGCCGATATGCATTTGAAGTCGTTCAATACGAGTTGGGACAGCTATATTAATCCCGAAAAAAGTATCGATATGTTATCCTTGGAGAAGGTAAATACATTTATAACCAACTGTAACAATGGCAGACAATACATTATAGCCGATGACCCCCTAACTGTTTTGAACAAATACGATCTTATAAAGGAGGGGCAGGTTACTCACGCTGGATATCTTATGTTTGCCCGCAACGATGTATTCGATGCAACAATCGAGTTAGGACGTTTCTCAACTCCGACCAGTATCAAGGATGGCATAACCATAAGGTCGGATTTATTTAGCGAAGTCGAATTGGTGTTGGACTTTGTCAGGAAGCATATCAATAAAAGCTATATCATTACAGGAGATCCAAGGAGAGAGGAAAGATGGCAATATCCGATGGATGCACTACGGGAGATCGCTATAAACATGATAGTCCATCGTGATTATACGCACTATGGCGATTCTTCTGTCAAGATTTATGATGACTATATAGAGTTTTTCAATCCGGGTAGACTTCCCGAGAATATTACAATAGACCAGTTATTAAGTGGGGATTATTCTTCTCAAGCCCGCAATAGAAAGGTAGCTTCAGCTTTTAAAGAAGCCCAATTTATCGAGAAGTATGGTTCAGGTATTAAAAGGATTAAGGAAGGATTTGCTAATCATGGTCTAAAACAGCCGGTCTTTGAAAATTTCCAGCATGGCTTTAGGGTTTTAGTTTATGCACAGGATGACAGTCTTTTAGAAGAAACTGTGGGAAAAACTGTGGGAGAAACTGTGGGAAAAACTGTGGGAAAAACTTTGAGAGGAACCTCTGCTGCAGTATTCTTTTACATTAAGGACAATCCTCATATCACACGAGAAGAGCTTGCCGAAAGAGCAAAACTTTCGGTTAGAGGAATAGAATATCAATTGGCCAAATTACGCAAATTAAAGCTAATAGAAAGGATCGGCTCTACGAAAGGAGGTTATTGGAAAATTCTTGAATAATACGCTTTTGACTTCAAATCAAAATCGATTAATTATTATCTTTGAAGCAACAGTATCTATGCCATGGCCAACAAAAAGTCAAAACACCTTGTTACTTTTCCTGCGTTCTCGTTTGACAAGATTGCCCTATATTATAAAATCAGGAAAGAAAAAGGAATATCAGCATTTGAGTGTTCTTTCCTGCTTGGCAAGCATAACTTTTTTATACGGGATACCGAAAACCCTTTTAAGCCGACACTGATTGATCCGGAAGATAGCGCACACCTTGCAAAAATCCTTTTACTGGAAGACTACAACCCACCCGTTACTCCTCTCGATCTGTATAAACTGAATGTCGAAGAACTCAAGATCGACCGGAAGCGAATAAAACGGGTTATAACAATAGAAACTGATCAGGATCTACCGAACAAGTACCTGGAAATCTGCACGGAGGAAAAGGAAGATGAGCTTGAAACACCTCTATTTCTTAGTACCTATGCAGAAGTACAAACTGCCTTTAGAAAACTACTGGAGCAGGGGTATTTCAATCATACGCGCACAGCCTTGGAAATTTTTGACACATTTAGGGCGATGGATCAATTTGGGCCAAACTTCCATCCACGGTACCTCATCCAGAACATCCGCTATTTTCTCAATAAGAAATCCGGGGAACCTATTCTCGACAACAGCCGAACCAATCTTTTTTCAAGACGATTATTCGCTAAGCCTATAGACTTCACTATCGACCAGGCCAGAGGCGAGGTTTCCAACTCATTTGCCGCGTTGGGTATAAATTCTTTTAGCGAGGCGGCTGACTGGGTCAGCACTTTAAATTACCGGCGAAACAGCGATAAAAACAACCCATTATGTTTATTCGAAGACAACTGCGGCACCTGTAGTACCAAACATGTACTGCTGAAAAGACTGGCCGATGAAAACGGACATCCAGAGCTGCAATTGATGTTGGGCATATTTTACATGACTGCCAAAAACACGCCAGCTATTAAAGACGTGCTAAAAAAATACAATCTAAAATATATCCCAGAAGCTCACAGTTATATTCGCGCTTACAACCATATACTTGACTATACCGGCATCGGTATCAATGAAACCAAATTTGAGCTTGAACTACTGGCTGAAGTCGAAATACAAGCAGACCAGGCTACGGATTCTAAGGTGTCTTACCATAAGGACTATCTAACCACATGGATCAAGAAAAATGGAGTTTCATACGATCTTGATGAATTATGGAAGATCCGTGAGGAGTGCATAAAAGCACTTACACGTCGCAGTGCTACATAAAGATGCTGCTTAAATATCCATCCACAGCTAGCACAGGTTTGTAACCCAGCCCTTATAGCCTCTTGCTAATACTCCCTACCTTTAAGTTGCGATTCCAGTAGCAACTCCAATGTGTTTATTTTACAGGTACTAGAAGGAATAAAAGCATCACCGAAAGCCGAAGTTCTTGAAGATCTGGACAAACTCTATAAGCACCTCTCTCCCAAAGACGCCAACGAAAAAACCGTCATCAAAAAGGTAAGGGAGGAGTTTAGAAAAAATTAAACACGTCTAAAATTTGTTAAAAAGTAACTTTTAAATTACCTTTGTCTTATGACAGTAAGAGGAAGTTATAGCTTTTAAAAATTATTTTGAAGACTTTCTGTCGGGTCAGCCAAAGAAAGTCCAGGACAAGATTTTTAAAATCATTGAAGCTATTGAAACTCTTGAACGTGTTCCGTCAAATTATTTAAAACATCTGACAGGAACTGAAGGATTATATGAAGCTAGGATTCAGCTGGGCTCAAACATCTGGAGGGTATTTTGCTTTTTCGATGGAGAAAAGCTTATCGTGCTAATGAATGGATTTCAAAAGAAAACCCAGAAAACACCTAAAAATCAAATCGAAAAAGCGTTAAAAATAATGGCTGAATATTACGAACAAAAACATAATGAAAATGGAAACTAAAAGTTGGAAAAATATAAAGGACGATGTTTACGGAAAAGTAGGGACTGAAAGACGAGATGAACTTGAAAGAGACTTCGAATCTTTTAAAATTGGCCTACTTCTTAAAAAAGCTCGTGAGGAGAGGCACTTAACACAGTCAGAACTTGCCAATCTAGTAGACAAAAAACGTGAGTATATCTCAAAAATAGAGAATAACGGAAATAATATAACTTTAAAAACACTATTTGACATCGTTGAAAAAGGATTGGGCGGAAAAGTAAAAATTTCAATCGACTTTTAACCCTTGCAGCTCTTCTTTAACAATGATCGAAATTATCCAAAGACTATCCGTAAGAAAAGCAGATAAGCCAGACGTCTATAAAAAGACAAAGGCCGAAAGTAACATCTCTTTCACGGTAAGTGAATTGGAGAAATGCTTAAAAACACTTTGTAGTAGTCGCCATGCTTTATTTGAAAAGATTCTATTGATGGGATTTTGAAGTATTGGAGGGAAGGATGAATTACCTCTCGCCCCCTACTCAGGGATAAAGCAGACGTACTCAGGCAACATAGGCGTGCAAGCTGTGATCTAATTTCTTTCGTTTTGGAAGCATCTTGTCCTATCGTAACCTCAGGTAGCAGTGCTACTATTATTAATCCTAATAATATGTTGAATATATAATTTTTCATGTAGTCAACTTTTAATGTGGTAAAAGCGAGCAGTTTTTTCTGCTCGCCCTTAAAATCCGCAGTCAACATGACTAGGCGTCATTACTACCACTCTTTATACCGCAAAAATGGAATATCTCTTGGATGGATTAATTCTTCTTTGTCCTTCGTGAATAATGAGTATTTCACAACCTTGTAGTATTCAATTCGCGTTGGCATTTTATCCACTCTGCTTTTGGATAAGAGCGTATAGAAATAAACGTAGGGAAATGGCATACCGCTGCCTACTTTGTATTTCAAAGAGTCTGGTCCTGTAGCTTTCTCTAAAAACTCAAAATACAGATCGCGGTCGGGTCCATGCTTTATCTTCTTGATCTGGTCCCGATATAGTTTTTCAAACTTATCTATCTGTTCGCCATACTTGGCTCTGGGAAGCTGAACAAACTCATCATATTTCATGCTATAACCACATAAATGTGAAAGCTGTGATCTAATTTCTTTCGTTTTGGAAGCATCTTGTCCAATCGTAACCTCAGGTAGCAGTGCTACTATTATTAATCCTAATAATATGTTGAATATATAATTTTTCATGTTTTTAAGTTCTAAATATAAAATTATGGAAAATCTTACTTATGTCGATAATAAATACGGTTGTATTTTACTGCGCCGTTCGAAAAGGTTTGGGTGGGAGACATATTGCCATAACTTTCCGGGATATCTCTCGGATGATGCTCTATCGGCTCGTAAGCTGCTCCCATCTTACCCATCACCTTTGTCGCAAAGCCATTCGCATCGACTTCGGTCACTATAGCCGAATGCTGGATCGCTGTTCGCCAGTCCTGAGTGGGCGACGTCCAACCATAATAACAGATCCTATCCCCCACTTGTATCGTGCCCGAAGGACCGATCGCATTATAGTCGGACAGGTCTGGGTAGAATATATCTTTGGTCCAAGGGGGATTATACGAGTTAGGATCCGGATTGGGACCAAATGCATAGCCATGACAGTTCTGCATTTCTGGAAAAGGAGATACAGGAAGAGAGAATAGCATGTAAGTTCTTTTGCTATATTGCTTGTTACACAGAAATAAACAGCAATTTTAGTTTAAATCCGATACTATATAATAAAGTGTTATTATTTCTATTAAAGATCTAAAAAACTAACGGGTGTAAGATATAAATAGGTTTGAAAAACAGCAACCTGCGCTATCTAGTACGGTCTAAAAAGTTGCGGAAAATGGGATTTACCGAATCAGCATTTGCCAATACGAAGGATGGACATGTACTTGTTGGATTAATGGATACAGGCCAAGCTGTCAAAGGTTTCTACCTTGGGATGAGGCTTTGCTTCACTCGAATTGTTTATCTAGCACGATTGAATAATTTAGGGAATGTGCAATCTCTAAAGGTTCGGTTTGTGAATGCAAAGCCTTTTAGCTAAATTTGGTATTAAAACTAAACAACTATGAACGTACTATCACTTCGAGAGCAGGTTAAGAGAGGCTCGATGGCTGTGAAAGCACTCAGAGCTAACCGATTGAAAAGCGGATTACCTTTCATGATCAATGTAACAGGTATGGAAAGAAAACTGTGTTATATGGAATATCCTAATGGTAAAATACATCTGGTAAAACAGTCTAACAATGGCAGTGATTTTGAGACCATGCATATTTTGGACGAGTCGGAAACAATACAGCTTAGAAACCGTTTCGATCTCTATTAATGCCCGAACTTTTTGTAATAACTGGATCTAACGGAGCAGGTAAATCTACCGTAGGACCGAGTTATTTCCCAGATAATTTACAGGATATTTTTGATGGAGACAAGCTTTATTTGGAGAAAAGGTCGGAACTGTGGAAATCAGGCCTACGCGTACAAAGAGAGCTAACCAGGCAGGCGTCAGAATTTGTAGACCGCACGTTATCTGTTGTTCGATTCCTTAAAAGTAATTGACACCTCTGAACTTGAACATAAGGACTTGGTATTTATTTTAAATGGAAAAGTGGTAGAAGCTTTGGAAATCTCACAACAGCCAAACTGGCTAATAAAGTATATGCCTAATATCGCTCGCTTGGCGGAACTCAAATGAACACAGATTTCGTTAGTGTATGTACAGTAGTGTTACAGTCTAATTTCCCGCTATTAATTGTTGGAGTAACCTGAGCAAACGCTAAAAATCGGTTGGATTTGCAGATACAAATAAATTCATCTAGGTTTGAAGCGACAGCGTTGATGCTATGGCCAACAAAAAATCACAACACCTTGTTACTTTTCCTGCATTCTCTTTCGATAAGATTGTCCTATATTATAAAATCAGGAAACAAAAGGGAATCTCGGCATTTGGCTACATAAAGATGCTACTCAAATATCCACCCACAGCTGGCACAGGTTTGTAACCCAGTCTCTATAACCTCTTGTCAGTAGTCTCTACTTTTAGGTTGCAATTCCAGTGCTAAAAATCAGAATACCACTAATGACCATAAGGCCCCAATAAACATACTTAAAAAATTCCCCGTCTTTCAATTGATGATTTAAGTACCTGCCTAAGAATATAGCAGGAATAGTTGTAATCAATGAAACCAAAAAATAGGTATTTACTTGTGGTGTAACAAGTCCTTTGGCGTAATATCCTACCACACTTATGAGGCTTACTGGCAAAAAATAAGCCTGTAATGTAGCCCTGAAGTATTTGGGGCTCCATTGCCTTAAATTCCCATATACAACCAATGGCGGACCATTCACACCATATGCTCCTCCAAATATTCCTGATAAAAACCCACACACAAAAAGCCAAAACTTGCTATCCTCCTTTAATACGGTATTGCTATTGAAATAAAGCGAATACAGGGAATACAAGATTATCAATATCCCAAGCCCTATTTTTACAAAAACTTCATTTCCATACATCAGAATGATGATACCGATAGGCACTCCAAGTGCGGCATATAAAATCAACCATTTGGCACTGTTAAAATAGATTTTTTTATGGTCTTGTATCACGATAACAAGCGCAATGACCACTGACAGCATAACAGACAACGGAACGGCAATATCTACTGGCAGAAAAAAAAGAAAAAGCGGAACGGCAACTAACGCTTCGCCAAATCCTAATGTGGAGCGTACTAAAGATGCTATGAAACTGATGATAAGGATAAATAGAATTGTCAATACGGAATATGTTACAATTATTTTGAAAACCCAAATTTACAAAAATTGCTGGCGATATAATAATTACCAACGCTGCATTATTCCATTATTAAATTTGACTTACGTAGCAAAATAAATTATGGAAGATCCGTGAGGACTGCATAAAAGCACGTTTAATTTATCAAGGATAGCAACTTAAATCCGCTACTTCATCAGATAAGATGTTTCTTTAGGGCGAATTATCCTTTCTTGAAAAATTCTTCCGAAGCAATCTGTGACTTTGATTTCCAAGGTACTGGTGGGCGAGGATGCTTTCGCCTTGAACATGTGTGCCTATTGAAAAACAGGGGGGCGTTTATCGCGTTGACCACTTCGTAATTGCCCCCGCTGTCTCCGGTATATGCAAATCGCTGGCGCATAGACGTTGTCCCGTGCCTATTCTAATTCTCCTCGGCTAACGTCTAACTGGATAAAATCTATTGCCAAAACAAATATTATGCATAATTTTCGGAGATGTACGATGCACTTAGGGAAACCGTTACGAAGGTTATTGATTTGAATGAGGATGAGTGGGGCCATTTACAGCAATCATTTGAGACGTTAAGCGTGCCGGCACGGCAAAAAATAACGGAGATAGGCAATACAGAAAAGTACCTGTACTTTGTCGTCAAAGGTGTCATCAGACTTTATTGCATTAATGCGAAAAGCGAGGAAATCACGCTCTTCCTTTTTGCTGAGAACAACTTTGCCAGCTGCTACCAGAGCTTTCTGACCCAAGAACCCGCGGAACAGGCCCTGGAAGCTGTAGAGGACTGTACCCTGCTTCGCATAGACTATCGATCCTTTAATCGCCTTAACGTAGATTTTGCGAAGATGAACCAGCTAACCCGAACCATTGCCGACCAGCGTTTCATCAATTCACAGAAAATATTCATGGGACATATTACCCGTACGGCCGAAGAGCGCTACCTCGACTTTGAAAAGCACGACGGAAAATTACTACTGCGGGTTCCTTTAAATATCATCGCATCCTTCCTGGGCGTTACGCCGGTCTCACTTAGCCGTATCAGACAGCGGTTAAACAAGAAATAATTTTTTTTATTATCTTTTGTTAAGTGCCGGCTTCTGCTTTCCTGTTACTTTTGGTAAAACAGCATTTTTACCTATGAGTAATTTCATCCAGCCAACTGTGCGTATCGTGATATGCTTAACGATACTTAGCGTAAATAACGCCTACGCCCAATTAAAGTCAAAAGTTGCGTTTGAACTTGAAGCAGACCCCTTGGCGTATATGCTGAACGGCTATTCGATACATGCAGGTATTACCTATGGCAGCTTTCGTTCCAGTGCCGGCATTTTTGCCATTAAGCAGCCCTCCTTTTTTACGAACAACGATAGTTTTTCAGTATACAGCTCGGGGTTCGACCTGAAAACCGACTATCATTTCAAAAAGATCAACGGCTTATTTGCCGGCGTTCAGTTTACCTACGGCAACGACGAGATCAAACTTAAAACTGCACCGCAAACAGAGGAGAACATACGGGGACTGAACATCGGCATACGGTCCGGCTATCGGATTATGTTTGGAAAAGCAGAAAATGAGCATAAAGGTTTCTATATTAATCCTTGGGTAGCACTTATTTTCGCATCCGATGCCAAGGATAAGGTTATTGGCCCTGAAACGTATCGACAATCGGCCGTCTCGATATTTCCAGCGGTACATCTGGGATGGCGGTTTTAGTTTATTGGCCAGACAATTCAGCGATTATCTTAGTAACTGGTTATCTGACCACACAGATACATTCGCTAATTTTGATCTAACGTCTGATACATTTTCCTTTTTGCCAGATGATAGAAATACCACACCGAGCTCTTTGAGAAGCTGCTTCACCGAAGCGCTTTTTGTTTCTGGGATATTGATAGTCAACTTTTCCATAACTCAAATTTACAAATATTTTACGATAATTACCAGAGTTACAATTCTAAAAATAATGCGATGATCACTCCTCCTCGCGCTGGTATATGCAAATTGCTGGCGCGTGGACTTTGAATAGCCCTCTTACGTTCGCCTCTGTACATTACCCTTATTACTTCTTTACTATCTTTTCAAGGTCGCTCCAAGCACCACCGTTATAGACATTTTTAAACCCTCGTTCTTTCAATAGATTTACGGCTTTTACACTTCTCAGTCCGTGAGAACAAGTGGTGATGTATGTTTTGGAAGGGTCGAGCTCGGTATATCTTTCTCTAATTTCACCTAGAGAGATGTTGATAGAGCCATCAATATGACCTGTTGCATATTCTCCTGCTGTTCTTACGTCCAAAATAGTCGCCCCGTTTTCAATCTTTTTATCCAAGCTGTCTGCTAAGTTCAGGTAGCGGTAAGTTCGGTATGCCAGGTAGACGACCAAAGCACCAATAGCAGTAATCAATAGGTACTTCATTTGTTGTCTATATTTTTTAGGAACTTATAATCCACGTAGAATGTGCCAAACGGAATAAAGCAGGATGCCAATATCATTCCGATAGTTTTAACTTTCCATTTTTGTTCAATACCGGCACTGCATGCGTTTAGCAAGAATAACAAAAAAAGTGCTCCGTGAATAGGGCCCATCATTTTGGTTAATGATTCATCGTGAAGCCAATACTTCATCGGTACAGCAATAAATACCAAGACGAGGAGTGAAATCCCTTCTAGAAATCCCATAATCCTAAGCCTTCCTGTCCTTGTTTTTAAGAGTTGAAATGTCATTATTATAGCTTTTGAACGTTGTATATGAACTACCTGAAATAGGGTCTGCTAGTGAATGGTGAAAATGGCCAGGGAATGGCTATGCATATGATGACTAATGCGACAGTGAACCAAATCATCATTGTTTTGAATTTTGCTTTATCCGTTTCTTTTCTTTTGGCAACAGCAGAACCGATTGTAATCAGTACAATGGCGATCAGCATCAACGAACTATGGATCAATCCAAAGAATAACATATTGAAATCCTGAGCCGCTGTTTTGAAATTGGCTAAAAAGTATTTAACCAGCGGACTTTGAAAATAGAGGATCATTCCAATCATCAACTGGATATGCGCAATGGTGGCCGTCCAATTCCGTACTGCATTATCTCGGTTTGAAAATGCTGATGTTGAAAAGTAACCCTTGTAAGCCCGATAAAGCGCGAACAGGAGGCTTGCTAATACAAGCCAGCGCATAAAGCTGTGATAAAATGTGAGTGTTTGATACATTACCTTTAATTAATTGAACCAAAAGGATACTAGCCCCTATCCAATTCAACAAAGGTAAATAAATAACATACCAATTAGTATGTTTACAGGTGAAAAATTTATTTTAATGTATTAAGGTACATTTTAAGTTCCTCTAAATAGGGCAAGTAGACTTCTTTGCTATTCGCTAGCTTCCCGAAATTGCGAACACCCCAATAGCCAGATAGCACAAAAAGGCTTGTTTGTTTTGCATTGACATCTTTACGGATATAACCTGTCTTTTGTCCTTCTTCAAGAACCGCAGTTATAGCCTTCAGCCATTCCTGTGTTATTTCGTTCAACGCTTTGCTAAAATCTTCGTTCCAGGGAGTCATTTCCTGCGTAAAGTTAGCAGCAGGGCAACCGTGTTCTACTTTCAAAAAATCGTCTTCAAGAAGAAGATAATGCATCAAATCGTATATGGCATCCAATGGATTTTCTGCGTTTTGTAACGGTTCAATAAAGCTTTTGGTTAGTGTAGGTTTCATCAATTCGTTGATAATGGCTAACCCCATTTCATCTTTGTTTTTAAAATGATAATAAAACGCGCCTTTGGTAACCTGTGTGGTTGCCAATATATCGTCAATGCTAGCGTTCTGATATCCTTTGGCATAAATCAACTCAAAGGATTTTTTCAGCATGTTTAGACGTGTGGCTTCAGCTTTCTTCATCTCTTATCTTTACTTCTTCTAGTCAGGTGGATCATTTCGACTGTATGTTAAATATCATCCAGTATTTGTTAGCAAAATAAGGAAAAAAAAGTTGTAATATATCTTCTTGGTAGATTTTGCAATTCGGAGGAAAAAGGCCTACAGAACGGATCGGTACATACCGAATCTATTTTTTGTTAGGAAATCTTAAAGACGACTGCCGTTTCATTGTAAGTCCCCTCTTTTGGCGGCTCGATCACTAATCTATTCGCTTCCTGCACGAATTTCACCGCCCCGTTATATCCCAACAAGTTAACTTTTTTCACCCGCTTGGTTTGCGCTTGACGTGCACCCAACGATTCAAACGACAAGCTCTTGCCCGAGGGATTACCCATAACAATAGCATACAGCACGTTTCCTTTTGTCGTAAAACGTACATCTTCGTTCGTATATGGTTTACCCTTCCCTTCATTAAAACCTTGTGCCTTTAGCTCCGGTGCGTCTTTCTGAGCCGGCCCCTCGCCGAAGGTATGCCATGGCCGGGTGCCGATAATAGCTTCGGAATTGACCTCCATCCAATCGGCAATGCCTTCCACAACCTTACGTGCCTTATCATCTAATGATCCGTCGCCACGTAATGGCACACTTAAAAGAAGATTACCATTCTTACTCACCACATCGGCCAACATATGCACGACAGTTTTAGCCGTCTTGTACCGGTTGTTATCGTAGATACGCTTATCGTAATGCCAGGAGCCAATGCAGGTACACGTCTGCCAGGGTAGGGGTTCAATCCGGTTGCTCTGCCCTCTTTCAATATCCCAGACCATGCATTTCCTTTGCTGCTCGTCTAATATTTTTCCAGTTATAACCGCCTCCAGATTGCCCTTATTGCGTTTCATACTTCTATTGTAATAGTGTGCGGCTATATCTAACCCTACATTACTGATGGGCCAAAGTGGTAATGCGGTATCATCAAAATAGATTACATCCGGGCTGTAGTTATCAATCAACTCCAAGGTGCGGTCGCGAAAATTGGCACAATAGGCTTCGTTAGGCACATTTACACCGGCATCGACGTCCCAATGCCATTGCTGGTGAATGGTATGCCCCTCTTCACTTCCTTTACTTAGCGGATGGTCTTGCGCATATAATTCCTGTGGATCATAACCTTCCCACCAGGTACCGGTTCCATCCGATTTCTTCAACTTTCCATCATAAGGCACACCCTTTAATGGTCCATCTTTATCTGCACGCTGTGCCGTTTCGTACCACGTCCAGGCATGTGCTGCATGGACGCTCACACCGAACCTCAACCCTCTTTTTTTTGCAGCTTTCTCCCATCCGGCTATAATATCTTTTTTCGGACCGACGTTCGTACTGTTCCATTTGTGGTGGCTGCTCTTGTAAAGATCCAGGTTATCGTGATGATTGGCCAAAGCCATAAAGTACTGTGCACCTGCTCGCTTATACAAGTCCATAAGCGACTCTGCATCCCATTGCTCGGCCTTCCATTCGTTAATAACATCTTTAAAGCCGAACGTGGAAGGATGTCCATACTTTTCGACGTGGTACTTATACTGATCCGAACCTTCCTCATACATCCCACGTGCATACCAGTCTCCTCGCTCGGGCTGACACTGTGGGCCCCAGTGTGCCCAGATACCAAATTTGGCATCGCGATACCATTTGGGTACTTCATAGTTTTCTAACGATGACCATTGCGGATTAAACGGAACTTTCCCCCACCGTTCCTCGCCATGCACAAACTTACTTAAATACAGGCTGGGAATGGCCGTTCCCAAGATCCTGATAGCCGTTCTTCTATCCATAAAATTTACTTTTACTTATCCGTCGAAATGACATTGGGGTTCACTCAAAAAAACCTTATGTGACAATCCGGCTTATAAAGGTTATTATTATACTAACAAATATAGCGGATACCTTCAGTGCGAAGGCACCACATTATCGACAAAAAACAACACTTTATCGACTTTTTTGAAAAAATAAATTTGGTCAAACCTAACCGACGAGAACTGAATTTACTCTTCAGTACGATACAAATGAAAAATTCGCTCCATCATCTGCCACTTGTCCGTAGCGGTTTGCGCATCTGAAAGCTGAAAGAAAGACATTCTTTTTTCCCACTCGGACTGACGCGGCATGTTTTCCAATTTCGAAAATGCTTCGGCCCACTCGAAATCCAATCCGGCCTCCACGATCATGAATAACCGGTTTCCTTTGAGGTATATTTCCATCTCCAAAACTCCGACTTTTTTAAGTCCTTGTACAATTTCTCTCCAGTGATGCTCAGCGGAATGCGCTTCTACATACGCAGCAATCAGAGCGGGCTCATCGATTAGATCTAGCACTTGACAATATCTTTTGACGGGTCTTTCGTAAACTTGCTGAAGGTATCCGTTCGCATGTTCAATATCTTTATTCATTATTGTGGGTGATTTGATTTTCGATGTAAGCCTTTTCCCTATAGAGATATTGGTCGAATACAGCCGAACTAGTTTATAATACATTAATCGATAAAACCCTACTGGTCTATACCATCAAAATTAATCATCCTCGGGAATTATCAGTTGACCAGTATCGATAATAATATGCACAATATCGATTTTAAAAAACCATCAATTTGTCATATGTTATTGAAATATGGCTACCTTTACTCTACAAGTTAGTACAACCATCAGGTATAGACCGGCAGCATAGCCACTCGATTAGTTAAACATAAGTAAAGATATTATGCGAAAAGATAGGCATCAACTTGATTTCATCTTGTTGAATATTGGTTATGCAGAACACCACGCCGATTGGAATTGGAAAAATATAAACAGTCCTTTCGCGCGCATACACTTGGTCGTTGAAGGTTCGGCAAAAATTCTCCGTGACGGGAAGAAATACGAGCTGACGGAAAACAACCTCTACCTAACGCCCGCCTATACTCCTCATAGCTACGAATGTGACGGCGATTTCTCTTTATTTTACATTCACATTTATGAAAAAATAGACAACAAATCCAGTATTTTCGATGTGTTGCACTTTCCTGTTGAAATAGCGTCAGACAGGTTGATTATGCAACTTGTGCAACGTCTTCATTTGCTGAATCCGGGTAGAGAACTGCGCTATTACGACCCCACCGCGTACGACAATTCGACGGAGTTGATTAAAAATATTGCATTACACAGCAATACGCCCTTGGCTATGGAACTCGAAAGCCAGGCCATCATACAACAACTGCTTTCTCGTTTTCTTGAGTTTGCCTCGGCCAAAACGCCTCACGTCGATGAGCGCATGCTACGGGTATTAGATCATATACACGCTCATATCCATACAAACATCCGTATAGAAGAATTGGCGGAATTATCTTTTTTAACGAAAGATCATCTGATACGGTCTTTCAAAAAACAAGTAAGCTGTACCCCAGGGAAGTATATTAATCAGAAAAAAATTGAAAAAGCACAGCTTATGATGCTACTAGAAGACTATAGCGTCCAAGACCTCGCCTACAAACTGGGCTTTGACAATGTATCTTACTTCAATCGACTGTTTAAGAAATTAACAGGAGAAAGCCCCAGCGCGTACAAGAAGCGCCTACCCATTGTAAACAGATAGGCAAATTAACTTGCTTGGCATTACAGCCCTTTAATCATCCCTTGACGAATCATTTCTGACCAAAATTGCGCAGGTATTTTCTTTTCCGCCATGTCGATATTTTGCCGTACCTTCTCCGGCTTGGTGGTATTGAGGGCGACACTGCATACGCCCGGAATATTGAAACCGAAGTTAAAACAGGCTTCCGCAGGTTTAATGTCATATTGGGCACAATGTGCCCAAAACTGCTCACGCCAGTCCAGCAACGCTTTTCCTTCATCAGATCTCTCATCAACAGGCTTGTAGTTATAATAGGCGCTACCGACCAAAAAACCGCCATTAAAGACCGCTGAATTGATAACGGAAACGCCTTTTTCATGAAGTTCGTTAACAAATCGCATAAGATCTTGCGGATGGTCATAAACGGTGAGGCTATTGGCAATCATCACCCAATCGAGATCGATATCTTTTGAAATTCGTTCGATCACCTTCCACTGTTTAGACCCCACTCCTATCCCTAAAACTTGGCCTGCATCTTTCAGCTCTGCTAATGCTTTATACGCGCCTAAAATATCTTGATAATAGGCCTCTTCTTCCTCTTTGGTCGTTGCATTTGCAAGGTATTCATCGGGATCATGTACGGAGACCAGTTGTGCCTGATACGCGCCCAATAAGCCATTACCCTGATGGAAACAGTCCATTATGCCCTCGTAACTGATCCGTTGCACAGCATCGTGCATTAGTCCTTTCCATACGCCGGGTTCGAATGTCGGTTCTTCGGTGGTAAGCGGAACCCTATACCATCCCAACTTATTACTAATAATCACTTTAGAGGGATCAACACCCAGTTCGGATAGGCAGCTGCCAAGTGCTTCAAGCGCAAGGCCTGCGCCATATTTCCCTGCGGTATCAAAGACGATTGATCCTTCAGCATGTGCGACACATTCATTTACAATGGCTCGTTTGGTTTCTTGGGGTACAATTTCGTACAAATTTCCCAAACTACTGGTGCCGAATATAACTTTCGGCAGCGTAAAAGCTTTTTGTTCTGCATTCATTCTTATCAAAGATATAGAGAAGACAGTTTAAAATTAGGCTTAATATCGACATAAATAAGCACTTTATCGATATACACATCACGAAAAACTTCGCTTTTTGAGATGCAAAAATACTCATCCGTTTGGATAAAACAGCAAATTGATATCTCGTGGGCTTAATAAGCTATCCGCTTATCGATGCATTTTTCGATATTCTTCTGGACTGACCCCGTGCTTCTTTTTGAAAAATGTAATAAAATAAGAAGCGCTGTCGAATCCAAGTTCAAATGAAACCTCCGATACGGTTTTGAACGTATGAAAGAGCAATCGTTCCGCTTCCAGGAGTATCCTATCTCTTATTATTTCTCCAATACTTCTGTTTCGCCCTTCTTTACAGATACGGTTTAGGTAATTAGTGGATATATTCAATTTTTCAGCGTAAAAGGACGGAAATCTCTCCAGTTTGTAATATTCCTCTAACAACTTTTCAAACATTCTTATCTTACTCTCTTTCTCTCTATTGTAGGGAATATCAACTGTTAAACCATTGGATCTCCCCAAAATACCGAGTACAATATTCAGATAGGAACGTAAGATCGTCTTGGAATCAGTTCCCGAACGTATAAACTCGTCATACATCGCATCAATTATCATATACAACCGCTGCATATCTTCCGCATTCTCAAACTGTTTACATAGCGTATTTCCTTTTAGAAATGAAAAATCGCACAAAACATTATCGTTATAGCGCTTTGAAAAAAAAGCATCTGTAAAAGACAAAACCCAACCTTTCGCTTCTTTATTTATTTTAAATGTGCAGACACTGGATGGGGCAATGGCCAACGCTTCTCCTTTTTCAACCTGTACGATCGATTGATCGATGGTAAATCTCCCTCCTTCTTCCTCAAAATAGATGATTGTATAAAACATTCTTTGATTGGGTAAGGACAGAAAACTATACTGCTGGTTAAAGGTGCGAAGCGGAGAAATGATGAAACCTATATTAGGACTTCCCATATCTTCCAGTGTCAAAACGCTTATTTCATCTGTTCTGACAACCATAATAATATTTCCTTAACTTAAAATAATCGATAGATCAATTAGCTAAGGAATACCGGTGGCTTGAAGATACTAAAGTAAAATCCGTTAGACAACGGATCGGAAAAAGTCGGTGTAAAAACGATGTCTTCACTGGGTTGTTGAATAGGTTTTTCGTGGAAATGGTCAAAAAGAGGTAAAACCATTACAACCTCGAGCAACTTAACTGTTATCTGTACACCCTCGTTACTCTTTTCCGATTTAATCCTTTCTTCCAGATAACAAGATCCATTACATACAGGAATGGTTTCAAATCGATTGATACATAGCTGGCCTGCGATGTAATCGCGGTTGAGCTGAAAACCCATATATATCCATATACTACTCGTGGACTGCATGGTAACAGCCAAAAGCAACGATATGTACATGAATTTCCTCAAAACTGTGCGAATCTAATAAATAAAACTAGGTTTCCTTCCTTAGGGTAGCGATGTCTTTCAAAAGCCGTTTGGTTTCTTCGTTTGATGTACCATCATACACACCTCTGATTTGAAGCTCTTTATCGACCAAAAGCAGACCTCCGCTGTGTGTAAAACCTCCCGGTGCCAGGCTATCGGGATATGCTATGGCATAATAGGATTTTTCCGCCAAACGCATAACGTCTTCCTGATTCCCATGCAGAAAATGCCACTTGTTATCTTTAGCTCCTATTTTAGTCGCGTACGACCTTAGAGCAGGTATAGTATCCCGTGTCGGATCAATGCTAAACGAAAGAAGAAGCACGTCGTCCATGCCCTGGGTTTTCTCCTGCACCTTTTTCATCTGAACGCTCATCTGGGGACAAATTGTCGGACAGGAAAGAAAAATAAACGATGCCACATGGATCTTGCTTTTCAAACTATTGAAAGATACTTCCATACCGTCTTGATTGCGCATTGTAAATGGATCTATTGTGGGATAAACGGCAGCACCTCCCTTCATTATTGGCGTGCCTAAATAAGGCAATTTGTTCTCCTGACAACAGCTAAAAATGAACGATACCACTAACAACAGAAAGACTATTCTCATAAAACGCGCAAAGATTAGAATTTTTACACTTCAAATATACGCTTTCTTAGCTTGATTTTTTCTTCATCTGCGTATGATAGCCTATTTATACTGCTCTAAGCACGAAAATCTAAATCAATAGCACGCTTATGTATATATCAAAAAATACGTAAGATGGTATTAATCTTTCTTTTTTATTCTGTTGCTGCGTTATGCAGATAGAAAATCTTCGGCACTCTTTATCTCCGCATAGAAAAACGCTAATGCGGCTAAAAATGCGTGGTGTACGTCATCGGCTTTTATGGTTTTTCCGTTGATTTCCAAATCCCGTGAAGCACAAGTATCTCCTAGAACCGTACATTTGTAGCCATAATCAAATGCAGCTCGTGTGGTTGCATCTACACACATATGGGTCATCATTCCTGTAATAACAACTTCGGTTACGTCATTTTCTTTTAAATAATCCAAAAGGCCTGTTTCTCTAAAACTATTTGGATAATACTTTTGAAAAACTTTTTCCTCGTTAACTGGTTTCACATTTTCGTGGATTTCTACACCAGAAGTTCCTTCAACAAAAATCGGCAATGCTTCGGGGTCTGCTGATACGTGTTGGATGTGTGCAACGGGTAAATTGTTTGCTCTGAAATGGTCCAGAACCTTGCGGGCATTTAGACTCGCCGTTTCAGGGTTTACCAGCGGAAGTGCTCCGTTTTCGAAATATTCGTTCTGGATGTCGATAACAATTAATGCTTGTTTGCTCATAATCATTTATTTTTTGTATAACAAAATTAGCAAACACCAGTATGACCGATCATACCAAATCGCTAGGAAATGATACCATTTTGATAATCCGCTAAAAATTCGCTGGTCGTCATCCCTGTTTGCTTCTTAAAAAAACGCATCAAATGGTTGGGCTCTGAAATATGGAGTTTGTAAGCTATTTCCGAAACGGTCATTTCAGAATGGATGAGGTAATCTTTGATTTCTATAAGCAGTCTTTGCTTTAACAGATCCGTTGCTGTCAAATTGAACTGGCCTTTTACCGATTTGTTTAGGGTGATACGACTGATGCCCATTAATTCTGTATAATCGATGATTCGCTGTTTATGTTCGATATTCGTTTCAATCAGTTTTTTGAATTGAAATGCATAATTGTTTTCTTGATTTTTTAATGATAAATGATGCTTCTCGGCATACACTCTGTTCAATTTCTGTAAAAGGTAATAGATTAGGGAACGGATGATATGCACACTGTCTATCTTAGTTTTCCGTAATTCTGCTTTAATTTCTGATAACAAGACACAATACCTTTCTATGTTTTCTTTCTCAACTTCCATACTTAAAGGAAATTCCAACTGATAGAAATAAGATAAACGGTAGGTAAACAGTTTATCGGAGAAGAATTCATTTAAAAAATCTTCTTGAAAAACCAAAACGGTAAAATCAAAATTTTCGGCATCAAGTTTCCATTGGCGTTTTTGAAAAGGAGAAATAAAAACAATACTGTTGTCCCCGATATTTATTTTTTGGTAATTGAGGATAAGCTGACCGCTACCTTTCTTAAAAAAAACGATTTCAAAATAATCTGTATTAAACAATTTTTGACTAAGATATGCCGCCCCGATTTCATCGGCAGGAAGTACGTTGAGCAGAAAATCTACACCGCATTCTGTCTTGTTAAATTTTATTGTTTCCAACTATTTTTTCTTTGATTATCGCCAATACACTTTTTTAAATCTCCTAAATGGGTGGTATCATTTTGCAGATGCTGAATCACTGAGCAAAAAAACAAGCAGTACAGATTAGCCACAACTACCATCAATATTACAGCTATTTGCTTGTGTAACTGCCAGCGTAGCTCCAGGGTTAGACGTTCTCCATTCAGAAAATGACTTGTTTAAACTTTGTAAAAACACTTCTGCGGGTTGTGCGCCAGAAACAGCATATTTTCGATCAAAAACAAAGAATGGAACACCCGTAACTCCAATGTTTTGAGCTTCCTGAATATCTTGAGTTATCTCATATTTATATTTTTCGTCTTCCAGACTGGCTTTTAGTTCGCTTTCTTCCAAACCGAAATCCTTACCTAATCGGACGAGGGTTTCGGTATCAGCAATATTTTTGCTCTCGGTAAAAAAAGCGCTAAATAAACGTTCTTCGGCTTCGTTACCCAGTTCTTTTGATTTTGCAAATTGTATCAATTGATGGGCTTTTTGCGAATTCACGATTACAGATTGATCCAAATGATAATCTAATCCCACTTGCGAAGCCATTTCTGTTACATTAGTCAACATTCCTTGAACCTGTTCTGCAGCCATTCCTTTTCGCTTTACCAAATATTCGGCATAGCTTTCAGTAGCCACTTCCGGAATTGACGCATCCAGTTGGAAACTTTTCCAGATTACTTCAATGTTTTTCCTTTCTGCAAATTGTTCCAAAGCCGTTTCAAAATTTCGTTTTCCGATGTAACAGAACGGACAAATTACATCACTCCAAATTTCTACCTTCATTTTTAAAGTATTTATCGTTATTATGAAATAGGATTACCAACATACAAAGATAAACTTTTGGTTGTAACTGCTTTTCCAGCTTTCGCTATCGATAACAATTTTAAGCCTACCTGTTATTGTATTTGTGTTGCCTGTTTACCCATTTAGGTTTATAATGCTTTACCGATGGTACACACTTCTTTGGCTTTTTTCATTTATAAAAAACGAAGACGGAAGGCCCTTCAAACCAAGCGTCCTCGTTTTAAGATCGCATGATGCTAATTTCCCCAAAAATCGTCTTCAGCAGCTTGGTCTTCTGAAAACAACCAAACCTGGACAATTTTTCCATCCACAACTTCAAACAAATCGACACCATTCATATCCACTGTTCTATCACCAATTTTACCAGTAAAATGAACAGGGAACGAAACTAAATTTTCATTGGACATCAACGCTCCTGTTGGATTGATTGCCAATGAACCTTGGGTTATAGCCATCATTTCGCTAAGCATTTTGCCAATGGATTCGAGCCCTGTTTTTGTTCCGGCAAATTGATGGATTCCCGGCTGGTGCCATTTGGCACCCGGACTGAAATGTGAAAACGCGGTAGGAATGTCTCCTTGCGAGAGGGCTACTGAGTAAGCCGTTACTACTTCTATTGCTGTCATAATATCTATTTTTTTAAAGTACTGTTTTCTTCACCTTATTTCTTTACTTCGTATATTACGTTGAATTTGTGAGCGTGCATTTTAGTAATTAACATTTGTACAAATCTAACCAACAACTTACCTTTGCACAAGTACCTACCTATACATCTGGTACTTACTAGATGGTTAGAATTGTTGATTATCAATGGAAAAAAACTTAAAAACAAATCCACCTTGCGATGATAGCTGCCCTGTTAGAGCGTCTTTAACTTTACTAGGCGGTAAATGGACGTTAATGATATTGTTCCAAATCAACGAAGGTGTAATGCGGTACGGTGAATTGAAAAGGGCTGTTACGGGCATTAGTGAAAAAATGTTGATTCAGGAATTGAATATGCTTGTTGAGAATAAACTAGTCAGCAAAAAAGTCTATCCCGAAATTCCCCCGAAAGTAGAATACCGGCTCACCGAACTGGGGTTGAAAACTTTACCAATTGTGGATCAACTGGCTCAATTCGGACTGCAAAACTTAGTGTGATGAAGCCTGCTGATAGTAGGTTTAAAAAAAATCCTACGGAAGTAGTTTTATGTTATATAGATCGCTCGGTATTGCGTTGCAAGTTGACGCGTTAAAGCGAAAATAGTTTCTATCGGTACCACGTGTCAGTTAACTTGATTTCCTGCACGAAAACCTAAATCAATAGCACGCTTATATAAGTATTTGGCAATATAAAGATTGGTAACTTTGTCTACAATTTCTGTATGATCAAATAGTAGAAAAGAATATATGTTGTCGTTCAAATTTCGCAAAGCATCGCTCTTACTTTTTAGCATTCCTGTCTTTTATTCTTGCGTTAACCAAGATAATGGTAACCTTCCTATTGTGGGTGAAAAGGAAATTATTTCCGTCGAAAAAGAAGGTGTTATCATTAAGGACACCCTATACCACACCATTCCTACATTCCGTTTTGTCGATCAGGATAGCATATGGATTTCTAACAAGGATCTAGCCGACAAAATATATCTGGCAGATTTTTTCTTTACACGTTGTCCCACGATATGCCCATTACTTGCCAAAAACATGCTTATCATCGCAAAAGAGTTTGCGCATGAAGAGCGGTTTGTTATTTTATCCCATACCATTGACGATAAACATGATACGCCAGCTGTTCTCCGCGATTATGCCAAAAAACTTGGAGCGCCATTAAATTGGAGGTTCTTAAATGGTCCTCAGGAAGCCGTTTATACGATTGCAGGAAAGGATGGCTACTTTTCGTATGCAGAGGAAAACCCCGATGTCCCAGGAGGTTTTGACCACAGTGGCGCATTTACATTGGTAGACACCAAAGGGTATGTAAGGGGTGTTTACGATGGTACGAATGAAGAAGAAGCAAGAAAGGCAATAGTGGACATCCGAAAATTATTGAAACAACTGTAAACGTTTAAACCAAATTGAAAAAGATCATATCTTTCTTGCTCCTTATTGTACTTGCTTTCCAATGTCTGGGAAGCATGGGGGTGTTTGTGTGGTTTGAAAGTAACCGATCATTTATTGCAGCAAACCTTTGTGAAAATAAAACCCGGCCTGAGATGCATTGTAATGGTCAATGTGTGCTCATGAAAAAGCTCAAGGCACTCGATGAGAAATCTTCTGATAAAAGCCTCCCCCAAAATTTAAAATACGAAACCTTCATTTGCCTGATTCAAGATCAGTTGACTATCCCGGAGCAAATATTGATTCGTGCAGAACATAAATATATTACGTATTACAGCGCCTACTACAGCTTTATCCATTTTAAGAATAACTTCCGTCCCCCTCGCTTCCAAGTCTAATTTACCCCTATAAATTTAGTAGTGCTGTGTTGGCCAAAGGTATATTTATCCTTATGGCTGTCAACACAACTATTTTGGCATTGAATATAATCGAGAATGAAACCGAGATGTAAATAATATTGATCACAGGGCAATGATTATTTACATTGAGCTCTCATCTTCCATTAAAAAGGAAATAAACAGATGAAATCAGTTTACTTTGGAAAAGTATCCATGCTTTTAGGCATTGCGTCTATGGCTTTGGTATACAGTTTAACCGGGTGCGGAAACAATACACAGACCCAACAAAAGAATCCTGCTGACACAGCTGGTAATGCGTTTGATATAAGCACATTAACCAAAATTACAGATACCACGTTAACCGATAATAAGGTGAGTGTATTTGCACAGGACAGTCTGACAAGTAAAAACGAAACAATCTATATTCAGTTCACAGACCTCGAAGGAAGTCCAGTTACAAATGCACATCTTGATTATGATGTAATCATGGACATGGGCATGATGTCTCATGGAGGGCCCTATTACCCTTTAATCGATTTGGGAAACGGATTATTTAAGGCCGAAGTTGTCTTTATCATGGCCAACATGGATGATATGGGTGAAGGATGGATGTTGCATGCAGTCCTTAACAAAAAAGATAGCTTGTCTTTTCTCTTACCTGTATCAGAGGCGAAGCCTGCGCGCACGATCCCCGTAGGTACCAAAGATGATAGCCAGGTGTTCGTTAGTCTATTATTACCCGCGGAGGTAAAGACCGGTAGCCAACCTATTGACTTCACGCTTCACAAAATGGATCATAACCTCTTCTCGGTATTGGACGGCTACACGGTCGAGATAGAACCCTTTATGCCGGATATGGGGCATGGCTCTCCGAACAATAAAACTGCCACAACCAAAGGTAATGGACGGTATAGCGGAATGGTCAATTTTACGATGAAAGGTCATTGGAAGATTAAAGTGAATCTGTTCAAAGGTGGAGAAAAAGTATCACAGGAGGAGTTGGTATTTCCTGTTGAGGTCAGATAAAAAACAAACCAATTAGTATAATAATTAGAGAAATGAAGAAGCAAAATCTATTTTTTGCAGCCATCGCTGCGTTGGTGTTCACATCTTGTGACAAAACAGAAATTAAAGAAGTTGAAAAAATTGTCTACGCTGATCAGGCGGGATCTTTGTCATTGACATTTGATGCCCGATATGGTGACTCAGATTTTGAACTGAATAAGAAATATCCCTATCAACTTGTTAATTCCGAAGATACTTATGATCTGGAATTCGAGTTTAACCGTCTCCGTTATTGGGTGAGCAACGTCAAACTGGTTGACAAAGACAATAAAGAGCATGCTTTACCAGACTCCTACTATCTGGTGGAGGAGACCAATGAAATTGAAGTAGAACATTTGATCAACGGAGAGAAGTATCCCGCAAAAAAACGAGAAAAAGTAACGATCAAAGACATCCCCTCCGGTGAATACAAAGCCATCAAATTTTCTATCGGTGTCGATCAAAAATATAATGACAATATCACACTGACTGCAGGAGAACTAGGCTCGCTGAACGGAATGGGTGTCAGTGATGGCTGGATGTGGTTCACGAGTTACAAATTCTTGACCTTGGCCGGTACCATGCATTGGGCAGCCGGGACACCAACTTCGAAGGCACTGTCGTGGGAAACAGGTTCCAACGAACTGTTTGATGGCGCTGAAAAAACTATAGAACTGGCTACACCACTGAAAATTGATGCTCAAAACTCGGCAAAAATCACTTTGGACGTGGATGTCAAAGAATTACTGTCCGCTACCGATCAGCCTTGGACCAACAACAGCATCAGCCAAAGCAAAAAAGAACTGATGAAAGCTTTTCGCGATGCTTTCTTAAGTAAATCGCTAACATTCAAAGAAGCGGGTTCGGTTTCTGTGGAAGCAAATTAATGTCTATAAAGCTAAGAAATAAACATTTCACTGGAGTCTTCGTCCTTTTGGTCGGGTTGGTCGGCGTATTATCCTGTTCTAAGGATGATGGTCTACCCCTTGCCGAAGAGGAGGAGATTCCTTTTGCTTTTCGTCAGCCTGCATTTTTTCCCAAAGCGGTGGAATCTGCTATTGACCCCAAGACTGGTATACCATCCAATCCACTGACCAAAGCGGGCGTTGAATTGGGCCGGCGGCTTTTCTACGATCCTCTTTTGTCCGCCAATAAACAGGTGTCCTGTGCAAGCTGTCACCACCAAAGCAAAGGCTTTTCCGATGGAGTGGCACTCACCACAGCTGGTGTATCGGGTAAGCCTTTGGAGCGGCACTCGCCCACATTGTTCAATCTAGCCTGGGCAGACAAGGGTTTTTTTTGGGACGGAGGGTCGACCAATCTGGAATCACAGGCATTTGGTCCGCTGACACATGCCGACGAGATGGGCATGTACCTACCCGTGCTGGTGGAACGCTTGCGTGCGGATGCTACTTATGTGGAGTTATTTCAGAAAGCATTTGGGGAACTGCCAAGCGAGCATCGAACGGCTATGGCGCTATCGCAATTCCAGCGGATGTTGATCTCGGCAGATGCTCCATACGACTTTTACCGTCGAGAAGAGCAGCCGGACGCGCTATCTGCCGAGCAGCTTCGGGGACTGAATCTGGTTCGCCAAAAGTGTGGCTCTTGCCACGCAGGGGAATTATTTACGGATAATGAATTTCACAATAACGGCATAGATGATGATTTTGGTGATGGATCGCATGAGGGCATCTATTGGGGGAGATACCGCATTACCTACAATCCACTGGATTTGGGAGCTTTCAAAACACCCACGCTGCGCAATGTGATGGTCAGTGCACCTTATATGCACGATGGGCGGTTTAAAACGATAGATGAGGTATTAAATCATTATCGTTTCGACATTAAAGATACCCCTGTTACCGCTTCGGTATTATACCAGAACAAGGACCAGGTCGGCATACCGATGACGGACAAAGAAGTCGAGGACATTAAGTCCTTTCTGAATGCGTTGACCGATGAGACATTTTTAAAAAGCAGGGAATTTTCAAGTCCTTTTAAATAATTGATATGAAATATAAAATGATAAAAAGAAACTGGAAGAATATGGCGACCGCACTTATAGCGTTTTGCTTTCTCCTATCGGCCTGTAAAAAGGATGACGATATTATTGACGAAACTAAAATGGGCGATTTCTCTATTGAGTTTGACCATATCGTTGGGGAAGACCGATTATATATCGACCCTAACTATCTGTACCGAAATGGAAAGGGCGAGCAATTCAGTATACGTATCCTGATGTACTACATCAGCAATATCAAGCTTTACAAAGCCGATGGAAGTAGTTATACCGTTTCGCAGGACGATAGTTATTTTATGGTAGATGGATCAGATCGAACGACCCGCTTTACAAAGGTCAAAGTGCCGGAAGGAGATTATACGAAAGTTGAGTTTATGATAGGAGTCGATCAGGAAAGAAACATGATGCCTATGGAACGAAGAACAGGGGTGCTTTCCTTCAATCCGGGAGAAGGCCATGCGGGTATGTTCTGGACATGGAGCCAGGGTTATATCTTCTTCAAACTGGAAGGGAATAGTGACGTGGTAACAGATGATCAGCAAGGTGACCCTACTGGTAATAAACAATTCAAATATCATATCGGTGGTTTCGGTTATCCCTTTGACGATCCGGAAGCAATGAACAATATCAAAGTCATTACAGTTGACCTGACCAAAACCAGTGGGGACCATTTGGCGCATGTGAGAGCAGACTTAAGGAGCAATGTCCATTTGATGGTTGACCTGATGCAGATCTTTAATGGCCCGTATAAGTTGAGTATAGCGGATAAACCTAACGTCATGTTCAATAAAGAGGACAGCGGGAATATCGCGGGTAATTTTGGCTCCCTGTTTACGCATGACCATACCGAGAATTATGTGCGGAGTGAAGAGGAGCTTTCCTCGAATTAATAAAACAAAGAAGAGATGAAGAAGATATTGGTGTTAACCTTACTACTTGGAGTGGTGTGGGCCTGCAAGAAAGGGAATGACATCTTGGAGGACGAGGAAACATTCTTGGGATTTGTACAGCCTTCCAATTTTCCGAAACCCTCCTATGACCTGTCCAGAAATCCAGTGACCAAAGACGGCTTCGAATTAGGAAAAAAACTTTTCTATGAACCCCGGCTTTCCAGAAATAACACCATTGCCTGTGGGAGCTGCCATATACAGGGCGCTGGATTTACGCATCATGGGCATGACGTAAGCCACGGGATAGATGACCGGCTCGGGACACGTAATCCCATGCCGATTATGAACTTGGCCTGGCACCATGAGTTCTTTTGGGACGGTGGAGTATTTGATCTCGACTTGTCAGGCGTGAATGCTATTCACAGTGAGGTGGAGATGGACGAGACGGTACCCAACGTGCTGCTCAAATTAAGGGCACGTCCCGAGTATCCGGCACTCTTCAAAAAAGCTTTCGGCACGGAAGAGATTACCGACGCTTTGTTTTTCAGGGCTTTATCGCAATTTATGCTCATGGCCACCAGTAGTGACTCCAAATACGACAAAGTGATGCGTAAGGAAGAAGGTGCTTCCTTTTCAGAATCGCAACAACGGGGTTACCTGTTTTTTCAGAATAACTGTGCGAACTGCCACAAAGAACCCCTATTCACGGATCTTAGCTATCGCAACAATGGTATACGTCCCAATAGAAGTGATGACAAAGGAAGAGCTATCGTAACGGGTAACGTAAATGACGAATACAAATTCAAGGTGCCCTCTTTAAGGAATCTTTCCTTTACTGCGCCCTATACACACGATGGGCGTTATCTGACCGTTAGCCGTATGCTCGACCATTACCGTTATGACATGGTGGATTCACCCACATTGGATCCACTGTTCCGGCAAGCTGACGGAACTTTGGGCATTGCTATGACCGAGGATGAAAAAACAGATTTAATGGCCTTTCTGAAAACATTGGAAGATCCTACCTTTTTGTCAAATAAATTACTATCAGAACCATTCGGGTCTGATTTTATCGTCAATTAAATATTGGAATATGAGAAAGAAAATTATACTATCGATTTTTTCCGTTGTCGCACTGTTTGCGAATATGCCTGTGTCAGTAGCCTGTGATGTTTGCGGCTGCGGCGTAGGTAGCTATTATCTGGGTATCTTGCCGGACTTTAACAAACGGTTTGTGGGTTTACGATACCAACAGAATAGACTACAGACCCACCTCGGCCCTAACGGTATCCGTACACCGAATTCAACCAATGAAACCTATCGTACGATGGAACTTTGGGGGGCATGGAGTTTTGGCGAACGTTGGAGAGCTATGGCTATCATTCCGTATAGTTTCAATGAGCGGACTATTGGTAACAACAGTCTGGAAACCGGAAAGAAGAACGGGCTTGGCGATATAGTTGTTATGGGGCATTACAAACTTCTCGATGATGTCCGTACGACAGGAACGAACAAACTTTTGATGCAGTCCTTATGGGTGGGGGCAGGAATCAAGACACCTACCGGTGAATATGATACCAGCGAACAATCCAGTGCAGAGATGGGCGCTCCGAATAACTTCCAATTAGGAACGGCGAGTACAGATTTTATGATCAATGCGGCTTACGACATTCGTTTGATGGATGCCGGACTCAACGTCAATGCAACGTATAAGATCAACACAGAAAACAAGCATGATTATCGCTATGCCAACAAATTAACGATTAATGCACTGGCATATTATAAGTTCAATATAAAGAACAAAGTACGTATTTCTCCAAATGCAGGTGTGCTATATGAAACACAGCCAAAAGATGTGCTTTATAACCGTTTTGACGTTACCCAGTCTGGAGGACATTCCACGATGGGAATTGCAGGTGTTGAAATCAATGTCGGGGCAATCTCTATTGGTGGAAATTTTCAGACTCCGATCAATCAAAATCTCGCAGACGGACGTATAAAGGCTGAAAATCGTTTTATGACCCATGTATCATTCTCCTTTTGATTTCACCAGTAAAATAAATAGATATGAAAAGATTAAATATAATATTAGCCGTTGGTCTTCTCGCTATGGCGATTGCGTGCAACAACAGTCCGAAGACAAACAGTTCAGCAACTCCACCGGAGACAAAAGCAGACCAACCTAAAGAGATGGTCGTCCACGATTACCTTAAAGAAGGCAACAAAGGGATCGGACCTATAACGTCATTTACACAACCTGAATTTGACCAGACTGTTGCAGACGAAGGAAATAAACTTTTCATCGTGAAGTGTACGATGTGTCATGAACACGGCGAAGACAAACTGGGGCCAGCTTTAAAAGGTGTTACCAAGAAAAGAACACCGGAATGGATACTGAATTTAATACTGCACCCAGAAGAGATGTTTGAGAAGGATCCCGATGCACTTGCCATCAAAGAAAATTTCCCAAGTATGATGGTAAACGTAGGTTTGCAAGAGAACGAAGCTAAGGCGATATTGGAGTACCTTCGACAAGAAGATGCCAAATTAAATTAGAAGATAGTGCTTTTTTGCTGCATTTTTGATTGTTACTTCCTCTTTTTCCGACGTCTATTGTACCAGATGTAAAACCCCGTGAACGGGATGCTCGGAACGGTAAATACCTACCGGTGTAATTACGGTGGCGGTTACGCAGGTCTGCGGTTAGCCAATAATTGCAGCAATGTGACAACCCGCAATTTGATCGCCCGCGAATGCGGCCGCGAATATTTCGTTCTTACGGGCAGTAATAATATCCGTCTCAACAATGCACAAATACATAACTGTAGTGGGAGCGGTATCTGGCTGGAAAATGTCGTAAACTGCGCTGTGCTATCGGGATGCACAAACGATGGAGTTTCAGTTTCCGGATCAGGTAGTTATGCCAATGTCACGATGAACTGTCCGGGATAGAACGACAGCAGGACAATTATCAGAAAGGTCCAGATAGCCATATTTGGACCTTTAAAATATGTCGAGATCTTTGGGGAACTCGACTTGGAAGATAAAAGGCTTCTGTGATGATATAGTCGTCCGTTCAGCGGTCGGTTATCAAAATTTCAAGGCTATTTCACCTCAAAATCTGTAGTCTCTCTATACAAGTTGCCGCTTAGATCTAACCCTTCCAAAACAACACGGTAGATGCCCGGTTCGTCGGACGTATAGAAATCGAAGCTGGCTTTTCCAGATGTATTGACCACAATACTCGGCTCCCAATGTATGCTGGTGCGCAGATCGGTAAATTTAGACCGATCGCTATCTACCTCGTATGTTGGTTTGTAGTATGTCTTGCTGATATGTAAACCCGGAGGATTAATGGTTAATCTACCGGGATTGGTGCTGTTGTTAGTCCACGCATTACGTCCGGGTTTGGTCGTTAGTATAAGCACTAAGTCACACCCCGCCTCGTCTAATTCACTTTGGTAAATTAAAGTGTACACAGCACCATCCTCTCTCCGCAACATCTCTACGCTTTCCAAGGCATCGGGATCAATACGCTCCACCGCACCCAATCTTACTTGCTGTCCATCCACGAAAAAAATTGCTAAGGGCATGTCAGTCGTCGTATCCCATTTCCCTTTCGGTTCCAAAATATTGTACAACATATCCCACATAAATCCAGATAACGAGGTATAGCCTTCCATATCTTTCTGATTAAATACACGGTCTGCCATGCCTGGGCCGTTGCGGTTCTTTGACCGGGATGAAGCCTTCCCTACCTTTTTACTGACCGTTACCTCTTCGATCAGGATCGAGCCATCCATTAGTCCCACACGCGCCAACTGATCGAAATGTTTCTGCGATGCACGGATCTCGTCCGACAGCAGCGTATTCACATCTGGCTGCTCCAGCGGACTGTTCCTGTTCATGCCCACTTCCGGTAGCTCATGCTTGTCCAGGTGGATAGCGATCCGATTACTACCTTTTTTGTCCTTCGCGCTCACAATAAAACCTCTACGATCGGAAAAGAGCAGGTCATCGAACTCGAAATAGCCATCCGCTGCCGAGCGCGTCTCCTTATATTCGTATAAATTCAGTTTCGGAAAGAGCCGCACCGTTGCGTCCGGCTCAGGCGCGTCCCGACCGATCTTTCGGGTGTAACCGCTAACCTTGATACCAAATTCTCGGCCATAGGGCAGTACCTTTGACGTATCCAGGGCCGTCCAGTCGATGCTGCGCCAGCCCTGCGTCAGCATCAGGCAGTCCAGGTCCTGCTGCTTTGGCACGCTATCATTAAAATAATAACCCGGGGATTCGATAAAGCCCCTGATATCCGAACTGAGCAATAAGGTCGACAGGATATTCGGCAACAAGTCCTGTTCCTCGCCGTCCAACCTGGCCACCGAGGCCGAAAAAACACCCACCGATGGCTTGTCCTGTTCCAAGTGGAGATCCACCGTCACATTTTCACGGGTCGTATAGCCTTCTTTCGCCAAGGCCATCGACAAGGGTGAAGGATCGGACGCAGGGCAATGGAAAAAGGGTCGTTCGGTAATGAGAGCAAGCCGATCGTCCAATATACTCAGGGTAAGCATACCCCTAGGCAGACCTGCCGCACTGCCGCTAAAGCGCAGCTGCGCAGATTTTGCGGGCTCCGTTGCGCGGAGGTATACTTTCCCCAGATGATGCACGATAAAATGTATATCCTTGCCGTTAATCTTGTCATCCGACATCGACAGCTGTGCTGAAATTACTGTATCCGGTCGCGTATCCAGCAGAAGGGCATAGCCCGAGCTATGGATAGTCGGAATAACCAGTTCCTGGGTCCTCCCGTCTTCAAATTCGGCGACTGCCCGGACTGCATTATCTTTGTTGAGGGAAAACGTGCCTGCCCCCATGCCCAGTACGTTCGTCTGTATACTAGATAAGGTATCGCTTCCGGAGAGAAAAACTACTTTTGTCTGTATGCCCAGTCCGCGCGCATCGATCGCCTTCACGCCGATCCTGTTCGCGAAGCCCGCCAGCAGTCTGCCCCCTTCGGGAAGCAGATGTACCTCCGGTGCGCCAGATCGGACTGTGGGTGTGAGCAGCTTGCTCACCCGGTGTCCTACCGCATTCTCAAATTCATAACGGACCGTGGTATTTCCGGGATCGCTGTCGAGGGACAGGGTGACCCGGCCGGTATGGTCGGTAGCAGCCTGTTGTTTCCTCACCTTTTTGCCCGCTTCGCTGATCTCGAACGCTACGGGGATATTACGCAGCTTCGAACCGTCGTTGTTCTGTAGCTCAATTGAATAGGTCTTCCCGTCGTCACTCAGCGCCGTTTGGCTGTAGGTATTGTCCGATCGCCCATTGCCGATCTGTACCGTGCGGTCATAGAAAAACTGCTCGTCGTCGTTACGCATCCAGTTGGTGTAGGCACGGATCCGGTAAGCCCCTTCGGTAAGGGTATCCGGTAGGGTAAAATCCCCTACACCCAGCCCGTTGACCAAGGGGATACGGATGAAATTGACCTTACCGCGTGCCGGATCGATCAGCTCCACGTAGGCGATCCTGCTCCAGTTCGACAGCAGGTTCTCTATTCCAATGGTACTGTAAGCCTTGAACCATATTGTTTCCCCGGTAGTATAGTTCGTCTTATCGAGATGGAGGTAAAATTTTTCCTGTACATTTCGGGCATGGTACACCTGAGCGGTATTGCTAAGCTGGTCTATCCCTTGGGCATAACTGAAATAGCAAACTCCGCAAAGCAAAAGGAAAGACAATACAGTTCTGAGGTTCTTCATAGATCGTAAAAAAAAGATATCTCCTCAAAGGTTCAAAACCCTTGAAGAGATGATCAAATTAAAGGTCATTGTAACCCAAAAAGGCGCAAGCGAATCCTCGCGCCAGAAATGGTCTAGATTCCTCCTATCGTCGGAATGACAAATTTTTATTTTACATTATATATCAAAAGGCAAATACCAATTCTTCATATCCATTAGCTTCGTTCGAACTTGACCTGCCTTCGGGTTATTTGCCTTTAACAGCTTTTCATATACTTTATCTGCCAAGAATGCTGGGTCATTACGACGGCGCGCGATACGTGTAAGATCAGACCATCGCTCACCCTCAAAGGCCAATTCCAAAGCGGATTCTTCGATAATCTTATCTTCCAGCTCTTCGATACCTACCTCAAATGCCGACATCACCAAACCATAACCACCTGCCGTACCTGTAGAAAAACTGATACCATCAAATAGCAGATACGGCATCATAGCCCGGCTACGCACACCGATATTACGGTACCAGACTCCACGCACAAGGCTCGCATTGTCCCGTGCATCGAAATAATAGGGCGATGAAGTCGGGTAAGTCCTCCTGTTCTCGCCAAAGCCTTCGTGCGTGATCTGCGATTCCAATTCGAAGAAGTTGGCCGGAGCCATACCACCCTGGCTGTTGAATGCGCCGTAGTAAAAGGTAGTCTTGATACCATTGTTCAACAAGGCATAAGCTACACGGCCATGTCCGTCACGGTTGGCGGCTTCAGAAAAACGCAAATGTGCGCCAGCAGCGCGATAGATGTTCCACTGCCCTCCTTTGTTTAGCAGGCTCAACGGTTCTTCGGAATTGTCCGTCAGTTTTGTGATAACCGGCTCCTCATCTAAGGTGAGTTCGTAAGACATCTTGCCCCTAGCATCCCATGGCACACCATTGGTCAGCGTTTGTGCATCCCAGAGATCCATCACTTTTTGTGAAGGTCGGATCTGGTATTTACCGCCCTTAGTGGCCAATTCTACAAAAGGATTACCGGGTGCAAAGGAATTGCTATACGGGATGGACCAATTCCACTCCGTAAACCAATGCCTGTTGGTATTTGCCAAGGCAAATAAGCTACGCCAGCCTGCCGAAACCGAATTAACCAATGAAGCGCCCTCTTGACTTTTGCCAAAGGACACCTGGATATTGGCATCCGAACTATCAAACCAACCTACTCGGTTAGTGTTATAAAGGAACCGTATTTCAGGGTTCGCATCTTCTGCCGATAGTACTTTCTTGTACCAGTACGCCGCCTGATAATAATTTCCTTTCCAGAGGTACAGCTCACCCAGCACATGTGGTTTACTGATAAAAATCTTACGTGTAGCCCTTCCATCAGTCGTAAAGACCATACTTGATTCTTCCGGATAGGCATAATATTCCAGATATGGTAAATCCTTGGTATCGGTAATCAGCGCCTCGATCAATTGGTCGAAAGAAAGTTTAGGCTGTTCGCCTAAGAACTGTAGTTCATCTACATTCTCGATCGCATCCTTAATATAAGGGATCTGTCCGAAGTGAATACCGAGCTGCAAATATAACCAGGTTCGCAATACTGCTATATCCGAATAGCGTTCAGCAAATTCTTCCTGTGACATTTTACTTTCATCGGCCATGATCTGAAAATTCTTCAACACATCGTTGCAATTAAAGATGACCTTATAGAACGCAGTAGGATCTGTATATGGATTATCCGTTGTGACATCGTGATCCGAAATTTGCTGCAAATAAGGATCTGCATTGATTGTAATGTCCATCAAATCTGCTCGCAGCTCATTCCATAATATATATTGCTTGCCCAGGCCAGCGACCTGGCCGTAGATCCCAAATACCGCAGCATCTGCATCGGCCACTGTATTATATACCTTCGATTTATCCAGTCTATCCTCTGGTAGGATTTCCAATGTCTTTTTACATGACGATAAAGCTCCTATGCAGGCACATATCGTCAGTACTACTATTTGTTTATTTAATTTCCACATACTCCTATTTTTATAATCCGATACGGAGACCTAATTGAACTGACTTATATATTGGCTCTAACGTCACATCTACTCCTTGATGGAAGATATCCGCAGACGACGCAAACTCGGGATCATAGCCCAAATATTTGCTCCAGGTAAACAGGTTATTCGCCGTACCATAGATCCTGACATATTTTATGATCTGCTTGTTTACGGGGAAGTTATACTCCAAAGATACCTGACGTAACCGAAGGTAGGAGCCATCCTCTATCCATCTGTCTGAGAAACGTGCATTGCCCATCGGGTCGCCATACGCGGCCTTTGGCACATTGGTTACCTGGCCTTCCGTACGCCAGCGTCCTTGCAATAGTTCGGTCTGATTGTAGTAAGTACTACCTGACTCCAACTGCGCACGGGTATAGTTGTAGATATCATTGCCGACACTAAACGTAAATAACGCACCGAATTTCCAGTTCTTGTAGCTAATGGTATTATTCAACCCTCCAAATAAATCGGGAATGGGGTTACCCAGTATAAAACGATCGCTTTCATCGATGATCCCATCGCGATTCTTATCTACAAACCGGGCATCTCCCGCGTTGAAAGGAACCTTTTCGCCTGCGATATCCAAAATCCCGAGGTCTGCCGCTTGCGCCTCCGCTTCTGTACTGTATACGCCATCAAATTTATAGCCGTAGAAAGAGTTGGCTGGAGATCCTTTTTCGGTAATGAAGGTAGCTCCGGCATAAGATGTAAAGGAAGTCTCGGGCAAGGATACCATTTCATTCTGATACGTACCCAATGTTAGCCCGGCATCCCATTTCACCGCACGATCTACCACACGCCCAAAGATATTGAGATCGACGCCACGGTTACGCATGGAGCCATTATTGTACAAATAATACGCTACACCAGCCAATGCATTACCTCTATTGTAGACAAGCATATCGCGCGTTGTATGTTGATACACATCGACGCTCACATTCAATCTCTCCTGAAAAAAAGAAACATCCAGCCCTGCATTAAGCTTTTCTACGCTCTCCCATTTAAGGTAAGGGTTAGCCAGTCCTTCCCGTACGAGCCCTTGCACACCCAGAAAATTCTGTGATATATAATTCTGCCTTGCAGCGTAGTTTCCGACATCATCATTCCCTACAACCCCATAATTGACACGCATCTTTAACAGGTTAACGCTAGCGTTGCTCTTTAGAAAATCCTCGTTCGAAAGAATCCAAGCCGCTCCCACTGCTGGAAAAATACCGAAGGCTTTGTCGTCTATCTTTATACTCGATTTGACTTTATCACCAAACCTAGAGGATCCGTCCACGCCTACAGAACCATTGAAGATATATTTATTTTTGAGGGTGAGGCTCCCCAAGGCATATGTGGTCAAGCTGTTCCATGAACCGATGTGACCTCCATACACACGGGATGCGGCAGTAGAATTCCCAATGCTTACCAACTGGTCTGTAGCCGAGTTAAATCCTAACGCATAATCCTGCTCGGCATCGTGGTTGTGGTAACGAAAACCTGCCGCTGCCTGTAGTTGGCTACTGTTCCCGAGATCTTTGCTAAAGTTTAAACGAATATCGTTGGAAATACCAAAGTAACGTGCAACCTGCGTACCGAGACGGCTGAATACTTCCATATTGTTTACGGTATCACGCGCAATGCCCTTCTTTGGCACAAAAAAATCTTCCTGTGCCTTGTCGTAGGTCACGGCTAGGAGATTCGTCAGGTTAAACTGCTCATTGAATTTATAATCAAAAACAACAGAACCGAGGAATCGATACGATTTTTTGTTGTTGATTCCATTATGGATAATTTGCAGGGGATTACTGATATTAAGTATATCTGCCTCGGCATAGATCGGCGAAACACCTCCGTCTGCAGATACCTCATTCGGGTGCATAAAAGGCGCCTTAACCAAGGAGAGAAAAATAGGGTTTGTCTTGGGCGAAAGTCCTTGATCCTTCAAGTTCTGCTGTCCATATCCCATGGAGATATTTGTCTGCGCCGTCAATTTTTTGGTAATTTCCATATCACCATTGAAGCGGGCCGTGTATTTCTCGGAATTCGTATTGTCGATGATTCCTTTTTCATTGTTATACCCCACGGAAAGTGCATACTTTGCAATATTGTCTCCTCCGGTTACTTTCAAATAATAGTTCTGATCTTGACTTCCTTTAAACACTTCCTTTTGCCAGTCGGTTTCGTTGTGATACCGCGCATACTCTTCAAAGTTTCTGTCATCATTGTTGAACGGCATCCCACCAATCTCCTCGCCTGAAAGCGACGTAGTGGCTAACACATCATTTAGATAGCTTCTATATGCATAAGCTGCCATCGTAGGCAAAGCTTTTGGTGTGAAGTTCATACCTGTGGTGGCTTGAAAATCAATCTTTGTAGCTAGCTCTTTGGCATGGTTCGTATTAATCACCACCACCCCGTTGGCCGCACGTGCTCCATATATCGACGCTGAAACCGCATCTTTAAGGATCGTAATATCCTGAATATCGCGTACATCTATGTTTTGCAGCGGATTGTTTTCATGGCCCGTTGTAATCGACGGACTGTGAATTTCCGAGGCATATACCACGCCGTCGATAATATATAAGGGTTGGTTATTGGTGTACAAGGAATTGTAATTCCGAATCATGACATTCGCCCCCATCGTAGGAGTTCCGGATTTACGGACGACAGAAACGCCTGATAATTTTCCCTGCAGGTAGCTATCCAGGGTTTCAGAGTTCTGTTCCCATGCATTTATATCATATTTCGCAATGGCTCCCGCGGTGTTCATTAGGCTATTCGATCCAAAGACTGTCGTCGTTTGCTTATAAAACGAAGGGTAACTTGCGGGATATATCACGACTTCCATAGGTCGGTCAAATAACACCGGTATCTGTTTAGCGGTATAACCATCCATTGAGACTTCGACCAAAGCATCTTCCTCTGGGAGCTCAAGCTCAAATCGTCCCCGGTTATCCGTTATCTTGGCAGTGGTAGTTCCATAGGTAACCCTCGCTCCTGCTATCGGCTCTCCGGAACGGCTATCAATGACTGTACCGCTTACCTTGACAAGATTAGCCTGCTGTGCCAAAACCTGTTGATCAGTAACCTGATCCGTTTGACTATATATCTTTCCTCCTGCAACAGTGGTCAGGAAAAGAAATGTCCCTAGCTTAATTAATTTATTCTTATTAATCATCATTTAGTTTGGTTATGGTAATATCGGAACAAAACGTAAATACTCTAATATAATCGGGCCTGTGCCATTGGACATGACCAATAAAGGTAATCTACCGAATTCGTCCTGGATGACTTCTCCTAGATACACTTCATCGTGATTGCGCGGCTCGACCGTAAAGGTCATTCGGGTATCATTCACGTCTTGATTGTTTACGACAGGACGCTTATAGAGATCTACCTCATTCGCAGATACCAATGTCGGATCAAAGAAATGTACATATTGCGTAAATGCTGTGACCTGGGGATCACCGGCGAGACCCATTATCGCACGACCATACACCTTATACTTTACAACATTCAGGTTATTTGCTCTGTATTTCGCATAGAACGCGGTAACCTTATGGTCGTATATCTGGATGTCATCGTACAGTTCCCCATTCAGGTCACGTTTATTTCTATAGTATGTATTTCCTGCCTTATCGTTCTGTTTGAAGCCTACAGGCTGTATCCCCAGGACCTTAATCTCCTTAATCTGATCGGCAAGTGCTACATTCAGTTTTTTTACGCGATATACCCGGCCATTGCTGGTCTTGTGCGTCGAAATAACATCAGCCGCATCCACCCGAAATTTCGTTCCAGAAACAGCGAGTAACTCGGCATCTAGATCTTCCGCACCGAGCTCTCCTTCGACAATGAGATCACTTAACAGGGCTCTCTTGGTAAAGAATGTCGTGGTACTATCGGGACGCACTCCATCTTCGGCATAACTGGTGGAATGGTAAGGCCTCAATTTGTTATATTCCTCACTATAGTACTCGTCATCCAGCACGAAATAGGTAATCTTTTTATCCTCGCGCGTCATATGCTGACGTGTCTGGGTAAACCAAAGCGAATTGATACGCAGGATGCGCGTTCCATCTGCATTGACAGTGATTACGGTATCAAACGAGCTAACGGCCTTCACTTGCTCTAGTTCCGAAAAGTTTATCATGACGAAATCGAAAACACTTTGCAAGGGCTTAAGCGCCGCAGGTACGACATGATAGATACCATTACCTGCTGTTAAATTTTGAGATGTAGGCACGACTTCATCGAAAGCACCTCGCGTGAATTCCACATATTTATTGCGAAAATTCTTTGCTTTTACAGTATCTGTTGCCTCATTGACACTGTAGATCGAATTAATGATATGGTAGCCAACAAAACTGCGCAAAACAGTAGAATCGTTAAAATTATCATAATTCGACCTGACCGCTTCAACGGCTTCATTTGTTGGAATAATCAGTGTATAGTTTTTAGATGCTTTCAGATCCTCCGCATAGCCCGATCGTTCCAATAGGTCCGCAAAAGCAGAAAACTGCGCATTGTCATTCACGACCTCATACAAACTTTGCTGTGCATCGCCGCTTCCGATATGATCTGCCCACTTGTCTGAACAGGAAGATATACCTAGGCACAATAATAAACCGATAATATAATTACTTGATAATATTTTCATTGCATTTGAATTGCTAAATTATTGTGGTCTGTAAAATAGTTCGCCAGGAATAGGATAGAATCTTGGATAGATCTGCTCTACATCATCTGCCGGTATGAACTGGATCATATCCAGATACGTATTAAATTTCTGTCCCCATGATGTACCCAGCCCTTCTAGACGAATAATATGCCGATCGGTGGTCTCGACTTCAATGGTGCCCGCAAGACGCCCTACATTAACATCCGAGTACGTACCCGACATCGCTTTGGTACCGATATGACCATTGGGGTTGTAATCATTCACTGTGGCCATATAGCGTTTGTAGCCTTGCGCCAGCATCAGGTTATCCGCATTAGGTTGTCCACGATCAGCATTCGATATGCCAGATGCCGAAAGTGTCTGATTAAAGAACACGACGTTAGGAAGTATCTGCTCATCTGCTTTTTCAGGATTGAAAGTTACCTGCATCGGTACACCATTGCCGTTCTGCGCGTAACAGATCCACACCTTATACCGGCCTTTGACCAGATACGGGGTCTTCAGTTCAATCCATGTAACCCTGTTTGCTGTACCGGGGCCTACTGAAAGATCTAAGAAATCTCCATTGGCGTATGGTCGCACGTTGGTCAGATCACCATAATAACGATACACATTATCGGCCATAGTCAAGTAATCATGTCGGTCGAAGCGGAAGGAATTGGCAATGGGCACGCCGTTGGCGACTAGCGTCATTAATCCTCCGGCATTCCCGTAAGCGCCTCCTAGTGCATTTCTTAATTCGGACGAGCTGGCTACATCAAAATACACAGGAGTCTGTTGACGCACTTTGATACTGATGCCCTGACCACTTTCGTGCAGTACACCATTGGAAGCCAAGACATCACTGTTTACCCGTAAAAGCTCTGCTCCCGGTTCAATCACGCCGTTGAACTCATCGTCATTCAGCAAGACCTTGCCGGCCTGTAGTTTCGTGCTAATAATCTCTTTTGGCGCAAGCGTATAGATACTTGAGGCCGAAATAATATCTTCGAGAAACAATCCGCTATTGCTGATATGATAAGCAACAAACAACCAAAGGCTGTCGGCACGGTTTTTAGGATCACCGGTCTGGGAATATTTTTCCTTCAACTGTGCAAAGTCCATAATACCCTGCTCCTGAAAAACGGCGTCGGACTCGACAATCACCGTCTGAAAGCGCTTTGATGCAGGGATTTCCATCCCTCTTTCATAATACAAAGTATCGTAAAATCCAGTCGCCTTGAGTGCCTCGGTAAAGATAGCGTATCCGGAATTTGATTCCACCAGTTCGGCAAGGCTCAACGGAGGAGGCACCAATACATGGTCAATGCCATGTACCCAGCCATTGCCACACAAGATATTTGCCCTATTCACGAAGGCAGCCTTATTTACCCGAAATACGCCATCCTGTACATCGGTGTATAAGAATTCGCCGAAGAGAGAAGGTGTCTTGATCTTTCCATCTGTAAAACGGAGGGTATTAATCGTATCGCGAACCACGTGGTATCTAACAAAATTCAGTAATTCATCTTCCGAAAAATCATCCAACGAATTCTTTCCATTTTCCTTGATCCAAGCACTGACACTCGCATTATCTGGTGCGAACAACGTATAGGTTCCATAAGCACCCAGATAGCCCGCTGTCTTCGACCGGTACAGAATATCCGACAACAGGGAATAGGTCTCGGGATTGTTATCCAGATAACCGGTAATATTTACGTCTTCTGTTGTCGTTTCCCGAAAATTAATCTTTTGACAGGCTTGGATGCAACATACGACTGCTACGCATAGCAGCCCATAGCCCCAATTCTTTTTCAATTTCGTTTTCATAGCGCTGTTACTTTAGGTAAAATGGATTTTGTTTCAATAAAGGGTCTTTGCTCAATTCATCTTCGGATATCGGTAGGTAATGGCTATCTCTTTGTCTTATTTTATTGATAGCCGACTGCTGCACGGTTACATCGGCCGTCTTCCCTACCATCGCAGTTAATATATCAATATTTGCATAGTCATCCCTGCGTGCAAAGCGGAGCAGGTCAAACCAACGCTTGCCTTCAAAGGCAAACTCCCGTGCACGCTCGGCTAATATAAACCGACCGATACCGCCGTTATCATCGTTACCCAGTTCGGGTGCTGTGGCAGCCAATGCCCGTCGCTTCAGTCTCAGGTCGTCCATAATAGTCAACGCTTCTTCTCCTCTGCCGAGTTCATTGATCGCCTCGGCTTTGATTAGCATTATATCGGAAATACGGTAAATCTGAAAACTTGAATACAGGTTCTCCTCTGTACCATATTTCATAATCAGCCCACCAGAACTGTATATAAAAGACTCGCCCCGTGGATCTCTTAAATTCGGATCTACATCCGTATTTGGCACAAAGACATCCTCTTTAATCAGCATGGTGTTGGCTGCAAATGGAGGGGAAAGAGTTAGCAGTAAAGACAGGATATTTGGAGTCGATTCCCGGTGACTGATCTCAAAGATAGTCTCCGCGGTGCCCCCCTGAAAGATAGGAAGTATGGCTCCCTCTGTCAGCTGATACCGATTGGTGGTCAAAATTTTATCTGCTTCAATTTCAGCTTGTGCGTAATCACTGTTCCACAGGTACACATCGGCTAATAGCGCTGTTACGGCCGGTTTCGTAATCCGTCCTTTATTTACCGGGCTTTCGGGCACATATACGCCGATCAATTCGGACTCTTCGGGTTGTATATGATAATCTGGCACTAAATTTTGAGCTTCTTTGAGATCGGCTATCAACTGCCGAATGGTCTCCGCTTCCGTTACTTGTGCCGTTGGTGTCAATACATCGCTGTCCCGAAAAGAGCCTTTCAGTTTTAACGGAATATCCCGAAATGTACGCACGAGATAAAAGTATAGCAAGCTCCGGATCGCTAGGGCTTCACCCACATAGGTGTTATATGCCGCATCGGTAAATGTTGGATCAGTAGCCTTGGCGTCTTTGGCGAAATCAATCAATAAATTACAATCATTGATCGTACTGTATACAGCTCCCCACGCAGCTACACTATTCGTACTCAATATATTCACATTTTTCACGAAACGAAAGTCATCAGAGCCCAGCGGCGTGACTTCGATCATGTCGGCACGCAACTCGCCCCAAAGAAAAATACGTTGCTCTACAAGACCTGCATTTAAGGAAGAATAAATACCATACAATGCAGCCCGTACATCCTCCTTCGTCTGCCAAAACTCCCCTTTGGTAATCCCGTCCTGTGGCTGTAAGTCCAACCATTTTGAACAGGAAGGTAAGCTCGCCAAACATGCGAACGCGAGCAAAGCCTGATATATTTTTTTTCTTGTCATCTTTTTAAAATCTAGCAGTTATACCTAATGTTACGGTTTTTAAAGGCGGCGTCATGGAATTGTCGATCAGTGTCGAAAATGCGTCTCTAATCCGTACACCTACATCGGGATCCTGACCTGTATAGCGTGTCAACGTGAAGAGATTCTCCACCGTGACGTAAGCTCCTAAGCTCCCTATCCGGATTCTATCCAAAAATTCTCTACCAAAATCGTATTTTAAGGTCAGCGAGCGCAGACGTATAAACGAGGCGTCTTCTACATATCGGCTGGAACCTAGCGAGTTATACCCCGTCCCATAGACAGCTCTTGGAATATCAGTAACATCCCCCGGATTGCGCCAACGCCGTAATACAGCGGTACTTTGGTTGTCGAAACCCAACATGTCTGTCGTATTCATTTTCGTTCCATTGATAATATCTAACCCTTGGCGATAGTTAAAAAAGGAACTTAACTTCCATCGTTGATTATAACTAACCGAAAAACCGAAACCACCTGTCAATTTTGGATTGCTGTTACCAAGGTAAATTACGTCCTTCTCGTTTATCACACCGTCATTATTAATATCGTCGTACATGGCATCTCCCGGTTGGAACACATAATCTACTGTCGGATAATTGAAGCGCATATAGATCTCTTCCCCATCTGGACTCACGATATTGTTTCCACGAGCGTCTTTGGCAATGGTAGCTTCCTGATCCTTATATACCCCGAGGTAACGGAAACCGTAGAATGAACCAAAAGGATTGTCTTCTTGAAAATAGGTAAAAAATGCCTTATTGGTCAAGGAATTTTTAGCACTTTCCCGAGGATATAACGGTGATATCTCACGTATCACATTGGTATTATGTGCGATATTGAAATTAACATTGACATTCCACTTGCTATTGCGTACCGGAAAATAATTTATACTGGCTTCCCAACCGTCATTGTCCATAGTGCCCACATTCATACTAAGCTCGCTAAACCCATTATAGGTGGCCACCTGTATTTTATCCATCATTAGATCAGTGGTTCTTCGACGATAAATCTCTCCACCTAATGTGAGCCGGTAATCAAACAACTCAACATCCAGTCCTAGATTTGATTGGGTCACTGTTTCCCACTTCAGATTTGCCAATTCGATATTGGAGGTTCCAACGCCATTTTCGCCTAAATAAGCATAATCATACGATCTATAAATATTGATATAGGAATAATCATTACGTGGAGCATTCCCACTTTTCCCCCAGCTGGCCCGCAACTTAATTTGGTCTATTTCTTTGATGTCCTTCAAGAATTTTTCTTCGCCTATATGCCAAGCTCCTGATACCGCTGGAAAAACACCGTATCGATTGGCTGGGCCAAATTTTGAATTGCCGTCCATACGCACACTTCCGGCAAGGATATACCGATTTTTAAACACATAGTTTCCCTGTGCCATGACACCCATGGAACGTGATTCCCCAATGGAAGAAGTGGCTTCTCCAGTTAATGTACGCGACGGAATACTCGGATCCTGTAGAAAGGAGGAGGCAGTATTCGTTGATTTCAAACCTTGTAATGTACGACGGGACTCTGTCGACTGCAACGACGCATTTACAGTAAGCAAATGGTCTTCACCTAGGGTTGGTGTGTATAACAAGTTCGTCTTGGTATTCATCGAGAACTGATCGAAATCTGAGTCGGAGGCCATGTTGACCGTGTTCTCTGTAAAAGGTCTACCTGTTGCAGACTGTGGTAAAAATGTCTTGGTCTTATTGTTATTGATGCTCAAAGACAACGCTGTATTGAATTCTAAAACATTCGGAATCAATTTATACCGGATATTAAAGCGTGGACTTAGTATATCCCCCCATTGCTGGTTTACTCCATTTGTTAACATGGCTAAGGGATTGTACGTACCGTTGTAAGTCGAATTCTGATTTCTTGGGAGAGCATTAAATGTACCCTGTGCTGTACTGATTGGCGTAAATAGATTTCCGGTAGAACGTCCGTATTCGTCAAATTCCCAAATACTTTGATTAGCCATCTTACGGTAAGCAACATCACGTACTCTAGAGTGGTATTGTCCATCTACTAAAGTATGCGTGTAGGCTACATCCGACTGGAAAGTAATCCGTTCGGAAACCACATAATCCAGATTTACCCGAGCGGTAAGACGATTGGTTGCGGTTCCGATGGTTGTTCCTTCCTGATTAAAATAACCCAATGATGCTAAATAACGGGCTTTCTCTCCACCACCACGAATCTGTATGTTATGATCCTGAAAGTAGCCGAGTTGGGTAATCGACTTCACCCAATCCGTATTGTTGCTAAAGTTATGATAGGTATACGGATTATTGGGATCGTATTGAAATTGTTCGGAACTGGCAGATCCGGCAAATACGCGTCCTGCATTGTAAAATTCTTCCATAACCAATGTCGTATACTGGTCTCCGCTCAATAACGGTATTGGGCTAGGTTGCTTAGAAAACGAGCCCTTAAATGTATAATTTAGGGAAGGTGGGCCCGAGGCACCGCGTTTTGTATTAATAACCAACACGCCATTTGCAGCACGAGAGCCCCAAACTGCGGTTGCCTGTGCATCTTTCAGTACGGATATATCCTGGATATCGGAAGGTGCTAAATTTAACAACTGTCCATATGCGTTATCGTCTGAAGTCGCAAAATCGAAATCGTCTGGAATCGTAATATCGTAAGGCATACCATCTAGGACGATCAGGGGATCGGTGGCGCCGTTAAGCGAAGATGTACCGCGTATACGGATTTGCATCCCCGCTCCCGGGTCTCCGGAGACGGTACTGATATCCACCCCTGGCAAACGACCTTGCAACGCCTGATCTATCGAAGCCGATTGCAGTTCTTCTAATTCTTTCATATTGATGGTTGCGACCGATGCGGTATTCCTGAATTTGGAAAGCCCCATACCCGTACCATCATCGACTGATCCTTTTGCACTGATCACAACCTCTTCTATATCTGCCGTCGCGGATTCTATTGCAATATTGATCGAGGTGCGGGATCCGACGGCCACTGGACGTGAGCTTTTATATCCTGTATAAGAGACCATGATCCGCAAATTTGGTTGTCTCACGCGCAATACATAGTTTCCGGTCACATCGGTCATGGTGGATGATATGGTCCGGTTGTCTTGGTCTACCAGGATGACCGTGGCATTTATAACCCCCTCGCCAGTTGCCAGATCACTCACCTTTCCTGTCAACAGGGGCTCGTTTTGCGCCTGCACCTGATGTACGGCAATCAACAAGCCTATAATAATAAATAATCTAAAAATCTTCATCATAATTATGGTCTGGTTAAATTCCATTTTGCAAATAACCGTTTAAAGAGTGAACTAAAAGGCGTTGTCCCAATCTATTGCTATTAGTTACATCGGCCGATGTAACTTGATTGGCATTGTCACGTATTTGCAAACTATTCGTTTGATTTTGGGTGATGGTTATGCTAAGGATCGTTCCTTCTATATCTTTGCATAAGGTCTCAAAAGCACCCGTTTTCTTACCGTCGATAGCAAAGGTATTGCGTACAATATGATATTGTATAAAACGCTTTGTCTTTTCAATATCAAGAACCGAGGTAGGATTGGGCACCGCAGGCAGATCACCATTTGCGATAGCTTCGTCAATAGCTTCGTTGTTGGGAATAACGAGCGTATAATTTAAGCCTAATTCGACGCCTTTGATCACCCCATCGGATTCGGACCACATATCCGTATTTTTTAGGTAGCTGAAAAATCTAAAATACGGAGACGTAGCTTCCTCAGCGCCCAGCGATTTTAAAAAATTTCCGGCATGAACCTCAGAAGAAAGCATTGCTCGTGCGCTATAAACAGCAATACCATTCAAAGGCCCCGATAACGCGGTACCAATGTTGGTCGAATCAATCCGAACGCGCTGTTCATTTGCTGTCGTTTGTGTCAACGTACCACTGGAAGATAATCTATTGTTGTCATAGATGAGGTATTCTCCACTAAATGCTTCCAAAAGTCCCGAACCACTTAGATCTGGAATCGGATAGTTTTCTAAAGGGATGATCTGATTTTGGATCACCTCACGCATCTTTGGTGTACCAGGCGCTCCGTTATAACGGATTGGATCGGTGGTATTGTACGGATCGTATTCAAAACCTATTCTATTCAGTTCCAGATCAGATACCATCACCAACATATAGCGTAATGTTGGAATTTTTAGTGTAAGGTTCAGGCCAAATCGCTCCAAGGCCGTCTGCATCAGATTATATTTCGGATCCAACAATACATTTCCATACACCGACTGAAATACGTTGGCACTCTGACAAGCATCAACTCCATAAAAAGCACCATTGCTAAGCATTTTAGCTTCTTTGATATTGGCCCTGGAAATTTTAGGTGCTTCGTTCAAACTATTTCGCTCTGTGTCGAATCGCGATGGCCATAACTGAGTCTGATAGAAATGTGAATTGATAAATTCCACCAATATGGAACTGTTACTATAAAAAACGTCTTGAATGGTTGTACCTGAAGGGTAATATTTTAACAACACCCGCTTGCTGAAATCACGTACGGCTTCATTGGTTGGTACGGTAACCGAATTGTTGTTGACTTGGGCATCGTTAAAGTCTTCTTTGGCGTAGTTCTCGTTATTCAATGACATTCCCAATGCAGTATAACCTTTGGTAAAAACACTGTCCTTTCTACCACTCAACACCGCGTAGCGCTGCGATACATTCTGATTATAGCTATACGTTGCAAAAAAGTCCAGTATTTCCTTGAATGCGCTATATTGTTCCTTTCCACGGAGATACTGATCTATACTTTGCTCTGGCGCCAAGACTTTATCGACGACATGTATATAACCATTTTCAGCGATAATATTATGTCGTTTTGGATCAATCTGTGCGCCACCTATATTCAGTCCGGTATATTGTGACTCGGGGTAAAAGACATTGTAGTCTGCCGCACCTAAGCCTCTGGTATCCATATAAGCATTAAAAAAATAGGTCAGGTGTTTATTATTGTTGTCCGTGGCTACGTAACCCGCATCGGGTTGTCGGTTGGTCGACACGATCATTCGGGTTTTCCCGTCAGTGGTGGTCTCCTCTTCCACGAAATCGTAATACACGGCACGACGTCGATACGCGAAGCCGGGAAGCCAACCTTGCTGTGAAAAATAGTCGTTTAGCTTTTCGACCCTTTCTCCATCATAGGCCATCGACATCCGTACTATTTTTTCCGCTAAGGTCTTATTGATATCATCAAGACTGCCGATGCCCTGCTCGTCCATGAACTGGGCAAATGCGACATCTGTTGGTGCAAAAACGGTCCACGACCCTGCAGAGCCTAAGGTATTGGTATAGCCAGCAAGTTCGATACAATACAGGAAACTTTTAAAATCGCCCATGGAGTCTAACTGCTGATAGATAGGGCTCGCCAACCACTCCGGGCGGCCATAATACTCATCAAAGGCCGCTTTTCGACAGCCTACACATGTAAGGACAAATACTATACAATAAAGTTGTAATCGGTAAAAACTCATAAAATAAGCTTTATAGGTTTATTAATTATTAAAAAATTTCGCTCAATGCGCTATCTATTCGTTCTTTTATTTTTTTGGTTAGCTATCATACTTCGTAAAATCAGGTCGTCGGTTAAAATGTTAATCGGCACAATTGCTATTGTTTCATCAATATTACAAAAGGTTACCGGTTTCAGCAACCTGCGCTATCCTGAATTATTCCTCAAAAAACACCTTATTTCAACGATGAAATTGGATTAAAGGAGGTTAATTTTAGATCCCTTTGAAAAATGATAACTTAGGGATATTTCATGTGTACCATTACGGGCACCAGCCATAGTTGTCCTTCCAACTCCAAATCCATAACCGTAACCGAATTTCAGCTTATCATTGAGCGCAAAACTGGCCATCCCACCAAACTCTTTACTGCTGTTATAATTAACGCCGATTCCTAACTTCCGATTAAAGTACGCCGTGGCGGAGAAATTCCCTAGCATCTCGCTATTATCCATCCATGACAACCAGGTACCAGCTTTTATATGCATGCCATCGTCTATTGCAAAAAGGTAAGCAGCTATTGCGGAGTAGTTTTCCCGGAAGACTTCCACTTCCTTAAATTCACCGGTACCAAAACGAGGTAATGTCACACCGACATAGAATTGCTCTGGTCTATAATACATAAAGGAAAGATTTAGGCTACCCACTTTTTCATTGATATCCTCCCGCAGAGACACATCACTCTGTTCGAGTGATGCGAATCTAACATTGTAGAACCGTACGCCCAAGCCTACCGTAGCCCCGATATAATCATTGTCTGATAGACGGATGGAATGTCCATAAAATGCATTGGCCTCGGTGTATTTTTCGGGACCGATTTTATCAAACAGAACGCTAAATCCGAGAGAAGACCGTTCACTTTTTGTTTTAAAGTGGCCACCGACAAGCATAGTAACAGGACCTCCGTCTATCCCCATCCATTGCTTACGCCCGATACTATACAGCTTGCCCTGTTCGGCGGAAAGGGTGTACGCTGGATTGACCTGCTCAGGATGTTGCTGGTACTGTAAATAGGAGCCAAGTTGTTGTTGGGCATTGACCTCTAGTAACAGTAAATTTATCATAAGTACCGTACATAATATACGGCTTAAATATCCTATATATTTCATATGTATATAATTTGCTTTTTTTCTGCCATATGGAATATCCAAACTATATTCATTCGTGTTTGTGCAGCCTGTGCGACATGGATATTTCATTGGAATATAATTTTCATTATTACTTAATTTATTAGCTGTATTCATCGGTGCTTCGCGATTACCGTTTTAAGTAAAACCATCCGTTCTGATGTACTTTTTTGCCCTCTTGGATCCATTCCAGTTTGAAGAAATAGGTTCCGTCATTCAATAAATTACCGGATGCGTCCCTACCTTCAAACACGCGATCGACGTTATTGTACCCATCTAAATGGAACAATTGCTGACCCTGACGATTAAATATACGGAAGGTATTTTCTGGATACCTTTGAATTTCGCGCACAATCAATACGTCATTATCTCCATCTCCGTTTGGTGTGATCACTTTTACGACCTCCATTGCGGGCATCGCTAATATTTCGAGTTGCTGAACAACGGGATCTGCAGCCGACCAAAGGGCGTTACCCTCCTGTTGTGCCACTATTTCCGCTCTACCTTCTTCAAGCACAAGAATCTCATTGCTCACTATCGTAGCCAAGGCGGGATCTTGTGTCTGGAATGTAACCGGTAGCTCAGAACTGCTCTCTGCTACTGGAGCAAACGGTTTGTCGCCCACGGTCAACGTTGGAAGTGGTTCGAAGCTGATTGTCTGAACGCCCTTATTTATGACAAGCGGTTTGGTTACCGCATCTGCAGGTTCCCAAGCAACATTTCCGCTCTGCGTAGCGGTTATATTAACCGAGCCTACACCGACAAAATTTAGGCGCTGTCCTTCAACTGTTACTACATTGGGATTGTCGCTCGTATATTTCACCATCAATCCAGACGTTGCAGTTGCCTGCGGTAATAATTGCTTTATATTATAGGTACTTTCACCTAAAGCTGGAAAATCTATTTCCTGTTGCTTCTTCACCAATTCAACCAATTCGACATTCGGCGCTTCTTGAGGCTGCATGTCTGCACCCAGATAGAAACTAGGGTGTGGTGGCTGGTTATACGATGAGTTCTGCCACGCAATCGCAACCCGATACTGTGGGTCGTGCATTAATGTATATAGCTTATGGTCTGTTGGTATCGCAGTGGAAAACAACAACAATTCCTTACTGTCTTCTGTGCGGAAAATTACTTCCTCGCGCCAGTCTCCTAAGAGATCCGCACTTAATCCCGGCGTTGCTTTCGTACTATTGTTGGATACCACATTGTAAGGACTAAAATCCACTGCTCTTTTTTGCGTATTTGTTAAATAATCCCATTTATAGATTGATGTACCATCTAATAATTCACGCAATAAATCACCATCCCACCAGATACCAAAGTTCATCGAACTAGGGTGTGTAGTAGCAACCTGCAAACCACTGACGTTGTACAGTCCACCAGCCGCGCTCCACATTTCATAACCCTTATAACGCGGGTCAATATCTGCTGCCATGGCACGTCCGATATCTCTGCTCGCTTCTACCTTTACAATACTTTCATTCGTTCTGGCGTCTCTTAGTAAAATCGCCGCGTCCCCGTAGGTACTTACCGACTCATGCGGCTGCCAGATCATTTGATTCGGTTTATCGGGATCCATCCGGCTCACATGCAATGCATCAGCATGGCCTCTACCGGTATTCGAGTAACGTTTACCATTATCATTGATGATGGAAGCGCCATTGATGATCTCGTCTTTTCCGTCGTTGTCCACATCGGCGACCGACATCTGGTGGTTACCAGAATGTTCGTAAGATTCGTTTCCTCTGTCATTGGTATCAAACACCCATCTTTGCGTAAGCTTACCATCTCGCCAATCCCAGGCTGCACGTACCATACGTGTATAATACCCGCGACCGAATACCATACTTGGACGTTGCCCATCCAAATAAGCTACAGCAGCAACAAAACGGTCAACGCGGTTTCCATAGCCATCTCCCCAATCGGCCACGCGTCCCCTTTCTGGAACATAGTCAACTGATGCCATGGCTCTGCCGGTAGCACCTTCAAATATGGTCAGGTATTCAGGACCCGTAAGGATAAAACCACTCGGTTCTCTATAATCTGCACTTCCGTCACCGATGACGACACCCGTACCATCTACCGTACCATCGGATGTACGCATTGCCAATTCAGCTTTGCCATCACCATCAAAATCGTATACCAAGAACTGGGTATAATGTGCTCCGGCACGGACATTGATACCCATATCGATACGCCATAGTTTGGTACCGTCTAACTTGTAGGCATCAAAATAGACTTTACCACGTTGTCCATTTCCGTTATCTCCGGTTAATGTAGGTTCCCATTTTACGATCACCTCATATTCACCATCGCCATCTAAATCACCCACACTCAAGTCATTCGCTGTATGTGTATAGGGGCTACCATTCTGTGATACACCTGTAGGAGGCATATCCAACGGAATTGACAAGAACCCTTGCGTCCAAACTGTAGCTTCATAAGAGGATTCTCCTTCGTCCTCGCCTATAACGGGCACCACAATATATTTGCCATTCTCAGTAGTTTGATCCCTGTAATTTGTTGAATTGATAATCGGTTCTGTATTCAATTTAATCCCGTCTCGGTAAACATTGAATCCTAAATCCATGGATTCGTTACCCAATAGTCGCCAGCTGACCAATACGTTATCTTTGCCTCCACGAACAGCCACAAGACCTCTGTCCAATGCCTCCACTTGTTTTGGCGTTGTCACAACTTCCTCGGCATCCGGATCGGTCTCTGGTTCAGGTTCTTCATCCGGAATAGACATATCAGGGATTAAATGATAACGTTGAATAACAGGCGTCACTGTCCCTCCCGAGTTGGCTTTCGTATAAATAATATACGGTTTACCATTTGGCGATAAACTCATCGACAGGCGGGAACCGGCATCCACAATACTACTAGTGGGCTGCCCCAAAGTCCGGAAACTTCCTGTAGTCAATGGGCTCGCTGAAGAAATAGATGCAATCTTGTCCTTTGCTAAGTGATAGACATAAATATTGGCCCAGCTTTCCAGATGGGCTATGGTCACATTGCCCGCAACATCTACCACGACCTGTTCACTCACCGAGCTATTATGGGAAGCCATTAGCAAACTGGTCCACGATGGCGATTCGATAGGTGAATAGACCAAATAAGGTCTACTACTTGCTCC
>NZ_MU158690.1:0-645896 GCF_015209965.1 Sphingobacterium pedocola | reverse complement strand
TACGTTATCTTTACTCACCTGCAGAAACGCCTGTGCGATAGGCTGTCTATTAGCGGTATTGACAAAATTATAATCTGTCAGTATATCACCTACCTGCTCCCACTGTCCTGATGTATTTCTCTTTTTAACCACCATCCCGCTCGTATTCGTGAAAACGGCATAAGGTACTTCTACCCCACCTTCTACACGTCCAACAACGGCCCCATAAGCACTTGCGACATCGGATAGCTCCTCTTCAGATCCCAACAACTCCCAGATATTTTCGTTTGTATTACCCTCGACAACAATACCTAGGTCTTTTAGCCGCTGGTAAACAATTTTTGCAGTCTCCGTTGCACCTTCTTTGCTGGTATGCAAGGCATCACCCGGGAAATACGCGTTTACAGCTGGCTGCCCCATGAAATCATACAAATCTGCAACCAGATTGTGCAAGTCCATAAAATCTGCATTTTCCTCTGTGGCAATCTGTCTTGCCCATAGCGCGTATTCTTCTACATCTCTAGCAACAAATTCTTCATTCCAGTAATTCTTAGGTACGGGCGAAACTACTACAACTCTTACATCTTTCTTTTTCGCTTCCTGTACCATCTGACGCAGATACCATCCGTAAGTATGAACTACTTCCTGTTCGCCAGATGTACGAACGACAGTACGGGTATCATTCCCGATACCTTTCAAGCTGGATTTCCCGTCGCCTGTAACGGAACCGACATCGTTATGTCCAAACTGCAATAACAGAACTTCGCCCGCTGCCAAACTTTCCAATACCATTGGAAAATTATCCCTATAAAAGGTACGGCTACTGGTGCCCGCTTCAGCTTGATTATCGATATTGACCGCAGCGCCTCCGTACAGCTGTTTCAATACGGTGCCCCAGCCCCATAATGTTGCATTGTCTCGATCTTCTTGTCCGCTCTGTACGGTCGAATCTCCAATCAGTACAATGCGATTTCCATCCGCTGCCATAAAGGCCAAAGAAATAGCCGTGATAAAAGAAATTATTCCCAACCAAAGAAATCGTTTCATAATTAAGTTAGATTTAGTATTAAACAAGTAAATAATTGAATAAAAAGTATCGATCTTAGTATTTCATTCTTATCTCAATCACCAGAAATAAGAATATACGTCACAAAAATCATTTAAAAAACATAGCCTGATTTATAAGGTTAAAAGCTCAAACAAAAATTATACATTAGAAGTCAACTCTCCTATCGGACAAAATACGCAATGATATAGCTCGTTAAGATTTTCATGTCTTATTGGTTTTGCATAAATTGGTTAAACTTACTGAGACGAATATATCTACTTTATTGCATCCCCGCAACCTGCGCTATCCTGATAAAAAGCTATAAAAAGAAGGCAAAATGCTATAACGTCAAAAAAACACTTGCTAAAAAGGGCGCTAAACGCTTTTAATGAAAATAAAATTTATCATAAAAAAAGATATCGGAATGGACAGGACAGCACACGTTGCAAAAATCGATCATCAAAAACAACTTTATATCAATAAATTACAAACATAAATCGGTTACACTTGATCAATTTGTATTCACTATATAACCCTTAAAAACAAAATCTATGAAAAAACTAATTTTGGTTTCATATACTATGTATGACCCCAACAATTTTTGCACAAAGAATGGAGTGGCAGGTTAATTCCCATCCGGTTTAACCACAGAATTTTTAATGCTAAGCGGCCAATACCAGTCTTGGAAGGCATCGGGCTTTGCAGGTTCGTATCTGCTGAAATCAGTCACATATTTCTTTAGTGCGATATCGTTCGAAACAATACCCTGCAACACCATCTTCGCAATCTGATAAGCACCGTAGGTATTGAAATGGGTATTGTCTTGCAGGGCTTCCGTTTGGTTTGGGAAGGTATTAGCGGGATAATGCACCAATGCATTTTTCGATCCTTCTACACCTAATGCGGTGTAAAAATTAGAGGTCATCTCGTTAAGATCAATTAGCGGGACTTGCAGCTCTGCCGCTACCTTGCGCGCCGCATCGGGAAAATCTCCTAGCGTATGTATCAGTGTGCCATTTGCATCGAAAGATCGTCTTGCTGTCGAGGTAACAATAACGGGCACCCCGCCTTTCGATCGAAATTCGTCGACAAAAAGACGCAAACGCTCGGAATAGGATTTATAAGCCCCTGCATTTTCACCCTTTTCTTTCTGATCATTGTGACCAAATTCGACAAATAAATAGTCTCCGGGTTTGGCGACGGATAAGATCTTTTCCAACCTCCTTGAAGAGAGAAAAGATCCTAATGAAAGGCCCGATTCGGCATGATTAGCAACGGCGACATGTGTATCAAAAAACCTCGGGATGATCTGCCCCCAGGATGCCCAGGGTTCATCTTCCTGATTGACAACTGTAGAGTTTCCGGCTAAGAATACGGTAACTGCATCGTTTACTTTCTCAATCCGAATACGTTCGATATGATTTTCGCCCTGAAATTCTAAGGTCAATTTATTATCCCAATCTAACTTTTCGACTTCTCTGGGTTTCTTTAAGCCGACAACTCTACCGGCACTGATCTCAGGGCTCTTGATATGCACTACGAAGGAGCGTTGAAGACCGGTTTTATGGTCGATCTTTTCATTTTCCAACTGCAAGCGTCTGGATTCGGATCGCACTGTACTGATATAGGTTTTGCCGATATTCTTGTAGGTTATCGTTATTTTATAATTCCCTTCGGGCACCTGCGCCGAAAAATAAAACGGCTTATTGCTGGATAGGTAGCCTTTCTTGCCTTTAACTATAGCTAAATTGCCTTCGGTTCCGAGATCGAAACCATAACCTGCCTTGGACTCATAAACAAGCGGATGCTTAATGGTAATCTGTGACCTGCTGTTCTTGGAAAATGAAAAATCCATTAGTATTTCGCTTGCTTGTACATAGGCTGTACCAAGTAACATCATAAGGAGTAAACCTATTGCTTTTCGGGTAGTAACTAAGTTCATAATCTTTTAAAACATTAAATAAGGTACGATTGGGTAATGTTTAGTATAGCGAAATTAGCTGGTTTATCCGAGTTTCGCAACCTGAACCGTCCTGCACAATCAATGGTCGTCTCCCTCAGGGAAATTAAAGCAAAAAGTTTGAAAAGATCGCCACACCATCGTGCCTCAGGTTCGCGATGACGGGCTTATGGACTACATTACTGCGCGGAAAAATCGACGAAGCCTGCCTACCACAGTAAACAGGCTCTAACCTTAATGTCGTCGCGAGGAAGAATGATGTGGCGATCTACGTTCTGGCACAGTTTGATCTGATCACTATCGTGTCGCGGATTTATGCGATTGATGAAATCAGGATCTACCTCTAAAATACCGTAATTCTATAATATCATTTGGAATCGGGTGGCTGTTCCAATGCTGATGTATAACTAAGGCTGCTCCTATTGCCGTGGCTTGTGCCATCGAGGCGGCATATACTTCGGCATCGGTAAATTCCCGTGCAAGTAAAGTCATATAAATATTATTCTTACTAAAGCCACCGTCCACAAAGATCCTTTTTACATGCTGCGAGGATAAAATCAGTCGGGTAGAATCGACCTGTGCATTCACGAGATCGATAATCAGACCGTGATAGGCTTCTACAACGTCTGTATATTGATTTAATTCTCTTTTGGAGAAGGTATCTAAATTCCTGGACGGATTTTCTTCTTTTAGCTTATCGATGATAGACCAATCGATTTCTATGCTTTTGAAACGGGCGGTAGTCGTACCGAAATGTTCGGCGATACGTTTGGTCTGAACTTCGTGTTCGTAGCCGGCAAATAACCGGGAAGCTTTGACAGGTGTACCAGCGTAGGTTAGGTAAAAAAGACAGTCCTTATCCAATTGTTCCTTAGTAAGCGGACTATCGTTAAACGGATTCAGTGAAATGCACCATGTGCCTGTCGATATAAGGACAAAAGGTTCATGAAAGTTGAGCAAATACGGGATTAATGCCGATGAGCTATCGTGCAATCCAACACCGACCTTGTAGGTACTCCCCGGAAAGGTGGCTGGAAAAACCTCGTCTCCCTGTACAATGGGCGCAAGCTTTTGTGCAATTCCAGTATCTTTTACCCATTGATGGTAATCTTTCGCATCAAAATCCCACAGCGCGGTATGACAACCGATGCTGGTCATATCCGAATACATCTGTCCGGAAACCAAAAAACTCAAATACTGGGGCAAATGTACGGCATATTTCATCCGCTCAAATACGTCGGGTTTCTCTGCTTTAATGCGATATACCTGAAGCCCTGAATTGAGGCTACCTAATGAAGGGGAAGCTGTAGTTAATGAAAACTGTTCAACTCCCCCATACTTTACATGAAGGTCTTTCTCTAATTCCTGGGGGTATTGTTTAAGGTAGTTATAGAGTGGCGTAAGTGGGTGTCCGCTCTCATTGAGGTACACAAAACTTGCGCCATATGATGTAAAATTGATGGCCTTGATATCAAACTCCGTACGTCGAAATACTTCGTGCAGCGAATCAAATACGGAAAGCCTTAAGCTTTCCAGATTTTCACAAGGATCGCCGTCTTCATCTTCTGTTTCTAAAAAGCGAGCCGATTTCTCAAATACAATCTGATAATGTTCGTTGAATAAAAAAAGCTTCTTATTTGTCTTACCTACATCAAAAATTGCAACAACCGGAATGCGCATAATAAATTAAAAAGTAAAAAATCAAAAAATTAAAACCGCTATAAACCTGTAGCAACAGAATTACTACCTCTTTCTTCTATCAATTTGGTTCTTACTGCTGCTTCTTCAAATAATCCTACCGGATTCAAGGCACCACCACTTCTCAGTCTGGCTTCGGCAACGATCGAACGTACATCTGTACGGAAAACACCTTGTAATATTTCTTGTGCTTTTACCACGTCGTTGGCTTGCTGTGCAGCCCTTAACGCTTTGCGATCTACCATCAACGCCTGTGTATAGGCAATCTTAATTGCTTCGACGGATTGCAACAAATCCACTAAGGGATCCTTCAGGTTGTGCGAAGCATCAATCATCCATCCCAGCCCTGTCGCGTGATCGATTCCTGCTGCGTCCATACCATCAACTAATTCATTGAAAATCAAAAATAGTTGGTATGGCTTGATACTGCCTGCTGTCAAATCATCGTCAGCATACTTGCTGTCGTTAAAATGGAATCCGGCTAATTTACCTTCCATCAATAATAAGGAAACGATCTGCTCGATATTTGCATTGGGTAAATGGTGTCCTAAGTCGACTAAGGTATACGCTTTATCTCCTAATTTATTTGCTAGCAATAAGGACTGTCCCCAATCGGCAATGGTCGTAGAATAAAAATTAGGTTCGAATGCTTTGTACTCGACAAACATTTTCCAATCTTCCGGCAGATGTTTATAAATTTCTTTTAGACTTTCTAGGGTATTTTGAAATGCTTCCCTGAAATTCAACTGTCCAGGAAAAGAAGAGCCGTCGGCCAACCACACGGTAAGTGCTTTTGAATCCAGGGCGATACCATGCTTGATCACCTCAATATTGTGATCAACGGCTTGTTTTCGCACTGTGGGATCTACGTGTTGCAACGAGCCAAATTTGTAGCTGTATTCTTGCCCTGGTTGATCCTGGAAGGTATTGGAATTAACGGCATCAAACACCAAATCATATGATGCAGCAAGGTCTTTTATTTTATCAGCATCTTTTGGAATATCCCATGGAATGTGCAATGAGATAGCACCACTCGATTTATTTAATGCATGCAACAAACCTACATCTTCAATTTTCTGTTCTAAAGAAGAAGGTTCGCCTTTGCCTGTAAAGCGTCCGAATCGTGTACCACCGGTACCTAACGCCCAACTTGGAATAGCAATCTGAAATTGCTGTACCTTTTCCAAAAGTGCTTCTACGTCGGAAACCTCTTCGGAAATATAATTAAAAGCACGGCGATGCTTCGCTTCAAGCTTTTGGTTATGCTGATCTATTACTTGTTGTTCTATTCTCATTTTTCAAAGTAAAAAGTTAAAATTCAAAAGTTAAAAACTTCACTCTTTAAAAGTAAAAAGTTATACTTTTTATTGGTAAATAAAGGTGCTGGAAAATAAAAACTATTTCCAACACCTAAAACAAACAAAAATGAATTATCTTGTAAATGCCATGGCTACACCGCCATCGACATTCAATACGTTTCCTGTTGATTTACTCAGCAGGCCTCCGGTAAAGGCAAAGCATGCATTCGCGATATCATCTGGTAGAATTATTTCGTTCAATAAGGTGCGCTTAGCATAATATCCAGGAAGTTCTTCGACCGTGATACCATATGCCTTTGCACGACCTTCTGCCCATCCGCCAGCCCAGATATTACTATCTGAAATCACCGCATCTGGGTTTACGACATTAACCCGTATACTTGCGGCACCCAATTCGGCTGCGTTTAATCTACTTAGGTGTAATTGGGCCGCTTTCGCGCTACCATATCCGGCATTATTTGGGCCGCTAACGAGTGCATTCTTACTGACGATGTTAATGATATCACCACCGACACCTTGTGCTTTCATGGTACGGGTAGCAGCTTGGGTCACTAAAAATTGACCTTTTACCAACACATCATACAATAAATCCCAGTCTTTTTGGGTATGATCTTCGATGCTTTTGGAAATGGACAGACCTGCATTATTGACAATGATATCTACTCCGCCAAAAGTCAATGCAGATTTTGCTAATGCTTCTACAATCTGCTCTTCATTGGTTACATCCAATACAGCTGTTGTTACAGCGTCTTTTCCGAAGATACCGATAAACTCCTCTTCGGCCGTAGCTAATCTTTCGGCATTCATATCATTCAAAATGACAACTGCGCCTTCGCTGGCAAATTTCTTAGCAATCGCTTTACCGATCCCACCGGCACTGCCTGTCACTAAAGCTATCTTTCCAGATAATGCTTTTGGTTTTGGCATACGTTGCAATTTGGCTTCTTCGAGCAACCAATATTCAATATTGAAAGCTTCCTGACGTGGCAGCGACGTGTATTCGCTAACAGCTTCAGAGCCTTTCATTACATTGATAGCATTGGTATAGAACTCGGCCGCCACGCGTGCGGTTTGTTTATCTTTCGCAAAAGCAAACATACCTACACCCGGATACAGGATAATCACGGGATTTTTATCACGGATAGCTGGGCTATTATCATGCTTGCATGTCTCGTAATAGTCGGTATACATTTCCCGATAATCTTCGAAAAGCGGAAGAAGTCTAGTCTTGATGGCTTCGGCATCACTTAAATCTTCCTCTTTATCTAAATTCAAGATTAATGGCTGAATTTTCGTTCTTAAAAAGTGATCTGGACAGCTCGTCCCTAACGGTGCTAATCTTTCCAAATCATTGGAATTGATATATTCTAGTACCTTTTCGTTATCGGAAAAATGACCGATCATATGGCGCTCGCTAGAACAAAAACCTCTTAAAATGGGAGCTAATTTGGCAGCTTGCTGTTGGCGTCCATCTTGTGAAAGACTTTCTACTTTTTGTCCGCCAAAGACCGGTCTATTCTTACCGTAATTTTCTTCTAGATATTCGGCGCAGGTCTCAATAACATCCAACGAATTCACATAGCTTTCGTAAGCCGTATCACCCCAGGTGAATAAACCATGAGAGCCCAACATAATACCGCGGATCCCTGGATTTTGCGCTAAACAATCGCGTAACTGCAATCCGAGATCAAATCCCGGCTTTTGCCAATCTACCCATCCAATCGTACCGTTGAATAGATCGTGCGTGATTTGCTTTCCATCTTTTGCCGCTGCTATGGCGATGGCTGCATCGGGATGTAAATGGTCAATATGATTAAAAGGTAAAAATCCGTGTAAAGGCGTATCAATGGAAGGCGCTTTAGAATCCAAATCAAAGATACAGTGATTGAATAGCTCCACCATTTCGTCTTCGTGCTCGATGCCTCTGTATACTTTTTCGAGGTTGCGTAAGCGCTCGACGTACAAAGCTGCAAGGCCTGATTTTTTTAACGTCCCGATATCGCCACCCGACCCCTTGATCCACATCACTTCTACCTCCGCACCTGTCAACGGATCCTTGTCTATAAGCTTGCATGAGGTATTACCACCACCATAGTTGGTAATTCTTAGGTCAGACCCCAGTAGATTAGAACGATACAATAACAAGGCAACTTCATCTCCTTCAAGCGCTTTTGCTTTTTGTTCGTCCCACAAATAGTTTACGTGTTTATATGTTTTCACACCAATATAATTTTAAAAGTTATTATTCCAATGTCTTTGCAAATCCAACAATACAGATGGATAAAATGATGACAGCAATACCAGCTATAATAGAGCGATAGGTAGCTTTACTCACGCCTTTCCATTCTTTCAGGAATACACCCCATGCATTTGAAATCAAAATGATAAATGCCATGTGTAGGATCCATGAACTTGCTCCGTTTCCTAATCTACTCTCGCCCATACCGTAGAAAAAAAACTGCAAATACCATGTTGTACCTGCTAATGCACACAGTAAGAAATTCTTACGCAATGGCGCTGAAGATTTCTTATAATCTGAAAATGTTCTATTCTTAGCCAGTAGATACAGGCACCAAATGAAATTTGTCGTAAACCCTCCCCAAAGTATCACGATATAAGTTACATTATTTTGGTATAGAAATTCTCCTTCATTGGGATTAACTGATTTCCAAAGTTGATTGGCAACTTCTGCCATCGGTTTACCCGATTCTATACCAAAGTTAAAACAGGCACTCAATATTCCGGAGATAATAGCTACGGTAATACCCATGCCAAATTTATATTCCAACTGTGCCTCACCAGATAGGTTAGCAAGGCCTCTTTCTTTTAACACCCCGGCTTTTCCACAGAAATAAATACCTAGAATACAGATTAATAAACCAACCATTACGCAGATACCTGCATTGGTGGTAAAAAAATAATCTATACCATGCTTACCCTCTGCTTTATTGAAAAAATAATAAATCGCGGGCATGAGTGAACCAAAAACCATGCTTAATCCCAAAATCACACTACTCCCTAAGGAAACGCCGAGATAACGTACTCCCAATCCATAGGTAAGGCCCCCGATACCCCATAACAAACCGAATAAAAAGGTATATCCCAAAATACTTGAATCCGTATTTTGGATAATCTCTACAAAATTCGGAATTGTCAAATACGCTGCAATAGGCGGGACGATGATCCAAGAAAATAAACCACCAAGTATCCACATGGCCTCCCAAGACCAGTCCTTTACTTTCTTGTAAGGCACGTAGAAGCTTCCTGATGCAAACCCTCCGATAAAATGAAAAATTACTCCTGCTATTGCGTTCATAAATTACTTTTAAATAATTATAGATTTATAAATGTGTTCTAAGATAAAACATTCTATTCATACAACTGTTATGAACTGTCATGTTAGGGTTTCTCTATATCTACACAAAATAATCAGACTTGACGAGGCAAATTATCAACTGTATCAAAAAATTATTAGGCCGGAATATTACCACAGATCAGGTGCGTTTCCATTTGCCTTACGCCATTCATGCCGCCACTTATGCAACTCATTATATGTATGCACAGGTTTCGGTTTACGTTGTTCCTTATTTGGGGTAGCCGGTACCGCAGCAACTTCTTTTTGATACCAATACGCCACACTCGCCAAATCGAGCGTCAACTGATTATTGTGACCATGTTCTATTGTAAATTTGAGTGCTGTATCAAAATAAATAGGGTCGGAAATATGAAATCTGTACATATGTGTACGTCCCAACCAACCTATATTTTTGTTGACCCGCGGATAGCCAAAGTAGGGATGTACAAAATACGTATCTGGACACCAAGCAGTGTTGAAATAATCTTCTGTCCCTGTCCCTTTCAATGTCGGTTGATCCGCTCCATCAATAAAAATCATATCATCTCCTTCTCCATACCAAAAAGGTGTAGGTGAATGGACATAATAGTTGACTCCCACAAAATGGCCTTTACCTTTAATGTCAGCAATAAGATAATTCTCTTTACCCGTTAGATTTGATCCCGGTTCTTCAAAAATACCCCATTCATTTTCTCCATTTTCCCCGGCATGTGTCAATTCTTTATTATACCACGCATGAAATCTCCCCGTATTCTTAGGCAGCTTATTCATCTCGACGTAATCGACATAGAAGTAAAAGGCATCGATGGTTTTTCCGGTTTGATTTTCGATCTCTATGCGCGCGCCTTTCTCAAATGGCATCGCAAAATAAGAGACGAGACTACGCCCTTCTTTAGGGCCTGCTACGAGCGGCAAAGCTGCATATTCGTAAGCCTCTTCCCAACCCTGTCCAAAAAATGGACCCAATGGACTAAGTACGGACGGTTTGTCACTTCCATCCCAATACATTTTGATAATCACATCATTTCTGCTGATTTTTTCCGGCTCTGGTGCCAAGGTGATCCAGATATGATTGATAATACCCGCTCCCTTTATATCCATAAGCACACGGGATGTACCATCTTCGATTTTCAAAAAAGAATCCGCATTTCCTCCCGTTGTATCATAACTGCTCACTCTTTTCGTTTTGACCCCCTCCTTTATCGTAGCTAACCCAATTAAATCGTTCGAAAATTCTTGTGCATATCCTATATGTCCAATCAAGAGTAGGAGGAGAAATGTCTTTATTCTACGTGCTGGAAAAACAATTTTTAAATCTAAATACCTCATATTATCATGGATGTTACTGCGTTGTGCATTATCGAAGCACGTTACTACTCGATATCACGCTGAGCCTGTCGAAACGCGACTGGTCTATCCGTCGACGAGCTCTGGATGAACATATCGATAATGTCTGTACTTAGCTTGTAAAAGTACTCAGATAGTAAATCTCCTCCGTAATAAACAACGCCTTATGTTAATGTTTTTATACTTACTTCTTCTCTGGAACCAAAATCGCCGATACAACATGCGCGTACCATCTCGCCAAATAATCATTGGGGTGATTGATATTATTGGCTATCATATCTTGATAGGACTTGTAGTCCAGCAACCATTTGTGCCACGCCGTAACATCAGCTACCGCAGTACCAGGTTTAACCAAGTTTAAGACAGGAATCCGATAGCTTTCTTGACTTTTGCTGTGGATGGCAAGTGGATTGGCGAGCATCGGGGTCACGATAATAAACTCACAGTTCGGATTTTTTTGGGAGGTGATATCCATTATTTTCTGAAGCTGTGCGATGAATTCAGTTTCAGGCACACCAAAAGTCCCATCATTCATACCAAAAGCAATAACGACCAAATCCGGCTTTTCATTCGCTACACGCTCTTCCACATTTTCTACCCCCCATTGCGCCACCATACCTCCTTTAGCATTATTGACGTATGTGATTTCAGAGGAATACGTAGACCGTAGATTGTGAACCACCAATTGTGTCCAATTCGGCATAAAAGGCTTAACACCCAAATAGCCACTCGTATTGCCACCGACTTCTATACTATTGCCATAAAAAACAATTTTCAGGGGTTCGCCACGTTTCAGTTTCTGAGAGGTCCTCTTGAGTTTACCGTGGATTTTTTGATCGTACAGTTTCGGCGGCTGAGGAGAAAATGCGCCCTTTCGCTCTGGCACGTAGGTCACCGCCAGTTGGTACGAAGGAAATAGTTTGTGTTCATCATACAGCACAAAATAGCCACTATCTTTTGCCAATTGGTAGTACCCTTCTTTCTTCTTGTCCTCTTTAAAAAGCAATTCATCATCCCGCAAAAATGGAATAGGAGAATTGTCGGTCAGCACAATCTCGCGACCATTGACCACCCAATCTTTACCTTCTCGGTATTCCTTTTCCAGATAAACATCTTGTATTTTCAATACCTTCTTAGCCGGAAATAACAAATGACCGATAGCTCCCTTTTCAGACTTACTGATGGGCAATATCAGTTCATGGACAATGGTATCCGCCTTCATAAAAGGGACAAGATAATCCTTCAGTGAGATGTAAGCAGGCCAATGTAAATTTATGGTATCTACATTCACCTGGGCATAGGCACTACTCAAAAAAGAGCAGGACGCAGCTAACAAACAAGCAGCTATAATCTTTTTTAACATAATCTATCTAATGATTTATTTAAGTTTAACAATATAGAGATTACCATCTCCAGCCATAAAATCCTCCGTAAATTGGTTCGAAGCATCGACAGGTATAATTCTCTCAACACCAGTATCTTTTTCAAGGACCTTGAGCGACTCAACATTGCCTGTTATTTTCAAGGTGACAGACTTCGCTACCGCATAATCCTCCGTGCGATTCCAGTTTCATAAACGTAATGCCCAATTTCTTCATTTCCTTATTCAGCTGTTGAAGTACATGAATATTTATTGTACCTACGGCGTCAAAATAGCCGATACGATATGTGCGTACCACCTCGCCAAATAGTCATTGGGGTGATTGATATTGTTTGAAGTCATATCTTGATAGGATTTGTTTTGCAACAACCATTTATGCCAAAGGGTAACGTCCGCCACTGCAACGCCTTTTGTGGCTAAATTTAACATCGGAATACGATAGCTTTCCTGACTCTTACTATGAATAGCAAGGGGGTTCGCCAGCATTGGCGACACTAAAACAAACTCACAGGCTGGATTTTTCTTTTTTGTAATGTCCATGATCCGCTGCAACTGTCCGATAAAATCCGCCTCCGACACACCAAAAGTCCCATCATTCATCCCAAACGCAATAACCACCAAATCAGGATTTTCATTCGCCACACGCTGTTCCGCATTTTCCACTCCCCATTGGGCCACCATGCCTCCTTTAGCATTATTGATATAGGATATTTCAGAAGAATACGTCGATCTTAGTTGATAAACCACCAATTGAGTCCAATTGGGCATAAAAGGCTTGACTCCCAAATAACCACTCGTATTCCCCCCCACTTCTATACTATTCCCGTAAAAGACAATCTTCAGTGGATCTCCCTGTTTCAATTTTTGTAAGGTACGCTCCAGTTTACCGTGTATCTTCTCATCATACACCTTTAATGGTTGATCAGGAACAGTGTGTCCCCGATCTGGTATATAAGTCACCGCTAACTGATGTAAAGGGAAAAGTCGGTGCTCGTCATAAAGCACAAAGTAGCCAGGCTCCTTAGCCTCCTGATAAAACCCTTCCATTTTTTTATCTGCTCCAAAAAGCAATTCAGCCGATCGTAGAAACAACATAGAAGATTGTGCCGTAAGCGTGATTTCACGGCCATTGACTACCCAGTCTTTGTGCTCTTGGTATTCCTTTTCTAAATAAACATCCTGGACCTTCAATATCTTCTTCGCAGGAAACAACAAATGTGCAGAAGCATTGCTTTCCGTCTGCTTAATCGGCAATATCAGTTCATGAACAATCGTATCTGCCGCTGTAAAAGGAACCAAATAATCCTTCAATGAAATGTAGGCCGGCCAATGTAAATGTATGGTATCTACCCCAGCCCCTCCGGATGCAGGATTCTCAGTTTCTTCTTGTGGTCGCTCTTCCGGACGCACGGCTAGTCCCCTTAGATCCTTTTTAGCACATCCGATCATAATCAAACCACTAAAAAAGAGGTAAAATAAGTGTCCGAAAAGTTTTGTTCTTATGCCCATCAGCTTTTTCATATTAAAAATCCTTTAAAGTTTAATTGTATTAAATCCAGGACTTAGTTCGATCTGCGTGTTCTCCCAAAAGAATACACCTGTAATTCCAATAGGCAATTCTATCGTCCCTTCAATGCCTTTACGCCCTTTTCTCTTTAGGTCGAAAGGGATCGCTCCACTCGGATGAATAGCCTTTCCTTTTACCGTAGACAATCTTCCCAGATGAGGTTGCACCTTCACCTTTTTATATCCAAAATCCATCGGCTCGATACCACAAACCGTAGTCATAAAATCAACCAACGGATGTGCGCTCCAAGCATGGCAATCCGATCGTGTCGGTTCTGGCGTCTCCGCGAATGTCGTTAGACCTAGCTCCAACATGTTTTCCCAAGGGGCTAAAAAATCTAGATAGTTGTCCGCTAAGCCCGCTTTCTTGACCGCTTGGAATACATAAAACTTAAAGTAAAGAGAGGCTTCCAACACCGTTCCGTCTGTGTTCATCACCTTATTCATGACACCTCTTTGCTGCTTTTCAGTAAACATACCTACCAAGGTCGCTAGCGCATTGGCGTGCTGACTAAAAGAATTCCTTTCAGGAGAATCTGCCAACAAACCTTTGGTCGGATCCCAACACAACGCATATATGCTGGATTTCATCTTCGCAGATACATTTGCATAGTACGCCGCCTTATCTTTTTGCCCCAAAGCATGAAAAATATCCACCGCCTTTTCCAAGCCCAAGACATACAATAAGGACAACACGGATGAGTGACCGTCAAACGTGCCCGGAGGCGTTCCACCAATCGGTAACTCTGCTTTCCACGGACCAAAAGACCAATCGACAAAGTTCCAATAATCCATCTGCCCGAGCATACCATTCGGTTGGGTATTATCCTCAAACCATTTCAAGATATGCGTTATCGTCTGCACTTGCTCTGCGCTATATGCGGCATCATCACGATACATCATGTAATCGTGCACCATAGCGATCCAGAACAACGAAAACCCCGGTATAATCTGATATTCTGACGAAGGATATCGACTTTGCGTCAAGCCATTGGGCATCGTTGACATTTTAAAATGTGCTATAGCCGCCTTCACCAAGCGATCATCGGTTGTCAAATTAAGCGAAATCAATGCCTGTACCCTCGTGTCGCCTATGTATTGCAATTGTTCATAATATGGACAATCGTAATATAGCTCTCCGGCGCATAAGCGTGTCGTGCGCCATCCCACCTGCCATATCTCCTCCAATAGCCTGTCCTCGCTCTCAAACACGGCTGTCCTTTGAAACGGATAGGCTGAAAAATAACTGTATACATCCTCCAAAACCAACGGATCGTCTTTTGTTTCTATCGCCAATTCGACATAACGGAATGTCCGCAACCACAGGGGTTGAAACGTGCGTGCATCTGCGCCATCTGCAACATAAGTATCTTGCAACATATCGGGCATTTGCTTACCAATGACAATATCCCTATTCCCTTTGACACCTTGAGCGTCGACCAAAGCCTCCGCATAAGCCAACTTTATCAAACTTCCTTTTCCTTTTGAAACGACTATCTCGGGATAGGCCGTCGTCAATATGCCCCGATCCAATAAAATCTTTACTTTAGTATATGCAGGGATGACCATAGCCTTAAATCCCTTTTCAATATTTGTTTTTGCCTTTTTTCCCTCGTGATCTAAGAGATGTACAAAATATTCTTTTTTATAGTCCAACTGAGGGATTGTCCTTGGAGTTAAAGCCCAGTCCCAACCACTTGTCTTCCCCTTGGGTGTCCCACGTCCCAATAAACGGGGTTGCAACCAGGACTGATCATCATAGCCCAGATTCTGCCATGCGAAAGGATACAAACGACCATCCACGACTTCATTGGGCCCTACGGTTGTGTATACTGCAAAACCCTTCGGCGTTTCATACGCTTGATTCACGTAGACCTTCCAATCGGCTCCTGTACTCAAAAAGCTTTCCCTCTTGGAATTGCCCTGCAAAATAAACGCTGTTTTATTCGTAATTTGAGCCATTGGTGCAAATTCAGCGAAATTCCAGATCACCGCAGCCACGACATTTTCGCCTTGTTTTAAATACGGTGCTAAATCATACGTGTCAAAGAACCAATTATTCAAATCGCCCCTTGCCGGCCCTTTACCTACTTCTTCGCCATTGACATATAATCTATACCTATTGTCTGCACTGACGTGTACCAAAAACTCCTGATCAACCGCTGTCAACTGAAAAGTTTTACGAAGATGAAGCACCTGAAAATCCTTTAATGAGATCCCTGGGGCCGTTATCCATTGTGCATCCCATTTCTTATGTATAATAGCAGAGTCAATAGAAGGCGGCACAGCGTACACATTCCCATTCGGGCGAAAAAACAAGAATAAATGGAGAAGAACTAGAATCCTATACATCGTTATTTAAATTAGGTGAAGCTTCGGCTGCAACCTAGGCTATAATCTGTACACACAGGTGTATTTAAACTCGTCTGACACATTTCTTGAAAAAATTAGCGCAATAAAGGATTTTGTAAATCCGTTAGCGGGAAATTAACCTCTCTTCCCAACGGCTGACCATTACGATACGTGATCACCCGAATATGCGATGCTCCTTTTGGCACCTTCAAAGGATTCTTGTCGTATTTTTCCGAGAATTTATCCGCGATCGTACCATCAAAATTGTAATAAATATCCGCGTCAGGATACTCCGAATCTAGCTTGACCAACCACTCATCCGTCGTCTTATCGTGTACGCCTGTTATGATCGCATTTTTAAAACTTGTGGCATAATTTACCTCCGCAGCAGCAAATCTCGGTAAGTGATTTTCGACTTTAACCAAAAAATCTGGCCAGCTATGTTTACTTTTCGGTGACCAAAAAACCTCTGACAGTGCCAACGCTCTCGGCCATGTCATATACTCCAGGTGACGGTCGTTTGGAATACTTTCTGCCCACAGATTGCCCTGCCCACCTAAGATGAATTCCTCTTTGGCTCCTTGAGGCACGATATCAAAATTGTAGCAGTGCTTTAGTCTAACAATGCCGCCGATGATACTGAACGGTTCTGAGGATGGGTCTCCCTGGTAAAAATCCAAATACGTTTCCCAATCGGGAGTCATGACCACATTTCGACCTTCTTGTGAAGACTTAATACCTGCTCCGTTACCTTGCCAGCTGTAGACAGCTGTCTCGGGATCCATCCCTTCCATATAATCTCCATACCAACAGATCATTTTCTTCCCTTTGGACTGAATGATTTTTTCCATTCTTTTCTGAAAATAGTTTTGCAGTTGGTTGCCCGTACTGATATTTAAGCTTTTCATAAGTTGCTGGCATCCCTCATGCTTATTCCAATAATCATAATTTACCTCATCGGCACCTACATGAATATACTCACCCGGAAACAATGCGGCTACCTGTGTAAAAACACTATCCAACAAATCATACACCGCCTCATTGGAGACACAAAGCACATTATGCTCATGACCGATACCTCTTCCGTTGTTGATCATAAACTGTTCTCCCGAACAGGATAACCATGGGTAAGCAACTATCATGGCTAAGCTATGTCCCGGAACATCGATCTCCGGCAAGATGGTAATGTATCGCTCTTGGGCGTATTGAACGATTTCTTTGATATCCTCTTGGGTATAGTATCCTCCATAGGTCTGCGCTTCATTTTCCTCAGGCATCAGTGAGGCCCATCTTCCTTTACGCTCCGCTCGCCAAGCGCCTACTTCGGTCAACTTAGGATAACCTTTGATCTCTATACGCCAACCATTGTCATCCGTCAGATGCCAATGAAAAACATTCAACTTGTATTTGGCCATTTGGTCGAGATATCCTTTCACAAAATCCTTAGAAAAGAAGTGTCTGCTCACATCCATCATCAATCCTCTCCAGCCAAAGCGGGGATAATCCACAATGTCCACACAAGGCAAATCCCAAGCATTTTTCTGTATCAACGCACCTGCTTCAATCTCCTTTGGAAAAAGCTGCTTGATGGATTGTATACCATTGAAAAGACCGTGTGCAGTATGTGCTTTGAGATGCACCCCTGCCGATGAGATACGCAATTCGTAACCTTCTTTACCCAGCTTAGACTGATCAGATTCGGAACTGATTTCAAAGAAAACCGAATTGTTAACTTTGCTTGACACAGCTTTTGCTATCTGCAGAGCATAGCCAGTCACCGGCGCGATTTCCTTTTGAAAAACGTCAATAATATCTCGAGCCTCTTCATTGTTGTATTTTAGTGTAGTCGAAGCCTGTAGTTTAAAGGTCCCGGCTTTTCTCTCCATATGATGGGGCTCTGGAATGATATGTATATAGGAAACGGCAAAAGTGAGCTTACTGGAAAAGAAAAGCAAGCAGAGTATACTGAAAAAATAAGTTCTCATTGAATTAAATATTAATATGGATTATAAAATAGCGTTACGGGGTAATGGTGACCTTGAAGTTTTTGATTGCTGTAGCCATGACGTACTTATCCGATTTGGTGGGAAGCACAATTTCTGTACCCAACAAAAAACTCACCACTTCATAATTACCCAAATTATCACTCAACGGTCTATCTGGATAATTTTCCTTGATCTCCTTAATGATCTTTGTCATGTCTTCTCGCGTGATACTCCAGCCAAAATATTGAAAATCACTCCAGGCATTCCCTCTGAAAGAGCCTGAGTTTTCCATCTGCGTGATATATCGTGAGCTGCTGCTTAGGATCGTCGGCACCATGACGTTGCCACTGCATTTATCGCAATCATCTACCATAAGCCCCTCATGTGCCGTCCCTCTACTGTCCCAAATTTGGGCACCTATATAGAAAACCGTTCCGTGCACTACATCGCGCAGCGTAAAATTAGGCCCCAAATAACCAATACCATTGGTACCATACCCATTAGCGATGGGCATTTTGGCTTCAAATGACATGTTGAGCGACTTTCTATTATCCGCAAAAGGTCTTATTCTTTTGCTCTGGGAAAATGTCGCATGTAGGGGGTGTACCGGAAAAATCAATGTCCCCGACATCTGCTCTATGATGTCCGGAAATAGGTGTGGCGCATTTATTGCGCCGACAGCATCGCCCGCAGCTTGGAAAGCTGTCGCACCTTTACGCCCGTTGGCTGTAGAGATACTGAATTGAGAGTGTAGAAAAGGGAGTGAACTGGCTACCCCAGTAAATTCACCCATATCCCATGCTGTGATCGGGAAGAAATAGTGTTCACCAGAAGTATAGCGATGCAAAGAATACGCTGTCATCAGCATCCGATCCTCCAACTGATATGCAACCATATTGGGATCCTTGGACACATAGTTTTCTAGGTTGGTGACTATCGGTTGCTCAAACAACACCCGTACTTCAGGCGTTTCTGGTTTATCATTCGGTTGCTTTTCTTTTTGACACGCGAACAATATACCGGTCAACAAGATCAAGCCTTTAAAAAGGACATACATTCTCTTCTTCATAGCTGTATATTTTGAACAAGGATCAAGCAACGCTATCCACAGGCATAGCATAATAGGTCTAGCAGCAAAATCAATGTTGAAATGAAAAAGAACATATTGTTAACAAGGCTTGATGCCCCGTTAACAACATATGGGTTCTTTCTTATCTAATTACAATGAGTTAGTTTTTGTCTATCTTGACATTAAAGTCAGAAAGATTAAGCATGGTCACATTGTGTCCATTTTTAACATAGTTGGGCAGTTCAAATAAGATTCCCGCCATTGTCAATTCATACTTGGATATATCCGTCGAGAAATTCTCCTTCGAGTCGCGGATGGCTTTTTCCAGATTTTGTTTCGTCAGGTGCACCTCAAAATACTTTTGTTCTTCATAAGGTTTTGACTGTAAGGTTGCAGACATAGGCGCTTTGGTCACGTACGTACTCTTCGCCTCCAAAGGCGAAGACACAAAGCTCACAAATGTATCATGCGCGTTCGCCGTTTCGGGATATGTACCTCGCGATTCGTACATCGGTATGATGTAGGCAAACGTTATCCCATTGACTTTGTCTCTAAAATAGAGACCAAATGACAACTGCGTGACAGGCGCCTGCTCCGCCGTAAAATTATTATCAGCGACACGTCCCTGCGGATCGGTCAATTCGACAAAAGGTACCGCAGCTTTGACACTGAGCGATATATATTGACCATCGACTGACCATGGCGTAATACTTTTCTCTGTAAATTGTTTGGATAACCACATATGTGGGCCACCTCCTGTGATAGGTGTGTATAGCCCCTTGGCTTCAAGCTCCTTGGTATTTATGACCATCGAGATATTGCCTTTATCATTCACGACACCGGATTTTTCTTTAGAAATACCGTTTTCTATAAAATCATCTCCGATATAACGGGTAGTTAGTATCAACTTATTCTCGGGTGTGCTGTTCCCATAATTGGCTATCAGCGGAATCTCGATCTGCTCTGCTTTATTGACGAGCGAATTTTCAGCGGTTCTTCTAAACACGGCAATCAGATCCAGATCACTACTTACTTTAAATGTGTATTGCCCCTCCTTTGAAAAAACCTCGCCACTACCCGCGATCTGCCAATAGTCAAACACGAAGCCATCTATCGGCTTGGCAGATATCGTCGCCTCTTCTCCTTTTTTCAAGCTTGCCTCACCGGCGACTTCTCCCGCATGGGCCGGATATATCGCGATTTTGATTTGATGGTTTTGATTGTCCTCTCTTGCTGTACAAGACAGGCTAAAGAAGGCCAACAATATCATATAAAAAACTGTCTTTATCGTACTCATTTTCTTTCTTTTTATTGCCAATAATTGCTCATGAAGATGAATACTTTCCTGTTTAATGAAGATATCAAACAGGAAAGTATATCAATTGTCTGTTACTCTTTAATTAATCTGACCGACATCTGGAAGAAATTTCGATCTCCTTGCGGAACTTCTATTATATTAGTACCATTGTTTATCAAAGCAAATCTAAACTGTAGACTAGGATCATTAGCTGACAGTGTTTTCGTCCACCAAAAGCCTACTGCACCGATCTCTATAGGCCCACTACCGTACGCTGAAAACCCACCACCGACTGCTGTAAAGCCTTTACTATTGGTTGCTCCCGTGTTCGGCGCATTCCATAGGCTGGTACTTTTTAATTGACCACCATCCTGACCGACAAAGGCCGCTAGCTTTTGCCAATCTTCCAACGTAGGGACTCGCCATCCTTCAGGAGCCAAATTGCGTGCATCAATGGCTGCATTGGCGGAATACAACCTCCCATAAGCATCCAGATACTCTGGGGTAAGATCCAATAGTCCCGCAATAAGGTCTCCATTTCTGTATTTTCGAGACTGAAAGTTTTCGCCCATCCAGATCTGATCGCCAATACGCACCTCTGTGTATGCATTACCGTCATTATCCGTCACCAGCTGACGAGTACCATTAAAAAACACCGTTTCACCATAGCTGATACCGCCATTGCTGATCGTATAAGCACGAATACGATAGGTCTTCGTTATATCCAGACTGCTCAATGGAACATCCACAAAATACTCCGCTTCGTCCAAGGATGCGTTAGATGTCAGCTTATCACCCTCAATCGTCGGTACACCCGTCAGCGTCCAGCATATTCCGCGTTCGACAACCGCATCCAGATGATCTGTTACACGACCTCCTAAACGTACCACGGCCGCATCTTTAACAGCTTCCAACGTCACAACAGGAGATAACGGGGTCGGGGTCGTAAATGAAAACTCTTCGCCGTACGCAGTACCTTTATCATTCGTCGCATAAGAACGCACATAATAAGTAGTACTATGGGTCAGTTTGGTCAATGCACTGCGATACTCGCCTTTGGTAAAACCATTGCCATTTCTGAAATCACCTATCGTTGGTGCGGGATTCTCCGCCCAAACAATACCTGCTGAGCGGATCTTTCCTCCTCCATGTTGAAGAACCTCACCCCCACTTTGGGCTGCAACTTGCGAAATATTCGTTGTGGCCAAAGTTTTGACCACAGGAGGCTCCATTTGGGAGAGCGGGACATCATCATCCGCTGTATCCCGCGCAAAATAATCCTTTTGACAGCTCAGTACAAAGAGCATAGTCAAAGCGCATAAAACGGGAAATATCGCCCTATATATTCTTATATTCTTGATCGTTTTCATACTTATTCTTTTTAAATCGTCAACAAAACAGACTTGTCTTTACCATCCCGGGTTTTGATTGTCAGAAAAATCAGGCACATTACTCAACTCACTCGATGGAAGCGGGAAAATCAAATACTTATCTTGCCAAGATGCTCTGCGCTGCACAACAAAACGCGTATAGACATAGTTGTTGGGACTTACTTGTGTGATTTCCATACCGGTGACCAATTTATCCACCTGATCGATGATTTTCCAACGTCGTACATCCCAGAAACGATGCTCTTCTAAAAACAACTCGACCCTACGCTCCCGACGGATGCGGTCTCTAAATTCTTCTTTCGTCAGCCCCGCGGCGATATCAGGCATATCGGCCCTTCTTCTTACCGTATTGATCGCTTCATAAGCCAAACTGATATCCACTCCCGCTTCATTCGCTGCCTCCGCAAAATTGAGGTAGATCTCCGCCAATCGATACTTCTTAAAACTCGCATTCGATCGCTCACTTACCTGAATCATAGGATCGATAAACTTGCGCAGATAATAACCTGTTCCTGTATTGGCATTGACCTCTGTCCTTAACATTTGATCGGCTCCGCCGGTAAAAGTTTCTACGGTGTGGATATTGCCCCGAATATTATCATAACTCGCGCCATTGTACCAAATCGAAGCATAAAACCGTGGATCACGTCCGACATAGGGCGCATTTTCATTGTAACCAGAAGCCGTACTGATGATGGGGTCGAGGTGATTGGCATCGTTGTAACCCAAGATAGCAGGAAGACCTGTGGCCTGCATATCATAACTATCGACCAGTTCTTGTGTAGGTGTAGCGCCAGCACGATCTACCCCCGTCTTACTCGGGATATTGTTCATCGTGATAAAATGGGTCCTGCTACCGCCGCCAGTTTCCATGATAGTTTCCCGATCTTGAGGCTGAGGTACGACATCATAACCCCTCAAGAAGTAATCGCCATAGTTACTGTACAATTTATACTCATCATTTTTTGTCAATTCTTGGATTGCTTCTTTACTGGCTTGCGCCGCCGCCGCCCATTTGCTGATATCACCTTCTGGATTGGCCGCATCTTGTGAATTCCAAAGCGGGCTCGCATTGTATAATAACGCCTGCGATTTAATCGCATGCGCAATCGCTCTCGTCACCCGTCCGCCTTGGCTACCAACAGTTATCCTGATCGGCAGACGCGATTCTGCTAATGCATCATCCAAGTCACGGACAATAAAATCAACGTTCTCTTGGAAAGTAGGACGCTTCAAAGAGGTAAAATTAAAATCCACCGCTATCTCTTTGTCGATAACTGGCATCGGCCCGTATTGCTTGATCAACTCCAGGTAATAAAAAGCGCGCAATATTTTTGCCTCCGCTTTAAATAAGCCCCTGTTGTTTTCATTGGTTACCTGCGCACGATCTATATTCTCAATAAATACATTCGCATAGCGTATACCCGACCAGCAATTGTTATAAAAATCATTGACAAAATTGTTGTTCGGACTCAAGGAACCATTGGCCCAAGCAATACCAATCCCCTCTTTGTAATAGCTCTCATCAGACAAGCCTGAGATCGTCTCAAAATAACCGTAAGACATAAAATAACCTGGAACAAATTGGTACACCGTATTCAGAAAAGCCTCTGTTCTGATCGCGTCCTTCCAAACATCTTCCATCGTAATCCTACCATCTGGCGTTATATCCAATGGATCATTCTTACAGCCTAGCGCAAAGTAAGAAATACCAATACTCACTATATATACAATAATTTTTTTCATAATAGTCGCTTAAAAGATAATGTTTAACCCTACATTATAATACCTCACCACAGGATAAGAATAACCTTCAGCTAATTCGTCCGACAGCTCCGGATCAAAATTTCTCGTTGGCAATCGATCCCATGTAAACAGGTTAAAACCATTTCCATAGATACGAACCGAGTTGATACCGAACCGCTTGGTCACATCGGAGCCCAACGTATAGCCGATCTCCATATTTTTCAACCGGAGGTAACTGGCATCCATCGTGAAGTAATCGTTTTTCCACTCATTTTGTGTGGATAATGTCGTCAATCGAGGATAGGTAATCTTGTCGCCATTGTCCGCTCTTTCCTTCGTCCAGCTATTCAAGTGCATATCATAGAAGTTGTTTCGCGGAAAGATATTTCTATTGCGATAAAAATTGGAAACATTGGTCACGCCTTGCAACAAAGCACTAAAATCAAAACCTTTGTAGTTGAAACCTAGTGCCCCTCCTAAGGTATACTCTGGAACGGAAGGATGTCCGATAGGCGCCATATCTTTTTCATCTACAATACCGTCTCCTGTTAAATCTCTGTATTTGAAGTCTCCAGGCCTTGGTGTCGTGCTGACATTTTGTACCGGAGAAGTCGCAATATCCATATCATCATAAAAAAAGCGGTCTACCAAATAGCCCCATCCTTGTCCAATAGAATATCCTGTTGAGGTATACCGGTACGCAAAGTCATCTCCTCGGATAGGCTCGTCTATAAATAGAACCTTATTTCTGGCATAACTCAGGTGTGCTTTGGAAAATAGAGAAAAATCAGCATTAAAGCGCTTTTTGTAATTAAGCTCTATTTCGTATCCTTTATTTTCTACTTTCCCCATATTCGCAGGAGGAAGTACGCCACTGCTCAAACCGATCACACGAGAGATACTCTGCCTATAAATCAAGATATTATCCCTGCGCTCTCTAAACATGTCCACGTTCAATGTCAATTCATTCCATAAACCTACTTCCAATCCGATATTGGTCATTTTGGCCAATTCCCAAGTCAAGTCGGCATTACGCAACGAACTGATGTTGATCGTCTGCCCTCTACCCAAGCTGCCACTGCCACCGCCGCCCATCTGGATATTGTCCAGGTACAAGAATCTTCTTCCTCCTATCCGATCATTACCCACATGTCCGTACGAACCTCTTACTTTTAACAGCGTGACAAGATCATTCTTGAAAAAATCTTCGTTAGACACTAACCAAGCTCCCGAAACAGCAGGGAAAAAGCCAAAGCGCTTGCCTTTCGCAAATTGCTCAGACCCATTGTATCCAGCATTGAATTCGGCAAAGTACTTGTCGGCATAACCATAGGTCAGACGTCCTGAGAAACCTCTTAGGTTGTAAGGCAACTCCGCATTGATCACGGTCTTCTCCTGTTGAAACAAAAGCAACCCGGTCACATTATGCTTTGCGAAACTGCGCTGATAATTTAAGAAGGCCTGCACATTGGACCGTGTCTGGTACGTTCGAATACCATGTAATCCCAAAGGTGTATTTTCATTGGAGTCGTAGGGTCTATAATTCACGACATTTTCCCCGGCTTCATTTTGAATGATTTCATAAATGTAACGAGGGTACTGTTTGGTGGCATAAAAATTATTCGCCGCTTTGGTATCGTAGGACATGATAGCTTTGGCAGACAATCCTTTCGTGATGAAATCCAAGTCATGCTCCATACCATACGTCGCTGTCACATTCGTGATAGCACGCTGCACGTAGCCCGTTCTGTTCAACTGTCCATAACTCGGCATTGCTACAGTCTGGCTGGTAAGAACTTGTCCATCAGGAGTCAAAGGTCCCGGAAGCGTCGCATTCAGATCATTCATATAGGCCAAGATCCAAAGCGACGGCGAGCTAGATGCCAAATTGTCCAAAGACACACCTTCTACATATGCTCCTGCTGCTGAATTCAATTTCTCCAAATATCCCGCAACATTCATGAAGGCTTTCAGGCGCTTGTTCAGATCGATATCAATATTGGACCTGAAATTATACCGATCCATTTTAAAGGACGGATCATACGAAAGATCTTTTTCGGTCTTGAATTGCCCCCCTTGGTTGATATACCCTGCGTTTACAAAGTATTTGGCCATTTTGCCTGCGCCCGACACATTTAAATTATACCTGTGTTGCGGCGCATAATCCTTCAACAGGATATTTTGCCAGCTGGTGTTGGGATACATCGGGTCATTGCCAAGCCGATATTTCTCGATCTGCTCCGCCGTAAATTCATGGGTTCTCCCTTCATTTTCGAGAGCAAGGTTTTTCAAAACAGCATAGTCGTACGAATTTACAGGCTTTGGTGACCTTGTAAAATCCTGAAGAGAGAACTCTGAACTGAAATTAATCTGCGGTTTTTCACCTTTGCCTCGTCTGGTGGTGACCAAGATAACACCATTCGCTCCACGAGTACCAAAGATCGCCGTAGAGGATGCATCCTTTAAGATCGTCACAGACTCGACCTCATTGGGATCAATATACGTCAATTCCCTTTCAACACCATCCACCAAAATGATCGGGTTCTGGCTATTGATCGTACTGACACCGCGTAAGTACAATTCTGCACTTTCACGACCAGGCTCTCCGCTACGTTGAATGGAAGTCAGCCCCGGTAGCCTGCCAGCGAGTGTAACAGCCAAGTTTGCTGCAGGACTCTGCTTGATTTCTTTTGTCTGGATAGATGCAATAGATCCGGTGACCGTTTCTTTCTTTTGCACACCATATCCTACGACCACAACTTCATCTATATCTTCCAGAACAGACTCCAGGACAATGTCTGACGTGGTTTGACCTTCGGTCAACAGCACTTCTTTTGCGTGAAATCCAACGATTTGATAAATCAAAGTCTCTCCAGCTTGTGCTTCGATCTGATACCTTCCGTTCGTATCTGTAGAAGCACCTCTAGCCGTACCTTTGACCAAAATACTGACGCCAGACACGACATTGCCGTCAATATCTCTTACAATTCCTGTCAGCGTCTGCTGTACTATCTTAACAGACCGTACATTCTTCGTCGAGGTATTGGTCTTTTTCTGAGCGCCTTGACGATTCAGGACAACAATCTTATCCTGTATTTCATATCCATAAGGCTTACCTTTGAACAGAGCGTCCAATGTGTTTGAGAGGCTCTCATTATTTACCTCAATATAAACAGACTCTAGATTTATCTCTCTTTTGTTGTAAAAGAAAGTGTAGCCACTCTGTTTCTCAATTTTGCTTAGGACTTTAGCCAGCGGAGCATTACGCTCCTTCAGGGTTACCCGCTGTCCATTTGCTATTAGCTGTAAACAACAAATGGTTAACAATGTGATTGTCAGCTTCAAACGCATAATATTTTTTTTATTAAAAAGCAATAAAAAGCGTAATAATAGTTTTAAAAACATACCTTTGTATGGTTTGGGTTATTTAATCATAAAATATCTACTTCGAATTGGATTTTGTTGGTTTGCCCTAACTATTAGCTGGAAATGTTGCAAGCGTTTCCAGTTTTTTCGTTACACAAACCTCTTTTTTAAGTCTCTCCTGTTTTCATATCAATCATAATTAAAGGTTAGTTATATCCTGTTACTTTATAATAAGGTAACGATTGTCTTTCCACTCGTAGCTGACGCCTGCACTTTTCAGCACATTGAGCGCAGTAGCCAGTGTTACTTTACGTGGAATTTTTCCGACAAACAAATAGTCAGAAGTGGTTGATTCATATTTTATCTCGATATCATACCATCGTTCAAATTCTTTCATGACGGTATAGATACTGGCATCATTAAAATAAAAATAACCATCTTTCCATGCCGTAAATTCTTCCACATTAACCTCACCCACAGAAACCTGACCGCTCTTCAAGATAGCTTGTTTGCCGACCGTCAATACAGCCAGATGACTCGACGGCTTACCTAATGCGCTGACTCCTACGGCCCCTTCTGTCACCGTGGTGACTGTACCCTCTTCATACATATTCACATTGAATTTCGTGCCTAATACCTCCGTCAGCTGTTGGTTATTTCTGACATAGAATGGCACTTTTTTGCTATGCGCATACTGTGTACTGATTTCAAAAAATGCCTCTCCTGACAGCAGTTCAACTTCTCTAAATCTCTCATCGAACTTCTTCGGAAACTTCAAGGATGAGGAGGAGTTTAACCATACCTTCGAGCCGTCTGGCAGTTGTATTTGATACTGTCCTCCCTTTGGTGTGGATAGAATAGCAGATAAGCTCTCGTCCGTATCCTGATCAAAAAGTTTTGCCCCGTCAACGTAGGCTATATTATCTCCCACAATCAATCCTTCGTGCTGCTCACTCAAATCTATTTCTTGCCCATCTGCCAATGTCAATGTTGCCTTATTTCCACCAGGCTGTACTTGACTTACATGATGGATTGCACCATTGTCATTTATCTTTTTGCTATACCAAAAGTATCCTCCAAACAAGAAAAACAGCGCCAGAGAAGCTGCAACTGCCATTTGCATTTTTGGCGTAAACAAAACACGCTTTGTCCTTGAATCAGAAATATTACGGTTGACTTTATCCAAAATCCTGGATTGCAGTTCTGCCTCATCGCGAGCGAAAGTAAGCGGAATATCCACCTCGTCATTTTGCGCATGATACCACTGCGCAAATTCTTCCTTCTCCTCATCTGTTATACTGCCGTCCAGCCACTTTGATGCTAACTCTTGATACCGCCTCTCGCTACGCATAATTTTAACCTTTACATATATGTATCAGATGCAGGACAAATCCCTTAGTGCTCAAAACATTTTTTTTAAAAAAATTCAAAAAAAACAATATAACGATAAAGAAGACATGCGTAACTCATAAAAATTGGATGATTTTAAACTAGCTGCTGTGAGAAAGTAAATGTCTAATATGCGATATCGTGATTTTTAATTGAGCATATTAACTCTAGAAAGTGTAGGGATATGTAATTGGGTTTTTTGTATATAAAAGTACCGGAAATAGCACTAATTGAATGTGATTGCAGCATTAAAATTAGATTATAATGCAATAAATAATCTATAATAATGTCACCATAAAGTTGGTAAGTTTTGACCGAAGAGTTTTAAAGGCTTTTCCAAGATGGGCTTCAACAGTTTTTTCAGAAATACCGAGTTCTTCTGAAATTTGCTTCTGCGAATATCCCTCTTCTCGACTTAATTGAAAAACCAGTTTACATTTTTCAGGCAACTGTTGCACGTATTTACCTAGTTCTGTCCGAAGTTCGTCAAAAGCTAAATATTGCTGAGTAGAATCGTCTATTGCGTGGTCAGTCAAGGCTGCATCAACATACTTTTGCATATTGTAATATCGATTCAACGTTCTGATGACTCTATACTTTACCGAAACAGCCAAATAACTGGACAATTCTGATGTGATTTCTACCTTATCTCTACGATTCCAAAGCGAGGTAAAGATGTCTTGCACGACTTCTTCTGCATCCTCCAGATTATGCATTCGATTTGCAGCCAAAACAAATAGCTTCTTCCAATATCTATTATAGATCTCTGTAAAAGCAACGGCATCACTTTGAATAAGCAATGACAGCAGCTCTACATCTGTGTGATTGGAATACGAACGCATAATAGAGGTTTCTCTGTACTTAATGTAATGCTACTAATATAAAAAAAGTATTCGGTGATGAAAAATATTCTATGTAAACTTTCCCTCAGTATACTATTATACTTCCCTATCCGCTCAAAGCAAGGTAGTGAAAAGGTGCCGAGACTGTTCTTGTTGACAAGATTGGACTACCACTTTTTACAAATATTCCGTAATTGGTTGCGTAAGCAATGTTTCAATTGTCTTATTCTGACACCAATATTGCGTTCATAAATTACTTTTAAATAATTATAGATTTATAAATGTGTTCTAAGATAAAACACGCTGTTCATATAACTGTTATGAACTGTCATGTCTTGTTTCGGAAGCGACCCACGCTTACCACAATATCTTTTCTAAAATACAAAAGCCCTTTTTAGGGCTTTGCATTGACTAATAAGCGAATAAAAAAGAAAGGATTAAAACTTTTCAGATTTTTCCTTTTTGCTATTATTTGCACTTTCTATTGACTCGATGATCTTTCCGTTTATTTTAAAATTGGAGAAAACAACATTTTCTGTATAATTGCTCTGAACAGGAATACCTACTCCATTAATTGACGAATTAATGACCGTAAAATTCGTTATTGGAGACTCTTTATAGGCGTCTATCAAAACGCCAAATTTCCCTCCTTTTTCGACCTGTAGGTTCTCTATCCATACATTTTTAATTTGCGGAAGGTGGTCGCCGGGATTCTCGTAGAACATATTAAAGCGAATAGCGGCCTCCTTATATGTACCGACTTTAATATTCCGAACATATAAACCGTCTATTGTTCCTCCTCTTAATGAACTTGTCTTCAATCGGATAACGCGATCTAACTCTGGGCTATCCATCTGAAGATTTTGCGCGAAAATGTTTTTTGCACCTCCCGAAATTTCACTTCCGATGACAATACCGCCGTGGCCATCTTTCATGACACAATTTTCTATAATAATATTTTCTGCGGGAATAGCCAGATCCCTTCCGTCTTCATTGCGCCCGGATTTTATGGCAATACAGTCATCTCCTGTATCAAAATAACACCCTGTTATGAGTACATTCTTACTGGCTTCGGGGTCACAACCATCGTTATTAGGCCCATGCGTTACAATCTTCACATCCCGCACGATTACATTTTCGCACAACACGGGATTGAGATTCCAAAAAGGCGCATTATTTATGGTCACATCGGCAATAACAATATTTTTGGACTGGTAGGGCTGGATAAACGGAGGCCTTAAGAAACCACCCTCTCCATATATACGCTGCGCTACAGGAACACGATCTTTAACTTGTTGTGTCAATTTCTTCACAGATGCCAATTGGTTATCCATTCCATCGACCCACCCGTATTCTTTCTTGGCTTTCCAAGGCCACCAATGTTGATTGTCGGCGTTACCATCTAACACCCCGTTTCCAGTTATGGCGACATTCTCTACCTGATAGGCATAAATAAGTGGTGAATAGTTCATTAGATCCATACCCTCCCATCTGGATCGTACCAGCGGCAAATAGTCCTGCGGATTGCGGCTGAATATAATTTTAGATCCATCTTCAAAATGTAGATTCACATTTGATTTTAAATGAATGGCTCCGCTTAAAAAGACACCTTTTGGTACCACCACTTTTCCACCTCCGCTTTCCGAACAGCTCGTGATAACTTTATTAATGATATCCGTATTCATAAATACGCCGTCGCCTTTCGCACCATGATCGGTTATTAAATAAGTTTTATCTGCAAAAGTAGGTGCCACGATCAAAGCTCTAATACTATCTAATTTTGCCCACGGGCCACTCTCATGATGTTGTGAGCAGGCTGTCAGCGAAAAAACAAAAAGACTTAGAAAGAGTATCGGAAAAAATCGATTCATATAAGGAAAAATTTATTAACTAACGTTATTTAACTCCTCGAAAATATGGAAAATTTTGTACAATCCGTGTCTATCTAAAAAAATAAGCGTCTATTCCACAAGTTTTCCTTGCGTACTATATCTTACTTGATCGAGGGTAACACCTTCATGCAGTTCAACGATTTTAAACCCTCCTTGAGGTAATACATCGAAAACACCTAATTCGGTTACGATCTTCTTCACGCACCTAATACCTGTTAACGGCAACGTACAGGCGGAAAGTAACTTGGATTCGCCTGCTTTATTTACATGTTGCATGGCGACAATAATATTTTGCGCACTGGCAACAAGATCCATTGCTCCTCCCATACCTTTTACCATTTTACCCGGGATCTTCCAATTGGCAATATCTCCCTGTTCAGAAACTTCCATCGCTCCCAAAATAGTGAGATCAATTTTCCGTGAGCGAATCATACCAAAGCTCATCGCCGAATCAAAGAAAACGGAACCGGGCAGCGTAGTAATGGTTTGCTTGCCCGCATTAATGTAATCCGCATCCTCTTCTCCTTCGTATGGAAACGGGCCCATGCCTAATAATCCATTTTCACTTTGTAACATCACATTGATATCTTCTGAGATATAGTTGGCTACCAGGGTCGGAATGCCAATACCTAAGTTTACATAATATCCATCTTGTATCTCTTTCGCAATACGCTTTGCAATTCCATATTTATCTAGCATAGATTTACTCTTTTGGTCTAAAAGTTCGCTGTTCTATTCGCTTCTCGTAATTTTCACCTTGAAAAATCCGGTGCACATATACTCCGGGGGTATGAATAAAATTAGGATCCAATACACCCGGTTCTACCAATTCTTCTACTTCGGCAATGGTAATCTTACCACACATGGCCATTGCATGGTTAAAATTCTGCGCTGTCCCTCTATATATTAAGTTGCCTGTGCGATCGCCCTTCCAGGCTTTCACCAAGGCAAAATCTGGTTCAAACGCGTATTCCATTAAATATTCCTTTTCCACACCATGGAATTTAAATGTACGGACTTCTTTGCCTTCGGCCACTTCTGTGCCGACACCTGCGGGTGTATATACTACGGGGAGACCATATCCCCCGGCCATTAAACGCGTAGCCAAGGTACCTTGAGGCACCAATTCCACCTCCAATTCACCACTTAACATCTGCCGCTCAAATTCTGCATTTTCACCTACATACGAAGCAATCATTTTTTTAATCTGTCGGCGTTGTAACAAAAGACCCAATCCAAAATCGTCCACTCCTGCATTATTGCTGATACAGGTTAATTCTTTTAGGTCTTTGGCCATCAATGCTGCAATAAGATTTTCCGGAATGCCGCACAGTCCAAATCCACCAACGGCGATTGTCATCCCGCTCTTGACTTCACGTATTGCTTCGAGCGCATTTGATACACTTTTATTTATCATAGATTCTACGGGTTTATTCTTTTGGTATACCTAATATCGTGTTTATCTTTTTAAAATACGATATTAGCCACAAAAATATATAACGAGTTACTTGGAGCTACGCAATATATTTTCAAATTTTATGTTACATTTAATAAACACTATATTTATCTATGCTTAAGCTTATACACGCAATCACGTTTCTTTTGTTTATTTCAAACGCTTTCGGGCAGAAAATCAATCTTCAGGAAGCCTTGACAAAAAGTTCTATTGACAGCCAGTTCTATTATCTAAATATGCTATCGCGCTCGCAGGACGCTGATTTCAAAATAATTCGTAAAACAAACTTAGAACGTATCCGCCAAAATACGCGTGATACACTCAACACCTTACGTAACGAAATCAGGGAACTAAAAAATTCGAGTTCGTCTACTGTATCTACTAATGTAGCGTTGACAGACAGTGTCCAACATTTACAAACGCAGTTGGACGCCGAAAAATTAAAAACAGACAGTATCTCTTTCTTCGGCGCGAACTTCTCAAAAGGTGGATACCATACGCTTGTATGGATCTTGATCATCGTACTTGCAATAGCGTTTACAATAGCTCTTTTTGCCTTCCGTAAAGCAAAAGTAGACACGGTATCTTCCAAGAAAAATGCGGAAGAATTTCAAGAAGAGCTTCATGCATATAAAAAGAAAGCACTGGAAAAAGAACAACAATTAAAAAGGCAGCTGCTCGACGAACAACTGAAAAGAAATTCCTAATTCAATCGCAGATTCGCAAATAATACGGATTTGCAGATTCGCAAATAAGCGGTTTTAAAAAAAACATTCATTTATTTAATGAAGAAGTTTTGCTTTTAGAATGATAAAGCTTATTTTTGCATTCCAAAATACAGGTTGAATGACCTGTAATTAAATAGATTAATAAATTTTAGTCCCTATAATATGCCCAATATTGGTAAAATAGCACAGATTATCGGCCCAGTGGTTGACGTCAACTTTGCCGACAATGAAAATCTTCCTAAGATTTACGATGCATTGTACATTGAGAAAGATAATGGACAACGTGTCGTTTTGGAAGTTCAACAACATTTAGGTGAAGAACGTGTTCGTACTATTGCCATGGATGCAACTGAAGGTTTGGTGCGCGGAATGAAAGTAGTAGATACAGGCGCTCCTATTAAAATGCCTATTGGCGAAGAAATTAAGGGCCGTGTATTCAACGTTGTTGGAGATCCTATTGATGGTATTCGTGCATTGGACAAAGCTAATGGCCGTTCTATTCACAATGTGCCACCGAGGTTCGAAGATCTTTCTACCGAATCCGAAATCCTTTTTACGGGTATCAAAGTTATCGACTTATTAGAACCATATGCTAAAGGCGGTAAAATCGGTTTGTTCGGCGGTGCTGGTGTAGGTAAAACTGTATTAATCCAAGAGTTGATCAACAATATCGCAAAAGGGCACGGTGGTCTTTCTGTATTTGCAGGTGTGGGTGAGCGTACACGTGAAGGTAATGATTTGTTGCGTGAAATGTTGGAGTCAGGTATTATCAAATACGGAGAGCATTTCATGGAAGGCATGGAGAAAGGCGAATGGCCTTTGGAAACTGTAGATCAGGAACTGTTGAAAGATTCCAAATGTACATTTGTATTCGGACAAATGAATGAGCCTCCAGGTGCACGTGCTCGCGTAGCACTATCTGGATTAACAATTGCCGAATATTTCCGTGATGGTGATGGCGAAGGACAAGGTCGCGATGTATTATTTTTTATTGATAATATATTCCGTTTTACACAAGCCGGTTCTGAGGTTTCTGCTCTTTTAGGTCGTATGCCTTCAGCAGTAGGCTACCAGCCGACATTGGCTACAGAGATGGGACTGATGCAAGAGCGCATTACATCAACTAAAAATGGATCCATCACTTCGGTACAAGCGGTATATGTACCTGCCGATGACTTAACTGACCCTGCACCAGCGACAACGTTTGCCCACTTAGATGCTACTACGGTATTGTCTCGTAAGATTGCGGAGTTAGGTATTTATCCGGCGGTAGACCCATTGGATTCTACTTCCCGCATTTTGTCGCCGGCAGTGTTGGGAAATGAGCATTACGATACGGCGCAGCGTGTGAAAGAAATTTTACAACGCTACAAAGAGCTTCAGGATATTATTGCCATATTAGGGATGGATGAATTATCCGAGGAAGACAAATTAACGGTGACACGCGCACGTCGTGTTCAACGTTTCTTATCTCAACCTTTCCATGTTGCTGAGCAATTTACAGGCCTGAAAGGTGTATTAGTAGACATTAAAGACACGATCAAAGGTTTTAACATGATCATTGACGGAGAAGTAGACGAATACCCTGAAGCAGCTTTCAACTTGGTGGGAAATATAGAGGAAGCAATCGAAAAAGGTAAAAAATTATTAGCAGAAGCAGTTTAATAGTACCGAGTACAACGTATTAAGTATAGCGTATTAATGCGCATATCTTAATACGCTATACTTAATACTCAATTCTAGTTAGAATGAAATTAACAATTATTACTCCAGACAAATTAGCATACGAAGACGAAGTAACCGCGGTTACGGTTCCCGGTTCTGCAGGATCTTTTCAAATATTAAAGGATCACGCAGCTATTGTGTCTACACTGGACGATGGTAAGGTCATTATCAAACAAGGTAATGATGAGCAGGTCATTATTATCAAAGGCGGCGTGGTAGAAGTAAAGGACAATAGTGTCATCGTTTTAGCAGAAGGAATTGTGCAGAACTAATAAAGATAATAACACCTATAAATAGCCCTTAAGACTTCAAGTTTTAAGGGCTATTTTTTTATAGTTTTTCTGGTAAAAAATCATTTTCGGGAAGAATTTTGGTCTTTGACATCATTTCTTACAATTTCAAAAAACATACCGATTTTAATTCTAGTCTGCAGGTTAACGAACATAAACCTATTAAAACAAAATATAACAATATATTATTTTGAATATATAAACATAACAAAATAAAAAACTTTTTTAAAATAGTATGAATAGCTATTGTAAAGAATTTTAATTCGAGCTAACTTAACAATGTTATAATTTTGATTGACATAAGAGCTTTTGGGAGGAGCTCTTCATCAAAAAAGAAACCAGGAAAAATGCAGTATTACAATCAGAACACTTTAATTTATTTAAATGGCGAGTTTGTGAAAGCACATAGTGCTAGCATTGATCTATTTGGTCAATCACTTCACTATGGATATGGTGCTTTTGAGGGACTCCGGTCATACAGTACACACAATGGCACCCGAATATTCAAAGCTGAAGAACATTTTGAGCGTTTAGAAAAATCATGCAATGCCATTAACCTGCCCTATTCTTGGAATAACCGGGTGTTGATCGAAAAAACATATGAACTATTGGCGGCTAATAATTTAAGATCCGCTTATATTAGACCTTTGGTTTTTTCTGGTTCCAACATGCATTTGACTTCGTCTGACGACGCCAATATGATGATAGCCGCATGGGAATGGGGACCATACTTGGGCCAGAATTTATTAAAAGTAAACATCTCCAGTATTGAACGCCCTAGCCCAAAATCATTCCGCGTAGATGTCAAAATATCGGGACAGTACATCAATTCTATCATGGCCACAAGCGGGGCAATTAAAAATGGATTTGATGAGGCGCTACTATTAGATCAAGAGGGTTTTGTGGCACAGGCATCCAGTGAGAATATATTTATAGAAAAGGATTTCAAAATTTACACACCGCCATTGGAAAACATCTTCCCGGGCATCACCCGTCAAACGGTAATTGATATTTGTAAAGATCTAAACTTTGAGCTCATTGAGAAGAAACTAACGGTCGAAGATGTTTATCAGGCTGACAGTGCTTTTCTAAGTGGCACAGCAGCGGGGATCATTGGTGTAAAACAAGTGGATCATGTGTTGTACCAAGAGCCTTGGGAGCATACAATAGGAGCATCTATCCAAAGAAAATATAAAAATTTAGTATTAGAGCAAGAGAATTATGAAGTCATCATCTGACAGCACAAACGTATTAAACAAGTATAGCCGTATTTTTACACAAGACAAAACACAACCGGCGGCCAAAGCCATGTTGTATGGAATCGGATTGACCGATGCGGATATGGAAAAAGCGCAAGTGGGTATCGCAAGTATGGGTTACGATGGTAACACGTGTAATATGCATTTGAACGATTTGGCACAGGTCGTAAAAAAGGGCGTATGGGCCAACGACCTAGTAGGCTTAACGTTTGGCACGATCGGTGTCAGCGATGGTATGAGTAATGGCACTGATGGTATGCGTTATTCCTTAGTATCTCGTGATGTCATTGCAGATAGCATCGAAACCATCTGTGGTGGACAATATTACGATGGAGTAATTGCCATTCCAGGTTGTGATAAGAATATGCCTGGAGCTATTATGGCAATGGGTCGCCTAGACCGTCCGGCCATTATGGTATATGGTGGTACGATTGCCCCGGGACACTATAAAGGGGAGGAATTAAATATTGTGTCTGCTTTCGAAGCATTGGGTAAGAAAATAGCAGGTACTATTTCGGATGAAGACTACGATGGCGTAATCAGACACACTTGCCCGGGAGCAGGGGCATGCGGAGGTATGTATACGGCTAATACAATGGCTTCGGCAATTGAAGCTTTGGGAATGAGCTTGCCTTACTCCTCTTCCAATCCGGCCGTATCTACAGAAAAACAAGACGAATGCCTTGAAGCTGGAAAATATATCAAAATTCTTTTAGAAAAAGACATAAAGCCGTCTGACATCATGACGCGGAAAGCTTTTGAAAATGCCATTCGTACCATCGTTATATTAGGAGGTTCTACAAATGCGGTACTGCACTTTATTGCTATTGGTAAATCAGTAGGTGTAGACATTACACAAGATGATTTCCAACGGATGTCGGATGAAACTCCGGTATTGGCAGACTTCAAACCATCTGGCAAATATTTAATGCAAGATTTACACCAGTACGGTGGTGTGCCTGCCGTGCTGCGCTACCTGTTGGATGAAGGTCTGTTGCACGGGGATTGCTTAACGGTAACGGGCAAAACACTGGCTGAAAATTTAGAGGGCGTAAAATCGGTGATTGATTATAACCAACCAATTATTCAAAAACTGGACAACCCGATTAAAGCGACAGGGCATTTGCAGATTCTATACGGTAATCTAGCAGAAAAAGGTTCTGTTGCGAAAATATCGGGTAAAGAAGGGGAGAAATTTAGCGGTCCTGCCCGTGTATTTGATGGCGAACACGATTTGGTGGCAGGTGTTTCATCAGGCAGAATTAAACCGGGCGATGTTGTCGTAATCAAGAATGAAGGCCCCAAAGGAGCTCCTGGAATGCCTGAGATGTTGAAACCTACCGCTTTGATTATCGGTGCGGGGCTAGGCAAGTCTATCGCCTTAATTACCGACGGTCGTTTCTCTGGTGGTACCCACGGCTTTGTCGTAGGACACATCACTCCGGAAGCTTACGAAGGCGGGCTGATCGGGTTGGTAAAGGATGACGATATTATCGAAATCGATGCGGTAAATAATACGTTGAATCTAAACGTACCAGAAGAGGAGATTGCCAGCCGTCGTGCTACATGGACACAACCAGCATTAAAAGTAACAAAGGGTGTATTGTACAAATACGCAAAAACTGTTGCTGATGCTTCACAGGGCTGTGTGACGGATTTGTAATCAGACATGAGATAGGCTTTCAATTTAAGTACTATAAACTAGAAAATGGAGAAGAATTAGACAGTATATCAAATCTAACTTCTCAAATCTAATATCTAAATACTGAAAAAATGAGTACACTGGAAAAAACGGAAAAGGAACAAACTGCTCCCGCTACTACACAACAATTGAGCGGTTCGCAAGCGGTCTTAGAGGCCTTGATCCATGAAGGGGTAGATACCATTTTTGGATATCCGGGTGGCGCTATTATGCCAATCTATGATGCCTTATACGATTACAATGATAAATTGACCCATATCCTCGTGCGCCACGAACAAGGAGGAATCCATGCGGCACAAGGTTATGCGCGAACATCAAATCGTGTAGGTGTCGCTTTTGCTACGAGTGGCCCTGGTGCGACTAATCTAGTCACTGGATTAGCAGATGCCATGATCGATAGCAACCCTATTGTCTGCATCACCGGACAGGTCTTCGCCTCTTTACTCGGAACAGATGCTTTCCAGGAAACAGATGTTATTAATATTACGACACCTGTTACAAAATGGAACTATCAAGTGACAGATGCCACCGAAATTCCAGGTGTACTGGCGAAGGCTTTTTATATTGCACGCACAGGTCGACCTGGCCCCGTATTGATCGACATTACTAAAAATGCACAGTTGCAATTATTCGATTATAAAGGCTACGAATTCTGTAATCATATCCGGAGTTACCGGCCTAAACCTATCGTTCGTCATGAATATGTCGAGCAGGCGGCTCAATTGATCAATGAAGCGAAAAAACCATTCGTAATCTTTGGCCAAGGTGTTATCTTAGGAAAGGCAGAGCAAGAGTTCAAAAATTTCATTGAAAAAGGAGGATTTCCTGCTGCTACAACTGTAATGGGTCTGAGTGCGCTAGAAACAGACCACCCACAGCACGTTGGTATGTTGGGCATGCACGGAAACTATGCGCCTAATGTCATGACCAACGAATGTGATGTTTTAATTGCCATAGGTATGCGATTTGATGATCGGGTAACTGGACGTTTGGACAAGTATGCAAAACAAGCTAAAGTAGTTCATTTGGATATTGATCCTGCAGAGATCGACAAAAACGTAAAAGCTACGGTGCCTGTTTGGGGAGATTGTAAGGAAACTTTACCGCTCTTGACCAATTTAATCAGCCGAGTGGATCACAGTAACTGGCTTCAAGAATTCCGCGAACTGGAAAAAGAGGAGATAAAAGAGGTAATCTACGACGAACTTAACCCGACAAGTGATGTGATGACCATGGGTGAGGTCATTAACGTATTGAACGAACTGACCGGCGGTAATGCGGTAATCGTTACAGATGTTGGTCAGCACCAAATGGTAACCTGCCGCTATGCTAAATTTAACTCTTCCAATTCCAATGTTACTTCGGGAGGATTAGGAACTATGGGATTTGGATTACCCGCAGCTATTGGCGCTTGGTATGGTGCTCCAGACCGTGACGTGGTGGCCATCATTGGGGATGGTGGTATCCAAATGACTATTCAGGAACTGGGAACAATTATGCAATTTGGTGCTAAAGTCAAAATCTTAATTCTAAACAATGAATTTTTGGGGATGGTGCGTCAATGGCAGCAGCTCTTCCATGACAGACGCTATTCTTTCGTAAATATTACAAGTCCTGACTTCGTAGCGGTGGCAAAAGGGTATTATATAGATGGCAACAAAATTTCAGAACGTAAAGATTTACGCAATGCACTAAAGACAATGTTAGATCACGACGGCTCTTATCTTTTGGAAGTAATGGTAGGTAAGGAAAACAATGTGTTCCCTATGGTAGCGCAAGGCACATCTGTATCGGAAATTAGATTGAAGTAAAAATGGAAAAACAAGAATATACCATCACCTTATATACAGAGAACTCTATCGGTATGATAGGACGTATCTCCGGGATTTTTTCGAGGCGTAAAATTAATATTGAGAGCTTAAACACCTCTCCCTCTGAAGTAGACGGCATTCATCGCTTTACTATTTTAATTACCGAATCTGAAGAAGTAGTGCGTAAGCTATGCCGTCAGATTGAAAAACAGGTGGAAGTACTGAAAGCATATTTCAACACGAATGATGAATTGATCTGGCAAGAGCAGGCTTTATATAAAGTACCTGCACATGTGATCGCGGAGAAGGCGTATGTCGAGCGGTTATTACGCCAGTACGGCGCAAATGTAGTGGTAATACGTAACGACTATATCGTTTTTGAAACTGCCGGCCATCGTGAGGAGATCGATCGATTAACGGAGGAGTTGGGTAAATATAAGCTCATTGAATTCGTGCGCGGAGCGCGTATCGCTATCATTAAGGAAAGCGCTGGCTTCCACTCGAAATTAATTCAGTTCGAGAAAACAGAGCCTTCGCCAGAAATCGTGGAAAACGAGTTCCTCGATCAACAGGACAATGTTTTTACAATGTAAGGAGCAGAGATGAAGGAACAAGGATAAAAGACTTGTTTACAAACCACGCAAGTCTCAATACTTTGTACTAAATACGCAATACCAAAAAATGGAAAAGACATTCAAATACATTATACAGGCGCGTAAGGCCTTTATTACCTTAATAGACAGGTTCAATATTCAAGAGCTGAACCATATTCCCGAAGGATTTAACAACAATATCATCTGGAATTTTGGGCATATTGTCGTTGCAACTCAGGGGCTGTGTTATCTTCGTACAGGAGTACAACCCAATTATATCGTTAAATATGGCGCAGCTTATACGAAAGGAACCAAACCGGCGTATCCCGTTACACAAGAAGAAGTCGATAATTTGAAAGTATTGGCTATCCAAACGGTTGAACAGATAGAAAAAGACTATTATGCCGGTGTTTTTACAGAAATCACTCCGTTTGCAACCGATACGTATAAAGAGATCATGCCAACTATTGAGGATGTCATTACCACTACTATAGGTCATGATAATCTTCATTTTGGTTATGCTCTGGCACAAAGACGGATAATCAAAAGGGATTAAGGAACAAGGATAAAAATTAAAGAACAAGAGATTACAATAGAAAATAGAGGTCATTCGTAAACGCTATAGGAATCTCCATACTTTGTACTAAATACTAAACACTGATAAAAGAAAATGGCAAATTATTTCAACACATTACCTCTTAGAGAACAACTAAGACAGTTAGGACAAGCAGAATTTATGGATTCATCAGAATTCGCAGATGGCGTACAAGCTTTAAAAGGTAAAAAGATTGTAATTGTAGGATGTGGCGCTCAAGGTCTAAACCAAGGTTTAAACTTAAGAGATAGCGGATTAGATGTGTCTTACACATTACGTAAAGAAGCTATTGAACAAAAAAGAGATTCTTGGAAAAACGCAACGGACAACAATTTCAACGTAGGAACATACGAAGAACTAATTCCTACAGCGGATCTTGTGATCAATTTAACTCCAGATAAACAACATACTTCTGTCATCAATGCAGTAATGCCGTTGATGAAACAAGGTGCAACCTTATCGTATTCACATGGTTTCAATATTGTGGAAGAGGGCATGCAAATCCGTAAAGACTTAACCGTCATCATGGTGGCGCCTAAATGTCCGGGATCTGAGGTACGTGCAGAATATTTAAGAGGTTTTGGCGTACCCACCTTAATTGCCGTTCATCCCGAAAATGATCCTCAAGGTAAAGGTTGGGCTGAAGCCAAAGCGTACTGCGTGGGTACAGGTGGCGACCGTGCGGGTGTGTTGAAATCCTCATTCGTAGCGGAAGTAAAATCTGACTTAATGGGCGAACAAACTATCCTTTGTGGTTTGTTACAAACGGGTTCTATTCTTTCTTTCGACAAAATGGTCGAAAAGGGAATAGACGCAGGATACGCTTCTAAATTGGTACAATACGGGGTTGAAGTAATCACAGAAGCATTAAAGCATGGTGGTGTGAGCGGTATGTTGGATCGCTTGAGCAATCCGGCAAAGCTCAAAGCTTTTGAGATCTCGGAGGAATTAAAAGATATTATGCGTCCGTTGTTCCAAAAACACCAAGATGATATCATCTCCGGTGAATTCTCAAAAACAATGATGGAAGACTGGGCGAACGGCGATGCTAATTTGTTAAAATGGAGAGCGGAAACAGGAGAAACGGCTTTTGAAAAAACACCCGCGGGCGATGTAAAAATTGCTGAGCAAGAATATTTTGACAACTACACATTAATGGTTGCTTTCGTAAGAGCTGGTGTTGAATTGGCGTTCGAGACAATGGTTGAAGCGGGTATCAAAGCTGAATCTGCTTACTACGAGTCATTACACGAAACTCCGTTGATCGCAAATACGATTGCACGTAAAAAATTATTCGAAATGAACCGTGTTATTTCGGATACAGCGGAATACGGATGTTATTTATTTGACCAGGCCTGTAAACCGCTATTGGCAGACTTCATGAAAAAAGTAGACACGGAGCTGGTTGGTAAAAACTTTAATGATGGAAAAGATGGCTCTGTAGATAATGTAAAACTAGTACAGGTAAATGAACTTTTACGAGACCACCCGGTTGAAATCGTCGGTAGAAAACTACGTAAAGCGATGACGGCAATGAAAACGATAAAAACGATCTAATTACAGAATTCTAGATCGTGAATAAGGGGTAAATTGCTTTTTATTTTACCCCTTATAAAATTTACAACAACATAGAGAAAGAGAGAAACATGGGAAAAACATTAGTCGAAAAAATTTGGGATGCACATGTCGTCAAACGTCAAGAAGGGTTTCCAGATATTTTATATATCGACACCCACTTGATCCATGAGGTAACATCTCCTCAGGCATTTGATGGATTACGCAAAAGAGGTCTTCCGGTGTTACGTCCACAACAAACGGTAGCAACCGCCGACCATAATGTCCCGACTTTAAATCAACACCTTCCTATCAAAGAAGAACTATCCCGTTATCAAGTGGATATGCTCACTAAAAACTGCGCTGAATTTGGTATTGAGTTATATGGCCTGGGCCATCCCTATCAAGGTATTGTTCACGTTATAGGACCTGAATTAGGTATCACCTTACCCGGCAAAACAATGGTATGTGGTGATAGCCATACATCTACCCATGGTGCATTTGGCGCAATTGCTTTTGGTATTGGGACTTCCCAAGTGGAACAAGTTTTTGCGACGCAATGCCTATTGCAGCAAAAACCAAAAACGATGAAAATCGAGGTGAATGGTGAACTGGAAAAAGGCGTGGGCGCAAAAGATATTATCTTATATATTATTGCTAAAATTTCCGCAGCTGGAGGTACTGGATACTTCATCGAGTATGCCGGATCGGCTATTCGTTCATTGAGCATGGAGGCCCGGATGACCATCTGTAACATGAGTATTGAAATGGGTGCACGAGGCGGACTGATTGCTCCAGATCAAATTACATTTGACTATGTAAATGGCCGTGAATTTGCTCCTAAAGACGCAGAATGGGAAAAATCATTGGCTTATTGGAAGACATTATATTCGGATGATGACGCAACATTTGATTCCGTGCTGACATTCGATGCGGCAGATATCCAACCGATGATTACGTATGGTACAAATCCGGGTATGGGCATGGGTATTACCGAACATATTCCGACTACAGTTGCTCAACCTGAATCTGAACGTCCGTCTTATCAGAAGGCATTGGATTATATGGGATTTCAAGATGGCGAGGAGGTAATCGGCAAACCAGTTGATTATGTTTTCATCGGAAGTTGCACGAACTCGCGCATTGAAGATTTACGTGAAGTAGCCGCTTTTGTACAAGGGAAACAAAAAGCTTCTAATGTAGAAGTCTGGATTGTACCGGGTTCTAAACAGGTAGAAGCACAAGCCAAACTGGAGGGGATCGATAAGGTGTTTGAAACAGCTGGTTTTCAACTTCGTGAACCCGGCTGTTCGGCTTGTCTGGGTATGAACGAAGATAAAATTCCAGCAGGAAAATATTGTGTCTCCACTTCGAATAGAAACTTTGAAGGTCGTCAAGGCCCCAATGCACGTACCATGCTAGTGAGCCCGCTTACCGCTGCTGCAGCTGCTGTTACGGGTAAGATTGTCGATGTAAGGGAATTAATTTAGTATTGAGATATTAGTATTGAGTATTGAGATTTTGATCGTAAAGCTTAAGCCATACCTGCGGTCTCTCTTTGCCATTTGACTTTTTACTTAAAAAAATGAAAAAATTTGAAACATTAAGTTCAAGGGTAGTACCCCTACCGATTGAAAATATTGATACCGATCAGATTATTCCAGCTCGTTTCTTAAAAGCAACGACCCGTGACGGATTTGGTGATAATCTATTTCGTGATTGGCGATATGAAGCGGACAATCAACCAAAAGCAGATTTTGTGTTGAACAATCCGATCTTTAACGGAAAAATTCTAGTAGCTGGCAAAAATTTTGGCTGTGGTTCTTCACGGGAACACGCTGCCTGGGCAATTCAAGATTATGGATTTGACGTGGTTATCAGTTCATTCTTTGCAGATATCTTCAAAGGAAATGCCCTGAACAATGGTGTATTGCCGATTCAGGTTCCAGACGCTTTTTTGGAAAAGATATTTGATGTGGTCTTTACCAATCCCGCAGCCGAGCTGGTTGTTGATTTAGAAGCACAGTCAGTAACATTACCTGCTACAGGGGATCAATACATATTTGAAATAAACCCATACAAGAAGTCCTGTTTAATTAATGGATATGATGATATAGACTATATATTAAGTCAAAAGGAATTAGTAGAACAATTCGAACAAAATAGATAATGCCAACAGCTTTTATCCAGATACAGCACCTTACCGTTCAATATGGGATACAAATCGTATTGGATGATCTTTCGTGGATTATCGAGAAAGGACAACAGTGGCTTATCGGTGGTAAAAGCGGCACGGGCAAAACAACCTTAGGTAAGGCTCTTGCAGGTGTAACGACGACAAGTGGAAATAGACGAATCGATTTCGATACGACAAGTCATTTACCTGCGACAGCATACTATATTTCCAATTGGTTTCAATTTACGAACCTGGAGGGCGACCGCAATTTCTACTATCAACAGCGCTATAATAAACACCAAGGACAGAATACATTAACAGTAAAAGCGGAGTTGGAACATTTCGCGCGGCAAGAAAACTTAGATTTTTCGGAGATAGAAAACAGATTGATTGAATTTGGCTTTGCCGATGTGCAACAATCGCAATTGATTGAGCTTTCCAGTGGCGAACACAAAAAGCTTCAATTGGTGAAAGGCCTATGGCTCAAACCGCAACTTTTAATTATTGACGAGCCTTATACCGGCTTGGATAAAAATTCAAGAATTGTATTAAACCAGTGGCTTGATGAACTAGCCGAAGAGGGTGTACATTTAGTTATTATCAGCAATGATACCGCCCTTCCAAACGCCATTAATCGTTTTGCGCAACTGCGAGATGGAAAAATTGATGAGGTTGGCAGTCCCCTTGCATTTGCGAAAGAAAGTTTACGTCAACGTAGAACTTTGCCGACATTTTTAAAAGAAGTACCGCATACACCGTATGACACTATTGTACAATTAAACGATGTGCATATTCGTTATGATGCAAAAAACGTACTGAAAAATGTTTCGTGGGAAGTAAAGATCGGAGAAAAGTGGGTTTTACAGGGCCCCAATGGATCTGGTAAGTCCACTTTACTGAGTCTGATCAATGGCGATCACCCGCAATCTTATGGAATGGATATCCATCTGTTTGGTAATAAGAGAGGTTCGGGGGAGAGTATTTGGGACATAAAACAAAAAATTGGACTTATCTCTCCAGAGATGCATTGGTATTTTGACCAAAATGCGACGGTGTGGCACACCATCGCTTCTGGCTTTTACGATAGCATCGGTTGGTTTATCGATGTTAAATTTAAGGAGCAAAAACAGATTGAAGAATTGATGGCTTTTTTCGATTTAACGGAATACAAGAATCAATTGCTTCATACCTTACCGCTGGGCAAACAACGTCTGGCGCTACTCGCAAGAACAATCATCAAAAATCCTCCTTTATTGGTATTGGATGAACCTTGCCAGGGTTTGGATAGTGACCAAACCCAGTATTTTAACGATGTAGTAGATGAATTGGTACTATATGGTAAAACATTAATTTATGTGGGCCATTATGAAAGTCAACTGCCAAAATGCATCGAACACCGGATTGTATTAGAACAAGGCGAAGTCGTAGCCATAGAAAATATATTAGTAAACGTTTAACACTGCAATGAAGAAAAATATTCTTATTATTCCAGGTGATGGAATTGGACAAGAAGTAACCACATGGGGAAAGCAAGCATTGGAAGCTGTAGCCCAAAAATATAACCATGAATTTATTTTTGACGAAGCCATAATGGGCCACACCGCTATTGAAGCGACTGGAGATCCACTTCCAGATGAAACCCTGGAAAAAGCAAAAGCTTCGGATGCTATTTTATTTGGTGCTATTGGTCATGCGAAATACGACAATGATCCTTCAGCAAAGGTGCGCCCAGAACAGGGCCTCTTGAAAATACGCAAAGAACTGGGGCTCTATGCCAACCTACGTCCGATCTTATTATTCGATGAACTTTTGGATGCCTCCAGTCTGAAACCGGAGGTGTTACGTGGAACAGATATCTTATTCTTCCGCGAATTGACGGGTGATGTGTATTTCGGCGAAAAGAACCGCAATGACGACAATACATTCGCTTCCGACCTAATGAACTATCATCGTTACGAAGTAGAACGCATTGCACGTAAAGCATATGATGCGGCACGTACGCGTAACAAAAAATTATGTTCTGTCGATAAAGCAAATGTACTGGAAACTTCTCGCCTCTGGCGCGAAGTTGTACAAGAAATTGCACAAGAATATCCTGATGTGGAAACCGAACACATGTTTATCGATAATGCGGCAATGCAATTGGTAAAGAATCCGAAAAAATTTGATGTCGTATTGACGGCGAATTTATTTGGCGATATATTAACAGACGAGGCATCACAAATTGCGGGATCTATGGGTATGTTGGCTTCAGCCTCTATTGGTGACGGAACAGGATTTTTCGAACCCATCCATGGCTCGGCGCATGATATAGCTGGCCAAAACAAAGCCAATCCATTAGCTTCCATCCTATCTGTTGCATTAATGCTCGATATTGCGTTCGGCTTACAGGAAGAAGCAAAACTGGTAACAACAGCCGTAGCGGAAACGCTGAAAGCAGGGTGGCGAACGGGTGATATTGCCAACGCAGATACTGCTTCCAATAAAATTTTAGGCACAAATGAAATGGGTGCTAAAGTCTTGGAGTTTATTAAATAGTATTAAGATAGGAGCATTGAGTATGAAGATTTGGATAATGCAAACTATGGCCTGTTTTCGCATTATCCAAATAATTGGATAAAAAGATAATCCTGCATAACTTTATAACTCGATGACCTCTTAATGTATACTTTATTAATTTTTTAATTTAAAATTATGTTACACGATCCGAATCACTTATACATCTTCGACACGACGCTTCGCGACGGTGAGCAAGTTCCTGGATGCCAATTAACGACGATAGAGAAAGTCGAAATTGCCAAAGATCTCGAACGGTTGGGCGTTGATATTATCGAAGCTGGATTTCCAGTATCAAGTCCTGGCGATTTCCAATCGGTTGTCGAATTATCCAAAGCGGTAGACGATGTGATTATTTGTGCCTTAACCAGGGCCAATAAAAACGATATCGATGTAGCGGCTGATGCACTTAAACATGCCAAACGCCCGCGTATACACACTGGAATTGGTTCATCTGACATGCATATCCAATACAAATTCAGCAGTACCCGGGAAGAGATTTTGGAAAGAGCTGTAGCGGCAGTCAAACATGCGAAATCCTACGTTGAAGACGTTGAATTCTATGCAGAAGATGCCGGTCGTGCCGACCTAGCTTATCTCGCTCAAATGATAGAAGCTGTAATTAATGCTGGTGCCACGGTAGTCAATATTCCTGACACAAATGGTTATTGCCTGCCCGACCAATATGGCGCTAAGATAAAATACCTTAAAGAGCATGTCAAAAACATCGATCAGGCGATCATCTCTGCGCATTGCCATAATGACTTAGGGTTAGCAACCGCCAATTCTATTGCAGCAGTGCAGCATGGAGCTCGCCAGGTAGAATGTACGATCAATGGTATCGGAGAGCGTGCAGGCAATACATCGTTAGAAGAAGTCGCAATGATTTTAAAAGTGCATAATCAATCCTTTGGAAACTTGAGCTCCAATATAGATAGCACGATGTTTACTTATATATCACGAAAAGTGAGTGACATGATGAACATGCCGGTACAACCAAATAAAGCGATTGTAGGCCGAAATGCTTTTGCCCATAGTTCAGGTATCCATCAAGATGGGTTCTTGAAACATCGTGAAAATTACGAAATCATCCGGCCGGAAGATGTCGGTCTGCAAGAAGCCGATATTATTTTGACTGCACGATCAGGCCGCCATGCCTTAAAACATCACTTAGAACGCTTGGGTTACCATTTAGACAAAGAAACCTTGTCCAATACATACGAACGTTTCCTGGTTATTGCAGATGCAAAAAAAGATATTAACGATGAAGACCTGCTTTCCTTAGTTAAAAGTTAGTTTTTGACTTTTTACTTTTTACTTTTGATTTTAACATGGACTTATCAACATTAGAAATAGACTCGCTACAGGCCAAAGAACGCATAAAAGACGTTATAACGCGCACACCGCTACAATACAACCTACATCTTTCTGAAAAGTACAGTGCAGAAGTATACTTAAAGAGAGAGGACCTTCAAGTCGTGCGTTCGTATAAATTGCGAGGGGCCTACAATAAAATCGTGAGTCTATCAGAAGAAGAGCGATCACGTGGAGTGGTATGTGCCAGCGCAGGTAATCATGCACAAGGAGTAGCCCTATCATGCAAAAAACTAGGTATCAAGGGTGTTATTTTTATGCCCGGTCCTACACCTCGCCAAAAGATTACGCAGACCGAAATGTGGGGAAATGGTCACATCGAAATTGTACTGACGGGCGATACATTTGACGACTGCCAAAAAGCAGCGACAGAATATGCTACCGAACACAGCATGAATTTTATCCCACCTTTCGACGATATCAAAATCATTGAAGGACAAGGAACCGTAGCTGTTGAAATCTTAGAAGATCTTCCGGATCTGGACGCTGTATTTCTCCCCATAGGAGGAGGCGGATTATCTTCGGGAGTAGGCTATCATATGAAAAAAGTTGCCCCACAAGTAAAACTGTATGGCATAGAACCCGAAGGAGCACCGTCCATGCAAGCAGCTATCGCCCATGGTGGACCAATCGAGCTAGAACATATCAACAAGTTTGTAGATGGAGCTGCAGTTAAAAAGATTGGTGCACTAACCTATGCGATCAGTAGCCAGTTATTGGATTCTGTAAAATCGGTTCCTGAAGGCAAAATCTGCACGTCCATTTTAGAGCTTTACAACAAGGATGCCATTGTAGCTGAACCGGCCGGTGCGCTTTCGATTGCTGCATTGGAGTTCCACCAAGACGAAATCAGAGGCAAAAAAGTAGTTTGTATTGTTTCCGGTGGCAACAACGACATCGACCGTATGAGCGAAATCAAGGAGATGTCCTTGCTTTATGAAGGATTCAAACACTATTTTATCGTTCGTTTCCCACAACGTCCTGGTGCACTACGTCTCTTGGTCACCGAAGTGCTTGGGCCTAAGGATGATATTACACGTTTTGAATACATCAAAAAGACTGAACGTGAACGCGGCCCGGCACTAATTGGTATTGAACTAAATGATCCCAAGGATTATATCAACTTTATCGAACGAATGAAAATGTACAAATTCGATTTTATCGAAGTCAATAAAGATCAGACCTTATTTGAGTATTTGGTATAACTATTACTATAACAAAAAAGGAGATTCTGTTGAATCTCCTTTTTTTGTTTATACAGACAATCTTCCGCAAACATTCAACCACTTCTATTGTTTCACTATATAGACTAAATCGAATAAAAAAATGAGAACAACACTTTTAATTATGATGACGATGCTATGCACCATCGTATTTGGACAGACCGACAAAAGCAAAAGGCCTAGCCCACCTGACAGTGTAATTATAACCACCGATGATGGTGTTACAATGGCAATACATTACAGCAGTCCATCACTAAAAGGCAGAGAAATAGGAGTAGATATTGTTCCATTAGGACAAGTGTGGCGCACGGGGGCTAACGAAGCGACTACTATCGAGTTTGACAAGGATGTATTGATTAATACCGAAAAGCTTGCAAAAGGCAAATACAGCTTATACACCCTGCCCGGTGAGATGCAAACAATACTTATATTCAATAAAATCTGGGACCAGTGGGGTGCTGGCAAATACGATGAAAAGCAAGATGCTTTACGGGTTACCGTAATTAATAGCAGCGGAACTAATGCACAGGAGCGGTTTAAAATAAATGCTGATAATACGGGTAAGGTAACGTTAGTCTGGGGAAATTACTTATTACCGTTTCAAGTAAAAGTAGCCCGATAATTACGAGTAGTTATGTAATAGGCGTGCTGGAAAAGTGCGTTTTCTGATACGCCTATTACTATTATTTTTCTTTCATGATCCTTTTTAAAAATTGATCCTGCTTTCCCGAAACCTGAATCTGATACACCTTCTTTGCCATAAGTTTTTCCGCCTACCCGGGAGATTGCTGATACTTAAGAACTGTTACACAAAGTGACAATCTATTATTCAACGATAGAGGCAAATATTAATCCTAAGGGGTCTTTTAAACAAAATTTAGGAAAAAAATTTTTTTTATTTTGATTGTAACTTTTTTATATCTAGTTTAGAATATAGAATGAATTATGATATTTTATTTTATGAAGCTAAATCGATTTAATATTTCACTTTAAAGAACATAAAGCACCAAATAATGGGCACGTTTTAATTTATCGTTGCTTAAGGCGAGACTACCAGAATACTTACATTTTTATGATTCTTTCTAGATTATGATCAGTAGCCTCGTCTTTAAGAACTATAAAAGTGATACTTACGAAATTTTTTTATAGATTTTTCGTCGAGTACATGGAGTTTTTATAGAAAAATCATTTTGGAACCGAATAAAAACGAGCAAAGCAAATATAATTTTTGGAATTTTTGCTAAATCGTATTAACTAATTTTTATAAACTTATATTAACAACCAATTGGATAAATATGTTTTCAGTAATACACGTTAGCGACACCAATTTGCGATATGAATGCCGATATCCTAAATAGGTAGATATGGTCATCGCAAGATCGAACGAATTATAAAGTTAATCATCAATTATAATAAAACTAAAAACCTAAATTTATATGAAGGAGAAATTTCCAAGCACATATAATGTCGGTATTCCTGCTGTGTTTATTATGCTATTACTTCATGTTCAGCTATTTGCAGGACACGAAGACGAAAGGGGCTTCACTGTAATTCCCCCGCTTAATGTATTGCAGGATACGGTTCCTCAGCTTCTAGATTCGGTCTTTGAGCTGAATTTTAAAAACATCAGGACAAAATCTGTGCACAAGCCCATTGAAGACATTGCTCTTTATGGAAATGCAACTATTCCGCAATTGTTGAAAGGCGAGGCTGCGGGCCTTTATATTAGCGAACCGACTGGTGAACCCGGAACACCAAATTACATGTTTATCCGAGGTATTTCGTCTCCGATATTCAGCAATAAGGATGTTTATCAGAGCCAACCTCTGGTTGTACTTGATGGCATTCCCATGATTAGCCCTCACCCCTTTTCTTATATGATCCAATCTTACGATATTGATAGAATTGGGCCTGAGAACAATTTACTGAGCAATATTGACGTGGACAATATTGCTTCCATTGAGGTGCTGAAGGATATGGCAGACATCGCAATTTATGGCCCCATAGCCGCGAATGGCGTTATTAAAATCACATCTAAGAAAAGTGCTAGCGACAATAGAAGAAGAATAAGTGTGAACAGTTTTGTAGGGATGGCGAGCAGACCACAGGTGACTACCATCAATGGCGGCTATGAAAACCGATTTAGGCAGCAATTTTACGACTTGTATACCACCAACGGACGCTACAATGCGGATGACACGTACCCGGTATACTTGAGTGATTCATTAAATACCCGCTACTACGGTCCCTCGAACTGGAGCGACACTTATTACAATAACGGACTGAACTATGGCATAAATGCCCGATTATCAGGAGGAGGGAAACGCTCTAATTTCCAATTCTCATTGGGCACGTTGCAAAATTCAGGGATCGCCGAAGATACCAACTTCAAGAAGTACAATGCTCGGTTTCAACTGGATCTACAACCCCTTAAATGGCTCTTCTTTCACACCACAATCAACGCAGCACGTCTCGACAGGAACAGGAATAAAAACCTCCGAAATCGCTATGCTATGTTGTCTTATCTGCCTGATTTAAGTGCGCCATTGGCTCCTAATAAAGAGGCATATGATAGCTATAGGCAAAACAATGACAAAGGTTTTGACAATAACTTTTCGAATATCCTAGAAGGCAATATGGCGCTCAATGTACAATTTGGATCCTTTAAACTTAAATCAAGCATGTCGGTTGACTACAATGAAGGGTTCCGCGACCTTTTTCACCATAGCAGCTTGATGGAACGAAATAACTTTGCGTCCAACTATTACGGCTATAGCCAGCGATTGATGTATGATAATGTAGCTTCTTATGACTGGAAAATGGACAACAGCAATCTTTTCTTGGAAGCGGGAAATGTTTTGCAGTGGGATTTGCATAAATATAATTATGCCTATGCATACAAAGGAATTAACGACCATATTAAAATCAACTTGCTAGAATCCGATCCCAATAACGATAATTTTCTAAATCCCACAGCGTTTCCAAGACAGCTAACCTATAAGTTTTTGGATCGTACGCGCCACAACCTTGTATCGTTCTTCGGTCGTGGAACCTATAACTTAATGGACAAGTACTCGGCCAGTCTATTGCTTCGATATGATGGCTCTTCCAATGCCCAACCAACTAATCGATGGCTGTTTACACCATCACTAGCGTTGGGGTGGGACATTAAGAAAGAGTTCTTACAAGATAATGATGTGTACCAGAGTTTTAAAATTAGGACCAGTGCTGGAAGGCTAGGTATCCTAAATATGTACGACAATATTTCCCAAGGGCCGAACTATACGGCGCAGATAGGTTACACGGGTAACGTCATCGTACCGGCCTACAACGGAATCGCAGCTTTAGTACGCCCTTATGAAGATGGTTGGGTTGGTTATAATATTCCTTGGGCTTACACTGACCAAGCGAATGTGGGAATTGACATCCAACTGTCCAAACGCAACGCATACATCACCTTGGATGCATATATCCGAGAGAACAAAAATCAAATATTAACGGTTCCTGCCTACGCGGAATATGGATATGAATACAGTATAGAGGCAGGGATGGATGTACGTAACACCGGGATCGAATTGGCTTTTGGCGGAGATATCATTACTGGTCTTGAGCGCAACTTCCGGTGGCATTCGGGTTTGAACCTAGGTGCAAACAACAATAAATTAACCGCATTACCGGGTGGGCTGGATGAGGTCGTCATACAGAACAGGAAACTAAAAGTCGGTGAACGGATCGATGCGTTCTGGATTTTGGAAAACGAGGGAATTTACCAATCGGATGCAGAGGTACCAGAAGTAGACGGTGTGAAGAAAAACTACAATGGACTGACGTTTAAGGCTGGGGATCCTATTTGGACAGATCAAAATGGCGATAACCGGATCTCGTCCGAAGACCGCGTGATGCGCGGCAATCATATACCCAAAATAACGGGTTCATGGCAGAACGATTTCTATTACAAAAATTTCGATCTTAAAGTGAACCTTTACTTTAATCTGGGAAGGCAGATCCTTAATCAGGAAATGGCAAACCGTTTTGATTTTATCAACAATGAAAATGCAAAGAATGTCAATTCCATTAAAGAAATCACTTATTGGGAAAAACGTGGTGACTACAGCAAATATCCGTTATACAATCCTTGGAGCAGCGTCAATGCCTACCAATCTTCGCAGGATTTATTCCTCGAGAATGGCGCTTTCATGAAACTAAGACAGGTCTCGCTGGGTTACAATTTCTCCGACCTCTTGGGATCACAGCTGGGCGGAGGCAAATTATACGTTTATCTCGCCGCAAATAATCTGTTTACCGTTTCAAACTATTCAGGACGCGATCCTGAGATCGTTAATTATTTGGGATACGACGAAGGGTACAACATGGTTATTCCGAGAACGTTTTTAATGGGTTTTAAACTGAACTTTTAAAATAGCCACATGAAAAAGATACTTTATTATTTGATGTTTTTGACCCTGCTATGTACGGGTTGCAATGATATGCTTGATATTGATTCGACACGGGTGGTTTCGGAAGAAAATATGTGGGAAAAAATTGAGGATAACCGCGCGAAGTTGATGGGCGTATACGCCATGACCAAATCTGCCTTGGTGGATCGTAACGCCTTTTGGTTATACGGCGAAGTACGGAGTGGTGAGTATGCGATCCCTTCCCGCATGGATTTACGTGCGATATCAGCGAACGAGCTGAACGCCAACGACCCCACATTAGATGCGCTGCGCAGCTGGCGCAGATGGTACACAGTAGTCAACGAAGCCAATATATTTTTGGAGCGTGCACACGAGGTTCTTGAAAAAGACGAACGTTATACGCAAAACAATTTGAATGTTGACTTGGCGCAAGCCCGATTTTTGCGTGCTTTCGCTTACTTTAATATGACTCGTATATGGGGCGATGTACCGCTCATCACAAGCTCTTCGGAAGGCAGTTTTACGTCTAAAAAACGAGAAGAAAAGGAAAAATTGATGGCTTGGATTGAACTAGAACTCCAACAGGCTGCTGATCATCTTCCGGTGCGATACAGCGTGAACGAGCCGGAACAATTGGGTAACTATTATAATGAAGCCACATCCCGCTGGGACGGCACATTGGCCACCAAAATTGCGGCATACGCGATCATGGCCCACTTGGCAGCCTGGCAAGAAAATTATCCAAACGTGGCATCCTATACGGCTTATGTTATGGACAATTATACGAGGGCTAATATTAACTTTGTAGCCACGTCGAGTTTGGTCTCCCCTAGCGGATTCTTTTTTGACAAACACAGTAGCCAGATGTTTGCGTTCCCTTCTATTTGGGGCCATGTGGAAGCAAATTTCACAGGTCAAGTGGAGGAGCTCACCTTGGCCGCTCCTATCGTAAATAAAAGTATTCCTGACATGTACTACACAAAGGAGACCATCTCCGCTGTGTTTAATGAACCAAAAGATGAGCGCTTTAGTATAGATACGTTAGGAAATCCGGTTACTGAAAATTATTTCAGTAATTTCAATGGCCGCTATCCTATTCTCAGTAAGATAAAATGCATTCAAGGCGGAAATACCGATCCTTCCTTTCGTATCTTTTCCAGTGCCCTTGTTTTTTCGAGGCTCGAAGACATGGTGTTGCTGCGTGCCGAAGCATTAGCTGTATTAGGCGATCGGGGTGGAGCAGTGGAGATGCTGGATCGAATCCGTGAAAACAGAGGCTTAGAAGTGTATACTGAGGCCGAAAACGGCGATTTAGTAGACGCTATTTTCAAGGAGAGGCGTCGCGAGTTGATGGCAGAGGGACATCGCTGGTATGACCTTGTACGATACCACAAAATTAAAAACAATGATCCAGACTTCGTACGGTTGATTAGAGAAGGAGGGATTTACTGGCCTATTGCCGAATCCTTGCTCCGGCAAAATGTCCTCTTGGAACAAAACGACTACTGGCAATAATCTTTAATAAAAAAAGAACTATCATGACACTCCGAATATTATACGCTTTATGCTGCCTCTTAGCGCTTTCCTGCACCAAGGACAACGGCTTCTATAAACATGAGTTAAAAAAAGAACAGTTTAATGGAAATATCTATGCATACCTCAAAAGTAAGCCGGGTGTGTACGATTCAATTATAAAAGTTGTTGACCGTGTAGGACTCGATCAGGTATTGGCGAACGATGGCGTCACCTTATTTGCGCCGACCAATGAAAGTTTTAGGTTGGCAATAGAAAATCTAAATATTGTTCGGCGGCGGGCCGACCAACCTAAGGAATACCTGCTAGATGTAGACTTGGCACATTTAGACACCATGATGTCTCAATATATCGTACGCGGTAAGCTTAACGGAGATTCGTTGGCATCCAAGGACGGGAAATCGCTAAGCGATTTCCGCTATGGATATCCTATGCACGGAAAATTGACCGAATCCTATTCCTCTGGCTACGTTCATGGGGGGCCTTCGGTCATCGAATTTAGCGACACTAGAAAGAGTAGCTTTATACGCAATTGGGTAACGACCAGTACCGCATCCATTAATATTGAAACCACGAATGGTATCGTGCACGTTTTATCGCCCGATCATGTGTTTGGTTTCAATGATTTCGTGAAGAGATTGACCTATATCCCTCCTCCACCAAATTTATTTGTTACCGTAGGCGGCACGTTTAGCGCATCGACGGAACACAGCGGTGGCCCGAATGCAGCAGAAGCATCCAAGTACGTCTTTGACGGCAATTCACAAACGAAATTCTTAGTGAGTTTTGGAAATTCCTTATGGATGCAAGTGCAATTAAACGAACCTTCTGTGGCCAACGCCTACACCTTGACTTCGGCTAATGATGAAGAAGATAGAGATCCCATCGATTGGCGACTGGAGGGTTCTCATGACGGCACCACATGGGTGCAGTTAGATTCAAAATCGTCCGAAGAGTTTGTAAATAGGTTTATGCAACGCGTGTTCCGCTTTAGAAACACTACCGCCTATACCTATTATCGGCTTACCGTTACACGGATAAGAGAGGGATCTACATTCCAACTAGCAGATTGGTCTGTAAATTTTGAGGAATTACTATAGTCGGATGAAACTTAACAATAACCTATATATGATGAGCTATATGAAATACAGGGTTTTGGGAATAGCGACAGGTTTATTTTTTGCTGCAACATCCTGCACTGAAATGTACGATTTGCCAGCGGATAAAGATTTTATCAGCGAAAACCTAACCTATTCAAACAAGTTGTTGGAACCCAGATTAGGGATGACGACGGTTATGAATCGGCTGAACGCGGACAACTCGACTTTGCCCGTTACGTTCGAGATTATTAACCCCCGCTTCGGCGACGGTAGACCGGTAGGGGATTTTTTACAGGTCGTACCAACATACGAATGGATAAGAGAGTACGATGGTGAAGAAACCTCGCTACAGGAGATTGAAAATAAACGACAGCTGGTAGACAAGCCGCTATTTGAAGTTGACGCAGGAGGCCGTTTCATTATGCATGCGGCGGCTACAAATGAACTGGTAATGCCCCGTCCTGCTGACACTGTGCTAAAAACACAAGATATTCGCTTTTTCGATCTAAAGCTTAGCAATTCGGGCGGTGTACGTTATGTTAAGGACTTTCAGCTTATCCCTTGGCGAGAGATACCTTACGAACCTTCAACCGATATCAACCCGTACACGGGCGGTATTGCGCCAGACCCTAATGCCCCGAATGATCCGAGAAAAAGAGCATACATCTTACCCACATTTATAACAAATGTTGTCGGCGAAAGCACCAACGTGCCACTGATCAACAATAACCAAAAGAAAGATATAGTCGTTTACATCCGGCCGTTTGAAGGCGGAAACGGGAATAAGCTACGCTTTAAATTTTTGAATAGGGACAGTCTCCCGATCTACCCGCTAGAATTCAATGAAACCCGTTGGGATGAATTGGTGCATGGCTTCAACAAGGAAGTAACGGCTGAATACGTGCAATATGACGTAGCCTATCCAATTCCGTTGACTTCAATCACAACGGATTATGCGATTGGCGACCGTGCTTTTGTGGAGTTTGGCTATTCCCGTATTGGATGGGGCGGCACCCGTATTATTGCTGGTTTTGGCCTGGCCTTTAAGATCTTTAAGAAAGGCGATTGGGAAATCGTATTTCATTTCAAAAACGATAATCCAAAATTTGACAACGAATAACACGGCTTCCTATGAAAAATAAAATTATATATAGCATACTTCTATTTTGTATGAGCCTGAACCTTTCCGTAACGGCACAAACAACTGTGAAAGGAAGGGTGCTGGACGAAAATGGCAGGGGCTTAGCCAATGTCTCCGTCATGAATGCCTCTACTGGTCGATCTCTCGTTGCCTCGGACGCAAACGGAGGGTTCTCGGTTTCAGTTGGCTCAGGTACTGCCCTACTTTTCAAACTGGTAGGTTATGGTAACAAACGGGTAGCCCTAGCAAACGGACAAACCACCCTAACAGTCACTATGGAATCATCAAACAGTGAAGTGGAAGAAGTGGTGGTAACGCGCGGTTACGTAAAACGGCCCAAAGAGACCTCTACGGGTGCTTCCAATATTATCACGGCGGATGATATCCGCGATATACCCGGATCTTTAGAGACTTTATTGCAGGGAAGGGCACCTGGTCTCAACATACAGGTGAATACCGGTGCGCCGGGATTCCGTGGTACGACTCAAATCCGTGGTCTTTCTACCCTAGCCACGGCAGGATCTGGGAACGAATCCATCCTCATGCCAACCTCCCCCCTATATGTTATCGATGGGGTGCCATTGGATGCGGATCGGGCCTCCGAAATGGGTCTGCAGCAACAGGGGCCGGGTATCAGTCCATTGTCCATGATTCCGCCAGAAGACGTGGAAAGTATAGAAATTTTAAAAGATGCACAAGCTACCTCTCTTTATGGTTCATTGGCCGCTTACGGGGTAATTATCATCAATACAAAAAGAGGTAACTCGGAAATCCCACGTATCAATTACGTCAATAATTCATTTATGCGGACGCCTCCCAAATTACGGGAAACCTTAGGCGGTAACCTCGAACGGCGGCTTAAACTGCAGCAGATCTTTGGTAATGCTTTAACACAAGCAGATATCGATCGTATACAACAGACACCACACCTATCGGACAGTTTGAACGCGTATTTTAACAATTCGACCAACTGGCAGGACTTGTATTTTCAGACTACATTCAATCAAAGTCACAACCTGAGTGTCGACGGGGGTAACAATGTATTATCGTACAAAGCCAACATCGGTTATCATACTGAAACGGGTATTATTCGAAATACAGGTTTTGATCGCTACTCTACAAACCTACGCATGGACTACAGCCCGGATTCCAAACTTCGCTTTACAGGACAGGTGTTTGCCCAATTAGGTAAGGTGAATAAAGGTGACGGTACCGGCATATTGCAAACGGGTGTAGCCTCTGGCGGAATGTCTTCTACCTTACTGCCGCCACCATCTTTCTATTCGGCGTCGTCGGAGTATATCTCTTCCATCAGCACAAAAAATGACAATGCCGTTCGACTTATACGCCCCTATATTGAAGGATCTTATGAAATTTTAACAGGTTTGCGCCTCACATCGGCGCTGAGTTACGAATTTGTCTCCAGCACAGAAGATACGTTCTCGCCGGCAGCGGCTAACAACCAGTTTTCGAAAGTCTATTCTTTTGCTGGAAGGCAAACGCAACTGTATAGCCGTAGTTCGCTGAATTACAGCAAGTCCTTCAATGAGGCGCATAATATTTTTATCAACCTTTTTAACGAAGCGCGTAACGTGACCCGGCAGGATTTCCCGATACAACCTGATCGCACACCAAATGATAGTTATCAGGGTCCGTTGGGCTATGATGGGTATTTTTCACGGGGAGGGGGATTGTTGGACAATTTCAGAAACGAAAAAGCGCTATCCTTTGCCTTGTCTACTTCGTACGACTACAAAAGAAGATATGTCGTCGACCTTTCCTATCGTATGGACGGCTCTTCGGGAAATGGCTTTGGTAATCTCTATACGAAGAACCCCGCGCTCGGCCTACGCTGGAATGCGCATAATGAAGAATGGATAAAAGATAATGCCTCTTGGATAAGTCTAGCTTCCATACGCGGAAGTTGGGGGATCAATGTGATGCCAAACAGTACATTGGAGCGGATTTACGGTCGATATGATATACTAGGCAATTACAACCAACAAGCGGGGATAGGTATTAATTTTGGTCAGATTCCTAATCCGGACTTGAAGCCTACGACTTCTATGCAGTATAACTTTGGATTAGATATTGCTTTATTTAATAATCGCATCGATTTTGTCTATGATACGTATTACAAAAAGGTGGACAATTTGCTCTTCGATCAATTTTTAAATAATACCGTTGCGTTTAATGTGCTGGCGTCCAACGACGCTGCCATTGCAAACTACGGACATGAATTAATGTTAAATGTTAGACCTTTACGCCCTGGAGGGGATTTTAGTTGGACCTTCTCCATCAACGGAGCACTCAATAAGGATGTACTGTTAAAATTGCCTGCGCATTATGGTGGCCAGTTTATCAAGTTGAGTGATGATGCTGTAGATGGACAACATAATGTATTCCGGGTAGGTACGGCCACGCTTTCCAATTACCTTTTAATTAATCAGGGCGTATATGCGCATGATCAAGACGTGCCAATTGATCCAGCCACCGGCTTGCGTTACCGCACGGCAGATGGAACCTTCTTTCAGGCCGGAGACCCGATTTGGAAAGACATAAACGGGGACTACATTCTGGATAGCCGTGATATGGAACGGACTGGCAACTCCCAACCGCTGGTTACAGGCGGGGTACAAAATACGTTTACCTATAAAAATCTCCAGTTTAGCATGTATGCATCGTACACGGCTAAGCGTACGATCTTGAACAATGCATTAGCCGAGCGCATGGGACTCATGTCCGATCCCTTTGGAAAAGACGGAGATAATAAAGTCGTGGTGCCGCTAGACGGATATGATATGTGGCGACAACCGGGCGATATCGCCAAATATCCCTATGCTTACGCCTACACACGAAGCGAACCAGTAAACCCATTTCGGTACGATCAAACCCTATGGGCGGAGAATGGCACCTATTTTAAAATCAACAACATTATTTTGGCCTACAATTTCAGCCGCGACGCCTTGAGACGATATGGACTACAACGACTGCGTGTGTATGTCTCGTTGGATAATGTGGTGACCTTCTCTAGCTACAGCGGACCGAACCCAGAAAACGTAACTAGTCTCGGACGTGACCTCTCCAATGGATACCCCATACCTAGGACATATAACGTAGGTTTAAACCTTTCATTTTAATTATGCCATGAAAAGAAAACAGTATATGATATACGATAAGATAATCAAAAGACTGCTCTTGGCAGCGGTGATTTTGATGACGACTGCTTGTCAGAAGTATTTAACAGTAGAGCCGATCGACCGTTTGACTGGGAATAACTTCTACCAGTCGAAAGAAGACGTGGAAGCGAATATGGGCTTTATGTATGCTAAATTTTTTGAAAAAATAAGAGAAAGCTGGGTAATGGGGGCTACGGGAGAAGCGCGATCGGGTGAAATCCGGGCAACTGTTAATGCGGGAGATTCCAGGACGCGTCCGCTTGACCCAGCGGAGCGCACGGTTGTGGAAATATTGGGGGCCAATGCGCTACCTATAGCAATTAGCCTTACCACATTTACTGATTATAAACTTGTCGAAATCACCAAATGGCAAGGCTATTATCAGGTGATCCAAAGTGCCAATATCTTGCTGTCCAAGTTGGATGAAGGTATTCCGGGTGTAGAGGGTGCCGATCTGGCACGTTATACCGCGGAAGCAAAATTTATCCGCGCGTTCACCTATTTTTGGATGGTCCGTCTATATGGTGATGTGGTGTACTACACCGATCCATATTTTTCAAATTCCTTACCGCGTGAACCGATGGTATCGGTACTCGATAAGTGTATTGCCGATTTGGAACCCCATAAAGATCAGATGCCCTGGACATTTAGTGATCCTGCCGAGAGAGGCGCTCGTCCGGGACGAGGCGCCATTATTGCGCTGCTGATGCACATGCATGCATGGAATGCCTCATTTGATCGTGCCAATAGCCAGACGCATTACACCAAAGTGGCTGCATTAGGCAAAGAGTTGATCGACAGCAAGGCACATCGTTTATATAGCCTTACGGCACAAAATTGGGCCGAAGTATCCAAGGGGAGAACAGAGGAATCGTTGTTTGAGTTCTACCGCAGCATAAACTATGGGGACGACCAGTGGCTTTCGGAAGATTGGGACAATTTTAATGTCAGAAACCATTATCAATTCTGGAGCCACTTTTTAAGATGGCCATACCTGTTCCCTCGACACGATAAATCCATAAGTGCGGCTTACTTTGTTTCCGAGTATATGAACAGCATCTATCCAGAAGGCGAAGCCGATCTACGTCGCGACATGTGGTTTGACGATATTGCCTCAGATAACGGCCAATTTGCGCTCAAAAAATTTGGGTATAATGTGTTTACGTCGGGCAATGAACAAGGATACCCCGCGAACTCGATTATTATCTTTCGATATTCGGATGCCATCTTGTTGCAGGCAGAGGCACTTGCCGAGCTCAATCGCGACGGTGAAGCGACGGCAGCAGTGAATCTGGTTCGGAGTAGAGCGGAAGCATCGCCATACTCAGGGGGTGGCGGCAATGACCTGAAAGATTTTATTTATATGGAACGGTGCCGGGAACTGATCGGTGAAGCACACCGCTATTTTGACCTGATCCGTACGCGACGGATCCTCAATGCGACATGGACCATGGCTCCGATGAATTTGGACCAGTATAACCGAGGAGCATGGACATGGCCTTTGCATCAAGATGCGAGAAGATATAATCCGCATATCGTGTTAAATGAATATTGGACAACAACAGGTAGATAATAATGAACGTTATGATGAAATCAATAATAAAACAGGCTACCTTAATCTTCGTCTTGACAACACTTCTGTATGCTTGTAAGGAGGACGAATATTATACAGATGGTGGACGTGCGGAGGCTGTCTTCGACGGTACGATAATGGATTATCTGGATTCAAAACCCCCTGAATTTGATACCATCGCACAGATTGTGCGTCTGGCAGGCTTGGAAGATAAATTCACGAATGATGAGTTTACATTTTTCGCGCCCCGGGACGAGGATATAAAGCATTTGATCGGTTCTTTCACGGCGGGGGGACTAAATGCCCAGCTTTATGCCCTTGGTTTGGATACCATTAAAGTATTGAGCGATGTGGACCCTGTTATCTGGAATTTTTACCTGCATCGGCACATATTCAACGGTAAGAATAAACTAGCAGACTATCCACAGGTAGATTATGACCTAATGAATGTATATGGTGGTCAGTACTACCAATCTCAGGGCGATGCCGTTTGCAATATAGGAGTCGTATTTAACGATGCTAAAAGCTCTGATGGTAAATCGGTGTTACGGTATATGGGATATCGACAATTACATATCTCCTACATCAGCGATCTATCTAATCCTGATGTGTTCGGTAGGGTTGCCATAGCGTCGTCTGATATACAGCCCTCTAATGGGGTAGTACATGTATTAGACTATACGGTGGCCCAATTTGGTCACAGCAATTCACATGTGATGGCAGATATTATACAAAGCAAGCGATAACGAAATACAGATGCCAGCAAAACGGATCATAAAAAATCTATTATAGCATTATTTATATGAAAAATGGAATTATAAAATATATTGTAGTGACACTTTCCCTGTCATTATTGACCACGGGCTGCAGAAAGGAAGCAACATTTTTCTCCGAACCATACGGGCCCGGAAAAGAAACGTTGGGTGTGGTTTTTGATCGCTCCTTAGTGCCCTCGCCTGCTAGCGGAGGTGTGGGTACGATCGTCAAACTCAAGGTATCGGGGCTTTCCGAGTACCGGGAAAAAGCAATTGTTAAGTTCAGCGGGCAAGCTGCGGAAATTGTGAGCCTGGACGGAGAAGAGCTTCAAGTGAAGGTACCTTTATATGCAAGTACCGGTATTATGTCGATTACCATTGACGATGTTATCATTTTCGGGCCTGAGTTTGAGGTAGACGGTAGAATTAAAATTGACCCGACCTGGGAAGCCAGACAAGGTACAAACAATTCGGTGAACGATAGGTTCGTCACACAGGATGGAAAGGTGATTTATATCGGCAATTTTACAGACTACGATCGCAGAGGTTTAGTAAGACCGATCAATCGATTGGTACGGACATATTCGAACGGCACCTATGATGTGAGTTGGCGGACCGGCCTTGGTGCAAATGGTGCATTAGTTACCATCACGCAGATTGGCGATCGCTATTACATTGGAGGATCATTCTCTGGTTACGATATGAAGCGTGAGAACATATCGAATTTGACCAGTTTGCATCTTACTGGAGGGCTAGATTCCGTTGGCATCAAGCCTTATAGGAGGCCCGACCAGTCTGACACCACAAAATATGTCCCCAGGTTTAACGGTGGGTTTAATGCTGCAGTGCTTCGCCTCTATCCGCAGGACAACAAACTTATCGCCACGGGGCATTTCAGGTATTATGTGAGCCGCCAATATGACAAACCGAACGCGAGGGAAACGCGGGATACGACGATTTTGGACAGCATCGAAATAAGGCAAATTGCCCGGTTAAATCTAGATGGTTCCTTAGACAAAACCTTCCGCTTTAATGGTGATACTCCTTTTCAAGGTGCAAACGGGGACGTAAGCACAATAACGCATGAATCAGGTCCACATCAAGGCAAAATTTTAGTTTTTGGCCAGTTCACGCGTTTTGATGACAAAACAGTAGGCTATATTACCCGCTTGAACCTCGACGGTACCATCGACAACACCTTCAACGCACAAGGAGTAGGTGCCGATTACGTCGTAACGAATGTAACCTACAATGCTGAAACGAACAAATACATCGCTTTAGGGCAATTTACAACGTATAATGGGCGGCCGGCGCGACACATGGCTTTGCTGAACGCCGATGGTACATTGGATGAAAGCTTTCAGGCTAAGATATTCCTAGGGGGATTTCCGAGTTACGCCAAGCAATTGAACGATGGACTAATTATGGTATCCGGAAGGTTCCTAACATACGGTGGTGTAACCCGAAACGGCTTTATGATGATTAATCCCGACGGTAACCTAGCCGAAACTACCTTAAATGCTACAGGACAGTTTTTAGGCTCGGTATACCAAGCTTATGAAACTACTTCCGAAGATGGAAAGCGCGCATTGCTTTTGATGGGTGAATTCTGGAAATTTGATAACAAAGACGTTTCCAATATAATTAGAGTGACTATAGAATAAAAAGATTATGAAAATGGAAAAGCTACAGAGAAATATTAAACTGCTACTAATAGCCTTCGCAACCTTCGGTCTTTTAGGTCAATGTAAAGAGGAGTTTAGCAAGAAAATACCCCCACAAGACGAGGAAGAGGACGTGGATGTGGTATATGGAGCGCGAAAGGTGCTATTACTAATTGTAGACGGCGCACGCGGGCAATCAGTAAGGGATGCCAAATCCCCTACCCTAACCAAATTGCTACCAAGTTCCATCCATACCTGGGTAGGATTGAGCGAGGAAAATGCACAGGGTATCGCTGCGAACTGGACCGATATCTTTACGGGTGTAAATTATTTAAAGCACGGAGTTGTGGACAACAACTTTTCGACCAATAAACTGGATATCTACCCTTCCATTTTCAGCCGAATAACGGATTTTGATGCCGAAGCCAAGATAGAGATAATTAGTCCGAATCAGCAATTTCTAGACAATTACGGAACAGACGCCGAAGTGAAACTTGCATCTGGTGACGATGATGTTAAAAACAAAGTAATAGCCAGTCTAGGGGTGGAAGATCGTTCTTTAATTACCGCTCACTTTGAAGACATACAGAAAGCAGGTATAAACAGCGGATTCGACCTGTCGTACAACGCGTACAGGGAGGCTATCAACAGCTTTGACAGCAAGGTGGATGAGATCTTAAAAGCACTAGAGCAACGGGAGCATTATGCGCGTGAAGACTGGTTAGTCGTTATCACTTCCAGCCAGGGAGGGCATTTCGATATCCCGGCGGGAGAAAATGACAACACCGTGTTTAGCAACCCATCGTTGAACACCTTTACGGTTTTATACTCTCCGAAATACAGTTCTAAATTCATCGGAAAGCCTTATATCGGTAATAAGCTTTCGGGTGAGTTTATGCGTTTTAATGACGTTAAATATGCAGAACTGCAAGCCCAAAATGATCTTTTCGATCTCGGCCTAACAGATTTCACGATAGAAATCAAAATCAAGAAAAACAGGGGGTCGAATAACAACTATCGATTCAGCCATCCTTCGATAATCGGAAAACGAGAGACCTGGCAAGGAGGTTGGGATAGGGAACTGATGAACGGCTGGGTAATCCACCTTTCGGATAATTTCTGGGTATTCAACGCCCGCGGTAACACGGGGTATGGGGAAGTCAAAGCGGATCAGAATCAACGCTTGAATGACGCAACCTGGAACACCATTACTGTAGTAGGTCTACGCAGAGAAACTTCGCGATTTGTACGTTTATATACCAATGGTCAATTCAATCGGGAGGCAGATATTACCGGTTGGGGAAATTTAAATTCGAACTCGCCGTTACGGATTGGTTTTTTGCCTACCCGCGAAAGCTGGCGTTCGGATGCTTACCTGGCCGATGTAAAGATCTGGAATACGGCGATGCCAGAAGATATGGTGCAGCAGTTTAGTTGTGATATAGGTGTAGATCCAAACCACCCCTATTACGCTAATCTAGTGGGATACTGGCCGATCATGGGCGGTAGTGTGGATGGAATGCTTCTTGATGAGGGACCATTTGAAGCTAATTTAAAACTGGGTGACCCAAACTACCCGAGTACGCAGCTTAATGATTTTATTTGCGCGCCTTCTGCAACCGAACTGGGCCAAATGGTACCGCGGACGTACGATGTATCAGCGCAGATCATCAGTTGGCTAAAGATTCCCCGTCAATTAAATTGGCAGATGGATGGTCGGGTATGGTTGGACAAATAATTTTATACGATGATGAAAATATTTAAAATATTCGCACTGACAGTAACCGTAGCCTATACCTTCGTCGCTTGCCAAGACGCAAATCTCGAAGATTTTGATCTACAAGGTGGAAAAGGTGTATTGGTAGCAGCTAGCACCAGCATTGGTACTATCGGAAAAACAAATGAAACACTCACTATTCCCGTGAATCTCAAATTGAGTGGAGCTGCTTCGAAAGCTTTTGAGGTGAGCTTACAAGTCAATCAGGATACTGTAGCGAAGCAGATACTAGAGGGCAAATTAACCGATGTAACTGCTATATCTTCAGGCGCCATACTGATCGACAATGTTGCCAAGGTGAATTATGGATCAGACCTAGCGCAGTTTCAAATAACGGTAGCCAGAACCGAAGTGGAGAAATATTTCGGTAAAAAAATAGCTATTGGCTATACTATTGATAATGTTGGAAAGGATAATAGCGTCGATCAAATGCAAAACACGGGCATCATCGTAATCAATACTTCAGAACTGTTGACAGCAGATGATATTCACTATATCTCGTTGCAGACGGGTGGCAATACGATTGAGGCGAAAGACCGACAAAATTATTCAAGCAGTTCGGGGGGTATATCTATTCCGCTAGTGGCGAGTTTAGCGAGTTTTCCGGGAAGCGCATTTTCAGTGGGCATAGCCGTTGATTCGGATACTATTCAAGCTCTAATACAGGACGGCACTTTACCTTCAAATGCCATGGCCTTACAAGAAGGCGAATTCACGATCACAGACAAGGTCACCTTTCCCAGCAACGCAAGCGAAGCTACATTTGCACTTGACGTACCTTGGACAGTTATCAATAATAATTTGGGAAAACAGCTCGCTATTGTGGTACGTTTGGAAGCCCCTAGCCTGCATATCCTGAATACAGAAAAAAGCTTCACTACGATTTTGATCGACTGTAACAATGTGCTCGAAGAAGATGTGACACATTTGGGCGTATTCTCGGTTAATAGAGATAACGGCGGAGGACCTAGTGCTAACGAAGGATCATTAAAGATGGTGGACAATAATATTAACAATAAATTCCTACAGGCCGACTTTATTGGAGATTTGGTGTGCACATTGGTATTCACTGAGCCACAAAAGATCGGTGCATACACGTTGACATCGGCCGACGACGCCGATGCACGGGATCCGAAGGAATGGAATCTACAAGGCTCTAACGACGGAGTGAACTGGACAACAGTGGACAGCAGGAGCGACGAATTATTCAATGGAAGAAAATTGACACGTAGATTTAATGTGTCCTATCCGACGTTTTATACACACTACAGATTAAATATCACAGCTATAAAGGGCGGCACAAATCTATTCCAGCTTGCTGAATGGCGCATGATTAAAGTTCGTTAATCTTCAACTTTAAATGTAATGACTATGACTAGAAAATATTTGTATGTGATGCTGTCCTTAGTGATTGGCTTCACTTCCTGTTCGAAAGAGGAAAGCTTGATCGTCGACGAGGAAGGACTGCTTCCGAAACCAACATCGTCCTTTACGTATACTATCCCCGACCCCAAAGATCCGTTTACCGTCAAGTTCACTAATAGTTCTACAAATTTTGTGGATAGCAGATGGTCTTTTGCTGATGATAGCACCTCCTCAGAAACATCGCCGGCACATACCTTTCTAAATACGGGAATTTACAATGTTAAGCTAGTGTCCCTTAATGAAGAGGGTTATTGGGCGCAGCGGGAGGAAACGGTCAGTATATTACCGATGGACCTCGTCGAATTAATTGCTACGCCATCCGGAGGAAGCCTCCGGATGTCATACGAGTCAGACATGACCATAGGCAAAACGACTTGGTTTACCAAGCGTGGCAGCGCAGACTATCAACAAGAATCGGATGCCTCGGATATGGTGCTGAATATCCCTGCGGGGGAATTTGTGAATGCCTATGTTGAATTGCTAACACCAAAAGGTTCGAAAACACGACTCGACATGCTGTTAATGGCGTCGGGGATTGTGAAAGATTTAACAATCGTTGAAAACGATTTTTCGGTGTCGCATGAAAACGACGGAGGTAAAGAAGCTGATGAAGGGTCGCTGAAACTGATTGATAACAATATTAACAGCAAGTTTTTGCTTTTCAGGATAGACCAGATCGGCGGGCCATTCCATTGGCAATTTGAGTACTTTCAACGTCAAGTTATCAATGCATATACCATGACTACCGGTAACGATGCCTTGGGACGCGATCCAAAAAACTGGGATATGTTAGCCTCGAATGATGGCGAAAATTGGGTAACGCTAGACAGTAAAAATGATTATATTTTCCCAACTACGGGGGGACCAGATAATAATGGACGCAAAGCAACCTATACTTTTACATTCGACAATGCGACACCATACCACTATTATCGTCTTCAGGTAAGAGCTGTAGGTTCAGGCACGCTATTTCAGATGGGAGAATTCAGAATGCTACAGTTGCCCCTGTAGGACAGACGGAATTAATTAAAAGATAGCTTCATCTAAAAAGCTTTCAAAGACTTAAAACGCAGATTGTTAAGTTATTTCATAACTTAACAATCTGCGTTTTTTAATATAAATAACAGTATGCTTTTCTCTATCCTCCATCTCTTCTTTCGTTATTGGAAGCTCTCCCTCTCTCTCTTCCCCATGCCAGGTGAGATTATAGTTTCTATCCTCACTTATGCGGATAGTTGGTGGTCGTTGGTAATCAGCTAGCGCTAATATTTCGGAAGATGCTGTTGATAAGCGATATTCTCCTCTGTATGGATTTTAAACAAAAAGAGAAGTTGTCTGTAAAAGAATGACGTAATTTTAGTATCATTAACTCTTTAGGAAACTCCTATAACGTTACTTATTTTTTTGAGATAATCCACAAAAATTAAAAAGTTTTTTTGGCATATATTAGTCATTTTTTCAGTGCAAAAATCCTACTGCAAAATAACGTTTTTAAAGTTATCCACATAACTTAAAACCTGTAAAACAAATCATTATACAAAAACCACCTCCACCAAGTGCATTTCTGCTGAAGTTTTAAAATTAATGTGGAAAAGTATAACTACCGCTCGCGTATAAAATATATGATATTTGTTTAGCGAGAGATTTTGACAATCTCGAAAAATCATAATTCATTAAACGTGGTATCAGCGGATTAACTTCTTCTGTTACTTTTAAACTTAACTATAACATGGCAAGAATCATTAAATTCGAAAAAAATGACTGTGCTCCATGCGCACAAGTATCGGCTTACCTTGACAACAAAGGTATCTCTTACGAAACGGTTAATCCTTTCGATGAACCTGAATTGGCGGTTAAGTTCAAAGTAAGAACCGTACCTACGGTAATTGTGCTAGAAGAAGACGAAATAAAACACCGTATTATAGGATTCAGACCAGAAGAATTAGAAGCAGCTATTGCTCACTAAGAAACTCGTATTATTTAAAGCATGACTAACATGACACATTTATATTACGATAGCAAAACGGGCAATGTACAGCGCTTTATAGATAAAGTAACTCAGATCACAGGCTGGACGGCACACCGCATCCACAAGGATATGGTGGCTGACAAACCGGGACACCTCGTTACTTTTACGACTAATTTTGGCAAAGTGCCCTCGTTAACTGAGGAATTTTTACAGACACAGCACAGCAACTTTTTTTCGGTGACTTCAAGCGGCAATCGCAATTGGGGAAGAAATTTTGGCGCAGCAGCAGATAAAATTGCAGAACAATACGACATCCCAATGGCCTTCAAATTTGAGCTATCGGGAACAATGGAGGATATTAATCAATTTATAGACATCATAAAAAATCAATACTATGATAGCAAACGAGGTAGCAAAAAACTGGATATTGCTTAATAACGAAATCATGATTAAACATGATGACGAGTTCAGCCTTCACAAAGATAAAGAGGCTGTTCGCGCCTATTTCCTAGAATATGTCAATAAGAATACGGTATTCTTTTACAATCTAAAGGAAAAAATTGATTATCTGGTAGAAAACAATTATTACATTGACTTCTATCAATGGTTTACGTTTGAACAAATGGAAGAAGTATACAATTTTGTATATGCTAAAAAGTTTCGTTTTCAATCTTTTATGGCAGCTTTCAAGTTTTTCCAAAGCTATGCACTACGCGACGACTCCGGAGAGAAATTCTTAGAGCGTTATGAAGACCGTGTCGTAGCAGTATCTTTATTTTTAGCACGGGAAGAAGGGGTTGAAAAGGCCATCCAATACGCCGAAATAATGATCAATCAAGAATATCAACCTGCTACCCCGACATTCTTGAACGCTGGAAAAAAACGTTCTGGAGAACTTGTTTCCTGTTTTCTGGATGAAATAGGTGACAATCTAAACGGTATTGGCTACGCAGTAGATTCAGCAATGAAATTATCATCAATAGGTGGAGGAGTTTCATTTAATATCTCAAAAATCCGCGGACGTGGTGAAGCTATTAAAGGCGTAGACGGACGTGCGGGCGGTGTTTTACCCATCATGAAGATTATGGAAGATACATTTTCCTATGCCAACCAATTAGGGCAACGTCCTGGTGCTGGAGCGGTATATTTAAATATCTTCCATTCTGATATAGAAGAATTCCTGGATTGCAAAAAAATTAATGTTGATGAGAAAGTTCGTATTAAATCGTTATCCATCGGCATTATTATTCCTGATAAATTCATGGAATTGGCCGAGAAAGACGAAGCCTGCTACTTAATCTATCCACATACCGTAATGCAAGAGTATGGTAAGCCCCTTGACGAAATGGATATGGATGAGATGTACGATGAATTGATCACCAATCCAAACGTTAAGAAGAAAAAAATCAATGCCCGCCACATGTTGGTGAAGATAGCGCAAACACAAAAAGAATCTGGCTATCCATATATTTTCTTCAAGGAAAATGCAAACCGTGCACATGCTTTGAATGGAATAGGAAAAGTGAAATTCTCTAACTTATGTACAGAAATTATGCAGGTTTCGGAAGTTTCTGATATCGAAATTTATGGTAGAGAAGACACAATCCGCTATGGCATTTCATGTAACCTCGGTTCACTGAACATTGCAACTGTAATGGAGAATAAGCGTATCAAAGAGACCGTAAAAACCGCGATGCGGTCCCTAACTGTAGTATCCGACGTGACAAATATCGAGATGGTGCCTTCTATTGCGAAAGCAAACCGCGAATTACACTCTGTAGGTTTGGGTGCTATGAATTTACATGGGTTCTTGGCAAAAAGCTTCATCATGTATGAATCTACAGAAGCACTGGATTTCGCCAATACATTTTTCATGATGATGAACTACTATTCATTAGAGGCGTCGATGGAGATTGCAAAAGAGCGCAACAAAACATTTACAGGTTTCGAAAAATCAGGTTATGCCGATGGCTCATATTTTGACATGTATGTGAACCGCGAGTATACACCAAAAACAGACAAGGTAAAAGAACTATTTGAAGGAGTACACATTCCTACTGTAGCTGATTGGACGAACTTGAAAGGACAAGTACAGGAGCACGGAGTGTATCATGCTTACCGCTTAGCAATCGCTCCTAATCAATCTACATCATACATTATGAATGCAACCGCGTCGGTAATGCCTGTGGTAGATATCATCGAGGTGCGTGAATATGGAGATAGCACAACGTATTATCCTATGCCTTATTTGACGAACGACAATTATTTCTACTTCAAATCAGCATACGATATGGATCAGTTCAAAGTATTGAAACTGGTTTCCGTAATTCAACGGCATATCGATCAAGGTGTTTCGACGATTCTTCATACCAATTCAAAAGATAGTACGCGCGACTTGTCTAAATACTATATCTATGCACACAAAATGGGCTTAAAATCCTTGTACTACACCCGCACACGTAAGTCAAGCATTGACGAGTGTGTATCGTGTTCGGCATAAAAATACATTAACCACTACACAAAACACAGGAGCAGAAATAGAACGGTTTAATACCGATCTATTTCTGCTTCTTTAACAAATAGAATACGTGATGAGTAAACAATTTACAGCGGTAAACTGGAATACCCCGGACAATGATTATGCATTAATGTTTTGGGAACAAAATATCAGACAATTCTGGATTGATACAGAATACATTCCTTCTAAAGACATCGATAGCTGGAAAGGCTTAAGCTGGGATATGAAAGAATGCTATAAAAAAGCTTTGGGAGGCTTGACCCTATTGGATACATTGCAAAGCCATACAGGTATGCCCAAAATTATCGATCATATCGATTCATTGCAAAACAAAGCCGTACTGTCATATATGTGTATGATGGAAGCTATTCATGCTAAATCATACTCTACTATTTTTACCACAGTATCGACAACAAACGAGATCAATGATGTATTTGGCTGGGTGTCGGAAAATAAATTCTTGCAATATAAAGCCGGAACCATCGATAAGTATTACCGCGCCATTGATAAAGAAAATGTTTCTGATGAAGAACTATTCATGGCATTGGCTGCCTCCGTATTATTGGAGTCGTTCTTATTCTATTCTGGTTTCTTCCTCCCGTTGTGGTTGTGCGGACAGGGACAGATGGTGGCCTCCGCAGATATTATCAAAAAGATCGTTGCGGATGAATCTATACACGGTGTATTCGTAGGTTTGATTGCGCAAGAAGTATATGCCAAGCTTTCCAATAAAAGCCAAGTCAAAGAAAAATTCCTAGCCTTACTAAATGACTTATACGAAAACGAAATCAAATATACCGAAGAGTTGTATACTGTTGTGGGCCTCACTGCGGAAGTAAAGGAATATGTACGTTATAACGGGAACAAAGCCTTGATGAATTTAGGATTTGATCCAATTTTTGAAGTAAAACAGGTAAATCCAATCGTATTAAACGGGCTGAATACCGAAACTACACAACACGATTTCTTCTCTAAGAAATCAACAAACTACGAAAAATCAATGGAGATTGTCCATCTAATGGATGATGATTTTAAAATGGATGCCACGGTAGAAGTATAAGAAATGAGAAAAGGGAACTTACAATAGCTTCCCTTTTCTCATTTCTTATATCCTAATACAGATAATCCTCCTTCATCATTTGCAAATAACAGCTCGTTGACTTCTTGCAAACTACCTACGATACGGTCAGCTTTAGACAACTTTTCAATTTCCGATCCATATTTCGTCACCGCTACACAAGTCAGCCCTGCTCCTTTTGCTGCCGCGCAACCTGTCGACGTATCTTCTATTGCCATAATATTTTCCTTAGGGAGACCCAAAGTCTCCGTAGCCAGGAGATACGGTTCTGGATTCGGCTTCGCATATACGACCTTCTCTCTCGTAATAAAAAACTCGAAATGCTCCAATAATCCGTGCTGACCCAAAACGGTATCTACTGTCGTTTGATAGCTTGAAGTAACTAATGCTAATCTTTTATTTTCAGTTGTTAATTTTTCTAGAATCTCTTTAGCATAAGGCATAAGTCGAATAGTAGTCATATCCGACTTAGCATAATTAGCACGGGTTTCTTTCCACATAAACTCTTCCGTCGTTTCTATTCCATAACTGTCCATCAGCATGCTTACATTTCGCACTAAAGTATGTCCTGCAAAATACTGTATCCAATCTTCAAAAGTAATCCGAAGTCCGAATTCCTTCGCCAATATCGGAGACCAATTGCTATAATAAAAGTACTCAGAATCAATTAATGTTCCATCTAAATCAAATAATACAGCGTCTAATTGTTCTAATTGTGCTATCATATAATCTTTTCTTTTTATTCAAACTTAGATAAAATGCTTTGCAATCACGAAAGCAAATAGAAAAACATTATTCGTATTTTTTTTGCATTTACATACAACTATAATTACGTAGAATAAAAATGCAAATTATTCATTCGCGTTTGTTCATATTGTAGGAATGAACACCGCGCGGTTATCGATTTACCTACGGCAAGCTAGCAAGTTCGGTTTTCCTCAGCCTTTGATAATGTATTTATAGTGGAAAAATTGGAAGTATGTCGGAACAATTTTGTCCAAGCACCATTAGTTTTATTTTACTTATTTTTGTTTCAAAGCATACATGTCACAACGAACAATAAAAATAAGCAGATGAAGGTAATAGCCGTAGGTAGAAATTATATAGATCATGCGAAAGAATTAAATAATCCGATTCCCGAAAACCCGGTAATTTTTATGAAACCGGATACCGCTATCTTAAAAGACAATAAAGACTTTTATTATCCAGAATTTTCTAAGGATATACACTATGAAGTTGAAGTGGTGATTCGTATATGTCAGGAAGGAAAGCATGTTTCTCAAAAATTTGCCCATAAATATTATGACGCATTAGGTTTAGGAATCGACTTTACCGCTCGGGATATTCAATCCACACATAAAGAAAAAGCGTTACCATGGGAACTCGCAAAGGCTTTCGATCATTCAGCAGTTATCAGCAATTTGATACCTAAGGAAGAATTTGACAATGTGAACAACCTCAATTTTTCGCTGTCAAAAAATGGAAAAACTGTTCAAAACGGCAACACGGGAGATGTTATGTTTGATTTTGATAGTCTCATTGTGTTTATCTCGAAATACATCACGTTGCGCAAGGGCGATTTGATCTATACAGGTACGCCTTCCGGAGTCGGCCCCGTAGAAATTGGGGACAAGTTGGAAGGGTTTTTGGAAGATAGTTCCATGTTCACCTGCAATATAAAATAGTATGCATAAATTTATATTAGCCATAGGCTGTGGAATGCTTTATTTATCCGCAGTCGCACAGAACAACGATATAATCACTTCGCGGAGCTACCCTCAAGGATATTTTCGTAATCCATTGAATATTAACCCCGACGCTTCGGGTACATTTGGAGAATTACGTTCGACGCACTTTCATGCAGGTGACGACTACCGCACGCAACAGAAAATTGGTCTTCCATTACATGCGGCAGCAGAAGGTTATGTTTCGCGTGTCCGCGTACAAATCGGAGGTGGGGGTAATTCGATTTATATTGACCACCCTAATGGGTATACATCTGTTTATCTCCATATGGACAGCTTTAACGACATTCTCACAAATATTGTCCGCGCAGAACAATATAAGCAAAAGCGATTTGATGTAGACATCGCGCTCGAACCCCGCCAAGTGAACCTAACTAAAGGGCAGCGCATAGGAAACGCCGGAAATACCGGAGGCTCAGCTGGCCCACATTTACATTTCGAAATTCGAGATACTAAAAGTCAGCATCCTTTTAACCCCCAATTATTCGGCTTACATTTTACTGACCGATTTAATCCTACAATTAACGGTGTTACTATTTACGATCTTAATGATGGGATTTTCAATGAGCATACACCTCGACGGCATCAACAGGTAAAAGCGACCACCTCAGGCCGGTATACACTAGCCTCGCCTGCAGTCATTCCAGTAAATGGTAAATTCGGTTTAGGAATCAATACCATTGACAGACATCGCGCAGGCGGATTTCAAAACGGAGTGTATTCGATTGAACTATTTATGGACGCGAAACCTATTTCGACAGTTCTCTTTGAAGAATTGGATTTCAGTACATCAAGGGGCATTCATTCTTATTTCGATTACCCATATTGGAAAATAACAAAGGCCAAAGTACAAAAAAGCTTTAAAGATCCTGGCAATCCCATTGATATTTTTACGCTATTAGAAAATAGCGGAATTATCGAATTGAAGGATGATCTCGTCCATGACCTTAAATACGTGGTGAAAGATGTACATGGAAATTGCAGCGAATTAAATTTTAAAGTACAAAATAAAGCGACTTATAATCCAAAGGTAAATACACCGTCGGGCGTGCAACGATTTGCTTATAATAAAGATAACAAATTCGAGGCGCCCAATGTTAAAATAGACATGCCTATAGGTGTGTTATATGACCATCTCGATTTTCAATACCATGAAGGTCCTCAGGTGGCTACAGGATATTCTTTGTTACAAAAAGTACATAATAACTTAATTCCGCTATTTACAACGTATAAATTGAGCATTAAGCCAAATAACCTTCCAGTACATTTACAGAACAAGGCTATAATTGCTTCCGTCGAAGCTGGCTCTGAGGGGGGTAGATTTGAAAATGGCTGGGTGACTGTAAATACACGTAATTTTGGAAATTTTTATGTTGCCGTAGACACGATCGCTCCTTCAATTACACCTCGCAACCTCAGTAATGGCAAAAATGTAGCTGCACAAACTAAGATAGACTTTACGATAATGGATAATTTCTCTGGAATCCAATCTTTTGACGGTTATATTAATGGCGAATGGGTATTAATGGAATACGATTCCAAAAACAGACATCTTTGGCATCGCTTTGATTCCTCGCTACCCAAAGGAACCCATACATTTAAACTTGTTGTAACAGACTGGAAAGACAATGAAAAAGTTTATGAGGCAAAATTCACGAAATAGCACAAAGATTAATGGAGCTAAGAACAGGGATCTTCGATCCATTATCTTAAATCTTAAACGAATCAAAATCAAAGACGATCGCTATTTTTCTCTTTTATCTTAATCAATAAACGACATGGCAACACTACAAATAGGAGATAAAGCTCCTGAGATCACCGCGAAAAATCAAAAAGGTGAAACGGTAAAACTTTCAGATTTCAAAGGCAAGAAAGTCATTTTATATTTTTATCCGAAAGATAATACACCGGGATGTACGACCGAAGCATGCAATTACCGCGACAATTATCAAAGTCTGATTAACGATGGGATCGAAGTAATAGGTGTCAGTATCGACAGTGAACAATCACATCAAAAATTCATTGCTAAATTTGATTTACCTTTTACGCTATTAGCTGATGAAGATCAAAAAATTGTTAACGATTATGGTGTTTGGATTGAAAAAAACATGTATGGCAAAAAATATATGGGAACAGCCCGTACAACTTTTATCATTAACGAAAACGGAATTATCCAGCACATTATAAAAAAAGTAGACAATAAAAATGCGACACAGCAAGTTCGGGATTTGTTATCCCGTCCTTAATCTTTGTTCTTTTATCTTTGTTCTTTTAGTTATATTTGCCCCTTATGAGCAAGCAGACAGACGACTTTTTCAAAAATATTATTTCTCACGCTAAGGAATACGGATTCGTATTTCCTTCAAGTGAAATTTATGACGGTCTAAGTGCCGTTTATGATTATGGTCAATTAGGTTCGGAATTAAAAAATAACCTAAAGACGTATTGGTGGAAATCCATGGTGCAATTGAATGAAAACATTGTAGGTATTGACGCCGCAATTTTCATGCACCCTACCACTTGGAAAGCTTCCGGTCACGTGGATGGATTCAACGATCCGATGATCGATAATAAAGATTCTAAAAAACGTTACCGCGCCGATCAGCTGATCGAAGATAAAATCGATCGGTATGAAAAAGACGGCAAAACAGATAAAGCAGCACAATTGCAAAAGGATCTAGATGACGCATTGAATGCAGATGATCTCGTTCGCTTGAAAGCTATTATCGAAGAACACAATATCGTTTGCCCTATTTCAGGAACTAAAAACTGGACTGATGTTCGTCAATTCAATTTAATGTTTGCTACGCAGATGGGTGCCATGGCTGATGGTGCAGAACAAGTATATCTTCGCCCGGAAACTGCTCAAGGTATTTTTGTAAACTTTCTGAATGTACAAAAGACCGGAAGAATGAAAATTCCTTTTGGTATCGCACAGATTGGTAAAGCTTTCCGAAATGAAGTAATTGCCCGACAATTTATTATGCGGATGCGCGAATTCGAACAAATGGAAATGCAATTTTTTGTACGCCCGGGTTCGGAATTGGAATGGTATGAAAAATGGAAAGACGCACGCTTAAAATGGCATTTGGCGTTAGGTTCTAATCCAACCAAATACCGCTACCACGATCATGTAAAACTTGCACACTATGCAAATGCTGCCGTGGATATAGAATACGAGTTCCCATTTGGGTTCAAAGAGGTTGAAGGTATTCACTCCCGTACTGATTTTGATTTGAAACAACATCAAGAGTTCTCAAAGAAAAAAATGCAGTACTTTGATCCGGAGATTAACCAAAATTACACTCCGTATGTAATTGAAACTTCGATCGGTCTAGATCGTCTTTTTCTGACCGTATTGGCCAATTCGTTAGTGGAAGAAGACCTCTCTACCGAAGAAAAAACAGACTCTCGTACGGTATTGAAATTTCATCCTGCTATCGCTCCGGTAAAAGCCGCCATCTTACCTTTGATGAAGAAAGATGGATTACCAGAAAAAGCCCGCGAGATCATGGCTAAACTGAAGTTAGAGTTCAATATTCAATACGATGAGAAAGATGCTATAGGTAAACGCTACCGTCGTCAAGATGCAATTGGCACCCCTTACTGCATCACGGTAGATCATCAAACATTACAGGATAATACAGTAACTATCCGCCATCGCGATAGCATGCAACAAGAGCGCGTAAATGCGAATGAATTAGAAAAAATAATAGGCGATTTGGTTAGCTGGACCAGTTTACTGAAACAACTGATCTAACACAGATTAGATCCATTAATACAAAAAGGTAGCATCACTATCAGCGATGCTACCTTTTTTCGTGTTCCTACTATAAAATGTCCCTTAAAAGGTCTATATATAACTTCACTCCCTCTTTAATTTCATCGAGATATATGAACTCATCTGCCGTATGCGAACGCGCCGAATTTCCCGGTCCTATTTTTAGTGAAGGAATAGGCAACAATGCCTGATCACTCATGGTTGGACTCCCATAGATCTTTTTACCTAATTTTATGCCCGAAAGGACGATGGGATGTTCTAGATCTATCACTGAAGGATTTAAACGTGTAGAGCGTGCTGTTACTTCTGACTGGACCTGCGATTGGATTATGTCCAAGACTTCTTGATTGGAATACACATCAGTTGTCCGTACATCCACTACAAATGAGCAGGAAGCAGGAACAACATTATGCTGAGAACCCGCATTAATCATAGTCACAGACATTTTAATAGGGCCTAAATACGATGATGTTTTATCAAATTGGTAGCTTTTAAACCAATGGATATCTTCGAGCCCTTTATATATCGCATTCACACCTTCCTCACGGGCGGCATGCCCCGACTCTCCATGAGCAACACAATCCAACACCATCAATCCCTTTTCAGCCACTGCTAGATCTAAAAGTGTAGGCTCTCCTACTATTGCAAATTCACAAGAAGAAACATGCTTGTAGGCTTCTTCAATACCATTCTTCCCAGACACTTCTTCTTCGGCTGAAGCTAACAAGCAAATATTATATTTCAAATTCCTTTGGGAATAATAATATAAAAAGGTAGCGATCAAGGATACCAAACATCCTCCAGCATCGTTACTTCCCAGTCCGTACAATTTACCTGCTTCTATCGACGCCTCAAAAGGATTTCTAGTGTAACCCGGATTAGGTTTTACAGTGTCGTGGTGTGAATTTAACAATAACGTCGGTTTATCTTTATCAAAATACTGATTGTAAGCAATGACATTATTACCGACGCGATGTACTTTTACACCTCGTTTCATCAAATATTGTCCAATCAGCGATGCAGTGCCTTCCTCATCTCTACTAAATGAGGGCGTCGCGATCATTTGTCGAAGCAAATTAATACTATCTTCAGTTAGCTGGACAATGCTAGTCATTATATAAACCTCCGGCTTGTTTAGCGGAGAATTTAATTCCTTTTATAAATGCAGAACTAAACCCGTTGTGCTCCATCTCGTTCAACCCCGCAATCGTACATCCTTTAGGTGACGTGACTTTATCGATTTCACTTTCCGGATGATTATTCGTTTGCAACAATAAATCCGCAGCTCCCTTAGCGGTCTGTATAGCCATTTTCAACGCGTCGTGTGCATGAAACCCGATCTCCACCCCACCCTGCGATGCCGCGCGAATACTACGCAAGAAAAATGCTATTCCACATGCACATAACGCCGTGGCAGACGTCATCAAATCCTCATTGATCACAACTACCGAACCTACCGTTTCAAACAACCTTTCTACCACGGCAACTTCTTCCGTGTTGGCATTATCTGTTGCAATACAGGTCATCGACTGGCCAATGGCTATTGCGGTATTAGGCATCGCGCGCACCACTATCGTGTCCAATCCCAGCACTTCTTTGATATGAGCACAAGAAACTCCAGATGCAACCGAAACGACAATTTGATGGGGTGACAATGCGGGACGGATCTCCTCCATTACTTTACGAATCTGCTGGGGTAAAATGGCCAATACAATCACTTCAGCCCCTTGAATGGCTTCTTGATTATTTGCGCTTACATCAAAACCCAATTCCTTTTCTTCTTGTAAAGATTGCAGGACGCGTCTTGTGAGCGTAATATTATTCGCTTGGTATTCATCAGATTTCACTAAGCCTTTCGCCAGTGCCAATCCGATATTACCCGATCCAATTATGGTTACTTTTCGCATACAGTTTACTTTGATTATTTTATTGCCAGGCAGGTGCCAAATTTACCTTGTTGGAATAAGTGCAAGTTTAACGCATTACCAATGTAAACATTTTTAACGCCTTTACTTATTGCATTAAATGCATTATCCAATTTTGGTATCATCCCTTCACTAATAACTCCACGAGATTTCAATTTTTTAAAATTTTCGAAGTTGATACTTTCAATAACAGAATCTTCATCGTTTATATCGGCCAGTACACCGTTCTTCTCAAAACAGTAAATCAATGAAGTTTCATACAACTCAGAAAGGGCCAACGCTAAAGATGAGGCTATTGTATCCGCATTGGTATTTAGTAGCTGTCCATTTCCATTGTGTGTAATAGCCGAAAAAACCGGGGTAAATCCAGCATCCAAAAATTTCTTGATGGACAATGTATTCACCGAATCTGCTAGAATATCTCCTGCAAAACCATAATCAATATCCTTCACAGGACGCTTAATCGCCTTGATCACGTTAGCGTCTGCGCCGCTTAGTCCCAACGCGTCGCAGTCGTATTTTTGCAACGTTGCAACAATATTCTTGCTTGTAAGCCCTGCATATACCATTGTCACTACATCCAGCATCTTTTCATCCGTAATACGGCGACCATCTACCATTTTAGCTTCAAGTCCCAAGTCAGAAGCCAGACGTGTAGCGATTTTACCCCCTCCGTGTACCAATATTTTTTTCCCAGGAATAGCTGCAAATTTCTCGAGAAAAACTGCTAATTGATCGCTATCATCAATTATATTTCCACCAATTTTTATTATATGTAGTGTGCTATTTGACATCTATTATTTAATAGTTTGTTATTTTAAATTTTCCAGTATACGCTTCAAAACCACCTGCGCTGCCCACACCCGATTACTTGCCTCTTTAATAACTAGCGAATTCGGGCCATCCAATATCTCAGAAGAAAGTTCCAGATCACGTCTTACGGGAAGACAGTGCATGATTCGAGCATCGTTCGTCAGTTTCAACTTTGCGTTGTCCATCATCCAGTTTTCATTCACTGGATAAACTTCACCATACTCCTTATATGAAGACCAATTCTTTACATACACAAAATCTGCATTGGCCAGTGCTTCTTCCAGATTCGATGTAATGGTAGCGCCTTCGGTAAAGTCTTCACTTAATTCATAACCAGCGGGTTGAGCTATCGTAAACTCGATCAGATTTTCCGCTTGTGCCTTACACATCCACTCCGAAAAAGAATTTGGCACCGCCTGTGGCAATGCTTTTACATGTGGTGCCCAAGCTAAAACGACTTTCGGTTTGACGGTCTTCTTGTATTCAGTAATGGTAATTAGATCTGTTAAGCTCTGCAATGGATGTCGTGTAGCACTCTCTAAAGATATTACCGGGACTCCACAAAATTTTATAAATTTATTGAACAGATCTTCATTATAGTCTGCTTCTTTATCCTTTAAAGAAGGAAAAGAACGTAAACCTAAAATATCGCAATATTCGCCCATAACAGCCGCAGCTTCACGAATATGCTCCACTGTCGTACCGTCCATTATCACGCCATCTTGCGTTTCCAAAGCCCAACCGTCTTTATCCATATTCATTACCATTACGGTCATGCCTAGGTTCGTAGCCGCTTTCTGTGTACTAAGACGTGTACGCAGACTCGGATTTAAGAATACCAAACCTAAGGTTTTATATTTTCCCAAGGTTTCATTTACATGGGGATTGGCCTTTAGTTCAAGAGCCTCTTTTACAATGCTGTCTAAATTCCCGACATCAGCTACTGAAAAAAACTTCTTCATATTTAAAAATTATCTTCGATGAGCGCATAAAGCTCCGTTAAAAACTAAACTCCTTAATTTACGCCTTTAAACGCTCATCTAAAGCGCTTAAAAATCTATCCGCAATTTCCTTTGTAATATTAAGCGCTGGTAATATACGTATCACATTAGGTTTTGCTTCACCTGTAAAGATTCTATTCTTTAACAATAAGTCTTTTTTTACAGTCGAAAGTTCCTCCGGAAGATCAATGCCAATCATTAATCCTCTACCGCGAACTTCCAGTACCTTATCAAAGGTCTTTAACTCTTCAATCAAATATGATCCCACTTGAGCCGCATTTTCTAACAGATTATGCTGTTTAATAATCTCCAAAACAGCCAGAGCTGCCGCACAAGCCAAATGATTACCACCGAATGTAGTTCCCAACAAGCCAAAAGAAGCTTTAAATTTCGGCGCGATGGCGATACCTCCTATCGGAAACCCATTACCCATTCCTTTAGCCATCGAATAGATATCTGCATCGACATCAGCATAGTCATGAGAATAAAAATCGCCTGTGCGACCATATCCGCATTGTACCGAATCAGCAATAAAAACTGCCCCATACTGATCACACAATGACCGAATTAGTTTTAGAAAGGGGATTGAAGCTTCGCGAATACCGCCTACGCCTTGAATACCTTCTGTAATAACTGCACATATCTCTTCTCCATAATCTGTAAACGCTTTTGACAATGCCTCCTCGTCATTAAAAGGAAGAAATACGACGTTTTCCGTCTGATTTACAGGGGCCACAATATTTGGATTATCCGTCGCTGCTACAGCCAATGATGTACGGCCATGAAACGACTTCTGAAAAGCCAGGACTTTTTTCCGCCCATTATGAAATGACGCCAATTTTAATGCATTTTCATTTGCTTCAGCTCCTGAATTACATAAAAATAACGTGTAGTCTTCCTTACCAGATACCTCACCCAATTGCTGTGCAAGTTTATGTTGAATAGGAATCTCAATAGAATTAGAATAAAAACCAATTTGAGTTAATTGTTTGGTCAGTGACTCCACGTAGTGTGGATGGGTGTGACCAATAGAAATAACAGCGTGGCCACCGTATAAATCCAAATATTCATTACCTTCTGCATCCCAAACGATAGAACCTGAGGCTTTAACAATATTGATTGGATTTATTGGATAAACGTTAAATAAGTTCATGAATAAAAAATAAAAGGCGCGATAGCCGGTTACAAACTTAGATAAATTTGCTTTGATATTCAATTATAATCGCGTTGAATATCAAAGCAATTTATCGATCTCTCCTCTGTCTTTGAAAATTAATTATATCTGAAAATATAAATAAGACAAAGTTTAAATAGCTGATCAATAACAAAGAAAGCCTATCATCGCTGATGATAGGCTTTCTTAATCTTATAGAAAAAGACTAGTCTTTTTTCTCTTCAGTAGCAGGAGCTTCTTCAGTTGTTTCTGCTTCCTCAGCTTTCACTTCTTCAACAGCTTCTACAGGAGTTTCAGCACTCTCAACAGCTTTCTTTTTAGAAGAACCGCGACGTCGTGTAGATTTCTTCTCAGTTTTAGCAGTAGCCCCGTATACTTCATTATAGTCAACCAATTCAACAAACGCCATTTCAGCGTTATCACCTAAACGGTTCTCCAATTTAATAATACGTGTATAACCACCTGGACGAGTAGCTACTTTTTCCGAAATTTCTCTGAACAAAATAGTAACAGCATCTTTATCTTTTAAGTAAGCAAATACTGTACGACGAGAGTGGGTCGTGTCGGTCTTCGATTTTGTAATCAAAGGCTCAACATATTGGCGCAACGATTTAGCTTTTGCTAACGTAGTTGTAATACGTTTGTGTTTGATTAATGAAGTTGCCATATTCGCCAACATCGCCTTACGGTGACTGTCAGTGCGGCCTAAGTGATTTACTTTTTTTCCGTGTCTCATTTTAGTTTTGTGTTTTGTGCATACCGTCCTGTTTTGGAGCAAAGACTAAGGAGCAAGGATATTCTTAAAGGGTATTTATTTTTATCCTTGTTCTCTTCTTTCTATTCTTTACCCCTTAAAAAGGGGAATTATGCATCAGGTCGCTTTATATACTATTAATTATCCTCGTCTAATTTAAACTTAGACAAATTCATACCGAATGATAAACCTTTCGATTTAACCAACTCTTGAATTTCGCTTAATGATTTTTTACCAAAGTTACGGAACTTCAACATATCAGCTACGTCATAAGTCACTAACTCTGCTAAAGTACGAATATCCGCCGCTTTAAGACAGTTTAATGCACGTACTGAAAGATCTAAATCCACTAATTCAGTTTTCAAGATCTTACGCATATGTAAAATTTCCTCGTCTACTACCTTAGTTTCCTCTTTAGTTTGAGACTCTAACAACATATTTTCGTCAGAGAATAGCATAAAGTGTTGGATTAAAATACGAGCAGCTTCTTTCAAAGCCTCTTCAGGGTGAATAGAACCATCGGTAGAGATATCTAACAACAACTTCTCGTAGTCAGTCTTTTGCTCTACACGGTAGTTTTCAATGGTATATTTCACATTCTTGATCGGAGTATAGATCGAATCGATAGCGATTACCCCTACAAGACTATCAGTTACTTTATTTTCTTCAGCATTTACATAACCACGACCTTTAGAAACCGATAATTCAACTTCAAGAGTAACCGAAGTTTCCATATTACAGACAACTAAATCTGGATTCAAAACTGTAAAATTATTCGAAAACTTAGTAATGTCACCAGCTTTGAATTGATCTTGACCATTGATAACTACAAAGATCTTCTCGTTGTCACCTTGCTCACCTGACTTTTTGAAACGTACCTGTTTTAAGTTTAAGATGATCTCGGTTACGTCTTCTACTACACCTTTGATCGTAGAGAATTCGTGCGAAACGCCAGAAAACCTTATCGACGTAATTGCATATCCTTCTAGTGAGGACAATAAAATACGGCGCAAAGCATTACCAATAGTTACACCAAAACCTGGCTCTAATGGACGAAATTCGAAAGTACCATCAAAATCTGTTGATTTTTGCATGATTACTTTATCCGGTCTTTGAAATGCTAAAATTGCCATTTATATTCTTTTAATATTTTTTTATAACAATAATTATACCTTAATAACATATGCATAATCCAAGTTTCAGATTATACATATGTCTATCAGTTATTATTTAGAGTATAACTCTACGATTAAGTTCTCTTTAATATTTTCAGGAATATCAGCTCTTTCTGGGAAAGTAACGAACGTACCTGTCAAATCGCTTACATTCCACTCCAACCAAGCAAATTTATTGATTGCTCTTCCGGCTACAGATGTACTGATAGCTTCTAATGATTGTGAACGTTCGCGAACAGAGATTACATCACCTGGACGTAAGCTATATGATGGAATGTTAACTAAACTACCGTTAACATTGATGTGCTTGTGTGAAACTAATTGACGAGCGGCAGAACGAGTAGGAGCAATTCCTAAGCGATATACCACATTATCTAAGCGAGCTTCTAATAATTTCAAGAAGTTCTCACCTGTGATACCTTGTTTTGCCGATGCTTTTGCAAATAAATTAGCAAATTGACGTTCCAATACACCATAGGTATATTTTGCTTTTTGCTTCTCTAACAACTGAATAGCATATTCAGATTGTTTGCCTCTTCTCTTTGAAGGTCCGTGTTGACCAGGAGGATAATTCTTTTTTTCTAACGCCTTATCTGGGCCAAAAATTGGCTCTCTAAATTTACGCGCAATTTTGGACTTTGGTCCTGTATATCTTGCCATTTCTTTTTCTGTTTGAAGTATCTATCAGCCTATAACTGATGAATCTTATTCTTAAACAATAATATTTATTAAACTCTTCTGCGTTTTGGAGGACGACAACCGTTATGAGGAAGCGGAGTAATATCTTTGATGATAGTTACATCGATACCCACAGTTTGTAATGTACGGATTGCAGACTCGCGTCCTGCACCTGGACCTTTAACGAATACTTCGACTTTACGTAAACCCAAGTCATGAGCAACTTTACCACAGTCGTTAGCCGCTTGAGAAGCTGCATAAGGAGTATTCTTTTTAGAACCCCTGAAGCCCATTTTACCAGCACTAGACCATGAAATTGTTTGACCTGAATTGTTTGTCAACGTAATAATAATGTTGTTAAAGGTAGCGTTGATATGAGCTTGACCAATAGCTTCGATAACTACGATACGCTTTTTGGTAGCTTTTTTAGTTTTAGCCATTTCTTAAAGATTATTTAGTAGCCTTTTTCTTGTTTGCAACTGTTTTACGTTTACCTTTACGTGTACGCGTATTGTTCTTAGTACGTTGACCGCGAACTGGTAAATGTTTACGGTGACGTAAGCCACGGTAACAACCTATGTCCATCAAACGTTTGATGTTCAACTGAACTTCCGAACGTAAAGCACCTTCTACTTTGATCTCATCATTGATGATCGTACGAATAGCGGACAATTGATCATCATCCCACTCTGATACTTTTACGTCTTGACTGATACCTGCCTTATCTAAGATATAAGCAGCAGTGTTGCGACCAATACCAAAAATATAAGTAAGGCCAATCACACCTCTTTTGTTTTTAGGTAAATCTATACCTGATATCCTTGCCATATACTATTTTAAGCGATTTTGTTAATAAATTATCCCTGACGTTGTTTAAATTTCGGGTTCTTCTTGTTGATCACAAAAATTTTTCCTTTACGACGGATGATTTTACAATCCGCACTACGTTTTTTTACTGATGCTCTTACTTTCATTTTACTAATTATTTAAGCTCTATTAGAGCAAAACCTTATTTATAACGATAAGTTATTCTTCCTTTAGTCAGATCATAGGGAGACATTTCCAATTTCACCTTGTCTCCAGGTAAAATCTTGATATAATGCATCCGCATTTTACCGGATATGTGAGCAATAATCTCGTGTCCATTTTCTAATTCTACACGGAACATTGCATTAGAAAGTGCCTCTCTAATTATACCGTCTTGTTCTATCGAGGCTTGTTTAGCCATATGTCAATTACTTATTTACGTTGTTAACAACCTGCACAAACAGGAGTGCAAAGATAAATAAAAAATATTGAAAACCAATTACTTTTTATCCAAAACTTTCTCAACATGCTCAAATGATAACAACACATCAGGTTGGCCTTTACGTATTGCAACCATTTGTTCGAAGTGAGCGGATAGCTTACCATCCTGTGTACTTACGGTCCATCCATCATCCCAGAACTTAACCCCGGCCTTGCCGGCATTAATCATTGGTTCGATACAAATTACCAAACCTGGCTCTAATTTAGGGCCTGAACCGCGTTTTCCATAGTTAGGTATTTCGGGTTTTTCATGTAAATGAAGCCCCACACCATGTCCTACTAACTCACGAACAATACCGAAATTATAAGGTTGAACATATTCTTGAATTGCTGAAGAGATATCTCCCACACGCTTACCTGCGACAGCCTGCTCTAAGCCTTTGTACAAAGCATCCTTTGTAACTTCTAATAGCTGTTGAGCCTCTGCGGAGATCTCACCTATACCAAAAGTATATGCCGAATCACTTATAAATCCATTGAGATTAACACCTCCATCCACAGAGATCAAATCACCTTCTTTAATCACATAATCGCTTGGAAATCCATGTACAATTTGATCATTCACAGAGATACATAATGAATATGGGAATCCGTGATAATTCAAGAACGCTGGTGTTCCTCCATGATCATGAATGTAATCGTGCGCCAATTTATCAAGGGACAAAGTAGTAATACCTGGCTTTATTTCCTTGGCAATCTCAGCAAGTAAATGCGAGAGTACATTTGCAGACTCTCGCACTTGCTCAATCTCTTCTTCTGTTTTATAAATTACTTTAGACATTAGAGATTAAATAGCCGATTGATCATATCCTTCTACGGTAGCTGCTGAACGGCCTTTAACACGACCCGTTTTCATTAACCCGTCGTAATGACGCATCAATAAATGACTTTCGATCTGTTGCAATGTATCCAAAACTACTCCCACTAAAATCAATAACGACGTACCTCCGTAAAAGTGCGCAAATTGATTGTTCACACCGAACAAGCTGGCTATCGCAGGTAAAATAGCAATGATTGCCAAAAAGAATGCTCCCGGAAATGTAATACGAGAAATCACATTATCTATAAATAGATTCGTGTCAAACCCCGGTTTGATCCCAGGAATAAATCCTCCATTTTTCTTCATATCCTCAGACATCTGTTGAGGGTTAACCATAATAGCGGTATAGAAAAATGTAAATGCAATAATCAAAATTGCAAAAGTCACATTATACGTCACCGAAGTATAGTTGCTCAAGGAAGTCAAGAAATCGGATTGAATATTTGGAAAAAACTGTGATAAAGACATGGGCAAAAACATAATTGCCTGTGCAAAGATAATGGGCATAACCCCGGCAGCATTCACTTTCAAAGGGATGTACTGACGCACACCACCTACTTGTTTATTACCGACAATCTTCTTAGCATACTGTACCGGAATCTTGCGTACACCCTGTACTACCAAAATAGTGAAGATAACGACAAAAAACAACGCAATAAATTCCAATAATAGCGGAATAATACCACCACCGCTAGGTGCCATCCGCGAAGCCCATTCTGCTGTAATACCAGCAGGAAGCTGCGCAATAATACCTGCCATAATGATTAACGAAATACCATTACCGATACCTTTATCAGTGATTTTCTCACCCAACCACATCACAAACAACGTACCTGCAGTCAAAACAAAAGCAGAAAGGATAGTGAACATTGGGTCAGCAATTGTTTTAGCCGCTGGCTCAATTTGTGTTCTCACATATGCTACCGCTTGTACCAAGGTAATAGCCAATGTAAGGTAACGTGTAATCTGCGTCATTTTTTTACGCCCAGACTCACCTTCCTTTTGCATTTTTTGAAAAGCAGGAACTGCAATCCCCAATAACTGTACAACGATAGATGCAGAAATATAAGGCATTACACCTAGAGCAAAGATAGCCGAACGGGAGAATGATCCCCCAGCAAACATATCCAATAGACCTAGAAGGCCTTCTTTTTGCCCAGTAACTAACGCATCTGGATTAACACCTGGCAGCACCACATGACATCCAACACGATAGATGAGAAGAAAAAGTAAGGTATTTAAAATACGCTTACGTAGATCTTCGATCTTCCATATATTGGTTAAGGTTGTGATTAGTTTCTTCATGTATTAAAGTTTAACGATAGAACCACCGGCAGCCTCTATAGCCTTTTGTGCAGAAGCTGAAAACGCATGTGCCTTAACTTCTACTTTAGCAGTAAATTCGCCACGACCTAATACTTTAATTAAGTCATTTTTAGAAGCTAAACCATGAACTTTTAATGTATCAAAATCAATAGTTGTTAAATTAAATTTCTCAACAAGACTTTGCAATACGTCTAAATTAACTCCGTTGTATTCTACACGGTTGATGTTCTTGAAACCAAATTTAGGTACACGACGTTGCAGAGGCATTTGACCTCCTTCGAAACCGATCTTCGCACTGTTACCAGAACGAGAACCTGCCCCTTTGTGACCACGTGTTGAAGTACCTCCACGGCCAGAACCTTGACCACGACCGATACGTTTTTTGCTTTTTGTTGAACCAGCTGCTGGTCTTAAATTACTTAAGTTCATTCTAAACTAAGATTATGTTGCGCCTTCGCTCTCACTAAACAGGACACAACGATTGACAATTTGATTATTAACGATTAATGGAAAAGGTAAAATACCTCTTCCATTAATTTATTTTAGATAGTCTCTATAGCTACTAAATGGTTTACTTTACGTACCATACCGATAATAGCCGGTGTAGCTTCAACCTCTACCGAGTGGTTCAATTTTCTCAAACCTAATGCCTCAATAGTTTTCTTTTGGCGCTCGCTTCTGTCGATAACGCTCTTTATCTGGGTGATTTTGATTTTTGCCATGATAATTAACCGTTAAATACTTTGTTTAAATCAACACCACGGTGTTGGGCCACTGTATATGCATCACGCATGCTCGCTAAAGCGTCAACTGTTGCTTTCACCACATTGTGTGGATTCGACGATCCTAATGATTTAGCCAATACGTCTTTGATACCAGCTGATTCCAATACCGCGCGCATCGCACCGCCCGCTAATACTCCTGTACCGTGTACAGCTGGTTTGATCAATACCGATCCTCCTGAATATTTACCGTATTGCTCGTGCGGAACCGTGCCGTTGATAATAGGAACTTTAACCAAATTCTTTTTAGCATCATCGATACCTTTAGTAATTGCTTCAGTAACCTCTTTTGCCTTACCAAGGCCATAACCCACGATACCGTTTTCATCACCAACAACTACGATAGCAGAAAAACTAAACGTACGACCACCTTTAGTCACTTTTGCTACGCGCTGGATGCTTACTAAGCGATCTTTTAATTCAATTTCGCTTGATTTTACTCTTTTTATATTGCTTAATGCCATTTCTATATTGATTAAAAGTCTAAACCGCCTTCGCGAGCACCTTCAGCCAATGATCTGATACGGCCATGGTATAAGTACCCATTACGGTCAAAAACTACTTTGCTAATACCTGCTGCTACAGCTTTCTCTGCTACTAATTTACCTACTGCTTTAGATAGCTCTACTTTATTACCTGAGCCTGAAAAATCCTTTGAACTGCTAGAAGCAGATACTAAAGTTTTCCCCGTTGTGTCATCGATAATTTGAGCGTAGATACCTTTATTACTTCTAAAAACTGATAAACGTGGACGTTCAACCGATCCAGTCAGGTTCTTTCTAATTCCTTTTTTAATTCGCTCTCGGCGATTTGTTTTACTTCCTGCCATGGTTATTATTTTTTAGCTGATTTACCTGCTTTTCTTCTTAATACTTCACCTGCAAACTTAACACCTTTACCTTTGTAAGGCTCTGGTTTACGGAAGCTGCGGATCTTAGCTGCTACTTGACCAATTAATTGCTTATCAGTAGATTCCAAAGTAATAGTAGGGTTTTTACCTTTCTCAGCAGTTGTTGTAATTTTAACTTCCTGTGGCAATACAAAAACAATCTGGTGAGAGAAACCTAATGTTAACTCTAATGTATTCCCGTTGTTTGAAGCACGGTAACCTACACCGACTAACTCCTGCGTAGTCTTGTAACCTTCTGTTACGCCCACAACCATATTATTGATTAATGCGCGATATAACCCGTGTAATGCTTTGTGCTTTTTTTGTTCGGTAGGACGACTTACCACGATGTTGCCATCTTCTTCTTTTACGGTAATGTCGCTGTCTACTTGTTGTGTTAATTCACCTTTAGGGCCTTTCACTGTTACCAGATTCTTATCTGATACAGCTATCGATACTCCCGAAGGGATAGCGATAGGCGCTTTTCCAATTCTTGACATCTCTTTGTGTGTTTTTTCCTAGATTAATAAACGTAACATAAAACTTCACCACCTACGTTTTGTATGCGAGCTTCTTTATCTGTCATTACACCTTTCGATGTAGACAAGATAGCAACACCCAAACCATTCAAAACGCGAGGCATGCTGTCAACACCTGCATACTTTCTTAAACCAGGTTTACTCACACGTGTCAGTGTGCGAATAGCCGGTACTTTGCTAATCGGATTGTACTTCAAAGCAATCTTGATCGAACCTTGAGGTCCCTCTTCGATGAATTTGTAATTAGCAATGTAACCTTTGTCAAAAAGAACTTTAGTAATTTCCTTCTTAAGGTTCGATGCAGGAATTTCAACAACCCTGTGGTTGGCCTTAATGGCATTCCTTACTCGTGTAAGGTAATCCGCTATTGGATCTGTATTCATTATTGTAATATAAAATTAGGATAATGGTTTCTTTGGCTAACCTAAGCCATTGACCTACTATCTGTTAATAAAATTCGCAAAGTAAACCTGCTTGAATAGCAATAGGGACTATATAAATAGTTCAAGCAAGCTTTGTTATCATTAAAATAAACACCAAGTGTAACGAACTAATTGATACAATTACATTTCGGCGCTCATACCGCCGGAGGCAGCATGGACTAAATAACTATTTCAATGAAAAAACCCGATAAACCATTTTTCAGGTTTATCCGGGCAAAAGTAAATATTTTTTTCTATTACCAAGAAGCTTTTTTCACTCCCGGGATCTTTCCATCTAAAGCCATCTCTCGGAAAGTAACACGAGAGATACCAAATTGACGCATATATCCTTTAGGACGACCAGTTAATTTACAACGGTTGTGTAAACGTACCGGGGAAGCATTCTTCGGTAATTTATCTAAGGCTGCATAATCACCAGCCTCCTTCAAAGCTGCGCGTTTTTCTGCAAATTTAGCTACCAATTTTTGACGCTTTACTTCGCGTGCTTTTAATCCTTCTTTAGCCATTGTTATTCGAATTTTGATTTTTGAACGGTAAACCGAATTGCTTTAATAATTCCAATGCTTCGATATCATTACCTGCTGAAGTCACAAATGTAATATCCATACCTTGGATTTTATTGATCTTGTCAATGTTAATCTCAGGGAAGATAATTTGTTCAGTAACGCCTAAGTTGTAGTTACCTCTTCCGTCAAATCCTTTGTCATTGATACCGCGGAAATCACGGATACGAGGCAAAGATACTGCGATCAAACGATCAAGGAATTCATACATATTGTTGTCACGTAACGTTACGCGAGCTCCAATTGGCATACCTTTACGTAATTTAAAGTTCGAAATATCTTTTTTCGATTTAGTAGCGACAGCTTGTTGACCTGTAATCAATGTCAATTCTGCAATTGCACTATCAATTAATTTCTTGTCAGCTGTAGCCGCTCCAATACCCTGTGATACGACAATTTTTTCCAGTTTCGGAACCTGCATAACACTTTTATACTGAAATTTTTCTTTAAGCGTTGTACGGATTTCCTCCGCATATTTTGCTTTTAATCTTGGTACGTAAGCCATTATTTGATCTCCTCTCCTGATTTTTTTGCGTAACGAACTATTTTACCATCTGCATTTACTTTACGTCCTACACGTGTTGTTTCACCCGTTTTAGGATCGATTAAAGCCAAGTTAGAGATGTTGATAGCAGCCTCTTTCTCAATGATACCACCATTAGGATTAGCTGCACTTGGTTTAGTGTGTTTTTTTACGATGTTAGCGCCTTCAACGATAGCTCTGTTTGCATCCACTAAAATTTGCAATACCTTTCCTTGCTTACCTTTAGAGTTACCAGCGATAACTTTCACTAAATCACCTTTTTTAATTTTGATCTTGTGAGTTGTTGTTGTTTTGTGTGCCATAATTATAAAACCTCCGGTGCTAGTGATACAATTTTCATGAACTGCTTCTCACGTAATTCTCTTGCAACCGGGCCAAAGATACGTGTTCCACGTGGTTCATCGTTGTTATTTAATAATACTGCCGCGTTGTCATCGAAACGAATGTAAGAACCATCTTTACGACGTATTTCCTTTTTCGTACGAACCACTACCGCTTTAGAAACTGATCCTTTTTTCACGTTTCCAGAAGGTAAAGCGCTCTTAACGGTAACAACAATTTTATCACCGATAGATGCATAACGCTTGCGCGTACCGCCCAATACACGGATTACTAAAACTTCTTTAGCTCCGCTATTGTCAGCCACATTTAGTCTTGATTCTTGTTGTACCATGTTATTTAGCTCTTTCTAAAATTTCAACTAATCTCCAGTTCTTTGTCTTACTCAGCGGACGTGTTTCCATAATTAATACCGTATCGCCGATACCGCAGGTATTAGTTTCGTCATGAGCTTTGAATTTAGTAGTTTTCTTTACGAACTTACCATAGATAGGGTGTTTTACTTTACGTTCAACAGCTACTACAATGGATTTGTCCATTTTGTTGCTAACTACTAAGCCGATTCTTGTTTTTCTTAATTTTCTTTCCATTTCGACTTAATTTTTATGCCTCAGAGGCTGTTTCAGATTTTTCAGCATTCTTACGTTTCGTAATCTCAGTGGAGATACGAGCGATAGACTTGCGAGCTGCTTTAAGAACGTTTGGATTCTCGATAGCAGAAACAGCATGTGCAAATTTCAATTTGTTAAGGGCAGTCTTTTCTTCTACAAGACGAGCTGCTAAGTCCTCTTTTGATAATTCTACGATTTCTGAATTTTTCATCATTTTTAATTTTTGACTGATGGCAACGAAATTCCCTCGACAAGTCGAATAATCCCATGTGGCGTTTCAGTTGTGTTGGGTTATCAATTCTGCTTATATAATGCCTTACGGGTAACGGCCGTAAGGCTTAAACTATTGACATTACCAAACTTCTATTATTATGCTTCTACGTAATCTCTACGTATCACAAACTTAGTTTGAACCGGTAATTTTTGAGCGGCAAGACGCAATGCTTCTTTAGCTACTTCTAAAGGCACACCCTCTGCTTCAAATAACATACGGCCTGGGCGTACTACTGCCACCCAGTATTCAGGAGCACCTTTACCTTTACCCATACGCACCTCTGCAGGTTTTTTAGTAACGGGTTTATCAGGGAAGATACGGATCCACACTTGGCCTTCACGTTTCATAAAACGTGTAACGGCGATACGAGCTGCCTCGATCTGACGGCTAGTGATCCATGCTTGCTCCAATGTTTTGATACCGAAAGAACCGAAAGCTAATTCCGCTCCACGAGAAGCGTTCCCTTTCATGCGGCCTTTCTGCATCTTTCTGAACTTCGTTCTTTTTGGCTGTAACATGTTCGTATTTATTAATCTGTATTTACAGATATTTTAAAATCTAAATTATTTAATTAACCTCTTTTTGCACCACCACGGTTACCACCACCACGATTGTTGTTGCTATTGTTGTCACGACGGCCACCACGGTTACCACCACGATTATCACGGCGATCAGCACCACCTTCGTTACCACCTCGTGATTTTACTCCCGAAGTTTGGCCAATGTTTGGAGACAAGTCACGTTTTCCGTAAACTTCACCTTTACAGATCCAAACTTTGACACCGATTTTACCGTAAGTGGTTAATGCTTCAGCTAAAGCGTAGTCAATATCAGCACGTAATGTGTGTAAAGGAGTTCTTCCTTCTTTGTACTGCTCGGTACGCGCCATCTCAGCACCACCTAAACGACCAGAACACATAATTTTGATACCTTCCGCTCCCATGCGCATGGTAGAAGCTATGGACGTTTTCATTGCACGACGGAATGAAATACGTGCCTCTAATTGCTTAGCAACACCTTCAGCCACTAATTTCGCATCTAGTTCAGGACGTTTGATCTCGAAAATATTGATTTGAACATCTTTCTTAGTCAATTTTTTCAATTCTTCTTTGATCTTATCAACTTCCTGACCCCCTTTACCAATAACGATACCTGGGCGAGCTGTATGGATAGTAACTGTGATGCGTTTTAAAGTTCTTTCAATAACAACTTTTGCCACGCCACCTTTAGAGATACGTACAGAAAGATACTTTCTGATTTTCTCATCTTCAACTAATTTATCGGAATAGTTTTTTCCTCCGAACCAATTAGAGTCCCATCCTTTGATGATCCCTAATCTGCTACCTATTGGATTTGCTTTTTGTCCCATTCTATAATAAATTAGCTGTTAACGTTATTTAAACTATCTACTACCAACGTTACGTGGTTAGAACGCTTGCGAATTCTATATCCACGACCCTGTGGAGCCGGACGTAATCTTTTTAATTGACGGCCTCCGCCTACTGATACTTCTTTCACAAATAAAGCAGAGTTCTCTAATGAAGTACCTTCATTTTGAGTTTCCCAGTTTTTGATCGCTGATAATAACAATTTTTCAACACGACCAGCAGCTTCTTTACTTGAATGCTTAAGAATGTATAAAGCGTTTTCCACTTTCGCGCCACGGATTAGATCCACTACCAACCGCATTTTGCGAGGTGAAGTAGGGCAGTTCAATAACTTGGCAGTAGAAGCTCCTCCTACTTGAGCTTTATCCTGCTCTTTGCGCTGTCTAATTAAGACAGATTTTTTGAGTTTTTTTGTTGCTTCCATTACCTATTATTTTTTCTTTTCTGCGTGGCCTCTAAATGTACGCGTAGGCGCAAATTCTCCAAGCTTGTGACCTACCATGTTCTCTGTTACATAAACCGGAATAAATTTATTCCCGTTGTGCACTGCGAAAGTATGGCCAACAAAATCAGGAGAAATCATAGATCTACGAGACCATGTTTTGATAACTGACTTTTTGTTAGTTTCATTCATAGAAAGAACTTTTCTCTCTAAGTTGTGATCGATATAAGGACCTTTTTTAATTGAACGAGCCATTATTTTTTCCTTCTCTCAATGATGTAACGATTTGAAATTTTCTTCTTCGAACGTGTCTTGAAGCCCTTAGCTAACACACCTGTACGTGAACGAGGATGACCTCCTGAAGTACGACCTTCACCACCTCCCATAGGGTGATCTACCGGATTCATAGCTACCCCACGTACGCGAGGCCGACGGCCTAACCAACGTTTACGACCTGCTTTACCTAATACTTGATTAGCTTTCTCAGCATTTGATACGGAACCTATAGTCGCAACACATGTCAATAAGATCATGCGCGTCTCACTCGAAGGTAATTTAATGATAGCATACTTACCATCACGTGCAGACAATTGTGCATATGTGCCCGCTGAACGTGCAATTGAACCTCCTTGACCTGGATTCAATTCAATATTATGAATGATAGAACCAAGCGGAATGTTTGCCAATGGTATTGTATTACCTACTTCTGGGGCTACTTTATCACCTGCTACAACAGTTTGACCTACTGCAAGACCAGTTGGAGCAATAATGTAACGTTTCTCCCCATCTGCATAATGCAATAGTGCAATACGCGCAGTACGGTTTGGATCGTATTCAATAGTTGCTACTGTTGCGGGGATATCTTTTTTATCGCGTTTGAAATCTATCAATCGGTATGATTTTTTATGTCCCCCACCGAGATAACGCATAGTCATTTTACCGGACTGATTACGACCGCCTGATTTCTTGATTTTTACTACTAACGATTTTTCAGGAACGTTAGTTGTAACATCAGAGTAGTCTGCGCCTACTCTGAAACGAGTACCAGGGGTTACCGGTTTGAATCTTTTAACTGCCATTTTAGTTATATAACACTGTAAAAGTCAATAGTTTCACCGTCTTTAATTGTAATGACGGCCTTTTTATATTTAGGAGCTCTTCCAGATACAAAACCTGCTTTCGTATAGCGGCTTTTGGCTTTACCAGCGACCACTGCTGTATTCACTGCTACTACAGTAACACCGAACATTTCCTCTACAGCTGATTTAATCTGAATCTTATTGGCTCTATGATCCACTTTGAAAGCGTAACGGTTTAATTTCTCCGTCAATATTGAAGCTTTCTCAGTTAAGATAGGTTTTTTTATAATTTCCATATTACTTAGCTAATGCTTCCTCCAAAGTTTTAACAGAATCCGCAGTCAACAATAATTTAGTAGCATTTAATACGTCATATGTATTTAAATCCGACGCTACCACTACTTTTGCTTTCTTCAAGTTTCTGCTTGATAAATAAACATTATTATCATACGCTGGCAAAACCAATAACGTTTTCTCGTCAGCGATATTTAACGCGCTTATCAAAGACACATAGTTTTTCGTTTTGATCGTATCGAAACTTACTGCATCCAATACTACAATGTTACTTTCTTGTGCTTTGTAACTTAACGCTGATTTACGTGCTAACTGCTTTAACTTCTTGTTCAACTTGAAGCTATAGTCACGAGGCTGTGGACCAAATACACGGCCACCACCATTAAACAATGGAGATTTGATAGAACCCGCACGAGCACCACCCGTGCCTTTTTGTTTGTGTAATTTACGAGTAGAACCCGCAATTTCATTACGTTGTTTCGATTTGTGAGTTCCTTGGCGTTGATTCGCTAAGTATTGTTTCACATCTAAATAGATCGCATGGTCGTTTGGCTTTACGCCGAATACTGACTCAGGTAGTTGCACCTTGGCACCTGTTTCTTTACCTGATAAATTTAATACATTAACTTCCATCTCTACTATTTGTCTACGATTACATAAGAACCTTTAGCTCCTGGAATGGAACCACTAACAACAATTAGGTTTTGATCCGCGTAAACTTTCAATACTTGTAAGTTTTGAACTTTTACCCTTTCACCACCTGTACGACCAGCCATGCGCATTCCTTTGAATACACGTGAAGGCCAAGAAGAAGCACCTAACGAACCTGGAGCACGCAGTCTGTTGTGCTGACCGTGAGTCGCACCACCTACACCACCAAATCCGTGACGCTTCATTACACCCTGGAAACCTTTACCTTTAGAAGTACCGACTACATCTACGTACTCTCCTTCTTCGAAAAGTGTCACATCCACAATGTCTCCTAGTTGTTTCTCATCTTCAAAAGTTTTGAATTCAACTAGTTTACGCTTAGGACTCACTCCTGCTTTTGCAAAGTGTCCCTTTAAAGGAGCTGTCGTGTTCTTTTCTTTGGCATCATCATAGCCTAATTGAACAGCGAAATAACCATCCTTTTCTTCCGTACGTATCTGCGTAACCACGCACGGCCCAGCCTCTATTACTGTACAAGGGATATTCTTCCCTTCTGCATTGTACAGGCTGGTCATTCCTACTTTTTTACCAATAATTCCTGACATGTTATAAATAAATTAATTAAAGTCCATCGAAGCAGTAGGGCTTCGCTCAAGACACACTATTCCCACTAAGGGACTGCAAAAGTACAAACATTTTTATAACTATCAAATAATTAGTGCATTATTTTTTTATTTTATATTCCTATGCCATGCAACTAGCAGATAAAGTAAAAATAAATTTAAATACGCCGTATGCCGCGGGTGCATTTTCCGACACGTTATCTATTTCAACACGTCAATATGAAGCAAATCGTGAACCCTAATAATTTATCGAACATGAATGGTACACAAATACCACCCAAGTATAATGTAGGTATTTGTGTAGGGCAGGCAAAACGTCGGTAAAAGAATAAAAGGAAATTGACACAATAGCCGAGTGCCAAAAAAACGTATCGCAATATGGTCACGCCAATTCCTTTTGCCAAAAAAATCCGTTTAGCCTTAAAGTGGTTATGAAAGCAATATATACTATTTTAAGAACCGTCTTATATAACACGGCTTGACAGGCAGCTATATCTCATTTTGAAAACAGACGAAGTGGACCAAGGGGAAAACGACTCGTGAATACTCTCCCTCAACAGGAGCTACCTAAAATTCCTAGAAACTTTCATGACTAGAAATTATTCCTTTTTCAGTTAAAAAGATCAAACAAAATGCTCGGTCTTTCTAACGTTGTTTTTCATCTATTTATTTTTTTACCTGGTTGATGAAAGCGTGATACGAATAATCATTGCTGTGTATCAATACTATTTACATTTCTGTTTCTAAAACTGACCTGTGTTCAACATAACCAGCGTACAACCCTCTATTGTTTCAATGCCCGCTTGCTCCAATTTCTGCTGTAAATCAGGATTTTCAGATCCTGGGTTAAAAATAACCCGCTTGGGATTAGTTTGTAAAATATAATCGTAATAAGGTGCTTGATTTTGAGGACCTACATACATAGTAATGGTATCGATGTCCGTATGGATGGTCTCTGCTGGTTCTATTGCAACACCCGCCACCTCTCCTATCTTACGCCCCACATTCACAATAGGATGTCCTTTACGAACCAATTTATTCGCTACTAAATAAGAGTATCGAGTAGTATTTGTAGTTGCACCTAAAATCAAAGTTCTTTTCATATTATCTAACTGTAATCAATTAACGACAAAATCCCCATTTGCATTATAAGCATTTTGTCTCAAAATAGGCATTTCTAATATTTTATACAAGTCATCCAACTGATTTAGGCTACTATTTACAAAATTTGACAAAAGGACAATTGTTATATCATTTTTTAAATCACGAACATAGAGGTTTTTAAAACCATGCCACCAGCCGGTGTGATAAACGATTTGTTCGTTTTTAGGTGTAAATGTACGCCATCCATATCCATAGCTGAAAACACCTCTTTTTGCATCACTTCGGGGAACATATGCAGAATCCAAAATGGACTTTTCTAGTAACCTTCCTTCGCGAAGCGCGATATCCAACAGGTACATATCCTGTACCGTACTATAGGTTCCTTTATCACCCACTGGCCCGTCTAAGTAATCCTGAACCACCGAGCGTCGCCAAGTACGGTCATGCCCAATTACATCAGTCGGAATTTTTTCATATACCGCTTTAGATAGAACTGCAGTGTTTTTCATCCCGGCCGGTTTAAAAACATGTTCCATCATATAAACACCAAAATCAAGTCCAGACACCTTCTCTACTACCCCAGCTAGGATCATGTAATTGGAATTATTATAATGAAATCTTCCGTCGGGAGTGCCATATCGATTAGGCTTATGCTGGATCATTAAGTTGATAGCATCCAAATTTGTCATTCCCTTCTTTCGATCAGTCCATAATTCTTCCACAAAATACACGTAATTGGGTAAGCCCGAACGATGTGTCAACAACTGTCTAATTGTCACGCCTTCAAACGGAAAACCGGGAAAGAACTCATCCACTTGTTGATCTAATTTAATCTTTCCTTTTTCGACCAATTGTAAAACGGCAATTGCAGTCATCGGTTTGGATACGGAAGCCAACTCAAATTTAGAAACAATTTTCAGGCTATCTCTATGCAGATAGTCGGCCCAGCCAAATGAATTTTGATAAATAATTTTACCTTTTTTAGCAACAAGTACATTTCCATTAAAGCCAGATTTCTTATGTAATTTTACCATAAATTCGTCGATCTGTCTATTGGCCCGAGAGGTGTCATACACCAAAGCTATACTGTCAAGTTCCGCCTGCTTTTGTATGACTTCTGCCTGTTTTTTTTCGGTATTTGAGCAACTGGACAGCCCAATAAAAGAAAGAATAAAAATGAACGGAAGTAATATAAATCTCACTAATAAAAAAATTTGGTAATTAATCAGCCGTTTTTCTACGACAATAGCGAAAAAAGAAGCCACCTTATTATCTAAAGTGGCTCCGTATTTTTACTAAAATTTGATTATGCTAATAAACGAATTGGAGCTTCTAATAACCCTTTCAATGTTTGCAAAAATTGAGCTCCAGTAGCGCCATCCACCACACGATGATCACAACCTAACGTTAACTTCATGACGTTACCTGGAACAACAGCACCATTCTTAACAACAGGAATCTGTTGAATTGCACCTACAGAAAGAATAGCACCATCAGGAGAATTGATAATAGATGTAAATTCATCAATACCAAACATACCTAAGTTGGATACTGTAAATGTAGATCCCTCCCAATCCGCGGGCTGCAGTTTCTTCGATTTAGCTTTCTGTGCAAAATCTTTAACTTCTGCAGAGATATGCGATAAAGATTTACCATCAGCAAAACGGACAACTGGGACCAACAAACCATCTTCTACTGCCATAGCTACACCGATATTCGTATGTTCGTTAAAACGTATTTTATCGCCTTTCCATGAAGAATTTACTGCGGGGTGTTGTTTTAACGCAATAGCCACAGCTTTTATAACAATATCATTGAACGATACTTTTACAGGGGCTACATCGTTGATTTGGGTGCGCGCAGCCATCGCATTATCCATATCTATACTTACGGTCAAATAGAAATGTGGCGCTGTAAACAACGATTCGCCCAAACGACGAGCAATTGTTTTACGCATTTGCGACACATTTGTCTCTGTATATCTTTCCTCCCCTACATATTGCGGAATACTTACTGCTTTTGTTTCAGACCTAGCATCTTCCTGAGATGGAGCAGCTTTAGCTGTAGGGACAAAACTTTCTACATCTTTCTTAACGATACGACCGCCATCTGCAGAACCTTTTACATCGTTTAAATTAATGCCTTTATCACTAGCAATTTTACGCGCTAAGGGAGAAGCTTTTACCCTTGAATCATCTGATGAAGACGAGGACGCTATAGTACTTGTCGCCGAAGAAGATTCTGAAGATGATTTTGATTCTTTAGCTTCAGACTTCTCTTCCGAAGCAGCAACGGCCTTAGCCGGTTTTTGATTCAATAAAGGTGTAACATCTATACCCGCAGGGCCAACTATCGCAATAATATCATTCACCTTTGCTGCTTCTCCAGCTTCTAAACCGACATACAATAAAGTACCATCGGCGTAAGCTGTCACCTCCATTGTCGCTTTATCTGTTTCTACATCTGCTATCGCATCATCAGATTTAATGGTATCACCTACTTTAAAATTCCATTGTGCGATGACCCCTTCTTTCATCGTATCACTCAATAGCGGCATGGTGATTACAGTACAATCCAATTCTTCAGGAGTCACTATTTTACCTGTATCAGCCGATTTCGATTCGTCTTCCGAAGAAGGGCCATCTTCTTTTTTCTGTTCCTGTTTAGGAGTTTCTTCCGTTGATTCTCCACTCAATAGCGCTTCGTAATCTTCACCCTCTTCACCTAAAATAGCGATAATAGCATCTATTGCGACTGCCTCACCTTCTTTAGGGCCTATATACAGCAATGTACCTTCTTGATAAGATTCAAAGTCCATTGTCGCTTTATCTGTTTCAATCTCTGCAACAAGATCGCCAGAATTAACTTTGTCTCCGACTTTTTTGTGCCATTTAGCAATCACACCCTCAGTCATGGTGTCGCTCATTTTCGGCATTTTTACTACTTCAGCCATGTATTATAGTAGATTATATCTTTAAATGTTAAAGTAATTAATATGAATTAATCCAAAATAAAAGGATAATCCTCTTGTACATAAATATCATTGTACAGTTCATCATCACTAGGATATGGAGATTCCTCCGCAAATTTCACAGATTCTTCCACAATAGATTTGACCTCTGCTTCTACTTCCTTAAACCAAGTGTCATCCGCATAGTTATTTTCTAAGATAGCAGCCTTAGTAGTAATCAACGGATCCCGACCTTTATATTCTTCAAGTTCTTCTTTCGTACGGTATTTTGCGGGGTCAGACATTGAGTGACCCTTATAACGGTAGGTACGGATCTCTAAGAAAGTAGGACCTTCACCTGCACGCGCGCGCTGAACAGCTTCATCCATTGCATTGTGAACAGCTACCACGTCCATACCATCTACCGGCATACTCGGCATATCAAAGCCTAAACCCATTTTGTAGATATCCATCATATTAGTCGTCCGTTTTACCGACGTACCCATGGCGTATCCGTTGTTTTCACAAACAAATATTACAGGCAACTTCCATAACATCGCCATATTTAACGTTTCGTTGAAAGCGCCCTGACGAACAGCTCCATCTCCCATATAACATACATTCACATTATCGTTGCCTAAATATTTTTCAGCAAATGCGATACCAGCTCCTAGTGGAATCTGCCCACCGACTATACCATGACCACCCATCATTTTGTGTTCTTTGGAAAAAAAGTGCATCGACCCGCCTTTACCTTTTGAACAGCCCGTAGCCTTACCATACAATTCAGCCATACATGCATTAGCCGACACGCCTTTTGCTAACGCCTGTGCGTGATCACGGTAAGATGTGATCATTGAATCTTCCGGCTTTGTCGCCGAAATAGTACCCGCTACCACCGCTTCTTGACCAATGTATAAATGACAGAAACCACGGATTTTTTGCTGTCCGTATAATTGACCAGCTTTTTCTTCAAACTTACGCATGAGTAGCATGGATCTATACCACTCTAAATATGTTTCTTTTGTTATAGGTGTTGAACTCATTTTATAGTCTTTGTTTCTTACTAAACTGATTACAAATCTAATAATTTATAACGACAAAAAGGATACTTTTAACATCCTTATTGGTTAATTTTTGTTACATTTTATTATTAATGTCAAAATAACAGATCTCTTCGTACGGATAACTATTTAAATAACAAAAAGACGAACATCTCTCGCTCGACTTCGAATTTACCTGAGTATCTCAATTAATTTTTCCTCTTCCAGGGATTCTTGTTTTCCGGTAACCATGTCTTTCAGCGTCAACTTTCCAGACCGAATCTCCTCTTCTCCTACCAACAAAACATACGGAATTGCCTTAGCATCGGCATAGCTCATCTGCTTCTTCAATTTCACAGCTGTGGGATAAAGTTCAGCTGCAATATTTTCTCGACGTAGCTTAAAAAGTAAAGGTAGTGTAAAGGATTCGGCGCCTTTGTCAAAGTTCACAATCAATAATTTTGTACTTGCCATCGTTTTTTTGGGAAATAGATCCAGTTCTTCCAATACGTCATAAATACGATCCGCCCCGAAAGAAACTCCTACTCCAGTCAAGCCTTTCAGCCCAAACATTCCTGTTAAATCATCGTACCGGCCTCCGCCGCCAATACTTCCCATCGCCACCTCGTTGGTTTTTACCTCGAATATACATCCCGTATAATAGTTCAATCCTCTCGCTAAAGTAATATCCACTTCGACCAGCGCATTCAACGCATCCTCGGATTGCTCGAATTGCTTCACATATTCGAATACATCCTCAATCTCGGCAATTCCCTTTAGTCCGTTTTCAGAAGAAGATAAAATAGATTTTAGCTGCTGAAGCTTTTCATGATTAGTTCCGCCCAGCAGGATTATCGGCTTTAACACATTCAAATCAGCCTCCGTAAAACCTCTTTCCAAAAGTTCCTTATTCACACCTTCCAAACCAATTTTATCTAACTTATCTATCGCCACGGTCATGTCGACAATAAGTTCAGCTTTTCCTATCACTTCCGCGATTCCCGTTAATATTTTACGATTATTGATTTTAATGGTAAAATCTTTAAGTCCTAAAGCCTTTAACGCCTCTTGATAGATTAAAATGAACTCTGCCTCATTAAGTAAGCTATCAGATCCCACTACATCCACGTCACATTGATAAAACTCTCGATAACGACCTCGCTGAGGACGATCTGCTCGCCACACGGGCTGGATCTGAAAACGTTTAAAAGGTAATGAAATATCATTCTGATGCATCACGACATAACGTGCAAATGGCACTGTTAGATCATAACGCAACGCCTTTTCCGAAAGGTGGACAATGAGTTTATTGGAGGATTTGGATACTAATAACTCGGAGGGGGCCTTCGCTAAATAATCTCCAGAATTCAATATTTTAAAAATCAATTTATCGCCTTCATCCCCATATTTTCCTGTAAGCGTAGACAAGTTTTCAAAAGAGGGAGTTTGAATTTCATTATACCCGTATTTTTTAAAAACAACTTTCAGTGTATTAAAAATATGATTACGTTTCTCCATTTCAATGGGAGAAAAGTCGCGTGTACCTTTTGCCAAAGAGGGTTTTACTATTGCCATAGCGCAAAGGTAATATAAGAAAGCGAATAAGAAAAAAGGAATTAAAGTAAAAAGGGAGTACTATATCGATTCGATAATCTTCAAAAATTCACAAGCGCGTTCAGCTGCCAGCTTTTCCGCACTCTTCTTGTTGAAATCACGTCCTAAGCCACACACTTCGCCATTTACCTGCACCTGTATACTAAACATCTTGGACGATTCCCCTTCCGGATTATCTGTTTGCACAAATTGCACGTCCTTACCTTCCTGTTGGCACCATTCGATCAAACGACTTTTAAAATTTGTCTCCGTATTCTCTAATGTGTGTATATCAACATGGGGTTTTATAATCCGTGACAATAAAAATTCCCGTGTAAATTGATAACCCTTATCTAAATATACGGCACCAATCAAAGCTTCAAATGCATCTCCTAATAACGAACCTTGTTTATTAGGATAACTTATCATTCTTGCATCGTACTGAATCAATTCGTTCAGCCCCAATTTTCGGGATAACTGATTTAAATTGGCTCTTGAAACGATTTTCGAACGCATTTCCGTCAAAAAACCTTCATCTTTATACGGATAAAGCTTAAAAAGCAACTCGGCTACCACCGATCCTAAGACTGCATCTCCCAGGAATTCTAGGCGCTCATTGCTATTTTTCACACCTTCTTTAATTAATTTCGCAACGGATTTATGTCGAAAAGCCATTTGATATAACTTAACATTACCCGGAACGAATCCAAGTAAATTCTTAAGCTTCTTAATGTAAGCTTTCTGAGGCGATAAATATAGCTTGTAAATACTTAAAGACATGTTTCTACTATAAGAAGAAATAGGTAGCTATACACTACCTATTAAAATCTTTAGCCCAATCACACTGTTAAGCTTTGTATTTTTTAATCACAACAGAAGCGTTGTGACCTCCGAATCCAAAGGTATTGCTCATAGCAGCATTAACCACCCGTTTTTGAGGAGTATTGAACGTGAAATTCAACTTATTATCCAATTCTGGATCATCCGTAAAATGGTTAATAGTGGGCGGTACTATATCATTTTGAACAGCATAAATAGATGCAATAGCTTCAACAGCTCCGGCAGCTCCCAATAAGTGACCTGTCATCGATTTAGTCGAGCTAATGTTCAGATTATAAGCATGTTCACCAAATAATTCTTTTATTGCTTTGGTTTCGCTAATATCTCCCAGTGGAGTAGACGTACCGTGTACATTGATATAATCAATATCCGACACCTCCATATTAGCGTCTCTCAGCGCATTAGTCATTACTAATTTTGCACCCAAGCCTTCGGGGTGCGGTGCAGTAATATGATTTGCATCGGCACTCATACCTCCTCCTACTATCTCTGCATAGATCTTCGCACCCCTAGCCAGGGCATGCTCAAGACTTTCTAAGATAATAGTACCCGATCCTTCCCCCGCAACAAACCCATCGCGATCTTTATCAAAAGGACGCGAGGCAGTCTCAGGATCATCGTTCCGAGTAGATAACGCATGCAATGCATTGAATCCACCTATTCCAGCTTCATTGATAATGGCCTCAGAACCTCCTGTGATGATTATATCGGACATACCAGTCCGAATATAATTAAACGCATCAATCATGGCGTTTGTTGAAGATGCACATGCGGATACACATGAAAAATTCGGACCACGCAAACCATAACGCATTGAAATATGACCTGGAGCAATATCCACAATCATTTTAGGTATAAAAAATGGATTAAAACGAGGTGTACCGTCTCCTTTGGCGTAAGAAGATACTTCATCGTAAAATGTCTTCAATCCGCCAATACCCGATCCCCAAATGACGCCTATGCGATTTGTATCTAGTTGCTCAAATTTCAAATTAGCATCTATTACTGCTTCATCAGTTGAGGCGATAGCATATTGCACAAAAGGATCCACTTTACGTGCTTCTTTTCGATCCATAAACTCATGAGGATCGAAACCCTTTACTTCACAAGCGAATTGTGTTTTAAACTTTGATGCATCAAATTGCGTAATAGGAGCAGCACCACTTACACCATTAAGCAATCCATTCCAGTATGCTGGAGCTGTATTGCCCAATGGTGTAAGAGCGCCTAATCCTGTTACAACTACTCTTTTAAGCTCCATCTATTATGTTTGGCCTAATAAAATTAGTTAGTTAACGTTCTTTTCTAAATAAGCAATAGCTTGACCTACAGTACTGATGTTTTCAGCTTGGTCATCAGGAATTGCAACGTTAAATTCTTTTTCGAACTCCATGATCAACTCAACTGTATCAAGTGAGTCTGCACCTAAATCATTCGTGAAAGAAGCTTCCGGTGTTACTTCGTTTTCATCTACACCTAACTTTTCTACGATAATTGCTTTTACTCGTGATGCGATATCTGACATGATTTTATAGTTTAATTGTTTAATAAATCTGTGCAAAGAAAAATAAATTTCCCCAAAAATCAAACTCTTTTGATTCTTAGCGAAAAATAAAGAACAATAATTTTCAGCTTTTCGGCCCTAAACGGCTCTAACAAACCTCTTTCAATATTAGTAAAAGAATTATCTTTTTGCAAATATATTCTAATTTAATACAAATATTACACATCGGCAACATAAAACTCTTTCATAAATTGTATTTTCGTAAACATAAACAATATCTTAACACCTTGAATAAAATAACATTCAAATTAGAAACTGATTTTGATCTTGAACTGGATTTTATTTTAATTGGCATCAGTTCTTCTCTTCGGGACTATAGACTTTGCCATTTCATAAACAAACATACTGGCCTTAAATTCATCTACGGCAAAGAAGATCCCTTAGATCACAATAATAATCTTAAAAATAAAAACCAAGAAGAATTGGATTATCACATTGTGTTTGAAAAATCAAAGAATAAAAAAGACAATATCCATCATTTTCCGACGTATAGATATTGTAACGACTCTTTCGAATATGAGTTTTATATTATGAATAATAAAAGTATTGAAAACGGTTTTTTGTTACCGGAAGCAGCTAATTTTGACTATTTCTTAATCGTAAAGCATTTCATCGACGAAGAGGATTTAGAAACGCTAATAGATAACCTAAAAAAAGTAAAAGACATATTGTTGGTAAAAGAAATTGACCCAATTACATTGAAATCTAAAGAAAATCTAATATTTTAGCGAATTATTTACAAAGTGTACAAACTACACATTGTAGTATAATAATTATAATATCAACCTAATTAATGATTCCTGAAAATTATTTCAGACACTTAATAAAGTTAAAGAAGAACAAAAGAATACTTACATGAAGAAGATTCAAAAACGAACGAAAATAGTAGCAACTCTGGGCCCAGCCTCTTCCAATAAGGAAGTGCTAACACGCATGATCGCAAAAGGCGTTGACGTGTGCCGTCTAAACTTTTCTCACGGCAGTCAAGAGGACCATCTAAAAGTCATCAATACGATCAATGAAATTAACGCTGAAAACCCTTTCAATGTCGGCATTTTAGCAGATTTACAAGGTCCTAAAATTCGAATTGGAAAAATGAAAGAAGGCGGGGCCATATTGATCAATGGGTCTACCGTAGAGATTACCACACATGAATTAATTGGCGACGAAAACCGCATATATATTACCTACGAAAATTTCCCTAACGATGTAAAGGAAGACGAAATCATATTATTGGATGATGGAAAGCTTCAATTACGTGTCATCAACACCAACCACTTGGATACAGTAAATTGTGAAGTGGTTCATGGTGGTGTCTTGACTTCAAGAAAGGGTGTAAATTTACCAAATACAAAGGTTTCTATCCCCTCGTTGACCGAAGAAGATTTGGACAATCTTAACTTTGCCTTGGATCACGGAGCAGATTGGATTGCAATGTCGTTTGTACGTTCTGCTGAAGACATCAAACAAGGTAAAGCAATCATCGCTGCGAAAGGAAGCCATGCGAAAATAATTGCTAAAATCGAAAAGCCAGAAGCCATTGAAAATATCGACGCCATTATCGAAGCTACAGACGCAATCATGGTAGCCCGCGGTGATCTAGGTGTTGAATTGCCGATGGAAGAAGTTCCAGGTCTTCAAAAGATCATTGTTCAAAAATGTCGCGATTTATCAAAACCGGTAATCATCGCAACACAGATGTTGGAAAGCATGATTACAACACCACGTCCTACCCGTGCAGAAGTAAACGATGTCGCGAATTCTGTTTTAGACGGCGCCGATGCTGTGATGTTGAGCGGAGAAACTTCAGTGGGTGAATTTCCTGAGATGGTAATTGAGACAATGGCTAAAATAATTACCCATGTAGAATCTACTTCTTATCCCTATTACAGCTCCAAGGAAGACACCTATATCGATATCACTAAAATTCCAGATGCAATCTGTAGCTCTTCAATTTTCTTAGCCGAAAAAACAAAGGCCTCTGCAATTGCTGTTATGACAACATCTGGCTATACAGCAATGGAAATTGCCAGTTACCGCCCAGATGCTAATATATATGTTTTCACGGGAAACAAAACCTTATTACGCCTATTAAGTTTAGTCTGGGGTGTTAATACATTTATTTATGAAAGATACGAAAGTACGGACGGCACCATTCAAGACGTAAATGGCTTACTTAGAGAGTACCAATTGGTAGACCCCGGTCAAATCGTAATTAATACCTCCTCTACGCCACTACACGAAAAAGGAAGAACAAACACGATTCGTGTATCCGAATTAAAATAAAAACTGATACTATATAACGGGAAAAGCGGGATACCACATGGCATTCCGCTTTTTCTATTTTCAGAATTAGCAACAATTCAAAGGTGCTTTTTTTATATAACTATTCCCATATATCCTATGAAGAATCATACAAGAGTTTTATGATTAAAGTACTCAAAAACTTAATCAACTATAAAATAAGCTGTTAAATAGTGTTAAATGCGCATAAACGGCTATTTTCATTACTATTTTTGTACGAAATGAAAGCCGGGTTCGCAAATGCATTTAATATTTTTTAGTACATTGAAGCCGTCATGGCGTATCGCATACTAACAGATAAGAACATCTTTGCGATACTTGCCTTGGAGATTTAGCTTCATTACCATTGAAAGGAAAATTGTATTCCAAATGAAAAAAAGAAGTATTGCATTAATAATATGGTTAATGTCGATCGCCTTATTAGGTGTCGTCGCTATGCAATATTATTTTATTCGAGAAACATACCAACAGAAGTCAAAATTATTTGATGAAGGAGTAATGGCCTCATTAAATGCTGTTTCTGGTCTTATAGAACGTAGAGAAATCTATCTTTTCACCCGAGAACAGCAAAAAATGAACCAGACAAAGTACTTGCAGGATCAAGAGAAACAACGAAAAAAGGAGCGTCTTCTAAGTGAACAATTAGATGTCCAAGAAAAAATAAAACTCCTCCAGCAAAAGCAAATCGAAATCGAAAATCGATTCCGGGATGCAGAACGTGAACTCAAAGATGAGTACGGGAACGCTGTAGAACTGGAAAATTCATTTTACGAAACGTATATTCGACGGCCAGCATATCAACGCTATGTGGATATCCAAATCAGCCAAGGGCCTAGTCGAGATGGAAATTTTATTAACAATGATGTGAGCATCGTAGCAACGGTAAACGTGCCAATTATTGCTGCAAAAGACGACAGTGTCCGATACGGGATACCCATCATAGACGGTACCACAGGAAAAGCAAAGCTCTATACGATCGTACTCCCTCCCAAATCCAGCGACAAAATCGCTTTCGAGCTCTATAATTATGAGCGAAAACTAAAAGAACTAAATCTACGGAAACTCGAAAGCGCATTTAGCTTAGAAGATTCGGTGGCTATCTTAGGCGGAAAGAATCCGGAGTTGGTAGAACAAGTAGCTATCGCCATGGAATTGGCAAAAAAACCACTTCGGGAACGTATTAACATTACTTCTGTGCAACGGCTGATCAAAGACGAACTGAATCGCCGCGATATCCATACACCGTTCAATATCGAAATTCGTGATAGACACAATAATAATCTAATCTTTAACATCCAGACTGCTGCCAATTTCAATTCGTCAGAAAAGATCACTCGCTACAGCACACCTCTCTTCCAAGGAGATGCAAATAATCAAACGCCGGGGCTCTTATCGGTATATTTTCCGAATAAAAAGTCTATTATAGCTGACAACATGAGTTACCTCATTTTGCCTACATTGGCTTTATTTGCATTGTTGATAGGATGTTTTGTGTATACATTAAGCATTATCTTCAAACAAAAGAAGATTTCAGAGATGAAAACCGATTTCATCAATAATATGACGCATGAATTCAAGACCCCAGTCGCTACAATAATGATCGCTAGCGAATCCTTGCGCGACCCCGAAATCTCATCCGATGAAAAACGAGTGAACAGATTGGCCAACATCATCTATGATGAGAATGTCCGCTTAGGATCACATATTGAACGGGTATTAAATATTGCGCGTTTAGAAAAAGAGAATTTAAAAATAGAACGTGTTGATGTTGAAGTAAACGATTTGGTGTCAGGCGTATTAGACAGTATGCAATTGCAACTTCAAAAAGCAAACGGCAGAATAAACATCGATTTATCTGCCGAAAAAGACACGGTAATTGGTGATGAATTGCATCTTTCTAATGTAATGTTTAACTTAGTTGACAATGCGATAAAATATAGCCTTGATGCTCCTGAGATAACGGTAAAAACGTATAACTCAAAGGGTAACATTATATTCACAGTGGCAGATAAAGGCATGGGAATGACCAAAGAACAACAAGAAAAAATATTTGATCAATTCTATAGAATACCAACTGGTAACATCCACAATGTCAAAGGATTTGGATTAGGTCTGAGTTATGTGAATGACATTATCAAGCGATTAGACGGGCGTATAGAGGTGAAAAGCGAGAAAGATAAGGGAACACAATTCGAGGTCACCCTTCCGCTGAAATCCAATTAATAGAGGTTACAAACTTAAAAACAATTGTTATGCAAAAGATATTATTAGCGGAAGACGATCCAAATCTAGGTGAATTATTAAAAGACTATCTAGAGCTTAAAGGCAAATATGATGTTGTATTGTGTCAAGATGGGGATCAAGCTTTGGAACAATTCCGAAAAGAACGTTTTGATCTCTGTATTTTTGATGTGATGATGCCTAAGAAAGACGGATTTTCGCTAGGAAAGGAGGTACGTAAGATGGACCAAACTATACCAATAATATTTGCTACGGCGAAGGGTATGATGGAGGACAAAACCCAAGCATTTGAACTAGGAGGAGATGATTACATCACCAAACCATTTCGTGTAGAAGAATTATTGCTACGCATACAAGCGTTATTAAAACGCGTCAGTAAAGATAAGGAAGAAGAATTAGCAGATAAATTTGAGATCGGAAATTACTTCTTCGACTATACCAGCCAAGTAGTTACTTACAAAGGCCAACAACAAAAGCTTTCTACAAAAGAAGCGGAATTATTACGCCTTCTGTGTTTAAAGAAAAACGACGTATTGACACGAGAAGAGGCTTTAGTGAAAATATGGCATGATGATAATTATTTTACCGGCAGAAGTATGGATGTTTTCTTGAGTAAGCTAAGAAAATACTTAAAAGAAGATCCTAATGTAGAAATTGTTAATGTTCATGGTAAAGGATATAAGCTACTTGTAAGCTAAATTAAAAGAATAAAGATGATGGGGAGCTAGGACAAACGACCGATTTGGGCGCGTGATAAAGCCAGTCTAATCTTGTCCTTTTGTTCTTTTATTTATTCTTTTTTTGTAATATCAATTCTTATTCCGATATTAGCTGCGCTTATAGAGAAAGGCAGAGGGACTAGACCCGTTGAAGCCTTAGCAACCTGTCTCTTGACAAGGTGCTACATTCTACTCCGAAAGGGGAAAGATAAGCTGAAGAAACTGATTCAAGTCTCCTTCTCTTACAGCAAAATTTTATACGTAAAAAATTAAAAAAGGGATAAGAGCATGTTAATTACCAACAACTTAGGTTACCCAAGGGTGGGACCGTTCCGCGAATTAAAAAAAGCCAATGAAGCATATTGGGCTAAAAAGATTTCTGCGGAAGAATTATTAGAAGCGGCTAAATCTATTCGCAAAAACAACTGGAAAACTCAAAAAGATGCCGGGATTGATTTAATTCCCTCGAACGACTTTTCTTTCTACGACCAAGTGCTTGACTTGTCATTGACTGTAGGCGCTATTCCAGCCCGTTACAGTTCACTATTAGACAAAATTGACCGTAAATATAACCTAGATTTATATTTTGCTATGGCTCGCGGTTTTCAAGAAGAAGGTGTTGATGTAACAGCAATGGAGATGACAAAGTGGTTTGATACCAACTACCATTACATTGTTCCTGAATTCACTAAAAATCAAGAATTTAAATTGACTTCCGAAAAATTCTTAAACGAATACAATGAAGCGAAGTCGCTGGGTATTGAAACAAAACCGGTACTAATTGGACCTATCACTTACCTTTTAGTTGGTAAAGAAAAAGAAGCCGATTTCAACCGTATAGATTTGATCGACAAATTAGTACCTGTTTATGAAGAAATTTTATCAAAATTAGCAGAGGCTGGCACGCAATACGTCCAAATTGACGAACCTTTCTTAGCATTGGATATCGACGACGCGACACGTGCATTGTACGGCAAAGTATTCGAAAAATTAGCTGCTGCTGCCAAAGGCATCAAGCTCATTGTGGCTACTTATTTTGAAGCTTTGGCTGACAACGAAGAAACAGCGCTGAACTTACCAATCCATGCGCTCCACCTAGACCTGGTACGCGGTGATCAGCAACTGAATACGGTATTAGCTAAAGTACCTGCTACATTAACACTTTCGTTGGGAGTAGTGGAAGGACGTAACATCTGGAAAAACGATTACGAAAAATCTTTGGCATTAATCAAACAAGCGGTAGACGCATTAGGAAAAGACCGTGTATGGATCGCACCTTCCTCTTCGTTATTACATGTTCCTTTTGACTTGGATAACGAGGACAATGAAGAATCACTTCCAAAAGATGTTAAAAACTGGTTAGCATTTGCTAAACAAAAACTTACAGAGGTTAAAGATCTAGCAATCTTAGCCGACGGAGAAGTCGACACCGAAACTGCTGAACGTTTTGAGGCTAACAAAGCGGCCGCTGAAAGCCGTCGTACCTCTCCTTTAATTCACAGACCTGAAGTAAAACAACGTACAGCGAACATCACAGATGACGATGCAAAACGCACATCTCCTTTCCCTCAACGTAAAGCTGCTCAGCAAGCAAAATTTAATTTACCGGCCTTTGCCACGACGACAATCGGTTCTTTCCCACAAACGAAGGATGTACGGAAATGGAGAGCTGACTTGAAAAAAGGAGCTATCTCTCAGGAACAGTATGACAAAGAGATCGCAGAAGAAACTGAAAGAACAATTCGTTTACAAGAACAGTTAGATATAGACGTGTTAGTCCATGGAGAATTCGAGCGTAATGACATGGTAGAGTACTTTGGCGAGCAATTAGCAGGGTACGCTTTCACGAAAAACGGATGGGTTCAATCTTACGGATCCCGCTGTGTAAAACCACCGGTTATTTATGGCGATGTATACCGTCCAGCAGACATGACTGTACGTTGGTCGTCGTATGCACAAACATTGACCGAACGTCCAGTAAAAGGAATGCTAACCGGTCCCGTAACCATTTTACAGTGGTCTTTCGTGCGTAACGATCAACCCCGTTCCACAACGACTTACCAAATTGCTTTAGCGATATTAGATGAAGTACAAGCGTTGGAAAAAGCGGGAATAAAAATTATCCAAATAGACGAACCAGCTATCCGTGAAGGCCTTCCATTACGTAAAGCGGATCAAAAAGACTACTTAAACTGGGCTGTACGCGCATTCCGTGTTTCTTCTTCTAATGTAGATGACGACACCCAGATTCACACACACATGTGTTATTCGGAGTTCAATGACATCATCGAAGATATTGCAGCAATGGATGCTGACGTCATCACGATCGAAACTTCACGTTCTCAAATGGAATTATTAGATGCGTTTGCCGCTGATTTCAAATATCCTAACGATATCGGTCCCGGAGTATATGATATCCATTCACCACGTGTACCTAGTACAGCAGAGATGGTCGAATTATTACGCAAAGCAAAAGCTGTAGTTCCTGCAGAACAACTTTGGGTGAACCCTGACTGCGGATTAAAAACACGTGCTTGGCCGGAAACTAAAGCTGCGCTAGAATCTATGGTTGAGGCGGCCAAAATCTTAAGAGCAGAATAAGACCCGAAAATTAGTGTTATTAAATAAACAAGCCCGAGGCCTAACAGCTTCGGGCTTTATTGTGTTTAATGTCATATTATTAACGTAAAGATTATTTTGCATTCTTTAAATCTCACCTTCCTATCCGCAACGTTATCAAATCCCAAACTTTCCATCTAATCCTAATATTTCACCTATCTAAAAAGAAACAAAAGTTCCGGTTATATGTTATTAGAGGAAAGAAAATAATTACTTATATGAGACATCAAACGATAATTCCCATTTCACTCGTAGCATTGACTTCCACATTACTTACCGGTTGTTCTGTTATTGAAGGCATCTTCAAAGCAGGTGTATGGACGGGTGTAATTGTTGTTGTACTGGTAGTCGCGCTGATTATCTGGTTAATTACTAAGATAATAGGTGGCAGAAATAAATAGCACAGAACCCCACTGGTTTAAAAAATTGTCATTAAAAAGATATTACCATCATAGTACATGACAGAGTTTAGCATAAATATTATGATATTTGCGTGCTAAACCCTATCATGTTATAATCATGTCAAAAAAAATATATTTTCCTTACAAGTCACAGTATCCGTGTATAGGCGATCTGAAAAAGAAAGCAAAAAAAAGGATACCAAAATTCGCCTTTGATTACCTTGAAGGAGGATGCAATGAAGAATTGAATTTGGCCCGAAATGAAAGTGATTTTGACGATATCCTACTAAAACCTCAATATCTACATGTAGCCGAAGATATTGATATGTCTGTTGAACTATTTGGCAGACGGTACAGTGCTCCATTCGGTATATCCCCTATCGGACTCCAAGGTTTGATGTGGCCAAATGCCCCTGAAATACTAGCAAAAGCTGCAGCAAAACATGATATCCCTTATACATTAAGCACTGTATCAACAAGCAGCATAGAGCGTATTGCGGAGGTTTCAGATGGTAAAGCCTGGTTTCAACTTTACCACCCAACGGAAAATAGATTACGGGATGATATATTAAAAAGGTTAAAGGATGTCGAATGTCCCGTTTTAGTCGTATTGGTCGACGTGCCTTCTTTTGGCTTACGGTACCGTGAAATAAAAAGTGGCTTATCCATGCCTCCGAAAATGAATATTTCTAATGTTTTACAGGCGATGATTCGCCCCACCTGGGGAATTAAAACCTTGCAACATGGTATCCCTTCCTTTGCCACACTAAAGCCGTACATGGAAAAAGGATTGGATTTAAGCCAACTGGGACAATTCATGAATAGGACTTTTACAGGAAAGGTCAATGTTGAAAAAGTAAAAGCTATTCGTGATATTTGGAAAGGGCCTCTAGTACTTAAAGGCATCACTACCGATGAAGATATGCAAGCCGCAATTGCGATTGGGGCAGATGGCGTAATTGTTTCTAATCACGGCGGCCGTCAGATTGATGCTGGAGAGTCTTCCATTCATTCACTTATTAAATTGGCAGGAAATCAAGCGTATAAAGAAAAGATCAAAATTATGCTGGATGGTGGAATTCGTTCGGGTGTAGATTTAGCGAGAGCACATGCTGTTGGATCAGATTTTAATTTTATGGGACGACCCTTTATGTATGGTGTAGGAGCTTTGGGCAATGAAGGTGGAGAAAATACAATTAATCTTTTCAAAGCACAGCTTTATCAGGTTATGCAACAATTATCCCTAGAAAATATAGCGCAGTTACCAACAAGATTAATAAAGTAATACACTTAAATTTTTCGGTCCTTATTCATATTACGAATAGGAACCGAAAAATCTTCAATTTCGTTTTTCAAACTATTACTACCTCTGAATTAAACGCTGTCTGTCGTGTTGTTGGATTCTCTTGTAAGTCAGTTAGACTCCTTTATTTTACTTCCAAAACAACAGGGCAATGATCTGAATGTACCGCATCAGATAGAATCCCTGCGTGCGAAATATGATGTAACAAAGCAGGGGAAGCCATATTATAATCAATACGCCAACCTAAGTTTTTCGCTCTAGACCCTGCACGATAGCTCCACCAAGTATAGTGATGTGGATCAGGGTTAAAATGTCTAAATGTATCAACGAATCCCGATTGGATAAAATTCTCCATCCACTCCCGCTCAGCAGGTAAAAATCCAGATGTGTTTGCATTGGATTTCGGATTATGAATATCAATAGCACGATGACAGATATTGAAATCACCTGAAATAATTAATTTAGGTTTTTCGAGTAGTAGTTTATCCGTATATACTTTAAAATCATCCAGAAAACGATACTTGAATTCCTGACGCACATCTCCGGTGGTACCGGAAGGAAAATACGTGCTCATTACAGAAATATCGTCAAAGTCAGCTCGAATTATTCTGCCTTCAAAATCGTAATCTTCATGACCACAACCATACTCAATGTGGTTAGGAGTTATCTTCGTAAATATAGCTGTTCCACTATATCCCTTTTTTTGAGCGGGGTACCAATAGTGCTCATAGCCCATTTGTTCAAGGTAAAGTATTTCAGGAACCTGATCTGCAGTCGCCTTTATCTCCTGCAAGCACACGACATCAGGATCTACTGTCTTCAACCAGCCTAACCAATCCTTTTTAAGCGCAGCACGTATTCCATTGACATTGTAGGTTACAATTTTCATTTACTGAACGTTATAATATTTAGATTTAAAGGAATCAAACAATTTCGTAAAGAAATCATCCTTTGCTTGCAATCCGTTATTTTCACGCTCTAAATTAATCGCCTCTCTTCGCGTCAATATGTGCATTGCCATTCGCTCGTTCTTTAATGGACGATCAAAAGGATCCGTTTCGACCACGGCTATCTTGTCCACGATTTCCACCCCTGTTAAAAGCTCTCCAAAAACCGTATAATTCCCATCCAAATGAGGAGTCCCTCCTACCGTCGAATACGCTTGACGTTGAATAGGTGACAATTTTTTACCCTGCATTCTAAATTGTTCCAAAGAATCTAGTCCAGCCTGTGAGTACTTACGTCCTTGGACGAAATAGAACTGCGAAGCGGAAGATTGCTTGGCAGGATTATTATCCCGCGCAGCACCGATCGTTCCTTTTTTATGAATTAATTCCGATTGGATTTCAGATGGAATTTTATACTCAAGACCTCCATTACCCAATTGCACGCGATCCGCAGCATATCTGGAGTCCGGATCTCCACCTTGTATCATAAAATTATGGATAACACGATGAAATAATAAAGAATCATAAAATCCTTCTTTTACCAACTTTACGAAATTGTCACGATGCTTGGGCGTTTCATTGTATAACCTCAAAATAGCACTACCTTGACTCGTAGAAACATTAACGTAATAATGCGTAGGCTTTTGCGCCTGCGTTACGATACAAAAAAGCAACAAAACGGCGGTGAATAACTTCTTCATCTATTAAATAATTTCTAACTCCTGAAAATAATCTATGATCAACGATTTCATGATCATTTCCTGTTCCAATAAGGTATAATTTGGAACAGGCTTTACCAACTCCCAGTGCGGCCAACCATCCTCATCCAGTCCTTTAAGCTCATAAAAGCCCATAGCACTAAACAACCGACAAGTTGCGATATGCATGAGCTCTTCCTTCTCGCGCTTCGAAAACTTCTTAGGGCCTTGTCCCAATTCTTGCACACCAATCAGAAAAAGCATTACTTTCATATCGGGCAGTTCCATATCAAAGTTTTCGGCGATCACACCGCGCAACTCTTCCCACTTCCTATTTACTTCTGCTATCTTCATATAATAATCCAAAAGTAAAAATTATCTTTGATGAACACGGCAAGCAGTACATAAAAAATGTGGCTTCCCAAAGAAAGCCACATACTAACAATATAAACTATCTATGAAAACTAATACTCAATCGGCACATTAAACTCTACTCGGCTGCCTCTTTCTGGCACACCTGTTACCCGTACAATATTACGTTTAGTATTACCCAATGCAGTCTCTACATCATCTACATTATTTACAGGTTTGCCATTAATTTCAGTAATAACTAAGCCACTCTCTACACCAAAATATTCGAATACCCCTCCACGATGTATCTGTGTTACCACAACACCCGAACTAATTCCCAATTCTTTCTTACGGGCATCGGTAGCCGGAATAAAGCTGGCACCTAACTTATTATAGATTTCCGTCGCGCTAGCGCTGCTACCCTCTTCTTCGGCTTTAGCCTTCGCTTCTTCACCCTTCAAGGTAATGGTAGCTTCTCTTTCTTTACCCTCACGTTTGTAAGAAATTTTCACTTTGTCGCCAGGACGTAATCTTGCTACACGCTCCTGCAAATCTGATGAAGAATAAATTATGTTGCCGTCAATTTTAGTAATAATATCGCCTTTTTTAATACCGGCCGCTTCTGCTCCACCCCCTTTTACCGCATCAAAAACATAAAGACCTAAAATATCAGTGAGACCAAATTCCTTCTTCTGTTCTACGGTAAGCTCTGAAATTTCTCTAAAACTTACACCCACATATCCACGCTTCACACTACCGAATTCTCTAAAATCGTCTAAGATCTTTTTCGCCAAATTGATAGGAATAGCAAAACCATATCCTGCATATACACCGGTCGGCGACGCAATAGCCGAATTGATACCGATCAACTCTCCTTTTGCGTTTACCAAGGCTCCCCCACTATTCCCTTTATTAATTACTGCGTCAGTCTGGATAAAGGACTCTATCGCTGTATTTACAATCTGTTCTTCTTGTTGACCTTGGCCCTGACCGTACCCGTAGCCTCTTGGTTGTTGTTGCTGTGACTCGCCTAAAATTCCTATCTGACGACCTTTCGCACTTACAATACCAGCTGTTACGGTAGACTGTAAACTCAATGGATACCCTACTGCCAGTACCCATTCACCAATCTGCACATTGTCCGAATTCCCTAATTTCACCAAAGGCAACCCTGTCGCATTCACTTTGATAAGCGCCAAATCGGTATTAGGATCTTTACCAATTACTTTTGCTTCAAATGTACGTTTGTCAGTAAGTTGCACCTCAATTATATCCGCATCTTCTACAACGTGATTATTCGTTACGATATAGCCATCCGGCGAAATGATTACACCCGATCCGGAAGCCTGCTGTGGCTGACGCGGTTGCGCACGTCTTTGCTGTGGCATGCCAAAAAACTCTTCAAACATATCGAAAGGCGAACCACCACCACCACGCTGAGATCCGCGACTTGTCATCGTGACTTTAATATGCACAACTCCCGGAGACACAGCCGCAGCTGCTTGTGTAAAATCTAAATTCCCGGTTGAAGACACCATATCCTCTATGGGACTGGCATTATTCGCATAGTAGACCTTCTGTCTTTCTTCAAAAGACATATTATCTAGTTGCTTATTTTCAAACAATTTATACCCCCCTACTGCTACAGCTCCTCCTAAGACAGCTGTTAATAATGTGATTCCTATTTTCTTCATATTTATTTGCTGTAATATCTTAACTTTGTTAAAAATTTATGTTACTTTATTCTAGTTGTGTATGTTCAAATGTAATACCATTAAGCGCCTTCATGCAAGTTTTGTCAGTTAAAATTTGTTAACAAAACGACTCGTTTCTTTAATTTAACAAGATTTAACATACTTTAAAAGAATTGTAACAAGAATATTAATTTTATGGTGGATTTTCAAATTAAACATAAAAAAATAAAGTTTTTTAAATATCAAGGAGCAGGGAATGACTTCATCTTGATTGACAATAGAAAAGGCCTTTTTGACCGTGAAAACGAAATATTAGTCCGTGATCTATGTGAAAGAAGGTTTGGAATCGGTGCAGACGGGTTGATGCTACTTCAAGATACGGAAAATTACGATTTTGAAATGGTATATTATAATGCGGATGGGCGCGAGGGTACCATGTGCGGTAATGGCGGTCGGTGCATCGTCGCTTTTGCCAGAGATCTTGGTCTTATCCAAAACAAAACTGTCTTTTTGGCAGTAGATGGTGAACATATAGCCGATATTGATGGCACACAAGTAAATCTGGGTATGATAAATGTCGCGCAAGTCGCCCGCGATTCTGATGCTTATGTTCTTAACACGGGCTCGCCACACTATGTTAAAATAGTCGAAGATTTAAAAACGTTCCCTGTTTATGACCAAGGATCTGCTATCCGAAATAACGACACCTATCGTATGGAGGGTATCAATGTAAATTTTGTTGAAAAAGAAGAGCATGGTTATTTCCTGCGCACCTTCGAAAGAGGCGTGGAAGATGAAACCTATGCCTGCGGAACCGGAGCTACCGCCACGGCTATGGCAATTGCAATACACGAGAATAGGGAGGGCGACATAGCGTTTCCGATACGCGTAATGGGGGGACAGTTGTACATTTCTTTTCACAAAGAAGGTGATACATTCACGAGTGTATTCCTTAAAGGACCAGCTACTTTTGTTTTCGACGGCGAAATTTAGTCCATTTTATTTGAAGACTTCCCCTCCTAAACGTGAATTTATCTGTATATTAGAAACCTTTTTTAGAAGAAATTGGTTTTGATGCAAAAGATAGATAATTCCGTACCTTACCGTTTAATATATTCATTGGGAGAACACCCCTATTTAGGCTATTTAATTGAACCTCATATCGTCCAGCTAAACTCCAATGGCTCCGACTCTTTATCATACAAGCGCGTATTTACCAATACTGTGGACGAATTTAAATCGGCACTCGATGAAGAGGATTATAAAATAATCAAGCTTTTGGATGAAATCGAACAAACACATGTCATTAAGCGATTTCACAAGAAAGCAATCCGACCAATGGATTACTTTTCTAAAATTTTTGACCAAAAAATACACCATTATATTCGTCCTAAACTGGACCAAAAAATGCTGAAGGCATTGGAACTCATCGGTGACAAACCGCTATTTCTAATGAGTAAAAAAGATGGATATCCGGCGAATCAAGCACTTAAAATAGCAGATCGACCAACTTCCATTCTCTTCCATTTTAGACGTAGTGAGGAAGAAACCCGTTATTTCCCTACACTCAAATATAATGGATATCGCATGGAGTTCATGTTTAAAAATGCGGAAGTTATTATCAACCAGCAGGCCTGGTTATTGTTAGAAAATACATTATATTATTTTGACCAACCTTTGGAAGGTAAAAAACTCAGCCCCTTTTTAAATAAAAGGTATATTGCTGTAGGACGCACCACAGAAAAGAAATATTTTGAGACTTTTGTAACCGGACTAATTGAAAAATATAACGTATACGCCGAAGGATTTGACATTAAAACCGTTAAGGAAGATGCGATTCCTGTCCTAACGTTAAATTATGTGGAAGGCGGACAATCGCATCTCAAACTTTCATTTAACTATGGAGACTATTCCTTTTCGGCCGGGGGCGAGCATAAGGTTTCTGTCCGCATGCAATACGAACCCCAAAAAGACCTGTATACCTTCATTCGTATCAAAAGATCCATTACTTGGGAAGAAAAACAACGAGAGCTTCTCAATGGATTCGGTTTACAAAAATTGGACGCTTTGTTTGGGAGCTATGTTACCGAACAAGGAAAATCCATTTTTAGTTGGCTAAATGAAAATCAACGTGCGCTTCTCGAGAAAGGCTTCATCATTCAACAAGAAACACGAGATAAGACCTTTTTTATCGGAAAAAGTTCCATAGACATAGAGGTAAACGAAGATAACGATTGGTTTGATGTACGGGCATTCGCCAATTTCGGCCCGTATAAAATACCTTTTATCCAGCTCAGGGATCATATTTTAAACCGTATTCAGGAATTTGTATTGCCTAATGGCGAAATAGCGATCCTTCCTGAGGAATGGTTTGCACAATATGAACACCTCTTCCATTTTTCAGTAAAGAAGGACATATTGCAGTTTAATAAAGCGCACATCGGCCTTCTGTACGAAATCAGCGAACATACCGCACTCACTATAAGTCGCAAACTGCAACATCTTTCCAGTTTTGAAAAAATTGCAACCATTGATCCACCTCATCATTTCACAGGACAGCTAAGGCCTTATCAGCAAGCAGGCTATAATTGGTTTCATTTCTTGCAGGAATTCAAATTTGGAGGTGTATTGGCAGATGACATGGGGCTTGGAAAAACTGTACAAACGTTAGCATTCTTACAAAAGCAAAAAGAAGATCTAAAAAGTACAGATCACGCCAAAACGTCTTTATTAATTTTACCCACTTCTCTGGTGTATAACTGGCAAAAGGAAGCAGACAGATTCGCACCTGAAATGCGCATCTTACTGCATACTGGGTCCAATCGATTCAAAGACCCCTATGCGTTCTCCCATTTCGATTTGGTCATTACCACCTATGGTATAGTGCGATCTGACGAAGTTATTCTAGGCAAGTTTTTTTTCAATTATATTATTTTAGATGAAAGCCAAAATATTAAAAACCCGACTTCTAAATCGTTCAAATCGATAAAAACACTTAAAAGCAGAAACAAATTAGCATTAAGTGGGACCCCTGTTGAAAATTCCGTTTCAGATATATGGTCGCAGATGCATTTTACGAACCCAGGTCTTTTAGGAAGCTACGCGTTTTTTCAGAAAGAATTTGTGGTCCCTATTGAAAAGAAAAAGGATGAGGAAAAAGCCAAAAGGCTTCAAGCAATTATAAAACCGTTTGTTCTTCGCCGTACGAAGAATCAAGTCGCTACAGAATTGCCGCCTAAAACGGAACAGATCATTTACTGTGAAATGACAGAAAAGCAGAGCGACAAGTACGAAACCACCAAGTCTGAGTACCGTAATGCGTTATTAGAAGGGGTCGTACAACAAGGCGGAAAAACATCACAGATCACATTGCTACAAGGGTTAACAAAATTGCGTCAACTCGCTAACCATCCGAAAATGGTCGATGAAAATTTCAGCGAAAATTCAGGTAAATTCCAAGCGGTTTTGGATATGCTAGAGTCCATTTCTTCGGAACAGAACAAAGTCTTAATTTTCTCTCAGTTTGTAAAACATCTTCAGCTTTTTAAGACACATTTTGACAAGCACAAAATCAAGTACGCCTATCTCGATGGTGCGACGAAAGACCGAGCAGATGCAGTACAAAACTTCAAAGAAGATAAGGACACAAAAATATTTCTGATATCCATCAAAGCCGGCGGTGTGGGCTTAAACTTAACAGAAGCCGATTATGTCTTTATTCTCGACCCGTGGTGGAACCCCGCTGTAGAGCAACAGGCTATCGACCGAACGCATCGCATCGGTCAAACGCAGAACGTTTTTATTTACAAATTCATCAGTAAAGATACCGTTGAAGAAAAAATAGTAGCTTTACAAAACCGCAAAAAATCAATTGCTAACTCACTCATTACGACCGAAGAAAGCTTCGTTAAATCCCTATCTAAGGATGATTTAAAGGAGTTATTAAGATAATATACCACGTGAGATCTATCTTATGCTTCTCTGTTATCGATAAAAGTAATCGGCTTACGGCTTAGTGGATTGAAAACCGAGCGTTGTAACTCTTCAAGTGCAACAAACTCAATCTTTGGAGTAACACGTAACTTAGCACGGAAATGATCCTTCACTTCATTCAGAAATTCCGCCGAAATATCGGGAGAGAATACACGAATAATGATCTCGTCGGTACCAATTTCATTATGTAAAATTTCAATTTGATGAAGCAAAATCTGGGGAAACCCAGCTAATAGATCATGCATAGCCGGCGGATATAAGGTTGTTCCCTTGTACTTTACCATATGTTGTTTTCTACCTTCCACAGCTCCTATCCGATATGTATTGCGTCCACATTTGCAAGATTCAGTATACTTACGTACCATATCGCCGGTTTTGAACCGCAACAACGGCAGCCCCTGTACACCCAATGTAGTGACAACCAATTCCCCACTCTCGCCATCGGCAACAGGCTTTTCCTCCTCATTCAATATCTCCGTAATAATCAAATCTGGCTGGACGTGACCTCCGTTGAAATGTTCACATTCCGTAAAAGCAGCTCCCATCTCTGTCGATGCATACGTCGAATACAATTTTATATCCCATTTTTCCAAGATCCGCTGTGTAAGCACTGTATTGTTCAGCTCTTTATCACGAAGCGCTTCACCTATGCAAATCACGCTTTTCACACTTGATTTTTTGTAGTCTATACCATGTTGTTCCGCAAATTCGATCAGTTTTAAGAGAAAAGAAGGAACAGAAACCAAATAATTTGGGTTGTATTTCAAAATAGAATCCCACTGCATTTGGGGAATACCTGATCCAACGCGGATGATGCCTGCACCTAACTTTCGAAGTCCCAAGAAATAGGCTAATCCAGCCATAAACCTACGGTCTATCGTCGTCATCAGCTGCACCACATCACCTTTGCGAACACCTGCAATTTGAAAAGATTGCATTTCATTTTCCGCCAATCGCTCTAAATCCGCATCCGTTAAACCAAAAGTCACAGGTGATCCTAATGTTCCGGAAGTCGTACAGTAATCGACAATTTCATATGGAGGAACACACAAAAAATCGTCATTGTGCAATTGTAAGTCGTTCTTTGAGGTGAGGGGTAATTTTCGCAGGTCTTCTATCGTCTGAATGGATTTCACATCGATTCCGTAGGTAGAAAATAACCGCTCATAGAAGGGAGAATGGTCAGCGAGATATTGTAATTGAAGTTTTAGTAACTGCTCTTGAAAGCTTTTAATTTCTTCTCTCGAGCGGTATGCTATTGTACTTTTACTCATCTTCTATTTTTAATGTTAAAATTACCCGAAGATAATAAAACTCGTGCATTATACTTTCCATTTTGTCATCTCGACGTTGGAAATTTTGAAGCAATTATTCAATTTAATACGCCCCCAAACGAATAATGATCTAAGAACTATACTTTATAAGACTTTAGAATACCTTTGACGAGCCCTCCGTTTAATAAACCGGGATTTCAAGAAGCCAATTAAGAAGATAGTGATTCACGAATATGCCCCATTAAATACGTACGTCCTAAAATTTCGGCACAAGTAGCTATCCCACCTATTGTGACACCCAAAATTCCATGCATATTTACCCCTTGTCCCGTAAAATAAAGGTTCATTATTTTTGACTTTGGAGAAATCATCGTTCGCAATGGATCATTATAATCCTTTAAAGGCCCATATAAACTACCTTCAAAATTACCGATATAATCGCGGTAAGATAGCGGTGTAGATGCATAACTTGCTTTGATTACCTTACCAAGGTCAGGAATTTTCTTTTCTACCTCAACGATCATTTGATTTATTTTCTGTTGCTTGAATCGTTCATATGACTCCCCCCGCTCCCCCATTTCTGCAACAGTATTAAACGTATCATTCCATTCTTTCAATTCATCAAACCGCATATAGCTGAGGATGGTGATCGTATCTGCATAACCCACATTATGTTTGTCTTCCGTCATAGAAAGCATATACATGGCAGGCCAATTAGTAATCGAATATCCAGAGGCCGACCAAACTGATTCCAAATTCCGATGATAAAAAAGATTAGAAGGGTTATAAAACACTTTTTTCTCCAAAAGCACGAGATGTACACTGAAAGAGGATACCGTAACAGGCAGCGCAGTAATACGTTCAAAATAAGCCTTGCGGAAATAGTTCCGCCCTATTTGCTGCAGAGTTAATTTCGGATCTGTATTCGAAATAAATAAATCGGCAGTATATCGATTGCCTTCCGCCGTTTCGACATCGGCAATTTTCCCTTCCTTTAAATGATATTTTATGACTTCTTGCCGTTTATAGGCTTGGCCGCCAAGTTTTTTCAGCCTCCGAATCAATAATTTACTAATTTGACTTCCTCCATTTACGCAGCGGAAAGCACTTAGTATATAGGAATTGACAGAAAGCGCATGCACATAAAAGGGGGTTTTCGATTCCTCCCCCGCATACAAAAAATTAGCCCCTACCAGCACCGCTTTCAGTTTATTATTAGTCGTGAGGTCGTCGAAATACTTCTTCACGCTTAAATCTAAAACATGTTGTGGATAGGTCTGTTTATCTTCAAGATTGTATAACGGAAAAGCCCTACATATATCTTGTAGATCCACTACGTATTTTCGCAACGCCTCCCCCTCATCTGGAAAATAAACTAGCAGTTCATTTACAAACCTGTCATATCCCTGAGCAATAGGATATCTATTTTCATCGCCATCAAATAAGATTTCATCAAAAACTGTTGGCATACGCTCTAATTTTAACGAAGACATTATTCCCAGGTAAGAAAAATATTGAAACAGATTTTGCCCCTCATCCAGTCCTCCAAGGTAATGCACTCCCGTATCAAATATTTTTTTATTGCGCGAGAAGGTTTGTAAATTACCTCCAAATTGACTGTTCTTTTCGAGAACACAAACACGATAACCTTGTTTGGCCATCACAACAGCCGACACCAGTCCCCCTAATCCACTACCTACTATTATGACGTCGAATTCCTCCGTTGTCATATTACCTTCTTTTTAGTACATCACAAAAAAGTTCTTCGTCATTGCGAGAAGGAGGTACGACGACGAAGCAATCTCTATGGAAGAAAAACGCAGATTGCTTCGTCATACTTCCTCGCAATGACGCGTTTTTTATTTTGTTTTCAAGTTTTCTCATGTATTGTATACTTTCTTGTAAATTTCGATTTTGTTTCCAACACGTATTCTTTCAAAACCCGCTCGGATCAAGGAGTCCAAATCATTCAATGTGTTCACATTTATTATTTTTGAAAAACCAGCAAGATCAATCGATGCTATTTCATTAGTCCCCAACAAAGTCGATATCAACAAAATATCACCCATTTCCATTTCCGCTTCGAATCGAATCCGTCGATGTTGTTTCCAATAAATACTGTTGGCCACTTCACGCTTTTCTCGATCAGCTATAACTCCCGTCAATCTCCTCGATCCATCCTGTAAGGATAACAAATAATCCAATTCGCCATAGGAATCTGAGAGGTGCACCACATTGCATCTTCCAGATATATGCGAATCTACATTATAGAACAGTTCTTTATTTGCTTCTAGACTTGACCGTACAGACTCCGTTATATCGCGGTCCTTATACAGGTAAGCAGTATTTATTTTAAATATAAAATAATTTTCATCTTCTAATTCTCCTCTCCATATATTGTATTCTTGGCGAAAATAGGCTGATATGATTTTAGTTCGATCCGAATAGACTGCTCCAAAAGTGAGATCGTCAATTGCTATCCGCTTTCCGATAATCGCTGTCAATTTTCCGTTGAAAGTCATGAAATCACCTTTTGGCAATACATCGCCATTTCCGTGTATATAGATTGGAAGGATATCCATTTTAAGCTGTTCAGCCAAATAAAATGCGCCCTTGTGAAAACGCCCAATCCTATTATCATACGAACGCGTGCCTTCGGGAAAAACAACAATCGAAAAACCATCTTCCACCTTCCCTCGGATCAACTCCAAACTTTCTTCTACACCCTTACTTATAGGATAAAACCCTAAAGCCTGAACAGCCTTTCCAAAAATCGGAGATCTCCAAACCCAGTCATTCACCAATAACATCATTTTAGGGATCAGCATGCCCATTGTTAGTGTGTCTAAAAAAGAACTGTGATTAGCAATAATAATCGCTGGCTTTTTAAAATTTTCCTGATGCGGGTTAATAGTCGTCTTCCGTGTTAACGGATGAAGATACAGCACCGACTTCATAAATGTCCCTGTTATACTGCGGAATAAACTTTTCTGCCGCTCTTTACCTATCGGAAGAAGTGGAAAAACAAACCGCCCTATACCTGACACGATCAAACAACCTAAACCATAATAAGCGAAAAGCAGAATAGAAAAAATTAAGATGGTTAACGTAAAGGGAGATTTTCCCTTTTTTGCACGATCAGAGATAAAGAACCGAAATAATATCGGATAGAAAACAAAGGTGATAATAACCGCCGCAAACACGCCTATCAACGATACAGAAGAAATAGAAACTAATGCAGGATGCTTGGCGAATATTAATGCGCCGATTGCCAACACAGTCGTCAAAACAGCCAATAGGATTGATGTGCGATAGATCTGTAATTCATCCTTTCCTGTCGCGTATTGCTTCTGAAGCGCCGTGGTCATGAAAATACTAAAATCAACACCGTGCCCAAATATCAATGTGCAAACTATAGCACTGAAAATATTGAATTCAAGTCCAAAAACCCCCATCAAACCTGCCGTTACCAATCCCGTTAGCCCAATTGGAATAGAAGCCAGCAGCACTAATTCTATCCGTTTAAAAAAGAACCAAAGTATCAACAAGACCGCCACAAATGAGTAACTGACAAGCGAATTAAAGTCGTCTCGAAGTTTCCCTAAATACGTTTCGTTTAATTGCTTTCTATCGATCACGACCACACCTTCCAGTAATTCCAAGGATTTGACTAAATCGTTCCGGTGTACTTCCTCCAATTTCACCAAACTCGACACCGTAAAAAAATGTCCTTTGCTTGCCACAAAGTCTGTTAAACCCATATTCGGTGCATCTTGAAAATCGCTGTAGGTCAACGGCGTAAAATCTTTCGCCAACAAGTTGTAGAATTCCTGATGTGCGTCAGCGCTAAACCCGTAGACCGCTCCCTCTTTTCGAATCTGCCTTTCCAACGTTGTTTTGTTGTAATAGTGCCAAAAAGAATTCCACTCCGCGATTTGTTGGCGTTGGTCTCGTGCAGATTTCAGCAGTGCATTGATATTGGAGAAACTTTTTACCTCACCCCGCTCTTTCGCGGCCAACAGCACATTGGCAATTTCTACATTACGTTCCAGCGCCGTATCCAGTGTATTTCCGGTAGCCACTACATACAAAGACTTGGCAGACGAACTTGTTAATTTATCAAGCTTTTGATCCACACCTTTCAAATCTGCCGGGATATAGTTCAAATCTGACAAGTCATTGTTGAAAGTGACCTTACGACTCGTAAAAAAACTAACAAAAATCAATAATAGACAGATGCCAACCAGAGCCTTACTGCGTTCAAATGGAAATGCCGCGATTTTATCTATAAAACTATTGTGTGTTAATGTGCTCTTTGGACTATAGAGGTGAGGGATGATCAGTAACGTAAATATTGCAGAAGAGAATACCGTGATCGCAGCGAAAATACCAAGATCTATCAACGCTTCAGAATGTACAAATAACAAACACAGAAAGGCGACAGAAGTCGTAGCCCCACTCATGACAAGCGGTTTCGTCAATTCCTTGTACAGGGTTTTAACGTCGGTATTCTTCTTATAATGTGTTAGCACATGCAACGCATAGTCTATCGTAATCCCAATTAAAACCGCTCCTATACTTATGGAAATGGCTGATATCACCGGCTTATACAGATACACACAACCTAAAGCAAACACACCTGCAAAAATTGTAGGAATAAATACGAGCAATGGAATATAGATCTTGCGGTAAAAGAAAACCAGAAGAATCATCAAGATACTCATTGAAATCAGCACCGTCTTCGTGATGTCTGATTTTATTTGGTCAGCATTGGCTACTGCAACTAATGCCGATCCGAAATAAAAAACCTTAGCCCTATTTTCAAACTTCGTATTTAGCGTCTTTTGTATCGCATACAATTTATTTGCAAAAGCTTTATTATGCTCCGTTTCAACACCCACATATTTAGGTGACAGGAACAGAAGTACAGCACTGGAATCCCTGGTCGTAACAAATCCATTATGCAGGATAAAATTCTCCCCTACATTTACCTGCTGTAATTTTTCCAATCCCAGAAAAGCCAACCCTAACGGATCCTTTTGAATGAAATCCGTAGCCACAAATCCGGTAGGCGAGATCAACGTATGATAATTCGCAGCAGCTTTTGCTTTTATTGCTGTGGGTGTAATTTTGTTCGCGATGCTGTCATAATCTGTTGATGTTAAAAAAACTGGAAGATTTTGGAAAACGAAATCATAAGTCTCCCCCAGATCCTCATTGGTTATCTGTCCGATGATCTCAGAAATATACACGGTATCCTGTAATAGTGTATCTGCAATCTCTTGAGCGAGGGAAGTGACATCATCGATACTGCCGTCTCTATCCTTTTCTAGAAGAACGGTGATTTTATCCGAAAAGTTAATTTGCTGGATGACTTCGGTTGTTAAGCTCGAATTCTCACTTTTAGGAATAATCTGCGTAATATCCTCTTCAAAGCGAATCTTGGATGCTAAATACCCAAAGATGACAAGGAATAGCACGGCAACACACCACGAAAAAAAACGATTTCGTTGTACCCAACAATAGATATGGTAAAATAGGTTGTGCATTAATCAGCAGACACCGTCCTGTTATTTCTTAATTTGATCAACACATAACTCCCGAAACCGGTAAGTAATGCCATTGCCGTAGCTAAGATAAGGCTCCCTACTAAATATTGAACTAAATGAGATTGAATAATTGCAAAACTAATCTCATCAGGATAAAATAGACTTTGTTGCTTTACAGCAGGTACTATGAGACTTCCCATCGCTAAGGAGCCGTAAATAATTATGGGAATAAAAGGGGGAAGGCTAATGTTTGAAAAAGCAAAAGCCAAAATTTTATTTAAGCGTAAAAAAACAGATAAAGTAATCACTATAGCTGTCTGAAAGCCCCAAACGGGTGCTATGCCCATGAAGACACCAAGACCAATAGATGCGGCCATTTTTTCAGGAGAATCTTCACTTCCAAAAATATTCTCTTTCACAAAATCAGTGAGATTTTTTTTTTTGAAAGAACGAATTAAATTTCGGGGAACAATATAGAAAAAGGTTAAGAACACCAATATCGTATTCAATATGCTGATTCGCGTGAAATCCCTGAATGGTCTAAAGTGAGACACACGTTCCTCCGGATCATACAATACCCGGACAGGCACATTTTTTACGGTCACACCATTCCAAGCAGATCGTACGATTATCTCTATTTCAAATTCAAATTTGCGCGTGTAAAAACGAGATGGAATTACCCCTAAAGGATAGGCACGATACCCAGATTGGGTATCGGTTAATTTAATTCCAGTCTCAAACCAAAACCAGAAGTTGGAAAATTTATTCCCGAAACTACTCTTTTTGGGAACCGATTCATGCGACATATTCCGACTGCCTATCAGTAGTAAAGGCGCTGAAGCCTGCCTTATTTCTTCCACAAAAATGGGTAAATCGCTGGCGTAATGCTGTCCGTCAGAATCGATGGTGATTGCGTAGTTGAACCCTAATTCTTTTGCTTTTTTCAGACCCGAGCGCAGCGCCATCCCCTTGCCTTTATTCGCTGCAAATGTAATATGATGCAGTTGCGGATACACTGCTAAAATTTGAAAGGTGCTATCCGTAGAGCCATCATTTACGACAATAATCTGATCGGTATATTCCAACACCCCATCCAAAACACGTTGTAGGGTTTTATGGTTGTTATACGTCGGTACGACAACCACTATACCTAATTGGCTCATTTGTATATGAATAGGTTGTTGCATCTTTACCGCATCTATTTTGATAGCTTATCAATTTCCGAAGCAGTGAAAACTCCAGAACGTTTTGTTACATACCGCCTTACCAGATCTTTTACAGCAGTATTTTGAGCAGAAAAGTTAGTCAAAATCATCTGTTTATCCGTATCTATATCCATCTTATATTTGAGTATCTTGGGTGTATTTTCTTGAATAATTAAACGAATTAATCTAATCTCCACATTATTAGGCGCACTCTTAACAGCGGCTTCTATATTCTTGATTCCAGCCACAACTAATTCTTTCTTATCTTTCTTATCTGTAATATACCGAGCCTGTAAACCATATACAGCTCCTTTATACGCTTGGATAACCGGATCTCCTTTATCGTAACCCTTCAGTATATGATACAAGTGTTCGGTATTCGCTTTCGAATTATCTGCTTTCTCAAAATCGGCACGAATAGTGCCCAAATCAATCGGAGAAATCCAGAAACAGGAAAGAACTAAAGCTACTAAAATCTTCATATTATTTCAATCTATACGTACTTACCAACTTCAATGCTATTGTATCATCAAAGTATGTTACATTTTTCACTTTATATTCTGACTCTTCAGAACCCGAAATGTCAAGTTCTAATTTTAGATCAGGGTTAATTTCTGGATTAATCAGCGCCATGAATTTAACATTCGATGCTTTGTGCATAAAGAGCGGTCTTTTCACAACACTTTCAGTTAGCTCTTTAATAATCTGCATCATGCATACACCCGGCGTAACCGGATTATTTGGAAAGTGCCCCTCGAAAATAGCGTGACCTTTATTCAATGTTATATGCGCTATATATTTTTGATCCTCGACCTGTTCCAATGCACGCAACGTATAAAAGTCTTGTAAAAGCATATATGGTTCTTTAGATTTCAAACTTAGATAAAATGCTTTGCATTAGGGGTAAAATTCCGCCAAAAAGTTTTTCGGGGTACCCCATATTTTGGCGGAATATTACCCCCTCCGCGCCAGACCGATGTACTATGTTTGTATCGTTGCAACAAGAGTTCGTAAATGTTTAGTGTTTGATTTAAATTTTTTCAATTATGGCAATTAACTATAATGTCGCCGAAATCGGCAAACCGGGAGATCCTACGGCTCCCAAAAAGTTCTACGCACGTCCGGTAAGTGCCGGAGAAATCGTATTGGAAGATCTAGCTTCTGATATTTCACATGCTTCGTCTATAAACGAAGCCGATGTATATGCTGTGCTGCAGAGTCTGCTCAGGGAGATTCCGCGCAACATCTCGCGGGGATACATTGTCCGTCTGGGCAATCTGGGTTCCTTTCGTCTGGGCTCGAACAGTACCGGCACCGATACAAGGGAAGAGGTCAGCGCTACGAACATCGTTCGTACACGTTTGATTTTCCACCCGGGCAAGCAGCTAAAGACGCTCCTGCAGGGTTTAACTTTTAAGAAAACCGAGTAGTTCGCCTTTTTGAATTACAGGCCGAAGTCTGCATCTATTGGGTACAGACTTTTTTTTGCCCTAAAAAAAGCCTAAAACGACTGTGTTAAAATAAAAAAACGCTTCGTAAACTTTCCAAAACCTGTGGACAAGTTGACAAAGTTCACGAAGCGTTTTAAAAAATGACTTCGACGGGTTTATAAAGCCGCTAAACGTACTTTTCTGACACAAGAAACATTTCTTTGAAATTAATTTAATTAAATAAATTAAATGTTATTTAACGTGATTTCAGTTCAAATCTATTCAATTATATCGCATTGAATGAGCATATAGGATAGATTTTTACAACTCAAAAATAGCATCAGCAATGGCTTCATTCACCCGATGATGACTAAAGACAAATCGGGTAAACCCGTTAGCGTTATCTAATAACTTTACTTCAGAAACCTGATAGCTGGACTTATCAAAATAAAGGACAAGCTGTTTCATCGCTTTTTTCACGTCCTTTGCTAGGGGATCTAATTTCAGAATATACTGCGTATTGGTTTGGAAATAAGAAGGTGAAAATTCCGTTCCCTGATAACCACTGCCGTTCATATTGGATTGGATAGCCTGACTAATCTTCTCAAACTGCTTACTACGCGACATATCCATCGTTTTTTTACTACCCTTTTCTTCTACCGTGATTTTTTTATCTTTAAAAATTAAGGCTGAAGATACCGGATTACGGTAGATCCACGCTAATCTATCTGGATTCTTTACGTAAAATTTGCCTGAGGAAACCAGTTCGTTCTTGACAAAACTCACTTTCTTGTACTGTGTAAAGTCGGCCGTCAACGTTTTCAACTGGACGGACTTCCGCATAACACTTTGGAAATTTGCGACATCCGAAGCCGACATTTTTTGTTCCTGGGTAAAGCCCATTGATACCCAACAGCAAAAAAAAGTAAATACAACTATCTTAATGTTCATACGCCTGCAAATTTAACAATTCATCGACCGTTACCGATTGAACGCTTTCCTGATGCATGTATTCTAAGAGACGAGCCACAACACGAAGTGTCTTATTCGATGTATCATGAAACAAAATAATATCCCCCTGCACCAAACGTTTAGATACACGATCAAATATTTTATTTTCGTCAACAATTATGGTATCCAACGAACGATTACTCCAACCGATAACATGATGTCTAGTCTCTTGGACTGCTTTAGCAACAGAAGGATTAGTTACACCAAACGGCGGTCTAAAAAAACGCGGCTTATGCGGCACAATATCATTGATAGCGGCATCACAACTGTCAATTTCCTGTTCCACTTGATGTGCATTCAAAAACCCGAATGCTTTAGCATGATTCATGGTATGGTTGCCGATCGTATGTCCCTCTTCTATAATTTTCCTGAAGATATCTGGATGTTTGTTAATCTGTTTTCCGATACAGAAAAAAGTAGCTTTAGCCTGATGTTGTTTTAGTAACGCTAAAATTTCAAGTGTAATCGGGGTGGGTCCGTCATCAAAAGTAAGCGCAATTCTCCGACGGCTTTCACGTTGTTTTTTATAAAATACATCTGTAAAATAGCCTTGCCGGATATCAAAAGAACCCCAGGTCGTAATACCTAGCCAAATGAACAGAACCAAGAATACCCACCACCAGGAGCTAACGGCAAATAAAGCGAGGAGCGCGCTTATAATTCCGAGCACGACTAAAGCGGGTATTATGTTTTTATGTTTCCACATGGCACAATAACGTGAGGCTATGATCTTTTCCTAAGTATTGGTTATATAGTAAAACATACTTTAACGCGGAATGTTTGACAGCATTCCATTGAATAGTTGGTGGGATGATCTGATTCTTTAAAACAAAAGCAGCGGCCGCTAGTCCAAATGCAGACGCCACATCCGATTGCCCAACAAGGTGTTTGTAGAAAATCTGTGGCTTATCCGCGAATAAAGCGCAAAAGGAGGTATAATATCCGTCGTACATCAAATCGCCATTATTACCAATGATAACAGCTGATATATCTGCCAATCGAATCTGATTTTGGGTTAAAAAAGAAGTTATAAAGTCGGTTACCTCCTCTGTTGCTAACTTATTCTGGATAGATACTTCCAAAATTTGGGCATAGGTAGTTTCTTTTTTCGCTGTACTCAGCGCGAAGAATGTTCCGCCTTCTCCGAAATTGACCCCTGGAGATTGCGAATCCCTAAGTCTTTCTTCCGTTCCATTCGCCTTCACCTCTTTTACCAACTGTTTAAGAAGAAAAGTTTGTCCTGCGATTTCATCTATCCCACCTATCAAGACTTGATTCGCTTCTTCAGACTCCATCTGTAAAAGTGCATCCAATAAGGCAGATTCAAACGATGTCGAACCGTTCACATAGGTAAAATTGTACGATTTACAGCCCAATCTTAGGGCTATTTGCGCGCCTACTGTATTATGCGTAGACTGAATAAACGAAGTGGGTGTCAAAAACTGTTCATCATTATCCAACACATTCCTCAGGAATTTTTCGGAATCCTCCAAACATCCAAGCCCCGTACCTGTAATGATCGCATCTACCTGATCCATCTCCGCCTCATCCAAAGCTTGTTGGGAAGCAAATATCCCCATCTTAATACCCTTCGACATCCTCCGAATCATTGCCGGAGGTATCAGTTCTTTATAAGAAGGCTGGATCGCCATGGCCAACGGATTACTGATTTCTGTTATATGTGTAAAAGGGTCTTCGCTCCAAGTACCTTGTGCATTGACCGCTCCTATTCCATTAATATAACACGGATTCTTCATTAGGCTTTTGAGAATATTAACGTGGAACAATTTCCTCCAAACCCGAAGGAGTTGGACAATACGTGATTTACGGATTGTTGAAGTAATCCCGTTTGTGGCAACAGATGAATTTCTTCCATCGGAGTTTCGAAGTTAAGATTCGGAAATATTACATCATTTTGCAAGGCCAGTATACTATACACAGCTTCTATTCCTGCCGCAGCAGCCAATGTATGCCCTGTATATGCCTTCGTCGAACTAAATGCAGGTACGTGTTCGCCAAATACCCGAATAAGGGCATGGCCTTCCGATAAATCATTATTCGGTGTAGCTGTACCATGTGCATTGATGTAATTAATATCCTGCGGACTTAACCCTGCGATTTCAAATGCTTTTTTCATGGCCAAGTACGCCCCCTCACCATTTTCGGATGAGGCCGTCTGATGAAAAGCATCATTGGCATTACCGTATCCGGAGAGGTAAGCAAGTACTTCTTTGCTTTCCTTTTCAACGATTTCAGCCGATTCAAGAATCAAGTATGCTGCCGCTTCTCCCAGATTCAATCCTTTCCGATTTTGATCAAAGGGCTTGCAGTATGTATCCGACAGAATCATTAATGTATTGAATCCATTCAATGTAAACTTACTTAGTGCATCTGTCCCCCCCACGATTACGCGATCCAGTCTACCGGATTTAATTAATTGCGCGCCCAACATAATGGCATTTGCGGCCGATGAACAGGCTGTGCTTATTGTAGTAACGAAGCCCTTCAAGCCTAAGTAGTCGGCTATATGTTGAGAAGATACACCGGCATCATGACTGGCAATATAGCGATGAAGCTCGGGATTGTTTTCATATGCGTAAAAATACTTCTCGGTAATATCCATACCTCCGACGCTGGTTGAAGAAACCAACCCCGTCCGATAATTTTGCGATGTCACATCAATCTGAGCACTCGCTACAGCCTGTTGGGCAGCCAAAGCTCCCAACATACCGGTACGTGTCATACTATTATCAATCGGGAGCTGCAATTTTTTGCTCAACTGCTCGTTGGATAGTTTTATTTCCCCTACCCGCACCTTATCCAGCAAAGAAGTCTCGAAATTGTCTACCCGCGTAATTCCTTTCTGTGCATTGCGCAAGGAATTGAGGTTCTCAGCCACCGATAATCCGATAGCCGATACGATTCCCATACCTGTGACAGCAACACGGTTCTTCATTCTTATTTCGTTCGGTTTTTAGCGATGTAATCTGCCATGGTATTTACAGATTCGAAAATGGATTTACCTTGTTTAGGATCACTCAATTTAATACCATATTCTTTATCTAAAAGTACAATAAGCTCCAATGCATCAATAGAATCCAGACCTAATCCATCACCAAATAAAGCGTCAGAATCATCGATATCAGCTACCGCAACATCTTCCAAGTTTAACACTTCAATGATTTTACCCTTTAGTTCCTCTTTTAACTCTTCCATTTTTAATTTTTAACTAATTGATTAATATTATTTATTGTATGTAGCTTAGTTCCCGCACGTTCAACAAGATACAAAACTGCTTTATAATTTTCTTCGAAAAGTTCAACCCAGCCACATAATACTTTTTTTGCCTTCTGGCTTGCTAATAGATACGTCGCATAGTTTGAAATAGTGACCACATCGAATGCATCACTCACGAAAAAGACCTGCTCGGATTTCATCCCATGGCGGATACTAATTTCACCTCCGCATATATTGGCCAGTGTATATACAAAAACAGCCGGACTCGGATAAAAATTAGCGGCATCTTGAATACTCTCCTGATGCTTTACATCCGTGTCCAAACTTCCCGATTTATTGGCCAAAACCAATGCAATATCTTCTTTATCCTCCTCATCTCTTAACAGCACTTCGGCGGATAAAAAAGCCAGTTTGCTTAGATTATCCATTTTGTAAAATTTGGGATAATCTAGCTGTTGGTACTTAAAAGCCTGCTTGATAAAATCAGAAAATTGAGCTTCGCCTGCATGAAAAATAACATTTCCATCAACAGAAATAAGTCCCTTTTCTATTTTACTATAATGCGATATGTACAATGCGCTATCCATTAACTTTTTTCAAAATTGCTGCGGCATTACTACCACCGAAGCCCGAAGCCGTCTTCAAAATATAGGTTAGCGGAACATCCATCTTTTGGGTAATGATATTGACATCCTTCGAGGTTCCCCTACTGACAAATCCTTTGGTAGGGATCAATTTGTTATGCCGAAGGGATAGAATAGAAATAATTAATTCCAACAATCCAGACGCACCCAGTGTATGTCCATAATAACCCTTCAAACTATTCAACGGAATGTCATTCATCCCCAAACGATCAAAAGCGATCGCTTCCATTTCATCATTATATGGGGTAGCTGTTCCATGAGCTGATATAAAATCAATCGCAGAGGCGTCGATACCGGCTTCGTTCAATGCGGAAGAAATACTCCGATATAATCCTTCTCCCGTTCTCGACGGGCCGGAAATATGATTTGCATCATTGATCGCGCCTTCACCTACAATTTCTACTAACGCATGTTCTGGTGATTTGGTCACCAAAATAGCGCCCGCAGCTTCGCCCAGCGTCACACCGTCACGTCCTGAATCGAATGGTTTACACGGTTTGGCACTCATCGCTTGAAAAGCATTAAATCCAGACAGTACAAACTCACTTACTTTATCTCCGGCCAACACGAAAACTTCATCGAATTGTCCCGTCTGTATAAGTCTTTTGGCAACTGAAACGGCTAAAACTCCAGACACACATGCATGCGAGACTACGATAGGTCGCGTAATAAATCCGAAAAGGCTACTCATCTTAAAGGCCAACTTATGCAACTGCGCTTCCTCGGACTTCCCCTCCGACAAAAACTCTATATTTCCTTTTGTTGTCGATAGAATAAAACCTGTCTTTGCACCTAGAGGTTTTGACCGTACCATCGGTTCAAGGGTCAAATAAAGCATCCTTTCCAAATACGTCAAATCCGTTCGTACAGTCGGAAGATCTTTTATTTTTGCGGTATAAATATTTTCAAAACATCCTACTGTATGCACGTCGATACCCGTATCTTCTTTCAGTATGGCAATCCAGTTATCCTGTAAATCCAAACCTAAAGGAGTTACACAATTCATATCTGATATGTACACAGGAGAAAACACGTTATAATAAGTTCATTTTTTTCTTCCAATCCATGATAAAAGCCGGTGTATTTAACACCAAATTATTCGCTGCATCTAAAAAAACCTGAACTGTTTCTCCGGTGCACACTAACTGATTATGCGCATTAAAAATACGATACCGAAAGATCAATTTCGCCGTAGGTGTATCCACAAATGTGGTCTCAATACGGCATATGTCACCGTACCGAAGTGGTAGCTTATGCTCACAAATTGATTTTACAATTGGTGTAGTATAACCTTCGCATTGTACGGTAAGGTAATCTATTCCGTGTAACAGGCCAAAAGCCTCTCTTCCATCTTCGAAATAAGAAATATAGTGGCCGTGCCACACGATACCCAACGAGTCTACCTCATTAAAGCGAATACTCACTTCTTTCGAAACGGTGAGGTGAAGGATTTCGTTATATAGTTCTTTTCTTTTTATCATATATAATGGCGATAGCTATTGTAAACCCAAAAAACAAAAATAGCAAAATAATCTCAGGCATGATATCTATCCATGATCCATTCCGGAGCAACACATCGTAAAACCCGTTCAGCGCCCAATTCATCGGCGAAATTTTAGAAATAATTTGCATTACCTTGGGCATAATAAATACGGGAACCCATACCCCGCCAATTGCCGCCAATATCACGACGAAAGTAGCACCAAAAGGTGCAGACTGCTCTTGTGTAGTCGCAATCGTACCGACCGCTATACCCGTTCCAATCGCAGCCAATCCAGAAAATACTGCTAAAACCGAAAGTTTCAAGAAGTTGTTGTCGATTTCAAAAGCCGGAATCCCCATGAGCGGAAATAAGTAGACACCAACAGCCAACATCAAATAAAACTGTATCAGACTAATAAAAAGATAGCCAATCGTTTTACCCAAAATAAATACATAATATGGAACAGGGTTTGTAATTAAGCGGATCATCGTACCCTGCGATTTTTCCTTCACAATATTAATAGATAACGGAACGATGATAAAGAATATCGCAAATAATGTCCATGCTGGCACGTTATGCTGTCCGGCATCGGGTTTTATTACTTCGCCCTCTTTCTCAGGACCGATTTCTTTAAAAGAGATGAAGGCTTTCTGTTCGAACGCATCGTCTACCCCATCGCTGAGCTGTTCCTGAAATTTAGAATAGATGCGTCCCGTTTCGATCGTGGCAACTAGTTTATCAATAGAGCTTTTTACTGCGGTTTTGAACGAAGGTTGGGTTGCGGGATCAAAATACAGTCTAATCTCTTTAGCTACCACCGTTAGATTTTCCGCAACGATGCTGTCTTCCTCTGCATAGCTAAATTCACTCATAATACGATCCACATTCTGCTGTACTTGCTTGTTCAAATCCGATGTCATATTTGCAGGTAACACAATCGCGAGTTGAAAATCTCCTTTAAAGACAGCCTGTTTCGCTTTCTCTTCGATAAGCGGTGTACCATCTATCTGATTGACTAAGGTAAAGTTCCCTATTGATCCCAATTCCCTTTGGATAGCATGCGAGATAGAATCCTGATCATTGTCTACGAGTAATACCGGAATTTTAGCACCTGTTAACGAATCAAAAGAACCTTTTTGCACGACGGTAATCGTGATAAGAAGCAACAGTGGCATCACAAAGAGGATGATGAGTCCACCGACATCCCGTATCTGCAATAACAATTCTTTTTTGACTGCCATTCCCAATTTATATACCATCTCTAAGCCCCCTCCCTGTCATTGCGATAAATACATCTTCTAAATTCCGTGCATCTACAACCGATTTAATCAATGCTGCCGGCGTACCTTGAGCAATGATTTTACCTCCTTCAATAATAGCGATCCTATCGCATAATTCTTGTGCTTCGATTAAGTGATGAGATGTATAAACAATGGTTGTACCTTGTCCATTAAGTGCTTTTAAAAAATCAATAATCGAATTTTTTGACTGTACGTCGACCCCTACCGTAGGCTCATCTAGAAAAAGCACTTTTGGACGGTGCAGCACACCCGCCAGTAAGTTCACCCTCCTTTTCATACCGCCCGAGAATGTTCCTACTTGTTTATTCGCAAAACGCATCAGTCCCATCTTCTCTAGTGAAACATTGACCAGCTCCTTAAGACGTTTTCCTTCCAGCCCATGCATAGCACCAAAATAACTTAGATTTTCATGTGCAGTCAAGGTAGGGTAAAGCGCATATTCCTGTGGAACTACACCAATAGATTCACGAATCGCTAAACCATTTTCCTTATAGGTCTTCTGATCGATGGAAAAATGTCCTGAAGTCGGCTTTATCAAACCGCAGAGCATGGAAATCAATGTGGTTTTACCAGCTCCATTTGGCCCTAAGAGGCCAAAAATTTCGCCTTTTTGGATATCCAAGGACAGATTATCTACAGCCAAGAAATCACTGTTCTTATATTGTTTAGAAAGATTCTCTACATGGATAATAGCCTGTAAGTCCATTAAACTGCTTTTTTAAGTTTTTTAAAAAATGCTTCTTCTAAATCAGCTAATTTCATTAAATCGGCAGATAAGGCCGCATACACATTTTCTTGGTTACTGCGTTTTTTATAAACACGGGAGGCCGAAACAGCAAAATCACGCCATAAGTCACCTATTTCAGTCATTTCTTCCGACAGCTGAAGCAAACGAGGGTTATTGATCTTTTTACTCGCTTCTTGCAGAAAAGCCGAATAAATGTAGCGAAAACCTCCCCCACCCGTACCAATCTCTTCTTGCATACGCACCATTTGGGCTAGGTAATAGTTTGCCTTTGCGATACCATGCTTCTTCGGCCATTTTAATATTGCGCGTGCAACCATTCGCATCCCCTTTACCCCAATGATGGGAACAGGAGCCAACATATCATTGCAGGTTTTTTTAATGGATTTGAGGATTGCCTGCTCCCAATCTATCGTTTCTTCCTCCGGGATGTATGTCGGATAATAGATATGCCCTTTTGGCGCTAAAACGCCCTTCGAGAACCTAACCTTTTCCAATTCCTTTTCTGTTAGGCGATTTACCTTTTCCATAGTCGGATCACTGATTAGGTACTCGTTCTCCTCTTTTCCATATACAACAATATTGTGGGCATTGAAATGGAAACGGTAATCGTCTGGAAAATAAGGCAGATGATATACGCCTACCTGTAACCCCGAAGGAATATTATTTTTTAAGTTATCATCAAGTTGCCGTTGTGCCCGCTCTTTACTGGAAAACTTTTGACGTTTTATTTTAATACCTAAGCGACGAGCCATTCGTCCGAATATCCATCCCGGCATAGGCCTGTAGCTTAATCCGGGAGCATTGCTGACCCTCAAAAACGGCAGATATACATAAAACAATCCTGATCCTAAACCAAAAACCATCGGCTCGCTAATATTTAAGCCCTTGTTGCGCAATAAGTTTGACGCAACGCCATTTTCACAATGTGCCGTTTGGTGATGTGTAAAATCTAACTGCATTAATCTCCTTTGTAATTTTTTAACTCCTCCACAGTAATTTCGAATACGTCCGCGTATTTCTGCAACTGTTTATCTGATAATTTTCTGAACACTTCGGGTTTATTATGCCGCTTTACACGCCATTTCCAATACCCCGTATATTGAGCAAGTAAACCCCAATCCATTCGGTTGAGTAACATAAAGTATTGAATCGGACTGTTCCGGCCTGCTTTAACATTTGCGCCGGCCTGATTTATTTCTTGCTGCAAAACTTCCATCGTATGGTCCTGCACGATATTTTTGGCCTCCCAACCCGTACTTAATGCCGTTGTATATTCGCCATTTTCATCCAGCGCATAATACAACTCCCGCGATCCTTTTTGGATTACTCTTCCATCATCCTGTGGAACTTCAGATTTCTTCATTTATTCCTCATTTTTAAAAATAAATTGATCTCCGCCTCTGCACAACGGCTTTCTCCGACCCTACTGAACACCTGCATTGTACAGATACTGTAGTCAGTCCCATCAAACTGCGATGACAATGTCGCTTCCGTAATCAATAGATCTCCTAGCTGCGGAAGTGCTAAAATACGCAAACTTTTTATGCCCGAAATAAATCCAATTGCTCTCTCGTCGACCTCTGCGTTATAGTCCTTCTCATAATAGGTTTGTCCGACGATAGAAGAACATACTTGAGCCATATTTTCCACTAACCCGCTTTCATCAAGAAAACCTTCCGCCAATAAAATATTATCTCTTTGAATTAAAAAGTGACATATTACATGATCAGGCGATATTTCTACGATATGATCCACCATAAGCATGGGCTTACGATGCGGCAAAAATGCCTGTATCTCGATCATATTACCTGCCGACGACATATTAACTGGATGCTATAACCGTTTTCATTTGCGCCTTTCCGATCACCTCACCGCTTATTTTGGAGGTGATATTCACTAATGTTACACCCATAAACTCCTGAATAATCTGAACTTCTGTCTGAACGACATCGCCAACTTTTGGCAGGGAAGTCAATTCTATTCCCTGCATAGATCCGATATAGCCTGTTGGAGCCTCTTCATTTCTTTGGAAATAGTCGAAGCCGGTATGCAAAGCCACCGACTGTGCCATATGCTCCAACAACCCACATTCTTGAAGCGTTTCTATATCAACAAATAAAGTATCTCTACTTACGTGTAATCCAGACAAAAGCGAATCTTCTGCATATTCATATAGCGTATCCACCATTACGATAGGATACCGCTGTGGTATTAGTGCTAAAATCTGCTCTCCGTGAATAGGAAAATTCATATCGAGCTTAACAAACGGTTAAATAAGCATATGAATACGTAAACCGTGCACTTTCCGGAACACACAAATAGATATGCTGCCCTTTTTTCAGTTTGCCCGAATTCACGAGTTCTTCTAACATCAGATAAACAGATCCCGCCCCCACATTTCCCACAGTTTTCAAATTCAAAAACCATTTTTCCCGCGTAAACTCCAGCCCTGCTTTCACCAATCGCTCATAAAGACCATCTACAAAATAATGCGACGACACGTGCGGTAAAATATAATCTACATCATCTGGTGTGATATCGTGTTTAGCCAATGCATGTTTGGTACTTTCTACTCCTTTATCTAAAATATACTTATCCAATAATTTGGTATCCTGTTTCACCGCAAAAATAGATTGATTCAACCATTCTTCAGAAGGGTAATCACTAAATGATTTTAAGGAACCATCTGCCTGTTTTTCAGACCCCGCGTACATACAAACCTCTAGTTCATGTGCATAGGAGTACCCCTCTATCCATTCAATTTTTAGCGGCAACTTTCCTTTAGGTTTGTTTTGTAATAGGAAAGCACCAGCTCCGTCGGAAAGCATCCAACGCAAAAAATCCTTATTAAAGGAAATAATAGGCTGTTCCTCCAGTTCCTTAAGATTTTCAACCTCTTTATTGAAATGATCCGCCAACATCCAAGAAGACATCCGTTCCGAACCAGTACACACCGCATTCGAAGTGTTTCCAGATTTCACGGAAAGATAACCGAATTTCAACGCATTCATCCCTGCACAGCAATTTCCTGAAGCTGAATTTACTTCCGATTGACCATTTTTCAATTCGCCATGAACCATAACTGCATGAGAAGGCATCAAATAATCAGGCGAGGATGTACCGCAGGAAATTAATTCAATTTGATCGCCAGAAAACTCGTCATCTAATAAATTACGAATTGCATTAGCGGTAAGTTCTACATTTGTATGAGTAGGCTTCCCCTGTTTAGTAAGTGCATAATATCGGGTCTCTATACCATTATTTCGCAGTACTATTCGTCTTCCTTTTGATTCGCGGTCATTAATCTTTCCTAAGTAATCCTCCATCTCATCATTAGAAATAGGATCATTAGGCAAAAACTTACCGATTCTATTAATATATACTTCGTTCATTTAAACTCCCAGATAATGTGCTCTGTCTTTTCTAATTTTTATAAAATACAGAAGCGGATATAATATTAATTCGACAACAAATACGATCGGTGACAACACATATAATGCGAATATCACATAATATTTAAACATGTTGACCAATGTCTTCCGTCTCTTAGGATTCTTCAATATTAATTTGGACCAAAGATCAAACATACGATTTGCTTTTTGGTCCATTGAAACTAAGAAAAACTTAAATTTTATTGCGCCATTTTCTACCAAGTCATTTTGCAGCGTTTCAAAATTACCATTTTTTAAATAGGGAATAATTATTCTGCCAAATTTTACTGAATTTTTAATTTCCTCTTCGGCAACTCCAGGCATCGGAAAAATCCGAAAAGCTTTCCTTTTCACGCCCGAAAATAACCAGTCGACGATGGTAATGACCGAGATTAAATTGGGATGTCGATCTGTTAATGCGATATTTCCAACTAACCGTCCCCCATTTGACAAGATCAGCTTTTTCACCTTATCTTGCGCTTTTGCCCACATATTACGTGTTCCACTTACGGTAATGACCGGCCTTCCTTTAAGCAAGGGCGCAGCATATTTACTTTTTAAAAAAGAATTGATGGGAATGGAAGGACTCAAATACCACACTTGATAATGAAATAACACCAAGTCGTATTCTTTTTCCAGAATACTTGATGCAGGAGGGTGAATTTCTTCGGGGATTTGCTGAAATGTCTCCGGGAACGTATTAAAAAAGGCCGATCCTGTCCAAGGAAAAGGAAAGGAGTGTACCATTCTTATCTCATAAAAATCTACATTGATCTCCGGATCGGCTAACATTGGACCACAAATAGATTCTGCAATCTCCTGCAATTGTCCAGACTGACTAAAGTAGACTACTAAAACGTTCTTCATCCGTTATTACTGTTTTCTTTTCCAAAAATCAAAGAAATTAAACCATTGTAAGGGATATTTCCTTACTATTTTTTCTACACTCGCGGTATATGCCTTCAACACCGATTGTGCATCTCTCCGTTTGACACCTTCCGCCACCCGCGCATACAGATGATAGTGGAGATTAGACTCCTTCATCACATATACAAATATCACAGGTACACCCAAGCGAGACGCCAAATGAAATGGTCCCGCTGGAAAAATAGCCGTCTTACCTAATAGTTCTTCTTCCAAGACTTTTGATCCTTCGAAATAGCGATCGCCCGTAAAACAAATCAATTCATTATTCGACAAGGCATCATTTATATCAAATACATGCGACATGTCGTCCTTAATAAAGATATATTTAATCGTGGATTTATCGGCAATACTTTGCAGATATTCTTTGATAATTGACACTTCCTGATCTACTGTAATCTGGTTGATCTGAAAATCTACGTTAAGTTCAGAAAAAAAACGTTCGGATATTTCAAAATTCCCTACATGCGCACTAATTAAAATACCTCCCCTTTTCTCCTCTAAAGCTCGTTGCAAGTGCTCAATGCCGTCAAATTCGTACGTAAAACAGTTTCTCAATCCGGAAGAGATGGCTACTTTATCTATAATAGTCTGCCCGAATACGAAGTAAGTCTGATAGACTTTCCAAAAGGACCTCCACTTTGAGAAACCTTGGCGCTCATGGAGATAATAGAAAATTTCTTTAAAGTTAGCCGGGTAGAAAATGAAATAATAAAATGCTACAAAAACAAGAAGTCCGTAAGCAGTACGGACGCCCAGTTTTCTGATCAAGAAAACAAATATTTTATAGCCAAGGAGTGTTCCTTTAGACTTTCCGTCCCATTGGCTCATATACTCAATTATTTATTTCGCTGCGATCTTAGTTTCAATCACATTATAAAAATCTTGGAAGGTCGTCATTCCCGAAAAATCAGCCTCTCCCAATTTAACGCCAAAATTTGATTCGATCAAAACGACTAAATCCACATAGTCTAAACTATCCAAATCTAATGATTCCTTTAATGGGGCGCCTGGTTGAATCACCTCTTCATCCACCTCAAATTCTTCAATCAATATGTCGTTTATTTTCTGCTTGATATCTGTGTTACTCATTTACTTAAATCTCTTAACTACTATCGCTGAATTGGTACCACCGAATCCAAAAGAATTAGACAAATATATGTCAAATTCTTTTTTAATTGTTGTCGAAACTAAATTTAATTCTTTAACGTCATCATCTGGTGATTCCAAATTAATATTGGGCGCTATAAAACCATTTTGAAGCATCAATGTAGAATATACAATCTCGCTTGCCCCTGCCATCCAGCATTCATGTCCGGTCATTGATTTAGTAGAACTCACATAAGGGTTTTTACCAAAGACCTCCAAAATAGCTTTCGCTTCGTTGGCATCTCCAAGTGGTGTGGAGGTAGCGTGGGCATTGATATACTCCACTTGCCCTGCTTGTATGTTTGCCTGTTCAAGTGCGCGACGCATTGCAATAGACGGACCTTCAACATTCGGCGTGGAAATATGCCCCCCATTGGATGAAAAACCGTAACCTAATACTTCCGCAATAATCGGAGCACCACGTTTTACGGCAGATTCATAGCTTTCTAAAATAATTGCTGCCGCCCCTCCACTCGGAACTAATCCGGTTCGACCGCTATCAAAAGGCCGTGAAGCTTTTTGAGGATGCTCGATATCCGTTGCAAATACACCTAACCCGTCAAAGCTTGCCATCGCATAGGGGTTTATTTCTTGTGCACCGCCACAAATAATAATATCCTGAAGTCCCTGTTTGATAAACATGTACCCTAGTCCTATGGCATGAGAACCACTTGCACAAGCGGCACTGATACTCATATTGATGCCTTTTAAACCAAGTATGGTTGCTAAATTCATGGTTACCGTGGAGTTCATGGATTTGAAGATGGCTCCCGAACCAATCAGTTGGGTATCTTTCTTTTCGCGTGCAATGTCTGTTGCTTCAATTACAGCCTTCGATACACTATCATTCCCAAATAGAATTCCGACTTCGTTATGCTCAAAATAAGCCATATCAATACCGGAATTTTTTAAGGCCTCCATCGTAGCCATGTATGCATATTCGGACTCCTCACCCATACTTATTCGCTGACGACGACTTAATACCTTTTTCAGGTCGGGGGCTGGAACCATCCCTGTAAGCGGCGATTTATATCCAAAAGAAATCCGCTCCGGGTCTACTACAATACCGGATTTACCTTCAAAAAGCGATTTTGTTACCTCCGCTAAATTTGTTCCAATACATGAATAGATGCCCATCCCTGTAATCACGACCCGTTTATCCATAATTACTTAAGAATAAATACCTCCGTTAATATTAATAACTTCACCTGTAATATAGCTAGATTTTTTTGAAGCCAAAAAAGAAACTAATTCTGCAACCTCTTCAGCTTCTCCAAAACGGTTCGCGGGAATCATCTTCACGAGTTCCTTTTCATCCATATCGGCAGTCATGTCAGTACGTATAAATCCCGGAGCCACCGCGTTGACGGTGACATTTCGTTTAGCAACTTCTTGTGCAAGAGCCTTCGTAGCACCAATAATTCCGGCTTTCGCTGCCGAGTAGTTCGTTTGTCCAGCCGTCCCCTTCACTCCAGATACCGAGACAATATTAATGATACGTCCATAACGGTTACGCAGCATTTTTTGGATGAAGAAATTTGTAACATGGAAAAAACCATTGAGCGAAATATCGAGTACCGATTGCCAATCTGCTTTCTTCATCCACATGAATAAACCATCTCGCGCTATACCTGCATTGTTAACGATAACCTCGACAATTGCTCCCGGATTCCGATCAAGCCAAGATTGTAATACCTCTTCTACCGCTTCGGAATCCGAAACATCAAATTTCAATATCTCTCCTTTGCCACCAACTCCTTCGACTAGTGACAGACATTGCTTTGCGGCTTCCTCATTACCTTGATAATTAATCAAGATATAGTAGTTAGAATCTTCGGCCAATTTTTTACAAATTGCACGTCCGATTCCTCTTGAGCCTCCCGTTACTAATGCACAGATCATACTGATTTTACTTCATTAAATATTCCTTTACCGCTTTGATAGCTGGATAAAGGGGTTTGTCATCTGAAAAGACCGGAATAATCTGACGAATATCCTCATATATCTTTTTCGTTCTTGAAGATACTAAATTTTGATAAGATAAAATATCTACGGCTTGAGCCAAAGATATCATTTGAATCGCCAAAACTTCATACGCGTTGATAATTACTTTATGGGTGATCATAGCCGCATTAGTACCCATACTTACAATATCCTGATTGTCGTTATTATTCGGGATACTATGCACGTACATTGAATTGGATAACGTTTGGTTTTCTGCTGTTGTCGATGTAGCCGTAAATTGTGCCCCTTGCATTCCGAAATTAAAACCCAGTTTCCCCATATTCACAAATGGAGGAAGAACTTCGTTAATTTTAGCATTCATCAAGTAGTTAAGCTGACGTTCAGACAACATGGTCAGACGGGTAATGGCTAGCTTCAATTTATCCATTTCTAGGGAAATATAGTCTCCATGGAAATTACCTCCGTGATATACATTTCCATCTTCTACCGAAATAATGGGATTATCACTTACCGAATTAACCTCATCTTCCAATATTCTGCCTACGCCGTTAATGGTTTCCAAAATAGGTCCCAAAATCTGCGGCACACAACGAAGTGAATAATATTCCTGTACCTTATCTTTAAAAATCTCTTCAAGATTGTTGCCTGAATATAGATCATCTTCACGCTTACGTACCAGCTTACTGTCTGTAAGATGTTCGCGCATCATACGCGCAATATCTTGTTGACCTTCATGTTTTTTTACTTCATTGAGTGTAGTCGAATAATGATCATCATGCGCTTTTGCCAATTCGTTCATAATAGACGACATCTCCACAGACCATTTTAACAACTTCTTTGCATGAAAATAGTTGACCAATCCTGCACCGGTCATCACGGAAGTTCCATTAATTAATGAAATACCTTCACGAATGACCACCTGAATAGGTTCCAATCCCAATTCGGTAAACACTTCTGCCGTAGATCTTCTTTGACCGTTGTAAATCACCTCTCCTTCACCAATCAGTGTAAGTGCCAAATGAGCGAGTTGAACTAAATCGCCACTTGCTCCTACGCCTCCATGTGCAAAGATGACCGGTGTAATGTTTAGATTAATAAAATTCTGTAGTCGCTCAACAACACTGATATGAATACCGGATTTACCTTTCGAAATATTACTTAAACGAGTTAACATCGCGGCCTTCACCACATCCGGGGGCAACAATTCTCCAGTACCGGCCGAATGGCTGCGAATCAAATTATATTGTAACTGAATACGATCAGAATCCTGAATCCGATATTGAGCCATCGGCCCAAACCCGGTATTTATACCGTAGATTATTTTATTTTCAATGAATGATTTTAAAAAATCGTGACTTTTTGTTACGACTTGGCGCGTTTCTTCAGAAATAGTAACTTCTTGTTGACCCAGTAATATATTTGAGAACCCTTCTAGAGTTAATTCTTTATTGATGGCAATCATTAATAGTGATTATTATAACTTTTCAAACTTAAGATTATCTTCTTTGCGGTTAAGATAATATGTTACTTTTGCTCTCGCTTTGCACCGCAAAAGTAACATATTTAAATTTAATTCTTTAGGAATGAGTACAAGTGATGTTGATATTTTGATCATTGGCGCTGGTCCCTCCGGATGTGTTGCCGCAGGATACCTACAGAAGCAGGGAGCAAAAATAAAAATGGTTGAAAAGACCAAATTTCCCCGCTTGGTTGTCGGCGAAAGCCTAATCCCTCGTGTGATGGATCATTTTGAGGAAGCAGGATTGCTTGATGATCTGAATATGCAGAATTTCCAACCAAAACCCGGCGCTCGTTTTATCAAGGGGAATGTTATCAGTATTTTTGATTTCAGCAAGAAATTTGGTGAGGGCTGGGACTGGACATGGCAAATTCCACGCGCTGACTTTGACCAGGTCATGGCAGATTCACTTATAAAAAAGGGGGTAGACATCTCATTTGAGACCACAGTTACCGATATCATGTTTCAGGGAAGAGACTCCATAACTACCCTAGTCGACAAAGACGGAAATCCTTCTCAAATCAAAGCAAAATTTGTCATCGATTCCAGTGGATACGGTCGCGTATTGCCGCGATTACTGCACTTAGACAAACCTTCCGAGCTTAACCCTCATTCGGCCATTTTTTCGCATGTAAAGGACATCAACAGACCGGAAGGTATTGAAGGCACGCAGATCTCATTCGATGTATTGGACACAGAAGTCTGGTTATGGGTTATTCCGTTTTCTAATGGTAATACCAGCCTGGGAATTGTAGCCAACACAGCGTTTATCGATAAACTATCTGCTGATGGAGATACAACCGAGGCATTGCGCAAAGCGATCCAACTATCCGACTTTTACGTGCAACGTTTTGCAGATACCACATTCCTATTTGATCCTATTCATCTGAAAAATTATTCGGCTGCTGTCACCAAGATGTATGGCGACGGGTTTGCGCTAACCGGCAATAGCTCAGAATTTTTGGATCCGGTATTCTCTTCGGGAGTTTGTTTCGCTACGGAGTCAGGAATTTTATCGGCCAAATTAGCTTGGAAACAAATCAACGGGGAGAACGTCAATTGGGAGAAAGACTTTGCCGCATATATGCAAAGAGGTATAGATGTTTTCACGACTTATGTAAAGGAATGGTATACCGGAAACCTACAAACCTTATTTTTTCACCGACCTGAAAATAAAGAGGTTAAAGAGAAAATATGTGCTGTGCTTGCTGGCTATGTCTGGAACGAAGAAAATCCGTTCGTTAAAAAACATGATAGGGTAATTCGAAGTATGGCTTACCTTTTGAAAAACAATCCCGCTGCATTCAAAGAGGTAATCGGTGAATAAGTAATACATGACAACAAGCAGATAATAAATCATCTGCTTGTTGTCAGTTTGACGCTATTTACAGTATCGCTCGTAAATTCGCTGCGCTTTGTTTGACATCATCTTTGTTATTCTCCCAATTATACTCATATTCTGCCGAAAGCATTCCCGAAAACTTTTGACGTTTTAATTCATTAACAATGTCCCGGAGAGGCAATTTTCCTGTCCCCCAATGCACATCATGGGCCTTTTTGTCCCCAAAAGTATTCAAATCCTTAAAATGTATATGAAAAACACGACCGTCCAGCTGCTTCAAACATGCTACCGGGTCTAACCCCGAACGCATCCAATGACCAACGTCGGCTGCCGCTCCCATACGATTGCTTCTACCTTTCAATGCAGCAAGTACAACATCCGGCGTCCAATATTTTGAGGGTTGGGGATGATTATGAAGTGCTACTTTAATATCGTATTTATCACACAACCTGGAAATAACGTCCAAATGTCCCTCTGAAGGTTCGACATTTAGCACTTTTACGCCCATGTCTTTAGCAAATTGAAAAACTTTTTCCCATTCTTCTTCGTTTTTAGCTCCAACTACCCCGAATGCGTGTAAGGTAATATTCTTTTTCTTTAAAAGATCTTTTACCAGTTTTCTTCCTGATTCCGAAAGACCGTATCCCATTTGTTCGGTACTTCCCGCGCCAATTATTTGCCCTGGAAAAGCTTCTACATAACGTAAGTCGCAGCTATCAATTTTATCCAAAGCCTCAGCAAACGTAAATAGCCTGAATGTGTAGGCCTGCGAACCTAATTTCCATCCTAGTTTTTTCTCTGGATTTGCATGAGAAAGATTTTTAGTGGAAGAGCACGATGTCGAGATGGCAAGACACCATACGATCAATAGGTTCAGAAAGGTTGATTTTATCATGATTGGGGTTTAAGTATTTTAAAGCACCTAAAGTAAAAAAAAACGTTAAGAAATAGGAATTTCTTAGCGTTTTTTTTATCAGGTGATAAATCATTCAGAAAAATGAGGCAAGGCTTTTTTGATGCGCTCAGTGACTTCCTTCTCTTCTAATAGTTCTGCTATTTTAAAAACATCCGGACCAAATTTCCCACCCACGAGCATAATGCGAAAAGGCATCATTAACTCACCAACTTTCATTCCAGATGACGCGACTTTTTCCTTAAAAAATAAATCTAACGCCGATGCTTCCCAAACAGGCAGCTCAATTAACTCGACCACTAATTCTTCAAAAAAAGAGGTTTTTTGCGCATTCCATTTCGGCTTAATCGCCTCCACATCATAGGAATTAGGCCGCTGAAAGAAAAATGATGTCTGCGTCCAAAAGTCCGAAATATATGTCATACGCTCTTTAACAGCAGACAGCACCCCGTCTAAAAAGATCGGATCTACTTTTTCTATCCCATGTTCAACCAATATATTCCGCATTTGCACAATTAGCGCAATATTATCGGTTTGTTTAATCCATTCGTGGTTGAACCATTTTGCTTTTTCGAAATCAAATTTGGCACCGCTCTTACTGATACGTTCTACTGAAAATTTTTCAATCAATTCGTCTTTGGTAAAGATTTCCTGCTCTGTTCCATCGTTCCAGCCCAATAGCGCAAGCATATTAAGAAAAGCTTCAGGCAAGAAACCAAGCTCTCGAAATCCCTGAGTCGTCCCTCCCGATTTAGCATCTGCCCAATTCATTGCATATACCGGAAAACCTAATCGATCACCATCGCGTTTGCTCAACTTACCATTCCCGTCAGGTTTTAAGATCAAGGGTAAATGCGCCCACTGTGGCATTTCCCGTTGCCATCCCAGATATTCCCACAACAGAATGTGTACAGGAGCAGATGGTAACCATTCCTCGCCTCGAAAGATATGGGATATCTCCATGGCCTTATCGTCAACTACTACAGCCAAGTGATACGTGGGCATCCCATCTGCTTTTAACAGCACTTTGTCGTCAACTAGTTTTGTTTCAAAAGAGACGCGTCCACGAATCATATCTTCAAAAGATAGCACTTCATTTTCAGGCATTTTAATACGTATCGTATACGGAACTCCCTCTTCAAGCAACTTCTTAACTTCTTCGTCTGAAAGGCTTAATGAATTTCGTAGTTCCGCTCTATTTTCGTGACTATATCTGAAATTCGGATGAGTCTTCCGTTGTTCTTCCAATTCTTCTGCTGTGTCAAATGCATAGTACGCATACCCATCTCTTATCAATTGTTCCGCATATTGACGGTAAGAAGGTTTCCTTTCGCTTTGTCTGTAAGGCCCAAAGGATCCGGGTTTATTTGGGCTTTCATCTGGTTCGATACCACACCAAGCAAGGCATTCTGTAATATATTCTTCTGCACCAGGCACAAAACGTGTCTGATCGGTATCTTCAATACGTAAAATAAATTCACCTTTGTGATGACGAGCAAATAGATAATTGAACAAAGCTGTTCGTACTCCTCCTAAATGCAATCCCCCCGTAGGGCTAGGTGCAAAACGCACCCTAACTTTCTTTTGTGAACTCATACAGCAAAATTACATATTTCTAGGGGATTTACTTTAATAATCGCTATAATAGAATCGTTTCTATGGGATAAAATTTTTATTTTGCGATACGATATACATCATGAATCCATATACGTACAATAAACAACTTTGGAAATTCTTACTTTTATTATCCGCTGTGATAATAGGGGTTGCGTCTCTTGTCTACACAAACTACCTCGTGAAAAGCTTATCCAAATCAGAGCGCACAAAAGCCGAGGTATGGGCTATGAGCACAAGGAGCATCGTGACTATGCCGGATGTAGATGATCAATTTATCAGTTTCATCTATGCCGTAAGAGATAGTCTCACCTTACCTGCCATCATTACAGATCAAAAAGGAAATATTATTTTTTGGCGGGATCTGGATTCAACCAAAACGAATATTCGAACGGAAGACACCATCCAAGCACAACTAGCATACGACCCATCTTATTTTGAAAAACAGCTAAATGGAATGAAAAGAATGCATTCTCCTATCGTCATTGATCTGGATACGGGAGAGAAGTGGTACGTCTATTATCACGATTCGGATGCGCTGCGACAACTCCGTGTGTATCCTTATGTACAGATATCGCTTATCGCCATATTTCTTATTATCGCCTATACCGTCTTCAACTCTATTAAAAGATCCGAACAAAATCTCGTCTGGGTAGGTATGGCGAAAGAAGCTGCTCATCAATTAGGCACCCCTATTTCTTCCTTGATGGGGTGGTTAGAACTAATCCGTATAAAATATGAAGCCGAGGATGATAGTGTCCTCAATGAAATGGAACGTGATGTCCAGCGACTGGAAGTAGTAGCCGATCGATTTTCTAAAATTGGCTCCACCCCATCTCTCACCAATCATAACGTATACCGTGTCGTCAACGACTACATCAACTACTTTCGTATCCGCACAAGCGACAAGATTACATTTGTTATTGAAGGTGATAAACATGTAGAAGCCATGCTAAATATCCAATTATTTGATTGGATCATCGAGAATTTACTTAAAAATGCCGTCAACGCAATCGAAATCGAAGGGAAAATTACCGTAACCATTTCAGAAAATATTGCAAAAGAGGAAATTTTTATAGACATTAGCGATAATGGCAAGGGAATTGCTCGTACAAATTTTGAAAACATCTTTCAACCAGGATTTACCACACGCAAACGAGGATGGGGTCTTGGCTTAAGTCTTACCAAACGGATGGTAAGCTACCACAAAGGACACATCTTTGTGAAGGAATCCGAAATCGGTAGAGGTACTACATTTAGAATAATATTAAAAAGCAACTTACGCTATGAACCAACTCAAGTCTGACGAATATCCAGCTATATATAGTGATTATATCGAAACCATAGTTGGCGATATAAAGGAAGAACTTGTCCTTCAGATTGAATCTTTTCCTGAATTTATTCGCAGTATACCCGAAGCAATGGGAAAATATACCTATGCAGAAGACAAATGGACGGTGAAAGAAGTATTATGTCATATATTGGACACCGAGCGCGTAATGGCTTATAGAGCATTGCGGTTTGCACGAAATGACATGACTGCTTTGGCAGCTTTCGAACAAGATGAATTTGTAGCAAACGGTCGTCATAACGAGCGTTCGTTTGATAGTATTATTGAGGAATTTATCCATTTGAGAAAAGCAAATTTGACTTTCTTTAACACGTTGAACGAAACGGAACTTAACCGTAAAGGGATGGCATCAGACCGCTTAATTAGCGTACGCGCATTTATCTACGTCATCGCAGGCCACTTGAATCATCATCGTATTATTCTTCAAGAACGCTATTTAAAAAAATCAAATGATCTGGCTTAAAAATTATTCTCTGAAGGAAGTTAACCGTATTTTTGATAAATACATGACCCAGCTGCTTGAAATTAAAGCAACGGCTATTTTAGATAATGCCATTATCGCCACCATGCCGATTACAGATAAGGTAAAACAACCTTTCGGGATCCTTCATGGCGGAGCTTCAGTAGTCTTAGCCGAATCGATTGGAAGTGTAGCATCCAGTCTTATCATCGACACCACAAAACATGTAGCCGTAGGGTTGGAGGTAAATGCCAACCATGTAAAATCAGGAATAGCGGGGTTAGTAACAGCAACTTGTACGGCAGTTCATATTGGAAAATCTACACACGTGTGGGATATTAAAATACATAATGATCAAAACGCATTGTTATGTATATCCAGACTTACGGTAGCGATTGTAGAAAAAAAATAATAATTTTTAAAAACATTTTTAAGTCAACATTGTACTACTAATATAGATACCATACATTGGTTTTATGATACGGTTTAGGTTTAGAGAGACTTCGCCCATCGAAGTCTCTCTATTTTTTACAAATGCATGCAAACGATTGTTTACTTTATTCTATTTCTATTCTCAATTTATTTTACTAGTCTTGTGGTAGGAAACATACTATGACCGGGTGAGCTTAATTACCTTATGACCTACTTATGTGTCCTCGAAAAAAATACTTACATAAATCAAAACGATGAGTTCGATCAACACTGGAAAAACCGCATTCCGCCCCATGGCAATTTGTTGCGCATTATTTTTTATTTTAGGATTTATTACGTGGGCCAATGGCACGTTAATTCCATTTTTAAAGATTGCTTGTAATCTAGAAACTGATCTTCAAGCTTTTTTTGTGACCTTCGCCTCCTATATAGCCTACTTTTTCTTAGCGCTTCCAAGTTCTTGGATACTCAAAAAGATCGGATTTAAAAACGGACTTGTAGTTAGTTTAATCATTTTAGGTCTAGGCTCGTTGATTTTTATCCCTGCTGCTGATCAAAGAAGTTACGGCTTGTTTTTAACAGGTATTTTTATTCAAGGATCGGGGATGGCTTTATTGCAAACGGCGGTAAACCCCTATTTAAGTATTATTGGCCCCATTGATAGCGCCGCACAGCGTATTTCAATCGCTGGCGTTTTCAACAAAACAGCCGGTATCATCGTACCGATCATATTTGGATCTCTATTCCTAAAAGATGCGGAAAAAGTAACCGAAAAACTGAATGCGACAACAGATTTGGTTGCTCAAAATATTATTCTAGATGACTTATTACAACGTGTACATACACCGTACATCGCATTAGCTATTATTTTCGTATTATTTGCTATTTTCATTAAATTCACCTACCTGCCAGAGGTGGACGTAGATGCAGAGGAAGAAATATCACAGGACGATACAGTGATTCATTCCTCTCAAAAAACAAGTGTAACACAGTTTCCACACTTATTTTTAGGTGCATTTGCTATCTTTTTTTGTGTGGCAGTAGAAGTAATGGCAGGTGATATTATTGGTGTATACGGACGAGAGTTGAACGTGCATAACTTCTTTGTAACCTATGCTACAGCCTTTACACTCGTATGTATGCTAGTGGGGTATGCTATTGGAATTATCGCCATTCCAAGATTTGTTACTCAGCAAATGGCTTTACGTATCTGTACCTTAGTAGGTATATTATTTACATTAATATCCGTATTCACTACAGGAACCACTTCCTTTATTTTCGTCGCTTTATTGGGGGTAGCTAATTCGTTGATGTGGCCTGCTATTTTCCCATTAGGAATTAAGGGATTGGGAAGGTTCACAAAAACAGGATCGGCCATAATGATTATGGGTATAGCGGGTGGGGCCATCTGGCCTTTGATATACGGTTATTTAAAAGACAACTTGGGCATCGATTTTCAACATGCATTTTTATATGCTATGGTTCCTGCATATTTATATATTTTGTATTTCGCAACAGCAGGACATAAAGTTGGACAGAAAAAAGCCTAATCAAATCGGCTATACATGATATCGACTGACCCCCATGTAAAATAATTATATGGAAGCAGTAAAAAACAATAGCCTAAGCTTTTTTTGTCATCCTGAGGCCTGTCGAAGGATCTTAAAACTATATTTGTTAACAGATCCTTCACTTCGTTCAGGATGGCAATTCTCTTAAGACAATGTCCGAAAAATCGACGATAACCAAAGATATGTGTCCAGCATGGACAGCCTTCCGCAGGCAGCTTTCGGTACGATCACATAAACGTCGGTAAAAAATATAACTAATAAATTGAATCATGAAAGTTCATTTAGTCCTTATATTACTATTTATCAGCTCAATCGCAACGGCACAATTTGTCGAATCTAAAGATCCAAAACCAGCAGATCCCCAAGTGTGGGATATCGTTAAAAAACCTGCAAATTTCTCCTTTATCGATACAGAATTCAGTTTATCCAAAACTACCCCTCCCACTCCAGAACAACAAGTCCCAACATGGCATGCAAAAGGTTGGAAAAACGAGACTATCCACACACAGCTCGCCTTTTGGAGTACAGCGGATTTCAAGAACATCAAACTTTCCGCTTCGGCACTGCATTCCGCTCAGGCTACAATTTCTGCTGATCACATTAAAATTAATCCCATCACATACGTATTATCGGATTTGCCGGGAGATCTAAAGAATGGATGTGGGATCAACATCACACTGGATTCCATATTGGTAGCAGATCGGATTGACAATAGTCAAAGCTTCGCTTATCAAAGAAAAGAAACCCGTCCAATTTGGTTAAGTATTGCGATTCCAAAGAATACACCAGCCGGTTTTTACAAAGGAAAAGTATATGTCAATACCGGTAACAAGGAAATAGGTTTAGACTATTCCGTACAGGTGAGCAATCATACGCTCCCCGATGCCAACGACTGGTCTTATCACCTAGACCTGTGGCAAAACCCCTATTCTGTAGCGCGACACCATGAGTTAGAGCCCTTCTCAAAAGCACATTTTGATAAATTAACACCTCATACTCAGTTGTTAGCAGATGCAGGACAAAAATCAATTACCGCAACATTGATTTACGATCCTTGGAATGGTCAAACCTATGATAAATATGATGCCATGATAAAATGGGTAAAGACAACAGATGGGTCTTGGAAATTTGATTATTCCGTATTCGATAAATGGGTCGAATTCATGCAAGATCAGGGGATTGATAAATTCGTCAATTGTTACAGCATGATTCCATGGAATCTTTCATTTTACTATTTTGATGAGTCAACAAATAAAATGGAAGTGCTCAAGGCCAAACCCGGAGAAAAGGCTTACGAAAACCATTGGTTACCTTTTTTGGTGAATTTTGCTACACATTTAAAACAAAGAGGTTGGTTTGGAAAGACCACCATTGCAATGGACGAACGTCCTATGAAGGATATGCTAGCTGCAATTAACATCATAAAAAAAGCCGATCCTGACTTTAAAATTTCGTTAGCAGGAACCTACCACGAGGAATTAGCACTTGAACTAGTCGATTATTGTATTACACTAAATGAGAATATGCCCACGGATATTCTGGCAAAACGGAAATCCCTTGGATACAATACCACAGCTTATACCTGCTGTTCCGAAATATTTCCAAATACCTTTACGAGCTCAGGATATAGTGAATCGGTTTGGTTGGCTTGGAACTCGGTTGAAAGGGGTTTTGACGGATATTTAAGATGGGCATACGATTGCTGGAACGCAAATCCCAATCAAGACACACGCTACGGAACCTGGCTCGGCGGGGACACCTATTTAATATATCCCGATAACACGACAAGTATCCGCTTTGAACGATTGAAGGAAGGTATACAAGACGCCGAAAAAATTAAAATAATACGCGCCTATCTGCGTGAAACAAAGAGAAAAGATGATCTCGAAAAACTAAACAAACTCATATCGGCTTTTAACAACAACGATAATAAACAAGAATTAATACCTGGACACGTTAAAACCGGAAAATCTTTCTTAAATTCACTGTAAAATTATACACAATGAACAAAACAATATTGAGCATATTTGCTGCTTCAGCACTATTTTTTATGCTACAAACTGCGGATGCACAGGTAAAATTACCTCCCGCAAGTAGTACACAGACTATCACACAGGGGGTAGGAATCAAGAAGATTTCCTTAACCTATCAACGACCAAATATCAACGGTCGCGTTGTATTTGGAGAGTTAGTACCTTATGGCGAAGTATGGCGCACAGGAGCGAACAATATCCCTACCATTGCCTTTGAAGAAGAGGTCAACATTCAAGGCAATAAAGTACCTGCTGGCACATACGGTCTATTTACCATCCCTAATCAAAACGATTGGACGATCATTTTGAGTAAAAATGTACAACAATGGGGAGCTTATCAGTATAAACAAGAAGAAGATTTCTTGCGTTTTAATGTAAAGCCACGCAAAACAGCCCAAAAAGTAGAAACATTTACAATTAATTTTGGTGATGTAACGCCTAGCTCTACTAACGTAATACTGGCTTGGGAAAACACACAAGTTGAATTTACCATTAAAGTAGATCAATCCACTGAAATCATAGCTTCGCTGGAACAAGCTATGCAAGGAGAGAAAAAACCTTATTTTCAGGCTGCTCAATATTATTTTAGCAACGGGCTTGACCTAAAAAAAGCTGTGGCTTGGATCAATGAAGCTGACAAAGGAAATGATAAAGCACCTTACATTAAATACTGGAAAGCTAGGATCCTTTTAAAAGCTGGCGATAAAGCTGGTGCGACCCAAGCTGCAAAAGAAGGAATTGCAATCGCCGAAAAAGCAAATAACGGCGAATATATCAAATTGAACAATCAGGTGCTGAGCGAGGCAGCTAAGTAGTAGGTGTTTTAAGATTGCTTCGTCGTCATTCTTCCTTCTCGCAATGACGTCACTACTTGTTCGTCAGAACGAGGAATACGACGTGGCAGTCTTTCTTAACTTAATACGTAAATAGATTTGCCTACGGCGAGCTCACAAGCTCGGCTCTCCCTTTGGTCGAAATGACGTTTACACGCTTTATAAGACCTTTTTAACCTCCTCCTTCTTCGTCTTTTAATGCATCATATAAAATCTCTACAGGATGATATGCCCTCTCCGAAGTACCGTCCTTAATCTGATGCCGGCAGCTTACACCGGGTGCTACAATCACATGTCCATCTTCTTTTTCCCCTATAGCAGGAAAGAGCACCAGACCGCCTATTTGCATGGAAATATCAAAATGCGCTTTCTCATATCCAAAAGACCCCGCCATTCCACAACAACCCGAGGCAATTGATGTTGCGTTATAGTGTTCCGGTATGGAAAGGACCCTTTCCGTAAATTGCTGCAGCTTCCAAGCTTTCTGCTGACAATGTGTGTGCACAAGCATTATTTTTGGAGACAGATTGAAGTCTGCAGATGATATATTCCCTTTCTCAAATTCCTTCCAAAGAAACTCTTCTATAATCATGGCATGTGGTGCGATTTTTTCCGCATCTTCCAAGAGGTGTTCATCCACCAAGTCAATATATTCATCACGGAATGACAAAATAGTCGACGGTTCGACACCAACAAGGGGTGTTTCACTGTTAATACGGGAGGCAAAAACCTTCACATTCCTATTGGCCAGTTTTTTTGCTGCACGGAGCATCCCTTTTGAAATTAGCGCACGTCCACTGAATGCATGATCTACTAATAAAACCTCATAGCCCAATTTCTCTAACAGCAAAATGGCTTTTTTACCAATTTCCACATCGTTATAATTGGTGAATTCATCACAAAAGAAATAAACGGTTCTTTTTATCTGGGAAATATCATATGCAGGTTTATGATGGCGCTTGAACCATTGTCGTAAAGATGTAGATCCGACCAAAGGAAGATTTCGCTTTTCTGAAAACCCGACCATACGCTTAATCGCCTTGCCAATCAGTCGGTTTTGAACAGACCAGTTGTACACTGCTGGCATGTAAGATGCCATCTGCGTTATCTTATCTACCCACCCCACCAAGCGTGTACGCATGGGAAGGCCATTAGCATCGTGATAGGCTTGCAGAAATTCCGCTTTAAGTTTCGCCATATCCACACTCGAAGGACATTCTGTCTTGCAACCTTTGCAACTGAGGCACAGATCCATCACCTCCTTGATTTCAGGATGGTCGAAAGGATTCTCTTTCGGCGAATGTGTTAAAAATTCCCGCAAAATATTCGCCCGTGCACGGGTTGTATCCTTTTCATCTCGCGTAGCCATATACGACGGACACATGGTTCCTCCAGACAAATGAGACTTCCGACAATCTCCGGAGCCATTACATTGCTCTGCATGTTGAAGAACATGTTGTGTTCCATAACGAAAAACAGTTTTTATCGCTCTCGCCGGTTGATCAGGGGCATAACGTAAGAAGGAATTCATTGCCGGAGTATCTACTATCTTCCCTGGATTAAACACGCTATATGGATCCCAGGTATACTTGATTTGTTTCAGCAATTGATAGTTCTGCTCCCCTACCATATAAGCTATAAATTCGCCCCTAAGCCTGCCGTCTCCATGCTCTCCGCTCAACGAACCCTTGTATTTCTTTACAAGTTTTGCGATCTCGAAAGCGATCTCCTTAAATAATTGATTACCCGCTTTAGTTTTCAGATTCAATAACGGTCTTAAATGTAGCTCTCCGGTCGCAGCATGTGCATAGTGAACAGAATATAAATTATATCGCGATAAAATCTGATTAAATTCAGCGATATAATCGGGCAAATCCTGCACATCAACAGCAGTATCTTCGATCACAGCTACTGGTTTTTCGTCTCCAGGTGTATTGCTCAAAAGTCCAAGCCCGGCTTTCCGTAAATCCCATACCTTCTTCTTGTCAGCGCCAAGGATCAAGGGAAAATAATATCCCACCCCTTCCGCGCGCATATGTCTTTCCACTTCGGCGACTTTACGTCGAATTTCTTGCTCGTCTTCCCCGTCGTATTCCACAATAAGGATCGCGGCGGGACCACCCTTTACGAAAAATCGGTTTTGCGTTTGCTCCAGATTATTCTCAGTACACGACAGAATATACTTATCCATAAGCTCACTTACAAGTGGCCTATGCCGAAGTGCAACCAAATTTGCGCGCAGCGCTTCTTCTATGCTATAAAAATGAACACATAACAATCCCGAAGGATACCGAGAAATCTCATTCAGCTGTAATTTAACCGAGGTGATAAACGCGAGCGTACCTTCCGATCCGCAGATTAATTTAGAAAAATTAAACCGACTCCCCCCTGCTGTAAAAGGATCGGTATCGACCAGAACATCTATTGCGTACCCCGTGTTTCTTCGGTCAATAGACGGTTTTGGAAATTCCGATCTAATCCGTTCTTGATTTTGATAATCACCGAGTATACTTCGGATTTGGGTATACAATCTTCCTTCAAGTGTGGCATCCACACATTTTTCGGTAAATTCTTCGAAGCTCAGCTCTTTAAATACCACTTTAGAGCCGTCGCTCAAAAAAGCTTCGATCTCCAATACATGCTCCCGGGTACTTTTATAGATCAAGGAATTTGAACCGCAGGAATTGTTTCCCACCATCCCGCCAATCATAGCCCGGTTAGCGGTGGAGGTTTCCGGTCCGAAAAAAAGACCATACGGTTTCAAAAACAAATTCAGTTCATCCCGAATCACTCCCGGCTGTACCCTTACCCATTTTTCAGCTTCATTTATCTCCTGTATTTTCGTAAAATGCTTGGAGACATCCACTATGATGCCCGGGCCCACCACCTGCCCTGCTAAGGAAGTCCCCGCCGTGCGCGGTATGATTGAAATTTTATTTTCTCGAGCAAAAATTATGAGCTTTCTTATATCTTCCGATGTCCGTGGAATGGCAACGGCCAAAGGCATTTCGCGGTACGCAGATGCATCTGTTGCATACAGAATACGCATGGTCTGATCCGTAAAGAGATCTCCCTGAAGTGATTCTTTAAGATTTAATAAAAGCTCTTCCAAAATCCGTCAACTTAGGAACCTTTAATCTGCGTCGTATACGTACTCTCAAAAATTTTATCCGCATTGTTTGTTTCGAATCCATCCCTGCGATGTTGCGGTTGAATCTGATTCTTCGGTATATCTTTATATTCGGGTAAAACACTCCGTTCAGCAAATTCGACATAGCTGCCCGCAATTTCTAACGATCTGCCATCCACAAACCCCGCTTCATATAGTGCCGAGACCGTACTACTTTGGCGTAGTAGCCCATCATCGCTTGTTTTAATAACTCCCCCTGAAGTATTGAGCTTCACGCCTATACCCGTCAAGAATCTATTAAATTCTTCTAGCGTATTATAGCCTTCTTTCAATTCATGGATACTAATCGTATAATGATTCAGGTAATAGCGGTTATATATCACCCATGCAGCATATTCGCTTTCTGCAAGCAAAGCCTGATAATCATTCGAAGTCGGCAGTGCCCACAAGGGTTTCTGCAAAAAATCAGCTACTTCTCTTCCTCTCCTTAAGTTCAATTTATCCACGGGATCGGAGGTAATGCCTTTTGTGTATCCATAGATAATATCCTGCGCAGTCTTTGACAAATCCGCGACCCTTAATTCGGACACAAAAATACGGGGATAATGTGTTGCTGGAGGCGAATACCAATATGCATCCAATTTTTTCCCCTCGAAATAGTAATAATCCCTTTTCGTATATCCATAGCTTAAGAATATCTTTTCAAATGATTGAATTCCTAAATGCGGAACGCCTAACGTTCTAAACGCAATATGATCGTTAACGATGTCGTCTTGAGCTGTAATCACATCCATATCCAATAAACTTTTGGTGATTTTATTGACATCAGCGACATGTTGGCGATAATGTTCAAACAAATCATTTAAGACTATATCCAACGGATTATTTTCATCAAAATGCATAGGACAAAAATTAAGTTTATATCTAACGTAAATCTAAGCAATACCTTTCTTATTTACGTCGTAAAAACAAAAAAAATGAACTTTATTCGAAAAAAAACAATAATCTAAAAATCTTATTCTAAAAAATAGACATAATAAGAAATACTATAACTCCTCGCGCAGAATTTTTTCCAGCTCCTCAGGTGTGAGATTCATATTAATATTTCCGTCTTTCGCGAATGAAATTTCCCCGGTTTCTTCGGAGACGATTACCGCGACAGCCTCCGAGACCTCGGTAACACCAATCGCAGCACGATGCCGCAATCCAAATTGAGGGGGCAGATCTTCGCTGTCGGAGAGCGGTAATACTGAACTCGCTGTCATTACCCTAAAATCTACTATGACGACGGCCCCATCGTGCAGAGGGCTGTTCTTAAAGAATATACTTTCTAATAATCTCTTCGACACAGGGGCATCAACATATTCGCCGCTTGTTTGGTAGTATTCTTCATCAAAATATTTAGAAAACACAAGTAAAGCTCCCGTCCGTGACCTTGACATACTTCTACAGGCTTCTATAATGGGTTTGACTTCTTCTGAGCGGTCTTGTTGTGTCGTCCTTCTGCTCGCTAAAAAGCTCCAGAAGAATTTCTTTCGTCTAAGGGATATGTTCTTACCGATATGGAGTAAAAATCTTCGAATTTCTTGTTGGAATACGACAATAAGCGCAATAGAACCAACGGAGATAAAACCTCCAAAAATCTCGGTCAGCAACCGCATTTCTAATTGTTTTACCACGAGATAAATACCATAAAAAAGGAAAACTCCCAAAAGGATATTAACTGCTATAGTACCTTTGATCAAACTGTAGATATAGTAAATAATTACAGCAACCAAAAGGATGTCTATAATATCCAATAACCGAAAACCCTCTAATAAATTGAAGCCTAACTCATCCATATTTCTATGCAATTTAGAAAATTCCCGTAAGATTCTTGTTATATAGCCCTAAAATTGGAACAACATTCGTTATATTTTGACACATCTTCGGTTCAACTAAGCAATATGGTTAATGGTGGTAACGCGTTTGCATTCTAAACGTATATAGAATCAGGAAAATGAAGTACGCAGAACGATTACAAATTGCAGGGCAATATTCCTATTTAAACTTTTTTTCGTAGATTTAGTCTATAAAAAAGCTCCTAACCAAGATTGCTCCTTCAGCTCCAAACTTATAATTTCCTTAACTATACAAGTCCGTACAAGTCCGTTAAAGTCCGTACAAGTCCGCTGAAGTCCGTCATAGCTTCGAGAGAGCCAGTGTACAACTTGGGGACAACCTCGACAAAGCTTCGGATGGAATTCGATAGACGACCGGTATCCTTTCAATTTTGTTGCAGTAGCTATCGAAAATCAGCCGAAAAATTATCAAAGAACTATTAAAGATGTCACGAACAAGGCCGGAGCCTGAACGCACGTCGGTACGCTGATCTTTCGAGGCAACGACGTCGATTTATAGATTGATACAAAAAGACAATTTATTGATACAATCAAACAACTTCTATCAGCGAATATTCACAAACTTTGTCAATTAAGTTTCCGTTAAGGGACCATTATAAACATGTTTTATTATCTAACTATAAGTCTTCTATATGCTAAGTACGTCAAAATCGTTGCTAAGATGGTTATAAATACCGGCATAGAGATGTGGACTAATTGACTAAAAACAAACCTTATGTTTAAAAAATCATTTTTATTGTTACTGACAATATGTTCCTTTCAGTTTTTATTGGCACAACAAAATTCGTTGATTCGGTTTCCAAAAGGATCAACCCCCAAAGAGATCGGCAAACAATTGGCCTACCATTTTATAAATGGCAAACATGAACTTTACGATAGATCGATCCATTATGCTGAAGTATGCACCTGGAACGGCGCACTGGACTACGCCCTGAAGGTTAATGACAAAAAACTAATCAAACATCTACAGGACAAATTTGAACCACTTTTCACGACGGAAAAAGCTTTGTTACCCCCTATGAACCATGTGGATTACAATATGTTTGGAAGTCTTGCCCTGAAATTCTACCAAATAACAAAAGATGAACGGTATAAAAAAATGGGATTAGAATACGCCGATACACAGTGGGCAGTACCGGCGAACGCCAAACCCGAACAAAAGGCTTGGGCAGACAAAGGATATTCTTGGCAGACACGTTTATGGATCGACGACATGTACATGATTACCGTGGTTCAAGGTGAGGCCTATAAAGTGACAGGCGACAAGAAGTATCTTGATCGCGCAGCTAAGGAAATGGTAATGTACCTAGACGAATTGCAGCGTCCTAACGGATTATTCTATCATGCGCCTGACGTACCTTATTATTGGGCGCGTGGCGACGGCTGGATGGCTGTAGGTATGCCTGACCTTTTGCGTATGATGCCTGAAGACCACCAAGACCGTCCACGCATCATGGAGGGTTACCTGAAGATGATGAAAAGCCTCAAAAACTATCAACAGCCAAGCGACATGTGGAATCAGTTGATCGATGAGCCTACTTTTTGGGCAGAAACTTCTGGAACAGCGATGTTTACGTATGCTTTTATTGTTGGTGTACAGGAAGGCTGGCTTGATGCGGCAGAATACGCCCCAATCGCACGCAAAGCTTGGTTGGCAATGATTCCTTATATTGATCAACGTAATAACGTAACTGAGGTTTGTATCGGGACCGGGAAAAAGAATGACAAACAGCATTATTACAATCGGCCGCGCAATGCCGGCGATCTTCACGGGCAGGCACCCTATCTGTGGTGTGCAGCCGCTCTTTTAGCAGAGTAAGAAGATACAGTTAGTACCGGCACAACGCGTATCAGATATATACCGGTCGTAAACCTATAATCAATTTTATTCAGTACATGAACAAAAAGAACATTTGTTCATGTAGATCTCAGCCCTCGAAAAGTAATACTACGTTGGAGATCGGGGTTATTAACAGAAAATGCGATATTGAGACGATTTAGCAATTTATTGATCGAGACAGATATTTTTTTGTTGTAAACATTCTTGAAATTTGAGTATTGAATTATGTAACAACTAAATTATAAACAGTAACCTAGTTAAAATTCAAAAAAAACAAAAGGCTGCTCAATGAATTGGGATGTGATGAATGTACAGTGTTTTGTATACTTAATATGTCATTTTGATATTATGACAAAAAACCACAAAAACCAATAGAAAGCTATATACTAATTAATTGAAAACTAAAAATAATAATAAAAAATTCAATATGGAATAAGATTACTAAAACCCCTGAAAATAAGCAGATGTTTCACTTTTGAAGATATCTTAAAGCATTACGAGAGACTTTCATTAACCACCAATTACAGATTATAAACCAACTAAATACATGAATAAAACTCATATTTTAACAAAAAAAAGCACCATTATTTCGCTAAGGAAACTCACATTCTTCGTTGTACCTTTTGATATCTTGTGTATAATACATAATGGCACTTCCCCTCCTTAAAGAAACAGCAATATCATTAAGTTAGTGCTTGTTGTCATCCTGAGAAATCGGTTTTTAAAACACATTGGAGGATTAATAACATTTCGCAGCTTTAAATACGTTTATGCAATGTGGTCAGTATAGTGTATATAGATCGCACTTTGCTTTGTACAATTATGCTATTGAAAAAATGGCAAGAAATAATTTTTACCAATATAAATACATGTTATGAGTTCAAAAAATAAGCTATTATTTCTATGTTTATTCCTGCTTGGCACAATAGTTCTAAATTCTTGTAAAGACAAGGAAGCTGAACTACAGGAGTACAATCCGGGAAAATCTGTTATTTTCTCCGACTTTTCACCTAAAAAAGGTGCAATACGGACGCGTCTGTACATTTATGGAGATAACTTCGGAACCGATGTTTCTAAAATACGTGTTTTCATCGGAGAAAGGGAGCTCAAAGTCGTCGGCGCTAATGGCAAGCAGATATATTGCTGGGTTCCAGGTCAAACCAATACCGGACAGGTACGTGTGGTTATCGATGGTGGTTCTGCTACCCCTGTTGAACACACATTTTCGGAAGAGTTTGCTTATGTGCGCAGTACCTCGGTGGGCACGCTCGTGGGTAATTTGGATGAAGACGGAAACTCTTCTATCATGGATGGCAGCTTTGAGGAAGCACAGTTTTCTTATCCAGCATGGCTAACTTATGAGCCTGAAAGCGATGCGTTATTCGTCACAGAGCTGGATCGGGCGGTAAGAAGAGTTGATTTGCAAGAGGAAATGGTATCCACACTCATCACCAATGGGCAGGCAGGATTCAACAAAATGCAGGGTACAGTGCTAAGTCCCGACACCGATACATTGTATCTTGTGGACGATAACGGAAACCGTACTACGCCAAATAAAGTGGCACTTGCTTATTCGCTACGATCAGAAAACTATCGCCGTGTGCATCCCCTATTGTATGATGTTGGCGCCTTTACCTGCGCCCCACATCCTTTTCATGGGGATCTTTATTATACCACTACGAATTCAACGCCTGTTAAGAAAGCCGTTTTAAAGGAAGGAACCGGAGAGCTAGTTCCTGAACTTATGTTCAATATCGGAGGGAATCTTAGCGGTGTGATAATCTTTTTCCATCCCTCGGGTGACTATGTCTATATTACAGCACATAGCCGCATCTATAAAAGTATCTACAACTGGGAAACTCGCAAGCTAGAACCGCCTATTGTATTTGCAGGCAGTGGAACTGCAGGCGATGTGGATGCTATAGGCACCTCGGCTAGGATCAGTAGGGCTTATCAGGGAGTATTCGTCAAAAATCCTGCTTATGCAGGACAAACTGATGAATACGACTTTTACTTTTGCGACTTGCCGAACCATAGCGTCCGAACACTAACACCTACCGGCGTAGTTAGCACTTATGCAGGTAAAGGAAGTCCTACGCCAGATGGTAGTAAAAACGGTTATATAGATGGAGATCCGAGATTGGAGGCTCGCTTTGCCGCTCCTTCAGGTATCGCTTATGATGAGAAAAGAAAAATTTTCTACATCGCAGAGCGTGACAACAAACGTATCCGCACGATAACAATAGAATAGGAAAACACCATTTAATCACCTTTTATTTTAAACCAATTGCTTTGTTGTGCCAAGCATAAGGATCTTGCTTTTGTGAGGCAAACATGCAATTATTGAATACAGATTAATGAGAAAATTTATTTTTATACTAATGGCGATTATAGCGTCCGTTACCTGCATATATGCGCAGGATACCACACAGGTAGCTATTACCGTTACCGGAATAGTTCTGGACGAGCAGCAAGAGCCGCTACAAGGGGTTACTGTTACGGTTAAAGATCAGCCAGGGCTGGGCATAAGTACCAACGGTAAAGGAGAATATACTGTAAAAGCAAATAAATACCAGTGGCTTGTCTTTTCGTTCATAGGCTATGACCAACAGGAGATCCTGATAAAAGATGCGGTGAAGATAGATGTAACGCTTAAAGAGTCGGAGCAAAGGGCAGTGGATGAAGTAGTCGTAACAGCTTTAGGAAGACAGAGAAAGGCGACTGTAACCGGAGCGATCACTACGGTAGACGTTAGTACGCTAAAAACTTCTACTTCTAGTATTACCAATGCGTTGGCTGGAAACGTAGCTGGTGTATTGGCCATGCAGAGTAGTGGGCAGCCGGGCAGCAACACTTCGGAGTTCTGGATACGGGGTATCTCCACATTTGGGGCAGGTACATCAGCTCTTGTATTGGTGGATGGTTTTGAAAGGAGCCTTGATGAAATCAACATCGAAGACATCGAGACTTTCACAGTTTTGAAAGATGCCTCGACTACGGCCATATACGGCTCTCGTGGCGCTAATGGTGTGGTACTTATTACTACCAAAAAGGGTAAGATGGATAAAGTGAGCATCAATGCCAAACATGAGGCATCTTACAATACCCGTACCTTTACGCCAGAATTTGTAGACGGGTATACCTATGCCAAGCTGATGAATGAAGCACGGACTACCCGTAATGAGGAGCCGTTTTATTCTAATCAGGATCTTACCCTGATTAGGAACCAGCTGGATCCTGACCTGTTTCCGGATATAAACTGGATGGATATGTTCTTGAAACCCGGTGCTTTCACACAGCGCACCTCCCTCAATTTTGACGGAGGTGGTGCTCTGGCCCGCTATTTCGTCTCAGGTAGTTATATCGACGAAGGCGGTATGTACGAAACAGATGAAAATCTAAAAAATTACAATACCAATGCAAATTATAAGCGCTGGAACTATCGTGCAAATGTGGACATGAACCTGACCAAAACGACATTGGTCAGAATGGGGGTAAGCGGTTCTTTAGGTAAACAAAACCTGCCCGGAGGTACATATAGAGAAATATGGGCTTCTCTTATGGGACAGAATCCTATTTCCATCCCTATTAAATATAGCACTGGGCAGGTTGCTTCAAGGGGAGGTGCCGAAAGACAGAATCCTTGGGTCCTGATCACCCAACAGGGGTATATTGAAAATTGGGACAACAAAGTACAGACAAATGTTACCCTAGAGCAAGATCTGAAGTTTGTCACGCCCGGCCTGCGTTTTGTTGGGCGCTTTGGTTACGACAATAATAACAAGAATTATATACGCCGTATGAAATGGCCGGAAGGTTGGTTGGCCGAACGGCAACGTGAGTCGAATGGAGAACTAAGGTTGAGGCGTACCATTGCCGAACAACTGCTTGTCCAAACCTCTGATGCAAGCGGTGACAGACTTGAAACCTTACAGGGGGAAATGCACTATCGCAAAACCATTAATAACGACCATTCTATTGGGGCAATCGTCCAATATACGCAGGAAAAGAAGGTGAATACGTCTCGGTATGACACCGATATCATGCAGGGCATAGAGCGCCGCAACCAGCGTTTGGCAGGGCGTTTTACGTATGGTTATCAATCTCGTTACTTCTTTGATGTTAACTTTGGATACAATGGCTCCGAAAACTTCGCTACGGGCCATCAATTCGGGTTGTTTCCGGCAGTGTCAGGAGCTTGGAACATCGCGGAAGAAAAGTTTGTACGGGATAACCTTACGTGGATGAATATGTTCAAGATCCGTTATTCTTATGGAAAAGTCGGAAACGATATTATCAGGGATAATAATAACAATCCCATTCGTTTCCCTTATTTGGCATCTTTTGGCACAAATACTGAAGCCGGTTACAACTGGGGTGATATTGAAAGCAGAAATATATATTCTGGTCTGACGTATTCAAGAATAGCTTCTAACTCAATAACCTGGGAAGTTTCGACGAAGCACGATTTGGGGCTTGATTTTTCTCTTTTTGGCGACAAGTTCAGTGGTGCTCTCGATTACTTTCATGAGCGGCGTGACGGTATATATATGGAACGGCAATACGTTCCGGATATTGTAGGCCTGATGGGACAGGATCCGCGTGCCAATGTGGGTGCTACCCTATCCAAAGGATTTGACGGACAGATGAAATATACGCAAAAGATCAACAACCTGAGCCTTACAGCCCGTGGCACCATGACATACAGTAAGAATGAAATACTGGAGGCCGATGAAGAATTCAGTAATTATCCTTATACAAATCGTACAGGTTTCCGGGTTAACCAGAACAGGGGATTGGTAGCTCTTGGGCTTTTCAACGACTATGACGATATCCGGAACAGCCCTATCCAGAATTTCGGTAGAACTGCACCAGGTGACATTAAATACAAGGATATCAATGGCGATGGTACTATCAACAATGATGATGTGGTACCGGTTGGTGCTACCCGTTATCCGAATCTCGTCTATGGTTTTGGTTTATCCGCCAGTTGGAATGGTCTGGATGCGAGTGTGCTATTTCAGGGAGCCGGCAAGTCCTCTTTTTTCATCGATGGCTTTACAGTGTACCCATTTAGTAGTGGTGACTGGGGAAATATCCTGACCGATGTGGCCGAATCCAACCGCTGGATTCTGGGAGAGAACGAAGATCCTAATGCGGTATACCCCCGTCTGAGCTATGCCGGAAGTGCCAACAATTACCGTAATTCAACTTATTGGTTGCGTGAAAGTTCGTATTTACGTATCAAGACGGTGGATTTGGGGTATACATTCTCCAGAAGTTTGGCCAGTAGATTGGGCTTAAAAACAATGCGTCTCTATTTTCTAGGTACTAACCTGCTTACTTTTTCCAAATTTAAGATGTGGGATCCTGAGATGAACAGTACAAACGGACAGGCCTATCCACTAGCTAAGTCATACACTCTTGGTTTAACCGTAAACCTATAATATACAAGATTATGAAGAAGAAACAAATCATATTTGGGATATTACTGACAGGTGCAATTGTCTGTCTAAATTCCTGTAATAAATACCTAAGCGTCGAACATTATTTTGACGATCGCCAGAGCGAAGGACGTATTTTCAACAGTAAAGACTATACGGAGCAATGGCTCGCCAACTGTTATAACAAATTGCTGGATTATAACCTCGAAATGGGTCACAGAAACTATACCGTGACTAATTATTCAGATGATATGTTTTACAATGAATCCGGTAATGCTAATGGAGATCATTACCGGAGGTTCAAGTTTGGGGAATACGATCACACTTGGCATCAATCCTGGGCCCAGTCTTATGCAGGCATACGGCAGGCATCTGTTATGCTCAACAGCATAGACGATGGCAGCACCTTCAGCGCCGCTCAAGTAGCTGATTATAAAGCTCAGGCAAGGTTTATCCGAGCCTACCTGTATTGGCTGCTGTTGCGTAAATATGGTCCGGTACCCATCATGCCAGATAAAGGCGTTGATTATGATGAGAGCTATGAAAATCTTTCCTTCGCCCGCAATACGTACGATGAAGTGGTCAATTATATAGCAGAAGAGATGGCAATAGCGGCTAAAGACCTTCCCCTAAAGCGGGATAACCGCAATATCGCCCGCCCAAGCAAAGGTGCAGCACTGGCTACCCGTGCCAAAGCATTGCTGTTTGCGGCGAGTCCGCTGGCAAATGGCAATACAGAAATGGCCGATTTTACTGATGATAAGGGGCAAATGTTGTTTTCTCAGCAATATAACGAAGAAAAATGGGCTAAAGCGGCGGCGGCCTGTAAAGATGTTATAGACCTTAATACTTACAAGTTATATGTAGCTGCTCCTAAGGCTAAAGGAACGGGCGGGGAAAAGGATCTTGGGTATATGAAGGTTTACGATTATCCGGCGACTATCGCTCCACCTTATCATCCCGAATACTCTGAAAAAAATTTCCCTGAAGGCTGGGCTAATATTGATCCTTTTGAATCGTATCGGGCATTGTTCAATGGTGACCTCTACGCTTCAGAAAATAGCGAAATGATATTTACCAGAGGTGAGAACCAAACCGATGAAGCCCATGGCATCATTTCCTTGACAAGGCATCAGATGCCCCAGACCGGAGGTGGATATAACGCTCACGGTATTACCTTGAAGCAGTGTGATGCTTACGCCATGGACGATGGTACACCATTTGACAGACAGACGATAAAAAATAAATATGATAATATGTTTGTACAGACCACTGAGGTGAATGACTTTAAACCGCTATTAGCAAATACTTGGAAGGAGTTTGCCCATAGAGAGCCTCGCTTTTATGCTTCTGTAGCATTTAGTGGTGCGCTTTGGACTATGTCAAGTGCTATTAATAATGCTGCAAATGTTACCTACCAACAGATTTTTTATTATCGTGGGGAAAAGGAGGGCATGATAAACGGAGATCGCTGGCTGCCAACAGGTATAGGCATGATGAAATTTATTAACCCTAAAGATAACATCGCAACTGATACCGGCGGTAAAATATTACCTAAAGTAGAAGTAGCTATACGCTATGCGGATATTCTGCTTATGCTGGCTGAGGCACTTAACGAATTAACCGGTAGTTACAACATCCCGTCATGGGACAATTCTAAAAGCCACGCCATAACAAGAAATACGGACGATATGAAAATGGCGTTAGGTCAGGTGCGTATCCGTGGAGGCGTGCCGGATTACGATATGTCTATATATGGCAATAGAGAAGAACTGCGTTCGAAAATAAAACGCGAACGCCAGATTGAGTTGCTCGGTGAAAATCAGCGGTATTATGATTTACGCCGTTGGAAAGATGCTCCCGTAGATGAAGCAGAGCAGATATTAGGTTACAATACCTTTATGACAAAGGATCACGCAAACCTATTTTACAAGCCCATACGCGTGCCGCTTCTGCAAACTACATTTTCCAAAAAAATGTATTTCTGGCCTATACACTGGGATGAGCTGAAGAAAAATAAGCGACTAACCCAATCGCCGGGATGGACTTCTTTCGATTAATGGTCAAAATAATGAAATAATGAAAAATATATATACATATATCATGATAGCGGCACTGGGCCTTGTCTCCAGCGCCTGTAACGATGAATGGGAAGACGAGCTTTATACACAAATGGTTTCCTTCAAAGCAAGTCTTAATAGTGAAGGTGTTTCTCCGGTGTATCTTCGATATACACCAAATGGTGAGGTCACGTATAATCTTCCTGTTATTGTAAGTGGTTCTCAATCCAATAATCAGGATCTAAACATTCAAATAGCGGTAGACAACGATACGCTCGCGATCTATAATAAAGAGAAATTTCAACACCGTACAGATCTGTATTTTAAACAACTCTCTGATCAGTTCTTCGAACTGAATTCTCCTACATGTTTTATCCCCAAAGGATCCAATATTGAGAATTATCCGGTAAAGTTCAAGTTTGACAATCTGGATTTAGTAGAGCGGTATGTATTGCCACTTACTATAAAAGATGATCCATCGTATGTTTCCAACTATCGCAAAGGTTGGCGCAAGGCGTTGTTGAATGTGATACCGTTTAATGATTATTCGGGTAACTATTCGTCTACTTCGATGAACGTATACCTGGATGGTCAGACTACCAATCCTCTTGTCTCCAGTACACGGGCGGCATGGGTTGTAGACGAAAAGGCGGTATTTTTCTATGCTGGCGTAACGGAGGAAAAGTCCAACTCGCGTGGTGAGTATAAAATTATCATGGAATTTTTGGAACCCGTAACAGAAGCCAACGGCGATAAAGTAGGGGCGTTAAATGTTTACGCTAGTAGCGATGCTATCAATTTTGAAATGGTCGGACAGCCAACCTATAAACTTACACAGACAGTAGACCCTACTAAAAAATACTTAGTAAGGCAGTATTGCACCGTCAACCTACAGTACAAATATGATGATATCTCCACGATGCCGGGAATACCTGTACGGTACAGAGCCTCGGGCTCTATGACCATGGAGCGGCAACGGAATATATTGATACCGGATGAAGATCAGGCTATTGACTGGTAAGATCTCTGTATAGGATAGATCATAAAAAACTATGCAAATGAAACATTCATATAAAAAGCATTCTTTTGACAAGGATGCTGGGGATTTACTCATGAAATCCAACTCGGGTAAAATTAATAAATATTTAAAAATGAAACGAACCATGACAACGGTATTTCTAGGGTGTTTGTTACTATTGAGCGCCTGTCAAAAAACAAAGGAACCTTATTTCGACCCGATACCTGAAACTCCCCAAAAACCAGAGGAACCCAAAGGAGAGTGGTCTGGCTTTACGTTGGACAGCACTTTTACCAATCCCATCATGCCTGGCGGTCCTGATCCATGGGTAATACAAAAAAATGGGATCTATTACTATACCTACACCCAGGGAAGTAAATTAGTAATTTTGGAAACCAAAAAATTATCAGAACTTGCTTCAAGTCAAAGGTACGATGTCTGGACGCCACCTGGAGGTCAGATGTATTCAAAAAATCTATGGGCCCCCGAATTGCATGAGATAGATGGCAAATGGTATTTTTATTTTGCTGCTGATGACGGAACCAATGCCAATCACAGGATGTATGTCGTAGAGAACAGTTCTCCAACACCGATAGAAGGAAACTGGGAGTTTAAAGGTAAAATCTCAGATCCCACAGATATGTGGGCCATAGACGGTACCGTGCTGCAGCACGAAGGCCAGATGTATATGATATGGTCGGGCGGAAATGCCGGTGCTGCACCACAGAATCTTTATATAGCCAAGATGAGCAATCCCTGGACCATTAGCGGCGAAAAGGTCATGATTTCGCAACCCGATTTTGCTTGGGAAAAAAATGGCAGTGCCATCAACGAGGGACCGCAGGTCCTTATCAATCCGCAAGGACGCGTTTATATCGTCTATTCCGGTAGTGGCTACTGGTCGGATGGTTACTGCCTTGGTGAACTTGCTTTACGGGATGGCGGAGATCCTATGAATCCGGCTCACTGGAAGAAAAAGGTACATCCGGTTTTTGCCGTTAGATCTGAAAGCAGTGCTTTCGGCCCCGGGCACAACGGTTTTTTCAAATCGCCTGATGGAACAGAAGATTGGATAATTTACCATGCACGGTCGGTTGCCAATCAAGGAGCTTCGGGTGGCCGCAATCCACGTATTCAACGCTTCTCCTGGAATCCGGATGGCTCACCTAATTTTGGTCTTCCAACAAGTTTATCCGCACAACATAAGCGTCCTTCTGGTGAACCCTTCCGATATATTCATGATAAGTCTAAATGGAGCATAGCAGGAGTTAGCTCAGAGGAGCCCACGGACAGCCGACTTGCATCTCTCCTTATCGACAACAATCTGACAACGATGTGGATTGCACGATATAGTATTGACCCAACGGAGTATCCCGATCACTGGGTTACAATAGATATGGGTGAGACTGCTATGGTAGATGGATTTATTATTTCACAGAAAGAAGGTGATCGTAAAATAAAAGAGTTGGAGATACAAGTCAGTAATGACAATGCTAACTGGGAAAGCCTTGGTATATTTAAATTGAATGATGTAAACTTGCTTAGACAATTCATCGATCTATCAGAACAAAAGCAGCTTCGTTATTTTAAGCTAGTACCTAAATTAGGCCACGATAGCCAGAAACAACCTGGGTTAACAGAAGTATCAACATTTCGGTTAAATAATTAACATCACAGTCTGTTGTACATTATAATTTTAGTCTAAACCACTAGGGACTGAAAGGGCATAGGTCTGGGTAACCAAAGAATGGAATTGTTTCCTTCAGCTGGAAAATACTATTTTTATTCTGTGGGAAACAAATTTATGAGGCAGAGGATGTTTTGATACTGTCAGGTGTAGTTAGCTCAGACCACGTGCCCTTATATGTTTTATATTACAAATGAAGAAATTCAACCTTATGGTAAGCAAACATTTCATTTTGGCTGTCACGCTGTTCTGGTCGTGCAAAACAACCAATAACATAGCAACTAAACAAGACGACGGGAGCGCCAAGGAGGACGCTCCCCTATCCTACGAGATTATTGGAGATAAATTACCTATTGCCGACCCTTACGTGTTGTATCACGGTGATAAATATTATGCTTATGGTACGCGAGTAAATGGTTTCGAAGTATATATCTCGGAAGATCTGAAACATTGGAAGCGTAGTGCGCATTTGGCCTTGTCGCCCGAAAACTCGTGGGGAACGAGATGGTATTGGGCTCCCGAAGTCTACTATGTGGCATCTAGAAATCGATTTTATATGTTCTATTCTGTTGACGAGCATATCTGCGTAGCGTCGTCCAACAGACCTGAAGGTCCTTTTATACAGCAGGAGAAAACACCTATTGTGAGTGAAAAAGCAATTGACACCCATTTGTATATTGATGAGGATGGTACACCCTACCTATACTATGTACGGTTCACCGGTGGAAACGTCATTTGGGTGGCTGAGATGAATGATGATTTAAGAACTATTAAGGCTGAAACATTGACAAAATGTATCACCGCCGAAGAACCGTGGGAACGGAAGCAAGGAACGATTACTGAAGGTCCCTCCGTGATCAAGCATGGTAACATGTATTACCTCATGTATTCTGCTAACCATTTTGAGAGCCAAGATTATGCTGTGGGTTATGCCACATCAAATTCACCTAAGGGTCCATGGAAAAAATACAATGGCAATCCGATTCTACGCCGGGATAAACCTGCTGCTTCCGGATTAGTCGGCACAGGTCATGGCGCTCCTTTTATCACTGCTGATGGAAGTTATAACTACATTTATCACGCACATGCGAATATGAATAGTATAGGTCCAAGGACTTCCTACATCAACGACATGACAATTTCTGAAGATGGTGTCATTCGTATCAGCGGAGAAGCAACCAAGCCGGTGTTGGTAAAATAAGAAACTCTCCCTGCAAAATTAATTGGGCAAGCTATCGTGCCTGCCCAATTAATTTCGCTTATTAGCGTGCATCGAAGCTTTTGGGATCATAAATCGCTACACCCACCCGACTGTCTGCGCAACCGTAAAACAAGAACCATTTGTCTTTAAAATAAACAAGTCCTTGGATAAATACCGTACCGTCCGGGTACTGTCCGCTTTTTTCGAAGGCCTCTGTCGGTACAAAAAATGGCTTATCCAAACGACCAATAACTTTGGATGGATTTTCTAAATCAAACAGTACTTGTCCCGCTGCATAGGTTCTGGCGGTGTAATTCGTATCCCTTCCATCTCCCCCTTTGTTTTTGCCGTTGTATAAGACAAGAATGCCTTTATCTGTGATAATGGCCGGAGGGCCACATTCCGTCATATCACTATCAAAATACCCCTGTCTTGGTTTTACAATCAGATCCAGATCACCCTTTTCATTCAAGGTAGGTTTCCAGTTAATCAAATCATCAGACGTAGCAATATTCATAAAGCGCTCACCCCAGTACATCATATATTTCCCGTTTACCTTGGTGATCACCTGCTCTCCGTTGTTGATTTTGGTAACGATGGAACCTGATTTACAGAACATATCCTTAAACTTTCCATTGTGTGCTTGTTGAAATGCGGGGCCGTGCTTTGTCCAATTCTTTAAGTCTTTCGATGTGGCAACAGCTAGGCGTGCTACTTTTCTGTTCCATTGCGTGTACGTCATCACATATAGGCCACCATCGGTAACAGCGATGCGTGGATCTTCGCATCCACCCGGCCATTCATTTTCCTTTTGTGTGTCTTCGTCGGGATAAAAGATCGGCTTGCTGCTTCTTTTCATGTTGATTCCATCTTTACTTTCGGCGATGCCCAATCTCGATGTGCGTTTACCAATACCCATACCAGATTTATCTTCTCCTCGATAGAGCACGTAAATCCGGTTATTTTTCACCACCGCTCCTGGATTGAACACATCGCTCGCTTCCCAAGCTATATTTTGCTTGCTCATCGGATCGAAAAAAGTGCTTTCCGGGTTAGGCGATATCACTGGATTGGCCCCTTCTGGACGTATGAAAGGACCCAATGTCCAATCAGGAAGCTGGTATTGGGCGTTTGCAAACGCAATAAAACAAAGAAAAGCTATAAGAAGCTGTAGTCGTAAATTGATATAATTCATAAGAGGTCTTTTTGTTCGATTATGGTCACTCGACCATACAAATATTACTAATATTTACCTAAGAAAACCCGTTAATTGTATCAATAAATTGATTTTTTGTCTCAGCAGCAAATCTAACTAAGCAGCAATCGTCTATGCTATCAAAAAACATATTGAGACGATTTCACATTTTATTGATACAGAGAGATATTTTTTTCCGGAAGACATTTGGGAAATTTGAGTATTAAATTGTGTAAAGCTAATTTTTATAAACGATACCCGATACTAATTCGAAAAAGAATAAGCTACTTCATGTAAAAGGATTTCATTGTAAATTCGTAAAATTAAAACCAACGTGCCGATACAAACTAACAACATACGCATGAAGATAAAGGCTATTTCTAAAATTTTAGGTTCCCTTACTATAGGGCTGGCCTTACAGCAACCAATCCAAGCAGCTGCACAACATACAGCAAATAAAGAAACAACAACAAAGCCAAATTTTATATTTTTCATCACCGACGACATCGGATGGAACGATTTAGGTTGTTACGGAGATCCTAATGTTAAAACACCAAATATCGACAGTTTGGCTAAGTTAGGACTTAAGTTCGAAAACGCGTATCTGACGACCAGTAGCTGTAGCCCAAGTCGCTCCAGTATTATTACAGGGCGATACCCCCACAATACCGGGGCGCCCGAACTACACGATCCACTTCCTAGCGGACAGGTCATGTTTCCGCAGCTCCTGAAGGAAGCCGGCTATTATACGGTGTTATCCGGCAAAAACCATATGGGGCCACAAACGAAGCATGCGTTTGATACGATCTCACCGGGCAAGGGGCCAGGTGGCGAAGGAGATTGGAACCAGATTATAAAAAACAGACCGAAAAATCAGCCTTTTTTCTTTTGGTTTGCCTCACACGATGCGCATCGAGACTGGCAGATTAACGATAAGGGCCCCATATACAGTCCCGATGATATCATCGTGCCACCGATGTTATACGATGGACCAAAGACACGTCAGGATCTTGCCGCATATTACCACGAAGTGTCGCGCGCCGACTATTACCTAGGGGAAATTGTCAAGGAATTAAAGAAGCAGAACATCTTGGAGAATACCTATATCATCTTTATGAGTGATAACGGCAGACCGTTCCCTAGAAGCAAAGGAAGATTATATGACAGTGGTATAAAGACGCCATTTATTATTTATGGCCCTAATGTACATAAAGGTAAAACTAACGCTTTAATAAGCGCAGTAGATATTGCATCTACGGTTCTAACATTAGCAGGTAATGACGTCCATGATAATATACAGGGCGTGAGCTTTCATTCCATTTTAGTCGACGGCGGAAGACCGGAACACCGTGATTTTGCGTTTGCAGAACACAATTGGCACGTCTTTCAAGCCCATGAACGAATGGTTAGGCACAAGGACTGGGTATACATCAGAAATGAATTTCCCGAGCGCCAGAATTTGGTCGGTGAATCTACACGACAGTTTCCTGCAGGAAGCGAATTGTGGGATGCCTACGATAAGGACTTGACTTCCCCAGAACAAGAAGATGTCTTTCAGAAACCTCGGGAACAGGAAGAGTTGTACTATTTACCTGCTGATCCATATCAGTTTAACAATCTCGTTTCCGATAAAAAACACCAGAATTCCCTCGTTTATTTGCGAAAAGTAATGGATCAATGGGTTGCCGAAACAGGAGATTCTGTGCCACAGAACCCAACACCTGATCGAGATGATGTGCATGGAAACCGGCTTCCTAGAGAATGGAAAAAGGGGGAAAGGGCCGGGCTGGCTAAGGGTGCTTTAAAAACAAATGAAAAAGGCCCTCGTCATATTAAGGATGTGCGGTAAAGTTAAAAGTTACCAAAAGACAGCATAATTTCGTATATTCACAGCGCGCAATTAGAGATCGCTATATTATAAATCAAAAGTCGTAAATAACAACTTCTTGTTAGTAAGAATGGGATATGAAAAACCTAAGAAATCATACGGATGAAGCATTGGTTATCTTATTGAATGATGATGACGAAAAAGCTTTTTTGGAGATTTATGATCGCTATAAAAATGAACTCGCGCCGCATCTCGTTCGGCTGTTGCGTTCCTATGAATTAGCTGAGGAGGTGTTGCAAGAGGTGTTTATGATGTTATGGGAGAAGCGTCATGAGATGGATGCCTCAAAGTCCGTTCCAGCCTACTTGTACCGGAGTGCCATAAATAAATCGAAAAATGTGTTTCGTAAATTGGCGAATGACAGTCGTTTGCGAGCGGAATTTCTTACCTACTTTAGGTCAACGGATAATAATATCGTGGAAGAATGGATAGAACATAAGGAAACGCAACAATTGCTTCAAACATTGTTAGATCGCTTACCACCTCAACAGAAAAAAGTTTATGAACTTTGTAAGCTTGAAGGACTAAGTTACAAAGAGGTAAGTGAACGACTTAAAATTTCCATAACGACCGTTAATAGCCACATCAGAAATGCTAACATTTTCTTAAAAGGGGAACTGAAAAATCAAACTGAACTTACCAGTATTTTATATCTCACTTTTATTTTTATCATTTTTTAATTTTTTCCCACTGACTACCAGCACATTGTAAAATACATCCTATTTCCGTTGCTTGCTTTTTGCATTTGAGGTGTAATAATACAGTTAGCCAAAAATTATAATGGGTAAGAGCCAGTACGATATCGAAGTATTATGTAGAAAATATATAGACCTTTCTATTTCTGAGGAGGAGTTGAAGGCCATGCTGGATTATTTCAAAGACTATGGTATACCTGAGGCATTTGATCATCTTTTGCGGAAAGAATTCTCGAACACGATCGCGCACAATCTTTCTGGGGAAACAGAGGACCTGACCGATAAGGTAAAATTAAAGTTGAGAAAACATATCGCATCGAAAAAGAAATCAGATTTAAATCGCTGGCTTCCTTATGTTGCGGCCGTATTTATATCAGGGATGATCGGGATTTCATGGTTTACATTCTCCCCGAAAGCTGATGATACCGTTGTGTCTGAAATAGATATTATGCCGGGAGGAAATAAAGCAAAGATAATACTTGCCGACGGCAGGATACTTACCTTGGACGAAAGTCGTAGTGGCATTATCGTCGATGAAAAAGAGATCACGTATAATGATGGAACATCCACTGTTTTAGCATTGGAATCACCTTCTCCGCAATGGTTGACGCTAAGTACACCACGTGGCGGAACATATAAAGTTACGCTAACCGACGGAACAACGGTGTGGTTAAACGCCGAATCAACGCTAAAATATCCTACCCATTTCGCTAAAGGAGAGCGCATCGTGGAATTGGAGGGAGAGGCTTATTTCGATGTAAAACGTGTACAAACAGATAACACGGCTGCACATTTTAAACCATTTAAAGTCGTTAGCGCCAACCAAACGATCACCGTTTTAGGTACGGAGTTTAATATTTCGGCTTATCACGATGAAGAGGAAACGAAGACCACCTTGGTGGATGGTAAAGTTCGTGTCGAAACACCTCGATCTGGTGAAGAATTGACACTTCTTCCAGGGGAGCAGGGAAAAAATGGAAAGAATGGACTTGAAAAAAGTAAGGTGGATGTACACGATTATGTCGATTGGAAGAACGGCGAATTTGTATTTCGGGATGAGACTGCAGAAGAGGTGTTGGAGAGGATAGCCCGTTGGTACGACTTCGAAATTGATAACAGCAAATATCTGCCTTCCAATGAGGTTTTTTCCGGAAGTATTTCGAGGTACGGTAACCTACGGACGGTCCTGGATATTATGCAGGAGGCGGGCGGTTTAACATTCGAAGTTAAAAATAGAACCGTGATCATCCGCAATAAAATCAAAAACTAATATAAAAATTTAAGCATAGTGTATGTTATAATTTGACAACAATAAAGTGAACAAGAAGCCGAAAGTGCGACCAACACTTTCGGCAATATCTGCAAGGCAGAAAATGTTCAGGACAACGTATAAATCTAGTTATTCAATTGAACCAAACATTACTGTAAATGTACGAAAAAATTACTTTCCCGCTTCAGCGGGTGTTAAAAACTCAGGTGCTTATGCGCATTCAGCTCACGCTAACAATTATTATCTTCTTCGTTATGCAGGTTGGAGCGCGTAGTGTGGCACAACACCACGTTACGCTTCAGCAAAATGGCATTTCCATGAAGGAAGTCTTTCGCGAAATTAAGAAGCAGACCGACCGGACGGTTTTTTATTCAGCAAAACGATTGAATGATACCCGGAAAGTTAATATTAATCTTAAAAATGCTACCCTCGAAACCGTGATGGACGAATGTCTTAAAGGACTGCCCCTTACGTACGTTATTATGGATAAAACGATCGTACTGAAAGAAAAGGAGACTGAAAGACGCAAACATATCCACCAACAATCGGAGGAAAGGGAATCCAATATGCATATTCAAGAAAATGTGGTAACAGGTACCGTCCGCGATGCAAATGGAACTGTATTGGCGGGGATTTCTGTATCGGCGGAAGGAACAACTTCCGCCGTAGCTACATCGGATAATGGAAGCTACAGCATAGCTGTTAAATCAGACGGAACACTCATTTTTCAGTCTGTAGGTTTCGTACGTAAAGAGGAAGCCGTGCGAGGTAGATCTGTTATAGATATAACCTTGGAGCAAGAAATCAGTGATTTGGACGAAGTGGTCGTTGTGGGGTACGGCACGGTGAAGAAATCTGATTTAACAGGTGCCGTCAACGTAATCGATGAACAAACAATCCGTAATACGCCTGCCGCAAATATTGCAATGGCCCTGCAAGGTGCAGGATCAGGGGTGAACATACAGCGAAGTGGAGGTTCAACACATCCGGCACATACCCCTGAGATCCGTATCCGCGGTACGCGATCGATCGCTGCAGGCAATGACCCCCTTTTGGTTGTGGACGGTATTCCTTACGATTTAGGTATGCTGAACAATATTTCACCAGATGATATCACTTCAGTTACTGTTCTTAAAGATGCTTCGTCAACAGCAATCTATGGTTCGCGCGGAGCCAATGGCGTTATACTGATGACGACCAAGCGTGGAGTAGAAGCGGCAAAGGCTGCAGTGACTTATAATGGATACGTAGGAGTTAGCAAGCCGTTAGGGTTTTATGATGCTATGAATTCAGATGAGTATATGCAACTACGGAAATGGTCCATGTACAACCGTTACAAAAATTCGGACAGTTACACAGGTATCGACGATCCCAGAATATTACAACGTGTATTCGAGGGAGGACTTGATGGAGAAATCGAAGGTTATGACAGAGGTGTATATACTGACTGGCAAAAAGAGTTGTATGACAAGGATCCAGTCATCAACAATCATCAGATCGGTATAGCAGGCGGATCGAAAAATACCCAATATGCTACATCGTTGGGATATTTTAAATCGACAGGTATATACGATTTACAGTCGATGGAGCGTGCAACCCTGAAATTATCTATGGATCACACCATAAACAAGTACCTCAAATTAGGGTTTAACACATTGAACACCTACTATATAAGTAGAGGAGAAAGTCTGAATCCGATGGGCGATGCGCTTTCACTCAGTCCGCTCCTATCGCCCTATTTGGACGATGGATCGATACGGGAAAAAGTACATCCAAATGACCTGATGAGTAATCCCCTCATGGATCTTCGTCCAGGAGCGATTCAGGATGACCGCAAACGGTTGTCAACATTTACGACAGGATATTTAGATGTAGATTTCACACATGGCTTTAAATACAGGCTCAATGCGGGTGTACAGTTATCGCAGACCACATTGCAACGTTACTATCAGCAAGGGACAAGCCAGCGTCGCCAGTCATCGAATTATGGCTATAACGAATCCGCTTCGCTTATAGACTATACTATTGAAAACCTTTTGACGTATGATAAAAAAGTAGAGAAGCATAATTTTAATGTTACGGCGTTGTTTAGTGCCGGAGAAAGGGAAGCACAGGATTTCGACCTGAACTATGAAAACGTACCGACCAATCAAGTAGGATACTACAATCCAGGTACGGCTGAAAACCATAAAGGAGGTGGAGAATATAGCAAGTGGAGCATGCTTTCTTACATGGGACGTCTTAATTATGATTATGACCAACGTTATTACCTGACGACGACACTTCGTGCCGATGGCTCTTCCCGTCTGGCCCAAGGTAATAAGTGGCACTATTTTCCTTCTGCTGCCCTTGCGTGGAACATAGGCCATGAACAGTTTATGGAGAGAACCGCTCATATATTGTCGCAGTTGAAACTGCGTCTAAGTTATGGTGAAGTCGGCAACACCAACGTGGATCCTTATGACACCATGGGCAATATGAGTAGCAACAGGTATATCTTCGGTTCGCAGGGTGTACTGGGATATTATCCGACAGCGGCCTCCAATAGGGAGCTGAAGTGGGAACGTACGGCCAGTTACAATGCGGGTATAGATTTTGGCTTTCTGAAAAATCGGGTTACCGGTTCTATTGAAGCCTACAAACAATACTCCAACAATTTGATGATGAATTTCACTCCTCCTGCAACAAGTGGTGTCAGTACAGCTATCCCTTACAATGTAGGTAAAACAGAAAATGTAGGGTTTGAGACGAATGTCCGTATGGATATTTTCAATGGCGACGGCAAGAATAAATTCCAGTGGAGTACGGATCTCAATATCTACTTTAACCGGAATAAGGTTGTGCAGCTTACTGAAGGAGTAGACCAATTGATTTCTGACAACCTCTTTGTCGGTCATCCACTAGGATCTTTTTACGAATACGTAGGATTGGGTATCTGGCAAGATACTCCTGAAGACAGGGCGCTGGCCGAAAGCTTCGGACTTAAAACCTCGGGCGACGAATCCGTGATAGGGACTATTAAAGTGTCCGACATCAGTGGACCCGATGGTGTGCCTGATGACATAATCAACGACAATGACCGCAAAGTATTGGGAAGCCATCAGGCCAACTTCGAAGGTGGATGGACAAATACCCTGGCCTATAAGAACTTTGACTTTACAGTAGTGATGAATTTCCGCCAGGGTGGTTTACTTAGGTCTGAACTCTATGGCGGCGGACAAAACTCGCTGTTAGGTGGTTATACAAACAATCTGGATGTGGACTATTGGACCCCGGAAAATACAGGTGCGCGTTGGCCAGCTCCAAACAACAGGGTGCAGAGCATACCTTATAAAGGAACGCTTACACTATTCGATGCGTCTTACCTCAAGATACGGACAGTGACATTGGGTTATACTTTACCCGATCAACCTCTTAGATCAATAGGATTAAGCAGGGCCCGCATATATGCAACCGCTACAAACCCGTTGACCTTCTTCTCAGAATATGTGAACAAATATAAAGGTCTCGATCCGGAGACCAACCGTGTGATGGGTACAGTGGTTCCTCCATCGTGGCAAATGTTATTTGGTATTAATATAACTTTTTAATTACGAGATGAAAATGAAAAATCTAATATTTTTATTAATAGGTCTACCGTTACTATTCGTCACGGCGTGCACGGATTTTCTGGAAGAGGAAAATCACTCAAAAATTACACCCGAGTCGTTTAATACACCACAGGGATTTGAGCTTGGATTAAATGGTGTTTATGGAGGAATGCGCGCTTTCTATGGTCCCATCAATGCTATTCATATGTTGACGGTCACCGGAACCGATGAGTTCTACAGCCGTTCTTCGGGTGACATTTATAATTTTGGCAATTATACGGCAAATTACAAACCCAGTTCGGACTATATTTATGCCTACTGGAGATCCTCGTATACATTGATCAATACCTGCAATGGTCTTGTGCACTTTGGGCAAGACATGACGGGCATTACAGAAGCCAAAAAAACAACTATGCTGGCGGAGACCAAATTCTTCCGGGCTTTGCTTTATTTTCGTTTGGTGCAATTCTTTGGCGATGTAACATTGAACCGTACCTATAATGATGGGATTATAAAAGAGGCTAAGCGAGACCCTATGGCCGATGTATACGATTTTATTATCGAAGACCTTTTGTATTGTACAACGCCGGGTAACCTGCCCGCAGGAGCGAAAGATACCAATACAGGCCGTGTTACACAAGCTTTAGCCCGTCATCTACTGGCAAAAGTGTATCTCACCCGTGGATGGAGCAGTGCCGCCCAATCTACCGATTTCCAGCAGGCATATGATGTAGCAACAGCACTAATTGAGGATGGCGAGCAAATAGGCGTCAAGCTTATGCCAAAATATGCAGATATCCATAAACCCGGTAATGAAAATAATCAGGAAATATTGTATAGTGTACAGATGACAAACGATCCGATTTATGGTGTACCGGAAGCGGACGCCAATATGAATCATCTTTCACATGTCTTTGTTGCCGGTTATTTTAATTTTAATGGTAGCGGTAATGTTCAACAGATAGAAGATGGACGTGTTTATGCGCGATACCATGGAACAACCTGGCTTTATAATGAAGCCTTTGGCGATGTAGACAAAGATTCGCGCTATTACGCTACGTTTCAAAGCGCGTGGAATGCTCCAGTGGATTTTCAGAATAGAACGCAGGAATTTTATGTCGGCAACACCAAGTATTCTGCCGTTAGAAGTGGAGCAAAAGGTAACCTTGCAGGTTATCTTCCCGGCAAAAACATGACCAGAGAAGACATAGGGGCGACAAATTACTATATACTCACGCCCGAAAACTACACTGACCCTTCATTCCCAACCATGAAGAAGTTTTTGGATCCCAATCGTGCAAGTCTTTCGTTCGACTCTCAGCGTTCAATCATCGTATATCGTTTGGCTGAAACATACCTTATCGCTGCCGAAGCTGCTTTTAAACTGGGTAATAATTCGACAAACAACGGAGCTGCTTATTACATCAACGAACTTCGTAAAAGAGCTGCCTCGAAGGAAGAATATATTGACGACCTGATGATTGCTCCCGGAGATATAACCATCGATTATATTCTTGATGAAAGAACACGTGAGCTTTGTGGAGAACAGTTGCGCTGGTTCGACCTTGTTCGCACACAAAAATTGGTTGAGCGCGTACGGAAGCATGGGTTCTTTACGACAAAATGGACAAATCACACCCTGCCTAAGGATAATATACAGGATTTCCACGTATTGCGCCCAATTCCGTTGAAACAAATCGAGTCTGTTATTGCTGGCGATCCTTATCCACAACAATCCAACGGGTGGGATAATATGTAATATTGAAAACGCATAATAGAATGGTTACGCGAAAACTTATTAAACGAAAATAGAGATGAAATTAATGGTGACACTTTGCAGTATATTGTTATCTCTCTCTGCTTTATGTCAATCTCGCATGATGGAACAATTGAAAAGCGGTAAACCGCAACATATCGTAGTATATGGAACCAGTTTGTCCAGCGGTGGAAATGGAAGGGCATGGATGGATGTCGTCGAAGCACGTATTGCGGAGGAGTATGGAGATAATCTGATCCACTATACGCTCGCCGGTAAGGGCGGGATGTGGTCTGTCTGGGGCGTCAAAAACTTCGAAGATAGTGTCATTGCCAAAAAGCCGGATGCAGTGTTTATAGAGTTCGGTATAAACGACGCGTTTAAAGAATACGGGACATCGGTTGCGCTTGCTAAATTGAATCTGGAATATATGATTGACCGCGTACGGCTTTATAGCGATTCCTGCGACATCTTTTTACAGGTTATGAATATGCCTATCGGAAAATCTGCTACTTTTAGACCAGATCTATCAGCGTATTATGCGATGTATCGGGAAGTAGCACGGCAAAAAAAGGTAATGCTTATCGACCATTACACCAATTGGCAGAATATCTTAGATCAGGGGGAAGAGGTTTTCAGGCAGTACGTTCCGGATGGCTTACATCCCAATAAGAAGGGTGGAGAAGAGGTCATCGCACCGGAGATAATAGAATTTTTAAACTTAAATGTAACAGATAAATAGAAAACATGAGGAAAACACTATTGGCTATGGTTATCATAAGACTACTTGTTTCTTGCAACCAATTGCATTCAAATGAATATCAAGCAGACCTGATTGTCTATGGCGGCACATCAGCGGGTATTATTTCTGCAGTACAGGCAAAAAAATCGGGGAAATCGGTCATCGTCATATCGCCCGACAAACACTTGGGCGGATTGTCATCAGGGGGGCTTGGGTTTACGGATACAGGTGATAAATCGGTCATCGGGGGGCTAGCACGCGATTTCTATCATCGTGTGTATATGCACTATCAGGATAGCGCAGCTTGGCGCTGGCAAGGTCAGTCGGAATACGGCAACAAAGGCCAAGGTACAGCAGCAATAGATGGTAACGAGCGTACGATGTGGATTTTCGAACCCCATGTAGCCGAACAGGTCTTTGAGGATTATGTAAAAGAATACGAGCTGGAAGTTTGGCGAGATGAATGGTTAGACCGGGAGAGTGGCGTGACGAAAAAGGGCGACCGTATTGTTTCCATTACGACCTTAAGTGGAAAAACGTTTAAGGGAAAGATGTTTATCGATGCCACGTACGAGGGAGATTTAATGGCGGCTGCAGATGTGAGCTACCACGTGGGACGCGAGGCGAATAGTGTATACGGAGAGAAATGGAATGGCATACAAACTGGAGTATTACACCACGACCACTGGTTTAAGAGCGACATTAGTCCATACATAATAGCGGGTGATAGCACGAGTGGACTTTTATACGGGGTGTCCGCTGAGGATCCAGGTGTCTACGGGGAGGGTGATGATCGGTTGCAGGCCTATTGCTTCCGGATGTGTTTAAGTAACCACCCCGATAACCGCGTTCCCTTTCCGAAACCAGGTAATTATAATCCGGAAAACTATGAGCTACTGGCGCGCGTTTTCGCATCGGGCTGGCGTGAGACCTTTCGTAAATTCGACCCAATCCCCAATCGTAAAACGGACACCAACAACCATGGCCCCTTTAGCACGGATTTTATTGGTATGAATTACGATTATCCTGAAGCGAGTTACGAACGTCGTAAAGAACTAATCAAAGAACATGAAGATTATCAAAAAGGATTGCTGTATTTCATGGCTAACGACGAAAAAGTACCGGCTGATGTGCGCAGGGAAATGGCACAATGGGGCTTAGCGAAAGACGAATTTACAGACAATGGACATTGGCCCCATCAGTTATACATTAGGGAGGCACGTCGCATGGTAGGCCAGCACATAATGACCGAACACGATACATTCAGCGAAAGTGAGATTTCTGACCCTGTAGGCATGGGGTCTTATTCGCTGGATTCGCACAATGTGCAGCGATACGTAAAGGCTGACGGGTATGTTCAGAATGAAGGAGATATCGGTGTGAAGCCCAAGAAGGGGCCTTATAAAATATCCTATGGTTCACTCGTACCCGAGAAAGAAGAATGTACAAATCTTCTTGTTCCGGTATGTGTCTCCAGTTCACATATCGCTTTTGGGAGCATTCGTATGGAACCGGTATTCATGATACTGGGAGAAAGTGCAGCTTTAGCCGCATCTTTGGCTATTGACCAAGGTATCGGCGTGCAAGATATACCCTATAGCGCTCTTCAAAAGATGCTGCTGGAAAATAAACAGATCTTATCCAAACCATAAGCAAAATATGGAGGATATTAGAATTAAATCGTAATTTCAAACAGAAAGGATTATATATGGATTTGATCAACAGAAGAATCGCCATTCGCAGGTTATTGTTTATCGCAGGCGGTACACTTTTGCTTCCAGCCTGCTATCGAAAATCGGGCAAGCCAACTATTGAACTGACCCATTTGGTGATAGAGGAAGAACATGAAAATTTGCTAGCCGAGCTAGTTGAGACGATTATACCCTCTTCTAATACCTCTGGAGGACGGGAATTACTACTACACCTCTTTGTTTTGAAAATGGTGGATGATTGTCATAATCCAGAAGATCAAGCAGCTTTTATGGCTGGATTGGCTTCATTTTCTACCTATGCGCGCGAGAAAATGGGAAACGATTTTATCAAACTGGAACCAGATAAGCGCCTTGCCTTTTTAGAAGAGATGAAGGACGTAAAAGATGAACAGATAAAACGGTTTTATGCCATTACGAAACGCCGCACCATACAGGGGTTTGTGAATTCGAAGTATGTGATGACTGACTTAAAAAAATACGAGTTAGTTCCCGGTCGATATAATGGCTATGTAAAAATGGCCTGACGGCCCGTAGAAGAGAACAGAAACAAAATAAGAGAGAACACATAAAAGAATGGCAAACTTAAATATAGATGGTGTAAAGACGCGCGTTTTCGATGCTATTGTAATCGGATCCGGAGCAAGTGGAGGTTGGGCGGCAAAGGAATTCACCGAAAAAGGGTTAAAAACACTCGTCCTCGAACGGGGACGCGATGTGGTACATGTCAAAGACTACCCAACGACCAACCTCTATCCATATGAATTGGAACATCGTAATGAAATAACCTATGCCGATAAGCAAACGAATCCGATTGCCAACAGATGTTACGCGTACAGAGAGGACACGCAACATTTTTTCGCGAAAGATGAGGAACATCCTTATATTCAGGAGAAAGATTTCGATTGGGTTCGCGGATATCAGGTTGGTGGAAAATCATTGATATGGGCACGACAAACGCAGCGCTGGAGCGAATATGATTTTGAAGGACCTGCACGTGACGGCTTTGCGGTCGATTGGCCTATCCGGTATCATGATATCGATCCATGGTACAGTTACGTAGAACGTTTCGTTGGTATTGCGGGCAATAAGGATGGCCTATCTACACTCCCGGATGGTGATTTTTTACCGGGTTACCCGTTGAATGCGGCGGAAGATTATTTCCGTCAATCCGTCAATCAGCACTTTAAAAACAGGCACGTCATCAGTGCGAGGTGCGCACACCTCTCCGATCCACAGCCTATCCATCTTCAGCAGGGACGTGTAAAATGTCAGCACCGCGTACTGTGCCAGCGTGGTTGTCCTTTTGGAGGTTACTTCAGCAGCAATGCCTCTACTCTTCCTTGGGCACAAAAAACGGGTAATCTCACCTTACGTCCCCATTCGGTAGTGCATTCGATACTGTACGACCAAGAATCGGGCAAAGCGAAAGGTGTAAAAGTAATTGACACAGAATCACTGGAGGAAATAGATTTCTTCGCTGAGGTAATTTTTGTTAATGCTGCGGCTTTAAATACCAATCTTATTCTACTCAACTCTAAGTCGGACCGTTTTCCAGAAGGACTAGGAAATGACAACGGACTGCTAGGAAAATATATTGCTTTTCACAACTACACCGCACGTATCAGTGCGGAATATGATGGTCTTCTCGAATATCGAACAGATGGTCGAAATCCAGCCGGTGGGGGGTATATCCCGAACTTCCGTAATGTGGATCGTCAGGAAACAGCTTTCTTGCGCGGTTGGGCAGCAGCTTTCAGTGCCAATCGTTCACAGGTTCGGGATACCAACGGTGTGGGTGATGCGCTCAAGAATGCATTACTTGATGATTCAAAATGGAGTAACTGGCGCATACATTCTCATATGATGGCGGAAACTATCCCCAAGGAAAGTAATCAAGTGTGGTTAGACGCAAGTAAAACCGATAAATGGGGCGTGCCGCTCTTACATATTTCTGTGGATTACGCCGAAGACGATTGGCAAAGGCGCAAAGATTATTACGAACAGATGACTGTGATGTATGAGGCTGCCGGATTTAAGAATATTAGGACATCAAATGATTCCCGTCGACCCGGAAACGATATTCACGAGATGGGTGGGGCTAGGATGGGCAACGACGCGAAGACTTCGTTATTGAATAAATGGAATCAACTTCACCTCTGTAAGAATGTTTATGTAACAGATGGCGCATGTATGACATCAACAGCGACGCAAAACCCGACATTGACCTATATGGCACTCACCGCGAGAGCAGTGGACCACGCTGTTAAGTCATTAAAAAAGGGGACTTTATTAGATGGTAAACAATAAATAGGTTGTCCCAAAAATTTAGTTTACAGTGTACGATTTAAGCTGTGCTAATCGAGTGTTAAGAAGGTATTGGTTGCAGTAGCCAATACCTTCTTCATTCACTACAATAGCCTTTCCGTTTCCAGATATTTCATAATGATTTGGGTCGCTCCAGCACGCTGTTTCACGTATGCGCCGGCCGCCTCTCCATATAACTGTCGACGCTCCTGCTCTTGAAACGACAGAAAAATGCCCTGCAATTCATTGTAATTTGTAACCGAGAATGCCGCCATCAATGTAACGAGATCAACTGCTTCCTGAAACTTCCCATATTTCGGTCCAAAGATAACGGGAATACCGTAAGTTGCGGCTTCCAGTGTATTGTGGATACCCGCTCCAAAACCGCCTCCTATGTAGGCTACATCACCATAGCAATAAAGAGACGATAACATGCCAATATTATCAATAATCAGGATCTGATTCGCTTCAATTTGTGCAGGACTGTACGTCGACAATGCGGAGAATTTCATGGCTTGCGGAAAGAGATTACACAAAGCTGTGATATGATTCTGATCTACCTCATGCGGGGCAAGAATAAACTTCCACAAGGGATATTGTGAAGCTAACTGCTTTAATAAGGTTTCATCTGCTGGCCATGTACTGCCAGCAACCAGCACCTGCTGTTTACCGACAAAATGTTTTATAGACGGAATTTCCTGATGTTTTTTGGGCAACTCCACGACCCGATCAAATCGGGTATCTCCCGCCAAACCTGCATGCGTAATTCCAATCCATTTTAACATATGGACACTATCCGTATTTTGGGTAAAGAAAAAGGAAACTTTTTCGAGAATAGAACGGTAAAATCCGCCATATGGTTTAAAGAACAGTTGCTCCTCTCGAAAAATGGCCGAAATCATAAGCAAACGAATCTTGCGTTTATGGAGTTCATTAAAATAATGATACCAATATTCGTATTTGGTAAAAACGGCAAATTTAGGGTTGATGGCTTCTATAAAGTTGCGTGCATTCCACGCAGAATCTTCAGGTAAATAAAACACATAATCCGCTAGCGCGGTGTTTTTGCGAATCTCATAGCCTGAGGGCGAGAAAAAAGTTATTACAATTTTTTCATGAGGATATTTCTTTCTGATCTGTTCCAAAAGTGCCCTTCCTTGCTCGAACTCTCCTAAGGAAGCAAAATGAAACCAGATATGTTCCTGACCTTTTTCAACCGTGTGTTTTATGTGTTTTAACAGCCCTTTTCGACCGTCTACCCAACGTTGTGCCTTGGCATGAAAAGGAGCTATCAACCGTAGTATCATACCGTAAAAAACAATTCCCAGATCGTACAGTATCCGCATATTAATGAAATAATACTTATATTCGTCAAAGATATTAAACCTTTTCTAATTCACGACAAAGTGCAACAGAAGGCTCAAAAAAGAATACTTATAACCGGTGCAGCAGGATTTTTGGGTTCACACCTTTGTGATCGTTTTATTCACGAAAATTATCAAGTTATTGCGATGGATAATCTGATTACCGGAGCCATTGAAAATATCGAACACCTTTTCCATATGGCGAATTTTGAATTCCATCACCATGATGTTTCCAAATTTGTACACGTACCCGGAGAGCTGGATTACATTCTTCATTTTGCTTCGCCCGCCAGCCCGATAGATTATTTACGCATTCCGATTCAGACCTTGAAAGTTGGTTCACTAGGCACACACAATCTGTTAGGACTAGCTAAAGAAAAGCAAGCGCGTATTCTGGTTGCTTCAACTTCCGAGGTATACGGCGATCCAACCGTCTCTCCGCAGTCAGAAGAATACTGGGGAAACGTGAACCCTGTCGGTCCCCGGGGTGTCTACGACGAAGCGAAACGTTTCCAAGAGGCCATGACTATGGCTTATCATAATTTTCATGGACTGGATACAAGGATCGTACGTATCTTCAACACATTCGGCCCACGTATGCGACTGGAGGACGGAAGAGCTTTACCTACCTTCATTGCACAGGCCCTTAGGAATGAAGACCTAACGGTATTTGGCAGCGGCAAACAGACGCGATCGTTTTGCTATGTTTCCGACCAAATTGAGGGTATATATAGACTATTACACACCGACTACCATGAGCCATTGAACATTGGTAACCCAGAAGAGCTGTCTGTCAAGGAGGTTGCAGAAGAGATCATAGCCTTAACAGAAAGCAAGTCAAAGATCATCTATGAAGCTTTACCTGTAGACGACCCGCAGCAGCGAAGACCCGATATTACAAAGGCAAAACGAATACTGGGGTGGGAACCACAGGTATCCAGAAAAGAAGGCTTAATACAAACGATAGCGTATTACAAACAAAAATTAAAAGACCAAGTAAAACAACAAATCAACATATAAATGAGCAAAATATTAGTTACCGGAGGCACAGGTTATATTGGTTCCCATACAGTAGTGGAACTCTACAAAGCAGGATATACACCTGTAATTATTGACAATTTATCCAATTCAAGCCGCAAAATCTTAGCACAGATCGAAAAAATTATCGGCGTAACACCCGAGTTTCATCAATTTGACCTATGCGACACCGAACAAACCACAGCATTCATCAATAAAAATCCCGACATCAGTGGCATTATTCATTTTGCGGCTTCAAAAGCCGTGGGCGAATCCGTTCAAAAACCATTAAAATATTATCACAACAATTTTTTCTCCCTCATCAATTTGTTGGAAGCCTACCAGGAGAAGAAAATCAATTTTGTATTCTCTTCAAGCTGTACGGTATATGGTGAGCCAGATGCATTACCCGTTACAGAATCTGCGCCAGTGAAGAGAGCCAGCTCTCCCTACGGCAATACCAAACAGATCGCAGAGGAAATCCTCGCGGAATCTGCTGCTGCATACGACAACTACAACATAATCGCACTACGTTATTTCAATCCGGTAGGTGCGCACGAGTCGGCCTTAATCGGTGAATTGCCACTGGGCGTACCCCAAAATCTACTGCCTTTCATCACGCAGACCGCCATCGGAAAACGCGAAAAGTTAACCGTCTTTGGAAATGATTTTGATACACCTGACGGCTATTGTATACGGGATTTTATTCATGTTGTAGACTTGGCAAAAGCACACGTTGCTGCGATTCAACTTTTAGAAAAAGGTAATCCAAACGGAAAATACGATGTATTCAATGTCGGTACCGGAAAAGGATACTCTGTCCTTGAAGCAATCAAGGCTTTTGAGAAAGTCTCCGGTAAAACGTTAAATTATGAGGTTGGTCCACGAAGAGAAGGCGATATTGTAAAAGTATATGGAGATGTCACCAAGTCATCCAGCGAACTAGGTTGGAAAGCCCAGCTCGGCATTGAGGAGATGATGTCTTCCGCTTGGAAATGGGAAAATTATCTAAAAGAAAATCCGATTGAATAATTAGCAGTTGTTCGCGGATTCGCTTATTTGAGAATTTGCGAATCCGCGTATCTGCACACCGGCATATTTGTTAGGCGGCGCCCCCTCCTTCTTTCACATCAGCATATCGCTCCGGCCTATATTTAAATGCCGGTGTTAACCAATACATCAATACGATGCGTGAGTACCTATAATTGAAGGGAGCCAAGATTATAGTAGCCAATACCGCAACAGTAAGGTACAACCACGGAGATTCCATATTATGGGTAATGATATATGTCCCTACACAAGCAGTAACTAACTCCGCTACGACAAATACATAACTCACATACATTGCCACGTAGAAGTATCCAGGTTCTTTCTCGAACTTCAGACTACAATATGGGCAAGAACTTCTCATCTTTTTAGATGAGAAACTCAATAACGGGCCTACAAACATATCCCCTTTTCTACAGCGTGGACACTTGCCAATGGCAGCACTTTTCAATTCACTGGGAATAATATATTTTGTTTCTTGCATAGTTCTATTGTTTGTTTCTGATTATTTTCTTCTAAACTCTTCGGGCGTAATTCCCTCCATTTTTTTAAAAAACTTCGTAAAATAAGAATTATCACTAAATTTCAACTCATAGGCTATCTCTCCGATAGTATGCCTACGTGTCGCTAATAAGCGCTTTGCTTCCAACAAAATTCGACTCCGAATAAACTCTCCCGCGGAAAGCCCCAAATACTCCCTTGAAAGCGCATTAAGATGATTGGGCGTGACGTGAAGCAACGAGGCATACTCTTTAGGTAAATGTAAATCTTTATACCTCTTTTCTACTAAAGATCTAAAATTTTTAAGCAATGTATAGTTATATGATGAAGCTTCAATCTTTTCATTTGGTTCCATTTGCTTTTCAAATAGCATAAACAAATAAAGTAAAGACACTTTTACAAAATCCATCTTAAAATGCTTTGCAATTAATTCATCCATTAGACGTACAACTGCGTCTCGGCTTTCATTGCAAATCACAAAAACAGATTTATTCTTCAAACCTAAAAAGAACGGAAAATTCGAAAGGTAATCTGATTGCAGCAGAAAAGTCTGAAATGTGTCCACGCTAAAATTCACGATATAACCATCTACTTCTCCCTCAAAATCCCAAGTATGAATCTGTCCCGGAATCATAAAATAAACCTGCCACGGCTGCACGTCATATTCCTCAAAATCGATGGTATGTTTTCCACGGCCATTTGTAAATATTACAAAGTGATAAAAGTTATGTTGATGCGGAAAAATAAGATTATGATTTCTTTTCAAATAACTCGAAAGACGCTCCACCAGAATTCTTTGTTCCTCATTGCCCGATAGAGCGCATTGATCAAGTATTGGCACTTTTAACGTCATCTACACAAAGATACCAAATCATTTCCGAAATGAGTGGTATATTTGACTGTTTAATTGGTACTTTTTACTGATAGCAAGAAACTAAAACCTTCACGAATCTACTAACGCTTTTGACATGATAAGATTAGATAATTCTTGATATCGGATCAATCCTAATTTCTTCTTTAGCCGCTGCCTTGACTTCTTGATAGCTTCGCTCGTAATACCGAGCAAGTTTGAGATCTCTTTATTCGAAAGATCTAACTTGGCCAACAAGATATACCTAAGATTTGATTCTGTAATTTCTGGAAAATCCGTTAAAAGTCGATCATAGAAAATAGGGTTATCCACTTGATAGGTTCTTTTAAAATTACCCCAGTTCTCTTCCGTCATCAAATGCGAGTCCAATAAAGCCTGAAGTCGTCCATTCTTCTCTTCAAGAAAAGAAGAGGAAGAGATTCTTATTTGGTCAATTTCAGTCGTCAAACGATCTATTTGTTGATTTTTACCTAGTAGATAGCCTTTATAGGTGAGAAGAGTCTCACTTGCTTGTACAATCTTTTGATCCATTGCTGTCTTCTCGCGCTGAAGATCGGCAACCATGGCGTCATAATTACGTTCTTTTATACTTAGTTTTCTTTTATAAATATATGTGGAGAGAAAAATCACAACAACAAGTATAAGACAGATAATAATAAAAACTCTTTTCGAAAGTTGCTCGTGGTGGTACTGTTCTATTGACCGCACTAATTCCTGATTAAATTTATTTCTATCTGACGAGATTCGTATTTGCTGTAATACCGATTCGCCATCCCAATTTTGTAACGTATTTGACAACCCATCTAACCGACGTCTAGCCAACAATTCGCCCGAGATATCCCCCTCTCGTATAGCTATTTCAAGCCGGAGCTTAACAATTTCTTTTTCCGATTTCTTTAAGTATACTTTAGATGATGCATATCGCTCTGCTCTTTCCAACGATAATTTCGCCTCTTTGATATTACTATTTCTGACATATAATTCTGCCAAAAGTATCGAGGCGTACATTGTATTCCGATCTGCCCGATATCGTTCCGAATAAACAATATCTTGCTTTAGAAACGCAATTGCTTCATTTATCTGCCCTCTGTCGCGTAATACTAAGGCTTGATTACCCAACGTTTTACCTTTACGAACAAAATCACCGATCTCGTGTGCTAACATCTCAGCCTCTCGAAAGTGTTCCATAGCTCTGGAGGTGTCTTTCTTGGCCAGATAATAAATTCCGGTATTATCAAGAATCTCCGCTCTCAAATTCGATTTTTGAGGCGCATATCGAATTGCATGTTCGAGATATGTAATAGCCTCTTCGTAGTCTCCTATCGTACCAAAGAAATATCCAAGCTTTTTATATGTTTGATCCGGCATTATAATTTTCTCAGGAGAAAGGCTCTTGATGATTTCGATCGCATTTAGATACACATTCTGTGCCTTACTAATGTTCCTAAAATCATATAGGTAGAATCCATATTCGACCAACATCCATGCTTTGAGGGCAGAAGCCGGGTGTACGATATCAATTGCTTTTTGGTAGTTATGGTCACTCGTATTGTTTATGCGGTCCAGAATATTCGCATAACCACTTGCAAGAAGTATATAATATACGGCTTCAACTTCCCTATCCTCCGTTGTGGATAGATACTGTGTTAACGGCTGCAGATAAGTTACCAGACGCACAGAGTCTCTTGGGAGATCTTTTTTTTGTCCAATCAGATTTTCTATCAAAAATGTACGGTCACCTGAACGGGTAAACTGAATAGACTGCGAAAAACCCGATCTAAAAATCAAAGAGAACAGTAATATCAAATAAAAAAAAACAAATTTTCCTTTTGCCAAAACGATAGAGAAACCAAAAATTAAGAATGCTTTTTTAGCTACTCCAAAGATAGCAATTACTTTCACAGCCAAATTACTAAAAATTGAAAAGACATTCTTTGCATATATTTTTTTAGATTAGCATATGTCTTTACACAAAAACACTATCCTTAAGGAGGCGGTTCTTTCTCTGGCACAAAAAGAGAAAGACAAATTACTAGTACGTCTAATCAACAAAGACAAAATGCTATTAAAGCAACTTCAATTTCAACTCTTGGAAGATAAATCCGATCTCGAAGATCGAATTGAAAGGCTAAAAAAAAGTTTGGAGACTTTGCTGTCAATTGCCGAAACATCCGTCAAAAACATTCCGATATATAGCAATTACAGTCAGCTTAATGCACTTTTACGCCAAGCAAGTGGTATGATAAATGAACATGAAAAAGTAACGAAGGACAAAATAAGTGAAATCGAATGCCGTTTATACTTGTTAAAAACATCTTTTGAAAAATTCCCAAAACTTTTCGAAGCCACAGCGATAAGTAGTGGGCTTAAATTGCAAAAATATGCTATTGGCCGAATCAAAAACGTTACGGGAAAATTTGACAAACTCCATGAAGATATACAATTTGATTTATATGCCGAGATGGAATTTATTTTAGGATTTGCGATGAAACATGGAATGAGTTACTAAATGATTTTATTTATTTTATTAACTTCGCATAAAAAGTAATTCTCCGGGTGAATATTCAAGAAATTCTAGAAAAATACGGAAAGACAGAACAAGTAAGGACGCTCGTTAACGTTATCCAAAGTAAAAACCCAAAAGTTCATCTTAAAGGTTTAATTGGTTCCGCAGACGCAATGGTTGCGTCGGCTGTATATCATCTTCACGTACGTCCGTACGTTTTTATTTTGCCGACTCATGAGGAGGCTTCTTATTTTCTCAGTGATCTAGAAAGTATCTTTGATAAGCAAATTCTATTTTTTCCGGCCTCTTATCGAAAAGCTTTTGAATTCACACAACTAGATAGTGCCCACGTCTTGCAACGCGCCGAAACATTGAGCGCTTTGAATCACACTTCGGAGCTCCCAAAAATAGTAGTAACCTATCCGGAGGCTATCGCAGAAAAGGTCATCAACCGCAGTGATCTCGAAAAAAACACTTTAGAAATTACGCAAAACACCAAACTTAGCATTGATTTTATCAATGAATTTTTCTACGAATATGATTTTGAGCGTACCGATTTCGTCTACGAACCCGGGCAGTTCGCTATTCGGGGAGGGATCGTTGATATCTTTTCTTTTTCAAATGATCTTCCTTATCGGATTGAATTCTTTGGCGATGAGATAGAAAGTATACGCACCTTTGATATCGAAAGCCAGCTCTCAGTTAGTAAAATACACACCGTTACCATTGTTCCAAATGTTCAAGCGAAGTTTCTCGCAAATAACCACATCTCTCTACTCGAATATGTAGACAGAGACACCGTCGTTTGGATCAAAGATGTACAGTTTACCTTCGATATTATAAAAGAGGGTTACAAGAAAGCTTCACAATTTTGGAAAGCATTATCCGAAAAGGAGATAAAAAACAACCCGGAATGGCTAGATCCGAGGTTTACCTTTAACGATGACCGGAATTTTGCTTCTCTGTTATTCGAATTTCCGAATATTGAATTTGGTAAACAGTTTTTCTATAACGCGTCAGAAGTTATTATTTTTGACACACACCCGCAACCCTCTTTTAATAAAGATTTCTCCCTTCTTACACACAGTATGAAGGAGAATGAGAAGAATAAAATTACAAATTTAATATTCTCAGATTCCAACAAGCAGATCGAACGCATTTATGCTATATTGGACGATTTAGACAAGTCTACAACGTTCATACCTGTACATCGTTCCTTACGCGAAGGTTTTCGAGATGACAGTATACAACTTGCCTGCTATACAGACCATCAAATCTTTGACCGCTATTATAAATATAAACGGAAGAAAGGTTATGAACGGTCTCAAGCTATTACACTAAAGGAGCTACGTGATCTCAAACCGGGCGATTATATCACCCATATTGATCATGGAGTAGGTAAATATGCAGGATTGGAAAAGGTGGATGTCAACGGCAAAACGCAAGAAATGATACGGCTGGTTTATGCAGACAATGATCTATTATATGTCAACATAAACTCCCTTAACCGTATCTCCAAATATTCGGGAAAAGAGGGAACGATTCCCAAAATGAATAAGTTAGGTACGGATACTTGGGATAAGCTCAAGAAAACGACCAAAAAGAAGGTCAAAGATATCGCTCGGGACCTGATCGTCCTTTATGCCAAACGAAAGGCACAAACGGGCAACGCTTTCAGTCCGGACACCTATCTACAGAATGAGTTAGAAGCTTCATTTATTTACGAAGACACCCCAGATCAAGAGAAAGCTACCGCAGATGTAAAACGCGACATGGAGTCACCGCACCCCATGGATAGATTAATCTGCGGTGACGTTGGTTTTGGTAAGACGGAGATCGCTATCCGTGCAGCCTTTAAAGCTGTAGCAGATAGCAAACAAGTAGCAGTACTAGTACCTACCACTATCCTTGCCTTACAGCACTATCGTACATTCAAAGAGCGTCTCCAAGGGCTTCCGGCAAATATCGACTATATCAACCGTTTCAAAACATCTAAACAGATAAAAGAAACCCTCAGCAAACTAGCAGAAGGGAAAATAGACATCATCATCGGTACGCATCGCTTAGTAAGCAAAGATGTAAAATTCAAAGATTTGGGACTGATGATCATTGATGAAGAACAAAAATTTGGTGTATCCGTCAAAGAAAAGCTAAAAGTAATGCGTGCCAATGTAGATTCGCTCACATTGACTGCCACCCCTATACCGCGGACACTCCATTTTTCATTAATGGGGGCGCGAGATTTAAGTCTAATTACTACCCCTCCCCCAAATCGACAACCTGTACAAACGGAATTACACGTATTTAACGAAACATTGATTCAAGAGGCGGTGGCTTACGAACTGGATCGTGGCGGACAGGTTTTCTTTATTCATAACCGTGTCGCTGATTTAAAACAATTGGGTGCAATGATTCAGAAGCTGGTACCGGGAGCGCGTATAGGCGTAGCACATGGTCAACTGGAGGGCGACGATCTGGAAGATGTGATGTTGAAATTTATCAACAATGATTATGACGTGTTGGTCGCAACAACTATTATCGAAGCAGGGTTAGACATTCCAAATGCAAACACCATCATTATCAACCATGCACATATGTTTGGGTTGAGTGATCTACACCAAATGCGTGGCCGTGTCGGACGTTCCAATAAAAAAGCATTCTGTTATTTGTTAAGCCCTCCGTTATCAACCCTCACAAATGAAGCCTACAAACGCCTTTCAGCCATTGAGGAATTTTCTGAATTGGGATCGGGATTCAATGTTGCCATGCGCGATTTGGATATTCGCGGTTCAGGTAATCTTTTGGGTGCTGAACAATCTGGATTTATCGCAGAAATCGGTTTTGAAATGTATAATAAAATATTAGACGAAGCTGTGCAGGAATTGAAAGACGATGAATTCGGAGACTTATTTGCTGATGACAAAAACCGTAAATATGTTGCTTTCACACAAATAGATACTGATTTGGAAGTATTGATCCCTGATGAATATGTTACTAATATCGGCGAGCGCTACAACCTATACAACGATATTGCTAAACTTGAAAATGAATCACAACTACAGGAATTTATCCAATCGCTAGAAGATCGATTTGGACCAGTACCTGTCCAGGTTTACGAATTATTCAATACACTAAGACTACAGTGGATGGGTAAGGAAATCGGATTAGAAAAAATATCATTCAAGAAGAATACGTTAAAAGGTTACTTCATCAACAATCCTAAATCTACTTACTTTGAGTCGGATCAATTCGGTAAGGTATTGTCATTTGTGCAAACCCACCCCACCGCCAGTAATCTCAAAGAGGTAAAGGGACAGTTACGTATCGCCATAAATAATGTAACTAGTATCGAATATGCATTAAATCTGTTAAAAGAAATGGTGTAGCGGATCTCAGGGCGTGATAATTTTAAATGAAGGTTTATTTTAGGCAATTAACTTTGTCCATTGCCTTGCCTCTCCGCCACTCGCCGTGGCAGGGTCTTCTTTTTTACCCTAAAAAAGAAGCAAAAAAATCGTCGCTGTACCGGCTCGACACCACGGTTCACCATTCCTGCTATTGTCGACCCGCTAAGGCGACATTTTTCGTGAATGTATGGGTACTACGTTTTTTATTAAATATTTACTTTGAACTCCAGCTGAAATTAGAAAGGACGACCTAGGCCGATGTAGCGTTATGAAAGCTTTTGGATTTGCGTTAAGAACAGATTCCAGAAGTGAAACGGCTTGGAGCTGTTTAGTAAATCCAAAAGCTTTTAGCGTAACATTGGCCCAGTCTTGATCTTTTGGTCCATTTCCATCAAGGGAAAAGGACTAGGCCGCCCGCCGATGAGGGCAAAAAGATAAATATGGATATTTATGCTTGTCAATATAATTTGGTATTTACGAGCGACAAACTGTTAAAATAAACCTTCATTATTACTTCCCAAAATTAAACATTTACTTCATAACATTAAAACACCAAACAATATCTACTAACCAAATAGATTTTATTACTTTTGATAAACTAAACATATGACATGGCAAAGGTAGAAACGAATCTTATTCACATCGGCGAAGAATTTAATAAAACAAATGCCGTAGTAGCTCCTATTTATCAATCGTCAACATATCTGGCAAACGAAGATATAGACGCCTATATTACTGCAGCGACCGCGCCAAAATACCCGGAATTTTACCACCGTCATGGCAATCCGACGAATAGTCAAGTCGCTGCCATTGTTGCAAATTTGGAAAAAACAGCAGATGCTTTGGTTTTATCCACTGGTATGGCGGCCATCAGCACGGCTATCCTCGCACTTGTCAAGGCTGGAGATCATATCATTGCTCAGCATGCGCATTATTCGGGAACCACCTTGTTCTTTAAGCAATTCTTAATCGACTATGGCATCGAAATCACACATGTTGACCAAAAGGATATCAATGCATTCGAAGCAGCCATACAATCGAACACCAAACTTATTTATTTAGAAACACCATCCAATCCAAATTTAGATATTACGGATCTTGAGCTATTGGGAAGATTAGGAAAAGAAAAAGGTATCACGACTATGGTGGATAATACATTTGCTTCCCCCATAAATCAGTTGCCCAGTGAATTTGGTATCGACGTCGTTATTCATAGTGCCACAAAGTATCTGGGCGGACATTCTGATTTAACCGCAGGCATCGTATGTGGTTCCAAAGAATATATTGAGAAAGTCTGGAGCCGTTCCCTAGTATTGGGCGCCACGTTAAGTCCATTTGACTCTTGGCTGCTGTTAAGAGGTTTAAAAACCCTTTCGCTTCGGGTTCGACAGATTAACGAGAACGCGCAACAACTAGCGGAGTGGCTGGAAAGAAATGCCGCTATCCAGCATGTCGCCTATGTCGGGTTACCTTCACATCCACAGCATGAGCTAGCAAAAAAACAGATGAAAGGTTTCACAGGAATGTTGTGTATAGAAGTGGTAGGACAAAGTGACGAAAATGCCTTTCAAAATGCCCAAAGAATACTCAACAACCTAAAAATATTTACGAATGCAGCGAGCTTGGGAGGGGTTGAATCACTGGTTGTCCATCCGGCAAGCATGTGGGGCTCGCATCATTCAGCGGAACAAAAACAAACCTCCGGTATTACAAAAGGAATGCTTCGGATTTCAGTAGGTATTGAACACATTGACGACCTGATCGCAGATTTCGATCAGGCAATCCGTATGATTTAGCATAAGTAAAAGGCTCCTTACGGAGCCTTTTACTTATTATTTATTTACCGAAAAGCTATAGATTGTTTTCGTCTTGTACGTATCTCCCGGTTTTAACACCGTTGATGGAAAATTGGGCTGATTAGGGGAATCCGGAAAATGCTGCGTCTCCAAACATAGTCCCGTTCTAAAATCATCCTTTTTACCATTTTTCAATGTTACCTTACCGGCCATGAAGTTACCGCTATAAAATTGAATACCTGGCTCGGCCGTATAAATATCCATTACAATTCCAGACTGATCCCCCGTTAAAGTTGCCGCATGGTTCAACCCATCCACTTTTGTTCCATTTAGCACCCAGTTGTGATCGTATCCTTTCCCAAAGGTCAACTGCTCATTCTCTACACCTATATCCTGACCTATCGTTTTGGGTATGGTAAAATCAAAAGGTGTACCTTTTACGGGCGCCAACTCTCCGGTAGGAATCAAACCACCATCCACAGGTGTGTACTTATCCGCTAAAATTTGAAGTTGATGATCGAGGATCGTTCCACTTCCTTCTCCGTTAAGGTTAAAATAAGCATGATTGGTTAAGTTTACCACGGTTTCTTTATCAGTCGTTGCTATATAATCAATTTCCAAACCTGTATTCCGTAACCCATAAGTAACTTTGATGTCCAGATTTCCAGGAAATCCTTCGTTACCATCGGGCAGGGTGTAAGCGAATTGGATTGTACTATCATTCAGCTGCTGTCCTTCCCATGCCTGAAAATGAGTTCCCTTTAAACCGCCATGTAATGTGTGTCCATTGTTATTTTGTGGCAAGGTATATTCTGTACCACTGAGCTTGAATTTACCGTTGGCAATACGATTACCAAACGGACCTACAACAGCGCCATAATATGCTTCTGCAGGATTATTATATTCCGTCGCTGTGTTAAATCCCAAACTGACGTCCACTGTTGCCCCATTTTTATTGGGTACATTCAGCGATACCAAACGCGCACCATAATTTGTAAATGATGCCGACAGACCTGACTGACTTTTGATCGTATACAGATTTATCTTTTTGCCATCAATTTCAGCAGCAAAAGAATGGGAAGTATCTACTCCAGTATGGGAGGTTGAATCTTGCGAAGAAGAACTGTTGGTTGACGATTGGCACGAAACGAATGCCAGTGATAGCACACCAAGTCCAAGTAATGAAAATTTTGTCATATTTGTTTATAATTAAGTTATATTAATATTCTATTTCAGAAGTTGTGAGCCTCCATCCGCTTTCACAAATATTGGATCCAATTCGAGGTTAAACTTCGTCTTATAAGCCGGAGCTATTGCATCAGCAAGTTGCTGTCCAAAACCTTTTTTCACGATATTGATTGTGCAACCGCCAAAGCCACCTCCCATCATCCGTGCACCTACTACTTCGGGAATATCCTTTACAAAATCCACTAAAAAATCCAACTCTTCGCAGCTCACTTCATATTCGTCACTCAAAGCAGCATGCGCTAAAAACAACTGTTTACCAAGCTCTTCAATATCACCTTTTTTCAATGCTTCGCAAGCTTTATCCAAGCGTATATTCTCCTCTACCACATACTTACATTTCGTATACGTGTCCACGTCACGATCTTTTACCAACTCGTCTAACATATCGACCGTAATATCACGAAGGCTATTTACATCCGAGTGCTTCTCCTTTACCCAAGCAACCCCTTGCTCGCACAACTCTCTTCTTTTGTTATAGGCCGACGAGGCCAAGGAATGTTTAACATTTGTGTTTAGCAACACAATTTCATACGCTCCGAGCTCCAAGGGGACATATTCATATTCCAATGTGCGGCAGTCGAGTCGAAGTACATGCCCCTCCTTGCTTAATACCGAAGCAAATTGATCCATGATACCACATTTTACACCGGCATACGTGTGTTCAGCCAATTGGCCTATTTTCGCGATATCTACCCTTTTTAAGCCAAATGAAAACAGTTCATTCAATGTGAATCCAGTTGCACATTCTACTGCCGCTGAGGAAGACAACCCTGCACCTAAAGGCACATCCCCATCCAGATAAAGATTAAAGCCACTGAGCGGAAGATCTAATTTCTGTAACTGATCTACTACCCCTAAAATGTAATTTGGCCAACCTTTATCGGTTATAGCAAGATCTGCTAGATCTATCGAATACTTTTCGTTAAAATCCTCCGCATACAGATGTATTTCCTGATCTTCGCGCTTTCCTACTGCGACATAAATCGCCTTATCTATGGCTGTGGGCAATACGAATCCTTCATTGTAATCGGTATGCTCACCAATAATATTGATCCGCCCAGGTGATTTGGCTAACAAATCGGGTTCCGATCCGAATACTTCTTTATATCTATTTTTAAGCAATGTAGTCTCTATCATTTATTTTTTCTTGTAATGTGTAGTCGATTGTTTTCTTAATATGTCAGCGGCAAACTCTGGTGTGATATCACGCTGCGGATTAGCCAACATTTCGTAGCCAACCATGAATTTTTTTACTGAAGCCGATCGCAATAGGGGTGGATAAAAATGCATATGCCAATGCCATTTCTGTTGATCTCCCGAATTAACTGGAGCTTGGTGCATTCCCGCAGAATAAGGGAAAGAAGTCTGGAAGATGTTGTCATACCGAATCGTCAATTCTTGGAGTGTCTTTGCTAAATCTTCCTTTTCCTCCTCCGTAAACGCAAGAATATTGGTCACGTGTCGTTTGCTAATTACCAATGTCTCGTAGGGCCAAGAAGCCCAAAAAGGAACCAAGGCGACAAAATGAGCATTGTCTATAATGATTCGCTCTTGTTTTACCAGCTCGATTTCTAAATATGCACTTAATAGAGACTTAGCGTTCGCTTTATAATAGTTTGAAAATTGCAACGCTTCCTTCTCAATCTCGACGGGAAGGCTGCTTTGTGCCCATATCTGACCATGCGGATGAGGGTTACTACATCCCATTATTGCGCCTTTATTTTCAAATATCTGGATATATTTTATCCATTCCGTATCTGACAATTCCCGAAATTCCTGTTGCCACAGGTCTACAACAGCTTTAATTGCGGGTAGTTCCATTTCGGGCAGTGTTAAGTCATGCCTAGGTGTAAAGGAAATCACTTTGCAAATGCCCCGTTCGGTTTCTGCCCTTAATAAATCTCCCTCATTATATGTTCCATCCGGAGACTCCGCCAACAACGCCGAAAAATCATTGACAAACACAAAACTTTCTTCATAGTCGGGATTCTGCGTACCATCTGCACGAGAATTCCCTGGACACAGATAACATTTCGGGTCGTACTCGGGTCTCTTATCCGTAGGTAAATCCTCGACTTGTCCTTGCCAGGGTCTTTTACTTCGGTGCGGTGAAACCAATATTTTCTCTCCTGTCAACAAGTTAACCCGAGTATGCGGTTGGTCTAAAAATGAAAGCATATAATTATTTAAATCAAAGGTTTAGAATGCTAAAAATAAGTTTTTTCAAGTAATTATCAAAGTGTATTTTTTACACCAGCTCAGAAATATAAAAAATGATCTATTTGTGCCTTTTTATGAACGAAATATTGCGAAAAAAAATCCTTATATATTTCTCTATAAATAAATTCTCAATGGCCGAGGAGAGACCGATAAATTTGCATTTTTATTCAACGCAATTATAATCGCACCGAGCAAATTTATCTAAGTTTGTTGTTATAAAAAAGCATACTTTTATAGGCGATTTGATTTACATTGTCCAAAGAAGTAAATTTATCTAACTTTGTAGTTAGGAGTAGAAATCATGACGAAATTATCAGTAAACATCAATAAAATAGCCACTCTTCGTAATTCTCGGGGAGGGAACACACCAAATCTATTGACTACGGCATTATCATGCGAACGATTTGGAGCCGAGGGTATCACTGTACACCCTCGGCCTGATGAAAGACACATCAGATACCAAGATGTATACGATCTCAAAGCGAATATTACAACAGAATTTAATATTGAGGGGAACTGTCAGGAGCAGAAATTTGTAGACCTCGTGCTAGCCAATAAACCGGCACAGGTTACGTTGGTGCCGGATGCATTAGGTCAGATTACATCAAATCATGGGTGGGATACCATTAGAAATCGGGCGTATCTTACCGACATGGTTAAACTGTTTCAAGCCCAGGGAATCCGGGTATCTATTTTTGTAGATCCAGATGAAGACATGGTAGAGGCAGCAGCCGAAACTGGCGCTGATCGCATTGAATTGTATACCGAAGCCTATGCTGCAGATTACGGTTTTGATAAAGACAAAGCAATTCACCCGTATTTTAAAGCTGCCTTAAAGGCGCGTGAAGTAGGCTTGGGACTCAACGCAGGCCACGACTTAGACTTAAACAATCTAGCTTATTTTAACCAGCACATTCCTAGCCTATTGGAGGTAAGCATAGGGCATGCACTGATATCGGATGCGTTGTATCTCGGTTTGGAAGAAACCATCAAACGCTATTTAGCAGCGTTAAAATAGTATCAAGTAGTGAGTATTAGGTATTAAGTACCTAAAAAGGTACTGTCCAAAAAGGCCATACAAAGTGTTTAAACGTCATTTCGACCGAAGGGAGAACCGAGCTTGCGAGCTCGCCGTAGGCAAATCTAATGGAGAATTTTAACAAACTAATTTTTAATAAGTTAAAAGACAACCTCCTGACCATAGATTTTGCTTCGCAGAGCCCTTCGGGGTTCTCCTGGTACCTCCTCGAAATGAAGGTGATGTTGACTTTTTAGACGCCGTCTTTAGTGAATTCCTCTAAAAATTCTATTCCAACGGATTTTAGACAAGAAGGTACCATCTTTATCCCAGCTTAGCCAAGTAAATAATGCCTTACCGACAACGTGATCCACCGGAACAAATCCAAATTCTCTTGAGTCTAAAGAATTATCTCTATTATCACCCATCATCCAATAATAATCCATCTGTATCGTATAGCTATCTGCTTTGACTCCATTAAGGTAAATACCGTCTGTTTTTTGCTCTAACGTATTTCCTTCGTAAACCGTAATCAGACGATTATACAAGGGCAGGTTTTGCGTATTCAACTTAACCACGTCTCCTTTTTTAGGAACCGTTAATGGTCCGAAATTATGAAAATTCCAACCGTATTCTTCTGCGTGAGGAAAAGAAGATTCGGTATTTTCAAACGGGATAACCTGTTTTACATTTGTCCACGATTTTACATCTTTTATTTCTTCATCGGTCACGTATAATACATAGGGTTCAGCCATACCTTGCACATAGTCGTATCTTTTATCCACAAGACGTTGCGGGTTAAGCCCCGTCCCGTCCGTATAGATCAAATAAGCCGATTGTACATCAGAAGAACCGAATCCGGGTATACCGTTTACAATCAGTTTAGCATTCTTCATTTCGACTACGTCTCCTGAAATAGCTACAGCACGTTTAATATAATTCTCCCGCTTGTCTACAGGTCGATTAAACGGTGCATCGGCTTCCATTGGATAGTTGAAAACAACCACATCATTACGCTCAATTACCTCAAAACCAGGCAGACGTTTGTACGGAATATGAATTAGTTCCGAATAAGCTTTACCACCGGTAATGGGCATGGTATGATGGGCAAACGGAAAGGCAAGCGGCGTATTGGGAATCCGCGGACCATAATTCAGCTTACTCACAAAAAGAAAATCCCCGACCAATAACGACCGTTCCATTGATCCAGTTGGAATCATATAGGCTTCAATCAAAAAACCTCTTATCAACGAAGCCGCTACCGTGGCAAAGATAATCGCGTCGGCCCATTCGCGCGTAACGGATTTTTTATACGGGTATTTTTTCTTAAATTCTTCGGTATTAGGCTGTCCTAAATATTTAACCCCCGGATCTCTTCCCCACATCGGTAATACAATAAAGGGGATTAATACTGCGGCTGCATTCTCCCAAAAACGCTTTTTACCAAAGGCTTTGATAAGATCTAAATATAATCCATAAAAAATGAAAATATTAACAATCGGAATGAGTAATAAGATCACCCACCAAGTAGGTCTCGCAACCAGTTGAGCCATGACATATTCTCTGTAAAAAGGCACGATAGCTTCCCATCCCTGCTTCCCGGCCTTCTTGAAAAGTAGCCATAAGCCATATAAAGCGATTATTGTTAACACCCCAAAAATGATATACCACATATAATTAATAAGTCAAAATTAAAAAGTCAAAACCAAGCTTGCCTGCTTCCCGCAGCGTAGGCGCGCTCATTAAAATTATTAAAAAGTCAAAATCTACCAATCACTAGTTACCAACTACGAATTACTAACTCCTAGCCCCTAGTCACGAACTCCTATCTCCTGATACCTGATTAAAATCAAAAATTTCAGTTACCTGAAAGAATCCCTTCTTCCCTTGCAACCATTCCGCAGCAATAACTGCTCCTAATGCGAAACCGTCCCGATTATGCGCTGTATGTTTAAATTCAATCTGATCCACCTCCGAGCTGTACAAAACGGTATGTGTACCCGGAACCTCTTCTATTCGAAGACTTTCGATCAGCAGTTCATCCGACTTCGCAATAATCTCTTCTCCTTCACCAACTACATCATTCACCCACTTATTTTTCGTAGAGCTGTTCTCTAATATCCCCTCTGCTATCGTAATCGCTGTACCACTAGGCGCGTCCAGTTTGTGAATATGGTGTATCTCTTCTACCTGCACATCGTATTGCTTGTAAGGATCAATGGCTTTGGCCAATAGTTTATTGATATGGAAAAAGATATTTACGCCAATACTAAAATTAGATCCGTAAAGCAATGACTGATTAGATTCGAGACAGGTTTCTTTTACCTCCTGCAGATGATCGTACCATCCAGTTGTACCTACAACAAGTGGCAAATCAGCTTCAAAACACAGGCTTATATTATCCAAAGCCGCATGGGGTGTACTGAAATCAATCGCAACATCCGCTTCTTCTAAATCTTCAAGATCAATCGACGACCGATTATTTTCATCCACAATTAGTACAACTTCATGCCCTCTCTTCATGGCAAACTTTTCAATCAGTTGCCCCATTTTGCCATATCCTAATAAGACTATCTTCATGTTTCTTGTTCGTTTTTTATGGTAGATGCGTGTTTTTGGTTCTTTTATTTTTGTATTCCAGTCTTTTTATACCGCTAATATACTAATCCTTCACATATTCTACTAACTAACTATCGAATGTTAAAGGTTAATTTTATTCCGGGTACAAATTGGTTTTTAAGCGGTGATTGATAGCCTAAGTAACCTGATGGCATAAAAGTTGGTGATATTTTTACACTTAAATCGTCACCCATATTATATCTATTTTTCAACATAGATGTTACATATGCTTCCACCACATTTAAGCCCCAAAATCCTACCGTTGCAAGAATAGTGAGATCCCGGTTGCGGCGTGCATTATCTTTTGATTGGATAAGCCCCGGCAACTCCCATCGTTCTAAATCAGGATCATTAACCGCGCCGTTATTATCTATCCGATATTGTGCTTCACTCAAAAACTTACTATAATACCATTGCCAATAATCAAACGTCAAGTATGCACCCACAAACCCACCATAAATAATCGGAACCTTGACCCACCATAAACCACCATTCGTATACTGTCCCCAGCCGGGCAATATGAGTGAACGTCTCCAAGCAACCCGCGACACGTGTTCTATGGCTAGGCGAGTTGAATCTTTAAGAATGTCTTTATAATAAAATTTCGCACGTTCCTTTTCCGCTTTTTCTCTCGCCCTTCGTTCTTGTTTAGTCTCCTTTTTGACCGTATCCTGCGCAACGGAATCCACGGTCGCTGTCAATGAGTCTGCTTTTATTGCTAATGAATCTACACCTTGCGCCATTGTGGGAAAGCTGGCACAGCCAAATACAAAAAGTAGAAAACAGATTTTATACATCACCAATCTAACAATTCTAAAATGCGGCTTAAATCATCCTCCGAATCAAATGGGATTTCTATCGCACCTTTTCCTCGCGTATTTTTCAAATTCAAACGGACCCGTGTAGAAAATCTGGAAGCCAAGTCGTCTTCAATCTTCTGATATTGAAAATCCAATTGCTTTCCTACATTTTGATTCTTTTTCGGTTTTGTCTGTTGCTGGATATTACGCACCAATATCTCGGTCATCCGCACAGATAGCCCCTTATCAATAATCTCTTGGAAAACAAATAATTGCTTATCCACTTCCCCTACATTGATTAAAGCACGTGCATGTCCCATCGAAATCTGTCCGTCACGTATGCCGGCTTGTATAGCGGGTGGCAACTTCAATAGGCGTAGATAGTTTGTTACTGTCGACCGATTTTTACTTACACGGTCGCCCAGTTCCTCCTGTTTCAGGTTACACTCCTCGATCATACGTTGAAAACTCAACGCCACTTCGATGGCATTCAGGTTTTCACGTTGGATATTTTCGATGAGTGCCATCTCCAACATCTGTTGATCATTGGCGGTACGAACATAAGCGGGCACCTCTGTAATATCCGCCAATCTTGAAGCACGTAGTCTTCGCTCGCCACTAATAAGTTGATATTGGTTTTTGCTTACCTGCCGCACCGTAATAGGCTGAATAAGCCCTTGTAACGTAATAGAGTCTGCTAACTCCTGTAATGCCTCCTGATCAAAATCTGTCCTTGGTTGAAAAGGATTTACAGCGATTTGTTCAACCTTGATGAAATTGATACTTCCTGCTGCCGGCACCCCGGTTTTGGTATCGGTTGCTTCTTTTTGATCAGATTTAGGATTTATTACAACATCATCCTGCAGTAATGCACCCAATCCTTTTCCTAAACCTGTTTTTCGTTGTAATGCAGCCATACTATACTATCACTTTTTCTTTATTTTCTTCTAATAAACCGTTCTTTTGCAAAATTTCACGCGCCAGATTCAAGTAATTTATCGCGCCTTTGCAAGAGGCATCATGCATGATTACGGAAATCCCAAAACTAGGGGCTTCACTTAATCTTGTATTACGTTGTATAATTGTTTCAAAGACCAAGTCATGGAAATGTGTTCGCACCTCCTCTACTACCTGATTAGACAGACGAAGGCGAACGTCATACATGGTCAGCAAAATACCTTCTATTGCTAAATCCGTATTCAGACGGTTTTGAACGATTTTTATTGTATTTAGTAATTTTCCTAATCCCTCTAATGCAAAATATTCACATTGAACTGGAATAATAACAGAGTCTGATGCTGTTAAGGCATTAATTGTGATCAATCCCAATGAAGGTGAACAATCGATAATGATAAAATCATAGTCGTCTTTGATCTGTTGGAGCATTTTTTTCATTTTATACTCACGTTCATTCAGATTGATCATTTCAATCTCGGCACCTACTAAATCTATATGCGCGGGCAATAATTCCAAATTGGGCGTATCTGTCTTCTGAATGGCTTCCCTCGGATCTAAATCATTGACCAGGCATTCATATACACTAGCTTTAATAGCTCTTGGGTCAAACCCGATACCTGAAGTCGAATTCGCCTGCGGATCTGCATCTACCAACAAAGTCTTATACTCTAAAACCGCTAAACTAGCTGCTAAGTTAATAGAAGTCGTTGTTTTACCTACGCCACCTTTTTGATTTGCAATGGATATTATTTTTCCCATAAGATACTGAACCTTTACCTATTAAATGTATACTTTCTGTTCTCGCACCAAATTTACATTTCAATAACTTACCAAATGCTTAAATGATGTTAAAATTGTTATTTTTGAGAACATTCCTGAGCCCATAACTCAGCATGCTAAGATACGAAAAATAGATTTACCATTTACATCGTCATTCATTGAGAGACATAAATTACAAAAGCACAATGAATTTAATTATTTCGGGAACAAATAGGTTGGGAAGCAACTCGTTAAAGGTAGCCAGATATTATCAAGCGCAACTGCAACGACGCGGTGAGGAGTGGGAAATATTTTCGTTGGGCGACCTCCCTCACGACATCATTTTTTCGGACTTGTACGGCAAAAGGAGCACGGCTTTTGCGCATATACAAGAAAAAATATCTGCTGCTCGTAAATTTATTTTCATCATTCCGGAATACAATGGCAGTTATCCGGGTGTACTGAAGGTATTCATTGATGCCTGCGCATTCCCCGCGTCATTTTTTCATAAAAAAGCGATCCTAGTAGGGGTGGCAACTGGAAAATACGGCAACATTCGAGGCGTTGACCATTTCACGGGGGTTTGTAACTACATGCGAATGCATGTTCTTCCTCTTAAAATTCATATCCCGCATATCCAGAACGAACTCAACAACGACAATGCATTCATCGACAATATTACGGTCAAATTTATTGATGAACAGATCGAAGAAATTATTCGGTTTTAGAGACTTTGGACACGTACGCGCTCTAGAATATTTTCGAGCGAATAATTCAGCAGTATATCGTGTATCGGATATCTGCCAAGCGTATCCTTTTTCTCCTCGTAGCCAAACATGTCCCATTCGCCATTGTGGTACTCTAATGCGGAAAGGTTCTCAATCCAGTCTCCGGAATTCATGTACACACACGAGCCTTTCTTCGTCACCACAGTTCGGATTTCCGGTTGATGGATATGTCCGCATATGACGTAGTCGTACTCGCTTTCAATGGCCAGTTCCGAAGCAGTCTGTTCGAAATCTGAAATAAATTTAACAGCCTTTTTCACCGAGCTTTTAATTCTTTTAGACAACGAATATTTCTCCTTCCCAAATCGAACAAGGATCCAGTTGATCAAATTGTTCAATCCGATAAGTCGATCGTACCCCCAACCACCTAACTTCGCCAACCACTTGGAATGCTGAATAGAAGCATCAAACACGTCTCCATGAAATATCCAAGCCCGTTTCTCCCCCAAATGTAACACCAATTTATCCACCAGTTGGATATTGCCAAAATGTATATTGGTAAATTTACGCAACATCTCATCGTGATTACCCGTAATATAGATTACTTCACAACCTTGATATGCCATATCAAACAGATACTTAATCACTTTCAAATGCTGATCAGGGAAATAACTCTTTTTAAACTGCCAGATATCCATGATATCACCGTTTAAAACCAGCTTTGCCGGCTTGATTGAATACAAATAGTGTAGTAATTCTTGTGCCCGGCAACCGTAGGTTCCGAGGTGTACATCAGAAAGTATTACTAAATCGACTTCTCTCTTCATGTATACAAAAAAAAGAAACAACTGTTAACTCATCATTTTCAGACAGTTAAAAAATCATCAAGTTTTTGAGTAAGTTGTTTTTAACGAAGGTTTTTCTTAATCAATTTTTATGCGCCTCTTTCGCCGGCGCAGGGCGACTTCTTTTTTTATAAAAAGAAGGAAAACCGGAACGAAGTGGAGCTCACCGAAGGTAAAATCATCGCTGTACCCATTTGCCAGAATGGCTAGTGCGTCCTCCTGCAATTGGCAAATGGCTAAGGCGATATTTGTCTAATTTGTAAGGATAGTGCATTATTACATTTAATTTTTATTTCAGCTGAATTAAAAAGGACGACCTAGGTCGATGTAGCGTTAAGAAAGCTTTTGGATTTGCGTTAAGAACAGATCCCCCAAGTGGAACGTCTTGGAGCTGTTTAGTAAATCCAAAAGCTTTTAGCGTAACATTGACCCGGTCTTGACTTTTTTGCTTCGTTTTTTGGTCAAGCAAAAAATGAAGGCCCTGCCACGGCGAGTGGCGGAAAGGCGGTGAGGTGGACAACCTCAATCTGTATAAAAAACCTTCGTTAAAAACATCCTATTCATAAAACATCAAAGCCTTCGATATTCTCGAAGGCTTTGATAAATATTAAAATACCAAGTAAAAGCTTATTGGAATTTTTTAGCATTTACTTTACGCTCATTTTCTGTTAAATAGATCTTACGTAAACGTGTGGACAGCGGAGTCACTTCAATGTATTCATCTGCTTGGATATACTCCATTGATTCTTCTAACGAAAATTTGATTGCCGGTGCGATACGCGTATTGTCATCGGTACCGGAAGCACGCATGTTGGTCAATTGCTTACCTTTCGTGATATTGATTGTTAAATCATTGTCACGTATGTGCTCACCTAAAATCTGTCCTTCGTAAATATCTACGCCTGGATCAACGAAGAATTTACCACGGTCTTGTAATTTATCGATCGAGTAAGCTGTCGTGGTACCTTTATCCAAAGAGATCAATACACCGTGCAGACGTCCAGGAATTGTCCCTCTCCAAGGCTCGTACCCTTTTAAACGGTGTGCCATCACAGCTTCACCTGCTGTAGCTGTCAGTACGTTGTTACGTAGACCGATGATACCACGAGAGGGGATTTCGAACTCTAAGTGTTGCATTTCGCCTTTGGTCTCCATAATCAATAGCTCACCTTTACGTTGCGTAACAAGCTCGATTACTTTACCGGAAACTTCAGCAGGAACGTCTACCACCAATACTTCGACTGGCTCGCATTTCTTACCGTCTATTTCTTTGACAATTACCTGTGGTTGACCTACCTGCAATTCGTATCCTTCACGACGCATGGTTTCGATCAATACGGATAAATGGAGGATACCGCGGCCGTACACCAACCACGCATCCGGTGATTCGGTTGGAACAACACGTAAGGCTAAATTTTTCTCTAATTCTTTTTGAAGGCGATCGTGAATGTGACGGGAAGTAACCAACTTACCTTCTTTACCGAAAAATGGAGAGTTATTGATCGTGAACAACATGTTCATCGTAGGCTCATCGATATGGATTACCTCTAATTGCTCAGGATTATCAAAATCAGCAATTGTATCACCAATATCAAAACCTTCAATACCTACTACAGCACATATATCACCACAAGCTACTTCTGTAACGCGGCGGCGACCTAAGCCTTCAAAAGTATGTAATTCTTTGACACGGGACTTAACGATTTTACCATCGCGCTTCATCAAAGAGATTGGTTGATTTTCTTTAATTGTACCACGAGCAACGCGACCAATTGCGATACGACCTACGAAAGTAGAGTAATCTAAAGAGGTAATTTGCATTTGTAAAGTTCCTTCTACAAACGGAGAGGGAGGGAAGTGATCTATGATCGCATCCAATAATTCGGACACATCTTCTTTCGGTTCTTTCCAATCGGTCGACATCCAACCTTGTTTTGACGAACCATATAATACAGGGAATGCCAATTGCTCTTCTGTAGCATCTAAGCTAAAGAATAGATCAAATACATTCTCGTAAACTTCTTCAGGACGACAGTTTTCTTTGTCCACTTTATTGACAACAACTAACGGTTTTAGGCCCAAAGCTAAAGCCTTTTGTGTCACAAAACGTGTTTGTGGCATCGGGCCTTCAAAAGCATCCACTAATAACACAACACCATCAGCCATTTTTAATACGCGCTCTACTTCACCACCAAAATCGGCGTGACCAGGAGTATCAATAACGTTGATTTTTACACCTTTGTATTGTACAGATACATTCTTAGCAACGATCGTGATACCGCGCTCCCGTTCTAAATCATTGTTGTCTAGAATTAAATCACCTGTACCATCATTATCTCGAAAAAGATTTGTGAAGTGTAAGATTTTGTCTACCAGCGTAGTTTTACCGTGATCGACGTGAGCGATAATCGCTATATTTCTGATATTCTGCATTTAGCAACGATATTATATAAAAATTTGAGGTGCAAAGATATGAATTTTGAACCTCATTTTTAAATATTTACCGTGAATATTTTGTTAGTTTATTGTTTAGTCCCATTAACACTAGGGACAACAACCTGCTGAATACCTGTTATTTAATAGCAGAGGGCATATTTTAGGTAAAAAGAGATGTCCCATTATTTTTATAATGATATGAGAATTGGTTGTCTTCAAAGGTGTTCAGGAATTGAAATCAAGTAGATTTTTAGGGGATTATTAAAATAAAGGGGAGGTTTTTCTTAATCAAAATTTCTTTTGTCGCTCGCCGCGACGGGGCATTCCTTTTTTCCGCAAAAAGGAATCAAAAACTCGTCGCTGCGCCGGCTCGACAAGACGGTTCACCATTCCTGCTATTGTCGACCCGCCAAGGCGACATTTGTCGGGAATGAAAGGATGGTGCTTAATTCTTAAATATTATTTTATACTTCAGCTGAAGTTAGAAAGGACGACCTAGGTCGATGTAGCGTAAAGAAAGCTTTTGGATTTGCGTTAAGAACAGATCCCCGAAGCGAAGCGGCTTGGAGATGTTTAGTAAATCCAAAAGCTTTTAGCGTAGCATTGGCCAAGTCTTGAATTTTGTCAAACTTTTTTTCAAGAAAAAGTTTGGAACCCTGCCACGGCCAGTGGCGGAAAGGTAATGCGATGGGCATTCTTAAAAGTGTTTGAAATAAACCTCCGTTTTAAACCAACACCATTTAAAATTAAAAAAAACCTTCACAAACCCATTATCCCCAACTAACGTATTTATGAAAGTTCTACAATAAAACCAATTTATCACTGTATCACACCCAATGCTTTCCCTACCTTGGTAAACGCGGCAATTGCTTTATCTAAGTGTTCGGTTTCATGTGCAGCGGAGATCTGTACGCGGATACGTGCTTTTCCTTGGGGAACGACCGGATAATAAAAACCGATTACATAAATTCCTTCTTCCAGCATCTTTGCAGCAAACTCCTGTGCTAGTTTAGCGTCGTATAACATAACGGGAACGATCGGATGAAAGCCTGATTTGATATCGAAGCCGGCTGCTGTCATTTTCTCACGGAAGTATGTTGTATTGTTTTCCAGCTTATCCCGTAGTTCGGTCGTTTCGCTCAACATATCCAACACCGCAACGGAAGCACCGGCGATTGCTGGGGCTAGGGTATTTGAAAATAAATATGGACGAGAGCGCTGACGCAACATATCAATAATTTCTTTGCGCCCAGAGGTGAAACCTCCGGAAGCACCACCCAAAGCTTTGCCGAGGGTGCCTGTTATGATATCTACACGATCGATGACGTTAAACAATTCGTGTGTACCGCGACCTGTTTTACCAATGAAGCCGGAGCAGTGAGACTCGTCTATCATCACTAATGCTTCATATTTATCGGCAAGATCACAGATCTTATCCAAGGGTGCTACTGAACCGTCCATTGAAAAAGCGCCGTCTGTCACAATGATACGATGGCGTGCTTCTGAAGCTGCTTTTAATTGTGCTTCAAGATCTTCCATATCGCAGTTTTTATAACGGAAGCGCTGCGCTTTACACAAACGGACGCCATCGATAATCGAAGCGTGATTCAACTCATCCGAAATAATTGCATCTTCGGCGCCTAGTAACGGTTCGAATACGCCACCATTTGCATCAAATGCGGCCGCATATAAAATGGTATCCTCGGTACCTAAAAATTTGGAGATCTTTGCTTCCAGTTCTTTATGAATATCTTGCGTACCGCAGATAAAGCGCACGGAAGACATGCCATAGCCATGCGAATCAATGGCCTTTTTCGCTGCTTCTGTAACTTTGGGATGGGATGACAACCCTAGGTAATTGTTTGCACAGAAATTAATCACTTCTTGTCCTGTACTCACTTTTATATCGGCCCCTTGGGGGGTAACGATGATACGTTCTTCTTTGTATAAGCCCGCATCTTTAATGGCTGCTAGCTCTTTTTCTAATTCGGGTTTTAATGTAGTAAACATATTATAAGTCAAAAGTTAAGCCTATTTGCGAAACTGCAAATCTGCGTATTCGCAAATACGCAAATCAGCGAATAATCCAAAGATACAAGAAATTATAATGTACTTACAACGAAATCGATTGTCCTATTTAACGCGTTTCCATGTTTCGGTACGTCCCAAAAGGCTCACCCCTACGTATCCGCGGATATCAAGTTGATCAGCACCTTTAATACTCATTTTGCAGCTGTAGGTTTTGCCCGACTTGGGGTCATAAATCTGTCCTCCCTCATAGGTGCTGCTTTTTTTGGTAAAATTGGTAAGGATCTCTAAACCTTGAATATTACGGGAGCGAAGTTTCTCATCGGGATTATTGATGTCTTTTTTTGCGGCGTCTTTAATCCAATATAACTTCCCAAAATATTTATCCCCTTTCTTATAGACCTCTATTCGTCCTTCTCCGGAAGGGTTTTGCCATTTACCAATGATAGGGTCGCTTGTTTGTGCAAATAATGCCACAGACATTACCAAAGCACATAATGTGAAGATTAACTTGTTCATACGCATTTGTTTATAATTAAGGTGAAGATAATAAAATTTCATATGCAAGCATAATATATATTTTTTTATTTTATTTATAGAATACTATTACCTGATTGTAGATGGTGAGGGTGAAAGTGTTTAATTTCGAAACTTTTCCTTTGGCACTAAATTTGACCTGTTTTTACAAACTAATACTTTATAATTATGAGATTCATCATATCACTTTTGTTAACGGGGCTTGTTATCGCATTAGCATCTTACATTATTCCTGGTGTACAGGTAGCTGGCTTTGGCTGGGCTATCGTAACGGGATTGGTTATCGGATTTGTCAACGCGGTTATCGGCGGAATACTACGATTATTTACATTTCCACTTAATTGGCTTACTTTTGGCCTTATTTCATTTATCATTACGGTATTAATGGTCATGCTCAGCGACAGCATCATGGGCTCTAAATTCGATGTTTCGGGATTCTGGGCTGCAGCTCTATTTGCTGTTGTGGTTGCTTTACTAGAAATGGTCCTTGGAAGAATCGGGGGCGAAAAACCCACCAGATAACCGTTAAGAAGGCTCGTTTACAGACTAAAGAGCCTTCTTGGTTTGAAGGTAGCTCCCCCCATTCATGATCGGGATCATCGCATTTTTAAAACCCTTGAAGCCGGAATGGATTGCTATGCGATACTATCAGGCTTCATCTGTCTTTCACGATAATGGCCGTATAGTTGGCGAATTTTTTAAGTAGTTTTTTACCTTTTTTGTTTCCTAAAACCATAATGGATGTGCTGAGGAAATTGGCAAACTCTGCTGATGGTCCTGATACCGTTACACTAGTTAGTCCGGTAGAGGGCCAACCTGTTGTGGGATTGATAATATGCGCATAGCGTTTGCCTTGTAATTCTGCAAACTTCTCATAGCTCCCGGATGTCGCCAACGAGCCGTACCCCAATTTCAAAACCTTTATCATTTTAAGGGGGTTGAACGGATTACGCACCCCTACTTTCCAGGGCTGCCTATCAGATTGTGTACCCCAAGCTGAAAGATCACCGGAAGCGTTTACAATACCACCTCGGATGCCCAAAGATTGTAGGAGCTCCCGACCTTTGTCAGCGGCGTAACCTTTTCCGATAGAACCAAAGCCGATTTTCATGCCCTTTTTTTTCAAAAAAATGGTCGAGTTTATGCTATCCAAAACAATATATTGGTAGCCTACATACTGCACAGAGTTACGAATAGCATCATCAGATGGCAGCTGCTCCATACTGCCGTCGAACACCCAAACGTTATCCAGAGCAGCTATGCTGATATCGAAAGCGCCTTCTGTTAGTTGGGAATAATGGATGGCACGGCGGGTAAGCTCGAAAACTTCTTTGTCTACTTGTACGGGGCGGATACCGGCATACTGGTTTACTTGTGAAATTTGCGTATCTGGTCTCCATTCTGAAATGAGATTTTCGATGCGCTCTATCTCCCCTGCGGCCTGTTGAATATGTTGCCCTGCCTGTACGCTATCTTCATCCACGACTGTGATGTCGAAAAGCGATCCCATTTTGCTCAGTTGTCTTTTAACCAGAACCTGTGCATTCGCAGTCTGAAACAACAGTCCCAAACACAAAAACAAGAGCGTGCTTCCAATGTATTTCAACATTCTTAAATTTAGTCTGTACATATGCTATGTCCCAATGAGCCACTAGTTACTATCACCAGTTACTAAACTAATAACAATCCGTTAAAATCTGTGCTTTATAGTTGCTTAGGTCTTTGGCCTGAAGTATCTCACAAAGCAGTTGTTCGACGTCTTTTTGCATCGCCAATGAACCACAAATCATAATGACGCCTTTATTTTCTAATAATTCGGAAAAGAATACTGCATCCTTTCGGATCAAATCCATTACATATTGTCGGTTTTCCTCACGTGAAAAAGCACTGTAATAACCAACCAATCTATTGGCAGCCATTTCTTTTTGGGCAAAGGAGTCGTATTGCTTCGACAAGATATTGTTGTGCCTAAAGCCTGCATATAAGTGAACCGGAATCTGTCTTCTGTTTTCCTTAATCATGCCAATAAATGGCGCAATTCCGGTGCCATTGGCAATCATTGCGACAATGGGTGCATCTTTCGGGAAATGAAACCCCTTGTTAATGACAATCCGGGCAGATGTACTATTGCCCTCATCGAGATGATATAAGAACCGGGATCCTAATCCGCCGGGATGCAACTTGACGATAAGCTGTATATTACTGCCTACTTTAGCGATGGAATAGAGCCGCTCACGGCCATCGTTTGCTGGGTAGAGAGCTAGGAGATCGCCCGACTGAAAAGCCTGCTTGCGCTGTGGCTTCAGAGTAATTCTAAACGTTGCGTTATCTTCGGTGACGGCGGTTTTTTCCAAGACTGTGAATTTCTTCAATCCGGTTACTTTCGTCGCGTACAGGGCGGGTGTAGTTCCTAATCCACAGGCGGTTTTCCCATTCCATGCCTTCACCCAGGTCATAAATTCTTCTACGGAGCGGTCGTTTACGGTATGCAGATCAAGCATCCGTATCGCCCAACTTTGTCGTGCCAACAGCTCGTCGAGCTGTGTTGCATAGGCACAGAAGTCGGGATAGGCTTTTGATCCGAACCCGATGACGGAATATTGCACGGGTTGATTTTGTGGAAACTTGGCAATCAGTTTGTCAAAATCTATCGCATTTGCCGGTGCTGTACCCAAACCATACGTAGAACTGAAAACCACGAAATGTGTCGCTTTGGGAAAGCGTGTAAACTTGTTCATCTCGGTCAGAAAGGATTTATATCCGAGGGCCAGTAGCTGCTGATGGATTTTATTGGCAAAAGATAGTGTACTGCCGTTTTCTGTTCCGACCAAAAATACGTATTCGGCTGAGGAAGCATTGAACTTGTTTTTTACTTTAGTTCCTGTTCTGCGGAAGGTAATCGCAAATCCGGTATAAATGAAAAAGAGGATATTGAGCGAGGCAAGACCCAAAACAATTGCCCAAATCGCATTCGTTCGCCCGGTATGCAGGTCTAGGCTGAGCTTCTCCAAAAGCAAGCTATAAGGGTATCGGGTTTCTTCTGCAATTTCGCCTGTCATCTGATTGACAGACAGTTCCCTATCTTTTAATTTTAACACATAAAACTCCTCGGCATCGTCGGGCATAAATGGAAATTCGATTTTCTCCACATCTGCCAGCCGTGTTTCGTTGAAAACGGGAAAATCGGCTAACGCTTTCTGCTCTGCCACCGCCTCGTTTAATGCGTAATCAACAGTTTTGTTTTCGCCTCCGGCCAAACCTACCCTGACCATAAAAAGGTAGGTCCCTGTGAGGGCTAGTATCAGCACGGGGATCAGAAAAATCCGCCCACTGACGACGTGAAAGTACTGGGCAAAGAAGTCTTTATTGATCTTCGCGAAGAAATTTCGAAGTCCCTGTTGGCGTTTGGCAATCAACACAACGCCGGAAATCGTAATCAGAAAAAGCAGAAAGGATGCAACGCCGACGATGATACGTCCGGTTTCTTTCAAAAACAGCGAACGGTGCAGTGCAATATTCCACTGTATAAAATCGCTTTGGGGCTTTACTTCTCCTAAAACTGCTCCGGTTCGGGGGTCGATGTAGGCTTTGAGCGAATTGCCCTCCTCATCGAAAGCATCGATAGTCACGAACTGATTGTGATCTATAGTAAGTTCTGTTATTTCGGAATATACCTCCCACAGTGCCGGTACGGTCTGTGCAAGGTTTATTTCATCAAAATTATTGACTTTATACCCTTGCGTTTTTTCATCCACCGCCCCAATAGCCAGGATAACTCCCGTCACCGAAAGTATCAACAGGAACATTGCCGAAACTAGGGCTAAAGCCAGATGGGCATACCGCCAGATGGATAGGGTCATTTGCTTCTTACTGAACTTTACTTAATTTCACGAAACGGATGTATCCCGTGCCGGTGGCACGTTCTACCAGCCCTTGGGGCGTCACAGCGAGTTCTACATCTTTTACGTGGTATTTTTGTTCTTCTACTGCGGACTCAAAGCGCAGCTTATACCCTTTGTTCAGTTTAGCATCATCTATTTCGATGGTACGCACGGCACGGTCGCCACCGCCCACCGATGCACCAGTGACGGCACTGATTTTCTCTTTTGTCTTGGACTGAAATTTGTACCATTCCTTTAAGGTATTGAACCATTGTTTATCAGGACCAAGTACCGAAAGGGTCTTTTCGTATTCGCCTTTGGGATTGATCAGTGAGAGAATGACGTATGCTTTTTCGCCCTGGTACCCTACCATCTGGATCATGCACTTGTATTTACTCGTCTGGGCAAAAGATTGATTGGCAACTAAAAATAAACTGCAGATTGCTAATATAAGTTTTACGTGTATTTTCATCTTATTATTTTTTATGACTACCAAGGAATTACATTGGCATCAAGTAATATACATCATTGCGCACCGAAGCGTTAGACTTTGCGGAATTGCTTCGTCGCACCTCCTCGCAATGACGGAGTCGCTTTTAGATCCGCCATTCATTGCCGACCTATACAGCTTCAGATCCCTCCGAAGCCGGGGTGACAAGGTACGGCATGAATAATTACGGCGCAATTTACTTTAAGAAATCAACCGCTATATTATTGCTTTTCAAAAAGTCGTTGTCTTGAGCCAGATCATAGGCTGTCTCCTCGAATTCTGTTTTCAAATCTTTTTTTGCGCCTAATGCGACAAGCTCTTTTAAGAGACTATCGTCTTTGGCTATCAGAGCGGCTTTATGTAATGCAGTAGTCTGCTCTGCATCTTGCGCATTGACATCCGCACCCAATTCGGCTGCTTTCTTGATGAGATTCACATTTTCTTTGGCTACGGCCAAATGAAACAAGGTGCGCCCATTTGCTTGTGGCACGGTTACATCAAGACCTTTTGCCTTTAAAATAGCGAGCTTGTCGGCAAAGTCGTCGGTCCGAGGCTGTGCACCTACTTGCCCGCCCTGTGGGCCGCCCATACCACCTGGTCTGACGTCCCTGAATGAGTTAAACCAGTGATAGGCCAGGTTGTTGCCGTCGCGATCGATTACATCGATGTCTGCACCTTTTTCTACGAGCAATGAAACGATCTCGGCTGTGCTGTTGGCAACAGCTTTGGTCAGCGCGGACTCTCCTTTTTCATTGACGGCGTTGATATCTGTAGTTTTAGCTATTAACGTAGCTACTAACGCCGCATCTGTTCCACTGGCTGCAGTGGCCAATACGGTATTGCCTTCGTTATCTTTTTTGTTGACATCCACACCTTTGGCTAAGAAGTAGTTGATGACATCGTTGTTAGGACGGCGTACCAAAGGGTGCAGGATCGTAGAACCGTCTTTTTGATAGATAGCTTTTGGGTCTAACTTTAATTCTTCGACTAGGTACTGGTAGGTCTCGATGCCATTTTGGTGCGCCCGGGAACCTTGTGTTGCAAAGAATAGTGCATTATTTGTTGGCTTTATACCTTTAGCAATTAATTTTTCGATTAATTCTTTGTTACCCAACTTTGCAGCATAATCAACAACAGTACTTCCGTATTCATCTGTATCGCTGTAAGACAAGCCTTTAGACAGAAAATAGTCTGACTTAGCAAGGTTATTATCTGTAGAAATTCCTAACAATAACAAGGAAGCACCATCACCGAATTTCTGCTTTGGATCTACACCAGCTTTGAAAAGTGCATCCAAAACTGCAAAGTTATCCGTGCTGCTTACTGCAGCATTCTCGATAACGGAGCGACCATGGCTGTCGTTTAGATGGATATCGGAACCTTTTTCGATGAGATAATTAACTAGTTCGGCATTTCCTCTTCCTGCCGCCCAGTGTAAATAAGATGCGCTGTGGTGTGTCTTTTTGGCTACACCATTGCCTTCTTGTTCGACCATAAACTTGATGGTTGCTAAAGGAGCTTCGTTAAGAATAGCTCGTGCTGTTGGATCCCAGGACGCTGCATCGGGTTGTGATGGGCTATTCCCTTTAGCAATCTCTGCTTTTACCTGCTCTATCGTCGGTTTCGTTTTCCAAAAATCAGGCGACATCAGTGTATTGGTATTGGATTGCTGTGCGGTGGCATATACCGAAGCGAATAAAAGTGATGCTAGAAATATTTTTTTCATATGTATATAATTTGCTTTTTAAATGTAATGAAGCTATCAGATTTATTCATACCCCTCTGTGGTTTGAATAAATCATGATGATTTCATTGTATTTGGTATTGAATTTATAATAAAAGCAACGAGACACATTGTTCGCGGCTATTTAATCGCATTAATGGTTTCTTTAACTTGTTTTACATAGTCTTGTAATTCAACCGGAAGCGTCTCCATATTTTGGTCAAAACTCCAATAGTATTTATCGCCATCGATTTCAACATGCACATAGAAGTTCTTTAAATTTGCACAGGCATTGCAGCCAAATACCATTCTGTTTTGTTCTTGTTCTAACAAGAACTCGGGAATAGGTGTCTTTTTTAACTGGATACCTGTACTAGTCTTTGCTGCATTTAACAGTGTTTCTACTTTTCCGGCATCTGTATATGTTACTTCGACTAGTTTATTTTCTTTGACCCGGTACTGCGTTGTAATATTTATCCTGTCATCAGAAATGGTATAGCCTTCACCCTCACCAAATGTAAATGTACCGATATTTGCATTAATTTCGGTATCATTTTCGGGCTTACTGCAGGAAAAAAGAGCCATGGAAAGCAGGAAATAATATATCGTTTTCATGGGGCTGTTCTATAACTTAATTACGGATTTGTATTATGCAAGAATCAGGTAAGGTTTTGATGCCCTACCTGATTTGATGTAAAATATTGTTATTGAAAAGCTTAGTAAGCGCCCAAATAGAAACTACCTGATTGCCCCTTCAGTTTAATTCCTTTGGCTATCGTTTTAGTTTTCCAATTGACAAGATATAGATTTCCGTCCTTACCATTAGGTGTCAACGGGAGATATACATAATCGCCGGCAAGACCAATATTTTGGAACTGACTAAGCGACCCCTGCAAAGCCGTACCTCCATTTTGAGATGCGGAAAGACCAGAGAAACCTCCATCGGTTTGGTTTTCTGTAGTCAACTTTGTCGCTGTCTTCGCATTCAAATCCACAAGCGCAACATAGCCACCAGCAACACCTGTTTCAGTGTACAAAACAATACCAATGCCGTCTTTAATATATCTCCAAGCCCTGATACCTGTAAGATTACCGGTTCCTAAAGCTTGAGACAAGTCAAATAAATATGTATTGTCATAATCGTTCGTGTTTTTGTCAATACGTAAAATGTGAGGATAACTTGTTGTGTTAACACCTGTTGATTGGTATATATGACCATCTGTTCCTATATATTGCGTCATCGTACGGTAGCTATTGTTACCATATGTACTTTGTGTAGACCAAATTAATTTCGGATTGGCTAAAGAAGGATAATCAACGACTAACGTTGCGGTACCTTTTATATTAGGAGCATCTCCAGCCCAGCTCCAGGTTACAGCCTGTGTCTCTGAGTTTACTGTTTTTACAAGTTTATTAGGATCTGCCTTGCTAACTGCACATCCGATAAAGATTTTATTCCCACGTATTACAGGAACATCAAGACGGCCTACAGAATAACCGGCTTCTTTTTCTGCTTGGGTAAGAGGAAACTCAAATTCAGTGGTGTTAGGCACCCGCGGATCATCCAAATTTATAAGCGCTATACTGGCTGTACCTCGTGTATATTCATAAGTCTGTGTACCAGCTTCTGCTTTTACCGGATCGATAGGTGCAGATGCACCAGAGATATTTACGCCTACTCCTATTCCTTCAGCAGCTTTGACCCAACGAGGAGATGTACCTAAGACACCCGAAACATTTAACTCTTCGTTCGTATCTTCAAAAGCTTTGCCACCTGACACTCGATATTTATTAAAGATACCTCCGTTAACACCTGTGTATTGTATATTGTACAAAAAATTACCATTGACAGATCCTTGCACACGCGCCGTTCTTTGAGAGCGCAAACCATATCCATTTGTCCATATATTAACTTCTTTTGATGCATCGAGGGCTTCTTCCAGTGTTAAAGCATAAGCCAATGATCCTCCATTGCCTGCTGTATTAGTTTCTGCATCTGGAAACGCAGCTGTCAACGTGATGTATTTTCTTGGGCTATTATCTGGACCGGAAGCACCTCCTCCAGTGTCATCTGGCCCGTCATTCTTATTACAGGATACCATTGTACCTAGTACAATCGCCGAACCGAACAATACGGTTTTTAGTAGATTTTTATTCATCTTGTATTAAAAGTTATTGTTAGCTATTATTTTTTGTTAAAATTATTCAGCATATAATTCAATTTTAAGTATACACCCCGTCCTGGCTTCTGAACACCAAAATTGTCATATACTTCTGCATTTGTAATATTTTTCAAATCCAAACTAACTACCACACGACCATTCGGTGTACGATAACTCCCCCCTAAATCATGATAAAATTGTGTTGGAGTAGTAAACCATTTATCCGAATCAATCCAGACCGTCTGAAAAGGTGCTACATAGCCAGAGTTATAAAAAATATTGAAAGTTGATTTTCGCTGAATGAGGTTGTTTATTCGATATTGCAAACTTGCGTTTAACATAAAGAAAGGCTCATTAGGCAATTGTCTATTATACAAACGATGGGGTTGACCATTTTCATCAAGCTCTACCTTCATTAACGAGTTAAATCTGGAAAAGTTAACTAGTGCATTTAGCTTATTATCATACACATAAATAACCTCTGCTTCAAATCCTCTAGATTGGGTTCTTCCAAGATTGATATACTTTGATGTTTCTATGTTGGCATCACTTTCGCGCCCCGCAATTACCGAATCGACGGCCTGCACCGCTATTTTATCATATCCGTTCCTCCAAAAAGTACTTGCGTAAAGCGAAAGCTTATTTTTCGTTCCTTCTAAAGCTGTGTATCTAAAACCTAAATTATAATTGACATTTTTCTCAGGTTTCAAATCCAGATTTTCTAAAATATTTGTTTCCGGGCTTCCAAAAATTTGCTCATCTCTTGGAGATATAAACGTATTCTCATTAGAAGCTATCACAAATAGTTTAGGTATCACATTATAGGATACAGTGATGCCATATCCGGGATTGCTATTAGTCACAGTGGTCACCTGCCCCGCATTATTATAATGATTTTGGTTAATAGTATACTTTGCAAGAAGATTCGTCCTCAACTTATTACCTAATGTCTGCGCTTCATAGTTAAATCCAAATATATTCGTTGAAGTATTACGGTCATTCCCTGAATTTAACGGAGCATCCGGATTGAGCAAATCCTCGTCTTCACGGCGAGTGGAATTCAAATTATGATTTAAAGATAAACGATGCCCATGCGCAACGGTGTACGACAAATTAGTACGGGCATTTATAATCTTTCGGTCTATATTAGTAATAGTAGCAACACCTTGCTGTCCCTGACCAGGCCTCTTAACCCAAGGTGTTGGCACACCATTAAATATACGCTCCATAGGACTTCCATCCCAATTATACATCGTTCGTGCCGTATCTTGTAGATAGGTGCTTCTGTTACTATAAACTGCATTCACATTAAGTGTCAATCCATCAACAAACAGATTTGCTTTATTATAATTCAAACTAAACACATGCGCTTGATACTCATTGAATCTTCCCACATAAGGTTGTGCCATAGTTGTTCCATGCGGAATATCTTGGTAGGTATCTGATATGTTATATCCTAAGAAAAATTGATCAGCCCATTTCACATCTGTAAAACCAAACTCAAAACGTCCTCCAATAGATTTGTACGTATTATTGAACCGATTAAATCTGTTAAATCTTGTCAATTTTAGCTCAGCATCAGTTTTCATGGCAAATTTACCCCACATCTCGTAACTATTATCGGTATAGGTATAAAAACCGGAAATTCTTGTTGTAAAACCTGATTTTTGATCTCTATACAAAGCTCCTATATCCGTCTGAAAGGTATTAAATGAGCCATAGGACACTGCTGCTGTAACACTATTAGCCGAGGCATCTTTTTTCATGATGACATTGATCGCTCCACCAACATAATCACCAGTCAAATGAGATGGCAACACACCTTTGTAGACCTCGATACGTTCGATCATTGCTGGAGGAATATTATTTAGGTTGAAAGAAGATCCAAAGGTCGAGATAGGAGTTCCATCTAGAAATATTCCGACGGCACTGCCGGACATACCATTCAAATTGTACTCTATCTGAGATCCAATTCCTCCATTTTGTCTTACTCGCACACCTACCGCACGATCCAACAATTCATTAGTAGTCAGGTTTCTTAGCGACGCTTCCTTGGTTTCAATAACAGCTACCGCAAAGCCGCTCGTTTCCATTTCCCGCTTAACTGTCATGCCCTTAACAGTCACCTCATCTAATGTGATATCACCTTTTGGACTGATGTGTACATCCAAATGCTCTTTTGCCTTTTTCACGACAAAAGTCAACGTCGTTGGATCAATTTCTACCGAAGAAACGCGGATCTCTTGCTTTCCAAACGGAACATTTTTTAAGGTGTAGAAACCTTTGTCATTCGACATACCTGCTATTTCCGTTCCGACGACACGAACCGTGACATTGCTCAACGGTGTACCATCTTCTAAATGTACCTTGCCAGTTATATCCCCCGTCTGTGCAAACGTAAGCACCGAAAACAAAATGAAAAGGACCGTAGAATAAAATTGTTTCATTAATACAGATTAATATAGTATGTTCAAATTTCTTTTAGAACAAGTCTAAATAAAATTCAACGACGCAAAATTAGAATTATTCTAAATAGAAGAATGACGCATTCGGAAAAAAAAGCTTCACAATCAGAAATATCTTACACTCATAAATAGTCGATGCTCATAAAGTAAGGAGGTCAATGAGCTGGCGTAACCATTTTATTTGAGCTATCAAGCGAACTGAGTAGTGCGATATTGCCACGTAGCTGGCTCGCACGGTTGCTAAATTTATTACACTTTTTACTGCGTTCAGCATGCTTAACCCTAGTATTTTTGGGTTAATTAAATTAATCTATGATATAGGTTTTTAATCAAAAAAGTCCAAAAAAACCGTTTTTAAAACTCGCCGAAGTCATTTTTCAAAACGCTTCGTGAACTTTGTCAACTTGTCCACAGGTTTTGGAAAGTTTACGAAGCGTTTTTTTATTTTAACACAGTCGTTTTAGGCTTTTTTTAGGGCAAAAAAAAGTCTGCACCCAATAGATGCAGACTCGGCCTGTAATTCAAAAAGGCGAACTACTCGGTTTTCTTAAAAGTTAAACCCTGCAGGAGCGTCTTTAGCTGCTTGCCCGGGTGGAAAATCAAACGTGTACGAACGATGTTCGTGGCGTTGACCTCTTCCCTTGTATCGGTGCCCGTGCTGTTCGAGCCCAGACGAAAGGAACCCAGATTGCCCAGACGGACAATGTATCCCCGCGAGATGTTGCGCGGAATCTCCCTGAGCAGACTCTGCAGCACAGCATATACATCGGCTTCGTTTATAGACGAAGCATGTGAAATATCAGAAGCTAAATCTTCCAATACGATTTCTCCGGCACTTACCGGACGTGCGTAGAACTTTTTGGGAGCCGTAGGATCTCCCGGTTTGCCGATTTCGGCGACATTGTACTTAATTGCCATAATTACAAAAATTTAAATTAAACACTAAACATTTACGAACTCTTGTTGCAACGATACAAACATCGTACATCGGTCTGGCGCGGAGGGGGTAAAATCCCGCCAAAATTCGCAAAGTCCAAAAAACTTTTTGGCGGAATTTTACCCCTTGAAGTGGAAATTAGTGCGTTTGTAAATGCAAAGCATTTTCATTACGTTTGTATACAGCTTGGAACAAGTCTAAATAACATCTATTAAGACCAGACCATTAATCAAGGTAGCAAGATGACTCCACTAGATAATAACGATTCATTTTCAGCATTTACAACGCCTTTGCCAGCAAACAGCTTCTTCTCTGAGCTGAGCCTTGTTATGCAATATGGCATCTGGAATGGAGGTACTGTATCTGAACTTATACTACCTATATCAGGCTACTTAAATATATTCTGTATCGAAGGACAGGATCCCTGTTCTTATGCTGTAGGTAACCGGCAATATTCGGTAGCATGCGACCATACCAACGTTCATCTTGTAACGACAGGGCAGCTGCTCGATATTTCTACAATAAAGGAAAATGTAAAAATCATGGCATTCATTATCCCCAAGGAATACCTTGACGCACACCATAATACGGGGATAATGCGCTCTTCCGACATATGGGTAATTCGAACCAACAGCCGCATTGACCTGATAAAGCAACGCATCGCAACGCTGTACGCCAGTGAAGACTTGCTGAGTAGCATCAAAACCCACAGCCTATTATTGGAGGCACTGGCCTTACAGGTGGAAATACTGCTTTCAGAAAATAAAGCTATCGTTAAAGACCAACTGCTGGATAAGGTCATTGAGGCAAAAAAAATCATTCAGGAAGACCTCACCCAAAACCACAGCATAGGCGACCTCGCAAAATTGATAGGCACGAATGAACAATACCTAAAAAAATATTTCAAGCAGCATGTCGGCAAAACGGTAATGAGCTTTACTCTGGAAACGAAAATGCTGTATGCCAAAAAGCTGATCATGACCGGAAACCACCGTATATCGGATGTTGCACGGTTAACGGGTTATAAGCATGCGACTCACTTTACGACAGCATTTAAAAAATATTTCGGCTTTATTCCCAATTCGTTAAAGTATGGATTTTTAGCTTTTCATGAAGCTTTCCTAAGGGTTTGGGAATTCGAAAGCTTCGTCTTTCCCCTTCTTTCTGTATAAACAATGAGAACATACCTCTTTTAATCATATCCAGTAGTGTCTGTTTGACTTGGATGCTTTCATTAAGTTTCGCAGCGAACTGCCTGATTAAAATAAGGTACTGATCTCTAACTGCAAAAATTCTTGCCATGGCAAGTTGCTATCACCAACTAAAAGAACCCGATCGGGCTTTTGGGTTTTGTGAAATACTTGCATCCCGGATGTTTTTTGTGCCTGTCCGCTTTTTATTTCTATACCTATTACTTTACCACGATATTCCAAAACAAAATCCACTTCATGATTTCCTTCACGCCAATAATACACCTTAAATCCGGATGCGTAAGAACTATTGACAAGGTACGCTCCGACTGCTGATTCAACAATTCTTCCCCAGGCGTCGGGATGAGACCGTACTTCTTGAAATGTTTCTAATCGTTGCGCACTAATAAGAGCCGTATTATGTACTTGGAATTTAGGACTGGACGATCGTTTGCGTATAAGCTTGCTATCAAATTTTTCCAACCCATTTAATAATCCGGCTGTATCCAATAAATCAAGGTAGTGGGCGAGTGTAGTCGTATTTCCGGCATCTAATAGTTGCCCCATAATCTTGGTATAAGATAGTATCTGACCAGAATAGTTGCATCCAATTTCAAATAGCCGTTTCATGAGCGCTGGCTTATCCACCCGAGTGAGCATCAAGATGTCTTTTGAGATACTGGTTTCAATTAAAGAACTAACGACATACTGTTTCCAGCGTTCCTCATCCGAGACTAAACTTGCTGATCCTGGATATCCGCCATACCAAACGTACTCATCCACAGTCCAGCCAAAGGCTTGTTCCATCTCTGTCAAAGACCAGTGACCCATATAGGTTGTTTCAAATCTACCTGCTAGCGATTCGGTTAATCCTTGCTGAAGAAGTAAACGAGATGAGCCTAATAAAATAACCTTCAGATTTGTAGTTGTTCGTGTATCTGTGTCCCAAAGCAGTTTTACAGTTTCGCTCCAATTGCCTATTTTTTGAATTTCATCGATGATTAACAAAAATTCAGCACTTTCCTTTCGCTGCATCTGTATGCGCGCAGTATCCCATTGCGCCGAAAGCCAGCTCTTATCGGAAGCGGGGACAGCATCTGCTGAAACAAAAAGGTAAGGCGTACTTAATTTTTTTGTGAGTTGGGTGACTAATGTGGTTTTTCCTACTTGACGAGGGCCCATTAACACTTGAATGAACTTTCTTGGCTCTTGCATTCTCCTCGTAAGCTCTTGTAAATAAGGTCTTTCGAACATTTTTTTAAATTTACTCAATACACTGAGTAAATTTACTCAATATATTGAGTAAATCAAAATTAACCCATAAATGAAGTGATAGAACGAAATGAGGTTCACCGCAGGGTAAATTTGTGGACCCCTTATGAAGTAATCTCGAAGGAAACAACGTGCAGTCCATCCAATAACGACAAGAGGACAAACGCCAATCTTAAAGGAAAAAGGAGCTGCTTAAAAGCAGCTCCCTCTCTTTTTACTATATAACTTTTAATCAAATTTCCAACGTACAAAAGCTTCAATCGCTTCGTAATTGGCAAGACCCAACTTATGGTATAGGTTTGCGGTATCGCTGGTGCGGTCTTCGGCACGCACCCAGAATTCACGTGGATCATCACCCGGGAAAACCGGAAGATCTTTCTGTGACTGGTGTTTGAATATGGCCAAACGTTTACGTTTTACCTCTTGTGGTGAAAGTGGCACTGCCATCTCTATTTCATGAATTGGATACTCGTGCCATGCGCCACGGTACAACCACAGCCAGCAGTCTTTTGTCCATTCATCAGTCTTCGATAAGCGGTGTAAGGCTTCAAATAATATATCGAAACATACTTTATGTGTTCCATGTGGATCAGCAAAATCACCGGCAGCAAAAACTTGGTGTGGTTTTACCTTGCGAAGCAATTCTATGGTTTGCTGGATATCATCTTCGTAAGATACCTCTTTTGAAAATTTACCTCTATCATAGAATGGAAGCGCCTGAAAATGTATATTTTCGTCAGGAAGCCCTACAAAGCGTGCACCTGCAATGGCTTCGCCCTTACGGATATATGCTTTGGTGATGCGAATGATTTCGGGATCAACCTGGTTTGGTTGTTTTGTCTTGAAAAATTCTCGTGCCTCTTCGTAAACTTTACGCGTGGTGCCATTATCATCGGCAATGGCCTGTGCAAAATCCATAACGAATTCCAGGTAACGCAATACATCATCATCCCATACGGCCGTATTACCCGAAGTCTGATAGGCTACGTGAACGTTATGCCCCTGATCGGCCAAACGGATGAAGGTACCACCCATCGAGATTACATCATCATCGGGATGTGGAGAGAACAGCAATACATTCTTTCTCGCGGGCTCCGCACGCTCTGGACGGCTACTATCATCGACATTGGGCTTACCCCCCGGCCATCCTGTAATGGTACGTTGCAATTCGTTGAAAATACGGATATTGATGTTATATGCTGGTCCCTGCTCGGTTACAAGCTGTGCCATACCGTGGTTATTGTAATCATCGTCCGTTAACTTCAGGATGGCTTTGTCAAGGTGTAATGATAACCAAACCACCGCCTTCTTTGCTAGCGATTCTGTCCAGATGACGTCTTCAGCCAGCCAAGGTAAGTCAAAACGTGTTAGTAAGGATGCGGCATCCTGATCCAACACAAACTCTACATGGTCTGACAATTGCAGATAGGTTGCTGGAATATCAGAAGAGATTTCACCTTCTATTGCTTTTTTTACAATCTCTGCCTTCTTCTCGTTCCAAGCCATCAAAATAATTTCCTTGGCCTTGAAGATGGTGCCGACACCCATAGTGATTGCTTTGGTCGGTACGTTTTCTTTACCACCAAAATCACGGGAGGCATCTCTTCTTGTCAAATCATCCAATGTAACAAGACGTGTCCCTGAATTGGGTGCAGATCCTGGCTCGTTAAAACCGATGTGACCAGTACGCCCGATACCTAAAACCTGAATATCTAACCCCCCGAAAGAAGATATTTTTTGCTCATATCCTTCACAGAATGCAGGCACTTCTTCCAACGCCAGCGTTCCATCTGGAATATGGATATTTTCGTGAGGGATGTCGATGTGATCAAATAACTGTTTGTTCATAAACTGAACGTAGCTTTGATCGGCTGTTGGCTGCATTGGATAGTATTCGTCCAAGTTGAACGTCACTACATTTTTAAAGCTCAAACCTTCTTCTTTGTGAAGACGAACCAACTCTTTGTAGACTTTAATCGGAGTTGCCCCTGTAGCTAAACCTAATACAGCGGTCTCACCCTTTTCTTGTTTTTCTTTGATAATGGAAGCAATACGTCTTGCAACATCTAGCGAGGCAGCATCTTGATCCGGATATACCTTTACAGGCACTTTTTCAAAACGAGTTTCCTCTAACAAATTTAATCTTGCCATTGATAAGGAATAATAATTTAGAACGTGAATAGCAAATTTAGAAATAAAAACCTCGTTTTGTCAATAAACTAACATTTTTTTTGCAGGTTTTTGCGTTTTTCGTCTTAGCAATCGTTTGTCATACTATAACTTTTTTAGATACTGGACAGCAGAAGCCAATGTTTCTTCTTTTTTAGCAAAACAGATCCGCAAGAGGTGCTGGTTACAAGTTCCGGAATAAAAGGCTGAAACCGGAACCATCGCTACTTTGTATTCTTTTGTGAGATACTGAGCAAAGGACAACTCATTTTGATCGCTGATACTGGAATAATCGACTAGCAAGAAATAAGTTCCCTGACTAGGCAGAACATTAAATCTCGTTTCTTTTAACCCTGTAATCAACTGATCTCTCTTTTTTTCAAAGAAGGACGATAAATTCAAATATCGCTCTTGCTGTTCCAAATAGCGTGCAACGGCATATTGCATCGGTGTATTCGAAGAAAACACATTGAACTGATGAATTTTTCTGAATTCGGCGGTGAGCAATGAGGGCGCAATGATATAGCCTAATTTCCATCCGGTCGTATGCAGCAGCTTCCCGAAAGAGGCTACTATAAATGCCTTGTCACGTAGCCCGGGATACTGAATTATGCTTTGGTGGACGCGTCCGTCGTAAACGATGTGCTCGTACACCTCATCACTCAATACGTAAATATTCTGGTCTGCTATAAGCCGTTCTAAAGCTGCTAAATCTTCTTGTGTCAGCACGGTTGCTGTAGGATTATTGGGATTGTTGATGATGATAAGTCGCGTTTTATCCGAAATCAAATCTTCCACTTCATTCCAATCAATCTTAAATGCAGGAGCCTGTAAGCGAATGGGGATTACTTTTCCGCCGAAAACTTCTACACTGGGTTTATACGAGTCGTACGCGGGTTCGAAAATAATGACTTCATCTCCGGGACTTACCACGGTACCTATCGCGGTAAAAAGCGCTTGGGTACCCCCTGAAGTGATTGTAATTTCGGTTTCGGGGTTTACTTGTACACGGTACAGGTATTCCTGTTTATCTGCTATAGTCTGTCGAAGTGCCATTATGCCCGGCATGGGCGCATACTGATTAAACCCTTGGTGCATATACTCAGTCACAAGGTTGATTAATTCTGGATCGGCCGGAAAATCGGGAAAGCCCTGTGATAAGTTGACCGCACCATAGGTATTGGAAAGAGCGGTCATCTGTGAAAAGATGCTCACAGCGGTTTGTGGAAGCTTGGACGAGAAGGCATTTTTCATAGATATCTTTTTTATCTTTACGTAAATTTTAATGACATGATTAGATTACTAGTTTCGCTATTGCTAATGATTCCGGTTCTTTTGTTTGCTCAGTCGAAAGAGGAACTCCTTACACAAATAAAGGATAAACCAACCGAAATTGCAACACTCCGCTTAATTCAACGTGTGGGCGGGTATGATCCAGACTATAAGGAGCTACGAACGCTCTTTAAAGGGTTGGATAAAAAGGTAAAAAAATCCAATGAAGGTAAAGTTTTCGAAAGGTATTTGGATGCCTTGGAAAATAGTTCCGTTGGGAAAAAGGCCCCAGGTATTACGCAACTGGATCTAAGCGGCGAACCGTATTCGCTACAGGATCTCAAAGGTAAATATGTATTGGTGGACTTTTGGGCTTCATGGTGTCCCCCATGTCGAGAAGAAAACCCCAATTTAGTGGCTACATATACCGAATTCAAAAACAAAAATTTTGAGATATTGGGTGTTTCGCTGGACAGGGAGTTCGGCCCATGGAAAAAGGCTATCGAGGACGATAAGCTAACATGGAAACATATTTCAGATCTACAGTATTGGAACAGTGGAGCTGCTCAGACGTATGGTATCAAAGCAATACCACAGAATGTACTGGTGAACCCGGAAGGGATTATCATCGCGAAGAATATTCATGGGGAGGCACTAAAAAATAAGCTAAGAGAAGTGCTGAAATAGAGCTGGATACGGGAATCAGAGAGCAATGACGACGCGACAGCAAGAATGATTTAACGGAAGGTTTTTTCATATAGTTTGTCGCTCGCCGCGACGAGGCTTTCTTTATTCCTTGATGAATAAAGAAACAAACAAATCAAGACTGGGCCAATGTTACGCTAAAAGCTTTTGGATTTACTAAACAGATCTGAGCCGTTGCACTTTGTAGATCTGTTCTTAACGCAAATCCAAAAGCTTTCTTAACGCTACATCGACCTAGGTCGTCCTTTTAAATCCAGCTGAAGTATAAAATAATATTTAAGAATCAAGCACTATCCTTTTATCACCGAAAAATGTCGTCTTGGCGGGTCGACAACAGCAGGAATGGTGAACCGTCTTGTCGAGCCGGCACAGCGACGCGCTTTTGCTTACTTTTGGCAAGACAAAAGTACGGACCCGTCGCGGTCTAAGCGACAAAAGAAATTTGATTAAAAAAAACCTTCCTTTTTAGTACACATATCATTCAAACAAAGAAGAAAAACACTATCCGAATAAAGTGCTGAATAGATCCTCTAATGTAGCCATGGGCCGGATAGCGATATCATATTTTTTGACATCCAGTCCTTTTACATTGTATTTGGAAATAAATATACCGTCAAACCCTAGCTTTTCGGCTTCGGCTATACGGTGTTCTATACGGTTCACAGCTCGGATCTCTCCCGACAAACCTACCTCACCTGCAAAAGTGACGTTCGTTGGCAACGGGATGTCTTGCTGAGAAGATATCAACGCTGCTATAACGGCTAAATCTATGGCGGGATCTTCTACACGAATACCTCCAGCTATATTTAAAAACACGTCTTGTGCGCTCAGGCGAAATCCAAATCGCTTTTCCAACACCGCCAATAACATACTCAATCGCTTGGCATCAAAGCCTGTAGTTGTACGCTGTGGTGTCCCGAACGCAGAATTACTAACCAATGCCTGTACTTCAATCATCAACGGTCTGATCCCCTCCAACATTGCTGCGATTGCTACACCGCTGACAGGTTCGTCACGTTGTGACATCATAATTTCGGATGGATTAGACACTTCCCGTAATCCTGAGCCCTGCATTTCGTAAATGCCCAATTCGGAAGAAGATCCAAAGCGATTTTTTACAGAACGAAGTATCCGATATACGTGATGACGATCTCCTTCGAACTGCAGTACGGTATCGACCATATGTTCCAACACTTTTGGTCCTGCAATAGCGCCATCTTTAGTGATATGCCCTACGATAAATACGGGTGTACTGGTTTCTTTGGCGAAGCGCAACAATTCTGCAGTACATTCACGGACCTGAGAAACTGAACCCGGGGCGGACTCTATCTGCGTCGAATGGAGTGTCTGAATGGAATCAATAACAACAATATTGGGTTCTATAATCTCGATTTGCTTAAATATATTCTGTGTAGATGTCTCTGTGAGGATATAACAATTGGCTTTGGAATGTTGTACCAGCCGCTCGGCGCGCATCTTAATTTGTTGCTCACTCTCCTCTCCCGATATATACAGGGTTTTTACCTGCGGTATATTTAAAGCGAGCTGCAACATTAAGGTGGATTTACCGATACCGGGTTCCCCTCCGATCAATACGAGTGACCCGGGGACTATCCCTCCGCCCAAAACCCGATTAAACTCTTTATCGGGCGTGGCTAACCGATGTTCGTCCTGATAAACGATTTCATGTATGATCGCCGCTTTATTGGCTCTTTTGGGAGAAGCAGCGGTACTTCGCCATTCAGGGACTTTAGAACTAGACTTTTCGACAACTTCTTCTACAAAAGAATTCCATTGCTTACAGGAAGGACACTGTCCCAGCCATTTGGCAGACTCATAGCCACAGGATTGACAGAAATATGCTGATTTTGATTTTGCCATTGTACGAAAATACTAAAAAATAAGGTGCTTTAGATTAAACGAAAAACACTATTCTTCTGCTGACAGCGCTGAATCTGATTGCGGAAGTTGTTCGGTCAATTCCGCCAACAGCTTTTCTACTTCTGCTTCCGTTGCAGTAAGCTTTGCTTTGCAAACGGCAATTAATTGAGATGCCCGTTTAATCTTTTCAGAAAGTTCGTCTACATTTACTTTCCCCGTTTCAATTTCAGCTACGATGATCTGTAACTCTTCAAAAGCTTCTGTATAGGTATAACTATTTGCCATGATCTTCTTCTTTATGTGTAACTGTACCAGTAATTTTTCCGTCAATAAAAATGGTTTCGATTTGATCTCCTTCTTGCAACTGGTTGATATGGGTCACAACTTTTCCATTCATTTTGGTAATACTAAACCCTCTTTTTAATAATTGTGCTGGATCGGCCAATTTAACGAGTCGGCCGAGATGTTCGAGGTTGGCATGTTTCTCCCGTAAGAATTGATCGCTAAAGAGCTGTAGACGTTGTGTGAGGATGAGGATACCGTGTTTTTCGGACGCAATTTTATTTTTACTGCTCCAACTGATTCGCTGCATCGACTGTGCAATACTGGTCCGTTCCCTGTCAAATATCTGTTTGGAAAAATAAACAAGTTTCTCCTGGGATTGATCCAACGGAGTCGCGAAACTGTGAAATTTCTGAATTAGAAAATCAGCAAGTTCGCTTGGGGTTATGGCATTTTTATAGGCAACCATTTCGCTTACTGTTTCATTTGTCGAATGACCGATACCTGTTAATACAGGCAAAGGGAACATGGCAATGGCTTTGGCAAGTAAATAATTGTTGTAGCTGGACAGGCCAACTTCGCCCCCCCCTCCTCGGATAATGGCAACCGCATCATAATTATCCATACGCTCTGCTAATACACTAAGCTGCTTGACGATAGAAGGAATGGATTTATCCCCTTGTAAGAGTGCGGGATATAAGGTTGTTTCGAACCGGTATCCCCAGGGATTGTTATTGATGATTTTGTAAAAATCGGATAAGCCTTTGCTCGTTTCGACAGAAATAATAGCCAAGCGTTTGGGAACTGCCGGGAAGGGCAATTTCTTATTGGTACCGAAAATACCTTCTTGCTGCAGCTTCAAGATGCTCTCTTTTTTTTCCCGCTCAAGTTCTCCTAAGACAAACGTTGAATCAATATCGACGATTCGAAGGCTTAATCCGTACATCGGGTCGTACGAAATACCGGCCTGAAATAGTATGGTAATACCATCTCGCAAGGGTTCATTAAGTAGCTTTATAAATTGTTGATTGATGCGATTAAAATCTGTTTTCCAAAGGATGGAGCGAATCTCAGCTACTATTTTACCGTCTTTCTTTTCAACCAACTCGGGATAACAATGTCCGGAGTGCGAATAATGGTTCAATTTATTCATTTCGGCTTTGATCCAGTACAGATTCTTATAGCGATCCGCAATTGTTTTCTGAATACTGCGTGACACCTCTAATAACGAAAAAATTGTTTTACTATCAATGACCTCCGGCATAATCAAACTTAACTAAAATGTGTTGAATTTACAAACCAAATGGAGTACCAGATGTATTCCTCTGAACGATATAGTATACTAGAATCACAAGAAATAAAAAAGATGCGGTTTTATGCGGTTTTATTAGTAAATTTACTTTAAGAAACGAAATTATGAAAACAAGAACTCCTTTATTTCTATTATTCACACTGTTCAGTATCGTCGCGGGTACTTTACACCTGTCTGCACAATACAAACAAACAACGGTAAACCGAACCACACTTGTGCGGGATCAGGGAAATATACTTCCGCTGCAGCGTTTGGATCGTTTAAAAATAGCCGTGGTAACACCCGTAAAAGGTACGTATACTCCCTTCATCGAACAGCTTCAAAAGTATGCTGAGGTACGTGTTTTCGACTTTAATAAATACGCGGAAAATACCAAATACTTCAATACAATTATCGTGGCGGGCATAGAAAAAGATCTACGAAGTGATCTGATCTCGCTCCTGCAACAGTCTGCCGTGAACGGAAAGCAGGTGATCTTGTGTCAGTTTCGGGAATCTAAATCGCTAGGAAATCCGTGGAATACGCCTACTTACCAATCGGCATTTACTGAGCTAGTGTCTCCTGATTTCGCTCCCATCTCGCAACGAAATGCAGCGATGTCTATTTTTGGAGGTTTGGCACTTACAGAAGGCAACTTAAAAACAGAACAAACACGCATTCAATATACTGCAGGTGAAAATTCGGGATTGGATATTTCCACGATGACCCGAAAAATCGACGCGATTGCGAACGAAGCGATTAGCAATCGGGCTACTCCTGGACTAGTTGTAATGGCTCTAAAAAGCGGCCAGGTTATTTTTGAGAAGGCTTACGGCTCACATACGTATGAAAATAAGCAGGCTACGACAATAGACGATATTTTCGACCTGGCTTCTATTAGTAAAATTGCAGGTACCACGCCGGTGGTGATGACATTGCAGGAGCAAGGTATTATTAGTCTGGATAGTACGATTGGTCATTATTTGGGACAGGCCAAAACAACTAACAAAGCGGATATCACAACACGATCTGTGCTGCTACATGAAGCTGGCTTCACGCCTTTCATCCCTTTCTATCGCAACTTGAAGTCGGGCGACCTGCTGTCGTATGAAGATACGGAACATCAGGTTAAAGTAGCGGACAATGCCTTCCTGAAAAATAATTATTACCGGGATGTGATGTGGCCTGAAATGCTCAGTTCTGCTGTTAAGCCAGTTGGAAATTATGTATATTCGGATATCAGCATGTATGTGATGAAAGAGATTGCAGAACACGAAACGAGTACCCGCATGGAAGAATTTGTACAGCAGTTCTTATATAAACCTATCGGGATGAAAACTGCCGGCTATAATCCACGGACCCGCTTTGATAAATCACGTATAGTGCCCACCCAAAATGACACATCCTTCCGCAAGGTGCTGTTGCAAGGCTATGTGCACGACGAGGGAGCTGCCATGGCAGGGGGCGTAGCTGGTCATGCAGGGTTATTTGCCACGGCCAATGATCTGGCGATATATGCGCAGTTGCTGCTAAACCGGGGTGAATATGGCGGGGTTCGTTATTTCAAACCTGAAACGGTAGATCTATTTACTTCGAACCAATCGCAATCTAGCCGTAGGGGACTGGGATTTGACAGGGCTGATCCCGATCTTAAAAAGGCGTATCCTTCTAAATTAGCCAACAGTTCGGTATATGGCCATACGGGCTACACCGGAACATGCATTTGGATTGATCCAAAAGATCAGTTGGTGTATATATTTCTCTCCAATCGGGTGCACCCACAGGTAACAGGAAAATTATATGAACTAAATATACGCAGCCGTATTCAAGATGTTATTTATGAAACAATTAACGAAGCAAAGTAAATGAAGAAGTGGTTTTATATAGGGCTAATGCTTACGAGCTATAGCATACAGGCGCAGGATTTTAAAACAGTCCATCGTGATTTAATCGTGGTCGATGGGCATAATGATGTGATTATAGAATCTATATTGCCGGGTCATGATATAAGCAATCGTCTTACAACGGGACATACTGACATTCCACGATTGATAGAAGGGGGTGTGGATGTGCAGGTTTTCGCGGTATGGTCGGATGACAAAAAGTGGCAGACCGGTGCCTTCAAGCATGCTAATGATCAATTGGATGCCCTGGAAAAGGTATTGGATAAAAATCCGGATAAAATTGTCTTAGCAAAACATACAGAAGATATTAATCGTATTATCAGCGAAGGTAAGATTGCCGCTGTAATTGGTATAGAGGGTGGAAATATGATTGAGGGGAGTATTGCTAATTTGGAAAAATTGTATGAGCGAGGCGCCCGCTACCTTACCCTGACATGGAATTATAACTTGCCTTGGGCTACGGCTGCCGCGGTAGAAGTAAAAACAAAATCGAATACGGGTAAGGGTCTTTCAGAACAGGGGAAAAGTATCATTCGTAAAATGAACGAGCTCGGCATGATGATAGATTTATCCCACGCCGGTGAAAAGACGTTTTATGATGTCATTCGCATTTCTACTAAACCCGTACTGGTATCACATAGCAATGCAGCAGCCCTTACACCGCACTCTCGCAATTTGGACGATAAGCAACTTGAAGCTTTGAAGCAAAACGGCGGAGTGGTAGGGGTCAACTTCTATTCTGGTTTTTTAGATGTAACGTATGAAGGTCGGGTGCAAAAATTGTATCGAACGCATTTTGCTGAAAAAGGAGACTATACACTTTCAGTGACAAGACAATACGGAAAGCTACCAGCTAATTTACAGTATGAAGCAAACGCACCTTTATCTACCTTGCTTGATCACATAGACTATTTGGTTCGTAAGGTAGGCATAGACCATGTCGCGATTGGATCGGATTTTGACGGCATAGAATCCCCACCCCAAGGACTGGAAGATGTTTCTAAATTCCCAAATCTCACGAAGGCGTTGTTCGAACGAGGCTACTCCCGAGAGGATATCGCGAAGATCATGGGAATTAATTTTTTGAGGATATGGAAAGAGAATGAAAATTAGTGATCTAATTGAATAAGTTCTTTATAATTTTTATAGAGTTTCTTCGTAAGTCGTATATACAGGAAATAATAAAATAATGCAATTAACGAAAAAAGGATTGCAGCCAAAACCAGTACAATACCTATAAATAAGCTATATTGAATCCAAGTCGGTGTACCATTGCGCACAGTAGCATCTGCTATGTTATGCCAACCGTCCCACATACCATGTATAAATTCTACCGAAATAACAATAAAATTGACATAAATATACAGTTGTACCAATTTCCGTGTTGCGATAATATCCTCCGTCAATTTTTTTGTATTCTTTTCGGCTTTAATGTTCTTATATTTTTTATAGAAAAGCAGAATAAAAACTAAAAGGACAAGATAATAAAACACATATACAACGTCTTCCCATAAGGCATCCGAGCCAGCACCCCAATATTTTTTCGAAAAATAATTAAGCAGGATCCCCGCTAAAAACTCCAGACAACTGATTACAAAAATCCACTTTACTATAGAAGAGGAACTTTGATGAAGCATTTTTCTTATTTCCTCCCGATTGATCTTCGGAAAGCTGTTGTCCCTATTCCAGTGCTGTTTTAATACATCTAATTCATCCATTATGCACCTCCTTTCGTATTTAACATGTTTTTCAATTTTGCTTTAATGCGGTTCATCTTCACCCGGGCATTCACTTCGCTAATTCCTAAAGTTTCAGAAATTTCTGCATAATCTTTATCCTCCAAATACATATATACCAAGGCCTTTTCTATATCATTAAGCTCGTGCACCGCCAGATATAACGATCGTAATTGCTCCTCTTGCCTATTGTCATACTCTTCATAGCGAATATTATGAAGCGAATTATCCCATTGTACAGTCGGGATACTGCGCTTTTTATTTCTATAAAGAGAGATAGCTGTGTTCAAGGCCACGCGATAAGCCCAGGTTGTAAATTTGGAATCACCTCTAAAAGACGGATAAGACTTCCATAGTTGTATCGTCATCTCCTGAAACAAATCTTTGTGCGAATCCATATCGCCTGTATACAGTTTACAGATTTTGTGAAGGATATTTTGATGCTCCTCCAGTTGATTGATGAATTCTACCTCAAGATTGGAATACATATGAACTATTTGTCGAAGTTAAGAAGATATTGTTACATCAAAATGGTATGTATTGCAATAATTTACATGATAAGTAATCGTAATATATACCGATCCAGTAAATTGCATATCAGGTACAATTTATCTAGCTTTGTAGGCTATGCAAAAAAAAGCAGAAAATATCTCACGATCATATATTCAAATAAAAGGGGCACGCGTCAATAATTTAAAAAATATTGATGTAGACATTCCTAAAAATAAACTCGTCGTCATCACCGGGATGTCAGGTTCCGGGAAATCATCCTTAGCCTTTGACACGCTATATGCCGAAGGCCAACGTCGCTATGTCGAAAGCCTTTCTTCTTATGCCCGTCAATTCATGGGCCGCATGAATAAACCCGAGGTAGATTACATTAAAGGTATTGCTCCTGCTATCGCCATTGAGCAGAAAGTCATCACGAGTAACCCGCGTTCTACCGTAGGTACATCGACAGAAATATACGATTACTTAAAATTACTATTTGCACGTATAGGTAAGACCGTCTCTCCTATTTCTGGAAAAGAGGTAACGAAGGATACGGTTTCATCTATCGTAGATACGCTTATAACCTATCCGGTCGATAGTACCCTTACGATTTTGAGCCCGCTTATTCCGCTAAATGAGCGAAAACTTAAAGAAGAACTCTCGCTCTTACTTCAGAAGGGATTTGTACGCGTGATTTTCAAAGGGAGTATGCAGAAGATTGAGTTGCTACTCGAAGATAAGAATGTCCCCAATAAACAGGTCAAAGAAGGTGAAGTAGAAATTGTAATAGACCGTATACGATTAGATAAAGAAGAGGAGACCATCCACCGCATAGCAGATTCTGTGCAAACAGCCTTTTTTGAAGGAAAGGGTACCTGCGCAATTGAGATTGATAGTGAAAGACTGTCATTCTCCGATAAATTTGAATTGGATGGAATCACTTTCGAAATTCCTACCGCTAATTTCTTCAGTTTTAACAATCCATTTGGTGCCTGCCGTAGATGCGAGGGATACGGCAAAATTATTGGAATAGATCCCGACTTAGTTGTGCCAGATAAAAGTAAATCGGTATACGACGGTGCGATCGCACCTTGGAGAGGTGAAAAAATGGGTATCTGGCTGGAAAAACTAGTTCGTACTGCCATTAAGTTTGATTTCCCTATCCACCGGGCCTATGGCGACCTAACCCCCGACCAACAAAATTTATTATGGACAGGGAACAGTTATTTTAATGGGCTAAATGCATTTTTCAAAGAACTGGAAGAACAGACTTATAAAATACAGTACCGTGTAATGCTTTCGCGATACCGTGGAAAAACAGATTGTCCCGAGTGCAAAGGAAGCCGTCTACGCAAAGATGCGTCTTTTGTAAAAGTGAGCGGTAAGTCGATCATCGATGTCGTGCTGATGCCGATTGACAAGGCACTTGATTTTTTCCAAAACCTGCCTCTTGCAGATAACGAACAGATCATTGCAAAAAGACTTCTTTCAGAAATACTAAACAGAATTCAATTTTTATGTGATGTCGGTCTGAGTTATCTCACATTGAACCGGCTGAGCAACACCTTATCTGGCGGGGAGTCACAGCGGATCAACCTAGCTACCTCCTTGGGAAGTTCTTTGGTTGGTTCGATATATGTATTGGATGAACCTAGCATCGGCCTTCACCCCCGCGATACGCAAAAACTGATCGGTGTATTGAAGTCGCTTCGTGACGTTGGTAATACCGTCATTGTGGTAGAACACGAACAAGAAATGATGGAGGCTGCGGATTACTTGATCGATATAGGGCCAGAGGCCGGGATCAATGGTGGCGAGTTGGTATTTGCCGGAGATTACAATCAAATATTAAAAGACAAACATTCTCTTACCGGTAAATATTTAAGTGGCAAACTACAGATTCCTGTCCCTAAAAGTCGGCGCAAGTGGACGGACACTATCCGGATTAAAGGCGCGCGAGAGAATAACTTAAAAGGTATCGACGTGGATTTTCCACTAAATGTCTTCACTGTTGTAACGGGCGTTTCGGGTTCGGGTAAGACCTCTCTTGTAAAAAGAATCCTCTTCCCTGCTTTGCAAAAGACAATCGGGAATTACTCGGGCGAACAAACGGGTATTTTTGACGCACTCGAAGGGGACTTCGAACAAGTAGAGCAGGTAGAAATGGTGGATCAAAATCCAATTGGACGATCTTCCCGCTCTAATCCGGTAACCTATGTAAAAGCCTGGGACGAGATCCGTGCCTTGTATTCAAATCTTCCTGCAGCTAAAGCCAATGGATTAAAACCTTCTGCTTTCTCATTCAATGTGGAAGGGGGCCGGTGCGATGTGTGCCAAGGAGATGGTGAGGTAAAAATTGAAATGCAATTCATGGCAGATATTGTATTGCCCTGTGAGGCCTGTGACGGAAAACGCTTTAAGCAGCATGTGCTGGATGTACAGTATAAACAAAAATCAGTCGCTGATATTCTAGGGTTAAGCATCGACGAAGCACTTTCCTTTTTTGGAGATCAACCAAAGATTTTGGCCAAATTACAACCTCTGCAAAATGTCGGACTAGGTTATGTCAAGCTGGGACAATCGTCGAGCACCCTTTCGGGAGGTGAGGCACAACGGATTAAACTAGCATCTTTCCTTATTAAGGGCAATAATCAAAAGAAAACGCTGTTCATCTTTGACGAGCCAACCACTGGTTTGCATTTTCACGATATTGAAAAACTATTAAAATCTTTCGATCAGTTAATTGCTTTAGGTAACAGTATACTGGTAATCGAGCATAATATGGATATGATCAAATCCGCAGATTGGGTGATTGACATTGGTCTTGAGGGAGGCGACAAAGGGGGACATGTAGTATGTGTAGGAACACCCGAAAAATTAGCAGATTGTGCAGCATCTTTTACGGGACAATTTCTTATAAACCATCTAAAACCCTAACTTGGTATCCTATAAATATTCATATGAAGAGACGCATTTTTTTATTACTATCACTGTTTTCAAGCATCTGTTCCATTTCAAATGCACAGGTAGACCGTCCTAAACTCGTCGTGGGGCTTATGGTAGACCAAATGCGTTGGGATTACCTCTACCGATTTGCAGACCGATACGGCGACAAAGGATTCAAAAGAATATTAAAGGATGGTTTCTCCTGTGAGAATACGATCATCAACTACATCCCCACCTATACAGCGATTGGTCATAGCTCCGTGTATACAGGATCTGTCCCCTCCATACATGGCATTTCGGGTAACGACTGGATTATACAAGCTACCGGCCAACAAATGTATTGCACACAGGATGATAAAGTTAACGGAGTCGGTACAACAGGAAAAGAAGGGCAGCAGTCTCCACGAAATTTATTGGCCTCTACAATCACAGATCAGCTAAAATTAGCGACCAATTTTAAATCGAAAGTGATTGGAATCTCGATAAAAGATCGAGGTGGAATTTTACCGGCAGGTCATTTTGCAGATGCGGCCTACTGGTTTGAAAGTAAATCCGGGGATTGGATTTCGAGCACATTTTACATGGAAGAATTACCAAAGTGGGTAAATGGCTTCAACAAAGAAAAATTGGCCAAAAAGTACCTAAAACAGGACTGGAACACCCTCTATCCAATCGAAAGCTATCAGACAAATAGCATCGAAGACGATAATATCTATGAAGGAAAATGGGCAGGTGAAACGAGTTCGGGATTTCCGCGGAAAACTTCTGAGCTCATGAAAGATGCCGGATTAGAGCTGATCAAAACAACTCCTCAGGGCAATACGTTTACACTCGACTTTGCGAAAGCAGCTATTGCGCATGAAAAATTAGGACATAATCCGAGTCAAAGTACAGATTTCTTATGCGTGAGTCTTTCTGCAACAGACTACGTGGGTCACCGCTACTCTGTTTCGGCAGTAGAAATTGAAGATACATACCTGCGATTGGATCAGGATATTGCTGATTTTCTAGCTTATTTGGATGAAACGGTAGGTGAAGGCAAATACACATTTTTCCTGACAGCCGACCATGCCGCATCGTATAATCCCTTATATTTTACGGATCAAAGAGGAAACGGCGGATATTTATTCACCCGTCAGATCTTGCGCGATCTCAATGCGGAATTGGAAGCAGAATTTGGAGCTGGCGAGATGGTAAATAGCTTACTGAATTACCAAGTGCATCTTAATTATACGCTCATCGATTCATTAAAATTGGATGCCGATTTGGTAAAGAAAGTTATTACTAAAAACCTGAACAGGGTGGATGGAATAGCATACGTGATCGACATGGAGAATAATGAAAATATGTTTATTCCTGCCCCACTCCGCGAAAAGATCATCAACGGATATAATCGCAAAAGAAGTGGGGCAATTCAGCTGATTACCGAGCCGCAATGGTATTCGGGCACACCACGGGGCACGGGTACCACCCATGGTGTGTGGTCGCCATATGATTCGCACATCCCGTTGGTATTTATGGGATGGGGGATTAAAGCAGGCGTAACCAACAGAGAAGTGCATATTGTAGATATTGCCCCTACATTATCGGCTTTATTGCACATAATGGAGCCAAACGGAAATATTGGAAAGCCCATCGCAGAGGTACTGGGGCAATAATTTTTTTTAGCGCTTTAAATTATGTATTTTTGATGGTTAAGAGGAATTACTATGCTTTCTAAGAAAACAAAATATGCTATAAAAGCCCTGATGGTACTGGGTAGAAACTACGGTCAGGAGCCAATACAGATTATAAAAATTGCTGAAGAGGAACGTATACCAAAAAAATTCTTAGAGCAGATTCTTTTAGAAATGAGGAACGCGGGAATTTTGTATTCTAAGAAAGGTGCGGGAGGTGGATACAGCTTAAATAAAGCGCCTGAAGATATCTTCTTATCACAAGTGATGCGTTTAATCGACGGTCCTATTGCGTTACTCCCCTGCGTTAGTCTCAACTTCTATCGCTCTTGCGAAGAATGTGTTGAAGAGCATGCATGTGGTATCCGAGATACCTTTGTAGAAGTACGGAATGCGATGCTTCAAATCTTAAATGACACCAGTGTTGCAAATCTCATCAATAAGGAAAAAGAGCTTAATCTCGAGTAAAGAAATTAAAAAAGGGAATTCAAATTTGAATTCCCTTTTTTAATTCCTTATTATAACTTAATTTCCTCTTCTTTCGAATTGAAGAAATGAAACTCCGTTAAGTAATACGACTGTATAGATTTTACCTTAATCCACTTGCCGTATTTAAAAAACCACTTGATTCTTCTTGAGATAAAACCTGACTTAATGTAGGCGTCGATATAAGGATGTACACATAATGTAATACCTTTTTCGTTTTGCTCTTCAAGAATAAAACTCAAATTATTTTCTATATCATCAAGCAACACAATGCTCGATCTTATTTCTCCTGTACCATCACAAGCCGGACATTTCTCGCTTGTCACGATGCTCATTTCGGGTCGTACACGCTGACGCGTAATCTGTACGAGGCCAAATTTACTTGGAGGAAGAATGGTATGACGGGCTCTATCCTCATTCATACATTCCTTTAAGAAAGTATACAACTCTTTACGATTTGGCGCTTTGTGCATGTCGATAAAGTCAATAACGACTATACCTCCCATATCACGTAATCGCAACTGTCTTGCGATCTCCTTTGCCGCCTCCTTGTTTACCAAGAGTGCATTATCTTCCTGATTTTCTTTGTTCGCAATGCGGTTACCACTATTTACGTCGATGACATGCAGCGCTTCGGTATGTTCAATAACCAAATATGCACCACCCTGTAAATTTACCGTCTTGCCGAAAGACGCCTTAATCTGCTTTTCGATACCATAGTGATCAAAAATAGGTTCTTTATGTTTATAAAGTTTAACTATTTTTTCCAGTTCTGGCGAAATTTCCTGTATGTATGATTTCGTTTCCTCATAAATAACAGGATCGTTAACATATATATGTGCAAACTCATCCGTTAAAAGATCACGTACAATGGTAGAAGCTCTATCCATTTCACCCAATATTTTTTGCGGTGGTTCTACAGTTTTAAGGCGCTTGGTAAACAGTTCCCATTTAGAAATCAAATCCAGAAGATCCTTTTGAAGTTCGTCGACTCCTTTACCTTCTGACACTGTACGTATGATGACTCCAAAATTTGCAGGTTTAATACTTTCTACAATTTTCTTCAGTCTACTTCGTTCAGCGCTGCCCTTGATTTTCTTTGAAATAGAAACCGAACTTGAAAACGGCACCAGTACTACAAAACGCCCTGCAATGGACAAGTCCGAACTCAAGCGCGGGCCTTTCGTAGATATAGGTTCTTTGGCTATCTGTACCGGTAAAATCATATTTCGGGATAAAATGTCCGAAATTTTTCCTGCCTTATCGATATCCTTTTCAAGCTTCAAACTATTGAGCAGTTTCTCCTGATAACTGCCATTCTTTACTATTCGAGTCAGTTTAAGCAACGATTGTACCTGAGGTCCCAAATCCAAATAGTGCAAGAACGCATCCTTTTCGTAACCTACATCTACGAATGCTGCATTCAGACCGGGCATAATTTTTTTGATGCGTCCGAGATAAATATCTCCTACAGCAAAATTACTCCCAGCTTGCTCACGATTGAGTTCAACAAGTTGCTTGTCCTGTAGTAAAGCAATAGTCACTCCTTTTTCAGGAGTTGAATCGATAATTAATTCCTTTACCAACAGCTACTAATATTATGGGAAATAGTACCTCGCGCACCATTGAAATCCCTTATGAAACATAAAACTCGTTTAATGAAAAAATACAATCTACGCTAAAACAAGCTGTTTTGTTATAGATTGTACCATGTCTTGAAGTAATAAAACCTCATTTGACTATTAGCAACAAGAAACTATTTTTTCTTGTGTCTATTTTTTCTTAAACGCTTTTTACGTTTGTGAGTAGCCATTTTGTGTCTTTTTCTTTTTTTTCCGCTTGGCATAGCTTTAATGTTTTTAAAAATGATGTAAATAAAATCTGTTAATTACTTACTCAATGCTTCGATCTGACGATCGATGTATTGAGAGAGAGTTGGATCTGCAGCCATTGCCTTACTCTTTTGAAAAGCAGAAATAGCCTCCGTCCTCAACCCAATTTTTTCATATCCTGTCGCTAAGTAAAAGTACGACTCCGCATCAGGCTTCAATTCTACGACAGTTTTGAAGCGCTCAATAGCCTTGTCGTATTGTTGTGATTGTAGTGAAAACAAACCCAACGTTTTATTCGCTTCGATATTTTTCGGTTCCGCTTTAACCACTTCTTGTAGCAATGCAATACCAGCCATAGGATTGTTAGATCCTGTTACCAGCGCTGCTCCAAGACCAGTTTTTGCAGACAAATTGTTTGCGTCTAATTCCAACGCCTTTTCATACGATTGAATAGCCCGCTGATTTAAAGCAGACGCCATTGTTGTATCCTGCAAATTAGTGTACGCAGCACGGTACGAATCTCCAGCTTTCAACCAATAGTCGAATTTAGGTGTAATCTCGGCCATTTCAGCATAGACAAAACCCTGAGGAGCATCTTTAGCTACGTCATCCCACTTATTTGCCAACTCTTGCAACAATGTAACTTTTTCTTCTCCCTCAGCCTCTTCTACTTTAGCCTCAATCGCTGCAATATCCTGCACGAGTGACGCATTGATACTTTGCTTTGCAATATCCGAAACATATTTCAGATTATACATAGATTCTGTAGAATTCGAAGAGGTGCTACCTGTTGTTTCTTTCTCCCCATCAACCAGACCTTTAATAGGACGTGCCAATAGAACGCCCATTAAGACGACTATGAATACAACGACAATTATTTGTTTGGTATTAAGCATGGGACGAATTTACTCTTATTTTTTTGCTTTATTTCCAGTTTTTACTTTTTCAACGAAAACTTTTGCCGGTTTAAAACTTGGAACAAAATGTTCGGGGATAATAATCGCCGTGTTTTTGGAAATATTACGCGCAGTTTTTTCAGCTCTCTTTTTTACCACGAAACTTCCAAAACCTCTAACATAAACATTTTCTCCTCCAATCATTGAATTTTTAACCACTTTGAAGAACGCCTCTACTGTCTCTTGAACATCTACCTTCTCTAAACCTGTCTTGGTAGAGATTTCCGCAATAATTTCTGCTTTAGTCATATCTATTATACTGTAATTATTTATTACTCGCTCATCCCATCATTTGGGGATGCAAAAGTATCTTTTTTAAATGAACTTTAAAAATTTTTTCATGTATTTCTGATACAGAAAATTTTCATTTTCAAACATTTAACGTTCTAACTGATACTCTGACTCCTCAAAAATGTCTGCAAAGCTACTATTATTTTACTGACTGTCAAATATTTATTACGATTTCGCATAAAAGATAGCAGCAATGTGACGTAAATCTTGTTCTTCATGTAAAGCCGAAATTACAATACGGTTTAGCAAGGGGCTTGCGGGAAAAGGGTACGAAAAGCTGGATATCAATACATTTTTGTCCAATAAATACTGATATAGATTGGCTTCCAACGCGCTAAAAACTGAAAAATTAGAAATGCTTTTAAACTGCAAATGCGCAAATAGTTGCTGAGCTAAAGAAATATTATGTTGTAACTTATCAAAAGATTGCTCATAAATATCCTGTCCTTTCAAAAGTACATACATGCTCGCAGGGGAAGACGGCGATGCTCCGGTAAAAATAGGATGCTTCCGCAACATATCCATATGCTCTTTATTGCCCAGAACTACTCCCGCATCTGTACCCATCCCCTTAGCCAAAGAGGCTACGACGATTAGCGTAAAATTATCCCGATCTGCAAAATTCAGACCTACCGAAGTTCCATTTTTTCGTAACACCCCGATACCGTGTGAATCATCTAATACGAACAACACCTTTTTATTCGGGTTTATAGCTTCAAAAGACGAAAAATCATATAACATAGGTGTCAAATTATCGAGTGCGTTGGACACGACAACAAATTCGCCGCCGTCTGAGCAGTTAATATAGTTTATGGTTTCTTCCATCCAAACATCGAAATTTTCTTTCACATGCGGCTTTCCATCAATCCATAAAGCAGGATGCGTATCGGGCGCGTAAATTAGTTCTCCGCGCCCACACAAAACTTTGATAGCTAATTGGGCGGCTAAATAACCACTGGAAAGCAAAATCGCATCTTCAAATCCAAAACGTTGTGCGGTATGGTTCTCAGCTTCACGATATATCCCCAATTGAACATTATTGTTACGCGATGTACCATTATTGAGCCCATACTTATCTATCCCTTCTTTGTAAAGCGAAATATAACGCGGATTATCAAGCAATCCTAAATAGGCTGTACCGCCGAAAAAAAGATAATTCTCCCCATCCTGTTGAATAATACGCCCAGTAGGTTGATTTAAATATTGGAAATCTTTCATGAATACGAATGTAAAGAATTTTTCAGCTTGGTTGTATCCACCTATACAATCTTACTATCCTTAAATTGTCTCCGCTCAAATATAGAAACTCCAGCTTTGCAAGGCAATAAAGTGCCGCAAGAAAGTACCGTGCACCAATTTCGACTAAAATCACCCTGTTTATTAATGAAAAGCACCCCTCTTCTTCAATGGAGGAAAGTGTATATTTATATGAATAAATTTTAGATAATTGATGAAAGGAAGAGCACTCATTTCTGTTTTCTTGTTGACAATAATTTTGTCAACGTACGCGCAAGATTACAAATACGGCCCGGCGGAAAAAGATTACATAGGGTATCTATTTACCTATTTCAAGGGCAACGATGTAAACGAAGAGGCAGTCTGCTTTGCAGTGAGTCTTGACGGCTATAATTACCTCACCCTAAATAACAATCAGCCGGTTTTACAATCCAATGAAATCAGTTCCACAGGAGGTGTACGCGACCCCATATTATCCGAGGCGAGGATGGCAAGACTTTTTATATGGTGGTAACCGATATGACTTCTTCAAAAGGATGGGATTCCAATCGTGCCCTGGTGCTACTAAAATCAACAGACCTGATTAACTGGAGTTCCTCGATAATCAACATCCAAGAGCGCTATTCGGCACAGGAAAATCTTAAAAGAGTATGGGCACCACAGACCATATACGACCCCAACACCCAAAAGTACATGGTTTATTGGTCCATGAAACATGGTACCGGACCTGATATCATCTATTATGCTTACGCAAATGCTGATTTTACCGATCTTGAAGATGAACCAAAAGTCTTGTTTATACCTAAAAATGGGAAATCCTGCATCGACGGTGACATCATCAATAAAAACGGCTTATATTATTTGTTCTACAAGACTGAAGGAGATGGAGATGGTATTCGATTGGCATTAACAGATTCCTTAGCTTCAGGAATATGGGTTGAACAACCCGGTTATAAACAACAGACCCCCGAAGCTGTGGAAGGCTCTAGTCTATTTAAGCTTATCAATTCGGACACCTACATCTTAATGTATGATGTATATATGAAAGGGAAATACCAATTCACAGAGAGTAAAGATTTGGACGTGTTCAATGTAATTGATAAGGACATCAGTATGGACTTTCACCCACGTCATGGTTCAATTATTCCAATCACCCGACGTGAGCTCAATGTATTGACAGCGGAATGGGGTATACCACCTAACTTGAACACGCCAACAGACAACAATCCTGTTCTCGAAGGCTATTATGCGGATCCGGACATCCTTTACTCGAATAAAACGAATAGGTACTATCTATATCCTACAAGCGATGGTTTTGATGGTTGGAGCGGCTCTTACTTCAAAACATTCTCTTCCAACACCTTGAAAGACTGGATTGATGAAGGAGTTATATTAGATTTGAAAAAAGATGTTTCTTGGGCAGATCGCAACGCATGGGCACCTTGTATCATTGAAAAGAAAACAAAAGGAAAATATGCGTATTATTATTATTTCACAGCGGCTCAAAAAATTGGTGTAGCAGTAGCAGATGATCCTGCGGGTCCCTTTGTCGATTCGGGCAAACCGTTGATCGACTTCAAACCTGACGGTGTAAAAGGCGGTCAAGAAATAGATCCCGATGTATTCGAAGATCCCAAAACAGGGAAAAGTTATTTATATTGGGGTAATGGATATCTAGCCGTAGCTGAGCTGAATAAGGATATGATTTCAATTGATAAAAAAACTATTAAAGTAATGACACCGGATCATACCTTCCGTGAAGGCATCTATGTATTTTACCGTAAGGGCCTATACTATTTTTTGTGGTCTGAAGATGACACACGGAGTGAAAATTATAGTGTCAGGTACGCAACCTCAACGTCAGCCACTGGTCCTCTTACTATACCCACGAACAACCGCATCTTAACGAAATCTCCTGGTAAAGGAATCTATGGAACGGGACATAATTCGGTAATACAAGTACCGGGAACCGACGAATGGCATATCGTCTACCATCGGTTTAATCGGCCTAATGGAATAAAGATGGGCGGGGCGGCAGGATTCCACAGGGAAGTATGCATCGATAAAATGGAGTTTAATAGTGATGGAACGATAAAATCTATTGAGCCGACTTTATAGAAACCCTTTATCTTAGCTAAGCATATAAAAAATGTTTTACCCTTATCGATTAAGCGTTTTTTATATAGATTTAATATAAATGAAAATTCAATGGGAGATTTAGTCCAACAGAAAATGTAAGCCCATCGATCTTCTTAAAATCAGATTTCTGATTGATATTAAAGCCATACCCTACACTGATATCGACCAACGATGCCAGACTCACCCCTACCTTAGGCGTCGCGCTATAAGGTGTAATTTCACCTTTAACAAATGGCCAGATTCCCCTATCACTAAGATAATAGGTAAGCCCAACCTCCGGTACCACAGTTGTACGATCCATCATCCAGGTAAAATTAGCCCCTCCATTTATTTTGATATACTGGTATTCGTTGGGAGCAAAAAGTCCCCAACCCGATAGCTTTAAAAAGTTTCCATTTTGATATTGATAGCCGATTGACGGACCCCATATCCACGAATTGCCGGCGCGCTTTGCTCCAACAGTTTCCTGACCGCTTACGGACACAATACATGACAATAAAACATAGCAAAATATGACAATTTTCTTCATACCCGGGATTTTGACAAGCACTAATCTACAATATATATTTAAAAAACTGAACCCCAATAAAAAATGTACATCAAAACCTATAGCGCAGTTTTCATTTGTTACTAAACTTACGTAACGAAAGTGCGTTACTAGGTGTCGACAAACCACAAATTTTATTTCTTTAGCAAATTTTGGCCTTGTAAGGGATTCTTGCCCGTCGGATCTTAACAATCCAGAATCCAACAAAAGCGTGAAGATTTTACCACGGCCTACGCTGGAAGCTATTGAATACTATGGAAAGATAAACAAATGGTAAAAAATGTATATGAAGTTCTTAATAGGCCTTGACAAGGATTGTGTTCAGAAAAAAAGCTCCACTTTACAGTGAAGCTTTGCGCAGTGACCCCGGAGAGGCTCGAACTCTCGACCCACTGATTAAGAGTCAGTTGCTCTACCAACTGAGCTACGGAGTCTTTTTCTGAGGGTTAAAGGTACAATAGATTATCACAAAATCAAAAGACTTTTGTACTCTTTCTGTTAGTATTCGCCTCTTATCTTGGGTTTAATTTCTTCAAAATATAACGTTCTAAGGCTCGCTAAGGTTTGTTCCGAAATAGTAGGTAATACAGACGCTCCAATATTATTCAAGACCTGATTCGGTGAGCTAGCACCGGGTATCACACTCGTAATTTCAGGATAGGATAATATCCATTGAAGTGCAAACTGGCTCAAAGTGATTTCCTGTGGAGCATACTGCTTTATTTTCTCTACAAACGCTAATCCTTGATTAAATTGTAGACCTGAAAATGTCTCACCGACATTGAAGGCCTGTCCATCTGCATTAAAATTCCGATGGTCGCTTTCTGCAAATTGTGTATCCGTTTTAAACTTTCCCGTAAGTAGCCCACTGGCTAACGGAACCCGCGCAATCAGTGAAACTTCATTTGACTTTGCTTTGGTAAATATTTCATCTGCAATATGTTGACGAAATAAATTAAAAATAACCTGTAAGGATCCTAACCCTTCTTGTGCTAAACAGATAAGTGCTTCATCCGTCGTTTCCACACTCACCCCCCAATGCTTAATCAGTCCTTCGGTTTGAAAATCACGTAGGTAATCAAACACATCTCCTTTTAAAAGTTCGTCTTTGGGAATGCAGTGGAGCTGTTCTAGAAAAAGCTGATTGACATTAAGACGTTTCAACGACTCCTCAATATGCCGTCGGATCTCGTCTCTGGTAAAATTTTGAGGCCATCCATTCGCTCCATCCGAACGGCGGCCCAGCTTCGTCGCCACATGAATCGGCTCACCCTTATACTGCTGCAAGAATTCTCCTATGATACGTTCGCTCACTCCTCCGCCATAAATATCAGCTGTGTCAATAAAATTACCGCCACTATTAACATAAGTAGCTAATATTTCAAAAGCTCTATCTTTCTCAACAGCCCCCCACTCTTGCGACCCCAATTGCCACGTTCCTAATCCTATTTCGGATATATTTGTACCTCTAAATATTCTTGTTTTCATAGTTCATACATATAATGAATCTAAAAGTAGGAAAATAATCTGACCGTAAAATGCTCAATTTTAATTTTGGGATGTTTAATTTTGCAGCTGAAATTTCGTCTCATGTCTACGTTAAAATACTACGATCAACCTGATCTTTTACAACATAAAAACAGAATCCGCATCGCGGTGTCCCTTTTCTATTTTTGTCAAGGAATAGCTTTTGCCTCATGGGCGAGCCGTATCCCAATCATTAAATCAAATTTACAACTATCGGAAGGGGAGCTCGGAACTATCCTTTTAATGCTTCCTATAGGTCAACTGGTCACCATGCCCTTGTCGGGAAAACTGGTTTCTAAATACGGCAGCCATCATCTCCTTCCTATTACAGCCATCATCTATAGCTGCATATTGTGTCTTATCGGATTAGCGACTAATGCGTGGCAATTAGGAGGTATACTGTTTCTCTTCGGCGTAATTGGAAACATGTGCAATATCGCGGTAAACACACAAGGCGTATTGGCTGAGGATATATTTAAAAAGCCGATCATGTCATCCTTCCATGGCGCTTGGAGTATCGCTGGATTTACTGGCGCTCTTGTAGGTCTATTGACACTAAATCTAGGCCTTACCACCCTTCAGCATTTCTTAATCATTCTCGGCTTAGTCATTCTAAGTACATTTATTAATCGGGCATTTTTGGCTCCTCCAAAGCAAAGTACCACTGAAAAGAAATCAGGTTCATTCAAACCCGATCGTACCCTTATTTCATTGGGTGTGATCGGATTTTGTAGCATGGCAACCGAGGGCGCGATGTTTGATTGGAGTGGTGTTTATTTCCACGATATCGTAAAATCGCCCGAAAACCTTGTCATAGTAGGTTACGCCTCCTTTATGATCATGATGGCACTGGGGCGATTTGTAGGCGACTTTGTAATCAGCAGGATCGGGCGCCAACGAACTCTTCAGATTAGTGGATTATTGATGTTTGCTGGAATGATGCTATCGGTGATATGGCCATACTTTATAACATGCACGGCGGCTTTTATGCTAGTCGGACTAGGAGTAGCCTGCAATGTACCAACGGCTTATTCTATCGCTGGTAAACATAAAACAATCCCATCAGGTGTAGCACTCGCCATGGTTTCTAGTATTAGTTACCTCGGCTTTCTGATGGGACCGCCATTAATTGGATATATCGCCGAGCTGTTTAGCCTAAGATATTCCTACGGTATTTTTGCTTGTTTCGGTCTTTTGCTATTTATTATGACAAGTAAGCTTAATGTATTCAAAGCGAATTAGCAGGTAACCCTAAAAACTGACATCGACAATCTCAATTGCTGTCGGTGCAGTTGGCTGTAACCCCTCACCATCTTTTTGTATTACTTCTTGTGTAAACAGGCTGATTACCTTTTCACGCTTCCATCTTTCCGTGTCATAAGAAGGCTCCCAATCGCCAAGATTCTGATTGGTCAATGAAAGGATGTGATAAGCCGATTTTCCAATCCGGGGAATAATGGCTACCGAAGCTTTAGATCCAAGATCTTCATCCCGAAACAGGAGGTATACTTTAGCTTTTTTTCTACTGCCGGAAACGAGTATCTGCGGCCTGGAGATCGGTATTTTTTTCGTTCCTCCACCGGAAAGTCTAAAGTCTTTCTGACGAAAATCTAACGCACGCGTTCGCCACTTCTTTTTATCTTGAAATACAATATGATACTGTGGCAGATTACTTACTGGATCTCGCCAATAATTGGCAATGTACACCTTTCCATTTTGGTCTGTAGTCATGGAGGTTTGATTCATGAGATCACTATTTTCCGGGATGATATGAATTATGTCAGACTGTTTATAGTCAATAGGTAATTGATAAGATGCACCTGAAGATTTTTGCCAGGTCTTGCCCCCGTCTTTAGAGATTGCATAGCAAAGATTGTGATTTGTTGCTACATCCGGCGTATTACGCCACACCCAAGAGAGATGCATATTATCATTACGATCCACGAAAAATTGTGGATACGCATTTCGCTTTCCTTCTCCATCAATTAAATTATCTTGCACGCGCGTCCATTTTTTGTCGGCAGTAATATACTCATTCAGTACCAAATTACCTCTGCCCGAACCGCCGTCTCTATACAAGAACAAAATATTCCCGTTGCTTTTTCGATAGAATTCTGGATAGGTTACACTTTTTTCAAAAGAACCTACCATAAGCGATTTCTCGAACTGATCTATTCCGAACGGTTCATTGCTTCTCGCGTAGTTTAATGCATTATTATGGTGATCCCAGGATAGGTGGAGATATCCGTCTCCGTCTACCATGATACTGATAGAGTTGTGGGCGTCTTTAACATTCCCGACAAAGGGCGTCCTTTTTACGCTCCAATCTTTACCGTCTAATAACCTACGGGCTACACATACAAAACCATCGTTGTCATAGTAGGATGTGAATTGATATTTTGCACTGGAAACGATCGAATTTTTGCGAAAAATAGTGGTGTTGATGGAGTTGCTCGCCCAACCCAAGCCTACCGTGCTACGCTCCGTTTTTTGCGCAGAAGAAACCCCCACGTACAGTATAAAAAATAAGGTTAAAAACTTTTTCATTTCGCTTTCAATAATTTTTTAAGTTCTTTTCGGGAAATTTTGAATACCGTACCGTGACGAATCCCTTTAGGCATAGTAATGTGTGCTGAAATATCCTGCCAATTTATCAAATCATTCGATTTTACGGCGCCATATTGATGATTGGTATATTTATCAAAATACACGAACCATTCGTCATCAATTTTTATAGCTGTGGGGCCTTCCGCCCAATACTCACCAGTAATCGGAGCAGAAATATCGGAATAAGGTCCGGTGATAGTCTCGGCGAAAGCAGTCTTTATATTCTTCTGAACAGGTTTTTTTGTTTCATCCTTTATGAACATCACCCACTTATTCTCGTGTTGCACGATAGAGGCATCAATAGCGTTAAACCCTGGATCATATAATAACTTTGCATCTGTAAAATATTCGAAGTCTTTAGTTGTCACATAGTACATCCTATGATTATACCGGTTGTCATCCTCTATCTGTGTTTCGGGAAATTTCCCTTCGATGGTTGTCGCCCAATAAATCATATATTCTTCATTCTGGGGATCGTAAGTGATTTCAGGCGCCCAAGTATTCCGAGCTTTAAGTTCATGTTCCATCACAGGAATATATTGCTGATCTGACCATTTCATCAAATCTTTCGAAGAGGCATAACCTATTCCTTTTTGTGTCCAACTCACGGTCCATACCATATGAAATCGGCCATCCTCACCACGAATAATGCAGGGGTCGCGCATGAGTTTATCAGCACTTATTTCAGGTTCCAAAAAAGATTGATCATTCTTTAGCGCTTTCCATTCCAAACCATCTTCGCTAAAGGCCAGATGCAATCCGTCCTGCCCATTATTTTTAAAATAGGAAAACGCATATACCGAATCTCTTTTTTGCGCATAAACGTTTGCGCAAATAAATAGCCCAAGTAAAAGAAAGAAATTATTTTTCATTCGTGTTTTTTGTTGTTAAGTAGGTTGTTATATAGTTGCTAGATGTAAACATAACAATTAAAAATTAGCTGTCTAAATGATAATGTAAATTTCAAAAAAAAGCGACTTTAAAAAAGTCGCTTTTTTCGTAGCCCCGAGCAGAATCGAACTGCTATCAAATGTTTAGGAAACATCTATTCTATCCGTTGAACTACGGGGCCGTTTTCTGCATACAAAGATTTCAAAAATTCTAACCAATAGCAACAATTATTTTTAATTATCCTAAAAACCACAAAAATAGATTTTAACTATAGAACATCATTTACACATATAGATTTCAACAATATGACATTGGGATTTTCGATACCAGATTGAGCTATTTATGCCTATATTTGTAGCACAATAAGAAAAAGAAAATAACTATGAGTTTTACAGGTAAAAATTTCCCAAACATTACAGCAAGTGCAATCGATTATTTAGGTGACAATCTTTCAATTAACATTTTTGAAAAAGCTCAACAAGAAAACAAAAAAGTAGTATTATTTTGGTATCCAAAAGATTTCACTTTTGTATGTCCTACTGAATTGCATGCGTTTCAAGAGGCTACAGCCGAATTTGAAAAACGCAATACAATCGTTATTGGCGCTTCTTGCGATTCCAACGAAGTACATTTTGCGTGGTTAAACACAGCTAAGGACAACGGTGGAATTGAAGGTGTTGAATATCCTATTATTGCAGATACAAACCGCAATTTATCAAGCATCTTAGGTATCTTAGATGTTAAAGAAGTAGAGCATCCTGAATTTGGCACTATTGCAGAAGGTGATGCGGTGTCTTATCGTGCTACATATTTAATTGATGAAACGGGCAAAGTATTCCATGAGTCAGTAAACGACATGCCTTTAGGCCGTAACGTAAAAGAATATATCCGTCTTATCGATGCATATACGCATGTACAACAACATGGTGAAGTATGCCCTGCAAACTGGGAAGAAGGTAAAGAAGCTATGAATGCAACCCGCGAAGGAGTAGCTTCATACTTGTCAATGAATTAATAGATACACCATCGGGGGGAGATAATCCTATCTCCCCCTTTTCAAAAATATTATTATTATGTTAAAAGAGTTAGAAAACGACTCATTACAAGAGATTGTAAGTAGTGACAATACGGTAATGGTACAATATTCTGCTTCATGGTGCGGGAATTGCCGCATTATGAAACCAAAATTTAAAAAATTATCGACTGAGAACGAACACGTTTCCTTTGTCATCGTTGACGCGGAGAAATTCCCCGAGTCAAGAAAATTAGCTAACGTCAGTAATCTACCGACTTTTGCCGCCTTCAAAAATGGCAAATTGGTCAATCAGGTACAAACGAACAAAATCGAAGGATTAATAAATTTATTAGATGAAGTTACCCGTAATTAAACACCTAACCGATTTCATAGAAGAGAATGATGTGGATTTCGTTTTAGAAACTATTGAGACATTAGAGGCTTTGACAGAAATACCAACTTTAAAAGACGAAGAGCTTGATGTTATTGGTGAATTAATTTCCAACATGTACGGTGCTATAGAGGTAGATAAACTAATAAAAGAAGGTTCGCCAAAAAAAGAAGCATTGAATATCTTCATGAAACGTGTTTTAGGATCGATAGACAAATAGAGTATGTTCATAACTTAGTTTGTGTGGAAAAATTTTTCTAGGAGACTTGCAGCAATATTATCTTTTTATAGTACTTTTACTATAGTTGAAAGGTTACTCCCTTAAAGCTTGTGAGTTTGAACTAAACATGCGTTTAATACCACTACATTAGAAGCATCACTGTTTTAAGACAAGAAAGATTTTAATTGTTGGTAAAAGGAATCAAATTAAATTTTGATTCCTTTTATTATTTTTGATAAATGCCCTCTAAATCACTATGAGATTAAAATACTTAATTTTATTGCTGTGCACGCTTTGTTTGCGTGAATCTCCTGCTCAAAATACGGCCAACTTGTCTTCTTCGGAGATCCTGTTGAAGCTTGAAAAACTGAATGTATTAGGTTCCGTCCTCTATTTTGCGGCACATCCTGATGATGAAAACACCAAGCTTATCGCTTACTTGGCTCAAGACAGGAAGTATAAGACTAGTTACTTATCCTTAACAAGAGGAGATGGTGGTCAAAACCTGATTGGAACAGAACAAGGCATTGAACTTGGACTAATTCGAACACAAGAGTTACTCGCCGCTCGGAAAATTGATAAAGGAGAGCAATTCTTTACATCCGCCTATGATTTCGGATTTTCCAAAACACATGAAGAAACGTTCGCCTTTTGGGATAAGGAGACTGTTTTGCGGGAAGCTGTTTATCTTATCCGGAAACTAAGGCCCGATGTGATCGTTACCCGGTTTCCGCCCGACGAACGAGGTGGCCATGGACACCACCAAGCCTCAGCTATACTCGCACACGAAGCCTATTTAGCGGCAGCAGATAACAGCAAATACCCTGAACAATTCGCCACAGTCGAGCCTTGGAAAGCTAAACGGTTGGTATGGAACACCGCCAACTTTGGAGGCATGAATAACACTTCTGACGATCAATTATCGATCGATATTGGAAACTATAACCCGTTAATAGGTGCGTCTTATGGTGAAATATCTGCAAAAAGTCGCTCCCAACATAAAAGCCAGGGATTTGGTTCAGCCTCAAGCAGAGGGAAAAGTATCGAATACTTCGAGCATGTAGCCGGAGAAGAAGCCAATGAAGATCTTTTTGATGGAATAATCACATCTTGGGACAGAGTACCAAAATCGACCGGTATTCAGCAGTTAATAACCAAAATAAACGCGCAATTTGATCCCAATCACCCGGAGAATTCCGTAAATGATTTAATCCTTTTGTTAAAGGAGGTCCAAAAAGTAGAAGACAACTACTGGATAGTCGAGAAATCAAGGGAGATTAGAGAGTTAATATTGGCTTGTGCGGGCATCTGGATAGATGCAACTACACCTAGAACGCAATATGTGGTCGGTGAAGCCATTCCCGTAACGCTTGAGGCCATTGTCAGACGTCCGAATGTCGCCGTAGAAATACTGTCCGAACAACAGAAAGCTCGTTTAAAAACCAATGAACTATGGAAAGGCGCCAAAAACTTGAACTGGAATTACATAACTCAACCTTACTGGTTAATCAGTCCACATACACTCGGAAAGTTTAGCGTCAAAGCAGAAGACGTCGGTTATCCAGAAAATAAAAACCTCCCTATCGTCACGTTTCATTTGAAAATCAACAATCAGGAGATAAGGATTGACCAAAATATCCGTTTTCGTTTTGTTGATCCCGTAAGAGGGGAGTTATATCATCCAATTACGATCATGCCAGATCTAACGGCTAAAACGGATCTAACTTCTGTCTTGTCGAAAAATGGACAATCTCAATCCATCGAAGTAACGTTTGAAAATCACCATCCTTCTAAAAAGGAATATCATATTGAAGTTGCTCATCCTACAGGATGGACTGTAGACCAACGTGAAATTTCGTTGGATTTTAGTCAATTAAACATCATTTCCAAAACACTTACCATCCAACCAAACCACGACTATCGTCTAGACACAGCTGATTATCTATCCTTCTCCGAAAATGGAGAAACGCTACAGGATGCTAAATTTATCCACTATGATCACATTCCGAATATTACCTGGTTTCCCCCTGTAAAAATTGCATTAAAGAAGGTTGATCTTGCTAATCCTATTAAAAGGGTGGGATACATCCATGGAGCTGGAGATTTAATCCCACAATCGCTTTCAGCAATCGGAATTGATGTAACCCTGTTAAATTCCAATCAGATTTCGGGTGCCAACTTGGCACAATTCGACGCCGTCATTTTAGGCGTGCGTATATTTAATACCAATCCAAATAGCACCAAAATTCTATCTGAACTGTTAGATTTCGCTAAGAAAGGCGGGACAGTATTGGTACAATACAATGTAAATAGCCGCCTTCATACCGAAAATCCAGGTCCTTATCCTTTCACCATTACCCGAAATCGGGTTACAGAAGAAAATGCGAAGGTTAATTTTGACAAAAATGATCCGGCGCTCAATTTCCCGAATAAACTAACGGACGCCGACTTCGAGGGATGGATACAAGAACGGGGATTGTACTTCGTAGACAATATTGACAAAAACTACCGCACCCCGCTCGTAATGAATGACCGGAATGAAGCACCAAATGAAGGTTCTTTGTTAATTGCGAAGTACGGTCAGGGCAAATTTGTGTATACTTCTGTATCTTTTTTCAGACAATTGCCGGCGGGAGTTCCCGGAGCTTACAGATTATTTGTAAATTTGCTGGCTAAAGAGTAATACATTATATTAATTAAACATGGAAAATCAAGTAACTGAAACTAAATCTTTAAACGCAAAAAGCTTAATCTTAGTAATAGGCACAATATTTGGTGCGTTAATATCTTTTGCAGCAAATGGCACTTTCTTAAGCATTATAGGTGGAGCTGTTGTAGGATTAGTTATCGCCATTTTATTCAACTCATATATATTACCGCAAAAACCGCATGACAGATAAGGGCTTACCACCATTCATACGCAGTTGGCGACAATTTTACATCCTCGTTGTGACTTGGCTCGTCGTATGCATCTTGCTTATGTATCTGTTTACCCTATATTTCATATGAATACAGTTAATTTTTTAATGATCCTATGGAATAATCGTATGTGTAGGCCTTGTCTTAGGCAAGATGAATATTTCATATGAGTGATATTGACTGGATAGTCCTTTTTATTACACTTCTTTTGATTATTCTTTTCGGGGTATTCAAAAGCAGAAACATTAAAAATATCGACGGTTACTTACTCGGTAACCGTTCTTTACCTTGGTATAACGTCGGCTTTTCAGTGATGGCCACCCAAGCCAGTGCCATCACATTTTTGTCTGCGCCAGGATTAGCCTACTCTTCAGGGATGAGTTTCGTACAATTTTATTTCGGTTTGCCGCTAGCGATGATTGTACTCTGCATCACGTTTGTACCTATATTTCATCGACTTAAAGTTTATACCGCATACGAGTTCTTAGAAAAAAGATTTGATATCAAGACCAGATCGCTTACAGCGGGATTATTCTTAATCCAACGTGGTATATCGACGGGTATCACCATCTTCGCTCCTTCCATTATACTGTCGACCATCTTACATATAGATGTAACCTATACCACACTCGTTATCGGGAGCATGGTAGTTCTTTATACCGTCTACGGTGGAACAAAAGCGGTCTCTTACACACAGCTATTGCAGATGGCGATCATATTTAGTGGCCTGCTTGCAGCAGGCTTTATGGTGATACATCTATTGCCGGCAGATATTGGGTTAAAAGAAGCACTTCATATTGCTGGAAAATCGGGTAAAACGAATGCCATCGACTTTACATTTGACCTTAACAATCAATATACCGTATGGACGGGATTAATTGGAGGCTTTTTCTTACAGCTGTCTTATTTTGGAACAGATCAGAGCCAAGTGGGACGATATCTTACAGGCTCTTCCATTCGCGACAGTAGAATAGGTCTATTGATGAATGGCCTATTGAAAATACCGATGCAATTCTGTATCCTATTAATCGGGATTCTTGTCTTTGCCTATTATCAATATCATACGCCACCAATTTTTTTCAATGGTCTAGAAACGGACAAATTACTTAAAAGCGAATACAAAGACGAATATAATGCCGTACTGGAGAATCATCAGAAATTAAGTGCTGAAAAAACAGTTATCATTCACGAGCTAACCAAGGCAGTCAATCAGGATAATGATGCACAAGTAAATGCAAGTAGAGAAAAACTCGTACACCTTAATGAAGTGGGGGGGCAATTACGAGAACAAGTCATCACTTTAATAAAGAAAAACGATGCCACTGCAGATACGAACGATAACAATTATATTTTTTTATCCTTTATTACCTCTACATTCCCCAAAGGATTTATCGGTTTACTTATCGCTATTATTTTTCTCGCGTCCATGGGGGCCACTGCAAGCGCCATTAACTCGCTAGCTTCGACCACCGTGATCGATATCTACAAACGCTTCGTCAATAAAAACGGTTCGGAAGCTAGCTATTTAAGCGCTTCACGCCTATTTACTCTGTTATGGGGTATATTTACGGTAATCATTGCATTGTATGCTAGCAAACTGGGCAATCTTCTCGAGGCAGTGAATATCTTGGGTTCCCTTTTCTATGGTACTATTCTAGGCATATTTCTAGTCGCGTTTTATTTCAAGCGTATAAAAGGCCGGGCTGTCTTCTGGGCGGCTCTTTTGTCTGAAGTAGTTGTTGTCACGATATGGGAACTAGATGTCATTGCTTTTTTATGGCTTAACTTAGTCGGCTGTGTAGCCGTCATCATGATCGGTTTATTGCTGCAGTCTCTTTGGAAAGACCGGAAATCAGCAATAGATTAATAGTATCTCTTATAGATATTGTATAAAACAGTTTTATCATAAGCCGTCAGGATCCCATTTACCTCTTTAATAATATATTTTCGCTTAAAAGCTCTAATAGCCGCCGCCTCATTACTAACATCATACCCAATTATTTTAAGCGCATCAATAGGGTTGAAGTTAAACGGAGGCTGAATCAAAAAACTTTCATCATACCACACGCCAAATCCCCTTTCTGCCAATAATTTCCAAGGGAAAAATACATTAGGGTCGTCTTTTCTATTCGGAGAAATATCTGCGTGACCAATGAAATTAGTGTGTGGAATTGTATATTTTGTTTTCAGCGTATCAAGGAGAATCAGTAAGGAATTGATCTGCGGATCAGGAAATGGTTCCCTTCCATTATTATCCAACTCTATTCCTATGGACATGGAATTCATATCCGTAATTTGGCCCCATTTAGATCGACCTGCATGCCACGCCCGTTCGTAATCGTTGAGCATCTGCACAACACGTCCGTCCCGACCGATAACATAATGTGAACTGACTTTCGAATGTTCCACTTGAAATGTACGGATGGTTTGTGTGATGCTATTTTGGGAAGTATGGTGAATAATGACAAAATTGGGTTTACGCAAATCATAATGAATAGCACCAGCCCAATCTGCACCTTTGTGTATCCCAGTTCTCTTTTGTTCCTGTACCTTTTCTTCAGGCGTTAATGCACGTTCCGTAAACTGCTGATCTGGTGATAAAGTGTCTACAAAGGGTTTAACGATCACGATTGGCGAGTCCAATGCTAAGTTTGCTTCCGGAACAACGGCATCTACCACTTTAAGTGTATCCACAGGCCTTACAACCGACGCAGACTGTAAAACCCGCTTTTTTGCTCCGCATCCCGCTAAACAGAGAACAAATACCGATACACAAAGTAAATTTACCCTCATTCTTATTAAATTCAACTATCTCGGTAACGAATAGACAATTCCCATAGCTAATGCCTGGCTCAACTGTATACCAGGCTTTTCATCCGAATTATATACCATTATTCCGGTAAGGGAGACGTTCACCAAACTCGTTACTTTTGCAGTTAGCGTCGCATCCAGTCTGTGATCCGGGTCCTTCAAGTCTTTATAGTCAGCAAACATATTATAACGCGATTTTAAGTTCAGGTTCTTCGCCAAATTTCTATCTAAGTTAGCCGTCAGCTGGAAAGCCAAATCATTTTTGAAATTCCCCTCCCCTTCTATACCGAATCTAGTCTCCCCTTCAAGAGGCTTTAATCTATTATCTAAAATTAGCGTCTGTCTAGCCGTACCTGTACCTAAACGCAACGAAAACGTGTTATCCGGTTTATATTCCAAACCGAAAGATTCTGTAAAATATCCCGGAGCCATAAAATTACTCGTTATCGTATCAATAACTTCAACAACTTGATCACCTTCATCCCTCTTGGTATACTTATATCCCGCATCAAACTGCGATTCGAACGTAAAAGAAAAATACAGCGCCCAACTTTTTGCCAATTTATAGGCTAATTTATTGTCCCAAAAGATCCGGTCATTATTCTTTTTGGCCAGCTGATCTTTATTCTTTATCTTACCGTATCGCAAATCGATCTCAGAAACAAAATTGAAGTTATCTCTGTTATATTCTGACTTGTGCCATATATTTCCTCCTAAGGAAACTGAGTTAACCCCACCGGCATTCCATTCTTCGTTAAAATAAGCTTGATTAACATTGACACCAAATTTGCTCCAATGCTTCCAATAATTTACTTCCAAATTTAACTTTGGAATAGGAACGTTAATCGGAGTTATCGTTAAACCTTTAGCAGTATCAGTATCTGCAATATTGGCGTCTGGTTTTTCCCGAAGATCCTTCAGATTCACTTGAGCATTTGATTCAAAGCTAAAAATGCACAGTAAAAAAAATAGAAGTAAAGATGTATGCTTCATAAATAATATATTAATTTTCATCGATTAAATGTATTGGTAATTTTGGTAAAGGTCTGTAATTTGGATTTAATTTAAACGTTTCATACTTACTTTTAATATATTCTGTTATTTGATAGTGCCCTGCTGTTTTTGCAAAAAAGTAGGACGGTCGATACCGCAGCATAAAATTATCTAATAAAGTACCTTCTAAGCCCGTAACGCTTGTAACAATTTCCTTGGTAAACCGCTGGTCGATCACATTTTCTTCGTATTCCTTTTGAAAAAATTTTGTCAACCGCCGCGCATTCTTTGCCTCTTTACTGAACAAATTGTATACCGCATTTATACCGAGCCCTGCTCCGCTATGTCCTACGGTAAAAAAATCGCCCGGATCTGCCAGTTTATATGCTTTATCATAGTCTTTACGTCGTTGTGCAAGAATCTCCTCCGGAGATTTTTTCCCTTTCACCGTTACCGGATCAATGTAAATCGTGGCACGTTTCAAATAAAACAAGAGTACTTTCTGTCCTTCATAGATCAAGGTATCTCCGTAATAATTTTCTTTGCTCGCAATCAAATGATCGCCCATTTTCACATTGATCCCAAATTCGCCGCGCAAATTATTAAACACATTCTCTCCTGTATTTGTATTGATGACCAACACTTTACCAATACGTTGCTTGGTATCTGCATCAAAACCAATTCCCTCCACCCTTTCTTGCGAACTCGCGTAAAAAGGCAAAAGAAATAATAGGAGTAAAAGTTTGATTTTCGTTACTAACATCACAAATGTAAAACTACATTTTTGATTAATTATTTATCAACAATTTAACAACTTTTAAAGCTATTTCGAAATTACCAGCAATTGTCCCACCGAAAGGTTATCGGACTCCATTGCATTCAGCTGTTTGATCTGTTCTACGGAAACACTATAACGCTTACCCAAAGAATACAACGTTTCAGATGGCCCAACTTCGTGAATAACCATCGCAACGGGAGATTTTACTTTTTCTGTTTGCACAGAGGGCTCGATTTCTGCCTTAACTTCAATGATCTCAACCACTTTTTCTTCTCGCTCTTCTTTTTCTACATACGATTCGGCACGATCATATCTATATAACTGATAACGCTCTATTAGATCGACCAGCAGTTCGGGGTAACGTGGATTCGTTGCGTATCCCGCATCTTTCAACCCCCGTGCCCAACCTTTATAGTCATCCTTATCTAAAGTAAAAAGTTTCTCATATCGCTTACGAAGTAGAAATTGCGAATGGTCTCTAAAAGATTCTTCGGGATTACCATATACCCTGAAACAATCGTTGGGATTGTCATCATCTCTAGCGACACTTTTTCCATCCCAAATACCACCACATTTAATCCCGAAATGATTATTCGCCTCCCGGGCAAGGTAACTATTACCGTTGCCGGATTCTAGCAAAGCTTGTGCTAATTTAATACTGGCCGGAATACCATATTGATTCATTTCGCGTATCGCTATACCCTTGTACTGATCAATATAGGCTAAACCGGAAGTAGAAGTCGGTTTCGTGGTTTTATTCGTGCTCACTGCCCCTATATGTCCACCGCCCCTGTCGTTCGGATTTCTCAGGACGGTTCCTCTTTTGCTCGCACAGGAGGTCAACAGCAGTGCAAAGACTAATATAGATAAATATGATCTCATCGACGACGAAGATACGCGATTCTACTCGGTTTTTAAATCATACTGATCAAGATCATAACGATTGACCGTGGACAACACCCTACTTTTCCAATCTCCACTTACCGAATATCCGGAACGGGCAATACCCGCGATCCAAGATTGATAATCTGCGGAAGAGCGCTTTTCAAATAAAGGCTGGGTAGCTTTTCGTCTTTTTAATAGGCCTACGAAATCACGGTAAGAAGATAATACAGATTCATACCCTTTATAAGCGGAACGAATCACTGAACTGCTATTTTTGCCCTTGATTCCGAAATGGTTGTTTAAGTGTTTTGCGATTTTACTATTGCCGTAAGCGCTTTCATGAATAGCCACTGCTAAAATCACAGATGCTGGCACACCTGTTTCACGCATAAGTTGCTGTGCAACGTCTTTATGTTCATCAATATAACTCGAAGGCGAAAATTTTTTCTGACCAAAGGTCATTGTAATTGATGACAGGCATAATACAGTTAACAGCAACATTCTGCTACACAATGATTTTTGCATATCTTTTTTTTTAGTTCAACAATTACTTTTTGCGTAACACAAAAAGTCCATCTCTAATTGGCAAAATCAATTTTTCTACCCGTATATCCTTTGCCATTGTACTATTTAATTCAATAATCCGTTGGGTTTGTACATCCGGTTTATTATCAAAAACCTTGCCTTTCCACAACACATTATCAATTAAGATTACCCCCCCAGAAGGCACACGGTCAATCAGCATATTGAAATAGATTAAATTCCTCTTTTTATCAGCATCTATAAATACGAGGTCGAAATCTCCTTCGATCCTAGGGATTACCGCAGCGGCGTCTCCTATGTGGTATCTGATATTAGCGGTATACTCCGATTCCCTAAAGTAGCTGGAGACACGTTCCTCCTGCTCTTCATTAATGTCAATCGTATGTAAAACACCCCCTTGCTTTAACCCTTCTGCCAAACATAACGTCGCATATCCCGTAAAAGTACCTATCTCCAAAATTTGATGGGGCGAGACCAGTTTACTTAGCATGGAAAGCACCCGCCCCTGATAATGCCCCGACAACATGTGGGGCATGGTTTCTTTCAGATAAGTCTCCCTATTTATTTTCCGCAACAAGGCATTCTCAGCGTCGCAGGTCTGCTCTAAATAAGAACTTATTTGATCTTCATTTTGAAACATACCTGCAAATGTAACTAACTTATTTTATATCGGGCCTAATTATGGTGATTTCGATATGACAATCCAGCAGTTATCGGGCCTAATTATGGTACAAAAAATAGCCTCTATTTGGATTCAAATAGAGGCTATATTAGATAAATCACATTTTTCAGTCTGTTAATCTAACGAAGCAGTAATCAGTCTTAAAAATTCCGATCGTGTAACATCACTTTGAAAAGCGCCTGTAAAAGCCGATGTTGTCGTCACTGAATTTTGCTTTTGTACACCGCGCATCGCCATACACATGTGTTTACACTCGATCACTACCGCTACTCCTGCAGGGTTCAACGTCTGTTGGATACAATCACGGATCTCATTTGTAAGCCGCTCTTGTACCTGAAGACGACGCGCATAGATATCTACTACCCTCGGAATCTTGCTCAAACCAACAATATGCCCGTTAGGGATATATGCGATATGGGCTTTACCAAAAAAAGGTAACATATGATGTTCACACATGGAATACACTTCAATATCCTTAACGACAACCATTTGGCTGTATTCTTCTTCAAACATTGCCCCTCTTAATACTTCCGCTGCATCAATATCATAACCATGCGTCAAAAATTGTAAAGCTTTAGCCACGCGTTCGGGCGTCTTGAGAAGCCCCTCTCGGTTTGGGTTTTCACCTAATGCTTCTAAAATATCTTTATAATGACTTGCTATACGTTCTACGTGTTGGGTATTGTATTGGTCTATCTTAACATAGCCATCTAATGCTTCATTGAAATCCGTAGGATCACTCATTTCTAATTGATTTTTATGATTATTCGCCGTAATATTCAACAGCGTTATTTTCTGTTTCGTGTAATCTAATACAATGTAAGCTGACATCTTCAGCTTCAAATAACGGTTTGAGGACATGGAATATTTCCATAGCAATTACTTCAGTAGAGGCCATTTTACCCTGCATAAAATCTACATCCAAATTCACATTTTTATGGTCCAACTTCTCGATAACATGTAGATTGATTATCTTTTTCATTACCTTGAGATCGATCAAAAACCCAGTAGTAGGATTTATGTCGCCCTTTACGGTAACAAATAATTCATAGTTATGTCCATGCCAATTGGGATTCGAACAGTTACCAAATGTCGCCTCATTCTCTTCCAAAGACCACTCCTGACGATGCAATTTATGCGCCGCGCTGAATCGTTCTCTTCTCGTAATGTATACCATAATGCAAAGATAATCCTAAAAAACTATATTTTAGCACTTCAAATCCATTACGATATAATTATGACGCTACTAATAGTTACAGCTACACGAGACGAAATCCTGCCCAGTATCCCCTTATTGGAAAAACAAAACACCTCTTACTTGATAACCGGTGTCGGGATGGTAGCTACGGCATACCATTTAGGACAAGAGCTCCTCAAGAACAAATATGATCTGATTCTAAACGTCGGAATAGCGGGTTCTTTTGGTAGCCGTATCCGGATTGGAGACGTGGTTTACATCTCCAAAGATACGATGGCTGAATTGGGGGCAGAGAATGATCAGCAATTTTTATCGATAGAAGAGTTGGGATTTGGAGATTCTTCATGGACAGGATTCATTCCTCCCCATATTGTTTTAGATCTCCCACAAGCGGAGGCAATAAGTGTCAACACCACACATGGCAACGAAAAAACCATCCTAAAAATTAAAGACCGATTTCCGCAAACAGAAATAGAAAGCATGGAAGGAGCAGCCGTATACTATGCTGCCGCCCTAGAGAAAACAGACGTAATACAGGTTAGAGCAATCTCTAACTACGTAGAAAAAAGAAACAAGGCAAACTGGAATATTCCGCTAGCCATTAAAAATCTGAACGAATGGCTACAACATTTTCTCGAAAACCATCATACAACTATTTACTAGATAGCGATAAAGACGTATTAAAAAATGACATACATCATCATATTTTAACGTGGCATTCATTACGAAATATCAATTTTAAATAGTAGTTTTGCGTATTCGACAAAAAAGACACTATTTTACAAACTGATGAGAGAAATACAATTCAGAGAAGCGCTTCGTGAAGCTATGAACGAAGAAATGCGTAAAGATGAAACTATATTTTTATTAGGTGAAGAAGTTGCAGAGTATAACGGCGCTTATAAAGTTAGCCAAGGTATGCTGGATGAATTCGGAGCAAAACGTATAATTGACACTCCAATTGCAGAATTAGGGTTTGCGGGTATCGCCGTGGGTGCTGCAATGAACGGTTTGAAACCAATCGTTGAGTTCATGACGTTCAACTTTTCTTTAGTAGCAATCGACCAAATAATCAATGCGGCTGCGAAGGTACGTCAAATGTCAGGAGGACAATTTTCATGTCCTATTGTGTTTCGTGGACCAACAGGTAATGCCGGACAATTAGGTGCACAACATTCGCAAAACTTCGAAAACTGGTTTGCCAATACACCTGGATTAAAAGTGGTTATCCCTTCCAACCCATATGACGCAAAAGGTTTACTAAAATCTTCTATTATTGATCCAGATCCTGTAATTTTCATGGAATCTGAAGTCATGTATGGGGATAAAGGAGCAGTTCCTGAAGAGGAGTACTACTTACCCATTGGCAAAGCTAATGTCGTGAAAGAGGGTACTGATGTTACTGTTGTTTCTTTCGGTAAAATGGTTCCTCGTGTAGTAATTCCTGCCGCAGAAGAACTAGCCAAAGAAGGAATCAGTGTAGAATTGATCGATTTGCGTTCCGTTCGTCCAATTGATTTTGAGGCTATTCTCACTTCTGTTAAGAAAACAAATAGATTAGTGGTCGTGGAAGAAGCGTGGCCTTTGGCGTCTATTTCCTCAGAGATTGCTTTCCGTGTACAAAAAGATGCATTTGATTATTTAGATGCACCTGTAACACGCGTTACCTCTGCAGATGTTCCTTTAGCGTATGCACCTAACTTAGTAGAGGCTTCATTACCAAGCATTACTAAAGTAGTAAAAGCCGTTAAAGAAGTTTCTTACTTGAAAAAATAAAGAACTTAATATACCATAAAAAAAGCACTTTTTGAAATTCAAAAAGTGCTTTTTTTATGGTATTATTTTATCATCTTCTTGGATCTATTTCTCATCTCCAGTCGGATAAATTCATTTTCCTTCCATACCCCCTCGAGGATATTATTATCCATGCCGTAAAGCTTAAAATCAACATTCCACTCTTTGGGCCAGGTTGGCAGAACATATACTTCATCACCCACCTCCTGCATTAACATCTCTTGTAGTCCGATCATACCGCTCCCTCCCCAATTGTGATCCGGCACCCAGTCAAAACCCGGGCCCCAGAATGCGGGGAATCTTCTCCCGCTATCCTCCAGTTTCTTAGACAGTAGGTCTTTTGCCTCATCGATCAAACCTAAACGCGCTGCAAAGATATTATGCTGTCTCCACCCCACATGACTACGAAACTTTTGTACATCAGGATCTAACAGGTACGTGCTCCTTGCAATTGTTAAACTATCTCGTCCAACACCGAACATATCCCAAGGAAAGACGGGGTACAGTTGAGGAGATTCCGTATTATTCATCCGTTCCCATAGGACTGCAGGCGCAATTACGGTTTCCCCATTTATTTCGCGAAAAGAAATCTCCGGCAAACGATCTAGAAACGCCGTCCAAAACTCCTTTCGTTCCGTTGAAAGTAAGGCTTCCGGCAATTGCGTCAGCTCTGATGCCACTCTTCGTAAACCTGCCACGGTACTATTCGGATTATAAGCCATCTTATACGTCTCAGCAGCAGTACCCGGATATATAACAAGTTTACCTTTTTCGTCCAGCGCTTTGCGCCCCCTTTGGCTCGCCAAATATTGATAGTGTTCATCAAAAAACGTTAGCGAACTTTCTATTAACGGGATATACTGTGAAATATCCCGCCCCTGATACCCGTGATACTTAAGGATCATATAGCAGAATTCCAACACATTATCCCATTGATATTCCAACCACGCATTATATTCCATGCCAGCATCAAAATCCGCAGGCCTTTTCCACCCGTACTCGGCAGGATTTGGTAACCCAAAGTTTTCCAGCTGTTCGGTAAAGCTTGCCCCTCGATGTCCCCAATATATTTTTGTTCGCAGCTCGGCATTAGTTAACAAACGGTTGTAGAACTCAAATTGAGCAGGCATCATATCCAGATCCCCGGATCGCAACATGGGCCAATAGACTAGCCGTTGATTTTGAGCTGTAAATGTGCCCCCACCCCAATTCCGGAAGTCAGGCGTAAAGGTATAACTCGAATCAACAAAGACCGGATCATAGGTAAATAGTCCGCCATTGAATTTCGTCGGATATTCACCGTAGGCGTTACAAGCCAGCATATACCGGAAAAGTTGATAGTTGCGCCCTATCCTAAATCCCAAGTCGGATTCGTCTTTCTCGTAATTAATTTTGATATGGCTTCTATTCCAAAAATCTGCCCACCAAGTTAGTGTCTTCGATTGTGCCAATTTTGTTGTTGGGTTCTGAACACGCTGCGTAACGGTAGATTTCCATCCCGCAAGCGAATCTTGCGCATTGAAAAGCGAAATTTGAAAACGATTGGATCTAGCAGGTTTACTGTCGAAACGCCAATATTTAAATGCGGTATTCAGGTATTTCCCAAATCCAGTATCCTTAAACGTCAAATTTCGCAGGGCAAGAACTCCCCCAGAAATACGTTCTTTCAACGGATTAACGAAAGAATCCTTATATGCTATCAATTGTTGCTGCGCTACCACTGTGTCGAAAGCAGTTGTGGGCAGATTGTGGTGGTAAAAATAAAAAAACGATGGCGTTACGTCAAACTGATCAGCTTTAGTCACTACGCGTTCTGGAGGAGCCCATTTCCAGGAATTCATATTGTTTTCTCTTCCTTTTGGGAACAGATCTTCAAACCGCCAATTCTCATAGAAAATTTCACTCCTTATTTTCTGTGCCCCATCAACCTGGACATGGATAACAGAAGAAAAGACGTCTACCCAAAGTTTGACTTGTACATCCTTACCTTTCTTACCGCCCCGGATCAAAACATCACCTGTCTTTAGACGCAGCGTCTGACTAAAACTATCCTTAAACGGATTTGGATACAATCTTATCCGAATCCTTCCCTGCTTAAGCAATGTGTTGTTCTCGTCGAATGAACCGCTCTGCGCCATGTAAAACAAAATGTCATCATCTTCCACCCACACATTCAGGCCCACATCTCTCCCTCCTAGCGGCATAGATTCAGCAGAATTCTTGCTTTGGGTCGCCCATTTTACATTATATTTCTCCAGATCCGTCTGCGCAGATAGGCTTTCGATTCCAAAAAGAAACACTAGAAATAGATGTTTCAAACTCATCCTTATTATTTAATTTATAGGAAGTCCAAGACTTCAATTAATCCTTGCAATTTTGCACTGCAGACCGGAAATTATCTTACACTTGGAAGCCACACCGACATATCACCAAACTCCCGATTTCCCCAAGCAAAATAAGGCACCAATTTGATCGGCACTTCCTTTTTAGTGCTTACCGCCACCTCACGGTATAGGCCATCCCAATCCTTATCGTTCTCAAGCAGCGCTTTGCCTTCCAAAAGTACAATATCCTGATTGTGAATTTGGCGCACTACCGGTTTAAAATCGCCAAACAATTTGACTTTTAAATCAAATATATCTACATCTGCCGCTACGTCTTCTTTTTCCAAACAATACACAACAGGTCCGCGCATAATAGCCACCTGCCCACGGCTCTCTTCCACTAGCGGATTAGATTCCATAAAAGCTACCTCTAGTGGGATTGTAATTTGGATAACGTCACCTTTTTTTAGGTTACCATCTAGGACAGCGTACCCCTTTTCGTTCTGAAATGCGACAGGCTTTCCATTTTTAACGACATCAAAATCCTTAGCCCAGCCCGGGATACGAAGTTTTAAGGTGTAATTAGCAGGGACATCTTTTACCCGTAAGGCAATTGACCCATCCCATGGATAATTTGACACCTGCTCCACTTTAATGGCTTTTCCATGATGCCGTGTATCCAATACGTTTCCACCGTACAAATTCACCCATATTTGACCTTCTGCCACGCTATACGCATAGTTGCTCACCTCGGCAACGGTACGTACCACATTGGGTGGGCAACAGTTGGACAATGAGATATAAGGCACTCTCTTTTTAGACCACCTTTGTTGAAACGGCAACTTATCCGAATAGCTCAGTGGGTTGGTGTACAAAAACTTATCTCCATCCAAACTAATTCCAGACAACACACTATTATACAAAGCTAATTCCATCACGTCAACATATTTAGCGTCGCCGGTTAAGTTGGCCATCCGCCAATTCCATAATACATTACCGATATTTGCACATGTTTCGTTGTGTGCCGTTAAATTAGGCAATTGGTAATCGCGTCCAAATGCCTGATGTATCTTTTGCACATCTTGGGGATTATAGGACGTTCCATCCGGTGATGTACCATCGTACAACGATCCGACACCGCCCGTGATGTACATCTTCGTTTGCGTCATATCGTCCCAGATATTATACAGACGATTGCTCAACGTGGTATCTTGAATCTCTGCACTCAAATCAGCTACGCCTGCGTACAGATAAGTAGCACGTACGGCATGGCCAATAGCTTTATTCTGCTGACGGAAAGGGACACGATCTTGATTATCGTCTGTACCGTCTTCAATCTCTCCTTTGATGTCGATCAAATGCTTTGCCAGTTCCAAATATTTGGGATCTTTTACCGTTCTGTATAGTTCGATGACACCCATATAGTGGGAAGGACAGATGGCATTACGCGCCAGCGTAGGGTTTGATTTTTTGTAAAACCCATATAAATAATCCGCTGCGTTTACGGCAATATCCAATAAATCCCGCTTACCTGTCACCCGAAAATGTATACAGCCTGCCGTCATTAAATGACCAATATTGTAGGACTCAAAGCTCAATCTATCTTGAAATTCGATATTTTCTCCAGAATTACGTTGATCAATAGTCGCTTTGGTATAAATGTAGCCATCGGCACGTTGCGATTTAGCGATTACAGGAATGACCTCATCGACCATCTGCAATAGTTTTTTATCTTTCGTTTGCGCATAAATAGCAACCACAGCTTCCAATGTCTTATAAAAATCGCCATCATGAAAGGAAGGGCCTTTATGCTCTCCCTCCTGTAGTCCAGCTGCTATCTCAAAATTACGATAAGCATGACTAATATCCGCATCCGTATACACTTCCCAGAGATGCGGCACCATACGATCTACACATACGGCTGTTCGATCTGCCCAAAACCCCGTTGTCCATGATACATCCCCTATATTAATGGCTTGCTTTACAGCAAAGGGACTATCAGAGGTATTCGTAATGGCTTTATCCTGACCACTCACGATGGGTGTGCAGGCGAGTGCAAGGCCACATATATAAATTACTTTACTCCAGTTCATATCTATAGTTCTCCTTATTTATTTTTATACCAACGTAGTTTCACGTCACCTTTCAGTCCTGCGGGTTGTAATCCTTTGAGAAATTTCGGTGTAGCAGTTGTCTGCACAAGCTGTTCTTTAGGTTGTTCGCGGCTTTCGTAACCAAAGCGATTACCCCAGGTATTATAAACTTTTATTTCCAATTTGTTTTTACCGACTTTTAAATAGTCTGTTACATCGATTTCGTAAGGTTTCGTCCACACCACACCAACAGCACTGCCATTCAATAGTACCTCTGCTAGATTTTCCACCTCTTCCAACTCCAACACGACGCGTTGCTTACCTATTTTTTTGCGTTGGTCAAATGTTAAGCTATAGCTCCCCATCCCGGAATGGTAGCGTATATCTGCTATTGTAGAAGTTGTCCAAAGATCTGGCGTCTGCTGCACGATCGGATCGTGGGGAACACCAGTGAGTTGGACGGTCCATTGTCCTTTTAACGTATTTACCTTACCCTTCTCCCATTGCGGCAATGAAATCTTCTTTTCACTGAACAGAACAAAAAATGATTGATAGGCATCGAACGGCAGCGTAAATCTCGAGCGTCCCGCATCCACCGTAAATGCTAAGGAGATTAATCTATCCTGAACCGCATCATATACATACGCGTGTGAAGCTTGCGCTCGAACCGAAAAATTAGCCTGATGGGCCACACTATCCTGATTTGAGAAAAAATAACTATCTCCTCCATCAAAACGACGATGATTCCATGCGATAATGTTGTTATTTTTTTCATTGATGAGGACGTCCTCCTCGATGCCCAAGTCCGTAAAATTATCAGAAGAATAGGTTCCCACGTAAACATTCCCTTTACCAACGGTTTTATATAACAATGATCCTTTAGCTAGCATATCTCCAAAGAGCTTATTCACTATATTCGTAAAAGCAAGTGAATCCGCCGTAGATACATGTCCAAGTAATGCTGTCGGCCTTTCATGGAAAAGCACAGTAGCCCCTTGTTCAATAAGCGCATTAAATTTTTCCAACACGGCCAACGAATAGTGAGCAGGATTTGGATTCAAAAGATGCTTACCCGGTACCACTAATAATCGGTAGGCAATATGGTCTGATAATAGCACTTCGCCAGCGACTACCTTTGCGTTTTTAAGCAATACATCCGGATTGAAAGAGTCGTAAGCATAACCACGCAACGGGTCTATCCAATCGACGGGGTTATACATATTAGCCGATGTATTCACTGCCGCTATCTTCTGCATGGGCTGTCCTTCATTACGCAATAACGAATCGGTATGATTTACACGAGGTTCGCCAATGATGCCTGGAAGCGTACGCACAAGGCGATCCGGCAAAATCGATCGCCTCGGCATTTCTTCGCCGATAAATACAGCTATATCGCGCACCGGCTTTCCATGCTGCAGCAGCTGCTGAGTCCGTATTGCATAATCTATCCAAGCTTTTCCGGGTTTCCACCACGTCTGATCACGTTGAAAATAGGTTCCCACACCATCTAAGGTCATACCCGGTTTACGGTCCATCCACGGATTGTGTACGTAGACATGATAGGCCAAGTTGTTTACCCCCAAAGCATAGTTTCTATCTTGCAATGATTTTAACAAACGCGGATGTTCATCCCATTCCATACGGATTTGCGTAAATGCTTCAGACATCACGATATTCTTTCCATAAATATGTCCTCCCGAAACGGCATCCAATATATCATTCGGTTTATCATGTGAAGGGCTCCTAAACCAAAACTCGCCCATCGTACGATCCGTGTAGTTAAAATGCGATAGACCATCACTTGTCATAATCGGAGCGGTCGTCTCTGCGGTAAACTCAACACCATATGTGTCCGACATCCGTCGTAAGGTCTGAAACCCTTTTTCCTGCAGTAAGTCGTTGATAGTTTCTCGATAATCGTGTAGAAAGGCTTCAGAAGCCTTTGCACTATTTACCACATAACCGGCCAACACCGGGAGGTATTCCGTCAGGTCGTAACCTCTTCTTGCTAGAAATTCAGCCCGCATCTGCCTGGTCCAATTTTGACTGCCCGACTCCCAAGAGTCAATATGAAATACCGTTAACACGTCTTTTGACAATTCGGAACTAACCGCCTGTTTGGCCTTGCCAAACCATTGTTCAAATTGGAAAGCGACGATATCTGCATCTAATTTATCGCATTCTAGCCCCTTCCCTGCACCTGCAGTTTCATTTTTATGTCCGGTGGTCGTGTGTCCAATACGTAAGATTCTCCACGTTCCTTCCGACAATGCAACTTCGACTGTATCATCACCTGTTGCAGGCTGTAGGCGTACCATATTTTCACCCTTCATGATGCTTTCCGGGTGCACGTCGGATGCAGTTGTAGGCAACGATACCCGCCAAACTTCTCCCGTTTTCCCTTCGAACTGGTTTATCTTTGCCTCTTCAAAAAGGGTAATTCCCAAAAGGTTAATCGAAGGCTTCCATTTTGCCGCATCCAAATCCTCTCCACCCGGCTCTGAGCCTGCAGGATCAAATACAAATCGAAAATACTTGGCCTGTGTATACGGTATCGTATGCGTTACGCCGTTGTCCCAGTCCAACCACCCTGTACGTGGGGATTGCAACCGGGTCAACTCCTCGAAGTGCTGCCCGTCATTACTGATCAATATTTTAAATCTATTTGCCCCGTAGTTATTCGCCTTACGCTGGATCTTTATCGCATTGCAAGGGAAAGATTCCGCAAACTCGTACTGAATCCAACCCGGCTGCGAAGAAGCAAACCGCTCGGCATTATCCCGAAGCACTAAGCGCTCTAGATTTTCATCGTAGCTTGTACTGACCTTTGGTGATTCGTTGTAGCTAACTCTAAACTGCTTTGAAAGAGGGATCGCAAACAATTGGATATCCTGATAGTAATCGTGGAGCTTTTCAGGCTGTGGTAAATGGATCTTGACCTTTCCTTTTCGCTGCACGTGTATACTTGTATCGGCATACACCACTTTCTGCATAGACTTCTCTGGTGTAATCCATGGCCCACCAGCTGTAGCAAAACCGTCATTCGGGAACAATGCAATCTGTATACTGTGCTTCTTTGCTTCCTGTACGAGGTAACGAAACATCTCCCACCATTCGGGGGATAGCGTCTCTGCAGAAGGCTCAAATAACGGCGGATCGGTTTGTGCTTTTATCGGCGTAAAATAGGCTCCTGCAATGTTATTGGCGGCCATAGCCTCCAAATCCGCTTTTATCCCTTCTTTTGAATAGCTTGCGTGCATAAAGTACCATACCACCCATGGCTTAGCTTCTTGATAGGAGCTAGAAGAAAGGGGCACAATAACAGATGGAATAGCTTTGATCTGAGCGTTGCTCTGCAGAATAAAGCAACTAAAAAGTAACGCAATACCTATATTTAGATTCTCTTTCATTTTATTTCTATCATATTTTCTAATAGCGTTATATCGCTTTTAGCGTTACTTCCTACAGACCTTGGATTTATTCCGACAGTCGCACTGCACGTTTTTAATTACTAAACAATGATTTGACATCTGTATTTTTCTGCACGGGGATAATCCGAAATCCGTAATTGTAATTTTGTGACGGTATTTGATACTGAGGTAAGGGTTGGGAAATGTCCGTCCAAGTATCATTACCACCTACTCCCATAGTTTTGAAATCCACATTTAATGTAATCTTATCTTCTTTTTCCAGTTTAAACCAATGCTTCTTCTCTTCAATCTGTTGATACGAATAAGGCCATGCGCTTACATTCAGCGGCTGATTGCCCACAATCAAAACACCGGCGTCTTTCCCCCGCATGGCAAACCAACGCACATCCATTCGATTCCCATTTTCCTGCGGCTTGAGATACGGTTCCATAAACTCCTCCAAACTCATTTCATAAACCCCCAAATCAAACCCATATGCACGGTCGGGATAAGTTTCCATCTCACCTAACCCGTAGTATTGTATTTGTTCAAAAGCAGGGTTTACACCCATCTGCAGGCCGACTTTCGGTATATTTGGAAGTCCGTCTTTTACAGTCAGTTTATAGTGTACGTGAACAACTCCACCTCCATCTACTCGATAGGAGACCTCTATCACGGCAGAATCCTGAGGTAAAACATAAGTCGACTCCACAACAAATGCATCCTTTTCCTGCTTGGCTACTATCGTGCGGAAATTGGGTGCGTTGTACCAGTATTTCAATTTATTCTGCGGCTTCCATCCTCGTCTTTCGTTTTCAGTGGCCGGGCGTACAAAGTTTGGCAAAACAGCTTCTTTGATTACTTCTTGCCCTTTGGACGCATAACTCACCAATGCGCCGTTATTTTTATCAAACCGCACCTGAAAACCGTTGCCTTTTACCAGATATTGATCGGTCGATTCGGCGATCTCCAGCTTTCCAGCGCTAACTTTTGTTGTCGTAGCGAAAGCTTCCAGTTCCTGCCAGCGCAATTGCGAAGAAGACACGATAAATCCTGCCTTTGCCCAAGTTTCATCTGCCCCTAGGCGGAACTGTACATCAAGCTGATATTCTCGATTTTGTTTAGGTTTCACCCGTATATACTTCGCCAGAGAGAGTGTTGTAGAGTCGCCTGCCGCCAAAGCAACCGGATCCATTTTTACTTCACGCACAACTATCCCATTCTCCCGGATCAATAAATAAGCGGTATAATAGTCTAAGTTCAACACTGCCGCTCTATTCTTGATCTTCACAGTTAGATCTGCAGCATTTAAAAATTGTACCTCTGCGGGTTGATAAATTCGCTTATTGTCGTACATCGCGGCTTTCGGCTTCCCCCAGGCATCTACAATACCATTTAAGCTAAAAGCACCGTTATGTATTTTCTCACCAAAATCTCCACCATACGCTAGCACTTCACCATATACGCTATCCTTACGGACCAACGCCTGATCTTTATAGTCCCATATAAACCCGCCGATTAAGCGCGGATGTGAACGAAAAATGTCCCAAAATTCCTTCATATTTCCCGTCGAATTCCCCATAGAGTGTGAATACTCAACAAATAAAATTGGTCTTTTGTCGCCATTATCTTGATCGAGTAATAACTTGGGCGTGTGGATCCCCGGATAAAAACGAGACACCATATCGACGTAATATTGATCTTGGATATTTTGAATGCGATTCGCATGGTCGTTAGACTTTGGATAGCGTGAATCAGAGGGGTCGATATAGCCCGGTAGTTGGTGACTACCCATGGCTGGCTCATAATGAACCGGGCGTGTGATATCAAAATCGTGAATCCAAGCTGCCATGGCAGCAGTGGTAGGGCCGCGCCCCGATTCGTTGCCAAGCGACCAAACCACGATAGAGGGGTGGTTCTTATCACGCTCCACCATTCGCATTACTCGTTCCATATGTGCATGAAGCCATACGGGTTCATTCATTAGCTTACCTCCTAAACCGTGTGTTTCCAAATTTGCTTCGTCCATGACCATCAGGCCATATTGATCACACAATTCATAAATATAGGGGTCATTCGGGTAATGTGAGGTACGAATAGCATTGAAGTTAAACTGTTTTATCTGGCGGATATCGGCCTCCATATCGGCTCGCGTCAAAGCCTTTCCTCGGATAGGATTATGATCATGGCGGTTTACGCCATAAAAATAGGTCGTCTCGCCGTTGATAAGCAATTTTCCGGTAGCTTTTGAAAATTCAACGGAACGAAATCCGACGTTACAGCTCTTCGCTTCCAGCAGATTCTCTTTATCATCATAGAGCGAAACCACCAATTTGTATAAGTTGGGTTGCTCAGGCGACCATTTTTTTGGATTATCCAATATCGTTTCTAACAAACCGAATTTAACGTTGTCTAAGCGTGGGTAAATCTCGTTGAAGATATCCGCTGCGCTACGTTGTAATCCATCTTTCAGGACCGGCTTGCCGTCCGCATCATAAAGTTGCGCCTTTACCGTAAATCCGTTGATGCTATCGCCGGAGAAATTATTAATACTTGGACGCAATGAAAATGTAGCGTTTTCGTAATTTTCGTCCAATTTTGCCTGCCAATGGAAATCAGCAATTCGAACTTTGGGTTCAGCCATCAAGAATACCTCCCTATGGATACCGCTCATTCGCCAGTGGTCTTGATCTTCCAGATAAGAAGCATCGCTCCAGCGGATTACCTGCACCGAAATACGGTTTTTACCTTGCTTTAGATAGGGTGTTGCATTGAACTCAGAAGGGAGGCAAGAGTCTTCTGCATATCCCACATAATGCTCATTGATCCATAGGTGATAAGCCGAGCTCACGCCCCCAAAATGCAGTGTAACGTTCATTCCCTCCCATTTTGCAGGCAGATCGAAATTCTTCTGGTAAGACCCGACTGCATTGTAATCCATCGGAATACGTGGGGGATCAATCGGTGTAAACGGGTAGACTGCCGAACGATAAATCGGAATATCATACCCTTTCATTTCCCAATTGGAAGGCACCTCGATTTTATCCCAGCCTTCGACATCGGCCGTGTGAAAACCTGTTGGTGCATCTGCCGGTTTGTAGACAAACTTAAAATCCCACTCGCCATTTAAGAACAGCAGCCTATCATTATTCGTTCTATTGCCCGTTAGCGCATCTTCTATCGATGCGTACGAGTAGGCTGTTGCTCTAGCCGGCTCTCTATTAACCGAAGTAATGAGTGGGTCTTCCCATGCCGTAGCAATACGCCCATCAGGCACTGGAGGTATCACAGCTGGTTTCCCATCTACCGTCTGCCCACTTACTTGGGATAAACTTGCTATCGTTACTAGCAAGATGCTTAGTTTTTTAACCATTATCTTATTACAAGCTTTTATAATCAACCTCATACGCAACACCCGCTTCCAACGCCATAGTATAAGTATCTTTGTCTACCGGAATAAAAGCCCCTTGTTTCGATTTCGGTTTTGACTTACTCTTTATCTTTAGTGTACCGACTCCTACTGGTGATTGCACTTTTATCTTATTTTTCGAAACGTACAAATCAATCTCACCAGCCGGGGTTGGCACTTTACCTTCCATCCATTCTTGAGAAGCTAAATAGGGTTCGATATCATAACTCTGGTACCCTGCAGCAGTAGGCTTTACACCTAAGTAATACTTGCCTAACAAATATATCGGGCTCGCACCCCATGAGTGGCAAAGGCTTTTGCCAAATTCTCGGCCATACATGCTGTAGTGATCCGCTCCTGATTTCGCGGGGTTGTACTCCTCCCAAAATGTGGTTGCTCCTAGTTTCAGCATACCTCCCCAGTAGTCTTTCATCTCTTTCATAACGAAGTCCTTTTCACCGAGTACACATAATGCTTCCAGTTCATAATAGCGCATGTAAGGTGTCATGATTTTTTGTACGTTGTCATTCAACAACACACTGCTTTTTATACCCTGTTGTTGCTCTTTGCTCATATAGTCAAAAAAAATCGCAAACATATTGGTGTAACGTGTAACGTTATCCGTTTGCACACCATCGATACGGCTGTGGACAAATGCGTTCTTTGCCGGATTCCAGTAATAGTCAAAAATCTTCGCCTTTAGTGATGCTGCCTCTTTTGCATACAAGACTTTATCATCCTGCTCTTGAAGTAAATCCGCACATAGGGCCATTGTTTCGAGGCTACGACAGAACAAAAGCTGCTCAAAGCTCACTTCTCCTTTTTTGCTTAAACCGTCTGCCCAGTCAATAAAAACCCAATCACCAGAGAGCCCTTCCATTAAGCCATTTTGATTCCGGCGTCCCAAACAGAACTCCATCAAGCTCTGCATCCGAGGATAGACGGCTTCAATAAATTCCTTATCCCCGGTATACTGGTAGTAATCGTAGATGCTCAAAAACCAATAGAACGTATAATCCATAATGGTATTGATATGCGTAATGGTCGGTTCTTTACCTCGCAATGCTAAGATTGTACGTTTAACCGTTTCTGAGTCGAAGCCCAAATAGTAATTCATCGCATATGATTGATAAGCATCTCCACTCCAAATCCATCGATCACGCTTGATCCCATCAATGTAGAATTCACGCGAAGTCAATTCCATGGTATACTTAGCTACCTCCCAGATCTTATTCAGCTCTTCATCCGAACTACGGAAAGCACCACGGTCTTCGACTGGCAGATATTCATACTGCATGGACACGTTATCAAAAGTAATACCATCCTCGTGCTCAATATAGACATAGCGAAAAGCTTTGGATAGATCTAATGTACTGTCCTTTGTAGCGGCATGCTGTATATCAAGATAGTCTAATGTTTCACATGTCGCTGTTCCTAACGCTTCTTCCTTAGACTCTCCGTAATAAATAGAAAGTTTACCGTTACCTTTTAACTGATGTAGGGTTAAGAAACCAAAGGTGTTTTTACCAAAATCAACTAATGTACCCTTAGCTTGCTTGGTCATGGCAACAGAAGCTTCCGCGCGTATAGGCAGCCTAAATTGAGAGGGAAACTGATCCGGCTTATCAAAATTCCAATATCCAGCCTTGACATAGGTCGTCCCGGAGGCATCTGAGGCTTTACCGGTTTCATCGATCCACTCCTTATCTTCAAATGTCGCCAACCACTCTTTATCCGTCGATACCGTTTTTCCGTGAACATACAAGGCCGGGACTTGCGCTTGATTATATACCTTAATGTTTATTTTTTGCTTCCCTTTCTTGAGCTGCACGGTCTTTGGCATACCTGGCAACATTTTTCCGTCTACTTTGACATTATACTTACCCTCTGCGACAATATGGATTTCCTCATCAGCGGGCACATCGAATTCTTTATGGAACTCTACCAATACATAATGGCTATCCATCTTCCAAAAAGGAGGAAAGAAAGTCCCTCTTTCAGTTCGACGATTTTGCATGTCGTTGCTCAGCCACACTTCAAAATCTCCGGGATACCATATCCAGGTTGCCTGCTGTTGCGCAAAAAGCAAAACAAAAGCGAACGTAAAACAAAAGGTCGCAATTAATTTCTTCATAAATATGTCGTAAAATAGTTTATGGTTTGATTTGATCATGAAAAACCAATTTTTATACAATAGAATGCGATTAGCTTGGTAGCCTCTTCAAGCCATAGCGAACCAACTACAAACTTACTTTAAAAGTCATGTCTGTCGTTGTAAAATATTCTCTAGCTATTGTAGTTTTTTAGCATCGACAGGTCCCTTACCTTGCAATACAAGATAGCATGTTACTAAAACGATACCATCCTCGTATCGTTTTAGTGTATATCCGACAGCAAGGCGTCTGATTTAAGCCACGAACATACCGGCCCTTGGTGTTTGTTAGTTTTTAGACATCACCGGCGCTTTATACCCTTTAACAGCGTACCAAAAAATCACTAAATAACAAACGAACGGCACGATATAACCTAACTGTGTATTATCACCAGAAGCATCGATAATTCCGCCCATAATAAAAGGAAACACGGCACCGCCGACAATGGCCATAATCAACCAAGACGAAGCCTGTTTGGTTTCATCACCCAAACCGACAATACCTAGTGAAAAAATTGTAGGAAACATGATGGACATAAATAAGCCTAGCCCTCCCAACGCATAAAGCACGACCATTCCCGATCCCATAACGGCGACTAAAGCCAATAAAACGGTCGCTATAGCATAAATCGCGAGCAAACGCTGAGCTGTTGTATATTTTAGCAAGAAGGTTCCTATAAATCGGCCTATCATAAACAGAAATCCGTATACGCCAAGGTAATATCCAGCAGTTTTTTCGTCGACGCCTGCGCCCTGTTGCGCCATTATAATGAAAAAACTTGTGACACAGACCTGAGCACCCACATAGAAAAATTGGGCGACCACAGCGAAGGCCAAGTTTTTGTGGCGGAGTACGGCAAATAGACTTTTCTTTTGGTTTGCTTCACTGCCTACAGATTCCGCTTCCTTAATTTCGGGAAGCTTTACGAACATAAAAATAACGGCGACCACCAATAAGACCGCACCCAATATAAAATAAGGCAGCTTCACCGAAGAAGCTTCCGTAGTCAAATAGGCTAAGCGTTCCGTATCCGCCATCGCAGCCATTTCCGCAGCCGTATAACTTTTACCCGAAAGAATAAACACCGTTCCTAAGATAGGCCCCAACATGGCTGCCAGTCCATTGAACGAGGCAGCTAGATTGATCCGCTGCGTAGCAGACTCGGGCGGTCCGAGTATTGTTGCATATGGATTTGCTGCTGTTTCTAAGACAGCCAGCCCACAACCAATAATGAACAAGGCGACAAGAAACAACTCATACATACGTGCATTCGCAGCAGGAATAAACAAAAAAGCGCCGATCGAAAAAGCCAGCAACCCTATGACAATTGAAGTCTTGTACCCTACCCTACGCAACAAAAACCCCGCGGGAAGAGCCATCACAAAATAGGCAAAAAATACAGAGGTATCCACTAAAGCCGATTGGCTATTATCCAGCTGGCACGCCTTCTTCAGGTGAGGGATCAGTACACCATTTAGATTGTGCGCCATTCCCCAAAGAAAGAATAAACTGACAACCAAAATGAAGGGGAACAAATAGTTTTTGGCCGAATGACCGGAAACCTGGATATTATCTTTCGAATCTATATGCATATATGTTAGTATTTAAGAGACGTTCTTTCGTCCTCAAGCCGGACGGGTATATTTTTATTCATAGCAAAAATAGCATTAAAATGCACCTTTAGAGATTTTTACGTTTAGCCAGTAAAATATGATCGGCGACCAATACGACCTGACCATGCTGGTTAACAACCTCGACATGCTCTATCACGGTACCGTATGCCGGATTCTTAGCCTCCGATTTTTCAGAAATAGTAACTTCCACGTGGATCGTGTCGCCGATGAAAACAGGTTTCACAAAACGGAGTCGATCGTAGCCTTTGGAAAAAGCTTCCGGATTAATGACCGATGCTGTAAGACCAATGCCTATAGCAAAAATCATGGTACCGTGCGCGATCCGTTGTCCAAAAGACTGTGTCTTACACCACTCTGCATCCATGTGATGTGGAAAAAAATCGCCTGTATGTCCTGCGTGAACTACGAAGTCTGTCTCCGTAATGGTTCTTCCCAATGTTACACGTTTATCCTCTAGCGTGTAATCTTCATAAAATATTGATTCGAAATGCATATTTTTAGCTATTAGTATTTAGGTATCAGACCATCTACGTTCTTTAATCTGTTGTCCTCATTCTTTATTAAACGTTGTATTTGATAGGTTGCCCGCCTCCCGCGCTACTTTGGTATGCCGCTTCCACTACGGCCATCGTATCAATAACATCCCCCACTGCAGCGGGCAGAACGTCTATTTCACCCAACTTGAATCGCATTAAACTTCCCATGCTACCGACAAACGCATCAGGGAACCACGACCCTTCAATCGGAAAGCTAACCCATTCGCACTGCCCATTTTCATCTTTAATACAATATTCAAATGCGTCCGGCACACCATCTGGGTAGTTCATTAATAGGCCCATTTTAGCTTTGACAGCTCCTTTTGTACCTTCCCATTTGATGTAACTTTCCTGATGTCTCGCGCCAAAATCGTGATCATGATTGGTATTCACCACGGCGTGCATTGTATCGCCATAATCAAACAACAGTGTGGTCCGACTGGAGGAAAGCGCCTTGGCTGGATGCCTTAGTGTCTTCGCGTAGATACTCGCCGGATTTCCTAAAAAGGAACGTACGAGATCAATGTAATGAACACTATGATAAAGAATCTCTAATCGTGGGTGTACCATCACATGAGGGAAAAGTTCCCATGGCGTCTGCACCGTCACACGAACCTCCATATCATACAATTCACCGATGTGTCCTTGTTCAATTAGCCACCGAGCTGCATTCACGAATGGAGCTTGACGAAGTTGACAATTTATCGCAGCGACCAAATTTTTACGTTGGCAAACCTCTAGAATGGCTTTAGATTCAGGAAAATAATCGCCCATAGGTTTCTGGATTAATACTGCCGCCCCGTCGGGCAGCGCTTCCAACGTTTCGATAAACTGGCTTGGCATGATTGTGATATCATAAACTGCATTACTCGGTGCATGTGCCACAGCGTTCCTCACGGTGTCAAACACGTGCGGGATATCAAACTCTTGAGCTAATGCCTCCGCTTTCGACCTTGTCCGGTTCACAATACCGTATACTTCAAAACCTGCTTTCTTATATGCCGGCAGATGTGCATCTTTTACAATCCCCCCAGCCCCTATAATCACGATCGGTAATTGAGTCTGCGGCAACACAGCCTTATATTCAATATTCATATGTGTAAAATTTGTCTTTAAAGGCGATGTGGAATATCCATTTTTTATTCATTGGTGGTCTGTATTCTAACCATAGATATTTCATCAGTGTATCTTATTTATCTTTTCCTGCGCTTCTGCCAACAACGTCGAACTCGCGTCATCAGTAGTGATGGCTTGGCTCACGGTTTTATCTATTATATGTGCAATATCGGGCCAGTTGGCCAATCTCGGTAAAGTACGAGCTGTCTCATGCAATGCTGCAAGCTTATTGTAAAACGGAATATGGGCATTAATATTGGTGTCGTACCAGGTCGAATAGCGACACCCGACACCCCCCTCCAGCGATAGCGCTTTATCCTGCTCTTTAGCGACTGCAAAACGTATAAAGTCGTACGCCAATGCTTTATGGTTGCTTCCTTCAGCAATCGCATACAGCCAGTACACATTGAGTGAAGGTGCAGCAACATTTTCATTAGCAGGTATAGGTGCAATGTCTACTTGACCTCGTACAGCGGATGTCTCATCAATTTGGGCCCACGAGGCGAAACCAAACCAATTAACCATCATCGCGACCTCTCCCCTTGCAAAAGCCTGTCCTGCCTGGACGGACTCGTACACTGCCGAACTTGGGTGCAAACAGCGCTTACCACGAAATAGGTCTCTATAGAAATCTAAGGCTTCCGCGGCGATTACCTGATTCAAATTAACGTTTCCCTCACTATTGAGTAGTTCTCCTCCTCGTGACCAAAGTTGTATACAGAAGTCAAACACGGCGTTATGTCCATCCGGATAACCGGCAAAAACAGTTCCGTACAAATTGTCGGCAGGTCTTGTAAAAAAGTCGGCAACCAACAGAAAATCTTCCCACGTTTTCGGAACAGCTAGTTCCCGCTTATATATATTGAAAAATTGCTGTTGTTCTTTTTTACTTTCAAAAAGATCTTTGCGAATCACCAGACATTCTGGACCATCGTGAAAGGGAAGCCCTACAATCTGTCCTTCGAAATTTTGAAATCCCAGCAGGCTTGAGCTCCATGCTTCAGAATATTCCTCAGGAGGATTACGATTCAGGTCCTCATTTAAAACATGTAACCCGCCCTGTTCAAAAGCCTGTGCAATCCAGTCGGTATTGATATGTACAAGATCCCAATCGCCATTATCAAGCCCTCGTTTCACAAACAGCGTATCGTATAATTCTTCTAAATCCAACGGCACGAATTCGATATCCACATCTACCGCATATAGTTGCTTATATTGATGCCAAAATTTAAGCATAGATTGCTCAAAAGGGTCAAATTTTCTAACAGCAAAGCGCAGTTTAGCCATACAATTCGTTTATAATTTTTTGGTTATGCTCCCCCAATTTAGGAGAACCTTTATCCGAATATAACACTTCTCCATCAATTCGTATAGGACAGCGGGTAGTATCGTATACGAACCCATCACCCATGGTCACCTGTTGTATCATTTCCAGCACCTTAAAGCCATCGTGTTGCAGCAGTCTACTCCAATCCAGCACGTCGGCACACCAAATATCTGCTGCCTCTAATATAGCAAGCCAATATATCGTTTCTTGTGTACATAAATGCTTGGTAAGCACACTTTTAATCGCATCACGTTGTTCAAAAGCCTGTGCGCCGTCCGAAAAAGCTTTCAGTTCTTCGCAAGCCAATAAGTTCCCGAGATGGGGAATTGACCCCATGGCTAAGGCCAAATAACCATCCTTTGTTTTATATATTCCGTAGGGAGCACCTAAGTAAGCATGCGCATTACTTATGGCTGTACGTTCAGGCAGTTTTCCTCCGTCGCGGTAATAGGTGGTTACCGCCTCAAACTGTATATCGACAGCTGAATCCAACATACTCACTTGCACGTGTGCCCCAATATGCTGTACAACCTTACGATACAGACACGCTAAAATGCCGCTGCACAAATTAGCACCTGCGAACATATCAACAATCGACAATCCCATTGGGATTGGTCCCTGATCCGCGTTCCCGCTTAGCCAGGTCATTCCCGTCATCGATTGCAACAATAGGTCCTGTCCTGGTTTCGCCGACCAAGGCCCATCTGTCCCGTATCCAGAGATTTCAGCATACACCACAGTAGGATTCATCGCCCGAACACTTGTTTGGTCAAAGCCTAATCGTTCCATCACACCAGGTCGAAAATTATGAATAACCACATCAGCTTTCTCGACCAATTTAGCAATAGTCTTCCGATCCTCGTTGTTTTTAAGGTCTAGCGCAACACTTTCCTTATTTCTGTTAATGGCATGAAACACGGTCGATGTTCCATTTAAAACAGTATCTGATGTATACAGTTGTCTACAAATATCTCCTGTCCCCGGCTTCTCTATTTTGATTACTCGAGCACCTAGATCAGCTAGGCGTAGGCTCGCTAAAGGCCCCGAAAGAAACTGGCTAAAATCGACAACGGTATAATTTTCTAGCGGTAACATAGCTAATCGTTTAAGTAATCGTTAACAATAATCTGGTTGTGCTGTCCCACCCGCGGCGCTGGCTTATCACTAAAAAGATAATGCCCGTCAATATGGAATACACTGCGTGTCGTCTGTAACGATCCACCATCCTGTAGCATCACATCCTGCAACATGCTAGATTTTTCCAACCCTTCGCTTGCAAAAAATTGCTCGTAGTTGCTTACGGCTGCACACCAGAGGCCATTGCCTTCAAACAACTTTTCAAGCTCCTGCGTATCCCATTGACCAATGGACCTGCCCAATTCGTCCAAAATTTGGTCACGGGATGCGAACCATTTGGATGGTTCCTGATAGTGGGTACCTTCAAGACCTAACAACTGAGCCATCTTATTCACATCGCCCATTGCCAATGCGATATAACTATTTTTCGTCTTGTAAACCCCATATGGCGCACTTAGGTAAGCATGTCCGGCTCCGCGCACCTTACTGCGCTGTGGCAATTTGTTACCATCATTCAGGTAGGTAGTTAAAACTTCAAACTGCATATCTAACGCAGACTCCAGCAAACTGACTTCCACCAATACACTACGATTTGTTTTGGCACGCTTCAACAAAGCCGCTAATATCCCTTGCGTTAAGTGAGTAGCGCAATACATATCAATGACAGCCAAACCAAAGGGGACGGGTCCATCTCCCTCACTACCTGATAGCCAGGTTAAGCCCGAGATCGATTGCACCAACAAATCCTGACCGGGCTTCTTTGCCCATGGGCCTTCTTTTCCATAACCGGTAACTAAGGCATAGATAATACGGTCGTTGATCTGCTGTACGTTCTCGTAGTCCAAACCAAGCTTTTCCATGATGCCGGGTCTGAAATTATGCGTAATGACATCTGCTTTTTTGACCAATTTTTTGATGACCGCCAGATCTTCTGGATTTTTTAAATCTGCGGCAAAGGACTCCTTATTTCGATTGATCGTATGAAATACCAAGCTACTATCATCTACAAATATATTTTTAATAGCAATCTGTCTTCCTGACTCGCCGGTTCCTGGGCGTTCTATTTTAATGACACGGGCCCCCAGATCTGCCAAACGCAGCCCCGCAGTTGGCCCTGCCATAAACTGTGAGAACTCTAATACGATCAGGCCTTCTAACGGTTTATTCATTACTTCCAACTAATTGTAACGATTCTTTATACATGGTATTCAGCGTCGATAATACCGACAGCTCATCACCACCATTTCTTAAATAATCAACGACGACATCCCCAGCATGGTCTTGGAAATGCATATGACCATAATATCTGGGTCTTAGAAAAGCGCGTTCCAATGTAGGCAAAGTTTCTCCAAAGAAATCTGCTGTACGTCTATTTACCTCTTCGTTTTTCCAAGCCTTCAAATGGCCAGGTTGCCCCCCATTTTCGACGTATAATGTAGCCTGTATTTCGGGTGATGCCACAAAACGGGCATACTCCGACGCTACTTCAATATGCTCCGAATTAGAAGAAATGGCTAATCCTGCACCACCGAGCGTACTTGTCATCGGTCCGTTGTCTTCCAAAGCGACCAGATCGTGAAAATGCAAGACTTTGCGTCCATAGCCGTCACGCGAATAGTTCGAGTAACCGTACGCGAACGGACAGTAAGCGATGTCGTCATTGTTTACCATATCCTCATATACCATAAATGGGTTTTTGCTATAAAAACGCTCATCGACATGGTCAGCTAAGGATTTAAATAACTTTAGCGCTTTAATCCCGACCTCGTCGCTGATGATGCGTTCGGTAGTCAGGCAAGGATTTTCCCCCAGTGAACAACAGAACATATAAAAGCTCATCAATACATCAATCGGAATCAGTGCAAACGCGACTCTTCCTTGTTTTGCCAATTCCAATAGATCGGAAAACGTTCGGGGAACTTCAACCCCCAACTGCACTAGCAAATCTGGCCGACTAGCCGCTACCGGCGTAGCCGCATCTATCGGGAGAGCCCATTGCAACCCTTCAAAATTATAGCTGCTATATGATTGACCAACACTATTTTCCTTCTGGTCTTGTAAAAACTCCTTTGTCAGCACGGAATCAAAGGGAATCACCTTCCGCAGAGCCGCAGCATGACCTGTCCAAGGATGATCGATCACCAACAAATCATACTCCTCCGCTAATTGCGTGATGGATTTGTCGGCAAACTCCTGTAACGTCCGCTTCTTCCAGATAATCTCTACATTTGGATGTAATTCTTCAAACCGTTGAGCAGTAGCAACCATGGGCAATAAGCCTCGGGAATGTCCCCATGTTATACCCTTGAGCTGGATTTTATTTGACATATAACCTGTTATAATTTTTTAATAAAATGACCAAAACCTACTGCAGTCTAACCACATATCGCATAACAAACGCGTTAAATCCGTTATAAAGTTTAGCAGGCAAATACACACGTGTTACCTACTACACTAGGCTTATCATATGATTCAAATATAAATACATTATTTGAGTATAAATACTGATATATCAAATTTTTATATCCCCTTCCCATACTATTTCCATATAACAACGACAAGGTCTTCTTTTGTTCTAAAAGAAGACCTTGTCGCTAACCATTGAGCAAATCCATTTTAATAATTTTCATTTTGCTCGAATTCCGTCGGATTAGCGATCGCATCCAAAAACGGCTGCGGTATGGGACGCACGCTATGTTTTGCGGGATCAAAGAATAAGATCTCCGGATTGGTCTGTCTCAGATAGGTAGGATTCAGTTTACCCATACGCTTGAGATCGTACCACCGTGTTTGCTCGCCCACTAGTTCACGGCCTCGTTCAGCTAGGATAAAATCCAGCGTCACTTCGCTAGCGTCAATCTCCATCTCACTCTGTCTACCCACCACAGCAGCTCTTCTACGAATTGTATTAATGTAGGTCTGCGCCTTGTTCACATCGTTACTGGACAATAGTGCTGCCTCGGCTGCTATCAAATAGACCTCACCTAAGCGAATAATCGGAATATCACCCATCCAGTTTTGGCGGTCATATACCCATTCCAGGCTGGAAAATTTCTTCAAAGATGGATACACTTCGCGATCGTAGATGGCGCTAGCACTACTCCCCGCAACAACCCATTTACCTTCGGCATCAAACATGTCTGCAGGGTCTACAATCCAAAATGGAAGATCGGCTTTTTCAGCTGCTGACATAGTCCAGTTTGGCGCAAAAACGGAAAGTCCATCTAACCATCCATCGCCATCGTTATCTACCATGTTAACCAATCCCATATGGTTGATAGCGCGGCCGCCTTCCACTTGACTCTGGCCAGTGGCAGCCGTATTTTTAATTACGTGCCCCACAAGATTTGGATTCTTCCCGTATGTATTAACCATACCCGAAGAGACCACTTTATCAGACCATGTTGCATTGTAATACGCATAAAAGAAACTTTCTTTGAAACGGGTATCGGCAGGATCAGCCACGGGTTCAAATATCTCTGTTAGCAGATACTTTGTCGGTTTAAAAGCTCGACTGTTCGCTCGGCTTAACCAAGCATCATTCTCCTGCATACCCCAAGGAGCTCCAGTAGTTTTAGCGTCCATCAGATAGTACTGTCGTGTTCGCCCTCTATTCCAGTTCTCCGGATTACGTCCATCTATATGGTCTACAGCCTCCAGAAACAAAAATTCTGTGTTGTTTTTGTTGTTTGCTCCGTCCCAGAGTTTACCAAATCCGGACCTTTGCGCATCAGACTCATAAAGGGCTGCTCCGTACTTATCTCCATTATTAATCAGCTCCTCAGCAGCCTCAAGCGCCAAACGAGCATATTCTTCCTGATCACCCAAACGCGTACGCTGCAGCAATGCTTTCGCGAGCATAGCATAAGCGGCCTTTTTAGTCAAACGTCCCCGCTCTGCACTCGTTCTGTCCGGCAAGTTCGCTGCAGCAAATTGCAAATCTGAGATAATCAGGTTGTAAAATTCTTCCTCGGATGAACGCGTCGGGTTGTTTTGGCTAGCCCGATCCGTTTCCGTAGACGGAACCGTAGTCAATGACACACCACCAAACTGTTCTACCAAATGCCAATTGGCCCAGCCTCTTAAAAAGTGAGCCTCGGCTACTTTCACGTTACGTTCTGCTTCTGTATAGCCCTCTACCATAGGTGCGTAATGGATAGCTGTATTACAATAGTTCACCGTTGCGTACATCCCGCCCCATATTGTATTCAGGGTACCCAACTGTGGATTCATATTACTGTTATATAAAATAAAACCACTTTCGGTATTTGTTACATTCGTCCACAGATCCGTTCCCATTTCCATTGCGCCGATACCATCTACTTTACCATAAAAGTAATACAAACCGTCGTAACAGTAATTGATTAAACTTTCGAATCCACCTCGGTTAGTATAAGCAGTCTCTACATCTACGGTGGACGGATTCCACTCATCTAACGAACAGGAGGAAATACCTATACCCAGCAATATACATAGCGAGAATTTGTAATATATCTTTTTCATTATTTTCTGCATTTAAATTTCACAACCTCTATCTATTTAGAAAGACAGATTAACCCCAAAGACCATTTGACGATATAACGGGAACTCATCCGAAGCACCTGTTTCAGGATCCATACCCTTAAGCAGATGACTTTTGGTAAAGATGACTGGATTAAACATCGTTGCGTAAATACGACATTTCGAAAGTCCGATGTTTTTCCCTATATTTTCAGGAAGGGTATAGCCGAGTGTAATATTTTTAATTTTAATAAATGACGCATCGACAATATTCAACCCTGAGGTTTGTAACGGATTAGAGTGATTGGACGTTCTATTGATATAAGGCCTTGGGTAGTCATTAGTCGGGTTTGTTGGCGTCCAGTAATTGTATGCCGATGGCATATTGATCGCTCTATAATTGAAGTAACCCAACAGGTCCGCTTCAACATGGTGTCCCCATCTTGCTATGGTAAAAATATTTAGATCAAAACCTTTGTAGAAAAAAGAGTTTTGCCATCCTGCATTCCAGAGCGGATCACCTTGACCAATCACTGTTCTATCAGCCGGCGCTATTGAATATGGATTTTGGGCCGTATATTCTACAGGCACCTCTTGCGTATAATCTACCCATACACCTTCACCTTCCCTAGTCAATATTGTTTGTGTCTTCACATCTCCTGGCAATAACCCAAATACCGCAGCATCATTTGCCTCATCCGATTGCCAGATTCCCAGCTTTTTATAATTAAAAATAGTTCTGCTAGGCCGATCCATAAACAGTCCCAAAGAAATAAGATCGTTGACAGATGTTCCACTTCCAAGATCGATCGAGCGAATGCGCTCCTTATTGTATGCGTATGTTAATGTAGAGGTCCACCGGAATGATTCCGTAACGATATTTTTCGTATTCAAGGTAATCTCAACACCTTTGTTATTCATCCGCGCAATATTTGCCGTCATTGTATACGGATTTTTTGGTGTAAAACCACCACTCGTAAACGGCAAGTCTCTCGCGTATAATACATCACGTGTGTCCGTATCATACAGTTCAATGGCACCTTCTATCCTGTTGTTGAATAAACCGAAATCCAGTCCGATATTGAAATTATATGATTTTTCCCAGCCCAGCTCAGGATTACCCACCGCATTAGTCAATACACTAACGGGTAATACCCCTCCGCCCAAGTTGATTTGATCCAAACCTGTACTCGTCACCTCTGTCAGGGTTGAATAGGCATTGATATTCGAATTTCCCGACACGCCGTAAGACACACGAAGTTTTAAATTACTGAGTACATCTCTCGTGCTTTCCATAAAACTTTCGTCACTGATTCGCCAAGCCCCTGCAGCGGCCAAAAAGGTATCCCAACGGCGCGCTAGCTGCGAAACACCATCAGTACGTTGGGTCAAGGTTAAGAGATATCGTCCTTTATAACCGTAATTAATACGAGACGCTACAGACATACGTTTAGTCGTATTGTAGCTGGAGCTTACCGAAGGTACAGTTCCAGCTTGTAGGCTGTAATACAGATATTCGTCATATAAAAAACCTTGATTGTATCCGAAGGCTGTTTCGTTTTGGTTATGCGCCCAAGACGATACTAACGTTGCCGAAAGGTCATGATCGTCGCCAAATTTTGTCTGATAGTTGGCAATGTTTTCCCACACGTAGCTGTAACCCAAATTCGTGGTAACGCTTGCATTACGGACCTGTGGCGAACTACCTGCCAGCATCATGTAGGTACGATCGCTATTAAATTCCCCATCGCGAGAAGTTCTTAAGGTCGCACCTAAGATAGAACGAAAAGTCAATCCTTCCATAATATCAATATCGATATACGGATTGGCCGTTACCACAAGATCTTTTGTGTTTGCTCGTAAGGTATTCGGTATATCATCGGCCAATAAACTCGGATTAGTCATGCCCGCTATAGGATAGACATTAATATTACCATTGGCATCGTATACATCGCCTACAGGAGCGATATCGAATGTTTTATTCATACGACTCGGACGTGTTTCGTTGTTTTTCCAGGTCAATCCTGTCACAATACCTCCCTCGAACCAGTTACCAATCTTGTTGGTAGCACCCGCACGCATCGTAAACAAGTCTGATTGGTCATTACGGTAGATTCCCTTTGTTGAATTATACCCTAACGAGAAAAATCCTTTGGTCTTTTCTGTACCACCGTTAACGGAAAGCAAATAATTTTGTTGGACACCGGTTTGTAAAGTCTCATCTACCCAGTTGATCCATTTACCCTGATCGATATAACTGCCTATTTGCTCTGGGTTTAGGCTCCAAGCCGTCAATAGCTCATTTCTATCTTTGGAGCTCTTGCCATTTGTTGATACAAAAGCATCCTCCAGATACTGTAGCCAAGCATCCTTCTGCAAAGCAGCCGGATAGAGTCCGTTCGAATTTATACCGGCATAAGCATCTAGATTAACCGAGACCCGTCCAGCTTTAGCTTGTTTGGTAGTTATGATAAATACGCCATTCGCTCCAGCCGAGCCGTAAATCGCGGTCGATGATGCGTCCTTCAACACCTCCACGCTTTCGATATCATTTGGATTCAGGTTGGTAATATTACCAGGGATTCCGTCAATAATATAAAGCGGTTCGCTTCCCGCCGTCAACGAGCGGTTACCCCGCAACAAAATACTCGAACCCGAATTAGAACGCCCCGAAGTACGTGCAATGTCTAAACCAGCAACACGACCTTGCAAAGCCTCAATTGGGTTCGCTACAGGCGCCATAGCGATTTCTTCTGCTTTCACCGACGATACCGCTCCAGTGAGATCACGCCGTTTCACCGTGCCATATCCAATAACGACGACCTCGTCCAACACTTCGTCTCCCCCATCTAATATGACCGTAATCACGGTGTCTCGGGATACATTAACTGTGCTATTAGCGAATCCAACAGCCGAAAAAAGAATTGCTCCGGGCGCTGTAAGTTCAATAGCGAATCGTCCACCGCTGTTTGTAACAGCCTGTTTATCTTCGTAATTTATCGTCACGCCAGGTATCCCCTTCCCTTCAACGGTATTTACCTGACCTCCGATTTTGATAGGTGTTTGTTGGCTTACGACCTGTCCTTGTGCCATCACAGTCGAACACCCTGACACGCAAACAGCAACCGTCAATAGCGAGAACGTCAGCAATTGTTTAAATGTTTTTACCATAGAAAAATGTTTTTGTAGTAATACTCCTCGTCACAATCTTCAACCACCACCCCCCTAGTAAGGAAATAAGCTCGTGCAACTTTCAAAAGTAGACACCAAAACATAAAAAATATTGGAGATATTTATCCAATTACTCAAACATCTTATCATTTAATACTAATTACCCTTAAACTTAGCCGAAGCAGCAACTGCCATTAAAATTCTTTTTATCAAATGATTACAAAATCAAAATCATTACAACTTGCTAAAAAATAGATAGTTAGCAAAACAACTACAGAGATAAATACATATAATATGGAACTAATAGTTTTGCACACGAATTTGAATCCGCCACACGTTATCAACTGCGAATATTTATTCGTGCCGAGCATACCACCATCATCATCCAATCGCACTTATCAACCTCATTTACAGGAACGAGAAAATTTTCAACTGTTAGAAGAAGCCTGCAAAATTCTTTATATTCGCCATATCGATGAGTATAATGGAAAAGTACAAGGCACCAGCCCTAGAGAAAGGCCTAGACATTTTAGAATTTCTAGCACTGCAGTCCTCTCCCCAATCACAAGCCGAAGTGGCTGAGGGATTGCAAAAAAGTCCAAATGAAATCTATCGCATGCTCGCGTCATTGGAATCCAGAGGTTATATTCGTCGGGATAGTATATCCGGAAAGTACGCGTTAACACTGAAACTGTATTATCTTTCGCACCGACACTCGTATATAGAAAAATTGCGCGATGCGGCCTTGCAGGAGATGAAAAATGTATCGCAGATTATTCAACAACCTTGCCATCTGAGTTTGATTTACGATAACCAGGTCATGGTTATTGCCTACAGTAAAAGTCCTCTCCCCATTGCAGTTATGATTGAGGAAGGAAATCTATACGCACTTACACAAACAGCATCTGGAAAAACATTGTTGAGCTTCTCGGACAATACGACAAAAGAACAGGCGTTAAAAACCGATGATTATTATCAAACGCTGTCTAAAAAACAACGCGAAAATTTCGAAAAAGATTTAGAGCATATTAAAGTAGCAGGATATGTTGAGATGCCAAGCCACTATGCACAAGGTATTATCGATATATCCGTTCCAATCGGGAACGGTGCTTCCGGTATCATCGCTTGCCTCACGGTCGCCAAGCTCGTCACACTACAACATGAAGATGAAATTTCTAATGCTAAGATAATAGCGGCGTTACTACACTGTAAAGCGGAAATTGAAAGCAATCTAGGCTTATCTTAAAAAAAAGAGGGTGGTAAAAAGGTTAAATGCTATTTTTTGTCTTCCTGACGACAGGAAGGATCTAAAAACCATGTTATTAATCAAGTGTTTAGATCCTTCGACAAACCTCAGAATGACAATTTATACAGTTTGGTTTTGCTTTTAGACACACCCCTTTTATTCAAGTTTCCTTAAGCTTTTAACTATTTAAACAAAATATATAACGCGATCATTACTACAAATAAAATGCCCCAAGCCCATTTCACCTTCTTTGATGGCTTTTCTAATGTTATGAACTGCTGATCCACGTGTTCTAGTTCGTACTTAGATGGCCTTACTGCCAAGGAGACCAATATGCCAATACATACAAGCGCCACGAAAAGGTAAAAAGAGAGCATTAAATAATGAGGCCAAAAATCATATTGATCTTTGGGGAAGATCCAAAGATAACAAATACCTACGCCCAGACTAAGTACCGATCCGAAGGTTAGCAGGGTGTTTACCGCAGCTTTATTCGTTCGCTTCCACAATACAGCTAATAAGAACACAGCAGCGAGTGGTGGAGCAATAAAACCCAGAATTGACTGGAATACATCAAAGAGATTAAGTCCCTTAATCTGATCAATGGCAATCGCCATCAAAACGGCCACCATGCAACCTACAATAATCGTATACCGGCCAACCTGCGTAATCTGCTTACCGTCGGCATCGGGGTTGATATGTTTCAGGTAGAGATCCATCGTAAATACCGTACTTAGGGAATTAAGCGACGATCCGATCGTTCCAACCAATACAGCAATCAAGACCACAATGACCAATCCATTCAATCCGGTCGGAAACAAATTTGTCACCATCGTCATATAAGCCAGCGCCGGATCTTCCAACCCCGGGAAAAGTATGTAACAAATGATGCCTGTAAGAATAAACAAAGGCAACGACAATATCTTTAGCCAGGCGATGAAGTTCACCCCAAGCTGACCCTGTTCCAGGTTCTTCGCTCCGAGTACAGATTGTACCATCGCTTGGTCCGTGCAGAAAAATGCTATCGCAGCAACTGGGTAGCCTAAAGCAATCGCGTACCAAGGGTAATCGGGATCATCAGCCGGTCGAATCAGTGACCAATAACCGCCGGGTGTTTGATCAATTAAGCCGCTGATTCCTCCAATCTTGGAGAGGCCTAAAAAGGTTAATAAGGCCGACACCAGTATCAACAAAATCATCTGAAAGATATTGATTTTCGCTACCGTCCGTAATCCGCCGGTATATGCAAATAGACCCGCTAAGGCCACCAATACAATAACACTTTGCCACATGGGAATGCCCAGAATCTGTCGTACAAGGAAGCCTCCTGCAAATAGCCCCAAAGACAACCAAGAAATCAACATCTTGACCAATGAGTACCAAGCCAAAATGGTTTGGGTTTGTGATCCATAGCGATTGCCCATAAACTCTGGCAACGTCCTTACATTGGAAGCCAAATAGCGCGGGGCAAATACAACAGCCAATAGGAATAGGAAGACAAACGCGTACCAATCAAAGTTGATTGCAACAATACCTGTCGTATAACCTACCGTAGCAAAGGCAAGCAACATGGACGGTCCCACATTCGTCGCCCACATATTGAATCCGATGCTATACCACTTCAACGATTTACCGGCTAAAAAGTGTTCAGCGCCTTCAGCCTTCTTGCGCGAAGACAGCAGGCCAATAACCAACAACGCAACGAGATAACCGATGACGATGATATAATCGTATATGGTTAGTTTTTCAAGTATGGTGTTCATCGTACGTTTGCTGGGTTAACACCAAAACGCGCTAACAAGTCTTTCGGCCGTACAGGTTTGCCGGTTGTCAATGATTCATCCATGGCCTGCAGTAAGGCTATTGTACCAATCCCTTCTTTCATATCCGGAAAAGCAGCCGTCTCATTTTGGATAGCCTGGCTGAAGTGCTCCAAATAATTTTGGTATTCACCCGCGTGATGGCTTTTGCCTTCAAAACGGAAATAATGCTTTAGCTTATGTTCCCATGTTAAAATACGCTCTTCTCCGGTATTATCAGTAATAGCATAACGCAGATCCATATAATCGGCCTGACTGGCACCTTCGGTACCACGCAATATACAGCTCATTTCGCTGTCGCGCGTTACAGGTTGTACAGGCCCCGTATAGGCTCCACTCACTCGAGCCACACGGCCATCTTCGGCTTTGAAAATAAAATGCATCGTGTCGTGATTCTGCAAGCCTCCTTTTCTACCGTTTGCGCTTAGCATACCATACCCCATTACCTCTTCGATATTCGGCAAATACCATCGAATAAAATCTACCGGATGACTGAGCCCCCCGTACAACCATTTGAATTTTGCTTGCAATGACCAAGGCTTGTCTAAAAACCAACGGTGATCGGCATGGTAATAACCTTCAATAGTAATGAGATCTCCAATAAGTCCGGCTTCAAAGTCCTGACGTTGTTTTTTAACAGGTTCAAAGAAACGCGAACTCTGTCCTACAAACACACGCTTACCTTTCTTTTCGGCTAGGGTTAACAGCGCATTGGCATCCGCTAGATTATCGATAAACGGCTTTGTACAGATTACATGTTTGTCGTGTTCCAATGCGAGCTGAATATGCGCAGCATGCAAGTGATCCGGTGTATAGATGGCAATAGCATCAATATTCGGATTATTGAGCATATCACTATAACTGCTTGTATAGGCATGAAAATCAAATTCTTTTGCCCGTTTACGACCTAATTCTTCATTCAGATCACAAACTTGTACCAACTCAATCTGCCCACTTTGCAATGCTGCTGACATGGTACTGCGACCTTCTCCTAGTCCTAGAATACCTAATCTTAACTGTTTCACTTTTGCTTATTTATTTTTTATAAAAAACCCATGTTTCATCTGTTGCCGTTCCTTTGATGCCCTCCTGAAAACCACCCATCAGCTTATTCCATTCCACAACCTTCGGATTGTCCTTAATGGTCAACGGATCTATATCCTCAAATCGACTGCCTTTTGGAAAGGATATATACAACATCAATTGGTTGTCCTTCCTATATAACAACACCTCTTCAAATCCGGCGTTGCAGAATCCGGCGGCTACTTCTGGCCATTGCTCAAACTGTTTATCGTGATAATCGAAATACATTTGTTGCTTCTTCTCATCATCGACCAGCTTAGCCGTCAACAAGACATAATCCACATCCTTCTCTTCTCCGGCATCACCACAACGTGTACGGTCGAAGGTGTAAAACAAATCATTGAATACCTTAAATTCGATCTTCGGATAATTTGCAACCCATGCACTGGCTATCTTTTTGCCGACCCCGTCATCAGTTTTAATAAGACTATAATCCTTCCAATGATAGATCTGCGAGGCGTTTCCACCTTGGCCAGTTACAAATCGAGCCAGCTCATCGCTGGATATCTGATTATTCGGATCATACACCTGTACAAAAACAGGTTTTGTAAAAGGAACATATACATTAAACTTTGCTAACGCCGCAACTTCCTTTTTGTACTGCAGTAAGTGCCGATACGATGCCTCTAACCCCGCATTCGCTATTTTTTCAGGCGAAACATCCGGACCATTATTCTTCCATTCTACGGATGGCCCATTTGCATTTTGTAGTATTTTATATTCCGGAAACCAATTATCTGATACATTCATGTAAGCCGAGCCTTCGTCGGTATAGAGATAAAACCAATGGTCGGGAATGTGAGCATAGGGCGACACATAGATGCTATCAATCCGGTTTTCTTGAATCTTAGTTCCGGGTTGGGCAGATAAGGTGTAAATACCAGCAACGTCGTACATAAACTTACCGTATCGACTGATTCGGTTACGTCGAACGCTATTGTTCTTCATGCTGTTCACCGTAGGTGTCCAGCCCCAACCTAAGCTAATACCCGTATAAGACAGATCACTTAGGTCATTATTCGAAATATCAATATTACGTACAAACCCAGCCCCAATGCCTACAGCGCCCCAATCTTCGTTCGTCGCGTTATTAATTATATTATTACGTACTATAACTCCATCAGTCAGCATACGCTCGTCTTTAGGCGTATACGGTAGATGTGCTTCGAACTGCTCATCCGAAAATTTCCCCAGTAATACCGCGTTGCCACCGATGTCTTGCAATACGTTCCCGAGTAACTGATCTTCAAAATTACCCTCTTCATAATCTATGCCTGTAGCGGCCAAATGTTGGAAGTGACATCCGATGAAGGTAGTATGCGCTGTATTTTTCAAGGCAACTGCTGCTTTTGGCCGCCCTACCCAGGCTTGATTTTCCAGGCCTTTTTTGTCTGGAGTACCTGGGGTCTGCAGCTTGTAAGCGTCTATAAAATACATGCCCGCTTGAAGGGTCACATGCCCATGTGTATGAGGTCGCAACCAAGAAGTGTGTTGAAACCGAATACCTTCTAGACTAATATGTGAAACAGGTTGTTCTAGCGTCCCTGCAAACTGCAAAATCGTCTCGAGGTAAGGAACAACGGCTTCTACTTGATTCAGGTCTTCTTCCGCCCTTTTATAATAATAGATCTTATGTGTGTCTTCGTCCAGAAACCATTCGCCTGGCTGGTCTAAAAATTGCATGGCATTGACTAATCGAAATGCGGAATTCCCATACTCTTCCGACAGCCATGGTTTGGGCCAAGGGTGTTCGCTTTGGAGCTTGCTTTCTGGTTCATGAAAGGCCAAGACAATGCTATCCTTTGTTACCTTGGCATCTTTAATACGAAGTTGCGCGACGGCCCACCATTGATGGATAAAGAACTCCATGCCTTCTTCAAATTGGAAGTTTTTAAAGACATTCGGAATAGTGGCAGTCTGCTGCTCAAAGTTCCAATTCAAAATCCGGGGCAGTTCATAGTTATGATGGCTTTCCGCTCTAACCGCTTTCTTCTCCCCTACCCACATTTGTCGAAACGGGAAAAACTTTCCGCCTACACGCGGTGCATCGGCCACGTAGATATTCTGTTTAAACTTTTTCCAACCGGCAAGCCGTACACCGCCCGACAAGATCACTTCTTTTCCAATGCCTTTAATAAGGGTAGGGCTCTCCGCTGTACCGCTATCTTCAGGACGGAGAAGGATCGTTTGCGCAGGACGATATACACCATCTTGCAGCAAGATCTGTACCCCTTGTGCTACTTTTGGATCCTGCAACCTTCTCCACTCGCGCACCTGCCGCAATGCACCTTCCAGTGTCTCAAAGGGCGCTGTGATACTGCCATCACGTTTACGAGTTTGACTATTTGGTCCTACATAAATCTCTGTAGCTTCACTTTTGAAGCTTATTGTACATAAGGTAATCAGAATAAAGCAGATCGTCCATAGTATATGTATATTTTTCATATTTACTGTTTTAACCGAAAACTACTTCAACACCACTTTCTGTTCACCCAATACGGACTTAATGGTCAATGTTGCTCCTTTCGTTACGTCGTGTTTAGCTACATAAGCAACAGCCAACCCTTTATGTGTTTTTCTAGTTGGGCGGCTCAGACTACTTAAATCTGCCTGAAAACCGTTATCTGTTCCTAAAATTCGGCTATTGCTATCTCCTGCAAAGGTCAACGTTATGTCCTGATTGGGCACCGGTTCCCCCTTCTCATCGCGCAAATCCACTGTCACAAAATATAAATCGGTTTGGTCGCCTACAGCATAGCGCTCATGTTCGACTTTTACAGCTAGTTGCGTCGCCTTTCCTGTAGTCCGCTTGACAACTTCCTGTGTAGCCGTACCATTTTGGTATTTTACCACTTTCAGTTCTCCTGCTTCAAAGGGCACTTTCCACGCCGCATGTAACTGGTCTGCATTTTTAGTCGCTCTACCCAAAGACCTTCCGTTCAGAAACAGTTCCACTTCATCGGCTTTATTATAATAGCACCATACATCTACTGTCTCGCCCTTGTTCCAGTTCCAATGCGGCAAAAGGTGCAATACATCTTTGTCCGCCCATTCAGACTGGTACATGTAATACACATCCTTGGGTAGTCCTGCTAAATCTACTATGCCATAATACGAACTACGTGCTGGATAAGGGTATGGTACCGGTTCACCCAAATAGTCGATTCCTGTCCATACAAAAATACCGCCCAAGAAATCACGTTTCTTCACCTCTAGCCACGCACGTTCATGACTGGTCCCCCAGTACGCGGCTACATTATCATAGGCCGAGACGCTGAAGTCAGCGTTTCCGTTAACAACATATTTATCCTTGCTTGACGCTGGCCACAACTGAATCGTATCGTGCAAATTATCGTACACCCCTCTCGTTTGTAATGCGGAGGTTGTTTCAGAAGCAATCAGCGGCACTCCTTTAAACTGTATAGGTAATTTGTCATAATCAAAGTACTTGTAGTTAAAGCCCAATACATCTAACGTGCCCGCTTGAGCGATAAAGTTTTTCTCATAGTTCGTTTCTGTCAGGGCTGCGGTAACTGGCCGGGTGGGGTCGACCTGCTTCACCACTTCCGTCATGTTTCTTGCAAACGCGATACCAGTGTCGTCAAATTGTTCCCGAATTTCATTCCCAATGCTCCACATAAACACCGAAGGGTGGTTACGGTCACGTTTCACAAAACGAATGAGATCGTCTATATAATGCTCCTTAAAATCAATGTGATAATCAAATTTATTCTTACGCTTCGCCCACATGTCATAAGCCTCATTTTGCACCAAGAAACCTAGCTCATCACAAAGATCTAGGAATTCTTCAGCAGGCGGATTATGCGCCGTACGAATTGCATTAACCCCCATATCTTTCATAATCAACAGTTGTCTTTTTGCGGCGGACTTATTGAAAGCCGCCCCTAAGGCTCCTAAATCATGATGCAAACATACCCCTAACAGCTTCAACGGTTGGTCATTTAGAAAAAAACCTTTTTCCTCATCAAACCTGAAATTCCTAAAACCTACTTTGTAGCTCAGTTCATCCACAACTTTATTGTTTTTATTCAACAAAGCGATCTCTAGTTGGTATAGATTCGGGTTTTCAGGGGCCCAGAGCTTGGCTTGGGATATCTCCAATGTCTCATCAAAGGTTCCTTTTGTAGCCGTTATATTCTTCTGCGCCACTACCTTTCCTTCTGCGTCTACCAACTTTAATACAGCTTGTGCACCTTGTCCCTTGATCATCGATTGAACACGTACCGTGCTCTTTCCGACAGCAACCTCAGGCGTCGTGATAAAAATTTCACTTCGCAAAAGGTGTGAAGGATTGCGCTTCTCTAACCGAACATCACGATATATTCCCGACCCCGTATACCAGCGGGAGTTAGGCTGCAGACTATTATCAACGCGAACAGCAACAACATTTTCTTTGCTTCCAAAGTGCAGATGCTTTGTCAGATCGTGCTCAAACGAAAGATAGCCATTGATATGTTTTCCAAGGTAAACACCGTTGATCCAAACCTCTGTATACCGATATGCTCCCCCAAAATGAAGTACAACATCTTTTCCGCGATCCTGTTCATTCAATGAGAAAGATTTACGATACCAGCCCGTTCCTCCCGGCAGTGCTCCACCTGCATTACCTGCAGGATACTCCTCGCCAAAATCGAAACCTATACTCCAATCATGAGGCAAGGTAACCGATTTCCATGAATTGTCATCAAAATCGGCGTGCCTAAACTTTAAATCATCCGCCAATACAAAGCGCCAATCCGCATTGAAATTAATAAGCTCTCTGGATTGTCCAAACGCCCATTGAAAAGCCGCTAAAAAAACTATAAATGCTACTATCTTACGAATCATATTAAATTTATTACCTAATTTACTATTTAAAGCTATTACTCCTTTACAAAATTCAACGTGCTCTTCCCGATATCCTTTGATGTCGCCAATGCAATACCCCTATTCCCGTCCTTATCTACAGCGCAATAATAGTGGTATACAATACCTTTGTGTTTAATCACAAAAGATTTGTGTGCATACTGTGCATCATACAGTTCCGTAGAATTGATCAAATCCTCACCGTCCCAATCTGTCCAGTGGATCAGATCTTTCGAGGCTGCAAAACGGTTGAATGCCCCTTGGCGATCTTTCCAAAATGCACCGAAATAAAACATCACCCAGGTATTGCTGATGCGTTGAATCATCGGATCACCCGTAATGCCTACAGGATGATGTACAACCGGGTCTTGAAGATAGCGTTTCCATGTAACCATATCATCCGAAACGGCCATCCCAATACGTTCGTACCACCTTGTTGGTTTATTGTTCTCCAAAGAATCACCTACCGCATTATAATACATAATAAAGCGGTGCCCTGTATTTCGCTGCGGATCTTCGATCACGTAGCTTTTAAACAACTTGTGTCTATTCTCCCACCAACGAATATCAGCATCTTCGCTACTTAGTACGGGTTTATCGATCCGGTCCCATTCGAAAGGCATTTTAGGTGCCTTTTTTGTATGGGCGATACCGATTGATAAGGGTTCTGGTTCGTATCCTTCCGACGACCCTCCAAAGTACGACATCCAATATTTACCTTGGTATTTTTTTAATTTATAGCTTCCTTCCCATTTGGTATCGATCAACGCATTGTATCCAGCCTTCTGCTTCGCATCCCATTCATCACCTTTACCGGCTGTCAACTGTTTCCCTAAGGTCTTCCAATTTAATAAATCGGCACTTTCTGCCAAATAGGTTTCATAGCCTACACCGTCAAAGATGATATAGGTCATGTACCAGGTATTACCGATTTTGTACACCGATGGACAGTCCATGAGATGCTTCTTCGATGTCGGCACTACGACCAAACCATACTTATATGGCGTTTTGACTTCATCATAAAGTTTCTGCATCTCTGCTGTAGAAACTTTTACTTCTTTATTCTGCGCCCATAGTGGCTGACAAAACAAAATGGCTAATAATATATAAAGTAATCGCGTCATTTATTCTGTTATTAAATATTCGCCTGATCTCAATTGAATAACCGTATTATCTCCTAGAATTGAAAGCTGCGCTTTCTTTGCTGCTTTGCCGTTAACATTATAATTGCCCCTTCTCGGCAAAATCACCTTCGCCTCAGTTCCGACGGGGATATGAATGCGGTACTCGTGTCCTTTATTTGTTAACTTGCGATCTAGCATCACCTCGCCATAAGGCGTTTCATACATTACTTTTACGGCCTCAACTTTGTCTAGCATACGTGGCTCGATCACCATGTGTTTAAAAGCAACGGAATTTTCGGCCTGACGTATACCTCCTAAATTGGCGTGGAACCACTCCATCAAATGTCCAAGCATAAAATGGTTATTCGACACACTGGGCAAAGCTGCCCAAGATTCCGTCAAGGCTGTAGCTCCTTTTCTAATCTGATATCCATACCCCGGACGGGTATCATCTTTATGCATGGCATAAATAATATCGTCTCTATTATGGTTTGTCAGTGCCTGAATCAAATACCGATGTCCGACGTCCCCAGCAGTAAATGTGGTATCTCTAGACGAAATATCCGCTATTAATGCCTTTAAGACTTTTTCCCGATTTTGTTCTTCGACCAGTCCCATATAAAGGGGCATCGCCTGAGCCGTCTGGCTACCCGTTGCATAGTGACCTTGCTCTCCGTCGAAGAATCTATTATTAAACGATTCGCGCACCGCATTACCCAACGAATCATAGTATAGCTTATCGTCTGTGCGTCCCAGTTCCTCGGCTATGCGTCCCATCACGTTCAAATCGTAGTAATAAATCGCTGTACCTGTCACACCGTGTGGTGTTAATTGAGAGACGCCAGGCCGTTCTGGCCCAATATCGTACCAGTCGCTCAACCCTTGGTAGAGAATATTATCTTTGGCTTTTGACCGTAGATAAGTGATATATTTCACCATCATTGCGTAATTATCCGTGAGATAAGTTTTATCCCCATACCATTGATACGCATACCATGCCAATAAGATGGAGCTGCTTCCCCATTCGGGCGAGTCCCTAAACATATCTCCTCCCCAATCAAACTGCACATACTCTGGTGCTATCTCCGGCACAAGACCATCTGCTGTTTGCGACATGCGCATGTCCCGCAAGGCTTTGGCAAACAAAGCGTCTCCATCAAAGTTGTACTGCACTGATGGGCCCATTAGATGTAGCTGCTCTAACCATCCTAATTTTTCACGGTGCGGACAATCTGTAAAAACAGACACCATATTGCTTTGAATACTCCATTTAATCAACTCATGTATTTGATTAAACAAGGTGTCTGAGGAGACAAATGTACCTACCGTCGCGGTACTATTTCGGATATGATGGGATTCGATATGTAAGACTTCGATTTGACTTCCGGCTATTGGTCTTTTGAATATTTCCGCATAGCGTAGTCCGTAATATGTAAATCGTGGAGACCAGGTCACTTCTTTTTCCTTGCCAAATATATATTGGTAATAGTAAGGACTTCCTGTATGTTTTTGATTAGCAGACCCATCGGCATTCAATAATTCTGCAGGGTATACCCGAATCGTATCACCTTCATTCCCGCGGATTGTCAGCGATACGATTCCTGATGCATTCTGACCAAAATCATATACCTCACTTTTACGTGATGATAAGATTTGATGTGAAACGGGTTTAAATGTTTCCATCACCTTGGTTGGCGCTATTTCCTGTGCGCGTAATATTGGCCCATCGACCACCATAGCATTTTCCCACCTCGAATCATCATACGCTATACTTGTCCAGTCTTTCGGCAACAGACGCGCATCAAAATCTTCGCCACCATACATACTCGAAAAAACAATCGGCGAGGCATGTGTCTTCCAACTTTCGTCTGTATCTATAATCGCAGACGTACCGTCTTCATAAACCGTCACTACCTTCATTTTCAATTTAGGAAGGCCGAACGCTACCTTATGCTTTTGATAACGCCCTTTAACTGGGGGTATATAATAAAATCCATTTCCCAACAGCACGGAGAAGACATTCTTACCTTGTCGCAACGATGCTGTTAAATCGTATACAACATAGTAGGCTTCTTTATCGTATTTAGTCCATCCCGGCTGCAAGAATGCGTCATCCACGCGTTTACCATTCAACTGTAGCTCGTAATGCCCTAGTCCAGACACATAAGCATGACTTGATTTTATCTTCTTATCTAAAGAAAACGTCTTACGAAATACAGGCAGTTGGTACTGCCTATCGATCCGAAGTTTACTCGAACTCAGCGGAAGCGGATTAACCAACGAATCAGGTAACTCTTCACGCGCAATCCACTGCGCTTTTCCCCAATCTGATGCAGATAACAAACCTATATGGAAGTATGCCTTTTCGCTTTTAGCAATCTTACCCTTGTTATCCTTTACCACTACCTGGATAAAATACGTTGTGCCTGCTACAAGCGACTTTCCTTCATACCTATTAAATAAAGGCTGACTTGATTTTTTCCATTTTGAATCCCACATCAAGTTGTCTTTGTTTGCGAAATCTGATGAATTAAATACCTGTATACGAAAAGCCTGCTGTCTTGTATTTAACTGATCACTTGTCAGCTTCCAACTAAAGGAAGGCACTAAGGTGTTAATACCCAATGGATTTTTTTGACCCTCAATTGTAAGTTCCTTTACCCCCAATTGCGCATAAGCAGTTCCACCAATTACGATAAAAAGAATAAATAATATGTTCTTTAAAAGTTTCATGTCAATATTTTATACGTTCTCTTTGGGATCAAATGCTAATTTAACCAAATTGACCAGTAAGCTAGTCTCTTCGTTCCGGTCGATCCGACGAGGAAATATCAACGGTTTCCTCGAAACGCACTCCTGTCTGGATCAAACCCCGCACATTAATGGTGTCTATCTTTTGGTCTTCGACCGAAAAAACAGCATTGTCAATTGTAATATCCTGTGCATCCCGCGCTATCAGATATCTTTCTCCTTTACCTACAATATTCGACAGTTTTACAGCAGAAAGCGGGGATTCCGGGATTCCATCTATCTTAATGCAGTCAGTCGAATTTTCAATCAATATGTTCCGTATGGTGATATCCGAAAATCTCGGCGTTAATTTGTTCGGTTGCACCTGATGATCACGACTTGCAGCATTCCCTACATGTGTGGCACTGCCTAGCATATCCCATCGAAGTGCCGAATGCACGACATTCATCCGTATATTTTCAAAAAGCATATTATTGCCGCCTCCTCCGCGAGGCCTCCGCGTTTTGAAGCGTATACCCACATCCGTACCATCGAACGCACAGTCGTGCACATACACATGCTGCACTTGTCCCGCTGTTTCACTGCCAATAGTAAGGCCGCCATGACCTTGTTCCGCCAAGCAATGACGAATCACGACATTTTCTGTGGGTCTGTTCACACGCAGTCCATCCTCTCCCCTACCCGCTTTCAATGCAATGCAATCATCGCCCGTATTAAATGTACAATATTCAATAAGCACATTTCTTGAAGATTCGATATCTATACCATCTCCCCGTTGAATACCGATTGAATGGATATTAACCCCTCTAATGATCACGTTGTCACAATAAGTAGGTACGATATTCCAAAAAGCCGAACGCTCCAATGAAATGCCTTCAATGAATACATTTTCACAGTTAATGGGGGCAATCAGTGCAGGAGGGAAAATATAATCCGCTGTTTTCCCATCATAAATTCTATCTTCAACAGGCGTATCAGCGAGCACGAGCTTTTCGATGACATCGTGTGTCATCGTGCGTTGACGCACCGTACCCTCGCCAGGACCTCTTAATTTACCTTTTCCCGTGATGGCGATATTGTTAGCATTTTTGGCATAAATACATGCCCCCAACGAATACAGCTCTATGCCTTCATTACGGGTGAAAACAACGGGAAGAAAGTGTTCAATTTCACTTCCAAATTCAATAAGGGCACCCTCCTCCAAATACAAATGAATATTCGATTTCAACTCCAGTCGCCCCGTGAGATGACTTCCTATCTTAACCACCAATGTCCCTCCGCCCATATTGGCTAAGGCATCTATGTGTTGTTGTATATCACCTCCCGGAAAAACAGAATCTATTGCAGAGGGGAAATCCGGACGTTGAAATACGGCATCAAAATAGGGAGAATTTACTTCCGTTATTTCTTCCGGCATATTAGCAGATCCTACCTGAGCATAGGACAATAATGTTCTATTTAGCTGCTCATAATTCAGCTTTTCCGATTTACATCCAGCAAAAAGGATAATGATAATACACCAAACGCTTACTGTCTTCATTTATTTATTTTTTATGTCCTCAAGCCTTATTGAAAGACACTTTTCATATATCGTGTATTTGCCCCAAAATTTTCTTTCACCATCCGAGGTGACAGACTTGCGTCACGCGAGCGCTCGATCACCAACCATCCTTTCCAGCCCATCTCGTCTAGGGTATCTTTCACGTTCTGCATGTTCAATCGGGTATTGTTTTGCAACCACACCCCATCCTCATCGGTGCAATGGATCTGACAAATACGCTTCTTACCTAAGATTTTCAATTCACTAATCAGGTCTCGACCCTCTTTCAATGGGTTCGAGAAATTGAAATAGATCTGTATATTTTTAGATCCAATTTCTTTTAACAAGTCGACGTCGCCCTTGGCATCCAGAGCAGTTTCTATACCGACCACAACGCCGGCTTTCTTTGCCATTTTACCGATTTCACGGAGTCTTGCTACCAGTGCGGGTCTTAATTCAGGATTTTTAACTAAGTCACCCTGAACACCGAGCGGTAAAAAAGCCGTCTTTGCCCCCAACAGTTGACAAGTCTTCAGACAATCCCCAACCATCTGTTTATAGGTTGCTCGAGTCGCCAAAGACTGCGCATAAAATCCCGTCATCGCTACAGCACAAACCGTTATATGATATTGGTTTAACTCATTGATATAGTCTTTCCGAAACTCCTCATCGAAAAATTTATTGTCGAAGGTATCTCGATTTCCAAGGCCACCCATATCCACTTCTAGGCCGTCTGCGCCAATCTCACTAGCCAACTGAACAGCGCTTAATTTCTGGCGCTTCAAGATCATGAGGTCAATAACCGCAACGTTATACCGTTGATTTTTAGTGGTGGATGCCCAAAGTTCTGACGGTAATAGAAACACAGTACCCAGCAATGCAGCGCTTCTCAAAAATTCCTTTCTGTTCATTTTATCCATATCAATTAACTATAGGTCAGCAAGTAGTAAAATCCCATACGTCTTTTTATGCCCATAAAAAATGTGCATAAAAAGACATCCTAAAAGTAAAAAGAATAAAAAAAAGAATAGCGTACGTTATTAGCCAAACGTTGTATTATCTTACTGGAAGAGCTTTTCCAAATTTCCAAATCCATGTATCGCATGAGCTGGTAAATTTTCACCCTGGGCACCAAATGTATACAGTACGGCCTTTTCTTCGATTGTGCAGCCAGACTCATCGTATTCCCCATCTGTACCTTTTAAACCCTGTGTCTGGAGACGAAAGTGCTTACTTAAAAAATCATAAACGGGTTTGCGCTTGGAGTATCCAAAATCATGACCATCCTCTGGCAGGTGTACATTTACCACCTGATTTTGCGCTTCATAATAATCGTATATCTTTTGTAAGTAAGGGAAATCATGTTCTGGCATATGTGCTGTCCAATCTTTACCATCCGATATAACCAACTGTGGCCGTGGTGCAGCCATCGCTGCAAGCTCGACATTATTTGTACCTCCGGCACAAGCATGTATAGGCTGTCCACTTTCGCACGGACATCCCCCAAAATGATAAGAGGATAGCGAAACCACGGGGATACTCAGTGTAATGCGATCATCTAGAGCGGTCATTAGGACGGTATGACTACCGCCCCCAGACCCGCCACATATGCCTACGCGCGACGCATCTACCGCTTTATCTGCCAGCATAAAGTCCAATATGCGCAGCCCGCCCAGTGTTTGTACTGTTAACGCTAAGCTTCTACGATGGTCTTCTGATTTAAACTGGAGCAACGATTCGCCCCATGCAAAAAGATCGTAACTAACCGCAACAGCACCCATTTTTGCAATCATCGCACAGCGAATCTGCGCATCTTTGCGATATCGATGATCTGCCCAGTGTCCATCCGGACTGAGTACTAAAGGAACTTTCCCTTTATGCTTGCTAGGTCTGTAAATAGAGCCATTCACGTACAATCCTGGTCTAATTTCCAATGCAAAGTTTTCAACCGTATATCCCTTAAAATTCCTCTTTTTGGTTACGATTGGCTTAGTGTCTGGACGGTCGGGCAGTGGAAATAATTTTAATGCCTGAAATAATTGTGGGCGCAAAAGCAGCTTTCGTTTTTCCCACGACCGCTTGTCGTCATACCGACTTGCCAGCTGATCCAAGTAATCCCAGCCATCCTGTACTTCCCAACGGAAATATTCATAGTCTTTTAGCTTATATTTGCCCTCACCTTCCTTATTTACTTTCATATCCAGTGGCGCCAGCACGTTATGCAACGTCTCATCAACATCTGCACGAAAACGCCACTCGGCATAATTCAACCATTTTCCATCAACCTGCTCGGCATTGTATTTTATCGTAATATCATATCTTTTTTCAAGCAGCTCGATCACCTCCTTTAACGGCTTACGGTATTGATGATCTGAATCCTGCGCGGAGACAGGTTTGCTCAAAAAAACAAACACACACGCCAAAACAAACCATTTATTCATAAGAGCCTCCTTTTTCTTTTTCGATTTTCTGAGAAGCTTTCCAACCGTTGTAAAATAAATTGGGATCTAAAACGGGTTTGGGGAAGAACAAACTGGCCACATACCCCACAATAATAACGATCAGGTGACTATATACTCCTAACATCAATTTATTATGCGTAAAATTAAATCTTCCCAAATCCAATATCATAATTTGCTCTCCGCGAATCTCTATTTCTGTACTGCTCAGAAAGGCGTATGCCGTAAAAACAATACAAACGACAATCGCAATATTAACCCCCTGGTTGTTGGCACGGGTAGAAAATACACCCAAAAGGAAAACACCAACAATACCTCCAGAGAAAATAGCATACAGCGTGAAGATAATTCCCAGAATACTTTCACTGCCCAAATTGATGTATATGAAACCAATGACAACAGAAATAAGCCCCGCTATAGCAACCATCCATCTGCCTGCCATTAAATAGCTCCTATCTGCCAATTTCGGCCGCAACTTTCTATAATAATCTTCAACACCGACAGCTGCTAACGAATTAAGATCCGCGCTTAAGCTACAAATTGCAGCCGAAACCATTGCTGCCAAAATAAATCCGACGACTCCCATTGGTAAATTACTCATAATAAAGTAAGGGAATACACTATTTGGGCCGATATCATCAGGCAGGCTATTTTTTGTATAATATACAAAAAGTGCCGTACCGATGAACATAAACAACGACCACACCGGAACAGTAAGCAAGATACCCAGTAAAGAAGCTTTTATTGCCGATTTATCGGAGCGAGCAGTCAAATAGCGTTGTATTACCGTTTGGTCCGTGCCGTATTTCTGGATCGCATAAAACATACCGTTAATAGCCATCACGACGAATGTTAATCGTGAGAAGTCCAAATCATAAGGCCCGAAACCTGTCCTTCCATTCTCGGATGCAATCCGCCATATTTCAGGTATGCCTCCTTTTATCGAAAAGATAAGCACCAAAAGACATAAGATACCACTGGCAAATAACATAAAGCCTTGGAAAACATCTAACCAGATCACCGCCTCTATACCTCCTAAGAGATTGACGATAACAATAATGGATCCCACCACAATAATAATCCAATACGTATTTATATTGGTCATACTCGATAAAGCGACCGCCAATAAGTAAAGTACCGTTCCCATACCAGAAAACTGGCGTAAAACGAAAGCAATGGAACTGTAGTATCGTGCAAAATTTCCAAATCGCTTTTCAAAGTACTCATACGTACTCAGCCCTATGACTCTCCGATAGAGCGGCACAATGAACCAGACTGTCCCCAGAAGGACAAGAGGAACCATTAAGCCCTGCACCAAGAGAATCCAGTTGTTGGAGTAACCCTCTGCAGGATAGCCCAGAAAAGTAACGCTACTAATTAGTGTAGCCAACAAAGACATACCAATAGCCCAAGACGGTACACGTCCTTTTGCTGAAAAATAATCTTCGGTCGTTTTTTGATTCTTCGCATATCGTAGTCCGAAATACAGCGTAATCAGCAGTACGGCTACAATAATACCATAATCCAAAACACTCAAAATAGGTTTACTCATTATTTATTGGTTTAAATGCGTATCAAATTTGAACAGATCTCTACGCCAAGTATAACTTCCGGGTTTCAACGTTAGATAGAGCTCCCCGTCTCGTACCTTTGCACGTATCACACCTTGGTCCAACTCGCTGACTGGCGTAAAACCTGTAATTCCTAATTTTTTTAAAACTTCATAAGCCGTCGCTCCGCCTTCGATGCACAATTCCTTTATAATTTGACGGGACTGTACAACAGCCACGATTTCTGCCATTTTTTCTCGGACGACTGCTGCTTCGGCCTGCACCTGTGTATGCAAAGCGAAAACCGCCTTTCCATACGTATTTAACACCGTCGCTAAATCGTAAACGATATTCGGATCTACTCCGTCCCACGATAAGACGTATTGTGAGGGCACTTGGTTTATCCATTGCCGTGAATTTTCGTGGGTTGATCCACAAATAAACAATACCGGTTCTTGAACACGTTCAACGCTATCGTGCTGTTCATTCAGTCCCAATGGAAACCGTTGCGCGAGCAATTCATTGAAAAAAGCCGCGCCTCCTGCTGCAAGACGAGCATCAGCAGACCGCGAGGCCAATCGCTGCACGTCTTTTTGCCTTTTTACTTCAGCGACATAAACACCTTCCTTTTCCAGTTCATCGTCAACCGATAATAATTGCCAATTACTTGCTGCGTCCAACAGATCTAACACCGTCGAAGTATGAATCGGAAATTCCGGATCGTGTGCAAAAGCTGTCTGATGAATAAGTTTATCGTTTACCCAATACATCCCCTTATCGATAATTCGGCCAAAAACAGGATTGGCAGGACAAAATATAAGCCTATTTACCCCGAAAAGCTGTTGATAAAATGTCACCTCTTGGTAGATATGCCCACGCAATGCCGAATCGAATTTAAGGTAAATAAATGTAAAATTATTTATCTCGATTGCCTGGAATAGATTATGCAGATGTGATAATACCTGATCTTCTTTTAAAGATCTGGTATTGGTATTCAATATACACACATCGGTATACAACTTTTCGGACAAGTCGTGTACCACCTCAGCAGTAAGATTGTAGCGCAAAGCAACACCCCCCAATTCGGCGGCCCCTGTCAGATCATCTGCTATAACCAAGATGAATGCCATCGCAGCTTTAAGATTTATTTTGTGTAAGCTGCACTGCCGACTCAATTGCCAAAATCATTGCATCAGGACTTGCAACACCCTTACCCGCAATCTCAAACGCAGTACCATGATCTACCGATGTACGAATGATCGGCAGTCCCATCGTAATATTGACACCTTTTACACTATCCATCTGTTTCTTCTCCGCATTCCACTTAAAGCCTGTCAACTTAAAGGGAATGTGTCCCTGATCGTGATACATGGCTACAATACCACCATAGTGACCCGTCGCCGCCTTTGAAAACAAGGTATCAGCAGGAACTGGTCCATCCACATCATAACCCATTGCGCGCGCCTGTTCTACTGCCGGCAAAATCTCTTCGTCATCTTCTGTACCGAAGAGCCCGGAATCACCTGCATGCGGATTTAATCCTGCAATACCGATTTTCAGATTTTTTTCACCAAGGCTAATTAAGCCATTTTGTAATAGCTCGACGACCTCTATAATCCGTTCCTTTTTCACAAGATCACAGGCCTGGCGGAGCGAAACATGCGTCGATACGTGAATCACTTTTAAGTTATCCTCTACCAACAGCATCGCATACTTTTTCGTACCCGTATAGTGTGCATAGATCTCGGTATGTCCCGCAAAGTGATGTCCTGCTTCATTTATCGATTTTTTGTTGATGGGGCCCGTCACAGTGGCTTGCACCTGTCCCTTCAGCGCGAGGTCAATCACTTTCGTCACCGCTTCAAAAGAAGCCTTACCCGCCTCGGCAGAAATCTCTCCGAAAGTTACCTTTTCCAGATTCGTATTGTTGAGATCGAAGATATCTACCGTGCCATACTGGAATAGTGCATCGGCTACACGGTCTACAGCATGTAATTTGATATCCATCCCGAGCGATCTAGCAATATGTTCGAAAACACCCATATCCCCCACCAGCAAGGGCTTACAGATCTCATAAATATGCGGATTTAGAGCCGCTTTTAACGCAATCTCTGGACCAATACTAGCCGGATCACCCATGGTAATACCAATGATAGGTTTAGACATTATTCGTAATATTCAATTTTATACTTTCTTTGTTAATTAACTCTTGGAATGCGGAAATCAGTTTAGTCTCCTCCGCTACGTCCAATGCGTGTAACGGTGGCATCATATACGCATCACATAGGCCTAGCTCTTTCATCAGAACTTTTAACGCCCATAGGGATTCGCCCAATGATTTGTCCGTTTGGTATAATGCACCCAAATCGTCCGACTGCTTCTGCAATGCATACGCTAAACTCGCGTCGCCATCCTGTACTGCGAGGCACATCTGTTGATAAATAGCAGGGGCAAAATTACCCGAACTGGGCACTATTCCGGCACTACCGTTGATCATGGCATAAGCAGACTGCGCTGCCCACCCCATGTAATGTTTAAAATCTGCCCGATCCGCCCACAACGATAACGACTGATCCAGCCTTTCTATACTTCTTTCGGAATCCTTAACCCCAACGATTTTTGGATGGTAGCTCAATTTGTCCAATAAAGACAGTGGAATTGACATATGTGTCGTCGCAGGAATATTGTAGATAATCAAATCAGCAGGGCATTTTTCAGCTAGCTGCAGAAAATAATTCTCCATCTGTGTATCTGAAAGCTTATAATAGGTGGGTAATGTTGCTGCTACCGCTTTTACACCTAGATCGTACGCCTGCTGCGCCAAATCAACGGATTCTTCCAGTATATTAGACGAAATCCCCACGTAAACTTCTTGCCCTTCCACCTTACTTGCAAAAGCCGCTTGTAGGTACTCTTCTTTGAAGGCATTGGAAAGTGAAGCAGACTCGCCTGTTGTCCCCAATATAAATGGAATTGCATTATGTGCATATAAGTACGCGAAAATACGCCCTACAGCGTCCTTATCCAACGTACGATCCTGATGGAGTGGCGCAACTACAGGAACAATAGTATCTTTCATTTTATCTTCTTTCATAAATTAATAGGCGGCATTAAAAATGGATATCGCATCTGACAATTTAATTTCTCTCGGATTATTCACCAATAATCTTGTAATTTTCATGGCATCTTCCGCCATCTGTGGAATAGCATCTTTCGGGATATCCAATTCGCGCAAGCGAGCGGGTATACCGCAAACTTTTATAAGTTCTTTTATTTTCGCTATTCCAGCGTGTGCTGTTTCTTCATCTGTCGCTCCTCTGTTGCAGCCCAAGGCAATAGCTACCTCAGCATATTTCTTTGGACTTGCGCTATAGTTGTATTCCATCACATAAGGCAACAATAATGCATTTGATAGCCCGTGAGGTAAGTGGAATAAACTCCCCAATGGATAAGACAAGGCATGAACCCCTGCGGTATTGACCGGACCTAGACAGAAACCACCCAAGATACTACCCAAGGCGACCTGGCTTCGGGCCTCCTCATTACCTCCATTATTTACCGCTTCTTCCAGGTTGGACGCAATCAAACGCATACCTTCAAAAGCATACATGTCAATAAAGGGCTGTGAAAACTTGTTGGTGTAAGCTTCCAGACAGTGCGTTAATGCATCCAGACCTGTAGCTGCCGTAATGGAAGCGGGCAGGCTTAAGGTTAGCAGTGGATCAGCATATACCATATCCGGGACTAAAAATGGACTGATTATACCCTTCTTTTGCCCTTCGTCATCGACTAAAATAGCATTGGGAGAGACCTCGCTTCCTGTACCGGATGTAGCCGGTATACAAATCAAACGCTTCCCTCGTCCTTCCAACAACCCATTTCCAACGATCTCCTCTAAGGTTTGGGTGTTGCCCAATTGTGCGGCAACCAATTTCGCAACATCTAAAACGCTACCTCCTCCTATTCCTACCACGGTGTCCACATCAGCAGAATGAAACTGTTCCATAATCTTCCGAAAATCAGCGAAGGTGGGTTCCTGTACAATGCTCGTGTCCACAGTAACCTGAATAGAATGATCGCGCAGCGCCTGTATGAAGGGCGCTAACTGATCCATTAAAGGAGCGATAGTCATCAAGATGATTCCCCTGCACTGCATGTGGATAAGGTCCTCTTCCAGTTGCTTTAACACCCCATTCCCAAACACCAATTTACCCGGGAAATTTATTTTTAACACACGACTTGTTGACATATACAATTAACTATCAGTTACTCCTCTTCTGCTTTATAGGGTTCTTCTTCTGGCAAGCTGTACCCTTTTACCGTTGGCCATATTCCATTTTTAATCTTTCTCTTTTTCAGTTTTGCCGGATCCACGACCACATGTTTCATTTTCTCACGTCTCCAGGTGTAAGCAAAATGCAGCAGTCCATCTTTCGTCTGTATAACAGCGGGATAGGAATATTGGCTGATCGGTGAGTCCTCCAGGATTAATACAGCATCCCAATTTTTACCATCCTTGGAAATAGACACGTTCAATGGTGTGCGTTTTCCCTTCGGATTATCAGACGGAGGTAATACATGGTTGTACACCAGCACATGGGTACCATTTTTCATTGTTACGGCATCCGTACCCGAATTGTTGTTTGGTAAGCTACTCTTTACCAAAGGAGTCCAGGTCTCTCCATTGTCGGTAGACCAAGATTCTACAATAGCCCAATTGCGACTTCTTGCCAAAATTTGCAATTTTCCATTTCCATGATCCAAAATACTGGGCTGTATCGCATTTACATTATCGACACCGCGATCAATCGATCCTGTCTTACGCCAGGTTTTACCAAAATCAGCGCTAATTTCGAAGTGAATATTCCATCCATTTCCTTCGGTACTGGTAGGGCTGATTAAATTACCATTGCTCAACAAAATAGGTTTATTCTTTATCGGGCCCAAAAAGCCGTCTGGCAACTTCTCCGCTGCCGACCAAGTTTTACCATGATCTTTGGAACGCTTTAGCATACCCCACCATTCTGAGGGCTTTGGCCCTACTTTATAAAAAAGTAATAAGTCGCCATCCGGAATCTGGTACAACACCGGATTCCATGTAGGTAGCCGGCTGCTGTCCTCTTGTATGCCATCCGCCGCAGATTCGGGGGCAGTCCATTTGCCGTTCTCATATCGGCAAACATAGATCTCCACATCCGGATTGCGTTCGCGGGTTCCGCCAAAAAAAGCGTAAACCAGTCCCTGAGGAGTTTCGGCCATCGTTGCCGAATGACACGATGGAAATGGTGCAGATTCATAAATAAATTCATCCGTCACTATACCTTTTCTCCACTTGTACAGCGCATTCTCCTGCGCTAACGATACCGACAATGCGATACAAAAAACTACTGCCGCAGCCAACTTCTTTTTCATTCGTCTAAATTTGTTTTTTTAATAGCGATGAAGCTATCAGATTTATTCATCCCATTTTATGGTCTGAAAAATCATGATGGTTTCATTTTTTTTGTTTTTTTTCCTTTAAGGTGATCCGTTCTATTCAATCACTTCTTTTCCTTTTCTGCTTTCACTTTATTCACATAGTCCTTAAACAGCTGACGCCAATTTCTTCCGTTGGCATTCAGATAGGATTCTGACTTTGTTTTATAGATTTCAAAAATGGCCGAAATCTGTTTCATATTTTTGTAGTCGATCGCCATTTCACGCGCTTCTTCCAAGTACCCACGAATCGTTTTCGCCTCTTCTGTCGTAAGATCCGGTACAATTGCGTAATATCCCTTCATGGTAAAGTCCACCTTACCAATCGTATACTTATCAAGAATAAAAATCACCTGTTCTGGAGTTAACACCTCACCTAACCCCTGCATCACATTGTGGTGCACGCTATCGGGCATGGCCGAATCTGCAATAATGGATCGATCCAATTCACTTAATTTCTGACCCGTCAACGGATTGATCCCTGCGGGAACCGTACTGGCTGGATGACTATTGTGCCATTCTTTTACTGCAGAAAGGTGGTCCGTGATCAGCTGTATCACTTTTTCCTTCTTTGCAACATCTGCTAATTTCAATTCAGCCACCCACTCGGTTGCCTTCCTTTCTTCTCCACTTTTGTCTTGCGCAACAGCAGTTGCTGTCATAAATAGCGCAAAGACGATCATACGTAATATTCTCATCCGATTTACAATTTGGTTTTGAATTGATATTGTCCTGATCCAATTTCCACGGTCGTCCTACCGTTTTCCGATCCCAGAACGTTAAACATGCTATTGTTCTGAATCCGCTTACCGTTCTCCGTAATAGATTGCAGATCTTTGGCAGGTATATGCAGGATCGCCTTAGCATTGGCCGGAATACGGACCTGCCACTCAAAGTTTGATTTTGATTTAACCCAGTGCGATTCGATCAGACCACGCGAACTGTTATAGGATGCGTTAACAAATGTCAGATCACCAACGATTTCCGGTTTCATTACAATAGTCTGAAAGGCCTTATCGGCAGATTTGATACCAGCAAGATGCTCATAATACCACACCAACAGATCGCCAAGCATCATCACATGGTTTTGCGAATTCATCTTTGGATGCGCCGTGTTTCCATTCCATAGCTCCCAGATTGTTGTCGCACCGTTTTCGACCATGTATCCCCACGAAGGATACGTTGTATTTGTTGCCAATTTATAGGCTAAATCCGCACGTCCCATATCCGTCAGCGTACGCATCAACCATTGTATGCCCACTACACCTGTACTCAAGTGTCCGTTATTTTCGACTTCAATGTTATGTACAATCTGGCTCTGTAGTCGGGTCTTGTTTTCTTCTTCAACCAAGCCAAACTGTAGCGCTAGGATATTCTCTGTGAGCTTGTTGTCTCCATAAAAGCCCTCTGCATTATAAAACCGTTTGTTGAAGGCCATCCTCATGTCCTCCGCACTTTTTTCAAAAGCTAGCTTATCGTCGTCCTGATCGACTAGGGCACTAAATCGGGCCATCAGGTTAAGCAAATAATAATAATTCGCACTGGATATCAGCGCGCTTGGATACTTCTTGTCGGCAATCTGTCCACGCCCAGCTTCTATCGATACCGGAGGAAAACACCAATCTCCATAACTGTCTTTTGTGATGATGCCTTCCGTATCCATATAACGCGTCGCCATATAGTTTATCCACTTCTTCATCGCAGGGTAGTGCTGCTGTAGTACGCGAATATCGCCCGTTTGCCGGTACAACATATCCGCTATCATCAGATAAGTGCCCGGCCAGGTAATGTTGTCACTGTAATACCGCCAAAAAGCCGGAGCAACATCTGGTATGGCGCCGTCCTCCTTTTGAGACAAACGGATATCTTCCAGCCATTTAATGTAAAAGTTTGTGTTATCAAATAGAAAAGTCTCCCCATAGGCCGTTACGGGGCGATCGCCCAGCCAAGGCTGACGTTCGTTTCGCTGTGGACAATCGACAGGCATCCCTTTGTAATTAGACGCTATGCCCCACCAGGCATTCTGATGAATTTGGTTTAACAGCGTATTAGAAGACGTGAACGTGCCTACTGTTTCCATCGCATCATAAACAAAACGACCAACAAAATCGGCTTTGGTCGGTGTGCCGGGATAGCCATTTACCTCAACATAACGGAATCCGTGATAGGTGAAACGGGGTTCCCATTCTTCGACCTCACCTCCACGCAACGTATAATGGTCTGTAGCCTTAGCATCGCGCAGATTTGTCACAAAAAGATCGCCATTATCCGACAACGATTCCGCAAAACGAAGCATTACCTTCGTGCCACTCTCCCCTTTTACCTTCATCTTCACCCAGCCCGAAAAATTTTGCCCGAAGTCGAGAATATACCGGTCATTTCCTTTTGGCGTGATGGTCACAGGAACAAGATCGCGCATCACCTTCATGTGTCCATTCAGCTGTGCCTCGTAAGTACCTCCCGGTTCCTGCACGTATTCAGAAGGCAACCATTCAGCATCATCAAATCCTGCATTCGTCCATCCGACGAATTCCTTACGGGCATCGTAATCTTCCCCATCGTACTCATTGTTTGCCGTGATGGGCCCGTTCGCCGTACCTTTCCATGAGTTATCTGTTTTGATCGTTTCCGTAGAGCCATCCGTGTACGTAATCATCAATTGAAACTGTAACTTCGGAAATCCAAAGGTTTTAACTTTGTACGGCTTTGCTTGCCGCATCGCATAAAAACGACCATTTCCTAAAATTACGCCCAATGCATGATCCCCTTCAGTCAGCCGATCCGTCACATCAAACACATTATACTTGATATTTTTCGTATAATCCGTCGGTGAAGGCGCCAATACCTGATCACCTACTTTTTTGCCATCTATATACAGCTCATATAGCCCCATACCCATAATGTATGCCATGGCTTTCTTCACTTTTTTCTCCGTCTTGAATTCTTTTCGAAGATAACGCGCCGATAACCGTCCTTCCTCCGCGTTGTCGGTAGGGAAATAACGATCGAAACCGATCCAGCGGCCGGTCCAATCTTTGTAGTGCAACAAGCCCATTGTCCAGGAAGCCGGTGCAGACCAGGGCAAGTCGCCTTTGTTGGTGTACACACGTACTTTCCAAAACGCTTTCTGTCTGCTCCGCAACGTCTTGCCGGCGTAGCTCACATGAATCGAATTACTAGATTCCTGCCTTCCGGAATCCCATAAATCCCCTTCATTCTGATCCAACTTTTCCAAAGAAGAAGCCACCAACACTTGGTAAGCAAGCTGTACCACATTTCTTTCGTCCGTATTGATGTTCCAACTTAGACGAGGATGTAGCACATCCATACTGATTGGATTGTGCAATAACTCACAACGTAAAGCATCTACTCGGGTTTGTGCAAAAGTGGTTAAGCTTAAACACAGCAGGAAAATCAAACCTATACTCTTCGTCATCTCTTTCATTTTACTACTCTCCCGAAAAATCAAAGTAAACCACCATATGCAACGCCCTTATCGGCTCTTTCTCAAAATCATAATACACATGTTTCATACCCATTGGCCCCGTAGTTTCCGGCTTCTGTGTTTTCGTGCCTATCGCCGATATACCATTCATAAAAGAAATATCGCCATTTGGAAAAGTCGGTTCCATATTTTTCCAGTCCGTATCTTTTTGCTCTTTAGGTGTAAATAAACGTAAGAACACATCCTCCCTATCCGTAAATGCCTTAAAGGATTGATCCTTCATAATAAATTTAGTCCAATACATGTTGCTATGGTATCCTTTAAATTCTGGATACTGGAAAGGAACTTCGCCGGTAGCGACATCGTTATACTCCTTTTCCCACACACCAAACTGATTCCCCTTCATGCGGTTTTTCCAAACGCGGTATGGCCCCATACCCATGTATTCCACCCCTTTAATCTGATCCTCCGGAAAAGAAAAATTCACGCCAACGAACTTGGTAAAATACGCTTCCGGGAAATACTGCACATGCATTTTCAATTGGCCCGAAGCCGAAATCTCCCAACGGAGTGTGTTATAACTTTCCTTTTTATCAAATGTGGACGCAATTACGACTTTATCATTTTCGTTGGTAAGCTTAAAATCCTTAAAGTTGTTCACAGCTTCCTGCAGTACAGGTCCATTTGCAAATGGAATCCGCCCCTTTGCATTCTCAACCTGTTCCAATAATCCAGTCGTCTTATTAATATGGAATGTTATCCCATTTGCTTTGATAATATGGCTATCGTTATTTTCGGCGACCTGAATGGTACCACTCCCAGCTGTTATCAGTTGTTTTGCCTTCTGCACGGGCAAGGTAATCGGAAAGCTCCAGGTATACACTTCGAGTCCATGCGCATCTTTGGCCGTAATATACAGTGCATCGTAGCTATGCCAATCGGTTGGAAAATTAACTTTCAATATCCCCCTGTCGTACGGTTTGATATCTGGCGAAGCAATTGTGCCCGATTGGCTTCCCTTATCTTCGCCAAATTTTCCAAGTTTCCGTAGTTCATACGAAAATGTACATTGATTGATATTAGTGAACGAATACCTGTTTTCGATCTGAAAAGCACCGTCAAATCCCTTGGTCATTTCTCTTTTTTCAAAGAAAATCGGACTCCACACTTCCTTAATCGTATAAAAGCTACCCTCTTTTTCGTAGTACGGACCAACAATACCATCTGCACCGTGGTTACCATCCGTATCAATACTGTCCTGCTTATCAGTCCGTATCACCCCTTGATCCTGAAAATCCCATAGGAAACCGCCGGCAGATAGCGGATTTGCCCACATCGCCTTCCAATAGTCTTCTATCCCTGCACCGTGACCACCATCAAACATGCCGTGCAAAAATTCTGTTGGCATCACGATGTTATGTCCATGATCATAGGTACCAATACCATAATTATACTCGCGGTAGTGGGTCGTTTCAAATCCGCCATAGACCGCCCATGGATAGATCAGCGGGCGCTTTTGGATATCCTCTTCGAAAAAAAACGCATCCAGCTCGGCGTTGTGTCCGCCCTCGTTTCCATTAGCCCAAAAAATAATCGATGGGTTATTTTCAGAAACCGCCATCATTTCGCGCAATAATTTTGATCCCACTTGCGTATCATAGTGGCCATGCCAGCCGGCCAATTCATTCATCACATATAGCCCTAAGGAATCACATGCTTCCAAAAAATGATTGTCTGGCGGATAATGCGCCATACGGACGGCATTCATGTTCATTTCTTTCATGAGTTTGACATCATGGACGCTAATTTCTTTACTAGTCGTTCTACCGGATTCCGGATGAAAAGAATGCCGGTTGACACCCTTAAACTTTATTTTTACCCCGTTGATAAAAACCCCGTCGCGCTCCTTGACTTCAACAGTACGAAATCCCAACTTCTGTTCGATCTGGTGCTGCACTTTTCCTTTCTTTAATAAGGTGAACTGCGCTTTATATAAATTGGGAAATTCCGATGACCACAATTTTGGATCAGAAAACGTCGCGTTTAACCAGGTCTCCGTTCCGTTTAGCTGCTGTTCAATAGCCGATCCATACGCTTTCCCCTGATCATCATACAACTGCATACGAACCCTATCTGCAGCGCCTTCCGTCCGAATTTTTGCACGAAAGCTACCATCTGCCTTCGCATCCAACGACACGCGGGCGAGATGATCTTTTGGAAGCGCCTCGAGATACACCGGGCGAAAGATACCGCCGAAAATCCAATAGTCAGCTTCCCGCTCTGCAGCATTTACCGATGTATTGGCAGAATGCTTCGCGACATTAACCTCCAAAATATTCGTTTTTCCATACTGCACTAGGTCGGAAATATCATACTTGAAAACGTAAAAAGAACCTTGATGAATTTCGCCAGCCAATTTTCCATTGATCTTGACTTCCGTATCGGTCATCGACCCTTCAAAAACGATATTGACTTTCTTCCCTTTCCAAGACTTATCCAGCACAAAAGTGTGCTTATAACGCCCTTCTTCCTTGCCCTTATTTTCTACCTTATTGAATCCGTAGTTGTACTTACCGAATCCTTGCAGCTCCCAATTAGATGGCACAGCGATCTTGGTCCACGACCCCGATTGACGCCCTTCGGTTACGTAAAAATCCCATAACGTAGTATTATCTTTACCTCTTCCGGACAAATATTGTATTTCGGTTTTCTGGGCAAGGATGTCCCCTCCAATACACAGGATCAACAGTAAAGAAAATGCTATTTTTAGGCCAAATTTCATCGTATATCAGCTATTTCAGTTTTAAATTTTTAGTGGGATTGTTTGTTCTAAAAGGTGCTGCCGGCAATCCAGCACTGTTCACGAGATTAGGCTGTGCTGCCTCATCCCACGCGAAACGCACCTGCCGAATCTGCGGTACCTGTTCACTTTGCAACACAATCGTTGTGTTCCGAATAATCGCATCAGCAGGATAATACTTATCATCTATCCCCGCTACTTCAAATCCAGTTAACGGCTTTCCATCTACTGCCTGCAAGCCATCGCCTGCACCGCTAAAATGAACCAAAGCTTTGTTGCCTTGGTATGTCACCTTCCGGAATTCAGGGCCGTCGGCCAGTATATCTTTTTTATAGGCGTATTTTAATGCTTTCAGCGCATGCCGACGTCCTATTTCCCATTTATAATTGGGATGAATATCATGAATATTATCAACCAGATCCGTCGTAATGATACGTGCAGTAAAAGGTATTTGAAGTACCAGATCCTGCGCCTCACGAAACTCTGGCAGTACCGTTCTGTCCATACTTACCTCGCCCTTTTCGTCCAATGAGTAATGGAAAGGCGCTATTTGCGTAAAGTAGAAGGGCATTTTTTTATTTTGCCACAGTGCTCTCCACGCGCTTATTAACGCTTTCATTTTGTGCGCATATGCCACCGTTTCCTTGAGAAAAACATTCGTCTCTCCTTGATACCACACAAAACCCTTAATCGTGTACGGTGCGAGCGGTTCGATCATGGAATGGTAAAATTTACCCGGGTCTCCGCCCACTTTTTTATCTTTAAAATAAGGAGAAGCCTGCAACGACGATTCAGACAACCAAGGTTCAATGCGGCTACCGCTCACCGCCGAAGAGATAATCCCGACCGGTACGCCGAGTTCTTCCTGAAGTTTTTTACCAAAGAAATAAGCGGGTGCAGAAAACTGGCGTAAAGCCGAATCCTGTGCTACACTCCACCCCTCATAGCGGCCATCTGGTTTCGCGAGGAACTTTCTGCGAACTAGAAAAACCCTTATCTGTGCATTGTTAGCTTCCGCTACAGCATGTTCAGGAAACTCCCCTTTCAGCGGCGCTTTTTCCTTTACGATCTTACGCATGGGATACTCCATGTTGGATTGTCCAGAACACAGCCAAACTTCCCCTACCAACACATCGTTCAATCGAATTTCATTTTTGCCACGAATCGTCAACGTCTGTCCTACAGCATTTGCCTTCATGGCTTTAAGCTCTATTTTCCAGTAACCATCCGCATTTGCACGAGTAGATTTGCGTTGCCCATCGAATTCCACTACGACATCTTCACCTACGTCTGCAGCACCAAAAATAGAAACCGGTTGATCCCGTTGCAACACCATATGATGTGCAAACACGTTTGGCAATACAACATCAGCTTTCGCTGATACGCAAAAAATAGCCAAATATAGGGATATGACGATTCGTATCATTTAATTTATATTTTCTGCCTTAAAGGAAAGAATCTTATATACTGCTTCCGCAACCGCCGTACCTGGACTCTTAACATCAAATTCCTGATCGGTCGGTGTATCGGCATCTGGATAACGTCTCACATCCCCCGTGCGGAAGGAGACGCGACTGATCTCGCTCACGGGTTGGAAGAATAAGCGTGTCCCCTTATCCACGCCATTGATAGACATCTGGAATGAACGTGTAGTGACATCGGCAGTTAGCGAAACCACATATTGCTGTCCTGCTTGATACGTTTGAACACCAGCATTTCTGTAGCCTGCCTTGTTTTTAATCGAGCCATCTGCATCGAAGATCAAACGTGCCGCAGCTAACCCTTTGTTGTTTAAAAGCTCGATCTGAAGATTCCCTGTATCGGCCTGCTCTGCAGTTATGACAAATTCAACTTTAATTTTTTTGGACGCTGGAACCACACGTTCGGCTTTCGCGTAGTCGTATGGATCTTTGTCGCGTAAGACCAGGGCATTGCCCTCTATCTTAGCACTTGCCCATAACGGGCTATAGATATTCCACTTGTTGTAGGCTTCGCTACTTCCGCTTGAGAAGTCGTCTTTTACATTTCCCTGTACAGTCGACACAAGAGGAACAGGCACTTTAGCGACCCACATATCTTCCTTATTCATGCTGTATGTCAGCCACATATTGTTGTCCGGTACGACTCCATTTCCTTCCAGAATACCCCGAACATACTGTGGGCCGTATGACTTGTAATTGCCTCCATAACGCATGGTACTGATCTCACCATTTAACAGCATGAGATCGGTGTAATTCAGTCCATCATTGCTCGTCGATACGGCAAGGGGCCATCTGAACTCGGAAGGGTTGTACACTGTCGCAAAGCGGCCATCTGCAGTCCGCTGTCCCCAGATTTTTGCGTTACTGTTAACAAAGCCCGGAGCACGGAGCGGTGTATACGCCCAACTTCTGCCTCCATCCTTACTCACGGAAGTCAAGGCATGTTTCCAAAAACCAACCACATCACCGTTGTCTCGATGGTAGTATGCAAACGCTTTAATAGGCCGACTGTATGGCACCAACGGATCATTGCGATCAGCTTCCTCTACCCATTGCTGCATCATTAATGGTTGCTCCATCAATTCCTTACAGGCTTGTACAAATGCCTTATCTTTACTCTTTGTATAAAAAGGATACTTAGCTAATTTTTGATTGAACGAAGAATTGAAACGGATAAAGTAAATCGGCCCAAAAGAACCATCTGCATTGATTTCCCGGACGACACGACCTATGCCATTTCCATCGTTTGGATCATCTTTGGCATCAAGCGCGACGCCATAATAACCGATGCTCAGCAATTTTCCGTTTTTAGCCGTGTAAAAACCCATCCGTTGATGCATAATCGCATACAGATCTTTACCAGCCTTATCGGTACGCCCTGGCTTCGTAAAACCTTCCGGGACCAGATAGGGTGGAAATATTTCTACGGGAGCGGTCCAGCTATAGCCATCTTTAGAGGTTTGCAGTAAGCTTTTACCCTCCGCGATGTGCTCCCCAATCGGATTACTCAAAAACTGTAGGTAGTATGTATTGTTCCAATACGCCAAAAACGGCTGGTGATTATAGGTAAACCCATGCCCTCCAGCAAGTTCAGGAAACGCTCTATTTGCGCGGAATACCTGAATATTATGCGTACCCACGGCAGGAGTTAGTTGGCCGTGATGATAATCCACGTTTGAAAGCGTTTTGCCCACATACCGTACCGTATCTTGTGCAAATGCTTGCTGCACCAATCCCAAAACAGCTATCCCTAATATCGTTGACTTTATTTTCATTCTTTTATTTCTTATTTGCGGATTCGCAGATATGCAAATCAGCTTCTTTATCTACTTAATAACCTCTTCAAATCCTTCCGAGACGCTTTGAATATCGTACCGTGCTTGTGCCCTTCAGGAACAGAAATTCTGTCATTTGCCTTTTCAAAAGTTTTAAAATCTTTGGTGGCGACGGCTTCGTAGCTCTTACTCCCATAAGAGTCAAAATAAATCAACCACTCGTCCTTGATCTTGATCACAGAAGGGCCTTCCGTCAGGTAATCCGAATATGGTTCAGAAACATCGGTATACGGCCCCAGTGGATTATCTGCAAAAGCAACTTTTAGATTTCGGTTGGGGCGCGTATTATCTTTCAATACCAGTACATAATCATCCTTGTCCTTTTTCACAATGACTGCATCAATAATGCTGAAGCCCGGATCAGCAAATAACTTCGTGGGCGAAAACGTTTCAAAGTCCGTCGTCGTCGTGTAGTACATACGCTGATTGTTATCCTCCGGTTCTATTCCACGTGGAAACCGGCCGGGAATGGTAGAAGCCCAGATGATAATGAACCGATCCACGTCCTCATCGTAAAACAGTTCTGGCGCCCAGACATTCACCGTGCTTGGTTCATGTTCCATGACGGGTATGATTTTTTGCTTCTCCCAGTTGATCAAATCTTTGGACTGCGCATACCCGATTCCCTTATCGCCTTTCCAGGCGATTGTCCATACCAGATGGTATATCCCGTTCTCGTCGCGCACCATTGACGGATCGCGCATTATTTTTTGAGAACCCAGTTCAGGTTTCAAATAAATGCCGTCGATCGCATTCCACTTGTAGCCATCCGTGCTGTACAAATACCGTAAGCCCTCATCGGCTGGTTCATGAAAAGATGTAAACATGTACACATCCTTTTGGCAAGACACCAAAAGGATGATTACACCAGAAAAAAGAATGTTGCGGATCAAACCCATCTAAATCCTCTTATTTAATTTTTACTTTCTAAAACCAACACCCAGTCATTGCCGTCCTTCTTACCGCCTTCAGGCTGAAAAACCTGAACACCTTTATTTTCGACGTCGCCAATGGCCGTTTTCTCCCCATTACGTGGGTTAAACCAGGATGCCTTAACGTTATCGCCCTTTATCTTACCCATATTTATCTTCATCTCCCGACCATTGTAGTTGTAAATAAAGGCATAGGAATCTGTACGGGTAGCCAATAAGCGATCATACTTTTCACCGTTTTCCGCTACGATAGACTGATCCGGTATACGATTGAAATAATCGTCTTGGGAAAGCAAAAGCTCTTTGAGGTACTTCATTTGCCCTGCTCCAGGTGCATGTAAGGCCTCCGACCATAATTCCGTCGAACCGTAAGCAGTCGTGGTATCTGTTTTGGAATGCATTTGCATCACGGAGTTTTGACCGTAGGTATAACCAAATGCCCCGGCAAACACCGACCAATAGCCGTATCGGCGTACATCTGCGTCATTCCAGCGCGGCTGTTCGATATCATGCAAACCATGTGGTATGCCTTCGTACGATGGTTCGCCATCAATCGTCGGTTTGATCGGTTTTAAGTTCCAATCCACTTCCATGAACTTCCAGTTGTCTTCGCCGTAGTGCTTCTGTTCGTTTGCAGACGTATCTTGGTCGTACCTTCTGTGACCCGACTGTACCATGTTAAAATCTAACCAAGGCTCGTTGTGAAACCAGTCTGAAGAGGCTGTGCGTCCACGCGGGTGGTACGTGATCAAATTATTGGTATCAATCGCGTTGATCGTCTTACCAATCTCCTTCCATACCTCGAGTGAATCCGTCGCTTTGATGTCGCCGCCGTTCAACCATACAATATTTTGCTTATCCTTCCAACGTTCCGCAAGAAAAGCAGCATACACCTTTGCCTGTTCCGGAGAGACCTTTCCATCCTTTACGGGCGAGCCCCAGACCGGCACCAATGCCATATAAATTCCCTTTTCAGCCGCTTTATCGATCATAAAATCGACATGATCCCAATAGTCGTATTCGTCTGCATTATCCGGGTTATTACCTTCCGTAACCAGCGGACGGGCGATGTCGCCATTGATCATTGCCGAATCACCATATACATTGACAGCAGGCACGGTATGTAATACCATGGCTTGAATCACATTAAATCCCTTTTGCTTTCTGTCTTCTAGGTACGACTCTGCTTCCTCACGGTTCAGCTTACCAAACAACAACCAGCCGGTATCGCCCAACCAGAAGAAGGGTTTGCCGTCTGCAGAAGTCAGGTAACGTCCGTTTTCAGAAACCTTCAAAGTTGATATTCCCGTTGATTCTTGTTCCGACTCGCAAGAGAACAATGCGCCTGCCAATAGAAAAGGGAGTAATTTATGTCGAATAGCTTTCATATACATTTAGTTTGTTTTTAATGGTTCACAATAGAAAGTAAACATCGGCGCCATCGAACCGAAGGAACGAAGATCGCCACGTCATTCTTCCTCGCGATGACGTGTTTTTTTAGATGTTTGAGACTTTTAAACCACTTCTTCACGTTATTTTATTTTTTACTGATCCAAATGACCAAATCCGATGTGTTAAATTTTTTGGATAACGGTTGTTTGTCCACATTAATCCGCTCCGACCCCAATAGTTTTCCCGTTTTAGGATCCACATAATGTACGGCGTACACCCCTTTCAACTCGGGAAAGAGCGTCTTCAATTGGTGCACTTTGGGTTGAAAGACGATACCGCCATCCTTTCCTTTCAAAATCCAATGATCTTGGACGGACTCCGCTTTCATCGTCGCCGCTGCCCGATAAAATTCACCGTCGCCGACTAGGGGTAGATTGGCCATCGATCCGCCTGCCATAAAAATGGCCCACGCCATCTCTGGATAGTTGGGACCGTGGTAGGTCACCGCTTTATCCGGATACGCCTTGCGGTACTCAGATACCGCCCGATACACCTGTTTTGCAGAAGTCTTCTTCCCAAAACCATGCTGCCTCGGCGCAAGGTTCTTGCCGCCTTCTGGGGCGTGCGTCGAACCATCTTCCTGATAGTGCCAATAGCGAATATCGATCACATCAACGGCAGCAGCACGTTTCGGGTCGGCCAATATCGCATCCTGCACATCCTTTGGCGTGCTGAGTGCAATGATGGAGCTTTTGCCCGTTTCTGCTTTCCACTCGGCGATCACATCAATCCAAAATTGTGTAAAATGAAGCGGACCGGTATATTCTGCGCTGATCAACTGTATCACACTCGCGTTGTCGCTAAAATTGTCTAGACATTGGCGAATATAAGCACGGTGCAATGCCCGACGTGCCGGATGGTTCACATCATAAAACTGTTCGGCCATAAAGATCCGCTTATCGCCTGCATAGGGAACCGGTTCCGGAAAGCCCACCTCATTGACGTTATTAGCCGTACGCCAAGGAAAGTCGGTATAATGTGCGCCGGCCTCCAAAATATTATGTTGAAAATAATTTTGATGAAGCAATATGAGTCCATTTTGGTCCGCCAGATCAGCAAATTCCTTTAGACGATTCCAGTAGAATTTATTGTATTTGGTCAAATCGTATTTGGACAGGCCGTCATATGCTAATCCCGTTCCGGTACGTGCAAAAGGGAGTTCATAAAATGGAGGCCATACTTCGCCATTTATCCGACGAACGCGTTCGTGATCATCTCTACGACGGTCGTACCACAGACCGTAATTGTGGTCTATACTGAGTACGTGATTGGCTTTCATTGTCGCTGCCACTTCTTCCAGATCGTCGGTAAGGCCAAGGCCCATTTCACCAGGTACAAAGCGGGTGATATGCGGCTTTGCTTTTTCTATACTGTGTGGCTTGGCCGTACTGCTCCACCATTGAATATCTGTCTTTTTACCGACCAGTACCTGTTGATTACGCTGCAACCAACCATTCGCTACGGTCATGGATCCCTGCGCTGTATGCTTAACAGGCTCTTTATAACCCACCTGATCTATCGTGCGCAGGCCCGATGTAGAAATTTGCAAAGATTGACGGGTTTTGGCTTCACGAATAAAATCAATCAATTGTGGATTGAGATTATACGCTTGCTTACTTAGCTTCATCGCAACACTAACGGGAGGTCTACTGGACGCTTCTGTCAAGATAGGCAAAAGGACTGTTCGCTCAACAGCCATGCCACCGATTCTATCTTTGAGCTGTGCATAGTACAAGCTTCTAGGCTTGACGAATTCGTTAGACTGTTCCCAATGGCCATTTCCCTGAAACTGCGCCCATACACCAAACGCCCAGTTTTGGGCGGTTGGTGGCTGATAATTTTCCACCAGAGCTGCGGAGATCTGCCAGAACACGGAATTAGCCGCTGTCCAGCCCGCACCTTGCCCGTCCTGCCCTCTATTTTTATAGCTTAATGCTTGCGCATCGATATCGATCACATCAAATAAAATTCCCGAAGCCCAGCTGTCTATCGCACCGCTGAAACTGTAGGGCTCAACAGCCTGACATTGCACAAAGGCGTTAGGTCCTGCCGCTAGGTAACCTACCGCAAAGTCGTGATAACCTTTTTCGGAATACAAACGCTGAAATAAACATTGTTGACCTTTTGTGTAGAAGGTATAGCGTCTTTGTCCACCGATTTCGGAAACAGGCTCTACCGAAATACAATCCTCTACAGTAACCTGCTTGGCTGTAGCCAATACATACACTGCAGAGCCGGCAAAATGCTTAAACTGCATCCGGCGCACCCAACTGTTGGCAGCATTCTCGATCGTTATGCCCATCCAACGGTGATCTTCATCCTTTGGATTAGTAGTGTCGTAAGCCGACAATAACATCATATTTTCTACGCCCACATTTTCGATTCGCCCAGGCCAGGTGTACTTTTCAATTGTAGCACCGCCATACTGCTGATCCAATGCCGTGGTAATCGGAACATCTAATTCAATGGTGTTCCCGTCTACGGATACCACATTTCTATCCCATGACAGCTCAAGTCGCCCCGGTTTCCATCCTAAGGAGGTAATCCCACCCCCGAAGTGATCTGTACCCAGTATATTAATCCATTCTTGTGTAAATGGCCTCTTGATCATTACCTGATCACCCACGTTAAATTGCGAAGGCTGGTCAACAGTCATCTTCCGGGCATTAACCGGCACGTAAGCAGACGTTACATTCGCCTTTACCTGGGTCTGCTGATCTTCTTTACCAACAATGCGGATTAAGGTTTCCCGATTCTCACCCGTACCCAACAGCACTGTCCCCTCGTTATCAAAGCCTGCGCCCCGCAAAACGACGCCTGAACTGTGCAATTTAAGCGATCCAGCCACCTCGTATTCACCTGCCTCTAACAAAACGCCCCCGCGAAATCCATTCTTGTCTAACGGCAGGCCCGAAACGTAGTCAATAGCCGCTTGTATCCGTGTAGTTGCATCGCCACTCTTCCGCGGAACAACAATTTTCACGGGTATTTCTGGTATGGCGTCATTGCCGCTTTGGTAACCGGCATAGGAAAAATCAGGGACTTGATTCCCTAAAGAATCTACGACATACTGCAACGTACCCGTTGCCGAAAGCGAGATCGGGCCTTTCTTCTCTTGCGCAAATCCTACAACCGCAACAGCGCACAACAGTACGCCTAAAGCACCATGTTTTAGGCGTAAAAACGGTAAATATGTATAATAATTCTTCAATGTAATCGCTCTTGTTAATTTGATTTCAAGCTTCACATAACCAAGCCCTTAGCAAAAATAAAATAAGGTGTTTGTTTTTGCACAAGACATCTCGCTAATAGCTTATCCCTCAACTACAAACATAACTTAAATCGCGCAAAAGTAGTTATAGCATTTTCTCTAGCTATTGTAGTATTTTACCAAGGGCTTTTCCCTCAATCTCCCCTTTACATGCCCTTCGAGCAACCCCCAAAAACTTTTTAAAAAAAAGGCCGCACATCTGCGACCTTTTCGAAATAAACCAACCATAACCAACCCTAACCGTATGGGAGACACACGTGCATTAGGGTCTAACCGTCTTAACAGGAACCACCCCGTTAAGAAACTCTTCTATATTTGAGTAGCCTGACTTTGCGATTGCAGTGGCATCACTTGGATCGTTCGGATCTAATCCATGCTTGCTTTCGTAGTCGTCTGGCATACCATCATTATCTGAATCTTTATAAGGCTGTCCTTGATAGACCGGATAACCACCCACCTGATTGACGTCCGTGATAATACCTAACTTGTAGGAGTCCATAGGCAAACGGCGCTTGACATAAGGAGAGGGCTCAACAGGTTCCTTTGGCTCCGTGTAAAAAACCTCTCCGGTACGCACCTGCTTCACAATCCGTTCATCGACCGCATCGCGACGGGGCAAGGTTGCCCCCACATTTTGCAACACGTAGTTATAGGTCTTTTGAGCAGATAATATTTTCCCGAAGTTTGATAGCGCAAACGGCTTATCAACTTTGATTTCCCTCAGCAAAGCCGCCTCATCACCCGAGGTTTCCGGCTGCACGCCCCCATCCCAGTTATTTTTGCTGACACGCGGATGTCCCTCTACGATATTACCCGCCACGTATGCTTTTCCAAAAACATCCGCGTTGGCCTTGTCGCGGCCCGATTCGGGCTTAAGGATGCGGTAGCCAATAGGTTTATCGCGGGGCGTAATCGGCCCCGGTTTAAAGTAATTATTGACAATATTGTACGCAGATTTATGATCTCCGCCGTCAATACTCCTGTTCCACCAATTCCAGATTACATTGTTCACAAATCCAAAATCGCCATACATCCCTATTGAAGGATTACGACTGATATTGGATGCCCACAAATTACGCATAAACGTACTGTTTAACCCACCGATTGTACTCCCAAACGAATGGTTATACGTATCCAGACACTCCGAAAAAATAGAGTTTTGAATGGTGATATTAACGGTAGGTAACTTTAAGTTTTGCCCCGATCTGTCGTATACATGTCGATAGACGGACATGTTTTCATCCAGACCCCAACTTGCCGAAATATGATCGATCATAATATTACCAACGGCATTGCCGCCCACGGCATCATCTCGCCGGGTGACATCCGTTTCACCTCTACGAAAACGTAAATACCTTAGGATCACGTCGTGCGTATCGATCAGAAAGGATTCGCCCGCGATACATACGCCATCGCCGGGTGCTGTTTGTCCCGCAATTGTAATGTAAGGTGCTTGTACAACGATGGGCTTTTCCAATCGGATAATACCTGCGACATTAAAAACTACGATCCGGGCACCTCCGGCTTCACAAGCCTCACGCAATGTACCGGGGCCACTGTCTGCCAAACTGGTCACGACATAGACCTTTCCACCGCGGCCTCCAGCCGTATATGCACCTCCACCTTCCGCTCCAGGAAAGGCAGGAATAGTTGCTTGAGGCAAATCGGCAGGTTTAGCTGCCCAAGGAATATAAGGTTTTCCCTCACGTTCCATCACCAAACGCGCCTTTGCCCATACTTCATCAAGTCGCTTTTGTTCCAACTCTTGCTGCAGGCTAGCGGCCTCTTCCAATGACGCTGGAATAACAGGATACTGTGCATGTAACAAAACAGGGCTCGCAAGCGCAAATAAAATGAAAACAACTTTTTGCATATACAACATATTTACCTCTTATTTTGCGGCTAATTCATTGAGATAAACTTCAATATTTGCATATCCTGATTCGGTAATTTTAGCCGAATCCGATGCATCATTTGGATTTAAACCCATCCGTTTTTCCACATCATCGGGAATACCATCATTGTCGCTATCTTTATACGCTTTCCCCTTATATTCAGGATAACCACCCACTTGCGATATATCCGTTATGATCCCGATTTTATACGAATCTTTTGGCAACCTTCTGTGTTCGAAATCTTTTTCTGGCAGTGTTACATTTTTCAACGGTGTTGGCTTCCCTTCGCGAACCTCTTTCACAATACGTGTATCAACAGGATCTCTTTTAGGCAAAGTTGCGCCCGCATTCTCCAGTACATATGTATAAGCTTCTGTCGTAGGAATAATCTTCATATCGGCCATGGGAAGAGGCTTGCTTACCTTCATTGCAGCAAAGTACGGGGTCGCTTCCTCAAAGCTCATTTCATTGCCCGCTTTGTTTTCAATTTGAACACCACCGTTCCAGTTGTCTGCCGTTACTTTTTCGTTTCCGTCGATTATATTGCCGCTTACATAAGCACGGCCAAATACAACATACGGTAATTTACTTCTTCCCGATTCAGGCTTCAGGATACGATAGCTGATTGGCTTTCCTTCCGGTGTTGCTGGTCCGGGTTTAAAGTAGTTGTTGATAATATTGTATTGTGCGGTATAATCTCCGCCATCAATCGCACGGTGCACCCAGTTGTAGATTACATTATTCGAAAAATTGAATATACCGTTCCAACCTATGGAGGGGTTTCTAGCTGCATTATTCGCCCATAGATTTCGCATGAACGTGCAATTCTCGCCTCCAAGTGTACTTCCAAATGCGTGGTTATACGTATCTAAAGCCTCCGAAAATATCGAATTTTGTATGGTGATATTGACCGTACCCAACTTAACTTCTTGCTTACCAGTACTATCATTGTACATATGGCGGTACATCGACATATTTTCGTCTAGTCCCCAGCTTGCAGACACATGATCGATCATGATATTTCCAACTGGATTACCACCTATCGCATCATCCCTTCTACCCACAAATGTTTCGCCTCTTCTGAACCGCATATGACGGATCAGCACATCATGGGTATCAATCCAAACGGATTCACCCGCTACACAAACACCATCACCGGGAGCGGATTGCCCTGCAATGGTAATATAAGGTGCACGTATAATTAGCGGTGTTTTGAGACGAATAATTCCGGCCACATTGAAAACAATGATCCGCGGACCACCTTTTTCACAGGCTTCACGCAGGGTGCCCGGACCATTATCTTCTAGGCTCGTAACGACATATACCTTTCCGCCGCGACCTCCAAATGTAAACTTACCACCGCCCTCTGCTCCCGGAAATGCTGCAATCTCTGCCTGCGGAAGATCTGTTGGTCGTCCCGCCCATGGAATATATGGTTTGCCTTGCTTGGCATATTCTTCGATAACCGGTAAAGCCTTTATCCAAGCTTCGTCCGACTGCTGTTTGGCCCTTGTCATCAACTCGTCAGATGCTTTCTTTACATCTGCCGGAATTTTCGGATATTGCGCCTGCGCTTCATGCTGTGCGAATAATCCGCAGATCATGAGCACGAATGGAAATATGTTCCTCCTCATCTTTCTATCTCTTACTATATTAATCAAAATTACTATTTGTGTTTTTGTATTACCACTAATTTATAACTGTAATTCAAATTAACGTACTTTTAGCACGCTAATCGTAGCTGTGGTTATCCATTTATTCTACGATATTATCATCGATATCATCCCTTCGGGATATTAAACTCAGTCTTTGCCACATTTACTTTTCGCGTCATAACATGACCTTCGCTGTCTGACACCGTAAATTCAAAAGAACACAAACCTTCTTGTGCCGGACTAAAGGTAACTACACCATCGTTGAGCGTAGCAGATCCATTCACACATTCACCAACAGTATAAACGGGTTTCAATTCAAAACCACGCGAAAGTTCCTTTAGATCAACTTCTACCTTACTTCCTTGTACCGCACTGTAGTGAGGCTGTGCCATCCATTGCATATAATTATCCAGATTCGTAAATCCATCTCTGTCCACGTCGGCATTGGCATCGGAGAAATCGCCTGCAGCAGAATTTGGATTAAGCCCATGCAGCTTTTCCCACCAATCCGGCAAGCCATCGCGATCCGAATCCCAGTTTTTATCCCGAAGGGTAGTCGGATAATCCTCATAGCCCCCCGCATCCTTTTCGTCATCCGGAAATCCCGGCTTACCTGTTACACTGCCCTTCACAGAGAATGTACCTGCCAATGTCTCGTTGATCATACGCTGATCATGTGTATCAAAATAGGGTTGCGTCGCACCTACATCAGACAATACCATTTTGTACGCATGCTTAGCCGATTGCGTGGTAACGGGTGCATCAAAGAAGGGTTCATCCACAAATGTTTCATATTCTTCAATGGCTCCATTGCTGTAGCTGGCTTTTCTACCCTTTACTTGTGTGTTCTCGTCGAACACGTCTGGAACGACGTTGCCGCTAAAGTAAACGCGCTGCGTGCCAAGCCCAATATTTTCGTGTTGTTGATTATAGATTTCCGGCAAACGTTTTGTCCCCGCACCCGGTTTGTAATAATTGTTCACGAAGTTTACTTCATGTGCCCCACCATCGGTGGCCCTATTTCCCCAGTTGTACACCACATTATTGCGAATATCCAATAAGCCCGTTTTGTAGTTATTACCATCCAATCCACCACCTAGGCTCCAGTTGCGCCCGTAACAGTGTGCAAGCAAATTATGGTGAAAGCTTCCTTTGCTACCGCTGATCGTCGCCGCATAGCCATGCTCTTTACCTGCGGGGTAATTTTTGTGCCCTGCTGCGTTGAGCGCCTCGGATATGAGTGTACGTTGCAGCGTTATATTTTTAGCTCCCCTGGAGCTAAAAGACTCGTCGATTGTCCAGCTTATCGAGCAATGGTCCATGATGGAGTAGTTGCCATTCATGCCCATCCCATCGGCAGTAGGGCCTGCACCTAAGCGCAACCGTACAAACCGTACCACTGCATCGCTCGCCCCGATACCGAACGGCGCCGAACGGATCAGGATCCCCTTACCCGGCGCCGTTTGTCCCGCGACGGTTACGTAGCGATCGCTAAGCACTAACCTTGATTTTAACTGGATAACCCCGCCCACATTGAACATGATTGTACGCGGGCCAATGTTGTTGGTTACCGCTTCGCGTAAGCTTCCGGGGCCACTGTCGTTGAGGTTGTCAACATAGACCACCTTACCTCCGCGACCCCCACGTGCCCAGCGTCCAAAGCCTTCCGCACCTTCGAAGGCCAGTTGTGCCGTACGAAAACGCCATACATGGCCTTTCTGCTTGCGCTCGTTGTCTAGTACTTGGTCGACGCGCCAGTAGTACGTATCCATGGAATGTAGGTCGGCCACAGCGTAACTCGTGTCACTTTTCGCCTGTGTACTTTTAAATGTAGGCGACGTCCGATCAGCCGATGCAACCGCTGCGGAATCGGTTCCGAAATAAATATCATGCGACACCACATCCTTTGCCGCGCGCCACTTTAAGACTGTGCCCTGCCCACTCGGCACATCGAGATGCTCATCGCCATTACGGGGATAAGCCGCTGCCGCGAAGTCCGCTGGATTACCCGCATTTAGGTAAAAACCATTGACGATCACGTCTTTGACCACCTGCTTGCCGGCTTTCACTGCGCGGAACGAAATGACTATATCTTCCTTTTCTTTCAACGAGAACACCAACCTTGCCGTAGCAATATCGTTTAGGTGCTCCAAGCGTACCGTGGGTACGAGGCCTTCTACAGTAAGCTTGTTGTTTACATAGATATCCATTGGGCACGGATCTTCCTGTGTAAGGTCGTCGATCATATTATGGAAGGTCTGCAAACTATGTGTTCCTTTGGGAAGACCTTTAATGATCAGATCTATCGAAGCCTCTTGAGCTCCATCTTCCCCGGCGACCAACAGCCCGTCGTTCGTAAACCGTGCATCAAAACTTCCTTTCTGCACAGACGCCTTGTAATAAGTAGGCGTTAACTGCGTTCCACGTGTACCGTTCTTGACGATAAAGGTTAGCCCTTGAAATGTAGCTTGGTCTTCTGTGGCGCCTTGCACTGTCCATGGAAAATGGCTACCCATATTATGCTCATATTCTACCTCCTGCGGAGAGCGGCCGGTCATGTTGAAATCGACCTTGACCATTGGTCGTTGCTCTTGTCCGTTTACGGCGTTCATCGCACCCGTCAGCATTAAGAGCCCGAAAACTCTGTAAAAAAACTCTTTTATCTTCATCTGTTAACCTTCAAAAAAAATATTAAAATTCAAAAACGAGTTGCTTTTGACGTTGAATCAAGGCTCATACCGAAAGTTGATTGCTATACGTTAGCGACTCGTTAGATCTATAACTATGGTGAAGGTCGGGAGAATGTGCATGCCAATATTGTCTGCCATTAGCATATTGTTGTAGGATGTTGAGCATCCGAAGGGTCTATAAAAAACATCCTGCTAGCTCGAGCTAGCAGGATGTGATATAAAGGATGATAAAGCTCAATTGCGCTAATTTTGAATCTTTGTCGTAATACTTAGATATTCGTTACCGGCTGCATCCTGCGTATTCTGCTTAATAAACAACACGCCGTATTTACCTTCAGGTGTTAAGAAATAGAACATACAATCAGCTTTTATGGCCTGATCATATTGCTGAAAGCTTGTGTGCCTTTTATCTATCGAATATTTTTTAGCCTCTTCCTCTATTCTACTAGCCGAAATTAGCGTATTATTAAAAGCTTCAGAAGTACCACTTACTAACATATCACTAAATAAGGTTTGGCGCTTTTCCCAACCGGAGATATCAAACTCCGGATGAGGATTTGGTTCTGTACTTATAGAATAAATATTGTATATCGTTCGTCCGAAATTACCTGTAGTAGAATCGATTTCGGTACGAATTCCAAAATCAATATCTGCAGAATTTGCTAATCCTTCGGCATAGGTATATGCCTTTCCCTGTCGAATAGAATAGAAAGTAGGTAGTTCCGGTTTATCTAAATCGGGACTATATACCTTTCTATCCGGTAGTATGGTATAACTTGGTGCACCTTCCACTGTTACTGACTTGTAGCCATCTCCCATATATACATTCAGTTCATCCAGTGCATAGATTCGGAAGGTAGCTTTACCATCTCTATTTATCTTGTAGCGAATTCTACCGCTGTAGGACCTTCTCTCACTGTCTTTCAGATCAAATGTTCGCAGTCCTTTTGCTCCTGTACCAAGTGTGCTATCTACCACCAATTTCATCATATCCTTGTTGGCCGAAGTAATGGTAAAACTGATATGTACACTATCGCCATCATTGTACCGCTTATAATCGGTAACCGCATACGGACTATCGTCGTGAAAAGTGATATTTACATCCTCAAACATGTTAAAAATATTTTCCGACTTCTTACTACAGGATCCCAACGTGACAATCGTGAGTACAATAAGCAATGTCAATAATTTTCGTGTTATCATCTCTATTGATTTAATTTTTTTGACCATCGTATTAATTATCTAAAGGATCAAATGTTCCGCCGGCCCAACCAATAGTCGGGTAAATATCTACCCCTCTCCACACATAGTCATTATGAAAAGTATAGAAATTATGGTACTCCGGAATATTCATGGCACCAAATCCAGTTTTCTGTTGTTGAATCGACATTCTGAAATTCTTTTCGTAATCTTCTTTATCCTCCACATTAATTTCATCCCGATCACCGCCATTCAAATCATCAGCTTTCACACCATCCTTCAATTCAATCCGTATGGTCTCTAAAGATTCGCCAGACAGCAGGTGCCATCTGCGCGTCCGACGTAGATCGGAATTACGTTTATTTTCAAATGCAAACTCTATCATACGCTCATTTAAAATAAGATCACGCATTTCTGCTATACTAGCTACTGAACCTAAACCATAGTCATTGGCTCCGGCTTCTATACCGGCACGCTGTCTAATGGTGCGCACCATGTTTTTCGCCGTTCCCATATCGCCAGTCTCATTCGCACAGTCCGCATAGTTTAACATGACCTCCGCCAGACGCATCTCAATCCAATCCATACCACTCCCTCCCACGTCATTAGTTACAGCCACATTTCCTGCAGGCAAGCTAGGTGTAGTAAACTTCTTGGTATACACCCCCCAATTAGCGTCCTCGGCTATTCCATCGACTGTAGCGCCGACATAGGTCCATTGTATCCTACTTTCACCTTTACCGCTTAGCGGGTAAGAACTCCCGTTGTAAGCAAAAGTAGCCGTAAAGCGCGGGTCGCGATTTTGCCAGAACATAACCGCATCGTAATCATAATTGCCCGCTTGATTGATACGATTGCCATCCTTCATCGGATAGGCCTGCAGTAACTTCCACGTAGCTCTATAAGCCCGATTTGGCGATCCACGTTCTGAGACTGGACGGTTACTACGTTCCTCGTTATGTCCTCTCTTTGGTAATGAAGAAGAATAAGTCCTCGAAATAATGGTCTCGCTATTAGCTCGACCTTTTGTTTGCCAGATTTTTCCATATTCAGGCATCAAACTACGTCCTTTCGCAATACACAGATCATATGCAGCCTTATTTGCTTCTAGCGCTTCATCCCATCTTGATGCGTCATACGGATGCTTTGGATCATTAACGGGGTTAAACTGTGGACTTGCCCAGTATAACAATGCTTTTGCTTTCAATGAAGCGGCAGCCTCTTGGGTAATCCGTCCCCAATCATCACCTGTATACGTCACACCCTCCAAATAGTCTTCTGCCTTCGTTAAGTCGTCCACGATGACATCAAAACATTCGCGTGCACTAGCCCGTCCTTTTGCTTCTAAATTTTGTGGATCCTGAGGTTCCAAAACCAAAGTTGTTCCACCATATACTTTAACTAACTCCAGGTAGACCATAGCACGCATTGCGTGGTATTGACCTAAAAATCGACGTTTTGCCTCATCGCTAATCGTACTTTCCGGAATAAATTTAATCGCATTGTTACAACGTGCAATATCAAAGTAACGATTGCTACCATAATTCAATGTGTATAAATTTCCGACATAAAATACATCGTGATTGTGCAGCGCTTCCCCGTTGATTCCCAATGCCCTAGCCGCGTGTCCTTCCTCGGACGCAAAATAGTTTTCGTCACTCGCTAGATGTATATCCCAGCGATTGGGAATAACTTGATGCGGCCATTTCGGAATGATCAATTCATATGTTTTATTCAAATGAAAGTTTATTGAACCTTCTGAACCCCAAACCACTTCGGAGCCTAACCCATTACGGTCCTCCAATAGGAAAAATTTATCATCGTTACAGGCCGTGAGCATACCTGAAAATAACAAGATGCCGAACCCTCTTTTTAATATTGCCTTTATATTCGCTTTCATCACTATTTCATTTATAAATTAGCACTTAAACCCACGGATATCGTCCGAACCGTTGGATAATTATATGCGTTATTCGTATATGGATCTTTGTACGTAAATGGATTTACCAAGGTCCATAGGTTATTACCTGTCAATAGTATACTTGTATTTGATAGACCTACTCGCTTAGAAATTGTAGCTGGAAGAGCATACTTAAGCGTCATGTTATTAATACGTATCGTAGTTGCATTTAATGCCCAAAAATCGGAATTTGCGTTAACAAGTGGATCATCCGCACGTGGATACGTACCTTCCATTGGATTATCCGGTGTCCAACGATCTTTCCAAAACGCCATAACATTGCGAGTGGCCTCAGGTTTAGCTCTGGAATTTCCATCAATAAATACCTTACCACCAAATCTACCGTAAATATTGGTGCTCAAACTCAAGGCCTTGTATCCCAAGTTAAGTGTAATACCGGTAGAAAAAAACGAATTCGTCCGATCAAACAAGTATGTCTGATCCAATGTGTTGACCACACCGTCGCCATTGGTATCCTCATACATCAACCATCCCGGCTGAGGTATTTCTCCACCGATACGGTAGTTTGGATTGTCAGCCAGAAAAGCATCTACCTGATCTTGGGTACGGAACATCCCCAACACCTTATAGCCCACATTGCCGCTGTTGTAGGTACGTGGATCTGTACCGAATTGATTCCCTAACCATTTGCTGTCCGAAAGGTCGGTTTCCAGAAAATTAGCTGTCGGATAAATCATCTGTGTCACAATAGAATTTCCCCAGCCAAAGTTCATACTTGCACCAATTTTAAAATCAGTACCGATGCGGGTATTGTAACCAATAGAAAATTCCGAGCCCCAATTGTACGCCTCTCTATAATTGACAGGAGGCGCAATTATGCCTGAGTACAATGGGTTGGCATTGTTTGTTCCCTGATCAAATCCGTCAAAAATTCTATTCTGGAAAAACTCTGCGCTAACGTTTAGCTTATTATTGAGCATGGCTGTCTCTATGCCCACGTTGACGGTACGTTTCTTTTCCCAGGTTATCGAAGGATTTGGATAAGCTGTTGGGTTAAGGCCGGCACCATATTTGTCACCATCAAAAAGATAGCCATTATCGTTATCTATCTGGTATCGATCTTGCCATAACCTCTCCTCTACACGATCATCTCCCGCGATACCAACATTTGCTTTTAGCTTCAAGAAATTAATAAAGGGTACGTTATCCTTAAAGAAGTCTTCCTGACTCACAACCCAACCCAAACCTACACTTGGAGACAGCCCCCATCGCTCGCCTGTGGCAAAATTGGAAGAAGCATCCAAACGGGAAACAATTTGCAACAAATACTTTTTATCAAAATCATATCCAATCCGACCAAAAAAGGACCGCTTTGTAGTTTCTGTGATCGTTCTAACCGTACGCTGTGTGTTGACATCAAAACCCCAATACTCATCAGATCCAGGGATAAGTTGGTTGATATACCTTGAAGCTAACGCCTCTCCATAAGCCATGGTCTGCTCTCCACCGACGACGGCGTCTATACTGTGTTTACCGAAGGTGTTGGCGTAGGACAAGGTCAGGAAGCCCTGCGAACTATTCAGCCGAGAAACCGATGTATTTAGACTTGAACTTTGGGGCGTTACCGCTGCGTGTTCGGGACTTGACGTTAGCTGGGTAGAATAAAACTGATTATTATTTCCCATCGGAGCAAAATTATACAGTGTATACGGCGGTGAATACTGCGTATTGTTATTGACATCTCCGCCCGTTGACACTTGTAGTTTGGCTGTCAATCCTTTCAAAAATTTAGGCTCATAAGATAAACTCGCATTCACACGGTATCCCTGTAAATTTCGCTCGTCGTAATAGCCCGAGTTTATCAAACCTAGCGGATTACGTGTTCCTGTACGTACGAAGTTGACCGGTAATCCATTAATCTCCATGGGTATCCAATCTGGTGTAGATAGTACTGTTTCAAAAAATGACTGATCGGTATCGTTGCCTAAACCATTTTTGCTATTTCGGATGCGGTTATCAATATTAAAATTTACATCTGCTTTTAAGCCTTCGATAATCGTAGCTTGCAAGCCGCTACGCAGGGTGTACTTATCTTGTTTGGTACCTGCATAGTTACCATTTTCATTTTGGTAACCACCGCCCACAAAGAAGGTAATTCTTTCGGAACCGCCCGATATGCTCAAGTTGTGCCTTTGTGTTAATGAGGCTTGCCACAATTGGTCGTACCAGCTGTCGACATTTAATCCTCTTAGGTAATCCAAGTCTTGATTGCTGAAATACCTTTCCGCGGGCTCGTTGTTCATCCTGTACCCTTCATTCAACATTACACCCAGCTCATAGGCTGACAGCATATCAGGTTTCCTAGCAGCATCCGTAATCCCTGCATAGCCATTGTACGAAATACTCGGCTTCCCAGCCTTACCACGTTTGGTAGTCACCAAGATAACCCCTTTTGCACCGGAAGCACCATAAATCGCAGCCGAAGCATCTTTCAGCACCGTAATATTCTCCACCATCGAGGCATCCAGGTTGTCGAAAACATCGTTACTTACCGTGATACCATCAATTATATAAAGCGGTTCGCTTGTGGATCCGATGGACTGACCAGCTGCACTAGTCGTTGAATTCCGCACATTTAAGCTAACCCGCGCCCCTGGTCGGCCCGAAGCTTCCGACACACTAAGACCAGCGATGCGGTTACGTAATGCTGCCGCAATATTTGGAGCCGGGATATCCATCAACTCTTCACCTTTAATGGTGGCAACAGAACCGACAATTTCTGAGCGTCGTTGTGTACCATAACCGGTGACTACAACTTCATCCATTGCGTTATCAGATTCCTCTAACGTCACGGTGACATTTTGCTGTCCGGCGATATTTACTTCCTTGACCTTATAGCCTACATAGCTTACGACTACAGTAGAGTTCCCTGCAGGTAAATTAATGCGAAAAACTCCATTCTGATCTGTTTTTACGCCTGTCTTCGTCCCTTTTACGAGCACGGTGGCTCCAACGACAGGTTGACCGTCTTGGTCCACAACCTTACCCGTCACATTGACTAATTTCTCCATGCTTATCAGCTCTGGAGCTCGCCCTTCTACGGCACCCACCTCTACCAATGGAGCGGCGAGCAGACAGGCCAACAGCACATTTCGCGTTCCCCGTAAAAAAGCCAGGGGCATATCAGCACGACTCTTCATATCTCTTATTTTAAGTTTATACATTCTAAAAATAGGTTTCATTTTCCTCTCTTGATTAAGGTCTCCAACGTGGATCACCCACCGTAAACAAAGTTTCCTCGATAATTGTCAGGTTGCTATTTGTGAAATTAGTCTTGTCCGGTGCTGCAAAAACCTGCTCGGATGACAACGAAGAACGTACAATACCTGCTGGCAACGCCTGAGTCGCCGAAGTGCCCCACTTCGCGTCAGACGCAGCAAAACTATTCGTAACGGAAACCGAACCCGGTACAAATCGATTAAAGGAACGAGCTCCTTCCGTATAGCCGAACAGGGTATTACTGATACTCAAGCTACCTATTACACTACCTGTTCGCTGCATATTGATAAAGTATTTATTATCATTCGGAGCCTGGAAGAAGGTCGCATTAGTGACAATCATGGAATTCAATGTACTAGCAACTCCATTGGCATATCGAATGACATCCGGTATATTTATAAAGGTCGAATTCGTGAAAGAAATATCGCTCACACTTGCGTCTGCATGATCCACCATCAGCACATTATATCCACCAATGTTCCGCACAATACTATTATTAACGACATATTTACTTATAGTTTTTACGCCAGGATCTTTCATGCGCAATACACCTCGCTGATCGGAGATAATGCAAGCCTCAAATTCAATTCGGTTTATCGAAGAAGCAGCAGAAAGGTTAAAGACATAGGAACCTCCAATATTTCCAGTAATTTTCACATCCTCAAATTTGATAAGTTCCACCGGACTTGGCGCATCCACATCAAAGGAAGATGACATGATAATTTGTGCTTGTTCGCCAAATCCTGGCTCAGTCGTTATAGTTACACCCCGGTTCAGTTTGAATGTTTCCGTAATTGTATACGCCATTCCGCGCTTCAGTGCAATGGTACTACCGTCAGGCACTGTATTCAAGGTATTTTGCAGAATTTGCGGATCGGAGCTCCCTCTTAGGTCAATATATCCCGCCTCCTCTACCGTTGGCTTGGTAATGAACTTCAGTTCTCCCAAGGAGCGATCATCATGGCGGAAAAGCCGGGCGACATAACCTGTGTTCGAGGTAAGCCCATCCAATTGCATGGTAATCAATTCGTCATTGGACACGTTGAATTCTCGGGAATCGGTTCCGTCTTCTTTTTCCACCACCATTTTTGTCAGTTCGCCATGTCTTCCAAAGTTCAGCACTACCGCTTCATGCGATAATTTCCAAACCTTAATTGGCGTAAACAGGTCGATAGGTTTCAGTTGAAAACCTGGTGTGCCTCTCCACTCCGAAAAGCCTGTACCTGTGTTGGAGACAGTCCTTACGCGAGCAAAATACTTCTGTAGTGGTGTAATCTCCTCGTCACCAAGGAATAAAGAAGTTGAATCAGTTTCAAAATCGAAAGCATGCTGACTTGCATCACTAAAGGTAGAATCCGTAGAGACTTGAACCGCATACGACACCACTGCTTGACGACTATCCCCTTCCCAAGCTGCTATACCATGATCCCATGTTAGCGTCAGCGACGTATCCGCGTGCGCGATGGCAATGCCACTTGTCATCTGTGTCAAACTCACCGGTGGATACGTTGTTTCCTTGTTACAGGCGTTAATGGCAACAATAGCGAAAACGAATAACAACGTTCGATAAAATAGCCGCACTGGATTAATCTTCTGAAATTTCATCATGATTAGGTTATTTAAATTAATTAGTTACTTATTATAGATTTTTACTTACTACCCTTTTCCTTCTCTTATTTCAACGTGGTAATAAATAGGTTTATACACATGTTCTACTTACGCTCCTTCGGTTAGCCCCAAAAGCGTAAGATTATTAAATTGATTATTTATTATAAAGTTAATACTCCTTGGCTTAAAGCGTACTCTTCTTATTTTTTATCCTTTCCTGCCATTTCTTTCCTTCCTCGTTCAAATCGTAGCCCTCTTTAGATAGGTAATTGTTGATTCTTCCCTTGTATTTTCCAAACACGGCATGCTTCTCTTTTGATCCCGGTTCAGCCATCGCTAGTTCCCTTGCTTCAGTCAGATTGGTTAATATGTATTCTTTCTGTAGAACCGTTAAACTCGGAATCATCTCTTGAAAAGCCACATACGTCTTCGGCAGCACACTATAGGTCATCCCGTTTTTCACCGCCTCGACTTGCTCCTTCGTCAACAGCTTGGATAAACTGGCGACATACTTCGCATTCAATTTTTGTAGCTTCTTCGCTTTGGCTTCTTCTAGCTTCGTTATTTTTACTTTTTGAACTTCTTTATCCGTCGTAAATTTCTCTTTCAGTGCCTGTATCTCCTTCTGCTCAGCTTCGTGATGCGTATTAACCCTATCGTATTGGTTAACCACGAGTGTACGTACTTTATAGTACTTCGCGCTATCTGCAACATCTAATGTCGCCACGATCTTGTCTGCACGTTCTGTTATTACCTTTAGGTATTCCTGACGGTTGTCTTGAGCAGATACCATACTAAAAGCAAAAACACAAAAAAGAAAATAAAACGCTTGTAATCCTCTCATCTTTCTAATCATTAACTCCTTAACTAATCTATTTTTTTGTAAAATTCTCATTCGAATGTATCATAATTGATTTGTCTATCGACTCTTCACGATCACAATCTATAATTGATTAATTCAAAGTAACGGTTTCTTTACACCAAATTATTATCTCTAGTTATCCATTTATTATACAATATTATCAGAACGAACAAACATCCACATCGTCATATACCTCGCCGCCAGCACCATAACAGGCTCGAAAGCTTTTTCTGTTTAAAATATTGCATTAATTTGGTGTTAACAATACCTTTATTTTCACAAAACACGCCGATTGTTACATATTATTCATTTGAACACTGCTACCGTACTATTTTACTTTCCGATAAAACCAATAGACTAGTCCAGCCACCAATATCAACAAGGTTATCCCGAATCCAAACGTTGTTTTCGCATCCTTCTTTATCCAGCTATATACGCTCGAGCGGTCGTTGCTAGCCGCCACACTATCCTTGGTAAGATACTGCACTTCCTCGCTTCCATTGCGGCGGTGCACATCCCGGTACTTCATGGTTCCGCCGTATGCGGAGAGGCCACTGTCGGGGTGGAAGTAGAATAAACTATCCGTCCAAAAGGACCAATGCCTATCCTGGCTATCGACATAGCCGATCCGTTGATGCTGCTCCATGAGCTGCCATTGTATATTGGCCGAAGCTGCCTTTTGTTGAACCTCCTGCTTTTGTCGTACGCTACGGCAACCGACGCACAGTACTATAAGATATATGTATGTTAATTTCATGTTTTTAATTTCTTAGCTGATGAATAAGCGTTAAGGAATTATGATCTATGGCGGTCTACATTTCTGTATAAACTAGAGCACCAGGGTAGAAACTAATGACAAACATCCAGTCTCTAACCCCTGATCTCTAATTACTAACCCCTAGTCTCTAATCCCTAAAAATTATCTAGCCAATAAGCTCACCACGGCCGACCAGTCGCTTACCCCCTTACCGTTGCGCGCACGTACGCGTACATAATAGGTTACGCCAGCCTGTACGGGTGCAAGAATGTTATTCGCGGTCTTGGTAGTTGCCAATAACTCGCTCCACAGCAATTGTCCATCTGCATCTTCTTCGCTTGCATATTGGTATTCGTACAGCCATGTAGCCGGCACCTTACGAAATTTCAGAAGCAGCTGCCCTTTCTGTGGGCCATCGAGCAACTGTACCAATACCGGTACTTTAGGGGTTTTCGACGGCGTCGGATCCACCTCCAGATAAAATCCAGAGCTCAATAAGGTCGCCAGATTCCCTTCTGCTTTCTGATTGACATAGATTGCCAATCGGCTAAATGCCAAGAGCAAGGCATCTTTAGCTTCGTCCTTCAACGCATTGTCTAATTTGCTTCCACCGTTCTTGGCGATCTGCCATTTGGCCTGAAAATCTTGGCTAAGAGTTTCCAATTCGATCAGCTCTATCGGCAGATCGACAAAGATTGCGCTATCTCTCAAGCAGTCTACGACCTTACCGGCCAAGGTGTGCAGCTCATCCAATTTCACACCTTCATAATTTGTTCTTACTTTTTTTGTTCTCATGATAATTGAGTTTTAAAAATTTGATTTATTTAGTTTACTGACCGGATCGGCCTGTAGCCAATCGGAAAGCGATTTTATCGTGCGCCAGCTGCGGCGCTTGCGGTATACGCCATTAGGCTGCCTTCGGTCGGGGTCGCTCGTATTGCCTTCGACTGTCGTCAGCATACCTTTCGCATAGCTGTCCACAAAACCGACGTGACCGACGCGACCTTTCGAGGCGATATGTATACCCCACACCATCCCCGGCAATACGACTGTCGGCATGGTAGCCCGCACACCGTTATTCCACACCTGTTTACGTTGCGGAAAAAGCGATGGACTCCATGGGGTGCGGGGTTCCGTCTGTCCCAATTGGGCGAAGCAATAGCTTACAAAAGCAGCGCACCATTCGTGACCATAATCCAATCCGGTGTAAGCCAGATATGCGGACACCTTCTTCTTATCGAAGTGTCCCAATTCTGCCTGATAGGTCGCTTGTAGGCGCAGGCGGTCGACAGATAGCGATGGTTGTGCAAAAGCGGTCCCCAGCAGTATCACAGTTACAGCAACGCACAGAGTACGGCGATATAGCCTATATAACTGACTAGCATGAGTAACCCGTTCATAGATCTTCTCCATTTTCCAATACCTCCTTTCCTGCCGATTTTGCACAAGAGAGCAGGCAGCAACCCTGCTATTCCCCATCCCATTAAGCAGCTCCATGCTGCAAAAAGCGGTAGACTCAGTGTTCCGATATCCAACCAACCTGCCGTCGGATCCACCCGTTGTACAGCCAGACCGAGTAAAACGTAGCCGAATGCCGTTCCACCGATCAGACCAAGCCACAGCAACACCAGCTGTATGCTCCTTGGCAGCAAGCTAAGACGTAATCGCCTTTGGACTGTGGGATTCGTTTCCTGTTCCCTGACCCCTTCGATCCTTGACCGAATGAGCCGTTGTTCTTGTAGATAATTTAACATATTTCGTAAATTGATAATACAAGGATACGGGAGGTGTAGTACGAAATCGAGAGATAGGACAACCTGCAACAGACTACATGAAAATTACGCCGAAACAGGACGCCCTGCGACAGTTGGAGAAAAAAAACAGCTGAAAAGGGTACCCTTTTGGACGAAAAGGGTTCACATTTCGAACAAAAGAATACCCTTTCCGAATGGAAGGAGTCCCATTTGGATCAAACAAGTTCCTATTTGATGCAGAAGGACGTACTTTTCGTCTATTATGGCTTACGGTCGAACCAAAAGGAACCACAGTTGACCGGGATTGGTTTCTATCCCGATCAACTGTAAACCATTATCGGTCAAAATCATATGCATATGGATCAAAAGAATCCCCCTTCCAATGCAAAAGGAACACAGGCGGACGAAAAGGAGTTGCTTATAGATCAAAAGGAGTTCTGTTCCAGGCAGCTGGATACCCTTTTGGGTAAAACACAATCCCTTTTGAACCAATAGCATATACATCTCCATCAAATAGAATCACGGATACTTGAGTTTATTACCATTTAGCCGCTTAGCCCTTTTTCTTTTTTGCCATTTTACTAAAGGTATGCGCACCTTTTTCATGTTTGGCCATAAGAGATACGACATCGCTCTTTAAATAGTAGGGGCGAATGCCGATTTGAAGCACACGGAACAACAGCTTGCCATCGACGTTGCGGTAGAAATTAGATCGATGGATATCCAGGTAATCTGCAGCCCATTGTACGCTTACATGCTCGGGAAGTTGTGCTTCCTGGACTTCCGCGTCAAGCTTCGGCGTTATCACCGCATCAACATCGGCGCCCAGATGGGCAGCAAGCTGTTGGAGTTTTTCAGAAAAAAGTTGGAGCGTTTTGTCTTGGGATTCCCGTTGTTGTATGAGCTGGGTATGCAAGGAGATCAGCTCAGCAAAATACTTTTCCATAAGAATAGGATTGGGGCAACATCCTGCAGGGCAATCCCCCAATGTCGTGGCGCATCAGGTTCTCCAATGGCCTCGCCTTAAAAAGATCGACACAAAAGCACCTTCACACCCCTACACCATCCTACCGGACAGGCCAGTTCTGAAAAAGATATATTACGTTTACAATTCGTTCTTACAAACTATTGCTCCTTTAAACCCGCAAAAAAGTCCGTCACCTGTGTCTCCAGTTTACCGAAAAAAGTCGCCTGCTCCACTTCAGATACACTATTGAGACACGAGGAACGGCTGAATATCGCCTTGAAGCGCACGGCACGATCTTCCTCTTCATCGAGCACGTCATCCATTAACATTTGCCAAAATGGATCTACCGTGATAAGTTTCCGTACCTGACCTTCCAATGAATAAGACAGTATATGGATAGGGAGGTTAGCATAGGAATCATAGAGTTCAAATTTGACATCCCCATTTCCATCTTTACTACCCCTCTGCAGCCAGCTCCTCAACGTAGCTATTATTTTATTCAAGGCCTGTTCGATCAAAGAAAGCTCCCTCTCATTGAGCGCATTTCGGCCATATTGATACCTAATCGACCTCATCAAGGGTACGAGGGTACATTCGTTCCATAGTTCGGTCGACGGACGTTTGACATACCAGCTGCAGTGCGAAGCTTCCGAAATCCGCGTGCACATTCCTTTATAACGTAGGGCAAAATCACTGTAATTTCCTTTAAACTGCTGTAATTGTGTAGCCCAATCGAAAAGTCGGAAACATAGGATATCAGGTAAGCACATGTAATGAATCAATGGGATGTCTTGCGCCAAAATCAGAATGGAATTGTCTTGTTCGGCAACAGCGCGATCGAGCTCCCGCCACAGCTTTGCGATGTATTCCTGTAACGACTCTTCTGTTAGGGATTGCAGTTTGATATGCTGCAAAACAGACGTTTCTTCCCTACTTCCATCGAAGATCGCCCAGCCGAGATCGTTCTCCTCCACCAGCGACTGCAACTCTTCTACGGGTACCGATTTGGCATCTTTCAGTCTCCGATAGACGGCACTCTCACTTTTCCCTAATTCCTCCATCAGGTAATGGATCAATTTTTTACGCCCCCCTTTTTTTGGTTCTAATAATTCTACTAATTTCTTCAGCATCTATTTTTTAATTGGTTGTGATTCACAGATACGTTCTAAACTACTAAAAAATGAACAGGAATAACAATAAAAAAAGGCAAAAATAATGCTTTTCGCATATTACGGGAAACAGGATTTGGTATGTGATAGATATTCCCAGATTTTGCGAAAAATAGTTTTCGAATCCCATGAAATGATTATACCAATGGATAAATGGCTCCTACCTTAGTTGTTAAATTATTCTCCAATAGACCATTCTAAGAACTGGCGGATAGACTGAAACGTAAATAGCATCACGCTCACATCCCCCAGGCCGCGGTATTATTTACGAGCAGGTTAATCCGTCGGGCATTGTAAACTAAAAAAACAAAATGATGAAACAACCCATAGATGCCTTTCAACAGGCACTGCTTACCTTCCATAATTATGACGAATCCCTGTGGAGCGCGCTTCGACCGTGGAGCAGCATCAAGCGCATCCGACAGGGCAGCTTTCTGCCATCGCGGAGCTTCGATGCTTTTCTTGTCACGAAAGGAATACTCAGTTTAGAAGCGACCGACACCGGCAATATCATCCATTTTATTGGCCCCGGTTGTATCGTACCCGACTTTTATGTAGAAGAATCACGGGAGTACCACACACAGCAGGATGCCATCCTGATTGTCCTACCTGTTAATACGCTAACCGATGTACACCGTACGCACCCCGACCTGTATCACCTCGAAAAAGATATTGTACGGGAGTGGATCCGTCGGGTACTTTATAGACAGGAATTGCTCGATATCGAAAAGCGTAGCCGCAAAGAAAAGTTTAAAAAACTATTCCCGGATATCCCCGGTGCGATTCCTAATGTCGTAATCTCAAGCTATTTGGCAATGTCGCGTGAATACTTTGGTAAAACGGGCTGGTAACATGCACTATATTTCATTTTGTGAATTATTTCACCTGAGATTGTGAACTATAGCAGAACGAAGAGGTAAATATGCTTTATACCTTTAACCTATCCAATAGGTGGAAGGTATAATAACGTTTAAGTAAGAGCATATGAAAAGAAAGATTCATAACAGAAAATTTGCAGTGTTCCCCGGCAGGTCGGTACATAGAATGAACCTTGAACCCCGATGGCTTGGAGCCATGGGCTACTCACAACAACAAAATTACATTTTTCAAAATACAATCATTTTAAAAACACTGTCATGAACAGAAAAATTAAAACAATCATCAAAGGAGTAGCTGCTCTATTCATAATAGGTACAGCTGCTACAGTAAGTGTACATGCATTGACAAGCGATGCAATAGAAGAGAACAAAATAACAGTCACTGTACAGGACGAACTGCACTGGTTTGATCCATCAATGACAAATTTCTTAGGTAGTAACACTGCCGACAATCAGGAAGCGGAATCGGACGGTTGCGTGCAGAATGAAGCAGGCTGCCAACGAGGTTACTCTACGGAACAGCTCAACGACGAAAACAATCCGGAAGCGGGGGTTAAGTCTGAGGAAATTGATAGCCCTGCATCAACACTCGGTATCCCACAGCCGTAATTGGTAGGTTTTATGTTTAGCGATAGAGGGGACTTCCCCCCCCCTTTATCGTTAAATATAATCTTCGATCAGTAGCACCTCTAATTCCCTTATCGCCTCCTCAAACCTTAATCCTAACGGTGCCAAAGATTGATTCATCAAATCCAGATTATCATATCGCAATTGAAAAGATAAATCTACTTTTAAGTCCTTCGATATACCTGTTTCATCCACAATTGGAAGCGGTGGCAATTCCACCGCATAACTGCCGCTTGTAAGCCCTGTCATAAAATTCCACCATGGTAAGTTTCGAACCTGAAGCATGTAATTCATGTCCAATTTATTAATACTTTCTGTCGTTTTGGAAGCAAGATCCACCTTATCGATTCTCTTTAAAACCAGGCATTTGACGTCACGTTTAACCAAAGTTCCTCTTATATTGTAAAGCCACTTAAGCTGCTCCTCTAGATACTGCATCGTCTTGTCCGAAGAAATATCGTTTCTCACGTTCAAATCGAAAACAAATCTATTATCGCCTACGGAAGGATAATCCGGCATAATCCGATCAGGAGCAGATACTTCCATTTTAACCAGTGTCTTATGCAAAAGAGGTCTTTTATAAATGTGCTTATAAAGTTTGATAATGTCGGTATCATAAGAGTATATTCGTACAATATTACCTGTCTCCTTATCGGTCTTTCTCGCTATAGTACCCGCAAAATGATACTTTGGATCTTTTTTCGCCATAAAAAAAGAGAGGACTTCGTTATCTTCCAAATATTCTGCAATATTCTCTTTTACGGGCTTACGCGTATCCAATTTTAATTCAGTTTTTTCGCTGAAAGATAATTCCTCCCCTGCTATAAACTTCTCAATACTTCCCCTGTCTTTGTATGTACCATTGGTTATATACTGGATTACACCTACCGAATCGATCCATATGAAAGTACCGTACTGTCGAAATTGAAACTTTTTATGCAGTCCACTTTCAGCCGTAATAATAGGTAACCGCACATTCCTGATATTATCTATGCGTTCTTTAGCTTTATTAAGGCGGGCGAGACTATCCGCACAGAGCAGAATGATCTGTATATCGTTGTTATACTTTTGTTGCATCTGTTGGTGACGAGGCATGGCTTCTATACAGGCCTTGCAGCCAACACCCCATATTTCGATCAGGGTCAATTTCTTCCCCGTGACTGGAACCTGCATCGTAGGCTCCGAATGATTCTGTACCTGATCCACTGTGAGACGTAAAGTGTCCCCCACATGGAAAAATCCATCAGCATTTTGGGCATAGCTGTCGTTACAAATTAGAACCAAAAGGAACATCGTGAATACAGTCGTTATCTTTTTCATATATATCATTTCATTTTTAAAGGTCTTGTAGAATAATGCATATTTCATAAAACCTAGTTTGGTGTAAGGGATGGGTTGCGCAATAACTCCGCTTCAGGTATAGGTAATAGTAGATTATCCCCTTTCCAGTCCGGCTTTGTCCTGAGCATCTCTTCATCGATAATCCCCCATCGCTTGAGATCCAACCATCTGTGGCCCCACTCGGCAAAGAATTCGGTACGACGTTCTTTAATAATAGCCTTCATCACCTGCTGTGCATCCATATCTTCAGGATATTCCAGTACATTTGCCCTTCGGCGCAACATATTGATATCACTGACCGCAAGATCGACCTGTTCCATATTTAGCCTTGCCTCTGCCCGTATCAAGTATTGTTCGGCCAGTCGAAATACTGTATTGTACTCCGTCTTGGTCGTATTCGCCCGAATTTTATATTTAAACGGATAGGTATATGTAATACCGGCTAACGTCCGTTGCTGTGTCCAGTTAGCAACACGTTTGTCTCCCTCATCAAAGTCCTGTAGCAATCCGCCATAAAGGGCGTGGGGTGGACGTGCTGTTGCCGATGATGGGATAAAAGCCAATCCTTCTGCACTATTGTAGGAAACATTTACCGGAAACAGCTGCCATATCGCCTCTTTGCTGTCGGATAGAAATACCTCATCGAATTCATACGCCAGCGTATACAGTTCGCTGTTTTCAATAATCTCCGACGCCCTCAACACCGCAGCGGGATAGTTCTCGCGGTAAAGGTAGACACGTGCCAATAGTGCCTTTGCCGCATACACATTTGGACGGATCCGTGTATTGTCCGGATAGTCGGTCGACAGCAGTGTTTCTGCTTGTAGCAGATCGCTTTCTACCTGATCGTACAGGTCATCTAACGATGATTTCGCTAGTACACGGTTCTTCTCGTAGTCGGTATCGAGCACCAACGGTACAGGGCCAAACAGATTTGCGAGATAAAAATTGACCAGTCCCCTAACAAAATAGGCCTCGCCAAGCAAGGCTTGTCTATCCGCTAACGCTATCCCGGTACTTTTTTGCAGGCCATCTATTATAGCATTTGCATGGTACATATAATTATACAAAGGTGCCCATGCGGAGCCCAGAACAGAAGCTGTGGATCCCAATATCGCATTGTTCTTATATACATCAAAAGTGGCATTGACAGCCGTATTGGCAAATTCATCTGCGGCCAGACCCATATAGAGCGACATAAAGCCGTTGAGCGCATGGTTATTGGAGGTTGTCATCCTGCTATACATGCCTATTATCGCTGACTCTGCTGTACGTTTTGAAGAAAAGACCTCTACTGCCATAATATCCTGCACCGGAGGATCGACCGCTAAAAAACTCTCACAGGCCACAGCTTGCAACAGTAAGATGCATCCTGTTATAAAATATAGTATATTTCTCATTACGCTGATTATTTAAAGATTGATTTCTATACCAAAAACATAGGTTCGTAACGGGGGTAATACCCGTAGATTCTGGACCTCCGGATCAGATCCTTTATAAGAGGTCCACGTAAATAAATTCTGCGCCCGGCCAAAAACCTGTAGCCTGTCAATTCCCCATTTGGATACCCACTTTTCCGGCAACGTATAATTGACAGCCAGGGTCTTGAGCCTAATGAACGAGGCATCTGAAAACACACTTGTATTGTGTCCGTTTGCAAACTGGAGTCCGGCCGCGGTGGCCGGTGTACCAAAATTGGCACTAAACTTCTGGATATCTGTCTGGTCTCCGGGCTGTTGCCAACGCTCCATAACGTAGGTCGGCACGTTTCCTATAAAACCGGGCACTCTCACGTCCGAGTAGAGTGAGTTCATGTAGTTCCTTCCCATTTGGCGACGGTATTCCATAAAAATATCTATACCGAACCCCTTATAGGTAAAACTATTCTGCAGTCCTCCATAGAATTTTGGATCAAGGTTGCCCAGATATATCCTATCTTGTATATTGAGCACGCCATCATCGTTTAGATCCGTATAAGTGAACAGTCCCGACTCCGGATTTACCCCTTCAGCGACATAACCACGGATGAGATTGAGGGATCTCCCCACGATATAGGTATTGGCAAAGTTAGATCGATCGAGATCTGGAAAGTCCAATAGTTTGTTCCGCGGTATGGTCATATTGATATTCGTAGACCAGTTCAGATCTCCCCCTTTCAGATTAGTAGACTGTACCACGAGTTCCCATCCCGTATTCTGTACTGTAGCGGGAAAATTCTCGATGATAGTGGTAAAACCGGTAATACGCGGCAAAGGTGTCGAGATGAGCTGATTGCTGCTCCTGTTATCAAAATAGGTTGTATTGAAAAGCAGGCGATCCTTTAAGAAACCCAGATCTACGCTCAATGAAAGCTTACGGTTGGCCTCCCATCGAAAATTAGCATTCGCCAGTCCCGAAGGGTACAGTGCTTTGACATTCAGGTATGGTGTATTAGCATGAGTCCACGTTTCCATATACTGGTAATCGCCTATATTATCCGAGCCCGTGATACCGTAGCTTGTACGCAACTTTCCAAAGGACAAAAATGGTAATATATCTTTTATAGACCCTTCCTCGGAAAATATCCATACCGCCCCTACTGCACCAAAATTTCCAAACTTTCGACCAGCACTAAAACGGCTGGAACCATCTCTACGTCCCGATAGATTCAGTATATATCGATCCATGATATTATAGTTGATGCGACCGAAGATCGCTGAGTACCGATAATCCGACGTATTGCTCGACAAGTTGTATGTTGTCGCCGCTCCTAAAGACCCCATCAGCTCATCTGCAGTGAATCCCGTGGCCGAGATCCGTACCCGGTCATTTACCGTCTGTTGGAAAGTAGTACCGAGCAGCACTTGAAATTTGCCACCAAACAGTACGTCGTTGTACTCCAACTGCGGCTCCACAATCCAGTTATGATACGTATTATCTCCGGTGGTCATGGATCCATCCACATCATACTGTGGATCTTTAGCGAGCTTCGGTGCCATATATTCGGTAAAGGTGGTGGTCGTGTTATACCCTGCGCTAACCTTTGCCACCAGGGATTTCCACAGCCTGTAGGAAAGATTCATATTGGTCATCAATGCGTTGGATCGGGATTCGAATTTCTCTTTCGTATAGGCATAGGGATTACCATAGTAAAGTGGTACCCCGTCATATTCCCAGATCAGGTCGTCTTCTTGGTCTCTGGTCTTCGGATAGTTGGGTGGCAATACGATGGTGAGGTTGGTGAGATCCGATACCGTATTCTTGGTACTGTTTGTTCCGTACCCCGCCGTCATTCCAATCTGCAGACGCTCATTTTCCGATCTATGATTCAGATTTAATCGAGCAGAAGTACGGGTGTATGGCTTACTGTAACGAAACACCATGTTATCTTGCTGGTATGCCCCATTCACCATAAACTGGGTATACTTACTACCTCCAGATAGGGATAGCTGTGCATCGGTAGAAGAAGCACTACTACCGATCAGCTCTTTCTGCCAGTCCGTCTGTGCATGTTGATCCCATAATACCAAATCCGGTGCATTACTGACCGTCGGGGTCACCCCGTCATTGGCAAACGCTTCCCGACGCATCTCTAGGTACTGCTCGGTATTGAGCAGATCGACCAGCCGTGTTACGCGGTTTATTCCTCGATGTAGTCCGGCCTTTACTACTGTCTTGCCGCTGCTTCCTTTTTTTGTTGTAATGAGCACCACACCGTATGCGCCCCGCGAGCCATAGATCGCTGTCGCGTCGGCATCCTTGAGCACCTCGATACTTTCGATATCCGCCGGATTGATCAGGGCGAATGGGCTCAGCAGCGTATTGCCCAACATGTTGGTGGCATCGTTATTGGCTGCGAAGGGAACGCCATCGATAATAAATAACGGATCAGCCGATTGATTGGGATTAAGATTATTGCGTCCCTGTATTTCGATATTGACCCGGCTTCCGGGTACGCCACTGGTCTGCGAGACGACTACCCCCGGTATCCTTCCGGAAAGTGCTGATAGCGGGTTGGAGACGGGTTGATTTGTGATATCAGCCCCGGATATTTTCCCCACAGATCCGGTATTTAACCTTCTGGTCGTTGTCCCATAGCCGATAACAACCGCTTCATCCAGTATATTGTCGACAGGCGCTAACTGTATGTTTATTGAAGTAGTCTTCTCATCATATGCGACGCTTTGCTCGGTAAACCCGATATGTTTAATAATTATAGTTCCGTTCGGTTTATTCACTAAGATGGCAAACTTACCTTCTGTGTCTGTACGCGCTTGCTGCTTATCCGAACTTACAGAAGCATTCGCTATCGGTTGCCCGTCGGCAGTCGAGCGCACAACTCCTCCGAGGGTACGACCCGACTGTGCCTGGGCATCACTAAACAACACACATATAAGACTTAATACGAAGCCGAACAGCGTACAGCTTCGGTTATTTTTTGATTTGAAAAGATGGGATAGCCGCTTCAAATAGCACAGTCCTCTCCCACCCTTGTAAAAATTCTTCATTTTTTAAAGGTTTCATTCATGGTTGACCATCGAACTTGCAACGCTTTAGGCAGGCTACCACACCCCCTTTCCTGCTGTGTGCTAAATCATCGGTCTAATAAGTTTTGTCTAACTGGGAATCGGAATACGCCTATACGCGTTATCAGGTGCTGAATTGGTTTGATTTACGCATTCACCGATCTAAGAACTCCGTTTAAGGAGTTGGGCCGCGCCGAGCTACTCGGGGGCTGAGATTTTGTTTCTTAATACTTGACTTTTTAGATTTCTCATAACTCGTTATAGTTAAACGAGCCTTATTAGATTGGTCACCAGTTGTTTAAAATTTAAAAAGCTGGTCGCCCGCATCCTAAATTGCAACCGCGGCTCTGGAGGGCCACCACCTCTTTCGAGATAGCTGTAGTACAATTAGAATAAGCGAGCGCCAGCCCTATCCTACAAAGGTAGGACATTAGCGCTTCACTTACACTCGTACTACAAAATTTTCCAGATTCCGGTCACGAGGCTCGTAAATTAATTTATTACTTACTCAGTACAAGTAGAATAAGTAGCTTATCTCTATTTTTATAAAATAATCAATACATGGTGCATTTAAAATAACTCAAACATTCAAAAACAAATATAATAACATATATTTAATATCAAAAATAAATTATCCTAAATATAGGATTTATTGCATAAAAAAATACTCCGAAATTGGAGTATGAAGAATGATAATGAAAACAACGCGCTATCCGACCCAAAACTCAACGATGAGATTTTCCTAAAGCAGCTAGGAGCCTTCTTGAAACGAATGAGAATTGCGTCGGGATTCCCAACAATAAGAGCATTTGTGGACACTATAGGCATGAGTTACTCGCAATACCAAGGATATGAAAAAGGAAAGAATATTACGATGTTAATCCTAAAACGCATATTTTCTGAATTCAATCTACAAGTTGAAGACTGGCTAAAAATCGACATATTCAATATTGACACAAACGACCCTGAGGTTATCGAAAAAATCCGAACAACAAGATTAAATCAAGTAATAGAGCAAGTAAGGACAATTGATAGCGAAAAAGCAGCACTATTATTACGTCCAGTTGACGTCCAACGATACGTAGACATATTGATCCATTGCCACATTCCCAAAAGTCGGTCCTATATTCTCGATAAACTCGTACGCCTTGATGATACTCACAACACCTTTCAACGTGTCGCTGGCAAACTAATAATGTACGGTTGGCTCGATTACACTAATAAGGAAAGTAAGAATAGCCCTTCTCAATCCTACTACACCACCGAAGCGGGAAAAAAGGTATTACGCCTTCGCGAAGGGAAATAAAACACTTGTGAACTTCAACATCTTCAGCAAGATAGCCTTGGCAATCATCGATACCGAACGAAGGGCTCTAAACCCAGCGAAAGGATCAGAGCCGCCTGCTCCGATAGTTTCCACAAGTTTAGATGGACTATAGATTCCTAAGTTACTATCTTTTGATAACTAATCGCTGGAATTTTCCTCCGCTCACCCAACATTTGTCTTTCGGTCTATGCCATTTGCGTTCACCAATAGACTACTGAAAATAACACAATACTTAAAAGGACGTAAAAAAGAACCAAACAACCAGTAATAAATTTTTTTTCAGGACTTTCTTTCGCCATATTTTCGCTGATTTTTAAATATTTCTTTGTCCTTATAAATATAACATAATTAATTCCCATAAAAACTCCTCCTAAAAGAACAGCATCTAACATGTGGGATGCTGTTACTGCGGGCCATGAGAAATGTATTCCTAAAGTACTTACATTCAAAACTTCAAATGCAGATAAAAATATTATACCGTCGCCAGGAGGACTTGCAAAAAATGATCCAGCAACGTTTCTTTTTAAATATTCAGAATGTTTGTAAAGGTGATAATACAGTATGAAATATGGATTCATCATTTATTACGCAATCTATTTATAATTTTTTCTCTTTCAACAATAGCGCCTTCATCGTTAGGATCTATAAATCTTATCGGATTATTAACAGTATAATTATTGGTAAATAAGAATAATACTCTTCCGCCAGCGGATCCACTACATTCCACCGTCTTATCTCCGCATCATAGAACCTTGCACTATAATTATATTGCTTTCTCCGCTTGGTTATCCGAATCATTCATAACGAAAGGGATTGAATCTATTTACTATATCAAACTCCGGTTCTTCCCCTTCAGACCTTAATCTTGGATAAAATTCCATCAAAATATACTGATTTGGTAATATAAACAAAGCCCTTGTGCTATAAACACCAGCTCTTACAGACAATATTTCAACTTTCCTAAAACCTATACCCAACTCCTTTTTTATTGTCTTATATTTATACGGATTGTTATTTATACTATCTTTTGTAATTACCTCTCCGTCTATCTTTACTTCTGCATCGATACTGTAGCCGTCTGATGTTGGCGATGACATTCCCAAATAAATGGTCGTTTCATACTTTACACCAAAGAGAAAAAAAGCTATCATTGCCAGGACAAACATCCAAATTATAATTATTCTTTTCATTATAAACAGTTTACTTATACCATAATCCAACATCATTTATATGACCATTTGTCACTTTGTTACCCTCTATCATATGTAAGAATGGATAGGGCTTACCTAGGAACGAATTATTACCGCGATTAACTTTTTTCCTATTTTCGAACATTTTTGCTCTTTGACCATCAGTTATATTCGCACCACTTCCTCCCTGTTTCATTAAATTTCTAAATCCAGAAGCAGAACCATGATCTAAACCAGCTGCATGTCCGAATTCATGTACGGCTGTTCTAGTATTGTTATAAGAGAGATTATTCGACATCCAGTTATCATCAGCAAAATCACTTTCAGCTAGCGTGATCACTTTTCCGCCAATCATACTTGTTGCCCCTCTTGCATTTTTACCATCACTATTAGCCATAACAAACAGATGATCAGAGCTAGAAACTTCGTCCATTGATTTTGCGGCATCAATTTTTACGTTCGTTTTTAGTTCATATGTTTTTCCATTAAGTTTTAGAGAACCGCTAAAAGCATCGTCTATGCCCGAAGCAATATCTCCTGCTGCTCTGCCAACATTTATATTACTGTTAGATTGGTTAATAACTTTTGCTGTCACATTCAACGTAATGACATTTTTATCAATAGTGTACCATATAGAGTCGCCATTGACATCGATGTTCTTAACCGGATCCAAACCAGCATATTGATATTGTGACAAAGGATAATACTTCTCAGCAAATCTGTCTATAACATTAAAACGGCCTACCTCTGCATCGTATAGCCTAGCACCGTAATCATACTGGCCCCCAAGCTCACCCTGGATTTCCTTGCCGTTATAAAGATACTTATTATTCCCTGCCGCTACAACACGCTGCTTACCGTACGGATAGTAATCGTCCTTCTGTAACACCTCGACGGCACTTGTGCTCGGATTGCGGTACACCGTTGAGCGTACATTGCCCAGATGGTCCGTCAGGTTGTAACGGTACGTGTATGTATTGTTAGATGTATTCCGGTACGCCACGCCCTCACCCATATGGATCAGCTCGATGTTGTTCCCGTTATATTCTATACCGCCGACATAGTCACGGTTGCCACCCTGGTTGGAATACTTCCGTAGCTTGGTACCCATTGCATCGTAAAGGTAACCGACCCGGACCGAAGCATTATAAACCGAATCCGGCAGGTTCAGGTGGTTGTAGCGGATCTTCATACCTGTACGGTCCTTTGTCGCATTGCCGTTGGCATCATAGGTATACGTACCACTGACGGCTCCGGTCAAGCTTGCCAGCCTGTTGCTTTTGTTGCTGTTGTTGTATGTATACGTCGTTGATGTGGTAGCCCTGCTGTTTTGATAGGTAGGTTAGGCGTAAATATAAATTTCAGAAAAATTGACACAGAAGAAAAGAAATTTACTGGCCTACCTCTAGATAATAACCTAAATACAAGATTATTATATTTTGACCTTATCCTTTTAGCTGAATAAACAGCTTATATCTCAAGTCGGTTCACTAAAAATACTATAGACTACCGTAGTACATAACATCCATTATCAATGACTGTTTTTTCAAAATTATATCTTGCATAGGGTAAGGGGCAAGATTCCCGTAGGCATATTGTTGGGCTTTTGGAAAGAAACGCCGATAATAATGTGACTTTCCAATACTTATCGGAAACGAAAGAAATTGTCAAATCTGAAGGGATGAAGATGCCAAAGGCGTCAATGGGTAAGGGATAAAGTCTCGGTGGTAGGGCATGGGGCAAAAATAGTAATTTACAATATGGCTGAGCAAAAGCCACCACGTATATCGCTGAGGAGCCTATGCGCCGTTTGAAGGTCTGCTTCTTCCGACATTGTCTGTAAGATAAGACGGAGGAAAATACTTTTTTCCTTCATCTGGAGATGATTTTCCATGATTTTATTGAGCCTTTCTCTCAATTTAGGGGAATGTTCAGCAATCTTTTTCATTTCACGCCCTAATACAATAGGGCCTATACTGTCGAAGCTTGCTACCTTTTCTTCATCAAACAAGTCGTTGTGCTGTTCATATATAAGTTCTTCATGTAGGTTAAAAAAGTGGCGGGCTATATTCGCAATGTCGACCACATCCTTCTGGCGTTGGTCGGGCCTGTCGTCGTAGGCAATAAACTTGAGCAATGCTATTGCCGATAGCGTCGCGACTCTAAATGAATTCCCCGTTTCCAACGTTACCGAAGCTGTTCCATAGTGGTATACTTCTTTCATCCCGTCGACTTTGATGTTGGTCATCCCCTGTCCACTAAATATTACCTCCTCATCGGTCTCGATCTCTCCGAATGGGAGGATATCCACCTGTATGCCGTCTGGAGATATTAATACAAAGGCGTCTCCTTTGTATGCAGTAAAATTTTCTCTATCAATAAGGTACTGTCGGACAGTTTGGTATTCTTCCCTGCTGCTCATCAATACGGCATAATCAACATCTTTAGTAGTGCGGAAATTTACCCCTTCTTTTTCATACCAAATCTGTCTTGCCAATGCATCTATAAGGTAATAGTCGATACGTAATTCGTCGAAACAACGTTCCAACGTGTCGAAAATATGTTTTAGTTCGCCGTGTCTCATTCGTTAAAATCGGCCTTTAGGTATTTCTCAAATATTATCTCTGCCACCTCAATGTTTCGGGGATCCTGTGTCAATAGGAGGTCGGCGTAGGTCAGTAGAGGGTGAACCTGGTTTATGAACCAATTAATTTCCCTGTCTACCCAAAACTGCTGCAAGACTTCGACATTGCCCTTAGGATCGGGAATGAACCGATACCGTTTTACGAGTTCCAATTTTGTCACTGTGGTATACAGTGTCAACTTTTCCGGTTCCAGATAGTCTGTAAGCAATCCTGCTGCGCTTTCTCCGCCCCAAAAATCTCCTTTGGTAAGTCTATACTGTCTCCAATCGATATGCTTTTCTGGCATACGGAAAGTTCCTATAACCAATTTGGGTCTCAATATCTCTTGATAGCCGGCTATCCATCGGTCGAGCAATTCTCTTTTGTTCCTCAATCTGTATCTCGTCTTATCCAATTTGACCAAGAAGCCCGTTTCCTTCAGTCCATTTATAACAAGAGGTATATTCCCTAAGGCCACATTTGCTCCCAAAGCTATTTCGCGATAGGGCATATCCAGTGCATCTGGTTCGGTCAAGAGAAAAAAAAGTACCTTTAGGCCTGCTGCAGTAAACGCCCTATTTGGTATATCTTTTTCCACTTTGGGAAGCTTATTGCCTTCAATCCATATCCATATATCTCGATATCGGATAAAAAAATTACCCGCCACGTCTAAGTAAGCTATGTTTTCTGCTCTTAACCGTTCCTTTGCCTTTGGCAAAATATTTTGAGCAAGGAGCAATAAAGGCCTTTCTTTCCCAACCTTGTTCGCAATCATTTTTAATTGATGGGGGCGAACTTCTCGCCTTATTTCTGTATCCAGCTCAATCCTTCTTCCATCGAGTTCAATAACCAATACGCCGTCTACAGCATTATCGACAGGATCGTTGTTCGGTATCCATTCCGTTTCCATCCCTGTGTGTTGCTTTAGGCTATTTAACGCCTGATCCACCAGTCGTATTTCCAATATATCGTTTCCTGCGTTCATTATTTTTGTTTGTTCACGAAACATGAACAAACAAAAATAATGAACAATATTGAGATAACCAAATAATCACTATGTAGCTGACACCCAATCATTGCTGCTAAGGACGCATATTTAATCTCATTAGCCATTCTTGAAAAACCGAGCGAAGCATTTAAATTCATAATCAACCACCTTAAACTAAATTCTCCGGAACGCCAAGAATTTACATATAAATATGAAAGATATATTGATTTATAAAACCGAAATTTTCCAAAACCCTCCTTTGCTCGCGCTGGTATATGCAAATCGCTGGCGCGTGGACTCTATCCCGTGCCTAATTAATATAGAAGGGCTGCGATTGAGCGATGGGGATTAATAGTAAGTCGATAACGAAACTGCATAAAAAACTCACATTTTGCCGTGTTTTTGCTTTTAGCAGTAACATCTTCTCTTAACAAGGCTACCTAAATTCTTTCATGTAAATTGTTATCATACTAACCCTCTCCGTAAAGTTTCATTATAACGAAACTTTCCTTATCTTGTACCCAAGGGATAAAACCGAATGGACAAACTATTTGAAGTCATATTTTTAGATGAGGCCTTTGAATTTCTGAAAGGGCTGGAACGGAAACACTCCGAAAAAATCCTTTATAATCCGTAAGGCACAGACAGGACACGTTACCGAATTGTTCAAAAAGTTAAATAATGACATCTGGGAGTTTCGAACGCTATACCAAGGATTGCAATACCGGCTCCTTGCATTTTGGGACAAGACTTTTTCTTCTGAAACAATGGTTATCTCGACACATGGATTTATTAAAAAACGAAGTAAGGTTCCCTGACCAAGAGATTCAAAGAGCTACTCAAATAAGAACAGCGTATTTTGATGATAAACAATTAAAAAGAAAGAAAAAATGAAAACATACACGTTAGACCATGTACAGGACGAGCTTATCGGAAAGACAGGAACTGTGGAACGGGATTTATTTGAGTATGAGCTTCAAATGAACCTAGTGGGAAAGGCCATTAAACAAACCAGACAGGAAAGAAACCTGACCCAAGAAGAATTGGGTAAGTTGATCGGTGTTCAGAAATCGCAGATTTCAAGAATTGAAAACAATGCGAGCAATGTAACCATGGAGACTTTATTACGGGTATTTACTGCATTGAAAGCAAAAGTGACATTGCAGGTAGAGCTTCCAAATTTAAGCGTAAACGTCGGATAATGGATAATAATAGTCATTGAAAAAGCCCGAAGGCTCGCGCCGGTATATGCAAATCGTTGGTGCGTGGACTCTATCCCGTGCCTAATTAATATAGAAGGTATTGCGCTTACACAACAATTTCAAAGACCCTTATTTTTTAGATTTATTGGGTCTACAGAAAACCTATCTTGAAAAAGATCTTGAGACTGCTATACTTCGAGAACTTGAATCATTTATCTTAGAGCAAGGGCTTCGCATTTGTCGAAAGACAAAGAGAAAAGGGTGTTTACGGTGCGCTTGCCAATCAATTAACATTGGTAACGGACAACATCAAAGATTTCAAATATATAAAAGAGCTAAAAATTGAAAATTGGTTCGAAAGAAAATAAAAATTCGTAGACCGTTACGCTAATGCTCGGGATAAACCGCAGGGCGTACACAAAAACATATCTTGTTTATCACAGTTTTTCATATTTTTATACAAGTATTGCAACGGGAGGAATTATGTCTAAAACTGCAAAGAGATTAAACACACAAGAAGAAAGAAAAATTGTTTCAAGGGCTGCTAAAAAGGCTTCATCTACAGCATTTAGAATTTCTACGGCTTTGGAATTGCCGATACAAATCGTACAGGGCAAAAAAATAGTCCTTAAAGAAGCAAATGGCACTACTCGCGAGTTAAAAAAAATCAACCAAGTGAAAAGCCGTATTGCCTTAAGTAAAGGAACTAAAATATGTCTGCAACCAAAAGGTTAAGGGTATTTGCTGGGCCAAATGGTTCTGGAAAGTCAACCCTCTTCACCACTATAATGCAACAATTCAGAACTGGCCATTTTGTTAATTCTGATGAAATCGAAAAGGAGTCCGTTAAGCTACCTATCGGACATTTCGTATTTCACCCCTTTCGTAAATGCCTTTCTTTAAACGCTTTTAAGGAAATCGACTCACCACGGTTATATTGATCAAATCCGTTATGAATACTTTTTGTTACATGATCGGGCAAACTAGCTGATTGGGGTTCAAAAGGAACTTTCCAAGCTTTTGACACAGCCTTAACGGTCTTTAATTGTTCTATAGATTCCGGATGTATTGTGATTGCTTTCATAATTCTTTCTTTGTAAAGGCTATATACAAATATAGTTGAAGTGCTTTGTATTCAAAAACCGATGTTAGTGAGTTTATTGATGCGCTCTGGCACGAGCATAAGCAAAGCGGCACTCGTGACCTTCCTTAAGCACGAGAACCGTTACACCAACCGAATGATGCCAGCTCTACGAAGTAAATGCTCCGGTGTTTTGATGCGCCCCACTACCAAGAATTTATCCGGTTAAAACAAAAAAAGCCGCCCAGAATTGGATGGCTGTAATAATTTATAAACTCACCTCGGGACAGAGTCGCCGAGGTATTTATTGTTTCCGTTAACTTACTGTACCGTTACGTCCCCTACTTCCCACCATCCTTCTTGCGTGACATTTCCAGACATCGCAAGGTTGAGGGCTGGTTTATTATCTTTCGACGTGTCGACAACAGCGACTGCCAAACGGTATTTACCTGCTTTGACTCCATTTAACCGACCTCTATGCTTATAGCTTTTTGGCTGTCCTCGAAGCCACTGTGACGGTTCTGCCTCATCGTCAATAAGTAGCGTTCTGATCTCTTTGGTCTGTGTATCAAGAAGAGCGAAAGCTACCTTATATTTGTAGTTCCATTGCTTCAGATTGTTGGGACACACACCGATGCCCATATTGTTCCATGTATGGGAAATGGTAAAATCTTCTCCGATCCCTATGGTTTCCATGTATTTCACTTCGGAAGGATACAACCGGTACCCCCCATCTGCTATAAAACGCTGTACCAAATCTGGTGAGGTCTGTATCCAGGAGGTTGCTTCGTTTAGACTTCTTAGATCAAGCGTATTTGCTTGTTGCAACAAGGCATCTCCCAAAGTGCCTTCCCACACATTTCTCCATGCGTTATATCCTCTTGGATCATTCATCCATGCCGTATTCCCATTCATCCACCACCCACTTTCTGTTATGATCGGTCGGTTGGGAAAATGTGCAGCCACCATACCTTTTTCGAAATTACCATACCATTCGCTCATACCGAAGGCATCGTGCCTCAAGATAAAATCTTTTTCATTAAAAGCGTAGTTCAGCAATGGCGCGCCAATTTCCACATGGTAATTGAGAGCAAGTAGTACGTGCTTAAACTGCTGATGATAAAGATCAACTATCCATTTGAATACGGTCTCATAATTGTAATCATTACGGAGTATCATACTATGTCCTTCGCCCCATTTACCAAGTCCAAAACCATCAACATAGTCCACAACATCCGAGTCATCGAATTCATCTGCAAAAGCGGTTATAAAGTCCGTGTAGTGCGCTTGAAAGATTGTATCGTCCGCATAGGGAGACCAGGGCGTACCGTATCCCTGAGCACCCGCATCTCTCACGTATTGTGGCGTGGAAGAAGTCGCGTAGTCGCGACTGTCTACATATACTCGGAAAGCAAGCTTTAAGCCTCGTTGCTTCGCTCCTTCCACCAACAGCTTAAAAAACGGATTCGTATCCCAAGCGTACTGACCTTTTGCCCCTTCATAAGCACTCCATGGCCAACGGATATAGAGGTGAGTAGCATACCGATCAATATTTAATGCATCGAATTTTGTCCAGAATTGCATATCGCCGGCATAGTTATCGGTATAATCGGATAAATCGCTGTAAATACCCCATCCCATCATCGGATTCTTGATCAGCCCTGTAGTTTTGGGGTAGAAGGTTACAGTCTTCTCTGTCGGTAGCGGATTATCCTCATCATTGATCTGTGGACTGCTTTTCGAGCAAGCCATTGACATGGCTATTGTGGTAATCCAAAGGATTATGTTCGCTATTGCGGTGTATATATGACGTTTCATTACTCTTTTTTTTATATAAAATGTATTGTTTAAATCGGCAGATTATCTACCGATATTGCTCGACATTTACCAGGAACTAATCAAAAGGCATACACTTCCGCTATATGCGTGGAAGGATTGGGCCGGTTATTAATCATGTCGATATACGTGCTATTAACGGTAATCCGAAAATATCGAGCTTGAACGGCAATGGCCAAATCTATTTGCTGCTCACCGTCTATGTTTTCCAGGATGAACTCTTCCTTCTGACTCCATACAGAGCCACTCGTACTGAACTGAACAGTTATATTCTGTGGATTACCTCCATTCAGCAATCGATTATTACGGTTAATTAGGACGAACCCGTTGACGGTTTGATTATTATCCATGTCGAATGCTATGTGATGGGGTGGCGCTGGCTGACCGCCATCCCACTGCGTGTGCCAGTAAGTGCCTGTCATACCGTCTATTGCATGGCGTCCCTCACCACCACCAGTGCCACCCCACATATTCTCACCCGGTTCTTCTGTAGACGTATCGAATACCGTCCAAGAACTCCGATCTATAAATTCGCGCGTGACTCTAAAAAGAAAATAGGCAGTCTTAAGATCTTCGTTGAATTCCACACCTGCAGATATGTCTGCTATACTTATTGGAAGCAGGTATTCTTGATCTACTTGCAACGTACCAAATCCATTGACCAACAATTCAATCACCGGAGAGCTAATTTCTCCAATGGCAATAGTCGCTTTGTCGGAAGAGAACCTGTAGGCAGCTGCTGGCAATAAGCGGTATGTAGTTGCATTATTTTGATTATACTGATCTACTAATTGCGGGTCGACCCGAAAGGATACTTCGATCTCCTGTTCCGATGCTTCCACTCCTCCTAAGGCTGCACCAACTACAATCCTCGTCTCCTCATCTTTTAATGATATCGTATAGGAATGCGGTGAGTTGAGTGATTGGGGCATATATACTCGCTTGTATTCTCCTAACTCGATTTCTTTTTTACAGGAAGAGAGTAATGTAAGAATAATAAAAACAGCCAAATACTTCTTAATATCCATTTACTTTAAATTTTATTTTTTTAACAACACTTATTTTTCAAATACAATGTACATGGAAGCTTTACCATCCGGGGTTTTGTATCAGCATGGGGTTTTTATCAATTTCCAGTTGGGGGATAGGGAAGAAATAATGTTTGCTCGGATCGAATACCCGTACACTCCAAATGGGATAGGTAAAGTCTCCCTGATTATTTACATAAATCTTCCTTACAGGACCGACATCTACAATATGTGCGGTTCTCCATCTCCTGACATCCCAAAAAGTCAGCCCCTCCAAAACAAATTCAACTTTACGCTCCCGAATGATCCTCTCGCGCATCTGCTCTTTGGAAAGACCTGTTGGTAAGTTTGGCATACCTGCTCTCAGGCGAATAGCATTCACCGCATCATACACGTGCTGATCAGGATCAGAGAGTCGCTCGTTCCGCGCCTCTGCATAGTTAAGGTACAATTCGGCTAATCTAAAAAGTACAAACCTCCGTGCGCTCATCCCTGTCTCCGTTACCAAGTTTCGTTCTTCGAGCATTCCTTTTCGCCAAGAATAATTGACACGCGGACGATCGGTAAAATAATCACGACCTCCCGGGCTGATGTCGATCTGACGCCCTTTCCACTGCGCTCCGTGATATAGAATGGACTGATAGAAGCGGGGGTCTCTGCCTGCAAAAGGGCTTTTTGGATCGTATCCAGAAGTCGGATTGGGCTGTACTGTTCCGTCTGCATTATAACCCAATACAGGCAACTGGCCGGTAGCTTGCATTTCATAGGAATCGACCATTTCCTGAATAGGCGCTTCGCCATACCAACCCCCATAACCCAAAGACTCTGCCCAGAAATCCCACCAATAGGAATCGGAAGTACGAGACCATATCACTTCCGCATTATTTAGTTCTACGAAAATTCGTTCATAAGCCTGACGGTTATTAAGTGGTTGCAATGAAAGCGTGTGTCCGTTAACTTCAGACAGCCTCCATGCTTCTTCAGCGGCGGTTTCGGCTTCTTCCCATCGCATCGCTATATTTTGTGGATTGAACAGTGGGCTGGCATAATAGAGAAGAGTACGAGCTAATAGAGCGCGAGCTGTAAGACCGGTAAATCGACCATATTCGGCTCCGCCAATCCTCGGAGGAAGGGCTATAATAGCTTGATCGATATCTTTCTTTATAAATTCAACAACCTCGTCTACAGAGTTTCGCCCCATTAGATAATCACTTTCATTACTGGAATCCAGAGGTCGGTCTATGATAGGTACTTCTCCCCACATCTTCATCAACTGAAAATAATAGAAAGCACGAAGTCCATAGGCCTCTCCCAGCATTCTCCGCTTTCTGAGCAAGTTGTTTTGGGTACCAGCTTCATCCGGAAGCAGTTCATAATTTTTCAGAAATATGTTAACTCGACGTATCGCATTATAGTATTGACTCCATCTGTAATCCAGAGGAAAAGAATTTGGATTCCAATTACCGTTGTTAAAATCTACCGACATTTTAGTATAGTCGTTCCACATACTTACACCCTCACCGGTTCCCGAGCCAAGATTGTAGTCGCCTCCCGTTCCACCCTTATTGAGAAAATCCGGAAGATATGTATACGCATTATTCAAAAATGCTTCGGCATTATCTAGGTTAGAAAAGACTTCATTTTCATCAATAAAGTCACTCGGTGCACGCTCCAAAAAATCTTTACCACACCCTAATAGCAAGATGATACTGCAAGCCACTATATATTTATATAATCTCATCGGTCTATAGTTTTATGTTAACACCAAAATTTACTATGCGCTGTATCGGATACGGCACATCCCAACTGCTGGTTGCTTCCGGGTCACGATCTTTGATCCAAAGTTTATCCCAAACCGCCAAATTCTGGCCATTTACAAATACTCTGACAGCGGATAGCTTAACGCTTTTAAGCCACTGAGGAGGGATTTCATATCCCAGTTCCATGTTTCTCAGCTTTATATAATCTGTGTTATGAAGCAATAGTGAGGAGTACAGGGCATTGTTTTCTGATCTACGCGGAGCAGGAAGACGCGCATTTTCTGCGCTTTCTGATGTCCAACGTTGCAGCTGTGCGATATCTCTAGACGAAGGTACCATATCGGCTGTACCACCCATTGCTCCGTTTAATAATAAGCTTATGTCGAATCCTTTATACGTCGCGCCTATAGAAAGCCCCCCCATATAACGTGGTATATTTTGAACCTGCATAGGGACTCTATCATAGGCATTAATGACTCCGTCTGAGTTTACGTCCATATATTTTACATCTCCCGGAATCGTTTTGCTGTCGAAATTCTGTATAGCGCTGTTCAGTATCTCGTCTTCAGAGTTGAAAAACCCCAATGCTTTGTACCAAATGGTATACCCCACTTCATAACCGACAAGGTTTTGATATCCGTACATCGGTGTAGGTTGATCATTTTGCAAAACCTTGTTACGAGCGTAAGTAAACATCAGGTTCGAAAATATCCGTACATCATTCCACGATTTGTTAAATCGTAGTTCTCCTTCAAACCCACGGTTAAGAACAACTCCGGTATTCCTAGGAGCCAAATTGCCGATTCCTACATAATCTGGCACTGACCCGGGAGCAGTAAGGATATTTGCCCTGTATTCACGAAAAACATCGAAGGTGAGCTGAAGGGCATCTTTGGGCAAGATCGACACTTCAAACCCGACATTAGATTTTTGCGATCGCTCCCATGTGACAAAACGATTACCTACTCTATTTTCATTATAACCAGGTCTTCCGGATGGAGATTCTCCAAAGGAAAAGCCTCCGCCAGGTGCATAATCACTGATATAAAGCCATCTATTTCCCCCCACTTGATCATTTCCAGCTACACCATAGGAGCCTCTCACTTTCAAATAATTTATACCGGACACTTCCATAAAGGGTTCATCGCTAACAATCCATCCTGCCGATACGCTTGGAAAAAAACCATATCTGCGAGTAGGTGGAAAATTTTCAGAGCCATTAAACCCCATGTTTGTTTCGACGAAATATCTGTTCTTAAAATTATAGGTCAACCTTCCACTAATTCCTTGATATGCATAAGGTAGCTCATCGTTCAGTACACGTAATGTCCGGTTTGCCAAAACCTGGGCACTGAAGTTATGCTCGTTCCAGTTCTTTCTATAATTTAGTCGAAAGTCGAGGTAATTTGACCTTTCTATAGCGCTCGTTCCCGAAGTAGTGAGCCGGGTTCCCACATCTGTCTGTTGGTAAATAGGCGCACCTTGTTGATCAGCCCCCCTATACCAAAACATATCAAACTGCTGTAATCTAGAGGTGCCTTTGTAGTTATTATTTTCAAAGCTAAAAAACATCTGTGCGTCTAAACCATTCGCCAAAAAACCCAGATCATGTTTTGCGGAGAGTGTTCCGTACATAACATTTGTTGTGTTGGTATAATACCCCCCTCTGGTAACGGAGCCATACGGGTTCTGATAATATGGGATTTCAACATTACTTGCCGCGCCCAGACTGCCATCGGGATTAAATACCGGAAGCGCGACGGGTGACATATTGGTTAAATGGCTGAAGATACTTTCAAAACCAGATCCTGGCCCCACACGGTTTTCTAACCTCCCGGCCAAATCAATCTGAATAGATAATAATGAAGTAGCCTCAATGTCTAAATTGGATCTAAAATTATAGCGGTCAAACTTGCTCTTAACACCATAGTTGTCAAAAAACTCATCATCATGTTTCAAGAGTGTCCCTTGGTTGATATAACTACCCGATGCAAAATACCGTACTCGATTGGAACTTCCTGAGATATTGAGGTTATAATGGCTTTGGGGAGAGGAACTCTTTAAAATTTCATCAAACCAATTGACATCCGGATAAAGGTAAGGATCGGCACCTGTTCGGACTATCTCCAATGCTTGTTCACTAAATCTTGGAAGTAGATCACTGTTGATATCCCATTCATTCCAATATTTTGCGATATCATATCCGCTCATATTCTGCGGCAACCGATATGGGCTTTGAATGGCTTGCTGGGTAGTAAAGTCAATGTTGGGTTTCTGGCTAGAGCTACCCCGTTTCGTGGTTACGACAATCACACCATTCGCACCTTGTATCCCATATAGCGCAGACGAACTGGCATCTTTTAATATAGAAATAGATTCAACTTCATTCGGATCTATTTGACTAAAATTTCCTTGTCCACGGGGTAGTCCGTCGATCACTACCAGAGGAGCTCGATTTGGTCCATATGTACCTACGCCTCTGATGTACATGGCTGCCGCGTCTTGCCCAGGTTGACCCGAAGACTGAACGGTGATCAATCCTGGTAATCTACCCGCCAACGCGTTGTTCAGATTGGCCACCGGACTTTGTTTAAGCGCTTTGGTTTCTATAGTCGCCATTGCACCAGTCACTGATCGCTTCGTCTGCCTGAAGTTCATGCCTACGACGACCACTTCGTCCATATCTCCTATCGCTGGTTTCAGCGAAACATCTGTGGAACCTTTATTATTGACATTGGTTTCAATTGTTTCGAAACCTATGCTGGAAAACACCAATACCGCAGTTCCACTAAAGTTCGCAGGGATCAGTATTCGATAGTTCCCTTCATCATCTGTCTTTGTCTGCCTATCGGTTCCTTTCAGCTGGATCGTAGCTCCAGCAACCGGCCGACGCGATTCGTCGCTTACTTTACCGAAGATCACCTTCTCTTGTAGATCTTCAGCGATAGCATGCCTCGGGCCAGGATGATTCCTCGATTCTTTCTGATCTGCAAAGATTGTAACAATACCCTCTTCCAGCGACCATTGTAAACCTTTGTTCTCGACAAGAATCCGCATAGCATCCGCGAAATCAATATTTTCGGCCTTAAACGTCACCCGTGTCTTGGCAATATTCTCTCCACGAAATAGAAATGAATAACCCTGTTGTTTCTGGATCTGCTTCATGATGTTCTGAAGCGTGGAGTTCTTGGCGTTCAAAGTGATCTTTTGTGCCTTGATCTCCGCAATAGCCTGAAGTGAAAATATAAATGTTAAGAGGATCACTAACTTCATCATTATAACTAATTGGTAGCTGAAGAACCTACCGAAGCTCTTCAGACGTCGTATAAAAATCATATATTTGTAATGTTTGTATGGTTAGATAATCGTTTTTCGGCTGATTTTTCAAGAATGGCCGATAACTGATCCAGACAAATCTGACGGATGATGTAGCAAGCATCATCCGCTTTTTTTTGTGAATGGACCTTAATGGATTGATAATCAGTTCATTCTTTACATAACCCCCCTCCTTTTTTAGTTTTACAATTGGTTTATAATCTATCTTCCCCTAGAATAATTAGTTTATTCCTTCCGGATGACCGTACAAGCTTAAAAGCTAATCCACTTTTTTCCAAAGATTTCAAGACAGCATGCAAAGGCTTATCCCTGCTTACGATTCCAAAAATTCTTACCTCAGGCACGCTCCCTTCGTACGTCACGTCCAGGTCATACCATCTAGCCAATTCGGATATGGCCACCTTTGGCAAAACATGATCAAAATGGAAAAATCCATCTTTCCAGGCTATGTATGGTTCTGTATCTACGTTTTTCACTTCAATAGCCTGATCGTACACTACAGCTTGCTGCCCTGGCATCAGCATAACATTTTTTGTCGGCGAGCTGGACACAGGTCTAGAACTATGGATTCCTATCCTTACTTTCCCTTCGGTTAGTGTGGTTTGCATATGCATATTTTCCTTGTAGGCTGATATATTGAATTTTGTACCCAGCACCTCAACCTCTTGTCCATGAGAGATTACTTTGAACGGGATCCTATATTTATGCATTGACTGGCGTGAAAACTGGGCAGCAACTTCAAAAAAAGCTTCACCTTCCAGAAAGACCACCCGCTGCTCTTGGCGAAATCTTGTCGGATATTTTAAGGTAGTATTTGCATTGAGCCAGATATTAGACCCGTCGGGCAAAGTGACCTGGTAGGTTCCTCCTCTTGGCGTGGTCAATGTCAACGTATCAGAAAACGAAGAGGAACGGAATTCATGTTGCCCAAAAACAGGAATAGCTCCGTTTCCATAAGTAATATGATCCTCACCCAAAATGATTTTATTTTGATCTTCATTCAGCGCAATTACCTGACCATCGCCTAAATGCAACGTAGCACGGTTGCCTCCGGGGAGAATATCATCTGAGGCAACATCTATGGGACGTTCATTCATAAAATAGCTAGAGATATACGTTCCCCACAGTAATCCTGACAATGTTATGCCGGCAAGCAACACTGCGGCAACGTACGGCAACCATCTTTTCAATCTAGGGTATCTTCTTTGGGTAACTTTTTCTATTCGCCGACCGATGAGGGATATGATCTGCTGATCTTCCGCAGCAAGTTCTGTTATGTCCGTTTCCTCCGCCAACCTCGATTCGATCAAAGCGACCAACTCCATATCTCCTTCTTCGGATCGAAAGTGCTCCAAAAGTAGTTTGGCTTCTTCTTTTGAACATTGACAGTTTAAAAATCGGGTATATAGTTCCTTATAATTAATCATAATGTGTCAGCAATTGCGACTGCTTATAAATACATATTCGAAGAAATATCAAAAAGTCTCTGCTCGGGAATGAAAATAATTTAATTTTTCTATCTTTTGGATCACGCGAGTTTCTAGAGAAGACAGACTAAATGTAAACACACTTACATATAAGGCTATGAATGAAAGTGTTACAACACCAAAAAAAGGGAATTAAAATCTCTTGCTTAAGAAAAAACTTTATATATCTCCATCAAAAAAGTTGATAGGAGAAGGCTGAGTTGTTTTTTTGTAAGTTCGTCACGGAGGAAAGCCATTGCTTTGGCCATGTGGTCTTTGACGGTACTAAGGCTGATATCCAACTCCTTAGCTACCTCTTCGTAACGTTTCCCCTCCAATTTAATCAATGAAAAAACCCTTTTGCGCTGTGGAGGTAGTTTTTCTATGGCACAATACAGGGACTTGTTGATCTCACTGTCTTCAAAAGAAGGATCCGATACATAATACTCGGTCACTATATCGATCAACTGTTCTTGCATCTTCTTATCACGAATTGCCTTTCTATAAAAATCTATGGCAAGACTTTTTGCCGTCCGAAAGAGAATCGCTTGAAAAGGCACATCATCGTTGATTTTAGCCCGATTCTCCCACACTTTGAGAAATACTTCCTGATGTAGTTCTTCGACCCACTCTTGGTGGTGGATCAATTTCTTTAGACGGCTATATATTACCGGCGCGTACTGACAATAAAGTTCCTGAAAAGCATTATGATCACCTCTCTTTAGTCTAGAAAGCAAATCCTTATCATCTTGAATCGTGAGTGGCATCATAAGTTATTAGCAATACCAAAACTACAAAATTATCTAATGAAATCAAAGTAGGAGTGATGCAAGCTAATTTAACATATTTCATTCCCGAATGCGATTGCGCCTGTTATAATAGGCTACTTCACGTCTTACAAAGGCCTCCTCCCGAAGCTGGTTGCGGTAAGCAATGTCATTAATCCAGCGTGCTAGCGCCATTTCCATCTTCGTCAAATGATATTTGGAACACACGGGGCACCGATAAGCCCGAAAATGCAAACCCTGGCTTTTTACATCATCTTCTTGATTTATTTCCTTAGATCTTACCGTTGCAAATTGTTTGTTGTCAAAAGACACTTTTTTACATGGCGGGTGTATATTTAACGATACATCCATAAGTATAGCAAATTGATTACAGATACTAAATTAATCATTATCAATTTATTATTCAAAATTTTATTCCTAATTATGTGTTCTGTATTACACGCACATTGCGCATTTAATCTTCCCCCTTACCGCAAATGGCAGTATATCCAAGCGAAGCGTGCAGCTGTATAAAAAGACAAAGATGTAAAGTAAGGTGCTTCTATACGGCAACGAAAAGCGGACGGTAGTGGGGGTGTGTAGTAGAGACATGATAAGTTATTTCTTGTTTGCCTTTTCCCGATATTCCGTCAATGCCTCTAAATATAATCTGTTAAACGCAGCTCCGGAAAATGGATTCTGGCTGGTCACCAAATTTCTGTCTTTCACGGCAAAGTTTGATTTTGGCAACTTGCGCCTGTATTTTAGTCCCATTTTCTTTAACTGTTTCGCTATTTTTCTGCTTTCTGGTTTCCCTTTCATGATAAAGCGCTCAATAACAAATTCTTCAAATGGCGAAACTGAATTAACTTTAAATCCTAAGTACGGATTTTCCTCCTTTGGTATCGTTAAGATAAGACTTGGCGCATGGCAAATAAGCCCAGTCGGTTTATTTGCTACTGCAAAGTACTTCAACAAAACGGGAATGTTAATATCCTCTTTAAGATCTACCATTAAGCCCTGTCCGCCTGGAATAATCAAGCCTGCATAATCAATTCTTTTTTCGATGGCCTCCTCGAGCGTGATGGGGTTATTAAACAGGCTATCTGTTGCAACAAATGTTAACGCCTTATTTTTTACGTCCAAATTATTTTTCCAATACTTGTCGTTTACACTTTCTTCATCCACGGTAGCAGCGATTCCGTTCGGGGTTGCGAACTCAACGGCATAGCCGGCTTCTGTTACCGATTGATAGGCAAGATAAAGCTCATTCAGAAACACACCGGTCTGCCGAAGTTTCTTGCCGTTGTTTAACGGTAATGTATCTGCAGCACTCATCACGAATAATACGTTGTTGTTCTGTGCGGAAACTGTGTAGGACAGCAGCACCATTATTATTAAAGTCCTGATTTTCATATTATATGTTTTTAAATTGTAATACCTTTCATTATGCTATCCGCTATTTTTGGACTGATCCTGTTTATAATTCTCAAAAGTTTTAAGTTATGAATATTTACCTCGTATCTATTAGTTTGATACGCCTTCCGGAGGAAGCTCCTGTAATCAGGATTTTGTTGTTGTTCAGTTTCATACTCGTGATCGTTAAAGCAAATTTCACGAGAATAAAACCTGAAAGCATTTACATATGTAAAGATTTTACCTTTTGGCTCTTATACGGCTCAGTTGGGTTGGTGTAATGCCCAAATAGGAGGCAATATGGTATTGGTTGATGAGGTTTTCTAAATCTGGGTGCTCTTTTTTGAAAATTTCGTAGCGTTCTGTTGCTTCAATGGTGACAAGTTCTATCTCTCTTTTTTCTTTGATGGCAAACTTGTATTCTGCAATGATCCGGGCGAGGCTTTCAAATTTTGGATATTTTTCATAAAGCGAGGTGATTTGTCTAAAATCAGCCACAAACAGTATGCAGTCAGTGAGACACTGAATATTTATTAAATTCCGCTGTTTTGTTGTTATTGATGAATATGCGGCCACGAAATTTGAAGCCGTAAAGAAGGTTTTATTGTATTCGTTTCCTGATCCATTGCGAAAAAATGCACGCATTACCCCGCTTGAAACAAAGGCTATCTTTACCGAAAATTCTCCTTCTTTAGCAAAATATTCGTTCTTTTTAAGCTTGGTTTCAGAAAACAGAGCGGTAAAGACTTCCATTTCACGTTCGGTAAAAGGGACAAGCTTCCTCAAGTATATCTCCAGTTCATCCATCTTTATTAGGTAAGTTTCGTTCTATTTGTTATGTCACTTCTTGTCATTCTTTCTGCTCGACTTGCATCTAAGGGATTGGGTAACATCAAAGTGGGAAGTTAAGAGCACTAACGTTCAATACAGCACAAAGGTATAAAAAGCTGACGTTGAATTACACACCTCCACCCGCATTATACAAAACCGAATACAAAACCGATCTTAGCAGTTAGGCCTTTTTTTGCCCGTTCTGCTGTTGGAATGCTTTATTGACAAGTAAATAGTTGATGCTGCAAACAAGACTGTAACCTCTAAGATCTATTGTATAAAGTTTTCCTTTTATTGTATTATATTGACATCAAAAAGTTTTCTCACCTCTTTAATAAAGCAGGCAATAATAGATGCATCAAGAATCTAAACGATGGTGTTGATCTCTTTTATTATCGACATAACAACGTGTTAAACATAATTGTTACATTTATTTATTTGCGCTTATTGTATATTTAAGTACAATTTATAAACAAATGATAACATCCTACTACGAATAACATGAAAATGAAAACATCCTATCAAATTATGATGGCAGGGCTGCTTACAGTCGCTTCCTTATGTCCAACCATAGACGCATATGCGCAGCACGGACAAGCTGCATCTGGACAAATACCACCGCATCCGCCGCGATTGCCTGAAGGTGCGATCCCCGCATTCCCAGGAGCATGGGGAGGCGGTATGTTTACCACAGGCGGACGTGGTGGCCAAGTGATTGCTGTGACTAATCTTAACGATAGCGGTACCGGAAGCTTACGCGCCGCATTGGAAGCCGAGGGTCCTCGTATTGTGGTATTCAAAGTGGCGGGTACCATTAAGGTCGATGGTGATTTGAACATCAATCATCCTGATATCACCGTTGCAGGGCAATCTGCACCCGGTGACGGAATTTGTATAGCCGGTACGTTGAATATCAACACGCACAATGTGATACTCCGACACCTACGCGTACGTCGCGGTGTGCCTGTCGGAGGACAAGGCGATGATAACATCGGTGGAAACCCACACCACCACATTATAATCGACCATTGTTCGACAAGCTGGGGTATGGACGAGAACATCTCGCTCTACCGGCACATGAGGCCATCGCTCGACGGTAGCACGCAGATCAAAGATCCTGCAGAAAATATTACTATTCAATGGACCATCTCCAGTGAGGCGCTTGATGCCAGAGGGCACGCATTTGGTGGTACATGGGGAGGAAATCCATCGACCTTCCACCACAACTTATTTGCGAGCAACACCGCACGAAACCCGTCGATAGGCATGTCCGGGCCTTTTGATTATCGGTATAATGTCGTGTTTAATTGGCGCCACCGTACGATGGATGGTGGTGATGAAACGTCAACGATCAATGTGATCAACAACTATTACAAACCAGGGCCGGCGACGAATGACAACATGCGTGCTATATTTGCACGTATCGAACAACGCAGCATGTACTCTCCCGGTAGCGCGTGGCGTGAAGGTGAATGGTATCCTAAAGAACCAAACCGCCCTGGGAAATGGTATGTGGCTGGTAATGTTATGCATGGCAACGATGAAGTAACGAACAACAACTGGGCTGGGATACGTACAAAGGAAACCAAAGGGTCTATTATTCCCGATGAAAGTGAGTCCGAAAAGTTTGCTCGTGTTTATACACCATTCGAAGGTTGGCCGGTGGCTCCTCACCAGACTGCCGAAGTTGCATTCGAATCGGTTCTTGCAAAAGCTGGTGCAACATTGCCGAAACGCGACGCAGTAGACACCCGTGTAGTAGAGACGGTCCGCTCTGGAAGGCCAACGACAGCAACAGGTATCATCAAAGACGTTGCCGAGGTAGGTGGATATCCTAACCTAACGTTCGACCCGGCTCAAGTTCCTGTCGATAGCGATGGCGATGGCATGCCTGATGCGTGGGAAATCAAACACGGCCTAAACCCTAACGACCCGAGCGATGGTACGATCGATTCTGATGGTGATGGGTATACCAATGTGGAGGAATACCTGAATGGAACGAACCCCCAGGAAAAAATCAACTACCGCAATCTAGGTAACAACGTTGACACAATAAGTTAATTACGCATCTCGAGGAATCGACGATAAAAATGTAAAAAGCCCAATCTCAAAAAAGATTAGGCTTTTTATGCTATATACTCTCATCGAGCAGAAAATCTGCTATGTGAAGGTGTTTTACTCCTTCAATATCATCCTTCCAAAAATCATCCATTGTAACAACATATTTTGGATATTGATCCTCGATTGCTAATAATGGTGAAAATTCACGTTTCACCGTCGACTCGCTTTCCAGTTTGTAAGCAACTTGGACATACAGCTTATGTCCTAACTTTTCGGCAACAAAATCAATTTCAACCGTATCTAGTTTTCCAATAAACACCTTATAACCGCGCCGTTTAAGTTCAATAAAAACTAAATTCTCTAATATGCCAGCAATCATTCTATCGCGAAACCCCAAATTTGCATATATCAAAGAAACATCGCTCACAAAGAATTTCTCCTGTGTTTTTAATATTTCCTTGCCTTTTATGTCATAACGTGGTACTCTATATATAACGAAAGCTCCTTCCAGTGCATGGAGATAATTATAAATGGTATTCAAATCTACTTTACGATGCTGACTTTTAAAATAGTCAGCGACATTTTTGCCCGAAAACGTATTCCCTATATTGTCAAACACATATTTTATAACTCTATCTAACAATTCGACATCTCTAATCTTGTACCGCTGTACGGTATCTCGTAGAATAACAGAAGAATAAATATCATGGACAACTTTGTAAGCAGATTCCTCGTCATAATTCACAGTATGAATTACTGGAAAGCCTCCCATTCTCAAGTAATATGTAAAGTCACGATTAGAATCTGAAGGGAAATATTCTGCTTTAAATTCAAGATATTCGCTAAAAGATAACGGGTAAATTGAAATTTCGACATATCGCCCTGCTAAATAAGTAGACAATTCGGAAGATAAAAGGTTCGAATTAGAACCAGTAATATATATATCCACATCAAAATCCACCAAAAAAGCATTAATTACTTTTTCCCAATCATTCACCTCCTGAATCTCATCTAACAAGATGTAAAATCTTTTATTGCCTATTATTCTCTCCTGGACATAGGAGTATAATAATTTCGCATCTGTTAAAGATTGGAAGTTAAAACTTTCAAAGTTTATTCTGATAATTCTCTCCTCTGGCACGCCAGACTGCATTAACTCATTTTTTAGAATGGCCAACACGGTGGACTTGCCCGACCTCCTGATGCCAGTAATTACTTTGATTTGGGGCTTATCAATAAATTTTTTGAGCTGTTTAATATAATTTTTTCTAAATATCATTATCTTTTGGGTTATACCCATAAAGATATAGAAAAATAAAAAGTTTTTATGGTTATAACCATAAAAACTTTCTGAAAAAAACTTTATTTAGGGTTATAACCATAAATAACAGCTTCCAGAAATCTGCTGTTAATAATAAAAACGCCGAATAGCAAGAGCTATCCGGCGAATACAACACCATAAAAACTAACATTATTTTTTTACCACCAACGTGGATCACCGATAGCATTACCGCCAGCTGCAGCGCGCAGCTCGCTATCTGCTCCGATCTTGAAATTGCCACTCTCCGCATTTTCGTATTTCGGATCAAAAGCCATGGGGTATTCTTTAATCGAATTTGGGTTGGCATGGCTTGCATCGTTCATCACAAATGCCGGCACCACTTCATTCCATCGGTTATTGGGATGCCTTAATTCCCAGTTATACACAGGCATGTTAGAAGAGTTACTTCCGTAAATAGTGGCTTTAGACCGCACATTCCAAAAATTGCAGTTGATCAAGCGCTTGTCAAAATCGTTGGCCACCTGCGCAAAGTTGTTGAAGAAATTGGCCGCAGTGGTGATATTGGAGAACAGGTTATTCTCTAAACGCACCACAGTCGGCAACTTCGATGCTTTGAAATCAAATGCCATCGCATTCCAACTATTATCGACCGTGTTATTCTTAAACAAGAAGTCAATATCATTTTGCAAATTCTTCTCCCTATCTACGTTGATAAACATCTTGTTGGTCTTGAAAAACGTTGAATTCGTAAACTTTCCTTCCTTGATACGAGCCGCTCCTACGTTGATAAACGCATGCTGCCCGTCTTCTCCCATATAACCGACTACGGTATTATGAATGGACACTGAATTTCCCACCTGCTCTTCGTTTATCGTCAACAAACCGGTATAGTAGCTTCTGATTTTGCAATTATCAAATGATACCGCATCAAATCCTGTCGCATCTCCATCCACATGGATCAACCAACTGTTCCACCGCGTATCGGCTGTGTTCGGAATCTCTTTCTTATAACTATCGACACGTGTACCGGATAGATCTAACCCTGCAAAGCTAATACCTGCATTTCCGGATCCTTTAAGCACAAAACTCTTTACATAAACCTTTGCATCGATGGCATCGCCTATCGACTGGATACTGATGTGCTTGTTATCGACTATGATTTCTTCATTCCAGAAATCGTAAACGCCTGCTTTCAATACGATCTGATCACCATCCACACTTCGTTCTATGGCATCTTTTAGATCACTATGTGGACTCAAGGTCCAGACACCGTTCACCGATTCTGCACCTGTAATAAATTCCTGCCGGCCTCGCAAAAAGGCATTATTATAAATGCGCACCTCATAAGCCATATCCTTTTCCAGATCGTCTATATTCGTCGTTTTTGCGGCAATCTGTTGTTCAGAAAGTTTAATCTCCCGCGTTGTACCAAATTCCGGAATCAACACAATATGACTTACTTCCTGCGACGTGGATTCATCGGTGTGCGGGAAATCCCACGACACCGTAACGCTTGTTCCGGAAACATGCTCACGGGCGATGGGCATTAGGATATCTGAAGGATTGGTGGTAATACGCACCTCCGCCCAATCCGACTGCGAATCGGGTGTGCTCTTTTGTGTCCGGATGCGGACATAATGATTTTCGGCGAGATCCAATCCGCGCAGAATCACCGATTCATTCTCGGCGTCGACAAACTCGCTCCGATCAATCACCGAGAAATCGGCAAACTTGGAGAGCTCCAGAAAATAAGTATCAAAGGATTCTCCTGGCTTTGTCCAACTAATTTTGACATTGGTTTGCTGTACCATGTACGTGATATTAGACGGCGCTTCGCTCAGCATGCCTCCGCCTGTAGCAGGATCCTTCTTACAGGACCAAAATATGGTGCTGCATATCAGCACGAGCGTTATTAATTGTGTTATATATCTTTTCATCCGTTTATCTTTTATTATTAGTAATCATCTTTATCAATCTGTTCTACTACCACCAACGCGGATCGCCAATAGCATTGCCTTGTGCCAACGTCCGCAATGGACTCGATGCGGAAACCGTAAAATCACCGTTAGCCACATCAGTATAGCCAGGATCGAAAGAAACCGGATACTCCCGGATGGAATTGGGATTTTGATGCTGTCCATCATTCATGGTGAATGCCGGAACAACCTCATTCCACATCGTATTTGGATGCCGCAATTCCCAGCTGTGTACAGGCATATTCGAAGAATTACTGCCGTAGATCGTCGACTTCGACTTCACATTGAAAAAATTACTATTGATCAACCGCTTGTTAAACGTATTTTGGACATACGCAAAATTGGGAAAGAAGTTACCGCCGGACGTCATGTTGGTTAGATTGTTATTTTCAAATGAAAACCTGGATGGTGCCTTGACCGCCAAGAAGTCGAAAGAACCTCCGGCCCAACTTTCATTAACAGTATTGTTTTTGAAGACAAAATCAACCACATTAGCGGCGTTACGCTCTGCATCGACTTTCACAAACAAACGGTTGGTGCGATAGAACGTGGAATTAGATACTTCGAATTTGTGTACCTGTGCAGCATTGATAGCCAGCGTGGGGGATTCATTATTTCCACCGATATCGTGTATGATACAATTATTAATGCGAATGGCATTTCCCACTTTGTGTGGCGGTCTGTTCGTGTCATTCATCTGGAAAATTCCCGACCAGTAGTTCCGAACAATACAGTTATCAAATGAGATGGCATCTAAGCCGGAAGAGGCTACATCAAGCGATATCAACCAATTGTTCCAAAGGTGATCCTGGCTATTCGATAGCTCTTGATTATACCGATCTATCCGAGTTCCTGAAATCTCCAGATTCTTAAACGAGATGCCCGATTCTACACCATTAAGGAAGAAATTACGGGCGTAGAGCTTAGCGAGGTCATCCGCGTTTTCTCCTTCTATAGCAATAGACTTGTTCTGAATGGAAGGGATAAGGGTGCTGAGATCGTAGACTCCTGGCCTTAGCACGATCCGGTCGCCATTCGCGCTGGTCTCGATAGCCATCAACAGATCACTATGGGGAGACAGCGTCCACACCCCGTTTTCTGGCACGGCCAGCGTGATAAATTCGGTGCGACCTACGACAAAGCCGCCGTCGTATAAGCGCACATCATATTGCATGTCGGCATCCAGGCCTTCAATGGTAACGGATTTGTTACTAAGGTCGGAACTCGTTAGCGGGTATTCCTTAGCTGCGCCTAAAACGGGCTTTAGCACGATTTTCGAGAGCTTCACATCAGAAGAAATCGGATCCCAGCGTACCGTGGCGGTCTTTCCTTCAAGATCTTCAGGTGCAACTGGCAGTAGTATATTACTTTCGCTGGTATTAAAATCTACCGTTGCCCAGTCGGTTTCGGTATCCTCATCGACCTTCTTGATCCGGCAATAATAGTCCTCGCCACGATCCAACTTCCAAAAGATATGTTCATTAACGGAATGCTCAAGTGTCACGCTCTGATTGAGAACGGAAAAATCGGCCAGCCGAGAGAGTTCTACTACATAATGGGTAAAGGACTCAGAAGACTGGTCCCATGCGATTTTTACATGTTCACCTTGCACCACATGCCGCAGATTTTCGATAGGGCCGGATAGGTTGCTTACTGGACTATCCGTCTTCTTACATGCGGCAATCCAAAGTAGCATAAAAACGAAAGGAACGTAGCCTTTCTTTCGTAATAAAGTTCTCATCTAAATTTGTTTATAATCGTTACTTAAAAATACAACGTGTCGCTACTGCAGTAGATGACAGCGCCGTACATGTTTCATAGGCCTATACCGTCAAATATACTATTTTACACTGCGGCACCTTTATAGCATATTAGCACATTACTATACTTTATTAGCTGACAATCAGTATGTTGCACAACAAAACTCCGTTACACGACAAGTCGTGTAACGGAGTTTAAAAACTAAATTACAAAGTAGATTTACGCTAGTTTACAGCAATGGATCAAAAGTACCTGTCCCACCGGTTAAATCGGGCCAGCCATTTGTCTGTTGCAGATAGGGCGAGGCCAGTAGTATATTTTGATGCAGACCGAAGAAATAATATTCATTGTACCATCGGAATGTCCAATCGGCTGGATTAGTCGGATCTAGATCGTCTTTCTCTACGACTTCAAAATGATTACTATATAGATAATCTAAATATTCTTCAAAAGTTGTAATGCCTGGCGGATACTGAGCCGGTTCCCGATCCACAATTGGCGCGCTGCCGTTTACTGTAGATCGCAAAGGGTCAGGAGTCGCTTTATAGCGTTGACCATCCGCATTTTTGACTATTACAAACAGACCTGTTCTTCGGCTTCCATCCAGCACCTGGTCTTGAAATCCTAACCGAGCTACTGTTGGACTGCCTGCCTCAAACAACATCCAGCGCCGTAAGTCCCAGAAACGATGTCCTTCGTAGGCAAATTCAACCTTTCGTTCGTTCAACATAGCGGCAAAATGCTCATCCCGGGAGCTCACGCTGGAAAGACCATAGCTTCCATCCAGGTTCTCTACACCTGCACGCTTGCGGATTTCGACAATAGCTTCCTTACCTTCCGACAACCGTTCCGTACCGATAGCGCTCTCGCCCAGATTGAGCAATACCTCTGCAAACCTAATCTTCATCACATCTGTGCCACTCAAGTTAAAGTTACCTTGACTATTAGAGCCATTCGGATCTGTACCCTTTCGCAAATAAATTCCACTTGCATTGGCTCCTTCGGTCTCCGTAGTAGCATTGGGATTTCCGGACAAGTCTCCGGAGTCATTATACCAGCGGTAGGTCCACTGAATAAAATTCTGGTTCTCCCGATATGGCCAGCGGGCGCCATTGTACGCAAAAGTTTTGTAAAAACGGGGGTCCCGATTTTTGTAGAACTTATTGGGATCATACGTATAGGTAGATTGTCCAGGCATCTTCCCATCTTTCATCGGAAAGGCATCTAGTAATTGCTTTGTCGGACTGATACCTCCAGCGCCTAAGATCTCTTTCGAACGGGCATTCTGCTCCCAACCGTTGTTTTTGCGCGTTTGATCGGAAGTAGTTGAATTGAATCCATAAATCATGACCGCCTCAGGATTTCCGGATTCTACAAAGAACATTTTTTCCCAGGCCTCGCCTGGCGCCGTACCTGCCGTATACAGCGCAAAACCGTTGCTCTCCAGCAATTGCTTTGCCGCTAGATTCGCTTGATAAGCTTCTTCCCAACGGTTTCTATCGTCAGCTCGGTTGAAAAGTGGGCTCGCCCAAGTCAAGAGAACGCGCCCCTTTAATGCCGCCGCAGCGCCACTCGTAATCCGGCCCCAATCGTTGCCTTCCCATCGCCCGGGCAGCAAATTAATTGCCGAATCAAGATCAGCACAGATCTGTTTTATACACTCCGAAGTCGGACTCCGTGGTACCGAATTCTCAGAACCCGTCGAAGAAATCGGATCTTGTGGCGTCAATATCAACGGGACACCCCCGTAGATCTTCACCAAATCAAAATACTGCCAAGCCCTCCAAAAGTACAGCTGCCCCCTGCACAAATCACGAATCTCTTCGTCTAAACCATGTTTATCGGCCTCCTGTAGAAACAAGTTCATTTGCCGAATGCGCGTCCATGAGTTGTTCGCAATGCTGGATGACATGCGCTGTCCGAAATACTGCAACGCGTGTGATTGGGTTATAGAAATCTGCGGCCACTCTCTATTAAAATCGGATTGTCCAGGTATTTCGTCTGTGGTGGCCTGGAATGCATTACCGGCCGCCAGCTCCCAGTACAAACTCGTATTGTTTCCATTGGGGGGCTGTATCAGACCATAGATATAGTCCACATAGGCCTTGGCCATCTCGGGAACACGAAATACATCTTCGTTGACACCGGTAAAATCTCTCTTTTCTTGCAAAAAATCATCCTTACAGCTGTGGAAGGAAAGCCCCAATAATGCTGCAAACAGGCTATATGCTAATGTTTTCTTTCTCATAGTAGTAATAATTAGAACCTCACGTTTAAACCCAACGAAAATGACCGTAAAACAGGATACGCATCGAATTCTATCTCAGGATCTCGGTAGCTATACGGATTGTAAATATAAAATGGATTAAGGGCCGTAAAATATAGACGCACATTGTCCACTCCATAAGGCTTCATTATGGCCTGTGGTAACGTATAACCTACATTAAAATTTCTAACCCGAAGCATCAACGAATTTACTTTCCAAAACTGCGAATTGATATTCACATCTGAATTATTATTCATTTCTGTGAGCCAATGCGGATTAGGAAGCTTACCTCCGGGATTAAGCTCGGGATCATAGATATCATTCCAAATAGTCGGCTTATTAGCCACCGAGCTGGAGATGTTGCCCGGAATGGCCTGTCGCATCAAGCCCTCCATCTCTCTGTGCCCGCCGAAACTACCGTCTATCACCATCTCAAAACTAATTCCCTTGTAGGAAGCATTGAGTGTAGAACCAATAAAGTATGGCGCTGCCTGTCTGCGGGAAATTTGTACCCGGTCATTTTCATCCACAATACCATCAGGATCAGCAAATGTACCATCGTCCTGCAACGGGCCACGCACGTCGCGATAGTACAACATACCGGGTCTTAGCTGATCTACCGGCAAGCCAAATAGCGACGTAATATTATATGTATTAACGTATGCATCAATATCCTGCTGGCTTCTAAACATTCCCAGATGATCAAATCCCCAAACACCTATATCACTAGACCTGTCTGGTTTCGGATTCCAAGGGTACATCAAATCCTGAGGGCTGAAATTGCCGACAAGCACCTTGTTGTCGTACCAGGTAAAACGGAAACTACCGCCATAATTGAAGTCGGATCCGATTTTGTCCCGCCAACCAACCTGAAATTCAGTTCCGAACATATCAATCTCCCCAAAGTTCTCAGACGCGATACTTCCTCCTACCGTAATTGGCACCGTAGCAGTACGCTCCATCAACATATTCCTACCCCTGTTGTAAAACAGTTCTACCGTTGTAGATAACCGACTCTTTAAAAATGTAGCGTCAATACCTAAGTTGTTTTTATAATCATCGCTCCATCGTGCATTTCGGTTGGGCGACACCTCCATCTTCATACCCATCGACGCCGGGTTGTCGCCTCCAAACACCGCGCCTTTTCCATTCTGGTAGGTATAGCGCTGACGCCATTGCCATGCGCGCGTGTCATCTTTGCCTAAGATTCCGAAGCTGTAGCGAATCTTTAATAGATCAACAAAAGACGACTTAAAGAAATTTTCCTCCGAAATCACCCAACCTCCGGATAAGGTATAGAATTGTCCCCAGTAATTCTCCGGCGCAAAGCGCGTGGAGGCATCGGAACGGAACAGGAACTCTGCCATATACTTATTACCGTACGACCAGTTGGCCCTTCCGACATAAGATAAGGTACCGGCTTCGTATCGGGTGGTCGATCCGTCGATAGTACCAAATGCGGAATTAAATTGCCCATTGGTATCCGAGAGCGGATCGTCACGCAGTAAATTCTCCTGGTACGATTCGGACTCGCTACGTTCTACAAGGAATAACCCAGAGACATTATGCTTTCCAAAACTGCGGCCATAATTGAGGGAGAAGTTAATCTGATTATTCTGTCCACTTTGATTGATAATAGAAAGCCTATTATCATTATTAATACGCGTAGCATTGCCTACTGTAGCTCCTTCATCGTAAATATGCTGGTTCGCTCCGGCACGGTTAAACTGGTACAGCATATAGTGAGTACCGATCCGACCGGTGCGCCCGTTGTCGAAATTGCTGCCATAGCTCAATCTCGCAGTCAATTCTTTTAAAAACGGCAATTTGTATTCCGCCGTCACATTAACCGAAAGCTTGCGCCGGCGGCCATCCGAAAGATTGTTCAACCTCAGGATCTCATAATAGTGGTAGCCTCCTCCGCCGGGCGGGCGGACCGGATAACCATCCACATACATCGGAATATACTGCGGCATAGTAATTAGATTACGATAATCATTATCGTCATTCTCTCCACCCAATTTATTAAATGTTTTAACCTGTTGTTCGGCATTACCAGACAACTGCAAATCTAACTTCAAACCTTCCGCAACATTGAGGCTAGACCCCGCACGAAAATTCCATCGATCGTAATCCAAGGAACCTAGATTTCCGCCCTGATTGACATACGACACGTTGGAAAAGTAAGTTGCGCGGTCGCTTCCGCCACTAATGTTAAGTGCATGACTGGTATTGTGCGCCGTTTTCCAAGCGGGCTCTAACCAATCAAAGCTTCTCGTGCGGAAATGTTCCACCTCATCGGGACTAAAAAAGAAATTAGGATCTTCCGCACTTCGATTTGCACCGTTGGGTCCGTTCATGATATTGATGTAGTTCGCGTAATCATATGCAGACATCATTTCCGTCCGATAGGCGGCGTCCATGAACCCATAGTTTCCGTTATAACTGATCATCGGTTTCCCCGATTTTCCTCTTCGGGTGGTGACGAGCACAACCCCGTTGGCCCCTCTAGCTCCGTATACCGCAGCAGAACCGTCTTTTAAAAAGGAAAGGCTTTCGATTTCGGCCGGAGACAAGGTATTAAAAAGAGAATTGTCAGGAGCTCCCTGCGAAGTTACTTGGATAATACCGTCAATCACATAGAGGGGCTGATTAGTACCCCCGTCTTTGGAGACGCTCATTGGATTCCGTAACTGCAATGTCGCCGGTCCTCCAGGTCTTCGAACTCCGCCAGAAACATTTAAACCAAGTACTCTACCAGCTAACGCTGCGCCAACGTTGGTCACGGGCAGGTCTTCTAATTCTTCGCCGCTGATCGTCTCAACAGCACCCGTTAAATGGATTTTTTTCTGTTGCCCATACCCGACAACCACGACCTCATCAAGATTGTCTGCAGATGATTCTAGTGTAATGCTCAGGTTAACGCGGCCATCCACGGCAATCTCTTGCGATTTATAGCCGACAAACGAAACAACCAAAACCTCATTGCCTGTAGGTAAATTCATGCGGAAGACACCATTTTGATCGGTGCCCGCACTCGTTTTACTGCCCTTAATAAAGACCGTGGCGCCCGCTATGGGATTGCCCGCTTTATCGACCACCTTACCGGTTACGTTAATTAACTTGTGCGAATACGCCAGATCGGAAACCACCTTGGAAGCGACGCCTACTGCAGGCACACCTAAAACCAAAAAAATGGGTAACCAATAAGCGCTTCGCTTTACAAGACGTGTGTTGAAAGGAAATTTACGCTTCATAGTTTAATTAATTAGTAATAACTATATGTTTATAATTGCAGTCCTTGACAAAGCCCTCGTGCACGTATCCAAATCATTAAATATGATTATATCCCTCAAGTGCATTGCAACTTCGCGATGACCTAAAATGTTTCTAATAAATAATACAGAAATCTCTCTAATTAGATGGTTCTGTTTATAATTGTTAGGATGAAATTACGAAACTAACGAACCCTTATATTAGCGATATTTATCCTTTTACTGTACCATCTTAGCCAAACTTGTACTTATGACCGATGAAAAAAAAAAGGGGTTTCAAGTGTATTCAACCTGAGCCCCTTTTTACGCACTAAAAACCGGCAATTAACTAATCCATTTTTATTCCTTTCTTTCGTCCATGAGCATTTTTTATACCATCTTACCATTACTAAAAAAGAACAAAATACAACTACAGCCTTTGCCATTTAAAGCGAAACAAACAACAAACAACTGAAAAACAAGAGAATAAAAAAAAAGTAGCAAAAAAAAACGCCGTATTCGTCAAGAAAATTTTACACAAATTGTTATATTATATTCTCGTTATTAATACTTTCATGGCAAAAATATACTAATTTTGAAGTTGTAGGATTTACAAACAGAGGAGAGAAACTATCTATGAAGCCACTATTTAGAAAAGTTCCGGTACAATATGAGAGTTCTTTTTCAGCTCGACATGATATCATGCCTAACTTTGGTAATGTGTGGCACTACCATGACGAGTTAGAGCTACATTATACAATCCGGGGGGAAGGGATTCGGTTTATTGGAGACAATATAACCAGTTTTGCCCCTGGCGAGATTATTTTAGTGGGCGAAAAACTATCCCATGCCTGGCGTTGCAATGAAGAATATTATCAGAATAACCCGGACTATTCTATCGAAGCAATCGTCATGCAGTTTCTCCCAGACTGTTTAGGCAGGCAGCTTTTGACATTGCCCGAGATGTACCTGTTGCCAAAGCTATACGAGAAAGCAAAAAGTGGACTAATCCTAAAAGGAGATACGAAAGAAACGGTAGCCAAACTAATGCGCGAATGTGTACAAGAGGAGGGTATGGGCCGGGTTATTTCTCTCATGAAAATCCTGCAGACCATTGCCGAAAGTGAAGAATGCGAAACGATCGTGAAAACGCAGAGCGCTTTTCACCATTCTAATGAAGCAGACAGCATCCGGCTGAATGATGTCTTCAACTTTACACATGCCAACTACAAAAATGATATATCCCTAGAGGAGGTTGCCAGCATATCCAACCTCAGTGTTACGTCCTTTTGTCGCTATTTTAAGATGATGACCAAAAAGACGTATTACGACTTTTTGATCGAAATCCGTATCAGCCACGCCTGCCGTTTGCTGGTTGAAAACAAATTGCCGACAGAAGTGATCTGTTTTGAATGCGGTTTTAATAATGTGTCTAACTTCTACCGACACTTTAAGCGGGTGACTGGTATGACGCCACTAGATTACAAAAAGAAATACTTACACCGGGCATAGTTCCTACCGTACATCCAGGTTATCGATATACACTTCTTTCGCCCCCTCCGAGTAGATGCGAACAATATAGGTACCTGCGTTGACCATCGTACCGGTATTCTCATCCAGGTAATTCCATTTCCCTTCTCTCGTGGGTTCAAATACGACCGGCGTACGCGCCCGCAGTACAGTTCCATCTTTAGCTAGCACTTCGTAATAGCCATACTTCTGTTCTGTACTCGCATTGTGGTATTTGAACGTCAAGGCATACACGTCGGCCACGCCGACGGAAATTTCCCATCCAACCATACTTTCCTGATCGCCCAGGAACTGTAAGCGCTCCTGTCCCTGAAAGTCGACCAGCCCTACGTAATGATACATCTTCGTTTGATTCGCTTTGTAACCGACCGTCTTTTTAAGGTCATAGGCGGGCTGGAGTCCACTCATTAGCTGAAAAGCATAGGCCACTTCACCTTCCTGCCGCTTCCATACAAACGATAAGGAATCGTTGAGAATTTTCTTATAGACGAAGAGCTCCTCTCCTCGGTTGTTTACAACTTTCTGTTGCGTATCTTCGTAACCCGACAGCTTATTCTTCGCCAATACATAAAAATTTGACGGGAAATCAAACCGAAGTTCCGCCGAGTCAACTTCATCACGCAGGGTATAGTAATCCGAACCGTAAAGGAAGGAAGGCAACGCATGAATAGATAGATTCTGCTCCTGATCGTAGACATCACCGGTGTCCATCCAAGCATGCCGGTTTAATTCGACAGAATCTACTACCTGAAGATTGTAAGATCGAATGGCCCGCGGCACTGCATCCGATGCTTCAGACACCGCTGCAATGGCTATCGCCTGTACAACCGCCTGCCCTGCATACACCCGCGGAAAGTTTATAAAAATAGTTCCGTTGGTGGCTTTAACTTGATACGTTCTTTTTAACGCCATGTCATGTCCCACTTCTTTCCAGATATCAAGCTTTTTATCGACTACCTCACCGTTAACAGCAACATCAAACACCCTTCGTCCTGTTGCATCTGAAACACCCCCCGTACCGATCCAGGGTTCCGCAAAATATAGCTCAACGACGTAATTGCCATTCGGCACATCAAAGGTATAGGCTAATTTATCCTGTCCGTATCTGAATGTTTGGAACAAAGGCCAATCGGATGTACCTTGAATCGGGTCAAACACTCTTCGTTGGCTGGCAAACACCGGATTAATACCGGGATATTCATCTGTCCACGAATGAGCACCCCAACCTTGCGACTTATGATAAGGTCTATCGGCGGACCAGACCTGACCGAACGCGTCTTCGTACTGCGGTCCGCCCGCATTGACACGAAAAAGATAATTTGCACTATCGGTGCCCTTTAACAGTGTAGAAGCCGTGTCACGCAAGGCGTTAAAATTTGGACTTTCTGGTAAATGGTGTAAAACGATCGTATCCCGTGCGACAACTCGCCCCCTAATTCTACCTTCGGCGTACAGCACATTGTACTGTACATTGACGTTGTTGAATTCGAAATGCGTTCCGACACCTTGGTGCTTTTTAATGCCTAATGACTGTTGTCCGATGTCATTAAACAACTCGACCTCATCACAATTGGAATAGATCCGGACGTGGTTTTTAATGCCCGGTGTACGCCAGCGGTTTGGCCAGGTATGGGATGCAATGTAGAGCATGGGATCCGTCTGTGGCGCATAATTCGCGCGGTACATAAAGTAGGCATCTGTCGGCTCGCCCCAAGGCGTAAGCAGCCCTTTATAATTTACGGGGCCTATTTTATCAATATCCCGATAGCCCTCTCCGCCCTGTACACGTCCCGGATTATCATGCGAATTCCACAGCCATTGATAATGTCCGATAGACTCACCTTTCACCGAGTCTGCTAATCGAATCTTCGTCTCCAATATTTCGGTAAAACGTGCTTCGCTGTACACGTTATGGTTGGGCAAATAAGGTGGCTCGGTATGCAACTCCAGACTGCGCCATGCACCGTACTCACCAACCAAAATCTGCCGCTTCAAATCCTCACCATAGGTGTTGTGATGTCCGCCGTATGTCCCTGTCCAGTTTTGAGGCACATCCCAATCCGTTCCGCTACCACCATTACAGGTCGTTACCAAGCGTTGAATAGATGCGGTCGGATCCAAGCTGCGTATAATGTCTGTGCACTCCCGTGCAAATTCTTCAGGAAGCGTACTTTCGTTTTCCAATCCCCAGAGAAATACTGAAGGACTATTCCTTCGTTCACGTACCCAATCACGCAGTAAGGTCTTAAAATTCTGCTTAAAAGCATCGTTGTCAAACCAGATGTGTGCTGCCATCTGGGTCCACAGTAAAATTCCGTTTTCATCCCAATAATCCTGATAGCGCAGATTGTGTGGCTGATGGGCATCCCGAAACGAATTAAAGCCAAGTGATTTCATTTCGCTTACGCGAGCTGTGATCTCTTCATCGTCAAAGGCATGGGAATTACCCAACTTGTGTTCATACTCTGCAATACCGTGTATAAAAACAGGTTTGTCGTTTACAAACAACTGATTTGTCCCGTTTGGTAGCAATCCTTTTGGCCAGCTGATTTTGCGAATACCATAAGGTGTCGTTACCCGGTCCAATATCGTTTTTCCGTCAGCTACTGTGGTCTCCGCCTGATACAAGTAAGGTGTTTCAGGTGACCATAATGCAGGGTCTGAAACCTGTAGATCGTGCAGCCGAAATTGTGCTTCTTTATTTGCGGCAAGTGTCACCACCTGCGACGATCTCGCGACCTGCTTTCCTTCCTTATTCAACAGGCGCGTTTCTAGCGTTAGCCTTCTCTTACGAGGAGATGTATTGTTTACTTCGACAGTCTGTTGAATGACAGCTTGCTGCCGGTCGATCTTTTCATCATTCCAGTAATGAACACCAAAGGGAACGATATTGACTTCATTTTTTACAATTAGGGACACCGGCCGAAAGATACCAAGCGGCTGAGAACCTTCTGAAAACCCGCGCTCCGGCGAACATCCTCCGTCTACCCAAGGGAGATCGCGAATGTCGGCGGGATGATCGGCCCGTACCGCTAAGATATTTTCTTTGCCATCTACACGTATGGCATCTGTAACGTCTATCGTAAAGGTAGTACGCCCGCCGGCATGATAGCCGACCCGCTTTTCATTGAGCCATACCGTAGCATAGGCTCCTACTCCTTCAAAAAAGAGGTAATATCTTTTGTTATTTCCTTTGTTTTTTTTCAGTTTAAACGTCTTCCGATACCAGGCATAACCGTGTAAGTTCCCGTGCAGCTGACGTCGGTAACCACCGTACTGATCCCAATTATGCGGTACTTGCACTTGCTTCCAGTGCGACCCTTCTTCGAAATTAAGGGCTTGAAAACCTTCGTAAGCAGATGTATCACTTTCATGCATCACTGTATTCCAGCCCTCATGCAGCTCCAGCTGTTCACGTGGACTCTGGGTATAGGCAATAAAAGGAAAAATTAGAATCAGAATGAAATAACCGTATCGGAACATATTAATTTACGTGTTTTAAACTTGAGTCGAATGTATATGTCTTCCCTTTTTCCGTGTTTAGCTGAATAGCATTGCCTTTGTACTTTAGAGATAATGGCTTGCCAGCCGTGGATCGCACTTCCAATGTGCGCAACGTCTTATCTTTCCAAACCATGTTTACTTCAAATCCCCCACGCGCTTTTATCCCTTTGATACTACCCATAGCGAGCCTCTCTGGCAAAGCAGGTAATATTTCGATGTACGAAAGATGGCTCTGTAGAAACAGTTCGGCAATTCCTGCTGCACCGCCGAAATTTCCATCAATCTGGAAGGGGGGATGCGCATCGAAAAGATTGGGATAAGACCCGCCGTCGCTATCTGCAGGACGCAACAGCATTTTGATCATATTCAGCGTGTGCTCGCTATCCTTTAGGCGAGCCCAAAAATTGATTTTCCAAGCCAGGCTCCAACCTGTCCCTTCATCGCCGCGCATTTTCAACGTTTGTTTTGCCGCATCCATCAATGCCGGTGTCGCTTCTTCATTGATTTCGTTCCCAGGGTGCAATCCCCATAAGTGGGATACATGCCGGTGCTTGTTCTCCGGATCGTCCTTGTCCTCTAACCACTCCTGCAGCTGACCGTACTTGCCAATTTGATTGGGTGCGATCTTCGCATGCATTTGCATAATAGAATCCCGTAGTCCGCGGTCTTTATCCAACAAGTCTGCAGACTTCACAAAAATCTGGAATAGCGCCCGAATAATCTGATGATCCATCGTTGGACCTTTGACCAACCCACCGTTTTCCGGTGAATTGGATGGCGTACTGACAAGCCATCCAGTTGATTTGTCTTCAACGAGCACATCTTTGAAAAATAGGGTAGCCCCTTTTATGATATCGTAGTAATCTGCTATAAATTGCGGATCTTGATTAAACTGATAGTGCTCCCACAGATGAGTCACCAGCCAAGCTCCGCCTGTCGGCCATATACCATGATTGGAATTATTAATTGGTGCCGTGCCCCGCCAGATATCGGTATTGTGATGAAGCACCCACCCTCGTGCGTTGTAGTAGGATTTTGCGGTTTTCGTACCTGCAGCCTGTAGCTCCCGGATCATCTGAAACAACGGCGTATGCAGCTCACGTAAATTCAGCACCTCGGTTGGCCAATAATTCATCTCTAGGTTGATGTTGGCCGTGTATTTACTCCCCCATGATGGTTCAAGCTGATGGTTCCAAACGCCCTGTAAGTTGGCAGGCTGTGTGCCTTCCCGCGAACTGGAAATTTGTAAATACCGGCCATACTGCACGTAAAGTGCCACAAATGAAGGATCGACATCCTTATCGAAATTGGTTAAACGTACATCGGTAGTAAGCTGGCTTTGTTCGCCCAAATCGATCGCAAAACGATCGTAAAGATGTTTATAGTCTTTCCGATGGGCCTGTGCGAATTCGTCGAAGGATTGGTTGGCCATTTTTTCTTGTATGGCAAATGCCTTTTTATAACCATCGCCTGTGATATCGTTGTAATTCACAAAATTAGTCGCTGCCGAAAGGTATACATAAGCCTCATCGGCATCCTTAACTTCCAACATATTGTCGACTATACGAGCAGTACCGTTCTTTAACTTAATACGGACTAAACTTACACCGACTAATCCGCCGTCTTTAACATTTACCGTTAAGGAAAGCGTATTTTCATCGACTTTCTCGATCTTATGTTGCGCATGCTTGGTTCCTAATGCAAGCTTAAAGCTTACCTTTTTCTTTTTATTCGCGGCAAGCCGGATACCGATTGCCTGATCTGGAAAACTCGTCAGATACGTGCGTCGGTATTGTACCCCTCGGGCCGTATATGTTACCTCCGCTAAACCTTCGTCCAGATTCAATACACGTTTATAATCCGTTGCCGTTTCATGTGGAAAAGACAATTTTAGCATACCGAATGGTTGGTAAGACGCCTGATAACTACCCACTTTGGGGGGATTCGCGTCCTGCACGTGGTATTTCCACAGGCCATTTAGGGAATGCTTAAGCCCTTCGTTGTCTACCAAACCAATGTGCTGGGCGGTATCTTTATATCCAGCAATTCCTCCCTTTCCAAACAAATTAATCACCTGAATCGCAATCACATTTTTCCCTTCACGCAGCACATTTTTAGGAATCTTGTATCCCCGTTTAACGGCCTCGCCCGCAGTGTTTCCGACAAACGTACCGTTGATATACGTGTAATCAATGTCCCTAACGCGGTTTAGATCGAGTACCCAGTCCTTTGATAGATCCGCTTTTGACAAATCAAACTCCCTCCGAAACCACAGTGCCCCATCGAGACCTTCCAAGCCAGCCGATTCCCATCCTTCGTAAGTGGGAACAGTAAAATTTTTCCAATGCGAATCCTCAAAACGAAATGCGGATGGAGCATCGCTCTTTCCGCGTATTTCACCTACGTCCTTCAGCCAGCGGCCGTTGTCTTCGGTTTCGCTTTTCAGCCCCATGAATTCGTTCATGGCCAGTTCTTCCGCTTGTTTTTGGTTGCCTTTTTCCAATAAATAACGAATGCTATCTAAGTACTGATGGGCATTCTTTGCATTATAATCACGCGGAGAGCCTGTCCAAAGGGTTTCTTCGTTAAATTGAATCTCGTCTTCGGCTATGCCTCCATATATCATCGCACCTAGCTTACCATTTCCAATCGGCAAAGCTTCCTCCCATACCTTTGCAGGCGAAGAATACCATAGCTTATATTGTGCAATTGATATTTCTGCACAAAATAGAAGTAGGAATAGTAATGAAAAACGCGTCAAATACATGTGATGTTATTTAGTTATGTTATTCAGGAATTTTACGGCCTTATTTTCTTCTTTTATCACCTTTTTTACATTGGAAAAATTATTATTGTGAACGGAAATATTGCCATTTTCTTTTCCAATCAATTCGAGATATAAGTTCGTGCCTACATACGGGAAATTATTCTGGATATTCACCTGCTTCGCCTCTTCTAACACGATTAATGCTTTATCTGGATGAGGTGTAAAGTTTTGTACTTTATGAAGGTCCATGAATTCTACGTTTTTGGCCTTAATCAACGGTTCATTTGCGACGTCTACCTGCACGTTTTGGAAACTGATATTTTTCGCATTCTCCAGTGAGAATCCAGATTGCGCCTGCATGTTGATATTTGCAAAGCTTACATTTTCCACCGGCATTTCTAATAAACCTCTTACAAGACAAACGCGATTTGTATTTCCAGCCATATCACTGATGAAGATATTCTTAAATGCTGGGGTTCTTTCTGACACCGGTTCCACCTCAGTTTTTGCGTACTGCATATCCATGACGATAGCCTGATCCCGGATATTACGCATCACAATATTACTCACGCGGATATTTTCTACGATTCCGCCACGTCCTCTTGCAGTTTTAAGACGAATACCTCGGTCTGTACCGTCAAAAACACAGTTAGAGATCACTATATTTTTTACACCACCAGACATCTCACTACCGATCACGACACCACCATGGCCACGTAACATCGTACAATTGGTAATGGTGTAGTTTTCCGCAGGAATATTTATTTTTCTACCGGAACGGTCTTTACCGGATTTTATCGTGATACAATCGTCTCCTACACTGATGTGACTATTGGCAATACGTACATTTTGGCAAGATTCAGGATTAATTCCATCGGTATTAGGCGACGGTGGATTATCTATGGTTATACCGTCGATGGTTACGTTATCACAATACTGTGGATTGATCGTCCAAAAAGGTGAATTTTGAATTTTTATGTCTTTGATCTGAACATTGTTACAGTTCAAAAACTGTATAAATGGAGGACGCAAAAAGCCACGCTCTATCCACCCGGGTAGATCTGGAGCGAGTACATTCGGATTCAGGCGTTTGAATTCCTTTTGCCACTTACTGTCTTCCGTTAACTTTTTAACTTCGACCTCCGAAAACCGCCACCAATTCTTTCCATGTCCATCGATCAACCCTCTTCCGACAATAGCGATGTTTTCCAAACCATTCCCATAAAATAAAGGAGAAAAATTGATGACCTCTGTTCCTTCCCAGCGGGATTCGACCATAGGTAAATAATGGTCAAAATTATCGCTAAAATGAAGTTCTGCTCCGGCATCGATATGAATGGTGATGTTGCTCTTGAGGTGAATAGGACCCGTTAAATATTTTCCGGCAGGAAAATAGACAGTACCACCTCCTTTGTTCGCTGCAGCATCGATCGTATTTTTTATCGCTAGCGTGTTGATAGCCGAACTGTCATTTTTCGCACCAAAATCCATCACATTGAAGAATTCCTGTGCACCTACCTCTGAACCAAATAAGAACGAGATACCAATTAAAAATCCGGTAAATAGTTTTTTAAGCATATTAGTTTAAGTTTATTTTAATATTCTTTAATTTCCCTGTACGTGCGATTTTATGTCCATCTGCATACACGGTTAAGCCTTTTCCTTGATTGTACTTTTTCCCATCTTCATCCCAGTAAATGGATATATCTTTCCCATGATACCTTACGTTGGTCAATGCAAAGTACTTCCATTTTCCAGCAGGAATCAAAGGCTTGATCTCCAACACATTTCCGACTTGGGGCTTTACTCCGATCAGATCCTGGATAATCACATCCATATAGGTGGAGTGGTTATAAAATTTACTTCTTGGATGATCGCCTTTCAACCATTCGCCGTTAACTTCATCCTGGTACTCGCCGATATATGGCTTACCGTCCATGACATGGGATTTGGCATATTTTTGCACCTCGCGATAGAAATCCGCTTTACTTATCTTCCCGGTATGCTTATAATCGGCCAATAGATTAGCCATACCCCGTAATGTTTGCGAAGTAGCAAAAGGCCAAAGTGCGCCGTCCCACTCGCATCCGTGTCCGGATCCGCGGGTTCTAAACGTCGGTTCTCTTCGTTCCGCTGTTGTCAGGCCCCAAGGTGCATTGAATCCAGCCGTATCCAACACCTGGTCCCACGCTTGCGCGTATTCCTTATTATCGGCTGGGATATGGAAATACCATGGAATAAAACCTATCGCTTCGCGTGCGTTGTGCAAACGGCCATCTGGTAATTTTGTCTTGAAAAATTTTTCCTCTTTATCCCATAGCGAATCGATTAGTTTGGGCTTTAATTCGCTGGCCTTTTTTTGGTATTTTGCCTTTAAATCGGCATGGCCTACAATGTCGGCTATCTCAGCGAGAGCTACAGCGTTGGCATACATATAACTGTTTATCGTGGGCCGCATATTTTCGTCTCGTCGGCTTCCGGAAACAGACTCTTCCATCCCATCTTTTACATCGTGCTGCCAAAACAGGCCGTTTGGCAATTGACGTTCTTGTTCCCATTTTTCGTAATCCAAGTCCAGGTCCTTAATTCGGCTAGATAGATAGGACGTATTGTTGGAAACTTTATGATAGGCTAATAATGCATCAGGTAGCCATGAACTAAATTGATGAAAACGTGGTTTGGTCTGCCCCTCGTCCGCTTTGTAAAGCCAAAAGTCAATGTATTCCTTCAGAAATTCATTATCCCGCAACCAACGGGCTTCGTATATGTGATGGCCTAACGCGCAGCTAATGGAATTGAACTTGCCTGCATGTTTCACCGGTTCAATAAATTCGGTCACGATAGTGCCCTCTGGGGTCACTTTGATGTGCTTACGGTATGACCACCAACGGAAATAGTATATTTCTTCTATATCGGTGTCTGGACACTCAAAAAGGGGAATATTCGCCTTTAGCCATTCGCTAGAACTTTCATTATCAATCAGATTGACAACGGCTTCGTTGTCCTGACTGTTAAATTTTGTTACGTATTTATCCAATTTCGTGGCTAGATCTACCTGTCCCCACACGACAGCGGGGAGCAATAACAACAGAAACAATGGGCCTCTTCTCATATCTATTTTCTTATTTACAGTTTAGTTTCCTTATAGTAGCCGAATAAATCGTCTAGATCATCGCCTTGATTATCGATATCGGCGTTATAAGGGTGCAACAATTCGCGATCATCCACAAATCCTAAAATTACAGCTTCACCCTTGGGTAATTTAAGCTCTTGTTGTCCAGCGGGAAATGAGTAGGTGTGGATATCAAGCATGGGCATATATTGAACCCGCATGGCGTTTCGAATTTTTGCTTCGGCTTGTCCGTAGTCGTTGGCAGAGGCATCAATTTCCAATACCGGCTTAGGAGCAAACACTTTATCGGTACTGTTAAAATACCCTACCAACACTTTAACAGGACGTTTGCTATCAAATTTCAACGCATAGCCGTTTAACTTCTGATCTTCCGAATTCACGGTAACGGCTTGCAATCCTTCTAACTCCTGTGGTAGGTGTGTTACGACTAACTCCTGGTCTACGTACAGTTTAGCGCCTTTTTTCAAGGTGGTAAAATGCGCATCGCTTAGCAATACGACCTCGCTACTTACATAAGACCTGGTTTCTATTTCCTTTACATCTCCCTTCCGTTCTAAGGAATCTAATGCCGCTTTAAAATTACGGAGCTCTATCTCAAAAACCGGTAAAACTTCCGTCCAATGTTTGAACGTAGCATCGACACCCCGTAACGGTATTTTCCGTTGCTTTGTCTGCATGCTATTCGCATATAAATACGAGTCCTTTGTTAAATTCGTTAGTTTCCTGTAGGCTTCCACACTTTTTTCTAAAGCGGGAACAGCCGCTTGCAAAGAACCCAACTTTCCAGAATATTTATAGTCGAGCACCTGTATGGCTGACTTAACTTTGTAGCTGTAATGTTCTGCCATTGCGTGATGAATATACACATCATTTAACAAACGCTGAAATTCGTCTACATGCTTACTGGCTTTGCCAATCTGCCCTAGCAATTGCACGGCTTTGGTGCCATGGCCCACGATCTCATTGGCGACCTGCATAGGCGTCTCGCCAATATGCGGTTCGTTTTTAAATTCTTTTTCGGCATAATCGATGATCATTTCACCTTCTGGGGCTTCGGATTCATATAGCAACGTAAAAAGGCCGTATCGGAAAGGATTGATAAGCTGTGTCATCAGCATACCCAAGGAGGACGTTTGCCGATTTCCATCTGTAATACCGAACCGCCGTAAAATCTTAGGTGATATTTCTCCAATCTCTTCCAAAGCACGTAAAAGGTTAGATGCATCCTGCTGCGGAATACCGTAATAGTCTTTCAATTGATTGGACCAAAACGCCTGTTCTTCTTCTTTAGTGCGATCTACCTTCCATGCATACCGCGCCCATGCCTGGTACCATACCCAGTCCCGATCCACTTGTAGCAGCCGCTCATCTGCTTTATCTGCGGAATACGGCCAATCCCAATACGACGCTTGGGGGTAGATGTGTATACCATTGGAATGATAGACGTCGTGCATAGCGTGTACCGATTTTTGGATAAAATCAGGCGAAGCATAACGGAAGGGCTCTAGATTCGCTAGAATATGTATATTCTGTATGTGTACTGTGCCCATCGCACTTAAACTGCGATGCAGTTCGGCCCATTTGCCCCGTGGCGTATAGGTTGTTAACGCCTCACCGGTATATTTGGCCATCGTATACAAATTTTTATACAGCGGAAGTGATTCTTTCATTACCGCTGGCGCGTCGGTATCATGCGCACGCAACACAATAGGGGGCTCTATGATCCCGCCACTTGCCTTAAGCCCATCTTTCACGCCTGGAATAATCGTCTTTGTAAACCACGCGATATCATCTTGACCGACTCCCTCCATAGCTTCGCCCAGCGTGACCAACAGGCCAACATTCGGATATTTCTTGACGAATGCAGCGATCGACTTACGCGTATAATCGGAGATCAACGGTGTAATAACGCGGTTTCTTTCCTGCGTCTTGAGGTTATGCTTTTCAGCGAAAGGCTTGGGTAAAATGATATTATAAAACATCTGAATCACCCAGATACCGCGCTTGTTTGCCTCGCGGGTCAAAAAACCAAATATTTCTTCATTTTTGGCAAATGTTTCCTCGTCTACTTCTAAAGCGTAAGGATAATCTTTTAGCTTAACCAGAGAAGAAAAGGGGTGTCCATTCCATAAATACAGGGTATTGTATTTATTATCCAGCATCATATCCAAGTATTTCAGCCAAAGGTCTTTATCGTAAAACCACGGAAATAGATCTTCAGTATAGGGGTATTCATAGACATCCCGTCCGGGGAGATACTCCGTTTTTTGGAGACCGATACTGGTACCTCTCAACACCATCTCCGGCGCGTCTTGATAGCTTATCGCTCTTCTCTCGCTATAACGGTTTTGATTGATAACTTCAAGACAACCGTACAACAGACCGGCTTCTTCTTTGCCGATGATAATCAATGGGGACGACGCGTCCTTTCTATAAATCAGAAAGGATTCCTTGTGATTCAATGTATTTAAAAGTGCTGTAGGCACCATCTTGCCGACCTTCGAGGTCGGCGTAACTAGACCCAATATTACATCATCCCCCCGCAAAGAACGGCCGGATTTAATTGGCTTACGCGCCTTCGCATCTATACCTAGAAAACTACCTAGACGCTCAACACTATAGTTAAACCGCTCTATATTACTGACTCCCTCCGTTGAAAAAAATAAATTCTTTCCCCCGGCGCTTAAGTCAAAAATAGACAGGAAAACGAGGGGGATTATCAATAAACACGGTCTCATAAAAATCAATTCTCTATTCATTTACTCTTTTAGCTATACGCAAAGGATAAAAGATCCCCTCGTTACTTTTGTACTGTAACGCGAGATCTAGTTTATAACCTTCAATTATAACATTAAAATTGTCAACTCAAAAAAACACAATTTTGTGCTTTTATTCCTGTTTATAATTATCTACTTATAACAAGATGTTATCATAAGCTCATACAAAAGTAAGCCCTTATCATATATTCGGCGATAATATTTAATCATATTTAAATCAACGATGCGCGCGCTATAAACGATACTTTTTTTGTGCTTTAGCTGCAAATACGCGCAGAAAACATTATCTTTCCACATTGACATCCTAAAACTTACACGATGAAGAAATTAAGTTCCATACTATTATTAGTCTGTTTTACCGTTTATACCCACGCCCAAGAAAAAGTACTATTACGTCTTAATCCGCAACAAGGAGAAACGAAAACGTATGAAATGATCATGAAATCGGACATAGAAGGGTCAGAAAGCATGATTATGGATATGAACATGGGCATGACAATGGCCGCAACTGAAGTTACGGCCGAATCGATAACCTATCAGGCCAAATACACAAAAATCCGTACCGATATCAATGCGGGGATGATGACGATATCATATGATTCGGAAAAAGCAGCAGAAAGCCAAATGGAAGAGATGATGGCCTCCCAAATTAAACCGTTGCTGGAAAGCACACTTTCTATTGTGATGGACAAAAAAGCAAATATCATCAGTATGGACTTTCCGAATGTCCCTGACGCAGCGTTTGACATGGGCAGTATACAAGGTATGTCTGTTTCTTTCCCAGAACATGAAGTGGCTATTGGAGAATCTTGGAGTTCAGAAATTGAATTAGCGCAGTTGGGAGCGAAGTTCATAATGGCCAATACACTCACAGAAAAAACAGCGGATGGTTATCCTATCGCCATTTCAGGAAAATACACCGATGCGGATGGCAATTCGATTGGTACCGCAACGGGGTATTACATATTGGATCCAAAAACTTTTTTTACAAAGAGTTCTAATGTCACATCGGAAATGGAGTTTCAAGGATCAAAAATTAAATCCACTGTGGAACTAAGGGAGGTAAATAAATAAGCTTATTTTCCCGAATAACAAAAAATGCCTATCAAGTTTTGATAGGCATTTTTTGTTAAAATTCTTATTGGTTACGCATTTACCTCAGATTTGTAATCGTCTGCAGATAATAAGCTGTCGATATCTGCTAGGTTTGCTAATTTCACACGGATAATCCATCCTTCGCCATATGGATCAGAATTTACTAGCTCAGGAGAAGCATCGATTGCATCATTGATGGCCAATACCGTAGCTGTAGTTGGCATGAATAAATCTGAAACAGTTTTCACGGCTTCGATCGTACCAAACACTTCATTTGCTGCCACTTCCTCTCCTACAGTATTGATATCGACAAATACGATATCGCCTAATTCACGTTGTGCAAAGTCTGTAATACCAATTACAGCCTCATCTCCTTCTACACGAACCCACTCGTGATCCTTTGTGTATTTTAATTCTGCTGGAAAATTCATTTTTTCTGTTTTTTTCCAAACTTAGATAAAATTGCTTTTTTTAACAAATAATAGTTTCTGGTTTTTATATTTATGGAATGAATGCACAAATCCAACGGCTTTACAATATTAGTAACAAAAGCGAACGCTTAATCATCGGTTTAATGTCGGGTACATCCCTAGATGGACTTGATATTGCACTCTGCCGCATTCGAAATAGCGGCGGGAATACCCGACTGGAACTTCTTCATTTCGCCACGATGGAATATACAGCTGATTTTCGCAAAAGGATCCGTGATATTTTCGCAAAAAGGGAAATCGATCAACAAGTATTATGTGGTTTGAATGCTTTCATCGGCATAGCGCATGCTCACCTAATCAATCGCGCGCTAAACGAATGGCAGATTCAACCTGCCCAGATAGATCTTATAGCAAGTCATGGCCAAACTGTTTTTCATGCGCCGCAGATATTGACTAAAGATTTGTCTCTCCCCAACAGTACCCTCCAAATCGGAGATGGAGACCACATCGCCGTTCATACAGGAATTATTACCGTATCCGATTTCCGACAAAAGCATATTGCGGCGGGCGGTGAAGGTGCACCTTTAGCCGCCTACGGTGATTATCTATTGTTTACAGACGAAGTAGAGCACCGCATTCTATTAAATATTGGTGGTATATCTAACTTTACCTTTTTGCCGCATACTCATAGTGACCGCATGTCTTTTGCAACAGACCTTGGTCCGGGCAACACCCTGATGAATCAATATGTAGAGGCTCATTGCGGGATAGAGATGGATAAGGATGCCGAAATCGCGAAACAGGGTGCCATCCACCATGAATTGTTATCGGCCTTACTGACAGAAGAATTTTTACGACAGGACTTTCCAAAAACAACGGGCCCAGAGCTGTTTAACCTTCGCTACCTAAGCCAGGTCCAACAGCAGACAAATACGGCTTCGTTAAGCCATCCCGATGTCTTAGCTACGCTCAATGCCTTTTCGGCACAGGCAATTACAACGGCTATTCTGCGCGTGACCGAAGGGCTCGAACAGGTGGCGGTGTATGTGAGTGGAGGGGGTATTCATAATCCATTGTTAATGGAAAACATCCGCAAAGGTCTTCCTTCGGTGAAAATCGAATCCATGCAACAAATAAACATGAATCCGGACGCAAAAGAGGCTTGCCTATTTGCACTGCTCGCGAATGAAACAGTAGCTGGGGCTCCAGAACATGTCGATAACATTAAAAATTCCCCAGCAATATGCATGGGTAAAATTAGTTTTCCTTACTAGTGCTTTCCTGCCGCATGCAGGTATTGCGAATTTGCAGATTTGTGAATTCGCAAATTCGCATTTTTAACTATCAATATCAATTGCCTGATGAATGAATAACTTGAACGGATAAATATTTTTACACGTATTAATAACTTTATCTAAGGCATCGGCACTTTGCATTTCTTCATCGGAAAACTGTTTATATAGAATAAAGCTCTTGAGCTTCAATAATTCGATATTTGGATCGCTGGGATCATATCCCGCTGGTGGACGCACTAATTTGTCTTCCTGAGACAAATCTTCCGGCTTCCATCCTCCCGCTGCTAGCGTATTGACAAATTCAACGGCATTGTAATCAATCTCTTGACGTATCGCATCTAGATGCTCTTTTTTAGGTCTCCAATAGCCCGCGGCTAAAAAGTTGTTCCCCGATTCAATATGAACATAATACTCCGGTCCATCTAATTTACGGCCATCAATCGATATACCTGCCGCCAACCAGCTTTTATACGGTGTCTTGTCTTTCGAAAATCGGATGTCTCTATAAATCCGAAACATGCATTTAGATGCCTTGATATCGGTGTTAATCTGCTGATCAAACTCCGACAATCGCTGAATCATCGCTTCAATAAACTCCTTTACATTCTGATTAGCGAGATCATACTCCTCTTTATGTTCCTGAAACCATTCCCTTGAATTGTTTTTCTTGAGGTTTTTTAGAAAAGAAAACGTTGATGAGCGAATAACCATAAGTAGATATTAGATTTAAGATATTAGACTAAAATTCAAAACTTAATTTAAAAAAGCATCGTATTAAATTACGCTAAATTCCTATTACTGAATAAGTAATAAAAAAACAAAAACCAATGGCGCGGCAATCAACAATCCGTCAAAACGATCAAGTAGGCCGCCATGTCCAGGGAGAATCTTACCCGAATCTTTAACCCCGAGACTACGCTTAAGCATGGATTCTACTAAATCCCCAAAGGTTCCAAAAACGCCTATTATAATAGCCATAGCCGCCCATTCCCATTTTTGCAGGGACCCAAAATATTGCGCCAAATTGAGTGCGACAAAAAACGCCAATACTATACCTCCGATGAAACCTTCCCATGTTTTATTGGGTGAAATACGCTCAAATAATTTACGCTTGCCAAAACTCCTTCCGGCCAGATAAGCACCGGTATCATTAGACCATAAAATTAGCATAAAACCCAGCGGAATGTACGGATTGTATTCGCCTTTGATAAAGCCCAATGAAAGGAAGAATAAAAACGGGAAACTCGCATATATTACTCCTAAGAACGTGTACGCAATATCATGAAATGGCTGTGGACGCTTTTGAAATAAGGCCGCCACAAATACCACCGAAAATAATGGCAAGAATAACCAAACTTTATTCAATGGAATGATTCCTAGGCAATACAGACTTAATAGAATTCCCAGTACTGTAGCGATGATTAATCCTACGATGATATTAGGGCGAACGGCGTCGCTTTTCACCATGCCGTAAAATTCAAATAGACACCATGTACCCAGCAAACTAAAAAAAATGACAAAACTATATTGACCTAATAATATTGCTCCGATCAAAACTACGATAAAAAAAAATCCGGTAATGGCTCTAGTTAACATCTTTTGGATTATCAGAAGTTGTACCATAGTCGCCGATTAAGACTTCTGCTTGTTGTACGTGTTCTTGTGGCACATATAATTCTATCTTTCCAAATAAATAGGAGGAATCCTGCTTATTTAATAACACCGCTTCTACACCATGCTGTTCCAGCATTTGCTTTACGATCTCACTTTCAATCACGTTATTATACGATTTGATCTTGATCCAACCTTTCTCCATCTATTGCTTTATTTTGATGTATCTGTTTATAAAAATACCAGCCTATTACAGCGGTAAGTACTAAACTGCCAAGATACACAATTATTGGATAGCTTTCACTAGCTTGCAAATCTGCGTAGGTCTTCCCCTGTTTAGTATATACGTATGCCAATACCGTAACCGATGCATTATTCAAAAAGTGACAAATAATAGGTATCCAAATATTACGCGACCATACAAACATATATCCGAAAAAAACACCCAGTATCAGACGTGGGAAAAAGCCATAAAACTGCACGTGAATGGCACTAAATATAATTGCCGTAACCCACACTGTAACATGATGATTTTTGAATACGCGTTGAAAAATATGCTGCAGTGATCCGCGAAAAAAGTATTCCTCTGCAATAGCGGGTAATACCGCCATGACCACGATATTGAGCAATAACAAACCTACACTATCCACCATGACGATATTCTTCGTGAGAACGGCCATGTTGTCTTCCTGTGCACGCATCCAATTTTCTACCCCGCCCATAGCCTCCGGCAACTGCATACGCATGTTCCACTCTCCGATAAGCTGCATCAAGGGCGCAAAAGCAAATAATAGTACGGCAGCCAATACATAATTCTTTATCTTGTTAATATCTTCTACCGGGAAATAGGTAGCGTAGCTTTCTATTTTTTGCAAGAAGATTGCTGGCAATAAAAAAGTACCAATCGAACTGCTCGCCAGCAAAAGATATAAGAAGGTGAGGTTGCTATGGTCTGCATAAATCGAGTTACTATCGTTGATGATGTTTCCCCAATCTCCGGTGATGAAAATATTTCCCACAAGAACAATCATTTGCACCGCAATGCTTAAACCGATGGTAAGCCCCACTAAAATAAGGAGCGACTTCCATGGTGAATTCGGTGATGCTGTATATCCGTTCATAATTTAAAGGTAGTTATTATTTTAAAAAATAAATATCATCCTCATTGCGAGGCACAGAGCAACGACCGCGAAGCAGCTCCGAAGGAACTATATCGATCAGGGTCGTGTGCGAGCAACGTGGGGCTGATAAAAACCAATCCTTTATACATAACAACAAGACTGCCACGTCATACTTCCTCGCAGTGACGTAACATTTTAAATCTCCTTGTTGTTTTTTTAATTGACACGGATCGGATCCGCCGGCTTTTTGATTTCGTTATACGGATACGTTTTCATTTCTTCCAAAAGGAGCTGAACCGTCCTTTCCAATTGTGGATCTTTGCCTTCCAATAGATCTTTTGGCATTTGTTCGATGAAAATATCAGGAGCTACACCTTCGTTTTCAATGATATAATTTCCGTTAAGATCAAATACACCGAAGTTTGGTGAGGTAATCCGTCCACCATCCAGCAATGGCGGATAGCCCGAGATGCCCACTAAAATCCCCATCGTCGTGCGTCCGACTAGCTTACCCAGTCCTTTGAACCGAAACATATATGGCATCATATCTCCTCCAGATCCCGCATTCTCGTTGATGATCATCGCTTTAGGACCATAGATTCCGTTACCCGGTGTGGTGAAACTTTTACCGTCGCGGATGCCCCAACCTGCGATCAGTTCGCGGGACAAAAGATCAATAACATAATCTGCTACAGAACCTCCCCCATTATTTCTTTCATCCATTAACAGGGCTTTTTTATCCATTTGAGAGAAATAATAACGATTGAAATACGTATAACCTTCTTGTCCTGTATTCGGCATATACACATAAGCGATCTGCCCCTTACTCATTTGATCTACCTTCTTTCGGTTGTTCTCTACCCAATCCATTCTTCTCAACGCTATTTCGTCTGTAAAAGAAATCGGTTTCACGACAAGATCCTTCCCTCCTTCGTATGTCGGCTTCGAATGGATACGCAGTGTAACTTGTTTATCTACCCGTTGCTCCAGTAACTTATAGATATTAACCGAGGCATCTAATTTCACACCATCTACCCCTACAATATAACTTCCCTCTTTAATATTCAAGCCAGGCTCTGCTAACGGCGCTTTAAACGCCGGATTCCAGTCCAAACGCGTAAAGATTTTATTAATCTTATACACACCGTTGACAGCTTCTAAATCGGCACCCAGTACACCCGTGCTCACCGATGGTGTAGACGGCTCATCCCCTGGATAGATATAATTGTGACCGACCACCATCTCTCCCATCATTTCGTTAAGCAGGTAACCTAGATCGGAGCGATGATTGACATAGGGAAGGAATTTTTCATATTTAACTTTAACGGCCGTCCAATCGACACCATGCATATTCTCTACATAGAAAAAGTCTTTCTGAAGCGACCACACTTCATTAAACACCTGCTTCCATTCCGCAGCAGGATCAACCTCGTATTTGAAATCGTTTATATTCAGCTTACCGCTATCTGGCCCAGGCTTCTGCCCAGTAGGTACGATAAAATAATCCCTGCCATTCGAATAGATCATCCGTTTACCGTCTGCACTTATTTCAAACGCTCTCACGTTTTCGATCAACGTCTTATTTTCTAATTTATCAAGATCGTACACACCCAATGTACCTCCTCGGCGATAGGTCAGCATCTTATCTACACTACCATCCAAGCTATAGTACCCTACAGGCAAAGGTAAGGCCACGATGCGGTTATTGATGTCTTCAAAATCTACATCCAGTTTTTTAACCGGTGCTTTTTCTACGGTTAACGCCTTATCCTCCTTCTTTTTACGCTCTTCCCTTTCATCTGCCTTTTTAGGGTCTTCGGATTTATCTTCTTTTACCGTTTCTTCGTCACTTTCGTTTTTAAAAATAGACGGTGTTTTTTTTGATAAAATAAATGCATATACACTATAATTCGGACTGCGCTCATAGGCGCTCATATGTAAACCCGAGTTTGTTAACCCGGTATTGGTACTTGCGGCGAAGAACAGATATTTACCATCTCTACTGAAAGTTGGACTGCCGGCTTGACTCATCCCATCGGTAATCTGGTGACTTTTCCCGCTTCCCAGGTCATACATAAAGATTGCACTGACCCCATTAATTAACGATTTGGAATATGCAATCCAATTGGAGTCAAAAGACCATGCCGATTCAAAGTGATTACGGGTACGGCCCAATGTGGAGCTTAACTTATCCGAATCGACGAGTGTGACATTCTTACTGATTACATCCACGTAGTACAAATTAAGGTGGGCATCGTTGAAAAACAATTTCTTGCTATCGGGCGACCACTGCGGTTGAAAGTAAAATGGCCCGGCTCCTAAATTAATGTAGACAGGTTCCGTTACCGCTTTTTGATCGCGAAGCACCAATTCATATTTCCCATTTTTATCGGATAGATACGAGATCCATTTCCCATTTGGCGACCAAGCCGGAAAGCGTTCGTGACTTCCTGCAGCGTTAGAAATATTTCTAGCATCACCCTTTTCTTTTGGAACAGAGATAATTTCGCCACGACTTTCAAATAATGCACGTTGCCCCGTCGGAGAGATGCTAAAACCCCTAATATCCTCTCTGAGATTTACATAATGGGCTCTTTTGTGCAGGACATCTGGATTTACAGAGATGGATAAGGAACTTACTTTTGTGGTACCTACCTCCAAAATATGGATACGCCCTGCATATTCGAAGGTTAACTCGTTTCCATTCCCCTGCAAGCTACGCACATCATAATCCATGTAGTTCGTAAGCTTTTCTATCTCTTTTGATTTTACATCATAACTGAAGATATTAACAATTTTATCCCTATCGGACAAGAAATAAACTTTATTCCCTAACCAAATTGGCTTCACATCGTTACATCGTTCTCCCGGGACAATCTCTACATTTTTAGTTTTGGCATCAAAGATCCAGATCGAAGGCATACCGCCGCCTCTATAGCGCTTAAATGCGACACGGTCCCGTTCCGTAGGGTCGCCATTTTTAATATACGCCCAGTATCGGCCATCTCCCGAAGGAGAACCCTGGTATGCCTCGGGCATCAGCAACGGTGTTGCCAACGCACCCTGCAAATTTGTTTTGTATAACCGTGCGCCTAAGGAATAGTTGAATTCACGCGTAGTGGTAAAATAAATTTCGTTATTGTTCAGCCATCCTCTTACCACATCCGAGGAAGGGTGGAAAGTAACACGTTTAGGTACCCCGCCTTTAACAGGCACGACATACACATCTGTATTACCGTCGTAATTGCCTGTAAAAGCAATCTGTGACCCGTCCGGAGAAAAAACCGGATTTTGTTCGACACCGGGGTTTACAGTAAGCCTTCTTGGATTCTGGCCACTTTTATCGGCGACCCAAATATCACCTCCATACACAAAGGAGATGTGTGTCTCACTTATACTTGGATTACGCAACAACAACGTTTCTTGCTGCGCCAGGCTCTCATTTAAATTAAGGAAAGCAACTGCAACGGCTAAAGAACAGGATATCTTTTTTATCATATACGGGGTAAGAATATTAAGGAACAAACTTAGATAATTTACGTTGGAAATATATTTGATTTCTAATTATTAGCACGATTATATCCAAGTTGTTGCATATTGACGGCTTAGTAGACTTCGGTTATAGCAAATTATCTTTTTAAGGCATTTCTTGCGGAATTAAGTAGGGGTGTTGATGGTAAAGGAAGGTTTTTTTAATCCGCTTTTTTATGCGCCTCTTTCGCCGGCGCAGGGCGACTTCTTTTTTTATAAAAAGAAGGAAAAATCGTCGCTCGAACCTTTTGGCTGTAGGGATAGTGCTTCCCAATGCTACTACCAAAAGCTTCACAGGCGACATTTGTCGTGTATGTAAGGGTAGTGCATTTGTCGTATACAAAAGATCACTATCCTTACAAATTCGGAGAGTATCGCCTTAGCAGGTCGCCGATAGCAGGCATGGTGATCCGTTGTGGCGAGCTGGTACAGCGATGAGTTTTTGCTTCTTTTTGAGGTAAAAAGAAGGCCCCCGTCGCGGGCCAAGCGACAAAAGAAAATTTGGATAAAGAAAACCTTCCTTTTTCTTATCCCTTTAAATTTTAAATTAATCCTTTACTCGAAAAATGGAGATACCAAAAAAACGCCGGAATTAAATTCCGGCGTTCATACATTAAATAAAAATTCTTAATCTTCAGAAGCGATTTCCTCGTCAACTAAGATACGTCCACAGTGCTCGCAAATAATAATTTTCTTGCGTTGACGAATTTCAGACTGCAATTGAGGCGGTATCTTATTGTGACAACCTGAACAACTATCACGCTCGATAGAAACAACTGCAAGGCCATTGCGGTAAGAATCACGAAGCTTATTGTACACTTTCAACAAACGCTCTTCATTGTTTGTCGTCGCACCTTCTGCCTTTTTCAACAATGTATCTTCTTCAATTTGTGTTTCAGAAGTAATTGTTTCCAGTTCCTTTTGCTTAACCTCTAACTCAGCTTTATTGAAATTCAGATTGGTTTCCGTTTTTTCGTAGCCTTCCGTTTTGTTTCTAATTTCAAACTCGGCTTCTTTTATACGTTTTTCACAAACTTGAATCTCAAGGCCTTGAATTTCGATTTCTTTAGAAATAGCATCATATTCCCGATTGTTTTTTACTTCGTTCAATTGACCTTCGTATTTCTTGATTGCCGACTGTGCGTCTTTAATCATGTTTTTACGTTTTACAATTGAATCTTCTAAATCGTCAAGATCTACTCTAATTTTTTCGAGACGCGTTTCTAATCCAGCGATTTCATCTTCTAAATCAGCAACTTCAATAGGAAGTTCACCACGCACTTGGCGAATTTTGTCTATTTTAGTATGGATCGTTTGCAACGACCATAATGCTTGTAATTTTTGTTCTACGGTTTGTTCCATTAACTGTAGTATTTGATTGGATTTGTGTCTGTTTCCGTTATTAAGAGAGCAAAGTTAGCAAATTTTTTCCGTATTATGTCGAACAATAATTCTTGTGTAAATTGTTCACTTTCAAAATGTCCGATATCCGCAATTACTAACTGACCTTCCGCATCAAAAAACTCATGATACTTATAATCTGCTGTAACATAAACATCAGCGCCTGAACGCTTTGCGTGCTCCAACAAAAATCCTCCAGCCCCACCGCAGACCGCAACACGGGATATTTCTTTTCCTAAAAATTGTGTATACCGAATGACGTTTAACTTCAAGTTTTCTTTTAAATAGGCTAAAAAATCAGCTTCGGACAACGGAGTGGGTAAATTTCCTATTACTCCTGCACCTACATAATGCGATGTATTATCCAATGTCACGATATGATGTGCTACCTCTTCATAAGGATGGGAAGACAATAACGCGACTACAATCGCACGTTCCAGGTTATCCGGAAAAATCACCTCTATACGGGTTTCTTCTACGCGTTCTTGGCTTCCCACTTCACCAATAGTCGGCTCAGCTCCGGCTAGCGGGCGAAAAGTTCCGTAACCAGCCGAATTATAACTACACTGATCATAGTTGCCGATATGACCGGCCCCTGCATCAAATAGCGCTTGACGTACACGTTCTACATCTGCTCGAGGCACGTAGACGATCAACTTCTTTAATAATCCTGATTTTGGGCTCAGGATCGCGGGAGCCTGAAGGCTCAATTTATCTGCAATTTTCGAGCTTACACCTCCAACGACATTATCTAAATTCGTGTGTATGGCGTATAACGCTATGTTATTCTTAATTGCTTTAATGATAGTCCGTTCCACATAATTCCTGTTGTTAAATTTTTTCAATCCTTTGAATACGATAGGGTGATGTGAGATTATCATATCACATCCTTTTGCAATCGCTTCGTCGACAACAGCCTCCGTACAATCTAAAGAGATCAGCGCTTTGGTAATCTCATCTTCCGCATTGCCCACAATAAGTCCCGCATTATCATATGGCTCCTGATAAGACAGGGGAGCAATACTTTCCAAATAATTTGTCAGTTCTTTTATCTTCATGTATTCGATTTTAACTTTTTAACCCTCGCGCAGAATCACGTATGCGCATACTACAATTCACTAACTCGCGAATCCATATTATTATGTGCTTTCAGCAGCTTTTTACATTCTGCAATTTTAACCCAATAAACAATAAGATATATGAAATTAACCACCGACGCCAGATACTTTAAGAATACAGGCAGCGGCAAATTACCAACTAAAAAAGAGATGGCAAAAATATAGCCTTGTTTACGGGTCGGATTTTCTTCAACCGCTATTTTCCTGTCAAAAAACTCATTGTTCAGCGAATCGGTAAGTCTACGGACAACTTCAAAATTCCAATAAATATTAAAAAAAGGTACCGCTAGAAACCAAGCTTGATTCGGTAGTATACATTGATTCTCTTTTTGAATCAATTTTAACGTGGATCGAACAGTGTTCGCAAAAAACAACCATATCGTCAGTTGTATCGCCGCTCCTGCAATGAGATAAGGTAACATCTTTGCCAGATCCTGATTATTCTGTATTAATTCTTCCATATATTTACTGCTCCTCTATCTAAACGTATATCTGTTAATTGTATTCCGGCACATGACCCCGGCCAAGGGACGAAAAGCAAACACAAACTACAAAAAAATAACGTAAAGCCAGTTTTTTAATCGCATAACTTCATTAAGATTTAAACAAATAATAAAAAAATTGCCGGTATCTTGTGTAATTCCTGCGGCGCCTTCTTCCACGCTGCCACAGACATCGTTTTGATGCGTTCGTCTGGCGCTGTAAGGTTGCTGGAAACACTCAATAAGGTAGACGGCTTACAGATCCGCACCAATTCACTCAGCAATTGATTATTTCGAAAAGGCGTTTCGATAAATATCTGCGTTACTTTTTCACGTGCGCTTTGACTTTCCAAATCTTTAATCCGCTTAGCCCGCTCTCCCTTATCAATAGGCAAATAGCCGTGGAAGGTAAACTTCTGCCCGTTAAATCCCGATGCCATTAGCGCAAGCAAAATAGCGCTTGGCCCTACCAGAGGAACGACCTGAATTCCTCTTTTATGTGCCTCAAGGACGACATCCGCTCCGGGATCTGCCACTCCAGGGCAACCTGCTTCAGACATTAGCCCAATATCATTACCTTTCAATACATTCGCAAAAACCTCGCCGTAATCCATCTGCCCTCGGGAATGCTTTCCATAGTCGTGAATAATCAGTTGATTTTGGGGTACCTTTAAACCCGCTGATTTCAAGAAGCGCCTCGCCGTCTTCTCATTTTCAACCACATATTCATGGATATTATCGATTACCTCTTGATGCAAGTGGGTATAGGATGATCTCTCCGCACCTTCTGCAAGCGGTACGGGGATTAAATAAAGTTTGCCAGCATTCATACACACAAACCTATAAAATTAAACCAAGAAGTTTTTAACAATTTCGGGTGTATTTTACTAGTCGGACAAACCATAGATCTCTACGACACCAACATTTTTACTGCAACGCCTTTTTATGGATAACATTAAGCACAAACAGGATAAGCCTAAAAAAAATGCGGTATATATTTGCACCAACGTGATATCTTTAATACCTTACCAAGGTAAATAGAATTTGGATAAAGCTGGGTGATTCTATATATCTATTTTATATCTTTAGATAACTGATTAAACGGAATAATTGTGGAGAGAGCGTTAAAATATTTTCTAATTATAGTTCCTATATGTTTTTTTCATCTTTTATCCTTTGCACAAAAAATCGGAATTACCTCTTTGCCTGTCGAACAGGAACTACCTTCGTTAACGGTTAATTGCACATTTCAGGATAGTGAAGGCTTCATTTGGTTTGCTACTGCGGGCGGTTTAAGCCGGTTTGACGCTTTTAATTTGCTCAACTTCAAATTAAAAAATAAAGCTGGAAGCATTATTACCGATCAAAATATAACATCTATAGGTGAGGTAAAAGGCCGACTTCTGTTAGCGACACAAAATGGATTGTTTGTAATGGACAAGAAATCATATGAGGTGCTTCCCTTTCCCGACCGGGCGCTAGAACATGCAAATATCACCACAATCCACATAGATAGGAACGCTAACATTTGGATAGGAACGCTTAACGCGATCTATGTGTATAGGCCAGATCTTAGTCTTGTAAAAAAATACACACACGACCCCAGCAACAAAAACAGCATTCCTCCGGGGACGGTTAGTCTAATTTTTGAAGATAGCAGCGGAAATATGTGGATGAGCATCTGGGGGGCAGGGCTTTTCAAACTGAATAAAATCAAAGACAGATTTATTTCCTATCCAAAACTAGGTTCGAGAAACAATCCGTTCAGAATGTTGGAAGACGACCACGGACAATTGTGGATCGCAACTTGGGGTGACGGGCTTTTCTTGTTTAACCCTGACGATCCAAAAAACCTGTATCGGGAACTAACGATAAAAAGTAAAAGAAGGGTGGGAAAGGAAGAACTCGTTTACGACTTGCTCCAAGACAGGCATAAAAAATATATCTGGGTTTTATCATTTTCGGGCGTCTCTACCTTTGTGTATACAACCGATGGAGCCTTAGAAGAAATCGATCAGTCGTCGCTATTTGACAATACGTCTAATATATTTAACAACGTCTACCAAGATCGTACTGGCACCTTATGGCTTTCGATCGGTGGAAAAGGGGTGTCAACCATCCATTTTGATCGACCTAATACGCAGTATTTTGGATTCGAACAGGTGAAGCAAAGGCACGGGCTGTCGCCTATTCTTAATATGCTTTACCGCGATAATGAGGGACAATTATGGTTCAATCTGGAGCGGATTGGCCTTGGTAAATTTGATCCCAAGACGAATAAAGTGTACACCTATAGCAATACGAGCTTTAAGGATCTGCTCGCTATCCGAGCCGTTACCTCCGCGTTTGAAATTAATAACGAGATCTGGGTTGGCTCCTCATATGAATCGACCATTTCTATTTTTCGAAAAAGCGACGGAGATATTATATTAAAACGCCAAATAAATCTACTGGAATGGAGCCCAAGTGCTGGTATACCACAATTTTTCTTTGCTGACACACGCAATAACATCTGGATAGCGACGTCGAACGGAATTTTTGTGCAGGAAAAAGACAACCCAGAGCTATTTGCAATACAGAATATAAAAGATGAGATCACCGCAATATCTGAAGGGCAGGACGGAAGTGTATGGGTGGCGACTAAAAGCTCAGGAATTTATCAGCTTAGTCCGCATAGGCCTTGGAAAACAAATCAGCAAGTTGGCAAACATACTTTGGGATTATTAACCAACCAGATCGAAACGATGGCTATCGATGAAACGGGCAATCTTTGGATAGGCACTAAGGATGCACGTCTACTGTCTTATCATGTTCAACAAAAAAAAATAGATGAATTCGCTAATTCGCAGCTATTTTCGAAAAATCAGCTTCTCGATATTATTTGCATTGGACAGACCATCTGGCTATCGACCACTAGGAACATATATAAGGTAAACCCGGGCAACAGAAACATTATAGAATATACTGCTAGCGACGGTTTAAACGTAAATATGTTTGCAAAACGAGCCTATGCAATAGATAGAAAAAACAAATCCGTTTACTTCGGCGGATACAACGGAATTGTACATTTCGAACATTCCGATTTTGTTGCCGAGCATGCTGACCGTGTTATCGTATCAGATGTTAAAATCAACAATCAATCGGCGGTGCTTCGTTCGGAAAACCAAAAGTTCGATTTTTATCAACAATCGCTTGTTTTAGAACCGGAAGATCAAAATCTAGAAATTAGCTTTACGTCTCTCGAGTATAGCCATCCCGATAAAATAAGGTATGCTTACAAACTGGAAGGCATCGACAAGGACTGGGTACTTGCACCACGAGAACGCCATTTCGCCACATATAATAACCTTGGCAAGGGTAATTATCGCTTTTTGATCAAGGCTACCGATCTAAATAATAAATGGAACTCAGCTGTTACCGAACTAACCATCAGAAAGAAACCTGCTTTTTACGAAAGCACCGTAGCCTATCTTATTTACGCGTCAATCTTGATTTTTCTTATCTATTATACAGTTACTTTTGCACTAAACAGGCTGCAATTGAGAAGCGACTTAAGGATTGCACAGATTGAAAAAGAAAAAGCTAACGAACTCATACAAACCAAGCTCAGCTATTTCACCAATATTTCGCACGATTTGCTGACTCCTTTAACCATTATCTCTTGCTTGATAGATGATGTCCAGATTACAACTAAGAAAAATCTTTCACAATTTGAAAAGATGCGGCTAAATCTCGACCGCCTAAAAAGATTATTGCAGCAAATCTTAGATTTTAGACGAGTTGAGAACCGTCAGATGGAACTACGGGTGAGCTTCGGTGAAATCAGCACATTTATCAATGAACTATGTTCTGCGTACTTCAGCCCGTTAAGCAGAAAGAAAAATATCCGTTTCGAGATCTTAACACCAGAACGTCCTATAGCAGGTTATTTCGACGCAGATAAATTGGATAAAATTTTATTCAACCTGCTGTCCAATGCATTTAAATATACGCCCCAAAACGGTCACATCTCGCTTTCGTATCGTACAACTGAAGAAAGACAGGGCCCTTCTTTAACCATACAAATCGTAGACACGGGCATAGGTATCGCGCCCGAAGAAATAGATCGAATCTTTATCCCTTTTTACAACAACAGACAGGCTAATCAACACGAGAGTAACGGCATTGGGTTAGCTTTAACGAAGGAGCTGGTTGAGATCCATCACGGAAACATACAAGTAGAAAGTGCCATCGAAAAAGGGACCAAATTTACGATCAATCTGCCGATCCAAAAAGAAGCTTATCTGGAAACAGAGTTGCAAGATATAAATGGGCAATTTATGGGCAATCCTGCTTTCTTTTCAGGTATCGAAGAACCAATATCAACGGCGACACCGCCAGCAAAGAATGAGATGCAACAACTTAACTTGTTGCTTGTGGAGGACAATGAAGATCTTCGTCAAACGATCCAGAGTATTTTGTCTAGAAACTATAACGTTTTTCAAGCGAACCATGGCGAAGAAGCTCTTGCTATTCTACACCAGCATGAGATAGACATTGTGATTAGCGATATTATGATGCCTGTGATGGATGGTCTCACACTGTGCAAAACCATTAAAAACAGCACGGAGATAAACCATATTCCCGTCATCCTATTAACGGCCAAAAACAGTATAGATGATCGCATCGAGTGTTATCAAGCCGGCGCCGATGGATATGTTAGCAAACCGTTTGAACTAAAGGTATTAGAAGCGCGCATCCACAGCTTTGTAATCAACAAACGTACAAAACAGCTGGATTTTAAAGCGAATCCTCAAATCAATATCTCTACACTAGATTATACACCGCTCGACGAGCAATTTTTGAACAAAATGATCGCGGTTATCGAATCCAATTTAGGTGATGATCAATTCGATGTTGTTAAATTAGGCGATAAGCTGGGGCTGTCAAAGTCAACTCTTTATCGAAAGACAAAAGTATTACTGGATCTCTCCCCAAGCGAGTTCATTAAGAATATCCGTCTGAAACATGCGTGCCAAATGATGGATCAAGACAAATCTATTTCGGTAAGTGAAGTCGCTTTTGCCACAGGGTTTTCAGATCCACGTTATTTTTCGACCTGCTTCAAAGCGGAATTTGGTATAACGCCTACGGATTACCACAAGAATAATTCGCCTGAATGATAGATTATATCAAATCTATCATTTAAACAATTGATTTAATTAATACAGCTCTGACTAAGCATTAAATTTAAGGGATTGAACTATTTTTTGGATTCATTTGAACCGATTACGGAGGAGGCTCCATGCGAATCCGTGGTCAACGATCCATCTATACCGCTGGGGGCCATAACGATCCGTTGATTATTTTGGATGGATGATCCTCTACGGTGAGCTATCTGAGATAAACCCTGACGATATCGGACAGATTGATATATTAAAAGATGCATCAGCAGCCGCCACGATGCGTATCTTCGGTCCGTTTTACAACTCGGCCGGAATCCAGTCGCCTGATGGAAAAAATGCCGTAGACCTCTACGCACGTAATAATTCCAACTACAGGGCTAATCTCGATTTTGGTAGGGCAATCGGACGCGGTATAGGTACGATCCGCCCTACGCCTTTCGCAGAACATGTTCTATGGGTTATGAATGGAATAGAGCATATCGAAGACCTACACCACAACAGCAAAGTAGGGAACTGGGGGGCTATGGAGTCCATAAAATATTCGACTGCAAGTACGATCTACCACGGTGAAAATTTAAAACTTAGGCATCCAACGACTAACGCGATATTATGTGCCGAGGCTAAATTCTGCCTTGGCGATGCAACTGGAGCTGCCGCAGATGTGAATGAAATACGTAAAAGAGCGAAAAGTTCCCAATTATATACAACTGTTACAATTGCCGACATCATGAATGAGCGTGCTCGTGAGTTATATCTGGAGGAGTGGCGCCATATGGAGTTAAGCAGAGTTTCATATTGCTTAGCATTAAGTGGAAAGCCAGATGAATGGGGTAACACTTACGATGTAAACACCTATGATAAACATTCGGGCACAGATTTGAATGGCGGTTGTTATTGGTGTAAGCGAGTTGTTAAATATGGCGGTATGTACAACCGGGGCGGGATAAACTCCAACAACAGAACGCTCAATTATAAAATGGATAAGTGCAATCTATATTGGCCAGTTCCTAATGCCGCTATCACAGCTAATTTGAAAGGTACTCTCCGCCAGAACTATGTTTACGGTGGTTATAATGCAAACACTCCTGCATGGGACACTTGGAAGGAAGCAGTAGCCGACGAGGACAAAGTACAATGATAGAATTACAAATTTAACTAAAACCAGCCTTCCAAAAATGAAGGCTGGTTTTTAGTATTGATGTGCTTCCTATTTACATCTTTCTTTACCTGTTTTAGCTCTACGTTCTCTAAAGGGAGGGCTCCACCTTTTTTATGGTTCCATCTGGCAGAAATTCCATGGCGTCGATACACACCTCGCGATGATAACCGGCAGCACGTCCCATATTGATGCCATTCGGACGGTCAAAACGATGGTAGACAATTCGCCATTCATCTGTACCCGGAATCTGTAGCACTGAATTATGCCCCGTTGCATATATCCCTTTTGTTGGATCCTTCGCCAAGATCAGGTTATCTTCGGGAATGGTTAAGGGGCCGATAGCTGATTTGGAATAGGCATACCGAACACGGTAATTTTCACTTCTCGTATCATCTTCTGACCACAGGAAATAGTAAAGCCCCTTACGGTAAAAGACGGTAACTCCTTCCCGGAATGTGTGGTCTGGCGTCATGACCTTTATGGTATTTTTCTTTATAGAAATCATATCCTTTTCCAATTCCGCGACGGCAAAATATCCATTACCCCAATAAAGGTAATTTTTCTTTGTTTTTGGGTCGTAAAAAACCTCCGGGTCAATTTCCTGTCCACCTTTTACACCTTCAGGCTTAAAATCAATAAGCGGTTTGCCTGAATCGACAAACGGCCCAGTTGGATCTTTGGCTACGGCTACGCCTATTTTTTGCGCGGCGGTGAAATAGTAGTAGTACTTATACTTATTCTTTTTGATTTTCTTCTCTATAATACAGGGTGCCCATGCATTACGATCAGCCCATGACACATCTTTCTTTAGATCAAGAATAACGCCTTCATCGGCCCAGTCCATGAGGCTGTCCGAAGAGAAGGTTTTGAAATAGGTGCCACTCCAGCTGGTAAATCCATCGCTCGTTGGATAGAGGTAATACTTTTTCGTTTTCTCCGCATAGAGGATATCCGGATCCGCATAATAGCCTTCTAAAATCGGATTATTCTTAGGAGCCGGCAAATCAAATCCAGTTGGAAGGCCCCATTTTTCCGTTAAAGCCAGCAGCTCACGACGGGTAATAGGTATCACCGAGCCGTGTCGAGGTGTAAAATTACCGCCAGTTGAGGTGTTCTGTTTAAAAGTGAAATTTTTTAGATCGGTGCTTTTTCCGAACTGGTAGTATCCCTTGGTATAGCAATCGTACATCAGCACATACTCATCCGCATTGATTAGTTTGAAGACACTTGATCCTTCCACAGGTTGTTGGTCAAAATTTAAATGACGGTATTCCGCAATGTATGGACCGGTTAAGCTTTTACCTGTCGCCCGCATAACACCGTTGCGTGTCCGGAATCCGTTGTTTATCGTAGAACGGCCTTCATCTTTGAAAAACAACACATATTCTTCATTCTTGCTGTCATACACGATATCACCATCGATGGCGGCTGAACCAAAATCAAATAAAGGTTGAGGCTCGGTAATATCGGTAAAATCGGCATTCGCATAAGAATAATATAATTTAAAATAAGGCTGTATATGTTCATCCACCGCATAAGCCCAATCATGCCGTCCGATAGAATAGTAGATCATGTATTTTTGTGCCTTTTCATCCCAAATCGCCTGGGGAGCCCACACTGCATGTAAATTCTCTCTATCAAATCCTTCCAGGCTCGGAAACCGTGTCGGGAAATCGATAGCCGTATGTTCCCAGTGTTGCAGATCTGTACTTTTCAAAAGTATTATCCCATCATTACTCTGCCAGCCTTCGCTCGAGCGCATATCAGTAAGTACCATATAAAAGTACTTGCCATCCTCCGAACGCAGAATATGTGGATCGCGCACGCCTTTCTTCAGTGATATACTATCCGAAGAAAGAATTTGTTTTCCACCATTCAACGGTTCGTAGTTAATACCGTCTAAGCTTACGGCATACCGCACTTGCTCTCCTTCTGGATCGTTATTGGAAAAGTAGGCAAACAGATAGGCCGCAAAATCTTTCTCTACTGGCCCGTATTTATGAGCCTGGGCGTGCGCTGCTCCGACAAAAAGGAGCAACACATAAATGGTCAATAATAAGTTGTTTTTTAGTGTATTCATCGATATATTTCTTGAAATTATTACTGAACACCCTCAGTTGTCATGACAATGCGTTTAATCGTTCCGTCGGGGTTGTAGAACATCGGATCCATGCAGACCGAACGGCTATAACTACCGCCGTCGGGATTGATACCTCCGTTGTGATAAATAAAATACCATTGGTTTTTAAACTCCACAATAGCTTGATGGTTCGTATTACTGTTGCCTGCAATTTCGTTCAGTATACCTTTATATTCGTAAGGGCCATCGATTGTGTCCGCCATGGCATACGCAATTTTCTCTGGGAACTCTGTCGCATAGCTCAGGTAATATTTTCCATTGTGTTTGTGGATCCATGGTGCTTCGGTGAACCGAAAGCCTTCAAAATCGATCCGTTTTATATCCCCGTCTATTTCAATCATATTGTCCTTCAACTTGGCGTAGTAGCATTCTCTATTTCCCCAGAATATCCATGCTTGTCCGTCGTCATCAATAAATATAGCGGGATCAATGCAGGCCCACGAATGCTTGGAATCAAAACAGTCTGCGTTTGTTAAAAGTGGCTTCCCTAAAGCATCTCTGTACGGTCCCTCAGGCCGGTCAGACACGCCAACACCGATACCCGACCAATTTGTACTGATATACCAATAGTATTTCCCGTCACGTTCGGCTACGTGACCAGCATATGCATCTCCGCTTTTTGCCCAGGAAAAATCAGTGATCTTCATCGGAACAGGGTACTCCGTCCAGTTCTTCATATCCGTGGTTGAGAATACCAACCAGTCCTTCATTTTGTATCCTTTTTGTCCGCCCGCAAAATCATGTCCAGTAAATAGCCAAAGTGTATCAGCATGAACCAAAGCTGCAGGATCGGCTGTGTAATGGTGCGTCAAAAGTGGATTTCCTTTCGCGGTGAAATGAAACCGTTCCCCTCCTTCTATGGGTTGCAATAATGCCGTGGGTACACCGCCCCATTTTTGTTGTAACCGCTGTGCCTCCTGTCTGGATATACTGATCACGCTGCCATGCCTGGGGTGAAAATCTTTTTTAAAGGACTCTGGTTTCTGTGTAAAATTAAATAGATCCGTACTGCGCTGAAATTCATAACGACCATTGGCATACAAATCATACATCAAAATGTAGTCATCCGAGTCATTCAACCTAAATATACTGGAGCCTTCTACCACAACGGTGGTGTCGGCATAGGCATCGAGGTATGTAAAATCTTCCTCCCAAGGACCTTGTAAGGATTTACTTGTAGCCTGTCGGATTCCGTTTTTAAACTCCTTGCCGTTTGCATCTTTTGTATTTCCCTTAAAAAAAAGATGAAATAGCCCGTCCTTGTAAACTATGTCTCCGTCAATACCTCCATATTTGGGGCTGAAGAGTAGTTTGGGCTCTTGCTCAAATCCTGAAAAATCTTCATTTGCATAGGCCGCATAAAAATCGAGCTTGGCGTCATTATGGTAACGTATTGTAAAGTAAACCATATATTTTTTGGCGCTCGGGTCGTAAATCGCCTGAGGTGCCCATACCCATTTTACATTTTTAAATTTTTTAGGATACAATTTTTCCAGATCGATAATGCTATGCTTCCAGTCCAATAGGTCGTCCGATTTCATCAATATAATTCCCGGGTTGCTTTCCCAGCCGTCTTTAATGGTAAACATATCGGTAGCAACCATATAAAACGCTTTGCCATCGGCGCCCCTTAAAAGATGTGGATCCCGGATCCCTCCAGTTTGGGAGATGTCGCTTGATGGGATAATGGGCTGGTTATTATTAAGGGTCTTCCAATTGATTGCATCTTGACTCACGGCAAAACGGAGCTGTTCTTGCAGTTCTTTAGATCCCGAACCTTCAAAATAAGCGAATAGATAGCCGTCAAATTGAGGTTTCACCGATGATGCTTGCCCAAAGGCAGTTATACTTGCGAGAAAAAAGAAAAATGTGATAATAGTTGATATCTTCATTTTAGAACACAGTTGGGTTAGTTTTTGTTTCGTTCTTATTAGGTTCAGATTGGATTTAATAAAGTCGCTTCCCTACGACTAGTCTATCACCCGAATCATCTACTTCGAAGAGATGCGGGTATCTAATATGTCCGCCATTCCTGTTTACATTGCTGTGTACCGACATAAGCAATCTTCCTTCAAAAGTCCGAAAAAGCATCCCGTGTCCATAATCAGGAGGTGTTATCGGCTCCTGTTCCTGTATCCATGGGCCATCCAAGGTACCACTTTCGGAATAGGCAACTCCCTGTGTATACACATCAAAAGCCCAGCTCGTCCACAACATACCCAGTTTTCCCGTTTGTGTACGGAATATCCAAGGACCATCAGTTACCTTATTGGGAACTATTTTTCCATCCTGTCGCTCCCGGCTCCAAGGAGAATCGCTGGCTTTGAAAAGTAGATGGCTTCTACCAACGGTACCACTGAGATCTTCTTTTAGTTCAATCTTTTCTATGGTACCATCCCAGTTCTGCAGCCATTCGTAGCAGTATATCATATACGGCTTGTTGTCGGCGTCCACCCATAAGGTACCATCCAATGTAGGCATGTCAGCAGGTAGGTATGTCGAATCTGCCATCGGTTTATAGGGACCTTCTGCTTTATCACTAACCAATACATGGCAAGCCCTACGGTCGATGATGTTTCCCTTGACCGTATCAATCTTAATATCTTTATTGGTAAACGTGGCGAAGTAGTAGTATTTGCCCTTGTATTTATGTAGTTCAGCGGCCCATATTTGCGGATTTTTCCCCATCCAGGAATTCCGATTGTGTTGTACAACATCAAACGGCCCTGTCCAATGTTTTAGATCTTTACTTTTCCACAACTTGCCACCTGTTCCAGTCATATAGTAAGTAGATGTTGCTTTGTCTGCCAGTATACAGGGGTCGCTTAAGCGGATAGAATCTATTGGGACATCCGTCCGTATTTTGGAAGTACTGCGCTGTCCATGGACTGATAAGATGCCGCAAACAAATAACATATAGATCAACAAGATATATTGTCTCTTCATTAGTTTTATGTTAAAATTTCAGGTTTCAATGTTTTGCCGAGATCTCATCGAGCTTTCTTTGCCGGGAGGGTAACAAGCCGCTAGGCTTGCGTCTGGCGCAATCATTGACAAACGGCCTTATTTTTTACGCGAAAAAATAAGGCCGTTAATAATATTCTTATTTTGGATATCCTAAATTCTGCTTAAGCCCTTCTCCTTCTTTGTTATTCAGTTGTATCTCTGTAAACGGAATGGGCAGCAATGCATGGTAATCCTGAAATCCGGATGTTATTTTGTTGCTTGGTCCTTGATCCCCATTTAGCGGAATTCGTGCTTTAAGGGTTCCGGTCCGTACCAACGTCATCCGGCGGTTTTCTTCGGCGATAAGCTCTCGGGCACGTTCGTCCAAAATGAAATTAACTGTCATTTGTGACGCGGACACCGCACCAAGCGTGCCACTGCCTGAACTTTCACGTACATTTTTAAATGCCCTATTCCGAAGGATATTGATATCCGCGGCTGCCCCGGTTGAGTTATTTTGACGCAGCCTCGCTTCAGCACGTAGCAAATAAGTTTCTCCTAAACGCATAACCGGCCAGTCCTTGATAAGTCCATAACCAAAATCATCGATAGGGTCATAACCTCCCCATTTAGTGGGAAAAGGATACCATACCTCAAGGCTATCTGTCTTAAATGGGATTACTTTATCGCCAGTTTTAATAGTAACATTTTGAACACCAGCATCTTTCGCTACACGATACCCCTCTGCGTCTACGCCAATCACTGTATTAAAATTCGCGCGATTATAATTGGTCGTACGTCGAATATTGTAGTTACTGTTGCGGACATCTCCATTGAGACCAGCCCACACCGTATACTTCATAAAATTACTCAACCGAAGACGTCCGTTACCACGTCCTCCGAGCGAGTCCGCATTGACCATACCGTCCCATTTGTGATAGGCGGGTTGCCATACACGACGATGCTGCGGTGCATCAATCGTACCGCCATTTACCTCGCGGTTAAATTCAAGCTCAAAAGTCCAAATCGCCTCGGTATTGCCTTCCGATCGGCGCATATTGCCTTGACGGAACATATCGCGGTAATAATCTCCGCCCTCTGCCAAGTACTTACCATACCGTTGTTCGATCAAACTATACTCGCCTCCCGTAATAATATCTGTGGCCTCCTTCTCGGCCTTTGCGAAATAAGTGGCATCCCGCATTCCCATCCGTAAATATGCTTCAGCAGCCAATTGTCTGGCCATATCCTTGTTTATACGACTCTCGGATACTGCGCTACCTACCTCAGGAAGATTATTAACCGCAAAGGTCAGATCTTCTTCGATAAGTGCGTCAACGGTTGCTACAGGCACTCTTGAATAATTAAACGTAGGCACGGAGATCGGTTCTGTTAGTACCGGTACATCTCCCCAAAGTGTCACTAGCATATTATACGCATACGCCCGGAAGAAACGCGCTTCGGCAGCCGCAGCAGGGTTGCTCTCTCCTACGGATTTAATAATACCGTTGGCGTTGTTTATAAACTCATAACATTTTATCCACATATAGCTCACGCCACCATTCTCGGAATTTAAATCCGCATATTGATAGAACGGATTTTCAACGCCCTCTGTAGAGCCGGCACTCGTGATGTCCATCCCGATCTGCCAAATAGATAAAAAGCCCTGCCTTCCACTATAACCGTATAGTTCTGCATAGATATAATGCAACCCGATCAATTGGTTTTCGATAGTAGATGGATCGTTGGCATTCGCATCATAGTTGGAATAAGGCTTTTCCTCCAGGAAACTGTCGCTGCAGGAGGTTGTACCAAAAGATAGCAAAGCGAACAGAGAAAATATTTTTGTGTGTTTATGTATCGTCATGACTGTATGTTTAAAATGTAAGATTCAGACCAAAAACGTAAGTTCGGACCATAGGATAATTAAGCTGGTCATTAACTCCATCTACGGTATTCCCCCTAGGAACATCTCTCGCTTCCGGATCCCAGCCCAGCCAGTTCGTCCACGTATAGAGGTTTCGGCCACTCGCGTAAAGCGTTACCCCGCCAACACCTATCCGGCCAGCAGCAGATTGCGGTAGATTATAGCTGAACGTTACGTCTTTCAATCGGGTAAAACTTGCGTTGGAAGGAAAAGCGTAGCCGTAAATATTTGAACGGTTACTCAATGAGCGCCACTCATTGCTTTGATTTTCTCGCGTCCAATAACCGAGTTCTGCCGGCGTACTTCGTCTACCCATTTCATCAGAAGCACCACCTATTTGTGCATTATTCCGCATCGCTCCCTGCACGGTATTAATGAAGATATTCAAGGAGAAAGCTTTATAGGTAAAGGTATTGGTAATACCCCCTGTCCACTTTGGCGCGGTTTGTCCTAAAATAGAGCGGTCGTCGTTATTAATAATCCCATCGCCACTCAGATCGGCCAATTTAACTGCCCCAGCCTCTGCCTGTTCATCCCATCCCTTGTGAACACCTGCGTCGATCTCATCCTCCTGCCAGATTCCTACTTTTGTATAGTCAAATATTACACCTACGGGCTGTCCTATAAACCAGCGGTTTCCTAAATCGTCTTTACCATCGCCGTAGATATCAACGATTTTGTTTTTATTGTGTGCGAACACGAATGTAGTAGACCATGTAAAATTCTCTTTTGACATATTTTTAGTATTCAACATCACGTCGATTCCGGCATTTTCTAGTTTTCCAAGGTTTGTAAACACATTTTGAAAACCCGTAAGTCGTGGAAGATTCTGCGAAAGCAGCATATCTTGTGTGCGTGTTTTGTAGAAATCTACCGTACCGGTGATACGATTGTTCCAGAAACCAAAATCAACACCTGTGTTAAAGCCGGCCGTTTTTTCCCAACGCAGATCCGCGTTGCCCATGCGTACCCTGTAGCGTATCGCGGCGTTGGACAAGCCATTCATAGCAAGCGGATTGGAATTCATTAAAAACAAAGCGTCATATATACCTATGCCCTCATTTCCTGACACACCATACGAGATACGCCATTTCAAATTACTTACCACATCTTTCGTATTCGCCATAAAGGATTCATTGTGGATATTCCAAGCCACAGCGGCCGAAGGGAACGTTCCATATTTATGATTATCGCCAAATATAGAAGCAGCATCACGTCGCACAGTCAAGGTCAACATATAACGGCTGTCGTAACCGTAATTTACCCGCGCCATCTGCGAAACGGAACGGTAAAGGTCGGCAAAAGAAGATACTTTTTGTGTCGATGCACCGCCTAGATTACCCCAGCCTAACGCATCGTTCGGAAATACTTCACCTGTCGCGATGGCTTCCTGATAGTATTTACTCTTTGCGGCATACAGACCCGTGAAATCGATACGGTGTAAACCAAAGTCCTTGGCGTAGGTCAAAATATTTTCAATGGTATAGGTCTGCGATTCCCTGTTCGTAATTCGACCTAAACCCGCAAAATTGTACACGGATTCCCCTTCATATTCGTTTGTGCGTTTAGGAATAAAGGAATACCCCCCGTTAAACTTATACTTCAGGCCAGCCAATGGCGCCCATATATTCCCGAAATCCGCTTCCGCGTACCCGTTCAACGATACATTAAACTCTCTTCTTTCCGGGTCCAAGGTCGTGGGCAAAAGTGGATTCGACCACAATTGTTCGGAATACATTGGAAACTGCGTTAACGTGCCGTTGTCATTATACATCCTGGCATAGGGACTCATCGCTGCCGCCTGCATCAAATTAGCACGCCCCCCATCTCTGTCGTGTGCAACAATAAAGGCAGAAGTTCCCACTGTTAAGTACTTCGTCGTGTTGAAATCGGTGTTTGCCCGGAATGAATAGCGCTTGTAATTATACCCTTTTATGATCCCCTTTTGATTCAGGTAATCAGTCGATATGAAGTAACGCGCGTTTTCGCTTCCTCCCGATAGACCAATATTATGATTTTGAATAACGCCAGTCTGCATAACTGCATCGAGCCAGTCTGTTGTTGTGCCATTTTGATAGTTGTCCCATTCGAATTCATTTCGGACCGGCCCTCCATTATACAAACTTGTATTTGTTATTCTTGCGTATTCCGCATAGCGCTCCAACAACTCTTCTCCAGAAACGGGTTCAAGTATGTGAGCCGCCTCTTCTACACCGCCATACCCGCTGTAACGAATCGTCGGTTTGCCTGTCGTTCCTCTTTTTGTAGTGATCAAAATAACACCATTCGATCCATTTACACCATAAATCGCGACCGCTGAAGGATCCTTCAGTATTTCAACGGACTCGATGTCATTGGGATTGATATCATTGACGGACCCATCCGTTTTGGATAGGGGAATCCCGTCTACCACGATGTAAGGGCCTGTTCCCGCGCTAAAGGAGTTCCTTCCACGAATTAACGCCGAAGGCGCGTCTCCCGGTACGGATGACGCCTGACTGATGTTCACGTTGGCCACAGCTCCCTGGATCGCCTGCATGACGTTATTAACGGGTATTTTAGATAAACGTTCTTTCGGAACGGAAGCCACCGACCCCGTAATATCGGAACGCCTTTGTGAGCCATATCCGACCACAACCAGTTCTTCCAATGCATTAAATGCGGGTTCTAACCGGACATCAAGATCCTTACCCGTGCCGATTGTAACCTCTCTGTCGCTGTAGCCGATAAAAGTAAACACCAGGACTTGACCTTCTTGCGCATTGACTACGAATTTTCCTTCAGCATTCGTTTGGCTTTTTGTAGTACTTCCTTTCAATGTTACGGTAACACCGGGCAAAACCTCTTTCGTCGAGGCGTCTTTTACTGCTCCCCGTATTTGACCTTGGGCTAGCCCATACATGGAATAACATACTGCACACAGCAACATCACGATGGTCTTGGCCCATCTGTTTATCATTTGATTTAACATATAGATTTTATTGGTAGCAACATCTGATTTCCCCGATGTCGACAAGTTTTAAAATTGATTGACTAACTTGGTGATAGAAAAGATCATTCCTACACGCCATTTATGATGTATCTTTGTCTTGCTGTTTCATACGCTCTTTTTTGGTTTATATTTTGTAACTGGCCTGGTCAGCCTATTTCTATACAAAGAGAACGTTTTGTAACAATTTTGATGTTTAGTTATGATTCAAAAACCTCAAAAATTAGTTCAATTTTCAATAATGCACCTACTGCAGGTCTACACCATGGTCTTTTGTAGCGCTTTTCTGCCCGCTCACAAATTATTGTGATGACTAGAACAAAGCCTGCCCTGGTCAAAACCATCTGTTTAGAGAAGTCCAAGAGGTAGAAAACTCTAGTACATAAATAAGGGCTCCATGAACCAATGGAGACTACTCTTTGCTGCTAGAGACTTTCCGATGGCAATAGGTCAGCATCGGACCAGATTTTTTCCAAAGCATGAGGGTCGCAAAAACACGGTTGTCTTTACTAACCGTTCCTTTTGCATTCAGTACTACGCTTTTTTCTGCCTCGGGATGTAAGCGCCTCTGATAATAGGTTGCCACGTGAATATTGTTGATCCTTAATTCAGGATCTTCTTTAATAAGCGGAGCCGCAATAAAGAGGGTGCGGCACAATCCTTCCAACATCTCCGTCGCCGTATGCTTACCATCACGCGGATAACTTTTGCCCGATTGTTTCGGAAAAAGCATCGGATCGTCCAATGTCTTCACATACGAGAACGCTCCCTTCAGCAGGTAGGTCGCCGCAGCCTTCCAGTGCTCTCTGTTCATACCCGTTAAGGGCTACCTGTCCTATCTGGCGCATAAACCTTAAAGACCGCACTAACGGGTATCTATGCTTTAACAAAAAAAACAGTACTGAATAGTAGTACTGTTGCTATCTTTAACAGCGAACTGATTTTCCAAATCATTGTTCTCGTATCTTATTTATCTAAAAATCGGTACAGTTCAGAAGCCGCCAGTAAAAAAGCGCCTACCCCAAATGGAGAGGTAGAATTCTGGTCCACCACCTGTCCGGGAATAGCCCGCTCTCCGATCGGTTGTACGTAGCCCAGCTTCCCATCCTTTTGTAAGGCTACCTTCGAAAGATAATCCCATGCATTTGTTACCACAGGAAGGTACTCCTTCTTATCCAAATATCCGTTGTTGATCCCCCATATCAAACCATAGGTGAAGAAAGCCGTACCACTGCTCTCTGGTCCCGGCGCATGATCTTTATCCAACATGCTACGTGTCCAGTACCCCTCGGGCTGCTGACTGGCCTTTACCGCTCCAGCCATTTCGTTAAAGCGTGTTACAAATAGACCTCGGTGTCTGCTGTCTTTCGGAAGATCTGCCAATACCTTAGCCAGACCTGCTAGTACCCAACCATCTCCACGCGCCCAGAAGTCTTTCTTCCCATTTGCTGATTTATGCTTTGGATATACATATTTGGCGTCTCTGTAATAGAGTTTCTCCTCCTGATCATACATTAAAGAATCCGCAAATACATAATAAGTATGTAGTTTATCTAGATACTGTTCGTTGTGGGTAAGGTTATACAATTTGGTCATTACCGGCATGACCATATACAAACCGTCCGCCCACCACCAATAGTCATTGTTTGGTGTACTCATCTGGTATTCCATAACCTCTTTTGCCCGTGCAATCTTAGTCGGGTCAGGTGCGAGGTGGTACAGATCTATATAAGTCTGGAAACAGATCTGCCAATCGCCGAATAGTACGTAATCGTCCTTTTCTCCATAAGAATACTTCCATTCGGATTTATTATCTGATTTCGCTCCTTTCCATTGGTTAAATACTGCCCATTTTGTGGAATAATCCACATATTCCTTTTTCTTCGTAAGCTTATAGGCTTCCATATTACCGGTGTGATAAGCGGCAATATCCCAGAATGCCCATTTCTCGGGTGCATGATTTGACTGCCAATAGGTGTTAGCAAGATGCAACTTTGATAAGACATCCTTCTTTGATATCCGCTGGCTAAATACCGCGGAGGAAAACAATAAAAAACAAACAATCAGGTTTACGTATTTCATTTCTTTAGTTACAATATTTTATAAAAAGTTAACACAACAAATATAGCCTGCACTTACGAAGGCGATGTTCAATTAGGGGTTATTTACGTTGTAAAATTGATTCAAACCAACTTATTATTCCTGCAGTATGCTTATTTCTCGCCAATTCAATCTTCGATTGTACACACTCACATCCGATAATTTGTGATCAGGTGATGTAATTTCAACGCTGCCCCATTTGATCTTTCCAAGATCGATCGTCTGATCCAATAAGCCATTAATATAGGTACGCAACGCACCCTTGTCGTATGTCAGCGTCAGATTGAAACGATCGAGCTTTTTTGGTCGATGCCATTTCCCGTCCGTTCCCCTAGACACCGTGAGGGCAACGTTGGACATGGGATCCCAGGAAATGCCTGAACTTCCTCGATTTGGAATGCGTATGCAAATACAGGGCTCATATGATAACCTCTCCTACTACGGACGCGGTCCGTGGGAAAATTATATCGACAGAAATTATGCTTCCGAAATCGGGATATACGAAGATAACGTCGCCAATCAATTCTATCCTTATATGCGCCCCCAAGAGTCGGGAAATAAAACAGATGTTAGGTGGTTAAAACTCGTAAATAAAGCAGGAGAAGGAATAAAAATTTCTGGGATACCATTACAGCCCATCGCATTTAGTGCCACGCATTATGCGGTAGAAGAGTTGGATCCGGGTATGACGAAGAAACAACTGCATCCACATCAGATTAAAAAGTCTAACGATATACACCTTCATATAGATCTTGCACAGCGCGGAGTTGCCGGAGATGATAGCTGGGGATCATTGCCCTATAATCCGTACCGTCTACTGGCTAAAAAATACACATACTCCTATACGATCAAAGGAATCGGGAAATAGCATTTACCTTAGTTCCAATAAGGAGTTAGTGTGCTATAATTCTCTTTTTGAGAAACGGAATACGGTAATTGATTAAAAATAGCGAAAGCCTCCATACTTTAAATATGAAGGCTTTTGTTATTTACTAGGTAAAGAAGCTTATGCGTCGATATCTGCGTACTCTTCGATAGAAGGACATGAACAGATCAACATCCGGTCTCCCTGCGAATCATTAACGCGGCCCACGGAAGGCCAAAATTTATTATCTTTTAAATATGCTAAAGGATATGCAGCTGTTTGACGGCTATATGGCCTATTCCATTTATCTGCCGTTACGACTTCCGCTGTATGAGGTGCGTATTTCAGTATATTTTCTTTTTGGTCAGCTTCACCGTGTTCTACCGCAGCGATCTCTTTGCGGATTGCAATCAGCGCATCACAGAAACGATCCAATTCGGCTTTGGACTCCGACTCGGTTGGTTCCACCATTAATGTGCCTGCAACAGGAAATGATACTGTAGGTGCATGGAAGCCGTAATCCATCAAACGCTTGGCAATGTCTCCGACTTCAATACCGAAGTTTTTGAACGAGCGACAATCCAATATCATTTCGTGTGCACAACGACCATTTGCACCTGCATATAACACAGGGTATTGGTTTTCTAAACGTGCTTTGATATAGTTTGCATTCAAAATTGCCATTTTCGTCGCATTCGTAAGTCCCGTAGCACCCATCATCGCGATATAGGCGTGTGAGATCACCAAAATCGACGCTGAACCGAATGGCGCTGCCGAAACAGCCGAAATACCTTGTTCTCCTGAGATCTCGACAATCTCATGATTGGGGAGAAAGGGAACTAAGTGTGCTGCCACACCAATAGGCCCCATACCTGGGCCACCTCCACCATGCGGAATACAGAATGTCTTATGTAAGTTGAGGTGGCACACATCAGCCCCGATAAATCCAGGGCTTGTCAAACCAACTTGTGCATTCATATTCGCACCATCCATATATACTTGTCCGCCATTATCGTGGATGATCTGACAGATCTCGATAATAGGCTCTTCGAAAACACCATGTGTAGAGGGATAAGTTACCATTAACGAGTTCAGATGCCCTGCATGCTCTTCTGCCTTCGCCTTCAAATCCGCGACGTCGATATTGCCACGTTCATCGCATTTTACAACGACCACCCTCAATCCTGCCATAGAAGCGGAGGCCGGATTGGTTCCATGCGCTGAGGCAGGGATCAAACACACGTTCCGGCGTCCTTCACCCCGGCTTTCGTGATAAGCACGAATAACCATCAAACCGGCATATTCACCTTGCGCTCCAGAATTTGGCTGGAAGGACATTTTAGCAAATCCTGTAATCTCCGACAACCAATCGTTTAACTCATTGATCAATTGCATATAACCCGAAGTTTGATCCGCCGGAGCAAACGGGTGCAATCCGCCAAAACGCGCCCATGTTAAAGGTACCATCTCTGTCGTTGCATTCAACTTCATCGTACATGATCCCAATGGGATCATTGAATGGCACAATGAAAGATCCTTTGTCTCCAAGGATTTGATATAACGCAACATTTCGCTTTCGGAATGATAGCTGTTGAAAATGGGATGTGTTAAATACGAAGAGGTCCGAACTAGTCCAGAAGGGATAGAAGACATTTCTTGCTTTGCCAAATCCATTAAGTCCACTTCGGAATGCACTTTCCCGTTAATTTTAGCGAATACTTTAACGATCGTTTGGATATCTTCAAAAGTAGTCGTCTCGTCGATGGATATACCTACCGTATCTTCATGGTAGAAGAAGTTCAGGTCATTATCTAGCGCTTCACCTTTTAATGTCCCGACCTGATTACCTACTTGAAAACGTAAGGTATCAAAGTATGCATTATTTAATTGCGCATAACCTAACGCCTGAATCGCTTTATCCGCTAATTTCGCGAGATCATTGATACGGGATGCAATATTTTTTATCCCTTTAGGCCCATGATAAACTGCATAGAAAGAAGCCATAATAGCGAGTAATGCTTGTGCCGTGCAAATATTAGAGGACGCCTTATCACGACGGATATGTTGTTCACGGGTCTGTAATGCCATGCGCAATGCATAATTCCCGTTTGAATCAGAAGTAACGCCGATAATACGACCTGGAATATTACGCTTGTACGCATCTTTGGTCGCAAAGAAGGCTGCGTGAGGACCACCAAATCCCATTGGCACACCAAACCGTTGTGAGTTACCGACCACGACATCTGCTCCCCACTCGCCTGGAGGCGTCAACAAAGCTAAAGACATCAGATCCGCTGCTACACATATGGTGATATTTTTAAGCTGTGCACTTTCTGCAAAAGCTTTGTAATCACTTATAGTACCATCGGCCGCTGGATACTGAATAAATGAGGCAAATACATCATCTGCCAAATTTGATTCTGTTATGTCTGCTACCCGAATTTCTACTCCAAATGGAATTGCCCGTGTCTGTAATACATCTAAGGTTTGTGGATAGATGTTGGGTGTTACCAAGAAAACATGTGCATCTTTATTTTTACGCGCACTATATAGCATAAACATCCCCTCAGCAGCCGCCGTAGCTTCATCTAATAGCGATGCGTTGGCAATTTCCAGACCCGTTAAATCAGATACCGCGGTTTGAAAATTTAATAGGGCCTGCAGACGACCCTGTGCAATTTCGGCTTGATAAGGAGTGTACTGTGTATACCATCCCGGATTCTCCAACACATTACGTTGAATCACACCCGGTACATTCACATCGTAATACCCTTGACCAATGAACGACTTAAATACTTTGTTTTTTTCAGCGATCTGTTTTACTTTCTCCAAATAAGCCACTTCACTGAGTGCCGGTGGAAGATTTAATCGATTTTTAACTCTAATTTGGGAAGGAACAGTTTGTTCAATCAATTGATCTAAAGAATCAACACCTAAAAAGGCTAACATTTCTTTCGCTTCCTCGGCACTAGGGCCATTGTGACGATCTTCGAATTTTTCTTGGTAATATACGTTACTCATTTGCCGTTTGATTGCTGTATTTTCTTAATCACTTAACTCGCTGTATTTCAAACAATTTAAGCTTTTTCATTTTTGTGTTTTTTGATGCGCAAAGATACGCTTTTTCAAGCGAATAAATTACCATAAATTATTTATTCCTATTCCATTACAAAATCAATCGTTTGCGTATTTCTACGCCCTTTTTTCACCCATAACATAAGAACGTCGTCATTACAACCCGAAGATCAGGCAAGTGAAAGAAGTTAAACCGTTTTCACAAACTTTTCATCGTAATTCTCAATATCGACGATATACTGATTTTTGATCAAGAAGTCAAAAAGTGGCTTTGCTTCTTCCGAAACCCTCAGGTTTTTCGTGGTGACGATTTCATTATCTTTTTTATTCAAATACGGATACGCATAAAGCTTCACATCCTTACTGAACATCCCAGAAATATAAGAAAGCAATTCGTTGGTATATTGCTCTTTGTTGTAATTGTCGGAATTAAAGATATTACGGAGATTGGATACATTGGTTGCAATCCCCACGTGTTTTGGTCTAAAGGTTTTGACAAACTCCGCCAAATGATTATTACGTCTAAAGTTGGACACCATAATATTGTTTCCTGTGGAACACAAATATTCCGCGCGCTCTGCGAAGTACCTTAAATCTTCATCCGTAATCGTACTATCTTCGTCCAATACATTCCCCATCAGCACCTCAATTAACACAACAGTATCTTCCGGCACGGCCTCGGTATTCTTGCGAAACTGTTCAACCGCCAAGTTGAAAAGATCAAAATTGGGATTGGATTTTTGACGGTACTTTGTACGCAGGATAATTATATTCTTCTTATAGAGATAATCCTTAATCTGCGCCGCCTTACCGTCGGGTCTGAAAATAGCTGCATTGGCAAATCCTTTTGCGATCAGATAGAGGTTAATTAATCGTTCGTTCACCTGCTCAAAAACAGGCCCTGAAACTTTTACCAAATCGATTTCGACAGAACCTACCGAAAGATTGTCGACCAATGATTCGATCATCGTTTGCGGATCATTCGCGTAAAAATACGCTGCAAAGACCAAATTAACGCCAATAATTCCCAACACTTTAGATTGCAACCTATTGTCGCTATCCAACAGCCGAATATGAATAATGATGTCGTTTGTCGGGCCTCCCACTTCATGTTGAAAACGTATACCCACCCAACCGTGCGGTTCATTTGTTTTGGCAAAATTCAGGGTAGTGACAGTATCCGCGAAAGCAAAGAATTTCTTATTCACATATTTGTCACCGTGGAGACGTTCTGTGAGTAGATTAAATTCATGATGGATCATCTTGGTCAGCCGCGTACGGCTTACATAACGTCCCGACTCTTCCATCCCATAGATTGCGTCGCTGAATGCCATATCATAAGCTGACATCGTCTTTGCAATCGTTCCGGATGCAGCACCCGCTTCAAAAAAATTGCGGGCTACTTCCTGTCCCGCACCAATTTCCGCAAATGTCCCATAAATATCTGGATTAAGATTAATCTTTAGTGCTTTTCGTTTTGTCTCGAATATCTCTCTTGCCATTTTGCAAAGGTACAAAAAGTCAAAATTAAAAAGTCAAAATTATCTTCGATGTGCTCGCCTGCCCTTCGGAAGGCGGGCACTCCCGGTCAAAAACCTATCTATCCTTATTAAAACCAAACCAACGATTCAGAAGAGCTGATTTGCAAATGCGCGAATCGACAAATCCACATTTAATACCTACAATACCCCCAAATGCTTAAAGGCGTAAAAAAGCGCCGCAGAATGCAGCGCTTGACCGATCTTGTTCTCCAATAAAAATACTTTGGCTTCTTCCATAGACATCAATACCACGTCAATGTCTTCTGAATTATCCAATTCTTGTTCTTGTATTTTCTTCCCTCCACGTAAAACGTAGGTATGGGTAATATTTCCACTTGTAGCCGGGTTCGCATACAGCTCGGCTATCTTTTCGATGGAATCGAAAGCATAACCGGTTTCTTCCAACAGCTCTCGTTGGGCGGCATCTGCAGGGTCTTCCCCTTCTTCTACCACGCCCGCAGGCAGCTCTGTCATTATTTTACCCGCACCATGGCGATATTGTGTCACAAATAGCACTTGATCGTCCGTGGTAATACCGATCATATTCACCCATGTCGGATACTCCAACACGTAATACTCTTCCTTTATATTACCATTGGGCAATTGCAGTTTATCCACCCGTAATGTAGCCCAAGGGCGTTGGATAACATATTTAGAATCTAACAGTGTCCATTTTTCCATATTAGTTCTTTACGATATCCCCCATAATCCGTTCAACTTTATCTTCTAACGCCCGCGCTACCGTGTCGTATTCAGAGATCGCCGATAGCTGCTCTTTTACGGAACAGTAAAATTTAATTTTTGGCTCCGTACCTGAAGGGCGGGCCGATATAACATCCCCATCCACCGTGATAAATTGCAGCACATCTGATTTGGGTAGATCGATTGCACGCTGCTCACCGTTAGTTAGATCATAGGCTACTTTATTTTCATAATCCCGAATTTCACACACAGCAACACCGCCCAATACCTTCGGCGCATTAGCACGAAGGTCGATCATCATCTGCTTAATTTCATCGGCACCTGCTTTTCCTTTTTTGGTCAAGGAGATTAACTTCTCTTGATAGAATCCGTATTTTTCATATACCTCCAAAAGTACATCAAAAAGAGATTTTCCCTGATTTTTGAAATAAGCCGTCATCTCCGCAATAAACGCGCAGGAATTCACTGCATCCTTATCACGAACCAGGTCGCCGATTAAAAACCCGTAGCTTTCTTCCCCTCCTACCAAATAGCTTTCTTTCTCTTCCAGGCTAGTGATGACCTCGCCTATAAATTTAAATCCCGTGAGGGTTTCGTAACTTTTCACGCCAAAACTCGCCGCAATATCCGAAAACAGATTAGACGTTACGATGGTTTTAACCACGTAGTCATCCTTACGTAGCTCCTGTTTTTTCTTCTTCGCAGATAGCACGTAGTAGATTAATAGGCTCCCTATCTGATTGCCATTCAGTAGCTGAAATTTACCCTTTGCATTCTTGACGGCCACACCTACGCGATCTGCATCCGGATCTGTTGCCATAACGACGTCTGCATCGAGCTCTTCTCCCTTTTGCTTCGCCATAGACATCGCTTCCTCTTCTTCCGGATTGGGATAAATCACGGTGGGGAAATTGCCATCAGGCTTCGATTGCTCTTCAACCACCGTTACGTTTTTAAATCCCCAAGCTTCAAGTATCTTAGGCACCAAAGTAATACCCGTTCCGTGAATCGGCGAAAATACGATCTTTAGGTCTTGCTGTGCCTCCACTATTTCAGGATGAATGCTTAATTTTTTGTTAGCATCAATATAAATCTGATCAAAATCCTCTTTTACTACCGTGATATTGTCTTGAATGCCCTCAAACTTAATTTCGGTAACAGACTGTATTGCATTCACCTCGGTGATCACGTTTTTATCATGTGGAGCAACCAATTGGCCCCCATCATTCCAATAGGCTTTGTAGCCGTTGTACTCTTTTGGGTTATGTGAAGCAGTTAGCATTACACCTCCTTGACAACCGAAATGCCGAACTGCGAATGACAGCATAGGCGTCGGACGTAACTCTTCAAATAAGTATACCTTGATTCCGTTGGCTGAAAATACATCTGCCACCATTTTTCCAAAAACCTGCGAATTATTACGGCTGTCGTAGGATACGGCAACTTTCAGCGCTTCATTGGGAAATTCCCTTTTTAGATAATTGGACAAGCCCTGCGTAGCTTTTCCCAGGGTATATTTATTCATTCGGTTAGAACCGACTCCCATCACACCTCGAAGCCCCCCCGTGCCGAATTCCAATTCCTTGTAGAACGAATCCAACAATTCCGTTTCCTCCTTATCGTCTACTAATTTTTGTACTTGCGCTATTGTATCTTGATCATATTCCGCCGTCAACCATTGTTGAATACGGCCATTCGTTTCACTATCAAAGTTTGTCATGACTAACACTATAATTTTTGCTGTAAATATAATTTTAATGCCCCAAATTGCTCCTATAAAATCGCTGTTAATTCAACAAAAATATTCCTGAATTATTTGCGACAGTAACGATGGGCATATCTGCAATTGTTATGCGTCGCAACCTGCGTACGCTCTGTCCAATACCGTGATGTACCAAGCTCCCTCCTGTTGCTGAAGGTGAAAAATCAACGGATCTCTGCCTGTAAGAATAACACGGTAGCTTTTCTTTTCAGCTGCCTTGATTTCTTCAATTTGCGCTTCGGAAAGCTCTTGTTTATTAAACTCCTTTTGAAATGCTGCTATCCTAGACAGTTGGTCTGGATGAGATGTCGTATCGCAAAAGAAGCCTTCCTTGCTCCACTTCTCCGTGCCACAATCAAAAGTTGGAAGGGATTCGAAGGTCAATACATAATCGTTAGAAAAAATTGGATAGGGAAAATACGCTGGAACAGGGTGTGCAAAATCGATGCTGTCTACTTTAGCAAAAACATCTGCCACCCCCGGCCTATATATAACCGTAAACCCCAAATCGGGATGTAATAGCGCATTTGCTTTTCGGTTGTCTTGACTGATGTAAGCCCTTACGAAACGCGTGACGACTTCACGGAACTGTTGTATTTCTTCATGGGATTGGGGTACTTTGATTTGTGTGCTATCCTCTGTTTCTTGTTCTTTGCTCCTGTTTTGGTTACAAGAAGAAAATAACAGCGTTGCACAGAAAATAGTAAAAAATAGTGCTTTCATTTATGTCTTGTTTTTACGTATTGTCTCTTCTATCATATCCCACATTTCTTCGGAAATTGCTTCCATTCCGTTCATCTGTCCGGCTCCTTGCAACCATTCTCCACCGTCAATTGTGATGATCTCTCCGTTGATATATCCTCCGAAATCAGACACTAAAAATGCGGCTAAATTAGCCAATTCTTGATGATATCCCACCCGTTTCAACGGGACACGGTTTTTAAAATCAAATTTTTCAGCAAGTTCTCCGGGAAGCAACCTGTCCCAGGCCCCTTTGGTCGGAAATGGCCCCGGCGCAATGGCGTTATGACGGATTCCATATTTCCCCCATTCTGCGGCTAAGGAACGCGTCATGGTTAGTACGCCTCCTTTGGCGACAGCAGAAGGAACCACGTACCCCGAACCTGTGAAAGAATAGGTGGTAATGATATTCAATACGTTTGCTGTTTGCTTTCGTTTGATCCAGTTTTTACCAAAAGTCAATGTGCAGTTTGCGGTGCCTTTCAATACGATGTCTATCACCGTTGAAAAAGCATTGGCGGAAAGTCGCTCTGTAGGAGAAATGAAATTTCCGGCCGCATTATTGACCAATACATCGACTTGTCCAAAGGCTTCCTCACTTTTCGCGAGCAGCCTTTCTACTTCTTCAATGTGTCGAATATCACAGGCAACAGGTAAAACCTTATTCCCTGTCTTTTCCGAAATCTCTTCCGCCGCTTCTTCCAGAACAGCTAATTTACGGCTAGCGACAACCAGATTCGCACCCAATTCGGAAAAATATGTTCCCATAGCTTTTCCTAACCCTGTGCCACCGCCTGTTATGACAATTGTCTTGCCTTTTAAGGCCTCTTCTTTTAACGCTCCCTGAATATTCATTTTTAAGCTTTTTTATGCGTTAAATTATCAATAATAGTTTTCATAATCGTTCTAGTTGCCGGAGACCACCATTGCTTTAATACCTGCTCGATAACAGTGTCATGATTTTCGGATAGCGTTGATAGAAGAGGCTTTCTCAAATTGAGCTTTGTAAGCCTCCACGCATTTTTTTCAAATTGGGTAACACTTTTCACTTTACGCACGGCGGCATTCTGAATGCGATTGAAATCAACGACTTCATCCACTAATCCTACCTCCAATGCTTCTTGTGGTTTGAGTAACTTGCCTTCTAGCAAAAAGCGATATGCTTGTGCTTTCCCCAGCCAAAAACTGTATAGCTCGAAGATGCTATTCGGTACGACGATTCCGACAGGGACTTCATTCAATCCAATAATAAATTCGCCTTCCGCCATAATACGATAATCGCAACAGATGGCTAATACACAGCCGCCTGCAGGGCTATGTCCTGTAATTGCAGAAACAGCGGGTTTAGAAAAGCTTGCGAGGGTATGGAGCAGCAACATAAAACGACTCCAGAATTCCTTCATTTCTTCGGCATTGTAGTCATAAAGGGTAATGAGGTCTAGACCCGACGAGAAGAAACCTTCTTTTCCCGATAAGATCAGCCCTTCTACCGCGGGATCCTCCTCGGCTTCCTGAATGGCGATAATAAGTTCGTTCACAAGATGTATATCAATTGCATTCGACTTACCTCTATCCAAGGTGATATGAAAAATATGTTCGTCCTTCTTAACTTTTAAAAAATTCATCATTTCAACTGTTTCTGCTACAAAAATCACGCTAACATAAGATACATTCTGCTTATATACACAAAATAGACTTCGTTAAGTTTGACACAAGATAAGCATTTTTTATACACGATATTATGGAAAAAGCAGCTTTAACTCATCATCTATATAAAAAAGCTTCTTCTTTTAATTGACCCAGTAATTATCGAAATCATGGCAGAGTTAAATCAAAAGTCACCGCCCGTAACGACAAAGAAACATCGTGTACGCCGGCATACACCCAAGGTCGACCTTACCGCAATGGTAGATCTAGCATTTTTATTAATTACGTTTTTTATGCTAACCACATCGCTTAACAAGCCCAATTCATTGGATGTAGCTATGCCGGATAAAAACAATGAGAAACCTGCAGAAATGGACGAGCGCCGTGTCATTTCACTTTTGCTTGCTGAAAATGAAGTCACCTGGTATCAAGGAAATCTTGATCAACCATTATCTAAACCTCAAAAAATAGCGTTGGATTCTCCAGAGCTGAGGGCTATGCTATTAAAATTAAAACGTACTATTCCCCAGAATAGTGAAGGAAAAGATATGATCGTGTTGATTAAACCGAACAAGGACGCACGTACCAAAGATATCATCCGCACGCTTGACGAGATGCGTATCACGGACACCAAACGGTATATGCTCAGCAAAATATCTCCGCAAGAAGACAATTTAATTGTCTCACTTAATTTATCTAAGGGGATTTAACATCCCTTTAGATAAATTTATTTAACCTCAAACTCGATCGCTTTCCTTCCGATTCTTCCTCCTAAATCAATCCCCTCGATAACCATCACGTATTTTCCTTTTCCATCAGAAGTAAAAAACTGGAAAGAAGTCTGGCCGTCTTTATCGGCAACTAAACTCGGTTCCCAATGAATCGTGGTACGCAAGTCACGATTGAATTTAGCTTCATCCGACACATCGTATGCAGGCTTATAAAATGTCCTGTTCACATGGATGCCCTGCGGCTGGATCGTAACAAGTCCCTTTGGCGTAAAACTACGCATAGCTGATGCACCTGTCTTAGAGGTAATAATCAACAGTCCATTGCCCCCATAAGAGCCATATATCGCTGTGTAATTAATATTCCGCAACACTTCGACACTTTCTACGTCTGCGACATTTATCATCGATAATTGATCTGCTTCGATATACATACCATCCAGTACGACCTGCATCGGAACATTCCCCCTGGTGTTATAGGGAATCCCTCCTTGAAACATTACGCCCATTAACCGGCCGGCAAGGCACATTTCAAGGGTGGAACATGTAGACAGGTCCTCGGCCGATATAATCTGATCAGCATTACCCGAACCATTGAGGTTACTGGAGTTTTCAGCTGCTCTTTTCTTTTTGGCCCTTACAACAACTTCTTCAATGGCAATCGCCCGTTCCATTAAACCATTACGTTCCAATTCACCAAAAAACTGTTTTGAATTGCTTATTTCATCTTTATAAAAATCATTGATATCGCTCCTTTCCAGCGCAGCATTCCGATTAACTGAAAGAGCAGGCTTTTCCTCCGAATTAATCTCAATGTCAATGTTATTTTTACCTTTTTCATTTTTAGCAGAAACCAAAAACTTGACACTGTCCGGAAATAATAATTCATCAAATTCAAAGTAACCGTCCTCTGAAGACAGAGTGTCTATAAAATTCATAAAATTCTTTGTAGAGATCAACTGAACGGATGCATTGGGTTCTGCCGCCTTTCTACCCAACTTCTTTGTATAGCCAGATATCTTTAAGGACTTTTCAGGCTCAAACTTATGTTTAGCTGTAGTGTCTAAATCTTTCCAATCTATACTTCTCCAGCCTTGTGTAAGCATGAGAAATTCCAAATCGACCGTATTTACTTCATTGTTAAAATAATAGCCAGGATTTTCGATAAATCCTTTTAAATCTGAACTCAACAATAACGTCGACAATATATTCGGCGCTAACGAATACTCGTCTTTGATTTTGGAGAGGTCGACAACGGATGCGGATAATGCAGCGTAACGAATACTGTCTCCTGGGGTACCGACATTCAACTTTACATTCACTTTCTCCCGGTTACCATACCCCTCTTTATCCAGCTTTACTTCCACGGGTAGTATGTTCTCGGGTTTATAACTAAAAAAAGCACGCTCTACAACAGGCATAAATTGATCATTTAAAATAGAGATTGTCACGACTCCAGTCGGTAACTTACTCTTATCGACGGCGTATACCAACTCGTTTTTAGTGAGTTTCTGTTTTGAAACAAAATATACCTGACCTAAGTGCTGCACAACAAAATACATATCCTTTTGATCAATTAAGTCAGGCGAAACATTTAGTTGCGCATACACTTTACTTGGATTTAGATTATTGACGAGTAGCGCATAACCGGAAGTTGCAATCTCCGGGACAGGTACCTCCACCCTGGAGCCATCTGAAAATTCACCAAATGCCTTGAGCGTCGTATTTTCGCTGAGAAATAGAGAAGACGCCCCCATCCCTAGCTCGTTCGTCTGCACGGAGACTATGGTATCTGCACCAGCTAACACAACAAGCTTCGCTTTTACCCCTAATCCATTCGGCTGAATAGCCTTGACACCTATATTATTAACAGCATTAACCAACAGTTTACCTCCCTCCGGAAAAATCTGCACCTGGTTATTTTGCTGAGGGATTTGAGCTTTGATAAGCTTGGTGACATTCATCTTTTCCATGTTCTCAAACCGGAGTTGTATGAGCGCTGTTTGGTGCTTTTTGTTTACTTTTATCGTCGCAACACCTGCTTCATCGCTTGTGGTCCTTCCTTTATCCACTACTTTACCTCCGTCCATGATCTCATACCGCACGCTTGTTTTTGCAAGCGCATTTCCGGCAAAACTTTTTAGCGTAATGGAATATCTATGGTCTTTCTCCTCCGACACCACGGATGTCGTTGTCAACACATTGTCCAAGCGACCATTGCTGATCTGTACCGTACGATCATAAAAATAGGTATCATCGTAATTGCGCATCCAGTTGCTGTAGGCGCGAATGCGGTATGACCCTTCTACGATGGTGTCACTCAAAAGCAGATCGCCCATCCCTAAACCCGTAATCAGCGGAATTTTTATGGCTGCTACAACCTCATTACTGGGGCTAATTAATTCAACATTTGCAATCCCACTTAAATTCGAAAAAAAATTATGGATGCCAATGGTTGTATAGGCCTTAAACCAAATTGTTTCTCCCGCGGTATAAGCATATTTATCGAGATGGAGATACAATTTTTCCTGCGGATTGGACTGATAAAAATCATCCGCCTTCTCTAAGGTTGATTGAATGTCCTGCGTATAACCTATCGAAAAAATAAGTGAAAAGGTAAATAAAAGGCAAAAGGCTCTCATAATTATTGTCAATTGATTAAATCTGATAGGTGAAAGATAAAAAATATTATGCAATTCGCATTATGAAACGTAAAAATTTATGTAATCTTAACAGACATCAATATCTTTGCTACATGAATATCTTAATCGTTGGATCTGGTGGACGTGAATCTGCCTTTGCTTATAAATTAGCAAAAAGCCCTAAATTATCAAAACTCTTTATTGCTCCGGGTAATGCCGGCACGGGGACTTATGGTCAAAATGTACCTTTAGAAGTAACGGATTTTGAAGGAATAGCGACCTTTGCTTTGGAAAACAAAATAGCGATCATATTAGTAGGTCCCGAAGAACCATTGGTAAAAGGAATTCATGATTATTTCTTAGGTAGAGAAGACATTAAACACATTGCAGTGATCGGCCCCCAACAACTTGGAGCTCAGCTAGAAGGATCTAAAGACTTCTCAAAGGAATTTATGTTCAGACATGATATCCCTACCGCTGCATACAAATCTTTCGATAAATCAAATTTAGAAGAAGGTTTGACCTATCTGGAAACCCAAAATCTTCCAATAGTTTTAAAGGCTGATGGATTAGCTGCCGGTAAAGGTGTTTTGATCTGCGAAACCATCGATAACGCGAAAGCAGAACTCACCGCTATGATAGCCGATGCCAAATTCGGTGATGCGAGCAGTGTGGTCGTCATCGAAGAATTTTTACGAGGCATTGAGCTTTCTGTATTTGTCTTAACCGATGGTAACTCCTATAAGGTATTGCCTTCGGCCAAGGATTATAAACGCATCGGCGAAGGAGACACGGGATTGAATACGGGCGGAATGGGATCTATCTCCCCTGTACCATTTGCGGATGATACATTCTTAAGTAAAGTGGAAGAGCGTATTATCAGACCTACGGTAGAAGGTCTAAAAAAAGACAACATTCCGTATAAAGGATTTATTTTCATTGGCTTAATGAATGTCGGAGGAGATCCCTTCGTTATTGAATACAATGTACGCATGGGAGATCCAGAAACAGAGTCAGTACTTCCGCGCATCGAATCTGATCTAGTGGATCTTTTGGAGGGTGTTGCACACGGAAATTTAGAAACACGCTCGTATACGGTTTCTTCAAAAACAGCAGTTACCGTCATGCTGGTGTCGGGCGGTTACCCAGGAGATTACCAATCCGGAAAAGTCATTTCTAATATCGAGAACGTTAAGGAATCTATCGTCTTTCATGCCGGCACGAAGGAAGTTGATGGTGAAGTGGTAACTGCAGGGGGCCGTGTTATAGCCGTTACGACATTGCAAGATGACCTTTTCTCCGCTTTGCAGCAAGCAACAGCTGACGCAGGACGTATTTTCTACCAAGGAAAATACTTCAGAACAGACATTGGATTTGACCTTATTTAAAAATAAAAAATTAAAATCCAATAAGTTACAATTTTGGTGGTAAAAATATTTTGGAACTAATAAAAAAGCCCCTATATTTGCATCACCAAAACAAAAATGGCCCGTTCGTCTAGGGGTTAGGACGTTAGATTTTCATTCTAGAAACAGGGGTTCGATTCCCCTACGGGCTACTTAAAAAGACAACTGCTAAGCAGTTGTCTTTTTTTTTGGATGAACCCGTCTATTTAAGGAAATTGGCATACCAATGCCCCGATGATTTTACAATGCGATTCTGGGTTTGAAAATCAACATATACCAGCCCGAATCTAGGGTGATATCCTTCAGCCCATTCAAAGTTATCGAGGAATGTCCAAACGAAATACCCATTCACCTTTACACCTTCTTGCTTTGCCCGCGATACTTGTACAATGGTATCCTGTAGATATTTTATCCTCTTCCGGTCGTCTACCTGATTGCTTTCTACCACATCCGGAAAGGCGGCCCCATTTTCAGTAATGATTAACGGGGGAATATTTGGATAGGCATTATATTTTCTCAACATATGGTACATCGACTCCGGATAGATCTCCCAATTCATCGAAGTCATTTCAACCTTGCGTTCTTTTGCACTCACAATTTTTGCTTGTAGAAAAGGGACAAACGTTGCGTAACGTATAACCTCCCGTGTATAATTTTGTATCCCGATGAAATCCATGTTAAATACCAGATCATTTTCATCATTTTGTTTCATATATTTCTCAATTCTATTCAGAATCTTGATGTCCTTTGTAGGATATCCTAATCCCAACAACGGCTCAAGAAACAACCTGTTGAGCAATGCGTCGGCTCTTTTAGCCGCGAGAATATCCTTTTCTTTCATCGTGAAAGGTTCTATGTGTGAACAAGAAAAAGTGGTTCCTACGTTGCTGTCCGTTTGCATTGATTTAATAACTCTTGCTCCATGTGCCTGTGCAAGCGCGGCGTGATGCGCGGCTGCCAAAAAATTATTCAACCCCTTCCGTCCAGGAGCGTGCACCCCTAGAAAATACCCCGCGGCACTAAACACCAATGGTTCATTTAAGATCATCCAATTTGTTACCCGATCACCAAAATGCGCGACACAAATAGACACATAATTACCAAACCATTCCCTGATATCACGATTTACCCACCCGCCTTTTCCTTCAAGGGCACCGGGAAGATCCCAGTGATAGAGCGTAACCCAAGGGGTAATACCCAACTCAAGGGAAATATCAATAAGCCGGTTATAGAAATCGATCCCTTCCTCGTTAATTTCACCGGTACCGTCTGGAAGTATCCGGCTCCACGAAATCGAAAACCGATAATTGCGAATATTTAAGCTGTACATCAAATACAAATCTTGGGTATAACGATTGTAAAAATCACAAGTCGTATCACCATGTTGGTTTTGGAATATTTTATTCTTCTTCTTTACAAAAATATCCCAAATTGAAAGGCCCTTCCCTCCTTGGTTGTGAGCTCCTTCAATTTGATAAGCAGCGGTAGAAACTCCCCACATAAAATCTTTGCCAAAGGCATCCTTAGTCAACAGCATTAATAGTAATAATTTTCTAGGGGTGTATTCTTGAAAAGATGGTTCCTTATTTGTTTGAAGGAATATATCTTAGTCTTTTTATTGTCCAATTTTTGATCTTTTGTCTGGAGGTAATCGGCGAACAGCGTTGCTATGATTTGTTCCGTACAATCGGGGAAGTTGACAACGATCTCCTCATCTGTTTCCAACCATTTCTTTATTTCTTTAACCTTGGCTAAACTAAGTTTTTTCAGGATTGGTACGTTCATTTGTTGCAATGCGGCAGCATTACATTGTTGCTCATACTGACCTTTCATTGGGATTACAATCAGTTTCTTTTTCAGGAAAAGTGCTTCAGCGGGCGTTTCAAATCCTGCTCCACATATTACTCCCGCCGACGATACCATACTTTTGATAAATGAACTATTGCAAACAGGAAAGATTTTGATATTTTCATGATCGTAAGCCTGTTTTGTATGTTTCGAGAAAACTTGCCATTTCACGCTTTTGATCTCACCAAGGACTTTAAGCATTTTTTTATCACTATATGCAGGTAAGTAAACGGTATAGTGGCCCTCGTTTGTGACAGTGGCATTTCTTATTTCCTGGCGTATTAAAGGCGTGAAAATATGCTTGTCATATTGCATAAAATGAAATCCAAATTGCGACGTCGTGGGGGCATAGTTCTTCAGTATCCATTTACCAACCGGGTCAAACTTTTCCGGATAGGGCGCATTTTTGTTTAATACGGCAGATTGATGGCTTAACGCATAACATGCCTTATGTTGCTGACGACAAGCCCAGGCACTTACGGGTTCGAAGTCGCTAATCACTAGGTCGTAGTCAAGTACGGAAAGGGACTTTAACTCATTGTAAAACCTTTTTATTTTTGCCTTTTGGTATGTAGACACAAGATCGACACCGCCCTTTTTACCAAAAACGAAACTCAGTCCTTTTAAAGTATATTTTACGGGACAACCCAGTTCTACATCTGCCTCTGTTCCGCTGATCAAAATATCTACCTCCCCCCTTCGTTGCAGCAAAGGGATGATGTCTCTAGCTCGGCTGATATGGCCATTTCCTGTTCCCTGTATCGCATAGAGGATTTTCATTTCATCACTGCCATTAAGTTGAAGTCGCTAACCATATTTTCAAAAAGCTTATGATTGGAGAGAACCGCTTCTTCCGGCTGTTCCTCTACTTCACTTTTCATCTCCGACTCATTGTATTTATAAAGCGTCCATTCCCCTTTGTTATATTCTAATGCCGTCAGATTCTCGATCCAATCACCTGAATTTAAATAGGTAATCGACCCGTGTCGATTCGTTATTTTACGTATTTCGGGTTGATGAATGTGGCCACATACGACGTAATCATACTGGTTGGAGATGCCAATGTCAGCAGCAGTAGTTTCAAAACTATTAATAAATTTTACCGCTCCTTTCACACTGTTTTTTATCCGCTTAGAAAAGGATAATTTTCCTCTTTTAAAAACATGCTCTGAAATGAAATTTGCAAATCTATTGAGTTGAATTAACGTATCATACCCTACAGCCCCAAGCTTTGCAAGCCATTTAGAGTGCTGCATCGTTACGTCGAAAACATCACCATGAAAAAACCAGGCCTTTTCATTGTTACCTAAGTTTAAGATTACTTTGTCAACAATTTGCAGGGACCCCATTTTTAAACCACTGAATTTCCGTAGCATTTCATCATGGTTTCCTGTGACATAATAGACAGTGACCTTTTTATTGATAAGATGCATCAAGTATTTCACAATTTTCATGTGGCTGGTGGGCCAATATCGTTTACTGAACTGCCAAATATCGATGATGTCGCCGTTCAACACGACCGTTTTAGGATTGACGCTTTTTAAGTAACGTAGCAGTCGTTTGGCTTCGCAACCATAAGTTCCGAGGTGGATATCGCTCAATACTAGAATTTCAATCTTTCTCTTTTTCATGCTGATTATGTTTTATGGAATCTGAGGGGAGAAGAGAAAGAAGAGAATTGGGTTAGCAACAGGCGAATGAAAATTCTTTGGAGAAAATAGGTGATCGTTTTCATAATTCAAATTTATTGAACGATATCGTTAATGTATATCATTATATAAATGAACGGATTATTTGTAAATAACATATCAATAAAATATTAAATTATCATGAATATTAATGGGTTACTCTTTTCAGTCCAAAAATATAGGAACGATATTATTAGGCCGATAATTTTTGATTAAGTTATTATTAACAACTTCGTCACTGTCATCTGGTTTATTTGGGATTTCATAACATATAGCTAACGTGCTCTATTTTCATGTCCTTGCTTGTGATTAAGAATCCCGCTTCCTCAAAAGGCCATCTCATACTGACTAATAGCGAAAAATGGAATCCCTCCGTGATATTTGTGAATCATGTGTAATCATCACATCCTTTGCTATATCATGAATTTGTTAAGGAAATATTAAATGAATAATCTGTCTATGCAGATGTAAAAAATCGCCCGTATATTCGCACAGGTTATATTGAATTGACCGTCCGCAGAGCGTTAGCCGGTAACGTTCCGAAGGTTCGAATCCTTCCTCTGCAACTATCATAAGTTAGGTTTATAATTGGTTAGTAGATCAAGCCCCTTCTCCCCGTTGGGGCTTGTCGTATATTTGGTCGTTTTTTACTAAAGTAGATGCTAACGTTTACGTGTTTATAGCCGTGAAAAGTTGGTCATAGTTTAAGATTGATTGTACACCACAAAATCTCCATCTGGTGAAAAGGACGGTGTGCGATGATCGGTAATCAAGTCAAAATTACCTCCCTCTCGTTTTACTAGCGTTATACGAGTCGTCAAAGATACCCAATATATTTGTTAAACATTCTTCCTAACTGTACACTGCAACAATAGCAGTGATAGGTTCCTTGTTCTCACCATATTTTGTTTATAATTGTATAACAAAACTATTTATATCTTTTGGAGAATATTGATTTCTTGGGCTAACGATTCATAATTTGCTAATAACTGATCGAGCTGCGCGGCTATAGCGCCGTCTGGCAGTAGACTTCCGTTTCTACAAGGCAACCCTATGTCCAGCCCACGTTGTCCCAGAATATATTTTGCACTAGCCGGATAAGTCTCATGCATGACATCCATATTCGTTGCGAAAAATTCCTGTACTTTGGTTACCTCAGCCTGCCTTTCTGTGTTTGCGTAGTTGTCGCATAACCACACCACAAGCTCCGGGAAATAGTTTCCTTGAATACAGGATAGACCTGCAGATCCAGCTTTTAGCGATTCCACAGCATGCACCATATAGGCATCGTATAGTCCAAAAGTGGGTTCCGTTTGGGTATTGGCGATTTTTTGACGCACATTTACGATATCCAGACAGGTATCTTTATGGTATTTTACGCGGCCTGTGCTGACCAATTCCCCTAACAATTCAGGAGATATAACACGCTTGTAGGGCACGGGGCATTCATAAAATCCGACCGGAATGTCTCCAGTTAAGTCCAGTAATTGATGAACATTCTTGCTGAATACCATTTCGGAGTCCTCCTCTTTCGCCAACAGACCGGATATTAAAATAATCGCAGAAACACCTGTTTTATATATTTTCTTCACATTTTCCGCCTGCTTTGCTATGGTTTCGCCAAAAGAACCTGTTGCGACGATGGGAACACGTCCATTGACACGCTGCACAATATAACGCACAGAATCCTCCATTTCTGCTACCGATAGTTGGTACATTTCGCTGGAAAGACAGTTGGCAAACAAGCCCCCTGCCCCACGCTCCAAATAAAAGTCAACCAACTGACCCAATACATCATAATCAATAGATAAATCTTCTTTAAACGGCGTTAGCATTACCGGTATAAATTTTTTGCTGTTACTCATTGTTAAAAATATTAATATGTTTTTTACTTTCACTCATTACGCTTCACGCCTTAACCGCTGCCTGATATTCCCCACCAAGAGGATTGCCATCGTTCCAACCACGATAATCATGTTTGCATGAAGCATATTTTTGAGAAAGGCGTACTCCTCCGGGAGTAGATAGGAAAATGTCATCCATAAAATAACGGCTATTCCTACTCCTGTCGCGAGCATTGCATCGCTATTGCCTACTTTTTTATTGGTAATCCCTAGCAGGAACAAACCGAGCATACCCCCGGCAAAGATTCCCGACAGGGTCCACCATACATCCAATATACTCTGCACACCGATCATCGCAATTCCCGCAGACATCCCTATCACACCAAATACACCTGTACCAATCAACAATAGACGCAGGTTACCTTTGTCCGAAATATTCGGATTAATATAACGCTTATAGATATCTTCTGTAAAAACGGTGGCCGAAGCATTCATTCCCGAACTAATGGTGCTCATGGCTGCTGCCAAAATTGCCGAAACAATCAGACCCAAAATTCCCACCGGAATGTTATTCACCATATAATGAGGCAATACTTTATCTCCATAATCTGCCGGCGTCAATGTCTTCACCACATTGGCAAGATCCCCACCTGTTACACCCATCCTCTCTATCGCTGCCTGTTCTTTAACCGTTGTTAACAATTCCGGATTAACGTCGTAATACGCATATAAACATGCTCCGATAATGAAAAATAGCAAAGAAATCGGTAGATAAAGCCAAGTACACAACCACACGGACTTAGCTGCTTCTTTCGCATTTGACGCAGCATGATAGCGTTGGACATAGTTTTGGTCCATCCCGAAGTTCGTGAGGTTCATAAAAAAACCATACAGCAAGATCACCCAAAACGTAGAAGAGGAAAAATCGGTCAGCGAGAAGGATCCTAAACTAAACTTGTTGTCCCGCAGACCAATATCCACAATGGTAGTTACACCCCCTGGAATACCATATACCAAGGTTCCGATCACAATCAGTGCGCCTATCGTCAATAATATGCCCTGAAACACTTCTGTCCATATTACCGCCTCCAATCCGCCCAAAATCGTATAGATGATAATACACACCCCAGTCACCAGCATAATTAAGGACATATCCAGCCCCGTCAGAGCCTGAAGGGTGAGCGATATTCCGAAAAAAATCGAGCCCATTCTCGCCACTTGGGTTAGCAGAAAGCATATAACAGCGTAGCTCCTCGCCCAAGTACCAAACCTATTTTCTAAATTCGTATAAGCAGAAACTTGTGTATGCTTGCGATAAAATGGGACAAAATATTTTGCTGCTATGAACGCTGCTAGCGGCATCGATAAACTAAAAACAAAAGCATTCCAATTAGATCCGTAGGCTTTTCCGGGAACGCCTAGGAACGTGTTAGAACTGAGGAATGTTGCATACAACGAGATACCTATCGCCCAGGCTGGAATCTTCCCAGTAGCCTTTGTATAGGCCTCAGAGGTTGTATTTTTTCTCGAAAAATAGACACCGACCAGCATCATCGCCAGCAAATAAACTGCTATGACAGCTAAATCTATGATTGGTAAATTATTCATAATACATTTATAATGTCGTTAATGTCGTATATCGATGGTATAAAACCTCATATATTTTTTGAGTTGACAAATTTGGTCGATAGGTTCCTGCATCTATCTGTTACTTTATATTCCGCAAAAATTAACCTTAATTCCCAGCGCTTGAAGTGCTGCCGCTTTAATTTCCGCTGCTCTTCTCACATCAAAATCGCCATCTACATAAGCCACCTGTATATGGTTAGCCTTATGCTTTGCCATCATCTGGTCTCTACTTACGCCATCCAGCACACCGTGCATAATCGGCCATTGTACATCCGTAAGTGCCCATCTTCTTTCTGTTTCCTCTTTCGGTAATTCTACGGCCCGTCCGGTACCGATATCACACCACAATTCATCCCGCTCCATATATATTCTGCTCCACACTATTTTACCCGGGCGACTGACACCACGAAGCGTTCCTCCTCCTTTTTTGAAGAACATAGGTGGTTGGCGCATGCTGCTCGCATTGGCATATCCGTCAACAAAATGGGACGCAGGCACCGCCCCGGATATCAAGAATACCCAGACAAACTCCTCTTTTCCATCCACAATAAAATTTTCGCCGTAACGTAAGTCATGCAATGTATTATCACCGTTCAACCCTAACTGTCTCCAAAGGTGGTAGGTGACATATCCGTCGATACCCGCACATTCATCTACTTCATTAAAATGCGGTAAAGCCACGCCCGGATATAGTTCTTTTCCTTTTTCATCATAAACAGGGGGGCGTTCTGTATTGTTTAAAAGACCTTCTACCAAATCGCTCGCCGCCACTAAGTCTTTCAAGCCCTGCTGGTATTGTATACCGATAGTATCACATCCAAATTCATCCGCCAAACGCAGCGCTGCAATGTACATTTTACATTGTTCCAATGTCTGCTCTTTGGTCAGTTCGTTAACAGGATCTGTTCCCCAATCGAATTTCATTCCTTTTTTCAACAGCCAGTCCAGAATAGTGTGCGCCTCTTCATCCGAGACAGTCAACATCTTTGCATATAAAGTCGACTGGCTGAGTCGTTCCTTGAAAATGCCCAACTGATGGATCAATGCATCGGGCACGATAGCATTGAACATCCCCATACAGCCTTCGTCAAAGACACCCATAACCACCTGGTCATGTTGTAGTTTTGCGGCGAATCCCGCCGCTAATTCATGGTCTGCTACCGTCATCGACGTTGTTTCAAAAGCACGTACATGAGTATAATCGTGAATCACTGTGCCTGTATCCAGCCAGTCCTGAAGTTTGTTGATAAAAAAGTCGTCCGTGAAATCCTTACTCCAGAGAAAACTATATTGTACGTTGGCTTTCGTAAGCGATCCCGTCAGGTTCAATGCACCGACTAATCCAGGATAGGTACCATCCCAATTCGTTACGATCAGAATGGGCCCTTCATGAGCAATTAGTCCCGCTAAAACATGATGGCTATACTGCCATACACTTTCAGCAACAATAAGTGGGGCTTTTTTATCAATTCCTCTAAAGATTTTGATCCCCACATGCTGATAGTCAATAAAACCGTGTCCTTTTTCTTCGTCGTATGTATGCGCTCGTTTGATCGTCCAACCTAACTTTTGCAAGGCAATATGGAGCTTTTCTTCCATTTGCTGTTGCATCGGCCAACACTTGATATTCGCTGAAGGTCTTAAGTCTCCACTACATACTAAATAAGCTTGATTATTATTCGTTGTCGTCATGTGATTTGTATTTGGTATTACAAAGATGCATTCGAAAAGCAGCTATTTCTTAGCATAATTTTCCCAAAGTATCCAACATCTTATCACATATTCGGGGGAAAACGAAACTTTGACTAAATTAGATGGCACCATTTATAAATAATGTGATGAACCCGACATGATTAAAACAATCATTAAGCATAGAGCGCAATGAATATTTATTCTCGGGTGACTCAGAATTTACCATGCAGCATATTGCAATAGAAAAGCGGTTTTGAAAAAACCTCCAATTTTATATACATTTCAGTACACTTTAGCCGACATTCTTTGTCAAAATCTATAGAAAGATACAGTTCGACAACTCACGTTCATAAGCAGGCATTCTCCCTTGAAGTAACGGATCAGTGCATTTCTTGATGGTCGGTTATTTTTATTTATTCTTTACGGGATTACATAATGCCCTGACGTAAGATACCAAAAAGATATTCATCCGGTTTCGAGACGTCTACCAACCGACGTTTGTATTGCCATAGTTTTAAAAACGAATTCATCACCAGCTCTTCAGCATCTTCTCGATTACGAACCATTTGTAGTGCGAAGTCGAGCATTTGATGGTAATAGTGATCCACCACACCATTGAACGCCAATTCGTCTCCTCTCAGCCACTGCTCAATGAATCCTTCTATTTGCCTCTTTCTCATACTGGTTTGTACAATTTCACGAAAAAGTTAGCCAAACATAAAATCAGTCATGGATTATGTTTTTGTTAACTTGCTATTAAAACAGGGTATCATCATGTAGCGCGCTATAACATACAACACAGTGCTTTGTTCTTTCCGCTCATTAGTGTAATTATGCGCACATATACGAATCGATTTTTGGCCTTGCCAACTTTGGTCCGCGACCTGCGCGCCAAATATTTTTAACACAATAAAATTGGCGCTTTAAAAAATAACTAATTAAAAAACAACACCTTACATGTTTTATCAGATTTAGACCCCTACCGATCTTTCACTTTGGGATACTATAGGGTATGGAGGACAAAGAGATCTTAATCCTAATCGGGAAGCTACGCTCAAAAACCATCTCTTCAGAAGAACTGAAGGAGCTACAACATATATTGTATAGTAGCCAGAAATCGAGAAAGTTGCTGGAACTTATGCATGATGCATTTGAAGATGCTACCGAATTGTCGTCGTCCCTACCGGAATATAAACACAAAGATCTTGTCAAAGACCGTTTGGCAAGACAGATCTCTCCTAGAAGTCAATCTCGTCACAAAGGACGGACCAACCTGTTATATTGGGCAATCTCAGTCTCAGCGGCATGCATAATCGCAAGCTTTATCTTCGTTTCGTCATTCAGAAAAAATGTATCTCATGACATAATTTGGGAAGTGGTATCTACAAAGCATGGCGAGCGGAAGCGGGTATCGCTCAGCGATGGAACCCATATATTACTGAATGGCAACACTTCCTTAACATATCCCAAGCACTTGATAAATAATTTGAGATTGGTAAAACTGGATGGAGAGGCATTTTTTGATGTTGCCGAAAATTTGGAGAAACCGTTCTTGATTATTTCGAAAGACTTTACCACACAGGTTGTAGGCACATCGTTCAATATCGATTCAGATATCGGAAAAGTTGTCGAAGTAAACACAGGAAAAGTAAATGTCTTTGCAATGAGTGGCAACGAGGTACTTCTATTGGTCACTCAAAATACCACCGAACAAACGGATATTTTAGGACAAATAGCAAACAAATCCACCAATAACGTATCGTTAATAAATGGACAGCGAGCTCAATTAGATATCAATAGCTTCTGGAGCATTTCGGCCTACCAATATAAAAACTGGTTTAACAATGAACTTATATACTTAAACGAACCAATGTCCCAAGTCATCAAAAAAGCTTATCGGAACTTTGGCGATTCGATAACTGTGCATCCAGATTTAGCACAAAAAAACATCACAATCACTTTCCGGGATAAAAACAAATCACAGATTTTAAATACCCTCGCAGAGCTATCAGGAGGAACGTTAACACTAAATCACAAGACAAAAATTTGGGAGATTAAAAAATAAAAAAGCCAGAAATGCTAGGCATTTCTGGCTAGACCAATGAAGACAATCGGTGCGCCTGAGAAACTCGCCGACTGTCGAACTATTAACAAAGTATCAACCTTTATTAATTATTGCAAAGATGCAAAAAAAAGGACATAATTATTATATTCCTAACTTAAGACAAATCATGAAGATCTCATTTATGCTCTGGGGATCGCTTCTTACAACTTGTATTGTATTTGCCAGCAATGAAAGCTATGGGCAAAAAGAGTTGGAGAGAACTATTCGCGTAACCTTCGAGAATGTCAGTTTGAAACAGGCCCTCGAACATCTTCAAACAGCGCATCGTATCCCGCTAGCGTATAACAATGATGCGAGTTATCTAACCGCTAAGGTCAACTATTCGGGAAACAAATTGGCCCAAGAAGTACTGAAGGATATCCTCCATCCACACAACCTCACGTACGAGACCCGTCACAACTTTGTACGGTTGATTAAACGGGTTTCTACTCCATCCGTTCTAGATATAGATAAGCAGTCAGACCAAGAAAATATAGTCACCGGACTAATAATAAATAATATAAATCAACCCTTGCTGGGTGTTACTATTGCGGTAAAAGATAAAGTCAATAGCAAAACGAGCACAGACTTTAACGGTCGGTTTGTCCTGAATATCGCTAAGGGAGAGACAATTGTCGTTTCTTTCGTCGGTCACATCACACAGGAAGTACTTATAGGCGACCAACGGGAGATCACGATCACCATGGAAGAAGACCTTGCCGGTCTTGAGGAAGTTGTGGTTGTCGGCTTCGGCACACAGAAGAAAGAAAGTGTAACCTCTGCTATTACTACAATTTCACCCAGTGATTTAAGAGTGCCGAGCAGCAACCTGACAACCGCCTTGGCCGGTCGTATCGCAGGAATGATTGCCTACCAGACCAGCGGTGAACCGGGGCATGATAATGCAGACTTCTTTATTCGCGGTGTTACTACGTTCGGTACAGGTAAGGTTAATCCCCTCATACTCATTGACAATGTGGAAGTATCTACATCTGATCTATCAAAGATGCATCCTGATGATATTCAGAGCTTTTCTGTTTTGAAAGATGCAACAGCAACTGCTTTATACGGTGCACGCGGAGCAAATGGAGTAATTCTTATCACGACCAAAGAGGGCAGGGAAGGAAAAGTTATGGTGAATTTCCGTGTGGAAAACTCTTTTTCGCAACCTACCTCTACGATTGAGATGGCAGATCCAATCACTTATATGCGCCTGGCAAATGAAGCGGCTTCCACCCGTGATCCGTTAGCATCAGTTCCCTATTCTAACAACCAGATCGACGCGACCATGAACACGGATAGGAACCAATTTGTATATCCTGCGGTTGATTGGACCGATATGCTAACGAAGGATGTTGCGATAAACCATCGGGCCAATCTAAATATTTCTGGTGGTGGCCCCGTGGCACGTTATTACATAGCAGGTTCCTTTGCAAAGGACAACGGTATACTCAAGGTGGACGAGCGCAATAACTTTAATAGTAATGTCAACTATGAGCAATACCTAATCCGTTCCAATATCAATATCAACCTTACCCCATCTACAGAAGCGGTTGTCCGCCTACATGGCACGTTCGACGATTATAACGGCCCCATTACAGGGGGTAGTGATATGTACAGAAAAGCACTTCAGGTAAGCCCGGTCCGTTTTCCGGCTTATTTCGAACCAGACAAAACATTCAGCGGAGCTGACCATATCCTATTTGGCGGGTTTGAGGGCGACTCATACATGAATCCCTATGCAGAATTGCTGAGAGGCTATAGACAGGAAAGCAGATCCAAGATGATGGCGCAAATGGAATTGAAGCAAGATCTGGGTGGCATTATACAAGGCCTTACCGGTCGTGTACTAGGGAACACAACCAGAAACTCGGGTTTCGACCTGACTAGGGCCTACAGTCCCTTTTATTATCAGATACTACCGGGCCAATACGACAGGTTTACTGATGAGTACAAGTTGATCGAATTGAATCCGACTACCGCAAACGAATATGTTGAGTATACGCCTGGGTACAAAGCTGTAGAGAGTTCATTTTATGGAGAAGCCTCTCTGGCCTATAACCGGACTTTCAATGAAAGGCATGCTGTTAGCGGTATGGTTGTGGGGATTGCCCGCAATTCGCTTACGGCGAATGCTGCCACGCTTTCCGCGTCGTTGCCACAACGTAACCTTGGCTTGTCTGGAAGGCTCACCTATGGATACGACAGCCGTTATTTTACGGAATTTAACTTTGGCTACAACGGGTCTGAAAAGTTTGACAAAGGACATCGTTGGGGCTTTTTCCCATCTGTCGGTGTAGGTTGGTCCATAGACAGGGAGAAATTTTGGAGTGGTAGATTGAAGGAGATCGTTTCCAAACTGAAACTCCGTGGTACGTATGGCCTAGTAGGAAATGATGAAATTGGCGCACAACGCTTTTTTTATCTTTCGGAAGTGACTATTGGCGGTGGTGGTAATTTCACCACAGGTTATAACTTCAATGGCATCGACCATAATGGTGTCCTTATCAGAAACTACGCCAACCCGGATATCGGATGGGAAATAGCCCGTAAAACCAACTTAGGTATAGAACTGGGGCTATTTAACGGGAAGGTGGACATTATAACAGACCTGTTCCACGAGCACAGAAGCAATATTCTTCAATCGAGGGCAGATATTCCTTCGGAAATGGGCTTGTGGGGAACGCCACAGGTTAATGTGGGCGAAGCGCAAGGACGAGGTTTAGATGCTTCCGTAGATTACAAACACAGCCTCACAGGGGGTGCCTGGTTGGTCGGGAGAGCAAACTTTACATTTGCGCGCTCAACCTATCTGTATTACGAAGAAGCCGAATATTCCCTACTCAATATGGAATGGCTGTCGCGTAAAGGTCATGCGATATCACAGCGGTGGGGACATGTTGCAGAAAGGTTGTTCATTGATGAGGCAGACGTAGCCAATTCCCCGCGTCAGGATTTTGGTGAATATATGGCAGGCGATATCAAATACAAGGATATCAATGGCGACAATATCATCAATGAACTAGATAGGGTGCCGATCGGCTACCCCACTACTCCTGAAATAAATTATGGCTTCGGACTGTCCGCAGGATATAAAAACCTCGATATATCTATCTTTTTCCAAGGTTCGGATCGGTCTTCGTTTTGGGTTGATGCCGCAACCATGTCGCCTTTCCGCCAGCACTCTTCTGGAGGAAAGACGCTAGAGACAGGTCTAGCGCAGTTTATTGCGGATGACCATTGGACAGAATTATCGCAAGACCCCAACGCCGCATGGCCCAGGTTGTCGAATATACTTATTGATAACAACAATCAACGTAGCACTTGGTTCCTTCAAAATAATTCGTTTTTACGTCTCAAAAGTGCGGAAGTCGGTTTTGCTCTTCCCGAAAAGTGGACCGAGCGTGTTAATTTATCCTCTTGTCGTCTTTATCTCAGCGGTACCAATTTGTTATTATTTAGCAAGTTCAATCTATGGGATGTAGAAATGGGTGGCAATGGATTAGGGTACCCTCTTCAACGGGTGTTTAATTTAGGTATCAATGTTTCGCTTTAACAAAAAAACTCAATGAATATGAAATATATAGTGATAAGTGGAGTTAAAAATAGAATTTTCATGTATCTGTTGTGTATATCGTGTTTTTCAACGATATCATGTGGGGATTTTCTGGACGTCGTGCCCGATAACACCCCTACCGTTGATCATGCATTTAAAACCCGTTACCAAGCAGAGCGCTTTTTATATGGCTGCTTCAGCTTTCTTCCCAATTTTGCTGATGCGGGTTCCAATCCTGCGATGCTAGGTGGTGACGAAACCTGGTATATAGACCCTGTTGATGGAATGAATCCACGGCTTTGGTATATTGCAAGAGGTGCACAGGGCACCAATTCACCGTTGGCCAATTATTGGGCGAGCGAGCAAAATCAAACCGCTTATAGTTTGAATGGTGGAAAAGCGCTATTCACCGCACTGAGCGATTGTAATATTTTTCTAGAAAACATCCACAAACCTTATGATCTATATGACGAAGAGCGAACGCGCTGGATCGCTGAGGTCAAATTTCTCAAGGCCTATTATCATTTTTGGCTGTTCCGCATGTATGGTCCCATTCCTTTGATCAAGGAAAATCTGCCACTCAGTGCAAAGGGAGAAGAAGCCCAACGATATCGTGAGCCGATCAACGAGGTAGCTGAATACATTGTATCACTGCTAGATGAAGCTGTAGAAGATTTACCCCTGTTGATAGAAGACCAAACCAACGAACTGGGGCGCCCGACCAAGCCTATTGCTTTAGCGATCAAAGCCCAAGTGTTGACATTGGTTGCCAGCCCCTTATTTAATGGCAACCCGGATTATTCCGCTATTGTAGATGATCGCAATATAGCGCTTTTCCCGCAGGCCTACAGCAACGAAAAATGGCAGAAAGCGGCTGACGCATTGAAAGTGGCCATTGATGTGGCACATGAAGCGGGACATAAGCTGTATGATTTCAGCTTTACAAACCCTGCTAATGCTGCTCTTTTAAATGAAAAGACCATTTTAGCCATGCAGGTTAGGGGAGCTGCTACCGAACAATGGAATGAGGAAATTATTTGGGGGAGCTCCGAATCGAATACACTCGCTTTACAGAGAGCCTGCCATCCTGTCTTTTTTGTAGCGCAAAACGGTGGAGGTTTAAATAGGACATTTGCACCTACCTTGCAGGTTGTTGAACAATTTTACACCAAGAATGGGGTTCCCATTGAAGAGGATAAAGCATGGATAGGTGTCGATCCGATGGAGATAAAAACAGCTACCGCAGCTGACAAATATTATATCCGCGAGAATCATCCTACCATCCAGCTGCATTTTGACAGGGAATCTCGTTTTTATGGATCAATCATGTTTGACGGTGGTACACTATATGGCAACAGCAGAATTACATCCGATAACAATATGTGGGTAACCGATCTACTGGCTGGAAAAGTGGGAGGGGGTGGCAATCCGGTGCAACGTTATCCTTCTACAGGTTATATCTGCAAAAAATGGCTCCATTTCCGTTCGGCGGTCCCCGATAATAACGCCTCGTTTAGCGCCCATCGCTATGCCTTCCCTATTATCAGGTTGGCAGACCTCTACCTGATGTATGCCGAAGCACTAAACGAAACGCTTTCTTCACCGACAGATGAAGTATATTATTATATAGATCTCGTGAGAGCACGCACCGGGCTGACTAATGTTGTAGAGAGCTGGCGCGATCATGCTATTGATGCCAACAAACCATCGACTAAAGATGGTATGCAAGAAATCATCCGACGCGAACGCCTGAACGAACTGGCCTTTGAAGGTGCGCGTTTTTGGGATCTAAAACGCTGGAAACTTGCAGAGACATATATGAACCGTCCTGTACGGGGCTTGAACGTGCGTGGAGAAACGCCTGAAGAATTTTATCGGGTAACCGAAATATATCCTTTGACCTATAGCAAAAAAGATTATCTGTGGCCTCTCAAACAAAGCACATTGCTTACTAACAGGAAATTGGTGCAAAATCTGGGTTGGAACTAAAAAATTGAAAACAAATACTCATGAAAAAGTTATCGTTATTTATAGCTGCACTTCTGCTGGCTCTCTCTTGGGGTTGTACTGAGGTACAGGATTGGGCGGATCCAATGGATAATGTCCCCCCAGGTACAATTACCAATGTACGGGTAAAAAATATTAATGGCGGAGCGGTCCTTTACTATACGCTACCCCATGACAGCGACTTATTAGGGGCAAAAGCTGTTTACAATTTTAGTGAAAGTGAAGAAATCTTAGAAGTTTATGCGTCTGCGTTCAAAGATTCTATAGTACTCGACGGATATGCGGATACCGACGAGCATATTGTCCAGCTATATGCGGCAGACAAAAGCAACAACCTATCGAAGCCCGTACTTGTGACCATTCGCCCGCTAACTCCACCTGTGGTGGAAATACGCGAAACATTAACAGCGCAGACCGCCTTCAGTGGAGTGCGTGCATTATGGAATAACCCTTTAAAAAAACCTGTAGCTATATCCTTATACACAACTGATTCCGCTGGCGATAAAGTACTCTTCGAAAGACATTATTCAAGCGCAGAAAACGGTGGTTACACCTTTAGAAATTTCGATGCTGTTGAACAAACTTTTTCGTTTGAGGTGAGCGATCGATGGAACCATATTGCAGCTCCTTTGGACACTGTATTGACGCCTTTATATGAAATACAGATTCAAGGGATGGTCGGCACGACATATCTATGGGACCTGTATGATTACAGCAACAATATATACAGAGGAGAACCCCTACAAACCAATGCAGGCTCTCAGTCGGCCTACCGTGGAAAAGTTCGGAATCTTTACGATGGAAATACGTGGGATAATTCTAACTATTTCTATTATAGACCTGGCACGATGAATCAATTTGTTCCGGGAGCAATTTCATCGGTGTATACGCTTCCTGCGTATATGACAATTGATATGGGAGTAGCTGCCAAATATAGCAGGTTTAAATATTTTACCAGGGGGCGTTCGCCGGTTTATTCTGCTTGGGCATGGTATGAATTTGAAGTTTGGGGCACCAATAATCCGAAAGCCGTTACTGAAATTGGCGACGGAAGTCAGGCGGATAACCTAAAATATTGGACCTCATGGCCTGAGGCCGGCGGTACGGACGAGTGGAAAAACGACTGGGAAAAACTTGCTGATTGTACGGTTGAATTTCCATCAGGAACGCCTAATAATTCGCCACAGGTCGAAAGTGCCGAGGATATCGCTTTCGTGATGGATGGTTTCGGCTTTGATATTGACCCTGACAAGAATGACAAAGCGTTTCGCTATATACGGTTTGTACTTAAAAAGAATAGTACGGACAATGTTCCTTACATCCAATGGAGCGAATTGCAATTTTGGGGTTCCTATGATTAATAAAAGATGTTGTATTTAAAGAAAATTAACCACAGTAAAATGAGACGTTTTATTTTTGCATTTTTAAGTATTCTCTGCGCATGCACTTCGGTCAATGCCAACCAGATTGTATATCCTTGGCGGGCTAGTCCAGCGATCTTAGCAACGGGACAGACAATCGAGATCCTATACGACAATACCGCCGGTATGCCGATCGATTCTATCCTGCTAAAAGGACCGTACAATCGCGTGGTTTTGCAAGTTGATACAGTCAGGATAGGGCGGTTCGAATATGATACGTTTACAAAGGCAACCGTCAGCAATCAGATCCGAGTAACTATTCCGAAAGGCACTCCTGAGGAATTGTATGACCTGATCGTAATGAGTGGAGGTGAAACCAATATTTCAAAACGATCCGTGAAAGTGCTGAAAGCGTTTCGTAATCCGCATCGCTTTATTCATATTAGCGATCCGCATACCTCTCGGCAATGGATAGGAACGCCCGAGAACGGCTATGCGAAAGAACTGGAATTACTCGATCGCTTTATTGAAGTAGCAAATATTATTCATCCCGAATACATTATCGTGACTGGTGATATTATTCATGATTATACCCGTTATGATGCCGATTCGCTGGGTTGGGGTGGAGTGGTTCGCTCGGGGTTCGACAACCCGCCACTGGCGGAGGAAAAATATAAGAATTACTTTGAAGGAGCAGGTGGATTTTCGGGTATTTACGGTTTTAATGCTCCTGTTTTTTCTATTCCTGGCAACCATGATTTTTACGGGCCAAAACCAGATAATTATCCCGCTAAAGCGGCCCAATGGAATCGATTGATGGGGAAGCGGGTGTACGGTTTTTCCTATCTAGATACCAGAATCATAGGTTCAGACGATTATTTGGGAGATCCTGTTGCTGATGTTCCTGATCTTGCGCCGATGTCGGGATTACAGGGGATGTTGTTAGATAGCTTTCTGAACACAGCGGGGCATGGCAAATTACGCATCATGGCACAGCACAGGCATAACCGAATAGATACCGCTTTTGTCGATCGCAATAAAATAAATATATTGCTCAACGGGCACAGCCATCGACCACATCAGGAGCTTGTTGGCACTACGCCCACGCTCAGTCTACGACCGGGGGTCGTGGTTAGAAGCGGCGAGATTGCCAACTGGGAAAAAACACTGGGTTTCTTCCGTATTTTCACGATTGATAGCGATACTTTCCAGCACTCCCCTCCGCTTAGGTTCTGTAAAAATCCTACGGCAGCTTATGATGATTTGATTATGAACCTGACGTTGGATTTCAAAAAGAACAATACAGGCGAAGAAACGTCTAATGAAGCGCTCATCACCAATGATTTCGAAGTAGACTTGCCAAATTGTAATGTCCGCTTTGTTATGGCGAAAGGGAAATACAAGGTGTCAGAGGGAAGTATTCATCAGGTTATCGAAACATCGGAATTCTCGGTATTGGATGTACGCGTGGATGTGGATGCGCAGCGTAGCAAATCAGTAAAAATTACAAAACAATAATGTCAACATGCAAAAATTCCTAGCTTTTTTATTTTTCTGTACTTTGGCCGATGAAATATGTGCACAAACCGCAGCAATACCTCATGAGCGAGAAAAAGTTGAAATAGCGGTTGCGAAAGAAAATTTCCATCTTTACCTCTTAATCGGTCAGTCAAATATGGCTGGCCGAGGTATAGTAGAGCCACAGGACACCGTTGGGAGTCCTCGTATTTTAAGACTAAATAGTGAGGGTGACTGGGAAATCGCCAAAGAACCCATACATTTTGACAAACCCGCTGCCGGTGTTGGTCCTGGTCTTGCTTTCGCTCGAGAGATGCTCGCTGGCAACAAGAAGGAAATAGTCATCGGGTTGATCCCTTGTGCTGCAGGGGGCTCTAGTATTGATATATGGAAACAGGGAGTCTATTGGCATCAAACGAACTCGTATCCCTACGACGATGCGCTGAAAAGAACACAGAAAGCCTTGCAAAAAGGCGTATTGAAAGGCATTCTATGGCATCAAGGGGAAGCAGATCAATCACCAAAAAAAGCATCGGTTTATAAAGAAAAATTGGTCGCTTTAGTGGCTACCTTACGTTATGATTTTCAGACACCTGAAGTTCCTTTCATTGCGGGTGAAGTTCCGCATTTTAGAGACAATGAAGCAATGATTAATCAGGCTTTTCATGAAGCAAAACAAATTATTATGCACTACGATGTGGTTTCAGGAGAAGGTCTAACATCGCTGGAAGATGGCGTGCATCTGGACGCGATTTCTCAACGGAAATTCGGCAAACGGTATGCCCAAAAGTCGAAATATTTGAAGAAGCGTACTGAATAAGTAAGCTGAGGGAGTTCGGTGATTAAGACCTGGTCACGTCCATAAACAAAAGAAAGAAAATCAATAATTTCAGAATCACATCATGGTCTTTGGCAATATAATCCCGTATCGATTTCATCGCTAAAGACATATGCTCTTTGACAGTATTGGGTGAGATCTCCAAAAATTGAGCGATTTCCTTATAACTCAGTCCCTTTTCTCGAGACATAATAAATATTTTCTTGCGCTGCGGTGGCAGTCGATCAATTGCCAATTCATAGATGCCTTCGTATTCTTCATGGATGACTAACTGCTCTACAGATTGTTGTACGGCCCTCTTTTCTTCAAAATAACGTAACTCTACCATTGCTTCAGCAGACTTTAATTGGGATTTCAGCTGTTTGAAAATTAGGTTTCGTGTTATCCGGAATAGATAGCCTTCAATCGGATGATTTCCTTCGATCCGATGCCTTGCGTTCCAAAGATTAAGGAAAGCATCGTGTATAGTATCGTCGATAACGTCCGTATCTTGAATGAACTTCTTGACAAAATGATACAGCGTCTTGTTGAAGCGATTGTAGATCTCTAAAAAAGCCTGGTGATCACCTTCTCTCACACGAATATTAATCCAATATACTTCTTCATTTTCCGACATGGTAACTAATCTTTAATCGCTAAAGTTATCTTTACAATATTAATTAGTCATTAATTTAGTCTTAAAAAATAGCCAAAAAATGATTTCTTATTTTAAGTTGTGAATTAGAAAGTACTAACAGACCGCACGGAGAAAGCGATCATGGTGGTAGCGGGATGGATAAGATGTTTGAGATTATCCGAAATTGTACTTTGCAAGTCTAAGTTGAGATCTTAAATTTGCAAAGTACGCGGTGGTTACCAACTACAATTTACTGTTGACGTCTATAGCGTTTAACTCTTCAAATGCTTGAGTAAACCTAGAAACCAATGATTCCTCTCCGTATATTATTAATATAATCTACCTCCACTTCTTTAGTTTAAAGCCATAGTACGCATAAAATATTAGGTATACATAGCAGGGCACCAATACCCAGTAGGCTTCTTTCAGTCCATGTGTATCGGCCAAATAGCCATATATCAAAGGCATTAATGCATTTCCACACAAGCCCATGATCAGTAGGGAAGCGCCTATTTTGATAAAACGTCCGAGATTGTCCAACGCTAAAGGCCATACGCCCGCCCAGATCATGGAATTGGCAAAGCCCAACAACACGATAAACCAAACCGATACATCGGTATAATGCCCGAATAAATCGACCTTACCTTCTACCAATATGACCAGTACGCTCAGCAACAGCCCGGAAATGGTACATATTCGTAATGCAGTTAATTGGCTCATGACTTTGGGAATAAATGCGATCCCCAACAAATAACCAACAATCGTAGCCGTCAATGTGTAAGAGGGGAAAACCTTGGCCTCCAAAAAAGGCACACCAGTCTCAGCCACGTAGTTGATGATGCTGTCCACAGCGATTACCTGCGAACCGACATGAAAGAAAATCGCAATAGCACCAAGTACTAAATGTGGAAAATCAAGAATACTTTTCTTATTTGCATTGGAGGTTGCCATCTGCTCATCTTCAGTCTCCGTATCGATTTCGGGCAAAGGTGAGTAACGCACTAGGAGACCTAGTAACAATAACACAACCGCCACGACCGCGTAAGGTACGATAACACGCGCAATAAGCGCGTCCAACGCCTGCTCTTTCACAAGGCCTTCCATCAGATTTATCTGCTCGAATAGCGCATTATCGGTCGAACGTAAAATAACCGCAGCAAACAGTAATGGTGCAATAATACCGGCCAGTTTGTTACAGATCCCCATAATACTAAATCGCTGCGCTGCGCGTTCTTTGTCGCCCAGGATCGTAATATACGGATTAGCGGCCGTCTGCAATATCGACAACCCTATACCTAAGGTAAAAAGCCCTGTCAAAAACACCGGATATGCCCTGGAAAATCCCGCGGGAACAAACAGCCCAGCACCTATGGACATAATCAAAAAGCCCACCATCATCCCCCTCTTAAATCCGATCTTTTTCAATAGATAGCCGGCAGGCAATGACATAACCAGATAAGCAATGTAAAAGGCAAAAGCGACAAGATAAGATTCAAAGTGATTGAGTTCGCAAGCGATCTTAAAATAAGGTATCAAGATCGCATTGATCCACGTCACAAAACCAAAAATAAAAAATAAGCCCCCAATAATCGAAATGGAAATTATCGTGTCTCTTTTACTGAGTGAGGATACGGATACTGTCTTACCTTGTGCCATTATTCTTCCGTTGTTAATTGTTTATAGTTGAGACATCAGACCCTCTGCCTAAATCACTAAATGATCTAAAGCGTACATCTTCTTTAAATTCAATCGGCTGTGTATACAGCGGACTATGGACAGTAGGCTCTGAACCGTCTACGGTATATCGAACGCTAAAACCCGGCAGCTCGGTATTTACATATAGCTTTCCATCAACCGATTTGACACCTGGTCGCGGGATACGGTAATTGAAACCTCCGGCATAATAATCCATACGCTTCAATTCACGACTACCCAAGGTATGGTAAAAAGTTTTCAAGTCTCCGGTATACTGCTTTTTGAAAAGAGCGTCATCCGTTTCGGTTTCCCAACTTGGAGCTTGTGCCCATGCTTTTTCGGCCAGCGCAAAGAAGCGGGGTAAAATCAGATACTCCATCTGTGCCTTATTTTTGACGGTCTCTGACCAAAGTAGGCCCTGAATTCCTATGATATTTTCCCGGCCGACTGCGGTTAATTTTTCCGCATTTTGCAATACTTCAGGCCGCAGTTGTCGCCTCAGCCAATCCTGTTGTTGGTTTTTTAAATAATCAAACGGAATAAAGCTATAGGGTCGCTCTAAATTAATGAGACCTCCCCAATAAAACCCAGGCTCGTTGAAGCTTTTGTAATATGCCATATCCAAATAAAAGTTGCTCACAAAAGAAAGCATCACCTTATACCCTGCATTCGCCAACCGATAGGCCAAGTCTTCGTTTCCAGATAAGTTATTCCAGACATTAAGGTGGATATTGCGGTTTTTAAACTGTTCATTGGGTATCCATTTTTTTCTTCCATTTTCATCAAGAACCTTGTGCATCCCTACTTCCTCCCAACCAAATAGGGTTAGATTTCGAGCTTTCAACAGGTTATAAACGTTATCAAAAAAGTAGTCCCACAATTGATCTGCCTGCTGTATTTGCGAATTTGTAGCTTTTAGCGTGGCAAATGCCGGTGATTTTTCCCAAACTCCCTGCGGCACTTCATCGCCACCAAAGTGAATGGTCTCCAAGGGGGCGCCAGCCTCTTGATAGAGCGCGATAACATCATCTACTACGACCTCCAAAAAATCGTATACCGAGGGCATCGAAACATCCATTACATTATCATTCCATTTTTGAACCGACCGGTACACAGACTGATCGTCGAAATCCCGTAATAGATACTTTTTGGCTTCGGCTGCTTTGCCTTCTTTCATCAACCGATGATATCTAGCCTCCATCGCTTTGATTGCAGCACGGGCATGGCCCGGTGTTTCGATTTCGGGAATGACACGAATATGTCGCGCTGTCGCGTATTGCAGTATTTCCATAAAATCTGCTTTAGTATAATAACCCGATCCGGAGTTTTGGCCTACAAATGGCCCTGAACCATACGAGGGTGGGAGACTAGTGTGCTCTTCGCCAAAGATATGCCCCCGCTGACTGCCGATTGCTGTTAGCTCTGGAAAACTCGAAATTTCCAAGCGCCAACCTTCATCATCATTCAGATGAAAATGCAAGGTATTAAGCTTATATAATCCCATCATATCCAACACTTTAAGTATCTGTGCTTTGGGTTGAAAATTTCGTGCTACATCCAGCATCAGTGCCCTTCTGCCAAATCGGGGTTCATCTGCAACGGTGATAGCGGGCAACGGAATGGATTTATTATTCGAAGAGGCGAAATACTGGGGGTCAATGAGTGTCTTCAACGATTGAATAGCGTAAAAGGCTCCTGCTGCTTCGCTGGCGAAAATCCAGATCCCATTTGGATTTATATCCAAACGATAACCCTCGACAGACAGTCCGGCTTCTTTTTTAAATTGTATGATATTTTTAGTGCCCGCACCGACTGGCAGATCAACTCCTGTTAAATTAAAAATATCTTCTTTCAACAGGTTGACTTCCTTCGAAAACGCTTCATCGCCGACTATTTTTGTGGAATGATTGATCTCAAATTCACCGGCTTTCTCTTCGTAAACCTGAGGTGTCGGAAAGATCCTCGCAGAAGTTACCTTGGTTTCACCATGGATCATTTGATTCTGCGCAAATAAAGACGCCGATGTTTCTTCTTTGTCATTCGCTATCCGGTAGAATTTTTTTTCATTTGCTGGAGCAAGAATTTGCACGGGTGCCAAAGGCTGGATTCGCTTGTCATCCCAAACGACATAAAATCCCTGTGGCGCATCCGAACGGTTGACTAACCACGAATGGGAAACCAGCTCATAGCTAATTTCTTCTCCTGGCTTTAGTCCTTCGAAGTCTTTGGAGGGCGTAAAATAGAATAGATCACCATTAACATGGTTAATATCCAGCAGATTTTGCTCGTTTTTGGCTGTCGCAATTCGTATAAAGTTAAAATACAGCCGCCAGCCGGTTTTAGGCAAAGCTACCTGGCCATTATTTTTAAACGTCAATACAGAAAGTGCCTGCTCTTTACCGGCATAGTTGTTTTCAATCGGCAACCAGCTCACATCTATTTGTAAGGTATCTTGTGGTGATGCGCCATTTACTTGCGACGCAAATAATACGAAAGCACATAGGCTTGAACATATCGCTTTTATCATCGTGTATATCTTAATGTTTTGTATGTCGAGCAAGTCGTTCGTAGAGAACGCTGATTTTACTGTTTCGCAGTTCGTTTTCTTGCGCTATTTCGGCATCGTGTAACAAGTACTTGTTTAACGCGGCGAATCGCCGGTCCAATGCAGCGGTATCAATAGCTTTCAGCTCTGCTAATACCGATGGAATATCCTTTTGCTGAAAGCCTGGTTCGTTTGTCCTTAATTCAATAGACATGTACGTCAAATATTGCAGACGAATATCCGCCATCAACCGGTAATGCTCAAATTCTTCTACGTTCTTCCGTGGTTTTAGCTCATGAAACGCTTTTGAAACAAATTGTGCACTATCTAAAAAAGCGCTGATTTCGAAATTTTCGTTGCTTATTTTGCCCTGATTGATTTCATACGGTATAGCGCGCAAAGCTTCCCAGAATCGTGTAGCTTGCTTGCCGTCAAAACCATATTGCTCTTTAGCATATGTGGTCACAAAAGAATGAACATCTAATGCCGCGCTGTTATTAACGCTCTTAAAGTAAGCTTCGATCAACATATTGAATCCTGAAATCGGATATACACGACGGACCGTATACAAGTCTACTATATCACGAGTCGATTCCCATACAGGCGAATACAGTCCCGACGTCGACCAAGAGGTCATGACCATGCCCTGATAGCCAAATCCTCGGGCCAGCGGAACAAAATCCCGTATGTTGTTAAAATGCTTCTCCCACTGTGTTAAAAAGTAATTGTCGGGATGGCTTCTGATTGACGGCGCACCCCATATTTCAAAACCACTGTTCAATAAGTTGTCGTGTTTGCCGAACATATTGATATCCCACCCGTAATTCCAGTCCACAAAAACAGTCTCCTTGGGCAAGCCATCCAACGCGTCTGGATATTTTAACGCAATATCTGCCCATAGTACGGGACGTTTGCCGAGACTGACCACAATATCACATAACAGTTTGATGTAATCACCATACAATCGGCCTTTGCCCACAGCTTCGACTTTTTTCTTTGATTCGGCAGAATGCCCCAATAAATAGGTTTCGTCTCCGCCGATATGAATATAATCTGAGGTATGCGTAGTGATCAAATCTTTATACAGACTCGTAAACAGCTCCTTGTTTAATTCTTCTCGAAGTGGATTGACCTGGGAATAATCTTTCTGATCTTCCCGTAGATCTTTGTACCGGTAATGCCGAAGGATATATTCAACATGACCAAAACTCTGTTGTAGCGGAATCACATCGAGTCCCAAAGAATCACAATACGAAATAAAATCTACGACCTCTTCTCTTGTATATGCATATCTATTTGGTATCAGTGGATGATCTTTAAAAGGATAGGTAGCCTCCCACTCCATCACTAAGGTATTCAGCCCGTTGTCCCTCAATTTTTTTGCAAAATCCTTTAACGCCGGCAGCTTCATAACCTGAATCCGGAGATCCAAATGAAAACCTTTTACTTTGAAATCCCGAGATACATCGCGCTGAGCAAATGCAGTCGAAATAAACAACAACCAAATTCCAAACAGTAGACTTATATATTTTTTCATCATAATAATAATTTTAACCCAGATTTAGGTCGTCTCGCCTATACCTGACTTCTCCTGAAACTATAGTGGCAGCAACACAAATATCATCGTCAAACAGGGTAATATCCGCATCCTTGCCGACCTCCAAACAACCTTTGGTATCTAGCCCCATAATTCGTGCAGGTGTTGCCGTGATCATACAGACCGCATCGATCAGCGATACGCGCCCTTCCTGCATCATGGTTCGTACCAGGCGATCGGCTGTAGCGACGCTACCGGCAAAAGCAGATCGGTCCATCAACTTGGCTACGCCATCTTCAACAATGACTCGGGTACCATCTTGTTTCCCTCCCAATATACTTTCTCCGGCCGGCATACCTGCAGCACGCATGGCATCCGTTATCAACGCAATTCTGTCGACACCTTTGATTTTAAACACCAAGCGGAGCAACGGAGACGGAACGTGGATACCATCAGCTATAATTTCGAGATCCATCTCGTCGATCAAATACCCGGCTTCCACAGCGCCTGCATACCGATAGGCATTTCTTCGGGTTATGCCCGACATGGCCGAATAAAAATGCGTAGCCAACGTATAGCCGTTATCAAAGCCTACTTGTACTTCTTCATACACTGCATCGGTATGGGCTAAAGCCAATATCTTACCTTTGGATCTAACATACTTACCGAAAGCTATCGCCCCAGGCAACTCTGGCGCGGCACTCCAACGCACAATATCATCCGAGTATGCTAATATTTTCTCGTATTCTTCGGGGTTTGGATGACGGATATATTTGGGATCTTGTGCTCCTTTTTGACTCATCGCAAAATAAGGCCCTTCGAGATGTACCCCTATGAACTGTGCTCCCTTGGTATTGATTTCCTTGGCGGCCTTATAGGCGTCCAAAGTCTGGAACAATGCCTCGATCGTGCTGGTCAACGTGGTCGGGCTGAGTGCCGTCGTACCGTACCTGATGTGTGTTTCTGCCACCCCGAGGAACGCCTCAACCGTGCCATCCATAAAATCATGACCGCCTCCACCATGCACATGCATGTCAATAAAACCGGGAGAAATATACAAGCCCTCGGCGTTGATCAGCACCGCTTCTTCGTCCATATGCATTGGTTTACCGGCACCGATATCGCATATAACGCCATCTTCAGCATAGAGATACGCGTCCGCTAAAATACCTGTCGTACCGATCAGTTTTCCATTATATATCAACAAGCTGTTCATGCTATTAAACCTAGTGAAAATTGGCTGCAAAATCAAACCTTCGTTGTTTCCACTTCGCTATATGCTTCTTTATCGAAAAAATACTGACAATTTGGATGTTCGCGTAGAATTGTCGCCGGCCAGGAAGCATCAACCGGACTGAGCAAAGCATGTCGGACGGCCTCCTTTTTATGTGCTCCTATAACAACACAAAATAGTGCATTGCCCCGAAGCAAAGTTGGTATCGTTAACGTCAGTGCCGTTGAGGGTACATCATCTAGTTTGGAAAAGCATTTATCATTGACTTGTTGTTGTCTACATACAACATCCAGTTCCACCAGTTTAACCGTATCGGGATCATTGAAATCTGCTACCGGAGGATCATTGAATGCGAGATGACCATTTTCTCCAATACCGAGACATACGATATCAACAGGTCCGCTTTCAAGCATCTCCGAAAAAAGGGTTATCTCGTCCGCTACATTTCCGTTTGTCGATAGGGTATGCCTGTTCCGTACCCCTACTTTTGAAAACAGATTCCTTTCCAGGTATTGGGAAAATAATTGTGGGGCATCCTCCGCCAGACCTACATACTCGTCCATATTGAATGCGGTGATGTTTTTCCATTGAATTTTTTCTGACCGGGTAAGGTACTCCAGCATATAATCTTGTGAGGGCGCGGCCGCAAATATCATTCGGATATGCGGTTTCTCTTGCTGTAGCTGCACAATTTGTTCCTCAATAGCCCGCCCTGCCGCATAACCTGCTTGCTGTGCCGACTGAAAAACATGGACGTTCTTAAAAACTTCTGACATATTCTTTTTTATTTTTTAATAAACTCTACTTTTTCGATGATGATTTCCTGCTCTTTCCCATCCGATGGAGCTTTACCACGGAACAGCCATAAGTTCATGCGCAGGCGTTCTTCATTTTCAGGAGGGATATCGTTTCCTGTATAACTCCATTCATGTATTAGATTTTCAGGTTTGGCGATCAAGCCATGCCCCTGCAAACTGATGAAGTCAATTCTATCCGGTTGCCAGTTGAAGGCATGTGTCGATTGCGTGCCCAATAGATTGAGGTCATAACGCACCTTGTTTCCCGTTCGATCCGACGGCTGCACGGCAAACTGCGAATCTTCATTATCCGCGACCGACCATCGCGAAAATTCAATATCGATCTCTTCGTGATCATTTTTGTATGTAAACAAACCGGCTACTACGTTTTGATCCAGCTTACTCACATCACTCGAAATATAGAACACATATTTGCCGTACCCCATGCTTCGACGCAGAATAACTCCTGCGCAATACCAAAATCCTCCCTTTTGCACAATTTTTAAATGCAAGCGCCCCTGTTCATCTACCCACACGTTTTCATTGGCGTCAGCGAACAGATTTGGACCAGGACCTTGCTGTGTTGTGCCTGAAGAACGTACGATCCATTCCAATCCTGAAAAAGATATTGTCCTATCTGTACTTATCGTGTCCTGACCCGCTTCGTTGACAGCACTTTTCGAACACGACATAGTAGCCAGCATGAGGCCCATACACAGCAACGTACGGCCGATTGGACTGAAATCAAACTTTCTTACCATACTGGAAGTATTTTTAGATTACTGTACATTAATATTAACGGTTATGTCATCAATCAGGCCGCCTGATCTATCCCGTGCAGATAGGCCAATGGTACTCGCTGCGCTGTTTTCTCCATTATGAATGAAGAGAATATTGTTCAGGTCAATATCCAACTGAGTAAACCGATCCCCTGGACGCAGGATATTTGCGCCTTTAATTAACCAACCATTAGATGATATCGCGTCTACTGTATAAGCAATATCAGCCGCTGCAGCGCCGCTTACAGCCAAGGTCTCCTTATCCAACACAAACACCCCACCACTGGATACGTTGATAGCTGCATTCGCGTCCAATGTCAACGTACTTACCCCTGATGCCAATATAGCAATCAGCATGGGCGGTGCTAACGTGGCGTGCTCTTTTGAAGCAAGATCCGTTGTTTCATCGGAGCCTGCTTGGGCATCCAGCATAAAGGTCACACGCTCATGATCGGGCTTTGTGTTATAAAAAGCTGTAATATCAAAAACAAAAGGCTGTCCGGCAACGGCGATAAAACTTCCAATAGGACTAGTGCCCGCGGCCGGCTTTTGTGCATTATTAAAATTAATCGCTGTTTCCGTCCAGTCTGTGTATCCTGGGACATCATATAAGTAGGTAAATACCCCCTTGCCAGCTGTAAAAGCTGTCTGGATCTTCAATTGCATATCGGTCACGATACCTTCTTTCTTAAAATCTTCAAAATTAAATAGCAGGTAAACACGACGGTCTACTTCACTGTTGCCGTTAAGATTTTTAAGACGCAATGTTGTGGCAGTTCCAAAATTCGTTCCTGCGGACGGAGGTCCATTGACATACGAATCGTGAAGCGCATAAATGGTATCACGAATGAGATTAGGATTGGGTGCGGCAGCCTCACCTGTAGGAGCGGAATAATAGACAACCGAATTGACGACATGAATTACTCCATTGGTCGGCTCTAGATTTGACGTCCGGATTTGCCATTGCACATTGGTGCCCTCATTGATCAATCCAATAAAACTGCTGTTGTGCGAAAGGTACATCACCTGACCATTTTCTGTCTCATAAGCGACCGGACGATTGCTTGGCGCCAATGTAGGATCCGTGAAGATAACGCGATCCTTCACCGTGTGGTAACGTAATATATTACGCAATATGGGCAGCGGGATGTCTTCTATTGTGCTGTATTGGTTTTCACGTAGATAAGTCCGGAAAGCGGCGTTGTTAGGAAGAATATAGGTTTTCGCTTCCGATCCATTAAACAAGGATTGAACCTCTGCATACGTGATTGCCTGTTGCAGGAAAGACAGAGAATCGCTCTGTTGGATATAGTCCCAGGCGTTTATGTCTAATTTGCCATCGACATTGGATGGCTGATATTTGAAGTCTTCTTGTATCTCACAACTGCTGACTAATACCAAAATGGTACAACAAGAGAGAAGAAGATGTCTTATTAATTTCATACTTTTCATGTCCGTAATATTTTAAACCCAACTGAAAGGTTATTTGTAAAACTCGTTTTGCTCAATATTTGGATTCCGGTTGATGATGTCTTCGTGAATAGGCGATACAAAATTGCGGCTATCACTTATCGAATTAATCGGCCCCATAACTTCAACCACCCTTCCGGTTCTAACCAAATCAAACCAACGATGGCCCTCATAACACAATTCAACAGCACGCTCATGCAACACAGCTGATTCCAAATCGCCATACAGGTCTGTCGCTTCAGACAAGTCTAAGCTGCCCAAGCCTGCACGTCGTCTGATCTGGTTCAATAACGGAAGCGCTAAATCCGGCTCATTCAAATTGGCATGTGCTTCTGCTTTTAATAAGATGATATCGGCCAACCGAACCAAAACGATGTTATTCGACGATGGGTCTGGGCTTTCGTCATTAAATCCTTCACCAAAAAACTTCCATATCTTGCGTGGTTCCGTTTGCGTGACATCGTAAATACGGGTTCTTCGAAGATCTCCATCTTCAAATGTGTCTCTAAATGCTAAGCTGGGAAAATAATAACTATCTGAACCCAGTGCATAAATAACGCGCAATGCATTGGTTTGAATTTCATTGTAGCCGACTTCAAAAATGCTTTCATTGCTCATCCCATCCGTAAATATTTTATTCCAGTCCTGCATAGATACCAAGGAATAATACGGACTTTCCATAACGCGCTCTGCAGCATCGATCGCATCTTGATATTTTTTGCGCCACATATAGACTTGCGTCAAGAATGCATCTGCCCCACCTTTGGTTAAGATCACGCGATTACGCGTGCCCGTATAATTATCGGCACAGTAGGTAGATGCAAATACCAGGTCTTCCTCAATCAAATCCAGTACCGCTTCCTGGTTGGTTCGCGCTGAAAAGATATCTTGTTGAACGCTTTCGAAAGGTTCCACGATGAGCGGAACATCGCCCCATACACGTACGGCGTAAAAATAAGCGATAGCACGCAGTGCCCTAGCCTGTCCTATTAATTGATTACGCAATGTTCCTTCCTCTGAATCAAACACTTGAGGAACATACTTGATCGCATAGTTAGCCCGGCTTATGACCGTATAAAGATTATCCCAACGGGCGGACTGCATGACCGGTGTAAGGTCGTTTTGTATCAAAGCAAGTGGATCACCAGATTGATTGGTTGCTACGGCATCTGCTCTACCCTCACCCCATAAGGCAAAATTCTGGCGAAAGGCCGACTGCATCGAATTATAGATACCATATACACCGGCTTGCGCATCACTTGCATTTTTGTAGAACCCCTTAGCCGAAAAACCACTGATCGGTTCTTTATCTAAAAATGAGTCTGCACATGAGCTAACAAGTAAGATCAGCGTGCATAGCAGGAATTTTATATTCGTATTTTTCATCTTTTAATTTTTTAAAGCCCAATATTTAACCCAAAAATGAACATACGGCTTTGTGGATAAGAACCTTGATCCACACCGATACGCAAACCAGAAAAGGAATTGACATCCGGGTCAAATCCAGTGTACTTGGTCCATGTGATCAAATTGGTGCCTGTTACAAATGCATCGACCTTACGCAATCCGATTCGGTTGACCAGGCTATTGGCGAACGTGTATCTTAGGTTGACATTTTTTAATTTGATATAGGAGCCATCCTCGACCCATCGACTGGATATACGGCTATCGGTCTGCTTCGGATCATCCCGTACTGGTTTCGGAAAGTTTGTGACGTCGCCTTGCTCTCTCCATCTATTCAAAGCATCTGTCGACAAGTTATTATAACGCACAATAGAATTTCGCTCTTGGTTGATCGCGCTGTAGATATCGTTACCGTATGAGAATTGGAAAAACACATTTAACGAAAGGTTTTTGTACGTAAAGTCGTTCCCAAAACCCCCAAAGAACTTGGGTTCGGCCATACCAATGATCTGACGGTCATCCGGTGTAATAAAATTATCCCCATTTACATCGTGCCAGATGGGATCACCACCTTTAAACAATGGTCCTAATGCACCATGGGTAATCGCATTCACATTATCCTCATCGCGCGCATATACACCATCAAATCGCCAACCATAGAACACGCCGATAGGCAACCCCTCTTGTAAGATATGGTATGCTCCATTTTGGATATACCCGTTTGTCAAGAGATTTTCTGGCAACGACAGCACCTTATTTCGGTTCAAACTGATATTTAGGTTCGTTCCCCACGAGAATTTCTCACGGGATATATTTTTAGTGGTCAGCAAAAACTCCGCACCACGATTCTGGATGCTGCCAATATTCTGCATGAAGCTACCAAAGCCGGTTGTCGTTGGAATAGGAACGTCGTATAATAGATCGTCTGTATTCTTGATATACAAATCTGTCGTAAAGGTGATTCTGTTAGCAAGAAAAGATAAATCCAAACCTGCGTTGTATTGCGTCGTCGTTTCCCAGGTCAATCCTTCATTCGGCATCACTGTTGGCGCTGCTCCTGAAAAGTCGAGGTAGTTGGCACCAACAACGAATTCACCTTGGGAAGTATAGTCTCCAATGGCTTCATTCCCGGTCTTACCCACACTGAAACGGATCTTACCGTCGTTAACTACATTGGTATTGAAAAAATCTTCCTGTGAGAACCGCCAGCCAACCGACGCCGAAGGAAAGTAGCCAAATCGCTTCTGCCGGCCAAATCTAGATGAACCATCGGAACGCAGGTTGATTTCTCCCAGATACTTTCCTTGATAATCATAGGACGCACGACCAAAATAAGACAACATTGCATGTTCTGAAGCAACATTGATATCTACACCATTCACATCTTTGTTAGAAATCGTTCCCGCGGCATTCAATGTCCTGATATTATCGCTCGGGAAAAACATCCCGTTCAATCCGGTACGATCATAACGCCAGCCTTGCAAGCTAAAACCCAATAAGGCTCCGAAATTATGATCTTGATTGACCGTTTTGGTATAACGCAAAAAACTCTCACTTCCCCAGTTCATATTGGTACTGCTTCTAACTGCTCCCGTATTATAACCTTCTCTGTAATCCAATATCGTCGGCATGAACTCCTCTTCCTTCATGGATGTGAAGTCAAAATTCAAATTACTCCGAAAAACCAAATCAGGTATAATATGATACTCGAGGTACTGGCTGCCTATTATCCGGTTACTCTTATTTAGATTGGTCGCATATTTGGCTATTCCTACCGGATTCCGTCTTCCTAAACTATACCCGTTCAACGAACCGTCAGGTAAATACATTGACATAATCGGTGGACGAACCAACAATTCACGGATTACGCTTAAATTGCCTGCACCGGCAGCGTTGATCCTATTATTCAGCGCATTCGTATACGAAATACTTTGGCCGATCTTCAACTTATCTGTGATGTTGAAATCCGTATTTAACCGGGAAGTCAAGCGCTTAAAATTGGAATTTAAAATAATACCGTCCTGATCAAGATACGACGTACTCCATGCGTATTGCGTTGTTTTGCTCCCTCCTCGAACAGATAAATCTACCTTATACTGCGGAGCTACGCGCATCAACTCGCTTTGCCAATCCACATCTCCGTTATTGGTTGCACTTAATGAATCCAAAATCGTCCAAAATGGTTCTTCCGGGTTATCCATATTGTTGTACGAATCAATAATCGCTTGACGATATTGTGTGGCATTCAACACACTCAGCCGGCGCGTTAACTCGCTTACGCCTGTAGTAAAATTGACATCGACGATCGCTTTACCTTCCGCTCCTCTTTTGGTCGTGATCATGACTACCCCGTTGGCGGCCCGCGAACCATAAATAGCCGTAGATGCTGCATCTTTCAGTATTTCGATCGATTCGATATCGCCTGGATTTATGGCAGCCAATGGGTTTAGACCAAATCCTTCACTGCCATTGAGGTTGGACATGGACCCGGATTCGATGGGAATACCATCCACCACAAATAGTGGATTGTTCCCCGAATTCAGCGACGAGCTACCGCGCACGCGGATCGTCATCTCGCCACCCGGTGCTCCGGAGTTGGAAGTAACCTGAACACCGGCAGCTCGCCCCTGCAAAATAGATATCGGGTCTTGCAAGGCTGTCTTTTCAATCTCGGTGCTATTTACAGAAACGATCGACCCCGTCAAGTTTCGCTTTTTCTGCCGCCCGTATCCCACTACCACCGTCTCTTCTAGTTCATTTGCTGCGGGCTGCAGCGAAACATTAAGTACAGGTCGTCCTTGTAGACTTATTTCCTGTGTACTATAGCCTAAGATGGAAAATATTAAAACAGCATTATCAGCGATTGCTTGCATACTAAATTCGCCATTCTGTCCCGCACTCACGCCCTGAGTTCCTCCCTTGACTAGCACACTCACCCCAGATATTGCTGCTCCTGTCTGCGCATCAGTAATCCTTCCGGATACCGCTCTTGTTTGCGCCAGTACAGACTGAAAGAGGAGGAAATTAAAAGCAACCAAGGCTACCCACCTAACGATTGTTTGATTTCTTTTTTTTCTGAAAGAAATTTTAGGATTGGTTTCTAAACTCATATATCATCATTTATCGAGGTTATAAAATGTTAGTCTAAACTAAAAAATAAGATTTATTAATGCAAACATTTGCCCAAAATATTTTAGACATAAAAGGTTATAAAAAGCGAAATATAAACACATAAAACATTAATATATAATATTTTATGTACTACAAATAAATATAAAAATAAATCTTAAAAAACACATAAACAAATAATTAATGCAAACGTTTGTCACTAAAAAGCACAAATACAGCATTACATGGGAATTTTGCTTATCTTTATTTGCTATACTAATCTTATGTGGTTTCGCCTGTTATAGAATCATAACGCTAAATGGGTGCAACATGTTGATATCGAGATGAACAGAAAAAAAACAACACCTATAACGATAAAAGATCTAGCCCAAGAGCTCAACCTTTCGGCTTCAACCATATCAAGAGCGCTTGCAGATCACCCTAAAATAAGTCAAGCAACCAAAAAGCTGGTTACTGACAAAGCTGAACAGTTGGGATTTCGGCTCAATGCGATTGCTTCAAGTTTTAGAAGCAAAAAAACAAAGTCTATCGGGATCATCGTTCCAAGGATCGATATCGACTTTCACTCCCGTGTGATCAGCGGTATTGAAGACTATGCGTATAAAAGCGGCTATCATGTTATCATATTCCAATCCAAAGATTCCTATAAAATGGAGAAAGAGATTATTCATAATCTGCAAAATATGATGGTGGAAGGTATGATTATCTGTTTGGCGATGGAAACCAAAAATTTCGATCACCTCAAAAAACTCATTAAAACTAAGCTTCCGATTGTTTTCTACGACCGCACACCTGAAACTTTCGACACTAACAAAATTACGATAAACGACTTCGAATCGGCGTTCAATGCAACGGAACATCTGATCAAGATCGGTTGCAAGAACATTGTACATGTAGCGGGGAATCAATCAACCGGCATTTTCAGGGCACGGCTGGAAGGATATAAAGCGGCGCTGAAATCACACCATCTGCCCGTACAGGAAGACCATATTTATGTGACGCATAACTTAAGCTATCAAGAAGGAATGGCATGCACCGAAAAAATTCTGGAATTAGATCCTCTACCCGATGGTGTTTTTTGCGCCAATGATTACACCGCTGCCAGTGTCGTACAGGTTCTCAATAAACGAAAAATAAAGATACCAGAACAAATCGCCGTAGTCGGTTTTAGTGACTATCCGATTGCGCAGATTATCGTGCCCAGCCTAACGACCATTAACGACCGGGCGGTACAGATGGGGGAAGCAGCTGCGAAAATGCTTATTCAGCACATTCAGGATCACGACTTTGACATTATTGATCATCAAGTTATTACGTTGAAAACAGAATTGATTGTGCGGGAATCTTCTGCACGGAAAACCTGACTGCTGCTCGTAAAAAAATCAGTAAGGGAAGCTAATTTGACAATATGCTTCCCTTTTTGTTGTTTACTCTTCAATAAATGGGTCTGCTTTTTCGGCGGCACATTCAGGCGTCGTACCTGTCAGATCACGTTTTGTGCGTCTTGGCCTAGCCGGTTAGAATGACGACCGGTTATACAAATAGACATCATACTTATGATGACCTTTGCCCTTCTTATTCTTATATCTTTTCTTCTGTTGCCCGGGGGCATATCGTTTTGCGGATTTATCCCCATATATCTTCTTCGCCTTCCCTGGGGGTACATGTCCATGGGGATGTCGATGCGTATAACACGATGAAAAGCTTAACAAAATAGCGAACACGACAACAAACCCTAAAATTTTTCTTATTTTCATATTAATCTTCTATATTTCTATCTAAACAAATACTAGACCATTTCATTGGGCTTTACCAAATAAATTAAGCTCCCTGACCAAGATGGATGCTCAAACCGCCATCAATCGTGATGGTCGAACCCGTTATATAGTCGCTATCTGTTGTCGCCAGAAATACCGCAGCCGCTTTGATATCCGTGGGCCGGCCGGCCTTTTTTACAGGTATATGCTGCTCTTTCTCGTTCCTTACCGCTTTGTCGTCCATTGCCTCCTGGTTCATTTCAGTTAAAATCATTCCAGGAGCGATATTATTGACTTGGATATTATCGGCAGCAAGCTCCAGTGCCAAACTCCGGCTGAAATTCTTGAGGCCGCCCTTTGACGCATTGTAATCACTGCTTCCCGCGGTAACAACTTCCTCGTGGATAGAGCTGATGTTTATAATCTTACCGCTTAATTGTTCTCTTTTACGAAGACGTAGGTATGCCCTTGAACAAAAGAAGGGACCATATAGGTTAGTTTTAATACAGGTATCGAAGACTTCCGTATCCATATCTTGAACAGAAACATTCCTGCCATTGACACCCGCGTTATTCACTAAAATGTCAATTTTACCATATTTAGCGACTACCTTCTCAAATACATCGTGTACACTCTGCTCATTACTGACGTCCAGCTGAAAGACGCTATGCTCTACATTATTGCTGCTCAAAAATGCAGCGGCATTTTCCGCACCTTCTCGGTCTGAATGATAAGTAATGATTACAATTGCTCCTTCCTCGCCATAAGCTTCAGCAATGGCTCGACCGATGCCGGAGTCGGATCCCGTTATAAGTGCTACTTTATTGTTGAGTTTTCCCATTGTTTACGTGCTGATTGCTTATCAAACAAGGGAGCTCCATTTTTGTTTAAAAAATTTAGCCCACGTCATGAAGTTTCCTTCCTTCATATCATACTATCTTATCGATTATAACTCAACACCGCGAAAATTGAGACACGAACTTTATCCGATACAATTGTGATGGTGCAAAGATCTGGTAACATGCGGATTGTGGGTGATAATATATTTCCTAACGGAATCCGTAGTAAAAGGTTTACAATTTTGATAGGTAAACCTATCCAAAACCAAAAACCCCTGTGAATAAGCCGTATATCGCAACAGCTTATTCACAGGGGTTAAAGTATAAACAGAAAGTCTTACTCAGCTGTTTCTTCGTCAGCTACCGCATCTTGCCAGTTGTCCCATTTTGGCACGCTTGGATCATAACCACTATAGCCATAATTTTGGCTTAGTCGGCCATTTCTGTTTGCGGTAATCGCTGCATTTGGAATAGGCCAGTACATATTCTTTTTGTCCATCCTGTAGTGCGGCCTATTATTTCCAGTAGCATCTATTGTAATAACTCCTTTGTTGTACATGCTGTAGTTTACAATACGCTGGTACCAATAACTACCTCCAGCATTATCTGTACCGCTTTGCTTATCAAAGTTCTCCAGATTGTAGGTATTGCCCCATTCGTCGGGTCTTCCACTACGAGCTAGACAAAGCGACACACGTTTTAATTCCACATTACGCCACTCCTCCCAGTACAGTTCGCGGGCGCGCTCGTTCATGATATCGCCAATTGTCACTGTACCGGTGTATAGTTCGGAGCATTGCGCGCGTTGTCTTATGATATTCAGGTCATCCTTAATGGTAGGATCGCTCGGATTAATATAAAATTTTGCTTCAGCCCGCAGAAGGTACGCTTCAGCCAAACGATACAAATACCAATCCGCATTACCGCCGTTGGTCGCTCCTTGATATCCGTTGGAGTTTGGATTCGCTTCATTGATCGGGTCATCAAGGTAAAGCTTGTAATGGGGTACGTCAAACCAACGACGAATAGTGTCGCTACACAGTAATGCACCGTTGTCGGGATTCCTCAGCACAAGTGGCTTACCGAATTCAGTAGATGCCTTATTATTGACTTTGTAATCTTCCATGCGGATCCAGTTCCCTGCTTCTGAACTATGGCGCAAATCCGTCTCGTCCATGACTCCATTGACGCGCCAGAGATCGGTCATCTGAAAGCGTGTAGGACGGAATGTGGCGATGCCGCGTCCGAATGCCCGCATATAGTCGTATTCAGGATTATAGTCTGCGTTACTTCGGATAATGTTGAGTAATGCTTGTCGGCCATCTTTTGCTTGGACCCTATTATCGAATACAAAAGGATAGAGAACACGCATGGTCAACATTTGAACAAAGGATTCTGCTGATGCTCCTCGGTTTGGCATACCCATAATCAATTCCCTATTATCCGCACGAAGTTTATTTTCTGCACGATGCATATCCCAAATCACGTTACGGGTAATGGGCCAGGTTTGGGGTTCGCCACCATCGTTGAATGTCCCAAATTGGTCGCCTTGTAACAAGGAATAACCGGATTGATTGATCAGGATATCCAACTGCTCCTTGGCTTTTTCATATTCGCCCATCGCCAGATAGCATTTGGATAAGAGCATGCGGCAAGCTCCCTTATTCACCATACCGATCAATCCGATTTCACTCTGGTTAGGCACCCATTCCACCGCAAATTCCATATTCTCCGTAATCATCTGCAGGATCGCTTCCCGCTCCGTACTGTGATAGTTCCGTTTGGGCACGTCCAACAGTCTGGTTACTAAGGGCACATCTCCGTATTGGAAGACTAAAGCTAAATAGCGAAAAGAACGATGGAAATAAGCCTGTCCTTTGAATCTATTTTTGGTCGCCTCGTCGAGCTCTTCGACATCATCTACGTAATTCAAAATGGTGTTAGCATTCATAATGCCCTTGTACGTCTCGTCCCAGAAGTACCAGAGGCTATTGGTTCGACCAATGTTGTTCGCATTGCCATCATCACTGGTCGGTGACAGCATCGTAGCGATGTCAGCCATCATATTGAGCTGATCTGTCGCAGCAGCTACCATCAGTTCGGAAAACATGTACTCTGTACCCAATGAAAGGACTTCCCCATGGTCGGTCATCCAGTAGAGTTTAAGGTGACGGTCGCAAATCGCTAAAGCGGCTTCCAAGCCTGATTTCGTATTGAACGTAGCTTCGGGGTCGAAGAATGAAAGTGGGTCTGGTGTCAAAAAGTCGCGCGAACAGCTGCTGCTCAAAACAGTACCCCCCAAAAGCAGTGACAATAATATTCTATTACATTTTCTTGTTATATTTTTCATCTCTATGAGTTCTTAATTGTCTACAAATTTAAATTCACTCCAAATGTGAATGTGCGGGAAGCCCAAGAGTCTGGAAAATCTCCTGCATTTACCTCAGGGTCACCATAAATCCACTCCTGTGCCCACGTTGCAGCATTACGCACCGCACCAAATACTTTTATTCTATTCAGGTTGTATCGGGATGTCCATTGTTTTGGTAGTGTATATCCAATCGCAATATTGTCCAAACGGATGAAAGAAGCGTTATACAATTTTGGAGCTGATGCGGCATCACTGTTTCTCGGGCCAGCAGCTTGTATACGTCCGAATTTATTGGTCGGGTTCTCTGGAGTCCAGTATTCCTTGGCTTGTCGATTGGCAAGTCCGTGCTGCATGTTTCCGCCAGAATCGTCATTATTTAGATAGTTGCCTGACGTTCTTTTATGTCCCATAAACGAGTAAATCTGGAAGGAAAAGGTAAGGTCTTTCCAAAACGTAAATTCATTACGCAAAGACCAGTGGTAAGGAGCGACAGACTCGCCCAATAATTGCCGATCCATATTGTTATATGTAGGGGTAATTGATCCATCTTGATTTACAACATCGTCGCCCGTATAGCTGTTTTCTACTTTTGGGTCACCTGGCCGTTGTCCATAACGAGCAGCTTCTTCGATCTCGTCGACCTGCCAAATACCAGTCACTTTGTAATCCCAAATGGCACTAATGGATCGATCGACAAACCAGCGATTATCCTCATCATCAAGTTCTCTACGACCAATCACATTTCCATCGCCATCCAATTGATCTTCGTAGTCATAGTACAAGTGCTTGATGCGGTTTCTATTGTAGGAAAACCCAACGGTGGTGGACCAACGGAAATTCTCCTTTTCGATATTTCTTGTATTGAGCGCGAGTTCAATCCCACTGTTGTTGACTTGTCCAAGGTTGGTGATGATCCCTGCAAACCCTGCAAACCCTGGTAGACGTTGGTTCATGACCATATCATGGGTTTGCATGTGGTAGTACTCGAGACTACCGGAGATACGGTCATTGAGAAACCCAAAGTCTAAACCAAAATTCCATGAGGCGGTTTTCTCCCACTCCAGGTTTGGATTGGCCAACCTACCCATAATTAAGTAACGATATTGAAGCATTTGACCAGAAGAATTGAGGTATCCCTGCATTCTTCCTCCTCCGCGATTTAAATCTGCCAAAGCAAGATAGGGGCTACCTAATGATCGGTTACCATTTTCGCCGTAGGAGACTCGAAGTTTTCCGCTGTTCATGATGTGGCTCCACTTTTGGAAGAAACCTTCATTACTAAATGCCCAGGCGGCCCCAAAGGAGGGGAAAACACCATAGGGATCATTCGTTGCGAATGCCGAATAACCGTCGCGACGGATAGTAGCATTAAGCATATAGCGGTCATCGTAATTGTAGAACAAGCGTGCCATTAACGCATCAGCGGTTTCGTTGACATCGTTGCTGGAAAAGTTAGAGTATTCTTTATCACCATAGCCAATGCCGTGGAAACCTAAGGCATCAGAGGGTAGAATGTTACGCGCCTCAATACGTTCCTGCCAATACCGCAATTGCTCAGCTTCTTGTACCAAAGTGACATTGAATCGGTGCTTCTCCGCAAAGGTGTGCTCCCAGGTAATCGTATTGTTCAACGACCAATCAAAACGCTTCGCCGACTCCCGGTTAGCTCCTCGATTGATGGGATTGGAGCCCGGTAGTTGGGCCGACATAAAGTAGCGGTCATGGAAAAATTGGTACCGAGGTGCAGCATTGAAGGCATAGGTAATATTAAAAGGCAATTTGATTTTTGCCTGTAAGATCGTATTGAATACCGTAAAGCCCTTGTCTAACTCCATATACTGGCGTTGAAAATCGAAATTGTATCCCCGCTGTCCAAATTGATCATCCAAAGGGAATTGTAGTGGATTGCCCATTTCATCCGCATAATCGGCAAACGGACTGTTGCGCATTGTCTGTCCGAAATCAATCTCAATGTTTCCATCCGAGCGGTCTTGAAAATTGACGTTGGCACCTATCTCCAACCAATCTGTTACTTGCGTGTTCAACTTTATATTGGCGCGCACTGCCCGATAATCGTCGCTGACGATTGCTCCCTCATTTTTGAGGTAACCCATCGAAAAATAGTAGTTTGACCGCTCGCTGGCACCACTGACACTGGCGTTATAATCCTGATCCAAGCCGGTTCGAAAGGCGTGATCCTTCCAATTAACGACCTTGCCGTTAAGAAAATTCTGTAGGGCATTACCATTATTATTATTACCCCCAAGACCTAATCTCCTACCCCAAATACTTAGATCAGACTCTTCCGCATTATTAGTCGTATATCCCCGCCAAGTGTCTAAAGAAATATTGGACGGTAGCTCATCGGGGTGCGAGTAAAATTGAGGTTGGTTCACCCTATTGCCCGTTTGATAAGCTTCATAAGCACCTGTTTCTGGGTTAACACCGTAGGTTGATTGTATAAGCCAATCCCGGCGATGGTTCATATAGGCGTCAGGATCCCATCGCTCACGAAAATTACTTACTCCTGTAGCACCTAGGTTAGCTGTGAAATTGATCACAGGCTTACCTACCTTTCCACGCTTAGTGGAGATAATAATCACGCCATTTGCCGCTTTTGAACCATAGACAGCCGCCGCTGATGCGTCTTTCAACACGTCAATCTGCTCAATATCATCCGGGTTAATTTCCGAAAGCTCGCCATAAAAAAACATGCCGTCCACCACGAGCAACGGGCTGTTGTGATTATTGGTTGTATAGACAGAACGTTGCCCACGAATCTGTAAGGATCCACCTCCCTTCGCGGAAGGATTAAACCCAACATTAATGCCCGGCGTGCCGCGCAGGATATCCTGCACCGTTCTCGGATTTTCGTTTGCAATGCGATCCGGACGAATTTGAATAATGGAACCCGTCAGATCCTTTTTCCGCATCGTACCATAGCCCACCACCACAACTTCGTCTAAAGACTCATTGGTTGGGGTTAATTGAATCTGGAATTCATTTCTACTTCCCACAGTAAGTGTCTGTGACGTATACCCCACAGAGGAAATTTGCAATACAGCGTTCGCCGGAACTTGTAAACTAAAACCCCCATCTGCGTTTGTACTCGTTCCCACTTCGCTATTCTGAACTTGTATAGCAACACCCTGAATGGGTTGGTTTGTTTGTGCATCAGTCACGGTACCGGTGATGGATCTATTCTGTCCGATTACAATGAAGGGCATCAAGCAAGTGCATAACACTAAGATTACGCCTCGCACACTCATTTTTCGATTATGAGGTCGCGGTAAATATGTATCTATCATCATAAATTAAAGTTTGATTCTTTCCTATTTAATTTGTCTAATACGTCTCGTATCAAGGTAAGGGTAGGTGATAAAGTACTTCTGTTATTTTCCATAAGTTTATAAATTGTTGCTCTGCACTATTGTAAACTTCTCTCATCAATGTATTTTGTTCAAAAAAGCAAGGGGGCTGGGTACCGAAAGAATTGGTTACGCTACTAAAGCGTGTACGACATGACCGAGAAATTCAATTTGCAGTGTTGTTTATAAATTTGCTAACTGTAATTCAAAAGTAAAGTAAACAGAACGTTTGCTATTGCAATTTCCGTTCATCTTTTTGCTAATCTGTCTCAAACTACAGTACAGGAGATTTAAAGGAAAAATGACGAATTCAATTACGGAGTCCTTATCATCAGGGGCACAGTAGGGTAATACGGCGTAGTAGCACGAGCCACAAGGCGTGAAGATGTTCTAGAAGCTATATCGAAGCTATTCGCAAAACCCAAACTGTATCATTATCGTTAACATAGGTTAAAAACTTGCCATTTGTCAATTTGAAGCTTATCTTTGTTGTTCATAATTTAGGTTAATAATTGGTTAGTTAAAGGTTATCAATCTCCCCGGTTGATAACCTTTTTTTATACGTAGTAAAGCCAATGAATCTTCACCCCATCCTTTTCCATTTTTCGAAAATAGGTCATCTGTCTTTTGGCGTAGCGATGAATTTCTGTTTCCAGCTTGATAACAAATGAGGTATAATCTAGCTTACCTTGCAGGTAATAAGAAATATATTTATACTCTAATCCATAGTATTCCATTTCTTCATAGGTAATGCCCTCGGCCACTAGAAATTTTACCTCATCGATCATACCGCTTTCCAGACGTTCTGCCAAACGCTTCGAAATACGCTCCCGTCGCACCTCAACGGCGGGATTAAGGCCGATAACGGTCGCCGCATAAACTGGTAAACTGGGTATTGTTTCACTTGGATTATCCGCTAACCAGGATAACACTTCCAAAGCTCTAATTAACCGTTTTTTGGAATTAAAATCTATATTGTAGCCCGGCGGCGGATTCTTCGATCGAACCATTTTAACAAGTTCTTCCTTCGGTGAATTTATAAAAGCCGATCGAAGGTCATCATTAACCGAAATATGCATATAAGGCCTACTTTCCAATAAAGCCTGCAAATAAAATCCCGTTCCACCACATACAAGTACCTTCTTCCCCCTGCTTTTAATAGCTTGGAAAACCTCATCAAAATCCCGCAGGAAAGAACTTATATTATACTTCTCTCCAGGATTTAAGATATCGATCAGGTGATAGGGAACGTCTTGATACTCCTGCAGATCTTTACCTGTACCAATATCCATATGTCGGTATACCTGACGGGAGTCGGCGCTGATGATTTCAGCATCGAATACTTGAGCTAGCGATACGGCTAATTTCGTTTTTCCGCTGGCCGTGGGGCCTAATACGATTAGTATATCTTCAGACAGAAAGTCCGTTTCCATCTGAAGATATTTAACGACTGATTGGGTGTTTATCACACCACAAATTTAGTCCATTTCTCAGAACTAACGTTGCTTTCTACTACAGTATCTATAAATGCCATGCCACGTACGCCATCTGCCACATTCGGAAAATCTAATTCTTCAGGCTTGGGTTGAAGCCCTTCCCGCTTCGCAGATACAGTAGATGCAAAATTTCGGTAAATATTAGCAAAAGACTCCAATAATCCCTCAGGGTGGCCTGCAGGAATACGCGTATTATGCGTTGCAAAGGAGCTTAACGTAAAGGGTGCTGCATATGCATTGCCAGTACGATAAATCTGACGCGGCTGATCCAGCATTTTGATAATCAGATTATTGGGATCCTCATTAGCCCATTCCAATCCACCTTCTTCACCGTATATGCGAATACGCACCGCGTTTTCTTCGCCTGCAGATATTTGCGAAGCCATTAATACACCCTTAGCTCCATTATCAAATCGTAGCAATACAGAACCATCGTCGTCCATTTGGCGTCCTTCTACAAAAGTGGTCAGATCCGCACATAATTCAGTTATCCGCAATCCGGAAACATACTCTGCTAAATGAGCAGCATGTGTACCGATATCACCCATTACCAGTGATTTACCAGAACGCGCTGGGTCTGCTCTCCACGCCGCGCCCGAGTTACCTTCGCGTTCCGACAGACGACTCAACCAACCTTGCGGATATTCTACGACAATTTTCCGGATCTTTCCAAAATGTCCATCTTTCACCATCGCTTTAGCCTGCTTTACCATGGGATACCCCGAGTACGTGTGCGTAAGACATAAGGTACGTCCGGTACGATCTATGATCTCCTGCAGTTTTTTTGCCTCTTCCAACGACACGGTCATCGGTTTTTCCACCACAACATCAAATCCACTTTCTAATGCTAACCTTGCGGGTTCAAAATGTAAAAAGTTAGGTGTCACAATGGTTAGAAAATCCATTCTTTCCCCATCGGGCAGAAGAGCTTCCTGTTCAATCATTGTTTTATAATCCGGGTAGATTCGGTCCTCTGCGACGAACAAATCTCTTCCTGATTCTAGGGAAACCTCCCGATTTACACTAAAAGAGCCACAAACGAGTTCAATTTTTCCATCCATAAAAGCGGCAATTCGGTGGACAGCACCGATAAAGGCGTCATTTCCTCCGCCTACCATTCCCATACGAAGTTTACGTGTCATATATATTTTTTGTTTGTTTATTTCGTTGATCTAACCTTAAACTTAGGCAAAATTGCTTTCAAATGCAATTTCTTTAGAAAGGAAAAATACTAAAAAGAGTTTAAAGGATAAGCTTTAATTTCAAACTTCCTTTATTTTCAACCCAATAATCCCCATCCTGCTCATTCGCTGTTAAACTCTTGTCGAATACACGGACGCCACTTTTTACAAGAATCACCTGCGGTAAGATTGTCTGAATTGGTTCGAATCCGATTTTTTCCAATGACGAATCTTGACACCAATCCAGATCAGCATACGTCATAATGTCCCCTGGTTTAAAGTCACTGCTAAAAGCCTTTATTAATTTAGACAATCCACCGATTACGATATAAGGTCGTTTGTGACAAAAACGAAGTAATTCAAAAGATCGGTAGTCTACGGGTGTATCATTCATTTTTCGCCCGCCGCTGAATACAGCTATCGACACCAGATCTCCTTTATAATACAAACCATACCTATATTTTCCGGGTAAGGCAGATTGGAGATGATGGTCTTCCTGAAATTCCATAGATATGCGTTTGTCAATCCGGACAGCCACGGTATCCCTAGCATAAATACGATTCCCAAATCCAAAAATACTTTCTAACCGAGCCATTAGTTTTTCAGTTGAAGAGACAACTACATCATAATCGATATGAATGGTTTTTCGGATTGGGTCATTTGATAAGCGAGTAGACTGTGGGTAATAGAAAACGACATGGAATCTTTCAGACTGCAAAACAATGGTTTTCTCTTTCACAAGTACCGTAAAAATCAACGGAATCCGTCGGGTTATTTTTCCAATAAATTCTAAAACTATTTGCTTGTGATCGCCCATGGCTATAAAATTACTAATTATTCGTTCAGATCCTTGTCACAAATAATTGGTAACTTTGCACTTTGCAAAATAAGGAGATGATATCTCTCCCGATGATGTCGGGAGAGATATCATCAACCATTGAAAATTAAATAGATGAAATTACCTATAGTAGCATATGGCGATCCAGTATTACGAAAAAAGACCGCCGAGATAGATGAAGATTATCCAAATTTAAAAGAGTTGATCGACAATATGTTTGAAACGATGTATGCCGCTCGTGGTGTGGGTCTCGCCGCCCCGCAAGTAGGTTTACCAATTCGACTTTTTGTTATTGACGCGTCGCCTTTTGCCGAAGATGATGAAGACGAAGCCGGAGATCCATCGTTGAAAGATTTCAAGAAAGTACTTATAAATCCAATTATAATAGAGGAAACCGGCGATAAATGGGCCTTCAATGAGGGCTGCTTAAGTATCCCGGATATTACCGAAGAAGTGCAACGCCCTACCAATATTATCATCAATTACCTAGACGAAGACTTCGAAGAGCATGAAGTCGCACTATCTGGACTTGCCGCGCGTATCGTACAACATGAATACGATCATATCGAAGGAAAGTTATTTATTGATAAATTAGGTCCTGTAAAAAAGGCAATGTTAAAAAGCAAACTGGATGCTATTTCAAAGGGAAACGTTAAAGTTTCCTACAAAATGAAATTCCCTTTCGAGAAAAAAGGGCGATAATGTTGTGAAGAAGTAAAGTCGAGTACGACTTTACTTCTTCACAACATTATAATCCCAATATCTTTCTGTTAAAATTCGCATCAGTTTCCGCTCCAGCAAAATCGTCAAAAGCTTTATCAGTTACATGGATGATGTTTTTGCGAATAAATTCTGATCCCTCACGGGCACCATCTTCCTGATTTTTGATACAACATTCCCATTCCATTACCGCCCATCCGTCAAAATCATATTGCGTTAACTTGCTAAAAATAGTTTTGAAGTCTACTTGGCCATCGCCCGGGGAACGGTATCTTCCTGCCCGATCTGCCCAACCCTGATATCCACCAAATGTCCCTTGTCTTCCCGTCGGATTAAATTCGGCGTCTTTCACATGGAAAGCCTTAATCCGCTCATGGTAAAAATCGATGTATTGAATATAATCCAATTGCTGTAATACAAAGTGCGATGGATCATATAACAAACATGCCCGGGGATGTTGATTTACCTTATCTAAAAACATCTCATACGTAACGCCGTCGAATAAGTCTTCTCCTGGATGTATTTCATAGCACACATCTACCCCACATGCGTCAAATGCGTCTAAAATAGGTGTCCATCTTTTCGCCAACTCGGTGAAAGCCTCGTCGACCAATCCATCCGGACGTTGCGGCCAAGGATGAAAATATTGCCACAATAACGAACCACTAAATGTTGCATGCGCTTTCAAACCCAAATTCTGTGACGCCTTTGCAGCATATTTCAATTGTTGAATCGCCCATTCTGTTCTCGCTTTTGGATTATTTTTCACTTCAGGAGCAGCAAAAGAATCGAATAATTCGTTATATGCTGGGTGAACAGCAACCAATTGCCCTTGCAAATGCGTAGACAACTCGGTAATGTCCAAACCATATGAAGCTACTTTACCCTTTAGCTCGTCGGCGTAGGTCTTACTTTCTGCAGCAAGCTGCAGATCAATGAATCGCTTATCCAATGTAGGCATTTGAATTCCCTTAAAGCCTAAATCAGCTGCCCATTTACAAATACTATCCAACGAATTGAAAGGAGCTTCATCTCCTATAAATTGTGCTAAAAAAATACCCGGTCCTTTGATTGTTTTCATTTAGTTTGTTTTTTGATCGATGAAGTCTTTTTACAGTAAACAGACTTGCAACAATTACATGTTTCTTTAATAACTACTTACGATGATAAAGATAATAAATCTCACGCTAGAATTTGAGCTAAACAGCAGGACAATTTATAATGCGCTTTTAGTAGCGTGATCCATTTTTCAATTAGGCGTTTTTAAGCATTGGTACAATAGTTGGTATATTTAAAATAGCATATTAAAAATATCCAAGTAGTACATACTTTCCAAACAGAAAGGAATGTCTTTTGGATACCGCGATAGCTGATAAATTATATAGATATGAAAACAAAAATTACACTAATGCTATTCATGGCTGTATCCATCGTCGGACTGTCATCATGTAGTGAAGAAACGATAGACAACATCAGTCGTGATACAGCATTAAACATTATCACAGCCGGAGTTTGGCAAAAAGCCACCAAGACGGTATCTGGAAATTCAGATAACACATTAAACGTAACTACCGAGTTATTAGCTGAAAATCAGACTTTAAATTTTGACAAGGATGGTAAAGCCTGGATAAAAACAGAAGGATCTGATGTACAAACGTCCAAAAGTTACAACTTATCGTCTCCCAAGAAAATGACATTTGATGGTTTAGATTATGATATTAAAGAAAATATCGTACAGTCAATCGCAACCTTAACGTTAGTAAATATAACGGGGCCGGTCCGAACCGAAATTGTATTTAAAAGAAGGAGATAAGGCAGTAACTAATCGTTAAATTAGAGAGAAGAAAAGCGCAGCTAAGGTTGCGCTTTTTTGTTTTTTTCGGCTATCCAGCGTGCCATATATTTTGTTGCTTGGTGTTGATGATGAAGTAGAATCTGCCCCATAAAGTTTTCATCCCTGTCTTCCTTCAAATGGCTGATTTTATCCGAACACAGGGATAAAAGTGCTGTACCATAAGCCGGATTAGCATAACGGTCATTCAGAATTTGCGCACCGATACGCTGGCTATTGTACCAAAGCTCTTTATTCTGATATAGCGCAGCTGCTTTCTCTACAAATTCGGAATAATCATCACATATAAAACCATTCCATTCGCCTTTTACCGACATGGATTCAGCTCCTACAGTAGAGCTAACGGAGGGCGTTCCCGCTTGCATGCTATCCACGAATTTACCCTTTGCTCCTGCCCCAAAAGGAATAGGTGCCAACAGTACCCGATATCGCTCTAATTCCTGTCGTGCATCGTCGGCTCTTCCTTCTATATAAAAGCCTTCCGCTGGTTTATGTAACTGGAATACTTTCTGTGAAGCATAGGCTCCATAAATATGTAGTTCTGCAGCAGGAATCTTCTTTCTTAATACCGGCCAAATTTTATTTTTCAAAACCTCAACAGTACGCCAATTTGGTTCATGGATGAAATTACCAACAAATACAACATGTTGGCGATCTTCGAAACGCAACCATTTTTCGATCTTATCCGCTGAAATTTCATCTTCCTGAAAAGGCAAGTAGTACAAAATATTGGAGGGTATATTAAATTCATTTTGTAAAAGTTCCATTTCATTTTCTGAAATGATAAGTGAAATATCGGAGCGTAAAATAGACGCTATCTCCCTTTTTGCGGTGTCCGATTTTAGGTTAACTTTCATTGGACTTTCAAGACCATGGCTACCGCTAGTCATGGCGTTTTTTTTATATGCTTCTTGTCGGGCCAACCGCAAAAAATGCAAATCTTCGGTATCTAATATCCGTAATGCACTAGGGCAGTATTCTGCGACACGCCAACCATACTGTTCCTCGATCATAAAGCGATCGAATAACACGACATCAGGCTGAAGTTGACCAATAAACTCATCAAAAGAGTTGTGATTTAACAGAATAACATGTTCGTGAACCCCCAGTTCCGCTAAATTATGCGAGTAATCTGATTTTCCTGCGGCGGAGGCGAAATGTACTTGGTGGGAATTCAGAAACAATTTAATCAAACGTAACATCCTCCACCCCGCGGCAGATGAAGTTGGTTCCGGCCAAACAAGTCCTATGATTAAAATTTTTTTCATCCACCTGGTTTTAAAGCAACGAAGCTATCATGTTGGCTTCAACTTCCGAAATTAAATATTTTATTTAGCAATGAGAAAAGTAATAAAGCTGTCTCTGTCTCCGTTTTTTGAAATATTTTATCTATTTTTATGTTTACTAAATTGTATTAGCATAGTGAAAAAACCTAAAAATTTGTATACACGTTTATGATCAACTTTCAAATTAAAGAAAATCCAGAAGAGTACGATGCGATAATTGTCGGTTCGGGCGCTGGTGGAGGGATGGCGGGCTATATATTAGCCCATGCTGGACAAAAAGTCCTGATGTTAGAAGCAGGGCCGTATTTTGATCCCGCAAAAGATGCCCTCCAATTGCGATGGCCTTGGGAATCTCCCCGTCGTGGAGCATCAACCACCCGGCCTTTTGGGGATTTCGATGCCGCATTTGGAGGCTGGCAGCTAGAAGGTGAGCCTTATACTAAAGCTGCAGGAACGGATTTTGAATGGTTTAGAGCGCGCATGTTAGGTGGTCGAACGAATCATTGGGGAAGGATTTCTCTCCGCATGGGCCCTGATGATTTCAAACCCAAAGATGGTGTTACCGATCCTTGGCCAATTACCTACGACGAAGTAAAACCGTTTTACGACCGCGTAGATCGTTTGGTAGGTATATACGGTACAGTAGAAGGCATTCCAAACGAACCTGACGGTATTTTCCTTAAACCGCCGAAACCGCGATTAAATGAATTATATATTACAAAGGGCGCGAGAAAAGCAGGTGTAACTGTTATTCCGGGACGTGGATCCGTTCTTACAGAAGCGTTGCCAGGAAACAAAGACCGAGGCGTTTGCTTTTACTGTGGACAATGTGGAAGGTCTTGTAAAGTTTATGCCGACTTTTCATCGTCATCTTGTTTAATCTTTCCTGCAATGAAAACCGGAAATCTAACTGTAATAGACAATGCAATGGTGCGGGAAGTATTGACCAACGATGAGGGCACCGCTATCGGCGTTTCGTATGTAAGCACAGCAGATTCTCAGGAGTATACGGTTAAAGGAAAARCCGTAATATTGGGKGCCAGCGCATGCGAAAGTGCTCGCATTATGTTAAACTCCAAATCTTCAGCCCATCCCGCCGGTGTTGGCAACAGCAGTGGCTTGGTTGGAAAATACTTACATGATTCGACAGGGGCAAGCTTATCGGGTTTCCTACCCCAGTTAATGGAAAGAAAACGGTACAACGAGGATGGCGTAGGAAGTGTACATATCTACTCTCCTTGGTGGTTGGATAATAAAAACTTAAAATTTCCGAGAGGGTACCACATTGAATATGGTGGCGGCTTACATATGCCTTCGTATGGTTTTTTAAATTGGGTACCAGAAGCGAATAATAAAGCGGTCAGTCAAAATGGACAATCAAAGGAAAGAGGGGGATACGGCCTAGGATTGAAGCAAGATTACCGTAATTTCTATGGTGCGAACGTAGGCATGGCTGGACGTGGGACTGCTTTGGCACGAAAAGACAATTATTGTGAAATAGATCCTAATAAAGTGGATAAATTCGGTATTCCTGTTTTAAGATTTCACTATAAATGGGCAAACGAAGAAATTGAACAAGCAAAACATATGCAGGAAACGTTTCAATCCATTATGCATGAGATGGGAGCTATCATAACGTCTAAAATTCCCGGAAAGGACACCTTGTACGGTCTCGAAGCTCCTGGAAAAATCATCCATGAAGGTGGAACTACCCGCATGGGGAATGATCCACAAACTTCTGTGCTTAATAAATGGGGACAGGCACACGACTGCAAAAATCTATTTGTCGTAGATGCCGGTCCTTTTGTCCAACAAGGTGATAAAAACCTTACCTGGACTATCCTCGCGCTATCCATGCGAACATCAGAGTATATTTTAGATCAAAAAACCAAACTTAACGGCTAAACCCATTATGAACAGAAGAGATACATTAAAAGCTTTAGGTCTTTTAGCCGCTGGAACGGGAATGCTCGCTAATTCCTGTAAAGACAATAAAAACATTAAAAATGCGGATGCTAAAGCTACAGATAAATTACCAGGAGTTCAGGATTTTGAACATGCGCGAAATACGCAGCTTGCGGAACAAACTTTTTTTACCGAACATGAATTTGCTACGATCACGTTATTGGTCGATTTTATTATACCAAAAGATGAAATCTCGGGATCTGCCTCAGAGGCTGGGGTACCGGATTTTATTGAGTTTATGGTAAAAGATCTTCCTGATAATCAAATACCTATGCGGGGTGGTCTTAAATGGCTGGATGTACGCTCTCAAAAGAAATTTAATAATGTCTTTATTAAATGTAAGTCGGACCAACAAACAGCATTATTGGACGAGATTGCTTATCCTGACAAAGCAAAACCAGAAGTACAACAAGGTGTTGCATTCTTCGCACTACTGCGAAATCTAACGGCATCTGGATTTTTTACCAGTCAAATGGGTGTAAAGGATATTGGATATGCCGGTAATATGCCTGGTGTATGGAACGGGGTACCTCAGGACATTTTAAAAGAACATGGCTTTGATTTAGAGGGCGTCATTTAGATAGAAGAAATCCGTTCTTTCTTCTGAAGCGGGGGACGAGATAAAGTTATTTTTTGCACATAAAATAACTTTATCTATGTTTGGGGCTAGAAAATTGGAATAATTATGCTTGGTTTAAAACTATTAACGGATCCGCGTTGGGCAAATATTGCTGAATCAAATTTGGAAGAAATTTTGACCGATCACGCTTGGTGTGAGCAAAAAGCAGCATCTAATGCCATTTCCTTGATTACACAAAATTCAGAATACGAAGATCTGGTACATGAACTGACGGCGATCGCCATCGAAGAAATGGAACATTTTAGGATGGTGATCGACATCATCAAAGAAAAGGGTTATACATTAGGCCGCGAACGGAAGGATGATTATGTCGGTCAATTGATGAAATTTTCGAAGAAAGATGGTTCGCGCAATCAAGCCTTCATCGATAGACTACTATTTGCCGCCATGATCGAAGCCCGAAGCTGTGAACGTTTTCGTGTGTTAACCCAAAACTTAAAAGATGAAGCCTTGGCCAAATTCTATTATGATCTTATGGTATCAGAAGCTAATCACTATACTACCTTTTTAAACTTTGCGCGCAAATATACCATAGACGTAGATGTTGATAAGCGATGGAAAGAATGGCTAGATTTCGAAGGTCGCCTTATTCAATCTTACGGAAATAAAGAACACATACACGGGTAATTACCCCACCACACCAAGATAAACCGAATCGGATAGCACGCCCTCAAGCACATCAACAAAACCCGCATAAACATGTACAGGACTTTTGCTATTCTTCAACAACGGAAAAGATATCACACACTGGCCCAAATTTGCGTCGACCACAGCGATCTTTATTGCTGCTTCAACACCAATTTCGTAAATTAATACATTCAATTTATAAGAAGAATCATTATACGCGGAGTTAATCCGCCAACGGAATTTTAAGTTATCACCATCTTGTTCAACGACACATTCCTGAGGGGACGATAATTTTCCCCGAAAAACCAACACCTTCTCTGGGTTTACAAAAGGTTCCTGTCGATCATTTAATTCCATACACTCTTTTAATACATGCGATTGTGCCATTTGCACTGGACCTACACGGCTCCCCTTGGGTGCGATGTCTTTATAGCCATACCGTACTACGGGGTATATCATGCCCATAAACTCTCCGGCAACCTTCATCTTCTTTCGATTTAGTAGTTCCGCTTCACTCAGTTTCCTCTTTTTTTTCTTCTTTGGACCCCGAATAATATTTTGTCCGTTCATTACGTATCCGAACACGCTGCCTACTTTTCCGATAAAAGCTCCGTTTGGTCCATCTTTTTGTATTGCCATAATTCTTTATTGGGTTAGTTGTCTGTTAAAGTTAGACATAATTTCGCTATTTACCATCTATTTAATTTATTTTTAAATGGTAATTACTGAGATATTATAGTGTTAATACCCCTGTTAACCCCCTGTAAAACCCCTGTTATATCTCTGTTATATCCCGGTTAATATCGAAAACAAATCCTTGTTGTATCCTAGTAAAAGCAAAAAAGTTAAAATTTTCAAATTATTAATCTAGTTCAAGATTTATTAGAGATTCCGGTAGTACCTTTGTTTTAAAAGGAGGAAAAATTATGTTAGAATTAGGAATAGGGATGTTTGGTGATCTCCAAATAGATCCCATAACAGGAGAAATCCAATCTACTCAACAACGTCTTCAAGAAATTATCGAAGAAGTAAAGTTAATGGATGAAGTTGGTTTAGATTTCTTCGGAATGGGGGAACATCATCGGCCAGATTATGCTGTTGCCTCCCCTGAAATTATTTTAGCTGCGGCTTCAACTGTTACCAAAAACATTAAACTTGGAAGTGCCGTATCGGTATTGAGCTCCACGGATCCTGTAAAATTATATCAAGATTTTGCAACAGTAGATTTACTTTCGAATGGTCGAGCTGAACTGATGGCGGGGCGCGGCTCTTTTATAGAATCGTTTCCTTTATTTGGATATGACCTTAAAGACTATAGTGAACTTTTTGAAGAAAAATTAGATCTCCTCGTAAAAATAAACAATCAAAATCCCATTAACTGGACGGGAAAATTCCGTAAATCTTTAATTGATCAAGAAGTATTACCGCGTGCTATGGACAATCATTTGCCGATTTGGATTGCTGTTGGCGGAACGACTTCTTCCGTTATCCGAGCAGGAAAGTTAGGTTTACCGGTTATGTTCGCCATTATAGGGGGAGCTTGGGAACAATTCAAACCACTATTTGAATTGTACGAGCAGGCCTACGCGGATAACGGCCATGATATGTCCAAATTTCAGGTGGGCGTTCATATGCATGCTTTCTTCGGTGAAAATAGCCAAGCTATAGCTGATCAATATTATCCGGTTTATTCGGCACAGATGAATAGAATAGGAGCTTCAAGAGGATGGCCTCCTTATCAACGTTCTCAATTTGACTTCGGAAGATCTCCCCACGGTCATTTGATTGTAGGAGATGCAAATGAAGCGATCGAAAAAATTCTCCGCGTAAAAGATACATTTGGTCTGACCCGTTTTTCTGCACATATGGATGTGGGTAGTCCTTCTCATAAAGAGATGATGAAAGCGATTGAAATATATGGAAATAAAATCGCCCCAAAAGTGCGGGAAGCAAGTAAAGTTTAAGTACTTTTTTGCAGATTTGCGTATTTGCAAATCTGCAAATTTGTGCGCATTTACAGTATCGCTGTAAAAAGTCCCCCTATGTCGTTATTTTTCCGCTATTAATTAAATCCTAAAGGCAGAGGAGAGAGCGATAACCGCACTGCGCTCATTCATGCAATATGAACCAAAGCGAATGATTAATTTGTTATCATATTCATCGCGATTATATTTTGTATATAAAAACAAATTTATCTAAGTTTGAAACAAATATGATTACGCAATCGACATCTGGAATAAAAGTCTCAGTAGAATGTATCTATCAACCGGAATATTCTAATCCTACTAATATGCATTTTATGTTTGCCTATCGTATTACGATCGAAAATGCGAGTGATCATACGGCTCAACTAATCAGTAGGCATTGGGAAATTTTTGATTCCATCGGTGAACATAAAAAAGTTGATGGCGATGGTGTAGTGGGGGAACAACCAACCTTAGCTCCAGGAGAAATACACCGATACGTTTCTGGTTGTAATTTAAAAAGCGATATTGGCTACATGGAGGGATTTTACACCATGGTTCGCGAAGTTGATGCCGCTGTTATTCATGTCGATATTCCCCGTTTTCATTTAATAGCCGACTTCAGGCTTAATTAACAGGTATTTGTAAAAACATTTCCTGTCATACTATTTTCCCCGCTAAAAAAGAATATTTCATTACTTTTGTACTTGGATAAGTATGTCTATAAAAAAAGATGACGCATTGATCTTGGGCGTCAACGAATTAGTTGGTGTCCTAAATTTCTATTTGCGGTTAAAGAAAGAATGTACCTATCGCTACTTTTTCGAGCAAAGGGATTTACATTTATAAAACAGAGAAATAAAAAAATAGCGTGAGTATATTAGGAACAGAACAAGTAAGTCATTCTTTCAACGACAAATGGCTCTTTAAAGATTTACATTTTGCACTACAGCGAGGCGAAAGGGTCGCTTTAGTAGGAATTAATGGCACGGGCAAGTCTACACTATTGAAAATTCTTGCTGATGTGTTTCCACCGAATCTGGGGAAAGTAGTAAAAGAGAAAGGAATTCGTATAGGTTATTTACCTCAGGAACCGGATTTCACCGGATTAAATACAATCAATGATTTTATATACAGTGCGGATAACGAGCAGCAGCAACTCATAAAAGAATACGAGCAACTAATTGATAGTCAAGATATTGATAATAATAAATTAGCTGATATCACCGACAAATTAACTGCTTTAAATGCCTGGGAATATGAACATAATATTAAGACTATTCTAAATAGATTACAAATCTCCAATTTTGATCAACGAATAGATAGTCTTTCTGGGGGACAGAAAAAACGCCTTTCGTTAGCCAAGCTATTAATTGACGAACCAGATGTATACATTTTAGACGAGCCTACCAATCATTTGGATATAGAAACGATTGAATGGCTTGAAAAATTGTTAACGACAGGTAACAAAACGGTTTTAACAGTCTCACACGACAGGTACTTTTTGGATAATGTTTCTTCAGAAATCCGTGAGTTAGATAAAGGCCAGCTTTTCATTTATAAAGGTAATTACGCTTATTATTTAGAAAAAAAATCAGATCGCGAATACAACGACGTGCTTTCTGCAGAAAAAGCTCGAAATCTACTTCGAAAAGAATTGGAGTGGATGCGGAGACAACCTCAGGCACGCGGAACAAAATCAAAAGCACGTATAGAAGCCTTTTATGATCTAGAAGATAAATCTAAGGGTCCTCGTCAAAATGACAAAGTACAGTTGAGTGTAAAAGTATCTCGTCAGGGATCGAAAATCCTTGAACTGGAAAATATAGCTAAAACCTATAATAAGAAGGAGATTATATTTGGTTTTAGCTATATTTTTAAAAAAGGAGATCGTATTGGATTGGCGGGCAAAAACGGTTCCGGTAAAAGTACGTTTTTGAATCTTATTACGAATGAGATACAGCCCGACGGCGGAAAGATCGAAATTGGGGAAACAACTAAATTCGGATATTACAAACAAAGCGGACTTCAATTTAATGAAGGCGAGCGTGTGTTGGATGTTGTAAAAAATATTGCCGAATATATTCAAATGGCAAATGGAGATACGCTTACCGCATCGCAGTTACTAACTTTATTCCTCTTCCCTCCTGAAAAGCAGTTTGGAATGGTTAATAAATTAAGTGGGGGTGAAAAGAAACGGTTACATCTTATGCGTGTGTTAATGGCGAATCCTAATTTCTTAATTTTAGATGAACCTTCTAATGATTTAGATATTGACACGTTAAATGTACTTGAAGAATTTCTTTTAAATTTCCCTGGTGTACTTGTGCTAGTGTCGCATGATAGGTATTTGATAGACAAGTTAACCGAACAACTTTTCATTTTCAACGGAGAAGGATCTATTACGATTTACAATGGAAATTACGCTGATTTCAAATTGGAGCAAGACCAAAAAATAAAAGAAGAAAAAGCACTTATAAAAAACAAGACAATTACAGCCGCTCTCCCTCCTATTGAAAATTCGTCCAAAAGAAAGTTAACTTACAAGGAGATTAAAGAGTACGAAAATTTAGAACAGGAGATTACTAAACTAGAAACTATCATCGTTGATAAAACGCATGTACTATCTGAAACAACAGATCATTTAAAGCTAGTCGAAGTAGCATCTGAAATTGAAAATCTAAAATCATCCCTCGATAAAAAATCAGAGCGTTGGTTAGAATTAGCAGAGTATATATAAAGTTTCACGTGAAACATATTAATATGTTTCACGTGAAACCTCAGAATTGAAGTATGTTTAAAAAATATGATATTATTGTCGTCGGTGCCGGACATGCCGGTTGTGAAGCAGCAGCGGCAGCGGCAAATCTCGGTTCATCTACTTTATTAATAACGATGAACATGGGTGTAATTGCTCAAATGAGTTGCAACCCTGCTATTGGCGGAGTTGCCAAAGGACAAATAGTACGGGAAATAGATGCAATGGGTGGTTACACAGGTATAATCGCAGACAAGTCGACTATTCAATTCCGTATGTTAAATAAATCTAAAGGACCTGCTATGTGGAGTCCGCGAACTCAAAATGATCGAATGCGATTTGCGGAGGAATGGAGATTACAATTAGAATCTTTACCAAATCTAGATATGTGGCAAGACACGGTAAAGGAGGTAATTGTTGAGAACGGACAAGCTAAAGGTGTAATCACATCATTGGGTATTCGTATCGAATCAAACGCAGTAGTTCTTACGAACGGTACTTTTTTAAATGGCATAATCCATATCGGTGAAAAGAAATTCGGAGGAGGTAGAACAGGTGAAAAATCCGCCACCGGTCTCACTGAACAATTGGTATCACTTGGGTTTGAATCAGGTCGCATGAAGACGGGTACCCCACCTAGAATCGACGGCAGGAGTCTAAACTATTCGCTCATGGAAGAGCAATGGGGAGACGAAAAGAAAGGTAAATTTTCATATACAAATGTAGAGATGCCCTCTGAACAACGGTGTTGTTGGATAACCTATACGAATGACAAAGTACACGAGGTACTCAAAACAGGTTTTGAAAAATCACCCATGTTCACTGGACGAATTAAAGGTCTAGGTCCTCGTTATTGTCCATCCATAGAGGACAAAATCAATCGATTTGCCGAACGCGAACGGCACCAAATATTTGTCGAGCCAGAGGGTTTCAAAACTGTAGAAATATATGTAAATGGATTCTCAACATCTCTTCCAGAAGATATACAATTAAAAGCACTACAGTTAATTCCAGGATTTGAACAAGCAAAAATGTATAGACCTGGATATGCTATAGAATATGACTACTTCCCTCCTATGCAGCTCGATCTTACATTGGAAACACAGCGTGTAAAAAAATTATTCTTTGCCGGACAAATTAACGGAACTACGGGATACGAAGAAGCGGCCGCACAGGGTTTTGTTGCCGGTGTAAATGCACATCAGCGGGTAAACGATTTACATGAACTTATTTTAAAAAGATCTGAATCGTATATTGGTGTACTAATCGATGACTTGGTTACGAAAGGTACAGAAGAACCTTATCGTATGTTTACGTCGAGAGCTGAACACCGTTTATTACTTAGACAAGATAATGCGGATATAAGACTAACTCCTTTAGCACATAAACTTGGACTAGTATCTGACGAAAGACTACAAACAGTAAAAGAAAAAGTAACCAACTCAGATGCTATCGTAGATTATATGAAAAAAAACAACGTTAGTACAGATCACATGAATCCCGTTCTTGAAAAATTAGGATCAAGCACGCTATCACAGAAGTCACGCTTGTTTAATATCTTAACTCGACCTCAGGTGGGGATTACGGATATCGCTCAAGCCGATACCCACTTTCACACATTTCTAAGCACATTTAATGAAGAGATTATTGAACAGGCCGAAATTAAGGTAAAATACGATAGCTATTTCGAAAAAGAACAGGAAATCGTAAATAAGATGAAAAAAATGGAAGATAGGGAAATCAATCCAAATTTCGATTACTCATCTCTGCCTTCCTTATCCATCGAAGCACGTGAAAAACTATTTAAAGTAAAACCGAGGACTTTAGGCCAAGCATCAAGAATATCAGGGGTTTCACCATCAGATATAAGTGTTTTGATGGTTCATATTAGTTAAAACACTGTAAATCAATATTTTATAAATAAAAATAAATATTTAATATTAAGCTATATAAGACGATATTTTAAAGAATATGAAACAGGGGTCCGACATATATAAAAACAGCTCACAGAGCTTAAAAAGCGGTAAATTTCAGAAATTGGTTATTTTAGCTTTTATTGTCCTTATATCGCTTACGCTTTTCCATTGCGCCAATATGCAAAGGCCTACCGGTGGACCGAAAGATTCATTACCTCCTAAGCTATTAAATGAATCCCCAATAAATCTTACTACGAATTTCAAAGCCTCGGAAATTATACTCACGTTTGATGAATTTATTAAACTCAATAATCAATTTAAAGAGTTTAGTATCTCCCCTGATGTAGAGAAACAGCCAGAATATAGAGTGCGAAAAAAAAATCTACATATTAAACTACCCGATACACTTGAAAATAATACCACTTACACCATCAACTTCGGAAAAGGACTAGTAGATTATAATGAAAGTAATCCGATTATAAACTATACATACGTATTTGCCACTGGTCCCGAATTAGATTCCTTGACGATATCTGGATCTGTTAAAAACGCATTTACAAAAACATTTGATGAAAAAGTAGATAAAGATGTTCGTGTTCTTTTGATTCCAACTCGACAAGATTCTATTTTTGGTAAAAAGAAAGCTTCTATATTTACCTCTGTAGATACTAGCGGAAATTTTACTTTTAAAAATTTGAGGGAAGATACGTACCGCATATACGCGCTGCAGGAGCAAAACAACGATAGAATATATAACAGTCCTGACGAAGCAATCGGGTTTTTAAAGGACAGTATCATATTAACAACCGATATTTCCGGTATTCATCTAGAATACTCGAAAGGAAAACCGCTAAAACACCGCACGTTAGAAAAGAAAATAGAAAAAGACAGCAGAATACTACTTACGTTTAATCAACAACTAGATGATCCAGATCTCCAAATTTTTGATCCGAGCACATACAATGCAGCAAAAGTCGTTAATTACTCAAATTATAAGGATTCCGCATTTGTCTTTCTAGAAAACTTAGACTTCGACTCGTTAAAGCTACAGCTATCTGATAATGAAAATATTATTGATACTATTCTAATTCGAAGAGGAAAAAATGATAAATACGAGCGATTCATTACTCCCCTATTGAATATCTCCAACAAAGTAGATAAGATAAATCATATTACACTCAGCAGTAAATTTCCGCTAGCATCTATCGATAAAAACAAAATACAGCTCTTAGAAGACTCCGTATCGCGACGAAATTTTCAATTACAACAAGATAGTTTAAATAGCAACCTATACCACATCAGATTCAATTGGAGAGCAAATAAGAATTACGAGTTAGTCTTAGAAGAAAAAGCGATGCTCAGTCCATTTGATGACTTCAATAAAGAGCATAAAACTAAATTTACACTTGACGAGACTGATAATTATGGAGATATTATCTTTCAGATAACCGGCTTGGATACCTCATCGAACTATATCGTCGAGCTAATTGACGAAGCCAAAACGAAAGTATTTAATAAACGAATTATAAGAAATCAATCCACATTAAACTACAGTAAATTTCCTGGAGGAAAATACTCTATAAGAATAATACAGGATATAAACGGAAATAATAAATGGGATGGTGCTAATGTATATACGCTAGAACAAGCAGAACCTATCTGGTATCTCAACAAGACTTTTACTATTCGTGCAAATTGGGAGCAGAATGAAACGATAGCCGTAAAATTCGAATAGTACTACACTTCTCGGTTTTAATCAGAAAACCAAGAGCTATATAAAACATAGTTATGTGGAAGCTTCTGCAACAAGTGAAGTTGATCGTCTGTGAGTGGTTTAATTTTTTTTGCGGGCACTCCTGCATATAAATAGCCAGATTCACATACTGTATTTTCCAAAATGACCGCCCCAGCAGCTACAATAACATTGGACTCAATAATAGATCTATCCATTACAATAGCACCCATTCCGATCAATACGTAATCGTGTATCGTACAACCGTGAATAATTGCATTGTGACCTATATTAACATATCGACCAATATCAGTACCGTTCCGCTCATATGTACCATGAATAGTTACATTGTCTTGGATGTTGGAATAGTTTCCAATCCTGATGTAATTGACATCTCCCCTAACTACTGCATTAAACCATATGGAACAATATTGACCGATAGTTACGTCTCCCACGATTGTACAATTGGGTGCGACAAAGGTGTCTTCTCCTATAAACGGAAAATGCTCTTTAACAGGTAATATAATCGCCATATCTTATAAAATAGTATCTTCTAATGCATCAGCGTGCTCAGGATAATCTGTCGTATAGTGTAACCCTCTGCTTTCCTTTCTTCTCATGGCAGACTTCACCACTAAATATGCAACCTGAATAACGTTTCTTAGCTCACAAAGTTTTACAGAAAGCTTTGTCTTCTTATAAAAAGATTCTGTTTCTTCATACAAAAGTCCCAATCGACTCATCGCACGCTCCAAGCGAAAGTCAGATCGTACAATACCCACGTAGTCACTCATAAACTTTTGTGTTTCACGCAGATTATGTGTTACCAATATATCTTCATTGGAGAGTCGTGTATTAGAATCGTCCCAATCCGGAACGCCTTCCTTAAAATCCAGCGCAGAGAATCGCGCACTTGCATCTAAAAAAATACGATGTGCAAATACGGCAGCCTCAAGTAATGAATTAGAAGCCAACCTATTAGCACCATGCAGACCTGTAGACGAACACTCTCCGCAAGCATACAAATGCTGAATTGACGTAGCACCAAACTCGTCTACTAATATTCCTCCGCATAAATAATGCGCAGCTGGCGTAACTGGTATAAAATCCGTAGTCATATCTAACCCGATGGAAAGACATTTCTCATAAATATTGGGAAAATGAGCGAGCAAATCCGATTTGCTCCGGTGTGTAATGTCTAAATATACGTAATCCACTCCCGATTTCTTCATCTCCGCGTCTATGGCTCTTGCAACAATATCTCGTGATGCCAACGAACCCCGCTCATCATATTCTTCCATAAAAGAATCCCCATTGGTTCTACGAAGTATACCACCGAAACCCCTCACGGCTTCTGAAATCAGAAAAGCCGGGTACTCGCTTGGGTTATATAACGAAGTCGGATGAAATTGAATAAACTCCATGTTTCTAACTTTGCCCTTTGCTCTGTATACCATCGCTATTCCATCTCCAGTAGCAATTATGGGATTTGTCGTACTTGCATATACATGACCCGCCCCTCCCGTAGCCATCAACGTTACCTTTGCAAGAAACTTTTCAACACGATTTGATCTTGTGTTAAAAGCATATATGCCATAGCAATTAATATCTTGCGATTTCTTGTCCACGTGCTCTCCAAGATGATGCTGGGTGATTAAATCTACCGCGAAGTAATGCGTAAGTATTTCAATATTGGCGTTCTGATGTACCTGATCTAATAACGTACGTTCGATTTCATATCCGGTAATATCTTTATAATGCAAAATACGATGTTCGGAATGTCCACCTTCCTTGGCTAAATCATACTCACCAGAAGCTTCCTTATCAAAAGAAGTTCCATAAGCGATAAGTTCATCAATTCGCGCCGGCCCCTCTTTAATTACGTTTTCCACAACCTGTGGATTACATAATCCATCTCCTGCAGCATGTGTATCCCGGATATGCTTTTCAAAGCTATCTGTCTGATCCGTAACGACTGCAACACCACCCTGAGCATACTTCGTATTTGATTCATCTTCATTTGCCTTGGTAACAATCAATACTTTCCCCAACTTAGCCGCTTTTAAGGCAAAACTCAAACCAGCTATACCCGATCCAACTATTAAAAAATCAACCTTTCTGAAAGACATACCGCTCTTTATATATATCAACATTGTAAGACAACAAATTAACAAAATATGTGGAAAACGTGTAGACAAATAGTGAATTAAATTTTAAAACTATTTATTCATCCACAATCCAACTAAAATTCACACATATGTTATGGAATTATTACCTCAATTTGAATATAATATTAACAAATTATAAACGCTAAAAAACTCACATAAAAATATGGAAAATAAAAACGGCTAAATTTTACGTAATTGATAATCAATACTAAATCTAATTCAAAATGTGAATAAGTTGTTGATAAAAACAAGTTATCCGTATATAAGAATAAATACGATCTAAATTATCCCCATTTTCCACATGCTAATAAACAATAAGATTCTCTTTTATAAAAAGAATTATTATTTATTGAAAAAAGAGAATGTGGATTTCGTTTGAATTTCTTTGTTTACTTTTGTGAAGTTGATTAGTCAAAGTAATTAACGGCAATTTAGAGAAGAGATAATGAATACGACTTTTGAAAGAGATTTAGAAGCAAAGGGATTTATAGATGTGGATGTAGATCCAACTATTGATCTTGTTTCTGAAATCAACAGACTGAAGAAAGAAAAGAATGCTGTTATTTTAGCTCATTACTACCAGGAATCTGAAATACAGGATATAGCCGATTATATTGGAGATAGCTTAGGTCTTTCGCAACAAGCGGCTAAAACTGACGCTGATGTAATTGTTTTTGCCGGTGTACATTTCATGGCTGAAACGGCGAAAATTCTTTCACCAACAAAAAAGGTTTTATTACCAGATTTGAAGGCAGGGTGTTCTTTATCAGATAGTTGCCCTCCACACCTCTTTGCTAAGTTTAAAGAACAATATCCAGATCATTTAGTCATCACCTATGTAAATTGTACAGCAGAACTAAAGGCTTTATCGGATATTGTCTGTACTTCAAGTAATGCAGTGCAAATTGTAGAAAGTCTGCCGCTAGATCAAAAAATTATTTTTGGTCCGGATCGAAATCTAGGTGCTTATGTTAAAAAGAAAACCGGGCGTGATCTTGTTTTGTGGAATGGTGCTTGTATGGTGCATGAGATTTTTTCGCAAGATAAGATTGATGCTTTACAAGATGCTTATCCCGAAGCAAAATTTATAGCACACCCCGAATGTGAAGATCATATTTTGGCCAAAGCGGATTATATTGGATCTACTTCCGGGATGCTGAAATTTACGATTGAGGACTCGAGTCAAACGTACATCGTGGCCACGGAGTCGGGAATTTTACATCAGATGCAGAAGGCTAGTCCGACTAAAACTTTTATTCCTGCCCCTCCAAATAACCTATGTGCATGCAACGATTGTCCGCATATGAAATTAAATACGTTGGAAAAATTATATAACTGTTTATATTACGAACAGCCTGAAATTAACTTAGCTGCAGATGTTATTCTTAGGGCACAAAAACCTATTGAACGTATGTTGGAGATTTCGGCTCAATTAGGATTGTAGCTTTCTTTATAGATCTCAGATATGAGTATTTATACATTTAGATCTCTTATACTTATAACCTTTGACTTTTGTTTTTTAACTTAATACTTTTGAATTAAATAATGTTTGATAATAAAGATAGAACCGATATTCATGAGTTAGGCGAATTTGGTCTAATTAAATATCTGACGGAAGCTGTGGAAATCACTGAATCTTCGACCGTAAAGGGAATAGGCGATGATGCTGCAGTGTTGGATTTCGGTAATAAGAAAACATTAATTTCAACGGATTTATTACTGGAAGGTATACATTTTGATTTACGTTATGTTCCGCTTAAACATTTGGGTTATAAAGCTGTGCAGGTTAATTTAAGTGATATCTATGCAATGAACGGCTTGGCTTCGCAAATAACTTTTTCCATAGGCCTTTCTTCCAAGTTTCCTTTAGAAGCTGTTGAAGAAATATACGAAGGTGCACTGATTGCCTGTAAAAAATACAATGTCGATTTAGTGGGGGGAGATACTTCGGCGTCGGCACAAGGCCTTGTGATTTCCGTAACGAGTATCGGATATGCAGATGCGGATAAAATAGCTTATCGCTCAGGTGCAAAAGAAGGTGATTTACTCTGTGTTTCGGGAGACCTTGGTGGTGCCTATGTAGGATTACAGCTATTGGAACGTGAAAAGAATATTTTCTTGGAAAATCCTGAAATTCAACCGGATTTAGAAGGTAAAGATTACATAATTGAAAGGCAATTAAAACCAGAAGCTAGAAAGGATGTTGTGGAATTGTTTGAAGCGTATGGTATACAACCCGGTGCAATGATCGATGTTTCGGATGGTTTAGCATCTGAAATATTGCATATCTGTAATGCTTCAAAAGTAGGATGTAAGCTTTATGAAGAGAAAATTCCATTGGATCCGATGACTTATGAGACTGCTCGTGAATTTGGCTTAGATCCAACCGTTTGTGCATTGAGTGGCGGTGAAGATTATGAGCTATTGTTTACCGTTTCGCAGGATCAGTACGATAAAATTAAAAATCAGCTTGATATTTCTATTATTGGTTATATCACCGAAGAGCAGGCGGGATGCGAAATGATTTCAAAATCAGGACATGTTCATCCAATTACAGCTCAGGGATGGAACGCGTTTAAAAAATAAATATCGGTTGTTCAACCGATATTTATTTTAGGTTTGTATCACGCCTACATTATACCTTTCAATTGTTGAGTTGTGATTCGCGGCTTCAATGCCCATAGAAATAATTTTACGGGTATCTTTAGGATCTATAACACCGTCTACCCATAAACGGGCCGCTGCATAATAAGGACTTAATTGTTCATTGTATTTTGTTTCAATATCTTTTAGTAATTTGTTTTTATCCTGCTCCGTAAGTTCTATTCCTTTGGATTTTAAAGTCACTTCCTGTATTTGAAGCAGCGTTTTACCTGCAGATGCGCCGCTCATTACAGCCATGTGTGCGGTAGGCCATGCATAGATTAATCGTGGATCATAGGCTTTACCACACATGGCATAATTGCCCGCTCCGTAGCTATTTCCGACTACAAAGGTGAATTTTGGTACCACTGAATTAGCCATTGCATTTACCATCTTTGCCCCATCTTTAATTATACCATTATGTTCTGAACGACTTCCCACCATAAAACCCGTTACATCCTGGAAGAACACCAGTGGAATTTTCTGTTGGTTACAGTTCATTATAAATCGAGCTGCTTTGTTTGCTGAATCCGAATAGATTACCCCTCCCATTTGCATTTCCGTTGCATTTCCCGGTTTTTTGGCCTTAACAATTTCACGTTGATTCGCGACAATTCCGACAGCCCAGCCATCTACACGAGCTAATGCACATATAATCGTTTTACCATAATCTTTTTTATATTCTTCTAATGAGTCTTTATCAACAATTGCTTCCAATATGTGTATCATATTGTAAGGTTTAAGCCTATCTTCTGGTAAGTGTTTGTAAATGTGTTGAAAAGGAAAGGCAGGTTCCGTACTTTTAATACGTGAAAATCCAGCATAGGGATTATCACCAAATTTATCGACAATGCGACGAATGGCATCTAAACAGCTTTCATCATTTGGGTATTTATTATCTGTGACGCCCGATATTTCGGAGTGTGTACTCGCTCCTCCTAGAGTTTCGTTATCAATAATTTCTCCTATTGATGAGCGCACAAGATAAGATCCAGCTAGAAAAACAGACCCTGTCCCCTCCACGATCATGGCGTAATCAGACATTATAGGCAGATAGGCTCCTCCAGCTACGCAGGATCCCATTATTGCTGATATTTGTGGGATGCCCATTGCCGACATTTTAGCATTGTTCCTAAATATACGACCAAAGTGTTCTTTATCGGGGAAGATTTCATCTTGCATAGGTAAATATACACCAGCGGAATCTACTAGGTAGATAATAGGTAGACGATTTTCCATCGCTATTTCCTGTGCTCTGAGATTCTTTTTACCTGAAATTGGAAACCAAGCTCCAGCCTTTACCGTAGCATCATTTGACACGATGATACATAATTTATTTTTTACATAACCGAGTACGACTACGACACCACCATTCGGACAACCTCCATCTTCTTTATACATTCCATCTCCGGCAAAAATTCCTATTTCAGTATACGGTTTATGCTCGTCTAGAAGGTAGATAATCCGTTCCCAAGCGGTTAGTTTTCCTTTTTCCTTATGTTTTTGTATTTTATGTATACCGCCTCCTAAATGAAGTTTTTTTGTTTTTTCCTTTAGTAATGTCAGTAGTTTGTCCATACGGATATATTAAAAAAATGTTAATTTGTAATCTGTTAAAGAATCTATATTTATAAATATCGTAAAATATTATTTATTTTTTATGATATTTGTAAATATAGATTAAAACCCTATATAAACTTAAGGAATATTTTATTATGTACGAATTGAAAAATACAGAACAAATGGATTTAGTACGTGAAAGTGCTCGCCAATTTGCACAAGCTCATATTAAACCTTATATCATGGAATGGGATGAAAGCCAACACTTTCCTGTGGATCTCTTTAAAAAAATGGGTGAGCACGGTTTTATGGGTGTGTTAGTTCCCGAGAAATACAATGGTACAGGCTTAGGTTATCAAGAGTATATAACGATTTTAGATGAGATATCTAAGGTATGTGGTTCGATAGGTTTATCTGTTGCTGCACATAATTCCTTGTGTACAAATCATATATTGTCATTTTCTAATGAAGAACAAAAACAAAAATATCTCCCTAAATTAGCTTCTGCAGAATGGATTGGCGCTTGGGGACTGACAGAAACCGGCTCCGGGTCGGATGCAGGAGGACTGACGACTACGGCAGTAGCTGACGGGGATTATTTTATTATAAATGGATCGAAAACGTTTATTACTCACGCAATTAGTGGGGATGTGGCCGTAGTTATGGTTCGCACCGGAAAGAAAGGTGATAAGCATGGTGTGACCGCTTTTATCATTGAAAAAGGAACACCTGGTTTTACTGCAGGTAAAAAACTTGATAAACTAGGAATGCGTGCGTCGGAAACAGCTAGTTTGTTTTTTGATAACTGTCGAGTGCATAAAAGTCAAGTCATCGGAGAGGTAGGTAACGGCTTTATACAAGCTTTAAAATTATTGGATGGAGGAAGGATTTCTATAGCAGCGCTATCGTTAGGAATAGCCCGCGGGGCTTATGAATGTGCACTAATATATGCGAATGAACGAGAACAGTTTAATCAGAAAATATTTGATTTTCAGGATGTTGGTTTTGCTTTAGCGGATATGGCTACAAAAGTAGAAGCTTCTGAATTGTTGATCCGTCAGGCAGGATATCTGAAAGATACCGGTAAAAACGTCACAAAAGAAGGTGCAATGGCAAAATTATACGCTTCTGAAACCGCTGTGGAAGTTTCTAATCAAAGTGTACAGATTCACGGTGGATACGGATTTACGAAGGATTTCCCAGCAGAGAAATTTTTTCGTGATGCGAAGTTATGTACGATTGGAGAAGGTACAAGTGCTATTCAAAAAATGGTTATTTCCAGAGAAATAAAAAAGGATGTTAAGTAAATCGGATATTCAACTGGTAGATTGTCCTCGCGATGCGATACAGGGTATAGCTGACTTTATATCAACGGAGAAAAAAGCAAGATATATTAATCAATTGATTGAAAGTAAACTTTTCGATTATATTGATTTTGGTAGTTTTGTTTCTTCTAAAGCGGTACCCCAAATGAAGGATACAAGCTCGCTTATTGATCTCATTCAAAAGGATGATCACACCCAATTAATTGCTATTATAGCAAATGAAAAGGGTGCTGAAATTGGTAGCCAATTCGAAAAAATAGATTATCTGGGGTATCCGTTTTCTATTTCTGAAACGTTTCAACAGCGAAATACAAATTCCTCCATATCCGAATCTTTTGGTAAGGTAGTAGCCTGTAAAAAGATTATCGATAGCACACCTGCTCAGCAACTATTGATTTATATTTCCATGGCATTCGGAAATCCGTATGGAGATAAGTGGCATACAGATATCGTATTGGAATGGATTGAAAAATTGAAGGAATTGGGTATACGCCGATTTTCCATAGCTGATACCACATCCGAAGCGTCTCCCTTAGTGATAAAAGAACTTTTGGGTATTTTATTTGTTAATTTTCCCGAATTGGAATTTAGTATTCATTTGCACAGTGGCGCTAATTCAGCACTTTTGAAAGTTAATGCAGCTTACGATGCGGGATGTAAAACATTTGAAGGTGCGATGCTAGGATATGGAGGATGTCCCTTTGCTCTGGACGACTTGGTAGGTAATATCCCTTCGGAATTGCTTTTGGACAGGTTTGGAAGGGGGAGTCTCGCGGAAAGAACACCATTGTTAGTCGGTTTTCAAGAGTTGATAAGTAGATGTTAGGTGTTAGGTGTTAGGTGTTAGGTGTTAGGTGTTAGATTAAAAATAGAGGATAAAATTACAAGATTTAGTGGATTACAGGAAATAGAATATTCGGCTGTAGCAGATAAAAAAGTATATTTTTAAATTAAAGAGGGGGTATCGGATAATGGAGTATAATTTTATAAAAGTAGAAAAGAAGGATTTCAGATTTATTTTGACATTGGCCCGCCCGGAAAAGAGAAATGCGTTTACACCGACAATGGTCAACGAAATAGCGCATGCGTTTGATCTGGCCAATGCCGATGATGCCATTAAAGTTGTCATAATTAAAGCGGAAGGTCCTATTTTTTGCGCAGGAATGGATCTCAATACGTTTGAAAATCCAATGCTTGATATTCTTAATCCGTTCATTAAGAATCAGGATATTTCGTTGGGACAGGTATTCGATGGTTTATTGAAACCTTCTATAGCGATAGTAGAGGGAAATGTTATTGCGGGCGGTTTTCTTATTATTCTTGGTTGTAGTTATGTCTATTGTAAAAAAGATGTACAGTTTAAACTTCCGGAGGTAGATTTGGGTATTTTTCCGTTTCAGGTGATGGCCGGTTTACTTAAAGTATTGCCCGAAAAAAAGGTGTTACAGTTGTGTCTAAATACCGAATATTTTGACGTCCAGAAAGCAATAGCGCTTGGTATTGTTGACGGATTTATAGGAGAAGGTGCCGTTGAATCAATTTTGGATTCCTTCGAAAGACGTAGTACTAAAGCTTTAATGACGGGTATTAAAGCTTTGAGAAAATTACCGACGGTAGTAAAAGAAGAACAATTTGCGTATCTTAAAAATTGTTTGGATACATTAAAGAAAGATTAATTTAATTCAATAGCTCTTTTCTCAACCGAAAAATTATTATATCCTATTCCTACTTCAATTTCCAATAGTTTTTGCTGAAGCATTTCAAGAATAGCGAGAAAATTAAAAACAAAATGTACTTTGTTTTCTGAATTCTTTAGAATGTTTTGAAAATCGAGTTTTTTGTTGAGTTCTATTAACTGGGAGATAGCCTTCTTCTGCTGTTCGATGGTGTAGGGAAACTTAATAACGGTATGTGTTACAGGAAGTACGCGGTGTGTAAAATGATACATCATTTTCTCGTAAACCATCATCAATTTATACAAATCAAAGGAGGAAAGTTCTTCTTCCATGATTTGACGTTTTGTATTCTTTAAATCATAGGTAATATTGCCGCGAAGATGCAACTTTGATCTTCTATCCTCAGCCTCTTTAAGGTGTTCACATACGTCTTTAAATTGCTTGTAGAGGATCAGTTTTTGAACGAGTTGTTCTTTCAGATCTACCTCGTTTTCATTTTCGAGATCCGGCCTTGGAAGCAGCATTTTGGCTTTAATACGCATTAAAGTAGAGGCTACAAAAATAAATTCACTGGCTAATTCAATATTCAAAGACTGCATTTTTTGAATATAATCCAAAAAGTCATTTGTGATTCTAGAGATTGGGATGTCGTGTATATTCAATTCATCACGTTCGATAAAGAACAATAATAAATCAAAAGGACCTTCGAACTGTTCTAACTTGATTTCGTAACTAGTAGCTTCCATAAACTGTTTCAAACTTAGACAAACTTGGATTTTTTTACAAGTATTATTTTTAGTTGCAAAAGAGTAAAGAGCGCAAAGGGTACGGCAAAAACTTTTATTTGCTTATATTGTTCCACTGTTTATAGAATAAATTGTTACTTTGTATCTTATTTTGAAATTTTTCATTTATGCAAGTAGAGGCAGGAGCACTTTTACAGAATATAATCTATCCATCTGATTTACGACAACTTAAGGAATCTGATTTAGAGGAAGTATGTAAAGAGTTGAGGCAATATATAATTGACGTCGTATCTGTTAATGGCGGACATTTCGCCGCTAGTTTAGGGGTGGTTGAATTGACTGTCGCGTTACACTATGTTTTAAATACCCCTTATGATCAGATTATATTTGATGTAGGTCATCAAGCATATGGACATAAAATATTAACAGGTAGACGCGAAACTTTCCATACCAACAGGATAATAGGAGGACTTTCCGGATTTCCTAAACGAAGTGAGAGCGAATACGATTCGTTTGGTGTAGGACATTCCTCAACATCGATTTCGGCAGCCTTAGGTATGGCCGTAGCTTCCGAATACAAAGGAGAGACAGACAGACAGCATGTTGCTGTTATAGGCGATGGTGCCTTGACGGGGGGTATGGCTTTTGAAGCACTAAACCATGCGGGTATCGAGAAATCAAATTTATTGGTTATCCTGAATGATAATTGCATGTCGATTGATCCTAATGTAGGTGCTTTAAAGGAATATCTAACGAGCATCACCACGTCAAAAAGCTACAATAAATTTCGTGACGATCTGATTTCCGTATTAGCTAAAATCTCAAAAAATGGCCCTGATGCATATGGTTGGGCTAAAAAATTGGAACAAAGTATAAAAGGAACATTATTAAAGAATGCAAATTTATTCGAATCGCTCAACTTTAGATATTTTGGTCCTGTAGATGGGCATGATGTCAATAAATTGGTAAAAACGATAGAAGACCTTAAACATATTCCCGGACCCAAATTATTACATGCGGTTACGGTAAAAGGAAAGGGATACGCGTTGGCGGAAAAAGATCAAACGAAATGGCACGCTCCAGGTTTATTTGATAAAATTACGGGAGAAATTAAAAAATCTTCGTCGGATAAGCCGAAGCCACCAAAATATCAAGATGTTTTTGGATATACATTAGTGGAATTGGCTGAAGTTAATCCTAAAATTATGGGTGTAACACCGGCTATGCCGTCTGGGTCTTCTATGAATATCATGATGAAAGAAATGCCTACCCGTGCTTTTGACGTAGGTATAGCAGAACAACATGCTGTTACGTTTAGTGCGGGTATAGCTGCGCAAGGATTAGTTCCTTTTTGTAATATTTATTCGACGTTTATGCAACGGGCCTATGATCAGGTCATACACGATGTAGCATTGCAAAAGTTAAATGTTGTGTTTTGTCTTGATCGTGCGGGTTTAGTAGGTGCCGATGGTCCTACGCATCACGGAGCATATGATATAGCCTATATGCGTTGTGTTCCAAATTTGATTGTGTCTTCTCCGATGAATGAAGAAGAATTGCGTAATCTGATGTATACATCACAATTGGAAGATAAGGGTCCTTTTGTAATTCGTTATCCAAGAGGTAGTGGTGTGATGCTAGATTGGAAAAGACCTTTTAAAGAAATTAGGATCGGTAAGGGACGTAAACTTGTAGACGGAGAAGAAGTTGCTCTTCTGACCTTCGGGCATATTGGTAATGAAGCAACAAAGGCTTTGTCTATATTGAATAGTGAAGGTATCCATCCTGCCCACTATGATTTGCGTTTTGCTAAGCCTTTAGATGAGGAGCTTTTGCACGAAGTATTTCAGAAATTCAGTAAGGTGATAACCGTGGAGGACGGTTGTTTGCCCGGTGGAGTTGGGTCTGCCGTGATAGAATTTATGTCGGATTACAACTATCGGGCGCAAGTGAAGCGTTTGGGTATTCCGGACAGTATTGTAGAGCATGGTGAACAGTCCGAACTTTGGGATATTTGTCATTACGATGCAAAAGCCATTATTGAAGAATGTCGAAAAATGGCGAAAGCAATGCCTACAGATGCTATGGTCAGTTAGTTGTTGCCTTTCAACAAAAAATCAATTGAGCCACAAGTATTTGTGGCTTATTTTTTGTAGTAAAAACATACTGAAGTTTTATAGTTAGAGTTTTCCACATCTTTAATAGTCTACTTCGATTCAAATGCAAATTTTACTTAAAATTTCGTTTATTTTTTTTCTGTGGAAAAGAATAAGTTGACAGGAATTCATTCGCTAAAAACAACTAAAAAAATCGTTTAACTGGTTGTTCTTTAATTACTTAAGTTTTTTTTAACTTTTTAATTTTTTAGCTGAAAAATTTTTGTCATCTTCGTTGTAAGGAAAAGTTATAAACACTTTTTATATCATTAATTGGTTATCAAGTTATTAACAATTTAGGAATGGAAAAAACGTATACAAGTGTTTGGAATAGTTGTCTTCAGGTTATAAAAGACAATATCCCAGCACAAAGTTTCAAGACATGGTTCGAGCCCGTAAAAGCGGTTCGTTTGGAAGGAAACGTTTTAACTATTCAGGTGCCAAGTTTATTTTTCTACGAGTGGTTAGAGGAGCATTATGTAGGGATTCTTCGTAAGACCGTTAAAAAGTTTTTAGGCGAACAGGGCCGTTTGGAATACAATATCGTAATCGAAAAATCTTCGACTAATATACCATATACAACCAATCTTCCTTCAACAGGAAATGGTGCGGAAGCAAAGAGGCAGTCAATTCCTGTTCCCGTAGCTCTTAACAAGAATATCAAAAATCCTTTTGTTATTCCTGGATTAAAGAAATTACAAGTAGATCCGCAATTAAATCAAAATTATACGTTTGATAATTTTATTGAGGGCGAATGTAACCGTTTGGCGCGGTCCGCTGGTTATGCTGTTGCCAATAAACCAGGAGGAACCTCTTTTAATCCGTTAATGATTTATGGAGATGTAGGGTTGGGTAAAACCCATTTAGCACAAGCTATTGGAAATGAGATTAAGAAAAACCTTTCGGATAAGCTTGTTATTTATGTTTCTTGTGAAAAATTCTGTCAGCAGTTTGTAGATTCATTGAAAAATAATACGATCAATGATTTTGTTAACTTCTACCAGGCAATGGACGTAATTATAATGGATGATGTTCACAATTTTGCAGGAAAAGAGAAAACACAAGATATATTCTTCCATATTTTCAACCATTTACACCAATCGGGTAAGCAAATTATCCTGACTTCAGATAAAGCGCCGAAAGATTTGTCTGGTTTAGAAGAGCGGTTACTAAGTCGTTTCAAATGGGGATTGTCTGCAGATATCCAGATTCCGGATTTAGAAACGAGAATGGCTATCTTGAAAAAGAAGATGTATTCCGATGGTATTGAATTACCTGACAGTGTTGTAGAATATGTTGCTACGCAGATCGATAATAGTGTTCGTGAGTTAGAAGGTGCTATGGTATCTTTGTTGGCCCAATCAACGCTGAATAAGAAAGAAATTGATTTGAACTTGGCAAAGTCGATGTTAAAGAATTTTGTTAAGAATACAAACAAGGAAATTTCGATGGAATATATTCAAAAATTAGTTTGCGAATATTTTGAAGTGCCTGTAGAAATGGTCAAATCAAAAGTTCGTAAGCGTGAAATTGTACAGGCTCGTCAGATTTCTATGTATCTGGCTAAAAATCACACGAAATCTTCATTGAAATCAATTGGAAACTTCTTTGGAGGAAGAGATCATTCCACGGTTATTTACGCCTGTCAAACCGTAGAAGATCTAATTGAAACCGATAAAAAGTTTAAAACGTATGTGCAGGATATCCAAAAGAAATTGAAAGCATCATAAGGTTAGGTAGTACACAAAAAAGGGAGGGATTCATTTTATGAATCCCTCCCTTTTTTGTGTACTATAGTTTTAATTATTGTACTGGCTGAATGGGTGATGGTTGTTCCTCTTTTTTAGCATTACGCTCTTCAACGTATTTGGCAAATTCAGCTTTTTGTTCGTCCGTCAACAACTCCGTTATCTTTGCATCTGCAGTCGATGTTAATGTCGAGATTTGTTCTTTAACTGCATCTTCTGATAATGTTGTATCTGCTTTTAGCGCATATTTCGCTGTTGCTTTTTCTAACACAATATTATATACAGAAGCTTGTTGCTCTTCCGTGAGTGTCAACTTTTCTGTGAGCGTTGTCACTGTTTCCTTTGCTTTTTCCTCAGCTGTCCCTTGTTGAGCGAATGTTAATGTAATAGCGAATAAAAAGCTTAGTCCTGTTAAAATTAATTTTTTCATGGCATAAATTTTTAAAATGTTTAAATACTATATTTTTAATTGTTGTTGATATAATAACAGCTAAAAGAGCTGATTTGTTGTATATGTGTATCTATTTTGTTACATTTTAACATGATTTAACAAACCAAAGGGTGTATAATGAAAATTATACACCCTTTAATAAACTGATATTCAGTTTATTATTATCAATTTCTAGACGACCTGCGTTGAGATCTTTCTTTTTGTATCTCTTCGTACTTTTTGATTTGCTCTTCGGTCAGAATCGATTTTAGCTTTGTATCATACTTCTCTCGAAAGGATCTCATTTTTTCTATACGTTTGTCCCTGTCTCCGTCTCCTTGTTGAAATAAGGCTTGTTGCGCTGTGCTCTGTTGGAGTGAATACGTATAAATAGAATCGCGCTGGCTTTGATCTAAACTTAACGCGGTGTTGAGTCTTTCTACTTCTGCTTTCGCTCTTTCTTCGGGTGTCCGGTTTTGGCCTGGCCCTTGACGGTTTCCTCTTTCTTGGGCTATTGCTGCTGAAGCAGATAGGAATATAGCCACTAATACTAACATTAAATTTTTCATACGCATGTTATTTTCATTTGTTTACTTCTAAGTACATTTATTGGCGCTTGCACTTCTTAGTATAAAAATCAAGATTTTATTCTATATAAATGCATTGAAATAAGAAGTTTAGTAAACATTAACCTTTGTTAATGTTTATTAACACTTTGAGCATGAGAAAGGTAGTTTAGTATTTTCTTATCGAAGATTTGCCGATCTGTTATAAAATCTAACTGGATCGGAATATAATAGATAGGAAGGGCAGCGAAGACATCTATATGAAGACGGTGTATATCTTTCTCCGTGGTGATAATGATTTTGTTCCCTTTTAGGTGTTGAAAAGCGGTGTTGATTTTGATATAATCTGCTTCGTCATAATTATGGTGGTCGGCGAAGGTTAATTCTTTAATAGAAGCCACTTTATCAAGTAGATATTCTTTTAAGGGTTGAGGATTAGCTATACCTGTGAGCAAAAGGATATGATAAACCGACAGGTCAAATTCTACGGGTATGTGATTACGATTTCTTAATTGATCGTATTCAATGGTAGAATAGCATATGGGTGCCGCGGAGCGCCTTCTAATCCGGTATTCTATTTGTTGTTTCTGTGCCAATGAAAGTTGCCGAGGGCATTTTGTTATTACTATTAGATTTGCCCGGGACGAAGCTGAAAATGTGTCTCTAAAATTTCCCGTTGGGAGTGTGATCATCATGGAGAATAATGAAGCAAAATCAAAAAGTAAGATAGTGAATCCTGGGTTTAATTTGCGGTGCTGGTAGGCATCATCTAAAAGAATAACTTGATGATCCTTTTTTAAGATTTCGACCCCTTTGCATCTATCTTCGCAAACTGCCACGGTAAGTTTCGGAAATTTATTTTTGAATTGTAGCGGCTCATCTCCGATTTCTGCAGCTGTAGAAGATAGTTGAGCATACTGGAAGCCGGTGGTTTTACGGCCATATCCACGGCTTAAGGTTGCAAGTGTATAATGTGAAGATAATAAACGAACAAGGTATTCCGTCATCGGACTTTTACCTGTCCCTCCTATTGCTAAATTTCCAATCACGATAGTGGGTATATCAAATGATTTGCTCTTGAGTATGCCGCTGTCGTAAAGTTGATTTCTAATCCATACTGTGAGAAAATAGATTAGGCTTATGGGTAATAGTATCCATCTCAGGATCAGGATCATTTTTTCACGAGCTTAATACCGACATTGATGATGTTTTTTAGTGGATTTTCGCGCATATTTTGTTCGACAGCAAATTCGTATTTTCCAGTATCCGGGAAAGCAATATTTTCTTTTGCTAAGTATTGCTTTTCGTAAACACCTCCTGCCGAATTGCTTAGCCACCTGCCGTCTAGTTGAGCCAGTACAATCTCTTTTCTGTAGGCGGTATCTTTTAATCCCTTTCCTTTTTCATGAAACAGGACAAAAATATTGGAGAAATCGTAATCAGCGCTATGTCTTAAATTGATATATATATCATATTTGGCTGTAATATCATCAATATCTACTTCAAATTTTTGAATATTATCATACGACCAGGATTGATTAGGTATCGTTGAATTTTTTTCATAGTAGGCTCCATCCACACAAGAAGAAAGCGAAATAATTACACAGGCTACGATTAAAAGGTGCTTATACATCATACCAAAATTTGGCGAGATCTACTCGCCAGTTTTATTTGATTTATCGTTGTTTCTGTTCCTATTGCGATTATTGAATCGTCTTTTTGGTCTTGACTGATTTTCAGCGCCCCCCTCATTTTTCTTTTCAGCTTGATTTTTAGGAAGCTGTTTTCTTTCGCCTGGCGTATTCTCTTTCTTTTCAGCAATTGTATTAGCTGGGGCTGGTGTTTTTGGTTTACTTTTCTTCTTTTTCTTTTTTCTGTTCTTTTCATCAAGACGTGTAAGACTATCTTGTCCGACCACATTTTCATAATCCAAGACAACAGATTTTTTAACCTCTTGTGCTTCGGGAGTGTATTCTAAAGCTTCAGGCTTTACACCGCCTTTATTCATCTCAGCAAATTCTCTTACTTTATCTATTGATAAAGGAATCCAGTTCTCTACTCCTGGGTAAGAAAACCACATTGTTTTTTTGAATATATCTGTCTTCTGCAAGTAAGCCATCCCAGCTAAGGTTTCCAAACGATCCACATCATTGGGAATGTCTTTAAGTGCATCCATGTAGCTGTCTAATTCATAATTTAAACAACATTTCAATTTACCACATTGTCCTGCTAGTTTAAGCGTATTTAAGGACAAATTTTGATAACGTGCAGCTGAGGTAGATACGGTTTTAAAATCGGTAAGCCAGGTGGAACAACACAATTCTCTTCCACAAGATCCAATGCCACCCAGTCTACTTGCTTCTTGGCGCATTCCGATTTGCCGCATTTCAATACGGATACGAAAAGATTCAGCCATTCTCTTAATCAGCTCGCGAAAGTCAACACGACCTTCTGCTGTATAAAAAAACGTCGCTTTCGTTTTGTCTCCCTGATAATCTACATCGGATATTTTCATGGAAAGGCCTAAATCCAAAGCGAGTTTACGTGCCTTGTGCATGGTTTCCCATTCCAATTCTTTTGCCGCATTAAACTTCGCAACGTCGGTTTCGTTGGCTTTTCGGTATAACTTTTTAGCGACCGAATCCGGTGTAATGTTATTCTTTTTAAGCTGTAACCTTACTAATTCACCTGTCAAAGAAATATGTCCAATATCATATCCTCCCGTAGAAGGTTCTACAGCGACCATCTCACCCATTTCTAAGTAGATATTGTCTGTATTGACAAAAAAATCTTTACGAGATCCTTTAAAACGAACCTCTACGATATCAAATGGTTTATAATTTGATGGCAAATCCATGTCGGAAAGCCAGTCGTATACATCTAATTTATTACATCCGCTGGTCATGCATGAGCCATTATCCTGGCATCCTGCTGGTACAGTGCCTAATTTGCTACTGCTTCCACAACCTCCGGACGAGCAACTGCCACATCCCATATTTTTATTTTATATATATATTGAGCCCCTTCCGGGAACGTTTAATTTTCCTCTATCAATAATTTTCAAAGGCAGAGGAGAGATTTAAAATTTGCTATTATATTCAACCTGATTATAATAACGTATAAAAACAAATTTATCTAAGTTTGAACAATAAAACTAATTGTAAAGATAAATCTAAAAATAATATTTTAGGATTCGCGTTTCTCTCAATTGCGTAATGTGCTTTTTCAAGCTGCCCAATCGCTTCTACAAGTTGTTCAAATTGATAAATCCCACTAAATTTTTCTACAAAAGTCAACTCTTCTTGCTGCAAAAATACTAAATCGCGTAAACCTTGCTGCATCAAAATAATTTGACGCATCATATTAATGGCATAAAGTAAGAAACTTTTTTGGTTTTCTCGTCCTAGTTTTGCAAGATTTTCGTCACACAACGGAATAATCTCCGAACCGTTGTCGGAATAGATATTACGAAGCCAATAAACGAACAAATCGAACTTTTTATTTTCGCTTTCTTGTTGAACTAGATTTAAAGCCTCTTGGATATTTCCATCGGCGATAAAAGCGATCTCATTGGCATTTTTAGCATCAATTTTTTTATTTTCAATCAGAAAATTTTTGATTTTATCGTGTTGTAACTTGTTTATTTTAACGAGTTGGGTACGAGAAATAATGGTATTAATTATTTTATCCTGATTTTCTGCTACAAGTAAGAAGAGCGTTTTTTCTGGCGGTTCTTCAATCAATTTTAACAACGCATTCCCCTGAGTGTCTAAATATTCAGGCAGCCACATAATCAATACTTTATATTCGGCTTCGAAGGATTTAAGACTTAACTTTTTAATGATACTGTGCGCCTCTGCAATATTGATATTGGCTTGTTTATTTTCTGCATCCAATTGATCTCTCCAAAAGGACAAGCCCATATACGGGTTTTTGATAAAAGATTTTCGCCAACTTTCAACATAAGTCGTTGCCGTTTCATCTTTACCTTTTGCAAAGAAGGGATAAGAAAAATGCAAATCCGGATGAATAAGTTTTTCGTACTTACGACAGGAAGGGCACTGTCCACAACTATCGTCCTCGCCTTTGTGTTCGCAATTTACATATTGTGCATAGGCTACTGCTAAGGCCAGGCTTCCGGAGCCTTCAGGCCCTAAAAACAATTGGGCATGACTCACCCGGTTTTCTTTCACCGTGTTGCGTAAATGTGCTTTAATGCTTTCGTGTCCTACTATTTCTTTAAACTGCATAGCTATTGGCTACAAACTTAGATAAAATGCTTTGCATTCACGAACCCAATGTAATGAGTTCGTTCATTGCCAGTGGAATAAATACAAATGAATAAGCGTGAAGCGCCCATGACACCTTTAAAGGCAAAGACAAGTGAATAAAGCCTGGTATAAAAAGTGCTAGTTTGCAGTACAACAACCTTTCATTAGTATTGTAAAGATTTCATAATTTTTCTGTATTATTGCATATAAAAAATTTAGCAAATCAGAAATGAGATTTATTGTATCTACTTCAGTTTTATTAAAGCAATTGCAAGCCATTAGCGGAGCTTCCAGTAGCAGTACTGTGCTTCCAATATTAGAAAACTTTTTGTTTGAGATCAAAGATAATACGCTTACTATTTCAGCTACCGACCTACAAACCAGTATGGTCACTTCTCTGCCAATTGAAGCAAAAGAGGAAGGCCGCGTAGCCATGCCATCTAAAATCTTGATAGATACATTAAAAACGCTTCCCGATCAACCCGTGGCATTTTCGGTAGACACGAATACATTGGCTATTGAAATAAGTGCTGGAGACGGAAAATATAAATTAAGTGGTGAGAATGCTGACGATTTTCCTAAAATCCCTGTTGTCGAAAATGTGACAACGGTAAAAATCGTAGCGCCAATATTAGCAGAGGCAATCAACAAAACTATTTTTGCGGTAAGTAATGATGAATTGCGTCCAGCTATGTCGGGCGTACTCGTGCAATTGGGGGATCAAAATGTAACTTTTGTGGCTACAGATGCACATCGTTTGGTCAGGTATCGTCGCACCGATATTGGTACTGAAAAGCCAACCTCTATTATCCTTCCCAAAAAAGCGCTGACATTATTAAAGTCTTCACTTCCTTCGGATGATGTAACGGTATCTATCGAATACAACAATACAAATGCATTTTTTCAATTTGGAAGTATTCATTTAATATGTCGGTTAGTAGATGAGCGCTATCCAGATTATGAAGCGGTTATTCCGCAGGTAAATCCCAATAAACTTACTGTCGACAGATCATTATTCTTGAATACCCTTCGACGAGTGGTGATTTTCGCAAATAAAACAACGCATCAGGTGAGATTGAAGATCAATGGTAGCGAGTTACATATTTCGGCGGAGGATTTGGACTTCTCCAATGAAGCACACGAAAGACTAAGTTGTCAATTTGAAGGTGAAGATTTAGAGATTGGCTTCAATGCTAAGTTCTTAGTAGAGATGTTAAACAATCTGAATTGTGAAGAAGTTGTATTGGAAATGAGTACACCAAATAGAGCTGGTTTATTAGTGCCGGCTATAAAGCAAGATAATGAAGAGATCTTGATGTTGGTAATGCCTGTTATGTTAAATAATATCGGTTAATACGTTCGATCTTGGAACTCATTCATTCTTTAATAGATTTTATACTTCACATTGATGATCATCTTGTGGAGATTGTTAATGATTATCGGTATTGGACATACTTGATTTTGTTCTTAATAATTTTTGTTGAGACGGGAGTTGTAGTTATGCCGTTTTTACCGGGTGATTCCTTGTTGTTCGCAGCAGGGATGCTAGCTGCCCAACCTAATGAGTTAAATGTATGGGTTATGTTAATCCTATTATTAATTGCGGCGATTACTGGAGATTCTCTTAACTATGCTATAGGAAAGAACTTTGGCATGCGAATTACAAGGTTCAAGATTTTAGGCAAGCAGATGGTAACAGACGAACAAATTGCCAAAACCCATTCCTTTTACGAGAAGTATGGTAGCAAAACGATTGTAATAGCTCGCTTCGTTCCGATTGTAAGAACCCTTGCTCCTTTTGTTGGAGGTATCGGCAAAATGAACTATGGAACGTTTATTACTTATAATGTAATAGGCGCATTTCTTTGGGTCGTAGGAATTACATTGGCGGGGTACTTTTTAGGAAATATTCCCATTATAAAGGATAACTTTTCAAAAGTAGTATTGATAATTATTTTTCTTTCTATACTTCCAATTCTATTCGAAGTTGTTAAAGAGAAATTTTCCAGAAAAAAAGGCGTCTAAAAAGTCAACAGCACCATCATTTCGAGGAGGTACGACGAGAAACCTATGGTTAGTTTTTTTCCCTATTGAAAATTAGTTGTTAAATTCGTACATAGATTTTGCATCGCAGAGCCTTCGCGTTCTCCCTTCGATCGAAATGACGTTTAAACAATTTGTGTGACCGTTTTGGACAACGCCTTTTTGTGGAAATCGTTTCCGATGATCACAAAAATACCATCAATTTCCTTCTGCTTTAAACGTTGTAATTGATAAACAGTCTGTAATAGAAATATATTTTCATGCGAACACTTATTATATTAATCTCTCTTTTTTTATTTACAACCGGTAACGCGCAAAAGAAGAATATCACTGTTGATAAGGTTCAGGCCAAAGAGGCTTTTGAATTATTAAATGATATTCGAATGAATCCAAAAAAATATGCCAAGGCGTTGGGAATATCTAATATTTCGAAAATTACCGGGACTAAATTGATCTGGAATGATACCTTGGCTAAGGTAGCCGAATTGAGGGCATACGATATGGCCAATCACAATTATTTCGATCATGTTTCGCCCAAGGGGTTGGGGCCAAACTATTATATTTCGAAAGGAGGGTATCCGTTGAATAGCGATTGGCTGAAGAAAAGCGCCGCTAACAACTTTGAATCCATTGCGGCTAATCATCCAACTGCTTCAGATGGAATAAAAGCGTTTGTCATTGGAAAAAATTCTCCGGGATTTATGCACCGAAAACATGTTTTGGGGATGGATGAATGGAACGGATCGCTCGTCGATATAGGCATTGGTTTTGTGCGCGTACCTTCTGGGGCACAATACACAACTTATTTATGTGTCTTAATTGCCAAACACGATTGGTAGCCAATTGCATATGTATATTGGTTAATTTTTAGCGGATATATGTCTGTACACCTCACACAGGGAATATTCATGTCTTGGTGCGTGTTGCCCACGAATATTTCATATCTTTGCGTATGATAAAATCAATGACGGGATATGGTGTTGGCTCGAAGGAAAACGGACAGGTAAAATACACCGTAGAAATCAAATCGTTAAATTCTAAGTTTCTGGAGCTAGGTATTCGCCTTCCAAAAGCGGTCTCCGATAAAGAACTGACTTTGCGTGGTGAGTGTAGCAAACTTATTGAACGAGGCAAGGTCAACGTAATGATTTCTTCAGAATACACTGATCAAACTGCAAAAGCCTCAACTATCAATGGTGACTTGCTTAAAAAGTATTATACACAGCTTCAAGAAATCGCTTTTCAGGTAGGAGATAAACAAGCTTCCTTGTTCGATTTGGCCTTAAATATGCCCGAGGTCGTTACGAATAATGAGGATGAAGTGGATGAAGAAGAGGGAAAAATTTTAATGGCAGCATTCCATCAGGCAATTGAAAGATTTAACACTTTTCGATTGGACGAGGGTAAGGTTTTAAAGGCGGATTTAGAAAGCCGAGTTAAAATGATTTTATCGTTTTTATTAGAAGTGGAATCGATAGAAGGAGATCGTATTCCCCTGATTCGCGAGCGTATTAGTCAATATATGGACGATGCGGTTGGAAAAGAGCATATTGATAAAAACCGCTTTGAGCAAGAACTGATTTTTTATATTGATAAATTAGACATCACTGAGGAAAAAGTTCGTTTAAGAAGTCACTGCAACTATTTTTTAGAAGCACTGACGGCAACGGATTCGAACGGAAAAAAATTAGGATTTATTTCTCAGGAAATGGGTCGGGAAATCAACACATTGGGGTCGAAAGCTAATCATGCGGGTATTCAGCAAATTGTGGTACGGATGAAAGAAGAATTGGAAAAAGTTAAGGAGCAATTACTAAATGTATTGTAGTAATGAATGGTAAGCTAATAATTTTTTCTGCTCCATCGGGAGCCGGAAAAACAACGATAGTACGACATATTTTAGGACAACATCGTGATAAGTTTGAGTTTTCTATTTCTGCGAGTACACGTGATCCACGAGGAACAGAAGAGAACGGAAAGGATTACTATTTTATCTCAAAAGAAGATTTTTTACACAAGATTGCAAAACACGAATTTATTGAATTTGAGGAAGTTTATGCCGGTACTTTTTATGGTACATTGCGTTCGGAGTTGGAACGTATATGGGCCTTAGGAAAACATGTCATATTTGATATCGACGTGATAGGTGGATTACGTCTCAAATCAAAATACCCGGATGATGCGCTCGCTATTTTTGTTAACCCCCCTTCTTTGGCGGTTTTAAAAGAACGTCTTTCTGGCCGAGGTACGGATTCGGAAGAGAAGTTGGGTGAGCGTTTTGCAAAAGCGGAATTGGAATTATCTTACGCCGATAAATTTGATGTGATATTGAACAACTTTGACCTAGATACAGCATGTCAAGAAGCTGAAAAACTGGTGTTGGATTTTTTAGCGCGTAAAGATTAAAGACACAGAATAAAAAGAATCCTTTACGGAAAATATTTTTTTTCTTAATACGAAGTAATGGCAGATAAAAAGATTGGTTTATTCTTTGGCTCGTTCAATCCCATTCATATTGGTCATTTGATTATCGCGAATTATATGACTAATTATACCGAATTGGATGAAGTATGGTTTGTCGTGTCTCCTCAAAACCCGTTTAAAGAAAAGAGAAGTTTGGGAAATATGTACGACCGATTGGAAATGGTAAATCTCGCCATCGAGAATACGGAAAACCTGAAAGCCTCAGATATCGAGTTTAAACTACCACAACCGTCCTATACTATAGATACCCTAATGCATTTAGGAGAAAAATATCCTACCAAAGATTTTTTCTTGATTATGGGAGAAGATAATTTGACCGATCTTCCGAAATGGAAAAATGCAGATATTATTTTTCGGGATTATAAATTAATAGTTTATCCCCGGCCTGGATATGATGGGGGGCAGCTAAAAAATCATCCTTCTGTTATTATGACGAAATCTCCCGTAATGGAATTATCATCTACCTTTCTACGCAGAGCGATAAAGGATGCAAAGAACATTAAATTTTATACACCGGATAAGGTCATTGATTTTATAGCCAAAAAAGGAATGTACTTATAAGTCCTGCAATATGAGAAGAAAAGTAGTCGTATATAATTATTTTAAGCTGATTCTTGCTTCGCTTTTCATTGGTTTGATCTCTTCTTTACTCGCTGATTCCTTAAAGTATATTACAGAAAATTATCAGCATCGAATTCTCGAGAAAGTTGGGCAGATTAATCCCATGATATATATTATTTTGCCATCTATCGGTATTACGATTATATATTTTCTGCGCAAATACGCGTTTAAAAATCGTCAAAACAAAGGGATTAAAGAGATTTACAAAACCTTAGAGACTCGAAAGGACGATTTACCGCTTTTCAAAATACCTTCTCATTATTTCAATGGATTTCTCACAGTTATCTTCGGTGGTTCCACAGGTATTGAGGTCTCGACAGTTGTAGCGACAGCTACTGTAGGGAATGTAGTCCACAAGAAGGGTAAGGTTGCTTTTGCTTATAAGAACGAATTGATCTGTGCTGGAGTCGCTGCAGGAGTAGCCGTTTTGTTTGCCAGTCCTATAGCCGGGTGGCTATTTGCTATTGAGGTAATTTCGAGAAAGCTAAGCAAGCCCGTAGTTGTGAGTTGTACTGCGTCGGTTTTAATAGCATGTGTTTTCGTTTATTTTTTCGATAGTGAGATGTTGTTACCTTTTCCCATAGATCAATGGAACTGGGGTGCCCTTCCATATATATTAGTCTTAAGCCTACTTGGAGGTACATTGGCACTTTACTTTACCAAAATCGTTATTTATGTAAAAGGCATCTTTGCAAACATTAAAAGTAATTTTATACGCGTTAACTTTGGTGCATTAATAGTGGGTACGATGTTATTTTTTGTTCCCTATTTGTACGGTGATAGCTATCATGGCCTTAAAGACGCGATATCAACCGCTATGAATGAAACGTTTAGTATTTCGTTTGGTTTACTTCTTCTTTTTATGGTGATATTGAAACCGTTGGCTGCATCTCTTACATTGGGTGCTGGTGGAGATGGTGGTGTCTTTGCCCCTAGCATAGTTTCCGGAGCCTTTCTGGGACTTTTCTTTGCGCAAATATGTAACACGTATTTTGGTACAGAGTTGATTTTAATAAATTTTGTGCTGTTTGGCGCTGCGGCAACGTTATCGGCGGCGATTCATGCGCCATTTACCGCTTTATTTCTAATTTGTAGCATTGCTCCGGGAGGGTATATTCTTTTTGTCCCCCTGATGCTGAGTAGCTTTGTTGCCAAAATGTTTGCGAAGTGGCTTTATCCGTTTAACGTATATACCTATAAAGAGGGAAAACCTATTATACAGTTGAAATAGGAATGTAATTTTGAAGAAATAATAAGATATGATACAGAGGAAGCGAGAGATACTTACTTCCTCCGTATCATGGGATTCGTTAACGACCCATCCATCCCCCATCTACGGTAAGAATAGTGCCGTGTACGTAATCAGATGCCTTTGAAGCTAAGAATACCGCAGGACCTTTGAAATCTTCTGGTTCGCCCCAACGTGCTGCAGGAATACGACCCAAGATTGATACTGAGCGTTCAGCATCTTCGCGTAGTGCTTCCGTATTATCGGTAGCGATATAGCCTGGAGCGATTGCATTTACATTCACACCCTTAGCCGCCCATTCGTTAGCAAATGCTTTTACCATGGAGCCCACAGCACCTTTGGAGGCCGCGTACCCCGGAACGTTTATTCCGCCTTGAAAAGTCAATAACGAGGCTGTAAATATAATTTTACCCGAACCGCGTGCGATCATATCTTTTCCTATTTCGCGCGTTAAGATAAACTGCGCATTTTGATTGATTTCTATGATTTCATCCCAATATTCATCTGGATGTTCTGCGGCAGGTTTACGTAGGATGTTCCCCGCGTTATTGAACAGAATATCAATCTGTCGATGTTCTGTTTTTACTTTTTTAATAAATTTATAAAGCTCTTCACGTTTTGAAAAATCGCATTGGTAGGCATAGAAATTTCGACCAATTGCCTTGATCGATTGCTCTACTTTGGAGTTTTCCAATTCTAAGGTTGCTGACACGCCGATAATATCGGCGCCTGCTTCTGCTAAAGCTTCTGCTAAAGCTTTACCAATACCTCTTTTACACCCCGACACGAGCGCCACTTTTCCTGTTAAATCAAAAGAATTTAATATAGACATATTTGGTTGGTTGTTATTTTAGATCCGTTATTGCACTTTTATCCATATCATCGTAGTCCATGTTTTCTCCGGCCATTCCCCAAATAAACGTATAATTGCTTGTTCCGGCACCAGAGTGGATAGACCATGGCGGAGAAATCACAGCCTGTTCATTTTGCATCCAGATATGACGGGTTTCATCTACAGGCCCCATAAAATGGGAAACAGATTGTCCTTCAGGTACGTCAAAATAGAAATACACTTCCATACGACGATCGTGTGTATGCGCGGGCATGGTGTTCCAGACAGAACCCGGCTTTAATTCGGTCATTCCCATTTGTAATTGGCACGTCTGGATGACGGTATGCAACAACATTTGGTTAATCGTCCGGTGATTGGCAGTTTCCAAAGCTCCCAATTCGATTTTGTTCGCTTCGGCCTTAGTTACGCGCTTTGTCGGATAGCTGTGGTGTGCCGGAGTAGAGTTCAAATAGAATTTTGCCGGTTTGCTCGAATCGTTGCTGATGAAATAAATTTCTTTGGCCCCCATTCCAATATATAGTGCTTCTTTGTAATTTACCTCAAAAGTTTCACCATCGACTTCGACTTTTCCGTCTCCTCCGACATTGATGATGCCAAGCTCACGACGCGCTAAAAAGTAAGGTTCTTTTAACAAGGGTTCAATTGTTTCGAGTTTTAATTTTCCGTTGACTGGAAGCGCTCCTCCCGCCATGTAACGGTCATAATGCGTATATACAAAGTGCACTTTATCTTCAACGAAAAGGTTCTCGATTAAGAAGTTTTCACGAAGACCTTTCGTGTCTAAAGATTTCGTTTCGTTAGGTCCAATGGCGTATCGACTCTCAAAGGTAATGTTACTCATAGTTGTTAACTGAAATTTTAAAAATAAATTCTAAATTTAGCTAAAATTACGTGGATATGCAATATAAATGGCCTGCATATCGACGTAAGTTATCAACGTCCCCGGGGATGCTTCTTCCGTATAACGCAAGATCAGTTTCCGCCGGTGATCTTTGTAGGAGAATACAGATCTTTTAAAACATTTAGGAGGAGGGATTGTTTAATTGATATCACATAAATAATGGAGGAAAAATGGATAATTTAGATTTGAAAGGAAAGTGGAACGAATTGAAAGGTAAAGCGAAGCAGGAATATGCTGAGTTGACTGATGACGATTTAAAATACGAAGAGGGAAAAGACGATGAGTTACTTGGCCGTCTTCAACAAAAACTGGGCAAGGCTAGAGAGGAAGTCGTGGATTGGCTTAAAGGGTTAGGCTAAAATTAATGATAGGATAATTTAAAAGTTGGTTTCTAAACGGAAACCAACTTTTTCTTTTTAAATACGATACAAACTACCCGTAGTTTTTGCAATCTCTTAATTTTTTCTTTCTAACTTCGCACTATGGCTAAAAAGAAACCGTTGATTTTAGTCGTCAATGATGACGGCATTACGGCACCGGGTATTAAAGTGCTGCTTGAAGAGATGCAAAAAATAGGTGATGTGGTGGTAGTTGCTCCAGACAGCCCACAATCGGGAATGGGACACGCCATAACGATTGGAAAGCCGCTGCGTTTGGATAAAATTGACCTGTATGAAGGTGTGGAGATGTATAAATGTTCGGGCACACCGGTAGACTGTGTAAAGTTAGCGGTAAACAAGATTTTTAAGGGTAAAAAACCTGATTTGTGTGTATCGGGAATCAATCACGGGTTGAATTATTCTATTAACGTGTTGTATTCGGGAACAATGTCGGCTGCCGTAGAGGGAGCCATTGAGGATATTCCGTCGATAGGATTTTCGCTAGATGATTTTTCGCATCATGCCGATTTTTCCCATTGCCGACCGTATATACGCGCTATCGCCCAGCAGGTGTTGGACAATGGTTTACAAAAAGCAACCTTGTTGAATGTCAATTTTCCACATATCAGTAAAGAACTAAAAGGGATAAAAATATGTCGACAGGCAACAGCAAAGTGGTTTGAGGAATTTGATGAACGTCTGGATCCATATAATAGAGAATATTTTTGGATGACCGGCAAATTTCAGTTGTTAGATAAAGGAGAGGATACGGATGCACACGCGCTAAGCAATGGCTATGTTTCAATTGTTCCTACGCAATTTGACATGACAGCCCACCATACCATTACGGAGTTAAATTCCTGGAGTTTTGACATCAAATAAAGTATGAAAAATTCGTTAATCCAGGGTGTACTAATTGGCTTCATTGCGCCGCTGATAGCTTTTTTACTGACTGTTTATACTGACCTTGAGAACATGCTATCTCCGGATAAGCCCATTTTTTTATACGTCATAGCAGCAGGTGTTAATTTAATAGCAACGCGTATTTTGTTTAAAGAAGGTTTTGATGCAGCTGGACGAGGTGTGGTATTAGTCACTTTTATCGGTGTATTGCTGCTTTTGTTTTGGGCAAAATTTAAAATTTAAGAACATGGAAATAACGTTAGGCTTTTCGCCTTGTCCAAATGATACGTTTATTTTTGATGCGTTGGTACATCATAAAATAGACACAAAGGGGTTAACATTTAACGTGGAATACCACGATGTCGAGACCCTCAATGAAAAGGCGTTTAATAATAAGCTGGATATTACAAAACTTAGTTACCATGCGTTTGCATATGCGGTTCAAAAATACGAGTTGTTGGATGCAGGGAGTGCTTTAGGTTTTGGTGTCGGTCCATTATTGATTACAAAAAACGAGGAGTTAGCGGCTGAATTGAAAGAATACGCCGGAGATCATCTGCCGGTAGCGTTACAGGATCTGCGGGTTGGTATTCCAGGGAAATATACTACGGCCAATTTTTTATTGGGATTAGCTTTTCCTGCCCTACAGAATAAACAAGAGCTGGTGTTTTCGGATATCGAACAGGCGTTATTGGATAATAATATCGATTTAGGACTGATTATTCACGAAAACAGATTTACGTATCAAGATAAGGGGCTTTTTAAAGTCGTGGATTTGGGGGATTTCTGGGAGAGAACGACGAATAATCCCATTCCCTTAGGCGGTATTGTGGTTAAACGTGAGCTTCCTGTTGAAGTTAAATTATTGGTTAATCAGCTTATCAAGGAAAGCGTGGAATACGCTTTTGCCAATCCGAAATCCGGAATAGAATATATTCGTTCGCATGCGCAAGAAATGGAAGACTCGGTAATGTATAAGCATATAGATCTGTATGTCAATCAGTACTCTATACATTTGGGAGCGGATGGCCGTTCTGCGGTTGAAACAATGTTTAAAAAAGCGCTTAGTGCGGGGCTTATACCTCAATTTCACACCAATATTTTTTTAACATAAGAAGCCCCTTATGATCTGCCGCAACAGCAACAGTTAAAGAAAATGTCATGAAGATTTCTTGATGGACATTGGAGACAGACACTTTCTGAAAAAAAAAGTAAAAAAATAGTTATCATAGCCTAAGTTATCATCCTTAATAAGTAAATTTGCCCGATTAGCGCCAAATTGTCTTAAATAGTTTTTTGGATTTAATTTTGCGTGCTAGAACTGAGATAAAAAAATATTATGTTAAAATTTCTAAGTAAACTTTTTGGTAGTAAGTCCGAACGGGATATTAAAGTTATCCAACCGTTAGTTGCCAAGATCAAAGAAGAATACAGTAAGCTAGCCGACCTCACACATGATGAACTCCGCGCGAAAACCACCGAATTTAAGAACCGAATCCAAGAATATTTAAATGAAATAGATACTGAAATTGCGGAATTGAAAGCAAGTGCGGATGAAAGTTCAGCTGATATCTCCGGAAAAACAGAAATCTATGAAAGAGTCGATAAGCTGACTAAAGATAGAGATAAGAAACTAGAAGAGATATTGTTAGAAATTCTTCCCGAAGCTTTTGCTGTTGTAAAAGATACTGCACGCCGGTTGACGGAAAACACTGTTGTTGAGGTTACAGCTAATGATTTTGATAGAGACTTGGCTGCCCGCAAACCGAATGTAACTATTCAAGGTGATAAAGCACATTGGAGCAACACATGGAGTGCGGCGGGAACAGAAGTCACGTGGAACATGGTGCATTATGATGTGCAGCTTATCGGTGGTGTTGTTTTACATCAAGGAAAGATTGCGGAGATGTCTACAGGTGAAGGTAAGACATTAGTAGGTACTTTGCCGACCTACTTGAATGCTTTATCAGGACAAAGTGTGCATATAGTGACTGTTAACGATTACTTGGCAAAACGTGACTCCGAATGGAATGGTCCTTTGTTTGAGTTTCACGGATTAAGTGTGGATTGTATTGACAAACATCAACCAAATTCACCACAACGGCGTAATGCGTACAAATGTGACGTCGTTTACGGTACTAATAATGAGTTTGGTTTTGATTATTTGCGTGACAATATGACGCAGACACCTGACGCAATGGTACAACGTAAGTTGCATTTTGCGATGATTGACGAGGTTGACTCTGTGTTGATCGATGATGCACGTACCCCTTTAATTATCTCAGGTCCTATTCCACTTGGTGATCAACATGAGTTTCATCAATTGAAACCGCGGATTGAGAAGTTAGTGAACGCGCAAAAGGCATATATCAATACCGTATTGAATGAGGCTAAGAAAGCGATAACAGCGGGTGATACCGATGTTGAGAAAGGTGGTTTAGCTTTATTCCGTGCCTACCGCGGTCTTCCTAAAAATAAAGCATTAATCAAGTTCTTAAGTGAAGGTTCTAACCGTCAAGTTCTTCAAAAGGTAGAAAACTACTATATGCAGGAGCAAAACCGGCACATGCCAAAGGCAGATAAAGAACTGTTTTTCGTTATTGATGAAAAAAATAATCAAGTCGAGCTTACGGAAAAAGGGATTGAATTGATTACGGCTTCAGGAGAGGACAGCAGTTTCTTCATCCTTCCTGATGTAGGTACAGAAATCGCCGATATTGAGAAGGCTGATATTCCATTAGAAGAGAAGGCTTCCCGCAAGGAAGAATTATTGAGGGATTATTCGGTAAAGGCAGAGCGTATCCATTCCATTAATCAATTGTTGAAGGCCTATACGCTTTTTGAAATTGATGATCAGTATATTGTAGACGAGGGGAAAGTAAAAATTGTAGACGAGCAAACGGGACGTATCATGGATGGTCGTCGTTACTCGGATGGACTGCACCAAGCTATTGAAGCAAAAGAGAATGTAAAAGTAGAAGATGCTACTCAAACATATGCTACAATTACCTTGCAGAATTACTTCCGTATGTACCACAAGCTTGCGGGTATGACGGGTACGGCTTCTACAGAGGCCGGAGAGCTTTGGGAAATCTATAAATTGGATGTTGTAGAAATACCGACAAATAGACCAACCCAACGTGATGATAGACAAGATTTTATTTATCGTACAGCACGTGAGAAATATAATGCAGTTGCACAAGAAATACAACTCCTTACGGAGCAAGGGAGACCGGTATTAGTCGGTACTACTTCGGTAGAGATCTCCGAATTATTGAGTCGTATGTTGAAGTTGAGAGGCATCAAACATAATGTATTGAACGCAAAACTTCACCAAAAAGAGGCGGATATCGTGGCTGAGGCAGGGCACCCAGGGCAGGTAACTATTGCTACAAACATGGCAGGACGTGGTACGGATATAAAATTGGCCGAAGAAGTTATTAATGCCGGCGGTTTAGCTATCATTGGTACAGAGCGTCATGAATCTCGTCGTGTCGACCGCCAATTACGTGGTCGTGCCGGTCGTCAAGGAGATCCGGGATCTTCTCAGTTTTTCGTTTCATTGGAAGATCCGTTGATGCGCCTTTTTGCTTCCGAGCGTATTTCCAACATCATGGTAAAAATGGGCGTTGAGGAAGGAGAAGTGATGCAGCATGGTATGTTGACGAAATCGATCGAAAGAGCCCAGCGTAAAGTAGAGGAAAATAACTTCGGTATCCGTAAACGTTTGTTGGAGTATGACGATGTCATGAACTCGCAGCGTACCGTAATTTATAAAAAACGCAAAAACGCATTATTCGGTGAACGTCTTGATGTCGACTTGAATAATACGATTTACGATGTTACAGAGGATATTGTGACGGAATCAAAAGAAGGAGGTTCTTATGAAGAATTCCAAATTGAAGTAATTCGTCTATTTGCCCTTGATCCTGCTATTTCGGTGGATGAATACGCCTCCGGTAATATTCCTACGCTAACAGATAAGCTTTTTACGCAAGTAATTACGCATTACGAAAATAAAGCGAAAACTATAGCTACGCAGACACTACCTGTTCTCTCAAATGTAATGGCAGAACGAGGCGATATGATCGAAAATGTGGTTGTTCCATTTACAGATGGAATTCGTGGCATACAAGTTGCGACGAATCTGAAGAAAGCTGTCGAATCTGATGGGTCTGAAGTATTCAAATCTTTTGAGAAAGGAGTCGTACTGGCACTTATTGATGAAGCTTGGAAGGAACACCTTCGTGAAATGGACGACTTGAAACAATCTGTACAAAATGCAGTTTATGAACAGAAGGATCCAATTATCATTTACAAAATGGAGGCTTTCAATTTGTTCAAAGCGATGCTCGCTGCAATGAATAAGGATATTGTTAGTTTCTTGTTCAAGGGAGAAATACCGGGCCAGCAGCAGCAACCAGAAGATATACAGGAGGCTCGTCCTATCCCAGTTCAGGCTAAGGTTGTAGCGACCAAAGGGCAATTAAATTCGCCAACAGGTGTTAGCGACGAGGATATTGAAACACGTGTACCTCAAGTCACACAACCTATCCGTAAGGAACAATCTGTGGGGCGTAATGACGAATGTCCTTGTGGTTCAGGTCTTAAGTACAAGAACTGCCACGGAAAGAACAGTTAAGAAATATAAAGTGATGCTGAAAAAAGGGTTGATTTTATGTGTTGTACTTGGAGTGATATCTTCTGTAGCGAAGGCGCAGGAAGGTACTGTAGCGGTGGTAAAAGATTCATTGATTACATTATTACAAGAATATAGATCCGCGCATGAAATTAACCCTACAGTTGCACGCGCTATTAGTTTAGGAACCAAACCCATCGACAAAAAAACAGCAACTCGGGTGAAACGTAAGGGCTTTAGGGTACAGATATTCTCGGGGTCAAACCGTAATGAAGCTTACGCTGTACAGAGCCGTTTCCGAAATCAGTATGCCGACGTGGATAGCTATATTAATTACGATGAACCCAATTATCGGGTCAAAGTTGGTGATTTCAGAAGTAGAGCAGAAGCAAATAATTTTATGGGTGCGTTACGTTCACAATACAACAATGTTTTCGTTTTTGTTGAAGACATCTGGGTCTGGGAATAAAACCTTCATCGCCTAAGGCGAGATGAAGGTTTAAGAAAAAAATCTACATTATGTCCGATTTAAAGGATACCATCAAATCTATATCGCGGGAACTGTTTAGAGAAACAGTTGCTACGAGACGTCATCTCCATCAAAATCCTGAACTTTCGTTTCAAGAATTTAATACGGCTAACTTTGTAAAAGCGAGATTAGATGAAATAGGGATCCCTTATCAGTCTATGGCTAATACAGGCGTTGTAGGTCTGATAACTGGTGAAATGCCTTCCGATCGTGTTATCGCGTTGCGTGCTGATATGGATGCGTTGCCTATTACAGAGGCAGAAGGGCGGGAATACGGTTCACAGAATGTTGGTGTCATGCACGCTTGTGGACACGACGTACACACCTCTTCTCTATTAGGTGTGGCAAAAATTTTATTTCGTCTTAAATCTAAGTTTGGCGGTACGGTAAAGCTTATATTCCAACCGGGCGAAGAACGTCTTCCTGGGGGAGCTTCTATCATGATTAAAGAAGGGGTGCTGAAAGACCCCGAACCGCAGGCGATTATAGGTCAACATGTAATGCCTTTGATTGAAGCAGGTAAGGTTGGTTTTCGCGCTGGAAAATATATGGCTTCCTGTGATGAACTTTTCATGACGGTACACGGAAAAGGTGGGCATGGAGCACAACCACATGAAAATATTGATCCCATTGCTATTACGGCACAGATTATTACGGCCCTTCAACAGGTTGTTAGCCGTAGTGCCGATCCACGTATCCCTACTGTGTTATCTTGGGGTAAAATAGTGGGTAATGGTGCCACGAATATTATTCCGGATGAAGTTTATTTAGAAGGCACATTCCGAACTTTCGACGAGAAGTGGCGCGGCGAAGCACATGAAAAAATCAAAAAAATGGCGTTGGGAATAGCAGATAGCATGGGAGCAAGCTGTTCCATAGAAGTACGAAAAGGCTATCCATTTTTAATAAATGAACCGGAGCTAACAGCGCAATCCAGAAGTTTTGCTCAGGAATTTTTAGGACACGAAAACGTTGTTGAACTAGATTTATGGCCGGCAGCAGAAGATTTTGCGTATTATTCGCAGGAAACAAACGCCTGTTTCTACCGTTTGGGCACCGGGAATGTAGCGAAAGGAATTACATCGGCGGTTCATACGCCCACTTTTGATGTCGATGAAAGCGCATTGGAGCTGAGTATTGGTTTAATGTCGTATATAGCCCTTCGTCAACTAGGCGCATAGGTATGTCGTCTCATCACATAGTAAGAGAAAATCAGGAACCGGCACTAATTGTGGAATCGGTAGCGGATTTGGACGCGGAATACATTGGTCAGTTGCTGGAATGGAACCCTACCGTCTTTACAAACGACTACACGATTGATTTCTTTTTGGCAGATGATATCAAGGTAGACATTGTTGTTACGAATCAGGGCAATTTGTATGTGCAGGAACAGATAAAAAAAATCCCCGTACAACGGGGATTTATTGCTGATGCCATACAGTATTTGATCGATAACAACTACAAAGCTGTTAATATAATTTGTGACGAAATTCCGGATACGGTTTTCTCCTTTTGTAAGGAGATAAACATCGTGCTATTTATCGCTGGCAAAAGATATGTTTTTATAGAAGGGAAATACGAAAAATGGAAGCAGAAAGGAGAGCAGCTCTTTGTGAGGGAAGATCTGTTAAAATCGCTAGTCGGTGTTAAGAAGGTCGCGAGAAATACGTTTATGACGGAGCAAGATGGATTTATTCATCTGGCCTTTAATACAACTGAATTTGTTTGTATAGGGGAGGAAATCTAAAGCATACTATTCGAAGGCGTGATCTACCAGATCTTTAGCTCCTATTGGGGTGGCATGATTGAGACCGCTACGCTAAGTTATTCATTCGTGTTGATCTTCAACGGCATGAATGAGCTCACTCCGTTCGGTTTGCGAATTCAAAGCATTTTATCTAAGTTTGATTAAAATAGAAAACTATGAAAGAAGTTACTGTTCAAGAATTGAAGTCAATGATGGATCGAAACGAAGAGTTTCAGTTAATCGATGTTCGTGAATCTTTTGAATATGAAGTATCTCATTTAAATGGTCTTAATATTCCGCTATCCGGCGTTGTGATCGAGGCTGAGAAAATTTCTAAAGATATTCCCGTTATCGTCCAGTGCCGTTCAGGTAAACGAAGCGCTCAGGCAGTGATGTTATTGGAACAAGAAGGCTACACGAATCTATCAAATTTAAAAGGTGGCATTTTAGCTTGGAAAGAAGAGATTGACCCCGACATGGACGTGTATTAATTGAACCGATATTAATACGGGTAAAAAGGGAATAAAGTTATACTATATTCCCTTTTTATTTTTTGTTGATTTAATGTAGAAAACCTAACAAGATCCTAACCAATTCCGGTCTTTATTTATTATTTTTTAATAATACGGCGCCATTGCTGTAAAGTTGCTAAAAGTTTGTTTTTCGCTGATTTTTAAAGATTTATCTATTGATTTTTTGGTAATTTTATCGAAAATTATAAACAGAATAAACAAACCATTTTATGTCTACAAGTGAATATAGTTTTTTCAAAGGAGTAGAGCGAAGCTTTGATAAGGCTGCTAAATTTACGCGATTTTCAGCCGGGATATTGGAGCAGATCAAGGCGTGCAATTCTATATTGCGTGTCAAATTTCCCGTCCGCATCGGCGACAGTGTGGAAGTAATAGAAGCTTATCGTGTGCAGCACTCACACCACAAATTACCCTGTAAAGGTGGGATCCGTTTCAGTATGGAAGTAAACCAGGATGAAGTAATGGCCTTGGCCGCGCTGATGACGTATAAGTGTGCCATTGTGAATGTACCTTTTGGCGGAGGAAAAGGCGGGATAAAAATAGATTCAAAAAAATATAGTGTATTTGATTTAGAAAAAATTACCCGTCGCTATACTTCGGAGTTGTGCAAAAAGAATTTTATTGGGCCAGGAATTGATGTTCCTGCTCCTGATTATGGTACAAGTGGCCGGGAAATGAGTTGGATAGTAGACACATATTCCTCTTTAAATCCCAATGATGTAAATGCTATGGCCTGCGTTACGGGTAAGCCTATTTCGCAGGGCGGTGTTAGGGGGCGTGTAGAAGCAACAGGTCTCGGTGTGTTCTTTGGTATTCGAGAGGCGTGTTCTTACGAAGAAGATATGGTAAAACTGGGCTTGAGTACGGGTGTAAAAGGTAAGAGAGTTATTGTGCAGGGATTAGGAAATGTGGGCTATCATGCCGCTAAATATTTTCAGAATGCCGGAGCTATTATTGTGGGGTTGATCGAATACAATGGAGCTATATACGATGCCAATGGAATAGATGTAGATTTGGCGCAAGCGCACCGTGCCAAGAGCGGCTCGCTGTTGAATTATCCCAATGCTAAAAATATAGAAAATGCTTCCGAAGGTCTAGAACAGGTGTGCGATATTCTTATTCCTGCAGCTCTTGAATCAGTAATTCATAAAGAAAATGCCGCTCGTATTCAAGCGAAAATCATCGGTGAAGCCGCAAATGGCCCTTTGACTCCAGATGCAGATGAGATTTTGCTTGCAAAGGGCGTGCTTATTATTCCAGATATGTACTTGAATGCTGGCGGGGTAACTGTTTCTTATTTTGAATGGTTAAAGAACCTGAGCCACGTGCGCTATGGGCGGCTTGAAAAGCGATTTAGTGAAAATAGGTATGCCGAAATTATCAACTCTGTGGAGAACATGACGAATAAGAAGGTGTCTGATGTCGAACGTAAGATTATCCTTAAGGGGCCGGATGAAATTGATCTTGTTCACTCGGGGCTTGAAGACACGATGATGGGGTCTTATCAAGAAATAAGAGAAATCTATGTCAATACACCGAATGTGGATGATATGCGTACCGCTGCGTTTATTTGTGCGATTAATAAAATTGGTGTTTCTTACGAAGAATTGGGCATATTTCCGTAGCAAAGGGCAGAAAAATAAAACAGGTCTATTGTCTGGATACTCCGTCTGCAAAACTTCATGTATCTTTGTAGCATGAAACTCATGAATCTATTTCATCAAACTAAGCAGGCGTTCTTATTTAGTTTGGTGTTTTATATAATAGGGATTCTATTATTGATCCTGAAGGTGTCTTTTGCACCGTTTATAGTTAGTATTTCATTACTAATTTCGCTTATATGGGTTTTTCTGGTACTTCGAGAAATTATGCTTTCTCCGTATATTGATGCTTCCGAACGATTCATGTTAATCTTGTTTATTATCTTTTTAAATATTATCGGCGGGATCGCTTATTTTTATTTTCTCAGAGAAAGAATCATACGACAAAAAGGGGTAAAGAAATGAAAAAGCAAATTATATTAAATGTACTGCTCAATTTAGGAATTGTTTTTCTGATTATGAGTGGAATTGCGGGTTATCAGAGCGGTAATATGCTGATTGTGGGATTGGCTATAGCTATTGGTGTGGTACTGATTTACCTGAAAATGGTGCTCTTAAAATACGTTCGAAGCCAAGTTAAACCGGAGTTGCGGAGACCTCCTTTGATTAAAGAAAAGAAAAATAAAAAACGGGTTAAATTTTAACCCGTTTTTTATTTTTTGGGATTATTTTACAAAAGGAGGTTTTTTGATTACTGCTTTCACTTTTTGATTACGGATATTGATGTAAATTTCGGTACCTTCTTTTGCGAAGGCTGTATTGACATAACCAAGACCAATAGATTTTTTCAATGAAGGAGACTGTGTTCCCGAAGTTACACGTCCAATCGAGACGCCTTCCGCATCTACGATTTCATAATCGTGACGTGGGATGCCTCTTTCTATCATTTCAAGTCCAACTAATTTTTGAACAACTCCGCTTTCTTTTTCTGCTTTAAGATTAGCAGAATTTACAAAGTCTTTTGTGAATTTCGTCACCCAACCTAAGCCTGCGGCGAAAGGTGAAGTGTTGTCATCAATATCATTACCATATAGACAGAATCCCATTTCCAGACGTAACGTGTCGCGTGCACCCAACCCTATCGGTTTGATTCCATAAGGTGCACCTGCTTCAAAGATAGCATTCCATACTTTCTCTGCGTCTTCATTGGCAACATAGATTTCGAAACCTCCAGCCCCGGTGTAGCCTGTAGCCGATACAATTACATTGTCTACCCCAGCGAACTTTCCTTTTTGGAAGGAGTAATATTCCATTGGAGCTAGATCGATATCTGTTAACGATTGCAAAGCGTCGGCTGCTTTAGGGCCTTGAATTGCCAATAGCGAAGTTTTGTCAGAGATATCTTTCATATCGACACCTTCGGTGTTGTATTTACTGATCCAGTTCCAGTCTTTTTCAATATTTGAAGCATTGACTACCAATAAATATGTCGTCTCGTTGATGCGGTACGTCAAAAAGTCATCTACAATACCACCATCTTCATTTGGAATATACCCGTATTGCACTTTGCCATCGTAAAGCTTGGCGGCATCATTAGAAGATATCTTTTGGATCAGATCCAAAGCCTTTTCTCCTTTTAATATAAATTCGCCCATATGACTTACATCAAAAACGCCGACAGCAGTCCGTACTGTCTCGTGCTCATCATTAATACCGGAATATTGCACGGGCATATTAAACCCCGCGAATGGAACCATTTTAGCACCTAATGATATATGTAGGTCTGTTAAAGCAGTGTTTTTCATTTGTTTTATAGTTATATTTTAGGGCACCATGAAACACATGGACAATCAAAAGGTCATTTCTTACCAGGTATTTAATGACTTATCGAGTACATGAAGTTTCATTTCGTTTATATAAGTTATGTTTTTTTCCAAAAATAGTTATTTAAACAACAATAAACATGATCTTTTTGCGGTATTACTAATTTTGCGCAATCGATTACTTTTGTACGGTGAGTTTGTAGATCGTCGTTTCAAGGCTTTCATCATCCGGATCTTCGCAGAGCAAAAAAACCAATTTACGCTCGTCTTCTTCCATTAAGGTGATCCCTTCGAATTTATGCGTCGTCGATATCATTGTTAAATCTTGAACTTGTTTGGTTTCAAGATCTATTTTGCCCAATAGACTTCCTCCTTTTTCTCCATCTTCATAGGTTGATTCAGTCCCTTCTATCGCTGCCAAAAAGTAAATGCTGTTGTCAACACGTATAGCATCCGTGAAGCCGGCAGTTCCTTTTTCGAAACGAGGGAGAACAACTGGAAAGAACTGCGCAGAATCTTTAAGGTTCAAATCTACCTGGATAATGCCATTCTTTCCGGCAGGGCCATTTCCCCTATTGAATAGATAATAATGGTTCTGGTAAATAAAAGAACCTTCGATATTGAGGTCTTCGTCTGCTATAGACAATGATTCCTTCACGGTGTTAAACGTATCCGTCCATGGTTGATGGATTACGGGGTCTGTGTTGCGAATGCGGAGTTTAAAAAGATGATTTCTATTTTTTGTAGAGGCAGATCCAAATATGTAGAATGTATCGTTATACTTAAAAATAGATTCGAGATCCAATTTACGCGCTTTGGGTACGCGTTCGGTATGGCCGTTGCGGTCGTAGAGTAGGCGCTTTTGTAGACGTTTTTCTGCGATGAGATAGGTATAGAGATAATTACTGTTGTCGGCTATCAGAAAGATGTTGTTATTTTCGTAGTGTAAGCCGGATGCTGCGCCTACGCCTGAAATGGTTAAAAATATTTCGATGATGAAATTGCTAAACATGATTTATGAGGAATTAGGTTATAGCGAGTATATCAAGTACACGACGAAATTCGGGTTGAAGAGGGGCTTCGATATGTATATTTTCTTGGGTACGGGGGTGGATAAAATCAAGTGATTTGGCATGTAGCATCATGGTGTCCATTTGAAACATCTCTTTCCAAAGTTTATTCTGTTTATTACATCCATGTGGCCTGTCGCCGATTATCGGGTGAAGAATGTGGGCGAAATGTCGTCTTAATTGATGCATTCGCCCGGTTTCGGGACAGGCTTCCACGGCAGAATAACGTGAAGTTGGAAATTTTCCAGATGGAATACCAATTTCAGCTTGAGCCAGCTTTTTAAAATGCGTTATGGCTTCTTGTACCACTCCATTTTCTTTGGCTAAAGGGTAGTCTATTGTGCCCTCTTGGGCACAGAAGCCTCTTAGTATTGCGATGTATTTTTTTTCTATCGCTTTATCGCTGAATAATGGTTGAATCAGCTGGTCTGTTTCTTTATTTAACGAAAATAATAGGACACCGGCGGTCTTTCTATCGAGGCGATGAGCTGGGTAAACTGTTTTGCCAATTTGATCGCGAAGGAGTTGTAGTGCAAATACCGATGTATCTGCGGCGATGGAAGATCTGTGTACCAATAGACCGTGAGGTTTATTGATCGCTATGAGATTTTCGTCTTCGTAAAGAATCTCTAACATTACAGCGTTTTGAGAATGTCAACGATCTCTCCTGCTTTTTCATCAATTTTTGGACTAAACCATATTTTTTTAAAAGCCCCTCCCCCTATTGGAGTTTCTTCGCCCTGCCATTTGAGACTTACCAGGGAAAATAAATAATAGTTTTTTATCTGTACATTATTCTCTACAAACTCGTCAGCAATGCGGTTGCCAAACAATGTCATGCCGAGCTTTAATGCATCTTGGTGTTCGTAATTGAGTTGTTTTTCCACTAAAGAGGTTGCTTTTCCTTTTACGGCGATGTAAATTTCCTCTTCCCTGGGATTCGTCACAATTGCAATAAGCATAATGGCGATAATAATTAAAGCAAATATTCTTGTTTTAGACATAGTGCAAAAATAGTGCATAATTTTTTCAACTACGCACTAATATTTTATGTTAAAATAAACTCCCTATGAAACTAAAAAGCCAATCTGCTAAAAGCCACATTAAATAGAAGATAACACCGCAAAATAGGAGTAATATGAAAAAGATGGACATCAATAACCCTTTGGCTGAGCCTTGATGTTTGCCTTCGAAATAATGTTCCTTTAAAAGGTTAATGTTTTTTTGATTGGCTTTGTTAAAGAAGTCAAATATATTTCCGATTAATGGGATTGAACCTAGTGTCGCGTCCATTATGACATTTAGAAGCATTTTTACCGCGACCTTGGATCCTACTCCATTGCGATACATCACAACGACAAGCATTAATGAAATTCCGAATGATGCGACTTGGCCACCTAACGGAATGAAATTTAATATTGGATCCAATCCGAAGCGGAATTTTCCAATACTAAACTTGCTATCCATCCATTTAGATGTACGTTTCACCCATTGGAAGTCCTGGAGACGTTTGTCTTCAGGAGATTGTATCCCATGATCCATTTTTATTTAAGCTCAAATACCACGTCTATATAACAGGTCAGTTTGATCGGACGGATGTCGATATTAAGACCGTTTCCACTTGACTCCATCACAGACGCGTCGGCAGCTTTTGCATAAGACATGACGCGAGGTTGCGGAATTAGGTCATTGAAGTTCATGCTGCTGTTATCGTTGATGACCAACGCCTTTCCTACTCCCTGCTGATCCGCTTCTGCTAATATTTCTGCATTGCGACGAGCATCCTTTACGGCTTCTGTTTTCAATTCCTTTTCAATTTCCTTTTTCTGAGAGTGATCGTATCCACTTATGGATGTACTTTCGATTCCAAAAGGATCGACTTTGTCTAATATCACGTCTAAATTATTGAGGTCAGCTATTTTGAGGCGATATTGGCGTGCCTGCAACAACTCGTTGCCTTTTTTCTTCACATTATGGTTGTAGCTATATACATTCTGAATGGTAAAGTCCTCTTTTTTCACGCCATTTGCTATGGCAGCATCGTATAGCTGCTTCTCCAAAGTTTCTATGAGAACTTTTTTCTTGGTGTTTCCGTCGATGTAAAATTCTTTCAGATTAATGGAAAGATAAATGATGTCTGGAGTTACTTCGCGTTCAGCGAAGCCTTTGGTCGCTACCTTACGACTGTTTTCTACATTTCCTGTTTGTGCTTGAGCCATTGTCGTTGCGCCGATCAAAATAAGGAGACCTAATAATTTTTTCATGTGTATATAATCTAAATATATGTAAAAGTACTTCAAAAACTTTATCGTTTTATGTATTCGATAGACACAAAACAATTGTCAGCGTTTAAAGTTGTTTTCAAAAAAATTACATCTTTTCAAAAAAATTAATACCTTTAGAAAAAATAATACCTTAATACAATGCAAGAAGGAGTAGTAAAATTCTTTAATGAAACCAAAGGTTTCGGTTTCATCATTCCAAATTCTGGAGAGAGCGAGATTTTCGTTCACGTGTCAGGATTAATCGACAAAATTCGTGAGAACGACAACGTGTCTTACGATGTGGATCAAGGCCGCAAAGGTCTTAACGCGGTAAATGTAAAAGTTATCTAACAGATTCTATATATATTTATTGTGAAAAGCCCCTATTCAAAACTTGAATAGGGGCTTTTTTACGTTTATCTCGTTCTTTTAGATCTGTGTATTGTTGTCGAGGGGATTATTGGGAGCAGGTGGTGGGTTGGTGTATGGTTTATTGGGATCCTGATATGCCTCACGTTGTCCGGCAAAGGGGTCTTGATTTTCGTCCGCTTTGGGATCTGCTCCGTATTCATTGTTTCCGTGATCGCCTTCTAATATGAATAGGTACAGCACATAAATTACCCCGATACACGTTAAAGCCCAAAGTAGATTCCAGCCAGACCTTCCCGTGTCGTGAAGGCGTCGTATACCTACTGCGATGCCCGGAATAAGTACGGCGAGCGCATAGATGGAACTTAAAATCCCATTCTGGCTGTACCAAGGAAGGCCTTCGCCGCCAATCGAGAGACCAAAGAGCTGATCTATTGTCCTTAGGATAACACTACCAATGATAAAGTTTACTAGCGTAAACATCCAGTATTCTTTACGGCGGGCACGACCATTAAAATTAGCGTAGTTGTCGCGGACTACTTTTAAGTACCATTCCATAATTGTGATAATTTAAATTTAAAATTGATATTAAATATCGAAAATCATTTGTAAAAAGACAAATATACTTTCGAATAACAGGGTTTGTTTAAAGCAGTATTAATAATGACTTTCAAAAAAGAAGGTCAAATAAAACTACGTATACTACAACGCGGCGGCTTGAAAATTGTTTTGTTCTATTTTGATGATTTTTAGAAGTGACGAACTCTAGCAGAAACCTAATGAAATATTTCTTCTAAAATATACAGCGAATTAACTTCTCCAAAGTTTTCGGTGTGCAGACGGTAAAAATCTGTTATTTTTTGCAGTAAATAAATCCTATCTGCATGTTTCATTTGAAAGTGATGAGATGCCTCATAGCTAGCCGTGAGTATATTGTGGAATATCGTTGTATGCGGTTCCTGTAATACATGTTGATGCGGGGGGAGTGAATGGGTAAACACCCCGTCCATCAAATCAAAAAATGGTTTCTGATCTTGGTTTACGGTAGGCAAAAAGCCGAGAAACTTGCTGAGTTTCATTAAAAAACTGAGATGGAAATTGGCTAAAGGGCTTTCCGTTTCATCGAGCCACAATATAGATTGCTGTATGAAGTGGAATAGTTGCGGATCAGGCTGTTGGTGTTTCAATACTTTATATAATACCTCATTAAGAAAAAGGGCTAATGAGCTTTTTACAATATTTAACGGTATTTTATGTAATGTAGGGTACTGTTGTGCCTCTTTGATTCGCTGCAGGGCATTATTGTCTTTGTGATAGACTACCAGCTCTAGCAGATGAAGTGGTTGAAGGATGTTGATGTGGATCTTGGCTTTGGGTTTTCTGGCGCCATTAATCAAATAAGACTGTAGGCCCAAGTCTTCTGTAAATATCTGGGCTACTACACTGTTTTCCGAATAGTTGGTGACTTTGAGGGCAATTCCTTTGGTCTTCTGAAGCATAATTTACTCCTTTTCTCTCCTTCTTTGTAAAATAGCGCGGCGGTCCATTTTGCGGAAAAAACTATACATGATAAGGAGAAATCCCATTCCGAATAGAATCACACCAAGCGGCATAATAATTTTGTAGATGTTATTTTCGTTTTCCATAAGGATATTGCCGCCATATGAAGCCGCGATACCGGTTGATAAAAGAAGAATTCCACGTAGTAGATATTTGTTCATTGTGAATTGTTGAAAACTATTTTGCCTTCTGTAGACAAATATAATATTATAAAAGATATACATTTGCGAGAAGAGCCGATTATTGAATTATTATTTCAAATAATTCTTATTTTACTGTTGTATATCACAAAAAAAATTTAGATATTTGCAAACTCTTTGCAGAGAGTGCAAAGGGATAATTTGTGTAAATAGACAAACATTAAAAATAAATATCATGTCAAGAATTTGTGATCTAACAGGCAAAACGGCATTAACAGGAAATAACGTATCTCATTCGAACGTTAAGACTAAACGTAAATTCTACCCGAATTTGCAAACTAAGCGTTTTTATATTCCTGAAGAAGATCGTTGGATAACTTTAAAAGTGTCTACATCTGCTATTAAAACAATTAACAAGAACGGGATTACTTCGGTTATCAATAAGTTTATCAAAAAAGGATACGTTTAATAGATAATCGCCTGTTAAATTAAAAATATTCATGAACATTAGTCCTTCGGGATTTTAATAAAGTAAAATAATGGCTAAAAAAGGAAATAGAGTACAAGTAATCTTAGAATGTACTGAGCACAAAGAAAGTGGTCTTCCAGGGATGTCGCGTTACATCACAACAAAAAATAAAAAGAATACTACAGAGCGTTTAGAGTTGAAAAAATTTAACCCTGTTTTAAGAAAAGTCACTGTTCACAAAGAAATTAAGTAATCACGTTATTGATGGTCTAGTACCATTGATTTAAAATATTATACCATGGCAAAGAAAGCAGTTGCATCGTTACAAAAAGGTGGCGGTAAAGAATACACAAAAGTTATCATTACTACTAAATCTGCAAAAACTGGAGCGTATACTTTCAAAGAAAGTATGGTACACAATGACAACGTAAAAGATGTTGTCGCTGCGGGATCTAAATAAGCAGACGATATTCCTTTTTTTAAAGTTTTTCTTTAAAAACACGAAAAGCCGTTTTGGTATTGCACCAGAAGGGCTTTTTTAGTATGTTTGATTCCCCTAACCCCGAAGGGGAATACAGGATTTTGTGTTTTGGCTATGGTGCAAGGGGGATGACTTTTTACATTTTACGAATGGGATTATTTGATTTTTTTAAGAAAAAACAGGAAACTCCTGAAGCACAAGAGGCCTTAGATCGCGGATTGGAAAAGACTAAAGAAGGTTTTTTATCCAAGATTACAAAAGCTGTTGTTGGTAAATCGACAGTGGATGATGATGTACTCGACAATCTTGAGGAGGTATTGGTCACTTCGGATGTGGGGGTTACGACTACGTTGAAAATTGTAGAGCGTATTCAACAGCGTGTAGCCCGCGACAAATATGTAAGTACTGATGAACTGAATGGGCTTCTTAAAGAGGAAATACAAGATCTGTTGGCAGAAAATAACAGCGCGGATTTTGAACACTTCGAATATGGGAACCATAAACCGTATGTTATTATGGTGGTGGGTGTCAATGGGGTCGGTAAAACGACCACTATAGGTAAATTAGCACATCAGCTTAAATTAGCAGGAAATAGTGTAGTATTAGGAGCGGCAGATACATTTAGAGCCGCTGCGGTAGACCAAATCCAACTTTGGGGCGAACGGGTAGGCGTACGAGTAGTGGCTCAAGCCATGGGTTCGGATCCGGCTTCGGTGGCATTCGACACGGTACAATCTGCCCTAGCCAATGGCGACGATGTCGCTATTATCGATACAGCAGGCCGTTTGCATAATAAAGTGGGTTTAATGAATGAGCTTGGTAAAATCAAAACAGTAATGCAAAAGGTTGTACCAGGAGCTCCCCATGAAATTTTGCTGGTGCTGGATGCCTCTACCGGTCAGAACGCAATAGAACAATGTACGCAATTTACACAAGCCACGGATGTCAACGCTCTGGCGTTGACAAAATTAGACGGTACAGCGAAGGGTGGTGTGGTAATTGGCATTTCCGATCAATTCAAAATTCCGGTTAAATATATTGGAGTAGGTGAGAAAATTGGCGATTTGCAATTATTTAACAAGAAGGATTTTGTGGATTCACTATTTAAGTAAAATTATATTAACAAAGAAGTCAAAGCGCTTTTTGAGATAGGAACGTTCTTTCGGTGATTTCGCGGGAAGATTTTCGTTTTTTGGTAGTGTGTATAATAGCTCAATACGCATATCTCACTACACAATAATAGAATAATATGAGAACAAAATATGCAAAGGTTGCCCAACCGGTGAGTAAACCTCGTGTGAATGTCGTAACATTAGGATGTTCGAAAAATATACACGATAGTGAGGTGTTGATGGGACAATTGAAGGGCAATCAAATCGAAGTGGTTCACGAATCGACGAATATCCAAGCAAATGATATTGTCGTAATTAACACCTGTGGGTTTATCGACAATGCAAAGCAGGAATCAATAGATACCATTCTGCAGTATTCCGAACTTAAAGATCAAGGTAAAATAAATAAAGTAATTGTAACGGGTTGTTTGTCTGAGCGATATAAGCCCGAATTACAATCTGAAATTCCAAACGTAGACGCTTATTTTGGAACGAATGATCTTCCGGATTTATTATCCAGTATAGGTGCGGATTACCGACATGAACTATTAGGTGAGCGCCTGTTGACTACACCCTCTCACTTTTCGTATTTCAAAATTGCGGAAGGCTGTAATCGTCCGTGTTCATTTTGCGCTATCCCGCTTATGCGGGGGAAACACGTTTCTAAATCAATCGATGATCTCGTAAAAGAGGCGAAGTTCTTGGCTTCAAATGGTACGAAGGAACTTATTCTAATTGCACAGGATTTAACGTACTATGGATTGGATATCTATGGAAAGCGTAATCTTTCCGATTTAATGCGGCACCTTTCTGATGTAGATGGAATCGAATGGATTCGTTTGCAGTATGCCTATCCTTCCGGATTTCCGATGGATATCTTGGATGCTATGAACGAAAGAAGTAATATTTGTAACTACTTAGACATGCCATTGCAACACATTAGCGATAGTATGTTGACTTCGATGCGTCGTGGTACAAGTAAGCAAAAGCAAATTGATCTTGTTGACAAAATTCGGGATAAAGTTCCGGATATCGCTTTACGTACAACACTGATCTGTGGATATCCAGGAGAGACGGAACAAGATTTTCAGGAAATGTTGGAGTGGGTCGAAGAAACGCGTTTCGATCGCTTGGGTTGTTTCACGTATTCGCACGAAGAAAAAACACATGCGCATACGTTAGCGGATGATGTTCCGGAAGAGGTGAAGCAAGAACGTGTGGAAGCGATTATGGAAGTACAGCAAGGTATTTCTTATGAGATCAACCAAGAAAAAATAGGGAAAACGTTCAAGGTTTTAATCGACAAAGTGGATGGGGATTATTTTGTGGGACGTACCGAATACGACTCTCCGGAAGTTGATAACGAGGTCCTCATCGAAACGAAGGGAACTTACGCTCGTATTGGTGATTTCGTGCAGGTGAATATTCATCGGGCCGAGGACTTTGATTTGTATGGTACGGTTGTAAAATAGCTAGCTTAAAGTAATAAAAACCAGAATAAAACATTTGTAAAAAGACAGGAAGTTCGCTAAGTTTGTTATAGATTATTTTAACCATCTCATTACGATCATTATGACAAAGAATTTATCCTTCCTAAGCCTTGTGTTGGGTTCGTTATTAGTAGCGTGTGGCCCGAGTCATGTTGAACCGGAAGTAATTATTGATCCGGTTGAGGATATAGCGTCTCTTTCAGTTATTGATGTATCTAAACAAGCGTCCTTGCCCAGTCAGCTGTATATCGATGGACTGTTTGGCACGAGCGAGGGAATCACTATTGCAGGATCGTCAGATCAGCCAGCCGCATATGAAGACATTCAAGCGGGACTTCGTACATTTTCTATAGGAGATCATGAAGACACCGTTCGTATTAGCGAACATCAGTATTATACCCTAATGGTATTTGATAAGGACAGCGTACAGCTTACGGTTGATGCGCCTTATGAAGATAACAAATTTAATGTCCTGCAGTTAATACGCTGGAATCTTATCGGGGCTAATCCATCAGATTATAAAGTAGATATAATGGGCGATTCGTTGATACGTAATATTGAAGTAAACGCCTTCACCTATGTTCCTTCCGAGTCGAAAAAGGTAGAGCTAAAATTATATCACAAGAGTAATTCGAATACCACGGTCGGCACACAAGAGATTGAAATCGAGATGAATAAGAAGTTTACGGTGAATATCTTATATGATCCTGCTAAGGAAGAATATGGGTTTAACACGATTGTTCAAGCTTCAAAATAAGCTAATCTATGATTGCAATTGTCAAATAAATGATATAATTCGTTGTATAGACCTACCTTTTTAGAAAAATCTGTATTTTGTGTATCGAAAGAATATACATTTCCTCTATCGATAAATTTCAAAGGCTGAGGAGAGAACGATAAGGCCGCTTAGCGCACATGTATGCCATTAAAAATGGACATCGTGAATGCTAAGCATTTTATCTAAGTTTGTGCAAGATTTTAAAAAGGTAGATGAAAGCAACATATATCGACTACAAGGACACCAACAGTTTTTCCAAAACATTGCTCGCATATTTGGCAGCAGATGAGGAGTTAGCAAATTTTTATGGCAATTCTCCAGATATTTCGGGCTTTGCGAAGCAAATTGAGCTGAAGTCTTCTTTTACTTTTAACAATAGAACAATTCTAGTCGATCAACTAAAACGACAATATGGTACCGTGTTGGCAGATTCTCCGCAGGTGGCCGCCAACATTGAGTTGTTAATGGATCAAAATACCTTTACCGTTACCACAGGACACCAGTTGAATATTTTCACGGGGCCATTGTATTTTATCTTCAAAATTGTCACCGCGATACGTCTAGCTTCTGATTTAAAGAAAAGTTTTCCAGAGAAGGAATTTGTACCTGTTTATTGGATGGCGACGGAAGACCATGATTTTGAAGAGATCAATAATACACGTGTATATGGAAAAAAAATAGTTTGGGATGTTCCGCGCGTATCGGGTACCGGAAGGATGGATACAGGGAGTATGGAACAGGTCGTGCGCCAATATTGTTCGATGTTGGGTTTATCCGAAAATTCCACCAAGCTTACAGCGATAGTGGAAGATGCCTATCGTAAAGATAGATCTTTAGCAGATGCAACCCGTGTTTTTGCAAATGCACTATTTAAGGAATATGGGCTCGTCATTGTTGATGCCGATAAGCCAGCGCTAAAAATGCTCTTTGCGCATATTATTGAAGAGGACATCTTGTATGAAAAAAGCTTTCATGCCATTACGACGACTTCCCAATTGTTAGAAGAAAAAGGTTTTCAAGCACAGGTACACGCTCGAGAATGTAATTTCTTTTATCTGACGGACGATTTCCGGGAACGGATTGTCAGGAACCCCGATGGTAGGTTTGAGGTTTTAAATCAAGATATATATTTCACCGAAGTGGAAATAAAAGCTGAAATCCAATCTCATCCCGAGCGTTTTAGCCCGAATGTAGTTATGCGACCGTTGTATGAAGAAGTCATTCTACCTAATTTGGCCTATATCGGTGGTGGTGCGGAAATTGTTTATTGGCTTCAGTTAAAGGCTAATTTTGAGCAGTTTGGAGTTCCTTTTCCGATTCTAATACCCCGTAACTCGGCTATGATTACGGATGATAATGTAGCCGGTAAAATCTTTCGATTGGATCTCACGTTCAGGAGTATTTTCAGATCCACCCTTATCTTGCAGAATGATTATGTCAAACGACATACGACCCACCGTCTTAATTTAAGGGATGAATGGATGGAGATCAATGCCATATTCGCGAAAATCAAGCTCCGTACACATAAAATTGATCCGAGTCTTGCGCCGAGCGCCGAGGCCGTAAAGGCTCGTCTCAAAAAGGCGATGAACAACCTGGAAAAGAAACTTCTGAAAGCCGACAAAAGAAATCATGATGAGGCCCTAATCCATATTGAACGGGTTAAAGAGCGGTTATTTCCCGGAGGTGGTCTGCAGGAACGTACGGAGAATTTCGCAACACTGTATATTAAATACGGAGATGATTTGGTCAACGAGTTGGTGAAACATTTTAATCCGTTAGACTTTAAATTTACGATCCTGTATTAATAGAAAACTTCGGCCATCATACACCTTACACTTCCTCCTCCATATTTTTCGATGGTGTAAATAGGAGCGTGAATTATTTTTCCGAATTGTTCTAACAGATTTATTTGCTCTTCGGTATAGCTTTCGAATGCTTGTGAACTCATACAAATAATCGACTCGCCTTCCGTGGAACGTATCTCCAGAATGTTACCGGTAAAATAATTTAGTTGATCTATTGAAATCGGAATGACGGTCTTATTGGTTTCCTCAAAGCACTTTTGAAGCAGTTTTCGATGCTCCGAATTATGAATACTATCCCAACAAATTACGCTAAAATTTGTTCCTACAGAGAGCATGACGTTGGTATGATAGATCGGAAGCATCTTACCATCCACCTGATGCACCGCTTCAAAAATTACGGGACGATATCCGATCTCTTCACACCATAGCTGTACCAATTGAGGATGGGCTCTTTCGGATAAGGAACAGTAAGCGATTTTATGGATTCTATCTAATACCAGTACACCCGTACTTTCCAGATACATTCCACGTTCTTCATAGATTGAGTAGTCTTTTAGTTTTTCGAAGTTGAGACCAGCCTTGCTGAGCAGGCCTAAATAATTGAGGTTTCGTTCTTCCCTTCGGTTTGGCGCAAACATGGGATATTGAATGGCCGTCGCCCCCTGATGAAATGAGATTACATTATTGGGAAAGATACTATCAGGCGTATCCAGCTCTGCGTCGTTTTGTACGACAATCGTACGAATCCCATGTGTTTCCAATAAGACGACAAAGTTGTCAAACTCTGCCAAGGCAATTTCCTGTACGTTTACCTGTTTTCCTTCTTGCTGGAAATGATTGTTCACGGCCGTCTCTTCATTACGTCTGAAGGCGGTGGGTCTTACCAGTAAAATGGTATCAGTGGCTTGCATATCAATCGCGTGTTAAAGGTAGCGTAGAGCAGCGGAGTAACCCTTCCTGCTTACCGATTTCGTGATATGGGATTTCCTCCACAATAAAACCATGCTGTCGAAGCCAAGAATTCAGACGTGTAAATCTCTTTTCGGAAACAATGATCTCTGGACTAATAGAAAATACGTTTGAATACATTTGATACATTTCATCGGCGGTAATCTGGAATAAATTTTCGATCCCGAATAGATCTATGATCGTATTGTATTCGGATTCTTTTTGAAATCCCTCTTTGAAGATGATGGCTTGATGTGTACCGACTGGTTGAAAACAACAGTCCAAATGTAACGCATTCGCTCTGGCGTCGGTCATGGATTTGATCAGATCAAATTCGAGTACCGTTTTGTTGGGGAACAAGTTTCTGATAAAATCTACACCTTGTATATTCGTCCGTGCCGTATTGTACTGGGTATAGTCTTTCCCGCTGTAAGTGCCGATGAAAATGTGGTCATTCCATAAGATTACATCTCCACCTTCAATATGTACTTCTTTCGGCGGAACGATAAATTTTTCTGAATCGATTTGGCGGATAATATATTGAATCGCATTCCACTCTTCTGCCCGATCGGGAAGAATATTTGCTTTTATAAAATAGTCATCCACCACGAAGCCGATATCACGCGTAAAGATTTGATTTAGTTCGGGAATTAATTCCGGACGATAGACTTGGATTCCGTATCGTTGCAGTACTTCGGCAAAAGTCTGCATTTCATATATCATATCACTTTCGGTAGGATAGGTTCCGGCAATTATATGTTCCAATGATTTTGGATCGTATGCCTCGTCTACTGTGGGAACAGGTCCATTGCTTTTTGCTGTTCCAAGTATTACGGCCCTTAGCCTACTTGTCTCGTTTTTCACATTTAGCTTTAGCATAAAATTACTATAAAAAGGTCTTTCTGCTAAGGTAGGAAACAAAATCTGAATCAAATAGCACGTAGAAATTATTACGAATCTTCCTGAAATAGCTTAAAAATAGTATTAAAAAGCTAAGAATTTAGGGAAGTTTTAGAATTTTTTTTATTCGTGAAGCTAGGGAGCTGTCTAAAATTTCCTTCGCCGCTGCCTTTGGTGGTCGCTAAGTTCATGAACTTACTACGTTCGGCTTACAAGTGTTTAGATGTCACTGCGTTCAGTATGACAACATAAAAACTACATTTATTGTGAGAACGTGTGTTGTAGGAAATCTTCTTTTATTTCTACAAGAATTTTTTGAAAATAGAATACAATATCTTCAGATCCTCCTCGTTCAGGTTGGCTGTTGTTGTATCTTTTTGGATATAATGTATTTTGAACGCTTTAATCGCGGCATCTAGGTTCTTGACATCGTAACCAATAATGCGCAGCGCCAATCGGGGCTCGAAACCAAGAGGAGGAGTTTCCAAATAGTCATCATACCAAAATCCGAATCCCTTTTCTGCTAAGGTTTTCCAGGGAAAACGCGATGGGTCATTTTTGCGTGTAGGAGCATAATCCATATGGCCTATAAAATTAGCTTGGGGGATCTTGTAAGCATCTTTTAAATAGGCTAATAATTGAACCAAGGCATCTATTTGTATCTGTGGCCAAGGGTCTGTGGTTCCGTTGTTGTCTAATTCTATACCGATTGATGAGGAATTCAAATCGGTATCATTACCCCATTTTCCCAATCCGGCATGGTGTCCACGGTAATAATCGTTCACCATTTGTACAATTTTACCATTCCGTCCGATGACATAATGCGAACTCACAGCAGCCCTTTCACTGTGGAAAGTTTTTACCGTTTGTTCCAATGAATTTTGCGCGGTGTGGTGGATCATTACATAATTGGGTTTGCGTACACCAAAATTAATGGATGCAATCCATTCTTTATCTGCGGTGCTAATTTTTTCCAATTGCCCTATCACAGGACTTTCCTTATACACTTCAGCAAATTGCTTTGCTTTCTTTTTATACACTTTCTCGGTAGCTGCATATTTTCCTCCTCCACATGAAGACAAGATGAGTAACGCCGTGATGGCAGATAGAATGGAATGTGCTTTCATAGAACAAATATATTGAGTCTCAGGGATATTCTTGTTTATTAATATAATATTTGTGTAAATCTGTAACGGGGTCTAGAAGATAATAGGACTACTAATAAAATTTGCTGTATCTTTGTAGCGTGGCAGAGAAAACTAAGTTAGTGGATATCAGAAGTCTTTCGTTGGATCAATTGAAAGACAAACTTACTGAAATGGGTGAGCAAGCATTCCGTGCGAAGCAAATTTATGAATGGATCTGGCAAAAATCAGCGACTGATTTTGATGAGATGAGTAATTTGAGTAAGCCACTTCGCGAAAAGCTAAAAGCTGGTTTTACGATTAATTTTGTTTCCGTTAAAGCATCGCAGATTAGTGCAGACAGGACTATAAAAAGTAGTTTTTCACTTTACGATGGTAACATCATTGAGGGCGTGTTGATCCCGACTCCAGAGCGTATGACGGCATGTGTCAGCTCGCAAGTGGGCTGTAGCCTTACTTGTAAATTCTGTGCTACGGGGTATATGGACCGTAAGCGTAACCTCAATGCGGATGAAATTTACGATCAAGTTGTTTTGATCAGTAAACAAGCTGAAGAAAAATATGGACTCCCTCTTACAAATATCGTATATATGGGAATGGGGGAGCCGCTATTGAATTATTCAAATATGCTGAAATCCGTTGAGCGTATTACAGCAGCAGACGGATTAAATATGGCCGCGAAACGTATAACGGTCTCTACGGCCGGTATCGCCAAGATGATCAAAAAATTGGGTGATGATGAAGTAAGGTTTAATCTAGCGCTTTCTTTACATGCTGCAAATGACGAAAAGCGCAATGAAATTATGCCTATCAATGAGCAAAATACACTTCAATCACTTGCCGAAGCTCTTAAATATTATTACGCTAAAACTAAAAATCCGGTAACTTTCGAATATATTGTCTTTCATAATTTTAACGATGAGTTGCAAGATGCTAAAGAGTTGGTTCGTTTTTGTAAGCACGTGCCTTGCAAAGTCAATATTATAGAATATAACCCTATTGCGCTCGCTGATTTTGTAAATGCAGAAGCAGATAAAATTGATCAGTTTGCAACTTATTTACGTAATCAAGGGATTATTACCAATGTGCGTCGTAGCCGTGGAAAGGATATTGATGCCGCATGTGGTCAGTTAGCGATAAAAGAAGCAACAGCATAATTATTTATTGCTATCTTTAGTGAACTAATCGCTTAGAGATGTGATGATTCGTCAGTATTTTCAAGATGTTGTACGCTTGCTTTTCCCGAGTACCTGTGTAGGATGTGAGATTTCCCTACTGTCACATGAAGAATTGCTTTGTACCGAATGCCTATACCATCTCCCTTTTACTGATTTTCATTTGGATTCCGAAAACGCTACCGCCCGTCAGCTGTGGGGTAAATTAGACTTTCAGTTTGCCGTATCTATGTTATATCTATCTAAATCTTCTCGTGTAGAAAAGATAGTACATAATTTCAAATATGGAAATCAGCCGGAAATAGGCTATTGTTTGGGAAAAACATATGCACGAAAACTGGCGCAGGTTCCCGATATCGAACAGATCGATCTAATTTTACCTGTTCCGTTGCATCGCTCTAAATTGCGGAAAAGAGGATACAATCAGTCCAGCTATTTTGCAAAGGGCCTTGCTGAAGGGCTGGAAAAAGAATGGTCAGATAAATTGTTGATGCGATCAAAGGCGACAATAAGCCAGACGCAAAAGAGCCGATCGGATCGGTACAATAATGTAGAGAATATATTTTACATCAAAGACAAGGAGGCAATCAAAGATAAACACATCTTGATTGTAGATGACGTGTTAACCACCGGGGCCACGATCTCATCCTTGGGAAATGTATTGATCGATTTGGGCGCCCAAGTAAGTGTGGCGACTATGGCTCGAGCGTAGCCTATCTCTTTTTTCCGATTGGAGAAGGGCAATCACAGTCCTTTTTAAAAATGCCACAGGATTGTAAGCCTGTTATTGTCAATAAGGCTACGATCAGCCAAATAATGTTTTTTTTTCGCATTAGAAATCTCTTTTTTGATAGTATAAAATATACGCAAAAGTCCCCATTCCTATACCTACCCCATCCGCAAATATGTCCCACCAATCAGAAGTACGCGTTGGTGAAAAGTACAATTGAGCACCTTCGGTTACGAAAGCAAATATAACAGTACTTATCAACACTTTAATAACGGTTATCCATTTTGAAGCTCTCCTTTTGGATTTAATGATAGATCCCCAGTATAATAGGACAGTCAATACGAAGAATGTACCACAGTGCGCCAATTTGTCGAAGCCCTCAAAAAGAGGTATTCCCACTTCATTGGAAGGCATTATCATAAGCACGAACATAATAAGCGCCCAAAATATAGCCCAAAAGTAATTTACAATATATCTCATGGTGCCCTAAATGTCGTGTTAATCTTTGAATTATAGAAAGTAAATCTGCATAAAATCAGAAAAAATAGTCCGTATTTATAATACAGTATTCTTTCGTTTGAAAATTATTGTTCTGAATTTCAGATTGTTGTGATGTTTTGTATAAAAAATATAGTACTATGTATTGCAAAGTACTAGTTAAAGGATATATCTTTGTATTATTATGATAGCAGAAAATACACAAACCCAAATGCGAAAGGGGATATTGGAATACTGTATCCTTTCCATTATTTCTAAGGGTGAAATATACGCTTCGGATATTATCGGCGAGCTTAAAAAGGCGGAGCTTTTAGTAGTGGAAGGAACACTATATCCATTATTAACTCGTCTTAAGAACAATGGCCTGTTGAGTTACAGTTGGAAGGAGTCTACTTCGGGTCCTCCGCGAAAGTACTATCAGATCACTGTTGAAGGAACGGCAGTCTTGGAAAAGCTTGATATCACCTGGAAAGAGTTGCTTTACGCTGTAGAGACATCATTATTTGGACGAAAATAAAGAACATAAACAACCCAACTATAACAATAAAAAATCATGAATAAGACCATCATCATAAATATCAACAGCATTGTTTTTCATATTGAAGAAGATGCCTATGAGACGCTACGTGGCTATATGATCGACATAAAGCGACATTTTAGCCAATCTGCTGATAGTGGAGAAATATTGCTTGACATTGAGAATCGAATCGCAGAAATGTTCAGTGAGCGGATTCAATCGGGAAGAAAAGAAGTGATCAATAAAGACGATGTCTCGGAAGTTATCGCGCAGATGGGCCGTGTGAGTGACTTTGAAGACGCTTCTGGAGAAGAAGAAATAGGACAACAGTCATATCAACAACAACAATCCTCAAGCGGGGAAGAACATAAAGCTCTCCCAACGGGAAAGAAATTAATGCGTGATCCAGAAGATACTACAATCGGTGGCGTTTGTAGTGGGTTGGGGCATTATTTTGGCGTTCAGCCGAAGTGGATGCGTGCATTCTTTATTCTATTCGTTTTGATTGGTGGGTCTGGAGTTCTGCTATATATTGTGTTGTGGGCGATTATGCCCGTAGCCTCTACACGTGCGGATAGAATGGCAATGCGCGGAGAAGCTCCCAATTTACAAAATTTCAAAAAGAATTTTGAAGAGGAGATGGAGGGTATACGTGATAACTTTTCTGGCGCAAACGCTCATTTTAACCGCGGATTGCGCACGGTTGGAGCAGGTTTTGGAGAGATCTTCAGATTTATTGGAAAGGCACTTGCAGCCTGTATGCTCGTATTCGCTGGAGCTACTATTTTTGGCCTATTTTTCTTCTTCGTGGCCTGTACATTAGCTATCATGGGTTATCAGGATGAGATCATTTTTCCGCCTTTGGAAATACTAGAACCAGGACAGGCGTTTTTTGCTTTACTAGCAGGTACTTTTGCCATTGTGTTACCTTTTGTTGCGCTATTTTATGTCTTGCTCCGGATCTTATTTAAAATCAAGCCTATGAATAGCTATCTCTCGCTGGGCATGTGGGCTACTTGGATCGTTTCTATTATCGTCGTGATATTCTATTGTGTGATAGGAGCCCAAGATTTTAAGGAAGATAGTATCATCAAAGTGGATCGGCCGCTTAAGACACAGGCTGTTTATTCGTTTTCTGAAAAAGATGTACGTGTGATTGAAGCATCTTCCTCTGCAGATGGCAGAACCAAATACAATATTCAGGTAGATGGAGAAAGTTTGCATAACCTGTTGCGTTCGGATATTGAAATCCGTTTTGAATCATTGGATTCTTTGGAAAAGCCCTTTATTCAATATCATTATAAAGCAAAAGGAAAATCGTATCAACTGGCGGCCGAACGCGCTTCAAAAATAAATTATCAAGCCGAGCAGGTGGACAGTAAAGTAATCTTTAATAGCCATTTTGCCTTAGGTGCGGGTGATGTGTACAGGAATCAAAGTGTAAGCGTGGTCGCGTATTTACCAGTGGGTGCTAAAGTAGAGATTGATCGTTCTTTGGAGGGTAAAATCAGAGAAATTGCTTATCACAATTGCTACGATAATTACCCCGAAGAATCAAAAATGAAACAAACAGAATGGATCATGACAAAATCTGGTTTAATTTGTGCCATACCTGAAAAAGTAGAAGAGAAAAAAAGTGAAGAGGAAGATGCAACCCAATCAGAATAATTTGCGTCTAGAAGGTAATTAAATGCTTTATCGAAGAAAGAGGAAGGAATTTCTATTTTAAAAGAACAAACAGCTCTCGGTTATGCATAGGCCGAGAGCATATCATAAAGATAACTTATATACATGAAACAAACTTTACTATTACTACTGTTAAATATACTTACTACTGTTCATTTTGCTTGGGCTTCCCGACAGGAAACTGATGTAAAAGGTAAGGTCGTCAATGAGCAGCAGGAACCTATTATCGGCGCTTCTGTTTACCTTTTGTCTTCCAGTACACAGGCGATTATCAAAACAAGTGTAACCAATGAATCCGGATACTACGAAATAAAGAATGCTCCTCAAGGCTCTTTCGTAATTGAAGTTTCTGCAGTAGGATTATCTAAATTCAAAAGCGAACCGTTTACTGTCGTCGATAGGGGAATAGAAATGGATATCATTACGATGTTGCCTTTGTCTACCGAGATAGAGGCTGTAGAAATAAAAGGGGAACTACCGCTCATTCAAAGCACAAACGGCAAATTAATACTGAATGTAGAAAACTCTTCTATTTCAGCAGGTAACAATGCATTGGAAGTTTTAAAAAGAGCGCCTGGTGTAAGTGTCGACAAGGATGACAATGTACTATTGATGGGGCAACAGGGTGTTAATGTTACTATCGATGGTCGTCAGACTTACATGACCGGAGATCAATTGGCGACATTTTTGAAGAGCACCGACGGCGCTCAAATAAAAAGCATTGAAGTTTCTACGACCCGTTCTGCAAAAGACGATGCAGAAGGTGCCGCGGGGGTCATTAATATTGTGATGAAGAAAAATAGAATAGAGGGTTTTAATGGGTCATTTGTAGCAAGCGGCGGTATGGGTAACCGCTTCCGGGGAAATTCATCGATTAACCTGAATTATAAGAAAAACAATACAACGTTGTTTGGTAGTTATTCCTATACCGATAATACGACAGAAAGTGATTTGGCGATCGAACGGACGATTCCGAATAATAATGAAAACACAGTTTTTGATCAGACTGCCGAATTATTTGAGAAAGATCGAACGCATGCTTATAAAATTGGTATAGAGCAGAAGACATCCGACAGAAATATTTTAACGCTTCAATTTAGCGGAAATAATAACATTGAAGATCAAGATAACGCCAGTATAACGAATATGGGGCCAGTGTTAACTGTTATTGACTCGATTATGAATACAAATTCTTCCAGCGTCGAACGTTTTAACCGATATTCTTTTAACGCCAATAACGAGTTTAAAATTGATACAGCGGGTACAAAGTTAACAGCTGACCTAGACTACAGTAGGTTCAGTACTGGAACGAATATCGATTATTTGTATAAAACAATGTTCCCCGATCTATCTAATATCTATGACCCCGAATTAGAGCAAAGTAATTCATCGATTAAAATAGATATTGTTGCGGCGAAGTTAGATTATACGCAGCCATTTGCTGAGGGTAACCTTGAGGCAGGGTTGAAGTATAGTAATGTCAGATCAGACAATGACATACTTTTCGAACAATTTCTGGAGGGAGCCTGGGAAAACAATACAAACAGAACAAACAACTTTCTATATGTCGAACAAATTGCCGCCGGGTATTTAGATTACTCCAAAGGGTTCGGCAAATGGAGCATTAAAGCGGGCCTCCGTGGAGAATATACATTTTCTGATGGAAAATCCATTACACAAAGTTCCCAGGTAAAAAGAGATTATTTTAATTTATTTCCATCGGCAGCAGTAAGTTTTAATGCACACGAAAACCATGCGCTGTCCTTAAGTTATGCCCGCAAGATTTCACGTCCAAACTATAGGTACTTAAATCCATTTGAGTATTATATAGACAAGAGAACTTTCATGCGCGGAAATCCGTATCTACAGCCGCAGTATACAGATAATTTGACCTTAAATTATACCCTGTATAAAATGTTTAATATTTCGGTAGGGCATGACTATACTACAGATGCTATGGTTGAAAGTATGGGACAGGATACGGTTGAAAAAACAACTTGGGTGATAAGGGAAAATTTGGGACGGACCAATACAACATATTTAAATATCAGTGCCCCTTTCCGGGTTGGTAAATTTTGGACCATGTATAATAACTTAACAGGCATTCATATGTTTTTTGAAGGTCCGATTGCAGGGTCGTACGTAAGCCAAGGCTCGGTTTTCTTTCAGGGGACTTCCATGAATACCTTTAAGCTTTCAAAAGCATTCTCCGCCGAAATGTCTGTTAATTATACATCTCCGTTCCTCTACAATGTGTACCGTATTGAAACCAAGTGGAACATGGATTTGGGTGTTAATTTTAACTTTAAAGACGAGAGAAGCTCACTTAAATTTGCTGCCACAGATATTTTCAGGACCAATAGAAACAACCTGTCGACAAATTTTTCGGAATTTAACTCCAAAATACGGCAGTATCATGATGCGCAGTCCGTACGACTAACATACACCTATAAATTTGGAAATTTAAAGCAGGCTATCCGTAAAAAGGACAGCGATAGCGACGAAAAAAATCGGGCTTTATAGCGAGGTTATTTGTTTTACTGTTTAGTTTAATCAAGCCGTAAGCTCTTTGCTTGCGGTTTTTTAATTATAATTGTAGCATGAAGATGAATAGCATATCCGTTTTTTGTGCATCAAGCCCTGGTTTTGATGAATCTTGGATGCGAGAAGCACGTTATGTGGGTGAATATTTGGCAACAAAGAAAATTACACTAGTGTATGGAGGCGGACGGGTGGGGCTTATGGGTGCTGTGGCTGAAGGAGCTTTAGCAAAGCGCGGAAAGGTGATCGGAGTAATTCCCAAGTTTTTAAACAGTAAAGAAATTGCGCACAGCGGTGTCACGGAACTGATATGTGTGGATACTATGCACGAGCGCAAAACCATTATGGACGAAATGTCTGAAGGTATCATTGCGTTACCGGGTGGTTTTGGAACGATGGAAGAGCTGTTTGAGATGATAACCTGGGCGCAGCTTGGTTTACATCAAAAACCTGTAGGTCTATTAAATACGAATGGAATTTACGATCATCTCATTGCTTTTATCAACCATCTGGTGCAGGTGGGTTTATTAAAGCAGGAGAATCAAGAGATGCTATTAGTGGATAATACGATAGAAGGACTTATCCAAAAAATGGAATCGTATGTTGCTCCCAACGTACCCAAATGGTTGAACCAGGATAGAACATAAAACACGAATAGTTGCGAGGAAAGTTAACTATGTTGTACGGGCAACACAATCTGTTCGAATTCCGTGATCGGATATTTTGTTTCGATCATTTTGATGAGCAGTTCTACAGACGTTTTACCCATTTCAAATGCATTTTGGCGGATTACAGTTATTTTTGGTGAAAATAACTGTATAAAGTCTGAATTGGTAAACCCTGCAATTGGGAAATCATGCGCTACGTTTTTTTCTTTGGTAGCTAATAGAAACCCTGCTGTAAGGCGATCTCCCGAAATAAAAATACTATCAAAGCCTTCCTGAAGAAAGTGATCCAATGCGCGATTTATTTCCTCCATATGCATTCCGCCGTATGGGCAATATTGAATCAATCGTTCGTCAAAAACTACGTTATGTTTATCCAACGCTGCTTTATAACCATTTAGACGAGATTGTGTAATAGACAGGCTTTTGGAATTTGTGAGATGTGCAATACGTTTTTTGCCGGATAAAATAAACTCCTCAGTAGCTTTGTAAGCTCCTTGAAAGTTATCCGATACAACCGTGAATGTATTGAAATTGTTGGGAATACGATCAAAAAATACAATGGGTAAGCCCCTGTTGTAAAGGTCTTTGATATAGTCAATATCTTTTGTTTCGGAAGAGAGAGATATAAGCAAACCATCCACCGAACGAGAAGCCAGGTGTTCTATATTCATTTTCTCCTTCTCACTCGATTCGTGAGACTGTGAAATAATGACATGATAGTTTTTCTGATGGGCTACGGATTCAATCCCGTTTACAATCTGTGAAAAAAAATTATTAGCGATTTCGCTGACTACTATACCGATACTTTGTGACTTTCGCTCTTTTAGGCTCCTTGCGATAGGATTTATTTTGAATTTCACTTTCGCAGCATAATCCAACACTTTTTTCTTGGTTTCTTCGCTGATTTCATGACTATCCCGAAGCGCACGTGAAACAGTAGAGGTGGAAAGACCTAAATCTTGCGCAACATCCTTGAGGGTATAATTTCTGTACTTCACAAAGGTAAACTTAGCTAAAATGCTTGGCATTCACGAACACCCATTAAAAAAATTACTATTCGTAGATCTGTTAATGCGCAATATAATCCGTCTAGCCTATCTAAGTAGCATTAATTTATCCGCTTAAGCCATTTTTCATATTCTCGTGTGATTACTTTTTCCGGCCAGTTTCCATACCAAGAGTAGCCGTTTTTTCGTTCTTCGCTTACTTCATTCAAAGCATGTTTTATGGTATTATCTCGGTCACCAAAGATAGGCTCATTGGTTTTGACGTCATAAAACCTTGCCCATATGGTGGAAGTTGATGAAGGAACGACATCCCGGATGAGTTTTCCGTTTTTTTCGGTCTTGATATAGTCGTATCCCACCTCTTTATGGGTGGAAAACCATTCTACAGCATGGATAATGGCACTTTTTATTTCGGGAGTGGGATTGTCAAGTCGCATCAAAAAGCGAAGAATACCGGCTGATTCCGCTGTAGCTAAGGCTACCGGTTCAAACAGTCTGGCTTGAGCAGGCTCCATTGTTTTTTGATCATACTGTGCGGCCCAGATGGACAATTTGTCTCCTTGTTTAACCTGGGTTTGTAAGATGCATTTTATACCTCGTAGCAAGGCCTTTTCTATTCTTCCGTTAAATTTATCCGCTAAAACAGCATAGCGGTCTTGTTTTGTTGATATGGAAAGTAAAATTTCCAATACATTAATCATCGCACCATCATTGTAGGTGATCTGGCCACGGTATGAACTGCTATCTGGATAATATTGTGGCCATCCTCCTTTTTCGTTTTGAGCTGCTAGGATATACGCAATGCCCTTTGTCGCCGCTTGAAGATAGTTGTCGTTGTTTGTTTTGGAATAAGCAAGGAGAAGATGATTGATCTCACGGGTTGTCGCATTATTGTCAATAGTCGCAGCCTTTTCGGTCGATTGATCGATCACTTTTTGCAACGCAGGTGTGAGCGGTTTTGAATAGTCGACAACGGATTTATCGGCCAAGTGCTTCGGCCAGCCTCCGTTTTTAAGTTGATAGCTAGTCATACGATCTGCAACAGAATCCGACAGCACCTGTGCATTTGAAATGTTGAATAGTGCCGAGAGTAATATGGATAAAAATATCTTCATAACTGGGGTTATTGAGATAAGACGATAGCCGTTGGACGATCGAATTTACAAAAGGTTTATAACGATACAAGTCAAGCACGGGGCTTGACTTGTAGCTGTTGTTTTAAAATATAAACTTGGTGCTGACGAAATTCGAATTATTGCTTTCAATAATATCATTGAGTAGCTTCTTATTATCGTCGGTATACTTTGCGGCCACCAATGATCGTATAGAAAACGAGCGGATGGCGTCGAATACTGAAAGCGTACCTTCTGCACTGTCTTTTCGGCCGGTGAATGGGAAGCTATCTGGGCCGCGCTGACACTGGCAGTTGATATTCACGCGGCTTACCTGATTCACTAACGGATCTATCAGTGAAGAAATGATCGCTGCATTCCGACTGAATATACTTACCTGCTGTCCATGTGGCGAGCTAATTAGATATTCTATAGGCTCCTCCAGATCATCAAAAGGGACGACAGGGATCAATGGGCCGAATTGCTCTTCCCGATATAGTTTCATCTTGTCGTTTACAGGATATAAAATAGCAGGGTAGACAAAGGACTCTAGTGTTTGTCCTCCGTTCTCATTAACTACTTTAGCTCCATTTGCAATAGCATCGCTAATGCATTCTTGTAAATAAGCCGGCTTATTGGGCTCGGGAAGTGGGGTAAGCGACACGCCACTTTCCCAAGGCATTCCAAATTTTAATTTGGAGACCTCCTCAGAAAGCTTTTTCAAGAACTCTTGTGCTAAGCTACGGTGTACATATACAATCTTGATCGCTGTACAACGTTGCCCGTTGAATGATAGCGACCCAAGTACGGTTTCCTTTACGGCGAGGTCTAAGTCAACATCCTTCGTAATAATGGCTGCATTTTTAGCGTCTAAACCTAATATGGCACGTAATCTATTTACTTTCGGATGAAGTTTCTTAAGCTCATTTGCTACTTTACTGCTACCAATTAAGGTAAGCACATTGATCTTTCCAGATTCCATTAGCGCAGGAATAATTTTATTACCCCTTCCGTAGATGGTATTAATTACCCCTTTTGGAAAACTCGATTGAAATGCCTCCAGTAATGGATAGTGTAATAACGTACCGTGCTTTGGTGGTTTGAATAATAACGTATTACCCATTATCAAGGCCGGAATCAGGGTCGTGAATGTTTCATTCAATGGATAATTGAATGGTCCCATACATAACACGACACCGAGTGGTGAGCGACGGATCTGTGCAATAATACCCTGCTCTATCTCGAAACGGGAAGATTGTCTATCCAGATCTTTCAACGAATCTATAGTGGCGTAGATATATTCTACAGTTCTATCAAATTCTTTAATCGAATCGGCGTAAGATTTTCCGATTTCCCACATAATCAACTTGACAACAATGTCTTTTTTATCGATCATTTTATTGGTGAAATCTTCCACGCATTTAATACGTTCAGCGACCGACATCGTAGGCCATTTTCCACGACCATTGTCGTAAGCCGCTACGGCAGCATTTAATGCTTCTTCGGATTCTTTCTCTGTACATACCGGATAACTGCCGATACGTTTACGAGCTAGACCGTCTTTCGTCTTTACGCACACCGGCGAGAAAACTTCACTGACAGGACCATTCCACGTTTTCATTTCGCCGTTAGACAGAAATGTTCGCTGGTCGATCTGTTCTTCCAAAAGATACTCTTTGGGGATGTCTTCTTCTTCCCAAAAGAGATTTTCCAAATTTAAGCTCATACTAAGTTTAGTTGTTTATGATGTTATGCTAAAGTTAACAAAAAACTCAACAGTTAATAGGTCAAGTCCTTTGTCGGATTATTATTTGTAAAAATTGAAGTAGTTTCTAGCGTTTTTATAGCAAATATCTTCTATAAGTTTGCCGATCCATTCCATATCATTTGGCAGTTCACCGTTCACTACATCTTCCGCGAAAAGATTACAAACCAACCTTCTGAAATATTCATGTCTAGGAAATGAAAGAAAACTCCTGGAATCGGTGAGCATACCTACGAGACGGCTTAATAAGCCCATATTTGATAAGGTATTCATTTGTTTGATCATTCCGTCTTTTTGATCTAGAAACCACCAAGCTGATCCGAATTGAACTTTACCAGCAACAGATCCGTCGTTAAAATTTCCGATCATGGTGGCGATCAGTTCGTTATCTGCTGGATTGAGGTTGTAAATAATCGTTTTCGTTAGTTTATCCTGTGTATCTAATCTATTTAAGAATTTGGATAGCGCTCTTGCCTGACTAAAATCTCCAATCGAATCGAAGCCCGTATCCGGACCCAATTTGGTCAATAGCCTGGTATTGTTATTGCGAAGTGCACCCAGGTGATATTGTTGCACCCATCCTTTTTCATGATCCCATTCCGCAAAATAGGTCAACATAGCAGACTTGAACTTCAGGTTCTCGGAATAACTAATTTCCTGATTTGTGCGGATTTTGTTGAAGATAGAAGCGACCTCATCTTTTGTATAATCTTCGGCATAGATCTGTTCTAAACCATGATCAGATACCGAACAACCATTGGCCGCAAAAAAGTCGTGACGCTGTTTAAGCGCACTCAAATATTCATCTAGGGAGCCTATTGACGTGTTGGTGACCTGTTCTAATTTGGATATATAGGTATTTAAATCCGCTATATTGTCCGAATTCATCGCTTTATCAGGACGAAATGCAGGCAACATTTTTAGTGTGGAACCTTCCTTCGCAAATTGTTGATGATATTCCAACGAGTCAATCGGATCATCTGTCGTACAGACTACTTCAACGTTCATCTTTTGCAATAGCCCACGTACGGCATATTCGGGTGTACGAAGTTTAGCCGAAGCTTCGTCGTATATCGCCTTCGCTGTATCTCCGTTTAGCAGCGTATTAATTCCAAAATAACGTTGCAATTCTAAATGTGTCCAATGATATAGGGGATTGCGCATCGTATACGGCACGGTTTCCGCCCATTTTTGGAATTTTTCAAAATCTGAGGCATCGCCGGTGATGTAACGTTCATCTACCCCGTTTGTTCGCATAGCACGCCATTTATAATGATCCCCATATAACCACACCTGCGTCAAATTTTCAAAATTGATATTATTAGCGATTTGATCAGGAATCAAGTGGTTATGGTAATCTATAATGGGTTGATTTTTGGCATAATTATGATATAATTCTTCCGCTACTTTGCTTTGTAATAAGAAATTATCATCTAAAAAATTTTTCATGTCAAATAGTTTTTATAATTATAAACTCACGCCTCTTTTCCAGGGAATGAAGTCGTCTTGATTTAGTAATACTGCTTTTGGCGTGATCTCACCACTCGCCGCTTTGATGCAATAGGCAAGGATATCCTCACCCATTTCTTCGATGGTTTTTTCACCTTCGATCACCGGCCCTGTGTCGATATCAATAATATCACCCATTCGGCGGGTCAGCTCTTTATTTGTTGACACTTTGATCGTAGGGCAGATTGGATTTCCCGTGGGCGTACCCAGGCCCGTTGTAAATAAAATCAGTGTTGCGCCAGAAGCTGCCTTTCCAGTAGTAGCTTCTACATCATTTCCGGGAGTACATACTAGGTTTAATCCCGGTTTAACAGCTTGCTCGGTATAATCTAATACATCTTCTACCGGCGAAGTGCCTCCTTTTTTAGCTGCTCCATTGCTTTTTATAGCGTCTGTGATCAACCCGTCTTTGATGTTTCCAGGCGAAGGGTTCATGTGGAATCCTGATCCCGCCTGTTCGGCGGCAGCACTATAAGAACTCATCAGCCGGATGAATTTTTTTGCCGCCTGCTCATCTTTTGTGCGGTCGATAAGTTGTTGCTCTGCGCCACACAATTCCGGAAATTCGGCTAATAAAACGGTGCCACCTAATCCGACCAATAAATCTGACGTATATCCGACGGCAGGATTTGCACTGATACCGCTAAAGCCATCACTTCCGCCACATTTAACGCCCAGTACCAGCTTATTGATCGGTGCCGGACTGCGTTCCAGTTTGTTTGCTTCAATCAACCCTGTGAAAGTTTGTTTTATCGCCTCTTTAATCAGCTGCTCCTCACTTTGCGATTGTTGCTGCTCAAAGACAAACAACGGTTTATCAAAGCCTGGGTTGCGTTCCAATAAATCTTTTCGAAAGTCAGCCACCTGCAGGTTTTGGCAGCCCAGACTTAATACAGTTACTCCAGCCACATTCGGATGGTCTGCATAGGCGGCCAGCAATTTGCTTAGCACAGCAGCGTCTTGGCGGATGCCACCACAACCGCCCTGATGGTTGAGAAATTTAATACCGTCGATATTTTTAAAATACCGCTCATTTGGTGCTGCACTATCCGCAGAAAAGTCGAGGTTAGCAATATCGTCGCCTTGCTCGTAATATCTGATGAGGCTATGCGTGAAACGCTTATATTTATCGGTTACTGTATAACCGAGCTCATTATGCATGGCTTCTTTTATGACATCCAGGTTCCTGTTCTCACAAAATACGGTTGGTATAAAAAGCCAATAATTTGCCGTACCCACCCGGCCATCGCTACGCCAATAGCCATTGAATGTGCTACCCTCAAATTTGGACACATCAGGAGCCTGCCATTCATAATGATAGGGACGATAGGTATAGGGATCTACAGCGTGTTTTGTGTTTTGGGTATTCATAATGCTGCCCGCAGGGATTGGATACTGTGCCTTTCCGACCAATACACCATACATATAAATCTCGTCTTGCAGATTCATATCTCCGGTAAAAAATTTATGTTTCGCCGGGATATCTTCCAGCAGTGTATAAGCCTTGTTTTCAAAGCTAATGGTCTCTCCTTGTTTCAAATCTTGAAGAGCGACCAATACGTTATCCTTAGGATGTATGCGTAATACTCGTGATTTCATCTTAAACCGTAGTTTTATTTTCTTTTTTAATGGCATTAACTTGCGCTTGCACCTCTTCCAAAAAACCCGGGAACGATGTTAAATCAACTCCCCAGATAGCTTGATCGGCTAAAATATTTTTAACAACTGTATCTTCATTTTGCCAGTAGTCGTATAGCTTTCCAGCTTGATCATCTTGGATAGCGAATGAATTACCTTTTAATTTCGTGAAGAATTTTCCCTCAGATTTTTCTGTATCCATAAGTATAATATAGGCTGCAAAGCCAGTTGCAATATGCTTTGGTGTATCTTCTGACTTGCTATACCATTTTTCGACGATTGGAACATTCCGTAGTACCATTTTCGATGTATAGTTTAAGGAGATCGCTTCCCACTTGTGTGCCAGGAAAGGATTGCTAAAGCGATCGATCACACTACCTGCAAAATCGTTAATATCTGTACGGGTTATTTCTTCGGATTCAATCGCCTGGCCGATCTCATTGAATGCCAATTCTTCGATAAATGTTTTGAAAGAAACATTTTCCATGGCTTCTTTTACCGTCACAAACCCTTGGAGCAACGCATATGCACAGGTGAGAGTATGTGAGCCATTTAATAGACGAAGCTTCAGTTCTTTGAATTTATATACGGATGGTGTAACGACCACGCCAGTATCTACACTTGCAAAACTCAGAATGTCCTTTACTTTTGGATCGTTGGTCTCAATGGCCCACAACGTGAAAGGTTCTGCCATGATCATAAGATCATCCTTATACCCTAAACTTTCGTCAACAAACGCACCCGGCACAATACGATCGACAAGCGTGTTGCAGAATGAATTAGCAGACGTCAACCATTGGATAAAGGTATCTTCAAGGTTGTTCTTTTTCGCTAACGAAATGGTGTATTGTTTTAGTACATCGCCGTTGTTAGAAATAAGTTCTGTTGGTAAGATAATCAAACCTTTGGTTACGTCACCATTAAATGCTTTGTAGCGTGCATATAAGTAAGACAGCAATTTGCCGGGGAATGAAGCTGGTGGCATATCCTGGATGTTATCACTGCTTTCTACGATACCTGCTTCAGTTGTATTAGAGATGATCACTTCGATATCTGTACTCGCCGCGGTAGCTAATATTTCATTCCATTGTTCTCTCGCTGATAGCACACGACTAATAGAAGCATTGATAATGTTTTCTTCTACAATTTCTCCTTTACTAATACCTTTAATACAGGTTGTATACAAATTGTTTTGCTCTTTAAAAGCATCTACACCACCGGAGGAGGTTGATTTGACGACAACAACCCGACCATTAAAAACACCTTTTTTATTTGCTTTATCAATAAAATAATCCGGTAGGCCGCGCAGTAATACGCCTGTGCCGAATTGTATTACTTTTTCCGGAAGATTCAGAACTTTTTCAGTTGGTTTTTCAACTGTAGCACTTGTTATTGAAACTAGATTTTTATGATTTAAATACATAGAGACATTATATTGGATATACAAGTCTAACCAATTTTATTAGAAGTGCGAAGTGATTTTTACGCAAACGATGTCGAAGAAAGCGCGTTATATACAGAACAGGTAAATTTGATGGTATGGTTTAATTTGGTTATTTTTATCCGAATGCATTTACCCATAAAAGAAAAATTAAATAGATGAAAACGTTAGTCAATATATTATGTTCCGTGCTATTCATTCAAGGAATTAATGCACAGCAGAAGGCGCTTGATAAGATTTGGGAGTCGAAAGATCAATTGCCCGTTCCGGAGTCCGTACTGTTTGTTCCAGAAAAAAATGAATTATATGTTTCCCTAATTGATGGTGAAGGGGCCACAAAGGATGGTAAAGGCGGCCTTGCTATTTTAAACCTTGACGGCTCGCTGAAACAAGCGGATTGGATTACCGGCCTGAATGCTCCTAAGGGGTTAGCCTTATATCGCGATCTTCTGTACATTGCGGATATTAGTTCTGTTGTGGTGGTGGACGTTGTCACGGGAAACATAGTAAACGAGATTGAGATCGCGGAGTCGACCTTCTTAAATGATGTTACCGTCGATGATAACGGTGTAGTATACGTTTCAGATACGCGTCAAAATAAGATTTTCCAGATTAAGGGATCCAGGTACACCTTGTATATGGATAATGTACCTTCTGTAAATGGGTTGAAATTTGTAAATGATAACCTATATGCATTGGCGGGACCTGAGTTATGGAAGATTGATGCTAACAAAAATAAGACCGTACTTGCAACGGGATTTGAGAAGGGTGGCGACGGATTAGAACCCGTAGGCAACGGCGACTTTCTAGTGACATGTTGGGCGGGACTTATTTATTATGTGCGTGCAGACGGATCTTTCCAGAAAATGCTCGATGTGCAAGGCAATATGAATACAGCAGATCTGGGATACAATCCAAAAGAGCAGATATTGTATATCCCCACTTTCAATAGCAACAGCGTCGTCGCGTATAAATTAAAGTAGAGGCACACGATCAAAAAAGGAGTATTATTTAAAAAATAATGCTCCTTTTTATGTTTACTTTTGTTTTATCAATTAACAGGTTATGCAGATCGATCAACTTTACGACATTTATAAAGCGTTTCCCAAAGTAGTTACAGATACGCGTCATATAGCGGTAGATAGTATTTTCTTTGCCTTAAAGGGAGCTAACTTTAACGGAAATGCATTTGCTGATCAGGCGATAGCCGCTGGCGCAAAATATGTAGTGATAGATGAGCCTCAGTACCAGAAAGGAGATCATTATATCGTAGTAGAAGATGTGCTTTCTACACTTCAACATTTAGCAAAATATCACCGATCTCACCTAAATATTCCTGTTATCGGTGTCACCGGAACAAACGGCAAGACGACAACGAAGGAGCTGTTGCATGCAGTCCTTTCTCAGAAGTATAAAACCTATTCTACAGTAGGCAATCTAAACAATCATATCGGGGTGCCATTGACCCTGCTTTCGATAAACAATAGTTACGAAATTGCTATCGTAGAGATGGGGGCAAATCATGTGGGGGAGATTGCACTATTAAGTGATATAGCACAGCCTACGCATGGTCTCATCACCAATGTCGGAAAAGCGCACTTGGAAGGATTTGGCTCGTTTGAAGGAGTTAAAAAAACAAAGGGAGAGCTATATGATTTTCTTCAGGAAAATGATGGCACTCTTTTTTTGCAAAGCGACAATGTCGAACTTCTAGAAATGGCGAATGCCAGAACCTTTAATAAAATTGTGCGGTATGGTTTTTCCGATCAGAATGATGTAACTGGGAAGTTGTTATATGCTAACCCCTATCTTTCCATTAGTTGGAAGATGAAGGATACAACCCCGATCTATGAGCTTACTACACGCCTTACGGGATCATATAATATCGAAAATCTCTTGGCTGCTATTGCAGTGGGGTTACATTTTGAGGTGTCCCCTATTCCAGTCAATATGGGGATCGAAGGTTATATCCCCAAAAATAATCGTTCACAAATTACAAAAACAGCGAAGAATACCATTATTGCGGATTTCTATAATGCGAATGCAAGCAGCATGTCGGCGGCTTTGGATAATATGAGGGTGTTGGAGGCGGAGCATAAGGTGGTGATCTTAGGGGATATGTTTGAAATGGGTGAGGACGCTTATGCAGAACATAAAAAAATTATCGAATTGGCTAAGTCCTTACGACTGGATCGGTTAATTTTTGTAGGAGAAGAATTCTATGCGCAGCGGGAGCCGGAAGGCGAATACTACCGAACCACGGAGGAAGCTAAATCTGCAATTCCGACTATTGAAAATAGTTTTATCCTACTAAAGGCATCCCGCGGAATGGCATTTGAAAAACTATTGGAACAGCTTTAATTGTCTTTAGTTTCTGTATGATTGACTGTAGGAAGTGATAAATTGAACTTAACAGATAATATGCGAATCAGAAATACCAGTGCTGCGCTTAAAAAGGCATTCGTGCCGTTATCCACATGCAGGTTATTTAAGATCACAAATAACAAGGCGCCAGATAAACATGCAGTAGCATAAATCTCTTTTCGTAATATTAACGGTGTTACATTCATCAATACATCCCGTATTACCCCGCCCATGGAAGCAGAAAACATACCTAACATTATTGCAGCAATGTCGCTGCTTCCGTAAGACAATGATTTTTGAACACCTACCACGGTAAAGAATCCGATGCCGATGGCATCAAATAAGGACAATGTTCGCGCCCATTTGTCTAATTGCTTGTTGGCTATAATTGAAATAAATACACCGATGAATATCGCAATCAGGTAATTTCCGTCTTCGACCCAAACCGGTCGAATATTTAGGAATATATCGCGTAATGATCCACCGCCTATAGCTGTTACAAACCCGGTAAAACTGGCTCCGAAAATGTCAATGTTATTGCGGTTGGCTGCCATAGCTCCCGATATGGCAAAAACCATTGTACCTAAAAGATCGCTATAATATATAAAGTCCATTTATTAACGATGTATACCCAACGCAATAATACGTAAAAAACCTTCATATTTACCAACAATATCGGTAAATATGAAGGTTCTTTACGGCCAATGATATAAGCGCGTTAAGACAGAATAGCGAGGTTGGGCTACCTTAATTCTCTTCTGATTGGTGCAAGGTCTCTAGCTCCTGTTCAAATTTTTTGTGGATTTCTTGATATTCCGGAGCCTCATATGCTTCTGTTATTTTATTTATTTTAGCCTTAAATTCAGGCGATTCATAATATGCTGCAATGTTTTTTGCACTGCTTTCTATTTTCGCAATTTTGGCTTTGAATTCGGGCGATTCAACGTATTTTTCGATGTCCTTGGCACTAGATTCTATCTTCGCGATCTTTTGCTTAAATTCTGAGGACTCAACGTATTTTTCTATTTTTTTAGCTTCCAATTCTATCTTTGCTATTTTCCCCTGAAATTCTGGCGAATTAAAATACTTCTCGATATCCTTTGCATTTGCCTCTATTTTCGAAATCTTCGCTTTAAATTCCGGCGACCCGAAGTACTTTTCGACCTCCTTGGCATTGGCTTCTATCTTTGCTATTTTGGCCTTGAACTCTGGCGAATTGTGATAGTGCTCAATCTTTTTTGCATTTGCCTCTATTTTTGAAATATTGGCTTTAAGTTCCGTATCGTTGCAGGTCGCCTTTAAACTATCGGATCTATTGTCCGAGTGGTGAATTACGGTTGTAGTACGAACAATAGGTGTTTCTGTTGACGCAACCGAAGTCGTATCAGAATCTTCCCTTAGTGTCAGTACTTCCCGTATTTCTGTTTCATGGTTTATTTCAGTTAGCGTTTCTGTTGTAGTTTCTTTATTTTTTGTAAGATCATTTTTATTTCTGTCAGGCGCTATCCAAGCTACAGTAATAAACGTAAATAAAGTTAATGCAATCGCAAACAACTGTTGCTTTACATTGGGATAATTTCTTTCCATATTCGTTATTCGTTTTATACGTTTTAATAAATAGTGCGTGTTTCCGGTTGCGGCCATAGACATAGCAGGAGCTTGTTCAACTCTGAGCGTTTCGATATGGAGCAATGCCTTGGCATAAGCGAGTGGCGTCTTGGTCGAACGGACGACTAAGTCATCGCATGCGTGTTCGCGCTCGATGTGCATAAACCTTGAGGTAAGCCAAACAAAAGGATTAAAAAATAACATCGTTTCTATAGATACTTTGATAAGGTTGATTAAATAGTCATTCCGACGAATATGAGCCAGTTCATGCAACAGTATGGCTTCCACTTGTTCGGTGTCGAGATGGTTTATGAGCGCAACGGGAAATAATACTATGGGTTTGAAATAACCAATCGCCAGCGGTACGCTTACACGTGTAGAAAGATAGAAACCAATCGACTTAGAAATATTCAATTTTTGTAACGCTTTTTGAAACAGCATTGACCATTCTGCAGGCACGGGTTGAATGTTGTAGTTACGGATCTTTTTGAGCCTTATGTAACCATTTACTAGAAAAGCAGTCTGAAATAGTATTCCCAACAGGTATATTATTACGATAAAAGGAAAAATGTTTTCGGTGGCGAATTGCCCTTTTTGAAATTCTTTTAAGAGTAGAACATAGTCCTGTTCATTGAATTTAACACCTGGATTGGTGTGCGAAACCGGAAGAGAGAACGTAGAAACGACGGTAAATATAAACGCGGCCAGTGTTAACAATAATGTTCCGAAAGCGATATTGTGTTTTATTCGCGGGCTCGCCTTAGGCATAAGGGCGAACAAGCCGAACAATATAATATATAGTATTGCTCCTTGCCACAGGGAGTGAACGATACTCCATCCGAGGGCTTTGATCAGATTTTGAATAATAGCTTCCATGGTCTTTTATTTTTCCAGTTTTTCGAGGTATTCTTTTATTAAATCGATTTCTTCCCTACTCGCACTTTTATTTCCCAGCGCCTGCATTACTAACCGCGCTGTAGATCCATTGTATACTGTATCTATCATCTTGTTTAGAAAATGTTGCTGTGTATTCTCTTTATTCAGTAGCGCTTTATAGATGTGTGTCTTTGCCGAAGTATTTCTATCTACCATCCCTTTTTCGTGCATGATCTGCATGATTTTGAGAATGGTGGTGTATCCGATGTCTTTTTTATTCAGTTCTTCGAATACCTCACGTACAGTGCATTCTCCTTTTTTCCAAAGGACCTGCAAAATTTCCATTTCGCCTTCAGTAGGCTTAATTAAATGCTCATTCATATCTTCTACGAATTGTTTCGTATTCAAATGTACGAAGTAATTCGTAGAATCAAAATAAAATTCATTTTTTTTTCTTATTCTGTGATATCTACTGCAGCTACTGGGTTAAATCGCTTCTGTTTCGTCAGGAGCAATTGCGGGTTAATTTAGGTTTTTGTGCGAAATGGTAATTATTTTATCTGTTTGATTAGCCTCGTAATGGTGTTTACCATTCTTTTTCTGTCGGATTTTTTATTTATATCAATCCCATAGAATGTGTTCCCTTTTTCAGCGGAACGGATAGAAAGGTAATATAATCCACCTATGGTCAATGCCAATAGTGGAGATGCATCCATTTTAACGTCCTGTTGGTCGATAAATTTATCGACCATCTTGTTCGTATTTTCCAGCCTGTCTTGCGCAATTTTTTTTAGTGTTTCATTTTCTTCACTCAATTCCCATATCAATAAGCGCTTCAGGAGGTCTTTTTCATAAATAGAGGTAAACTGGTCGGTTAGCATGTCTTTAACAGTCCCTTTGGTTATCTCTTCGGGTACTTCCCGTTGGGATTGCCAAAAATCATTTCTGAGGAGGTATTCGGTTTGCAATCCCTTTAGGTCTCCGAAATGGAAATAAATCAGTTTTTTATCTACATTCGAGATCTCGCAAATTGGATTTGCTTTCAACTCCGTGAATCCTTTATTGATAAGGACGGATTCTACCGCATTTAATAATTTCGATTTTGTAATTAAAGATTTTTGTGTTTTTTTATTTTTAGTCATATCGTATATCCACCACGTAATGATAGCATATTAAATAGTTATTTTGCACCTGTATGCGGGCAATGAGCCTTTTAAGATCAGTATATATTTTGAAACCTTGTTATAAATCAGGCTCCGGGACTGCTAGAATCTACTAAACAAAGGCAATTCGCGAATACAAAAGTTCTAACTGTTTGATGTAAAGAAGGGAAGTTTTCTGAAGGGTATCGTTCATAATATATTGGATTTCGTTTATAATTTCTAAAATAGGCAATTTTAATTGCTTTCAAAAGAGGTTGAAAGATTTTATGCTATCATCTGCAAAAACTATTTAGTTGTTTTTCTATACAGCTATCGTTTTATACTGTCCGTTTACCAATATGTTGACAGTGCCCCTTGGTCCTCTGATTTTGTAATCCACCACCTTTCGTGCCTTCCAGCGGACATCAATTTCATAGTTTCCGCGGGCTTTCAATCCCCGGATTTCTCCGTCCTGCCATCCGCTTGGTAATGCGGGTAATAGATGGATATAACCATTGTGGCTCTGCAGAAGCATTTCAGCAATACCTGCACTTCCGCCGAAGTTACCGTCTATTTGGAAAGGTGGATGCGCGCAAAAAAGATTGGGATACGTTCCGGCACCAGCACCTTTATAGGTTACTTGATCTGCATGCGCGGGCTTTAAAAGCTGACGCAAGATTTCCAACGCATGATCTCCATCCTGCAAACGTGCCCAAAACAGGATCTTCCACGCACGCGACCATCCTGTTCCTTCGTCTCCCCGTACTTCTAGCGTCTTGCGTGCCGCATCGGCCCATATTGGCGTGGTCTGTGGAGAGATAAACGGAGCTGGATATAAGCCATATAAATGGGATACATGCCGATGTTGCGGTTCGGTTTCTTCATAATCCTTCAACCACTCCATGACACGTCCATTTGGGCTTACCACTACGGCTGGAGGCAGTTGCGTGAGCTTAGACTTCAGCGCTGCTACAAAACGATCTTCTTTTTGTAAGATGGAGTCTGCCTGAATTAAAGAGAGATACAGTTCGCGCACAATCTGGTTGTCGATCGTTGGACCCATCACTACGGAAGCGGTCTTTCCATTAGGCAAGCGAAAGCCATTTTCTGGAGAAACGGACGGTGCGGTTACGAGCCATCCCGTAGCGGGATCTTTAATCAACGTTGCATCATAGAATACCGCTGCATCCTTTAAAATCGGGTATATATCGTTCAAGTAGTCGGTGTCTTGCGTAAACTGATAATGTTCCCATAGATGATTGCACAGCCAGCCGGAAGCTGTACTCGCCCCCCATGATGCGTGTTCGCCAGGAGCTGTATACCCCCACACATTGGTCATCATGTACACCACCCATCCCGGGGCATTGTAGTATGCCTGTGCCGTTTGTCTACCTTGCTGTGCCAATGTTTTGATCAGTCGAATAAATGGCATGTGGTATTCGCTTAAATTTCCTACCTCAACACCCCAATGGTTCATCTGTGCATTAATATTTAAGTGATAATCACCATTCCAGGGCGTTTGGATCTGATGTGTCCATAGCCCCTGCAAATTGGGAGGTAATGCACGTTCGTCGTCTGGAGCGGTACTGGATAATGTTAAATAGCGCCCGAATTGAAAATATAAGGCAGCCATAGCCGGATCTTGATTTGGATCCGCGAAAAAATTCGTGATACGTTTATCCGTAGGCAATTCACTGTTTTCCTTCGAAGCAAGCTGCAAATGAACGCGATCAAATTTCGAACGATAATTTTTCACATGTTCGGTATGAAGTTTTTTTTCGGAGAGCTTTTCAATTTTGCCTATCTCATTCTGAACTTGTTTCTCTGGATCACCACCGTAGTAGCTGGTGCTTGCCGCTATGTATATAACTACATCGCCCTTGGCTTGGACCGTCAATTCTTTTCCGTTTTTTTCTATGCGAAGATCTTTCCCTTTCACTTTTACCATCCCCGCAAAGCGTAAATTTTTCCCACCCTTGCCATCCGGCAATGATCCATTGATGCGTAAACCATCCGAGGCGAGGCGGTAATCCTCAACATTCTCTGGTCTATCCAGTCGTAAGGAGAAACGCAAAGCGTTCTTTTTGTTGGCATGCAAGGCAATTACCCCTACATTGGGACCAAATGCGGTATAATATCGACGTGTATATTCTACGCCATCCGCTGTAAACTCCGTCAAGGCGGTAGCCGTCTCCAAGTCCAAGCTTCGTCTGTAGCTTGAAATATGATCGAGTGAATCAAATTTCAAGTGCAGGTTGCCAAATAACTGATAACAACCGTAAGGTACGTTTGCGCCATTGCCATGGCCCGATCCTTTACCATTTGTCACAAAAGTTTGGTTTACCAACTTTTCTGCCTCGTCATTTTTGCCTTCAAGTAAAAGAGCTTGTATACGTTGCACTTTTTGATAAGCTGCTGGATCATTCGGATCTTCCGGACTTCCCGACCACATACTGATTTCATTCAGTACAATGGTTTCTTCTTGTACTTTTCCATCCGGCATCATGCCGATTTTCCCGTTTCCTAATGGTAGGGTGGCTTCCCATATGCTGGCGGGTTTGTCGTACCAAAGTTTTAGATTATTGTCTTGGGCATAGCAATGGCAACATCCAATAAGGCAGAGTCCGATACAAATGAAAGAATAAAGTCTAATTGGGCGATAGCAAAAAGACACGAGGTTAGCAGAAAAAAAACGAATGGTGATCATCTTATGGTCTATGTGTTTAGATCTAAAGATATAAAACAAAATAAAACTTACATCAACTGTTTTACAAACAAACGTTTGTGTATTTTATCAAGATAAATGAGTATTTTTCAGAAGCCGGAAAAGTTGCCCGCCAAATTGCCTTTGTGCAGGAAGGTGTTTTGATGATTTGTTATTATAATAACAAAGGCGAAGAAATCGTTCATCATTTTGTAGATGAAAATCACTTTGTAGTGGACCTGGAAAGTTTCAACAACAAAATCACTTCTATGATTTACATACGGGCGGTTACAGATTGTGTGCTAATCTTGTTCTCGTATGAACGTTTCAAAGAGTTGTCCACCACGATTATTGATTGGGATAAAACCATCCATAAAATTACCGTAAAAACCCTGCTGGATAAAGTTAACTTAGTGCAGCCAAAGTTGAATACCGAGGCCAAAACCCGATATTTGGATTTCTTGAAAAACTTTCCCAATTTAGTAAATAGGATACCGCTTATTTATATCGCTTCTTACTTAGGGATTACAGCAACCTCGTTAAGCAGAATCAGGAAAAGTATCAGTAAATAAATTTCAAGTAATAAACTTTAAAATCGGATAGCCTGGGTTGGTCGGTGTGAGCTCAGGATAATGCCATAGGCGAGGGAGTAAATCTGTTGCTATCTATTATAAAATCTGCACCGGGAAAAAGACCACCATTCTATTCAAACGAGTTAGGTGTATCGGTCTAAATCATCGAAAAATGGATAAGGTCTTTACGGTCTGACGATAAAATAGCGTTCCTTGGAGCGCCAAAGACCGTATGATATAGGGGCTTAAGTAGCAGCTAGTAATTGCAAAATATAATAGGAATACAAATTGATTGAGGAAACAATCGACGCAGATTAAGAAGTAATGATCGAAATGAAGATACCAGTATACGTTATTAATTTGAAAGAGCGAGCCGACAGGTTAACAAGTGTCCTCGCTGAATCTCGGCAGAACTTTTTTAAATTTTGCCGGGGTTTAAATCAAGATAACAATGATTAAAATAAAACTTCTTTTCGTCTGTAGTCTTTTGTTCTTTTTGTCATGTAACCGGGCAACAGAGATCGCTACAGACACTACAAACATAATCGCCGGTACTTCCAAAATAACAGGAATCATCACTCCTATTGATCAAAATAGGGATAGCATCATGGTAACTTTTAATGTTATACATCCAATTTCTGGAGAAAATGTTAAACATCAAGTTCTCGCTGACCAATTGGGAAAATTCTCAATAGACTTTGATATGGAAACCGAGACTTCTTTATTATGGTTGTATACGAGTGTAAATCCCAATAAATTTTTTTTCATCAAATCGATAAACAATCACTCTACTCACATTGATATCGACTATAATTCAAATCGTGACATCAAAAATGTCGAGGTTACGCCTGTGATGAATAAATATGATATGATGCAGACCATGGGGGTGTTAAACAAAATGTTTGATTATAGACCAGATAGCCCAGGTTGGGTATATCCACGACTCTATGATAAAAGTGTAGATGAGTTCTTGGATCGTGCTAAAAGTACAGTATCTCATAGATTAGCACTATTCGTAAATAAGGATGACGCATTATCCAGAGAGTTTAAAGATTTTATAGCTAAAGAGTATCGTTTATACTTGTATACAGGACATGTCTTTGATTACCAAAGAGAGATGAAGCTTAATTATCGTAACGCAACTCAAGACACAGCCAATACACCAGAAATCCAACAGATTGATCGGTCATATTTTCGTTTTTTGAAAGAGTTCAATCTCAATGATCCGCAATACCTCCACACGTTCACATTCTCCGAATTCCAGAGCCTAGTTCTTCAAAATGAGGTTTTAGATCTTCCAAAGATCGGAGAAAACGATATCCCCTCTTGGTTGGCAAGCGTGAAAGTTATTCTAGCTGATCTGGTCGGATTCGATGAAGGGCCATATTATGATATTCTGGCGGCAAATGCCTATGGTTGGCAGCTCAACGAACAGGTAGAACCCCTAACCGAAAAGCAAAAAGAGCATATAACCCATTATTGGAAAGATGGAAAAATCGCAAAAATACTCTTTCGAAAAAACCGACAGGTTGTTGAACTTGACAAAGTAAAATCACCTACTGTTGTAAATGACATCACGTCGGTTCCGGAAGATAAGGTCATGGAGACTATTGTTTCTAAGTATAAGGACAAGGTTGTGTTTATTGACCTTTGGGCAACATGGTGTGCTCCTTGCCTGGAAGCAATGAAACAATTCAGAGGTGCAAAAGGCGATTTTAAAGATAAGGATATTGTATTTGTATATATCACCAACGGGTCTTCACCCCAAAAGTTATGGGAAGAAAAAATAAAAGGAATAGGCAGCGAACATTATTATCTGACAGACGCCCAGTGGACTTACATGATGGATTATTTTGAGTTTGAGTATATTCCGTCCTATCTGTTATATAATAAAGAAGGCGTACTCATGAATAAATTTTCAGCCTTTCCCGGAAATGACGCTGTAAGCGGGATGATTAACGATCTGTTAAAATGAGCAAGCCATGGCGGCATCGTCAATATAATTACCGCACCAAAACGTATAAAACTGCGTTAAAATATTACTATGCAAAATATATTTAAGTCAAAATTTTTTATGGTTATAACCATAATTACATATGTAAAAAGATATCTTTTGTGGTTATAACCATAAAGATGATTTTAAAAACAGCATATATAGATCAGGTCAAAAGTTTTATCGATAAACCGCAGATAATGATACTTACTGGTATTAGACATTTAGAAATTCAAGAACATAACTGTCTTTAAAAGTACTGGCAATATCGATGTGAATTGCTTTTGCTTCCGGCGAAAGTTTCGAATTTCCTATCATTGTACGCTCAAAAAGACTTGCTGATATTTGGCGATCTAGCTCTCTAACACTATAATTCTCTCGGATGCATAGACGGATATAAAACTCTCTTTCTTCTTCCATTTTACATCGGGAGAAAATAGTGCGGTGATGTGTCCAACTTAATTGTACCAAAATTGTGTTTCTGATGTTCTTTGGTTCAAATTGTGTCCTCACTGAGGACACAATTTTACTATTATCGTTAGATAATGTTTGTTGTTCAGTTGAAATGATAAGTTTGGATGGAGCATAGGTCTCGTAAAATTGTATGATTCTATAGAGTCCTCTACGGTTAAAACCTTTCAGTTCAGGATTGTTTTTTTGAACGAAAGTTGCAAGTTCTTCGACCGTTTTATCACCCCACCCAGCAACAGCGGGCTTATCTTTAATATATGATCCGACATTCCAATACAGGTTTATCAATTGTACATTAACAGCTTTTATGGCGCTATTTCGTGATTGTTGTATGAGTTGTATGATGTCTGAAAAACGTTTGTCCATGTCTACTACTGTATGTTATAAATATTGCTTTTACATTCAAGTACTCCCATTGGTTTATGTACACGCTGCGTTGTATGAATTCGGTTTCTAGTACGGTTTATATTTTTCCAACGCAGCGTTGGAAAAACTCTGATGAAGAGAAAAAGCTGTAAAATTTAATACAATTGTAGAGGTTTGTTGGGGAAAAACCAGAATAATATAAAAGCCTATACTCAAAGTCAGAAACAAGAAAAATAATCAATCCATAGCCTCATAAAACAGTATTAGCTGGGATATAAAAATAAACATGGTCTAAACCGTGAGTTTACGAAAGATAATAAGTTTTGATCTATTTTTTTGCTAATTTATTTAGTTTTTTGCAAATTTTATTGCTATATTTGATTAATAACCAATAGATAACGGTAATGGCAAAAGCAAAAAAGCAGACAAGTAATTACGTCGATATCCTCAGCGACTTCGGCTGGAAATATTATTTTGGTCGTGAGGAGAACAAGAGTAATCTCATCAATTTTCTGAACAGTCTTCTCGAAGGGGAGCATGTCGTTGCTGACTTACAGTACAGCAATGTCGAAGAAGATGGTGAGGATGTCAGCGATCGTAAGGTCGTGTTCGACCTGCGTTGTGTCGGTGAAGGAGGGGAAGTTTTTTTAGTGGAAATGCAGCTGCAGAACCAGGACTTCTTTTTCGACCGTGCAGTAACCTATACCTCGCGTACCATAAGTCGCCTGGCTAAGAAAGGAACAGACGGCAATGGGTACGAGCTGCCTTCCGTTTATTTTGTTGCCGTATTGGGTTTTCGGATGGATAAGCTCAATAGTGATAAATACTATTATAGTGCAAAGGTGATAGATGAGTTTGATCAGGAAGTATTGTATCCTAAGCTAAGTTACAAGATGCTAGTGCTGCCCAATTTCAATAAACCACTGACAGGATTGGATACTGTTATAGATCAATGGATGTATCTGATGAAGCATTCGCATGAGATGAACCAACTGGCTAACTATTTGGATAAAAGAATATTCTCCCGTATCTTTGCCATAGGAGAACTGGCAAATCTAACGCCTGAGGAACATATGGCATATATATCAAGCTTGGATCGTAAACGTGATTATAATAACACGATAGCCTATGCAAAAAAGGAGGCTCTCGCCGAAGGTATTGCCGAAGGCGAACGCAAGAAGGCTATTGAATCAGCCCGTAAAATGTTGAGTAGGGGGTATGATAAAAAGGATATCAGCGATCTTCTGGGGCTTTCTATTGAGGAAATCGAAAAACTAAAATAATTATTTAGACATTATAAAGTCTATTGCAGCCATCTGGAATCTTTTCAGATGGCTGTTGTTGTTTAATGTCATCACGCAATCAAAATGCCTATTTCGTCAATGTTTTTAAAATTTCACCCTTGTACAGCATGGAATACCGGGCGTTGATCAACCTGAATTCAGAAACATTGTAATCCGTCAATGCCTTGTAGAGATCCATCGAAGAACTTTTTCCGATCTTGTAGCGCTCGTTCATCGCTTCATAGTTTACTTTGTTCGCTTCAAATGTAGCCTCTAAAGCTCTTAGTTCCTCAATGGATGCCTGATATTCCAGCTCGGATTGCGAGAATGCTTCCCGTCGCTGCTTTACGACCTTTCCTTTTTCAAATAGGAGATTTTCCTGCCCGAGTCTCGCCTTTTTGGTATTAGCTCTAGCCTTAAAGCCGTCATAGATGGGCATAGAAATAGAGATATTACCATATAGCGATCTATTCTGGTTGAACTGTTCCCACAAGGGCATTACCATACTATTAAACATATTATAGCGTTGTGACGAATAGTTCGTACCGTATCCGCCATTGAGTGAGATAGTAGGGTAATAGGCTGATCTGGCAAGTTTGATATTGATATGTGCCAGATCGATCTGCCTATCTATAGCCTTGAGGTAAGGATCGTTTATGAGATATTCTTCAGGCGGGGCTAAGGGTAAACCTGATGCGGTCGGAGGTACGAGTTCCAGTTCATCCGATTCCGCCATCTCCAATAGCTGTTTGAGCTTGAGTAAGCCCAGGTTGTAGCCATTCTTTGCCGTTACGATATTGAGCTTATCATTTGCTACCTTACTTTTGGCCTGGGATAGATCAATTATGGTCCGCTTGCCCACTTCGATCTGGATCTCTTCCTGCGCAAGCTGCTGTTCGGATAGTTTTAGCTGTACCAGACTAGCCTCGTAAAGATCATGGTTGATCAATGTCTGAAAAAACAACGATAGCAACTGCAGCTCCAGTTCTCTTTTCAACTTTTCAACATCCAATTTTGTGAGCTCCAGATTCAGTTCTTCCGCTTTAATGGTATTTACTTTTTGAAGGCCCTTAAACAGGATTACATTGGTTGCGATATTGGCATTCGCATAATTAGACCACTGGTTTCCCGTAATCAGCTGGCCGGTAACCTGATCGAAAACCAGTCCAAGCGTATGCTGGTTGTTTGCATTGAAATAGATATTCGGCATCAACGCATGTTTCGCCATATCGACGTTCATCACAGCGATACGCTCCTGCAATTCCCGCTGTTTTAGATCCAAGCTGTTTTCCACCAGAATCTCTCGGGCGCGTTTCAGTGAGAGTACCAGTTGCGCATGTGAGAGCAGGGGTAATAACAAAACCAGCAACGTTGTCAAAAACCACTTCTTCATTATTTGGAATTAATTATAAATGGTTCTACCTTAAAAAATAAACAAAGGATTGTTATAGTCATCTTTAAAGTTTTTAATCTTTAGCTTTCTTTGTCGTCCTGTACTTGACACCGTGAAGGTCTTATCTGGATTTAAGCGAATGTAGATGTCGGCAAGACTTCTTCTAGGGGTTCCATTGTTAAGGTAAGGGTGAAAAAAGCGACCAAACGGGAATTGACTTTCTTTTGTACCGAACACGAAATCATAAAATTTTCCTCTTTCCCCATACAACAACTCCGTTTCACCCATGGTTCCCTCCCTTTCTACAACAACCTGAAGAATAAGGACCGAATCGCGAGTAAGCTTGATCGCTTCTGAATAATTCTGATTAAGGTATTCCGTAAATTCTTTTATTTTTACAGCACGGGGTGTGGCCACAACTGTTGAAAACCTCGTTGCTTTTGCTATATAAGAGTGGGTTTTAGTCAAAAGAATCCCGCTGGTCTTAGATTCCATTAATGTAGTATAATGGACGAAATTCTTACTAAGAATAAGATTATACACCATCGGATACTTTTTCTTTACCCAGAAACGATCTCCTTCAAAGTTCAGGTTGTAAAAAGTATAATTTAGAATCCCCGTTTTACCTGCGTAATAGATTGAGTCTATGATTCCATAAATATCTAGATTTACGGGGATACCATCAAAATAATCTACACGTATAGAGTCAATACCCTCATAAGTAGCAAAAATAGTTGCTATATCATCCTGTATAGTTTCATCCTTAAAATCAATTCTGTCTATCTGCCCTAAGAGGGAATATGACTGAGTGAATACGATAAAAAACAGGGCTAAACTGCGAACACCAATTAATAATTTCATGATTAATCTTTATTTTCTCCTTCATTAAGGATTGTAATATTTTTTTGTGAGACCTTCATATATTTCACGATTTCGTCCATCATTGTAAAAGTCTTGTAGACTGTCGTAAGACCTTACTGTTCCATGATCTGTTATGCTCCATACCTGCCCCGTCGAAGGATCTGTTCTTACGGAGTGAGAAAGAACACTTCCATTATAAAATGAGATAACTGTTGCTGCTGATGCATTAGAAACATAATTAGTGTTCATCATTATTATTACCAATACATCAGTGGGTTTTTCGGATCTTCTTTATAATTCTTTATCCTCAGCACTCGCCCCCGACCAGTACTTGATACAGAGAACGTCCTGTCAGGATTTAAACGGACATATATATCAGCGATGCTTATTTTACGATAGGAATTAAAAAATCGAAAAAAAATCATGTACTTCTCGTGTTTTTCGTCGGGGCCAAATACAAATTCATAAAAGCGGCCTTCCTCGCCATGAAGAAGAAACTTTTCCTTTATTGTTCCTTCTGCGTCTAAGACTGCTTGTACTATAAGAATCGAATCTTTTGTTGGCATGATAGTATCTGAATATTTCGCGTTCAAGTAATCGGTAAACTCTTGAGTTTTCTTCAATTTTGCTGTTGAAGAATAATAAGCTACTACATCCCTTACTCTAGAAGATTCTTCAGATACGACTAATCCGAAATGATTGAGATCTTTTGGTATATACTCCTTCAAATTTTCGTTTAGAATAAAATCATACAATAAAGGGTATTTTCTTTGTAAGTATAACAGATCCCCTTCAAATTCCAGATTATAATAATGTTTTCGTTTATTATGTTTCAGGTTAGAAAAATTACTGGAATCCAAGTCTCCATACACAATTAAATCGGTAGTTTTTTTATTGTAATAAGTAAAATCTATCGAGTCAATCGTTTTATATTCCATAAAAATTCCTCTTATATTTTTTTCAGAATAATAATCGCCGATGTTTTTCTTCTCGTACTGCGATACGCGGCAAGACGTAAAACATATTATAGGTAGAAGGAGGTAGATAAGTGCGTGGATTTTCATTTGATAAATCTTGAATTCTTAAAGCTGATAGTATTTTTTTACCATATCAGCATTATTGTAAATATCTCCATGTGTTAGACCGTTTGGTGCTATGGGAGAGTGTAATAATCCTGGATGCTAACGTAATGTTTAATATCACCATGATCGGTTTTGCTCCATACCTCACCTGTATTTGGATCTGTTTTAATAGAATGCATAAGTGTACCTCCAGATCCATAAAATGAAATGACGTTTGCATCAGCTGAATTAGAAGAATAAGTTCCATCCATCATATTTTCAAACGCCAAACTTTCATTTATGCCCCATGAAGATGTAGGCATAGTGGAGTTGTCGGGATCAACAAACCACAGATCAAGTCCCATAGCATAGCCATGACAATTGGATTTGTAATGTCCCGGTATATCATTCACTACAAACTGTTGCCCTTATCAATACCCTTCTATGGTATGAAGACCCCTCGGAGTTTTGATCGTGATACTTCCGTCCCTATTCAAGCGTACCAATACACGGATGAATGTGTCATGTCTTAGCCCTGATGTTTCTAAAATCGCTGCTCTCCATGATTTACTGCTTTTACGAAACTCTTCAACAATGATATCATATAACAATGATGGTCTGCCAACTATCCGTTCTACATCACCTAAACTGTCATCTCGAAGTACCTTACACTTCAGTACATACACAGAATCTCTTTCTTCCGTAAACTGTTTTTCTTTTTTGTACCTCATGCTTATGGTCTGCTGTAACTCCTTCATATTGCCACCGTATGATGCGGGCCATCCTAATATTCCTTTTTTTTCTCCTTCTAAAAGCCTTTTGTCGGTTAGAAATCGGTAGATGATGGAATCTTTAAATGCGACTATACTATATAAATTATCTTGTTGGAGCGCATTTATGTCTTTAGATGAGAAAAGCTCAGTTCCTTCCGATACAATATTGACCATGTCATATTTTTCTTTGAAAAAGACTGAGTCTGCCTCATAGCTTAAATCAAAGTAAAGAGATTTACGATAGTTGTACTCGTCTCTTTCTTTAAAATGCAATATCGAAACTGAGGGAATATCCTTTCTGTAGATTATAGAAAGAGAGTGTAGTGTAGGATATTCACTAAAAAGGCATGTAACCGATTGATTTGGTTCCCGAACAAATTTTATGAATTTATTCTCCTCATATAATGCTTGCGCATGGACGTAATTGGGAAAGCTAGAAAATGTTATTGCAAGCAAAATATTTAACAGCATCCTCTCTGGGTAAATGAAAAACTTGTTGTTTCTATTACAGATCATCACCTTAGCTTATAATATTTTACCGTACCCTTATACCAATCTTCAGTGCCGACGGGAGCCTCACCTCGTTGAAATGCAGCTTCTGAATTGTAGGTGTTTACATCTGAAATCATTCCTTTTGCGGCGTAACCTTGTGACATGTCATATTTTCCAGCATGTATTGCGTAATCGCCTGAATACACTACTGCAATGCTGGCATTGGGGTCAAAGCTAGATGTTTCTTCGTAAAATGCGTTTTTATATGCTTCGAAAGAAAATTCGTTTTTAGTTGTTGTTGAGGTATCATCCCAAAAATAGTATTGACCATCTGCAACAGCAAATCCAAAACAATTTGATTGATAAGAATCCTCAATAGATAAAAATTGTCCCGTATTGGTATCCCATATAGATACTGTTTCGTAGACAATATATTTTTCTCCATTTTTGTCCGTTAACTCCATTTCCCTATACTCGAAGATCAGTCCGTTCACTGTCGAATCCTCTCCTGTCGGAAAGAACGTAATTCTATCAGTGGGAGTAGCAACAATATTCCCATCTGAATCCCTTACCCAGGGGTCTCCCGTATTGCTTTGCCCCGTATTTCCATTGTTACCTCCACCACCACCTGGATAGTAACCTCCATAGTCGCCATAACCCCCGTACGCTCCATAATTCCCATAGTTCCCATAACCACCTGTGCCGTAACCTCCATTATGATACCCCCCATATCCTCCTTCGTAATAACCACCGTATCCTCCGGGTCCCCAAGGCGTCCAGTCATCCCAGTCATCATCAAAATATCCTCCATATCCTCCACCTATATCTACCCCAGGAATCTCAATAGGATTGTTCGGGTCTCCGTAGCCCCCGAAATTACCATAGTCTCCATATCCACCAGGGTTATACTCACCTTCCGGCGGAACATATCCGTTTTGCATGGCTGCCCAAAGTTCTTCCCATGAGTTATACCCACCATAACTTCCGGTTCCGCCCTTAATACTATGCAAATGCTCCAGATCCAGCATTTCCAGTTCCTGTCCCAATTGGTCCAGATTTAATTTTAATCGTTTCATTTTGTTTTTATTTAAGATCATTGCTGTCCACTTAAAATAAGCTGAGGGACAGCTGTTTAACAATACGTTCTTTGACATTTCTGTAATCTGATTTTGTAACCAATTCATTTATAGGCGTTTTGTCCAACAAGGATATGCCTAACACCTGTAATATTTCGTAGGGCTGACGATCTGTTTTGAGATCACTACCAACAATGGCTACAAGACAATATGTCGTAATTGCAGCGAATATCTGTATTCGAACAGCATTTTCCGTTGTACCCCAAAACGATTTTATTTTCAGATGTTGCTTGATCCATTTGAAGAACAGTTCTATTGCCCAACGGTGTTTATAGAGCAGGGCAACTTCGGCTGCCGTGACCTCCATGTTATTGGTCAGAAAGACGAACGTCCTTTTGGATTCGCTGTCGTAGAATTTTACCCTGCGTATCTTTTGAGGGTAATCCCGACAGGTGTAATAACCAATAAGTTTCCCTATCTGGTCGCATAAGATACCGTTATCCTTGTCCGCTTTTCTAGAATACATGCGCTGGAACTTGAGGTTTGATTTTGCTCTTATGACAAAGTATGCTCCTGCATTGTGCAGACGGTACAGCCTGGAATAATCAAGGTATCCGCGATCAAAAACATAGAATGCCCCCTGCTCATAGTTTAGCTGATCCATGGCATTTACATCATGGACGGTAGCGGCTGTAATATGCATGAATACAGGGATATGGCTATTGGCATCGTACAGGGTATGCATCTTGAGGCCTCCTTTGTTCCTTCTGAATGATGCCCACCAGAATACGCTGAGACAAAGATCAATGGTCGTCGAATCAAACAGGTAGACTTGTGAATCGATACCTAGATCGACATTCTTGCATTTGGATCTGGCCACAGCGACCATGTGGTAGGCAAACTCCTCAAATATCAAGCTGGCACGTTTAGCCATTCGCCTTGGCCAGATTGCTTCGGGTGATCTGTTTGCCGAGCCCCAAATGGTAGGACTTGCTGCTATGTGCTTCCAGCACAAGTATCAAATCCCGCAAGCTATCGCGGTTAGACAACTGACCGAACATCATACAAAGCAACTGGTTCCAACAAGTGAAATGCTTAACATATCTGTTCCCATCGTACCTTTGCACGATAGTGTCGAATACACGTCGTGGAAGAAATTCAGTCAACTGTGCGAAAACGTATTTGCCTCGATTCATCTTTACCGCTTTTTGCGGTGAACCTAAACAAATTCAAATCGTCACGCATGAAAATTCATCACAACAATCAGATTATCAAGAAATCAAAGAACAATTTTAATAATTTTAGTAGACACTAATGATTTAAGATATATAATAGATGAATTAATGGGAGTATCTATTTTCCATTTTTCCGCAAAAGGATATAAACCGGCAAAACTGCCCACCTTTCTTCGTAATAGTTCCGATCCGAAAGCAAAAGCGACAATCAACCGTATAATAATGGACACAGATTTATATTTACGTATAATCATTTAATCAGCTTGACTGACGGAATTTTTCTTGACCAAATACTATCTTTTACAACTTTTAAAGTGGAAAAAGATTTATCATCAAGACGATATACATTCCTATCGTTCTTAGTGAAATCATAAAACCTGAATTCAGATGGATTATGAATTATTAGCATTTTTTGAGTTTTTACCCCTTGTGGATCTATAAGTTCAACTAAGCAACTAGTAATAACTGGATATTTAATATTTTCAATCATATTCCCCTTTCGAATTATTGTATACGCTTTCCATATAGGAGAAACCACCGTTCCATCCAATTTAAATTCGATTTCAAATCCCCGAAAATACGGACGTAGTGGGTTTGATAGTTCAAAGGAACCATTTAGCAGTAAATAGCCTTCAGCGGTTAGATACGTGATATTACTCATTTGTTTATTTACTAGCACATATCGTAATGTGTCTGTCGGTTTGCCCTTAACACTTTTTTCTATCTGTATGGACTCTTCACTGAAAAGGAGGAAAAAATCTACATTGTTGAACTCAGAGATCTGATAATGGGACATATTTATGTTTTTATTTAAATTAGTAATCTTGATTCTACCGATGGAATCTTTAACAATAATAGCTTTTGCAAAACGACCGCGGTGTGTGTCAAAAAAAATATCGTCACCTCTCATGACGATTGCTTTTATAGGGAATTCATCAAATTTACTAATATCATATTCTTTTCGCAGTAACAAACTCTCGACAAAATTCTCTGGCAACCAGATTTTTTCATACCCTGTAATTTGACCTAACGTCTGGAAAGTAAGTAATAGATAAGTTCCCCATGTAAGAAGTAGCTTTTTCATATATTTCATCGAAGATTTTTAAGGATTCCAATCATCCCCTGCTATTGGGAAGAAAATCAAATTTTGATTACTATAGAATCCTGTTTCTGTCTCACCGTTACCGCTATAAATATCTATGTGCGCCATGGATCCGTCTTCAGCTATTTGGTATACGATACCTGTTGTAGAATAGTAGCTAGAACTTAAAAACTCTGCTCTGGTCATCGTGGATGTATGTCCTACGCCATTCTCGATTAACCACTCTGCTACATCTCGTGCTCCACGGGGATAGCCTTCAGATGTTACGTTTCCTGCGTATGTAGGATCTTGAGAAAAATCAACACCGTAAGCATCCATAAACATTTTTCCTAAGCGTATAGCACACTGGTTTGCCGCATAAGAATCACTGGAAGGTGTAGCGTTTGATCCGTCTTCATTTCTGGGATAATAATGGAATAATCGACTATGATTTAAATTTGAATAATCAATTTGGCCACCACTATAACCGCCATAATTTCCATAACCACCAGTGCCGTAATCCCCGTATCCGCCTCCGTACCAATCTGGCCATCCGCCATTATAACCTCCGTAGTCGCCCCAACCATAGTCTCCATATCCACCAGGGTTATACTCACCTTCCGGCGGAACGTATCCGTTTTGCATGGCTGCCCAAAGTTCTTCCCATGAGTTATACCCACCATAACTTCCGGTTCCCCCCTTTATACTATGCAAATGCTCGGGATCCAGCATTTCCAGTTCTTCGCCTAATTGGTCCAGGTTTAATTTTAATCGTTTCATTTTGTTTTCATTTAAGATGTATAATGGATTAACCTGTTTTGATTGGTTATTAGACTTTTTATAATAGTGAGACCGAGGGCGCTCCATTTACCACGGTGAAGATCAATGTGCTGACAGATCGACCTATTGATATCACGGAATAAGCTCATTGGAGCTGTAGTGCGTGATATCTGCTTACATGCCTGTTCCCATGCCCAGAGCCATTCGGTGTCAGCACTGTAATGTCCATACTCTGCCAAAGCAAGCAGTTCGTTCAAATCGGCGAAATTGTTTTTGATCAACTTATCAGCTTCAAGCTCCAGTCGGCGAACTTCTTCCTTGGGTAATCGGGCAGCTAATTTCTTATGATCTTCTCGCAGGATCTCTGCTACTGTGCTTAGTGGGCTGCCAAATACGCCCAAGGCTACTATTTGGAGGCACAGGTAAAAATTGAATAGGGCATCCTGATCCACCGGATTTTCCGCAAAGGCTTCCAGCATCAATGCGGATATTTCTTTTCTAATGAAAGCAACCTCCGGCGGTGCAATATGGGCAGTATGGGGTAACGCCGGTTTAAAGGTATTGGTATATACGCTGTTATTGGGTAGGTCTAAAAAAAATGAATCATGGATGGGTAGGGGCTTGTCGAGCCTCTGTGTCGGATGGGCAGTTATGAACTCCTCAATGGTCGATTGATATAATTGTATCTTCTGCTGGTCCATAGATTGCAGGTGCAGCTCCAGCCGTAGATGTTCTCCCTGCTCCTTGCAGAAGTATAGTGTATAACCGCTATAGCCACTCTCTGTTTTCAACTGTTGTAGGATTGGCGCTAGGCAGTTCTTTAACAGATCGGACCATGCCTGCCGGTTATAATAAATCGCAAAACAAAGTGGATATTTCATTGCGTGAGTAGCTGATAAGAGAAGATAGCTGGCTTGCTCCATGGCGCTCTTATTAACTCAGACAAGTTTCCTGCTGGATGCTTTACGGCGATATTTTGATTACATATCGTTTGGCAAGCGTATATTTCTCCGACGGTGATCATATTTGCTAATTGGTTTTAGATGGTTTAAAAAAGGCTTAATTTTTTTTAATTATCCATAAAGAAAAAAAATATTTTCTATATTAGCAAATAAGTTTGAAAAAAACTAAAATCTAATTATTAACCATGTTTAGACCTTTTCCACTTGATAGACAGTTAGATATGATGGATTGTGGTCCGGCCTGTCTCAAATCGATTTCAAAATTTTATGGCAAGTACTATTCACTGCAATATCTACGGGATAAATGCGGATTATCCCGGGAGGGGGTTTCTTTCCTTGATTTGAGCCATGCAGCCGAAAGTATAGGCCTAAGAAGTATCAGCATAAAAGCGACCATTCAGGATTTATACGAAAAAGTGCCGTTACCCTGTATTGTACATTGGGGCAACAGTCACTTTATTGTTGTCTACAAAACAACAGCTAAAACAATTTATGTTTCTGATCCGGCTAAGGGCCTGCTAAGCTACAGCCATCAGGAATTTGCAAAAAACTGGTGCAAACCGCAGTACGAACATAAAAAAGGTGTGCTGCTTGCCTTGGAACCGCAGGCAGATTTCAAACTTATGCATGAAGATGAAAAGCGGAACAGAAAAAAAACAATTGATAGCCTAATGGGTTATTTTACACCGTATAGGAAGAATTTTGCAAATCTGTTTGTCGTGATGTTTATCGTGACGCTGCTACAGGCCCTTTTACCGTTTATTTCTAAAGCAGTGATTGATGTAGGCATACAACGGCAAGATATCGATTTTATCAACATCGTGCTGATCGCCAATATTGCCATTATTCTTTCGGTCACTCTTTCAAATGCGGTACGCGACTGGATATTGGTTCACGTAACCTCCCGAATTAATATTGCACTTATTTCAGATTACCTTATGAAGCTCATGAAGCTTCCCATTACCTTTTTCGAGACAAAGATGACGGGCGATATCTTACAGAGAGCAAACGACCATGAACGTATTCGGAGCTTTATTATGAACAACTCGCTGAATACAGTTTTCTCTGCATTAACGTTTGTGGTATTCGGCATTATTTTATGGATTTATAATACATCTATCTTCTATACATTCTTGGTGGGCAGTACGCTTTATATACTCTGGGTACTGGCTTTTTTGAAACTCAGGCGCAAATTGGATTGGAATTATTTTGAGTTAATTTCTAAAAATCAAAGCTATTGGGTAGAAACGATAGAGGGGATGCAGGATATCAAGGTGAACAACTACGAGAAGGCTAAGCGCTGGAAATGGGAAAACATACAGGCAAAGCTATATAAAGTAAATCTGAGAAGCTTAACAATCAACAACGTTCAAAACCTGGGTGCACAATGCATCGACAATATCAAGAATTTGCTGATTACGTTTTTTTGCGCAAAGGCGGTCATCGCCGGCGAGATCACTTTCGGTGTAATGATTTCTACGCAATTTATCATTGGCATGTTAAGTGGTCCGCTACAACAGTTTGTTAGTTTTATCACTTCGGCACAATTTGCACATCTGAGTTTTCTGAGATTAAACGAAATACACCAGCAACCGGAAGAAGATGACAATACAGGCAATAACAGCCTGGAACTCGCGCAGGACAAAAGCCTGATATTAAAGAACGTTTTTTTTCAGTATACAGCCAATTCACCAGTGGTTCTAAACGGTCTGCATTTATCCATACCCGAAGGAAAGATTACAGCGATCGTAGGCGATAGCGGTAGTGGTAAATCCACACTACTTAAACTGTTGCTCCGTCTTTACAAGCCGTCTCATGGCGAAATTCTGATCGGTAATATGAACCTGAACAACATCAGCCTGAAGCAATGGCGGGATAAAGTCGGCGTGGTGATGCAAGACGGGAAGATATTTAATGATACGATACTGAACAACATTGTATTGGACGATGAGAAAATCGATTATGGGCTATTACGTCAAGCCGTCGAAACCGCCAATATTGCCAAAGAGATAGAGCAGCTTCCCTTAGGATATCAAACCATGATGGGTGAGCGTGGACGTGGATTAAGCGGTGGTCAGAAACAGCGGGTACTGATTGCACGGGCACTTTATAAAAATCCAGATTTTCTATTCTTTGATGAAGCTACGAATTCACTGGATACGATCAATGAACAGAAAATTATCACCTCACTGGAAAATATCTTTAAAGATAAGACGGTCGTTGTAGTGGCTCATCGTTTAAGTACGATCCGTAAGGCAGATCAAATTGTTGTTATGCGGAAAGGAAGTGTGGTCGAAACAGGTTCGCATGAAACACTTATGAAGCGGCGGGGGCTTTATTATCAGCTGGTAGAGTCGCAGGTAGACCTGGTCAGTAACATCACGGATAACTCAGCAGCGAAAGAGAATGATGGTGAGCTGAAGCCGAAAATAGATAATAAGATAATCGAAAAGATTGAGAGCTATATAGAAAGCAATGAAGATTCGAAAAGGATGATACTTAACGAGCAAGAGCCATTTGAAATAAGATCCGATACAGAAACCAAACCAACCGAAGGATAGATATGGGAACTGAAGTAACACCCGAAGAGTTTAAAAATGCAGAACGCACGGAGGAAGTTCAGGCAATCATTGATCGGATGCCTACCCGCTTTGGCCTACGGATCACCCTTTTTGTGTTGGCACTGGTAGGCGTTTTCTTTTCTTTTGGATGGATCATTAAGTATCCCGATGTTGTAACAGGAGCAATCACCATCAACGCCAGTAGCGCACCAGTAAAACTGGTTGCCCACACCTCCGGCAGATTGCAGTTTAACAACATCCAAAATTTCAAAGAAGTAAAGGAGGGAGAATATGTGGGCATTATACATAATGCAGCAGATTTAGACGATGTAATAAAGGTGGGTCACCTGATCAGCGAATTTCGTATAAATGATATCAAAACCTTTGATAAATTGACTCTTTTCCCAAAAAATGTTTCGCTGGGTGAATTAAGTAATAAATATTTTGTTTTTCTCAACGCCTTTGCCCAGACGGCACAGTACTATCAGGCAAATTTATATGACAAACAAACTGAAGTATTAAAAAAGCTAATTCAGGAGTACGGCAAGATTTTGGACATCACCGCGCATCGAATTGAAATGAGCAAAACCAACATGGGGCTTGTGGGCAAGTTTTCAGACCGGGATTCTATTCTGTTTTCAAAAAGGGTGCTTTCCGAAGCAGATAACGAACGGGCAAAGATGACACTCATTTCAGCCCAGGACGCTTACCAAAATATGCTTAAGGAGTATGCCAATACCAACAGCCAGTTACAGCAAACGGAGAGCCAGCTGCAACAGACGGTGATCCAAAAAATGGAAAAGGAAAATCAACTGGAGCTCGGCTTGATTTCAGCCTTTACAGATCTGGAAGATCACTTTAAGATGTGGGAAGATAAATATGTACTCAAGGCGCCAATGGATGGTAAGTTACAATTTCTAAAGTTTTGGGTCGAAAGTGAATTTGTGCAGAGCGGTGAACCGATTTTTACCATCGTTCCACTTCAAAACAATGTTTTGGGACAAATGAACTTGCCTATTCAAGGTGCCGGAAAAGTAGAAATAGGACATGAAGTCATTATAAAATTGGCAGATTATCCATACATGGAGTATGGAAGTATAAAAGGTGTAGTATCCGCAATTTCATTAACAGCCAATGTACAAAATACTGCGGAGGGTACCGTTGAAAATTATTTGCTAGATATTTCTTTACCGGATAATTTAAGAACCAATTACGGGTCAGAACTCGGCTTTCGTTTCGAGACCAAAGGTACAGGAGATATCATCGTCCGAGAACGCCGCTTGATTGAACGGTTGTTTGATAATTTGCGATATAAACTAAAGCAATAATTACAACTACCTCAGACTACTAATTTATTCGATAAAATTCATTTCAAATAAAATATATAACCCTATGATTGTTCTGACCTGTATATCCGACATGGAAAATCCTGGCTATAAACTACTTTTAAAATCATGTGACTACTTTGGTCTAAACTTAAAAACATTATATAATGAAGGAGGATGGAAAAGTCATCGGCTGAAAGATTTGCATGTCAATAAATACCTGAAAACACTAACCCCAGATGAAGTAGTTTTGTTTACAGATGGTTACGACACGATGTTTGTATCCGGAGAAGACGAAATACTAAAAAAATACAATGCAATTGGTGGATCAGTAGTTTTTTCGACAGAGATGAATTGTTTTCCCCACGAAGCCCATAAATTTGAGTATGGTGTAGGTGAAACTAAGTTTCAATACCTCAATTCAGGCGGCTATATTGGTACGGTATCCGCATTGTTGAACTTATTTGATAAGTTTGACACCATGATTTCTTCTGGAATAGTGTCGGATAATAATTACCGTATGAGTAATCAATATCTATGGACAAAACTGTATTTGCTTAACCGAAAGGACATACGATTGGATTACCATTGTTCCATCTTCCAGACGTTCGTCAACCGGATTGATATTCTTCGTAAACCTCAGATGAGCAACGTATATCTTGAAGAAATAAATACCGTGTTAGATGACTTTTATATCGAAAAAAATAGGCTGTACAATGTAGTTACGGGGAGCACTCCTTCCCATCTCCATTTCAATGGCGTCTTGTTTAAAAATTTGATAAAAACCGGAGTTCTGGATGGTATCATACCTTGGAAAGAAGAAGTGAATAGTTAAATTTAGGTGCTATTTAGCTTGAAAAACGCATATTGTAGGTTAAACCTCTAGAGGAATAGGAGAAAAATTTTTATAAAGATTGCCTTTTTTTTGTATTTCGTTTTTTACGAAGCTAATTCCTTTTCTTGTATTTTCTTCCATAATCAATCTGTTGGATATCTGGTGAAAAAAAAACAGGGCCTCTTCCTGTAAATATTTAGAGTCTATTCGATAAAAATTCTTAAGATTGCTGATTTCCCCTTCTTCATCATCCAACCAAACCTCACTTATCCAAGAGTTCTCCAAGATCGAATAATTATAGCGAAGTGAAAAATTTAAAGGCGTCTCCGGTTCCAACTTACTGTAAAGAATATTGTTTATCATAGTTCCTCTCATAGCCGTGCGATCATCGAAAAGAAAAAGTAGCTCAGAACTGTATCCGTTTATATATCTGATGTAAAGATCCTTAACCGAAAATCCTTCTTTCGAATTAGACGTGCGCTCCTGATTAGAATGTTGTATAGCATTCAAGAATAAAGAATTGTCAATATCCACCTTTTTAAGTCCCGAACGCTCTAAGCGATGGATTAAATCAATATCTTCAAAACCATAATGTTTCATGCGCTCATCATACCCACCTATATTTAAAAAACTACTCTTTAACATACATATCCTACCTAGTACATCATTTTTGCGGAGTGGCACATAATAGGTGGTCAAAAATACGTCCTGCATGTTTTTGAACATTTGGTTTACGTACTTTGCAAACCCCGCGCCCGTAAAATTGTCTGCATCAATATTACAGATGATATCGCCGGTGGCTAAAGAAACCGCAAGATTTCTTGAATGCGTCCAATCATAGAACTCAACAGAATCGATCCTAAAATAGATTAGCTTACCATTGTTTAATTCTTCCGAATAGTTCGATTTTATATAATCTTCCAGACCATCAGAAGAATTATAATCAAGCAACACATACTCGAGGTTTTCATAATCCATATTATCAGCTAAATTCTGCGGCAGCGTTTGCTTGAGATAGGATAACCTGTTCATGCACGTGGTGCAAAAAGAAATTCTGAAATTATTCATTTATTAGGTTTTAAAGTTATTGTCCTTACAATTAGAACTACATTTATGTAATCCATATCTGGCTACATATTAACTAGAAAAGATTTAAACATTGTTAATCACCCAATATTAGGTTTTCCCCCAAAATCTGTTTAAACTCCTCCCAACTTTTTCTCTTGCCTTACTAAGCAGTTGCTTTATTTCTTCAACAAATTTCTTTCATAGCTGTCACTTTGAGATTTTCGTGTCTCCGACTCCAATCAACGGCAAGACACCGGAAACATTTCGACGCCAGCCTGTGGCCTTATTCGTAATCTTGATTACGTCTGCAATTATTGCTTTCATTAATATTGTTACTCCGTTTTTATGTGTTCCTCGAATTCCTTTAGCCATAAAGGGTCTACTGTTTTTTTAGCATTTTCAATAGTTTCAGGTGAGAAATGGGAAATCAATTTATATATTTTTGTTTTGGATGCTTTATCCTCGTTGATATCTTTGAAATGATTCTTAATGCTGGTTTTACTTAATTCAATTGATTTGCCATTTAATTGAGTTGGTAAATAAGTTCGAATGAACTTATTCTTTATTACATCATCAAGTTTGTAGTATTGATCGATTATGAGTACCAGATAAGAGGTTAGTTTTAGTGTCTTTTGTTCTCTAATACTATTTCTATCTTTTGTCAATTCTTGTATTTTATTTGGTAGACTTTTGTACGCTGGAAATTCACCATCGAGATTCAATAAATCCTTTAGAGATAAATTGTATATATTCTTACAGACGTCTCTTAGTGATTTTAAATCAATTTTTTGACTTTTACCAATCATTCTCGAATACTGCCCTGCTTTAAGTTTGGCATGCTCGTCTATTTCTTGTCTTTCAATCTTGAAATGATTTCTCAAGCTTTCCAATAGCGTGATAATGAATACAACTTCATCAATTTTGTGCAAAACCATAATTTTCAAAATGCGAGTATTAAATATTTTTATTTTCGAATAATTGTTGTTATCTTTGAATAGTTAATTAAATAGCGACAAATCAAAGAGATATATTATCTCTTGAACGATTGTCACTCATGAAAGAAGCCGCCAATTTCCCAATGAGTTGATCGTGATCTCGCTTTCTATTGGATTTTTGTATATTCGTACATAATTCAATAGAGCGAGTTTCATGTCAGTCTTTCTGGGAGCTTAAGTCTTTAGACTTAAGTGGCACTTGGCGGCGCCATTTCGGAAGCATTGAGACTCGCTCTATTGGTTTTTATATCAATATTGTGCTTACCTACAGCTGAGTGTACATCGTTCTTCATAAACTATAAAAATTATGAGCAGAACGAAAAGAACAAACACCCCAAAAGACCCCACCAGAATCCAGGATTCTAGGCCGTGGTTTTCCCATTTACTACTTTATAACAACGTTCCGTGTCATCCGGAATAGCTTTAAAAAAGAAACAAACTTTGTTAGAAAAAGGGGAGAGGTATGCTTGTTCAACAACCATACCTACGGCGTGAGCCGTGTCCTCTTCTTGGAAGTTTGTTTACCGACCTTTAACATACATGAAAGCAAATGCTTGTTCATAGGTTAAAAATCAGTCTTGACTTTGTTTTAGCAGACTAAAGGTAAGGTTTTATTTAATCAGAACCAATTGTTTTCCTGAAATTCGTATAGTTTTTCTATAAAAACGAGGTCGGTAATTTTATTTTTTATTCAGGAAAGGCGTAAATCAATACCGAATAACCTTGTATGAAGCCCTCAGTAGCGCGTTCCGAATAGTATCAATCATTTTTAACGGTATAGACCTTTGGTCTTTACACTAACCATTAAAAGAATGCGAAAATTACGCAAAGGGGGAAGCTATGCGCCGTTGCGAGCGATAGAGAATGCCCTAAATACAAGAAAAAGATCGCCACTTCGCTTCGCTCATAGCGATGACGAGCATAAAAAGGGGCTCATGCAATACCTACAACCGATAGCATATTGCACGAAGCTGGTGACTTTAATAATTTCATTTATATGTGTGTTGTTTAGTGATGCCCAGGCGCAGTCGGGCCGTGCACTCGGAGGGGTAGTACGATCGGCTGCCGACGGGCTACCTATAGAAGGAGTATCTATAGAGGTAGGCAAAAAGTATACGCTAAGCAATAAAGAGGGTAAGTTCACTATCATCGTCGCCGAGCAAAAGGGTATATTAAAAATCAATCATATTGGGTTTGTTGGGCAAAGCCTTGCTTACGATGAAACAACTACGCTATTAGAAATAAGGCTCGAAGCTAATGAAAACCAGATCGAAGAGGTGGATGTGGTCAGCACGGGGTACCAGCGTATCCCTAAAGAACGGGCTACCGGGAGTTTTGAGTTCGTTGATAGCGCGCTGTTTAACAGGAAAGTTTCGACAGATTTTATCAGTAGGTTAGAGGACGTGGTGCCGAGCATTGTGGCCGATAAGACGTCTTCTTCCAATAGAGGCTCGAGACTCAATGTTTATGTAAGAGGAGTAAGTACGATGCAGTCTGAACGTTGGCCATTAGTTGTGATCGATGGGGTGCCATATCCTAATAATTTCGATAGCTATACAGGTAATTTTAATAATATCAATCCAAATGATATTGAAAATGTAACGGTCTTGAAAGATGCGGCGGCATCTTCGATCTGGGGCGCGCAATCGGGGAATGGGGTTATTATTGTTACGACCAAGCGTGGTAAATACAATCAGCCGTTCCAGCTGTCGGTCAATAGTAATGTGACTGTAGGTCAAAAACCCGATCTCTATTACTATCCGCAGATGAATACGTCCGATTATATCGATCTGGAAAAGCAAATATTTGATGCAGGATATTGGGATAGCCGAATGAACCGGTACAATGTAAATCTTACGCCTGTTATTCAATTGTTAAAGAAGCACAAGGAAGAGGATATTTCTGATCAAGAGCTGCATCTGGGATTGGATGCCCTACGTGGTATCGATATGCGAGAGGATTTCCTGAAATATATATACCGCGAATCGGTCAACCAACAATATAGTATCCAGTTGCGTGGCGGTGGAGAAAAGATCAATACCGCCTTCTCGGTTGGTTACGACAATAATCTAGAGAACTTGGTCACTTCATCTTACCGCCGGTTGACGGCAAAGAACAATACCCAGCTTAGACCGATCAAGAATCTGACGCTGGATATCGGCATCACGTATACCGAATCTAGGCGCAAGGATTCGGAGCAGCCTATGGGGTATAACCTGATGGGTAGCGGTGAAGGTAATTTTCCCTATATGCGTATGGCCGACGAGCATGGGAGACCGTTAGTCGTGGATGCGATCACGCGCAATCCGATATTTCGGGATACGGTAGCGGGAGGTAGGTTATTGGACTGGAAATATCGACCGATAGCCGAGCTGGATGAAACCCACACCATTACACACATCCGCGAGACCTTTTTAAATTTGGCGGCCAACTATCAGATATTCCCTTCACTCAAGGTGTCCGGACTATATGCCTACCAAAGGGCTTCGCAGCCTATGGAGCTCTGGCGTGGAATGGGCTCAGTATATCTCCGTGAGATGATCAACTGGCGTGCATCATGGGATAATAACAAGGTGACCTGGAACCTGCCCCTCGGAGATTATTTAAATACGTTGCACCGTAACAATGCCTCGCAGCAGGGACGGATTGTTTTAGACTTTAGTCAACGATGGAATAAACATGATCTGACAGCTATCGCCGGTTCGGAAGTCAGGCAGGTGAACAGCGATATGATGTCTTCCGTGTTTTTCGGCTATGACCGGGAGACCATGAGCTACCAGACGGTAAGGCTTGGTGCGCAGATACCGGCACTGAATGGTATCGGCGGAATGACCACATTGATGGACTATTCGCAGAATGCAGCTTTTATTAATCGCTATGTCTCTTACTTTTCTAACGCGGCGTACACATATAATGGCCGGTACACCCTAAGCGGAAGTGTCCGGAAAGATGCGTCCAATCTGTTTGGTGTACATTCCAACAATCGGGGACAGCCCTTTTGGTCGATTGGCGGAGCTTGGTTATTATCTAATGAACACTTTGTGAACTCGGAATGGTTTCCGGTATTGAAATTACGGGCAACTTACGGGTATAACGGCAATGTTAACAATTCGACAGCGGCTTATCCTATTATCAGCATAGGCGCTCAGCCCAATACCATTACTGGACAGAATTTTGCAACGATATCCACCCCTCCCAATCCATCCCTAAGATGGGAACGTATAGGAATGCTAAACATAGGGCTGGATTTTGTATTCAAGGACAATCGTCTCTCTGGCGCGATCGAATACTATATCAAGCGGCCAAAGGATCTGATAGCACCGACACAGGTGGATCCGTCTACCGGATTTACGTCCCTCAACATTAACAGCGCCGATCTGGACGGACGTGGCGTCGATATTTCCCTAAATTCAGTCAATATCAAAACAAATATGTTCAGTTGGACATCCAATCTGGTATTTGCTTACAACCGTAATAGAGTGATTCGCTCTTTCGTCAGTAACGAAATGGCGAGGAATTATATCAGTGGTCCGGGAGGGATGTTAATGACCCCGGTTGAAGGTATGGATCTGCATAGTCAGTTGGCCTATAAATGGGCAGGACTCGATCCGGAGGATGGCACACCGCGGGGATACCTTGATGGCGAAATATCAAAGGACTATTCTGCACTGGTAAATCAATCGTCCGTACACGACGTCGATAATCACGGATCATTACGGCCTGTCTATTTTGGCTCGTTCAGAAACAACTTCCGCTATCAGGATCTAGAGCTATCATTTAATATCGCTTATAATCTTGGACATAAATTTTTGAGAAGGTCGTTTGATAACCGTTTCTTCATCGATAACGGCATAGGCCACGCGGACTATGCAGACCGTTGGCAGCAGCCGGAGGATGAGCAATGGACAGATGTGCCGGCTTTTACCTATCCCCATAATCTGTATGCGAGTCAGCTGTATTACCTGTCGTCTGCCTTGGTAGAGGATGCAGGCTGGATAAAACTCCGGGATATACAACTGAGCTATTCGCTCCCAAGATTAACAGGTATCCCCGTGAAGAATGCACGGGTTTACGCGTATGCACAAAACTTAGGTATGCTGTGGCGGGGCAACAATTATCGATTGGATCCTGAGTTTGGCGGAAGGAATATTCCTGATCCATTTGCCCTGTCCCTAGGTCTAAATTTTAACCTATAATATCATGAAGAAATTTTTAATTTATACAGCGGCGGTTTTACTCGCGACTAGCTGTTCGGATTTTTTGGATGTCAAACCGGATCAAAAAATGGCCATACCCAAAACCTTGGAACATGCGGATCTGCTGCTTAATGACTACAGCAGTATGAATGCCAGCTATCCGACCTTGGGGGAAATCTCCGCAGATGATTATTTTTTGCGTACCAATAACTGGCAGTCTATATCCGTGATGGACGAACGTCAGGCCTACCACTGGCAAGACGAGGACATTGTTCTACCTGTGCAATGGCAAAATGCATATCGCACCGTCTACCGGAGTAATCAGGTGCTGGAGGTTCTACGTGGCCTAGAAGCTAACGGCGACCCTGCTAAATATAGCAGCATTTGGGGCGGTGCACATTTTTATCGCGCCTTCGCCTTTCATCAGGTGGCACGGGTGTTTTCTCCTGCTTATAGTAGGCAGATCGCTGACGAAAAACTGGGGATTCCGTTACGTCTTAGCCCAGATCTGGATATACGCTCTGTACGCTCATCAGTAGAGGAGACGTATCAACAGGTTGTCGCAGACTATAAGATTGCGATAGCCCATCTCCCGCTAACGGAAACTTTGCTTGGTCGTCCTTCCAAAGTTTCAGCTTACGGCGGACTCGCCAGGACTTATCTTGATATGGCCGATTACGAACAGGCGTACCGCTACGCAGATTCCTGTCTAGGATTGTACAATGAGTTAATGGATTTTAATGATCTGAACGTGGGCAATGCCATGCCGATCGCCCGTTTTAATAAGGAAGTGATTTTTTCGGCGTCTACGGTAGTGGCAGGTCCAATGGGACAAACCTTCGGTCGTATTGATACCAATTTATACGATTCCTATCATCAAAATGATCTTCGTAAGCTGGCTTTCTTTCAGCACAATAACAATGATCGCGGCACCTATGCTTTCAAAGGAACTTATAGCGGTGCACATGCGGGTATTTTCGTTGGACTGACAACTGGTGAGCTTTATCTAATTCGTGCGGAAGCTGCGGTGCGTACGAGTCGATTGGATCAGGCGCTCTCGGATATCAATCATTTATTAAAGCACCGCTGGAACGAGGATGTACCGTATCCGGATATTACGGAGCAACAGCCCGATCGGTTGTTGGAAATTATCCTGACCGAGCGTCGTAAGGAACTGGTGTTCCGTGGTCAACGTTGGGCCGATCTGAAACGATTAAATCAAGAATCCCGATTTGCCAAGACGCTGTTACGGTATATCGATGGGAAGGAATATCGTCTTGAACCAAACTCTCCGAAGTATGCGATCAAAATACCGTTAATCGTGATTGAGGAGACGGACATGGAGCAAAATAAAAGGTAGTGTGTCCTCTGTGCCGGACAGGCATGACACTTTGTGTCGCCAAAGCGTCCCCAACCTCGTAGCTGTACCGTATCGGCGGAACGGATCACCATTCCTGCTCATGCCGATCCGCTGAGGCGACATTTGAGGGCCTGTTCGGATGGTGCGTGCATTTGAATGGTACAAATCTTTTGGTCATCGAACCGACAGTTTTAGTAGCAGTGAAAAGTGAATGAGAAATATAAACAAGCAAAACATGAAGAAAATTATAACATATATCATTTTATGGAGCATTGTGGGTATAGGCTATGCCCAACAGAAGCAGGTGGATCTGAGTAAGCAGGTGAGGGTAGGGGGAGCGATGCCATCGATACCTCCGCAGGCGGTGTTGTTCTATAAGCAGGATAATATCATGCTAAACGATTACAAGGATAAGGTATTGATACTGGATTTCTTTGATACGTATTGTTCGAGCTGCATTGCTTCGCTGCCGAAATTGCAGAAGCTGCAGGATGAAATGGGGAATCAATTACAGATCGTAATGGTTACCTGGCAGGATAAGGGAACTATCGAAAAATTTTGGTCAACGAATAACTTTGTTCAAGAGCATAAGATCCACTTGCCGATGATCTATAGTGATACATTGCTTAGACAATATTTCCCGCATCGGGTCATTTCGCATGTGGTATGGGCATATCAGGGCAGTGTGCAGGCCATTACGCATCCCGATTTTGTGGCAGGCGATCGCATTGCACAGTTGTATAAAGGTGGCAATATAAAGTTGCCCTTAAAATACGATTTCGAAGATAGTGGGAGGCAACATCGTAATGGGCAAAACAGCAAGGGATCAGTTTCACTTACCGGATTTCAGGAAGGCCGGCCGACGATGGGCTATAATTATGGATTGGATAGCCTGACGGGGATGTATAGGACTTCGTTCTACAACCTGCCGATCTTTGTCGCTTATACTGCTGTATGGGCTACGATTAAAAAGCCGGAGTTCATCTTGAAGCCTGAGCGTATTGTTTGGGAAGTGCGGGACTCTAGTTTGTACAAAAACTTTGGACCGTCAGGTACCGGAAAGATTTGGTTGTCAGAAAACGGTATTTGCTATGAACGTTACGATCAGGTTCCACGTAGCGAAAAAGATCAGGCCGCAATTGTATTAAAGGACTTAAATGCATTGCTGGGTCTAAATGTTTATTGGTCTACTCGTAGAATGCCCGCTCTCGTGATCGAAGGAAAGTATAAAAGTCCGGGAAGTATAGTCTCTATTGATGGACTTAAAATGGAAGGCACTTCGGTATTGTCCTTTGGACTGGATATGACAGGGTTATATCCCCCTGTGATTGATCGTGTAAATAACAAAGAGATGCTTTTGATCCCAAGCTATGAAGGTTTAAAGGAGCTAAATGATAATCTCAAAATGTATGGTTTGAAGGTCGTAGAGAAAATAACAGATGTGGAGGTATTGGTTTTTCAAGAGATTGATAAACGGTAAGATACAAACAATAAGGGGTTAGCGTTACCTAACCCCTTTCAAAAATTATATGTTTACGCTAATCCTTATGCATCCCGTAATTGGACATTCGTCGATGGGTTCCCAAATTGAAGAGCCTGAATCATTTCATCTTTCAAAGGCTCTGTCAATACTGGATGTCCAGTTCCATCATCTTCTGCCTGAACCGCACAGATTTGGTCTGTACCGTCGCAGGTTGGTGATGGATTTGACGAATAGTCATTAGGTTGCGTAGGATCACCGCTAGGATTCAATTGAAACCAAGCCATTTTGACCTCCGATCTTTAACTATCATAATTCACTATAATTGATCACATCGTCCCTTTCGGTTTGATGGCCCCGGCCCTCACATAGAGGGTTGTTTTGGTTTCGGCATCAGGACTCCTTATTTGGCCAACCATTTTATTTTCCCCTACAACCCCAGCGGGGGGAAGAGCGCGAACTTACGCCAGCGCCATAGCGCAGGGCCCGTGCAAAAAGCGACTTTCTTAAAACCGCTATCCGCGAGCGCTTGCCTGCCCCCTATGGGGAGGTAGCTGATCGGCAATCGGCCGATGCTGTAGCTGTCGTCTTTTGCTGGCAGTTGCTGCGGTAGGAACCTTAAAATAGTGCTTCGTGCGTTCATATATACCTTTGTTTATGAGATAATCGTATAATAATCTCCCCGCTGGCCGTGCCCGATCCATAGGGAGAATCTATACTGATAAATTAGGGGCGCTTGTTATTTCGAGTTTCCAGCCGGACACTGTCAAAGCGGTTAGAACGTTTAAATTCAGCCTGTAATACACACTGCTCAAGCGACATCTGGGGTGTGATCCCCAGTATATCCACGGCCTGCTGCAACCGCTGCATATGGTTGCCGCGGATAACCTCAGGTTCTATCAGTAGCTCATCATATGTCTTAAGCAGACGCTTCTCGGATTCCTGCCGAAACCGCTCGGAAGTAGGCCGGTGTCCGTCTGGTACAAAATCAAATTCTACCGGTAGATGGATAAATTGGTCGTAATGACCACAGGTGTATTCCTTGGCCATGCCTTCAAATCCCGATAACAGTTTTTGAAAATCACGGTATCTACCCGGGTTTAATAGTTGCCGGAATTTCATCTTCCAGGGTTTCTCATCCGGATAGGCTCCGGTGATCAGTCGTGTACTGCCATACAGCCACTCCTGTATGGGGCATCCGTCCGAAATAAACCCATGCGGTAGATCTGACTCGCTTTCGATGCGTTCCCCAAACCGTTTCATGCCCAACGTTATGAGTTCGACAGGAGTGCACTGCCGGAGGGTTTTCCCCGGGTAAAGCATAGGGAGTATCTCGCGCATGGTAAGTGCGTGGGTAGCAGGTATACCGCTGGCCAGCGAAAGCGCAAGTGCGAGCGTGGTCTTGCCGGTGCAATAGGTGCCGCTTATAACAATTTTCTTCATGATTCTATTTTTTGAAATCCTACTTGAAACTTCCCGCGATAATTACCGACGGTCCCGCTGAGCGAGATGAGCTGCCATTTCTGGTTTTCCCTGTTCACCTCACGGCTGTCGTGGAACAGGATAGCTCCATCACAGTGATCTTCAAATATCGGACGGCCGCTTGCGAGTGTCAGCTGCCGCAGCCAGATATTCGGACAGCGGAGACGGTCTATTCCCAGCTGCGTGAAAAGTAAGGCCTGCATCAATTGTCCGAATACAATAAGGGCGTCGGTAGGCAACCACATATGACGGGTAGATCCGATACCCTTTTCCATTGGGCTGCCTTCGGTAACTATGCTGCGGATATAGGCACTTGCACGGTTCTGTTCCGTAATGAGATTTACCTTTTCGATATGGATTTCCCGGTTTTTATAGCCCGAGGAATATAACTGTTCGCAGTCGAGACAAAGCCGCTGTTGGGGATCGAGATAGCGGTAATAGGGACGCTGGTGATCTATGGCAATTAGGATACTATTCTGTGTGCCGATTGTAATAGCAAAGGTGCTGCGGGTTCCCGGCACACTTTCAGCGCTTTGTGTACTGGAAACAACCTTGACACGGTAGGAAGTAGCCATAAGGTACTGCGGACTGCGCAGTTTGATATGCAGGTCGCTGAGGGCAGCGCTGCTGATCTGCTCATTACTCAGGCCTATCATCAGATAAAGTGCATGACTCGCGAGTTGCAGTGCCAGGGCCGTAAATTCAATGCTGCCGACATGCACCTCCTCGCCCCTCGGGCGCTCCGGCCCGCAGTAGTTAAAGGAAACCTGGCCTGCCAGCTCTCTGTCTTTTAAAATTCCCTCGTGCACCTGAATGTCGTAATAACGATAGCCTTCGGCGAAATATCGGACACTGCTGTTTCCGAGGACCTGGTCAATGTGTTGGAATTGTTTGCGCATATACTTAAGAATTTAATTGTATAGACGAAGGTATAAAGCTGGGTGCATACCGGAAATGTGGATTTTTGGCCTCCACAGCCGGATGTTTACCTTTTTAGTAAGATTTTGTGATGCTCTAGATACAAGTCTCCCGAAAAACGGAAGCTTCATGTGTATCAAGTGTAATATCTATCCGTTTATGGGAAATTTTTTAAACGAGAGGACGAAAAAAGATGGGTAAAGGGGAACTGTCGGGGAATGAACTTGGTTATATTTGTTCGTAATCAAATTTGGGATTACAAATTATAAGCCTATTTAAGATAATTTACTAAACAATTAACTATGAAAGAAGAAAAAAAGAAGTACCAGCGTAACCTGTTCCAGTCACTTGAAAAAGTGATCGGCAGCCATGTGTATAAAGAACTGGAAGGATTGCTTTTTATGAGTTATAAAAGTGTTTATTCCCTTCGGCAAGGAAACAGTTGGTTAAAGTTTGAGGATGCTGCCAAGATTATCGAACATTTCGGCCTGCCTGTGCAGGATCTTTTTGTAAACAAAACGGGACTTCTTGGGTTTTCCTATATCAGTTTAAAGGATTTTAGGGAAAAGGGATACCGTGAATACTTAAATAGACTGGCGGTGAGTATACGGTTATTTGCTAAAAAAATACGCGCCGAGATGCTCTTCCTCGCCGATGAGATTCCTATTTTTCATTTTATGCCCCATAAGGAACTGATCTATTTCAAACTTTTTACCTGGGCGATGGAAAATCAGACGGATAGGGAGCGACCTTTGATGTTCTATGAAGATTTTGTAAAGGATATGGAAGAGATGGACTTTACGGCTGAGTTTGAAAGTATCTACGCAGCATATATGGAAATTCCATCACAGGAGATCTGGTCCCCGTCAACCATTGATTCCATGCTCTATGAACTGCAGCTCTATATCGAGTATAAGGTATTCCGTGAAAAGGAAGTTATCGGGTTACTTCATGATCAGGTCGCGCAGATCTGGAAAAATCAACTGGACTGGGTATCGACAAGGCGTAAACCGAACGGTCAATATTTTGATCTCTTCTACACCAGAACCCATATCGGGGGCGGACGCATGTTGCTAAAAAGCGATGAAGATAGTACAGCGGTGATCAAACTGCATAAGATCAACAGTATCGCAACTTCCGACCGCTCATTTGTGCAGGAGCAGGAAGCGTCCTTCCGTAGCATAACTGAAAAGTCATCGCTGCTCGGCACGGCACCGTTGCCAAAACTACAGTTGATCGATCAGGAAATTAGACAACGGATCGAGCTGTCCAACGATATCGCCCATAAGCTATATATACAGACCTATGATTAAGATGTAGATGCCAGATAAATTTAGGGGTCAAGCAACTAAGTTTATAGCCGCTTAGGAACCAGTTCTGCTCGTTTTTTGCCGATAAGTAGCCAAAGGTACGTTCTTTTGAGCTTCCATGTTCGTTATCTACTTCTGTGAGGGTATTATTAAAATGGAAGTTTTAGTGAGCATCGCTGACAGGTTGAGGAGTAACGAGCGTGCTCCGGGATAGGCTCCGGAGCACATCCCCCTATCAACATGGAAAAATACTTCCAACAACTGATCGAACACACGGTCAGGACCAACCAATTGCTCGAGCAGCAGAACCAGATCTTAAAAAAGCAGCAGGAATCGCTGGTTGCGCTTAACCGAGGGCTGGCCGATCTGCACGACGTGCAGCTGTCGGTCAATAACCTTCTGAATAAGGAACTTATACATCTGCTGGAGCAGCCCTTACTGGACAAGAACCAGGTGATGGACAAGCTGAACATCAAAGACTCTACCTACAGACGTTATGTAAAGGAAGGCTATCTGCAACCGATGGGCTTTGAAAAGATCGACTGGTATTTTGGACGCGACCTGGTCAAAGCGCTAGAGGAAAGCAGACGTAAGGGACGCATCTAGAACGCCTGGCTTTTTATGCAAAATTGCCATTTCCCCGTACAGGTTTGTCAAACAGTTGTACAAAAAGTTGACAGATCTGTACAGGTCTGTGATAAATATGTACAAAACTTTTAAAACTTTGTACAAGAAGTTTGAAAGTTTGTACAAGATGTTTAACTCTTTGTACAGTAGTTTCTGCTTTTTGTACAAAGACAGCGATGTTTTGTACAAAATGTTGAATATTCTGTACAAGTTGCTGAACAACCTGTACAGGTTCCTGAATATTTTGTACAAAATGTTGTCACACTTGTACGAGTCTTTGAACATTCTGTACAGCGAAACCAACAACTTGTACAGGGAAATGGCCATTTGCTGGCTCCGGTTCGATTTCACTGCACCATCAATTGACGAAAAACGGCCAATAAACGCCTGTTTTTGTTCTTTCACGTCCTTTCGCGTTCATTTTTTCATTTCGCCCTGCCCCTCAGGCTATGTTTGTCATGTTCGTTGATATCAGGGACAGGATTCAGTAACCGCTTAGGGCCTATAGCTTACCGCCTTAAGCACTTAACATTAAATAAAGAAAAAATGGCAACAAAAATGAAAGCACTCATCGGCTTCGGAAGTATGAAAGACGACGAGCTACTGATCGCGGCGACAACGATTGTTAACGCGATGACGGGAAATGCGAACTTCCCTACGCCCACACCGGATCTGGCAGATGTACAGTTGCTGCTGGATGATTTTAGCGCGAAGTTGGCTGCAGCACGCAAACGCGGATCGCCCGAGGATACGGCGATCAAGGATGAAAGTTTCGACCCATTGGCGCAGGCGTTACAAAAACTGGGCTATTATGTGAACGGAATAGCAGACGGTCATCTATCGACCCTGCTCAGCTCGGGCTTCCCGACCAACGCTCCCGCGGTGGCCAGTACGGTTCCGTTTGTGGTAGACAACGTGAAGGCTACGGACGGACGGCAGTCCGGACAGATGCGGGTAGACTTTAATGCGCAGTCCAAGGTACGTATGTATGAGTACAGCTACCGCAAGGTACAAGTACCCGAAGCGCCATGGAGCGACCGCCTCACGACGAGCTCTTCGCGTAACAACATCATTGCGCCACTGGAACCCGGACAGTATTATGAAGTAAGGGTACGCGCGGTGAATACCAAGGGGGCTGGCGACTGGAGCCAGACAGCAACGTTACTGGTTCGCTGATGACAATCGTTGTAAAACGTATTCGGCAGGGGAAGGAGAGTACCCTGTCCGAATGCTATATCGATGGCAGGTTCATCTGCTATGGGCTGGAGGATCTGATCCGCGAAGTGAAGATCAAAGGCAGCACGGCCATACCGGCCGGTCGATATAAATTGGGGCTGAATACGCATGGTGGTATGAATGGACGTTACAAGAAGCGGTATCCGAATCTGCACCGGGGTATGATCGAGATAAGCAACATCCCGAACTTTTCTTATGTGTATATACATATCGGAAATAATATCGGTGATACCTCAGGATGTTTGCTGGTCGGTGATCATTACAAAAAAGATGAGGACGGCGATTATTTTCTGCAGAAATCAGCGAAAGCTTATAAGCGATTGTATGCCTTGCTGGTGGATGCGGTAGCACGGGGTGGGGCTTGGATCGAGATTGGTAACCCGTGAATCGTGACTGGTGATTCGTGACTAGGCTGTTTTTCGCGTCATCGCGAGGAGGAACGACGTGGCGATCTTCGAGGAGTTAGTGACTAGGTTCTCATATCTCACATCTCAAATCCAAGGTCTCAATACTTAATACTCATTACTTAATACTTAATACTATGCGTAGCATTATAAACAAAATAAGCCAGGCACTGCAGGTGGTACTGCTGGCACCAATTAAATTGCCGGGGAAGGCATTGAACATTTTAAAATACGTAGCCGTGGGGCTGGGGATTATCGAATCTGTACTGGATGATGGGAAGCAGGGATCGGGAACTGGGGATCGGGAAGCAGAAATCCGGGATCAGGAAAAAGATGTTGCAGACATTGCCGACATCGGTGACAATGGAGGATCAAAGAATAAGGATCACGGATTAAAGATGAATGCCGAAGGAACGTGCGACGACGATGGAGGAGCGGAGCGATGAGGCAGCTGAATAATGTGCAGGCGGGTACGCTTGGCGGTACGTGCTGCTCAATCTTGAATAACTTCGACTGGTCCAATTTATTTCATACGGTGCTGATGGCTGTAATTGGTGCGGCAGTAAGTTACCTTGTGAGTAGATTGCTGGATGGTAAGCGACGGCGGCGCTAGCAGCTCCATTTAATAGAAAACCCCCGATGTGATCGTACATCGGGGGTTTTAGCGATGTAAGCTTGCGGGGAGAAGATGAAAATATAAAATTATTGATCAATGCATCAGTGGTTTACAATAAAGTTATAAAAATAACGTTTAGTTTACTTGGAAGTAATGTGTTCAAGTTCCTATCTTTGCACCACTCCGCAAGGGAGGAAGGGTTTGAAAGCAGGGAAATCAGGGATAGAAAGCCGAAGGACTTTGGTTTCTGATGGATTGAAAAACGGAGGGAATAAAAAAAAGATAATTTTTATTTTGGAAGTTTAAAAAAGATTTCTACCTTTGCAGTCCCGTCGGAAACGAAGGGGTTTTAAAAGAGATAACAAGGGCCGTAAGGCCTATAGATAAAGCAGAAGCGCGATGCGGATGCGGA
>NZ_MU158689.1:2300247-2428369 GCF_015209965.1 Sphingobacterium pedocola | reverse complement strand
ACTTGTTTTTGTGTTGAAATTTTTGAAATCCTCCCAAAAAAAACCTAATTTTAGCGTAATTTATTTTACGTATCAATCTAATTTTTAACCCCAAATAATTAACTTTTTATTAAATATGATGTCAAATCGTAGTGAAAGGGGCAGTTTATGCTATCCCATTTCAAGATGGCCAAAAAAGGCACCAATCTTTTTGTCCTTCTTGTTTCTGATGTTCCAAGCAAAGGCTGAACTGTTAGCGGAATACAATGTGTGGAACTTAGAAATAAATTCCTATAAAAGCGTCCGAGTGGTGCAATCGATTACGGGGACAGTCGTGGATGCAACAGGTAGTCCCGTTGCTGGTGCTTTGGTCAGTATCAAGGGCGGTACAGCTCGTGTTTCTACAGGAATGGACGGTAGTTTTTCGATTAACGCAAACGAAGGAGATGAATTGGAGATCTCGCATCTTGCCTATTTTTTCAAAACAGTTAAAGTAGGCAAAGAAAGTAATCTCACGATTATTATGCAACAAAATGATAACACGATCGACGAGGTAGTGGTCACTGGCTACACCGAATATGCTAGAGGAAAAAGCCCCAGTGCTACTTCACAAGTCAATGCGGCGGATATCAACAAAGTGCCGATGAGTACGCTAGATCAGATCCTTCAAGGGCGTGTACCGGGTATGAGCGTTGTTTCGAGCTCAGGCCAGCCAGGACAAAGTGCGAGCGTGGTCATTAGGGGCGTGGGATCTATTAAGGGAACAACTACACCACTATATGTGATGGATGGAATTCCTATCGAAGAAGGATATTTCCAAACGATCAACCCCGAAGATATCGAGACGGTCAATGTGTTAAAGGATGCGTCTGCCAAAGCGCAGTACGGATCCCGTGGTTCTAATGGGGTTATCGTGATTACGACAAAAAAAGGTAAGCAAGGAAGGTTAGGAATAAACTATAGTTCGCAATATGGTTTTTCCGCGTTGACACAACCTGCTTTTGAAATGATGGATACAAGGGAGCGGCTACGTTTTGAAGAAGAAGTAGGCTTGGAGACAGGACGTGATATAGGTCCGGGTTGGAGACTGTCGCCTAAAAATCCTTTCTATGGAACCAATTCGGCTTTATGGCAGCAAAATGCAGACCAGACGTTGGATAGTTTAAGAGGCGTAAATACCGACTGGCGGGATCTTTTCTTCCAGGATGCTCGTTTTATGCAGCAGCAGCTTAGCTTAAGTGGGGGTAATGAAAATGTGCAGACATACAATTCGTTAGGCTTGTGGAATGAAGAAGGTATTGTAAGGGAAACGGGATTGAATAGATATTCGTTGCGTAGCAATACCAATATGAAATATGGTAAGTTTACGGCAGCATTCAACTTGAATTTAGGTTATTCCAACTCGCGCTTTACATACAATGAAGGGGGAACGGGTGTGGGGTCACCTATGGCCTCCGTTTATTATGCGCTACCCTACGAATATCCCTATACTGCCGACGGTGTTTTCCATGCATCTGAAGAATATATGCCGTTCTATGATACCCGAGAGGGAAGTCGGGGCATAGATGTATTGTTCGGTACTTCGGACAAAACAGAGCAATTCAAAACCATATTGGGCGTCAATCTAGCATACGAAATTATAAAAGGGTTGAAGATCAGCACGCGTTCGGGAATCGACTTTAGAAATTCTGTCGATCAGGTTTTTATCAATCCGCTTTCCTATATCGGTAGCACACAAAATGGAGAAAAAGGAGCTTTTGGTGAAGGGTACCGCCGAAACTTTAATCTTGTTTCGACATCAGGCATTACGTACAACAAACATGTCGATAAGCATGATTTTGAAGTGTCGGGTTTCTTCGAATATTTACAGAACAACGCAAGATCATTTAGTTATCGCGGTTATGGATTGGACGACCGCCTTCCAGAGTCTCCGAAGGCAATTACGGTAGGTCCAACTTTTTTGCCAGGTCTTGGTGGTAGCCGCTCTGCCAGTGCTATGCTTTCTTATATGGGGTTAGGGCGTTACACCTATGATAACAAATATACAGCTACAGCCAGTTACCGTTATGATGGAGCATCCCTTTCTTCTGTACCACTTCACAATCGTTGGCAAGGATTTTACTCTTTTGGTGCGGCATGGGATGTCAAGCAAGAAAGTTTTCTGAGTGACTATGACCTTATCCCAGTATTGAGGCTACGCGCGAGTTATGGGCAGACAGCTAGTCCAATCGGAAGTGCATTTAATCATCTTTCCTTGTATGAAGTTGATGATACGTACAATGGTGACCCTACAATAATCCCGAGTAATATCGTAAACCCAGACTATAACTGGGAATATGTAGATGAGTTCAATGCAGGGTTAGATATTTCTTTTTTTCAGTCGCAACGACTAAAATTGACGGCTGATTTTTACAATAAGATCACCAATAACATGTTTATTGATCAGCCAGTTTCTGCCACAGTAGGCGCTGGCCGTGGAGTGGAGATGCCGCTGAGTACGGGGAGGATGCGTAATAGAGGTATTGAATTTAATCTGAGTGGAGATGTTGTGCAAACCAAAGACTTTAACTGGAATATTGGTTTCAATGGGGCCTTTAATGATAATGAAATACTGCGTGTGAGCGAAACGACACCCGAATTGCTAGAAGGCGATACACGTATCATTAAAGTAGGAATGCCTTATGGAACTTATTATGCACCAAGATGGGCAGGGGTAGATCCCGCAAATGGAGAAGCACGCTATTATAATCGCGACGGCTCAATAACCAATTTATATGTTGCTGAACAACAGGCTGTGCCATTGGCAGCGAGTCTGTTGCCTAAGTTTACCGGTGGTATCACGACTGCTGTACGCTGGAAAGATATTACATTGAGTGCCTTATTCTCTTTTGTGTCGGGTGTACAACGTTGGAACAACATCGATTTCTACAATGAAAACCAAGCATACATGACTAGTAATCAGAGCAAGCGAATGCTGTATGACCGTTGGAAAAAACCAGGCGATGACGCCACCTTGCAGCGTATCGATATCCCGAGAAACTTTACATCTAAGGATATTCAGGATGCTTCCTTTATGCGCTTGCGGAATCTGCAATTGAATTACCGTCTTCCGGTCGCCTTGTTTGGGAAAACTATTTTTAGATCTGCAGATATTTTTGTGCAGGGGCAAAACTTGTTTACCTGGACGACTTGGCGTGGCCTAGATCCTGAAAATAACAGGCAGTATGGTCGGTTTGAATACCCGAATGCGAGAAAATATACCGCAGGTGTAAATGTTAATTTTTAAGTGAACCATATAGGGGTCATCTTTAGATAATTTTGAGAATAATGAATATCAAGAAAATATATATCGTGTTTGCAATGGCCGGAATGGTCTTGCAATCTTGTAATAAATTAAATTTGCCACCAACGGACAGTATAGATGATACCAAGGCTTTTCGTAATTTGAATGATGTGAACATGGGGGTGCTGGGTGCTTATCGACTAGTAGAGTATACCTTGATCGAAACGGGAGGCATCGCTTCTGATGAAATTATGTTGCCAACCGAGAATACGGTGTCTAATACAACGGCTCACCGTTGGCTCTATGATTCTGGCACAGCTTCCATGACAACCGGATTTTACGATTACTATGAACCGGTCAGGAATGCAAATCTGGTCTTGGCCGCTATTCCAAATATTCCTGTGACTGCTGGCGAACAAAGTTTGATGGATCAGTATCAGGGCGAATTGTTGGCGCTACGCGCGTATTGTCATTTTGAGTTGTTACGTGGATATGCTTCTTCTTACGATCCCAGTGGAATGGGGGTTCCATATATGAAGGTATATGCTGTTGGTACCCCATCAAGACCTACTGTGCAGTCAAACTTTGACGATATCAATGCAGACTTGCGCGCTGCGAAAGAATTGATTTCGGATGGGTTTAACGACAATACACGGATTACAAGATTAGCGGTGTCGGCTATACAGGCCCGCGTTGCTTTGTACGAGAAAAAATGGGATGATGCGATTGAATATGCATCGGAAGTGATCGGTCAAGAACCTTTGGCGCCTACAAGTGATTTTGGCAGAATTTGGACAGACCAAAGTCAATCTGAAGTGATTTGGCGCTTGGCAAGAGTAGCGGGTGATGATTCGCGTATTGGAGCATCCTACTACCGCGAAACAGGAGCAATCGTCCTCTATGCCCCTTCGTTCAAATTGATTGATATGTTTGGTTCGTTAACACAACGTACCGAGGATGTTCGCTTTGGCAGTTACATCAAATACGATCCTGCTCGTGCTACAGGTGTAAAATCGGCTTATCTGGTCAACAAATATGCGACGGGTATTGTCCCAGGAGCACCCGGTCTGGTATCGGTCAAGTTGTTTCGTACAGGCGAGATGTATCTGATTCGGGCAGAAGCAGAACTGGAAAGAAATAACAATGCAACAGGTATCGCTGCCGCCGTCAAGGATTTGAATGAGCTGCGTAGGGCTCGGATTTACGACTATGCAAACATCTCATTACCGACTTATCAAAGCGTTGTGGATGAATTGTATAAAGAACGTTTTAAAGAATTAGCTTTTGAAGGGCACCGATTCTTTGATTTAAAAAGGCGAAAATTGCCTGTAGAGCGTCTGGCACAGGATGTGACCTACGCTATTGGTGCTGATAAATTAGAACCTACCGATGCACAGTACTGTTTTCCTATTCCTGCAGAGGAGTTTACGATAAACAAGAATATGCGTCAAAACCCAAAATATACAAGTAATGAAGACTAAAAGCACGATGAAAGGAATATTTTACGCATTTGCGGTATTGGCATTTTTTGCTTCCTGCGATAGGAAGGAAATCCCCAATCCATTTGATCCTAATGCACCTAAACCTACGAAGCCGGAAGGCAGAACAGGTTCAATCGGCATAGTAGGAGAGGTCGCTGATGTGCAGACCACAACAAAATCTGGTGTTGTTATTATGGGAGGAGGCACGGATGTCGATGCGGCATTTCGTTGGATGATCGAACGCAGCGGCGGAGGTGATGTGGTGGTGATCAGGTCCAGTGGAACCAATGCTTACAATCCCTATATCAAAGGGTTGGGCAATGTCAACTCGGTGGAGACACTTCTTATTAATTCGCGGCGGCTGGCCGACGACGACGGTGTTGCACAGATTATCCGCAATGCTGAAATGTTGTTTATCGCGGGCGGAGACCAGTCGGATTACACCGGGTTTTGGAAAGGAACCAAAGTCATGGCTGCTATTAATTATTTGTTGACCGAAAAGAAAGTGCCTGTTGGTGGCACGAGTGCCGGAGCAGCGGTCTTGGGTAACTATTATTTTAGTGGGGAAAGAGGTGGCGTTGATTCCGAAGAAGCCTTGGTTAATCCTTACGCAACGAAAGTTGCCCTTGGTCGGGATGATTTTCTAAAGACTCCATTTCTTCAAAATGTGATTACGGATCAACACTTTTCCCAAAGGAACCGTCAAGGACGTTCCGTTGTTTTTCTCGGTCGTATCATGAACGACTGGAGCAAAGTTCCTCAAGGGATTGCTGTGGATGAAAGAACTGCTGTCTGTATAGATGAGGAGGGTATGGCAACAGTTTTAGGTGCCAATAAAGCTTTTTTCTTAAAAACAGATGCAACCAAGACGCCAGAAATTTTTAGTGCTAATACGGCGGTGACCTGGAATCACGGTAGCGCAGCAATAACGGTTTCTGCGATATCGGCAACAGTAAGTAGCAATAAGTTTAATATGAAGACATTTGAACCGGAAAATACAACAGGATTGGAAAAATTCTGGTGGTATGTTGTCGCAGGAAGTTGGAGTTCAAGTATTCGTCCTTAATACGATTGGAAATGAAGAATATTTTAAAAATGATCGGTTTGTTTCTTAGTTTTAGTATACTGCTTTCCTGTGGTTCACAACAGATAGATACAGATGCGACCAAGCATGTCTTGGTCATCCACGGTGGAGCAGGTACGATTGAAAAGCAATTCATGACAGCTGAAAAGGAAAAGGCGTATAACGATGCGCTTACTGCCGCTCTCCAAAGTGGATACAATCTAATCAAAGATGGGAAATCGGCTGTAGATGCCGTTCAAGCAGCTGTAAATGTGTTAGAAAACTCGCCACTGTTCAATGCGGGTAAGGGCGCTGTATTTACGCATGATGGTAAAAATGAGTTGGACGCATCTATCATGGATGGCGCAACTTTAAAAGCTGGAGCAGTTGCAGGTATTTCCACCATAAAAAACCCGATAAATGCCGCAATAGCTGTTATGAACAAATCGGAACATGTCATGATGGTCGGTCGGGGAGCAGAACAATTTGCCGCCGCGAATGGTTGCGATACCGTTCCACCATCTTATTTTTTTACACAGGAGCGCTGGGACCAATTGCAGCGAACGATAAAAGAGGAAGAAACTGGACGAGCGGCGTTCAATGATCTCGATATCCGTAAGAGCAAGATATCGGGGATCTCGGATGCGGATAAAAAATTCGGAACAGTAGGCGCCGTCGCTTTGGACAAAAAAGGTAATCTAGCTGCCGGAACTTCTACCGGTGGTATGACCAACAAACGATATGGCCGGGTCGGTGATTCTCCGATTATTGGTGCGGGTACATATTGCAATAATGCTACAGCTGGGATCTCGTGTACAGGATGGGGTGAATACTACATCAGAGAGGTGGCGGCAAACCGCGTATCGGCCCTTATTGAACTCAAAAATCTTTCGGTAGTGGAAGCTACAAAGCAAGTCATTGAAGAGATAGGTGAACTGGGTGGTGATGGTGGTATCATCACGTTAAACAAAGCCGGGAAAGTTGCTATGGAATTCAATACTTCGGGTATGTACCGTGGTACAGTGGATGAAAACGGAAAAATATCAATTTATATTTATAAATAATGAAGAATTTTTTTGCTAAAATATATGTTTTATTTGTTGCCTCGGTGTTTGCTGTAGGCTCAGCATATGGTCAGGATAAAGGGAGCTTATTTATTATCGGTGGAGGAGACCGTTCACCCGCACTAGTCAAAGACTTGGTCGAAACAGCTCATTTAAGGCCGAACGATTATATCGTTGTGCTACCGATGGCCACCAGTATTCCTGAGGAGTCTGTCGCGTACATCAGCGGGCAACTGTCGGAGTTTTCTCAACATGTTATTACAAGCTTTAACTTTACGAAAGAGCAGGCCAATAATAGCCAAAGTTGGATTGACTCGGTACAAAACGCCCGACTGATCTATATAACAGGGGGAGACCAAAATAAGTTTATGGATGTGGTTCAAGGAACTAAACTGTATGATGCCTTACACCTGGCTTATCGCAAAGGTGCCACGATTTCTGGAACAAGTGCTGGTGCCGCAGTGATGTCACAGTTGATGATTACTGGTGAACAACATCAGAAAAAAGACGGTGATAGCTTTCGGGAAGTAAAGAGCAAGAATGCCGTGACAGCACAAGGAATGGGTTTTTTGACGAATGCTATTATAGACCAGCATTTTATAATACGTAGCCGTTACAATAGACTTTTGAGTGTATTGGTGGATCATCCAGATAAGACGTTGATTGGTATAGATGAAGGAACAGCTATTGTCGTGACGGGTAAAAAAGTGAGAGTAACTGGCGATAGTCAGGTGATTGTCGTGTCGGCTCCAAAAAAAGTACAGGTTTCGGATACGGATACCGTATCCTTTAAAGATGCAAACCTTTCCCTTTATTCGCATGGACAGAACTTTAAATTAAAATAACAATACGGAAATCCCGGTAATACAGAAGACTTAAAATTATGAAGATATTAAAACGAATTGTACCTGCTTTTTTAATCACGCTGATTGTATTCGCAGGATGTAAAAATGAGAAATATGACTTTGATTCATTGCCTCCAACAGTAAAGAGTTTCTTTACGATCACAAACACGGAGTTGCATATTGACGAAGAAATTCATTTTAAAAACGAATCAGCAGATGGTGATTCGTATTCCTGGGACTTTGGCGACGGAACCACATCGACAGAGAAAGAGCCTACAAAAACTTATACTGCCCCGGGTGCTTATACCATTAAATTAAAGGTGGTTGGTCCAGGAGGGACGGGTAATTATGCAAAAGATATAGCTGTTATCGATCCAAATGCTGTTATCGAAACGGATAAAGAACTTTATTTTATCGAATATGGTAATCCAGTTAGGGCGATTAGAAAAATTTCTTTAGAAATAGGAGCAACAGTTGAAACGGTCGTTAGCTTGACAAGTAGAGCAGGCTATGGATTAGCTTATGATGCTATCAACAAGAAGTTTTATTTCAGTGATTATTTAACGACCGCTAACGGTATGATATGGAGCTTTAATAGTGATGCAAGCAACGTACAGTCTATTGTTTCAGGTATAACCGATCCTTACGCGGTCGCTGTCAATCCTGTCGCGGGAAAGATATACTGGGCAGATGACGCTGGGAATATTTCAAGGGCTAATCTTGATGGAGGTGATTTTGAAAAAGAATTTATCCATGTACAACTTACCGCTACGAGGGCAGGTCAAATGAGAGCAGTGGCTTACAACAGCAAAACAGATCTTATTTACTTTTATGAAGTATATAATGAAGATCTGTATGTCGCTAAGAGTGATGGTACAAGCGTTGAAAAGATTGTTTCGGATGTATATGGCTACGGAATGTTTGTAGATGAAGTCAATTCAAAAATTTACTTTGAAGATCGAAATAGCTCTTCAATCATTAAGGCTAATTTAGATGGATCTAACCAAGAGAAGTTTGTGGATTTGGCAGCTAGCTCGCGGGCGTATGGAATGGCAATTGACTATACAACGAATAAGTTCTATTGGACGCAGCTGACTTCAAGTTCTGATAATAGTGGTTTGATAAAGCGAGCGGACTTAGATGGGAATAATGCAGAAACATTCTTATCGGGCATAGTTGCTCCGGGAGCTATCATTATCAAAGACAAAGAAGACTAAAAAAAAGAAATCTTAGAAGTACAACGAGGTTGTTATGAAAATGGCAACCTCGCTGTAAATCAGTTCCTTTAGTTAGTTGTTATCTTAACGAAAGTGTTGTTTGGAGTATTTTTCCGGTAGACACATTATTTTCTTTTACCACTTCGCCATTTTTTATAATTTGTGCTTTCAACGTAGAGGCATCAGACGTACCCGTTCCATTCGCAGAAATAATGATACGTAAATCGTCTGCGGTGATTTCTTCACTCGTCCAGGCAGAACCGAAATCACCAGTTTTTGTTATGGGAGAGCTACTTCCATCATAATAGACAATAGTAGTAATATTGACATCCGAAGAGCCAATTAATTTGTAGGTAATGGTACTGCGATCGTTACCTGGCGTATCATCTTTGTCACTACAGCTTCCGAAGAACAGCGCCGTAAAAGAAAGGAAAAAAGCAAATAAAAATAAGGGTTTTAGTGTTTTCATGAATTTTATTGAATTTGTGATATAAATGAGGTGCGTATACAAAAAATATACCATAAATAAGTTTTCGTGATATTTGCCTGAAAATTGAATATTATACTACTTTTGTGTCAATGAAAAAAGTAATCCTGAATAAAGGCAAAGATAAGGCTGCCTGGCAGTTGCACCCTTGGGTGTTCTCTGGAGCAGTATATAAAGTTATAGCAGAACCAAAAAATGGAGACGTCGTATCAGTGTACAATAATGAGAACGAATTTATTGCATTTGGGATATATAACAATACCTCTAGAGTAGCTGTACGTTTATTGGAATGGCATCCAGATCGTGAAATCAATGAAGAATGGTGGCGAAATCGTGTACGTAATGCTGTAAATAGCCGCTTACATTTGTTGTCGGAAAGGAATGATAGTGTACGCTTGATTTTTGCAGAAGCTGATTTTATGCCGGGATTAATCGCGGATAAATACGCTGATTATATATCCGTACAGGTTCACGCCGCAGGAATAGAACAGGTAAAGCCGATCATTATCGATGAACTTGCACAGTTGTTGAAACCTAAAGGCATCTATGAACGAAGTGATCTTAAGTCCAGGGAGCACGAAGGTCTGCCAGACAATAATGGATTATTATATGGGACAGTACCTCCAGAGTATGTGACCATCGTTGAAAACGGTATTCAGTATCAGGTCAATATTGTTGAGGGACAAAAATCTGGATTTTATTGTGATCAACGCGATAACAGGTTAATAGCCGCGCAATATGTAAACGGAAAAAGAGTACTAGATTGTTTTTCGTATTCGGGAGGGTTCACATTGAATGCGCTGCGTGAAGGAGCCGACCATGTTACGGCGGTAGATAGCTCGGCCTTAGCGATCGACACCCTACGACAAAACATAGCACTGAATGGATTTCATAATGACCGATACGCTGCTGTCCAATCCGATGTCAATAAATACTTGCGTCAACTGGGAGAAGACGGGGCCAGATTTGATCTCATTGTGCTTGATCCTCCTAAATATGCACCGTCGAGATCGATGTTGGATAAAGCCTCTCGTGCCTACAAAGATTTGAACAGAAGGGCATTGATGCTGCTCGAAAGCGGCGGATTATTAGCCACGTTCTCCTGCTCCGGTGCGATGGATATTGATACCTTTAAACAGGTACTTGCATGGGCAGCTCTCGATGCGGGCAAGGAAATACAGTTTATTCGACAATTCCATCAACCCGAAGATCATCCAGTGCGTGCTTCATTTTCAGAAGGGGAATACCTTAAAGGTTTATTGGTACGTGTTGTTTAATTGGCGACGCCTCTACGCCGCCAATTAATCCATACAACAATTCCTAGAATAGCAAATACACCAGCCCATTGCAATGCAGTCACCTGTTCATGCAATACATAGAAAGACATGCCCACTGCTACCGGTAACTCGACAGCAGATAAGATACTCCCTAGTGAAACACCTGTTTTGGGCATGCCATATGCAAATAGTACGGGCGGCAATACCGTTCCAAAGAATGCTAGAAGCAATCCATATTTAACTATTGATGCATTTAAAGACGATTGCAGCGAGGAAACAGGCTGTAGCGTTATCGTAATCAAAATAAATGCACCGGTCACCATATATGCGCTCTTCTGGATCGGAGGATAATCGTTTCCTACTTTGCTGTTTACGATTATAAAAATAGCATATGCTACAGCTGCCGATAGCCCGTAGAGTACGCCAATAATATCGATATCCGCGACGGTATCTTGAAAAACTCCCGTTGCGAAAAGCGTTGCAAGAAGAATGAACACAATGCCAATACCTTCTTTTCGATTGGTTTTTTGTTTAAACACCACAAGGTTGATGAGTGCGCTGATCCAAATGTATTGCATCAGCAATACAATAGCAATGGAGGCGGGTGCGAGCGATACACATTTGTAATAAAAAATACTAACCACACCTGTGGAAAAACCAGCGAAAATGATTTTCCAATATTTGGTTCTTTTTGGATAAGGCTTGTGTTCGGTCGAGAATAAACGCGTAATGAGATAAAGTATCCACAAAAATAACATTCCAAAAAAAGCTTGTACTCCTGTTACTTCTCCTAAGGAAAAGCCGTTCGCATAGGCCTTTTTTACAAAAGTAGATAAGATTCCAAAGCTAGCAGCACCTAAGAAAACAGCGATAGCACCCTTAATTTGTTCCATGCCTGCTAAATTAAATAACAATTGTGGAAAAAAGAGGGTTTTATTCTCCGTCTTGAGCCAATACATTTGTGTTGATGGGTAGAAATAGGATTCAACAAATTAAGTTTATCGCAGCAGCTGTTGCATTTTGTATATTTGTAGCCTCTTGCGGGGCCAAGAAAAAAGGGTATTCATATGGAAAACCTCCCGCAGATCGAAGCACTGTGGCTCCTTCAAAAGATACAAGGCGTTCGGGAAACACCTTGTCGCACTATGCCGATGTATTGGGGGTGAGCACTAAAGATATGAACAATTCTTTGTATTCATTTATCGATAATTGGATGGGTATCCCACATCGTCTAGGTGGATTGACCAAAGATGGTGTAGATTGTTCCGCTTTTGTCGGTATGATATATAAGGAAGTTTATAGCAAGAATTTACCCCGTACCTCTAGAGATATGGCTGCAATAATAAAACGTAAATATGACGATCAATTGCGGGAGGGAGACTTGGTGTTTTTCTCTTTTGGCGGAAAAAATATTGATCATGTGGGGATTTACCTACACAATGGTAAATTCGTACATGTTTCTACGCAAAAAGGTGTCATGATTTCAAATTTAAAAGATGCTTGGTATTACAAGTATTTTACCAGGTGCGGTACACCGAATATTTAAAGACTGTGTTCGTCTTAAATGTTTCTACTATCCAGGAGCTATTCAATAAGTCTAATATCTCAAATCTAATATCTAGTGTCTCACATCTAAATACTTTATCGTAAGTTTGTGTGCAATCTATTTTTAATTATGTCGGATAAAACCAAAAGAATTTTTTTAGCTATTTGTATAATAGTACCGTTTATTGTTTACTGTGTAGTTTATTATTCTTCGATGATCAAAAACGCGCCCTATCGTTTTTCTGACTTTGAATCGATTGAATTGACCTATGGAACACCAGATTCCTTGTTGAATACCTTCAATTCAAAAACTGGTGATTATCAGTATTTGACAAATGATAATAAGCTCGTGCGAGATAAGCTGAAAATGAGAGACGATGATCTATTGTATCTACATCGTAAAGCGCAGGAATTAGGTTTTTGGAATGTGGATGACGATATGACCACCAAGAAGGATGCTGCTAATCCGAAATCACACATCCCTCGTTACATTTTGAAATTCACCTATAAAGATAAATCAAAAGAAGTTGTTCTAGACGCGGATTACGAAGGAAATCCGAAAATGAAAGATGCCGCTAAGTCCACTATTGATCATGTAATGACCATGCTTGCAGAAGTGAAAGCGAGATAGTAAAATATTAGTGATAATGTTCACCAACAACTTGTTGACTTTGGTGTTCATGTTTGAATAACACTGCAAATGCCACCGCAATCACGAGCGTATAAATGGCGAATGCGATCCAGATATGATACCAATCTTTTAGGAAGATTGCATGATCAAAAGCTCCGTTTGATATATTTACACCTCTTGAGGAGATAAAATTGTGTAAATTGGAATTATCCGGGCTGGTGTCCAAGTAACTTGATAGGGAGTGGATATTGTCAAAAGATAAGGTATAATATCTATCAATAAGCCATCCCGATGCCAGCGAACCAAATACAGCGCCAAATCCGTTAGTCATCATCATAAATAAACCTTGGGCAGAAGATCTTATTTTGGAGTCCGTTGTAGTCTCCACAAAAAGAGAACCTGAGATATTGAAAAAATCGAATGCCATTCCATATACTATGCAGGACAAAATAATCATCCATAATCCGCTGAATGGGTCTCCATAAGCAAATAACCCGAAGCGCAAGACCCAGGCTACCATCGATATAAGCATTACACGTTTTATTCCAAACTTTTGCAGAAAGAAGGGGATTGCTAGGATGAATAGTGTTTCCGAAACTTGCGATATAGACATGATAATGGTGGAATATTTCACCACGATAGCGTCTATGTATTTAGGATAAAATTTAAATTCATCGAGAAAAACATCCCCGTATGCGTTGGTTAATTGTAACGCTGCGCCCAGAAACATAGAAAAGATAAAAAACAAGGCCATTTTATAGTTTCCGAAAAGCTTAAATGCTTCTAATCCAAGTAGCTGTGTGATACTTGCGTTAGCTTTTGTTAGATGCTGAGGTGGACAGTTGGGAATGAAGAAAAGCGAATAGACAGCGAGTGTGATAGATCCCGCAGCCGCAATATAAAATTGATATTCGGTAGCTTTATTTCCCGTCAAGTTAGTTATCCACATCGCAACAATAAAGCCAATTGTTCCCCATACACGAATAGGAGGGAAAGCTTTGATGAGGTTATATTGCCCCTGCGTCAATGCTGTATACGCGATAGAATTGGATAAGGCTAACGTGGGCATGTAACAGCACATCGCTGCGAGCATGATATTAAAAAATGTTGAAGGTTCGTTAACTTGTGTTAGATAGATTAGACATAAGGCATACAAAAAATGCAGTGCGATATATAGGCGTTCCGCATTGATCCATCTATCCGCAATAATGCCAATTAATGTAGGCATGAAAAGTGAGGCAATACCCATGGTAGAAAATATAGCCCCAAATTGCGTTCCGTCCCATTGCTTTGTCCCAAACCAATAGTTGGCTATTGTAATCAACCATGCACCCCACACAAAGAATTGCAGGAAATTCATGATGGTCAATCTTAACTTTGTAGACATATATATACGTTATGATTTTCTACGTTCGATTTCGTCTCGAACCTTAGCAGCGGTTTCGTACTGCTCATTCTCAATAGCTTTTTGGAGTGTATTTTCTAGCTGTTCGTCAGTGAGTGAAGCGTAGGGGGATACTTCAGGTTTAATAGGAGCTTGTTCTTTTTGTTTTTCTGTGGGAGTTGGAGGAGTAATAGCTTCTGCAGGCGAACTGATATTCTCCAAGAACGCAAAATCGTTGCTTTCAATGACGATTCCGGCAGAAGACATAATAAAATCATACGTGTAGATCGGGGAATCAAAGCGAACGGCTAACGCAACGGCATCAGAAGTACGCGCATCAATTTCTGTCGTTTTCCCATCTTTTACACAACTGATTTTGGCAAAGAAAATTCCATCCACTAGATTGTAAATTAATACCTCGTTGATGTTGATATCAAAAGTCTCGGCAAAGGATTTAAAAAGGTCATGCGTAAGCGGACGACTCGGTGTCATTTTTTCAATTTCAACTGCAATGGATTGCGCTTCAGCGCTTCCGATAATTATCGGAAGTCTACGGTTACCATTCACTTCTCCCAATACCAACGCGTATGCGCCTGACTGTGTTTGGCTATACGACAAGCCCACTATATCTAGCTTAATTTTCTTCATCCTAAAACACCTTACGGTAATGCAAAGATGTAAAATATTCATGGCAAATAAAAAGACCTGAGCAGTTTTCTGCTCAGGTCGCCTATATCCCTTGACCTATTTACGAATTTCCCTTGTACGTCTTTAGCGCAGCAATAAGCTGTGGTACAACGACGAAAGCATCACCCACTATCCCGTAGTCCGCTACTTTGAAGAAGGGTGCTTCAGGGTCTTTATTGATGACAACTATTGTTTTGGAAGAGCTTACTCCCGCAAGATGCTGGATCGCTCCTGAAATGCCTATGGCAATATAAAGATTAGGACTTACCACTATCCCGGTCTGACCGACATGCTCAGCATGTGGTCTCCAGCCTGCATCGGATACGGGTTTAGAGCAGGCAGTAGCTGCACCTAATACATCTGCTAGTTCTTCTATCATTCCCCAGTTTTCAGGTCCTTTAAGTCCCCGCCCTGCAGAAACAACAATCTCGGCTTCAGGAAGAGAAATTTTATCTGTAGCACGCACAATTTCTTTCACTATGGTGTTAAAATCCGTCGTCGCGATCTCAGGTACAAAATTTTCTATTTGTGCTGATACCTTATGTTCTTCGACTTCGAATGCGTTTGGAGATAAGGTAATTACCTTAATCGGTGAAGTAATGGTTACCGTTGCAATGGCTTTACTTGAAAAAGCAGTTCTCTTCACCTCAGTCGAATCAGCGTTGAAGGTAGGGATACTTATTGCACCTGATACTAAACCAGCCTCCAGCTTTGTCGCAATGCGGGGAGCGAGACCTTTTCCGCTGAATGAATTCGACAGTACGACGATATCTGCCCCCTCTTTTTGTGCACCGGCAGCAATTATAGAAGCATATGCCTGGTTAATAAAAGATTTAAGGTTATCGTTAGTCACCGTTAAAACTTTACTGATTCCATAGTTTTCTAACTTTTGCAACTCAGTATCGGCCACATCTCCGATGGAAATAGCTACGGCTTGGGTCTGTTGTAGATTTGCAATTTGTGACGCATAAGAAGCAACCTCAAAAGCCGATTTTTTAAGTAACCCTTCGGTATTTTCTATATATACTAATACTGACATGTCATTTCTTAATTAAGTGATTAAATAACTTTTGCTTCGGTATGCAATAAGTTTACTAACTCATTTACATTGCTTTCTTCGATCAATTTAACGTTACTTCGTATGGCTGGCGTTTCATAGTGACTAAAGGATGTCAAGGCTGCTACTGCTATCGGTTCGACGATTTCCAACGGTTTTGAACGGGCACCCATAATGCCTCTCATGTTCGGGATTTTTGGCTCGGCTACCCCTTCAGCAGTACCTACAACAACCGGTAAGTTCGCTGTCAGCACTTCTTTGCCACCCTCTATCTCACGCTCGATGGTTGCTTCATTGCCTTCAATAGTCAATTTTTTAGCAATAGAAACCGAGGGAATCGAAAGAAGCTCGCCAAGCATTGCAGGTACTTGTGCTCCGTTGTAGTCGATGGATTCCCGTCCGGTTAAAATCAAATCAAAATCATTTGATTTTGCATATTCCGCAATTTGGTTGGCGACAAACCACGCGTCCTTAGGAGTAGCATTTACGCGTATTGCTTGATCGGCGCCAATCGCAAGCGCTTTCCGGATGGTGGGCTCCGTAGAAACGTCACCGACATTAATTACAGTAACTGTTCCGTCGGCTCCTCCATTTACGAGATCCACGGCTTTAGATAGTGCAATTTCATCGTATGGATTTATAATGTATTGAATTCCAGTGTTGTTGAATTCACTGTTATTATTCGTGAAAGTTATTTTAGATGTCGTGTCGGGGACATTGCTGATGCAAACTAATATCTTCATAATTAATAGCGTTTATACAAACCTACTATTTTATCCGAATCTTCCCTTATCAGTCTCGGTCAATTTTTTGTCATTTTGTATGCTAGCATAGTAATTTAGAGTGTAGACTTTAGGTTAATCTTGATACGGGCAGGGATAATAAAGGAAGGATTAAATTAATCTAGTTTACTTCCACTCATTGGCCGCGGAGGCCTAGTCCTTGGAGCCCCCAAGGCCTCTCCCTCCGCACGTATCCAGCTTCATTCTCTTTGTTTTTCCGCCGCTGTAAATGAGACGAGATAAGTAATCCGCGCACATGCTATATATTCTTCCGTGCTATCCAACAGCTTTTGTGCTTAACATACAAACGCAGCACCCTTACAATTCGACAAATGTCGCCTTAGCCATTTGCCAATAGCAGGAGGAGGCACGAATCGCTGTTGCAAATGGGTACAGCGACGAGTTTTTGATTCCTTTTTGCGGAAAAAAGGAATGCCACGTCGCGGCGAGCGACAAAAGAATGTGCATAAATAAAAGATTTGTTTGAGATTATTATCCTTTCTAGAAATCTACTTAATACAGGACATTATAAGCCTTCGTTTTGTTTTTAGAATTGCTTTGACTTATTTTGTGAAATAATATAGAAATCTTTTTCATGGATAGATTAACACAATTATTGTCGTTTGTAGCGGAAAGTCCTCAGGATCCTTTTTTAAAATATGCACTCACCATGGAATACCTAAAGGCTGAGGATATGGAAAAGGTGGAAAAAGGATTTAAAGATTTGGTAGAAAATTTTCCGGATTACGTGGGTACATATTATCATTATGGGAAGTTTTTAGAGAAGGAAAACAATAAAGAGGAAGCGTTAAAGATTTATCAACTGGGAATGCACGTGGCTCGTAAGGTAAGAAATACACATGCTTTGGGGGAGCTTCAGAATGCATACAATTTGGCAACAGGTTTTGATGATGACGATGATTAGTGACTAAAAAAAATGCTATTGCTGAATTTTGGTATCCTTTTTGAAAGGCATAAGCAAATGAAGTAAATGCGAACATTTTCCACGATATTGTTTTCTATTCTAGTCGCTTTTTTATTATTTATTAGCTGTATAAATAATAAGAAGTCATCCAATACGCTTGATAAAAAAGAAAATTTAGAGTTTCTTTCTGCGAACGTTATTGGTCACTACTCAGGTAAATTACCCTGTGCAGATTGTGAAACAATCAATACCGTACTGGCATTAAGTAAAGATCATTCTTACGAATTGATATATATATACGTCGGGAAATCATCCGACAAGTTTATAAAAAATGGAAATTGGAAGATAGAAAAAAATAATCTAGTACTAGAGGGGTTGGACTACGAATATAAGATCGTTGACGGTATACTCTGGCAACTGGATTTAGCTGGGAATACGATTACCGGAGATTTGGCAGAAAATTATCAACTAGAAAAGATAAAATGACAATAACCTAAAAGAGGAGACCATAGGTCTTCTTTCAGGTTACTGACTCATTCACAGAGCGTTTTTAGCTTTGCTACTACAAAGTCTATTTCGTCCTTTGTATTGTTTTTACTAAAGGAAAACCTAACCGAGGGACGTGAACTATCTGCTTTAATACCACGTAAAACATGAGATCCTATATCCGAACCTGAACTACAAGCGCTTCCGCCGGAGGCAGATATCCCCGAAATATCTAAGTTAAATAAAAGCATATCGCTCATATCCGTGCAGGGTAGAGATACATTCAATACAGTATATAATGAGTTGTCCGCTTCTGTATTTCCATTGAATCTGATATGGGGAATGGCTTTTTGCAATTCCAGTTTCATGTAATCCTTTAAACCTTGGATATATAGTTGGTGGTCGTTCATATCACGATAGGCTATTTCCAATGCTTTCGCGAGGCCTGCAATACCGTATACGTTTTCAGTTCCACCGCGCATGTTGCGCTCTTGCGCTCCTCCGTATATAAAGGGCTTTATTTTATTCTTCCCGTTAATGTATAAAAAACCCACACCCTTCGGACCGTGAAATTTATGCCCGGCTCCCGTAATAAAATCAATCTTTAATTCGGATAAATCGTGCACATAATGTCCCATCGTCTGTACCGTGTCCGAATGGAAGATTGCGTTGTATTGTTTACAGATTTCTGAGATACGTTTGATATCCGTTAAATTGCCCAGTTCATTATTAGCATGCATTATAGATACAAAAGTTCGCGGATTGGTGGTAAGTAGCGATTCCAAATGCGAGAGATCAATGTTGCCTTTCTCGTCCAAACGGAGAAAATCCAAGTGTATCTTACCTGTTTTTTCCAGCTCTTCCAAGGTGTGAAGTACGGCGTGGTGTTCTATCGGGGATGTGATCGCATGTGTAATGCCGAAATCTTCGATAGAGCGTACAATAGCCATATTATCGGCTTCGGTACCCCCAGAAGTAAAAAATATTTCGGAAGGAGAAGCGTGTAGTAAGGTCGCTATGGTCTTTCTTGCTTTTTCAATTATCGTTTTCACTTGACGCCCATGAGAATGGATTGAAGAGGGGTTTCCAAAATCGTTTTTCATGGTTTCTACCATTACTTCTAAGACCTCCGAATCCAAAGGCGTTGTAGCGGCATTGTCTAAATATACATGCATAGCCGCAAATTTAACGAATGTAATGTAATTTTAATACCATTATTTGGATTTTGGTCTTAGCAGTAGCGCAATCGACACTAAACTGCCGATTAGGGACAAATACACGATTACATCACCCAACTTAGTATAAAGAGTGAGTTCCTCATTTAAATTTATTTCCTGAGATAAAGCTGCCGGTACCCACCAGGCCGTTTTTTGGACAATGTCGCCTCGTTGGTTTATAAAACCTGAAATCCCTGTATTAGCAGATCGTGCCACCCAGCGTCGATTCTCAATGGCCCGAAGCTTCGCATACTGAAGATGTTGATCTTTACCAGAGGTGTTCTTCCACCATCCATCGTTAGTCACTATAGCGATAAATTGGGCCCCTTTTTTAACATACTGCGCGACATAATCTCCCCAAATCGACTCGTAACATATTACCGGAGCGGCGCCTATTCCGCTTGCTGAATAAAATACCGTAGGCTCGGGGTCACTGGCGTAACCGCCTGTGGTACCCCCAAAATGATCGAACAAAGGTTTCATAAACGATAGTGCACTGCCAAATGGCATCTGCTCAACCCCGGGTACTAACTTTGACTTGTGGTAGAACTGGAGTTTAGACGACCCATCTATCAACACAGCGGCATTATAACTATCTACGAAAACGTTTCCATAGCGACTCGCTGTCGGTGTCGCTTGATTCATATAGATTCGATAGCTTTCGATACCTGAGAGGACGTTTCCGTTGTGATATTTCTCCAAAAAGTGACTTATCCCTTCATAAGCTGAATATGTTCTGAATTCCTCTTCGTCGATTCTGCCTCGAGCTGAAACAGCCGTTTCAGGCCAAATGAAAAATTCTGTATTTGGTTTTGCAACACCTTCCGACAAGGTAATGAGGTTGTGCAGTTGATCCTCTGGAGGTATAGATCCGAACTTTTCGTAAGGATCTATATTGGGCTGTACGACCACTATTTCCGAGGGATTGACGTGCTCCTCGTAAGAAATATATTGGATAATGGATATTACACTCGGGATTAATACAAGTGAGAAAACGGAAATAACAAGCTTTTTAGTAGATATTGATTCTGTTTTGCTGATGCGTTGCCATATCAGGAGAAAAATAAGAACGTTCGTTGCCCATACCCAAAGAGTGCCACCGTATACGCCAGTAATAGTATACCATTGTATCAGCTGATGGAAATTAGCAAAACCGTTGCCTAGCGTCATCCACGGGAAGGATAGATCCCATATTTGGTGTAGATATTCGTAGGTGATCCAGAAGGCGATCAATCCGAAAAAGCTTAGAAAGACGGTGTTGCGTTTGCGTAATTGATAGTATAACCGAAATACTAAAGCCATTAACAGTGGTGCTAGTCCGAATGGGATCAAAGAAATCAGTATGGAAACCCATGCCGGTAGATAAGCATTCATGGCATTAAATACCCAGTATATAGAAGCGGTGTTCCAAACAAAGCCTGTTACAAAAGCCAGGATAAATATCTTTTTGCCTTTTTTGGTGAAGGTACTACGCATCACACGTTCACACGCAATCAGCAAAGGAACGAAACCTACAAAAAGGAAAATACTGCTATAAGGAATGGGTGGCCACGCTAGCCAAAGAATAAAGGCACTTAACAGCGCCAACAGGTAGTTGTTCTTCATCTGCTACTATTGTCATTATACCGGGTTTGTGTCCGTTTAAAAGACCGATCCCCTTTTGATTGTGCTATAACTGCGACAGGATTTCTGATTTTTTCGTCTCGTATTCCGCCTGAGTGATCAACTGTTTGTCGTAAAGTGTTTTTAGCTTTTTTAACTTCTGGGTTAATTCGTCCTCTTCTTCCGGCTTTGAAGTTGACAGTGGAACAGCTGTCTGCGCCGGGGTACCGAAATTGTTCGTCGTGTTATCCTGTTCTGTTATTACTTTAGGAGTAGGTGCAGCAATGGGTGATCTCTCTACATTCGCCTCATTTTTTACAGGCTCCGTATAGCGCGGTCTAACCTGTGCAGGCTCCGTAGCCGGATATGACGGCGAGGGAGAGGAAGCTTTTGCAATAGGCGTGCTTTTTTCAACGCCGCTTTTATTACTCTCCAATGCATCTTTGATTAACTGATAGAGCTTCCGAGCTTGTATTTTAGGAATGTAATCGATACTTAGGTTCTCCCCGGTAAATGGAATAACGGTAACTTTAGATCCAAAAATCTCTTCTTTAAAAGCAATGTCTTTAATGTCTTTCCATGAAAAAATTTCAAAATTGGTCGCTAATCCGAGTTTGGTAAACTCACATAAAAAGATGCGTTTATTACTAATCGTGATGCTATCGGGCAATAACGTCACCGCAGGCTTTTTTTGCAGAGCGATATAATTGATCGATTCGCCATGTGTTAACATGTCGATGATTTTAGTGTATATTTTCTCAATGACTTTCGGGTCTTGACCGTCTTGTATGTACTTATCTATGCTCATTTTATATTCCCATTTGTTGGACAACTTTAGTACTAAGTTAAAACATAATTACGAAATATTCATGTTTCTGCAGATACCGATGTCTATAAATATTTTTTATTCCGTGTTCCTATCTCTTTGCGCTGTTTCGCCACCCGCTACACAAAATACGAATTCGCCTTTTATGGGATTGTTTTCAAAATGGTTTTTTAACTCTTCAAGTGTACCACGTACATTTTCTTCGTATAGTTTGCTCAATTCCCGCGATATGGAAGCCTGTCGGTCTTCGCCAAAGTACTGTATGAATTCTTCAATGGTTTTGAGAAGACGATGCGGTGATTCATAGAATATCATAGTCCGTTTTTCCGTGGAAAGCAGTTTCATCCGGGTTTGTCGGCCTTTTTTAACAGGTAAGAATCCTTCGAAACAAAACTTGTCGTTGGGCAGGCCCGAGTTGACAAGTGCCGGAACGAAGGCTGTTGCCCCGGGTAGGCATTGCACGGTAATACCTTCTTTAATGGCCTGCCGAACAAGTAAAAAACCAGGGTCTGATATGGCGGGTGTGCCCGCATCCGAGATCAAGGCGATCTGTTGACCTTCTTTTAAGAACCGGATGATCTCGCCCACAGCTTTATGCTCATTATGCTGATGATGCGCAAATACTTTTTTATCAATGCCAAAATGTTTTAAAAGTGGCGCGCTTGTGCGAGTATCTTCCGCCAGAATCAGATCGGATTCTTTCAGTATACGAATTGCACGGAACGTCATATCCTCCAAATTACCAATTGGGGTGGGAACTAAGTATAGCATAATCAAAGATACTAAATCATGGTGATTATACGATGCCGTATATGAAAAGTAGGAGGGGGATTACAACTCACCTTACAGTAAAAGGAAAAATTGCGCTTTCCTGATGTGCTTCTGTCATCCAGCGTTCTATTTTCTTTACAAGTTCGGGATGCTTGTCGGCTACATCATGTCTTTCTTGAGGATCTTCTGTGATATCGTACAGTTCAAGTTGTTGAGGACTTTCTGTCATCGCATTCAAGCGAATTCCCTTCCATCTTCCGGATCTAATAGCTTGTTTACCGCCCTGCTCGTGGAATTCCCAATATAAATATGGATGTTTGCGCTGTTCTTTTTCCCCGAGCAACGTATTTAGCAAAGAAATCCCATCTACCGCATTTGAGTTTCGTACTCCGGCAATTTCGGCAAAAGTCGGAAAGATATCCCAAAAGGCGCCCAAATGATTGGAATTACTTTTTGCTTGGATCGTGCCCGGCCAATGGGCCACAAATGGAACGCGAATCCCCCCTTCATACAAATCCCGCTTTAATCCGCGCAATCCGCCATTGCTATTGAAAAAAAGCGGATCAGCACCACCTTCGCGATGTGGTCCATTATCGCTACTGAAAATAACTAGCGTATTCTCGTCCAGTCCCAGTGACTGTAGTTTATTCAACACCTGTCCAACGTACAGATCCAATCTAGCAACCATCGCAGCAAAGGTGGCGCGCGGATAGCGCTGCGAGGTATAGCCAGCCGGTCTGGTTCCCTTTTTGTAATCCTCGCCGAGATAAGGTTCCTCCGGAAATTTGCCCTTATATTGATAGAATAAACTGTCCTCAGGAACAAGAAGTTCAGCATGTGGTAAGATATGTGGCAAAAAAAGAAAAAACGGCTTTTCTTTGTTCTCTTCGATAAATGCCAATGCCTCATGTTGAATCAGCTCTGGAGCATACTGTTCTTGATACGCAAGATCGCCATTTTCAGTTAGGATAACTTTAGTTGTATCTTTCCATAAGTGCGTAGGGTAGTAACGGTGTGCTAGTGACTGACAATTATAACCGAAGAAGCGATCAAAGCCTTGTTTGGTTGGGTCACCTTCGGAGAGTACGGGGCCAAGTCCCCACTTTCCAAACGCTCCTGTTATATATCCTGCTTGCTGCAACACCTCCGCAATAGTCAACACTGAATCGGCAATAGGGTATTGTCCTTCTGGGTTTACACCTAAATTTCCCCGAATGTAGGTATGACCACTATGTTGTCCCGTCATCAAAGCGGATCTTGAAGGCGCGCAGACGGATGTTCCGGCGTAGAATTGATCAAAACGCATGCCCTCTGCCGCCAACCGATCAATATATGGTGTTTGGATCAGCTTTTGTCCGTTGTAGCCCACGTCCCCATAACCTAAATCATCGGCAAGAATAAGGATAATGTTGGGTTTGCCTTTTGTTTGTGAAAACGCCACTTCCTCAGATGTGAAGGAAAAGATAAGAATGACCAATAAAGCAAGGAAATGCTTTGAAAAGACGGTTTGTTGAGGGAAATATTTGTTCATGAAAAAAAACTGATAAATACGTTTCGTGTATCGTACTAATACGAGTTGTTACGTTAAGCAAATATAACATAATAAAAAATAAAGTCTAGGTTTCAAGTGGATTTTTTTCCTGAACTATCAACATACATGATGCGGTCTTTCTCGCTTCGTCTTCTTATCTTTGTCCCTATAAAAAAATAAATATTTATGTTGCAATTAAATTATATCCGTGAGAACAGGGATACGGTAATCGAAAGATTAAGCGTTAAGAATTTCAAGGATTTGAATTTAGTCGACGAAATCATCTTATTGGATGAGCAACGCCGCAAGATTCAAAGCGAATCAGACGCATTATCAGCAGAGGCCAATTCTTCCGCAAAGCAAATTGGGGAATTAATGCGCCAAGGTAACAAGGAAGAAGCTGAAGCCGTGAAAGCGAAATCGTCGGGATATAAAGAGCAAATAAAGAATTTGTTGACCGATTTAGAAAGCACGGAAAAGGAATTAAATGATAAATTACTTCATTTGCCCAATTTACCCCATACTTCGGTGCCAAAAGGTGTAGCGGCAGAAGATAATGAAACTGTTTTTGAGTATGGTACGATTCCAGAGTTAGAAGAAGGTGCACTTCCACATTGGGAATTGGCAGCAAAATATGATATTATCGATTTTGAATTGGGAACAAAAGTAGCGGGAGCGGGGTTTCCGGTTTATAAAGGAAAGGGTGCACGTTTGCAGAGAGGATTAATTAATTTCTTTTTAGACGAAGCAGAAAAAGTAGGTTTCAAAGAAGTGCAGGTTCCTATTGTGGTGAACGAAGCATCCGCCTATGCTACAGGGCAATTGCCAGATAAAGAAGGCCAGATGTACCATGTAACACAAGATGATCTGTATTTAATTCCTACCGCAGAAGTGCCTATTACGAATATCTATCGTGATGTAATTGTTAGGGAAGAGGATTTTCCGATCAAACACTGTGGATACACACCTTGTTTCCGTCGTGAAGCAGGTTCATACGGTGCCCATGTACGCGGTTTGAACCGTTTGCACCAGTTCGATAAGGTGGAAGTTGTACAGATCGTACATCCAGATAAATCATATGACGTATTGGAAGAAATGAGCCAATATGTGCAATCTTTATTGCAAAAATTGGAACTGCCGTATCGCGTGTTGCGTCTTTGTGGGGGGGATATGGGCTTTGCTTCCGCTTTGACTTACGATATGGAAACCTATAGTACGGCGCAAAAGCGCTGGTTAGAAGTATCCTCCGTTTCTAATTTTGAAACCTATCAGTCTAACCGATTGAAAGTGCGTTTTAAAAATACGGAAGGAAAAATGCAATTGGCCCACACCCTAAATGGATCGGCATTAGCTTTGCCGCGCATTGTAGCAACTTTACTTGAAAACAACCAGACCGGTAAGGGGATTCGCATACCGGCCGCCCTGGTGCCTTATACGGGCTTTGAGTGGATTGATTAGAATAAATTAGGGCAATCCCAAAAGGGTTGCCCTAATCCTTTACTTCCTTGGCTCCATCCGCACAAGATACTGGTCGCTATCATCTTCAAATAGAATCTGAACAACCCAGTTCTCAGCTCTGGCGATGTCTATCAGCGTCTTTTGATCGAGGTATAGCCATTTAAACGGCTCGCCCTTATTTTCGTTGTATTCGTATTGATAGGTTATCTCGCCAAAATAATAGATTGGTCGTTGAATACGGTACTCTTCATAAAGGTAGGATATATCCGAACTGTCAAACAGCAATTGGCCTTTTTCGCTCAATAATGATTTACTGTGTTGTAGCAGATTCCGGAAGCCGTCTGTGGTACCTGCAAGTCCTATCCCGTTCATTAAAAAGAGCAGCGTATCAAACTGTTGATTTTTTAATCGGAAAAAATCTTCCTGTAGGATATGTTGTACACCGCGTTGGTACATGATATTGCATGCAGTAGCTGAAACTTCCAGTGCTGTAACGTCAAAACCTTTCTCTTGAAGGAACAACGCATGGGAACCAACTCCGGCACCAACATCTAATACCTTACCATCGCAGAGTGATAGGGCGATGAACTCGAGTTCGGGCAGGTCATCTTCATCTCGGTAAAAAACTTCAATGGGCATTTCCTCGATATCACCGTAGCTGCTATGTAGTAAAAGAGATGTTTTCAATGCACCATTCGTGTAAAAATCGAATAAGGCTTCTCCGTATACGTCTCTATGCATGTTCGTCGATTTGAAGGTATTTCTTGGCCATTTCAATTTCGGCGAGGTCTCCCGTGTGCTTGAAAGGTTCGTCAGATAATTTGATGACCGGAGTCCATTCGCCCTCGTCGGGGAGCGCCTCCGTCATTTTTAACACAATGTTCATGCGTTCTAATCCTACATCGTTGGTGAAATCTGTTCCAATGCCGAATGAGTGACCAATCTTGTTGGAACAATACTTTACGATTTTCTCTACTTTGTTATAGTCTAGTCCATCCGAAAAAACAATAGTTTTGGATAACGGGTCTATTCCTTTACTAACATAATGATCTATAGTTTTTTCAGCGAATACGATAGCATCTCCGCTGTCGTGACGCACACCGTCAAAAAGTTTAGTAAGCTTTTTGTCAAATTGTTTAAAGAATACTTCCGTAGTGTAGGTGTCGGATAGCGCAATCCCTAAATCGCCTCGATATACATTTGCCCAATTTTCCAACCCCAATAGATTTGCCATTTTGTAACCATATTTGGCCGCATGAAACATAAACCATTCATGAGCATGCGTACCAATGGGCTTTGTTTTGTACTTCATCGCAAGATGGACATTGCTGGTTCCGATAAAGGTAGTAGATTGGTGTTTTTTTAGTGTATTGATTACCAGATCATGAACGTCATACGAATGGCGGCGGCGAGTTCCAAAGTCGGCAATGGTGATGTCGAGCTTGTCGTATTTACTCATTTTATTTTCGACGATACGTATCACTTCTTCATCCGACGCACGTATGGCGCCTGTGGTCTCATAGTATAATTCGCTTATCAACGAAAGAATGGGAACCTCCCAGAGAATTGTTCTGTACCAGTACCCCTCGATTTTAACAGTGACCTCGTTTCCATTTTGTTGGACGACGACTTCATCCGGATCATATCGATATCCTTGTAAAAAATCAAAATACGTAGGATCAATGTACGGACAGGTTTGGGAGAAGAACTCTTTTTCGGATCGAGTCAGCTTAAGGAGCGCCATGTCGTCTATTGCCTTGCGAAGCTGTATGTCAAAGCCAGCCGGGAATTTGTGCTCTCCTCGGTTGATGAATTGATATTTTGCTTTCGCTTTAGGGAACAATTTCACGACCGCATATTGCATCGTGAATTTATAAAAGTCATTATCTAAGATGGAAATAAGTTTTGCCATATAAGCTTTGTTATACTTCTTTACGCGCGAATTGAGTCGCTTACAAACTTAGATAATAATACCGATTATTTACAAAAAAGCGGGCTAGATTATATCTAGCCCGCCTTTGTTTCAATTAAATCTTAATTATCGACTGCCGCCCCTTCCATTACTTCTCTCGGTGCTATTGCTACTTCGGCGATTGGCAGATGAATTGGATGTTTGACGGCTTGGCGTCGAGCTTCTCTCAACTCTGGAGCTGGCAGCCGGGCGCGACTCACGTACACTCGCCTGTTGTACGCGTTGTGGGGTACTTTGCTGAGTACGTGGTTGGCTCCGTTGCTCTCTTTGTTGTTGCTGACGCTGAGCTGGTGGTGTAGTCTGTTGCCTGTTGCTTCGTTCTGCAGACGGACGACTTGATGTCCTAGTTTCCCGTTGTGGCTTGGCCGCAACTCTTTCAGACCTGTTTTCTTTTTGTCGACTTTGCGTTGTTGCATTACGGGCTGCATTGCCATTAGAACGGTTCGAACGGTCGACCTTTTGTGTCGACTGATTAGTTCGATTGGTTGACTGACGGCTGTTGCCATTCGTAATTGTCGCATTCCCGTTGCGGTCTATTTTCATTTCGCGTGTACCCGTCGTTCTCGATCCGTTGCTTCGTCCGGGGGATGCCACTTGTCGATTGGTATTCTTAGAGCTTTCTCCTCGTCCTGCGGTCGTATTTCGGTTATTGCTACGGGACGTGTTAGTTTCCGTACGGCGAGTGTTATCTCTGGATATGTTGTTATTGCGCGAGACAGAACGTGTATTTCTGTTTTTGTCCATATCAGGTCTATAGATAGAAACCGAACGGCTGTTGGCGCGGGAAGCTCCTGGGCGATCCGCATGACGCACGTTTCTTACCGTAATACGACGGCCTAATCTATGCTCAAGGTCCCTTCGTGAGGGGCCACCATAATAATGATGGTTGTTGACTACATAGGTATTGTTGATGATTGTAGTCCGATTAAAAAAGTTAGATCGACCCGCATAGGAATAACGATACATATCTCTCGCGTAAATATGACGCGTAGGCGCAAATAACCAAAGATTCACAGGAAGGCCTATAGAGACAGTCAAGCCTACCCTCGGCGCCATCGGAGCCCATCCATAATACCCATCTCCCGAACGCCAATCTACCCAAGCTGGTCCCCACTCATATCCGGGTATCCAGCCCCAACCTCTGTAATTCGTATGTACCCACCTGCCGTAATGGAAAGGAGCCCAACCCCATGGATAGTCGGATACCCACGTGTTGCCATATTCGGTCATCGTCCAATATCCATTGGAGCTATAAGGGCGAAAGTCCGATCCGGCGTCGGGAAACCAAATGTCGCCGTAAGAAGGGTCATTTTCCCAATATCCATATGGTGACAATTCGTTATAAAACACATCTAAAGACATATTTCCATATCCTTGTGCTTTGATTTTATTAAAGGAGAAGACACTTACTAATAGGAAAGCAATTATTAGAATTCGTCGTGTTATCTGATTTTTCATAATGTCCTTTATTTGAAATGAATGATAATCGCTGTTTTTTATATGACCTCAAAAGGATAGAGAAGGTTTAATGAGGTGCCTAATCATGGTATAAGGAAACCAAATAATTTTAAGCGCATTTATTTTTTTTTGTAAAACACCAAACATTTTACCATTTGCTGATATTCTTATGGTGTTTAATCGTTTGCAAACCTTCAGTAACAAAATAAAAAGTTTGTACATTTGCCCAAACTTTGAATGAATACGATAGTATAAAGAACCAACTTCAGAAAATTAATGAGAAGAAAAATAGAGAGTCTACTGATTGAATTCGCTAAGATACACCGGTTTTTTATGCGATTTCTACGCGAGTTGGTATCGCCACCATATGAATTAAAGGAGATTATCAGACAATGTTATGAGATTGGGTGGAAATCATTTCCGCTGATTAGCTTGACGGGTTTTATCGTTGGTTTTGTATTCACGAAACAATCACGCCCTTCCCTTGAAGAGTTTGGCGCAACATCAATGCTTCCGGCTTTAATATCCATTGCTATCGTCAGAGCATTGGCGCCGTTAGTGACCGCATTGATTGCCTCAGGTAAAGTTGGATCACAAATCGGTGCGGAATTGAGTTCGATGAATGTAACAGAACAAATTGATGCGATGGAAGTATCCGGTACGAATCCGACTAAATTTTTAATTGTAAGTCGGATTATAGCAACTACAACGATGATTCCGGTTCTTTGTTTTTACGTAGCTGGTATTGGGTTATTGGGAGGGTACTTGAGTATAGCGGCCAAAGATGATATTACCATGTTGAGCTTTTTTAATCAGGTGTTTGAATCCATAGCCGTTAAAGATGTTTTTGCGATGGTAATACGCGCGGTGGTGTTTGGCTTTACCATAGGGTTTTCCAGTTGCTACGTTGGATATAATTCTTCTAAAGGTACAGAAGGAGTTGGAAAAGCGGCTAACACGGCGGTAGTGTCTTCTATGTTCTTGGTATTTATTGAAGAACTATTGATTGTACAAGTTTTATCTTTTTTTTAAATCATGGAAAAGGAAGCTCGAAATATAAACTACGAAGATGTAGTAATTAATGTCGATAAGGTGAGTAAATCTTTCGGTGATTTACATATCTTACGTGATGTAGAACTGAACTTGTATAACAAAGAGAATTTAGTTGTCTTAGGAAGATCAGGAACAGGAAAGTCCGTTTTAATTAAATTAATATCAGGACTTTTAAAGCCTGATCACGGCGATATTAAGGTATTAGGTGAGTTGGTGAATAAATTAGACGAACGTGAGCTAAGAGCGCTGCGCCAACGGATCGGTTTTTCGTTTCAGAATAGTGCTTTATACGATAGTATGACGGTTCGCGAAAACCTGGAATTCCCATTAGTACGGAATAAACGTAATTTAACACGTGCAGAAATTAATAAGGAAGTTGAAGAAGTGTTAGATGGAGTCGGATTATCACAGGCGATCAATCAGATGCCTTCGGAACTATCAGGAGGCCAGCGTAAACGTATTGGTATCGCACGCACCTTGATTCTACGTCCCGATATAATGCTGTATGATGAGCCTACTGCCGGATTAGATCCGATCACCTGTTTGGATATTAATTCATTGATTAACGAAGTTCAAGAAAGATATAAAACTTCTTCGATTATTATTACGCATGATTTGGCTTGTGCAAAGATGGTCGGAGATCGAATGGTCATGTTGCTAGGGGGGAAATTTGAACGACAGGGTACATTTGAACAGATTTTTGACACGGAGGATGAACGTGTTAAACCATTTTACGATTATAATTTTATTGTTTAAAACATATGAGTACAAGCGAGAAAAAAAGGTCTATAACGGTAGGTTTATTCGTGTTATTAGGACTAGTAATATTAGTAGCAGGCATACTTGTCTTGGGGACACAACAAAATAAATTTAGTAAAAATTTGGTGGTAACAACTTATTTCCACGACGTAAAAGGATTGAAAGTCGGTAATAATGTTTGGTTTTCCGGGGTTAAGGTAGGTACCGTTAAAGAGATCAAGTTTCAAAGTATCGATGATGTGAAAGTCGTGATGCATATTGAAGAGAAATCCAGTCAATTTATCCGAGAAAACGTCGTCGCTAAATTAGGTTCGGACGGTTTGATCGGTAATGCTATTGTCAATCTTATCGGTGGAACCAACGAAGCATCCCCACTCAAAAACGGTGATGTTATTGAGTCTGGAAAAGGAACTGATACGGAGGCGATGTTTGCGACATTGCAAACCAATAACGAGAATTTAGTTGAAATCACTAAAAATTTTGCGTTGATATCCAAAGATATGGTTGATGGAAAAGGTATTGTTGGTACGCTGCTGACGGATTCGACAATATCCACCTCTTTAATAGGGTCAGTAAACAGCTTAAATAAAGTGATGTCTGATGCCAATCAGGCTTCTGCAAACTTAGCTTTATTGACCAAAAAACTGAATAACAATCAGGGGCTAATCCATGATTTGACAACAGATACGCAGGTTTTTGCAAGTTTGAGAGAGTCCGCTGCTCAATTACAGGGAGTCACACAGACAGCAACAGCTTTGATGAATAATCTGAATGAAACTTCTGCACGGCTCAATCGGCCGGATAATGCGCTTGGTGTTTTGACAAACGATCCTGCAGCAGCAGATGAAATCAAGCAGATACTGAGAAACCTGAATCTGAGTACACAAAAACTAGATCAAAATATGGAAGCCTTGCAAAGTAACTTTCTGCTAAGGGGATTCTTTAAAAAGAAAGCAAAAGAGGAAGCCAAGCAACTAGAGAGCGAACAGGATACTGTAAAATAACTTTCGCTATCATATCGACTTTGGAGAGAGTTTTGGCTGATAAAGATTCTACGGGATTCGATACTTGCCCCTGATGTCTGTTTCGCAGTCGTGTCGTTCAGGATGGATAAAAAGCAAGGAGCCGTTTATAATTAAGAATTACAATGGATAGAATCACGGATAAAGACGTGCTATTTGAAGATAATCATTATATCGCCATTAATAAACGTGGTGGTGATATCGTGCAAGTAGATCCTTCAGGAGATACATCTCTTGAAGAGATGGTAAAAACATATCTGAAGATTAAATACAACAAACCCAATGAGGCATTTGTCGGTGTTATTCATCGATTGGATCGTCCCGTTAGTGGTATGATCCTACTAGCCAAAACAAGTAAGGGACTGGATCGCATGAATCGTCTTTTTCACGATAGGAAAATAGAAAAGACCTATTTGGCTTTGGTTAAGAATAAACCGGCTGACTCGTCGGGTAAGCTAACAAATTGGTTACTCCGGGATCGTAAAAAGATGATTACCAAGGCTTATGATCGTGAAGTGAAAAATGGAAGTTATGCAGAACTGGATTATCAGGTTGTTGGGCATTTAGAAGGATATTATTTATTGGAAGTAAAGCCACTTACCGGGCGTACGCATCAAATTCGATGTCAGTTGGCATATATGGGCTGTCCCATTGTAGGCGATAATAAATATGGGTATCCACGAGGTAGTATTCGTCGAACCATTTGTTTACATTCCAGGTCGTTGGAATTCGTACACCCTATAAAGGAAGAGTCTGTTCGTCTAACTGCACCGCTACCGATAGATGGTTTTTGGGAAAAATTTGAAACCCTTTTAAAAAAGAATCCTTAATCATAGAGGATATGGGGTAATAGATTAATTTAATACTCCAACTATTGAAACCTTCAAAAAAATAATCTAAAACACCAATTGAGTTTTAATTTTGTAAGTTTGTATTATGAAAGGATCATCCTTGTTTATTCTTACCACGATTTTTTTTGCATTTACGCTGCTTTTTCAGCCGAATGCAGTAGTCGCACAATGTGCGATGTGTTCGTTGAATGCGGAAAATAGTACGCAAGGGGAAAATACGCAGGGTAAAGGATTAAATGATGGTATCTTATTTCTTCTATCTATTCCGTTCATCGTAGGTGCCGGAGTTGGATTGTTGTGGTATAAAAAATACCGTAATAAAGAAGAAAGAGTATCCCCATTCCAACATTAATAAAAAAAGCGTTCTTAAGTGCTTTCGTCAATATTTGAAATGTATTCCATAGTACTATCGAATATAAAAGCTTTTTCCAGATAGTATAAGGCGATGTGTTCTTGAAGAACTGACACGTACTCTTTTTGGAAAGAATAAATAGCTTGCTCATTGTCGGCAATAATTTGCACACAATAGGTGGAACCTTCATGAGGAGTATTGAGCATTTTTAAAAACTTTACTTCGCCTTGAATTTTTGAAAGCCAATCTTTTTTTACCCAATTTATCAGCTGTTGATGATTCTCGTCATCGACGATAATGGAAATATTGTATAAGTACATGCCGCAAAATTACAATATTTTTTATATCTCGATTTCCGATTTTTTATAGATTGCTGTAAAATTAAGGTTGCAATGCAATAGAAGTGTTAAAATTTTCTAATATTTGAAGATACGAGGTATTTAAGATGTGGTTGACGAATAAGCTGAATATTTATTTTTACATATTATTTTTTCTGTGTTCCTGTGGAGGTTCTCAGGAAAGCAGGATTCCTATACAAGATTTTTTTGAGAAAACAGAGAAAACGAGCTTTAAACTTTCTCCCGACGGAAGTAAGGTCGCATATTTGGGGTTGGAAGATCACTGCCGGAATATTTTTGTGTTGGATATCGTTAATCCGGACTCTTCCAAGCAGCTGACCTATCAGGACAATATGAATGTGCAGTATTTCTTCTGGGCGACTAATGATTCTATAGTATATTCTAATTCGCAATCATTTGAAGATAGCCTTCGTTTATACACAATAGACATCAGGTATGAGTTGTCAAAACCCTTGATACCTGTTGACGACCATCAAATCCGATGGCTTAATACGCCTCGTTCTTTCGGCGGTAATATTTTGGCTTTGATGAATAAAAGGGATTCTTCAGTTTTTGACTTGTACCGCATTCGATTGGATGGAGGCGGAGCTATGCTGGTCGATCAGAATCCAGGTAACTTTTCTTCTTGGTTTGCTTCCAGCGATGGAAAAGTACGATTGGTGATGAGTAGCGATAGCGTTGTAGAAACATTTTGGTATCGTGCAGAAGAGGGATTACCTTTTAACAGTGTAATAAAAACGGACTTTGAATCGACAATTTTTCCTTTGGGTCCGGCAAAGGGAGATGTGAATAGTATGTATGCGCTATCCAATATCGGCCGCGATAAACTCGCTTTGGTAGAGATGGGAATTCAACATGGGAGAGAAACGCGAGTTATATTTGCCGACAAAGATGCAGATGTCAATAGAGAGGGTTACTTTTTTTCCAATGAAGAACCTCTATTTAGCACCGTTTATAAAAACCATAAAGAAGTTGTCATTCATAACCCCAAGTTAGCAGAAATATATAAACATATCAAAAAAAAATTTAACGACTATAGTATCGATATATTGGATGTAGATTCGATGTTCAATACGCTTGTTTTTAAAACGTATACGGATCGTAATCCAGGTAGTATATACTACTATCATACAGATAGCGATAAGGTAGTCGAGCTGACTGCCCAAAATCCAAAGTTGACGGGAAGGTATTTAGGCGAAATGAAGGAAGTCTCCTATTATTCCAGGGACGGAAAAACGATAAAAGGCTATTTAACTTATCCATTAAAAGAGCAAAAATCCTATCCGGTGGTCGTTCTAGTACATGATGGGCCTAATCGAAGAGATATTTGGGGATTCAATGCTGAAGTACAATTTTTGGCGAACAGGGGATATGCGGTTTTTCAGGTAAATTATAGAGGGTCAACAGGGTTTGGGAAAGAGTTTTTTACCGCGGGATTCAAGCAATGGGGCGGGGAGATTCAAAATGATATATCGGATGGCGTAACATGGCTTATTCACCAGGGCATTGCAGACAAAAATCGTATTGCGATCATGGGGGTTGGTTTTGGTGGGTATTCCGCATTGTATGCTGCTTGTTTTAACCCTACGCTCTACAAGTGTGCTATTTCCTCCTCGGGGTACACTAATTTATTTACCTATTTTAAAGAAATACCGCCCTATTATCAACAGTATCTCAAGTTGTATGCCCAGATCATTGGCGATCCAACGAGAGAATATGAACTGTTTAAAGCGATCTCACCTTTATTTCATACCGAAAAAGTTAATATACCGATTCTGTTTTTCCAAGGAGGTAAAGATAAACATAGCAGTGTCACGGATGCCAATCAATTCGTTCAAAAGGTAAAAAATAGAGATGTTCCTATTCGTTATGTTTACAAAGAGGAAGAAGGTAAACGTTTTAGAAAAGAAGAGAATACGATTGAATATTACCAAGAAGTAGAAGCTTTTTTGGCGATGTATCTAGATTGAAATGGGTAAATTTGATTTCAAGTATCGGAAAAATCTTGGATTGCTACTCGCATTTTTGTTGTTGGTAACGATGTTGTTTGTAGTGTCTGGCTTTCTAGCCCGTAATATGACCATTAATTTCGTGGAGACCGAATTCAACAACAGGAAAGTGGAAGTGTTCGACGAATCCATCAAGCCTTTTAACGAATTTTTTAGTACTAAAATTCCCGAAGTTTCCTATTATCAAGGATATATAGATTCTACTCAGGCTTCTGAGCTATCTAGTTCAGTTTTACGGAAATTTCCATTTGTGAATAAAATTGTTTTCTTTGATCTGGTCTTTACAAATAAGGATTCTTTAGCTAAAGGCGTAAAATTTAATAACTTATTGATATCGTCAAAAGCAAGCTACGATTATTACCTGAATAAAGATAATAGACTTATAAGCGAGCGGCAGAATATGGATGAATACCGTAACTATTCTGACGAGTTTAATAATATGGTCTTAAAACTTGTTGGTTACCTGGATCGGCTTACCGATTCCATCCGCATTACAGATAACGAAATTTATAAAGTGTTCTATTCTGTGCAACCCGGTAAAATAACCTATATGAATATTCCGAGGATTTCGGATTTAGTAGCGTATAAAGCGATGATGGGTGATGGAAATCTGCCCGAAAGTACGTATGAACAGGATATGTTTGTGTTTTCCATTGATCCTCGAAAAATTAAAATTGTAAATAAGTATCCCAGCTTATATGAAGATATTTATATAAAGCCTATTGTTGAACAAGGAGTGACGGAAAGCGAACCCTACCTCAGTACAGAACTTCCACTACCAGGTGCGCTTTCAGATTATAAATTACAGTTTGACACCTCTCAGGATTATGTTCAAAGAGAAGTCAATAAACGTTTTTTTCCTGTAATAGCCGCGCTATCCGTTTTATATCTGATTATGTTGTCTATTGGGTATTTAATATATCGTAATGTGATGATTAATAGTAAGCTGTATCAATTACAGTACGATTTTATTAATAATCTGACCCATGAATTTAAAACACCTGTTAGTGTTATTAAAATTGCAGGTAATAACATCAAGAGTGCAGAGAATTTATCTATCAAAGAGCGGGAAATGTATGGTAGAATATTGGATCAAGAAGCCGATAAATTGAATAGTTTGATGAATAAGCTGCTTTCTTTCGCACAAATAGAAAATAAATCTATGAAATTCAATGGCGAGTATATTGACCTGAAAGAATTTTGCGAACGGGTATTCGATGCATTTAAATTGAAATATGCTGATCTAAAACTTCATTATTCCATTACCGTGCATAATGAACTATACGCCGACCCCGTCTTATTGAACAGTGTCTTTCAGAACTTGATCGACAATGCATATAAGTATTCACCGATTGATCGGAAAGTTTTAGAGGTTGAGGTTCAACAAAATAAGAGAAATTTTGTTATTATATTTAAAGATCAAGGAATAGGTATAGATAAAAAGGAATTTAATAGTATTTTTAAGAAATTTTATCGCGTAAAGAACCAATTTAATCAACAAGGAAGTATTGGTTTGGGCTTGGCCTTTTGTAAAGAAATTACCGAATTTATGGGCGGAGAAATAAAAGTAGAAAGCCAACTTGGTATTGGTACGGTTTTTACGCTTACTTTTCCATTAGATATTAAAAAAGTTTAATTTATGGATAGAGATATTACAGTGGCGGTCATAGAGGACGACGAAAATTTGAGATTTTTGGTCAGTCATAGGTTGCAAACTGAAGATTATAATGTCATTCAGAGCGGTAACGGTTTGGAAGCGGAGAAGATGATTCTCGAGGAGCAACCAGATATTGTCCTCTTGGATTGGATGCTTCCAGGAAAAGAAGGAATTGAAGTATGTGAAGCTGTACGTAAAGCGGGGTTTGAAAAGATCATTATCATGATGACGGCCAAATCTCAGGATGTAGATAAAATTGATGCCTATAGCTACGGGGTTACCGATTATATTACTAAACCATTTAATATGGATGTATTGGTCGCAATGATAGAAAATAAGGTACGATTTTTTGTCCCCAAAAGTAATAAAGATATTCACATATTTGGAAGTACAGAGCATCACCCACAGATACATTCACTCGTTAGGGATGGCAAAAAAATCGAATTGACAATATTGGAAAATAGGATTTTGCTACATTTTCTTCAAAATATGGGGAAAGAAATCACGCGGGAAGAACTTATGGAAGTGGTTTGGGGCTACAGCTCAAATGTCAATACGCGTACACTGGATATGCATGTGGTGCGCCTACGCAAGAAAATAGAACACAATCCCGATAAACCTACATATCTTCAAACGGTAAGGGGGTTGGGGTATAAATTTGTGGACGAAGAATGATTTTTTTTAATTTGGAAATATAAAAGAAATTTCTTATTTTCGTAAAGAGCAAGACCATATTGTCCGTCGAAGGATAATGTGGTCTTGTTTCTTTTTGTAAAATAAATTATAAAATAACTAAGTTAAATTAATAATATGGCAGAAGTAACTTATTACACAGAAGAAGGATTAGCAAAGCTAAAAGAAGAGGTTCAATATTTGAAAACAGAAGGGAGGCTTAAAATAGCGAATGCAATTGCTGAAGCTCGTGACAAAGGTGATTTGTCGGAAAATGCGGAATATGATGCCGCGAAAGAAGCACAAGGAATGCACGAGGCTAAGATCGCTAAGTTAGAAGAAGTATTGTCGAGCGCTCGATTGATTGATGAATCAAAATTAGATACGTCAAAAGTATTAGCCCTTTCCATTGTTAAACTTAAAAACAAGAAAAATGGCGCAGAAATGACGTATCAATTGGTTTCGGAAACGGAGGCGGATTTGAAATCTGGTAAGATCTCCGTGAAGTCGCCGATTGCTCAAGGATTACTAGGTCTTTCGGTCGGAGACATCGCTAAAGTAGCCGTACCAGCCGGCGAAATAGAATTGGAAGTATTAGAAATTTCAAGATAGTATAATATTAGGTTATGAGCGGTATTGCCATAACCGCTCACCAATAGCAAAAAAGGAGTTCTAGAAGATAGAGCTCCTTTTTTGCTAGTACCTTTTTGCTATATTTCCGCTGTAAATAAGTTATTGAAGGCAGGGGAGAGATCGATAACCGCGTAGCGCTCATTCATACATTATGAGCATATACTTATGAATAATTTGCTTTTGTACTTTTGTATTCCATACAATTATAAATTGCATATGAACGCAAATTTATCTAAGTTTGTTACTTAATTTTAATATCGATAGATATATGTCTACCATTTTTTCAAAAATTATTTCGGGAGAAATCCCAGCTTATAAAGTCGCTGAGAGTAATGATTATTTGGCTTTTTTGGATGTCAACCCCTTGACAAAAGGACATGTTCTAGTTATTCCGAAAAAGGAGACAGATTATATTTTTGATATGGAGGATGAGGGATATGTAGGGATGTGGATCTTCGCGAAGATCGTTTCGCAGGGTATAAAAGATGTATTTCCTTGTCGCAAAGTAGGTATTGCCGTGGTCGGGCTGGAAGTGGCCCATGCCCATATCCATTTGATTCCTTTAAATCACGTGCATGATATGAATTTTGAAAAACCAAAACTCACCTTAGCAGCAGATGAAATGAATAAAATTGCAGAAGATATTCGCGAATCCATCGCACGCATCACGAATGCTAGTTAAGGTTGAAATCTTCTATTCGAGAATTTAAAAAATAAATATGCAAGAGTTCTTAATGTCCTTTCAGCAATTGATGGATCCCGAGTACCTGTTAAGTCATGGCGGATTTTATATTGTTTGCTTGATTGTATTTGCGGAGACAGGTTTGTTTTTTGGTTTTTTCCTTCCAGGAGATTATTTGTTATTTCTTGCAGGTCTTTTTTGTGCGTTGGGGAAAATCGATGTTAACATCACGACCATGTATTTCGGGATATTAATTGCAGGTATATTGGGTAATTTCATAGGTTATTGGTTTGGTTATCGAACAGGGCCTATGCTCTTCAAACGGCAGGATTCCTTTCTTTTTAAAAGGAAGTACGTGATTATGGCAGAAGAATTTTATCAGAAATATGGCGGAACCGCGTTGATTATCGGTAGGTTTGTCCCGATAATTCGTACATTTGCGCCCATATTCGCAGGAGTGGTCAAATTAAATTTCCGAAAATTTGTGCTGTTTAATATAATAGGTGCATTTTTGTGGGTTTCTTTATTGACACTTTCAGGCTATTTTCTAGGGATTCAGTTTCCTTGGATAATAGAGTATGTTGAATACATAATTGTGGGTCTGATTGTTATAGCGTTTTTGCCTATAGCAATAGCGCTGTTAAAAAGATGGCTTAAAAACAGAAAATAAACATAACAAACAGTAAAAAATTAATGAGTACACAACATCCTTGGCATCAAGTTTCTCCTGGTGAGGACTTGCCAAATTCTGTAAATGCTATTATAGAAATTCCTAAAGGTTCAAAAGCAAAATACGAAATTGATAAAGACAGCGGTTTAATCAAACTAGACAGAGTTTTATTCTCATCTGTCATGTATCCCGCTAATTATGGATTCATCCCTCAAACATATTGTGACGACAAAGATCCACTAGATATTTTGGTCTTATGTTCAGTAGATGTATATCCTATGAGCTTAATCGAAGCCAAGGTGATAGGAGTAATGCACATGATTGATGGAGGCGAACAGGATGATAAAATCATTGCCGTAGCAAAAAATGACATGTCGGTAAATTATATCAATGATTTATCTGAACTTCCCCCACATACGATGAAAGAAATTGTACGTTTTTTCCAAGACTATAAAGCGCTGGAAGAGAAAAACGTAACAATTGAAAATTTATATGGACGCTCTTATGCTCAAAAAGTGATTTTAGAGAGTATAGAACTGTATAATAAAGAATTTGGAAACAAATAACGCGTAAATGGCTTTTGATATTTTTTGGACTGTATTTTTAGTGCTTGCAAATGGTTTTTTCGTTGCCGCAGAGTTTGCTATTGTCAAAGTAAGGGCTTCTCAAATTGAGCTTCAAGCAAAATCAGGAAGCAATGTTGCTAAAATTGCGAAAAATATTACGGAGCATTTAGATGGATACCTAGCTGCGACACAGTTAGGTATCACTTTAGCTTCGCTGGCCCTGGGTTGGGTGGGCGAACGCGTGATGACAGAAATAGTACATAACCTATTTGCTGTGTTCAACATTGAGTTGGTTGGATGGTGGGCCAAGTATTCCGGACATATACTTGCATTTTCTATTATTACATTTTTACATATCGTTTTTGGCGAGTTGGCACCTAAGTCAATTGCGATCCAAAAACCAGTAGCTACGACAATGCGGATTGCCTTACCGCTCCAGTTTTTCTACTATCTTTTTAGACCTATCATTTGGTTGTTAAATGGATTCGCAAACTTTTTGTTGCGACTTATTGGTATTGAAACGCATTCCGGAGAAGCAAATCACTCTTCCGAAGAATTGCAGTATTTGTTAGAAAAAGGTAAGGAGAGTGGCGCACTGAATAACTCGGAACACGAATTAATTAAAAATGTATTCGATTTTAACGAACGCATTGTTAAAAATATTATGGTACCCCGTACCAAAATTGTTGCTGTTGAAATCAATGACCCCATAGACGAATTCATCCGTACGGTAACCGAAGAGGGATATTCGCGTATTCCTATTTATGACGATAATATCGATCAGATTGTGGGGATCGTTCACACCAAAGATATTCTTCCACTTATTGTAAAAGGTAAGGATGTGGTGTTAAGAAACATCATGCGTAAGCCGTATTTTATTCCTGAGACCAAGAAGATCAATGATCTGATGGCCGAATTTCAACTGAAGCGCATTCAAATTGCATTTGTTCTAGACGAATTTGGCGGAACGGCTGGTATGGTTACACTGGAAGATATTGTAGAAGAACTGGTAGGTGAAATTCAGGATGAGTACGACGAAGAGACGCCGATGGTAGAGCGTATTTCGGAAACCGAATATATGGTAGATGCGGGGGCAAGTGTGCACGATACTAATGGTTATCTGCCGATAGAGTTGCCAGAAAGCTCGGATTACGACACCATTGCCGGATTGGTAAGTCATGTGTTTGAAAAAATCCCTGATGTAGGTGAGACGGCCGAAGAGTTCGGCTACAACTTTACCATTATGAAAAAAACGCAGCAAAATATCGAGTTTGTAAAATTAGACCTAGTCGAAACCCCTCATGATGATGAGGATGATAAATAAGAAAGATGAATCTTTTTTATACGCCTGAAATACAAGCCTATCATTCCTCTTTTCTATTAAGCGAAGAAGAGAGTAAGCATGCGATCCGTGTATTGCGTCTTTCTGCAGGAAGCATTATCCATTTGGTAGATGGAAGAGGAGGGATCTATAAAACTGAAATTATTGAAGCTCATCCCAAAAGAACAAGCCTTCACGTTATTCAGGTTGAAGAAAATTATAATCCAAATACCTATCACCTTCATATCGCAGTAGCACCCACAAAAAATATAGATCGAATAGAATGGTTTTTGGAGAAAGCTACTGAAGTCGGTCTGCAGGAGTTTACACCTATTATCTGCGCGCATTCAGAGCGTAAAGAAGTGAAAATCGAACGATTGGAAAAAGTGGCGGTATCTGCAATGAAACAATCCCTGAAAGCCTATCTTCCCAAGGTAAACCCTGCGATTTCGTTTACTAAATTTATAGACAGCCAACAAAATATACCGTCTACAAAAGCGATTGCACATTGTGTAGATGGCGATAAAAAATACATCACCAACTCTTTCTCAAAAAAAGAAAACTATTTGATTCTGATAGGGCCAGAGGGAGATTTTTCTGAACATGAAATCCAATATGCTTTGCAGACCGGATATACGCCCTTATCATTGGGGGAGGCTAGACTACGTACGGAAACCGCTGCGTTGGCCTCCGTACTGGAAATATCTTTGCTTAATCGCTAGTTTATGAGTTCTGCTTCTACGACCTGGATCTCCGCATTTCCTTTTAGCGGTTCGGGATTGAACACTATTTTCCCCTTTAATTTTATAGGCTCATCTGTGTATTTAATCGTGCCTTTCTTCATGAAAATTTCTACCATGGGTGGTATCCCGTTGGTGCCGCAAAACTGACATTGTGTAATAGGTAACACCGAAAGCATAAATGTACTGTGATTACGCCCGCTCGTTAAGGGTACAATGTAGCCCGGTAACTCCACAACTTTATGTTCTAATTTTTTTAATTCCGCTGGATAATGCGGGGTGTATACTTTTTTGTTGCCTTCTGTAGTAACTTTGTACATCATTTTGTCAATGGCTTCCCACGTATTATTCATCATGGGAGTATGGTCGGGCACATTAAGATTTGGATAATCTTTGATCTGTGCATTAGACATTGCACTGCTCAGGAAAAGGAAACTCAGTATAAGAAATAGTTTATTCATGTGTTGTTTATATATTTGCTAGTAGATCTGTTCCGCTTTTCAATTAACCTATCTAGAAGCTAAAGTTTTTGAAATAGTTGTATTGTACGCTTTGAATGCAGGAATCAGCGCCGCGATGACACCTAACAAAACGGCTGCTACTAAAATAAGAACCTCGTTTGGATATAATTTGAATACTTCGATGAAATCTGCACTTTGGCTCGTCTGCGTGCTGATGTAGTAAAGTATGCTATGTCCCATTAATAAACCGATAAAACCTCCTATTAACGTAATCACTAGTCCTTCGACTATTACCAAGGTGAAAAGTTTAGTTTTTGTCGCGCCCATTGTCCGCATGATAGCCATATCATATTTACGTTCTTTCAATGCATTGTACAAACTGAGAAATACACTGAGTCCAGCTATAATCATAATGATATAGGCGAGAATGGTCAAAGAATCAAGACCGACACCGAGTAAAGAGAAAATACGCGAACTTTCAATAGCAGGCGATGCTGCCTGCATATTCGTGGTCTGATTCACGAGTCGGGGTATAGTGGCTATTGCAGCAGGGGAACTATATTTTATTAACAGTGCCGTAATTTCAGCACCTTGATCAGCGATCATATCTTGTCCGATACTTTTGATAAATTCTTCCGGTTGCGGTTTTTCGGTTACAAACTCTTCTTCAGCTTGATTCGTGTTCGCGGAGTCTGTTGACGACGTTGTAGACGGATGACTATGGGCATTGTGGTCGTGGTCATGATGATGATCGTCTTCAAGGTGATTGTGTTTATGTGCTTCTTGGCTGTTTTCGTTATGATCGTGATGAGCCTCCTCTTCATGGGCTATACCATGTACATCCCAAATACTGACCAGATTACATAAGATTAAATTGTCGATCACGCTATTGGATCGTTGCAAGATGCCGACCACTGTAAAAGGATGTTCGTCGTGTACATGTGCATCCGCTGATAGGCCATGTGCACTATGTATCTGATCCCCAATTTTCAACTGTTGTTTTCGGGCTACTTCCTGACCGATGACGATTTCGAATGATTTTTTCCAGACTTTTCCTTCTGAAATAGTGAGTTCATACAGCGATAAGAAAGAAGTATCTGTCCCGATGATGCGATGACCCTTAAAATTGTCCCCCAGGGATATCGGCACGGCCACTTGTACAAAAGGATTTTGCGCAATTTTATCTGCCTCTGACAGCGGAATGTTGCCGGTGGGATTGTCGACATGATACAGCGTGCTTAAGATTAATTGAAGTGGACTTCCTTTTGCACCGATCACTAAATCCACATTTCTACTGTTGTTGCTCAGCTGTTTTTCAAAGCTGTCTCCTGATATATAAATGACTAATAATATGGCTACCCCAAAAGCAGTCAAAAATATACTTAGCAGCGTCGATCCCCATTGTTGGGTAATATTCTTCCAAGCTAATGCGAAAGTACTCATATTAAAGTTGATAGGTGTTGGAGAAGTTGTCCTTAATTCTTTTATCGTGTGTAGCGATTAATAGCGTAGCTCCGTAAGAAGTAGCCGTTTCCAAAAGTAGGTCTAAAACACGCTTTGTATTGGTGTCATCCAATGCAGCTGTAGGTTCATCAGCAACCAATAGCCTTGGTTTATTGACCACGGCGCGGGCTATCGCCGCGCGTTGAAGCTGGCCTCTGCTCAATTGAGATGGGTAGCTACCAGCTTTTTCTGTCAGTTGTAATTTGTCTAGGATTTCGAATATGATATCTGTGTCAACCGCTTTTTTTGCCAAATGTTGTGCCAGTTCAATATTTTCGCTAACTGTTAAATTCTTTAAAAGATGTGCTTCTTGAAAGATAAAGCCGATGTTTTTAGCACGAAATCCATCCAATTGGCTTTCGGTAAGCTTGTAGATATCCTGTTCTCCAATATACACCTTGCCATTAGAAGGCTTGGATAAACCGCTTAGTAAATGAAGTAAAGTTGTTTTTCCTGTTCCCGAATCTCCCAATAGAAGCGTATGTTGATTTTTTTCTATCGTAAAGTCAGGAAACTGAAGTTTGTGCGAGGAGAAATAGTTGAACGTAAGATTTTCTGAACGTACCATGAATTGTTCTAACGGAAATTAGTTTTACCTCTAAAGGTATCGGAAATTACTTAGAATAGAAAATCTTAATGAAATTATTACATGATTAACAATAGATGTATTAAAGAAAATTTAACGTATCCTAAATACGTGGGGTCTTATTCTCTGGCTTTAACGCTGTGTTCAATGGTTTTTGTGTTTTGTTAACAAATAATTAACATTAGGTTTAACGAAAGGTAATTTACCGGTAACATTGAGTTAATGTGTCTCCTGTACTTTTGTGTTAAATTAAAATTAATTCAAGTTGAAACTAAATTTAAACATTAAAAGAGCAAGTCTACTATTATTAGGTATAATAGTATGCTCAGTTGTTTCTGCACAGAAAGTAGATCCCAAAGGGAATATCTTACCGAAGAATTCCAATAAACAGGATACTACCAAGACATTGAATGCACAACAGAAGAATAGTGCTTCCGTTGCTGATGGTGTTTCTGCCTCTGGATCAACTTTAGGTATCCGCGGTAGGATTATCGATGTCGAGACCATGAAGCCAATTTCTGGTGTAAGTGTTTCCTTAGCAGACAATAGTAAAGCGACTTCTACCAATGAAAACGGAGAGTTTATTATTCCGGTAAATAAAAAAGGTATTTATGAAATAGTAAGTAGCTATTTAGGATACACCAAAGAAATCACGCCGATTGTATTGGCGGATAAAAACTGGGAAAATGTCAGTATCGTTTTAGTGAACGAGTCATCTACTTTGGATGAGGTGGTCGTCACAAGACGACGTATACAAGCTAGCGAAATAGCGCTGTTGGAAGAACGTAAAAACTCCAATCTCTTCGTTGAGAAGATCGGTGCACAGGAGCTCTCTAGAAAAGGGGTGGGAGATGCTGCTGCTGCAGTAAGCCAATTATCAGGTGTTTCCAGACAAGAAGGTTCTACTCAAGTTTATGTACGCGGACTAGGCGATCGTTATATCTCGACTTCCCTAAATGGCTTGCCTGTTCCTTCGAGTGATCCTAACTTGAAAAACATTGCTTTAGATATATTTACGACAGATGTAGTCGACTACGTAGGTGTTGATAAATCACATCATTCTTCTTTGAGCGGAGACTTTGGTGGTGCAACTGTCAATATCGGATCTAAAGATTTTACAGGCGATCGTTTATTTGAAGTCTCGTTAGGATCTACAATAAATACCAATGCTTTGAAGCAGTGGGACAATTTTTATCTGCAAGATGGTCCGAATTTTTTTGGTTATTCTGATTACAATGCACCAGCAGATGCCCAAGGTAGTTACCATTTTAAGAATGGCTGGGATCCCAAGAAGAAGACAGTAACTCCACTTAATTTTGCAGTAAAAGCAGGGGATTCATTCAAAGTTGGCGAGGAAGGTAGATTGAGCTTATTCGCGGTAGTTAATTTTGCGAATGGTTATGGTGCGCGCGATGGAGTGAATTCAAGTTTTAGTGCTCAAGGTGCCCCGTTAAAAGCTTTAAACCAATCGCAGCAAAACTATACGGCAAATACCACAGGAATGTTGAATGCTAATTACCAAATTAATGCTAAACATAAACTGACGTACAATTTTATGTATGTCAATGCAGGCAATCATTATCGGGATATGTTTACAGGCTTTATTAGAGATGCTGGTGTTGATGCAGAAAACTATCGTGGAACTGTTAACCGTAGCACATTCTCAAGCACACAATTATTGATCAACCAGTTGTTAGGTAAGCATACTTTAACGGATAAACTAGAATTGGATTGGGGATTAGCCTACAACAATGTGAAGGGGGATATGCCGGATCGTTTGCAGAGTATGTACAGCGAGACAACCGACGGAGATCACTATTTTATTCGGATCAATGCAGCGGATAACCATCGCTATACTTATTATTTGAAAGAAAATGAATTAGCAGCAAATGTGTCTGCTTCTTACAAACTTGGAGCTGATAAAGGTAAGTTTACAGTAGGCTATAACGGAAGGATGAAAGAACGCTCATTTGATGTAATGCAGCTTAATTTCAATATTTTGGATGGTCAACAGGGTACAACGAAGATCGATCCTTCTAATTTGGATCAATATTTAGGAGCCTCTGGGTATGGGAGCTTTTATAATATCGTTGGTTTAGCCGGTAATGCTTTCCAAAACTACAATGGCGACCAAGATATTCATGCAGCATATGCTAACATAGATTATAAGTTGACGGAGAGTTTGACAGGGGTATTGGGGATGCGTTATGAAAATATTAAGCAATATGTAGATTTCTATAGCATTGAATATTCAAGAGGTAACAATACATTAAAGAAAAATGGTTTTTTACCAAGTTTGAACCTTAAATATACCTTGAATGATAAAAATAATTTACGTCTAGGGGCAAGCAAGACTTATACATTGCCCCAATTTAAGGAACGAGCCCGCTTCCCGTATGAAGAAGTAACGCAGACTATAGTTGGTAATCAGTATCTGTATGCTTCGGATAACTATAACCTCGATTTAAAATGGGAGATGTTTCCCAAAGACGGAGAGTTATATTCCGTCACGGCTTTTGGGAAATATATTGAAAATCCCATCAATGAGATAATGGTGTCTTCATCAGCCAATGATATCTCTTATGCCAATACAGGTGATAAAGGGTATGTTTATGGTGTAGAAGTTGAAGCTAAAAAGTATCTAATGAACTTGGTAAATGATAAACTTTCGATAGGATTTAATACTGCTATTATGAAGACAGATCAAAAGTTCGATCCCGATAAAGTTCGTAATGAGACAGAGGGTTTAATTAATATTGATCCAACGCAAGTGTCATCAAAATTTACAGGAGCATCAGATTTTATTGTCAATGCTGACGTATCCTATCTAAAGAGCTTTGATAATAATCGTAACCTCACAGCTACTCTACTCTATAATTATTATTCAGATAAACTTAACGCTGTCGGAACCAATGGTCGTGGCAACTGGGTTGACAAGGGGTTAGGGACATTGGATTTTGTACTGAAGTCTAAAGTTACTAGGCATATAGGAGTAGATTTAGCAGCACGAAATATCCTTAATCCCTCTTTTGAAAGATGGCAAGAAAACGAAGTACCCATACAGGTTATGTCTTACAAAAGGGGTGCGTTTTTTAGCTTAGGTGTTAATTATAAGTTCTAAATACTATCGTTAACGAAAATCTAACATAGAGTTAATTATAAATAAATATAAAACAGCTTTCTTTGCAATAGAGAAAGAATAAAATTAAAATCAAAAAAATGAAAAGATCTACTTCTACACTGTTAATGTTAGCTCTGCTTGCAGCTACGCCGATCGTTTTTACTGCTTGTAGTGATAATGACGATCCAATTGATATCATTGATAATGATATTCGTAACAATCTAAAGGGAGAAGTCAAAAGTGGTGAAAACTTAATTTTAGAAAATGGTACTTATAAATTGACTGGTCCATTGATCGTAAGAGCTGGCGGAAAATTGACTATTAAGGCAGGTGTAATAGTAGAGGCGACTCCTTTCCAAGACGGGGAAGAGATTCGTTATATTGCAGTAGCTCAAGAAGGTCAGGTTCTTGCTGAGGGAACTAAGGAAAAACCTATTGTCTTTACAGCGACTAATAAAACACAGCAAGCATGGGGTGGAATTGTATTGTGTGGTAAGGCTCCAATTAACAAAGGAAACACTGCAAACGCAGAGGTTTCAGGATTGCCGTATGGTGGTACAGCGGAAAATGACAACTCAGGTATACTTAAATATGCACGTATTGAATACTCTGGTTATTCTTATAGCTCTGAGAAAGAATTTAATGGGTTGTCTATGTTTGGTGTGGGTAAAGGCACTACAATTGAATATATTCAGGTTCATGAAGGTTCGGATGATGGTTTCGAATGGTTTGGTGGTACTGTGGATACGAAATATTTAGTAGCAACTGCTAACGAAGATGACCAGTTTGACTGGACAGAAGGATGGAACGGTACGAATGAGAACTGGTATGGTAAAGAGGCTTCGTCAAAAGGGAACAGAGGTATTGAAGCGGACAACAATTCAAATAACCATCTGGCTAATCCTATCTCTAACCCAACAATTAAAAACTTAACGTTAATCGGACGCGGTGCGGGAGAAGGTCTGGCCGAGCCTCAGGCGATGAAATTACGTGTAGGAACTAAAGCACAGATTGATAATGTAGTCTTAAGCGCTTGGTCTGTTGGTTTTGATGTAGAACATAACGAAGGTGTTGGTTATGTAGCAGATGGTTCGCTAAAAGTTACCAACGTAAAATTTGATAACGTCGTTACGAAGTCAAAAGGTAAAAAGACGAGCCCAGGAAAAGATGCTGATGGAAAAGATATCCCGGGGGAACCAGTAGATGTTTCTGCAATCTTTACAGAAAATGATGCTGCAACTGGTGCAGGTGCTGGTACAGCTACTCCTGAATGGGCTAAAGGCTGGACTGTAGGACTGTAACCAAAAAACATTTTTAATTAAAATATTAAAGCCGGCTCTCGAAGCCGGCTTTTTTGTTTACAGCTTTTTTACAAAGCTTGATTTTCTTCGATATATTGGGGCCTATCTCGGTTGATAATGATATACTATCTTGTAGTTTTCGTGTTTATACTTATCAGCGACTTCACCAATATTTAGATGTTGTCCTTGCGGTGTCGGTTCGCAGATCGAAAAATATTGACCCTCGTATTTTATGGCATCTCCAATGCTGTGTTCAAATTGAACCGCCATTGTAATATGCGTAGGATAGAGTATGGCAATCATAGGTAGATTGTAAATTTCCTTTACCAAAAAGAAGAATAGGGCAGCACGGTCATCGCAATCGCTGTAATTATGGATCAGTGTCTGTTCTGGGGATAGCCGCTTCTCCATGCCAAAATTGGCGTCATCGTTCTCATATAAAAATGCATATCGAGTAAATCGCATCAAATAATCAACGCCATTTTTGGTATCCATATCCTTGATGTTTTCTCGAAGGACGGGAATGAGTGATTGGTAGGTCACTTTAGTCAGCGGGATATTAAAATAGGTTTCAAAGTCGACACCAGGATAATTTTTAAAGATAGTTGCAATATTGTCGTTTACCTTGATGTCGAATTCATACACCTTATTGTTATAGTGAAAGTTTATGTTTTTTACAGCGTAAGAGTCGTCTTTAAACTCAGGCATTTCAGCTATTTTGTAACTGAAATCATTTGTAGCTCCGGGAATACGGATCAGAACAGGTTTATACACATCCGAACGCTTAAATAACTTGCCGTAATCGTGATAATTGAGGCAGGTAAACTGTTGACCATCGACTATAAAAAAGGGGATATCAGAAATATCCTCTCTATTTCTGATATAAAAGATAATTTGCCCGTCACCCACAGCCAATCTAGCATCATATCCAGATTTGTTCATCAAATACCACTTGTACAATGTATAACGATGATAATTATCTGCTTTTGGACTTATGGCCTCTGAAACCTTTCTAATAAGCTGATAATAGAGCCAATCATTTAATTTTTTTTGCGCTTTAAATTCCTTCAGGCGACTAATAAGTTGATCGTAATGCGCCGAATCAATAGTGTTGTAAAATTCGAGTATAGATTTTTCACCTGTTTCTCCCTGGATTTGAATTTGAGGAGTTTTTGATTTATCAAAAACAAAAGGTTCTTTGAAAAAATCTATGGTGTCTACGGATTGCCCAAAAGAAGCTATTGTATAGAGTAAAGCTACACAACAAGAAAAGATGTATACATATCTCCGCTTCATTTTGATAACAATTTATTTACATAGATTTAATATAAAATTAATAAAAATAATTTTGATAAGCGAAGTTCTGTGGCGTTTTTTATTTTATTCTCCGAGTGCTATTCGCCCTACCATGTACAATTTTTTTAGCATGTATTGCAATGTTCCCCAGTTAACGATCGGAATTTCACACTAAATAGAACTATCCGAAGAAGAAAAGTAATTAAAGATCGAAGTTACCTCGAAGCTATGCCCTAGCTCTTTGCAAGTTAAAACGGACATAAGCGGACTTCTACGGACTTGAACGGACTTCTACGGACTTGGGAAGAAGGAGGAGTTATAGAACAGTTTTCTGTTCGTGGTATTAACAATTAAGCCGCAAATACTGCACCAAATTTCGATACTTGCTATTTATGAAGCGTAACTGTCGTAAATTCCCTCGTTACCAAATCACCAGTTTTGCTTTTGACTTGCTCATTTAACGACTGTACATCGCCAACTTTAAAGGCACTTTGCTCGACTAAACTGATGACTTTATTTGTATCGTACAATTCAAACCCAAAAGGTGTGAACGGAAGTTTTTCCATAAAATCCCGCTGTGCAAACGTAATGTTAACGATGCCGTTCGGTTTGGTAACCCGATAGAGTTCTACAAATAACGCGGCAGGGTCTGTCCAGAAATAAATCGTATTTACCGTGAAAATTTTATTAAAATAATCGGTTGAAAAGGGGATGTTTACCCCATCATATAACTGAAAAGATGCTCGTCCACGATTAATAAAATCTCGATTAATTCGTTGTGCTTCTTTGGTCATTAGCTCGGCTATTTCTAGACCATAGTAAGTGCTGTCTTTTTGCTGACTGAATAAATAGGAAAGATGCCCGCAGTTTCCATGGCCAAGTTCCAGTACGTTTTCATCAGGACCAATTTTTAGCAGATCGATCGCATGATGCGTCATCTTTTGATTGGTTTCATTCATCATACTGGCTACTTCAATTCCCTGTTCTCCATGTGGTTTCCTCAATTGGGCTGCCAGCTCATTTAATTCTTGTTCATTCGCCATATTGTCCTTTTATGTAAATGTATGGATATTGTTGAAAACGACATGAGAAAATAGTGGTTTAAAAATAGTATTAGTACAGGACTATTACCTTGATATATAATTTAGATTAAATAATTACTCTATTGTTAGTGTGGTTGCTTAAAATTTACTAATTTTAAGTGTATTATAAAATTTACTATGTTATGGAAATTAAAACATCATCAAAATTTGTTGCTGAACTGATTGGAACTTTTGGTTTGGTATTGTTTGGGTGTGGGGCCGCTGCAGTAGCAGGGGGTGCCACTTTAGCAGGTACAGCTGGGTTAGGGCTACTGGGTATTTCTGTTGCTTTTGGTCTGTCCGTCGTGGTATTTGCTTATGCAATCGGTGGTATCTCGGGATGCCACATTAATCCCGCCGTTACGATCGGCGTTCTAGTTGCTGGTCGAATATCTGCGAAGGATGCTGCTATATACATTGTAGCACAACTCGTCGGAGCATTATTAGGTGCTTTTGTTTTGCAAACATTATTGAGTGGGCAATTGGCCGGATTCACAGCAGGGGAATGGGCGTACGGTTCGAATGGATGGGGAGAGGGATACCAAAATGAATACGGTACCGGTGCTGCTTTTCTAACGGAAGCCGTCTTGACCTTTATTTTCTTGTTTGTGATTTTAGCTACAACTTCTAAGGTAGGTAATGCCACGATGGCTGGCTTAGCCATTGGTTTCACCTTGTTGTTAATTCACCTAGTTGCAATTCCTATCACGGGAACTTCCGTGAATCCAGCTCGCTCATTTGGTCCGGCTTTATTAGCGGGAGGGCAGGCATTGTCGCAGTTGTGGTTATTCATCGTCGCCCCAGTGGTCGGAGCAATACTTGCAGCCGTTGTTTGGAAAGCCATCGAACCAAACGAAACGGTATAAATAATCTTTTCTTTGTAATTAGAGGTCGGGATCCTGAAATGCGGGATTCCGATTTTTACTTTTTAATTTTTACTTTTACTTCTTAAAATCCGTATCTTCGTAGCAATGGATAATTTTATTGTCTCCGCTCGTAAATATCGCCCTGTTACCTTCGATTCGGTCGTAGGGCAACAACATGTTACGAACACCCTAAAGAATGCAATCCACAATAATCAACTGGCACAAGCTTTTCTGTTTTGTGGACCGAGAGGTGTTGGTAAGACTACGTGCGCGCGTATTTTGGCAAAGACAATAAACTGTGAGGGTATTTCGGTATCAGCTGAAGCCTGTGGAGCCTGCGAAAGCTGTAAATCATTTCAAAATGGTGCTTCATTTAGTATTCATGAGTTAGATGCTGCATCGAACAACTCGGTAGAAGATATCAGGAGTCTTATTGAGCAAGTACGGATTCCACCGCAGGTAGGTAAGTACAAAATCTATATTATTGACGAGGTACATATGCTTTCACAGGCAGCTTTTAATGCCTTTCTGAAGACTTTAGAAGAACCACCGGCGTATGCAATTTTCATTCTTGCTACCACAGAAAAACATAAGATATTGCCAACGATATTATCCCGTTGCCAGATTTTCGATTTCAATCGGATCAAGGTAGAGGATATGGCTGGCCATTTAGCGACTATCGCACAAAAAGAATCTATCGGTTACGAAGACGATGGATTGCATATTATCGCGCAAAAAGCGGATGGCGGTTTACGGGACGCCTTATCGATGTTTGATCAAATTGCTAGTTTTTCCAATAGACAGATTACGTATCAGGCGGTAATCGATAACCTCAATATCTTAGATTACGATTATTATTTTCAGTTGATGGCAGCAGTTTCCCAAGAGAATGCCGCTGATACATTATTGATTTTTGATAATATTTTGAATCGAGGATTTGATGGAGGGCATTTTATTGCCGGTTTATCATCGCACTTGCGAAATCTATTGGTTACAAAAGATCCAAAAACCCTGAAGCTATTAGAAGTAAGCGATAATATTAAAAAACGCTATTTGGAGCAATCTCAACAAATCAATACAGGTTTGTTGCTATCGGCCTTAAACATAGCAAACCAGTGTGAAGTCAATTACCGAACGAGTAAGAACCATAGGCTGCAGGTTGAATTAACCCTGCTGAAGCTCTGCCATTTGTCATCTGCCATTAAATTGGGCGTAAATGGTATATCAGCATCAAATGCTGAATTAAAAAAAAAACTCCCTGAATCAGTAGCGATACCGCGAAGTAGTGCTCCCGAAATCACAAATAAAGCGACTTCTGCACCTTTAGTTTCTAGTACAGCGGCTGGCCATCCAGTAGTGGCGGGTAATACACAAGTTTCTTCCATTGCTCCAGCTGTCCCTTCATCGACAACGGTGAAATCGCCAGCTCCGGTAAAAGGATGGGGAAGTTACAAGCCATCTATAACAGTGCCGAGCTTAAGTACTGTTTTTGAAGAAAAAGCGGTAGAAGAAGGTGAAGAAGAGCTCGTAAAAGGAAATGAGTTCCGAGAAGTTACATTAAATGGCTTTCTGGAAAAATGGAATGTGCTGGCCGAAAATCTAAAAGTAGGAAATCGGATTACGCTTTACACGATTATGACGATGAGTCAGCCTCGTTTAAGCGGTAATTTAATCGAAGTTGATGTAGAGAATGCTGTACAAATGGATCAACTTAGGGAAGGGAAAATTGATATTCTTAACTATCTCCGTGTGGAGTTAAGAAATTTTTCTTTGGAACTTGAAGGGGTTCAAATCGAGCAATCCAAAGTGCGAAAACCTTATACTTCGCAAGAGAAATATCAGGTAATGGCTACAAAGAATCCTGCATTGGAAACATTGCGTAAAACCTTTAACTTGGGCCTAAGTTAAAAACCAAAATTTCTTTTCTTACCTTTGCGATAAATAGTACGATACGCTGACTTTTTTTATAATATAACATAATAACATGGCTTTCCATATCAGAGACAATAGAGGTGAAAAAAGAGAATCCAACCAGATGGTTTTTGGAATTCGCGCAGTGATAGAAGCGATAGATAGCGGAAAAGAAATTGAATCCCTGTTTGTACAACGTGGTTTAAGTGGAAGTTTGTTTCTGGAACTGAAATCTTTATTAAAGGAACATAATCTCGGCTATCAACAGGTGCCAATTGAAAAATTGAACCGTATTACGGGCAAAAACCACCAGGGTGTAATAGCCGTTATTTCTCCTATCGTTTATCATCAGATTGAGGACCTATTGCCGACAATTTATGAGAAAGGGGAAGTGCCCTTTTTATTAATGCTAGACGGTGTGACCGACGTGCGGAATATGGGAGCAATTGCCCGGACTGCTGAATGTGCAGGTGTACATGCTATTATTGTTCCACGGAAGGGCTCGGCGGAGATAAACCCGGATGCGATTAAGACATCTGCCGGAGCTTTATATAAGATTCCAGTTTGCAGGCAAGATAGTTTGGGTAAAGTGGGACGCTATTTGATGGAATCTGGGGTTCAGTTAGTTGTGAGTACCGAAAAAACACAAGACTCCATTTATGATGTCGATTACACGGTACCGAGCTGTATTATTATGGGCGCGGAAGATGTGGGCGTTTCTGATGACCTGATTCGTATTTCGGATAAATTAGCGAAAATTCCCATGTTTGGTGAAATAGCTTCTTTGAATGTATCTGTATCTGCAGCTGTGGTGATCTATGAGGCGATACGTCAGCGGTCCATAATATAAATCTTATAAATGTCTCCCCAAAAGCTCAAAAGACAGTTAAGAGTTTATCGCGTTGTATTCTACAAAGAAACGTTGGTAGATCCTAAAGAACATTTCTGGTCTTTTGTAGGTGCATTCATCGGAATAAGTATAATCGCTTTTGTTCAGTCGTTGAGCCTCCCGGATCTGGAAAGCATTTTTTTGGTAGGATCTTTCGGAGCATCGAGTGTATTGATATATGGTGCCATACAAAGTCCGTTGGCGCAACCACGTAATTTGATTGGGGGCCATGTCGTTTCTGCTTTAGTAGGCGTCACCGTTGCCCAGATTATGCCCGATATTATATGGTTAACTGCTCCGATGGCGGTGGCATTATCCATCGTCGCGATGCAGGTCACCCGAACCTTACACCCTCCTGGCGGAGCGACTGCGTTAATAGCGGTAACCGGTGGAACAAAGATAGCATCGATGGGGTATTGGTATGTGTTGAGTCCGATTTTGTCGGGTGCAATGATTCTGTTTCTCGTTGCGTTAGTATTTAATAATATTACCAAGAATAGACACTATCCGGTGAAAAACTCGCGCTTACGTCAATCCAGGAGAAGACAATTGCGTAAAAGGTTCCAGTAAGCTTTCTCTAAATATTGAGCAGTGTCATTTTTCTATTCATCCCTATATTTTTTTTCTTAATCTAAGATTGAATTGAAAATCTCGGAATATGCCGTCGAATGATAAAACAACAAGAGCTCCCTTATACTGAGGGAGCTCTTATTTATGATAAGCTAATTGCTAGCGATCTAGTATTTGCTTTTAGATTCACGACGTTTGCCAGAGAAGTCACGGAAGCCACCGCCGCCACTACGTTCTCTACGATCACCGCCACTACTTCTTCTGTCGCCACCACTATTGTTGCCAAAGCGTGATCTGCCACCGCGTTCGCCACCACTATTACGTGATCTGCCGCCGCGATCAGAGGAGCCACCTTCGCCAGATACTTCTATGCGAACATTTCTTCCGTTGAAATCAACGCCTTTAAATCCTTGGATTACTTTATCAACGTCAGCGTCTTGTACTTCGAAGAAAGTGAAAACGCCTTTTAAATCGATTTTACCAATTGACTTGCCGGATATCTTCGTTGTGTTACAGATAAAACCTAAGATTTCTCCGCGATTGAATTCGTCTACTGAACCTAAGTTCATGAATAAACGTGTGAATCCTTTAGAACCGCTACGATCTCTTCGTTCACCTCTGTCAAAATCACGATCGCCTCTTCCAGTATCGCGTGCATCGATATTTAAATCAGGAGCATCTTTATAATACTCTAAGAAACGGTTGAACTCAAGAGAAGCAAATCTTTTCACGATATCTTCTTTAGATAACGATTCAAAACCTTCCATGATAGCAGGTAAGAATTGATTGATTTGTTCTTCGTTTATTGCTACATTTTGAACCTTATCAACAATAGTTAATAATTGCTTTTCAACTACTGCAGAACCTTGCGGAACTTCTTTACGGTCAAATGATTTACCGATTACTTTCTCCAGATGACGGATCTTACTTTGCTCTTTAATATTGATTAAGGAGATTGAGATACCCGTCTTACCTGCACGAGCAGTACGGCCCGAACGGTGTGTGTAGTTTTCGATTTCGTCTGGTAATGAGAAGTTAATTACGTGTGTCACGTTATTAACATCGATACCTCGCGCAGCAACATCCGTTGCAATCAACAACTGTAAGTTGCGATCACGGTAACGCTTCATAACCTTATCACGTTGTTGTTGAGATAAATCTCCGTGTAAAGAATCTGCATTATAACCGTCTTTAATCAAGGCTTCGGCAATTTCCTGCGTTTCAATTTTCGTACGACAAAACACGATACCGAAGATATCGGGATTCGAATCTACGATGCGTTTGAAAGCAGCATATTTGTCTTTTGCGCGAATTAAATAGTAGTTATGCTCGATGTTCGCATTACCTGTATTTTTGGTTCCTACAGTCATTTCTACTGGATCTGTCATATAGTTTTTAGCTATACGGCGAACTTCAGCAGGCATTGTAGCTGAGAATAACCACGTTTTTTTAGTGTCAGGAGTCTCTGACAAAATGTTGTTGATGTCTTCTTGGAAGCCCATGTTCAACATTTCGTCCGCTTCATCCAAAACAACATAATTTACTTGAGAAAAATCGATCGCTTTACGACCAATAATATCCAACATACGACCAGGGGTCGCTACTACAATTTGCACGCCACGTCTGATCTGACGTAGTTGGTCGCTGATATTTGCACCTCCATAGACAGCCACAACGTTTACGTTGTCGATGTACTTAGCATATTTTTCTAAATCTTTTGCGATTTGCAAACACAATTCACGTGTTGGACATAAGACCAACGCCTGTGGATGTTTTTGAGAAAAGTCTAATTGCTCTAATAATGGAAGACCAAATGCCGCTGTCTTACCTGTGCCGGTTTGGGCTAATCCGACAAAATCGTCGTTACCAGTCAATAAAACAGGAATGGCTTTTTCCTGAATCTCGGAAGGTTTTTCAAAACCTAACTCTGTGATGGCATTAACAACCTCATGACGGATTCCCAGTTCTAAAAATGGGTTCATGAAATAAATTATACAATAGGCTCAATTGCCTAAGGCGATGCAAAGATAGGAATTATATCTGAATTATCCTATAGTTCAGGTTATTATATTTGTAAAGGTAGCTTTATGAGATGAATATGATATTTGACATTAAGCGCTAACATGACCATAATACGCATATTTTAACAAAGGGTGGTTAAATTTTCAATAAAACACTGGTTTTTTTTATTTTTTTTTAGCTTTGGGTCTATAAATGTATTAATCTTTATTATGTGGTATAAAAAGTCTATTTCTAAATTGGTCGCAGAGGCTGAACAAAGTGGTGAAGGCACTTTGAAACGAACCTTGTCAAGCAGAGGGTTAGTAGCCCTCGGGGTTGGAGCGATTATTGGCGCCGGATTATTTTCATTAACCGGTATCGCCGCAGCGGATCATGCGGGTCCTTCTATTACGATAGCTTTTATCATCGCCGCGATTGGTTGTGCCTTTGCAGGTCTCTGCTATGCGGAATTTGCATCCATGATACCGGTGGCCGGAAGTGCCTATACCTATTCATACGCAACAATGGGCGAGTTTATGGCTTGGATAATAGGCTGGGATTTGGTTTTGGAATACGCGCTGGCCGCGGCTACCGTGGCTGCAAGCTGGTCTCAATATTTTAACGAATTATTACTGATTTTCGGGTTAGAAATGCCTGTGGAACTGCTAAAAGGTCCATGGGAGGGCGGAATGGTCAATTTGCCGGCAATTGTAATCGTCTGCCTGCTCTCTTTGCTACTCATGCGAGGTACACAGGAGTCGTCTTTTGTGAACAATATTTTAGTCGTGCTCAAAGTTGCAGTTGTATTGTTATTTATTGCATTGGGGTGGCAATTTATCAATCCAGCAAATCATACGCCCTTCATTCCAGCGAATGAGGGTGAAACATTGCTCAAAGAGGGCAAGATTGGTTTTTTTGATTTTTTTAAAGACGGATATTTCGGACATTACGGAATCAGTGGCATATTACGGGCTGCAGGAGTAGTGTTCTTTGCTTTCATCGGGTTTGATGCCGTTAGTACAGCTGCGCAGGAAGCGAAAAATCCAAAAAAGGGAATGCCAATTGGCATCATTGGATCGCTTATTATTTGTACTATTTTATATGTGCTCTTCTCTTATGTTATGACGGGATTAGCACCATATACCGATTTCAAAGGCGACGCAAAGCCTGTGGCTACCGCTTTTGAAAAAACAGGATATCATTTTTTAAATACGGCCATGATCGTGACGATTATTGCCGGATATACGTCTGTTATTCTGGTGATGTTACTCGGACAAAGTCGTGTCTTTTATTCGATGAGTAAAGACGGTTTGTTGCCGAAAATATTTTCCGATTTGTCGAAAAGACAAACCCCTTGGAAAACAAACTTAATATTCATGGTTTTTGTTAGCATTTTTGCGGGTTTTGTTCCCGTCTCCGACTTGGGGCACATGGTAAGTATCGGAACGCTCCTTGCATTTACCTTAGTGTGCATCGGTATCTTGGTGCTAAGAAAGAAAGATCCATTAGCTGAACGTCCGTTTCGTACGCCGTTAGTGCCGTTAATACCGATATTGGGTGTTATTGTGTGCATGTTAATGATGGCGTCTCTACCACTTGTAAGTTGGGAACGCTTAGGAATCTGGATGTTAATTGGCGTTGCGGTCTATTTCTTGTATGGGCGGAAACACAGTGTTCTGCGTAAGGAAATTGAAAGCGGCGAATCCAATCCATAAAAGGTATATTTCGCTTACATGGCGATATGGTTAAAAAGATAAGGGAGCTCATGGCTCCCTTATCTTTTTATATAGTGTTTCTGTTAATACAGTGTGAATTCTACGCGACGATTTTGTTGACGACCTTCAGCTGTTGCGTTGGTCGCAATTGGTTGATTGGGGCCATAACCAGTAGCTTCTACACGGGATGCATTCGCTCCCTTAGATACTAAATATGCTTTTACAGCTTCTGCGCGCTCTTTAGACAAACGTAAGTTGGTTTGCATTGAACCGGTATTGTCCGTATGACCAGCTAATTTCAGGCTAAAGTTTTTCTCAATCAATAATGCAGCGACACGATCCAAAGAGGAAAATGAGGTGGATCGGATCGTAGATTTGCCAAGATCAAATTCAAGATTTTTGATCGCTTCATCTACGACTTTTCTATCTTCTTCTGTAACGACAATTTTCTCGATGACTTTCGTTTCATTTTTCATTTCTGGAAGTGGGCAACCTGATCCATCTACCTTAACTCCTGCCGGTGTATTGGGACATTTGTCATATTTATTCGCTACACCATCTCCATCATCATCTTTCAGTTCTTCATTCAAGTTGTTCATTTGAGATTTTAACTCATTATTTGAAGCGACCAATGCATCACGTTCCGATTTTAGTTCATCGTACTTTTTAGTGTAATCATCTATTAACGTAGCTACAGGATTACTGTTTCCTAAGTACGGTTTGCTGCCATTACCTAATGCAATTTCTAAACCGGCATGCGCATAGGAGAATAAATCGTTTTTGAAAGTTCCACCTGCTTGACCATCAAAATCCTGATTAGCCCAGTTTAGTTGGTATCCCAGATCTATATTGATGCCCTTTGCGACAGCAAATTTTAAACCTGCATCTACAGGTACGTAAAGTTTGGTCTGTGCCTCGGCAGTAGTTGACGTGCCGTCAGCCGATATGCTAGTGGTCTCAAAGTTTAAACCGCCTAATCCCACAGCAACGTAGGGTTTAATAAAGCTGTTGAAAAAACGCCAGTTGGTATTCGCCATGGTCCACTCTGCTGATAATGCGGCAGACCAAGGAGTTTTCGTTTCAAATTCGGATATATCAGTTCCCGTTGCGTCTTCGTTGATACCACCGACCTTGCCACCCATATATTGCGCTTTCAGCCCGAATGACGGAGAGATTTGCTTTTTGATATAGGCGCTATATCCCACGTTGTGGTTTAATTTGTCAAAACCGTCACGGTTAAAACCGAAGATGTTGGATTGGTTCAGGAGACCCGCATTGACACCTACCGACCAAGTTCTGTATTCCGAAGTGGAGCCCAATGGAGATGTGCCTTCAATGGAAGTCTTGTTTCTTTCCTGAGCAAACGACGCCGTAGTAATCATACCAGCGGCAATCAACACAGATACTTTTTGTAAATTTCTAATTTTCATCTATTTATTTTCTTTTTAATGGTTGATGAGAGCTCGATGTAATTAATCTTTCCTTTGTTCGTTTAAATTAGTTACATCTCGGTTTCATAAAATTTAATTTGATACCAAGTCCATTGCAAATCTACTGCCAAATCATTCCATTATTGTTTTTTATCGGTGCTAACACATATAAATAAATATATATGTAGCTGTCGCACTACATGGACAGCGCTTTAAGGTAATAAGTCACTACGATCTGGCGAAAAATTTTGGTATTTTAATTTGGTATGCCATTTTTTTAACGATGTTTTCAGATGTGATCTGCCTGAACAGACTTTTTTTACTTTTTGTCACTAAGAGGATGTCTATTAATTCATCTGCTATAACACTGTCGATAGCAGAAGAGATATTTTCTTTGTACTGGACAAAGAAAGATTGATTTTTCACGACATAGGAGATATTGTCTATTCCGGTCTCTTCGATAACACGAGGTATAAAAGATTCAAACTGTTTGTCAATACTAGATATTGGGGTGTTATTTGTGTTTATGTGTATTAAAATAAGTTCGAAGTTGGTGTTAAACACTTTTATGGCTTGATTCAAGACCGCTATTTCCCCGTCTTTGAAATTACATAACAAGCCCACTTTGTCTTTTTTGAATTTTTTTGAATTCAAAGGTATTGCTAAAACAGGTGTAGTTGAATTCTGGAATACATCATACATATTAGATCCGATCAGTAATGCATCAAGTCCTGAAGAACCTTTGGTGCCCATTACAATGGCGTCATACGAATTCGAATGTGTCAATTTTTTGATCTCTTCATATAGGTTGCCATCTCTAAAAATGGTATTGATATTCACCTGCGGATATTGCCCTATTATTCTTGAAATCACTTGTTGCATATCCCTCTTTGCCATACCAACGCGTGGGTCAATTAAATCTGGCGTATCAATCGCATTGTGATATATATTAGTATGATCTGTAAAGATATGAACCAAGTCTATATCATGATAGGTTTGCTTTGCGATTTCACAACCTACTTCAATTGCATTTTGAGAATATTCTGAAAAATCTACCGGAATGATTATTTTATTTGTCATGGCTTAATGTGTTTTTTAATTGTTGTCAAAGAATGTAGGTTTCCTTAGGTTAAGGGTAAGTTCTTTTGAAACAGACTTTCTAAATAAACGTTCGAAGAAACTTTTACGTGTTTTCGTTACTACAATCATATCAAAATCTTCTTTATTAATTGTACTATTGATGACTTCTGGAATGGTGTCTAACTCTTTGTCCGATTCGTCGATACACGCTAATGTGCTTGAGACCTGCTCTATTCCATTTAAATCTTGAACAATAAATTCCCAAGAGGCCAGTTTTTCTTTAATTTGCGCTATATTCTTTTCATCTTTTACCACATGAATGATTTCAAGGTGTTGGATATGTTGAAATAAATTCAAGAAATCCTTGAGGGTTTCTAATTCTTCGGATTTGAAATTGGTTAAAATTGCAGCTTTTTCCAGCTTAAAATACGCATGCTTATTCGGTATGGCAATTACCGGAACAGGGGATTGTGCACTAATTTGGCTTGTATTGCTCCCCCACACGATAGACTTGTTGTTTCCTCTGCCCGTTGTACCCATTACAATAAGCCCAATGTGCTCCTGTTTCACATATAACGGAAGGGTTTCTATTAATAGCCCCCTTTCGCAAGTGGTTTCTATTGTCAGGTCGGAGAATTCAAGGATAAGGCTGTTCCGTAATTCCTCAATTAACAGGTCAGCTTTAAAAATTTTGTCATCTTCAAATTTTTCCGCCAGTTCTTCTGAATCAAAATTTGAAGACTGTGCCGTATAGCAATGATATAAGGTGACGCTTGCGTCGTTTTGCTGCGCCAGCCTGCAGGCGTATTGTGCTGCAAATAATGCATTTTCGGAAAAATCTGTAGGAATCAGAATCTTGTTTTTCATGAAATCTTATATATACTTATAGTCCATATAAATGTACTAAAAATAAATGAGGAATAAAATGGCTCATCTCATGTTTTAGTTGTATTGCTGTTGCCTTGGAGGAGTTTTATCACCCCACAGCCTGCATAGATTTGTCGTTGGAAGAGCAATCATTTTTAAGTAGATTTGCATCGTTTATTAAAATAGATATAGTTCATGACCAGTAGAGAAATACGCGAGGCTTATTTGAATTTTTTCAAAGATAAATCCCATCATATTGTTCCATCAGCACCTGTTGTGGTAAAAAACGATCCAACACTGATGTTTACCAACGCCGGGATGAATCAATTTAAAGACTTGTTTTTAGGAGAAGCCACCGTTAAATATCCACGTATTGCTGATACACAACGCTGCCTTCGGGTCTCCGGAAAGCACAACGATCTAGAAGAAGTGGGCATTGATACCTACCACCATACGCTCTTTGAAATGTTAGGGAACTGGTCATTTGGCGATTATTTTAAAAAGGATGCCATTGCCTGGGCCTGGGAGTTGCTTACAGAAGTGTATAGGTTGGACAAGAATAAATTATACGTTACCATTTTCGAAGGTGATGCTTCTGAAGGATTGGAACGCGATAACGAGGCTTTCGAATTTTGGAAAGAATATATTGACGCGGATCGTATCTTGTTGGGGAATAAAAAGGACAATTTTTGGGAGATGGGAGATACGGGGCCTTGCGGTCCTTGTTCTGAAATCCATTATGATATGCGTCCAGATGCTGAAAGGATGGTTGTTAGAGGGCAGGATCTCGTGAATGCGGATCACCCGCAGGTCATTGAAATATGGAATTTGGTATTCATGCAATTCAATCGCTTGAAAAGCGGGAGTTTAGAGCCTCTCCCTGCTAAACATGTTGACACCGGTATGGGATTTGAAAGGTTGGTGCGTGCTATACAAGGGAAAAGCTCGAATTACGATACCGACGTATTTCAGCCATTGATAACCTATATCGCGGAAAAGGCAAATATAAAATACGGTACTGACGAAAAGACGGATATTGCGATGCGTGTGTTGTCGGATCATATTCGGGCGGTGAGCTTTGCTATTGCAGATGGTCAGTTACCTTCCAATAATAAAGCTGGCTATGTCATTCGAAGAATTCTTCGTCGGGCAGTGCGCTATGCCTACACTTTTTTAAATTTCAGAAATCCTTTCTTTCACGAATTGGTACCGTTGTTAGCGAACCAATTTAAAGGCGTGTTTGATGAACTGTATAAACAGCAGGATTTTGTGGAAAAAGTAATATTAGAGGAAGAGGTTTCGTTCTTACGCACATTGACTACTGGAATCCAGCGTTTTGAAAACTACGCAGCAGAGCACACATCAATAGATGGAGATTTTGCATTTGAACTATTTGATACGTACGGATTTCCGATCGATCTGACAGATCTTTTAGCGCGTGAAAAAGGTGTTTCTGTAGACATGGAAGCATTTCATGTGGCTTTAAATGTACAAAAGGACCGCTCACGCGCAGCGACGGTTATTGATGCTGGAGATTGGATCGTAGTCGGGGAGGAGACCGACGTCGAATTTGTAGGCTATGATGTGCTAAAAGCAAAAACGGAAATAATAAAATACCGTAAAGTCACAGCCAAAGGGAAAGATCAATATCAATTGGTGTTATCGGTTACTCCTTTTTATGCAGAAGGCGGAGGTCAGGTCGGAGATGTTGGGGTGCTTGTTTCCGAATCAGGAGAGAAGATAAATGTTACCGATACAAAAAAAGAAAATGGACTGATAATTCATTTTGTGGATCAATTGCCGGTATCTTTTGAAGGCTTTTTTGAAGCGAATGTAGACGCCGGGAAAAGATTAGACTCCGAGAGCAACCATTCCGCGACGCATTTGTTGCATGCTGCATTGAAGCAAGTGCTGGGTGACCACGTAAACCAAAAAGGATCTTTGGTGTCTCCGGATATGTTGCGATTTGATATCTCTCATTTTTCAAAAATGACGGAGGAAGAGATCAAACAAGTGGAGGATATTGTTAATACCAGGATTCGTGAAAATATTGTACTGAAAGAGGAAAGACAGGTGCCTTTTCAACAGGCTGTCGACTCGGGTGTTACCGCTTTATTTGGTGAAAAATACGGTGACTATGTGCGCGTGATCGCCTTTGATGATAATTTTTCTAAAGAACTCTGTGGCGGTACACATGTAAAAGCCACGGGACAGATCGGATTTTTTAAGATTATTTCGGAATCTGCAGTCGCGGCAGGGGTAAGACGTATCGAAGCGATTACCGGGACTAAAGCAGCTGCGGTAATTCGGGAACACTTTGAGCTTTTTCAAAATGTCAAGGAACTATTAAATAATCCGAAAGATTTTGTATCGACTATTGGTAAAATAGTGGAGGAGAATAGTGCGTTGCGTAAAGAGATCGAACATGCGATTAAAGAAAGGTCATTATTGCTGAAAAAGGATATTGAAGCAAAATTGGAAAATATAAACGGAGTTAGTTTTTTATCTACCGTAGTAGAGCTTCCAAATGCCGAGGCTGTGAAAACGTTGGCTTATGCATTGAAGGGTGCTATAAGCAATTTGTTTCTCGTCTTAGGCGCAGATTTTGACGGTAAACCCAGTTTAACCGTTGTTATCTCGGACGAGTTGGCGAAAGAAAGAGAATGGAATGCCAGTAACATCGTTAGAGACCTTGCTAGAGATATACAAGGTGGCGGCGGTGGCCAGCCTTTCTTCGCTACAGCAGGAGGGAAAGATGCTTCAGGGCTGGATAAGGCTATTCAGCGTGCAAGAGATTTTGTAAATTAATATAGAAAATGAAAACAGTAAGGTTTGTTTTAGGTATAATAGCACTCACCGTGTTGTGGAGTTGTAGTCAAAAGGATGTGATATCTATTTCCGGACAAATAAATAATCCAGGTAATATTAAGGTGGTTGCATTTTATGAGGGCGATCGCAAGTTGGATTCTGTCTTTTTAGGTGATCAGAACAAATTTAAATTTGAGCGACAAGCTACACAGCCGAGACTCTTGTCTGTCGAATTAGGGAAGAATAGATACCCTATTATATTAACCCCTGGAGAAAAGACGGAGTTTGTAACTGACCTTCAGAATCCAGAGCAATACGATATTGTCGGGTCCGAACTGTCGTCAAAATTGAAGGAATTCGCACCGGTAAAACGTAGGAAAGAATTTATTCAGGATTCGCTACAGTCGTCCTTTGTCAAAGCTACCGCTGGAAAAACTGAAATTGAAATTGAAAACTTGCGTTCGGAATACCTTACCTCATTTAAGGAAGAACTTAGTTATTATACGAAGAAAGTTGTTGAATTTGCCACTCAAAACCAAAATTTAGCTGGTTTCTACGCGATCAGTACACTCGATCCCGATATTGCTGAACAGGAGATCATTGCTTATGCGGAGCAGATACACGACCAGTTTGGCGAAAATAGATACGTAAACCAATTTAAGGACGAGGCTGCCAAATTAAAGAGGCTAGCCGTAGGACAACCGGCCCCCGAATTTGAAGCGTATACCCCTGATAATAAAGTTGTAAAACTATCTGATTACAGAGGTAAATTGACATTGGTAGATTTCTGGGCTTCATGGTGTGTACCTTGTCGTAAAGAGAACCCAAATATCGTGCGTTTGTATAATCAGTACAAAGATAATGGATTTACCGTGTTGGGTGTATCTTTTGATAATAACCCGGGCTCATGGATGCGTGCCATTGAAGAAGATGAGCTAATGTGGACCAATATTTCGGACTTGAAAGCATGGAGTTCGGATCTGGTGCTTACCTACAGAATAAAAGCAATCCCAGCATCTGTTTTGGTTGATGCAAACGGAAACATAGCCGCTAAAAATTTACGCGGAAAAGAATTGGAAGATTTTTTAAATAAAGCGTTAAATTAGAAGCACTTTATTAATTTATTAAGTTTATTTTAACACTTAACAATATCATAACATTTGCTTAACTTTATCTTACCATAAAGTACATACTTTTAATAAAAAAACAAATATGAGCGTCAAGCAGAAAATACTTGTGGTAGATGATGAAAAGGATATCTTAGATTTGATATCTTACAATTTAGAACGAGAAGGTTATCAGGTTTATACGGCCGCCAATGGAAAGTTAGCTATTGAAAAGGCTAAGGAAGTTAATCCTGATTTAATTATCTTAGACGTGATGATGCCAGTAATGGATGGTATCGAAGCCTGCCGTATTATGCGCTCGTTGCCGGAATTCAAACATACCTTTATGGTGTTTTTGACAGCTAGAAGCGAGGAATATTCTGAAATTGCGGGATTTCATGTTGGTGCCGACGATTATATTGCAAAACCAATTAAACCCCGTGCATTGATGTCCCGTATTAACGCCATCCTACGGAGAAATGCCACTGAGTCGGTAGAGGAAGAGACGGATAAACTTGAAATCATGGACTTGATCATAGATCGTGATTCGTTTCTAGTTTATCGTGCTGATGGAAAAATTGTTTTAGCAAAAAAAGAATTTGAGCTCCTATATCTCTTGGCGTCTAAACCCAATAAGGTCTTTACCCGAGAACAGATTCTGAAAGCCATTTGGGAAGATTCTGTGGTGGTGACGAATAGGACGATAGATGTACATATTCGCAAGTTGCGCGAAAAAATAGGTGAAAACTACGTATCTACAGTGAAGGGGGTAGGATACAAATTTGATTTGGGGTAATCCTTCCAATTCGTTAAGATGTTCTATATTGATTACGTATTCAAGCGCATACGCAATCAATATAAAATATTTTACTTTGCATGGGAAGGTACCTTTACTTCCTGTCCAATAATGATATCGTTCAACACGATGTTTTCCGTATTCGTAAAACTCATAGCCGTCTCACAGGAATCAATCTGGACATTGGAGAAGTAAACATCCGATACTTTTTTCGAAGGGTATCCTTGGATTACCAAGCCAGCGTTGGTTGCTTTTCTACATTTTACATTATCCACAAATATATTTCGGATGTCGGTTTCAAATCCTTTCCCTTCTCCATGATAATAAGCTGTAATGTAGAAAAAGTCTTCAACTTCACCGAAATCCACATCATTTACATAGATATCGCGAATAAAGCCGCCACGGTCGGGGTTTGATTTTAAATAAATGCCGCGTTTGCAATAACCACCGTATGTGCAATTTTCGATAAATACGTTTTGTACACCTGCCGACATCTCACTGCCAATAACCACACCATGTAAACCTTTAAATCTACAGTTGCGTATGATGATATTTTCGGATGAAATTCCTGTTTTTCTTCCCTCATGATCACGTCCTGCTTTAATGGCAACATTGTCATCAGCGTTGTTGAATTCAATGTCTTCAATCAATATATTTTTTGAATACTCGGGATCAAAACCGTCATTATTTCTATTGAAAGCGTCAAATTTTACTTTCCGGGCTGTAATGTTTTCAGATTTCAACAGATGAACGCACCAAAACGGGGAGTTTTTTATCGTAACACCTTCGATTAGAATATTTTTACACTCAAAAAACTGAATGAGATGAGGCCGTAAAAAGTGACCTGCTCCGAACACCCTTTCTGCTAACGGTGTGTCTTCATGGTTCATCCGGCGACTTAGCAACTGACTTTCTTTTTGGTGTTCAGCCCACTTACTAAAGGTGTCACGAGCATTTCCGTCGATAGTCCCTTCACCGACTATAGCAATGTTTTCTAATTGATAGCCATAAATAAATGGGCTATAATTATATAAAAATGTCCCTTCCCAACTCGTAAGTACAACCGGGAGATAGTCGGACGGAGTCGATCCAAAAACCAATTTCGATCCCTTTTGTAATTCTATACATACATTGTTGGTTAAATGAATCGGCCCATTGATAAGGTAGGTCCCTTCAGGTACGACAATTTTTCCTCCATTTTGTTCCTTACATATTTCGATTGCTTTGTCGAAGGCAGGTTTACAGTCGGTCAACGAATCTCCAATTGCCCCGAAGTTTGTTAAGAGCATTACGTTCTCCGAAATAGTAGGAGGGATAATGTTCTTTAAAACATTATCGCGCTTTTCAATGCGCGACAGGTCTTTCTCTGCTGACAAATTGCAAGAGCTACAATAAACGATAACGATAAGGATGGATATGTATTTTTTCATATGAGCACCGATTTATTTACGCTTTCAACATATTTTGAGAACTACTTCCAAAAGGATAGTGGTCTAATTAAACAGATGTAGCGGATCATGTTTTTTTGTTATGATACATGCCTAATATATCTAAAAATCTAGAGTTATTGTAATTAATCGAATATTATTTAATAAACTTAATTACTGAATATACCGAAAAAATAAATCCTCCAACACCGGGCGACGTCAGAGGATTAAACCAATTATTTAACCTAAATTATGAGTTAATAGTTGTACAATATCTGTGCCAAAAAGCTTAAAATAAGCTAATTAATTAAGATGACTAATGAAGCGGGGCAACTTGATAGTCGCCCCGCAGTAATGTTCATATATTTCAGAAATATATTTTACTTTTTCTTTGTTTTCTTCGCAGGGCCGGCTACCGCTTCTTTTAGCGCCTTTCCTGCCGAGAATTTTGGTATTTTTTTAGCGGCTATTTTTAGCACTGCCCCCGTTTGTGGGTTACGTCCGTTACGTGCCGCACGTTCACTTACAGAGAACGATCCGAAACCAATCAGTGTTACAGTTTCTCCTTTAGTCAAGGATTGTTGAACACCTGAAGTAAAGCTGTTGATTGCTTTTTCTGCCTGAGCTTGAGAAATGCCGCTTTCCGAAGCTACATGTTTTATTAAATCTGCTTTGTTCATTTTTTTTATTTAATTTATAAATTAGTTAGTTAAAGATATCAGAAAAATTTTAATATATCAAACTTAGATAAATTTGACTTTATATGCAATTATAAATACAATATATAGAACCACATCCTCAAAAGTCAATGTCCTGAATTTTTAAGTTCCCATTTATTCTTTATACTTTTGTACAAAATACAATAAGGAAATTAGGATATGCCAGTCAAAATACCAAATAATCTGCCAGCAATAGAGCTTCTAAAGAAGGAGAATATATTTGTGATGAACGACCTACGGGCCGATGCGCAGGATATTCGTCCGATGCGCGTGCTTATTCTGAATTTGATGCCCCTTAAAATATCCACAGAAACGGATTTCGTAAGATTGCTATCAAACAATCCACTACAGGTAGAAGTAGAGTTTTTAAGATTGGACACACATACACCCAAAAATACTTCGGAAGAACACCTGGAAATGTTCTATAAGGGGTTTAGTGAAATAAAAGAGAACTTTTACGATGGTATGATCATCACAGGTGCCCCAGTAGAAATGTTGAAATTCGAAGAGGTAACTTATTGGAATGAAATTACAACGATTTTCGAGTGGGCTAGAAAGCATGTTACTTCCACATTATATATTTGTTGGGCTTCTCAAGCAGCGCTTTATCATTTTTACGATGTGGAAAAAATACCGTTAACCGAAAAGCTATTTGGTGTTTTTAAACATACGGCCATCGAAAAGAGAGATCCATTGTTTAGAGGTTTTGACGATGAATTTTTTATCCCCCACAGTAGACACACTACCATGTCGAGGGCAGATCTGGAAAATTCGGAAGAAATCACTATTCTATCCGAATCGCAAGAGGCAGGCATCGCAATTCTATCTTCCAGGGGAGGTCGCGAATTTTATCTTACCGGACACTCAGAGTATGCTCCGCTTACGCTTCATGAAGAATATACGAGAGATCTGGAAAGAGGTCTTTCACTAGGAATTCCTCAAAATTATTATACTGACAATAATCCCAATAATCCCCCACTGGTACGGTGGACAAGCCATGCAAATTTATTGTTCAACAATTGGCTGAATTATTTTGTATATCAGGAGACGCCATTTGATTTGAAAGATGTCCAGCATTTAGGTGAAATAAAGCATCATAGTTAATTGATCCACGGTCCCCAGTTTGCCCATTGTGCCGGCGAGGCCGGTCGCCATACTACCGTTTTGTAAACCCACCTTAAAGGCGAGCGTGCGGGCATCGACTTTGCTTAGACCCATAAATCGGCTAAAGGTATAGCCAAAGAAGTAGCCTGCTCCATTATGACGCCGTCGAATACGTAGTTGACTCCATTCGACCCCCATCGTTGTCATGGGTTTACCTATACTAAATCCTGGTAAGAATAGGGGTAATTCTCACCCATTAGTTTTTTATATTCTACAATAAAAGACTGGTAAGTTGAACGGGCCTCTGTTTCCAATTTTAATGCCCTATACGCTTTTATTTTGGAAGAAAGGGCGTAATCGTTTAGTGGGTCTACCTTAAAAACAGTATTTGCAAGGGCTATGGTTATCTGAGGCATTTGTGCAACGACGCTTTTTTCTATTTCGGCGCGCAATGCAGGTTCTAACAGTCTTTCAAGATGGGCTTTAAAGTCATCAAATAAAGGATCATTAGAAGATTGAAGAAGATAGCCCCGACTCACTATTTGAATAAGTTCCTCTCTATACCTGCTAACATCCGTAGAGATAATCTCGATACACCTTGTATAATCGCAATACGATGACTCGGTCTGCACGATTTTAAATTTACCTTTTTCAAATTCCAACTCTATCCCATCCAACTCACTTAACGCTTTGCGCAAATGATTAACCGTCACTCCTCGGGAATTTTTGACCTTATCTTCAGGCTTGTCTGGCCATAATACGCTACTGAGGTGCTTAGAGGTAATACCATCGGCAACACTGTATTCTAGTATCAGACAGAATGTTTGTTTAAGTCGGGTACTGAAGAGGTGGGTGATGTCTTTGTTGGCCCTGTCCACTACCTTGAATTCTCCGAACAAATAGATGGCGTTAGGTCGATCTATAGGTACGGGGGGGGCTGTCCGCTGGTTGGGTAGCGGGAGTTCTGTTTGTAGCTTTTTACGTTTCGTGATCCGATAAATGAAATAGATCAACACGATGGTAGCTAAAAGAAGTACAATCGCTATCGAAACGTTCTTTCGAAGCGTAGTCTCCGGATAATCACTCAGTTGTGACGATGATATGGGAGGGAAATTCAGGCTGTATATTTTAAGACTAGAAGAGATGTCGTCCGTTGACTCTTGCACTAATGCGTAGAGATTGCCTAGTTGCGTATCGTAATAAAGTTGGGCCCGGGTTGTGATCTTATCCGAATAGATTGGAACTGAGTCGCCCAAAATTTCGTAACTGCCGTCTTTAATGGAAAATTTATACAGTTTGAAAAATGAATTGGATACATGCTCCGGATAGCCCAACGCATAGAAATGGGAACTGTCGGGAATAATAACTCCCCGAGCCGGAACAATATTGGTCAATGTCCACGGAATCTCCCATACTTTGGAAATTCGATTTGTATTTAAGTCTACTTTATGTAGATCGTAGAAATATTTCCTTCCAACAATGTGCTCGCCCGACTCATTCCCCATGCCACCAAAAATATATGCAATATTACGTTCCTTTAAATAACCGATAGAAAGAAAGTAGCGTGGATAAATAGCCTCTCCTTTGAAATTGCCTTCCTCTGTCCAACGGGCGACGTCGAGGTCGTAACTGTAGAATTTGTCGCTATACCGCATTTGCCCGTAGCCTCCAAAAATAGTAAACTTACGATCTGTAGGATTGTAGAAATATCCGTGATGATGCAGTTCATTGTCTAACTGATCATAGTTTTCTACTTTCCAGGTATAGGTATCTAAGTCTAGGCTAGCGACTGAGGGTCCATCATAAGGATTTACATGGTGCATCTCATAGACATAGAGTTTGTTGGATGCCTGGTCGATGAAACTCGTGCCCACTACAAGATCTACAGGACATCTTGATGTATACTTGATGGTCTTTGATTTTTGGCTCTTGACATTATAGACGAGTATGGAGTCCCTGTTGAAGTAGTATACCTCCTTTTTGACATCGTTATAATTCGATCCTGCTTGAGTAGGAGAGACCGAGGAAGCTACAAATTTCCACCGATAAGCATCGTTGATCAGCCATTCCGGATTGGATACTTCACCAATAACATTCCCCTCCAAATCGTGTACGTCATTTCCCTCGTTCTCCCGGAAGGGGATGACGATTTTGTCCATAGTATTGCCTATTGTCAGGTTTTTGATGGCAAAGTTAGGAAGGTCAATTAAATAGTCACTTTTACCAAATGTGATTTTAGGATGGTATGTATGGGGCAAATCGAGACCTTTCGCTACCAATTCCGTATTATGGACATGCAGCCTGATCTCGTTAAGTAGCAGATTCATTTTAATGCTGACTTTAAACCAGGTGAGATTTGCCAATTGATCACGGTCTATTCGTGCGGTAATTAAACTGCTTTTGCCTTCCTCATTCAATCTAAACACACAATAATTCTGCTCCTCGTCATAAAAAAGGTTAAAAATGCGATTGCTCTTTTCATTTTTTATCCGCAGAATATAACCGATTGGATTGGGTGGAAATAAAGAAAGATCAAAATCTATATTAAAATTATCAGTGTATTCACGGGCGAATACATCACACGATGTTCGTTTTTCGATAGGTTGGTGCCCGCCGCTAAATTTCAAACCCTGAGATAATGATGAGCTAGGGATAATTAACCAAAGTATGCAGAGTGAAAAAAATAGTCTCATATCAAGGAAACAGCAAAAAAGTAACTAAGAATATAGCCAAAAAAACGAAATTCCGACTTTCCATGCCGCGTATTAGTACATTGTGACCGTTGCCAGTTAAATATAACAAGATATTCAGCATGTAAAAATATACAAAATTAAGTTTATTTGAAACTAAAAGGATTTTGTTTTAATGGATATAAAAAGGTGATAAAAGAGATAAATATCAAAAAAATATATAGGGTTATCGTTTTTATTTTTCATTTTAACCCATTTTTAACCCTGAATTTAATCAGGTGTATCTAATATTGTGACTAGATTTGAAGGATCGCTAATCCTTCTAAACATACGAATTATAAATTTTATGATATGAGGAAAAAACAGATAAGCTGCGAAACAGCTTATGTTCTATTTTATCGGATCCCGTATTTAATTTTACTAATTCGTTTTAGTTAAAATAAAAAAGTACGCGTAACGCGCGGAGTTTCGGAAAACGAATTTCGGGATAAAATAGAACCAATGGGCGGCTACAGCAGCAGCTTTCAGAACGTCACCGATATACAGCTTTTTGTCAGCTATTCCTCTACAGTAGGCTATCGTGCACGGGATGAACGCTGGTCGAGCGTCCTGGAATATACGGGGTCGTCATTTAATAGCCTATTAGGGCAAACCATTACGATTGAATCAAATGGAACTATCCCTTCTGGTCGTATCGTTTTTATCCGCGCAGCAGCCCGTATCAATTACGATACACCTAAAGGTAGCGGAACCAGACGGTGGAATTACAATAAACCGCTTGAGGTAATGGTGCCGTAACATCTTTTTTGCCCGCTAACTCAGTGGCTACGGAACTGAGTTAGAGGGTATACTTAGCGAAGCGATCTCATTCATTCCATTGAGAACATACAATGATGAATAACGCCCCAAAAAGCAATTATTAAAATGAATATTATTTACAGATGAAAAGGAAATCAAATAAGTTACGAGGCGGTCTTGGTGTATGTTCTGTTTTTATCGCAACTGTAGCTACAGTTATTGGAGTTTACGGGTTTACCATAATCTCAGGCCCGGTATCGGACGACACCTTTTCCGTAATAACTCAGGAAGACCTTGCTACACGAAACTTGAACCGTGCCATGCAGTTGGTGGATCAGACGATAGGGAGCCACTTTAAAGGCGAAGAGATGGAAATGGGACGGTTTTACAACCCTTTTACAAAAGTACGTTCGTCCGAGAGGGCAAGCGTATGGATGTACGGTGCTTCTATCGAAGCAGTCAACACCATTCTAAAAAGCCTTAAAGCCCAAAAGGAAAAAGGGAACTCGGTGCTGTACGACAAACATTACAGTAGGTATATTATGATATTAAGCCAATTGTATGACAATGCAGCATACTATCTGGGAACCTTTGACCTTGTCTCTTTCACACAAACGAAGGAATGGACCGTCTATGCTGTGGACCGGGTCAATGAAAAAGGGAAAGCCAACGTGACCGGTGTATTGAACGTTTACGACGATCAAATGTGGCTCATACGCGAATTTATAGAAGCGTATAAGCTAACAGGGCAAAAGTCTTACCTAGCGCATGCTGAATATCTTACGGCCTATGTGCTCGATGGGTGGGACAGCGGACGCGACGCCGCGGGAAATGAGCTGGGAGGTATACCGTGGGGGCCGGGCTATGTCACGAAACATGCGTGTAGCAATGGGCCGATGATCAGTCCGCTTGTGTGGCTCCATGAATTGTATAAGGGGAAACCAGATAAGATCGAACACCGCTATATCGACGCTAAAGATAAAAAAACACGTAAGGCCAAAAGCGAGAAAAAGAGCGATTATTATCTCTCTTTTGCACAAAAAATCTACGATTGGCAAAAGCAGCATTTGCTTACAGCACAAGGAGTGTATGCGGATATGATGGGCGGATGTAAACCGGATTGTAACATAAGATATGAAACCGTAAACGGCGTAAAATACAGAGCAAGTACAGAATTGACCGACCCCGTCGGAACTGCCTACAGTTACAATAGCGGTACAATGCTATCGGGTGGTGCAGACTTGTATCGGGTTACTAAGAATAAGGCTTATTTAGCAGATATCAGTAAATTGTCCGATAACAGTTTTCAACATTTTGCCAAGCTTGGCACAATCGTTCCAGATCAGTATACCTTTACGAGTAGAGGGTTCAACAACTGGTTTAATGGTGTGTTGATGCGTGGATATATGGACGTTTTACCCTTACACAAAGGCACGGCCACTTATCTCGGGGCTTTTCAGAAAAATCTGGACTACGGTTACGATAAGCATCTGTATCAGGGATATTTGCCAACCAACTTATTAGCAGGCTGGGATAAAGATCAAAACAAAAATAATGTAGAGGCCATGTTTATGTTTGCCTATGCTGCTCAGTATGCGGTTTTATCTCAATTTGAACTGGAGAAATAGCACCGCGATCGAATGTGTCACCGTAAAAGAAATTTAAACCCATGAAACAACTGTTAACTTTTTTATGCCTTTTAAGCATAGTCGGACAATCACATGCGCAGGTCAAGGATAAGGTGAAAACGACTTTTCAAACGTCGAGAGAATGGAGACCTACTATTGACAATCGCGCAGATGCGGTCATGGTATACGGAGTAGGCGGCAATCCCTCCGACAAATCGAAGCGGATTCCATTTGAAGAAAGAGTGAAATCATGGAAGGATAGAGGCTACATTACCCATTTTATGACCGGGATAGCCTGGGGTGAATACCAGGATTATTTCACAGGCGAATGGGACGGCAAAGCGCATCTTGATGAGGGGCAGGTCACGGTAAAAGGGGATACCATATGGCATGGTCGCATGGTTCCCTATATTGTACCTACCCAGAATTTTCTAAAATATCTGAAAGAAAATCACGTCAAAAGAGTGATCGACGCCGGCATTGACGCTATTTTTATGGAAGAGCCTGAATTCTGGGCCCGTGCCGGGTACAGTGAAGCTTTTAAAAGAGAATGGAAGAATTTCTATGGATTCGATTGGAGGCCACAACATGAATCGCCCGAGAATACCTATCTCTCCAATAAACTCAAATATTGGCTGTATTACAATGCCCTGAATGAAGTATTTACCTACGCCAAAGAGTATGGGAAAACAAAGGGGATGGATGTCAAATGTTATGTACCTACTCATTCGCTTGTAAACTACTCTCAATGGATGATTGTGAGTCCTGAGGCGAGTCTAGCCTCCCTTCCGAGCGTTGATGGCTACATTGCCCAAGTGTGGACAGGTACCTCCCGCGAACCCAATTACTTCAATGGAACGGAAAAAGAAAGAGTTTTTGAAACGGCCTTTCTAGAATATGGATCGATGGAGTCGATGACAGCACCTACCGGACGCAAAATGTTTTTCCTTACCGATCCGATCGAAGATTGGCCGAGGGACTGGGCGGATTATAAGAAAAACTATCAGGCGACTTTCACGGCGCAGCTATTATATCCCAAGATAGCAGATTATGAAGTAATGCCATGGCCCGAGCGTATCTATGAAGGACTCTACAAAACCAGTGCAAATAGTGATACGAAAGAGCATATACCAAGACATTATTCTACGCAAATGCAGGTTATGATTAACAGTCTGAACACCATGCCGCAGTCCGATACGAAGGTTTCCGGTTCAAGCGGTATTAGTGTGTTGATGTCAAACTCGCTAATGTTTCAACGCTTTCCGACGCATGCAGGATATGATGATCCGCAATTGGCCAATTTTTACGGACAGGCATTGCCATTCTTAAAAAGAGGGGTTCCGATAAAAACGGTTCATCTGGAAAATGTAGGATATAAAGAAGCTTTGGCCGAAACGAAGGTACTTTTGATGACCTATGCCAATATGAAGCCGATGGAGATGGAATCCCATCAGCATCTCGCAGATTGGGTGAAATCCGGAGGAGCTTTGGTGTATAGCGGATCCGATCAAGACCCTTTTCAGTCTGTACAGGAATGGTGGAATACCAAGGGAAATAACTATACGAGTCCTTCGGATCACCTGTTTGAGCTCATGAACATTCCAGTCGCAGCAAAAGAAGGCATTTATAAGTATGGAAAAGGTACGGTCGCTATTATCCGTAGAGATCCCAAAGATTTCGTCATCAAAGCAGATAATTCGCAGCAGTTGTTGGATGTTGTAAAAGATCTGTATGAAAAACAGGCTAAAGCGGGTAAATTGATCTTTAAAAATAGCTTCTATCTACAACGTGGTGTGTACGATTTAGTAGCTGTATTGGAAGAGAGCATAAGTAATGAACCGTATAGTATCAGTGGAAACTTAATAGACCTATATGATCCGCAACTACCCATCCTGAAAACAAAACAGGTTCAACCGGGCGAGCAGTGTTTATTTTTGAATATTGACCGGGTGAAAGACAAGCAAAAACCTCAGGTTTTGGCCGCTGCCTCGAGGGAATATGAGGAGAACATCACAGCTAATTCCTATGCGTACTTAGCAAAGAGCCCGATTAATACCACCAATATATCGAGGGTACTCTTACCCCAAAAACCAAAAAGTCTAAGGGTCAATCATAAGGAGGTATTGGAAGAGAAGAATTGGGATCCGCACACAAAGACTTACCTCTTGGGATTTGAGAATAACCCAGATGGTGTTTCCGTTGTGTTCCAATGGTAATTTACGATAGGGGTGAAACCTGTCTACTTAGTGCTGGTTTAAATATCAACAGCAATAGTAGGATGGCGCCTATACAAAACATATAGGAAATAGAGAGCCCAGATTGATCCTGAACATTTAAGAAATTGGCTATCAAATAACTCAAAAAGGAGAAAATGATATAACATACTCCACTGGCGATTCCACTTGACGTACCTGCATTCTCAGGAAACCGCGTGATACAATAGGTAAAATAGACATTATAGGTAAAACCCTGACACAGGTGGATAATAAATACAAACAATAATAAACCAGGGAGACCGATGGAAAGATCTGCGCTGAGAAACATCAGTAAAGCGGTAATCATCTGGATCATATTGGCGACAAAGAGCTTTTGATAAAAAGGCCTGTTGATCAATAATTTTCCCGAAATTCCGCCTAGAAATATGGCGACACCAGATAACAAAGCACTATAACCGGAGACGATTGGACTTAAATGATAGGAATGCTCTACAATAAACGGGATGCTCATTCCGAATACCATCACCATAGTATAACTAAATCCCAACAAGATTATTCCAACAGTAAAATCTACATGTGACAACAGCATTTTGTAAACTTTAATGATGCTTTTGAAATCAAAGGGTTGTCGAATCTTGATTGTTTCCCCGCTATACCGAATTTCCAGCAATAGCATAATTATTCCATAAAAGAATAATAAATAAAAATTTGCCCGCCATCCCACGTATTCCTGAAGGTAGCCCCCCAGAAATGGGGCTAATATTGGTGCCGTAGCCCATACGACTGTCAGCATACTCGTATAATGTTTTCGTTTTTCACCCGTATACACATCTATGAAAAACGAACGCTTACAGACTACGATAAAAGAAATTGCGATACCTTGTAGAAAGCGGTATCCAAAAATCCAATATATATTCGGAGCAAATATAATGGCCATCGAGGTAATCGTAAAAACCAATATTGACAGTATATTGATCTTATATCGCCCAAAACTGTCGACCACACTGCCGACAAACAATTGCGATATACCGTAGGTAATTAAATAAATACTCAGTGTTAATTTTATATTGGAAGCGGAAGTTTGAAGATCCGATGCCATATCGGGAAATGACGGTAGGTAAACATCCATCGCTAACCCAGAAATCGGAATTAATGCAAAAGCTAAAACACTAGCAATGTGTTCATGTTCTTTTTTTAAGAGTTTCATATACGGATTTTAATACAAGCAAAATTAGATGCTGCAGATGGATTCCTATATACTCACTTCAAATAAGTTTTTACATAATTCAAATGTATCTACCTCTCCTCAATATTTGATAATTTATTTACAGAGAAAATATTCAAAATAGTACCTTTTTTATAAAAAGAGGGGTTTTGTCCGGTCTGTTTTTTTAGGAAATAGCTAAAATGCTGAGGGTATTCAAATCCCAGACTATTTCCGATTTCTCCAATGCTCCAATCTGTGTTTTTTAACAGATCCATTGCTTCAGTAACAATTCGCTCTTGAATAAGATGTGTGGTAGACTTTCCTGTACCTGTTTTTAGACTATGATTTAAATGGTTTACATGCACATTTAACTTGTCCGCAAATTCTGCAGGTGTCTTAAAATGAATACTGTGTTTTGGAGAATCCACGGGAAACTGTCCGTCCAATAATTTCATAAATGCCCGAACCAGGCGATCGCCAAAATCCTGCTGCTTCAGCTCTGGGCAATGTTGTAATTGGATCTTGATCGCAAGGTATATAATTAAACGTAAGAGATTAACAATAATCTCTTTTCGGTATTCAAAACTTCCGGTATATTCATCTCGGAGTCCTCTGAAATACAAGGAGAACATCTCATACTCTTCATTTGTCAATTTAATGTACGGGAAAACGTTGTCCTGGTAAAGAGCATTCAATTTAAGTAGGACTGCCTTCAAATCTCCGGTCAAATAATCTTCGTTAAATAAGCAGATATATCCCTTTCGTCGATTGCATTCATATTTACGTTCGAGGCTGTAAGCCAGGGTAGGATTCGAAAACACGATACAGGGACCATCGATCTCTATCTTACGGTCGCCCATTTGATAAACCAAGGAATTGTCGACTAAACAAATTTTATAATAATCCCGGCGCATATAAGGAAAAGTCAGCAAGCAGTTCATGGATTCCAAAATATTGAAATGGCTTGTTTCCCGCTTAGGCAATAAGATATCCGTAGGTATCTCCTTATTGGTGTTTTGGTAATATTGAAGAATTGATTCTACTGCTTCCATATCGAAGAAAAAACTTAAACAAATCAAAGATAAGTAGATTTTATTAATTTGATAGCGAAGAGCTTCTTGAGTTGCCGAAGCGGATACATTTTTACCTACATTTATGGAATTTTCAATTTATCTGCATCCCCTTCCTAAATATTAAGTACTTTGTATGGAATTAGTATCTGCAATTATGAAACGAATCGTTATAGCTCTTTTGGTGTTGCTCCCTTTTATCGGTATTGGTCAGGATTTTAAATCCCAATGGGAAGAAATAGACCGCTTGATAAGCATCAAAAATTATCAACAGACGCAGCACCTTATCGCAACCATAAAAGCGAAGGCCCAAGCCGAAAACAACAGCCCTGAATGGGTACGGGCCGTACTGGCAGAACGTTATGCCTTAACAATCAACATGAGCAATGATTCAGCTTTTTATCACATCCAACAGCATCTACTTTCTCATATCGAAAAAGCCACGCGCTCGGAAAAGAAAGTACTGCAAAATATGTATGCTTTTTTTCTTTCTCAGCACCTTTATCAAAGTCGCGTCGAGTCTACCAATGGTTTTCTAGCTTGGGAACCTGACAAAAGAAAAGTGCATATTGATTCCATTTTCAGGGCATCATTGAATGATAAACCCCTTCTTGTTGAGGAACCCATCGATAGATGGAAAACCATGGTATCTGATCTCAAAAACCGAACCTTGGCTCCCACCTTGTGTCATCTGTTGACTTACAATTACCTGGATTTTTTAGACTCCTTTTATCCCCAAGAAAAAAATAAAGACGAGCATTTTATCCGGTCTTTACAAGAAACGAACAAGGAAAAAGGCTATAGCGACGCATATGCTTATCTTATTTTCCGTCCGTATACCCGCAATGGTATATGGGAAATATTGAATCATCAAAAGCAGATTGAAAAACTGTTAGGGGAACAACATGCTGATTACAACGCCCATATCTTGCTTCTTCTCGCCAACGCCCAAAAACAACAGGGAAATAAAAACCGAGAAGCCGTCGCATATTTAGATAAAGCCATTGATGCGTATCCAAATTCTCCTTGGTTAGATGGGGTCAAAAAATTGTACAGCGAGTTGACCCAAAAGACCCTGTCTCTTGATGTGCCAAGCTTTGCACCGAGCGAACAATATATACCCATTAAGATCAACGCATTGAATGCAGACAATGCATTCATAAAGATTTACCGTACCACCAATACACCCCAAGATTTCAAGGAATACATTACGGTCTACGATAGTATTACGCAACAGGTAAATCTAGATGCCGTACTGGTTTACGAAGAAGAAATAGCTTTAAAGGCCTTTGTTGATTACCAAAGCCATAGTACCAACTTTAAAATCAACCCCTTACCTTACGGAAACTATATTATATTAATCGCCAACAATCCCCAGTTCAAAGACAATGGGCAGGACTTGGACGTATCTCAGGCAGATCTTGTCGTAAGTGACGTGTTTGTTTCGCCCACAATTGAGGACAAGGGCTTTCATGCCATCGATTACCGCTACACCACCTTGATGGTAAACCGCAAAAATGGTTCGCCCTATAACAACAAACGATTGGATCTCTATTATTTTGAAGAAGACGTACTGGCGAAAGTAGGATCATTACGAACCAACAAGAACGGTCAGTTTGATTACCTAGCAGATAACGATGAAAATAGGTACGATCTAGACGAGTTGTTGCTGTTTATTCCCGACGAAAATCACCTGATCCCATTGGATCATCTACAGGGTATACCCGAGCATATACGCGAGAAGAACAACGAAGAGAAACTCCAAAACGATGCTTTGCTATTTACAGACCGTGCGATATACCGACCAGGGCAAGAAGTTTTCTTTAAAGCGATCGTATATACAAAAGATATATTGAAAGGGATGGTCGTGCCAAGTCAACTAATAAAAGTAATATTAAAAGACGCTAATCGTCAATCCATCGATACGCTGGATCTTACAACCAATGCTTTCGGATCGGTAAATAGCAGCTTTCGGATCCCACAAAAGACATTAAATGGTTCGTTTCGCCTAGAAATATACACTGGCAACAACCGGTTGGCAGAAAAGATTTTTTCGGTAGAAGAGTATAAGCGACCAACCTTTAAGGTAAGTTTTGACGAAAACAAACAAACCTATACCAAGCAAGATACGGCTATCTTCACGGGTACAGCGGAAAGCCTGTCCGGGGCAAGTTTATCCAATATTTCTGTCAAGTATAACGTGTCTTTTTACGACACTCGGACGTATCGCCAAATCAACTATTTAGATACGGTTACAACGACTGATGCCACGGGCAAGTTCACCTTCCGTATCCCGCTTATGGATACCGTGTTTAGGGACCAATCAGACTTTACCCTGCAATTCCAAGCTGAAGCCCTTAACGAAACTGGCGAAATCCAGACCAGCTCAGGTTCTTACAGCTATTCAGATAAGCCCTTACGTGTAGCGATAGTCACTTCCGGACAGGTGGTAGAAGGAGAATGGAATAATTTGGTCGTTAAGACAAGCAATCCCAATGGTCACCCCCTAGCGGCCAAGGGAATAATTAACATCTACAAATACGAGAATCCCAATATTATCCAGGGTGAGCGCAAGATTTTCGATTTTCACGCTGAATACCATATTTTGGATACCATCAGCTATCAAAAGTATTTTCCTTGGTACTTTGATAAGTTGGATTTAATCACGGAAAGACCAAAAACGTTAGTAGGTACCTTAACATTTGATAGTAATGATACCGATACGGTTCAGATTGGAAACATGCATGCGTATGGTGCGTACTTTATTGAGGCGTATACGACAATGGGCACAGACACCACTAAAGCTAGCCAGAATATCCAAGTGCGTTCAAAAGAAGATCATAAAATATCGAACAAAGACTTTCTGAACGTTCGCACAGATAGGTCTACCTATACGCTCGGAGACCAGGCCATTATCGGATTCCAGACAGATTTTAAACAGGCAACTGGCGTTTACCTATGGAAGGTGCGGGGCAATACCAAAAGCCCTGTTGAGTTTATTCATTTTAAAAGGGGATATGCTGCCTACACGCACAAGATAACCGAAGCCGACATACAAGGCAAAATCTGGTTCGAAGTAATGATGGTACAGGAAAATAAAATCGTAACGCGAAGACTTGATATCCCCATTGTGAGAACCGACAAATTCCTCGATATCCAGGTTCGTACGTTTCGCGACAAGATTACACCCGGACAGAAAGAGAAGTGGAGCTTTACGGTCAAGAATAAAGATAAAGCCACACATGGGGAAGTATTAGCTTCCATGTATGATACGGCATTGGATCAGTTTGCGCGTAATAACTTTCCTTCCAGCTTTGCAACAGGACAGTATCGTCGTTGGTATCGAATCTATTCGGGATGGAGTTCTCATGCATTTCACAATCAAAAGTCAAGCAGTACACTGTTCTCCAGACCTATAGACGGCTATAATATTTTTGAAAATCCTCCTGTACTTCTCAGTTTCGGAATTGCGAGGCAAGGGGTTTTCCATAGTTTCGACACACTACAGGAAATGGTGGTAACTGGAGCTGTGGAAGAAGTCGCGTACAAGGGTTCTGGCAACACAATACAGCAGGTTTCAGGATCGGCGATCGGTAGTACCAATGGAGTCGAGGACATCACTATTCGAGGAAGGGCTGACTTAGGCAATCAGCCGCCGCTGTATGTAATAGACGGTAAAGTGATGGAAAACCTTGACCAAGGGCAATTAGCTCCCGACAATATCTACGAAATAGTTATTTTAAAAGATGCCGAAGCTACCGCACTCTATGGTTCAAAAGCAGCTAATGGTGTTATTCTCGTCACCACCAAAGAAGCGCATAAGTTGGCTCAGCTAAATCAAGTCCAGGCCCGCAGTAATCTACAGGAAACCGCATTTTTCTATCCAAACCTGTTGACGGATAACGAAGGTAATGTCACTTTCGAATTCGACAGCCCGGAGGCGTTGACACGTTGGAAGCTGATGCTGTTTGCCCATACTGAGGACCTTAAAGCAGGTACGGCATCGTTCTTCACCCAAACACAGAAGCAATTGATGGTACGTCCGAATTTACCTCGCTTCATGCGCGAGGGGGATGAGGTCGTTATCAAGACACAAGTCCAAAACCTGAGTGATACGGTACAAAGTGGTACCGCACGATTAGAAATTATCAATCCGGAGAACAACGAAGTGATCTCTCATGCCTTCTTTGCAGATAATGGTTTGCGGGGTTTTTCGGTGGCTACCAAAGGAAACAGCACGGTGTCGTGGACACTGCATATACCAAAAGGCTATCCAACCGTACAGATTAAAGTGGTCGGAGCAACCGACGAATTTTCGGACGGAGAAATCCATGAGTTAGCCATATTGCCCAACCGCATCTTGCTTACCGATACAGAAAAGATTGTTTTGGACGCTGGACAAAGCAAAACCTTCACCATCCATTCTAAAGGGAAGGACAACCTGCAAGCCAAGATACAGGTACAAAGCAACCCAATACTAGAAATTATCTCCGCATTGGATTATCTGAAAAACTATCCATACGAATGCAACGAACAAACAGCCAGCAAGTGGTACGGGCTCAAAATGTTGCAATATATCCAAAAGCACTATCCGGCAATCAGTACCTATTTCAACAATATCAACCCAGATGAAGTGGATTCAAAATTAGAAGAAAGCAGCAAACTGAGCGAGCTTCTCATGGAGGAAATGCCGTGGGTTAGACAGATTCAAAATGATAAGCAACGGGTTAAATCCCTAGCTAGGCTGTTCAAAGCTAATTTCAGCTCCGAGATTAGTGCGTTGGAAAAAAAGCTCGAAAAGGCGCAACTCGCAAATGGGGCGTTCAGTTGGTTTGAGGGAGGGAAGGCTGATACGCACATGTCTCTTCGTCTCTTGGAGATTTTCGGAAAAGTGGGTAAACTTGATCAATCCCTTATCCAAAACGAGATCACCAACATCAGTGATAAATTGATCCATTTTCTGGATCAAGATACTGCCATCTATCGAAGTAAAGCGTCTACTGGTTTAGTGTTAGATTACCTTTACGTACGCGCCTTATGGAATGACAGAAATGTGCTGCCTGCAGTAAAAACGGAACAATTGCGCAAGCATATCGACCTTACCGCATCCTATACAGCCGATCAACCGGCAGGTTTAGCGGCAAAGGCCTGGTTGGTCAATGCCTTATACGATTACCGTATTGCCAGTATCGAAGTTAAGAACCGAATAACACAGGAAGTCATCTATGACCAAGAACGCGGCATGTATTGGGAAAGTAATGCGAGTCGATACAACGGTATGAGCCTACAAAGCTATATGGTCGAAGCTTACAAGCAACTCGATTCGACAAAATTAGACCTAATCACCCAATGGATTTATTATAGTAAACAGCACAATCATTGGCAAACCACATGGAATACGGTCGACGCGGTGTATGCTTTACTCCTGGCAAACAATCCAAAGGATTTTGTATTGGATAATACGGTCGCTATCCACATAGACCGTCAAGTCGTTGCGACCGATGACAAGGTACTAGGTCAGATTGGCAAAGAGTTACCTTCGCAGGAATTGGCCACAGACAAGGTTGTCCAGGTAACCAATAACAATAACCGAAAAATCTACGGCGGAATTTATCATCAGTATTTTGTACCATTAGAAGATATCCGTTCCGAGCAAAAAGAGCTATCTGTTTCCAAGAAACTACTTGTTCAAAAGAATGCGGAATGGGTCGAAACCACTGCCTTTAAAACAGGTGACAAGATCAAAATCCAACTGACCATCATTAATAACGAACCGCTAAACTACGTTCACCTTCGTGATGGAAGAGCAGCGGGATTTGAACCGGTCTACCAATCTTCGGGCTATCAATTCTGGAAAGGCTATTATTTCACCATTAAAGACGCTTCGACCAATTATTTTTTCGATTATTTACCGAAAGGTCGTCACGTCTATGAATACGAGGTGAAAACCAATAACAATGGCGTGTTCAGTAGTGGTATCGCACAAATCGAATGCATGTACGATCCGACGGTAAATGCCCGATCGGAGAATACAAAAGTACGGATTGAGGACTAAGGAGAAGTCAAATCGATTATATTTTTATTTGTCGAAAAGTAACCCATATCAAGCGTAGCAGATGAACATTAAGTCTTATTCCAAATTTGTTTTTATATCCTTCTTAGGCTGGTTGATGGGCCTTCCTTTAGCAGCTCAATCGAAATTTCCGCAAGATAGCGGATATGATAGTTTATTGGTTCTGGCGAAGCAACATAATAAGCCTATGTTTCTTGTGGTTCATCAAGGCGATGAGCTGTTTTCTCCATTTACCTCACCTCTCTCTCAAAAAGTAAAAGATATCCTCAACAAACAGTTCGTTTCGGGTGTGGTTCAGCTTGACCATGATGACATCCACCATCCCCTTCACAAGACATACCTCCTCAGCACCCCAATATATCTTTTTACCGATAGTGAAGGGTTTCCCTTGTTGCGCTACAACCAAGCCATAAAAGAGGAAGCCACCCTAATTAGTTTGGTTGACTCGGTCAATGAGATTGTGAAAGGCGAGACCATGGGAAAGCTAGTAAAGCAATATAAGAAAGGTATCCGCAACCGATCACTGTTGACCAATCTGCTCAAGCAATACCAAGCATTTGGGCAATATTCCGACCAACAAGTGTTGAATGATTATCTCGCTCAGCTTACCGTTCAGGAATTGAATAACTTTGAAACAGTGATATTTCTGTTGAAGTGCGGCCCTGTGTACAATAGCAAGACATATCTCTTGGCACGAACCAATAATAAAATGGTAGATAGCCTGTATACGAGATTGCCTTTACCAGTCCGGATGGAAATAAACAATAGGATTATCCGGCAAACTTTCCGTGAGGCATTAGACAAACAAAATTATTCTCTGGCTCAGGAAATAGGTCATTTTGCGAGTCAAACGTGGCAGCCGAATTATCTGCGTGGAGATATCGCGCGTAACTTTCATCCAATGGAGTATAAACGTCTTCTGAGAGATACTTCGGTTTATCTCTCGATGGCACAGAAATATTATAATAACTATTTTTATCGTGTCGATCCAGATTCCATGGCGAGACTAGATTTTGCACATGATCGAGAGATTAAGATCCACCGATACGGGCATGTGTTGGATAGCGCTCAGAACGTACATTTTCAGCATTGGATTGAGAAAGGCCGTAAGTGGTATAAGGAAGATCAGGCACGGAGTTTAAGTTTCGGTGCCCGTCAACTTCTATCGTTTGGAAGAAACAATCCTGACGCCTTATTCGATGCCATTCGATGGCAGCGGAAAGCTATTGCACAGTATCCAGGGCGAGGGCAATACCATCATACACTAGCGCAGTTGTTCTACCGTGTTGGTTTTTATGCTGAAGCAGAAGTCGAACAACAACGGGCTATTGCATGTTATAAATACAACAAACAGCGTCACAAACAAATGCGGGATGCTTTGAAACAGATGCAAGCACGATTATGGTGAAGTAGATTTTCGAGTTTGGCTATGAGAAGCTAAATTCAACCGAATCGGGAGAGAATATTTCACGCGAACCGGTACACCTCGCTGATATCCAGGTGTCCACTCTTGCGCTTTCCTAATCGCGTCAATCCCAGCTGCCCCAGTTCCATATCCAAGGTCATCCACCACTTGAAAATCGGATGGCCTGCCTGTCCTTTCCACTACAAAGCTTATGACCACCTGTCCTACCACTTTTGCGTGTATCGCTCTTGGCGGGTACCGGTAGTTTTGTGCGACAAATGTTCTTAGTCCCTGTATCCCACCGGGGTATTCTGGTTGTACATCCCGCTGCTGATAGGGATATTCGTTTCCGAGGCTATCGGTGCTCATACCTTTACTTAGTATGCCCTTTTCGTACCATTCTTCAAACCGATATTTTCCTTTTTGAGACGTTCCTTCCCAACGGCCTTCGCGACGCCCCGCAGTGTAATTCCCTCGTTCAATATCAGTTCCGTGAGAAACCCTCTCAATTGTGCCATTCCCGTCTCTTACCTGAACATTGCCCGCAGAATCTGCATAGTAAACGAGCCGACTGTCCTTGTCGGAAAGCGGAAACTCACCTGAGGAATCCATTGATTTCAAATAAATCATAGTCTCCTTCAATACGCCATTTCTGTAGTATCTTTTTGTGGTGTCTATCAATTTATTGTCGGCATAGTTGGTAGCAGCTTCTAAGGTACCATTGTCATAATAGGTTTCCACCAGTCCCTCAAATCGTAGCCGCCTTGGATCGGAAGTCTTGACCCATCCATGTCGCTTCAGGCTTCCCGTAGTGTAATAGTCATTCAGTTCATATAGTCCACTTGCGTTTGGTAAAAGGCGCAATATACTTGTATAAGTAGCTGAATCCTTGTCTGCGGTATAGCCACCGTTCTTTTTGATATAGGTGACAATCGTTTCCTGCGCGCTTAAAGGCATACTAAAGCATAGAAACAGCAGGTATGCTGTGTGCCTAACTAGATGGGAAAGAGAATATTTCATGTTGTTAATTGGTAATACTGATATTGCTTATCACAAACTTAATTAAACTTATCGTTCTTTGCAAGCTATAAATATGATCCCATTGTGCCATATGCACGGGTGAACGATAAGGCAATTTCTATAATAAATACGCTAAAAATTTAAGCCATTATTTTGCACAGGATAAGATAGAAGCCTATCTTGCACAAGATATAGTCGACTTGGATAAGGTGTCTTCGGCCGAAGAAAAAATCAGCCGTATCATGATGCAGAAGTATTTGAGATCCTTCCATCAAGGCGGATACTCAAGTTATTTCGATCATTTACGAACAGGGTATCCAACATTTCGAAAAGCGTCTAACGTAAATATAGCTTATCGATGGATGTATCCGCAGAAAGAGTACAATCAAAATACACAGCATGTGGAAGATGCGATTCAGCGCCAATTTAACGGCAATGATATCATCCAAAATGCCACCTGGTGGGTTAAGTAATTATACATAATTGAATAAACGAAATTATGGAAAGTAGAAGAGCATTTTTAAAGAAAGCCTCTCTGCTAGCAGGGGCAACAGCAGCATTTCAGCTGTTGCCTTCTTCTATTGCAAGAGCATTGGCCATAAAGGCTGCCGAAGGAACAACCTATCTGGATGCCGAACATATCGTATTCCTGATGCAGGAGAATCGGTCGTTCGACCACTGTTATGGTACATTACGAGGCGTACGTGGTTTTAACGATCCCAGGGCGATTATTCAAGAAGATGGGCTACCGGTCTGGATCCAAAAGAACGCCCAAAATAAGGCACACATTCCTTTCCGTCTCGATATTGAAAACACCAATGCGACATGGATGGGATCATTGCCACATGGCTGGAAAGATATGGTGGCCGCACGTAATAATGGTAAATTAGATACCTGGCTGGAAGCCAAAAAAGCGGGTAATCACGCTTATCAGCATATACCATTAACGATGGGCTATTATAATCGGCAGGATATCCCCTTTTATTACGCGTTTGCAGACGCATTTACGGTATGTGATCAACATTTTTGTTCATCCCTTACGGGTACAAGTGCCAATAGATCCTATTTTTGGGCCGGTGCGATCCGTGAGAATCCGCATGATCCGGAGTCAGTAGCGCATGTCGACAACGGGCAGATCAATTATAAAGATGTCAATTGGACTACTTATCCGGAGCGGCTGGAGAAAGAGGGGATATCCTGGCGGGTCTATCAGAATGAGTTGAGCCTTCAGGTAGGGTTTGAAGACGAGGAAGAAGACTGGTTATCTAATTTTACCGATAATAATCTTGAGTTTTACAAGCAATATCAGGTACGTTTTCATCCGGCACATCGTCGGTGGATGCAAAAGACTGTAGACGGTTTGCGTCAACAGATGTCGCAAGAAAAGGATACGGCAGGGGAAACATATCGCAGCCTTCAGACGAAATTGCAGCAGTTAGAAAGCGACCTCAAGACCTATAGCGAAGAAAACTTCCATAAATTGGATGATTTTACCAAAAAAATTCATCAAAAAGCATTCGCTACCAATACGGCGGATCCGGATTACCATAACTTAACATCGTTGTCGTATCGGGACAAAGAAGGAGAGAAGATTGTTCAGGTGCCAAAAGGCGATATTTTTCATCAGTTCCGTCAGGATGTAGACGCCGATAAATTGCCGGCGGTATCTTGGTTGGTAGCACCCTGTCGCTTTTCGGATCACCCCGGCTCTCCTTGGTTTGGTGCGTGGTACGTATCGGAGACCTTGGATATATTAACCAAAAATCCGGAGATATGGAAGAAGACCATCTTCATCTTGACCTATGATGAAAATGACGGCTATTTTGATCATATTGCACCCTTCGTACCGGCCCATTCGGACAGGCCCTTTAGTGGATTGAATCCAGATGGAATTGATACCCGTACGGAATATGTAACACGTGATCAGGAACGGATACGCACTAATAATCCGGAAGCGACTTTGGATAGCCCCATTGGGTTGGGATTTCGCGTGCCGATGGTCGTGGCCTCACCTTGGAGCAAAGGCGGATGGGTGAATAGCGAAGTGATGGATCTGACATCCAACCTCCAATTTTTGGAACATTTTATCGAGAAAAAATTTGGAAAGGTCGTGCGCGAAACCAATTTGTCGGCTTGGCGAAGGATGGTTTGTGGAGACCTGACCTCGGTATTCCAGCCCGCAGAATCATTAGAGCAACTTCCAAGTGTAGAGTTAGTGAATAGGGACCAAGAGGTCGCACGTATTTACGCGGCGAAAGATCAAGAGCTTCCCGGTAATTTTGTGGGGCTTGAGTCCGAAGAATTGGAAGCCGTGCTTAGGGGAGAGCGACTAAGACAGATGCCTGTACAAGAGAAAGGAACAAAACCTGCGTGTGGGCTACCTTATGATATCGAAGTAAATGCTTCCGTGGACACGGATACCAATGAGCTCGTACTATATTTTCTATTTCACGGACGCTTATTGACTTCGAAAAAGGAGATGGCTGTACCGCTTATCGTCCGTGCCCTAGCACCATATCGTTATCACGAAGAACATACAGGTACTTGGAATTTTACGGTAAAAAATCAGGAACCTATAACCTTTCGCTGGCCGTTATCCCATTTTGTTGATGGCGTATATCGATTGGATGTGCATGGGCCAAATGGATTCTTTCGGTCATTTTGTGGAACGACGAATGAAGATAGGGGAATCGCCGTAGAGGTAAGTCCACAATTAGGGCAGCAAGTGCTAGATGTGCAGCTGAGAGGTACAGCGCAAGCATGGCAAATACGAGATCTTTCTTATGGCAGCAAAGTGCAGATTAAAAAAACTGCCGGTGCCGATCGGTATGTGGTCGATTGTACTGAAACAAATGGTTGGTATGATTTTTCGCTCACGACAGAAGGCGGGTCTAATTTATCCTATCGCTTTGCGGGACATATTGATATAGGAAAACCCAGCCGAACAGATTCATTGATGGGTGGAGAGACCCCGGATGCATTGACCAAATTCATATCATGATTTGTATATATTTTAGTCAAAAGAATAGGATATTGACTCATTAGGGGAGTATTCTGAGTTTATATCTTTATTTTGCATAGACGTTAAGGTTAGCCGTATGTTTTTAATACTTTTTTATACTATTCTGGGATTGATAATAGGTCTGTTTCTCATGCTGACGCTATTAAGAAGGTATAAGATTTTAAGAGTATTGGAAAAAATTGATATGGATGTCATTTTACAGGGAGAATTCAGTCTCTTGACCTATAATGTCGCCGGACTTCCCGAGCGCATATCCAGTGCACTTACGCCACGACGCGAAAGCATGATTCAGATTGGACAATTGATTTCTGATTTTGATATTGTACATGTTCAAGAAGATTTTAACTACAATAGATTTCTGTATGAAAAAAACGAACATTTATATCGAACAAAACACAAAGGTAAAGTGCCTTTTGGAGATGGTCTGAATACACTATCCAATTATCCTATACTCGAATACAGACGTATCCCTTGGCGACATTGTACAGGTTCGGATTGTCTTACACCAAAAGGGTTTACCTATACCAAAATAAAGCTAGCTAAGAATATTTATATAGATGTATATAACGTGCATGCAAATTCTCATTATGCGCCCAACGCATCCTACGCACGCCGGCGCAACATCAATCAGCTGAAGCAGTATATTTATGATCATTCGGCAGATCAGGCGTTACTCGTATTAGGCGACTTCAATGCACATTATGCTTTTAAGCTAGACAATCTACCGTTGTTTGTCAAAGAAACTGGTCTTTATGACGGCTGGGTAGACTTAGTGCAGGATGGACATTATCCTGATGTCGATGAACATTTTATGCCTTTGCCTATGTTGGAATTGACCAATGCCAATGAAAGTATAGACAAGATTTATTATCGGAGTAGCAAACATCTTATATTTACGGCACAGTACTATAATATTGAAGACAAAAAATTTGTTGCTCCGTCGGGTGAACCATTATCAGATCATCTAGCTGTGTCCATGCGTTTTAAATGGGAGTGGAAAGAAGAAATCGCATAGCGCTCAGCTAGACTACAATCTATGATGACCTGTTGATCTGATGTAACGATATAAAAGAACATAAATACACGTCCTTTGTCGAATGGGCAAAAGATCATCGGTTGTACGGGTATTCCTGTATCCAATTAAAGCCTCGTTTCTTCAACTCGAATGTTGCGGGGTCACGCTTGATAAATCTAATTTCTTCGGTTTTGCCATTCAGTTCCCTGCTCAAGTTAACATCGCCATTCTCCGCCACCTTATAATCAAAAACATATCGATTTAAAGTGACAGTGCTGTTTGATGTGTCCAATTGAAACTGTTCCCTTACCGGTTGGTAGTATTGATCTCTGATAGTTGCGGATTCCCCATATTCAAAAATTATAGTATGCCAATCCTTTGGTAGAGTAGTTTGCGGTCCATCACTGCGATCAATTTGATAAATTCCATACAGTGGCGATTTTTTAAAATACAGGCTTATCTGTTTCTGTACCGTTAATAGAGATGAGAACTGTTGAAAAGCAAAGATACCTAAGAACGCAATCTTGAAGAATAATACACTTTTCCGTTTCCACACCGCGTTAAATGCGGGTCTTCTAATCAAGGGTAGTCTCACATACTTTTCTTCAAAAAACAATCCATAGAGCGTTTTTATATAAGGCAACAACAAAAACAAAGAGAGCAAAAATAACGCTGTAGAAACCAATTTTACCGGCACATCATAAAAATAATTGATGGTCATAATATTAACAGAAGTAGCTAGGGTTATCAGCGCACCGAGTACCGCCGTTCGTCTAAAAAGGAGTAATACAGATAATATTTCGACTATACCCATAAAAATATTATATCCTTTTGAGAAACCTAAGAAAGTCCACGCCAGACCCATTGGTGAAAATTCACCTAAGGGTTGCATAAGTCGTGTTAAGCCCGGAGGAGGCATTTGGGCATGCACAAGCTTTATTGCACCATAGTTAATCAGCATCAACGCGATGTAATACCTAACTATCACAGTTAGCCAATAATAGCACCGGTTATAATTTTCGCTTTTCTTGTCAAGCAGCGTCCAAAGGATAGCCCCGCCTAGTGCGACAAGAAAGAGGATGAACAAGGATATCCAGTCATACGACGTGTCGCCACTTCCATTTGTGAAAATGTTATAGTCATATCGATAGTGTAAGATATGTTCTGAAAACCAGGGTGTAAGCTTTTGCATCCATAAAACGAATGGCTTATTGATATATTGAAGCAACGGGAAAGCACCGTTATTTTTTAGGAAGACAAAAGACAAGATAAAAATAAAGGAAAAACGGAAGCTAAATTTAGTGGTCGAAGTCCAAGTGGTTGCTGTTACAAACATATCCATAATTAAAGATTTGGTCATTTACGGTTATGAATTTAATGAAAATTTTGAAAACCGCCGAGCTATCATGAAAAAATCCTGAAGCAGGGAGCTTCAGGATTTTTACTAACCAATCAATTATTAACCTAAATTATGTACCTCTTATTTTATCTGTTCCACCCATTCTATGCCGCTGATATCAATGAGCTTTAAGTAATAGTTTTCTTTTATTTGAATTTCGTCTAACTCTAGAGTCAAATCGGCTTTTGCGCCAAGTGGTAAAATCAGGCTATGTTTTCCAGGTTTGATTTTTGCTACATAATGATTGTGGATATTATCTTTTGGAAATTGAGCCAGTTTGTTTTGATCGATGGATTTGATTACCTCATTTTTTTCATTCAAAATCTCTATTCCGATCAAAAACGAACCATAAACATCTGCACCTTCAACTCTGAACAATTGAAAAGTTAATTGTGAACCATTATGCCGAATATTTGAAATTTCGACTTTTGGCTTTACAGATTTATTATGAAGTGTACCAAAAACACCTCCGTGAAAATACTGATTGGTAAATAAAGTAAGCCCAAAAATAAGTATAGACATTACTAAAACTTTCGGACGAATATTTTTTATAGGAAGCATCCCCGAACCAAAAAATGCAAACCATTTTTTATGGGCGAAAGCGTAATGTCTGTGCATCATAAAGTTATCCAACGAATAAGCTCCACTTCCCGTTAAGAATAGTGTAAAACCACCCGCTATACCTAATACCCCAATTTGCCATTCGTCCAGACAGGTTGTTCCAATCCAGCCCGACCCCAATAGAATGCCCATTGCAAGCAAAAAGACACCTATACTCATCAATCTAGTAAACAGTCCGATAATAATGAATAAGCCGACAAGGGCTTCTACAAGCGTGAAGATAATCATGGAGACCTGCAAGGCTTCGGGATTGGAAACCAGATATTCAATAATAGGTTTAATGCCTAAAGCGTTGGGAAGGAAGTGATTGAATTTTTCTCCTATGTAACCGGCTTCCTCGGGGATAAGTTTGTTCTCCAAAACAAGTCGTCTCCAGAAAGCCGAAAAATATGTCCAACCGATTACCCAACGCAAGGATAATGTAAAAAGCCCTGCCATATTATTGGCAGCATTGTTAATGTGATGTTTCATTAATTTTATATTTTAATAAACGTGAAAATGATATAGAAGCGTAATAAAAATTACGCTATGTCCAATTTCAGACGTTTGTATAAAATATACTTCGGTGGGCTGTTGCCTGAGAAAGTGCGGGAGTATTTGCCTTGTATTTTGAAAGAACGTGTTACAACATTCCGATTGAGGTACACATCAACAGGTTCGGTCTGCTTTTTGCTTTTCTGCTCTTTTCCGGTAGAGATTTGTTGTTTATTTTGGGAATATAGACAAGAACTTGTTTGCGAGTTAGTCTTTGATTTGTTTAGTGGCTTAGCATAGCCTGCAGGTGCAATATTGAATAGTGCCTCTTTAACGATACAGGGACTTAACGAAAATAACACGAACCACATCATTAAGATGTGTCTGGTATTTCTTATATAGCCCGATATTTTCGACATGGATTACAAATATATACTTTTTGCGCTTTGGTCCGAGTAACTATCGCTAACGGAATTTCAGAATTCAAATTTAATCGCTATCCATCTAAGATAAGTAGATTTTATTAAAAAGCAATAGCCGCACTCCATTTATAACTAGAGGTTTGAGGGGGTTTCGTTGGATCCACCCACCTGTCATGAAAAAATCTTGAAGCTCCCGGCTTCAAGATTTCTACTAACCAGCCAATTATTAGCCTGAATTATGAACACTATTTTGAGTTAAAATTTCTGTGCCTTTGTTGTACAATCCGGTTAAGTTAGCGCGATTAGTAATACGACACGATGCAAATAGATAAACTACCCAAGCGCGTTATTGACTAGAGGAATGACCTTCGTGCCAATTATTTCGATGGAACGCAGCAACTGTTCATGATTAAGCCCTGCATTGTCCATCTGAAAGGTAAAGCGGTCGACACCGCCCAATGCTTCGCTGTGTCTTAATAATTTTGCTGCCACCTGTTCGGGACCGCCGACCACCAATACGCCTTTAGGGGCTATTAATGCATCGAATCCGGTTCTTGTTACCGGAGGCCAGCCACGTTCCCTGCCCAACCGGGTCCAGAGTTCAGCGTAACCGGGGTAGTAATCAGCAATAGCTTCCTCATTGCTCATAGCAACGTAACCCGGTGAATGCAAGCCTACCATCAACTGTTCTGGAGCAAAGCCAGCCCGATGTCCTGCCTGTCTATATAGATCAATCAACGGACGAAAATGCGCTGTTTCTCCACCAATAACGGCAACCATTAGCGGCAGCCCCAGGGTTCCGGCTCTGACAAATGATTCAGGAGTTCCTCCGACACCAAGCCAAACAGGGAGCTTCTCCTGACTGGATCTGGGGTATACAGGTTGGTTTTCCAATGCGGGTCTAAATTTTCCGGACCAGGTAACGAATTCCTGTTCACGTATTTTTAACAAGAGTTCCAGTTTTTCTTTGAACAGCGCATCATAGTCCTTCAGGTCAAATCCAAACAGCGGATAGGCTTCTATTGCAGACCCTCTGCCGACAACAAGTTCTGCCCGTCCCTTGGATATCAGATCCAAGGTGGCAAAGCTCTGGTAAACCCGTACCGGATCTGACGTACTCAGCACAGTAACCGCACTAGTCAAGCGTATGTTGTTTGTCCTCGCTGCTGCGGCGGCAAGGATTACCGCCGGAGCGGAGTCCAGAAATTCCTTCTTATGGTGCTCGCCGATACCATAAATAGCAAGTCCTGCCTCATCGGCTTTAACGATTCTTTCCAGCAACTGTTCCATGGCGTCTACACTATTGAGTGCATTACTTCCGTACATAGCGGATGCGAAACTATCAATTCCTATTTCCATTTTTTTATTCTAATAAGGAGCCTTTATACCGTCTTTGGGCGCCGGGCATCGTTTTCATTCATATGTACTTCATCGGATCAAGAAAGCGCATTCGGGGGAGGGCCTCCCGCTGGTTTACTTTTTCCTTCAGGTAAGGGCACATATTCTTCATTATCCATTGGCGGTAAAACAATACGTCCTTGTTTCCAGTCCTCTTTGGCCTGTTCGATCCTATCTTTTCTACTGGACACAAAGTTCCACCAGATGTACCGTTCTCCCAAGTGTTCACCCCCAAGCATCATCAACGTGGTCTGTTCTTTCGCTATAATCAACGGATCGACCCCTTTGGTGAATACCAGCAGTTGTCCTGCCTTGTAAGTGGTTCCATTCACTTCGACGCTGCCCTTAACGATGTATGCACCCCGCTCGCTATGACCATTAGGTAGACCGAACCGACCGCCTTGCTCCAGTATAACATGCACATAGAACAAAGGGGAATGTGTTTTGATATTACTTTTCAATCCATAAGCATCTCCTGCAATCAAACGCATCCAAACACCCGTATCCGTAAAAACGGGCAGTTGATCAGGCTTATAGTTGTCAAAGGACGGATCGCTTTCTTCGTCTTTTTCAGGAAGAGCTACCCATGTCTGTATCATTTCCAGTTCGCCTCCAGTCAGCATCGCCGGATCTTCGAAACGTTCACTATGTGTAATGCCTTTTCCGGCGGTCATCCAGTTGACCTCACCAGGTTTTATCACTTGTTCTATTCCGAGGCTATCCCTGTGGGTTACATTCCCACTAAACAAATAACTGACCGTGGAAAGACCGATATGTGGATGCGGCAATACATCAAAGTTACTTAGCGTTGTTGCAGGGATATTTAGGGGGCCACCGTGGTCCATAAAAATAAATGGCCCGACCATCCTGCGGAGCTGATAGGGGAGGATGCGTTTAACGGCAAAGCCTGTGGAAATTTCAGCGCGTCTGGCTTCTATAACGATATCAAGCATAATAAATTTTTAAATAAATTCTGTGTTTTTGGGTACCTATAGTTCCTTTTACCGGGTTTTTTAAAATTAGTTCATTTACATTTTTTTTAACCAGACATCCGCATAATCTTCTGGGTGTCGTTTGAATTGTGCGAGTACATACGGGCAAAGCGGTATGATTCTCAAATTATTATCCCTAGCATAACCGACTAATTGATGAAGCAATAATTTCGCAAAACCTCTTCCCTCGTACTCGGGATTAACTTCGGTATGGTACACCCGAAGCTTTTCATCTGTAACGGAAATGTCCATTTTTCCAGCTTTTTTATCATCTGAAAACAGTTGGACTTCACCGTAAACATTGTCGTCTTTAAAAACTACTTTCGTATCTTCCATGGTTCAAAATTATTGGGTTCTTTTTTAATACTTAGTGCTCCGGATCTTTAAATTAAGGGGCGTAAGTTTCATCTTGTTGCTGTTTAAATTTATACTCTACCTTTTTGATTATTGATTTCGCCATATTTTCCAGCATAGAAGTCGCGGTAAGCATCTGCTATTTCAGACCGACTGTTCATGACGAACGGACCTTCAGCCACAATCGTCTCCGTATAGGGGGCGCCACCAAATAAAATGATGTCCGTCGCCTTCTGCAATTTATTTTCAATAATTATCTCACCGGCAATTCTGTCGAATTCTATAAATTCCCCTGTTTGAAATTCGGCCTCGTTAAGTATCGCATTCGTGCTGGGTAAAAAGGCAGCAACTTCAAGTTTTTCCTCAATAAAGATAGTAAAGTTTTTGCCTGCTTCAATATGGATATGATATAAAAACTGTTCCGAATAATTTGGTATTCTAGAACTCAGATCTTCATAGCCGCCAGCTATTACTTTTATCCATCCACTATCATTTGGTAATGATTTTTGAGGCACTTCATTGCTTTGAATCGCCAAATATTCCGGCTTCTCGGCTTTGTTTTTTGCAGGAAGATTAACCCAAAACTGAAAAGCATGTATACGATTGGTTCCAGTGCTGGAATCAATATTTAACGTCTCGTCATGCAGAATCCCATTTCCGGCTTTCATCCATTGTACACCTCCAGAATAAACTTTTGCATAATTGCCGGCGCTGTCAAAATGCTCATCTTCTCCTTCAATAATATACGTTAATGTAGCAATGCCGCGATGCGGATGTCCCCCTGTCCCGCTGGCCATAGCCGCCGCAAGAACTTTCGGAACGATATGATCTAAAAATACAAATGGGCCAACAGCGTCGGTATATCTATTCGCTAATAAGCGATAAATTGTTAAGTCGCCTATATCAGCTCTTTGTCCTTTTGTTGAAAAACTGGTTTTCTTGTTCATCTCTTGATTTTTTTAATTGCAGCTATTTTCGCAAGACCAACTACATTTTTGATAACCTTACGGAATTCACGGCTTTGCAAATTGGCAAACTCATAAGGTTGGCGTACGTTTAGCATTACGGCACTGTCTTCTGGGCGAAGCAAGTCTTGAAAACCGATTTTAGGAGATTGTTCCATTTTTGTTGATTTAATTACTAAACCAAAATTGCATCAAACGGAAAGAAAAAACGTAGACAAATGTCTATGAATATAAAAAAAGTAGCATCAGAGCTTATTTTTTAAGTGCTTTTTTGCGCACCCGACTTAGCGTGTCTTTCGTAATGCCAAGATAAGAGGCGATGATGTGTTGAGGAAAACGATGGAGAAAATATGGATGACAGTCGACGAAATCTGCATAGCGTTTTTCCGCAGTAAAGCTGATCGAAGAGGTTATTCTTCTTTGTGTAGCAATATTATTTCTTTCATCAAGTTTCAATAGCAGCTCATTAAAAGCAGGGAATTGACGACACAATTCTAATATACTTTCTCTTGTAATTAGAAGTAGCTCACAATCTTCCCACGCATCTATGTGATATATACTAGGAGTAAACATCACGAAACTCTCGCGGTCACCTGCCCACCAGTTTTCAATATATAAATTTACGACATGCTCAACACCTTTTTCATCTATGTAATATTTGCGCATGGCACCTTTTAGGATAAAGGCGAAGTATTTACAGATCTCTCCTTCCTCCAGTAGATATTGCTTTTTTCTTATCTTTTTCTCACTAAAATGGCTTCGGAAAACCTCAAAATCTTTTTCGGAAATTAAAGTTGAAGCGTATTTGTTAATATACTTGAATAGTGGATGCATGCGAATGAATTGAAATATTCAAAGGTAGTATTTTTTGTTTTATCTTTTCCTTCTGACAAAGGTACGCTGGGAGCTCCTGAACTTCAGTAACGATGGGAAATGATAAGCCATCTACGTACTACAGACTCCACCATTATGTTGGAATTTGTGCTTTTTCGGGATACTGAGCTTTGAGACTGCTAATTTTTTGAGTTAACGATAAAATCACCGGCATAAGACGGTCTACCAACTTTTTTGACTTTGTAATGCGGACAGTATCCATCTTTGCTGATTAGTTTAAGTTATTGTTGATAGAGTGTGCAATGATGATTCGGTCGAAAGGGCCCAGGTGGTGAAAAGCAAGCTCCACGGAAAACTTCTACGAACCATTTTGCTTTAAAATTGTTTGTAATATAACAACTTGAGGAAAGCAGAACTGATAAATTACTAATCGACTACGCATTCGCGAAATTTTTTATTAATTTCAAACGTGAAAAACAACTTTATATAGAACCTCCATGGAAAATTTCCCGATCCCAGAAAATGAATTAGCGCGTATCCAAAGGTTGAAATCCTACGAACTTCTGGGACTTGGAAAAGATCCTGATCTTGATGTGTTTGCGCAGGCTGCCTGCCTAATAACCGACTGCCCAGCTGCGCTCATTGCGATGATGGAGGAGGATACACAACGCATTCAAAGCTGCGTAGGTCTCGATTTCGAATCTGTCGACAGACGGAGTACCTTGTGTCAATATACCATTATGACGAAAGAGGTACTTGTTATCGAAGATACCTTTAAAGATCGGCGATCATCTTCCAACCCCTTAATTCGGGAAGGAAACATAAGATTCTACGCTGGGGTACCCCTAGCAGATGATGATGGGATTATTTTGGGCACCATTTGCGTGATTGATTTTGAGCCAAAATCCCTTTCTGACAAGCAGATAATGTCTTTGGAGCAATTGGGCAAGGCGGTCACGAAAATTCTTCTTGCGAAAAAAAGAAAAGTACAGGCAGGCTATTTTGGGGAGATATTTCACCTTACAAATAATATAATTTGCGTGCTGGATGATTCATTTCGAATCAAGGAAGCAAATCCTGCATTCACAGAAGTACTGCAAATGTCGAGAACTTCGATAATCGACAAGTCTTTTCACGACGTCATCAGTAGTAGCGATGAAGGTTTATTGTTGGCTTTAGAGCAGGTGTCCGAAAGTGATCGGGGGCTTCAGCTCACCACCGTCACAAAAATAGCTGAGGAAAATGATATTATCATTGAATGGCATCTCAAATACCACCCTGTCCAATATGAGATATTTGCCTTTGGCAGAAACGTAACCAAGGAACGGGCAGAGCAGCTAAAGTTGGAGAGTTCCGAACGTCGATTTCGGAATTTTTTTGAGAACGCTATTGGGCTTATGAGTATGCACGATTTGGATGGCAATATTCTTGCCGTCAACGAAAAAGGACGTGAACTATTAAAATATTCCGAAAATCAGGTAAAAGATCTAAACCTCCGGCAATTGGTACCGTCTCGTCATTTAGAAAATATGGAACAATATTTAGAGCGAATTGCTCGAGTCGGCGAAGACTCCGGTATGATGATTTTGCAGACGAAAGACGAAGAGAAGATTTATTGGCTGTATCACAATATGCTTGAGACCGACACCGAAGGTAAACCATATGTGGTTAGTACCGCATTGAATATGACCGAACGCATGCAGTTAGAGCGGGATCTCCTGCATACCAAGCAGATCTTAGAACAGACGAATGCCGTAGCACAGGTAGGCGGATGGGAGGTAGATCTTATCCAAGATAAGGTTTACTGGTCAGATTCTACCAAGCTGATTCATGGCGTACATCGAGACTTTGTCCCGAATATTGAGCATGCCATCAATTTTTTTGAACCAGAAAGCCGAGAAAAAATAAAGGATATCTTCGCACGTGCAATAAACGACGGTATACCCTACGATACCGAATTGAGGCTTCGTAAAGAGCAAGGCGATGTGATTTGGGTGCGCGTAAAAGGAATACCAGAACTTGAAAACGGTTCATGTAAACGGGTATTCGGCATTATTCAAGATATAGATAAGAGCAAGTCGCTTTTTTTGGAGCTAGAAAGAAAAGAGGCGATGCTACAGGCTTTTGTAGATTACGTTCCAGCGTCTGTCGCCATGTTTGACCGAGACCTTAATTATGTATCCGTCAGCAATCAGTGGGTCGACGACTTTCATCAAGGGAAAGCTGATTTGTTAGATCAAAATTTGTTTACTTTATTCCCGCATATTCCCGAAAAACGGAAGCAGATATACCTCGAAGCCTTAGAAGGCAAGCCTTATAAAAATGTTGATGAGATAATTCAACCGGAGGGTATGCCAGCTCCACAACATTTTAATTGGGAGGTTCGGCCGTGGCATATTTCTGATGGTAGTATCGGTGGAATCATAATTTTTACCCAGAATATCACGGACTCGGTTATGATAAACGAGGAACTTAAAAGAGCAAAGGAGCTCGCTGTGTTAGCCAGTCAAGCAAAATCAGAGTTTTTAGCAAATATGAGCCACGAGATACGGACACCGTTAAACGGTGTCATAGGCTTTTCCGACCTGTTGCTAAAGACACCGCTTAATGAAGTCCAGATACAATACCTTAATTATATCAACGAATCTGGAAATAGTCTGTTAAATATTATTAATGATATTCTGGATTTTTCTAAGATCGAATCGGGTAAATTAGAACTTTTTGTTGATAGATCTAATGTCTACGACTTGGCTCATCAAGTTATTAATGTAATACTTTACCAGGCGCAGCGTAAAGAGTTGGAGCTTTTGCTCAATATAGAACAGGGATTGCCGACCTTTATTTGGATCGACGAACCTCGCGTTAAGCAGATCTTGATCAATTTATTGGGGAATGCGGTCAAATTTACTGAACAGGGAGAAATCGAGCTCAAGATCGAAAAATTAAGTTGCAATAATGACACACTTACGCTACGGTTTTCTGTACGCGATACCGGTATTGGCATCCCGCTGAGCAAGCAGCAGCGTATTTTTGATGCCTTCACACAAGAAGACAGTTCGGTGAGCAAACGATACGGGGGTACAGGGTTAGGGCTAACCATATCAAATAATTTGCTGAAGTATATGGGTAGTAAGCTTCATCTCGAAAGCATATTGGGAGAGGGGTCGACGTTTTATTTTGATATTGATGTAATGTACGAGCAAGGGAGTGATGAAAACAAAGGAGAACTGCCCTTAAGTAGGGTGCTCGTCGTAGACGACAATGCGAATAATAGAATCATCCTAAAACATATGCTAGGCTATAAGAATATAGAGGCCGTTCTTGCCGAGAACGGAATGGAGGCATTGCAATTACTGGTAAAAGGAGAACGCTTCGATGTTATTTTAATGGATTACCATATGCCTATTCTATCGGGATTGGCAACAATAGATAAAATTAGAGAGCTGTTCTATAAGCAGGGCGAAGTTGTTCCGTTAATCGTTTTGCACACATCTTCAGAGGAACACGAAGTTTTGTCTAACTGCCGTCAAGAAAGCGATTTGTCCCTTTTGTTAAAACCTATTAAATCAAACGAATTGTACCAGGCGCTGCGGCGGGTGGTCCAGCAAAATAAACAAAATGGAGCGCAAACAGAATTAAAAAGAGCGGTTCCTAAATCAGATATCTATGAGCAGCCCGCTCTAGTTTTATTAGCTGATGACAATGCAGTAAACATGGCTTTGAACCTAAGAATGATGGCCTCGCTTATGCCGAATGCCGAATTGGTTGATGTGTCAAATGGTGCGGACGCGGTTAAGAAATGTTTAGATCGGTCTTTTGATTTGATACTAATGGATGTCCAAATGCCACAGGTTGATGGAATAGAAGCAACAAAGCAGATTCGCCAACTCTCGGGCTACCAGCTCACGCCAATAATCGGTGTCACAGCCGGAAATGTCCTGGGTGAGCGAGAAAAATGTTTATCAGCCGGGATGTCCGACTTCCTTCCAAAGCCAATACGGCAGCACGATCTGAATACCGTATTGAGAAGATTTGTAGCAGAGCCAACCCAAAGCATACGTACCCTGAAACTGGATGAACATTTGGATATACTGGCGCTAGACCAGCAGGTAGGAGACGATGCCGCATTCAGATTGTTCTTCCTCGATCTGATCGTCAAGGAACTTAAGAATGTCAAAATTAACCTAAAACAGTCGAAGGATGATCGCGAATTTAAACGTATAAACGAAGTTTTGCATAAGCTTAGGGGCACTGCCTCTACAGCTGGGCTAATCGAGCTAGCTAGACTTACATCTAAACTGGAGAATAACCTGTCGTCCAATACTGATCTAGAAATTGCACTGATAGATATTGAGCAGGAGATTGAACTTGGAATAAATTTAATTACTGAACTTTTAAAGAAACAATAACATGTTAATTTTAATAGCTGAAGATGATGAATTGATATTACGGACGGTCGAACATAAATTGTTAAAAGAAGGACATCAGACCATTTTGACCCGTAACGGCAAAGAGGCCATAGAGAAGATTAAAGAGCTGGAGATAGACCTCGTCATCACGGATATCATGATGCCTTTTGCCTCTGGCATAGAAATATTATCTGCGATACGATCGTTTGAGAAGGAGTTGCCCGTCATAGTTCTTTCGAGTATGGGACAGGAAGAGGTCGTTGCAGACGCCTTCGACTTAGGGGCGTCAGACTTTATGGTTAAACCTTTTAGTCCGAACGAATTGATTTTGAGGATTAAACGCTTAGCCGGCAAATAATGGACTCCATATTCCATCGGGTTACCATCCACGAGCTTATAATCGCAATCGTTGTTGTGCTGAGTTTGGTCTTTTTATTGATTATGTTGGTTTTACTTTATAGTTTTTACAAGTATAAGGTGCTATATCAACGACAAATTTGGTTACAGGAGAGCGAGCAGAAAGTGATACAAGCTATTGTTAGCGGTGAAGAGATAAGTAGAGTTGATGAAGAATTTATAACTAGACTCCGTAATCCGTCTTTTCGTAATGTTTTTTTGAGTGTTTTGGTGGCCTCTGATCAAAAATTTTCAGGCGGAGCTCGTAATGAAGTAAATAACCTCTTTAAAATCTACAAGATGGAAGATGCCGCTTGGCAAAAACTTCGGCAAAGGAAGTCCTATCTCGTCGCAGGTGGGATATTGGAGTTAGCAGTTATGCGAGTGGAACGTGCTTTTCCTGACATAGCCTCTCTCCTCGAACACCCCAAGCGGCAGGTCTATCAAGAAGCGCAATATGCTGTAGTAAGTTTTAAAGGGTTCGACGGCTTGGATTTTCTAAATACGCTTGTAGTACCCTTGTCAGACTGGCAGCAATTGCGTTTGTTACGTTCTATCGGAAAGTTGCCCGCTGCACACGAGGAATGGGTCAAAAATTGGCTATCAAGTTCAAACGAATCAGTTATCATTTTTACACTTCGTCTTATACGAAAATTTCAGTTGTTGCCCTTTTATGCCGACGTCATCAACTTATTTGACCATACTGCGGTTAACGTTAAAGTACAAGCAATACGTACCATTGCAGCCCTAGAAAACGACGAAACAGTCAATCAATTGATAGCTGCTTTTTTTACGCAACCAATCGAGGCACAGATAGAAATTTTACGAGCTCTTAAGAAATCGCGGAGCCCACAAAGTGAATCATTCCTCCAACAGCAGCTATGGCACCATCCTGCGATTTCAATAAAGATTGCCGCTGCCGAGGTGCTAATTGCGTTGAAACAACACGGATACTTACAGCGTATAGCAACAGATGAAACAGTGCCTGAAGAAATTAAACAAGTTATCAAACACGCGTTACAGGAAAAAACATGATAGAATTCGCACATATTGTTTACGAGGTCGTAATCTGGTTATTTCTCCTCTATTCAGCAGCTGTATTTTTGATCTATATCTGGGTGGGATTATATGCATATGGTGCTGTATCACGCTATAACCATGAAAATACATTTACCGAGTATAACTTTATAGCGACAAACGCCGATGCCCCCACCTTCAGCTTGATTGCCCCGGCGTTTAATGAAGGTATGACCATTGTAGAAAATGTGCGTTCACTACTCTCAATTTATTACCACAACTTGGAAATTATTATCGTTAACGATGGTAGCCGGGACGATTCTATGCAGAAGCTGATTGAAGCCTATAACCTTGAGGCCATATCCTTTTTCATTCAGGGGAACATCAAAACAAAAGAAATTCGAGGTATCTACAAGAGTAAAAATCCAGCCTTTAAAAAGTTAATCGTTGTCGATAAGGAAAATGGAGGTAAGGCCGATGCCTTGAATGTAGGTGTGAATATATCTTCAGGCGACTATATCGTATGTATTGATGTGGATTGCATTCTCGAGCAGGACGCAATTTTGAAATTGGCAAAACCCTTTTTAGAACAGACTGACAAGCAGGTTATAGCCTGCGGAGGCGTTATTCGTTTGGCCAATAATTGCAAAATTGAGAACGGGAAGGTAGTGGAGGTTAACTTGCCAAAATCATGGCTGGGACGAATGCAAGCATTGGAATATATACGGGCTTTTGTTTTGGGTCGTATGGCTTGGTCAAGAGCTTCAGGACTAATTCTAATATCGGGAGCGTTTGGTGCTTTCGATAAACAGATCGTTTTAGCCTGCGGGGGCTACGACACCAACACTGTTGGCGAAGACATGGAGCTGGTAGTGCGGATGCGGCGCTATATGGAGGAGCAAGGTAAACCTTATGAGGTCGTAAATATTCCAGATCCGTTGTGCTGGACAGAAGTACCCGAGTCCAAGGAGGTGCTCAAGAAACAGCGTAACCGCTGGATGCGGGGTACCATCGAGACACTATGGAAGCATCGTAAGCTCATGTTTAATCCAAGGTATGGAAGATTAGGATTAGTAAGTCTTCCATATTGGTTTTTCTTTGAGTTCTTAGGGCCGCTAATTGAATTTGCCGGTTACTTTGTTTTTTTGCTCTTTTTATTTTTCGGAATCATTAACTGGCCCTTTTTCTTCGCATTATTTGCGCTCGTAATATCGTCGGGTATCTTATATTCTATCTATGCAATCCTGGTCGATCTCGTAAGTCATCAGGTATATAGTAAGAAAAAGGACCTTGCCAAGCTAATTGTTACGGCTGTTCTTGAGCCATTCTATTTTCATCCTACCGTAGTCGGAGCAGGCGTTCGGGGTGTGGTTGACTATTTTCGGAAAAAGCACGGTTGGGGAGAAATGACCCGCCAGGGCTTTCAACAAACTGCCATTGAAGAACCCCTGATGAAACGCTTAGGTAGGCAGCTAGCGTTTGCGCTGAAAAACTTCGGCGTAGTAGCGCTTGTCTTCCTTATACTTTATATGATTTCGGTGGGCGCAGAATGGTGGTGGTATCGCCATAGTTTTACGCAACTTGCCGAAGCAAATACTGGAGGTCAATTACTTTTAGATAATCTTTACTTTGCATTCCAAGTGCTTTTAGGGGGCGGAGTCGTATACATGCTCTTACAATTTGTTAGTCGGTGGTGGGCAACCGCTTTGGTCACGTTTTCCTTTTCCTTCATCGTCATCATGCAGTACATTCTCTTTTTGTACTATGCGGAGTCACGTAATTTACTTGGGGCAGATCTTTTTTATTACAATATCGAAGAGATGAAACAGATCTTGAACACCAGTGGTATGTTAAGCTTCACTAATATTGCGTTGCTTACGGTTCTCGTACTGGTATCTTACCTGCCATTTTGGATTTTTAGTAAGCGGTCTCTGTCCACGATTTACATAGGTTTAGCTGTATTGCTACTCGGCCTTTTTTCAAGCTTTGTGTCCTTAGATAGTTTCTTGTTTTCATCTGCTAAAGGAGATTTATTCGTAGAAAATGCAGGACGAAGTAAATGGCGATATTTTTTTACATCTAATCTTACGAACTACATCGGAGAGCATCAGGCCATTTTTGATAGGTGGCGGGATGATAATTCTGATTCTGCGGATCACGACGATCGGTTTCCCTTTCTTAGAAATGAGGATACAGAAGATATTCTAGGTAGTTTTTTCAAAAAAACAGATACCGTACCCAACTTAGTGTTCATTGTCGTGGAAGGGCTTGGACGCGCCTACAGCTCACCGTCGGGTTACATCGGTAATTTTACCCCGTTTATTGATTCCTTAGTTAAGCGGTCTCTCCATTGGGAAAACAATCTGAGTTCGTCGGGAAGAACGTTTGCCGTTTTACCGACACTAACCGGTTCATTGCCCTTCGGACCGCACGGCTTTTTAGAACAAGACAGCCTGCCTCCACATTTCAACTTGTTTAATGTGCTGAAAAAAAACGGATTTTCTACTGGGTTTTTCTACGGTGGCGATTCGAACTTTGATTACATGAAGAAGTTTATCACTTACAGTGGAGCGGACACGGTTGTCGATCAAAATGCATTTTCACCCCCTTACAAAAAGCTTCCTGAGCAAGGGGGGGAAAGCTGGGGGTACGAAGATCAAGCCGTTTTTACTAAATTTCTAGAACTGCAGAGTGTACAACAGAAACCCTATTTTCATGTTGTGCTGACCTTGTCTACACATAATCCATTTCTGATTAATAATGCATCGTATTACCACAAACTTTTCGACCAACGACTAGCGAATCTAGGCTTACCCGCCGAGAATAAAAAATGGGCACTCGAGAATAAAAAGCAGCTAGTATCTGTCTTGAACTTAGATGACGCATTACGCCAATTTTTTTACGCGTATCAAAAAAGGGCCGACTTCGGCAACACTATATTTTTAATAACAGGAGATCATGCCATGCCGGAGATCCCCTTGCAAAGTAAAATAGATCGTTATCATGTTCCACTCATAATTTACTCACCTTTATTGACAGCGCCACACACTTTTATAAATACGGTCAGTCATTTCGATATAGCTCCTACTATTTTGGCGTATTACCGAGAGAATTTTAACCTGTATACACCGAGTCAGGTCACGTGGGTTGGTCGCGGATTAGCAGAAGGGATATCTGAGAAAGGCGATGGCGTCGCGCTAATGCAAAGTAAAAATCAGCTAAGTGATTTTATATACCGTAATTATCACCTGTCCGACGGAAAACTTTACAAATTAGATAGGCGATTAAATGCGGATCCTATTACAGATGCCTCCGCGAGCGAGCTGTTATTACACCGTTTTGATGCCTTTAAACGTAAAAACAAACTATTCTATACCAACAAAGAGCTTCTACCCGATAGTATCTACAGAGGCTATTTCGATGGAGGCAAACCTTAGAAAGTTTTAATGTAACCCACAGTAATATCTATCTGGTTTCCCTTTTCGTTGGGTCTAAATTCTTGGTTATAATAAGTTGAAGATACCGAGAAAAGGTTGGTACGATTTACAGAGAAATTATACTCCGCGCCCACCTTAAATGTTTTTAATCTATAGGAAGCATTGTCGAGTAAGTTGTTGCGATTCTCCTCCGGGCTTAAGCCTGTGCCAACAAGAAATCCCAGGTAATCATTTGCGCCTTTTATATAATAGCGAACGGTACCTGTGTAAGACTGAGAAATGTTTTCCTGACCAGGCGTGAGGTAAGTGCGGAAATTGAACCAGTAGTTTTGGTAGTATTTTCCCACGGAAGCCGTATACATCCAGATGTGGTCGTTGAAATACAGCTGGCGATAACCAAGTTCCCCCTCAAAACTTTGGGGGAGATTTGCGTACAGTGATACACCGGTTCTGTAATTTGGGAATATTCCGACATTATCCGAGTAGCCTGCTCCGACATAGAGATAAAACATTTTCGAAAGTCGAGGGTACGCTTCCAACTCGAGCTGCAGGCCATTGTCTGCAAATTTATTGGCATAGTTTGTCCGAAAAATCACAGATCCGATCGGTGTAGCTCTTCTATAGCTCAGACCGACTATATGCCAGTCATTTTCGAATTGTCTATCAAAATGGGTAAAGGTATATGAGATACCCACGGCATTTTTAGCTGTATATTCTTGAATGTTTTTGATCAGTGCGCGGGCTTCCGTATGCTTGGGGTTTAGTTCCAACAAGCGGTTTACCGAGTTTTCGGCTATCTCATAGTTATTGTTACTATAGTTTACTTTAGTTTTAAGCAGCAAAAGATCTTGAGAATTAGCATGTAACGCAATTCCCTTGTCGACAATCTCATTAGCTCGGGTCGATTGGTCGTTCCAGTATTCAAGGGACGCGTAAGCTAGGAAGAAATCCTCGTCCTGTACATCTCTATTATCCAGATTTGTAAAAACCATTCGTGCGGAGTCTATATAATCAGACCAGGTATATAGGCGTCCAAGAAAAATGCTGATATCCGTGTATTCTGGAGCTTGCTGCAGCGCCTCTTTACTTAGTTTTATGGCTTCTAAATATTTTTTTTGTTCAAATGCCTGCTGACGTGCCTTTAGAAAAAGTTCGTCGGCGGTAAACTCGTTTTCTTGACTTATCGAGGTAAACGGAAGTACACAAATATATAGAAAAACATAAAATAAAATCTTCATAGTAGATGCCATTTGCAATCGTCTTATAATATTACCTAAACTTAAATAAATTTGATTTTATATCCAAACGGTTCATCAGCGTATATAGTGCCTAGTCTGATCTTTCTACCTAAGAGGTCACAGACTCCACCATTATGTTGGAATTTGTGCTTTTTCGTAAATAAGACCTTCTGATTTCAGTTCGTTCCAAAAATCGGCAGGTATTTCAGATTTCCAAGCTTTCACATTGCTCTTGATCTGATCGGTTGAACTTGCGCCTGGAATAATAGCCACAAATTCGTCAGAAGCCAATATAAAATGCATTGCTGCGGTAATTATATCGGTATCATATTTCTTGGCGATTTCCGCAATCCTATCACGTTTTTCGGTCATTCCCTTTGGGATTACATCCTTATAATTGTAACGCGCTCTTCCGGCAATAAAACCAGAATTATAGCCAGCTCCGGATACCAGTTTCACGCCAGCTTTTTTAACGGCAGGAAGCAAACGATCCACTGCATCTTCATGTTCCAATATAGAGTATTGTGTAGCCGAAAGGCAGATGTCGGGATCGGCAGCTTCTATACAATCCAGAATCGGTTCAATTTTATTCACACCCATACCCCAAGCTTTAATTACGCCTTCATCACGAAGTTTTGATAACACTTTAAAAGCACCCGCTTTAGCTTGTTTCATATGGTAATCATAGCGATCGCCCACCTGATCTTCAGATAAGTCATGGACGTAAACAATGTCAATATGACCAAGCCCGGTCCGATTTAAACTATCTTCAATAGATTTTTTAACCGCATCAGCGGTGTAAATATGTCTGTAGTCGAAATCTAGCGGATTTTTCCACATCGTTAGCGGCACTTCCGATTTGGAAACCGGTGTAAACAAACGGCCGACTTTGGTAGAAAAGATAAAATCTTCACGGTTTTTGTCTTTCAGAAATTCGCCAAACCTTCGTTCACTTTTTGTAAGTCCGTACCATGGCGAAGTGTCGTAATGCCGGATATCTAGATCCCAGGCTTCCTGCAAAATTTTCTGAGACTGCTCGTCGGTAATATTTTCAAAAGCCGTACCGATCGGTACCCCTCCAAGTCCTAGTTTGTGTTCTTGTTTTAAAATCTTATCACTCATTTTTTTATATTTTTAGTTTGCTGATGATCTTGCGTCTTGTTAGCATAACAATACATAAGCAAAACTGTTTAAAACCCGATTAAAGTGCTTACCAGCTTGGCACAGCTTTCCTATGCCAAGCTGTGCCAAGCTGGTAAGCACAAAAGGATGAGTTTGCTGAAGACTTGCTATACTATAAAATTTACTATTTTTACAAGAGGCGCTTAAGTAAATCGCCGTAGTAATGTTTGGCGACACACGGTTGCGGCAAAAAGAAGTTCGTGACAAACTGACTAAGCCTAATCGTTAGCAATCAATTGGACTAATATAACACTCATTTAAATGACAACCGATATTGTAGAAATAAACAACTTTATTGTTTTAATAGAGCAATCTAATGCCCAGAAGGATATTGTACAGAGATGTGCAATAGATGGAGATGCTGTAGGATTTGCTTTTTATAGTTCTGGCAATGTAGAACTGGAAATAAAACACCAGGATCAAACTAAAATAGTAACAAACACAACTGGAACCGCCATTTCTTTTTTTGGAAATGATAAAGTAGAATTTGCGCATAAAATAGGTCCAGAGAAACCGCTTCAATCTATTAGTGTTTTTTCAAAACTTAAACACCTAAATACATTACCTAAGGATGAACAGGAAATTTTTAGAGAATTTTTGCCCGAATTAATTAATCCAAAGGAAGATTTTGTAGAAGGTCCAAGCTTTTACATGACCCCTGATATGCAAAAAGCTGTTTGCAAGATCATGTCAACTAAATACAAAGGAATCACCAGACAGATGTTCTTAAAGAGTCAGGTAAATGAGTTGCTTTCACATTTTTTTGCTTTCCTTGGCACTGACAAGAACGAACGTCTATCTAATGAAGATAGAACAAAACTCTTTTTGGCGAAAGAAATTATGGAGCAGAATATATCCAGCCCACCGTCATTAAGTGAATTATCGAAGCTCATAGGTCTCAACAACAATAAACTAAAGAAAAACTTCAAAGAGCTTTTTGGCGTTCCCGTTTTTAAATTTTTGCAGGAAGAACGTTTAAATAAAGCATACGAAATGTTAAGCACGAGTAGCGAAGGCGTTCAAGACGTGGCGTGGCATGTAGGGTATGATAGTTTAAGCTCATTTTCCAATGCATTTCAAAGTAAATTTGGTGTTAGACCCAATGAAATCAGACAACAATTCCTTTCAAACAAATCTTAATCCTTTTCAAACAAATTAAAAATAAATAGCCATCGCACCTTTGTATCATTATCAATTCACAAAAAGAGTTTATCATGGAACAGAGTAAAATTTTAGTCCTCGGCGGAAAAGGAAAAACAGGAAGTAGAGTTGTTGAACGATTACGCAACTTGGGATATACCAATATCCGCATTGGTTCACGGAGTGCAATTCCGGCTTTTGATTGGGAAAACCAAGGCAGTTGGTCTGAAGTGGTAAAAGACGTAGACACTGTCTATATCACCTTTCAGCCCGACTTGGCCATTCCGTCGGCAGTAGATATCATTAAAAGGTTTACACGTCTTGCTACCGATAATGGCGTAAGAAAAATGGTTCTGCTGTCTGGTAGGGGTGAGAGAGAAGCCCAACTATGCGAACAGGTGGTTATGGAAACAGCCCAAAAATGGACGATCATAAGAGCAAGTTGGTTCAATCAAAATTTTAGCGAAAGTGTATTTCTCGACCCAATTCTCTCTGGACACGTGGCCTTGCCCAGAGCGGAAGCATTAGAACCTTTTACAGATGCTAACGACATAGCTGATGTCGTAGTACAGGCTATTATAGATGATAAACATCACGGTCAGATCTATGAATTGACAGGCCCCAGACTTATGACTATACCCCAGGCCGTTGCCGAAATAGCTGATGCCTGTGGTAAAAATATTCAATTTCATCCCCTTACTTTGGAAGAATACGTGCAGCATCTAAGAAATTTTAAGTTACCTGAAGACTTTATATGGTTGGTTAACTACCTTTTCGAAGAAGTATTAGACGGAAGAAATTCAACAGTATCCTCTGATATTGAAAAAGTACTAGGGAGAAAAGCCACTGACTTTTCGGAATATGCAAAAACAACTGCCGCAACAGGTGTGTGGAATAGCGCTACCCAAGGCGTTTGAGATTAATGATTTCTTAAAAAAACTTCAAATGAAATATTTTCGAGCAATTTCCATCGGTGCAATGGTTTGGGGATTATTATTTATCTCGTTCGCAATATTGGGAATCGTCCCTTTAATAAAAGATTCCTTATATTTACAGGCATCAGCTGTAGGTATTTTGATCGTACCTTTTACCATATTTGGAGCATCTATTTTTTACAAGAATGGCAACAAAGAAAGAGGTATAACCGTAGGAGTCATTATGGCACTCACAGCCTTGTCTCTAGATGCCTTGATTACGGTTCCGTTCATAGAAATACCTAAAGGGGGAAGTTATCAAAGTTTTTATTCCTTCCCTCTCCTTTGGCTCCTTGCCTTAATAAATATTACAACAGTATATTTGTATTGGAAACTAAAAATCAAGAGAATTTAAAGTTGGAAAAAGATGTCAATAAAAAAGACTATTTTAGTGCAAATTGGAGAAACGATGAAAGTACTAGCTCTACTACTATGGACACCAATACTATGTATTTTACACAGTAATGCTTTTTCTCAAGTTATCGTCAATAAGACAGAATCATATATCAGTAGGCTCAATAAAGGGACGGTGTACGAAATGGGAGCAGCTCGGCTCACCGATGGCGATATTTTATTTTTTTATCATACAGCCACAGAAGAGAAATTGGATTTCGCAGAGATATTACTTTCCGACCAATCTGATTTCGACAAGCTATACGATATTATACTAGACGGCTTTAATACAAAGGACGAAAGGCAGGTTAAAGTTGATTTAGGGGATAGTTTTCTTTATCTCTATTATACGCCAATGCTTTTTAGTAGTCCCTATCTCCATATCACACATGGTTACAAGTCATCGCCCTACGTTACAAAGAGATCGCAGCAATTATCATTAAAAGATGTCAAAAAAGCCTTTGGGAAATCACCATCTTAGTGTTATAACACACTTACTACCCCTGTAGAATATGTTATGGCGGTATCCTTTGTCGCTGTGCTGTTCTAATTTTCTGTTATTTTTATAATAAGCGTTTAATTTATTTTTATCAAGCAATGTAGAGTGGGAATGGCAGCGATGAATGCAACTGACGCAGTTAACTACATAAGTTAGCGGTTACCTATAATGGCAGGTAAGATTGCAGTCTCTTTTCTGGTAGTAAGAAATCAGAAGATTTGTTTCTTGTTCGCAAATCGCAAACAGCGAACAGTAGGTCTCCCTATTTGCTGTCAAATGTTTTAATTACCGTTAAATTGATCGATGCGTAGATGAGAGTTGTCGAAATCATCGGTGTTAAGTAATTTGGTTTATTCCTATAAAGTTAACAAACGGGCGTTTAAAAAGCAACATGCGAACACCCATCAAACAAAAAATCCTAAAGCGGGGAGCTTCAGGATTTTTAACTAACCAATTATTAACCTAAATTATGATACTAATATCGTATCAAACAAAATGCCAATATTTATAACCCATAGCTGGTTTAACAAAACTTAACAACCTCAAAACGGTTCTCCCTTTTTTTACCTATGCTAGGAGCAGCGCCGACCGCCAGATACTACCCATTACAATAACTCAATGTATTATTTTGCACCACTTACCGTAGATGTCGGCGGGGTACGTCTGCCGCTGTTTCCGCCTGCGCTTACTACATTTTCTGATATACCTATTCCCCCTTTACGGTTTCCCGTATAGCGCGGGTCCGTTAGCAGAGTGCCTTTAGTAGCGATCACAAGTTGTTATATACTACATGTTTTATGAAAGCAGAACAATGATTACAACGATAGCTTCTGGATGTCTAAAGGCTGTAGACCGAGATAAGAATATGATAAGAAATCAGCTAGGCAATACTCCAATTCGAATTGTTGGCTTTTGAAATACCTCCTTTAATTTGTATATTTGTCTGTGCACAATTAATATAAATGAGATATGTTAAATCAGAATTACAAAATATCATTTATTGAAATGGACAGATTGGCGATCAAAGCCAACTCCGAAAAATCCAAAATTTCCTTAGAGGCTATGCGTGCTCAGGTCAAGGATCTGAAAAACAAGAGCGTCTCAAAAGTGAAGAAGAAAAGCTTATCGTAGCTGCGGAGAAATCCAATTTTTTCTATGCTCAGGATATAGACGAAAGCTTATTTATTAGTGAAGGTGCGGAGCAAAGAGTGTATCGTCACGACGGATATTCTGTGATCAAATTGAATTCAGGTATTTTTTACGAATTCTGGTTTGATTATTTTAATAGCATTCTTATTCACAATTATTTCTTCTCCTCAACATCTTACGAATTTTTGGGATTTAGATTTTATAATGACAGCTTGGTCGCTGTTGTTAAGCAGGATTTTATTTTGTCCGACGAAGTCACAGATTTAGCTCTTCTAAAACAGTTTATGGTATATAATACATTCAGTAATGTTCGAAATAACGATTACGAGAGCAAACTGTATGGAATTATTCTTGAAGACCTACATGATGAAAATGTTCTTTTTAAGATGGGGTATTCTACTTCATTGATACAGTGTTCTATTTAAGTAAGAACTTTTAAATCTCCCTTTTTACCTATGCTGCCAGCAGCGCCGACCTTCATAATACCACCCATTTCTATAAGCACGGTAGTGTTCATTGTAGAAACGCGTAAAAAATAAATGGAGTACAAAAAGACAGAACCTTGCAAAGACTTAAAACCCTTAATTCATTTTTATTGGGAATTAAAGGGGAACAAACTTGAAGGACAATGGGAACGTGTTTTTCCAGACGGCTGTGCGGGTATATTGATGAATTTGGGAGTTACTTGTTTGACAGATAACGGCTTACTTTCCCTGGAGTTTGGAAAAACGTATATAGTTGGTGCGATGACTTCATTCAAAGAAAGTTTTATTGATAGTGATACGCACTTGTTGGGCGTTTGCCTCAAACCCGCAACTTTTGCAAATTTCTATCATTATGCTTCACAAAATGAATTGACGAACGATACCGTGGAATTCGAAAAATCCAATTCATTTAATGTCGATAAAATCCTTGACACACCATTCGATTATCTTAATCGATTTCTTTCCGACAGAATAAAAATGAAAAATAGCCCCTTGCAATCGGTTATTCAGGATATTCATTCTACAAACGGACAAATCAGTATTTATGAACTGTCAAAACGGAATTTTACAACAGTAAGGCAATTAGAGCGGAATTTCAAAAAGTTTGTCGGCCTATCCCCGAAAGAATATTCAAATATCATTCGCTTTCAAAATGCTTTAAATATCATCAAAAATTCAGATGAAAATCGAAGTTTTTTAGATATCGCTTTTGAATGTGGCTATTATGACCATTCGCATCTTACTAATGAAATCAAACGTAATACGGGACTTTCGCCCTCGCAACTTTAAATTGTCGCATTTTTCCAAAGTGAAAACTGCCGTTGAAAGCTAACTTTGCAGAAACATTAATTTTAAAACAAATGCGAAAAATATCACTTTTCATTGCAATGAGTGTAGACGGCTACATTGCAAAACCTAATGACGACCTTACTTTCTTAAAACTCGTTGAAAAAGCAGGAGAAGACTATGGCTATGGAGAATTTACCGACAACATTGACACCTTGATTGTTGGCAGAAGAACCTATGATTATGTGCTTAAAAACGTCGGTTCATCTCATTACGACAACGGACAACGAGATGTGTATGTCCTTACAAGAACGGAAAGGCCGCAAGTAGGTAGAACGACTTTCTATACTGGAGACTTGGCTGAATTGGTGAGACGACTGAAATCTGAAAAAGGTAAAAATATTTATTGCGACGGTGGAGCGGAGGTAATAAATGAACTTTTAAAGTTCGACTTAATAGACGAGTTTATAATTTCGATCGTACCCGTTTTATTAGGTAGTGGAACAAGACTTTTCAAAGACGACAGACCCGAGCAAACACTTGACTTTATCAAAGTCAAAACGTTTGAAACAGGATTGACACAACTGCATTACAAGCGAACACCTTTCATCTAAGATAATTAGATTCTTGTTGAAGAGCAATAATGCATGCGAACTATCCAAAATAGACCAAAACACACGACGGGGGTCAGCATGCTCCAGTATCAAACAAAAAAATCCTGAAGCGGGGAGCTTCAGGATTTTTAACTAACCAATTATTAACCTAAATTATGAATACTAATATTGTCGCAAACACAATGCCAATCTTGCAACCGATAGCTATTTAATAAAAACTTAACAGCGGCAAATCGCCTGCCGTTTTTACCTATGCTGCCAGGAGCGTCCACCGCCAGATAGTACCCGTTTACAATAACTTTCTGTCTTATTTTTTGCACCGCATACCGAAGATGTCAGTACGGTACTTCCGCCCGTGCTTCCTCCATTTCCCGAACACCTCTAGGAAGCCACTAACCAAGGCCGTTGTTTTTTTTGCTAAGCAGAAGGCGATGGGATGTAATTGCTCCACGTAACGAAGTAATAATATGATTTTGTAAAATATTTTAAGTAAAATCGGATATTTTCCGATTATTTATTGTTATTTTTACATATGAGTTTTGGTGAATTAGTAGAAAACTATGCTGAGGAACCCCTTACTAGACAAATAATCTTATCATTATTAAAAGATTATAAACGCCCTAATGACAAGATAGGGGAATTGGTAAAGGAAGGTCTACTGACGACTATAAAGAAAGGATTGTATGTGCCGGGTCCGAAGAGTAAAACCAAAAAGCCAGAAGCATTTCTTATAGCAAACCATTTATGGGGGCCGAGCTATGTTTCGTTAGAAACCGCCTTATCTTACCATGGATTGATTCCCGAACGCGTATATGAAATTAGTTCTGTTACTGTTAAGGCATCAAAAACTGTTAATACGAAAGTTGGACGTTTTACCTACAGACAAGCATCGCTTCCATATTACTTTTTTGGCCTTGAAAGTATAAAACTTACTCCAAGACAGGTCGTTTTGATGGCTTCTCCAGAGAAGGCACTGTGTGACAAAATTGTGATGACTTCAGGTGTACATCTGCGAAGCATTGTTCAGGTGCGATCGTTTCTTATAGACGACCTTCGTATTGATATTGATCGATTGAGAGCTTTGGATATTGATGGTATCGATAGTTGGATTGAAGCTGCTCCCAAAGCTTCTAGTTTAAAAATGTTAACAAAGACGCTTAGCGAACTATGATAAAAGATTGGTTAAAGGAATACAATCCACAAAGTAATCAGGAAGCTTTTGATGCAATGAGAGAAATAATGCAAGAAATTGCATTAGCAGGGTTAAATAGATCTGGTTTTTTTGAAAAAGCTGCATTCTATGGAGGGACTGCACTTCGTGTTTTTTATGGGTTAGAGCGGTTTTCAGAACACCTGGATTTTTCACTATTAGAATCAAATGCTGATTTTTCACTTGAACCCTATTTCGAGTCCATTAAGTCAGAATTTGCTGCCTTAGGAATCACTGTAAATATTAAAGAGAAAAATAAATCGATAGAATCTAATGTTGAATCTGCATTTTTAAAATCAGATACCGTTTGGAGAGAATTGGTGCTGGAAGATATAGCACCCCAGCTAGGAGTTGGAACGATGCCTAATATGAAAATAAAGATTGAAGTCGACAGAAAGCCACCTCTCGGATTTGAAACGGAGGAGAAATTGCTTCTTCGACCATTCTCTTTTTATGTGAAGACATTTACAAAAGAAAGTCTTTTTGCTGGAAAAATGCATGCCCTATTATTTCGAAAATGGAAAAACCGTGTCAAAGGAAGGGATTGGTTTGATCTGGAATGGTACATTAAAAAAGGAATTGCTTTGGATTTAAAACATTTTCTCCTTCGGGCAAAAGATACCAATGACTGGAATAGAGATGATATTTCTGAAATTGAAGTCCTTGATTTACTTACACAAAAGATAAATGGAATTAGTGTGCAGCATATTAAAGACGATGTTGTTCGGTTTATACCCAATGATGATGCGCTTGATATTTGGAGTCAAAAATATTTTTTAGATCTTATTCAAAGATTGAAATTCAGCTAAACAAGAAATGGGTTTGTTTCTCAAGCTGGAGGGTGTTGTCACAAAAAAATCCTGAAGCGGGGAGCTTCAGGATTTTTAACTAACCAATTATTAACCTAAATTATGAATAATAATATCGTCGCAAACAAAATGCCAAAATTTATAACCCATAGCTGGTTTAACAAAACTTAACAACCTCAAAACCGTTCTCCCTTTTTACCTATGCAGGAGCAGCGCCGACCGCCAGATACTACCCATTTACAATAACTCAGTGTATTATTTTTGCACCACTTACCGTAGGTGTCGGCGTGACCTCTATATCGAGGCACCGGAAAGATTTGTTCCGCAGAGTTTCCTTCAGTCGGTTCCGACGTCAGCAGGGGCCATTCTGAGCAATTCCATAGCCATTCATTTCCGTTTGTCAAGGTAATGTTTGCATTTTGGATTAGCTTTTCGATTGCTTCTTCTTTACTCGCTTTATAAGTTTCGAATCCTAAAAGCGGCAAAGAATTTCCATCGTTCAACGTAATATCCCCAGGCTTTAATTTCACTACTTTCTTGATGCCGAGATCTCTTTCCTGATTTTTTCACGGTGTTCTTTTCCCCATTCCCCTATAGCGTCTATAAGAGGTTGTAATGACTTCCCATATTCAGTCAACTCATATTCAACTGTTATAGGTTTGGTGTTGAGCTGCGTTCTGCTGATCAAACCATTCAATTCTAACTTGCTCAATTCTTTAGAAAGCATTTTGGGGCCGATCCCTTCAACCATGCGCTGCAATTCGAGATAGCGTTTTTTACCGGAGGCAAGGGCTGCTATCAGTAGTACGCTCCATTTACCCTCCAAAACATAAAGTGCATCCTTCACAGAATTGAAATGTTGCATACATTCATTTGATATTTTTCCGTTGACCAGTTTTTCTCCCATACTCCAAATTTACAAAAACTTTCCTCGAGGGAAGTGCTTCCCCCTATGAAAGTGATACTGCATATATGTATGATACGCGGTAATATTGTATCAGAAATTTATAATACAATATTATGAAACACGATCATAAAACAACAGGTTTTGTACAAATAAAGACAACTGGGGCGCCGGAAGTATTGGAATACCAACACGGAGACTTACTGCGTCCCAAAATAAATGAAGTACAGATTGTTCAGCAGTCCATTGGCGTAAACTTTTTCGATATTTACTACAGAAACGGTTCTTTTCCCGTAGAAAATTACCCGGTCATTATTGGATTTGAAGCTGCAGGTATAGTAAAAGAGATAGGTCCTGAGGTTGTCGATTATAAAGTGGGCGATCATGTTGCCTATTATAAAACATTTGGTGCTTATACCGAAAGCAGAAATATCGATCAACATGAGATATTCAAGCTACCTAGTGAAATTCCATTTGACTTAGCGGCTTCGGTCATGATAAAAGGGCTTACGGCTCATATGTTGCTGAAACAAAGTCATGCATTAAAACCTGCTGAAGTCGTTTTGATTCATGGTGTGACCGGAGGTGTGGGCAGTATTTTAAGTCAGTGGGCGAAAGCTCTGGGAGCAACTGTTATCGGAACAGTAGGAAGTGAAGCGAAAAAGAAGATTGCGGTAAAACGAGGTTTTACACAGGTGATTGATTTAAGTTCAGAAGATTTGGTAACGGCTGTTCATTCATATACCAATGGAAAAGGTATAGATGTTTTTTATGATGGTATCGGTAAAGCCACTTTCGAAACATCCCTATCTATATTAAAAGATGGTGGTAGCGCCGTTTTGTATGGATGGTCTTCTGGGATGCCCGAGATTGATAAAGAGCTGATTGACAGCAGAAATATCAAATTTGCGTTTGATGCGCTGAATAACTACCCGTTATACCAGGACAAAAGCGGTAAAGGATTAACGGAGATATTTGATCTGTTGACGAATGGCAAGATTATTTTGGAGGCCCCTCTTGTTTATCCATTGCGCCACGCAGCCCATGCTCATTCCGATATAGAATCCAGAAAAACGACAGGCAGTGTGATATTGAAACCGTAGTTTCGCTGTATAAGCACAAAAATCTAACGAAGAAGCGGGCATGTTAAGATGCCCGCCTCTCTGCTTTCACGTAGATGGTATTTCGCATTGAAGCTACCTAGTGAACAGCGATATTTATTTTTTTGCGGTGATATCAAATTCCAAGTCCACCTCTTGTGAAATCATCCAATCCTTAGGATCGCCATCCGTTCCGTAAGTAAGGCCCCAATCCTGTCTATTAATGGTGAATTTCGATTGTACAATTACTTCGTTTTCATTGATGGATACTTTCGCTGGGAAAGATATATTTACCGTTTTTTCCTTAATTGTTAGATTACCACTAATAACGTTTGTTGCATCCGCCAGTACACTTTGATCTTTTGCAGGATCAAAAGATCTTACAGAGGTGATTTCCAATTTCGATGTAGGATATTTTTCAACTTCGAAAAAGTCTTCGTTTTTTAAGTGTCCATCTAAATCAGCAGCTGTCTTTCCGTCTGTTTTCGCTACATCTACAGCAGCATCATCCGTGCGCAAAGAATTCATGTCGATGGTAAATTTGCCACTTGCAATCACATCATTTTCCAGTGTCAGGATTCCTTCACTTTCCAGTGTTCCAAACCGCGGATCGAAACCACCTTTATGGTATGCTTTCCATTTTATAGAGCTGTTCGCACGATCAAGCTGGAATACGGTGCCTTTTTCCGTCGCAACCTCTTGCGCTGTTGATGTCTGTACTTTGTCTGTGTTGGAATTACCTCCACAAGCCGCCAATGCTAACGCGGCAACGATTGTTAAAGCTGATAGTTTTCTCATTTTTTTATTTAACTGTTATTGATGTCTAAATAGCGCTGCAAAGGTAATATAAGGTCGGTTTAAAAAATGCATTACTTACCAATTGGAAACTAGTTTCCAATTGGTAAGTAGTTTTCGTTTGTTTATTTTTGAAAAAAACTCCAGCATGTTAAAGAGGAAAACGGTTACGAAGACCTTAGAATGTAAGGTTAGAATAACGGCAATAACAGACACAATGCAAGTCTTGTCAGGTAAATGGAAAATTCATATTCTCGGAACGCTTTTGCAAGGTGGGAAAATGCGATTTATGGATCTTTTACGAGAGATTGATGGTATTGCTGCCAAAATGCTTTCCAAAGAATTACAAGATTTAGAAATGAACCAGCTTGTAACGAGGACCGTCGTCGACACAAAACCAATAACGGTCGAATACGAAGTCACGGAATATGGAAAAACGATGGAACCGATCATAGATGAAATCGCAAATTGGGGTGTTTTCTATAGAAACAGATTACATGGCAAGACCGATTAATAAGGCAAGCTGTAACCGGATCGCTTATCACAGATTGTGATAAGCTCATTCCAGTGGAATTACCGGATTTTAGCTATTGCATTATTTTTATATTTTCATTTATTTTGAGCGATGAAGAGATTTTACATACTATTCTCCATGCTGGTGTCTTTCGCGACGTATGCACAACTGGATACACCAGCCGCTTATCAGGTCTATGAGGGATATAACTTATGGAACAAGCAGAAAGGAGATACAGCTTATGTTTTTGCAGATGTCGCGTATATTCGAGACTATCCCGATACGGATGGCAATCTTTTAGATTCATTAACGCACGGAACCATGCTACTCATAACAAGTGATGGCTATAACGAACGTACTATTCGAGGGTATGAAGCCCCTTGGCACGAGGTTCAATATGAAAAAAATGGGCACATAAAAAAAGGATTTATCTGGCTGGGGTTGCTCGCTTTAGGACGTCAAATCGACGATCAAGGTAACCAGTTCATCCACGGGTTATTACGCTACGAGAAGCCTTCGGAATATGGTGGGAACGCGTATATCTGCGAAGTGAAGTATTTGACCCCAGATAACAAGTTAATGGGCAGAAGTCATTACCCTGTCTATAGGAATGGTCAAACATATACAGAAAGCAAACTTTTGCCAGATATGGGGTTGGAAGGTCTACGGTATATTCACCGGGTTGGTTTCTATGGTGAGGCATGTGGAATTCCTACCACACACTATTATCTTGGATGGAACGGTGAAAATTTTGTCGATATGTTTTCTAAAAGTTCAGTGAGTGATGCCGGCGTAAGCTATTATGAAGAGAAGATACTGTTTCCTATAGAGCATCACTTAGAAGCTGGACTAATCATTAAAGATATTGTGCAGGGAGAGATCATCGATTATGAAGCGGAGGAGTTGCAATATTCGGAGACTAAACATCGACAGAATTATTCTTGGGATGGTAAGCGCATTCGTCTGAAAGAATAAACAACTAAACAAAACCCTCATATGGCAACAGCCATTAGTTTTCTGCCGTCGTCTCTGTCTGAATAATTGTGTATCTGTCGGGCTTCATTTTCTTTGTGATTCTTCTATCAACAAGGTCTGTTAAACTTCTGTATTTAAATATCTCTTCTGTTTTATTTCTTTTAATTTTAAAACTTATGGAATAGACCTGTTCTTTATCAATACAGCAAGATTTTCCTACCCCCCAGAATGCAGTTGGGGTAAAATCAACTAGTAAACTGTCAAGGTTATTACCGTTCCCATCTATAACTATTGGTCTTGTGTAGGTTTTATCGAATATCCATTGGTTTATATAACCAATTCCATTCGTGTCAACCGTCAAAATATTTTCTTTTATATCAGCTAACACCAAGTCTATTTTACCCGAATAATTAGCGGGAACTATGACTGTCGACGTTGGCGAGTATAGCATATAGTAAATATGCGCGAAACCTATCGTTGTTGTTAAAAAGAATATCGTTAAGAACAAGATCGACGGAAATAAAAGTTACCGTTTTTTCATAATTGGCACGTGTAAATTCCTGATTGATGTTTTCGGTACATTGTTTTTTTCCCAAGCCTCTGCAATATCAGTTTCGCCGTTGAGCCAACTGATGTAGTTGTCCAAGATAACGGAAGATATGCTGTCAGGATCACTGTATCCTCTCTTTATAAAATATTGTTGAAGACGTGATGCTCCCCAGAGCCCCCAGTTATTTCGGATCCACATCCCTAATCCCATATGGTAATTTATTCCTGCGGACGATTTGAGTTTTTCTAGATCAACAGGTTTTAAGATTATATTTAGCTGCGAGAAGCATTCCTCCAAATTTTTTGGAATATATACATCACCTATAGAATCAGCAATTAAGTTAGCCTGTTTTATTTTTTCTTGTTCTATCCTTTCCGTGGTACGCTCTTTTTTTGCCATTGATTCATCGACATTCCTATACGTGCCAAAGAAGTATTTGAAGTATTCTTTTCCGATTTCTTTTTTCACGAAATCAGATTTGAATATGTTCGATTTGAAATAATCTGCGATCAGATTTTTATTCAAAGGCGATTCCGCCGTTAGTTGCTCTATTTCAAATGTGCCATCTTGACCGAGTAATCCCGTTACGCTTACATTATACTCTTTGAATACATTTCTTTTGGAAGAGTCTAAATGAATATATCTCATGTTCAATAGGTCAGCTATTTCCTCAGATACTTTTTTATCCGATCTCTGGTTCAAAAAATCGTTAATTTGGATATATGTTTTGTCATGGCGTACGATTTCAACCTGATCTTTAGGTTGATCCTTTATCGCATTATAAAAAGAAGAAAAAGGGCCCCTTCCGATAATTTGCCCTGTTTTAAGATCTAATACGGTGGTGTTTTTTTTAGAATCCGTGCAATACAGCGTATCGTTTTTAATAAGCACAGGTTGTTTGCGCAATAATAATTCTTCGGCAACGTAATTTTCATCAAGTGTCTGTTTTGATAGATTATCGCCCTCCGTTATTTTTACAGGATTGATAGTCTCATTATAACTACTATAAAACAAACTGCATTCGGTTATAGCCGAGTTACATCCGGTAAATTCGTCTAATGTATATGCTTTTTTTAATTTCCCTTTATGGTAGAGGGTCACATGTTTGTGTTCATCATCCTCTAAAAAGCTTTTTGCGACGAGATAGACGATATTCAATCCATCGTTTGATATGGCTAAGTAGCTATTTGGATTGTTCGGGAGGATGTCAAACGATCGCGGTATCACATATAGTATTTTGTCATTTTTGTAAATGATGGATCTCCCTCTCGTAGTTGGGAATTGGTCATCATAAGACATGCTTACAATTTTAAATATCCTGTTTTGGGAATTGACGGTTCCTATTTGTAGGGTCCCATTAGAAAAACCGTATTGCGCAAGGCACGCATTTATGGAAATTAGGTAAGAAAGAATGCTGAGGTAGTAGAATTTCATGAGTTATTTTTATTAGATTTCATCCCCAAACATTTATCTACATCGCTTCGGTGGTCCCGAAGTCCTATAAACTCTTATACCAAGTCTAGGATAGCTTTCTTCCTCTATATATTCTTGCGGAATATTCTCATGATATGCTGTTGTGTCATTCATCGGGTTTATAGTTAATAACTGTTCCACTAATATAAAGTTGTTTTTCGATAAATGCAACTGACATAGTTAAGTACATGCGGTAAATTTGAAATTATTTCAAACTTAGATCGATTTGCACAGATGCAAATTGATCGCTCTCTCCTCAGCCTTTGAGAATTTATTTATAGAGGAAACCATCATGGTTTTATTCAGACCATACTACCATACTAAGGGATGAATAAACCTGATAGCTTCATCGTTGTTAAAGAACAATTATTCGGATGAAATATATTTATCGGATAGGAGGGGGCTTCACGGGAAACCCTACAGTAGATAGGACTGTTTCATATTGAGGTCAGTTAAATTAAGGATAAACCGTTTTGCCACGATTTTGACTTTACCTTGTTAGCTAGCCGTTCGAAATGTTTTATGATATTGGTTCATAATAAAGGATAACAGCGCCACCGCTAAACGTTTTGGTCTTTATGAGTTTAAGCGTAATTTTTTGGCTGATGTTTTTAAATAACGGCAAACCGCTTCCTGCGATAACAGGGTGAATACAAAGTTGATATTCGTCTATTAAATTAAGTTTCGTCAAAGCTACAATCAAGCTCGGACTGCACACAAAAACCGGTGCACCCGATTGTTGTTTGAGTTCTAAAACTTCTTTCTCCAGGTCTTGACTAGCTAATTTTGCACTTTTCCAATCTACATTTTGCAAGGTACGGGAAAAAACAATCTTCGGAGTATTATCTATTGCGACTGCAAAGTCATCCATTGCTTTATCGCCTGTAGGATTTTCCAGCACGGTTCGCCAAAATTCCATAAGCTGGTAGGTTATCCTGCCATATAAAGCGGTATCAGCGCTTCTCAACAAATCAGCGTAATGTTGATGTACTTCTTCGTCGGGCACACCTGAGGTGTGGTCACAAAACCCGTCAAGCGTCATATTCATTGCTGCAATTACTTTTTTCATATTTTCTTTTTTTACTCTGTTTTTCTTATTAGTATTATACTTTATATTATTAGTAAACAATAATCTAAATTGTTTTACTTTAGATAGATTATCAGAGTTTTGATAATAGCGCCTGAGACTAGATTATTTGATCTCTATCCAAGCCCATTCACGTAAAGATCAAATAAAGCTTTCGAAGTAAGATTTACCTTAATATTCCAATAATAACTACAGCCATCCAAAACAATTTTTTTATCCGTTTTCCACGTTGTATCATCAGATGCTTTGTGAAATATCTTATCAGTGAAATCACGGACTGCTTTCTTCTCCCACAAGCAATTAACAAAAATTATCTTATCTCCGTTTGCGTCAATATATCCAAAATACCGCCTTTTATATTTATTAAGTT
>NZ_MU158689.1:2287253-2299843 GCF_015209965.1 Sphingobacterium pedocola | reverse complement strand
TACACAAAGTGTAAAGAGGGTCGCTAAATTGATATGTAACTTATGCATCATCTATCGTGATTTTTCAGGCTTCTGTTTTATTAAAGTTATCAGTTTTGGTGAACATATCAAATCTATACCTTTCGAGTCTACGGTTATCATAAATACCTCTATGGGTTACTCCTTTTTTAGGAAGGACTCGTATTTAATTATGCTTCTTTTTTTACTAAAAATATTAGCTTAGTGAATCTTTTTTTCCTATATTCGTATAGTAAAAAACTAATAAATCTAACATTATGAGCCGGCCATCAAGACGCATAGACGACCCCTTATGGAAATCCATTATAGAGCAGACATTTGTTCATTTTCTCAGCTTCTTTTTTCCGGATGCGGATGATATCTTTGATCTGAACCGTGAGTGCGAATATCTCGATAAGGAATTTGAAAGCCTTTTTCCACCTGAGCCCAATAACAAAGGCGTACGCTATGTTGACAAACTGGTGAAAGCTTATCTTCACGACGGGAGCGAGCAGTTTGTACTCTGTCATATAGAAGTACAATCGAGCAAGGGAACCGGCGACCTTGCCCAGCGCATGTTTGAATATTTTTACAAAATATCCGATAAATACAAAGTTCCGGTTACGGCGTTAGCGATCCTAGCCGATGGCAATAAAAGTTACCGCCCTGCGATCTACGTTCAGGAATTTATGGGCACAAGCCTTTCCTATAGGTTCAATAGCTACAAGATCCTAGATCAGGATGAGACCGTGCTCCGTGCAGACAGTAATCCCTTTGCGGTGGTTGTGCTCACAGCGTTAATGGCAATATTACATCGTAATGTTACAGACGAGCAGCTGAAAGAGATCAAACACGATCTTTATGAAGAAATGATAAAGCGCGAGATGAGTAAGGACACGCGGCAGGGGATATACGATTTTCTGGCACGTTATGTAAGTTTTCAAAAACCAGAAATGTTTATTAACTTTGAGAAAGAAGTAGAAACCAAACTAGGGAGGAATACTACAATGGGAACACGGGAATACTTATTGGAAAAAGCTAAGAACGAAGGACTTGAAAAAGGGAAACTGGTGGAGCGGGCGAAATCGGAGAAGTTATTAGAACAGGAACGTGCCAAAGCCGAAGCAGAGAAATTAGATTCAGCTTTAGAATTCAAGAAATTGGGAGTACCTGATGCTGATATTGCAAAGGCATTAGGCCTTAGCATGGATCAGGTAAAGGCATTGTAACATACATTTCATAAAAAATATAATGAGCGTCTTGGTAATTCAAGACGCTTTTTTTGTGCCAGTATATAATACATCATGTAATCTTTTACTAAGATCACCTATCAAACAAAAATCCTGAAGCGGGGAGCTTCAGGATTTTTAACTAACCAATTATTAACCTAAATTATGAATACTAATATTGGCGCAAACAAAATTGGAATTGCAACAATAAAATGGACAGTTAGTTAAGCTGCAATGTTCTGTTTATTTAATTTTTGTCCATATTCTTCTGGAGACGTATAATCCAGGGCAGAAGGGAGTGTAAAACAAACTGTGTCAATGGTTCAATTACCACCCCGCGGGGTGGTAATTGAACCATTTTGCTTATTGCAAATCTAACACCATTCTTCCGGGAAACCAAATAGCTAATTTTTGTGCCGTTGTTCCCCAATTGGCCAGTGGCATCGTCCATTTCTTCTTAATGTTTTTATGTGCTAAATAGATCAGTTTCAATAACGCCATGTCCGAGGTGAAGGCACCTTTGGTTTTAGTGACCTTACGGACTTGGCGATGGAATCCCTCGATCGTATTGGTCGTATAGATTAATTTTCGGATGGATTTGTCGTAACGGAAATAAGTGGTCAAACGTTCCCAGTTACGCCGCCAGGAGTCGATGACCACTGGGTATTTTTCCCCCCATTTGTCCTGAAGTTCATCCATCCGCAGTCCGGCAAGATCCAATGTATCGGCACGGTAGACAGGTTTTAGATCATTCATAAACTCCTTTTGGTCCTTACTAGCCACATACTTGAGGCTGTTACGGATCTGGTGCACTACACAGGTCTGTACTTCGGTATCCGGAAAAACACTCTGTATCGCTTCTGAAAATCCTTTTAGGTTATCGATACAGGCAATTAAGATATCCTCTACGCCCCGGTTCTGTAAATCGGTCAGTACGCTTAGCCAAAAGTTAGCACCCTCATTCTCCGAAACATACATCCCTAACAGATGCTTGTGACCGTTTCGGTCAACGCCAAGAATATTGTATACAGCCCGCGATACAAAACGATGGTCTTCTTTCACCTTGTAGTGCATCGCATCCATCCAGACAATCGTATAAAGGGAATCAAGGCTTCTTGACTGCCATTCCTTGACCTCGGGAATGATCTTATCGGTAATGGAAGAAAGCGTACTGTGACTGATGTCTGTATCGTACATCTCCTTGATGTGGTTCGATATATCCCGCAGGCTCATACCAAGGCCATACATGCCTAAAATCTTCTTCTCCAGGCTCTCGGCTAGAATCGTCTCACGTTTCTTAATGAGCTGGGGTTCGAAGTTAGATCGACGATCACGGGGAGTGTCGATATCGATCGTGCCATCGGAGGTGCGAATCTGCTTGCTGGACTTGCCGTTACGCCGGTTACCGCTGGAGCGCTCAACTTCGTCCATATGGCCCTCCATCTCAGCTTCTAACGCCGCTTCTAAAAACTTCTTCATCAAAGGTGCAAAAGCGCCGTTCTTGCCATAAAGTGATGCTCCGCTGCGTAACTGTTCCAGCGCTTTGTCCTTCATGGACTCAAAATCAAAATCGTTTTCCTTAATACTCATAATTACTATGTCAAAAATAATACTTCTCTTTATTATTCTTGACACAGTTTATTTTACAGTCTCGGGCAGAATGTAGACGTTTTCTATTGTACCATGTTTCTATATATTCAAATACGACGATCGCAGCGTGCTCTTTAGTGACAAAGCGGTTCTGGTATATGCATTCGGTTTTCAGTGTCTTAAAAAAGCTTTCAGCTACTGCGTTGTCCCAGCAATTTCCTTTTCTGCTCATACTCCTGATAATTAAAGGGTTTTCTTCCAGTAAAAGCCTGAATTCATTGCAGGCATACTGAACTCCACGATCCGAATGAAATATAATCCTTTGAGCTATAGGTCTGTTTTTTCTCGCCATTTTAAATGCAGCCATCACTGTATCAGCAGCCTTCATTGTGTTGCTCAATGCCCAACCGATTACTTTCCGGTCACCAAGATCGATTACTGTAGTCAGGTACAGCCAGCCTTGTTTTGTCCTGATATAGGTGATGTCCGAAACCCATACTGCTCCTAAAATGCCCGGTTTAAAATCACGGTCCAGCTTATTTTCCGGTATAGGAAATTTATGACTGGAATCTGTGGTAATCCTGAATTTTTTCTTCACAATACTTCTTAGTTTTGCCTTTCTCATTATTCTGGCTACTCTAGCACGCGATACCCTGATCTGTTTTTTATGCAGTTCCCGGGTAATTTTGGGGCTCCCGTATATTTTTTTGCTGGCTTCAAAAGCTTGCAGGATTTCTGATTCAAGCATTTGATTTTCAATACTTCTTTTCGATGGAATGCGTTTCAGCCATGTGTAAAAACCTCCTCTGCTCACTTCCAATACTAAACACATTTTCCCGACAGGAAATAACGTACTGTGGGCCTTTATGAACCTGAATATTTGCTGTCGTTCCTGGAGAAAATGCTGATGGCCTTTTTTAGGATATCGCGCTCCATCTGTGTTTCCCGTAGTTCTCTTTCCAGACGTGCTAACTTCTGCTCAGTTTCTGTTAGTATTACTTTGCCATTCCCCGGAAAACTCGTGCACTGTTTGACCGAAAACTCCTTCCTCCAACGATATAACAAAGAGGGTTTGATGTCCAGTTCTTTGGCAAGAACCGTCAGATCGCTACGCGTTTTACTCAGCTCAACGCTCATCAGTTTGAACTCCTTGGGGTACATTTTTCTTTCTCGTGACATAATTAATTTCTGTTAAGTTAGATAAATTCTCTTAACATAGTGTCTGTTCAAATGTAGCAACTTCATAGCTCCAAAATGTTAGATAGTATGTACATGGATTATTGTGCTATTCTTATCCTTTGTTGTTGTGCTATTCTTATCCTTTGTTGTCGTGCTATTCTTATCCTTTGTTGTTGTTATAATTAGCTTTTAATTTATTTCTATGAGACAATTTAAGAGCGATAAATACAACAGGTGCCATTAACTATATAAGAGAATTTGTTTCCTGTTCGCAAACAGCGAACAATAGTCTCCCTATTTGCTATCAAATGTTTTGTTAGTTACCGTTTATTGATCGATGCGTAGATGGGGGTTATTATATCCTAAAGCTGATTCATCGACCAATTTTAAAATGCGAAAAATTTTGTGATGTACCCATTTCAGCTATTGTCGCTGCTAATATAGCGGGAAGCATTCAGATAAGATTATGCATGCGGCTAATCAACTGAAGTGAAGATTAGAGCCAATTTGTTGAAAAATTATGGAAGATTGTCTGCACAAAATAAAAAGAATAGGTAAATTGCTGATATGAAGCCCCTAATATATCTTTTATTCGTTCTTGTTCCTTTTTGGAGTGTAGCGCAAGACACTTGTCAAACCTGTATCTCCGACATATTGAAAAAAGAACTGAAAGGATATGCTAAACGAGGAACAGGAAGTCCATGTGTTTTGAAATTCGACAGATCCGCGACAAAATATAACTTTTCGATCGCCGATTTACCTATCGATAGTAGATTACAGCAGCGTATAGATTCATCGTTATCAACTGCCTGTTATCATTGTGTTTCAGATAGCCTCTACTTAGTAGGATATATCAAGTTTGATGACTATTCAGATGCTATCTTTGTTCAATTAACCTCTGATACCATTAGCGATATATATACCAGTGTAGAGATTGGTTTAGAGCCTAGTAGTGGTATGGATAAGTTTATGGATAGATGGGTAGCATATGTAGATTCCATGGCCGTGCTAGGTAGCTTTTCTTATGAACTGGTGCAACCGAGTACTTATGTGCATTTCGATGTGGAGAGAGACGGAAGTTTGATAAAAAATGATACGTCGGCATTTGGTAAGCTGTTAAGTGGATTTATCAAATATGAAAGAAGGTGGAGTCCCGGTATACTAAGTGGACGGCCCGTCGCACAGACGATATACTTAGCGATGCCAACTGAAAAGGGAAAGAAACCCTTGTACCATCGGCACTCAAGGCATTTCTATAAAGGTCGGGTCGGGGGAGATTTATATTATTCTTACGTTCTTCCTGATTTTCCCTATGTTGATAATGTCGTATCAGTTGTACCTGTCGACGGCAAATACAGCACACCTGTTGTGCACAAAGGAAGTAATTCAGACAGAATAATAGACGTTGTGATGGATAAAAGTTCATATCGTACAAGATCCAATAGCTGTTTTGGCCGAGAATATTTTTATACGTTGGATCGTTAGGTTCTGTTTTTATCGTTTATCTTTATGGCGATAGAATACTGTAAGTTTTTTACCGGTTATACTTTTTATGAAATTTCTCTTCCTTTGTTTTTTTGCGATTTCCTGTAGCGGCTTTTTATTCGGTCAGGTCAGTCCGTCCTCTGGAATCGTATATGTAACGCCGGATGGAAAAGGTAATGGGAGCTCCTGGGCCAGTCCCGCAAATATATATAATGCTGTCGCCAATTCGCCAATTCATACAGAGATTAGGCTCAGGCATGGAGACTATGAAATCCGAACCCCCTTGATTATCAATAAACCGCTGAAAATTGTCGGAAAATTTAAGGGATTAGATATATACAATCATGGCGATAGTCACTTGGATGGTAAGTCCGTTTCACAGATTATGCGAATCACTGAAGGAGGTTCAGGTACCAGATTGCGTGATTTATCTTTTCGAAACGGAAACTCAGCTGATGAAGGTGGAGGAGCACTCTTTATACATAAGGCCCATGATATAAAGCTTGCTTGGTTAATGTTTCGCTATAACAAAGATAGGAGTGGTAAAGGTGGAGGAGCTGTCTATATCTCTGAATCGGATGACATCCTCGTAGATTCCACTTTGTACGTAGAAAACAAGGTCGAACAGCTATCTGCGCATAGGCGACCAATCGGAGGAGGAGCTTTGTCTATACATCAATCAACAAATGTAAGAATCGTTGGAGGAAACTATGATCGCAATTTTTCGGTAATGCATGGCGGTGCTTTGTATTCCGATAGCAAAATTAGCCATCTAGGAGGGCATTTTGAGGGCAATGAAGCATTGCAAGATGGCGGAGGCGTATATCTACTAGGTCATGATCATCGGGTGGAGTATTCAGGATTTGTCGCTAACCGTGCTTATCGAGGCGCCGGTCTGTACAATAATCAAGGGTTATTGAAACTCGTTGGAGCTAGTTTTTTTGCAAACAAATGTTCCGATCTTGGAGGGGCCATTTATAATAATGGTAAACTGGAGATAACAAACAGTGACTTGGTTATGCACTACAATACCGCTCTCGTGCATGAAGAAAAGAGCGGCAACGCACTTAAAGTATATAACAGTATTTTCTTTCTCAACAAAGGTAAGAGTGCCGATCACTACGCAGACATAGCTGTTACATCTTCTAATTATTCCAATGTCGACATCCGTCATAATTTTTTAGAACAAAACACCTTTGGTTCCAGCAACACTTTGGGCGTAAACCCCGAATACGACAATGTTTTGGTAGGATATTTACGTCCGGCCTTTACGAGTCCAGTCAAAGACATGGGAAATAGAGCATTATACGAACTAGTAGCTGAAAGTTCAGCGGCGACGGATCGTACCGCATGGGGTGGGGGACGCTTATATGGAGAAGAAATAGACATTGGTACCTATGAAACAGAGCGATTTTACACAACCCTTCCGCCATCTTGTACGCAATTGATATATCCTTTTCAACGAGAGGAAAACATCTCGGCTACCCCCACTATCAAATGGGCCACGATTGCAAACGCTACCGGGTATAAAGTGAATATTGGTACGTCATATAATTTTGAGTTTGAAAGCGACATTGATGTTGGCGATGTAAATCAATACAAAATAACGACCGAGCTACCAGAGGGTACTGTCATTTTCGTACGAATAACACCATATAATGAATATGGACAGGCGCCACCATGCCTTGCTAACGAGTTTACAGTATCTCCTGCCAATGATCCCCCGTCCTGCACTTCTGTTTCCTATCCTGAAAATCAGGAAATTAATATTAGTCTTAATCCCAATATAACATGGTCAGCAAATAAAGATGCTTCAGGGTATCGATTATACTTAGGTAAATCAGTCAATAATTTCGATCTGTTGGATGGGCTGGATGTAGGATATGCCACATCCTATAACCTACCATATGCATTACAAGAAGCGACTACATACTATATCAAAGTCGTACCATACAATAGTGCTGGTACGGCTTCGTCTTGTCAGGTAAGCAGTTTTGCTACCCTTAAGTTACCGAAGCCGCCAGATTGTGCTACCCTGAAAAGCCCGAGTAATGAGGCCATAGACATTAACCTAAGAACCACACTGCAATGGGAGGGTATACCAACTGCAAAAGGGTATCGATTGTTTTTGGGCACGGCACCACAGGTATTCAATTTACTTGACGGCGTAGACGTAGGTCATTTAACGAGTTATCAAATTCAGGAAGATTTGCCAGAATTTCAGAAACTTTATTGGCAAGTTATTCCGTATAATGAACATGGAGTTGCCACTTCCTGTACCAGCTGGACATTTACCACGTTAAAGATCCCTCGACTCCCGTCATGTACTATAGTAAGTTTTTCTACATCAGATGCACAGGAGGTTTCACTTTCACCCACTTTAAAGTGGCCAGAAGCAACCTATGCAACAGGTTATAGATTGTTTGTAGGAACAACTCCACAGGCCATGGATATATTAGACGGCTTAGACGTGCAAGATCAGAAGTCTTACACCTTTTTAAGCGAACTTAGTGCTAATACTGTATATCACGTCCAAGTGGAGCCATACAATGAATTTGGAAGAGCCTTAGATTGCCCTTTGATTGTTTTCAGGACACGTTTACTTGATATACAGGGAGTGGACTTCAATGATCTTCAGTCAGAATATACCGGTTACACGCAGACATTACTGGTAGAAGGAAAATTGCCTGCTGGGGTTACGGTAACTTATGAAAATAATACATTAAGAAATGTTGGGTTAGTGCATAGTAAAGCCGTTCTCGAAGGAGCATCATATCGACCACTTACATTAGAAGCGACCCTTCGTATTTCGCCCGCTTTATTGGAAGCCACTATTATGGATACCGTTAAAATATACGATAAACAACCGTTCTACGGTGGCACCATAGTGTACCGTGGTTTCAAAGGGGATGATGGGGAGGATGTCATTAAGGGTTTATTGCATTTTAGCGGCAGCTCCCAAGGGGCCGTCGCTCCCGGAAAGTATACAATCCAAGCTGCAGGATTACAAAACGATAATTATAATTTTCAATACCGAGAGGGTATCCTGCATATCAAACCTACCGTTTTAAAGTGGCCGAACGTTATAACAGTTAATGGTGACGGTCTAAATGAGAGCCTAAAGATAAAGGAGACTAATGGCCTTTCGACAGTGCATCTAGTGGTTTTCAGCTTAGACGGTCTCGAAGTATTTAGTGATATAGATTATCAAGATACTTTCACCGGGGCTGGATTAAACAAAGGATTGTATTACTATATAGCATTTTATTGGGAATCCGAACAACAAAATGAAATTTTGCATCACAAAGGATATATTACTATTTTGTAATCATAGTTTAATACCCAGCACTTACTATTTCTGATCAGTGTGAAGAAGAAGCGTCGTGGGCTTGCTCCAAATATGTTTTACTGTATTTAAGGTTAAGATTACTCATTAGTTTTCTACCGTCGTCTCTGTCTGAATAATTGTGTATTTGTCGAGCTTCATTGTCTTTGTGATTCTTCTATCAACAAGGTCTGTTAAACTTCTGTATTTAAATGTCTCTTCTGTTTTATTTCTTTCAATTTTAAAACTTTTGGAATAGACCTGTTATTTATCAATACAGCAAGATTTTCCTACCCCCCAGAATGCAGTTGGGGTAAAATAGGATTTAACTAATCAATTATTGATTTTTACGCCATAGTTTCCTATATTGACTGCAAATTATTATAAACCTATGTTGTACAACCAGCGTATTTTAAGGATTTTCGGCTTTTTATTATCTGTGTATTGTCATACATCTTGTTCGTTTCCAAATAGTAATTCAGATCAATTGACACAGGCTTTTAAAGAAGCGGGTAAATCCATGTAATTAAAAAAAAGTAAGATGAAAAATTTATATATATTATCCATTATATTACTAGTTCTGGGGACAAATATTGCGCGATCGCAAACCTACATACAAGGAGAAGCAGTAATTCCATTTTCTACGGTTTGGGGTTAGTAAATATCTAAAACCTATTGAGCGGCTGACAACATTGGAATCGTCTAGGATAATTGAACGTTTGGATCCTGATTATTTTAAACTTTCAGATTCAGAACATCCAGGAGAATTTTGGCTGCGAGATGGCATATTGGTTCAAATCGTATCCAGAAAAATAACACCCGAGATGCCAGGCAGTGATCCGGAAATTCTCTATTATACTTCCACGCCACAGGTTATCCAACAGCCCGGCAATAAAGTTGATGATTCCCGAAAGCGAGATTACTATTCAGAATATAAGATTGTTGATGGTTCCAGCACTTTTTTACAATATTACAGATCTACAAGTAATCGAACTCGTTTTGTGCTGCATGACAAGCAGAAAAGGTATCAAATTATAGGCCATATTAGATGTAAGCCTGAGGATCTCACTAAAGCCAATCACTTCGCAAAGACACTCTTGGAAAGCATCATAATTAAATAGCACTTTAAAAAGCATAAAATAGTAGAGACAGAATGAAGTTAGCTTTTTTTCTCGAAAAAAGTTCTGTTGAAAAAGTTCTGTCTGAGAATGAAGAGTTAAATATTCAGATGGCAGAACAGTTTGGTGATATTGCCGGAGGTGAGAAGTATTATGATTTCTATATGATGTTGGGAGTTTGGAATACGGTTTACCAGCTTCCCTTATCGTAGGTTCTTTGGACTACCAAATAGTTTTGACGTTATAATGCGCAAAGTGTCCATCTTTACTGATAAGCTTCAGCTTATTGTTGATCGACTGTGCAATAATTATTCGGTCGAAAGGATCGCGGTGGTGAAAAGGAAGCTGCGTCACAAGCAATGTGTCGTGTCCAGCAGATTTCCCACCATTACATGTACTCTTTAAAGTCTTCCAATGGTTCGTCAAAATCTTTTTTGATGGTGAAAAAACCTTTGGCACTGCCAAATTGTGGTTTTAGAGCTTCCGTGTTCTTATATTTCTTCTTCTTGGCCTTACTTTCTAAAAATTCGATAAAATCAGCTACCTCTACCTTCATAGAATCAGGTAACGAATTTAGTTTCTTGTATAATAATAAGCTGTCCATAGTACACTCCTCTCTTTCTTCGAAAAAATAGTTAAACAAATATAACCAAAAAACAATTATTATAAAACGTCATCTGCTAGTTTTGTTTAGACTGCATTGGAATTGCACTTCGCTAAATGCAACTGGCACCATTAACTATATAAGTTAGCGGTTATCTATATCATACTAATCAACTTCCCATTGTGTTAGATCATCGACCGGATTTGGTAACCTGCCTGCAAGCCATTCTTTCATATTGTCGGGAGTAAATTCCTGATCGGTGTTTTCGATAATCCACGACAAGAAGTTCTTTGGTCCACCGTTGAGATAAGGGGCGGGGGATACCGGGTAGAAGCGCGTAGGTAATCGATCCTCAATTGATAAGTAATTGACCACGCACGCTAACTCTTGGACTGTATGCCAAGCATAAGGATCGTCTATGTCTATCGCGAACTTTATCCACCAGAATCCTTCGTCGTAGTATCCGCTAGATACATTTCCTTCCACACTGGAGATTCTTTTGATAAATGCGATAAGTTCGGTAAATGGTGTATTGCTCGTGGTCATATTTAAATCACGTTAAACGTTTATTAGCACTCGTTTCTTTTACAATTTTTTTAGTTCTTCAATTTGCTGGTTTAATTTTTCTATCTGCACGTCATATTTATCGGTGTTGTCGGAAAACAGCTTTTTTGATTAATTCAAATATTTCTATTTGCAACACGGAATACTGTCTAAGAGTTTCATTTTGTTTTTTAGAGGGGTCATTCTTCTTCCCCTAAATTGATAAAATTTTGTCTTGCTAAAATACATATTTTATGTACATTAGCTTAGTCATCCTGCTAATCCCTGAAACGCTCGAAGGCAGAGCCGTTGTATCTAAAGAGAAAAGGAGATACTTGATAGTTTTCATTCTCAAAATCTTTCAAAGCAAGCGACTTAAGTTTATTGATCTCTTGTTTGTTCTTACTACCGGTCACATACACCATATCACGTGTTGGCATGGCTATTACAATATCACCGTCAATGCTAAAATTTTCTTTATTCCACATAGTCTTGGAAAGAATCAAACTAGCCTCGTAGACGCCTCCTGCCAGAATACCGAATTTCCCGCCGCTATTTATAATCTCAACATCAGGCAATATTTTGCGAAGATTGTTAAAAGCAAAATCTCGAAGCGTGTCCAAACCGATGTTCAGGCTGTCTATTATATGCTTCTGGAGGTACCGAATATTAAGCTCCGTATCTTCTGCATATACTATAATCAGTTCATCGTTGTACGGTTCATAATAGATCAGCGAGTCTAGGCTTGTATTGCCATGGTCTAGCGATTTAACGTCTTCAATGTATTTAAAGGGCTTTATCACCGGTACTATTGAGTTCTTATTTATTAATTCTGTCTTGGTCAATGAACTTATCGACGAATTTAAGTAATCCGAAAATATTGAAGCCAACGAGTCGGGTTGGAGTGTGTAGGCACGATAGGCATTATCCAGATAGATTGTCATATCGTGTTTACCTTCGCTTACTTTTATTTTTAGATCTTCTTGTATTTCATAATTAGCATCAGGCTCCCTTTGCATTAGCGAATCCTTATATCTCTGTGTAAACTCCTTTTCACTCAGATGGTTTTGGTTAGTTTGGCAGGATACCAGCCACAAAGTTGATGCGACGATTAGACTAATAAATATTTGATACATTGGTTTTCTAATAATATAATTCTACCTCTAATATACTTTATATTTATTAATAGACAATAATCTAAGTTGTTTTATCTTAGGTACATTATCAGGGTTTTAATGTTAGAAGATGAGACTAGATTATAGTTGATCTTATCCAAGCCCGTTTACGTAAAGATCAAATAAAGCTTTCGAAGTAAGATTTACCTTAATAGTCCAATAATAACTACAGCCATCCAAAACATTTTTTTCATCAGTTTTCCACGTTGTATCATCAGATGCTTTGTGAAATCTTATCAGTGAAATCACGGACTGCTTTCTTCTCCCACAAGCAATTAACAAAAATTATCTTATCTCCGTTTGCGTCAATATATCCAAAATACTGCCTTTTATATTTATTAAGTT
>NZ_MU158689.1:1853680-2286782 GCF_015209965.1 Sphingobacterium pedocola | reverse complement strand
TACACAAAGTGTAAAGAGGGTGGCTAAATTGATATGTAACTTATGCATCATCTATCGTGATTTTCAGGCTTCTGTTTTATTAAAGTTATCAGTTTTGGTGAACATATCAAATCTATACCTTTCGAATCTACGGTTATCATAAATACCTCTATGAGTTACTCCTTTTTTAGGAAGGAATCGTATTTAATTATGTTTCTTTTTTTTGCTAAAAATATTAGCTTTGCAGATCTTTTTTTCTATATTCGTATAGTGAAAAACTAATAAATCTAACATTATGAGCCGACCATCAAGACGCATAGACGACCCCTTATGGAAATCCATTATAGAGCAGACCTTTGTTCATTTTCTCAGCTTCTTTTTTCCGGATGCGGATGATATCTTTGATCTGAACCGAGAATGCGAATATCTCGATAAGGAATTTGAAAGCCTTTTTCCACCGGAGCCCAATAACAAAGGCGTACGCTATGTTGACAAGCTGGTGAAAGTTTATCTTCACGACGGGAGCGAGCAGTTTGTACTCTGTCATATAGAAGTACAATCGAGCAAGGGAAACGGCGACCTTGCCCAGCGCATGTTTGAATATTTTTACAAAATATCCGATAAATACAAAGTTCCGGTTACGGCGTTAGCGATCCTAGCCGATGGCAATAAAAGTTACCGCCCTGCGATCTACGTTCAGGAATTTATGGGCACAAGCCTTTCCTATAGGTTCAATAGCTACAAGATTCTAGATCAGGATGAGACCGTGCTCCGTGCAGACAGTAATCCCTTTGCGGTGGTTGTGCTCACAGCGTTAATGGCAATATTACATCGTAATGTTACAGACGAGCAGCTGAAAGAGATCAAACACGATCTTTATGAAGAAATGATAAAGCGCGAGATGAGCAAGGACACGCGGCAGGGGATATACGACTTTCTGGCACGTTATGTAAGTTTTCAAAAACCAGAAATGTTTATTAACTTTGAGAAAGAAGTAGAAACCAAACTAGGGAGGAATACTACAATGGGAACACGGGAATATTTATTGGAAAAAGCTAAGAACGAAGGTAAAGCCGTAGAACGTGCCAAAGCCGAAGCAGAGAAATTAGCAGAGAAACTAGATTCAGCTTTAGAATTCAAGAAATTGGGAGTACCTGATGCTGATATTGCAAAGGCATTAGGCCTTAGCATGGATCAGGTAAAGGCATTGTAACATACATTTCATAAAAAATATAATGAGCGTCTTGGTAATCCAAGACGCTTTTTTTGTGCCAGTATATAATACATCATGTAATCTTTTACTAAGACGTTACCACTCCAATTCTTCCATCAACTATCAAACAAAAAATCCTGAAGCGGGGAGCTTCAGGATTTTTAACTAACCAATTATTAACCTAAATTATGATACTACTATAACGACAAATAGAATACCAATGTTATATCTGACAGCTGGTTTAACAAAACTTAACAACCTCAAAACGGTTCTCCCTTTTCACCTATGCTGCCAGCAGTGCCGACCGCCATATACTACCCATTTACAATAACTCAGTGTATTATTTTTGCACCATTTACTGTAGATGTCGGCGTGACTTCTATATCGAGGCACCGGCAACATTTGCTCCGCAGAGCTCCTTCCGGTCGGTTCCAGCGCGAGCGGAGGATTTCCAGCAGCTTCGGATAGATTCTATGGTATGGGTACAAATGCACTTCCTTGTTGAGATCCCTATAATCAAGCGATTCTACCAACATCCCGTTTCGGAAAATCTCCATGATCACACTGCCTTTATCCTTAGCAATGGAATCTCGCAATTGAAACTTCTCTTCCCATTCACCCTCTACTTCAAAGATGGCCCTTTGTGTTCGGGAGGCATGAGCTGGGTGTTTTGGTTGGCGGAACCTACCGCCACGAAGAACGCCGCGAGAGCTACGGATGGGACGACCTCTCCGACTCGCTCAACGTACAGTACCTTTGGGGGGCCGCGGGGTTACACGGTGCCCGTTGCTTTCTGCTGTTGGCAGGACAAGCACGAAAATTGCGACAAGAAAGGATAAAAAATCATTTTCATCTGGCAAAAACACCCAATATCATTTGCTAAAACAATATTTTATCACACATATGGGATAAAATATTTAGATTTGTCCTGCTATTTCAACGTATCCATGAAAAAATCGACAGTAATAGAAACGAAAGAAAGAACCCGAAAGGTTTCATCGGGTCCCCTACGGGAGAAGGCACGCTCAATGCAAAGGCTGATCGAAGCGGTGGGAAAGGTGATCCAGAAAAGTGGTTACGCAGGATTGAACGTAGCAGCTATCTGTAAAGAGGCAGGTCTGGACAGGAAGCTGGTATACAACTATTTCGGCAGTCTGGACGATCTGATAGAGACCTACGTCCGCCAGAAAGATTATTGGAACGCCAAGGCGAAAACCGCCATCGAAAACCTAGCGCAAAACCCGCAGGAAATCAATGCGGACAACGTAAGCTCCCTGCTTCAGGGGCAATTTGAAGCGATGCTAAAGGATAAAGCCCTTCAGAAAATTATCCATTGGGAAATCGGCGAAAAAAACGAAATACTGAAAAAACTGTCAAACATCCGGGAAGAAATGGGAGAACAGTTGCTCCGGCACGTTGACCCTTATTTCGTGAGTGACGGCGTTGATATAAGAGCCATACTGGCCTTGCAGATAGGTGGTCTTTATTACCTATCGCTTCACGCCGAATCTAATGGAAGCACGTTTTGCGGGTTAGATATTAACCAGCCACAGGGCAAAGAACGGATCAAAAACGCATTGGACAGCATCATACATAAGGCTTTTGAAAAAGCTGATTTTACGATCAATCCTTAAATATTAAAATGAAAAAGCTATTCCCTTTATTAAGTCTCTTAAGCATTCTTTCCGCATGCACAAAAGAAGAAGTTTCAAAATATCCGTATCAGACGACTTTTGATGCCATCGTGCCGGTCTCAGAGATGCGTTTTTTTGTAGGTGGAACGGAACTGAATCCCGATCATCACGAAAAAACCGTTATGGGTTTTCTGGATCGCCTTTATTCCGAAAAAACCAATACCGGGTATATTTCCTACTGGTCTAAGTTTACGGAGCAAGATCCTGATTGGTTCGCTGATTCCTATTTTATATTTGAAGGTAAGGATATCATAAAATACTCCGCTTTCAGTGAAATCACCGACGTAACCGAAACCGGCGATGCAACGGTGCTGAAATCGTCCGCAACCAATCAGGTGGAGGACGATCCCATCGTTAAATCCAACCTATTCAAATACGATATCAACCTCAATCCAAACGGCAGTTATAACATCCAGTTAGTCGTGCACAACCGGGAGCGGACGCTCGAAGTTTCACGGCTCTATTATAAATTGGTCCGGTATGATAAAAGCGGTAACCGCACAGCGCTTTCTTTCGGCACCGTATCCAACGAATTCAACGAATTGTTTATCAAAACAATGACAGAACGAGACACGCTTGCTATCAAGGAGTATCGATTAACATATTCCATTAAATAACCCAAAAGAGCTTATTGTATAAATTATCATTGTATGAAACTACTACGCTACTCATTATTTCAATACTGCATAATGCTATCATGCATGTTTTCTTTTGCATCATGTAAAAAGGAAAAAGTCAATGGAGAAAAACGAGTGAAAAACCTGAGTACTATTGATATTGGATTAAGAATACCCGAACTTCGAGATACAAGAAATGACACTATACGTTTGGTGCTTTACCCAAGTGCGATGTTTTATTTTGTAGATGCGGGGTTGACACAAAGTGAGAATAACATCAAGTTGTTTAAAAAAGCTATAAAACAACGTCTTCCAGTTAGGGTTATGGTGTACGAAGACAATCAGTTGGAAGTAGCTGCCGTATACCCTGCAACAGAAGAAGACTTGGCTAGATTTCGGGAATCATCATTACATAACGATAATTAATAATAAAATAATCATGCAAAAACGACTATACGCAACCTATGGATTATTCATTTGTTTGACAGTGTGTTTTATGAGTTGTCAAAGAACGGAAGACCCTTGCGCAAACTTATTGAGCGAGGGAATGCCAAACCAAATTGGTGTAATATTCCTTGATAAGGAAACGGGGGAAAGCCTATTTAAAATTCACGACATAGATGTGTCGAGTATTAAAGTAACTAATGCTGTGACGGGAGAAATCCACAAAAGTGCGGGGCTTATCTATAATCCTGGGGGGAGACCCACACCTAATAACGGCATTGTAAAACTTGTTGGCATTCCCGAGACAGAAGGTGAGCATTCGTACAAAATCCAAATGGATGATTTTGGGTCTATTGTAATAGCGTATACCAGCATCAAGAAAGAAAACAAAACTAATGATCCTTGCTCGTCTCCTTATTACTATTCGATAACAAACATCAGAATTGTAGACCATCCTTTTAGCGTTTTTGAATATGAAGGAAAAACTTTCCCAGAGATCGTTGTGGTAAAGTTGTAGGTTTTTCAATTTCATTTAAACTCATATCATTGGTAATTAAATAGAGAATTAGGCCGCCAGAAGATGTTAACCTTATTGAAGATGAGCAAGGGGAAACTTATATCCATATTTTTTTAGGGGATTTGACAATTCACTTTCCAGTAGTTTCAACCTGCTTATTCCTGAACATCAACATGACAAAGTGGGTATCAAATGGTGGTTAACGAACAAAGATGTTATCGGGGGAAAATATTAGGCCCATATCGAATCTTTAAAATACAACGGAAAATTGGTTTATTCAGAAACCGATAAAAAGAACTGGTCGAACAAGGTGGTTATCATAAAAGGAAAGAATAAAACAACTATAACTACGGCAAAGCCATAACACATACTCCATGGAAAATCAACCAAAATTGATCCTGTGCCTGCTTATTATCCTTATTTATGGCTGCCAACAGCGGAGTGATACCGGGAAAGTATCCGAGAAGTCCGTACCGATATCATTGATCCAGACAGATAGCTCTGTGAAAAAGACGGCAGCGGACGATAGCCCCGGGATGATTGCCAGGGCAGATGAAAGTAATATAAAGGATAGCAGTAAAATAAATCCCCTTCCAATGTTCATCTCAGGAAAGAGATTTCAGGATATCTCGCTACCGTCGATTGATTTGAAGGCAGATTCCTCAACCGAGGCCAGAGTAAGCCTTTCAGTTTTGGGTGCTTCAATGATAGCATCTGAAATAAAAGACACATTACGTGTTAGGATGTATAACTACACATCTGATACTTTAACAACAGGCCTCCATTATACCGTGGAATTTCAGGATCAAGGAAAATGGAACAAGGTTTCCCCTCCGGAAAATGTGGGATTTGAAGATCTGGGTTACGGTATACTTCCGTTCACGGCGCGGGATTTCCTGGTGGCGCTGTTTCCGGACAGGCACAACTACCGGTCAGGAAAGTACCGGGTATTGAAGCGCTATCATCTGCGTGACTATTCAAGATCAAAAAGGGAATATGAAATTTTCGCGGAATTTGAAATAGAATAAATATCATAACAACAATATTTACTTACCATACTCCTGCACTGTCAAATGTTTGAGAGTAAATGTTGGCACGAAGAAGGAAAAAATTAGGATGGACCAGAAGGTTAAATGGAAATAAAGTTCTGTGGATTTTTTCATTTTTTGAAGTTTTCCCTAAAAATCTATTGAATATACAGCAATACAAAATAGAATCTACGGTTTGGTTAAAATTGTCGACGGTTTCGCTACAGGCTGAGATTCTTATCAAACAAAAAATCCTGAAGCGTGTTAATTTCTTGTTTGTTAGGTTTTTAAGTTTGTCTAAAAACTTGAGGCAAAAATAGATTTAGATAAACTTCGTGTAAGTGTAAGACGAACCGTACGGCTTAGGCCTTTTTAATCGACCAAGAAACGGATTTCAACCGTTGTCGCACCATTTTTAAGGTTTTCAATACATCTTCTTCATTTGGGAATTCCCCGTAGACTAATGGCCTAAAATCACTTAAGTAAGTTGGAATAAGTTCCTTCCAAACGATTTCTAAGTTTTTAAAGATTATTGCATCGGTAGGATGATGAGACAACCACTTGTTGTTGTTTTTGAAGCTTAGGATATCATCATAGACAACGCGTTCGTAACCCAATAGTCTTTCTCTATATATTCGGGTTTTAGATTCATCTGTTGCGCTGTAAATCGAATAGCGTCCCTGTACAGTTTTATATTTTCGTGCAGCTTCATTCGATATACCAGTTGTTTTTTGTGGGTAACTCGGAGTCTTTTAAGTCTAATTGTATGATAGTAAGTGGGTTTAGGCTGTCTTTTAGACTTTCCAATCCTTTTCCTTGATAGCCGTTGTTTTGTAACACAGCCCCTACCATTGCGCGCACTCTTGGCGGGTAGACAAGGGCATACTTAACCAATGATTCTATTTGTTTTGGATTTAGCTCATTTAGAATAATGCTCAATCTAACGATTGCTTGTCCCACGGAACTATCAGGAATACGTTTGATATCTTTAAATGCATCCAGTATACCAAGAATACCATAATTGCTGTCATTTACTTCGGCATAGCTTTTTACAGCATCGGCTTTTAAGACCTTTCTGTCAATATTAATTCGCTTGCCCCGACTGGCGATTTTGGTACGGAAAGCCATTTGTGTAGTTAATCCTAAACGATTATATAGTGTAGTGCCGGTTTCATAGGCTATCCGTTTACCATTTTCAAACAGATAGGGGCGTAGTAGTTCATTGTAATCAGGTTCTAACGCACCGAAAACAGTTTTTTCAGGCTTGTAAAACACACCTTTAGAAACTTTTTTTATTAAGTCTTCCTTTTGCAATCGTTCCAAAGCTTTGGCCGCAGATGTATAGCTCTCTTTAGGAATACGCAAATCGTCATATCCAAATGTTTTTCCATTTGGTAACTGTTTAATTATATTGCGTATTTGTGCCGATAGACTCATTGTGCAAAGATACATATTATTTATCAATGTCAAGTTTTTGGTGCTTAAAACTTGACATTTGGATTCGAAAATATTTTTAGATCTTATTCAAAGATTGAAATTTATCTAAACAAGAAATAGGTTTGCTTCTCAAGGTGGAGGGTGTTGTCTCCAAAAAAATCCTGAAGCGGGGAGCTTCAGGATTTTTAACTAACCAATTATTAACCTAAATTATGAATACTAATATTTACTCAAACAAAATGCCAAAATTTATAACCATAGCTGGTTTAACAAAACTTAACAACCTCAAGGCGGTTCTCCCTTTTTACCAATGCTAGGAGCAGTGCCGACCGCCAGATACTACCCATTTACAATAACTCAGTGTATTATTTTTGCACCACTTACGTAGATGTCGGCGTGACCTCTAATATCGAGGCACCGAAAACATTTGCTCCGCAGAGTTCCCTACGGTCGGTTCCGGCACCAGTGGAGGATTTCCAGCAGCTTCGGATAGATTCTAAGGGTACAAATACACTTCCTTATTAGGTATATTGGATATATCGAGTTTTTACTTTAAATCACACTACCCATCAGAAAGTTTATTCCTCGTTGCGTTATCCTATACCTCTGGTTAGGCGAGTTGGCTTGTGGTATTGTATATTCAATTAGTCTATGGCTCCTGAGGGGATTAAGATATCCTTCCCTTAGGGACTCTTTCTTTTTGTAGCCCAATATGTCGGCCAGTTCTTCGATAGAGATTGGTAGTGTAGTCAACAGTAAAACGGCTAGCAGCACCCTAGTTCTCTTTTGTAGCAACTCCCCCCTTTTTTCTTCCCAGCTCCCCCTTTTTTTAAGATCGGTAAATGTCAAGTGGTTGTTAATTAAGAGTCTAAGTTTTTCTAACTCCCCCCTTTTTTCTTGCCAACTCCCCCTTAAAGCTATCGCCAACTCATCCCAATCTTGCATGTCTTTTAGTCTCGAATCCAAGGATAGCCCTTTCAACCGCTCGATGCGATCGTGTCCTAACTGATCTTCCGTGAGGTCGGTAAGATGGAGATAGAGCTGATAGTTTTGTCCTACTAAATAGGCAACCATCGGAATGATACTGCGGAAAGATTCATCTTCTATAAAAATAGGATGCGTTCCACCGGTGTAGGCGACCACAAATTTATTCATGTTTTTGACGCCAGAACCTATTTCATCCGCCCATGTCAAAACGTTGAAGAACGCACGGATATTGGGGTTCTTAGGTTCGGCCTCGAAGGTGTCGAGGTTTAGTGGCCCTCTAAACCGTGGACGGTTCGGGTTTATAGCTTCTACACGGTCCTCATAGATAATCACCTCGGTCGGCAGCGCATTGTTGTATTCTCGATGAATGATGATATTTCCGACCAGTTCCCTAAAGATCAGTTCCCGTAGATCTTTTCGCTCCCCGCTATTGTCTTGGTAGAATTTTTCCGGCCACTTCGATTTGATGAAGGCCAGTGCTTGGAGATAGGAGTCGATAAGGTTGGTTTTGAGCAATAGCCTGTCGTCCCATCGATCCATATTAGCCCGGCGCTCTAGAATATCGACACGATAAGCAGGCAGTATGTTACCAATTACTTCATCTGTTCCAAATATAAGTGCTGCTGCCAGCGTTAGTCCTTCTTCTCCTGTTGCGAAGTCTCTTCGTAATAACCGTGCATCTCTCAGTATCCGCTCATTGGAAGCTTCGAGCCACGGATGATTGGCATTGACCAAGGCAAGGCGTGCACGTACTTTATCAAATAGGGAAAGATTAAGATCCGCTATTTGTAGGTGAGGGAAAATCTGATTTTCCGTAAAGATGTTTCTTTTCCTGGCGTACAGATCAGCTATCCGAGCCTCATTGGTTACTCGGAAGTCACTATCGTTCTCTCTGTCATATATAATATTGTTGTGCTTATGGACAAACGAGCTTAATGGTACACGTACATACAGAAGCGTCCCGGATAGATGCGTTACTTCTTCTACCGGTAACGGAAATATAGGGGAGAGGACATCTGGATTATTTAACGCGGTGACAATATCTTGTTTTAGGTTCTTAAGGTTTTGTTCATTCAGTCCGAGTACGGTGGCATCATCCCCAATACCTAAAAGAATTATACCTCCTTCGTGATTCAAGAAAGAACACACAGTGTCATATAAAGAAGTGGGAACACCATTTTGCGCTTCCTTAAATTCTATTCGGGTTCCTTCTCCCTGATGGAGAATTTTGTCTAGCTCTGTTTGGTCCATATTGATTCATGCACTTTCTAAGACTTCTAATTTACGAAATTGTGATTAAACTACTGGCGTGTATTCGGTTGAGCGGTGTGAAGAAGAGGCGTCGTGGGCTTGTTCCAAATATGTTTTACTATATTTATGGTTAAGATTAGTCATTAGTTTTATACCGTCGTCTCTGTCTGAATAATAGCAGTCCTGTTAATATGTTAGTTGTTCGTTTTTTTATTATTTGCTGTAAGAGTTTTTTGCTTTCCTGAAGTGATTTGTAGTATCGAGAAGCATGTCCACTACCCTAAATTCCAGTAGTAGGCTTCTGCGATTGTTAATAACTCTACCCTCTAAGATACCCGATTTTTGTTAAAAAGCAATAGCCTGTGTGAATTACAACTATAGGTTTGTGAGATTTTATTCGGCAGGGACTTTCTTGCTTTTTCCGCTATGACACGGGAAACCATACAGTAAATTGGCAGAACTTCCTTGTTGTAAGAGATAAGAGCGAGACGCTCGCGCCAGAATAGGGAAGCACTTCAGCCCCGCTTTTTGTCAAACGCCTATTATATGCCGTTTTTATACTTCGATTTGATAAATTCTAGATTGTTCTTCCCAGGGATGATAGCCTTGTCCAATGTATTCAAATCCATATTTTTCATAATAACCTATATGGTCAGTACATAAATTTAAATAACCAAATCCGAAAGCTTTTGTATCTTTTTTAGCTTTTTCTATGAGTAATGCTCCGTAAGCACTTCCTCTATGTTTTTCTTCAATATATATTGCGCAAATCCAAGGATATAAATCCATTCTACTTATAAAGTCGTTTGTTATTAATCCTGCACAACCAATTATTTCTCCGTCTTTTTCTAGAATATACCATTGCGGTAAAGGTTGTTTAGCATTAATACTATTTGAGATACAATCTTCATAAATAACAGGTGAAATTTCAGACCAACTGTTTTGAAAATATTTTATTGCTATTTCTTTGTATTCTGGATTTTGTCTTACTGATATTATCTTCATTAAATTTTGTTTGTATTTACATTCGTTCTTCTAAAATGGCATATAACGTTTTGCACATTTGCGATGGGCGGGCTTTTCAGGTTTGTGCTTTAAAGTTAGCAAAAGGGTGTTTAAAAAGCAACAGCTGCGAACAGCTATCAACAAAAAAATCCTGAAGCGGGGAGCTTCAGGATTTTTAACTAACCAATTATTAACCTAAATTATGAATACTAATATTTGTGCAAACAAAATGCCAAATTTATTACCCATAGCCGGTTTAACAAAACTTAACAACCTCAAAACCGTTCTCTCTTTTTACTTATGCTAGGAGCAGTGCCGACCGCCAGATACTACCCATTTATAATAACTCAGTGTATTATTTTTGCACCATTTACCGTAGATGTCGGTGCGGTACTTCCGCCGCTGTTTCCGCCTGTGCTTACTACGTTTCCTTATATACCTATTCCACCTCTTTTACGGTTTCCCGTATTGTCCACATCCGTTAGCAGAGTAACTTTGGTAGCGAACACAAGATGCTATATACTATGAAAGCAAAAACAATCATTACAACGATAGCTTTTTGGAGATCCAAAGGCTGTAGACCGAGATAAGAATATAGGAAGAAATCAGCTAGACAATAGCGTAGGAGTTTCCTGTGCAATACGATAGCAGCGAATAAAAGCTTCATTCCGCGAAGGCGGCTATATGTAGTTTATTCCCTACAAAAACAAAAAGATGCATTCACCTGGCTTTGAAATATCAGGTGCATTAATTATCTTAGAGACAGATTATTAACCGTAATCCAATTTAACCCAATGAAAACATTAAACAACATACTAAGGCGTGAGCGATAGAAAGATAACCAATCATCGGTTGTCTGGTGCATATCCGATTCAACCGACGGACCAAATATTGATGAAACATCTGGTAGATGAGAATATTAAGATTACTGAGTTAATCCGTAACTGTGCATTAAGAATATGTATTAAATTTAATATTATGCAATATATTCTTTTATTGGTAGCCGTATCTTCCCTTCTTTCATGTAATCCCACAGATACAGAAAGTAAAAGCGGGGAATATGGTGTCTGTTCGAATTGGTCAATCATGCATAAATGGAGAAGAATTGCTTAAGATTCTAAGAAAAGAACACTACGATCATGAAGCTAATATAATTTCAACCTATTAAGTAAACTCTAAGAAATAATAACCAATGTATATATCAACCCTTAAACTTTGGAATTTCAGAAAATATGGTTCATTAGATTTTGATCTACAAAAACCAAATCTAACTGTACCGTTTAATAAAGGGATGAATATATTGATAGGAGAGAATGACTCTGGAAAAACCGCTATTATTGATGCTATTAAGTTGGTGCTGAAGACTCATGCATATGAATGGATAAAAATAGAGGAAAGTGATTTCTTTACCCGAGATAAGGTGATAGCAGAAACTTTAAGAATAGAAATTGAATTTTCAGGTATAACGAATAATGAAGCGGCAAATTTTACCGAATGGTGTGGAATAGAAGAGGAGGGGGTCAAAGTTGACGGAAAAATTGAAAAGCAGAAAAGGCCTAAGCTGCATCTTATCTATCAGGTGGAAAGACGAGATGATAGGATAATACCAACAGACGTTAGGGCAGGGATGGACGGGTACGGTAATATGTTGACTGCCGAGGCAAAAGATTATTTAAAGTGTACTTACCTTAAAGCTTTAAGGGATGCAGATAGTGAACTGGCAGCAAAGAAAAACTCAAGATTATCGCAAATTCTTAAGGAACATCAGGAATTTCGTAAGAAACAAGACAATGGACTTCATGAATTTGAAGAACTATTTGAAAAGACCAGTTCCGATATAAGACTGAAATTTAGTGATGAAGAATCAGGATATAGTAAAAATATTAAAAATGTAGTCGACGGGTTCGTATCATCATTTATTAATGATAGTGTAGAATCAGCCTTTGACCTTGGCTCAACAGGAATTAATAATATATTAGAGAAAATGTCACTGGGCATTGTTGATGAAAGAAATTTAGGATTGGGCACAATGAATAGGTTGTTTATGGCTGCTGAGTTATTACACTTACGAAAACCAGATTGGACAGGCTTAAAAATGTGTATGATAGAAGAGCTCGAAGCACACCTACATCCGCAAGCTCAACTAAAGATTATTAATAGATTAAAACTGGAGTCTGAAGTTCAGTTTATTCTTACGACCCACAGTCCTAATATTACTTCGCAAGCGGATCTAAAAGATATTATCATATGTAAAGACAGTGGAGTTTTTCCTTTATCTGAGGGTAAGACAAAGTTGAAAAAAGATAGTTATAAGTATCTAGAGCGCTTCTTAGATGTAACCAAAAGTAATCTGTTTTTCTCTAATGGAAATATAATAGTTGAAGGTTGGTCAGAGGAAATTTTACTTCCGGTTATAGCTAAGAAGTTGGGTTTAGATCTCACTAAAAGTGAAGTATCTATCATCAATGTTGCTTCTACCGCATATTTGCACTTTGCAAAAATATTTCTCAGGGCAGATGGTTTGAGAATGAACGTACCGATTTCAATAGTCACTGATTTGGATAATAGACCTGACGAGAATGGAATATTTCAAAAGCTTATAAGAGGAGGTAAGTCATTCAGAACACGGATTTGCAACTTAAGTAGATTGAGAAGAGATTTAAAGGATACGGATGTAAAATTATTTTTAGCACCAGAATGGACCTTAGAATGGTGTCTGTACAAGTCTTGTTTGTCAGAACTTTTTAAGCAAGCTCTTGCTAGAGTACACTCGGGAACCGACGAGTTTAAGATAGAGGCTGAAGGTAATTATAAGGATGAATTCCAACAAAAATTTATAAAGAAGCTTAGAAAACAAGCAGGAGAATCGCCTATCAAAAAAGTGGAACTCGCTAGTGAGCTCGCTGAGCTTCTGGAGCAAGATAAAGTCATATCAAAGGATATGATTGAGGGAGATCCTTATCTAGCATATTTAGTTAAAGCAATTAAACACGTGTGTTAATATGAAGATTAATCCAGACCATCTAATCAAAGCGGAGGAACTCTTAATCGATGGAGAGGAGTTTGATGAGGAAAGAAAGAAGTTTATTTTTTGCAAAGATACCAGAGACTTGCTGGCTGTGCCAGGAAGTGGAAAGACTACTGCTCTATTGGCGAAATTATATTGTATTGCTCAGCAAATGCCTCTTAAAGATAATGCTGGCATCCTTGTGCTTTCACATACCAATCATGCTGTTGAAGAGATAGAGAAGGTTTTGAGACCGGTATGTCCTCAGCTCTTTTCGTACCCCAATTTTGTTGGTACGATTCAAAGTTTTGCAAATAAGTTCATTGCAAATCAAGCTTGTTTTGAATTATACGGGAGTTACATTAGGAAGAATGATGATGAAATATCAGAGAATGAGCTGATTCAAAGATTTCGTGGGATAACGTTTGGATCTAAACTTGGTAGCTTTATTTTTCATAATATTTATAGTCAGTTTGCAAAAATTACCGTAAAAGATATAGTGTCAGCAACCAACGGATCAGCAATAGATTCAAAGAGGTTGTTTGAAGAATTGAAAGAGCAAGAAAAAATCGATAGGAAAGGTGGTTTTAATTATCGGTTAGTTAAAAATATAGATAAGAAAAGTTTAGACCCTATTGATTTACTTCTCTCCAATATCCATAAAACGGCAATGAATGCTGTTACAGAACAAAAGACTACTTTTTGCTTTAGATACAAATTGAATATATCGAAACGTAAGTTTACATCATCATCTGGAGATTTAAGCTTCGATTCTGAATCCGGTAGAGAACTGCTTTCCTATTTCGAGAGTGCTTTTAAGAAAGGCGTATTAAGATATTCCGATTCTATATCCTTAGCAACTTACTATGTGGCTAAATACCCTGAATTAATGGATGTGCTAAGGATTCGATTCAAGCAGATCTTCATTGACGAAATGCAAGATCTAGATCAAGAACAAATAGATTTAATAGAAGCCATTTTCTTTACCGCAGACGCTGGTACTATCATTCAGAGAATAGGTGATAAGAATCAATCAATTTACTCAAGTAGCTCCTTAATTAGTGATACAGTTTGGAAAACCAGATACGAATCGGATCCCGATCGATTTCCTAAAAACTTAAGCTTAAATAAGTCTCATAGACTTACAGAAACTATCGGAAAGTTAGTTGATGGATTTGTCCTTTCAAGAGATATAGGGTACGAGGTTGTTGGTAGTTCTAAGAACGAAAATATAGCTCCATATTTACTGGTATATAAAGACGAAACAGACGCGGATTTGTTGAAAAAGAAGTTTGTCGAACTTATAAAACAACATCAATTAGAAAAAAATGAAAAGAATGTTAAAAAAGGATTTCACATCATCGCATGGACTACAGATAAAGATGAGGCATCTGATAAATGGCATTTAAGAAAGCTTTTTCCTGACTATACTAGAGAGTCAAAGCAAAAGAAAGAGGACTTTGATTGTCTAAGAAAGCATCTGTTTTTATTCGATCGTGACAAAAAGACTTTTGAATCCATAAGAAAATCGTTGTTGAATGGAATAATCCGAATTTTAAGAATTGAGCAAATCTATCATGACACTGAAAAGCGGAAGTATTTCAGAAAATCTAGCTTCGTGCAACTTGTTAAGAGTAAAGGAGAAGATTTTTATCAATCATTTAAAGAACAGTTATTTGACTGGTGCTACTCAATCGTTGTGTGCCGAGATTATGATAGAGTTTATGTAGAGTATTATACGTACATTAAAGATAATCTAATCGCATTATTTCCAGAGTTTAAAATTGATAAGTCACACGACTTTATAACGAAGCAATTTCTTTTTATTGAATCAGAAGGATTAAGTAAGGATAAAAAGGAAGATAGTGCACTTACACTGAAGCTAGGCTCTATTCACTCAGTAAAAGGACAGACGCATTGTGCTACAATGTATGTTGAGACGGATTATCACAGTTGTGAAACACATAAGTTGAATGTTGAACTCAAAAAAGGATCAAAGACTAAACACCCCATTTTAGCGGATAACCCTATATATTTTCGAAGACAAAGCATCTCCAAGAAAGGGAGTGTAAGATCAAACGAAGCACTTAAAATGATGTATGTCGGTTTTTCTAGGCCTACCCATTTGCTCTGTTTTGCTGTTCGAAAAGAGAATGTAAAAAATGACCTGGACAAGTATAGAGAATCTGGATGGAATGTGATTGAGATATAGTTTCGCGCTTACTTTTTCCTACTAACAAATTTTAATCAAATGAGATACAGATTTAAAAATACAACTTCTGATGATTTCTTCAAAATTTTTCAATCGTATGAGGAAGAGATGCTTGAAACACTACAGGGGAAAAATAACATTAGCATTAGAGAGTATACGGATAATATTATTATGAAGATCTAGTATTTCTTACAAGAATATATCGGATTGGAAGGGGATGAGGTGGTTAATTGGTTAAGTCTGGACTATCCTACGGTATTGGACAATTTTTATAGTACGTACTCAAATGATCAGTTACCAGAGATTAAAAAGGAAATTGTAAGATTAGAGCGATTCTACAAAAGCTTTCCAAAGTTGGGTAAATATCTTTCCGTAATCGACAATCTTGAGGATTCGATGGATAGTCGAAGTAAGCTCTCTATTCCAGAAAAAAGAATTTATTCTAAAGTTAAACATCCTGCATAGTGACGATTTCTTTTCCGTTGAAAGGATTTTTGAGGTTAGCAATATAGATTTTACTTTTTTTGAATCAGAAGAATTAGCGTCCGATCTTTGCGAGAGAGGCTATGCCGTTCGGCAGGAAAGATATGATATACCTGACGTCATTAGGATTACTATTAAAGGTGCTGGGTACATTGAAAGGAAAGTTAAACGCAAACAAGAACAAAGGATTAATAATGAAATAGATGAGAAGATAGATTTAGTGTTAAGTCAATTGACTAAATTAGGTTACGGGCATGAGATTGTTTTTAATGAACTTAAATCATTACATACTACACTTTCAAAGAAATCGTGGTCTCAGCTATTAAAAGGAAAACTGATTGACCTGGCACTAGACAAAGTGCTTTCTATAGAGGTTGCAAAATCTGTATATGAGCAGTTAACCGATTCTGGAATAAATTAATCAAGTAAAATTGTTTGATATATGAAATTATAAATGGTCAAAATTTCTATGCTATTAATAGGAGAGGGGCCTAAATGATTTAACTACAATTAACAACAAAAGAACACTCAGAGCAATAATTGAATTATTTTTGCGATAAAAATAATAATATTAAAAATCTATTTAATAAGTAACACTATGGTTTCTAATCTTGTAATGGACCTCCATGCTAAGCTAAGTGATGAAAGACTTAATCAGCATACAAATAATCAAGATGAAATAGTTGAACTTTATGCAGCTATTCTAGATTGCATGTCAAATTCATATACTTTTTATAAAGAAAATGTTCCTTATTTCCTTACTAGTTTAGAAGAAAATAATACCATTTCTGTAAACTATGAAATAGCAAAATTTATGCAGCTTTTCGAGGATTTAATGAAAATCTCCCAGTTGGCGCCATTCGATGATACAATAATTAATCATCCAACAACTAATGAATCCGTCGAAAAATTATTCGCTATTATGAAAGATGCTTATCGAATAAACAATAGAGTAAGGCTTTCTGAAGATAATCTTGATTTTAACGGACTTTCCAATGAGGAATTACGTTCAATTGCTGCAGTATTAATAAATTTGATTTATGACCATGTAGACCAGCCAGTATGGAACCAGACTGTTGCTGATAATGTCTTTCAGTCAGCAGCTACTTTAAGACCATTGATGGAGATCTTAAAGCAATCTGAAATTTTCTATCACATTATGGCGGTTATTTCAGAAAAACTGAGCCAGTCGGAATTATATCAGCTCAATCGAGATATAGCAGAAGAAATTATTATTTGTGGATTTAAAGAAAATGAAATCGATTGGGGGTACAAACATTCATTTAGAGTTTATAGTAACGGGGCCAGCGTACATGCAGGTCTGCTTTATGCGAATCTTAGTATGGTAGCAGCTTTTAATAAGACAACTAATCTAAATGAAAAGTATGTCAGGGAAATAATCATGCAATCATCCCAGTTTTTTAGAAATGTCAATCTGCCGAATCTTTGCGAAATAATCTATACCTCTATACCAAATCATATTCGATTCATTGGTGCAGAAAAAAGATATTTAGAGCATATTCATTTAAATTCACGTTTGTTAAAGCTTGATCCGATGATACCTATATCTTATCTTGATTATTTAAATGAACATAGGGAATCTGTATTGTCTGGTAATTTAAATGAAGCAATGCCTTGCCTGATTGCGTTATTTAATATAAAAAGACATTACCCTGCTGCTGATTTTAGCAATACCAGTCTAGGATATTATCTTTCTAGACTTGAGATGATCGTTCCTGCCAATTATGTGCAAAAGCAAAAAGCTGCAATCTTCTCTGATTCTCCTGATATCAAGCAATATTTAATAGAATCACTTATTAAACTAGAACAAACAAGAAACACTTCTGATTTTGTTTATGATAATGATTATGCACTTAAATTATCAGGCGCAGCTATAGTTTACGGCAAGAAATCTAATGATTTCTCTGCATTCTTACTAGGGATGATATTAAAATCTGATTTTAGCTTACTGTTTCAGTCACAAATTACTAGTGGTTTGGCCGTCATGACTTTTCCCGAAATAGATATTGCCGAAATGGAACAGAAGTATGCTAACCACAATACACTTATTGATATACAAAAAAATAGTCCGATCAGTACGATTACTTGGCTAGCGGCTGTGGACAATAGCGTATACCAGATGAATCTGAACCAACAAGGTTTTGAAGTTTTTCATCTAACTAACTGGTCTTTATTAACCTATAATAAGCATGTGAAGGATGAGTATTTTTATAATCTGAGCTTTAATGATACGACCAGAGACAGACATGGAGTAAGGACAATATTTCCTGAGGAACATGAGGCGGAAGGAAAATTGATTAGCGATACTATTGAATTCACGAAGATTAACCACAACATTTCTTCCGACAGGATACTACTTGTAAAGGATATGTATTTGTCAGCCTTTCCGCACAATCTTCTACTGGATAATAATGGAAACTTTATTGCACATTCCATTCCTGTGACCAATGTACTCTCAACCGAGTGGTATTTAAAATCAGTAGGTTTTGATCCAATGGGCAGTTCATATAGTAAGTCTATCTGGATCCCTACAGAAAGTATGGATTATCCTTTAAACATCCTTCTGAGTAAAATTGAAGATACACTCAGTACAAATGCATTCAATTTATATACCTCGAAAATATTAGATAAACCTTTGAATTCAGATATCAATATTATCTGTTCGCATGGTGCAAATAGTATTGCGGAATCACAAATAATCTATCAGAATGAGGAGCCATTATACGACTTGGACGATGTTGTCGGCAAGGGAAAGATTCTAATCTTCTTTGTGTGCTATTCAGGCTCTATGCAAACTGAGTTTTTTCGGAACAATACGACTTCATTAATAAAGAAATTTATTAAACAAGGATACCAAGCAGTAATTGCTCCTTTTTGGGCATTAGAAGTGACTATCCCAGGTATTTGGCTTCCAGAATTTCTCTCCGCTATTGAGGGAGGAAAAAGAATTGATGAGGCTGTGTTTCTGGCAAATAAAGAAGTATATAACAGATTTCCAACCCCTGCTGCTTGGGCTTGTTTACATTTATATGGAAATTCGGATTTTAAAATGGCATCTAATATCGAAAACAAATGAAAGAATTGCATTTTAAAGGATAGAATTGGTTAAACTTATATGGGCCACTATATATGGGTATTTCGGAGTAATGGTGCCATTGATTTCGGTCAAACCGTGCCACTTAAAAGATCATACAATTATATAAAAAAGTTATCGTTATTCCTGTTTCAATATTCCCTTTCTCATCGATTCACCTTTCAGGTCAATCCGGTGTGAGGAGTTTACGATCCGGTCCAGTATTGCGTCAGCAATAGTTCCTTCGCCGCCGATGATTTCATACCAGGCGGATACCGGTATCTGGGAAAATATTATGGTTGATCTTTTGCCATGTCGATCGTCTATGATATCCATCAATGTTTCCCGATCCTGGTTATCGAAAGCCTGCAGGCCGAAGTCATCAAGTATCAACAGTTCTGCCCTGGCCAGTTTTTCCAGCTCCTTGAGATATGTCCCGTCAACTTTACTCAATTTCAACCTCTTAATGATTCTGGCAGTTACTGTGTAGAGTGTTTTTATTCCTGTGAGACAGGCCTGATGCCCCAGTGCCTGCGATAGATAACTTTTTCCTGTGCCGGAGGCACCACAGATTATGATGTTTTCTTTCCGCTGCACAAAGTCCAGTGTACCAAGACGGACGAACATGTTTTTATCCAGATTTCTTTCACTGCCGTATTTTATATCGCCAAGACTGGCGTTCTGCCTAAAGCCCGCCTGTTTGAGCAACCTGTCGATCTTGTTGTTTTCACGGTCTTCCCATTGGTGATCGGTTAATAATGCAAGGTATTCGTCGCATGTAATACCTTCGAACCGGTTTTCCTTAACGTACTGTTGGTGCAGCTGGGCCATGGCACCCAGACGCATGTTACGTAGTTTTTCAACTGTCTGATTGTTCATTTTCTGATTTTTGATTGTTATTATTCATAAGCGGAAGCTCCGCGTATATTACTATGGAATGGTATATGCGGCTGTATCTGCTGGGTGGGGTCATCCAATAGATGGACTCTGTCCATATTGTTCTTAAGAATATTCTTTATCCTCAGATAAGAGCATGCATCTGTATCGAGCGCTCTTTTGCACGCATTATTGAGGCGCTGCGAGCCATAGGCACGGTGCAACTGGATGATGCCCAGAGAGCGTTTGTAGCTTATTTCGGGATAGTCCTGTGATGCCAGTATCTTTTCAATACATGCCAGGACATATTCACCGTGCGGCAGCGCCTTTTTCTTAAAGAACTCAGGGTTCCACTCCGAGTAGAACCTGTGGGTACTGCTCAGGTGATCCGTGTTGGTGATATAGCTCCCTTTGATCAGATTACGCTGGTGCAGCGCAATCCTTTCATGGCTGTAGAATACCTCAACACGGCTTTTGGTATAATGGATAGTGGTCTCTTTTCCGATATAACGGTACGGAACGCTATAATAGCTCTTGTCGGGAGAAAAGTATACATAGCCCATCTTTTGCACCTTCGCTCTTTTATAGTCCTTAAGCTCATAGGTATCAGCAGGTAGATCTTTGAGATACTGTCTCTCGGTACGCTGAAATAGTTCTATACGACTGGATTCTTTCCGTTTGAAGAGTAGATTGTTGTATCGCTCCAATAAAACGGTAATTTCTCTGTTGAGATCCTTCAGTGAGAAAAAGGTCATCTCGCGCAAAGGATAATAGATACGTTGATAAGCCAGGTGGACCGCATTCTCAACCAATGCCTTGTCCTGGGGAGAGTAGCCACGGGTGGGATTGATGACACAGTTGTAATGGCGCGCAAAGTCTTTAAAGCTACGGTTGATGTCGGGTTCATATCTGCTCGATCTATTGACGGCAGACTTTAGATTGTCCGATATTATAGCTTTGGGTACCCCTCCAAAGAAACGCAGGGCATTACTGCAGCAGGATATTGCATATCTGCGCGTTTTTGGCTTGTGCAGGCCTCGACATAGGTATACTGACTGCATGGAAGTATGGCGACAAATACTTCAACAGGAGTGATCTCTCCGGTATGCCTGTCGATGATATGCAGCTTTTTACCTGCAAAGTCGATGAACATTTCTTCGCCGGCTATGTGCTGAAGTTTCATCGAGCCCTTTTCTTTTGGGTATTTACGGCGGTAATGCTCCAGGAACTGGGTATAGCTGTAGGGTTCTGCCGCTAGCTCGACATATTGCTGATAGTGGTATAGAAAAGTGAAGCCGGGATGGTTCCGGGCCTTGTTGACCCCTTCGAAATAAAGCATGAGCTCATTATGCCGTGCAGTGTCCAGGGTGGTATGCGATGAGAACAGTTCGGATAAAGCGGACGTATCGAAGCTCAGAAGCTCCTGAAACGAGTATTCGCTGCCGGCGAACAGCTGCATATAGGTGTTGACGGTATTACGGGAAATACCCAGAACAGAACCTATTTTGCGGTTGCTGTAGCTGTCCAGATGTAATGTGAGTATTTGTTTTAAGTCCATCGGATCAAGTGTGTTGGCCATATCGCTTCTATATTTAGAGCGACAAGGTAATTTCTTGATCTTTTAAAGTGGCACTAAACGAACCGTAATCTCGATGTTGTGTCGGGTATTATAGTACCATAATACGCATGGCACAAAACGAACCGTAAAACTCTAATCCAAATATTCTAAAATGGCACGTTTTGAACCGTAATAGTTGGCACTATCCGACCGAAATGACTGGCACTAATCGATCCGTAATATCCAATATATTATTAAAATCTTTAAGTAGCTTTTTTGACGGAACTATCCTTTTCATTTTCATATTCCTTTTTGAATGTTAGTTGATTTCTAAATGTTCAAAGGTAGATTTCACAGAAGAACCACTATTCTGCTCGTATTGCCACAAGAAACCTAGGAATTCCTTTTTTATTTCCTGAGCTGTGTGATCGTTGATGTTAACTATTCTTCGTAGCTCAAGTATATTTCTAAAGGTGTCTTTAATAAGCTTCGCGTGTAAAACATATCGGTCTTCATTATACATATCTCTGGAAATGAGCGATTGTAGTAGATGTTTTAGATCTCTTTCGTTCAATTTATCGTATAATATTTTGACAGCTTTAGGGTGTATCTCCCAAGTGTCATCGAAATTTTCTTTGCTCTGATCTTCATTATCGTTTCTATAATACCGCCTTATACCCCAAAACATCCAAGTTACTTCTGGACTAATTATCTGAGAATTGCTGTCAACACCGGCAGTAAGGCTTTTTAATTGCTTGTCAAGAAAGAACTCAATGGAAATAATATTTCTATCCTCTTGGCGCATATCCTCTTTGCGTAATATCATTTTCCGCGCCAACTCACTGATGAACAGATAAGCCTCTTCGTGAAATGACAATAGTTTTGAAACATGTCTACTATGTGCGTCTATGCTCCTATCGTAATATTTGTTTACTATTTGTTCCCATTGATCAAGGTGAGTAGATATGAACCCTGAGACTATAGATTCTTGCATACCTTTTTCATTTATGTATGCAGGTATTATTTTTTGAATAAATGCATATGCAATATTTTCATAATGATCTCGGTCAATGAAATCTTGGATATTCATTTTCAATATTCGATGTGTCAGCTGCGTAGAGAATCCTTTTTCAAGTTGATTGTCTATATATGGATTTATCAGTGTTACATCACCGAGCATATGTTTTACAAATCCTCTCTCGGATAGTCCGACGGATGAGATTCTACTTGTAAAGAACAGTTCAAAAACCGCTGGGTTAGTAATGGTTCTGGTCTTATATTTATCATGCAGTGTTAGATTTAGAGCGAATAGATGGTTCAGTATATATTTGACCTGAGTCAGATCATATAGATTCAAATCATCTTTTAGTATATCTAGGATAGTATATTCAGCATCACGATTCTCCGATATTTTGCGTAACGAATAGGTCTGATTGTATATAAAAGTACTTGATGAATTTATCAAAACCTCTTTTCGTCGATCGTACAATGTGTCGTATGCTATAGGGTATCTGAACTTTAAAATCTGAATATATAGTAACTGAACAAAATCAACTTCTTCAGAGATCATCTCATAAGCTATGCTAAAGCTATTGACAAAGCGGACGATATCTCTATGGCTGTTGAAGGCCGCTGAGATAGCCTCTTCATACTCACTGTCAAAATTTAGATTAATAAACTGATCTCGGACATAGCTCAATTCGTTCGGTCGGACAATTTGCTCCAGATGCTTTATAAGCGCATTAGCTATTAAATAGCTTTCTGCCTTAGGAAGGGGAATCTCAATCTGAAAGATTTTGTCAAGATAATTTTTGTATGAGCGCTTGTTTAATTTTTTTAACGATTCTTCAACATACCGTTTGTCGTATGCGACGATGTACGTTATATTACCAAAATTTGCGGTGTTTCTGATCAGACGAAGTACCTCGATCACTTCTTCATTGTGTAGGCGGTCTAGGTCATCGATTACGATGATGATTTTGCGAGACAGGGCAATCATCATATCGTTGATTTTTTTCTTCTCATCATCAAGATCACGATTGAAAATGACGGATACATCTCTTAGATTATTGACTAGATTCCCGACAAATGTGCTTTTTCCATTCAGTCTGCGGTAGTAGTTGTAAAGATGGGAGGAAAGCGCACTATCTTCTTTACCTAGAGAGATACTTAACTCGTCAAAGAATAGTTTTTGAAGGTCTGCAGTTGTTTCGGCGTTCCAAGGGTTGAAGTTTATGATCAAAGGGGGATGAGTCTCTTTTTCGAGTGCATTCGTGATGAGATTTATGAAGGATGTTTTTCCTGATCCGTATACACCGGTTATACCTATGGCAAATGAACGCGTGTTTTTCGTGCCGAGAATTTGATTTGCTATTTGCTTGGCTATCTGTGATCTTTCATATGTATCATGTTCTTCTGTTTCAATCGAATTATCCTCGATAAATCCTGAGTTGGCAGCGGTGTTTTCTCCTTGATCATGTTGTCTCGCACATAATAAATACCAATGACGGCCAAATAGAATTGATACAAATATAGCAGTCAAGTCGATATATGCTAGGTGCGTATTTCCTAATAAATAGGAGAGAGTGTATGACCAATAATTACCGAATCTATATATCGCAAATAAAATTAGTAGGGTACCTAAGCATTTGATTATCCACTTATGGTCTTTATTATCCCATAGGAGGCATATCATAATCGTGAGTGATGATAGTATTGCTAAGTCTGTTGCTAGACTAGAAGATACTTTGCTAAATATCGGTTTTACCAGCATAGTATCTATCAAGTTAGCTAGAGGCTCTCTGAATACGATGAGTAGTCCCAATAGTAGCAGAAAGTATATAAAACCTAAATTGTTATGTTTTTTATTGTTCACTAAATATTATTTTTTGTATGCCTTAAAGATTTATCTAATTGATGAATATAATACACCTTATTTTGGGATTTGCTGTATCCAAACTGTATTTTCAGAGCCATAGATTACAATGGTTAGTTAGCAGACCAATCACGAATAGAGTCCTGGCGTAATTCTCGATTAAGACTTTGCATTCCGCCGTAAGTCATTTTGCCCAGATAAATAAATTTATCAATTACTTTAGTGCTGACGTTAGCATGTTTTAGTAAGCCAATTGCTACAATCGAATCTAAGGCGAAACTCAAATACAACAATTCGAAATCGGAGAAAATATCGTTGCTTCCATGATCATTAATATTCGCATGCACATGATAGTTTCTCGATCGTGCTATTTTTGACTTGAATATCTTGAACTGATCTTCTTCAAAATTCATAATCTCACATATCAAATCCTTATGTTCCTCGAAGAAGCCATTAAGTTTGGTATTACTCCGTTCAGTGTAGTTCTTACAAAACGCTTCGAAAGTAGAAATAGAGTTCGTAAATCTCTTACTATGGCTGAGACGGCCGTCAATGTGATTGTCTAGCAATCGTTCTATGCAAAAGAGAAATTTTTCATCCGTATATAGTAAGTTAACTAGAGCTGGAAGGTGTTCTACAATATCCCTAAACTCAATTAGGAAGTAACCAGTTTTAAGTTCTTTGTAACCATTATCTTCAAAGTATACCGTTCCCCACTCATTACTAATGGGGCATAGGTAACCAAAAGAATTAAATCGAGGGGCACTACCCGTTAAAAATTGGATGAGTTTTTGAAATATTTCATAATCATCTATTGCTCTTCCCAGTGGTACGTCAATGTCATAATTCAGCCTTAGCTTGCTGTAGTTTTGTGCTATAGTCATATTTTTATCAAAATTCAATCTTGAGAAAAACAACATTTCTACGGAGAGATTTTTATGAGCGATTTCGAATACATGAGATTCCTCTCGTCCGTAATTGATAATCTGCTCTTTCGCTACAAAACAGGGATTCCATCTTCTCCAGTCTAATAACCCATTGTACGAGACCCTATAGCTTTTCGTGGTCAATTCTGGAGAGAAAAATTCTTCCGGATGGATGAAAGTATATCGAGACTCGTATATATAGCTTATTATAGCGCCGCTAGAGATAAGGTTCAATTCGCAGTCGATAAAAGTTAGACATCCCAGTCCAGTGAAAGATCCCAATATTTTTTCATATTTATTTACATGGGCTCGTTCGGGTGTACCTAGATTAGTCTCTAAAAATACTTGCCCATCTTTATAGAAAAGAACACAGAAACACCTTTCTTCCTCTCTTTCTGGAAACCAAATCTCTCCATGATATTTTTCTTTATTTAGCATTTGGGTGTGTTTGAAAAAATGTATACTATAAAATCCCCATACTTCTAAGTCTCCAAAAGCACTTAGCTGTTGCTTCAACGTCAATCGAAGCGTCATGTGCATATTCTAGATTTGAATCAAATAATTTTTTATATAATTCAGAAAGCTTTGGCTTTTTGTAACCATATAGTGTTGGGATTTGACAAAAAATCTTTGTTGAATCCATTGTACATATCTTGCTTTTATTTTCAAGTGGCAGGTCCATTCCTTTCCTTAGGAATTCTGCTCCTAATATCTTTTCATCAAAAGAAATATTATGTGCAATAAATGTAGTTGATTGCTGGATCAATTTACTAAATAAAGAGAGGCTCTCTTTTAGGTCCCTGCCTTCGTTTAAAGCTCTCTCGGTTGTAATACCATGTATATTTGATGAAGTCATTGGTATTGAGAATCCTTCTGGTTTAATAATAAAGTTGCCTTGGGTTTATTTTATTTCCTTGTTGATTATATTGTATGTAAGCTAACTGAACCATACGCGGCCAGTTTTGTAAATCGGTTATAGGATCTGACCAACTTTTTGGAAGCCCTGTGGTTTCGGTATCAAAAAATAAATACATGTTCTTAAGTCAATAAAAAAGGCGAGTTCTCTATGCTCGCCTCATAAAAGTAATGATTACCCTTTAGGAGATTGTGTGTGTTGGTTGCCACAATATCTTTATAAGCAATATCAAATCTCTTAGATTTCAATTAAAAGAAATCTAGATCTTATTAATTTTTCATAAAGCCTAACCAATAATTCAGGGCTTTTAGATTTCTCCAAGTATCTTATAGTTTAATAAACTTCGTGCCCTCGTTTTGTATTTAGTTCTTTCTCAAAGTTAGGGTTTTTCCAATCAAAAAAATACATATTTTTGAAATTAGCTATGCCATCAATAAAATTGTTTTTTTCTAGGCTTGTTGTCTCTTTTTTGAAGAAATCTACTTTATCTAAAGATTTTAGTCTAAAGTCCTTTAAGTTATCTTCACTATGACCAAAATTAGGGTTATTTAAAACTTCAAACAACAAAAACGTATGTTCAGAGTTTTTTCTATCATACCATTTTAAAACTTCTAGGATCTTATCTTGCAGTCTAGCGATTGTAGTTTTAAACTCTACTCGTCTTTGAATGAAATTTAGGAGAAATGTTATAGTGAAGTAATTATTACTTTTGTCCTGTTGGTCGATCAAAAAATGTTTGTTAAGTATCTCTTCACCGACATTGTATTCATGGCCTAAATTTTTAATAATTGGGAGCAGATATAGTGTCTCGATTTCAGAAAAGTTATTGATTACTTTTTTTTGAAGGATAGTGAGAATTCCATCAAAAACTCTTTTAAAGATATCATGCTTATTGTCAAAGTCGTAATTAATTATCATGTGACTATCCTTTATAATAATACCTTTGCTTTTAAGATTGCCTATTGTTATTTCTGCATTTTTAATGAAGTTTATAATTGTTATTAATATTTGGCTTAGTTTGATAGCATAAGATACTCTAGGTAGTACAGTGTAAATAAAGAATGAAAGCTCAATGATTTCTACTAATTTTTTCTTAAGACTTTTATGACGCTTATTTAACTCTCTAAATAACTCAGAATATTTAAGCTTTAGTTCGTTGTTTGAATTATCATTATACAAATCCTTCTGCAGCTTTATTAACCTATTTTGATCAGTAGAAATTTCTTTAAACAACTTACGTAAATTGCGGAAGATACTTGCCAAAAAATAGTTTTGTAGATCCTTGTAGCTTGTATTTGTGCTTTTTAAAATGCTTTTGTAATTTGTTATAATGTCTTTCGCAAGGTAGTGTTTTTTTATTTGTGCTTTTTCATCACTTAATAAGAAGATAGCTGATTCATTTAGCAGTTTTTTTATTTCCTCTTTAGCAATAGTGATTTCTGTAATGATTGGCTTGGTGTATTCAATGGTTTTAGATTCATTGAAATAAAGATTGTAGGTTTGTAATTCTTTTTTAAACGAAGCTATTATCAGGTCTCTATTGATAGCATCATTTGTATACACAAAATAATCATCCACATATCTAGTAATTTCAAAGTCCTCTCCATTTTTTAAATTTGATTTCTCCAATATTTTTTCTACATTCTGATCCACTTTTTGCAGTATGATTTCTGCAAATATTCTAGATAGCTCTGGACCAATTATAATTCCATTTGTCTCATTGTAATTATGTTTTTGCATTAGTTCATCAAAGTGATGTCCAAATGTACTTTTTGCAGTTTGATTCAAATTGTCTTTAGATGCTTTTTTGTTGATTGTGGCCCACACAATTGAGTGGGTGTAAATACTGTCAAAACATCTTGAAATATCAAATTTTAGTAAATGACTGAATTTTTTCTCAGCCTTTTGGAAATCATAAGATTCATAGTATCTATATATGTTGCTATATTTTTCATATGAAAAATAAGTTTTAAGACTTCTATATTCTTTTTTATTTAATTCAATAAATTCTTCAGCTTTTCCTTTTTGTGGCTTAATGGTGTTTTTAAAGTATCTTAAAGATGCGATTCGATGAGGTTTGCGAAGAGAAAAGTTGGAACGTGAGGTATAGTAAAGTATTGTAGAGTTGTATTTTTTATAAAAGTTCACTACTTCAAGTTGATTGATAGGATGCATAACAAATAGTTTCCTATAATCAGTGTCTTTATGTGATATTTTGAAGTCAAAAGGTATAGTTTGATTTTGTTTTGGAGATATTTTTAAAAATTGGTGGCTGTCAGTTGGATTATCTGGATTTAAAGTGTAATTTTTAAAATCAAAACCGAACAAAATTAATATTATGTTTAATGCTTCTGTAGGTATATTACGCTTAAATTTTAGCTTCTCTCCATCAATATGAATATCATTTTCAACCACAAAATCGTAGAATTTCCTATTGCTGAAAAATGGTGGAACTTCGTAGGGTAATATATCGGATAGAAGAACTCTAGCATCTTTGTAACCAATTGTTTTTTTGTATTTCATTATTTCCAGATTGATGTAATCTCTTTTATCCCAAATTTTAATACTCCATTGTTGCCTTTGTTTTTTACGTCATTTTTGTTTGCATTGTACGTGTAATATTTTCTATTGCTAAAGCTGTGTTTAATTAGTTCTTTCTTTTTGTAGAACTCTTTAAAAGAAAACTCTTTTAGATCATTCTTTTCCGAAGTTGAAAGACCGGTTCTGGATATATAATAAAGCAGACTTTTGTCTAGTTTATTTAATTGAATATCCGTTGATATAAACGGATAAGAGTAGTGCAATCCTACAAATACATTTGATTTATTGTTACTAAGACGGGTGTTGGTTAGTAGGTATTCCAATCTAGCTTTTAAAAGTTTTATAGCTCTCTTTGGTGAATGGTGTTTCTTTCTATTGAAATGGTCAAATACTAATTTTATTTTGGTTTTGTAATCCAAAACTTTTTTGTCTGAGATATCTACAAGGTTAATAAAATTGGTTTTGGTCTTACCTTCTACAATTCTAATTTGTTTTGTGAAACCGATATTATAGCCTAAATAGTTTATAGATTTTTTATAGTTAGTGGTTTGAATCAAAGATGGACTACATAGGTCATCAATATTAGCTATTATAGGATCAAGATTGAATTGTAAATCATAGACTTGTGTTTTTTTTAAATTAAGTTGTAGGTGTTTGTTAGATTTTTCATGCACAATTTCTTCGATTTTTAAGATGTAGTTTTTAGCTTCCGCCTTCTTCCCATTGCTTGGGGTGAATATTGCTATGATATCGTCTACATATCTTGCGTAATATACAAGGTCTTCTAGCTTGTTTACTTCGGAATCAATCGATCTCATGTATATTTCTGATAAGTAGGCACTTATTCCGATCCCCCTTGGAAGTCCTACACACTTACTACTTGGAATGATAGTATTGAAGCTCTCTAAAATAGAACTTATTCCTCTTTTTGTATTTATAGTAATTAAGTGATCAGAATCTAGCTTCGCAAGTAGTTGTTTTTGAGGGATACTTTCATAGAACTTCTTAATATCGGTTCTAACAACAATTTTCGGGAATTTATCAGCTACAAGATGAATAACAGATTTTAAAATATGATACCGAGATTGTTGTTTTATCTTATAGGTTTCTCTTAAATTTCGTTGTAAAATTTTTGAGTAGAAATAACTTTCAACTGTAGAGTCAAGAGTATAACATCTCATCGACTTTATTGATTTTATACCGATAGTTGGTTTATAGGACTTAATGTTATCAGATATAACTTCAAAAATATAATTAAGCTCATCTTTTCTTAATTGTTCTTGTTCATTTAGTACGTCTATTAATCCTCTTCTTGTTGAGGCGTCTGTTTCGTATTTTATTTGATTTCTTAAATCCTTCATTTCGCCAGCTAAGTCTAGCGACGACTTAAAAGAGGCTTCAAATAGTCTCTCGATATTGGTTCCTCTTTTGTTCTCGGCATCAAATACTGCTCCGATATTTTGTGGCGAAAATGATTGATCTATCATGTTTATTTTTACAGATTTTTAAGTGATTTTATTTATAGCTTGATACATTTTCTTAGTAATCTTTTAGAAATGCCTATTTCGTTGGCAATTCGTTCAAAGTCTTTTTTCGGATCAAAAGTCTCTCCTTTACATTTATTTATATTATCTATTAGATCATCTGTAATCTCTGTTCTATATACGATATTCTGCTTTTGAATTGAAGTTGTGCATCTTCTTTGTTCACGAATCAACTCATCTAATATATTCGTTACTTTGTCGTTTTGATTATAGAATTGCTTCATGCTATTACCAATTCTAGCGACACTATTTACGATTCTAATGTGCGTAGTGATGATATTCTGATTGATGCCTGAAGTTTTAATAATGATATACGATTGCTTTTGTGTCTTTTCTAAAGAAACATAGAGTCTTTTTAAAGTAGAGTCATTCCCTTGTTTAGCTAACTCTCCCTCTAATGACTGTACTGTTAAATACTTCCTTATAACAGAAACAAGGTCATAGAGATTCTTCGAGGTGTCTAATAAACGTTTGTTGTCGTGTGCATTATACCAACGCGTTGTTTCTTCAACTGCATTATTTACATCATTGATGAGTTCTAGTATTTTTTGATGATTCATGCTCGCATAAATTAGAGCTAACTTACTTGATTGTCTCTCCGATGAAATTTTGCCAATAAAAATCGCAGCAAGAAGCATTCCTGTACAAACCTCAATTATCGATAGAAGCTTACTAAATCCTTCGGGTAGAAGATCACCATAACCTAAAGTTGTAAATGTAACGGCACTAAAGTAAAGACAATCTGTGAAGTTTGGCAATGGACTATTTATGCCATGTCCTTCAAAATACGTATCCAGAAAAAAATATAATATAGCATATAAAAATATTGTAAGGAATATCAAGAGCAAGATTGACCAATAAGAAAGCTTGTCCACTAACCCTCCAATGGTTGTATTTATTTTGGGCTTTAGTTTTTTCTTGCTATTTGCAAAAGCGTAAGAATTGCATTTACCAGTCATGGATTATTTTTTAGATAGTATGAATCTTATAGTATTTGCCAACTTCTATATGATGTCTAATCGGTTTTCTTAGTTCCAAACCTACCCAATTCTCCTCAAACCTCCCTACGGCTTCCCGTAAAAGCTTTAGCCTTTACAAAGTAGAAGTGCAGGATTCAGGGTCATTAGTCTTTCTTGGTTCATTTGGTTAATAATAGTTTTACTTGGAGGTCACAATCTGTGGCTTCCGTTATTTAATCTTCAATAGCCTTTTCCGGCATGAAATCTTTCGGACTACAATTGAAATACTTCGCAAGTTTGTTTAGTTGTTCATATGTATACATACTACCTGATGATTCAGTTTCAATTTGCCCAATATAACCAGGAGTGACACCTAAAAGGGTCGCAATTTTTGCTTGACTTATTTTTTCTGTATCTCTTTTGGTTCGCACTAGCTTTACTATTGCCCATTCAAATTGCGTTTTAGGAATGCTTTTTCTTTTTGACATTTATTTTAATTATTATTTGCTTAGTTCAGGCTAAGTGTTTATATTTGCTTAGTGATAACTAAGTATTTATAGATGTGTCACATTTTATGATTACATATATCTAATATTTAGACTTAGAGTTTAACTTTTATTTATCAAGTGTTTTAGCACTTGTAGATATTTACGAGTCTCCAACTTTCCACTTGGTACCTGGGAAGGAGGCGGTAAGGTTAGCTCATTTCCTGCGAATATTATATCTTTGCATATACGCGCGGGAATGAGCCTTGCTGAGTAGCCGCTTCCGGGTACCACCTTATGCTTTGCGTAAGGCCTAGCTAAAGCTTTCGAGCAATAGCGAAAGAGTGGGAAAAGGCAAGGTTTCATTCCTTCGTTTTTTTGAGATTCGTTCACATAAACTAAAAAGATTATGAACAGAGCGAAACTAACAAACACCCCCAATGACCCCACCAGAATCCAAGATTCTCGGTCGTGGTTTTCGATTAAACACCTTTATAAGAACGTTATTCGATCGCCCGAATAGCTAGAAAAGAAAACAGACTTCAATAGAAAAGGGAGGTAAGCTTGTTCAACAATCTTACTAAAGGCACGAGCCATGTCCTTTTCCGAGAGAGTTTGTAAAACCGACCTTCAACGCAATATAAAAGCAAATGCTAGTTTATTGGGTTAAGAATTGGTTCCTTTCTTTTTTCTCGCACATTAAAGATAGAGTCTTTTTTTATTCCGAACAAATTATTTCTATACAATTTGTATTGTTTTTCAATAAGAAGAAGGTCGGTCTTTTATTTTTTATTCCGGAAAGAGCGTAAATCAATACCGATTAACCTGATATGAAGAGCTTCAACGCGTTCCGAATAAATCACCAGATTTATTGATTTGTAAAGATTTTGGTCTTTACACTAACCATTAAAAGAATGCGAAAATTACGCAAAGGGGAAAGCTATGCACTATTGCCAACAATAGACAACACCCTAAATAGAATAAAAAGATCGCCACTTCGCTCCGCTCATCGCGATGACGAGTATAAGAAGCGGGTAGCGCTTTATAGTGACAGATCATCACGTCGCTGCGCTCCTCATGATGACGTGCCAGTGGGGCGGGATATGCAGGTAAAGGAAAACTCGCTATCTATACTCCCGCAAACCCATACGAGCTTTGTGCCATATATTACGTCGGTAGGCAAGCAGTGTTTGCTACCAATGGCCCATAGTTTTAAATGTATATTCCTGATATTAGGTTTTTTTCATCGGAGAGTATGTTTTAACATGCCGATGAAGAGCATATCAATCCTTTCCGTTACGGGATTGATATGGTTCATATTGTTGTTTAGTGATGCCCAGGCGCAGTCGGGTCGTACACTCGGAGGAGAAGTACGCTCGGCTGCCGAAGGGCAGACTATTGAAGGGGTATCCGTACAGGCGGGTAACAAATACACCTTAACGGATAATGAGGGGAGGTTCAGTATGACGGTAACCCAACCCAAAGGAACGCTAAAGATCTACCACATTGGATATGCGGCGCAGACTGTCGCCTATGATGAAACAACTACATCCGTAGACATCACGCTGCAACCCTCGGAGAACCAGATCGAAGAAGTCGACGTAGTAAGTACGGGATACCAGCGCATCCCAAAAGAAAGAGCTACAGGATCGTTCGAGTTTGTAGATTCGGCCTTGTTTAACCGTAAGGTATCCACCGACTTTGTAAGTCGGCTAGAGGATGTGGTGCCGAGTATATCTTCTTCCAAGCTTTTTCAGCAAAATAGGGGCAACCTTCTTAATATCAATATCAGGGGCATAAGCAGTATGAACAGTAACATTTGGCCTTTGGTCGTTATTGATGGCATTGCTTACCCCAATAACTTTGATCTGCTGAATGGATATTTCAATAATATAAATCCCAATGATATAGAGAATATCACTGTATTGAAAGACGCTGCCGCCGCCTCGATCTGGGGAGCGCAGTCGGGAAATGGGGTAATTGTCATCACCACCAAACGGGGTAAGTTTAACCAGCCTTTTCAACTCTCGGTCAATAGCAATGTAACAGTAGGGCAAAAGCCGGACTTAGAATATTATCCGCAGATGAATACGTCCGACTATATAGATCTCGAAAGAGAACTGTTTAACAAAGGATACTGGAACAGCCGGATGAACGAATATTATGCTAATCTAACGCCCGTGATCCAATTATTGAAAAAGCATAAAGAAGGTGCATTGGACGATAACGAGGTGGAACGGGAGTTGGACAGGCTACGGCCTATCGATATGCGCAATGATTTTAAAAAGTATATCTATAGGGAAGCCGTGGATCAGCAATATAATGTCCAGTTGCGGGGCGGTAACGATAAAATCAATACCTCGTTTTCTGTGGGATATGATAATAAGGCGAATTCAGTGGTTACCTCGTCATATCGACGCTTTACCGCCAAAAATAATACACAGCTTCGCCCGCTTAAAAACTTGACCTTTGATGTTGGTGTCACCTATACGGAGTCCAGAGATAAGGATAGCCAGCAACCCGTGGGGTATAATCTATTAGGCCGGGGAAGGGGGAATTTCCCCTATATGCAGCTCGCCGATGCGCAAGGTAATGCGTTGGTGGTAGACGCCATTCCAAACAATCCTATTTTCAGGGATACCGTAGCAGGTGGAAGGTTATTGGACTGGAAATACCGCCCATTGGATGAACTGGATCAAACACACGCCATTACCAATATCAGGGAGACTTTTATCAATCTGAACGGAGCTTACCAACTGTTGCCCTCACTTCGGCTGTCTGCAGTATACGCCTACCAGCGCGCCGTACAGCCTACTGAGACCTGGCAGGGTATCGGATCGGTGCATCTCCGTGAAATGATCAACTTCCGGTCTTCATGGACCAATAGCGCTGTAACATGGAATCTGCCGGTAGGAGATTATATGAATATGCAGCATCGCAACAACAGCACCAACCAAGGTAGAGTCCAATTGGATTTTAACCAGAAATGGGCAGATCACGAGCTTAATGCCCTCGCGGGATCGGAAGTAAGGGATATTAATAGCGACTTAATGACCTCGATATACTTTGGCTATGATAGGGAAACGATGAGTTTTCAGCCAGTCAAGTACGGGCTTCGGGTTCCGGCGTTAAATGGTATCGCCGGAACGGTCAACCTCGTTGACTACGCGCAGACCGCTAAGTTCGTGAACCGCTTTGTGGCATACTTTGGAAATGCTTCGTATACGTATCGGGGCAGATATACCCTGAGCGGGAGTGTTCGCAAAGATGCATCGAACCTCTTCGGTGTAGCCTCTAATGATCGCGGGCAACCGTTTTGGTCGGTAGGAGGAGCCTGGTTACTTTCAAATGAGGATTTCATTAATAGCGACTGGTTTCCGTTGCTAAAATTTCGAGCAACTTACGGATACAACGGGAATGTAAATAACAGTACAGCGGCCTATCCGATAATCAATATTTCTTCGGCAGCCCATTACATCACCGGACAGCCGTATGCGATGATGCAGTCACCTCCCAACCCTTCTTTACGGTGGGAGCGCGTGGGCATGATGAATCTCGGACTTGACTTCGCGATCAAAGATCAGCGGGTATCTGGAGCTGTGGAATATTATATTAAGCGGCCGAAAGATTTGATCGCAAGTACCTTAGTAGATCCTACAACGGGCTTCGGTTCAATGAATGTGAACAGTGCTGATCTGGAAGGTAAGGGGGTAGATATAGCATTGAACACCCTAAACTGGCGTAGTAAATCATTCCGCTGGTCTTCCCACTGGGTGTTTGCATATAGCCGTACAAGGGTAGCTAAATCATATGTGAGTGATAATAAAGCACGAAATTTTATCAGTGGGCCCGGTGGAATGCTGATGACACCGATTGAAGGGATGGATCTGTACAGCCAATTGGCTTACAAATGGGCAGGTCTTGATCCTCAAAACGGTACACCTAGAGGTTATCTGGATGGAGAGATCTCTTCCAATTACTCGGCGCTGGTCAATGCATCAACGGTAGAAGATCTGGATAACCACGGAACGACCCAACCCCGATACTTTGGCTCGTTTCGGAATGCGTTAAGTTTTAAAGGGATCGAGTTTTCGTTTAATATTTCCTACCAGTTGGGGCATAAATTTATGCGACGTTCGTTCGATAACCGTTTCTTTATCGACCAGGGGATCGGTCATGCGGATTATGCCCATCGGTGGCAGCAGAGTGGAGATGAGTCGCTTACAGATGTCCCCGCGTTTACCTATCCGAATAATATAAACGCAAGCCAATTGTACTACCTGTCTTCTGCACTGGTGGAATCGGCGAGTCAGATTAAGTTACGCGACATTCAATTGAGTTACGCTTTACAGAATAAGTTGTATCCGGGCTTTAAGAATGTACGTATTTATGCCTATGCCCAAAATATCGGAATCCTATGGCGTGAAAATAAGCATGGTATCGATCCTGAATTTGGTGATGCACTTCCTGATCCGCTAAGAGTTTCCATTGGTTTAAATTTTAATATGTAAATGCTATGAAATTAATATATCTCTTAATCACAGCTCTTTTGGCCTCCTGTTCCGGTTTTTTGGATGTTAAACCCGACCAGAAAATGGCCATCCCCAAAACACTGGACCATGCTGATCTGCTGCTCAACGATTATGGAACCATGAACATGGGCTATCCAACGTATGGCGAGATAGCGGCAGATGATTATTTTGTGCGATCGGCCGACTGGCAATCCATTTACGATGTGGATGAGCGCAATGCGCATATCTGGTCCAATGAGGATATCGTTAACAGTGTGCAGTGGCAAAATAGTTATCGTGTAGTGTACCGTAGTAATGAGGTGCTAACGCTGTTGGCGGATTTGGATAGGAGGAAAGAGGAGCAACGGTACAAGCGTGTCGCTGGTCACGCATATTTCTTTCGCGCTTTTGCCTTTCACCAGCTCGCATCGGTGTTTGCGCCTGCGTATTCTACAGCAACAGCAGCAGCGGAATGGGGTATTCCATTACGGCTGAGCCCCGCACTGGATTATCAATCGGTAAGGGCTTCCCTGGCACAATCTTATGATCAGATCGTTAACGACTATAAACGTGCTGTACAGGTATTGCCGAATGACGAACCATTACTGGGCCGACCGTCCAAAGCTGCAGCTTATGCGGGATTAGCACGCGTATTGCTAGATATGGGTAACTATCACGACGCGTTTCTCTATGCCGATTCGTGCTTATCGCTCAAGTCCGCGCTGTTGGATTATAATAGCATCAGTCCGGCCATAGCTTTACCTTTCCCGCGATTCAATGCAGAGGTTTTATTCCCGGCGGTTAGTGTTATTTCAGATCCGCTATCGCAAGGTTTCGGGCGTATTGCTACGGCATTGTATAGTTCTTATGATGAATCTGATATTCGCAAGGAAGCCTTCTTCCGTCATAATTCCTCTGATCCGGGAACCTATGCGTTCAAGGGATCGTACGATAATACACCGGGAGGATTATTTGTTGGGCTAACCACTTCCGAACTGTATCTTATCCGGGCAGAAGCAGCGGTACGGACCGGAAGCGTTAGCAATGCCTTGAGCGATCTAAATAAACTCTTGGAAAACCGCTTTGCGCGTGACACTTTTACACCCGTAACGGAATCGAATGCCGATAAGCTGTTGACCATCATATTGGAAGAACGAAGGAAGGAACTTGTTTTTCGCGGCCGAAGATGGTCGGATCTGAAACGGCTTAATCAGGACAGCAGATTTGCGAAAACACTCGTACGTGAGGTGGATGGTAAACAGTTCCAGTTGGAACCAAACTCTCCGAAATACGCCATCAAAATTCCATTGGTCGTTATAGAACAGTCTGGTATGGAGCAGAATAGGAGGTAGTTGTGTCCTTCGTACCGAACGTTAATAAATAAGAATATAAAACATGAAGAAGATTATAGCATATATTATTTTGTGGAGCGTAGCGGCGGTCGGCTATGCTCAACACAAGCAGGTGGATTTGAGTAAGCAGCTGGGGGTAGGGGAAGCGATGCCTCGGTTGGATCCGCAACAGGTTCTGTTCTATAAGCAGAATAAGATCATGCTGAGCGATTACGAAGACAAAGTCGTGATATTGGATTTCTTTGATACATACTGCGTGAGCTGTATCGCATCTCTTCCAAAATTGCAAAAGCTGCAAGATGAAATGGGAGACCAGTTACAGATCGTAATGGTTACCTGGCAGGATAGGGAAACCATCGAAAAATTTTGGTCATCGAATAAATTCGTACTGGAGCATAAGATCCACTTGCCCGTGATCTACAGCGATTCTTTGTTGCGGAAATATTTTCCACACCGCACCATTCCACATGTAGCGTGGCTCTATATGGACACGGTGAAAGCCGTTACACATGCCGACTTCGTGAAGAGTTCTTTAATTGATGAGCTTATTGAAAATGGACATGTTGAGCTGCCGTTTAAAAATGACTACGGTAAGCTTTCGCAAGAAAATAATTTGGGTAACAACGGTAAAATGGGGTCGGTATCGCTACAAGATTTTCAGGACGGGATGCCTACCTCTTCATTCAAGTATGAGCAGGATAGTATCACCGGCATGTACAAAACATCATTTTACAATATGCCGATCTTGGGTAGTTATACATCCCTTTTTGCCAAGGTTGAAAAACCGACATTTATTCTAAGGCCGGAACGAATCGTATGGAAGGTTAAAGATTCTACATTATACGATTATTTTGGAAAAGATGGACAAAGCCAGGTGTGGCTGTCCGAGCATGGTATCTGTTATGAACGGTACGATACAAAATCCAGAGAATTAGCGAAGCAGGCGAAGGTTGTCGTTGATGATCTGAACAGTTTATTGGGAATAAAGGTGTATTGGTCGACGCAGAAAATGAATGCGCTCGTGATCGAAGGGGCATTCAAAGAACCTGCAAACCCTCCTCGCCATGGGCAAAGTATTGAGGGTACGGGTGTGTTGGCATTCATGCTGGATTTCTCCGGGAAGTACCCTCCCGTAATCGATGCTGTACAATCGTCCACATTTTTTGTGCTCCCTGATTATCAGGACAGAAAGCAGCTTGATAAAATTTTGAGCACATATGGCTTAAAGTTGGTAGAGAAGGAAACAGAAGTTAAGGTGTTGGTCGTTGAGGAGGAAGATTAAAAAACAATAGGGGTTAGCTCGTCGCTAACCCCTTCCTAAACGTTCGCTGATGGTGATTAATCCTTACGCATTCCTAAGACTTACATTATCAGTAGCTGTTCTATTGTGTAGTGCATCAATCATTTCATCTTTGAGTGCTGCTGTCAACTGCGGGTTATTTGACCCGTCAGGATTTGCCTGCACTGCGCAGATTTGATTTTGTCCACTACAAGTAGGTTCGCTAGATTGTAATGTATAGTCGTTCGGTTGCGTAGGATCACCACCTGGATTCAATGAAAACCAAGCCATAATGACCTCCGTTTTTTAACTATCTTTACTTAGATTTATAAGGTTACAACATGTTACTCGCATGTTGGCCGCTGTGCCTCCGGCTTCCGGGGGCATTGCTTTTTTTATAGCAAGCGGTCTTGAATATTTTCCCCGCCCCGCCCGCGGGGGAAGAGCGCAAACTTACGCCAACGCCATAGCGCAGGGCCTGTGCAAAAAGCAAGCTCATTAAAACTGCTATCCGCTAGCGCTTGCCTGTCTCTCATAGAGAAGTAGCTCATCGGCAAGAGGCCGATGTTGGAGCTATCATCTGGTGTTGGTAGCTGCTGCGGTAGAAATCTTAAACTGTTGCTTCGTGCGTTCATGTCTGTACTTCGGTTATTTCTTTCTTTTTCTATTGGCTAAATTACGGGCGATGGCGTATCATCCTTTTACAAAATCGTAGGACTCAAACTACAATTTTGTAGTAGTTGATTGAATGCACCCTGCCTGCTCATAGCGAACTGTAGTAATTGGGCGTCATCTTTAAATATGAAGCGATATCCTTGTTCGGTACGCGATTTACGATTTTCCGGTTATGACGGATGAAATGTTGTTTGCGTTCGCTGGCACCCAGGTTTAATAACTCGTTGCGCGCTAAGCGTTGCATGGCCCAAAACAGTAACAGTTTTTGATATGCCGCCAGCAGTCCTGGATTTTGTGCGAGTATACTCGTCAAATCTTCGGCATGAATCGTTACCAGAGTAGTCGGTTCGAGTGTCAGCAGTTCGTAACTCAGCCCTGCTGAATGGAAGATCCCGAAATCATGATCTGCTATGAAATGGGTTACGTCATCGTGCTCTGTATGCTGTTTCTTCACTAAACCGGTATCGACGAAGAAATGCGCGTCCTCATATAATGACAAATTTCTGTTGTTCCCTATCTTTCTCACGGCTGTTCGCTCACGGAGCTGCCGTTCGAGTGTTTCAGATATATCTATATACGATCGCAGTGTTTGGATTAAACTGTTTTTTGCATCTGTGTTTTGGACCATACTATTTGCTTAACTAATGTAGTAATCAATGCTGCCCGCTATGTCGCTTGCTTGCTCAGGTTCCGAGACGGTCGTAACATTTTGTTCTTTTCGGATGAACTTGATGGTACGGGCACTGATATCTCCTTTGGTAAGCGTCACATCTAACCGGTTTCGAAAAGCAAATGCCAGGTCATTGCCATTCGATTCGGCAAATGCTGGTCCCAAGGATTTGAGGTAGATCACCTGCTCTTCGGTTAAATAAAAATTCAGGACGATCCAGGCAACAAAGTCGCTGGATACCGATACCGCTTCGGCCTCGATTGCTGCATCAGGTTTTGCATAAAGATCTTTCATTTTCGCGTCCACGCCTTGCGTGTCGAACGAATACATTACATTGCTCATTGTTTAAATTGTTATAGTATTAAATGATTAAATAATTTAAATCGAATTCTAAAGTAGAAAAAACCCGATTTTATTCGTAAGTTCGTGATTGCTTATGGCGACATTTTAGACGCAAAGGCGATATTCTGGACAGTTACTATACTGACCTACTACATGCTCAACCCAAATTTATACTTATGCAGAACCTGTACAACCGACGAAAAGCCGTCATATTTTCATGCCGCACCGGCGTTGCCATTTTAGCCGCTCACATCGTGCTTTCTTATGGTGAACCGGAAGGATTTTTTGAGATATTTGGCGTCGACGGATTTCCAATACAATTTTTTTTACACCTCGTGGGCTTCTTTTTACTGTTCTGGGCAACAGGCGCATTGCTACGCTATAAAAAGCCTAGGCTATCGCAATTTAGCTCGAGTAAATCTGTATTAGCCTTGTTTATTCTGAAGGGCCTTGTCGTCCCCACATTCGCTTCCATACTATTTGGATGGCTTTATTTCGTCAGCCACCAACGGGCGTTTTCGCTCAGCGGATATATAAAACTTGTTCTGCCGATCGTGATAGGCGCACTGCTGATCGTATTGCTTGTGGAAGTGGTATTATACACTTTAGAAGCCGCCGTGGTAATCTTTAGAGCCTACAGGATACGGCTGCTGCGTGCGCAGTCCATGCAGCTTAAAATCTATGTCCAATCGGAAGAAGAACAGAAAGAAGACTTGCCTGCTTCTACGTTGGTGAAAGCCTATCGCAACAGGACAGAATACGAACTGGTACTCAACGATTTTTATCTCTTTGATATGGTCGGGAAGCGCGTAAAGGGATATGATAAAAGTGCGGATGATTATAATTTTGAATTTAGAGCACTCAAAGATGTCAAAGAAAGGTTGATCAATGATCCTCGCTTTTTTTGTACCTCGTCCTTTATCGTGCGGTACAATATCATAGACCGAGTAGAAAAAGGTGAAAGCCGTACGCGGCTTATTTATCTTCACGCTCCATTTTCGGGAAACTTGAAACTGAATAAAACCTACGTGAAAAAATTTCTGGACTGGTACAATGCTCGTCCAAGCGAAATTAGGGGAGATAGGTAGGATACGGTGATGATGTAAACAATCCTTCGGATATTGATATAAAATGTAGAAAAAGAAAAATAACCAAAGTTGGATGTCGACATCAGGTATACATTGAGCTTACCTTTTTAGGCACTTAGCCCGGATGATCTCCATATCAATACCCGTGTAATCCGAAAACTCTTCGAGCGTAAGGTACTGTTGGGCATCTTTTCCATACGCATCTTTCATCGTACGAAGGATCCGTACGGACTGTTTGTAACTCTTCCCCAAGAGGACACTGATGTCTTTTGCATAAATGCAAACGCGTTCATTCATAATGATCTGTTTTTGACTAATGGTTAATATTTACGATGTGTTTTTTTGTTGTTTCCATATAGGTTCAATAGTGATAAAGCGTGTTTAAAGTACTTTTTTCCATCTTCATTTCTAATACTATATCTATACTTAGCGTATACTTAACGAATACGGAGCGAGTACTAGGCGAATAACTGCAGATTGTTTATAATAAGTTATGCCTTTTTTGTTAACCTAAAGTTACAAACCATTTATTGATATTCCGAAGGACATTTGACCCCATTTGACCCCATATGGATACATCCGACCCTATTTATACCCAAAAGGGGACATTTGGGACAGCGCCTACTTTTTGATACCACACCTTTGTGATGTCATTTACGATATAATATCATGGCAAGACAAGAAAGTTTAATCAAGTTGAACGGTAAGATCGGGGATCTTTCCTTCTACAAAGACAAACGCGGTTATCAGGCTCGTATGAAGACCGGGCCTACCAAAGATCAGATCAACAACGATCCGCGTTTCCAACGAACCAAAGAAAACGGCCAGGAGTTCGGCCGTGCCGCAAATGGTTCCAAACAGTTTCGTAACCAGCTTCGCGAGTTGCTGGCACAGGGTGCTGACCCGCAGTTTAGCCGAAGGCTTACTGGCCGCATGCACCGCGTCTTAAAATTGGATGATGAAAATGCGCGGGGCGAGCGGAAGGTACTGGTTGCCAATCTACCGCAGCTGGTGGGGGTAGAGTGCAACCTCAGAGCACAGCTAGGCGAAGTCTTTTTTATGAAAGCGCGGCCGGTCTACGACCGAAGCAGTGGTGAGGGCATTTTCGAACTGCCCGAAATGACTGCGAAAAAAGTGATCAAAGCTTTAGAAGGCGCTACCCACGTACAGATCCAGCTTGTCGCGGCAGAATTCGATGCGCAGAATCCCGATGCGGATGAGATATCCATCGCACGGTCAACCTACCTGGACATCGGAAAAAGCGAAGTATCCGCAGCCGAAACGCTTAGCGTACAGCTATTGCCGCAGGCAGAAAGTGGGGTAATCCTATTGATGGGGATCAGCTATTTGCAACATGTAAATGGAGGGTACTATCCGCTTTCAAACGGTATGTACAATGCATTAACGGTTGTGCAGGTGGATGTGCCGTAGTGATCGGTGACCGGTGACTAGTGATTGGTGACTAGGGGTTAGGTGGAAGGAGTTAGAGGTCGGGAGATGTTTCTTCTCGTCTTTGCGAGGAGGAACGACGAAGCAATCTTTTTATGGATTGCTTCACTCCACCTCATATCCCCAAGCTTCGGTTCGCAATGACGACAGGTTTGATGTCCGTCATCGCGAGGAGGAACGACGCGGCGATCTTTATAGATTGCTTCACTCCACGACATATCCCCAAGCTTCGGTTCGCAATGACGGTTTAGGTCTTAATACCCACTGCTTAATACTCACTACTTAATACTCAATACTCAATACTAATGAATACAGCAACACTCTATCTCCGACGGAAATACGGAGAGAAGGGAACAAACGGAACCATCACCTATAAAGGTGAACATATTTGTCATACCATAGAACTACCGGATCGGAACAACCTGCGGCGGCTGAGCTGCATACTGGAAGGACGGTACAAACTAGAGAAAAAAATCTACCCGAAGAACGGGGAGCAGATCGGCATCCCGAATGTACTCGGCCGCGAAGCAATCCTGATCCATGCGGCTAATAATGCCGAGCGTGATCTGCGCGGCTGCATCGCTCCGGTTACGACGCTCACCGGGGAAGGCACAGGCGACCACAGCCGTAAAGCGTTGGAAAAGCTCAAAGCACTGGTGTACAGCCTCTGGGATATGGAAGCAGAAGTGTTTTTGGTAATAGGCGAATACGCAGATAGGCAAATTCGCGAATCCGCAAAGTAGAAATGAAAAACATTATAAACAAAATAAGCCAAGCGGTACAGGTGGTACTGCTGGCTCCAATCAAATTGCCGGGAAAGGCATTGAACATTCTAAAATACGTAGCCGTCGGGCTGGGCGTTATTGAATCGGTACTGGGTAAGGGGGACCAGGAATCGGGGATCGGGAAGCAGGGGTCGGGAACCGGGGATCAGGGATCGGATGACGGGAAACAGGAAGCAGGAATCCGGGATCAGAAGAATAGCGAAGAAGGCAAGGTCATCATCGGTTATATTGATGACGACGAACAAGCGGAGGTTGATATTGCAGAAAGAAAGGAGGGAGGTGATGAGGCCACTGAATAATGTACAGGCAGGTACCCTAGGTGGAACGCTGTGTTCCATCTGGAATAGTTTCGACTGGTCTAATATGTTGCATACCGCGCTAATGGCCGCTATCGGAGCTGCGGTAAGTTACCTAGTGAGTCGCCTGTTGCAGGGCAGACGGCGACGGCGGCGGTACTAAAACAAACTCCCGGGGCGTAATGCCTCGGGAGTTTAATATATCTTCTTACTAATCTCGATTTACTTCACTTCGATGTAATCCTCCGATTGGATGATATCGTCGTTAATTTCTATCGTTAGGCGTGCTTTCCCTTTCTGAAATCCGGAAGGAATTAGAAACTTAAAGCCATCGGCCGTTTTATTAACGACATTGATATAATGCCCGCCGAGGGTATAGGAAGAACCTGTATTTAAACCTCGGCCAGTAACGGTAATGACGTCTCCTGCGTATGCTACCAAAGGACTAACACTAGTTATGGTACTTTTCTCAACGAATACGGTAAACGGGCTTGTTGAGAAATGGCTATCCCAGCTCTCGTGACGATAGCTTATCTTAACCTCGTTTTTTCCGCTTTTGAGATTGGGTACTTCAAAACTGATTTCGCCATTTTGTGGAATGATATTATAGATGGTGTGGCCTCCTATATGAACTTCATAGATCTTGCCATTAATAAAACTACCTTTTATCTGTATTGTGCTGCCCACGTGCGCATTAACTTGACTCGGGCCGCTCAACTTGAGCGCCTTAACTTCTATTTTTTCGGTACTGACAATTCCATTGTAAAAAGGACTAATAATTTCCACAGCGTGATGACCATCCGCTACTTGGGGAACTATTATATCCAGGTTATATGGAAACGGATTTATTGCTTGTGTAAGCGGAGCACCGCCGACCTTAAAGCTGGTGCTACCGTAATTGAAAAACTTAGCGAATTCTAAACCTTGTAACCGTAGTTGACTACCTGGATGTACTACTTTTTCATTGAATCGTATGTCATTCTTATTAGGGATAATTAGCTGGATAGGTTCGGGAAAAATGATCTCATCCCTGCCGTTGGAATACCCGATCTTTAAGTTGTTGCCTTTGAGCCCCTCTATACTTGTTAACCGAAGCGGATTTTGGTATCTGATTTTTTGGTCCCCGATGATAAGCATAAGATCGGCCGGAATTTCGTATATATTGGGTAGGTTGTTGCCCTTTAATGGGATGGCATCAGATAGGTGTAATTGCGATCGTTCTAGCGGACTGATTGTGGCTAATATCTTCACACGACAAAGTGCGATCGTGCTGAATTCATTGCCACCTTCTGTTGTACGCTTAGATAGATTGAAATTCAATATAGAACCATGTGGGATGGTTGTCTTTGGGACAACAAAAGATAGGGATTTTTTATCACCGCTCAATGTAAAAGGTGTCGTGGCGCTTGTATTCCAATCTGTGATGATGAACTTTTCGTCGATCCCTTCAAAATTACCTGTTATCGTGATCGTCTCTCCAGCCGTAGCGCTTAGATCATTTTGTGGATTAACTTGAACATTGTTCCACTTAAAGCTAATTAGCCCACTTCGGTAAAAGCTTTTTTCGCTCTGAACATAAAAGGCAACCATATAATTTTTGCCAATTTCGAACGGCAACGAGGGCGTATAGTTGTAGCTGATCTTTCCTATCTCAACTTTACCACCAATGGACACTTGTTCTTCTTTCACATTCGGAAAAATTCCGGAGTACAAAATGATTCCATGTTCTTTAACTTCCTCGTTGTTTAAAGATGTTATTCGGCAGGAGAAACGCGCAGATTTTGCATCCAAGTGTTCAAGAATAGCTGCTTCGAGCACGATAGGCTTTGTTTCTTCTGCTTGCATGATATTTTCGACCTTGCGACACGAAGACAAAAACACGCATATAGACGGGATGATATACAGTAAGATTCGCATTAAAAAATTTCTAAATAGACTGGTGATAAAATTAATTCATTGTTACTTAATATGGAAAGTCGGGTGGTGCCACGCGGAATGTTGAAGGGGATGGCAAACCTCACTTCATCCGTACTTATAGTATAAGGGATGATCTCTCTGTCGCCGATATAGTATCGTTGTGCGTGTTTAATACCTTTTCCGGTTAACGTGATTATCTCTCCGGTGGTACCTCGTAATGGCGAGACGCCATCAAAGGTGATCGGTAGCACGTCGATGATCTGGACTTTATCAGCAAATCGTGTTTGATTACCACCGATATTGTAGCCAATTTTCCAGCTCGTACGGCTCCCCACATTAAAAGGGATCTCAACGGTAATCTCGTTGTTATTCGCTATGGCCCCCATCCGATAGTGTGGAATTTCTAACGGTTGTATGCCGTACTCCCTGCCATTGATAAAAGTGCCTTTAAACGTGATTTTGTCACCATAATGGACCTTTTGGTCTGGAAGTACATGCCAGTCGAATTCTTCTACTTCTAAGAAATATGGACTTTCTATTTCTCCCAATTTGTGGCTAAGCCCAATGGGATAATTTCCGTTTGGAACATCGCCAATTCGGAACGAGGGGGTGTTGCCCTGATTGTCGTCATAATATACGGCGTCGTGAGTGCCAATTTTTAGGATGGGCATACCCGCGTAGATGAAATAATTTAACATCATATCGCGCTGTACAAGGTGCAATTGTGAAAAGGGGTGTACTCTGTGTTCCCGGAGCTGTAACATCTCTGCTGTTGGAAGCAGAATTGTGATTGGGTCGGGAAATATGACGGAGTCACGGCCGTTGGCGTATCCAATACGGAAGCTCGACCCTTCGAGATCACCAATATCTGAGATCTTAATTTCAGATCGATAAGGAACAACTTTATCACCAATAATTAAACGCAGACTGCCATCGTAATTGTAAATTTCATTATTGTTGATGCCGCTGAAAACTAAGCTTTCATAGTAGTAGTAACTCTTTCGTATAGGGGGCGATACTTTTCCTAAGAGCTTGATTCGTACGAGATTTTGACTGAAAAATCTGCTGCTCTCATAATGGACAAGCACTGCCTGAACAATCTTATTGTGGGCGCTGTAATTGGCCGGTAGTGTAAAAGACAATGTGGTACGGGCATCATTTAATTTGATCGGTAACTGCCGCGTATTGATATCGAGTATCTGTACCTTATAGCTCTCATCTAGCATGCTAAAATCCCCGCTTAGGGTTACCGTCTCGCCAGAGCCGTAAGGCATCGTTTCTAAAATAGTTTTTAGGCCAGAATACGAAAAGGAATTGGTATAGCTTTTATAGTACCCCCTATTGGTTTTGATGTAAAAATAATACTCGTAATACAGACCAAGTTCTAATTTTTCTTTGGGTTTATAATCGTATGCTAAAAGACCGATCGAAGGGCTCTTACCTAAGCTAACGAGTTGTTCGGTATAATTGTAGCCCGACTTTTTGAACGAAAAGCCATAATCTATGACTTCCTCATCGTTAAGGTATTGGATGGTAACTTCTAGTTTAATCTGCTCTGAATTGATTACGTTGATCCCTTCAACAAAAAAGCTAATAGGGGTAACGTCTACGGTCGTTACAATGGTTTCTTCTTTGCATCCCTGAAAGAGAGTCAGTAACAATAGGGAGATTCCTATAAATGGTAACGGTTTGTATCTTCGAAAAATATTCATATTATTTAGGGATTGACAACTTCAAAGACTTCATCTACTTGCATCCAATGCGTAAATACACGGGCGCTGATTTTATACTTGCCGGGTTGTGCATACCGTGGAACTTCAATTTGCACCTCATCTCCTGATGGATTCATTCGATAAGCATATACAAAGGTGTCTCCAAAAAATACAGTTGCAAACGCAAGTGATTTTCCTTTTAACGTAATCATAGATCCAGGTTCTCCCTTATGGGGAGAAAATCCGGTATACTGCGCGGGAGCTACATCAATACTCAGCGTAGTGGGTACAATATGCTGTTCACTATTGTAGTTGCTGTAGCCGATAGACAATTTCTGCTTACCAGCGCTCAACAGCGGGATAGTAAAACGAATTTGCCCTTCTGTAGCTAGTATTCCATAGACTGTATTTTGTTCAAATACAGCGCTGTAGTACTTCCCGCTGATAAAATTGCCATAGACTATCACCTCGCTTCCCATGGCCGTATTTTGTTGATGTAGGCGGGTAGTTACTAGTTTTTCGACACCGAGCGTAGCTTGGCTGCTTACCGTATAGTTATTGCTCTTAATCGTCAATGGATATTTACCCTCCGCCATATCTCCGATAGAAAAACTCATTGTACCTTGGTTGTTACTTCCTACTTGTACTTCCTGCGAGCCAAATTGGTAGGTTACGCCACCGAAGATATCCTCTGTAGTTAGATTTTTGATTTGTGCAAATCCGTAAGGATGGATCCGGTTTTCTACAAATTCAATCTTCGTCGGATCTGGCCGTCGGATCTGCAATTTATTGGGGAAAATAACGGTGTCTCTACCGTTGTAATAACCCAAGCGATAACTGTCTCCTTCTGATGCATTGATGTGATCACGTATGAAAATATACGATTCATAACGTACCATCCTATTACCTACGATAACTTGAAAGGAAGGATAGGTAGGGCTATCAGCGCTTGGTTGTAGCTGTAAAAAACCTGCCCATGATAATGTGTAATTTGACGGTGGGTTTAACTTTCCGAGGATGTCGACTTCTATTAAATAATGCTTATGGGGATAGCTTCCGTTGTTTGTTATTGGTGTCAAATATAATGCAACTTTATTGGCGCTAATGCTCAGAGGTAAAGTGAGTTGTAGACTCGTGTTATTATCCGTGATATCGAATGGAACAGTTACACTGGAATTGGTATTGATGTCTATAACCAGGTTGTACTTGCCTTTAATATCCTCAAAACTACCTTTTAGAGTGATTTTTTCTCCGCCATAGACCTTGAATTCTTGGTTTGGATGTATAGAGAACGGATTAGCGTAGTCTTTGCTGTAATTCTGTATATTGCCTCGAGTGGTATCTTGTTCTGTTCGAAGGTAGTATGTATAGTTGATACCCCTATCGGCCGTAACTTTCCACTCGCCGGTAAGGGGAAAGCGTATCTTTCCAGGTTGTGCGTCTTTGCCGAGGGAGAAATTGTGCACGCCTCTTTTTCCACTAACATCATAGTATTCGACATCGAAGCCGTGATCAACAACTTTTGCTTGCGCATTGAGATAGGTTACCGCTGCAGTTAATACAACTTGTTCTGAATTTATAATTTCGACAGCTAGCGTTTCTACTTGCGTTGGCTTTTCGTCTTTATAGGGTATGGTTTCTTCTTGTTTACAACTATATTGAAAAAGGAATATAATTACAAAGCATAGAACAAGTGTTATTTTGTTCATAAAATTAAGCTAATAAGTTTGTGGTGTAAATATAAATAATTTATTGATATTTCGTTTTTTTACATTGAAATTGTTCTGATCGATGCTGCCGTTGGTTAGCTAGTAAGCCGGCTGTTAGCGGGGAAACGGCGACGCGGCAATCTTAGCGAGGTTAGTGATTGGTGACTAGTGGGCAGAACTGTTATCCTCGTCATTGCGAGGAGCATAGCGACGCGGCAATCTTAGAGGGTGCTGCATCTGGAATAGCTTCGATTGGTCTAATATGCTGCATACCGCGCTAATTGCCGCGATCGGTGCTGCGGCCAGTTACTTAGTAAGCCGGCTGTTGGAGGGCAAACGACGACGGCGGCGGTATATATTAAACTCTATTTACTGCTTGGTAATCCGCTCACTGGATTTCACCGTCCTGAACAGGATTTAGGCCGCTAAGTATGCCAAATCCCAAGTCTTCTACTCTCTTTGTAAGCGTAACATGTCGTTATTACTGAATAGGTTCAAGAAGTTTCAAGAGCTCGGTAATAACTGTCTTTTCGTCGGGAGGATTGGGAGCCAATGCAGCAATGTCATCACGCTGTACAGGGCCGTATGAGCCTGTTAAGGTGATGTTTTGATTCCGCATATTATTCATAACCTTGAGGATATGTATCTCGTAACGCCAATCTTCCTTTTTCTGATCTTGGTAGCGGATGGCAAATACATTTTGATAGGGGGGCTTGCCCAGCCGATCGTCTTGTATTTCGATAAACCCGTGGGCTTTTTTTAAAATTTCTTCTTTACTGTCTATACCCATTCCCGCCGAACAGCTTAGCACGCGATGCGCGGTTACTTGATCACTATTCTGATTCCATTCCCAGTTAAGGGTGTAATAATAGGTATACACCGGGATAGGATAACTGCCGACATTGGTAAATGATTCGCTGCTCAAACTATAATCCTGCATGAGCGATTCAATTAATCCATGTCCCTCAGTACCTTGCGTAATGTGTTTTAAACGAGCTCCCTGACCAGTAACGATATCTTCGTCAGCGCCTTGATCTTTTCCGCAGGAAATCGATAATAATAAACAGCCGGTGGTGATAAATGTAAGAACAAGTCGGAATAGCATAGGTGGTTTTTCAAGCAAAATCATTTGGGAATTCATTTATAGGTTTTTTATTCTTTATTTTCTTCCAATAACGCCAGCATGGCTGTTACAGCTACTTCATCCGCTACGGGAGGCGTTTGGAGACCGGTAAGGTGGACGGAGTGCATGGTGTGATTGCCGTCTTTGGCAATATGGGGCGTATACAATTCGATTAGCCATTGATCGTTATCATTTTCTTTTCCTTTTACCACATATACACCAGGGTAATTTCTTAACCGTTCAACATGTACAGCAGCCATATCCTTGTGTTCTTCTAAAAATGCTTGCAACGTAACGTCTGAATCGACAGGACCTCCGGCTTGCACGTGTAAACGGATGGTTTCTTTGTTACTGCTGCCCCCATTGTCCCTACTCATAAGCAGCGTGTAATAATAGATATAAGGGAACTTCGGGTACGGCCCCATATTGGTAATGCTGAGCGCTCCGAGGTCCCACCCGGACGTAAAGTTGCCAAGCGCTTCTACAACGGCTTCTTTCGTAGTAAGATGTTTTAACCGAAACGTGGACGACGTTTCATCAATTGTAAGGGGGTCTTTCTTATCCGAACATGAAAATAAAAGCAACGTGGATGATAAGAATAAGGTGATAATAAGTGTACGTGTAAAGCAGAATATCATATTTGTGTTTTTATGCAAAATCGGTATTTTCGAGTTTATTTTCGGTATAAAAAATGAAAATACTGGTTTTCGTGGATATATATTGTGCGGAAGAGATTACCTTTGTGTACACTAAAAGAATAATACAATGAGCAGTAAAACGATTTCTATGATTGCCTACATCACGATAATCGGTTGGTTGATTGCCTTTTTTCAGAGCCGCAACACACGGACCCCCTTGGTCAAGTTTCATCTGGAACAGGCATTGGGCGTATTTATATTCTCATTTTGTTGGTCCGTAATTTTACGTATTCTATTTTTCGTTATTCCACCTTTAGCACCGGTGGGTGGTATATTATCGTTCGTTCCACTTGTCTTTATCATATTAGGTATTATCAATGCATCAAAGGAACAGTTTACGCCGCTTCCTATTATTGGCAACCTAATTGCCGACAAGATTAAGCTTTAAGCAGATGCAGCTATGAAAGTCCACAGTACAAATTATTACAACACATTTATCGAGGTAGCGGAAGATACAAAAGCTACAGGCGGCACAGTACCTCCCGTAAAGGACAAGCGGACCGTAGCGGAAATGCAGTTCCAGCTGATCGATAAAAATCCCTATGTATTCACCTCGGACGATGTGCTCTTTAAGGTGTTTGCTGAAAGAAGCGAGTTGCGTGAAGACGAATACGAAGAGGCGAGAGCACATTTCTTCGCTAAAGGGCAGGCCTGCCTCCGGGCATCGCCACTGTCAAAAACGTACGGTTTCGGCATCCATGCAGACAAAGACGGCCGGATTGCCCTCGTCGGTATGGAGACTGAAGAATACCAACGCTTCCTGTCTGATAACAGCGTCAAGAAAGTGAAAGCGATGAAGTCGGCGCGGTAAGGCGGGTTGATTATTTAAAGATACATATACTATGGGCATAAGGAATATTACGTTTATCGTACTGCTTTCCCTAGGAGGCATTGCATATGGGCAGGATAGGGTAAACCCTGACACTTTCGCTGATTTTAAGGTATCGGTAGATTCCCTGGATCCAAGCCAATTCCACGATATAGAATACCGTGGTGAGTATGTGGAAGCCATCAGCTGGAAGGATAAAGCAGGGGAACATTATCTGCTGCTTACCGAAACGGGTGAAGAGGAATCAGACGAGGAGGGGTACCGCAATGCATTTGTATGGGGGCATCATTACCTCAAGACGGAAGCGGGATTAAAAAAAATATGGACATTTACCGATTTTGTCGACGACTGTCCGCTAGATATTGTGGCTGAATTTATAAAACCTGCTGTACGCATTACCGATCTGGACAAGGATGGCCATGCCGAAATATGGCTGGTTTATCAATTGGCCTGTAGTGGTGATATTAGCCCCTCGGAATTGCATATTGTGATGTATAAGGCACATAGCGATCGGTTGGAGATGAAAGGCGAACGCAGGCTGTTGCTACCCGATGGGGAAGAAATTGGAGGCATATATGTGCTCGATGCCGAATTTGAGGGGCTTCCGGAGATTTTTAGCCAATATGCTATTTGGTTGTGGGATCGCCATGTAACGGAAGATCCGCTTTAAATTTGCAACACGTATCCGTTTTCTTGCCGTATCATATCAATTTATCTTTCATTACAAAAGTAACATATCTTTTGTTTGAAACAAAAGATATCTTTCGTTTCATTTGGAAGATATATTTTGTTCGGCATTTTATATAGCTGTGCAATTCATATTGTTCTGACAATGTGTTTTTGATCCGTTGCATACCTACGGTATCGAGACACTTATAAGTTTGTAGCCATCATCTGTTCTCAAAAATTCAAAGTGATCCTGTTGTAAGTCCGTTTTAATGTTATACGAGATTACGATCTGTTTTACGGGATACTTCCAAGTTAGGGGGTCACCACAGTTGTTATAGAATTTGGTAAAAAAATCCGATTCATAACTGTAGGAGCGAATCCCGTCGGTGAAAATATGATAATCAGGTTTGTCATCCTTCAGCGACATTAATTTTGATTGAATGAGATCAAAGTTGCGGTCTATAAAAAGTCGTTTTTCTTGGGTAATCCAACCCGTATCTTTTTTCCAAAAGCTGATCGAATCATGTGCACTATTCTGCAGGTTTTCTTTTGTAAAGTTGGACAATAAATCGTTTTTGAACCAAGCTTTAAATTCGCTATCAAAGTCAACGAAGACGTAATACTTATTATTGGTCGCTTTGAAGCTTTTTCGTGTGGTATCGCGACTTGCTTTGTTCGATATTGCTAAGGAATAGAAATTTAAGTCATCGTCGCGTTTGAAATTTTCAATCAGTATATGGCCGTTCGTATCGATCAGGAACTCTTTGCCACCTTCCCAACTGTAATGCTCTCTTCCCATGTAATATTTTTTCTCGGCACCCTTCAACGCCATGATCATTCCATTTCTAGCCTGTGTTAAATCATTATACTCGGCAGGAATAACCACGTCACCATTTCTATTTAATAAGCCTACTTTGTCAGTCGTATGATTCTTGAAGCGGATAAAGCCCTCATGCTCACAATCTGGGGTATTGTCGAAAAAATATAGACTATCCCGGCCAAATTGTTTTCCGGTTTTGGTCAAATAATAACTTGACCACTTATTATCTACTTCTTCGGTGACGGCTGTGATATGATCCAATACATAAAGGTATGATACGCCGACAAATTTAGGCTCGACCATGATATTTCCGGCGGCATCTTTAAAACCAAATTGAGTACTATCCGCATTCCAGTATGTAAACCAGCGGCCCGTAGTTGAAGCGCCAATGTCCCCCAGATCTTTCTGCTGTCCATCAGTAGATCTGGGATTGCTGCAGCTCAGCCATACTGTCGGCAAAATGGCCAGTAGGAAAAGGTGTATGGATTTATTTAAGAATGTACACATGTATATATCAGTTATGCCTAACCAAATCTACCTAATTTAATACTAAAACAAGACACAGTTGCAAGGCAAAGAATGGCTCTAGCTTCTTTTAAAAATCCCGTTTCATAAAAGAAAAATACGAAAATAGGTACGACTTTTTGTGGTAGTGCTACACTTTTATGTAGGAGTTTTGAATTTCATGCGCTAAATGATCCATGAAAAATTGAAGGTAACGCGTGATATACACGCCTCGATAGCATTTTTATAATGTCAACGAAATTTAGTCTTTATTCCGTTATCTCAAAAAATAACGGAATAAGGACTAAACCGAGGTATAGGAACGCTTATTTCTATTTTCGAATAGGAGCCCAGTTTACCGATGAGATAATATTTGCACTCATCAGATCAGTGGTGGGTGCAAATTGCAGACCTATAGTGGCCGTTGCGGTCTCCGCATCGAATTTATACACACCAGAAATAATGGTTGTACCATCTGAAGTTCCTGTAATGCCTACATATCCGGTTTTTCCATCCAATGGCGCGTAATTGGTGCTGTATTGTGATACATTGACTACCTGTGCTGGAAGTCCCGTTACCCATTTGAAGGACTTGTCGTTTACATTAACAATTGCAAATTTATTGGGGTTGGTGGCATATGTGCTAAATGTTTGGGATAGCATTAACAAAAAGTTTCCTTTACCGAGGTAGAGCTTTCGAAACAAGAAGTGCCCCTCGGATGCCGCCGTAATATCGAAGAAGTATGACTTGTCATATTCGGTTGTTCCTTTTTTTATTTTCATAAATCCTGCAGGTTTTGTAGAGCGTGCAGCACCATCGGCACCAAGTGAGGTAGCCATAACGTAAACATCTCCATTTTCATCGACGTCTAGACCATTGCCAAAATAAGAACCGATAAATCCTGTACGGTTGTCACGAATGATTTTTTCTAATTGCATACCAGGATAACTATACACGGCTATCCATGAGCTATCACGGTAGCTGGTCGCAAATGAGCGTCCGGTCTTCATGCTTAAAAAAGGAGCAAATACCTTGTCGCCCACTTGTGTGATACCTGTAAAGAGTGCCATTTCGCCATTTCCGGATAGTTTGTTGGTGTTGATTTCGCCTTGTCCTACGATTTGCATCGTATTGGTATTCGCGCGATACCATTGCGAGTAGTCTTGAGCAGGTTCCCAGGCATTTTTGATCATGAGCACATCTTCTCCAACGGTACCCCGAGCGGTCATCGTTTCCGATTGGAAATTTGATAGTTTGTGGAGAACCCCTTGGGCATTAAAATTATATACGGTAACGGCGCCGGCGCCCGTCTGGCCAAATAGAAAGCTGAAAAATTTGCCGTTCGCAGTCAGGTAATTGCGGTTGCTGCCATCTTGCTCTAAGCCATTGTTTTCGGTTGCTATTGTTCCTTCGTCCAAGGTACTGCTCGTGTAGAGTATGTCTGCTCCTCCAAAAATAGTAGACCTGTAGGGGAGCGCGGCAACGATAAAATTGCCTTCTTCTGGGATCTCGACAATAGGTTCTTCGATTGTCGGTGTGTCTTTTTTGTCACAGGCTCCAAAAACAAGAAGACCTGCAGTAGCACAAAGAATGAGATGATTTACTTTCATTTTTTTTTATTTGAGTGATAAATTAGTTTTTAATGAAATACCTCAACTTGAGGTAGAAGGCTCTTCCCGGTTTTTGTAGACTAAAATTGTCATACAATATCTGGTCGCTGATATTCTTGCCTTCGAGACCTACATTGTAGCGCCCATTGGCCAGCGTGTAGACAATATTCAAATCATGTGCGAGTTGTTGTGGGATGACGTGTTTCGAATCGTCGCGTCCAGAATCGGCCCAATACAGATAGAAATCTTTGACATATAGCATATTGTAAGAGATCGTCAACTGATCGGCTGGCCTAAAGAGGTTTTTGAGAAATAGCGATGCATCTGCATGGCCAAAGAGGTAGGGTATATTGGGTAATCTAAATTTGTAATCCTTACTTTCAAAACGGACACCTCCGAACTCAATATAGCGTTGCATGTTGCGGATATTTTGATAGGTCAGGTTGATGCCCGCAGCAAAAGTTTGCTTATAGGAGTAACGTATTGACGATTCGAATCCCATATTGGATACGCCTTCAAGATTCTTTGCGGTCGTCCGGTTTTGGATGTTGTTAAATGTGTAATAGATGTAATTTTTGGCGTGGTAGTAGATAGCAGCTCCACTGAAAAAAATGCGATTCGCGTTGATAGGAAGGGTATAGTCTAGTCCAAGATTAAAATTGTCGCTGCGCTCGGGCTTAATGGCCCAGTTTCCCTCCTTATTGATCACATCCCCAAAGAGATCTTCGCTCTCGGGCAGCCTATTTGTTTTTTCGTACGAAGCCTTCAATTGTAGTTGGGATGTGATAAAGTAGGTGGTAGCAAGGCCGTATCCAAAGTTGCTCCGGTTAAAATCTACAGAATGATATAGTGTATCCCCTGTGTTTGCTGGATCTAGTTCGAGCAACGTTGTTCTTGCATTTTGCTGGTTGTACTTTCCAAAAAGCGTCGTGCTCCATTTTGTTGAAGGACTATATTGATAACTTAATGCGGTAATGTTTTTTTCTGTTTTCTGTGGGATGCGGTATTGCTGTTCGTGGGGAGCAATATCGTTGAATCCTTTTCTGTCGAAATGGTTGTAAACATGGTTAAATGCGAAGAAATGATCATCCCTAGCATAGGTAACTGTTGCCGATGCATTGGCCGCATTATTTCTATAGATATAGTGATTGTACTGTAGTTCGCCACCATTGCCACGTAAACGGATCGAGTCTGCCATCCACCCGTAGCGTGCGTGCACGGTGTCTATGCTTTGATCTCTTCCGAAGTTGTAGTTAGCGTTTGCACGGATCGTCAGTCCTTTTACAAAAGCATCCTTCTTTTGGTATTGAAGCGCGGGCATCTGCATATTACCGCGGGTGTGCCAAGCTCCATATACGGTTACCATCCTGGCACCGGTCTGTATTTCTTTATAATATTGACCCAATGTAAAGCTCGCGATCAATTGATCGGCCCAGGGTCTATCTACAAATCCCAGTTTGACGATCGCCGTCTCATTACGGTATTGATCGTGGAAGCGTTTTACGCGACTGTTGGGGAAATATTGTCCCGTTCGTATATCCGAAGCATCAACGGTGACAGGATAGTTGTTGTCGGCGTAATTCTGGAAGGCACTGAGCTGTACCGTAAATCCATTTTTAAAAGTTTTGCCCGCATTGATGCTGCTACGGTGTGTGTTGAAAGAACCAAAAGAATAGGCGACATCTAGATAGTCACGCCATTGTCTGCCACTAATGATATTGACCGCACCGCCCAGTACATCGCTGCCCAGCCATATAGGCACCACACCTTTATATACTTCAATGCGTTCGGCCAGATTGATAGGGATATTGTTGATCTGAAAAGCGGGGCCAAAATGCTCCATGGGTACGCCATCCAAGAAAAACCGGATTCGCTTTCCTGAAAAACCATGTATAGAAAATTCGTAGTCTGAACCGACTCCGCCCGACTCACGTAATCGGACTCCCGGTACGCGATCCAGCACATGCGCGATGTCCGTGGTTGTATTGTGTAGTTTGGTCGCGTCTATTGCTGTAATGTTGTACGCCTGCCGGTTTGCCAGTTGCGTTGGCGAAAAACCAAAAATCGTTACTTCGTCAATCTGAGACGTGTCCTTTAGCAAGGTAAAATGCAACTTATCGGACTGCGTTGCGGTGTTGATCACGTTGACTTGACTATCGTATCCGATTTTGCTGACCTGAATCGAGTACGTCCCTGATGGTATGTTGGAAAAGGAAAATTGTCCAGTCTTATTGCTATTTGCAACGAGGGATAGCTCCTGGATGTGCACCGATACATGATCAATAGGCCGATTGTCGATATCTGATACGATGCCAGATACAATTGACGTCGTCTGAGCAGACAATATGCTGCAGTATCCCCAGATCAATAGTATAGAGATTATTCTGATAGACGACATGTGTTTTATAATCTGTGACAATAGTTTTTATTTATAATAATTATAAATTACATTTGTGGTGCAAATGTATTTATTCCGACACGCTGGGTGTTATGAATTTGGACGTATTTATTATGATTGCAGAAGTTTATATCAGAGTTAACCACGTATTATGGGTATTCAGTTAGTAGCTGACGATTTGAATGATTTTATGTCTGTCGAGGAGCTGCCTGGCTCGTCGTTGGATGAGATACGAGCGAGTCGTTTTAATCTCAAGTTGCCGAAGGGAGATATTACTTTTGATGAGTATGTACTTCGCAAGGAGATGTCGATCGTCAATGCCAACTATGCCATGCAGGAGGATGTCAATATAAATGGAAGAGGTGATAATGCGTTGCTGGAGATACAAATAAACTTATCGGATAAAGACATCTTCTATACAGGGAAAGCGAATAAGGGACAAACGACAGCAGCAAAGTCAGCGAACATCAAATTTTTGTCTGCTGATGAGAATCAAGCGAATATCCTGTTCCAAAAGGATACAGCCTACCAAACATTTGATATACATTTGCCGGTTACACTCTTGGATCGCTATGCCGGCGAATCGAGGTTGATGGATGATTTTATCGAAAGCATCCATCGGGGAATCAGTACATCGCTCGTCCCGCATCAGTTGCGTATTTGTCCCAATATTTACCATATCATTCAGGATATCAAAAACTGTACATTTGATGGTCTAACGCGAAAGATATACTTAGAGTCAAAGGCTTTTGAACTGATCGCACTCTTATATGAACAGTCCGAAAATAAGTCGGAATACATACCATTATCTGTTGCTGATCAGCAAAAGATACACCTTGCCGCTGATACGATTCGTACGAATCTGGAAAGGCCGCTCACTATCCTGGAACTTTCCCGTTTTGTGGGGATTAACCAAACTAAGCTAAAAAATGGATTTAAGCTGGTTTATGGAAATACTATTTTCGAGTACTTGCAGGATATTAGAATGCATCAGGCAAAAAAATACCTGTTGGATACCACGCTCTCCGTACAGGAAATAGCATTGCTGGTGGGATATCAGAATACATCAAATTTTAGTGCCGCTTTCAAGAAGACGCAAGGCTATTCTCCCATGAAGCTGCGAGAAAAGCAGGGGGCATAGACCTTTTGTATTAGCCCCGTATTCTCACGGCCTTCTTGCCGGGCATCGCATAAGCAATAAGTAGGACGAATACCCCCGTGATCAACCACGTGATATCCGTAAGGAATACGTAGCGAAGGCTTGTGGCCGTTTTCCAGAGCCAGTCTCCTGTCGCTATACCATTGGCCAGTGGGACAGCACAAGAGAAAATCCCTCCTGTAACAAGGCAAAATTGTGTAATCTTTTTTTCTGTTGGCAACATATAGGCTATCGCCGAAAGGAGCAGCCAGCTTCCAAAGAAAATAATATTGACAATATCGACTCGACCTGTAAACGGGGCAACCACTTGCTCGCTGATAAACAGTAAAGCTGTAGCAGGGAACAGACTGAAACAGATACTGAGATAGATTTTGGTCACACGATGGTGAAACCTACGTTGCTGGTCTGTGTACGAAGCTTTATTGCGTGCTTCTTTCCACATCAATACGCCGCTAATAATGACGAAGCAGGTGAAAATTGATAGCACAAAGTATAATGCTTTGGTCAGCCAACCTCCATAGTTTCCGAAGTGTATCGCGTTGATACCCTGTAGGATAGATTGTGTGTAGCTCTTTTGTCCTGGCTCAATGCGCATTTTATATTCGCCTGAATGCAGATCTAGTACTACTGTTCCATTTTTGTTGTAGGCCAGGTCGTCTATCAGTTCGGCTCCTAGTACGGCATTGTCATGCCCATTATTGATGATGTCAATGTGGGCGATACGATATGTCTTATAATCCTGCTGGATAACTGCTAAGCCTTCTGCTACTGACATATGCGCAACAGGTGCTTGTTGATGATCTCCCTTGTCGTCATGATGATCATGAAATTCCTCCGTGGGGTAGAGCTGCGTAATGAGTTTGTGGTCGTCACCGTCGAATAGAACCAATACGGTAGGCGCAAGGACCAGGAGACTGAGCATATAGAATGCTCCGGTGATCGCGTACATCATTTGAAACGGAAGACCGATCACGCCAAATGCGGTATGGGCATTGGTCCAAAATTGTTTGCTTACTTTCTTGAACGAAAATGCATAAAACTTAGCTACTATATTTTTCCAGTGTATCAGCAAACCCGTAACTACGGCAAACGCGAAAAACAGCGATACGAGGCCGGCAATATAACGACCGATATATAGCGGGATCTGATCGAGGTAGTGTAAGCGGTACAGGGTCTCGCCCGTCGTAGACCATTCTCCTGAAGCTGTCTCCGTGAGCTGGTCGTTGTGCGCATTATATAGGAACGTCAAAAAGCGGGCACCTGTAGAGTCTTCTACGGGAACGTAGAGTGTATAGACTGGACGGGTGGTGGTGGGCATTACTGCCCGTATCTCGTGGCTTTCACTGGCTCCGTATTGTATGGAATCCATACGTGCAATCTGTCGTTCGTAGTCTAAAGTAGTGACAGCTGTAACCCGCGCCTGTGGATTTTCCCACTGATAGATTTCGTGCTTATAGAGTGATACCGCACCAGCAAAGAATATGATAAACAGCACAAAACTGATCACGATACCGCTCACGGTATGTGTATGAAATAAAATATTGTATGCTCTAGGTCCTAATCCTTTCATAATGGCCCTCCTCCGTAAAAAGCGATCAAGCCAAATAGCAATGTAAAACCGATATAGATACCCCAGATCTTCCAGCCATTCTTGGACAAAAATGAGATAATCATAAAGACTGCCCAAAGCAGGAACATAGTCAGCGTACCAGTGATCAACAGATTCATCCCGAAATAGGGTATGCGTGCCGCAGCAAGATGTATAGCGCCTGAGAGAAGATATCCGCCAAGTATGGCCGCACTGACTTTGAGTATGCGTTGTCCCGGCGAGCTGAGGTATTTTGTATTTGCAGGCATAATTTTTAAAAACCAGAGATTAATCCGACTAAAAGGATAAGATGAAATATGCCGCATGCGGCTAGTCGGATCTTATTATTACAATTTAGTATGAATAGCAGGCAAGATGCGGTCGCCATATATATGCAGAGGGCTGTAAGTAGGCCTATCGTCCAGCCTTTGTTCACTATAAATACGATACTGCCGATAATAAGGAACGATATACCCAGCCACCGACTTTTTAGAAAGCCGAATAACGCCAATTCTCTAGGCCAGTATTTTGACGAACGGTAGCCGGCTAAGATTGCGATAAAATAGATATATATGCCTAGTATAGTCATCGTTTGCTGTTTGGCCAAAGCTATCTTTTTCAGATCACACACATTTATGGATATGGAAATTTTTATTATGAATACAGAAGTTTTTTGCTGCAGGTAAGCCATCTGTCCCTATATTTATGCTAGTTTTATTTTTTGTTGGTTCTACTGTAATGGCAGTTGATACCGGGGCTGCTGGTTTTTACAACGAAGGGCATGTTTTCTATTGCGTATGATTGATTTTTTGTTGAGTATGTTGAAGTGGTCTGGTATAATAATAGTAGCGCTTATCCTTATCGGCGTACTGATTGAACAGTTTTGCCGATGGAGACTGGAGCGATTGATGGATAGAGATCTGACCTACATTGAGCGGAATGGACATGCCATCCATTATGTCAAAAAGGGGCAAGGAAAGGGGACTGTCGTTTTTCTTTCGGGCATGGGAAGTAGTCATGCTATTTGGCATGATATTCAAGATCGTGTTGCGGAATCTGCTGTGACCTTATCCTATGACCGCAGTGGTATTCAGTTTAGTGATGGTGCGAAGGAACGGGTTACTAATCTTCAAGTCTCAAATGAATTACATGATTTGTTGGAAAAGATAGATTGTCCGAAGCCGTTCATCTTAGTCGCACACTCTATGGCAGCGATATATATGCGGCCTTTTGTTGCGCAGCATAGAGACGATATTGCTGGAATTTTGTTGGTTGAAGGTGCGCACCCTTTACAGAAGATCCATGCTTCGGCCCAGTTGAAAACTTTATTGCGTACGCCTTCACCTTGGTTAATTCGTTTTGCGGTGCACTCGGGACTTTACCGATGCATGTTCTCCTTCCTTCCCATCTCGCAGGAGATTCCCTTTGGTCATCCTTTGCATGTGAGGGAACGAGACTTTTTCTACCGATCTGTGGAGACCACATTGGATGAACTCCAGCAGGATAGCTTTAATTTTAAGGATGCGTTGCAGCGGCCGGATTTTGGAGATATTCCATTGATGGTGTTAGCGGGCACATCGGATATACGTTACGCCGGGATTAAGGACAAACAGCTCGCAGCAGAGTATAAAAGGTGGGTTATCGAACATCAATATGCTCAGCTGGCCCTATCAACGGATAGCCGCTTTATAGAAGCGAGTAAGAGTGGACATCTCGTCCAGATCCATGATGCTGATTTGATTATTAATTGTGTAGAGAGCCTATTACCTTTTAGGGGCGAATCAAAATAACTGCAACTGGCGAGTTTAACAACCTGAAGCTTGCTTGTTGGTTAGATAGGAAAAGGGACCGATAAATAGGCGGTTGTCCTCTGTAGTATTTTTTATTTGGATTAATTCCAAATAAAACTTAGGTTTGCGGAAACAGTTCGAAAATGCGGACAGCTAAAACTTCTAAATCAAGTACCGAACAGCATATTATCAGCAGGTTTGTCGATGGTGATAGAGATGCTTTTGCACTGCTATTTAACCGATACTGGAAGACAGTGTATAGCGTTTGCTTTAAATACACAAGATGCCATTCGGATGCGGAAGACGTGAGCCAGGAGGTTTTTAAGGCCATTTGGGAGAAAAGAGATGTACTAGACATTCATACCAATTTTGAACACTATCTTATTCGCAGCGCTAAAAACCGTATCCTAAATTATTTTAGGGCTAGACAGACCAAGCAGCATCATGAAAATAATGTAGCAAACACCAAAGACCAATCTGAACCGATGCTTGGCATAGACTTTCTCCTGCAGGCGGAAAAACATCATCAGGAACTTATTTCACTTCTTTCGCCCAAATGCAGGGAAATATATGAACTGAAATATCATGGGGCCCTTACCAACCAATCCGTCGCTGACCAGATGGGAATTAGCGTGAAGACCGTAGAATACCATTTGCAGCAGGCCAAAAAAGCCATTCGAAGTGCACTGATCAGAAAAACAGAATTTTTATAAAATAGTTTTTAGGGTTCTTTCTTGTGGATGTGTCTACCTCTGTATAAAAGCATAGATATACATGAACGAAAAGCAAGTGACTCCAGCGCTCTTGAAGCGATACGTAGACGGTAGCTGCGATGCTTCGGAATGCCAGGTGGTGGAAGAATGGCTGCAAAATGGAGCGCCTGATGCAGAACACTCCGAAGCATTTTACGCAGTAGATCAGGAGGCATTGAGGGACCGTTTATGGGATGCGATTGCGCCAGTTGAAAAGGTGGAGAGGAGACCCCGAATTTGGTGGTGGGCTGCCGCTGCTATTATGGTATCTGCTTTTTCGATCTGGTTCTTAACACCAGATGCAAATTCCGTACATGAGATGAAGCATAGCATGCAAACTTTCGAAGCAAAACCTGGACAACGGCTTACGGCTACACTCCCCGATGGAAGTACGGTCCGGTTAAACGCGGGTACACGGATATGGTATAATTTACCCTTCGATGAACGTACGCTGGTGATTGAAGGGGAGGGGTTGTTTGATATTGTGCACGATCCTGCACACCCTTTTACGGTGAAGACATCCAAGGGAAAGGTGAGGGTGTTAGGGACTTCCTTTGCCGTAAAATCTTATCGGGAATCGGAAGCAACAGAAATCTCGGTACTGCGGGGGCTTGTTGCCTGCTCTACAAAAAAGGCTGATTTTTCGGTGAGGTTACAAAAAGGGGAATCTGTACGCTTCAATTCGAAAGCAATGGACAACAAATCCACTATAGCTGATGAGGATATAGCTCCCTGGACTAAGGATATACTTGCTTTTAAAGGGCAAACATTTTCTGAAGTGATAGGTGAACTCGAAAGATGGTTCGGAGTGAGGGTGCACCTGGACTCGCCAACGGAAAATCTAGGCGGGGCCTTTAGGGCTAAATTTATAAATCCTACGCTTAAAGATGTGATGCAAAGTCTATGCTTTAGCCTCGATCTGAAATATAAGATAACGAAGAATGATATATATATCTATAATTAAAAGAATAATGCACAACGAATTTAACCCAATATTTTTCATTAAATAAAATAGTAAAGATGCCCCCTTAAGTATAATATAAAGAAACAAAAAGATCCGGCACCCCATCGCCAAACGTTGTGCCGGAAAAATGTATTAACAACTATTACGCTATTAATTCTATACAAACATATGCAAAGAATCATAAAACTCATTGGGATTATCCATCTCCTTTTCTTATTTACCATTATTACGCCACAAAATGGCTACAGCCAATCGGTTTCCGGCCAGCCACGTATCACGTTGTCGCTTAAAAATATATCTGCTGAGGGTCTGCTCCAAGCGATAGAGAAACAAACGGGTGTAAGTTTTTCCTATTTTTCTAACCAGTTTGATAATACAAAAAGGATCAATATCCAGGTCAGCGATAAGCCGCTGGTGGATGTGTTGGAAGACGAGCTGGGACTGGATCCGCAAAGCTACCGTATCGACGGCAGGCACATTAGCATCCGGGCGCAACCCCAGACGGCTGTCTTGCAGGGGCGCATCACTACACAGGAGGGCAGGCCGGCTTCGTACGTAACCGTCAGCGTTGTAAAGGGGAGATCTGCTATGTCTAACGAAGAGGGATATTATTCCATCGATCAGCTAGCTATCGGAACGCAGACCGTGCATGTTAAATTGTTGGGAGCGGATCTTCAACGTCATGAAATCCGTCTTAAAAATGGGGTAAATACGCAGAATTTCGCACTTTCTTCTTCGGCTCAACAACTGAGCGAGGTACTGGTGGTCGGAAATAAATACCAGATTTCGTCCAAGAAGGAAAGTGAAAGTGTAGCACGTACCGAAATACCCTATTTACAGAATCCGCAGGTATACAGTGTAATTGATAAGGAGCTGATCAAGGAACAGATGGCGGTATCATTGGACGAGGCTTTTCGTAATGTACCGGGTGCTGCTCCTTCAAAGACCGGTGCCGGTATGCCTGCATTCTTTTCACGTGGGTTTCAAACTTCAGAAAATTTCCGAAATGGTATGGCAACTTATCTCCGGACGGGAATAGATCTTGCCAATGTGGAGCGTGTCGAAGCGATCAAAGGGCCAAGTTCTACTTTTTTTGGTGCACAGATGACTTCCTTTGGTGGGATAATCAATTATGTGACCAAGAAACCTCTGGATAAATTCACCGGTGAGGTCGGCTATACCGTAGGTAGCTGGAATTTGAACCGTTTAGCGGCCGATGTCAATATACCTCTTACGCAGAATAACGACCTGCTCTTCAGGTTCAATGCTGCCCGTCAACAGGAAAATTCCTTTCAATACCAGGGAGGGAATACATCTATGATCTTTGCACCGAGTATCTTTTACCGCGTAAACGATAAACTGGAGCTAACGTTGGATGCCGATTTTTCCAGTAACAAGGGGATTACGCCTGCTGGCTGGTTTATATCGAATAGCCTGGATCAAACAAGTTTCAAGGATCTTAACCTTTCCTATCGCGAATCGTTGAACGATAATTCGCTAGTTAGCCAGCAGCAATCAAGTAACATATTCCTGCAGGCAAACTATAAAATATCAGATCAGTGGACATCGGAAACTAAATATGCCTGGGGAAACGGCGCCTATGACGACCTGTACATTTTTGATATGATATGGTACAAAACAGATTCGGTAGACCGGATCCTGCGTGCCTTTACCGACGAAACTACAGCACGGCACAACTTTCAACAAAATGTAAAAGGGAATTTTAAAATCGGTAATGTACTTAATCGGCCCGTTATTGGCGTAGATTGGGTCGGCAATTTTAGATACACGCGTTACGACGGACTGGGCTACGGCGCAAAGGTATTTCAATCGGTAGATCTGAACCACATTGCAGATGCTCCGCCGATCCGTATCGAACAGGTAAATACCATTCTAGCTGGTAGAAATACAGGTTTCAACCAGACCAGTCAGGATACCTACGGAGCTTACATTGCCGACGTCATCTCCCTGTCAAACCAGTTACATATTTCATTGGGTCTTCGGTTTGACCACTTTGTAAATGGAGGAACCTATAATACACAGACCCGGGTAACTACAGGCGAATATACGCAGAATACGCTCTCTCCTCGTTTGGGATTCTCCTGGGAGGTACTTCCCGAGAAGATATCCGTTTTCGGAAATTATATAAACGGATTTAAAAATATAGGTAACCAGATCCAGCCGGATCAGAGTGTATCGGTCTTCAAAGCACAGCTTGCAAACCAACTGGAGGGCGGTACGAAGATCGCCTTAGGAACGAAATTGAATGCAACGCTAACCTATTATAATATTGAAGTGTCCAATAGTGTGATGAACCGATTGGTCGATAACATGAACTTCTATTTTCAGGAAGGGAAGCAAAAAAGTGAAGGTTTTGAAGTTGAATTGATGAGTAATCCGCTAGCGGGTTTAAATATACTGGGTAGCTACGGTTACAATCATAACCGGTTCGTGAAGGCCAATGCCAACGTAGAAGGGAAACGCGCACTCGGTACACCCGAACATGTGGTCAACCTGTGGGCGACGTATGCTTTACTCAATGGCCCGCTTAAGGGTTTGGGAGTAGGTAGTGGTTTCAGCTATGTTTCGGATTCTTTCCTGGATGCATCAAATAATTTCGTGTTGAACGGCTATAATCTGTTGGATGCGACACTTTATTACAATCATCCCAAATTCCGGGTGAGCGTAAAAGGGAACAATCTACTCGATGTGCAATACTGGGTTAGTGACGGCTACTATGCCCGCCCCCAAAGACCGGCTAATTTCTTGGCTAGTCTGGCTTATCGATTCTAAAGTATAACATACAATATAAGGGCAAAGGCCAGTTGTGGACAACTGGCCTTTGCCTATGTTTGGCTGGCTCTATTTTTTCTTTATACCGCTTCCTTTTCAACAGTAAGTACCGTATTCGCAACGTGCTCCATATACGCTTGGCGGTAATTTGCAATACGTTCTTCTGTCGCATTCTTTTCGACGTCATGAAAATGAAAGCCCGGTATGCGGTCCATACCTGTAAATTGATTCATCTTATGGAAGCCAAACAATACACCATCGTCGACCGAATGCTGTTCGAAGAATTCACCAGGTAAAGTAAATGCGGTATCCGGAGCGTTCCACGACGTGGTAACCATATACCGTTTGCCGTGCATCAAACCACCGGTACCGTAGTTGATTGCCGGATTTTTGCGGCTTCTGCCGTCACTGGCATACATTCCATTCTGATGCCCCGCCGTAAACACCTCGTCGATGTATTGCTTCAGCCTGTAGGGCACCTGAAACCACCAGATCGGCGTATGGTAGATAATGATGTCGGCCCATTTAAAGTTCTCTACTTCGGCAAAGGCATTATAGTCATCATTGATGTTCGTGGTGCGGTATGCAACCTGGTTTTTGTCCAGAACCGTTTGCGTCCATTCGGTAACGCTGTTGTTAAATAGACCGCCCGAGTGGGCGAATGTCTGTCCGGCATTGATGATAAATATATTCATGTCGCTAGTGTTTTTTTATTGTCTATACAAAGTTCCTGTATATTTATATATATTTAAAATAACTTAAATTGTATATTTGTATCATAATACTGATAGTTATGCGATGGAATCTAGAATGGTTACGCACCTTTAGGGCGATATATGATACCGGTACATTATCTGCTGCGGCGCAGGAGCTGTTTATTTCCCAACCGGGCGTGAGCCTTCATTTGAGCTCGTTGGAAGCTTTTACGGGAGATAAACTGTTTGATCGCTCGGCGCGGCGTATGGTACCCACCGAGAAGGGAAAGATGTTGTACAATTGTGTACTGGAGCCGCTAAAAAAGATGGAAGCAGCAGAACAGCATTTTCATAAACGGACACTGCCCGACCGCGCTACCATTAGTGTGGGGATGTGTTTCGAAACGTTTCAATATACGTTGGAAGAACACATCAACGAACTACCCTTCAACCTGATCATCAAATTTGGAGAATATCCACAGATGCAGCAGGACCTCGATAATGGGTTGCTCGATCTGATCGTGACGCCGCAAAAAGGAACCCAGCAAAATCTGGAATACCGGCCATTTTCGAAGGAACGGATCGTGCTTATTGCGGGGAGTAATACCAACACAGCAGAGATTGAAAAGCTGTTGAAGGCAAATGATCTGAAAAACGTGGTACAACTGTTGAAAAGGGAGCTGTGGTACAGCACGGCGGCAGATATGGAACACCTGAAAAAATTCTGGATCAAGAATTTTGGACAACATCCGGATTTCAGCCCCAATTATATCGTCCCGAATATTAGCTCGATCATCCGTTGCCTTAGCGACTGCGTCGGATTTTCCGTGGTGCCTGATTTCCTGTGTTGCGAAGCCATCGCCGAGGGTAAGGTAAAACTGCTGTGGGAAGGCAACACGCCGCTGGAGAATACCCTGTATTTCGGTACCCGGAAAAAGACCATGTATCAACCAGAGATAGAACGTTTGGAGCAGCTCTTCCAACAACACTTTCATGATCCATTGCATCAGCAACAGGCATGAAGTTCTTGATGGCCTTTGAGAAATAGACCCTTTCAGAAAAAAGTGGGAATGGATGAAGGGAGCGCATCATCCAGGTACGGCGAGCTAGATAAACTTCATCTCGGTGGCTTTATGGATCAGGGAGGCCGAATTGGCCACGCCAAATTTTTGCAGCAGGTTGCGGCGATGGCTTTCGACAGTCAGGGGGCTGATAAACATCAGTTCGCCTATTTTGGGGGTGGTATGCCCCTGCGCCATCAAAACCAGTACTTCACGTTCCCGCTGACTCACAGTCGGTATATTATCCTGCTTGCTCGTTAAGATAAACCTCATCTCCTTGCTCAGCACCTGCTCGCCCTGCATCACGGCCTCTATGCCTTCGATCAGTTCATCCGCGGAGACATTCTTGAGCAGGTAGCCCATTGCACCGGCCTTTAACATCCGGAGGGCAATGCTGCCTTCGTTTAAATTGCTGATTGCAATGACCTGCGTATGGGGATATTCTTTTTTGATGATTGCGGTCGCATCGATACCATTCATATCGGGCATATTGATGTCGACAAGTACGACATCCACCGGTTCGACAGCCAGAAAATCGAATGCGTCTTTTGCATTGCTAAACGAACCGCGTAGCTCGATCGTCGACGTATTTTTTAAGATAAACTCGAAGCCATTCAACACCAGCGGATGGTCATCGATTATAATTACTGAGATCATATTACTCGGCTAACTTAAATTGAATATGAAACGAGGCGCCTTTTCCTATGGCGGTATCCACCTCGAGGTGTCCATTTAAAATTTCTACCCGGTTACGGATATTGGATAGTCCGATCCCTTCCCGCTTCGTTTCTTCCCCATGTGGATCAAATCCCTTGCCATTATCTTCTACGGAAATGTAAAAATGTCCATCGCCCTCAGAGCACTGCACCCAGATCTGAGACGCATCGCTATGCTTGACGGCATTGGTCAGCAGTTCCTGCACAATCCGATATACAGCTATTAAAAATGATTGGTCGTAATCTGTCCGCAGATTGGCGGCTTGAAAATCGATCTGCGTCTGCGGTTGTGCCATCGCGTTGCACAGATCCTGTAAAGAGGCTTCCAGGCCCATGTACAACAAAGACTCGGGCATCATATTACGGGCTATTCGCCGTAGTTCGTTGACCGAATGGTCCATTTGGTTGATAATCGTATATAAATCCATCGATGATGCTGTTTGTGGCTGTGCCTTCGCTTCTCTGTTGGCAACAGCCGATAATTTGAGCTTCACGCCGGCCAGCATACCGCCCAGACCGTCGTGCAGGTCGCGGGCAATACGGCTACGCTCCCGTTCCTGCCCTTGCAGCATGGCATTAAAGAGTTTTAACTTCTCCTGCTGCTTACTGTTTTTAATTTCCTCCTGAAGCAGGCGTTCTTTCTGCGCCGCTAGTCGCTTTCTGTTTTTTAATGCGGTGTACCACATGTAACTGAGCATGGCGAGTAGAACCGTTGTAAGCAGAAAGATACCTGCAAACAGGCGTGTGCGCTGGATCGCGAGCTGTTGCTGTTGATTGGCTGCTTTTACCCGTAGCAGCTCGTTTTCCTTCTCGGCGGTCTGGTATTTCTTTTCCAATTCGAGTGTGAGGGCTTCGCCCTTATCGGTGAGCAGCGTGTCGACAATAAGTTTATGTTCTTTATACCACTTCGCAGCTTCCTCGTGTTTGCCTAGTTGTGATGCGGTATGGGCAAGATTATAGTACACCATCTGCTTGTTCTTTAGCGAAGCTTGTTGCTGCACATAGGGCAGTACCTCGCGCAGTTTGGCCATGGCCTTTGCGGGTTGGTTACGTGTCTGGAAGGCCTCGAACTGGCTGAAAAGAATGGATGCTGCCATATCGTTATTGTGCTGCTCTTTGGCGCCGGCCAGTGCTTTTTCAAAATGGAAGTTTGCGAGATCGAAATTTCGCTGCGTTTCCCAATAGCTTCCTGCTACGTTATGATAGATCGGAAGGTAAGAAGAGGTGGGGATAGACTTCACCGTGTTGTCGGCACTGTCTAGCAAGCTACGCGCATAGCTGTACTGCTTGCTGAATAAGGCATTGCGGGCAGCATTGACAAATAGGGTAAGCCGTTGTTCTTCGGCCCCCGCTCTTCCTTTGAGCAGATCCAGGGCATTCTGGTAATAGGTGTTTGCTTTATCGTACTCTTCCAGGTTCATGAGTGCCATCGCCACATTCTGGTAGTTATTGCCCATGAGTGTCGAGTCTCCGATCTGTCTGGCCATGGGGATTACTTTCTCCAGCAGTACCTGTACATATTCATGGGCTTTGCCTTCCCGTTGCACTAGGGCGCCATAGCTCCCCCAAAGACGGGCGCGGTACCGGGTGGCCGAAACGCTATTTTTTGCAGGTATATCTTTGCGGAGCAAGCTGTCGGCCTGCATGTACTGTTGCTTCGACGTTGTGGGGTCGATATCGAAATGAATCGCTGCCCGATAGAAATGCAGTAACCCCTGATAATAGTTGGTGCTGCTCTTATCCCCCAGTTGCTTTTCACTTTCAGCGACGTATTGCCGTGCTTTTTCCGCGTCGTAGTCCGACCAGAAGAAGCTCAGGTCCAATAGCGCTAAGGCCTTTTCTTCCCGATCGTCGATGTGCTGCAGTTGCCGGTAAAGGCTGTCGCCATAGTGCTGCAGCTCCTCTTTGGTCTGAGCGAAGAGCTGCGTTATGGATAGCAGTACAGAAGCGATAAGGATCCCCAGTTTATACATTATTGCGTTTATTGATTCATGCTGAAATTACAGATTAATTTGCAGACTAACAATCCGGCACCATACCCATGGTGACACCCGACGGGCTCCAGATGGGTACCAAGCGCATCTGGCAGCCTTCGCCATTGTCGTTATCATCGGTTGTACGGTGGGTATCAAATGTGAGATCCAAGGCCGATCCCTTCGGAAAAGGGCCGTTTGCTTCCTTAAAGCTGACGCGCATGCGCATTGTCGTCATTTCTCTCTTCATGGTGCCCTCGAATGCCATCTCTTGCTGTGCATTGTCGATCGCGCCCGTAATCTTTTCGTCGGTGATGCGGAAGAAAATATTCGGATCTGTGGTGTCCATACGGTATGTGGAATGGTCGTATTTGCCGCGCACTTTGAAATTCATTTCTCCAAGCTCACCAAAATCGGCCATAAATACGATGGAAACGGAGTCTGCCGTTGCTTCGATCAACGCCACCCGACCTTCACCGTTCCAGGTGTAATTCTCGACCCCATCTTGGGAACGGATGCCTATGGCCGTGCCTTTGTAGGGTTTGCCTCCAAATACCTCGTTGAAATTTTGGTTGGCATCCTGTCCGTCGTCATCCTTCGTACAGCCCGATAGCAGCAGGAGGCATGCGATTACAAGTGATAAATGTATCGTTTTCATATCGCTTAATTTTGATGATAACTAGCGCCAGATCATCTGGCCGCCTGCGGTTTCAATCTTGTTTTTACCTTTTACAAAAACCGGGATCACATCGGGCGAGTTTGGCGCAATCGGATCCACGTTATATTCTTTCCCGTCGTTAGGGATGATCTTTAAGGACCACATCCAGCCAAATGGACCCGTTTGCCTGTACTCGGTGCCGACCAATAGGTATTTCCCATCGGGCGAAAACTCGGGCACAGATTCTTTAAAATTACTGGTGGTAACCTGTTTGAGGTTCGAGCCATCCATGTCCATGGTGTACACATGGTTGGCAATGCGCACAGCAAGTTGGTTGCCTGCTGGATTAACGGCTAAGTCGCCCCAGTCTTCATACGTCATTTCTTTTAACAATTTTCCCGAGGTATAGGGTGGATCTAGACGAATGATATAATTGTTGTGCACAATTAGCAGTGCATTGCCGGGTAGCCATAAGCGCTGGTCGTTGAAACCCAGCTCTTCGCCGTTGATATCGTGGATACGCCCGACAAACTCCCCATTTCGCTTCAGGATGGTGATACCATCTTCCTGATCGTTCGAAAGGACGAGAATATGGCTGTTATCGTACGATAGATAGCCTTTGGAATAGGCACTTAGCGCTGGGCTACGGTAAATGAATTCCTCCACAATGCTGCCGTTCGAAATATCGCTGAGGGTAAAGCGGATGGGGTAATCGCCCAAGGTCTGCTCGTTCACGACAGTAAGCTTGTATTTGCCATCCCGGGAAACATCAAAATTATTGAGTTTTGAATCGTCGGGAATAAAAGCCGAACCCACCCCCTCGGGCAGACTCACTTTAAGGATTCCCTCGGTTGCCCAATCGTAATAGATGGTTCCTTTTACAGCAGATGGATAGCCATTGTTGCCACCATCAGGGCCGCCGTCATTGTCTTTTGAGCAGGCGGATAGCAGCATAAGAAATACCGCTATTAGTGATAAGTTTGTCTTTTTCATCGTTTCTGATTTTATATGTTTGTTCACTTAAGGGTGGCATACCGGAACCCGTATTAGGTCGACACCGCCGCTATACAGGTTGAATACCGGGCGTGTCTCCCATACCACGTTGGTACATCCATTCGCATTCCCGGGGGCATCGCTTCCCGAACGTTTTAACGTCATTTCGGTACTGAGGATCGACGCTGCTGGTATGTTACCGTCTGCGGTCAGATACTTCATCCGTACGGTTAGGATGGTGCCATCATCAGCAAGATACCCATCCCAGGTAAATTCCTTGTCGCCCGCAGCAACGGTCCCTTCCATTTTACCGTTTTCTTTGATGGAAAATGTGCTGCCGTCAAAGGTCGCGCGCCAATTTTTTCCTTGCTGTTTTCCAGGTATACCGAGCGTAAAGCCATCGCCATCGGGTAGATTAACGATTAGCGCTACCGTGACACTATCTCCAGCTATTTTGTCCACACTTAAGGAGGAGGTGCCGGATAAAGAAGGTAATGCATCACTCCCTCCAACGTATAGGGTAGACTTCGCGTCGCCCAGATAAGCCTCGTCTTTCATGGCGCTGATAAAATCCTTTCGGTCCGGATCTCCGTCATTAGCCGTGTCCTTGCCGCAACTTAGCTGTAAGCATAGTGCGAACAACAGTAGGCTTGCGCTAGATAAATGGATCAATAGTCTCTTCATACGTGCATATTTATCTTTACTATAACAAAGTTAACCGCTATATGCTTACCGGGCAATCCACGAAAACAGGGATTTTGTTTGACAGCTTAAACTTAAAGACATGTTTGGCGTCCCCAGATTATATCAACATAACCTTTAGTAGTTTTTTATTACTTTTACGCCTGCCGATGAAAAAACTGCTGTTTCTTATTGCCTTGTTAATACACACTTGCGCTGCATTGTCGCAAGAGACCGATTTTATTTTTCGTGACCTGCGGATGCCCGAACGTTTGAAAAACCGGATTATTACGGATGTAGAAAGGGATCGTGCGGGGCTCCTGTGGTTATCCACAAACAGTGGTTTGTGTCGATATGATGGTAACGAAGTAATTTTCTTCAATAATAAAAGCCATCCTGATATCCCCAACAGCAAGATCAAATCCATTTTTGCGGATGCAGAAGATAATATGTGGATTGGTACGGAAAATGGTCTGACACGTTTTGACCTCCAGAATTGGAAAACTGTTGAAATAAAACATGCTGTCGCGAATGACCTGAAGGCACTGGGCCTCAATATCGAGAGCATCGGAGAGGGACGAAATGGCAATATCTACGTCGGTTCGCTAGATGGTAAACTTTATATTGTACAGAAGGATAGCTTAAATATGATATTTGATATCAATAAGGACTTTCCGGATTTATATACTATGCCTGCTATTGCCTCTGTACAAGAACCTTATCCAGGTGAGCTTTGGCTACGCACGGAGATCGGTAAGATGATAAGGATACGGATCAAAGATGGATCTTTCGCACCTCCGGAGTATTTCGGTCTTCCAGAATTTGACCAGGCCGACATCCGTGAGGTCTATTTTCACAGCACGGGCAAGTGCCTGTTGAATATCACAGGGCATGGCCTCTATCTGTTTGATACCCGGAGCGGAGCTTTTGAAAAGATTCCAGCATTTGAACGGAATAAATTGGGAACGGATGGTATTGTATTCTTATCTGCCTACAAAGAAAATGAAGTGCTAATTTTTACCAATCAGCCCGGTATCGGTAAAGAACACATGTTCATTTACAATTTTGCAACGAATACAACGAGCACGAAGCGTGTCGCGTACCCAGAAAACCTTAAGGATAGTCATATTGAATGGTTTAAGAATCCGGGTAACACGTTGCTCATGGCATTTAATAACCACGTTTTGGAATTGGTGCCCCGAAAGAATATGTTCAAAAGCATGCTTAACGATGCGGCGGCTATCAATAGCATTCGCGGCGTGTATAAACATGACGACGGCAAACTGTATATCGGCTCGTATAAGGATAGGTTTATATCTTTTGATGAAAAGACAGGGGAGAAGGAGGTGCTCGGTAAACCCTTTGTGTATAGTATACTGCCCTGGAACAAAGATACCTTGTTGCTGGGGACCGAAGGTGATGGTCTGTACTGGTACGAGATGACGAAAAAGCGGCTCTCTCCAATTAAACTCCTCCCGCGCAATAAGCGTGACAGGCCGGCGGCGAAGTACATAACGACGCTAACGCGTGCAGCGCGAAATACCGTGTGGGTGGGCACGTATGCCGGCTTAATTTTGGTCGATCCGTACATGGAAACGTACGAGCCGGTGCGACAGCGTAGGCTGGAACAGGCCAAAATACTGAGTGTGGTGGAAGTGGGCAATGACATCTGGATAGGAACGCCGAGCGGATTATTGATATGGAATAAAAGCACAAATACGCTGAAATCGGATAGGAATATTGATCCGGTCTATTGCATTACACCCGTGGGGAATACCCTCTGGGTAGGAACGCATGGTAGCGGTATACGGATATTGGATCAGGAAGGAGGGGTGTTGCAGACGCTGGCCAATGCAGACGGGTTAGCGGATGATATTGTGTATAGCATTATGACCAATGGAAGGCAGGTGGTCGCTGCTACGCACAATGGACTGAGTATAGTAGACGAAACAAGTAAATATATACGCAACTACTCGCGCTTGGATCAGCTCCCGGCCAATGAATTCAACCACGCAGCCGCTTATCAGCGTGATAATGTCGTTTATTTGGGCACCGTAAACGGATTGCTGCGATACGATATGGACTTAGTGAATACGCCCCGGGAAAGGAGCGCCCCCCATGCTATGCCGCTTTATGTGACGAGTTTGACAACCGAACACGTAAAGACGGGGGTGCAGCGGAGGTACACTTTTCCGTATGAAACCGACAGCCGCCTGGTAATTGAACCGGGTACACGCTATTTTACCATCGGATTTGGAGGACAGAGCGAGCTGGCAGAGGACATGCAGTTTTTCTATCGCCTAAAGGAACAATCGGAATGGCTGCCCCTGGGGAATAAACAGGAAATTACTTTTGTTGAAATGCCCCCAGGGAATTATAATCTTCAACTTACCTCCCGTTTTCCCGATGGCCAATTTACAGATTCGGAATTACTTGTCCAGTTGGTTGTCAAACCTACGTTTTATCAAACCATATGGTTTAAAGGGATACTGGTATTGATTTTAGGAGCGATTATCTGGGCTATCTTTCGATATAGGGAATATACCTTACACAAGGAAAGACGCCTGCGGATCAGTATTGCGAGCGATCTACACGATGAGGTAGGTAGTTCGCTTACCCGTATCTATTACCAAGCCGATAACTTAACGCTGAACGGGCGCAGTGCAACTGAAGGGCACCTGAAACTACGGCAGATTGCCGATACCAGTAGGCATGCCCTGTCGACCATGAGTGATATGGTATGGTCTATCGATTCGCGCTTCGACACCGTGAAAGACCTGGTATTTCGCATGAAAGATTATGTGTATAAGCTACGGGAGGAGTGTGGATTTAGCTATCGTTTAAACGTCAAAGGAGCCTACGAAACGTTGACGGTATCACAGATCGTGCGGCAAAATCTTTTTCTAATTTTTAAAGAGGCGATAACAAATGTCATCAAGTACGGCGATGGTTCGGAAGTTATGATCGAACTCCTTTTCGATGATTCGATCTGTCTAACAATACGAAATAACTATACCGATCAAGGGAATAAGTTAACCTATGGCCAAGGCGGGCGTGGTGTGGAGAACATGAGGCTTCGGGCAGAAAAAATGAACGCGCAGCTCACTGTTATCGATGAGCAGGGTACGTTCAGATTGGTTGTTCACATCCGTTAAGGAAGCCCGTAAGGGATACTACCCCAAAGAGGGATATACGGGATGGACGTTATACATTACTTTTAGCATATGATAAGGCTTGGCATAATAGAAGACGACGAACAGATACGTGCTGCATTGCTCAATTTTTTTAATGAACAGCAAGGATTTGAATGTTTGGTGGTGGCAGATTCGGTGGAACGGTTTATGGCGCAATGGGAAGACCATTTATTTTTGGATGTGGTCTTGTCGGATATTGGTCTGCCCGGAGAATCCGGGATTAGAGGGATTTCTCGGATAAAAAAGAAATCGCCTAAGTGCCAGGTGATTATGCTTACGGTATATGACGATGCTAAACGGGTATTCCAAGCGCTGTGCAATGGGGCATCAGGGTACCTATTGAAACAGACGCCCTTACAGAAAATTAAAGAATCTGTTATTTCGCTTTATGATGGCGGCGCACCGATGTCTCCCGGTATCGCACGTCTGGTCGTCGAGTACTTTAACCCGAAAAATAGCCAGGATGCGGCCGAGAATCTAACTCCCCGTGAAGAGCAAATTGTGGCGGCGATTGAAGAGGGGCTGACGAACAAGGAGGTAGCTATTCGTCTGGATATTGCGCTTGAAACAGTAAAATACCATATCAAGAACATCTATAAAAAATTGGAAGTTAATAGCCGGCATGGACTAATCAGCCGAAAATACAAGTAGGCTGTTTTTTTAACGGCTACCCCCCCAAAAGAGGGGTGAAATGAAACCGTTAAAAATTGTCTTTTTGTACCGTTATGAAAAGATACCTACCCAACTTTTTAACTAGATTGACCTCGCTGTCGGTTAAACAATTTCTTTTTCGGTTATCCATCCTGCTTGCTCTTATTTGTGCGCACGATGCGCACGTATTGGCACAGGCTTATCCTGCTGGTGCATTTGTAACCACTTGGAGAACAACTTCAGCCAACGAAAGTATTCTTATTCCCATAAATTCGCAGGTGTCTGGTTATAACTACACGGTAAATTGGGGAGACGGAAGTACAGCTACCGCTCATACAGGTAATGCGACACATACCTACACGACCCCCGGCGTACATACCGTTTCGATTACGGGAAGTTTTCCAGCTATTCAGTTTGCGAGTGGAAGTAGTAGTAGTACGAATGATGCTAAATTATTAACGATAGCGCAATGGGGTACGCAGGTGTGGACTACTATGGATAGGGCCTTTCGAGGATGTGTTAATCTGACCACAGAATCGGATACGGATGCGCCGGTATTTGCCCCGAATATGAGATTGGATCAAATGTTTATAGAATGTAGCTCCTTCGATTCGGATCTGAACGATTGGGATGTGTCCCGGGTGGTCGATATGAACAATATGTTCACGCAAACGACTTCGTTTAACCACAGTCTGACAAACTGGGATGTATCTAACGTAACAAATATGTATGCTATGTTTAATAGAGCCATTGCTTTTAACCAACCTATTGGAAATTGGAATGTGGCAAATGTGACGAATATGGTTTGTTTATTTAGCGGTGCTTCGGCTTTTAATCAACCGCTCGCCAATTGGAATGTGTCGAATGTGGTTTCAATGATAGAAATGTTCGATGGTGCGGCCGCATTTAACCAGCCTATTGGGAATTGGAATGTATCAAAGGTAATGGATATGAGGTCGATGTTTCGGAATGCTTCGGCTTTTAACCACTCTCTCGAAAATTGGAATGTATCGAACGTAACCGGTATGGAGGCGATGTTTCTAGGTGCGTCTGCTTTTGATCAAAATCTTGGTGGCTGGGATCTTGCGAAAATGACGTACGTCGACGATATGCTGAATGATTTGATATATGGAGGTCTCAAGGATATGCTGAATGGCTCCGGATTATCGCAACAAAATTACGATGCTACATTGGAGGGTTGGGCTGCTGCTGGAGGTTTCAAAGCTGGTATGCCGTTGGGCGCATCAGGGTTAAAATATTGTACGGGAAAAGATGCCCGACAAAAATTAATAACAGACTATGGCTGGACCATTGTCGGAGATGCGGAATTCTGTGCCAATACAGCTCCCGTTTCAATCGGTGTTGTATTACCTGCAAATGGTTACTATAAAGGTGGAGATGTATTGCGCTTTGGTGTAAAGTTTAACGAAATCGTCACAGTGTCCACCTTCGCATATACGCCTAGTTTGACGGTCGTAATCGGTGATACAGAGGTACATGCCTCGTATGTTGACGGATCTGGTTCGGACGAAATATTTTTTAGCTACACCGTTGCGCCGGGCGAACAGGACATGGACGGTATCGTATTACATAACACGATCCGCAATAGTCTGGCTATCACAGATGCGGCAGGGAATGAGGCGGAGACACTATTAAATAATATACCTAGTACGGAAAATATACGCGTTAATACATCGGTTCCTTCTGTCGTACTTTCGACGTCTGCAATTTCGCCTGTCTCCGGGCCGTTCACGGTAACGGCGACGTTTAGTGAGGCGGTAACAGGGTTTGTAATAGGCGATATAACCGTAGATAATGGAGTGCCGAGCGACTTAAAAACAAGCGACAATATTACATACACGTTTACAGTGGCTCCTACCGCAGGTGGATTCGTACATGTTTCTATACCGAATGATGCAGTGGTTAATATTGGTAATAATGGTAATAGTGGTTCTGACTTACTTAGTGTGCAGTACGCAACAACTATCACTGGTGTAACCTTTGCTGATGCATCATTTGTCTACGATGGTACAGCGAAATCACTGGCAATTGCGGGTACGCTTCCGCCGGGCACAACAGTGCGCTACGAAGACAACAGCCGTACAGATGCGGGTACACAGGAGGTAACGGCAACGATCAGTGGTGGTAATTATAACGACCTGATCTTAACTGCTGATCTGACCATTACCAGAGCAGATATTGCCGATGTGGCGGATATTACATTTGCTGATGCATCGTTTGTCTACGACGGTACAGCGAAGTCACTGGCAATTGCAGGTACGCTACCGGCAGGCACAACAGTGCGCTACGCGAACAACAGCCGCACGGATGTGGGCACACAGCAGGTAACGGCAACGGTATCCGGTGCCAATTACAATGACCTGATCTTAACCGCTGACCTGACCATCACCAAAGCAGATATTGCCGATGTGTCGGACATTGCGTTTGCTGACGCGTCGTTTGTCTACGATGGTACAGCGAAGTCACTGGCAATCGCAGGTACGCTTCCGGTGGGTACAACAGTGCGCTACGCGAACAACAGCCGTACAGATGCGGGCACACAGGAGGTAACGGCTACGGTCAGTGGCAGTAATTATAACGACCTGTTCTTAACCGCTGATCTGACCATCACCAGAGCAGATATTGCCGATGTGTCGGATATTACATTTGCTGATGCATCGTTTGTTTACGACGGTACAGCGAAGTCACTCGCAATCGCAGGTACGCTTCCGGCAGGCACAACAGTGCGCTACGCGAACAACAGCCGTACAGATGCGGGTACACAGGAGGTTACTGCAACGGTATCAGGTGCGAATTATAACGACCTGATCTTAACTGCTGACCTGACCATCACCAAAGCGGATATCGCCGATGTGTCGGATATTACATTTGTTGATGCATCGTTCGTATACGATGGTACAGCGAAGTCACTGGCAATCGCAGGTACGCTTCCGGTGGGTACAACAGTGCGCTACGCGAACAACAGCCGTACAGATGCGGGTACACAGGAGGTTACGGCAACGGTATCAGGTGCGAATTATAACGACCTGGTTTTAACCGCTGACCTGACCATCACCAAAGCAGATATCGCCGATGTGTCGGATATTACGTTTACTGACGCGTCGTTTGTCTACGATGGTACAGCGAAGTTACTGGCGATCGCGGGTACGCTTCCATCAGGCACCACAGTGCGCTACGAAAACAACAGCCGTACAGATGCGGGTACACAGGAGGTAACGGCAACGGTTAGTGGCAGTAATTATAACGACCTGATCTTAACCGCTGACCTGACCATCACCAAAGCAGATATTGCCGATGTGTCGGATATCACGTTTACTGACGCATCGTTTGTCTACGATGGTACAGCGAAGTCACTGGCAATCGCAGGTACACTACCAACAGGCACAACAGTGCGCTACGCGAACAACAGCCGTACAGATGCGGGCACACAGGAGGTAACGGCAACAGTTAGTGGCAGTAATTATAACGACCTGATCTTAACTGCTGATCTGACCATTACCAGAGCAGATATTGCCGATGTGGCGAATATTACATTTGCTGATGCATCGTTTGTCTACGACGGTACAGCGAAGTCACTGGCAATCGCAGGTACGCTTCCTGTGGGTACAACAGTTGGATACGCGAACAACAGCCGCACAGATGCGGGTACACAGGAGGTAACGGCTACGGTCAGTGGCAGCAATTATAACGACCTGATCTTAACCGCTGATCTGACCATCACCAAAGCAGATATTGCCGATGTGTCGGATATTACATTTGCTGACGCATCGTTTGTTTACGACGGTACAGCGAAGTCACTGGCAATCGCGGGTACGCTTCCTGTGGGTACAACAGTTGGCTACGCGAACAACAGCCGCACAGATGCGGGTACACAAGTGGTAACGGCTACGGTCAGTGGCAGCAATTATAACGACCTGATCTTAACCGCTGACCTGACCATCACCAAAGCAGATATTGCCGATGTGTCGGATATTACATTTGCTGACGCGTCGTTTGTCTACGATGGTACAGCGAAGTCACTGGCAATCGCAGGTACGCTTCCGGTGGGTACAACAGTGCGCTACGCGAACAACAGCCGTACAGATGCGGGCACACAGGAGGTAACGGCTACGGTCAGTGGCAGTAATTATAACGACCTGATCTTAACCGCTGATCTGACCATCACCAGAGCAGATATTGCCGATGTGTCGGATATTACATTTGCTGATGCATCGTTTGTTTACGACGGTACAGCGAAGTCACTGGCGATCGCGGGTACGCTTCCATCAGGCACCACAGTGAGCTACGAAAACAACAGCCGCACAGATGCGGGTACACAAGTGGTAACGGCTACGGTCAGTGGTAGCAATTATAACGACCTGATCTTAACCGCTGACCTGACCATCACCAGAGCAGATATCGCCGATGTGTCGGATATTACATTTGCTGACGCATCGTTTGTTTACGACGGTACAGCGAAGTCACTGGCAATCGCAGGTACGCTTCCGGTGGGTACAACAGTGCGCTACGCGAACAACAGCCGTACAGATGCGGGTACACAGGAGGTAGCGGCAACGGTATCAGGTGCGAATTATAACGACCTGATCTTAACCGCTGACCTGACCGTTACCAGAGCGGCTATAACAGGTATAACATTGGAAGACGAAATTTTTGTGTATGATGGAACGGGAAAATCAATCGAAATTCAAGGTAATCTTCCGACTGGACTTGTCGTGAATTACACAAATAATGTGCAGACAAATGCAGGGATTTACCAGGTGACGGCAACTATTGAACCATCACAGAATTATGAAGGCATCGCGTTAGCTGCGGTCTTGGAGATCAAGAAAGCGGCACAGCAAATTAGCTTTACATCACCCGGGCCGCTGTTAAGAAATGCAGGCGATGTTGACCTAGATGTCAGTGCAAATAGCAATTTACCTGTCACGCTTACCGTGGATGATAATTTCATCGCAACCGTAACCGGTACCACACTGCACGTTCATCGTCTCGGGACGGTAACCGTTACGGCTATCCAAGATGGTAATGCCAACTATGAAGCTGCAGACCCCGTTACGGTGGAGATAAAAGTAGTCGCGGATCCAGGTGCAAAACTTCCTATCCGTGTACATCAAGCGGTATCACCGAATGGGGATGGTATCAATGAATTTTTAATGATCGAAGGGATCGGCGATTATCCGGATAATAAAATTACCATTTTTGACAAGTCGGGAAAAGTATTAGATGTGATAGAAAGCTACAATAATCGCGACCGTGTCTTTACCGGAGCGTATCAAATCGATGCGACGTATTATTATTACCTCGATGTTATGGTTAACGGAGAGGTAAAAAGAGAAAAAGGATTTTTCGTAATTAGAAGACAAACGAACTAGCGCATTAATGGACAATTTGTATAACATGAAAAAAAATATCATACTACCTATGATGATACTATGTGGGTTAGTGGCTTGCTTACAGAGCCACGCCCAACATGGTGTTGCATACAATCAATTCGGACAGCTTCGGAATGCCTTTAACAATTCGTTAAGCACGATGGATAGCAGAGGCAGTGTTTCTATATTGGGTAGGAGTCAGTGGATGGGCGTGGATGGCGCGCCAAAATCGCTGTGGGCAACAGGTAATGTAGGGTTTGAAAAGATTGGCGGATCAGTGGGTGTGGATATTAAACATGCTACATTAGGTGTTGTTAAGGAGACGGAATTCGCCGCCTATTTTGCAAAATCAGTGCGGCTCTCGGATAACGAGTTTTTGAGCCTTTCCATGGGTGGAGGTTTTCTTCACTTCTCAGGGGATTATAGTCAGTTGGATGATCAAGATCCGTCCTTTAGTCAGAACATTCGTGAAACGGATGCGATATTAAGTATAAGTACCTCCTATTATAGCCCAGAGCGGTATTATGTCGGCGTTTCCATGCCACGTTTTTCCTTACTGCGGGAAGATAATCAAGATTATGAGTTTTCGAGAATTTACTACATCACCGGAGGTGCAATTTTTAAGCTGGATGACATGTTCCATATCAGACCTTCGTTCTTGGTGGGTCATATGCAAAGCCAGCCTGCGCGATACGACATCAACGCCATGGTATTTATGGCAAAGAAAATAGGTATAGGACTGGGCGTTCAAAACCAAGGCGATATTTCGGCGATGATGCAACTGAATTTCGGTAACTTCGGTGTGGGATACAGTTACCAACTTAGTCCGAAAAGTAGCACATTGAACCAGCGGATATCAACCAATACACACGAAATCGGACTGCGATACCGAGTAGGCGGTATTGGACTGTTATAGGGGACAAGAAGTGTTAACAGTATTATTGAAGTGAATAACTAACTATAAGGCTGTCTAAAAAGCACACCATCGTCGTCATTGCGAACCGGAGGGACGATGGTGACCGCGAAGCAGCTCCGAAGGAATTTTTCTCTATCAGGGCTGTGTATGGGGTTGTGGGGCTGATAAAAAGCAATCTGACGATGTTAAAACGCAGATTATTCATTCGAGTTTACCTTCAATGGTAATCATGAGCTCACTGCGTTCGGTTGCTTCGTCATTCTTCCTCGCAATGACGCGTTTTTCTTGTAAGTAGCGACCTTTTTGGATACCTTCTGATAAAGACAACGTAACTCGATGCGACTGATTTACCCTACCAGCGGTGCAAATTCTTCGACGTCCAATCGTACTTTCGGAAGGGATGCCAGCCAATCGCCTGCTTCGTCGCGATAGCCCAATGATAGTAGGACAACACTTCGTAAGCCTTTCTCCGTTAAACCAAGGATACGATCCACCTGTGCGGGATCAAAACCCTCCATAGGAGTAGTATCCACTTTTTCGTCGGCGGCTGCAATCAACGCAGTACCTAATGCGATATACGTCTGCCGCGCTGCCCAAGTGAAGTTATCTTCCGCCGGACGGGCTAGTAAAAAAGATTCCAGTTTGTTTTTGAAATCCGTCAATTGCTCCAGTGGCATAGACCGTATAGCGGCTGTACGCGCCATATAATCATCGATCATCGCTTGGTCGATATTGGCGTATGCGGCGAATACCAAGAGGTGAGAGGCTTCGGCGATCTGTGTATTGAATGAACCCTCCCCAAGTTGTTGGCGCAGCTCTTTGTTTTCAACCACGATTACCCGGTAAGGCTGTATGCCCACCGAAGATGCGCTTAGGTTCGTCGCTTCTAGGATCCGGCGTATTTTGTCGTCTTCGACCCGTCGGTCGCTATACTTCTTCACAGCGTAACGCCATGATAAGGTGTCTTGTAAATTCATATGCTAATTATATATGTTAAACCGATACAAATATCCAACTATTTAGTTTACTTTTGTCATTAGGTGACAAAAAGTAATAGTAACATTGGAGTAACTAAGTGACATTTTATGGAAAATCAACAGGATAATGCGCCTTGCGTAGGCCATGATTTTAGTGCCTGCAGCAAACGGATTGCAGCGGTACACGATACGATGGATGTATTAAATGGGAAGTGGAAGATTGCCATTATCTCTTTACTGGGTTTTGGAACGCGGCGCTATTCCGAAATTCTGAAGGAGGTAGAAGGCATTTCGGGCAAGATGCTGAGCCGGGAGCTCAAGGATATGGAGCTAAACCTATTGGTGAAACGCACCGTCGTATCGGAGCAACCTATTGCCGTAGCGTATAGTTTGACGGATTACTGCGTAGACCTACTGCCCATTATCCATAGCCTCGCCGAATGGGGGACGAAGCACCGGCAGGTGATCGTGCAGCAGATTAAAGGCGAGCCCGTTTTGGAAATGGGATAGGGATGCTTTGATAAACCGGTAGCTCGCAAAAGCCGAGATGGCATAGGTAGATCGTTACAGCGCTAAGCGTAAACCATCATTTGCACGTGGTAATGCGACATTGTCCATATGCGCTATCATTTCTTCATCAAAGTGGGTGAGCATTATCTTTTTTGCGCTAAAACGATCGATATGTTTCGACAATTCCAGGTAATTGAGGTGACCATCTACTTCCGTATTGTAGAAACAGCATTCGCAGATAAATAAATCGGTGTCTGCAGCGATATCGACCAAACGCTCCGTCCAACTCGTATCGCCCGAATAGCCGATCGTTTTCTCTGCAGTATGTATACGTAAACCATGCGGTAGGCTTTCGGGCTTATGGGCCACTCGAATGGGGGTTACGGTAAGGTGGGACAACGCAACGTCTTCGCCGGCCTGAAACGAAATAAATTGCAGGTTCAGTTTGTCTAGTACTGCGGTGCCAGGGTAAAGCAGTTCAAGCAGTTGTTCGATTTTTTCTTCGCATCCCGGTGGACTGATAATCGTCAGTAGTTGGGTTCTTTTTTCTTTTGCGGCCTCCAATAATAAGTACGGTAAACCGCCGTAATGGTCGCCATGAAAATGCGAAATAATGATCGTATCAATGTCGGCCAGGGGTAAACCATTTTTCTTCAGTCCGGCCAGTGCCCCCGCACCGCAGTCGATTAAAAAGGCACCTGATGGCGATTGGACATGAAAACAGGTTTGGGCATTGCCCCCACTGGAAAAGGCATCGCCGCAACCGATCACGGTGAGCGTATGTGTCTTGGAATTTTCTTGACCTTGCATTCGAATAATTTTGTTTTTGGATGGACATGGTCGTTACATTGACGACAGATCCTTGTATCGGCGTACTGGCGCCTATTTATTAAAACAGCGTACAGCAGCGATTGTTTGGCATGACTGTATCGACCCCCAGCATTCCGCTATATTTGTTTTTTTTGTACATTCGATTATAATAATTAAACGTGGAGATTTTTGCCGTTATTCCCATAGATGTTTCCACGCAGTAGATATCTTTCAAATGAAATGAAAGAAGTTGTTAAGCGGTAGCTATTTTTATTTTTTTTAAAAAGACACTTGACTTTTTGAAATCGAATATTTTAATTTGTAACCGAAATTTTAAACTTAGCGACCGGTATATTTACCAGGCATTTTTTAAGACTATTATTCTATACATTATATAAATTTTAGTTATTGGATTATGTTAACACAATTACAATCTACACACGTACAACGTTTTACTTTTTTTGCGCTTTTTTTCGCGCTATTCTTTAGCTGCAGTCGTCAGGCTTATGCGCAGCAGCCCGCAACACAAAGCAATGCCAAATCTGCTTTCGAAGCACAGTTAATTAACATCGAAGCGGCTGCTAACGAACCTTTCCGGTATAATGCCACCCTACGGAATGCAGCCGGAGAAGCTACCCTGTACGACCTTGATGCCCAGTTGCCTGCGGGTTGGCAGATCAGCTACAGGGTACAGGGCAGTTTTGTGAAATCGATCCGCTTGGAAGCTGGGCAGATGCAAGATATCAGCATAGAGGTTAGCGCAACGCATTCTTCTAAACCGAATAAATATAACGTACCCGTGCGGGCTGTATCCAAGCAGGATACGCTAACGCTGAATCTCGAGGCGGTGGTAAAGGGTTCTTACAGTATTGAGATGACAACACCGACAGGTCTGTTGAGTGATGAAGTGGTGGCCGGAAGCAGTAAAGAAATACAGGTGGTGTTAAAGAATACCGGTACGCTGCCGCTCAATGATGTAGAGCTTACCTCACAGCTCCCGACCAAATGGGAAGCTGCCTTCGAGCCAGCCAACATCAAACAGATCGAACCGGGAAAAACCGTTGATGTAAAGATTAATCTTAAAGTGCCCGACAAGACGATTGCTGGCGACTATGTCGCGAAATTTACCGCGAAAAATCCAAATGGATCAGCAGAAGTGTCTTTCCGCGCCGTGGTGAAGACATCCATGCTTTCAGGCTGGATCGGTGTACTTATTATTTTAATTGCCATTGGGTTGGTCTATTATCTCATCCGGAAATACGGACGAAGATAGGAGGATGAATGATGAACGATTCGATAATACAATTATCCGGTCTGACGAAACGGTACGGGGCGCTGACGGCAGTCGATAACCTGAACCTGTCTATTGCGAAAGGCGAAATATTTGGCTTACTCGGGCCGAATGGCGCGGGAAAGACTACGAGCATATTAATGATGCTTGGCTTAACCGAACCTAACCACGGCACAGCTTACGTTTGTGGGCATAATGCTACGCGAAATCCCCTAGCCGTTAAGAAAAAAGTGGGCTATCTGCCAGACAGTGTAGGCTTCTACGACAACATGACCGCGCTCGAAAATTTAAGTTTTATTGCCCGCCTCAACGGCTTGTCGGAAACCGATGCGCAGACACGCTCGGTGGATATGTTGCAAACCGTGGGATTGGCACACGTAGCGCATAAGAAAACGGCAACCTACTCGCGGGGGATGAAACAGCGGCTGGGGCTTGCCGATGTATTGATTAAGCAACCCGATGTCATCATCCTGGATGAACCTACTCTGGGTATTGATCCGAGCGGTGTTAACGAATTTTTGTTGCTGATTAAACAGCTTAGTAGGGAACAAGGGTTAACGGTGCTGCTCTCCTCACACCATTTGCAGCAAGTGCAGCGCGTATGTGATCGGGTGGGCATATTTGTAGGGGGGAAGCTTTTGGTCGAGGGTAATATCCAAACACTCGCTAAGGACTTACTCAACAAAGAGGGGTATACGACTACGGTAATGCTGCAGAGTGCAGATGATTTAGTACTTCAAGCGGTTACGGCAGATCTGGAGCAATTGCCGGGCTTTCAAACGATGTCTGTTAAAGGCAGCGTGCTGGAGATCCAGACGACCGCTGATCTGACGCCGGATATCGTACGTACACTGGTAACACATCGTGCTGATATCATAGGCGTGCAGCGTAAAGAGTATAGCTTAGACGATATCTACGAGAAATATTTTCAAGAGAATAAAAATACACTTCATACCAATGAAAAATTTAACGGTTTCTTTCAAAGGTCTTTTTTCAAGAAACACAGAGACAGGATCTGACCCCCTTACGGTATTAATTAATAAAGAGGTGGCTGCCCATATCCGGAGCTGGCGTTTCATCGTATTGATTTTGCTGGTGCTATTAACATTTGTCGCCTCGACGTATGTGTCATCGGCTAACTTACGAAACGTGATTAATAATGCACAGGATCCGGATCAAGCTTTTTTATACTTAAAGCTATTGACCAATACCGATAATTCGGTGCCGGCATTCCATGTGTTTCTGAATTTTTTGGCCCCACTGCTCGGTATTGCCCTGGGTTTTGATGCCATTAACTCCGAACGGAATGGCGGAACGCTTACCCGTTTAATGGCGCAACCTATTTATAGGGACAACCTGTTAATTGCTAAATTTCTAGGGCCACTCATTATCGTGGGTACACTGCTGAGCGCTCTTATTCTATTCCTGATCGGTGGTGGTCTCATCGCAACGGGTGTGCGGATGGAGCCGCAGGAGTTTTTGCGGATTTTTGGATTTGTGATCCTAAGCGTGATCTACATCGGCTTTTGGCTTAGTCTTTCCATCTTGCTTTCCATCCGGTTTAAACAGGCCGCGACGTCTGCGCTCACCGCTATTGGTATTTGGTTGTTTTTTACGGTTTTTTTTCCGATCGTGATCAATCTGCTTGTACATGCTGTGCTACCCAATCCAAATTACCTGTCGGAAGCGCAGTTGATCAAATACAATGAGGTGATATTGAATCTACTGCGACTTTCTCCCGGGCAGCTTTATACCGATGCAACCACCACGCTGTTGACCCCTTCGGTCCGCAGTCTTGGCCCGGTATCAATGGAACAGATGATCGGAGCAATCCCCTCACCCCTTGGCGTTCGCGACAGTCTCCTGATCGTATGGCCACAACTAAGTGCACTTATTGCGGCGACGGTCGTATGCTTTGCGATTTCATACTATATCTTTATGCGAAAGGAAATACGGAGCTGATTGCAATTTTATGAAATTTTGGCTAGCTTTAACGGGAAATGATATGTAAACCTTTATTGACCTTATCCATGAACAAAAGTTGTTTTTTAAGAAATCTATTTGCTGTACTTTTTCTTTGCATTTTTATATTTTCTGGTTTTGCACAATCTAGAAATAATCAATTAATCCAGGTCTTGGTAAGTCCGGATAAGTCCGACTGGACGTATGCCCTTGGTGAGAAGGCTTCCTTTGAAGTGCGGGTGATCCGCAACCAGGTACCGATGACAGATGTGGAAATCTCGTACAGTATAGGACCGGAAAAGATGAAACCACTACAGACCGGCAAATCTTTGCTCAAGTCAAAAGTAAGTACGGTAGGATCAGCGGCGGACTTAAAGAAGCCCGGATTTTTGCGCTGTGAAGTCTCCGTCGAAGTGGATGGTCGTTCTTATCGGGGAATCGCTACCGCTGCTTTCGCTCCGGAAGCTATTTCGCCGACACAGGTTTTACCGGATGATTTTATGGCCTTTTGGAGCAGAGAGAAAGAGAAGGCGCAGCAGCTACCGCTGGATGCAAAGATGGTGTTGCTGCCCGAACGTGGTACGGAAACGGTAGATGTATATCAGGTCAGTTTTCAGAACTATCAGACGGGAAGCAGAATGTACGGCATCCTGAGCAGACCAAAAAAAGCAGGTCAATATCCAGCCGTATTGCACGTACCTGGTGCAGGGATTCGTCCGTATGATGGATCCACACAACTGGCCGAGAAGGGAATTATCGCGCTGCAGCTTGGTATTCATGGTATTCCGGTTACGTATCCGGCGGAACTGTATAACACGCTTGCTTCCGGTGCGTTAAAAGATTATCCATTTTTTAACCTCGATAACCGTGATCAATATTACTACAAAAGGGTATATCTGGGCTGTGTAAGAGCTGTTGATTTTCTGACTTCGCTCGCCGATTTTGATGGAGAGAACATGCTGGTGGCAGGTGGAAGCCAAGGCGGGGCATTGTCCATTGTCACGGCGGCTCTGGATAAGCGGGTAAAAGGTCTTGTCTCAAATTACCCCGCTTTATGCGATCTTACAGGCTACGTGCATGGTAGGGCAGGAGGATGGCCACATATGTTTAACACAGCTGATGTATCTGATGCGGCAACGGCCCAAAAGATCAAAGTCTCTGCGTATTACGATGTGGTTAATTTTGCGCGTTATGTTACCGTACCTGGATTTTATACCTGGGGATATAACGATGAGGTATGTCCTCCCACATCGTATTACGCGGCATACAATCTGATAAATGCGCCGAAAGAGCTTTACCTTCTGCAGGAAACAGGACACTGGACGCACGCTGAGCAGAATCTGAAAGTAACGGACTGGCTTTTGGAAAGGCTGAATAAAAAATAATATGTAAAATTACCAGGGCGCTTGGAATGCCCTGGTAATGTTTGCAACTGTCTGCCTATTTATTTCTCTGGATACAGCACAAATTTAAACAGACTGGATGGATCAAGGTACCGCTGTGCGATTTCCTGAACTTTGGCCGGGGTAATCGATTTTATAGCTTCTTTTTCATTAAAGATACGTGCCGGATCAAGCTGATCGACTGCGCTGCTCAATAGATAGGAAAGCCAAAATCCGTTCGCCTGCAATTGTTGATCGCTGCTCAAGAGCTTTTCCGCAATGTATTTATCAATGTCTTCCTGAATCGGACCATTTTTCCGGATCAGCTCGATCTCTTCAACAACAGCTGATGTGAGTTTTTCGACCTGCTCGGGACCAGTCGTAAAAGAGATGTTCATGCCAAATCGCTTACGTGGATTTTTTGCGAGGGAAGGTGATACACTGATCGAATATACGCCGCCTTCTTTTTCGCGTAGACGCTCGGTGAGCTTGACCGTTAAACAGCTGGATAAGGCGCCTATCAAAAGGTTGTTGTATTCACTGTACCCTTCGTATGCTCCTAAATACGCCATAGCTACCGTGGATTTATCATCATGTCCTTTACGAATATCGACGGCCATCCCTTTTGCCGGAGGATAGGCTCCATTATCCCGGAATTGTTCTTTGCGCTGCAAGTTTGGCAATGTAGCAAGATACTGCTCGATATAGGGATCAATGAGTTCGCGATCAAAGTTGCCCACAATAACAAACGTAAAGTCTGACGCATCGGCAAAGCGTTCTTGAAAAATCTGTAGCGATCTTTCTAAATCGATCTGGTCGATCTTGGCTGCGGTAGGTGCAGTTTTGCGTGGATCGTGATTGTAAAGAATGGTAGCTATCGAATCGGAAAAGACGTTGCTGGGCTGCAAGTGTCGGTTCTGTAGTGCGAGCTTGCTCTTTTCGAGATTGGCTTCGTTGAGGTCTTTATCCAGGCGCGTGGCATTAAAGTAACCGTAGATTAGCTCGAAAGTGGTTTTGAGATCTTCTTTTGTAGCATAGCCCTTTATTCCTTCGCCAATCTCGTTGATGAATGGCGATGCGGACGCGTTTTTTCCGGTAAGGTAGCGTGAAAGCTGAAGTGAATTAAATGGCCCCAATCCACTATTGGATACAATACTTGTTGCATTTACAGCCGATTGGTAATCCGCTAGGTCGTAAAGCGAATATCCTCCGGGACTGAAAGACGTAATCTGGATCTCATCATTCTTGAACGAAGTAGGCTTTAGAATTACCTTGACGCCGTTGCTCAGAAGTAATGTTTGTGTGTGTACTGTTGTATCCCGGCTTTCGCTTAAGATGCTCCCCGGTGCCGGCAAGTTTGGCAACAAGGTGTTAGCGACCTGCTCTTCTTCATAAGGACGTACCTGCTGCTGCTGTGCAGCAATTAACCAGCTGTTGATTTCCTGTTCTGCGGGTACTTTTTCGGTCTCTTTGGTATGAACGAGAATCATATCCCGATTCTTGAGTCCATCAAAATCTGTCGCGTACTGCTGTATATCTTGGAGCGTAACCCCGTTAACGGCATCTTTTAAAATTGGATAAAGGTAATCAAAGGATGGTGCTGGTTCGTTTTTTAGGTAATATGCCAGAATCTGATCCATAAACGACTTGGAATCGGCTTTGTCATATTCTTTTAGACTTTGATCCAGGCTGGAATGATAGCTTGTTTTGAGTCGTTCGATTTCGGTTTCGGTAAACCCGTATTGTTTGATTTGAGCCAGTATGTAGTACACCGAGTCGATGCTAGCTTGTAGCTCGCCGGGTTTGGGCATAATCTGTATGCCGTTGGTTTCAAGGTTGCTTACCATTGCACTGTTGCTGAGTGCGGCATTGAGATACGGTGTGGCTGCCCGACGTGTCTGCTCGGCCAATCGGGTATTGGTGAGTTGAATAAAGAGATTCTTTGCCAAAGAAGTCTTGTAATCTTTTACACGGGTAGTCTTCTCGGCTTCTTGTTTATACAGTATCTGTAGTGATGTTTGCGTAACCTCTTCGTCTGTAAAAGCAAGGAATTGATTTTTACCGGTAAGCGCAATAGGATAGTGCTGTAGTTTCGGCGCTTTCCGTGGATTTTTAAGACCCGAAAACTGTTCGATGATGGCTTTTTCAATTTCCGCTGGCTGGATATCGCCAACGACGATGAGTGCCTGGAGCTCGGGACGGTACCAGTCTTGATGAAACTTACGGATCTCGGCGTGTTTGAAATTCTTAAGCACCTCTTCGGTGCCAATGGGCATGCGGTGTGCATAGCGCGAATTATTCGTTAGCATTGGAAAAGTCTTTTCCTGCAGGCGATTGGATAAGCCGTCGCGTTGCCTCTTCTCTTCTAAGATAACGCCTCGTTCCTGATCGATTTCTTCACTTTCTAATAAAGCGCCCGCAGCCCAATCGCGCATGATCAAGAGGCCTTGCTTCAAGAGCTCAGGATCTGTAGTGGGAAGCGGAAGTTGGTATACGGTTTCTTCGAAGCCAGTGTACGCATTTAGATCTGCACCGAAGCGTATGCCTGCCTTTTGTAGGTAGTCGATTAGTGCATTCTTCGGGAAATGTTCGGTGCCGTTAAAATTCATGTGTTCCAGAAAGTGGGCCAATCCCTGCTGCTTATCGGTTTCTTGTAAGGAACCTATCTTGTTGGCCAGATAGAACAGCACGCGTTCCTTAGGCTCGGTATTCTGCATAATGAAATACTGGAAGCCATTGGCGAGCTTGCCTACTTTGACCTTGGGATTTAACGGTATTTCGTCGTTAGGGTGATTGGCCACCTGTTGGCTCGGGGCCACCGCCGTAGCATAGGTGTAATTTGTTGTTGCTGGCAAGAGTGCCAGTAACGTGAAAAATAGTGGGGTGTATCGCATGTTCTAAAATTTTGTTCTACTTTTTTCTAATAATTCAAGCACGTTTTCTTTTTGTATGAGTACCATACCGTGCTTATCGCTGCTGATGCCTATCTTGGATTTATAGGTGTAAGTGGGTACCTGCGCCTTCATCACCGTGGGCATATAAATGAATTGTACTTGGGGTGTATTTTCCTGCAACTTTTCACCGACTTCTACAATGTGGGTAGAGATTAGATATTGGCAATTGGTATGCCGCTGAAATGCGCTGGTGACGGCAAGGGTGGCTTCGAAAGCATCCTTGACGTTTGTACCTTTAAAGAGTTCATCGAAGATGATGAGCAGGCTGTTGCCTGCGTGCACAGCAGTTGCTATTTTTTTTACGCGTAGCACCTCTGCATAATAATGGCTATGCCCTAAATCAATATTGTCTTCCACGTTGATGGAAGAATATAACCCATCCTTTACAGAGAAGTACATCGCATCTGCAGCTACTGGAAGCCCCATATGGGCGAGGTAAATGGCTATACCCAGGCTTTTCATATAGGTCGATTTTCCGGCCATATTGGCTCCCGTGAGGAAGATCAGGTTTTCATCTTTGCGGTAACACAGGTCGTTGCCTACCGCATTTGGAACGGTCGGGTGATAGACATTCTTGATCTCGATGTGCTGCAGATGGGTTTCACAGGGAACTGCCGCGACAAAATTACGCGCATTAGCCACAGCGGCTATTGCCTGGTAAGCGTCGATGTAGTAGAGCATGGCGAGGCTATCTTGTATTGCTGTAGCCCATTTATTGCGTAGATAGTAATCGCATTTGGCCGCGACCTGAAGTGGAATGAAGTCTTCATTTTGTGCTACTTCCAGTTGCAAACGTGCAACCTCTGCCGTATTGTTCAACCAGGAATCGTGAAGGGGGGTGTACTGCAGCACCTGCTCCCGATCGCCCGCACGAAGAACGGAAAGATAGTCGCCAAGGGCAACCAGTAAACGCAGTAAGGCCCTTACACCGGATTCATAATGTTTCTGCTCTTCGTTAAGCCCCAACTTTGCCAACACGGTTTGTCGGCCTACCGTCAATACGCTACCGAGGTATGAATTGTTGGCATAACTATTGGCGAAACCTTGCGCGCGTTCTAAATCATCCAGATCGATCGTGAAAGGCTTCTCTTGTTGGCGAAAAAATGCGATAACGGCTCCGCGGTGCTTGATGTCTGCAAGGTTAGCCATCGGATTTTGAAACATATCTTCCAATAGTCGCTCGCCGCCAAATGTACTGGTTTGATTGTAAAGGGAAAATATGGAATCCCGCCTATATTTTCCAAGGATGTTGAGGTCCTTTAAGGTTTGGGTATCCGTAATGAAGCTCATGCTTGTGTAGATTTTTGAGGGGTTAACAAATCAATTATACCCTCGTTTTCAATGATGATCATACCGTGCCGATCGGCAGTAATGCCCTGTTGAAGGGCATACGTATAGGTCGGCGTGCCGCCCTGCATAACGGTAGGCAGATAAACGAACTGGATATCGGTAAACTGGCTCGCCAGTTGTTCTCCTGCCTCGAGAATATGGGTTGAGATTACAAACTGACACCCGGGATGCTGGTACAACTGCGACACGACGGCTACGGTGCCTTCGAACGCATCTTTGACATTTGTACCTCTGAACATTTCGTCAAACACAACGAATAGTTTCTTGCCCTCGGCGAGTTGCTGTGCGACTTTCTTGATGCGTAGCACTTCGGCGTAGAAATGGCTATAGCCCATCTGTATATTATCAGGCAGGTTGATGGAGGTGTAAATAGCGTCGCGCGGGGTAAAAACCAATTTATGGGCCGGTACGGGAAATCCGATATGTGCCAAAAAGAGGGCAATGCCTAATGATTTCATAAAGGTGGATTTACCTGCCATATTTGCACCGGTAAGAAAGGTGATGTTTGTTGATTTATCCATCAGCAGGTCATTACCACGTGCTCCTTGTACCAGTGGATGCCACACCTTTTCGTAGGCTAACTTCTCGTCATTGGATGTGTTGACTTCGGGTAGATTGAAATTTTGTTCGCGAGCGACACCTGCCGCACAGAGGTAGACATCCAACGTGTAGATATCGCGCAGCATACGCAGAAAGAGATCTCTCTCCTCAAACCGAAGCACGTTGTCAAATTGAACAACCTGCTCGCGGCTTAGCTTTTGTTTTTCGCTTAGATGCGGAAAGGATGCTAGCGCACTGCCTTCCATTTTTTCAGCAAGCTTGTGCAATTGTTTGGCATAGATACTGTTTGCAACGGTATTCGACTGTTGTAGTATTTCTTTCCAACTGTGAAGGATGGCGCTACAGGCGATAATGCCTGCGACGATCTTTTTATAGTCGGTATCGGCACCTAATAGAGACTGCACCAGCTGCTTAAACGATCGCCCATCTTGTTGTAACCGACTTCTTTCATCGGCCATATCAAGATAAAAAAGTGCCTGATCAAACCAGGTGGATTGAAATGGAAATGGCGATGGGTTGATCATAAAATACCGAATGGTATCAATCCGTTCCTGAATAGCGATGCCGTCGGATAGTGGATAGGTAAACCACTCTTCTAATAGCTCGGATCCGCCGGACGTAGCTGTTTTGTTGTAGATACTGAAGATCGATTCTTTGCCACGTTGGGCAAAGATACCGAGATCATCCCGTGTTTGCTTATCGATTAATAAACTCATGATTAGCGCCCTCTCCTTCTGATCCAGATGACAAGCCCCGTGCCGAGCATCATCAATGGAATGATTAACTTAAATAGTATCTCAAAATATTTCCAGGAGCCTTCTCCAATGCGTAAGGTGGTGTCTATGGGATCTGGAAGACGCATGTCTACTGGAACTTCACCATCACTGAGCCACGAAAATGCAGCACTTACCAGTGAAAAATTGCTGGCATTGACCTCATTGCGGGAAATAAAAAGCTCACTGTTGCTGATCCAGTCGGTATCGCCGGTAATCAATATTTTTTGTTCTTTATCGGAAACTTTTCGCGAAAGGGCAAGCACCGTTGTATGTGCTCTTTCTTCTTCCCCGGCCTCTTGCGTTAGCACGGGCTTGTCGTCGATAAAATTTGTGCTTTCTAATTCATTCCAGGTACCGGTACTATCTGTTGCGAAAAGGACGGTGGCTGTGAATAGCGAACTGTCTACAATGGAAAGTCCCACGGCGGTTGGCATGGTAATCACTTCTTGTCGGCGGGTCATGGGTTTTAAGTAGTACGAAAAATCTGCTCCTGCAGCCGTGGGGCTAAGTGTTAACAAATCGGGTTGTAAGGCTTCTTGATTTTTGACCAGTACACCGGGTTGCAGCTGAACACCCAGGGGCTGGGCCAGATGGTTAAATATTTCTTCCTGTCCGGGCTCGGCAGCCAGCATCATGTTGCCTCCTCGTGCAATGTATTGGTGTAGGATAGCCAGCTCTTCGGTACCGTATGCTTGCCGCGGTTCGGCAATGATTAGGATGTTAACGTCGCGGGGAATTTCGGTGGATAGATCGATCTCCTTGAAATCAAACCCCTGATTGATCATCGAATAACGAAATGTTTTTTCCTGTGTTATGGTCTTGTAACCACGGTCTTGTGTGGATTTGCTGTCGCGCTCGCCATGGCCGGTGACAAAGCCTACTACTGGAAGTTCGTCCATAACCAAGCGCTTGATGGCAGCACTGATTTCGGACTCGGAGGGTACCCTGATCCTATCGTTGTATACACGCAGGAAGGTTTTTTGACCATTTTCACGTTCTAGTACGCGTACAAAACGGTAATCTTCTGTTGATAGATCAACCTGATCTTGAATGGCACTGTAGGGAAGGATGTCAAAATTCCATTTGTTGAACTTTTTAAGGGTATCTAGACGCTGCTCGGTATTCAGGTTTGGAAACTGACGGTCGAGCACGGGGTTGTCTGCATCGTGATAGTAATATACGTATTTCATCTTGGTCTCCGGCTTAAAACGGATGTACTTTTCAAATGAGCCTACATCGGATTTGTATGAAGAGGGCAGACCAATAAAGTTGTTGCCTTCTAACATGTTGACATAGGTCGTAATGGTAAAGTCGCCATCGAGTTTTGCCATAATAGCCTGACTGCTCGCGGTGAGCGTATTGCGTTTTTGATAGGTGCTGTCGTAGTAACCTTTGAAGGAAGGTAGGGTGGTGAAGTAGCCTAAAAGGAATACAACCAATGTAATACCACCGAATTTAATAAAATTCTGTGTGCCGGATTGCTTTTTGCGTACCGACTGCAACCGAAATATGGTAAAAGATACAAACAGTAGATCGACCAGTAGGAAATAAAGTAGGTCTTCGGTGGTGACCAGCCCCGCGATGAAGGTGTCTGCCCGGCCATTGATGGCCAACCAGTACGTGATCTCGCGTACAAAAGGAATATCCTGCCATAGACCGCGTGCAAAATTCATCATGGCAAATACACAAAGCGTACCGATGGCGGCAACGATATTGTAACTGGTGAGTGATGACATGAAGAGGCCAACCGCTGCGTAGGCAGATAGCAGAAGGAACAGCCCAAGTAAACCCGTTAATATGGGAGCTATATCGGTATTAACCAGGGTAGACGTGGTGAAAATAGCGAGCAATGCAATCGACAGGGTGAGGGTAAGCCCGAATAGGAGTAGGGCGATATATTTACCCAGAATAATCTGGCTGTTGGTAACGGGAGATGAATAAAGAAGCTTAATGGAACCGCTACTGTACTCACGGCTCATGATACTCATGGTTAACAGCGGCATGTAGAGGTACAGGTAGCTTTGTACTTTGGGGTATATACCGCCCCAAGCGGAAGAGAATAGGCTGTGTGTAGCGTTATTAAGATCTATTCTCATGGCCTGTGTACGCACCATACCGTCAAACGATTGGGTAAATAAAAATCCGATCTGAAAGGTGAATATCATTAAGATAAGCCAGGCGACAGGGGAATAAAAAAGAACCTGTAGCTCAGTTTTTGCAATTTTTAATGTTGTTTTCATGTTTTGAACAGGGGGTTTATGCTTTTCTCTTCTTTTTTGTCATCTCAGCGAATACGGTTTCCAATGAGCTTTTCTCAGAATATATTTCAATCAGATTCCATTTTTCTTGTACACTGCGCTCGACCAGTTGCTGAACGAGCTCTTGTGTATTGGTGGACCGTATACGGAATTTGACACTGCCCAGGGGTTCGACATCGACCACGCCCGGTAGCTTATGCAGCTCTTCGGTTAATGGTGGAGAGATCATACTTACCACCACACTGTTTGGTGCGACTTGACTGTCAAACTGTTCGAGCGACCCGGAGAACACCATCCGTCCTTCATGTATCATCCAGATATGGTCGCAAAGTGCCTGTACCTCCTGTAGGATGTGCGTGGAAAGAACTACCGTGCGTTCTTGTGCAATTTCCCTGATCAGATGCCTTACATCAAGTATTTGATTGGGGTCGAGCCCGTTGGTGGGTTCATCGAGTACGACAAAATCCGGCTCATGGATAATGGCCTGCGCAATGCCGACACGCTGCTGATAACCTCCAGATAGATTTTTTAAGAGGCGTTTTCGAAAATGGGCAATATTGCATTTTGCCAAGACCTTATCTAATGCCTCAGGAATCTTTTCAGCGGGCATTAACCGCAGGTTGGCGGTATGGATCAGGTATTCTTCTACCGTCAGTTCGGGGAGTAATGGCGGCTGTTGTGGCAAAAAACCGATGTGTTTTTTTGCTTGTACGGGATGCTCGGCCATATTGATCCCACGGATCAGCACCTCGCCTCCGGATTGATTCAATACACCGCACATGATATTCATCGTGGTCGATTTGCCGGCCCCATTTGCTCCTAGTAATCCATAGATGCCATTTTTTCGCAATTCGAAATTGATATCTCTGATGGCCCATTGAACATTGTACCGGTGTGACAGATTGACTACCTGTACGATAGGGGTATCTTCATTTGTTGTCATTCGTTCTGTATTTTTAAGATATAGCTTCCAAGGACAGTGATTCTATTGGATAAATAGATGCATTGCCTAGGAAAGAACGGTGCAAATCAGGATGCACCGTTCTGATGAGATTTAGATGGTAGACTACCTCGGATTTTGTTCGATTTCTGGATTAAGCACGATATACTTGCTTGCTATAGGCAAAACATATCGGTTACTATTGGGTTCCAACGTGTAGGTCTCTCCCTTGTAAGTACGCGTCTGCGTGGTAACAAACCCGGGTTCATTGGCCAGACGTTTTTGGTCGAACCAGCGAAGACCTTTAGCCATAAGTTCCTTGCGACGCTCTGCAATCACTTGATGCAGAATTTCGGAGGGATCGCTTAACGACAATTCGGTAAAGTCTTCAGGCCGGAAGCGTGTGCGACGTAGATCATCAAGTACCGTAACGGCTTCGGTAGCTCGGTTAGCACTACGTGCTAGCGCTTCGGCCTTGATCAGCATCATCTCGGGAACATTTGGTCCGTTGGTTACTTTTCCGTTCTGACTGATAATACGGTGTTTCCAATAACCCTTCCCGGCAAATGCATTCCACGTACCAAAGGCTGAACCTTCTGCAGTAAATAGCTCGCCACGTAAATCGCCTTCTTCAAAGAGGGCTAATAGCGCAGGGTTAAGGGCTAATGTAGGAGAGCTGTTTCCCGGCGTCTTGATCAAGATTTCCTCCGGGTCATTGAAGGTTGCCGGATACGTGTTGGGTGCCGCAATGTACTGATTAAGGTTAACGAGTCCACTTTGAATGCCAAGTGTTTCTTCCGCATACTGTAGGGCCGCGTCGTAATTTCGCATCTGTAAGTACACCCGGGCTAATAGGGCTTTTGCAGCAACCTGGGAAGCTAAAATATTGACATTCGCTTTTATAGATAGATCGGGCATAGCGCTGGTGAGGTCGCTGATGATTTGTTCATAGATCGCCTGCACCGACTTTCTGTCCAAACGGGCATATAGATCTGGTTTGGTCAATAGCGGTACACCCAGGTCACCAGCAGCGGTGTTTGAATCATACTGTTTCGCATAGATATTGACCAGGTAGAAATAGTTAAGTGCCCGATGTACCTTCGCCTGGGCCAAAATATTTTTCTTTTGACTTTCAGTGCCATTTTGGCTATCGGTCACTTCTGCTACTATCAAATTGAATTTATAAATCTGATTGTAGAGCTTTGACCAATCCGTATCCTCGGCATTGTCTCCAACGATGTCACTACGCCAGGTATAGGCATTCGCGTCTGCTACGAGCAGCCGGTTTAGATAGGTTTCATCCGTTGAGTAGATGTCGTCGCTCGCTAAAATAGGATAATAAAAAGATTGCTCCACTTGCAAGCTGGTGTTGAGTATACTTTGGTAGTCGTCGGTATATTTTAGTTCGCGTTGTCCGACAAGGTCGATCTCGACATATTCTCTACAACTTGCAGTAGCGAGGGCGAGAACAACAAAACTTAGGGTTCTTAAGGCTTTTTTCATGATTTTGACAAATTAAAATCCAACATTGAGACGGAATAAATAGCTCGCTACGGGCGGCATGCTCTGATATTGCCCATCAAACATATACTCTGGATCGATATCCAGATCGGATTTTTTCCACAATATACCCAGGTTAGCGGCAGTGACGCCGATAGACATCGACTTTATTACTTTATTCTGGTTGAGGAGCTGCGCCGGGAAATCATAGTTTAATGAAAGCTGCTGTAAACGTATATGGCTCGCATTGATGACATTGATGTCGGCAAACGCAAATCGGTTGATACTATTGAAATTGGTGTTGACTACACCCGGAATATGCGTTCTCGCTTCGTCGCCGGGCTGGCGCCACCGGTCTACGAGCGCCTTGCTATTAGAAAGGAAGCCACTGAAGCCACCTGTATTATTGGGGTAATGTGAAGAATTAACTTCTCTCCAGCGCACTTTGTGTCCGAAATTGGCCGTAACACGTGCGGTAAAAGTGAAATTTTTATAGGACACATTGTTGCTCCATCCACCAAAATACGGTGCTGTTAAACGGCCCATATAACGTAAGTCTTCGGGCGTGAAGTTAAATGTGGAACCATCGGCATCGATGATATTACCATTTTGGTCTTGAACCTGCGAGCGTCCTTTGTTATCGAGTCCGGCCCATCGGTAAGCAAAAATCTGGTCGATTGGATAGCCTTCGATAGCAGATGACGCGGTGCCCGGCGTGTTCGAGGTGTTTGGAAAGCGGTTATCGGTCACTTCGTTAGTGGTGTAGGCAAAATTGATGCTGCTGTTCCATTTCCATTGTGGAGTGCGTACGATATCACCATGTAGCTGTACATCGATACCGCTACTTTTCATATTAGACGTGTTGAAGCTCAGGAAAGACCAGCCGTAGGTCGAATTGTAAGGGACATTGGCAACAATGCCATAGGAACGTTTGCTATATACATCTACACTGGCACCGAACCGGCTCTTGAATAGGGAAAAGTCGAGTCCGGTATTGAATGACCGGGTGGTTTCCCATCCTAACATCTGATTTGCAGGTACGGTAAAGTATCCATTTGGAAGTTGTGTATACGGATCGGGGGTAGCGGACTGATAAACGGTGAACGATGTACCCTGAGTCGGTACCGAGCCGCCTGTTCCGATACTGGAACGGATAGACAACTGATCCAGCCAGGTGAGATCGGACATAAATGCTTCTTGATGGATATCCCAGCGTATACCTGTAGACCAGAATGGTTTGGCCCGCTTAGCACGATCGACCCCGATGAGGGTTGCATCATCAAAACGTATACTTCCAGTAAGGTAATACCTGTTCATCAAGGTGTATCCTCCATTCGCGTAATAGCTTAGAAAGCGTTGACGCGAGATGTTAATAGGTGCATCTTGTATATTGAATCGCTGGTTGGATCCATATATCGTAAGGTATTCACCGATCGGATTGACCGCCACGGACTGGTACGTATCGCTGTCAAACCCATATCGGGTTTGTAAATAGCCCATTCCCTCCGTTTGACGGATTTCACTTCCGGCAAACAAGTCTAACTGATGGATTTCATTCCATGTTTTTGCGGCATCTAACTGAAAGCGTACGGAATACTCGTCTGATTTGTTGTTGGATGTTACAAATTTGCCGCCCATCGGAACGCCGTAAACGAGCTTTCCATCTTTTATGGTGGTTCCGGTGTTAATCAGGCTCCGCATTTCATGACTTTCTTTATCGCGTAGGCTTTCCATGTTGCGTAAGCCACGTTGATAAGAGCCAGAAAGTGATGCATTAAGCCAAGAAAGTGCTTTGTAGTTCAAACTACCTGTGATACGTGTTAGGTTATTGTCGTACTGGTCGTTATTGTACTGCAGCTCGTCGATGTGATTGTAGGTCCAGGGTAGGTAGCCTTGGCTTTCGAAACGCTCTTGTGTAACTGCCGGCGTAAACGTGTAATAACGTGCTTTGCTATTACCGTTGGCGTCGAGTAGCATATCGTAGGGTCTCAATCCGTAAGTGCCGGGCTTAATGGCGTTTATAGCCGCATCATTAACGGTGCTTTTTTGGATGGTCTGGTTTAATCCAAGTGATACCTTTAGCTTGTTATTGAAATATGCGTTGTTGATATTGAACGTAAGCGAAGTATTGCTCGCACTGTTCTCTTTATAAATAGGACGGTCTTTGGCATGCACCGCAGAGGCATAATATTGTGCACCTCCAACCGCGCCATTGAAAGACAGGTTGTATTGCTGTGTCTGAGCATGCTGTAAAAGGTTATCCCGGATTTGATTTCGGTTATTTCGTGTACCCATCTCTGTCAGTATGGCATCGCGCTCAAGCATGCTTATTTCGCCGCGTTCGGCTTGGAACATCGTATTGAGCGCGTCGGTAAGGTTACCATAGCGCCAGCCTGTAGTGGGATCGGGAAAGAACTTGTTGTCGTAAAGTTCTTTCTCAAATTCAATATATTCTGCGGCATTCATGGTGCGCAGATTATTCAGATCGGGTGGGGCGGTAGTCCCGAAGGTGGATGAAAAGTTAATTGTATTCCTTCCGCCTCTTCCTGCCTTCGTTTCGATAACGATGACGCCATTGGCTGCTCTGGATCCCCAGATAGAGGCTGCAGCAGCATCCTTTAATACCGTAATGCTGGCGATATCATCGGGGTTGAAGTTGTTTAAGATACTGGCACTGGAGTTTGTTGCGTACAAGCGACCCGCCCCGGTTGGGTTGGCACTGAGTTGCTGTTCCATCGCGGGAAAGCCGTCAATGATAATCAGGGGGCTACTGTAGGAACGTTGATCATAAGAGCTAGACGAAAAATTATTTGGTGAGCGCACCATGAGTCTATTGTCTTTCATGTTAAACTGTACACCGGATATCTGTCCCTCAAGACGCTGCATTAAGCTCAGCGCCGGACTTTCTTGAATTTTCTTTGCGTCGATGACGACCATCGACCCCGTTGCTTTGCTTGGGTCTAATTTCTGGTATCCCGTATTGGCAAGCACGGTGATCTCATCGAGTGATGCGATTTGTTGCTTGAGTATAAAAAGTGGCCCCAGATTTTTGGCGTCGGTAGCACTAAGGTCGATTTGGCGGACTTCGTAACCTACATAGCTAATTTCTAAAATAGCTTTGGGTGGTACGTTATCCAATGTAAATACGCCTTTGTCGTCGGTTCTAGTTTCGAGAGTTGTGTTTTTTATACGTACGGTTGCGCCTGCAAGTGGAACTTGCTGGTTGTCGGCAACTACTCCGGTAATGGTTCTTTCCTGCTGGCTATCTGTAACGATGATGGTCTTGTTTTGGATGACAAAGCCCAAAGGCTGTCCTTGAAAACAAAGCTGTAGCATAGTAGACAGTTCCATATCCGAAAGACGGAACGTAACAGGTGTAAACTTTTTGTTGTGCTCCGGACGGATAACGTAGTCATAGCCGCTTTGAGCCCTTACGTGCTGCAATACTTCTTCGAGTGTAGCAGCTTTTACATGTAAATTGATTTTATTTTGGCCATGCAGCGCTGTTGCTGTTTGTAAAAACAAAACCAAAAACAAAATGAAGAAGAGGTGAAACCGCATAAGCAATTTAAAAAATAATGTTGAAAAGACAGTGGTTTCTGAGGTTGATTGAAACGTGCTTTGCTTTTCATTAACTGAAAAATATTGATACATTTGTTTACCGATTTTTGGACATAAGCATCCCATCTAACGAAGAGGTATGTCATGTTATTCATAATTTGTCGTAACTACTGATCGTGATTCCGGAAATTGGCGCTAGGGGCGTGGCTGCGCTCCTAGTTTTTTCCGAAAACACCTATATATGTTGTGTTTAAGGTATTACCATCACCCTCCTTTCGTTTCCTTTTTGTTGAATGTCGAATCTGGATCCGGTAGTCGTTTCCAGAATTTCAAGTACTTCTTTAAGTGTTTTGGTACGCGAGATTGTACTGATATATTGTTGTTGGTCGGGTTCGCTTAAATATTGTATTTCCACATTATACCAGCGCGAGATCTGACGCATGATGTCTTGTATGGTGGCTGCTTCGAAATAGAAGTCACCATTCTTCCAGGAAAGTTCCTTGTGTAACGCAATTTCTTCTACAACCAGTTCGTTGGGGTGATTGGTGGCGCGCTGTCCGGGTTTTAAGCGTAGTGGGCTTGCGGTGCGGGGTGTTGTAAGGGCAATCGCTCCTTCTTCGAGCGTAATGCTGCTGGTGTTATCTCCTTTATAGGCCTTAACATTAAACTTGGTACCCAATACGTGTACGCTAGATGGACCGGCATGCACAATAAATTCTTGCCTTAAGGCTGTGTCGCCGTCGGTTATCGATTTTTTACTCACTTCGAAATAGGCTTCGCCTTCGAGGTAGACTTCGCGTTTCTTTCTATTAAACTGGATCGGAAATACGAGTTTACTGTCAGCATTCAGCGATACTTTGGTGCCGTCGGCCAGTACGAGCGTATATACACTTCCTTTGGGTACGACAAGGGTATTGGTTAGTGCTTGGGTCGAGCTGGTTTCGTCTGCTTCTGATTGATAAACAATGTGGTCACTGTGGCTTAAATCTATGCCGACTGTATGATCTGTACGGCTTATTCTGGGCATGTTTTTATTGATGTGTACCCGCTCTCCATTGGATAAAATTAGAATGGCTTGGCTTTGCGCTGGCTCAACATCCACTTTAGCGTATCTGACCGAATGTACCTCGCCGATGTCGACGGGTTCGTAGACAGTTTCGGAATGTTCGACAGATATCGACCGATCGGGCGACGGCCAATATAGGTACGTTGACGCACCAATGATCAAAACGGCTGCTGCCGCAGATAGCCACTTTTTCCAATTTGTGATCGGACGATCTTCCTGTATATGTGCCTCCAAATGGTTCCACACGTTAGCCAGATCTTTTTCCAGCTGCTGTTGCGGAATGTCGCCGATGGATGAACTACGCTTGTGGGCGACGTACCAGGAATCGATAAAGGCCTCTTCTTCCTCGGTACATTGTCCTGTAGCATATCGTTTTAGTAAATAGCTATCTATACGATGATTCGGTTCTTCCACGTTGCTTTCATTGTGTTGTTCTATTGGGTAAGACAGTTACCTCGTGCCTTGGTCCCATAAAAAAGTGTTTTTTTTAAAAGAAAAATTAAAAAATTCATTTCATCTCTTGAAAACTAGGACTCATTGGGTATTATTGCAAGGATAAATAGCAATAGAGGCAGTTTTGATCGCAGGAGCTTTAATGCATTTGTAATCTGATTCTTCACAGTTTTTTCCGTAATGCCTAGTTTTTCGGCGATTTGTTTATGCGTGAGGTGTTGAGATCGGCTTAGCTCAAAAACCTCCCTCATTTTTATTGGAAGTTGGCTAATTTCATAATCAATTATTTCCTGAAGCTGCTTCTCGCGAACATGATGGTCGGTGTCTGCGATGTAATTTTTAGCATAATGGGAAATGTTGGCAAGGTAACTGTCTACTACCTTGCTGTGCGCAATATGATTAATGATCGTGTTTTTAACCGTTTGATAGAGGTAGGAGGAGAGCTTGACTTGATCTGGAAGCTGGGTTCTCAAATCCCAAATTTTAGCAAATACTTTCTGAAGGATATCTTTGATTTCTTCGCGATCGTGGACAAATCCATAGGCGTGGGCATACAGCGGTGCACTGTACCGTTGATAAATTACAGCAAAGGCCTTTTCGTCATGTTGTCGAATAAGGTCAACTAATATTTCGTCGGATAGTATGCTGTAGTTGTCTTGCCGCATGCTGTATGTTATTCATAATCCCGGTGTATTGGATTGCCATTTTATCAGGATTTTGCCCCGTTCACTAAGATTTATTTGACAAATATAATTTTTTTATAAAAAAGTAGCCCATATGTTGCCATGTTTTTGCTTTTAGGTGAGTTTCGACTGATACTATTTTATCCATATATGAATCTAAATTGTTAAAATACGACGATTTTTTACAATTATTAGGGATTGCGCTATGATTTTAATGTTGCAATCCCTATTTTAGTTGATAGTATTTTGACTAATATGAACCACAACGCTATCAAAGAAGTGACGCCCTTACGGGAAACAGAATGTTTTACCGTATTCCATAGAGAGAAAGAGAAGTTCGATTTTCCCTATCATTATCATGAGGAATACGAATTAAACATGATTTTGTACGCAAAAGGTGCGCAGCGCGTAGTGGGTGACAAAATGGAAGAAATCGATGATTTGGAATTGGTGCTCACCGGACCCAATCTGCCCCATGGTTGGTTTAATCATCATTGTCGGTCAACCAAAATCACAGAAGTGACCATACAGTGGAACAAGGACCTATTTAGCGATAATTTTCTCCATAAAAACCAGCTGAACTTTATAAAACGGATGTTTGAACTGAGCCGCTTTGGCATTCAGTTTTCGAAGGAAACTGTTGAAAAAATAGCCCCCGAAATCCTCACACTTCATAAAACGATCGGTTTTGATTCCGTGATTAAACTCATGCTTATTTTGCGCGAGTTATCGGTCAGCACAGATTCCAAGACACTGGTGGAAGGTGATATGCTACTGGATAAAAGTCTGAATTTCCGGAGCAGGAGGCTGGATGCGGCCTTTGAGTTTATGAATAAAAATTTTGGTTCTTCGGTATCGCTCAAAGAAGTTGCGGATCAGGTGAATATGTCTGAAGTTTCATTTTCCCGTTTTATCAAAAAAAGAACTGGAAAAACCTTTATCGACAACCTGAATGAAATCAGACTCGGGCATGCCACCCGCATGTTGATCGAAACGAGCAATACGGTAGCTGAAATATGCTACTTATGTGGGTTTAATAATATATCCAACTTTAACAGGGCGTTTAAACGAAAGAAGAATTGTACCCCTTCTGAATACCGTATAAACTTTAGCGGTAGCCGTATTTTCATATAAATAGTTAAAATAATATATATCTTTTTTCGTGTTATCTGTTTTCCAAATAGCCTTTTAACTATTTTGAGTATAATATTTGGTTAAAATAGTATTGCTCTGATTGACCTGCTTTAGAATATCTTTGTCTAACGCTGATGGCTAACCAATTTGAGGAATTCGGATCGTACATCGAAACGGATGACAAGTTGCCTAAATAAGCGATGTATAAATCTAAATGTTAAGTATAATGAGAAGAAGTTTATTAAGAACCTGCGCTATTTTTTGTAGTGTACTTTTCGCGGTCCAGTTCACGATGGCACAAAGCCGTTCGGTGTCTGGTGTGGTAAGAGACAGCGAGGGAAAGCCGCTCTCTGGTGTCACGGTGAAATCGGGTACGTATACCGTTACCACGAATGAAGAGGGGAGCTATCAGGTAACCGTCGCCGATAAGGAGAATGTGTTGTCTTTTAGTTCGGTGGGATTGCAATCTCAGCAGATTTCCCTCAACAATAGATCTACCATTGACGCCGTCCTCTTAAGTACAACGGTGGATCTGGATGATGTTGTCGTAGTGGGATATGGAGGGGTTAAAAAGAGCGACCTAACGGGGGCTGTCGCTACATTAAAAGGAAGTGATTTAAATAAAACACCGGCCTCGTCGGTCGATCAGCTGCTGCAGGGTAAGATTCCCGGTGTGCAGGTAGCGATATCCAGTGGACAGCCGGGCGCCGGTGCCACGGTACGTATCCGCGGAAATAGCTCGTTAAGTGGATCGAATGCACCTCTTGTGGTGGTGGATGGTTTTCCCTGGGGGGATGCAGGGGATCTGAAACAAATCAATCCGGAGGATATTGAATCTATAGAGGTATTAAAGGATGCATCATCAGCCGCGATTTATGGATCAAGAGGGGCGAATGGTGTGATTATGGTAACAACCAAAAAAGCACGTGCAGGCACGCCACGGATATCATTAAATACGTTGAATACCATTTCTACGCTGTCCGTGAAGCCTGATCTTTGGCGAGATGGTATTGAAGAGGCTGTGTATGCGAATGAGGCTGCGCTTAACGGTGGCACACCGCTGAGCCAATTGCCGTATCTTGGTGAAGTGAGAAGCGGAGTGTATTTCCCATCCATCGCCGAATTACGCGGCCTGGATCCCAACAAACCGCAATGGAACACAAATACAGACTGGGCCGATCTGGTATACCGCAATCCATTTTCGCAAAACTATACGCTGGGAGTAGATGGTGGCTCGGACAATACAAAATATTCCATGTCGGGCAATTACTATAAAGAGGAAGGTCTAGCCATTAAAAATGCGTATGACAAATACACGGGTAGGCTTAACCTGGACCAAAAATTAACGAACGCAATCTCTGCGGGAACAAATATCATATTAACCTATACCAATAATACCGGGCAAAACCTAAGTGCTGGCCGCTCACGGATATTTCCGGTTTATGATGAAAATGGAAATTACTTCCGTACATCGGCCATGGATTTTGGTAACCCCATTGCGATCGCAAACCAGGTACTTAACAAGTCGAAAACGATCGACGTACTGGGGACGATATTCGTCAGCGCAAAACTTACTAACTGGTTGCAATTTAGAACGCAATTAAGTACCAAGTATGGGAATTCGATCGGCGATGTATACGAACCGGCAAATGTTACATTCCGTGGATATGAAAATACAGGGTATGGTGCGATCAACAACTATAATAACAATGAACTGGTCAATGAGAACTACTTAACGATCGATAAGACATTCAACGATATCCATCGCTTGAACGTCGTGGGTGGTTTTTCCCTCCAGAATTCCCGGACGCGCACAAGCAACCTCATGGGGATGAACTTCGTGAACGACAACTTGCAGAACGAAAATTTAAACAGCGCCAAGACTAAGGTGCTCAGCAATGGTCTATCTGCGTCTACCTTACACTCCTGGTTTGGTAGGGCTAACTATGCCTTGCTGGATAAGTATTTATTTACGGTTACGGGGCGTGCAGATGGATCGACCAAATTTGGTGAAAATAACAAATGGGCCTTCTTTCCCTCGGCTGCGGTAGCCTGGAAATTAAATGAAGAATCTTTTATCAAAGATCTGAACGCATTCTCCGAACTGAAATTACGTGCAAGCTACGGTCTGACGGGTAACCAAGGTATTTCACCTTATCAAACCTTAGACAGATTTGGCTCGGAACGCTACTATGTTGGCGCACAAAACGGCTTTATGACGGGCTTTGGTCCTGGGTTGGCAGGTGCCAACAATGAACAGGGGCTAACCATTGTTGGCGGCTTAGGAAACAAAAGCCTAAAATGGGAGACAACGACTTCATACGACCTGGGATTAGACATCGGCTTTATGAACCAGCGCTTTACGTTAACCCTAGATTATTACGATAAGCATACGAAAGATTTATTACGCACACGTACCATCTCGCCGTCATCAGGTTTTGACCAACAATGGGTTAATGATGGAGAGATCAGTAATCGCGGCTTCGAAATGGGCTTCAACGCGGGGATTATCCAACGGGAAGACTTAAGCTGGTCTGTAGGCGGTAACTTCGCCTTGAATAGAAACAAGGTGGTCGCCATGGGCGAAAGCGACCGCGTGGTGACGGGATCGTTGATCGAAATGGTGCGTCAGAATGTGAACCACTTTATTATCGGGCAGCCGATGTATACCTTTTACGGGTATCGCTCCGACGGTATTATCCAATCGCTCGAAGAGGGGATAGAAGCGGGGCTTACAGGAGCGGAAGCTATCCCGGGTGAGATTAAGTATACGGATATAGCCGGTGCGGATGGTAGCCCCGATGGTACGATCGATCCGACATACGATCGCGTCGTTATAGGCGATCCGACCCCGAATTTTATTTACAGTTTTAACACCTCGGTTTCGTATAAGCGCTTTGATTTAAACGCACAGTTTTATGGCGTATATGGCAACGATGTGTTCGATTTGCAGAAGATGACACCTAGTCGGCAGGTGCAGCGCTGGACCCCGGATAACTCAAGCAATCTCTATCCACGCGCGAATAATACACGGGGGTATAAAGCGTCTGATTTCTTTGTGGAAGATGGATCGTTTTTACGCCTTCAGAATGTAACACTCGGTTATAGCTTTAGACCGGGAATGATTAAAGGGATCAGCAATATCAGGTTGTATGCATCGGGAAATAATTTGTTGACGATTACCAAATTTAATAAGGGATTTGATCCGGAGGTGGGTTTGGACGGGATAAATTGGGGTAACTACCCCCGTCCTCGGGCTTACTCTTTTGGTGTATCGGTAGGATTTTAACCTAAATTTCAAAAAGACATGAAGATGAATAAGATTATTGCAGGCATTTGCCTAGCGGGAATAGCAAGTAGCACTTTTCTGTCGTGCTCGAAATTGACAGAAGAACCCTATGGTATCGTGAATTCTAATTCGTTTTATAAAACCGCAGAGGATGCCTTATCGGGCCTGGTCTATGCGTATGCAATATTGCCCGAAGTGGGATACTATTCGCGGGGTTATTACCTCATTACGGAGCTGCCGACGGAAAACCTAACAGCAAAATCGGATGCGGGACAGGCGAATTTTGAACTGGAGCAGCTGCGGACGACCTCGACCAATTCTGATTTAGATAACCTTTGGACTTATATGTACCGAGGCATTGCAAGGGCCAACGCGGTCATTACCAATGTGCCTAACGTACCGAATATGCCGGATGCAGACCGCAATCAAATTGTGGGGGAAGGGTATTTCTTGCGTGCGCTGCACAATTTTAACTTGGTTCGTTTATTTGGCGAGGTACCCCTTCGTTTGGAGCCGCTGGTAGAGGCGGGGCAGATACCGGTGGCGAAGTCCAGCATATCCGATCTGTATGATGTGATTATTGCCGATTTGAAACAGGGCGAAGAATTGATGTCTGCGGTGAAGAATTTTGAAGGTCGTGCAAACCGCGTGGCGGCACAGGCCTTACTATCAAAAGTGTATTTGCACTTGGCCACTGCTAAGGCTTCGGGCTCGGCTGGCTATGATTTCGTAACGAATAGCGATGAGATGTATGATGAGGCAAGGAATTATGCAGGTAAAGTCATCAACGATCAACAGGTGTTTAATTTTACGGATGTACTTCCGGATATCTGGAATACGGAAGTGTATAAAAATGCAGCGATCTCGGAGCATATTTTCGATGCAGCGGTAGATCGTTCCGGTGAACGGGAAGGTAACTACTCCAAATTGCCCAATATGTTTTTGCCGGATCCGGGCTTCGTCATGACAATCCCCTATAATCCCAGTGATCCGAATACGGAATCGATCAATATTGGCCGTGGATGGAACCATTTCCAGATGGAGGCGCATCATTATAACAGTTATAATGCGAGCGATAAACGAAAAACTGATCTGATTGTGTCGGAAGTGGTGAACCCCGACGGCAACGTTATTCCGTTGGGAATAAACGATTTTTCACGCCCCTTTACCCGAAAGTTTATAGACCCCTTACGGGATGCGGATAAGATGAGTACAAACTCGCCGGTAATCCGTTATTCGGATATCTTGCTGGTATATGCCGAAGCTGCTGGGCCGACTACGGAAGCCTATGCTGCCGTGAATAGAATTCGCAACCGCGCGGGGTTAGGACCATTGACGCCGAATCTAGCGCCAGCTGCGTTTAGAGAGGCTGTTGTGGAGGAGCGCGCACTCGAATTGGCTTTTGAAGGAAATAGGTTATTCGACCTTCGCCGTACCAATAGCATGGAAAAGGTATTGGTGGTGAAGTATGGGAAAAGCATTACATCTGGCGCTTATTTCTTCCCTATCCCACAACGTGAAATTGATTCAAACCCTTTAATAAAACCTTAAGTATGTTAACCATGAAATCGAAAATATTGAAAATAGAAGCGGCGCTAGCGGTGCTGCTGATGCTTGGACTATTTGTGGGATGCCAGAAAGATCCTTACGACGGCGTTAAAAGCAACGAAAAGTCTATTGAGAACTTTACGATGGGCGAGGGTTTTACCCAGATCGGTGCTGCGGTAGTAGATCGCACAGCAGGAAAAGTAAAGGTAAAGGTGCTGGTGGAAGAGCATACGGATTTTTCGAAGGTGAGGCCCATTATCCAGCAGTCATATCGGGCTTCAGTTTTTCCGAATTCGGGCGAGCAGGTTGATTTTTTGGCAAATGACTATACGTTTAAATACGAGGTAACAGCCGAGACGGGCGAATTGAGGGAATGGGAGGTAGAGGTGGAGCCGTTTGAAGAAACCATAACCGGAACATACGATATCACGGACCTAGTGGTATACGGCGGAACGGGGCCTGAATATGGAGGTGGTGCTGTACTATCGTTAACGAGCAAGCCTTGGATTTGGCCGGCTACGGACGGCCCGCAAGTAGAGCTGGATAACAAGTTGACATTTACCCTGACCGGTGTGACGCCTACAGGCCGAACGACAGGGGATTTTATAAATGATGCCGGAGCGGATGGTCTCTATGCGGATTTTACCTATATCCTTGATCCGCGTACCGATGTGAATCATTTTTATCGCAAGCTGCCAAAGGGTGAAGGTACATGGGAAAGGGATTATACTACGGATGTACTCACCTTAATTTTTGCGGATGGAACGCGTGTAAATTGCTCTTTCTTAGGAGCTACGGCAGAAGATTTGGGTAACGGTTTCACCAAGACGATACAGCATAATGCTTTTGCCTTTGCGTTGAACGGTACGGATGATTGGTCGGCTATTTACTCGGACTACGATAAGTTCGTTAAAAAGCCGAGAAGATATTGGGTCGAAGTTAAAAAGAACTAAATAACGGGTTATGAACAAAAATACGATTTTAAGTTTTGCCTTTCTTTTGATGGTTACCGTAGGATGTGGGAAATCGAAAGACGATAGCATCGATGATGACAAGGGCAAGGATGAGGCGGTGTCATTGAGCTTATACGATAAATCTGCTACGGCGGAAACGAAAGCGCTTTATTCGCAGCTCTGGCGAATACAGAGCAAAGGATTTATGTTTGGGCACCATGACGCGTTGATCTATGGACGTGAATGGATGAACGAACCTGGTCGGTCGGATGTCTACGAAATCGTGGAGGATTATCCGGCTGTATTCAGTGTCGATTTTGCCGAGGTGATGGACGACCGCAAGGCGACATCTACCCTAAATGCCGTACGGAAAAGGACCATTCTGGAAGCACGCAAGCGTGGTGAAGTAATTACGGCGGTGTGCCACCTGAATAATCCCCTTACGGGAGGAGATTCTTGGGACAACTCATCCAACGATGTGGCCAAACAGATTCTACAGGACGGAAGCGCCACAAATGTAAAATTTAAGCAGTGGCTGGATAACTTAGCGGAATTTGCCCTGTCGCTTAAAGACGAGCAGGGAAAACTGATCCCCATTATTTACCGGCCTTTTCACGAACACACACAACAATGGTCGTGGTGGGGAAGCAAGTGTACAACAAACGATGAATTTATTCAACTTTGGAAATTTACCTTGAACTATTTAAAAGAGGTGAAGGGTGTAAACAACTTTATTTATGCGATCTCGCCGCAACGGGATAACGTAGGCGGCCGGGAGGAGCTGTTGTTTCGTTGGCCGGGAGATAGCTTCGTGGATTTTATTGGAATGGATTGTTATCACGGCGCCAATACGCAGGCTTTCCAGTCTAATCTTAAAGCGTTGCAGGAGCTGTCGAAAGAAAAGCTTAAACCCTCTGGTGTAACGGAAGTAGGAATAGAAGGGATAAGAAATGGAGGTGCGCCGTATACCGAGTATTGGACGAAGGAAATACTGACACCGTTGATCGGTAAAAAGATAAGCATGGTGGTGCTGTGGCGGAACGCGTACGATCCCCTGAAGGAGGGGTTTCACTTCTATGGTCCGTGGAAAGGGCATAGTTCGGTGGAAGATTTCAAGGTACTGTATCGGAGTTCGGTGAGCTTATTCTCCAAAGATTTGCCTAATATGTATGTAATGGCGGAAGAGGTCACGGTTAATTAACGCATTTTTAAATTAAAAATATTTGCATGGTGAAAGGGAAACTGTACTATCAAGGACTGGTCGCGGCGGCTTTAATAATGCTGTCGGGCTGCGGGGGCGAAAATGGATCGACCGCAAAACAACGTGATACGACGATGACGCAAACGGTCGACTCGGCTTCGGGTGTGATCGAGGCGGAGAAAAGTCGTATACTGAAATTCTTATCCGATATTAAATCGAAGTATGTGCTCGGTGGCATTCACAATCGGGAACCGAACAGTAAGCCGGCACAGTGGACCGATGCGGTACATAAAACGGTAGGTGATTATCCTGCATTGTGGAGCGGCGATTTCTTGTTTCAAAAGGAAAATATTGAACACCGCGAAACCATGATTAGCGAAGCGATTGAGCAGTTTAAAAACGGTGCAATCGTTAATATCATGTGGCACGCCTGTAATCCTGCAAACGGGCAGCCTTGTGCCTGGGATGATGGTAAAGGGGTGTTGAGCACATTAACGGATAAACAATGGGAGGAACTTTTTACCGAGGGAACAAGCATCCATACGCAATTCGTTACGATGATGGAGGAAGTAGCCGTCCATCTTCGGCGATTAAAAGACAATAAGGTGGTGGCTATGTTCAGGCCGTTTCACGAGATGAATCAAGGAAAGTTTTGGTGGGGTGGCCGTCCGGGTGAAGAGGGTACCGTTAAACTGTACCGTTGGGTGCATGATTACATGGTAAAAGAAAAGGGGCTCGACAATTTAATATGGGTATGGAATATTCAGGACTTTCCATCCCTGGATAAGGATGCCGATTTGTACAACCCGGGTGATAAGTATTGGGATATCGTCTCCCTTGATGTCTATGATGATGCTTCTGGATTTTCAAAAGAAAAATATGAGACTATAAAACGGGTCGCAAATGGCAAACCTATGGGAATAGGCGAATGTCAAAAATTACCTTCTGTAACTGTATTGCAGGAACAAAAAGATTGGATTTTCTTTATGGGCTGGTCTGAGCTTGTATTCGAACACAATAGCATCGAGACAATCAAAGAAGTATATGGTTCTGATCGGGTGTTGCTGTTGAAGGAAGTGAATGGTTTGTAGTTTAAATATCTGTAAGTAAGCATATTGGTATTTTGTTTGGTTAAGAAAGTAGTGACGATAAAGAATGCGACCAATGATTTCCATTACCACTATCCAAATTTGGTATATCCATAGTGATGTAGTGATTTCAGCAAACAAAAAAGGAGGGGTAATGTACGTTGCCCTTCCTTTTTTTCTGAAAGTGTCTATTCCCAAAGGCCATCAAGAATTTTCATGCCTGTTGGTGATTCAGTGGATCATGAAAGTTTTCCTTTATGCATATACGAGTTGACAGCGGGCAACAGCAGAAGGAAGGATAAAATAGTACATCTAAAAAGATGTTCTATCGTGCTTTTAAGGTGTTTTTTGTATGATTTGCATTATTAACGGATAAAATAATACTAGTCTTGATTTGCACCCACCGCTATCTTTGTAATGGGTTATAACTAGCCACTTTTATAGATAATAGACCTTGTATAACATTCAAATAATGATAGCATGAAAATATGGAATATACTGCCTGTCTTGCTCCATTTGCTAGCCCTAGTATGGCTGTCTTCTGGTTTTGCGCAGCAACCTGGCGTAAGAAGCTGGATTACGAAAGCTGACGGTTCGGCACTTCTGGAAGAGCAGCCTATTCAGCTCTTTGGGAAAAATGACGGCAGACATTTTCCAATTGTAGTAGACGAACGGCAAACATTTCAGGAGATTGATGGCTTTGGTTTTGCGTTGACGGGGGGAAGCGCAGAGCTGCTTCATGAGATGAGCCCATCGTCGCGTTCTGCTTTATTAAAAGAGTTATTCGGCAAAGGAACGAATGATGTTTCGATCAATTACCTCCGCTTAAGTATCGGCGCTTCTGACCTCAATCGGTTTGTGTATTCCTATAACGATTTAAAGGATGGTGAAACGGATGTAGCGTTGAGAAAATTTAGTTTGGGACATGATTACGATGATATCATCCCCGTGCTAAAGGAAATTTTAGCCATTAATCCTACGCTAAAAATAATGGCTTCCCCGTGGTCGGCACCGACATGGATGAAAACCAACGGAAAGGTGCAGGGAGGTTCGCTAAAACCGGAATACTATGCGGTATATGCAAAATACCTACTGCGTTATGTGCAGGAAATGAAAAAGGAGGGGATTGTGATCGATGCTATTACGGTACAAAATGAGCCGCTGAATTCAAGAAACACACCTAGTATGCCTATTACAGTACCCGAGATGCGTGTGTTTTTGAGGGATCACTTAGGGCCTCTTTTTTACAAAAACGTACCGGAAACAAAGATTGTGCTTTTTGATCATAACTGCGACCGGCCGGATTATCCTTTGGCTTTATTAAATGATATGGAACTGGACAGGTATGTGGATGGATCGGGGTTTCATCATTACGGTGGCGATATAAGTACCATGTCCCTCGTTCATCAGGCACGACCGGATAAGAATATTTATTTTACAGAGCAGATGGTTACCCAGAACACTGATGTGCCCATCATGAATATTGCCTATCAAGTAGAACGTTTGGTGATTGGGACGATGCGCAATTGGAGTAAGAACCTGATTTTATGGAATCTTGCTGCAGATCCTCATAATGATCCACATACCGATAATGGGGGCTGTTCTATCTGTCAAGGTGCACTTACACTTGATGGCGACGCGGTCTCCAAAAATGTAGCTTTTCATGTTATAGCGCAAGCTTCTAAATTCGTTCCTACGGGTTCTGTGCGCATCCAATCGAATGGCCCGTTTGATGGGGTGGTCAATTTAACGACAGATGAGGAAAATGCTGAAATTACAAGGACGACTCACATCGCGCAGGGCAATGTATTGCCAAATGTTGCATTTAAGACACCTGAGGGAAAGATTGTCCTCATTGTAGCAAACAGTTCGTTTACTGACCGGAGTGTAAAGATTCAGTACAGGGGGCGTTTTGTTAATCTTTCTTTAGCTGCCGGAGCTATTGCAACCTATGTTTGGCCTATTTAATGCTTTGGATATGAAATCTATAAAAATAATATTAACGAGTTTACTGTTGATGTTCTGCCTGTGCGCTGTCACCGCGCAAACTATCGGCGGAAGCAATTTCAGCACGGATGGATGGTGGAATCCGAGTACGACTACTTTTTCGCCGCAGGTCGGGAAAGATGGAAAGGTAACGTTTCGTCTTAAGGCGCCTCATGCAAAGACCGTTTTCGTCGAATTAGGCGATTGGGATATTCAGGAATGGAAAATGAAGAAGGACGAGCAGGGTATCTGGTCTGTTGTCGTGGATTCCCTATCCCCCGGTATATATCAATACCATTTTAAAGTGGATGGACTCACGATGTTGGATTTAGAAAATCCTCGGGTTAAGCATGGTACCTCTATATATGGAAATATCCTCGAGACCAGAGGAGGAGCCCCTCTTTTTGACCAGACCAAAGATGTGCCACATGGTGAGGTACGTATACTGCGCTATCGTGCAACAACGCTACAAAAGAATAGAACGGTATATGTCTACGTGCCACCCGGATATAACGAAGAGGGGGAGGCTTTTCCGGTTTTATACCTGCGGCATGGTGGTGGAGACGATGAGGGGAGCTGGATACGTGACGGACGCGTAGCGGATGTGCTTGACAATCTCCTTGCAGAGCGTAAGGCGAAACCCATGTTGGTGGTCATGACCAACGGACATACAGACGGTTCTTGGGCGGGAGGGAGTTCAAAAGAAGGGATGGACATCTTGGAACATGAACTGCTTAATGATGTGATTCCGCTGGTAGAAGAGCGGTTTCACGTACATAAATCCAAAAAAGGAAGGGCTATCGCCGGCTTATCGATGGGCGGTGGACAGGCTTTCGTGATCGGGCTGCGAAATATGGATAAGTTTAACTACATCGGTCAGTTCAGCTCGGGGCTGCTAAGCGATGAGAAGTTAAATCTTTCGGAATACGTGCCGGAATGGGAGTATAAAAAACGAGAGATAAATGGGCTCATCAAGATCCTGTGGACGAGCTGTGGAACCAAAGATCCACGTTACCAAGGTCATTTGAATTTTTTAAAGGCCTTGGACAAGGAAGGGATAGCCTATCAAAGTGACGAAGCACCGGCCGGACACGAGTGGGCATTTTGGCGCGAACAATTGGCAAAATTTACCGTGCACTTATTTTAACATTAGAAAACACAAGTCACATAGACCACATAAATACATTGGCAAAAGAAATGAATAGCAAATTTGAGAACCGGTTGGCCGCCGTAAAGGAGGCTTATGAGCAATTGTTGAATAAAAAGAATGAGGCGGTGTTGCCGGGAAATGGCATCTACGAGCGGTATATCAATCCGGTAGTAACGGCAGATCATACTCCTTTACACTGGCGTTTTGATCTCGATGAAATGAGTAACCCCTACTTGATGGAGCGTTTTGGCATTAACGGTACATTCAATGCAGGTGCCATCAAGTGGCAAGGGAAGTACATTTTGGTAGTCAGAGTGGAAGGCAATGATAGAAAATCATTCTTTGCCATTGCAGAGAGCTCGAATGGAGTTGACGGTTTTCGATTCTGGGATTACCCCATCGTTATTCCTGAAACGGAGACTCCGGATACGAATGTATATGATATGCGCCTTACCCAGCATGAAGACGGTTGGATTTATGGTGTTTTTTGTACGGAACGCAAAGACCCTAACGCTGCGCCCGGCGATTTATCGTCTGCTGTTGCCGCTGCGGGTATTGTACGAACAAAAGATTTAAAGACATGGGAACGCTTACCCGATTTACAGTCAACAAGTCAGCAGCGGAATGTGGTCCTGCATCCGGAATTTGTAGGCGGAAAATATGCATTGTACACACGTCCGCAAGATGGTTTCATCGACGCGGGAAGCGGAGGGGGAATCGGTTGGACGGTAGTGGATAGTATGGAAAAAGCCATCGTTCTGGAGGAAAAAATTGTGAATTCGCGCCAATATCATACGATCAAAGAGTTGAAAAATGGACAGGGACCAGCGCCCATTAAAACCGAAAAAGGTTGGTTGCATCTGGCACATGGTGTCCGCGCCTGTGCGGCGGGGCTTCGTTACGTCCTGTATGTGTTCTTGACCGATCGCAATCAACCCGACAGGTTGATCGCTGAACCGGCCGGACATTTAATGGCTCCGCAGGGCGAAGAGCGTGTAGGGGACGTTTCGAATGTATTGTTTACAAACGGGTGGATTGCGGATGACGATGGAACCGTCTTTATCTATTACGCATCAAGCGATACACGTATGCATGTAGCTGTTTCTTCTGTTGATAGGCTCTTGGACTACTGCTTAAACACTGCTGAAGACGGTTTTCGGTCGGCGGTATCTGTAGATGTGCTATCTCGTATTATTTCAAAGAATTTAAATCATTAATTTAGGCGTCAATTTAGCCCCTGTTATGGAATTGAAATCAGATAAAGTTACCCTTCGGGAGAAAGTCGGTTACGGCTTAGGAGATGCTGCATCTTCTATGTTCTGGAAGCTGTTTGGTATGTATTTAATGTTTTTTTATACCGATATCTTCGGCATGGAGGCAAAAGCTGTAGGTACGATGTTTTTGATCACACGGGTTTGGGATTCTTTATTTGATCCTATTGTGGGGGCTTTCGCCGACCGCACACGGACGAAATGGGGCAAGTTTAGACCTTATATTTTGTATGTCGCGATCCCTTTTGGTGTAATCGGTGCGTTTACGTTTTTTACGCCCGCATTAGATTGTGTAGGGAAGATGGTGTATGCGTATCTCACGTATTCGTTAATGATGATGGTATACTCTGCAATTAACGTACCTTATGCTTCATTATTGGGCGTAATGAGCCCATCCCCAAAGGTTCGCAATGTGCTGGCCACATTCAGGATGACTTTTGCCTATATCGGAAGCTTTGTGACGTTATTACTGTTCAATCCATTGGTAAACTATTTTAGCAAAAATAGTCAGAACATAACCGATCAGCAGCACGGATGGTTTATGGCAGCTACGGTCATTGCTGTTTTTTCGGTCTTACTGTTTTTGTTGTGCTTCTATTGGACGAAAGAACGGGTGATTCCTATCGCGTCGACGAGTTCGACACTTAAACAGGATATTCGTGATCTACTGAACAATAGGCCTTGGTGGATCCTGTTGGGAGCAGGTGTAGCTGCGCTGGTATTTAATTCAATTAGGGATGGAGCGACCCTGTATTACTTCAAGTATTATGTACGTGAAGACCAATTCGACAATATCGTGCTGCTCAATATTCCCTTTGTTTTAAGCGGTCTATATTTAGCCTTAGGGCAGGCCGCCAACATTATCGGTGTGGTTGCGGCAGCTCCGCTAAGTAATAAGATTGGCAAGAAGAATACCTATATGGGGGCAATGCTAATTGCGACGGCAGCGAGTATCTCTTTTTATTGGTTAGAACGTGATGAGCTGCTCCTGATTTTCGTACTTCAGGTCTTGATAAGCATTTGTGCAGGGGCAATTTTTCCGTTGTTGTGGTCTATGTATGCCGACTGTGCGGATTATTCGGAATTGCGGACCGGAAACCGTGCTACGGGCTTGATCTTTAGCTCGTCGTCGATGAGCCAGAAATTGGGTTGGGCTTTTGGTACCGCGGTAACGGGATGGCTATTGGGCTACTACGGTTTTCAGGCTAACCAGGTGCAGAGTGCCGAAACATTATCTGGAATACGTATGTTCCTGAGCTTTTTCCCCGCGATTGGTACCGTGTTATCCGTGTTGTTCATCAGTCTTTATCCATTGAGTGAGAAGAAGATGCTGGATATCACTATAGAATTGGAAAAAAGAAGGATTTAGGCGATAACACGTAAATAATATATAGTATTGATGGACGGATTTAAAAAAGAACTGGAGAATAATATCCTACGCTTTTGGGAAGAAAAGATGGTGGATGAGGAACATGACGGGTTTTACGGCGCTATCGATGGGAAAAACCAGCTGTTGCCTAAGGCGAATAAGGGTGCAGTGATGAATGCCAGGGTGCTTTGGACTTTCTCGGCGGCTTATCGGGTATTGCAGGAAAAACGATATCTCAGCATGGCCAAACGTGCCTTCGTGTACATCAAAAAATATTTTCTGGATCTACAGCAGGGCGGGGTATTTTGGGAAGTGGATTACCTGGGAAAGCCGGTAAATCGTAAGAAACAAACTTATGCGCAGGGTTTTGCACTCTATGCTTTTTCGGAATATTACAGGGCGACAGGTGAGGAGGAAGCACTGGATTTGGCGATCGCTTTGTTCCATGCCATAGAGACGTGTAAGGATGAAAAATTGGGTGGATATTGGGAAGCTTTTACGGAAGATTGGCAACCTATAGCGGATATGCGCTTGAGTGAAAAGGATGAAAATGAAGCCAAGACTATGAATACGCATTTACATATCCTCGAAGCGTATACAAACTTGATCCGGGTGTGGCCAGATGAACGTTTGCTCGTTGCTCAGCACGACTTGATTCGTGTATTTCTGAATCAGATCTTGAACACGGAAACGGGACATTTGCAGTTGTTCTTTGATCGTGAATGGAACACCAAAGGCGACGTGATTTCTTATGGACATGATATCGAAGCTGCCTGGTTGTTGTGGGAAGCAGTAACGGTACTGGGTAATGTTGAACTCCAAGATGAGGTTCGTCTGATGATCGGCAAGATTGCCGAGGCAGCTGCAGAAGGCATACTACCTGATGGAAGTATGGCCTATGAATTTAAAAACGGCCACTTGGACAGAGAGCGACACTGGTGGGTGCAGGCTGAAGCCGTAGTGGGTTATCAGTACATGGCAACGATATTGGAAGACAATACCTCGAAACAACGGGCAGAAGCGTTGTGGGGTTACATCCAGCAGCATATTGTGGATAAAGAAAATGGCGAATGGTACTGGAGCCGTCTGGAGGATGGATCGGCTAATGATCAGGACGACAAGGCTGGTTTTTGGAAATGCCCTTACCATAATGGCAGAATGTGTTTGGAGATGATGGCGGAAGGGATATGACAAACGGTGCAATTGGTATTTGCGATCCACGTTTCATCTAAAATGACTTCCCGAAACTTATTCGCTATTGTAATGCTATAGTATAGTTCATATACAGATAGTATTGTTTAAATTCTGTGTTATCACTCTCCTCACGATTTAATCGAATTGTTGCAGCTTTACCCCTCTAAGCTTTTGTCAACAGCAAGTTCGTTAATAAAACACCTGTATAACTCATGTACTTGTATTTCCCCTTGGTCAAGCGTGGAATTGGATCGTGTTAGTCAATGCTTTCGCGTGCTGCACACTGCTGTACTTAATGATAACTTAATTTCGGGATAGTATTGTATTAATAAACAATGTTTAATATTGCTTAACATTTCAGCGCGACAAATGTACAGACTTTGGTCTTGCTGAATGCTATGAACATTAAAAGTCAATTAATATACATATGAAATTATTACCGAAAGATGTTTGGAAATTTACCGTGGCTGTATTTGCTTCGTTCGCCGGGCTGCAGAGCATCCACGCGCAGGAGATTTTAGTACTCGATAGTCTGCCTGCAACAAACACAGCTGGTCTGGAAAATCTATTGCAGGGCCAGGCCGCTGGGTTGCAGGTTAAAAGTTGGACGGGTACAGCGGGGAGCCAGTCGATCATTAATTTGCGTGGTCTACATCTTAACACGACCGATGAGTCGACCATGCCTCTTTTTATGGTAAACGGGGTGCCCATCATCGCGAATCCCTCTGCGGTGACCGGTATCAATCCACTGACGTATTACAGCGCCGAACAGATCGAGCGCGTAGAGATCATCAAAGACATCGATCAGCTGGCTGCATTGGGTGTACAGGCGCCGAATGGTGCGATCAACCTCATTATTAAACAAGGTACTTCGGGTCCACTTCATGTGCGCGCCCAAGCTGCTGCAGGGGTAGATTATGTACCCGGGTTCGATGCCGAAAAGGATGCCTTCTACAATTACCATTCGGCGTCGCGTGCTGCAGTATATGCAAAACAGTCGCTCATTCAGCGGCAGCATATTTCGGTGGATGGCGGTGGCGATTACGGGTCATACCTGTTCGGAATGAATAACTATATGGCTTCTGGCGCAATAAAGGACGCGGGTTTCCAGCGGCAGAATTTGTTCGTGAATGCGAAATATAACATTGCCGAACCGTTTTCCATACAGTTTTACAGTAACCTCGCGCTTGCCGATAGAAACGGACGGTATGCAGGGCAGTACAACCGCGACCTATCGGGTACGGAAGTAGCAGACGAAAGTTTTTTCATGGACGATAATAAAAATGTCGGCCTGCTTTCATCAATGGATCTCCACTATCGTTTTTCGCCTAGGTTTGATGTACGCTCGGTGGCTGGCCTATCTTACGAAACCGCCGGCAGGAACCTGTATATTCCGTCTAATATCTTGGATGGACAAGTGATGGCAGGTAGCGAGGCCTTCAAACGGCAGATAGTGAGCGTAAACACGAGCCTGAACTATCAGCATCGTTTTTCAGACATACTGAACCTAAAGGTCACCGTCGGAAATCAGTTTATTAATTCCGACCACCGCATAACCGCCGTGGACGGCATGAAAGGTTTGGAAAGTGGCGGGTCAGACTATGTGAAGGTGGTTACAGGATACAACGCGAATCAGGCCAGGGCCTATTCCGACAGCGAACGGGAGAAGTTGCTTTCCTTCTACGGTACACTCAACTGGGATTATAAACAGAAGCTCTTTCTACATATGGTCGCCCGTGCAGATGGCAGCTCGCTGTACCAAGATAAGTGGGCATTTTATCCCGCACTAAGCCTCGCCTACGACCTGCGCGAAGATACGGATCTGCCGGCTCGACTTAAAGTCGGATACGGTAAGACCGGGCAACGGTCGGGACCGGAACAATATCGCGGAGAGCTCATAGGTCTGGGAGATTACTACGGCGGCAATAAGCTTGGCATTACGCAGCGTTATGCACCTTTTACCGATGCAAAAAGTGTGGAGATTTATCAATTTAATGCAAAGGTTGATGTGGATATACAGTCTTACCTGCGCATGGACCTGGGGTATTTCAATAAGCGGTACCGCGATTTTACCTACATGCGCTACCTACCGAACATCCAGGGGTTAGACTACACCTTTGAAACGGGTGCGGCACTGCAGTTGCATGGACTGGAAATGAACGTGCAGGGGCAGTGGGTACGTAGTCGTGCATTTTCCTGGGGCAGCAATCTGAATATTGCAGCCTACCGAAATAGCGTAACGGAGCTTCCTGCGGACCTGCAGCAAACCAGCTTAGCCCACCTTTCGGCTTTAACGACCGGAGATCGGATCAGTTCGCTCATGGCTTATGAAGGTAGCCAAAGTCGCATCATAGGCAATAGCCAACCGGAGCTGTTTGGTGGCTTTACAAATGATTTGCGTTTTGGAAAGATCGCCGTCGGTTTTACGCTGACCTATAGCCTGGGTGCCGATGCGGTGCTGGAATCATACGAAAGTGCGTATGTGGCAGAGCAGTTACAGGCCGGATTTCCCATGGCGAGCGGTGAAACGGCGTTTTATTTTAGGAACGACCTCGGCAACGCGGGTTTCGGTTACCAGGGAATCCAGCACATAGAATCCGTTGATTTTGTGCGCTTGGGCAGAGTTGGTGTTTCCTACCAATTTGGCGATTACCTGCAGAAATGGAAAATTAGGGATGCCGCACTGACCTTGACAGGCGAAAACTTATGGACGCTTTCTAGCTACTCTGGACTTAACCCAGCGGAAAATATAACGGGTATCCGTAAAGCCGACCTCGGCTACACGGGCACAGCCTTGCCGGCGTCGGTGGTTTTGGGCATCAAACTTACTTTTTAATACACGATATGAGAATCAATTTAATAGGAGATTGCGGTATCCGGAATACGGTCCTCCTCCAGATAAACGACATAAAAAATACGGTGATGAATAAAATAAAGCCTATAACATGGTGTGCGCTCGTAGCCTTGTTACTGTTCATATTCTCTTCCTGTGAGGATTACCTCACCATTGACGAAGTGGAGAATAGAACCATAGCGACTGACTATTACGACTCGCCACAGAAACTCGAGCAGGCCGTAGTCGGCATCTATGTGGATATGCGACGGGCGCTGCTGCATAACCATGCCTGGTTGATGTACGGCGAAGGCCGTGCCGGTGATTTGACCCTAGAAGTAGATTTTATGGATGATATGGCGGCACAGCGATTAACGAACGGTACCTTACCATTGAGGCAGCTCACAGACTGGGGCTACTTTTATGATGCCATACAGGATGCGAATTATTTGCTGGAAAAATTAGGCTCCGCAAAAGGGGAAATGTTGAGCAGCTACCAATATAACCTGTACCGTGGCGAAGCGCTGGCACTGAAGTCCATGGCATACTTCTACCTGACCCGTATCTGGGGAACGGTGCCTTCTGCGGAGGCCACGGATCGCGGTAAGTTGCTGACCCAGCAAGAGGTGCTGACACGCTGTGTACAGTGGGCGGCAGAAGCAAAACCTTTATTGCCACGTCTCCTGTTAAACGACGATGGTATAGTGAGTACAGCCTTAACGGAGGTGCGGTTTAACAAGACGGCGGTATGTTTATTACTGGCCCATCAACAGCTGTGGTTGGGCAAAGGCCAGGAAGCGTATGACGGATTGACCGCTGTTTTTGAAGGTCAAGGTGCAGACAGCCTTTCCAACTTGGGCCTGTCTCTGGGAAAGGATAGCGATCCCGATATCACGCAGCAGCCCTACACGGGCAACCCCATAACTATAACCAAGGAAAAGCTGGATGCTATCTATCCCGTAGGGGATACGCGACGGTCGATGTTTACCATCCCGGAAGCGGGAACGACGGCTTCCTTAATTATTGAAGAACAGAACATGCTGCTGCTCTACTCGACCAAGGAGATCAGCCTGTTGATGGCGGAAGCGGCGTGGCGCGCCGGACAGCTGGAGACAGCCAAATCGCATCTGACGACAGCGGCTATAGGTGCTACGGAAAACTATGCGCTGTTAACTGCGGGTACATTCGCCGATGCCCTGCTGCGTGAGCGGCAGCGAATACTGATGGGGTCGGGGCAGCGTTTCTTTGACCTGATCCGATTCGATAAGATCAGACAGTTTCTCCCTTCTTATACGGAAAGCGATATAACGCTAGGAGCGGCCTACTGGCCCTTATCGGCACAGAGCATACGAACGAACGGACTCGAACAAAATAAGTACTGGTCTAAATAACAGATAACCAACGGTGTTAAACACGAATGTAATAGAGATGCAAATGAAGGCAATAATAAAAGGTACGTATTTTCTTTTCTTGATGATGACAATTCCCGTACTCCTCATGGCGCAAGGTGTAAAGTCAGGGAAGGTCGTGGATCAGCAGGGGAACGCCATTGCGGGCGTTACCGTCAAGGTAAAAGGTACGACGCGCAGTGCGAAAACAGATGATGCAGGGGTGTTTACCCTGAGACTTCAGCAAGGCGATATCATCGTCACGAGCTCGGTGGGCTTTAAAGCTACGGAACGCGTATATGCGTCCACGGACAGGCTGCTGATCGAACTGGAGGAAAACCAATCCCGAATCGACGATGTCGTGGTGGTTGGCTACGGTTCGCAGACGCGAAAGGAACTAACGGGAGCGGTGTCCACGCTTAAAATGGAAGAGATAACGGAGAACCAGGTGGCCGAGTCGTTTGAATCGATGATGCAGGGCCGCGTGGCGGGGGTGAATATCCAGCTGAATTCCGGTGAACCGGGAGCTACGCCCAATGTGATAATCCGTGGGTTGGCTGCGGTAAGCCGCGACGACGGCTCGGCCATATCGGAGCCCTTGTATGTGGTAGACGGTGTGCCAATCATTTCCCGTACGAGCGATGAATTTGCGGTGACCAGCACCAATGTACTTGCGGATCTTAACCCAAGCGACATCGAGGAGGTAACGGTACTGAAGGATGCCTATGCTGCGGCCATATATGGTTCACGGGCGGCCAACGGGGTGATCTTAATTACGACCAAGAAAGGGAAAAGGGGCAAACCGCAGATCAATATCAACAGCCGTACAGGTATTAATTTTGTGCCGCGCTTGCTGGATGTAGCAGGGGGGCAGAAGGAGCGGGAGCAAGTGGCCCACCTCTATGCGCTTTATGCACCTTATGGTGTGGCCATGCCGAGCATGTACACCGATGTAACCAATCCATTTTACAACAATTCATCCGATTGGCAGGATTACCTGTACAATACGGCCGTAACGCAGGATTACAATGCCTCGGTACGCGGTGCGGGTGATTTTGGCCAGTATAGCGTAAGTCTAGGCTACCTGGATAACGAAGGGATTTTATTTAATACGGGCTTTAAACGGTATAGTACAATGACCAATACCACCTTTAACGCGTTAAACAACGCACTGGTGATCAACAATACCTTAGCGCTTTCGCGTACGGATCAAACACGGAATCCTGGAAATCTGTCTACTAATTTTTCGTCCTTAATGCCTTTGCCCACCAATCCGATGGTGGCCGGTACAGAAGTGTATGGACTGGGTAAGAATGCCAACGTAAACGACCGTATCCGCTTCAGTTCGGACGTATCTTGGAAGATTTTAAACGACCTGATGTATAAGGTGAGTTTGAGCCTGGAATATACGCGGGCCATGAGAGACGCATTCAGCCAATCCCGCCGCACCTTATGGGGTACGAATGAGAGCGGTGTAGGGGAGAACCGAAACCTGCTGTTTCAAAATACCCTTAATTATACGCCCCGCTTTGGCGATGGCCATAGCCTAAGCATCTTGGTAGGGCAGAGTGCCGAAAAGATGGAATCAAAGGTGACCAACGTGAGCAGCGTAGCCAGTGCGCCCTTGTTATCCAACAACGTGAAATGGCCCGGAGAAAACGATATCGGAACGAGCAACTACGGCGCAAATACCTTGCTGTCGTATTTCAGCCGGGTGGATTATTCCTTTAATCAGAAATACCTATTGGGGGCTTCTATCCGGACGGATGGATCCTCAAAATTTGGACAGGCTAACCGCTGGGGGCTTTTCCCGTCGGTATCGGCAGGTTGGAACTTCAACAAAGAAAGCTTATTTGCGGATTGGGAATGGTTGAACAACGGTAAGATACGGGGTAGTTACGGTCTGTCGGGTACCACTTGGGATGAGAATTACCTGGCCTTGGGCGTCATGAACGGCGGCTCGCTGGATCAGTATCAATCCCTCTTGCAGATTACATACGGCGGTATTGCCGGTTTTACACCGACCTGGTATGACGGTTTTAAGAATGAAGACCTCACCTGGGTGAAAAGCCAAATGGGCAACATCGGAATGGACCTGTCCCTCTTTAATAACAAGGTAGAAGTAGTGGTGGATGTGTACGAGAAGTTGACGAAAGGGCTTCTGTTGACAACCGCATTGCCGACGACGTCGGGATATAATGAGGTGTATCGCAATGCGGCAGATGTGCTGAATCGCGGGGTGGAATTCACCTTAAACACGAACATGAGGTCGATGAGGGATTTCAGTTGGAATATGGGACTTAATTTTGCATACAACAAAAACCGCGTGGTAGCCCTTCCTGATGGAAATGCGGATATCATCAAGATCAGTACATCGGGTCAGGATTTTGGTTCGATCGTGCGCTCCGGTGCACCGCTTAACGGATTCTTTTTCTACGAATCCCAAGGGATCTATCAAAGTGAAAACGAAATTCCGGTCGATGCCAAAACCGGCAGACGCCTAATCGGTCTGCAGAACAAAAAGCTTGCCGTCGGTGACCGAAATTTCAAAGATCAGAACAATGACTTTAGCATCGACGTGGACGACCGGGTATTGGCGGGAGACCCTAACCCAAAATGGACCGGGGGCTGGACAAACGACTTTTATTATAAGGGCTTCTCGTTTAATGTGGTGTCTACGTTTGTCATTGGCCGCGACATTGTCAATACCGAACTTCTGGATAGGTTACGATTTGGAAAGGACTTCGCCGGAACGACTTCGCTACCTGATTTCGACCGCTATTCGATCTGGGAAAAAAGCGGTGACCAGGCCCGCTATCCGACCCTAAACCCATGGAGTGATGCTTCTCAGATCGTGGATTACGACTCGGAATATGTGGAAGATGGATCTTATTTCAAGATCAAATCGGCAACCTTGGCCTATACGTTGCCAAAACCACTGCTGAAACGGATTCCGTTTGATAGGGTACGCCTGTACTGCACTGTAGATAATCTGGTGACTTTCCAGCGTTACAGCGGTCCGGATGCTGAATTGGTTACGCTCGACGGGTTTGATAACTCGGGTGGCTACCCGATGCGGCGCATGGTATTATTCGGCCTTTCCCTGGGACTTTAAAAAATTGATGGTTTATGTATACAAATAACAATACAGGTATGAAGAACAATATTCTTTTAGCAACGCTAGCTGTTTTGATCCTGTCGCTTTCAAGCTGTAAGGACTGGCTAGACGAGCTTCCAATTAATACGGTTACCGAAGACCAGGCCTGGCAAAAGGCCAGCGATGCGGAAGGAGCGGTTGCAGCAGCATTCTCTATCTTCCGGCGTGGACTGTCTGGTCTGACTAAAGACGATACCCCATCCACCACACGCAACGGGGCCTGGGGTGATTATTATTTCTGGGGCGATGCCCGTTCGGGCGACTGGATCACGCCGAATAACGACGGCGATTGGCAGGCAGGTTTTGAAAACCGCTTGATTGCCCGCACGCAGCTAGAACCGATGACGAATTGGCGTCTTTTTTACCGCGCCATCGAGCAGTGTAACCTTGTATTGGAACGCGTGCCGGAGATCAACGAGGGCTTTGCCGACAATAGAAAAGCAGAACTGCTCGCAGAAACTCGTTTTCTCAGGGCCATGTCGCACTTTTATGCGGCACGCATATGGGGTGATGTACCGGTCAATTTACAGGCACGTAATGTAACTCCACTTGGGCGCGAGCCGCTGGACGAGGTGATGAAGATGGTGGTGGATGAGGTGGAAATGGCGCTTCCGGATCTTCCTTGGGAATATAAGGGCATGACGCGTAAGTTGTCTAGTTCGCGAGGTACTAAGGGCGCCGCACTGGCTTTACAGGCCCACGCCTACATGTGGCTGAAGGAATACGACATGGCATCGGATAAATTACAACTGATCATCGATTCTAAGCAATTTGGGTTGGCCCCGATTTCGGAATTTAGAAACCTCTTTGATAAAGGGGAATCAAACGAGGTGGTATTTCAGCTATATTACGATAATCAGTTTGGCGAGTTTTCAGATTACTACGGTCATATCCTGACCTATTACCTGACAAACCCGTATACCGACCGTTCGGACCTGTCGTTAGCCGTGCCGAAGTCAAAAATTCTGGAGATATTCCCGGATTACGCCCGTGATGGTTCGGATAAACGGGTAGCCGAGTTTTTTCAAAGCATTGATTTTTCGGGTAGCGCAAGCGAGCTGCGTCCGATCTTTGATGATCCTTTACAAAATGGCGAACGCCAGATTATGTTTGCCAAGTTTAGAAAGGCGAAGGATCGTTCCTACAACCGGATGGATTCGCCTGTACCGATTTTCCGGTATGCGGATCTGTTGCTGCTTAAAGCGGAAGCGGACGCCCGCTTGAACCGCCTTGGCGATGCTGTTAATTATCTCAACCTGATAAGGGAGCGCGCAGATATCCCGCGCTTTACACGGGAAGATCAGCCGTTGCTAATCGAAGAGATCCTGGCCGAACGCCGGCGCGAACTGATAGGCGAGTACCACAGGGTATATGATCTGGTACGCCTGGGGCGCTTGCATGAATTCAACCCTTTCGTCAGCGAGCAGGCTGAGAAGGAAGGCGCTGGCTTCTTCCCCGTAAGCGACGAGGCCTTTGCCAACAATCCGAATATGGAACAGACGTACTACTGGCAGTTTAATCAATAATCACAAAAAATAAGGCTATGAAATTATTTCTCTCCCTATGTTGTTGCATCGGTATCCTGTTATCGGGATGCGATGATGCATATTACAACGACGGCGGACTTTTGGACGAGCAGACAGGGGTACACGAAGGTACAACAATGAGTTACCTGGAAAGCCAACCGGCGCTATTCGACACGTTAACGACATTGATTAAATTGAATAAGCTGGAGGAACTGGTAAACCGCAAAGGCAGTACCTTTTTTGCACCGCAAAATTATTCGATATACAATTACCTGTTACTGAAATATCCAGATCCGGAAAATAGACCTAAGACACTGGAAGCCATACCGGCCGAAGATATGGCAGAAATGGCAGGATATATTGCCGATTACATCATTCCGAACGAGCAGATTATGCGGTCAAAGCTTTCGACGGTGTACTCCTATTCGACGGCGATGAGTGGGAAGAAGGCACGCTTCAATTTGGTGCGGGAAGATTACCTCGGAAATGTCAATATGGGTGCTGCCTACATCATCTATTCGGTGAACCTCAATCCGCCTGCGACCCTGGAGTTTTATTCGCCCGCAAAGGTTGTCGTCACGGATGTGGCAACGACTACGGGGACAGTGCATGTACTGGTCGCAGATACGCATGTTTTCGGATTTAATTAACAAAAAAGCAACTTACAGTCTAATGAAATTTCAAATGCAAAAGCTGACGCTAAATTTTATCCTTTTTATCATGGGTACAGCATTACTACCGATAGGATGTACAGAAGTGCCGGGTTTGGGAAGTATAGCACCCGACGTGCGGTACAAGAACAGAAAGCAGTACGCTATATCCGGTATGGAGCAGAACATCGGCGATTTCTTGTCTTCTAGCTCGACGCTGCCACTGAACTTTGAAGTGGTCAACGTATGGGAGACCAATGGTCACGAAACAACTTCATTTAATGAGGAAATCCCGGTCGTTACTTATAAAGCACCTATCGTCGGTGGCGAATCGGAAGAGGAACTACGCCTGAAGACGGATACCGTCATGAAGCCGGCGGTATCGCTAAACCCATTTACAGGGAAAGTTGAAATCCTGGAAGGAAACCGTATTCCGGCTGGCGAATACCACTTTGATATCCGCGTATCCAACTCCTCGGGCAGCACCTTGCTACAGGACGCGGTAGTTGTCGAATTTAAAGAATATGAAGTGGCGCGTTGGTCTACTGGAATGACGAAGGCGCCCGAAATTGAGCGCGTGGCGGATGCGCCAAACCAGATCCGCTTTGTGGCACACTTAAATGGTATGCCCTTGCCAGGCGACCGCATTGATTTTACGACCAATAGGGCTTCAGGATTTAAGGGTACGTTCGTAAACGATACCCCCGAAGGCGAAATCTGGAAAGTAAATTTTCCGGTGAAATCTGCCGAGACCTACTGCTCCTGGCAGATCATAGAAGAGGTGGGGGGTATGGTCAATACCACTTACGTTACCGAGAATATGAATTTTGTGCTGGGCAGACCGGGAAGTTATGTTATCAAGCTTTTTAAATAATCGTTATGAATTATAGATGGATTTTTTGGGCCATAGCGCTCTATATGATCGGAACGGGATATTCGTTTGCGCAAACGGCAAAGACGAAGAAAATATTGGTGATAGGCGTGGACGGTATGATCTACACCGCGCTAGACTACGCAACCACACCCGGTCTGGATAGATTGATTGCCGATGCTTCCTACAGTAAGGAAGGGTATGGTGGGCTGCCCGCTAACTCGACAACGGGCTGGTCAACCTTATTGACCGGTGTAGGTGTTGATAAGCATGGTGTACGGCAAGCGAACTCTTTTACAGGTAATAAACTGGATCAGTACCCCTCGATGGTGAAGCGTATAAAAAGCCAGCTTCCGGCTACCCGTATCGCCTCTATTTTACGCGAGCAGGAGATTAATACGGTATTAAACAGTGACGCCGACCTGAAATATAACCACGGATCGGATGAAAAGGTATTCGAACAGGCTAAAGAGGTGCTGGCGGGACAGGCAGCGGATGCGGTATTCGTACAGTTTAGCAGCCCCAAGGAAGTTGGCTTGCTCCAGGGCTACCAGCTGCGCAAAGCGGATTATGTATTGGCCATCCAACAGGTGGATACGTATATCGCGCAACTGGTCGATGGGATACAAAGCAGAGCGACGTACGGGAGTGAAAACTGGGCTATTTTTGTCGTGTCGACACATGGCGGTTCGGAAACCGGTCTGTCCATGAACAGTACGGCAGCGGAACTGAAGGTACCCCTGATATTCTCGGGTGCAGATCTGGATAACAAAGAACTGCTGACCGCAAATATGGTCGCTAAGGAAAATGCCGATAATTTCCTGACGATAAACAAGGCGCCGGCCGGCGAACGTACCTACGGACGCATTCCTATAGCCGGTACAAGGCTGCAGGGCATGGATAAATTTACGATCGAGATGTGGATCAAAGCGGGGGCAAATTCAAGTGACCCGGTCATCATGGGCGATAAGGATTGGGGCTCGGGAGGCAATCCGGGATTTGTAATCTGCCGGAGTGGCTCGTCTTGGAAGATCAACTTTGCCAATAATCTACGGGCACGTTATGATATCGGATCGTCGAAGTCGATCGAGGATGGTCTATGGCATCACATTGCCGTCACGTTTGATAAAACCAAAGAGTGTATTGTGTACCAGGATGGGGAACGTGTTGGCGGAGCAGCGCTGACGTATAAAGAGACCGATCTGATGGCATCACCATTTAATTACATCTACCTCTCACAGGATGGTACGGGCGGCTATAATGACGGTGGGCCGAATTGGGCGGGTTCGTTTAACGAAGTCCGTATATGGTCGACGGCCTTATCGCAACAGACTATTAAAGACCACATGTACCTGCAGCACATTGAAAAAAGCAGCCATCCACAATTGCCCTTTTTGAACCTTTATCTAAAACTGGATGAGGCAAGAGGCACGGTGTTGACGGATTACAGCGGAAAAAACAACCATGCGGAACTGGTCGGTCCGGCGACGGAGCGTCGCCCTTATTACCCCGTGGGTCTTACCGACGTGGCGGTCAATGTGCTGAGCCATATGGGTATCCGTATGGATGGTACATGGGGATTGGAAGGAAGTACATTGAAGTCGAATGTGCCCTTCCGCTTATTTAAAGTGAACTGATTACGTAATTTTTAATCGATTAGGCATATGAAACATATTTTAAATCGCGTACTGCTGCTGACCGTGTTGCTATGGGGCAGTTCCTGCGAGAAAGATCTCATAAATGGAACAGTAGGGAATCCCGAGCAATTGCTGGCGGGCCGCATCAGCGGTACCTGGGCCAAGCCGGTACAGATCATCACCCCAACAGAAGTACCGGCGGAAGTTTTTGGCGATATGCGTCTGGTATTTACCATGGATGAATCCGGTAATCCAAAAGCTTTTTTGGGAAAGGACTGTCCGATCGTATTTAGCGCAACCGAAAGCACTTGGTCCGTATCGGGTACGGAGGAACAGGCAAAGATCACGCTATCGGGAACGACACCGGTTGATGAGCTCGATGTAAAGGTCAATGCAAACAGCATGACGCTGTCTTTTTACATGGGATGGGAAAATACCGAAACAGGGGAAACAGGAAAAGGTGACTTTCAGGTCACTTTATCACGTCAATAAGTAAGCTAAAAATAAATAAATAATACATGAAAAACACATTCAACTTCATCGGATTGATTATCCTATGCCAACAACTTGCTTTTGCGACCGAACGTCCTAGTTTCGTCGTGAAGCCGTATTTGCAATGGTCTACCCAGACCCAAATGACCGTTAAATGGGAAACTTCCGCACCAACCAATGGTTTTGTGGAATATGGTAAGGCGATGTTTGACGCGAAGTCTCCTTCGCTTTCGAAAAAAGCGATGGGGAAGGACAACGTGCTTTTGCAGACCGTAAACTTGGATGGATTGGAGCCTGAAACGGAGTATTTTTACCGTGCGGTGAGCGTGAGTACAGCAGGTGATACCTTACGGAGCCCGATTTATCCGTTTAAAACAGCGGTACGTGCAGACTCTCCATTTGCTTTTGCTGTTTTCTCGGACACCCAAGGGGTACCTAACCCTACGGTATGGGGCGAAATGGCGAAGATAGCGGAAAAGGAAAGACCTAATTTTGCAATCCACAGCGGAGACCAGGTCGATAATGGACACGACAGGAGCAATTGGGTAGGGCAATTCTTTCCGCAGGGCCAGCAATTTATGAGCAAATATGCCATGTTCGCGGTACCTGGAAACCATGAAAATGACGCACCGAATTACCATAATTACCTCGGCCATCCGGATGGATTACGTTGCTACAGTTTCGTGTATGGCAATACAGAGTTTTTTATGTTCGACTCGAATCAGGATGTTTCAAAAGGCACCGAAATCTACAAGAAATTGGAAGCCGATCTGGCAAAATCTACCGCTAAATGGAAGATTGTTTCACACCACCATCCTATTTATTCTTCGGATGACGACGATTATGGCAATACACGGGTAGCGAAATCAACTTTAGGTAGCCCGAAACTGGCGCACCTAGCACCTTTGTATGAAAAATATAACGTGGATCTTGTATTCTATGGTCATGTGCATACATACGAGCGGACTTGGCCTTTGCGAGACAATAAAGTGAACTTAGATAATGGAACGATTTACATGACCCTGGGTGGCTGCGGTGGCGGATTGGAAAGACCGTCGTCATGGAGATCCTGGTTTACCAACAAATTATTTCTTGATCACCATTACGGATATGTGCGTATCGTAAATGGGGAATTACATTTCCAGGGCATCGATATCCGGGGTAATGTTTTTGATCAATTTGTATTAAAGAAGTAATTGCTTTTGGAAGTAGGGCATACCAGCGGCGCATTCCGTTGGGTAAAGGGCAGCTGTTTTCAGTTGCCCTTTTTTAATAATTTCTTAACATGGAGCGGACTTTTAGTTAATAAACTTTGTTTAGTATTGTTAAACATTTTAGCGTATAGATCAAATTGAATGAGCAGTCCAAAATACTTACAAACCGAGGGGGATATCAACCTGAGCGATGCACGCAAGCGGTGGTCGGCACGCATTACCGACGAGGATACACAGGCCGCGCTGGAACGAGATGCGCAGTTTTTTATGCATCAGGCGCTGTCTTCACCCTGCTTAGATGTACTGGAGCATAGTGAAGGGGTTTACATCCACAATTTGCAAGGGAAGCCTTATCTGGATTTTCACGGAAACAATGTTCACCAGCTGGGGTACAACAATAGCTATGTGATTGAGCGAGTAAAAGCGCAACTGGATACTTTGGCTTTTTGTCCGCGACGCTTCACAAATCGACCGGCTATCGCATTGGCAGAGCGACTGATCGCTTTAACCGACCATGTCCTTACGCGCGTGCTTTTTGCACCGGGTGGAACGTCGGCAATCGGAATGGCCTTGAAGATAGCACGCTTTTATACCGGAAAGTATAAGACATTGGCGATGTACGACTCGTTTCATGGCGCATCTATGGATAGTATTGCCCTTGGGGGTGAGTATGTTTTTCAGCAGGGATTGGGGCCGCTGATGTCGGGAAGTGTACATGTGCCCCCGGTTGACGCGTACAGGGGCATGTGGTATGATCGGGCAGCTGCGGATGGGGATATGGCCTACGCCGATTACTTGGAATATGTGATCCAGAAGGAGGGAGATATTGGCGTACTCGTGGTGGAGACGGTGCGGAGTACAGTTGTACATGTTCACTCTAAAGCATACTGGAAGCGGGTGCGCGAAATCTGTGATACATATAATGTACTGCTTGTACTCGATGAGATTCCGATCGGGATGGGTCGGACCGGGAAAATGTTTGCCTACCAGCACGCGGATATACAGCCGGACATACTGGTATTGGGCAAGGGCTTGGGCGCAGGTATCATGCCCCTCGCTGCGGTAATCTGCCGCGAAGAGCTTAATGTGGCCTCTTCGATTTCCTTGGGCCATTTTACACATGAAAAAAGTCCGCTGGGGGCTGCAGCAGCTCTGGCCGCGCTTGATTATATGGAGGAACAGGACGTCTTAGCGCATGTGAATGTCATGGGCGACTATTTCGGAAGCCGGCTGGAAGAGCTAAAAGCCAACTATGCGATTATAGGGGATGTAAGGGGTGTGGGGCTATTGTGGGCTGTGGAGCTGGTAAAGGACCGAAAGACGAAGGAAAAAAATAACGCAGCCGCAGAGCTGGTTCTGTATGCCTGCCTGGAAAGGGGCCTTAGTTTAAAAGTGTCTGACGGGAATGTACTGTCGCTCTATCCGCCCTTGGTTATTTCGAAAATGGAGCTGGATCAGGCCTTGACCATATTGGATAGTGTATTGCTTGCGGTTACAACAGATCAATTGTATTAAATATGAAGTATCCGTTTCAGGTATTGATGCAGCGATTGGGTAACGCTTCGTATACCATACAGATGATACTGCTGGCGCTGGCTGCATTTGGATGCTACACCAGCATGTACGCGTATCGAAAAGCATTTACGGCGGCCTTATTTACGGAGCTGCCTATCTGGGGAGTGGACTACAAGGTTTGGCTCGTGATTGCTCAGGTATTTGGGTATATGTTAAGTAAGTTCTACGGGATTAAATTTGTCTCCGAACTTGGACAAAACAGGCGTGGTGCGAAATTGCTCCTGCTTATTGGCGTTGCCTGGCTTGCGCTGTTGGGATTTGCATTTATACCGGCGCCGTATAACATCGTCTGCATGTTTATTAATGGTTTGCCCTTAGGGATGATATGGGGTATCGTGTTTTCGTACCTAGAGGGTCGTCGTGCGACGGAATTTTTGGCGGCAATCATGAGTGTGAGTCTGGTGTTTGCTTCCGGATTCGTTAAGTCGCTGGCTCGATTTCTTATGGAAGAATTGCATGTAACGGAGCAATGGATGCCATTTGCTACCGGCCTGTTGTTTGCCATTCCGCTGCTTGTTTTCACGCTGGTGCTGGAGGCCATGCCGCCGCCAGATGCCAAAGATAAGCTGCTGCGCAACGAACGAAAAGCCATGACACATGGCGAGCGCATTGCTTTTTTGAAAATGTTTTTGCCGGGACTAGTTGTTGTGGTCTTCGTATATTTGATATTCAGTGTGCTCCGGGATATACGCGATAACTTCGAAGTAGAGATCTGGGCGGATATCGGCGTAACAGAGACACTGATCTATGTGCAGACCGATTCGCTCATTGCATTAGTCGTACTCGCGCTCATGGGCTTACTGATCTGCGTTAAAAATAACATCAAGGCTTTCACCTATATTCATGTGATGCTTTTTATGGGCTGCTTTTTAGCGGGTATATTCACGTATCTCTTTCGGATACAGGCGGTCGGTGGGGTAACCTGGATGGTCATGACGGGATTGGGGTTATACATGGTGTATATACCGTTTAATGCGATTTTTTTCGAGCGTTTTCTGGCATCTTTCAAGGTGAAGGGTAATATCGGATTCCTGATGTATGTAGCCGATTCTGTGGGATACCTCGGAAGCGTGTGTGTATTGCTGGTGCGCGAACTCGGATTGGTCGAGACCAGCTGGGGTGGCTTTTTTGAACAGGCCATCCTGTTGGCAGCCGTGCTGGGTTGTATATCGGTTGTGTTCTCAATCATCTATTTCAGACGGAAGAAAGTGAGGGATGAGGTGTTAGTAGGTGATATGGAACTTGCGCGATAATAAGGGATTCCACACAATGGCCTGTCTACCTTTAAATAGACAGGCCATTGTGTGGAACCATTTGTTTATGATGCCTGTGGCTAGATATTATATAAGTTCGCGATGCTTTGCTCCGCGTACCCTGCACTGGCGGTCATCCCTTTACCTCCGATGCCGGTACGGATATGGATGCGATTGTCAATATCCTTCTCTACGATATGGTCTTGATGCTGTGCATAGAATCCTGCCCAAGAAGTAGCGATCTGCCGCGGATCAATGGGTAAGATCCGATTAGCTTCTTCCAACATCAGTTGATTAATGTGCGTACTGATCGAAAATCCAAGTTCTTCGAGTTGTGTTCCCAAGGCGTACTCGTGCGAATCTCCGATGATAATGCTTCCGTCGAGTGCTTGTTTGAACAGGATATGGATACCCCATTTTTTTAGCTCTTCGTAATGTTCGGGTATGCTCAGTTGCTGAAAGGAAGGGCAATAGGCTTCGAAGCTTTCGTATCGCCTGATCGTTAAACCGGTTAAGATATTTCCCGGTAGCTTAATGTGGGGCAAGGGCTGTGTACGTAACATTTGCAGTTTGCTGATCTGTAACCCACTGTCGTCGAATAAATCCCTATAGAGCAATTTAAATTCATAGCCATTACAGATGATGACTTTTTCGGCTTGGAATTCCTGCTGATTCGTCGTGCTGATGGTGGCACCGCTCGCATGGCTCTCACAGGCTAATACGGTGGTGTCGTATTGCAGGGTATATTTTGCAAATTTTTGTTTCAGGTACTGATGAAGACGGCGGATCATGGTTTCGGGTTCGACACTGAGTTCTTGCTCGAACACAATCGCTTCCTTCACGTAATCTGGCCGAAGGTCTGGAAATTTGGCACATACCTGTGCTTGATTCCAGACGGCGTGGGCGTAGCCTTTGCGGTTATAGTGTGCGGCTAGTTCGTGCATCACCTGCGTTTCTTCGTGATCGGACGCAATGTAATAGCTGCCGTTGTTTCTCACCGAGATGTCGAACTCCCGCTGAATAGATTGGTATATCTCCAAACCACGTACGCCGTAGTCAAACCATTCGCCAGCCATCCCGGAGGGTACGACCTGGCCGAAATTGCGGGCTGTGGACCCGACTGGAAAGTTGTCTTTCTCGAGCTGCAGAACTTCAAGTCCTCTTAACAGGGCATGATAGGCGTGGAAGGTGCCTAGGATACCACCACCTACTACAATTAAATCATATTTTTTAGAAAGCATAAGCTATGAGATTTTTATTCGAATACCTGCTTTTTATTGTTCTAGTAGCGGTAAGACTTCGAGCAGGTTGTCAACGATATGGCTGGGGTTGGCCTGGCTTAATTGCTCGACGCTGTGTGCACCGGTCGTGATTCCGATGCTGAATCTACAGCCCGCATTTTGCCCCTCTGCGATATCTACTGCCGAATCTCCAATCTTTGCAACGGCCTGACCAGAGTCAATACCGAATTGCTCCATGGCAAACAGAATCATGTCGGGGTGGGGGCGATTACGAACTACATCGTCTGCGGTGACCAAGGCATCGATATCACGGCCCACTTTCCAGTCCAACTGCTGGAGCAGGGTTTCGGCGGTGTGTTTGTTGTAGCCCGTATTCAGCACGATACGGATGTTTTTTTTCTGTAATGCTTGAAAGAAATCTGAGGCATTAGCTTGTGCGGATATAGCCGCTGTTTTGTAGGCCTGGTCGAGTAACTGTAAGAAATCTTGGAACATCAGCTCGATAACGGATGGATCGACTTTCTCGGCACCGCTTGTTAAAATCGCCTCAATAGCTTGCTTTTTTTCTTTTCCGGCACCTTTTGCCAATACATCCTCCAGCGATACAGGGTAACCGTGGTGATTGATTGCCTTATGTAGTGTTTTATATACGAGGTTATCCTCGTCAACTGTGGTACCCGCCATATCGCATACCACCATTTTAATTTTATCGTTTTTTTCTACTGCTATCATGTTTTAATGTGTATTCAACTTGCGCTGTTATAAAGTGAAACGTATATATTGCAAATATAAACATTTGTTTAGTATTTATAAATATTATGTAATGCAATACGTAAGAATACTGTACTGATTGTGTGCCTGTGCGCTTGTTTTCGAGGAGGGTAAATAATAATTAACAATTTGTTTACTTTAGCTAAACGCTTATTGCAGTTTATTTGCGCTGTTTCTACTTACAAATAGCTATTTTTGCCTAACTTACAAACAAAAGGCTATGGAAGATAACACGGTATTTAAAATAAGTGCTAAAATAAAGGAGATCCGAAAAGATAAATCCATTACCATACAGGAACTGGCGGATAAGGCCGGTGTGAGTAAGGGACTGATCTCTCAGATTGAAAACAACCGTACGGTACCATCCCTTTTTGTGCTGATTAATATTGTAAATGCTTTGGATGTTGATCTGAATGAATTTTTTCAGGATTTTAAAACAAACAACGATGGGGGGCCGATCATAGTCCGTAAGAAACAGGAATATGAGAATTTCGAGAAAGAACATGCAATCGGATTTCAATACCAACGTATTCTTGCGTCGACAATTGACAGTTCTACATTAGATATCGTCTTATTGGAGCTGGCACCGGATGCGACAAGACCTATGGTAGAAACGGAAGCGTTTGAATATAAATATATGGTCTCGGGGAAAGTGGAATATATTTTTCCGGACCGCACGGTTGCATTGGAGGCGGGGGATTCGATTTTCTTTGACGGCAGAATTTCGCATACACCAAAAAATACGGGTACTGTGCCTGCCATCATGCTTATCGTTTATTTTTTCGACGGAAAAGGAAAATAACTGGAGGAATGTGGGGGTTTGTCTGCAACGAAATAAAAGACGGTGCATAAAAAAGCTGTCTCATTTGTTTTGAGACGGCCTCATCTTGTGCTAGGGGTTAATAAGAATACGGGTGCTATACACGGTTTTTCCCTCATGATCAATGCATTGCGCCTGCAGTTGTTCTTGATTGATGGCGAAAGACATAAATCCATAAGTGGATGCTTCGAACCGACCATAGGGCAAACCTTCGGCATACTCCAGATTACGATACAAAAATAAAGTAAAAAAATATTTCATGGCATGGATTTGGTTCTAGGTTAAGAAAGAACGCAGTATAAATAAAGCATATGGACTTCAATAGAAAATTTGAACATCACCTGGACGGACGGACCATTATATTCGACGTAACCTACGATCCAAAGACACACTTTTTTACCGTACTCGAGTCGGGACAGCAGGAAGCATATCACCTAAAATTTAATATGAGCACCCGCATGTGGACTACGGAGGATGGTCCGGAACCTCAGGTTCCAGTTGAAGAACTCGCTAGGTTGGTCCAACAGAGTTTTGGTCACTTTGTTTAGAGACGACCAATTTTGTTTTTTGTACATAAATAACAAATCTGGGTGGAATTTGTAAATGTAAATAGTAGCATCTGATCATTGACCCAGTAAACTTATTAATCGACAATGCCATAACATTTGGAATGCACTTATGACAGGTCGCAAGCAAAATATTAGCTGAGACTGTCTAAATATGATTCCAATTCGGACATTAAACGTCTGAATTGACTATCAATTGTATTAAAGCTATTCTCCAGCTCTATCAGAGGTGCATCAGATTTTGCTAATGTTTCAAGTTCTTGAAAATTGGCCCGTATATCAGAAGCGCCAATATATTCCATAGTGGGTTTGATATGGTGTGCATACTGTGCGATCTCTGCCTTGTTTTTGTTAGACATGGCTATAGCAATATGTTTGAAATCAACAGGTGTCTGAAGGATGTAGAGCTCCAGAAATTGCTTGATCATTGCTGTATTGTTCATCATCGAGGATTGTATGATCTCGGGTTTTATGATTCGATATGTCATTGTTATATCCTATTGACGTTTAAGGGGTCGCTGCAACGAAGCAATAATTCTTCGTTCGTATATTTCAATACGGGGTGTATTCCGTGTGGTGCTATTTCCACCAAGGGTACCAAGGTGAACTTACGTAGATGTAAATAAGGGTGGGGTATTTTTAAAAAGGGTTCGTCGAGCACTTCTGAATTATAATAAAGTATGTCAATGTCGATTATGCGGCTCCCCCATTTTTCTTTTCTAACACGTCCTAATGTATCTTCTACATTTTGGCAGATGGCGAGTGTTTTGTGCGGATCGAAAGGGGTACTCAAATGTATAACTTTATTTAAAAATTTCGGCTGGTCTTCCACTCCCCACGCTTCTGATTCATATACCCCAGATTCGGAATGAAGCTTGCCTACGTTTTCTACCAGCATTTTTTGGGCTAGTTCGAGTTGTTTTAAGGGGGATCCTAAATTAGCTCCCAATAGAAGAAATACGACGTTCATAGAATATTATTTGATTATATGCCACTAAATGCTGTAAAAATCAAATATATTTCTTTAATTTATAGGATTAAAATATATTTTCAAAATGGATTTTTTAAAACACATATTTGCCACCATAATTGGTGTGCTTATCACTTTTGTAATTATTTTCTTTGTTGTTCTGGTGTTTATTGGCGCATTGGTACAACAATCGACTTCTCAATCGACCGCCGCAGTGCCCGATAATTCGGTACTCTACATGAGTTTAAACCATAATATAGTGGAAAAAACCGAATCCAACCCGCTAGGTGATTTAAATATTCCGGGATATGGAGCAGCGAAATCGATAGGACTCAATGATATATTGACCAGAGTAAAGGCGGCAAAAGAAGATGATAATATCAAAGGGATATTCCTCAATCCCTCTACGATTAACGTGGGATTTGCAAGTTTGAAAGAAATACGTGATGCGTTGGTCGATTTTAAGACTTCAAAGAAATTTATCGTAGCTTATAGCGAAGGGTATTCGCAAAAGGCTTATTATCTGGCATCGGTAGCAGATAAAATTTATGTTAATCCGCAAGGAGCAATAGATTTTAGAGGATTAAGTTCTTCCGTCGTATTTATGAAAGATGCATTGGATAAATTGGGGGTAGAGATGCAGGTTGTAAAGGTAGGTACGTACAAGTCTGCTGTGGAACCGTTCATGCTAAATGAAATGAGCCCTGCGAATCGCGAACAGGTAACATCTTACTTGAGTAGTATTTATTCTTCATTTTTAAAAGATATAGCAGAAGGAAGAAAGATTTCTATTGATTCTTTGGGCCATATCGCTGATGCTTATCTCGTGCGTAATGCAGATGATGCTGTTAATTATAAGTTTGCGGATGCAAAACTATATAAGGATGAATTGTTGGATGAAATCAAAGACCGCTTAAAGATTGCGAAAGATAAGGACATTTCAGCGGTGTCGCTGCTTGCTTATTCGCCAAAAGGAAAAGCAAACAGCTCCAAAAGCAAGATAGCCGTATTGTATGCCTATGGAAATATCGTGGATGGAGAAGGATCCATCGGTTCGATAGGTGGGGATAAATTATCAAGGGAACTGCGTAAATTGAGAAAGGATGATGATATCAAAGGGGTCGTACTGCGGGTGAATTCACCGGGAGGATCCGCTTTGGCGTCGGACGTTATCTGGAGAGAGGTTGATCTAACCAGGAAGACAAAACCGGTCATGATTTCGATGGGAGATTATGCTGCTTCAGGAGGATATTATATAGCAGCTGCCGCAGATTCTATTTTTGCCGAAGAAAACACCCTTACGGGTTCCATCGGAGTATTTGGTGTAATTCCTAATTTTAAAGGGTTATTGAATGATAAACTGGGGATACATGTGGATGAAGTATCAACCGGTAAATTTTCAAACTTAATGTCGGATGTGGATAGACCCATGACAGCGGAAGAACGATCTATCGTGCAGATGGAAGTTGGACGGGTATATAATACCTTTATGCAACGGGTAGCTGATGGAAGGAAGATTTCGGTGGAGCGGGTGGATAGTATAGGTCAAGGAAGGGTGTGGACGGGAAGTCAAGCGTTGGAGTTGGGATTGGTTGATAAGATCGGCGATGTACAGCGAGCGGTACAGGCTGCGGCATATAAGGCTAAATTGAAAGATTACGCCATTATTGAACTTCCGGAAAAAGAGGATCCATTGAGCAGCATCCTTTCGACATCAAAAGAAAAAATAAAGACATGGTTATTTGCGGAAGAGATAGGGGATTACCATAAATACATATTTGAAATCCGAAATGCATTACAAAATACGGGTATGCAAGCACGGATACCTTATACTATAGAGATATATTAGTCGTAAGCAAATTCATAGATCGTAACAAAAAAATAAATACAGCAATAAAAAATAAATAAGATGAAAACAATTGATAGTTTGGACTTCAACGGAAAAAAAGCATTAGTTCGTGTGGATTTTAATGTTCCCTTGGATGACAATTTTAATATTACGGATGACAATCGTATTCAAGGCGCTTTACCAACTATAAAGAAAATTTTGAATGATGGTGGATCGGTGATTTTGATGTCTCATTTGGGAAGGCCTAAAGAGGGGCCAACGGACAAATACTCTTTAAAACACATCGTCTCTTACCTTTCGGATGTTGTTGGTGTGGATGTTAAATTTGCGAACGATTGTATCGGTGAGGAGGCCTTACAAAAAGCGGCGGGGTTGAAGTCAGGAGAAGTTCTGTTGTTGGAAAACCTTCGTTTTTACAAAGAGGAAGAAAAAGGAGATAAAGATTTTGCTGAAAAGCTTGCTCAATTGGCCGATGTATATGTGAATGATGCATTCGGAACAGCGCATAGAGCACATGCTTCTACTGCGGTAATAGCACAATTTTTTCCAGAAGCGAAGTATGTTGGATACTTGATGGCTGCGGAGATTAACAATGCAGAGAAAGTATTAAATGATCCACAGAGACCATTTACGGCTATAATGGGTGGTGCCAAGGTGTCTGATAAATTGGAATTAATCGATGCTTTGTTGGACAAAGTAGATAACTTGATTATAGGCGGTGGTATGGCCTACACCTTTGTGAAGGCCAAAGGTGGCGAAATTGGTAAATCGTTGGTGGAGTTGGATAAATTAGACCTGGCAAATGAGCTGGTGAAAAAAGCGGAACAAAAAGGTGTTAATTTAGTATTGCCTACGGATGCACAGATCGCAGATCGCTTTGCGAATGATGCGGAAGTATACGACGGACCTAACGACGAAATTCCCGCAGATAGACAAGGGCTAGATATTGGAGCTGAATCGGGAGTTCATTTTGCAGAGGTAATTAGCGCGTCTAACACGATATTGTGGAATGGACCAATGGGTGTATTCGAATTTGATACGTTTGCAAAAGGGACACGGGCTGTGGCCGATGCGATAGTCGCTGCTACGGAACGTGGTGCATTCTCTTTAATAGGCGGTGGAGATTCTGCTGCTGCGGTATCTAAATTTGGCATGACGGAGCACGTGAGCTACGTAAGCACAGGTGGAGGGGCATTATTGGAATATATGGAAGGTAAAGTATTGCCTGGTGTAAAAGCTATTCAAGACTAGTTTATACGTTGGGATCTTATAAATGGGTAGTCTTAGCGGCTACCTGTTTTTTATGGAATTTATAAGGCACAAAAAAAAAGAGATCTATTTTCACAGATCTCTTTCTTATATTTTATTAGTTTACTCCGCTTCTGTAGCTAATGTGGCTAATATCGCGTTGTTTTTCACAATTTGACTGTGTTTAGGCATTTTCGAACGACTTCCTAATTCGATATTACGGCCTAGGTTCAGAAACTGAACTTCAACACGTGAAACAGTTTTGTTTCTTCTGTCTTTTCTTTTTAAACGTGTAACTCCCATTTTATTTAATATTTTTTTTGTACAAAATCTAAACGAGGTCGGAAGCGGATTCGAACCGCTGTACGAGGTTTTGCAGACCTCTGCCTAGCCACTCGGCCATCCGACCTTTTCCCATCGTGGGCATGCAAAAGTAACGCTTAATTTTTAAAATGGCAAATATTAATTGGAAATTATTTGAGCATTGAATTTCGTTTGCTAATTATGGTGAAGGTGTTTTTTGTTTTTGTTATCAGGTAGGCCAGCCCTTTCTTCAAAAATTGCTTGGAGGCTTCTTTGTTTTCTTTTAATTTATTGATTAGTAGTGTTTTATTTTTTAATTTGTAGCTGTATTTGCTTTTTGGTCTAATACTTGATAGATACTACCTGTCCTACGTAGTGTAGGCATAAACAGTTTTAAAATTTAAAAAGATTATTATGAAAAAATTATTACTTTCTTTTGGCGCGGCAATGTTATTAGCTGCAGGGGTACAAGCTCAAGTAAGTTACGGTTTAAAAGCTGGTGTGAACTTAGGTAAATACAGTAATTTAGGAGATGATCAAAAGAATAATACGTCGTTTCACGTTACGGGTTTTGCTGATCTTCCAGTAGCAACGAATTTTTCTATTCAACCAGGCGTATCGTTGCAGGGAAAAGGTACTAAATATTATGAGAATTATGAAGGTATGGCAGAAGCGGAGTTTGCTCGCAACGTGATGTCTGTGGAAATCCCTGTTAATGCGGTGTATTGGATTCCTGCGGGATCTGGCAGCGTTTTCCTCGGAGCTGGACCTTATATTGGGTTTAACGTCAGTGGAAAAGATAAGTTAAAAGGGAATTTAGGAGACTATGCCGGCGAGACAGACTGGGATTTAGAATTTTCAGGCGATGATAAAGATATGAATGTGATTGATGCTGGTGCAAATTTTATGGCCGGTTATAAATTGGCAAATGGTTTTTTACTGAACGCTGGTTATAATCTTGGTCTTACTCAACTTGCTCCTAACGCTGATGAAACAGTGTCCAACAGGGTTTGGTCATTCGGAGTTGGTTTCCAGTTCTAGTGTGAGAATTTAGATGTTATATGAAGCCTCTTGCTTATGCAAGGGGCTTTGTGCATTTTATGGAATTATGATAATGGAATAACAATAATTCTATTACAGCATATGTGAATTATCGTTAACTTTGTAGCATGATAGAACTACCTGTAATACCTGTTACTGAGACGCAGCGTAAACCAGATTGGTTACGTGTTAAATTACCGGTCGGTAAAGAGTACCGCCATGTTCGTAGTTTGGTAGACGAGCATAAATTGCATACCATCTGTGAAAGTGGTAATTGTCCTAATATGGGCGAATGTTGGGGTGCTGGTACGGCTACATTTATGATATTAGGTAATATATGTACACGCTCTTGTTCCTTCTGTGCAGTAGCAACAGGTAGACCGTTGGCTGTGGACATGGACGAACCAAATCGTGTAGCGCAGTCTGTCAAATTAATGCAGGTAAAACATTGTGTGATTACTTCTGTAGATCGCGATGACCTGAAAGATGGTGGTTCTACCATCTGGGCCGAAACCATCAATGCGATACGTCGCGAAAGTCCGGAAACGACTTTGGAAACATTAATCCCGGATTTTAAAGGTCATTGGGATAATCTAGATCGTGTACTCGCCGTCCGTCCGGAAGTGGTGTCACATAATTTGGAAACTGTTCGTCGATTAACCAAAGAGGTGCGTATTCAAGCCAAATATGATCGATCATTGGAATGTCTGCGCCGCATTTCCGAAGCCGGCTTGCGTACAAAATCGGGAATCATGCTGGGATTAGGCGAAACGGAAGCAGATGTAATCGAAGCAATGCAGGATCTGTATAATGTAGGTGTTAATATCCTTACGCTAGGACAATATTTGCAACCGACAAAAGCACATCATCCTGTACTGGATTGGATTACACCCGCTCAATTTGATAAATACAAGCAAATCGGTTTAGAAATGGGATTCAAATATGTCGAATCAGGACCGCTGGTGCGTTCGTCTTACCATGCTGAAAAGCACTTGTTTGATATGCAGTAAAAAAGCGAGCGAGCTTATGAATAATCTTATTTTGATTTTTTTGCTGTTGTTTGGCTTTACCGTATCGGGACAGGATATGACATTGGATGTTGCCAAAGCACATTATGAAAAATCGATCGGAGCGTCGACGAGAAAGGCTACGGTAATGCAACTAAATCCACAGCTTTATTGGGACTTTAATACCGTACAGACAAAAAGTAACGGACAGGCCGTTGTGTTGGTTCCGATTAAAGCAGAAAGCATCTATAGTAGGTTTACTTCAAATAAAGTCGTTCCATTCGATTATGGTAACCATGCTATTTTTTATTATGGGCCGAATAATACCATTCAATCTTTTTGGATTACGAAAATATTTCCGAGTGTTATTCCAACGACTGGAAAACAGGTGGATTTTCACGATTTATCACGGTATTTTATTATAAGAGATTTGCAAGGAAATGTTATTTCTGTTATTCCTGGAAAAGGGGGAAGCCTCAAGTCAACAGAATTGTTGAAATTGATTTATTGGAAATATAATCTGAAAACAAATAAATACGAAAAAGCTTTGGATGAAAATATTTCTTTGCAGAAATTTTTATCCAAAAACATGGAGATACTTGAATCGGCCGCATTTGAAAATGTAAAGGCAGATTAAGATCGTTCTTTAATCTCTTAAAAAGACTGTTTCTCCTGCTATTATTGTTCGTAAAGTTTTGATGTCCCGTAACGCATTATCCGGTGCTGTCATAATATCATCTTCCAGAATCACAAAGTCGGCATCTTTCCCCTTTTCAATCGATCCTCTTTTCCGTTCCTGAAAACAAGAAAATGCTGCCCAGATCGTCATGCCACGGAGGGCTTCTTCGCGAGTGAGCGCATTTTCCATTTGGAATCCTCCACCGGGAAATCCGGTTTTATCCACGCGGGCAACAGCGGCATGGAAGCCGTATAGGGGATTGAAGTGTTCCACGGGAAAGTCACTTCCCAGTGCGACGAGACCATATTGCTGCAATAATTCCTTATAGGCATATGCCCCTTTGATGCGTTCGGCACCTAAACGTTCTTCTGCCCAATACATGTCTGAGGTGGCATGCGTAGGTTGGATGGATGGAATAATATGAAATTTATTAAATTTTTTAAAGTCGTCTGGAGCAATTACCTGGGCATGTTCGATCCGCCATCTACGACTTTTGCTGTCTTTAAGATGTTTGCCGTAGGCATCCAGAATCAGCCGGTTAGCAGAATCGCCAATGGCATGCGTATTTACCTGAAACGGACTGTTTGCTAATAATCGAATCGTTTCATCAAATTCGGCGGGGCTGCGAAGTAAAAAACCTTTAGAAGGATGATCATGGTAATGTTCTAAAAGACAGGCTCCGCGTGAACCTAAAGCACCATCTGCCATTAGCTTTACGGATTTGATGCTTAGGCGGTCGGAATCATAGACACCTTGGCGGATATAATTTTCAATATCATTAGGCTCGGCCAGTATCATCGCATAATCTCTGATTTTTAAGGAATCCTGCGCATAAAATTTTGTTAAAATTTCCAATTGATCGGGATTCAGACCTGCATCGACAATAGTGGTGAGACCCACAGAAAATAGGGAATCTTGTGCGCGACGCAAACTCATTAATAAATTGATCTCTGCTTCTTCGGGAATATGCATGGATACGAGAGAAGTGGCATTATCCACCAGTATACCTGCAGGATGACCTAAGCTATCTATCATAATTAATCCACCTTCTACCGTCTTTCCGCTGTCTAATCGTGCAATTCCCAATGCTTTGGAATTTACCCAGGCGGCATGATAGTCGATTCGGGATAAATAGACAGGTATATCAGGAAAATATTTGTCGAGGCTATCTTTGGTGGGGAATGCCTTTTCGGACCATAGGTTTTGATCCCAACCCGCACCGACAATCCATTTTTTTTCTGGATGTGAAAGATGATAGATCTTCAATTTATCGATAACTTCTCCAATGGAGGTAGCTCCGGTCAGGTCGGCCTGATCCAGCAATTCTGCAAACATGAAAAAATGCGCATGTGCATCATAAAATCCCGGGTAGACGGGCTTGCCCTTGGCATCAATCGTTTCCTTTGCTTTATATCGCTTCAGTATCACTTCTGAGGTGCCGATATCGATGAAAATTCCATTTTTCACGGCAAATGCTTCCGCAGTAGTAAATGTGGAATCGACGGTGTAAATTTTTGCGTTAAAGACGATAAGATCAACTTGTGTATTGGTCGTGCAGCTCGAAAAAAGACTTATACACAGTAAAATTGGGAAAATTCGATTGATAAAAGCCATCATAAAATCATAATTTGTTGAAGTTAAGAATTTTTTTTGTGGACTGTATGAAATTTTATCTATCAAAGATGTACAGCTATTAAAAAAATAAGATGTTTTTTAATAGCTGTACTATATGTTAGTGTTTTCTGTAGATTTCCTAAAGCACAAGCGGGTCGAAAATTTTCGACCCGCTTGTGCTTTAATACCATATCGTATTTTATAATGCTTCCGCAACGACTTCTTCCACTTCGGGTACCATTCTTTTCAATAATCCTTCAATACCAGCTTTAAGAGTAATGGTAGAAGATGGACACCCGCTGCAGGAACCTCTTAACTCGACGGTCACTGTGCCATTTTCGAATGATTTGTACGCTATAGCACCTCCATCTTGTTCTACGGCTGGACGAACATAGTCGTGAAGTACTTGCTGTATTTTAACTTCAGTTTCAGAACCTTCAAAAGACACATTCTCATCTGACACGACTTCCTGAACTTTTAATTCAGATTCTACCGCCCCTTTTACAAAGTCTTTCAAAATTGCTTCAATATCTTCCCATTCGGCATCGTCACTTTTGGTGACCGTCACAAAGTTGCTCGCAAAAAACACCCCATTTACAAAATTGAATTTAAATAATTCTTTTGCAAATGGAGATGATAGTGCTTTTTCTCTATCGGGATAATCCACGCTGCCATTTATAAGAAGCTTATTTACCAAGAACTTCATGGTAGCCGGGTTAGGCGTTGATTCTGTATATACGTTAATTGTAGCCATTTTCTTAAATTTAATGTTCAAATATAGCAGATATACAACTCATCCACGTCATTCTTTCGTCAAAGCTTAGAAAGAAACACCTGTATAATTAGCAGGCGTTACTGCTTTTATTTCTTCTTTCACCTCTTCAGGTACATTAAGCCCGTCTACGAATACGGCTATGGTTTCCTGGGTGACATGTGAATTTGTACGTGTCAGATCTTTCAATGTTTCATATGGTTTTGGATAGCCTTCTCTTCGTAAAATAGTTTGGATAGCTTCTGCAACTACCGCCCAGTTATTTTCTAAATCCTTTGCTAACGCAGATTCATTTAGAATTAACTTGCGAAGACCTCTTAAGGTTGATTTGATAGCAATCAAGGTATGTGCAAAAGGAACGCCTATATTGCGCAAGACCGTTGAATCTGTTAAATCACGTTGCAAACGTGAGATAGGCAACTTTGCCGATAAATGCTCAAAAATTGCATTTGCCAGTCCCAGGTTTCCTTCTGCATTTTCGAAGTCGATTGGATTTACTTTGTGCGGCATAGCCGAAGAGCCTACTTGTCCGGCTGTTATTTTTTGCTTGAAATACTCCATGGAGATGTATGTCCAGAGGTCGCGACAAAGATCAATGATGATGTTGTTGATACGCTTTAAGGCATCGCAGCTTGCTGCAAAATTGTCGTAGTGTTCAATTTGGGTGGTCGTCTGTGATCGGCTCAAACCAAGCTGCTCATTGACAAATTTATTTCCAAAGTCGACCCAATTGTACGTCGGATAAGCGACTTGATGTGCATTGAAATTGCCTGTAGCTCCACCAAATTTTGCGGAATAAGGCACTTGGGTCAATAATTCCAATTGTTTCTCAATACGTTCTACAAATACGTGGATTTCTTTTCCTAAACGGGTTGGAGAGGCCGGCTGCCCATGTGTACGGGCTAACATAGGAATTTCTTTCCATTCAGTAGAGAATCTTTTAAGCTCCTGCAGTAATTCATTGATAGCTGGGATATAGCTATTTTGTATGGCTTCTTTCCACGAATACGGAATCGCCGTATTATTAATATCCTGTGACGTTAATCCAAAATGGATAAATTCGAGTGAATCATGTAATCCTAATTTTTCGAATTGGTCTTTTAAGAAGTATTCTACAGCTTTGACATCGTGATTGGTTACTTTTTCGGTATTTTTGATCCACTCAGCATCAGCTAATGAAAAATTCTGATAGATATCTCTTAATTTCTCATTTAACGAGCCATCAAAATGAGCGAGTTGTGGAATGCCCGAAGCGGTAAGTGCAATAAAATACTCCACTTCTACATGTACACGGTATTTTATTAAGGCAAATTCTGAAAAATAAGCTGCTAATTCTTTTGTGTTATTGTGATATCTTCCGTCTACTGGAGTTACGGCTGTTAAAGGAGATAATGTCATGTCGTATGTAATTTGTTCAAACTTAGAAAAATTTGCATTTATATGCAATTATAATCGCAGAGAATGCACCGACAATATCAGCTAGACCACCAAAGAAAACCAGCTGCGATAAACAAGAATGGAGATATAAAAAAACAAAAAAGCCTGTGTTTATGAACACAGGCTTTTAATGGAGTATTTTAAACTCTTGTTCGGATTATTGAACGTTTTGTAATGAATCAGCGATAGAATCACCAGTTGAACGTACTGAATCAGCAACGTTTTCTAATGAATCAGCAACGTTTTCAGTAGTGTTTTCTACTTCGTTTGCTAATGAATCAGTAGTAGCGTCAGTTTTAGTTTCTGCACCACCACATGAAACTACTGTTAAAGCTAATGCTAAAAATCCGAATGCGAATAAATTTTTCATCTTTTAATTTTCTATTTAATTGAAACAAATTTTGTTTTATATCCTTTAATACCGGTATTCCAAAAAGGTAACCCGAAAAATAAATCTTTTTTTTATTCTTTTGTAAATAGCTGAAAAACAGCTTTTTAAAGTCATTGAAGAGTTATTCTGTTGCAAATATAAGATTGTTTTATTGATTCACAACAGTAAAAAAACTAAATTGATAAAAAAATGTTGTCACTTTATAAGTCGTAATTATGTTAGATAAAATCAGAAATATTTTAAAACTATTGAAATCCGTTGATTTCGAGCAGCTTAATAAGATTTCAAAAAAGGTTGACTTGGGCGCAGTTTTAGGTGCTGTTTCCAAAATGGACGAAAAACAGTTGCAGATGGCAATGAAGATGCTCACCGGTGGTAGTGGCAGGAAAAAAGAACTTCCGCCGATTAATGCGGATTTTTACGGAATGGAAAATAAGCTTTCTGCGGAAGATCAGGCGCTATTGTTAAAAATCCGGACATTCCTTGAAACTGAAATAAAACCTTTGGTCAACAATTATTGGTTGCATGATGAGTTTCCGTTTGAAATCATTCCTAAGCTCGCTGCATTAAATATATGCGGCTATACCTTCGAGGGATACGGTTGTGCTGGTGGAAAATCATTGATGGATGGGATAATAGCTGCGGAATTTGGACGGATAGATCCGTCTATTGCTACATTTTTAGGAGTACAGAGCGGTCTTGCCATGGGATCTATCTATACCTGTGGCTCGGAAGAGCAAAAGAATGAATGGTTACCGCAAATGCAGCAGTTCAAAAAAATCGGCGCATTTGGACTTACTGAACCTGAAGTGGGATCAGGTGCGGCAGGGGGATTGACTACCACCTGTCAACAAACTGCCGATGGATGGGTGCTCAATGGACAAAAAAAATGGATTGGAAATGCTACTTTTTCTGATATCACCATTATATGGGCCAGAGACTTGGGGGATGGCGAAGTGAAAGGATTTATTGTGAAAAAAGAAAATCCTGGGTTTCATGTAGAGAAGATTAAAGGGAAAATGGCGTTGCGGATTGTACAAAATGGACTAATTACATTGACGGACTGCGTTGTACCCGAGGCGGATCGCCTGCCGCACGCGAATTCTTTCAAAGATACTGCGAAGGTGTTGCAAATGACACGAGCTGGAGTCGCTTGGATGGCTGTGGGGTGTGCCCGTGGTGCTTACGAGAATGCATTAGAATATACGCTAAAAAGAAAACAGTTTGGTAAGCCGATTGCCTCATTCCAGTTGATCCAGAATCACTTAGTGGAAATGTTGTCTAATTTAACATCCATGCAGACCTTAGTCTTTCGGTTATCCGAACTGCAGGATGAAGACAAATTGCGAGATGAACACGCTTCGTTAGCCAAAGTCTTTTGTACCTTACGAACGCGTGATATTGTGTCGAGGGCACGAGAAGTAATGGGTGGAAACGGCATATTATTAGAATATAACGTTGCACGTTTTTTGGCGGATGCGGAAGCTATCTACTCCTACGAAGGGACTAAAGAAATTAACTCGTTAATAGTGGGACGTAGTATTACGGGCTTTAGTGCTTTCGTCTAACTTATTAACAGTCGCAAAACAAATAATGATGTATGATTTTTGGAGAAGCGATACCGAGTGGTATGGCTTTTTTGTATTCAGATGACAACGATTGCGTAAAATTAATTGCGAATAAGAACTTATTGATTTAAATTTGAGATGCAACCGATTGCATTTTTTATAAACCAACGTTGTCATGAATATAAAATTAATAGTAAGTTCCTTAAGTATGCTTCTCACAGGAGCAGTTTATTCTCAAAACTATATTTCTCCGGTCTGGTCTCCTGATTTGGGTAATGGTAAGTACAAAAACCCTGTCATAGATGCCGATTATTCGGATCCTGATGTGACGAGGGTAGGTGATGATTATTATATGATCTCTTCTAGTTTCAACCATGCTCCTGGGTTACCGATTCTGCATTCCAAAGATATGATCAATTGGCGGATTATTGGCCATGCGTTGCAGCGACAGATCCCCGAAGATATCTTCAAAAAGGTACAACATGGTAATGGGGTATGGGCGCCTGCAATACGTTTTCACCAGGGCGAGTTCTATATTTATTATCCAGATCCTGACTACGGTATTTATATGACGAAGGCAGCAGATCCAACAGGAGCTTGGTCAGATCCAATATTGGTGTTTGAGGGAAAAGGACTTATTGATCCTTGTCCTTTTTGGGATGAAGATGGTAAAAATTACCTTGCTTTTGCTTATGCTGGCAGTAGGGCTGGTCTCAAAAGCGTGCTGGCTATTGCGAAGTTAAACGATACCGGAGACAAGGTACTGGATAGGGGAGTGATCGTGTACGATGGACATGTGATCGATCCTACGATTGAGGGACCGAAAGTGCATAAAAGAAACGGTTATTACTACTTATTTGCTCCGTCTGGTGGTGTTGCTACAGGCTGGCAATTGGTTTTGCGATCTAAAAATATATACGGGCCTTACGAGCGTAAAGTGGTGATGGAACAAGGAAAAACAGTTGTAAACGGTCCGCATCAGGGGGCGTGGGTAGATACGCCATCGGGTGAAGACTGGTTTTTCCATTTTCAAGATAAAGATGCCATGGGTCGAGTAGTGCATTTGCAACCCATGAAATGGGTTGATGACTGGCCGGTGATAGGTGAAGACAAAGATGGCGACGGAATAGGGAACCCCGTACTGGAATATAAGAAGCCGAATGTAGGGAAAGACTATCCAATAAATAATCCGGTCGAGTCGGATGAATTTGAGACACAGCAACTTGGACTCCAATGGCAATGGCAGGCAAATCCAGATGGGACCTGGTTGACCCCTAGCCACAATGGTTATCTCAGGCTTTATTCGCAGCAGCTTCCCACTGATTTTAAGAATATGCTGGATGTACCAAATATATTGACACAGAAATTTCCGGCCGAGAATTTTAAGGCCACAGTCAAGGTAAGACTAGTTGCCAATGAAAAGGATTTGAATGAAAAAGCGGGGTTCATCGTGGTAGGGGAGGATTATAGTCAATTATATATCGCAGGGACTATCGATCGATATGCTCTTTTTCACGGTATGTGTACGAAAGGCTTGTCCGGAAAAGCCGAAAGTGTAAGGCAAGTTACGGCCATAGACTCGGGATTCATTTACCTGCAGGTAAGGGTGACGGATGGCATAAACTGCAATTGGTATTATAGTGTAGATAATAAGAAGTACAACAAAGTGGGGGAAACGTTTAAAGCAAAGCCGGGTAAATGGATTGGTGCTACATTGGGATTGTATGCTACGCGTGAACAAACCATAAATGATTCTGGTTTCGCCGAAGTGGATTGGTTTCGAGTAGATAAATTATAGAAAAGATCTATTTAGTAGATTGCGCCTTAGTTGGAAAATATTGATGTTGGATAATATGTATATATAAAATATGAAGGAAATGCGAAGTTTTATGGTTTTTTTTCTGATGTGTTACGCTAGTGTGGCATTAGCAACAACGGATCAGATTGTGGTCGATCAGGGAGGTAACGGAGATTTTAAAACGATTCAAGAAGCCATTAACTCTGTTCGTTCTTTTCGCGAGGAGCCGATCAAAATATGGATTAAAGCGGGTACTTATAAAGAGAAGGTTGTGATTCCATCTCATCTTCGGCATATTATTCTTGAAGGAGAAAACCGCACGAATACGATAATCACATTTGATGATTATTCGGGGAAAATAAGGCCTACTCCGGATGAATGTGGATTGACAAAATTCGGAACATTTAGTTCATACAGTTTTCTTGTTTTGGCAAATGATGTTACGATTAGGAATTTAACGATTGTCAATTCGGCCGGTCCTGTAGGACAGGCGGTTGCGCTGCATGTCGAGGCAGACCGAGTTTCAGTTGTTAATTGTACAATTTTGGGACACCAAGATACCTTGTATCTGGGGAAAGATCGAAACCGCAATTATTTCTATAGGTGTAAAATAGCGGGTACAACGGATTTTATTTTTGGTTCTAGTACTGCATTTTTTGAGGAATGTCAAATTGAAAGCTTACGCAATTCTTATATCACTGCTGCGTCAACGACCAAAGAAAGTACTTACGGTTTTGTATTCGTTAAATGTCGACTGACGGCTGCGGATGCGAATGTGAATAAAGTTTATCTCGGAAGACCTTGGCGTCCTCACGCAAAGACAGTTTTTATAGACTGTTTTATGGAAGGGCATATATTTCTAGACGGATGGGATCCGTGGACGGGAGATAAGATGTTTCCGGATAAAGTACTTACGACCTATTACGCAGAACTGGGATCCACAGGCCCGGGCGGAAACGATGTGTCAAAAAGGGTAAATTGGTCGCATCAGTTGTCACGATCCGAAGAAGATCATTATAGCATCGGTAGTATTTTCGGAGATTGGCTACCTCAAAATTAGTTATTAAAAAGAAAAAGGCTCGTAGAGCCTTTTTCTTTTATATATATTACTTATTTACTTTTTTTTGCTGATTAGCTTGCTGCTGTCTCATCATATCTTCCATCCGTTGTTGGAACGATGATTTCTTCTGAACTTTCGGATTTTTCTTGTTATTCTCTAATTTTGCTAAAATTTTGTCATCATCAATGAATGAGCGAATAAGAACCTGTGTTAGGAACGTAAAGACGGCGCCGAGGAAATAATAATAATTTAATCCGGAAGGGAAACTGTTCAGCATGAAGAAGAAAAGCAACGGCATGGCATAACCTATATATTTCATTTGGTTATTAGCAGCAGCTCCCGAAGTTGCATTATTGTACCAAGTGGTTAATAATGTGGTCAATGTCATTAAGATACACATTAAAGAGATGTGACCGACTCCAAAAATTGGGGAGAACGTGATAGGCGCATCGTAGGTTGACAAATCTTTCATCCATAAGAAACTTTCTCCCCTCAATTCAAACAGGTTAGGGAAGAAAAAGAAAAAAGCTAAGGTAAATGGCATCTGTAAAAGCATTGGTAGACATCCACCCAGGGGATTTACTCCTGCCTGCTTGTACAGTTTCATTTGCTCTTGTTGTAAAAGCATTGGATTATCATCACCGACTTTTTCTTTAATCACATCAAGCTGCGGTTTAAGGACACGCATTTTGGCCATCGAAAGATAAGACTTGTAGGTCAACGGAAACATCAATCCTTTTAACAGCAAGGTTAGAATTAGGATGACAATCCCGTAACTCATTTTGAATCCATCGAGAAAATCAAAAAGAGGAACAGTGAGGAATCTATTAATCCACGATATAGGTCCCCATCCCATATTGATAATATTTTGGTAATCATTTCCTTCGGCTTTTAAGATCTTGTACTGATTGGGGCCAAAGAAGAAATTAAAATCATACTGGTTATTCCCCTGTGTATTAAAGACCAAGTCAGCTGAGGTTTTGTACGTCTTTACTACGCTATCGACCGTATTAAACGTTACATTCAGTTCCGTATTTTCAAAAGATTGTTTTGAAGACAGAATAGCAGAAAAGAAATGCTGTTTAAACGCTATCCATTGTACTTTTTCTTCTACTTTTTCGTCATCATCTCCAGATTCGGAAAGATGGTCTACAGAACCTTCGGAATCCTTATAGAATATAGTTGATTTTTCCCTTTCCGATTTTACATTAAGTTCTTTTTGAAGAAGAGAAGCTTCCCAATTGAGCGTAATCGATTTTTGTTTGATATCAACTAGATTTTGAATACCTACTGCGTTTACCTGAAGTCCTACGTTGTAGGTATTAGGTTGCAAAGTGTATGTATAATCAATATATTGATTCTCATTGTAATTTAGTCGAAGAGTTACTGCAGTGGCTGAGGGATTGCTTACCGTAAAGTATAAATCGTTTGTATTGATGTTTTCTCCATCGGCTTTGAAGATAAATCCAAACTTGTTGTTTTCGCCCTCTAAAATATACAAAGGGGTTTCGTTATAGTTTGTTTCATTCTTAAGCTGTACAGATTTTACTTTACCTCCTTTAGTGGAAATTTCTGCTACCAGCAATTCATTCTCCAATTTGACAAGTTGTTCTTGTCCAATTTTTGTTGCACCAAAAGGTTTTTGTAATGCCGCAGAGTCTACTGTTGCTACAGCATTAGTGGTACGTGTGGTATCGGTAACGACGTTACCTTCCCTTAGGTTTTTTAACGAATCTTGTAATACTTGTTCTTGCTTAATTTCCTGTTCTGAAGGTTTCATTAAGTAAAATGAACCCGCAAAAATTGCGAAAATGAGTACTAATCCTATGATATTATTTCTATCCATTTACTATTTTTTATTTCTAATATCTTTATATTTATTAATGTTTACTTCTTATTTACCAAACATGCGGCTACAAAGCTAACAAAAAGTGGGTGAGGATTTGCCACTGTTGATTTTAATTCTGGGTGAAATTGACCTGCTACGAAAAACGGATGATCTTTTAATTCTACTATTTCAACCAATCCAGTGTCAGGATTGATGCCTGAGGCAATCATTCCTGCTTTTTCGTAATCTTTTAAATAATCGTTGTTAAATTCATAGCGATGGCGGTGTCTTTCCGAAATTTTTGCTTTGCCATAAATGCCAAATGCTTTGGTTCCTTTTTTGATTTCACAGTCATAAGCTCCTAAACGCATAGTGCCGCCCATATTTTTGATGTTTTTTTGTTCTTCCATCAAGTTAATAACAGGGTTTTTTGTTTTATCGTTCATCTCGAAGCTGTTTGCGTCTTTAAGACCTAATACATTGCGGCCAAACTCGATGACGGCACATTGCATGCCCAAACAAATGCCAAAAAAAGGTGTTTTATTTTTACGCACGAACTCAATCGTTGATAATTTTCCATCTAGTCCGCGTTCTCCGAATCCGGGAGCTACCAAAACACCATCTAGGTTCTTTAACTTATCGGCTACATTTTCATCGTTAATACTTTCCGCTGCGATATATCGGACTTTTACTTTGGTCTCGTTAGCAGATCCGGCATGTATAAATGCCTCCGCAATGGATTTATATGCATCCGGAAGTTCAACATACTTGCCCACTAAGGCAATATTGACTTCGTTTGTTGGATTTTTTAATCTTCCTAAGAAATTTTTCCAGTTTTCTAAATTAGGTTCGTTCTTGGTAGATAATTTGAGTTTAGATAATACTGTTTTATCCAATTGCTCTTTTAGCATTAATAACGGAACGTCGTAGATTGTACGCGCATCAATTGATTCTACTACCGCATTGATATTTACGTTACAAAATAACGCAAGTTTTTTACGAATTTCCGGTGTTAATTTGTGCTCTGTACGGCATACTAAAATATCGGGTTGAACACCATATTCCAATAAAGTTTTGACAGAGTGTTGGGTAGGTTTTGTTTTTAATTCGCCCGCAGCAGCCAAATAAGGAACTAATGTTAAGTGGATAACTAGCGAATCATTATTGCCTAGTTCCCAACGCAACTGGCGCACGGCTTCGATGAAAGGAAGTGATTCGATATCGCCTACTGTTCCTCCCAACTCGGTAATTATGATGTCGTATTCACCTGTTTGACCCAAAAGCTGCATGCGACGTTTGATTTCGTCGGTAATATGCGGTATGACTTGAACCGTTTTCCCCAAATAGGCACCTTCTCTTTCTTTTTCGATGACATGCTTATAGATACGCCCTGTCGTGACGTTGTTTGCCTGAGAAGTAGGTACATTCAAAAAACGTTCGTAGTGTCCCAAGTCAAGATCTGTTTCCGCACCGTCTTCGGTTACATAGCATTCCCCGTGCTCGTAGGGATTCAATGTTCCTGGATCAATATTGATGTAAGGGTCGAATTTTTGAATGGTTACTTTAAAGCCACGTGCCTGTAGAAGTTTGGCTAAGGATGCAGCAATAATGCCTTTCCCTAACGACGAGGTTACGCCGCCCGTAACAAAGATATATTTAGTCATAGCAATTATGGATTTTTAACTAATGTTTGGCGCTTTAGAGCTCCAAACATCTGCCTTATGTACGGGATACAAAGGTACGTATTTTTTTGATATATTTTGAATCAAATCAATATTGTTGTCATTTACGAATGATACACGAGTGCGATATCTTTTTATAAAATTGCTTAGTGGAAAGGTTCCAAGAGATTTAGTATGGCCGATGTAAAATCTGTTTCACCGAATAGGGATATACCTTCGATGCCGTTTTTTTCAAAGCCTTATGGCTTTCCTTAGTTCATCTCCTTTTTCTTTTAGAAAGGCAGTTTTGAGCCCGGGATTTATTTTCAAGATATTTCGGGACATCCGGGTGTGAAGGACGGAGGAATCTATAATAATCTACAAAATCGGACGGCCATAGCACTTGTCCCCAATCGTTTCGTCCGCTTTTCCGTCTATGAAAATGCGTTCATTCGTTTTTAAGGCCCGATATTCTTAGTGTATGTATTGCATTTCTGCGATTTTATCTATTGAGGACTGGGCAACTCCTCTAGGTTTATTGACGCCTATAAAATAAAGAGTTAGATTCGGATGCTATTCATAATGTTTGAAGATGCCGCTTAAATGATTTAGGGTATCTATTGTAATAATATTTTCTATAAAAGCATTAGTCCTTTAATTTTAATATACTAAATTTAGGTCACTAAAAATTCAAGATATGGAGTATAGAAGAATGGGAAGGAGCGGTCTGCAATTGAGTTTACTGTCATTTGGTTCATGGGTTACTTTTGCGCGACAAACCGACGATAATATCAATGATAGACTAATGTCTATTGCTTATGAAAATGGTGTCAACTTCTTTGATAATGCCGAAGTGTATTCCGCCGGTAAGTCGGAAGAAATGATGGGAAGAATATTGAAAAGGAAAGGCTGGGATAGGAGTTCCTTTGTGCTTTCTAGTAAAGCTTTTTTTGGTTGGAAGGGGGAGGGTAAGAGGCCCAACCAACACGGGTTAAGTCGAAAACATTTAATGGAAGCCTGTGATGAAGCTTTACAAAGATTACAGGTGGAATACCTTGATCTATATTATTGTCATCGCGCAGATAAGAATGTGCCGATCGAAGAAGTGGTGCGAACGATGAATACGCTGATACAGCAAGGTAAGATATTTTATTGGGGCACAAGTGAATGGTCTGCGGCTGAAATTATGGAAGCACATATGATCTCGAGGGAATTGGGCTTGGAAGGGCCTGCGGTAGAACAGCCAGAATATAACTTGTTTAACCGGCGGAAGATGGAATCCGAATTCTTAAGTATATTTGATAATATAGGGATGGGCACTACTATATGGAGTCCGTTGGCTTCGGGACTCTTAACCGGAAAATATAATAGCGGGATTCCTGAGGGATCACGTATGTCTTTAGAGGGATACGAATGGTTGAAGGATAAGGCATTGCTGGAGGATAAGATTTTGCGAGTGAGGGAATTGGGTGATTTTTCACAGGAACTGGGCGTTTCCTTGTCGACACTATCCATTGCATGGTGTATTCGGAACCCAAACGTAACTACTGCGATATTGGGTGCAACTAAAGAAAGCCAACTGTTGGAAAACTTTAAGGCTTTGGAAGTTTTATCCGTATTGACAACAGAAGTGATGGAAAAGATAGATGATATTATGGGGACCAAACCTGAGGTAGTTCGCTAGATAAGTAGGTATAATAATGACTTTCAAAATAAAAAAGGATGTAATATTGATTACATCCTTTTTTATTTTGAAGTAGTTTCGTACTAAAAATTAAACGCGTCTAGTTTTGATACGTGCAGCTTTACCAGTAAGACCACGCAAATAGAATAATTTAGCACGACGTACTTTACCATAGCTATTTACTATAATTTTTTCGATGTTTGGCGAATTTACAGGGAAAATACGTTCAACACCAACGCCGTTAGAAATTTTACGAACGGTGAAAGTGGCGTTGGCACCTTCGCTGTTTAATTGGAGTACTACACCTTGATACACTTGAACACGCTCTTTATTGCCTTCGCGAATTTTATAATGAACGCTGATGGTATCTCCTGCTTTGAAAGCGGGATTTTCATTTCTTACGACCGCTTGTTCTTCTACAAATTTTACTAAATCCATGATTTCGAGTAATTATTAACGATTTACATCCTGTAAAAATCGGAATGCAATATTACAGCTTTTATTTTAATTTAAAAAATGTATTTTAAAATACTTTCCGCTCCCTTTTGGAAGCGACTGCAAAGGTAGGAAAAAAAATATTTTTTTTATAAATAATTATGATATGTTTTCAACATCGTAAATGAAACGTTGAAAAAAATATTTTACAATGAATCAGGGTGTTAATGTGAATGTTTGTCTTTGTGCTTGACAAAATCATTTTTAGCTGTATATTTGTGCCACACAAAAAAAGTGATACCTTTCGGGGTGTAGCGTAGCCCGGTATCGCGCCTGCTTTGGGAGCAGGAGGTCGTAGGTTCGAATCCTGCCACCCCGACAAAGAAATAGTCTGACGAAAGTCGGACTATTTTTGTTTGTGGCGGGATGAGAACCGTGGTTCGATCGGCAGGAGGCTTCAAGGCCGTGTTGGGGAACCGAGGGGGCTGAGCCAATCCTGCCACCCCGACAAAAAAGTCTGACGAAAAGTCGGACTTTTTTAGTTTTTGAGTTTGCCGATGCGAACAGGTGGTTCGATCCGAAGAAGGCCGGTGGTGCATGATTGCTAGTAATCGCTTGATAAGGTAATAATGAAGATACTGCTATTTTTTTAAATGGAATAAGCCGTCTCGCTCTTAGTTTCGGAGAGTACAAAATAGGTTTGTACGGTATTTACCTGAGGCAAGACTGCTAATTTATGTCGGAGAAACATGTGGTAGGCGTCCATGTCTTTCGTAGCGATGCGCAGCATAAAATCATAGGATCCTGCCATTTGATAGCATTCCATTACTTCAGGGAACTTCGCAACATCGCGTTCAAACTCATTTAGTACTTCGGCCGTATGTGCTTTAAGGAAGACCTGCGAAAAAGAAATAAGGCCGATTCCTATCTTATGCCTATCCACGATAGCTACGGTCCTTTTTATATAACCTTGCACTTTGAGTTTTTTTACCCGCTCATGAATAGCAGCTATTGACTTGTGTAATTTGAAAGACAACTCTTTATTACTTAGTGTGGCATCTTGCTGAAGTAAACGAAGTAGCTTTATGTCTGTATCATCTAATGGCATAAATGTATTTTTTCTTGGTACTCTACTAAATTATATATTTTTTATGAATAATTTACTTTATTAAGGTAATTATTCCGTAAAAATTATCGAAAATATGCGTATATATTGAATATTGTCTTGTTAAACTGCAATTTTGTTGACGATATAATGGAATGGGTGTTGGTAATTTAAAATAAAAACGCAAATGATAGAAGAAGTGATAAGTAAGTGTCTTTCTCCCGAATTGGATAGTAGATTTAGACACTTGTGGTGTTTGGTGGGTAATACACCTATGTTGGAGTTGCAGTATCACTATAAGGGGAAAGCTGGAAAGATATACGTAAAGTGTGAAAACTATAATCTCACGGGAAGTATAAAGGATCGTATGGCCTTATATATTCTCTATAAGGCATATATGAACTGTCAGATCAGCCCCAAGGATATGATTGTGGAAGCAACAAGCGGCAATACGGGTATTTCTTTTTCGGCGATTGGTAAAGCATTGGGACATCAGGTAAAAATCATTATGCCGAATTGGCTGAGTAAAGAGCGTATCGACATCATAAAAAGTATGGGGGCTGATATACAGCTAGTCAGTAAAGAAGAGGGAGGTTTTCTTGGGAGTATTAGGTTAAGCGAGGAGTTGGCCGCAAAGGGAGGTGTGTTTTTGCCGAGACAATTCGAGAATGAATTCAATGTGGAGGCGCATGAATTGACCACAGGAAAAGAGATTGTATCTCAGCTTTCGTCGGTCGGGCTGGCGGCAGATGCTTTTGTGGCAGGAGTAGGTACCGGTGGTACGGTGATGGGGGTAGGTAGGCAGCTCCGGAATAGTAATCCGTTTGTTAGAATACATCCACTTGAACCTGCGGAAAGTCCGACATTGACGACGGGCTATAAAGTAGGTTCTCACCGTATTCAGGGGATTTCAGATGAATTTATTCCTGCTATTGTAAAGCTGGATGAAGTAGATCACGTGATCAAAGCCTGTGACGGTGATGCGATTATCATGGCGCAGAAATTAGCAAAGGAACTGGGGTTGGCTGTAGGAATCTCCTCTGGTGCTAATATTATCGGTGCGATTAAATTAAAAGAAGAGCTTGGGGATGATGCCGTAGTGGTAACATTACTCTGCGATGATAATAAAAAATATTTAAGTACTGATCTCGTGCGTGAAGAACCGGTTAAGCCGGGGTATGTGTCTACTGATCTTTCGTTTACAGGGTATTTGCCGATTAGTAGACTGGAGAAACCATTGATCGGTGTACGATAATATATAACCGTTGTTTCAACCTAAAATTACAAATTTTTAGGTATTGTTTGTGTGAGGGGTATCCGATCAGGAGTATGATCGGTGCCTCTTTTTTAAAATATAAAATCAACCAAAAAAGCATATTATGATGAAGATAGTTTTTCAAATTTTATTAACGGTGAGTTTTCTGTTTCAGGGAGGTGCTTTCGCGCAGGAGGATAGTTTGGTTTCGTTTGACGATATTGAATTTTCGGAGGGAGTTCAGGATACGGAAGGGCTGATCAATGTTTCTGATGAGGTGGTTTTCTCCGATGGCGCTGATACTGCGTCGTTCAATGAAGGTGAAGGTGATGCTGCGGTGGTTGCACAGGTGCCGACTGAGCAGGCAGAGAAACAATCATTGTGGGCAATATTTATCGCGGGATTAATCGGCGGATTTGCGGCATTCCTGATGCCCTGTATTTTTCCGATGGTACCGTTGACGGTAAGTTTTTTTACTAAAAAGTCAGGTAGTAAGGGTAAGGCGGTTTCTCAGGCTTTATTATATGGTATATTTATTATTGTTATTTATGTTGCCTTAGGGATGTTGATTACCATGGCATTTGGTGCCGATGCATTAAATGCACTTTCTACGAATGGTGTTTTTAATTTTCTTTTCTTTCTATTATTGGTTGTTTTCGCAGCTTCCTTTTTTGGTGCATTTGAAATCACCCTGCCTAGTTCTTTTGTCAATAAAATTGATGCTAATTCAGACAAAGGTGGTTTGGTAGGTTTGTTTTTTATGTCGGCTAGTCTAGCAGTAGTTTCCTTCTCTTGTACTGGGCCGATAATCGGTACGTTGCTGGTAGAAGCTGCTACGAAAGGGGAGCGACTAGGTCCTGCAATTGGTATGTTCGGTTTTTCTTTAGCATTGGCCGTGCCTTTTGTATTATTTGCCATGTTTCCTTCCATGATGAAGTCGCTGCCCAAGTCAGGTGGATGGCTCAATAGTGTGAAAGTAGTGTTAGGATTCCTGGAGCTTGCCTTGGCTTTAAAATTTTTGTCTAATGTTGACTTGGCGTACAATTGGCAATTATTGGATAGGGAAGTGTTTCTTTCGTTATGGATTGTCATCTTTGGATTGATGGGATTGTACCTTATTGGTAAAATCAAATTTTCACACGATAGTCCGTTAAGTTATTTGTCCGTTCCCCGAACGATACTGGCCATCGTTGTTTTTTCATTTGTAGTATATATGGTGCCGGGTATGTGGGGAGCACCACTGAAATCAATAGCCGCTTTCTTGCCGCCGATAGGTACACAGGATTTTGATATTTCGACTGTGCATAGCATGGGCGGTACGCATACGGCAGATGCCAGTGGTCGTAAACATTATACGCATTTTCACAGTAGGGCGACGATTAAAGGGTTTGATCCGTATTACGATTATGAGGAAGCCCTTGCTGCGGCGAAAGCGCAAAACAAACCCTTAATGATAGATTTTACGGGATGGACCTGCGTCAATTGTCGTAAGATGGAGGCGGATGTGTGGTCTGATCAAAAAATAAGAAATTTGATTAATCAGGAATTTATTCTAGTAGAATTATATGTGGATGAGCATGATTTAAAGCTTCCGGAAGCGGAACAATATATTTCTCCACAAACTGGAAGGAAAATAAATACAGTTGGTAAAAAGAATACAGACTTTCAGATCAGTAAGTTCGGTAGTAATTCTCAGCCGTTATATGCGTTGGTGGGCAATGATGGTGAGCTGCTTGTGCCGTCAAGTGGTGCAAACTATGCTATTGATCAATATGCTGCTTTTCTGCAATCTGGTATAAAGGTATATCAAGATCGAAATTGATAATAGTGCGGAGAGGAATAGAAAAAGCGAGCTTATGCTCGCTTTTTCTATTTAAGATGTAAATCAAAATACCTTGCTATTTTTTCATAGAGGTGAATGCGATCCTTACCGCCCACGTTGTGTTCATGGCTGGGGTAGAGGAAGTAATCCACTTGCTTCCCCGCTTTGATGCATCTTTCAATGAAATCCATGCTATGTTGTTGCACGACTACTGGATCTTGTGCGCCGTGGATAATTAAAAGATTGCCTTTTAATTGATCTGCCTTATTCAGGAGAGAAGTCTCGGCGTAGCCTTCAGGATTTTCCTGGGGTGTATCCATATAGCGCTCGCCATACATCACTTCATAATATTTCCAATCTATAACTGGGCCACCGGCGACAGCAGCCTTAAAGGTTTCGTTGTGCTTGGTCGTAAAAGAAGTTGCCATATAGCCGCCATAGCTCCATCCGAATATACCCATGTTTTCCGTGTCTACGTAAGGGAGGGACTTGAGGTATTCGATGCCTTTTAGTTGGTCTTCCATCTCGGCTTCGCCCAGGTTGCGGTGTGTGACACGGGTAAAATCTCTTCCTCTTGCATCCGATCCTCTATTGTCTAAGGTGAATACGACATATCCATTCTGTGCCATGTAGAGATCAAAATATCCTACACCTCCAAGCCACCTATCGGTAACTAATTGTGCATGTGATCCCCCGTATAGGTAGACCATAACAGGGTATTTTTTTGTCTTATCAAAATTCAGCGGGTAAGTGATCCTTGCATTTAAGGGTGTCTTGCCATCCGGAGAGATGAACTCTTTGAATTCAATGTGGGGTAGGTTTATTTTTCCGACAAATGGATTGTCTGCCTTAATAATAGGGAGCTCCTTTTTGTCTTTCGTTTGAATAACCTGAACGACATTTGGTGTATTTAAATTGCTATACTGATCTAAAATAAAATTGCCGCTCGAGCTCACTGACGCTTGATGTACACCATTTGCTGTTGTCAATTGGGTAGTTTTGCCCGATTTTAACTCCACTTCAAATAGATGTCTTTCCAATCCGTTCTTCGCTGCTCCTACATAGTAGGCCTTTTGGCTTTTAGCGTCAAATCCTTTTAGATCGGTGACGATAATGTCTTGATGCCCTAGGTGTCTGACTAATGTTCCGTCTGTATTATAGAGGTACAATTGGTTGTAGCCATCTTTATCGGTTTGATAGAGAAACTGTGTGTTGTTTTTTGGAAGAAAAGTAAGCGGATGCTGAGGCTCAACCCAAGTGGAAGATTTCTCTTCAAATAGTGTTTTTACAAACGCTCCGGTATTGGCGTTGTACTGGTTGAGTTTTAAGTGATCCTGCCCGCGATTTAATACTCCAACATAGATGAACTGACCGGTTGGATCCCAGGTGACGATGGTAAGATATTGTTCTTTGGGTTCTCCGGTCTGCAGGGTGATGTGTTCGTTTTTATCCGTGTCGAAGATAACAAGAGTCACTTCTTCACTCTTCATTCCGGCCATCGGATACCGGATGTCTTTTACAGTTGCCACGCGTGAATCCCATTGCGGAAGAGGATACTTAGATACCATTGTTTCATCTTTTCGGTAGTACAGTAGCTTTTTGTTGTCGGGGCTCCACCACATCCCTTTGTTAATGCCAAATTCTTGTCGATGTGTGTAATCACTTCCGTTCACAAAGCCATCTACCGTGTCCTTTGTTACTTGTACCTTTCTTCCGGCTCCATCTATGATTTCAATGTTATTGCCTACCAGATAGGCTATGCTACCGCCGTCATTTCCGTATTCTGTATTGGACACGCCGGAAGGAACACTGCTTTTTACTGTAGCTTTTTGGGATTTGGTATTGTACTCGATTACATACGAGTTGTTCGCTCCCTGCGTGGAAAAGGATAATACCTGATCTCCTGTCCAGGAGTAGTCGAAAGGAATGTATTTCAGTTCAATTTTTTCTTTGGGTAGAATGGAGGTAACGGCCGACTGGATTTGGCCTGTTGCAACTATGTTCTGTGGCGACCAATTTCCTTTAGAGGAGCGGATAACCAAGTTCTGGTATGTACTATCAAGATGTGTGAATGCATCTTCCGTGTGCATCCATTTTTGTGCTATTAATGTTTTTGGAGAAAATTTTCCCGGACCGTAAACGGTTTCATCTATCGTGAAGTTTCGTTGGCTATAGGCTATGCTTGGACCTATTAAAAACAGGATTAAGAGTTTATTCATATATTCTTTTAAAAATCTGAACGAAATTAAGAATTATTCCGGTTTTATAGTTTCCGTAGCCAGATATTCCGAAACTGCACCAAGTCGCCATGATCTTGCAATACGATGGGGCCGGCACCATGCGCAACGACCTTTGGCATTCCAATGTATTCTGTGGTTCCGGCTATCTCTGTATTGTATTGGACGAGAACACCGTTGTGGATTACCGTGACGCTACCTTTTTGGATCCGAATGCCGTCACTATTATAACGGGGTGCTGTGTATAAGATGTCGTAGCTGTGCCATTCTCCGGGATTTTTCACTGCGGTGACCAAAGGAGGTTGTTGCTTGTAGAGCGAGCCTGCTTGCCCGTTTACATAGGTTGGGTTGTTGTAATTGTCTAAAACCTGAATTTCGTAGTATCCTTGTAGGAAAATACCACTGTTTCCTCGTCCTTGCCCTTCGCCTTTGATTACATCGGGACTTTTCCACTCGATATGTAGTTGAAAATCTTCAAAATTTTCCTTGGTACGAATGTTTCCTGTTCGTGGTCTCACCTGTAGAATCCCTTTTTCGATTTGCCAATTGGCTTCTTTTGTGCTGTCATTTTCACTACTCCATTGCGAAAGATCCGTGCCATCGAAAAGTGTAATTGCATCGCTCGGTGCCTGATTGGCGGTGGTCGTGACGGTGCGGATTTTAGGCTCATAGAACTCGGTGTCTTGGGGCTGGAACTTGGTCTGTCCGCTACCACATAAAAACAGCCCCGATAGTATAAGTGTCAGAAAATAAGATTTATTATGCATATGGATTGATTTTTTATAAACTTAGATAATTTTGTTTTTATCGGCAATGATAATCGAGTGGAAATACATTAAAAATTATCTGAATGTACGAATCGACATGGAGGTTACGAAGAACTGCATCGAGATTGAGGCATCCTTTATGCCGAACGGTGAGTAATCGCTTACCTTGAAAAAGTGGGTTTGAAGCAGGTAACGTTCTACTGCTATCGCCTTCCGAGATATACTTTAGGCATTTAGACAGGCAATAAAAATAATCATGAAAAATTCAAATGCATTTTTCATGAATACAAGGAATTTTTGTGCGGTGCTTTCGGATTTTTTGTATATTAGATCATGGTTATACAAAAGGTAGCCCTTACTGAGGTCCGTTTTTTTTCGCCCATCGGCTTTTATGAAGAAGAGCAATTGTTGGGTAATGAATTTTATATAGATGTGGAAGTTTGTTTTCCATTTGAAAATCCAGATGCCGAAGATTTGAAAAATACGGTCAATTACGAAGAATTGTATCAGGTGTTGGTAGAGGTGATGTCTCCAAAGAGAAAGCTGTTGGAGTCTGCTGCTGAAGATATTCTAGATCTGGTGCGTAAAAAATATAACTTCGTCTCTGGTGTAGACGTTTCTATTCGAAAGACAAATCCACCTTTTGGAGGCGATTTAGCAAACTCCAAAGTCTCCTTGCATTATACTCGTGATTAGCGGAGTGTGTGACTATTTGTCTTTTGTTTTTGGTTGAAAGTGACATTTTGTCTATTTTTTTTTCACAAAAATGTATTTGGTATATAAATTGAATGATTCCAAGCGTTGTTAAATTTATAAAAATAATAGGAGGATAATAAAATGGCATTAATCAAATTTCCAACCAAAGCAGTAAATACAGACGGTGTAAATCCTTTTGTAAACAGTGTATTCGACAATCTCTTCAATGATTCATTTATCACAGATCGTTTAGTAACCCGTGTTCCTGCTGTAAATATTACAGAGACACAAGACGCATTTAGTATTGAATTGGCGGCTCCGGGTTTGCAAAAATCGGATTTCAAAATTAACGTCGATAAAAACGTTATGTCTATTTCTGTAGAGAAGAAAGATGAGCATGAACTAGAAGATAAATTGTACAGTAAGAAGGAATACAGTTATACATCTTTTACTCGATCTTTTACCTTGCCTGATACGGTAAACTACAGCCACATAGACGCGAGTTATACAGATGGTATTCTCCATGTTAAAATAGGAAAGAAAGAAGACGCTATAGTCGCAAAAAGATTGATTGAAGTGAAATAAGGGGCAGGTAATTGGAGGAAAGGGCCTCTGCAAAAGCAGAGGCCCTTTTACATACAGGAAACGGAGTTTAAAATATACTTGCAACTGTAAAAATAAACTTCTATCTTTGCCGTTCAATAAATATTAACAAAATATATTAATAACAATGTACGCAATAGTAAATATAGCAGGGCAGCAATTTAAGGTTGCAAAAGACCAATATCTTTTTGTGCACCGTTTACAAGGAGAAGAAGGCGCTAGTATTGAATTTGACAACATATTGTTAGCAGAAGATGGTGGTAAATTTACTGTAGGTACACCAAGTATCTCAGGTGCTAAAGTTTCGGCTACGATTTTGTCTCATTTAAAAGGTGATAAAGTTATCGTTTTCAAGAAAAAACGTCGTAAAGGTTACAAAAAGAAGAACGGTCACCGTCAACAATTTTCCAAAATCCAGATTACTGGTATCAGTTTATAATTGAATTTTTAATCTGACGAAAGTCATAAATTAAGATAAAAAAATGGCACATAAAAAAGGTGCGGGGAGTTCTAAGAACGGCCGTGAGTCACACAGTAAGAGATTAGGTATCAAAATTTTTGGTGGTCAAAGAGCTATCGCTGGTAACATTATTGTTCGTCAACGCGGTACGCAACATAACCCTGATGCTAACGTAGGTATCGGTAAAGACCATACATTATACGCTTTAGTGGAAGGTACTGTTGTTTTTCGCAAAAAAGCGAATAACAAATCTTATGTTTCGGTACTTCCTGTTGAACAAAACTAAGAAGAGATACTATACGATTTAAGGCCGTTAAGTTTTTGCTTAACGGCTTTGTTTTTTTGAATAGCCTTTAAAGGCTATTTCGTGCCACTTTCACACGGATTTGAAAGTAAATATTCACTAGACAGTATATATATTGTCTTAAAATTATTGAATGACAACTTTCAAAGATTTAAAGGTTAGTGCGCCCATTCTTGCAGCACTTGACACATTAGGGTACAAAACGCCGACACCGATACAGGCTGAAGCGATACCGGAGGTACTAAAAGGGAGAGATTTACTCGGCTGTGCACAGACAGGAACAGGTAAAACTGCGGCATTTGCCATTCCTATCCTGCAACTACTAAATAATACAAAACCGCAAGGTCAAAAAAGAGGCACTATTCGTGCCCTGGTACTCACCCCAACCCGAGAATTGGCGATTCAGATTGATGAATCCTTTCAAGAATATGGTGAAAACCTAAAATTAAAACATGCTGTTATTTTCGGTGGCGTAAATCAATTTTCACAAGTTAACCAAATAAAGGCGGGGGTTGATATTTTAATAGCCACTCCGGGAAGATTATTGGATTTGATGAACCAGAAAGTACTGTCTATTCACCAAATTGAAATCTTCGTGTTAGATGAAGCAGACCGTATGCTGGACATGGGCTTCATTCACGATGTGAAAAAAGTATTGCAGGTCATTCCGCAACGTCGTCAAACTTTGTTTTTTTCGGCGACGATGCCGAAGACGATCCAAAGCCTTGCCGATAGTATATTGCACAACCCTGTAAAAGTAGAAGTGACACCGGAATCTACAACAGCTGAAACTATTCAGCAAACGTTATACTATGTCGAGAAAGCGAATAAAAATAAGGCACTTTTGCAATTGTTGAAAAATGATGTTAATGATAGTGTTTTGGTTTTTACGCGTACGAAACATGGTGCGGACAAATTGGTGAAGTTTTTGTTTAAGCATGAGATTTCTTCTGCGGCTATTCATGGTAATAAATCTCAAAATCAACGTCAACGTGCACTAGAAGATTTTAAGAATAAAAAAATAAAGGTATTGGTGGCTACGGATATTGCGGCGCGGGGAATCGACATTGACTTATTGAAATATGTTATCAATTATGAAATTCCGAATGTGCCGGAATCTTATGTGCATCGTATTGGCCGTAGTGGTAGAGCTGGGGCAGAGGGATTTGCGATCTCATTATGTGATGTAGAAGAAATTCCATATGTTCAAGATATTGAAAAAACAATAGGAATAGCACTTATGGTAATGGAGATGGACGGTGTTACGATGTCACCCAGTTTTGTGGCGAAATCGTCCGTAAACGTAAAGAGCGGCAAAGGTGGTAAAGATAAACCAGCCGGGGGAGGAAGGTCTGATAATCGACCTCATAGAAACAAGCCTACGAGTAAAGAACGAAGAAGAAGACAAGCATAGGTTTGCTATTTGGTAAATGTGTGTGTAATATAAAAGAGAAGAGGGATTGCTACGAAAGCAATCCCTCTTCTCTTTTAAAACGGGGTGGAGAATATCGGATTCGAACCGATGGCCTTTTGGCTGCCAGCCAAACGCTCTAGCCAACTGAGCTAATCCCCCTTATATTCTACAAGTATAGATAAATTCAATTTTATATGCAAGTTGATTGCCTTATAAAAGTAAATTATTCACAGATTACTTATTCGTTTATAGCAAGAGGAAGATTGTATTTTCCTTTGTCCGATGCCGAAACCTCTTTCATGAAATCGAAATATTTTTGGTAATCTTCTGTGGCATAGAGGCCTTCCTTGATTTCCAGTTTTCTGTAAAAATGAATACGGTTGTTCTCTTGTTTTATAGCAAGATTGTATGCTCCCATTGGGCTTTCCAAAACTTTATTTACAGGCATGATTTTTCCTTTGATGTCTTCTGAAAGTTCGAAGGTCAATTCATCAATATCGGTGTACCCCCGATTAATATAAAGTTGGTTTTTGCGGTTTCTAGATTCTGGAATCGACCGTGATATATTAAAAATATTTGGATGTATAATGATGTTGTTACCGTTTTTTACAACATAACTCTTAATGTTGATATCCAGTTTTTCGATTACAACCGGGCCATTTGTATCGCTGATTTCGTAATTTACTTTATTGAAGTATATATTGTCTACATCATAATACTCTTTTAACGTTTTATTTTGATCAATCGGATTTTTGAAAACGTTGCTAAAATGATTTTCAAACTGAGCCCCACTAAAGGTTGTTTTGATTTGTCCCGTCACTGTTCCGTCGGGTTGCACACGGAGGTCTGCATTTCTGATTTGTAGATTTTGCGTCCAATTGTATTTCGGTGTGCGAAGTACTTTCCCCCCTTCTTCGGTACAAGCCAGTACGAGCCTGTCATCGGTAAAATCTCCAAGAAACCCGAAAGGTTGTTTTTGGCTTGTGCATTCAAGCCATGTCGTATCGCCCTCAAAAGGTATACATAGGATGATGTGATTACCGTCTACCGCATTTGCAAATTCGGTATCTAGACTCATCTTTGTATTGCCTGCTTCTACGATGCAGTAGTAGGAGGGGATGTCTGCTTCGTCCAAGAGGGCTTGCATATAGTTTACTAAGGCTTTACAGTCTCCATAACCTAATCGTTCCACATAAGATGCCGGAAATGGTTCTAAACCACCTATTCCCACCTGTATGCTAATGTATCGTGTTTTGCTTTGCATGTATTCGTACAGCGCTTTTGCCTTGGCTTTCGGTGATTCAATACTTTTGATGATATCTCGTACATTGTTTTTCGCAATCTGTGAAAGGTCTTTTTTATCTTTTAATAGGTCGTCATATACCCATTTTCCAAATTGTTCCCAATCGTTTACTTGGCCTTCCTTTTTGTAATATTTGAACTGTTCGGGCACGACTTTTACACATATTCCTTCAGCATATTCTATCGGTGAAAATGGTTCGTCTTTACGTGCCGGAAGATTAGTCGCTGTCCAGATATAGGTTTTGGATTTATCTGTTGTTTCTATCTTCGCCTCAGCAGGGATATTTTCTGTTTTGATACGTAGCGCTTGTTGGGGTTGACATTGAAATTGATAACTGCTCTTCTCAACAGCCAGATCGGAGTAGTAATTGGGTCTCCAATACGGAATAAAAAGATTCTGACTATGTTTTATTTCATATGAATAAACAACGGTGTATGGATAAACCGATATGGATGGCTGATAATGTTTTACACGAATATCATCATACATGCTCACTTGTCCTGTAGCGCTGTAATCTTTAAAATCTTTTAAGCTAAATTTATTCATTTGAATACCAAGTTCATTGTACACAGCACCCTTCACCTCTTTTACAGATTTGCTTTTATCATAAAACAAAAGCAATTCGGCATGGGTTTCACCGGCTTTATTTAGGATGGTGATTGCCCGGGTCACGGATTCGATTATGTTGGTCTCGTTTCTCATGTCAAGAGTGATGAATTCATGTCGTACTATTGCCGTGGCGCGACTTTTTAATTCAATAGGTATCTTTTCGATAGCATACTCTTGTCCGACAAGATTATACTGGATAAATAAAAGTGATAAAAAGGTTAAAATTGATTGGTTACTCATTGTTGTATTTTAAAATATAATCGACTTTTAAATGTTGGATAGCTCGTGAAAATAGTTCCTTTAAAAAGAAATATTCGTCTGTATTGAATACGGCTTTGTTTAAAGAAAGGCTCTGTTGGATCATCAACACGTTATTATCTATACTGTTTTTATACACATATCTAGCTGCGCCGTCGGGGAGGGTAAGATTAGCGGTTTTTGGACCGGATTGAACCGTGATTCCCTCGGGTAGCACGATACTGAAATTATGTTTTTCTTCCCGTTGGGAACCAAGATCTACGGGGTATGTTCGATCGTCTAAATTAAATGGATTTCGTGTAATACGATCGATAAAGATGGGATTGAGGTTGAAAACAGTTTTAGGTTGGATGTGGCCGTTTCCAACGTCGACTATTACATCAAATTGCTCGGATAATAGCAGATCCAGATTTTCCAGGTTCTGTATATTTAAATTTGTTAACGATATATTGGTCAATCGTTCGTCCAATTTTTCTTCGTACTCCGTAACGGATGGATAGCCTGATATTTCTTTTCTCTTACGAAGTGCATCTAACCCATCGTATGTTATTGTCAGACTACCAATCAGTTTTGTGGAGAGGTCTAATTCACCATCGAAAGAATAGGACGTTAGGGATTTAGTCTTGTTTTCTAGGGGTATCCACTCTGATGATTTCCGTGAAAAAATGATACGTCCTTTTTCATTGATACAGCGTAGGGGTAATTCGCCAAAGGGCAGGAAATTTTCGCTCGCATCTGCGAGAATGGTCTCATTGTCGAGTTTGACGCCTACAATAACATAGTTAAAATCGGTCAGAACTGGATGAAGCGAATTTGGAAGGCTATTTTCACGTGTGGAAACAAGTACAGGGTAAGCTTCTATATTTGCGGCATTTAAGGCTGCTATAAGCGAAAAATTTATGTCAGCGACATTGCCTGATCTTTTTTCGTAACTTTCTTCCACACCGAATTGACTATATTTCCCATACATGTTATTCCATTTTATCCTGGCCTGTATATGGGAGTAGATCGATTTCGCTTTCAGGCGTAGGTCTGTTTGTGATAGTATAGAGTCGGGAAGAGCTTCAAGAAAGAATTTAGTTTTTTTGATTTGGCCACCAAATTCCTTCTCGGTCATCAATTCGCGGTCTACGTCGCTCCATTTTTTCGTATAGGTTTGTTTAGCGCCATTCAAATGCTGCGCTTCTTCCATTTCAAAATTGATGGCAGAAATGTAGTTTTGCGGAGATAGCATATAGTCCTCTTCTTCAAAGGCGGGTATATTTTTCATGGAGTAAGTCAATTCAGAACAATCGGCTTTTGCTCCTCCGACCCGAAAACATTCCCGCAGCACTTTGGATTTTACATCTTCCAACTTCAGGGCTCCCCGAAGGGTCACATTGTATTTGTACAATGCCGGAATTATTGCAGTATAGGTACTTTTAAGTTTTGGAATATCGGACTGAAATTCCCATTTTTTATAATTGAAAATATTGGGTGATATAATAGTATATTCGATATCAATAACTGATCCTTCGCGTACATCAGGTAATGTGAATTTGCTAAGTTTGACGAATGGAGTTTTATTTTCTGTATAGATATCCTTATTCTTAAGCTCAGAAATGTTAATCTTATTTTCTGTTAGGTTGTACGTTTTCGCTTTTATATCTTGTATTGTCTCGAAGTCGCCGCCATATTTATAAAGGGGAAGTGAAAAATTGGCCTTATCGTAACCTTCCTTTTTGTTTATTTTAATTCGGATAGCATAGCGGTGCAAGACACGTATGGATCTCTCGGCTTCTACTAGGTCTATTGTTGTTTTTCCCAATTCTGAAATGACTACAGCGCGTGCATTGCTATCGAGCTGTGTGTAATCGACCGAAAAATCGCGGTGTCTAATTGGATCAAGCTCGACAAGTTGTCCGAAAGAAGAATGGCTAAATAATACGCCTAAAAGGAGAGATATAATCCTCATACAGGTTCTAACATAAGTTAATAATGAGGAGGAAAGATAAGAATTATTTATCGGTCAAACAAGAAGTTCTAATCTGCACTTTGAAGTAATTGCATTTCATGGAGTTCTGCATATGCACCCCCTAACGCAAGTAGCTCATCGTGTTTGCCTTCTTCAATAATTCTGCCGTTGTCGAGTACGATAATATGATCTGCATTCTTTATCGTTGAAACGCGGTGTGCTATGAAAATAGAAGTTTTTCCCCGCATGATACGACCGAGATTATGAAGTATTTCTTCTTCGGTTTTGGTGTCAACAGCGGATAGGCAATCGTCAAATATTAATATTTCGGGATTCTTCGCTAAGGCGCGGGCGATCGAAACACGTTGTTTTTGACCTCCTGAAAGCGTGATGCCTCTTTCGCCGATATGCGTCTGGAATCCTTCGTCAAATGCCATGATGTTTTCGTATACTGCGGCATCTCTAGCCGATTGCGCAATACGTTCATCTTCACATTCGTCCAATCCAAAAGCAATGTTATTGGCAATAGTATCAGAGAATAGAAATACTTGTTGCGGTACGAATCCCATTTGCTGACGTAGGCTTTTAAAGTCATACTGTTCAATAGGTGTGTTGTCGTATCTGATCGTCCCTTGATCTGCATCGTACATACGGAGCAATAAATTGGCTAAGGTCGATTTGCCGGAGCCTGTTTTGCCAATTACGGCTAAAGTTTTTCCGGCAGGGATATGTACACTCAGGTTGTTTATAGCTGTTATTCCTGTTTCGGGATAGGTGAAAGAAAGGTTCTCTATAACAATATCACCATGTAAAGTACGATTGATCGTGCCATTTTTTATTTCGGGCTTTGTTTTTAAGAATTCATTTATTCGTTTTTGCGATGCAGCTGCGCGTTGGATAAGAGAAGTAACCCAAGCCAAAGCCATCGCAGGAAATGTCAATTGATTTACGTACATGATAAATTCCGCAATGTTGCCGGCTGTAATAGTTCCCTTATTTACTTCGATACCTCCAATATACACGGTGATAATTGTACTGAACCCTACTAAAAAGATAATTAAGGGAAAGAAGACCGCCTGTATGCGTACTAAATCTAGGGACGTGGCGCGGTATATATTACTTTCTTTTGCAAACTCATCCATTTTATCTTCTTCGCGATTGTAGGTTTTTATAACACGGATACCAGAAAAAGTTTCTTGTACGAAAGAAGATAATTTGGAAAGCTGTGCCTGAATGTGCGTGCTTCTTTTGTTTATGATGCGATTTACAAATAAAATAACTACAGAGATAATAGGAATTGGCAGTAATGCGTAAGTGGCTAAAGTAGGGTTGACATCGTACATGGCGTAGATGATCATGACGGAAAGTACAATGGTATTAATGGCGTACATAATAGCCGGGCCAAGATAGTTTCGTACTTGATTTACGTCTTCTGTAGCCCTATTCATTAAATCTCCGGTGTTGTTTTTTCTGAAAAATGAAAAATCTAAATCTTGATAGTGTGCATAAATCTCATTTTTCAAATCGTATTCTATACGTCTTGAGGTTAAGATAATAGTTTGACGCATTAAGAATAGAAAAATTCCGCGAAGTAATGAGAGGAAAAGTACTACTGCACCAAAGAAAAGTAAACTACTGCCAAATATATTGTAGATGATATCTTGTCTTTCAAAACCGTTGTACAGTCTGTATAAGTCAATGTTTTCTTTCACTAAATCGAAGGCCTCTCGTATTACTTTTGCAGGAAGAATGCCAAAATAATTGGAAATAATGACGAAAATAACACCGGGAACCAAATGCCAGCGATATTTATAAAAGTATTTATTGAGGTATGCGAGTTCTTTCATTTGTGCTTTAAGTCTACAAACTTAGATAAATTGCTTTGCATATAAAAGCACATTATTTTTCATGATATGTTTGTTTCTTGCGTTATTGATTCATGTTCACTTCACCGGATTATTCATCTGAGTTTACTTTATGAGGTATTATTCATTTGTGTTCATTTTTAGTGGTACTCATGAGAGATTGCTTTGCTATGTTCAAGAATGTTTTGCTTAAGTTCATGCCTGCAAGCTTAAATGTATGAATGAGCACTGCCTGATTTATCAATTCGCCGGTGCTTGCCTGTTCTGCAGAGTCTAGCAAGCTTGGTTTGATCTTCAAGTTACTATACGGAATATCCATGGATATTTTATGTTGGAATAATTACAATGGAGAAGGATTTTATTTGTATTTTTGCAAAGTCATAGCGGCCATAATTTGTGTTATTAGATATGCAAAATACTTCTATTTTTGATTTAATGCGTCCCTTAGGACACCAAAATCTTTTCTTTTGCCATGATCCGGAGATTGGATTGAAAGCCATTGTCGCTATTCACGATACAACATTAGGCCCTGCTATCGGCGGAGTGCGGATGTTGCCCTATACGTCAGAGGCGGAAGCTATTGAAGACGCGTTGCGCCTGTCACAGGCAATCACATATAAAGCTTCTTTGGCTGGATTAAATTTAGGAGGAGGCTGCGCTATTATTATCGGTAATAATAGAACAGATAAAACGGAATTATTGATGCGCCGTTTTGGTAGATTTATTGAAGGTCTAAATGGAAACTTTATTGCCTCCATTGACGTAGGTACTTCTCAAAAAGATTTAGAATATATTCATGCAGAAACCAACTATGTAGCGGGGTTACCTACTGCGCTTAATGGAGGAGGGGACACTACCATTTTTGCAGCGAAAGGTGTTTTTTATGGTATCAAAGCTGCCATTAAAGAACTCTACGGTGATGATTCATTAGCGGGACGCAAAGTTGCGGTGCAGGGTGTAGGAAGTGTGGGTGAACAATTAGTAGCGATGTTACGGGCGGAAAATGCACGTGTATATGTGTCGGATATGACCGAAGAGCGTAAAATGAAAATTGCGGCTAAGTATAAAGCCGAACCTATTCAGTATTCGACAAGTTACGAGTTGGATGTAGATGTATATGCGCCATGTGCGTTAGGAGGTACTGTTAATATAGAGACAATTCCGAAGATGCGCTGTAAAATAATAGCGGGTTCAGCAAATAATCAGTTGAAGGATGAGGAGGCTACTATTCAAGCATTGAAGGAATACAATATCCTCTATACACCAGATTTCTTGATTAATTCAGGTGCATTAATTAGCTGTTTCTCGGAATTGGAAGGTTATGGTGTTGAGCGTACCGAATCTTTGATTAGGAACATATACAGTGCCACCCGACATGTAATACAAAAGTCCAGAGAAGAGGGAATTACCACGTTTGAAGCTGCTCAACAAATTGCAGAAAAACGCATTAGGGATATCGGGAAATTAAAAAGATAATAAATACAAAATCGTTCTTTATTAAAAAATCGTTCTTTAAATATATATGCTTAATAGAAGACACCTTAGGGTGAAAGTAATGCAGACGCTTTATGCGCACAGCTTGTCAGAAGATAAACAAGTTAAAGAATTTCAAAAGGCACTTTTCAAAAGTGTAGAGGAAGTAAATGAGATGTACATTTGGACACTAAATCTATTGGATGAGGTGGCTGAATATGTGGTGTTGGATGCGGAAAGTCGCGCTGCAAAATTTTTACCTACGGAAAAGGATAAAATTCTTACTACAAAATTAAACTCGAACACCTTTATTGAATCGCTTCGTCAAAATAGAGAATACTTGGAGCTGGTCAAAAAATATAAGGTGTCTTGGGAGTTTGACCCGGAGATTGTACGGTCGATATTTGCCCAACTGAAAAATTCAGAAGCTTATTTGGAGTACCTATCAGGTGACGACCGTAGTATTGGGGGCGAGAAGGATATCATTAAATATATATTTAAAAAAATTATCCTTAAAACGGTAGAAATTGAACAGGTTTTTGAAGAGAAATTTATCAATTGGTCTGTGGATAAGGAAGTTCTTCAAGCGATGGTTGCTAAGACATTCAAAAATTTTAGTTCGGAAAATCCATCACAAAATAAACTAGCAGATTTGACACCTAATTGGGCCGAAGATAGCGAGTTTATTGAGGAATTATTGAAGATGACTATTCGTCATACTCCGGAGTACCAGCAACTTATTTCGGATAAAACGAAAAACTGGGAAGCAGATCGTATTGCATTGATGGATACGTTATTAATGCGTATGGCTATCAGTGAACTGATAAATTTTCCAAGTATCCCTGTGAAAGTGACGATAAATGAGTATATTGAATTGTCAAAATCTTTCAGTACGCTAAAAAGTAACACATTTATAAATGGTATACTTGACAAAATTTTAGCGGATCTGACTAAACAGGGGCGTATCCGCAAGGTAGGTCGGGGCTTAAAAGATTAAGTATATATGTATCTCCGTGTCTGTTAGCTACGGAGATAAGGAATCATATAGTAAATAAATATAATTAGTATACAGATGAAATTTAAACAATTGGGTATAGGTTTAGCTGCAGTCGTTTTCTTTGCAGCTTGTAGCAATCAACCAAAGACAGAGGAAGCGAGTAAAGTGGATCCTACCGAAGTGAGTACACCGTCGGAGAATACTAAGTCGTTGTCTGGTAAAGGTAAGATCGAATTTGAAGAAGACGCTTTTGATTTTGGTACCGTTAAAGAGGGTGAGGTGGTAGATCATGTCTTCGAATTTAAAAATACAGGAGAAGAGCCCGTTATCATTTCTGCAGTAAGTGCTTCTTGTGGATGTACAACTCCGGATTATACGAAAGATCCCGTATTACCCGGTAAAGAAGGTGAGATAAAAGTAGCTTTCAATAGTGAAGGACAGGTAGGGACACAGCAAAAGATAATTACAGTGAGTTCTAATGCTACAAATAAAGTAACTACCGTTCAGATTAAAGGTACAGTAGTGAAAAATAAATAAGTAATCAATAAAAAAAGTAAATAATGTCAACAGTTTTATTACAAGCAGCAACAGGCGGAAGCAATATCATGAGCTTCTTACCAATGATTTTAATTGTCGTGGTATTTTATTTCTTCATGATCAGACCGCAAATGAAGAAACAAAAAGATCACAAAAAATATATTGAAGAGCTAGGCGTGAATTCAAAGGTCGTAACGACAGCAGGTATCCACGGAAGAATAGTGGAAGTAAGTGATACTACGTTTTTGGTAGATGTAGGCTCAGGTGTGAAAATGCGTTTTGACAAATCTGCGATCTCTTTAGATGCATCGCGTTTGGCCAATGGAGAAGGCGCGAAAAAAGCGTAAGTTATTTTTGAAAAATACTATTTTAAAGCCATTCAGTATGTTGAATGGCTTTGTTGTTTTGTAGCAGACTATGGGGCGAATAGATGGTTTTTGGTGATGCTAAAGGAAGGATTTTATTATACTCGTACTTTTTAAGATTGATCTCAGACTATTTATTAACTTTGTGTAATGAAGCAAAGAAGATTTAATAAGAACCAACGTCGGAAGATTTCGATCTTTTTACGTTGTGTTATTATTTCATTCATTGCTTGGACATTAATAGCTATTTCTAATAAATATACGGTTACATTAAAAGCCGGAATAGAATATATAAATATTCCGGAAAAAAGGGCCTTTCATCCGTTACAATCGGATACCGTTAAGGTACGCGTGAAAATGAGTGGTTGGGACTTGTTACTCAGTAAATTTAAGCCCGACAGTTCTAATATTCAGGTAGACCTAAGTAATTTAAAGACTAGAAACTTTATTGTATTCAGCAGTCAATTGGGATTCATCAATCGACAATTTCCAGCAAATAAGCAGATTATTCATGTTGTCCCAGATACGCTTTACTTCGATTTTTCGAAACAAACCCAACGAAAAGTACCGGTCAAGGTACCTTACAATATTACCTTTCGTAAACAGTACGGCATTACAGGAGAAACTAAAGCAAATCCGGCCTATGTAACCATTACAGGTCCATTGGAAGACGTGGCAAATATTGAGTTTTTGGAGACGGATACTATTCGCGGAATGCAGATCCAAACGGATGTACGAACGGTAGCAAACATCAATCGCAATCAACGTACGAATATCACAATCTATCCTACGATAGCTGAGATTGTAATTCCAGTGGGAGAGCTTACAGAAAAGGTTATAGAGATACCTCTGAAGATTGAGAATGCAAGGAAGTTTACCTCAGTGCGAACTGTTCCTAGTAAGGTCTCCATCACCACCTTGGTGTCGTTAAAAGATTATAATAAGTGGTCGGCAAGAGATTTTGAAGCAGTTGTCGATTTGGAAAGTTGGATAGAACACAGCGTTACTAGCCTTCCTGTGATATTAACGCAGGTTCCTGATTTTTGTAAGATTATTAAGATTGAACCTCAAAATGTGGATTTTTTCGTGAGAAAGTAATAATATGCTAAAAATTGGAATAACAGGAGGTATAGGTACCGGAAAAAGTTTTGTTAGCAAAATTTTCAAAAGTATGGGAATCGCATTTTATGACGCAGATAAGGAAGCGAAAGACATCATGGTTAAAAGTGATATTATACGTAAAGGTCTGATTAATGAATTCGGATCAGAAACCTACGGTGAAGATGGCGCCTTGAATCGAAAATGGCTAGCTGATAAGGTATTTAAGGATCCTGAAAAGCTTGAGCTACTGAATGGAATTGTTCACCCTGTTGTAATCCAAGATGCGTTAGACTGGACAGAAAAGCAAAGGGGAGCGTATAGCCTCAAAGAAGCAGCATTGCTTTATGAAAGCGGTTCGTATAAATCACTAGATTATACGATATTAGTTGCCGCATCACTGGATCTTCGTTTAAAGAGAGTAATGAAAAGAGATCATGTATCCAAAGAAGAGGTACTGGATAGGATGAGTAGACAGATGCCCGAAGAAGAGAAGAAAGGATATGCAGATTTTATTATTGTTAATGATGAAGTTACACCTTTGTTACCGCAGGTGTTGGCTATCCACCGTAAGTTATTGGAAATATAATGGGTGAAATTATCGCTGATTTTTTGGTGGAAACGTCAAAAGGTTACTACTGTTCGTATGGTGATTTCTACGTTGATCCCTTAATGCCTGTGCAGACCGCATTAATTTCTCATGCCCATGGCGATCATGCACGACCTGGGCATCACCACATCATAGCGACTAATACGACCACGATCTTTATGCGGCACCGTTTTGCAAAGCAAGAACTGGGGTCTTATAAAGCGATAGGGTATAACGAATCTTTCTTTTTGGCTGAAGTAAAGATTACTTTTTTTCCGGCTGGTCATATTTTGGGTTCTGCACAAATACTGATGGAATACAACGGAACGAGATACCTGTATACGGGGGATTATAAACTACAGGGCGATGCCACATGTGAACCCTTTGTTTTTGTAAAGACTGACGTACTCATAACGGAAACGACTTTTGCTAATCCGAATGTTGTTCATCCGGATCCGGTGGAAGAAATTTCTAAACTGGCTACGACAAATCATAACATGATGCTGGGGTGTTATTCTCTCGGTAAGGCGCAGAGGTTAACCCATCTCTTAAACGTGTATTGCCCTGAAAAGGTGATATATGTACATCACAACATTGCTCCGATTCATCGGATCTACGATACCCACGGTTTCGTGCCTTTAAAATATGAGATCTATAACCGTAAAGTGATGAAGGATGGTGTAAACAAGGTATATTTGGTTCCACCATTGACTTTTAACAGTTACTTCCGAGCAAAGAATGTTATACGGGTTTTTGCTTCCGGTTGGAAAAGATTACAACACAATAACGATTTGTCTCTTTACATCTCAGATCATGTGGATTGGGAAGATTTACTTCAATGTATTGAAGCATCTAATCCAAGAGAGATATGGACTGTACATGGAGACGGCGCCATGCTAAAAAGCTATTTTGAAGGAAAGATTGTTGTTCGAAATATGGCGAAAACTTCGACGTTTTAAAAGGATCATACCGAAAGTTTGGGGGGTAATCCTTTTTAAGCATATAATTTCATTACCCTATAAAGAAAGAATTGGGTATCTCTAACCCCACGGAAGATACTTCTGAATGCTTTTAGTTTAGCATTAAAGGATTCTGCAGAAGCGTTTGTACTTTTGTTATCGAAGTAATGTAGGATATAGGGATGATGGGCAGCGATAGATCTGGCCACGCTTTCAAAAGATGCTATTCCTGAAGCTTCTACCTGATTATGCCATAGACCAAGTTTGGTAAAAGCGACTTTCTTGTCTTTGCATTTCTGGAAGATATCTCCCAATGCTATTCCCAGATCATGTGCTTTTTTGAGAAGAGGGAATCGTAGAAATAAGAGTTCTGCCCGGTGCTTTTGACTCTCGGTCCATCTTGTGGGATGCTTGAATAACAGATATCTAGACCTTGCCAACAATTGTTTAAGGGTATCACCGTTGGATAGCACTCCAGGGTCATAAGGAATACCGCATTTACGTGCCTGGGCAATCTTTTTACTTTCCTCATCTAACACCTGCCAGCGGTATCTGATACGAAGTTCCTGAACAGCATCATAAGCAAGTTTTTGTACATGAAACCGATCGATAACCCTTCGAGCATTCCGAAAACACCTACGGATAGCTTTTGCCATATTGGGAGCCATATCCATCGTTACTTCTTTAACTTTGTTTCTTAGCCTGAGTGGAATACGCTCTAATACGGTGATAATATCTTCTGCCTTTGTTCCTCTAATGGTGGCTAGAATAGTCCCCTTTTTGCCTTTGGAGGCTTTGCTGGTGACGATAGTATAAAGTTCGCCATTGCTAAAACTGGTTTCATCAATACTGAGCTGTGGGGATATATTGCCAGGAAATACAGTCCAGTACTCCGCATGAGGTTTTTGGTCCCAATCATGAAAGTCGCTCAAGTGATTCTTATACTGATCTTGAAGTTGTTTGCCATCCAGCTGAAACAGAAGCCCAAGAAGATGGGCACTGATCGGATAGTTATCCAAATATTCCCTTTAAAAAAAGCCCGAATTCCGTAGTCATTCGAGCACCTTCACGAACCAGGTTCCAATCCCGGGTAATGATTTTCCGGGTATCTGACACCGTCCAACGCCTGCGTTTAATGTGAAGAGTAACTTTCTGACCCCGAATCGGAAAGTCTTTAATCTCTGAAACAGGCATAAAGCCCTTGGATGCTAGTTTAGTGTTTTCATATCCTGAAGGAGCAATATTTTTTTCATCCAAATGGATGTGAAGTTCTTTGTCCTTCTGGACAACTTCCATGATATCGAAATAATCTAACAGCCCTTCGGGCATTAATAAGGCCAATAGTCTACGTTCAGCGTCTTGCAAGGTAATATGTTTTAAGACTGCTAAACTAAGAATTTATTTATCTCTCCCCAAAGATTCAGCTTGATCCTTTTAAAACCTTAGTCATTTCTTGTTGTTGTCTACATTAATAGACTTAATTAAAAAGATAGGATTATGAATAAATTTTTTAGAGCGTTAATTGCCGGATGGGGCGCGAAGAAAATGGGATTTGGTTGTTTCGGAACCATCATTATTTTTATCATAATTTATTACCTTTTGGGATATTTAGGGTAATAAAAAAAAGGACTTATTATTTAAATAAGTCCTTTTTTGGTGGTGCCAGCTGGATTCGAACCAGCGACACAAGGATTTTCAGTCCTTTGCTCTACCAACTGAGCTATGGCACCTCAAGTTTTTGATTTGAATCTGTTACTTTCAGATTTTTTGGTGGTGCCAGCTGGATTCGAACCAGCGACACAAGGATTTTCAGTCCTTTGCTCTACCAACTGAGCTATGGCACCTTTTGCTTAACTTTTACCGTTGTTGCGATGCAAATGTAGTTTCTTTTTTTTAATTCTAAAACTTTTAAAGTAAATATTTTCGTAGGAAAACCCAATACCTTGATTCTGATTGAGATAAAATTACATCAAATAAACACTTGAATCGGCGAATTAGGGTATCTTTGCACTTTATTGAATTGTTATGAGTAAAAGGGGTAGAGTATTGGTCGCAATGAGTGGAGGAGTGGATAGTTCTGTGGCGGCTGTAATGTTACACGAGCAAGGATACGAAGTCATTGGAATTACCATGAAGACCTGGGACTATGCGAGTTCGGGAGGTTCTTCAAAAGAAACAGGATGTTGCAGTCTAGATAGTATTAATGACGCACGAGCTCTAGCTGTAGGTTATGGATTTCCACATTATATTTTAGATATAAGAGATGAATTTGGCGATTTTGTAATTGATAATTTTGTGGACGAGTATATCGCCGGACGTACGCCAAATCCATGTGTACTGTGCAACACACACATAAAATGGTCTGCTTTAATGAAACGAGCAGACAAGTTGGATTGTGAATTTATAGCGACGGGACATTATGCAAATATTCGCATGCATGATAATGGACGGTATGTAATCTCAAAAGGGCGCGACGAAAATAAAGATCAATCGTATGTGTTGTGGGGAGTTTCTCAGGAAAACTTAGCGCGGACGCAGTTTCCATTGGGAAACTTTACGAAAAAGGAAATTCGCCAGATGGCATTGGAAATGGGACAACAGGAGCTTGCCAATAAATCAGAGAGCTATGAAATTTGTTTTGTGCCGGAGAACGATTATCGAGCATTTTTAAGACACAAGAAACCTACATTGGACCAAGAGATCGGTCCAGGTAATTTTATTCTTTCCGATGGCACCGTAGTCGGAAAACATATTGGTTACCCTTACTTTACAATAGGACAACGAAAGGGATTAGGTATTGCATTTGGTAAACCCATGTATGTTATCGAAATTTTACCTGAAAGTAATTCGGTTGTGTTAGGCGAAGAATATGAACTGGAGAAGGCAGAGGCTTTTGTAAGGGATATTAATTTAATTAAATATGCTTCTTTGGGGGAGCCGATGGATGCAATCACGAAAATCCGTTATAAAGATGCGGGAGCACAATCTATTCTCACACAACAAGGAAATGTTATGCACGTTGATTTCCCGCATAATGTAAAAGGAATTGCACCCGGTCAGTCTGCCGTTTTCTATGAAGGCAATGATTTGATTGGTGGTGGTTTTTTAATGAAGTAACAACGCTTATTTTTTGAACAAGTAGTTCTATTTATTATAGCAAAAGGTGCTGAGATTTCTCGGTACCCTTTGCATTTTTAGAATAAATTCTAATTACCCGTAATAGTTACTTTTCCTTCCTTTCCCGGGGAACCTGAATAGATTTGACCTTGCGGAAGTCCTCTTAAGCCAGGGGCTGACGTCGTGATACGACTATAAATATTTGTTATTTCAGAACTTGGTGTTACGTGAAGGCCACCGGGAGTCACATCTACGAATAAATAATTTTTATCTTTTTTGTGCGTTGTTTGCGGAGAAACCCCGACCTTGTTATAATTAATCTTTACATTTCCGGCATCACCGTTAGGGAATGTTTTGGTCCCATTGAATGCATCTATGCCACGGGCTACCACATATAAAGATCCTAATTTTTGAAAATTTATCGTGATGTCGAAGTCTGATGCATTATTTTGGCCAGCCTGTCCGCTGATCAGCGCCTTATTTCCTATTTCAGCATGCTTTACGATAAGTTTTACATCTTTTTTACCTAAGAATTGTAAAGAAGAATTATCCTTCATGATTAAGGTGTCAATATAAATAACAGCCGAAGAATCGCGGTCAGAAAAGACTTTCCTTTCTTTTTTGTTGAGTACCAGTTTATCAAAATGCTGCTTGTTAACCTGAGCTTGGGAATTAACGAAACTGAGTACAGCTACAAATACACTTAATATGATTTTTGATTTCATTCTTATAAATTTTTATCGGCTCCTTAAGAAGTCCGCGTTTTTCTTTTAATGTGCTAGCAAGCCAGATTCATACGACTTGCTTTAAAGTTTAACTTCGATTAAATCCAAAGGTTTAATTGCTATCTAAATATGTTACAATTAGTTTAGCTGTTTTCTGCGAGGCCCCAGGGGTACCAAGCTTTTCAGCCAAGAGATCATAATTTTCCAATACACTCATACGGTGCTCAGGGTTCATAATCAATTCTTTAAGTTCATCTCGGATAACCTCAGGATTACAGTCTTGTTGTATGAGTTCTCTTACCGATAAAAAATCGTTGATCAGATTTACTAAAGAAATAAAACGTACTTTAATCAACTTGCGCGCGATCATAATAGTAATAGCATTGGCTTTATAGACGACCACTTGGGGTACTCTCAAAATCCCTGTTTCTAATGTCGCTGTACCACTCGTCACGACTGCTGCTTGCGCAAGCTTTAATAAGTCGTAGGTTTGGTTAAAAATGATTGGAATTGGTAGGTCATTTGTATATTTTCTATAGTAAGAATCATCGAAATTAGGTGCACCGGCAATCACGAGCTGATGTCCAGGGAATGCGTAATAAAGTTCTATCATATTGGGCAAGATTTGATCGATTTCCATCTTGCGACTCCCCGGCAACAGTGCTATAATCGGTTCTGATCCTAAATTATTGTCTGCGAGAAAGTTTGGATTAAAGGAGTAGGTGGAGATAGCATCTAAAAGTGGATTTCCCACATAGTCAACCTTTACTCCAAATCGCTTATAAAAATCAACTTCGAAAGGAAGTATACAGAACATATGGTCCACAATTCTTTTGATCTTGTGTACCCTGCCCTGATTCCAGGCCCATATTTTAGGAGAAATATAATAACACACTTTAATGTTATGTTTTTTAGCAAATGCGGCAATTTTCAAATTGAACCCTGGGAAATCAATTAATATAATAGTATCTGGATAGTATTCAATTATATCCCGCTTTACTGCTTTGAGATTTTGAGATATGGTTTTTAAATTTTTTAGAACTTCTACAAATCCCATAAATGCCATTTCCGAAGTATGTATCAATGGCTTTTGCTGTGCCGCTGCTTCCATCAAGTCACCTCCAACAATTTTGAATTCTGCGAATGGATCTTCTGCGCGGAGTGCCTTTATAAGATTGGAGCCATGTAGATCGCCGGAGGTTTCGCCTGCTATTATATAGTATTTCATTATATTCGGATGTTAGAAAACTTTAAAATTACGGAAACTTTGCAACATGATGCGGCAAAAGAAGAAATTCCATAACGCGTAGTAAAATAAATAAAAAAGAGCTTGAAAAATTTTTCAAGCTCTTTTTTTTAAATTCCTAATTCTATCTGGAAAGTTCCGCCCCAGGCATTTTTTTGTTTTGTATTATTGAAATGCCCATCTTTAAAGGTGTAATTGCTATTAAGCTGAAATTTCAGTCGATGCGCTTTCATATACTTTGTGAGTCCTAACTCTATTACTTCGGTTTGACTTTCGAATGCGCGAATATGGCTGTGGGGCTGAAGCAATGTATATCTTCCGGCAATTTCATAGCCATGATTCAATAAATAGGACGTTTGTTGATTAAGTCCCCAACCTTTATAAGCGTAAGTTTCTTCGGCATCATCGTCATCTACCGTATTTAGAGGGTTATCTACATCACGTTGCATGTATTCCGCTTGATAAGCAAAGCCCTGATATTTGAAAATAGCATCTGCAAATGCAGTTTCTAAGGTAAAAGGGTTTTGTACGAATTTTCCGGTCTGCCCTGCTTCACGCGTTGTGCGGTCGTTGTAGCTATATCCGACTCCAATGGAAAGTTTTGGCTTCTCTTCACGTTCGATATCACCCTCAGAGTAGTCTCCGTCGTTTGTGAACTGACCAAGTGGTAAAAACTCAACCCTTCCCGTATAGGCAAAACCGTCATCCGTAGAGTTTACGGCTCGGCCTTCGCCTGTCGAAAGAGCGGCTTTAGCATTGAAGGGCATATCACCAATTTTTTTACTTAGATTTAAGCTAAGTCCAAAGTCGCGGTCTACATTAAAAGAGGCATTGACTAGTGATCGTTCTGCAAATTGTTGTGAGCCCGAGGATGTGACGCGTTGACGGTTTCCGGGTAATTTATTTTGACCGAATGAAATGTAGAAATCATCTGTAAAGTTATAGAATATAACAGCATCCCTTACAATATTGGGAATTCCAGAATCATCAAAATCTTGGTCACCGCGTGTAAAAGCCAACTGTACTGTATACGAAATTTTTGGGGTATAAATATAGCCGTCCATACGCATACGAAGTCTTCTGATCCGAGCTTCTATATCGTTGTTGGATTCGCCATCGAGAACATTGGTGAACTTTAAGCGATTTTGCATTCTAAACCTAAAGTTTGTATAGAATAACGAGTCTTTAGAAGTGTATTGAATACCTTTGAAATTCAAGATAGTGGCGCGATCATCACGTTCTTGGGCTTTTGCAAAATCCGATAAACTTAATATGGAAAGTAGGGCTATTGACGCCTTTTTAATTCGCTTCATGGGTGTAATTCGTAGGTTTAAATAGATGGTTCTTGTTGGCTTAAACAATGGAAACTTCCTAATCCCCATATGATATCTACCGAATTGATACCAACAACTTTTCTGTCGGGAAAGCAGCTTTGAATAATATCCAAAGCTTTTCGATCATTTTGATCTGCAAAAGTAGGAACTATCACTACTTTATTAGCGATATAAAAATTTGCATATGAAGCCGGAAGTCTCGTTTCGTCATAAACGATGGGGCGGGGCATAGGCAGTTCGATAATATTTAGAGGGCGTCCATCCAATAACCGCATACTTTTCAGCATTGCGAGGTTGTGCTGGAGAATGATGTAATTCTCATCTTCCCGATTTTCTTCTACAACAGTCAATACGGTGTCTTCGTTCACAAAACGTGTGATATCGTCAATATGGCCATCCGTATCGTCTCCCACTATGCCATCTCCGAGCCATAGCACTTGTTTTTGTCCGTAATATTCCTTTAAATAAGTTTCAATTTGCTGCTGATTCAAATGAGGGTTCCGATTTTTGTTAAGCAGACAAGCAGTAGTTGTCATAACTGTTCCACTGCCATTAAATTCGACAGAGCCGCCCTCCATAACAACAGGAGGTGTGAAGAGTTTATGTCCAAAATAATCGGCTATTTTAGTCGGAATAACATCGTCTAAGTCGTAAGGAGGGTATTTATCCCCCCAAGCATTATAACCCCAATCTACCACGGCCTTTTCTCCAGTTTGTTTATTCAATAAAAAAGCGGGGCCGTGATCCCTACACCAGGCGTCATTAGTCGGAAGAAAAAAGAATTCAATGTTTTCTAAATGTGTAGATACTTCTGTAAGGTATTTTAATGCAAAAGATTTCATCTCTTCGTCTCTTACATTAATTCGTACTTTTTGACCTTCAGCTACAGCTTTAATAAACTCAGAATAAGGTTTGAAAATCGATTCAATTTTGCCCGGCCACGATCCTTCTTTGTGCGGCCAACTAAGCCACATCGCATCCTGTTTTTCCCATTCCGCAGGGAAGCTGAAACCCTCCTCTTTTGGTGTATTTAAATTATTCAATTTATCGCGTGTTTAGTGATTCTAATGTGCTATTGATATTTCAATCTTCATCCAAAAATCGCTTTGTTATTGGCGCATAGGTTTCGATACGTCTGTCTCGTAAAAAGGGCCAGTGCTTACGGAAGTAATCCGATTGTTGTAGATCGACCTCTACCACGTCCACTTCTTCGCTATCATGTGAGGCGAGATATAATAGTTTACCTTGAGGATTTGTAACGAAGCTTCCTCCCCAAAATTTCATGGCACCATCTTGTTCAAATCCAACACGATTTACCGATACAACTGGTAAGCCATTAGCTATTGCGTGAGAGCGTTGGATAGTTTGCCAAGCGTCGTACTGATCTTGGTTCGTTTCTTCATCTTGGTCCGTTGCCCAGCCAATTGCGGTGGGGTAGAATAAAATTTCAGCACCCATTAAAGCTGTAATACGTGAGGCTTCTGGATACCATTGATCCCAACAAATCAATACACCTATTTTCCCGAATTTAGTAGGGAATACTTTGTAACCTAAATCGCCCGGGGTAAAATAGAATTTTTCATAAAACGACGGATCATCGGGAATATGCATTTTCCGATATTTTCCTAAATAGCTGCCATCGGCATCTAGTACAGCAGTGGTGTTGTGATATAAACCCTGTGCGCGTTTTTCGAATAAGGAGGCAATTATAACAACATTCAATTCTTTGGCAACAGCTGATAACGCATCTGTCGATGGGCCGGGGATAGGTTCTGCCAAGTCGAAGTTGTTATAATCTTCGACGTCACAAAAATACAACGAAGTAAATAATTCTTGAAGACATATGATTTGCGCTCCTTTGGCAGCAGCTTCTCTAACCTTATTTATTGCTTTGTCCAAATTTTGCTGCTTGTCTTTTACACACGACATTTGGACTATACCAATGTTTACTTTGCTCATTTTTCCTGAATTATGATTGTACGATGCAAAGATAAGATTATTGCATTAATTATATCTAAAGGGGGTATAAACTCCACTATTTATTGTATAAATTTACATATCTAAAACAGTAGTTATGTTAATCAATACCCGCAAAATAGTAGTTAGTTGCAAAATAAACCATAACATTCATTTTGCGTAAAATTATACATATCGACATGGATGCGTTCTATGCTTCGGTGGAGCAACGTGATTTTCCAAAATTCCGCAACCTCCCGTTAGCGGTTGGGGGATCTCCAGATGGGAGAGGGGTAGTTGCTACTGCAAGCTATGAAGCGCGTAAGTATGGTGTACGGTCGGCGATGTCGTCACGGCACGCTCTTCAGCTATGTCCTCATTTGTTGTTTACTCCACCTCGTTTTGATATATATAAAGATGTTTCTGCTCACATACGTGTTATCTTCCAGCGTTATACGGATATGATCGAACCCTTGTCTTTGGATGAAGCTTATCTGGATGTTACAGAAGATAAATTAAAAATAGGGTCAGCTATAGAAATCGCGAAGCAAATAAAAGAAGCTATTCGCAAAGAATTAAATCTTACCGCTTCGGCAGGTGTATCGACCAATAAATTTATTGCGAAAATTGCGTCGGATTACAACAAGCCTGACGGACTCACCTTCATCGGGCCGTCTAAAATAATTCCGTTTATGGACGCATTACCTATTGATAAATTTTTCGGAGTAGGAAAAGTTACTGCGCAAAAAATGAAAGGAAAGGGGATTCATTATGGTAGTGATCTAAAAAAATACTCGGAGGAGGAACTCATCCGGCAATTTGGGAAGTCTGGTAAGTTTTATTTCCATATTGTACGAGGTGAAGATAATAGACCGGTTCAACCTAACCGGATCAGTAAATCCATCGGATCAGAAGATACCTTTGAAACAGATATGTCGGATATCATGTTGCTAAAATCTGAGTTGCAAAGTCTGGTGCTAAAAGTGGAAAGGAGAATAGGTAGCAAATCTAAAATGGGACGGACAGTGACTTTAAAAGTCAAGTTTTCAGACTTTACCCAGATCACCCGTAGTCATACTTCAACTTATTACATAAACTCATATGCAGATATTTATCTGCAAGCCGAGAAATTATTCGATAGTCTCCATTTGGATGATAAGAAAATCAGACTTCTTGGTATCTCCCTTTCCAATTTTTATGAAGAAGATGTAAAACGACTGGAAAGCAACCAGTTGTCGTTGTTCTAAAATTTAGTTTTTTTTCTTTTTTAATTGTTATCGTAACATTTATTTGTAATTTAGAGCTGTAATAACCAGTTATAATATGATAAAACAATTTTTCTTAGGAAGTATCCTACTGTCTGCAAGTATTCTTTGCATAGGGCAAAACACAGTTCAATTGGAATTCGATTCCAAGCAAACCATCGTCATTAATAAGCATATCTATGGGCATTTCGCCGAGCATCTCGGCCGATGTATTTATGAAGGCTTCTATGTGGGAGAAAGTAATACCACTGTGCCTCATACTAAGGGCATTAGAAACGATGTGGTGGAAGCGTTGAAAAAACTGCAAATACCTAATTTGAGATGGCCGGGAGGCTGTTTTGCGGATACCTACCATTGGAAGGATGGAATAGGATCAAAGGAATCTCGTCCCACTATTGTGAATAATTGGTGGGGAGGAGTAACTGAAGATAATTCTTTTGGCACGCACGATTTTTTAGACATGTGCGAGTTACTGGAGACCGAGCCTTATCTAGCAGGAAATGTTGGTAGTGGCGAAGTACAGGAATTGGCAGATTGGGTACAGTACGTCAATTTTTCAGGCCGAGGACCTATGTCCGATCTCAGGAAATTAAATGGCCGCCAAGAGCCGTGGAGTGTAAAGTTTTGGGGAGTAGGAAATGAGGCATGGGGATGCGGTGGGAATATGACAGCGGATTACTATTCGGACATTTATCGCAAGTACGCGACGTTTATGTCGGATTGGGGCAATAGTGGAGGTTTATATCGTGTGGCTTCGGGAGCGAGTAGCGATGATTATAACTGGACTGAGACGTTAATGAAGAAAATTCCAAGCAGCCTCATGAAAGGAGTTGCGTTACACCATTATGCTGTCATCGATTGGAGTAAAAAGGGGCCTTCGATCGACTTTACCGAGGAGCAATATTTTAAAACAATGAAATCGGCTTGGTTTATGAATGAACTCGTGGAAAAGCATTCCGCTATAATGGATAAATATGATCCTAAGGGGAAAATCGATCTTGTGGTAGATGAATGGGGGGGATGGTATGAGGTGGAACCAGGGACTAATCCAGGGTTTTTGTACCAACAAAATACAATGCGTGATGCAATGATCGCTGGAATGACCCTAAATATTTTTAATAATCATGCGCGTAGGGTTAAGATGGCTAACCTTGCTCAGACAATTAATGTGCTACAGGCCGTAATCCTTACTGAAGGGGAAAAGATGCTTTTAACACCTACGTATCATGTAATGGAGATGTATAAAGTACACCAGGATGCAACGCTTATCCCACTAAAACTTACATCAGAAGACTTTACATTTAAAGATGAACATATTCCGGCAGTATCGGTGTCTGCTTCCCAGAATTCGTCTGGACAAACGCATATTTCATTGGTTAACATCGACCCTAAAGTTGCTAAGAAAATAAGTGTAGATATGGGTGAAATTAACGCGAAAGCTGTTAACGGACGTATACTCACCGCTAAAAAATTGCGCGATTATAATTCATTTCTGGAACCTCAAAAGATTTCCCCGCAGCAGTTTACCGCAGCAGTATTAAACGGCGGAAAGATAGAAGTTGAGATTCCGCCATTCTCTGTTATTGTGTTACAAGTGAATTAATCGTAATACGCGCGTTCATAAAATTTGGCGAAGCGATCTCATGATGCTTTTGAAATAGGTACGTACGAATAAATATCGATGAGGTAACTATTAATGAATAACCGAGCTTGCGAGCTCACAAAGTATTTATATATGAAATATCCATGTAGCAATGGCTACACAAACACGAATGAGTATAGTTTGGATATTCCATATGGCCGTTAAAAGATAAATTATATACATATGAAAAAACTATTTTCTCTGTGCACGATTCTGACGATATGCTGCTCCATTTCTATGGCGCAAAGTATACCTACTTTTAAAGTTGGTTTGGACAATCCTTCTGGTAAAATTTCGTCCAGCATGTGGGGGATCTTTTTCGAAGATATTAATCTCGGAGCGGACGGTGGTGTATATGCAGAGTTGGTTAAAAATCGCTCTTTCGAATTCAGTACTCCCTTTATGGGGTGGAAAACACTAGGTAAAAATGTGCCAGAGGGAACGTTGATCATCCAAAATGATTCGAAAAGAAAAGGAAACGCACGCTCTTTACTAATTAATAAATTAACCGACTTTTCATTGGGGTTACAAAATGAAGGGTTTAGAGGTATGGGGATTAAGAACGGAATAGCATATGAATTTTCTCTTTTATTTAGGACTACCAAACCCGGTTTAACTCTCCATGTGGAACTACTCGATGAGACGGATAAGGTATTGGGTAGCTCTAACTTAAGTTTGACTCAAACCGCAACATGGAAATATGGAACTGTTAAATTTGAATCCGTTGGCGAAACCAAAAATGGTAAGCTCAATATTTGGATACAAGGGACGGGGCACGCAGAAGTAGATATGCTCTCTTTATTTCCCGAAGATACCTGGATGGGAAGGCCCAAAGGATTACGGAAAGATATGGTTCAAATTTTAGCCGATATGAAACCTGGATTTATCCGTTTCCCGGGAGGATGCATTGTAGAAGGTCGGGACCTAGCAAATCGCTTTCAATGGAAAAAAACGGTAGGACCTATCGAAGAAAGAGAGTTGATTATCAATCGGTGGAATACCGAATTTAATCATCGTTTAACGCCCGATTATTTTCAAACTTTCGGTTTGGGATTTTACGAATATTTTTTGATGTCCGAAGATATCGGCGCTGAACCCTTGCCCATCTTAAATTGTGGAATGGCATGTCAGTTTAATACAGGAGAAGTAGTGCCCTTAGACCAACTGGATACCTATATTCAAGACGCATTAGATCTGATTGAATTTGCGAATGGTGAGGTCCATACGCGGTGGGGTAAATTACGCGCAGATATGGGGCATCCTGCAAAATTTAATCTTAAGATGTTGGGCGTCGGAAATGAAAATTGGGGTCCGCAGTACATTGAACGACTAGCCGCATTTAAAGATGTTTTAAAATCAAAACATCCTGAAATTGCAATTATAGCGAGTTCAGGGACAGGGCCGGATGGCGAACGGTTTGACTACCTAGACGAAAAGCTAAGAGAGTTGAAGATTGATGTTATCGATGAGCATTACTATCGTCCACCTTCCTGGTTTTTGTCTAGTGCCGCGCGCTATGATGATTACGACCGGAACGGGCCAAAAATATTTGCGGGTGAGTACGCATCGCATACCACCCGTCCGAATGGACCTAACAAAAACTCGTGGGATGCGGCACTTTCAGAAGCTGCTTTTTTGACTGGCTTGGAACGTAATGGAGATGTGGTGACGATGGCATCTTACGCGCCACTATTTGGACATGTAGACGGATGGCAGTGGACACCAGATCTCATTTGGGTAGATAACCTGAATGTATACGGTACACCGAGCTATCACGTTCAAAAATTATATTCAACGAACAAAGGAACCGATATTATCCCAGTAAAACGGAACGATAGCAATGTTGTCGGTCAAGATAGTTTATACGCTTCAACCGTGTATGACGAGGCGTCAAACGAACTCATCCTCAAGTTTGTCAATCACAATAGCACCGTTGTAAACGCAGCTTTTCAGCTTGATTCGAAGAAAAAAATAAATGGGAAAGCTGTTAAAATTACAATAAACAGCAATGATATGACTGCCTATAATAGCATAGCGGATCCGTTGAAAATAAAGCCGCAGGAATCGGCAGTGAATTACTCCGGAAAGGTAATTAAGGAATCTTTCTTGCCCTATTCTTTTACCGTTATTAAAATTCCGGTTAAATAATAGAAATAGTGAAGCGGATGTTTTAAATGGGATAAGTCTCATGCAAACGATGCATTGAAATTATTTACATAAAGCATTATTTTTTGAAAGTAAAAAGGAATAGTGCTTTAAGAGATTAAATCGTTAATGAATAATAACTAGATGAAAAGGGTCAGCATTTTAATTTTAGGAATATGGGTTAGTCAGCTCGCTATAGCCAACTCACTTTGGAGCCCAGACAATTCATTAGAGCTTCGGTATGAAGTTAAAAATGGTACATTAGTATATGAACTTTATAGATTAGGCAATAGCGTTATTAAGGAATCGAAATTGGGTGTTGTGTTATCCGATACAGATTTGTCGCAGAGCCTTCAGGTGATAAAGACGATGAGACCTCAAGATGTGTTGGATACCTATGATTATATCAACGGAAAGCGTTTTCACAATGTATACAGCGCGCGTAAGCAAATCATCCACTTGAAAAATGAAAGTGGTAGGTTATTGGATGTCACTTTTCAATTGTCGGACAATGGGTTGGCCTTTAGGTATTTCTTCCCGGATATTAAGAAAGAAACTTATGTAGAACGTGAGATAACGTCTTATCATTTCCACGGCGAAACAAAAGCGTGGCTGCAACCAGTTGCGGTAGCGAAATCCGGTTGGGAACAAACTAATCCTTCTTACGAAGAAAATTATGTGTACGGTGTTGCTGTAGGAGAGCTCGAGAGAACGAAATCAGGATGGGTGTATCCGGCACTCTTTCAACACAAAGATACCTGGGTCTCCATAACAGAATCCGGTCTTGAAGGGGATTACTGTGCTACACGTTTATCTCATTTATCTCCAAATGGGGTTTATGCTATCGCTTTTCCTGATGAGAGGGAAACTATGGGTGGCGAACGGATCAATCCAAAATCAAGCAAGAAATTTTATTCGCCTTGGCGTGTAATTGGAGTAGGATCGCTCGCAAATATTGTAGAATCAAGTATTGGTTCGGATTTAGCAGCTCCTTCTCGCGTAAAAAATACGTCTTTTGTGAAAACGGGGAAGGCTTCTTGGAGCTGGATTAATTCAAAAGATAATTTTATAGTTTACGACGAGCAAAAGAAATATATAGATTTTGCACACGCCATGAACTGGGAATATTGTCTTATCGATGTTAATTGGGATACTAAAATAGGGTATGATAAGATAAAAGAGTTGGCCGAATATGGTAAGACGAAAAATGTAGATCTGATTCTTTGGTATAATTCAGCAGGTGATTGGAACACGGTTCAATATTCTCCTAAAAATAAAATGCTCACCTCCAAGGTTCGTAGAAAGGAATTCGCTTTGCTAAAAGAGATGGGAGTGAAAGGTGTTAAAATAGATTTTTTCGGTGGTGATGGACGACGTGTGATTGCTTACTATCACGAAATTCTGAAAGATGCGGCTAAATACAATATTCTGGTAAATTTTCATGGCGCTACGTTGCCTAGGTCATGGTCTAGAACCTATCCAAATTTAGTAACTGTAGAAGCCGTGAAGGGGTTTGAGATGGTGACATTTGAGCAAAAAGAAGCGGATCGGCAGGCTAAACATAGTACCATGCTGCCTTTCACTCGCAACCTGTATGATCCAATGGATTTCACGCCAATGAATTTATATAAAATTCCTACCCATGTAACACGTAGAACGAGTTCTGCTTTTGAACTGGCAACAGCTGTATTATTTCAATCGGGAATCCAACATTATGCCGAATCGCCCGAAGGTATGCAACATGTATCTGGGGAAGTTCAAGATTTATTGCGCATCTTACCATCTCAATGGGAGGATATCCGCTTCATTGCCGGGTATCCGGGGGAATATGTTGTTTTAGCGAGAAGGTCCGGTCGTACCTGGTATATTGCAGGTATAAATGGAGAAGATCGCGAGAGAACGATAGACATTGATCTTTCTTTCTTGGAAGGAGATGTGGGTACACTTTTTCAAACTGGTAAGCACCGGCTAGATATTAAGACCGAAAATTTAAGCTTCAAAACCTCCATAAGGATAAAATTGGAAGCACAGGACGGTTTCGTGTTGAAAAACTAAATAAGTATACATAACCAATAATATGATATCATGGATAGGAAAGATTTTATAAAGAACTCAGGTCTTTTAGTTAGTGGAGCACTCTTTGGAAATACGGCGTTTGCAAATCTTCGATTCCCTTTGCGGGTTGGAGCCATTGGGATTAACGGAATGGGTTGGTCAAACTTAAATGCACTTTTAAAAGTGGATAATGTGGTTTGCACAGCGCTATGTGATGTGGATGCTAATGTGCTTGAGAAGCGAGCAGGTGAGCTGGCTGCGCGTAATATTAAAGTTAATACGTTTGAGAATTATAAGGATTTACTAGCTTCTAAAGAGGTGGATATCGTGATCATTGCTACCCCCGATCATTGGCACTGTCTGCAAATGATTGAAGCATGTAAAGCTGGTAAGCATGTGTACGTGGAGAAGCCAATCGGGAACTCAATTCAAGAATGTGAGCGTATGGTCATGGCTGCCAAAAAATACAATAGTATTGTTCAAGTAGGACAGTGGCAGCGAAGTCAACAGCATTTTAAGGATGCTATAGCATTTGTGCATTCAGGAAAGCTGGGAAAGATAAGATTGGTTAAAGCTTGGGCTTATCAAGGATGGATGAAAAGTATTCCTGTAAAGCCAGACTCAGTAGTGCCGAATGGGGTCAATTATGATTTATGGCTTGGCCCTGCAAAAAGGAGAGCATTTAATCAAAATAGATTTCATTTTGAATTTAGATGGTTTTGGGACTATGGAGGGGGGTTGATGACAGATTGGGGAGTGCATATGTTAGATTATGCCTTGATGGGTATGAATGTGTCCGATCCAAAATCGGTCATGGCTTCTGGTGGAAAATTCGCTTATCCAGATGATGCGGCTGAAACGCCCGACTCGTTAACTGCCGTTTTTGAATTCGATGACTTTAGTATCCAGTGGGAACACGCTAATGGAATAGACTTGGGGCCATATGGTAAAAACCATGGCGTTTCTTTCATCGGAAATAACGGAACTTTGGTGTTGAATAGGCAAGGGTGGGAGGTCATACCCGAGGGCAAACGCATGGAAGCCGTTTCTTTTCAAAAATCAGTTGATTCGGGGCTTGACAAACATATGGCAAACTTTGTCGAATCTATCCGAAAAAGCGATCAATTTATTTTAAATGCGCCAATCCAAGATGGGGCTCATATTGCAATATTTTCACAAATGGGCAACATAGCGTATCGAACAGGAAAGAAAATATACTGGGATAAATCGAAGCGGGAATTTACCGATGATGAATCAAATCAGTTTATAAAAAGCCATTATCATAACGGGTATAAATTAATTGTATAAACGGGAGGCTTAATCTAAAACTAAACTGTGAAGTTTTAATGCACAGTTTAGTTTTTTAATCATTTACGTTTTAAGATTGTTCCGCTTTACTAAAATTGCAGCCACAGCCTTTGTTACAGCCACCGCTTTGATTTTTAGCCGGGAAAAATCTTCTTGTTACGTATATTACGGCTACTACAAATATGAGTGCGATAATGATATACTGAATGGTTTCCATATCGATTTATTTTAAAAGTTGGTAAGCAACTAATGCCACTAAATAGGCTAGTCCGGTCATAAAACCTGTTTGTATTAATGTCCATTTCCATGATCCTGTCTCTCTTTTCACAACGCCAATTGTTGCCATACATTGCATCGCAAAGGCATAAAATAACAATAAGGATATTCCTGTTGCAAAATTATATGTTGGCTTGCCGGTATTGCGATTTACTTCACCTTTCATACGCTCAAATAGCGTTTGCCTTTGCCCTTCGTCTTCGATATCGACCTCTTCCCCCAAGCTGTAAACTACAGCCATAGTGCCAACGAAAACTTCTCTCGCGGCAAACGATGCTAATAAACCTATACCTACTTTCCAATCATAGCCCAAGGGTCTAATCATGGGTTCGATACCGCGACCTAAGTAACCAAGGTATGAATATTCAGTTTTGTAAGCGGTTATTTCATTATCAATTTCATCTTGCGAGAACTCAGGATTAGCCTCTGCTATATACGGCTGCGGATTTGAAAATCGATCATTGGGACCGAAATTTCCTAACACCCAAAGAATGATGGAAATAGCTAAGATTATTTTACCAGCTCCAATGAGAAAACCTGACGATTTTTCCCAGACGGTATTCAATACATTCTTCCAGTCCGGAGCTTTATAAGTCGGCAATTCAAAAATTAGAAAAGATTTTCGAATTGATTTTATTATTTTGTTAAGCACGAGAGCAGATAACAAAGCGCCTAGTATACCTAGGATGTACATTCCAAATAAGGTAATGCCCTGTAGATTGAATCCCCAAAATGTATCATCCGGAATAACAAGCCCGATAATAACGATGTATATGGGAAGTCTTGCAGAACAGGTCATAAATGGCGTAACCAATATCGTTAATAGGCGTTCTTTGGGGTTCTCAATATTGCGTGCAGACATTACTGCAGGAATCGCACAGGCAGCCCCAGACATCAATGGGATGACTGATTTACCGTTTAAGCCAAAAGGTTTTAACCACCGATCCATTAAAAACACAACTCGGCTCATATAACCGGTCTCTTCCATAATCGATATAAAGAGGAAGAGGATCGCAATCTGCGGCAGGAATATAACGATTCCTCCTATTCCGGCGATAACCCCATTTACCACTAGAGCGCTTAACGGGCCTTCCGGCAGTGCAGCAGCGGTTGAATCAGCTAAAAAGGCAAAGAGGGTATCTATACTATCCATCAAAGGGCCGGCCCAACTATAAATCGCTTGAAATATAATAAATAATAGTCCGAAAAAAATGATGTAACCTAGTACGGGGTGTATTAATAGATTGTCTATTTTTCCTGTTGTCGATAGCCGTTTGTTTTCTTTTTTGGCGACAATAGACATTAAGTCGCTTGCGATCGTATCATGTCTAGATATAGACTCATCTTTTTGTAGTTCTTGCGTGTCAAGCCGATGAGATTCACGTATTGTTTGCAACGCAGATCTTTTTTCTAAAGGGAGGCTGCTTATGTTGTCTTGAGCCAAATATTGCCAAGTTAGATACTCTGTTGCTAATGGAAATAACTGTTTGGCGTCTTCTAATGCGTTGCGGTATTTTTGAGGTAAGTCAACTGCGCCAAAGTAAGGCTTTAACTCAATATCGAAGTTTTGAATCAGTTGATCTATACCATCTCCCGAACGTGCATTAGTCTTAAAAACTTTTGTCTGTAAATAGTTTTCAAGCGCAGTATAGTCTATATGTAGTCCCTTTTGCTCTATCTCGTCGACCATATTAATAACGAAAATAGCGGGTAGACCTAATTCACGAATTTGCTGATACAGCACTACCCCTCTGTTGATGCTGGATGGCTCAGTAACGACAACAGTTAAATCCGGGAAATCGTCGTTAGCTTGATTGCTTAAAATATTGAAAACAACTTCCTCATCCAAAGAATTCGGAAACAGTGTATAAGTACCTGGGAGATCAATTATCCTGTATTCTTTTGCATTTGCCTTTAACGTACCTATACGCTTATCTACCGTGACCCCGGGATAATTACCAACTTTTTGATTTAATTTTGTTAACCGATTAAATAATGAAGTCTTACCTACATTGGGATTTCCTAATAATGCTATCGTTTTTCTCTTCATTATATTTTAGTAATCAAAATTAAGTTAGCTTCCTTTTTACGAATGGCAATTAAAGAATCTTGCTGAATGATATTTACACAAATAGGTCCCTGTAGAGGAGCTATGTGTTTTAGTTGGATAGTAGTTCCGGGCGTGAAGCCTAGTTCGTAGAACTTTGCAGGAAGTTCATTACTTCTAAAAGAATGAATTATTGCTCTTTCGCCTTTTTTTAATTTGTCTAAAGTAATATTGTTTTGCATTTTGTATCTTAGATAAGATATTGTTCATTAGAAATGTCCAAATATAATCAAAATGGGCGGCTTGCTGAGGTAAAATCTGTCACACTTTTGTATTATTTAGAATTATTATAAATATGAAAATTAACGAGCTGTTGAAAGTTAAAAAATTTAGAGACGATTGGCATAAGGCAACCTTAAATATTATCTATACAAATAGCTGGATTGTAAAAAAACTGGAACAACGCGCCAATAAAAAAGATATTACACTTCAGCAGTTTAATGTTTTACGAATTCTGAGAGGACAATATCCCAAAGCCGCGTCTAACAATCTTTTAAAAGAAAGAATGATTAATAGCACACCCGATATTTCCAGATTGGTAGATAGAATTGTTGCGAAGGGCTTGGTGATGCGCTCCAAAAATACTCTCGATAAAAGATCTGTCGACCTATGGATTACGGACAGAGGTTTACAGCTTCTTGATGAGATTGAAGAAGATATGATGTTGACGGATTTAATCAACAGTAATATCACGGAACAAGAAGCTCTTCAACTAAGTAGCCTGCTTGATAAGTTTCGAGGAAGCATGAACATGGACGATTAACTAATGGTTGTGATCATGGTGTTCATGATCATGATGCTCGTGCCAAGGAGAGTATGTCATGGTTATGCGTGTGGGAATCAAATATGAAATTGCGCAGTGAAACAGCGATCCCGAGGAACACAGCTATCATCTTTTTCTTGTTAAATTTATGATGATCAGCGGATCCGGATTTAAATAAAAGTGGTGGAAATAAGTAAGAATATACCTAATTACTACTGCAATGATTTTATCAAAGTATTAAGAAATATTTCCAATACTACTGTTGCTAATGGTTTTACTTACTACGAAACCTAATGGAGTCATAATGGCAAATATAAACGGCATGGAAATAATATGATGTATAGCTATTCCAAAACTAGCTGTGATTGATGTTCCGAAGCCAACGGCATCCCTTCTAACAGCGCGTGTAGGCCTAAACTTGCTATTATTTCTATCGGGAAAAGCCTTATGACTATTATGGTGTATGTGGCCGTGTTCAATACCTGATAAAATTGCACTAATACCAATTGGAAAATAAAGCTTCCTAGCACATACCGTTATGGCAAATAAAAATGCGCCACTAAAGACAGAATGAGCTTGAGTAAATTTGCGTTGTCGCGCTTGACAATAAAGATAGCTATCCACTTGCTAAAGCAGAACCAAATAAAATTGTAATAATTAGAGCAGAATTCATGTAGATGTGTTTTCTTGACTGTTTTCGTTTGCGAATCTCGGTAATAATCTTAAAAAGAGATTCCCGTTGAGGAGGCCAATTAATGCCCCAAGGACGGCTCCGCATAAGATGTCAAAAGGATAATGTACACCTACATATATCTGAGATATCGAAATTAATGCGGCCCACGTAATGGATAGCCACAAGGTGTGTTTCCACCTTCGCCTAAATAGTACAATCCAGAAAAATGCCATAGCGAAGTGATTTGTAGCATGTGAGCTTGTAAAACTGTAGCCCGAGCCACAGCGAACGCGAAGATTAATGTCATGTTTGAATTCAATATCATTGCAGGGCCGAAGACGTTTTACGGTTTTTTTGATCAAATGAGACGATATACCGTCCGAAATACCAAAATTGATTAAGGTGCAAAGGACGACTGCTAGACCGAATTTGCCGTAATTTTTTATAAAAAAAATAATTAGAAATAAATAGAGAGGTGCCCAAGTATATGGATTTCTAAGTATGGGTAGCAACCAATCAAATGCAAGATTACTCATCCCTTGATTGATAATCAGGAATATTTCTTTATCTAATTCTATTATTTGCTGCAACATGCGTAGTGATTTTGTGTTCTTATCCGATAAAAGTACGTTATTTTATAAAGAATAAAAATAAGTATGCGTCGTTTAAGTATACAAAGTTGCATCAAAGATGTGTTTTTGCGTTCGAATATCGAAGTATTTATTGTAAATTCTTATTAATAGTTTATTTTTACGGCCATTATATATTAGAAAGATTATGACTTTAATTAAATCCATATCTGGTATCCGAGGCACTATAGGCGGAAAATCAGGTGAGTCGTTAACGCCGATTGACATTGTTAAGTTTACAGCAGCCTTTGGTAAGATTTTAATCGGTAAAACAGGTAATAAGAAAATAGTGGTAGGGAGAGATGCGCGAGAATCGGGTGAAATGTTAAATAACTTGGTAGTCGGTACATTGCAAAGTATAGGTGCAGAAGTTATTGATTTAGGTTTATCTACGACACCTACCGTTGAAATTGCCGTGCCTCTTGAAAAAGCTGCAGGAGGGATTATTCTCACTGCTTCCCATAATCCAGGGCAATGGAATGCTTTAAAATTGTTAAATCATGAAGGAGAGTTTATTTCAGATGTAGAAGGCAAGGAGGTCCTCGCATTAGGTGAAAGTTTAGATTTTGATTTTGCCGAGGTACAAGATCTAGGAAAAGTTGTTCATGATGAAAGTTATCTGCAAAAACATATTGATGCTGTCTTGGCGTTGGAATATGTGGATGTGGAAGCGATTAAAAAAGCAAATTTCAAGGTAGCTATTGATGCTGTGAATAGTTCGGGCGGTATATTCATTCCTGCGCTGTTGGAGGCTTTAGGAGTTGAAGCTGTATATCAGATACATTGCACACCTAATGGTAAATTTCCACATAACCCTGAGCCGCTTAAAGAACATTTGACAGATCTATCCGCAGCGGTGTTACAGCATGACGCCGATCTTGGGATTGCCGTAGACCCAGATGTAGATCGTTTGGTATTCATGATGGAAGACGGCGAGTTATTTGGGGAGGAGTATACTTTAGTTGCAGTAGCCGATTATATCCTTCAGCATGAAAAAGGTAACACCGTGTCAAATCTATCGTCGACTCGAGCATTACGCGACATCACGCAACAACATGGCGGAGCGTATTTTGCTGCAGCAGTTGGTGAGGTAAATGTCGTAACCAAAATGAAAGAAGTAGACGCGGTGATTGGTGGAGAAGGAAATGGCGGTGTTATCTATCCAGCCTCGCATTACGGACGTGACGCGTTGGTAGGGGTGGCTATTTTCTTATCGCATTTAGCTAAATTAGGAAAGAAAGTTTCACAGTACAGGGCCGAACTTCCACAATATTTCATGTCTAAAAATAAAATTACGTTAACTCCGGAATTGGATATCGATAACCTATTGGCTAAGATGCAAGCAAAATATGCTCATGAAAATCATTCCGTTATAGATGGATTGAAAATCGATTTTGAAAACGAATGGGTGCATCTCCGCAAATCAAATACAGAACCGATTATCCGTATTTATTCAGAAGGAAAGACGCCTGAGGCAGCGGAAGCAATTGCCGAACGGATTATTGCCGAGATGAAAGAAATTATTGGTTAAGTATTGTCGTGTAAACAAAAAAAGGATCATTTCAATGGATCCTTTTTTTGTTTGATTGCTACCATTTCCACGCCAATATTCGTGATGTTTTTTGACCTTGTTTCATTGCAATTACTTCAACTTTGGAAGCTTTGTGGTATTCTAAAATAGATATAAGTGGCTTTAAATGATCTTTGCTAGAGACTAAAGAAGTAATCCAATTTATATTTTTCTTAAATTCCATACTTTCATAAATGAGCTTACTGATGAAAGCTTTCTCGCCGCCTTCATACCATAGCTCATTGGCGTGGCCACCGAAGTTTTGAACCGGTAAAGCGTCTTTCTTTTTATTCAGGTTGTCGAATTTTTTGGTGGTATTTTTCCAGTGCTCTTCCCTTGAGCCGTAATATGGCGGATTACCCATTACGACATCAAATTTATCGCCAGGGTATATTATACCCGTTAGAATTTTGTTTTTATCATCCTGAAACCGCAGATCAATCTGTTTCTTCAACCATACGTTTTTATTGATATTAATTTCTGCGTGGTGGATGGAAGTTCTATCGATTTCTGTTCCTACGAATTTCCATTCGTATTCTTGAGCTCCTATTAAGGGATATATTAGGCTTGATCCTGTTCCAATATCTAGGATGTTTATTTTTGTCCCTTTTGGAACCTCTCCATTATTTTCATCGGCTAGTAAATCAGCTATGTAATGCACATAATCGGCTCTTCCAGGAATGGCCGGGCAAAGGCTGTTTTTGGCAATCTCCCAGTGCTTCAGCTTATAGTCGGTCAATAACAACGATTTATTCAGTTCAAGCACAGCCTTAGGGTCGGAAAAGTCTATAGTTTCCTTGCCGAAATCGTTAATAAATACGTGTTTTTTAAGGCCGGCGTATCTACTGCTTAACTTTTTTAAATCGTATCCGGATTGGTGTTTGTTCCGAGGATGTAGTTTTGGAGTGGATTTTGCGTTATTAGCCATCTGTGTTTATTTTTTATGCAAAGGTACAGTTTAGATTTGAGATGCAAGAAAATACACATTAGATGTAGGTTTTTGCCTTTTAAGTTTTCTATCCTGCTAAATATTAGGTACCTTTGCAACTTATTAATTCATAGAATCGTTTGAGTATCCAACAGTATAATTGTGCATACTGATTTCAAGGGGTTCTTTAACTTTAAATAATTTAAAAATCATAGTTGTTCATGATTAACATTACACTCCCTGACGGCTCGGTACGTCAGTACGAAAAAGGTACTACTGCTATGCAAGTAGCCCTTTCTATCTCCGAAGGTTTAGCAAGAAATGTATTGGCAGCAGAAGTAAATGGTGAAGTTTGGGATGCCTCTCGCGCTATTGAAGAAGACGCTAGCATGAAATTATTGACGTGGAATGACGATAAAGGTAAATCGACCTTTTGGCATTCTTCTGCTCACTTGTTGGCCGAGGCTTTGGAATCTCTTTATCCAGGTGTCAAATTTGGAATCGGTCCTTCTATCGAAACCGGTTTTTACTACGATGTAGACTTTGGTGATCGTGAATTTTCTTCAGATGACTTCAAACAGATCGAAGATAAGATATTGGAATTGGCGAAGCAAAAACAAATCTTTGAGCGTAAAGCCGTTTCCAAAACAGATGCATTGACTTATTTCGCGGAAAAAGGCGATGAATATAAACTGGATCTCATCAAAGACCTGGAAGACGGGAAGATTACGTTTTATTCGCAAGGGAATTTCACAGATCTGTGTCGCGGTCCTCATATCCCAAATACAGGGTTTATAAAGGCAATAAAACTTACGAATGTAGCCGGGGCGTATTGGAGGGGGGATGAAACCCGCAAACAATTGACCCGTATTTATGGGGTCACTTTTCCTAAAGCTTCTGAGCTTTCAGATTATTTGAAATTTATCGAAGAAGCTAAAAAGCGGGATCACCGCAAATTAGGAAAAGAATTGGAGTTGTTTGCGTTTTCTGAGAAGGTAGGGGCTGGTTTGCCGTTATGGTTGCCCAAGGGAACTGCTCTTCGTCAGAAATTACAAGATTTTTTACAGAAGGCGCAATTACAAGCGGGTTATGAACCCGTGATTACGCCACATATCGGAAACAAGCAGTTATATATTACTTCTGGTCACTACGAGAAGTATGGCGCGGATGCGTTTCAGCCTATTCATACGCCTGTTGAGGGAGAAGAATTTTTCCTGAAACCGATGAACTGTCCGCATCATTGTGAAATTTATAAAATAAAACCGCGATCGTATAAGGAGTTGCCGGTTCGTTTCGCCGAATTTGGTACGGTGTATCGTTATGAGCAATCGGGTGAATTACACGGTTTAACTCGTGTGCGTGGGTTTACACAAGACGATGCCCACTTGTTCTGCCGCCCAGACCAGGTGAAGGAGGAATTTAAGAAAGTAATCGATTTAGTGTTATATGTTTTTGGAGCCTTGGGTTTTAAAGATTATACGGCTCAGGTATCGTTGCGTGATCCAGACAATAGAACGAAATATATCGGCACAGACGAAAATTGGGCTTTAGCAGAGAATGCGATTATTGAAGCTGCTGCTGAAAAGGGGCTAAATACGGTGGTCGAATACGGTGAAGCAGCATTCTATGGTCCTAAACTAGACTTTATGGTGAAGGATGCTTTGGGACGTAAATGGCAATTAGGTACCATTCAGGTAGATTACAATTTGCCAGAACGTTTTGAGTTGGAGTATACAGGTAGCGATAACCAAAAGCATCGCCCTGTCATGATTCACCGTGCCCCCTTTGGTTCATTAGAACGTTTTGTAGCAGTGCTGATCGAGCATTGTGCAGGGCAATTTCCATTATGGCTTGCCCCTGAGCAATTTATCGTCTTACCTGTGTCAGAAAAATATGAAGATTATGCACAAAAACTTTTAGAATCGCTAAATAATTCCGATATTCGCGGTCTGATTGACCTTCGAGATGAGAAAGTGGGTCGTAAGATTCGTGATGCTGAAATTAAAAAATTGCCTTATATGTTGATTGTAGGGGAAAAGGAGATGGAAAGTGGCACAGTTTCTGTTCGTAAACACGGGTCGGTAGATTTAGGTTCAATGACCCCTGACGAGTTTAGAGAAGTATTAATTAAAGAAATAACCGTTTAAATTTTTAAACATTTGGCATTAAAAAGACCGAGTGGTCCAAGACCACCAATGAGAAAGAAAGAACCAGATCACCGCATTAACGAACATATTCGCGTGCCAGAGGTGCGTTTAGTGGGAGATAATGTGGAACAAGGGGTTTTCCCTACGCGTAAGGCATTGGAATTAGCGGATGAGTTGGAGCTTGATTTAGTGGAGATTTCGCCAAATGCTGTTCCGCCGGTTTGTAAAATAATTGATTACAGTAAGTTCGTTTACGAACAAAAGAAGAAGCAAAAAGAAATCAAAGCTAATGCAAAGCAAACTGTTATTAAAGAGATCCGTTTCGGACCCAATACCAGTGAGCATGATTTTGAATTTAAATTAAAACACGCCATCCGCTTTTTGGAAGCGGGAGAGAAAGTACGTGCATACGTTCATTTTAAAGGTCGTGCTATTGTATTTAAAGAACAGGGAGAAATCTTATTGCTTCGATTTGCGCAGGCTTTGGAGGATTATGGTAAAGTGGAGTTGCTGCCGAAATTAGAAGGTAAGCGCATGTTCTTGACCTTGGCTCCAAAGGCCATTAAAAAATAGAAAATCTAACAGATTGATATAAAATTTAAGTATTATGCCAAAAGTAAAAACCAATTCCAGCGCGAAAAAACGCTTCAAATTGACTGGAACAGGTAAAATTGCAAGAAAGAACGCTTATAAAAGCCACATCTTGACTAAGAAAACTACCAAACAAAAACGTAACTTAACAACTACTAGTTATGTTTCTGATGGTGATACAGGTAACGTAAAACGTATGCTAGGTATCGGTAAATAAGTTTTATCATCATTATTTATTAATAACATTTTTTAACCGGGTATCGGGTAGTAAGATTGCTGAAAAACGCAACACCTTGTACCAAACTAAAATTTAAAAATTATGCCACGTTCGGTTAACGCAGTAGCTTCGAGAAGAAGAAGAAAAAGAATCATGAAATTAGCTAAAGGCTATTTCGGTTCACGGAGCAAAGTATATACTATTGCTAAAAATACAGTAGAAAAAGGTTTACAGTATGCTTATCGCGACCGTAAAACCAAAAAACGCGAGTTTAGAGCTTTATGGATTCAACGTATTAACGCTGGAGCCCGTCAACATGGAATATCATATTCTCAGTTGATAGGTAAATTAAGTGCTAAAAATATTGGCTTAAACCGTAAAGTTTTGGCTGATTTAGCTTTAAACAACCCAGATGCTTTCAAAGCAGTTATAGACGCAGTAAAATAGAGTTTTAATCCGCAGTCAATTTGTTAGATACAAAAAGGGACCCATTGGGTCCCTTTTTGCGTTATTTTTATTATAGGTTATAATTTACTTTCTTTCTTGATCTTGCGCTTTACGATCGGGTTTGATAGCTGTTTTACTTCATGCTGTCTTTCCAAATATTTAATGATTTCGCTGGCGATGTCTTTATGTGTCGCTGTTTCGATTCCTTCTAAGCCTGGCGATGAGTTAACTTCTAAAATTAATGGACCTCGATCAGAAGGCAACATATCCACTCCGGCAACTGTTAAACCCATAGCTTTTGCAGCAGCAATCGCTGTTTCACGCTCTTTTCGTGTTAATTTAACTATTTCTGCGGTTCCACCTCGGTGTAGATTTGAACGGAATTCCCCCTCTTTAGCAGTTCGTTTCATGGCTCCCACAACCTTTCCATCTACTACAAACGCACGAATATCACTACCTTTCGCTTCTTTGATGTATTCCTGAATGAGGATATTACTTCCCAAACCATAAAAAGCTTCAATTACTGAAGATGCGGCCTTCTTTGTCTCCGCTAGCACCACTCCTATACCCTGGGTTCCTTCTATGAGTTTGATGACCAAAGGGGCACCGCCTACCATACTGATCAAATCATCGACGTCCGAAGCGGTTCGTGCAAAACCGGTGATAGGAAGTCCAAGTCCCGCACCGGAAAGGATCTGCATACAACGCAGCTTATCTCTGGAGCGCGTGATAGCCTGGCTCGGGTTGGCAGAGATGACATTCATTACCTCAAATTGTCTTACAATAGCGGATCCATAAAATGTAACGGAAGCTCCGATACGAGGGATAATAGCGTCTATATCGGCTATATCATGACCTTTGTAATGTATACTTGGTTGCCCTTGTCGGATGCCAACGTAGCATTTACTGTGATCAATAACGATACATTCGTGACCGCGAGCTGCTGCAGCTTCTACAAGCCGTCGGGTAGAATATAAATGCTTATTCGTGGATAATACGGCGATTTTCACAAAGATCTGTTTATAATTAGTAACAAAATTGGAAAAGATAAGTTTGTTTAAAAGCTATTCTTAGCCAGGTACTTTTGAGAAACATCAACCAAAAATTTTTGGTTGATAAAGTTTCTACCCAATAACATGGGATAGGACATGGAAGAGCGGTCTCTTAAAGAGAGCTTAATGTCGAATAAGCGATCAAACATTCTAATCTTAGTAATAAAAATATGTCTGGTTTCTGTCTGACCGAAAGAGCTTTTTACGACCCGTTCACGGTGTACAGGAAATGTCAACGTTAGAATTTCTTCTTCTTCTAGATGTGGTTTAATATGACACGTGATGTAACGGTGCCCTTTTTTTTCAAATATCTTAAAATCTTCACAATGTAAAACAGAGGTTTCAGCGCCAGTGTCTACCTTCGCATAGATGTTATACATGCCCAGCTCGGGCAAATCTACAATTTCATGACGACCAATGATGCTCTTTTGTTTCAAACCTATCTATTCGTATGTGAATTCACCGTAGGGTGAGGTAATCGTAACTTGTTTTTTGCCCGAAGCTTCTACACGCCCGATTATTTGAGCAGGGATACCGAAGGAGTTTGAAATTGTAATGATGTCTGTAGCGATCTCTTCCGATACATATAACTCCATGCGATGGCCCATGTTGAAAACTTTGTACATCTCTTTCCAATCTGTATTAGACTGTTCTTGGATGAGGCTGAACAGTGGAGGAATAGGAAATAAATTATCTTTAATAATATGCATGTTGGTTATAAAGTGTAATACTTTTGTTTGGGCACCGCCCGAACAGTGTACCATGCCGTCAATTTGTTTACGGTACTTGTCTAGTATCTGTTTAATAACGGGAGCATAGGTGCGAGTTGGAGATAGAACCAATTTTCCAGCTGTGATTTCTTCTCCAGTTTCCACTTTTATTTTGTCAGTCAACGCTTTCCCCCCTGAAAAAACAAGTTCGTAAGGTACAGCAGGATCGAAGCTTTCTGGATATTTTTCAGCTACGGTTTTATTAAACACATCGTGACGCGCCGAAGTCAATCCATTAGAACCCATACCGCCGTTGTATTCTTTTTCGTAGGTAGCTTGGCCATTGGAAGCTAAGCCTATTATTACATTTCCTGGTTTTATGTTATGGTTAGAAATGACATCTTCGCGTTTCATTCGGCATGTTACCGTACTGTCGACAATAATCGTACGGACCAAATCCCCAACATCTGCAGTTTCTCCGCCAGTAGAAAAAATACCGATACCTAATTCGCGTAATTCCGCTAATATTTCTTCTGTTCCATTAATTATCTCCGCAATGATTTCTCCTGGAATAACGTTTTTATTACGTCCGATGGTTGATGACAATAAGATATTGTCGATAGCACCTACACATAGGAGATCATCGAGGTTCATGATGATTGCATCTTGTGCAATACCACGCCATACAGATATATCTCCCGTTTCTTTCCAATATATATAAGCCAACGAAGATTTGGTGCCTGCGCCATCTGCATGCATAATATTACACCATTCCTTATCTCCAGCTAGTATATCAGGTATGATCTTACAAAAAGCTTGAGGAAAAAGACCTTTGTCGATATTTTTTATAGCATTGTGCACATCCTCTTTACCAGCGGATACACCTCGTTGATTGTATTTTAAATCTGACATCTTAGCGCAAAAATAAACAAACTGAATGACATTGGTAAAATTTTTTATCGCCTTACCTCCCTTGGTCTTCACTTATAATAGTGGTAAGCTCTGTGAATTTGCTTTGGGCTCTGTATTCCCAAAGCTTTTATGGCTATTCGTCTTTAACAATCGACCATGCTGTCACCAACTTTTCTAATGTAAATTGTGCATTAGCCGGACTGGTACTAGGTAAGGTATGGTAGCTGATTTGTGATAGACGTTGGAAATATTTATCGTAGAGCTTTTGAGCTTTCTGTCCGTTGAAACATACCTTTTTTAATAAGGTGTATTCTTCTAGTGCCGCATGGATGGTATTTGGCTGCTCATGCAAGATAGCCGTATCCATGCTTCCCTGCCTTACTGCTGTTGCGCAAACGTCCCACAAGGCGATGTTGTTCTTATACAATAAGTCTATACGTTTTTTGTAATTGGTAGAAAATTTCTCTTTTGCTAATTCAAATAATACCTTCCAAAAGCGATTTTGAGGGTGCGCGTAATATTGTTGATGCGCGATAGAGCGGTCGCCGGGAAGCGAACCTAAAATTAATACGGTCGCTTCAAAATGCAGTATCGGAGGAAAAGATTGTTTGACCATATTCTGCATTTATATTATGTCAGATCTTTGCGCTTCCATCTCAAATATAGCGTCAATTTTCCAATTTGCTTTGTCTTTCGAGGCTGCTACGGCCAACTGATCACAACGCTCATTTAATGGATGGCCAGCATGTCCTTTCACCCAAACTAATTTTACATCATGAAATTTGTGGGATTGCAATAATCTTATCCAAAGATCTTTGTTTTTTTTTCCATGGAAGCCTTTCTGAACCCATCCATATACCCATCTTTTTTCGATGGCATCAATTACGTATTTCGAATCTGAAAAGATTGTTACTTTTTGCTTGATATTTTTTAATGCTTCTAGCCCAACTATAACCGCCATCAACTCCATACGGTTGTTTGTCGTTTTTCGAAATCCACCTGAAAACTCTTTTTCTATTAATTTGCCTTGAAACTCCGGATTTACCCCTTGATAAATGGTTCGTAATATCGTACCATATCCGCCTGGACCTGGATTTCCGCTTGATGCTCCGTCTGTATATAATTCGATCATTCATACAAAAATACACTTAATCTGAATATAGCCTATTAATATTTCTGTTAAAAATGAATTACATTGGTCACTTATTTCCGATATCAATATATAGAGAGACTGTCGAAATCTCGTCTGAATAATAATATTATTATCGTTGCAGTTTGTTAAGACGGATCTATAGAATTGCACCGTAAGTAGGGGCAACAGAAAATAATTTGTAAGTATTAGACTTGCTAATATCTGATTCCATATTTACGTTTGAAATAGCCGAAAATTACGGATGTAAATACGACTATTAACAAACCTATTACACAACCCAACCCCACCGATACGAAACGGAAGATCGGTGTAATGCTCATGGCAGTGTGATGCGGTTCCACCATGATGATTAGTAGTGCTACCAATGCTACTCGAGCCATATTCATGACATGGAACAACCGGCAAACTATAATGGTCAATATTATTCCGATAATGATGTTGTATATATTGGATTCATGTACGAACAAACAAAACATTGCGACAGAAGAACCAATAAAATTGGATTTAAACCGTTCAGTAGATAGCCGCCTAGAATCTTTTTCCTCAGGGGAGATAACTAAAATAATAGATAATAGGGTCCAGAAGAGTTCGAATTGGGGATAGGCATTATATAATGAGAATCCTACTAAGAAACCTATCAGACATCGTAAGGCGTAAACCAATAGTGGCGAAGAAATAAATTTTTTGAGGAAATTGTCAATCATATTATTGGGATACAAAATTAGCTTTTCTGTTGGGAAGATTAGTCTAATATTGTTAAAAATTTAAAAGGGCGGAGGATTTTAATTGCTCGAAGAACAAACACTACCTGTATTTTCTTTATAATTGATTAAATGAGCGTTTGATCATCTAACTTAAAAAAGCCATCAGAATAAGTTCTGATGGCCTTCTACATATTACTTTTTCTAGGTAGTTTCTCTTTCTAACACCTTGGCATTTTTTACCTTTTTCTGGAGCAGAGCTAATTCAATTACTTCTGACATCTCACTTACATAATGAAACGTAAGATCTTTAATATAGTCTTCTTTTATTTCAATGATGTCCTTTTTATTAGATTTGCAAAGGATGATCTCCTTAATGTTGGCACGTTTTGCTGCAAGTATTTTTTCTTGAATACCCCCCACAGGTAGTACCTTCCCCCGAAGCGTAATTTCTCCGGTCATTGCTAATTTTTCTTTTACCTTACGCTGTGTAAATAGCGAAGTTAACGCCGTAAGCATAGTGATACCGGCTGACGGCCCATCTTTAGGTGTAGCTCCTGCTGGAACATGTACATTGACATCCCATTGGTCAAATATTTTGTAATCAATGCCAAACTCTTCTGCATGCGAGCGAAGATAAGCCATTGCAATAGCCGCAGACTCTTTCATCACATCGCCCAGATTGCCTGTTAAGCTCAATTTGCCTTTTCCGGGACTTAAGCTAGACTCTATAAAGAGAATGTCACCACCTACTGACGTCCAAGCTAGTCCCGTCACAACTCCTGCTACTTCGTTGTTCTCGTATATGTCCTTGTCAAAAATTGGCGCGCCTAATATTTCTTCTACGATCGGTGCGGAGATATTCGTGTTATAGGGTTTTTCCATCACAATCTTAGTAGCTACACCACGTACTACAGAGCCTATTTTCTTTTCCAAACCGCGTACACCGGATTCCCTTGTATATTCCTCAATTATTTTTTCGATTACTTTAGGTGATAATGATACATCTTTGGTATTTAATCCGTGCATTTCACGTTGCTTTGGTAACAGATGTTTTTTTGCAATCTCTATTTTTTCTTCAATTGTATAGCCGTTTACTTCGATGATTTCCATCCGATCAAGCAGTGCCGGTTGGACGGAATTTAAAGAATTTGCAGTAGCGATGAACATCACTTTGGACAGGTCGTATTCCATCTCTACGTAATGATCATAGAAATTAGTGTTTTGCTCCGGATCCAACACTTCTAATAAAGCAGATGATGGATCGCCTTTAAAGTCAGAGCCGATTTTATCTATCTCGTCCAATACGAAAACTGGATTTGAGGTTCCTGCTTTTTTTAGAGATTGAATGATACGACCAGGCATAGCACCAATATAAGTCTTACGATGACCGCGGATTTCAGCTTCGTCACGTATGCCGCCTAATGCCATCCGAGTATATTTTCTTCCTAGTGCACGTGCGATAGATTTCCCGAGAGAAGTTTTTCCCACTCCCGGAGGCCCGACTAAACAAAGAATAGGAGCTTTCATGTTGTTTTTAAGTTTCAATACGGCGAGATATTCTACGATTCGTTGTTTTACCTTTTCTAGCCCGTAATGATCCTTATCCAATATTTTAATTGCACGGTTCAGGTCAAAATTGTCTTTCGTATATTCTCCCCAGGGAAGATCCAAAAGCAACTCTAAATAATTCAATTGCACGGAGTAATCAGCCGCCGCTGGATTAATACGAGCTAATTTTTCACTTTCTTTTTCAAAATGTTGTTTTAACTCTTGTGACCATTTTTTTGATTTGGCTCTCCTTTTTAAATCTTCCATCTCTAAATCAGGTGTATTTCCACCTAATTCTTCTTGGATTGTTTTCAGTTGTTGATTGAGATAGTAATCGCGTTGTTGCTTATCCAAATCGATACGGACTTTATTCTGGATTTGGTTTTTAAGCTCTAACATTTGAATTTCAGTCGTCAAGTGTTCCAACAACAGCTTAGCTCGTTTTACAAAATCTTTCATTTCCAAAAGATCTTGCTTGTCAACCATTTCTAGCGTTAAATTTGAGGATATAAAGTTGACAAGAAATGTAGGGCTATCAATATTTTTTATTGCGATACCTGCCTCGCTAGGGAGATGTGGAGAAAGTTGAATTACCTGAAGTGCTAGTTCTTTGATGGAAGAAATCAACGCTTTAAACTCTTTACTGCCTGTTTTAGGTTTATCCTCTGGGAAACGCTCAACCTTAGCTTTGATATATGGTTCCGATTGAATCAACTCAATAAGCCTGAAGCGCTGCTTACCTTGAATGATCACCGTGGTATTCCCATCGGGCATTTGTAAAATCTTAATGATATTTGCTACTGTGCCAACTTTGTAGAGTTGTTCGAAACCAGGGTCCTCAATATTCATGTCTTTTTGAGACACTACGCCAATCGTTCGGTTTCCTTTATACGCATCTTTTACCAGTTTGATAGATTTATCTCTTCCTACGGTAATCGGTATTACCACACCTGGAAATAAAACGGTATTGCGAAGGGGAAGAATGGATAAATCTTCTGGAATATCTGCTTTACTCATTTCGTCTTCATCTTGCTGACTTAGCAAAGGAAAGAATTCCGTATCTTCGCTAATCATTGGTATAGCCAAGTTGAAGTCGAATGTGTCAAATTTGCTCATCTATATATTGTTTGATTAATCCGACAAGATGTCAGATTGTTTAGTATAAAATCTTTAATAAACTGTGATTGCTTATAGTGCAAGTCCGGTGCCAACTTGAATATTTGGTATTATTTATGCTATATTAATTTCGATACTGCTAAAACGTCAGAAAATAATTTAGATTGACATAATTTTCAAAGACGTAAAAGTAATGATTTTCGAGGTGAAAATGTAGAATGTGGAAATGTTTATAAATATTAATTGTTTACTTAAACTTAATCCAGCATTTTTACTCTATTACATAGAAACTATATAAAATAAGGATATGAATTTAAAATTTGTGGGTACTCGTTTAAGAACATTAAAACTCGGAATTGCCACTTTGGCGCTAGCAGTAACTACTTTATCGGCTTACGCACAGCAAGAAGAACATAGCAACCCGAATGTCCGTCTCGGACAAAAAGCATTGTTGGATGGCGATTTTAAAAGTGCAGCTTCACATTTGGAAAAAGCCCTTCCTGCAGAAAATAAAGACCCTGATGTGTTATATTTGCTAGGTTATTCACAATTTCACACCGGCGAATACACGAAAGCAGCTGCTTCATTTAGCAAAGTAATTGCGTTAGATAGCAAAAATGCAAATGCGTACTATTATAAAGCAAAAGCGAATAACAATTTGGCCATTGCCAAAGAAAGCAAGTTATCGTTAGCTCAAAAAGAACAATTGTTAGCGTCATCTATAGATGATTACACTAAAGCTATTTCCGTAAACGCGAATGACGCTAAATTATATCAAAATCGGGCTATCTCTTATCGTGATTTAGGGATTTTGAAGGGAACGTCGGGGGCAGCAAATTATAATAAAGCTGTTGCAACTGACGCCTACAATAAAGCGATTGTAGATTATGAAAAAGTGTTGACATATGACGCTGCCCGTAAGGATATTCAGACTGAGGTTAAAAAAGCAAAGGTCTATAGAGATAACTTAAAATAAGCTATTCTCCGTTTAAAACAAGGAAGGCGAAAATATATTAATTTTCGCCTTCCTTGTTGTTTACTGCTATATCGATATTTAAAAGCTCCTTATCATTGTTTAATCAAATTATATAAATCTTTATTCGGGCCATCGATTTCTTTTCCTTCTTGATCCAATTGTATAAGCCGATTTTCGCCCACTTTATATTTGGTGTCCAATTCTTTGCCATGTAGATGGACGGTGCTGCCGTGGTCATGCCACATGATTTCTCCTGTATCTTCAACTTTCGTATTTCTATCCTGGTACTCTGCAGTATAGGTGAATGTCTCGTCGGCGTTCAAAACTACCGTAGTTGCAATCCCTGGACAATCGGCACAAGGTATCACGCCTTTATAGGTACCATTCCAATCCAGTGAGTTTTGAGAGGTATGGGAGGTATCCAGTAATACTTCATCGGTAGGGGTACTTGCTTCGTCAATTGTAGTTTGATTGTTCGTGTTCGAGGTGCAAGATGCATACATTAGGCATACTGAAAGTATGGCGGGGAAAAATAACTTATTCATGTTAATGAAATTATATAAATATCTATACAACGAATTATAGAAAACTTTGTTTTAACTAGAACTGATTTTGCAGTGTAAAACATTAACTTTGATTTATTAAATCGTTTGAACCATGTGGAGTATTACATAAAAAAGTGTTTTTTGTCACAGAGACAGAATTTTTAGCTTCTTAAATATGCTGTAAAGCATATCTTTTTCACTTCCTAATTACAGGGAACTTTTTATATTTTTTGCGAACAGTATACGTTTGGTGTACAAAAATTATTGTTTTATGTTACAATATTCCTGGAAAAAAACATTTTCCATTATTTGGATAGGTCAGTTTTTGTCGCTAGTAAGTACCTCAGCGGTAAACTTTGCAATTATTATTTGGTTGAGTTTAGAGACCGGGTCAGCAGAAGTATTGGCTTATAGCGCGATTGCAGCACTACTTCCTCAAGCTATCATCGGGCCATTTGCCGGCGTTTATATTGATCGGTGGGATCGCAAAAAAGTCATGATCTTTGCCGATGCATTTGTTGCGTTTTGCACATTGGTAATGGCTGTAAGCTTTTATCTAGGGAATGAAAGTTTACTGCTCATTTACGTGTTACTTAGCTTACGTTCAGTAGGCTCTGCGTTTCATATGCCTGCTATGCAGGCCGCAATACCCATGTTGGCTCCGGAAGATCAATTATTACGAATAGCGGGGATTAATCAAATGATACAATCAGTTTCGAGTATTGCCGGCCCCGCTTTGGGTGCGTTGGCAATCGGTCTATTTCGTATCGGAGACGTGCTTTGGTTAGACATCATTGGGGCTATCATTGCGATAACCAGTTTACTTTTTGTTCATATCCCTAATCCTAAAACGGATAGCATACAAAAAGCGAGTTTCAATCAGGTATTGGCCGACATCCGAATTGGTTGGAACGAAATTATGAGTAGAAAAGGTCTGGCTTGGTTATTCACCTACTCGGTTATAGCTACATTCTGTATCATGCCTTTAGCGGTGATTTTTCCATTGTTAACACTCAATCATTTTGGTGGTGGAAAATGGGAAATGAGTATTATCGAAATCATTTGGGGACTGGGGATGGTAATCGGGGGAGGGATTTTAGGTATCTTCAAGCCATCTATTCCTAAGGTAATACTTATCAATAGTATGCATATCATACTTGGAATCGCCTTAGCTCTTTCGGGCTATATATCTGCAAATATGTTTTATCTGTTTGTCGGATTAACGGCTGTTGGAGGTGTTTCCGCATCTATATATAATGCTGCTTTTACAACAATTCTTCAAGAAGAGATATCGGCGGATAGGCTGGGACGTGTATTTTCCATGTATTTTAGTATCGCGGTTATCCCGTCCATTGTAGGTTTGTTGCTTACGGGGTTTATCGCAGATAGTATCGGTATTAATTTGGCTTTTATAATCTTAGGATTGTCGATAACGCTGGTTGGCGTATTTTCTTTTTTTACTCCTGCTTTAATGAAAATCGGCCACAAGAAATAACAGGAGTTGAATTTTCAATTTCCTTTATTATATTCGCATAAAAACGATATTATGGCTCAGGAATTAATACAAAGATTAAAAAATAAGAAAGTGAAATTTGTGGAGGTATTAGCTTTTATTGATGAACGGTATTTACATACGCCAACTGCCTTTACAAACGGTAGACAATATAATACTGAAAATGAAAACCAGGGGAGTGCAAAGATTTTTTCTTTCGCGCAAATAAACGGACTTTCAAAAGAAGATACTTTACTTCTATTTGCTGAATACGGAGAAGCCGTACTGGCGACTCCTGACTATAATGATCACCAAAATATCCGCCAATTTATATTAAATGGGTGGGACGGTGTGATGTTTGATGGAGCTGCTTTACAGGCAAAATAGTATTTAAAGACAATCCGATCTCGCTATAGGCGAGATCGGATTGTCTTTACCGGATGAGACTTGCTAATTTTTGCACGGTATTTAAATTTCGTCCTGTAGCTTTTATTTTTAGCGCTTTTTCAAAATAATTGTTATTCATTTTGGATTTTGCCATTCCTTCTGGCAGGTAAAAATATAGCATATTATTAATGAGCTGAAATTCTTCTCGTCCGTGATCTTTTTCTTGCAACTTATTGATCAGATCGGTACTCGGTCGATCAGATAAAAATGTAATGAATAACCTATTGGGTTCATGTTCTGCCTGAAAGGGGTTGTTTAAAAGTGCCTGATTTAGCTCTTCGCCAGTCACTACAAAAACTTCGATATCTAATCCTAATTTCTCCTGAATAAGCTGATGTATAGCCGATTTTACTTCTTTTTTGGAAAGGGGAGAGGAAAGCACTATATTTCCACTTTGAATGTAGGACATTACCCCATCAAATCCGGCATCTGTTAGAAAGAGTTTTAAATCTTGCATCTTAATACTGTTTTTCCCAGATACATTAACGCCACGTAGAAATATAATGTGTTTCGCCATTTTATTATGATTATGCTTTTTGCAGTTTTCATTTATCATGTTAACTTCTTTGAAATGACTATAACATTTCGCCAAGAAAATCAAATCGGATATCATCACTAAACCGTCTACTTATTTATTGATAAATTTAAGTTTTTTAAGGGATTAATAAGCTCTCTCGCTAGAGGCGAGATCGGTTTTCATTACATCTTTTTGTTCCCCTCGAAATGTATCATCCAAGAGATCCCGTATTTGTCCGTAAAAGAACTAAAAAGTTCTGCCCAGAATTGTTCTCCCAGCGGCATTTCTATATTTTGCGCGTCGACAGATAGCGCTGCATGAAGTGCTGTCGCCTCTTCGGGAGTATCGGTATCTAACATAATATAGGTATTGGTGCCTTGGGTAGCTTTTTGACCAAATCCCTCAAAACAGTCTGAACCCATAAGCATAGTCGATTCATTGAGTGCGATGGAGGTGTGAGAAACTAGATTTTTAGCCTCTTCAGGTAGTGGGTATTCTGGATCCGAAGGCATGTCACCAAAACGGTAAAAACCTGTGTTTTCTTTGTTAAAAACTTGTTCGTAAAATTTAAAGGCCTCTTCACAATTACCGTTAAAGTTTAAATAAGCGTGTACTTTTGTCATGATTTCTAAATATTATTTTTTTGAATGGTTGTTTTACTTTTTTAAATCTCTTGATTTCTAAGTTTGATAATCTTTTAAACGATTACTTTTCAATCATAGGTTTGTATTTGCGTCTCTCATCAAATAAGATATACAAATTGATCAGCAATAATACACCCGCTATTGATAATGTAGAGGGTGAATATATAGCATTTTGTAAGACCACACCCACCATAATAGGAAGCATCATTATTGCACCTAAGGCGCGCGTTCTGGGAATAATAAATAGAAGTCCGCCCAGTACTTCGATAATACCCACCAACGGTAACAGCCATTTTATGCTGGTCATCGCTTCGCTAACTTTTTGTAATTCACCTTCCAGCTCCGGCGTAGGCATGTACATGATGAACTTATTGAGGCCCGCATTGATAAACATGGCACCAAAGAGTATACAAATAACGTATTTTAAAATTTTCATCGATATATAATATATTATTCTTTACATTTTAAATATACTTTACATTTCGAATATAAAACTTGCCATAAGACAAGTTTTGACGAAGTATTTGTATTTCATTATTCCTATGCACCTCACGTTCACTGGATAAGATGATCAAAGTTAGGTACATGTTTTGACAACAGTATGTCAACAGCGAGTAGGCATAACATTTAATGTTTTTAAAAAATACAACCCCACCCTGGTTAATAGCGCTATCAGATGAATAAGTCCAATTTATTTAATGACAATTGTATTGGAATCGGATTTGATTTCACGCTAAGATGCCCGATTTTGGTTTCTTAAATTAAGTTTTCTAGAATAGAAGGAATTTAGTCGGAATCCTGATATTTTTTATTTAAGATTTTGATAATAAATGTAGCTCCTTCATTTGGTTTACTGATAAATGATATTTTACCTTTCAACCTATTCATAATTTTATATACAATTGAAAGGCCCAGTCCTACACCGTCAAAATCAGCAGCATTGCCTAATCGAATAAATTTACGATATATTTTGTCGGCTTCGCTTGCTTCAATGCCTATTCCGTTATCGGCGATTTCGTAAATTGTATATTCCTCTTCCTTATAACTATCTATGGTAACTGTAGGAGTTGTCGATTTTGATGAATACTTAACAGCATTACTCATGAGGTTCATGAATACCTGAGCAATTAAGGTCTGATTGGTATATAAATAATTTATGTTTTTAAGGATGAGATGCGTGTTGGGCGCACTGTAAATCACTTTGGATTGATTGAACAATTTATGAATTAACTGTTCGGGGTTAATTTCTTCCATAAAGAGTTCGGTGTTTTTAGTTCTAGAAATCTCTAATATAGATTTTATCATATCTTCCATAGAAGACACACTATCTAAAATGTGATTGAGGTGTTTCTCTATAAAAATCGGATCCGTGAAAGGCTTGCTTCGGAGGACTTGTGCACTCAACTTGAGTACCGAAAGCGGATTTTTTAAATCGTGGGAAATAGTGTGTGCATAATTTTCTAATTCATTGTTTGCTTCCGATAACTCGTTGTTCAGTTTTTGAATTTGTTCTGACTTCAAAAGTGCCGATTCAACGATTAGAGTACGAATACGCCTAATAAGGTATATGTCTTTGTCATTCCACATAAAAGATGTTCCTTTGACGGTTTCTTTCCATGCTTCAAAAGATTTTCGCGGTGAAATTTTTAAATTCCTTTTATCTTCGCTAAGAATTAGTAGTTTGGTTGGAGAACCTGCCCATATTTTGTGTTGAAGCTGTTCTTTTCTAATCCACAAAATATTTTCTTTTCTTAACGCATCCAGACGAACCAGAGCAATGCCACCAAGGTTCGATCCCAAATTTAATTTTTCACCAAAATCTTTTAGGAATGTATTTGAAGAATAAATTTCTTCGTCAGATTGAAAATTGGTCTTAAAAAATTGAACTATTCTTTTGAGCGTTTCTTCGGCAATCGGGGTTCCAAAATAGCGGATATTTTCATCTTTAGTATATACAATTGTATCGGCATCAACCAACTTGCATAAACCTTCCAGGTTGTCCACCAAGGCCTGTTCGATCGAACCATGTAAAAAAAGCTTGCCTTTGATATCTAATTCAATGAATTTTAGTTTTTCGGCCTCTCTGATCAGGTCCGAATTTGTATTAGCGGTAAATTTATTCACCACAAACTGGGTTATTGTATTAGTCGTAATCCGGGTTTTTAGGTCTATAAACTTAGGTTCTATATTCTGGCAGGCAACTAATCCCCATAATTTGTCATTGATAATGATGGATATGCTATAACTAGCTCGTATTCCCGAATTTTTCAAATATTCTAAATGAATAGGAGATACCGCACGAACATTACTTCTGCTGAGATCTAGCGGATCCGATGTATTTCCGATCAGACATATCTGAGGAGCCTCAACGTCTGGAATCAACCGGAAATGGTTTGTTAGATACAATTCCCTAGCCTGTTTTGGGATATCAAATTCAGGATAACACATTTTTAAATAACTAGGTAGACTATTCTTTACTTTTTCTGCAATAACTTTACCGCTACTATCTTCAAGAAATTGGTAGATCATAACCCGGTCAAAATCAATTATTTCAGAAATTACATCGCATAGATTATTCCACAATATAGCGGGCTGGTTAAATTTCGAAAATATATTATAAAAGACGTTATTTCCGCTTAGCGGATTGTAAATTTCTTCAAATTCAAAGTAAATTAAATGGTGATGGTGATATATGGAAAGATAGCAATCGTGTTCTTTCAAATCGATAACGCATAGTTCTTCGTGCGCTAGTGTTACCGCTTCTACAGAAGTGCGTATAGGCGTAATGTAATTTTCTAGATGCGTTTCAATAAACGAGGTCATATTTAGACCTAAAAATTCAAGCCCTGTTGGAAACAAATTCCGCAAATTTTCACTTACATATTTCGCTTTACCTGATAGGCTAAAAGCTATTAAATATCCATTCTGAATAATTTTATTGGGAATATGAATTTTTTCATCTTCGCAATTGGTAAGCGTTAACATAAAGAAATATTTGTCTTAAAATGGATAATGAATTAACAATGAAAGGAGCAGGGCTTTAACACGTCAATCTATTCCAAATATAATGTTAATTCCCTAGAAAAATAACAATGTTACGAATTAATCAAATTGTTTTTGTGAGAATTCTAAAAGCTAATTTTATTTTTAATTCACTCTTTTTCAGTGGTTTATTTTTTTGTTTAGAGTTTGAGAGATTCATTCCTGTAGGGAAGTAGGTTCTGTTAAAATAAGATGTCGAATGATAGAATACCGTTATAATGAGGGGATAAATATGATATTGCCAATAAAACTATTGGATGTTGGATGATTTCGAATAGAAAAAGGTAGCGCTTTTTCTGTCGTTAATCTTCCTTCCTAAAATCGAATGCACCTTTTCTCAGATTGATCCCATATTCCAGATAGGCTTTTAAACAGGCCAAAAAGTTGGCCCAACCTTCGGACTGACCTATAGCCTGTTGTATACCGTTTTCGTCAGCTTTCATTTGCTTTTCTTTAACGCGCACTACGGTAGAATTATTTTCCTGTGGTTCGAGAAAGACTTCAACGAGCATATCTTCTGCACCACCGCTCCAGTCGAAGGAAATATAACTAAAGGGTTGAATTTCCCTGGCTTCTACCGGAAAAGCGCCCTCAAACTCTGGAAAACTCCATTCAACGGTATTAGACGTGTCTAGTCTTCCTGTACTTTTTGAGATGAAGTAACGAGACATTTTTTCGGGATCTATGATCGCTTCGAAGACTTCTGCTATAGGTTTTTGAATTTGAATGGCAGCTTTAGCAACAAGATTTTTTTCCATGATTGTTCAAGTTTATGAGATAACAGTTAATCTGATAATTGGTTTTTGTTTTGTATCTACCATCTCCACTTAGCTTATGTCGATATTATACTTTTCTAATAGCCCTGGTAGGCCTAATAACGAAAATTTAGCTTTTTTAAGCTTATTGTTATCTGGGTCGATGGTATAATTGTATGCGGATCTGAAGTCTACTTTTTCAAGTATGCTTTGAAAAAATTTACTGTGCAACAAATTACATTCGTCAAAGATAGATTGGGTAAGATTACATTGTTCAAAGTCGACCTCCTTTAATTCGCAGGCTCGGAATATTGTCTTTTTAACAACAGTTTTGTAAAAAGAAGAGTGATCCAGTAAGCAATTGTAAAACGTAAAGGATAGGTTAAAGGGATTGCATAAATCAAATCGGATACCTAGCATTTTACATTCTTTAAAAATACCGTCTTGCAGTGTAACGTTTTGCATATTTGTCAGCGACAAATTACAACGAACAAATTCGCAATTTAAAAATCGGAACTGAGACAGGTCTTGTCCTTCGAAATTACAGTTCTCAAATCGACAGTTCTCATATTCAGCAAGACGAAATTCTTTCACTTCAACGTCTTCTTGGATGTAAGTTGTATCTTCAATTATCGGATAAGACATAGATAGAATAGGGCTACAAGTGAGATAATTCTTTCCGTATACGGCTTAAAGAAGTATCTGTTACACCTAAATAAGTAGCGATGTGTTTTAGTGGTGCTTGTTGTATGATTTGCGGATTTTTTTGGATAAGTTGGAGGTAACGTTTAGAAGCTGGCAACGTTATCATTTCTATTGCTCTCAATTTACTTTTGTATAGTTCGAAAGACATCCAAGCGCGTCCCCATTCCCGAAACGCGGGTATTTGATGAAATAGTTCTTGGAAATCATCATATGTGATTTTCCAAAGCGTGCAATCTGTAAGGCATTGGATATATTCATACGTAGGAATACGCTGGAATAGGGAAGCAACTTCAATCAGCACCTCATTATTTCCAACAAATCCTGTGGTTATCTCGTTGCCCTCATAATCATGGAGATAATTACGCACTAATCCATTTTCTATAATAAAGTACTCATTCGCAATATGCCCTTTTTCTAATAAAAAGTCTCCCTTTGAATGCACCAATTTAGAATGGGCATTAAATATTAATTCCAGATCTTTAAACTGAAAAAGTGGGTGCTGATACGCATATTTTAAAACTTCTGTAGCCATTGGTCACCATTTTGAAACTAAAGTAGTAAATTAAAATGGATCTGTTATTTCGAATTCAATTACTTTTAGAGAAATTGGATGAACAAAAGAAATAAAACCCGCATGTAGGTAGAGCCTATTCGCCTTTGTTCCATATAAGTCATCTCCCACAATAGGCGTGTTTAAGCCAAGCTTATGCGCCGAGTGAACCCGTAATTGATGCGTTCGTCCTGTTAATGGAAAATAATGTACACGTGTTTTTCCATTTTCTATATTAACTACCTCAAATTTAGTTTGTGCTGCCTTGCCGTATTCGTAGCAAACTACTTGACGCGGCCTGTCATCCAAATCTACCCGTAAAGGTAGATCAACTAGTCCCTTCGTGTGTGTAATCAATCCATCGAGTAAAGCAGTATACCGTTTTTGCACTTTATGACGGATGAATTGATCTTGGATGAACTGGTGCGCATGTTTGTGTTTTGCGAGCACAAGTATCCCCGAAGTTGACATATCTAAGCGGTGGATGATTAACGGTCCCGTGATCTCCGGGTTGCGGGTCAAAATCCTTCGCTGTACACTGTCCTGGATATGAATGCCGGGTACAGACAAGAATTCCGCGGGTTTATTAATGACTATTAGATGCTCGTCTTCAAATATTATTTCCAGATCTTTACCGACAGCTGGATTTTGCAACAAGGGGTTTTTGTCTAGCTCTAGTCCTTGTAACATATGACCCAAAATAGGTTCGCACTTACCCCGGCATGCTGGGTAGAAACTTTTATGTTTGCGCACTTCGGAGGAAGGCGAAGCCCCCCACCAAAATTCAGCCATACATACTGGCTTTAAATCATTTTGATATGCGTATTGGAGGAGTTTTGGTGCCGCACATTCTCCGGCACCCGCCGGCGGCATGATATTATTTGCCTCTTCGAAAATGTCCAAAACATTTTTATTCTCTCTGTACGCATTGAGGAATTGATACTGATCAAAAAGTTTGCGTTGTAACGCGGCAGATTTTTGCTTACGGCTTTCTTTCAAGCTTGCGATTTGTTGCCGAAATTGATCTACGACAAATTTTGCTTGCTCCACATCCAATTTGCATAGCGCTTTTAGTACATCAAATTCATGCTGATCGCGGTAGCTCTGTTTTATCAAATCGGTCTCTACTTCTTTGTATTTCATTTCCTCCAACGCGATTTTCTGATTTGCTCGTACTGCTTTGCGCTCAGCTTTATTCTGCTTATGCAACACACGCATTTCTGCTAATTTAGCGAACGCAGTTTCATTAGTTTTTTCCAAATCTGCAATCGCAGATTTAAGCTCCTCACTAGCTTCTAATTTCTCGATTTCTCGATTCAGCTGGTTGATGGTCGATTCTTCTTTCAGAAAGAACCCGTCTTCATCCAACATGTCGAAAATAGGAGGGACAAAATAATGATGTTGATTTCGGCCGGCAAGTTTACCCGAGCAGGCTGCTAAAAAGCCAATTTCACCGGAATGAGTTTCTGCTACAAGCACGCCAAACATTTTTCCAATTACCAAACCTTCCCCTCTTTCGTCCAATCCAAAATTATGGACGAAATCATCTTGTTCCTTCAAGTATTTTTGTAACTCATTGGTCGCTAATATGCTTAACGCGTGAGGCTCGTAATAAAAAGGAAATGTGAACTTCTGCGGTTTTTCTATATGAGATACATCGGTAGTAAACGAATGAAACCTGCGCATACTGTCGTTCAAACGCGGTCCGTAAGAGACGTAACTCGTGCAAGCGTCTCCATCAGTAGAAGACAACTTATTTTGACAGAAAACAAAAGGTGACGACCGCATAGTGTAATTTATTCTATACCGCAAAAATAGTAAGAATACCGAAATTTATGACAATTAAATGTACGATGAGCGGATGCAGATTCAAACTTAAAAGGTAAATTGTTGTTGTATTCGTAAATGACTTTGTTTATGGTTAAAAGAAAAATTGGAAAATCGAACTTGTCAGTTGCTCCTATTATATTTGGAGGCAACGTATTTGGATGGACACTAGATGAAAAACAAGCATTTGACATCTTAGATGAATTCGTAGACTTAGGCTTTAACGGTATTGATACGGCAAATCAATATTCCTATTGGGTTCCTGGGAATTTGGGAGGTGAATCGGAAACGATTATTGGAAATTGGTTATCTTCACGCGGCAATAGGGATAAAATTATAGTGATGACCAAGGTCGGTGGTACTTCTTCTGATATTCCTGAGCCTATTAATACCAAGGAACATATTTTTCAACAGGTAGAACGGTCTTTACGGCGTTTGAAGACAGATTACGTCGACTTATACCAAACGCATTTTGACAGTGAAAAAACACCGGTAGAGGAAACGTTACGGGCTTATGAAGATCTGATAAAAGTAGGAAAGGTACGTTCGATTGGAGCCTCCAATGTTTCTCCACAACGATTAAAAGAGTCCCTATATGTGAGTGAAGGATTGAAAATTGCACGCTATCAATCTCTTCAACCCCTGTATAATCTATTCGACCGAGAAAAATTTGAACAAAACTATCAACAAATAGCGCAAAACTTTGAGTTAAGCGTGATTCCTTATTATTCCCTTGCTAGCGGATTTCTAACAGGGAAGTACCAAACGGAGAATGATTTTACGAAGTCGGATAGAGGTGAGGGGGTAAAGCAAAAATACTGGAGTGAAAGGGGAGAACGTATTATAAAGGCTTTGGCTCATGTGGCAGCAGAGAACAACACAAGCCCTGCGGCAATTGCATTGGCCTGGTTGCTGGCACAATCCACTGTCACTGCACCGATAGTCAGCGCTACTAAAGCAATACATTTAGGCCCGTTCATAACGGCAGTCGAGTTGAATCTATCGCATGAGTCGCTAACGTTATTAAACGAGGCAAGTAAATACTAAATGACTTATCATGCAACCTTTTAAAGATTAATTTACTACTAAAATGTCCCTGTTACCTTGCAGAAGAGATTTCTTATAACTAAACCAAAAAAATAAAAAAAATGAAAGCAAACATTGGAATTAAAGAAAAAGACACGGCCACTGTCGCACAGATTTTGAATAAGCTGTTGGCGGATGAAAACGTACTGTATACGAAGGTAAGAAATGCACATTGGAATGTGGAGGGACCGGATTTTCATGCGCAACACCTATTTTTTGAAACTATCTACGGTGAATTAGCGGAGTTAATAGACGAGATTGCCGAACGTGTCCGCTCCGTTGGTCACTTCGCTATTGGTACAATGAAGCAATTTCTGGAATTTACACAGTTGACCGAAATGAAATACGGTAAAAATGATAGTCAGGGTTATATCAAGGAGCTGTTAAATGATATTGAAAGTCTGATTATTTCTGTTCGAAAAGATATCGAGCTTGTCGGAAAAGCAGGTGATGCAGGAACCGAAGATTTTCTGGTTGGTATTCTGGAAAAACATGAGAAGACAGCTTGGATGTTGAGGGCGCACATCAAATAAAAATAGATATCACATCAAGTAGGGATATTGAAATTAACATTTCGATATCCCTATTATATTTACAAAAATTTACTTTTCCAGCAACTGATGTTTTTGAAGAGAACTAATAAGCGTGGCAATTGCCGTATATTCCTTAAAAATTACTTAATTTGTACCTTAAATTGAAATTTGGAACTTGTTAATATAAAAACATGATTATACAACCCCGTGTAAGAGGATTTATTTGTTTGACGTCGCATCCCGAAGGGACGGCACAACATGTTAAGGATCAAGTTGAATACGTAAAATCAAAAGGTAAGATTACCGATGGACCGAAAAAAGTATTGGTCATAGGTGCTTCTACCGGATTTGGATTGGCTTCTCGTATTAGCGCTGCTTTTGGTTCTGACGCCGCTACTATTGGCGTATTTTTTGAAAAACCCGCAGCAGCTGGCAAACCAGGGACTGCTGGTTGGTATAATTCCGCTGCTTTTGAAAAAGAAGCGCAAGCAGCGGGTTTATATGCTAAAAGTATTAATGGTGATGCCTTTTCCGACGAGATCAAAAAACAAACTATCGATCTGATAAAAAAAGATTTAGGAACAGTAGATTTAGTGGTGTATTCATTAGCATCTCCACGCCGTACCCATCCAAAAACAGGTGTGGCACATGGTTCGGTATTAAAACCTATTGGACAAAGTTTTACAAATAAAACAGTTGATTTCCATACCGGTGTGATTTCTGATATATCGATTCAACCCGTAGAAAACGAGGAGGATATTACAAATACTGTTGCCGTAATGGGAGGTGAAGATTGGAAATTTTGGATCGAAGATTTAAAAGCTGCTGGGGTATTGGCAGAAGGGATTAAGACGGTAGCCTATTCCTACATTGGCCCTGAGTTGACATATCCGATTTATCGAAATGGTACAATAGGCCAGGCCAAAGATGATTTAGAAGGGACAGTTCCTGCGTTAAATGAATTGCTAAAAGACTTGGGGGGTGTTTCTTACGTATCTGTGAATAAGGCATTGGTAACACAATCTAGTTCGGCTATCCCAGTCGTACCTTTATACATTTCGTTGCTTTATAAGGTGATGAAAGAGAAAGGCATCCATGAGGGTACTATAGAACAAATGCAGCGCTTATTTGCAGAACGCCTGTATAATGGTGGCAATGTGCAGTTGGATGAAAAAGGTCGTATCCGTGTAGATGATTTAGAGATGCGTCCAGATGTACAGGCGGAGGTTGCTAAATTGTGGGAACAAGCCACTACTGAAAACTTAGAAGAGATTTCTGATATAAAAGGGTACCGGAAGGATTTCTTTAACCTATTTGGTTTTAATCTCGATTCGATCGATTACGAGGCAGATACAAATGAGGTTGTAAATGTACCTAGCATCACCGGTTAATGCTGTGATGTTGTATTTTTTATGAGGGTGTCTCCTACATTTGTTCAAGACAAACATAAGGGACACCCTCATATATAGTTTGCTACTTCTTATAGACTTCTTTGTTAATAACCTGAGGCATTTTGGACCCCGTTTTAGCACATATAATATTATTAGCGGCCATTACAGCCATTTTTGTGCGGGCCTCTACTGTAGCGGATCCAATATGCGGTAGTATGCAGACTGTAGGCATCTCCAACAACGGATTTTCTGGAGAGATAGGTTCAGGATCCGTTACATCTAATCCTGCTCCCCATATCTCTCCTTGTTGTAAGGCGGCTATTAAATCTTCTTCCTGATGTATTTTTCCCCTTGCTGTGTTAATGAAAATAGCGGATTTTTTCATCTTTTCGAATGCATCTTTATTAAACTTGTATTTCGTCTCGGGCGAGAGGTTTACATGTGCAGAAATAACATCACTTCGTGTCAGCAAATTATCAAAACTGACATATTTTGCGCCCACTAAGTTCTCCGCTTCCTTATTTATAGTTCTGTTATGATAAATAATTTTCATTCCGTACGCAGCTTTCGCCATTTTAGCAAACTCTAACCCAATGTCACCTAGTCCATATATTCCCAAGGTTTTATTTTCAATTTCTATACCAAGATCCTCCATAAAATCAAATGATTTTTTTTGTTTCTCTCTGACTTCCTTCGCTTGGAAAAATGCCTTCCGAGATACAGCGATCATTAAAAGGAAAGCAATGTCTGCAGTTGTTTTACGGAGCGAGCCCGCAGTGTTACTAACGGGTATTCCTGCTTTGGTCGCCGCATCAAGATCGATGTGGTCGAACCCAACAGCGGTAAGGGCGATTCCTTTCAGGTGAGCACATTGCTCGAAGAAATAGGAATCAAGTTTGGCATTGCCCACGAGTATCAAAAAATCCTTATCTCGACACTGTGATATCAATTGTTCCCGGGTTAGGTGCTTACTCGTTCTGTTTATTGATACCTCTAACCCTTTTTCTTTTAGGTGTTCGATAGCTTTCTCAGGAATATTTCTCGCAATAAATACTTTCATTCAATAATGTGCCTCAATATATCGTTTTAACAAGTAGACGGTGTTACGTGTTGTGAGTTTTTGATTTTTTGCTCGAAAAGTATGCTGAAATCTCGTTTAAGTTATATGCATTTAAGCATTTATCTTTTGATAATCCCCCTTTTCTTGCCACAAAGACACCATAATGCATATCTAATAAACCTTCTGTACGGTGGGCATCAGGGTTTATAGATAACAGCACACCCCTGTCCAGCGCATACCGGTGCCAACGCCAATCTAAATCCAGACGCAGCGGATTTGCATTAATTTCAATTACAACATTATTAGCGGCGCAGGCGTCAATTACCTTTTTATAATCAATAGGGTAACCCGCTCTGGATAAGAGCAATCTTCCTGTCGGATGTCCTAAGATTGTCGTATATGGATTTTCAATTGCTTTCACTAATCGTGCTGTAGCTTTAGATTCCTCCATCTTCAGGTTGCTGTGTACGGATGCTACTACAAAATCAAATTTTGACAATACAATATCAGGATAGTCTAAAGAACCGTCTGAAAGAATGTCTGATTCAACGCCTTTGAATATTTTGAAGGGTGCTAACGTCTCGTTCAAATGGTCTATTTCTAACCACTGATCTTCTAACCGTTCGGTAGATAATCCATTGGCATAGACGGCTGTTTTAGAGTGATCGCAGATCCCCAAATATGTTAATCCAAGTTCTTCCTTTGAATACCGAGCCATCTCTGCAAGGGTATGTACGCCATCGCTATATGTTGTGTGATTGTGTAAAGTCCCTTTGAGATCTTCAAACGTAATCAACGTGGGCAATTGATTTGCCTTAGCCAATTCGATTTCATCAAAACCTTCCCTGAGTTCAGGTTCTATATAACTTATACCTAGCTGTCGGTATATTTCTTCTTCGGAATGTAATGCTGGCATTGTGACCTGTATTTGTTGCAGCAATTCAAGGTGTTTTTCAGAACCGGTTGTTATGAGCAAATCCTTGGCATATTGATTTTCAGAAGTAATATAAACCACGAAAGAGAAATTATTCTCGTCTTTGAATGAAATGCTATGTCTATCTTGATTCACAACGATTTCGTTGTTCAATTTTTCAACTGCTTTGTAGATTTCGTCTGCTGGCGCATCTGATAAAAGTTCGATGTTAGCGAGCACTTCGCATTTGCGTCTAAATTCACCAGTAAACGAAACACGGTGAGCAGAAAGCTGATTTTTTAAATGTGTATAAACTTGATTAGCAGAAGGTAATGCTTTGGCATAGAGTATCCATCCCTCGTTAGCAATCGTAAACTCGATCGCTTTTTTAACTTCTTCTTGCGTTTTCAATCCAAAACCTTTGGCTTCAATTAAACGATTCTCATTGCAGGCGTAATATAATTCACCAACGGATTCTATAGCTAGACCTTTCCAAACGATCTGTATTTTTTTAGGTCCCAATCCTTTGATATTAAGCATTTGTAAAACACCTTCAGGAGTCTTCGCTAAAAGATTTTCTAGGTCGGGGAATGTGCCGGAAGTTACAACCTGTTTAATTTTTTCGGCGGTACTTTTTCCAATCCCTTGCTGATCACCCAATTGATCCAGAGATGCATCTATAGCTGAAAATGGTAATTTGTCGATCTTAAATGAGGCACTTCCCATAGCTTTTGTGCGAAAAGGGTTTTCATTGTGCAATTCCATCAACTGAGCGCAAAGCTTGAATACGTTAGCTATAGATTTGTTATCCATCTTTAAATATATGAAATCTAAAATTTTGTGTATTCAAACTTAGATAAAATGCTTTGCATTTACGAACACATTCCGGAAAAACACACAATACGTAGTTTACCTTTCTACATAATGAAATCAGTTTATGTTAACTTAAATTTTTATTGTTGATCGGGGCGCAAATAGAACAAGAAGAATGTTCATTTTGGTTTTTTAGCGTATGGGATGTAACGATTATATTTCGTTTCTATCGTATTAATACGCGCTACGGTCGAAGAAAACACGGTTAATGCTGTTTTAAAAAAAACCAAAAGCGAAAAAACGGGTTTATAATATATAAATAGTTAACATTAAATTTCAATCTTATGGAAGAGTGGAGAGAAAAAGTGAAAAATGATGAGGTGCCGGAAGCGGCGAGGGAAGAACCCAATGATAAGCCGGCTGCAAAAACATTAAATTGGACTATCCTTATCGCCGTCGTATTGCTTACAATAATATATTTTGTGTTTTTCTATTAGAGACATTAGATATCTTTAATCGGAAATGAAATACAAGACAAGTATAAACTACAGCATAGAAACGTTGCCGTGGGCACCTTATATTCCAAAGGGATCTACTCACCTTATACTAGGTACATTTCCCTCGCAGCAAGCGAAGCGGAAGATCGATTTCTATTATCCAAATCCGGCTAATAGGTTTTGGAAAGTGATGGCTAATTTAGCAGAGCACCAATTACAATATTTTGAAGGAAAAGAAGCAGTCAATGAACGCTTAGCTATTTTAGATCAACTACGTGTTGGTTTGTCGTCCATGGGAAAGAAAATTATTCGGTTTGGAAATAGTTCGCTAGATGACGCTATACATGCCGTAGAATATTTGGATGTTTTTAGCCTGTTAGAAGATTATTCAGCTTTGCATACCTTGGTACTCACCAGCAGTTCTGGTAACTCGAGTACCTTGGCATGGTTTCGAAATTACCTTCTGTTAAATGCTGTTAAGCTAGCGATTCCTAAAAAGATAATGCTCCCTTTTGAAACGCAAATGTATTTCAAAAATAGGAGTATTCGCATTTTGGTGGTGAATTCGACATCAGGCATATCATCTAAAAGTTTTAACTATTTGTTAGAGCAGTATAGAAAAGCCTTAGTGCAGCATTCATTCAATTAATTCTAAAAATAATAAGGCACTCAAATCAAGAATTAGTTTCTTTTTTTTTGTTAGAATAGTGTTTTTAGGAAGTCCACCTCATGGTCTGGACTGTCGTGAATTCAGTAACTGTTTATATTGGTTGCTCTAAAGAATCAATTTTTTGCAGCATTGTTCCTGTATCGTGTTGTACTTTACTAATAACATTTTTTATACTGTCTTCTTTCCCACGACGGAACGGCTATGATCCTTTTTAGGTGTTGCTGATAATACACCTAAAGAGGATGGGCTTTTAGTAAGAATTAATACTCGAAATGTAGAGTAAAAGTACTGTAAATAACGTTTTGGTTAGCTATACGTAGCAATTAACTTTTATTAATATATATATTTAGCATCGCCAAAGCCAAACTAGCTATTATTTGTTGTTAATTAATAAAAAATTAGTGAAACGAGAAAACTTTTTTCTCGTTTGTGTGTATATATTATTATCTATCAGATTTTTGTGAAACGATTGTAAAACTTTAAAAAAGTATGGACGACAGTAGTATGGACGACAATATTAAATCCCTGCCAGAGGCAAGTCCCGTAATGAGACACGAAGAAATCCATTCGGAAGCTGTGTACGACCTTAATGCTGAGTCATTCGGCAGTTTTTTGAAATTTTTGGATTTATTCACCATTGGGCCCCTAGGCTATATGTTGATTAATAGAAGCGCAAAAATTGTTTACCTGAATAAAAGAGGGCGAGAAATTCTTGGTGTCCAATCGGAAGACATATTGGGTAGCTCACTTTACGGAGGTCTATATTCTGCCAGTATTAAGGCCTTGAACGATATACTGCAAAAACAGCAGGAGAATACGCTTTTCTCGGTGAAGCTACGTGTCAATTATCCTGGTTCTACACAAGAGTATCTGTATTTTTATATTAAAAAGATTCGGATCGCAGATAATGAAGATTTGTATGTTTTATTATTTTCTACAGTTAGCGTATTTGCGTCGGAAGTCGATGTGGAAGTTAACTTTATGGAGGCCATCATTGATGCGCAAGATAGGGAAAGAGAACAGCTTGGATCTATTTTGCACGATAGCCTTGCACAAGTATTGTACGGCATCCGGTTGAGCCTTCAGCATTTTTTAATGAAAAACCCTGAATTCAAAAGTAATATCCAGCCCATTAAAAGTATGCTGGATGAATCCATTCATCAAATACGTGATCTTTCTAAAGATTTGGCACCTTCCGTTTTAAGAGATTTCGGACTCAAAAAAGCGGTTATGGATATGGTCAAACGTATACATGTACCTCAGTTGGAGATTCATACGCATATAGAAGATGATATCCAGTTGCCGTATGAGTATGAGTTTGGAGTTTTTAGAATTATCCAGGAGCTTTTAAACAATTGCTTAAAGCATTCGAATGCAAGTGAAATTTGGATCAGGTTGTTTCGTAAAGATGAAAATTTAATAATGGAAGTAAAAGATAACGGGCAAGGCTTTTTGAACGGTGTCGATGAATGTATGTTGAAAGGAACGGGTTTAAGAAATATTAAAAATAGAGTTGAAGTCATGAAAGGTACACTTTCTATCGATTATGACGGAAGTGGATGTGTTGTTAAAGTAGTCTTTAAAAATAAAGGTAAATGATAAAAATAATGTTAGCTGACGACCATAAATTGGTCAGAGACGGCATTCGTCTATTATTGGAAAGTCAAGAAGATATTGAAATAGTAGGAGTGGCCACTAATGGACAGGATGTGTTAAAATTATTGGATGAGGGATTGCAGCCAGATATATTGCTTTCTGATATAAGTATGGAGCCTTTAGATGGAATTGAATTGGCAAAGATTATTAGTAAATTCGAAATAAGACCTGCTATTATTATATTGTCAATGATGGATAATGAACAATATATTGCTAGATCTTTTGAGTCAGGCGTTTCAGCTTATTTAGTTAAGAATGTAAATTCAGAAGAATTGCTCTCTGCTATACGGTACGTAGCCGCGGGCGGAAAGTATCTCTGTGAAGAATTGAGTATGCAATATGTAAATAGATTAATTTCTAACCGAATGACATACCCCGATATGCCTAACAAGGTTGATCTGAATTTGTCGGTAAGAGAATTAGAGGTGTTGGAGAAATTAGGGGAAGGATTGACTAACAACGAAATATCCGATAAGCTTTTTCTTAGCAAACGAACGATTGAGGGGCATCGTCAGAATTTAATTCAAAAAACAGGATGTAAAAATACCGCTTCTCTAATTAAATTCGCCGTGTTGAATGGTTTGATCAAATAGCCTACCCTTTCCGAGCAAGAGTCGTACGCACGGCTATAAACGCATTATTGATAAATAATGCGTTTTTTTTTCTGAGGTATGTTTAATTATTTTTTTGTGTGATAAAATGCTGATTACAGCCGTATATATACGCGGCTGGCTTTTATTAGACGTTTTCTTGAGGGTGGTTATACTTGTTTTCGTTCATTTGGAAGGAATCAGCATAAAATTTGATATTAAGATGATGAATTAAGGACGAAAGGAAGACCAATTTTTGGTCGCGTGAGATTTGCATGAATGAAGTTTTAAACCCTAAAAAGATTTTTTATGGACAGAGTACAATTTAACAGCCTGGTGCTAGGACAAAGTAACTTATTAAAGGATTATGCAAAAAATCTAACCAAAAACTACGACGACGCTAACGACTTGGTACAGGAGACCATGTTAAAAGCAGTACATTACTTTGAGAACTTCAAAGAGGGAACTAATCTGAAAGGGTGGTTAGTGACGATCATGAAAAACACATTTATAAATAACTACAGACGTGCTGTCAAATCCAAGTCGGTCATTACCGTAGAAGAAGAGATTTCGTCGGTCAGTTTACGTTATTCGGCCTCTAACAATCGTGGGGAGAATAAATGCATGTTAGATGATATCAATTATGCGCTCGCGAAGTTACCGGAAGATTTATATATATGTTTTATTATGTTTTATGAAGGATATAAATATGATGAAATAGCGAAACATCTTGCCATTCCGGTGGGAACGGTAAAGACTCGAATCCATATAGCTCGTAAGAGATTGAAATCAACGCTCTCCAGCTATAAACTCAATTAGCTTTCCATTTTTTATTGATACGCAAAAAGCAGTCTGTGGTTACAGACTGCTTTTTAATAATATTTTTTCCTTATTGCCAACGTCGCCTATCGACTATTTAGTCAGTCAGGAAAATCGGTTTATCCAATTTGGTCGCAATACGGTATGCTGCATTCATAAGCCCCACATGACTATACGCCTGTGGAAAATTGCCCCATTGACTTCCGTTATCTTCGTTGATGTCTTCACTAAAGAGCATGAGGTGGTTGCCATATTTTAGCAGTTTTTCAAAGATATTCTGTGCTTCGTCAACACGTCCTACACAGGCCAACGCTTCTACGTACCAAAATGCACAAACCAAGAATGTAGTGGTCGGTTTACCAAAGTCGTCGCGATGAAGGTATCGATAGAAAAGGCCGTCTTTTCCCTTTAATTCTTTTTCCAGCCCCTCGAGATGGCTTTTTGCACGTTCGCCATCTGGTTTAAGGTAATTCATCATAATTAATTGGAGCGTACTTGCATCGAGGTTGCTGCTACCTACAGCATTGGTGTATAGGTTTCGTTCGCTGTCGTAACAGCGTTCGATATAGTCAGCAGCTTTCTCTTTCAACTTTTGAGCTCGCTCTCTGATATCCTCGTATCCATTTTGGTGTGCTATTTTAAGTGCCGCTGAAGCACCGGCCCACTGAAACAGATTAGAATAAGCATGATGATTCGCGAAGTTTCTAAACTCCCAGATACCTGCGTCTTTTTCATCAATTGTCATTTCGATCTTTTCCAAAATGTACAATAGCCAATTCTTAACATCCTTTCTCTCATCGACTGGAAAGCGATAGTCTGTAAAAAGTGGAAGCAGTGCAATCATGGCCTGTCCATACACATCATTTTGGATATGTTCATAAGCCTGATTACCGACACGAATTGGTTTGTTGCCCAAATATCCCTCTAGATGTTCAAGTGTTTCCTCGTAGAGACTTTTTTTACCCAAAATTCCATAAAGAGGTTGAAGTCTTCCAGCATCCGTTTGGGTAATCCCGGCTACATATGAAGCAAATTTCTCCATTTCTTCAAATTTACCGATATGTGCCAGCGCCGTTAACACATAGAAGCTATCTCTTACCCAACAATACCGGTAATCCCAGTTTCTTCCAGATCCCGGAGATTCGGGAAGACTTGTTGTACTAGCTGCGATAATTGCTCCTGTATCCTCATATTGGTGTAGCTTCAGCGTAAGTGCAGACCGTATGACCTCTTTTTGGTAAAAATTTGGAATGTTTGCTTTTTTCGTCCATTCCCGCCAATATTTTTTTGTCTTATGTAAGAAATCTTCAGCAGTGCTTTCCAATGGCGCTTCGAATAATCCACCGTAGGTTAAAATAAAGTGTTTCTTTTCATTAATGATGATATAGCTCTCTTCTTTATCAAAAAAGTGACTAATCGGAATATTAGTCGTTAACCTTATGTTTTCCGTCGTATTGTGATATTGCACGTGGTTGCTACCTCTTGATCTGGTAAAGCCTTCTTTTCCATACGAGTAGCGTGGTTCGCAATTTACTTTAATTTTCGGATTGCCATAGAGCGGTTCAAAGATCCGAACAAGCATGAGCGGTTTATAATACCGTTCATATTGATTGAACCTAGGAGCAAAATCGATTACTTTAAATCCCGCATTAGGACCTTTGACTTCGGTTACCAAAATATTGGTATTCTCAAGATAATATTGCTCCTGACTGTCAATCGGTCCTTCTAGATTAAAGGAAAATTCTCCACCTAAATTTTCATCCAATAGTTTTCCGAAAATAAAACTATCTTCAAAAGAAGGCCAACATAGCCAGGAGATATTCGTGCTCTTATGGACGTGAGCTATATAAGAGCAGTTTCCTATTATTCCACTTTCATAAACATGTTTTTTATTCATATGGTATTGTGTTTTCTGCATTTAGGTGTGTAAAGGATTTTAAAAATTTCAAGGCATCGATCTGCGTGTCGACATAAAATTTAGCATGTGATTGTTTGTCGCCGACTTTCACGGACACTGTATTAGATGGGAGTTCTTGAAACATATCTTCATCTGTCGTGTCGTCGCCTATACTCAAGATAAAGTCCGGGGTCATGGTGTTTACAAGTTCCAAGGCTGCCTTTCCCTTGTTTGTCTGCATCACTTTTATTTCCACTACCTCATCCCCGTGTACGACCTGCAGTCCGTAATCTGATGCGAGATTTTTCAATTGTACAATAAGATTATGGGCTTGTAATAACCCCAATCCTTTTTGAACTTTACGGTAGTGCCAAGCAACGGCATACGATTTTTCTTCGATAGAAGCTCCTGGAGTTCGATCGGTATAATGTTGAAGTATCTCCTTGATATGATTTTTCCATTTGTTGGAAATACCTTTTTTAGCACGCCATTTTTTATCCGGATAATTGGTCCAAATTCCGTGTTCTCCGATCAAATATACCGGCTTTTTACCAAACCACTTTTCTAATTCAAGGTGTCTGCGTCCGCTAATGATAACGACGGTATTGTTTGGATCCGCAGTAAGAGAATCAATTAAACTGTAAACTTCCTCAGTAGGAACAGCTTTATCGGCGTTTATATTGATACCCACCAATGTACCGTCATAATCCAAAAAGAACAAACGATTTTGGCTATTTGTATACCTGTCGTGTATCGCCGATCGAATTGAATAGGCTACTTTGCGTGCCAACTCTTTTCGTTGAAGATGTTTAGTTTCCTGCAGTTTTTCCATGAATAGCTTTACCCAATGATATACGTGGAATTTTTCCACGATATGTTGACAAGCTTGTATTCTTTCTTTTTGCTCTTTTGCCGGCATATTTAGCGCGTGGTATAATGATGCACTTACTTTTATAGAATCGTGTGGATTAATGAGTACGGCATCGGTCAATTCTTTGGAAGCGCCGGTGAATTCGCTTAGGAGTAGTACGCCTCGTTTATCAATCTGCTTGCTGGCGATGTATTCTTTAGCTACGAGATTCATTCCGTCTCGAATTGAATTTACTAAGCAGACGTCAGCAGCTACATAGAGGGCAGACAATTCTTCGCTAGGAATAGATTGATAAAAATACGCCACCGGACTCCAGCCGGGTCTGCCGTAAACGGCATTAATGTTTCCTACTAATTGGTCAATATCGTTACGTAACTTTTTGTATGCCGAGACTTGATCCCGCGAAGGTACAATCAACATATAGAGGACGATTTTTCCGATCATTTCGGGATGGGATGTTAATAATCGTTCCAACGAACGCAGTCGCTCTATGATCCCCTTGCTATAATCTAGCCGATCTACAGAAAGTATTATTTTTTGATTTCTGTAATATTCTTTTACTTCCTGAGCTTTTTGTATCACCTGCGGGCTCAATGCCGCATTTTTGAACTTTTCATAATCAATTCCCATAGGAAAAGCTTCTACAAATATTCGGCGCCCATTACATTTCAGATTGTTGTAATGGGCTTCCATGCGTAAGTTATTGCTACAGGAATTAAGGAAGTTTTGAGTATCTTCAAAAGTATGGAAACCAATTAGATCTGCTCCCAATAGACCTTTTAAGAGTTGGTTACGCCACGGCAGCATTTTAAACAATTCTTCGGGAGGAAAGGGTATATGGTGAAAATATCCGATGGTAAACGACTGATCCTGCTTACGTAATAGCTCAGGAAGCACCATCAACTGATAATCATGAATCCAGATATTTGTATCGCTATCAAGATGTTTTAGTGCTTCTTCGGCAAATTTGTTACTAACATTTAGATAGCTATTCCAATATGCCTCATTAAAATCTACGAAACTTGGTCTGTAATGGCACAGTGGCCATAGTACAGCGTTCGAAAATCCTTCGTAATATCCTTTTATATCCTCTTGCGTTAAAAATACGGGTATTAAATTGAGAGAATGTAGTTCCCTACGGATAAACTCTTCTTCCTCCGTATTTTTCGGGATTATTCCAGGCCAACCAAGCCACCACGAACCATCTTCACGATAGAAGGATCCAAGCCCTGTTGCTAATCCCCCCTCGCTACGGGTAACAACTAATTTATTTTTCTTTCTTTCAATTTTTACGGGTAATCTGTTAGAAATTATAAATGTTTTTCCTATTGTCATAATACTTTTAGATGTCATTTATAAAACCTATGCAGCATATATTTGTTTAGAAAGATTCTGTAATACGTATTTATACGTGTTCTTTTCTTTTTTGTACGATGTAAAACGGTAAGGTTGACCTACAGAAACCGTATTTTAGTTGGCTGTAGAGTTCGTATATTGCTTCTTCAACCCAAATGTGAAATTTATGAAGGCAACGTGGATGTGTTTGTTGTTCGTAATGTGTTCTTCTGGGACCGAAGCGCACAGTGAAGAGCAGCTAATTGGTCTCCAATTAGATAGTGTAGTCGATCGCGAATTTATAGTACACTCAATTATTTTAAGGACACGCTGTTTGCACCTGTCACAAGAAGCTTTAAAATATACAGACAAGGGCGATATTGTTGATTTTTCGAAGCAAATGGCGAACCAAATACATGGAAGCCAGTCTCAGTTTTTGGCAGTAGCAAAGCTTGTTAAATTCAGTCTGCCTGAAGATCTTTATGGTACTGCTATTGCAGGGTTAGCTTTAGAGAAGTCCAATGCAAAATCCCTACGTAGTAATATAATTAACAACTATCGGGAACTGATTGAATTGATTCTGCGCCACTATATGTTTACGCTGGTTCGAACAGATAACGTAGCTATTAAAGAATTTGTTAGACAAGAGATAATCGCTTTATCTAATCTTAAAGATGCTTGTGTTAAATTGAAAAACTAAAATTAAAAGCGTTTTTCAGAAAAAAGCAGAAAAAGCACGACCTTCTTCTGCAGTTAAGTCCTAGGCTATTAAGAACTTTGTTCCGTCATTTCTTTTTTAACCACAATAGGATCAGGTCTGTGATATTTATTGACAATTAAACGGATGCCGGAGTTTTTCGTTAAGAATTTAATCGACCAATTAACAAAAGTGATCACCTTGTTACGGAATCCGAATATGGAAACCAAATGGACAAACATCCAGGTCATCCAGGCGATAAATCCCTTCATATGGATTTTCCCCATATCGACTACCGCTCTATTACGCCCTATAGTAGCCATTGATCCTTTATCAAAATAGCTGAAGTCGGCGATAGGTTCTATTCCGGACAATAGACTTACGATCTGTTCCGCTACATATTTTCCCTGCTGCTGCGCTACCGGTGCTACACCAGGAAGGCCTCTTGGATTTTCGGGTGTCACCATTGCTGATACATCTCCTATGGCATACACGTTCTCTAGGCCTTCTACCTGACATTTCCCGTTCGTGCGGATCCGGTTGCCACGTTCGATAATTTCTGGATTCAGCCCTTCCGGATATTGTCCTTTTACTCCAGCTCCCCAGATCACTGTTTTGGTTGGGATGCTTTCGCCATCGCTAAACGTAATTGTATTTCCGTCGTAGCCCGTTACTTGTGTATTCAACATCACCTTCACACCTAGCTCATTTAAGTATCGTTCCGCGTCGCGTGAAGACTTTTCTGATAGTGCCCCTAGTATTTTTCCCGTTCCCTCGATAAGAAATACCTTCATTTCGTGTTCTGAAAGTTCAGGATAATCCTTTTTCAACATGTGAAGCTGGATTTCGGCAATGGCTCCCGATAACTCCACTCCGGTAGGTCCGCCACCCACCACCACAAAGTTGAGGTAACGCTCCCTTTCCGACATATTTTTGCGTAATACAGCCTCTTCCAGATTCTGTAAAACATAACTTCTGATATTCAATGCCTCTTTGATGCTTTTCATAGGTAAAGAGTATGTTTCTACTTCTTTATTACCGAAAAAGTTTGTTATAGCACCCGTAGCAATCACCAAGTAATCATAATCGTAGCTACCCACAGAAGTGTGTACTACCTTCTGCTCGGAATCAACACGAGTTACTTCCGCCAATCGGAATCTAAAATTATGTTGTGATTTAAACATTTTGCGAATCGGAAACGAGATCGCGTCTGAAGCCAACGTACCCGTCGCAACCTGGTACATTAAGGGCTGAAATGTATGGAAGTTGTTCCTATCTATTAGTAGCACTTCTAAATCTTTATCCTTTAGTTTGCGGGCTACCTCTACGCCACCAAAGCCACCTCCAATAACAATCACGCGGGGAAAAGAACGCTCAGAACGGGTCAACAACATATATCGTTTATTTAGTTTTGTTTCGAAAAAAATTAAAGCTCAAATATCCTAAAATTTTACGTTATTTCAGTAATTATTTTTCAATATATTGGGCTTAAATTAAGAGATAAAGTTTCATTTTTAGCACAAAAAGGGGGTTTATTTCATTTAAAGACAATTTGCTTAGTGTATTAAGTACACAATTTATTGTAATGCACCTCTTATTTTTATGCTTAATCCATTATGCTCATTTTTTAACCGCAATTGACAAGCCAATCGGCTATTGTCATCGGCGTCAGGTAGCGTGTCAAGCATGTCGAGTTCCTGATCTTCTGCCTCAGGGAGTTTTTCAATGCCGACTTTGATCTGAACACGGCATGTTGCACATAGCGCCATGCCACCGCATGTGGCTAAGATTTCATATTCTGAGGCCTTTAAGATTTCCATCAAACTAAGATTAACGTCTGTCGGTATATCGATATTATGCAATGTACCATCTCGATCTTCCACTTCTATTGTGATGATGTTTTCGTCCATAAGGAAAAGTGTTATTTATTTAAAAAGTATTGATACCGTTTACAGTGGTGTACTTAAAACTTAATTTTTGATCTGGATACACATATTTGAAGGCACTTTGCATCATTAAAGCTGCTTCGTGGTAACCGCTAAGAATAAGCTTTAATTTTCCAGGATAAGTGTTTATATCTCCAATAGCGTATATGCGCTCTACATTGGTCGAATAATCAAATGTGTTTACCTCGATGGCATTTTTGTTAATATTCAAGCCCCAATTTGCAATCGGACCTAATTTTGGCGTTAAGCCATATAATGGAATCAGATGGTCTGCTTCTATCAAAAATTCATCCTTAGCTTTATTGGCTAATTTCACGTGAGACAATGAACCATTGCCTTGTACACCCAATAGATTGTGGGATAATAGTAGGTTTATTTTACCTTTTTTTGCCAGCTCATAAACCTTGTCTGCCGAATCGGGTGCTCCTCTGAAACTCTCACTTCGATGTACTAAGGTAATTTCTTCGGCGATATCGCTCAAATAAATTGTCCAATCCAATGCCGAGTCACCGCCTCCCGCAATCACTATTTTTTTTGACCGGTAGATTTCTGGATTTTTAACCATGTAATCAACTCCCTTTCGTTCAAAATCCAAAATGTCTTTTACATCCGGTTTTCGGGGCTCAAAACACCCTAATCCCCCTGCCACCGCAATCACCTGGCAGTGTATTTTTGTATTTTCAGAAGTCGAAACGATATAAGATCCATCGGTTTGCTGCTCCAAGGAATCAACCCGCTCTCCTAAGGTAAACGTAGGAGAAAATGGTTTTATTTGCTCCATCTGATTATCAATGAGTTCTTGAGCTTTGATGGCCGGATATCCGGGAATATCATATATCGGTTTCTGCGGATATATCTCAGACAATTGACCACCAACTTGAGGCAATGCGTCGACAAGATGGCATCTCATTTTGAGTAATCCCGCTTCAAATACAGCGAATAGGGCTACCGGACCCGCACCTATTATACATATATCGGTTTGTATTATATTATTCATCTTTGTTTGTTAAATTCGTATAAATTGTGTCTAAAATTCGCACGAAGTGCGTAAAATCTTCGTCAGAAAGATTTTCCCAGGCCTGCATGCGAAACGCCGCCACCTTCGGTGCAATTTGATTGATCTTCGTCGTGCCACTTTCCGTTAGCTGTAAGGTGAGACACCTTCGGTCAGATGGGTGGCTAGCGCGTTCGACTAATCCTTTTTTTATCAGTAGATCAATTATCCGTGTCAATGTGGGTTGATCTTTGCCACACATTTCCGCTAGCTCTCTATTGGTCATAGCCGCAGTTTCATGGAGGGTGCGCATGACTGTCCACTGATCAACAGTTAAGTCGAAGTTATTTTGTGCGAACGCGGTTTGTGCAAATTGCTTTACCCGTCTGGCCGTACGATCTAAAATAAACGAATATTGATTGTATTTTTCCGTTAGCATAACAACTATTTGTACAACAAATATAATGATTATATTTTAAATACTATTTAAGCCATATGTTCGGTTTATACAGAAGACCAAGCGCTACGATTTTTACATGAACAATTTGATAATAAAACGGCTCAAAGTACTTCGGTAATGATCCATGAATTCGAGGAGTGATCGACGATGATTGAGAATGCAGAGCCGACTGTGAATTGAACGCGGTATAGATGACAAAACTTCTTTGCTCGAATCGCTTCGTTGTTTATAATTTTATGTTCTGTATTGTAACCGTTTACCGGCAGAAGAGTTTCTATATACATCTATCATACTATGAGCTATTCGGACGCAATACCTGTAATCTGCTTTGCAAAATTTCGTGTAATATACGGTGGAAATCGGGCATATCGTCACTGGTACGGCTGGAGATTAAGTTGCCGTACACAACGACGGGCTCGTCTTCCCAAATGCCACCGGCGTTTTCAATGTCAACTTTAATAGTTCGCACACTTGTTATATGCTTGCCCCTTATGTAACCGATATCCAACAAAGGCCACACACCGTGACATAATGTTCCTATTAACTTATTGTTGCATACGAAAGATTGTACAAATGTCTGCACGTCGCTGTCAGTACGGAGATTATCAATGCTTAATGCCCCCCCGGGCATAATTAACGCATCGTACGCTGTTGGATCAGCTTCATGGATATGTCGGTCAATAGCATAGGAGGCCCCCCAGTCCTTATAGCTCCACGAACGAGCGAATTCACTTTTTTTAGGAGAAACCAATTCATAGCTGTACCCTTGTTTTTTAAAATAGGACTGGGAAGCTTTTACCGCCTGCTCATCAAACCCGTCAGATACCAAAATAGCTAAATGAAACATAAGCATCTTTTTACCTCTATTAACTATTTATTTGCAAAATAGTTTCATGAATATCTACTCCTTTTTTTAGATAAAGATGTGCAAAGTCATATCGCCTTGTGTATGTCTATCGATGAGCAACAAGGAAGGAAATCGTCAGTTTACGACAGGAAGTACGAGCGGATTACTACCTTTTCAACATTCTACTCATACCACTTTCCAGACAAGCCACAGATATTTTCTGTCGTCATTTCTCGACACTGAGATTTATTGATAACGTAAAAATTGCTTAACATTTATCGCCAAGGGTAACTCGTTTACACACCTCATTCGTACCGTATAATGATGTCTCTCACCTACGTAAAATACGTTATTTTACACTTTAATACTCCTTGGATGTATTGTCAGAAACTTTTCTGTGCTGCATGTGGTTAAGCACAGCAGAAAGTAGGAGATATCCATTCCGGTGCGAAATGTATATCAATCGCTACTTCAGGTTAGTAAAATAGCCGCTATTTATAACTCTTAAATAAATATATTATGTTTTACCACGTTCAAAGTTTAATTAATCCCATTGTCGACGATCAGCCAGATCCATCGGCAGCCAATGCGCTACAGGAGGGGCTTGGCGGACAGTTCGGCGAAATGCGCACGATGATGCAGTACCTGTTTCAGAGTTTCAATTTTAGGGGCGATGGCATTCCTTATCTTGACCTCATCCAGGGAGTCGGTATCGAAGAAATCAGCCATGTGGAACTGATCACCAAAACGATTTCACGTTTGCTTGACGGTGCGCCGGAGTACCATGGTGGTAAGTTCGACGTCCCCGGTAAAGGGGGTGTTCCGACGATGGATATGGCTAAAGAACAGCAAAACCCGCATCATTTTATCGTTGGTGCCCAAGGAGCGTTGCCTGTAGATGCAGCCGGCAATCCGTGGAGCGGTTCATATGTGCACAATCACGGTAACCTCATATTGGATCTGATGGACAACTTGGTACTGGAATCTACAGGTAGACTCCAAAAATGCAGAATTTATCAGATGTCATCGAACAAAACGCTTAGAGCAACTGTCGCTTTTCTCATTGCACGCGATGAAGCCCATCAGATGGCATTTGCTAAAGCGCTGGAAACGCTGGGGGTCGACTGGGCGAAAGCATTACCGATTCCGAAATTTGATGCCGCGCAGTATCCTGAGGTAAAGAAATTGATGGACGCGGGCATCCATCGTGAACAGTATACCTTTAGACTCGACGGCTCACAGATGGAAAAGATTTTCCAAGGTAGTGCGCCATCTAACGACGGAACCGAATTGGTAACACTAAAAGAACCTAGGGAATCCTATCCAAATCCTATCGCGCCGGAGCGGCCGGAAGAGTTTGCACCGGGCCTGGATCCCGAGATGCAACAGCTTGTAGATGCATTTACCGAGTTTAAGGAAAAGACCGTTAAGAATATGGAGAAGAAGGCGGGACCAAATCCCCGAACAAAAAAGAAATAAATACACGACTATGAAAATATATGAACAAGCGCAGCTAGAGAAGAGACCAGGTTTCGTAATAGCAATGATTATCCGGATTCCGGAAGGCGAAGATCGGCATTCTGATCATCCCGAAAATGCCGCAAACGATCTGCATGACGTGGAAGGCGTCGAAAAAGAGCCGCAGCAGAGCGATATCGATCGAGCAGTACGGGGGCATGTGCAGCCAGTCCCGGATGAAGAGGACGAAGAGTTGGGTACGCCTTACGATTCGGAGGATGAAGACGCCGAGGGTAGCAACCTTGATGACGCTGAAGATCTCATGGGTGAAGACTCAGAAATCGACGACGAGACGACAATATAGTGTACCGGCCAGAGAAGTCGTACAGTTGCCCGCTGTAGCAACACGGTTAGCCACGGCGGGTTTCCAATGGTTATAAACCAATAAAAAAAGTATGTTAAGTATCGACATAAATGTAATGCAGTACGGTTCGGATAGCGCACTCTTAATCCGATGAATTAAAGAATCTTTGCTATGTATAAAGACCATTTGCCGTTGCAGGATACCACGCAAGCGTATATCCAAGCTTTTAAATACCGCACCTACCAGGTCATCTATAATGAAACCGGAACAAAGGACGGCATAAGGTTGCTTAGCATAATGGGTATATTGACGCTTTGTGTAAACCTACCGAATGGAAGGGTGGTCTTTTGCCGCATTGTCGATGGCCGGGATATAGCCCCGAATGCAATCCAGGCTACAAAAGGAAAGAATAAGCTGCGAGTCCGTATGGAGACGTCCAACGGAACTTTTGAGGTCGACATAGAAACGGGGCAGGAGGCCGGCCTCAATCTTCATTATGCGGTACGCTTCACGCCCAAAGAGGATGTACTCATCGATGACATGCCTGCCGACCTATTAATACTGAAAAGAAGTTCATTTTCGCCCGCCCCCGAAGGGGAGGCGTACGCGGAGCAGATGCAAATCCGGTCAGGGATTGCTTTTGTGGATTTCGGAAAGTCAACACCGGGTTGCCTTTTTTATTTCCAGAATTTAGGTGCACTTAATGATTATGCAGAAGACGTTCAGGTTTCATTGGCCGATACGGTAAAAATTAAATGGCCGGAGCTAGGTTATACGATCCCCGTATCATCTACACGTTCCCTGCGAAAAGGAAAGAAGTATATCCTGAAGGACACCTTTGTATTATACCACTCGAATAAACCAAAGGATAAATTTGATGTAGCATCAAGCTATCTGCGTATGCAGGAAATCGTGTACCGCAAAATAGATCGCCCGACAACGAAGGTGCAGGACTACGAGCAGTATTTGGCAAACTGCATTTCTGACCTATATACGTATAAGGGGTGCTGGGAGCAGGTGGAAGCGCAGGCTTACCTCAACGCTTATGTAAGCGATTATGAGAACCCGGTAGAAATCATGGTTCAGCTCGCGGTACTTATTCCACTTTTACCCATCTGTAAAAAGGCAGAATCAGCCAAGCTGGATTATATTGCGGACACCCTTATTAAAACGATTCCACATTTTTTCGATTCGAAGATAAAGACATTTATACGGTGGCTACCTAAAGAGGAGAACCGTTTAGATGGTTCAGAAGAGCAGAAAGAACCGCGGATTATGGATTCATGGTATCTGCACCATCCGTTGCTTGCTATATCACATCTCGTTCGGGATGGGCACGTAGACGAAAAAATAAAAGACATGTTTTTTCAGTCTGTGGATTACAGCGTCCGTGTGGCCAGGAATTTTAAATACAAGTGGCCCATTTTTTACGATATGGACACATTGGAAGTTGTAAAGAAGGAGGCAGGACCCGGCGAAGGGGGCGAAAAAGATGTAGCAGGCATGTATGCCCAGCTCATGTTGCGGGCGTACGAACTTTCAAAGAAAAAAAAATATATCGATGAAGCCGTTAGAGCCGTAACGAGACTGCGATCGTATGAACACGATATTTTATATCAAGCAAATAATAGCAGTTTTGCAGCAGAAGCGTTGCTAGAACTATGGGCTATTACTAAGCAAGACCGCTATCTTGATCTTAGCGTCTTGTTTATGTCCAACATTCTGCGCAACACATCCTTGTGGGACCGCCAATATGGAAACAGTAAAGAATACCCAAGCTTCTTTGCCCTTTTTCCACTCAAGGACGCGCCGTACTCGGCGGTGTTTGAGGAGCATGAATGCCTTGCTTCCGCGCACCGTTATCTGCAGATGGCTTATGCTTATCGTGCTCCCTTGCCGGAAGGTATTCGGGCACTCTTGCCAGAATATGTCAAATACGCCTGTCAACGCATACCCCATTACTTCCCTCCCTTATTGCCCGCAGATATTCTGGCTCCAGAAGTCAAATCCGGTTATTTAGACAAGGACCTTTGGATGCCCGTAGAGGATCTCGGCGACGGCTGGGAACCGGTAGGCCAGGTAGGTCAAGAAGTATACGGTGCAGGAGCACTGTTTAACTTGGTAAACCGGCACTTTTTCGATTTGGATAAGGAGGGCACTCGACTATTTTTGGAATATCCAGCAGTTGACATGAAACGCCTGAAAAATTCCCTTTCGTTCCGGCTTACGGGTATACCAGCTTACAGTTGCCGTGTCTGGATAACAAGTCCTTCAGAAAAGGAATACCGGCTGGAAGTCCATGGGGGAGAACCGCAAAAAGAGGTAATCATCAGGGGTAAGTCAATCCTTTTAAAAGGGGGCGACCGCGTTACTATACATTGGGGGTAGGTATGGAGCAAAAGAAAAAGAAGTAAAAAAAGCAAAGGAAATAGATGTATATAACAAATTTTTAAAATCATTAAACGAAAGCGATATGAAAGATTTAAATGCCTATTGGAAAGAAAGTCTATCCGAAAAAAGAGTTGTGATCACCGGAGGAAGCACGGGGATCGGCCGAGAAATTGCCTTATTACTTACGTCCTTAGGGGCACGCTGTCTGATATGCGGCCGTCATCAAGAACAGATTGATGAAACAATAGCCGCTAGCAAGGAAGTAGCCACAACTGGGTCCTGCGATGGAACTGTCGCTGATATCGCCAAGCGGGAAGACATAGATCGCTTGTTTGAAACGGCAGACCAACGCCTAGGGGGAGTGGATATACTGATCAACAACGCTGCCTTAGGCTATGGCAGCGTGTCCGAAGGAGATTATGAAGACTGGGACTATCTTGTCCGCGCCAACTTAACAGCATATCTTGCCTGTAGCCATTATGCCGCAAAACGGATGGCAGCCGAGGGAAAAGGCCACATCGTCAACATTGGATCCATGAGCGCGGACGTCCGGGAAGCGGGCAGTTCAGTGTATGTCGCTACGAAAACTGGCATACAGGGGTTTTCGGAAGCCCTGAGAAAAGAGCTCAATCCCAAAAAAATCAAAGTAACGTTAATTGAGCCAGGTGCTGTAGATACCGATATGCAGGCAGGAAGCACGTCAGAAAAAGAAGAAAAAGTAGATAATCTTGAGATGCTGCCTGCAGAGGACATCGCTATGGCGGTCGGATTTTGTCTTGCGCAACACGAACGTTGCGATATCGTTGGTTTACAGATCAGGCCTCACTTGCAATTCATCTAAGGTCAAATAAACCGACCGTGGTCCGGCTTTGCCAGCTCATCGAAATTGTTAATTAAATTGTCCAGTCCAGTGGTCAGCTTAATTCCCTCGAGCATTTGTCCGTGTCCGGGAATTACTAATTGCGGATCGAGCTCGCGAAGCCGTACGATGGAATCGTATGCCCGCTTCCAGTCCGTTGTAAGGTATCTAGGCGGACCATTAACTTCGGTTTCCTGAATTAGCACTTTATAAAATGAATCCTGTCTAACCGTAATGAAAGCATCACCGGAGATCAACGACCTGTCTCTTTCCCTAAATAGTGCGATCTGACCTGGCGAATGGCCAGGGGTGGGTATCCATTTCCATTCGTGGAGAAATGGTATCGTACCGTCTGGGGGTAAGGGAAGTAACTTCTCACCTATATCTATTGATTCATGCGGATACATGGACGATATTTTGGCCAAAAGCCCGCCCTCAACCGAACTGTCCGGCTCGGGATAATCTTTGCTGCCCGTCAAATAGGATAATTCCAGCGTATGGGCAAAAACCGGAACATCCCAATGTTCCAATAAATGCACCACATTACCGACATGATCAAAGTGCCCATGCGTAAGAATGATTGCAGACGGTTCGTGACCGACTCCAAAACGATCATAAGCTAGCGATAAAATCTCATCCCCGCATTTTGGCATGCCCGTATCCACCAGCACCCAGTTGCTTGTAGTCGGATCTCCGATCATAATGATATTTACGATCTGATTCGTATAGTAGTAAAGGTCATCCCTAACTTCCTTTCCTGTATTGCTGTGAAAGGACGTCATCGGTATAAATTTGTTATCGTCGCTTTGTTTCATCGCTGATAGTTTTATATCCTCCTCGGTGATTATTCATTATGTTCCTTGTTTCCTGAAAAGAATAGCAGTCTCCAAAACATGGAAAAATTGGAAACCGCTATTCTATATACTTATCGATCTGTCAATCATGCCCCTCGGTTTTCACTATTTTATTATAGATGCCGAAAAGTAGAAATGGAGCGGCCCATTGTCCGATAAATAGTGCGGTATGCTTGTGTCCCATACACTTAAGTACAGCCGACGTTGCCATAGCTGCAACGGATATGCACAGGTACGTATCTGAGGGAATCTTCGCTGTAATATTCTCGATTTTTTTCGTCATTTCCCCTTCCGTGTGCTGGTTTTGTAAATTTTCCATTTTGTTTAATTTTTTGTGTAATACTATACTGTTTCTAGAAATATAACACAGGTACACACATATTGTTGGAATAGACTGTATCTCAGGTATTTTATCGAATAAATCGCGCCATGATACGCTAATCTTTCGTTTTATACCTACCTGTAAGATTGCGCTCGTATTTTTTTGGATGCGAATTTTCTTTCCGATACGTATATCGCCATCAAAAAAGGGGTACATCACTTCAAAACTCCTTGATGATTAGAATGGTTGTACTGTTAGAAACAAAAACATCTTTTTTTTGAAAAAAACATTAGAAAACTCTAAGCGAGTTAATACAGAGTAGATTACGTTAAGGAGGTTTCTTATAGGTAACGATTAAGTAATGGTGCTAACTGCACTCACTTTCAGTGGTTTTCTCCTTGTAACTCAGTGCAAATTTACAAAATATGAATAAGATCTTTTGTGCTAAGCAGTTTTTTTTGCTTTTTAAATTTGATATAAAACAAATCGCATTCAGTATTATATAAAGAAAAGTAAACCTGAATAAGAAAAAAAATCTTACCCAACTTGGGTGTAACTTGGGAAAAAGAGCGATTGATAATCCTAATCTTTGTAAAGAGCAATTCTTCAATTGCAATTAGTATTCTAACAAAAACTATATTGCCATGAAATACTCTTTACATAAAATCATTGACGATGTAAGTCAATATGAAAGCAAAATTGTGAATGAGGCATCTGGGTCTTTGGACGAGGCACTCAAAATGATTAGCTATTTGCAAGAAGTCCTTATCTCATTAAAAGCATCAGTTACGAAAGAAGGTTTTGAGAGTGAATGGGATGAAATCAATTTTTTCAGGAACGTCAAACCTGGTATTCTTGGTAAACTGATTTATTACAACAAGGTTTATCGTATTGAATGTGCCTGTCCTCTCGGTAGCGGAAAAATATACAGGAACTATTTTTCCAACCAAATAAAAGAACTCAAACAGGAATTTGAAGAGCATATTTTTAATTCAGAATTCTACAGATACTATCGGTCGGGAAGAAATGACCGAGACCAGACCTTTTTCAGATTGGGCAATATTAATTTCTATGATGGGTTGAACAGCTTTGTTTTTGAAATCGACCATCACTTTTCCACTTATTATGATTATAAAGTTGCACGCATCATAGCCAACGATCTGCTCCAAAATTATTTGCATCTTAAATTAGATTCGATCGAGGACAGTAACTTTAAGGATGAAGAAGCCACTAAAGACATTTTTTGGACGAGTAGTAAAAATGCCCTTGTCGAACTCATATATGCGATGTATGCTTCAGGAGCTGTATCACATGGAAAAGTGGGGATAAGAAAACTAAGCATGATAGCGCAGATAGTTTTTAGTGTTTCGTTGGGTGATCTTCATCATGCGTTTCCCCGTATGAAAACAAGAGCAGGTTCCCGGACAGCATTTTTAGACCAACTCAAAATTTCCCTCGAAGAATACATGGATAAAGATCTTTAGCCATTTTATACAGCTTACATTCAAAAAAGTTAAAAGCAGTACCAAAACGTACTGCTTTTTCTTTTACCCATATGTGCCAATTGGCAAATGTTAGCAAAACTCCTTTCTAAACCCCCTCTAATGCCTTGAAAACTCTATAAAACAAGGGTTTTTCCTAATTGTGAAAATTTCTAAAAAACAGCCAAACCAATTGGTAAGGCTTGGCAGACAAACCCTGCCAAACTTCTCAAATTTGCATAAGTGACATTAAAGAGTTGTGCAATGAAAATTATAACAATTGAAGAAGAGGCATGGAAACAGTTGAACAACCGTATCAATGCCATTGCCGATTACCTTAAAAGACAGGAGGAAAATATCTACGATGAGCTATGGTTGAATAACCATGAGGTATGCCAATATCTGCATATCAGCGAAAAAACCCTATGGCGAATGCGTAGCAAGGGTGAGATAGCTTATTCAAAGCTTTATGGACAATATTTCTATACCATAGGGGCTATCAAGGATATGCTAAATGCCAATGCTGTACAAACCAGTGACGAGTATGTAAAAGAGCTGATGGCAAGAGGCAAAAGCTATATCGAAAAAGGCAGAAAGTTGAATACTGGCAAGCAATAAGACTACCATTAAACATATAAATATGAATATCGACAGAATTGAATTTATAGCGTGGATGGAGAGTATTTTAGAACGTCTTATTCATTCCTTTGATTCCTGGGCTGCTATTTACGCAAGGAAAACGACCGATTATGAATTTTCGGTTGCCAACAATATTGTTGCAAAAGAACGTTTCCGCTATTTTATCAAAGTGCCGGAACTGGCACAATTCTATTCCGAAATCACGGATTACCGGACAGCAAAAGATATAGGCATTGACCGTCCTGAAAAGAACGAAGTACTGTACAACATACCGCCTACGCCCGACCAGGAAGTGTTTATTCAAAAACTAATGGAATTTGCCAAATCGGGAAATGCTTCTTTATTAGGAAGAGCTCCTTTATCTCCGTCAGAAGAAAAGGCAAAAATGCTCATCGCTACCGACTATGCCCGTAAGATGTCTTTGGATATGCGTATGGTAAGCGGTGCGTATGATGACCACCCCGACAACAAAGGTTCTCATTGTGCAGTAAACATTGCTAAGTACTACAACCAATACAACGCACAAAAAGGAACGCAGTTTGTTTTTTCTGATTTGGGAACCTACAAGCCAGGTGAATGGAATGTGTATTCCGAAATCAAACGCAAGCTTGTGGAAGACCACGGCATTCCGGCTCATGAAGTCCGCTTTATACAAGAAGCAAAAAATGATAAGCAACGCAAGGAGCTTATCAAAGGGATGAACGAAGGCAAAATCCGTGTACTGTTCGGTTCAACCAGTATGTTGGGTACTGGTGTGAATGCACAAAAAAGAGCCGTCGCCGTTCATCATCTCGATACGCCGTGGCGACCAAGCGACCTTGCCCAAAGGGACGGCAGAGCTGTTCGTAAAGGCAATGAGATCGCCAAGTTTTTTGCAGAAAATAAAGTAGATGTAATTATCTATGCAGTAGAAAAATCATTGGACAGCTATAAGTTTAATCTGTTATACAATAAGCAACTATTTATAGACCAATTAAAAACCAACAACCTTGGCAAGCGAACTATTGATGAGGGTAGCATGGACGAAAAATCAGGAATGAACTTTTCGGAATATGTGGCTATCCTGTCAGGAAATACAGATCTACTGGATAAAGCCAAACTAGAAAAGCAGATTGCCGGATTGGAAAGCGAAAAGCAGGCTTTTAATCGTTCTAAATTCAGTGCCAAGTATAAGCTGGAAGACTATTCGGCAGAACTTGACAAAGCCAAATCCCGCTTTGATCGCATGAGCCTCGACTGGGACAATTTGCAGCAACGCATACAAAAGCGGTCGGATGGTACTGTTGCCAACCCTATTATGCTAGACGGTTTACCGCCTAATGCCGACATCAAGCAAATCGGCACAAAACTGAACCAGCTTGCCGATAAATCGCGTACAGGTGGGAGTTATGAAGAAATCGGAAGCCTTTACGGTTTTCAGCTTTTAGTAAAAACGGAAATGTCTCAAAAAGACGGTGTGGATATTCGGGTAAACCGTTTTCTGATTCAGGGAGAGGGAAATATTAAATATACCTACAATAACGGTATTATAGCCAAAGATGAAAAATTGGCATCAATGAATTTTCTCAACGCATTGGAAAAACTACCAGTTTACATTGAACAAGAACAAAAGAAAATTGCTGAAATACAAAAAGATCTGCCTATCCTTCAGGAAGTAGTAAACGGTACTTGGAGTAAGGAGATGCGGTTGAGCGAACTCAAAACGGAGTTGGCTTCTGTAGAACGAAAAATACAATTGTCAATCACTCCAGAACCTTCAGAGGATGCACCAACGCCAATTATTGATAAAGCTACAAATAAAGAGCGATCGTCTATACGATTGTGATTTTGAAAATAGTTACCTCTCATCTTGTTCATCCATCTTTTTTAAAAGACTTTCATGCATGGTATCCAAAAATTTCGTCCGATTAAGTTTCCTGTTTTTCAATTCCAGATAAGTACGGTAGAAATCACCGAGATCGATATTGCAGAAACTTTCAAAGCTTTTCACAATTAATTTTATATCTGCCTTGCCGTTCCCAAATACACCTTGTGCATAGAGAGCGTAAATAAGCTCAGTTAAATCAGTTTTACTAGCTGTCCACGTCAACATTGAACTCTCGATTTTTCTTTGCTTGTTTATACTATTGAGTTGATCTTCAATGTAAACCTGTATAAGGTCATTGGCTATTATTTTAGCAACCTTATAATCGTGTGAAGTAGAAAATCGATGATCTGCCTCAAAATAAAATGTGTCTAGCCACAGTCTTATATCGTGTTTTTCACGTACAAAAAAATTCTCGTCAAGAAATGAATTATGGCTTCTATAATATTTGTAGAAATCAAGATTATTATCAAAGAACCTCTTTAGCTTTTTTAGTTCTTTGGTAAAATATTTCCTTATGCACTTAGTCCCGTATGGCTTTTTTGTTTCAATTTTATAAATGGCATTATAGTAGATGAGTTTTGAAACAATAACGGGTTTTTGGTGCTTAAAAAAATATATTTCTTCCTGTATGCTTTTAAAGTCCTTTTTGATCACAAATTGTTTCAATTCGGATAGAGAACTGATTATATATTTTATAGCGGTTTCGATTCTCTGAATAGAATAATCAGTTTCAATTTCTAGATCATTGATGGCAACTTCCAATTTAAACAATATGTCATTGTAACATTTCTCCATGCAATTGTTCCAATATTAATATTCGATTAATCAAATAATCACTCTGTGGTATTTTTTTTCCGGTCATTATAACGTTTCATTTTGTCACTTGTACCACAGTACTTCGGATTGCACCATTTTCTTTTGCCATTTTTCGTCTCATCTAGAAAAACCCAACCGCATTTAGGACATTCTTTGATTCTTGCCAGGTCACTTTCAGCCAGAAGAGTAGCCAATGATTCAACTGCAAGCCATACAGGGGCAGTTAGATCTCCCGAAATATTAATCTGATCTATGGTAAACTTTTTATCTCTATAGACCAATCTCTGTCGTGATACGGCATCTACACGCAATAGTAGATTAAAGGTGGGCAAGAAATGAAGCAGTTCTTCTTCACTATTTTTCGCAACAGCGGAAATTAACCCGTGTAAAATGGATCTTATCTCTTTAATACGATTGAGTGCAGCTTCCGCATCTTCCCACTGCTCTGCAGCAAATTCCCGAAGTCCTTGTAGCTGTTCACGGCTCGAAATATTAACCTTCAAACACCACTCGATAAAATCATCATACGTTTGGAAATAATCATATCTATCGGCACTAGTCCACGAACTTTGGGTATTGACGAAATTGCAGCACAACACTGTACTGTCAATATTCAGTGAGTTTATACTTCGTGTTTTACCCATATCAAGTTCCGTTTTTAGTTACTTTCGGCATCACTACTGAAAAATTACTTTGTAAAAGTACTAAATTTACCTTCAATATACAGTTTGGTAGTAAATATTGTATTTGTGCTTATCCGTTGACTTTTTTGTTACAATTAATCTTACGTGATGGATCCCACGAACTAAATTTAAGCACATGGATTTATTTAAGAAACGTTAGGGTCGTGTTTGATTGATAACGATAGTATTAGATATCGCAATATACAATAGACTTCACTTGCGCTAATACTGTATACATCATCGAATTAAAAAAGCAATGCTAATGGAAATTTTCAGAATATGATTTTGATTTTAAAAACAAAACGTTATATATTTACCATCTAAACAAAAATAGATGGTAAATATTTTTTTGTACGGATGTAGCGGAAGTTTCAGTTACGACGTATCTGATATAAAATTTAAAAAGATATAAAAAATGAAAAGATTACAGACCAAATTGATTTATTGCGCTTTAATAGCGCTATTAGGATTCTCAGTTTCCTCATGTAAAAAATCTACTGACAACGCTGATTCTACTTTAGATGCAAATCTTCTGAAAAGTGCTCAAAAATATGACGCCTTGATTTCGGAGAGAGAAGCGAAACAAGGTAGTTTTGAAATTGAAAACCTGTCAAGATCAGGCAACATATTAACCATAACTGTTAAAGGCGGTTGCAAAGAAGAGGATTTTAACGTGGTTTGGGACGGATCAGTCATGTTTTCTAGTCCTGGTCAGATAAACCTTGTTTTATACAATGATGGAGCAGATGATTGTGATACGCAAGAACAATTGAACGTCAAAGTAAATTTGGCGAAGATACTTGGCTCTCATAACCCACAGAATTTCATCATTAATGTTGCTAATGGATCTAAGAAGGAAGACGTGTCGTTAGGAACAAATGGCTCTATTGTTTATAAATAATACGGATCTGTTAAATAAGGTCAGGAACCGGAATGATAAATTCCATCATGACCTCGTTTGTTAGCCCTAATACATTAAAGTTCTATACACGCCGTAAGGGGGACTGCCATTCTCTATTTTGGAACTCTTGAAAAAACTAAGTTAATCCATAATTATAAATAATACGATTACAATGGATATCAATCAGCAATATTTAGAACGATCAGAATGGGCATTGGTAATTACCATTCTGGCTTATTTTCTTTTAAACGGTGCGCAAATTTTTGAGACAGCAGTTATCGTTCCGAAGTGGACTTCTAACCCACCATTCTCCCTTGGATTATTAAAAGGTATTAACCTAAAGACTTTCTGGATAATAACCCATTCAATTCATGAGATCACTTTCATTGCAGCTATCGCATTATGCTGGAAAATCGACGCAGTCCGTAATTGGCTGCTATTGTTGCTGATTTTTCATATTATAATTAGAGTCTGGACACTGATTTACTTTGCGCCTAACATTATATCGTTCCAAAGTGGTGCAACTGAAATTAGGTCGGGACACGAGCTTGTTGAAAAAGTAAGACTTTGGAAACAATTAAATCTGGTTAGAGTAGCACTTTATATCACGATTTCACTAGGCTTTCTGCCATTATTATTCAAGGTGATTAAACTTAAGGCTTTATAAAAATATGTCAACGAAAACAATAGCGCAAAAACTTAGACTTTCCACTTCTGATAAGGGAATCGTATTAAATAAAAGCTCAGAACCACTGCCGGAAATGGGATTACCAGAAAGCTTCTATACGGAAAATCTGGACGGTGGGTTTGATTATATCCATCTTTTTGTAACCCAAAAAACGATGCTCGAAAAAGAGTTTGACAGGATGAAAGCTCATTTACATCCGCAAGGTACATTATGGGTTTCATGGCCAAAAGCTAAGCAGTTAGGAACCGACTTGGATTTGACGGAAGTTATCAGGATCGGATACGATCATGTTCTGGTAGAAAGTACTTGTATGAGTATAAATGATATATGGTCTGCTTTAAAATTCACTTTTCCAAAACCCGGCAAAGAGTACCATAATAGCTACGGAAAACATCCTAAAACATATAATAAAAATGAATTTTGACCAGAACAATCCAGTGGTAAAACTATGTGCTAAGGGTATGGAGTTAGAGGGCGCAGCAAAAAACTTAGATGCTTTCGAACTTTTTAAGCAAGCCTGGGATATTGCCTCAAACGATTTTGAGAAATTTACTGCTGCTCATTACATTGCCCGGCATCAAGAATCCGTGGCGGACAAGCTATTATGGGATCAAACCGCATTAAACCATGCATTAGAAATTGATAATGAAACAATCAAGGCTATTTTGCCTTCGTTATATCTTAACATTGGTAAATGTCATGAAGATATGGGTGATGTATCGTCTGCGCTGAACAGCTATAATGCAGCACAAAATTACGCCACTCATCTTGCAAACGACGGTTATGGCGATATGATCCGAGCAGGCATAAAAGCTGGTCGAAATCGAGTTATAAACACTAAAAATTATAAAATGGAAAATTACAAAAATGAAATTAATGTAAACGCGAGGCCTGAATCAGTTTATCAGGCATTGACGAAGTTTATTCCCAAATGGTGGTCAGCGCATTTTGAGGGTGCAAGTGATAAAGAAGGCAGCACCTATACAGTAAGGTTCGGGGACAGCATTTATAAAACATTTGAGGTAACACAACTGCAACCCGATAAAAAGGTTGTCTGGCTAGTGAGGGACTCGGTAATCGATATTCCGGAACTTCAAAATAAAACCGAATGGATTGGAACAACTATAAACTGGGAAATTGAGTATATAAACGATTCAACATTGTTAAAACTGACTCACATTGGCTTAACTCCCCATGTCGAGTGCTATGACATTTGCCAAGCTGGTTGGGCTCAATTTATCAATAGTTTAAAAGCTTTTGCAGAAACCGGAGAAGGAATGCCGTTTAAGGCTTAACATAACATCGCTGCGAAGCGAAGATATATACCGCTGATTTAATAATTAATACATCATTATTTTACATCGGTGTACATCCTACTATATTATGGAAATTAAAGAACACAACACAAACGACATAAGAATTGCCGAGATCATCTCAGATGAGGTCCTTATTCAGGATACAGAATCCGCGTTGGATTTGTTGGGAAATGTTTATTATCAGGGGTTTGATGAAATCATCTTACATGAAGAGAATATTATTCCCTCTTTTTTTGATCTGAAAACAAAAATAGCTGGAGACATTCTTCAGAAATTTGCGCAATACCGAATGCCCATTGGTATCATCGGAGACTTTTCAAAATATCAAAGTAATAGTTTAAACGAATTTATTTACGAAACCAATAAAGTCGGATACAACTATTTCGGTGTTTCCAGAGAAGAGGCGTTACAGCATTTTGCTAATACTGGCCGGTGATTTAATACTAAACAAAAAACGAATTGATGAGAAAAGAACACTTTTATAATGTAGAAATGAATTGGATCGGTAACATTGGTACCGGCACCAGTAGCTACAGCGCTTATAAGAGAGATTTTGATATATCTGGGACAGATAAACCTACAATCCCGGGATCATCTGACCCTGCATTTAGGGGCGATAAAAGGCGTTATAATCCTGAAGAGCTATTGGTAGCTTCGCTTTCGGCGTGTCATATGCTTTGGTATCTTCACTTGTGTGCTGAGGCCGGGGTCGTAGTTCTAAAATATGAAGAGAATGCAAGCGGAGTAATGCAGGAAACTGAGGATGGAAGTGGTTTTTTCAGGGATGTCACTTTAAACCCCGTTGTAACGGTAAGCGAGACATCGATGATCGAGACTGCAATTGATTTGCACAAAAAGGCGAATGAAATGTGTTACATCGCAAAATCATGCAATTTTCCTGTTCATCATAAACCTACTATTGGCATTTAGGGAAGGAAAAATGGTATTACACGATTTCGAGTTTTTGATGAGTGTGGTTCTTATAGACGGGCATAATCGGAAAGTGAAAACCAACAGCATATAGCAATTATGGAAAATTACTTTATAAAGCAAGGTTTTGAAAACATGGATGTAAAGGCTATACATTCGTTTTTAATCCAAAGCTATTGGGCATCCGGTATATCAATTGATACTGTCGAAGCATCGTTAAGAAATTCATTTTGTGTCGGAATATTTGAAAGCGACAATCAAGTAGGTTTTGCAAGACTGATCACAGATTACGCAACCTTCGCTTATCTTGCCGATGTCTATATACTGGATAAGCACCGGGGAAAAGGGCTATCAAATCTACTCATGGATTATCTTTTTAATTTAGAATGGACACAAAAGCTGCGAAGAATACTGTTAGTCACTTTAGACGCACATTTCCTTTATAAAAAAATTGGTTTTGACGTATTTGAAAATCCCGAAATGATAATGGAAATCAAAAGAAATAGCATTTATCATAAACGCTCAGAATAGATAATCTCTTTGTATGTGAAATGGTAAAGTATAGATTAGTCCTTACTCGACCTTGATAAGAAGTGTTCTCCTAAAGGAGATATTTCGTAACCAATATTATGGCTTATGGTCAAGCCCATATTTTTTAATTTACGGATGTTCAGCTTAAGCCATTCTTTTTTAAAACCCGTTAATTTCGCAATTCCTACGGCGTGTAAATTGGGATTGTGTTTTATCGTTAATAATATCTTTCCAGTCCAGTATCCTTGCTTGCTGTAGTTATCAAGCCTTTCCAATTTCTTTCTCAGGTTTTCAAATTGTTGTTCTAATAGCTCCGTTTGTTGTCTCAGCTTAATTCTCGGGTCTGCGGAATGATAACTAACAGATATTTTGAAAATTTTTCCTGTGCTGCTGGATGTAAATGATTTAAGCAATTGCTTCTTGTCGGCAAAACCAGCATCTGAAGCGTCATTGTCGGTTACATCAATTTCGTTGACCACTTCGATATTAAGGATTTCAACCAGACCAACTGAGGTATGCAGAAGGCTCCCGATTTTTACAGAAGCCTTTTGCCACTTGCGAAAAGCCAAATTGATTTTCCCCGATTTAATACCTTGTAGATGTATCTCCTTAAATAACATAACTACAAGCTTTTAATATATTCAGCCAATGCTAATGGTTTTCTATGAAGTATTCTTTCTAGTGTCTTATCTGTATAAGAAAATTCATTATATTTAATACCGCTGGCCATGCTTGCCAGCAAATCGACCACATCACTAGGCATTTGGTAGTTCGTCAACTCTTCTCTGAAAATTTTTTCTGAAATATCAGTATGATTTATTTTTATGTCGCTCTTTTCTTCTGTTATCAGTTGTGCCAATTCAGCAAATGAATAAGCAGTATCTCCCGTTATCTCATAGATTTGATTATCATGCTCACATCCTATAAGTATGCTTGCAAGGGCTTCCGCTATGTCTAGTCGCGAAACAAAACTCACTCTTCCGTCACCAGATGGATAACGGATTTCTTTAGTTTCGATAGTACTTCCAATCAGCCCCGGAATGACTTCCATATATAGACTGTTTCTTAAAAAAATATAAGCTAAACCTGATTGAAGAATTTCCTGTTCGGTCGCCATTGCCTGATGCGTAGCCAGAAAATGAGCGTTAGATTTAGGTTTGAGGCTGCTTGTATAGACTATGCGTTTTACACCCGCTGCTTTTGCTGCCAGCACCACATTTTTTTCTTGTTGCCTTCCCGTTTCGCCAGTGCTTGTGGCAGATATTTGAAGCAACGTCGTAACTCCTTTTAATGCTTTCTCTAATTCCACCCGGTTATTATAGTCTGCCTTGCGGATCTTTACATTCTCAATATGCGAACCGGTTAACTTTTCAGGATTCCTGACAATGGCAATAATATCTGTTGGAGGGACTTTCTTTAATAAAAAATGAATAGTCGCTTTGCCTAGATTTCCGTTTGCTCCTGTAATGGCTATCATAACTTTATGTTTGGTTTAAGCTTCTAATGCAAATAACGCAATCTTGTTGCCCTCACTGTCCAAAACCTGTGCTATGACCCCCGATTTTATCCGCATTGTCTCCATTATAATTTTACCGTTGTTGACTTTCACTCTTTCAAGAGCAGGGCTTAATTTTTGACCAGCATTAAAATATAACATTATGGAGTTATTCTGGCCGTTGCCCAGATTTTGCACCAATGAGCCAGAGACATTACTTCCGTCAAATGGAAAAGCCAAGGATTTAAAACCCTCATTTTCCATTTGTGTTAATGAAATTTCCAATACATTCTCATAGAACTTCCTCGCCCTGTCAAAATCGTTGACAGGCAGTTCAAACCAGGTAATTATGTTGTTCATCATTTTTAATTTTTGTGATGGAACAAAATTATGGTGACTTGAAAGATCAAAATTGGATAAAACCGACAGGGATTATATTTTCCATTCGGGAAAGTTTTCTACCTTTTCATTGGTTTGATGAATGAACTGTTTTGGGTTCATTCCCGTGAATTCTTTAAATTCTCTTATATAGTGAGATTGATCAAAATAATCATTTTGATATACTATCCCTGTAAGATTATTGAAATCATTTTGTCGTAATGCTTGCAAGCCCGACTGAAAACGGACAATCCTTGAAAATACCTTTGGGGAGATTCCGACATATTGCTTTAGCAATCTTTCCAAAGATCGCTCAGACAAATTCATTTCCATTTGAACGTCTTTCAAAGTTTTTCCGTTGTTTAAAAGCAGGGTTGCAAAATCTGCTTTTGCAGCATAAACCTTTACTTGTTGTATCCGCTCGAGAAAGAAATTTGAGATAATTTCTATTTTCTCAGATATAGAAGCTGCATTTGCAAGTTGCTCCAGAATTGGGTCTGCAGTAATGCAGTCAATTGGAATATGTTGGTTAGTCAGCTCGAAAGCGTCTATATTGAAAATGGCTTTTAGTGCTGTCGGTTGTAGATATACACCAATGCTTCTGAAACTCGCAGTTGCTTTTTGCTCACCATGGCAGGTTGTTTGACCATACAGGAACATCTGTGGCAAAATTTGCTGCTCGTTGTTAAGAAATAGGTTTGCTTCTTCTTGAAATATGAGCCCCGGCAATCCGTCTGGTATAATTTTGAAAGTTTTATCTCCAATATCTTCCAATACCCAAAAATACCGGATATAATCCTGTAAAGGTCTTATTGGAATAATCTTCTGATAATACATTGTGTATAAAAAATAATTAACTACAAATAATACAAAATTAAAAAAAAGAGGCTGCACAAAGCAACCTCTTAATGTAGAATTCACCGCTGATTATTCTAAAGCTAACCGAATAGCCTCTTCAACCGGAGCATAACCATCAGTAGAATCTGAAACAGACAATTCTCCTTTCAATAGCAATGGTGGTTGGGCCATAAACTTAGGAACAGCTCCTCTATGAGCTTGACCCGAATGAACTAAAAAAGGGTGACATAAATAAACTGTACCTGCTTTACCTGTGGCATATACCTGTTTCCTTTCAGGCAGTGTGTCTAGCTTATTTGTAATTTCCATGAATGAAAGACCCGCATCACCTTCGTTCATCAATAGCTTCGCTATATCAATGTGCGAGCCTTCATAAATAACCGTTGGCGCATCATTTTCGCTGACATCCGAATACAATACGAGCATCAATAAAGCTCTGAACTTTGATTTTAAATTGGATCTCCATTCAAAATAATTGTCAGGATCATTTCCAGGAAAACTCACATCAACATGTTTACCTGTATCGTTCGGCTCCTGATCTGAAGGGAATCTGACAGGAAATGTGCCAACACTTCGGCAAGGTATCCATCTATCCTTACCAATCAATTGGTCAAATATCGAATGCATTTTTTTGCTATTTAGCGACTCGATAAATGGTTGCTGCGTATACATGCCAAGCCGTATAACAGGCTCAGTCCAAGTGGAGGGATTAGATCTATCGCAAGGAAGGTCATTCCATAATATATCTAAAGCTGCATCTGCAATTTCTTTGGAAAATGCATTTTCAATGCGAACAAAACCATTGTGAATGAACTGTTCTATTTCCTTTTTACTTAGTATTTCTGACATAATTTTTTGAGATAAAAAACTAATAACGAGCAACAATCACTTGTTGATCAATTAGTTTAGGTTATTAATAAAATTTTATAAATAGAATACCACACCGTGTAGAGAATACACGGCATATCGCTTAAGAACTAAGCTAAAAAAAGGATATTATAACATTACAGTCATTCTCATGTGACAAATTTAAATATTTTTTTGGCTTTTACAAAGCATTTATGACTCATATTTGTTTCATCAAATGCTGTAAATCAGGATCATTCTTTATCCGCTCCATTTCGCTTTCAACAATATGCAGAATGTCAGACTTAATCTGCCGGTAGTTGTTTTCAATTTCCTGTTTCATTCTATCCTCTACTTGTTCATCTACAAAAGACAGAATTTGAGGTATCTTCTGATAGGCTTTGGTTTCCATAGCTACCTTTTCATTGTCCACCACAATTTCGGCGTGAAATATCTTCTGCTCGATACGTTCATCAAAGTTATCCGATACCGAACCTACAAACATACCCTGTGTTAAAGTTGAGATTTTCGATGCAGGTATAAGGCTGTCTAACTGTGTGGAAATAGAGGTAGATTTATCATTGCGGTTAATCGTCATACTCTGACGTTTCTGCAACACTTTACCGAAACGTTCCGATAGGCTTTTTGCCGTCTCACCAACAACCTGGCCACTAAATATATTACCGACGGTGTTCTGAATGACCTTGCTTTCTTTGTCGCCGTAATCCCTTGTTAATTGCGAAAAATCCTGAAAGCCCAAACATACTGCTACCTTATTACTTCTCGCCGTTGCGATAAGGTTATCCAGTCCCCTGAAATAAATCGTGGGTAACTCATCTATGATAACCGAACTTTTCAATTGTCCTTTTTTGTTAATCAGCTTTACAATCCGTGAATTATATAAGCCCAAAGCTGCCGAATAGATATTTTGACGGTCGGGATTATTTCCTACGCATAAAATCTTGGGTTCTTTCGGGTTATTGATGTCAAGCGTAAAGTCATCACCTGTCATTACCCAGTACAGTTGCGGGCTAATCATTCTTGATAACGGAATTTTTGCCGATGCTATTTGTCCCTGTAACTGGTCTTGTGCGCCACCTGCCACGCATCCATAAAGGGCGACAAATAATTTTCCAAATCAGGATATGAGGTTAAAATCGTGAATACATCTGAATACTTTTTGTTCAACAATTCGATAGCGTGCGGGAATGTGCAATACTTGCCATTTTCATAGATTTTTAGATACCAAATAATGGCTGCAAGCAATATGATGGGACTTTCCACAAAAAAATCACCTTGTTTTTGTATCCAAGACCTGTTGAGGTTTAGCATGATAGTATATGCCGCTTCATACGCATCTGAAATATCCGTCATAAAATCAGGATTTAGCGGATTGCAACGGTGGCTCTTGCGTGGATCGTCAAAATTGATGACGTAAAATTTGGGTTGAACCTTGTATTTATCCCGATGCTTCAATAAATGGTTGTATGCAATGGTAGATAGGTCGTCAAACTTGAAATCGTAGATGTACATTGAGAAGCCTTTCTCAATCTGTTGCTTGATGTAATTGTTTACTATTGCATAAGATTTTCCTGAACCCGGAGTACCCAACACAATCGAGGCTCGAAAAGGATTGACTATGTTAATCCAGCCATTGTTCCACTTTCCTTTGTAATAAAACTTCGTGGGGAGATTGACAGAATATTCGTTTTCCATCAATTTAGTTTCCTGCTGGAAACTTTCATTTTCATTATTGAAAACATCGTCCATTAAATTGGTGCGAAGCAATCGGCCCATCCATACGCCAGCCATCAGTAAGGCAATATATCCTAATGAGATTGTAAGGATATATAGAAAAGTGCCTATTATCGGAGATAGCTTTAGCAATGGCGTATTCAGAAAAAACAGCACAAAGCCAATTCCCAAAGCCACATAAATCTTAGAACAAGTTATCTTCTCATTCTTTACGCCCCTTGTACCCAAACAGCTTAAAGCCAGCAACACCAAAGCAAATACTTTGGTGTACAGGGTATGCGTAAACAAACCGGCTGTTCTGTCGAAATTCCCTAATATTTTATTGATTACTTCCAACGTCCAGCCACGTTCTAAAAAGAATCCGTAGCAGAACCAATAAAGGTGCATCAGCACCAAAAGAATACTGACTGCCCGCATAAATGCCATTATCTTGGCAAGCCCTCTTAAATCATCTTCGCCCTGCATTATCTTAAGTTTTAATGTTCGAGCGTGAATTTAAAGGCTAAGTGGAGTGGCTATGAGAATGTGACAGTATAAGGCAGTGGGTGGCAGTATTTGTCCATAACTTCTATCAATACCCAAGGTGTTTTTTTTTAAAATTTGAATATCTTAAACTTTGGTATTTTCAACTAAGTCCAGTGCAAACAAACCTTGATTTTAGTAATAATCAAAGCATTTGTCAGATTGTGAAGCTCCGCTAACTATCTAACATTCACAAATACTTTTAAAATACAGCGTATATATGGATTATAAGACATTTCAACCACACTCTGATTTAGATTCATTAGTCAAGTTCTATTGGACTCTACAAGTGCCTTTTGACCCAAAGAATCAGAAGCAAAAAATCATACCAGATGGCTGTATAGAAATGACTTTCAATTTTGCAGACAAGATTAAAAAATATACTTCTGACACCGAATCTATCCTTCAGGACACTGCAATGATAATGGGGCAGCGGACAAAGTCATTCGATATACTGCCCACAGGTAAGGTTGACACGTTCGCAATCTGTTTCTATCCTATTGGATTTGGAGTTGCTACATTTGACTAGAGGGATTTAGTCGTCAGATTTAGAAAGAAACTTTTAAATTTGAATATATGGGCAGACGAGTGTTTGATGAATCCTTCAGAAAGATGGCTATAGAGCTTTCTTACACCAAAGGATCTGTAAAAGAAGTAGCTGATGAATTAGGCATCAGCCAGACTATTTTGAGTAAATGGAGACAACGGGAATCAGAGTCCAGTCAAGGAGTAGCAGAATTGACTGAAGACCAGAAGCTGATCAAAAAACTTCAAAAAGAGCTAAAAGATGCCCAAATGGAACGCGATATTTTAAAAAAGGCGGTCGGCATCTTTTCCAAGGGAGACGGGAGATATTCGGATTTATAAGAGAGCACCGAAGAATATTTCCAGTTGAAATGATGTGTAGAGTGTTTCGGGTAAGCAACAGTGGTTTCTATTATTGGTTAAATCACCCCAAGGGCAAACGTCAAGTTGAAAATGTCTTTCTGTTAAAAGAAATCAGTGAGATACATAGCGAGAGCAAAAAAGTTTACGGGAGTCCAAGGATTACTGCAAAGCTCGCTGAAAAAGGTATCCAAGCATCCAGGCCAAGAGTAGCCAGGATAATGCGGAAGGCAGGGATTCAAAGTGTTATACGCAAGAAATGGGTGAAAACAACGGACTCAGATCATGTGCATCCTGTGGCAGCAAACGTCCTTGACAGAGATTTTTCGGCTACAGGGTTAGGAGAAAAATGGGTATCGGACCTTACTTATATACGCACAGGTGCTGGATGGGTTTACTTGACAACGGTTATCGACCTTGCGGATAGAAAGGTAATTGGCTGGTCACTAAGTGATAGTATGGAAGCCAGAAACACAACGGTTAGCGCATTCCGGATGGCAATAGCATACAGGGGAATTGGGGATAAACTAATATTCCACTCTGATCAGGGAGTTCAGTATGCTTGCTTGGAGTTTAGGCAGCAGTTGATGGGATTACCAATAATTCAGAGTATGAGCAGGAAAGGAAACTGTTGGGATAATGCAGTTGCAGAGAGTTTCTTTAAAACAATGAAAACTGAGATGGTTTATCAAAGAACTTTCAAAACTAAGAAACAGGCATACCTGGCTATATTTGAATACATAGAGGTTTGGTACAACAGGAAAAGAATCCATTCCTCATTAGGTTATTTGACTCCCTTAGAGGTTGAAAAAACGATAATGAACAGAAAAAGAGCCGCATAATTTGCATCCAAAAGGAATCTAAATAAATGCATCTCAAAAAAAATATCTGACGAAAAAAAATCTCTAGTATACTATTGCAATTCCACCCCACCGTTTCATACAAATTTCGCAGTCGGGGATTGTAGCCCGTAATCGTATCCGCGGTATTCAAGGGCAGTATCTCCAGCTCCGCGGCAACCACGAGGAGTTGAAGGTATCCAACACGTTTAAACCGGCTGTATTAGCACACGTTTTTGGCAAAGACGCATGACAGGGCAACAGTGGCAAACCGAACTGACGCGACTGCGGCAGCTTATTTTTGGTCTACAGGACAAGGCCCGGGAAGGGGCACAGGGAGTAAAGCTGGAAAAAGACGAACTGCTAAGGTTGCAACAGCAGGTCGAAACAGCATTCATAGCCTGCACGTCAGCGATGGCTGACACGGTGCAGCAGCTTAGCTTTCGCCGTGAACTGTTGGAGATCTACATGGAGAAGGAAAAATTGGATGCGGGTGCGCTCGCCATGTTTCTGGATGATCTGTTCCGGTTTTATCAAGCTTGTCTGGAGCATTGGTTGGTATCACATGTCGAAGACAAAGTCAGGTTTAACCTCACAGTCGATGAAATGCTTATGCTTTTACGGCTCATGCAGGAAGTTGACCTGATAGAGGTTGACCAGCTGGGGGCAGCATTTAATAGGGTGAGTCTGTATTTTTCGGTCAGGGACAGATCAACATTTCGGCGGCGAGCTTGCGTCGTAAATACAGCGCGATGACGGACAAAAGTTTTGAACGTCTAGAAAAGCCAATAAGAGGGATATTACGTAGGCTCGAACAGATCAACGCGAAGGGAGGTGCCGGATCTTAAAGGCTGACTCCCGACTTTACAGGGATAAGATAGCTAACCAATTTTTTAACCGCTTCGTGAGGAGGGTTTGCATGTGTTTTTCGATAGAATTCGTATCGGCCGGACTGGCTTCGCAATTATGTGAACGGGCCGTAGAAGTAGTAATACGTGCATCTGAGGCCTGGATAAAGAAGAAGCACAATGTAAAACTACATGGAAAACTTACTACAAATTTTAATTGAACAACAGAAAAAGAACATCAAACTTACCAAAAAACAAAATAACCTTATCGCCAAACTGGTTTCGATGAAGATCCCCGTAGATAAAGAAATGCTTAAAAAAATGCTCATGGACAATACGGATCTCAAAGACTTGTTTAAATCTGGAAATACCAAATTCTTCCGGATGAAAAAKCTYKTCGACACTTATGAACTCGATTCAACGGATTTCTACCTGGCAGATGAAGTACTCGAAACAATTAGAAAGTACCGCACGCTTTCAAATAATAGCCAGCCAAAAAATGACGGTCCATAGCACCGTCATATATATGATCACCATCGACGAGTTGTCTAGTATCGAGTGAGTTATCCCGTCATCGCGATAATAACATCGTCGTCATCGCGAACCTGAGGCACGAAGGTGTGGCGATCTTATCCACCAACTTCACCTTACAGTCACCCTAGCCTGAGCCTAGTCCAACCAAAGAACAAGCCTAGCGCAATACAACAACAAGCCTAGCGCAACCCAAGGATCACCCTAGCCAGAGCCTACCGCAGTACAGCCTATACCCTGTCTATAAACAAGAAACTCCCAAGAAATGACCAAGACACGACTGGCAAAATGCAATATATTCCCGATCCACATCATAATCATTCGTAATCGTTCATATTCGTTCGTAATCATTCACAATAAGTTGATTGTCATTTATTTATGAAATATTTTATAAACCTTTGTTTCAGTAAGCCGATCGAAAGGGTACCCCGAAAAGCTTATCTGAACAAATTTTTTAACAGTAATAAAAACTAAAAAAATGGCAAAGTCAAAAGACAATGTGGTGATGCAGGGAGCATCAGGTAAAGTAGGAAGAAATCTAGTCTTCCGTCAAAAAGGCGATCAGACGATTATCGCAAAAAGACCCAGAGCCGCAGCGGTCGACAGACCGGTTAGCGAAAAGCAGCTGAGAGTGCAGAACCGCTTCTTGGATGCATCACTATATGCAAAGAAGGCGATCAAGGACGAGGAGCTGAAAGCTGCGTATGCCGCAAAAGCGAACATCAACCAGTCGGCATACAACGTAGCATTCAAGGACTATTTTACGGCTCCCCAGGTGCGCCGGCTCAACGACATCAACTACAAAGGCGCGGTAGGCGATGAGCTCAATTTCCTGATCAAAGATATCATGAAGGTCACAGAGATCAATATCGAGATCCTGGATCAAAGTGAAGTCCTGATCGAATCCGGACTGGCAGTTCCCCTCGATGCCGATAACGTCGAGTGGAGCTATACGGCTACTGTGGCAAACGCAGACTATGAAAATGTGATCTATCGGATCACCATGCTGGATACACCGAAAAACATTACAACGGTGATCAAAGCATACGGTGAGGACATGGAGCCATAGCCTAGGTTAGCATGACCGGGAGTTAGGTGGCTACTGATTAGTGACTAGTAACTGGTGATCAGTGACTGGTGTCTAGAAGCAGGGAATCAGGTAGCTGGATTCGGTTACCTGGTTCCGGCTTCCAGATCTCAACCTATAGCTAGGTCTTAATACTCACTACTCAATACTTAATACTAAATGAATACACACACACTCTATCTCCGACGGACATACGGAGAGAAGGGAACGAACGGAACCATCACCTATAAAGGTGAACAAATTTGCCATACGATCGAATTGCCATGGCGGAACAATACACAAAGGCTGAGCTGCATCCCCGAAGGAAGATACAAACTGCAGAAGACAAAGTACTATAAGCACGGGGAGCAGATCGGAATCCCTGCTGTTCTGGGGCGCGAAGCGATCCTGATCCATCCAGCCAATAACGCGATGAAAGAGTTACATGGCTGCATCGCTCCGGTTACGACGCTCACGGGGGAAGGTACAGGCGACCACAGCCGTAAGGCACTCGAGAAGTTGAAAGAACTGGTGTACAGCCTATGGGATATGGAAGCAGAAGTGTTTTTGGTAATAGGCGAATACGCAGATAGGCAAATTCGCGAATCCGCAAAGTAGAAATGAAAAACATTATAAAGAAAATCAGCCGGGCACTACAGGTGGTACTGCTGGCTCCAATTAAATTGCCGGGTAAGGCGCTCAATATCGTAAAATACGTAGCCGTCGGGCTCGGAATCTTGGAATCAGTCCTCGATGAGGAAAAGCGCGATACAGAAGGCGAAGACCAACAGGATAAAAGCGAAAAAGTGATTATTGGTTCCATCGATGTTGGCGAAGAAAATGAAAAGGAAACCGATAAAGAGGAGGAACGCGATGAATAGCCATGGCGGCGGTTGGTTTCCAGTATTGGGCGGGAGTTGTTGCAGCATCATGGGCTTAATCCCCTGGACGGATTTGATCCAGACGATCATACTCGCTGCGGTCGGCACAGTGGTAAGCTACTTGCTGTCGAGATTACTGCCGCGAAAAAAGAGGCGCTAGCCAAAATCATAACGCCCTACTGTAAAAGGTAGGGCGATTTTGTGATAAGAACGAATGGGTTTAACGACAGATTGATGGAAATCATATTATTTTGATTATCTTCGTTTAACCAGTTCTAATTTTGATATGACGCAAACTTTGAAAATTTTATTTATCCTTAACATTAGGTTAAAATTGGACTAATATATTTACCCGATCAAAGATTTATAGATGAAATTTATTGAAAATCAGTTGTCATCAGATGAATTTTTACGTTTTCAATCGGGCGATGAACACATCTTTGAAGAGATTTATAGTCGTTACTACGATGTGATCGTTCAGAAAGTATATCGGCTATGCCGGGATATGGAAGCTACGGAAGATATTGTCCACGAAGCGTTTGTTCAGCTATTTCTGAATAAGACGAAGCTGATCGATGCAGCGGGTATTTATCCTTATATCTATGTCGTCACCAAAAGATTAGCTATTTCTCACTTTAGGAAACAAGTGATCAAAACACAATTTCAAGAACAATTCTCGCTTGATTGGAAGGAGCAGACGGATGAATGCCAACACAACATCGACGCCAAAGACTTGAATAAGATGTTGACGCAGGTGATCGAGCAATTGCCGAAACAACAGCGACTAGTCTATAAAATGAATAAATTTGAAGACAAATCTTACGATGAAATAGCACGCGATATCGGTTTGTCAAAAAATACAGTGCGTAATCACATCGCTAGCGCTACGAAAATAGTGCGTTTTAAGCTCAGTAACCTGATTGTGTTACTTTTTATATTAAAAAATTTATTTTGAGCTAGTACGATTTGATGTTCAAAACGTGTATATAGATAGAAGCAAATGTCTACTATGCGTAATCAACATCGGGTCAAAGAAATAATAGAAAGATACCACCAGGGCAAGTGTACCGCCGAGGAACTCGAGATCCTCAAAGAACTGTTATCAAATCATACAAAGCAGGCGCTATTAGAAGATGTCTATGACGAACTCGATGAAGTAACGGTAGATGATGCGTTAAAGGCAGGAAAAGACCAGCTTTTACGCCGTATTGTAAACGACCCGCGTATCGCAAAACAAATCGGTTCAAAACCTAACCCCCATAAAATAATACCATTTAGAGCCTGGTCTTGGGCTGCTGCGGCCGCTGTTGTCCTGCTGCTCTTAGTACCCTCCATTTATTATATGTTTGGACCAGATAGGTCAGTAACACCAGATGAATCCGCACAATTACATTTAGCTATTACGCCAGGTGGAGATAAGGCCCACATCCTTCTGGAAGATGGCACGATAGTCAATCTTGACCAGATTCAAGGTGATACGGTAATTTATCGGGAAGGATTTTCGATCGTGAAAAGTAAAGACGGCGAGGTGTACTACCAATATGACAAACAAGACAAACCTATACAACAAACCGTATACAATACCATTGTAACGCCAAAAGGAGGGCAATACAGAATAGCACTTCCTGATGGTACGCAGGTATCGCTGAATGCAGAAAGTAGTCTTAAATATCCGGTCTATTTTGAAGACGATGAACGCATCGTCGAACTGGTGGGTGAGGGGTATTTTGATGTGGCTAAAAGTCATAGAGATGGTAAATCTATTCCTTTTGTCGTGCATGCAGGCAACCAAAGACTACAGGTGCTAGGTACGGAATTCAATATCAATAGCTATGACAAATACGTAAAAACAACGCTGATAGAAGGGAAAGTAAGCTTGGAGTCGCTGACGGATGGACACCAACCTGTAATCTTAAAACCTAACCAGCAATCCATATTTAATGATCATGCTTTTGAAGTGCATGACGTGGATCCCTTATATGCCATGGCCTGGACGAAGGGGAACTTTGCCTTTCAGAGAGCATCTATCCATGAAGTGCTGGAAAGCATAGCCCGATGGTATGATGTTGAGGTCGTATTTAAAGGTGACTTTGAAGACACTTATTTTACGGGTACGCTGTCGCGTTTCGAAGATATACATAAACTGCTCAGAACAATAGAACTAACGGAAACCATACACTTTAAAATCGAAGGAAGGAGGGTGCTGGTACTAGAATAATATTAAAATAAATCAAAGATGCAAAAATACAGGAGCGTTGCGACCGCCCCTGCTTTTGTCAATTTGACCTAGGATTGAAAATAACCTGTTAATAATTAATAATCAATCAACTACAAATGTATGAAAAAAAAACGTGGAAGTATTTACTGCAACGACGGTGTTTTCCACATAAAATCACAATTTTAATGAAATTGTCATTAACTATTCCTTTATTTTTGGTAGCCAATCTGCAGCTTTGCGCAAGTACATTCGGCCAAACCTTTACATTAAAACGGAATAATCTTAACATGGCGCAACTCTTTAACGAACTGCAGCGCCAGACTGGGTATAACGTCTTTTATAATGAATCGGTAGTTCCTGATAGTCAGGCAATCCGTGTAGCTTATAAAAAAGCTAAGGTAGAAGAGGTAATGAAGGATCTATCAAATAAATACCAGCTGGATTACAAGATAGTAGATAAGAATATTATCCTATCAAAAATGAAACGTAGGTCCCCAACGGAGCTTTCGGCTCAAGTAGAGCAGGAGCGTCGTATATCGGGTACAGTATCTGATGTCGGCGGTAATCCCTTGTCGGGCGTCACAGTAAGGGAGATCGGATACCAAAGCGTAGCTATCACCAACGACACAGGTCATTTTTCAATGGTCGTGCAGGGAAATGATCCTACACTACAATTTACTTCTTTGGGGTATGAAAAGAGGGAGATGAAAGTCGGTGATGAAAATAATGTTGTGGTTAGCATGCAACTCGCTATAGCTGAAATAGACAATGTCGTGGTGGTGGGCTATGGTACGCAAAGAAAAGAAAACTTAACGGGGGCAACCACTGTTGTGGATTCCAAACTTTTGCAAAGTAGGCCGGCGGCCAATGTGTCCTCGCTGTTGCAAGGTACCGTTCCTAATCTGCAAGTGCGGTTCGAGACAGGTAGACCGGGTGCAACGGGGAGTTTTAATATCCGCGGTGTGAATTCGATTTCGAACAATGCCTCGCCGCTGGTGATTATCGACGGTTTTGAGGGGGATATTAATCGCATCAATCCCAGCGATGTGGAATCGGTAACTGTACTGAAGGATGCTTCTTCGGCTGCCGTGTACGGCGCAAGGGCTTCGTATGGTGTGATATTGGTTACGACCAAGAGCGGTAAAAAAGGCGGGGCTTCGATCTCTTATGCTGGACAGACCTCCATCAGTGCGTCTACCACGGATACGGATTATGAAACGAGAGGCTTTTATTCTGCCGCGATCAATGATCTGTTTTTTTCGAACTATGCGGGCTCCAACTATACACGCTACACAGATGATGATATGTACCAATTGTGGATCAGAAGAAACGATAAAACAGAAAATCCCGAACGGCCCTGGGTAGTGGTCGAAAATAGAGACGGACGGGATAGCTATGTATATTATGGTAATACGGATTGGTATAATCACTTGTACAACCTGCGCAGACCAATGCAGACGCACAATATCAGTCTGAATGGAAGTTCGGATAAGATCCAATATAGTCTGTCGGGTAATCTATACAAGCAGGATGGTATCTTTCGCCAGAATACGGACAATATTACCCGATACAATATGCGGTCAAAGGTAGATTTTAACGTTAACAAATGGTTGGATGTAAATACCAACATCTCTTATTTTAAGTCTGCCTACGCATATCCCGGACCGGGTGGTGTAGAAAAAACGTTCGATAATTCATCAAATCATGCGCTGGCCAGTATCGTACCGGTAAACCCGGACGGTACCTATGTATACGGTACGTCAATAAGCAACTACAACGTGATGGACGGTTATTCCGCTATGCTTTCTCAGGGCTTACATCGAAACATGGATAAGGTGGGCGAATTCTCGCCAACAATCGAGGCGGTGATCCACCCATTTAAGGGTTTTGAGCTCCGATCCAGCTACCGGTTTATTCATTACAACTACCAAACAATGAATCGGTCGGCAAATGTGGAATATTCAAAATATCCGGGCGAAGTATTAAATATCGTCTCCGGAATAGGTAACAATAGGCTGTACGAAATCCAAACGAACCATGAATACCAAGCCGTAAATACGTACGCCACCTATGAGACAAGGATCAATGGTGCACACGACTTAAAATTGATGGGAGGTTATAACTACGAGACCAAGTACCTAAAGGATATTAAAGTGGCGCGTGATGGCTTACTGAGTACACAGCTGGACGATTTCGAGATTGCCACAGGGGATGTATTGGAAATCAATGGCGGACAGAATGAATACGCCATATTTGGAACCTTTTACCGCGCAAATTATGGGTATAAAGACAAGTACCTGTTTGAAGCTGCTGGACGCTATGACGGGACCTCTCGATTTTCCGAAGGAAACCGGTTTGGATTCTTCCCCTCTTTTTCTGCGGGCTGGCGGTTAGATCAGGAAGACTTTTTCCAAGCTATTGATCAACAAGTTCTAAATGGATTTAAGATCAGGGCATCCTATGGCTCCTTGGGCAACCAGCAGGTTGGATACTATGACTACCTGCAGACAATTAATGCAGGCGGTAATTTGGAATACTCATTTGGAGAGGGGGCACGGGCTCCGTTTGCAACCGAGAGCGCACCAAACTCGAGCGCACTGACCTGGGAGACGGTTAATACAACGAATTTTGGTTTGGATGTAGCCCTATTCAAATCTAGATTTTCATTTACCGGTGATATCTATTGGCGCGAAACATTGAACATGCTTACAGCAGGGAAAACAATACCGGCATATTATGGCGCCGATATACCAAGAGAAAATGCATCTGATCTGATGACCAAAGGCTGGGAATTTAGCCTAAACTGGAAAGATAGAATTCAGCTCGGACATAAAGATTTTAACTATTTTATCGGCGCAGGTATGGGGGATAATACGACCAAGATTACACGGTTTGACAATCCGAACAAAAATTTAGCGAATTTTTATGAAGGACAGGATCTGGGTGCGATATGGGGCTATGAAGTGAACGGCTTTTTTAAATCGGACGAAGAGGCAGCAAATTATGACGTGGATCAGCGCGCGGTAAACACGATTATTAATTCATCGGCGGTGGATCAGGGTCTACGTGCCGGCGATCTGAAGTTTGAGGATTTAAACGGAGATAAAATCATTTCACGCGGCGATAATACATTGGATAATCCCGGAGACCGGAGAATTATCGGAAACGCATTGCCGCGGTATAATTTTAACGTGAACCTCGGTGGAGATTGGAATAATATCGATCTTTCCGTGTTCGTACACGGGATCGGAAGGCAGCATTGGTATCCAGGAACGGATGCGTCCCAATTTTGGGGGCCATATTCTAGACCATATTCGAGCTTTGTTGCTTCGGATTTTTTAAGTAAGGTGTGGAGCGAGGACAATCCCGATGCCTATTTTCCAAGGCCCCGCGGTTACGTCGCGCTTAATAATACCAACCGCTCGCTGGGCGTCGCCAATACAAAGTACGTACAGAATTTGATGTATCTGCGCCTGAAAAATGTAACGGTAGGATATTCCTTGCCCGCTTCGGTAGCGTCTAAAGCTGGCCTGTCTCGCTTACGTGTATATTTTAGCGGAGAGAATTTATTGACTTTTACAAAGCTTGAAAGCAGGTATATCGACCCTGAGCAAGCGTCGACATTAAATTCACACAATGTATCAACAAGCACCGCAAGGACATATCCTTGGGCGAAAACATTTATGTTCGGTTTGGACATTAGTCTTTAATCATTGCAGTCATGAAAAATAAAATAAGCTACATCATGTTGTACCTCGGAGGATGTCTTTTCTTCCTGGCGTCATGTGATTTGAATAAAACTCCACTAGCAACTTTGTCACCTGATACGTATTTCTCAAATGAAAAGGAGCTTGAGCTATATAGCAACAAATTCTACCCCGATATTTTGCTTACAGGGCCGAACATTTACAGTGATAACGCGGACGCGATAATCATTAGCCCACTAAATGATGCGGTGTCGGGTCAGCGTATGATACCAGCGACAGGTTCGGGATGGTCTTGGGATGCGTTGCGTAGGGTAAATTACCTATTGCAAAATTCGCATCAGACGGATGATGTCACCGTTCGGAACCAATATAATGCGCTGGCTAAGTTCTTCAGAGCATACTTCTATTTTGAAAAATTAAAACGCTTTGGAGAAGTGCCTTGGTTTAATACCGTGATCGAATCGACGGATGAATTGCTCTTTAAACCGAGGGATTCCAGAAGTCTCATCATCGATTCCATCGTCCGGGATTTGGATTATGCGATCGAACACCTTCCTGCTAACAAGCAGGTTTATCGGGTCAATAAATGGGCGGCGCTGGCCTTGAAATCCAGGGCGACGCTTTTTGAAGGTACATTTCGTAAATACCATAGTGTAGCTGATGCAGACAACTATTTGCGATTATGTGTAGAAGCTTCTGAGAGATTAATGGACGAAGGTGGTTACACGCTTTACCGTACAGGGTCTACGCCTTATCGTGATCTTTTTGCTACGACGAATATCACTTCGCAGGAAGTAATCCTGGCTAGGGACTACCAGGAATCGCTAAATCTGCTTCACAACGTACAAAATTACACGAATTCGAGTACCACTGGACGGCCAGGTCTTTCAAAAACGATGGTAAATAGCTACTTAACTTCTTCTGGTGGGAGGTTTACGGATTTGCCCAATTACCAACTGAAAGAATTTGTGGAAGAGACCCAAAACCGCGATCCTAGACTGGCACAGACGATCCGTACACCGGGTTATACGCGTATCAATTCTACGGTACGTGTTGCCCCTAATTTATCCTATTCTACAACAGGATATCATTTGATCAAGTACACGATGGGTACTGCAGCGGATCCCTTTGATAAAAGCGAGACCGATATACCCGTTTTCCGGATTGCAGAGATCTATTTAAACCTTGCTGAAGCCAAGGCTGAACTGGATGAACTTACGCAGGCTGACCTCGATAAGTCGATAAATCTGTTGCGCGCCCGCGTGAATATGCCGGGGCTTAATATGCTGAATGCGAATGCGAATCCTGATCCTTATCTGGGGAGCGCGGAAACCGGGTATACCAATGTATCGGGCACAAACAAGGGAGTTATCCTTGAAATAAGGAGGGAAAGGGCCGTGGAATTAGCGATGGAAGGCCATCGATACTACGATGTAATGCGCTGGAAGGCGGGGAAATTATTCGAAAAACCAATGCTAGGGATGTATTTTGCAGGATTGGGTAATTACGACTTGGATAACAATGGTTCAATAGACCTCTGCTTGTACCAAGGAACTAGACCAAGCTCGCCGGCTTCGCTGTTTTTGGAGGTAGGCACGGATATCGAACTGACGGAAGGAAACAAAGGGAACATTATTGTGCACCGGAATATTAATCGGGTTTTTGATGAAAACAAAGACTATTTATACCCTATACCATCAGAGGAAATCAATTTATCAAACGATATTTTAGTACAAAATCCTAACTGGAAATAACTATGAAAATGTATAGTATGAGTTTATACACCATGTTTTTGATTGCTGCGACCGTATTAGGAAGCTGCAGTAAAACATTATTGGATAATGCAGGCTACGATCACCTGCTGCCTGAAATTCAGGAACCCATCCCACCGGTATCAAACGAGACTCTCAAAAACAAAGAGGGCTGGATCATGGATACGCTGGACAACGGCCTAATTCATTATCAATTTGAACAATATATCCAGACACAAACGGCTAACCAGTTTATCAATGTCGTGGAACTGGATCTAACGAATCCGGATTATGAATTGGAATTCGTGACCTTGCCCGCGCTCGATAGCTTGTCGTCCGTGGCGGATGAGCGGCTTGCTGTAATTGGTATCAATGCTACTTACGAAGCGGATGCAAGCTTTATAAAAGCAAATGGCAACGTCGTGTCGCCCGTTACACTCAACAGCGGACACCTGCGGTTCTGGAAGCATGAAGGTGCTATCTTCCATAACGGATCGCAAGACATGAAAATGGAGTACGGTACGAAAGAGTCTTATATGCTGTCGCCTTACCTGAATGTTTTTTCTGGTTCGCCGATGTTAATCAGCGACTATCAAAGGGTAGGTGAAGATTTTATTGGTGATGTAAGCGGTATAAATCTGAATGGTTTGGATTACGAAGATTATCGGCGTCATCAGGGTGTACGGCATCCGCGAACTGTAATGGCACTAACGGAGGATAAGAAGCTGCTTATGGTGACGATCGATGGACGGTTTACGGAATCTGCGGGTATGACAGCGAAAGAAGTGACACAATTTATGGCGACGTATTTTGCACCGCAAAATGCCTTGAACATGGATGGAGGAGGTTCTTCTACGCTTTACATACAGAATAAGGGCGTAAACGGTATTGTAAATTATCCGACTGATAATGGTGTGCGTAACCATTATGGCCAACGGTTGTTACGTACGTTTATTCTAGTCAAAAAGAAGAACGCCGGCGCACAGTTTGCCGGTGGAGATGGTACCGAACAAAATCCGTATTTGATTGCAAATGCAGATCATTTACAGAATATGCATGGACTTAACTGGGCTGACACGGAGACGAATCCTTACCACTTTCGGCTAACGGCTGACATTGACATGGTGGGACGCACGTGGGTACCACTCAATAATGTGGATCCATATGCGCGCTACGTTCATTTTGATGGTGATGGGCATGTGATCAAAAACCTAACGGTAGCCAAATCATCCTATGGTAGTTTCTTTGGTGTGTTGTTTGGATCGTGTAAAAACTTAGGACTGGTAAATGTAGATGTGGAATCTTCCAATGGTGCCGGAGCTTTTGGGGGATATCTGGGCCTTCGTTCGCCAGACAAGCCGGTGAAAGTAGGGATTATAGAAAACTGCTTCTCGACGGGTAAGGTCGTTGGAACGGATGCGGTGGGCGGATTGATCGGAAATGTAGGCAAGCCCCATGGAAATGCTTCAAGTGTGGTAAGAAATAGTTTTTCGACTGCAGATGTAACGGCTACTAATTCTGGTTCTAGCAATAGTAGAGCGGGTGGCTTAGTAGGTATAGTTTACGACGGTGGTGTGCTCGAAAATTGCTTTTCTGCCGGAAAAATAATGTCTAATACGGTTTCGGGTAAAGGTGCAGGAGGTATAATCGGCTGGACGGATGCTAAGGTAAAGGGGCTGGTCGCACTAAATGAAGGAATTACAAATGCAGGCAATGGTACCGCAGGAAGAATATCTGCTGCTATGGGGTTAGTAAGCGGTGTGATAGCACAGTGTGAAAACTGCTGGGCTTCTGAAGAAGTGGTGGTAACCAAGAGTGGAACACCCGTACCATCGTCAAGCTATGTAACTGGAGAAGTCACGGTGCGTGAAACGGCTTTTGATGGAGAGACGAAAACTAAACTGTTTTTGACAAACATGGTGAACTACAATACGGTGTTGGGATGGCAGTTGGGCCCATATAATCCCTGGGCATCGACGACAAATACCAAGGGGGCACCTATTTTGCAATGGCTGTTCCTGCGCGGCGATTACGAGAGCTTCTATTAAATCTTAGAAAAAAAGATTGCTCGGTACATCAACGTATCGGGCAATTTTTTGAACAAAAATAACCCTTGTTTTACGGAGAGCTGACCGCTTATTAATCCTTAAATTCATCTAGAGTGGTCGGAGGGGGGCGCTACCTTTTTTAATCAGACGAAACGTACCGTTGATTTCTATTGTCACTGCCTGTAACTCGCTTTATCGCTACTTGCGGGAAAGACAGGCTTCTTGCGTCGAACGTATTCAATCAACGCCTAATATTAGCAAAAAAAAGCAGATAAACGCTAACGCTATCTGCTACTTGTCAAAGAAGTGGATATCTTCCTTCGTAGGTTATACTACGCGTACGTTTACTGCACTAAGACCTTTTTTGCCGTTCTCTACATCATAAGTTACGGTGTCGTTTTCACGTATATCATGAATTAAACCGGATGAATGTACGAAAACATCTTGACCACCATTTGATGGTGTAATAAAACCGAAACCTTTGGTAACGTTAAAGAATTTTACTGTTCCTTCTTGCATTGTATTAGGTATATATTGTAAATGAATTGTTTGTATACAGAATAGTTAGCGCTATTATTGTGCCAAAAATGCTTTTAGACCGTAGGTAAATCAATTAATAGATAAAAAAAATGAAATTTTACTTTTTTGGGTAGTTAAACCATTTGTTCCAAGATAGTTCCGGATTTTGCACCAACAACTACTTCTTGGCAGACCCGTTCATCCGTAACCGAATTTCCTCCCCATTTTGGGGCATTGGTGTCCCAAATTTTCTGCCATTCCGAGCTGTCATTCAGTGGCACGCGATGTGTCGACATCGAAAAATTAAGAATGCATACGAGCCGTGCCTTTTCGTGGACTATAGTGATGATGATCATACCCTCATTTTGATAGTGTATTACCTCAAATTGGTGTCGATCGCGTTGCTGCAGTAACGGATGGCTTTTCCGTAAACCAATAAGTGACCGGTAATAGGCCAGCATGTACCGATGCTCTTCTTCTTCCTTTTCATCCCAGTCCAATACCGATCGATCAAACGTTTCGGCGGCTTGGGGATCAGGTACCTCGCCGTCGTCGTGGAAGTCGGCAAATTCACGACGTCTTCCATCCCGCACAGCTTGTATTAGATCTTTATCCTCATGGCTTACAAAATATAAAAAGGGCTTTGTTGATGCCCACTCTTCGCCCATAAACAACATTGGCGTATACGAAGAGATCATGACCGCCATGGTCATGAGTCGTTGTATATCAGGCCCGTAAAGGATATTGCTGCGTTCGCCCAACATGCGGTTGCCTACTTGATCATGGTTTTGCGAGAATACAACAAATTGATGATCGGGAAGATCCCTTGCGCTGCTGCCGAAAAATTTCTGGCGGTGCGGAGAAAAGTCGCCGTCAAATACATAGGCTCCGCGATAGGCTTTTGCTAAATGTTTTGCGCCTTCAAACTCGCTGTAATAACCCGTTCTCTTTTCGCCGGCAGCTACGCGAAGCGAATGATGAAATTCATCCAGCCATTGGGCATCCATGCCAAAACCATTCTTTTCTAAGGGTTCTAAAAATCGCCGGTCATTGAGATCGCACTCCGCAATGAGGTGACGGATCCTTCCGCTGCGTTGGATTACACGATCCGTAATCTGCCGAATCTCCTGCAGGATATGTTTTGGACTAAAATCCTTGATGGCATGTACGGCATCCAGCCGGAGCCCGTCAATATGAAATTCGCTCAACCACATATGCACGTTGGCCAATACGAAATCGCGGGCGCCGTTGTTCCACGCATCATCAAAATTGACAGCCTGTCCCCAAGGTGTTTGGTATTTATCCGTAAAATAAGGACCGTAATGTGGAAGATAATTGCCTTCGGGACCGAAGTGATTGTACACCACATCTAAGATCACCGCTATGCCTTCTTGATGGCAGGAGTTTACTAATTTCTGAAGACCTCGTGCCCCTCCATAGCTGTGTTGGACCGCGAAACTGAATACGCCATCGTAACCCCAGTTGCGCGTACCGGGAAACTGCCCCACTGGCATGATCTCTATCGCATTAATACCCAGTGTCTTCAAATAGGGTAGGCGCGCAATGACACCCTCAAAATTACCGCTGGGCGTAAATGTGCCGACATGTAGCTCATAAATAATCAGATCACGCATCAAAGGAGCCTGATAATGCTGATCTGTCCAGTCAAAACGCAGATCAACGACGGCAGATGGCCCATGCACGCCCTCAGGCTGCGAACGCGACACGGGATCGGGGAATTCCTCGTCGTCGATTGCAATACGATACAGCTGCCCAGCTCTAATACAATCACTTTCCGCATACCAATAGCCATAGTTCTGGGCCGTTAAAGGCAGATGCATTTCCGGTTCGTACGTATGGCACACGACGCGCTTTGCGTGCGGCGCCCATACCGTTATCTTCGCTTTCGTATCGTTAAACGTTACACCCAATTGCTTTATTTCTGCTACTTGATCCATATGATGTAGTTGATTGAAGTATGACGAAATTTATATTTTTAACGCGTAGACATCAATACCACAATAGAACGCCCTTGTAACGTCAGGGTATCTGCTGCGTCAAACTCTTCATGTGTACCGATCGTATCTAAACTTGTATCTAGCGTCTTGACCCAGCGCACACTGTATTTTTCGGAAGGGAGGGTGTAGTTGATCGGTTCCCAATACGCGTTAAACATAATATAGAAACTTCGGTCTATGATTTTGGAACCGTCGTCATCTAACGACCGTATCCCGTGACCATTTAAAAAAACAGCGAGTGAGCGGGCAAAGTCGTTGTCCCAATGTGAATCGTCCATTTCGATACCATCAGGTAGAAACCAGGCGATATCTTCTAATCCAATGCCTTTGATCGGTAACCCTTGAAACCATTTTCGGCGACAGAAAATGGGATGTGCTTTACGAAATGCAACCAGCTGTCGGGTGAAATTTAGGAGATTTTCATCTTTTCCTGCCCAATCAAGCCAGGATATTTCGTTGTCTTGGCAGTAGGCATTATTGTTGCCTTGCTGTGTACGGCCAAACTCATCGCCCGCAACAAGCATGGGTACGCCCTGCGAAAGGAAAAGTGTCGTGAGCAGATTCCTTTTTTGGCGGGCACGTAGTCTATTGATGGCTTCATCGTCGGTAGGGCCTTCTGCCCCGCAATTCCACGAACGATTATGGCTATCGCCATCATTGTTGTCTTCTCCGTTGGCCTCATTGTGCTTTTCATTGTAAGAAACCAGATCATGCAGCGTGAATCCATCATGAGCCGTTACGAAATTAATACTTGCTGTGGGTTTACGGTAATCATCCTGGTAAAGGTCGGACGAGCCAGTCAGCCGATCTGCGAATTCACCAAGCATGCTATCGGCTCCAATCCAATAATCGCGTATACAATCCCGGTACTTCCCGTTCCATTCGGCCCAGCCCGGAGGGAACTTCCCCACTTGGTAGCCGCCTTCGCCAATGTCCCAGGGTTCGGCGATTAATTTTACCTGTGAAATTACGGGGTCCTGATGAATTACGTCGAAAAAGGAACTTAACTTATCGACTTCATGCAGTTCCCGGGCGAGGGCAGAGGCCAGGTCAAACCGGAACCCATCTACATGCATTTCCTGTATCCAGTAGCGTAGGCTATCCATAATTAAACGAAGGACATTCGGCAATCGGGCATTGAGTGTATTACCTGTCCCTGTAAAGTCCATGTAATACCGGCTTTCTTCTGTTAGCCGATAATACGCGGCATTGTCGACACCACGAAAGGACAGGGTAGGTCCCATTTCATTGCCTTCTCCGGTATGATTGTATACGACGTCCAAAATAACTTCGATACCGGCACGATGTAGCGCCTTGACCATTTCTTTAAACTCGTTGACTTGCTGCCCTTCTATCCCCTTTGATGCATAGCGCACGTCAGGAGCAAAGAATCCAATGGTATTGTAACCCCAATAATTGACAAGTCCTCTTTCTTGAAGATGCCGATCCGTGATAAAATGATGGATGGGCATAAGTTCAACAGCGGTCACACCTAAATCCTGTAAATAGGAAATGGTAGTGGGATGAGCTAATCCAGAATAACTTCCCCGAATTTCTTCGGGTATATCTGGATGCCGCGCTGTGAACCCTTTGACGTGCGCTTCGTAGATGACACTTTTATGCATGGGCGTACGGAGCGGTTTGTCACCTTCCCAATCGAATGATTGATCGACAACAACACACTTTGGTAAATAAGGTGCACTGTCTTCGGTGCTGAAGCTAAGATCTTTGTCTGGATGACCTACTTCATAGCCGAATAAGGAATCATCCCATTGTAAAGTGCCTGCTATTGCTTTTGCATAGGGATCAATCAACAGCTTATGCGGATTGAATCGATGGCCGTTTTCGGGATCGTATGGCCCATAAACGCGGTAGCCATATAATTGGCCAGGACCAATATGGGGAACGTACACGTGCCAGACCTGATGTGTCCGCTCTTTAATCCGGATTTTTAAGGGTTCGGCATCATCCTCGGATTTGTTGAAGAGGCAAAGGTCGACGCCTTCCGCGTTCTCCGCGTAGATGGAAAAATTAACACCTTTTCCATCGTACGTAGCGCCTAGGGGATAAGGTGATCCCGCAAATATCTTTGTATCCATAGTGTATTTAATAATTCAATGGTGTAAGTTGTTAAAAGGACAACAACGTAAATAGCTTCTAGGTTTTGTACGCACATAAATTTTGCCGCTGCATGATTTTCTTACCGGCCGTATAAGTGTGCAAACTGCTTTAGTTTTTTACGTATATGTTTATCGAAGGCATCGGGAAGCATCCGCCAGCCCCAATTGCCCGAGATACTGGCCGGGCTGTTCATGCGGTGCGATCCATCAAGTGCAAGGATATCCTGCATCGGTACGATGGCGGTATCGGCAACGGAGGCATAAGCCATTCGGATCAGCGTGTCATTAATAGTCGTTTTCTGTAGTGGGAATGCAACGTACTGCGACAATCGACCTTTGGAGGCCTCGTCCAGTTCGTCCTGAAACCAGCCTTGCAGGGTATTGTTGTCGTGCGTACCCGTATAGACAACATAATTTTTGTTATAATTATGCGGAACATGTGGCGAATGTGCTATATCCTCGCCAAATGCGAATTGCAATACTTTCATGCCGGGAAGGCCGTGCGCATCCCGGAGACGGTACACGGCATCGTCGATATCGCCCAAATCTTCGGCAATAAATGGCATCTCGCCTAGTGCAGATTGTACCATGTTAAAGAAATCGGATCCGGGCGCTTCTTGCCAAATGCCATTTTTTGCAGTTGCCTCCTTGGCCGACACCTCCCAATATGCTGCAAAAGCGCGGAAGTGGTCCAACCTCACCTTGTCATAAAGTCTACGGTTATGTGCAAGCCGGTCGATCCACCACTGGTAGCCTTCCCGCTTAAGCGCCTGCCAGTCAAATACAGGCATCCCCCACAGCTGGCCGTCGGCATTGAAATAATCGGGAGGTACGCCTGCTACCGCTTTTAGGCTGCCATCCGTTTCTAGTGAAAACAGATGGGGGTGAGCCCAGACATCAGCGGAATCGTGACCTACGTAAATGGGCACGTCGCCTAAAAACTGTATACCTAAGCTATGGCAATGCTGTCGTAGCTCATGCCACTGCTTGAAAAAAATGTATTGGAACCATTTTTGTTTTTGGATCTCCCGCTCGTGCGCTATCTCAAACGCGTGGAGTGCCTCCGTTTCCCGGGCTTTAAATGACGATGGCCAGGTATACCAGGGGGTACCTAGGTGTTTTTTGCGTAACGCAGTAAATAATGCATAATCTTGTAGCCAGTGCTGTTCGTCTTCACAGAATTGCTGAAAAGCGGGAATGCTTTCCAGATTAACACGCTCAAAGGCTTTATCGAGAAGCGCTGTTTTCAGGGATTCGACAAGGGGATAATTGACCCGGCCGGACGGTTTGACCATTCCTTTTTTTAGTTCCTTTTTGCGGAGTAGGCCGTCCTGCGCCAATGCTTCTAAATCGATAAACAAAGGGTTTCCTGCCAGGGCACTGAACGTGCTGTAGGGCGAATAGTATTGCTCTTTTGAAAGGGGGGCTAGTGGTAAAACCTGCCACCAGCGTTGTCCGCTTACCCGTAGATGACGCGCGAATTGAAAGGCGTTTTTACCCAGATCGCCCATGCCAAACTTTGATGGCAGGGAGCTAATGTGCATCAATATACCTGCACCGCGGGGCTTAGATGCTTCTTCTCCTTTCAGAATGGCAAGTGGCAGTTTGTTAAAAACGGCATCTAATCTGATTTCGGCGCTTTCTCCGGTCTCGGATGTAAGGAGGTGTTCCCATTTTAAGGCTTCTGTACATGGTAGGATGATACGTGTATTGCCCCAATCTAAACCGGAGAGCAGATCTTCACGCAGTGCGGGAATGCCGGCAAGGTGCAACGGAACAGCGATAACAATCCAGGTTCGTCCATATCTACGTGCAAAAGCGAGTACGTGTCGGCGGTAAGCTCCTTTTACCTCAAGCGGAATATATTCGCCATGCGTAAAGAGGGCTGAGGACTCCTGCCTTAAAGCAACCAGTTTTCGGATAAGCCAAAGCTTGATCTTTCCGTTATAGCGTTCGGCCCAGAGCATGGGTGCAACCACGTCTGCATCCAGTGCGTCAATTTCTGTCAGATAGCTCGCCCGCGTTGCATAGTCGACCGCGCGCCGATTATCGGGATCAACGAAACTCAGATCCCACAATTCGGTTCCCTGATACACATCGGGTACGCCCGGACAGGTGAATTTTAATACCTGCTGCGTTAAGGAATTCATTATGCCAAAGTCGGCTACCTGTTCGAAAAAGGGGTAAAATGCAGTATGAAATGCGCCGTTTTGATCCAGTAGAAAGCTGGCGAAATGCTGTAAACGTGCTTCGTATGCTTCGTTTGGTAATGCCCAGTCCGACCGCTCTTTTCCTTCCCTAAGGTATTTGGAAAGGTACGCATGAAACCGTCCCTCGAATCCTGCAACGGGTGTACCCGGCATGGGATAGGATCCGATCAACGCCTGGTATATAAAATAGACATCGTTTGGATGGGGCAATTCTTTTTCGTATTGCTGCTGAACAATGGCTTGCCACTTATCGACTTGCGTTATCCAGCCTTTCGGCCAGGCTGTAAGTACGTGCAACCGGCTTCGTACATCCTCGCCTCGTTTTGTATCGTGGGTTGCACTGGCGTTCAAGCTTAGCGGCCACTGTTCTTGTCTTTTTCGCATCGCGCGATGAAAAGCTGATTTGCGGATGCCGAAATAGGCCGGATGATCGCCCACTTCGTTGTGGCCGATAAATCGGTTGTAGGTATACATTAAAGTGTCTTCGACGCCCTTCGCCATCGCTGGGCCAGTGAACTGCATGCAACGCATTAGAAATGACAGTACTTTCTCACTATAGTTTTCGTCGATACCGCTTTGTGCCTTTTGAACGATTTTCTTTAAGATTTTAATTTCTTGTCGCAGTTTGCGTTGATTTTCTGACATCGTCTCGAAAACTGACACAATCATTTGATAGCTTTTCTTCGCCAGTGGAAAGCGATCATCATAAAGCCGGTATACGGGAAAGTTAGCGAGAAAAGCTTGAATGGTCTCGCGCATACGATTCTGCTGGATGGTAGTGCCAACTTTAGAAAGAGACAACTGCGAGAATAGGGTACAAAGGTTATCTACTTCTCCCTGCATGTGATTCGCCAAAACCGCTGTTTTCTTTTGCAATTGCTGCTGTTTAATCGAATCCTTGTTCCCTGTCTGCCTTTGGTAATAGTCTGTGAGTAGCTTTTTGCTTTTTCGGTCTGTGCAGACATTATTGCAGAGCGCTAAAAAATCATAACCTGTGGTACCCTGAATGGGCCAGTCTTTTGGTAGCTTTTCATGGTGCTCTAGTATTTTTTCGGCTACAATGTATGTGTCCGGTCCGCATAATCTCCGTAAATCGCTCAGATATGCTCTCGGATTGTGCAATCCGTCAATATGATCGATCCGCAGACCGTCAATGATTTCCTCTTGCAACAGTTCTTTGACGAGCTGATGGGTTTCACGGAATACCGTTCTGTCCTGAATATTTAAACAGATCAATCCATTAACGGTGAAGAAACGTCTGAAATTTATCTGCTGATCCGTCTCCTGCCAGTGGCAAGGTCGGTAGTGCTGTTGCGCAAGGAGCTCAGTTATCAGCTCCTCGGACGCGTTTATCATGGCGATTTGCCGACGTAGCTTTGCCTTGGTATGCCTGGAGGATAGTCTGGAGATTAGCTCGCTTTGCAAAGTCTTCCATCCGTCTGTATCGCCGTTGGCCTCCAACGTAGCAATGCGCCTGCAAAGCTCGTCCGGATCCGGTGTGAGGGAAGGTAAAAGGTCGTGTAGCATAAACAGCAAGGAAGACGGGCGAATGGGAAGCCTGTTGTCGAAATAAGCGAGTTGAAATTCGTCTTGGAGCAATACGACCGTTAACTCATGCGCACGGATCGTTTCTTCAAGAGAGGTTCCAAGAATAGGTACCATCAGTTTATCTTGTTTAAAGGCGATGTTACTGTAGAGCGTGTCAAAATAGGTTGCATACCTGGAGCGTGCTCCGAAAAGCAACACATCCATCATCCAGGTGTTATCGGAGTGATACGCCATGTGATTGGGAACAATATCCTGTAACCATTTAATCTCCTGTTGATTTAGTCGTTGTTTCAATGTACGTAATTGGTCTATCGTACCCAGCTCGGGGTTGATAAGCTGCGTATCTGTCCCATCGTACCCATGGGTGCTTCCCGATACGGCCTTAAGTATAGGTGAGGCATAAATGGTATCGATGCCCAATTGTCGTAGGTAATCAATACAATGTTCGAAATCGTGAAAATTGAACCCGTTATGGAATTGAACGCGGTAGGTCGTGCGGGGGATGTTCATAAACGAATACATTATTTTGGTAATATACCTTCAACAGCATAACATGAAATATGTTCATATTTTTTAACTTCTACTGACGTCGAATTGTAATTTTTAACGAAATACGGGAGGGGCTTGGCGCTGATTTTTCTGTTAGTTGGAAAAGATACGTCTTTCTCCGTAGAAATACGAAATGATAACGAAAAGACGCAAATTAGTTATACCCAAATACTTGATTTTCGTGCAATGAAAACTAAAGTAAGGTGGCCTGCGTTTAACTGTCAACTTCCAGATTCGTCCAGACGTGAAAAGGTCTGTTGATTTGGAAACCTATGGATACAAACATTTTTAAAACAAGTTATTATGAGGATAGGAATTACCTTTTCTGCATTCGATCTACTGCATGCGGGACACATTAAAATGCTAGAGGATGCGAAGGAACAATGTGATTATTTAATCTGTGGACTGCAAACCGATCCCACATTGGACCGGGCCGAAAAGAACAAACCCACACAAACGGTGTTTGAGCGTTACATGCAGCTACGTGCGTGTAAGCACGTGGACAAAATTATTCCGTATGCCACAGAACAGGATCTGGAAGATATTTTACGTTCTTTTAAGATCCACGTACGTATATTAGGTGACGAATATATGCATAAGAGCTTCACAGGCCGCGAGTATTGTGAGGAGAAAGGAATCGACTTGTATTTTAATAGACGTGAAAATCGCTTTTCAAGTTCTTCGCTACGTCGGATTATCGCCGCTAAACAGGAGGAAAAACCAAGCGCTATCATTCATATGAGCGATAGCATGGATTATTCATTACAGCGTGCCAAGGCATAGCCACTGGAGGTTTATCAACTTTTTGAAGACAAAATATAAACATGAAGACAGGGATTATTTTTGGTGTGTTCGACCTGCTCCACGTAGGGCATATCGTGACGCTGGAGGAGGCTCGACGCCAATGCGATTACCTCATTGTAGGTCTTAAGGCAGATGCGCATGAAACCGCACAGGACGAAACGCAGCCTGCGCAGACCGTTGTAGAACGCTTTATTAAATTAGAGGGATGCCAGTACGTGGATGAGATCGTTCCTTACGAATCCGATGATGACATCATTGATATCTTACAATCGTTGGCTATTGATGTACACTTCGTGGGCGAAGACAAAGCTCCACTTAATTTTCCGGGAAAGGAATATTGCATCCAAGAAGGTATCGAGCTGAAATACTTAAAACGCAGACACCGCTTTTCTAGCCACAGTGTGCGTAACACGGTTAGTGAGAAGGAGCTTCAAAAGGTTGCTGCTTTTCAGATCAAACGTAACTAGGGTTTTATTTTTTTAAGCTATGGAAAATGTTAAAGTCGGTATATTGAGTAACAATAGAAGATTGCGCTTCGCGTATAAAATGTTACTATCACAAGCCACGGAACAACATGTGGATGTGCTTTTTGACAAGATTTCGCTTCAGGATGTCGATACACCCGTTAGCCTCTCTAAACAGCCTGATGTTATTATCGTAGACGAGCGCGTCGTATATAAGAATAAAGCGCTGTTTTTTTCTTTTCTGCGCCAATTGTATCCAAATTGTAAGGTCTTGTTGTTAATAGATGAGGCTTCGCAAGATCTGGCAAGAAAGGTGAAAAGATTTGTGCAGGGTGTAACCGAAAAAACGTGTAGTGCTCAAAAACTTATTTCCACGGTGCAACAGCTTGCAGACAATACCGGAAGGAAAGTGGAACGCTAGTCTTTCCGTTGAGGAGCCTTCTCAAAGACCCTTTAAAGACAGAACTGGTAGGTATTAATTCATAAATTACGCGATTCCTGCGTATTCAAATTATAAAATACCTAAAATGAAATTATAAATTAACTATGATGTGTGGAGATTGTTATTCTGGTGATAACTGAAGGATCACATATTATAAATTAACACTATGGAAAATTATCAAGAGAACTTTAAAGAAGGCGAAATGACAAAACGCATTGAGAATGTCACGGGCCAGATTTCATCTAAGACGTATTTGTGTATATCGCTGGCCGCGATGGCGGCTTCTGCAACGTTAAAATGCCTGGGTCACAAACACACGGCGCTTTTTGTTGGGCAGTGGGCCACTCCTTTTTTGCTTTTTGGTATTTACAATAAGATTGTGAAGACTGAAGGACACGACTAATGTTTTTTTTAATCCGAGGACGGCAGAAGTAAATTTCCATTTTTTTACGGGCTGCCGTTCCTCGCTTCAATGGGCCGTCTGGCCTTTTTTTTGTCGTATAACCGCTTAAATGCTATTCTTATTCTTCTGCATAAAATCGTTGTATTTTTCTTCTAAGTGTATGATAATCGGCGTCGTGAAATCTTTTTGCTGCACCTCGTTCGTTTTCGCTAAACCTCCTGCGCTGTTGACATTGATCTCTAATAATTTTGATCCAACAATATCTAGCCCAACAAAGTACATCCCGTCCGCAATTATTTTTTGGCTTATGGTATCAATAATTTTCCACATATCAATAGTGATATCTGCCGCCGTACCAATGCCGCCTTGATGAATGTTACTTCGGATGTCATCTTCAGCTGGGATCCGCTTTAAAATGGCAAAGCTTTCATCGATTTGGATTGGACGTCCGTCGAGAAGATAAAGTCGTATATCGCCATTACGGGCCTCAGGTAAATATTCCTGAACAACGAAATATCCTTCCTGCGCGAGCACCTCTACGGTCTGGCGCAAATTGATCAGATGGTCCCGGTCTACGAAGAAAACGTTTTTTCCGGTCGATCCCTGCAAAGGTTTGATGACGATGGCGGGATACCGCTGCATAAATTCAAGGACTTCCTCATAGCGGCGTGTTACTATGGATGGCGGGCGGAAGCGCTCGGGAAAGTCTTCTAGATAAAGTTTGTTGCTATAAAAGGCTAAGCTTTCTGGATCGTTTATGACCAGTTTTCCCATCTTTTTGACACGAGAAGCGAATTGCAAACCCATTGCGGGAGCCCAGGGCCTGTTAGCCTGATCGGCAGTAGGGTCGAATCGTACCCAGAGTATGTCTATATCTGCTAAGGACGCGTATATTTTTTCTTGATTACGTAAATAGTCCACCATTGCTAAGTTATTGGCAACACTCACATGAGGTTCTATAATGCGTGCGTACGCGGATATACCACCATCTATTCCTTTACTAAAGTCGGCTACACCGATATACCATATGGTATGTCCCCGTTGTAAAGCTTTGAATGCCAGGAGCGAAGTGGTACAGTTGTCTTCCTCCTTGTGTGTCTGATTGATCAAAAATACTATCTTCATAAATACGACTTATAATGTGATATTGCATGTACATACCTTCTCGGTCGTTACTATAACAAACCTCTGGCTAAATGGTTGCCTCGCTGCTCAGGCGCAGCAGAAAATCAGTATTTACAGAACTGGGTTAGGTATTTTTACAGATAACATACTTATTCGTAGTGCACGATAAACTTTTGCGGAGCTGTGATGGTTATAGGGATAAACTGAAGTAAATGCAATATTATGATGCTTAAAGAACCTGTTTTAAAGATTCTAGGGAAACAATACGCGCCTTCCACAATGGTTGAATTAAAGTTTGGTCGTTATGACCTGATGTTTAAAACAGACGATCAGGGTAGGCCTATACTGCTTTTTATGGGGACAAAGGCTGCCGACGGAAATATCAAAGGCGAGCGGTATAGCCGACGTCTTAAAATTGATGATTCCGGACATGTGATTAAGGATCATTGGGAACACAAAGGTAAGGCAACTCCATGATAAATGTGGGGCCACCTACACCCAGATATAAAAACATTAAACGGTACGCCGTGTTATGTGTATTATGCAATGCTATTAATGTATGAATAATCTAGATAATATCTTTTTACAGGGTGCCGAATGGGAGTTTGTAGCTGAGATTGTACTACGTAGTGCCGTCATGTTTGTCCTCATACTTGTTGTGCTACGCCTTTCTGGTCGAAGGGGGGTGCGACAATTGACACTTTTTGAAGTGGCCATTATCATCGGACTTGGTTCGGCCGCGGGCGACCCAATGTTCCAGGAAGACATTCCTGTGCTGTACGCGGTCGTCGTGTTTAGTTGTGTCATTGCCATCTATAAACTGGTTACGTTGCTAGCTTCACGATTTGTAGTGGTAGGCAATCTTTTGGAAGGGAAAGCCATGATCGTAGTTAAAGATGGCCTGTTTGATGTAAAACACGAAAACGACAACAGCTATTCTAAAATGGAGTTTTTTGCAGAGTTGCGTAACCAGTCGGTGGAACACCTTGGACAGGTGCGACTGGGCGTATTAGAAGTGGATGGTACACTCAGTCTGTTGTACTATAGTGACGAAGAAATCCAGTACGGGCTTCCATTATTTCCCACAAAATATATTGAAACGGATCCAACAGCTAGCCATGGACCCTTTGCTTGCATGTATTGTGGAATGATCGTGCACGGTTTTGCAGCGCGCGAACTTAAATGTGAACGATGCAAACGCGATAGGTGGACGAAAGCAATTAAGACAAAGCGAATTGGGTAATAAACCTGGCTAGCGCTCCTGATCTGCGCGCTGAGATATTTGCTAGGGGTCCTACAGGATATTCGTACGACACGTCCGAAATCTACGCACAAGCTGTCGTAGAACTACCGATATTCTCGTCTAAATACGTTATCTTCCTGCTCTAGGTACGCTTTTTAAGTACTGTATTGAACATTTTCTGGACCTGGACGCTTATAATGGTGAAGTTTAATACATTTGTTATGAAAGCAATACCAACAACATTCCACGCATTTATAGATTATGGTTCGGCAATTGTATTCTTAGTTGCTCCTTGGATCTTTTTGTTTGATCATGTGACCGCCGCTAAATGGACCTCCGTTATTGTTGGGGCATTGATACTGTTAATGTCTCTACTAACCCGATATGAGTCGGGTTTACTTCGTATTATCCCCATGCGTATGCATCTGGCAGTGGACATCGTCATCGGTTTGTTCTTAGTCTTATCACCTTGGTTAATGGGATTTGCCGATCAGACATTCTTATTTCACGTCTTTATGGGGGTGGTGTCTGTTATCATGGGCGCTTTTACGAAGCGCTACGTGAAGAGCGATAACTTAGCGTTGCGCTAAAGATTGGAATTAGGTTGTGGCGAAGAGTGACGGTCGTTTATCGCCATGGTATACACGGAACGAGATTATTCAATAAAAGAAAGGAGATTTTTATATGCAAGCTATGAATTATAGGGGGCCATTTCGGGTCCGCATCGAAAATAAACCAACGCCGGAAATACTTCATCCAAACGATGCGGTTGTACGGGTAACAAGATCTTGTATCTGCGGATCCGACCTTCACCTCTATCACGGCATGGTGCCCGACACTAGAGTTGGTACAACTTTCGGACACGAGTTCATCGGAGTAGTGGAGGAAATAGGTCCTTCCGTGCAAAATCTTAAGGTAGGCGATCAGGTACTTGTTCCGTTTAATATCGCTTGCGGGCAGTGTGCATTTTGCAAGCAGGGTCTCTATGGTAATTGTCACGAATCCAACTCAATGGCTACTGCCGTAGGAGGAATATTCGGTTATTCCCACACCGCGGGAGGCTTTGATGGCGGGCAGGCGGAGTATGTACGTGTGCCCTATGCAGATGTGGGTCCAACTGTCATCCCAGAGGGTATGGATCATGACGATGCGTTGCTTCTAACAGATGTGGTACCAACAGGTTATCAGGCTGCAGAGATGGCAGGTATAAAGATGGGAGACACAGTAGTTGTATTCGGCGCGGGACCTGTAGGGATAATGGCCGCCAAATGCGCGTGGTTATTTGGCGCAGGAAGGGTAATCGTAATTGACCATTTGGAGTATCGACTCGAGTTTGTACGTAGCTACGCGCAATGTGAAGCATATAATTTTAAATCCTTAGAGGATCCCGTTCTTTTCATTAAAAAGACTACGGATTGGTTTGGCGCTGATGTTTGCATTGACGCAGTGGGATCCGATGCTTGTGGAAGCGCATTGCATACGATTACTGGTAAGAAGCTTATGTTACAGGCAGGTGCAGCTACAGCGCTACATTGGGCAGTAAATGCCGTCAAAAAAGGAGGGATCGTATCAATTGTGGGTGTGTATGGCCCCACAGATAACCTTGTGCCTATCGGTAATGTGGTCAATAAAGGCATTACGATCCGTGCGAACCAGGCTTCTGTAAAACGCCTGCTTCCGCGGTTGATAGAGCACGTCCAGGCAGGTAGGCTGAATCCAAAAGAGATTATCACGCATCGAATTCCGTTGGAAGAGGTTTCTGATGCATACCATATTTTCTCCGCTAAGTTGGACAACTGTATTAAGCCGGTCTTAATCACCGGCAAGGCGTAAACTAAAAATTTTACCATCATGATAGCTGAACAAGAAAACTATAAACACATAAATGGATGGGGGATAGATGCAGATCCAAAAAACGAACCTACCTATCCGATAAAAAATTATACGGAGGACGATCATAAGCGAATAAACTGGGATCGACCAGTGTTGCAACAGCCAACCGTCGAAGTCTTGCATTCGAACGAACGACCAGGCTATTCGGCGGTGATTGGCGAGACATTACCACCTAGCGGACTGAGCGGAAAATTACGGCGGTATGCGTTTCAGTTCAGTGAATCAAGTTATGGACACTGGCTGCCCTTGTTATTGGCTGACCGTATCAATGAGTTGGAAGGAATAGCAGACGACCTGCGTAATGGAAAAATTCCGAATATTATGGCTGAAAGGGGATGGAATGCGGAATGGAAATACAACCGCTTGGGAGTGATGAGAAAGATAGCGGTCGGCGCGGTCGCAGTGGGGGTAATCGCTGCGTTATGTAAATTAAAGAAAAGGAGTTAGAAATATTTAAGAATTATGGCACCAAGAAACGACAACAACAATCCGCCAGCGGAACGGCTGGACGAGCGCGATAACCAAGAAACGCCGGAATCTACCGGCGAAGATTTACAATTTAACGACGCAGAAGACAGCTTCGAACTAGATGCGGAGAGCGAAAACAACCCGTATCAACATCCTTTGCCGTATGAAACAGCTGCCCCGCAGGGAGCGGACAACAATTCGACATATGACGAGGAAAATATATATACCCCAAGTGAATATCGTGATAAGTTGAAAGAGGCAGAACGGGAACTCGATGATTTGGATGAGGAAATAAAGGATGGCTCCCTGCAATTGGACGAAGTCGACGAGGTACTTACCCAGATCCGAGATGATCAGCCTGAGGGTATTGACGAGGAAGGCTATCCGACGAAGGACGACACCGGGGGAGAAAATAACCCCATCACGGAGGACGGACTCGGACAACGAAGGTAAAGAACGTAAGAGGTTTAGATACTAATAATAAAGCGATGGAAAACGGGATAAAATATGCTTTGATCACCGGAGGTACTTCGGGCATAGGAAAAGAACTTGCAAAATTATTTGCAGACGATGGATTTAACTTGATCATTGTCGCCCGTAGCGAAGGCGACTTAGACACAACCAAACAAGAGTTGGAAAGCGAATTTGGAATTGAAGTAATAACGATAGCCAAAGATCTAAGCCAGGTGAATGCTGGGGGGGAAGTCTATCAGCAGGTAAGCGATAGGCAGATCGCTATTGATGTTCTTGTGAACGATGCAGGACAAGGCCAATTTGGATTGTTTACTGAATCAGATATGAACCGCCTGTTGGAAATTATCCAGCTGAACGTCATTTCGCTTACCACGTTGACACACTTGTTTTTAAAGGAAATGCTCGCCCATGATAAAGGGAAAATATTGCAATTGGGATCAATAGCTTCGGAAACACCAGGTCCGTGGCAAGCGGTGTATCATGCTACAAAAGCGTTTGTGCTGTCATTTTCTGAAAGTGTTAGACAGGAAATAAAGGACAGCAACGTCACGATAACGGTACTGGAGCCCGGAGCTACGGATACCGATTTCTTCAACAAAGCCGATATGCAAGATTCGAAAATTACGGATAGCAAAATGAGCGATCCGGCAGAAGTGGCAAAGGATGGCTATAATGCACTTATGGCTGGAAAAGACAAGATTATATCGGGATTTAAAAACAAAATGCTGGTGACAGCAAATAATATAATGCCTGATACAATGGCGGCGGCTCAAATGGAAAAGATGCAAGAACCAAAAAAATAGGACACGGGCCACAGAAAGATAAATTGTAGTGAATCAGGTGTAGAATTTATTGTCTACACCTGATTTTTTGCGTCTAGTTAATGATGCGTGCTCGTTAAAAAGACATTATCTGGTAGTTTCATTGTCGATCGCTGAGTCTTCGTCCATCAGATCCTCGTTATCCTCTAGGTTGGTGATCGCTGTGTCTTCCTCGTCGCTGTCGTACGGCGTACTGACCTCATCGCCAGATTGATCGGAACCAGATTCGTCGTAATCACCGTCGGCACGGTCGCTGTCGCTTTGGAGGGGCTCATCGTCAACGAGGTCTGAATCATGGAAGTCGTCGGAAGGGTTTTCGCGATGTACATCATCTGCTCCGCCGATAATCGGATCTTTATTTATATTCTGGCTTTCTGGATCCCCAAATTGCTCATCGGTCTCCCGTTTTTCGGGATGATCTGATGGCTGGTCTTCACCTTCAGGAATTCGGGTAATCATCGCTATTATGAGACCTGGTCTTTTTTCTAGCGCAATTTGTGTCTTTGTGTTCATAGCTATATCTTTCTAGTATCAACACTTGACATTGCCATATGTTGAACGGTTTAATACCCGATTTTGTCCGACCTGTCCGTATTTTGAACGGTTAAAATCAGGTTTTTTCGTTTCGTTACAGGTATATCTTAATAAAAATTTGGCTTTATATATACGCTAGTAAACTGATACAACTAGATAATGAATGAGAAACCTTGAAATTACAGATTGGGATCGGCTACTAATTAGGAGGCGCCGGTTATCTACATGCTCGAGGTAACTAATATCCATTTACTCTTAATGATAAGGGTGTAGGATCGCTGAGCTAACCCGACTAATAGAGCATATTGACCTGTAAAGAGCACATATGCTCCTGCAAGGAGGTAGAAGTACGCTTACCGTGTATAATACGGAACCTAGTACAGGTGTTAACAATAGGAAATTGGGGTATATTTTGGACAAACTTTTTGCGGACTTTTAAAGTTGATCTAACACAATAGCAGTAACATGTTATGGATAATTTTAAATAGTAAATATATGAAAAAGTTAGTTTATTCGGTAATTATGGCAAGCGCTTTTGCCATTACCAATCAAGCACAGGCGCAAGTGGATACCACGCGGGTGGCAGGACAAACAGTAACTACCAATGCGAATAACGCATTTGCGAATTCAGCAGCTAGTAGTGGGCGTTTTGAAATCGAAGCGGGTAAAATTGCGAGAGAGAAGACACAAAATGTACGTTTTCGGGATTATGGGTCGATGATGGAAAAAGATCACGCACAGGTTAACCAAGAGTTAACCGACCTCGCCGCAAGAAAAGGCTGGCAAGTAACAAACGACTTAACCGAACAACAACAGAACGATTTGGACCGCCTTCGTTCGCTCAATGGGGAAGAGTTTGAACGAGCGTACACCGAACTCATGCAAACCTCTCACGAAAATGCGATAAAGCTTTTTGAGGGAGCTGCAACAAATGAGCGGGATGCAGACTTGAAAAACTGGGCCTCTGGAAGGGTTGAGAGCTTACGATCGCATTTAGATCAAGCCAAGGGTCTTTCTGGAAATCAAAACGGAACGATGAATAACAACATGCCTCCGAACGGTAACTCAAGAGAAGTAAAATAACTCAAGTTTTGGGTGTGGTCGTGAGATAGCACCCTCTTTTTACGTTTTTACTTTCCGGTCTCGGTATGAGGAGCATCTACTGGTTTTGATTCAGGAGACCCCTTTTGACGTAAAAATATACTCAAAATGACGATAGACGCTACAGAAAGAAATTCGCTCTGCCAATTCTGAAAAGATTCGAACCAAAATTCCGGCTCTTGAAGAAAATTGGCTAAAGTAAGCGGGAGTTCCTGTTTAATAATCCGCTCATGATTGAATTGTTCAAAACTGCCATATAAATGCATCCCCCAGCTGATTAGAAAAAGTAGGGCAAAGGCAATGGTTAACGAATGCTGATATAATTTCAGCCGCCAACCACCTTTATTAACGAGAGCCGGAGCTTCTGGTCCCGGCTTTGGATCCCTGTCTACTTCTTCTTTCTCCGTCAGACTCTTAGATTCAGCGGAGCCGATTTGCCGGAGAGATATCGTAAGCACCACGTATAACATCATTTGTAGAAATTCGCTTTGAAAATTTTCAAATGTAGCCGCAATAAAATGCCCCGATTTTAAATAGGCCAATAAAGCTAAACCTTCGTTTCCCATCTCTTGCAATTCTGCATTGTTTTCTTTCCAACCAAAGTAATACTGACCTGCTAAAGCAATGATAAAGAGTGTTAAGAACGCAATGGAAAGACTATTTTTATAAAAGAATCCTTTATTCATGGTTTTGTTTTTCTTCGTTATCTTCAATTTTTACAATACCGGCTACTAGCGACTTCCATTGTGGAAATGAAGCACCTAGTTTAGCACCAAGTCCGACTAAAAAGTTACGCAGATTGTCTGTAAAGGCCGTGTTTTCGGTATTGATTATTTCGTTACGCCCGGCATAACGTGCAGATACCTGATTATGGTTCTGCTCCACCAAAATAGTAGAGGTAGCTAGATTTTTAAAGAAATGTGCGGTATCTCCGTTCTCGTTAGTAGGATCTGCAGACGGACGAAGACTCAATACCGTCTGGCGAAATTTATCCGTTTCTTCGGATATAATATTTTCGACGCGAACCCAATCATAGCCGTCACTGCTGGGTAACCCTGGTCCTGGAATATCAATACGTACATAATCATCGATCTGAGCCGATCTATTTAGTTTTTGATTGTACTGGTCGACCAGACAGAAGGATGCAAAAGGAATATCGCTAACATCGCTCCAGTTGTTGACCTCCAATAGTCGGTCTTTTGCAATCACATAGAAATTTTCGGCTTCTCTCGCATCTGTAAATTCAACAGTTTCAAAGCAATCCAACTTCTTGCCGGTAATTTGTTCTGGAATTATATTTTTATTTTTCATAATGTCTATCCTCTTTTTTTAGGATAGAACAACGTGTCTGGCAATTTGTTGAGAGATAATATACTGTAAAAACGTAAGTTAAAATACCTGAAACGAAAATCATAATCCATGTGGAGATGAATCGAACTAGTTAAGTACTTGTTTTTATGGGGGTAAATACTTAAAAATTATTTAACAATGAACGAAACGCGGCTGTTAACGTTATGTATTTAATTGTTTTAATTAAATTAGAATAGCTATGAAAAAGTCAATTAAAATTTTTGTGGGCGTTTTTGCATTATCTGCAATGGTCGCTTGTGGAAATAGAGCGGATAGTGATGGAAACGATGTGCCAGACACCCGATATGATGAGAATTCGGAAATAGATACAGGAAACAACTCACAGATGAACGATACGAGTGATGTTAATTTCAGGGATTCAAACACAACGACAATCCCACCTGCACCGATAGTTCCATAGCGGGAAGCAGTTCAATACATTTTTTTGGGAATAGCACGAGGATGTGAAAACCTACTAAATAAAAAAGGAGACTAATCATGTAGTCTCCTTTTTTATTTACTAAAAATTGGAATATGTTATTTTACACCTAATTTAGCCTTTACATCAGCCGAAACATCTTCACCACCTTGGAAATAGATTACGCTTCCTGCAGCGAGGTCCAATACGTAGGCGTAGCCTTTTTCCTGCGCAACGGCATTGATAGCTGTCATTACTTTTTGTTGTATAGGAGCGAATAACTCTTGCTCTTTTTTACCTAGTTCTTCTTGAGATACTTTTTGAATCTCTTGAATACGACTCTCTATTTGGCGCATACCTTCACCTAAAGCCTGCAATTCTGTATCTACAGTCTCTTTGTTTGCCTCACTTCTGCTTCTTAGTTTGTCGTTATATTCTGTTTGTTTTTTGGTGTATTCTGCCACCATTCCTTGGAATTCCTTTTCCTTAGTTTCTGTTAAGACTTTAAGCTGATCTGCTGCTGTTTTAAAATCAGCTGTAGATTGGAGAATTTCTCCTGAATTTATATGTCCAATTTTTTGTTGTGCATTTACAACTTGAGTTGAAATCAATAATCCCGCTACTAATACTGCTCCTTTTAATAAATTTTTCATTCTTTCCATTTTAGTCTATTCGATACGAATCGTCTGTTCTTTTGTTTTAAATTGTATTCTGTTAATTATATATTCTGCAATTATACTAATTATAAATTATTGTGCAAGTTCGGCACTCGGTTTAAAACCTAATTTTGTAATAATATCATTACTTTTGTCCAATTTCGGATTTGCAAAGAGGAAGGTAACTTCGGATCCTTTATCCAAAATAAGATCCAGTCCCTGCGCATTCGCAACATCTTGTATAGCTTTCGCGACGCGATCTTGGATCGGTTTTACCAGTCGGATGCGTTGTTCATATAATTCGCCTTCATATCCAAATTTTTCTTTTTGGAAGTCTTTTACCGCCTTTTCTTTGTTTACGATCTCATCCTCACGTCGTTTACGCATGTCATCATTTAACAATACCTGATCGTTTTGGTAAGCCTTATACAGACGCTCTATCTCGCCGTATTGCTTATCTACTTCTTCTTGCCATTGTACAGAAAGATCGTCTAGATGTTTCTGAGCAGATGCATACTCAGGAATATGTTTTAAAATATACTCTGAATCTACATATGCTAAACGCTGGGCAAAAGTAGCCGTAACACCAAGCGTTAAAAAGGCCAATACAACAAATATCTTTTTCATTTTCTTTCTTTCTTTTTTTGTAAGACAATTATAGGAATAAAAAGTTTAATTAAAAACCTCCCATGTTTTGCATGATACTAAAGGTGAAATTTTGTTTCCAATTGCTTGAACTCATCCCTGGGATAGGATCAAACGCATGACCGTAATCAATACCAAGCATACCAAATATAGGTAAAAATATACGTGCGCCAACACCTGCAGCACGTCTTACTTTAAATGGATTTACCTCCGAGAATTTATTCCAGGTATTACCTGCTTCTGCAAAAGCTAAAACAAATACGGTAGCTTGTTCATTCAGCATTACAGGATGACGTAGTTCCAATTGATATTTAGCATAGATTGGACTACCTGAGTTGATCGCAATTTGTTGGAATCCATTACCGGTAGATTCGGGAATAACAGTACCATTGGCATAACCGCGCATTGCCAAAATCTCTGAACCTTGTAAGAAGTCAAATCCTTGCATACCATCACCGCCTAATTTGAATCGCTCAAAGGTAGAAGTCGGTGTCTCATCCGAATAGCTTCCTAAATACCCAAATTGAGCTTGGGTTTTTACAACTAATTTGCCCACGACCTTGGTGTACCATTGGGAATCAAATTTCCATTTGTGGTATTCCGTCCATTTGTATTTAACGTTGTCCGCAGCAGTCTCATAATTAATGTTATTAAATAAAGAGTACGGAGGCGTTAATTGTACGGAAAATTTGATGTGTGATCCGGATGTGGGGTAGATTGGTGCATCTACCGAGTTACGGCTAATCTCCTGGGTAAAGTTAACATTATAGGCAGTACCATCAGAAAATAGGAAATAATTACCGTAATTCTGTAATTTATACCGCTGAAAAGATAATGAGCTATTGATTTGGAAATAGTTATCGGGCCACTGTAGGCGCTTACCTAATGAGGCGGTAACCCCGGTCATCCAAATACGGTTCAATTCAGAATCTCGTACCATCTGCTCTCCCGTGTAGTAATTAAAACCGCCGTATGAAGAGTTTGAAGTATAAGCACTCAAACCAAAGTAAACTGGTTTTTTACCGCCTAACCAAGGTTCAGTGAACGAAAAACTATAAGATTGATAACGTTTACCGGATGTCTGTCCCCGAACACTTAACTTTTGGCCATCTCCACGCGGAAGGGGTTTCCAAGCGTCTTTTTTGAATAAGTTGCTCGTCGAAAAGTTGTTGAAGGTTAAACCCAGTGTACCGATGATTTGACCGGCACCATAACCACCCGATAGTTCTACTTGATCAGAAGGTTTTTCGGTGACATTAAATACAACATCGGTGGTGCCTTCTTCGTGATTCATCGATGAGGAAGGGATATCTGGTGTGATTTTTTGCTCATCAAACATACCCAGTTGGGATATCTCGCGGATACTTCTCATAATGAGCTCGCGTGAATATTTCTGACCTGGTTTTGTGTAGATGGAACGTAATACAACACGGTCATTCGTTACATCGTTACCTTTTACAATAACATTATTGATCGTGTATTGCTTGCCCTCACTTACCTGGATTTCTAAATCTACGCTATCTTGGTTGATGCGCTTGATAACTGGGTTGATGCTAAATGTTAAATACCCGTCATTTTGATAAAGCGCACTGATATCATCACTATTGCGGGTAGGCCCCATCAACTTGGTGATCATTTTTTCTTCGCTGTATACATCTCCCTTTTCAATGCCTAATATCATATTCAATACTGAATCTTTATAGCGCGTATTACCTGTCCAGTCAATACTACCAACGTAATATTTAGGACCTTCATATACTTCTATATCGATAGCAACTTCATTTTCATCATAACGATAGATACTGTCCGATAGAATCTGAGCATCACGGTAACCCTTGTCTTGTAATTTTGAGACCAATGTTTCCTTCGCTTCGAGATACTTGTCTTCTTTAAACTTACCAGGGCCAAAAATTCTATACCATTTACGTGGTTTCACGCCCTTTAAGAATTTTGACATCTGACTATTGGAAAAAATCTCATTGCCCGTAAAGTTAACTTTGCGAACTTTGATTTTTTTATTCTTTTCTACATCAACAACTACGATTTCATTGTTAGCTTGTGCAGTATCTTTAAGGGTTTCAATTTTTATATCGGGATACAAGAACGATTTTTCGCGTAAGAAACGCTGTATGGTGGATCGGGTAGATTGCAATAGGTTTTCATTAACAATCTTACCGGCACCTTCATTTAGTCTTTTGCGAACTTCTTCTGTTTGTGATTTGCTGAGTCCATTGATGTCAACCCGGGTAAGGCGTGGCCGCTCTTGTACACGAATATCAAAAAAGATGTTTTCTCCTTCAATTCGTGTTGCCCACAACTGCACATCATCGAATAAATTTTGACCCATCAAATTCTTAATAACATTTGCAGTAGCTTCTCCGGGAACCTCTATATATTGACCAACCACAAGCTTAGAGATCGTAATCAATACTTCTGAATCCAAATATTGAGCTCCAGATACCGTGATGCCACCTATTACGTAATCTTTAGGTTGTAAATAATTTATTTCATTGGGATCTGAAAGATTAATTGGATTCTTGCCTATTTGCGAAAATGTCGATGTCCAGCTCAATAAAAAAAATGCTGTTATCAGTATATATAGTTGCTTCATTACTTGTTATTATGGATGCTAAAGTACATCAAACTGTTGTTAATTTTTGTTAAAAGAAAAATACGTCTACTTAGTTAATTTTTAGCGTTTCCGGTACAAAGGTAATATTTTCATTATAATAAATCGTTGTTAAATAGCATTGAAGCTCCAACGAGCTTTTTTAATCAATCTCCTTCTTTGAGCAGTAGCCCATGCTGGTTTCATTATAACTGTTCACTTGTTTTTCCAAATCGACGTTCCCTCTGCTGAAAATCAACTATGGCCTCAAATAAATCACTTCTTGTAAATTCGGGCCACATCTTTGGGGTAAACCAAAGCTCAGTATAAGCCAGCTGCCATAGAAGATAATTACTGATTCTATATTCTCCACTGGTTCTAATCATCAAATCGGGATCGGGCAGATCTGCGGTGTAAAGGTGCTGCTGAAATATATCTTCGGTGATATCTTCTACACTTAAACGACCATCCCTCACTTGACTGGCAATTGCTTTGGTGGCATCCACTATTTCTTTACGGGAGCCATAACTCAATGCGAGTGTGAGCGTGCACGTGGTATTTGATTGCGTCGCTGCTATGGTTTCTTTCAACTTCTCTTGGCAATTAACTGGTAAATCGCTAATGTTTCCAATGGTATTCAACCGAATACCATTTTTCTGGAAAGTCTTCAATTCTTTACTCAAAGAGTTAACCAGCAATTCCATCAACGCCTTGACTTCTATTTTCGGACGATTCCAGTTTTCTGAGGAAAAAGCATAGAGTGTTAGATATTGTACACCTATTTCAACAGCTCCTTCTAAAGTTTCTCTAACAGCACTCACGCCGTTTTGATGCCCAAATACGCGCAGCTTGCCTAGACCTTTAGCCCAACGCCCATTACCATCCATTATAATGGCAATATGCCGGGGTATATTATTCTTGTCTAGTTTATCATTCATTGTCATGATGTTCTTCTTCACAATCTATAAACCTATTGCCACCAATAACATTTTGCACTTATTAAGGTGTACGTTAATGTAAATCCGGCAGTCATATAGCCGTCGTAGTTTTTCCCATTTCCCCTAGCTCTGCCCGCATTTGCTTCAAGCTGACCACTCGGATCGGCTAAGAAATCCCATGTTTCTGTGGGTACTGTAGGTGTTCTCGGGCGAGAGGTAGCGTAATTTTTACTCACATTGTCCACGTTGTCATTGAAGGTCGTACGATATATTACTTCTGCACCAACGCTCCAAGGGCCTTTAATATTGTATTTAAACCCTAATCCAAAAGGTATAGAAAAGGCAGTTTTTGAATATTTGTCAGGATTGTGTTCTGCATCATACTCTAATTGCAACTCCCTTAACTTAATAGTTGTGTCGTCTAATCTAACATAAGGATTGTGCCTTGCAACAGATACACCGGCGAGAAGATAGGGGGTGTAACGATTGATCGCTCTGCCTGCAATAAATCTAAAAAAATTAAATTCTGCGGTTATAGAAAGCTCTTTAAGGTTGTTGTTAAACTGTAGTCCTCGATCTTGTTGCGCACTGAATTTTGAATCCAAATCACTTCCATGGAGCGCGAGATAGTTAAATCCAGCCTTGATTCCCCATGTGGAGTTTAGATTGTATTTTACCGATAGACCCCCGCCAATATTTTGGTAATAAAAAGGATTGTTAGGGTTAATATCGCCCATATAACCGGTTCCAAATCCTGTAATACCAAATTCGTACTGCTGTGCATAGGATTTTACTTGTGCACAGAGTATAAATAGAATAATGATATATCGGAAGTAGACCAATCTTATTGATTTTGGATGTAAAGATAAAGTTTTTAATAGAATACTTTATCTTTAAATTTTGTTAAATAGTAAGGAATAGCGCTCGATGGTCTAATAATTACGTACATCAATTCCCCAAAGGAGCTTTTCGCGTAAGGTGCTGAAATAGGCATCTTTTTCTAATCGTATTAAGTTAATACCAAAAGGTGCCTTTTTTACGGTTAATCGAGTGGAAGTCGGTAGTGTTTCACTTCTGGAATCGCAACTTAAAATGAAATTTTCCGTTCTGCTTTCAATTTCGAGGCACAATTCCATATCGGAAGAAACAACAATGGGCCTTACGTTTAGATTGTGCGGAGAAATAGGGGTAATGACAAAATTTCCACTTCCGGGCATAATAATTGGCCCACCGCAGCTCAAGGAATAGGCGGTAGATCCGGTAGGGGTAGCTATGATTAATCCGTCTGCCCAATAGGAATTGAGCAGCTCTCCGTTTATGGTTGTGTTAATGGTGATCATGGATGAAGTATCAAACCTGAACACCGTGATGTCATTAAGTGCGAAATTTTCTCCGCCAAATAAATCATGCCCTTCTGTCTCAACCGCTAACAATGCGCGGGGTTGAATAGTATATTCGCCATTCAAGATTTTTTGCAAAGCTTCCTTAATCTCGGTTTTCTGAATATTTGCTAAAAATCCCAATCGGCCAAAGTTTATACCGGCGATCGGGATTCCCGTGTCTTTGATGATGGATACTGCGGATAGCATGGTGCCATCGCCGCCCAAACTAAGCATAAAATTGATATGCGTAGGAAGATCAGCATACGATGTAAATGTTTTTAAATTGTATGGACAGGAAATTTTCGCTTTGAGGAAGGTGTAAAACTCATCGTATAAGTATATGTCTATCTCTTTTTCTGCAAGGAAAGTGAAAAGCTCTTCTACGAATGTATTTACAGATGTATTAAAAGCTCTTCCGTATATGGCTATAGCGATATTACTCATGACGAAGTTTTATGTTTTGGACAAATTTATGTTTTGCACAAAAATGCAAAAGATATACTTATAAATCTAAATAATTCATCAAAAGGTCATATCGGTCTTGGATATCCGACTGGTCTCCACCATCTCTGAAAGTCGCCTTTACAACGTAGTCATTACGCCACAGCGAAGAAACAATAGCTGCAATATTCGTTTTATTTACTTTGATGGTGAGCTCTAATTTTGAAGATTCTGCAATTGGACGCACCGCGGTACTCAGGATAAGTGTGTTTTCGGCTTCGATGAGGCGCGCGATGTGAGAAAGGGCATTGTCTCGCATGCCTAATTCTAAAACGATTATAGCGCCTTCCTGATACCCTAGGGTTTCGTTCAGTGCCACCAAGAGGCGCTGCTTTGTTAATATGCCAATATATTCATGATTTTTATTCAAAATGGGAATAATACAATAATCGTAAGACGCAATAAGCTGTAACGCGTCGTAAATATGTTGGTAATCGAATAAATAAATTGGTCTGAATTTAGTCGATAGTACTTCTATCGGAAGATTGCCGTCGATTTGTTCTAAAAGTAAATCCTCGGATATAAGTCCGTGATATCGGCCGTTACTTACAACAGGCAAATATTTGACTTGAAATTCATTCATGTTATTCAATACAAAATCTACAGAGTCTTTTGGTAGAACTTCATGAAAATCAGCTGATATGTATTGGCCAATGAACATTGTAATCTTTTATATGTTAAACAATAAAAAAAGCAAAACGTTTAATCGTTATTCTTAAACTTCGATAAATGCGCGTTCTCAGGACAGTTATCCCTATCAAACATACTGATTATTCCTAAGTAGTTCATTATTTTTCTTATATACTTAATATAATTTTATGTACTTTTACGGTACGGGACACGTGAAGATTTTGAATTCAACCATAACACATGGCGACTGAGCAAGATAAGTTTATACAAGTAAGAGAAGTTATACATAAAAAAAGTCCAAGACTGGCCAAATGGATACCTAAACCATTAATTAGTTATTTAAAACGTACGATCCACGAAGATGAAATAAATTATATAATGACCACATACAAGGATTTGTATGGGTTGGATTTTGTGGATGCATTGATTAATGAATTAGGTGTTGAAGTTGTTTTGGAAGGCGAAGATAACATTCCTATTGATGAAAGTGTTATTTTTGCTTCTAATCATCCCCTTGGTGGATTGGATGGTATCGCATTTATGCATGCCATCGGACGCTATCGCAGGGATGTGAAGTTTTTGGTAAACGATATTTTGCTCAATATCCGCAACTTAGAACCTCTTTTCATAGGGGTGAATAAAGTAGGCGGACAAAATAAAAACGCGATATCTGCTATAGATGAAGCATATGCTGCTGATCATGCTCTGCTGGTGTTTCCGGCAGGATTGGTATCTCGTAAAATCAATAGCGAAATTGTTGATTTAGAATGGAAAAAAAGCTTTATTTCAAAAGCCAAAAAATATAAAAAAAATATAGTTCCTGTTTTTATTGAAGGAAAGAATTCTAATTTCTTTTATAATTTTTCTCGATGGAGACAAAAATTAGGGGTAAAGTTTAACATGGAGATGTTATATTTACCAGATGAAATGTTTTCGCAAAGAGGGCAACGGGTAACCATAAAAATTGGAAAAAAGATACCGTATTCATATTTTGATACGGCAAAAAATGAGAGGCAGTGGGCTGCAGATGTTAAGCAGCTCGTTTATGAAATGGCGAAGGACAATAAATAGTGTATGCAAGAAATTATACCTCCAGTAGAGAGAGACCTGATAAAAGCGGAATTAACAAAAGAAGCTTTTTTGAGATATACCAATAATGGCAATAACGAAGTGTATGTCGTGAATTATCACTATGCACCTAACATTATGCGCGAAATTGGACGTTTGAGAGAGGTTACATTTAGGAGTGCCGGTGGAGGGACAGGGTTGCCATTGGATATTGACGAAAATGACACCTCGGCACATAATTATGATCAATTAATAGCCTGGAATCCAGACGACGAAGAAATCATAGCCGGTTACCGTGTCATCAAATGTGATGACGCTATCGATCAGCAGGGCGAGATACACCTGTCAACGGCTCATTATTTTGATTTCTCAGATAAATTCAAAAAGGAATACCTTCCTTACACGATTGAACTCGGTAGATCCTGGGTACAACCTAAATATCAACCCGCGATTGATAACAGAAAGGGGCTATTCTCCCTTGATAACCTTTGGGATGGTTTGGGGGCATTAGTGGAAATTACACCCGATGTGAAATACCTATTTGGTAAAGTAACTATGTATCCACATTTTAACGCGGAAGCGAGAGATCTGTTGATTTATTTTATGGAATCTTATTTTCCGGATAAGAAAGGATTAGTTAAACCTTATGAAAATCTGAACTTAGGCTATAAAACAGATATTACGAAGTATAGGGGTATTTTTGAAGGCTTATCTTATAAAGAAGGTTATAAGATTGTAAATACCAAAGTAAGGGAACTCGGCGAGAATATCCCTCCCTTGATCAATACATACATGAATCTGTCTCCATCGATGATGACTTTCGGAACAGCATTGAATGACGAATTTGGAGAAGTAGAAGAAACGGGTATAATGATCGTGTTAGAAGATATCTACGCAGCAAAGAAGGAAAGGCACATCGCCACTTATGAGCGGGATAAAGTATACGGAAGTCGTAATAAACAAGTAGAGGGACAATCGTAGCCCTTTACTTGTTTACATGTAAAGCCATTTCGATATGGGGAATATTATCCTCTAAATACGGCTCGGTTTCTTTTTGAAACCCCAAACTTTCGTAGAAGTTTTGAAGATGGGCCTGCGCACTTATACGGATGCCACTGCCGGGGAATTCGGATACAATTCGCTCAATAGCTTTTTCCATTAACGCTCTCCCAATTCCAAATTTTCTATAGTCGGAAGCGGTTACTACTCTACCGATAGAACACTCTTTGTACGATATGCCCGGAGGAAGTAACCTCGTATACGCAATGATGTTGTTTTCATGGAAACCAAAAAGGTGCTCCGCTTTTAAATCTTTGTCATCGCATTCTGCGTATAAGCATTCCTGCTCGAGCATGAAGACATTGATCCGCAACTTCAGGATTTGGTATAATTCGTAGGGAGACAAATTTTCAAATGCTTTTATCTTCCAGATGATGTTCATTACGCTAATAGAGATTTTACTACCTCAGAGATTGTCTTTCCGTCAGCTTGGCCTGCGAGCTTTTGATTGGCTGCGCCCATCACCTTTCCCATATCTTTTATCCCCGAAGCACCGGTAGATGAAATAATTTCTTTAATGATAGTCTCAATTGCACTTCTATCCAGCTGTTTTGGAAGATACTCTTCGATAACTTCTTGTTCTTCTACTTCGATCTGTAACAAATCTTCGCGCCCTTGTGCTTTATAAATCTCAGCTGATTCTTTGCGCTGCTTAACCAATTTTTGTAATACCTTGATCTCAGTTTCCTCGGAAACTTCTTCGCCGCCGCCTTTTTCAGTCTTAGCTAATAAAATCGCGGCTTTTACGGCGCGGAGCCCCCTTAATCTGGCATTGTCTTTCGCGATCATCGCCGCCTTGATATCTTGATTGATTTGTTGTTCTAATGACATAGTTTAATGAGTAATAAGTGAAAATTATATACAGATGAACTCGCATGCTCGGTTCAAAAGTTATTGTTCTTTGATGTTTTAATCTTGTTCTCCAAATTAGCTGTTTCGGTTGATTATTGTTCCGTTTGCCTGCGCTGTAGGCATAACCAGCAAGTCATTGATGTTGACATGCGTAGGTCTTGATAAAACAAAGCTGATAATCTCAGCAATATCAAAACCATTTAATGGCGTGAGCCCCATGTATACACTTTTGGCTTTTTCTGTATCACCTTTAAAACGAACTTCCGAAAATTCTGTTTCTACCATTCCCGGATTAACCGCCGTAACTTTTATGCCAAAAGGAAGTAGATCAATCCGCATGGCTTTATTAAGTGCATCTACAGCATGTTTAGTAGCGCAATACACATTGCCATTGGGATATACCTCTTTTCCCGCAATAGATCCGATATTGATAATATGTGGGGTCTTACTTTTCTTGAGAAGAGGGCTTACGGATTTGGTGACGTAGAGCAAACCTTTTACATTGGTGTCGATCATTCGATCCCAATCGCCAATATCACCGTCTTGAATCGGCTCTAATCCCTGGCTCAACCCGGCATTGTTGATCAGTATGTCTATGTTTTTCCAAGCTTCGGGGAGACTTTCTATAGCCGAAGATGTTCCTTCGTAATCGCGCACATCCAATACCATAATGTGAATTTCACAGGTAGGGTACTTGCGTAAGATGCTGAGCTTTAGTGCGTCAAGTCGATCTTCTCTTCGAGCACATAATATTAGTCTGTAATTCTCTGCTGCTAATGTTTCTGCACAGGCTGCCCCGATTCCTGAACTTGCACCTGTAATCAATACCGTTCTCATAGTAACCGATTGCTTATTGGAAAATGACACTCAAATAAATATTACGTATCAGACCTTTCTCTAAGGGGGCCATAAATTGGTTGCCCGCTGCTAATGGATGCTGATGGTCTAATACAGATTTAAAACTTTGATTAAACTTGATCTCGGGCGACATCTTAAAATAAGGAAAGAAAATATCTGCGCCGATGCCAAATTCCCAGGAGAGATATCCGGGTTTTAAGATAATGGATTCTGCGATTTCTGAAGATTCTTTAAGTAAAGCATTGTATTCTCCGTTAATACCGATCCATCTTGAATAGCGTGCACCTCCTGTTACATAGCCTCTGTATCTATTGAATTTGTTTTTAAGGGTTTTCTCGTCAGATCTGAATTTGATGTTAAAAGGGAATTCGAATGCATTGAAGTTGGATCCCGAAGTGGAAGTCTGAATATGCCTTGTTTTCCGGAGTAAGGGCTCTTTAGTTTCATCCATGCTGCTGTACTCAATCCCCAGATTATTGATGAATAGGAAAGAGGGGCTAAACGTGAAGTAGAGATTTTCAGTAGCGCGGAAGTCTACTGGAATACTCACCGAAAATCCCGATCCCGTTTTGGATCTTATGCCTTGTAATTCGCCTACATCATTGATGTTGTCAGCTGGGTAATCAATGGATTCGCCCTGCCATCCTTTTTTTAGACCTAGTATGTAATTTTGGTTTACATAATTGTATTGCAACCCCAATAGAAGAGGAGCGTTTTCATCATAAACCGAACTAAAAGGAAGTGAAAAGCCGCGCTGACCGTAACTAAACGTTACCGCAAATATAAATATGATGAGGGCGGACAGTTTTTTCATTTAGTTGCTTCGTAAATGGTGCAAAATCCAAATGTTTGCGGCCTGACTATTGTTTCCTTAAATCCTACTTTGCTGGTTATTTTTGCAAATCGTTCTCCATCCGGAAATCTAGCAACCGATTCTGGAAGGTAAGAATACGCACTCGCATCTTTGGAAATCAATTTACCCAAAGCAGGGGTTAGTTTATGAAAGTAAAAGTGATACAATTGTTTGACCGGAAATGCCGTCGGATTTGAAAGTTCCAATACCACGGCTTTACCTCCGGGTCTTAAAACCCGATAGATGTCTGCAAGTCCTTGCTCTAGGTTCTCAAAATTACGCACCCCAAAAGCTACCGTAACTGCGTCAAATGTGTTGTCGTCAAATTGAAGCTTTTCAGAATCACCCAATTGGACTTCAAATTGATCTTGTAGCCCTTTTTTCTTGATTTTTTCTGCTGCTACCTCCAACATGCCCTGGGAAATATCTACACCTATTATTTTTTTTGGATTAAGGATACGGATGGATTCAATCGCGAAGTCACCGGTGCCGGTCGCAACATCGAGTATGAGCTGTGGCTGAATATTCTTTAAAGACCGGATTGCTTTTTTGCGCCATATGGTATCAATACCCATCGTCATTACCCGATTAAGAAGGTCATAAGTCTTGGATATATTATTAAACATATCAGCTACTTGTTCTTTCTTTCCGCCGTCTTTGGACTTATAGGGTTTTAGTGTAGAAGCATCATTTGACATAACGCAAACTTAGATAAAATGCTTTGCATTCACAAACTTAGCGTAGCGGTCTTATGTATGCCATTGAAGCTAAACTCGGGTGAATATACCGGACAGAAAAATACTATTCGTAATTTGCTTTTATCGGCGATTATACATGAGATGGATATTTGCAATTTTTATTCTTTAGTGTATGCTCATAATGTATGAATGAACGCCAGGCGGTTACTGGTTTGCCCACGGTGAACGTGTAAGCTCGGTATGGATAATATTTATCACATGCAAGTTTTGTCTCCATTTACAAATAATCTATTTGGGTGAAAAATAGTGTCTTAAAATGTAGCTGAAAATTAAATCAAAAGATTGTTTTTTGTAAATATTAGCTTAATGTATTGATTATGAAAAGTTAACGTATCACAGCTTATTAAAAGGTTGAGCCAGTATTGCTTTTGTAGTTATTAACATCCGTTAAAGTTATTAACATGTATGTAACTTTTTGATAGTGAGATTGTCTAAAAAATAGTTAACATTTTTTAAACATTTTGTGTGGATAAAGGAATGGAAATTACAAACGAAAATTCTATAATTGTTGATGCAACTTTTTTATAATGTTTAGAACTTAAAAATAAACGTAGGTGTATTTTTGTTACTTTTGTTATCCCGTAAAATTCGGAACTCAAAATGGCGGGTAAGCCCTAAAAATATATAGTATGGATCAAGAATTTTCTGCGCAGTCGTCTAATACCGGTCGTACCAACTTTAACAAGAAACGTACTAACCTAAATAACTTAATAAGTGGTTTAGGTAAACTCCCTCCGCAAGCGGTAGATTTGGAAGAGGCCGTATTGGGTGCATTGATGTTGGAAAAGAATGCATTGAGTGAAGTAATTGATATTTTAAAACCGGATTCTTTTTATAAAGAATCGCATCAGAAGATATTTGAAGCGATCTTTAGTTTATTTCAAAAAACGTCTCCCATAGACTTATTGACCGTAACGGTAGAGTTGCGTAAAATGGGGGCTTTGGAAATGGTGGGTGGAGCGTACTATATTACACAGCTTACAGACCGCGTAGTTTCTGCAGCTAATATTGAATATCATGCCCGTATCATTTCCCAAAAATATATTCAGCGCGAGTTAATAAAAGTTTCGACCGAAATTATCAATGCATCATATGATGAAACCAGTGATATCTTCGATCTACTAGATCATGCGGAGAAGAGTTTATTTGATATTGCTCAAAATAACTTGCGTAGGGATTCCCGGAAAATGGATGATATCATGCGGGAAGCAATCTCCAATTTGGAATTATTACGGGATCGAACAGATGGATTAACGGGAGTTCCTTCGGGTTTGACGGCCTTGGATCGTATGACTTCAGGATGGCAACCTTCGGATTTGGTTATTATAGCTGCCCGTCCTGCAATGGGTAAAACAGCCTTTGTATTGTCCGTCGCACGCAATGCTGCGGTAGACCACAACAAGCCGGTAGCAGTATTCTCATTGGAGATGTCTTCCGTTCAACTCGTGAATCGCCTTATTGCCGGAGAAACCGAAATAGAACAAGAAAAACTCAAAAAAGGTAATTTAGCAGATCATGAATGGCAACAACTGCATTCCCGAATCGGAAGATTAACCGAAGCACCGTTGATTATCGATGACACACCTGCACTGAATGTATTTGAATTCAGGGCTAAATGTAGACGTCTGAAAGCGCAACATGATATCCAGATGGTAATTGTCGATTACCTGCAATTGATGCATGGTAAAGCTGAAGGCAAAGGTGGTGGAAACCGGGAACAGGAAATTGGTAGTATATCCCGTGCTTTGAAATCTGTCGCAAAAGAGTTAAATATTCCGGTATTGGCCCTATCTCAATTGAGTCGCGCAGTTGAATCTAGACCAGGTAATAGCAAACGACCTATGCTCTCGGATTTAAGGGAGTCGGGATCTATCGAACAGGATGCGGATATGGTACTCTTCCTGTATCGTCCGGAGTATTATGGTCTTACCGAAGATGAAGAGGGAAGATCGACTGTGGGAGTGGGAGAGGTAATTATCGCAAAACACCGTAACGGAGAAACAGGGATTGTTCCTTTACGATTTATAGGTAAATATGTGAAATTTGTGGATTTGGAAGATGATTTCGCGGGTATGGGGGGGGATTCCTTTGCCTCTGGGGGTGGAGATAATCCTTTCGGTGCACCTTCGGCTATACTGCCTTCTGCATCCTTTGAGAATTTTGGCGGAGGTGGTGGTATCACCATGCCTTCCCGGATGAATGATATGCCAGATGACGCGCCATTTTAATTAAGGGCAGGAAAATAATATAGCTTACTCCTCGAACAGTAGGTTTTTTATGGGGCTACTGTACTGGAAAATCAAAGTAGGTTTCTTTATAGGGTTCGTTGTTTAAGGTGTAATGCCACCACTCTTCTGAATACGATCTGAAGCCATGTTTTTCCATCACGGATTTAAGAAGTTGCCTGTTTTTCTTCTGTTCATTGGTAATATGCACGGAATTGTGATGGGATTTTTCGCCAAAGAAGTCAAAGGGACTTCCCATATCGAGTTCTTTTCTTGTATTTAAATCTATTATGGTGAGGTCTACTGTGCTTCCCCTGCTATGTCCTGATCGGGTGGCGATATATCCTTTCTTGAAAAGATCTTTTTTATCCACCATAGGATAAAATTCGAATTTCGCAACGGTATCATGTGTCATTTTTGCCCATCTAATGAAATGATCGACTGCACGCTGAGGCCTATAGGCATCAAATATTTTCAAACCTAAATCGCGGGTATTAAGCTGTTGTTGAACCTTTGCTAAAGCTTGAGCTGCCCGGAGGGACAAAATTGCAGTCGGACATTCGTATCCGTCGATGGGACTTCCGACAAAATTGTGGCTGCCGTAATATCGGATGTCATATTCGATATTCGGTATTACGTCGTGTAGGTATGTAAAGTCTTTTGGAATCTTACTTTTCTGTGATTGTACATTAGAAAAGTGCATTGATAGCAGTGCAGTGAAGATTAACAGTTTTTTCATGAAGGTTACTATAATTATTGAAGTTACGTTTTTTGTTTTATTATAGAAGAGTCTGCCGGTATATAAAATGATTTTTATTAACTTTACACCATATTTTCTAACGGATAAAAAATTCACAATATTTTGGATTATTTAGCAGGATTAAACCCCTCACAACGCGCGGCCGTAGAACAGACTGAAGGGCCGGTAATGATTGTGGCCGGAGCAGGTTCGGGGAAAACCCGTGTCATCACGTATCGCGTAGCACATTTAATCAACAAAAGTGTTGACCCCTTCAATATATTAGTTTTGACCTTTACCAATAAGGCTGCTAAAGAGATGCGCGAGCGTATCATGAAAGTAGTGGGGGCGGAAGCAAAAAATATTTGGATGGGTACATTTCACTCTATCTTCGCACGTATTTTGCGGGTGGAGGCGGAGCTCATTGGCTACCCGAAGAATTTTACCATTTACGATACCGATGATACCAAAAGCTTATTGCGTGCGATCCTCAAAGAGATGAATTTGGACGATAAGCTATACAATGTCAATCATGTATATGGACGGATTTCGTCTGCCAAGAATAATTTGATATCTCCTCAGGAGTATAACAAAAATGAAGCTATCCTGGCTGAGGATCGTGAAAATGGAAGAGGACAGCTCGGGGAAATCTATATGACCTATGCGCAACGGTGCTATCGTGCAGGAGCCATGGATTTTGACGATCTACTGTTCAAAACAAATGTGTTATTGAACAAGTTTCCGGAGGTGTTGCATAAATATCAGCACCAGTTTAAGTACTTAATGGTTGACGAATATCAGGATACAAATTTTTCACAATATCTGATTGTTAAGCGGCTGGCTGCCGTGAATGAGAATATTTGTGTAGTGGGCGACGATGCGCAAAGTATTTACGCGTTTCGTGGTGCAAACATTCAGAATATCTTGAATTTTCAAAAAGATTATCCAGATGTGAAGGTCTATAAACTAGAACAGAATTATCGATCAACCAAGATGATCGTTAATGCGGCAAATAGTATCATCGCAAATAATAAAAATCAACTGGAGAAAAACGTGTTTTCTGACAATGAGGAGGGAGACAAGATAAAGGTAGCTCGGGCGTTCTCGGATAACGAAGAAGGAAAAATTGTTGCCGAAGCAATTATTCAGGAAAAATCTATCAAGAGCTATAATTATAAAGATTTTGCGATTCTGTATCGTACCAATGCGCAGTCTAGGGCTATGGAGGAGGCGCTTCGCAAATTAAATGTACCTTATAAAATTTATGGTGGTACATCATTCTACCAACGTAAAGAAATTAAAGATTTAATAGCTTACTTTCGATTAACGTATAATCCGAACGATGAAGAAGCACTAAAGCGGGTGATCAACTACCCACGACGGGGAATAGGGGATACTACAATCGAAAAAATAATTGTGGCGGCAGACCAGCAGCAATACCGTATCTGGGATGTTGTCGTGAATGCGCAAATGTTTCTTGATGGGAGAAGTTTTAACGCAGTATCAGGTTTTGCATTGATGATTCAAAGTTTTCAGGCTGTTGGTAATAACCACAGTGCTTTTGAAACAGCAATGCATATTGCACAGCATTCCGGAATATTGAAAGATCTGTACGAAGACAAATCGGTGGAAGGCTTAAATAGGTACGAAAATATTCAAGAGCTATTAAATGGGATCAAAGAGTTTTCGGAACGGGAAGATATCGAAGAAAAGGGATTAGATGTATTCCTTCAGGATATAGCGCTGTTGACGAATGACGATAACGATAAGAACCCGAATGCCGATACGGTTTCTTTAATGACCATTCATTCGTCCAAAGGTTTGGAATTTCCGAACGTATTTATTGTGGGATTAGAGGAGAATCTTTTTCCGTCTCAGCTGTCGCTTAATTCAAGAACAGAATTGGAAGAGGAGCGAAGACTATTTTATGTTGCTGTGACGCGAGCGGAAAAAAAGCTACATTTGTCGTATGCAACTTCACGTTATCGATGGGGTACATTGAATAATTGTGAACCAAGTAGATTCTTGGACGAGCTTAATCCGGCTTGTTTAGAGCTCGACTTTAAGCCGCGAATGCCCACTAAAGAGGATGACGGTTTTCAATCTGAGCGTGTTACATGGCAGCAAAAGGATACTTTTTCAAAACCAAAGCCAAAGGTTATGAAAACGACATCCATATTACCAAAAGCACATGTCCCTACCGCGGGATTCGCTCCATCCGACACGAGCACCCTTCAAATAGGAATGGAAGTGGAACACGAACGGTTCGGATTTGGAAAAGTGGTAAATCTGGAAGGAAATAAACCGGATATGAAAGCAACTATTTCTTTCAAAGAATTGGGACAGAAACAATTGTTGCTTAAATTTGCAAAACTAAGAATAGTCCAATAGTAGGACTTTTAAAATAAAATAATATAAATAACGTTATTATAGCGTTTAACCGTTCTATATGAATTTTGATTATAACAGTACCCGTTCAAACTTAATTTTGGCGGAATATGGAAGAAATGTACAAAATATGGTCGACCATATTTGTACTATACCCGAAAAAGAAGAGCGCAATAGATTAGCGCAAGTCGTTATAGATATGATGGGGGTACTTAATCCTCATTTAAGAGATGTTTCTGATTTCAAACATAAACTTTGGGATCATCTTCATATCATTTCTGATTTTAAAATAGATGTAGATTCTCCTTATCCTATCCCTACAAAAGAGGATATGAACGTGAAGCCTCAACCTATTCCGTATCCTCAAAATAGAATACGCTTCAAACATTATGGTCACATCGTGGAACAGATGATTGAGAAGGCGAAAGGAGTGACGAATGAAGATGTAAAGCAGCAGATGACGTTGAGCGTAGCTAACTTTATGAAAATGGCTTACATTACTTGGAATAAAGATTCGGTAAACGACTTGCAGATTATTGAAGATTTAAAAGAGCTTTCAAAAGGAGCTTTAAGCCTTCCGCAAGATACAGTTCTTACTAAATTAGATTTTCGTACCCCGCCTCCAGGTAATAGGGGGAAAACACAAGTCGCTGCGTCAAGTAACCAGAAAAGTAATCAGAATGGTAAAAGACAAAGTAACAATAACAACAATAATAATAGCGGCAGACGAAAAATGGGCAGTAGCAGTAGCAACAACAATAATAGAAAGCCTTATCAGAGTAATACGTATAAAAAGTAAAGAATACGAAGTTACTTGTAGTAAGTAGCTAGAACGTATATTTAGCTACATCGATGAGTTCCCGTCCTTCTGGCGGTTCGGTTCGATGGTCATCAAGAACCTTTATGACGGTTGATGTTACGGACATGAAGGTTTTGTTTTTAAGAATATTTTTCGATACTTAATCCAACTATGAACGCTTTTGAAATTATTGGTGGAAAGCCTTTAAAGGGTGAAATTGTTCCTCAGGGAGCCAAAAACGAAGCATTACAAATATTGTCGGCGGTATTGCTGACGGAAGAGAAAATTACCATAAGTAATATTCCTGATATCAAGGATGTAAACAAGCTTATCGAACTTTTGGGTTCTTTGGGGGTAATCGTTAACCGATTGAATAAGGATACCTACGAGTTTGAAGCAAAAGAGATTAATATTGATTATTTTGCTTCTGACGACTTTAAACAAAAGGGCGGAGGGTTGCGCGGATCAATTATGATCGTGGGGCCTTTACTAGCCAGATTTGGAAAAGCAGCTATCCCTAAACCAGGGGGTGACAAAATAGGGCGCCGTCGTTTGGATACCCATTTCTTGGGTTTTGAGAAGTTAGGTGCAAAGTTTGTCTATGATGCTGAAAATCATTTTTTTAACGTCGATGCCACTGCATTGAAAGGTGCGTTTCTTTTATTGGACGAAGCTTCGGTAACTGGAACTGCAAATATTGTTATGGCAGCAGTGCTCGCTGAAGGTACAACAACGATTTATAATGCTGCTTGCGAACCTTACTTACAACAGCTCTGTAAAATGCTCAACAGAATGGGAGCAAAGATAACGGGTATCGGCTCTAACTTGTTGACAATAGAGGGTGTAAAAAAACTGGGAGGCACGGCGCATCGAATGCTGCCTGATATGATTGAGATCGGATCCTTTATCGGGTTGGCCGCGATGACGGGTTCGGAAATTACCATCAAAGATGTGTGTTATAATGAGCTGGGTATGATCCCCTCCGTATTTGCAAGATTGGGTGTAAAAATGGAACTGCGGGGAGATGATATTTTTATCCCCGCCCAGAGTTCATATGAAATCGATACCTTTATAGATGGGTCTATCCTGACGATTTCAGATGCTCCTTGGCCAGGATTTACTCCTGACTTGTTAAGTATCGTATTGGTAACCGCTATCCAGGCAAAAGGAAATGTACTAATTCATCAAAAAATGTTTGAAAGTAGATTGTTTTTTGTAGATAAATTAATTGATATGGGCGCACAGATCATCCTGTGTGATCCACATAGAGCAACGGTGATTGGTTTGAATAAGCAGACACAGCTAAGGGGTATCTCCATGTCGTCACCTGATATTCGTGCAGGGGTCTCTCTGTTGATCGCCGCTTTATCTGCACAGGGTAAATCGACAATTTTTAATATAGACCAGATTGAAAGAGGTTACCAAGACATTGAAGAACGCCTAAAGACGCTGGGTGCGGATATTAAAAGAGTAGATGTACTCCCTTCCGGTCATTAAAAGAAATGTCTTTTAAATGTTAATAAATTAATTTGATAAAGATAAGTGTGATAAGAATTTTAATTTTGTATAATTACAAGTTTAAACATATAATCCAAATATTGAAATGAAAAAAATCGTTTTATTCTCGGCAGCAGCTGCTATGGTTTTAGCATCATGTGCTGGCAATCCAGAAGGTAAAAAGGCTGAAACAGCAGATTCGGTTGAAACCGTTGATCAAGTAGTTGGTGAGGCATATAGTGTGGTTCCTGCGGAATCTACATTGGTATGGACAGGGACTAAAGTTACTGGGGCGCATACAGGTACGGTAAACATAAAATCTGGCTCGATTAATGTCGATAACGGAGCTATCACAGGCGGAAGTTTTGTATTGGATATGTCTTCTATCAGCAGTACTGATTTGGATGGTGAATATAAAGAAAAACTAGATGGTCACTTGAAAGCTGATGATTTTTTCGCTGTAGCTGCGCATCCAGAGGCTTCACTTGTAATTACTGAGGTAAAAGCTGGTGCTACTGCTAGTGATGCAGTTATTTCCGGTAATTTAACGATCAAAGGTATTTCTAAAAACATCACTTTTGATGCAAAAGTTGATGAGATTACAGATACTACGGTAAAAACTACTTCAGATTTTAACATCGCCCGTGAAGATTGGGGTGTAAATTATTCAGGTAAGGAAGACGATTTGATTTCGAAAGAAATCAACTTTAAAGTGACTATCGTTGCTAAAAAGTAGTATCGTTTTAACAGTATAATTTAAACTCTCCACCTGCGTGGAGAGTTTTTTGTTACAGCGCTAGCTTCTTTTTGTAATATTAGAATTTATAGGTTATCCCAGCACCAAGAATTTGTTTTACCTGTAGTTTGGCCCCTCTTCCAGTCTCTATGCCGTTTTCTATTGTTGGAATCTTTGTGTTGTCGTCATATATTAATTGAACTCCTGCATTTACTGTAATGAATCTATTTACTTTCATAAATAGATTTGCGGTATAATCTACATCTACATTCTGCGGATCTTCCAAATAATTAGCATATAGCTTTAGGATGTTTTCAAACGTTATATTCTCCATAATATCCTTCTTATAGTGGGCATCTAGCGAAGCACCAAATTCTAATCTCGATTTTTTCCCCGGATCTAATCCAAAAGTTGTTTCATCTATGTCAGGACTGGTCACAAAAACGAATCGTGTAGCGGCTGGAGAAATATTTACTTTGAAATTATCAGATTCTTTATATGCTATACCCGGTCCAAAACTTAGATAAGCTGGTGATAAACCGGATGAAATTAGTGAACGATTGCCATCATTTTCAAAGGTGTATCCCTTTGCAAATTGTGTGTTGAAATTTAAGAAGAACGTGTATAGCCATTTTTCGGTAGCCTCATATCCCAATAAACTATTTAATACAAAACGATCATCATTTTTACGCCAGTCCGTTTCTTTTTGGAACGTTTGTCCATATGCTGCCAAAACCTTATTGTCCCATATCCATTTGTTTTTTTTATAATTGAAGTCGTAATTTAATGTTAAATTGCCGGCAAAGGAATTTACTCCTCCAGCTGCCCAGTTGGAGAAGGAACTCTGATTGATTAAAAAGGTATTTTCACCCTTTATAGTCCAAACTTTAGTAGGATCTTCTTGAGCTAAAGCTGGTAAAGTTGAAGCCAATAGCAAAGAACATACAAGTGATTTGAAATTTTTCATGCCTTTTTTGTTTTTTTTAGTTAGTAAGATATTTGATAACGGGAAGATAATAAAATATGTTTAATCCTATTACTCAAATCAATATATTTTTAACAAATTTGAAGGACGAAACGAGGTAGGGGGATGCACGAAATCGTGAGCTTCATCTCCGTTAAAAAATAGATCGTATAGATGAAAATTACATTATTGTGTATAGGAAAGACAGACGACAAGTATATCCAGGAAGGTATAGACAAGTACTTGAAAAGATTAAAACATTATATATCTTTTCAAATAGTCATTATGCCAGATATTAAGAATGTTAAGAATTTATCAGAAGCACAGCAGAAGGAAAAGGAAGCTGAGCTTTTTTTTAGAAACATTACATCGCAGGACTTTGTTATATTATTGGATGAGTTTGGAAAAGAACTGCGGTCGGTCGAATTGTCTGCCTTTCTTGCGCAAAAAATGGTGTCAAGTACACAGCATCTTGTATTTCTTATTGGGGGGCCTTATGGATTTTCCGATTTGGTAAAGCAACGGGCTAATTCCAGTCTCTCACTTTCAAAGCTAACCTTTTCACACCAGATGGTGAGGCTATTTTTTATAGAGCAAATATATAGGGGATTTTCCATTATGAAAGGGGAGCCTTACCACCATGAGTAGCGTGAATAAAAAATAATAATTGAAGTATACTATCTACACTAAAAAGGGACAAGATATGGACATGAACAAGTATAAAAGAGACTACAGATTTAGGAGTGATGAAGGAAATAATGGCGGTAATTTTAAATGGCTCATTATTGCAGTTGGTGTCATCGTTGCGCTATTGGCTTACTTCCTTAAGTAACATGAGAAATAAGGCGATATGGGGAATATCGCCTTAAAATCACACTAACTATTAATAAAAACTCCTATAGATCTAGGTGTTTTACAATTCGATGTATTGTCCTAATTTAAGATATTTAACCATCTGTTTATTAGACAACAACCTAAAATTATAAAGCATTTTCTGAATTACCAAATAATATGTAAAAAACCTTATCTCGTTACTTACTCATTTCGATAAATTTTTTCCAAGCTACTTTGTCGGTTTTAAACGTCAAATCTGCTAAATTTAGGGCGTTAATATCTATAAATCTAAACGATTCGATTTTGTCTATTATACCGTCTGCATCAAAATCAAATGCTTTTTCTTTAATTTTAATCCCAATTGGTCCCAAAGGTTTTACCTGATAATAAATGGAAATAATCTGGCTTTCATTGAAACTCGATTTTTCAAAAAAATCAGTGGTATAAATATGTTTGATTACGTCAATATGAACATTGCACTCTTCCAGGTACTCTCTTTTTAAAGCATCTATAAGTCCTTCTCCAAACTCAAGGCCGCCTCCCGGGAATTTGGTAAAAGAAACATTCTGCGTGCGCTCGTCGCTTATGAGGACTTGTCGTCTCTCATTAATAAGTATTCCGTAAACTCTTACGTTAAATAAAAACATTCTTTTAGTGTTTCGTACCGTTAGAAAGGTCTTTCAATAGAATTTTTCTAAATTCAACAGGCTGGCCTTCACTTTGCAGTGCAATAAATCCTCTTTTTAGTGCCGCACCATCTATCTTAATTCGTGGGTCAAAATTATTGACTACAGCACCACCTATATGTGGTTTTGAATAACTCAGTACGGTATCTCCCTCAATGATATGGTGAATAATTGAATCTCCTAATACAATAAGTTCGGCTTTTATCCATTGATCACCATGGTAAGTTTTTGAGGTGGAGTTTATACAGTGCGTTTCTAACAACTCACCTTTGTAATAGATATGTGTGCCAGGGGAACACATGTTACCCGTAGTGCGTGTTTTTCCATCGCCCAACCCACCGAGGAATTGCATTTCCACAGATATTGGCCAATCTTGGTTGGCAGGCATTGTTTTCGGATCTTGAGCATGAAACATGATGCCACTATTTCGTAAAGTATAGCTTGGTGCTCCGGGATATAGATCACCGATAAATCTGTATTCTAACTTTAAATGATAATGAGAGTAAGGAACATCGTAATAAAGATGTCCAAAACGATCATCAAAGGATTTTCCGTATCCATCGTAATTCACCTGAATAACATCACCCTCTACCCTGAATGTATTGGCATAATTTTCCCCCACTTCGTATGGGTAAATTTTAGCTGTCCATCCGCCTAGATCTTTTCCGTTAAAGAGGGGTTTCCAATCCTCATGTTGCTTTTGATATAATAGTGTAAACGAACTTGTCAAAAGGCCCAGTCCAAGGATGTACAGTATGTTTATGTTAATCTTCATTTGTTTTTATAATGCTTGAAAACCATTTGTAATTGCCATTTCATCCACTCCCATAAAAGAATAGTGTTTAGGTAAAAACCACGAGATCGCTGCCATGATCTCATGATATACTTTCTCACTTCTAAACTGGACAGGTGTAAGATTAAATATTAGATCTTGGGATACCAAATTTTCATCTTCGTAATTGCGAGCGATAAGCATGATCTTAGGTACCTTAACCCCCATATGAAGTAAATACTCTTTTAATTGGGCCCGTAGGTATTTTGGTAAAATACTGTCCGCGGGCTGTCCTATTAATATCTTTTCATCCTTACCAACTGCTATATTTTCTTTGCTATTTGAAAAGATACTCGTGTCCGTATAAAATGAATCGTTCAATTCGTAATTGACAATATCGCCATACGACAGAACCCAATCTAACCGATCATGTTGCGGATTGATTATTATTCCGAAACCTTGTGAAAGTAACGTGGGTAATTGTTTGCTAATAACATATGCTTGGAAATTTTCATTCGGATTAACGGTTTCCAATTGAACATACGGAAAGCCATCGCCCGCTATGACGACCTCAGGATTTCCTAACTTGAGGTTGGCCTCGGGTAAACTATCTAAAAAAACATCACGCCATTTTTGATCTCTTTCTGAAAAGGGAACAGACATTAACGTGTTGAGAATTACGGTTTTTTCTAAATCTCCTAAGCCAGCGGAGCCATCTTTTTCTGGCCTTGATACAATATTAGCACTCATAAATACGATGTAATAGGCCCTAAAAGTACATAATTAAGATGTATTATTTAAGGATATTAATAAATTATTAACTATATTGTAAAAAGGAATTTTAGTATTTTTGTAGGAAACCAGAAAAAGAAATGTCAGGAACGAATTTGAATGTGCCAGCTGATTTGTCATCGTCAAAATTAAGCTTTGATGATTTTCGTTATATTATTTTAGAGGATTATAAATTAGCCGTACAAAGCAGATATGTTAGCTTATTAGGAAGAAAGGAAGTCCTCACAGGTAAGGCAAAATTCGGGATTTTTGGCGATGGTAAAGAATTAGCACAGATTGCTTTGGCTAAGGTTTTTCGAAATGGTGACTGGCGTTCAGGTTACTACCGTGATCAGACATTTGCATTTGCGTCTGGAATCAGTTCAATCTATCATTTCTTTTCGCAACTCTATGCCAACCCGACTATAGAAGCAGATATTTCATCGGGAGGACGACAAATGGTTGCACATTTTTCGAAGAGCTTAGTTGATAAACAGGGAAACTGGGTAGACCAAACACAACAAAAAAATTCGGTATCTGATATCTCAACGACTGGTGGACAGATGTCCCGCATATTGGGACTGGGACTAGCCTCTAAATTGTATAGAACAAATACTGATCTTTCTGATTTAACGTATTTTTCTAACCAAGGTAACGAGGTTGTTTTTTGTACAGTAGGTAACGCATCCACTTCCGAAGGTGTATTCTGGGAAACGATGAACGCGGCGGGAGTAAAACAGATTCCTGTTGTTATTTCCGTATGGGATGATGGATACGGAATATCTGTTCCCAACGAAATACAAACTACGAAGGCGGATATATCGGAAGCATTAAGAGGTTTTCAACGCGATCATAACGGTGAAGGGTTTGAAATTTTTAAAGTGAGAGGATGGGATTACCCGGCTCTTTGCGAGACATATGAAAAAGCTTCAAAAATAGCCCGAGAACAACATATACCTTGTTTTGTACATGTCACAGAGCTTACACAACCTTTGGGGCATTCTTCCTCCGGTTCGCATGAGCGATATAAATCTCAGGAAAGACTGAATTGGGAAAAAGAATATGATTGTAACGTGAAGATGCGCGACTGGCTGGTGGGTTCAGAAATTGCATCGGCAGAAGAATTGGAAGCTATAGAAATTGAAGCGAAAAAATTCGTTCGCGAAGAGCAAAAAAGAGCCTGGGCAGATTACCGCAAAACCATTCAAGGAGATTTCGAAGAGGCCGTCGCTTTGTTGTCGAAAATGAGCAGCGAGATTGTCGAGTTGCCACTTAAAACACTACAATCGATAACGGAAGCTTCCCTGAAAGAGATTTATTCTACCGTTCGTCTCGTTTTGCGTGAATTGCGCTTTACAAGTTCTGCCGAAAAGGATGAACTGATTACCTGGTATACAAGGCAACAGGAAGTAAATCGACAACGGTATAATGATAACCTATTTATAGAGAACCAAAATTCGGCCTTCAACATCGCCGGATCATCGCCGGAATACGAGGCGGATGCAAAAATCGTAGATGGGCGTGAGGTATTGAACGCTTGCTTCGAGGCAAATTTTTTAAAGGACGATCGTTTGATTGCATTTGGAGAAGATGTCGGGAAAATAGGAGACGTAAACCAAGGCTTCGCTGGTTTGCAGGAAAAGTTTGGTAATCTGCGCATTTTTGATACAGGAATTCGCGAATCAGCTATTATTGGTAAAGGACTTGGTCTGGCTCTTCGTGGTCTCAAACCTATTGCCGAAATACAATATTTGGATTATTTGATATATGCCATGCCGGTTTTGAGTGACGATTTAGCTTCTTTAAGCTATCGTTCGAAAGGCCAGCAAAAAGCTCCGCTCATTATTCGTACACGCGGCCATCGTTTAGAAGGGATATGGCATTCAGGATCTCCTATGTCACTTTTATTAGGAGGACTACGCGGCCTGCATATTTGTGTGCCTCGAAATATGACCCAGGCAGCGGGAATGTACAATGCGCTTTTAAAATCTGATGATCCAGCTTTGGTAATTGAATGTCTAAACGGGTATCGCTTAAAAGAAAAAATGCCAAACAATGTTGGGGAATTCTCCGTTCCGCTGGGGATAGCAGAGGTAATTCGCACGGGATCAGACATTACGGTTGTTTCTTACGGCTCTACTTTACGCATCGTACAGGAAGCTACGTTAGAGCTAGAAAAAATAGGTATCTCTATTGAAATTGTGGATATTCAGTGCTTACAACCTTTTGATCGAACACAGATTTGCGCACAATCTCTTCAGAAAACAAATCGCCTTTTGGTGGTTGATGAAGATGTACCCGGTGGTGCATCTGCGTTTATCCTACAGCAGATATTGGAAACACAAGAGGGGTACTTTCATTTGGATAGCCAGCCACGTACATTGACTGCCAAGGCGCACAGACCTCCTTACGGTTCGGACGGTGACTATTTTACGAAGCCTTCAGTAGATGACGTGGTAGAAATAGCCTACCAAATCATGACTGAGGTGAATCCGCAACAATATCCGAAAATATACTAAGAAAATAGGATCTAATTATTGGAACAGCGAAGCAGCACCTATAATTGCTGCTTTTTCTTCATATTTCCCAAGATTGATTTCAAAATCTTCGAAATACCTGTCCTTATTGATTAAATCCCATGCCTTGGTAATATTCCCGCCAATAATAAATTTTTTACTTTCGTATTTTTCACTAAAAAAATGAAGAAAATCTTTTAAATTTTTCCTGTATTCGGCTAGCAATTGTTCAAGTGCTTCGGTATTCTCGTGATGTTGAGTAATCTCCTTGAAACCAGGCTCTTTAGATCCCGATAATGCTAGAAAGCGATTGACAAACCAACGCGTAACTAGATATTCTTCAAAAATTGTACGTTTATAAGGGCTGTTCCAAAGATCTGCATCGTAAGCTTTTTCGTTATTAGACCACACGGCACTTCCTAGTCCGGTTCCCAATGTAATCCCTAAAATTCGGTCTTCATTATTTCGTTTAGAAGCAAATATTTCTCCTTGAAGAAAGGCAGCTGCGTCGTTGATATAGCGAATTTCCATGTGCTTGTCTTTCAGGGCATTTAAAATACCTTCTGTTGTATTTAGTTTATAAATGCTATCATACTTGTTTTGTCCCTTCATCAACGCGATCCCATTTTCATAATCAAAAGGGCCAGGCATAGCGATACCTATTTGTGTTATTTCATCGTTAAATTCGTTAAGGCAATTCTGTATGTTATCTGCCCAATACTGGAAAATCGATTTAGCATTTTCTTGCGAATTAAAAGATACCCGTTTGATTGTACTAGATAAGATTTCCCATGTACCCTCGACTACAATAGCGGAGGTAATATGTGTACCTCCGATATCGCATGCTAATATATAATTTTTATTATCAGACATTCTTATATGATCTTTGCTTTAGTAAGTGGTCCGCAATAACTAAGGCAGCCATTGCCTCTACGATAATAACGGCACGTGGCACGACACACGGATCATGTCTTCCTTTTCCGGAAATAGTCGCTTCTTCTTGCGAGTGATTCAATGTAGGTTGATCACGCATGATCGTTGCTACAGGTTTAAACGCTACTTTAAACGTAATATCCATGCCATTTGAAATGCCTCCCTGTATACCCCCGGAATAATTGGATTGCGTGATAATTTTATCATTCTCGCGAGCAAATATATCATTATGTTCCGAGCCTTTAAGCTGAGATCCTTTGAATCCTGACCCATATTCAAATCCATGTACCGCATTAATTCCCATCATTGCCTTCGCTAGGTCGGCATGCAATTTATCGAACACCGGTTCACCCAATCCCACAGGTACGTGGCGAATGATGGTAGAAATTCGTCCCCCTACTGTATCACCATCCTTGCGGACACCGTCAATAAAATCTATCATTTCATTGGCGGTAGCGGGATCGGCACAGCGGACAATATTGCTTTCGCGTAATTCGAGCAATGTCTTTAAATCTTTGCTATCGAGATTAGGCGCCTCGATCGTACCGACACCGGAAACGTGGGCAAAAATTTTAATCCCGTATTGCTTTAAGAACAGTTTTGCAATTGCACCCGCGGCTACCCTTGCTGCGGTTTCGCGTGCCGAAGAACGGCCGCCTCCGCGATAATCACGGATACCGTATTTCATTTGATAGGTATAATCTGCATGCGATGGACGAAACTTATCCATAATATGCGAGTAATCTTTTGAACGCTGATCTTCGTTCGGGATAACAATTGCTATAGGGGTCCCAGTCGATTTTCCTTCGAAAACGCCAGATAGAAATTGGGCTGTATCGCTTTCTTTCCGTTGTGTGGTTATTTTGGATTGACCTGGTTTTCTCTTGTCAAGTTCTGACTGAATGAATTCTTCATCAATCTCAATATTTGGAGGGCAACCATCTAAAATAACACCGATAGCTGCCCCGTGGGATTCGCCAAAAGTCGTGATTTTAAAGATGTCACCAAATGAATTTCCTGCCATAATTTAAATATTGCGTAAACTTAGATAAAATGCTTTGAATTCACGAATACCATATTGAAAAAAAATGGACTCGTAATTTGCTTTTATATGCAAACCAAATCATTCACGATTGTCTGCTCTACTGTGTGAATGAACGCTTCGCAGTTTGCGACCTCTACCATCCTTAAAGGACTTTTGTAGCGGAAACCAGCATGAGTTACCGCGTTATCGCCTATTTATGCTAATCCGTAATTTGGAAACCCTGCTTTGAAAGATGCTCCCAATATGCGGGATATGATTTCTCTACAACCTGAGGTTCTAATATCGTAATTTCATCGAAGACCAACGCAAGGGGAGCAAATGCCATTGCCATACGGTGATCTTCATAGGTTGAGAATGATACGGATCCTGGATCTTTAACATATTCTGTAATCAGATGGTAGATTTCGTCTTCTGCTATTAACTTCGCTCCAAATTTTGAAATTTCTTTTTGAAGTGCTACAATACGATCTGTTTCTTTAATTTTTAATGTTTCAAGTCCCGTAAAAGAAACGTCTCTCTTTAATGCAGCAGCTACAACAACAACAGTTTGTGCTAAATCCGGACACTCTTTAAAATCAAATAATTGCTTCTCTGAATCGACTGCTACTTTTTTAAGATGTATGCCTTTGGCTGTGAATGTCGTTTGAACACCGAAATGACGCATGATTTCAGCAATCGCAATATCCCCCTGTAAACTGTGCTGTTTTAGACCGGGAAGAACGACCTCGCCATTTTCGGAAAGTGCTACTATTGCATACCAATAGGAAGCTGCACTCCAATCAGGTTCTACATACAGTACAGATTCTTGATGCTCTTGGGCGGCAATGCGAATCGTATTACCTGTCCATTCGTGCGATATACCGGCTTCTTTTAACATATCCAGTGTCATCGTTACATAGGGACGGGATGTTAGTTCCCCTTCAATTTCAATGGTTAGTCCTTTTTTTAATGCAGAGGCAACCAAAAGAAGAGAAGAAATATATTGACTACTTACATTGCCCCTGATAGTTACTTTATCTTTGCCCTGAAACATTTTCCCTTCAATATGAAGAGGAGGGAAGCCTGACTTATTTTTGTAATGTATCTCTGCTCCTATACTTTTTAACGCATCTACCAAGATACCAATCGGACGTTGCTGCATACGTTCTGTACCCGTAAGGATAAAATTTCCTTCGAGAAGATTAAGGTATGAAGTTAAAAAGCGCATCGCTGTACCTGCTGGTCCGATGTCTATAATTTTTTGTCCTGATCCCTCTCCATGAGCTTGTGTTAACACCTTTTCCAAAATAACTGTATCAGCAGCTTCAGAAAGGTTTTTAACTTTTACTTTGCTTTCACTCAATGCCCGTATAATAAGAGCACGGTTGCTCTCTGATTTAGAACCAGTGAGTTGAACCGTGCCACTTACTTGTTTTGTTGGATGGGAAAGCTTAATGCTTATCTCATTCATTATGCCTCTGCTGGTGAATTAGCGTTCATAATTTCGTTTTGTTTACGAATAGATTCATTGTGAAGTAATTCGAGGTATTTTACGGCGAAATCTTCACTTATGCTTAATGCTTTTGCTAATTGGACACGTTTTTGAACGATTTCATCCCAGCGATTTACTTGTAAGATAGTTACATTATTATCACGCTTGAATTCGCCAATTTTCTCCGCAATTTTCATACGATCCCCAATCTGTTTGATGATTTGGTCATCCAATTTATCTATTTGTTGACGTAATTCGGCTAGTTTGTCCTCAAAAGCAGGGTTGTTGGATTCTGCGCGACGTACAGCGACATGATCTAATAAATCTGCTAATGCCGCAGGTGTAACTTGTTGTTTGGCATCTGTCCAAGCTACCGACGGATCGATATGTGATTCAATAATCAGTCCTTGCATGTCCATATCCAGGGCTTTTTGCGTGATGTATGGGATGAGTTCACGGTTACCACAAATATGGCTTGGATCATTGATGATAGGAAGATCAGGTGCAATGGTTTTCAGTTGAATGGCTAAATCCCACATTGGTTCATTACGGAAAGCTGTTTTTTCATAGGAAGAGAAGCCCCTGTGAATAGCTCCAATTTTTTTAATACCAGCACGGTTCACGCGTTCTAAGGCACCTAACCATAGCGATAAATCTGGATTAACTGGGTTCTTGATCAATACAGGGACGTCAACACCTTTTAATGCATCAGCAATTTCTTGAACGGTGAACGGATTGGCTGTAGAACGTGCTCCGATCCATAAAATATCAACACCTGCTGCTAGCGCTTCTTCCACATGTTTTGCAGTAGCGACTTCTGTAGCCGTTAACAAACCCGTTTCTTCTTTTGCCCTCTTTAACCATTCTAAACCGATACTTCCGATACCCTCAAATTCTCCAGGACGCGTACGCGGTTTCCAAATACCTGCACGTAGTACATTTACTTTGCCCGTGTTTGCTAACAAGTGTGCAGTGGAAACCAATTGTTCTTCAGTTTCTGCGCTACAAGGTCCTGCAATGATTAAAGGTTTGTCACCCGTATCAATCCATGATTTTAAAGGAAGGATGTCTAATGAATGTTTCATTTATTTGGAGTTTTTTTGTTTACAATATGATGAATTACTTATACCTTTTCGTTTTTAATGTATTCGCCCATTATGCTGAAATTTACCGTGTGCTTAAGCACTTTACGGATAGCAGCATCATAATCGGCTTGTTTTTTCCATTCTACATCGACATAGAAGTCGTACTCGTTTCGACGGCCAACAACAGGCATCGATTGAATTTTGCTTAAATTTACATTCTGCTCTGCAAAACACTGTAAAACACTCGCCAATGAGCCTACAGAGTTTCCAGTCTGGAATGATAAAGATGCTTTATTTACATTCTTTTGTTCGACGACTTCGTTGGATAATACGAGGAAGCGAGTCGCATTTTTCTTGTGCGTCTCTACACGCTTTTCTAAAATAGTTAACCCGTAAATTTTAGCCGCAAATTCGCTTGCAATGGCGGCAGTGGTTGTTAATTTCTCTTCCTTTATCCGCTTTGCACAACCTGCAGTATCCATTCCTTCACGGATTGCCCAATCAGGGTGGTCGCTTAAGAACTCATCGCATTGGCGGATAGCGATAGGATGGGATTCAACGGTTCTGATATCGCTGAGTTTTACTCCAGGTAAGGCTAACAGATTCTGCTGGATATTCAAGTGTACTTCTCCGATAATATGAAACCTATAATCTCTTAATAAGTTGTAATTTGGGAGGATACTTCCAGCGATCGAATTTTCAATAGCCATCACTACATAATCTGCTTTCCCATGTTTAAGCATCTCACAGGTTTTCTTGAACGATTCGCATTCAATGGTTTCGATGTCTTGTCCGAAATATTTAAATGCAGCCTCTTCATGAAAAGATGCTTTTACGCCTTGGATTGCAATTTTTATACTCATTTTCTGTGTGTTCTTTAAAAAAGAAAAGTCCCGCTTCATTTCGGGACTTTCTATATTTGCGCTTTCACAATATTATATTCGTCCCTGCTTTTATCTAGGATAAAAGAAATAAAAGAATGTATATGTTGTCGCGTTATGCATGTCTCTAATTTTTTGATAATCCAAAGGTAGTATCAATAAAATTATTATGCAAATTTTTTTACTTTTTTATTTAATTATTTTGTTGTTTTATGTTGTTTTTTTTACTTTAATTTTAGTGTTTAATTGATGTTTTTTTTATTGATTTGTTCGTTGTCTTTTGTTTTATTTATTTTTTTTAAATATTTGAATATTAGTAAATTATAATTTTATTTGTGTTTTTGTTTTATGTTTTATATGTATTTTTTATACTTTTTTGTTGCTATTTTTTGTTAAAAATTGAACTAAAAATACGTTGTTTTTTAGTTCAATTTTTATGTATATATATGTGTTTATTTGCGGTGATGTGACTAACTAGATAAGCCGGCAATACATATATCCGTGAAAAAAGAAGGGATATTGGATAATTAACCTCCTTAATTTGTAGAATTTTTGTACTATTGAAACCTAATAATTTTGTAGATGATATACGTATTCTTAAGTGTACTTTTTAGCGTAGCCGTTTCTATTGTAATCAAAGTAGCCCGATCCAAACAAGTGGATACGCAACAATTGGTACTATGGAATTATCCCATCGCTGTTTTAATGACTTACTTTCTCCTCAAACCGGATTTATCAAATAGTATGGCACAGCAGTGGCCTTTTGTGATCTATATTCCTTTGGCGATATTACTGCCAACCTTGTTTATTTTTATTGCTTTAGCTATTCGAAGCAGTGGTATTGTCAAGACTGATATCGCACAGAGATTGTCTTTATTCATTCCTTTGATTGCCTCTTTCCTCATATTTCGGGAAGAAATGGTATGGACTAAAATGATTGGAATCGGGGTGGGGTTAGTCGCAATTATATGTTCGATCAGCTGGAATAAAAAAGTAGAAGAATCTCAGAAGAATGTATGGATTTATCCCTTCGTCGTATTTGTTGGGATGGGAATTATAGATGTCCTGTTTAAACAAATAGCGCAGCACACGGAGGTGCCTTACCTTACATCTATGTTTATCGTATTTGTGCTTGCGATGTTGGTCGCTTTTGGAATCTTGTGTTATCAGGTAAGAATCCTGAAGAGAAACCTCGATAGAAATGCCATAGGATGGGGATTACTGTTGGGGGTATTCAATTTTGGAAATATATATCTTTATATGAGGGCACATCGTGCGCTGCCAGATAATCCATCTATCGTATTCACCGCTATGAATATTGGCGTTATTGTATTAGGTGGCGTAGTAGGAGTGATGATTTTTAAAGAAAAATTAAGTAAAATCAATCAAATTGGGTTATTTTTAGCTGTCATATCTGTTTTGTTAATTGCATATCTGTGAGTTTATTTGAAGACACGTACCATACGATCGAAACAAGGAATGAAGGCGTATTTAGAGACAAAGGAAGTAAGTTTATTGCGTATGCTTATCCCTTCAAAGATGCTTCTAAGTTGAAGGACATCATAGCTGAACTTAAAGCATTGCACCCGAGAGCTCGTCATCATTGCTGGGCCTATCGACTTACGCCTGATCGGAATGTATTCCGCGTAAATGATGATGGTGAGCCTTCCGGTACAGCAGGGCGGCCGATACTGAATGTATTGCTTTCAAAAGATATTACGAATATTTTGGTTGTGGTCGTGCGCTATTTTGGTGGTACGCTATTGGGCGTGCCCGGACTGATAAACGCCTATAAGACGGCTACGTTAGAAGCGTTGACCAATTCCCAGATCGTGGAGAAGAGGGTTAATGATGTGTACAAGCTGTCGTTCGAATATTCGCAGATGAATGAGGTAATGCGTGTTTTAAAAGAAGAGCAGCTTACGATTTTAGCACAGGATTTCGATAATAGTTGTGTGATAAATATAGAAATCCGTAAATTGCAGGTTGGTACCGTGATGGAGAAAATAGCAAATTTGCAAGGTGTTAAAGCTAATTATTTGTATACGATATGACAGCTGATTCAGAATTGATATTTTAAATGGGACTGGGCGTATTAATACGATTCATTTGGTCTTGAGTAGGGGTTAGATTTGTCCGAGCCCCTTTCGTGTCGAATCGAAACGGAGCAGAATAAATAATAGTATGGTGAAGCTCCACAATGACGATCCTCCATAACTTATGAAGGGGAGGGGAATGCCGATTACAGGTACTATGCCTATTGTCATACCTATGTTGATGAAAAAGTGGAAGAATAATATAGAGGCGACACCATACGCGTATATTCGTGCAAAATTGGTGCGCTGCCTTTCAGCAATGTTGACAATCCGAAGCAAAAGAATAAGATAAATGCAAATGAGAACTACAGATCCCGCAAAACCCCATTCTTCGCCTACCGTACAAAAAATGAAATCGGTACTTTGTTCAGGTACGAAGTTGTATTTTGTCTGCGTTCCTTGCAGATAGCCTTTTCCGAAAAGTTGTCCTGATCCGATCGCTATCTTCGATTGGTTTAAATTGTAACCTTGCCCTCTTGGATCATCCATTTTACCCAAAATAATGTCGATACGATTCCGTTGATGTGGCTGCAGTATTTGCTCATACGCAAAATCGACTCCCAGAATATAAACGGACGATGCGATAAATAACACAGCAATGTTAATTATATTCTTTCGTCGTTTGCGGAATAAAAAAATAAAAAAAGCAGCCGTTAATGCTATAATTCCGATCAATATCCACTGATTTATCAGTAGAGCTAATACAAAAAGTAGAATGGCTAGAGCAGCTAGAATTAAGAAAAGGTTACTAACGAAGCCTTCTCTATAAAAGACAAATATTAACGAGAAAAAGGCTAGTGCTGAGCCTGTGTCTGGTTGGAGCATGACCAAAGCGACGGGAAATAGAACGATACAAGCGCCTACGAATAATGTTTTTTTATTTGGTGTTTTATTAGCCTGTGTATTTAGATAATAAGCCAACAATAAGCAGGTAACTAATTTTCCAAATTCGGAGGGTTGCAATCTAAAACTTCCGATGGCTATCCAAGCTTGATTACCGCCCACATTTCGACCAATAATTAATACAGTAACCAATAATAGGATAACGATGATGTAAAGTATAGGCGTGACGGAAATAAAGAACCGGGAGTCTATAATAAGAACACAAAACCCGATAATGACGGCTGTGAAAATAAAAAGAGACTGTTTTCCATAATTTGTCTCCAAGTTGAAGAGACCTGGATGTTCGGGGTCAAATACAGCCGCATGAATGTTAAACCACCCGATCAGACATAATAGAAACCACAGACCGATTGTAATCCAATCTATTCGACCAAGAAAGCTGTTGTTCTGTAGTTTATTCATGCGTTCTTCTAACCTGACTATGGTGTACTAAAAGGCCTTGTTTTTCCACGGTTTGTGCAATTTGTTTTTGCCTTTTAATTGTATCTTTTTTGATGATTGTGGGATTCTTTTTTATTGCTGATACTTTTTTCTCCACCTTGGGCAGCAAGTTGGCATTGTATATGCGGTCTTGGATATACTTTGGCAACGTGATCGTATCATTTAGGTATTTTTCAACGAGCATACTGGCAATTGGGCCTGCCCAAGTACCGCCATATCCTGCGTTTTCGACGAACACGGCAATCGCTATCTTTGGATTTTCTCGAGGAGCGAATGCAAAAAAGACAGCGTGATTTTGACCGTGCGGATTCTGAACTGTTCCGGTTTTTCCACACATCTCAATTCCAGGAATGCGTACACTTGCTGCGGTTCCTCCCATATTTACAGCCCGACTCATGCCCTCTACCACCGGCTCATAGTATTTAGCATCAACTCCGGCGGATATTTTTTCGGTAAACTCTTTTTTGACGATTTTCTTTTCTCCAATACCCTTTATCAAATGAGGTCTATAGTAAAAACCTCTATTGGCTACGATAGCCATAACATTAGCCATCTGTAATGGGGTGATGCCTAATTCTCCTTGCCCGATAGACAAGGAAATGTTGTAGCTGGATCTCCATTTCTCATTGCCGTATCCTTTTGTATAGAAGCTCGACTCAGGAACGAACCCCCCTTTTTCACCGGGGAGATCAATACCGAGCCTCTGTCCCAAACCAAATTTTAAAAGCCCCTCGCGCCATAAATCATACGCTTTTGGTCCAGGGAGGCCTCTAGAATCGATCATCTTCGCGTAAACGTAACCATAATAGGTGTTACACGACATCTGTATGGATTTGACCAGATTAGTAGGGCCATCCACATGCGTGCATCTCATTATCGCGTTTCTCCCATATCGATATCCACCAGGGCAATTGAATATGGTGTGTTGGTCGATTAGTCCGGCTTGTTGGGCAGTAAGGGCTGCTACGACCTTAAAAACAGATCCTGGAGGGTAGGAAGCCTGGATGGGCCGGATGAACATAGGCTTGTTCTGATCGTTGAGCATGTCCATGTAGTTGTTGCCACGATCCTTTCCCACCATTAAGTTAGGATCATAAGAAGGGCTACTAACGAATGTCAGGATCTCTCCAGTGGATGGTTCGATAGCTACTACGGATCCGAGCTTGTTTTTCATCAGTTGCTCGGCTAATATTTGGAGATCAATATCTAAGGAGGATACAAGTCCATCTCCAGTAACAGCTAATGTGTCGTATTTACCTTCCATAAATACACCCTTAGGTCTGTTCAACGCATCGACCATCAGGTTCTTGACACCTCGATTCCCTCTTAGCAACTCTTCATATGAGCGTTCAACACCACTTGCTCCAATGTAATCGCCTGGTTTATAAAAACCGTTAGATCGTTCGATATCCCTGTCATTTACTTCCTGGATGTACCCCAAAAATTGAGCAGCAATGCTGTCTGGATAACTTCGGACCGTCCGGTTCTGGACATAAAAGCCTCTAAACTTGTGCAAATGTTCTTGTAGACGTGCATAGGTCTCGGAAGAAATTAGCTTCTCAAACTGGGATGCACGATAAGGAGAATGGGCGCGCGCTTTTGCCATACGACTTTTAAAACCGTCCATGTCGATATTGATGAGTTGGCATAATAATGCGGTGTCAATATCTTTTACTTCTCTTGGAGTGACTAAAAGATCATATACAGGCTCGTTTTGAACGATGACCTTACCATTTCTATCTAAAATAATACCACGTGCGGGATAGACGGTTACTTTACGTAACACATTATTGTTTGCGGATAGCAAATAGGAGTCATCAATAATTTGCAAATAAAATAGTCGAGCGACAATAACTAATGCTATTGCAATAAATATTCCTTGTATGACAAATTTTCGCTCAAAAAAACTATTCATGAATTTGTTAATTTCCCAAACGCGATCTGCGCTTGTATGTAAGTACGCCTATTATAAAAATTATTACGATAGTAAATATACTACTTAACCCAACACTCGCTAAAGTATAAAGTATATTCTGGAAAGAGAAAACTTCGACGATATACAGCACAAGGTGATGTACTAAGGTTCCAAGTAAGACGTAGGTACTGTACCATTTGAATCCCATCTCACTCCAGGTCGGTGTCTCGAATGAATTTATAACATCCGTTTCTAGGGTAATCTTATGAAAAAATATCCTAAACCATATAAGTGCTACACAAGCTGCCGCGTGGACGCCGATCGTATCGTAAAATGCGTCTATAGTAAGCCCGGTAAGGAAAGCAAAAATATACAATAGGAGGTTGGACGTGCCAATAGGAAGAAGAAATAGGATTAAAATATAAGGGAACGGTGTTGCTAGGCTATAGTAGCCCATGTTTTTAAACAGCGCTATCTGTAGCACTATTAATATCATAAAACGTATTAAATTATTAATTATAATTTTACCCATTGTCCTCGTTTGCGGCTTCAAGCTCAATTTTCTCAACGGCTAGCCTGTCTTTTACGATGTACACATGACTAAGGTTTGAAAATTTTGTTGTTAATAAAATACGTATGTCCTTAAAGCTTTCTCCAGATGTAATGCCAGATTCAATAATATGACCTACTTTGATGCCTTTGGGAAATAATGTAGAATACCCAGAGGTAAAGACTGGCTGTCCTGTATGAACTTTAATGTGATTAGGTATGTCTCGGATCATTGCATAGCGCGGGTCTGTATTATTGCCCCAAACCAAAGAACCGAAAGCATCTGCAGTGCTATCCAAGGTGACGGATATTTTTGTGTCTGGATGCAGGAGCGATTTCACGGTGCTAAAATGGGCTGAGACATTTAACACTGATCCGACAACACCGTTAGAGGTAATGACTCCCATCCCAAGTGCCACGCCGTCATTACTGCCTTTGTTCAAGGTCAAAAAATTACTTTTCTGATGAATGCTGTTGTTGACAACAGCGGCGACGATAAATTCATATCTGCCGATATCTATAGCATCAACCAAATGTACACTATCCAGCGTATCCTTACCGATATAATTTTCTAACTGTTGGCGTAATTTAGCGTTCTCTGATGCTAATTCTTCGTTGGTTGAAGATAATGCGAGATAACCTTTCCAAGAATTTACTTTTTCATAAAAAGAACCGATGACCACGTTAGATGAATTTACGAAGGAGGTGCGTTGAAAATTGTTATTTCGGACGACTAAAAAAATGGAAAGCACAAAAAACAATATGAACCAAAAAAAGGCATTATATCTAACTAGGAAAAGCCATAGGTTTCTCATGTTTCGTTTACTACTTCGTTATGTTATTTAACAAGTACGCGATATAGAAGAAGTAATGCTTTTCTATATCGCGCTCATATTTATATTCTTCAGTCTATTATTGCATCAAAAATTTGAATCTGCCGATATTTTTTAATGCAATACCAGTGCCACGTACTACAGCGCGCAGAGGGTCTTCAGCAACGTGAACAGGTAGTTTTGTTTTGGCCTGTATACGCCTATCTAATCCGCGTAATAAAGCCCCTCCTCCAGTCAAATAGATGCCAGTTTGATAGATGTCGGCTGAGAGTTCCGGCGGAGTTATTTCTAAAGCTTTCAAAATCGCTTCTTCAATTTTAGAAATTGATTTGTCCAGACAATGCGCAATTTCAGTATAGGATACGGTTATTTGCTTTGGAATACCCGTCATTAAGTCACGGCCCTGAACTGCAAAATCTTCAGGTGGTTCTTGTAATTCAGGAAGAGCAGCGCCTACTTCGATTTTAATCTTCTCTGCCGTACGGTCACCGATCATGATATTATGCTGACGACGAATATATTGAACGATATCTGAGTCAAAATTGTCTCCAGCTACGCGAATAGATTGATCACAAACGATACCGGATAAAGCAATAACCGCGATTTCGGTTGTTCCCCCACCTATATCAATAATCATGTTACCTACGGGCTCTTCTACATCAATACCAATACCGACCGCGGCTGCCATGGGTTCATGTATCAGATAAACTTCTTTCGCTCCTGCAATTTCGGCGGAATCACGCACTGCACGTTTTTCCACTTCCGTAATTCCAGAAGGAATACATACCACCATACGAAGAGATGGAAAAAACCAAGATTTACCGCCATTTACCAATTTAACCATTCCACGGATCAAATGTTCTGCTGCGGTAAAATCAGCAATCACACCATCGCGCAATGGCCTTACTGTTTTTATATTGTCGTGTGTTTTACCTTCCATTTGCATGGCTTGCCTTCCTATCGCAATTACTTTGTTAGTGGTGCGATCAAAAGCAACGATGGATGGTTCATCCACTACTACTTTATCATTATGAATAATTAAGGTATTCGCCGTCCCTAAGTCGATTGCAACTTCTTGCGTAAACCAGTTAAATAATCCCATCTGTTAAGAATTGTTCTATATTGTAATTTAATGCAAACCTAATGAAAAAAAATCGTTTATGATAGCGTATCTCTACAAAAAACAACATAAATTATCTAATTATTTAGCAGGTTGCAGGTTGTGTTTGATAACGCTTTTCGTGGTTATTTATTGCATCAAAATACCGATATAATAATTGTAGGTGTCTATTTCTACGTTTTCCCTTGTTAGACCGGGGACATTTATGGGTTTGAACGAATTCGTGAGTTTTACCAGCTGCTTTTTATTCCCTTTTGTACCGATGTGAACCGGCATATTAAACGCTTCGACCTCGCTGATCCACCGCCCTAGAGGTTGACCAGAACGGTCGAAAGCAATCTCTAAAGTAGGGATACCCGTTTTTTTGACGTATTGCTCGTATACGGACGTAAAATCAAAACCCGCTTCAGTTGAAATGTAGGTTACGATATCCTGATAGTCGACTTGACTGTGGTAAAAGGTCTTATTTAAACCTCTTAGGATATTACGCCATTTTTCGTCGTCATCGACAATGGTGCGAATCATGTTATGCAATACACCTCCTTTAATGTACATATCTCCGGAACCTTCTTTGTTGACATGATACGGGCCTTGCAAAGGCTTGTCATTTCGTATTCCAGGTCTATTGCCGTGTACATAGGCCTGACTAGCTTCTTTCCCGTAAAAATAGTCAATAAATAATGCTTCAGCATAATTTGTGAAGCTTTCATGAATCCACATGTCCGCCAAATCTGTCGAGGTTATATTATTACCAAACCATTCGTGTCCCGACTCATGTACAACGATAAAATCCCATTTATTTCCCCAACCTGTATTTGAACCGTCGCGTCCCAGATATCCATTTTGATATTTGTTGCCATACGCTATTGCACTCTGATGCTCCATTCCCAAATGTGCTGTTTCGACAATCTTATACCCATCTTCGTAAAAGGGGTAGGGGCCAAACCAATGCTCGAATGCCTGCAATGTTTCTCTTACATTCTTTTTCAGATGATCTATCTTTTCCTTTTGATTGTTTTCTCTTAAAATATAATAGCCTACATCCAAATTGCCCTTTTCACCTGTGTAGACTTCGCTGAAATGTATATAATCGCCAATGTTTAATGCAATATTATAATTGTTGATGGGATTGATTACTTTCCAGTGATACGTTTTGTAACCATCGGAGCTGTTTTCAACGCCAACCAACCGTCCATTTGAAACATTGATAAGATCTTTTGGTACCGATACCGAGATCAACATGCTATCTACTTCATCCGATTGATGATCCTTGTTGGGCCACCATACACTCGCTCCCAAGCCTTGGCAAGCTGTAGCAACGAAAGGCTTGCCGTTGCTGTCTTTTTTCCAGTCAAAGCCGCCATCCCAGGGTGCCCTCGTGGCTTGAATGGGATTTCCGGAATAGTAAACGGTAAAGGAGTCTACTTTACCTTTTTCTATGGTACTTGGGAATTCTATAAATACAGCATTGAATGCTCTACTAAAAGGTAGTGCTTTCCCCTTATATTCTACTTTATCAACGGACAAGTTGTCGAACAAATCAAACTGAAGTTTGGTGAAATCATCTACTGCCCGAAACTGGAATAAATTCGAACCCGAAATGAATTTATTGTCGATATCGACCTTCACATCTAAGTGGTAATATTGAATATCATAGCAGGTACGTAGCGGTGTTAGTTCACCACGCAAGGAATCGGCCCGGCTGAAGATTTCTTTCGCTTTCATAAACTGCGCTTGACCAGGAGCCAGGTAGCAGATCCATAGTGACAGGGTAAGGTATAATAATCTCTTCATGGTTTTTATCTAGCGCCTGGAGGGCAGTGTTGTTTTAAGAAAGTCGTAAATAGGTTACTTAAATGCGCGCTGGTACCTTCTCCTTCACTAATGGAATGGCTCCGATTAGGATAGGCCATCATCTGGAATGGGATGTTGTATTTGATGAGCTCATTAATATATACTTCTGCGTTTTGGTAATGCACGTTGTCATCTCCTGTACCGTGGATTAATAACAGATTTCCTTGGATATTTTTTGCATAGGTAAGGGCAGACCCGTTTATGAAATCCGCTTTATTCTCTTGAGGTAACCCCATATAACGCTCTTGATAGATATTGTCATAAAGCAGTTGGTTGGTAACTGGTGCAATAGATATACCTGTTTGATAAATTTCTGGATACTGCCCCAAGAGGTTAAGCGTAGATGCTCCCCCTCCGCTCCATCCCCATACAGCAACACGGGTGGTGTCTACATAGCCCCATTTGAATACTTCCTTGGCGCCCATAGCCTGATCCCGGATATTGATGATGCCTACCTTTTTGTAAATAGACTTACGCCATTCGCGTCCTTTGGGAGCAGGTGTACCTCTATTTTCCAATGACACATATAGATAACCGTCATCTGGCATACTTCCGCTGTACAGGCGATTTTTGCCGGTATAGAAATTGTCAGTTACAGTCTGCATCGCCGGTTCTCCGTATACAAAGAATACAATGGGATATTTTTTTGTTGGATCAAAGTTTTTAGGTTTCACTACCCAACCATCCAGTTCCACACCATCGCTAGTCGTAACACGGAAAAATTCCGCCTGAGATTCCAAGGGATCTGCAGCAAAAGATCTTTGTGAGGGTACGATCTCGTTGTGTTCAGGTAAGGATACGACAGCACCGGTAGTCATATAGGCCGTGCAACTACTTTGAAATAGTGCAATTTTTCCATTTGGCGAAATATCGTAGCTCATTGTTCCGGAAAAGGATGCTGGTGTAACACGGAAGGCTTTTCCGCCATTTAGGTTTATCCGGTATAAATACTTCTGTGTAGCGTTATCGGGTGACGCAGAAAAGTAAACCATTTTGTTTTTAACATCTAAAAAATCTATTTGAATAAGATCAAAAGCATCTTTGCTGAGCAATGTTTCCTTTCCTTCTAGGTTGATTTTGTATAATTGTCTATATCCACCTTTTTCCGATACCCATATAAATGATTTTCCGTCCTCAATCCAATCCCATCCGCTTGGATCGCCATTATTCCATCTAGCCTTGATATCGATCCAGGTCGGATCTTCTTCGGTATGTATCGTATGGCCCTTTCCAGTCGTTGCGTCTGCAAGAATAATCTTGCTGCTATTTTGTTTTCGGTTTAATTGTTGGAGTATGATCGATTTTGAATCTAATACCCATTCCATTCGGGGAATATAATGTTGAACTTCGTCGCCTTCTATCTTCGCTTTGACTGCGCGTTTCTGTGTGATATCGTAAAGCCATATGGTAGTCCCCGAGGGATCAAGGCCTACTTTGGGATATTCTACGGGAATGGTGTACGAATACAGGCTGTCTGTATTGTTGATCATCAAAAAATTACGCGTCTTGCGGGCGTCTTGTTTCCAATATGCAATTTTTTGCCCATCGGGAGACCATCGAAAACCGTCCTTCGTACCGAATTCTTCTTCGTAAACCCAGTCAAAGGTGCCATTGATAAGACGATCTGTGCCATCATCTGTGACTTGTTCGTATTGCCATGACGAAATATCTTCAATGTAAATGTTGTTTTTGGAAACATAGGCTACCTTTGTGCCATCAGGAGAAAATTTAGCAAACATCAGTGAAGCTGTGGGAAGTCCTCTCCCTAATTGGCTTAATTGTTTTTCACCTCTGTCGAATATCCAATAATCTCCTCGCGTATTCTCTCGCCACACACGCTGTGTGTTGGTGAATAGCAATATTTTTTTTCCGTCGGACGAAACCTGAAAACTTTGTACGTCCAAAGGTTTGTTAGCGCCTCGTGGAACTAATGATGTAGCAGGCAAAAAAGTATCTGTTATCTTTTTTGACCGGACATCATATACCTGAATGCCATTATCTTCGGAGAACTGATAGATGCCGTTTCCATCTTCGGTCCATTGCAACTGTGCGATCGTTGAAAGCGGAACGATGAAAAGATATACTATATATGTAAATAGGGAGACTTTTATCATTTTCTTAAAGGGATTTTTGTCTAAGGGTGTAGATTTCTTTTACTTCTCGTTCCAGGTAGTTACCTATTCTACGGTATCCGGTAGGCGTGATGACGTAGTTGTCTTCAATCCGTATCCCTCCGAAATCTTGGTGCTGCGTTAATTTGTCGTAGTTCACAAAATCTGTAAACATTTTATTGGCTTTGCATTGATCGATCAGTTCGGGTATGATATAGATGCCCGGTTCTACTGTAAGTACATTGCCGGGTTCGAGGGCTTTGCCCAGACGCAATGATTTTAATCCAAATAGCGTTGTATTCTTTGGTTCGTCGTCTGTATAGCCTACGTATTGTTCACCTAAGTCTTCCATGTCGTGCACATCCAGTCCCATCATATGACCTAGGCCGCACTGGAAGAACAACGTATGTGCATTGTTGGCAACAGCTTCTTTTGGATTTCCTTTCATAAATCCAAGTTGTATCAGCCCGTCCACCAATTCTTCACAGGTCTCGTAATAGATGTCTATAAACTTTTTACCGGGTTGGAGTAAACTTTCACCTTTTTTTAGCGCATTTAATACGATATGATACATGTCCTCCTGAAGGGTTGTAAATCGCCGATCAACGGGGTAAGTCCGTGTTAAATCCGAACAATAGCCAAGTCGGGTTTCAACACCCGAATCGTTGAGTACCATATCCCCGATTTGTAAGGTGTTTTGCTGATAATGATTGTGCAATATCTCGCCCCGTTTGGTTACGATCGGTGGATAGGCAAAAATAGTGTCTTGATTTTGTGCATAATATTGGATAGCATTGGTGATTTCATACTCTTTGAAACCCGGCTTTGTGATTTCTATCGCCATCCTGTGCATGTCTACAGCTATATTTACTGCTTTTTCAATCTCTTGAAGTTCAAAATCCTGCTTGATGTTTCTTTGTGTTGCAACTGTGCGCAACAATACTGTAGAGGGAGTTAATTGTTGTATAGGAATACCCAAGAGGTCTTGTAGCAATATTTTGTTATGCGATTGATAAGGAGGCAAGTAATGTATGCTGCGATTTGATTTTTGGATGTGACTATACAGTTTGTCAAAAGGCTGAATTTCGGTGATATCGGATAACTCAGCCTTTTCTCGCAGTGTCGCCAGTCTTCCCATCCATACAATGTCGTCGATAGTCATTTCATCGCCAAATAAGATGGTCTTGCGCTCATCGATGTCAATTATAGCAGCTAATCGCGGAGCCTGAATGCCGATATAGTACAAAAATGTACTGTCTTGTCTGAATGGATAGGTATTGTGCTCAAAATTGATCGGATTCTCAATATTTCCCAAGAGGAGAATCATGCCATTTTCTATTGAGCTGCTCAGTAAATTTCGACGTTCAGTATAAGTTTGTGACGGAAACATTTTTTTATATTTTATTTTCTGATTGAAGCTAAATAAAAAAATGCGAAGTTGAAAATCAACTCCACATTAAACCAATTTATGATGATCGATTATGTTTTTTTACTCAATATTACTTTTAAGGTAGAACTCGGAATTTTGTACCGTCCCAGTTGGTCTTTTTCAAATCCTTCTATGATATACCCACTTTCTTCATTGAGGTTGATAAGTGTATAAGGAGCTATTTCTGCTTGTTGGTCACTCAGGGTCAATTCTACCATTCTAGATTTGGTGTCATAAGAAAAATATGTGATTTCTCCCGCGTCCAAAGTAGTGTACAGGTTCTCTTCTGCTAGGAATATACGTCCACGGGAAGCTGTTTTTACTTCTACTCCAATTTTATTTTTAACCTTTTTGAGGTTTCCGCTAAAAGCCAACCAATCAAATTCAGGGTGTTTGATGATATAAGTTCCCGAATTGACCGCATAACCGTAGAATCCGCAGCCATAGTCGCCCGATATACCATCATTGGCCAATGTCGAAGGGAAAGAATGAAATGCGCCCGGAGCAAATCCATCTTCGGTGACATTGGCTAAAGCACCCAAAGTGCCTGCATGACCCACCCTTAATAGATGAAAATCCGTCGGTGCGTCGCGATAGGCTGTCAGTACCGGGATCGCGTTGAGAGCGGAGCCATAGTGATGCAACTGTCTTTCAATACGGGATAGTTTACCTCCGTATACGAAGTCCCAATAACGGCGTGCACTGCCATTGTAACCCCAATGCGGGACCGTCGGATCGTATGCAAGTATCGCATTTAAGGTTACTTCCGCTTTTTCATCAATTCCAAAGTACCTTGACCACATGTATACCTCTTCCTGTCCTGTGGAGTCCCAAGGCATTTCGCTGCCGAATGGATATTTCAAAGCCTTCCAGTGTTGTGCACGTTTTAACATCTCTGCCTCTAAATGTGAGGCTGCATTTGTCAAACCTTCTCTTTTTAGATCTTGTAAAATAAGGAGAAATATACTTCCTTCCATTTGTCCGAACTGTGCGTAATATGGCGCTTTTTCTATCATAGCTATGGTCGTTCGGAATGCCCTGTCCAAGTAAGTTTGCCAGCTTTCTTCCTGTACCAGTTGATTGTAGTTTCTAGCTAGTCTATACATTACCCAGTGTGCTGCTGCCACATGAGGGTAATTATAAGAACGCCCCAAATTATCGGCCTCTTTTTTAGGCCATGCTGCCCAAGTTTTATAATTAATACGATCACTATATGTTCCCTTAGGCATAGAATCGGGTTCGTAATAGAATAGACTCTTAACAACACCATATTTTGCGTCACCCTCTGTTTTTTGGATCTTTCCATACATGGTCTCGTGCACAAAGCGCTTCATTTTATCTACCTCTTCCTTGTTAGGTTGGATGATCTGCTTCATCATAGCAGCGAGCCAACTGGCAGCTCCAGCTTCGTCACTCAAGCCCGAAAACCAAGCATTTTGCGATTGGGTAAGGTGCTGTTTTGTCTCATAATCATACGAGATTACAGATGGAGCACGATGAAAAGGATCTTTTTTATCATCAAACCACTGTACTGTTGTTAAAAAATTACCTAGGTTGTTGACCACATCTTTTTCCGGTTGGATTACTTTGTAGTGAATGGTCTGTTCGCTACCATCCTTGTAGGTTAGCGTGAGGCGAGCACGCCCCCATTTGTTGCCTGTTACTTCAAAGGCAGACCATTTGTTTTTGGTGCTTTTACCCTTGTTGATGGTGAGGGCTCCGTCGGGATAGACAGATATTTTTGTGATTTTTTGCGTGTGTTTTAAGAACAATTTGGCCGGAGCGTCTAAAGGAACCAAATAGCCGGGAGCTCCGATTGCTACAGGTCTGTTTTGTGCAAGTAAGGTCTGTTCGATTTCTTTGATGCTCGGTGCTAATACGAAGCGTAGTGCATAGGTTTTAGTTTCTCCGGGTTTTAGTGTTGTGGAAGTTGGTGTATTCCATTGTTCTACGCCTTTCCAGTCCGTCTCGGCATAGGTCTTACTGTGGATCATCCATTCGTGAAATCCTTCAAACGTGATGCTCTTCGGGGTAGGATCCGTAAGGAGAGGGTTATAGGCTTCGAAACCACTGTTTTTTTCTGGTAATACGAGTAAACTAGGTCCTGTGCCGTGTAGGTGGTTGACTTGCAGATATCCGGCATCCTTACCGATATAAGGGTCATAAAACACGTTTTGGGCGTGCGCCTGTTCCAGGTTTTTCCAGTCCATATTATTGTTGAAAGGTAAAGGGATACCCAATGAACCAATTTCGTAAACTTCATTAGTCGTGTTGACCAATTGAAATTTCAGGATTAGGTCTCCTTTTTCATTTTCCCAGGAGCGTAAAATTTGCAAAGGAGCTCCGTTCATGGTGGATGTGATATCTGCCGAGTAAAGTGTATTTCCTTTAGGGATGATCGCGGTTACATCTTGTCGGTTTTCCGCGGAAGAGTACAACGTCCATTTCTCGGATGAAGTCGGCCTGATGTGTATATTAATATCTCCAAAATGGAAAAATTTATTTCGGTCTCTTTTGTCTAATAGTTCGGTAACAGAATAGTCGAATGTATCGTCTCCGTTAAGCGGCTTAAATGATGCCAACGTTTGGGAACTGTTTAATACTTCAATTTTTAGGCTATTCAGGTTAAAGGTTTTTTTTCCTTTATTGATGCCTAAGGTTGCAGGTTGCTTCTTTGTCGCAGTCCATACCGGATGCTCATTTTGTTGAGCGGCAACGTGAAAAGTACAACACAGGATGGCACTCAGTAAAATAATAGATAGCTTGCTTCGTCTCTTCATAACTGTTACAATTTTTCTCGGATTAGTTATAGTTTAATTTACATATTTTTTCCAATTGGAAAGACTTCCAATCAGACCATTAGTTGTTCCGTAGCGCGAAAAAGAATAATGAACAACTAGTCGTTACTTTACAAAGATGCTTTTATTACCTAAAGTTTATTTACCCAATTTTAACAAGAGACGTGCATTTTTTAGCATGTTTTGATTTTGTCTTGCATATGACGCGATTTAATTATTATATTGGACATAGATTTTGATCTATTTGTATAAAACCTAATGACGACACTATGAAGCCTATTCATTATAATGTACCCGTTCCTAAAGATAGGACGCTGTTTGTACAAGAAGATATTCTAGAGCGATTTTACCCTCACATGCACAGACATGAGGAATATCAGTTGATCTGGATTGTGGAGGGGACCGGTCAGTTAATGGTAGACGACAGTTTGCACAATTTTAGAAAAGACGATATTTTTTTATTGGGCTCTAATCAGCCTCACGTTTTTAAGAATGAGCAAGTTGGTGGTTTAGTGCGGTCTGTGTCTGTTTTCTTCAATGTGAAGGGGCGCCTGGCAGGTATGCTTGATTTACCGGAGCTAGGGGTGTTGTTAGATTTTATTAGTAATAGTCAGAGGGGTTTTCGTGTGCCCAATACCTACTTGAGCCAAGTGCGAAGAAGGATTGAGATCTTGAAAAAATCTGATCATATGGATCAGTTAATCAATTTTTTCTATTTACTAAAGGCATTGAATAGCGTGTCAGCTCATCTGAAACCGCTTTCCGGAGCTTCATTCTCAGAGAATGAACCCCATGCCACTATTCGTATCAATAAACTATGCCGGTATATCGATGAACATTTTAAAGATAATATCGCCCTGAGTGAGGTTGCTGAACAGGCTCATCTGACGCCCCAGGCATTTTGTAGATTCTTTAAAAAAAGTACAGGTAAAACCTTTGTGTCCTATTTAAATGATATACGCGTTCGGGAGGCATGTCGTCTCTTGGGGACGGGTACACATGACTGTATATCTACGGTGGCATACTTATGTGGTTTCAATAGTATAACTAACTTTAATCGGGTGTTTCGTAACGTAATTGGTGAATCTCCCAAAGAATATATAAATAAGTATATCACATTGTTGTACCAATAAGTATGGTGTTTTGCGGTTCGAACGATGCGCAATAGGTTAAAATACTGTTGTTACTTATTAAAAGGTGGTTAGATGATGGTTTTGATTGTATTTATATTTGAATTATAAATTACAATTGACAATAAATATGAAAAAACTAGACTGGAATGGAATTTATCCTGCTGTTTTGACCCCTTTTACAGCGAATGGTGATATTGATTACGAAATGTTTGCCAAAAATACAGAAGCACAGATTGCGGCAGGAATTCACGGTATTATCATAGCAGGTTCGTTAGGCGATGCAGCAGTATTGGAGACAGAAGAGAAATTTGAGTTGTTGTCTTATGCAGTAGAGCTAGCCGGTGGCAGGGTTCCGGTGATTTTGAATATTGCAGAGAATACCACTAAAAATGCGGTTAGTTTTGCCTTGAAAGCAAAAGAGCTCGGTGCTGATGGTTTGATGTTACTGCCTCCAATGCGATATAGGGCAGATGACCGCGAGGTAGTAGCTTATTTTAAGTCTGTTGCAGCCGCCACTGATTTGCCTATTCTGATTTATAACAATCCAGTTGATTACGGTACATTAGTGTCGTTGGATATGTTCGAAGAAATGAAATCATGCCCTACCATTCAGGCTGTAAAAGAATCTACTCGCGACCTGGCAAATGTAACCCGTATGAAGAATCGTTTCGGCAACCGTTTTAAGATACTGGGTGGTGTAGATACCATTTGTTTAGAAACATTGTTTTTAGGTGCGGATGGTTTGGTTGCAGGTTTAGTAGATGCATTTCCGAATGAGACCGTTGCATTGTATAATTACTCCAAATCAGGGAACATTGACAAAGCTGTCGAGATTTACCGTTGGTTCATGCCTTTGCTTGAACTAGATATTCATCCAAAGTTGATCCAATACATTAAGTTGGCAGCTACTGCTGAAGGCATAAGCACACCACATGTGCGTGCGCCACGCCTTCCGTTGATCGGTGAAGAGGCCGATCGGATTAATAAAATAATTGCTGACGGTATCGCCACTCGCCCGAAATTAGGTTAAGATCTTAACGGTCTATAATCTGTGGTGCTGTAGGCGATTGGTAGATACTTGTCGCCTACAGCTCGTTTTAAATATAAACTAAATAATAATGAATCAACCAAAAGCATATTTAGAAGGATTGGTCAACTTAGCCAGTGAGGCGTTTCAATTTTTAAAATCTACAACTATAGCCGAACGTGCTTCTTTTATGCATGCCGTGGCGAATAAAATTGAAGGATTAGGACAAGATTTACTGGATGCCGCACATCGCGAAACAGCATTGCCGTTTGCTCGTCTTACGGGCGAAAAGGCACGTACAGTAGGACAGTGGCGATCTTATGCCAATGCAGTAGCTTCGGGAACTTATATTGAAGCCCGCATCGATCTGCCGAATCTCGAAAAAGGCAAAAGTGATATACGTAAATTAAGTATAGGCATTGGACCCGTTGTGGTTTTTGGTGCCAGTAATTTTCCTTTTGCTTTTTCGACAGCAGGTGGTGATACCGCTAGCGCAATAGGTGCCGGCTGTTCCGTAATCGTCAAAGGACATCCCGGTCATACAAAGACATCGACGATTATGGCAGATGCGATCATATCGACGATAAAGGATTTTGGTTGGCCCGAAGGCGTATTTAGCCATTTTCTAGGCAATAACGTAGAAGGTACGGATACCCAGGTCGGGGCTTATCTGGTAGCGCATCCGGCAGTGAAGGCGGTAGGTTTTACTGGGTCATATAGGGGAGGAAAGGCGTTGTTTGATATTGCCAATCAACGTGAAGAGCCTATTCCGGTCTTTGCAGAAATGGGAAGTATCAATCCGGTATTTGCTTTTACAAACGTGTTGAAGGAGAAGGCGGAAATATTGGCGAAGGAATATGCCACTTCGCTGACGATGGGTGTAGGGCAATTCTGTACAAATCCAGGTATTTTTATCGGTGTCAAAAGCGAAGATATGGACCGTTTTAAAAACGCATTAGAAGCAGAGATTTTTGACATTGCACCTGCAACGATGCTGAATCCAGGTATCTACGCGGCTTTTGAAAAAAATAAAGCAACATTAAGTACACAGGATCAAGTTGCCGTTCTTTCAGAATCAGTGACGGAAGCCGTCAATGGCCAGGGTCGTCCTAAAGTTGTCACGACTTCGGCAGAAAACTTTATTGCTAACCCTATATTGGGCGAAGAGGTTTTCGGACCGTTTGGCGTAGTGGTAGAAGCAGAAAACTATGAGGAAGTATTGGCTGTTGCTCAACAGCTGAAAGGACAATTGACGATTACGATGGCCTGTACGAAAGAAGATGCGCGCGCGCATCAGGATATTTTCAATGTTATTAAAGATAAAGCAGGTCGTCTTTTGTTCAACGGAATGCCTACAGGTGTTGAAGTGGTGCATGCTATGCAACACGGAGGACCTTTTCCAGCATGTACTGATCCGAGATTTACTTCGGTTGGTCCTGATGCGGTAAAGCGTTTTGTACGCCCTTTGGCATTCCAAAACTATCCAGATGAGTTCTTGCCAGAAGAATTGAAAAACGAGAATACGCTCGGTATAGCACGTATGGTAGATGGTGTTTCTGCAACTAAAAGTATTTAATCGATTATGTACATCAATTAATAAATGAAGAAAACATTTTTTTGTATAGACTCGCACACCTGCGGATGCCCCGTAAGGTTGGTGGCAGGAGGAGGTCCGGTATTGAACGGTAACAGCATGATGGAGCGCCGTCTGCATTTTATGGCCGAGTACGACTGGATTCGAAAAGGGCTGATGTTTGAGCCTCGAGGTCATGATATGATGAGCGGAAGTATCCTTTACCCACCTACGGATCCAAATAATGACACCGGGGTACTATATATTGAAACAAGTGGATGCCTCCCGATGTGTGGTCATGGTACCATAGGCACAGTAACCATTGCTATCGAAGAGGGGCTGGTCATACCGAAAGTACCGGGTAAACTTCGTTTGGAGACACCAGCAGGGCTGGTATTGATCGATTATGTGCAAGAAAATCAGAAGGTCAAAACCGTGAAATTAACAAACGTCAAATCCTTTTTATATAAAGAGGGACTGACGGTAAACTGTCCGGATCTGGGTGAAATTATTGCCGACGTGGCCTATGGCGGAAATTTTTACGCCATTATCGATCCGCAAAAAAACTTTGAAGACATTAGTCAACTTACGGCCGGTCAACTCATTCATTGCGGAAAGTTTATCCGCACCTTATTGAATGAGAAGTATGAGTTTGTTCATCCCGAAAACGAGAATATCCACGGTCTGAGCCATATCCAATGGACAGGTAAGCCTGCAAAGGCAAATTCTACCGGCAGAAATGCGGTATTGGTTGGCGAGAATGCACTCGATCGGTCACCCTGTGGTACAGGTACATCGGCGCGTATGGCGCAGTGGTATGCCAAAGGGAAATTAAAAGAAGGTGAGGAATTTATTCACGAAAGCTATATCGGATCGCAGTTCATTGGCCGTGTGGAATCTGCAGCAGGTGAGGTGAATGGTACGCCTGCAATTATTCCTTCGGTTGAGGGCTGGGCAAGGATTACCGGATACAATCATATCATTATTGACGATGAAGACCCCTATTGGTTAGGGTTTCAAGTGATGTAAATTATAACATAAGACAACGTGTCAACACAGAACAAAGGAAAAATTATTGTCATCGGTGCAGGTATTGCAGGACTTAGTTCGGCATTTTACCTGGTAAATGATGGCTGGCAAGTAGAGATACTAGAGCAAAATGACTTAGGAAATAGTACTTCATACGGCAATGCAGGTATGATCGTTCCTAGTCATTTTACGCCATTGGCGGCGCCGGGAGTGGTAGTGCAAGGTATCCGTTGGATGTTTGATAGCAAAAGCCCATTTTACGTCAGGCCTACGTTGGCCAGTATCTCTTGGGGACTGAAATTCTTAAAACACTCTAATCAGGCCCATGTAGATCGTTCCGCTGCAAATTTACGTGATTTGCACCTGGCGAGTAGCAAATTATTTAACCAATGGGCTACATTAGATGGTTTTGATTTCGAATTGACTCAAAAAGGTATTTTGATGTTTTTCAAAACGGAGAAATTAGGTCATGAAGAAGCTGAGTTGGCCCATACTGCGCAAGCATTGGGGTTGGATGTGGAGGTGTTGGACCGAAAAGCCGCTCAAGCTTTAGAACCCAATGCTGAACTGGATGTGTTAGGCGCCGTTCATTATAAATGTGACGGACACCTATATCCGCAAAAATTGATGGCTAATCTCATTCAGTATTTACAAAACAAAGGCGTGGTGATTCATACCCAACATGCAGTGTCTGCGATAGAGGTTGCTAATCGTCAGGTGAAAGCACTTGTTGCGAATGGCAAGAAGTTTACCGCCGACAAGTTTGTTATGACAGGCGGTTCTTGGTTGCCACAATTGGCAAAGAAAGCGGGGCTACGTATTTCATTGATGCCGGGCAAGGGTTATTCGTTTATGCATACACCTGTTGATAGTAGAAAAGGTCTGGTTCACTCGGCATTATTGTTGGAAGCACGTGTTGCAGTCACACCGATGAACGGACAGATCCGCTTCGGGGGCACCATGGAATTAGCACCATTCAACAATAAAGTAAATCTAAACCGTGTGGAAGGCATCGTTCGTGCTATCCCGGATTACTTGCCCGATTTCAAGATGGATATTCCCAAGGTCGAAAATATATGGTATGGTTATAGACCTTGTTCTCCGGATGGATTGCCCTATTTGGGAGCAACAAAAAAACTAAATAATTTAATCATCGCCGGTGGTACCGGTATGATGGGATTGAGCTTAGGCCCTGTCGCCGGGCGTACCGTTGCTGAGATTGCAAGCGAACAAAAAATATCCGTCGATATCTCGCAGTACAGCCCTGACCGTTTTCAATAAGCAAAAGGAAACCAAATTATGAAGAATAGTATACACCAAAAAGTAAAGACATTTATCGGAATTGGAACACTTTGTTTGGTGACTTCAATTTCCAACGGACAAAACATGGATTTATACGAACACACTACACCGATCGAGCCCTATATTATCAGGTATGCTAGTGACCTGAAAGCTGTTAATTATTTTTATGGTCCTATGCCAAAGGGCTGGAACTTTCGCGAAAATGCAACACCATCACCCGAGCAGATCGACCGGTTATTAGCTGTTAACGAAGACTACATATCCAAATTAAAGGAATTTGATTATGAAAAGCTCCATACAAACGGACAAGTTGATTTCATCTTGTTGAACCGAAAAATAAAAAAAGACCAGGAGGAGCTTAAAAAGAGCTTAGCCACCTACAATAGACTGGAGTCTTATCTGCCCTTTGCTGGAATTATTCTGAAACTCGAGCAGACACGTCGAAGAGGTCACGCTGTAGTAGGGAAAGAGGTCGCCACTTCATTCGAGCAGGCCAGTGCTTTGATCAAACGCGAATTAGCAGGTTTGGAAGGAAAACCTGCTATAGATGCAAATGATGTAGTCTATCTGGCTGATTTCCTTGTATCACTTCAAAAGCGATTAACGAGTTCCTTTGATTTTTACAATGGTTACGATCCGATGTTTACTTGGTGGGTACCCTCATCTTATGAGGCTCTTCAAGAAAATCTGGTGCAATATAAAGCAGCTATTGAGGCGAAAAGTAACTGGAAAGTGTTTGATGACGGAAGTAATATAGGTGGACAGCCGATCGGTAAGGAGGCCATGAACAGTATGCTGCGTGATGAAATGATCGCATACAACACAGATGAACTGTTGAAAATAGCTGATAAAGAATGGCAATGGTGTGTTTCCGAGTTGTTAAAGGCCTCGCGTGAGATGGGGTTTGGTGATGATTGGAAAGCGGCTCAGGAGAACGTGAAAAATAGTTATGTTCCCGAAGGAAAACAACCGGACTTGATTAATGAACTTTATGACCGCGCACAATCTTTTATCAAAGCCAATAGGTTGATGAATATCCCATCTCTGGCCGACGAGACATGGGGCATGATCATGATGACACCAGAGCGACAACTGGTGAATCCTTTCTTTACAGGGGGGCGTGAAATCAGTATTTCATATCCGACAAATACGATGACCTACGATCAGAAGATGATGAGTATGCGTGGTAATAATCCTCATTTTTCGTTAGGAACGGTGCAACATGAACTAAATCCGGGGCATCACCTACAATATTTTATGAATCAGCGTTATAAGCCATACCGCGAACAAAACTTCAATACACCGTTTTGGACGGAGGGATGGACGCTGTACTGGGAGTTGTTATTGTACAGGATGGGGTTTGCAAAGACACCTGAAGAACGTATTGGTGTTCTATTCTGGCGTATGCATCGTTGTGCACGGATTATATTCAGTATCAAGTTCCATTCCGGGGAATGGACACCCCAACAATGTATAGATTATTTGGTCGACCAGGTAGGTCATGAACCTGCGAATGCGCACGGGGAAGTTAAGCGTTCGTTCGAAGGCTCTTATGATCCATTGTACCAATTGGCGTATATGATTGGCGGTTTACAATTGTTGAGTATCAGCGACGAATTGGTAGGTAGTGGGAAGATGACTTACGAGGAGTTTCATGACCGTGTAATTAAAGAAAATTACATGCCGATGGAAATGCTGAGAGCAATCCTAACCGACCAAAAATTGGAACCGAATCATCAGGCAAAATGGAAATTTTACAACTTTAACTAACTCAGATTACCCTAAATTATGAACAAGGTTAATAATCAAGAATTTAAAAAATCGCTGGGTTTACTTGATGCCACGATGCTAGTGGCAGGTAGTATGATAGGATCCGGGATATTTATCGTTTCGGCTGATATCGCTCGTAATACCGGGTCAGCCGGATGGTTGATGGTCGTGTGGCTTATTAGTGGTTTTATGACCTTGGCGGCGGCGTTGAGTTATGGAGAACTAAGCGCGATGTTCCCGCGAGCCGGAGGTCAATATATTTACCTAAAGGAGGCCTATGGCCCTTTGATTAGCTTTACGTTCGGCTGGACTTTTTTTGCTGTTATACAGACGGCTACTATTGCAGCGGTGGGGGTTGCGTTTTCTAAATTTACCGCTTATTTATTTCCCTCATTGGATGAAGATGTATTTTTATTGACCGTCGGTGATTATCATATATCTTCTGCACAAGTACTGGCTATTGCGGTTATTCTTTTGTTAACTTTTATTAATACAAGAGGTGTCCAAAATGGTAAAACACTGCAAACCGCATTGACCTTAATCAAGATTTTGAGTTTAGTGCTGTTGGTATTATTCGGTTTTTATGCTTTTGACAGTACGGTCTGGAACCAGAATTGGTCTGTGGAAAACAGGTGGAGTCTTTTACGGTTAAATGCAGATGGTACCACAGATAACTATCATTTTCTGGGTGCTATGGGCGCTGTATCGGCTGCTCTGGTAGGTGCGTTATTTAGCAGTGATTCGTGGCACGCATCTGCCGCTGTAGCGGGAGAGATCAAAAATCCGCAAAGAAATATCGGATTAAGTCTGGCGTTGGGAACTATTATCGTTACGGTGATCTATCTGTTGACCAATTTAATGTATACCGGTGTGCTGACCATGCAAGACATGGCCAGTGCACCCAAAGATCGTGTAGCCATGGTAGCGGCACAGGAGATTTTTGGTCCGTTTGGGATTGGTATTTTAGCCGTCATGATTATGGTCAGTACCTTCGGTTGTAATAATGGATTAATATTAGCCGGCGCACGGATTTATTATTCAATGGCGCAAGACGGGCTGTTCTTTAAGAAAACAGCAAATCTAAATAAGAATGCCGTGCCGGGATACGCATTGTGGCTGCAGGGAATAATTGCCTCCCTCTGGTGCTTAACGGGGCGGTATGGCGATTTGCTCGATATGATTACCTGTGTAGTCGTTATATTTTATGTGCTGTGTGTAATAGGTATATTTATTCTTCGGGTCAAGCGTCCAAATGTACCTCGTCCATATAAGGCTTTCGGATATCCGATTATACCGGCTCTATATATTTTGACGGCGGTATCTTTTATCGTATTACTAGTCGTATATAAACCACAGTTTACCTGGCCTGGGATTATTATCACGCTGATGGGGATTCCCTTGTATTATTTCGTGAAACAAAGAAATGTCCAGGAATAAGGTTCTCTGTGCAAATTATTGGAACAAACAATTACACCATAAAAGCGAAGTTGATATGAAAACGAGATGTAAATAAATTGACACACTGGACAATAATTATTTATATCGAGCGCTCATCAACGATTAAAAAGAAAATAAATGAAGTTAAGATTTACGGGAGTTCTATTGGTGCTTTTCCAGTTGTCGGGCATGGCACAAGGAACCATAGAAGATTATAAGCGGGCAAAGGAAATCCGCAGCACATTCAATCAGTTATATCAAGTACCGCGACAAATTGTTTGGTCTGAAGACGGGAATAGTTTTTCGTATCGTATCTCTTCTAAAGAAGATAAGGATGTTTTGTATTTGATCGATGCGGTAGCCAAGAACAAGACAGCTGTCGACGTGGTGGAGGTCGCTAAGCAAATGTCTGCTATTCTAGCTGAAGAAGTCAAGCTCCAAGCTGTTCCGGATCGCGGTCTGAATGTGTTGGATGCAAATGAATTAGAATTCGTTGAGCGAAACAGCAAGTGGAAGTGGAATACAATAGAAAACAAGCTTACCAAAATCGGGGACGCAACTGGTCAAAATTTTGACCGTAGAGGAGGATACTGGGGTGGGCGCGGCGATGATAGCAAAGGAGAACCTGTAGAATCGCCGGATAAATTATATACAGCATATATCAAAAATAGTAACGTATATATGGCTAAGAAAGGAGATCCCAAAAGTGAAAAGCAATTGACCTTTGACGGAAGTCCTGGAGAATATTATACAGCCCGTATCCAATGGTCGGGTGATTCTAAAAAAATCGCGGTATCTAAAGTCCGTAAAACCGAGATCAGACAACTGACGCTGTTAGAGTCCTCTCCAATAGACCAATTACAGCCTAAGTTGCAGACAAGAGATTATGTAAAACCCGGAGATGCACTACCGCAGTACTATCCTGTAGTTATTCATGTGGAGGACGGACGGGTAATTCGGGTCGATCGGGCGCAGGTGTCTAATCAATTTTCATTATCGAATTTAGCCTGGCGCTCGGATAACAGCGCCATAACCTTCGAATATAATCAACGTGGCCACCAACGTTACGACATTCTGGAGCTTAATGCCATCAATGGACAGACCAAATCCATAATTTCCGAAGTGAGCACGACTTTTATTGACTACAGTGGGAAGAAATACCGGAATGATCTGGATAAAACAGCGGAAATCATTTGGGCATCCGAACGCGACGGTTGGAATCATCTGTATCTTTTTGACGCGGGTACAGGCGTACTAAAAAATCAGGTTACAAAAGGAAATTGGGTCGTCCGTAAGGTCATACATGTCGATGAAGAAAATCGAAAGATAATTTTTGAAGCCAGCGGTATGAAAAAAGGAGAAGATCCTTACTTGATTCGTTATTATACGATAGGGCTTGATGGAAAAGGACTGAAAGAATTGACTCCCGAGGCTGCCAATCATCAAGCTACCTTTAATAAAAATCATACACGTTTTGTCGATGTATTTTCACGTATCGATCAAGCTCCTCAAGCGGTTTTGCGGGCGACAGATGGCCGTACGATCATGAATCTTGAACGTGCAGACATTGCTGATTTAGAAGCTACAGGTTGGAAAGCACCGGAAGTATTTGCCTCTACCGGTAGGGATGGTAAAACGGATATTTGGGGTATTATCATCCGTCCAAAGAATTTCGATCCCGAAAAGAAGTACCCGGTTATCGAATATATCTATGCCGGTCCGCACAGTTCATTTGTTCCGAAATCTTTTAATGCGAATCCGTCGGGTATGTATGAATTGGCAGAGTTAGGTTTTGTGGTTGTACAGATCGACGGGATGGGGACGTCTAATCGCTCGAAAGCTTTTCATGATGTGGCTTGGAAAAATCTGAAAGATGCGGGTTTTCCGGATCGAATAGCCTGGATGAAAGCAGCAGCTAAAGTGTATCCCTATATGGATATTGATCGTGTAGGTATTTACGGCACTTCGGCAGGAGGACAGTCTTCTACGGGAGCATTGCTTTTTCACCCCGAGTTCTATAAGGTCGGTGTTTCATCTTGTGGCTGCCATGATAATCGTATGGATAAGATCTGGTGGAATGAACAATGGATGGGGACTGTTGATAAACACTACGAAGAATGCTCAAATGTGGAAAATGCTTCCCGCTTAGAAGGTAAGTTGATGTTGATCGTAGGTGAGCTTGATGATAACGTAGATCCTTCGTCAACGTATCAATTGGTTAACCAATTGATCAAAAACGGAAAGGATCACGAATTTATTATGGTGCCGGGAATGGGGCATTCGTCTGGAGGAGACTTTGGCGAAAAGAAACGCAGGGATTTCTTTGTGAAACATCTGCTAGGTGTGGATCCGCCGGCTTGGAATCAGTATTGACACAGTTACACCCATACCTTTTGTTATGTTAACTTTCTGATTGTGCATTTCCCCAGGTCAAAGCGTTTCAAGCATCGGCGGGAAAAATTGCAGTATAAATCGGCTTAACTTAACAACATTGAACCAGCGCCCAATGTCGTTAAGTTAGCGTCGTTTGTCATCCTGACGAACGGAATTGCGAAGCATTCATTCATACCGTTAAGAACAAACACGAATGAATAACGATCTGTAAACTATGTCGTCTCAATATGGCAAACAGATATTTCGGCAAGCACCGGTATGACAACGTCAAGCCAAGTAATTTAGTCCTTATGTTTGTGTTAAAAAGGAACCATTTTTTGGGGAACTGTATCCCCTTTTGGAGTAAAAGGGGATGCCTTTGTCCCAAAAGGGGACACATCTGATCCAATTGTGTATCCATCTGTTCCAAAATGGTGTCAGTTTATTCGAACTGTGAACCCTTCTGATCCAACTGTGTATCCATCTGTTCCAAAATGGTATCATTTTAGTCGAACTGCGAACCCTTCTGACCCAACTTGATATCTGTTTGTCCCAGCTCTGTATCCATTTGTTCCAAAATGGTGTCAGTTTATTCGAACTGGGGAGTCTTCTGTTCTAAAGTGATATGTATTTATTCCAACTGTGAACCCATTTTTTCCAAAAGGGTACCCTTTTGGAAAAAATGTGAACCCTTTTACCCGAAAAGGGTTCACATTTTTCGGAGTGTTTAGGAGGTATACAATAGACAGTTTTACATATAGAAGTATACCTGTCTCAACGAAATCGCTTCTTTAGCGGATAGCTCAATTTAAAGCATAGCCATTGCAAGACGCTGAATTAACCGATGAAGGCAAAAGCGGATCTCATTCTTAGTCGATATTGAGGTTAATAATTGGTTAACATTAGGCAATATCTGTGTTAAATGTAAAGTCGTATGTCACTAATTTAGTACATATAAACTTAATGGATATGACGAAGGTCATGACAGCGCCTTTATTAGCAATCGGGGTGATGGGTAGCGTCCATACGGCGTCTTTACAATCTTATAAACAATGAATAATTGAACACATATGAACAAAAACTATTTTTTACTAATCCTATTTTGGTGTGCAATGTGGACTTTGCACGCGCAAGAGCAAATTGAGTTAAGCGGAAAAGTGGTGGAAGCTAACGGCACTCCTGTTGTCGGAGCTACGGTTTCAGTCAGTAATCAGTCCTCGAAATATTCAACAGATGAAAACGGTGTTTTTTTATTGAAATACACAGGAGATATAACGTTGACGGTATCCTCTTTGCGTTATAAAACCACTACGTTATCGATTACAAATCAACGAACGATAACCGTATTGTTAGAGGAGGCCGTAGAACAATTGAACGAGGTTGTCGTCGTCGGTTATGGAACCCAAAAGAAAGGAGAAATCACCAGTTCTGTGGCCAGTGTAAAGGCAGAAGAGTTCACCAAAGGAGCGGTGAAAGATGCTGGGCAGCTGATCCAAGGCAAAGTGGCCGGTCTACGGGTGACGACACCGAGTGGAGACCCAAACAGTTCGACGCAGATTAACCTACGTGGTCTCAATTCAATACAAGGGGCTACCAATCCATTGGTTATTATCGATGGTATTCCGGGGCAATTGACGTCAGTCGCTCCGGAGGATATTGAGTCCATCGATGTGATGAAAGATGGTTCTGCGGCAGCAATCTACGGAACACGGGCTACCGGCGGTGTTATCTTTATTACGACACGGCAAAATCGTTCGGCAGAGAGCCGTACTACGTTAGAGTACAATAATTATGCAAGTATTCAGACGATACTCCGCAAACCTGATCTGATGACTGCATCCGATTATCAACGCTTGATAGCCGATGGCGAGAATTATGAAGATTTGGGAAACGCTACCGACTGGATCGATGAGGTGACTCAAAATCCGTTTAGCCACAATCATAACCTCACGTTATTTGGCGGGAATTCCCGAACAAATTTTACAGGATCTGTCAATTACCGTGATTGGGATGGTATCTTGTTGAAAAGTGGACAAGATCGGTTGAATATCAGAGCAGATCTGAATCACGAGATGTTTGACGGAAAGTTAAGAAGCCATGTTCAGGTTATCAATAGCAGTATCAAAGCACTTCAAGGAGGTAGTTCTGAATATATGTGGAGACAAGCGATGATACGGAATCCGACGGATCGTATCAGGAACGACCAGGGAAAGTGGCAGGAAAGCGATGCCTATATGTATGACAATCCATTGGGTATGATACATGAGTCGGTCAATGACCGGATATTCCGCGAAACACGGATGAATGGTTCTTTGGACTATCGTCCCATAGATGATCTCAGTGTAAAAGGCTTGTTCTCGCGTGTGCAGTCCAATGATTTGAACGGATTATCAACTTCATTTGACCATGTCAATACGACAAAAAACAATTTGAACGGAACGGCGAGCAGATGGACACAAGCGAATGTCGAAAATCTGATGGAACTGACGGTAAATTACAATAAATCATTCGATGGACATAAATTTACGGGATTAGCAGGGTACAGCTGGCAAAGGAATAGTTTTGAGAATTTTTATGCCTACAATTTTGATTTTCCTACAGACGAGTATAGTTACAACTTTTTGCAATCCGGAGCTGCTTTACAGCGCGGGTTGGCAGTTATGGAAAGCCATAAGCAGGAGCAGACCTTGATCGGTTTTTTTGGACGTGTTACGTATAGCTATAAAGATAAATATATGGCTATGGCGAGTTTGCGCCGGGAAGGATCAAGTACATTTGGTGAGAATAACAAGTGGGGAAGTTTTCCGGCAGTGTCTGTTGGATGGGATGTGGCCAAAGAAGAATTTCTGCAAGAAGTACCAGCTATTAACCAGTTAAAGTTACGTGCAGGATTTGGCGTTACCGGTACGATCGCCGGATCACCATATAACTCGCAGATCAGTTACAACTATTTACGGGAGCAAGGTGCTTATATCAACGGTACTTGGGTACCAGGGCTGGTGCCGGCAAGAAATTTCAATCCGGACTTGCGCTGGGAGCGTAAAGAAGAGCTCAATGTTGGTTTAGATTTTAGTCTGGCGAATAATCGTATTTACGGTTCATTGGATTACTACACCAGAAATGTAAAGGATCTCTTGTACTATTTTGAGGTGCCTGTTCCGCCCTATCTGGTCAGTAACATGATGATCAATGCCGGAGAACTAAGTAATCAAGGTTTTGAAGTATTGATCAATGCCGATGTGGTCAAGAAGGAGGTCTTTTCATGGAAGACAGGTTTTACACTATCAACAAACAAAAACAAGTTGGTTAATCTTTCCAATGATAAGTTTGGGGTGACTCGTGAATTCTTCGACGCAGGTTACACAGGTGAGCCGATCCAGACATTTACACATCGTGTTCAAGTAGGGCGTAGCATTGGAGACTTTTATGTGTTAAAAACGGTGGGTTTGGACGATGATGGTAAATGGCTTGTAGAAGATAGAAATGGAGATATTATCCCTATCCAAGATGCTACTGTTGAGGACAGAAAGTTTTATGGTAACGGCATTCCGGACTTTAATCTGGGATGGAATAATGCTATACAGTACAAGAATATTGATTTTAGTTTCAGTTTCAGAGGGGCGTTTGGCCATAAGATATTGAATATGTCAAGACTGTATTATGAGAATCCCGTAAATAAAGCATACAATGTGTTGAAGACAGCTTACGATCCTGTGTATGGCAAGACCTTGAATAATGATTTGGTGTACGTGTCACATTATATTGAAAATGGAGATTTTATGAAATTGGACAATGTGACGTTAGGATATACATTTAAGCCGAATTTTGTCAAAGGAATTAATTACTTACGACTTTATATGTCGGGATTGAACTTGTTGACAATTACCGGATACAAAGGTCTGGATCCGGAAGCCACGAGCTATCAAGGAGATTTTCTGTTTGCACCAGGTATTGAACATCGTGATCGTTATCCTACGACACGTACGTTTACTTGTGGTTTAAATGTTACTTTTTAAGGAAGAGATTCTAATAGGAAACTAAAGCATAGCTAATTGTCTAAGCAAAACAAATTTGTCATGAATACAAGAAAAATTAAACATATAGCATTATTAAGTGCGTTCTTAGGAACGACAACTTTTTCTTTTCAAAGTTGTACAGACCTGCATGAGCAGGTTTATTCGGAGGCGTTGGGAAGTTCGATCAATCCCACAGAGAAGGATCTGCCTTTTATCTTGGCTCCGGCCTATGCATCTTTCCGGTCATTGATGTTTGGTTGGCAAGGTTATTTTGATCTGCAGGAAGAAAGCGCAGACCATATCATTACCCCGGTAAGGCCTAATGGATGGGACGATGCGGGTACGTATCGACGAATGCACCAGCATACGTGGACATCTGAGGAATGGCAACCTTATAACACCTGGCAACAGGCGTATGCCAGTATTACGAAGGCCAATATGGTGATTATGCAGATTGAGGATGGGACACTTAATTTGCCTGAGGAAGTGGGGCAGGCGGCTTTGGCAGAGCTGAGAACCGCACGGGCTTTAGCTTATTATTTGTTGTTGGATAATCATGGCAACGTGCCGATTGTGACAGATTACCGTGATGATAGTTTGCCTGACCAGAAGACAAGAAAGGAACTTTACGATTTTGTCGTCAAAGAGCTGACGGAAGTTTTACCCAATCTTTCCGAAGAGGTAGGAACCTCGATGTACGGTAGGTTGAACCGTTGGGGAGCAAAGGCCTTGTTAGCAAAAATATACTTAAATGCAGAGGTGTATACAGGGACAGCCCAATGGCAGAAAGTGATTGATGAAGCAGATGATATTATCAAGACGAACAATTATCGGTTGGACGACAATTACCGCAGTGTTTTTTCGTCGACCAATCAAAATTCTTCGGAAATTATATTTGCTGTTCCCTATGATGAGATATATGGACATGGCAATCAGTTACACATGAAATCATTAGACCCACTGAGCCGATTGGTTTATGCTATGGCGGCGGGACCTTGGGGAGGTAACTGTGCTGTTCCTCAATTCATCGATACGTACGATACTGACGATAGCCGATTGCATGACTCCTGGCTACAAGGACCTCAATACCACGCGTCCACAGGTGTGGAAGTAATCAACTATTTGAAACATGTGCCAGGTATCGGTGGTGACGGTACGATTGCTGCATCTAACGCCGGATATAGGTTAGGAAAATACGAGATAAAAAAGGGCGCGACTACCAATTTGGACAATGATTATCCGATGTTTAGATATGCTGATATATTAATGATGAAAGCGGAGGCTCTATTGCGGACGGCTAGGGCAGATGAAGCGGCAGTACTGGTGACGCAAGTTCGTCGACGTGCTTTTTTGGATAATCCGGAGAAGGCAATAGTCACCGGAGGAGATCTTCAGAAAGGAAGTACGTATAATTATGGCTGGCAGGAAAAAGACGGATCTGTGGCTACTTCTAATGGTGGCGCTGACATACAATACGGTCGCTTTTTGGATGAATTAGGGTGGGAGTTTGCGGCAGAGGCGCGTCGTCGGCAAGATATTATCCGGTTTGGTGTTTTTCAAACCAAAAGTTGGTTCAATCATCGGCCGCATGCTAAGGCGCAGTCCAGAACATTATTCCCGATACCAAATGCCGAAAGAACTAAAAACCCTAAGTTAGATCAAAACGACGATTATTGATTCGTGCACGTGTTTTAGATATTTCTAATTAAGAAGGCCTTAAGCTATGAAGGTCTTCTTTTTTATTAAGATAACTAAAATAAGATAGGTATCCAATAAGCCTAACTTTGTATTTTGCTGGGTTTAACTTTATCCGAGTTGAACAGACAGCTGTTAATATCGTGTTAAGGTTAGTTAAAATAGACTAATTGGGGCATACATATTTCTTCCTACCTTTATTAGTATTCTAAAACCTGTTTTCTGTTTGAATAGGTAACCTTACTTTTTAAATGAATAACAAAAACATGAAAATGTACAAAGTATTTACACGTATTATCTTGTCGGTTGTATTTTTTGCTGAAGGTGCTTACATTGCTCAGGCACAAGGCGGCGACCAGATATTGGACGGTATCGGCGAGACGGGGATGATTGCCCGTTATATGTTGAATGGTGATCTCAAAGACTGGTCTCGGAATAACCTTCATGCGACACATGCTGCGGAAGCTAAATTTGTAGATGACAGTCGGTTTGGAAAGGTGTTGTCACTTTCCGGAGCCAATAATGATTTTGTCACGATACCGGGAGATGCATTGACAGATATGGAATCACTCAGTATATCCGGATGGATCTACTTGCGTTCGGATAAAAAAGGTCAGCGTTTGTTCGATTTTGGCAAAAATATAAACACCCGTTTTTTTGCAGCCCCTGTCGGAACAGCCAGCCAGAAAGGGGTTCAGGCCTTGATTACCGCCGAGAAAAGTGATGTAAAAGGAGCGACATCATCTGCTATCGAACTCAATAAATGGGTTTACCTTACAGTTGTGGTCGATATTCCAGCCAAGGCGATCAGGATATATATTGATGGCAAACTTGTCGGGGAAGCGGAAGATATTCCGCAAGAATTACCTGCGGTATTCGGACATTCCTCAACAGAACAAAATAAACTTTATATCGGAAAGTCCTTAATGCCCGGAGATCCTAATCTGGATGCTTTGGTGCGTGATTTTCGTATATACCGTATTCCATTGACGCAGAATCAAATTTCCGGTATTTTAAGCAATGCTCAAGGAGCAGGAACCCGGGGTAGAGTTAATGTGAGGCCGGCAGAAGAAGATTTACCAAGTTTTCCATTGACACAAGCGCAGCTTTACAATGCATACCTAGTGGGGGTGTCTGATGTGGAAGTGGAGACAGAAATAGGGGAGTTGCCCAGGTTGCCAAGTTTCGTAAACGGAGCCTATAAAGAAGGGGTGGAAGGACCAAAAGTACGCGTATTGTGGCCAGCTCCTTCCGATAACAGCACCGTCTTGTCGGCAGGTCGCTATACCATAACCGGACGTGTGTCAGGCACGGACTTAAAACCCAAGGCTGTCGTCACGGTAAAAGGTGCCGCTAAATCTAGTACACCAAACGCTAACTTACAGGAATTTCATTTAAGCCAGGTTTCATTGGATGCCGATTCTCACGATCAAGAAACCAAATTCATGAAAAACCGGGATAAGTTTATATCCACATTGGCAGCAACCGATCCCAATTCATTTTTGTATATGTTTCGCGATGCTTTCGGTCAGCCTCAGCCAGCAGGCGCTAAACCATTAGGCGTGTGGGATAGTCAAGATACAAAGTTGCGCGGACACGCTACCGGCCATTACCTAACGGCCATAGCGCAGGCCTATGCCAGTACGGGATATGACAAAGCCCTACAAGCTAATTTTGCGGAGAAGATGCATTATATGGTCAATACGCTATATGAATTGGCCCAATTGTCCGGAAAACCTATCTCTGCAGGTGGAGAATCGGTATCCGATCCGACGGCTGTACCGGTAGGTCCGGGGAAAACGGATTATGATTCGAATCTCAGTGCAGATAGTATTCGTACAGACTATTGGAACTGGGGACAAGGCTTTATCAGTGCCTATCCACCGGATCAGTTTATCATGTTGGAAAGAGGAGCGAAGTACGGAGGTCAGAAAAGCCAGGTGTGGGCACCCTACTATACATTGCATAAAATTTTGGCCGGCTTGATCGATATCTATGAAGTAAGTGGTAACGAAAAAGCACTTGCAGTAGCTTTAGGGATGAGTGACTGGGTTCATGCCCGGTTGAGTCAGTTGCCAAAGGAAACCTTGATCGCAATATGGAATACCTACATTGCCGGAGAGTTCGGAGGTATGAACGAAACCATGGCCCATCTTTATCGCATTACCAAGAAAGAGCATTATCTGAAAACAGCTCAGCTTTTTGATAATATCGATATGTTCTTTGGCGACGCCCAACGTTCGCATGGATTGGCCAAGAACGTGGATACCTTTCGGGGCTTGCATGCTAATCAACATATCCCGCAGATCGTGGGTAGTATCGAAATGTACAATGTTTCCAATCTGCCTGAATATTATAAAGTGGCCGACAATTTTTGGTACAAAGCTGTCAATGATTATATGTACAGTATTGGCGGTGTTGCGGGGGCACGTAATCCGGCCAATGCCGAGGTCTTCACGGCCGAACCTGCTACATTGTATGAGAATGGTTTTTCAGCTGGTGGACAAAACGAAACCTGCGCCACATACAATATGCTTAAGCTGACCAGTAATTTGTTTCTTTTCGATCAGCGGGCAGAATATATGGATTATTATGAGCGTGGATTGTACAACCATATCCTCGCTTCGGTAGCCGAAAACACACCTGCCAATACTTACCACGTACCCCTCGGTCCAGGGTCGATCAAGCAATTTGGTAATCCGAATATGACCGGATTTACGTGTTGTAATGGAACAGCTATAGAGAGTAGCACAAAGCTACAGAATTCGATTTACTTTAAAAGCAAAGATGACGAAGCGCTCTATGTCAACCTGTATGTGCCGTCTACCCTGAATTGGACCGAACGTAATGTGATCGTCGAGCAGGTTACAAGTTTTCCGAAAGAAGATCAGACACGCTTAACAATCAAAGGGAGCGGAAGATTTGATGTACATATGCGCGTACCTAAATGGGCAACTAAAGGTTTCTTTGTGAAGATTAACGGTAAGAATCAGAAAATACAAGCAGAGCCGGGAAGTTATCTAAAATTGAGCCGTAACTGGAAGAATGGCGATGTCATCGAATTGCAGATGCCTTTCCAATTTCATCTGGATCCCGTCATGGATCAGCAAAATGTTGCCAGTTTGTTTTATGGGCCAATATTGTTGGCCGCCCAAGAGCCGGCGGCAAGGAAAGATTGGCGAAAAGTTACCTTAGATGCCAAAGATATCAGCAAGTCGATCAAGGGAGATTCCTCTAAATTACAGTTTACTATTGATAACGTTGTCTTTAAGCCTTTTTACGACACCTACGGACGTCATTCGGTTTATCTAGACGTTACCCTGAAATAGAAAGCAGATTCTTTATGAAGCATATTTTTAAAGCCCTGATCTTATTACTGTGTAACTGGGTCAATTTGACCCATGCACAGCAACTAAAGGGATACCAGCAACCTGGTCTCTTAAATCCTATTCTGCCCGGCTACTTTGCTGATCCGACTATAAAGAAGATTGGCGATACCTTTTATATTTATGCGACTACCGATGGCAATGGTTGGGGGGCAGGACCATCGCAGGTATGGACATCCGAAGATTTTGTAAATTGGACTATCCAACCCATGAACTGGCCGAATACACATTGGTATTGGGCTCCTGATATGACCATAGGCTATGACGGCAGATATTATTTATATTACAGTCAGCCCGTAGAAATTTTCGGAGCGGTCTCCGATAGCCCGGTAGGGCCATGGGAACCGCTGGCGCCCAACGGCCGGTCTATTATTCCCAACTATATGATTCCGGGAGTGATTACGCTAGATGCACAGACATTTACCGATGACGATGGCAAGATGTATATGTACTGGGGGACTTGGGGTATTTATCCGGATCACGGATGTGCGGTAGGGATGCTGAATAAAGATATGAAGAGCTTTGAGAAAATCGAATTAATACCCAATACTGTAGCAAAAGATTTTTTTGAGGCTCCTTATGTATTCAAACGTAACGGAATTTACTATTTCATGTACTCATCGGGTCATTGTGAAGATCATTCTTATCGGGTACAGTATGCCAAAAGCAAGGTAGGCCCTATGGGACCATTCGAATATCCGGATCACAATCCTATTTTGGTCACCAATGCCGATGGTACGATTCACGGACCCGGGCACCATAGTATTTTAGAAGTTGATGGACGTTATTTTATTGTCTATCATAGGCATAATAATCCCCATTCGGGAGGAGGATTCCATCGGCAGCTCGCCATCGATGAATTGTTTTTTACAGCAGATGGTGATATTAAAAATGTTGTTCCGACGCACCAGGGTGTAAAAGATCTGTTGAAAACTACTTCTTATCCAGAAGATAAAGCCTTTGGCAAACCTGTAGAAGTTTCTTCTTATTATAACGAAGATTTCCGACCTTCTTTTGCTGTTGACGATAATAATGGAACGCTATGGAGAGCAAAAGAAAACCAGCAACCGGCTTGGTTGCATATTGATCTGGGCGTTGTGCAGGATGTACAGACGGTGGAAATTCAGTTTGAATACCCGACCTATGCCTATCAGTATACGGTCGAAACATCGGAAGATGGCCAGCGATGGACAACCTTTGTCGATCGGTCGGCAAACAATCGTTGGGCTAGCCCGGTACTGGAGCATGGTAAAGTAAAGGCACGCTATGTGCGCTTACAAATATGGAATATCCAATTGTCCGGGTTACCTCGCGGTGTCTGGAATATCAAGGTCTACAGCGACCGGTTGAAGAAAGAAACAATTTGGTCAGCACCGCAGTCTATGCCGTCAACAGAACAGATCTTAGGTAATCTACTCCACGTGGAGGCCTCGGATTATCAAGAAGGACAGCGATTATCGATTATTCAGAATAAAGCGCTACTTGGCGGAGAGCTGAAGAGCGAACAACAGGTACTGGTTAAGCAGTACCAAGGTAAGCAAGCTTTTTTCTTTGATGGTTCCGTCGCCCTTCGCTCTACCTTTGGTGTACCGCAGTCCCTTGAAGGTAATAGTTCGTATACGGTAGCCATGTGGGTCAATAATCCTACGGTGGAACGCCTTGAGCAGGTATTAGCTTGGTCCAAGGGCACTCAGGATATGACGAGGGCCGTCTTTGGTGTAGGCAGTGATCCCCAAAGAGGAGCCGTTGTCCACGGTTCCTGGCCGGATTTGGGCTATAAAACCTTTCCTGTAGCAGATCAATGGCATTATGTGGTGATTGCTTTCGACGGCTATATGGAGCGCATTTACGTGGACGGTGTTATGCAAAGCGAGCAAAACCGGATGTTGTATGTTCGTGGGGGTGATGCATTTGTTGTCGGTGCTTCAGATCTATTGGATAATCACTTTAGCGGTTATTTGGCAGACTTGAAGGTTTACAATGAAAATATCCCAGTAGAGTTGATAAAAGAGCGGTACGTGACGGAGTCCGATGTGGACGGGTATTTCGCCATGCAGACGGATGATCTGGATTTGGGGCCGATTACGCATTTGAAAAATCACGGATCCGTCAATGCGGTGGCGGTCGTTGCCGATGCTGCGGTTGTGAAAGTTGCCGGTCAGCGAACGGCTTTGGAAATAAAAAGGCTTCAAGACCCTTCATTAAAAGATGTGCTGCTTAAAGAGGATTATACGTTGGACTTCGATCTTTTTGATGGAAAGACATGGAACCACCATGTGCTTGTTCACCATCAGGGTAAAACTATATGTTATATAAATGGTAAATTGGGTAAGTTGAAGGAATTGAAGAAGCTATTTGCGGTAAAAGATCACTCGGTCTACTTTAAAGCAGCTTTTCATTTTTTCAATGCCTATGAAGGTGATTTTTCAGCAGAGCAGGCGGCAGCACGCTATCGCATTTGGCAGGAAAAATCAAAAAGCGAACTAGCGGATTATACACCATCACTGCTTGTCAAACCGCATTATATTAATGGTAAGGATCTTTTTGTGCAGGTTGATGAAGACAAGAAGGGATTGTTGTATCTGTTCTCTTGCGGGGGAATCAGCTCCGGCTGGGTGAAGCAATCGTATTATCTTTTTGATAAAATGAATATTGGTTCATTTATACAGGTTCATGCTAAAGACGAATTTGGCAATGTCAGTAAGGTACTGGAAGCCGCTGCGGATGTCGTCAAACCAAGACTTTTACCAGATATAGACATTGAAGAAACATTTAGATTACCGGAGGGAAAAATCCCGTTTTGGGATGGTTGTCAGTTCAGTTCATATTTGGATAGTACCCAGACCATCATTAATCTAGATCAACAAATCTGGCGTATAGGATCAAAACATACAAAATGGGGCGATACTGACCTTGTGCCGCCATTTGTTTACAAGGAACTGAAAGGTGATTTTACGATAGAGGTCAAGATCATTGATGTAGCCGGATTGTCGAGCCAGACCCGCTCATCGAGCGAAGCCGGTATTATGATTCAAGATATGGATAGCCCGTCAGCCTATATAAACAATACGATTTTGACGGGGTGGAACCTAGGTAATTTAGCGCGAAGCGTTGGTACCCGTATCCATCAGGAAGGAAATAACGGTACAGGGTTGGCATTTGATTCGTTCATTCAGATACAGCGGTCAGGAAAATATTTCTATCTGCGGTCTTCCAAAGATGGTAAGACGTGGACAGATCTACCGAGTAGCCCTTTTGTACGAGAAGATTTGGACGGGCGTAGACTTAAAGTTGGCTTGTACCAGATCGCGACAAACAATCAGGAAGGGTTTGGGGAGTTTGGCGAGGTGCGGGTTTATGTTAGATAGCAGATACACGATATGAATTTAGCAGGAGTAAAAATGGGTAAATATGTAAATAAGCAAATTTGCCCGATAAAGCTGATAGGGGTGTTGGTCTTGTTTTTCGTACGGTTTGGTGTACGAGCGCAGCAGCAGTATGTTAAGGAATTATATCTGCCTTCAAAGATATGGCGGGTGCCCGAGGCGAACGATTACCGGAATGAAGACAGTGAATACAGTTATTCGCGCAAAGTTGAATCTGAAAATATTGCTATATTTTGGGCTAAAGAATATGGTGACGACCCCAAAAATCATATAAATAGTACAAAGCGATTCGATCCCATAGCTATCCTTGCGCAATGTGAACGATTTTATATGCATTACCGGGATACAGTAAAAATGGTGCAACGTGGAAAGTCGTTGACCGATATGTATAAACTATTGTTCTTTGTGATCGGAGGAGACGAGGGAACGGCTTTTGGGGGTGGGGCAGCGGATAGTGTAGGTGTCTTATGGGCGTCTTCATTACGCTTGCAATATCCTCCCTATGGAGCAGTTGCCCATGAGATGGCACACTGTTTTCAATATTTGGCCAAAAGTGATGGTGCCTGGGCATATTCATCGAGCGTAGCGGGGAGCAGGGGGCATGCTATTTTTGAAATGGGTGCCCAATACCTGTTGTGGCAGGTTTATCCGGACTGGATGAACTTCGAAAATTACCATCTGAAAAGCTTCATGGATAAAACACATTATGCTTTTCTCCATGAAACAAATATGTACCATTCGCCTTATGTGTTTGAATATTGGTCCATGTTACATGGGACTGATTTTCATGGCAGGCTATGGCGTGAGGCCCGGGTAGGTGAAGATGCGGTGCTTACGTATCAACGCTTGCATGACATGAACCAGGACACCTTCAATGACGAGTTATTTGACGGGTATCGCCGGTTTATGACCTGGGATTTGCCTCGTGTCCAAATATATGCTGCTCCTTATGCTAACCAACATACAACTCAATTGATTGCCGAGTCTGACGATTCCTATCGGATCGATTCTGCAGTGGCTCCACAAAACTATGGTTATAACGGAATTAAGCTTGTCGTTCCACCAAAGGGTACATCCGTAAAGCTTCATTTTACCGGCATGGCCGGTCAGGAGGGATACCGTCTTACCGCTGTTGAAAATGCAGGGTGGAGGTACGGGTTTGTAGCTATGAAGAAGAATGGTGAGCGTGTATATGGCACGACGGGAAAGGATGTGCGAGGTGATCTTGTTTTTCCCGTTCCCGAGCAAACAGAACACCTGTGGTTGGTGGTTAGTGGCGCGCCAATACAGCATAGTATTCACTTGTTGGATGGAGATGATGCGAATGACGAACAATGGGGATATCAGTTTAGACTGGACGGGACTATTGTTCATCCGGATGTGTTAGTGGTCAAAAGGTAGTTTTTGATCGTATATTCTTGATATAAATAGTTTTTTTTTCATACTACTTACTACCTGTGGGCCTACTGGAGATTATTCAGTAGGCTTTTCTGTTGTGAATATGGACTGGCAGGAAGCATAATTTTTTAAGTTTTTTGTAAAGGCTACAAGTAGGTTAAAAAATGGTTTTGATAGGCGAATATCGGGTGATAAATTATGTCATTTTGATGTTACATTTGCTATATAACTAATTGATAACGTATCTGTTTCTGAGGAGCATGACTGCAGTTCTAGGTTCGGCTGAGGTTGAATCATATAGATAGATTTTTTAAATTTTTAAATTATGAAGATAATGAAAACATAGTATACTATACTGCATTTTGGATATTCGTTTATTCATTGTTGTACCTCAGATATGATTTTTGTTCTGCTTATTAAGTTCAAAACAGAGGGGCAATATTACTAGACACAATTAACCTAAATTTTAACACAAATAATTAACGTATGAAAAAAATGTATCTACTTAAAATCTTGGTCGTTTTTTTGGTCTCTTTAGTATTCTGTCAACATGATTTGATTGCACAGTCTGTTGTCATTACCGGCAAGGTCAGCAGTTCAGAAGGAAGTTCTTTGTCGGGAGTGACCGTAAGGGAAAAAGGAGGAAGCGGTGTTGCATCTACGAAAGAAGACGGATATTTTACGATTAGTATCTCGGGGCTTGGGAAAAGTCTTGTTTTTACTTACGTAGGATATATAACTAAAGAGGTCGCAATTTCGAGCGGCGATGAGGTTAGCGTTGTCCTGGAGGAAAACGCTTCTAACGTAGACGAAGTTGTCGTCGTCGGTTATCAAGAAGTGAATCGAAAGAAGGTAACGGCAGCCGTGACGACAATTAAAGGTAAGGAGATCGAAAATATACCCTATCCAACCTTTGATCAGATGTTGCAAGGTCGCGTTGCAGGTTTGACCGCATTAAGCTCTTCAGGTGAGCCTGGGAGTAATGGTGTCGTCAATATCCGTGGGAGTAACAGCGTCTCTCTTGGAGGTGTAAGTTATCCCTTATATGTTATAGATGGCATGATTTACGATGTTAACGATATGCCAAATGCGTATGGAAATAATCCACTTGTTTCCATTAATCCTAATGATATCGAATCGATCGATGTCTTAAAAGATGCGGCAGCTTCTGCAATCTACGGATCTCGTGGTGCAAACGGCGTTATTATGGTAAAGACGAAGTCGGCCAAAGCGGGCGCACCTCCGAGATTTAATCTAAATTTTTATCAAGGCATTGCCACAGAGCCTACATTGCGTAAAGTCGTAATAGGAGCAAGTGAACGGCAGTTGAAAATGGATCTGCTGCACAAAATGGGCGCTTGGGATCAGCTGGCTAATCTTTCTATGTTTTTGACAGATAGTTTAAATGCTGCTTTCAACAACAATACCGATTGGCAAGGTGTCTTTATTAAGACAGCACCGACGACGAATGTCGATGCGAGTATGGAGGGGTCATCCGGAACCACGCAGTACCGGTTATCTTTCGGCTATTATAAAGAAGATGGCTCGATGATAGGCTACGGTCTACAACGATTTGCGCCTAAATTGAACTTAACCTTACGGCCTTTTGAACGTGTTCGATTGCAGACGGTATTGAATCCTACCTTTGTTAACGTCAAACATGGTTTCGGAGACGGATCTAACTTTCCATTTGACACATGGAGTTTTCCATCTTCTTTTTGGAAATTGACCGACGAACAGAAAATCGCCTACCGTGGAGAGTACGATACGATGGATGAAGATGTCACCGCTACCATTATGTCCAATACACAACTGCACATCGACATTCTGAAAGATTTGAAGTTTACCAGTTCATTTTCGTATACGTACAATAACAATAGGAGAGATTGGCTACATAGCCGGTTTATCAATGGTACTGGTGCAGACAACGCCTACAACTGGAGTTATTTGACCAAAGTATGGGAAATAGAAAACTACCTAACTTGGACCAAGGAAGTGAATAATCACACTTTCAACTTGATTGCTGGCCAACAGGCGCAACAACAAACTAACAAACGGACCGAGGCTTCTGGCAGAGACGTGACAGGGAGCACGATTTACAATTTATCGCCTGGAGGTAACCTATTTGCGTCAACGTATGTCGATCAACGGGAACGTGTGGCCGCTTTCGGCCGTTTTAATTATGATTACAAAGGAAAGTATATCTTTTCGTCCAGCTATCGTCGAGATGCGTCTTCACGTTACAACGTCTCTAAGCGATGGACCGATTTTTACTCCTTTTCCGTAGCCTATAATATGGCGGACGAAAATTTCTTTTCACCATTGAAGGAAACCATCAATCAATTCAAATGGCGTGCGAGTTACGGTGTGACCGGAAATGACCCCGCAAGCTATTATGCGCAATACAACCTGCTCTCCAGTAATGCGACATACTACAATTCGTCTTTTGGAGCCGGAAATTCGGCTACTGCCACGACCTACAATGGTACGACAGTGCTTTACCCCGATTATGCATCGTACGCGGGTGATCGAAACTTGACCTGGGAGAGGTATCCGCAACTAAATATTGGTTTAGATCTGAGCTTTTGGGAGAGTCGACTCAATCTAACGACAGATTGGTATGTACGCAATGCTGAAAATGTGTACTATACAAGTCTCTTGCCGCCAACAACCTCTGGATATGCCAATTATAGCGGCAACGTGCTTGATTTGAGAAATACCGGAGTAGAATTTACATTAAATGCGGATGTGTTTCCGAGAGAGAAAGATTTTAATTGGAACAGTACATTTACATTAGCTATCAACGATAATTATGTAACCAAGTTGCCCAATGGAGGGCAAGATTTAATTGTCGGACCGCCTTGGATGCAGCAGACATTGACGGTTGGCCAACCCTTATTTGCATACAAAGTTTGGGAAGTGGATGGCGTTTATGCTACAGATGCCGCTGTTCCTACTGATCCATTAACAGGCCTTAAAATGACCATGCTGGGCGCACCTATGCGTGCAGGAGATCCTATTCTCAAAGATCAAAACAGCGATTACAACATTGACGATAACGATAAGGTGGAATACGGAAGTCCCAACGCGAGAGTGACAGGCGGCTGGGTCAATACTTTTACGTATAAAGGTTTTTCGATGTCCGTTTTATGTAGCTTCATTACGGGGCGGAAGGTTTGGAATGGGTACACTTCGGATAAGTTAAATGGTACGGCCGCTAATATCTATAGCAATTGGGGAGTTATCGCAGGACCTTCTACCCTCGAAGATCTTAATTATTGGACCGGTGTCGGCGATACGGATGCAGAATTTGGAAATATTACCAATACCACTATTGATAGATGGCATATTGCGCAGTCACATTTCGTAGAAGATGGTAGTTTCTTTCGTGTTAAAAATATTATGTTGGGCTATGCCTTACCAGCAGATTTGGTTAAACGCTGGAAACTGAATGGTGCGCGGCTATTCGGAATGATCGATAATGTGTATCTGTCAAATCAATCCACATTACCTGATCCGGAGGCTGTTGAGCCGAATGGATACAGTAATGGAAATCGCTATCCTTTGGTTCGTAAGTTTACGATGGGCGTGAATCTCACTTTTTAATGGTAAGTAAGGTAACTGAGTAGTAAAACAGTAATAAAATTGAAATTCTATGAAAAAAATATATATAGCCCTTCTATTGTTATCCACTGTGTTTGGATTAACAGGCTGTAACAAGTTTTTAGACGAGGATCCTATTAGCTCTAAAGCCAGCGAAAATTTTTGGAAAACCGAAAAGGACGGCAATGCAGCAGTAGCGAGTATGTATGCCTTGCTTCGCAAAGCGTTGAATAATGGCCTCTTTCATTATGCGCACGGTGATCTTCCGACAGATTATTTCACCCCTGAGCGCGATCTCGGCGGAGAAGATTTTAATCAGATCCAAGAGTTAGACTGGGCTTTGGCGGTTCCGACGGCGAGTACGTGGCGCTCCATGATGCGCAATCGCCGATTTGACCACTTTTACAGTGCTATTGTACAGGCAAATTCCTGCTTGATGAATCTGCCTAGAATTCCGAAAGAAAGTTTTGACACCGAATACGAAACATCTATTCGACACTTTATTGGCGAGGCCTATTTTGTAAGAGCTTTTTCTTACTTCTACATGGCACGCGTTTGGGGAGGTGTGCCCATTGTTAATGATCAGGTAAGCGCCACTGTAGACATGACCAATTATAGGCGAGCTACGGCAGAAGAGGTGCTCAAAAAAGCCTTGGATGATGCACTACTCGCCAAAAGCTACCTGTCCTGGGACAATGTTTCCGCTGTAGATAAAGGAGTCAGAGCGAATAAGGGAGCTGTATTGGCGCTGTTAGCCCACATATATGCTTGGGATGGCGATTATGAAAACTGCGAGTTGGCAGCCAAGGAGTTAATAAATAATGACTATTATAGTTATACGCCTCGGAACAATTACACGGATATTTTTAAGGGCAATTCCACGGAGGGTATTTTCGAGATAGCGCAAAATAGCCAAACCGAGACCGCGAGGGATATGATCGGCTCCTATACCTTGAAGGCACCCTATTTAACGACGAATACCGGAAATGCTGCGTGGCCACTGGATACGTTGACATTGAGGCAGACACTTTTTAATGATCCGGCTGATCTACGTGTGGTGCATGGATTTGATTTTTTTGATACGGCTGATCCGATCTCCCTGAAATATAAAAATATCAGCTATACCACGAGCGGAACGGTGGTACTGCCTCTTTTTATGAGTAATATTATTGTTTTTCGCTTGTCGGATATTGCTTTGCTGCTTTCGGAAGCATACGCCGCTCAGGATAAATTCGGTGCATCCAGGGATTTGATTAATCGCGTTCGTGGACTTGCCGGATTGGGATCGACTCAGGTGGCAGACGCAGCATTGTTTGAAGAAGCCATCAATGAGCGCGGACGCGAACTATTTCTCGAAGGACATCGGTTCTATGATTTGGTGCGTTTGGCAAAGGTAAAAGGCGTGTATAGATTTGGATCAGGCGGATCAACCAAAATTACAGCAAGTGAATTTCAGCGTGGCAAATATTATTGGCCAATTGATCCGGTGTTGATTATAAACAATCCGCTCTTTTCACAAACACCTTATTGGGCATCTGAAATGCGATAGTTAACTGAAAAATAGTGATGACATTAAAAGTCAAAATGATATACAGATGAAAAAAAATATTCGAAATACCACATTCGCGATACTGGCGTTATTCTTCTTATTGCATATCTCTTGCAAGAAAGATGCTTACTTGACTGATGGGGGGCTGCACAACGCTTCGACACCATACAATGCCTACGATTACTTGGCGGCACATAAGTATCATTATTTTGATACACTATTGACCATTATTGATCATTATAATTTAAAGGAAGCGGTAAATAATGCGGGGACGTTTTTTGTACCTACTGATCGCTCTATAAATTTGTACATGGATGAACAACAGCGGCGACTACGTGAAGACGACGAAGATGCGGTGTATACGCTTGAAAAGCTGTTTGATGAGTTACCCGCCGATTCTGTAAAGCAGTATTTATTTACGAATAAGCTGGCTTTAAACGACGTTAATACGTCTGAGACGACCTATACATCGCTGGGTTCAACGAACATAAAAATACAAAAAGTATTACAGACAGACCCTCAATACTACCGGTGGTCAACGACTCCCGTATACTTTTTGTACTACATCAGGGATTTGGGGCTGACGACGCCCACGCGTGTACAATGCCAGACAACAGGGATAACTACCCAAAATGGGAATGGTACTATTTTACATGTATTGCAGAATACACATGTCTTTGCAAGCTTTACTAACTAACCTGTGAAATCATGAAAAGAAAATTTTTAAAACCTTCATTAGGCCTTCTACTCCTCGGTTTGCTATTTGTGTATGCATGCCGTAAGCCCGAAATCGGTTACTTGAGTGACCATATATTTTACCTGGTCAATCCTCTACGTGTCGAACAGGGCCAGACAACTTATACATCTCCCATTGTCGGGAACGGTTCTACAAATCCGCTTTCCGTAAAACTATTAAAAGTCAAAGATGAGGCAGGGAACGACATCACCGAAAGCTTTACGGAGCCTCGCATGATTTACACTTTTTTGGACCAGATTACCAGCGAGGATAATACATTGGATAAGTTGGGCCAAAAAATTCGAGATAGTCTGGTTACGCCATTTCGAGTGAATACAATCGGTGGAAGACTGGAATTTTCTGCGGCGACCGCCTATTTGCCAACTGGAAAATTTAATATCGATGTCGAGGCGACCAACAGCAAAGGAACCACACAGGTAACTGATGCCTGCGAGATTGAGTTGATTCCGTTAGAGACGACACATAATATTGCTTATAAGCGATTGAATAATGCGGACGGGTCGATTTATTTAACAGAAGATTCACAAGTGTATGTGGAGGTGGAACACGAATCTGGTACAGAAGGATCCTGGTGTATCTACAAATTTGTTGATAAGAATGGGGAGGTGCTAGACCCAGCTGCTGGAGATATTGTTCGAAGAAGCAATACGCATCCATATTTTACAGATTGGAATCCTTACTATCCATTGACGCTCACGAATGAGGCTATTGTTCATCAAATGCCAGATTATGGCATTTCTTTTCCCTACTTCTCTGTGTTAAATGTGGGAGGTTCACGTTGGGAAGATTCCAATATGCGTAATGATTTTAAGGTTCCGGCAGGTAGGCTCAATGAGACAATCAGTGATTTATTTGGGTTGATATCTTTTCGGTTCTACACTTCTGGAACATTTACGATTACCACCCATATGAAAACATTCACCAAAAAGAAATGATGATACTGTTCTGCAAATTTTGTTTATAAAAGATAAAGCGATGAAAACATTACTATTAAAAGGAATCATGTTGCTGTTTTTTCCGGTTATTCTTCTGAATACAGGATGCAACAAGAAATTGCTGGATGAACTTGCCGCCCAACAGATCGCTCCGTTGCCGGGTGAGGAAGTCAGTTTTGAAGACGACTCGTTAGAAATTTATATCCCCAAAGAATTTGAAGATATGAATTTTTATAACAATGCGAGTACATGGTCTTATGACAGGAGTAAAGAATCGGCACATTTTATCGTATTCTGGGGTGCTGGATACGGTCGCAATGATCCCAATTCTGCGTCTGTACAGGAGACGTACCGGGTTGATATCGATGACTTATTAGCAAAAGCCGAACAGTTTTATGATGTCAATATCAAGACATTGAAATTTGCCGAGCGTGGTGTCGGTAAATCTAACCTGGATAAATATAAGATGATGATTTTCTTACATTACACGACAGAATGGATGGCTTTCGGTGGTGGTTACGATGATGTTATAGGAGCCTTGTGGATCAACCCTGCAACATGCAAGCCCGTGGGATCGACTATCGCGCATGAAATAGGCCATAGTTTTCAATATCAAGTCCGTTGTGACCTAGGTGCTAATCATGGCCTACGCTATGGCTTTGGTGGAAACGGTGGTAATGCATTCTGGGAACAGACAGCGCAATGGCAAGCGCATCAGACTTATCCTATGGAAGCTTTTAGTTCCTATAATTTTACCGTTTACACAGAAAATTACCATCGTCATATACATCATGAATGGTATCGTTACGCAAGTTACTTTATACACGATTACTGGGCATCTAAACATGGTATCGATATTGTTGGTCGGGTTTGGCGAGCTGCTACGGCACCCGAAGATCCTGTGCAGGCTTATATGCGGGTAACCGGAGTGGATGTTAATCAGTTCAACGATGAGATATTTGAGGCTGCAACCAAATTTGTAACATGGGATATAGACGCCTTACGGAGCAATGGCGCGAATTATATCGGTAAGCAGACAAACTCTTTTAGAAAGCAGGAAAGCGGAGCATTTCGTGTTTCTTATAATCGTTGTCCAGGAACTACGGGATATAATGTAGTTCCTTTGAATTTAGCTCCATCAGGTACGATCCTTACGACGCATTTCAAAGGCCTCCCCAATGCGACAGGCTTTAATCCTGTAGATGCTAGTCGCGCAGGCTGGCGTTATGGTTATGTTGCTTTATTGGAAAATGGCACACGGGTTTACGGAACGATGAATAGAACTGCGGAAGGGGATGCTTCTTTCACTGTGCCTGCTAATTGCAAGAATTTATGGTTTGTTGTTTCTGGAGCACCTACGGTATACACCCCGCATGCGTGGGATGAAGATGAAGCAAATGATGAACAATGGCCTTATGAGTTGTCTTTCACGAATACGGGTATCCTAGGGTATGTTGATGCTGGCAGTCAACCACAGAATGTGAGTTTTGTCAGCAATCTTTCTCTTCCTTTAGGAAATGATAACTACGCAGTAACACCGGTAGTTATCGATCAGGCCAAATTTGCTGAACTTTTCGCGGTTAGGGTAACAGAATTGAATGCACTCTTGGAGAGTGGTAAAATCAAATTTTATGCTGTAGAAGAAAATGGAACATTAAATGCCACGAGAACAGCGAATGGTTATGGTCAGTGGCTGGATAACAAAGGTAACGTGACCACTTGGGGGACTAATTCTTTCTTTTTCTCTGAATTTGATCAAAATGGTTTAATATTTAATATTGGCCAGTTTCCTGGAGCTGCATCTGCAGGATCTTATGTACTTAAACAAGCGCTCGTATATGAGTATGAGCCGGGTAAAACGGTACAGGCCACATTTGTGTTTAATATAAAGATAGAATAATCTTTAACCTCGTTTAGTTAGTTTTTTAATCCTGTCAATCTTTTGATTTGACAGGATTTTTTTAAATTACCTCAACATAATCCTCCGCTAACGGTAGCTTTTCGAGCATATGATGCCATTCTTCAGGTATGTTCACCAATTTCCGTTGTTCCAGATCTAACCAAGCACCATCCACATTCACCACTGCCGCTTTCACGCCATCTTCCTTGTACACTTCATGACGGAAGGAGAAACGTGCATTTTTTTTGTTAAACTTTGTCATCTCAATTTTTACCGAAATACGTTCGTCTAACGTTACTTCACGCAAATAGATTAATTCTTCTCGAAATAAAATGGGACCTATTTTGCGTTTTGCAAATTCATTTAAAGATAACCCCATTTTATTAAGCATATTGCTTCTGGCCTGCGCACAAAAATCGGCATAAGCAGAATGTCGTAAATGGCGATTTGCATCGATCTGAGCCCAGATCACCTGACCCTCATAATATGTGTTGTTTTTCATTCTTAAATCGCTTGTTGTTCAAATCTAACCAATAAAACTTTCATGAACAATATTTCCTGGCAATTGGCAACAAGACCAGGTGATTCGATTCGGTGATCGCTATACTACAGTTCATAAATGCTCGGCGATTTCTTTGCTTATACAGCTTCCACATCATATTTGTTGTCTTACCTTAGACGATTTGGATATTTAAAGGGGTAAAATTCCGCCAAAAAGTTTTTCGGGATATCTATATTTTGGCGGAATTTTACCCCCTCGGCGTCAGCCCCATGTGCTATGTTTGTATCGTTGCAACGAGAGTAAAGTAAATGTTTAGTGTTTAAATTTAATTTTTTGTAATTATGGCAATTAAGTACAATGTAGTCGAAATCGGTAAACCGGGAGATCTTACCGCTCCCAAAAAGTTCTACGCACGTCCAGTACATACGGGAGGAATCGCCTTGGAAGATCTAGCTTCTGATATTTCGCATGCTTCGTCCATCAATGAAGCCGATGTATATGCTGTGCTGCAGAGTCTGGTGCGGGAGATTCCGCGCAACATTTCTCGGGGATATATTGTCCGCTTGGGTAATCTGGGCTCCTTTCGCCTGAGCTCGAATAGTACAGGTAACGATACAAGTGAAGAGGTCAATGCATCCAACATCTTTCGTACACGTCTGATTTTCAATCCAGGGAAGCAAATAAAAACGATCCTGACAAGTTTAACTTTTAAGAAAATCGAGTAATTCAACATTTTGAATTGTAGGTCGAAGCCTGCTCCTTATTGGGTGCAGGCTTTTTTTTGGGCAAAAAAAAGCCTAAAACGACCGTGGTAAAATAAAAAAACGCTTCGGAGAGATTCTAAACTCGCTTCGGATAGTTTAAAAAGTGTTCGAAGCGTTTTGAAAAACGACTTCGGCGAGTTTTAAAAACATTTTTTTGAACTTTCTGGAGTTATAAGTATAAACCAAAGATTAAATTAATTAATCAAAATATGTTGATTTTATAACGATTTTCCATTTCCAGAATGACATTAAAGTAGATTTTGTGTAGTTATGCACAACGGGGCTGCGGCCTTTACATTTTCTAAATAGGAGATACCAACTGCATGAGTAGCGCGGTAACCCAACCAGCATAGGTGCCTATCGCATAACTAAAAACAGATAGAATAACCCCGACGGAAATAAGCGAAGGGTGAAACGCTGCTGACGTTACCGTAGCCGATGCAACTCCGCCAATGTTCGACATACTTCCTACAGCGTAATAAAAGAAGGGTATTTTAAAGACTTTGCCGACGATCAGGAGTAATAACGCATGAAACAATATCCAGATGATCCCAACCACAAATAGTCCGGGGTTGTCTAAAATAGCAAGAATATCCATTTGCATGCCTATCGTCACGATAAGCATATACAATAACACCGTACCTATTTTAGATGCTCCTGCATGTTCAAGTTTTTTAGCCGGAGTAAAGGAAAGGGATATACCGATTATAGTTGCAATAAGAACTATCCAGAAAAAACTATTCGTCAATGAAAATTTTTCCAAATCGGGATAATATTGCGCTACGTAATTAGCGATAGGTTCTGCCAAGAAAGTGGCTAATCCTGTTCCCCCAAATGCTAAAGCCAACATCAGGATAAAATCTTTTGTCTCCGGCATACGGTTATTTGCTTTTGATTTTTCATCCATTTTGACCATCAATACATCGACATCTTTTGAATCGGCCTTGAAAAATTTATCAAACTGTTTGGATTTACTCGCACCATATAATAAAAATGCCATCCAGATGTAAGCGACAAAAACGTCTACCGCGATGATCGAAGAAAATAGCTTTGGTGAGGGCTGCAAGATTTCGCGAAGTGCCACCTGGTTAGCACTTCCTCCGATCCACGATCCCGCTAAGGCACCTAATCCGCGCCATACCTCATCCGGACCGGCGCCTCCTACTACATCGGGAGCGACAAGTGCCGTGAGCCATACCGCCAGCGGACCACCGAGTAGGATACCAACTGTACCTGTGATGAACATTAAACCTGCACGCTTACGCAATGCCCACATCTCCTTTAAATCCAAATTGATAATAAATAAGATCAAACATGCTGGTAAAAAATACCGACTTCCAATACCGGTGAGTGGAGAATTCTCACCATCGAAAACGTGAAAGGAATTTAAAATCCCCGGAAGAAAATAACATAACAATAAAGGGGGAATAATATTATAGAAGCCTTTGATATATTTGTTCGATAAACTCGATGTATAAAACACGAATCCTAGTATGGACATTAATATACCTACGATCACAGTGGTATTTGTAATCAAAGGTTCGGCAGCAGAAATAACGTTTTGCATAATTTAATTTAAAAACCTTGTGAATTTATATAATAAAATTCATTAACCCTGCTAGTTCGTGCAACTTTATACAAGTTTGTTTGTTAAATCCCTCATAAAGTTGCATTTTTAGGTTTAGAAATAGCAGATATGAAATATTCATGTTTCCGAAGATATAAACATATATGAATATTCCATATGACCAATAAAATACAAACCGCGAAGCGTTCATGAACTTAGCGTAGCGACCTCATGAATTCCTTTGAAAATGATCATGAATGAATAATGCCATTGAAAATACACATTAATGAATAATTATATACGTATGAATAAAATACAAATTTTAGTAGTTGGCTGCGGTAATATGGGGGCATCGCATGCGAAAGCCTATCATGATTTCGAAGATTTCGAGATAGTCGGTTTGGTATCACGCGGCAACACTAAGATCGCACTAAATGAAAAATTAGATGCAAATTATCCCTTGTTTGATAATTTCGAGGATGCTTTACATGCTACCAAACCTGATGCGGTCTGTATATCTACCTACCCCGATACGCACGAACGATATGCTATTCAGTCGCTAGAGGCAGGAGCACATGTGTTTATTGAGAAGCCTTTGGCTCATACCGTATTAGGTGCCCAACGTGTTATCGATGCTGCCAATAGAGCGAATAAAAAATTGGTGGTCGGTTATATTCTTCGGCATCATCCTTCTTGGATCCGATTCATTACCGAAGGGAAAAAATTAGGTACGCCTTTGGTATTCCGTATGAACCTGAATCAGCAAAGTCATGGTTATATGTGGGATGTGCATCGTAATTTGATGGAAAGTCTGAGTCCGATAGTAGATTGCGGTGTGCACTACATCGATGTGATGTGTCAGATGACAGATGCCAGACCCATACAGGTTTCGGCGATTGGCGCCCGACTAACGGATGATATTCCAGCAGATAATTACAGTTACGGACAGCTGCAGATTCGTTTTGATGATGGAAGTGTAGGTTGGTATGAAGCCGGTTGGGGACCAATGGTCAGCGAAACGGCTTTTTTTATCAAAGATGTGTTTGGCCCCAGAGGCTCTGTATCTATTGTTGCCAATAATGCGAGTAAGCAAGGTAATTCGGATTCAATAGCCGCTCATACGCAAACGGAATCGATACGCATACACCATGCTGCTATAAATGAGAAAAATGAGTTTTTAAAAACCGATGAATGGATAGACTTATTGGATGAGCCAGATCACCAGGAATTGTGCAATCGTGAGCAGCGTTTCTTTCTACAAGCCATTAAGGAAGATTTAGATCTTTCCAAATCCATGGAAGATGCATTAAATAGTTTGAAAATCGCTTTTGCCTGTGATCAATCGGTGAAATCTGGTGAAATGATCAAACTCTAATACTAGTTCAAGATCTTAATTTCTGTTCGTCTATTCAACTGTTTCCCTTCACTGGTTTCATTGGTAGCAATAGGTTTCTGATCTCCTAAACCCACGGTTCTAATGCTGCTTTTTGCTATACCATTTGCAAAAAGGTAATTCCCCACCGCTACCGCCCGGTTTTCGGACAGTTTTTGATTGAGTTCTTTCTTGCCTGTATTATCGGTATGTCCGCTGACTTCCATCATGATACCCGGATTTAGTTTTAAGAATGCCAATAATAGCGTTAGATCGCTTTTTGAAGTAGGTAATAATTCATATTTATTGACGTCAAAATAGATGTTGTTCAGCGTGATCGTACCACCGATTTTTATGGGTTGCAGCAGGATGTTTACTTCGAACTTTTCATTCGTGAACTTAGGATCATCCAATGCGTATTGCTTGGAATCAAATAGATATCCTTGATGCTGAACATGGACCGCATAGTTAAACCCTATGGGGAGTGTGGCAATAAATTTTCCATCCACATAGTCGGCTACATCCTCATATACCACCTGCTGGCTGTCGGTATTCGTCACGCTGATCTTTGCAGACAATGGCTGATTGTTTTCGGCGTCGAGGACTTGTCCTTGGATATACGCTACAGGATCCGGCATGATCAATTGGGACAATTGAAAGGTATATATATCCAACTGTCTGCTGGAGTCCTGAGCAGCTAAATAGCCTAACTTACCATTCATACTGACGTGGATTGCAGTTTGATTGTAGTGGTTGTTTATCGGTCTGCCTAGGTTTTCGGGATGTGACCAATTCCCCAGTGAATCCGTCTGACTTAAAAATACATCTAATCTTCCGAAGCCTGGCCATCCATTTGACGCAAAATATAATGTTTTATTATCCGCGTGAATGTAGGGTGCGCTCTCGTCAAACGGGGTGTTGATCTCGTTTCCTAGATTCTCTGCATTTCCCCATTTCCCCGACTCGTTTAATGTGCTTTTCCAAATGTCATAGCCTCCAATTCCTCCGGCGCGATTGCTTACAAAATATAATGTTTTACCATCTGCAGAGATTGCAGGCTGTGATTCCCAGCCTTTTGTGTTAATTGGAGCGCCTAGATTATGAGGAGTGCCCCATTCTCCATTCTCTTTCTTGGAGACGTAGATGTCGCAGCTCCCCATTCCATTAGGTCTATTGCAACCTGTGAAAAACAAGTACTTTCCATCCGGTGAAATGCAGTGTGCGCCCTCATTAAACGCGTCTGAATTAATCTTTCCAGTCAATTTTTTAGCTTCCGACCAATTGTTTGCGCGGAGTTCGCTTTCGAAGAAATTTTCTTGGTTATTTACTTTTCGTGTGAACACAATTGTCTTGTTATCAGCCGTCAATTTGGGGAAATACTCGTCATCGGATGTATTTATTGCTGCGGGAAGTTTCTGTAAACTAAATTTATGTTGATCAGTATGATTGATTGCAAATAAACAGTCAGCTATATACTTGTCTATTTGCATCTTACTTTTTTCAGGCAGATTGTTTTTTGCATAATCTGCGAAATAAGTGAGCGCTTCCTGATATTTCCCTTCATTAAGCAACGATTCTCCCAATCCGTATTTAGTTAGGGAAGTAAGGTTAGGGGCGAGTTTTAATACATTTTTATAATATCCTATGGCTTGTGCGTAATCTTCTATTTGGCGGTGTATATCGCCAAGTTGCTGGTAAGCAGGTGCAAAATTAGAGTCTAGTTCTACCGCTTTCTTTAAGTGGGAGATAGCTAAATCTGTTTGTTGTAGGCGAAGATTTTTATTAGCGGTTTCATATGCCTGCTGTGCTTTTTTATTCGAGGAGGGAACTTGAGCATATAACAGATTGGCTTTGATACCAAAAAGAAAACAAAAACTTATAACCACAAATAAAAGTTTCATCTGTTTATTTCCTGTTTTTTAGCTGTCAGATGGAGCCTTTGATGACTAAAAAAATCATTGCCCTGCGTGCTTAATGATTTTTTAATTATGTCGGGTTCATGTATCGACTGCCTTATGGTATAAACTTAGCTAAAATCCGTTGTATTTACAAGCCAAGCTTGCGAGTGGACGTCATTGAATGCGAAACGCTTTTGGTTTTTTAATTTGATGTTGATATTAAAGGAAGGTTTTTCTTAATCAAATTTTATGCGCCTCTTTCGCCGGCGCAGGGCGACTTCTTTTTCCTAAAAAGAAGCAAACCGAACGTAGTGAGCTCAAGAATTCCTTTAAAAACAAATACTTATTCTTAAAATCGTCGCTGTACCCATTTGCCACAGTGGTTCGTGCTTCCTCCTGCAATTGGCAAATGGCTAAGGCGACATTTGTCGAAATTGTAAGGATAGTGCTTTGATGTATGATTACTATTAAGCTTCTGATGAACTGAAAAGGATGACCTTAGCGGATTTGGACGTGCAGGCCGTGGATGGTGTGTTGCAGAAACTTACATTTAGCACTTAACCAAGCAGATCTCTGCCTTTGAGGTGGGCTGTGCAATGGAGGCCTAAGAGCTGTGCTCTACATCATCACGCAGCCGAAACGACAAATACGGTATAGTCTTGACTCTTTGCTTCTTTCTCGTCAAGGAGAAAGAAGAAGCCCTGTCGTGGCAACGACGGATAGGTAATGTGAGGGGCAAAAAAACTGTTTAAGAAAAACCTTCGTTTTTATTACCCGTCAATTTTTAAAATTGATTCGAAATATCCAGCTAAGGGATATTCAGATACTTATGAGTTTGTAATGAAATTTCCCATTTGGGATTATTCTTTACGTAATCAATGATCAGGGGAGTCATTTCTGAAGCTTTAGACCACTCTGGCTGGAGATATAACTTGCATTGGTCACCTACAAATTTGGCATGCTCTTCTGCCCATTCGAAATCACTTTTGTTAAAAACAATAATTTTTAATTCCCCGGCTGCATTTAGCACATCTGGGCGTGGCCCTTTAAATTTTTTGGGAGAAAGGCAGATCCAGTCCCAAAATCCGCTTAAAGGATAAGCTCCAGAAGTTTCTATAAATGTTTTTATTCCAGCTTCTTTAAGTTTTCTGGTCAGATAATCCAGATTGTAGATTAAAGGTTCTCCACCTGTTATGACTACCGTTTTTGCGGGGAACCGTTTAGCATTTTCGACTATTTGATCGGCCGGAGTGAGGGGATGCAGCTCCGCATTCCAGCTTTCCTTGACATCACACCAATGACAGCCTACGTCACAGCCCCCCAAACGTATAAAATAAGCAGCTTTTCCGGTATGGTATCCTTCCCCCTGTATCGTGTAAAACTCTTCCATTAGAGGAAGCTGAGTGCCATCCTCTGGTACTTGATGCGACATTGTAAATAGTAATTAGATTGCAAATTTAGAAATAAAATAAATATAACCCCTATTTAATAACATTACGCAGCGAGTTAGTTGATATTATGATGTAAATATTATATTCCCCCAAAAGATTGTTTTCAAAGAAACAAATGAGGCGTCTATAAACTTAATATAGATGTTTAAGAGTGGAAACTTGCATGTATAATTAACTTTATATAAGTTTGTTTATTGCCCTGATTATTAACACTTATTATGCATGTTGTAGCTAAATTAGTACTTTTTGTTTTACTTATATTTAACTGTTCTACGATCCGAGCAGACGGTTCGAAAGACCTATATCCGTTTGGGGTACGCGGAAATAGGGCTTTTTTAAACTGTTTACCTTCTGGCTATACCTCGTTTTCCAATCTGGGGACACATTTTGCTTACGTGCGTGTAGGGGAGACTTTAGCGGTAGCTTCCAGTGCACAAAACGTAGGCGATGGTCGGATGCGGATTACTTCTCCTTCTGGTAATGAGACGATTACAGATGGTACAGACATTGGGCGTATTCGAGCTACCGGTTTTTATAGCCAAAGAGCTGCGGAGTTGGCCGGCCCAGGGACAGGATATACTCCTTTTGAGATTTCAGCAGACGAAGAAGGGATATGGATGGTAGAATTTATACCGCCTATAGGCGAATTTGCCTCGCAAAATGTAGCTAACCCGCCACAAAACCCCGCCAACGGAAATTGGGATCAGCCAGACACGGGGTACTTAATAGCGGCTTGGGATATTTCGGTAAGAAATACCACAGATACAGAATGGGTTGCAGGTAGGGTTTATGCCAACGTGCTTAATTTGTATCTGAATTACGAATCTTTAGATAATGAAGAAGGCGCTTTTTATGGTGTAAACTATGTATTGACCAAAGACGGTTACGTATACAAGGTGGATGGCAATGGGAGTCATGGTATCCAGTTTTCCTATTTTGTAAATAATACAGGATTTTTGGACCAGGATGGAAATCCAAGTTACAAAAGTTCCAATGAAGGTTATAACGCCTACATCCATAACCCATTACTTGCCGATCTGGACAACACCTATATCACGCATAAGATGATGTATACCGTGCCTAATATAGATTTACCGCGAATGAGTACAGGGGTGGTTCCAGGTGGATCTACTTGGTTGTTGAATCCCATAGAAGTGGCCGAAATCAAAAATATAAGTTTAACAGGCAGTGAAGGAACTCCAAATTATGTTAATCTGAAAGGTAGTAAAATCAGTTTTGAAACAAATTACGCCGGCAGGTACAAAGTCACCATCAAATCAAAAGATCCGTTGTATAGGTTTGAACAACGTGATATATTGATACAAGCAACTGTGGGTAACAATCAATATATCTGGGACGGAAAGGATGGAAGAGGGAATCTATTGCCTCCAGGTAAAGAGTATCCCATTGAGATATTGATTGGTCTGGTCGAAGGAGAGATACACTTTCCATACTTTGATATGGAAATCAACCCTAAAGGCATTTCGGTAAAGCGCATGAATCCGGATGATACGGAGAACTCGCCTGCCATTGTATATTGGGATGATAGTGAAATTTCTCGGGGAATACCTTCTGAACAGTCCAGTCCGCTTGTGAATCTAGAGGGGATAAGCAGTTATGAAAATGGACACAAGTGGGGATCGTATCGACATTCAACGATAACGAACCAAAGTGTGAACAATGTGAATAATGACTATGGAGCAGCCAGCTTTGGAAATAACAAAGGCATGGATACTTGGTCGTATACGGTTCAGGTGCAGGAAAGCGCAGTAAAAGATGCGACGGTTGAAATTGCAGATCTTGAAATTGTTTCCATCGAACCCGATAAAACGGAGATCGAGTTGGACGAAATAGTTACGTATACCGTTGTGGTGAAGAATGACGGTCCCTCAGACGCGAATAACAGTGCTTTTTCGTTCAGTTTACCAGTGGGTTTCACGATTACTACCGTCACGCATTCGAATTCTTGTGGTACAGTTAATGCATTAAACACGCTGACAAATAACGTGGACGGAACTGTAAATCTTCCGAATGGATGCAGTTTGGTTTTCACAATACATGCAATAGCCAAAACCGACGATGCGCGCGATGAGACCTTCGGGTTTGTAGATGCTCTGGCGGGAATCGTTCGACCTCGAGATTTTACCGATCCGGATGCGACTTCGAATAATACGGATGCTACATCACCGGGAACGGTAATGGAAGAATGTATGGATAGTTGTAATAACATGCTATTAAATACCAGCGTGTTTTTGCTGGAACCATATCATGATAGAGGGCAATTGCAGCTTTTGAAAACAGTACAGCACATCGACTCAGATCATTCGGGTTTTCAGGAAGCAGGTGAGGAACTGGCATATACCTTTACCATTCGTAATTCGGGTATGGTGTCGGTAACGGATCTCTTTATACAGGATCCGCTGCTGGGGAATACCAATCTGGTGCCCTCCAAGACATCGTTAGATAGAGAAGAGAAAGTCTCATTTACGGTTCGATACACCATTACGGCCGATGACGTAAGAAGGCGACAGATCACTAATTCTGCCGTGGTGAAGGGTAAGAACCCGAGACAATTTGACGTAACGGATGTTTCGGGTACGTCTTTCGAAGATGATGAACAAACGGTTATAGATATCGATGCCAAACCCGTTTTACAGTTAAGGAAATCTGTTGTCAACCACGGAACCGGTGAGAACAATCAATTTACCTTGGGCGATGAGATGGTCTATCAATTTGAAGTTGTTCATTCAGGCTATCTGGCTGTCATGGATCTGCGGTTGAGCGACAAGAATCTGCAAGAGGCTGATCTGTTAATTTTACCTTCTCTATTAGAGAATGGAAACACGATGCATCAAGGAATGTATATTGTTGATCAGCAGGATATCGATCGAGGATATGTAGAAAATACGGCGACCGTATATGGAATAGATGAAAAATATCGAGTTGCAATTTCCGATATTTCAGGGAATACCTTAACAGACGACATGCCGACAATAACCACGGTGGCTAAACCTCCGAAAGCGATTGTGGATTCGGTAACATTTTTTCAGGGAAATAATGCATCGGTCAAGGTGCTGGAGAACGACGAAGCAGGGTCTAGCTCAATGGATATCCATTCGATACGTATAGCGGAATCCCCCCGCTTAGGCCAAGTTTTTGTGGAAGGAGAGGTCATTTGGTACGAACCGCATAGCAATCTTGTCTATGGAGAAGATACGTTTTCTTATTCGGTCAAAGATAAAAGCGGTCTCTGGAGTAATGTGGCCGAGGTAAAAGTCTTCATCCAGCAAACTGTCCCAGTCGCCGTCGATGATGAGATAAAAATTGGATATAATTATCGAACAACCATTAGGCCTTATACCAATGACTATGTTGAGGAAAGCGTTTTGAACAATGAAACCGTTAATATTTTATCTTATCCTACATACGGAACGATTAAATTAGTGGGTAATGGAGATATTGTCTATGTACCGAATGAGAATTTTACCGGATTTGACGAATGGATCTATCGAATCCAGGATAAAAATGAGAATTGGTCTAACCCGGCTAAAATAACTGTTGAAACTACAGGTTTCTTTTTACCGAATACCATTACCCCGAATGGGGATAACAAAAATGATACGTTTGTCGTTATTGGTGCTTATTTGTTTGATCGGATAGAGGTGGAGATTATAGATCGATTTGGAAAATCAGTTTATAGCGCTCCAAATTATCAAAACGATTGGGATGCATCCAATCTTTCTGACGGTACTTATTTTTACATTTTTAAAGGGCATAAAATAAATGAAAGATCTGTCGTTAGGAGGGGATCCGTACTAATAACCAGAAAAATAAATTACTAAAAAAATGGAGCTAACACCGTAGCTCCATTTTTTTAGATCGGGAAATCAAATTATAATTTTCCGATTTCTTGTGCTAGATCAATGATTTTGTTTGAATAACCCCATTCGTTATCATACCAAGATACTACTTTCACGAAGTTATCATTCAATGAAATACCCGCTTTAGCATCGAAAATAGATGTGCGTGCATCACCTAAGAAATCTGAAGACACTACCTCATCTTCTGTATAACCTAAGATACCTTTTAATTCACCTTCTGAAGCTTCTTTCATCGCCGTTTTAATCTCTTCGTAAGAAGCACCTTTATCTAAACGTACTGTTAAGTCAACAACTGAAACGTCAGCAGTAGGGACACGTAAAGACATACCCGTTAATTTTCCTTTCAATTCAGGAAGGACCAAACCGACTGCTTTAGCAGCACCTGTAGAAGAAGGGATAATATTTTGGTAAGCCCCACGACCACCTCTCCAATCCTTTACAGATGGACCGTCTACTGTTTTTTGGGTTGCTGTTACAGCGTGTACAGTCGTCATTAAACCTTCTACGATACCGAATTTATCATTTAATACTTTAGCGATAGGAGCTAAACAGTTTGTAGTACAAGAAGCATTTGAAACAATATGTTGGTCTGCTCTCAATAATTTGTGATTTACACCCATTACGAAAGTAGGTGTGTCATCTTTTGCCGGCGCAGACATAACAACTTTTTTAGCACCTGCATCAATGTGTTTTTGAGCCAACTCCTGCGTCAAGAAGAAACCTGTAGATTCGATGATTACTTCAGCATCAACTTCATTCCATTTCAAATTCGCTGGGTCTTTTTCTGCTGTTACACGGATTGTTTTTCCGTTGACAACTAGATTGCCATCTTTTACTTCTACAGTACCATCAAATTGGCCGTGTGTCGAGTCGTATTTTAACATGTAAGCCATATAATCTGGCTCTACCAAGTCATTAATACCTACCACTTCAATATCAGCACGTTTTACAGCAGCTCTAAATGCTAGACGGCCAATACGGCCAAATCCGTTAATTCCAATTTTCATTTTTATCAGTTTTTATTAATGTAATATTTAACTAAGTTTTGTATAGGATCTTTTAATATAGTTCCTATGTTTAAATGGTATTCTGCACCTATTTCACGTAACCAATCTGAATAATTGTTCGCGACCGATCCCGTAAAATGGATGGTTTGGTCGGGGTATTGATCAGAAAGGGGGATGAGATATGTTTTAACAAAAATTTCCAAACCCTTTTTTACAATTGAAGCGATGTAAGGATCCCTTTTGTTTTCCAATATAAAATCTGCAAAAGATGTTAAAAATATATTTGGGTTTGGACTGTTATAAATCTTTTCTAATATAATTTTTCGATCTATGGTATGTTTTACCAACAGCTTCTCCCGTATTCCTGTGGGAAGGGAGACGGTAAGAAAGTCCTTCAATACCTGACGCGCTAACCAGTTTGTCGATCCTTCGTCGGCCAAAATGTAGCCTAACCCATAATTATTCTCTACAATTTTTTTTCCGTTATAGAAGGCCGCGTTTGACCCACTTCCGATTATTCCTATAATGCCTTTTTCATCGCCAAAGGTGGATAGGGCGGATGCTGCTAAATCATGGTTTACTTTTACCTTGGCGTGGGTAAAAAAGGTCTCAAATATTTTTGCTGTTTTATCTTGACGGTCTTTAGAAGAGGCACCAGCACCAAAAAAGAATATTTTTCGAATTTTTTCAGCGTTGTATAGTAATTGCGTATTCTTATTAAGAAGCTGATTGACAAAATTTTCGTCTTGGATGTACGAGTTGATTCCGGCTGTTCGAAATCCGTGAAGTACTCTTCCTTTATCTATAAGTCTCCAATCTGCGTATCGTGATCCCGTGAAAATAACTAAAATCATATTGTTTACCTTAAATAGACATTACTTTCGCAATTTCTAATAATTCTTCATTCAATTTGAATTCCCGATTATTTAAGGCTTCCTCCAGTGGAGTGGTAATCATATCTATCCCTCTAATACCGACCGTAGCGCCTGAATTGCCTTTTAATAACTCTCTAACAGCAGTATAGCCCATACGTGTAGCCAACACACGGTCAAAACTACTTGGTGCCCCACCACGTTGGAGATGCCCTAAGATACTAACTTTTATGTCAAAATGATCAAATTTTTCTTGAACATGCTTCGCTACGTTGTATACACCACCATTCTTATCTCCCTCGGCGATAATAACGATCATAGAGCTTTTGTTACGTTCTTCCGCGTGTTCTAATAGGTAGATCAATTCAGCAATGGCTGTTTCCTTTTCGGGTAAAAGTATAGCTTCAGCGCCTCCGCCTACTCCGGCCTGTAAGGCAATACATCCCGAATCACGGCCCATCACTTCTACAAAAAATACCCTGTTGTGCGACGCAGCGGTATCTCTAATTTTATCTATCGCCTCAATTACCGTATTATTTGCCGTATCATATCCTAGGGTATAGTCAGAGCCATAAAGGTCATTGTCTATTGTTCCAGGGATACACATCACCGGAATATCATACTCCTGTGATAATATCTGTGCACCGGTAAAAGTTCCGTCTCCACCGATTGCAACTAACGCATCTATACCTGCTTTTTTTATATTTTCGTACGCTTTTGCTCTTCCTTCTTTGGTTTTGAAATCCAAACAACGTGCTGATTTTAATACGGTTCCGCCTTTATTGATTATAGAACTTACCGAGCGACTTGTCATATCTGTAAACTCGCCATCTATCATTCCTTGGTATCCGTGATAAATGCCTGTGACCTTTTTGTTTTCATATAAAGCAGTTCTTACAACTGATCGGATGGCTGCATTCATTCCAGGTGCGTCCCCTCCAGATGTAAAAACACCTATTCTATTAATTTCTCTCACTATAATTTAGTTTAGCTTATACGAATATAGTGTGTATTTTTTACACTATTAAATTTTTCTGCTATTTTTTTTGTTTATTATACATTTTTTGAGCAATATTGCCTACAGTTCTAGTTGCTTATCGATTTTATTAATACTTAAATTTTAAAGGTTTGTTATCACATTTTACAGTTGACTGCGTAATCTACACCTTTCATGAAGCTCAATTAAAAATATTGTTGACAGAAAGAAATGAATATCCGTATAAAGGGTGGTGGGCATTACCTGGGTTTTATGTTGAGAAAGACGAGGAGATGGAAGACGCTGTAAAACGTATTTCCTATGAAAATACGGGTCTTAAAGATATTTATCTAGAGCAATTGGCCGCATTTGCAGGCGTAAAAAGACATCCGGAAGGGCGGATTCTTACTGTTGCATATGTTGCTTTGGTGCGTTACGACAATGTTAAAAACAAGGTGAAGCCTGTTACATCTTATATGAAGCAAGCCAAATGGTATCCCATTAATCACCTCCCAGATTTGGCCTTTGACCATCGTGAGATTATCCAACTAAGTGTAGAAAAGTTGAAGAAGCGATTGTCCTATTCGTTAGCTCCTTTTGAGCTGCTTCCCGAAAAATTCACGTTAACTCAATTCCAACAAGTTTATGAAGCACTTTTAGGGGAAACACTAGATAAGCGAAATTTTCGTAAGAAAATAAATAACCTAGGTTATCTAAAAGAGCTGGATGAATTTCAAACGGGAGTTTCATATCGGGCTGCCCGACTTTATAAGTTAGATAGACGAAAATTTCAAAAGCTTTTTGAATAAACTATCTTAAAATAAGCTTCATATCCATGAAGCATTTGCATGCTATCCTACGTTATATACACTGAACTTGAACAGGTATATTGTCATTACAATGTTTTTTTTATGCAACCTTTCGCCAAATGTATTATTCATTTTATATTTTTGAACAATTTCTAGCAAAAGTCAGAAATAAAAAAGGAGAGATAGGTAAATGGATAATCGTAAAGAGGAGATTATAGAGGTCGCGATCAAGCGCTTTTCACATTATGGTTTTAATAAGACCACGATGAACGAAATTGCGGAGGATTTGCGGATTACAAAAGCAAATTTATATTATTACTATCCAGATAAAAACGCTTTAATCAAAGACGTTTTGTTTGCTATAGCGCAGGAAGCGAATCAATATGAAGTAGCTGTTATAGATGGGTATGACAATAATTTAATGAATACATTGTTTGCTTTGCTAGAGTTAAGGGCAAACTATATAAGAAAGTATTATGTATTGCATCTTAGTGAAAATTTGGAATGGATAAAGGGGTTGGAACTGACGGATGTTCTAATCGAATTTCATAAGCGTGATATTGCGAATGTCAAGCAATTGTTGACGAAGGCGATAAAGTCTGGGGAAGTAAAAATTGCAGATATTGATTGTGCTAGTCTTTGTTTTGTAGAAGTCGTACGTGGATTGGGTATTATGCATAATATTGCCGACATCGTTACGGGCTTGCCGAATGTCAATAAGGTCGATAAAATTCTGGCGAGCCAAAAGCGTGCGACGGAATTTATCTTTGAAGGAAAAATAGTTAGTAGAACAGAATAATGAAAACAATAAAAACAATCGCAGTGCTACTGTGCAGCATTTTTGCTGGTAATTATTTGTACGGACAGGAAGTTTTGACACTTCAAAAAGCCGTGAAATTTGCGCTCGAAAATAAGGCGGAAGCGAAAAAATCCAAGCTTGAATTAGAAAATGCGCAATATCAAATTGATGAGGTAAGATCAGGTGCATTACCGCAGATTACCGCTTCGGGATCTTTAAAGTATAATGCGATAATTCCTGAAATGGCAATTGATTTAGGTGGAGAGGTAATAACTGCAAAAATGGGACAACCTTGGAACTCTGCCGGGATGGTTTCTTTAAATCAACAATTATTTAATCAGTCCCTTTTTACAGGTTTGAAGGCTGCTAAAACTACAAAAGAGTTTTATCAGATAAATGTCCAATTAACTGAAGAACAGCTTATTGAGAAGGTTTCGAATTCGTATTATGATATTTTCCAAACTCAATTGCAGTTAGAAACCATTCAGGCAAATCTGGATAATACGATCAAAACGAAGAACGTTGTCGACGGACTTGTGCAAGCAGGTTTGCAAAAGAAAATAGATTTAGATCGTTTAATGGTCGCAATTAATAACTTAGAATCTCAAAAGCAACAAGTTTTAAATGAATTACAATTGAAGGAAAATGCCCTGAAATTTGCTATTGGTATGCCAATAGAAATGGATGTTGAGCTGCCAAAGGAGACATTTGATATTGATGCTTCTATTGTTTTAGAAAGTAGTGATGTGAGCATGAGAACGGAAGTTTTATTAAGTGAAAAGCAAATTGAGCTATATGAGCTTAATAAAACTTCGAAAGTGGCGGACTTGTATCCTAAATTATCTTTAGGTGCCGATTTTGGGTTTAATGGATTTGGTCAAGGGTTTCCCATTGGAGGTGATTTTATGTGGCCGAAGACTTCCAGTATAGGTTTAAACTTATCAATTCCTATTTTTTCAGGCGGCTTTACACGATCCAAAATTAATCAAGCTGATATTCAAATTAGACAAGCTAGGGTAGATTTAGAAGATACAAAGCTTGGCTTATCTTTGGCGAATGAAAATGCGAAATCGCAGATTAAAAATAGTTTGCTGGTTGTGAACTCGAATCGTTCAAATGTCAGCTTGGCTAAAGAAGTATTATCAGATACGGAAAATAATTATAAAAATGGCTTAGCAAATTTAACAGAGTTACTTGATGCTGAAAAGGCGTTTGCAGACGCTCAAAATAACTTGAATACATCCTTGCTGAATTTTAAAGTAGCCGAAATTCAATTAATAAAGGCTAAAGGAAATTTGAAATCATTAGTAAACGAGTAATCGATAGTTACAACATTAAAAGATAAACCGCGTAACGCTAATGAGCGCCGCTGAAAACAAATAAAAACGAATAACTTATACATATGAAACGTGCAATTATTTCTGTAATTATTATTGCTGCTGTGTTAGCAGGAATTTTTTACATCTTGAATAAAAACAAGACAAAAAATGAAGAAGAAACAGCTGCAGCTGCAGTTACAAATGCTACGGTGGCGGTGCGTGTTGATACAGCTAAAAGCCAAACCATGGACTTGGCTTATTTGGCCAATGGTACATTTATGCCTAAACAAGAGGTAACTGTATCGGCAGAGGCAGCAGGTCGTGTCGTACGCGTTTTAGTAGACGAAGGCTCGCGCGTAAGCGCCGGACAAACTTTAGCTGTTGTAGAAGGAGATAAATTAAATGTATCGGTAGCGAACGCGCAGGCGGTTTTCAACAATGCACAGGCAGATGTTCAGCGCTTCGAAAGTGCTTACGCTACCGGCGGCGTTACTAAGCAACAATTGGATCAGACTAAATTACAGTTTGAAAATGCCAAAAATAATCTGCAGTCAGCAAAATTGACTGCCGGAGATGTTACGATCAAGACGTCAGTTTCTGGTATAGTCAATGCGCGGATGATTGAACCGGGTACTTATCTAAACGTAGGTGCTGCTGCATTTGATATCGTGAATGTAAGCACCTTGAAATTACGGGTAAACGTAGACGAAAAAAACGTAGCCACTTTAAAAGTCGGACAGACGGTGGATGTGACAGCAAGTGTATATGCTGATAAAACATTTACAGGTAAAATCACTTTTATAGCCCCTAAATCGGACGGTGGCTTGAATTTTCCGGTTGAAATAGAGATTACCAATAATGCCGATAATGATTTGCGTGCGGGAATGTATGGTACTGCACGTTTTGGCGTCGAGCAAAGTGCGAATGCGCTTGTTATTCCAAGAACTGCGTTTGTCGGTTCCGTGAGTGATAACAAAGTTTATGTTGTAAAGGGAGATAAAGCGGTACTGACACAGGTAGTTTCAGGTCGTAGCTTTGGTGATTATATAGAGGTAATCAGTGGTGTTGATGATGGTGATCAAGTTGTTATTTCTGGACAGATCAATTTATTCGATCAAAGCCCGATTACGATTATTAAATAAAAAAGTTTAAAGCTGATTTAGATGACGATAACTTCATCGCTTTAAAGAAAACTAATATACAGATGAAAATTTCAGAAATATCGATAAAGCGGCCGAGTCTGATCATTGTGATGTTTATCATATTGACACTTGGTGGTATATTTTCCTATTCGCAATTGGGTTATGAATTGATTCCAAAATTTGATATCAATGTCATTACCATACAGACGGTTTACCCGGGAGCATCTCCAACGGAGGTGGAAAATACAGTTACAAAAAAGATTGAGGATGCGGTTTCATCTTTAGAAATGGTAAAAAAAATAGAGGCGACCTCATTAGAGAACGTATCTGTTGTCATGGTAACCTTGAATGACGGAGCAGATGTCAATTTCCTATTAACTGACGCTCAACGTAAAATCAATTCCATCTTAAATGATTTACCAGATGATGTCGATCCGCCAACATTAAATAAGTTTTCCTTAGATGATGTGGCTATTATGAGTTTGGCGGTGACGTCAAATTTGAGTGAAAAGGAACTTTATGACCTGTTGGACAATAAGATTCAACCTGTATTTGCCCGTGTCAATGGTGTTGCGAAAGTAGATATGGTAGGAGGAGAGGAACGCGAAATCCAAGTTCGGGTTGATCCGGAAAGATTGCAGGGGTACGGACTTTCGATCGCACAGGTGCAGCAGGTAATTGCATCTTCCAATTTAGATTTCCCTACAGGTAGCGTAGCCTCAAGTGAGAAACGGACTACCATTCGTCTTGCTGGTAAAGTGGGTTCGATAGACGAACTGCGAAATTTGCCATTAACGACACCAACTGGTGCAACTGTCTTTTTACGCGATGTCGCTGACATTCAAGATGGAATTGCGGAGGTTGAAAAAATTGCCCGTTTAGACCGTCAAAACACAATTTTATTACAGGTGTTTAAACAGTCTGATGCAAATGCTGTAGCCGTTTCCGAAGCGATTAAAGGTACAATAGCGGGCGTAGAGAACGATTACAAGAACAATAATATCAAGGTCTTGATTGCGAATGACTCCAGTGAGTATACCTTGAGTGCAGCTTCGCACGTTATGAAGGATTTGGTGTTGGCTATCGTATTGGTAGGCTTTATCATGCTTTTCTTTCTTCATAGTTTAAGAAATGCGGCCTTTACGATGGTGGCTATACCTTTGTCGTTAATTGCAACTTTTATTGGTATGTTTTTTATGGGATATACCTTAAACCTGATGTCATTACTTGGTTTATCATTGGTAGTTGGTATTTTGGTGGATGATGCGATTGTGGTTATCGAGAATGTGCACAGGCATATGGAAATGGGTAAGAATAGGGTACGTGCAGCATTCGATGGAGCTAAAGAAATTGGATTTACAGTTACCGCTATTACTTTAGTTATCGTCGTGGTATTTTTACCAATTGCGATGTCAACGGGTTTGGTCGCCAATATCCTTGCCCAATTCTGTGTTACTGTTATCATATCTACTTTGTTATCGTTGTTGGTCTCATTCACTGTTGTGCCTTGGTTATACTCTCGATTTGGAAGGCTGGAGCACATTAATCCGAAGTCCTTCTTCGGTGGAATAATTGTAGGATTTGAAAGAGGGTTGACGAAATTTACAAATTGGGTATCCAATATTTTGGAATGGTCACTTCGCACGCGATTGAATAAAATATTGACCCTTCTGTTAGCTATAGGTTTGTTTTTCGGCTCGATTATGCTGGTCGGTTTAGGGTATATCGGAACGGATTTCTTTCCTGCGAATGATAAAGGCGAATTCTTAGTACAATTGGAGCTGGAAAAAGACGCATCTTTGGAAACAACAAATTTGTTTACACAACGTGCTGAAAACTTTATTTCAGCGAAGCCGGAAGTTAAACGTCTAATCACCTCGGTTGGTCAATCCAGTGATGGCGGTATGACTGCTGCTGCAGGTTCCAGATATAAATCCGAAATTCATGTTATTATGAAAGACGAGTATGTAGGCATTGAAAATTCGAAGGTTTACTCGGCTAACTTAAAAAATGAATTAGAAAAGGAGCTTATTGGAGCGAAGATTAAGACGGTAAATATGGGTTTGATGGGAGCTGAACAAGCACCTTTGACATTGACAATTATCGGATCTTCAGTCGAAGATGCTTTAGAATTTGCTAATCAAGCCGCTGATCTGTTACGTGAAGTACCGGGTTCGTCACAGGTGAAACTTTCCTCTGAAGATGGTAATCCTGAGATTAACGTAAAAGTAGACCGGGAAAAAATGACTTCGCTTGGACTTAATGTAGCAACTGTAGGTGCAACCATGCAAACGGCTTTTTCTGGAAATACGGATAATAAATTCCGTGCGGGAGATAATGAATACGATATCAATATTCAATTTGATGATAAGGGCCGCGCTAGTATAGATGATGTACGTGTACTGAAGTTTGTAAATAACCAGGGTAGCGCTATATCGCTTGAGCAATTCGCCGACATCAACTATGGATCGGGTCCTACATTATTGGAACGTCGTGATAAATCTCCTGCTGTATCCGTTCAGGGGCAGGTGATTGGTCGTCCTGCCGGTACCGTAGCTGCCGATTGGGAGGTGGAGTTTTCAAAACTGGAACGTAAGCCAGGAGTTTCCTATGTTTGGGGGGGGAATATGGAGAATCAATCCGAAGGTTTTGGTACGCTAGGGATTGCATTATTAGCTTCCATTATTTTGGTTTATCTCGTTATGGTTGCCTTATATGATAACTTTGTGACACCTTTTGTCGTATTGTTCTCTATACCGTTGTCTTTTATCGGAGCCTTATTGTTGTTGGCGTTAACCAATCAGACACTGAATATTTTTACCATATTGGGTATCATCATGTTGATTGGTTTAGTCGCAAAGAATGCGATTTTATTGGTGGATTTTGCTAACCATCGTAAAGATGCCGGTGATAATACGCACGATGCCCTAGTGGCTGCCAACCACGCCCGTCTTCGTCCGATCTTAATGACAACCATTGCCATGGTATTTGGTATGATTCCTATTGCGATGGCTACAGGGGGTATTGCTGATACAAACAGAGGTCTAGCTATCGTTATCATCGGAGGTCTATTGTCTTCTTTGTTACTGACCTTAGTAGTCGTTCCTGTCGTATATTCGATATTTGACAGTCTGGGAAGACGCTTTGGAAAGAAAGAAAAAACGAACTATGAAGAACTGATAGTGGCAGATTACGAAGAAAACGAGGATTACGTTGATGAAATGGCGGTGAAACATTAGTTGTTATTAAAATCATAAAACAAAAAATCCCGGGACGATAATCCCGGGATTTTTTTGTTTTATGAATATAGCGTCATTGCAATCTTTTAAGATCGCGTCACCTTCGTACCTCAGGTTCGCGATGACGGTCTCGGTTCGACGACGATGTGCTTTTTAGATGCCTTCATATTGCGTCTTACTTGCCTTGATTTTCAATCCATTTTCTAGCGTTGACGAATGCCTCTAACCAAGGAGTGACTTCATCTTGTCTGCCTTGTGGATAGTTTGCCCAGTTCCATTGAAAAGTTGAGCGTTCAATGTGCGGCATTGTTACTAAGTGACGGCCTGTCGCATCGCATAACATCGCTGTGTTGTAATCCGATCCATTCGGATTGTGTGGATATTGATCGTAAGCGTATTTCGCTACGATATGGTATTGCGATTCTTCTTTTGGTAGGTCGAACTTTCCTTCACCGTGCGAAATCCAAACGCCGAGTGTAGTACCTGCTAATGTCGATAGCATGACCGAGTTGTTTTCTTGAATAGTGACGGATGAAAAGCTTGATTCGTGCTTTTGAGAGGTATTGTGAAGCATTTTTCCATGTACATCGTGCTCGGGATTAATCAATTCCAACTCCATGAATAACTGACAACCATTACATATTCCTACGGAGAGTGTATCCGGGCGTCTGAAGAAATTATCCAATGCTGTTTTTGCTTTGTTATTATATAGGAAAGCACCCGCCCAACCTTTGGCCGAACCCAATACGTCAGAATTGGAGAAACCGCCTACAGTACCGATGAATTGGATGTCTTCCAATGTCTCACGACCGGAAATTAAATCGGTCATATGTACATCCTTCACATCAAATCCTGCTAAGAACATGGCGTTTGCCATTTCGCGTTCCGAATTCGAGCCTTTCTCCCGTATAATAGCTGCTTTAGGGCGAGGATTGGTCTCGTCAACAACAGGTTTTATACCGGTGAAATGAGTAGGAAAAGTATATTTAAGGGGTTGGTTTTTGTAATTGTTGTAACGTTCCGCTGCCATACCATTCTTAGATTGCTTTTGATCCAAGAGAAAAGATGTTTTATACCAGATATCACGTGTTTCAACGACGTTGAAGGTAAAGCTATTTCCATTGTTTTTCAAAGTAACTTCGGCCCCTTCAATCGCCCGACCGATTTTTGTAAAGTCGATGTTAGCCGCCGTTAAAACTTTTTCGAAAGCAGTATCTTCTTTCGCTTGTAGTACAACAGCGATATTCTCGTTGAATAAGGCTTTTACCGTATCGGTTTCGTTCAATCCCGATAAGTCGTAACTGGCTGCCACGTTCACATCTGCAAAGGTCATTTCAAGCAATGTGGTAATCAGACCACCGGAACCTACATCATGACCTGCTTCGATCAGGTTTTGGTTGATTAATTCCTGGATGGTATTAAACGCTGTTTTGAAGTATGCGCCATCCTGAATAGTCGGTACTTCTTTCCCGATCTTATTTAAGATCTGGGCAAAGGACGAACCACCTAATTTGAAACTATCTTTGGATAAATTGATGTAATAAATCGAACCCGCATTTTTATTTAAGACAGGTTCTACCACTTTGTTGATATCTATACAGTTACCAGCAGCGGAGACGATTAATGTTCCCGGAGCGATCACATGTTCACCGTTAGGGTATTTTTGCTTCATCGAAAGTGAATCTTTCCCCGTTGGGATATTGATCCCCAATTCAATGGCAAAATCAGAGCAGGCTTTAACGGCTTTGTATAGGCGCGCATCTTCCCCCTCGTTGTTACATGCCCACATCCAGTTAGCAGAGAGCGATACGCCCGCTAAACCGTTTTTGATCGGAGCGAAGACCAAGTTGGATAAAGCTTCTGCAATAGCCGTTCTACTTGCCGCAGCGGAATCTACGATGGCTGCCACCGGTGAGTGTCCTACTGTTGTCGCTATACCTTCTTTGCCTTTGAAGTCCAATGCCATTACACCGACATTGTTTAATGGCAATTGCAATGGGCCGACACATTGTTGTTTTGCAACACGGCCACCTACACAGCGATCCACTTTATTGGTCAACCAATCTTTGGATGCAACAGCTTCCAACTGTAAAACCTGCTGTAGATAGGTAGGGATACTATCCGTGCTGTATTCCAAATCGGCGTAGTTACGGACTACCGTGTTGTCCTTCATGTAGGTTTTTGGAGAGGATCCGAAGAAGTCTTCCAATGCATAATCCATGGGCTTTTCACCCGTAGTTTTCGACTGAAATGTAAAGCGGTGATCACCCGTTACATCACCTACCGTATACATAGGAGCACGTTCACGATCGGCGACGCGTTTTAAGGTCTCCATATCTTTGTCGGCAATAACCAATCCCATACGCTCTTGCGATTCGTTACCAATAATCTCTTTAGCAGAAAGGGTAGGGTCGCCAACAGGTAAGGCATCCAGATCGATCAGACCGCCCGTATCTTCCACTAATTCGGAAAGACAGTTTAAGTGACCTCCGGCACCGTGATCGTGGATGGATACAATGGGATTGCTATCTGATTCGACCATTCCGCGTACGGCGTTGGCCGCACGTTTTTGCATTTCAGGGTTAGAGCGTTGGATCGCATTTAATTCAATACCGGAACCAAAAGCACCTGTGTCGGCTGAAGATACAGCAGCACCACCCATACCGATACGGTAATTTTCTCCACCCAGAATAACGATTTTATCACCTGTTTGAGGGGTATGTTTTTTTGCCTGATCCAGTTTGCCATAACCTACACCACCGGCCTGCATAATCACCTTGTCGTAGCCCAGTTTGCGTGCATCCTCTTCATGTTCGAATGTCAAAACGGAGCCTGTGATCAACGGCTGACCAAATTTATTACCAAAATCCGAAGCACCATTGGATGCTTTGATGAGGATGTCCATCGGTGTTTGGTACAACCAGTCGCGTTCTTCCATTGCTTTTTCCCAAGGACGATTTTCTTCCAAGCGGGAATACGAAGTCATGTATATTGCTGTACCCGCCAAGGGTAAGGAACCTTGGCCGCCTGCGAGGCGGTCACGGATTTCTCCTCCCGAACCCGTAGCTGCACCTGAAAACGGTTCAACGGTTGTCGGGAAGTTATGTGTTTCTGCCTTTACAGACAGCACAGATTCAAATTCCTTTTCTTCGTAAAAGTCCGGCCTATCTGCCGATTTAGGAGCAAATTGAACGACGCGGGGTCCTTTAACAAAAGCAACATTATCTTTATACGCTGAAATAATGTCATTGGGGTTCGTTTCGGAAGTTTTCTTAATCAATTTAAACAAAGAAGTAGGTTGTTCCTCCCCGTCGATAATAAACGTTCCGTTGAATATTTTGTGACGGCAATGTTCTGAGTTTGCTTGTGAAAATGCGAAAACCTCCGAATCAGTCAGCTTTCGTCCAAGCTTAGTGGATAAATTGTCTAAATATTGAACCTCTTCGAGGTTCAGGGCCAAGCCCTCCTGTTTGTTATACGCATCAATATCATCGATTTCCAAAATAGGTTCTGGATTGATATGGGTGGTGTACATATCTTGCGTTAAGGCAGCGTACTTCTGCGAAATCATGGGATCGAATTCATTAAAATTTTCTCCCACCTGTTGAAATTCTTCGATTCGGACGATATCCTTAATGCCCATATTTTGCGTTATTTCTACAGCATTGGTACTCCAAGGGGTGATCATCGCTGCACGGGGTCCTACGTAGTGGTTATTTAGCGTATGGTCGTCGAGTTTTTTAGCATTTCCAAAAAGCCAATTGAGTTTCTTAATGTCTTCTTGTGATAAAGAGTTTACACTTTGAACACCGTATATGGTATTCGATGGGTTCTCAAAGAATTGAATCATTATTTTCGTGTGTTTGAACGTTCTTCAAATTAAAGTACAAATTTACGGAATATTTTAGATAATATATCCATGGATATTAAACTCGCAAATACAAAGTAGCGAGTAATCTTAATTCGGTCTTACTTAGACACAATACTTTCGATAATAGCATAAAAATACCAACGACTGAAATCAATTAATTTTTACAACTTTTTATTAAATATTCGCTTTATTTGTGGCATCATTAACCCTTTTTTGCTATAGCAGTGGATTTCTTTTACAAAATCCTATCTTTGTACCTTTAAAATTATAGATAATGAATATTTCTTACAATTGGCTTAAGAATTACGTAAATATAGATAAGACACCGCAGGAACTGTCGTTGATTTTGACGGATATCGGACTAGAGGTGGAAGCAGTTGAAACGGTACAGTCTATTCCGGGAGGTTTGGATGGATTAGTCGTGGGAGAGGTGATCACATGCGAGCAACATCCGAATGCGGATAAATTGAAAGTGACTACCGTGAATGTAGGCGGATCAGAATTGCTGCATATCGTATGTGGAGCGCCTAATGTAAGGGTCGGTCTTAAGGTGATCGTTGCGCAAGTGGGTACAACCTGTCATCCTACAACTGGAGAACCATTTAAAATAACGAAATCAAAAATCAGGGGTGAAGTATCAGAAGGTATGCTTTGCGGAGAAGATGAAATAGGTATGGGAACTTCTCATGCAGGTATTGTGGAACTGGATGCGAATGCAGAGATGGGCTCATTGGTAAGAGATTATTATCAGATTCAAGACGATTATAGATTTGAAATCGGTTTGACACCCAATCGTGCAGATGCGGCTTCACATTTAGGCGTGGCGCGTGATCTGGCGGCATATTTCCGCGGTACATATACACTGCCCGATGTAACTGCTTTCAACGAAAAGCAAAATCCGGATGCTACCGATGTAAACGTAGTAAATAGCGCAGCATGTCCTCGTTATTCTGGTATTAATATCGCAGGCGTAAAAGTAGGTGAGTCTCCCGAATGGTTAAAGGAGAAATTAAGTGTGATAGGTATCCGTTCGATCAATAACATTGTGGATGTTACCAATTATGTATTGCACGATCTGGGGCAGCCTTTGCACGCATTTGATAAAGATAAGATAGCGGATAATAAAGTTATTGTCCGGTTAGCAAATGAAGATGAATTGTTTACGACCTTAGATGGAATAGAACGCAAGTTGTCTGCAGAAGATTTAGTCATTGCAGATGCCGAAAAGCCCATGTGTTTAGCAGGAGTTTTCGGCGGCGCATATTCTGGTGTAACCGAAAATACGACTAACATTTTCTTGGAATCTGCCTATTTCAATTCGGTATCTATTCGTAAGACCGCCAAGCGTCATAGCTTAAAAACGGACTCTTCATTTCGCTATGAACGCGGAACAGACCCAAATATAACGGTATATGCACTTCAGCGAGCGGCTTTATTAATACAGAAAGTTGCCGGTGGGCAAATTGATTCCACCATTACCGACATCTACCCGTCTAAGGTAGACGCGTTTACATTTGATGTAAGTTATAATAATGTGCAACGCCTGATCGGCAAGGATATCCCAGCATCGGAAATTAAGGCTATTATACTGGCCTTAGGCATAGAAATTTCGAACGAAGGCGCGGATACGATCACCGTTCATGTGCCGGCATATAAAGTGGATGTAACCCGGGAAGTGGATGTGATAGAAGAAGTGTTGCGTATTTACGGGTACAATAACATTGAATTGAAACCACAGATTAAGGCTTCATTGAATACCTCCGAAAAGCCGGATAAAGAAGTGGTGCTGAATCAGATCGCTGATCTTTTGATTGCCAATGGATATCGCGAGATTTTATCGAATTCTTTGACAAAAGGAGCCTATTCAGACGATGAAAACACTGCTGTGAAGTTGCTTAATCCGTTGAGTACGGATTTGGATACGATGCGTCAAAATATGATTTTTTCCGTGTTAGTAGCTCTAGAATATAACCAAAAGCATAAATCTCCCGATATAAAATTCTTTGAGTACGGAAAGACGTATCATCTTCTGGAAGAGGGATACCAGGAAAAGCAACATATGGTGTTGGGGATCGCTGGTAAAAAGGTGCCTGAACAGTGGAACAATGAATCGAAAGCGAATAATTTTTACAATTTAAAAGCTGCGGTAGATATCCTTTTGCAGCGCTTAAAAATAAATAATCTTCAATTGGTAGAAACCAGCAATCCGCATTTTGCGTATGGACTGGATTACGTAAAGGGGCAAAAGGTGTTGGTGTCGCTGGGCGCTGTCGCGGCAGGGACATTAGCTAAAGTAGACGTGGATGGAGCGGTCTTTTTTGCGGATTTTGATTGGGATCTCGTGTTGAAAACCATCCGCAAGAATACGATTACGTATAAGGAAGTTTCTAAATTTCCATCCGTACGTCGGGATTTGTCATTATTGATAAACGATGAGGTTACTTTTGAACAGCTTAAAAATATTGCGATTAAGTCAGAGCGCAAGCTTTTGAAGGACGTAAACATATTTGATGTTTACAAAGGTGAAAAACTGCCGGAAGGCAAAAAGTCTTATGCACTGAGTTTTACCATTCAGGATGAAGAAAAAACGCTTAACGACAAACAAATTGATAGTATAATTAAAAAATTAATTCTTAACTTTGAGAAAGAGACTGGTGCAGTAGTGCGGTAGTTGAGAGATATAACATATTAATTGCGAAATAATTTATGACGTCATTATCATCACAAGTGAATGTTATCGTTGAGAAAACGAAAAATTTAATTCAATTGTGCGAAGCCTTACAAGAAGAGAATGACCTACTAAAATTAGAACTGCAATCTGTACAAGTTGCGTTTGATACGAGTTCGGATAAAGTTCAACAGCTTGAAGATAAGCTAAAAGTAATGACGGTAGCAAAATCCTTGGAAGAGTCTGATATAGATAAAGTCGCTATAAATGAAAAAACACTTGACACAAAGCAAAAAATTAACGATTTTGTGCGAGAAATAGACAAATGTATAAACTTACTAAAATAGTAGGGTAGGTAAGAAGGATAGGGGTATAAGTTTATTACGTTATTAAGCTCAAGAAAATGGGAGATATTTCCATAAAAATAAATATTGCAGATCGTGTGTATCCCCTACGTGTGGAAACAGAAGAGGAAGAGGTGATTCGTCACGCTGCGAAATTGATAAATGAAAAAATAAAGGAATTGCAGGACAATTATGCAGTTCGTGATAAGCAGGATTTGCTATCTATGTGTGTATTGCAATATGCTACAGGTATGATTAAAGCCGAGCGTAGTGCACAAAATCAAGACATAGGCTTGGAGCAAACGGTTCATGAACTGGATAATTTATTGACAGATTTCTTTAAAAAATAAGATCGTTCTTTATAGAGCTGTTTAACGACGAATTTGCCGCAATTAAATTCGGGTTGTCACTATTTTAAACTTAACGCTTCAATATCACGAGCAATACAAAGATATAGGCCATTTTGCGAAAGCCATCTAGGTCATAATCATACGCTCAAATCATGTGTAATCGAAGTTTAATAATACATGAAGCCTGTTTAAATTTAATTGCGGTTTTTTTTTTGTTAAGTAGCTGAGAGATTGGTGCTTTGTCATGCCGAGAGTTCAGATTTTAGGCAAACACATTGGATGGCTGATGACAGGAAGGGGAACGTCACCCTGAGCGGAACAAAGTGGAGTCGAATGGGTCTAAAGATATGTTGTTTAGATCCCTCCGAAGTCGGGATGACAAAATTCGGAGTCGGAGCCTGCCTCGAGGAATCTCGGGGATGACAAAAAATGGTTCAGAATGTTTTGGATAGAAAATTATTAAAAACTAAATATATACAATAAATAAAATGGAGTTATCAACGACAATTTCAATAATAATTTCACTTCTTATTGGCGTTGTTATTGGACGGTATTTATTACAACTACTGTTCAAGAAGCAAGAGCAAGCTGCCAACGAGAAAGCGGAGAGCATTATAAAAGAGGCTGAAAAACATGCCGAACATATCAAGAAACAACGTCAGCTAGAAGCTAAAGAGAAGTTTCTTCAACTTAAGGCAGAGCACGAAAAAGAGGTTAACCAACGTAATAACACGGTAGCTCAAAAGGAAAACAGTACCCGCCAAAAAGAACAGTCTATAAATCAAAAATTAGAGACTTTAAATCGGGAAAAACAGGAGTTGGATGTTAAAAATAAAAAATTAGACCAACTCATTGAATTGAATGAAAAGAAAAGCGAAGAGGTTGATCAACTAAAAAATCAACATATTCAGCAATTGGAAACAATTGCGGGATTAACTGCTAACGAAGCGAAAGAACAATTGGTATCTTCATTACGTGAAGAAGCGCGTTCTCAGGCGATTATGCAGATTAAAGATATCGTCGACGAAGCCAAATTAACAGCCTCTAAAGAAGCTAAAAAAGTGGTCATACAGACCATTCAACGTACGGCTACGGAGTCTGCGATTGAAAATACCGTTTCCATTTTTAATATTGAAAATGATGAAATCAAAGGACGTATTATCGGTCGTGAAGGTCGTAATATACGTGCGCTCGAAGCTGCTACCGGTGTTGAAATTATTGTAGACGATACACCCGAGGCTATCATCCTATCGGGATTTGATCCGGTGCGTCGCGAGATTGCCCGTCTATCCTTACATAGATTGGTAACAGATGGTCGTATTCATCCAGCTCGTATTGAAGAGGTGGTTGCCAAAACGCGTACACAGATCGAAGATGAAATCGTTGAAATTGGGGAACGTACCGTTATAGACCTTGGTATCCATGGCTTGCATCCCGAACTAATCCGCATGGTAGGACGTATGCGCTACCGTTCTTCTTATGGTCAGAACCTATTACAACACTCGCGTGAGGTGGCTAACTTTGCTGCAACGATGGCGGCGGAGCTCGGCTTAAATGTAAAAATGGCCAAGCGAGCAGGTCTATTACACGATATTGGCAAGGTGCCTGATGATAATCCCGAACTACCACATGCTATATTGGGTATGCAATTGGCCGAGAAATACAAAGAACACCCAGATGTATGTAATGCAATCGGAGCCCATCACGATGAAATAGAAATGACATCTATGATTTCTCCTGTCGTGCAGGCTTGTGATGCGATTTCTGGTGCCCGGCCGGGAGCACGTCGCGAAGTTGTTGAAAGTTATATCAAGCGTTTAAAAGAACTAGAAGCATTAGCATTATCGTATCCCGGTGTAGAGAAAACATTCGCTATCCAGGCAGGCCGCGAGTTACGCGTCGTGGTAGAGTCCGAACGGATCAGCGATGCGGCAGCAGAAGTATTAGCCGCTGATATTTCGAACCGTATACAAACTGAAATGACCTATCCGGGTCAAATCAAAGTAACGGTAATCCGCGAAACGAGATCGGTGTCATACGCGAAGTAACCTAGAAATTAAATACAACTTTATTTAAGCCTCAACTCTTGTTGGGGCTTTTTTACCATTAATTGATTAACTTTGCAATATGAATCCGAGACGTAACGAATGTTGGCCTACATAGTGCAACTACTAGTTATATCGAGTTCTCATTAGCCATTTAAAATAAGTTTATACAGATGAACAAAAAGAATGCTAACGGCACAAAACAACCCGAGTTTTCTCGCCCCGTTGATAAATATTTTCATGAATTAGATAGTAATTTCGGAGCGGGAAGCAAAAGTTTGTATGCGGTATGTCTAGCTTTCGCTTTTTTTGGAATTATGGGATTGATATGGATGATCCCTTTCCCGCAGTTTGATTTCCTGGTTAAATTAAATATGCACACCTTTCTCAATTGGGGTTCATTTTTTATTGCTATAGCTATATACATCTATTTAAAACTATCGCCAACTTTATCTTATGCCATTTTATTTTCAATAGCCGCTATGAGCTTTTTTATTGTGCAACTGGAATATGTGGAACGCGATGGCGGACCGAGCGTGGTACTGGTTTGTACGATGATCAGCGTCATCAGCTTATTCGTTCTTTGGATATTGGCAAAAAGAGAATCCAAACCTGTTAGCGGAAACGATTTTATTAAATTATTAACCGTGGGGCCGATTTGGCTCTGGTCTAAAGTGTTTGATAAATTGAAAATAAAATATTAATTTGTAATTATGGATCAATTGAACTATCCGCTTCATTTTCAATTTCGTATTACTACACTTACCAATGATTTTGTGGCGACTGATGCGTTAGGCGACACAATTTATTATGTCAGGGAGAAAATGTTTTCTTGGAGAGACCGTATCAATGTATATCGAGATCAATCAAAATCTGAATTGTTGTACGAATTAACGTCTAATAAATTAATTGATTTTCAGCAAACTTTTACGATAACGGATGGAAACGGTAGGGTAGTTGGTAAGGTGAGGAGGAAGACCCTAAAATCGCTTTGGCGATCGACCTTTAATCTGATGGATCCCAATGATTCTATAGATCATAGTATTAAGGAAAAGAATCCGTGGACTAAATTTTGGGATGGGCTCTTTGGAGAAATCCCTCTTATTGGCATGTTGTCCGGCTATTTGTTTAATCCCTCTTATATCTTGCGAGACGATGCTGGAGAGGAGATGTTCGAGATAAAAAAGGAACCTTCTTTCTTTGGGAGAAAATTCAGCGTATACAAAATAACAGAAAGGGAAGTAGATGACGAACGTTTTGTGCTCAGTTTAATGCTTTTGGTGTTAATGGAGAGGAGTAATGGTTGATTAATGTGTTAGCGTAAAAGAAGGTTTTTCTTAATCAATTTTTATGCGCCCATTTCGCCGGCGCGAGGCGACTTCTTTTTTTATAAAAAGAAGGAAAAAATCGTCGCTGTACCCATTTGCCAGAATGGTTCGTGCGTCCTCGTGCTATTGGCAAATGGCTAAGGCGACATTTGTCGGGCATGTAAGGATAGTGCTTTATTATGTATAACAGTATCTTTCTATTTCAGCTGCATTTAAAAGGACGACCTAGGTCGATGTAGCGTTAAGAAAGCTTTTGGATTTGCGTGAAGAACAGATCTACGAAGTGCAACGTCTCAGAGCTGTTTAGGAAATTCAAAAGCTTTTAGTGTAACATTGACCAAGTCTTGAATCTTTGCTTCTTTCTTTTCAAGAAGAAAGAAGGAGCCTTGTCGTGGCCGCGACGGAAAGGTATGGCGAGGGACAAAAAGATGAATAAAATAAACCTTCCTTAAATTTATTAATAAACACGCCTATGCCAACTAAGCATTTTTATAAATCGCATACTCAAATTGCAAAGCGTCGGCATCGAAAGAAGCAGTGTATTCTTTCTCCTTAATTGCGCCGATTTTTGCTAACGCTGCTTGGGATCGGAAATTTTTCTCGCGGACATGAAAAATAATCTTATCTACAAGCTCGAATGCGGTGTGTATCATCAGCTGTTTAACAGAGTGATTGTACGTGCCTCCCCAATACGCTTTAGCCAAAAAAGTGTATCCAATAGCGACTGAGCGTTCCTTATCATTATATTCGTAAAACGACGTAGCACCTATTACATGCTCTGTTTTTTTGTCAATGATAAGGTAGGGCAAATCCGTATTTAAAAGTTTTTTGAAGTATTGGGTAAATCCGACTGGCGTATACCGGTTGAAATCGGGGTGTTGTGCCCAAATTTCTTTATCTGAAGCTACTAGATACAATAAATCGAAATCCCTCTTTTCAAGAGGTATTAATTCAATCAATTCGTTTGATAAGGAAATCCGAGGTATCATGTTACTTGATAATACGTTTAATCTTATTTGATTTTTTAATCAATTTATGTAAGCCTTCATAATCTTCCTGCTCGATTTTATCATGAAGTTTCTTTAATTGCTTTATATGTTCGGCCAGAACTTCCAATACATTTTCTCTATTTTGTTTAAAAATAGGCGTCCACATATCGGGAGATGACTTCGCCAAACGTACGGTCGATTCAAAACCAGAACCTGCTAATTCAAAAATGCGGCCTTGGGATTTTTCTTTCTCTAATACAGTCAGCGCCAGTGCAAAAGAAGTTAAATGCGAAATATGCGATACATAGGCGGTATGCATATCATGCTCTTCAGCAGTCATAAATGTGGATTTCATCTCCAATTGATCCGTAATGGCATCTGCCAGATCGAAGGCATCTTCATCAGATTTGAAGGCCTCTACATACACCATGTTCTTATCCTTGAACAAATTTGATACGGCTGCTTCAGGTCCGGAATATTCCGTACCCGCCATAGGGTGAGCAGCGACATAGCGTCCACGTTTAGGATGATCGACTATTTTATTTAGGATATTGATCTTGGTGGATCCCATATCGATGATGACCTGATCTGTAATTCGATCCAAAATGTAAGGTGTGAGTTGCATAATAGCATCTACCGGAACGGTTAAGATGATAACTTTAGCATTTCCTAAAGCTTCATCTAATGTGGCGATTTCATCTACTAAACCCAATTCCAAGGCCTTTTTTTGGTTGGATTCGTTCTTATCCACACCAATAATCTTATTACAGAATTTCGTTTGTTTAAGTCGGATACCTACCGATCCCCCGATAAGTCCTACTCCGACAATAGCTATGTTCATTATTCAGTATTGAGTCTTGAAGTATTAGGTATTGAGTATTAGGTGCATATATACGCCTAATAATCCTTATTCTTTACCCCTTATTCTTTGTTTTTTACTCTTTATTCCTTGCTCGCCTTAATGCGTGATATCGCTTCTTCCAACACCTCTTCTTTTGCGCAAAGACTTATACGAATATATTGATTTCCTGCGCTACCAAAAATTCCGCCCGGTGTAATAAATACTTTTCCACGTTCGAGTATACTGTCGCTGAGCTGATAACCGGAATCAAATGTCTTCGGGATTTTTGCCCATACAAAAAGTCCTACCTGCTCCCTGCTGTAGATGCAACCCAACATATCCATAATTTCGTACACCTTTTCTCGTCTATTACAATAGGTTTCATTAAGCTCGTCGTACCAGGATTTTTCTAAGGATAAGGCTTTTGCTGCGGCCAGCTGCATGGGTAAAAACATGCCCGAATCCATATTGGTCTTAAAACGAAGGATTTCATTGATGCGTTCTTCTGCTGCAACGAGCATCCCAATACGCCATCCGGCCATATTGGATGATTTACTGAGTGAATTCAACTCGATGGCTACATCCTTAGCGCCTGCTACAGCCAATAGACTTTGCGGGGTTTCATTCAGGATAAAGCTATATGGGTTGTCATGACATATCAAGATATTGTTTCGCTGCGCAAATGCCACTAGATCACTAAAAAAGGTATGACTAGCAGAAGCTCCCGTAGGCATATGTGGGTAATTTACCCACATTATTTTTACCTTCGAAAGATCTTGCTTTTCGAGTTCTGCAAAATTGGGCAGCCAGCCGTTCTCTTCAGAAAGCGTATACGGTCTAGCAGTTGCGCCACTTAGACGTATCGCCGATGCATAAGTAGGGTAGCCCGGATTGGGGATAAACGCTTCATCGCCTTCCTGAAGATACGTCATGCAAATATGTACGATTCCTTCTTTCGAACCAATGAGAGGAAGTATTTCTGTGCTGGAATTTAACTGTACGCCATAATATCGGGCATACCAATTTGACATCGCATCACGCAAGGCGGGAACGCCTTTGTAATTCTGATATCCGTGTGCGGTAGGTAAAGCAGCTTCCTCCTGCAATGTTTGGATTACATCAGGATGAGGTGGAAGATCGGGACTTCCGATTCCTAAATTGATGACTTTGGCTCCGGCCTTGTTCATTTCGTCAATTTCTCTCAATTTCTTGGAGAAATAATATTCTTCCGTGTGCTGCAGCCTTTTGGCAACTTCAATTTGCATTTTATTTATATTAACGGCCCTAAATTAAGAATTTAGCCATGAAATGCACCCTATTTTTAGAATAAATAATTTATCAATTCTTTGCCATATTTATTCAATAGCATGGGGCTTTGCTGTATATACATACAAATTTGCTATTTTTGTGACTTATATCTTTAGATGAAAACTTATTTTCGACTTTTATCGTTTGCGAAACCAATAGAAAAGTATGCTATTCCATATATCATCTGTACTATTATCACGGTAGTTTTCGGTACATTAAATTTAGCATTACTCGCACCGCTACTGCAGGTCTTATTTAACGGTACGGATCAAAGTATGTCGGGCGCGGTACAACCGATTGTAAAACCGGATAGTTTCTTCGATCTTCCGGAATGGTTTACCTATTATGCAGATACATTGTATAATCAATTTGGTGCATACGGCGCCTTAAAATACGTTTGCATAGGCATCATTATATCCGTGTTTATCACGAACCTGTTCCGTTATTTTTCGCAGCGGATCATGGAAAATCTTCGCATACATACCTTATTAAATCTTCGAAAGACTGTATTTAATAATGTAATGGACCTACCTTTAGGGTATTTTTCGAACCAGCGAAAAGGTGATGTCATGTCGAAGATATCTTCGGATGTTCAGGTGGTACAATACTCGGTCACAAGTACATTGCAAGTCGTTTTTAAAGAACCTTTTCAACTCATAGCATATATATATGTTTTGTTTTCCCTTTCTACTAATTTGACTTTTTTTGCAATCGCCGTTATTCCGGTATCGGCTTTTTTTATATCGCGAATTGTAAAATCTTTAAAATCTCAGGCGATTGCAGGCCAGGAGTCGTATGCAAATATGATATCCTATCTTGATGAGGCGCTGTCGGGCATAAGGATCATAAAAGCATTTAATGCCACGACTTTTGTTAAGGACAGATTTAATGGAGAAAATAGTCGATATGCAACCATTATGCGGAGAATGGTACGTCGTCAGCAACTAGGTTCTCCAGTGTCTGAATTGTTAGGCGTTGTAATGGTCGCCATCATACTGCTGTATGGCGGACATTTGGTGTTGACGGGTGAAGGTGAATTGACTGCATCAGAATTTATTGCTTATATCGCTCTTTTTTCACAGGTAATGAGACCGGCTAAGGCGTTGACTGACTCATTTAGTAATATTCATAACGGTATCGCCGCAGGTGAACGCGTATTGGAACTGATCGATCAAAAAAATGAATTGCTTGATAAAGAAGGTGCTATTGAGGTCAGCGCGTTTCGTGAAGAGATCGCATTCAACAATGTAAATTTCTCTTATGGTGAAAAACCGATATTAAGAGGTATTAATTTCACGGTACGTAAGGGCCAAACAGTCGCTTTAGTTGGGCCTTCGGGAGGCGGTAAATCAACACTGGTGGATTTGATCCCTCGTTTTATGGATGTGACTACAGGAACGGTTACGTTCGATAGGATAAATTTAAGAGATCTTACCCAAGATTCGCTCCGTGCATTGATCGGTGTGGTAAACCAAGAGTCTATCCTTTTTAATGACACTATTTTTAATAATATTGCCTTTGCTAATACCGATGCAACACAAGAGCAGGTGGAGGAGGCAGCTCGTATTGCTAATGCACATGATTTTATTACAAAGACCGAAAGCGGATATCATACGAATATAGGGGACAGGGGTGCGAAATTATCTGGAGGTCAGCGTCAACGTATTTGTATTGCACGTGCCGTACTGAAAAATCCGCCGATTATGCTGCTGGATGAAGCGACATCTGCCCTAGATACCGAATCGGAACGTTTAGTGCAGGATGCATTGTACAAATTAATGGAAAATCGTACCACTGTTGTAATTGCGCACCGTTTGAGTACGATTCAAAATGCGGATAAGATTGTCGTGTTGGAATCCGGTCAAATTATAGAGACGGGATCACACCAAGAATTGATCCAACACAATGGCCTGTATAAGAGATTAATAGATATGCAACAATTTGCTGACTAGCTGAAGGTATACTAAAATAGCACTTTAGCATGGCTTTTGGTGGGAATTTTAGCTAAGTTTGTATAGTAAGGAAAGACTAATGGATGCTACACAAAAACTAAATTTTTTGATCAGTAACAAAAATTTAGATTCAGATTTAAGACATATTGCCGAAAAGGTGCTCGCTGATCAACGTATTACGTTTGAAGAGGGGGTGCTGCTATATGAAAAAGGAGAAGTAAGTTATTTAGGTGTGTTAGCGAACTATATCCGCGAAAAAAAACATGGTGACTACACGTATTTCAATAGAAACTTTCATATAGAGCCGACGAACGTATGTGTTTACGATTGTAAATTCTGTTCGTATTCACGGATGGTAAAACAACGAGAAGAGGGATGGGAGATGGATGTAGATGGGATGATGGAGGTGGTGAAAAAGTATGATAACGAACCCGTTACAGAAGTTCACATTACCGGAGGCGTTGTTCCAAAGCAAAATCTGGCATTCTATGCAGAATTTTTTAAACGCTGCAAAGAACATCGACCCGACTTACATATCAAAGGATTGACGCCAGTAGAATATTATTATATTTTCAAAAAAGCAAAATTATCACATTATGAGGGTATGAAATATCTTCATGAATGTGGGTTAGATTCTATGCCCGGTGGTGGTGCCGAGATATTTCATCCGGAGATACGGGAAAAAATTGCCCATGATAAATGTACAGCCGATCAATGGTTGGATATACACGAGCAGGCGCATAAGTTAGGTATGCATACCAATGCGACCATGTTATATGGCCATATTGAAGAATTTTGGCATCGTGTGGATCACATGGAACGTCTGCGTCAACAACAAGATAAGACAGGTGGTTTTCAGACTTTTATTCCGCTAAAGTTTAGGAACAAGGACAACCAAATGGAACATGTTCCAGAGGTTTCTGTTATTGAGGATTTGCGTAACTATGCAATTGCCAGAATTTACCTGGATAATTTTTCACATATCAAAGCCTATTGGGCAATGATTTCGCGAGAGACTGCCCAACTGTCGTTGGCGTATGGCGTTGATGATATCGATGGAACATTGGATGATACCACCAAAATATATAGTATGGCGGGGGCGGAAGAGCAGACACCGGCGATGAGTACAAAAGAACTGGTGCAATTGATTAAAAATGTGGGAAGGTATCCTATCGAACGCGATACGTTATATCATGTAGTTACGGATTACAGTGATTATGTATTTGAAGAGGATACAAAGAAAAAATATTATTCATTACCGGTAATAAATTCATAATATACGTTGAAGAAAACATTTTACTTCATAAGACACGGACAAACAGATCTTAATTTACGTGGAATAGTGCAGGGAAGGGGAGTCAATTCTCCGCTCAATGAAAATGGCCTTCGACAAGCACAAGCATTTTTCGATGCGTATAAAGATATACCATTTGATAAAATTTATACATCTACACTGCAAAGAACTAAGCAAACGGTAGCTTCTTTTCTTGAGCTGGGAATTCCCTTGGAAGAGATTGAAGGGCTCGATGAGATAAGTTGGGGTATTTATGAAGGAAAAGAACAAGACAAGGATACCATGACAAGATTTGAAAAGGTAATCGCATCTTGGAGAAATAGTGAGCTGGATTTAAGCGTCGAAAATGGCGAATCCCCTAATCAGCTGGTAACGCGACAGAAAGAAGCGATATCTTATATGTTATCCCAACCGGATGAAGAAACCATTCTCGTATGTATGCATGGTCGTGCCATGCGTATTTTACTTTGCCACCTTACTGATTTTCCGCTCTGTCAGATGGACGAATTTCCCCATACAAATACAGCCTTATATATTCTAGATTATGAAAATGGGAAGTTTAGTATTGTCGATTATTACAGTACTAAACATTTAGCGAATTTAGAAAATGAGTAAGATAAAAATTTCTGCGGTAAGTTATACCAATACATTGCCGTTTCTACAAGGAATAAAGGCTTCTCCTGTGATGAACCGGATTGATTTAAGTCTGGATCATCCCAGTAGTTGTGCGCAACGGGTGATCGATAATGAAGTGGATATGGGAATTATTCCTATAGCTGCACTCTTGGATTTACCATATTATCGTATTATTAGCGATTATTGTATCGGAGCGGATGGTGCGGTCGATTCAGTATTTATTTTTTCTCAGAAGCCAATCAATGAGATCAAATCAGTTCGCCTAGATAATCAATCGCGTACCTCAAATGGCTTAGCACGAATTTTATTGAAATACTACTGGAAAGTTGATGCGGACGTGTTGAAAAAAGGGGAGGCGGATGCTTTTGTGCTGATCGGTGATCGTACCTTTGGAAAGAAGGATACGATGCCTTACGTATACGACTTGGGATTCTATTGGAAAGAGTTTACGGGCTTGCCCTTCGCATTTGCCGTATGGGTAGCCAATAAAGAATTACCTGCCGATTTTGTCGCGGAATTTAATCAGGCCTTGGCAGATGGAGTTTCGCATCCAGAGGATGTTATTAAGGGATTACCCATATATGATAACTTTGATTATTCGTCTTATCTCACCGAAAAGTTGGATTTTCATTTAACACTTAAAAAAAGAGACGCTATTCAGAAATACCTAGAGTTATATCAGACGTTGTAAAGGGGAGTAGGTGTTGGTTTAAATGAAGGTTTATTTTATACTAATTTCTTTTGTCGCTTGGCCCGCGACGGGGGCCTTCTTTTTCCCTCAAAAAGAAGCAAAAACTCGTCGCTGTACCCATTTGCCAGAATGGTTCGTGCTTCCTCGTGCAATTGGCAAATGGCTAAGGCGACATTTGTTCTAGACTGTTAGGGTAGTGCGTTTCTTGCGTACACTGTGTACTTCMKSTSKWCTMWAMAMRKMYRMMYYRRRWYMMYKYWKYKTTAGAGGTATTAATTCAATCAATTCG
>NZ_MU158689.1:1813930-1853531 GCF_015209965.1 Sphingobacterium pedocola | reverse complement strand
GGCTAGTGCCCCTTCCTGCTGTCGGCAAATGGCTGAGGCGATATTTGTCGAAAATGTACGAATCGTGCGTATATTATTAAATTATTACCTCAGCTGAATTTAGGAGGACGACCTAGGTCGATGTAGCGTTAAGAAAGCCTTTTGGATTTGCGATAAGAACAGATCCAAGAAGTGCAACGGCTCGGATCTGTTTAGTAAATCCAAAAGCTTTTAGCGTAACATTGACCAAGTCTTGGGTTTTGCTTCTTTTGGCCAAGCAAAAGAAGTCGCCCGGCGCCGGCGAAAGAGGCGCAAAAAAATTGATTAAGAAAAACCTTCGTTTTTATTTACCTTTCAGACTTACTCCAAAATTTAATATTTCGCTGACTACCATAGATACCTTTTCGGCCGGAAATCATAACAGCTGAAAAGCATCCTAAAAAGGCACACATGCCTACTGGGAGGCCGAATAATTCCATGGCCATAATTGTGCAGGCGAGGGGAGTTTTAGTTGATCCTGCAAACACCGAAACAAATCCAACCGCTGTTAAAAGCAGAATGTCAACTGGGATATACAGCGATAAGGCACTAGCCAATGTCGCGCCGATAAAAAACAAAGGTGTTACTTCTCCACCTTTGAAACCAATGCTCAATGTGAGTGTAGTCAATACGATTTTGATAAAAAAATCATATAGCGCTTGAGGCTGTTGAAAGGAATCGGCTATTATTGGTAACCCAAGACCAATATATTTTGTGGTTCCAAGGCAGATTGTGCAGATTATTAATAATATGCTGCCTATTATGACACGTAGATACGCATTGGGAATGCGTCTAGATAGTTGATCGAATAGATTTCCCGAGTAGATAAATAATCGTGCTGTTATCCCACAGAGTAGCCCTAACCCTACAATCCAGAAAACATCAGTAGTGATGAGATCTGGAATAATAACGTTGGGATAACGGGTGTGCGGTGCATTCCAGATCAGACAGGTTACATGTGCGAGATAGGCAGCGATAAGAGCAGGAAGGAGAATTTGGTGTCTTAATTTTCCAATACGGAATATTTCGACTGCAAAAACAGCTGCAGCGAATGGAGTTCCAAATAAAGAAGCAAAACCGGCAGCTATGCCGCAGCATAAGACCATTCGTCTTTCTTTTTTTGTAAACGAAAGGTATCTAGAAAACTGATCTGCTACGGATGCCCCGTATTGGACAGCGGTGCCTTCTCGTCCTGCAGATCCTCCAAATAAATGAGTAAGTAAGGTGGTAAGAATAATTAAAGGCGCCATTATCCACGGGATAGGTGCAGAGGGACGATAATATTCCTCTAATATCAAATTATTGCCCTTGTCGGCTCGATAACCATATTTTTTATACAAAAACACAATAAGAAAGCCGGCGAAGGGTAAGAAAAGGATGAGCCATGTATTTTCTTCCCTTACATCGGTTACGTAATTCAATGCAACTAAAAATCCTGCAGAAATTGTTCCTACAGGAATTCCGATAACGATTACTATAATCGACCATTTAATCAACCTACGTAAACGAACCGATAACGGCGGGATAGGCATTCGTATATGCAGTTACAAAAATGAAATCAAGAGGGATGTCCACCCGATAATCATTAATAACCCTCCTAAAGGAGTGATAGGTCCTAAAAACTTTAAATTTGTTTTCCAATACTCCGAAAAAGAAAGGAGATATATGCTTCCTGAAAATAATACCGTTCCCCCAACAATGCCGTAAACGGCTAATTTTTCTGAATATTGCGAAAAATCCAACTGAAACCCAATTACCAATAAAGCTAAGGCGCTATACATTTGATAACGAACCCCAACTTCAAACGAAGCTAATTTCTCCGGAGATATTAATTTTTTAAAAGCATGTGCTCCAAAAGCACCTAATAGTATCGATATGGACCCAAATAAGGTCGCTGCGATCAGTACAGCTGTGTTCATAACGGTCATATTCCCATTTCTTTTAGGATAAATTGGGCATTATCGATTTTATCTGCTATCCAAAGTACATATCGAATATCTACACCGATGGAACGGCTATAGCTCTCGTTCCACGCGAAGTCATTAATAGTAGCGTCGTACGAACGGTCGAAGTTGACACCTATAAGCTCACCGTATGCGTTCATAATAGGAGAACCAGAATTTCCACCGGTGGTATCCATATTATATAAGATATTAACGGGGACGTCGTTTAACTCCTTTTTGAAATAGGCTCCGAAGTTCTTCGCCAACCATGCATCTTTAATCGCTGTAGGATAAACGAATTCTTCATCACCGGAATTTCCTTTTTCGATCAGACCCTTTACTGTTGTGAATGGGGCTAAATAAGTGGCGTCTACAGGATGGTATCCTCTAATGTTTCCGAAAGTCAATCGCAAAGTCGAATTAGCATCTGGGATGAAGTTTTTGTCTTGATACAGTTCTTTTACAGCAACATAGTCTCCCATTAATTTATTCAATACGCCGTCCCTTCTTTTTTGTTCGGTGTAAAATGGTTCTAATTCTTTCTGTAATTCCGTTTCCATACGTAAGAGATCATCGTTGTAGCCAAGAAAAGACTTTGTATCTTTTAACACCTCATTTATGACGGATTCTTTGCGGCTCAGTTTGGAGTCAGCTATTACATTTTGTATGAAATTACGTGATTCATCTGCTGACTTAAAGTTTTTAGCAGCTATAAATTGTATCGTATTTTTTCCTTTAAGAGGATACGCTTCTGCAAAGAGGTGTCCTGCAATGTTTTTATCTACAAAGGTATTGTAACTTTCGTAATAGCCATCAAGTTGTTTTCTAACTTTCTCTATATTCAGATCAAAAACCTGCTGCTGCGTTTGAGGTGTACTTTGTTGGGCTATCGCTCGTTTGAATGCGTTCAAAATATTGGAAACCTGAAATAAACGGATGCCACTGTAGATGTTATTAAACCACAACTCTCTTTCAGCATCACTAAATACCAATTGGTAATGTTGATCAATATCTTGCATTAAAGAAGAGTACGTAGTTTTCAATTCAGGTTTAGAATTGATAAATTGTGTTAAGGCTTCATCTTCGTGTTTTTTTGTATTTACCAAATCAATATTCCGTAATCCCTTCAATTTACCGCGGTAATTCTTCATTACATTGGCATTACGTTTAATACGGGTCGCTAATGCAAGCTCGGTAGTTTTATCATCTTTTCCTGCCAAAGACATCTGCTTATTTTGAAATTCATACAGCTCAGCGGTATATGGCAGTAAATATTTTTGTTGGTATTCAATGTATTGTGCCGGACGGTGTCTAAATGTACGCCCGGGATACCCGAGGATAAATACGAAGTCATTTTCGTTTACACCTTGAGGGTTGATCTTGAGGTGTTTCTTTGGTTTGTACGGTACATTCGTTTTGGAATATTTAGCAGACGATCCATCGGGGGCAACGTACGCTCTTAAAAATGAAAAATCGCCTGTATGTCGTGGCCATACCCAATTATCCGTTTCACCGCCGAATTCACCAATATCTTGCCGCGGAATATATACTAAACGCACATCTTCAATTGTTTTATAGCGAAAAAGGACATAGCTTTTCCCAATAAACATTTCAGAGACCTCTGCCTTAATGGTCGGATCTGCAGCTTCAGCTTGTTTCGCTATTTCTGCTCTTTTTTGACTGATGATATTAATACGCTGTATCGGATCGGAGACAGTAGCTACTGCTTCAAGTATTTGTTTTGATACATCTTCATAGGAATCCGTAATGCGAATGGTTAACCCTTTGGCCTCAATTTCCTGTTCTCTTGCATTGGCTACAAACCCATTCTCTAAATAGTTGAATTGAGGAGTAGAGGCAAGCTGAACCGCACTAAAGGCACAATGATGATTGGTGATAATTAGTCCATTTGCTGACACAAATGAACCTGTACAACCACTTACCTGTACCAACGCATCGACAAGACCTATATTTCCAGGATTATAAATATCTTTTTCATTGATTTTAAGTCCGGCTTTTTTTAATCCAGCTCTATTCAAATCACTAAGTGGATACATCCCCTCATCGGGAATCGAAGCTGAATAGTTAAAAATGCTTACTCCTAAGAGGAAGGTACATAGTATAGCTGGTTTCCAGTTAATACGCATAGTAATTTGTTTAATGTGTAAAAATACAAAATCTTTTAGGAAAGAACTTCTAAATGGGGGTGAAATCTATTGTTTAGCTTCCCGGTTTGGACCTGCTTATATATTTTGTACCTTCGTATAATTAAAATTTATATCATGACGCTTGTCCAGTTAGAATATGTCGTGGCGGTAGATACCTACAGAAGTTTTGTGGCTGCTGCCGAAAAATGCTTCGTAACACAACCTACGTTGAGTATGCAAATTCAAAAGCTAGAAGAATCATTGGGAGTCAAAATATTTGATCGGAGTAGACAGCCAGTGATTCCAACGGAAATAGGAATAAAGATATTACAACAGGCACGTGTGGTACTTACTGAAAGCAAAAAGATTAACGAGATCTTACAAGAAAAAAAGGGAGAGTTGGAAGGGCAGCTAAAAATAGGTGTGATTCCGACGGTAGCGCCTTATTTGCTACCGGACGTTATCACCTCTTTTCTAAAGAAATATCCTAAACTTCAACTTCAGATCTGGGAATATACTACAGAACGAATTATTCAGGAATTAAAGAACGGGGCTTTAGACTGCGGGATTTTGTCTACTCCGCTATCCGAACATGGAATTCAGGAAACACCTTTATTTTATGAAACCTTTGTTGCTTATGTATCGGAGAAAAGCCATTTGTATTTTAATAAAATGGTCAGTGTAGAAGATATTGCTCAAGAGAAGTTATGGCTATTAAATGAAGGACATTGTATGCGCGGTCAGGTTCTTAATATTTGCAATTATAAGCACAACCAATCGTCTACCGGAACGTTCGAATACAACACCGGAAGTGTGGAAACCTTAAAAAGGATGGTCGATATCAATGCAGGAATAACCATTCTTCCGGAGCTAAGCATCTTGAACTACGACGAAGATCAACTGAATCACGTGCGGTATTTTAAAGCACCGGAACCCGTTAGGGAAATCAGTTTGGTAACCACGCAGAATTTTGTGAAGAAACAAGCTGTTAATGCGTTAAAAAATGAGATAATGGCTATTGTACCCGAACGGTTTAAATCGAAGAAGCGAAAAGAGGTAATGGGCTTTGATCTCTAGTCTGATTGTATGATGAAAGAAAAATTTTTACTTAAGTTGGATCGTATTAATAAATGGCGCATGCAAAAAATTTCCAATCGAAATTTTTTGGTGTTACTGGCTTTTGTAGTAGGTATTATCGGAGGTGTTGCCGCTGCACTATTAAAAGGAATGACCCACTTCATCGCCTCTACTTTACAAGATGATGTTGATTGGCACTATAAATATTCTTTTTATCTCATCTTTCCATTGATCGGTATTCTTTTGAGTGTATTATACGTCCGAAAGTTTCTAAAAGGTAAGAATTTCGAACATGGCATTACGCCGATCATCTATTCCATTTCCCGCAAATCAAGTAAAATTGACTCGCATAATATCTATTCGCAGATCGTTACAAGCGCGATTACCGTCGGGTTTGGCGGATCTTCTGGATTGGAAGCGCCTATTGCGTACAGTGGAGCGGCTATCGGTTCGAGCACAGGTCGAATTTGCGGTCTCAGTTATAAGGAACTTACGATGCTGTTGGCCTGTGGCGCCGCGGCAGGGATATCTGGAGCATTCAATAGTCCGGTAGCAGGGATGATTTTTGCCATTGAAATATTGTTGCCCGAATTTTCTATACCTGCTTTTATTCCTTTATTAATCTCTGCGGCCTTAGCAGCGGTTGTTTCAAAGTTGTTATATAGCGAACCGTTATTCCATACTGCCGTGGCCGAATGGGCGGTAGAAGCGCTGTTCTTTTATATTTTATTGGCCATAATAGTGGGGATTTACTCCATCTATTTTTCACGGATTAGTCAGGTGGTAAAAAAATGGTTTTCTTCAATTACAAATCCGTACAACAAGGTTTGGTTTAGCGGCATTTCGTTGGGGTTATTGATTTTTTTGTTTCCCACGCTATATGGTGAAGGCTATTTAACAATTCAGCAAATTTTGGACGGACATTTTGATGCCATCGTAAGAAATAGTTTGTTTGCCGATTATAAAAATATTGGGTGGGTAATCGTATGTTATACGGTGCTCACCCTATTTGCGAAGTCCTTTGCTGTTTTATTTACCCTAAACGGAGGCGGAAACGGCGGTGTTTTTGGTCCTAGTCTTGTAATGGGGGGACTGATCGGTTTCGCATTTGCCTATGGCATGAACCTTACAGGATTAATCCAGCTGAATGTACCCAACTTTGTTATGGCCGGAATGGCGGCCGCGCTCAGTGGAGTTATGCATGCGCCGCTCACCGGTATGTTTTTGATCGCCGAGATAACAGGGGGATATACGTTAATGGTACCTTTGATGCTGGTTGCCTCTATTTCCTATCTAATCAACCGATCGGTCATGAAGCATTCCATTTATACCAAAGCGTTAGCAGAATCAGGTGATCTATTGTCGTATGAAGATAAAGATCGAACAGTACTTAGTATGATGAAACTAAGGTATCTGATTGAGACAAATTTTGTTATTCTGCGCCCAGATGAGACTCCTAAGGATAGGCAATCTGAAATTATTCATTCAAAGCGTAATATTTTTCCTATTGTAGATATAAAGGGAAAGTTGTTGGGAATCATTTATAGCGAACGTCTATTTTCGATATTATTGGGAGAGGAAGGGGGGAACGATCGGACTTTCGAACAGATTGCCCAAAAACCTAATGACATCATCAGAGGGGATGAGAATATGGAAGTTGTGATGGCTAAAATGAATAGAGACGATGTATGGATCCTCCCGGTAACTGACAATGATAACCTTTATTTAGGTTTTGTTTCTAAATCGTCCGTATTTAACAAATATAGAGCTTTGTTGGTACGACAAGGGCATTATTTAGAATAGCACAAAAAATAATGGCTTTTAATTTCTAAGAGCCATTATTTTTGAGACATACTTTCCAACAATGTCAAATTCGATGTTAACTTCCGATCCTACTTTCACTTCTTTAAGATTTGTGTGCTCTATGGTGTAGGGGATGATGGCTACAGTAAAGCGATCAAACCTGGAGTTTACGATGGTAAGACTAATGCCATTTACCGTGACAGAACCTTTTTCTACTGTAATGTTATTTTTGGAGGGGTCGTACTGAAACGTAAACAACCAACTTCCGTCCTGATCTTTTTTTTCAATACAGGTAGCGGTTTGATCTACATGTCCCTGTACGATATGTCCATCGAAACGACCATCGGCTCGTGTACATCTTTCGATATTCATCAAATCTCCTTCTTTCAGGGTAGACAGATTTGTTTTACTTAGCGTTTCGTCAATAGCTGTTACTTTATGAATAGCGTTTTCTAGCGCAACTACGGTCAGGCAGATGCCATTGTGTGCGACACTTTGATCTATTTTTAGCTCCTCAGAAATAGAAGATTCAATATACAAGTGAATATTGGTGTGCTCCTTTTCAATTTTTTTTACGATTCCTAACGTCTCAATGATTCCTGTAAACATAGTGTTAAACGGATTTTCACAAACTTAGCAAAGATTTCGATCATACGGAAATCTTTGCGATCTCTCATCTGCCTTTGAAAAGAGAAACTCTTGGATGAAACTTAGCAAAGATTTTTATACGGAACTCTTTGCGCTCTCTCATCAGCCTTTGAAGAGAGAAACTCTTGGATGAAACTTAGCAAAGATTTTTATACGGAACTCTTTACGGATCTAATCCATTTTTTGAAAAAGGCAGCTGCATAAATAATCGGTTTGAAAAAAAATAAAAAAATATTTGGAAGAGTGTAAAATGTACACTATCTTTGTGTCATCATAATTTAGGTTTATAATTGGTTAGTAAAGGTTTTCATTCTCCCCGTTTGAAAACCTTTTTTTATTTTTTATTTTCCTGATAATCAAAAGTTTAATTTCTTATAAGTAAATAATGTTGCATTTCTTGTTTACACATTTGGATACTAAGTAATAATTTCCGTATATTTACCGTAGGTTTAGGTTGATTACCTCGTCAAGAGGTACTTTATTAAAGCTTGGAAGATCGCCCGATTATTCCAAGCTTTTTTTCTGAAAGTGTATGTTTTCAAAGACCATCAAGAACTTTAATGTCTGTTTGTGATCCAATGGAATTATGAAAGTTTTATTTTGAAGTGTCTATCTGTATTTATCATCAAGAATAAGTGTGAAAGTTAAGGGGGATAAAAAAGAAGGGTTTTCATAATTAAATTTCTTTTGGAGTTTGCCCCTCTCATTACCTATCCGTCGTTGCCACAACCTTCTTTATTCCTTTGATGAATAAAGAAGCAAACAAACCGAGCTTGCGAGCTCATCGAAGATAATCAAGGCTGATACCGTATTTTTTCAATTCAGCTGAGGTATAAAATAACATTTAAGAATAAAACACTGTCCTTACATGCCCGACAAATGTCGCATTAGCGGGTCGACAATTGCAGGAATGGTGGACCGTCGTGTCGAGCCGGTACAGCGACGATTTTAAGAATAAATATTTGTTTTTAAAGGAATTCTTGAGCTCACTACGTTCGGTTTGCTTCTTTTTGAGGGAAAAAGAAGGCTCCCGTCACGGGCCAAGTGACAAAAGAAATTAGTATAAAATAAACTTTCTTTTAACATAACATCCCCTAAATTCCTATTATAAACTTTTCATAGCTATTGAGGTAACCGCTAATAATGGAGGTCTATTTGAAGAAAATAAGGCTCCCGTCGCGGGCCAAGCGACAAAAGAAATTAGTATAAAATAAACCTTCTTTTAACATAACATCCCCTAAATTCCTTTTATAAACTTTTCATAGCTATTGAGGTAGCCTAATTATGGAGGTCTATTTGAAGAAAATAAGGCTAGATAGCGTTACCGCTACGGCATAAAAAAAGGAACTAGCGTAAAGAGCTAATTCCTTTTTAATTTTTAAGTGTCCTCGGCGGGAGTCGAACCCACATCTTCAGAACCGGAATCTGAAATTCTATCCATTAAACTACGAAGACCGTTTCGCAAAAATATAACTTTTAAGCGAAATCTGAACTAAAATTTAATAATATAGTTCTTAATGATCGTCATGATCGTGACCCTCAACGAAATGCAATTCAAATTTTATATCTATATCATTCGCACCGGTAAATTTTTGATAGTCGGCATTAGACCAATCTGTTTTCGTGTTGATACTAGCTTTGACACCGGGATTAAGGTGTCGCATGATATAGTTTAAGGTAAACGTATTTGTTTCTTTTAATATCGTAAAATATCCTTTAGCCCCTACGTTTGTTTTTGTGCCATCGGTTTTAACGTCATCATATTGTACGTGTAGTGATTCTACGGGAGTCCCCAAAATAAAAGCGTAATGAATGTCATCACGGTCTACGAAGGTTTGCTGCGTTTCGCGGCCTGCAAAATCCAGCATTTTAACATTAAAACGATATGATTTACCAACCTCCAGATGAACGTGTGCGCCTACAGGCGGCAGTAAGTCGGTGCCTGAGAAGCTAATGCTTTCTATCTTCGGATTCGTGATCTCACTGTAGTCGTAATGATCGCCGTGTGCCTCACCTTCTACTTCGGTAAAGGTAAATGTCAGACCGCTTACTTCTTCTTGATCTACTTCGGGAGTGGGATCGTCTTTTGAACATGCCTGAAATAACAATGGAAACGCTATTAAAATTAAATATATTTTTTTCATATCTATGATTATTTATGAGTGTAAGAATTCAATTGCATAAATGAGCTCGCACACTCGGTTTGTCTTTTAACGGAAATGAAGCTATCATAATTTTATTTATTGTGATTGGAAAAATCATGATGGTTTTGTGTGTATGTATTTTCTATGTTTTTAAAAATTATAAGATAATCGAATGGAATAGTTTCTACCGAGCTGATGTGCGTAATAGCGAAATCTATCCATATAATCTTTGTACAGTTTGTTTGTTAAATTATCGATACTAAAGATCATTCCAATCGTATTCGATTTTAAATGAAATTGAGTTCCTGCCGTAAAATCGAGTAAATGATAAGCCTTCGGTGGAGGTGCGTAGTCTGAATTTACTTCATATCGGGACTGTTGGGCTACGAATCGATGGCTAAATTTGACATAAGAAGATTTCAGTAATTGCTTATCTTGAAAATTATGTTGAAGATAGTGTGTAAACCTATCCGAAGGAATATAAGGAAGGTATTCTTTTGTCGTCGTGTTGACGGCTTTGACCATTGATGCAGACAAGCCATAATCGAACGTCTTGGAAAAATGATACGCCAGCTGGAGATCGGCACCATAGAAAAAAGCGTTATCTTGCGTATACGCATATAACGGAAATGTGCCCCTGATGGTTTGCCTTACGGAATCTGGATTGGGATTAGCATAGATGTAGTCGGTAATGTATTGTCCGAATAGGTCTACACTGATGTCAACTTTTTCAGCCTTATCTTTATACAACAACGAATTTACCCATTTCAACCCTTTTTCACTTCGAAGGTTTATATTTCCTACTTCGTAAGTACCACTCCCATGATGTACGCCATCACTATAAAGTTCATTGGCCGATGGAGCCCGCCAAGCTAAGCCGACATTACTTTTCCAATTCAGGTTAGGTAAGAAATGATACAATAACCCCACCGTTCCTGAAACGTTATGAAAGTACCGGGTATCTTCCAATAGGTATTGATTCAAGGAACCGTTTGCATTTGGGTTGCGGTAATCATAACGGTAACCTGCCACATCAAAATACCTGTAATCGTAGCGTAAACCAACTTCAAAATGGTATTTAGCTAAATGGAACTGTTGTACGCCAAAAACCCCAAAGGTGTAATTGTCAAAATTGGGTATAATAGGTGTAGTTCCTGTTCCTGCCGTATTATTATGTACTTGCAGGTTTGCACTTATTCCCACTGTCGATTTATGGTGTGTGTAAGAAGCGTCAAACGATTGGGTCGTTAATACCATGTCTACCATGGGTGTATCGTCACTTTCTACGCGGCGCAAATCAAATTCTTGCCGATGATTGCGCTGAAAACTATATTGCGCTTCCAATTCGCCACCATTATTCAAGTGATGAGACCAATTTAGTTTGGCCACGTCATGAGCAACTTGCTGTCGAGGAGACGTAATCTTATAGGAGAAATCGTAACTTTCGAAAGGTCTACCATTTTCTATCCGGGCGTAGATATCTTCAATAGTACCCACGTGTGCACCGTAGAAAATACCGATATCCGTTCCGAAATGGCTGGCGTATGCAGAGATCTTTCCTTGAGGTAGGGTGTATTCTACGTATCCGTCATAGTTTAGCTCCTTAGCACCGGTATTGCCGAGGTAATAGTCTGCAGTTTCGGTGTTTCCGCTCTGCTTACTAGAAGCCGAAACTCTCCATCCAAAATTATTGAAATGCCCCTCTAATCTAGCATGCCCTGATAGCCCTTTGCCGTTGCTATATCCTATTAAATTTATACGGCCTCCGATTGTTTTTTCATAGTCAATAGGAGCAGGACTGGTTAGTACCACCCCAGCTAATGCATCAGCACCGTAACGCACGCCCTGAGCACCTTTTATTACCTCAATCTTATCCAGCATAAAGGGGTCAATTTCAGGTGCATGTTCTACACCCCATTGTTGGCCTTCTTGTCGTACACCATTATTCAGAAGCACTATACGGTTGCTATGTAAGCCATTAATGACAGGTTTCACAATGTTACTTCCGGTAGCTAATGTCGTGACTCCTGCTATCTCAGCAAGCGCATCTGCAAAGAGTTTGCCTTTGGATTCCGCCAATTGCTGAGCACTCAAACTATGACTGCTGCTAGACAAAGTAGACGAATTGTAACCGACGATCTTGACATCTTCCATATGGATGTGTTCGATGTCCAAGGCGACTTCAATACTGGTATCGCGGTGCAGATAGATCTCTATTTCCAGCGGCTGATAACTGATATGCGCTACGCGTATTTTAGTATAACCAGGGCATAGATTCTTTAAACTAAAGATTCCTTTGTCCTTAGATGTACTTCGGTTTTGATGAGATATGGATACTACGGCCCCATCTATCATTTTGTTTGTTGTTTTATCTACAACTTGTCCTGTCAATAGGATATTACAATCCTTTTCTTGCGCATGAAGCATAACAGAAACAAATAGAAAGAGGCAGGCTATTGCTATTTTATTCATTTATAGAATTTTCTTCTTATTTCTCGATTTTACGGCTATTTAATAACTCAGAAGTTGTAGAAGGAGGCCCCTTATTGGAGAGCAGAAGACTATATCCTATGAATAGTGAATTATAATTTATTGCTGAAAAAATACGCGTGTAGATTGTCTCTACAGGTGATAAGGAAAAATCATGACAAATAGGTTCTGTCGTTTGCGTAAAGTGAATTTGGTAACAGACAGCACATCTGTCAGAACTATTGTCATGATGCGCCTTCGTGTCGCAGCTGTGGTGCTCTTCGTGGTGTTTATGATCGTATTGGAATAGATTTGAACACAGTAGTGTGCAAACCATTATTAAAGACATATATGTTTTTAGTACTTCCAATACGACAAAGGTAAGTTAAATGCAACTATGATGCAAGTTAAAATATCCTTTGATGCATTTAGGATCTTGGATGAAATTGTGTGATGACGGATTGCAGATAATCTTTATCAATATGCGTGTAGATTTCAGTCGTCGTAATGCTTTCATGTCCCAGCATATCCTGCACTGCCCTAAGGTCAGCACCACCTTCCACCAAATGAGAAGCAAAGCTATGTCTGAAGGTGTGTGGACTTATTTCTTTTTTTAATCCAATTTTTTGGGCCAAATCTTTGACTATAATAAATACCATTACCCGGGAGAGCGGAGAGCCGCGACGATTCAAAAACACAAAATCTTCCTTTCCTGATTTTATGGACTGATGTACACGTATATCATGGATATAAATTTTTAAATACTTGATCGCCTGTTGTCCGATGGGGATAAGTCTTTCCTTATTACCTTTGCCTTCAACTTTGATAAACTCTACATCGAGGAAAAGATTTGAAATTTTTAAGTTTATGAGTTCCGAGACACGCAGTCCACAACCGTATAAGACTTCTATTATAGCCTTATTACGCATGCCTTCAGGCTTGGATAGATCTATAGCATTGATTAACGAATCGATCTCTTCAATATTAAGTACAGAAGGCATCTTACGTGCTAATCGGGGTGTTTCAATGAGCTCGCATGGGTTTGTCGCGAGTTCATATTCTATTTGTAAGAAATTAAAAAATGTCTTTAGTCCGGATAGGAGGCGAGCTTGGGTAAAAGGAGATATGGCAAACTCATTAATCCACAGTAAAAAGTGTTGAATGTGTTGTACTGTCAACTTTTGGATCTCTAAATTTTGATCTTCACAGTACACTTCTAATTTACGTACATCATTTAGATAGGCATGAACAGAGTTACCGCTGAGGTTGCGTTCAAATTCTAAATAGCGTTTGAAATCCTTTTTTGTCGTCTGCCAATCCATTTTACGAAGTTAAAAAATGTAAATTTATTATCGCACCGTATTCTTTGTAAATAATTAATCCTAAATTGGCGGCATTAACTTTACATTGCATGAAATTATTAAAACCATTAGCGGTTGCATTCTTATTACCCGCTACTTTTGTTTCTGTTGATGCTAGCGAAAGCTATATTTCCAAAATTCATCCGCTAGCAAAGGTAATTCTGTCTCAAGATAGTACTTCTTTGGACAAAATATTACCATTTGACAATGAAGTATTGGTGGGCACGCTGAAAAATGGATTCAAATATTACATCCGCAGAAATGTTGAACCGGAGAAAAGGGTAACGATGTACCTTGGTATGAAAGTTGGATCAATTTTGGAGACAGACGAAGAACAAGGATTAGCTCACTTCTTAGAGCACATGAATTTCAATGGATTAAAGCATTTTCCAAAAAATGAGTTAGTTGATTACTTACAAAAAGCAGGTGTACGCTTTGGAAGCGATTTGAATGCGCATACAGGTTTTGACGAAACGGTATATAAACTACCTATTCCTTCGGATGATCCAGAATTATTAAAAAACGGACTTCAAGTGATGCGCGATTGGGCTCAGGATGCGCTTCTGGATGCAGAAGAAATTGATAAAGAACGCGGAATCATTATGGAGGAAATGCGTGGTAGTCGTGGTGCTAACCAACGTATGCAAGATCAGTATCTTCCGGTATTGCTAAACGGATCGCTATATTCGAAACGTTTACCGATTGGTACGGAGGAAATAATTACGACTTTCCAACCTGAAGTAATCCGTAATTTTCATAAAAAGTGGTATAGGCCAGATCTACAATCTCTTATTATAGTTGGAGATATTGACGTGGCGCAGATGGAGCAGGAAGTTATCCGTCTTTTTTCGGATATGACATCACCAGCAACACCCGAAGAGCGCAAGGAGTATAAGGTAGACCTATTGAATAAAAATCAGTTTATCGCGGTTACGGATCCAGAGATGCAATATACTGTTGGGCAGATCATCATCAAGCATCCTGAAGAGAAAGTAAAAACGGTAGGTGATTATAGAAGCTCTTTGTTAAAAAGTGTGTTTAATCAACTCATTAACTCGCGGCTTCGTGAATTGAGTCAACAGGCTAATCCTCCTTTTTTACAGGGGCAGGTTGGTATAGGTTCTCTTTTTGGTGGTTTGGATAATATGTCCTTATTATTCGTCGCTAATCCTGGTAAATTTGATTTGGGACTCAAAACCTTGATCCGTGAAATGGAACGTTTTGAAAAATATGGTTTTACGGAGACGGAGTTCCAACGTGCAATATCATCTATAGCTAAGGGAAATGAGACATCTTATATAGAGCGCGATAAGAAGAAATCAGACGCTTATGTGGAGAGCTACCTACGAAATTTCATTGATGATGCTCCTTCGCTCAGTAATGAAGACCGTTATCAATTGACCAAACAACTTTTGCCGACCTTGACCTTAAAGGAAGTAGAAAATATAGGTAAGAAATTCTATGCGGATGTAAATAGGGATGTAATTGTCATGGCTCCTGAAAAAGATAAGGCATTAGTGCCTAACGAGGATGCGGTGAATGCATGGATTTCTGAGGTTAAAAAAGAGGAAATCCTGGCGTATGAGGACAAGGTTTCGGAATTGCCTTTATTAGCAAAAGAGCCCGTTAAAGGTGCAATTGCTGCTACTAAACATATTGATGGCCTTGATGCAAAAGAAATTGTGTTGAGCAATGGCGTAAAAGTAATCTTAAAACCAACGAAATTTAAAAACGATCAAATCTTGATTTCGAGTTTTAGTCCGGGTGGCACCTCCTTATATTCTGATACGGAATATATGACAGCTTCCAATGCTTCCAGTTTTGTAAATGGAAGTGGAGTAGGACAGCTGAATGCGATAGAGCTTCGGAAGTACCTGACCGGTAAAAATGTAAACGTTTCTCCTTATATTTCAGAACGTAGCGAAGGCATAAGTGGTTCTACAGATAAAGAAGGACTGAAAACTGCCTTTGAAATGATCTATGGTTATTTCACCGAACCTAGATTGGACGATGATATCTTTCAAAGTGGCATAGCACGTACGCTGTCTTCTATGGAGAACCGAGAAGATAATCCAGATTTTGTCTACTCCGATGTGATGCTTAAAAGTCTGTATGGCGATAATATCCGCCGAATAGTTCCTACTCCGGAAAAAATTAAAACTATTGATCAACAACGTGCTTTAGAAATCTACCGAGAGCGTTTTGCGGATGCCTCAGATTTTACTTTCACGATCGTTGGATCATTTACGGAAGAGGAAATTAAGCCTTATTTAGAGCAGTATCTAGCGGCCTTGCCTTCTATTTCCCGAAAAGAGGAGGCTAAAAATTTAGGAATAGTAGAACCGAATAAAGGTTTTGAAAAGATTGTTCATAAAGGTAAGGAAGCCAAAGCCACAGTACAATTGAAATATTATGGCGATTATGATTACTCTGAAAAAGAAAATCTGAATTTTGATGCACTGGAAAGCGTGCTGTCGATCAAATTATTAGAACGGTTAAGAGAAGATGAAAGTGGTGTTTACGGTACCGGGGCACGCGGTTCTTCAAGTAAATATCCTATCGGACGCTACAGCTTTACAGTCGGGTTTGGAACAAGTGTAGATAAGTATCAATCGTTGATTAATTCGGCTTTGGATGAAATCAATAAAGTAAAGAAAGATGGCCCTACACAAATAGATCTAGATAAATTTGTTATTGAACAAAAACGGCAGTTGGAAGTACAACTTCGGGAAAATACATTTTGGATGGGACAGATTGCCGGTGCTTACCAAAATAATGAAGACCCAACTTATATCTTACGTTATCTAGAAGAATTGGATAAATTGACAATAGATTCTGTTAAAGAAGTGGCTAATAAGTACTTAAAAGAAGATCGGTTATTTAGGTTTATTCTCTTGCCGGAGAGTAGTGACTAGGGGTTAGATTCTAGGGGTTAGGAGTTAGAGGTGGGTTGGCTTTTTACGTCCTATTCCATTTTAGGAATAGGACGTAGATACCAAGCTTCCTTTTTCGATGTCTTTTAGGACTGTAATAGATCTGGGCATTCGTTCTTTCAGTTCTTCGACATGCGATATGATACCTACGACACGATTTTCTTGGTGTAGGTATTGCAACGTGTCGAATACGGTGTTGATGCTTTCGTTGTCCTGTGTTCCGAAACCTTCGTCAATAAAGAAAAAGTTTTTATCTGCTTTGTTCATGGACTGAATGTTCTCCGCTAAAGCCAGTGCCAGACATAGCGAAGCCTGGAATCCCTGTCCGCCGGAGAGTGTCTTAACCGATCGTCGGTAACCGTTATTCAGAAAATCGATGACTTCAAACTCGTTGCTGTCGTTAATACTTAGACTCAGTTGGTTTTTTGTAAGCCGGTGGAAACGTTGATTGGCTATTTCGCATAGCCGTTCTAAATGGATGCCGGATACATAGTTTACAAAGCCATTTCCTTTAAACATCCTGGCTAACGTTTCTAGATTTTCTTTCCGCGCATTGACTTTTTCGAATTCCGTAAGCAGTTTTGTTTTCTTTTCGAATTCTTCTAGCAGATGCTGAAATTCTTTTTCCAAGGCTCCTGTTAGGGTAAGTTGAAGTTCTAATTCTTCTTTCTTTAATCGATATAAGGTTTCTGTCTCTTCAAACAATTGATCTGTAAATCCTCCATTATCTGTTATATTCTTCAGTTCTGTAATCCGGTTCCGCAATGCCGAGATCTGAATGTAATGGTTCTGGATTTTCATTCTATATTGATCGACGGGCAGATTTTTGTTGATGACGAATTGAACTTCTGTTATGTCATTGTAACCAAATGAAGTCAACAGCAAATTTATTTTCGATTGTATTTCGCCGAGTTGGGTATTCACGAGCGTATATTGCTCATAACTTTCGCCATATTGGCCCGATATGGAAGCCAGTTTACTGTGCAGCTCATTTATCGATTTATTGAGCAATTGATACTCTTCCTCAGTGTGGAGGATCTTCTGCTCAATTTCAGCGGTAATGGCCGGGTATTGTTCTGCCGGGATCTGGAGTAGTTCGTATACGTTTAAAACACGCAACTGACTGGTGTTTTGTTGGATATTGGATTCGAGAATCTTGATGTCATTGTTGAGTTCGGTTAAGGATTTCTCATACTTCAATACCTTTTCGTGTGTTGATAGGATTTCATCACGAAGGTTTTTTATGTGTATTTCTTTTTGTTTGATGTCGTTTTCCAGTCCTTGAAGTGTTTGCTTTTTGGTATTAAACGTACTTCTATCGGTGCTGTCAAAGTCCTTCCATATGAATTCATCGACATGAGATGCGAATTTGTCTGCCTGGATTGCTAATTCATTTTTGAGTTCGTCGCGTAGTTTTATTTTGTCAGAAAGTAAGGTTGCGGTTTTTGTAAACTGCTGAAGTTTTTTATTATTTGAAGCTTCATCTAATTGGAGATCTGCTTTCAAGCTTAATACCTGATTTAAGTGCTCTGTTACGTCTTCTGCATGCATGGGCGCGGGATGGTCGAGTGACCCGCATAAGGGGCAATTTTCGCCGTCGTGCAGATTCTGAACGTATTGGCTAAGTTCCTGTTTTAACCGCCAATCGGATTCTTCTTTCGCCAGTTCGGATAGTTTTTGCTGACACCGTTGAATAGCTGAATAAAGTTGCTGTTCCCAATTAACGATGTCTAATTTCGCGTCTATAAATTGATTTTCCAGTTCATGAATCTGAGACTGATTCAGTTCAAACTTTCCCTGTAGCTCTTTCTTTAATTTTTCAAGAGTATCTTTCGCTTGGTACCAATTCTCAATGGCTAGAAGTTCACTGGTATCCATTCTCCTGTTTTTCAGTATTTCTAGCTTGTTCTCTTCCTCTTCAAGGTTATTAATTAATAGGGCTTCCCGCTCTTTTGTTTCTTTTACGATCGGCTGTCCCTTGTCTAACCTATTTTGTACCTCCACCTTTTTTTGCTCTAATTCTGTATTAGTAATTAAGAGTTTGTAATCTTCAATCTGTTTTTTGAATACATTAATTTGATTAAAATCGGGCAATAGATGAGCGAGTTTTTCCTCGTCAGCTGTTAATTGTTGTTGTAAGCTGAGTTTTTGTTCTTTGAGGTTTTGTATTTTGATGACTAACGTTTCTTTTCCTGTTGTTAGTTGATGTAGGTGGTTTAAGGCCTCCTTGAAATTCGAAACGGTTTTCTCGAATTGAGAAACTTCTTCTTCCATTTTTCTGATCGAATCCGATTGTTGTTCAAGCGCTGTCAGTTCCAATTCCTTATTCGCCAGATCTTTTTTGTCCTGCTGGATATCAACCAACTTTTGGTACCGTTCTTCAATGGATTTGTGTTCTTTCTTTACGTCTAGAAGGGAAGACTTTGCATCGTTTAATATTATTTTTTTAGATTCAATTACCGCTGCAGTCACATCCTCAAAACCTGTTAATGCGCCACGCAGGTTTTCCAATTTTTTATTGTTTTCTGCTTGAAGGAAGGAAACCTTTGGCCCGAGGTCATATTTATTGAGATAGAAGATTTCTTTCATCATCTCTGAGCGATCTTTTCCGCCCAGTTCTAAAAATTCTTTAAACTTTCCCTGTGGAATGATGATCGTCCGTCGAAAGTTGGGATAGGATAGGTTAGTCACCAATGCGCCGTCGGCAGATTCCATCGGAATCCATTGGTTTTCTTTCCATTCATATGCAAGTCTTTCGATTGCCGTAATGTCTTCAAAGCGTTTTCTACGTTTCCACTGCGCCACAAAGCGAAATTTTCGTTGTTCAAAGTTGATGAAATCAAAAACAATCGTAGCGCCGTTAGACTTTAGATTGAGCATGTTGTACGCTCTTTTGTCGGCTTTATTTAACCGTTCGGTATCGCCATACAGCGCAAAGCTAATTGCTTCTAGAATAGAAGATTTACCCGAACCTACAGCGCCAAAAATACCAAATAGCCCGGCCTCCGTAAGCCGCGTGAAATCAATCTCCTGTTTTTCTTGGTAGGAATATAACCCTTCGATGCTTAAGTATAATGGTAACATAGTTATTCTTCTATTTCTTTCGTATTCGTCACGACCTCTTTAAATAAGTCCAGGATTTCTGTATTTGGATCCTGTCCATACTTACTTTTAAAATAATCTCTAAACAGGTCGTCCATATCCTGTTCCAGATTGACCGGTATCTTTTGATTGATAGTTAGCTCTTGTTGTTTGACAACAGGAATAATATGAATAATGCCATCGTGGGACTCATGTATTCGCTTGAGATCAGCGGAAGAGATGAAGGTGTCACTTACTAATGTTAATTCAACCAACGTATAGGGATTGGCATGTAACCATTCTACCGCCTCGTCCACGCGTTCAAACCGTTTTCGGTAAAGTTGTCGGCCTTTCGTCAATGATTTAGTTTCATACCGTGCTACCGTATCTGGTTCAACATGCACAATAACTACTTTCTTTTCCTGACCGGCTTCAGAGAACGAATAAGGCAAGGGAGAACTGGAGTATACTACAGGCGCGGGATGGCCACCAATATTTTGATGACGGTGTAGATGACCTAGTGCTGTATATTGGATTTGGTGTGGGATCTGATCGGAATACACGATGTCTGCATTTCCTATTTTTATCGGTTTTTCACCTTCAGGTTCTTCTAAGATTTCTCCCCCGCGTTTCAACATATATAAATGCGCCGTCAATATATTAACTCCCGATGAATCACAATATTCATCGGCTAATTTTTTCCAGCTTTGATGCAGTACCTCATTAAGGTTTTCGGCTTTGTCTCCTAATCCTAAGTATTGTTTAAGACGTAATTCATTCGCATACGGTGTGCTAAGAATACGAATTGGAAAAGGTAGGTGAGGTATTTTTATTTCTATAAATCCGGTATCCGATTTGGATATTTCAAAACTAACGTCTAATTGAAAGGGTTTGATTACCGCATTCGGGTAGCCGATGAAAATAATACCACAAGCTCTGGCCAATGGATCCGGTGAATCAATCCGATCGGGCGAATCATGGTTGCCTGCAATCGCGATTACAGGGCGTCTGCCATTATTGGTCAGCCTTTTTAAAGACTGATATAGTAATTCTGTGGCTTCTACGGGAGGATTGAATGCATCAAATAAATCTCCTGCTACAATCACCATATCCACCTCTTCGGCGTCAGCTATCTCACAAATTTCCCGGATAACGTCTTTTTGTTCTTCGATACGTGAAAAAAAATCTAGACGTTTGCCTAAATGCCAATCTGCTGTGTGTAATATCTTCATGCCTATTGTTCGATTGAGCTTTGGAAAGTTAAACTTAGATAAAGTTACTTGTTTATAGCGGAAAAATACAGAATTTATTTAGGCTTTCTTATCGGAATGTCCTAAATCTCTCTGCGGATTTACCTTGTCTCTTACCAATTGTTTCAGCTCCTTTATTTCTGGAAATCGACCTTCCCTTTTACGATCAAAAATTAAGGTATCATCAATTGAAATCTGATATCGACCACTTACCTCACTTGGGATAAGCGTTATTCCGTATATATCGTCTGTAAAAGTGGTTAACAATTCTTGTGCCATATAAGCGGCCCTAAGCATCCATCCGCATTTGGGGCAATATTCTATTTTAATTGTCGGGTTCATATACTAACTTAACTAAAATCATCTATAACATCCACAAATTGTTTCTGAAAATTTTCTTATTTTCGTCGTTATATGGTAAAATTCCAATTCATGTTCTTGTTGTTGGTTGTCTGTTTTATGAAAGCAAATGCCCAATTGCAAGCTATTAAAGAAGGCACTACCTATAATTTTTGGCTACGACTGCCAGAAGATTATCAAAAAAACGGAGATAAGCAACCTATTTTGGTGTTTTTGCACGGACGAAGCTTATCGGGAACAGATCTGAATCGCGTAAAACGATATGGGGTGTTATATGCGATGGATAGAGGAAAAGAAATTCCGGGAATCATCGTAGCTCCGCAGACAAATAGGGGATGGGATCCTGATCATGTAATAGAAATAATTGATTACGTATTGGAAAAATATAATGCCGACTCATCCCGTGTATATGTATGTGGTATGAGTATGGGCGGATATGGGACAATGGATGTTGCGGGTAAATACCCTGATCGTATTGCCGCTGCGGTAGCCATATGTGGCGGAGGTACGTTGCGCTATGCCGAAAATTTAACTCGGGTACCGTTATGGATTCAGCATGGAAGTGCCGATCGGGCTGTACCCGTATCTGAGTCTAAGAAAATGTATAATGCGATAAAAAAGGTCGATCAAAAATCCGATGCGACCTTAACGATTATTCCCGGTGGAACGCATGGAAGTGTAGAACGTTTATTCCATCAAGAGAAAATCTATGAGTGGATGTTTTCGTATTCCAAAGAAGAGGAACGTAAGCGGGATTTTAGTAAAAAGAAAGCAAGCTGGACTCCTCCTGTATTTAAGAATGAATTCATAAATTAGCGTGAAATAAATAAGGGTTTAGACATCGTCTAAACCCTTATTTATTCATATTGCATCAAATTTATTGCAAAGGTGCAGGTGCTTCTTCTTCAAATAATGGAAATTCTTTGATGATGTTGTACCAATTGATGATTTTTTTGATATCTGAGGTATATACTCTAGTTTCATCATGTCCCGGCGCTACTTCACGGAAAAACTCACGCAAAGCATTCCCGTCAGCTTTTGCGTCAGGGGTTGTTCCGTCATTTGCTTTGATTTTTTCAAATATAGCTAAAAGGCGAATTTCCTCTTCCTCTCCGTAGATGGTGATATCCTCTAATGTGGCCATTTTTGTTGTGTTCAGGTTCACAACAGATTTGATCTTAGTGTTATCAAGAGATTCTAAGATAAAGCCCCCTTTATTTTGGCCCATTAATTTATATAAACCTGGTTTTCCTGTTACAGATACTAATGCTCTTAAATTCATCTTTGTTAGCCCTCAATCACTTCTATGGATAAAATACGATCACCTTGACGTATATCGTCTACTACATCGACGTTTTCGACTACTTTACCAAAGCATGTGTGGTTTCTGTCTAAGTGAGCAGTATTGTTACGGCTGTGGCATACAAAAAATTGCGAACCACCTGTATTACGACCTGCGTGCGCCATCGATAACACCCCTCTGTCGTGGTATTGATTTTCTCCAGTCAATTCACAATCGATTTTGTAACCTGGATCACCTGTTCCGGGCATGCCCGCAGCACCTTCACGAGAATTCGGACAGCCGCCTTGGATAACGAAATCAGGAATGACACGATGAAAAGTCAACCCATCATAAAAACCCGACTTTGCTAGTTTTATAAAATTTGCTACTGTATTTGGAGCGTCTTCTGTGTAAAACTGCACGGTCATATCGCCTTTTTCGGTCTTGATAATTGCTTTACTCATTTCTAAATAAATTTTTGATTTGAGCTACAAAGATAAGCTTTTCCTTTAAAAATAAGGATTTGATATACGTTCTTTAGCCGTTAAAGTTTGTTAATGCCGGAATATATTCGTAATTTTAAGGAAACCAGTTCATTACTTTTAAAACTGTATTTTATGAATAAGCTTGTTATCCGGGAATGGGATCAATCGGATCGTCCGCGTGAAAAATTAATAGAGCAGGGGAGGAGGGCACTGACTAATGCCGAACTATTGGCCATTCTTATTGGCTCAGGTTCGCGGCAAGAGACCGCTGTAGAGCTGTGCAGACGTATTCTCAACGATTCGAAAAATAACCTTAATCATCTTTCACACATGGAGGTTGCCGATTTTTGTCACTATAAGGGGATTGGTGAGGCAAAGGCAATATCTATTGTCGCTGCACTAGAATTGGGTAGAAGGAAACGAGAGGAGGCACAAGAGGAAAAACCCACATTGAATAGTAGTAGACGGGTTTATGATTATTTCAAATATCAAGTACAGGATCTGCCTCACGAAGAATTTTGGGTACTATATCTTAATACAGCCTGTAAGGTCTTGGAAAGGCAACTGATTGGTCGGGGAGGAAATGATTTTACACCGGTTGATGTACGGATAGTCTTACGCTACGCACTACAATACAAAGCACACTCCCTTATCCTCATCCATAATCACCCTTCGGGAACGCTAGCGCCAAGCCAAGCAGATAAGCAACTCACGACAAAAATTAACGAGGCATCCAAAATTATGGATATAAGGGTAAACGACCATGTCATCTTTACAGATAGCGGGTATTATAGTTTTCGGGATGAAGGACTTTTATAAGACACAAAAGGTATCAAGAGAGAGCCTTTTGTATCTTATTATTAAGCAACATCGCGTAAATCGACCGGCACTACGCGCGAAATACCTTGCTCTACCATGGTCACGCCGTAAATGATATCCGTACTAGCGATGGTGCGTTTGTTGTGCGATACGACAATAAATTGCGATTGATTCGCAAATTCGCGAATGATATTGTTGAATTTATCAATATTCGTGTCGTCTAAAGGCGCATCTACTTCATCGAATATACAGAACGGTGCAGGCTTCAATAAGTATAACGAAAACAATAATGCGGTAGAGGTAAGTGTCTTTTCTCCTCCTGATAACTGGTTGATAGATAACGGGCGCTTTCCCTTTGGTCTGGCGATAATATCGATATCTGATTCCAAGGGATTTTTAGGATCGCTTAAAATTAAATCGCAGCTATCTTCTTCGTTAAATAACGAACGGAATACATGGATAAAGTTTTCGCGAACAGCTGTAAATGCATGCATAAACTTATCGTTAGCGTTGCCATCTATCTCCTGTATGGTTGCCATCAGTGTTGATTTAGCTTCCAAAAGATCATTTTTCTCCTTATTAATGAAATTATAGCGCTCGATTATTTCATCATAAGCTTCCTTGGCCATTGGATTAATAGATCCATATTCATTAAGTTGCTTTTTCAAGCGGGAGCATGTTTCATTTAATTCTTCTTGCGAAGCGGTTATCTCAGGTATTTCTCCCTCCATAAGAGTTTTGATATCAATACTGAATTCCACGGATAATCGCTCTTTTAAAGAATTTAGATCAATCTGTAAATTTGTTTTTTTGTCTTTGAATTCCGTTATCAAAAGGTCGTATTGATCTTTTGATTTACGGAGCTGGGCGACTTCCTCTTCCAGATCATTAATTACTTTACGTGAAGAATAGAATTCTTCTTCCATTTCATGAAGCGCCTTTTCCAACAGGTCTTTTTGCTCATATAGATCCCGAAGATCGTCGTCATTGGTATCCGTAAATTTCAATGCATCCTGCATGCCGATTTTCACCTGCTCCAGTTCCGCCGTGTTTTTGACTACCCGGGTTTCCAGCGCCTCTTGCTGACTTTCCCTGTATTCTAGATCTTTTTGGATGCCTGAAACTTTATTTTGCTGTTGATGCAGGCGTATGTTTTCCTGATTATACGTATTTGATTTTTCAGTTAGTAACTCGTTCAGTTCCTGAAAAGTAGCTTGGAGATCATTCAATTTCTTCCGTCGTTCATCACTTTCCGCTTGGAGCGTTTTTAATTCGGGTTCTGATTTAGCGAGTTCTTCCGTTATAGCGCGTATTTTATGTTCGATATCCTGTTTGCGCGTCTGGCTATTGGATATAAAAGCTTGGTATTGCTCCTGTTTTGTTTTTACGGATGTCCACTCGTTCTGCAGCCTATTTAATTGCAGTCGCAATTCATCTATGAGATCTTTTTGAGATTCCAAACGCCAAGAAACCAATAGTTCAGTTTGTTCCGTTTCAATTTTTTGAAGCGCTGTAATGCGTAGATTTAAGGTTTTGATCTCTTTGGCTAGGTTTTCTAGGTTTTTGGCTCTACCAATACGTTTACCTTCGAATAAACCTACAGAACCACCGCTGACACCCAGTTTATTCTTACTGAACTTCCCTTCGTGGTGTAAAATAATAACATTACTATCGGGTAATTCCAGCTCGATGGATTTAGCCGCATCAGATTCTAATAAATAGACATTTTTGAGTAAAGCCAAGCAAAGCGACCTGTACTTCTCATCCACTTTGATCACCTGCATTGCAGGAATAAGATTTTCTTGATAAAGAACAGGGGGGATTTCCTGATCGGGCATCACAGATGCTAACACGAAGAAATTAGCTCTTCCACGTGAAGAATCACTTAATAAATTGATTGCTTGTATAGCGTCGGTCTGGCTATCCACCACATAATGGTTCATCACCGATTCCAGGTAATTTTCAATGGCAACGCGGTATTCTTCTTTACAAAACAGAATATCCGAAAATAACGGATATGGCTTATGCCAGCCCGCATTTTTGCGTAAAAACTTAATGGACTCCGGAAAACCTTCTAAATTATCTACAAGTGACTTTGTGAGGTTGTACTCATTTTGTTTCGCATCTACTAGGCGCGATTCTTTATTTAGTTCCAATTTGGCAAGGTCGAGTTGATGTTCAGCCTGTTGGATTTTGAGACCTAACTCATTTTCAGCGTGTACTACGGTTTCAAACTGTTCCTGTTGCGCTTCCACTTTTAGTTGAAGTTCTTCAACAGCTTGATTAAACTGATTTAATTCAGCTTCTTTAGAAGAGGTGTCGGTAATATTACGTAACGATTCTTGCGCTAAGGCTTCTTTCTGGATATTTAAAACCGCGATATCTTTTTCCAAGCTATAAATCCTATTTTGGATTTCTACATTATCCTGAACAAATTTATCGAGTTGCGCTTTTGAAGAATGTTGTTGTCCCCATAATTCTTCGACCTCTGTTTTATTTTTAGTGATATCACCTTGGTAAACATCTAATTTAGCCTGTTCTTCGTAGAGCTCTTCATGGAGTCTTTTTAAGGTATATTTTACATGACTTAACTGTTGTTTGTCGAGATTAAGCTCGGTGCTGATACGTGCATCTTTTTCCTGCAGATGGTGTAGTCTTTCGTTTTTTACCTTTTTTTCCGATTCATATGAACGGATTTTATTGGTGTATTCGTTCGTCGCTTTTTGTTGAGCAGCTAATGCTTTCTCTTTTGCAAGAATATCTTCCCTATCTTTTCTTAAGGTAATCTCTTTCGCATCTATTTTTTCCAGTGTATCCTGAAGCGACTGCTGAAGGTTCTTTTCCTTTTCGGAGAGGGATTGTAAATCGGAACTAAAACTATCTAGGCGATAATAAGCAAGCCCGATGCTGGCCTCTTTATATTCGTCTTTTAACTTAAAGTATTTATCCGCCTTTTTTGCTTGGTTCTCCAGTGATTTAAGATTTTTTGTTATTTCATAGAGCAAATCGTCCACACGTGATAAATCAGTTTCTGTATCCTTTAACTTATTTAGTGTTTGTTTTTTACGTACTTTATATTTCGAGATACCTGAGGCTTCTTCGAAAAGGTTTCGGCGTGAATTGTCTTTATTAGCAATGATTTCATCGATCATTTTTAATTCAATAATCGAATAGGTATCTGCGCCAATGCCTGTATCTAAAAATAGATCGGTAATGTCTTTTAAACGGCATTTTACATCATTGAGGCGGTATTCACTATCGCCATTACGGTAGAGTTTTCGGGTAATGGTTACTGTTGTAAACTCGGTAGGAAGGATATTTTTGTTGTTATTGAATGTAAGCGATACTTCGGCAAGGTTAGCCGGTTTGCGATTTTTGGTTCCGTTGAAGATGATGTTCTCCATTTTCTCGGAACGCAGCATTTTGGTACTTTGCTCGCCCAATACCCAACGTATTGCATCTACCACGTTTGATTTGCCACATCCGTTTGGTCCTACAATTGCCGTTACACCTTCATTAAAATTTATTGTAATCTTATCGCCAAAGCTTTTAAATCCCTTGATTTCAAGTTTAGTTAGCTCCATTCACTTATTGTTAAATTTAAGTTACGAAAGTACATAATTTTTGGATATTAGCGTATAGATGTTAGACATTAGATAAGTAACAAACCAAAAGCCTTATAGGGGTCCTATAAGGCTTTGATACGTTGTTTCATTGTATAGTGTAATCTTTTCGTCAACGATTGCAGTACTGTTATATGTGCCGTACTGACAACGGCAGTTTAATATTGCTCCGCAATGGCAAGATATAATGGAGTTTCGGTATTGTCTCGCTCACCTATCAAGGTAATAGATGTGTACCTTCCCGGTTTGAGGTCATATTCCCGTTCGATTATTGTCGTTCCAGCTGCATTTTTTACGATGATGTTTTGTTTACCGCTTGTTCTAGCAATAAATAAGTGATTTTCGTCTGGCGATGTTGCACTTTCGGTTACTCGACCCGTAAAAACCGGTTCGCTGTCGGATCCTATATATACAGATACTTCATCCGTAATATTCGAAAGGTGTAAAAAACGTACGGCTGCTTTATTTCCCAAATCATCGACAGACTGATCTTCTGTAATGATGTGTTTGGTTTCTTCAGCATTTCCAAATACAAAAGAGGTGTAGGACGTACTGTCTTTAAAAGTGTAGCTCGTATCAACGATCGCTTTTTGATTTTGATCTACAATACGAATGCGTCGATTACCTACGAACAAATTTCTATACCTTTCTAGTCCTTTGTATGGTAAAAAACCAGATGGTATTGGAATGCGGTTGTTATCTGCAAAATAAGCTAAGCCACCCGCTTCTGTATATCCGTTTACCATGGTGAATACGGCATGTGGTACCGGTTCATAATCCTTGTCCTTTAGACAGCTGCTCATCAGTACAGCGCCAAGTACAATTGTAAGTACGAGTTTAAAATTTAATAGTTTCATTTGTCGTCAATTTTGTTTCATTTTCTATAATCAAAAACGAAAGAGACATTCAGAAAGCTACAAGAGAAACAAAAAAAATGAAACCAAAGATGAAAATAACCTATGTTCTATTTTCCCCTCTTTATTTCATATATTAAAATTGGGGTTAGAAATAGCGAAAGAAAAGTGGAGACCCAAAAGCAAAATTCTATTAAGTACAGCAGGTTGGTATCGTAACCAATGATCAGTCCAATATTTAATAGAATAACTGTTAATATCAAGATATTGATTATTGTACCTGTCGCTTTTCTCATTTCTTTAAACTCTAGATAGATACTTTAATAAGCTATATTAGCTTAAAGGTTAATGTACAAATGTTGGTGTTTTAATGTTTATAAGGGAAAAAAATCGATAGAATTGAGATTTAACCAGTCGAAATTTAGTTTTTGTACTTATTTATGGTCTTTCCTGTCCGGTTTGCGAAGCAGCAAGGGAGATAAAAATGTGGCCTTTGTATCTTGTGTTTGCAAGAAAATCAATAGTTTAAATTATCTTTAAGGCACAATCGATCAAAATCTATATGCCACATACCGCAAAATTGTTTAATAATTATGCGCCCACAAGGCGTTTATTTTTTCATTTATTATTCTGGTGCTGTATGGGCGCAATGTATGCAATCGCTTATAACAGGCTTGATAGAAACAATTCTTGGGTTTTGCTCGTCAAAGATTTATTTGCAGTAACTACTATATTTTATTCTACAGCTTATATTATCATTCCCAGGTGGTTGATGAAAGGGAGGTATCTGTTGTGTCTAGCGTGGGCCATCGTCATCTATACCTGGTGGGGGGGACTTTCGTACGTGGCTGCTGGTTTTATCCAGGAGTTCTTGTCGCCCAATGAAAGACTGGGATTGTATGTGCGAATGGCATTAGAAAATGGACTATCAGGGCTTTTTAAACCTTCAGTTCTGCCATTTTATCTTTTAGATTTTATTTATTTGGTTTCCCTTCCAATAAGCATGAAAATAGTACAGGCCTTCGTGAGTATTCGGAATGAGAAAACAGCATTGGAACTGAAAAATACGGAATTAGCGCTGAAGAATACAGCGCTGGCGCTAAACAATGTCGAACTTGAACTAGCATTCCTCAAATCACAGATCAATCCGCACTTTCTTTTCAATACGCTGAATAATATCTATATCTTGGTGACGGATGAAAATCCAAAAGGGGCGGAAAGTATAACCCAGTTAAGCGGAATTATGAACTATCTTCTTCACGAAAGTAATCGTTCGGTCGTACCGGTGGATGTAGAACTGACGTTTCTGCAAAACTATATCGAATTGGAAAAACTTCGATTCAGCGAAAAGGTTAAGATAGACGTGCATATGGAATCTAACGCTGAAGGTCGCATGGTTGTTCCGCTTATTATATTCCCCTTTATCGAAAATGCCTTCAAACATGGGCCGAAAGCAAGCAACAAAAATGCCTGGGTAAATGTGTATATTGAAGCGCAGGGCGAACAACTTATCATGCGCGTTTCTAATGGCGTACGACATGTACCCAAGCCAGTTGGATATATTGGCGGTATAGGGATAGGAAATGTGCGAAAAAGACTAGAACTTAACTATGGTAATTCTTATACGTTAAATGTAGCCGAAGAAGAAGATAGCTATACGGTTAATCTTGTGCTGGACTTGGCACTACATGAGAAAAAAGTTAACTAATTTTTTTGAACATCTTTGTTAAGTGTAAAATAAACGATATTCAGTAAATTAGCCGATGTATAAATAACCTGTTGTATGAATAGAATTAAGGCAATCTTGATCGAGGATGAACCTTTGGCCAAAGGACGTTTGGAGAAACTGATCAAAAAAATCGGCGTTTTGGAGCTTTTGGGATCTTTTGAAAATCCAGGTGAAGCAATGGACACGATGAAAACGGGTCAGGTTGATCTTATTTTTTCTGATATACAGATGCCCGAAATGGATGGAATTTCGTTCTTAAAATCGTTGGCGCATCCCCCTTTTATTATTTTCATAACCGCGCATCCCGAATATGCTACCGAAGGTTTTGATCTGGACGTATTGGATTATATTATGAAACCATTACTGACCGAGGAACGGTTATTAAAAAGTATTGAAAAGGTACAAAAGGCTCTCGCTTATAGTGCCACCAGGGCCAAACAAGAGCAATCGATCAAGATTAAAGACAGAAACAAAACCGAATTTTTGAAACCATCTGATGTTTTATATGTGAAAGCGTGGGGAGATTACGTACAGATTTTTACGATTACCGGGGTTAAAACGCCTTCTTATTCGATGAAAGAAATGGAAAGGTTGTTGCCATGGGAATCCTTCGTCAGAATCCAACGGTCTTATATCGTTAACATGGGGCATATAGAAAGTGTTGACGCCATCAAAGTAATCTTAAAAAACACGAAAGAAGTGCTTCCTATTGGTTTAGGATACCGAACACAGTTTTTTAATCGTATGGGTATAAAAGAATAAAGACTATACGAGTTGAAGCGATTTCTCTTTACCCACCTGCATCCGATAATAATTGCTCAGCAAGTGATAGATCGCAAATTCGTGCAATCTTTGATCATAGGCAAATAATCTATTGATGAACATGTGTATATAGCTCGATAGCAAAGAATTCCTTTTATTAATTAAGGGATGGTCCTGTAGTGGTGATTCCATGGATGCAAATATTTTCTTTACGATTAACGAGCGTTTCTTCAAGCAACCTGTTGGTATATCGTCTTGTTGCTGGGTGAGTAAAACGGCTTCGATATGTTTTTTTCTATCCCTGAATTTTTCGTTGAATTTTTTATCATTGGCTTTGTTATTTCCAAATTCTTTCGCGAATGCTATCCGCATCCTTTCCGCAAAATCTCGTTTTTCCTCCAATGAATAACCGGCTTCATTCAAGATCTGCTCGATACCTAGCATGCCAGAGCGCCATCGATCTCTGGATAAGGGAAATTTTTGTAGAATTTCTAAGGCGTATTCACTGTCCCTGAAAAACAGCTCTTCACTCATTTCCATACAATCTGCGTGATATCGCTCAATTTCGCGAACGTAGGTGTCAAACTGTATATTGGAAATCTGTTCCGCCTGCAGCATTGGCGAAAATACGTTTTGGATTATTTGTACGATAGAGCCGAAATCATTTGCTGACTTTCCTTCGATCCGCAGTCGGATATGGTGTTCTGGGTGATTGTAGCGGATAAAAAACCATTTGTTCAGTATCTGCTTCTCTTTTAAATGCTGGATCAAATGCGGAATAGACCCTTGCAAAAGCTTTTCGGCATATTGGGGTCCACAATAGATATTGACATGTACCCATTCTGTTCCGAGCGGAAAGGCCCGTCGTAATGTGCTGCTCAAAGGTGGCGTAACAGGTTGGTTATTTTGCCCCTCGGTACGCAATGGTATAATTACCTCATTGGCATAGGTGTTTTTCCTGCCATCATTTAATGGAGATCGGTAGTCGGAAAATAGAAACTCCTGAAGGACTACATCTCCCTTGGACAGTCTTTCTAAAAAGACTTTTACCGATAGCGGATGCGAAAAGTCCAGCAATAATTCATTGTCTCCCTCTGTCAACACCGCTTGCTTGGGAATATGATATTTCTTTTGGAGTATACCCATGATGATTTCATCTTCCAGAATAGCGGATGATTTACGGAGCAGCTGAGGGACATTCCAGCGCGCCCGGCTGAGGATGATGTCCTTGTAGCGCACACGTGGAAGAAAAGGCTGCTTTCGTAGCTTCCCCCATTCCCATTTGATGTTCAGGTGGTTTTGTTGAGATTGAAGATCGCCCAGAAAACGATAGAGATTTATCCCACCCTGATAATTGTGCGCCGATGTGAGGCGAGGGATAATCTCGGTCTGTAGTTGCTTTGACCACAATACCAATCTGTGGTTTTGTATGAAAAGATAAAGGTCGCTTGCTTTGATGGAAGAAACATCTGGGCTACATTGTGCCAACAGTCCTATTTCGGCTTTTCGTATCGTGGGGCGTTGCAAGATGTTACCCGTCCGGGCTTCGGGAAGATGGACAATTTCGGCTAGAATGGCATTCGGATAATTCGCTTGTTCGGCCTTACCGATGTCTTTCAGCTTGCTTTGAAGGGCATCATCCAGGTCGCCGAATCGGGAGATAAGGTTTCCAGCCGATGAGCCCCCGCAACCGGCCAAATGAAATCTCAGGGTGCCACCTCCTTCATTATCTTCTAATAGATTTCCCATAGCATAGAAAGTAGAAGGGAAGGACTGCGCTTCTTTTTTAATCTTTTGAAAAGCTTGTATATCCGACTCTTGCAAGGAAATTTCTAAATAGTTATGTTCGACAGATTCGAGATATTTCTGCAATATAATTTCCAGATTCGGGCTATCTGCAATGCTTTTTTTTATATCCGTTCCGTGGATGTCGATGTCATGCAGTAGGTCGTCCTGTTGGCGGTAGGCCGTAGAACTGTTTCCGTAACCGATACCGGTATCGGGATCAAGAACCTCAAGAAGAGACACCATACGGCCTTCATACCTTTTTAAAAAATCTTTTTTAAATTGCTCCAGATCATATTGGACTTCTTCGGTTGACAAAGGGAGCAGTTGCTGTAGCTGTTGAATCAAGTTTTCCATATCCATTTTTCCGAGGGTATTTTTGTGCATCCCGGTTAGTTGATCGCCTTGCAGCAGGTGTTTGAAATGAATCTTGGGAAATTTTCGGCTTAAAAGTAACTCAATTTCCTGTTGTCGTTCAAGAATAGGGCGATCTGATTTTAATAAGTAATCGACACGTTTCAATGTCGGTGTATAGCGCTGTTCTCGATCTATTAAGATTATTTTTTTCATCATCAGGTCGAAAAAATCCGCTCCGGTAACGTTTGGTTGCAATTCCGAAACCAGTAATTGACTATCTATGATTTGGTCGACGAAATCAGAAGCCTGTTTTCGAGAAGCTCCTTTCTCACATAGTTTTTGAACCAGTTCGCTATAGTTTGCACCATTTTTAATCACCGTTAAGAGATAATCCAGTGCTACTGTAGAACGGGCTGCACTCAAGTAATTAGCGACGCCATGAATGCTTGGTTTGTGTTGATAGAATTTATAGAAGTCGCCTTGACGATAGATGGTGTTGTTTTTGAAATATTTCAAATGCGTTTTAATCATAGGATCGGCCGCAATCAATTGCGTCAAAGTCGTTAGACACTGCATATCCAAACGAAATCTCGCCGAATGATGACCATTCCTATACATACTCGTTTTCTCACTTGTTTCTTTAGCAACTCTGCCCATGCTTATCCCTGCAAAAAGACCATACGGGGTACAGCGCATGCCCATTCGCACCGTATATTTGTAAAGTGTTTTAAGGAGTTTCTCCGTAAGGATTTGCTCTCCTGTCAGCCATTTCTCTATCTCTGTATAGAATTCAGGGCTGGCGAGTAATAGTGCCTCTTTAAGGTCCCTTTTCATATATAGTTGTCTGAAGTAGAAGTCGAGTTGCTCCATTGATGTGAGTGCAAATAACTCCGAAATTGTTTCGAGCGAAAGTTTTGGTGATCGTAAGAGATAGAAATCGAAGCAGGAGAAGTTGGACATCACGACAGTGTACTATTGGTTTCAACGGTTTGTTTTAGGATAGTTGTTATACAGGCATTGAACCTGCTCGGCGTAATCGGCTTCTGAAGAACGAAATGATGACGATTTTTAATAAAATCCGGATAGTCTTCTGGAGAAAGCGCGGAAATAACGATAACATACGGTAAGGACGCGATATAAGATGCTAAAGATTTGATATCTCCACCTTTTACCTGAATATCTAAAAATAAGATATCTGAATGAATAAGTTTAGGGAGAAAATCTGCGACATTTTCAACATCATCGACTATATCTATCAGCTCCAAAATCTCCCTGTTTCCAATGAAGGATTCAAGCTGCCGAATAGCCAGCGGTTCATCTTCAATAAGAAAGCATTTGAGTGTTTGAATCATATTTTGCTGTAACGAAGATGTGTATATCATCTGTTTAAACTATTCAAAGAGAATCTCGGCAAGATAACCAGATCCTCTTTTGAATATAGGATTTTTTTAGATAAATACCGAAGATGATATAGTGATTGTAGTCATTCGATTACCATAATCAGCTTCATCATACATCGGAGCATCTACCGAACAAATAGTTTGCACTTCAAAATCCAAATTTTCAAATGCATTAATTTCTGTTGTTTTCATTGTTTTTGTCTTTTTGGTTATATCAAAGTTGATTGAAACCATTCACAAAACGCAATTTTTTCGATAGAATTGGGTTTAGCTACGATAGAAATGGAAAAAGCTCCGACAAAAATTTAAAAGCAGTACGCCTAGGATACATTAACCTTTCTCTGGTTGGGTTTTTCTTCCAGTGTTCGGTAATTAGTTTGTTTTGGGAAGCGCTAGATGGCGGAGGTTACATTATGGAAGTGTTTGACTTTGATAATCATCTGAGCCTTTTCCTTAGAACATTGCGATGGCAGTCCCCTTTTGACGGACCGCATAACGCGAAATACTGCTGTCATTTTACCAATGGAAATTCGCAAAAGGTGCACCCCTTTTGCGAATTTACGTGTTTGCATAAATAGATCGTCTTGCGGAATTGTGATGGTTTTAAGAATTGTTGTTTGCTTCGTACAGCAGAGCATGTACAATATATTCTTAATTGGTCACTTTGTTTCTCTATACGTTTCGGGACGAAGCAAGCACTTTCGCGCGAAAAGTGCTAGGCAAAAGCAGAAAACTGTGTGCTTTTAATATAATCGGTTCACAATCATCAACGCTTATTTTAAGTTTTAATAAGTCAGTGCAAGTCCCGCACCAAAACCCATATCGCTATCGTAATGGGTACGCAAGCCTATATTTTTGCTGATGATATAGCGAAGATCAGCCATATATTCCATGTCGGTATTAACCATAAAACCTGCCCTTATTCTTTTTGAAACTGGTATGTCTTCGCGCATTAACGACAGGCGCACAATACCATCGTGATATACTTCTGCCTGAAAATTAACTAACATTGGTAAGGTGTACATAACACCCAAACTAAAGGCACGGCGCGTATCTTTTTCATTTTTCTGCCCAAATAAATTGACTTCGTGCTCATCCATTCCCATTTTACGATATCGCCAATCAAAACCAATAAATGGCATAAACCACTGCATTTTTCCGATATATCTTCCCAGATGGGTTTCCACCTCATAACCGTGCATATCGTTATAACCTAAACGCCATTCGGTACCTAAAGACCATCTTGCATTTTGGAGCATTGCTTCACCATCATTTCCATTAGTAGCAAAATCATTTTGAGCCATGAAATGAGGCATATTACTTTCTCTCTGTAACATTTTATAGGCTTTCGTCTTGTCTGGTAAGTAGGGGTTTTGATAATCGCCTACCGCGAACACCCTATTCATCCCTGCCATCATGTGATACAGAATATGACAGTGAAAGAACCAATCGCCCTCCTCATCTGCGAAAAACTCGATTGTGTTGGTTTCCATTGGCATTATATCCATAACGTTTTTAAGAGGTGCATTCTCGCCTTTGTTATTTATAATCCTAAAATCAAATCCGTGCAGGTGCATTGGATGGCGCATCATAGAATTGTTGTACATGGTAATGCGTAATATTTCGCCTTTCTTGACCGGAATTTTATCTGTTTCAGAAAGTATCTTATTGTCCATACTCCATACATAACGGTTCATATTTCCGGTAAGGGTAAATTTTACTTCCTTTATAGGGGCATGTGTGGGAAGTGTTGTGTTATGCGGAGATTTAAGCATGGCATAATTTAAGGTGATAATATCTCCCAAAGCATTTGCATTATAACGGTTTGGGGCACCGTTCATATTCATACCGTCGTGTTTACTATGATCTGCTTTTTTTTCTTCCTCTCCGGTAATTTCGGGGTACATTACCACGTTCATATCCATTTGGTTCAAGCTCATCTTCATTCCCATATCGTCCAAATCGCCGTTCATTTTCATCATATCATTCATCATCTTCATTCCCTCGAAATATTTTAAGCGTGGAAGTGGAGAAATAGGTTGCTTGATGCCGTTACCGATAAAGTAGCTCGCAGATTGTGTTCTGTCTTCTGTTGTTGCCAGAAACTCGTATGAAAAACCTTCTTCCGGAATAGTAACCACCAAATCATAGGTTTCAGATACAGCGATAATAAGCCTGTCTACTTCAACAGGTTCGACGTCGTTGCCATCACTTGCCACTACTGTGATTTTACCTCCTGCGTACCGAAGCCAGAAATAGGAAGACGCACCACCATTGGATATGCGAAGGCGCACTTTATCTCCTGCCTTTAGAGTTTTACCGTCAACTGTTTTTAGTTGAGTTGAATTGCTTCCATTTATGAGGATCCTATCATAATATATATCGCTTACGTCCATCGCCAGCATCCGTTTCCATTCATTCTTTACTTTGGTCTTGAATTGTCCCTCCTTGATGGCTTCAACGTATGATTGCGTAGCACCTTTCTTGATAGCGGCCCAATCATTGGCATTATGCAACATCCTATTAATGTTCTCGGGATTGAGGTTTGTCCATTCGCTTAAAATAACAGGTACGGTAGGCAAGTCATCAATTCCTTTTCTAAACGTTTTATCGTCATCACGTTTTTTCATTATAAAATTGCCATACATTCCTATCTGTTCCTGCAATCCTGAATGGGAATGATACCAGTGTGTGCCATTTTGAATGATAGGAAAACGGTAAGTGTACATTGTGCCGGGCTTAATTGGCTGTTGGGTAAGATGAGGTACGCCGTCTTCCTTATTTGGTAGAAATACGCCGTGCCAATGCAAAGATGTACTTTCTTTTAACTCGTTGTACACTACTATTTCAGCAGTATCTCCCTCAGTAAATTCAAGTGTGGGCATCGGAATCTGTCCATTTACGGCAATCGCTCTTTTCTCTTTACCTGCATAGGTCACAAGTGTATCGCTGACATATAATTCATAGCGTACTACTTTTTGCGCAACAGAAAACTGTGTTATCAGAAGCAAAACTACAACCAGTAACAGTCTACTTGGAACAATATTTTGTGCACCCATTTTAAATCACATTGAAAATATGGTTAAAGGCATTGCCGTTTAGCAGGGCCTTATTAAATTATTTTTTAGTTTCAGCTACTTTACCACAGGTAAGCATAGATGAGCCGTAATAAGGATTTTTGATTTCTTTTTCCTTGCTTAACCAATAGGCTTTTTTCATGGGGCAATACTGATAGTAAACTGCGCCATTTACTTTGTTGGAATTTTTTACTAACTTCCAAATTGCGATAGAGACAGTGTGTTGACAGCTTGTGTAGCTGCCTTGCTGTCGCTGTTGACCAATGCATTTTTTACGGTGATATAGTTGTTTAGGAGGCTACCTGTGTTCTGGGCAAATACTGAAAATCCAAACAGCATTACTGCCAATCCAAAAAATATTTTTTTCATTTTATGTCGTTTTATTGGTTTAATAATTCAATTTTAAAACCTGCCTTTTGTACTGTTTCAATTATCTGTTCTTGTGTAATTCCGTCTGATTTTATGGTGAGTACCTTGTCTTTGTTGTTGGTGTCCACTTCCCAATGGCAAACGCCTTCGGCATCATTCAGAAACGGGGTGACTTTGGCTACACAACCGCCACAATTAATATTCGTCTTGAATTGAAATTCTTTTTTTTCCATTGTTTTATAATTTATATTGTTTTTTATTTCTACAAATTTCAGCATAACGTTGTTCTCAATTGTTATGCTATTTTGGCTTTGATTTGTAACTTTTACGGAATGTGTTTTGTGTTTCAAATCAGTGGAAAAAAAAGCCCCAATTTTTTCGGGGCTGTGGGTTTATTTTTTTAATATGGTTGAAGCTCTTTTATAGGGACCAAACGGCAAGTTCATAACCGTCTAAATCTGTGAACTGAAAGCGTTTGCCACCAGGAAAGCTGAAAATGTCCTGTACGATAGTACCACCATGGCTTATTACTTTGTTTTTGCTCAATTCAATATCATCTGAATAGAGGACAACCAAAATACTCCCATTAACGGGTTTTCCAATAGTAAAGCCACCATCAACATAGTCGCCTTCAAAAGCAGTGTATCCAGTTCCATAATCTGTAAATTTCCAACCAAAACATTTTGTGTAAAAATCCTTGGCTCTGGCAATATCGTTTGAAAGAAATTCAAGGTATTGTATTTGTTCGTGTTTTAACTTATTCTCTGCCATTACTTTTCTTTTTTGTAAAACAAAATTAAACAAAAAAACTAACTACCTTATTTTTCCAACTTCGGTCTTAAACTACTTACACTTTATCCAAAGGTTTCCTTTTATCTTCTTTTATTTGCTTGAAATAGCTTGGGGTAAGCCCTGTTACTTTTTTGAATTGGTTGCTTAAGTAGGCCACGCTTGAATAATTTAAACGGAACGCAATTTCGCTTAAAGATAATTCATCATACACTAATAGTTCTTTTACCTTTTCTATCTTTTGGGCAATAAAGTATTTTTCAATAGTAGTACCTTCTATTTCTGAAAACAGATTGGAGAGGTAATTGTAGTCGTGATTCAAGTTACTACTCAATACGTCTGAAAGGTTGGCTTTGCTATCGCTGTTTTGGTGATGCACAAGGTCGATAATTATGTTTTTGATCTTTTCAATGATGCGACTTTTTTTATCATCAATTAGCTGAAAGCCCAATGTAAGTAAAACATCTCCTAATTGATTTTTTTTATTGGAAGTAATTTCTTTTTCGAGGATTACCTCGCCAAGCTTTATGTTCTTAACTTTTAAACCCAGTTTATCCAGTTCATTCTGCACAACCATAATACAACGGTTGCAGACCATATTTTTTATAAAGAGAGTATTCATATTTCGTAATTTTAGTCGTTCAACAAAAATACAATTATTCCTGCTGCATTTGGAACTATACGCCCAATCCTACTTTTGGACGCTAAATCATTAGCTTGTCATGCAAATAACGGGGAGGAGAGAGTGAAAGGTATTTTTGCTATTTTATGAATGGCAGGTTCGGGAACAAGCCGAACGGGGCCAGGAAGCGGGGGAACTCAACAGCTCGATTTTAATAGATACCCTAGATTGGATCAGTTTCAAAACCTGTGGACTAAGCAAATAATTTGGTCAATCTGAATAGGAAGAAATTGATATCCCCTACACCTCTAAACTGACTTCTGAAAGCTTTTATTTTTGCATTGAAAGACTCGGCTGAAGCATTTGTACTCTTGTTGTCGAAGTAGTTCAATATTTTTTTGTGATGGATATTTT
>NZ_MU158689.1:1621521-1812301 GCF_015209965.1 Sphingobacterium pedocola | reverse complement strand
CAAAATAATCGGAAACTCCTTCGGGAATAATTAAGGGCATTAAAGCGTTAAACGAATCGTGCATCTGTATAAATATCAAAGCACAAATATCTAATTATTTTTTATCCCCTCCACAACTTTTGTACATGATCCCCTAGATTTTTAACGATATAAGATCCCATGTAAATTTAAAAGTCCCGCTATGTGATAGCGAGACTTTTGTACCTAGGGCGGGAATCGAACCCGCACTCCCTTAACGGGAACAGGATTTTAAGTCCTGCGTGTCTACCAGTTCCACCACCTAGGCAACTGAGCGAAAGACGAGATTCGAACTCGCGACCCCAACCTTGGCAAGGTTGTGCTCTACCAACTGAGCTACTTTCGCTTGACGTGCTGCAAATATAGGGAGAAAAATTAAATTCTAAAATTATTGTACTTTATTTTGTGCTATGCTGGGGTAAAATGCTCAATCTGTGTAAATTAATTTTTAATCTCTACACTATTATGTCATTTGACAGCGGATTTGGTCTTGTTTTTGCCTATTTTTGCCGTTAAACCATTTTGATCATATGAAGATTTTTAAATTGTTATTTTCGTTTTTTCTGTTAATGCCTGTGGTACTTGTGGCAGATACCTATCCCGAAGTCATTTTTGACAATAGTTTGGTAAAGGGTGTCTATGCAAAAAGCACGGTGAATTATGGCGGAAAAAGTTGGGTAGAAAACGTAAACCATCATTTGCTAGTATCTGATACGCTTTTTTTTACCCCCGGTAATGCTCTGTCGTTGAAATATATTTCGGCAGAAGAGGGAAACTGGAATGCCGAAATTAGATATAGCCGCCAAAAATACCACTATAAATTTGATAAAGATGATTTCTTAAGTATTCGGATTTTTGTGAAAAGCGCGGAAACGGAATTGGATGATTTACCAAAACTATATGTAAAGCAAAGAAATAGCACTTCCATATCATTTTCACTCGGAAAATTTATTAAAGATTACGAGGTCAATAAATGGATCCAAGTGAAGATTCCTGTCAATGCAATTAGGGACATTAATTTTGATGAACCTATTGGTGCTATCGGATTTCAGCAACACAAAGGTTCGAATCGTATACAGCATATTTTTATTGATCAGATCGAATTTTTGGCAAAGAATTACCCACAGGTAAAACTGTCTTCACCGGCAATCCTGACTGATGCTGTTCCTTATGATAAGCAGGTACATTTGAAATGGCAATTGCCCTTGACACCGAGTATTCATTATGTTAAAATTTATCGCTCGGAAGATGGTGAAAATTTTAAGCCTGTTGGAATACGTCCAGTTCAAATGCAGTCTTGTTTGGATATGGTGCCGGTTTTGGGAAGAAAATACTATTACAAAATCGCTTGGGTTGATTACAATTATCAAGAGTCGCCATTCTCTGCGGTAAAGGAAATTGTAACCAAGGAGTTAGATGAGAATCAATTGTTAGATTTGATTCAATTGGCACATGTTAATTATTTCATCGAAAACTATGATATCAATAGTGGGATGTACATGCCTTTCCGGATGAAAGACAAGGCCGTTGTATCTACAAAGGAGACCGGGGGAGCTATTCTTTCATTATTGATCGGTGCGGAACGTAAGTTTATTTCGCGACAAGCTGTATATGGACGGGTGTCAAAAATTGTCTATTTTCTGCTAAAAGCTCAAAATAATAAAGGTATATTCCCTTCCTATTTTAATGGGAGAGGAGGAGTTCCCGAATATCGAAGCGATCGTCCTAAATATGATGTGTCTGCCACTTCGAATGTATTGGAAGCATTGTTGATTGCTCGGGAATATTTTTCAGGCGACTCGGCCGAAGAAGTAGATTTGAGAAAGCGGATTACTAAACTTTATGAAAGTATTGATTGGCAACAACTTACTTTAGAAGGAACGGACGATATTTTGCGATCGTCGTTGCCAGCTGTAGAGGATTTAAATATATCTTTTCAACCTACACTGCATGGTATTAACGAATCGATCAATACCTATTTTTTGGCTATGGCTGCCCCTAAATTTCCGTTGCCATTAACAAGCTATTACAATGCTGTATATCACAACTACAGTCCTTACGAGCCTGAGCAGATAAAGGAGGGTGAGGTGGATATATATGCCGATAGTTTAGATATCGACACACTGTTGTCTCCAGAAAGTCCGAAATTCATGACGCTAATAGATACTTTTATTCAGACATCAATTTTGAAGGATACGCTTTTATACGGTAGCCCGCTCAAACTTGGCGAATATAATCGAAGTTTAATGGAGCTATATAAACCCTTTTTAACACTACCACCCGAACTGGTGCAGGATACGATTCTTGATTTTAAAGAAGTCCTAAATTCCTATGTTCATTTTGTAAAGCGACGTGATAACGAAATGGGAGTTGGTTCTACGGATAGCGATATTTGGGGATTTTATCAACATCGTGATAGTGTAGGTAATTACCGAATAAATCCATCTATCGCGTCTGCGGCTATTTTTGTGGACAAAGAGGTGGGATTGCTGTCAGTGTTAGCGCTCTATCATCAATATGGAAATGTGCTGTTTACAGAATATGGATTTAGATCTTGGTTGGATCTACGCAATGATGACGTTTCGGATGAGTACTTGGCCGTTAATCAGTCGACGATATCCATCGCTCTGGAAAATTATCGCTCGGGTTTGATTTGGAAGTTATATGCGCAAATCCCGGAATTAAAAGCTGTACGGGAAAGTCTATTTGTCAAAAATCTTGAACCGGTTAATGAATAATTTAAAAGATTCGTTTATCTTTATGCGGATTAATGATCTAACGTATATGAAGAAAGTACTTTTATTATCTGTCGCGGCTATTACCTTAGGATTTGCAGGCTGTAAACAACAAAAAATAACGGCATTGCCTGGAGCCGTTCTTTCAAAAGACGGCACTGATGATGGTTTAAAAAATGTTAAATCGGAATTTGATGATGCGGCACGTGTCGATGAAGGGATTAAGTTTACCTTGTCCTCTGACTTATTGTTCCCTTCCAATTCTTCGTACTTGACGGAAAAGGCGAAAGTCGAAATCAGTAAACTGGCGAAGATATTAAAAGAAGATAGCAAGAAAAAAATAAGGGTTGATGGTCATACCGACGCTACAGGTGAAGCCGGATATAATCAGTGGTTGTCTGAAAAGAGAGCAACCTCAGTAAAGACATTTTTAGAAGATTCGGGTGTTTCCGCTTCACGGATCTCCATTAAAGGCCTAGGACAAACTAAACCAGTAGGAGATAACAAGACTCCCGAAGGGAGGCAAAAGAATAGGAGAGTAGAGGTGGTTATTCTAGACTAATTCCAGAAAAAATATAGCCTATAAGTAAGCAGTAACATGTTCAATATGTTGCTGCTTATTTTTTATAAGAAAGTGTCAGGGGATGGCAAGAATATTAGTATGTGTTTCATAACTGTTGACGTTATGGGATTTATGACGGTTTTATTTTAGTGGATACTCTTTTCTAAGTCCCAATAAATAGATCAATGATCCTAATATCGGGACGAAAGCAATTAAAAATATAATTAAGATCCGATCGGTTGATTTATTCGTAAAATTCCTTTTAAAGAGATCTATTAACGTATAGATGATTAGCGCAAGGGGAATAACCCACACTATTCCCATTACAAGTATCAATACTATTTCTTGTGTTCCAAGACCAAAGGCAATCATAATTTGTTTTTTAAGTTATCGATGTAAATTAATAAATATAATCTGAATTGTCAAGTTCACGTTAGATTGTAATAATAATGTGGATAATGACTTGATTATATTCATTAAATTTGTGTTCTAAAAGAAGGGATGCATGTATATAATATTTGATACGGAGACGACAGGATTGCCAAAACGCTGGGATGCACCGATTACAGATACCGACAATTGGCCACGCTGTATTCAGATAGCTTGGCAACTACATGATAAAATGGGCAACCTTATCGAGCATCAGGATTATCTGATTAAGCCCGACGGTTTCAATATTCCGTACGATTCCGAAAAAATTCATGGTATTTCCACCGAATTGGCTGAAGAACAAGGTGTACCGTTAGTGGAGGTATTAGACAAATTCAATATAGCTTTGGCAAAAGCGAAATTTGTAGTCGGTCAGAATATCGGTTTCGATCTCAATATCATGGGATCAGAATATTATCGTTACGGGGTAGAGACTACGTTGAATGATAAATCTATATTAGATACGTGTACGGAAGTTACCGCCGAGTTGCTTCAGCTTCCCGGAGGTCGCGGTGGAAGATATAAATTACCCACCCTGACCGAACTCCATTCGTATTTGTTTGGCGTGCCGTTTGCTGAAGCGCATAATGCGACTGCCGATGTGGAGGCTACAACACGCTGCTTCTTCGAGCTCCTGCGTCGCGAAGTATTTAAATCTGAAGAACTTCAGGTAGATACAGGATATTTTATTGAATTTCGAAGAGAAAATCCGGCTATAATCCCAACTGTCGGATTAAAGCATGTCAATCTCAAAGCGGCTTCCGATGCAATAAGAAGTAAAAAGAAAGATGAGGTAACTCATGTAGTAGATCGCGAAGCCGCAGAAGCTTTAAAAGACGCTGTATTTGCACATTTACATAATCATTCACAGTTCTCTGTTTTACAATCTACGATCTCAATAGGAGGACTAGTGTCGGCTGCTGCGAAGTATAATATGCCTGCTGTAGCGCTTACAGATCATGGGAATATGATGGGTGCTTTTCATTTTGTAAGTAAAGTGATTGGTCATAATAAAGAGGTTGAAGCAAGGAATCAAGAGCTGATCGAAGCGGGGAAGCAACCAACTGAACAGGTGATAAAGCCGATAGTAGGTTGTGAATTTTTTATCTGTGAAAACCGGAAAGACAAGTCAAGGAAAGATAACGGTTACCAGGTTGTGCTGTTAGCAAAAAACAAGAATGGCTATCATAACTTAGCAAAAATGGCTTCGGTAGCGTATACAGAAGGATTCTATTATGTGCCACGTATTGACCGGGAGACGGTGGAGCGGTATAAAGAAGATATCATAGTATTATCCGGAAATCTGCAAGGAGAAGTTCCGAATAAAATTCTTAATATAGGTGAAAATCAGGCAGAAGAAGCATTAATCTGGTGGAAAAATTTATTCGGAGAAGATTTTTATATGGAAGTAATGCGCCATGGCCAAGAAGATGAAGATAGGGTAAATCAATCGTTAATTCAACTCGCCAGAAAGCACGATGTCAAGTTAATCGCGACGAACAATACCTATTATCTGAATAAAGCTGACGCGCATGCACATGATATTTTGCTTTGTGTTAAAGATGGTGAGAAATTAACCACACCAGTAGGAAGGGGGCGTGGGTTTCGTTTTGGAATGCCTAATCAAGAGTATTATTTCAAATCTCCGGATGAGATGAAAAAAGCCTTCGCCGATTTGCCCGAGGCTATTCTCAATCTAGAAGACGTACTGGCGAAAATTGAAATATATGCATTAAATCGTGATGTTTTACTCCCTAAGTTCGAGATTCCTGAAAAATTTCAACACGCAGAGGACAATGAGGATGGTGGCAAGCGAGGAGAAAATGCGTTCTTAAGACATTTGACTTACGTTGGGGCGGAAAAACGATATGCAGAGATTACGGATGAAATCCGTGAGAGATTAGACTTTGAGTTGGCGACAATCGAGCGCACGGGATATCCGGGGTACTTTTTGATTGTTCAGGATTTTATTGCTGCGGCCAGAGGTATGGGCGTGTCCGTAGGCCCTGGCCGTGGATCAGCTGCCGGATCGGCAGTAGCGTACTGCTTAGGAATCACAAATTTAGATCCTATTCAATATGATTTACTTTTTGAGCGATTCTTAAATCCAGATCGTGTATCCATGCCCGATATCGATATTGACTTTGATGATGAAGGTCGTGGGAAAGTTATGCAGTATGTGATTGATAAATACGGCGCATCTCAGGTAGCGCAGATCATTACGTACGGTACCATGGCTGCCAAATCTTCCATAAAAGATACGGCACGTGTGTTGGACTTGCCTTTGCAGGATTCCAACGAAATAGCGAAGCTTATTCCGAATCTCAAATTGAGCAAAATTTTCTCTCTCGAAGAGAAAGCGTTGAAGGAAGTGTTACGATCGGATGAATTGGAAGCGGTCAACAAGTTAAAGTCGCTTGCAGAGGGGGCAGGCTTAGAAGCCGAAACTATTAAGCAGGCGCGGGTGCTGGAAGGCTCCATGCGTAATACCGGTATCCATGCCTGTGGGGTGATCATCACGCCGAGCGACATTACTAATTTTGTTCCTGTATCGTTGGCAAAGGATTCTGATCTGTATGTCACGCAGTTTGACAACTCTGTCGTAGAAAGTGCAGGTTTGTTGAAAATGGACTTTTTAGGATTAAAGACATTGACCCTGATCAAGGATACGGTATCGAATGTAAAATTGAGACATGGTGTCGAATTGAATCCCGATGAATTTCCGATAGACGATATATTGACGTATGAGTTGTTTCAACGAGGTGAGACGATAGGTGTATTCCAATACGAATCTCCCGGCATGCAAAAGTACATGAAGGAATTAAAACCTACTGTATTTGCGGATTTGATCGCCATGAATGCGCTGTATCGTCCTGGGCCCATCGAATATATTCCATCATTTATTAAGCGTAAACATGGAATAGAACCCATTATATACGATTTGGATGCATGTGAAGAATATTTGAAAGAATCATATGGTATCACGGTATATCAGGAACAGGTAATGCTTTTATCGCAAAAACTAGCGGGCTTTTCAAAAGGTGATGCCGATGTATTGCGGAAAGCAATGGGTAAAAAGCAAAAGGCGGTGTTGGATAAAATGAAGCCGAAATTTGTTGAACAAGCTGCAGAAAAGGGACATAATCCAAAGGTTTTAGAAAAGATCTGGACGGATTGGGAGGCCTTTGCATCGTATGCTTTCAATAAATCACATTCTACCTGCTATGCATGGGTTGCCTATCAAACCGCGTATCTAAAAGCCCATTATCCTGCAGAGTATATGGCAGCAGTACTTTCAAATAATATGAATGACATCAAGCAGGTTACATTTTTTATGGAAGAATGTAAACGGATGGGATTACAGGTACTTGGCCCTGATGTAAACGAATCCCACTATAAATTCACGGTAAATGAGCAGGGTGCGATACGATTTGGAATAGGAGCTGTCAAAGGGGTCGGTGCTGGTGCCGTAGATACAATCGTGCAAACGCGGGCTACAAGTCCTTATAAGTCGATTTTTGATTTTGCCAAACGGATTGATCTTCGCGCGGCGAATAAAAAAGCATTCGAAAGTTTAGCATATGGTGGCGGATTTGACGGATTTACCGATACCCATCGTGCACAGTATTTCTTCAGGGACGGGGATGGTTCGACGGGTATAGAGAAAGCAGTGAAATTTGGTCAGCGTTTCAAAGAAAATGAACAATCGGCTCAGGCGAGCTTATTTGGTGGAGGTGCAGCAGCTGACCTACCAGAACCTATTTTGACACCTTGTCCGCAATGGGGATTGATCGAAAAGCTGAAATACGAAAAAGATGTTATCGGAATTTATTTGACTAGCCATCCATTGGATAATTATAAGTTTGAAATTAAACACTTCTGTCAGAATAATGTTACTGATTTGCAGTTAATTAATAAAGTGAAAGCTTCTGAAGTTGAACAAGAGGTATTGTTGGATTTTAACCGCATCAAGAATAAAGAGGTTATCATTGGTGGTATTATAGCCGTTGCGGCCCATAAAGTAGCTAAATCTGGCAAACCATTCGGTTCTTTTATCCTCGAAGATTACTATGATTCGTATGAAATTGCGGTTTTTGGCGAAGACTACGTCAAATTTAAAAGTTACTTACAAGAAGGTTATTTTGTGCAGATTAGAGGCTTGGTTCAAGAGCGCTTTAAGCAGATCGGGAACTGGGGATTCGAGCTTAAAGGTATTCAGTTGCTGTCCGATCTCCGCGATAAGTTAGCGAAAAGTTTTACCATTCAGATAGCATTACACAAATTAAATAATAAGATGGTTGACGAAATCAACAATTTAGTACAATCGACTCTTGATGAAACAAATCCGGCAAATTGCCTACTCAAGTTTAAGGTAATGGATATTCAGGACGAGTTTGTAGTAGAGATGCCAGCAAAGAGCACAAGAATCCATATAACCAATGAACTATTAGATGGTTTGGAAGAAATGGAAGGGGTGAACTATAGATTAAATTGATAAGGCATAGATATTATTACATCGCAATTAGAATTCATTTGTATGGATTTATTTATATTTGTATATAAATTTTATCAATTTTAAAAGAGAATATATTATGGCATTAGAAATTACAGATAGCAACTTTGAAGAGGTTGTGTTGAAATCAGATAAACCCGTATTAATTGACTTTTGGGCAGAATGGTGTGGACCATGTCGCATGGTAGGACCATTAGTTGACGAAATCGCAAATGAGTATGAAGGCAAAGCAGTAATAGGAAAAGTTAACGTGGATAATAATCCAGATATTTCCGTTCGCTTTGGTATCAGAAATATTCCTGCACTATTGTTTTTCAAAAATGGGGAAATTGTAGATAAACAAATCGGGGCTGTGCCTAAGTCTGTATTGGTAGAGAAACTAGAAAAGCAATTGTCGTAGTTAGTTTATTTAACAGCACAAAAAAGAGCGATTATTCGCTCTTTTTTGTGCTGTATACTTTTCTTAATGCCACTCTTCTCGGCCTAGTATCTTTTTGTCAGAATATTCAATTTTATCTTCTGCTATTTCTGTTGAATCAGTCTTAAGGACAAGATTAGGTTGTCCTGCATCAATCCATGCCGAATACCACAATGATCCTACATAATATATAGAAGATCTGAATCGCCTTTCTACCATGCCATTTAGGGCGCGGTGGTAGGAGGTAGCATAGGTATCCGAATAGTTTAATGTAAGTTGATTATTGCGTGTAATATAACTTTTTTGGTCGGCTTTCTTTGTGGTTTTTGAAAGCTCCTTCTCGATATGCAAGACAGAATCGACTAATGCATTACTTTCCTTAACAATCTGCCAACCCAATTGTACCGGGTCGTCGATATAAGCGGCAGCCCCTACAAAATAATCATATTCGTGGCTAAACATCTCAGGGAGCCTTGTTTCCCAAAATGCGTGGATCCCTATTTGATCCGAAAACTGACCGTTGTAATTGCTGGTCGTGTGCAACGGAACATGTGCATCTGCCACATAATGACCCAAATCGGCACTAAATCGAATGACACGGTTATGATCTCGCTCTTTAAGCGCCTTCACTAGATTTTGATAAGTTCGCCATATTTGCCACGGTACTACCCCATTGGCAAGTAATTTGCGTTCGCTAAATTTTGCTACCGCTTTGCTCCAATGGATGGGTATGGAATCCATATCTTCTTCATACCTATCTAGGTCGATATAGTGACGAGGGCCTTCTAAAGTATCGACATAGCAGCGCTTATCGGCATCTACTGCTTTTTCGGTTATGGTTTTAAGATGCTTTTTGTAGAATTTAGCTAGAGATGCAGGTAATGTATAGGCGGCGTTCTCGTTTATCTGTTTGTGTGCATAGAAACCCCAAGATGTAAGCAGTAGAAAGAGGGTTAAGCCAAGAAGTGTAATCGCGACGGGTTTCATAGGTGTGTTTTATAATAGTTGATTATAAATCTTAAAGTTAACTAAATTTTATTTAAGTAGGTTTTAACCGCATCATTTTAAAAAAAATGCTTACTTTCGAATGAATTTATTGGGGACATATGAAGATACTTTATGCGATTCAAGGTACTGGAAACGGACACCTATGTCGGGCAATGGATGTGATACCTTGTCTTCAAAAATTTGGTGAGGTCGACGTGCTTATCAGTGGTATTCAGGCAGACATCTGTCTTCCTTTTGAGATCAAATATCGCCTTCATGGAATGAGTTTTATTTTCGGTAAATCTGGGGGAGTTGATATTTGGAAAACATTTATGAGCTCTACTGTCCGTAAATTCATTCAAGAGATAAATTCTATTCCGGTAGAAAAATATGATTTGGTAATTAATGATTTCGAACCTATTACCGCTTGGGCTTGCCATACGCGAGACATACCCTGTGTCGGATTGAGCCATCAGATCGGCGCCATGCATAAAGACAGCCCGAAACCGGATGAAAGTGATATGATGGGGAAGTTTATTATGAAAAACTATGCTCCTTGTACGCACCCATATGGTTTCCATTTCAAAAGTTATCACGAAGATATTTTTACCCCCGTTATCCGTAAACCTATTCGAAAGTTGGACCCGACAAACGAAGGGCATTATACAGTATACTTGCCTTCTTATGATGATGCGCATATCCTCAAACATCTTTCAAAATTCCAACACATTAAGTGGGAAGTATTTTCGAAGCACAACGTGAGGCCGATACACTATAAAAATATCTCTATCAATCCTATTAATAGCGAGGCCTTTGTGAAGAGTATGGCTTCCTCAGAAGGCGTATTGTGTGGAGCTGGTTTTGAAACTCCGGCAGAAGCTTTGTACCTTGGGAAAAAATTACTGGTCATTCCCATGAAAAATCAATACGAACAGCATCTGAATTCTGCAGCATTGGAAGAAATGGGGGTACCCGTGATCCAAAGTCTAAAAAAGAAATACGAATACGATATAGCGCTTTGGCTTAATAGCAAAGCTACTGCTCAAGTAGATTACCGCGATAATACACTACAAGTCGTTGAACAAATTATCAATAAACATCAATAAATATGAACAAATTTTTGAACCTAATTTTTATAACTTCTTTCGCTGCTTCCGCAACTCAGGCCCAGAGCTTGGTGACACCTAAAGATTCGCTGTCGTATGCCCTCGGTAGAGACATTGGTTACTCGCTTAAAAACGCCGGTTTTGATATAGATATCCAGATACTTAGTCAGGCCATTTCATCTTCATTGGCACAACAAGATGGTTTATTCAATGAAGAACAGAATTCGCAAATTATACAAGGGGCTGTCAAAAAGTTGATGGATGAACGTAATGCGGTGTTGAGACAGCCCGGGGAAGATTTTTTAACCAAAAATAAAGCCAATCCCAATATAAAGGTAACACCCGAAGGCGTACAATACGAAATTTTAGTGCAAGGGGATGGTATACAGGCAACCGTTGAAGATGAAGTCGTTGTACACTATAGAGGCGCGTTGATCGATGGCAAACAGTTTGACAGTTCGTACGATCGTGGCCAGCCTATTAATTTAGAACTCGACCGTGTGATAGAAGGATGGAAGATCGGTATCCCGCTGATGAAAGTCGGTTCGAAGTATAAGTTTTACATTCCCTATAACTTAGGGTATGGCGAGCGTGGATCCGGTGAAATACCTGCTTTCAGTACATTGATATTTGAGGTCGAACTTTTAGAAATCAAAGCAAAGAATGCGGTATAATAATTTAGGACATTCAGATTTAAAAATTTCGGAAATAGGTTTTGGAGGCATGTCTTTAGAAGGCGGTGCTTCCAAAGCAAATATTGATCTTATTTCCGAAGCTTTTGATCATGGAATAAATTATTTTGATACAGCAGATCTGTATGATAAAGGACTTAACGAAGAGTTGATCGGTAAAGCTGTCCATACTTTCCGGGACCGGATCGTCTTAGCGACTAAAGTAGGAAATGAATGGCGTGCCGACGGGTCGGGATGGGATTGGAATCCGCGGAAAGATTACATCTTGCGTATGGCAGATAAATCTCTCCAACGGCTTAAAACAGATTATATCGATGTCTATCAATTGCATGGAGGCACGATTGAAGATGCTATAGACGAAGTCATTGAAGCATTCGAACTATTAGTCAAAGCAGGGAAAATAAAATATTATGGAATTTCGTCCATCCGTCCCAATGTCTTTACACCGTATCTTAATAAGTCAAATATTGCTTCTAATATGATGCAATATAGTTTGCTCGACCGGAGGCCTGAACGATATTTTGAAATATTTAAAGCCCATAATACGGGTATAATATCCAGGGGAAGTTTGGCGCAAGGTCTTTTACTGGATAAAAAGGCTAAGCCTTATCTGGGATATGAACCTGGGGAAATTGAATTATTGAATGCCGATATGGAAGAGCTAAGCCGACAACTTGAGGTATCTAAACAAGCTATTGCGCTAGCATACGTATTACAACATGATGTGGTTGCCAGCGCTGTGGTAGGGATACGTACACACAATCAGATGAATGGGCTCTGGCGTGCTTGGCGTGATTTGGAAAAGCTGCGAGATCAAGATTTCAGCATGCTTTTGACTGATCTGCGGCCCATTCACTATACCGACCACTTAAGTTAACAGTGGGCATTTTGTTATGGACGCTTAACTATTAAAGTATTTGTCTGCAATATGTTTTAGATCTTCGGGTGTATCTATAGAGTCGTTAGTATGTGCAGATACCGCCGTCTGAATTTTATAGCCATTATCCAGCCAGCGCAGCTGTTCCAAAGCTTCCATTTGTTCGAGATCGGATATAGGCAATGCACTGATCTCTTTCAGAACTTCCGTTCGGTAGCCATAGATGCCTATGTGGTTGTAAAATGGTCTCTTAGTCAACCAATCCTCAGTTTTTGTTCCTCTTAAAAACGGAATAGCTTGTCTGGAAAAATAAATAGCTTCTCCATTTTTATTTAATACCACTTTTGGTTTGTTTTCATTCAATAGCTCTTCATTAGAAGATACCTTATGTACCAAGGTAGCGATTTGCGTCATCGGATTTTCAAAACAAGAGGCTAATAAATTGATTTGCTGCGGGTCAATAAAAGGTTCATCGCCTTGAATGTTGATGGCGATATCAAAGCCCTGAAGTGACGCGATCACCTCAGCGCAGCGGTCTGTTCCAGACTGATGATCTTTTCTGGTCATTACGACGTTACCAGCAGCACTTTTGATATGATCATAAATGCGTTGGTCGTCTGTCGCTACTATTACTTCATTAAGCACGGAAGCATGTTTTGCCTGATTGTATACCCGTTGGATCATAGATATACCCCCAATATCTGCCAAAGGCTTACCTGGGAAGCGAGAGGAGTCATATCGAGCCGGAATTATTCCTATTATTTTCATCTATTTATTTTTTTGTTAATGGCTGATGAGAACTCGATGGCAATAACCGAGCTTGCGAGCTCATCGAAGATAATCATTGTCTTGTGTGTCAGTATTATTGCCATCTCGGTTTCATCAAAGTCAAATGTTATAAGTGAAAAATCAAAAATAAGTATTAAAAAAGCCCAAACAGTTCCGTCTCAATTTTTTGAATGATCGTTCCCAGATCTTCCGGATTAGCGGCAAAATCTAGATTGTCTTTATCCAATACCAACAATTTGCCTTCGTCATAACTGCCTATCCACTTGTCGTATTTGTCATTTAACTTAGATAAATAATCCAAGCGAATACCCGATTCGTAATCTCTTCCTCTAAGTTGGATGTTATTTACTAAAGTAGGTACAGAAGCTTTTAAGTAAATTAAGAGATCGGGTGGTTTGATATAGTGTATGATACTTTGGAAAATATTGCTGTAATTTTCAAAATCACGTGCACTCATTAGTCCCATGTCATACAGGTTTTCTGCGAAGATGTAAGCGTCTTCATATATAGTACGATCCTGAATCATTTTGATACCTTTACTTTGTAATTCAACGATATGTCTAAATCGGCTATTTAAAAAGAAGATTTGAAGGTTGAATGCCCAACGCTTCATATCGCTGTAGAAGTCTTCCAAATAGGGATTGTTGTCTACGGCTTCAAACTGAGGTTCATATTTCAGATGATGTGCCAACAATTTGGTCAATGTTGTCTTTCCCGCACCTATATTTCCTACTATTGCTATATGCATATTTAAATTAATATAGTTTTCTAAGTCCAATAATCTCTCTTACCTCTTTAATGGTTTTCTGTGCACTGGCTTGCGCTTTCTCGGCCCCTAATCTGACTACTTTCTTAATGTAATCATTGTCATTAGATATGTCTGCTATACGAGATCGAACGGGTTCCGTAGCTAAAACCATATCTTCCGCTAGTTGTTTTTTGAAATCACCGTAACGTATCTCACAGTTATTATAGAGATCATCAAAATGTTGTAGCGTATCTGCAGTCGACACCACATTCATAAGGTCAAAGAGATTCTGAATGGATTCCGGTTTTACCTGGTTCATTTCTGTAGGTCCCGAATCAGACTGTGCACGCATTATCTTTTTACGTATTACATCCGGTGAATCAGATAAATAGATACAATCGCCTTCGCCGTTGGACTTACCCATTTTACCTTGTCCACTTAATCCAGGTACTTTTACAAGTTTGTCAGAATAGCTAAATGCAAATGCTTCTTTGAAATAATCTACATCGTACATGCGATTAAAACGATTTCCAAATGTCCGCGTCATTTCGAGGTGCTGCTCTTGATCCTTTCCCACAGGTACTTTTACGCCATGGTGTAGCAAGATATCGCAGGCCATTAATACTGGATAAGTTAGTAACCCCGCATTCACGTTATTTGGGTTCGAACGAATTTTATCTTTAAAAGAAGTCGCTCGTTCTAATTCACCTAGATAGGCGTTCATATTCATGTAAAGGTATAATTCCGCGACTTCCGGTACATCCGATTGAACGTATATAGTAGATTTTTCGGGATCGATTCCTGCCGCTAGATATTCCACTACCACTTGCCGAACAGTAGATTGTAAGTCCTGTGGGGTAGGGTGAGTTGTTAAAGAATGTAAATCCGCTATAAAAAAGAAACAATTGTATTCATTTTGCATCTTAACAAAATTACCCAACGCTCCGTAATAATTTCCTAAATGTAATTTTCCGGTACTTCTGATACCGCTGACAACAGTTTCCATATACCTGCGAATTTACGTATTAATTCGTTAATTTATTAATCTTACTTATATTTAGATGTATCAATATAATACGAAATAATGAAATCGAAATTTATATACATTATATTATTTAGCACCATGCTAAATTTTGTCTATGCACAGGAAAAGTCGATTGTTTTTGCGGATGAGTTGTGCACGTATGAAGGCGTCTACGACAGCGGTAAGTATACCGAGAACGAATTAAAAGACACATACGAATTAATAAAAGGTGTATTTTTTTCTTATAACAGCGATAAAGAAGAAATGGAAGATAGCTATGCGGAAATCAAAAATAAGTTAGCGACTCTATCCATCGTAAAAGAACCTTTCTTTCAATCGCTGCTCGATTCCACTCTTCTTTATCTTGATAGGACCTATGAAGCAAAATTAATCCAATTAGAAGCGGAGGATAACCCCCGTGCGCTACTGCGCCTATACCAAGACGATGCAGAGATAAGGCAGTATGCTGAAGCATTAGTGGACCGAGAAACTAAGTTGTTGGAGTCATATGCGTACTTAACAAAGAAACAGATGGAAACAAATGGCGATCCCGAGAGGCTTTGGGACAACTATCAATTCAATATTGCGCAAGCCAATAAGTATGACTTGGCGTTCGATTATGTCTTGGTATATGGTTGGTGGAATGCGGTAAATCATCAACTTCCACATATTTCGTATGATGGGCGTCAATCTCAGGCGTTTGAAAAGCTGTTTGTTAGGTTGGAGACGCTAGATTGCGATGAACCATGATAACAGTAGCTATTTTATGATTTTAAGCTCTTCGCTTCGTTCCAATAAACGTCCATTTCGGCCAGCGTCATATCTTTCAGTTGCTGCCCATTTTCACCTGCTCTTTTTTCGAGATGGGAGAACCGGAAGATGAATTTCTTGTTTGTTCGTGCTAAAGCGTTCTCCGGATTGATGCCCACATGTCTGGCGTAATTGATCAGTGAAAAAAGCAGATCGCCAAATTCTAGTTCAGCTTTATCATGGTCTATTTCGGTCTCGTCTTCCAGGTTGAATTCTGCCTTAAATTCTGCAAGCTCTTCTTCTACTTTTTCCCAGACTTGCGTTTTATCTTCCCAATCAAATCCTACGCCACGTACCTTGTCTTGTATGCGGTAAGCTTTTACCAGGGATGGCAGTCCGTTCGGAACCCCAGATAATACAGATTTGTTACCTTCTTTTAGCTTGATTGTCTCCCAATTTTGTTTTACTTCTTCGGCATTCGCAACTTGGATGTCACCGTAGATATGGGGATGTCTCGTGATTAATTTATCACATACTGCGTTTAGTACATCTACAATATCAAATCGCTTTTGTTCTTCTGCGATACGAGCATAAAAGACCAGATGCATCATAACATCGCCGAGTTCTTTCTTGATTTCATCTGTATCTTTATCCAGTATAGCATCGGTCAGTTCGTACATCTCCTCTATTGTAAGGAGCCTAAGACTCTCCATCGTTTGTTTTTTGTCCCATGGGCATTCTTCGCGTAAGGTGTGCAGGACCTGCAATAATCGATCAAAAGCTTCTGAAGACGTATGTTTCGTTTCGGGTGGTGTATGTGGCATGCTATGCATATTAGTTAAGTGCAAAGGTACAGCAATTTTTAAAAAATACAGATTTAAGAAACCTAAAGCCCCATTGTTTGTTATAAATATATATTAAGACAAAATTTATGGAGACTATTTTTAATTATGACACACCTGTCATAGCATTAGAAAAATTAAATAAAGCCGGGTACACGATCGATTACAATCAGAAATTTGATGAATTATTTTCAGAATCTGATGATTTTACGATCGACTATTTATACCGGTATGAAGGAATAACCGACCCTAGCGACGAGTCATCGGTGTATGGAATACGGAATACAATTTCGGGTAACAAAGGAGTATTTGTGGCCGGAAATTTATCATTGATCGAAGGACGCAAACGCGATATAATTGTCAATTTAGAAATTCGTTCCAAACAAGCTCAAAATAAGTTATAACGTGTCTTTACTAAAACGGGAATGACTTCTCATTCCCGTTTTAGTAAAGACCGTATGTCGGATCACACGTTAAATCTAAAGTGCATGATATCACCATCTTCTACGATATATGTCTTTCCTTCCACAGCGAGTTTTCCCGCTTCTTTCACGGCTGCTTCCGAACCAAGGTTCACAAAATCCTCGTATTTAATTACTTCAGCACGGATAAAACCCTTTTCAAAATCGGTGTGGATTACGCCTGCCGCCTGAGGTGCTGTAAAACCTGTCTCAATTGTCCAAGCGCGTACCTCTTGTACTCCGGCAGTAAAATAAGTGGCTAGATCCAATAGCGAATAGGCTGCACGAATTAACTTGTGTACTCCCGATTCGGATAATCCTAGATCATCCAAAAACAACTGACGCTCTTCATAGCTATCCAGTTGTGCGATTTCAGATTCGATCTGCGCAGAAATAATCAATACCTCTGCATTTTCATCTTTTACCGCTTCCTTGACACGTGCTACGTAATCATTTCCTGTATTTACAGAGGCTTCATCCACATTACATACGTAAAGCACGGGTTTGATGGTTAGTAAAGTCAGGTCTTCAATGTATTCAAAATCTTCTTCTGATATTGTGGCCGTACGGGCAGATTTACCAGCCTCTAGGTGTTCTTTTACAATAGAAAGAATGTCAAAAGTCTTTTTTGCATCCTTATCCCCACCTGTTTTTGCCATTTTCTCCACTTTTTGGATACGTTTTACCACGGTATCCAAGTCTTTTAGTTGAAGCTCTGTGTCGATTATTTCTTTATCACGAATAGGGTCTACTGATCCATCGACATGAATGACATTACCGTCGTCAAAGCACCGCAGTACATGTATGATCGCATTTGTCGTACGGATGTTACCTAAAAATTGATTGCCTAACCCTTCTCCTTTGGAAGCACCTTTTACCAGACCTGCGATATCCACGATTTCGATTGTATTGGGTACAATACGATGTGGATTTACCAATTCAGCTAATTTATTTAGACGGGCATCAGGAACCGTGATGACACCGATATTGGGTTCAATAGTACAAAAAGGGAAGTTAGCCGCCTGCGCTTTTGCATTGGACAAACAGTTGAATAATGTTGATTTACCTACATTTGGTAGGCCAACGATACCACATTGTAAAGCCATTAGTTTTGCTGATAATTTTAAAATTCCACAAAGATAGGAAAATGATGCCAATTAAATAGGATAAGTATATTTGATATTTCCTCAACAAAAACTACCTTTATCAACAAAAAATAGAATTATGAAGAAACTTTTCTTGTTATTATTGATCTTCTCTTCTTTTACAACTTTTGGTCAAACCGGTTTTATACCTGGCTTTCAAAGCAAAGTAACATTTGGCTCGGGTTTCACGGTGTTAGACGAAGAAATAGAGATGATGCAATTAAAGTTTGATTACATCGGTCAGTTTGCCTTAAATCCGTACATATCCTTGGGAGCAGGTACTGGTGTCCGGCATTACTTGGATTTTGATTATTCTGCCTCTGGAAATGATTGGTTCGACTTCGACTTTAATCAAGAATTAATGATCCCGTTATATGGTCACCTGCAAGTTCGATTTTTGGATAAGAAAGCATCTCCTTTTATTAATACATCATTGGGATATGCGTTTGGGGTAAATTTGGATTCTGACGTTAAAGATTTTTACAGAGTTAATTTTGACTCAAATGATGCAAGATTCAAATCCGGGTTTATTGCTGATATGTCTACTGGAGTTAGTATTCGTTTCCGAAATAGATTAGGAATCGTTGCAGGTCCATATTTTGAATATCAACAAACTGAAAGACAGGTTTTTGAACGAACTGATGGCGACGCAGTGGCTCAGCGTAAAGAAGAATTGAATCTGTTTAGTTGGGGGCTTAAAGTCGGATTAACCTTTTAAGTGTCGCATTTTCTTTACAAATTTTAACGTTGACCTGTTAATCCTTCTATTATACTATGCAGTCATAATAATAAATTTAGATAGAAATTTGTCGTCATTTATGATTTAGGGACATTTAATTTAAAGGAGGTTATTATGAAAAGAATTGTTTACTTCGCAATCGTACTTTTAGGAATTGGCTTTGTGCAGACTGGTAAGGCTCAGGTCAATGTCAGTATCAATGTAGGAAGCCAACCGCTTTGGGGGCCTGTAGGTCATAGCTATGCCCGGTATTATTACATACCCGAAATTGATGTATATTATGATGTAGTACATAGACGATATACGTATTACCAGGGGAATAGATGGGTTACCAAATCAAAGCTTCCGGGTAGGTACAAGAAATTTAATTTATACCGTACCTATAAAGTTGTATTAAATGATCGTAATCCATGGCAGCATCACCGTACACATCGTACTTCTTATTCGAGATACGCCAATAATTACTCGCAGGTGGTGCTTCGAGATGCACGTAGAGATCGAGAATATCGGAGAGATGATTACAAGAGAGATGATCGCAGGCATGATGCGAAAAGAAAGTATAATAAAAAGGAAAATAAACGTAAACATAACAACGGCCGTGGAAACAGAAGATAGACCGGGTGTGGGAAACAACTCCCACACCCAAGGCTATCTGATATAAAGTTGAGTAGACCGTTGGAACGAAAGAGATTACGTATAGGTAAGTAAAACGAAAACTAAGGCTATTATGGCCGGAATACCTTGTTTTACCAGTATGTGTTTCGATGCAGTTATAGATCCAAAGATAGCAGCGATGATCACACATCCGAGAAAGAAAAGTGCAATGTAGCGTTGCCACTCCAGGTTGTCAATACACAAGGACCAAATAAGTCCGGCTGCCAGAAAACCATTGTACAAACCTTGATTTGCGGCGAGACTTTTGGTAGCCCTGAACAGTTCTTCTGGTAGTGATTTGAATGTTTTTTTTCCGACGGTTTCCCAAGCAAACATTTCTACCCATAGAATATACAGGTGTTCTATGGCTACTATCGCTATTAATACCATTGCAATGACTCCGGTTGTTCCCTCCATATTCGTGAAATTTAAATATAATGCTACAAGGTACAAATGTGTTTCTATCCTCGCGCATTCAACAGATGTTAGTAATTCGAAAGCCCAAGATTCACGTCTTGGGCTTCCTGTTTTTAAGTTATTCATTATACCCTATACACCTAGTCTGCAACTAATCTGCATACAGCTAACAAATAAGCTTTTGTATAAGTCTTAACGTATAACTTCTTTAAATGTTGTGCTATTTTAAAAAGAACGTTCACGCTGTTGTACAACGAGCCTTACGCTTTGAGTCATTTTAGACTAGTCGTTTCACAATTTGTCTACCTAAATAGGCGTAATTTTGCAAGAATAAGAAGTCGAAATTGTTTGATTTTTGCAGTTCAAATGATAATTTTAAATTTGTTCACAATAGAACAATAGAACCAAACTCACAGAAAAGCGAAACGAGAGCTTATTTTTCGAAAAATCAACATAATCTTATCAATATGCTGACAGATATCAACCCCAAATTGCCTATGCGCAATAAAACAGATACAAAGGAGTTTTACCTGAATAAATTAGGATTTTATGAATTTGGAGATGCGGATTATAACGGTTACTTGATGGTGCAAAAAGACGATATACAAATCCACTTCTTCGAGTTTAAAGAACTTGATCCAAAAGAAAATTACGGCCAGGTATATATACGCACAAATGATATTGATGGGCTGTATGCGTCTATGTTGGAGAGCAAGGTAACTGTGCATCCAGCGGGAGATTTACAAATGAAATCGTGGGGACAAAAGGAATTTTCGGTGTTGGATCCCGATAATAATCTACTGACGTTTGGTCAAAGTATATGTTAGAAGCCCATATTGCGTTTGCTACGATGCATAATCTTAAATAAAACCGAACAATCCGTGGCGTTTTAACGTTATTCAATGTAGTGTTGTTAAATGAGTGGACTTATATACATAAAGTTAACAACTATTTTGTTTTTTATACACCCTGTTGTGTCATGTGGGAAGTTACGCTACGCAAAACATGGATATAAAATATAATTTTATACAGATGAAAAAGAAATTAATTATCCTGATTGCACCGCTGTTAATAGCAGGTTGCAGCGCACCGAAACAACATATCGCGCTACTGCGTGACTGTCCCGAGGAAAAAATAGTCAACAGGATGCCTACTATTCGAGATAGCGATACAGAAGACAAACCAACATCTTATTTTATTTATAAAGGAGAGCGAAGAGAATTGTCGGAATTCGATTTAGAATGGGTAGCGAAAAACTGTAGCGTGGAAGAAACAATTGTGCATTAGTTTTTTAAAGTGTCACTATCCAATTTAAAGATTGATCCATCTCCATCTCCTTGTACTGTTGAAATTTGTGAGAATGATATCTTTTTTTGATAGCACACGAATATTTTTGTGAAGTTGCCAGTATTAAAATTTTTACGTTTCTTTAGAGATGGATTAAAATGATTAAAAAAGTCCATAACTAACCAATATGATAATTGATAATGTACCCTTAACACCAATAGAACCTAAAAGAAAGCCTAAGCTCTACGAATTACTTTATATTCAAGTCCTATTCGCCATAGCAATTGGTGTATCACTGGGACATTTTTATCCGGCTTTAGGAGAACAAATGAAGCCACTAGGTGATGGTTTCATACAATTGATTAAAATGATTATTGCTCCGGTTATTTTTATCACTGTCTCAACAGGTATCGCATCCATGAGTGACATGAAAAAAATTGGACGTGTTGCAGGTAAATCTTTCATTTACTTTATCACATTTTCAACATTAGCGTTAATAGTGGGACTAATCGTAAGCAATCTAGTGCAACCTGGTAAGGGATTGAATATAGATCCCACTACATTAGACTTCAATAGCGTTTCGGATTATGTGGCCAATGCGAGGGACTCAAGTTTGTTAAATTTTGTGTTAAATATAATCCCTCAAACACTCATAAGCCCCTTAACTGGTACCAATATATTACAAGTGTTGTTCACCGCGATCTTATTCGGTATAGGTATTTCGTTAACATCGGATAAAAGCAAGCCTGTTCTCGATTTTCTACACGCACTAGCGCATCCCATATTTAAGGTCGTCAGTATTTTAATGAAGTTGGCCCCTATTGGTGCTTTTGGCGCAATGGCTTTTACCATTGGGAGATACGGGTTAAGTTCTGTGGGTAATCTGATGATGCTAGTTGCTACATTTTATATTACTTCAGCGTTCTTTATAGCTGTCGTATTGGGGGGCGTAGCCAGATACAATGGATTTTCAATTTTCAAATTATTAAGATACCTCAAGGACGAATTATTATTGGTGTTAGCAACCAGTTCTTCAGAATCGGCCCTACCGTCCCTCATGCAGAAAATGGAAAAAGCAGGCTGTGCGAAATCAGTAGTTGGCTTGGTTGTTCCCACTGGCTACTCCTTTAATTTAGATGGTACGAATATATATATGACACTTGCAGCATTGTTTATTGCCCAGGCGTGTAATATTGATCTCAGCCTTGAACAACAAATCCTGTTGTTATTGGTCGCAATGCTGAGTTCCAAGGGAGCAGCAGGGGTCTCTGGAGCTGGCTTTATCACGCTAGCTGCTACATTAGCTGTTGTGCCAGAGGTGCCTATAGCAGGTATGACACTGATATTAGGTATAGATAAGTTTATGTCCGAATGTCGGGCGCTTACCAACTTGGTGGGTAACGCAGTGGCGACTGTTGTGGTAGCAAAATGGGAAAATCAACTAGATGCAGAACAACTTAATGCAACCTTGCATAAAGTATCGTAATTTCTCGACGCTCTCCATTAGGATACGATCTGATAAATCAACTGTAGATCTTGGATATAGATAGGGCGACTTAAAGCGTAGTTGATTAAAATAAGATTTTTTTGTATTTTGCATATCTACTATGTTAAAACGATTTATGAGACGATTAAACCAGAAAAAGAAGCTTTCTCACATTGGGTTGTTCCTTTCTTTTTTGTTCATTTCCTGTTTAACCTTTGGCCAACAAAACGCGATGATCAACGGTGATTTTCCGGATCCTACTGTGCTATACGCGGAGGGTAAATATTATAGTATTGGTACATCCAGTGAATGGGGGCCGCATTTTCCGATTTATACGTCTGAGGATTTGCTGAGTTGGAAGCAGACAGGCTTCGTTTTTTCATCACCTCCTGAATGGGCACAATCGGCGTTTTGGGCACCGGAATACCTTTATCATAACGGAATTTATTACGTCTATTATTCAGCAAAAAGAAAGAAAGATGGGGTCTCATGCATTGGTGTAGCAACTTCGCGTTACCCTGATCGCGATTTCGTAGATCATGGAATAGTGGTAGACTATGGTACGGAATCCATCGATGCTTTTGTGGTTAGAGAAGGTAACGAACTCTATATGACTTGGAAAGCGTACGGACTTGACGATCGACCTATAGAGTTGATTGGCAGTAGATTATCCGCCGATGGGTTTCGACTGGAAGGGGAACCATTCTCTTTGCTGTTGGATACTGCTGCTGTGGGGATAGAAGGGCAAAGCTTCCTAAAAAAAGACGGATATTATTATATGTTCTATTCGGCCGGAAACTGTTGCGGTGTGGAATGTGATTATCACGTACAAGCGGTACGCTCCAGAGCGCTTAAAGGTCCTTATGAGCGAATAGGTACGGAAGTTCTCCTCGGCGAAAATACGGACTGGAAATGCATGGGCCATGGTACATTTGTCGAGGGAAAGGACGAAAAAATGTACTACCTGTTTCACGGATACAATAAAGTAGGCGCCACCTATACCGGGAGGGAAGGGTTATTGGCCGAACTTCGATGGTCACCGTCGGGTGAACCTTCTTTCATGTTTATACCTGCCTCCAGTTTAAATAAGGAACACAATATACAGCTTGACCTCAGCGGTGATTCCAAGATAAATCCATATTGGCAATGGGATTTCCGGTATGCAAAACCGGAGTTCAGCTATATAGCACAGGGGCTTCGGCTAGGAGGGAGAATCCCGTCAGATAATCCGACAGGTATAGCATTAACATGGCGTCCAAATTCAGTAGTGTATGAATTGGGAGCCGTGGTAAATCTGATCAACAGCAGTGATGCCGCCCAAAAAGGCGTCGTTATTTATGGTGATAAAGATCGATCAATAGGTGTAGGAATTATCGGAAATAAGATACAATTTTGGTCGGTGAAAGATGGCAAGAAATCCCAGATCAAGCAGGAAGAACTTCCCAAAGCTTTAACAACATTAGAACTAAAACTGGAATTGAGCGCAGACTTACAATGTCGTGCATTTTATAAACGATCGTCCACTTGGGTTGAAATCGTGCCAGAGGACCGCGGACTTACACGTATTGGTGGTATTTCCCCGTGGGATAGAAGTCCTAGACCAGGGATTCATTTTCAAGGTACAGAAGATGAGAGTGCAGTGTTCCATCGTGTGTATTTAAATAATAAACCGTAACGCTACACGCATTTATATTAACCCATGAATTTACTGTAAACCACAATGATAATAATTTGGAATAAGATCCATATCCGTTTTTCCTTTCTTGGAGGAATATTACTGTTCGCGGTAATTTCTTCCATATCCTGTTCTACGCCTCAAAAGGTATTGTACGAACGAGAATTACAGCGTTTAGGAATAGCCTCAAAAGAAATTCTTTTTTCACACGTCGACGAATTCAATAATTATACTGACCGTCCAGAATCTGATGGCCCATTTAACGCATCTAATAATAAAGCTTTTTTACAGCAGAATATCCCTTTATTTGTTAGTTCGGATGATGCGATTACTAAAGTCTATAACTACCGTTGGTGGATGATCAGTAAACATTTGAAAGAATACAATGATCCGGAAGATCAACAAAATTACTGGGTTATTACGGAGTTCTTTGGAGTACCGGCTTGGGCCTCCCGAAGTGGCGCCATAACGTGTCCAGCAGGTCATCAATTTTACGATGTGAGGTGGTTGCGAGACCCTCAGTTTTTGAATTCCTATGCCGACTATTTTATGAAGGGATCTGCCTCTCGATTAAATCAACGGGAAAACGGCAACTTCCTCACATATTTAAGCCGTCCCGAAAGTCATCATTTTTCGAGCTGGATGATTGATGGCGTGGAAGCATTCTTAAAGATACATCCCAATACAGCCTGGCTTAATGATATATTGCCTCATTTGGAGGTACATCAACAGGTATGGGATAGTTTGTTTACTGTTCATAAACCCGACTCCAAAACAGCCGGCATGTACAAGATTTTGGATTTATATGACGGGATGGAGTTTAGCCTTTCAGCCGTTTTAGGATTGATTGAAAGTAAAGGCGCTTATGATGTCTATACACACGAAAATTGGAGAGATTATTATCTGGGGTGGGAAACAACGGACAAAGCAAGCCAATCTGTTCAAGCTAAACAATTTCCAAAGGCCTATCGTAAGGGGTATCCAAATTATTATTTGGTACGTCCGTCCGTTAACGCGTATGCTTATGCCAATATGCGGTCGCTTTCCAACTTGTATAAATTGGATGGCAATATGGCTCATGATGACGCCGTCCAAAAGAAGATAAAAATGTACGAATTACGGGCTCAAGCGTTACAGCAAAACGTTTTAAATGTTTTATGGAATGAGGAGGATCAGTTTTTTAATAGCTATAGTGCAGGCGATAACCAATTTGGAATAGGTGATTATGAGGCGAGGGTGCGGGAATCTGTAGGATATACGCCATGGTATTTTAATATGATCCCGCTTCAGGCTCATCATAAATATGAGAAGGCATGGGACATGTTTTCTTCACCTCAGGGATTTTACAACCAAATGGGAATGACGACTGCCGAAAGGCAACACCCTTATTATAACGAACAGGCATATGCTTGGAACGGACGTGGTTGGCCATTTCAGAACTCAATCGTATATAAAGCTTATGCAAACTACCTGCGTCATTATAAAAAAGAGATACGTGAGACAGATAAGAATTTATTATATGATTATATCCAAAAGCTGAGCCATATGCATGGTACAGCACAGTTAAATATTGGCGAATGGTATATTCCCAGTTACGGCGAAGCGTTTGGAGGACAGCAGGACTATTTCCATTCTAACTTTCCAGATATTATCATTGAGGATCTTTTAGGATTTAAGGCGTCTCATGAGAATAAATTCACCATAGAACCTTTATTGCCCGAGAATAAGTGGGATTACTTTTTCTTAGGTAATTTGCGTTATCATCACCATGATGTCGATATTATCTGGAAGAAGGATTGGGATCCGCAACAAGCAGGCAATCAAAGTATGCTTTGCGTGTGGGTCGATAAAAAAATAGTCGGTAAGAGCCCGAAGCTTAGCAGCAAGCTAGTAATAGATTTAAAAGATTAATAGGGCATAAATTCTCTTTCAAAAACAGTATATAAAGACCCCATGGATTAAAAAATCCAACGCTTAACCACGAATTGTACGCCTGTAAATGTTCAACATAGATATAACATATTTTGATGTCATATTTATTTGTTAAAAAACAACTACTTTGCTCGAATTGTTAATCATGTACCATACCGTCAATCGCATTTATCATGATATGGTGATCAATAAATTTGTTTTTCTTGTCCTATGAGAAGTGGTATAACGAAGAAATGCCGTAAATTGCGATTTATAATGCAGATGCTTTGCGACTGAAGCAGCAGAAGCATACTAATTACTGCGTTTACGAACCTACGAAGTAACTGCTTAAATATGAATCCTGAAATTCAAACCTACAACGACAAACAGACTCCTGAACACAAAGCAATCTGTGATTTGCTAATGCAGGAAATCTCTACCCAACTCTCAGAGGCTGAAAATAGAATTTGGCATGCACATCCTGTTTGGTTTCTAAACGGAAATCCGATTGTGGGCTACAGCAAGCAGAAAGCGGGAATAAGACTGATGTTTTGGAGCGGTGCTGATTTTGAAGAAGAAAATCTGCATGTAAAAGGGGGGAAATTCAAAGACGCCTCTGCTTTTTATAACTTAGTTTCCGATATCGAAATAAGTGATTTAAAACGCTGGCTCGAAAAATCTCGTGCTATTCAGTGGGATTATAAAAACATATTCAAAAGAAAAGGAGTTTTAGAAAAACTACAATAGAGGTATAGGTGGAAGAGAATTAGTATGTAGCAACAACGTCTAACACAATGCTCGGGTTAGATACACGATGATAGGTTTCCTGAAAAATAAAATATGGACAAAATAGATCAATGGACAAAAGAATTAGAGAAGCTCAAATCTGTTCTTGAAAAAGCCAATCTTGACGTAACTGTCAAATGGGGAGTAGAAGTTTATACATACAACGGAAAGAATATTGTAAGCTATGGGGGATTCAAACATTTTTTTACACTTTGGTTTTACAATGGGGTGTTTCTCGAAGATAAGTATGATGTTTTAATTAATGCACAGGAAGGTAAAACGAAATCGTTAAGACAGTGGAGATTTACGTCGATAGATGAAATTGATGAAAAGAAAATTTTAGCCTATATTACAGAAGCCATTTTAATTGCGGAAAAAGGTCTGCGGGTAAAACCTCAAAAGCATCAGCCAGTTCCAGTTCCCTGGTTATTAACCGAGGCGCTGAATCAAGACAAGGATCTTAACGACGCGTTTAAACAACTGACCTCAGGGAAACAAAAAGAGTATAGTATATATATTGATGAAGCCAAGCAGGAAGCGACTAAAATAGGGCGTGTTGAAAAAATAAAACCACTGATATTGCGACGTATCGGGTTGAATGACAAATACAAATAAGCGATGACAAAAAACAAAACCATAGAAACTGATGAAGACGTCGTAGAGTTTATCCATTCTTTTGCGAATAACGAAGAAAAGCGAAGAGATAGTTTCGAGCTTTTAAAGCTAATGAAGGATTGTTCGGGTTACGAACCGAAAATTTGTGGCCCTTCTATTATTGGATTTGGAAATTATCACTACAAATATGAAAGCGGGCACGAAGGTGATGCCCCACTTATTGGCTTTTCTCCGAGAAAGGCAGCAATTTCTATGTACGTTTTTACCGGACTAGCAGAACATACCCATTTGCTTAAAGATCTCGGAAAGTTTAAAAGGGGGAAAGCCTGTATTTATGTTAGAAAATTATCCGACATCGATCAAGCCGTTTTGAAAACACTGATAAAAGAAACCATTGATTTTTTAAAGTCAAAATATGGAAATAACTGTTGTCAAGGTAGTTCTACGTAAAAATGCAGTACCCAAACCCATGAACACGATTATGATTTACTTATCCAGTTAAATAGACCGATCTTCAATCTTTTCCAAAGAACCCAACTTTATAACGCATCGAATTCCATGCGTGATCCGGATTAGCTTTAAAGGCATCAATAAACTGACTATCTTTGTCTAGGTAATACAGCCCTACATATCCTCTAAGCATAATGGCAATAAACTAGTTGTCACTTCTTTTCAATACGGGATAAGCAGTGGCTTCGTTTTCGTTATTCGATGTTGAGAAAAAACAGCCTAATCTTATTCAGACTACACCTCGTTAGCCACCTTTGCAAACTTATTTCTATACTCAATAGGAGTAAGCCCCGTGATCTTTTTAAATAAATCTCTAAATGCTTTCGTGTCCGTATAACCTACGTCAAACATGATTTCTGTAACGTTCTTTCTGGACGCTTCAAAAAAGCTCTTGGCAGCTTCTATTCTTACCCTTTGTATATACTCTATCGGCGTATTGTTTGTCGCCTCTTTAAATCTTCTTTCAAATGTTCGACGACCCGTGTTAATTAACGTTGCTAAGTTTTCTATTGTTATTTTATCCTCATAGTGCTTCTCAATGTACTCTTGTACGTTTTTAATGTCAGCATCTCCGTGATTTCTTTGGCCTTTAAATATAGCGAATTGCGATTGGCTGTCTCTTCCAATATCTAATGCAAAATACTTCGAAATCAATACTGCAGTTTCTCTATCAGCAAACTTTTCCACCAGGTATAATATTAAATTCCATAAGCTGCTTGCCCCACCACTGCTGTAAATATTATCGTGTTCTGTTATTATTGCTCCATCTTCAACTTCCACGTCGGGGTATTTTTCTCTAAACTCATTGATATACGCCCAATGTGTAGAGCATTTTTTACCATCTAGTAAACCCGTTTCGGCCAAAAGAAAAGCGCCGATACACAAACTGGCAAGACTTGAACCTTTTTCGTGCAATTTTTTGAAGTAAGGTATCGCTGCAGCGTTGGCCTGGATTCCTTTGGTAATGTCACCAAAGGTAGGTGGTATGATTAGTAAGTCTGTTTCGGCTACATCTTTGAGCAATCTCTCAGTTCTTATGGTGTACTCGCCGTTGTTAGCGGGTACGTATTCTCTTAAGCCAACATATTCAACCTCAAAAATGGGTTTTTTACCAAATGCGGTTAAAAAGTCATTTGCGGTATGAAAGGTTCTGAAAGGGGGAGTAACGGCTTCAATTACCCCGTACTCAGGTACAAAAACTGAAATTTTCATCGTTTCTTTATTTATCAATGATGCCTCTCATTGGCATCAATGAGCTCGCAAGCTCAGTTTAATCCTTGCCGCTGCGGGCTTTTGTAAAAGCGTGATGGTTTACATATCAACCATCGATACTAACCGCAAGATAAAAAATAGTTTTGTCATAATTCACCCCTAAACTTGTCGTTTTTACAATAGACAGAATTTTACACACTCTCGTATCTTTGAATAGTAGATTTTAATAAAACAAGTTAAATCAATAACCATGGCACAAGTAACAAGAATTACGGTAGAAGCAACGATAAATGCACCCGTAGCAAAAGTTTGGAACATTTGGAATACACCTAGTGACATTATTCAATGGAACAGCCCTGATCCGAGTTGGCATACCCCAAGTAGCGAAAATGATCTGAGAATAGGCGGTAAATTCAAAAATAGAATGGAAGCCAAAGATGGCAGTTTTGGTTTTGACTTTGCAGGCGTTTACGATCAAGTAGAACTTCATAAAGAAATCACGTACACCATGGGTGACGGAAGAAAGGCTACCACGCTGTTTACAGAACAAGATGGAAAGACCAAGGTAGAAACTATATTTGATGCCGAAACGGAAAACGAGCCAGAGATGCAGAAACAAGGGTGGCAAGCTATCTTGGACAATTTTGCAAAATACACCGAGTCAAACAATTAACATAACAATTATGTATAAATGATATGAGAAAGAATAAAACGATCTTTTGGGCAGCAACTAGTATTATAATACTTTGGGAAGGAATAATGCCCCTCAGCACCATGCTATTTACACCGGAATATGTCAATATGGGTACAAAACCGCTGGGCTATCCCGACTACTTTGCCTATGCATTGATTGTCTTTAAAGTATTGGGCGTATTCGCGATTTCATACCCTAAAATACCGGATAAGTTAAAAGAATGGGCCTATGCGGGGCTTACATTTAATTTAATCTTTGCATTCATCAGTCACGCCTATGTCGATCAAAATATAGGGTTTATGTTGTTGCCACTCGTGGTGTTAGGTATTCTTGCAGTTTCCTATATCTATAATAGAAAAATGAAGACTAATGGCTAAGGCTAATTATAGCACTCGGAAGTAACGCGTAAATAATTGATTCATCACCATTTAAATTTTAATAAAATGAAAAATAACTCTGTTTCTTTACATCGGATAATTAATGCAAACCCCGAAAAGGTATTCCGGGCATTTGCAGACCCAGTAGCACATGCATGGTGGTTGCCACCTTATGGCTTTTTATGTACCGTACAACAAATGGATTTTGAGGTTGGGGGAAGGTTTAAGATGACTTTTTCAAATTTCAGCACAGGGAATGGACATTCTTTTGGCGGAGAATATCTTGAAATAAAACCCAACGAACTTATTAAATATACAGATAGGTTTGACGATCCCGGTTTGCCCGGAGAGATGACTACAACTATACAGCTAAATAAAGTCTCGTGTGGTACCGAACTTAAGGTGCTACAAGAAGGGATTCCTGATATAATACCGGCCGAAATGTGCTATCTAGGTTGGCAAGAATCGTTAGAGAAATTGATAAAGCTTGTACAACCAGAAATTCCCGACGCTTAATTTCGTCTACTATGATTGAGCATCGTAATCATAAAGTAATCAATGCTGTTTTCATCACATTTTCTGGTAACTGTAAGAAGGCACTCACATTTTACCAGAGTTGCTTTGGTGGTACGTTGCAATTTGAAACTTTTGGAGAAGACCTGCAAGGCTATACCGAAACGCCTGTCGTTAATGGATCGTTAGTATCTGATAAGTTAATTATCCATGGTTCCGACCTGGTACACAACGAAGGAAGGAAAATCGGGAACTATATTTCCATTTTCCTACATTGTGAAAATACCAGCGACAGAAAAGAGTTAATTAAAAAACTTGAATTTAATCCGAAGACTGTTTTTGCGAAGAATTTTGATGACCAGAAGCTAATTGAAGTAACAGATGCTTTTGACGTGAGGTGGCTATTGAGCGTTTAGCGGTAACAGCCACTTCACGTCATCTCAAAAAATGCACTGGTTTATGCCCATGTTGTTGCCGCTTTCCTTAGTTGGCTCTACTTTTGATTTCCTTGCTACTCTCTTCTAGGTTCTTATCTTCAATTTTTTTACCTTTTGAGATCGTGTATGTCAGCGAGACACCGAACACCTGTGTGGGTCTTTTCTGATAGAAGTTAATAGATGTTCCATTTCTTGCTGTCCATTCCCTTTCCCGGGCAGTATTGAAAATATCATTCCAGTGCAGGGTAATTTTTCCTTTATCCTTTGCGATCCTTTTAGATAGTGCCAAAGAAGAATAGAATTGATCTGCAAATTTGGTGTTCGCCGCAATAGTCGGGGAGGCGTAGCCCAAATATAAGGAGCTATCGAGCCACTTCTTAATTTTGAAGGATTGAAACACACTCGCTTCCCAAGTCCGTTGCGATAGGTCTATGCCATCGATTTTAAAGTTTGTTTTATACCACGTTGCATTGAATTGTCCAGACCACCAAGTGTAAATTTTCCAAGGTGTAAAGAAATTGGCTCCGTAATCTACGCTATGATCAAAATTTCTAGACTGATAAGCCAGTATTTTATTGTCTATTGTTTCGGTGAATAAGGCAATTTTGTCTACATTATAGGCAAAAAAAAGGTCTGTTGTGGCACCATTTTTAAATTGAAAGCCAGTCTGTACCCGATGCGTAAACTCGGGTGTCAATGCGGCATTTCCTGCAATAAAATAAAGTCATCAATCTGCAAGGTATACGGATTTAGATCTTTAAAAGAAGGCCTTCGTATCCGTTTTGCATAGTTCAAAAAGAGTGCATTCTTACTATCACCCAATTCATGCAATAGAAAAACAGAAGGGAAAAAATTAAGGTAGTTTTGCGGAACCCGTTCCCCCGAAGTGATGGACAGCGCATTCACATCGGTGTATTCTGTCCGCAGGCCAGCCTTCACCGACGATTTGTTTCTTTTGTAATTGATTGCTGCATAACCCATGAAGAGTCGCTCGTTATACGTAAACTCGTTACTTAGTCCTTCATCTTTTATCCAGGCATTCCCAATTAAGTTGTTACGTAATACCTCATTATTTCGTTCTGTAGTAATGAATTTTAATCCTGCGAGCCAGTTCAATCCTGATTCATAATATTGTGTCCAATCCGATTGCACACTGATGATCTGCGTATTGTTGGGGGAATAATTAACATATTGTTGATTTTCACCCGTATTGAAATCCGTTAGGATGTAATTGTTTTCTTCCCGATGGTTATTGGATACGAAATCCGCTAACAGTTTTAACGACGAACCTAATGAATCACGTTTCCAGTTGTAGTTCAGTGTCGAGCTGAACTGGGTTGGATCAGTAAGCCAGTTGTTCGAAGTCTGCTTATAAAGCGTATCATTTGCCCTAAAGTGGGTGTTATCGGTGTAAAAATTCTGATCCGTATTGTTTTTATTAATGAGTGCTTGAAACCCCAAACTCTGGTTATCTTGGATGTCATAAACCGCAGTCAATCGCGCGTTGTAACTTTTGCTTTCCCGAAAGCGATCTGTTAAGCTATGGTAGGTGCTATTATCGGCATACGTCACATCGTTTGTTGCTATGATGTATTCATCATTCCGTAAATAACCGATTACACCTGTCAAGTAGAGATTTGATTTCTTAAAATCCATAATTGTCCCCACGTTGTAATACGGATCCTTAACTTGTTGGAGATAGCGAGCCATTAAGTTTGCCCTGAATCCATCTAAGCCATTTTTTCGAAGGACGATCCGTATGATACCAGCGGTACCAGCCGCCTCATATTCGGCAGCGGGATTGGGGATAATTTCGATTTTACTGATGCTTTCAGAGGGTAGGTTCCGTAAATATTCGGCCAGTTGATCGGCCGACATCCGTTGCACGATATCATTGATCATAACCTGCACACCTTGATTGCCTCGAATACGTATATTACCGTTAGGATCAACCCAAAGCCCCGGAGAACGCTGTAAAATTTCCAATGTAGAAAGTCCGCTTTCTAACGGAGAACCCTCGACATTCACAATTAATCGATCCGCAACCCTTTCAAAAGGGTTCTTTAAGGCCTTAACGGATACAGCCTCTAGCCGTATTTGTGATACGGATAAAACAATATGGTTTAGCTGCTCTTCATCAGGGTATACAAATCGGATCGTTTTTGGTACATGGCTCATCGAGGAAACCTGGATCGTATACGTCGTTGCGGGTTTGAGTGGCTCCTTTAGTACAAAACTTCCGTCTTGCGCTGTACTGGAAACAGAAATTAATCGGTCTCCCTGAAACAGTCTAAGCGAAGCAAACTCGACAGCGATGCCCGTCGAATCCGTAATGCGCCCCGAAATTTCAGCCTTTGGTTGTTGCAACGCGTTAACTGGATAAATAGCGATTATCTTATCACCCATATTTTTATAGGTCAGTCCAGTCTCATTCAAACTCTGATCCAAGAGAATACGGAAATCAATTTCTTCCCCTACACTATGGTAGTACATTTCATCCGTCACCACTTCATCACTGTAGAACATAATGATCCCGATCTGTGTTTGAATTAGTTCCAATATCTCCTTTATTGCAAATTTACCCTTCGTCAGCCGTACCGATTTTTGCTGTCCGTAGCAGCAAAGCATTGTGCCCAATAACACCACTAATGTGAAAGCTCTTTTCATCTGTATTATCGGATAACGAGCACTGAATCCTGACGTTCATATTCAAAAGGATATGTCGTTTTTAACGCGTCCAAAAATTCCTGTAAAGACATCCTATATAACACACCGCTAAACCTCTTTTGCTGTAGCTCCTTATTCTCAAAAGAAATTTTTATACTATATATTTCTTGTATTTTTTTAGCCAAATCAATAAACCGTTGGCTTTTAAACACGATACTATCCCGAAATTGGTTTTGGTTGTCAATACGTTCACCCGCAGACATTTGACTAACCTTCACATCACTAATGTGTTGGTTAGTAGACTTCCAACTTACCTTTTGATTGGGAAGTATTTGTAGCGTCTTTTCAGACGAATTCATTGGCCTCAACTCTACTACGCCGTCAAATAAGCTAAGCTCATTTTGATCCGACACAGGATCCTGTATGATGGCAAAGGAAGTTCCTTTTACCACAACTTCCCAATTATTTAAATAGACAAGCATGGGAATATTGGTATTCTTTACCACGTCGAATCTAGCATTACCTATTAACTTAGATTGTCGTTGTTGCTGGCCAAAATCAGCATTCACGAAAAGAGTCGCATTTTTATCCAATGTCACCGTCGTGCCGTCTGTCATCGAAACAAAGGATTTGTTTGAACCACTGTGAATTTCCGTAAAGGAAGTTAATCCTATCGTAGTCGGATTAAGCTCGTCCTTCCCAACATACAAAATTGCAAATAATAGCATGCAAGCCACAGCACTGAAGCTGGCAAATTTAACTATACGCGACTTTTTGTACGTTGCCATCTTCTTCGGCGACGGAACTTCTCCGAGCTTCATCCATAGTTTTTGCAGATTCGCCTGTTGATCTTGATCTACGGTCAGTTCTTGGTGTTCAACGTACGCAATAAGATTATCTGCTACGCGTTTATAATCCACCTGTTGATGCAGATATAGATCGTAATCGATCTGTTCCTGCTGACCAAGTCCAGTTGATATCTTTTTCGAAAGTAATATTAAAAATTCCTCTTTGTTCATAACCAATAATTTTTTTGAACCGTTTAGATAAAAAAGAATAGTAGGCGATTATTCCTTTTCTTCTGTGTAGGATTTTTACCTAAATAGACCTCAATAAGCTGAGCCAGTTGCTTTACCGCTTTATAAAGTTGGTTTTCTACCGTTCTGATCGAAATGTTCAAGAGCTCCGCTACGTCCTTGTGTTTTAAGCCTTGATCCTTGACAAGTCTGAAGATAATTTTTCGTTGCTCTGGTAGTGCTTCGACCATCGCGTCCAGCAACGTAAACAATTCTTTGTTCTCCATAATATCCGACGGACTTTCAAAGAGGTTGACGGCTAAGTCATTGCTTTCTAATTCCACTGTTCTTAGGAAATTATTTTTATCTTCACGAAGCTTATTTAGGCAGATATTTTTCAACGCCTTAAAAATATACATTTTAGGATTAGCTATTGAATGTAGATTCTCCCGTCTGGTCCAAAGCTTCATGAATACATCCGACGTGGCTTCTTCGGCTAGTTCCTCCGATTTTAAAATGATAAAGGCATATTGCTTTAAGGTGCGAAAAGAACTTTGATGTAAACGGGTGAATGCATTTCGATCAGCATTTGCAATGGCTTCAAAAAGCTCCTTCATATTCAAATCGTTTATGTTCATGTAGACACCTTTATTAATTTAGCTCTCTTTTAAGTTCTTCCATCGCCAATCTTACTTTTTGATGTTTTTCAATCAATTGCTGTGCTTTTGTGGTAGAACATCCTGTTTCTTCTACTAAAATACGCATAGCCCTAGCTCTGAGTTTATCATTGCTTAATTGCATGTCGACCATTTTGTTTCCCATCACTTTCCCCAAGCGTATCATCGCTGTTGTGCTGATCATGTTTAATACCATTTTCTGTGCAGTGCCGGCTTTCATACGTGTTGAACCGGTTAGAAATTCAGCACCAGTATGAATCGCTATAGGGTAGGACGAAGCTTGAGCTATAGGTGAGTTGGCATTACAAACAATACAGCCCGTTAAGATACCATTTTGCTTGGCGTATTTCAATGTTTTTAATACATACGGTGTTGTACCTGATGCCGATATGCCGATCAAAAAATCATTAGAAGTTATCTGTAAGCCCGTGAGCGTTTCCCATCCCGCATTTACATTATCTTCGGCATTTTCTACTGCATTGCGAATCGCTTGATCACCACCGGCGATGATGGCCTGCACTATTTCTTTGTTCACCCCGAACGTAGGAGGACATTCGGAAGCATCTAAAATTCCGAGCCGGCCACTTGTGCCTGCACCGACATAAAATAACCGTCCGCCTTGTGCTAAGTTGTAAACTAGCCTGTCAACTAGATGATGGATAGCAGTAATACAATCTGCAACGGCTGAAGCAACACGTTGATCCTCATGGTTGATTGCTTTCAATATATCTTCCGTCGACAACTGATCTAGATTGTTATACGCCGACTCTTGCTCGGTATGTAATATCATATGCATGCTTTAAACATAAAGACACTTTTTTCAAAAAAACTACTCACTGCTTTTAAAAATAATTTTTTGTGGAACTGATCCCACCTAACCGCGTGTAGTTATAACTGGTTTACCGCGGCGCTACAACCTTAAATTAGAACGTTAGAATACGTATTGTGATCTTTTATCTTAAGGCCCTTATCCATGTATAGTAGCCTTTCGCATCTAACGCCTTAATATCCTGTTTAAAGTCGGCGAATAATGTTGTAATTAAATTTGAACCATATGAGATTATACAAGTAGTTATTGGTCAGTAGTTTCAAAAAATGCTTTTTTTGAAACTACTTTTAATGGAAATGAACAAAAAGAAGAAAAGGTTGTTCTTAATACATTATGATATAAGATTGAATCGCTCGATCTAGTTAATAGATTATTTACCGATTTTATCTAGTTAAAAACCAAAATATAAACATATGTTTCGCTTCAAAATTTTGCAAGAGGAAACCTGGATACTCGTTTCTCGAACATACGCCTATCGGCGTACCTTATCGTATCAGTATGATGTTACTGATTCTACCTTTAATCACACCTATCTCTTGGCCGCACCGCCAAGTTTAGCTGCCCAGTAGAGTAATAAATAAATAAATTAAAATCATCAATTCTAACATGTATGAAAAATAAATTGCTTGTACAAGGCGTTTTGACGCTGACACTGCTCCTAACATCCATGATTGGCTTTGCCCAGATAAAAACGCTGACCGGCAGCGTGGTCGACGATGCAGGAAACCCTTTAATAGGAGCTACGATAAGAATCAAGGGAAGTACCTCCGCTACGACTACTGGGGATAAAGGCACCTTTTCAATAGACGTACCTGCTAACGCCACATCGTTAGAAGTATCGTTTATTGGTTATGAAACGAAGGAAGAATCTATTGTCGGTAGCGATATGATCATCCAACTTCAGCCAGACGCTGACCAAGGTTTAGACGAAGTGGTTGTTATTGGTTACGGCACTGCTAGAAAAAGAGATCTTACCGGCTCGCTGGTAACGATAGGTGTAAAAAATTTCAATAAAGGTCTCATGACGAGTCCCGATCAGTTGATCCAAGGTAAAACACCCGGCGTGATGGTGATTAATAATACCGGTCAACCGGGTGGCGCTACGACTGTTCGCATCCGCGGTAACTCGTCCATTCGCGCGAGTAATAATCCATTATTTGTATTGGATGGTGTTCCGATGTCGGGTAATTCGCCTTTGCCAGAAGGCCGTGGAGGCTTCTCCTCAGATAGAGGGAATCCACTGACTTATTTAAATCCGAGTGATATCGCCAGTATGGACATCCTAAAAGATGCATCGGCAACAGCTATCTATGGTTCAAGAGGGGCCAACGGTGTGGTGATCATTACCACCAAAAAAGGGCAGATCGGATCTCCACAGATTGCTGTAGGTGCTTCGACAGGGATTTCGAGTATGCGCGAATATCCAGATGTATTGAATGCCGCTAGGTTTAGGGAAGCTCTAGACTATTATACACCTACTGAAGCTGCCGATGCAGATTTTGGAGGCAATGAAGATGCATTTAGGGCTATTACCCAGAACGCAGTCACACAGAACTACTACGGTGATGTTTCGGGAGGTACCGAGCACGGGAAGTATCGTTTATCCGGTGGTTACTTAAATCAACACGGTATCATTCGAAGTTCGCAATTAAAAAAATATACGGCCAACTTTACCGGCAATTTTCGCTTTTTAGAAAGCAAAAAACTAGGACTTGATTTCTCGGTATTTCTTACACAACTGAATAACAGATATGCACCGATAAATGCCATGGTAGGTTCGGAAGGGAATGTAATCTCTCAGGCACTCCAATGGAACCCTACACGAACCATACGGGACGAGCAGGGCAACCTGACTTTTGTTAGTAGTACGACCCGTAACCCCTTAACAAGTATCGAGGCATTTAAAGATCAGGCAGTAACAAACACGATGGTGGTAAATGTAGCGCCATATTATAAGATTACAGATGATCTGGAGTATCGTTTCATCTATAGTGCCATGCGGCAGACAGGTAGCCGTGAAGGAATGTACCGAGCGGGTCTCATCGATCCCTCCGCATCTGAAAATGAGCAGGCCTTTATTTCGAATAACGGCGAAACTAATCTGCAAATGACCCATATGCTCTCCTACAACAAGCAGGTTAGCCCAGATTGGAACATAAACGCAGTTGTCGGTTATGAATATCTGGATTACAATTACAATAATAATATCTCTTTTGGCGGTGGATTTAACTTTATGGGGCTCGATTACTTCGATTATATGCAGTACTCACAGGTTTCTACCCGAGAGCTTGCCTCCTATAGAAGTCCGACCAATCAGTTGCAATCACTTTTCGCACGCGGTGGTTTCAATTATTTGGATCGTTATTTATTTACAGCTACCGTAAGGAGGGATGGTTCAACTAAATTTGGTGAAAATAACAAATATGCAACATTTCCTTCAGTGGCTGTGGCTTGGAATATTGCCGAAGAAGAATTTTTCAAGTCGAACGCCAGTTTCAATCAATTGAAATTAAGATTGGGTTGGGGTAAAACCGGTAATCAAGAATTCCCTTCAGGTGCATCCTTGAACAGATTTGTTTTTGCTAACCAAAGTGTTAGCCAGGCCAATTATGGTAATGATGATCTCAAGTGGGAAACTTCAACCACCGTTAACTTGGGTATTGACTTTGCCGTGTTAAACAATCGCCTTTATGGTTCGATCGATTATTTCAATAAAAAGACAACTGATGCACTTTTTGAACAAACCCTTGCTCAACCCGCACCTGCCGGTCGGATCTGGGTAAATCTGGACGGTGAAATTGTCAACAAAGGAATTGAAATTGCTTTAACGGGCACTATCGTTCAGAACGACAACTGGACATGGGATCTTACCGGTAACGCTACTTTCCTCAAAAACAGCGTAAGCGGCTTAGTGGGTTACTACGAGACCGGAGCTTTAAGAGGACAAGGGTTCTCAGGTGTATTGGGACAACGAATGGTAAATGATCAACCGTTGAATGTTTGGTATTTAGCTTCATATGAGGGCATAGATCCGCAGACAGGTATGAGTATGTATCTGGGGCAAGATGGAAGCATTAGCAGCGCCAACGATCCAGCTATCAACAAATTTTATATGAATAGCCCTAATCCGACGACCTTACTGGGGATTTCCACAAATGTCAATTACAAAAAAATCGCTCTCGCGGCCAATATGAATGGAGCTATGGGACATTATCTTTTTAATAATACCGCGGCCACCACGCTTGGATTAAGTAATCTGTCTTCTAGAAACATCGGCTCTTCTTTCTTTAATACCGATGTGAAGGAATCTACCTCTAATTCGGCAGCGCCGTCTACACGGTTTCTCGAAAAAGGTGACTATCTGAAGATGGCCAACCTTACCTTAAGTTACAATGTGGGTAATATCGGAAATACACTTAAAAATTTCAATGTTTCAGTTACAGGACAGAACCTTTTTATCATTACGAAATATACAGGTTTCGATCCTGAAGTCAATACAGACGGTGCCAACAATGGCATTCCTTCGTTGGGTATTGAATATTTGCCTTATCCACCATCGAGAAATATCCTGTTAGGAGTAAATTTCTCACTGTAATTGTACAAGAAAATGTCATCGGATTGATAACAATAAAAAAATAAACAGATGAAATTAAGATCATTATTATATATTACAATAGTTAGCTCGCTTGTTGCGGCTACATACTCCTGTACGAAGCTGAACGAAGAGTTTAGGGGCGAGTTGGAAGAGGGTACATCGAATATAGACCCTGCGGCTTTATTAATCACAGCATATAATTCGTTAAATACACCCTATCAGCAGGAGCAACGCTGGGTAATGCAGGAAGTGTCAACAGATGCAGCAATGGCTCCCACCCGTGGGGGCGACTGGGATGACAATGGTATGCACAGGGCAATTCATCTCCATACTTGGAATGCTGACAACGGTTATATGAACAATACTTTTGTTAGTCTAGGTACCGCTATATATAATGCCGCCAATGTGTTGCGTTATAATCCCAGTGCACAACAAGGAGCAGAAGCACGATTTATACGGGCTTTGACGATGTTTGATATGCTGGATCTATATGGCGTCGTACCTATCAGAGAGGGGGCCTCCATGGAAGATTTCCGAATAGCACCTGAAGTGTTGGAGCCGGAGGCCGCCATAGATTACATGGTAAAAGATCTGAATGAAATCATGAGTAGTCTACCTGCAAATGGACCTAAACAGGCCTATATTGCCAATAGAAATGCGGCAAAGGTGTTGCTTATGAAAATCTACCTGAACAAAGGCACATTTTTGAATAGGCAATCCCCCACATTTGAGGCAGAAGATATGAACCAAGTTATTACCCTTGCCAATGAAATTACGGCTACAGATGTTTATGATGTATCGACGACGGGAAAGTATTTCGATAATTTCGCACCAGACAATGACGAAAATTCAACCGAAAATATCTATACGCTTTATAATGAAAATGGTGAGCGAGGTGGTAATGTGGATAGAACATGGAATACCATTGCGCACTACAACATGAGACCTGGAGGATGGAATGGTTGGTGCACATTGTCAGATTATTACGATAAGTTTACAGCTGATGACGAAAGGAGAGGTATCTATTATGAATATTCTGCGGATACAACGTCAAACCGAACCAAGAAATATCATCGGCAGAATGTAGGTTTCTTTGCCGGACAGCAGTACGATTGGACCACCAACGAACCACTTAAGGCTCGGAACCCGGCCAATGCCTCTTTACTTTTTACAAGGGAGGTTACTATTCGCACGTCTGGTGCTACACTGGAAACCGCGGGTATCCGACCCATGAAATATGCTTTTGATTACGGTGTTGTCGGTCAGAGAAATAACGATTGGGTGGTATATCGCTATGCTGACGTGTTGCTCATGCAGGCAGAAGCGATATTAAGAGGCGGTAGCGGTACAGCATCCGACGCTCTTGATCTGGTAAATAGTATTCGAATCAATCGTGGCGTTACTGCTTTTACTTCTTTAACACTCGATAATCTGTTAGACGAGCGCGCCCGCGAATTGTACTGGGAGGGTTGGAGAAGGCAGGACCTGATCCGCTTTGGTAAATTTTTGCAAGCTTGGCAGGAAAAACCTGCTTCGGACCCAAAGGTCCTCGTATATCCAATACCGAGCCAACAAATCGCCGTCAATCCTAATCTAACGCAGCATACGGGCTATTAAGTAATTTAATTTTATGCGTAAGACTGTCTCGAAACTTATGGGGACAGTCTTACTAAAGCATCACGCTAAGTGAAATTTTTTTTGGACGCTTAGTGTAAAAAGAAATTCACACCGCTCGCTTAGGAATATGGTTTTTCTCTAACAATTTTCTAATTCTTTATTTTGCATTTTTTCTTGCAACGGCAATTATAATTTGCAGTTAAAGATACTAGTATTCTACTTTAGGTTTACCATTCTCGCAGGTTATCCCCCTAGCGGGCTTGCCGTTTTCCACAGGGCAGTCAAGGGTCGTATCCAAATGTGTTTTTGCAGCATATAAGTGACTGTATTCTTCCATTTTTTTACCAAACTCCCAGAAATTGTTAGTCTGTGTGAATACGATGGACACAAATTCGCAGTCTTTGCGTATAGTCGCTACGTGCCATTTACTAGCATCGTCGCAAGTAACATCGTCGAAGAATTCCGTTATTTCCGTAAATAGGAGATTTAAGCGTTCGTTGATTTCATCTAAATCTAAATCAATCGCATTTGCAACCTTTACCTTGCCATCGATACAGCGCAATCCGAAATGTGGCGGAAGGCTTACAGGACTGGTATCATGGCGTTCAGGACCGTTATATGCTTTATGTGCTCTTGTCTGAAGATCTCGGGCTTCCCCTAAAAGTTTTTGATACGCAGGTTCGAAGCTCGGATGTACGGGGACGTAGGTATAATAGAGTGTGTCAACACGCCATTCGTCGAGATTGCTACAGGGATGGTCTCGTGTCAGTTTTACAGCCTCTTGAATCTTCAGATCGGCAAGCCTTGAAAACTCTTCATAGGATTCCCCACCTTTATCGCAACCAGAAAATAAAAAAATAGAAAGTAAAGTAACGGAAAATAATATTTTTCTTCGTTTCATAATGTAAATTATAATTGTATAACATTTATCCATTGTGTAACGTTTACCGGTGGATGCTGCTACAGTATTCATTAACTTTTAATCACCTCGTCTTGAAATTACGAAAATACGAAAAGAAATGAATGTATTATGATATTCCGAAGCGGAATAAAGATTATTATACCTTAAATTTAACGGATGAAAAATTCGGACAGAAATAAGGGATTTGTTTTTAAACAATATGAAGAGCCTTTTCAGACACCTTTTGATAAGTTGTTTGAGATATTCAAGGAACTCATTACTTATACTTCCGGCGATTTTGATGAAGCTATCGATTGGCTGCGACAGTTGGACAAAGAGTTTAAGTTGACCACCCCTGAATATACCATTGACGATTTTATAGCAGATTTGAAGAATAAGGGGTACATCGTCGAGCGTATAGGTGTTAGTGGAGATGGTGAAGTGGACATCAGTTCAAAGATGGAGAAAGCCTTACGGCAAAATGCGCTAGATCAGATCTTTGGGAAGATGCGTAAAGGTAAGTCTGGAAATCACAAAACCAAATATAGTGGACAGAGTGATGAGAACACCGGAGATTTCAGAAGCTATCAATATGGAGACAGTCTTGACAAAATTTCCGTCACAGAGAGTTTGAAAAATGCGCAGATCAACCATGGAATAGGTGATTTCAGCTTGTCGGAGAATGATTTGGTAGTCGAGGATACGCAATTTAAGTCGCAGATGAGCACCGTTTTGATGATTGATATTAGCCATAGCATGATCTTATATGGCGAAGACCGTATCACACCCGCGAAGAAAGTAGCTATGGCCCTGTCTGAGCTGATACTCACCCGCTATCCCAAAGATTCATTGGATGTCATTGTATTTGGCAATGATGCTTGGCCCATAGCGATCAAAGATCTTCCGTACCTGCAAGTGGGACCATTTCATACCAATACCGTCGCAGGTGTGCAACTAGCCTTGGATATATTAAGACGGAAGCGCCATGCAAACAAGCAGATATTCATGATTACAGATGGCAAACCGAGCTGCTTAAACATGCCGGACGGGACGTATTATAAAAATCCTATGGGACTAGATCCTTTCATTACCACTAAATGCTACAGCATGGCGGCACAAGCCCGAAAGCTTGGGATCCCGATTACTACATTTATGATCACTTCAGATCCATACCTTCAGGAGTTTGTTGATGAATTTACGGCTTCTAACCGTGGAAAGGCTTACTATACAGGACTTGGTAACTTAGGCGAAATGATCTTTGAAGATTACGAAGACAATCGTAAAAAGAGGATTCGATAAACTATTAATTTAAGAACATCAGTAAATGAATTATACGACGATCAAGACTTTTGGAGAGTTAAAAAATGCAGGCTATACGCCCAAAAGCATAAAAGAGGAACTGCGTCAGAACCTAATTGAGAAAATACGCAGCGGCGGGACCGTTTTTGAAGGTGTGCATGGTTATGAAGATACGGTAATTCCCGAATTGGAAAGAGCTATCCTCTCCAAGCATAACATCAATTTGTTGGGGCTTCGTGGCCAGGCAAAAACACGGTTGGCCAGACTGATGGTGAACCTGTTGGATGAATATATCCCGACAGTGGAGGGCTCTGAAATCAATGACGATCCATACCGACCTATTTCCCGCTATGCTGTGGAGTTAATGAAAGAAAAAGGTGATAATACACCAATCAGCTGGCTTCACAGGAGCGAACGGTTTGCTGAGAAACTGGCGACACCTGATGTAACCGTAGCAGATTTAATCGGCGACGTAGATCCGATAAAAGCAGCGAATTTGAGACTAAGTTATGCGGATGATCGCGTAATCCATTTCGGGATGATCCCTCGTGCCAACCGTTCGATATTTGTAATCAACGAATTGCCCGATTTGCAAGCCAGGATTCAAGTCGCGCTCTTCAATATACTGCAGGAGGGCGATATACAGATCCGTGGATTTAAGTTGCGGTTGCCTCTGGATTTGCAGTTTGTCTTTACGGCCAATCCCGAAGATTATACCAATAGAGGAAGCATCGTGACACCCTTGAAAGACCGTATAGGTTCTCAGATTCTCACACATTACCCTACCTCTGTGGCAGTAGCCAAAGCGATCACCGAGCAGGAAGCAGGTTTGGAAGCCGGGCAAAAGGAACAGATCTATGTACCTGAACTGGCACGCGACATATTGGAACAGATTAGTTTTGAAGCTCGGAATAGCGAATACATTGATGCAAAAAGTGGTGTTAGCGCGAGAATGGGCATTACCGCATTTCAAAATCTGCTGAGTACTGCCGAATTGCGTATGCTGAGAAATGGAGATACGGCTACAGCAGTACGGCTAAGTGATTTCATCGGAATCGTTCCGGCTATTACGGGGAAAGTAGAGTTGGTGTACGAAGGCGAGCAAGAAGGCGCTGCAGCTGTAGCAATACAACTGATAGAAAGTGCGGTTAAGACATTGTTCATAACCCTATTTCCTAAGATAGAGAAGTTGGAAAAGGAGAATGAACAATACCCCTACGATGAAATTGTACGATGGTTCTTAAATTCGGATGGTATTCAACTACCGGATGAACTTAATGATGAAGATTATCAGCATACATTGGACCAAGTAGATGCCATCCGTAGCTTGATACAGAAATACCAGCCGGATACGAGGAGGGAAGATGTCTATTTTCTCAGTGAGTTTGTGTTATGGGGGTTGACCTTGTACAATAAGTTGAGTAAATACAGATTGGACAATGGGTTACAATTTCAGGATAACTTTCAGGGATACCTCAGGAATAATATATAGCAATATTAATAAGAATGTTCACTTATTGCAATTAAAATTGCAATAAGTGAACATTCTTGTGAGAATCGATTATTTCCAATAAAACATCAAAATAGGTCTGGCCTTTGCCAGCGTCCAGATCCTTCAGTTTCTGGTGAAGGAGTGATTTGTTGTAAGGCAGATTGCTGTTCAGCTTATCCAAGTAATATTTCTGAGTGGCTTCAACGCCCATGCTTTTCCTGCTGTGCTCGATGTTCTTCCATATAATTTCTAACTTGTCGTAGTCTTTCAACAGACCATAGCCTCCATATAGTAAATCGTCAAAAGCATCCAGGCTGTTGCCGAGGTTCCAGTCTTCACCCACCATCAGTGTTTGATTGATAACCTCATAGAATGAAGCAATGTCATTGATTGCAGTACCATCTATGGATATAGATAATGTTTTTTTCATTTAAGATCAAGAAAGGAACAAAAATACCTATTTTTAAGGGTATATTGTTACCACTTTACTTGCTCAGCGTAATATGGTCTATGCGGGTAAAATTGGACGCCATAGTCGCTCTTGCCCACAGGAGTTGCCGCATTCATTCACTATTTTATCAGTCGTCTTACAGATATACTGCAACCCCTTGTTTTGTCCCGAGGATTCGTGTATGTCTTTTGCTGTATCTAATGTCGCTCGCTGTATTATTAAGCCAATCAGTGAGATCTTTTTTGTAAATTGCGCATACTATTAATATCAATAAAACATGCGTAAAAAAGCACAATTAATCACCGCCATGATGCTATTTTCTACAACGGTTGCTGTAAGTCAGATGAAAGTTCGGGAAGAGCTTCCTGAAAAATATAAGTGGAACCTGTCCGATCTCTATGCTACAGACGATACCTGGAAAGAAGAAAAACAAAAGGTTCAACAGAATATGCAAAAAGCAGCCTCTTATAAGGGTAAGCTTACCCAATCCGCTACCGTACTTTTGGAAGCGCTAACGTTCAATAGCGCACTCATTAAGGAAATGTCTCGCCTTTCATCCTATGCATCGATGAAATCTGATCAAGATACCAGAGTAACCAAGTACGCCGGCATGAAGCAAGAGCTACAACAGCTTTTTTCTGAATATGGCGCATTAACATCTTTCATGGAACCCGAGCTATTAACCCTAGATGAAGACAAGCTCAACACCTTTTTTGCGAAAGAAAAAGAACTGGTAACCTACAAATTTTACCTTACGGATCTAATCCGCAAGCGAGCCCACAGAGGTTCCGAAGAAGTGGAAAAAGTGATGGCCTACTCGGCATTAATGGCTGGCAATGCCGCAAATATATTCAGTACATTTTTTAATGCTGAGTTTCCGCATCCCGAAATTGAATTAAACGGTGAGCGTGTAAAGCTTAATTCCGCAAATTTTGCATTGTATCGAGCGAGCGAAGATAGGGGAGTGAGGAGCAAGGTGTTTGCCACTTATTTTCGTAAATTGAATGAATTTCAGCGGACTTTCGGGGCGCAGCTATACGGCAATATCAATGCCGCACTGTTTACGACAAAAGCCCGAAATTACGAAAGTACGTTAAAAAGGGCGCTGGATGGCGGCAATATCCCGACAGATGTTTTTCATAATCTCATTACAAATGTGAATGGAAACCTGGAGACCTTTCACCGCTATTTAAACCTCCGAAAACGTATGATGGGGTTAGACACCCTGCATTATTATGATTTGTATGCTCCTTTGGTTGAAAAGGTCGATTTAGAGTATTCGGTAGAAGAAGCTATTGAGAATATTTTAAAATCCTTACAACCTTTGGGTACCCATTATGTGGACGTGTCAAAAAGAGCATTCCATGAAAGATGGATTGATATGTATCCAAATGAAGGAAAGAGATCCGGAGCATATTCCAACGGGTCTGCATACGACGTACATCCGTATATACTCATGAATTATAACGGGAAGTACAATGACATGACTACGTTGACCCACGAATTGGGCCATACCATGCACAGTTATCTGACCAATAAACAGCAACATTTCGCAAATGCAGACTATTCAATTTTTGTCGCTGAGGTGGCTTCCACGTTGAATGAAGAGTTGTTAAACGATTATATGCTGCAACAGATTAAAGACGATAAAACACGTCTTGCGATCCTCGGAAATTATCTTGAAGGTGCCAAAGGGACTCTATTCCGTCAGACCCAGTTTGCAGAATTCGAATCAATGATCCACGAACAAGTCGCAAAGGGTGAAGCGCTCACTGGTGAAGATTTTGACAACATGTATCTTGATCTGACCAAACGGTACTACGGTCATGATAAAAATGTTTGTATAGTCGATGACTATGTCAAATCCGAATGGTCTTACATCCCGCATTTTTATTACAATTTTTATGTGTACCAATATGCGACGTCCTTCACCGCCTCTACTGCGCTCTCCGAAAAAGTACTGCGTGGAACAGATCAGGATCGTAAAAAATACCTCAATTTTCTAGCTTCCGGAAGCACCAAATACCCGGTAGAGCTACTTGTCGATGCAGGTGTGGATATGAATACTTCAGAACCTTTTGATCTGACCATTGCTAAGATCAATAAAGTCATGGCAGAAATGGAAACCATTCTGAAGAGAATGGGTAAATAAGTTGATATCATAAAGCCGTATTATTACGGCTTTTATGATATTACCTTTTCTTATTCTTCATTGTCATTTTGGCTTTCACACCAGCGCCAAGGTTGTAGGTCTTGCTATTGCTTTCTTTCTTTTTATGAAAAGCGCCACCGTGTGATTCGTCCGCTTCATTCTTTTCTTTAGGATTATTAGATGGGCGATAGATAACAAGATCATCTGGAAGAGGCATGATAGGGACTTTTTTCCCTAAAGATTGTTCTATTTTTTTGAACTCCGGAAGTTCAATGTCCGTGGCAAATGTGATGGCAATAACTTCGTCGTCTGAAGTTTTTTGCATATGTTGTACGAAAACCTCCCTATTTTCTGGTATTTCAACATAAAATATAAAAGGGATCCCACTTAAATCGATGTCACTTGTGCCTTCATTTGCAATAATGAGTATTCTACATTCAGGAATATGCTTAAAATCGTTGATATCATCAATACCAGCATCATCGTGGAACAACGGGTGTAATACAGCTACCTCTCCATTTTTAGCATGCAGACTTCGACCTATTTTTTGTGCGGTAAGTCGACTATTCACAAATACCACAACCTTATCAAATACGTCATCGTCTCTCAACAAACCATTCAGCAAATTAATTTTCGTGGTAAAATTAGGAACTTGATACAGCATGAGTTCATGTGTTTCAACAGTTTTTTCACCAAGCTCCTCCGTTTCAATCAGCGCAGCAAAAGGCATAAAATCATCAATCATCAAATGCAGTTTTTCATGTTCGACAGTACTAAATGCTAAATACTGGACTTTTCCGCAGCTTTGCGCTAGTTCCCTTACATTAGTCTGCATTCCTTGCTTCACCATTTCCTCAGCGTCATCAATGATAAAGGTCTGGATACGATTTAAGTTAAGTCCCAATTTTAGATACATAGCACGAGCACGGTTTGGAGTTGCTACTACAATATCTACCCCACGGATCAGGTCTTCCATTTCCTCTTCTATACTTCCGCTAGCTTTAAGCCCCATGATATGGAGGTTCCTATTCTTGCTGATGGTCAGAAAACGATCAACTATTTCAGCAATTCTTTCTTCATTAGGAGCTAAAATCAATACTTTGGGAGCCTCATCTTGCGTATATTTTAAACGCATCAACACCCCGAGAACGTACGTCGTTGTTTTTCCAGCTCCTTCAGGTGCAATGCCGATAATACTATGTCCACCGATTATTCGGGGAAGCGATTTTAACTGAATTTCTTTTGGTGTAAAATAACCCAAATCATTCATGGACGCATGGAGACGTTTATTAAGCTTTAATTTATCTAAGGACACTGCTGAATAGTTAAATGAATATCAAGCTGCAAAGTTAACTAAAATATAATTGGTGTTACAACTAAGAGCCGTTATCTTAGTATATCAATACTTTTTTTCCATTCCGGTAAATCCATTCTTATAATCAATTATAAATCCCTAAAAATATAAATACCCCAAAAAAAATAATAAATTAGAGCGTATGTATTTACTACACGGAAAACTCACAGCTAAAGATGGGCAAGTCGGTCGACTTGCCGATGTCCTATTAGACGCATCTAAATTTGTATCCACTGCAATGGGATGCAGATTATATGTTATTGGTAAAGATGAAAACGATTTAAATTCAGTTTACGTAACGGAAATATGGGATACTAAGGAGGATCATGACAACGCTCTGAACGTTGAAAGTGTAAAAGAATTAATTGCGAGTGCAATACCGCTTTTAGGTGCTCAACCCATAAAAGGTCAAGAAATTGAAATTCTAGGCGGTTCAGGAATAACGATATGAATTTAAGAGAAGTTTTAAATTATCGTCGTTCGGTACGGGTTTACGACAAAGAAAAAAATATAGATGCAGATATTGTTAAGGACTGCATCGAACTTTCCACGCTGGCTCCTAATAGTTCCAATATGCAACTCTGGGAAGCTTATCATATACTATCCCCCAGTGCTTTAAATCAGATGACAAAGGCCTGTCTTAACCAGACAAGTGTTTCAACAGCTTCGCAGCTCGTTGTTTTTGTGACCCGTCAGGACTTATATCCAAAACGCGCTGATGCGAATATAGCATTCGAACGTGATAATATCCAACGCAATAGTCCCGAGGAACGCCAAGAAAAACGAATCAAAGACAGACTTTTGTATTATGGAAAGCTGATGCCATTCCTTTATTCCCAATTTTTCGGTGTGTTTGGTTTTGTCCGGAAGTTGGCGGTAAGTACAGTCGGTATTTTCCGTCCCATAGTATATCAGGTATCAGAAAGCGATATGCGTATAGTTATTCACAAAAGCTGTGCGTTAGCTGCACAAACGTTTATGATTGCTATGGCAAATGAGGGATACGATACCTGCCCCTTAGAAGGATTCGATAGCAAACGTGTCAAAAAACTTCTTAAACTACCTCGTGGTGCGGAGATCAATATGGTAGTGTCCTGTGGTATAAGAAAGGGGAATGAAGGGATTTGGGGTGAACGATTCAGAATTCCCTTTAACGAAGTTTATCACAAAATCTGAATGTTGGAGAAACCAGTCGCATGTTTCCCCTACGCTTTAACGGTTAAAGCTCGAAAAAGGGCGAAGATAACAGCATTTTAAACATTGTGTACCGTAGCCTGTTAATATTATGTAACATATATCAGTAAATGGATTTACTCAAATCTATTTTAAACGGTGCCGCAATGATAAAGAGGTGAAATTTGGGTACCTATCTGATTAGAAATTTATACGATATGTTTAAGGCATTAAAAACTTCTACCAAGATCATAATTGGGATCCTTCTCCTGCTTTTCGTTATCCGTCTCGCTCTGCCTTCGATAGTCAAGCAGTATGTTAATAAGCAGTTGAACGAACTTCCCGGATATACAGGGCATGTCGAGGATATCGATATTAGCCTGTGGCGGGGCGCATATGCTATTGATCAACTAACCCTAAAAAAGCTTTCAGACACGAGTAGTTATCCCTTTTTGCAGATCGCGCACTGCGATTTGTCCGTAGAATGGAAGTCGCTATGGAAAGGGAAACTCGTCAGTGAAATTATTTTGGACAGGCCGACAATTCATATATTGAAGGAAACGGCAGACCTTTCTAAGGAACCGTCTCAAGAACATTGGACCGAGACAGTGAACTCGTTAATGCCGATCACGATCAATAGACTTCAGGTGAATCAAGGTACCTTTAAATATTTAGATAGACAGGCAAGTCCCCAAGTGAATCTTTCTATGGATAGTCTGCAACTGACGGCATACAATCTGGCAAATGCGGATGAGCAAACGGAGCTCCTCCCTTCCACAGTGACGCTGACAGGAACATCGATAGGTGGCGGAAAATTAAAAGCGGACATGAAACTGAACATTCTAAAGAAAATGCCTGATTTTGATACGGATATGCAATTGACAGACGTAAACCTGACCAGTCTCAATGGCTTTATAGAAGCATATGGTAAGTTCGATGTGGAGCGGGGATCCCTAAACCTATACAGCGAACTTAAATTGATAGACGGCTCGCTAGATGGGTACGCAAAACCATTTATCACCAACCTTAAGGTTCTCAACTGGGAGAAAGATCGGAAGGAGGGTGGTTTCCTTCGAGCGGCTAAGGAGGCTGTAATCGGTTTATTTGGCAAAGTAGTGGAAAATCCGAAGCGCGAAACGATTGCTACAAAGGTTGATATTAAAGGTAATGTGAATGATCCTGATACAAGTAGTTGGGCAGCATTTCTGGGTATATTAAAAAACGCGTTCATCAAAGCCTTCAATCAAGGAATCGAAGGGTCGTTAAATCAAGATTAATGATAAGCGACAATTTCGCTATAAATAGAAAATCCCGTAGCGGGGAGCAACGGGATTTTACCAAACCAATTATTAACCTAAATTATGAAATTACCTATATAACGCAAAAGTTGGTGCCAATATTATCTCTAGCTAAAAAAAATACCACATTTAGTTCATTGGTTCTTTTTTTGCTATCTTAACCTTCTATGAGCAACAGATTTTTAATCGATCCGCAGACCACACGAGATATTCAACTCCTTGAAGAGACAAGCCGTTCCATTTGGGGGTTTTTCAATCATGCCATCACAACGGGAGGTGAAGATTTTCTGCGCGGACTTTTTTTGAATCCTTTATCGGATGTTGACGCGATTAAGGACCGCCAGCTAAAAATACGTCGTTTGGAAGCAGTCGTTCAAGAAGATTTTCCATTTTACCGGATGGTCGTTATGGATATAGAGAAGTACATCAAAAGATCCCATTCGGGAGAGCGATCAGGATGGGGCCTTTTGGATCTTTTTGTGGCCAAAGCACCGATCTATTATTATAAGGTAAGTTCGATCATCGAGACGTGCGACTTTTTGTTGAAATCTCAGATGTTCTATAAAAAAGTAAATGCCCATCAGACGTACGAGGATATCGCAGAGATGATCCAAATTCATGAAGATTGTTTGTCCACGATATTTAACGGTCGCCCGTATAATCCTGAACAATTGAATATCAATAGATTCAACCTCGATGCATATGATCGTCTTATTCGATACGAGCTGGCGAGTAAGATCAAACGGGCAGTCGCTTTTTTCTATGAGATTGATGCACATTTCGCCATAGCCCGAACCGCAAAGGAATATGGGCTTTGTTATCCGGAAATTTACCCAAAGAATTATACCGGTAAGATTCATATGCGAGATGTCTATCATATTTTTCATCAACATCCAGTGAAAAATACGGTCGAAATGACCAGAGAGAAGAGGATATGGTACTTGACAGGCGCTAACATGGCAGGCAAATCATCTTTTATCAAAACTATTTCTACAGCATTGTACTTGACCCACATCGGTTTCCCGACTCCCGCAAGTTCCGTGAAAACCGACCTGATCGACGGTGTATTTACCAGCATTAATTTGCAAGATAACCTCGAACTCGGTTATAGCCATTTTTATGCAGAAGCGATCCGGCTCAAGGAGATTGTAGATCAGCTTGACAAAAACACGAATGCACTTATTATTTTAGATGAACTTTTTAAGGGTACCAACCATATTGATGCCTCAAACGCTATTTTTGACATTATAGAGCACCTCAGCCATACCGATGGTCCTTATGTAATCGTGTCCTCGCATATTACCGATCTGGCAGCAAGACTACAATCCCTTCCTTTAGTAGATTTTTATAAAATGAATATCGAAAGTGGCGAGCAGGGAGATCCTCGCTTCACGTACACGATTGTATCAGGGGTCGCCGAAGAAAAACTAGGCATGTGGTTGTTACAAAAGAGCGGTGTCTTTCAATCCATTGCAAGATTGAAGAATATGCCATAAAGTTTACCTACTACCAACTCTTTATATATCTTAATTAATCAAATGATATTTCAGTTTATCAAACTAGGATTTATTTTAGTTTCTTTCTTATTTATTCGTTGCGACTCACGACCTGCATCAAGATTAACTGCTTTTGACGGAAGAGATTTTGAAAAGTCTATGCACCAAGACTCAGATATTTTCCAGACCGACAAAATTGTAGATGGCGATACGTTTTGGGTCTTAAATCAAACCGGTCAAAAACTTAAAGTTAGGCTTATCGGTATTGATGCCCCAGAAACTAGAAATGCATTCAAAAAAAGGAAGCATCCCTTTGGATTAGCATCTAAAGAGTATCTGGACGATATGTTGACTCAAAACCCATACATTAAGCTAACCTTTGATGTTGACTCTCTCGATCAGTATGGCCGTACCTTAGCCTATGCTTATTTAAGCGACGGCACCATGATCAACGAGCAATTGATAAGAAATGGCTACGCTGTATTAATGACAGTGCCACCCAATATCATGTTCGAAGAAATATTCTACGATGCTCAACAGACAGCCAGAGCAAATAAAGTGGGACTCTGGAAGTAAAAAAAATATCTTGTCCAGTTACCGACCACTTGTTTTCGCATCAATATTTTAGCGAATTTTGCGCTGTAAAGCTTGTGCAACGCCCGAAGTTACCACTCCTCCAAGGGTATACCAAGCTACTGTCAAGAGCTGTGTTACTGGAGAACGGTTTACAGGTCCGTCATTGAGCCCTAGTTTATCAGGTAGCGTGACGGCACCGATGCCAGCAGTGATACCAAGACCGATGCCCCGTAACCAGATGCTCTTGGGTTCTCCTTTACCAACGGCGCTATAGTACAATGCGTTTCCTATAAAATCGCCCACTAATGTGCTAGTATAGAGCGTATAGCCTTTCGGTGGTTCTCCGCCAATAAACTTTATTGATTTCACTAGTGCTTCTTCACCAACCTCATTCATGTGTGGTGCCTGCTTTATACACTTGCGGGCCACCTCGTGTATTATGTTGAGCACGAGCGCACCAGCGGTTCCGGCTATCAAGTTCGTAAATGTTTTCATTTCAAAATATTTTCGTTTGTCATCCTTACTATAGTCAACGAACAGCTACGCGTTTAGTTTCAAACTTAGATAAATTTGCTTAGCGCAATTACAATTGCGCTAAGCAAATTATCGGCTCTCCTTTACTATTGATAATTTATTTGAATGTTAACCAATATTGTAAAAATTGATAATTCAAAAGAATTTTATATATTTATTCCCGCGTTATAAACCGTGAAGCGATTCCTAATGAGTAAATCAATGCGGATAATTGGAATAATATGCTGTCTACTATTGACACGAGTGTTTTTTGGCCAAAGTCGTTTGGTCGAGCGATTGCAGAATGGACAATCACGACATGTCGTTGTTTATGGCACTAGCCTTTCAAGTGGCGCATGTGGTGATGCATGGATGCGCCCTGTAGCCAATGAACTGAAAAAGCGAATGGCGATGAGGTGGTCAGTTATTCACTCGCCGGCAAAGACGGCATGTGGTCTTCTTGGGGTGTAAAGCATATTATCAAAAGTATCTTACCTTAAAAAGTTCAATGAAAAATCAATGTATATTAAGTATGAAGAAGCTATTGTTATGTTTGGTTATACCAATATTATCTGTCGAATAGTATGGAGTTCTTTGACGAAATCAATGCGCTGACCCTCGTCTTTGCGTCTTTGCTCATTTTTGCGATCGCCTATCGCTTCTATGGAGTTTTTCTGGCACATCGAGTGTTGCGGTTAAATGCGAAGAATGCAACCCCAGCTGTGACCATGGCCGATGGCCGTGATTATGTAGCGACCAATAAAACAGTATTGTTCGGGCATCATTTTGCTGCAATAGCCGCAGCAGGTCCTTTGGTAGGCCCAGTACTGGCCGCACAATTTGGCTATCTTCCAGGCGCACTATGGATTTTGATCGGCTGCGTATTGGGAGGTGGAGTACACGATATGGTGGTGCTTTTTGCTTCTGTCCGCCATAAAGGACAGAGCTTGGCTACTATCGCATCCAAAGAAATTGGCCCTGTCACAGGAACTATTGCGGGTGTGGCCGTATTGTTCATTTTGATCTTGACGCTGGCCGGGCTATCGTTAGCTTGTATTAGCGCGATGCATGAAGCCTCTTGGTCGCTGTTCACAGTCGTTGCTACGATGCCTATCGCCGTCATGATGGGGCTAATCATGCGCTACAGGAAGAACAGTGTCACCCTAGCAAGTATCTTGGGCGGCGTACTTTTGCTAGCGACTATTGTGGGAGGGCACGGGTTAATGCAATATGATGCGATGAATGAATTATTTCACTGGGATATCCAAACCATTTCGATTGCTATCGCGGCGTACGGATTTTTCGCATCAGTACTGCCGATGTGGTTATTGCTGGTACCTCGTGACTATCTTTCTACCTACCTGAAGATCGGCACCATATTATTGCTCGCGATAGGGATTGTTTTTGTACACCCTACCTTGCAGATGCCTGCGCTCACGCAGTTTGTCAATGGCGGAGGTCCCATTATCGGCGGCCCGGTATTACCCTTTATCTTTATCGTGATCGCTTGCGGTGCCATATCAGGCTTCCATGCCGTTATTGCGACAGGAACCACACCAAAGATGTTGGCCAACGAAAAAGAGATTTTATTTGTTGGATATGGTGCTATGCTGGTGGAGGGCTTTGTGGCACTCATGGCATTGATTGCCGCATGTACCCTTATGCCTGGTGACTATTTTGCTATCAATACACCTTCATTTGCCTATGAAAGCTTTTTGGCTGCCCATCCTGATTTACATCAGGTAGATCTTCCCGCTTTTGCGGATAAAATAGGTGTCGCCTTGGAAGGACGTACAGGTGGCGCTGTATCGTTGGCTGTAGGGATGGCGCACATCTTTAACAGTATTCCATTTATGGATGAGGTTATGGCCTATTGGTACAATTTTGCGATTATGTTTGAGGCCGTTTTTATACTCACTGCAATCGACGCAGGTACACGGGTTGGTCGCTTTTTCTTACAGGAAATGTTAGGCGGAGTAATACCACGATTTAAAAATCCAAACTGGATGCCCGGCGTATGGATCGCGAGCTTTTTGTTTACATTCTCATGGGGGTATTTGGTATATACGGGGAATGTTAGCAGTATTTGGCCTTTATTTGGGATAAGCAATCAATTGCTGGCGGCCTGCGGCCTAATTGTCTGTACCACCATGTTAATTCGGCTCAACAGAAAGAAATATGCGCTTTGCGCAGCTGTACCCGGTGTATTTATGGCTGTCATTACATTTTGGGCAGGTTATCTGCAGGTATTTGATATCTATTTGCCTTCAGGGCAGTATTTACTGGCGGGATTGGCTGTGCTCGCAATGGTGTTAATGGCCGTTGTATTTGTATCGGCGTTTTGGAAGTGGTCTGGATTAATGCGGATGCCGGCCGATAAAACAGATCCCTATCACGAACAGGTAAAGGAAATAGTTTCCTAAATAGAAGTTTAATTTGAAAATAAATAAATTATGATAAATAAAATGAGAGACCATATGTTTGCAGTCCTATTCATCGGCCTGTCTATCCTGATTAGCGGGTGTTCTTCGCCGAAAAGAACTGCAGAAAAGAATGCTTTTCCCGAAGAAGCATTAGGCTGGAAGCTTGGTGCGCAGGCCTATACCTTTAAAAAATTCACCTTCACCGAAGCAATAGAAAAGATAGCAAGTTGTGATTTACGCTATGTAGAAGCTTATCCCGGGCAGGAAATCGGAGGAGGACAGACCGCAAAAATAGATCACCGGATGTCTCCGGAGAACCTACAGTATGTCAAGAAGTTATTAAAAGAAAAGGGTATACATTGGTCGGCATATGGAGTGGTAAAGGCTAAAGATCCTGCGGAGTGGCGGCAAGTATTTGAATTTGCGAAAAGCATGGGCATTGAGACAATTACCTGCGAGCCAAACATAGATATGATCGACGATGTTTCCAAGCTCTGTGATGAGTTTAATATCCGCGCAGCCATTCATAATCACGCAAGTCCATCCTATTATTGGAAACCAGAAACGGTGCTTGAAGCCATAGCCGGAAAAAGTGAAAAACTGGGTGCCGCAGGAGATATCGGGCACTGGTTAAAGTCAGGGTTAGACCCACTCGAATGCCTGAAAAAATTGGAAGGAAAGGTATTTCACCTGCACTTCAAAGATTTAAACGACAAGGCAAATAAACAAGCGCATGACGTACATTGGGGAAACGGCGTTGCCGATGTTGCGGCAGTGATCGCGGAGTTAAAACGCCAGCAGTTCGATGGTATGATTGCCGCAGAATACGAATACAATTGGGATAATAATGCGGAAGATGTACGGATAAGTGTACAAAATTTCAGAAGGTTTGTTTCTAGCCCTGCACAATAATGTACAGTAAGTATTCTTTTCTTTAATTATAAAGAATACGGTAACATGGATCAAAAGAGCCTGATTGTACGTAATTTGGCTCTTTTGGTCCTTTTCCTTAGATCCCGTATTTGGCGAATATCTCCAAGATTGTTGGGCGGATTTTTTGTAGCATTCGTTCGAATCCTAAATCGTTGGGGTGAATACCATCTGCGGTTCCTTCTTGATCATCCCCCAATAGACCTTCCGCCTCAATCAGATACAAGTTGTCATCATCTTTCTGCAATTTTTCAATTTCCTGCCTGAAATACTGATCTTTTAGTTTTATCCGCCTCGCAATGTGTTGATCAAAATTTCCTTTCTCCCGCGCAACACTTTGAATGGCAATGATGGGTACATTGGGGTGGTATCGCCGTATGGTATTTACCATATTGGCCGTGCGTTCCAATACCTCTTCGGCTGAGGGATTGGGTACACAATCCAATATAAAAGCATCCATGGGGAGCGGTGCGATCATATCTGCTACAGCGGTTTCCATTTTCGCATTACCGCTGAATCCCATATTGATGAAGTGATATCCCGTCTGTCTGGATAACTTCGCAGGATAAGCTAATCCAGGCCGGCTAGCCGATGCGCCTTGTACGATGCTCGAGCCATAGATCAAAATGTTTTTTCTAAAAGGATTGGTATTGGGCACGATAGAGGCCTCGGCATCGATCCCGATTTCGAGGCAGAGAATCTCATCGTATGTCGGTAAAAATAATAGACATGTTTTCTCTCCATCTGCCATATTCTCTACTATAGTTGTTTCCGAGATATCATGGGTGGATGGCCTAGCAACACCAGCATATTGCCAACGTGCATCTTGTAAGATGTAAAGGTCTAAGCCTTCATAGGCGATCCCGGTCATATTATCACTCGGGCGCTTTGGACTTGTTTGCCATTTTGCCGATATGGTGGAGCTATTGGTTTTGAAGCTGATTGCCAACCCAGCAGAATGCGTTGCCAAACGTTTGAGCGTACCGGAAAGTGCGGCATACCTTGCGGTGTCCAGCCGGTGATAGAATGGTTCGCTGTCCCAGGCTTTTCCAGTAATGGTAAGAGTATGCGCATCGGTAAAGCGAAGCGGCTTTTTTTGCTGTGCGGATATATTAGCTGCGAAGAGCGTCAATAAAAAAGCTGTTAAGGAAAAAGATCTGAATCGAACCATATGTTTTTAACAAGATGTATATATTAAAACATTAAAAAGACATCTCCAAGCTAAAATACAATTTGCATTCGACGTAAAGTCTTCCATATTAGCGTATGATGTGTCTTTCTAACCCGCAATAAAGTTATCGATATTTCATCAAAATACTTTTATTGTACGAGTTGAATAACGTCAGACAATTTATATTTACTGTTATTTTTATATTTACCGGACGTACTATTAGGTAAAGTGTGCTTACAATTATCGTATCTAATACGATCCAGGCAGTTGAAATTCCGGCACGTAATACAATTATCCCACAATATTTACTGCTAAAGTTTAATAGTTTTTCTCCGAACCGATTTTCATCGTTACGGGTTAAATTCATTTTTTAAAACATTTTTTACACCGTCCCACTCGTATAGCTTACCATTTTCCTGATCGATATATAGCCATTCTATCGGCAAACGTTTTCCAGCGACCGATATCGTAGCGACGAGGAAGGATCTAGCGTTTCTCTTTTCCTCCGAAATCGAGTACATAATGTCGTCCTTTGCCGAAATAGCTTTTTTCACATCCTCGTTAACCGTATTGACTACATAATATTCTATACTCCGGTAAATTTTATCCGCGTAATATGCGCTGTATTTTTCCTTTTCGTTCGGAACGTACGTTAATTGCTTTTTATAAAACTTTCTGAATTGTGAAACTTTGCCATCATTGATCTTTTTAATAGCAGTAACAATTTCAGCTGGGGCAGGAGTCTCGCCATCTCCCGCAATGCTTATAGTACCATTTTCCCATATTATCCTAATCACATCCCCCTGGTTCAAACTGCGGTCTTCTATCACATTATTAACGAAATAATGCATACTATCTTTGTCTTTCGCTAACAGCATGTAATAATCTCCATCGTCGTTGTATTCGACAAATTCCATTTCCTGTTGATATGATGGATTATCTTTTGATAACGAGTCCTTATGAATTGACTCCTCCAATTCTGGCCTACGGACCGCCGTATCAGCAAGATCATGTGCGCTTCCGGAGATAGTCGGGGAACTAAATTCCATCTCCTGTTTCGTAACCGGCACTTGCATATAACTAAGTTTTTGACCAGTCTCAGTACAAGATAGGACGACAAACTGTGCTACAGCAAATAGTGTTAGTAAAGCTCGATATTTAATTACACATTGAAAATCTTTCCGCATTGGTTACATTATTTTGTTAACGCTTCTAACATCAATAAATATGCCGATAGATATAATTCCGACGGAGTTCATGTTTTAAGGGTTAATCCGGAATTGCTAACTTCGCAGTTTTACCGCGAGGACATCATCTGATGATATTGGGTAAATAAAACAATTAATAATACGTTGATAATAATTTGTTGTCAACCAGGTGGATCTATCAGCAGTAAAAAAAGCATTGGAACAACACCGGGCGACCATTTTCGAAGGTTACCTCATAAAAGCCAGCATCTGCCAACATGATGCGGTAAACATGGGGTGCAAATAGTCTGTCCACATCGGAGAAGCGTCCGAATGTTCGGATAAAATCGTTTTCATCGTACGACGCATCAATGATTTCTTTTCCCACTATCCATGCGTTGTCGCTTGCGAATGCCATGCTAAAAATGCTTCCTGTAATCTTACTACCGTTATACTTTTCGAAGGCTATGACGACATCTTTATCCAGATAAAAATGTAGAGGCTCCCATCCACATTCAGGAGCGTCCGGAATAGTCTTGGCATATTTTAGGCCGATCTGTTGCGCCTGTCGATCTGATATTGTTCCGTCGTGTAGTACCTTTCCGTGGATCCGGTAGTGCGGATCTAGGCTGTTCCATTCCGTTAGATACTCGCTATAATCAGGTTTCAGCAGCATCTGTTCCGCCAATAATAGTTCCTGTTCGGCATCGACTTGGGGGTGTTTCTGCCCGGCACGATCATACACTTCTTGATAAAGTCGGAGCGTCTGTGGCAGATGTTTATGATTGTTTTTCCATGCAATCTCCCGAAGCCTTCCTACGAAGATCAGTTCCTGCTCCAAATCTTTTCCTTCTACAGCTTTGTACGCTTGCCATACGTCATCGTATCCAAGCTCTTTACCCAGATATTTGGCCTGTACATATTTCGGTTGGTGGTGTCGTGTGTCGCCAAAATATACCCAGCCATTGACATATAGCGGCCAGTAATCGAAGAATGCCATTTCGTTAATAGCGGTCCTGCCCACTACGCCACTTTCAGTTGATGGTCCACGTCGTACACGAAGGTCAGCAACCTGTACATACTGGTGCGGAGATTGTGAGCCCTCTCTGCCGCGGTAAAAATATGCTGACGGTTCTCCGTAGTATTTATGGGCAAATAGCCGACGGATCAGCGGTTGGCGGTCAATATAGCCAATATCTCCATTGCTGACCACGACCTGATAGTAAGAAGCGGTAGAATCAAGCACCACGACGGCCGCATGGGTTGCGAATACCCCCAAGGGCTGCGATCGATCCTTAGCGTCGGGGTAGAGGTATCCCCACGCTGAGGTGTATATAAAATCATCCCAAGAGACCTGTTTCCCCTGCGCTTGGACGGAAAGTCCGAAAAAAGAGGGCGATAAAAATAGCAGTAAGAGGTAAAATAACGTTCTCATAAAATTTCTTCACTAAATGTGCTGACCATATAAATTACCGGTGATCATGAAATAAGCGTAAAGATAGCCTTTTCTATGTAGTTAACTTTACGCGAATGGTATTTCCTTTTGCCGAGCAAGTTTGGTAATGACTGTCGTTTCACAAAGGCAGTTCGAAGACGATGAGTTTTAAGTTTACTCTACATAATTTAACAATAACATAATATGTTTTTGGTGGTATTTGCTATTCGAAAAGATAATTTTGCTCCACTTAAACACCTTTTTTAAGATTGCGAAAGTCGACAAGGCAATGAATAGCAACATAAATGAACGTAACGAGACCGACGAGATCATCCGGCTAAATCACGGTAGTGAAGACTCCTTTTCGATTTTCTATTACCGGTATCATCAAAAAATTTATGCAAATATCCTACGGGTAGTGCAATCCCCCGAATATGCAGAGGAGATCCTACAGGATGTTTTTCTGAGTTTATGGCAAAACAGGCATCGCATCGATAAGGATAAACCAGTAGCGGGCTGGCTCTTTGTCGTGAGCTTCAATAAAGCTATGGACTTCGTGAAAAAGAAGCTACGAGAGCATATCGAGTTTGTAGCAGATTACGAATCGCTATTTCAGGATATCCAAGACGTGGAGGAGACCGATGAGATCGTAGCGGAGCAAATACGTATCTTAGAGGAAGCTATTGACCACCTCTCGCCACGGAAAAAAGAAGTATTCAGACTTTACCGGTATGAAGGATATTCCAAGGAACGGGTGGCCGAAGCGTTGGATTTATCCATCAACTCCGTAACAGAATACCTCAAACAGGCGAATAAGAGTATCAAACAATATATTGCTGGCCATTCGCCCTATGAGTACGGCAACGGTGTCCTACTACTTGTTGCATCCGCGATGTATATCTAAAAAGCCACTACGCGCCACTTCATTTTATCTTGATATTTTGGTAATAATTTGTTAATCGAATAGACCATTCCCTTTTGATGATTCCCATCGTATTTATTTATGATGAGAAACAAAATTCAAAACATGATCCAGTCCCTTTGGAAAGGAAGTATGGGAAAGGAAGATGCTAAGACGCTGCTCAATACCTTAAACGAGGAAGAGCTGGCTATAAAAAAGCAACTCGAGAAGCAATTTGAGGAGGATAGTCTTCCAATGCTCAGTCGGCGCCAGTCGGATAAACTCTTGCAGACGATTCGTGATAAGGCGGGAATTGGCATACCTACAATAAAAAATAAATATCCGTACAAATGGTTGGCAGCAGCAGCTGTGCTGCTACTGATAGGAACTATTGGCATCCTTTACCAGCTCCAGTATGTTTCCTCGGCCGAACAGGAGGTCTTAGTTACTGTAGGGAGTAGTCCTATCAACTATAACGTTCACTCAGGAAGGGATTCCATGCGGCATCGTATGAGCGATGGATCGGTCGTGACACTTTCGCCGCATACAACCATTCACTACGACAGTCACTATGGTCTTAACAACCGCGCGATCTCGCTGAACGGCGAAGGAAAGTTTGCCGTAAAGCGTGATACATCATTGCCATTTGAAGTAACAGCAAATGGATTTACAACCACCGCGCTCGGAACCGAATTTATTGTCGATGGTCGCCAGAAAGACCACACCAGTGTACATCTTCTATCCGGAAAAATCATGGTTCATGCTACGGTAGCGGCTAAGATGCCGATCCAAGATACCTATTTGTTGGCAGGGGAAGTGTTCCATATCGATGCAAAACTTCGGACAGCACTTCGGAGCCAAGCGCCATCTTCCCCAGTCTCTTCTGCACAGAAACCAGCTGAACAGCTTACAGCGAATAACAACAGACGCATCAACCTTCGATTTGATAAGGAAGAGTTAACAGTGGTGCTCCAGCGGATTGCAGCACAGTTTAACACGCCTATCGCACTTGATCAGGAAGTTCCACGCACGCTTACTTTCACAGGGGAGTTTGCAGCCGCCGATGAGCTCATGACTATTTTACAGACCATCTGTCTCGTAAATGATCTCGAACAGCACTGGGAATCGGAAGGTAACATCATCATCCGATTGAAGACCGCTGTACTGCGCAATCACGCGGATACGATCGCCATCAAATCGCATCCGCACAACTAAAATCCAATTCGGGTCTAATGAGTTCATTAAATACCATTAATTTTTTACGCAAATAAATAATAAAATCAGGACATGAAAAAAAACAGTTTTTTCCTTTATTTCTCGTGGCTATGGGTAGCTTGCCTCTACTTTGGAATGGGCGAACTGCATGCACAGCAAACCGGACAGGTAAAAGGGCGGGTGCTCGATCCGAGTGGAAATCCCTTGCCAGGGGTATCTGTGTCGGCCAAAATTAACCAACAGAAAATAAGTACCACTGCATCCAACCACGATGGTGTCTTCTTGCTCAGTAATCTACAGACGGGTAGCCGCTATCAGATCACCTTTTCACTTGTGGGATACAAAAGCCACGAAGAAGATAATTTTTTGGTCGTTGCTGGCGACAACAATTCGCTAATGGTCCGTCTTGCCGAGCAGACAGCAGAATTAGAGGAAGTTGTCGTCACAGCGCTAGGAATTACCCGGGCATCGAAGTCCGTAGGGTTCTCCGTGCAGCAAGTTGAAGGCGAAACAATTCAAGAAGCACATGAAACCAACTTAGTCAATACGTTGAGTGGCCGCGTAGCGGGTGTCCAAATTACCAACTCTTCGGGTGGCATTGGTGCGTCCTCCAATATACAGATCAGGGGTCAAAACTTTGTGAGTGGTTACAACTATAACAATTCGCCGCTGTTCGTCGTAGACGGCGTTCCCGTGAGTAACAATAATGAACAGTCCACCCGTGCATTCACGGGGCGTCAGGACTTTAACAATCCAAACTTTACAGGCGGTGAAGGAGAGGTAGATTACGGTAATGCTGCAGGCGAAATCGATCCCAACGATATCGAAAGCATTTCTGTCCTCAAGGGGCCCAATGCAGCCGCGTTATACGGCTCGCGTGCCTCTAACGGGGTTGTATTGATCACCACCAAATCAGGTAAAGGCGCTAAGGGGCTCGGAATCAATTTTAATTCTCACGCAGATTTCGGTACACCGTTGAAGTTGCCGAATTACCAATACGAATATGGTCAAGGACGCTACGGTATTTATGAGTATGTGGACGGAGCTGGTACGCAATCCAATAAGTTTGATAATATCATGGAAAACTGGGGGCCGGCTTTAAACGGGCAATTGATCAAACAATGGGATTCACCGATAGACCCGCAGACCGGCGAACGCGTCGCCACGCCTTTTGTAGCACACCGCGATCAGCTGAAAGATTTCCTGCAGACCGGTAAGACGTTTACCAATAGTTTATCGATATCCAATAGTAGTGATAAACTTAATTATCGTTTTTCATACACCAACCTGTCCCAGTCGGGAATGGTACCCAACACCGATATGAACCGTAATTCCTTAGGGATAAATGCCGGCTATCAGATCATCGACAAGTTAAGGTTGGATGTGTCTATGAACTGGGTGAATAGCGGAAGTAAAAATAGAGCAAGCTATGGAGCCAAAAATGATGAATCCATCATGCGGATGTTCTTGTTCATGCCACGCAATTTAGCGATTCATTCGTTGAAAGACTACTGGCGATCAGGATCCAACAACTCCGAGCAAAACTCGCCGATCTTCAATATGAACGGCACGATCTGGAATAACCCGTATTTCGTAGTTAACGAAAATCTTAACGGCAATAACCGCGACCGCGTATATGGTAATGTCAAAGTAACATACGATTTTCGTGATGATTTGAAATTAATGTTGCGGTCTGGAAGGGATTTTTACAACGACAAGCGTACAATGCGCCATGCTACGTCTTCCAGCCAGTATAAAAATGGCTACTACCAAGAGGATGACGTTTACTTCATCGAGACCAATCACGATTTGCTCTTAAGCTACAATCCGACGTTAAATTCAGATTTTACCTTCGACGCTTCATTGGGAGGTAATCTCATGTCGCAGGTTTCCAAGCGCCTAGGCGGTATTGCCCCTCGTCTGGCCATACCCAACGTGTATAACCTGACGAATAATGCGGCACCTTTGCTCGCCGGTAATAGCTATCAGGAGAAAAGAATCAACTCGATATATGGGACCGCGCAAATCGGTTTTAGGGACATGGTGTTCTTGGATGTAACGGGGAGAAACGATTGGTCCAGCGCGTTACCCAAAGCCAACAATTCCTACTTCTATCCGGCAGCTTCCTTGAGCGTGATCGCATCCGATATGTTTGGATGGACCAGTGAGACCCTCAACCTGCTCAAATTAAGAGGGGCCACTTCTTCCGTAAGACGGGATCTCGAACCTTACCGTACCTTCCCAAATTTCTTGGTGACCCAAGGTTGGGGAGGCGAGACGGTCGCCATTCATAACAATAATTATCCGAACGAAAACATCCGTCCAGAGAAGGTCGTGTCGTACGAATTTGGATTCGACTCCAGACTTTTTAACAACCGTTTAGGTATAGACCTTACCTATTATAAGAGTAGAACGACAGATCTCATCATCCCCGTAACGCTTAATCCATCGGCGGGTTACGATACCAAATTGATGAACGTAGGTGAAATGACCAACCGCGGCCTTGAGTTAATGTTGAGCGTCGCACCCGTGCGTTCCGCGGACTTCTCTTGGGATATCTTTGTAAACTATTCGTTCAATAGGAATAAAGTCGTTTCATTGGCCGAAGATCAGGGTATATCGCGTATCCGTCAACTGGAGCGTTGGGCGTCGCTTGAGCTACGTACGGAAAATACCAAAGGTGATGGTTCTTCAGGCTCGCTGTATGGTGATTATCTGATTTATAATGGCAATGGGCAGCTGACACACCGTAATGGGCAGCCTCAGGAAGAGAATGGAGACTGGGGATACTTGGGGAACATTAACCCCAAGTGGATTGGAAGCATAGCCAATGACTTTAAATATAAAAACTGGAACTTAAGCTTTTTGTTTGCAGGGCAAAAAGGAGGGGTGGTACACTCGCGTACGTATATCGATGGGATCAAAGCCGGAAGTTTGCCGGAATCTTTGCCATTTCGTGCTGAAAATGGTGCTGGTACGATCGTGGGGGAAGGAATGGATATAGATACAGGTCAGCCTAATACCGTAGCTGTGCCAGTAAGGGACTATTGGAGAGCGTACTACGACAATGATCGCATTGCTACTTTTGATGCTTCTTATATCAAACTAAGGGAATTGAAAGTAAGCTACAAATTGCCACAGCAGGTTCTTAAACGGACTCCCGTTAAAGGCGCTTCGATATCCTTTATTGGCCGAAACCTGCTTTTGTGGTCTGATGTACCGCACATAGATCCCGAGGTCTCTGCTTATGATGGTCAATTTGTGGGCGTAGAAGCGATGTCATTGCCTTCCATGCGGAATTTAGGAATGTCGTTAAGCGTGGCCTTCTAAATCGATGAATGCCTTCATTTATAGCGTCGCACGCTTAGGCTTGTCAATAATTATTAAAACACGAAAAACAACGAGTATATACCATGAAAAAATATATAGTTTGTCTGGCCGCTGTAGCTTTAGCGTTGCAGTCTTGCAAAGACTTTGAAGAAATCAATGTAGATCCCAATAACCCAGCAATAGTACCCGTACAGATGCTACTGCCACCCATCATCAGTGGCGGTGTCGGCACGATGGTGGCTAGTGGCACACGAGCAGGGCAGTATGTACAACACCTCGCGTATCCAGGAGGTACCAGTGAGAGTGACGGGAGATACAACCTCACGGGAGCCAATTGGCGTGAAGAATGGAACGGAGCTGTCCGGCTCGTCAAAGACATTAATCAAATGAAGGTTCTGGCCGAGCAGGCCAATCAGCCACAATATCTGGCTTTGGCACATATCAATAAGGTGTACATCCTTTCATTGGTAACGGATGCTTATGGAGATATTCCATACGATGAAGCTGGTATGGGCAATGTAGATGGCTTCGAGTTCGCAACGTTCCAAAAACAAGAAGAAGTCTACCAGCGTATGTTAGCAGATCTGGAGACGGCCAACGGGTTGTTAGCTAACCTGCCATCCGGCTCTTCCATCAGCCGGGATATCTTGTATAACGGTGATCTTCAAAAGTGGCGAAAGTTTGCGAATTCGTTGAAAGTACGGATTTTGATGCGGCAGTCCGCAAAAGCAGACGTTGCACAGCAGGTGGCGGCGATCTTCAACGACGCAAATCGTTATCCCGTATTTACGGACGTGACGGATGCTGCCACGCTGGTATACAACAATTCAAGCGATTTTTACCGATGGTATATCCAAAATCCGTTTTCAGACGGTAGTGGGGTCGACTTTTCCGATAATGCCCGAGTGAGCGTTGTTATGATGGATCTGCTAAAAAAGGGAGCTGACCCACGTCTTACCGTATACGCGGCACCCACCAGGAACTCTTTTTTAGCAAATGCGAACGATCCCGCTAAGCCGCTGGAATACCGCGGGCAGGCGACAGGTTTAAGCGCTGCAGAGCAAGAAGCATTCTATGCGAGTAGCGGATTTGGGGAAGCAGACTTTTCTGTCATTGGTCGTCGTATCCGTCAGGACAATAGAGCATTTTTGATGAGCTACGCGGAGTTGCTCCTGTTAAAAGCGGAAGCCATCCAACGGAACATGGGCGTCACCGGCGAGGTCGAATCCGTATATAAGCAGGCTGTAAATGCATCATTCGATAAATGGAAGCAAGTGGGAAGTCAGACGCACGCACAGAACCCCTTTATCAGTGATAGCCAACGTGAGGCCTATTGGGAAAACGCAGCAAACCATTACCAACCGGCAAACGGACTCCGCATGATCGCCGAGCAATATTTTATGGACAGCTTCCTGAACGGTTTCGAGGGTTGGGCGTCATGGCGTCGTACAGGTATTCCCGAGATTAAACCCGGACCTTCGGTATTGGCACAGATACCCGTAAGATACGTATATTCGGATAATGAACAGAATAATCCCAGCTTGATGGAATGGGTAGAGCAGCATATGGGCGGGAAGATGCCCGATCATAACGTGAAAGTCTGGTTTCAACCCTAAAACATGTGCTTCCCGAAGTTAGGGTGGCTGATATGGATTGTATATTTTACACACTAGTTATAAAATGAAGAAAATACTATTATCAAAATTTGTGGGCGCGGCACTTCTGTTCGCTACACCCACGTTTGCGCAGATCAGGCCCACGGCCTATCTGCAAAATCTGCATTCGCATAACGATTACACCCGAAATCATCCGTTTGAACTGGCCTATGGGCTAGGCTTCGGATCGATTGAGGTCGACTTATTTTTACAAGATGGCGAACTTTACGTAGCGCACGAGCAGCAGGAGATCACCACGGCAAACACGTTCGACCGTTTGTACCTGCAACCAATACTGAAGGCTTTCGCCGATAGCAAAGAGGGGTATTTGTATCCTGAAGGCGGCCAGCTACAGCTGTTGATCGATCCAAAAGCGGATGGAAAAGGTATATTGGAAGCGCTGCTCAAGAAGATTGAACCACATCGGCAACTTTTTGATAGCAAAAACAACCCGAAAGCGGTCAAGCTACTAATCAGCGGTGATCGGCCGGCACCCGAAGACTTTCATCGTTACGATGAAGTTTTCTTTTTCGACGGCGAACTCCAACGACACTATACCGCTTCGCAGCTAGCGAGGGTCGGATTATTTAGTGCACCTTTTCCAAAGTATTCCGAATGGAATGGCCTAGGAAGGTTGACCGATGGCGACTATAGACGTGTTAAGAGCGCGGTGGATTCGGTCCATAACCTGGGCAAGAAGTTTCGATTTTGGGCAGCTCCAGATACCAAAACCACCTGGTATGAATGGATGAAAATGGGGGTCGATTACATCAACACCGACCAACCCATGGCAGCTGCACAGTTTGTACAAGCCTACCCGAAGAATAGCCATACAAATGCTGACTTTTATTCGCCCTATGTGCCCCAGCGGGAAAAGAGTACATCGTCTGTACACCCGAAGAACGTGATCCTGCTCATTAGTGACGGTGCTGGACTGTCGCAGCTCTGGGCAGCCGCAATGGCCAATCGGGGGCAGCTAAATGTGCTCAATATGCCTTACACCGGTTATCTGGTGACGAGCTCTACCGACAACTACCATACCGATTCCGCCGCAGGAGGTAGCGCTTTGGCGACAGGAGTGAAGACCCGAAACCGGTACATCGGAGTAGACACTATGGGCAATCGCGTTAGCAACATTCCCGACCAAATAGCGAAAGCGGGCATGGTGAGCGGTATTGTTTCCAACGATCGCATTACCGGCGCTACACCTTCGTCTTTCTATGCGCATGTTAGCGAACGAAACCGGACAGACAGCATTGCTGCACAGCTCGTAGATTCAAAGTTGTCACTTATGGTGGGTGGCTTTCATTCTATTTTTGCTGAAGCCGACAGCACACTGCTCAGTGGACTAAAGGCCAAGGGAGTGGAGATTATGCTGGACGCAGAACATATTGCTGATTCCAAAAGCGAACGTTTACTTGTATTTGCGCAGGACAAGGTGGATCGGGAGTGGGATAAGCTGAAGAAAGACCAAGATGATACAAAAACCGATTATCGATTAATTGAACATACGTTCGCACCATCTGTGCAGTTTTTGAAGCAAAGAGCTGCAGACAACGGATTCTTTTTAATGGTAGAAGGCGCGAAGATTGATGGGGGTGGTCACAGCAATTCGCTCCCCTTTACCATAGCAGAATACTTGAGTTTTGATCGTATGGTGGGTGAGGCGCTGCGTTATGCAGATGCAGACGGAGAGACCTTGGTACTCGTTACTTCCGACCACGAGACCGGCGGTTTAGTATTGCTAGATGCTGAAAAAGACAAGGGTAATGTGCTAGGGAATTTTGCAACTACAGATCATACGGGCATACCTGTACCGCTGATGGCTTATGGTCCCGGAGCAGATTTGTTCCAAGGTTTTTTAGACAATGCAGATATTGCTAAGCTGATCTATCGCGTGCTCAACCTTCCGACAAAATAGCCTTGTTTTGGAATAGCAACTGAGACTAAGTGTTACTCAAGTTGCTATTCCAATTCAAGCCTGTCAAAAGCGCTGATCTACCTGCACATACGAGCGAGTAAATTGCTGATTTTGCAGTCGTCTCTACATTTCACAAAATCACTAAACGGTGCAGACAGCCCACACAGTCGTCCTGAATGGCTCCATATTTAGCGTCCTCGTATTTCTTCGCGTGCTCTTCCTGAAAGAAAAACGATTCGGCACCTATTCGCAGTTAGCAAATCTATAGCGATCTGCCGGAGTACTTATTTTGGAAATATTACGAAAATTCATATTTTGGTCTGCGCTAATTTTGTTAATTCACATGCCGATAGGTTGGATAAGCGAATTAGCATAAAAAAACTGATTACTATGGGCATTAACCAATTCTTATTTCGAAAGATATCGGAATCGTTTCAGGAATTCAGCAGGTATTCGCAGACAGCACATGGAAAGCGCGATGTCTTGCAGCGGAAAAAGGAATTTGATCTGAACAATTACCTACGTGTTTTCCATGCCTTCGATACCTATTTTTATTCGTTGGCAGATATTACTACCTTATCGATCATCGATGCAGGCGGTCCGATACAGCACTTTATCGGGTACAGCAAAGAAGAAGTTATTAAAAATGGTTATGGTTTGATGTTAAAGATACATCACTTAAAAGACGTAGTTCGTGGTGTAAGGGGAGGGACACGGTATTTTAAATACCTATATGATCAAGCGCCTCAAAATCGACCTTTTATAAAGGTGAATAGGACCCTCGACCTAGTTTGCAAAGACGGAAAAACCATGTTTGTATTGGCACAAAGTATCCCTGTTTTGTTTAACGAAAATATGGAACCCATCTACATGTTGAATATCTATTCGGATATCAGTAGTATGCAACCGACCAGGAAATACAGCCATTATATCGTGGACACAAGTGATCCCGAAAACCCCAAGCGCATACCCGTCTTCCATAAAGAGGAATACAAGGACTGTTTCCCAAGCACATTATCCCCAGCCGAACTAAAGGTAATCGACTTATTGGCAGAGGGAATGGAAAGCAAGGAAGTCGCAGAGAAACTATTTGTGAGTGAACATACCGTACGCACACATCGTAAAAACATCCTTAAGAAGATGAAATGCAAAAATATGATCGAAGTCGTTAAAACGGCTTTGGTCGAAGGTTGGATATAAGGTAGCAGTTATGTCTATCTTTAGAGTGGCAATCTACCGCATTCATCCGGTATTCGGTAAGTCGTTTTACAGTTGTGCTGCATTTAAATAGGCATGGTAAACTCAAAAGATGTCTGCTGATCTGTGGATTGAACGACTATATCGCCCCCATGTGCCTTTGCGATTTCAGAGCATATATAAAGTCCTAAGCCCAATCCCGATTTATTGGTTTCAGCGTTCGTCGTAAAATAAGGCTTGAATAAATTAGCTTGCGTCTGCAAAGGAATTTTCTCTCCTCTGTTGGAAACTTTGAGCAGAAATTTATTTAATGCAGTTTTAATTTCAATTTCGATGGGCTGCCGTTGCGTTCCGTGTTGTATGGCATTTCCTATTAAATTTGAAAATAATTGACTTATCCTATCCGGATCACAAACCACCACTTTATCTAGAGTTATCGATAATTTAATTTCATACCCTTCGTATATTGGTTCCAATTCCCTAACAACTTGGATTAATGTCCTTTTAAGCTCGCGATTATTGCCTCTTAATTTCAACTGAATACCATCCCCCAGATGACCCTTTGCGAAGCCTAATAAATTATCGATCAGTAACTGCATCTGGTATGTTGCGGACTTGATCGAACTTACCTGTCTTTTTGCAAATGCGGAAAGTTCTGTTGTCAAAAGTGTATCTGCGCACCTCCGGGTTATTCCGATGGGATTTCGTAGATCGTGCCCCAATATGGCAATAAATGTCTCACGGTGTTCGGCAACCCTTATTTCTTCTAGTAAAATGGAGGACAGTTCTTCCATTTCATCAATTTTGTCAAGGTGAAAAGTGATAAGCTCAGTATAAAGGGTAAATAGTTCCTTTATCTGCTCAGTTTCTAATTTTGCTGGCGACGGATCAATTGCGCATAACGTACCAAAAAAACTACCATCTTTCCTGAAAATAGGAAAAGAAATATAGCTTTGAAATCCATATTGTGCAGGGGTATGATGATTGCAATATCGTGAACTTTCAGCAACTTCTTCAATTACAACAGGATTCTGGTGTTGCCTAATTTCGTTGCAAATAGTTGTTTCGAGCGTTAATTCATCCCCTGAAGAGAGCCCAAAATTAATTTCATCCTGAGATAAGCAGGTAATCCACTTATCATCAGTTACTCTTGCAACCGCAGAAAACCCCATCCCAGTTGTTTTACATATCACATTCAGTATTGACCTGATAGAACTGTTATTTGCAATATTTTCAATATCCCGTTGAAGTTCTAAGCTTAATTCTTTATTCATTTAAAGATTGTGTTTCTCCGTCAAATCTAATAATTTTAATGAAATGTATGTTAACCGAAAATTAACAGCGCCATCGCCGAATTATGGCATCGCGTTATTCTGTAACCAGTTTTAAACCTATAATAAATTAAGAAACTCGTGTATGTCCGCTTATGGTGAATCCTAAGGTGGTTTTCCATCATAGATCCGATGTCGAAAAGATGGATGGAAAACTCTTCCGGGTTAGACTCAATATGGAACCGGAGATCCCTCCCGTCAAAATATTATCAAGCCATGTGTTTGTATATGTCAATAATCAGAAAAATAAAAGTAGGTAATCAGGGATCAACGTTCCGCAAATTGGTATTATAAATGGAGTATATTACTTATTCTCAAGTTTGTATTATATTAGTAGCAACGAAATAGATATGCAGAACAAGGAACTAGAAACTTTTTATCCGACAAGTAAAACAGAATGGCGACAATGGTTAGCAAAAAATCATTTGTCAAAACAATCTGTTTGGCTTGTTTTTTACGCTAAATTATCCAAAAATCCGTCTATCACCTGGAGCGAAGCTGTAGATGTTGCCCTTTGCTTTGGTTGGATAGATAGTAAGAAAATTAAAATTGACGAAGAAACATCACATCAGTTTTTCAGTAAGCGCAAGCCGAAAAGCACTTGGTCAAAAATTAACAAAAACAAAGTTGAGCAACTTATAGCGCATGGATTAATGACAGAGGCAGGCTTTGCAAGCATAGAAACTGCAAAACAAAATGGTTCCTGGACAATTTTGGATGAAGTTGAAGAATTAATTGTGCCGGCAGACTTGGAAGAAAAGTTCGCTGAAAAACCTAATTCAAAAGACTTCTTTTTAAGTTTAAGCAAATCCGTACGGAAAACAATCTTGGCTTGGCTTGTGTTTGCCAAAACAACAGAGACAAGGCAAAAACGAATTGCTGAAATTGTTGACAGTGCAAAGCAGAATCTAAAACCGACGCACTTACGATAGAAAGGCACGTCCTGAACCTCCATGAAATATGCGTACAAAATAGAAAATCCCGTAGCGGGGAGCAACGGGATTTTACCAAACCAATTATTAACCTAAATTATGAAATTACCTATATAACGTCCAAGTTTAACCCGATATTATCTGCAATAAGAAATATTTTTCTGTATCAATAGGTGGCATGAAAGTCACTACTTTTGGTAAGAAGGACGTTCTCATTATCTCACCTGCCACGGCACGGTAAGACAAGTGTATAATCAATTCGGTCAGCACATAAACTTGGTAATGGGTAATCCAGAATAGTAAATTTGTCTGGAGTTAAAAACTGCTCCATACTAAATCCATATTTTTCAATTACTCCTAAAATTTCTGGATGCTGGATCACTTCGGCAAAAATTCGTTCGTGGTAGTTCTCCTCTGGTAGGTCAAGAACATAATCAATAAGATGTGAAAAGGCCGTATGTGAAATATCATGTAATAAACCCATAATCTGTTCTGCTAAACTACCTTCCATAATCTGAATTAGTTTCATAACTCCGATTGAATGTTCATACCGTGTTTGATTCAAATCAGGTCGGGCAACGATAATAGCACCGCCTTGATGAATCCGTTTTAGTCTTTGGAAGGGTTCTGTATGAACGAGTTCCTCTAAAATCCCCTCAATTTTAAAGTTTCCATATAATACATCTTCATAATATATACTCATCGTTTCTAATTTTTTAAGCGTTGGCACCTCAGAATTGTCGTCCGAGAATTTTACAGTGAAACGCTTACTAGTTTTTATCGATCCCTAAGAAACAAAAATACTCAGCCTTAAGGGGAAGTCGTTACATAATTTAAATTATTTTAACAATTTATTTTAAGCTATATTCACGACGTAAACATAAGATTGTACGCCGCCATATAGAATGAAAAAGCATTTCTACCTATCACCGATGTTGATTTTAGTGACCTGGCTGATGACCGGTTTATCAGCTGATGACGAGTTTTATGGAGAATACAATATCTTCTTAAAACATCGTCCCACTTGCCAATACTACTTTAGTTCACCACTTTCGATGCAGGATATGCCACAGGATTACCCATCAGAAAAGGCTGCCGCCTATTATAATTATAGGGATTTTGTACTTGAAGAACATTGGTCCTCCGATTTGGATATAATAGCGCTTTTTATAGTTATTTTAACTGTTTTTTATGTCCTATTTGTCATTGTAGGTGCCGTAAAGATTAAAAGACGTACACATGAAAGTCCATAATCATGTCCAACACAGATAAGACTAAACGTTCTTATGTTTCTGATGGACCTCACTTGATCTCGGGTATCATCAGTATGGAGAGGTTAATCCTGTTAGGTAATAAAGCTCATATCCGTATCCAAAAAGATGGGAGGGACCTCCGTACCACGTATATTCCGATTTCAAGAGGAGGTATACAAATTTTAATCCAATGTCGGTAAATTTTAAAAGGATTAGTTAAGTCGCATGATCTTCCGTATCTTGTAGGTAACATACAAAAAAGGAATGAGGTGGTTTTTTTACATACTTGCGTTCTCATCGCTTACAGGATGCACTTCTACGCGAATTCTTTCCGGAAAGTTCTCGGTAAAGCCGGTTGCTATCAACACGCAGTTTGCCGATGCCCGTTATGCCAATTCTTCCGTAGACACGACCGCATTATATCGACATATGTCGTTGTGGAACAAATTGTCTCCGTACAGGTCGCAGATAGAGACATTGTCTCAGGTTTCCGAAAATGCAACTATCCATTTATCGTTGGAAAACAATAAGACCTTAAAGGTTGTCGCTTATGAAAATCGGCGATCTGTAGCCAGTTTTGAAATACCGGTTCGCAAGCGAGGAAAGTATCTCATTCTCAAAAACAAAACCCGTATCATCCCGATTCCTTTTATTTATTTCTCAGTAAAAGAAGATAAGACGATATTAGCGCCTTTGCAGAATAATCGTATAGGTATCTATCGCTATAATGACGAAAGCTTGTGGATCTTATTTTTCGGAGCAAGCCAAACCGGACGGTCCATTCATGAATACGAACCCGTTAAGAAATAGATAGATGTCCTTTACCTCATATCAACAGAAAATGAAAAAGCTATTCAGTATCCTCTGCCTATTTTCATCCGGCCTTACTTTATCCTGTGGTGGCTGTTCGTCGGGGCGATCCGCTGACGATAAGCAGGATACAGTATCTACTATACTGAATAACTCAGTAGTGCAGATTGATGTATACGATCCCTATAGTAAAGACGAATATTTGCAAAGAAGGATCGCGGAAGGTAAAAAGGTGCTGGAAAAACAGCTTTGGGAAGGGGCGAATATATACAATGACGTTACCGATATTCCAAAAGAACCTTTCGACACGGACGAGCTTCGGGCTGTTACATTCGAACTGTTCAATGTGCTCTGGGACAATGGATACCGCGACGTTGAAAAAATGACTTTTGTTAAGAAAGTGAAGGAAATTTTTGGTATACAGCTGCCCACGGACACTAGCGAGCAATTTCGTTACGTCAATCTTCTCGAAGAGGATTGTACTTATAAACCTATTTACTATCGTAATAACGGTATTGATTACAACGGCTTTTTTATCGTAACACCGGGAAACTTTATTACGGACTTCTATTACCTTCCGGAAATTATCGATTACCGCTCGCAACATTCCGATCTGGCCCAAATCGAAAAAAAACTGCCAACAACCTATTGGAGTACGGCACACAAGGCAGATGTAAATAGGGAGAAGTGGAACGATCTCGAAAATCGAACAGACGAATATAACCTTGAGCAACAAAGGAAGTTCAACAGACTTCTTATACTGAACCGTAACAGGTTTTTGTTTAAAAATGAAAATACCCGCTTGCAATGGCTTATGGAGTACGACCGATTTTTTATGGAAAGCCTTGTCAAGCGTTTTGGCTGGACAGCTCATGACGATCTGTTGTATCAGGTAGTGCTCAAAACACCTTTTGAAAAAGTTCATCCCGATGCCTTCGGTAGTTTATTTTGGAAATGGAACTGTGGCGGATCGATAACGATACATGCCAATACTTTCAAACTCTTACAGAAACGCTATGTACCAACTGCAACGTCAGAGATCCGTGGGTTATTGTCCGACATCCAGTCCTATCTCGAATATATGATGGGCTATGCAGCTTATGAGCCTCGTGTGGCAATAACAGATAGGCAGCGGGTAGAAATACTGGCGAATATGGTCTACTTCGCCGAACAGTACAAATATACGAAAAGAGACAATAGTCTGCAGTTGTCGGATCATCGGATGATGGGCAGGTTACGGTTAATGCTCAACGAAAAGGAACGAACGATACTACAGGACAATCATTATTTCGGCCTGCAGAAATTCAGGGAGTGGTGGGACGCCGCCGATTATGATGAATATTATGTAGATGGCGAATATAACGGTCCTTGGGGCCGGGACAATGAACCGATGACCGAGTCCGAGTGGCGGGAAGGGGGAGCGAATTAATTCGGTATCAATACAGCGTGCTTAAACGCCGCTGATAGACAAGTATACAAAAAAAGGCCTGCACTCCTGCAGGCCTATCGAAACAAAAATACCCAGTTTTAGAGGTATGTCGTTACCACTTTGCTTACCTGCCATCCATTTTTGGTGTTGCAAAGTGTAATGTGGTCTACACGGGTGAAATTTTCGAACTCCATCGTCGCTTTCGCCACGCAAGATTTACCACATTCATCCAGTATTTGGTAAGTCGTTTTGCAATTGTACTGTAGCCCTTTGTTTTGTTTTAAGAATTTCGTGTATGCCTTTTTGCCGTGTTTATCGTCGCTTGCTGTGTTGTGGTATTCGAAATCGGCAGCAAATAGTTGCTCGTTAAGTTCAACATTGCCCAGCGCTGTAGCATCAAGATAGGCCGCAACGATACCCATTGCGTTCATGTTTTTTAACGGGTTTGATTTCTCGGCAGCAAATACCATAGAAGAAGCAAATAAGATAAGAGCTGCTGCGATAGTGGTGATGATGGTTGTTTTCATGTTCGTAGTTTTTTATGTTTTAAAAGTTGTTATGTCGTATTGTTTGATTCAAAAGTAGGGCATAAGTTGATGCTAAGAAATGGCAATTAGACCAGCACCCCCATTTATTCGGTGAAAGCGGAAAAGGAATCGGTGAAAAATATACAGCACTATCTAATAAGCCTTTCATGTCCTAAAGACGCAAAAGACCACGTTATGGTTGCATTACTAGATTCAAATGTGTACAAGGGAAGTTATCGTCCTCATCGTGGGCAGGAGCCTCCTCCGTCACTGCGAGGAAGTATGACGAAGCAGTCTTAGATACGAACGTAAAGTCGTCCTCCAAATCTAATTGCCTTACTTGATATAGATTTACTTTACATCATGGCGACACATTAACTGCGCGAACTCGATCTTAAGATTATATATGAATTACAAACAATAATTTCTTAATTTCTCCTTGAGGATCAATGATAAAACCGGGGAACGCAGACGTCGAGAAATATGATGCGGATCTGGAATTCGATGGAAGAAAACTTTACAAACGGCTCAGTACTGAGCCAAATTTGTCTATTGCGTAGCCTTTTGATGCCATCGTATCCTATCAGCTGTATTCCATTACGTGTGAAATGGATGCCAAAATGTTTCTGATTAAGTGTATATAAAACGACTTCCAGATTTAGACTGTCTCTGTCAACTGAAATATGTTATCCAAAATACGACACTTAAATATGTCCAAAGTATCGAAAACACAATATGCATAGACGTTTCAAATTTTTTTCCTTTCCACAAGGCCGTTGAGTAACCAAAAAACTGAACGATTAGTCTAACAGTCCAAAATAAACCAAGTCCAAGCGCTATTTTTTTACCTAGGTTGGTCGCAGTTATTTCGGTAGAAGATGTCAAGCAAAGCAACCCCATGAACAATACCGTCAAAGCGATGAAGAACGTATGTACCGTCATCATTTGCCGATTGATTAAACTAGAAGATTTAAGTTCTTCCGCCCAATTAAAATACCTTGGAAATACAAGGTGTATCGATGCCAAAGCAATCAGTAATACACCCACTATTTTAAGATGTATGTCCATCCTCACTTACAACTAAATATGGACATAAACGGTGTAAACTTTTTTTCTTCAAATGATGTAAACCCCGCTTCTAGAAAAGCCATTTTCCAAGTTTTTTTCGAGAAAAAATGCGCGAAGCCGATTGTAAATGCCACAAAATTTGGAAAATCTCTCAAATGTTCCACCATAATCACATTTCCATTTGGCTTACATACTCTGCGACATTCTTTTAAAAACATCACTTTTTCATCGTATCTCCGTATCTCGTGAATCGCTGAGAGTAAAAAGATGTTATCGACAGCATGGTCATGTAATGGAATTGCATTAGAATTGATCTGCAGTGTATTCGGATAGACCATACTCACTTTTCTGGCTCGAATTATTGCAGGCTCAGTATGCTGTTCGGAATCGTAAAAGTCGTACACCTGCAAAGTAGATTGCGGTAATATCTTTTTTATAATAAAGCTAGTCTCGTCAAAGCCAGCATTAATGTTCAGATTGATTTGATCTTGGGCATCTTTTATCTTCATTTTCGCTAACCATTCGAAAGTATAAAAACCTGAAAAATCATAAACATAGGCAGAAACAATCAATGGCATCGTTAAACCATAAATGAATGCCAAGATTACAAACCAGTAGAAACAGTCATACCAATTAAAAATAAACTTACTCCCAACAATTAGTGTCAATACAATCAAGCCAAACACATAAAAGTGCCGGTTAAAACTTAATATATTCAATACACCTTGAAAATTTCGTCTCTTTATTTCCATATTTCTTTTTTACCTTTTTTCCAATAATATGGAATGTTTTTAATGATAAAAGCATTAGCTAATATTGGATTTTCAAGTTTCAACGTATCTAAAAAATCAAAATTATAATCGAGTACTTTTACTGGATTGGGTTGCCAGTTTTGTCGTACCCCTTCAATTATCAAAACTTCTTTGGTTTCTTTGTTGTAAGTAAATGTAAAAGGCAACGGTCCCGCAAATCTTCTGGCCTCTTTCCAGTCTGCAAATGGTGAATGCTCAGGCAAAGAAATTTGCTCTTCCGTATGATCTATCCTGATTTGGAATTTTGATTTAATGGAGGATATTTCTTTTTCCCTCAGTTGGTCGATTTGCTTTACGTCTGTCGTGGTGTAGTTATAATGGGTAAATATATTGCCAAAAAATTCCATTTTCGGTTTGTCGGTTTCTGATTTCAGAATATACAAGCCACGTAAACTTTTGCCCGCATTATTCGTATAGCGAACAAAAACACGATAACCAATAAGAAAAAAGTCATTGCCCATAAATTTTGGAAAACCTTTTGGTCTCAAGTCCTTTGTTTGGACCATAGCAACTGCGATAAAAGCCCATTCATCTTGAAATGTGTCCAATCGCAAACATTCTGGAACAAGATTTTGTAACTGTTCTTTTTGTACGGCAAAAGTTAAGACAAGTGAGCTTTCAAAATACGCTTCAACTGCAAATGGATGATCTTTTAAAAATGCTAGCATTGAGTTATTTGAATTGTTTTTGATAAAATGCGTTGTAGTAAACAATTATAATAAAAATAAGTGCAAATAGTGAATTAAACTTGCCCCAAAGCAATAAATCGGGAACGAGGATAAATTCAAGAGTATTCATTGTCGCCACCACCACTATCTGGGTAATAGCGACAAACTTTTTCTTGTAGCCGCTTAAAATCCAGACAGCTATTATGATTTCCGAAAGTCCAATTAAAATTGTCAATGGTCTAGAAAAACCGCCACCTAATATTCTTCCAATAATTTGTTCATGTCTTGGAACAAGATCTAGAACTTTACAAAAAAGTCCGTTTGCAATCCAAACAGTCGCGATAAAATAGGTAAGTATCTGGTTAATTCTTGACTTTCTCATCGTTGGTTGTGTAGTTGCTGATTATTTCCAAATCTCGCTGAACAGTGGTTTCCATAAGAATCCGCTCAATTATATAGCTTCATGTCATTCAAGTACATCAAATCCTGTCAGCCATTCGACGACCTGAGTTAATTCTTCTATTGTTCTGCCTTTTGCGCTCAACCTTAGTGATGTAGTGCGGATACACCGATGCAAAAGTCATTTTTGCAATTCGTTCATCGTGTTTCGGAGTTGTTTTCATATCGTATCCTCCCATCCTAAATCTCGGTAATCCGATCTCATTTTCTCACTAAAATAGAAAAAAATACCTTTCTATTCATTTTATATTTCAACAATCAAATAGAAAATCCCGTAGCGGGGAGCAACGGGATTTTACCAAACCAATTATTAACCTAAATTATGAAATTACTTATATAACGTCGAAGTTTAAGCCGATATTATATCTAGCAAAAAAATATTTTTGTGTATCAATAGCTGCATGAAAGTGACTATTTGCGGCAAGGAGAAGGGGCTCATTATCTTACCTGCCACAGCACGGCAATACGAGTACGCGGAGATCTAGTAACCCGCTGTAAGAACAGTCGGGTTCGGTATTGGCGGTGGTTGTTCGGAAATTCAGAACAGCGAGTATTTATAATGTTTGTATGAAAATCGGAATTTCCGATTTTTCTTAACTACCAGTGTGCATTTTATGCACTTTGCTTTTTGACAGTCGAACGTGGTGGGCTAAGACCTCAGATACACTTTCCCCATCTCACCAAGTACATTAAGTCTATAATATAGGTAGCTGTCTCCAGCACCGTCCCCTATGCCAAACTCATCCCAAATATCCATCAATGTATAGCCGACTATTCTCGAAGAGAGTTGGGACCGCTTGGAGCACCTATTCAGTAGATAGCGATCATAAAATGTCTCATCGCCTATAATACCCGCTCCCTCTTTATTAAAAACACGAAATACAGCGTCATCAACCAGTAACTACTTCCACAGTAACGCAAATCTCTGTTTTTCAGATTCGCTTATTTCTTCAAAGCACCATTCATTCGTCTTGATATTTTCTACACTTAATACATTTAGCGATTTGGAAACAACTGTTTTTCCGACTGTATTTACAAAAGTTGCTTTCGAAAATCTACCTGATAAACTAGGATTGACGATTTCAGAAGATGGTACAGTACTCTTGCAGTAGTTATCTACCAAATACATTGTCTACCCATTGTTTTCGTCTCTCTGTGCTTGGTCGGTCATCCAGATCGCAAAGAGGACCTTCCGAAAGAGGAGCAGAAAGCTCTAGTATGTCTCCGTCAACTGGGTTTATGAATTGGCTTTGGTGCAATAACGCTTTTCCTGTAAAGCCATATACAATATGAAGAACCCTTTTGTTCATGATTAGTTGGATTTGTTTTGAGACTCGTAATGTCTGTCGTAGATCAATGCGAATTGTTATTTTTGCAATAAACCGGCACTCATAATATAGTAAATTTAAGAAGACAAACTTAGATAAAAACAACTATACAAAAAAGGCCTGCACTCCTGCAGGCCTATCGAAACAAAAATACCCAGTTTTAGAGGTATGTCGTTACCACTTTGCTTACCTGCCAACCATTTTTGGTGTTGCAAAGTGTAATGTGGTCTACACGGGTGAAATTTTCGAACTCCATCGTCGCTTTCGCCACGCAAGATTTACCACATTCATCCAGTATTTGGTAAGTCGTTTTGCAATTGTACTGTAGCCCTTTGTTTTGTTTTAAGAATTTCGTGTATGCCTTTTTGCCGTGTTTATCGTCGCTTGCTGTGTTGTGGTATTCGAAATCGGCAGCAAATAGTTGCTCGTTAAGTTCAACATTGCCCAGCGCTGTAGCATCAAGATAGGCCGCAACGATACCCATTGCGTTCATGTTTTTTAACGGGTTTGATTTCTCGGCAGCAAATACCATAGAAGAAGCAAATAAGATAAGAGCTGCTGCGATAGTGGTGATGATGGTTGTTTTCATGTTCGTAGTTTTTTATGTTTTAAAAGTTGTTATGTCGTATTGTTTGATTCAAAAGTAGGGCATAAGCTGATGTTAAGGAATGGCAATTAGACCAGCACCCCCAATTATTCGGTGAAAGCGGAAAAGGAATCGGTGAAAATATACAGCACTATCTAATAAGCCTTTCATGTCCTAAAGACGCAAAAGACCACGTTATGGTTGCATTACTAGATTCAAATGTGTACAAGGGAAGTTATCGTCCTCATCGTGGGCAGGAGCCTCCTCCGTCACTGCGAGGAAGTATGACGAAGCAGTCTTAGATACGAACGTAAAGTCGTCCTCCAAAGTTAATTGCCTTATTTGATAAAGAATTTACTTTGCATCATGGCGACACATTAAAAAACAAATTTTAGTGTATTTCTATTTCCCATGCCGTAGTACTTACAGTTTAGCTAGAAATACATTATCCATAATTGCCTCCAATACGACTGTAAACCTGTTGCGGTAACCAAGGTGTTTCTTTTCCCAACAAATTATAGACTCGTCCTACCACGTAATTCAACCCATATTCGTTGTATATAGTCGATTGCTTTGACATAGTACAACTATTGAAAACAAAGGCCCGCTGTCGCGTGTTCTCTTTAACACGTCGCAACAATCAATACAGATATGAACAAGGTTATTATTTATATAGCACTCTCCATGGCAGGCTTTGCCTCCTGCGATCAGCGTAACAACAACCAAGAAAAGACAATCAATACAGTGCAAGCGGACAGTATTCCTTCTGTAGCTCCGGATACTGCGAATTTTGGTGTAGCGCCGCTTAGCGTCGAGCACATTCAGCACTTGTATGCCGCGACACGATCACTGATCGACCAAAATAGACTCGATACAGCATCTTTTGAGTACAACTGCCACGAAGAGAAAAAAGGTCGGGTAACCTACTACTCGCAAAGCGGGGACCTTCTTTTGGTAACCCATCAATATAACGAATATGATCATTATGAGGCTACCGACGAATACTATCTTGCCAATGATTCGCTGTATTTTGCTTTTCTAAAGGGCACCGCTTGGCATTTCGAATCCGGAGTACCACAGGCCACCACAGATGATGTCACCGAAAGGCGTGTATACATGAGCAAAAACCATCCTATACAATGTCTGGAAAAAAAATACAGCATCAGTTCACAATCCAAGGACAATCACAACCCCCAAACGCTAGATAGTCAGGAAGTGGATTGCCCAGAACCAATGACAATTCTAACTGCTTTTAACGTGTTGATCGAGCGGAATGGTTTGCCAACAGCAGGATGTTTGGAATAAAACTACGTTAGTGATCCTATTGGATGATATATTGCCGACATTAATCTTGTTGACGATGACTGAAATAATTTCTTGAAAGGCTAGTTGCTTTAAGACAAATCAATTTGTGCAATTATTAGTCAGGTTACTGATTTTATAATAGGGCTAACATTAGTTAATGGCAAGGCATCCTAAAAAAGTGGTGTGTCGGAATTACCAACACACCACAATTTTTAAATTTACGGTGCATTCACATCAAGCAAATACAATCCAAGTGCATCTTAAGTTTAAGAAAGTCAATCGCTTAAAGTGCATTTGCACCTGCAGTGGCAACATCATGGTCATTTTCGACAGAGCTTCCACTCACCCCAATTGCTCCTATTATTTCTCCGGATGAATTTTTGACCGGAATGCCTCCGGGAAAAGTAATCAGTCCGCGATTTGAATGCTCAATATTGTATAACGAACCGCCCGGTTGGGATAATTCTCCAATCGCACCCGTGTCCATATCAAAGAAACGCGCTGTTTTTGCTTTTTTAATCGAGATGTCCAACGAGCCTAACCACGCGCCATCCATACGCGCGAAGGCTAGTAGATTAGCTCCAGCGTCTACTACTGCAATGTTCATTTTTGTATCAATTGATGCAGCTCTTTCTTTAGCAGAAGTAATTATTTTCTCTGCCTGATCTAATGTGATATTCATAGTTTCTGATTTTTTACATGATAATTAAATAGCTCACAGCGAGCATATTTAATACGGTGGCTTACTTACGTTAACATAAGTGGAATGTAAATTGTTTTAAAACTCTACTAGATTTACAATAGAATTATTGTCAAGCTCAAGCTAATGCAGTAGATGTCGGCATTTCCTACATACCACGATTTGTGGATTAAGTTCAAAAAATCATATGTTCCTGTATTAAATAAATAAGGAGTGATCATCATGCGGACCAACGTAATTAGAGAGAAATTATACGATTATATCCGGTTTGCGGAGAAAAAAGAGGTCAAAGCTATCTATACGATGGTTGAGGAAGAGATTGCTACGAAAGATAATCCATGGGATGACGCTCAGTTTATGGCAGGGTTAGATCGTACGGTGGAGGAATATGAGCGCGGAGAAGTCACAGCTTCTATTTGGTAAGAAGTTAAAGCTGAGGCCTGCCAGCCATTTTTGGTGTTGTTCAGCGTAATGTGGTCTACACGGATGAAATTGGCTAAACTTTTGTAGTTTTATTCCTGATTTCCTTCAGCTCGATTTTCTTTTTCCAAGAGTTGTGATATTTAGAAAAGGAAGTTGAATTAAAAGTAATATTTATGAGTCAACAAATTAAGTACTTTTCAATTTCTTTATTGGTATTTCTGTCGCTTTCATGCCAACAAAGTACCAGGCCATCTCACGGAAAGAAGCCCGAGCATACTAACACAGTCGAAAACCGGCACAACAGCTTTGGATTTTATAAAAGTTTCGGATTTTGTAATAGTGAAATAGGATATTTTTCACAGCAAGAGGCAGATGATTTATATGCTGATAAAGTTATAAAAATTGATAAAAGGAATGGAATAAAGTCTGACGCATTTTCAGCTTTTGAACCGGAGAAATGGAATTGTATAAAAGAAAATTTAAATCTGAAAAATGATAATAGCATTAAAATAATTACAACCAACGCCAATTTTCCATTTGAAAAACTGACGTTGATAGACGACAAATATGTAGTTGTCTCTCGCGATGGATATTTCTTTACTTTTATTTTAAAAGAAGCAATCGAATCAGCAGAGAAAATCCATACGCTTGGACAAAATTTTATGCCTTTGTTTAATATGCGGCTTACGGGACTATCAGTTGTAAATTCACAAGAACCTGATATTTACAAAAAATACGGAATGGATTTTTCAACTATCTGTAACTGTAATTCCCCGTCGATATATTTAAATAAAGATACTAAAGAATTGATAATTTTTAATTACTGTGATAAAGAGATACCTTTTAAAGATATAAAAAATAAATACCATATTGAGGTTGATAAATTAGAAGTTGATGACGATAAAATGGTTGTTTCAAGCCGGGATTTAGAACTTAGTTTTCAAAAAATAGAAAATGGGAAAATCTACCACATGAAAGTATTGAAAGGTAAGTTTCCTAATAATTATGTAGGTAATGATCTGAAGAGCTTTTACACTTTCCAGCCTGACAAATTTCAGAAAGCCAGTTGTGGAGATTACGATGGTTAAAATTCCATAGCATACAAAAAAAAGCGTGAAATTAATGCAAATTAAATCGAGCAGCATAAATTTACCCTTGTCCATTATGATTTAATTGTGTCATAAGTTGTTCATTTTGCTTACCTACCAGCAATTTTTGGTGTTGCACAGCGTAACGCGGTTTTATATCTTTACGTCATCAATTATTTAAACATCTACGAACTGAATATAACGAAAGCGACAGCAAGAAATTATGAAAAAGATATTACTACTAACACTCCCGATTCTAGTGCTTCAGATTATATTTACCTCAGCGGTCCATTCTCAACAGCTTGCATTTCCAACAGCCGAAGGTTATGGAAAATATACGAAAGGAGGCCGAGGCGGAGCCGTTTATGAAGTGACGAACCTCAATGACCGTGGTGAAGGAAGTTTTCGGATGGCCGTAGATGCGGAGGGTCCTCGAACCTTGGTTTTCAGAGTCTCTGGCAACATTGAACTCGAAAGTCCGATAAAGATAAAAAATCCATATATCACCATCGCGGGACAGACTGCCCCAGGTGATGGTATCTGCCTCAAGAACTATCCCTTGAGCATTGATGCTGATCACGTAATAATCAGATATATTCGTGTAAGACCCGGCGACGTGTCCGGAATAGATTACGATGCGGTGTCGAGCAGGTACACCAAGAACATCATACTCGATCATGTATCTGCCAGTTGGAGTATCGATGAAACAATGTCCATTTATCATTGCGATAGCATTACGGTACAGTGGTGTATCGTTGCCGAAAGCTTGTACGCGTCAAATCACGTTAAAGGTACACATGGCTTCGGCGGTATATGGGGGTCAAACCACAGCACCTATCATCACAACCTACTGGCCCATCACACCAGTCGCAATCCACGGATGGCATCGGGCGCAGGCTATACCGATTACCGAAATAATGTCATTTACAATTGGGGGTACAATAGCTGTTATGGTGGCGAGAAAGAACAGGTCGGTAACGATAAGTTAAATATCGCATTCTTTAATATAGTTAATAACTATTATAAACCAGGACCCGCAACCCAGCCTGGAGAAGTAGCTTACCGTATCGCCAACCCCTCACAACGAAATGATGACGATCATGGAAAGTGGTATATAGCTGGCAATGAAATAGCAGGAAATGAGACGGTAACGCGTGATAACTGGAATGGTGGTATCCAGACAAATATACCTCTAGAGAAGATTAAGCTGGATAGTGCCTGGCCTGCCATGTCTATTCATGAACAAACCGCTTCAATGGCGATTAGACCAGCACCTCCAATTATTCGGTGAATCCCGAAAAGGAATCGGTGAAAAATATACGGAAGCATCTACTAAGCCTTTCATGTCTTAAAGACGCAAAAGATCACGCTATCGTTGCATCACTAAATTCAAATGTGTACAAGGGAAGTTATCGTTCTCGTCATGAGCAGGAAGTATTCCCTTCGTCACTGCGAGGAAGTATGACGAAGCAGTCTTATCTACCTATGCTAAGTTATCCTGCGAGGTTAATTGTCTTACTTGATATAGAGTTTACTTTGTATCATGTCGGCCTTATGTAAGCACTCACCGCATATTATGGTTTTCAGAATTTCAGTTGGTCGGAATATCCGACCAACTGCTTTCAACGGAATTTAAAGTGATTGTCTCTACACTGTGGAGATCATTTAAAGTCGTAAAAGACTCCCATCTAGAGACCTATTTCCCTATTAAACATTTTGTTGTTCTAGCCATTTTAAAATCGATTGGGTAGTTTCCTCTGGTTTTTCCTGTTGAATCCAATGACCACACTCCAGACTAATAATATCCAGATTAGGAACGATATTTTTTAGATTTCCAGATTTTGGGATCGTGTCCTGTTCACCGTATATCATAAGAGTCGGCTGATGAATGATTGGGGTTATGTCCGCCATTAAGTGCCAGTTTCGATCAAGATTTCTATACCAATTTATACTTCCTGTAAACCCAGATGCCTCAAAGGTAGAAACAAATACAGACAGTTCGTTATCTTCCATTAATGGTTCCCCAAGTGGTTTTTCTGCTCTTGCGAGATTTATCATTAGCATTCCAGGTTCCGGTGGTATGGGAGGTACGTTTTTGCGGAATATGTTACGGAGGAACCGGTATGCGTTTTCATTCATTATAGCATCAGCTACCCCTAGTTGTCGATTGAAGTGAACAAAATAGAAGTCTCCTCCAAATATTGCTTCCATAAACTCAATCCATGGTCTTTCTCCACGCTCTTGATAAGGCAAAGCCAAGTTTATTATTTTATTTACCCGTTCAGGATGCAATAGTGCCAAACTCCATACTACATTTGCACCCCAATCGTGACCAACAAAAGTAGCATCTTCATATCCAAAGTACTCGAGTAGTGCAACGAGGTCACCCGTCAAGTGTTCAATGTCATAATCAGTTACTTCGGTCGGACTGGATGAGTTGCCATACCCTCTCTGATTTGGAATGATGACATGATAGCCAGCTGCAACAAGTGGAGGCACCTGATGACGCCAAGAAAAAGCATGTTCTGGAAAGCCGTGACAGAGTACAATAGGTTTTCCAGCATTTTGTTTACCCGCTTCAAATACTTCCAGTATCACACCGTTTACTGAAATAAGAGCAGGTTGGTAAAAATTGCTTGCGTCAAGCATAGAATTAATTTCGTTTGTCATTTTCATTCTTTAGAAGATTTAATTAATGATGCAAACTTATGCCCGCCAAGTGACAGCCATATGTCAGTGGCACGATGGTATTCGTACATCTATCGAATTCCGGTAAGGGATACTCCGCGGAGCAAATGTTGCCGGTGCTTTTAATGGTAGGAACTTCAGGATGAGCTTAGGGGAGGTATGCATTCAAGGGGAAGTTTGTATACACTGGAGTGAAAGTACGATTGCGGGACAAGATACCTATGATCCGGAGGTCGGCAGATGTAATGTGGTGGAGTACTATCTCCTCACAAATCCCGCTATCGTATCCCTGGCTACCACATGCAGCCATTTGCCCGTTTGAGCCAACAGTTTAACAGGTTCGCCTTTGTCGAGCTGTAAGCGAGTAGGGTAAGAAGTGCCGGGCCCAGCACGTAATAGCATACGTTCTGTCAAGGCTTTCGGCTGTAATGTGTCATATTCCCAGTCGGTGGGAATAGCAAATTTTTTAACGAAGTTGAGTGGGTCTACCGCACCACCGCGTCCGTATACGCCGAAATGCAAATGTGGAGGCCCACCTGCGGCATTTCCCGTATTGCCTACGAATCCCACGGTATCTCCACGTAACACCTGTCTGCCGCTGTGGACAGCCGTACTATCAAGATGAGCGTAGTATACACGGAAACCCAGTTTGTTTTCGCTTAGCCATATCTGTTTCCCACCAAGGGTTCCCCTTTCTCCAGCAAAGTCGATCCGTCCGTCGGAGACCGCCAGTACAGGAGTGCCTCGTGCAGCAAAGATATCTATACCCTCGTGGCGACGTGCACCACCATCTCGATCCGCTCCCCAAAAACTCTGGATTGCGCCATTATCCTTACCGATAACCGGAAAATGATAAGCAGGTTGCGTGTAGATCTTTACATGGTACACTGCCGAATCATTTAGCAAAGGTTGAAGACTGATTCGAACACTATCGTCATCATGAGCCGACCATTCAACCGTGCTTGATGCGCTAGATAGCTCTGCCAGCAGCTTTTTCGACGGGGTCGTGTTTGAGTTAAAAAATTCCAATAAGAAGCCTACCCCGTCCGAAGGCCTTTTCAGTTCAGCCACCAGTTGTTGGCCCTGTTTGACGGAGACGGCGTATACGATGGCAGAGGCATCAGGGTGCCCGATTTGTATAGTAGCGAGATAAGGGAGTTCGATTTGCAGGGGATCAGCCATCGCCCTCTCGTGCGAAGCCTTCCACAGCCCAAAGAGACTGTCATTCCTTGGGAAGCTGCTCTCGTATTTGCCACGCTCGGTATGCTGTAACAACGTTCGTATATGCGTACAGGCACTAATTAGGAGGAGCAGTATGATGTATATGGGCCAATGCTTCATAAGCAACTTATCAACAAATGAAATAGCATAAGGTTTGAGACCTGTCGGTGAGATCTTTGATTTGGACCAATTTATCGGAACTGCAACCGCAAGTAAAAATGAGAGACTTTTTTACTTGCTAACCTTTCTTTACCCAGCAGCATTTTTTCCATTTGCCAGATGTTTTTTAATCTAAAGCCGAGTGCTGATCCATAAACCTCCTATGGTAGACTATAGCAGTTTTGTCACCGGGGAGAATTGCCTAATTAAACTGGAAATTGCTCAATTAAATTCATAGTTTCTAATTTTTTAAACGTTGATACCTCACAATTGTTGTTCGGGAATTTTACAATGAAACGCTTAATAGGTTTTATTGCAAACAATTTAGTTTAGCTCACCACGTACAATAATGATAATTATCGTGTATAGATAGACAGTATATATAGCGCTGAAATTGTAAGCAATTAAAGCGGTCAGTAATCGTTAGTTTTTTACTAAAAAAATTAGTTTTAATGATCGGTATTTTGTACTTTTGACAGTAATAACTAGTTATATCCAAAATATTTATGCATAGATATATAGACCCAACCACCGATTTTGGTTTTAAACGGATATTCGGAATGGAGCCGCATAGAGACCTATTGATAGCTTTTCTCAATGGTGTATTTCTTGGACGTAAAGATATCGAAGATATTGTTTACAATAGGAATGAACATGTCGGAGACACTGAAGACACAGGAGGCGTAATCTTTGACCTGACTTGTACAGCTACAAATGGAGAAAAATTTATAATCGAAGTCCAGCGTAGCTCCCAGATTAATCTCAAAAGACGCTTGCTGTATTACGGAAGTAAATTGATCGCCGATCAGGCTCCTAAAGGAAATCGAAAACAGTGGAATTATGCTATCAGCGAGGTGTATGTTATCGTACTGATGGATGGATTTCGTATTCCGGGAGGCAATGGTTCTAAAGATTTTATGCACGATATTTGCTTGTGTAACAGGGAGACAGGTGAAGTTTTTTACGAAGATCTTGGTTTTATTTACTTAGAATTGATTAACTTTACCAAAGGTGAAGCAGAGTTGTCCAACGATTTGGATAGATGGTTATATGTATTGAAGAATATGTCCGTGATGGATAAATTACCCCGCTATCTGCGTAAGCCTATTTTTGAAAAATTATTCAGTATAGCTGAATATAGTAAATTAAGCAAGGAGGAAAAGGCTATGTACGATGTGAGTTTAAAACGTAAATGGGACGCGGAATCAATCCGGGAAACGGCTATCATTGAACAAGAAAGAGCTCGTAAGGAAGGATTGGAACAAGGAATTGAACAAGGAATGGGGACTAAAAATTATGAGATTGTAAAAAAACTTATTGTCCAACATGATTGGTCTGATGCATCTATTGCAGATTTTGTTGAAGTATCCCTTGATTTTGTCGAGAAGGTGCGTAATGAGTTAGTCAAGGACAACAAATAGATATTTCCTGCTTTAAATAATGAGATATGCAATCAAATAGTCAATCCGGATCTTAAAGTTTACTTTAAAGAAGATAGTGAGCATTTTTCAATGTTGCTGCGCGCTTTTAAAAATAATTTCCCCCAAGATTTCTTAGCCACCCTAGAGGGGCGGGCTATTATACAAGAACTCAAAGTCCGTATGATTTGATCAGTGGAGAGTAAATATTCCTCCCGATTTCGAAGTAGACTGCTCTTGGGGTGAATAAAGATCCCTATAATTTCAACGTCCGTATTAGGCGCTTGGTATATGAAGACATTTAAAGATATTTTTGATGCTCGTGAATTATAAAAAGGAGTGGTTGTTGCAAAAAATGCACTAACCACTAAGCATCTTAATGAAAGATGACTAGAACCTTTTTGAACTGTCAAGGATTCCGTGACAGTTCAAAAAGATGGTAATCGCAACGTCAAACGCAAAGTGCTAAGACTAATAAAAAGGGCAAGGTTAATTTAAACACAAATGGCCTGCACTCCTGCAGGCCTAAGTTGAAACAAAAATACCCAGTTTTAGGGGTATGTCGTTACCACTTTGCTTACCTGCCAGCCATTTTTGGTGCTGCTCAGTGTAATGTGGTCGACACGGGTGAAATTTTGGAATTCCATTGTAGCTTTCGCTACGCAAGAGTTTCCGCTTTCATCCAGTATTTCGTAAGTCGTTTTGCAGTTGTACTGCAATCCTTTGTTTTCTTTTAAGAATTTCGTGTACGCCTTTTTGCCGTATTTATTGTCGCTTGCTGTGTTGCAGTATTCGAAATCGGTAGCAAATAATTGCTCGTTAAATTGTGCATTGCCTAACGCGGTAGCATCTAGATACGTAGCGATGGTACGCATAGCATTCATGTTTTTCGTAGGACTGTTTTTCTCAGTAGCGAATGCCATAGAAGAAGCAAATAAGATAAGAGCTGTTGCGATGGAGGTGATGATAGTTGTTTTCATATGTATATAAATTGTTTTTTTAATTGCCATATGGAATATCCAAACAGAATTCATGGGTATTTGTGCAGCCTGTGCTACATGGATATTTCATTTTTTTTATGTTTTAAAAGTTGTTATGTCGTATTGTATGGTTCAAAAGTAGGGCAGAAGTCCCCATTAAGGAATGGCGATTAGACCAGCACCTCCAATTATTCGGTGAATCCCGAAAAGGAATCGGTGAAAATATACGGCAGCATCTACTAAGCCTTTCATGTCTTAAAGAAGCGAAAGCGGCTATGATTACATCACTAGATTCAAATGTGTATAAGAGACGTTATCGTTCTCGTCGCGAGCAGGAGGTAATCCTTCGTCACTGCGAGGAAGTATGACGAAGCAGTCTTAGTTATCAATTGGCTCATAATTATGTCGGCATTTCCGACATACCACGATTTGTGGATTACGTTCAAAAATCGTATATTCGTGTATTAGATAAAAAGGAGTGATCATCATGCGTACCAACGTAATTAGAGAGAAATTATACGATTATATCCGGTTTGCGGAGGAAAAAAAGGTCAAAGCTATCTATACGATGGTTGAGGAAGAGATTGCTGCGAAAGATAATCCATGGGATGACGCTCAGTTTATGGCAGAGTTAGATCGTAGGGTGGAGGAATATGAGCGCAGAGAAGTCACAGCCTCTACTTGGGAAGAAGTTAAAGCTAAGGCTGTGGCTTTGAATAAATGACATGTCCTATCGTGTTATTTTACATAGAGCGGCTGAGAAAGAGTACCTAAGCTCCTATCTTTGGTATGAAGAAGGTCTAAAGGATTAGGAGAACGATTTTCCCAAGCTATTGATGCTGTTTTTATACATGTTGCCAACAATCCGTTACAATTTCCTGAAAAACTAAAAAATTACCGAGAAGCAATTACAGAGGTTTTTCCATTTTTGATTGTTTATAAAATTTACCCCAAGAAAAAGGAAATTTTAGTGGTGTCTATATTTCAAACAAGTAGGAAGCCAAATAAAAAGTATAAAAGATAAATTATGAAATGCGTAAGTTGTAATCGCCTTACTTAGCTGGTTTAACCTCGTAATTAGCTCTTTAAGTTTATCGTGCAAAACTGCCATTTCCCCGTACAGATTTGTCATTTCCCTGTACAGAACTAACGATCCGCCGTACAGAAAGTTGAAAACTTTGTGCCGCGTTATCATAAAGTTGTACAGAACTATGAAAAAAATGCACAGAACTTTTGAAAGTCTGTATAGGTGGTTATAAAATTACCTCCGGATCGGCACTGTGTAGTACGACAACCGGGTTACTTTGTACGGGTATTTCAACACAGCAAGAGTGGCAGCAGGAGTTACAGCAGGAGCTACAGCAGGAGCTGTGACAAGAGCTGGATGAACCACATTGTATAGCAGCGGGCTACATATTGTATTAGAAAAAACACGATCTAGAAAAGATATTTCTGTAGCATTAAACCAACGGAGCATCTCTGGACAAGTGAACAATATAATTAACCCATTGCTTGGTGACGGCTTGATCGAGTGTACAACCCCTGATTTACCGCAAAGTTCAAAGCTACAGTGGAAAAATGATAAGATATAATTAAGACGAATTCGTTTGGCCGTTACGCTGTACGCACGAAGCAATTATGGCTTGAAATAAAAAAGTAAAATCTTTTGGTAACAAATTAATAGATGTTTTATATCTTTATTACAAGTTATTAACCCATTATGAAATCAATATTGTTTTGTGCAATCCTATTGTGTGTCAATACGTTGGTGTATGCACAATTGTATTCCGTCAACGGAGCCAATTCCTACGGTTTGGGAAGTAATATCACCGTTGGATTACATCTCAGCGGTGTCAAAAAATTCTTACCTTTTATCGAAGCCAATATTAATGCAGGGTATCTTTATCAAGGAAAGTGGCTCGGCGTAACTCCACAGGTACAATACTCTTTCAAGTGGAATACCTTCTCAACGGCCGATAAAAAAATGTCCCACCAATTTTTCGGTAGCCTACAGATCCCTGTCTCATTATATCACGACGATACGAAGACATCTCGTCATCGCCAGCCAGAATATAGTCAGCCCTTTTATGCGTTTGCCGACTTAAGTATGCCGGCAATCAAAAACCCGTATTACTCCTCTATTTCGCTCGGTACCCAAGGTATTTTAATGTTAAATCCCGGTGACAGGAATAGATTTCAACGGGTAGGCACTTTCAATCTTAAGATTCGGGAAGTACATATTTTTTATCAGAACGACGGTGTGATGCCTACATTTCTTATCGATGGGTACGATCGCTGGTATACCAGCAGTGCGATGGTGGCATGGCATCGAAGTGGACATCGAGTGGTTGATCACTTTGCCCTTGCATACAATCGTTTTACCGGCTATACCCATCTTGCATACGAAGCCGCGAAGAAAATTGGAGACAATTACGTGGATTACAAGGACCTGTCAGAGATACGATACAATGAAGATTACTGGCGTTTTACGGTGGGTCATAATCAGATGGGAAATATAAACCTAAAACTTACCAATCCAAATCTGAAACTTATACAGGGGCAAAAAGCTATCCACTATATGAGAAATATGCCCTTTCATATCGACAACTCAAAGTTAAGGTTATCAATATACGTACAATCTCAGGTATTTATTTCTAATCACTTACAGCATGAAGACCATTAATTCTCTTTTTGTTTTGGTTCTCGTAGGCCTGTCCTTCGTATCCTCTTGTAGGTCCACCCATTATGTGCCTGCATTGCCTAAGACCACGCGTCTGGATTCATTTCAATTGGCGTCGTTCGATGTATATGCCAAGTATGACACCCTTCTAAATTCTCCGGGCGAAATCAGCTATACAACATCATTAGTCGATAGTATGATTACGCTAGGTGTTCATTATCTGTTCGTAGCGAAAGGACAGACGTGGCCAAGAAAGGTCTTTCATTGTACTCCGATCCATTACTATCACAGGTTTACTTCACCAGGCATCAGGTTAGTGCGACGAACTGATCCTAATTTTAACGATAGTGTGCACCTAACTCGCAACCTTATTAATGTAAGAGAAATATTGCAGATCAGAGAAGGCGAACTACACAAGCAGGGAGATATTGTATTCAATTCTACTACACCGGAAAATCGGCAGACCTGGGCGGTCGAGTTTCTCACAGATAGCTCATCTGTTAAATTAGAAAGCCTGACCTCTAATTCCTTTGCCAAAAAGAATAACAATAATCTAACAGTTAGGTTAGATACCATATTTTCAAATCCAGTCATTTTTAAACGGATGGTAAACCCAGCACTGGTATTTGCCACCCCTGGTGATGATCCGGAGCGCCTAGCAGACTCTTTTTATTTCACGAGCTACCGCAATAAGTATAATAGCGCATATTTCCCAATGGTGAGTGACAGTAATCATATCAAAAAGTTAAAGGACCGGGTTTATAGAAGTAGAAATCAGTAAGTAGGTTACCCAATTCACTACACGACAACCGATCAGATTTTTATTAATATCCAAAGTTGGTCGAAAATGATGGTATTTACGATAATGAGTCACGATGGAGATAAATATAGTTTTGATATTGCCTACGTACTCAATCATCTACCACAAGTCTTGGGAGAGCAAAATTTGTTGCCAAAAGAAATGGCACATTAAGTACCTCGTCAGCAAAATCTCCGTCTTTTACCTCAGGCTCCAATGAACTATATTATCCATCCAATTGCTTTCCTAAACAGATAACTTTGCTCACTTTCGGTAATAACTGCAAGAATATGTCGTCTGGTCATGAAAAGGGTGCTATTCCCGCTTCACCATGGGCACCAGGTCGGTAAGCGTTGCGATTTTTACTGGTGCGTTTGTAGTAATGCTCTTCCTTGCGGCTACGCCTACCAGAACCGACATTACACCATCACGTATGCCTGCCGAATGCTTGTACGGGTCGGCCGATTCCGGGTTTTTGAATAACTTGTCATGCAACCTCCTGTCTCCTCCGCCGTGTCCGCTCCGTTCGCTTCCGACTTGGATGATTTTATATTCATTCCAATTCTTATAAAGCACTAGCGGCTCATGGATCATATCATCGCGCGTTGCTTGCTCCATTTCTGCCGCGTGCAGGCTCTCCTGATCTAGCTGTTCATTTTTCATCCATGGAATATCCAGCCAGGCTTCTATACGGCCATGTTGTCCATTGAATGCAATTCGCCAGCCTTCAAATGGAGAATACGTCGTCAACGAATAATTGACGATGGTGTTATTTGCATATTTGATTTGTGCTGACATCTTATCGTAGATGTCTATTTCATGTCGATATACACATCCATCGCGCCAATAACCATCATGCTCTTCATTGGCGACATATAGCTGCATGGCGTGCTTGTCTTTGGTGATGTCCCAATAATATTGGCATTCGGTTTTATGATCACAACTACGGCAGTTCGTACCGCGAAAAGGGCCACTGCTTCCATAATGTTCCAGTGCACCATAAGCGAAAACCTCTTCCGGATCCGAATCCAACCACCAATTGAGCAGATCAAAATGATGGGTAGCTTTATGTATCCATAGTGATCCGCCATCCTTCATCAATCCATGCCAACGTCGGAAATACGATGCCCCATGATGCACGTTGAGGTACCAGTTGAAATCCACGGAAGTAACCTCTCCGATTTCACCGTTTTGCAGCAATTCTTTGATTTTGGTCATGTACGGGCTCCATCGATAGTTGAAACCGACAATCAGGTTTTTCCCAGATCGACGTTCGGCATCCAGTATTGCTTGGGCTTTGACCTCATCGGTCGTTAATGGCTTTTCGGTCAGGACATCACATCCAGCCTTCAGTCCGTTGATAATAAATGTGTGATGGGATGAGTCTTTGGTGCATACAATGATCAGATCCGGTTTTACCTGATTGAGCATTTCATCAAAATCCAAGAACACCGGACAGTCCACCTTCATGTATTCTCTTGCAAACTCCAATCTACCGGGATTGATATCACTAAGTCCTACGAATTCAAGCAAGTCTGGATACTGCTCTACCAGTCTGCGTCCCCAAAATGATATTCCGCGAACACCAGTGCCCACCAGCGTCACGCGCAATTTCCTTGTTAACCCAAACGCCTTTGATGGCATGTGAACTGTTGTTCCCGCTGCCAATACACCCAAAGCATAAAGGAAGTCTCTTCGCGAAAAATTTGTCATATCTCTCCTTATTTGATTAGTTTATAATTAACTCACAAATTACTAAAAAATTCTTATGTTTGCAGTCTGTTTTACTACGTCTAACATATTATCTGCGTCTTGACAAGAGAGACGGACTCTTCCGAGAGTTAAGAATGCATAGGAATCTTCCAATTTTAATGCACAGATAGTTATACACAAGCATTTTATTTAATAATTAGTAATCATTGATTTTAGAATCAGCGATACATCATCATGTCATATATTTCATATGTCAGATATGTATCTAATAAGAAAATGTAATGAAAAGTAAGCAGCTAATCAGTAGAGACATAGAGATATTCTACGAAAGAGCCTCTGAAGAAACCCGGCTTGATAAGGGCATGGGTATATTTGAATTTGAAAGGATAAAATCACTCATTGAAAAATACATCTCTTCCCCCTCCATAACGATAATTGATGTAGGTGGTGGTACCGGAAAGTATTCGGAATGGCTGTCATTGAAAGGACACCGAGTTCATCTGATAGAGCCCGTTCAAAAACATGTAGATCAAGCCATTCAAAGAGCGAATAAATTGAAAAATAAATATACTGTACAGCAGGGGGAGTCAAAAAAAATGCCGTTCCCAGATAATCATGCAGACCTAGTAATACTTCATGGGCCTCTTTATCATCTTCAGAAGAAAGCAGATAGAGCTAAAACTATTGCTGAAGCTAGACGTGTAGTAAAGACCAACGGGATCATCCTCGGATTTGCAATAAACTACACAGCCTCCACTTTAGTCGGGCTCCTAAATGGCTTGATCCATAAAAAATCTTTCTTTGAAATGTGTAAAGAAGAATTAACAACAGGCAGGCACAATCCGGCTGATGGCTTTCCGTGGCTATTGGCGGAAGCATTCTATCATAGACCTGAGCAGCTTAAACAGGAATTTATCGAGCAGGAGTTGACCTGCTTAAATATTTATGCGGTAGAGGGTATGACCTGGCTGGACAGTAATTTTTTTGCGCATATGGCAGATGATAAAAAAAGAGATACATTGATAGAACTACTTCACCTTACAGAAAATGATGGTTATTTACTACCATTTAGTCCCCACATGATGATAGCCGTAGACGGAATATGATTTCTACCACAATATTCGACTTTTAATAATTCTGTACGGAGAAACCAGCGATCTGTGCAAGAGAATGGGCTTTTTTCAAAACTGCAACGCAGCAGTTTTATCATTGGGAATTACGTAAATGCTTTAATCTAACCCAAAATCTTCCGGATCCGTTCACGTTCTCTGTCGGATAGCGGGATGGCTTGCTCTACGATAGGTAATATTTCCGTTTTGCGATCAGTTTGTAGCAACAAGTCCAAGAATCCGAGATACGTTCTGATCAAATCTACTTTGATACCCACAAACGCTCGTGGGTCAGCAATATATAGTTCCTGTATCAGTTGCAATAATGTATTTTTACGATTCTGATCGCTAGCAGAAGAACTGTAGTGTGGAAGTAGATTCTTTTGTAGCAGTTCCTGTAGCTTAACACCCACCGCTTGTTCGCGCACGTATTTCTTTTGTTTACGCTCAAGCATCTCACGCAGTTCCAACAATAATTTGCGGTAAACTATCTGCTGTTCCTTTTCACTGAATAAGTTTCCTTCAGTCGACAATGTCATGTCTGACAGGTCAAACCCGTTAAAAAAAGCTGATTTCACATACACCGAATGATGGAATTCAATCGCATTGTTATTGAAGCTACTCAACTGCTTGGCCACCTCCACTTTATGGCTGTTTAAAAAATAATAGTAGTAGCGATCTCCAATAGGATATTGCCACCGGATATAATTCACCTTAAACACAAAAGAGTTCTCTTCGGGACTGTATATCGTAAACGAAGTCTCGTCCGTCTCCTGAATCAGCTGTTGGTAAGAGATAGCTTTTCCATTGATCTGGATACTGTATCCTGCATCCTTGTTGAGATGCAAGAACCAACCAAACTCCTGCGCCAAAAAATCTACAAATTCTTCAGACTGCAATGTCGCGGCATTCACACCAAATACCCCTTCCAGTACCACCATGGTACCCGTACTCGACGCAGTAGTAGGTTGTGGTTCTGAGTTTTCGTATTCTTCTTTTGTATCCCTATCGATCAGGAGTTTATATCCCATCAACTGATCACTTATAGCGACCACGGTATGCCAAGTAGCACGTGTTGCAAATAGTGAGAAAGAAAAACGTCCTTTTCCTTTCTTGCCACGAGTATACGACGTGCGTTTCGGCTGCTCTTTTTTTAAAGAGTCTAGAAAGTTGCCAAAAGAATAATTTAGGGTATCAGGAGCAATACCTTCACCATTGTCCGAGATACGGATACGCTCTATATAGCCCAGTTGATTGCTACTGATATCCATAGATACTGTTGAAGCTTTAGCGTCAAATCCATTCCATATATATTCAGCAATGACCTGTTTTGCATCCTTCGGTAAGCCAGCCGACTCTATACTCGCATTCGTTATCTTTGTACTATTCTTCATAAATGGGATCTCTCTAGCAAATCTAACAAAAATCCTTTTACTAAACTTTTGAAATTGCTAAAAAAAATAGTTTTTTTGTTCTTTTATTTGTTTGAAATTTTGCCCTATTATGTGTGATGTTAGCAAGTATTATATCTCAATTTCAAAGGGCAGCTTTTTGAAGGATAGCTATTATTTGTAATCAAAATTGATTACATTTGTGTTATGGAAAGAAGTTTTGAACGGTTCAAAGGAATCCATCCCGGTCTGATTCTGGAACGGGAGTTAAAAAAGCGGGCAATTAAACCGAGTCCCTTTGCCTTGTCAATAGATACGCACAGACAGGTTTTTAATGCAATCATCAGAGGCAAGAGAGGTATTTCTGTCCCTTTGTCTTTAAAAGTAGATAAAGCCCTAGGAGTTGAAGAGGGGACATTTGCGTTGTTGCAGACCTATCATGATATTGAGAAAGTCAAAGGTAATACTTTTAAAAACCAGATTCCTGATCTTAGCTTACTGAGGAAAGCTCTTTTTTGGGATACTGATATCGATAAGATTGATTGGGAAAATCAATATAAAGCAGTTATAAAACGTGTTTTTGAACGAGGAAACCAATCTGAAAAAGATGAAATTACACGATTTTATGGGTCGGAAAAAGTAAAGCAGGTTTTAGCTGATCATAAGATAGAGCCAATGACATTACAAAAAAGATAAATTTATGTTGCATTACCATATGGTCGGAAAAAAGATTTTTGGGATATTCATGAGCTATTACATCACTATTCTATAAACGAGATGTTACTTCTTCATGAACAGCGTTACCCATATTCGCATGACCGAAATTTAATTCTAACAAACCTTACTAATTTCGAAGAAGCCGATAACGATTTTGACCCGATCTGTTTTAAAGGTAAGTATTGGGAATTTATCAAAGCCGATTTTGAAGATTTAAACGCAAGTAAATGATTCTGTATTTTACTATATCTATGTTGGTCATTTACCAGTTGAGAAGATATGGCAAATAAACCCGTAACGTTTTATAAACTGAATGAATAAAAATAGAATTGGAGAAGGCTAGGAATCGAGGATTATTGAAAGGAATTGAGCAAGGTGTCGAAGCGAAACCTATCAGGCGGTAGAAAATCTGATTGCCGAGCTTAGTTTTGCCTATAAAAAATAAACCAGAGTGCGATGAATATATACATTGGATTTTTCTTAAGTGTCATTTTAGGGGGTATCGTCTCATGTGATAACGGTAAAATGGCCAGCAAAATTTATTACAACGGAGCGCGTACTGAGAATATTGATAGTAGTAAAGTGCAGATTTATCTGAATGGGGGAATATTAGTGGACACCATGATAGCTAACTACAGAGTTGATACATATATTCTCATAAAGGAATTTGCGCTGTCGAAGGACGAAAACAATGTTATCCATCTTAGCGTCAATGAAAAAGATACTACCTTCCGTGTTCCTAAAAATGATGTAGGTTTTCAACTGTTCTTTTTCTTTGATAATAAGACCAAACTGAGAAGGAAGATGCTCGACGCTTTAAGCTTCTGGCCAAGGAGGGATCCTGACAGCGAGCATGTGCGTGATAGCATTTATAAAGTATATGGCAATTCTTTAGATAGCCTCCATATTCATTTTAAATACGATTGATGTTAGAGAGTGACCAATGATGGTCATATAAATGATGTAGGATTGTGGCACAAGTAAATAAATAGCAATGAAACGAAAAATTATAATTTGGATATCTGTTCTGGCGCTGATAACTTTTTTTCTCTTTGGTCTAAAGTCTGAGACGACCATATATCTGGGCATGTCATCACCAACATCAGACGGTTATAGTATTGATGCAGAAGTGAAGGTAGATGGAGAGGTAATTACAAAAGATAGTATAAATAACAATCCGTACAAATACAAGACGATAAAAAAGAAATTAGGCGTAGGTTTTAGGAAAGTTGAGGTATTGTCTGAAAGGGCGGATGCATACTCGGTAAGAACAATATTTGTATTGCCTAATCAATACCTTTTGCTAGAATTTCTTCCTAGTATGGAGATAGAAGGTATTGATCCAACAGAATATCCTTCAAGATTTGATATAGCAAATAGATTTAATCCATTTCGTTATGAGTGATTTGGATAGGCAAATGAAAAAAGTGTAGAGTATTACGATTACGAAGTGCGTTTTTACGATACGGAGATAGGACGGTGGAATGTAGTAGATCCGATGGCGGACGAGAACAGACGACGGTCTCCTTATCGCTATGCGTATGAATCCTCTAAGGTATATTGATCCTGATGGGAGTTTATCATGGTGCATTAATTGATCCTAATTGGCTGGCTGAAAACGGGACTCGTGACAGAAATGATGAACCTTGGGAGCAACAAGCAATATCTGTAGGACGTAAACATGCAAAAATTCTTTTAAAACAAGGAAAATACTTTGAAAACAAGAGCTTTGGAAGAAAGAATAAATTATAAAATAACGATGAAGAAATATTTTTTGATTTTAAGGAATACCTTTTTGAACGTGCTATTTTTTTCGATGATAGTTTCATGTAATAATAATGAAACTCTACTAAAAAGTGAATTCGAAAGAAATGAATATGATTTTAATTTATTGAAAAAAGAGATAATTGATAATATTAAACTTATAGATGTTGACAACGATAAAAATATAATTGTATTTACAGTAGAACAGAAATATAGTAAAAACGGTAATATTCGATATCTTGAAACGATTTCAAAGAAAATGGAAAAGCTAAAAATCTCAAAGGTTATTTGTTCAACTTCTTTGAAAGGCAACTGCGGGAAATTTGATGAAATATCTTTTCAAATAAAGTCTGAAAAATTTCCTGTTGAAGAAGTTATTAGTTATCGTTTTGACAAATGCGGAAATATGAATAGTTTTAGAAATGAAAAGATTACATTTTTAAAAATTAATAATAACTGGGGTATATATAAAGACAAAACATAATTTGAAAGCGATGATGACCGAGGATAAATCCTAACGCAGAATGTATCCTATTGTTATTGTACCAGTCTTCGATATAGCTGAAGATGCCTACTTTCGGTTGTAATTATGTCGCGAGTTCTACGACGCGGAGATAGGACGGTGGAATGTTATTGATCCACAGGCGGAAAAATATAGGATATTTTCTCCGTACGTGTATACCAATAACAATCCGATCAACTTTATAGATCCAGATTGGAATGCTTTCCCAATCCTTTATCAATGATCTTTGGAATAAATCTTCAGGAAGTGAGACCACATGGACAAACGAAGGAGGTGGTAGTTTTTCTGATGGGATGGGAATAAAGTTTAGGGAAGGAAAGCAAATTAGTAAGCGACCAGTTATCAGGATTGCGCCCAAAACATTTACTGGCGATAAGAAATATGAAAAATAGAATATTCGTTTTATTTATTTGTTTGTTGTTTTCTTCTTGTATTAATTCTTGGAGGGAAAAAATAGATGAGAACAAACGTGTCAGCAATTGGCAAAAAGAGTTGGATACTGGCATGCACGAAAAACTAGCTAACGCAATTAATATTGGAGATTGTGACGCCTACAGGTTAGCTTCGGAGCATCGTTTTGCAGAAGAGAATTGGGAAGAATTTTTTTATTATGCATATTTTATGGCAAAAAAGTACAATTGTTCCTATGCACATTTCGATATATATATTATTATGACTGCGGAAGCCACAATAGATGGCGCTGAATTGAGTTTGGACGAAAACTAGAAAAAAAGATGCAATTTACCATTTGTTACAGGCTTATTATTTGAACAAGGAACTTGCGAGTGAAGAAATTAAGGAAGTCTTTAAAAATAGTAATATACCGACTTTGGAGGAGTATAAAAAGATTGTTGATAACGGAACAAAGAAAAATAAGTAAATAACTCCAGGGCGAGCTTGGATGACAGTACGATTACGCGGCCAGGTCCTAAAATACTGAAATCCGCCGGTGGAATACGGTAGATCCCCTGGCAGAGCATAAAAAGCATATGGATAAATCTTCATATGCTTAACTTAGTTAAGCATAGAACAGGGATTTACATGGTATTATCGTCTTCCTATATCAACCACCAGCCCAAGTTGATAACTATTTACCACGTCGTCAAAGCGAATATTTAAATAATCGCGTCCGAAATAATGCTTGGCTATAACGCCAACGGTGCCTTTAGCCCATGGGTAATAAGTAAGATAGTTATGTATGCCAAAACGATATTTGTTCGACCCCGGAAATAAATCTAAATCAGAATCCAAGATGTATGACATTTCAGATCGGAAGGCTAGCTGACGTATTTGACCAATATATCGCGTCCTTGTCGAGGGACTGTCTTTTACGCTATACTCAGCTCGTCGAAGCCATTGCATAGAGAATAACAAGCTATTTAGGCCATAGGAGTTCTTCAACTCAGGACTTAACTTAAATAGATCGCCCATAGCCATATCATGTTGATAACCTAGGCTACCAGAAATCAAACTTCTGTTCAATATTTCTTTCGAAGCAAAGAGCGAAAGACGGACGTAGTTCGTACTAAAGTCTCCGTTTTTATATTTATTCCTAAGCGGAGATGTGCTTTCGTAGAACCCATTGTCGCTTTGTCCATTGGAGTAATGATGTACCTGTAGAGATGTCCATACGTGCAGATTCCTAAATGCATTATCTTGATTTTCAGCTGAGGTTATGAGGTAATCCAATCCTAAACCAAATCTGTTATTACTAGGCAATAAAGGACTAGAGTTGTCTCTTGTCATCCGAACCATAAAACCTGCATCAAAGGTTAGGCGCATTCTGCGAGCCCATTCAGGGCTGTAGTAATGACCTTTATATAAAGGAAGTCGGTGAATCAGGTTGCCTTCTAATAAATATCCGTTTTTGCCTTCGCCATCGGTCAGAGGCATCGATCTTGTTTTAGCCGATTTAAAATACGGAAGAACGCCCACGTATAAAATGGGATCGTTGTAGTGAAGTATCTTATGATACGTTCCGACAGTGTAGTTGAGGGAGTCAAACCTTGGATTCGAAATCCGCTCAGAATCGAAAACTAAGGTATCTTGACCAAAAGAAATTTGGAAGGCAAAGAAGGAGCAAAATGCAAAGAGTAAATTTTTCATAATTATATTGTTAATTAGGTTATTATGGTTGAATTAAATTAATTTATAATCAAATAGATGCGGCTAGTGAATAATCGTATCTGACGCTAAAATACTCCTATTGTATTTATTATGCAATACCCCAGATGGGGTATTTTTAAGTTCGGATATTAATTGCAATTCCGATGGGAACCTTTAACAATCCTAACTTGCCAAAATGACAAGCTTGTCAAGTTGATGTTTTACGCCCACGTTCTAAGATGTATAACCCACTCCACCCACATCCATCGCGCCCTAAGTCCAAACATTTTAAACATTTCAGTAAACATTTTAAACATTTCAGTCGGTTTTTGTCCTCAAAATTGGTATTTTAGGGCATTCTATGTGTTTACCACGTATTCTATTATTATCACAAATTGATTTATGACCCACCATTCTCATAATAAGTTAGTTAGTTTTATTTGGTCTATTGCCGACGATTGCCTACGAGACGTATACGTCCGCGGCAAGTACCGCGATATCATATTACCCTTTGTTGTTTTACGCCGTATCGACTCGCTTCTAGAAGTCAGTAAGGACGCTGTACTAGAAGAAGTCCGTTATCAGCGAGAAGATTTAGGAGAAGTCGAGCTTGATGGAGATGGTCTGCGTGCTGCATCCGGTTATGTATTTTACAATACGTCGCCTTGGACCATGGAGAAGCTTAAAGGGACAGCTACCAACTCACAGCAAAAGCTAATTGCCAATTTTGAAGAATATCTAAACGGTTTTTCCAGCAATGTACAGGAAATTATAGCCAAGTTTAATCTACATGCACAAGTTCGCCATATGGCTACTAAGGATGTTTTGTTAGACGTTCTGGAGAAATTCACTTCACCCTATATCAACCTTACTCCATTTGTCAAGAATGATCCAGAAGGGCGATTGCTCCCTGCATTGTCCAATCTCGGTATGGGCTATGTGTTCGAAGAATTGATCCGTAAGTTTAACGAAGAGAATAATGAGGAGGCCGGAGAGCACTTTACACCACGTGAAGTCATACAGTTGATGACCCATTTGGTATTTGAGCCATTAAAAGGAAATTTGCCTAATATCATTACGATCTATGACCCCGCGTGTGGAAGTGGAGGTATGCTTACCGAAAGCGAAAACTATTTGATAGAAGATCCCGCATTCAAGTATCAAGGAGATGTCTATCTCTACGGAAAGGAGATCAACGACGAGACTTATGCGATTTGTAAGTCCGACATGATGATTAAGGGCAAAAATCCAGAGAATATCCGAGTAGGTTCGACCTTGTCAACGAACGAATTTGCCGATACGAAATTCGATTTCATGTTGTCCAATCCGCCATACGGTAAATCGTGGGCTTCCGAACAAAAATACATCAAGGATGGCAAGGAAGTTATCGACAGCCGTTTCCAGATTAAGCTCAGAGACTATTGGGGCAATCGGGAGACCGTAGATGCAACACCCCGTAGTTCCGATGGGCAGCTATTGTTCTTGATGGAAATGGTCGATAAGATGAAAGCACCTACCTCCAATCGGATCGGTAGCCGTATCGCTTCGGTGCATAATGGTTCGTCGCTATTTACAGGAGATGCCGGTTCAGGCGAAAGCAACATCCGCCGATATATTATAGAGAACGATTTATTGGATGCCATTGTGCAGATGCCAAATAATTTATTTTATAATACAGGTATCACCACCTACATCTGGTTGCTCAATAACAATAAGTCCTCTGCGCGTAAAGGGCAGGTACAATTGCTAGATGCCAATAACCTGTACCGTAAGCTTCGTAAAAATTTAGGAAATAAGAATTCTGAATTCGCACCAGAGCACGTAGCAGAAATTGTGCAAGCTTATCTCGATAATAAAGCAGATTCTTCAGAAGAAAGTCCACTACAAATCAAGCAATTTAAAAACGCAGATTTCGGTTATTTTAAAGTTAATATCGAGCGACCAAAACGCTTAAAAGCGCAGTTCACGGCGGCAGCTTTAGATGAGCTACGTTTTGATCGATCCCTTAGGGTGCCAATGGCAGCACTCTATGAAACATATGGCGATTTGGTGTATGTTGACTTAGGTAATAAAATTGATGAAATAACACAACGCGCGGAGAAAGAAGAGTGGGGCTTAAACAAAAAGCAGGTAGCCAAATTGGTAGAAGTAGCAACCTGGCAGAAGCCCAAGGCTTTGCATGACGCTGCACTAAATCTATGGGCACATATCGGCGACGATGTGTTTATGGATTTTAATGCTTTTTCCGGATTAGTGGATGAAATATCGAAGAGCCGTGACTTGCGCTTAGGCGCGGCAGATAAGAAAGCAATATTGGCAGCGATCAGTACTTACGATGCCGAGGCAGAGAAGGTGATAAAGAAAGTGGAGAAGATATCAGGTGAGAAGGCAGCGCAATTAATAAGACACCTTGGATGTACCGAAGAACAATTCCCTCTCTTTGGCTATTTTCCGACAGCCAAAGCAGGAGAATATACCCTGTACGAAACAGAAAGCGATCTGCGCGATAGTGAGCAGATTCCGTTAAATGAATCTATTATCGCGTACTTTGAGCGTGAGGTACAGCCCCATGTTTCGGAAGCTTGGATCAATTTAGACTCTGTGAAGATAGGGTATGAGATTTCGTTTAATAAGTACTTCTACAAGCATACACCACTACGTTCGTTAGAAGAAGTCAAAGCGGACCTTTTAGCACTAGAAGAGCAGGCAGACGGCTTGTTAAATGATATTTTAAACTTTTAAGCTATGGAGCAGCAAAGCGATATCATCATATACCAAAGCGACGACGGTATTATCCGTATCGAGACCCGCTTGGAAAACGAGACTGTCTGGTTGACACAGGCGCAAATGGCAACCTTATTTGGAAAGAATAAACGTACTATTTCTGAACATATTAGTAACATATTCAAGGAAGAAGAATTAGACGGAATTTCAGTTGTCCGGAATTTCCGGACAACTGCTGAAGACGGCAAAAATTATGATACAAACTATTACAACCTCGATGTCATCATCTCCGTAGGCTACCGTGTCAAGAGTCCTCAGGGTACCAAGTTCCGTCAATGGGCTACGGCACGTCTGCGCGAATATATCGTCAAAGGCTTCACGATGAATGACGAATTGCTTAAGCAAGCAGGAGGGGGCAATTACTTCGATGAGTTATTGGCACGTATCCGCGATATCCGATCTTCAGAAAAAGTCTTCTGGCGAAAAGTGTTAGATATCTATGCCACCAGTATCGATTACGACCCAAAGACAGATCTTTCACAGACGTTTTTCAAGACGGTACAGAATAAGATGCACTGGGCAGCACACGGCAATACTGCTGCCGAAGTGATTTACAAACGTATCGATGCCGAGAAGCTTAACTTGGGTTTAACCAACTTCAAAGGCGAGCAGCCAAGTAAGCAAGAGATACAAGTTGCTAAAAATTATCTGACGGAAGAGGAGCTTAATATTCTCAATCGTACAGTGACGGCCTATTTGGAGTTAGCTGAATTGCAGGCACTAAACCGAAAACCGATGTATATGCAGGACTGGATAACACGGCTAGATGAATTTTTGCGTATGGTAGGCAATGAAGTGTTACAGCATGCCGGAGCAGTAAGCCATGATCAGGCAGTGAAAAAGGCGGAAGTAGAATATGCAAAGTATAAGGAGAAGACTAAAAATGAACTATCCAAAGTGGAGAAGGATTTTGTCGCCTTTATTGATACCACAGCCAAGAGTCTAGAACGGAAAAATAAGAAGTAAACATGCAGCGATACGAAAAATATAAAGATAGTGGGATAGATTGGTTGGGTAAGATTCCGGAGCATTGGGAATTAAATAGGCTTAAACATATTTTTAAAGAAAAAAAGAAAGTACTAAATTTTTTTTTACCAGCAGGTTCAATAAGTTTTGGTAAAGTTGTTTTCAAAGATGATGAGAAAATACCCGCATCTACTAAAGCAACGTATCAGGAAGTTTTGAAAGGAGATTATCTCATCAATCCATTAAATCTAAATTATGATTTAATAAGTTTAAGAATTGCTTTGTCAGATATTGATGTCGTTGTTAGTTCTGGTTATATTGTGATACAAGATGTAATCCAATTAAATAAGAATTATTATAAATGGCTCCTCCACCAATATGATATTTCATATATGAAATTACTGGGGGCCGGAGTTCGACAGACTATCAATTTTAATAATATTGCTAATAGTGAGTTACCGTACCCTCCGTTAAATGAACAAAAAGTCATCTCAAAATTTCTTGACGATAAATGTGAGAAAATTGATGTAGCGATTCACCTTAAAGAGCGACAGATTGAAAAGCTAAGTGAACTAAGGCAAATCACTATTCAAAATGCAGTTACCAAAGGAATTCAACATTTTAATGGAGAAGCTGTCCAAATGAAGAATTCTGGAATAGATTGGATTGGCGACATACCAGAGCATTGGTCTACACGACGATTAGCATCCTTAGGAAGATTTTCGAAAGGTGGTGGTTTCTCAAAAGCTGATTTGGTTGAGGAAGATGGAGTGCCGGCTATTCTTTATGGAGATATATACACTAAATATAATTACAAAATTTTGGATCCAATTCGTTTGATCTCTGTTGATGCTAGCCATAATGCTGTTAAATTGGAATATGATGACTTGTTATTTACGGGGTCGGGGGAATTAAAAGAGGATATAGGTAAATGTGTTGTTTTCAAGTCACAATTAAAGACTATGGCTGGTGGAGATGTAATTATTTTTAGGCAGGTTTATAATTCAAGTGAATATTTGTCGTATTGTATGAGTACAAATGGAGCAAAATATGAAAAAGCGAAAAGTTCTAAAGGAGAGATAATAGTTCATACCTACGCTTCTAAATTAAGAGAGATATATGTTCCATTTCCTCCAATTAATGAACAACGTCAAATAGTAGCTTACTTAGATGAACAAACCTCAAAAATGGGTAAAGCAATTGCTCAAAAGCAAGAACAAATAATCAAGTTGAAAGAATACAAAAAAAGCTTGATTAACGAAGTAGTTACTGGTAAGCTGAAAGTAGTTCAATAATTTTAGCTATCAATTTTAAATCTAAATTCGAAAGTATGACCTCAAAATATAACGAACAAGCTTTAGAATCCCTTATTGAAAAGGCACTTACAGGATCATCCTTGGAAGATCTGAAAGAGCAGGGAACCAATATTGCAGATGCCAATGACAAATATGGGCAATATCTGTCCGGAAAAGGATACTATCTAGGCGATGCACTCGATTTTGACAAGAGCTATGCATTGGATACACACCGTTTTTGGAACTTCCTTCAGGCTACGCAGACCAAAGAACTTGCCAAGCTGCAAGTCTATGGCGATTGGAAACTAAAAATCTTGGAACGTTATGATCGGATGATCAAAAAATACGGTGTGCTTCGCGTGCTCAAGAAAGGACTAGATGTAGACAATGCACATTTGACACTTTTTTACGAAGCACCAAGCGCCAGCAGCGCGCAATCCGTACGGGATAACTTTGCGCAGAATGAGTTCGCTGTAACCCGGCAAGTTCGTTACTCTACGCTCAATCCCGGTGAAGAGATCGACATGGTCATTACAGTTAATGGAATACCGCTGTGCTCCATCGAGCTGAAGAATACATGGACTGGGCAGACGGCTGCCGTACAAGGAATACATCAGTATAAATACAGTCGAGACAGCAACCAACCGCTCCTTCAGTTTGGTCGATGTCTGGTGCACTTTGCGGTGGATACCGACGAAGTATATATGACCACCAAATTACAGGGCAAGGATACCTTCTTTCTGCCCTTCAACAAGGGTAATAATATGGGCAAAGGCAATCCGGTCAATCCAAATGGACACCGTACTGCCTACCTTTGGGAAGAGATTTTCTCTCAGGAAAGTTGGGCAAGTATTATCCAACATTTTATGTTGCTCGAAGGCAAGGATAGTGATCCATTAAATAAGAAATTCTATATTTTTCCGCGCTATCATCAACTTGATGTTGTACAGCGATTAATACATGATGTCAGGGATCAGGGGGCAGGTAGCACCTATTTGATCCAGCACTCTGCCGGATCAGGCAAATCAAATTCTATCACCTGGACGGCTTTTCAACTGATCGAGGTAGAAGATAATGAAGGCCGAGCATTATTCGATTCCGTAATTGTGGTTACCGATAGAAGGGTGTTAGATAGGCAATTGCGCGATAATATCAAAAGTTTTTCGGAAGTAAAGAATATTATCGGCGCAGCTTTTTCATCGAGTGATCTAAAGCTTGCATTAGAAAGCGGCAAGAGGATCGTGATCACTACGATACAGAAGTTCCCACATATCCTCGACGATATTGATGATATGAGCGATAAACGCTTTGCCATTATTATCGATGAAGCACATAGTAGTCAAGGTGGTTCCGCAGCGGATAAGATGAATCAGGTATTAGGCAAGCTCGAGAGCAATGAAGAAGGGGAGGTCGACGCACAGGATTTGATCTTACGAGCTATGGAAGCGCGCAAGATGCGCCAAAATGCATCCTATTTTGCTTTCACTGCTACGCCAAAGAATGCAACATTAGAAAGATTTGGCACGCGCCAGTCAGACGGTTCATTTAGGCCATTTCACCTCTATTCGATGAAGCAAGCGATAGAAGAGGGGTTTATCTTGGATGTACTGGCAAATTATACGACGTATAGAAGCTACTACCAGCTAAAGAAATCCATCGACGATAATCCCGAGTTTAATACAAACAAAGCCCAGAAACGTTTAAAAGCTTTTGTAGAACGAGATCCGCGCACCATACAAGCCAAAGCACGGATTATGTTGCAGCATTTTTTGCAACAGGTCTACTTTAAAAAACTGCTCAAAGGTAAAGCCAAGACGATGGTCGTTACCCAAAGTATCGAATCCGCCATCCGCTACTACCAGGCTTTGAAGCTCATACTATCCGAATATGATAATCCATTTAAGATCATCATTGCTTTCTCTGGAAAGAAAACGGTAGACGGTATAGAGTACAGCGAAGCTTCGCTGAATGGTTTTCCGGATTCAGATACTAAAGAACAGTTTGATCAAGACGACTATCGTATCTTGGTGGTAGCAAATAAGTATTTGACAGGATTTGATCAACCGAAGTTGACAACGATGTATGTCGATAAGAAATTGCAGGGTGTATTATGCGTGCAGGCATTATCTAGGCTCAATCGATCGGCGAATAAATATGGCAAGAAAACCGAAAACCTGTTCGTGCTAGATTTTTTCAACGATAGTACCGATATCAAATTTGCCTTTGACCCATTTTATACCGCCACTTCTTTGAGTGGAGCGACTGATGTCAATGTGCTGCATGACTTGAAAGATGCTTTGGACGATTCAGGCGTCTACGAGTGGTCGGAAGTTGAGATTTTCAATACCAAATTTTTTCAAAATGTTCCGGCCGACGAACTCAGTCCGATTATCGATGAAGCCGCCATTCGATTCAATAATACATTGGATTTAAATGATGAGCAAAAGGCGGATCTCAAGATCAAAGCCAAGCACTTTGTTAAGGTATATGGACAAGTAGCAGCGATTATCACTTTTGAAAATATGGCTTGGGAAAAACTATTTTGGTTCTTGAAGTTCCTGATCCCGAAGATGATTGTTAAGCGCAAGGAGGATGAATTACTTGATGAATTATTAGATGCGGTCGATCTTTCGACCTATGGTATAGAACGCGTACGCTTGAATGAATCTTTATTATTAGATAAAGACGAAAGTGTACTTGATCCGGCTAATGCCAATCCACGGGGCGCTCATGGTGATGACGAAACGGAAGCATTGGACAAGATTATAAACGACTTTAACGAACGATGGTTTGCGGATTGGGATGCCACACCAGAGGATAAGCGGCAGGTCTACGAAACATTCACCCAGCGTATTGCCGAGCACCCGGATTATCAAAACAAATATTTGGATAATCCAGATACCTACACTCGAGAATTGGCTTATAAAAAGATATTTGACGAGGTAGCATTATCCATGCGTAAGTTCCAGATGGAATTTGCTAAGCGGTTGATGGATGATCAGTTTAAGCAGGAGTTCCGGAATAGTACGCAACGATATTTGGATCGGTAGGTAAAATGTAATTTATTTACTGTTGAATTTGGATATATTTATTTTGATAATAAAATAATTAAAATGACTTTACATCAAGCGATTGAATTGGTATTGAATAGAAAGGGCGTGCCTATGACTCCTTGGGAACTTGAAAGAGAGTTAGTCATTTCTGAGGATTACCTGAAGAAAGATTTGACTAAACCTAATGCTGAACAAATTGTGTTGCGTATAAGAAAATACCCTCATCTATTTCAGATCGTAAATGGTTATGTTATTAATGTAAGAGACGAGGATTTAATTACGCTTGTAAAAAGCGTTAACAGAATTAAGGTACTTTTAGGTGATGTGTTTTCATTTGAAAACACGCAGTTATTAATTGCTAGTTTTTTGTTTTTCAAGAGAATATCTGATAAAGAAGAAGTTAATTTCTCTTTTATAGATTCGTTAATAAATTTTGATTTTTTTAAACAGACAAATTCATTAGGTTATTCAATTTTCTATGAATTAGAAAATCAATTTAAACGACTTGGCAATCCTGTTTCGAGCGATATTTATAACTTGCTGTTTGATATTGAAACTGCACAATATGATGATGAGAGATTTGCCTCAATTTTTGAATTTATTATTTACAATTTATCTGCAGAGAAGTCAAGTTTTAAAAATTCCTCTCCTGAATTTATTCGAAATCTTCTTCCACAACTTGCGGACAGAAAGATTGTTATGAAGGTTTTTGATCCAACTGCAGGTATGGGAGGTATTTTGACGTCTACTGTGAAGAGTTTCCCAAATGTGGAAATTTATGGTACCGAAATTAATATACAATCTGCGGTTATTGGAAATCTTAATTTGTACTTGCATGGGTATCAAAATAAGCCAATCCAGGAAAGAAGTTTCTTTCAAGTGGAGTATGACAGATATGATTTCATTGTTGCAGATTTTCCAATTAGTGGTGTCACATATAAGAATATAGGAGAAACGGGCTTTTACTTTCAAAACTTGCAATCGAATGGAAGAGGATTCGCTTCTTTAGTGACGAAATGTTATGAATTATTGTCTGCTAATGGAAAAGCAGTTGTGACCATTGCAGATAGTTTTTTAACAAAAAGAGGTATAGATCAGGAAACTAGAAGATTTTTAGTTATGAATAATATAATAGAAACTATTATAAGTTTACCTGCTGGCTCATACAAGCCCTATAGTAACACAAAAATGTCAATCTTGATTTTGAATAAAAGAAAGCCCGAAAGACTGCGAAATAAAATCAGATTTATTCGCGCAACGCCGATTGAGAGTAGTAAAAATAGTGTTGTAGTAGATATTGAGAAAATCATTGAAGAGTATCTTTACTTTAATGAAAATACTGCTCAGAATATTATAGAGATTAATGACTTCGATGAAGATTTTAATTTAACTGCTGAAAGGAACTCCCCTCAACATTTAATAAGAAAAATAATGTTAAAAGAAGGGCGAGCATTTTTTTTAGAAGCTATAGCGGATGTTAAGGGAGGAATACCGAAATCCCATTTGCCAGAGTTACCCATTGGAGTACCGTATATCAAAATAGAAGATCTAGATGAAGAAGTACTTGATATTAAGTTGAAAGTAAAGGGAGAGTTCGACTTTACTTCAAATGATTACTTTACTTTGTCCAAATATGCGATTTCTAAGCCATGTATTTTGATAAGCACAGTTGGTAAGAAAACAAAGACAAATATTTATTACCCAACACCAGAAGTACCTTATATACTAACTTCAAGTAACATTGTTAGTATTATTGTTCAAGACAACTTCTGGAATCTAGACTATGTGTATTTTCAACTTAATAGTTTCTTTGTTATAGATCAGATTAATTCATTTAGAAAAGGTGATATAATTCCCTACTTTTCATTAAAAGATATAAAGAAGATCTTAATTCCATACGCGGAGTCGGCTGCACAAAAGTATAAAATTGATCAACAAAAATCTGAGATTATTTTTAAAGAAGAATCAAATGGAGCTTTTAAATTAACTAAAGAACATGTTGATAAAGAAAAGGAGCAAACTGAACTAGATTTGGTAAGGACTATTACCCATCAACTCAAACATATGCTTACAACAGTCCATACGCACGTAGAGAAAATTAAGCGGATTACTGAAGTTAATAAGTTGGGTGAGATGAAAGAGTATGTGGCTGATGACAGTATTTTGGAAGAGCAGGAAGGATTTGAAGCTGCCGAAAATAGATCTTTAAATGAAGTTATCGTTAGTGCTTATACCAGTACTCTCTTGTTGAATCAAATTTTAGATGACGTGAAGAGAGCAATTCATTTAGAACTGGAATTAAATACATATTCAATTAAGGATGTTATGCAAGAAGTCTCGCGCAGCTATCCTTACATAGATATTAAAATTACTGGATCTGATGTCGAAGTTAAGCTATCTAAGTCACATATAGTTGATGTTTTTAGAACACTTATATGTAACTCTATTGAACATAGTTTTAGAGATATTAGAGATGGGAGGATAATGGTCAATATAAAACTATTGACTGATGTAGTAATATTAGAATACCACACGAATGGATCTGCTATTAAGATAACTGAAAGGGAATATAAATCTATAGCTACTAAGTCAACAAATAGTAGAGGAACGGGAATGGGGGGGTATTACATCGATAAAGTTATTCACGCACATAACGGAAAATTGCGAATTAAAGAAAATTTGAAAACAGGAGTTAAAATAGAAATTGAAATACCAATTTTAAATGATTATGAATAAGTTTTTGTTACTAATAGATGATAAGGAAGAGTTTAAAGACTCATTCTTAATTGAGGCACAAAGTAAAGGTTACCGTACCGCCTGGGGTAGAAGTAAACAGGAGTTGGAAGAAAAAATTCCCCTTCTCAATCGTAAAATTACTGCTATTATCTTGGATGTAAAATGCCTTTTGACAAATAATCAAGAAATCGAAAATAATAATTTTATTGGTGCTGCACTTAGCTTTTTAGATAGAAATTACAAGCATTTACCACGTGTTATATTGACTGGAGACGAAGAAGCTTTTACGAATGCTAACAATATTTTTTCAGAGTCAGAGCTTATTTTTAAGAAAGATCCTACAGGCTTAAATAATCTGTTTATTAAACTAGATGAATTTCATCAGGAATTACCCAACCGTTTAATGACAATTGACGAAAAAGAAATTTTAAGTCTGATTGATAATAGCGAGGGCAGGATTCTCGAATTTAAATCTGCTTTGCAATATGACTTTTTCTATGGTAAGAAAAATAAGTCTGGTCACCATAATATACTTAAATCTTTAGCAGCATTTTCTAACTCTGATGGAGGAGTCTTGCTTTTAGGTGTAAATGACGATAAATCCATTTGTGGGCTGGAAGATGGCGATTTTTCTACTCTAGTTGGTGGCGATAAGGAAGATGCATACAAATTGCTTTTAGATGAGTTGGTTCAGACGTCATTTGGGAACGATTTTCAATCTAATTTAGAAGCAATAAAATTTTATAAAGTAAAGGGAAAAACTGTGTGTAAGATAGTTGTAAAAGGTAAACATTCATCCCCTATATATATTAATATGCCGGCTGCAGATGGAACAATTTCTCAAGTACTCTTTATAAGAGGACAGGCAAGCACGAGAAAATTGAATGATAATGAGGTTTCAAGTTATTTAAAAAATAATTGGCCAGAAAGATTCAATGTTTTAAGTCAGTAATAATGGAAATCATATTATAGATTTAGTCCCTCAAAGTATTTAAATTTTGAGGGATTAAAAACTATCGTTGGTTGTGTAAATTCAATAGATCTTCAGATACACCAAATTTGTCCGCCATTTTTTTATGTCTTTCAAGAGTGGCATAGTATCCTTTAAAACTTTCCAAATGCCTTTTATAAGATGCTATCAAATCCTCACCATTTGCAATAACGAAATAACCGTCATTATTTGAACCTAATCTATTACTCCTTTTTAAAGAATCAATTACCCAATTTTTTATGTTTTGGTCAGTAAACTCGTTTTCAGTGATTCCTAATTCTCGAACTGTCTCAATAATCTTTCTGGTTTTAATGGGATTATTACTGAAATGCTTATTTTCTGATAAAATACTTAACAATAAATTTTTAAATGAAGCTAGGTCTCTAAAGTAACCTGTTGCAAAGTTCTCTTTATTGCCCTTACCTACAACTCCGACTATATGATCTGTAAGAAGTTCGCTTTCACCTTTGTTAATTTTAAGTCCTATGTCTTTTAACCTATCTAAATCGTCAGAAAATGTATATACGAGATTATTTTCAAATAAAATCTTTGATACCTCTTTCCAAGGATTATTATAGCTGTTAGATTCTGAAAAATAGTCAAATTTATAATTCAAAATAATATTACCAATCGTCAAATCTAACATTGTATCAACTAAATTTTGATCTGTCTTCTTATTGGATTTACGCGCTTGTTTGCCTAAAGTATCATACAATAAATCTTCAAGATTATCTAACTGGCAATCCAATTCTGAATTATCAACATCATCAAGACTTTCCAAAATTATTGCTTGGCATCTATTGTATACAGAATTAGTTAATTTGAAATCATTGTCCTCAGCAATATTCGTCCCAATAATCTCTGAGCATGTAGTCACTATACTTTCTATATGATAATTGAATTTTTTGACATAACTCTTTGCTCTATAACTTTCTGTTAGGAGTATGTTTCTAATAATATCTTTTTGAGCAATCAAAATGTCCATTACGCTATTTTTTTTCTAATTATAATTAGTTCGTCAGGAATTGTTTCCTGTCCAAGTCCTGTGACATAAAATTTGTAATTTGATCTATAGTAATGATCTTCCTCTAATTTTTGTAAATCAATGTTAAAAACATCCGTTACTTCGCCTTCTTCAATTAGCTTATAATAGTATTTATTCAAGTTCTTAAATTTAGACCATGGATTTTTTGAACTACCTAATAACGTTAATTTTCCGTTTTTATCTAATAGCTGTTGTACCTTGGAAAGAAAATTTTTCGTTTGATACTTTCCATTAAATCCAACTTCATACGGATTACAAATCACAATATTGTCAAAAGTCCTGCCATTAAATGGAGGATTATAAAAATCACAAACTCCGTCCAAATAATGACAACTTTGTTTTTCGTAATCATCGGGGAATTTAGTAAAATGTTCCATTTTAGGTAATACTAAATCAGTTGAATAGCAAAGAGGAAATTCCTTTTTGCCAAAGAACCCTGTACCGCCACAAAACTCAATGTTTTTAATTTCTCTTACTAATTCTAGGTGATGAACTAATGGCTGTCCATTAATATCAAATATCGGCATTTTTGTCTATTCAAAAAATATTAATATATTACATCAAATCTTAAGGTAGTAAAGCTATGGAATTTTTAGATGAAGTGCAATTTTTTCGATTCGATGGTATAAATTACCTTAAATTGTTTGAGATTATTAGAAATGAAACATTATGGGAGAAGACTATGAGATCAAGATGGACTGCTTCATACGGAAAGCCGTATAACTATAATGATACTTTTTACGATTTTAAGGGTGTACCTGAATATCTTGATGAAATTATAGATCTTATCGACGTTAAGTTAGGATATCGGCCAAATAATTGTTTAATCAATTTTTACAATAATAGAGATTCAAAAATGGGCTACCATTCCGACAATATTGATATTTTAGAAAAGGACACAGGTATTACCATTCTTTCTTTAGGTGCAAAGAGAGTTATGAAGTTTAAAAACATAAAGGACAGCCAAACCATAGAAGTAGTTTTAGATCCAAATTCTTTTTTCCACATGTCAAGTGAACTTCAAAAAGAATGGAAACACTCAGTTCTTTCTGTGCATGATGGGATAAATGAAACCTTTTTTGAAAGAATAAGTGTTACGTTTAGGAGGGTGATTTAACTGTCCGTCTCACAGTCGTCGTAGTCGATAATTACAAAAAAGGCAGAAGTGTTCAAGCCCTAGTTCTTCACGCGGATACTTTACCACAGCAATTTTTTCCTGAAGTCGGAATAGAGGGGAGAGTTAGTCTCCTGTTTGCTGTTAAAAACGACAAGCCATTTTTTAAATGGCTTGAAAATCTCAAGGAGAATACATCTTTTTATTTTGATAATGATTTTATCTTTTCCTTTAGCTCTAGATTTTCTTCTTTGAGATGATTGATATAAATTTCGTAACCATCTTTGACCTCATTTGTATAAGTCACCTGTCTATCTCCACCTACGATATTTTGGCTATTATTTAAAACTTGAATAAGTTGAAGATCTAGAATCTGTTGAAGGGTGCAATGGAAATAATTAGCGATTTTAGTAACCAGACCTAGCGATAAATCTATGACTTTTGCTTGTTCAATATCGTCCAACTCCTGAACAGTTAAATTAAGCTCATTTGCTAGAAGTTCTAAGGACATTTTTTTTATATTACGAAGGGTTTCAATATTTCGTCCTACAGTCCTTATTAAGGATACTAAATCTATTTTATTGTTAATCATATCTGTTATTCTGGTTCAAATGTACTATTTTACTTTTAGAATTTTATCTAGTAGGTCTTGATTTTGTGATTTCAGATAATCAATTTGCTCCTTTAATGCCTTGATAGCTTGTTCATAACCATCAGAAACATTATTTGTTAAGGTATGATTTCCCGATGGTTGATTTATGTATTGCGAGTAATTAAAAATTTGATGTCCCTCAATATCTAAAATTTGTGCCAACGTTATGTTATAGAAATCGCATAATTTAATCAGAAGAGTTAGACTTAATCCATTATACCGTCCGTTTTCAATTTTGCTTAATACAGGATGGGTTACATCTACTTGGGAGGCGACAGCTTCAAGCGTCATTTTTAAAGAATGTCTGACGGTGTGCAAATTTTTTCCGATGGTCGAAAAAATATCATTAGTGTTATTATTAGTTTTCATTTCTTATTTAGTTAATGATTTAAAACTACGAAATGTTTCTGTGAATTACAAATGTGGTTACTTTGTTTAAATTTTGTACGTAATATTCTTTTTAAGAACATTATGTTTATTATTGTTTGAATTTAGGCATTAATAAAGGAGTCTCGGCTATAAATTTCGACATAACAAAGCTAAACGAGGCGGTAGATAATTAATGCCCATATGAATATTTTATGTACTTTAGCGACATTCTATAGCATATGGGCTTCTACTGTATACCGTTTTAGCAGGAGTCGAAACCTTATAGCGCGGTTGTAGAAGCTCGCTATAGTTTCTTTATAACCTTTGGGACTCACCTAATAAACATAAATAGGTGAGTATGAAAAATCTCAAAAAACAACTTTTTAAAAACATCATCCGCAGTCCCGAGTAGCTCGGGTGCTGCCGACCATTTTAATGGTCTCCTCGAAGGATGCGTTGATGACGAAGAGTGAAACCTCAAATTATGAAGATAATTCCGCATTCCGATAAACAAATAATTTTTTTAACAGTAAAAGAAACCTGCTAGGAGATAGGTTAAAGGAGTCAGATCTTTAGATCATCTCTCGAGCTAATCTTTTACACTAACCACTAAAAGAATGCGAAAATTACGCAAACGGGAGAGGTATGTCCTGTTCCCCAAGACAAAAGACAACCCATTAGAAGGTGAAATACCCTTAAGCATTGCCCAAAAAGAAGTCCAGATACATACAGCACGGCCAAAGCCAGTAGCTTTTATTCGGACCTTGTTCGGTGCGTTTACACCGTTGCTTCGTAAAAGAGCCTTAACAGCTTCGGGAAAGGGTAACCCTTTCTTCGGCAATCCTTCGACTGCGCTTCGGGTCGGCTTCGACTCGTTGCCGAAGAACAGTCGAAGCGCAGTCGAACAGCAGTCGAAGACCAGTCGAACAAGACTCGAATACATGTCGAAGCGGTCTCGAAGAACTCTCGAACAACACCCGAAGGAATGTCGAACAGCAGTCGAACAACAAACGAAGAAATGGGATAACGTAGAGAAACTAATTAGTACATCCGTCAATGTGGAAGAAAGGAGAGTGTTATTATCAATAGATGCTTCCTATCGTCAGCATGACATGCCAGGTGTGAGGGAAGTGCTTTCAAGCAAATTTGTACATTCTTATCCCGAGCAGGTGCTCCCTATTCGCCAAGTATGTGTTAAGTATACGCTAAGTAATGATATAGTATTAAAGGGATATAGTACAAAAGCCCTGATTTCGGCAGTGAGATGGCCTTATGCCATGGCAATATTGTACAAGATAGCCGACATTTTTAAATCAACAGTACATAAAAACGGTACTTCAACGATACAGAACCCGTACTATGCGAATACAACAGATCGGGTCAACACCCTACCTGATACCTACCAAGTTCTGCCTGCTTCCGATCGCCACGGCTTCAGTACGGCTTCGCACCGGCTTCGTGCTCCGATGGCGATCGGAGCGCGATCAGACAATGATCAGAGCGCGAAGCCGGAAAAGCAGAACATGGGTAGAAGTAGGGGAGAACAAAAGCAGAATACAGTCAGAACAGCGAGCGGAAAAAGTGCTGTTCACCTATGGTCGCTATACCAAAAAGCTACGGTTAGTATACGGGTTACTTACCAAAAGTATACCTTAGACTTACTAAAGACTTACCAAAGACTTACTAAAAAGCTACCGACCGTATACCATGAAGTTGGTAACAAGTTGCAGGCAGCTTATGCAAAATTTAAGAATAATTTACATTGTTTTAGTAAGTATTGTGTAGCTTTATGGTGTGATAACCAATTAGGGTTCAAGTTAATTACATCAAGATATTATCGGAGTAGGACGCTGTTCTGTAAACCTTTTGCGATTTGGTTAATATCTTTTTTTTGTTCATATGTGTTGTTTAGTGAGGCCCAAGCACAGTCCGTGGAAACGCGGACTGTAGATGGGCTGAATGAAATTGAACCGCTCCAGATAGGGGATACGATCCCGGAGGCGCTATGGAACCTTCCATTGCAGGTCGTAAACCATCCCGATGGTAAAGACACCATCACACTCAACGATTACCGCGATAAGAAGCTTATTATACTGGATTTTTGGGCCACGTGGTGCAGCCCTTGTATAAAGTCTTTACATAAGTTAGATCATATTTTACCAGAATTTGAGCAGGACCTCTTTGTATTGCCCTCGTCTATTGAAGAGACATCGCTGGTTAAAAAGAAATTTGATAGTGAAAAATTTTCGCTTATGACTGCAGTAGAACAAATTGCGCTTAGGAAATATTTCCCGTGCCAATTTTTACCTCACCAAGTTTGGATAGCGGAAAATCGATTATATATCACTACTGGTGGAGAAGCAAGCTCCCGCGAAAACATACTTGGCTTTTTAACGGGCGAGACTCCCGATCTGAAAAATAAAAGCGATGTATTCTTTAAGCCGTATGATTTTATAGATCAGTATGCCATCGAGCGCAACGCCCCTTTAATTACCAAGTCAATAGTTACAGGGTATATTGAAGGTACGGGCAATAGCGGTCGTCGATCCAATGACAGCTTACAAACTTATTTTTTTCTAAATAGACCTGTCATCGATATCATAAAGTCTGCGCTAAAAATCTCCTACAATGAGATCCAATTGCAAAACGCTACGGATATGGCATGGATGATAAATACGGAACAAGATATATCAAATTTATTTTGCTATCAGTTGTTTGCAGCAGCTACAACGGATCAGAAAGATATCAAACGGAAAATGACTGCCGATCTGAGTAATGCTTTCGCCCTGGAAATGCAATGGAAAAGTATGCTGGTCAATTGCCATGTGTTATCGGTACTGGATAAAAATAAACCACAGAAGTACGATAAGAAAGGGTATCCACTTTCATCTTTGGTCGATATGCTGAATTATGTGATCGAATGGAAATCCGATCTTCCGGTTTTCTTGGATGAAACGGGTTTGGACTGGTATCTGCCTGAACGACCATCGAATAAGCTTATCGATAGTTGGAGGGAAAACCCAGAAAAGCTGAAAGGAATGCTTGAGGATCTGGGGCTGACAATTTCAATCCAAAAAAGAGAGATCGCTATGCTCATAGTTTCTGCGGCCGCTGATAACGAAGAGTTGGTAACAGGCACATTAAAAAATCCACGCAAACGATGAATAGAGCAATAGTAATTATTTGGGTACTGTTCATGGCTATGGGCAGTGCATATGGACAACAAGTAGTTGTTCGGGGAACGGTCTCGGATGGTACGAACGGGAAGCCTCTATCTGGAGCCACCGTTAAACTACTTCGGAATGAAGTAGTGCAGACCAAAACTAGCGAATCAGGTCTTTTCGAAATAACCGCTGAACGGGGAGATACCCTCGTAATTAATAATGTGGGATATGAAAGGGGCAGGATCGCCGTTGGTATACATTCAGAGAATATACGGGTGGAGCTTTTTCCTGCAAATATTCATATTGACGACGTGGAGGTCGTTAGCACAGGGTATCAAAATATACCTAGAGAACGCGCTACGGGAAGTTTTGACATAATAGACAATAGCACATTTAACAGATCTGTGACGCCAGATGTATTGAGCAGGTTAGAGAATTTATCGCCAGGTTTATTATTCAACAGAGGTGATGCACAAGCAACTGATCCAATCCTGATCAGGGGAAGATCGACCATAACCGCTGATGCCAGTCCGCTGATCGTATTGGATAATTTTCCTTATGATGGCGATATAAACAATATAAATCCAAATGATATTGAAAATGTTAGCATATTGAAAGATGCGGCGGCGGCTTCTATCTGGGGTGCTAGAGCAGCCAATGGCGTAATTGTAATCAACACAAAGAGAGGGAGAACAAGTAAGCCATCGGTCGCGTTCAATCATAATATTTCATTCCGGGGTAAACCCGATCTCTATAATATATCGTGGATAAGTGCTGCGGACAGGGTGGAATGGGAGAGGTTTCTTTTTGAAAACGGTCGTTACACTGCAGCCCAGGCAGCAACTACATTTGCCGGTAGAGTGAATCCTATTCCGGAAGCTGTTGAATTAATGATTGAAAATCCAACTGATCTTGAAGAAAGACTAGCCGAACTGAAGACGAATGATGTCCGTGAGGATCTTGGTCGTTATTTTTATAGACCAAGTCTGCAACAGCAGCATAGTGTTCAGTTAAGTGGTCATCAGGATCGACTGAATTATGTTTTTTCATCTGGATATGACCACGATAGAACGCAATTGGTCGGGCAAGCAACAGAACGCATTACGTTGCGAACAGTAACTTCTTACAAATTAACTGAAAAGCTACGCTTGGGAACTACCATTAGTTTTATTCAAAACAATCTTCAAAAAGGAAATAATGATGGTATTGCATCGGATTACTTAGGAACTGGTAACGGTATAAGCCCTTATGCTCGATTTGCAGACGTTGATGGCAATCCGATGGCATATTATAGTAATTTTCGAAAGGGTTTCGTAAATACAGTCGGCGATGGTTACTTAATGGATTGGACATACCGTCCGCTTGAAGAAATACACCGAACTAAAACAGACAATAAGGTTCGAGATCTTCTGATGAACCTTTCCGCAGACTATAGCGTCATTCCGGGTGTGGGGCTAACTATGTTATACCAGTATCAAAATCAAGGACGGGGCGACCGGCTACATGCGCAGGCCGATTCCTATGGTGCTCGGAACACCGTAAACCGATTTACGCAAATTGATTATACGACAGGAAATTTGAGCTATCCGGTACCGCAGGGCGGACAGCTATGGCTGGACAATCTGAATATGCAGGGACATCAGGGACGGCTACAGCTGAATGTGGATCGATCATGGAATGCGATACACCAACTGAACGGTGTCGCTGGTTATGAAATAAGGAGTAAGGTAACGGCCGGCAACAGCACATCGTACTATGGATACAATGCAGATTATGAAGCTATAAATAACCGGATTGACTATATAACCCGTTATCCTGTTCACAATACGGGTGGTACCGCACAGATACCCTTGTCCAATAACAGGGTTAGCCGCTTAACGGATAATTTCTTGTCCATGTATGCAAACGCCTCTTATCACTATAAACAACGCTATACGCTGAGCGGAAGCCTGAGGAAAGATGAGGCAAATCTTTTTGGTGTAGAGAGCAATATGCGGGGTACTCCCTTATGGTCGGTGGGAGCAGCATGGCAGTTGCACGATGAACCGTTTTACCACTGGCGTGCCGTAGAGAAACTACGGCTTCGTGGTACATACGGTGTGAATGGTAATATCTCACGGATTGCATCCACGTACGCCGTCGGAACGCTTTTTAACAATGGAATGTCCCACAATATGCCCGCCATTTCAATCACCACACCTCCGAATGAAAAGTTACGTTGGGAAAAGGTGAAAACGCTAAATCTGGCAATGGAATTTGCTGTCCAAGGTGGTCGAGTGAACGGAACAATTGAATACTATAGGAAACAAGCGGTTGACCTTTTGGCGCAGACACCGGCTGATCCGACCTTAGGCTTTACGTCTGTTTATGCCAATACGGCATCGATGTTAGGTAAGGGACTGGATATCCAGTTGAATACGGTTAACACAAAAGGAAGATTGCGGTGGGAGACGAACTTGGTTTATGCCTTCAATAAAGCTACGGTACTAGAATATACAATGCCTGTAAGCGAGGTAGGCCGAACATATGTGACAAGTCTAAACGGAATAAATCCGATAATCGACATGCCACTATACACAGCTTACAGCTTTAAATGGGGTGGTTTACACCCGGATAACGGAGCTCCTCAAGGATACGTTGATGGCGAATTAAGTACAGACTTCAATGTAATTTACAACAATACAAAGCTATCCGACTTGGTATATCACGGACCGACCCAGCCAACGCATTTTGGTGCGCTGCGCAACAGTTTCTCGGTTAGCGGTTTTCAGATGTCTTTTAATATCAGTTATAAATTTGGACATTATTTTAGAACTAATTCAGTTTCGAACGCTGGAATTATCAGCGGGTGGTCAGGACATGGTGATTTTTCGAAACGGTGGCAGCAGCCCGGGGATGAAAAGATCACCAACGTGCCAGCGATGATCTATCCAGCAAACGCGAATCGGGATAATGTATATAGATATGCATCTGTACATATCCATAGTGCGGATCTTATCCGTTTGGAGGACTTGAATCTTTCCTACAGTTTTGCTGGCTCGGGCAGTGCGTTGCCATTTCAGCAACTCAGACTGTATATCTATGCATCAAACTTAGCAACGCTGTGGTATGCCAACAAAGCGGATATTGACCCGTATTTTAACAATGTGCCTAAACAAGCAAGAACCATTGCATTAGGTGTTTCGGCTAACTTTTAATCATCAAATCATGAGAATTCTTTATATATGTGTTGTTATTGCTTTCTTTTCATGTAGTAAGGAAGCGTTTCTCAGTGAGAAACCCGATAAATCGGATGTGGTTCCTACCACATTAGCAGAACTACAGGCTGTCCTAGATCAAGATCGGGACATGAATGGAATGGGAACCTCTGGGAGAGGCCCTGTTCCTAATCTAGGGGAGATTGGTGCGGATAGCTATTATGTGACGGATCAAACCTTTAACAGCGTGCTGGCAAAGCAGATGCAAAATTATTATAGCTGGAGTACAGAACCGTATGAGGGAATGGAAGAATACAGCTGGCGTTGGCCCTATTTGTCTGTTTTCTATGCTAATGTGGTATTGGATAAACTAAAGGCTACCGATGTGTCGATAAGCCATACTGATGAGTACAATTATTTGTATGGAAGCGCTTTATTTTATAGAGCTCATGCTTACTATCAACTAGCTCAAGTCTTCGCCCCCCCGTATGAGGCAGAAAAAGCTGGCACGTTACCCGGAATCCCACTGCGAGAAAGCGCAGATTTCAATACGCCAAACAAATGGGTTAGTTTGGAAGAAGTTTACACGGTGATCATTGATGATTTGAAACGGAGTGTTGAATTAATGGGGAGCCAAGTTAGGTTTCCTAAAACAAGACCTTCAGGCCATGCAGCACTAGGTCTGTTGGCAAGAGTATATCTTACGATGCAGGATTTTGCGCAGGCGAGGATATTTGCAGAAAGTGCGCTCGGTGTAGGTGATGAACTTTTGGATTATAATACCCTAAACACCGGTCTTAGCTATACTTTTAGTACTGTACATCTCAAAAATCCAGAGATTATATTTGCCTGCAATATGGTGGGTAGCAGAGGTTCCAGCTATCCGACTCGAGATTTCTTTGCTTTGGTACAGCCTGATTTATTGACGCTATACAAGCCAGGGGATTTGCGTCGCGATGCGTTTTTTAAAAACAATTCGAATGGTACGGTATCTTATAAAGGAAGTTACAATGGTGACGATTACTTTTTTACAGGTGTTGCGACATCAGAACTCTATCTGATCTTAGCAGAATGTTATGCGAGAGGGGGACTGTTAGATGAAAGTATAGACTTATTGAACCGGCTGTTAGAGAAGCGTTGGAACAAAACGGATGCATTTGTACCGTTAAAAGTTGCCACGGCTGAAGAGGCGTTGGAAATGGTATTTGAAGAAAGAAGGAAAGAATTGGTATTTAGAGGTTTACGATGGACAGATATTAGAAGGCTAAATATAGAAGGAGCTGGCATTGTTCAAAGCAGAACGATTAACGGGACGAAAATAGAAATACTTCCTAATGACGCACGATACGTATGGCCTCTACCTCCGGAAGTAAGGGCGTTCAATTCGCCTTAAAAAAAGACACCCCTATAAGATGTGATTCTTATAGGGGGCTTTTTGTTGCTGATGTTACTATTTTAATCTGCAGGTTTGTACCGCTGATCAGCGGAATTGGCTTCATCGGAATCACTGAGTTCACTCGGATTCATCTCAGATTCAAATCCTAGAGCACAAATCTGTGGGCCCGGAGTCGGACAGATATCTTCTACGTTCTCCTGACCAGGCGAAGGCGTAAATTCTGAATATTGTCCGTTTGAATCCCGAACGTACCAATGAAGGTCATCCTGCGCTTTAACAGTGACTTTTCCGTCAGATTCGTTTGTATCAGCTTTAGAAACTGAAAATCCTGTAATAGTGGCAAAGGCGATAAGCACCATTGCATTGTTTTTTAGAATATTTTTGATATTCATTTTTGTGGTCTTTTTTTATCGGTATGAACGCGTCAAACTGACTTTAAGCAAAAAAAGATTGCCTTAAAAAACTTTGTAATTGTATTGATCTCCCTTCCATCTTTAACGGGGTGGAGTGATCATTAAGCCCCGGATATACTTTTTACGGGGTATATCGGCACGTATCATAATTTATATCCATACCGGCCTACCCGGGAAAGGGGCAAACTTTCTTGGAAACCTTTTATGAACAACCAGAAAGATATGATAGACCGGTGCAGCGACTAATGAGAGAAAAGCTCGCCACAGCCGAATTGATTTTTTATGACCGACACCGATGCTGCTCGATTGGGCCGGATCCACAGGCGGTACACGCAAGTTTAATTCCGCGGATGAACGACCACCATACGGTGGAAAGAGCTTCTGGAAAATCCGGATGCAGAGGAGCATGATATATCGGGTACGTTTCATGGAGGCAAGGTATACCATAAAGCGATGCAGAAACAGCGAATAAATGCGCAACCTTAATGAATTACTTCATAAATCATATGAATTAATTCACAAAAGCTATGAATTAATGCATAGTGGAAGGGCCACCCGATCTATTTTCCTTAAATTTAGGTTTTAACGCAGTTTGCGAATTTTTAACCATTAAACGATTAGATTATGGAAGAAGAGAAAACAAACAGATCAATAAGAAAGTGCCGTGCGACGGGTAAGGTTTCGTTCGATACTAAAACGGAGGCGAGGCTAACGATCATCAAGCTGAAATGGTCTGCGATAATCCGCCGGAATAAGATTGACGGATCGCGGCTCAAACATCGCGCCGGTAAAATAGCGCAAAGCAGGGTATATTTCTGCTCGTATTGCAATGGATACCACCTGACGAAATGGACCAAGACGAATTATAACAACTATATAGACGTCATCGAACGGAAGCGGGCAAGTAATACATGAAACATTACTTTAGTTTTTGATACCAACGTAGGCTCATGTTCAGATAGTAAGCTTTCTGCTCTTCTGGAAGGAGCGTAGCCAGTAACTTATAGTTATCTCCAAAATCAATGACACGCTGCTCGGCCTTCGTGCCTTTAAGCCAGCAGACATGATCGCTCATCTTTTGCAGATCGTCGGCAAGAAAGTGATCAAAATACCGGCTCATCTCGGGGTTCTGCTGCCGTAGATTAATGAGATCCTTATTGCTGATCTCGATTGTCGTGGAATGTGTGAGGAATACGATCTGCACGTCACTTTTCTTCACCGCGAGTGCACTCTGGGCATGGATAATCAAATCACCTTCTTTCCATAAAGCAACAAGCTTCCGTTCGCTTTTTACTGTTTTGTACGCCGCTGCACCTCCTTCGGTGATTAAGCAAAGCCGGTTCGAAATCTCACCTACCTGCGTAAGCAGGTCTTTAGCTTCATAAGTTCTGGCACTGACGAAAGGAAATATCTCCCGCAACAATTCATCGCTGGGATTTCGATAACGGCTTAATAACGCTTTTAATTCTTGATATACTTTTGTTTGCTCCATAGTTTTTTCTGTGTAAAATCTACCATTCAATATCTGTTTATGTTGTCTTTCAAATTTACCAATTTGCTGTTGGGTATCTAGTTAGTGCCACAATATGCCATTTGCCTACCCCTGTAATCCCATTTGCCTACCCCTAAAATTCGGTTTACCTTGTGAGGTTATTCCAAAATGTACGTCAACATAGATGACTTTTTGAATCGCTTTGCTTTCGTGTTTATGAGATAGCGAACCTTACCGCTCAAAAATAGATAACTAAAAATCTATAATAGTTGCCCAATCCTTGGAAAGCTGTTACCCATTTTATGAATTTTAAAGATAGAAATCAAAATGCGTGTATCCGGTGCTTTAAACATGCTATTTATAACGCATTTTTGCATTTTGTCTCATTTTAAGTCATTTCTCTTACCATCTCGTCAAACATTCTATTCAAAAATAGATAATCAAATTTCGAGAATCTGCGCCCCTGGGGCGCAATATTCGGTCGTTTAGTCATTTCGTTATGCAATAAGTGTTGCGTCTTGCTACTTCGTTTTCATTTGTCATTGCTCATTTTGGAAAATTTTGGATCTCACTTTTCAAAGATAGGGAACGAGTATAGCGTGTTTTGGTGTCTCTAGAGATACCAATTCGGGGGGGGTAATTTTTATTTGAATGACCTTCTTTTTTCAAGTAGACGCCTCTTCAATTCAAATTACATGTTTCCTAAGCCAATTCTATCTAATTTGGAAATGAACTAACAGGATTGATTATGAGATTTCTGCGGAAGTTACCAAACCATATAGTAGATGTATGGATGCAAGTGACAGGTGACGGGGAAGCAACTACAATTATGCTTAACAGATTACTCCGAAAATGGCTTGTTATGCTTTATTTTATGAATGTGTATATGTTAATAGTTTAGATGAAGTGCTGTAAACATTTATAAATGTAACGTTTATAATTTTATACTAATTTGGTTTTATTATTTTTTAACTTGATCGTACCGCGTTTTAAACGTGTTTAAACTAAGCTTTTTAAGTGATATAGAATTTCTATATTTATATGTTAAATAGTCAATATGCCAATTGGTTAACTGTATTAATGTGATCTAATAGTGCATGTGTAAATTATTATGCATCTCTTAGGTATGACGCTCGATTTCATCAACTATATAGAGTCTAGCCTGACCCAACAACAAGCCTAGCTCAACCCAAGAACAAGCCTAGCCCAACCCAAGAATAAGCCTAGCTCAACCCAAGAATAAACCTAGCCCGACCCAAGGATAAGCCTAGCTTAACCCAAGCCCAAGCCTGTCTCTGCAAAGGCACTACCCAGTCTATGAACAACAAACACCCAACAAAAGACCAAGAAACATACAAGAACGGAGCAACAAAAAGCCTAGAAATCGTTGCTTATGTTTAGCTTTGGTTTTTCTTGATCAGGATCTTATGATAAGAACGTATTTCAACAGTTTTAATTTATTTAGTGAAGAAGAGATTGAAGCTGCTGCCCGACTTTTTGAATACCGAAAGCTAAATAAAAACGAATGCTTAGTCGTAGAGGGCGAACCCTGCAAACTGATCGCTTTCGTCTGTTCGGGAATATTCCGATCGTTTTACCTATCTGAAACAGGGGTCGATCATACGTTTTGTTTTCGCTTCCCGAATAGCTTGATGGCGCCGTATTCGGCTTTTCTGACCGGACAGCCGAGTGTAGAAACTGTGCAGGCCATTACCGACGCAGAGCTTTTGGTGATCCACAAAAAGAAGTTGGAAGAGCTGGTAACAGATAATAGCAACTGGACGAAATTTTTAAAACTAAATGCAGAACACGAGTACCTCGAATTGGAAAAACGGTTTTTTCAGCTCCAACGGGATGGTGCAAAGCAGCGTTACCTGTCGCTACTAGAAAATCAGCCTCAATACATCCAGCAGATCCCATTACAGTATCTGGCCTCGTACCTCGGTGTTACGCAACGGCATCTGAGCCGTATCCGGAAAGAAATGACGTTTTAGACATTTGTCCTGCGTTTGGAAGCATTGCTCCGCTAATTTTGTTGTATTAAAAATAGATACAGCATGACAAAGAAAATAGGGGTCATAAATGGCCATCCAAATAGTGAGGCCTTCAATGTAGCTATCGCGCAGGCCTATATAGACGCAGCAAGAGCTTCTGGTGCGGAGGTAAGGGTAATCACGGTAGCGGAGTTGGATTTCAACCCCAACCTGCAATACGGTTACCGGAAAAGGATGGAGCTGGAGCCTGATCTGCTCAGTGCCTGGGAAACGATTTGTTGGGCCGAGCACTTGGTCTGGATCCATCCGGTGTGGTGGGGCGGCCTACCGGCAATAACGAAAGGATTTATTGATCGGCTATTCCTACCGGGCATGGCCTTCCGATACCGCGATAATTCTGTATGGTGGGACAAACTCCTCAAGGGTAAGTCTGCACGCATCATCACGACGTTGGACCAGCCGGGATGGGTCTACAGGTTGATGTTTGGCCGTCCGAGTGTCAATCAGCTAAAACGGGCCGTACTGGAGTTCTGCGGTGTCACTCCGGTAGGCGTCACGTACCTGAGCGTGATGCGGAACTCGGACGAGAAGAGTAGGCAAAAGCTGCTGGATAAAGCGAAGTGGCTGGGAGCGGGGCTAAAGTAACGATAGCTTTCGGGTGGAAGGGAATGCTTACTTGATCCGTCCGCTTTCGCTTTCCAACGCCGAGTTGCGGGTGCGCTGCGCTTTTGATGTGCCCCGGTTAAATTTATAACTGAAACTAAGCCTGACCTGCCGCGATTCATAATACCCGTAACTGGCGGATTCAAAACCCGGAAAGCTTTGGGTACTTCTGCTTTGGTTGCCTTTGTAGATATCGGTCACCGCAAACCGCAGCGTGGCCTTTTCTTTCATTAACGTTTTCTGCAGCGCAAGGTCTACCTGACTGACGGCTCTGCTAAACGTATTCGCGCCGCTAAGCCGGTTTGAATTGTAGCTAGCAAATACCTCAGCCTTCATCTTGAAGGGCAGCCGAAAGCTTTGCAGTACGCTGGCACGCCCCGCGAGCTGTTGTAGATCGAAATTTCGGTACTGATCGAGCGAAACGCTGTTCTGGATGAAATACAGCAAGCCATTAAACGTCACATCCCACCAGGGGGTTGGCGTAACATGCTGGGTGAGCGCCAAAGACGAGTGCTTCTGTGTACCCACATTCCGGTTGATCATCACAATTTTATCACGCTCCAGCGTATCGGTTACGCGCGCATTAAATTGATCCGTGTAGGCGAAATTGAAGGAAACAACGGTAGAACTCTTTAAGGAATACAACAGGGTTAAGCGATGTGTCAACTCGGGGTTTAAAAATGGATTTCCTTGCCAGAAAGAAAGCTCATCGAGCATATAGATAAAGGGGTTCAAATCCTGATAAGCGGGCCTCTCGATGCGCTTCCCATAGGATAGCGACAGGTTCTGGTGCTCCGTGGGCTGCAGCGTAACGGAGAAAAAGGGAAATAGATTGGTGTACTTGCGGTTGATGTTGTCGTCTACCGCCGAACTGCTTTCCTGATAAGTGAGCCTGCCTTTTGAATCGGATAGTTCCATCCGCAAACCCGCTTGGAACGAAAATTTGTCTATTTGTTGCTTATAGTCCACGTAGGCACTGGAGATGCGTTCGTCGAATTGAAAGTCGTTTGAGCGGCGGTTGTCAAGGCTATCTTGCCCTTGGTCGACATGGTAAAACCGGGAATCATTAACGGAACCTACCTGCGAGTACTTTAAACCCGATTCGAATTTCCCCCTCCACAGGTTCATGGAATAATCGAGCTTAATCCCTTTTAAACTGATCGCTATGCCGTTAAGCGTACGGTACAGGTTTTGGCTGGTTAGCACCTCCTGGTTATCACGGTAGGTGTTCGACTGTAAGTTTTTATTACACTTGTCGAAAATACCATAGTCGGCATCGACATTCAAGACATGCCCCAATGTGTCTTCAAATTTGTAATTGACATTGAAGTTATAACGGCCGGTGCGCTGTCCATAGTAGTCATTGATCGCTTCAAGTGATTCTTCTATTGCGTTGGAAGGCAGCGTTCTTATATCCGTATGTGTATCGGTAATCCCACCTCCAAAAATAAAGTTGCCATTCGCCAGAAAGCCAATGGTGTTTTTAGCATTCAGAACGTAATCCACACCGATCTGGGTCGACATTTTTTGGCGCTTGTCGACATCGTCCGTATGGCTATCGTACGATTTGCCGTTTTGTGTCCGGTTGGTTCCGTATAGGTAATTGTAGTTGCCCAAGGTATGGCTATAGCTGCCATAGACATTGATGTTGTTTACCCGGTGATTCAGGATGATATTCTGGATCTGCTTCGGACTAACCCCATAGGCTACGGCAGTGGTTACTGTTCCGTTGGTGCCGATTACCTGGTTTTTCTTGGTGCGGATGTTGATGATGCCGGCAGATCCAGTCGCATCGTACTTCGCGCTGGGGCTATTGATGATGTCGATCGATTTGATATTGTTGGACGATAGGGATTTTAAGAGATCGGTGAGTTCTGCGCCGGAGAGAAAGGTCTGCCGCCCGTCCAGCAGGATCTGTACGCCGCTTTTGCCATTCAGCGTAATGTGGCTTTCATTTTCGACATGTACACCGGGTGCACGTTTTAGCGCCTCCAATGCGGATACATCCTGCCCGCCAATCGTATTTTCGACGTTGTAGCTAATCGTCCCGCCATTGATCTCCAATACCTTTGCCTTACCCTTTACGTCTACGGCTTCGAGCCGATTTTCGACCGCGGAAAGGGGGATCGTATCCAGATGGATCCGAGCCAATTCAAATGGCGGAGATTGATAATCCCGGTATCCGATGTGTTTGATGACGAGGCTGTACCGGCCGGCAATTCCGTAGCGAAGGCTAAACTGGCCCACGCTATCCGTGGCGGTGCGGAACACCGTCTGTTGGTCTACATCCTGTAAAGCCACCGTGACGGAAGATAGGGGAAGCCTGCTTTCATCGACTATGGTTCCAGAAACAACGTGTTCAGTACCTTGTGCGTAAGCACTCGGTGCCAGAACAGTTAGTAAACCAATTAATAAAAAATACAACACGCAAGGTGTTAATAAAAGCCTGCCGATCACGTTAGCGATAAATCAGGTATTTCTTGCGCATTTCATTGTATTGGCGCAAACCGGGTTCCCAGCTCTTGCGGATCTGATCTTCCGTAAGGCCGGCCTCAATCTGTTCCCTGAGCGTATTTCCGCCGGCCAGTTTTTCAAAGGGAACGATTTCCTTACTTTGCTTCTTGTCGAAAAAGACCTTCTGATCGGGATATTTTTGATATAGTTCGATTAGCCAGGAAAGGTTTATGCTCTTAGACTGCCTTAACTTTTTCGGATCAACATTGCGCAGATCCAAGCCAAAGCACTCCTCGCCCATATAGATCGGTGTAGCACTCATGCCTTTGATCGCCACGGGCGTAAACGAAAAGGAATAGATCCCCTTTAATGCCGGGCTCCCGGTAACGGTAAAGGGAAATTGGGTGCCGCGTCCTTCACTGAGTATGGTGCCTTCAAAAAGGCAGGTGGATGGATAAAGCAATATGGCCTGATACGTATTGATATTGGGCGACATATTTACCGGTGGCAGGTATTCCATATCGCGGCTGTAATTCGCCATGGGGATCACCTTGATCTTACATTTGATGCCATTCGCCAGCCAGCCTTCTCCGTTGATCATCTGTGCGTATTCGCCAACTGTCATGCCGTGGACGATCGGGACCGGATGCATACCGATGTCGGATTTAAAAGCCATATCGAGTATATTTCCGTCTACAAAGTAACCGTTGGGGTTAGGCCGATCCAGTATCAATAGTTCTTTGCCGTGCTCCGCACAGGCTTCCATAACCCGGTGCATCGTAGCGATATAGGTGAAATAACGCACGCCGATGTCTTGGATATCGAAGACCATGACGTCTACATCGGCCAACATGGCCTTGGTCGGTTTATTGGTCTTGCCGTATAGCGATACGACCTGGATGCCAGTCAGCGGATCAACGGCATCGCTTACTTTTACCCCTGCGCCCACATCGCCCCGAAAGCCATGCTCGGGACCGAATACTTTCACAATATTGACACCAAGCCCCAGAAGACTATCCACGATGGATTTATTGCCTATCCGTGATGTGGGGTTGACGACCATACCGACCCGTTTACCTTTGAGGTAGCTCACGTATGCGGAGGTCTGTTCGGCTCCGGTACGGATTTGGCCAACGGCGGAGGTTGCGATAAGCATGATCGCGCAAAACAGAATCGAAAAGGGGGTTTTCATCATAATTATTGTACTTAAAATAGGGTCTTTGCAGCTTAATGCACTCTTTTAGAAGGATATCTATGTCCCGCTATGAGTAGCTGAACCGGACAGACGAGTTAAACTAGCGCTCAAAACCTGCCGTAAGATAAGAAATAAAAAATCAAATCCGCAAGAAAACGCATGAAAACCGATCATGTGGGCATTCCGCGTTAATCAACTGATAAAATATGGCATGTAATTCGCTAGGATAATATTAAGATAGTTTATATACTTGGAATATGAATAGATATGTAGTTTTTACGGTGCTTCTTTCGGTGTTATTCTTCGGATGTAAGAAAGATAGAGAAGACTCGGACCGTATAAAAGGATTTGTCCATTTTAAGTTAAACGGTCAGGAGATGAAGCATGATGCGCATGTCAGTGGAAATGATCCGCCGTCTGAGGAGATCGTTCATTTTGTAACCATTTACGGATCGGGAGAACCTGGACCGAACGACCGGCCGCCGGTCCTGGACTTTCAGCTGGTGCACGACGAAGTAAAGGAAGGGGGGCAGTACACGTCGGCGAACAGCGAATTGCACGCGAACTACTCGTCAGCCACTTTTGCTGGCGGAGCTGAATTTACATCAACTCGGGATGGGGGTTTCTTTGAGCTACGCGTAACCGAATTGGGATATTACGGGGTAAAGGGAACGTTTTCCGGACGCTTGCTATCGGATGCAGATCAGGTCATTAACATCACCGACGGGACATTCGAAGCGCCGTATAATTACAGGTAGAATGCCATATCCGTACCAGGCAACCGCGGCAGCAGATATTTTTAATACAAATAATGTAATAAAGGCATCACTGCAATCGGAAGGCAGTACAATTGAAGATGGTTCAGCGACTTACGAGTACAAATTTGATGCTAAAGGCCGTGTAGCCGAAATTAGAGCGGGACTGTTGCTGTGGAACATAGGCTATCGGAAATAAACATTTATTTAGACGGGAAGACTGCCGCGTCGTATTCCTCGTTCTGACGAGCAAGTGGTAACGACATCGTAGTAACATTGTCGTCATCGCGAACCTGAGGCACGAAGGTGTGGCGATCTTACTATACTTTGTGAAAAGACTGCCGCGTCGTAATCGGCGTTCTGACGTGTAAGTATCTGCGACATCGTAGTAACATCGTCTTGCTCCTTGCGGCATTCGTAGCCTGGGGCAGAAGGAAATAAGGAGTACAGTACCTCCATCTCCCAAGATCTTGAAATGATCGACCTGGTACGATTATGTCGCTTTATACTCTTTGGGTGAAATACCAAACTGCTTCACAAAGCACCGCGTAAAATAGGAGGGACTGTTATATCCGACCAAGTAGCATATCTCGTTAATTTTGTACTCTCCCTTGCTTAAATACTGTGCTGCTTTGCGAAGTCGGATCAGATTAATAAACTCGTTAGGTGTTAAATCTGATATGGCGCTTACCTTGGTATACAGACTTGACCTACTGACGTACATCTGTTGAGCGAGCTCATTGACCGAAAAATTGGTATTGGATAAGTTGTCGATAATGATTTCTTCCATACGGTTGATAAACTTCTTGTCCTCATCGTGCCCAACAATACTTTGTAAGATTGTTTTCGGGTTGCTGGTTAGTAATTCGATGAGTTGCTTGCGTTTCTGTAGCATTCCATTTATCTGCGCATACAGAAAGCTGAGGGACACGGGTTTGGTAAGGTAAACATCCGCCCCGCTTTCGACGCCTTTAATTTGAGAGTGTACGTCTGTCTGTGCTGTTAACAGAATAATAGGAATGTGGCATAAATTGATGTCTTCTTTGATTTTTTTGCATAATTCAAAACCGTCAATTTCGTTCATGGATACATCACTGACAATCAAGTTTACGGGATGATTTGATAGGATCTCAAGTGCTTTTCTACCGTTCTCGGCACGTAGAATCTGATAACGCTTGCCAATCTGTTTTTCTAGATATAATGCGAGATCCTCATCATCTTCAACCAATAGTATCGTTTCGTTTTTTATCGAATCCGGGTATACAACAGCGTTTTCCTGTTCTTCAAATGGGGTGGTCGGATTCTCCGCTAGCGACGCTATTTCTAGATTAAGTGCTGTGTTTTCAACGCTATCAGTGCTACTTGTACCAAAGGGTATGATCACGGTAAATCTAGTATACAGGTTTTCTTGCGAATCCAGGTGAATTTCTCCCCCTATTTTTTCGATGAGTTTCGAGACGAGCGATAAACCTATCCCAAACCCCTTGGAAGTACTTCTCTTTTGGGTAGAAGTTGTGTAGAAAGGCTCAAAGACCCGATGAAGATTTTTACGTGCAATGCCTTTTCCATTATCATGTACACTCAGTGTAAATCCACTGTCATAGTCATCCAAGAAGACATCAATGGTATCTTTGGTATATTTAACGGCATTAGATAGCAGGTTGTTAAAAATCTTGGCGACAATATCTTGATCTATGAACCCGATCAGATGATCATCCTTTTCTGGCAAATAGAGATTAAGCGCAATTTTGTGATTCTCACAGTATTTTTTATATTGATCCAATTGTTCGGAGATGAACTTGCCGATATCTTCTTGGGTATAGTTGATGAGGTTGTACCCGTATTCAATATTACGAAAATCCAATACCTGATTAATCAATTGGATGAGCCTGTTGCTGTTTTTATAGATGATTTCCATGTCCTCGCGTATCACGGAAGGAAGATCACTGGTATTCATGATGACCTCGATCGGGGTGGAGATCAGGGTGGCAGGCGTTCTGATTTCATGGGCGATAGCTGTGAAAAACTCCATCTTTGACTCAATGATCTTTTGATCGTGTTCCTGTTGTAGTTTATGGAGTTGCTCGTCGTTGCGTTTTTTTATCTTTTTTTGTCTATTGATGATAAAAAAAGAAGCCAACGTCAATAATATAACAATATATAAGATGCGCATAGAGAGTGTATTCCACCAGGGGGGCAGCACCGTAATGCGCATGGTAGTGTAATTCTCATCCCATTGGCCATAGCTACTTGTGGCTACTACCTTGAAGACATAATCTCCTGGTGCAACGTTGGTATAGTGAGCTCTTCCCTGATCCACTTCAATAAACTGCTTATCAAAGCCTTCCAACATGTATTTGTACCGTATTTTAGAAGGGGAGGCGTAGTACATGGAAGAGAAGTCGATGCTGAACATGGTCTGTGTATTTCGCAATACAATGTGTTCATTGAGCAAGGGGCTTTTTTCTCCTTTTGCGGTGTTTAAGAGTTGGAAATCGGTGAAGCGAACCTTGGGAAATACGGCGTTTTCAACGATTTTTTTAGGATGGAAGTAATTAAAACCTTGATAGCCACCTATGTATATGGTTCCGTCTGCAGTCCGTAAACCGGCATTGGGATTGAAGCGTTCCGTTTCTAACCCATCATCTTTGTTAAACAGATCGAGGGTGTTCTTGTCGATTTTATAGCGAAATAATCCAGAAGAAGTAGTGATCCATAACTTATTCTTGTCGGAAGAGGTGATATATTGAAAAGAGGCATGGGCAAAAGCGGGCGAATGTAATTTAATGGAACTGATTTTCATCGTTTTTAAATCCATGAAAGCTAGTCCTTTCTGATCGATACCGAGCCATAACTTATCATCCAGATGATGAATCGTCTGCACGTCAACCAAACTTTTTGTATATTCCTTTAGATCTTGGTCATAATGAGTGATTTGGAGCGTATGGATATCTAAGGCTGACAGCCCGCGGTTATCAGATACCATCCATATACGGTCTTGCTCATCTGTTTTGAGATTGTCGACATAGATTAATTCATTTGGAGCTGAAGCAGCGATAAATTGGTTTTGCCCGTCTTTTAAAAAGTAAAGTCCCTGCGGGGTGCCGATCCAGAGGCGTCCCATGCGGTCTTCGGCAATAGAGTATATGCTCTCTGGTTGGGCATGGTGTTGTGTGGTGCCACTTTTAATGTCGTATTTGTAAAGCCCACGCTGATAGGTTCCGACCCATAATGTGTTTTCCGTACAATAAAGCGCATGGATATTAAGTGGTTCATTCTGTCCGCCAATATATATGCGTTGACAGTGATGGCTCTTGGGGTTAAAGTGGTAAAGTCCGCCATCATCTGTTCCGATCCAGATATTACCTTTAGCATCTTCACAAAAGCGACTGATTACCTGCCCCATATTTATTTCACTGGCCTTTTGTTTTGATAGGGTGTAAAAATTATTCTTATTGGATCCTAAATAGTTTACGCCACCAAAATACGTCCCTATCCAAACACCATCATCTTTATCTTTATATAGCGGATAGACAAACCGGTTATTGAGTGCCAGGGATTGATTGGCCTTACTGTTGTCACCTACCGTAAAATGACTGCCCGTACTTTTGTCTAGGATCGTTATTCCATCATCTGAGCCGATCATGATTTGTTTTTGGTCGTACTCGATGATCGAATGGATTCGTTCTATGGGTACCCCGTTATTTTTTAAAGGGTAGTGAATGTGTTTGTTGTCGGATTGACGGTAACAAAAGACTCCGGCCGTTTTATCACCCAGCCAGATATTGCCATGCCGATCTAATGAAGCAGAAGTGATCGTGGGAGTAGGCGTGTTAATCTTGTAAATTTCCTCAAACGAACTGTGTTGTCTCTTGAAAATGTAGATGTTGCCCTTGCGCGAAATAACGTGTACTTCGTTCCCTCCGTAACAGAGTACTTTTTGTACTTCTTTTATGTCAGCATAATGCGTGAGCTTTTTTGACTTGATATGGTAACTCCATAACCCCTTGTCTTCTGAACCGATCCAGATGTTGCCAGACGAGTCCGTCACAATAGAAGATATAAATCCGAGCGATTGCATATGCACATCTAGGCGTTCGAAACTGGATTTGATATAATCGAACTTGTACAGAAAGCCTGCTGATCCTATCCATAAATCCCCGTTTATCGTGCTAATTGTTGAAATATGAGTTGGCGCACCGTTGTGACTGTCGATGTCGAGATAATTGATGAATTTGTTCGAATCATATCTCGATATTCCATTATACGCTGCAAACCACATATAGCCACGTTGGTCTTGTGTGATAAAATGTATCATATTGGCAAATAACCCATCATCCGATGTAAGGTATCTGAACCTAGGGAAAAATTGTTGAGCGGTGCTTTGATTTAAAAATAGCAGCACAAAACAGATTAATAGATACAGGTTTCTAATCATATCATAATTTTCATTGGTTAACGGCAAATATATATAATATCTGTCCTGTTATAACCTTTGATACTGCTTTTTGGAAGAAAATACAATATTCTTGGATGATATTGAACGTAATTCATGTAAATAATCGGGACTTTTGTAACCATGAGGATGCACCTCTGCAATAACCAATTGGATAACTAACTAAAATAAACATGATGAAAGAACACCTATTTCCACACGTAGTATTCTCACAAGAGAAAAAAAGCTCATGCAGAATGAATGATAATGTAGTATAAGAATCAGGGTGGATACAAGGTATTCATTTGATTTGGTAAAGTACCTTATTTAGAGGTGCTGTGATCTAATGTGAACAATTTTAACCAAAAAGTAATCAAAGATGAAAAGAAATTTATCGTGTTGGCTAGTTCTATGGCTGACTATGATTGGACTATTTTTACAGTTTTCAAAAGCACAGGCGCAAGGAACGATACGTGTAGCGGGAAGAGTTGTGGACGAAAATAGTCAACCATTAAACGGGGTAACAGTTATTACAAAAGGTGAATCTGGGGGCGTGGTGACAAATGTAAAAGGGGAATTTGTTTTAGAAAGGCTTTCTCCAAATGCCGTTTTGGAGTTTACGTTTTTAGGACTGGAGACCGTACAAATGCCGGTCAACAACCAACGGACCCTTCAGATCGTTATGCAAAAAAAGGCGGATGAACTCGAAGATGTAACCGTTGTAGCCTTTGCAAAGCAAAAAAAGGAGTCGGTGCTATCGGCTATCACAACTATTCGGCCTTCAGAGCTGAGGGTTCCTTCAAGCAACTTAACAACAGCACTTTCGGGACGAATAGCAGGGATGATCTCTTATCAACAAAGCGGAGAACCTGGGCAAGACAATGCGAGCTTTTTTATTCGGGGCATCACATCGTTTGGTGCGGAATCGAAGAAAGACCCACTGATACTGATTGATAATGTCGAGCTGGGGGCTGATGATCTGGGGCGCCTAAATGTGGACGATATTGCTAGTTTCTCTATTATGAAAGATGCTGCCGCGACAGCGTTGTATGGTGCACGTGGCGCCAACGGAGTTATACTGGTCACCACCAAAGAAGGCAAGGAGGGGAAGGCAAAACTCAATATAAGGATGGAAAACTCTTGGTCGGCTCCTACAGAGCGAATTGGTTTAGCAGACCCGATCTCCTATATGAGACTAGGGAATGAAGCTGTGTCAACACGGGATCCGCTCGCTGTTCTTCCTTATCATCAGGAACAGATCACAATGACCGAACGCGGCCTTTACCCTGACCTATACCCGGTTACCGATTGGTACGAGACCATGCTAAAGCCGGTCACGATGAACCAACGCGTAAATGCCAGTATAAGTGGTGGTGGAAAAATAGCACGATATTATGTTGCGGGATCGTTTATGCAAGACAATGGTAATCTTAGGATGGATTCCAGAAACAATTTCAATTCGAATATCGACCTTAAAAAATATACCCTACGCTCAAATGTAAATATGAATCTCACGAAGACCACGGAAGCGGTATTGCGGATGAGTGGCACGTTTGATGATTACACGGGGCCATTAACGGGCGGGGCGGAAGTATACCGAAATGTGCTACGGACCAATCCCGTTTTTTTTAAGCCATATTACGAACCTGACGCAGCAAATAGAAGCACCAATCACATTCTCTTTGGAAACTATGGCGAAGGAAATTTCTTGAACCCGTATGCAGAAATGTTGAAGGGTTACAAAAACTATAGTAAAACGTTGATGTCGGCGCAATTGGAATTAAAGCAAGATTTGAGCGCTTGGACAGAAGGGCTATCTGCCCGGCTTCTTTTTAATACAAATCGATACTCAGAATTTGATATTTCGCGACAGTATAAGCCTTTCTTTTATTCCATGAGTGATAAAAGGTATAATAAAATGACGGGTGAATATGAGTTACTAAGGATAAATCCTAGAGATGGAAGCGAGTGGATAGATTATAGTAATGGCTCTCGATTTATCAATCGTACGACGTATTTGGAAACGGCAACAAATTATAATAAGACCATCGCAGATAAACATAATGTGAGCGGGCTGTTGGTCTTTATTATGCGGGATTATCTGACAACCAATAATGACGATGACCTTCAAAAGTCTCTGCCAAGCCGTAATTTGGGTTTGTCGGGTAGATTTACGTACAACTATGATTCACGCTATTTTCTAGAGACAAATTTTGGCTATAATGGTTCAGAACGTTTCTCCAAAGAGCATCGATGGGGATTCTTTCCTTCCTTCGGTTTGGCTTGGATTGTTTCTAACGAACAGTTTTTTAATAAGCTAAACAGCGGTATCAATATGTTAAAGCTCAGGGGTACGTATGGCCTTGTCGGAAACGAACAGATTGGTAGTGCCGACGATAGGTTCTATTACCTGTCCCGTGTTAAGATGAATGATCCAGACAAGGGCGCTTTGTTCGGAAGAGATTTGGACTACGGCACCGATGGTGTAACGACGCTTCGCTACGCTAACCCGCGCATAGGATGGGAAGTTGCATATAAAATGAACCTTGGGCTGGAGCTGGGACTCAAAAACAATTTTACGGTTATTGCAGATTATTTTACCGAACGCCGAAGCAATATTTTGTTAACCCGGATTATGCCCGGTGCGTTGGGCATAGAGCCTGCAGTGAAAGCAAATATTGGAGAGGCGACATCTAAAGGGATGGATATGGAGCTGAACTACCAACACAATATCACGCCTAGCTGGTGGATTACCGGGCGCGGTACTTTTACGTTTGCCCGAGCCATAGTAAGCAAGTGGGAAGAACCGGACTATGCCGACACGCCATGGCGCTCCCGGATTGGAAAACCTATTGGACAGGAGTGGGGACATATTGCCGAGCGTTTATTTGTGGATGATTATGAGGTCAAAAACTCGCCGGTACAATTTGGTGAATATATGGCGGGGGATATTAGATACCGTGATGTAAATAACGATGGAAAAATTTCAGATCTGGATATGGTTCCTATCGGTCATCCGAACTCTCCTGAAATTAACTATGGTTTCGGTATCTCGACGGGTAATAAAAAATGGGATTTTTCGGTGTTTTTTCAAGGGTCAGGCCGACAGTCGTTCTGGATCGATGTTAACAACGTGTCTCCCTTTATAAATAACGCGGAAGGAGCTACAGGAAGCAATGCTTTACTAAATGCTTTTGCCGATAGCCACTGGTCGGAAGATAACAGGAATGTATACGCTTTATGGCCTAGGCTGTCTAGTACCGTTGTCGAAAATAACAATAGAAGGAGCACTTGGTTCATGCAGGATGCATCGTTTATCCGCTTAAAATCTGCTGAAATAGGGTATACGTTGCCCCCTGGCCTGCTCTCAAGACTTAAGATGGAGACTTTCCGGGTGTATGCAAATGGAACGAATCTGTTGACGTTCAGTAGGTTCAAGCTGTGGGATCCGGAGATGGCTGGAAATGGATTGGGATATCCGGTGCAGCGAGTCATCAATATAGGGGTTAGCGTGGGATTCTAGTATTTTATAATTGACAACATAATATTAAAATATTTACAATGAAACGAATGTATAAATTTATAGTGATATGCTCCGTATTGGTGTATAGTTCTTCCTGCAATTATTTGGAGGTGGTACCCGACAATATTGCTACAATAGATCATGCTTTCTCTGATCGATATACAGCTGAAAGTTTTTTAGGCAATTGCTATTGGTATATGCCAAGCTCGGCAAACCCAAATGCTAGTCCGGCTTATATGGGGTCCGGGGAGTTTATGCACCAAAGGGCCATGCTTCAAACGAGTATGCTAATTGCACGCGGCGCACAGACTGCTGCCAATCATCAGATAAATATGTGGGGAGGTGGAAATGGCGGTAAGAAGCTTTGGGATGGCATTAACAATTGCAATGTTTTTCTGGCAAACATCCATAAAGTAATGGACCTGACAGATGCAGAGCGAAAACGATGGATTGCCGAAGTCGAATTTCTGAAGGCATACTATCACTTCTTTTTACTACGGTATTATGGGCCGATCCATACCGTAGATAGTTTTATGGATGTTTCGGAGGATACCGATGTCGTTCGTCAAGAGCGGCAGACGGTGGATGAATGCTTTGAATATATCCTAGGCATCTTAGATCGATTGGCGGAAGAAAAATCATTGCCCACCACGATCAGCAATCCCAGGGAAGAGCTCGGAAGAATAACGTTGCCTGTCATCATGGCTGTGCGTGCAAAGGTACTGGTAACATGGGCAAGCCCGTTGTTTAATGGTAATACAGATTACGCCAACTTTAAAGATTCGGAGGGAAGGCCATTCTTCAATCAACAGGTTAGACCAGAACTGTGGAACAGAGCGGCAGATGCCTGTAGAGAGGCCATCGATATTTGCCATCATGCGGGGCACGCTTTATACATGGCAAATGATGTGGTAAATAATTTTTCGTTATCGGATGATAGTAAAATTCAGATGGCTTATCGCAGTGCCGTGAGCCTAAGATTTAACCATGAAGTCATATGGACTAATACGCAGAGCCTAATTAACGGTACGTATCAAGACTATATGATTCCTCACCTAAGACAGGTTTCTCAGGGAGTTACCTCGGGATGGTATTCGCCGACGATTAATGTTGCCGAGATGTTTTATACCGAGAATGGTGTTCCTATTTCTGAAGATACAAATTTTGATTATGAAGGCCGATTTGAAAGAATGTCAAATTCTTCTTCATGGAAAACCTACAATATCGCCGGCGGCGGGGAAACAGCTAAGCTGAATTACTACCGGGAGAACAGGTTTTACGCATCGTTGGGCTTTGATAGGGGCAAGTGGTATAATTTCGTGGGCCACAATGATTGGGAAAAATCGGACGAAAATGCGCCAACGATCCAAGCCAGATATAATGAATATTCGTCGATGTACAACCCAAATAATTATTCGTCTACGGGGTATTTTGCTAAAAAGCTAGTTTCCGTAAACTCTGGATTTACGGAGCAACACCGGTTTGCGGCCGAATCCTACGGGTATCCGGAGATGAGACTCTCGGACCTCTACTTACTGTACGCCGAAGCACTGAACGAATCTAAATCAGGCCCTGATGCAGAGGTGTATCAATGGATAGATTTGGTGCGGGACCGTGCAGGCCTCCGCTCTGTAGAAGAAAGCTGGCGGCTTTATAGCAAAAATCCGAATAAGCCGTCGAGCAAAGCCGGCATGCGGGAGATCATACAACACGAAAGAAATATTGAATTGGCCCTGGAAAGCGAGAACTATTGGGATGCGCGAAGATGGAAAACGGCGATAAGAGATTATAATCGTTCGCTCAAAGGATGGAACGTGCTACGTCAGGAGGCTATAGAATATTACGAGGTGCAAACCTTGTTTAATCAGAAGTTCGCACACAAGGATTACTTTGCACCGGTGCCGGAATATGAAATTATAAACAATCCGAAATTAGTGCAAAATCCAGGATGGTAGTTAGGTATAAGTTTTAATTTTAAATAGCATTGAGTATGAAAAGTATAATCATATATTTATTTCTAACCTTGATAGTCTTATCTTTTTCAGGGTGTGCAAAGAAAGAAAACCTGCCGATATCAGCGAGTACAGGCAAGCCGGGCTCGGTTTCTGATGTGTCCGTAAAACCGATGCCGGGCGGTGCAGAGGTGAGGTTTAAGATGCCGGATGACAATAATATACTGGGCGTCAAAGCGGTATACGATAGAAATGGTAAAGAGGTGTCTACATTTGTGTCCGTGTACGACAATGTCATTGTGTTGGAGGGGTATGATAACCAAGAGACACAGGCGGCACGGTTGATTACCGTAAATAGAGCCCTAGAAGAGTCGGAGCCTGTTGCCATCTCGTTTACACCTAAAAAGTCTCCGATCACATCGGTAAAAGAAACGGTACAGATCATTCCAGACTTCGGTGGCCCTCGGTTTCAATGGCGTAATGTAGATAGAGCGCCCATAACTTTTGAGATGTACGCACCGGATTCGACAGGTGTACTGAGGCTTTCAAAAATAATGGTCAGTTCTTCGGAACAAATGAGTCATACCATACGGGGCTATCCGGATGAGGAAATTCCGGTAGCCATTGTTTTAAGAGACAGGTATAACAATTTTACCGATACCATTTATCCAGCGGGCGGAAAAACATTGACACCCCTGTTTGAAGAAAAAATACCTAAAGGCAGCATGCGCATGATCGTGTTGAACAACGACACTGATTTTAATTTTCATGGCGGAAGGGTGGAATATCTAATTGACGACGATTGGCGGACATTTGGCCATTCGAACAATGGGACGATGCCGGCTTCGTTTACCGTCGATATGGGACAGCGGGTTAAGATGAGCCGGTTTGTAGTAACCAATCGTGAGTACTGGGGGCATGCTTTCTCCTGGGGCAACATCAAAACGTTTGAAGTATACGGACGCGTGGACGCTCCTTCGGCAGACGGTAATTGGGACGAATGGACACCCCTGCAGACGCCTAAAGAATGTGAAATCATCAAGCCATCAGGTATAGGAGGAACTGATGTGACACCGGAAGATATCGCATTTGGAATAGCTTTTGATTTCGAAGTGCCCTTCGAAATGCAAGCTTTTCGATATTTCAGGTTGAAGGTAACGGGAACCTGGAGTGTGACGACCTTTTGCCACCCGGCTGAAGTAGATTTCTTTGGTCAGGGAATGGGAAATTAATTAATAACTTATAATGAAGAAATAGTGATGAAAAATAAAATAACACGTATAGTTTGTACAGTTGGTATTGCGCTATGTCTGGTAATAAGCTTGTCTTGTGATAACTTTATGGATATACACCAAGAGTATATCAAAGATGGAGAGCGTGTATATGCTCCTATAGTGGATTCGGTGACCGTGTTTGCCGGTAAAGGAAAGGTGACCATGAAGCTGAGGTATTTTAACGGCCACAATCTCAAGCACAGTACCATTTATTGGAATGATAAGCATGATTCCTTAAAAGTTGATCTGGAGCAATATGATATTTCGGCAGGACTTGATTCGATCGAGGTGACGATACCTGATTTAGTTGAATCGGCGTATTCTTTTTACATTGTTAACTATGACTCACATGGCAACCGGTCTTTGGAGGTGAGTACCTTTGGGAATTCGTATGGCGCGGATTTTCAAAATTCGATTCTCAATAGAAGTATAAAAAGTTTAGCACATTTTGATGACCGATTTGAAATTGAGTGGGCTGCACCATCGGATCAACTGGTTAAGGTAGAATTGAAATACATTGATGCGCTCGGAAATGAACTATCAGTTGTCAGGGACATTGAAAATGTAGGAACTTATGCCAAGGCGCGGGATGATGAATTTGTCTACCGTTCTTATTTCTTGCCTGAAGAAAATGCGCTCGACTTATTTTACACGGAATGGTCTGAACCGATAAAATTACCTCCAGCAAAATAGTTTTCTAATTGAATATAACCATGAAAATAAATTTATGGCTGGCGCCATTCTTATTGCTGATGTGGAGCTTACCATTCAGGGCGTCGGGATTGGAGCAAAAACGGGTAGATATAGCGGAATTTGGTGCAATGGCAAATGATGCAAAAGATGACTCGAAGGCCCTCGCTAAAGCTGCTCAGTATTGTCGCGATAATCCGGGGACGGTGTTGGTTTTTTCGCCTGGAGCGTATATCCTGAAAAACACACAAGGTATCGAAACGGAACGTGCAGCGATGAGGGGAGAAATGGGAGATAACCCAGAGCGCGTAATTTTTACACCTTATTATCCCTATGGAATAGGGATGGATTTTTCGGGTTCACAATGCATTACCATAGAGGGAAACGGTGCTAAGATTAACTGTTATGGATGGATGGAACCCATATCTATTGAAGACTGTGTCGATTTTACGGTAGAAGGTTTAACGATAGATTACCCAGAAAAGCCCTTTTCTTCGGGTAAGGTTGTTAAGGTATCGCCTCATGATTTTGAAGTTCAGTTTTCGAAAGAAAGAATCATCGATGATAAGATGATACTGGGCAGAATGACATTTTGGGACCTGCAAAAAGATAAGCTCACGCCGGATGTTCTTTATTTCCCTAAAAGAGAGCTCCTGGGGGATAATAGGGTTCGGTTTCACGCAAAAATAAGTCCAGAAACAGTGGGGCAAATTGCGAACGTTTTGCATTGCTTTCACTTTCGCCCAGCTATATTGATACATCGCAGCGTAAATACGGTCATTCGGAATGTCACCATTCATGCACAGGCAGGGATGGGTGTAGTAGGGTTTGACAGCCGTAATATACTGCTGGAAAAATTAGAAGTCCGTCCGGCGCCGGGGTATTATCAATCGACGAATACGGATGCTACACACTTTGCGAGTTGTGATGGGCTCTTAAGATTTGACAACTGCTATTTCGAAGCGCAGGGTGATGATGCAACAAATGTACATGGGTATTACCATACGGTGCTGACAGCAAAAGACAATCAAATTACGACGAAGCTGGAAGCGCCAACGTTTACACACATCCAGGTAATAGATCTCCCACGTGTGGGAGATCGCCTGGAACTCGTGAATAGAGAAACTCTTGAGGTGGTAGACACCTTCACCGTGCAGCATGCTGCTGAAGACAAGCAGATGTTGATCAATACGCTTACCTTAGATCGTCGACTTGAAATTGATCCTGCCAACTATTTTGTAATGAATATTTCAAAATTGCCGCGATTGGAGTTTGTTAATTCTGTTATCAACAGTCATCTGGCACGCGGTATACTCGTGAAGACGCGGGATGTACTGATCGAAAATAACCGTTTCAACGGCTGTTCAAACACAGCCATACACGTTGGTGCGGAATCGTGGTGGAATGAAGGTACGCATTCCGAAAATGTAGTTATCAGAGATAATGTCATCAGTGGGTGTGGTTTTGCCGGTACGCAGGGCGGCGCTTCGGGAATCGCGTTTATTATTGATGCAAAGAATACGCGCAGAACTTTTTTGCATAAGAACATTCGTATCGAAAATAATGTGATTGTCGGATCAGGGAATCTCTGCGGCATATATATCGGTAATACGAGCGGAGCCTTGCTTACAGGAAATACAGTATCAAACTGTGAAATGGATGTATATATTAAATCATCAAATGATATAAAAATTAAAAAGAAATGAGAGTTTTATTGTTTTTTATAAATGCCTTATGGTCGATTAGCTTTTTAACAAGTGGGCTGTCGGCCTGTACAAAATCTACCCCTCAGAACGATACGGAAATACCGCAGCCGCCTCCACCAAAACCGCCGGATACAAAGGAAATGACACCGGAGAACTATCCGGATTTGGTGTGGATCTACTCGAGTGAGCAGTGGAAACATGAGACATTTAACGGTGGAACAGCCGAGTATATTTGGAGTAATGAAAAGAAAACGCCAGAAGATTTAACATTAAAAGTATCGACGATAAAAGGATCAGTCTGTTCTAACTCTTGGTTGTCGGTAACGTTGAAACCCAACACGGTTTATCGTTTTTCTGCTGACATCCGTACGTTAGGGGTAACTGGTGACAAAGGAGCGACTATCACACTGATGGGCGAATGGTGGGACACAGCAGAGTATGTTAAGGGTACGCAACAAAAGACTAATGTATCGCGAACATTCCTAACGGATCATCTCGGTGTAGCTCGGTTGTGTGTTAGTTTAGGCATCAATGGGCAGACCTCATCTGGAACGGTTTACTTTAGCAATCTTAAGGTTGCAGAAGCAGATTATATTGCTCAAGAATCTAAATACATGCGATTACGGATCAGCCGCGAACATGCCAATTCGGTCAAGGCGGGTTCGATTGATGCTTGGCTGGCAACGATGGACAGGGTGTATGAGCAGTATGTCGAATTGGTTGGAGCTAATCCGTACGGTCAAACAAAAACAAACATCTATGCGCCTTATCCAAGCATTGGAGCCTGGGGATTGGCCGGTAATCCAATCCGGGTGACATTAAACGGTGTGGTACCGATGCTGCGTAATTTTGAAGATCACAATGACTGGAGTTTTGGTATGATGCACGAAATCGGGCATAACTTTAATTCGGGTGATGGAAAGTATAATGGATCTGATGCGAACTGGAACTGGAATGATGAGATGTTTGCCAACTTCCGATTGTACTACGCGCTAGATAAACTAAATGGCCGTTTTTCTAATGGGGGAAAATACTATGACGGAGCCCAAGCCATTGAATATTTCAAAACGGACGGAGGCGACTCGTATGATAATACAATAGCCCGCGGGACATATTCGCATGATGCGGTGATGTACACGCTGATACGTCTACAAAATCAAATTGGCTGGGCGCCTTTTGAAAAGGCCTTCAGGGAGTTCTATTCCAAACCCAATCCTAACAACGTGACGAATTGGAAAAAGTTCAATATCTTTTTGGAAACGCTTAGCAAATATGCAGAGAGGGATGTGAAGGAAACGTATTCAGAGCAGGAATTGCAGGTGATTAAAGACAATATATAAGACCTAGAAATGTATAAAAATAGCATAGTTTTCATTCTGATTTTTTGTCTGACTTTATCGTTATCTGCCCAAGATTTACGATGGAAAATAGCTGATGATAAATCTATTGTATGGCAAGTAGATGAGCGAATTCCACATTATGACCATATTGAGATGAGCGGAGAGCAGGTTTCTACCGTATTAAGGTACGGGGTACGTGAGGATGGATCGCTTAAAATGGAAATGTCGCTGGTGTGGCCCCTGCTGCGTAAAATTCCAAATAATACACATGGTAGTTTGATGCAGAAATATACGACAGATTATCCTGCATCCTTTACCGTGGATGGAAAGTTGTTTTCTCGGGAGAAAGTGAAGTCTATTTCGTTGGATGGACGATTGACGGCTTTAAGTGAGTTTTACATAGGCAATGAGCAGAAGCCCAGCGTCGAGATTGTACAGCGATACTTTCCATCGACAACCTTACCGGTATTATGTCACCGTATAATTGTCAAAAATATCACGAATAAGGAGATGATGCTATCAGTCCCTATGCAAAAGCGGGTTTACAAAAGTCCAAATGAACACGGGGTAGATGGCATCTATACCCAGATCTTATCCATTCATAATGGGGGTGTATATACATTAAAGGCCGGCGAAAGTGTTACTATAGAGACCTCGGTGGGTGCTTATAAAGAGGGGCAGGCCCAAGATGAAATAGACAATGGGGTTGAGGAACAAAAAAGAGAAGCGTTTGTCCGGCAAATGTGGGATAATCTTGTATTCACTTCTCCGGATGAAGTGATAAATACCATGTTTGCGTTTGCCAAGATCAGAGCGGCAGAAAGTATATTTAAGACCAAGGGAGGCTACATGCACGGTCCCGGAGGTGAGGCTTATTATGCGGCGATATGGGCCAATGATCAGGCAGAGTATGTAAATCCTCTTTTTCCGTTCATGGGGTATCGAACGGCAAATTTATCTGCCATCAATTCCTTTCGTCACTTTGCTCGATTTATGAATACAGATTATCGACCCATCCCGAGCTCTATTATTGCTGAGGGAGATGATATTTGGCACGGGGCGGGCGACCGGGGCGATGGAGCGATGATTGCCTATGGTGCAGCCCGGTACGCACTGGAGCGGGCAGATAGGGCTGAAGCTGCGGAATTATGGAGTTTGATCGAATGGTGTTTAGAATTCTGTAAACGGAAAATAACGAAAGATGGGGTGGTGGCATCGGATAGCGATGAACTCGAAGGGCGGTTTCCTGCAGGGCAGGCAAACTTGTCTACCTCTAGTCTATATTACGATGCGTTGATATCTGCTTCTTACCTCGCAAAGGAATTGGGAAAGCCTAAGACATATGCCAAGCGATATCTGCAGGAAGCTGTAGCGTTGAGAAAAAATATCGAAAAATACTTTGGAAGCAATGTGGAAGGATTTGAAACCTATCGTTATTATGATGGAAATACGGTGTTACGCTCCTGGATTTGTGTGCCCCTGACTGTTGGAATTAATGAACGTAAAGAGGGGTCTATACAGGCGTTGTTCTCACCGCGGTTGTGGACAAAAAATGGGTTGCTGACGCAAGCAGGAACGGAAACATTTTGGGATCGTTCGACATTGTATGCACTCCGTGGGGTATATAGTGCTGGCGAAAGTGATACTGCAACGGCTTATCTCAAACACTATTCTACGGAAAGGCTTCTCGGAGATCACGTGCCGTATGCCATAGAGGCCTGGCCTGAAGGTAGCCAAAGGCATTTGTCTGCCGAAAGTGGATTATACTGTCGCGTCATCACGGAAGGGATGTTCGGTTTTCGTCCCACAGGTTTTCGCAGTTTTACACTTAATCCGCAATTGCCGGAGGACTGGGACAACATTAGTTTGAAAAACGTGTGGGCCTGTTCGGATAGTCCATATGATATAGAGGTGGTGAGAACAACTAAAAATGGATTGAAAATTATAATCTCTGGCGTAGGCAAGCCTACGAAAACCTATAGCAGTATCGCCGGTAAAGAGGTTGTCGTGACATTTTAAATTTTGTCTCTGCGATACACACTGTGTTTCGGGCGCGGTGAAAATAGTGCAGAACATTCGTATTCAAGATTAATAAAAGTTATTTTAAAAAATAAGTTATTCAATATGAAAGAATTTAATCGCCGTGATTTTATCAAATCGTCTTCTATCATGGCAGGGATATCGCTAACAGGGACAGCATCGATACCTTCGGTGTTGTCAGGTGTGGATGATCACATTAAAATAGCATTGATCGGATGCGGGGGACGAGGTACGGGTGCCGTCGTCAACGCATTCGAGTCTGGCCAACGTGTCAAATTGGTTGCGATGGCGGATGCTTTTCAGGAAAATATCAAAACATCTTACGACAACCTTTTAAAGAAGTATGGTGACAAGATTGATGTTCCCGATTCAAGAAAGTATGTAGGTTTTGATGCATATAAGTCCGCTATTCAGGATGCTGATGTGGTTATATTGACTACTCCTCCCGGTTTTCGGCCTCTACATTTTGAAGAGGTGGTGCGACAGGGAAAGCACGCGTTCCTGGAAAAGCCTGTGGCAGTTGATATCCCGGGGGTACGTCGCGTATTAGAAGCTGCAAAGGTGGCGAAACAGAAAAAGCTGAACGTGGTGGTTGGTTTACAACGAAGATTCCAAAATAATTATAAGGAAGCTGTAAAAAGAATACACGATGGATTAATAGGTAATGTAGTGGCAGGCCAGGTGTATTGGAATAGTGGAGGAGTATGGGTGAGGCCCCGTGAACCGCAGCAAACGGAGATGGAATATCAGATGCGAAATTGGTATTATTTCAACTGGTTATGTGGTGACCATATCGTTGAGCAGCATGTGCATCAGTTGGATGTTGCCAATTGGATCAAACAGAAGTATCCGGTTTCGATCCAAGGTACGGGTTCAAGGGCACATCGCACAGGTAAGGAATATGGCGAGATTTATGATAATTTTGCGATAGAGTTGACATATGATGATGGTTCTGTTATGTACAGTCAATGCCGTCATTTTGAGGGGATACATAATCGAGTAGATGAAACTTTTCAAGCGACGAGGGGCCGTGCCTATATATCCGCTGGTAATCAAGCTATTTTATGGGATGACAAAGGAAATGAAATTTTCAGACATAACGCGAAAGGCGATCCAAATCCGTACGCACAAGAACACGTAGAGTTATTTGATGCCATCGCGAAAGGAGAGCATAGGTTTCAAGATATCGAATTTTCAGCTTACAGCACATTGACAGGTATTATTGGTCGATTGGCTTGTTATACGGGTAAAGTGATCAATTGGGATCAAGCTCTGCAATCCAACATAGACCTTTCTCCTGATGTGTATGCCTGGACGGCTAATCCTAAGGTTCTGCCTGATGAAAATGGCTTTTATCCTGTGGCAAAGCCTGGTATCGTCACAGAGCCATTCATTTAAAGAACGAAACTCTACGCAAACCTGGGTAAGAGGGAAATAAGCCTTCCTGCGCGGTGTACTACTGAAGCAATTTGGCAATAGCCGTAAAACCTTTGCGATGCGCGTGTTGGAGTGAAGTGACGCCATCGTGATCCGGTATATCCAGCTTAGCGCCTGCATCTTTAAGGATCTGTACGATCTCTTGGTAAGTGGCACCGCCATCTCCCAGGATCACCGCCTCCAATAATGCCGTCCAGCCTAACCGGTTGATATGATCAATCGGATAGTTTTTGGTATTGGCAAGCAAGCGAACGGTTTCTACATGACCACGTTCACAGGCCGGAATAAGTGCCGAGCCATGGTAACGGTTGAATACGTTAAACTTAGCCCCGTTTTCCAGATACAACTGTACCAACTCGGTTTGCCCGCTGGCACCTGCGTATAGAAATGGACTGTCCTTATTGTCTGCCTGCTGATTGACGTCAGCGCCATGTGCGACCAGTAGCTCGGCCATATCGACAAGTCGGTTATTGGTAGCGATCAATAAAAGCGAACGTTGGCTATTGTCTGTTGTGTTGACATTTACACGGTTTTCCAGTGCTTTTTGTACGGCAGTTAGATCGTTGGTCTCAACGAGTTTTATAATTTCGGCTGTGTTCATCGCGATTTGTTTTTGGTTACTAAACTTTGCTTCCCACCAGGTTTTTATTTCGGCTTTTCGCACCGAATCTGTCTTAGGGCAGCTGGTTAGGAAAGCGGGGTATTTTTTTCCTAATCGGTAGGCATCAATCAAATCCATGGCATGACCACCAATTGTCGCTGAATCCTTTAAAGGCAGTGTTGAAGCAAGTACGCTGACGGCGCATTTGGCCGGTTCTTCACTGTCGATAAGTTTCATCAAGTACGCCAGCTCCTTTTTCTGGATCCACCTGCTGGGAGCCTGGTTAACTAACGACAAGAGGTTGATGGCAACGGCAGTTCCTTCAATATCGGTTTTCTTTAATCTTTCTACATACTCGGCCACTGTGGTATTCAAAAAGTTAATGTAAAACGGGCCGCGAAATGTAGCTGTATCAACGAAATGTGCCTTATCTGAATCTTTTAGCTGTGCAGTAGCATACGACGATGCGATCAGCGCCACAAAGAGGCACATGATCTTATGTGTACTGTTTTTTTTGAAGATGGAAGCCATTGCTATCATAAAACTTATTATCGTAATGCAAAACTAAATGTATGCCTTGAAAACCTCAGGTCCGTTTGGCAACGAAGGGCATCGTTCGCGCTACTCGGTCTTGCCTTTGAGTGAAGCGTAGATGGCCATGGCGTGTCCGTGTCCCAATTCAAATTCTTCTTTTAGCCAATTGGTGATCTGTGTTGCTTTTACCGTCAGATCGCCATTTTCCAGAAATCCTTTTTCTTCGGCCAGTTTTTTGAAGTCTTCCGGAGACTTTCCAGTTTTTTTCTGAATGTTGTCAATATACGCTTGAAATGACATTGTAATTTATGTTTGGTGTTGTTTGATTCGTAATAGTAAATATACGAGATATTTTTTTAAATGTCGTTTGTCATTGTTGCTTTGGAGCGCTCTAAATTTGTCGATCTTAGATAAGTAAACAGAGAACTCGATATGAAGATATACCAACATACACTGCGGGTCGCAGCTAAGCCCAGGGGATTTCACCTGATTACTAAAAATGTGGTGGAGATTCTTCCTGCAAGGCATCTACCTGTGCGAACACTGGGATCATGGAGGTGCCCGGCAACTGGTGGTTACCGCATGGGGAAGCTGACCGCAGGCTAGAACGCTGGTCGCGAAAGTGATAACGGCTTTTTTTTGGTGGTAACGACACCTGCACCGACGGTGCTAGACGGATCGTTGCACGGTAAGGTGTAGCCCAACTGCTGTTTTTCTGAGACGGAATTCGTAAATACAAAGCATTTTTTATATGTTTGAACAACCGTATACAAGGAAAAGATGCTGGCTTGATGGACCATCATCTGATCATAATAAATTATTGGGGTGTCCTAGACTTTCGAAATGGAAGATGAATCACAGTGGTGGGAAATGTTTCGCATGGGCGATGAAACATCGTTCAAACGTATTTTTGAGCGGTATCAATCGCTATTGTTCAACTACGGCTATAAGTTTACGCAGGATGAAAACCTAATAGATGATTGCGTACAGGAGCTTTTTGTAAAGCTATGGTATAACCGGGAGACACTAGGCGCTACGGCCTCGGTCAAAAATTACCTATTTAAATCCTTTCGCCGTATGCTATCCCGTAAACTGGAGCGGGCTAACCGTTTCTTCAGCATAAACACGCTAACGTCTGAAAAGCTACCGTTTGACATCGAACTGCCCGTCGATGTAGATTTGATGCGAAAGGAGCGGCTCGCCGAAATACAGCAGCAACTTGCCCTAGCGTTGGATAAAATGTCGCCGAGGCAACGGGAAATAATCCACCTCCGGTATTTTGAAGAAATGACGTACGAAGAAATTGCGGACGTGATGGGACTCTCTGTCAAAGACACCTACAAACTTTTTTATCGTGCGATGGATAGTTTACGCAAATACATCGGTAAGGTAAATCTGCTTGCCCTTCTTGCGCTTATCGGCCATCTGAAGGCGACGAATATCTTGAAATCTTAGGTTTCCACTTTGCTTCTTACTATGCTACGATTTTGCTGTTTGACAATCTTTTGTCAGATACGTTGAGATTCTTTTACTGTTCGTAGAAAAAAAATAAAAATAATTGAAATTCATTGGGGTAATTTTCATCATTCAGGTATACTATAATAAAGCAGCACATGAAAGCCACGTTTTCGACATATCAGAATTTTAAAGCGATAGACTTTTTTCAGGATGAATTTTTTTCCGCAAGCGCAGGATCACCGCGCGAGGAGGATCAGCAGTTCTGGCAAGAGCTGGGCGTTGCTTATCCGGAACTTCTTCCCGAAATGGACCGGGCGCTAAGCTGGATCGTACTGATAAAACAGCAGCCCGTGAAGCGTGCTGAAGGTAGCTTGGAGCTGTGCTGGCGGGGGATTCAAGATCGGATACCGCAATATGCACGTCGACAGGCCAGGGTACAGCGTATACAGACGGTAATACGTTGGTCTGCAGCCGCAGCAGCGGTCTTCCTCGCGGTGATGCTATTTTATGAAGTAAATCAATTTGGTACCAAAAGCACGAAAACGAGCTTCGGTCAACGTCGGGAAGTGCTTTTGCCAGACGAATCCCTGATCGATTTGAATAGCAATTCGACTCTATCGTATGTGCGGGACTGGAAATCGGATAAACCGAGGGAGGTATGGCTCACCGGTGAAGCCATGTTTGAAGTGAAGCATACTGCCGTGCGCAATCGCCTACGGGAAAATGATCGATTCGTGGTGCGAGTGGCCGATCTATCTCTTACCGTTCTGGGAACGAAATTTAATGTCAAAGAACGCCGTGGTCGCGTGGAGGTAACACTCATCGAAGGAAGTTTGCAGATTACGGGAGGAAATGGCCTCGAAAAAATATTGAAACCCGGTGAAACATTTGTATACGATAGATCTGCTAAAACCGAAACAGTGCTAGAGAAAGATGTGGCCAAGGTATCGTCTTGGACTCGGGGAGAACTGGATATCGAACACGCCAACTTGTCCAATATTGTGGAAGTGCTCGAAGATAACTACGGGTATAAGGTTGTGCTAGCGGATTCCGGCCTGTTGGAAAAAAGGCTCACGGGTACGATTCCGATGACCAACGTGAAAGATATTCTTTTCGTGTTGAAGCACACGATGGATGTCAATATCCGTGTTAAGGACAAGGAAATAACCATCAATTCAAAATAATAAGTACAATTAATTAACATTTATGAAATCAAAATTACTGATGCTTTTTATCTTCCTGCTGGTCTGCAGCGGTGGATATGCCCAAAGGAAGGTGAGCCTTGGACAAGCGTTAAACGAGGTAACCCGGATCTATGGAACGAAGTTTTCCTATGAGGAAGGGTTATTACGTGATGCGCAGGTAAATGCTGAGCTACTCCCGAAAAATAAAAATACGCCTGTCGAGTCGGTGTTAAAGGAAATTTTATACCCCAGTGGCTTTTTATTTTTATATGTGCAGAGAGACTACTATACCATTATCCGAGACAGCCGTTCGAAAGATGACGGGGAAGGTAATCGGTATTGGAAGGTAATCACGGGTACGGTGAAAGATAGCAACGGTAAACCGTTAGTAGGGGTGACGGTTCTCCCGGACGGGGTTGGTGTCCGTAGTGGCGTGTCCACAAGCAGCGACGGCCGGTATACGCTGCGCTTAACGCTGCCAGCACAGGCGCTTACGTTTTCCTCGGTAGGCTTACAGCCTCAGCGACGCGTGATCGGCAACGATACGCAGATTGATGTCTCCATGGGACAGGTGATAAATCAATTGGAGGAGGTTGAAGTGCTGTCTACTGGATATCAGAAATTATCGAAGGAAAGGGCTACAGGAGCTTTCGGACAGATTACGGCAAAGGAACTAAAAGAGGTTCCTGCGGTGAATCTTCTAGAGCGCATCGAGGGCATGATTCCAGGTGTACAGGTTGATTTAGTAAAAAATAGCATTACAGTGAGAGGGGTTAATACATTTGGATCAGGTAATAATGTCAGAAATCCTTTGATTGTTATCGACGGATTTCCCGCAATTGACCAAAATCTCGTTGAAAATACAACACAGTTTGCAAATAACTCCATTTTAAATCGATTCAATCCGGCAGATATCGAAAGTATTACCGTGCTAAAGGACGCAGCAGCAGCTTCTATTTGGGGAGCGCAAGCAGCCAACGGTGTTATTGTAATCGAGACAAAAAAGGGACGCATCAGTGAACCTACTATCTCTTTTAGTACCAATTTGAGTATATCTTCTCCTGCCGATTTACGTAATATCAATAGGATGTCGAGCAGAGATTACGTGGATTTCGAAAAGGAACTCTTCGAATACGGTTGGATGCAGGATCCCGAAATCTGGTACCCCAGCTGGCAGCAATTTAATTCAAATCGACCTACCAGTGAAGCGATACAATGGATGTACAAAGCGCAGAAAAACGAGATTAGCGCACAAGAGTTAGATACGGAACTAGAAAGGCTATCTAATATCGATAATACTTCTCAGATAGGAAAGTACTTGTTACGGAATGCGGTTACGCAGCAACACAATCTATCGGTATCAGGTGGAAATGCACGCACGACTTATATGATATCCGGTAATTATTCGAATGACGTACCAGTCTTTAAATCGAATAAAGCACAATCATTTTTTGTGAATTCTAACGTAACGACTAATTTTTGGGATCAACGACTCCGTCTATCTACTGGGGTGAACTACACATATACTAAGAATTATTCCAATCAAGTAGCGGCCAATACCTTGGGAAACGGACCTGAAGCGTTAAGACCATATGAACTGTTGGTAGATGCAAATGGAAATAGGATGCGCAGATCCTTAAAATTTACAGATGCGGTAGCAGCTGATTTTTATAAAATAGGTTTATACGATTGGACGTATAATGCGATAGATGAGTTGGATTATAACGGGTATAATACGGGTGATAACAGATTTCGTATTAATTCGCAATTGGATGCCAAAGTCAATAGTTGGGCAAGTGTCAGCTTGTCTGGTATGTTGCAAAGAACCCTAGCTGAAAGTAGTCAACTAGACGAACTGAACAGCTATAGCATGCGCGACTTCTTAAATTATTATACTACAGTGAATTTTCAGGATGATACGTTTACGCGAAATTTTGTTCAGGGAGGACGAATGGTCATGCGTAATGAAAATTCTACCTTGTATAATCTACGTCTTCAAGGGAACATCGATAAATCTTGGGGTGACTTCGTAAACTTAAATATGCTTTTTGGGGGAGAAATAAGTTCACAGACCGGGATTAACTATCAGCAGACACGTTATGGATTTAACGAAGACACGTACACCTCCGCTTCTTATAATCAAATAGGCAGTTTTATGGGGATTGAGGGATGGGAGCAAAGTATTTCTGTATCTGATGGGTCAATTGGAAGGCCTAACTTACGCAAGATGTCATATTATTCCAATGCCGCATTGTCTTTTCTTAACGGAAAATATATCGTTTCTGGTAGTGCGCGTTTCGACGATTTGACGATGGTGGGTATTTCTAGGGCCAAAAGAGCAAGACCGCTTTGGTCCGCTGGCGCAAAGTGGAATTTGAAAGCAGAGGAATTCCTAGCGCAACAGCAATGGCTTAGTGCATTAAACCTTCGGGTAACCTATGGTGTCGGAGGGACGATTCCGGCGGGAGGTTCTAATGCTACGGTTATAAATATCGAAGGAAGGGACAACCAGACGGGTGATATTCCAGCATCTATCGCTAATCCGGCCAATCCTGAGGTAGGATGGGAGAAGGTATATACCCAAAACTATGGACTGGATTTTTCTATCTTGAATAATCGGTTGAACGTTAATTTCGACATCTATAAAAAACATAGCAAGGATATCCTTTATAATTTCCCGTTTAATTCGACTTATGGTTGGACCTTTGTGCAATTCAACGGCGGTACGATGCAGTCTAATGGTATAGACTTAGGTGTTTCCGGAGAAATTATACGAAAGGAAAATTTTCGATGGAATTCCATGTTTAATTTCTCGTACAATACCAATGAGGTGACGGAGTCCAGGTTTGTAATTACCGATGTAAGTCAATATATCAATGGTAGTTATATAGAAGGAATGCCTGTCGACTATTTATACGCGTATGCGTGGGCAGGGCTTGATGAGACAGGACAAGCGCAAGTAGCGAAAGCAAATGGCGATATTATAAAAAGTACACAAGGTGGAAGAGGTCTTTTTGAGCGTGAAGACCTAGTTTATGTGGGACGCACAACGGCTCCGTACTATGGCGGATTTATGAATACCTTCACGTACAAAGGGATCAACCTAGGGGTAAGAATTTCGTATGAGGCGGGACACGTTAAAAGGTTACAGTCCTTAGCGAATTATCCGCAGTATCAAGGCACACAGTATGGCGTAATAGGTACCAATACGTTGCAAGTGGATCGCTGGCGAAATCCAGGTGATGAAGCAACAACTGATATACCCGGGCTAAAAAATATAAACACCAACAGCTTCAACAGATATAGGGATTCGGAATTGAATGTTATTGATGCAAGTCATATCCGTCTGCAACAAATATCACTAGGCTACAATCTTCCTGCCAGCATGGTAAAGCATACGCCGTTCAAATCACTGGGTGTGAATGCCGCCATACGAAATCTTGGCATCATATGGAAGGCCAATGAGATGGGGATTGATCCACTGTACGTACGTGATAATACCTATAATAATTTGGCGCCTACCAAAAATTATTTTTTGACAATTAATGCCACTTTTTAACGAGAAGAAACATGAAAGCTAAATATTTATTATTAGTCGCGATAGGATCGTCATGTGTTAGTTTTAACGCTTGCCGGAATTATGTAGAAGTTGAACAATTTAATGTGCGTAATTTGAAGTATACAACAGATTATGGATACCTTCTAAACAACAATACGGTTTTTGGCCAGACATATCATACGCCAGTTTTGTCTGGTGATGATTTGGTGTACAGCAACGAAGCCTATCAGCAACAGCAGACTGATTTTGTGGGCTGGGCCTACACGTGGTCTACACAATTAGTGAACGACGAGTTAGAAGATTTGAACTGGTCGCGTCCTTACCAACAGATCTATACGGCAAATGAAGTTATTGCTGGTGTAATGGAAAGTGTCGATGGCACCGAATCGCAAAAGAAGGCCTTGTTAGCTGAAGCAAAAGTACAACGTGCGTATAACTACTTTGTATTGGTGAATTTATATGGCGCGATATACAACCCGGAGACAGCGACAGAGGCGATCGGTGTTCCGTTACTGTTAACACCTACTTTATTTGCTCCGTTAGACCGTTCGTCCGTAGCCGACGTTTATGGGCAAATTGTAAAGGATCTGCAAGAAGGGCTGGTAGATATTCCGACAACCGTGGCGAATAAGCGACACCCCAATAAAGCCGCTGTTTATGCTTTGTTAGCGATTGTTAATTTGCACATGCGCAATTTTACTGCAGCGCGCAGCCATGCGGAGGAAGCGCTACAGTATAATAGCGAACTGTTAGATCTCCAAAACTATGCGACATCTGTAGCTGGCTATCCGCTCACATTTGCGAATCCCGAAACTTATTTTTCGAAACTGGTGGGGCAGCAATACAATGAACAACTGAATCCAGTGCTTTTGGCGTTATTTGATGCCACTGATCTTCGCGGTACGGTATTTACCCAGACACCGTTTAATAGTAGTCAGATGCCCGTTGGTGCAAAGATATCTAGAAAGCATACGATTATGCAGACGGGCGCATCGGGTATAGAAGCGGGACCTAGTGTACCTGAAATGCTTTTGATTAAGGCTGAGGTCGATGCACGTTCAGGAAACGTTGAACTCGCCATGGAAGCCGTCAATACGCTCCGCAAGAAACGATATAAGGCCGAAGATTACGTGGCGCTATCGGCCAACACGGCAGAGCAGGCCTTACTTACCGTCGTCAATGAGCGACGAAGAGAATTCTTTGTTTCAGGGCGCCGTTGGCTTGATATGCGTCGATTTAACCTCGATGCCGATTTGGCCAAAGAATACAGGAGATCGTTCAAAAATCAAGAACATGTCTTAGCAATTAACAGCAATCGGTATATCTACCCCGTTGCAAATAAGTATTTGCAGTTTAATCCCGAAATCGGGCAAAGTCCGAGATAATGTGCAAGAAAGGATCGTGTCTGTCGTAGATAGTTGGAATATAGGTGTATATGAATATTTACGTTATTAAAAATAAATATAGAGTTGATGAAAAAGCAGATGATTATCATACTACTGTTAGCTATGCAGGTTGCATTGTATGCGCAACCCCGGTTCGACGGTAGTATTTTTAAGCCGAGACAGCCAAAAGGCGTAAATGCCCTTCAAATCCTGTACGATGCGCGCAACAAGGATTTAGAATTCAGCGATGAGGTACAGGCCGCGCTGTATGTATACGAAAACTTTGAATGGAAGCGTCATCTCCTGCCCATGGAAAAAAATACGGACGGACTATGGACCGCGTCGCTTGCGGTAACGCCACAGGTCGCATTCGTAGCGGTTAAGTTTTTTCAGGGTGATATAAACCAGCCCGATGTATTCGACAATAATGAAGGGAAGGGATATGGCGTGGCCTTAGCGGATGCAAAGGGCAATGCCAAGGCTGGTGCGTATTTGGGCGAAGCGTCTTTTCAGGTGCCGGGAATTTCGACTGGGGGGCTTTATGGTTACTATGCCGAAGAGCCGAAACCCTTAGCTAAATCCGACCTGGAAACGCTTGCAGCAAACGAAATGCGCTTGTCTGGACAGCAGTACCTGAAGTTCTTCGAATCGTACATGAAGTTGCAAGAGCTGGTTTTGGGCGACGCTTTCCCCGCGTATGCGACCAAAACGCTACAAACGTATCTTGCCGATAAAAACTTGGACGAGGATGCCCTTGGCGACCTCTATCAGTATACTAAATTTCGGCTCAAAGATGAACAGCTGGCGGCTGCCATCGAGACGCGCATCGGGAAGGAGTTTCCGAAGGGGACCACAGCGCGTTTTGTCGCCTACAACAACACAAAAGGAAGTAGCCCGGATCGGGCGGAAGCGATTGCTTCGTACGAAGATTTTCTACACCGTTTCCCGATAGCAGAATGGCGCAAGCAGCCTAATAAGCAAGGGTTCATCTATTATGCGGTTTACCGGGGACTGGGGTCCTCTTACTTTGATGCAAAGCAGTTCGACAAGTTTGTTGCCTTGTATGATGATATCGATTTTCGCACGGGTAATGAGTTGATGCGCTGGAATATCATGCGCGCTTATATGTTTAAGTTGGTAGGGCAAGATACCTTGTATCAGGTTGCTGAAGCTATTCTACCGAAGCTCATCGCGCGAAAAGACGACGGTTCTTATCTAAGTGATTTCGACGACAAGGCGATGGCGGACGCCAATAGGATGAAGCAATTGGACGATCGCTTATTTACACACATCTCGTTGTTGAACGACCTAAAAAAATACAAGGAAGCGAGAACGTATTTCTACGAATTATCCGATGACGGAAAGTACAGCAACGCGGAACTGAATGAAATTAACCTGCAGGTGCTGGAAGGATTGGACGATCGGAAACAGATTTTGCCCTTACTGGAGATGAGTGCGCGGCAGAACGCCATGACACCAAGAATGTTTGATACACTGCACGCGATATATTTGGCACAGCATAATAGAGAAGCAGCAGGCTATGAAGACTACCTCTCGAGCCTAAAGTCTAATGAGCAAAAGGCAGAAATGAAAGCCTACGTCGATCAGCACTGGGTAAACCATCCGATGCCTGATTTTCGCTTAGAAGATGCGGGCGGGTCTTTCGTTACGCCGGCAGACTGGAAAGGCAAAATTGTGGTGGTCGATTTTTGGGCGACTTGGTGTCGGCCCTGTATTATGGCATTCCCCGGTATGCAGCTCTTGGTCGATAAGTACGCAAAAGACGATTCGGTGGCGGTATACATGGTTGGTACCATGCAAACCGGCGATTACAAAGGTAAATCGGTCAACTTCGTGCATGGTGAGGGATACCGGTTTAATTTACTACACGACGCGGTAAACCCGGCAACCAACGAGCAGGATTTCGTCTTCAGGCAATTGGTCCCGCTCTTCGGGGATTCTTCTATCCCACGTAAGATTGTGGTAAAAGATGGACGCGTGCGGTACTGCTCGGGCGGCTATTCGGGTAGCCCGAGTAAACTGATGGACGAACTGTCATTAGCCATTGAAACATTAAAGAGTGAAAACTAAAAGCCATTTGGCATAAAGGGGTATGAATAGAAAAACAACGGGAATACTCGTGGGGATGATCGGCCTAGCTTTTGCAACCCAGGCGCAGATGAATCCGAAATACAAGTTTGAAGAAGCGCTAAAGCTCATTCAAGCGAACTATGTGGATCAGGTAAATGAGGAACATCTGGTGGATGCGGCGATAAAAGCCATGATTTCGGATCTGGATCCGCACTCACATTACACCAGTAGGGAGGAAGCGGAGGCGATGCGCCAGGCGATGAGTGGTAGCTTTGCCGGAATCGGCATCCAGTTCTTGAAAAATGCAGATAAAACGTATGTTACCATGGTGAATCCCGACGGGCCGGCCATGCGGGCGGGGATACGTGTAGGCGATCAAATCAACAGCATCGATGGGGAATCTATTGTTGGTGAACAACTTGGGAACAAGGAGATTATGCTGAAGCTGCGTGGAGATAAAGATGTGCCCGTAGTGTTAGAAATTGTATCGCCGGGTAGCACCGTGTCAAAGGAGATCAGTATCGTACGCGAAAATATCTTGGAAAAGTCGGTGCGTGAAAGCTATATGGTAGACCAGGAGATTGGCTATATCGCACTGTCGATCTTTAACCGCACGACGCGACCGGAGATCGATGCCGCCTTAAAAAAGCTGCAGGAGCAAGGGATGAAAAAACTCATTCTGGATTTGCAGAGCAACGGCGGTGGATATGTGGAATCGGCGATAGGTGTGGTAGATGAATTTTTACCAAAAGATAAAATGGTGTTTTATTCGGTCCCAAATGAAGGTGGACGGGATTATTACGCCACGGGTGGCTATGGTCGGTTTTACGACGGCGCATTGGTGGTATTGATCGATGAGTCTACGGCCTCGTCGAGCGAAATTGTGACGGGTGCCTTGCAAGACTGGGATCGCGCGGTGGTCATTGGGCGACGTAGCTTCGGAAAAGGGTTGATGCAAAGACCCGTGCCGCTCTCGGATGGATCTGAAATGCAACTGACCGGCGCACGCTACTATACGCCTTCGGGTCGGTCGATCCAGAAGCCCTATGGTAACGGAAAGGAAGACTATTTTGAAGACTTCAATAGAAGGTTGCAATCGAAGGAACTCTTGGAGGAAGGGCACGTACAGTTTCCGGACTCGCTGAAATATACGACGCTAAGTACCAAAAGAATTGTCTATGGCGGGGGCGGAATCATGCCCGATCGTTTCGTGCCGATCGACACCAACCAATACAGCAATTGGATGTCACAGCTGATGACTAACGGTGTCGTATCCAAGGGCGGCTTTGAATTTGTGCAGCAAAACAGGGAGGCATTATTACAGAGCTATCCCGACTTTGATCAGTTCCATAGCCGTTTTAAGGTGCCTGTCGAATTGCACAGGCAACTCGTAGACTACGCGCGCAATTTGTCTATTGAGATCCCTACGGAAGAGCAGACGGCAGCGCATGCCGCGATTGACGTGGAATTTAAAGCACAGGTGGGCTCGCTATTGTATACGGGTGGCGATTATATGGCGCGGATTCGAAACGAGGCTAACCAGAGTTTTAACGAAGCCCTGCGTGTGCTGCGCGACGATAAGCTGTACAGCGCGTTATTGCAGGTAGGGACTGTTGGAGAGAAATTAACACAAAAAACAAAATGAAGATGAAGAAGATGACATGGGCATGGATGCTCGCATGTGCCTTACCGACGTTCGCGGTGGCACAGCAAGATTATACCCTCCAAGGGCAAGTGGGGAAGCTGGATAAGCCAGCAAAGGCTTATTTGCGCCTGAAGTACGATGGCAAAGAGCATATCGACTCGGTAGAGATGAATAAAGGTAAGTTTACGTTTAAAGGGACGATCCAATCGCCAATGGAGGCACACTTGCGGATTATACACGACGACAAACCGTTTGATCCCGCGAAGCCGATGAAACAGGATATCTTACCGTTTTTTATCGAAGGGAAAGCGATCAAGTTTGTGGCTAAGGATTCGATACAAAATGCGATCATATCCGGTTCGCCATTAAATGCCGAAAATGAAGCGGTAAATGCCATGCTTAAACCGATCTACGCGCAGTACGATGCGCTAGATGCGGAATATAAATCGAAGTCGCTGGCGGATCAGCAAGATCCGAAGTACATCCAGACATTAGAGGAGCGTGCGGCAATCATCCAGCAGGAGACTGTTGATGCGAAAATGGCATTTGTCGCTAAAAATCCGGGCAGTTACATGGCGTTGATGGCTTTTAATTCGACCTTACCGCCCGAGTTTGACGCGTTGGCTGCGGAGAAGGTGTTTGCTACATTGGATCCTGCTATACAGAATACCATATTGGGCAGGGAGCTCGCAGCGCGGATCGCTACGGTAAAGAAAACACAGGATGGCGTAGAGGCACCTAACTTCACGCAGCCAGATGTGGACGGTAACCCGGTGAGCTTGTCGGATTATCGAGGTAAATATGTACTCATCGATTTCTGGGCGTCCTGGTGTGCACCCTGCCGTCGGGAGAACCCGAATTTGGTTAAATCGTATGCGAAATACCAAAAAAACGGATTTGAAATTTTGGGAGTTTCTATGGATAAGGCGGCTGATAAGGCGAAATGGCTAAAAGCGATTCAGGACGATGGCCTAACCTGGAAACAGGTAGGTGATTTAAAGGGCTGGGATAATGAAGCTGGCGTATTGTATGATATCAAAGCAATCCCGATGAACTTTCTGGTTGATCCGGAAGGTAAGATCATTGCGAAATATTTGCGCGGAGAGGAACTCGATGAAAAGCTCCACGAAATATTCGGAGAATAACACCAGACCGACTTCATGAATAGGTTGCCGGGCGCCGGGGAGCACATGCTATAGCGTGTGCTCCCCGGCGTTTTCGTTTAGGAAGCGCTTCTCCGGCTGCTTTCCAGGTTAACGAGTGGCCGTTTTGGTTCCGCGTTTCTACTTATAAGATTTGATGTATCCGATATTTTTCCGATTTTGTTAAAATCGGGTGGATTATGGTCATACATGGAAACTAATTCGACGGTTGAATGTTTCATTATTAAGTATAAATCGAACGTATCAACTTTATTTTAATAATAAATACATATGAAAGCAGTACTAATAGGTGCAACGGGAGCAACGGGCAAAGAGGTATTGGATCTGCTGCTTGCCAATGAAAAATTTACGGAAGTGGTGGCACTGGTTCGTAAGCCACTGGCAATAGCGCATGAAAAGCTCCGCGCGGTAGTGGTTGATTTTGATAATCTGTCGCGGTGGAGTGACGTTATACAGGGTGATGTGGCTTTATCTTGTCTGGGTACAACATTAAAAGATGCAGGCAGTAAGGAAGCGCAGTTTAAGGTGGATCACGATTATCAGCAAGAGTTTGCAAAATTGGCGAAAAAGAACGGCGTCTCTACTTTTTTACTGATCTCGTCTTCGGGCGCCGATCCGAAATCGTGGATTTTTTATTCGAGAATGAAGGGGCAATTGGAACGAGAGATTGAAGGGTTAAACTTCGAAAGCTTCCTTGCGTTTCGTCCCGGAGCGTTAGTAAGGCCGCAATCTGACCGTAAGGGTGAAAAGATAGGTGTTTCGGTTATTTCTTTTTTCAATAAAATTGGCCTATTTCGCAACATGGCGCCCCTGCCGGTAAGGCGCTTGGCGGCATTGATGGTGCGCTATAGTATCAGCCCGCCAATAGGCTACACGATTGTAGGTTCTGGAAGGATTATAAAAGAATCCAAAGAGCTATTGAAATGAAGATATACCAAGAAACACTTCGGATCACAGCCAAGCCTAGGGGATTTCACCTGATTACCAACGAGGTGGTGAAAGCGCTTCCCGGGATCGAGTCGATCTCGATGGGAATCTGTCAGGTGTTTATACAGCATACATCGGCATCGCTCACCATCAACGAGAATGCAGACCCAACCGTCCGTGCCGATTTCGAGACTTTTTTTAACAAGACCGTCAAGGAAAACGATCCCGACTATATGCACGATTACGAAGGGTCGGACGATATGCCGGCCCACCTCAAAAGCGCGCTCTTAGGCTGCTCATTAACCATACCCATTAGCGATGGCCGGTTGAATTTGGGTACATGGCAAGGCATCTACCTGTGCGAACACCGCAATTATGGCGGTGCTAGACATCTTGTGGTCACTGCATGGGGAAGCTAAAGGTCGTTTATCGCGAAACAAGTATTAACATTGTCGCCATCTCGATGAGCCAGCACGCTCTTCGTTCATTGCGATAGTAACATCATCGTCATCGCTAACCTGGGGCACGAAGGTGTGGCGATCTTACCGCGTATTAATTGAAGACTGCCGCGTCGTAATCCTCGTTCTGACGAGTAAAAAGTATTCAATTTAACCCCGCCCGAAATTCAAGCGGACTTTGACTGGTTTTTGCCTTAAACATTTTGCTGAAGGACTGGGAATGTTCGAACCCGAGCTCGTACGCAATTTCCGAAACCGACAGTGCTGTGGTACTTAACCGCGTTTTAGCATAGTCGACCACTTTGTTCTGGATATGCTGCTGCGTATTTTGTTGGGTGTAGATGCGGAGCAGACTGCCCAAATAGTTTGCCGAAATGTTTAATTGCGCAGCAAGAGTGGTTACGGTAGGTATGCCATGCTCGCCGAGCTTCTCTGCTGTGAAATGTTGTGCAAGGAGCTGTTCAAACCGAACCACCAGTTCCTGAGTAGATTTTTTTCGGGTGATAAACTGTCGCTCGTAAAACCGTTCGGCATAGATCAATAAGCGCTCTACCTGATTTATAATCAGATCCTGACTGAACTTATCAATATGGGATTGATATTCTTTTTCGATGTTTTGAAGGATATCTACTACGGTCTCCTCTTCTTTATCGGAAAGAAACAATGCTTCATTGACTGCATACTTGAAAAAATCATACGACTTTATCTTGGTGGCCAGATCGGTATGCCACAAAAAATCGGGATGAATAAGCAATAGCCAACCGGTTGGTTCAACCTGGGCCTCGGGGTTGACCTCGATTCTTAAAAATTGATCGGGCGACACAAAGCAGAGCACACCCGAATCAAAATCGTATTGTTGTTGGCCGTAGTTGAACCGGGCATTTACGTTCCGTTTCAAACCGATGGAATAGAAATGTTGGATCCATTTCAGTTCGATATCGTTTAGGGGATAGTTTACCTTGCTGTAATCGATCAAGCTAATGAGCGGATGCTCCGGCTTGGGCAGACCACAGAAGGTGTGAAACTCGGTGAGCGAATGAAAGCGAAAGGTGTTTTCCATTGGTGCTAATTTAAGGCATTAATTTTCCTTATACAAGATCATACCGGCGTGATATAGTATTCCGTCTTTAAATTCGCCATCGGCTGTAAAACCGGTGTCGTCTTTGTAATCAATGTGATTGCCGGTGACCTGATAACTTCCCTGGTAAGCATGCTTACGGTTACCCCGCGCTTCGTCATACCGGTTATTAGGCAAGAGTTCGTGCCGGATGTATCCATCTTCGGTTACCCACATGCCGATATAGGCTTTGGTGTCGGCTATCGTTTCGTTCATCATCGTTTTTTTCGAGCTCATACAGCTTATGTTCGAGGTGATCAGGGTGAAAATTAATAGCCGGTGGATAGGGAATAGGCTTTCCATTTTTCGGATTCTTGTGTTAATAACTGAATTTTATCCTGTACCATGCCATGGGCATCTTCTCCCATCACGAAATGCACGGGCGGATGATCCAGCTTGCTCAGTTGAATAAACAGCTCGGCTGCTTTTTGTGGATCGTTAGGTTGATTGCCATTGATTTGATCCAAATGTGCGGCTTCGGATGCTCTGGCAGCCGTATACGCATCGATAGGGTTTGCAGGCGTCTGCACCGAACCTTTGGACAGAAAATCAGTCCTGAAGTAGCCGGGATAGACCAAGGTGGTGTGCACACCAAAGGGTTCCATTTCTACAGCGAGGGCTTCGGTGAAACCGGCAACGGCAAATTTGGTGGAGCAATAGATGCCAAAAGCAGGAAAGCTTCCTACCAGGCCGCCGATGGAAGCGATGTTGAAAATGTGCCCGGATTGTTGCTGGCGAAGATGCGGAGCGGTATGCCGGATGACATTCAACGACCCAAAAACATTCACATCGTAATTCCGTCTGGCTTCCTCGTCGGTAAGTTCTTCCAGTGTGCCGATTTGGCTATAGCCTGCATTATTAACGACTACATCAATTTTTCCAAAGGTGTCTACCGCAATTTCTACGGCTTTGGCCACGTCACTATCGTTGGTAATATCCATTTCAAGCGGTAGAAAGTGAGTGTGCTCGCCTATTGCCTCGAGCAATGCATGTTGACTTCTTGAAGTAGCCACAACGTGATAATCCTGTGCTAAGAGTTCGTGGACCAGGGTAAGACCTAAACCCTTTGAAGCGCCAGTAACGAACCATACTTTTTTTGTTTCCATAACGAATTTGTTTTATCTATTTTGATGAAACAAAGTTGGACATTACGCCGTTGCCCGATGTGTTCGAATCCGCGAAGGTTGTAGCCGAATCGTGGATGCCGGGTTTTTGTAGTTTTTTTTATCAACTACAGGCCTTTCTTTCCTTCCAGCCAATATCCGTGCAGATTGACCTTGCCGCTGCTGTTTTTTTTGATAACTTTCCGAAAGGTCTGTGCCGATTTTGCATTTCCGGTCAGGATGAAATGGGCGTCGTACCAGTCGATCTTCTGGAATAGCGGTAGAGTGCTTACCCATTCCTCGTTCCGAAAGGAGCCATCTTTGGGAAATAGGGTATAGTTTTCCAGTCTCAGTAGGTTCGGAACCCACCTGTTTTCTTCATCCAGTTCGAAATAGAACTGGAAGAGCTGTTTGTTTTCTTTTAATATAGGCTGCAAAGAGCAAGCAAGGCCTAAGGAGGTTTCATCGCCAAAAATAATGTACTTGGGAATCGATTCCTGATAGTAGTTGTAGGGGCGGGGCTGATTCATCTGGAGCTGATCGCCGATTTGAAGCTTATTCATATATTGACTGCCTGGTCCGTTACCGTGCAGGTGGGCGACGCATTCGATAACGCCTTGTTTAACATCTATAGCAGATACAGTGTATCGCCTGGCTTCCGTGTCGTTCACCCGAAAGTCGATAAAAGACCCGGGTTTGGATACCACGTCGGTAAGATCACCTGTGAAGCTAATCCGTTTAACCCTAGGTGAAAGAAGTTGCGTGTCGGATACTTCCATGATAGGCAATTTTGGCCACAACCTATCTACGACATCGAATAACCATTTTGGTGCGCTTGGCATAAGCTTTAAATTTTATACAAAGTTATAGGGCACGCTCGCGCAGAACAATGGAAGGAGCGGTGTAGGTATTGGACTAATCGCGGTTTCTACTGCGAAAGGCAAGTGCCGACATGCCGGCTATTTTGGTGAATAGGCGTGAGAAATAGGCAAAATCGGCATAGCCTAGCACAGCTGCTATTTCTTTGACCGACTTATCCGAATGATAGAGCTCTCGCTTGGCTTCGAGGATAATACGTTGCTGTATATGATGTGATACGGAGAATCCGGTGACGTTCGTGACACATTCATTCAGATACGAAACGGAAATATGCAATTGCTGCGCGTAATCTCCGGCTCGCTTCATGGTGGTAAACTGCGCTTCTAACAATCGGGTGAAGGCATTTTCAACGGTTTCAAAGCGGGATGGTTTGGATTGGGGGGTGGATCGTTTGAGGTATTGTGATAGCAACAAGGCAACAACCGTGTTGCAACTGTCCTTAAGGAGGGAAAAATATAGCTTATCAGCTGTTTTTTCATAAATAGCGGTACACAGCGAAAAGGCCTGTTGAATAATCGGCAGATCTCCTGCTTCGAGTTCCAATGGTTTGGCAGGCGAAATAGTCGATAACAGTTTTAGGTACTCGGGATGGAGGTCTTCGTCCTTGATCAGCAATAAATACATCTCTAGTTGCTCTACCTTCAGGGCGCGATGTACCTGATTGGGTGATTGGTAAAGTATGCTGGGTTTTTGGATCACATAGCGTTCGAAGTCAATCTCGGTAACCGTAATACCTTTTTCCTGCAATACGAAAAAATGATAATCATGCCGATGTGCGTGGTGCAGGGATTCATCTGCCCCGAAACTATCGGGAGAGACCTTGGTAACGACAATGCTTTGATCGGATACTTCTGACATTGACCGTACCGGAATGGGGTTTCTTTTCTGAGCCACTTACTTTTACGATATGGAGGTTAAAGGTAATGATTTTACGGCAACTCGTCTAGGATAACGAGTACCAAATTGTGTTTTCGTGAAGCCAGCTTGAAGATAGCAGACGAGGCTTAGAATGCTAAAAATAGAGCAGAACAATAAGCATGATCAATCGCCCGATCAAAAAGATACTCAATGGAACGACAAAAAACCAGATAAAGGCAAAGTATTGCCTTTTGCTCATCCGCGCTAAAAACTTTGGCCTTCTCATAACAGTACAACGAGTAAAGTAGCTAGAAAAGTATAGGGAATGACTTTCTGATCCGTTAACTACCCTGTTTGATGGCGTGTGAAATAAGGGCGCATAAGGAGTAGATGGGAGAGGAAAACGATGGGTACGATGCAGGTCGGTAGTAAACAATATGGAAATTGGAGAACCGCTATATTGGGCTGGTCGAATCCCAACTGTTGAATAGGCAATGGGGACGACAGGATGGCTAAACCAACAATAAATAGCAGAAACAGACACCCAATAATATTCCAGATGAAGAGGACCTTATGTGTTAATATCATCTTGTTGAAAAAAGATAATAGGAGAATGATCGCTGCACTCAGGCCGATAAGGATGTCGAAATTCCAGCCGGTAAAAGTCATGATCGATGGGATTTGCTGCGCTAAATAGAGATGGTATAAAACAAGTTCAACAGGTATTCGAATCAGATGGATCGCCAAAAGCCAACGTATATTCAGTATGGGTGACGCGCGGCGAAGTAACCAACGATAGCTTATAAAGATGGACAGTATTATGGCAATTAGGAGGATCGGCGGCGTGGCGATAAACAGTTCATAATAGGCGATAAGACCGACGACGATCTGCCAAAGGATAAAAATCAGCATATTCTTCCACTGTATGCTCCCTGATAAATACAAGAAAGTGATACTTAGTAACGAGAAACAAATAAAAAGCAATTCCATAGTGCGACTAATCTGTTAGCAAAAGTAAACAATATAGTAGGGGGTAGGCTTGCCTTATGGAAAGAAATGAATAAGGAAAAAAAACATTCTGTTGTACACTCGGGACCATGGCAAATAGTGAACTTTCAAGTGGACAGTTTTAATTATATTTGTAGCTCGTTTGTTGCTAAGAAGGTATGTCCATTAATGAAATTGCAAAGCATTTAAAGGTTTCGAAGTCTACGGTCTCCCTCGTCATTAATGGGAAGGCAGAGCAGGCGCGTATTAGCCAGTCGTTGGCTAAACGTATTTTGGACTATGTGGAAGAGATTGGGTATAAACCCAATGCGCTTGCAAAAAGCCTGGCTACCGGCCGGTCTAATACCATCGGATTGATTGTTGAAAATATTGGCGACTCCTTCTTTGGCCCCATAGCGCTATATATAGAAGAGTATTTACGCCCTTATGGATATCATGTGCTGTACAGCAGTACATTGGGCGATCTGGATCTTGCACGTACAATTCTGACCGCAATGGTAGACAAGAAATTGGAAGGGTTGATTTTGGCGCCCGCGATGGGACAGGAGGATCAGGTATTGCAGCTGTTGGGCAGTAAGACGCCACTGGTGATTTTTGATCGGCGTATTCCACAAATACCGACGAATTACGTGGGTACCGATAATTATACGGCCAGTAAAAAGGCTGTTGAACATCTCCTTGATCGTGGTTTTTCCGAAATTGGCATGATTACGATTGATTCGGAGCAGCCTCAGATGCGAGACCGCCTACGTGGGTATCATGAGATTGTCGAATTACAGCAAAAGGAAAAATCGATACTTACCTTGCCTTATCGTATGGTGCTAGCGGAACGCATGGAAAGTATAAAGCAGTTTCTTGTTGATAATCCACAGCTTGATGCCTTGTATTTTAGCACCAATTACCTGTGTGTATCGACCCTAAAAGTGGTTCAGTCATTGCAGAAAGATAAAGCCTATGGCATGTTATCTTTTGATGACCATGAATTATTTGAGCTTTTGAATCCGACGGTGTCCTGTATGAGACAACCGCTGGAAGCGATCGCAAAAGAGGTGGTCACAACACTTATGACGCAGATTAATAACCCTGATGCTGCATTTCGCGAAACGATTATTCCTTCTGATTTAGTGATTAGGCATAGCTCTCAATAACAAAATGAGGCTGTATCAAAAAGAACTTTTTTACGTCATCGCGACCGGAACGAAGTGTAGTGGAGGGATCTAAATATTTGTAATTCAAAACTATAGATTCCTCTGTTCCGCTACGCTTCAATCGGAATGACGGATTTTATGACTTATGATACCGCCTCATTTTTGGTATATCTACTATTATAATCCGGCGAGCCGGGCATACATTTCGGCAATGGCAAATTGATCCAATAGCCATTTTTGCTTGGAAGTAGCGGTAGCAGACGACCAATCTTTTCCAAACAGTCCGTTGTCGTCGCGCATAGCATGCCACGCATGGTTTAGATTGGACTGGAATGCATCAATATAGCGCCGATCTTTGTCCTGATGGTACAACTCAATATAGCCGCGCAGCATAATGGCAATAAACCAGTTGTCGCTTCTTTTTAAAACAGGGTAACTGCTGTTGTTCTTCGCGCTGTTTGGTGCAGTGAAAAAATAATCCAGTCCGGATTGGGCGGATTCCTGTGCTTCTTCTAAAAACCGTTTTTCCTTTGTGATCTTGTAAAGCAAGGCAGCGGATTGGATCATCTGTCCGGTATTGTAAGGATATTTAGCTTTACTTATTTTTCCGCTCAAACTGACATTATCCCAATAAAGCTTGTCGGACGGGTCCTGCAGATTCTTTTTCGTCCAGGTATACAGTTCTATGGCGTCGTCGAGATACGTTTTCTGCTTGGTTGCTTCGTATAACTTCAATAGGTATACAACGGCCGGGGCATTGGAACAGGTGTTTTTCGATTCTTTCTTTTGTTCACACCAGTAAATGCCGCCACCGAGTTTGTCATCCATACCACTGGCTACGAAGGTCCATATTTCCAATGCCTTATCCAGATACCGCTTTTCGCGGGTATGTAAGTATAGGTCGGCAAAATCGATGCCCAACCAGATGTTATCGTCGTAAAACCGATCCGATTGGGGTGCGCTATTCACATAAGAGGCATAGCCCGCAGGTTGTCGCTTATCGTAATATTGTTCAAGTCCTTTCAATACGGATTTGTCAATGTGTGCTTTGGTCTTGCGGGCGTCGGTCTTTTCGAGTACCGCTACGTAAGCGGATAAACTTCCCGAAAATGGCCAGAGATAAGAGTAGAGGTTGGATTTAGTTGAATTCTCTCCACCGCCTAGATAGCTGGCATTGTAATTATTGTCGTACGGATACGTTTCCCGAAAAAGCTGTTGGCCATCCTCAACAGCATAGTTCTGTTCGATATGGGAAAGCGTTTCCGAGGCTTTACTGAGAAATGATTTTTTGGTTATTTCTTGTGCTAGGATACTGCTTGTAATTACCATCGCAATCCCTAAACCCACTAATTTATTCATTTATATTTATTTTTTATTGTCAAATAACGCCAGACTTTCACACAGCGTCGCAAGTTTATAACTTAATCTATATATGGAAAGCAAAACCGTATTAGCAATGCAAATATGCCATATTAACAAAAATAGACATATTATCAATATTTCCAAGAATAATTTGGTTTAATGCCCCGTACTACGATTCCGTCATCGCGATGAGCCCGTACTCTCGTCGTCATCGCGCTGAACGCAGCGAAGAAGCAATCTTACCGTTATACTTTGTGAAAAGACTGCCGCGTTGTGTTCCTCGTTCTGACGAGTAAGTAGTAACGTCGTTGTGATAGTAATATCGTCGTCATCGCGAAGCCTAGATACGAAGCTTTGGCGATCTTACTGTAAATAGACCTACAAAGTGCACTTAAAAAAATAAATTTGGAAGTTAACGTTTTATGATATATTTTTACGTTGTTTGCAAAACCGGTTTTGCAAATAGTTTTTTATAACCATTATAAGTCGTTTATGTCAAAATTTAAATTTTCAATTTATTTGGGAACGCTGTGTAGCTATATTGTTTGTGCCATAGTGTGCACTCCTGAATCATACGCTTATGAAGCTAAATGATAGGGGAAAAAGGGTAGCCAATCAAACTAACACGCATGGACAATAACTTGATACTTTGTATAGATATTGGCGGCACGCATATTACAGCTGCTGTGTTGGATAGACAATCGATGAGTTTGCACAAGGGCGCACTGGCTCACGAACAGGTGGATAGTCAGGGTACCAAAGAAAATATCCTTATGGAATGGGATCTCGCGATTACGGAGGCACTGCATCGGGCTGGAGACAAAATACAGGCTGTGTTTGTTTCTATTCCGGGCCCATTTGATTATGAGCGAGGGATTTGTCTGATGGATGGCATGCACAAATACCAGTCGCTGCTGCATATGGATGTCAAAAGTTATTTCGCTGACCGGTATGGTTTCCGTCCCGAGACAGTCTTCTTTTTCAATGATGCCCTCGCATTTTTGCTTGGAGAGGTGTACCACTATGGCTGGCGGGATAAAACGGTAGTGGGACTTACACTCGGTACGGGACTAGGATCAGCGCTATACGGTCCGCTGGGGCTGAAGGATTTGAATTATGGTTCTGCTAAATTTCGAGATGGAATTGCTGAAGATTACATTTCTACGCGCGGTGTGCTTGACTTTCTTAGTACACAAACCGACTACAGGTTTAAGAATGTGAAAGAAGTGGTACAGGAGAGGGGGAAGGAAAAGGAAAGAACAGCTGCCTTTGCCTTTCTGACAGTTGCCTTACTGGATTTTATCGGGATGTATATTGCGCCGCTGTATCCAGATGTGATTGTCTTAGGGGGAAGTATCGCGAAGGCACACGGGCTTTTTTTGGAAGAACTGGAGCAAAGGCAATCTATACCTGTTAAAATAGCATCCATGGATGAAATGAACCTCTTTTTGGGAATGGCCTCCACTTGGAATTTAAATGATTAGTTTAAAATTTGAAAAATTATTTTGATGAAAAACGTTTGGAAATTTGCCTTGATCGCCTCTTTAGGAGGCTTTCTATTTGGCTTTGAAACCGCAGTAATATCTGGTGCGGAGCAGATCATTCAGCGCTTATGGGCTTTGGATGCTTTTTGGCATGGTCTCACCGTATCAATATCGCTGATCGGTACGATTATCGGTGCGGTGGTCGCGGGGCGTCTCTCAGACCGGTATGGCCGTAAACCGATATTGATCGCTATTGCATTACTCTATCTGTTTTCAGCAGTTGGCTGCGCAGTATCGACGTATTGGTCTGTCTTTTTGTTGTTTCGTTTTCTCGGCGGGCTAGCGGTCGGGATCAGTTCTGTTGTCGGACCGGTCTATATTTCGGAGATAGCTCCATCCAAGGACCGAGGAAAGCTCACGGGGCTTTTTCAGGTGATGATTGTGACGGGTATTTTCGTAGCCTACCTCACTAATTTTCTTTTTGCAGGTATAGGCGAAGATGCATGGCGCTACATGTTGGGCATTATGGCTCTTCCGGCGTTATTATTCTATATTTTATTAAAAAAAATACCGGAAAGCCCACGCTGGCTGGCCTTACACAAGGGAATGGATCAGGCTAGGTCTGTTTTTGAATTTTTGGGTCAGGAAGCGCGATCATCCGCAAGCAATGAAAACCTCAATACAAAAACGGCTTTGTTTCAATTGAGGTATGCAAAGCCCATTCTATTTGCGGTCTTGCTCGCTTTTTTTAATCAGATGACAGGGATCAACGCCATATTATATTATGCACCCCGTATTTTCGAAATGGCTGGATACGATGCGCAGCTCAGCTACCTGCAACCCATATTTATCGGTGGAACCAATGTGTTTTTTACATTGATCGGTATGAGCATTATTGATCGGATAGGACGAAAAAAGCTTCTTTTATCAGGAGCTGTAGGGATGTTTTTCTTTCTTTTATTGACAGCTTATGGATTGAAAGGAGATAACTCGGATATGCTGCTGTATTATATCCTTGGTTTCATAGCCTCCTTCGCATTATCGCAAGGGGCGGTGATCTGGGTGTTTCTGGCCGAAATTTTTCCAAACGAAGTGCGGGCACAGGGATCCTCTTTGGGTAGTACGACACATTGGATCTTTGCGGCGCTGATATCTTGGATTTTTCCAGTAATTGTAGAAAGTATACCGCAGGGAGGATTTTATGTTTTCCTTTTTTATGCCATAATGGTGGTGTTATCTTTTGTGTTCATTCTATTCATACCGGAAACGAAGGGTAAATCGTTAGAAGATATCAAAGGCGTGATTCATTAACTAATGCTCTTCGGCACGGCCTCGTGTTGCTGGCAGATGGACGACTAAGGTCGGTGCTGGATAAACTGGACTAGGCAGACTACTTCTTTAAAAACATCCCCCTCAGTGAAAATGCTGAGGGGGATGTTTTGCATGGTGAAATCCCCGTTGCTGAAGTCAATAAGTAAAGGTTACAGGCACATCTATGTAGCTACCGAACAATCGTTGCAAACTCCCGTAAGCACACAATTCACGTTTTCAACCTGATAGCCTTCTGGAATGGCGAAATGTACGGGTACGGGCAAGCACTCAATGGTCTCACAGCGTGTGCAGCGAAAGTGAAAATGATTGGCGGCTAATTTAGTCTCATCGCATTTCATGCATACCGCGAAGTACTGCTTCCCATCTTCTGCCACAATCCGATGTACTAGTCCGTCGTCACAGAAACGGTTTAAGACCCGATAAATCGTAGCGCGGTCGACAGCTATCGTTAGCTTTTCCTCAATAGCATCCTGGCTCATGGCCTTTTTGGTCTTGGCCAATAAATCTAATATCGCTTCTTTCGATGGGGTATTCCTGCGTTTCATTATTCCTGTTTTTTCCGTTACAAAGTTAATGCAAATAAATCGCATTAAATTATTGCGATATAGTCGCAATAGTAAAAAGCTTTTATTATATTTGAAAAAGTTAGTGCAGATTGATAGGTGTAGCTGCTGTGGGTAGCGTTCTAGGATAATTGAATGGAGTTATAGTACAGAGAACACGATGAAAGACAATAATAAAAAGGAGTTTTGGGAAGCTAGCTTTATAGACAAACAGGAAATGTGGGGTTTTGAGCCGGCGAAGTCTGCTGTATGGGCAAAAGACTTCTTCGTCGAGCGCGCTGCAAAAAGTATACTTATTCCTGGAATCGGCTACGGTCGAAATGCGCAGATTTTTAGGGAGAATGGTATGGACGTAACGGGAATTGAAATCTCGGAAACGGCTATCGCATTAGCCAGAAAGCACTACGGAACGGATATGACGATACACCATGGTTCGGTAACTGATATGCCTTTTGACAGTAAGCATTACGATGGCGTATTTTGTCATGGCTTGATTTATCTCCTAGACGAAATAGAACGAGCAAAGCTGATCCAACATTGCTATGATCAGCTTACCGAAGTTGGAAGCATGGTCTTTACCATGATCACAAAAGAAGCGCACACATATGGGAAGGGAAAGCGGATTAGCAAAGACCGTTTTGAAATGTTTGGCGGCGTGCAGATATTCTTCTATGATAAGGAGTCTGTTCAGAGCGAGTTTGCGAAATTCGGCTTGATCGAAATAAAAGAAGTGAACGAAAGCTACCCGTTTTACGTTATAAGATGTAATAAAACAAACAGTAATACAAGGGCTTAAAGCAAGATGCAGTGACGTGAAGGGCTCTGTTCGGATAACGCATCGGGCAATAGCTCCATATAAAATTAAATACTATGAAACACACGACAAACTTTGACGTAATCATAATCGGGGGAAGCTACGCAGGACTTTCGGCCGCAATGGCGCTAGGACGCTCGCTGCGCAATGTACTGGTTATCGACAGCGGAATGCCCTGCAATCGGCAGACGCCGCATTCGCATAATTTCATTACGCACGACGGGGAAAAGCCTGCGGTAATTGCGGAGAAAGCCAAAGCGCAGGTACTTAAATATGAGACGGTACAGTTTCACGAAGGACTGGCAGTTAGTGGAAAGAAAACGGAAGACGGTTTTTCGATTGCGACGCAGGCCGGAGAAAAATTTGTGGGGAAGAAAATTATCTTTGCCACAGGGTTACAGGATATCATGCCCGAGATCAAGGGATTTGCAGAGTGCTGGGGCATCTCAGTTATCCACTGCCCGTATTGCCATGGCTATGAATTTCGGGATAAAAAGACAGGCATAATGGCAAATGGAGAGCGAGCTTTTCACCTTAGTGGTTTGGTGAATAACCTGACTGGTAACTTAGACATATTGACCTCAGGACAAGCGGAATTTACTGAAGAACAATTGGAAAAACTCAAGGTACATAACATCCACGTAATCGATAAGAAAATTTCGGAAATAGTGCATGAGGACGGAAATATCAAAGAGATGATTTTCGAAGATGGTAACAAAATGGATTTTGATGCCGTGTATGCAGCCATCCCGTTTAAGAAACAGATAGACATTCCGGTTGAATTGGGCTGTGAATTGACGGAGGAAGAGTACATTAAGGTGGACAGCTTTCAAAAAACTTCGGTTTACGGGATTTTTGCCTGTGGCGATAATTCGGGAATGCGCTCGGTCGCAAATGCGGTCGCAACGGGAAACATGGCCGGAGCCATGGCAAATAGTGAGCTAACGACTGAACAGTTTTAGTTTCCTCTGAGGTAATTTTCTTAAGAAGAAATACTGACAACTATTATGATAATTTGCGTAAACTAATATAAGGAATTATTTTCATGATGTTCCGTTGAAAAAATGCTATAGAAATGCCACAACAAATGGTAATTGGGCCGTTATTTGAATAATATTAAATTATTTCTTGATTTTTCAAATAAATACCCCGAATATTGGGTAGAATTATCATTTACATAAAAATGGATTGACGACGCCAATTGCTAACATTCTGCTGATAAAGAGGTCGAATTGTTATTTAGAGTAGTCTGCATTTTACCTAGTGTACACTTACTAGTCGTCTTTTCTTTTTTGACCTATGAACTATGAATATAAAAATCCAATATGTAAACCATAGGAAAACGGAGATATTGTTACATCCGCTCCCGTTTCTGACGAAAAGACGATTGTTGTACGGACGTACGCTACAGTTTCTCCTGAACCAATTAAAAGCATTGACCACTCTTCCCTGATCTGCTGATCACAATAATTTAAACTATGAAAAATTCTTACAGAACCGATCTAGCCGTCAAACTCATATTGTTCATAACAGCATTTTTCTTTTCAGCAAATGCTTATAGACAAAGCGATATCGAGACGTTTGACGGAAGTAATTCCACGCGGGTACCGTCTTTAAACCGCACTGTTGGAGGAGTACAGTTTAATTTTTTGGTTACGCCGGACGGCAGCGGTGGAGACTTTGTGCTTTTTCCTAAATATGGTTTGTCGAATAGCCCTTCTCTGGCATTGAATTATATCATTTTCCTATTTGGTGTTTTTCCTTCGAGAGATGGATGATCTATAAAAACTAACATTCCCGGTTGGTTGTATTCTTTTGTATTCCCCCTTTAGTTTTAAACACTTTGATTATGAGAGTATTATTTATAATGAAATATTTTTTAACAGCGCTGTTGTTGATTTCCTGCAGTATCAGCTATGCACAGACATCTACTGTTACATTCAATGAATTAACTGAAAGCACTGCCCTCTCTTTGAATGGTACAAGAATCTATAACAACTCTGGAGTAACGTTTGAAATTTTCTCTGGAAGTAATACAAATGCTTTCGTCAGCTCGACAAACAATGGATTTAATGGCACCAGAGCATTAGATGACATTAATCAATCTATTGGAGGCGTCACTGGCTGGAAAATCAAAAAAACAGACGGCTCACCCTTTCAATTAATCAGCATGTGGTTACTAAGGGGGGATATCAATGCGTCTGCGTCTGGGACGGTAAAGGCATACAAAAGTGGCAGCCAGGTAGGCACAACTGTGAATGTCACCTTTGATGGAGCGAAAAGCTTCGCCTCAAATCCTGATTTTTATGATATAGATGAAGTAACGATAGAAGGCACGGATATTTATATCTACATCGATAATTTTGCTTTTGCACCCGCTCTGATACCCGTGGATTCTGATCCGGCCTTAGTTACCAGCATTTCCCCTATAGGCGTTCCCCTGTCTACAGCTACTTCTGTAAATTTCTTGGTGACCTTTTCGAAAACTGCCAAAAACGTCAGCAGTGATGACTTTGTCCTTACCACCGCGGGAACCGCTGGAACGATTGCCTCCGTCTCAGGATCGGGAAGCAGCTATACGGTTGCAGTAAACGGAATATCAGGAGAAGGTACCATCCGCCTGGATCTGAAAAACGGAACGAATATCGCCAACGAAGATGATATCCAAGGAACTCCGGGTTTCACATCTGGTCAGCCCCACGTGGTATCAGCTTGCTTTGTGGAGACATTTGAAACAGAAACCGATGCCGCCACTAATTTCAGTGGTAACGGAGTTAATTTTTCGTTAGGCGCAGGATTAGAAATTGAAAATCGAAGTGGATTCGGCGCAGGTGGTTCAGCTGGCTTTGTGACCAATAACAATACGACTGGATCATTTTCCCTAACTAGCGCGACAGAATTCACCATGAGTAATGTCGATCTATTTCTTTCAGATCAGCCAAATGGAGAAATCCCTACCGCCTCAGGCACGATTGTAATCACAGGAAAAAAAGGTGGTTCGGATCAATTTACAATCTCCAAAAACACCGGCTTCCCTACCAGTACGGCGAGCAATGGGGGCTTTTTTACGATAAATTTTGCAACGGATGGTGCTGGTAACTATCAAAATACCAATGTAGATGAACTCGTGTTTACAATCAGTGGTGGATTTGTAAATTTAGCCATCGATAATTTTATCTTCTGCGAGGCTGTTCCATCCTTGCCAAATAACGCGCCCGTCGCGACTGCACCCTCAGCTCCCGCGGTAAATGAGGATGAATTTAACGCAGGCTTGCCAGATGATATTCAGATTACAGATGTGGACGGCGATGACCAAACGGTCACCTTTACGGTTACCGGAGGAACGTTGACGTTGGGGACCAGTGGTATTACATTTAGTGGCGCGGGCAACGGATCGGCAAGCTTTACCGCTTCCGGCACTTTGGCAGCCATCAATACCGCACTGGATGCAGCGACTTTCACACCAATTGCAAATTTGTATGGAGCCAATGCGGGTAGCATCTCCTTTGTCTCAAATGATGGTACGGCTAATTCCAATACAGCTTTGGTGACTTTTGATATAGCTGGAGTGAATGATGACCCTACTTTTGCAGGCATAATAAATTCAATCACCGTAGTGGAAGATGAATATCCAGCCTACTTGAGAGATGCGCTTTCTTCAGGCCTATTTCAAGATATAGATGCTGGATCAAATGATGTTTCATTGACGATAGTTACTTCTCAAGGCGTTCTTGGGATATCTAATCCGGCTGGCTATGGAGTCAGTCAGTCTGGCCATAACACGCCAACGCTGACGCTGACTGGACCGGCAGCCAACATTGAGTCTTTTTTAACTATAAATACCAATATAGCGCTGATTTTGCCGGATAACCTAAGCGGGCCGAATGCTGTAACAATAACCCTCACCGCAAATGACAATGGGAATACTGGAGCAGGTGGTGGAAATGATGTAGTAGTCGGCACTGTCAATGTAAATATTACACCTTTAAACGACGGACCAGTCGTCTCCAACCCGATCCCCCACCAGACTGCCCAGGAGGATGTTGCCTTCAACTTCCAGTTTGCGGCGAATACCTTCGAAGATGTAGATATGGGAAGCACACTGACCTATACAGCGGCGCTTGTCGGTGGTGGAGCGCTTCCTGCTTGGCTGTCTTTTGATGGAGCCACGCGAACCTTCTCTGGCACACCAACGAGCGCAGACCTGGGAACGGTGAGTATCAACGTCACCGCAGGTGACGGATCTGGCGAAACTGCATTCGATGAGTTCGATATCGTCGTTGCTGCTGTCAATGATGCACCGGTAAACTCGGTACCTGGCCCACAAGTGACTGGCCAAGACGCACCGCTTGTATTTAGTGGTGGAGGAGGAAACCAGATCAGCATCAGCGATGTGGACGCAGGAGCATCCAGCGTGAGGGTAACGCTTACCGCAACTAATGGCGCTTTAACACTCTCTGGAACCGGAGGACTTGTTTTCACGGATGGTGACGGAACATCAAACCCTTCCATGGAGATGGTAGGCTCAATTGCCGCCATAAACAATGCACTGAACGGGCTGATCTTTAGTCCTACATCAGGCTATTATGGAGCAGCAGCAGTTCAAATCTCGACGAATGATCTGGGAAATAGCGGAAGCGGCGGATCATTAACCGACACCGACGAGATTCAGATCATGGTCAATTCGGTCAATCCAGTTGTGACCGACGTGAGTAGCACTACCGTAAACGGAACCTATGGTGTCGACAGCCCTATTGTAATCGCTGTCACTTTTAGTCAAAATATCCTTGTAAACACAGCAGGCGGACTACCGAAGTTGTTGCTGGAAACTGGTGCCACTGATAGAGAAGCAACCTATTCCTCTGGAAGTGGGACCGAAACGCTGCTTTTTACCTACACGGTAGTTGCTGGTGACGCAAGCTCAGATCTCGATTATCAATCCACATCAGCGCTTTCGCTGAACGGAGCTACGCTCAGAAATATTCCAGGAGATGATGTAATTCTTACCTTGCCAAGCCCTGGAGCTGCCGGATCATTGGGAGCAAATAAAGCGTTGGTGATAGACGCAGTTAAGCCTTCCGGATATTCGGTGCTAATAGATCAAGATCCGATCATTACCACAAATCAGACGGCAGTGAGCTTCACTTTTGCAGGAGCAGAAGTAGGGGCGACATTCAATTATTCTTTCTCCAGCAGTGGAGGCGGGACAAATGTGTCCGGTAGCGGCACAGTTGCCTCTGCGACACAACAGGTAGCAGGGATTGATTTGACCGGCCTAGCTATCGGAACAATAACACTTAATGCCTCCCTCACCGATCCCAGTGGAAACATCGGCGACGAAGTGTCGCATACGAGTCAAAAACTTGCTCCGATAACTGCCACAATCACAGCTCAATCCGATGTGGCTTGCAACGGTTATAATACGGGTAGTTTGACCGTGGAGGTATTTGGGGGTATGGCAGATTATACCTACTCGTGGAGCAATGGTACTATCGTGGCCGGCACCTCTTCTACTACCAACGATTTGATCGGTCTATTCGCAGGAGGCTATTCCGTGACGGTGACAGATGGGAATGGACAAATAGCTACGGCTTCCGCTACTATCACCGAGCCAGATGCTTTGCTGATCGCTGTAGGCGGTCAAACTGATGTGTCCTGTTTTGGCGGAAACGACGGAAGTGCCACCGTATCGGTGTCCGGAGGGACAGGCGAATATTCCTACTCATGGTCACCCTCGGGGGGTACCACAGCCACGGCGTCGGGATTGACAGTTGGAATGTATACGGTAACTGTGACGGACGCTAACGGCTGTAGCGCATCCCAGTCATTTGACATTTCTCAGCCAACGGCATTGGTAGCTTCAACTTCGCAAATTGATGCCGTATGCGGAGTCGGAGGAGCAGCCAGTGTAACTCCTTCGGGTGGTACGGGTGGATACACCTATTTATGGTCGACGGGCAGTACGAGTTCCATCGTTACGGATTTGACAGCTGGCAATCATAGTGTACTTATCACAGATATGAACGGCTGTGAACTAACTAAAAACTTTACGATCGGCGGAGCATTCATACTTAACGCTACTACTTCGCAGTCCGATGTCAGCTGCTTTGGCGGAAATGATGGAAGCGCGACGGTAACGGTGCAAGAAGGATTTGGACCATTTGACTACCAGTGGACTGGCGGAGGAGGAACCGGCGCAACTGCCTCAGGTCTTGCCGCTGGGCCATACAGTGTAACTGTTACTGACGCTAACGGCTGTAGTACAGTATTGAACGTGACCATTACACAACCAGCTACAGCAAGTCTTACAACAGCTCCGGTCACCGGTGTGGCATTCTCTAGCGCAACGCTGGGAGGCACTATTTCCTCCGGTGACGTTGGCTGCGCTTCTGAAACAGGTGTGGTCTATTCCACTTCCCCTAATCCGGATTTGACAGATTCGAAGGAGGTAATGACTGTCGTCGGAGGTGAATTTAGCGAAGTAATCTCTGGCTTGGCGCTGACTACGACCTATTATGCCAAAGCCTATTCTACCAATAGCAATGGTGTCACGGTCTATGGAAATGAAGTAAGTTTCACGACTTCAGATGTTACCGTATTGAATGTTACCGCAGACGCCGGCCAAAGCAAATTATACGGAGATACCGATCCGGTATTGACCTATACATACACGGGATTGAATCCTGGCGATGATATCTCCAGCGTATTGACAGGTGCCCTAAGCAGGGAAATCGGAGAAGATGTCGGAGGTTATATTATCCAGCAAGGAACGCTGAGTACCATCCCTGGTTCGGGCTATTCTTTGAGTTATGTGAGTGCGGACTTCAGCATCACGCCGGCCACACTAGCCATCATCGCAGATGCGGGCCAAACCAAAGTGTACGGGTATACCGAGCCGGAATTGACTTATACATACACAGGATTTGAAAACGGCGATACGAATGCTGTACTCAGCGGAGCATTGAGCAGAGTAGCGGGAGAAAATGTAGGGCTCTATGCAATCAGCCAAGGAAATTTGTCTGCTGGAGGTAACTACACAATCAACTTTACGTCTGCCGATTTTGAGATCAGCAAAGCAATACTGGAGGTGACTGCAAATGCAGGTCAAAGTAAGGTGTTCGGTAGTGCCGATCCAGTCTTTGCCTACATGGCAACTGGTTTTACGAGCGGTGACGACGAATCAATCCTCAGCGGAGCATTGACTAGAGAAGCCGGTGAGGACGTGGGAGCTTACGCAATCCAGCTGGGAAGCCTAAGTGCAGGAGGTAATTACACGATCAACTTCACGCCTGCAGACTTTGAGATCAGCAAAGCAACACTGGAAGTAACTGCAAACGCAGGTCAAAACAAAGTGTTCGGATCTGTTGATCCGATATTGACCTACACGACGACAGGATTTGAAAACGGCGATACGAATGCCGTACTCAGCGGATTATTGACCCGAGAAGCAGGTGAGGACGTTGGAGCTTACGTAATCCAATTGGGAAGCCTAAGCGCAGGTTTGAACTATATTATCAATTTCACAGGTACTGATTTTGTAATTGTATCAAAAGGTATTTCGGGTATCACGTTCGGAGATGGAAGCTTTGTCTACGACGGTACAGTGAAGTCGCTCGCGATCAGTGGTACGCTACCAAACGGAACTGCTGTCGTCTATACGAACAACATCCGCACGGACGTGGGAACACAGCAAGTAACGGCTACGATATCGGGAAGCAATTATACCGAGCTGGTGTTGACCGCTGACCTGACAATCACACCGGCTACGATTACGGGCATCACGTTAGGAGACGGAAGTTTTGTCTACGACGGTACAGTGAAATCGCTTGCGATTACAGGTACACTGCCTACTGGAACAAGCATCGCCTACACGGCTAACAGCCGCACGGATGTAGGAACGCAGGAAGTGACAGCAACAATTACAGGAAGCAACTATACTCAGCTGTTGCTGACAGCCGACTTGGAGATTACGCCAGCTACAATCACTGGTATAACGTTCGGAGATGATTCGTTTGTCTATGACGGCACTGCGAAATCGCTTGCGATTACAGGTACACTGCCTACTGGAACAAGCGTCGCCTACACGACTAACAGCCGCACGGATGTGGGAACTCA
>NZ_MU158689.1:1599617-1621098 GCF_015209965.1 Sphingobacterium pedocola | reverse complement strand
GGCTGCAGGTCTACGTCGGTACAGTGAAGTTGTGCGCGATCAGGGGTACACTGCCAAAGGTATCTGCTGTCGTCTATTCGAACATCATCCGCACGGATGTGGTAACACTGGTGGTAACGGTTATGATATGTGGAAGCAAGTATACGGAACTGGTATTAACAGCTGACCTAGCGGTTACCCCGGCGACGATCACGGGCGTTACATTTGAAGATAACAGCTTTGTGTACGACGGCACGGCGAAATCGCTTGCGATCACAGGTACACTGCCAAATGGAACTGCTGTCGTCTATACGAACAACATCCGCACGGACGTGGGAACACAGCAAGTAACGGCTACGATATCGGGAAGCAATTATACGGAACTGGTATTGACAGCTGATCTGGCAATCACACCGGCTACGATTACGGGCATCACGTTCGAAGATGGAAGCTTTGTCTACGACGGCACGGCCAAGTCGCTCGCGATTACAGGTGCACTTCCGGCTGGAACGACGGTAAATTATGTCAACAATGCACAGATCAACGCCGGTACGTATGGCATTACAGCGAATATCGATGGCGGTATTAATTATAACGACTTGATTTTGAATGCGTCCCTTACGATCAATAAGGCCGAGCAAACTATTACCTTCAATTCTCCGGGAGTATTATCGCGTGATGCCGGGACAATTGCCCTGGATGTGTATGCCAGCAGCGATCTGCCGGTAAACCTATCGGTAGATGATGCCTTCATCGCTACGGTCTCGGGTACGGACTTAACGGTACATCGTCTGGGAACAGTGCGTGTGACGGCAACGCAGGCAGGCAATTCGAACTACCTGGCGGCAGAGACGGTGGTGCTTGAAATCCGTATTGCCAACGCCGAAGATGCTGCGCTTCCGATCCTGGTCCATAAGGCCGTATCACCGAACGGCGACGGTATCAATGAGTTCCTGATGATCGAGGGGATAGGGGACTATCCGGAAAATAGGGTTACGGTCTTCGACAAGTCGGGCCGTGTGCTGGACGAGATCGAAGGTTACAACAACCGGGACAGGTCATTTACGGGAGAGTATGTCATTGATGGAACGTATTATTATTACCTTGATGTGAAGGACGGTAACACATGGAAACGGGAAAAGGGCTTCTTTGTGGTTAAACGTAGCGCGGGCAACTAACAGTAGGAAATAGGTTTAAAGATGAAAAGATCGAATATCATGAAAATATCACATATGAATACAGTTGCTGTTCTTTTGCTGCTCGTGCTGCTGCTACCCGGCGTTATCCGGGCCCAGCATGGCGTGAGCTACAACCAGTTTGGACAGTTGCGTAACAGCTTTAACTCCTCGCTGAGCACAATGGACGAACAGGGGAGCGTCTCCGTACTGGGGCGCAGCCAATGGCTGGGTGTAGACGGTGCGCCAAAGTCGTTATGGGCCACCGGTAATATCGGTCTCCAGCGTATGGGGGCCGCGGTTGGCTTTGATATCAAGCATGCAGCACTGGGTGTGGTCAAAGAAAGCGAATTTAGTGCCTATTTTGCCAAGTCGGTACGTTTGTCTGAAAACGAATACCTGAGTCTGTCGATGGGCGGGGGGCTGCTGTATTTTCAGGGAGACTACAGTAGCCTGGACGGCACCGATCCCTCGTTCCGCGACAATATCCAGGAGACGGCGGGCATTTTGAGCATCAGTACTTCCTATTACAGTAAGGATCGGTACTATGTAGGTGTCTCGATGCCCCGTTTTTCCCTTAACCGACGTGAGGACCGGGAGTATGAGTTTGGTAATGTATACTATATCACCGGTGGTGCGCTGTTTCGCTTAGACGATATGTTCCATGTCAGGCCTTCGTTTTTGGTGAGCCATATGGACGAGCAGACACCAAGGTATGATGTAAGCGCGTTGTTTTTTATGGCCCGGAAATTAGGACTGGGACTGGGAGTGCAGAACCAGGGTGACCTTTCGGCGCTGCTGCAGCTGAACTTTGGTAATTTCGGCATAGGCTACAGTTATCAGTTCAGTCCCGGCACCGGTACGCTTAACCAGCGTATCTCCAATAACACGCATGAAGTTGGATTACGTTACCGTGTTGGAGGGATTGGTTTATTATAATCCTACGACTAGGTTATAAAAAGGCCAGCACGTCAATTCTCCTTCTGACATGAATAATAGATATTTTCAAACTACAGCATCAAAAACTTCTCCATCATTTGGCGGATAGACTTGATCGCGGAGCTGATCTGGTTCTTTACCGTATGCCTTGATATCTGCAGTTTATCCGCGATTTCTTGATACGGATAGCCTTCGTCCCGTAACTGATAAATTACTTTTCGTTGGGGAGGCAGTTGGTCAATGGCCTCCTGAAGGCCTTCCCGAACCTCTTTTTCTTCGATCCCTTTGGGCTGCTCGGTGAGAAGATCCTGCATGGACTCCCAGATCGCTTGTTTTAGGCGGGCATCCGAAGATACTTTGCGCAGATAATCCATCACCTTGTTACGCGTAAGGATAAATAGAAAGGATTCGACCGATTGGATCTCCTGCAGTTGGTGGCGTATCTCCCAGAGCTTCATAAAAACATCGTGTACGATGTCGCGGGCTACGTCGCTATCTTTAGTGAGGTTGAAGGCTAGTTTGAAAAGTGGCTTTTCGTACGAAAGAAAGATATCGTTAAACAAAAGATGCAACGAATCTTCCTGCGGTTGATGCGTGGCACCATCGCTCGTGAGTTGATTTTCGTCTTTAGATTCATCCTTTGCCTTCATACCGTGCGTTAGAGCTATATTTTTGCGTGATCGGCGGCGATAAAGTGATCGATTATTTCGGAAATCTGTCGCTGCCGGTCTCAAACTTAAGGGATTAATACAAACTTAGATAAAATAAACATGAAGTAACGATCAATAATGCAGGCATTTTAAGAAAAATGTAAAAAAAATAAAATTCAGATAGGACATCGTATCTTGAGCTTCGTCTTTAGTATAGATTGCAAGATGAAAGAACGAGTTAACTATTTACTGAAACAGTATTTTTACAACAGGGCAAACCGTCAGGAGCTGGACGAACTATTCGCTATTATTCGATCGGCCGAGTACGATGAGGATATCGCACTATTGATCAAAGAACTGTATGAACAACTCAGGCGCGACGATCCATCACTAACGTATATTGATGATATGGGAAAGCTTTGGGAATCGCCCCACGCTGCGGATCTACCTCCAACTTTTACGGAGAAGGAAATTTCATTACCTCGGCGTCGTTCCGTTACAGTGAAAATGTATCTAAGTGTGGCGGCCTGTGCATTGCTGCTGCTCTTAGCGGGCTTGCTCTATCAGCATTGGCCGATCACGAACCACTCGGAGGTACAGATTATCAAGCATGCTGCTCCAGATGAGAACAAGGTCATCCTGCTCGCCGACGGCACCAAAGTGTGGGTTAACTCTTCCTCGCAGCTGCAATATCCTCAGGAATTTAAACGTGGACAGCCGCGTGAGGTGACACTGATAGGTGAGGCTTACTTTGAAGTGGAGCATGCGGAAAACTGGCCTTTTATTGTACATACGGGCGACGTGCAGACCAAGGTGCTGGGAACAAAATTTAATGTCAAAGCCTATCCCAATATGAAGGAAATACAGGTCTCGGTGAAAACGGGAAAGGTCATGGTTTCAAAGCGAAATGAAACCTTGGCGACGTTGATCCAAAATCAAGAGCTGAACGTGCCGGCCCGCTCGACTACAACTTTCCGAACGGTGAAAGAAAAAGAGTTGAAAAGCAAAGTCGTGGGCAGTTGGACATCGGGATACCTGGAGTATGAAGATGAGCCTATTGCAGCTGTTATAGCCGACATTGAACGGTTCTATCGCGTTGAAATTCGTTTGGATAGAGCTTCTTTACGTGACGAAATCATTACCCTCTCGGTGCTCAAAGAAAGCGACCCGGCCTACGTACTCGAGGTATTGGCTACATTGACAGATACAGCAATCAAGATAGAAAATAAAAAGTATGTAATTTTTTAACCTAAACAACTAAAAGATAAGATTATGAAATGAAAATGACCAGATAGAGTACAAGAAAAATGAAAGCCATTCCGGCTGGACCCCGGAAATGGCTAAAGGATTCAATACACACATTACGTTATACTAAATCATTACCAAAATTATGCATTTATTTCGAAAGAAGTGCAATAGGAGATTATTGATGAAAATATCCGCACTAGCAGTATTATTAACATGGTTTGCGACGATGGTCGCAGCCAATTCTTCAGCGCAGAATCTGGCTGAGATCAGGGCTTCGTTGCCCACAGAAAGCATCTCTTTACGGGAAGCTTTTAAAGCGTTGGAAAAGCAGACAAACATACGGTTTACTTATGTAAGCGGTGATGTCGTGAAATATAAACAGACACGAACGACACGGCGTAGCAACAATGTGGAGGCCATTTTGGAAGATCTATTGACGAATACCGATCTAGCGTATCGCCAGGTCGGAAAGACCGTTGTTATCAAAAAGAAAAAAAATGTTCCCGCCAGTGATGAAGCTACGAAAAAGCCTGATGAGGGTGTAGCTCAGTCTGCACGGAGAGGAACCGTACGCAACGAAAACGGAGAACCTGTGCGTGGGGCTACGGTACGTGTAAAAGGTACTAATATAGTCATGTCGACAGATCAGAATGGCGAATTCGTACTGAAGACCGCTGGAAGCGTGCTGTTACAGGTATCGTATCTGGGTTATCAGACGCAGGAACTAACATTTAGCGCTGATGGACAGGAGGTGCTGCTGTCTCCGGATTTCGGTAATCTGGATGCGGTAACGGTAATTGCCTACGGTACGACAAGTAAACGCGTGAGCACGGGATCGACCTCCTCTATCAGCAGCGAAGAAATCGCACGTGCGCCGGTCAATAATGCCTTGGAAGCCTTGCAGGGCCGAATTGCCGGTCTGGATATTGGCTCGTCGAACGGATTGCCGGGATCTTCGCCGAATGTACGTCTGCGCGGATTAAATTCCATTGCAGCGGACAATTCGCCGTTATATATCGTAGACAACGTGCCTTACTTCTCGGAGTCGTTAAACATGTTCAATGGTGATAACGGCGCACAGAGCCCGATTGCAGGGATCAATCCGAGCGATATCGAGCGGATCGATGTACTAAAAGATGCCGATGCAACAGCAATCTATGGATCACGTGGTGCTAACGGTGTAATCTTGATTACGACGAAGAAAGGTAAAGCGGGAAGAACTGCAGTTAATTTTAACGCCTATACCGGAGCCGGAAAGGTGACCAATATGGTGGAAATGCTGTCGACCCAGGAGTATCTGGAGCTGCGCCGTGAAGCATTTGCGAATTCGGGTGAGACGCCGGAACCGACGGTGCCGGATCTATTTGAATGGGATCAAAATCTGGATCAAAACTGGCAGAAAAAATTAATGGGCGGTACTGCCAAATTAACGGAAGCAAACGCCTCCATTGGAGGCGGCTCCGAAAGCACGAGTTTCTTGCTGACGGGTACGCTGCGTAAAGAGACAACCGTACAGCCCGGAGACAATGGGTATAACAAAGGTTCAGGTATGCTGAGCGTAAACCACAATGCGCCGGATGGAAAATTTTCCGTCTCGGCAACGGCAAATTATACGGCAGATTTCAACGATGCTATGGCAACGGATATTAGCCAGTATTACAACCTGCCGCCGAATATGCCAATTTACAACGAAGATGGTTCGTTCTATTGGTATGATAATACGCAAAATCCTTATGCGCTTTTACAACGTAGACATGAGACACGTAATAAGGCGTTGTTGGCGAGCGGAACAATCCGCTACAGTCCGATAACCAACCTGAACATATCGACGACGTTGGGCTACAACCATACGGGACTCAATCAGATCCAGATGTATCCGAGCACATCGTTTAACCCGCTGCAAGGTTCTGGAAGCATGTCTTATCTGGGCAATGGATCCTACGATTCTTACAGTATCGAACCGCAAGTAAGCTATCTGTGGGATACCGGCTGGGGTAAACTGGATGTATTGGCCGGAGCCACCTGGCAACAGGGAACCCGTGAGGGAACCTATTTCGTGGGTGAAGGCTTCACGTCAGATACCCAGTTGAATAATATCAATGCGGCAGTATCGGTACGATCCAATGGATTTAGGTATTCCAAATATAGATATCAAGCCGGTTTCGCACGCCTGACCTACAACTGGTTCAATAAATATATAGTGAATGGTACATTTAGAAGGGACGGCTCGTCGCGCTTTGGTCCCGATAGAAGGGTAGGTAATTTCGGTTCCATAGGTGCCGCTTGGGTATTTTCCGAGGAAAATTTTCTGAAGGATAATGATTCGTGGTTAACGTTTGGAAAGCTCCGCTCCAGCTACGGAGTAACTGGAAATGATCAGATTGGTAATTATGAGTTTATGAACACTTGGAGCTTCAATACCTACGCCTACGGTGGCATAGCGGGCCTTCATCCAACACGTGTCGCGAATCCACTATACAGCTGGGAGACAACACGTAAGCTGGAATTTGGTCTGGAAACGGGGTTCCTTAACAATAGGTTGACGTTGAATGTAAACCGTTATTACAATGAATCAGATAATCAGCTTATCGAACAAAAGTTATCACCTCAGACGGGTTTTTCAGGTTATAGAGCGAACCTGCCCGGCATCGTACAAAACAGGGGCTGGGAGTTTGAACTGACCTCAGTGAATATAAAAAACACGAATTTTGAATGGAATACCTCTGCCAATTTGACTATCGCAAAAAACAAACTGGTTGCTTATCCGGGGCTGGAATCGGATAATATTAATAAACAGTATTACGCGATCGGACACCCAATGGATATCGTGTACGGGTATCAATTCACTGGAGTGGATTCACAGACGGGCGTACCTCAGTTTGCAGACTTGAGCGGCGATGGGGAACTTAGCCAGGGATTGGATGATAGTTATGTAATCGGGTCTCGCTCCCCTAAGTTCTTCGGCGGTGTGAATAACACGCTGCGCTACAAAAACCTGAGCTTAAGTTTCTTGCTTCAATTTGTAAAGCAGGAGGGGGAACAGCTTAACTTCGGCTACATGGCTCCCGCGGCATTGGGCAGCATGGTGAATTTTGACACCTCGGTACGTGATCGTTGGAGAGAAGCCAATGATGCCAGCGATGTACCTCGTGCAGGTGTAAATTCGAACGATGAGGCTTATGCGGCATACAATACTTATTATAGGCATTCGGACGCACTCTGGGGTGATGCGTCTTACATACGGCTAAAGAATGTGATGATCAGCTACGATTTTACTTCCTTGTTACCGGCGCTAAAATCGCAGCGCATTAGCCTATATGGACAGGGACAGAATTTATTCACGATCACGAATTACGATGGCTTTGATCCCGAAACTAAAGGAAGGGTGATGCCACCGTTAAAGTATTACACTGTAGGTCTTCGTTTTACGTACTAAATTTGAATAACCATGAGATTTTTTAAATATATCACTTTTCTAGCCCTTCTATCGGGCTTAAATGCCTGCGACAGTTTTCTGGATGTAGGTGTACCAAAGGATGAGATTGCTGCGGAGTTGGCATTTTCGGATAATAAGACAGCTACGGCATCGGTTACTGGGGTTTACGGGCGCATGAATCAGCTAAACTATCAGTTTGCCAATGTCTTATCCATGATCTTGCCCGCAATGCAGGCGGATGAGTTTACGTATGCCTTTGTCTCCGCCGCGTATGAGGAATATAAAAACAATGCCGTGTTACCATCAAACCAGTTTTTAAATACACTATGGACACAGCCATATGAGTATATTGCCCAGGTCAATATGTGTATAGAAGGCTTGGAAGAATCTACCGCCTTGTCGCCGGATGTGAAAAGTCAATTGCTTGGGGAAGCGAAATTTCTGCGCGCCTTCTGTTACTTCTATTTGGTCAACAACTTTGGCGGAGTGCCCTTGATCGTGGGCACGAATGTGAACGAAAATAACACAAAAGGACGCTCGCCCGAAACGGAGGTGTATGCGCAGATTATTGCCGATCTAAAAGATGCCAAAGAAAGTCTCTTTGCAGGTTATCCGCAGGGAGTGGAAGTCAACACGGCGGGAGGAGAACGCATCCGCCCGAATAAAGCAGCGGCGTCTGCCTTGTTAGCGCGCGCTTATCTTTACACAAACCAGTCTGCTTTAGCAGAGGCGGAAGCGACAGCGGTAATTAATAATACGACGTATAAGCTGATGCCTACGGATGATATCGGAAAAGTATTTTTGAAAAATAGTGAGGAGGCAATCTGGCAGATCCAAGCCATCAATACGGCAAATGGTCGCAATACCTGGGAAGGTTTCCTGATCATCCCGGCTAACTTAGTGACAGGAACGCCTTTATTCCGGTTGATTCCTAACCATCTGTATGATGCCTTTGAAAGTGGTGATGCCCGAGACGAGAATTGGGTCGGTAAAATTACAACTGCCGCTGGAGTGACGCACAAGTATCCGCACAAATATAAGGCGCGATTTGCGGTGACACCCGTAGCCGAGTATACCATGGTGCTCCGTTTGGCAGAGCAATACCTGATACGGGCGGAGGCACGTTACAACCAACAGAACTACGGCGGTGCTGAGGCGGATATAAACGCCATCCGCTCGCGGGCAGACCTCGATGGTTTGGCATTAAACAACGACAAGGATGCCGTACGTATGGCTCTTGAACAGGAACGTCGCGTCGAATTATTTGCCGAATGGGGACATCGGTGGTACGATTTGCGTAGGTGGCCAAGTGTAACCGGCCAGGCCGGAAAAACACGTGCTGACGATATCTTGCCGGCATTGAAGCCGAGTTGGAAAGCGGATGCCATTTATCTTCCTTTGCCGGAGACTGCCGTAGCGTCCAACCCCAATCTGAACAAAGATTTTTAATAGCAGAAAGAACGTGCCTAAGTACGCTAAATCTTGGACGGTTAGGCACGTTCCTTTGCATATCGTGCTCCCTGTTATAGCGGTATGTAACAAATTTCTTCTAAAAGCTAAATGAAGCGGAAGTTTGTGCATACCTATACAAATGGAGCACATCACAAAAAAAACAAACGGATGAAAAGAATTTTAATACTGTGCGTCACACTGCTGTTTGCCTATGCTGCTAACGCCGCGGCTGCAAAGAAAACAGTTATTTCCGGTAAGATTTTAAATTTTAAGGGAAGCACGATATCGCTCAACTATCAAGAATATGCATTACTGAGTAGTTTGCAAAAGGAAGAGGTAGACGTAGACGAGCATGGCGCTTTTCGCGTCGAAATCTCCATATCCGGTCCTGCAAGGGCATTCTTGGTCTTTGGCTCTACGCCCGTGGAAGAAAAATTTACCTTGACTCTTGGGAATGGAATTGATACGGCCATGACGACCAATACTAATCGTTCGGAAATGGTATACCTCTATCTGCAACCCGGCGACAAACAGGTGGTGCAGGTAACGGTTGGGGATGTACAGCAAACCCTACAGATAAGCGGACGTCATCATGCGGATAGCGAATACTTGAACCAGGAGGACTGGCAGTTCAATCGATATGCGGATAAGCATCTGAAGAATTACTTTGGTTATGTGCAATATGATCCGACGCAGTACGGAGCTTATGTGGCCAAAAGGGAAGAAGCGCGAAATAACTTCCTGCAGGCATACCACAAAAAAAGTAAATTGAGCAAGCATCTGAAGGATGTGAGCGAGTGGACGATATACGGTGACGCTATTATGGCGCAGCTATTATACCCTTCAATGCGGGTCAGCTACCGGAAGGATGAATTTCAACCGGATCCTACCTATTATGATTTTTTAAAGCACGTACGGGTAAATGATAGCCGCATGGATAAAGGTATTGCCTATTTCTATTTCTTGGACTATTACCTCAAAGAGGCGTTTAAGTTGTCGGCAGACCCGGGGGATCGCTTTGATTTTGCTGCGAAGAAACTTTCCGATAGATCGCTGTACGAATATTATGCATTTGCATTACGGACTAATTTCAAGAAAAAGTTGTACGAGAAATTTGATTCTTCCTGTCCGTATCCAGATCTGGCGAAAGTGGTTAAGGATAAGTACCAGCACCTGGAAGGTATGCTGGAGGGAAATCCGGCGCCTGCGATCAGTATGCAGGATACCGTAGGAGCAAAGTATACTTTCGAAAAATGGAAAGGGAAATATATCTATATTGATTTTTGGGCAACGTGGTGTGGTCCATGTATTCAGGAGATACCTTTCTTAAAGGAATTGGAACATGATTATGCGGGTAAGAATATTGTTTTTGTCAGTATGTCGATGGACCGTGTAGCAGATCGCCAAAAATGGGTGGACTTTGTGCGTGATCAAAAATTGACCGGCGAGCAAGTTTGGTTGGATGCGAACGATAATAAGGCGATTTCCAAAGCCTTCAATATTCTACAAATACCGCGGTTTGTGCTGTTAGATAAAGAAGGGAGAATCCTGGATGTTAATGCACCGCGGCCATCGGACGAGCGATTACGATCCATACTGGATAAACTGGACTAAACAGACTACTTCTTAAAAAACATCCCCATCGGTGAAAATGCTGAGGGGGATGTTTTGCATGGTAAAATCCCCGTTGCTGAAGTCAATAAGTAAATAAGTAAAGGTTACAGGCACATCTATGTAGCTACCGAACAATCGTTGCAAACTCCCGTAAGCACACAATTCACGTTTTCCACCTGATAACTTTCTTGAATGGCGAAATGTACGGGTACGGGCAAGCACTCAATGGTCTCACAGCTTGTGCAGCGAAAGTGAAAATGATTGGCGGCTAATTTAGTCTCATCGCATTTCATGCATACCGCGAAGTACTGCTTCCCATCTTCTGCCACAATCCGATGCTCGCAACGGGTAACATGGCGGGAGCCATGGTAAATAGTGAGCTAATGAGTGAACAGTTTTAAGCTTCTTTTCTTTTTTACCGTCGCTTGCTTTGACGTAAGGTGTTATCTTCGTTATGAACAGCCTAACAATGTGTTGGTTATCCTACTACCTCAAATGCTGGAATTTCTTTAATTTGATATTGCACGACGATTTCGGATCCTTCTGTGGGTAGGGGTATATGAAAGCGTCTTAATAAATTCAGCGAGCTATCGTTAATTTTTAATGTAAAATCTCGATAAATCGTGATTTCGGTAGCGAGGTACAGTTTTTCTTGAGCAAGGGCAGGCAGCGGTATCCGGTGTATAGGAAATTCCCACAACCGATGTGTTGACTGCTGGATAAGACTGTTCATAAACGCGCGATTGAATGTTATAAGCGTATCTAGATGATTAACGCGTTCCACCTGCAATGGTTTTGAAACAAGATCAACTTTGATTTCCTCTGGTATGAAAATGCAACTATTATCCGTCTGCGTTGCAAAGTTGAGCATAACACCGACCTGTGGTTCTTTATAAAGTCCATTGTACATCGTCTCGGACAATACGATATCTGCTGAGAGATCAGCTGGAACGTGCCACGTAGAAGCATCTGCACAGATTGCCGTATTCACATAATCTTCAAATCCAAATAAATTGATCGTCTGTTCCATTTTATCAAAACTAATCTGATTGATTTCGAGTAGTGTAAACTGCACTTCTGTTGAGGTATAGTAGCTCATCAACGGTAGAGCTAGCGTCGCAAAAGGCCCTGTGCCTGCGTAAATGATCTGAATGGGGCCTTCTTTTTGCGCTAATTTATCCTGAATTGCTTGATGAGTAGCTTGTATAAACCGCTGGGTACGGAATACTTCTTTAATGCATAATGCAGCCCATAGTGGGCCTATTGCGTTGCCAGATTTTGTAGACAAATGAGTTCTTAAGTCTTCTGATTCAGGTGCTATCGCATGCAGGGTAAATAAAAGATCAGTTAGTCCCGTAATCGCTGGTGCAAGTTTAGCATGAAAGCCAAGTGGGAAAAGTATATCTTTTGTATAATGGCTTAATTTTTCCTGTATAGAAGTCATTGGTACTGGTTAAAGCGGCATGTTTTTTCGGGGTCTAATATAGGGAAAAGTCGATAGATAAAAAATGACATAATTTTAAAAAAATATATTAATTTTAACTCCTCACTAGAATTAATCGATAAATATTGAGCATCTATTTAAAATTTGATCTATCCCTTGATAAACACACGTTGAGACAAGAGTTGGATTTCTGCCTTAAAGAGCTATGGGTAAGCCATTTTAATCAGAATGATTATGAAGGTCAATGGAATTGTATCGCGCTGCGTTCAAAATCTGGCCAAATAACTGATATACTTCCCATTTTTACAGAGCAACCCTATCGGGATACATCACTGATGGATCGTCTGCCTTATACTAAAAGTGTGTTGGATAGTATTCCGGGTGTAAAGGAAAGTGTCCGATATATGGCATTGTATCCGGGAGCTGTCATTAAACCGCACCGCGATAGGGGATGCAACTATGAGGATGGGGTATATCGTATACATATTCCGATTCAAACGAATGATGGGGTTGAATTTTATGTCGATGATCAACGGCTATTTCTAAAGGAAGGAGAGTGCTGGTATATTAATTTCGATAAGGTACATCACATTCATAATAGAGGTAAGGAAGTGCGTGTCCATTTGGTAATCGACGGACTCCGGACTGCGGAGACCGATGTATGGTTCAATCAACAGGGGTATAGGGAAGTGAAAAAGCCTAAATATGATGAAGCTACCAAAAAGGCCATGATTGCGCAATTGGAATTATTGGATACTGATACGGCAAGACAATTAATTGATCAGCTACGGGAAGAGACATAGATGATCTACAATTGGATACCTTACAAACTGGAAATGACTGCGGATGGCCCACTGATCCATTGGTTGGATCTGGGCAATCGACGGATAGTAGAGCCATTTTTTGATGAAAGTATTTCCTGGAATAGAATGGTTATGCGGCAACGGTCAAGATATCAGTCGGTAACTACAATAGAGGTGGTGCATCGCTGGGCAGCTGAGATGAATTATGCAGCTCCGTGCGCTTTTATTTTTCATGTGTCACGATGTGGTTCTACTTTATTGTCGCAGTGCCTTGTCGAAGATACAAAGCACATTGTTATCCCCGAAGCGCCGTTATTGGATGATATCTTAAGGTTGGAAGATAGTGCATTTCCTGAGGGTAGCAGTAGGCAAAGGTTGTTTAATGATACGCTCAAATTACTCGGTCAGAAACGGTTAAACGAAAGCTTATTATTCATAAAATTAGATTCTTGGCACCTATACCAATATACACTGTTAAGGTCCTGGTATCCGGATACTTATTTTTATTTCTTGAGCAGGGAACCTAAAGCCATCATTCGATCGCATCAGAAAAGAAGGGGGATACAGATGATACCAGGCTATCTCCCAGAGAGCTGTACCAAGATCAAGGTGCAGGTAGAACACTATACGAATTTTGATCAGTTTACAGCAGACGTTCTGAAAGGTTTTTATGATCACTTAATGACTATTGAAGCAATGCAGCATCCACTAGATGGTTTTTTCGATTATAATGCAGGAATGGACAATATGTTAAAAGCATTTAATAACCACATCGCTAATCGGCTTGAAAACATGGAATTGATGCAGGCACGCACGCGGCAGCACAGCAAAAATCCTAAACAACCTTTTGAAGAACCTACGCTGTATTGGGAGGATTTTCCATATCGATCCTGTTTATCTGCTTACAAAAATCTAGTTAAAATTTATGAAAAACGATAGTAATATGGGCGTCATCTATCAAATGACTGGCTTGTCGGGAGCAGGTAAGACAACCTTGAGCAAGAGGTTAAAACAAATATTGAAAGAGAAGGGATATCGTGTGGCGATCGTGGACGGGGATATATATAGGCAGACCTTATGTAGTGATCTGGGATTTAGCCGTGCCGACAGAATTACAAATATTAAAAGGTTGGGGCGGTTTGCTTTTGCCTTGGCCGCGGACTACGACCTCGTCCTTATAGCAGCTATCAATCCGTATGAAGAAGGTCGGGATTTTCTTAGACGGCAGTTTGGGGCGCCGCTGCTTTTTTTGGATTGTTCTTTGCAAACGCTGATACATAGGGATCCTAAAGGTTTATATAAAAGCGCTTTGCGCGACGAAGACGATCCAAAGTATATCGCCCAGTTTACAGGGATCTCGGATCCTTTTGAAAGGCCGCTGGTAGCGGATCTGTACTTGGATACCGACGCTCTTTCCGAAGAGCAATGTATTGAACAGTTAACAGCTTATATCACCAATCATTTTATAAACAATAAAATAGATCTTGCATTTATAAATTTTTTAAGCCGCTTTAGAAAGGAAAGCCTTGCTTCACCTGATCAGAAAAGTAACGACATTGCATTTATAAAAAATTGCCGCATCTTCAGCGCGTTATTTGAACTGGATCTTCGAGATCTTTATCGATTCCTTTTCTTAGATTGTAAAGACGATGTACAGTTTGAAAAATGGTTGAGTGACCATGTAGGCGATGCGGAGCTGTATAGTGATCGAATAGAAAAGTTTTTATCCTGGATCAGCAAAGAGGAGGTAGTTTCGGAACCATACACATATCAATATCTAACCCAAGAGCAATTGAAGTGTTGGGAGGAGCAAGGTTATTTGGTGCTACCTGGGTTAATACCCGTGGCAGATTGCGATGCGGTACGGAACCTCATTTGTAAAGAACTTGGAATAAATCTCGGAGATGTTAGTACCTGGTGCCCTACTGACCCAAGATGGCAGGGGATTATGTTATTTTCGGTAAAAGACGAGTCGACGCAGGTAATCCGTAATAATCAAACCGTCCGCTCGGTATTTGAGGACTTGTACCGTAGTAAAGGGCTACTGTCGCTGAATGCCCCCTTGGGTTATATGCCTCCACTCTGGACGGGTTATCCTTTTAGATCTAGTCCCCTTCATTGGGATATTGATCCGGAGACCGGACCGAGAAATCACATACAGGGACTTATATACTTGGATGATGTCGCCGAAGACGGGGGAGCCTTCAGTTTAATTCCGGCTATGCACAAGCAGTATAAGGAGCTTATTGCAAACTATGCAACGGTCGAAGCTACGCTGGAGATACTACGTAGCCAAAACCAAGTAAAATTACTGTCGGGGAAGAAAGGGGATCTGATCCTGTGGCTGGATGCGACGCCACATGCGGCAACCCCAAACCAGGGATCCCTTCCTAGATTTGTGCAGTACCTAAGTTTTGAATGTATTTAAACAAGATGATTATCAATACGATATATAATTGTCCCCCATTTGTCCCCTCCTTTTGGTGCAGGGATTTTAAGCAATAGACGATATTCGTAGCAGATTGGAGCCATATCTTCTCGTGAGATTTATCATACATAGCATAACTTAGTAAAACGATCCATACCAAATGAATATAGTAAACCGTCGGGATTTTCTGTTAAAAATGGGCATTCTATCAGGCTCACTTTTAGTCGGGCAAAAGGGTTTTTCTGGAGAACTCGATCGAACCACTAGGTTTTCCCTGAGGGCCGATCCAAGCAACGTGCATTTTTATTTTACGGGAAACCTACATGGAGACCGGACACTCTTGGCCAACCTTCCGAATGCGATAGAAGCCAAACAGGCGCTTTGGCTGGACACCGGAAATTTTTCACTGGGTACCACTGATCTGCGCCTGATCCAACAGATGAACACAACGGGATATCAGGTCGCGGCTGTCGGAGCCAATGAATGGAGACTGGGAGAAGATCTTCTTCTGAGATTAGCTAAGCAATGTCAATTTACGTTGGTCATGAGCCACGGACAGCGGAACGATACAGAATGGTTAAGATGGATAAAGCCCTACGAGATCGTGAATCTAGGGAGCAATCGTATCGGCATTGTAGCATTGGGGCCATCCACAGACGTGGATGCCGATCGATTAGCTTGGAAGCAAATGCATAAGTGGGCGCAGACACTCAAAAGGGGTTCATCCTGTGATTATTGTATTTGTTTGGTCCCAGAAGGATATGAAAAGTCGTTTGTTATGGAAAATATTGTAAGTAGCGATGCGTTGGATATCGTCTTATGTGGCGCCTTGGAAAAATCTCGTCCGGCTCAATATATTCTGAAAAATAGAAATAAAACAGATGTGATCTGTGGCATAGGCACAAGCGAGGGAAATCTCGTAGGTAAGCAGGTGCTGGATATGAGAACACCGAACCTCTTATTGCCGTATCTGTTGACCCACCATCCTATTAAAAGCGTTGACAATACTGCCTTATTCACCTAATAATAATTTACACTAAAAATATATAACAATGGATCATTTTTTAGCATCAATAATTCTATTCGCAGGCAACTACGCGCCCCGGGGCTGGGCGTTTTGTCGGGGGCAATTATTGTCCATAAATTCGAATAGCGCGCTGTTCTCCTTGCTTGGGACCACATATGGCGGAGATGGACAAAATACTTTCGCGTTGCCCAACCTAGGAAGCCGGGTGCCGGTTGGAACGGGACAGGGACCTGGACTTAGGCCTTATACCCTTGGAGAGACTGGCGGACAGGAATTGGTGACTTTGACACAGACGGAAATACCACATCATTCGCATTTTATCAACATATCGAGTGCAAATGGAACAACCGAGCTGGGCGCCGATCACCTTTTAGCCACTGGAAATGCAACGATTGCTCGGGGAAACACGGTAGCTGCGAATATGTATACCTCAGCAACACCGAATGCCATGCTGTCTCCTCAGACTGTTGCTCCTACGGGTGGTTCACAGCCACATCTGAATATGCAGCCGTATTTAGCATTGAATTATATCATTTGTATGGAAGGTGTCTATCCATCGAGAAATTAAGATAGTGTAAACTATCTTAATTTTTTATACTGGCACGCTGTATCGGGGCGTATGCTACATCAATTACTACTACTATCTACTATGAAATTTTCTTCTTCTTTGTTATGGGTCTGCGGGCTTATATTTCTTTCTACCTCGGCACTACTTGGACAGACAACCGTCGATTTCAACGGGCTAATAAATTCTCATGGATATGGTAAAACGTTCGGAGCTGCTGATGGTTATGACGGTCCGAGTCCCATCAATGAAGAGGATGAGGCTGGTGGTTTTGTGTTTATCATAAATTCTACCAATAATTCCGTCATTACGGCGAAGTCGGAGGTTGGATATCAGGGATCTACGACGCTTTACGATAATAATTCGGCTATTGGTGGAATTACACAATGGACAATTAAGAAAAAGGATAATAGTAATTTTCAATTTAAGGGGATCTACCTAAAAGATGCTGGGGCGGGGGGTAGTCTTTCGGGCACGGTTTCGGCATATAGAGCGGGAGTACCCGTGGGCTCGAGTGTGTCCGTCAATTTTGATGGGAGTCTAAATCAAACTTTCGAACTGAATGCTGACTTTGATGATATTGACGAAATCCGTATCGGTGGAACAGATCTGAACCTATACGTAGATCAGTTCATGGCCGGCCCGCCAAAGAATACTGGTACCGCGGAACCAGCTGCGGTATCGAGCATCGTTGTAGACGGCACGCCAAACTCGTCGGCTTCTTCCATGAGCTTTTTGGTCACCTTTACTAAGCCGGTAGTCAATGTTAGTCTGGATGATTTTAATTTGGAGCCTACGGGTAACGCTTCAGGTAATATTGCATCGGTCACGCCAATATCAACGGCTGTATATCGGGTTACAATTACAGAGATTACGGGGGAGGGGACACTCAGACTGGATTTGAACAGTGCGACCGATATTGCTACCGCTATAGGTAATATTGGCGGCACGCCTGCATTTACAGCAGGTGACAGTCATTACGTGGGCGCTTGTGGTTTAGTGACTTTTGATCATGGACAGACTGATAATGCGACTTCTTTCTCCGCTAATGGAATGAACTACCAGATGACAGGAAATTGGAAAGTTAAGAAGAACCTGCCTGCAACGGGGATGGGTGGTTCACCTTTTAATCTTACTGGAACTGGAACAGGATCATTTGTTATTAAAAGTACCAGCAACTCATTTCGGCTAAATAGTTTCTATGCATATCTTTCATCGGATATCAATGGTGCTAATCCAACGGATACTGGTACAGTTACTGTAGTTGGAAAATTGGGCGGAATTTCGATACATATACTAACGGTAAGTACTGGTTTCAATACAAATTTTGCGACGGATAATGGATATACAAAATTTGATCTTGGGACATCAGCTATTGATGAACTGGTAATAACGCTCAGCGGAGGTTTTCAGTACCTGGATTTAGATGATATTAGTTTATGCCCAGTTCTGAATACGCCCCCTGTTATCGGTAATCTGAACGGTAATGCGGTTAGCTGGGCGGGCGTAGGTAACATAGTGAATCTGGATGCAAGCGCTGATGCCACAGTTGCTGATGCCGAGTTTGACGCCACCAACTGGAAAGGTGCAACCCTCACAGTGCAGCGGGCAAACAGTCCGTTGGCTTCGGATATATTCGGATTTAACCAGGTGGGCTACGGCTACACTGTTAGCGGTGGAAATTTACAAACTGCGGGTACAACGTTTGCTACCTTTACCAATACGGGAGGGGTATTGACAATAACCTTCAATATGTCTGCCACCAATGCCCTGGTGCGAAATGTGCTGCGTACTATCGGCTACCGTAACGACACTCCTGCGGGCGATGCAATTATCCGTTTCACGCTAAGTGACGGTACATTGAACACTACTGCCAATGTCGCCGTGAGGAGCAACACGATTTATATTACCAATAGTACTGATGCTGCTGCGATCAACCTCAACGATGGTGTGAGCTTCAGCGAGGCGGTGGCTATTGCTGCGAATATGACGACGGGTAATCAGAGTTTAGTATTCACAAATGATGTAAATGGCGAAATGACTTTGGCTGGGAACCTTAGTATAAATGAAGATTTAGTCATCAATGCAGATTTGGCCTCCGGTCTTGTTATTAAAGGCAGCACCATTACCCTAGGTGCTATCGTGAGTTTCACCAATGCTTCGGGAAACATAACGATCGCGAGTGCTTTAGCTGGATCGGGAGTCCTTTCCAAATATGGTGCTGGAACACTAATTATTCAGAATAGTATCCCGGTATCCAGTGTCAGCGGGCTTGTCATTGTCCTTGCGGGTACTTTACAGCTGGATGCTGTTTTGCCATGCCACTTGGCTATCGAATCAGGAGCTACTTTGACAGGTAATGGGGGGACTGTTGGTGGAACCTTAACCGTTAATTCTGGCGGTACGCTATCTCCGGGTGGTAGCAGTATTGGTTCGCTGAAGATCAATGGTGGTCTGAATATGGCTACAGACGCTATGCTGAATGTTCAAATAAACGGTGTTACAGCTGGTACAGGTTATGATCAGGTTATCGTCGAAGGTACCGTAAATCTTACTGAAGAACCGACTCTCGACGTTATGCAGGGCTATGACCCAGATCAAGGTGATGTCTACTTGATAATCGTTAACAACAGTTCGGGAGCTATAGCAAATGCTTTTCACCTTTTGTCAGAGGGAGGGTCAATTGTTGCCGCTGGAAACGGTAAGGTGTTAAAAGCTAGTTATATGGGTGGAACGGGCAACGATTTTACCCTGACTGCACCAATTAATAGTGCTCCGGTTGTAACAACTACATCAGGTGCTACCGCATTTATTGAAGGTAGCGATGTGGTTTCTACACCGGTTGTAATTGATGCTGGCATTACGGTGGATGATATGGACAATACAACCCTAGCTTCTGCCACTGTGAGCATCAGCGCTAACTTCCAGATAGCTGAAGATATTCTGGCATTCGTGAATGACGGTATTAGCATGGGCAATATTGTTGGAAACTATAACAGTGGTACGGGGATGCTGTCGTTGACGTCTAGTGGTGCGTCTGCAACGCTCGCAGAATGGCAAAGCGCCCTGGCATCGGTAACCTATAATAATAGTTCTGATGATCCCAATATTGCTACCCGCCAACTGAGCTTTGTGGTCCATGATGGTATGGATGCGAGTACGGCCAGTACGAAAGATGTTAGTATTACGGCTGTTAATGATACACCAATTATTAGTGGTACTCCGATGACTAGTGTAAATCAGGACGTGGCTTACAGCTTTGTCCCAACTGTTACTGATGAAGACTCGGATGTATTCCTATTTAGTATAGTCAACCAACCAAGTTGGACGTCGTTTGATTCGGTGACGGGTGAGCTATCTGGTATACCGACGAACGCGAATGTAGGTACTACAACAGGGATTGTGATTAGTGTATCCGATGGAACGTTAAGCGCTAGTTTGCCGGCATTTGATCTAACTGTAACTACGACCCTATTTACTGGTTTGTCTTTATCGGATAAGGTATTTGTTTACGATGGTACGGAGAAAATGTTGGAGTTTGAAGGGATTCTTCCGAACGATGCTTCAGTAATATATAGCGGCAATGGTCGTACAAGTGTCGGGAGCCAAACGGTTTCAGCTGTCTTCTCTGCTCCGGGGTACACCCCTTTGGTACTAACCGCCGATTTAGAAATTACCCCTGCTACGATAACAGGTGTTACGTTTGAAAATAATAGCTTTGTGTACGACGGCACGGTCAAGTCGCTTGCCATCAGTGGTACGCTGCCAGACGGAACTTCTGTCGCTTACACGAACAACAGCCGCACGGATGTGGGTACGCAGGAAGTGACGGCAACCATCACCGGCTCGAATTATACGGAGCTGGTATTGACCGCCGATTTGACTATTACACCGGCGACGATCACGGGGATCACGTTCGGTGACGGAAGCTTTGTGTACGACGGCACGGCCAAATCGCTTGCGATTAGTGGTACATTACCGGCAGGCGCGAGCGTAGCTTACAGCAATAACAGCCGAACAGATGTTGGAACACAGGGGGTAACGGCAACCATCACTGCTTCGAATTATACGGAACTGGTACTGACAGCTGACCTGACGATCACACCTGCTACGATTACGGGCGTCACGTTTGATGACGGAAGTTTCGTCTATGACGGCACGGTCAAGTCGCTTGCGACCAGTGGTACACTGCCAGCGGGAACAGCTGTCGCTTACACGAACAACACCCGCACGGATGTGGGAGCGCAGGAAGTAACGGCAACCATCACGGGTTCTAACTTCATTACTTTGGTATTGACCGCTGACTTGACTATTACACAGGCGACGATCACGGGTATCACGTTCGGCGACGGAAGCTTTGTCTACGACGGCACGGTCAAATTGCTTGCCATCACTGGTACATTACCGGTTGGAACAGCTGCCGCCTATACAAATAACAGCCGCACGGATGTAGGGACACATGTGGTAACGGTCACAATATCAGGAAGTAACTATATGGAACTGGTATTGACGGCTGACCTTGAAGTCACACCGTCGACAATCACGGGGATCACGTTCGGTGACGGAAGCTTTGTCTACGACGGCACGGCGAAATCACTTGCCATCAGTGGTACACTTCCGGTTGGAACAGCTGTCGCCTATACAAATAACAGCCGCAAGGATGTAGGCATACAATTGGTAACGGCAACCATCACCGGCTCGAATTATACGGAACTGGCGCT
>NZ_MU158689.1:1560359-1597954 GCF_015209965.1 Sphingobacterium pedocola | reverse complement strand
ACGGTTAGGTATGATGGAAGACAGGGAGTAAAAGAGCTGTTACAGGGAAGCAATTAAACGGAACTGGTATTGACAGCGGAACTGGCAATCAAACCTGAGACGGTTAGGTGCGGTACCTTCGTGGACTGAGGCTTTGTCTATGACGGCACGCCGAAATCGCCTGCGGTCAGTGGTACACTGCCAACCGGAACTGCTGTAGCCTACACGGATAACAGCCGTACGGATGTGGGAACGCAGGAAGTGACAGCAACAATTACAGGTTCGAACTACAATACACTGGTATTGACCGCTGACCTGACAATCACACCGGCGACGATTACGGGCATCACGTTCGGAGACGGAAGCTTTGTGTACGACGGCACGGCGAAATCGCTTGCGATCAGTGGTACACTGCCAACTGGAACTGCTGTTGTCTATACGAACAACAGCCGCACGGACGTGGGAACGCAGGTGGTAACGGCTACGATATCGGGAAGCAATTATACCGAGCTGGTACTGACCGCTGATCTGACAATCACACCTGCTACGATTACGGGCATCACGTTCGGAGACGGAAGCTTTGTGTACGACGGCACGGCGAAATCGCTTGCGGTCACAGGTACACTGCCAAACGGAACTGCTGTAGCCTATACGAACAACAGCCGCACGGATGTGGGAACGCAGGAAGTGACAGCAACAATTACAGGTTCGAACTACAATACACTGGTATTGACCGCTGACCTGACAATCACACCTGCTACGATTACGGGCATCACGTTCGGAGACGGAAGCTTTGTGTACGACGGCACGGCGAAATCGCTCGCGATCACAGGTACACTGCCAAACGGAACTGCTGTTGTCTATACGAACAACAGCCGTACGGATGTGGGAACACAGCAAGCGACGGCTACGATATCGGGAAGCAATTATACCGAACTGGTACTGACCGCTGATCTGACAATCACACCGGCTACGATTACGGGCATCACGTTCGAAGATGGAAGCTTTGTCTACGACGGTACAGTGAAGTCGCTCGCGATCAGTGGTACACTGCCAAACGGAACTGCTGTCGTCTATACGAACAACATCCGCACGGACGTGGGAACACAGGTGGTAACGGCTACGATATCGGGAAGCAATTATACGGAACTGGTATTGACAGCCGATCTGGAAATCACACCTGCTACGATTACGGGCATCACGTTCGATGACGGAAGCTTTGTGTACGACGGCACGGCGAAATCGCTTGCGATCACAGGTACACTGCCAAACGGAACTGCTGTAGCCTATACAAATAACAGCAGAACGGATGTAGGGATGCAGGAGGTTACAGCGACGATATCGGGAAGCAACTATACCGAACTGGTACTGACAGCTGATCTGGCGATCACACCGGCGACGGTCACGGACATCACGTTCGGTGACGGCAGCTTTGTCTACGACGGCACGGCTAAGTCGCTCGCGATTACAGGTACACTGCCAACAGGAACTGCTGTAGCCTATACCAATAACAGCCTTACGGATGTGGGAACACAGGTGGTAACAGCGACGATATCCGGAAGCAATTACACGGAACTGGTATTGACAGCTGATCTGGCAATCACACCTGCGACGATTAGTGGCATTACCTTCGTTGACGGAAGCTTTGTCTATGACGGCACGCCGAAATCGCCTGCGGTCAGTGGTACACTGCCAAACGGAACTGCTGTAGCCTACACGGCTAACAGCCGTACGGATGTGGGAACGCAGGAAGTGACAGCAACAATTACAGGATCGAACTACAATACACTGGTATTGACAGCTGACCTGACAATCACACCTGCTACGATTACGGGCATCACGTTCGGAGACGGAAGCTTTGTGTACGACGGCACGGCGAAATCGCTTGCGGTCACAGGTACACTGCCAAACGGAACTGCTGTAGCCTACACGGCTAACAGCCGTACGGATGTGGGAATACAGGTGGTAACAGCGACGATATCGGGAAGCAACTATACGGAACTGGTGCTGACCGCTGATCTGACAATCACACCGGCTACGATTACGGGCGTTACATTTGAAGATGGAAGCTTTGTCTACGACGGCACGGCCAAGTCGCTCGCGATTACAGGTGCACTGCCTACTGGAACGAGCGTTGTGTACACGGCTAACAGCCGCACGGATGTGGGAACACAGGTGGTAACGGCTACGATATCGGGAAGCAATTACACGGAACTGGTACTGACCGCTGATCTGACAATCACACCGGCTACGATTACGGGCGTTACATTTGAAGATGGAAGCTTTGTCTATGACGGCACGCCGAAATCGCTTGCGGTCACAGGTACACTGCCAAACGGAACTGCTGTAGTCTATACAAATAACATTCGCACGGATGTGGGAACACAGGTGGTAACGGCTACGATATCGGGAAGCAATTATACGGAACTGGTATTGACAGCTGATCTGGCAATCACACCGGCTACGATTACGGGCATCACGTTCGAAGATGGAAGCTTTGTCTACGACGGCACGGCCAAGTCGCTCGCGATCAGTGGTACACTTCCGGCTGGAACGACGGTAAATTATGTCAACAATGCACAGATCAACGCCGGTACGTATGGCATTACAGCGAATATCGATGGCGGTATTAATTATAACGACTTGATTTTGAATGCGTCCCTTACGATCAATAAGGCCGAGCAAACTATTACCTTCAATTCTCCGGGAGTATTATCGCGTGATGCCGGGACAATTGCCCTGGATGTGTATGCCAGCAGCGATCTGCCGGTAAACCTATCGGTAGATGATGCCTTCATCGCTACGGTCTCGGGTACGGACTTAACGGTACATCGTCTGGGAACAGTGCGTGTGACGGCAACGCAGGCAGGCAATTCGAACTACCTGGCGGCAGAGACGGTGGTGCTTGAAATCCGTATTGCCAACGCCGAAGATGCTGCGCTTCCGATCCTGGTCCATAAGGCCGTATCACCGAACGGCGATGGTATCAATGAGTTCCTGATGATCGAGGGGATAGGGGACTATCCGGAAAATAGGGTTACGGTCTTCGACAAGTCGGGCCGTGTGCTGGACGAGATCGAAGGTTACAACAACCGAGACAGGTCATTTACGGGACAGTATGTCATTGATGGAACGTATTATTATTACCTTGATGTGAAGGACGGTAACACATGGAAACGGGAAAAGGGCTTCTTTGTGGTTAAACGTAGCGCGGGCAACTAACAGTAGGAAATAGGTTTAAAGATGAAAAGATCGAATATCATGAAAATATCACATATGAATACAGTTGCTGTTCTTTTGCTGCTCGTGCTGCTGCTACCCGGCGTTATCCGGGCCCAGCATGGCGTGAGCTACAACCAGTTTGGACAGTTGCGTAACAGTTTTAACTCCTCGCTGAGCACAATGGACGAACAGGGGAGCGTCTCCGTACTGGGGCGCAGCCAATGGCTGGGTGTAGACGGTGCGCCAAAGTCGTTATGGGCTACTGGTAATATCGGTCTCCAGCGTATTGGTGCCGCTGTTGGCTTTGATATCAAGCATGCAGCACTGGGTGTTGTCAAAGAAAGCGAATTTAGTGCCTATTTTGCCAAGTCGGTACGTTTGTCTGAAAACGAATACCTGAGTCTGTCGATGGGCGGGGGCCTGCTGTATTTCCAAGGTAATTATAACAGCCTGGACGGCACCGATCCCTCGTTCCGCGACAATATCCAGGAGACGGCGGGCATTTTGAGCATCAGTACTTCCTATTACAGTAAGGATCGGTACTATGTAGGTGTCTCGATGCCCCGTTTTTCCCTTAACCGACGTGAGGACCGGGAGTATGAGTTTGGTAATGTATACTATATCACCGGTGGCGCGCTGTTTCGCTTAGACGATATGTTCCATATCAGGCCTTCGTTTTTGGTGAGCCATATGGACGAGCAGACACCAAGGTATGATGTAAGCGCGTTGTTTTTTATGGCCCGAAAATTAGGACTGGGACTGGGAGTGCAGAACCAGGGTGACCTTTCGGCGCTGCTGCAGCTGAACTTTGGTAATTTCGGCATAGGCTACAGTTATCAGTTCAGTCCCGGCACTGGTACGCTTAACCAGCGTATCTCCAATAATACGCATGAAGTCGGACTGCGCTACCGTGTCGGCGGTATCGGACTGTTGTAGTCGTACGAAAAGCAGCTGCATGAACAGTCGGTAGGCCAGCAAACGGGAGATAAGAAGGTAAAGCCTAACACATAGCATGGACATTCCGTTGGACGCGGAAACAAGTACAATGCTTTGCTATAGCCGAGGTAAAGATCAGCGCAAAAGGAATATTGCATTAAATTGATAGACATCAACGTTGAAAGGGAATCCAATGTATTGAAAGTTCAATAAACTGGATTCCCTGTATTTGAATAGGGGTCTCTAGTGTCTTGGAAAGACACTAGAGACCCCTATTAACTTAACTAGCTATCACGCTAGTGTCTTTTTGTCGTTTTGGATACAAAATAGAAAATACGTAGACCGTCAAGACAGCAAGTGGAAACGAGATCAGGGCTGGATTTTCCAATTGATGTATGGCATGCGTGGGGTCTAGTCCGTATCGATCCCACATGGTTGGAGAGGTAAGAATAATGGTTAAAGAAGCTACTATCCCCACGATGATAGAGGCCGCTATTCCGGTTTCGGAAGTTTTTTTCCAAAAAAGTAAAAACAGGATAGCCGGCAAATTCGCCGATGCTGCGATTGCAAATGCCCAACCTACCAAGAACGAAACATTTATTCCCTTAAACGCCATTCCCAAAAGAATCGCAAAAATACCTACAGCGAAGGCTGCAATCTTTCCAACCTTCACCTTTTTCGTATCGCTTAGGTTTCGCTTGAGATAGATGTCGATAAAATCATGTGCTATCGCCCCAGAGGACGCTACAATCAAACCCGCTACGGTACCGAGTACGGTTGCAAAAGCTACCGCGGATATGATGGAAAATAAGGCGGCACCGAATGCTCGCGCCAATAGCGGAGCGGACATATTGCTTGATTCCAGATCAAGAACCCCATTTACGGCAGCGCCGAGTCCCATAAACAGCGTGAGGATGTAAAAGCCACCAATCGCCGCAATCGCTAAAATAGTAGACTTACGTGCATCGCGGGGAGTTTTGACGGTGTAATAACGAATCAGGATGTGTGGTAAAGCAGCAGTACCCAAGAACAAGGCCAGCATCAGCGAAATAAAATCCAATTTGCTCCACAAATTTGCATCGCTACCGATTTTATATTTGAGTCCGGGAAGCATAAATGTTTCTCCTGCGGTAGGCTGTGGATAATATAGCGATACCTGATCGGCTCCGTCTGTAAACTTGACCTGACGGAATCGAACGATTTCGCTTTCTTGCAGCGTGGACAGGAATTCGAAAGGACCAAGTGGTCCTGTTTTATCCACTTCTTGGCCATTAACAACAATTTTGCTCATATGGCCTACTTGGTAAAACCGACGTTTTTCTCGAGCCTCTCCATTGTACAGCTGTTGCCCATCTGCCAATTGCGTAACGGTGAGGGTTTCTTTTAGTAACGGCCTGTTGTTGTTGTCCTGTGTGAAATCAAACCATCTTTCAACTCCATTTTGTGAAAGTTTTATAAAGGTCTTTTCGCCGAGGGTCTGTTGGGTAACAACACTCCAGCCAGATACATCCACTACCTTGCCATCGTCCACTTGAGGTGTCAATTCCATAAAACTATGGTATTCTTCTCCTTTAAAATCGGGGGTTAGCGTCAGTCCGTTTTTTAAGATGAAAAAGGTGAGCACTACCGAGAGGATAATAAGCAATCCACCTTTTAAAAACTGGACATAGGTTGTGGAAGCCATGCCAGCACTGGCAACGATAAAGATAACGATCGCGCCAACGAGTATTACGCCCGCCCAATGGGGCAACCCGAGGAGAGGCATAACCAAGTCGCCTGCACCCACCATTTGCGGGATAAGATAGAATATGGATATGATTAGTGTGCTGACCGATGCAGACAAGGTGATTGCTCTGGAATTAAATTTTGCATTTAGCGCGTCGGTAAAGGTGAATTTCCCCAAGCGCTTGAATGGTTCGGCAATGAGGAACAGGGCGACAATCCAACCGGCAAGAAAACCAATGGCATACAGAAAGCCATCGAAGCCTGATACGGCAATCATACCGCATATACCGAGAAAAGATGCTGCCGATAGATAATCGCCTGCAAAGGCGATCCCATTGACGGCCCAATGGATATTACCGCCAGCGGCGTAATAGGAAGAGGATGAACTGGTCTTTCTCCCGAAGTAGAAGGAAAGCCCAATAACTAATCCGACAAAGATGCAGAAGAATGATAAGGCAGTGTATGAGATATCGTAAATCATGCCGTTCCTCCCTTTTCAGTTTCTTCAGCTTGCGTAACCTCATCTTCGTACTTACTGCAGTAGTAATTGTATACAATTCCTAGAATGACAGCAAATAGGATTAAACCTATTCCATACGCTAAAGCTAAATTGAGCCCGCCGAGTACCGGAATAGATAGTAGCTCGTACTGGAATACGCCGATCGTGACGAAACCTGCATAGCAGAACAGGTAAATAAAAAATAAGCGTATACCCAAGGCAGACTTTCGTCTAGTAAGGCTTTCTTTTTCTTCGTGTGTATTATTAATGTGCATAACAAATGTTTGGAAAGGTTTATACAGTTGGAATCTGTAGCATATTAACCTATACGCTAGATCCTTTTGCAATAATAACCAAAAATGGAATAAATTCGTCTATAATTAGATATAAAAGCAAATTTTTTCTGCCTTCATAGTTAATTTAGTAAATTTGAGACATGATGGATCATAAATACGATACAGCAGTACAAATTAAAAATTTACCCACAGACACGCCAGTATTCAGGCCCTTACCTCAACCTCGCTGGCCTCACCCTTACCGCTTGGATATAGCAGCGGTCCTCGGGAAAGAAACGGAGCTTTTGCATGAAAAGATGAGTTTCCATATGCTAGGCGATACGGGCAGTTTGCGCCATTCCGACTTTCAGTCTTTGGTTGCGAATACGCTAAATGATCAAAGTAATAGAATTTTGACCGAGAATAAGTCGCCTGCATTTCTATACCATTTGGGAGATATTGTCTACAATCACGGCGAAGCCAGTGCTTATCCGAAGCAGTTTTTGCAGCCCTATGAAAACTATGAAGCACCAATATTTGCCATCCCCGGTAACCACGATGGCGACGTAAACCCAGAAAGCCCTGTACCCTACAAAAGTCTGGAGCCATTTATGGAAGTTTTTTGCGGAGCGGAGCGACGGACCATTGAATTTGGACAGGGCAGTAAAAGACAGAGTATGATGCAACCCAATGTCTACTGGACACTGGAGACACCGTTGGCGCGATTTATCGGATTATATAGCAACATACCCAAACACGGATGGATTGGTGAAGAGCAACGGGAATGGTTTGTAGAAGAACTTCGCTATGCGAAACAACACGCCGCGGAGCAAGCTGTTATCGTATGTATACATCATGCACCTTTTTCGGCGGATACAAACCATGGTTCGAGTAAACCCATGATTGATTTCTTGGAAGAGGCTTTCATTGCGGCGGATATCAAGCCGGATTTGGTGGTAAGTGGGCATGTGCACAATTACCAACGCTTCTCTAGAATATATGCGGATGGAGCTACTGTTCCTTTTGTTGTGGCAGGAGCGGGTGGCTATTCGATTCTACATAGTGTGGCAGAGATAAACGACCCTTGGTTTGAAAAGTTACCTGTAGAAAACGGAGAGGTGAAATTGGAAGCCTTTTGTGAGGATCAGTATGGCTTCTTGAAGATGGCCGTGGAGAAAACCCCAGCGGGCTTGATCCTATCTGGTGAATACTATACGATCCCGCAGGATGCGATAGGGAAGAAAAAGGTGGAGCCTGAGCTGTATGAACGTTTTGAGTTTCGGTTATCGCGTTTGTAGTCGCGACAACCGAAACGCTATCCTAAAGTTTGCCTGAAATACCGGCGTTCACTGTGGAGGTATTGCGTCCGAGTGGAGTGGAGTGTTTGGAAACGGTATACTTTGTTCTTTTGATCATGTCCTCGATCTAGAATAGCGTGAGGTTTTTTTTATAGTAGGAAGGGCTCATATTTACGTTTTTCTTGAAAGATTTAGAAAAATGGAATCGATCGGAAAAACCACATTCGTGTGCAATTTCGTCTAGGTTTTTATCGCTATGATGCATAAAGTTAAGTGCATTTTCAATTCTCTTTTTTACGATATATTGCTGAATGGTCGTTCCCGTTGTATTTTTAAATAACCGTGCAAACGAGTTTGGAGCCATATTAACCATGTTCGCAAGTTCGTTATTAGTTATTATCTTGTTACAGTTACCGTCTATGTAATTCATCGCCGTGAAAATGCGTTGATCCATCGTTTTGAAATCGGTAAGGAAATTGTTCAACTGTAACAAGCAGGAATTGACAAGCATGTTGACTTTCATGCAATCGAAAAAGCTGAATTCTTCGCCTTGTATACAGGCTTGCTGAATATCACTTATCAATATTAACTTCTGATCTGTTACGGGCAAAGAATAAACTCCCGCATTTGTATAATCTAATGGGAATCCCAGCGAAAAATGAATAAAGAGGTGATCGACTTTGTTGGTTTTCCTAATCTGTAGGAGATTATCGCCTTGCGTGAATTGTCTTCCGGCGATACTTTCACTATTATGCTGAACGTTTGTTAGATCTAAATGTGTGGAAAAGGAGGTATTTGGGGGAATAATTACCACAACGTCTTTGTTTAACCGCGTAACTTTATTATTGTATGAAACCCTAGCGCCTTCAATACTGTTATAATAAATTCGCCAAAAAGGCACGGAAAGATCAAAACATTCCCACTCTTCGACAATCCAGTATCTACAACAAAGCAATTTTATATTTATTTCTCTAAACTTCTGTCTAATCGCAGAGGGATCAATTTTTATTTCTTGGGGGACTCTTCTGATCATGGGATGTTTATTTTGTACATGTATTGGTTGAATTGAGATATAGTATTAATAGATTTTGTTTAGGTACTTTATGTCAACAATTTTAAACAGAAAAATACAATTATAAAGCATTAAAAAACTAATTTCTTTCATAAGATAGCAAAAGAAAATGAGATGACCAAGCTAAGGTCTTGAAATCTGTTTTTTAGAATATAAGCTGCAAATTAAATATAATAAGATATAACGACTTCAATATTATGAAAGAATCCTCTACGGCATCATGTTTGTTTTTACCTATATTGCTATTCTTTAGTTTCACAGTCGCCGCGCAGCAACCGGCTACTAAAGTAAAAGAGCTGCTTAATACCAAAGCAGACGGATTTCGAGGCATATGGTATATGATCCAACCCACGGGCAACGAATATGCATATAAATATAGTGGCGGATTAGGCACCTATCCTGCTAACCATAGGCCATTTGCCATCTATGCGGACAAGGTAAAAAAAACATTTTTTTGCTATGGCGGTACGGACGAAAGCAATAGTACGCTGCTACACAGTGTTTCCTATTACGACCACCGCACCAAGAAAGTGGCTAATCCGACGATTGTTTTGGATAAAGGAACGGTCGATGCGCACGATAACCCCGTGATCTCTATTGATGCAGCGGGATATATATGGATATTTTCAACATCCCACGGGGTGGAAAGGACATCCTATATTTCAAAATCAAAGAAACCTTATGATATTAATGAATTTGAACGTATTGAGGCAACAGAAATGATCAATGGCAAGAAGACGCCTTTTACTAATTTCTCCTATTTTCAGATTTACTACGATAATGATAGAGGTTTTCTCGCTCTTTTTTCAAGGTACGATGCTAAACATAGAAGGGTAATTGGTTATAACACAAGCAAAGACGGGCAACATTGGGACGAATGGAAGGTGCTGGGTAATATCGAAGGTGGACATTACCAGGTAAGTGCGATGTCGAACGGTAAAATAGGTGTTGCTTTTGATTTTCATCCGGACGGTAAAGGATTGGATTACAGAACGAATTTATATTACCTTGAAACATCGGATTGGGGAAAATCTTGGCAGACAATGGACAAGCAGCAGGTGGAATTGCCGCTTACCACCAGGAATAATATAGCGCTGGTAAAAGATTTTACCCCAGATAAATTAAATAACTACCTGCTTGATATCAATCTCGACGAGAATGGTGATCCATTGATTTTAACGGTTTCTAGTAAAGGTCCGCAGCCTGGGCCGCAAAATGGCCCGCGGGATTGGCATTTCTTCCATGTCGATAAGCGCTCAAAAAAATGGAATGGTACGGTGATTACTTCCTCGGACAGTAATTATGACATGGGTTCGATATATGCGGAGGGTAGAGGCAGGATACGGATTATTGGCCCGACAGAAACGGGGCCGCAAGCCTATAATCCGGGTGGGGAACTTGTTGCATGGGTAAGTAAAGATGAGGGGCAAAGCTGGCGAAAAGAAAAGCAACTGACTAAAAATAGTGAACGAAATCACTCCTATGTACGTAAACCGAATAGGGCAACAAAAGACTTTTACGGAATCTGGGCAGATGGCGACGGCCGAAAACCTTCCGAATCTAATATTTATTTTACCAATAAAAAGGGGGAGGTCTTTAAACTCCCACGTCATGCGACAACGGATTTTTTTGTTCCGGAAAAAGTAAAATAGCGGTATATAAAGCTGTGAACTTTTATAAAATAACAATGATAACTATAACAAATATGAACCGATCAATATGCGCATTTGCAATGCTGATATGTGCCGCGGGTTGTTTATCTAACGTGAGTGCTCAGGACAAGTTAAACGCAAACCTGGTGAATAAAAATTTGGACGATGCTGTTAAACAGATCAAAGTGCTTGCTAAGCAGTCTACGGAGGGTATGTTACCGAAGACGTACGATAAAGGTAAGAATTTTGATTCCGAGACAGGTTGGTGGACGTCGGGATTTTATCCAGGTACACTGCTTTATCTATACGAACATTCTGGTGATACGGAATTACTGGAATTAGCTAAGCAAAAACTGAAGCTGTTAGAAAAGGAGAAGTTGAATACCACAACCCATGACCTCGGATTTATGTTGTATTGCAGTTTCGGAAATGCCATGCGTATCACTGGCGATACAGCTGCTTACAGGGAGATCCTTTTGACGGGTGCCGAATCGTTAGCAACGCGGTATAGTCCGGTTACGAAAGCGATACGATCGTGGGATTTTGATAACTTTCCAGTAATCATCGACAATATGATGAACTTGGAATTCCTTAATAGTGCAAGCCGTCTGAGCGGTGATCGTCGATTTTATGATATTTCAGTTACGCATGCGAATACGACGATGAAAAATCATTACCGCAAGGACTACAGTTGTTACCATGTAGTGGATTATAATCCTAAAACCGGTGGGATTGTAAAGAAAAAGACAAATCAAGGAGCTTTTGATGAATCGGCATGGGCAAGAGGCCAGGCTTGGGGTCTTTATGGATATACTATGATGTACCGAGATACAAAAAATAAGAAATACCTTTCTTTTGCTAAGAAAATTGCAAAGTATATGCTGGAGCATCCTAATATGCCGGACGACTTGATTGCTTATTGGGATTTTGATGCGCCCAACCTGCCTGAAGATAGTAAATATGCAAAATATCGTCATTACCGAGATGTATCTACCGCGTCGCTGACGGCTTCGGCACTTTTGGAAATGAGTACGATGGTAAAAGGGAAGCTTTCTAATTATTATCTGAAAACGGCCGAAACCATACTGTATAACCTATCAACCGCGAAGTATACCGCCGAATACGGTACCAACGGGGGGTATTTACTGAAACATAGTGTGGGATCGATACCGCACAACAGCGAAGTGGATGTACCATTAACGTACGCAGATTATTATTATGTGGAAGCGTTGCTACGGTATAAAGATCTGATTAAATAACGTGTTTTCCCAAAGGGTAGTTGTTACCCGCTAAATACCAATTATATGAAGATTAGAACTTATATTATAACTTGTTTACAACCGCTTTTATTCGTGCTGTCTATCCCGACTGGGATTGCTCAAAAGTTTGAAAATTCATGGCAATCATTGGACGCGAGACCGGTACCAGAATGGTGGTCGGATGCTAAATTTGGAATATTTGTGCACTGGGGCCTTTATTCTGTGCCTGCTTATGCGCCGGTAGATGAGGTAGAGGGCGTTTACGAAAAATATGCTGAGCATTATTTGATGCGGCTTATCGATAAGAATAAATCCTTCACGGATTACCATAAACGGAATTATGGACCAAATTCCACCTATGCTGATTTTGCACCCATATTTAAAGCAGCGTTTTTTGATCCGGATAAATGGGCTGATCTGTTTAAGAAGTCTGGCGCAGGCTATGTGGTGTTGACGTCAAAACATCACGATGGCTATTGCTTATGGCCCAGCGCGCAGAGCAAAGGGTGGAACAGTGTGGATGTCGGACCTAAACGGGATATTATTAACGATCTATCTATATCTGTACGCCGCACTGGCTTGAGATTTGGTCTCTATTATTCGTTATTGGAATGGAATAATCCGCTTTATACCTCCGGCAATATGGAAGAGTGGACTACGCAACATATGATACCACAAATGAAAGATCTGGTAACTAAATACGAGCCGGAAATTATTTTTGCGGACGGAGAATGGGATTATACGAGTGACAAGTTAAAGAGCACGACATTCTTGACTTGGCTTTACAATGAATCTCCAGTGAAAAATACCGTTGTGGTAAATGATAGATGGGGTAAAGAAACAAGAAGCAAGCATGGCGGATATTATACGACGGAATACAATTTAATTGGAGACACTTTAACGACGGGCAGGATAGAACACCCCTGGGAAGAAAGTCGTGGTATAGGAACTTCGTATGGGTACAATCAATTTGAAACTACCGCGCATTATTATTCTTCAAAGCAACTGATCGATTTATTGATTGAGAAGGTTGGGAACGGCGGGAATCTGTTGCTAAACATAGGACCCGATGCTAATGGATTAATTCCCGTCGTGATGGAAGAACGCTTGCTGGCTATCGGGAAATGGCTTGCGGTAAATGGAGAAGCAATATACGGGACGACAGCGTGGCATGAGCGCCCTGCTCAAGACGATACCGATGTTTATTACACATGCAAAGGAAATGACCTGTACATTCACTGCACACAGTGGCCACAAAAGGAGATTATGATCGACGGCATACACGCGGTCGATAATGTTACGCTACTGGGGTCTGATAGACGTGTAAAATTCAAAACGGGAAAAAATAAATTGCGCATCATCCCCCCGGATATAAACCCGGCTAATATGCCATGTGAACACGCTTGGGTTTTTAAGATAAAGGATTTTAATAAACGTTAAACATGAATAAAAATAACATAACAGTACAGATGAACAGACAGCTATATGTGCTCTTATTACTTTGTGTAATACATGTACCAATCTTTGCACAGGATTTGCCGGTACCAAGCAAAATTCAATTGGAATGGCAGAAGCTGGAAACGACCGCATTTATTCATTTCACGGTAAACACGTATACCGGCAAAGAATGGGGAGATGGCACGGAAAGCCCCACTATCTTTAATCCGATAAATTTTGATGCGCGTAAGATGATCAAGGTACTGAAGGAAACAGGTTTTAAAATGGCGATAATTACGGCGAAACACCACGATGGATTCTGCCTTTGGCCAACCGCTTTTACAGAACATTCGATAAAAAATAGTCCATGGAAAAATGGGCAGGGCGATATGGTTAAAGAAATTGAACAAGCCTGCCGTGAATACGGCATACAGTTTGGATTTTACCTTTCTCCGTGGGACCAGAACCATCCGAGTTATGGCACGCCGGCATACAACGCTTTTTATAAAAATCAGTTGAAAGAGTTATTGACGAATTACGGTGAAATTGCTGAGGTTTGGTTTGATGGGGCAAAGGACAAGAAAGCTGTTAATATGGAATACGATTTTGATGGTTATTGGGATTTAGTTCGTGAATTACAGCCGAATGCTGTCATGTTTTCGGATGTTGGCCCAGATGTACGCTGGGTAGGTAATGAGAAGGGGATTGCAGGCGAGACCATGTGGTCTACCATTGATGTAAAGCCGGAGAATGCTCCCGGTAAGATGTCCCCCGAATATTTGAATGTGGGCGACCCGAACGGGAAGTTATGGTTGCCGACGGAGACCGACGTATCGATCAGACCGGGATGGTTTTATCATGCCGAGGAGGATGAGAAGGTGCGTTCTGCTCAAAATTTAGTGAACCTTTATTACACCTCAGTTGGTAGAAATAGTGTGTTATTGCTCAATATTCCGCCTAATAAAGAAGGTGTATTTGCAAAGCAAGATGTAGATAATCTCTACGAATATCGATCTATTCTGGATGAAACATTCCAAGCGAACCTCGCGCAGAAGACTGTACAAAAAGCGCTCTCGGATAACGTGCTCGGCACGGCTACAACACTAAAGGTAAACGAGCCTTTGGTTGTGTCGCTTAAAAAGAAGGTTAGTTTTGACCGTATTGCGCTTCAAGAAAATATCGCGGAAGGGCAAAAGTGTGAAGAAGCTTTAATCGAATATTGGGACGGTGCGGACTGGATAAAGTTGAGCCATTTGACGACGATCGGTTACAAAAGATTGCTACGGATTCCGCTGACAACGACAGACAAAATTCGGATCACGGTAAAAAGGGCATTAAGACCGGTGCAGCTAGCCGAATTTGGCCTCTATAAAGCATCTTCAAGAGAATAAAGAAGATAGAAAACAATAATAATATCCAATATAAACCAAATTAAAAACATATGATGCATAAAACAACTAAACTTTGGTTGGGTAAGCTTGGTGTGGGCGCATGGTTTGTGTTCCACTCTTGTGGACTCATGGCCCAGGAAAACAATGAGTTTGCTTCGACGCTTACTGTTGCTTCCGCAACCAAAAACCGCAATTTTGATACCAGTACTTCCAATTCGATCAAGGCATTACAGGATACTCGTATTACTGGACGCGTTTTGGATAATATAGGAGAGCCTCTGGGCGGTGTCGGGATAAATTTAAAGGGAACAACTGTGTCTACCGTGACGAATGTGGAAGGCAACTTTGTAATGGATGTCCCGACGACGAACGGTATATTGATATTTACCTACCTCGGTTTTTTAAATCGGGAAATTCCATTTTCGAGCAACCAAAATGTGTTGAATGTTAGCCTGCAGCCTGATATGGCTACGCTTGATGAAGTAGTGGTCGTAGGATATGGTACACAGAAGAAGGTGAACCTTACCGGTGCCGTGGCAAGTGTAACGTTCGACGAAAAATTATCTAGCAGAGCCATCTCGAATGTGTCGACCGCTTTAAATGGTTTGTTGCCGGGTTTGGCGGTTAACCAATCGAGCGGTATGGCGGGAAACAACAGCTCCGCGCTAATGATTAGAGGCTTAGGTACGCTTTCTGCAGATGCAGCCAAACCATTCATTGTGGTAGATGGTATGCCTGATGTGGATATAAACAGGCTGAATATGCACGATATCGAAAGTGTATCGGTTTTAAAGGATGCAACAGCTGCTTCTGTCTACGGTTCGCGGGCCGCAAATGGTGTTATCCTTATAACTACAAAGTCTGGAGCTGGCAAACAGCCAAGCATATCCTTTAGTTCCACATTATCCACACAGAGTCCGACAAATGGTATAGGCTTTATGGCAGATTATCCGCGGTCTTTAATGGTGCATCGTAATGCGCAGGCAATGAGTGCAGCAAGTAATGCGGCCACCTACCGATACGGAACTATTGAACAGTGGATGGCTTTGGGCATGATAGATCCTGTTCGATACGCGAATACCGACTGGTTTGATGTAACGATGAGAGATGCCGTACAGCAGAATTATAATCTTTCCGCCAGTGGTGGAAATGGCGTATCTACTTTCTTTATATCGGCAGGGCTACTTGACGAAAGAGGCTTGCAAATTGGTAATGACTTTAGACGTTATAATGCACGCATCAATTACGATTACAAAATCCGTAAAAATATCACGATCGGCGCTAAGCTCGCTGGAAATTGGTCAGATTACACGTACGGCTTTAATGAGGGGTTTACGGGAGGAAATGCGACAAATGCCTATGATTTGCGCTTTGCTGTGGCAGGAGTAACACCTTATGACCCATTTACGGGTTTCTATGGCGGCAGATCTGCTTATGGCGAAAATACGCTAGTCGCCAATCCGCTCGCTTTGTATGATCATTTGAAATCGTCAAAAAACCAAAAGGATCTTAATAGTATACTCCATCTGGAATGGGAGCCTATAGAAGGATTGAAGGCACGCGTAGATTATTCGTTGAATTATAGTGATCAGTTTATCATTAATGCCAATATGCCCATTCAGAGCTACGATTTTCAAAATAATGCGCCTACAGGTAGATGGATTTTGGGACCCAATGTAGGGATTTCAAATGATAATCAGAATAATTATAAAACCATGTCCAGTGGGAGAATATCGTATAATAAAACGATTGCCGAAGATCATGAAATTGGAGTGCTTGCAGTATATAGCGAAGAGTTCTGGAAGAGACGCTCTCTCGCAGGAGCCAGATTGGACAGAGTACATCCGTCTTTAACCGAGTTGGATGCTGCAGGTGTTGGAAATCAGACTAATGCAGGCTCTTCGTCAAAAGAAGGCCTTCGTTCAGCCATTACCAGGTTAAATTATTCGGCTTTTGATAAATATTTGCTTGAACTGAATGCCCGCTATGACGGTTCTTCAAGATTTTATGCGGGCAATCAATGGGGATTCTTCCCTTCTGCTTCCGTCGGATGGAGATTTACAGAAGAAAGTTTTCTTGCAAAAGTAAAGGAATGGGGCGTATCTAGTGGTAAGTTAAGAGCAAGTTATGGTGGTTTGGGAAATATCGGAATAACAAACGGATTATATGAGCAGCGGGAAGTACTAACTTCTTTTAATTATATTTTAGGCGGCGCAGCGAATAGCGGGTTTTCTAACAACCGGATGATTAACAGAGCGTTTAGCTGGGAAACAGTTAACGTCCTGAATTTTGGGTTGGATCTCGTGATGCTCAATAACCGCTTAACAACGGAGTTCGACTATTATGAGCGTAATACGGCAGATATGGCAGATGTACTGGATATCTCTATGCTGATCTCCGGAATGTATAATGCGCCCAGACATAATATTGGAGAGATGACCAATCGTGGAATTGAAGGGAATTTTACGTGGAGTGATACTAAAAATGATTTTCAGTATCGTATAAATTTAAACGCGTCTTATAATAGAAACCAACTGAATAAATGGGGACAACTGTTATTAAGAGGAACCAGGTTTGTGGGCATGCCGATTAACTTCGTCTATGGTTACGAGGATATTGGTATAGCGCAAAACTGGCAGCAAGTATACGAAAATACACCACAAAGTATAGTGCCTGGTGACCTTATTCGTTTGGATCTAAATGGAGACGGACGTATTACTGATGAAGATAGAAAGGCTGATCCTAAAATGCAAACTAACACGCCGCATACTAACTTTGCACTGAATACAAGTTTCAGCTATAAAGGTATTGATCTAAGTGTTCAGTTGCAGGGGGCTGCCGGTAGAAAAGCATACTGGTTAAGTAGCTACAACGATTTAAATATAGGTGAAAGATATGCTGCGTCTTGGGATCATTGGAATAATCCATGGAGTGTAGACAATAGGGATGGTATTTGGCCAAGACTAAACAGTACTTCGGGTGGTAATCGGGAACAGACGACTTTCTGGTTGGATGATCTATCCTACTTGCGTTTACGTAATGTACAACTGGGTTATAGTTTACCTAAAAATTTATTGAAAAGAGTGCGTATGAATAATTTTAGAATATTCGTCTCGGGTGAAAACTTACTTACGTTTACCTCATACAGGGGGATAGATCCGGAGTCAACAGCAAGTATGAACGATGTTTATCCGTTGTTAAAATCATTCTCTTTAGGTGTAAATGTTAATTTATAAGATGTAAAAATATGAAAAAGATAAATAAAATTCTGGTTTGCTTTTTTACAGGCTCTTTATTGTTCGCTACATCTTCGTGTGTGAAAGATTTGTTGGACCAGCAAGCTACTACAGAGCTTGATAATAAAGCCTATTGGCAAACTGAGGCAGATGCCGTCGGTGGAGCAATGGCGATGTATAATAACATTAAGAACGTGTTTCACAAAGATTATTTCTTTGATGGGCAGGGCGACTATGTACGAGTGAGACAAATGAGCAGCATCTCGTCGTTAGGTACGCTTTCCAACGGGGGCGCATATTGGACAGGGAGTACGAATGGACATTATTATCCCGAAGGCTACGGGTCATCGTTTGATAATATGTTTCGCTTTTTATTTGGAGGGGTTAACCGGGCTAACTATGTGATAGATAATGTGACGAACATGTTACCGCGACTGCCGGCTGCTACCGAAAATCTTGAAGGTATAATTGGGGAGGCAAGATTAATGCGAGCTTTGGTGTATTTTAGATTGATTACGATGTGGGGTGATGTACCTTATATCGATAAAGTAGTGGTCAGCAATAATGATGTGACCACGATTGCACGTACGCCTATTGAAGAAATTAAGAATCACATATTGGCTGACCTGGATTATGCGTTTGAAAAGTTACCTGCATCGCGCCCTCCAAGCCAAAAAGAAAGAGTCACAAAAGCGGCTGCGCTGGCGTTAAGGGGTAAAGTTAATCTGTATTGGGGTAGCTGGAACAAAAATGGTTGGCCAGAGCTGGTTACATTTGTACCTGATGCCGGAAAGGCCCAGCAGGCTTTTGAAGATGCCGCTGCTGATTTTAGAAAAGTGATCAATGATTATGGATTGGTGTTGTATATGAATGGGGCACCTGGTGAAATTGACGATTTAGGAAAGGCTGCAAAATTGCCTCATTATTATCACTTGTTTCTGCCGACTTCTAATGCTAATAACGAGACCATTATTGGTTTTACGCATGGAGGGCCTGGCTCGGGTGTCAGCGATAAACTAATGCGCGATATCGGAAATCGTGAAACGGAAAGTTCTGAGGTTAATGTTTCGCCAAATTACTGGCTAGCAGATCGATATCAATCTACTACAACAGGTGATTTTCTGCCTCCCATGGAACAGTTAAGTGATAGGACGCAGGATGCTAAGTATGCTGCTGATGCAGCTACTAGACCTAACTCGGCGCTTAATCCCCAAACTTATCTGGGCAGAGATTATAGAATGAAAGCCACCATCCTGTGGAACGGTGAAGTAGTGCAGCGATTGGAAGGACTTACAGCAACAGCCCTGGTTCCTTACCATCATGGAAAACAGGGGGTTAATAACGGAGTAAGATTTATTGATTATAACGGGGGTACAAATTCTGGCTACTTATTTAGGAAATTTGTACGAAATTATCCTGGCCAAGGTAGGGAAGAGGGTAACATGACATGGCCCGTGATACGTCTTGCGGATGTTTATCTCATGTTTGCAGAAGCATCCAACGAAGCCTTCGGCCCGACCTCGGAAGCGGTTCTTTTGGTGGACAAGGTGAGAGCTCGAGGAAATCTACCTGGATTAAAACCCGAAAAATATGCAGATAGGAGTTCCTTTTTTGACGCAATCGAACAAGAGCGTATCGTGGAACTGGTGCTGGAAGGGCACAGAGCATTTGATATTAGACGTTGGCGAAAAATAGAAGAAATTTGGGGCCCACCAGAGGGGCTGGGAAGGTTTACGACAAACACGTGGGGAAATAATGTTACCGCTTATTTTCAGAATAAGAGTGAAAGAATCTACGAGCAGTGTTATATCTTCAAAATACCACAAAGTGAAATCGACCGTAATAACCAGATAAGACAAAATGAACCTTATTTATAGCATTATGAGAACTATAAACAATCAAATAAATAACAATATGACGAAAGTTTTAACATATAAAGTTCTTTACGCAACATTATTTGTCCTTACGGCTCTCGTAACGGTGAGATGCGCTAAAGATGAGTTTCCGGTGGATGAAGATGGGTTATTAATCACAAGCCGAACCAGTGCGTATGTCGGTAGTTTTGACTTGTGGAGCCCTACTCATCAGACGGTAGTAGTCGGAACTGCTGCGGTGGATACCGTAGCGCAAACCATAAATTTACAAGTGCAATTCGGTACGGACCTAACCAGATTGTGGCCCCGATTTTCGTTAATTACGGATGCGAAGTTAGAGCCGAAAATTACTGGCTTTGTCGACTTTTCCGATCTGGAAAATCCGAAGCAGTGGACTGTAATATCGGGGAATAGACAGGTAAGGAAAGTTTATACGGTGCATGTAACTGTGCAACAACCTTAATAGATAATGCTTTTAAAAATGGAAATTATGATTTGTAAATTGTTATATAAAGCCGCGTTTATACTTTGTACAACGGCTGTTGTTATAGGGTGTAAAGAAGAGGGGTACTCCGTTCCTGTGCCTAAAAGCGGCCTACAAAATGATGTGATTAAAAAGTCTGTAGGACCTGGCTTAGTTGGAATGGACATCGAATTCATGTACGCTATGGCCATTCAAAAAAGCGAAGGCAAATTAGTCTCTGCAAAAGTAGAAGCTTCAATTCCGGGGGCTTCTGAAACTTATTTGGAACACCGATCGTACCATACAGACGCTGTGGGAAATGACATCGGCGTACCTGTTGCAACGCCATCTGTAACCAATGGTGCTGTTACAGAAGTTATGTTCAACGTAGATACAACAGCAACCACATTAAGGTATTATTACAGGCCGACGCCAGATGCGGTGGATAAAGATGTTTCATTTACCTTTACCGCTACAAGTAGTAATGGTCAGACTGCTACATATGAAATGGGGCCTTATCGCATTAGGAGGATGGAAATAGCTTCCAATCTACCGGTTTCAAACGGGAATAGATGTTACATATCGGTGGAGGATATGACGGTATACAATGAGATAGAGGCTGCTGCAATACCGGAGAAAATCGATGTACTTTACTTATTTAGGTCCATAGCAGGCATTAACTTTAATCATTCATTAGTAGCGCCTGCTGCTGATGCTATTTACCGTCCAGACATTACTTTGCCACCGGGTGTAAATAGAAATACGAAAATACAAAAGGCCTGGAACGTAAGGGATATTCACTTGGGAGCTAATGCAAATGGAAATAATTCCTATGTTTATTTGGATGATGAAGATTTTAGGACGTTGGATCTTCGAGCTGCACCGAATTATGCAATAAATATGCTCGCGCAGTCTGGAATATGGGTAGAAACAGCAGATGCGAAATACAGAGCTTACATTTACGTGAATTCAATCAATGCAAACGGAAGTGCCGTGATTGGTATTAAGCGTTATAGATTGTGATAACTGTTTTTTACATGAGATTAATAACCAGAGACTTCGATGGGTGCTCTGGTTATTATGACTAATTATGATATGAAGAATTTCTATTTATTTATATGTTTTGTTTTACCACTTACTGCCTCTATGGCGTATGCGAAAGTGCTGGAAGGTACTCCGATAGCTCAACACCCTCGGCTACTCCTTTTACAGGGCGAAGAGCAGTTGCTATGGACATCCATTCAAAGGGATAGCTACCAGCGCAAAATCCATCAGGAGATATTAAAGGAATGTGATCGAATTTTGACAACAAAACCTGTAACAAGGAACAAAATCGGCATGCGGCTATTGGCTACTTCCCGTGAAGCGATGCTTCGGATTTTTTACTTGTCCTATGCTTGGCGTCTAACCGCAGAACAGAAATATGTTGCGCGGGCGAAAGAGGAACTACGTGCAATATCTGCTTTTAGCGATTGGAATCCTTCGCATTTTCTGGATGTTGCGGAAATGATCATAGCTGCTGCTATCGGATACGATTGGCTATATGACGAATTGTCGGAAGAAGATCGAGCCTTAATAAAGCAGGCGATTCTGAGAAAGGGATTGGAACCTTCACTGGACAGTCAGTATAACTGGTGGCTAAAAGCGACTCATAATTGGAATCAGGTTTGTAATGCAGGAATGCTATTTGGTGCGCTAGCAATCTACGAAGATCATCCGCAATTGGCAAGCGATGTGATAAAAATAGGAAGGGAAAGTATTAAGCTGCCTATGAAAGATTACGAACCGGACGGGGCGTATCCGGAGGGATATATGTATTGGGGATATGGTACAACTTTTAATGTTTTATTTATTAGTGCATTGGAGCGTGCGTTTGGAGAACCTTATGATTTGTCGGCTGCGCGAGGCTTCTTGGAGACGCCCGCTTTTATGCAAAACATGACGGGGGTAACAGGCGACTCGTTTAATTTTTCGGACTCTGATCTTGGCGGTGTGTTGCAGCCTGCTATGTTCTGGTTTGCCAAAAGAACTGAAAATCCATCTTTACTGTGGATCGAAAGGGAGCATATGATTAAACTAAGCGCTAATGTGCGTGAAGATAATCGACTATTACCATTGACTTTGATTTGGAGCAAAGGCATCGATCTCGAATCTATTGAACCTCCGCAAAATAGGATATGGACCGGTAACGGGAAAACGCCGGTGGCGCTGATGCGGTCTTCTTGGACGGATTCTACAGCGATCTATGTCGGTTTTAAGGGTGGTTCGCCTGCTACTAACCATGGACACATGGATGTCGGATCCTTCGTGATGGAGGCAGATGGTGTCCGGTGGGCGATGGACTTCGGCCGAGAAGACTACCGAGCGCTTGAAGCGAAGAAAATCAATATCTGGAAATTTGATCAGGATTCAGAGCGATGGGGGGTCTTTAAATATACAAATTATGCACATAATACATTGACTGTTAACGGGGAACTCCAACATGTTGGAGGATATGCGCCGTTAACAGATGTTGTTGAGTCAACCGATGCGACGAAAGCAACGATTGATTTGTCTTCTGTTTACCCTAAACTGGCAGCTTTAAGCCGTGAAATAACTGTCGTTAATGCGAAGTATGTATCTGTAAAAGATATATATAACGGTGGTTCGGAAAAAAATACAATCCGATGGTCTATGGTTACTGATGCAGCTGTCAAACTGATTAATAATACGACAGCAGAACTTACAAAAGATGGAAAGCAACTTCTGTTGAAAATTGAAGTTCCTGGTCATGTGGTGTGGAAAATAGAGCCTATTGAAGGCAACGACGGGAAGAACACACCGGTGCTAGTTGTTTTTGAAGTGGAAGTAGCGCCGCGCCAGAAAGGGGATATTGTAGTGAACTTAGTGCCTTTCTGTTCGTTAGATTGATTATCTAGTATAACCAGTAGAATTAAAATGCTGGTATCGCCTACGCGATACCAGCATTTCTTGGATATATGGGTATATGTTGTGGGAAGCACTATACGTGCTGTCCTCGGTGTCTTCCTTCGGCAAATTCTTCTACGATCTTTGCATTGAAAATGGGAAGATCGTCGGGTGTTCGGCTTGTTACGAGTCCTTGGTCCGTAACGACGGCGCTGTCTTCCCAAAGGGCACCCGCATTGATTAAATCATTTTTAATCGCAGCTACCGAGGTAATCTTGCGCCCTTCGATCACTTCAGCGTCGATCAGTACTTGAGGTCCGTGGCAAATCGCAGCGACTGGCTTCCCAGCTTGAAAAAAAGACCGTACGAATTCAAGCGCTTCTTCATTTGTACGCAGCTTATCCGGATTTATAACACCTCCGGGAATCAAAAGCCCATCATATAAACTAGTATCTGCTTGCGACAGCACATAATCTACTTCGTAAGTCCCGGTCCATTCATCACCTTTCTTTGCGCGTACGACATCGCTCTTAGGCGAAATAATATCTACCTGCGCACCTGCTTTTTCCAATGCTTCTTTTGGACTCGTTAACTCTATTTCTTCAAAACCATCTTCAGTCAAAATTGCAATTCTTTTTTCGTGTAGCTTTTCCATGTTAATGTTTTTATTTATGACCGTTAATTTAATGATAACTAAAGATGACGCCATGGTCTTAGCGTCGGTGCCATCTACCGGTGTAAACAGGTTAGCATAAATTATGTTGGCCTTTAATTCATTTTAAGGGTTTTAAACCGTTTTTATGAAGTATTTTACGGGGTGATAATGGGTGTTTTTACGGGGCTTTGCTTGAGGATCATGAAACTTTTTTTGTCTTTTTAAACGGGAACGACTTTGTGAAACTATAGGGGGATTGTACAAGATTACGCTGTATTGATGTTGTTAACATTAGATAAACGTAATGGTTTTAATTTATTAAAATGTGATGCTTAATTTTGTTGGATCTTTGGATGAATATATGAACAGACGATTTCTCTTTTTAACATTACTTTTTGCCTTTTCTATCTCACGAGCGTCGGCACAAGAATTACATGTCTTGAACTTTGGTACAGTACAGGAGATGGTGGAATATTTTCAATATGGGAAGAATAAGAAAATAATAAGCGGTCATAGAGGTACAATAGAGAACGGTCTGCCGGAAAATTCTATTGCCGGAATGGAAGAGGTGCTTAAGCATACGACGGCGATATTTGAGGTCGATCCGCGCTTGACGAAGGACGGTGTGCCCGTGGTGGTACACGACGCTACCTTAGAGCGGACGACAACAGGCAGTGGTGAGGTATCGGACTATACCTGGAAAGAATTGAAGGATCTAAAACTTAAAGATAATCAGGGAAATATCACATCGCATGGTATTAATACTTTAGATGAAATGATTGAATGGGCCAAAGGGAAAACAATACTGAACCTTGATAAAAAAAACCTCCCCATGGAAATGACGGCCGAGATCATACGTAAACACAATGCGTATGCTTGGGTGTGGGTTACGGTGCATAACGCAGAGCAGGCTCGATTTTATTTGGATGGTAATCCGGAGCAGTACCTTTCGATGCATATTAAAACGCAAGGGGCTCTGGACGATTTTATTTCGTCCGGTCTACCATTTAATCGCATGATCGTTTATATTGGTCCGGAGATAAAACCTGCCAACCAGGAGATGTATAATTTCTTTAAAGAAAAAGGCGTGATGTGCATGATTTCTACGGCACCGACTTATGATAAACTGCCAACGAAAGAGGAGCGCCGTAAGAAGTACAGAATGGTATTTGAAGATGGTGCTAATATATTGGAATCGGATTTTCCAATCGAAGCCAGTCAGGCTATAAAGTAGCCTTAAGTTTAAGTTAACATATATTCCGACGAAGTAGGTTTGCCCTAGCCTTCGATTTATCTATAAAGATATTTGAGCGATATATTGGCGTCATCTGACTGCTAAATTCCAGTTAAACGAATTGAAATGCGATAGAAAAAGCTATTTTTACATGTTATAAATTCAGGTAAAGAGAGATTGTCTCAATTTTACTAAACGTAACGTGCAACCATTAAGCAGACAAATACAACATTTTAAACATGAGTTATTGCGAATATATACCGAGTATGGCGGAGCCTCGCAGAAGCCTACACAAGAACTACCACGATAATCATTATGGATATCCTATTCATGACGACAACGAACTGTTTGGCCGTCTGATTATGGAGATCAACCAAGCTGGCTTAAGTTGGGAAACTATTCTGAAAAAAGAAGCTAGTTTTCGAAAAGCATACGATAATTTCAACATCGTTAAAGTAGCAGGCTACACCGAACAGGATCGTGAACGCTTATTGAATGATCCTGGGATTATCCGGAATCGATTAAAAGTAAATGCGGCGATCGAAAATGCCAAAACGATTCTTCAATTGCAGCAGGAATACGGAAGCTTTGAAAAATGGTTGCAACATCACCATCCTAAAGCCAAAGAGGAGTGGGTAAAGCTCTTTAAGAAGACATTTAAATTTACTGGCGGAGAAATCGTTAATGAATTTTTGATGAGTATAGGTTATCTCCGTGGTGCGCATTCCGAGAGTTGCCCCGTTCATCAAGAAATTTTGAAAGTAAAGCCAATGTGGTTAAAACAGTAAAATATATATCTAATTTAACACATATGGGTCATACGGATTTTGACGAGATCATTCGTCGTTGTTTAGCCTTAAGGAAGCAATATCATAAACTCGAACTGCATCATCATGGGAGTGAATGGACCGTAGAGGAGGATGCTTTAGCTTATTTGACCGATGCTGGCTTGGTAGGAAGAAATGTAATGTCACAACAGGCACGATGGCCAAAGACCAATTCACAATCGGAACTGGAACATAAACTGGGCGAAAATATCTGGTGGCTGATTGTCTTGGCGAATCGATCGGGGATTGACATCAAGAAAGCGCTGTCTGATTTTTTGACGAAGACAGAGGCGCTAATTAATGCGTAGATTAGTTTGATTAATTAAAGCGATAATATGCTGTTATACTCCCGTATTGGTGGGGCCTGGCACTGCTTTTGATTTCTCGGGCACGAAAGGTTAAACTGTAATCGAGCGTAAAGCGAGCAGTAGCATAATTTAAACCGATTCGCTGTTCAAATACGAATGGTCTAACGGAAAACGTTATCGGACTGTTGTTCGTAAATAGACTACCTTGTATAGTGGCATCATAAGCAACATAGTTAATTTGGGGTCTGGCATAGAAATAAAGTTCCCGCTCTTGTAGTTTTTTCGTTTTGTTGTTTTGACTGATAGTTGCGCTGTGGTACGACGAGTGGAATAACTGGTTGATATTTCCGGTTCTAAATACCAGGGCAAGGCCGGCACCGTTGAATACGGTGCCTAATTGAGCGTAGCTTTCTAACGAGAAATCAACTGACTTAGCACTGTTGCGGTGTAATAATGCGGTATATTGTACATCTAGATTCGCGGCAGCTTCGTTCTGAATCTGATAGTCCCATCCGCTTGTTTTGTATAAACCTACGGTGGTGTGTATCAGATTTTGGGTTCCGCTCGCCAGAGAATTGGGGCCAGAGGTTCCTAAGGCTAATGCAATTTTCCAAACGTGCTCCTTTTGATTGAAAAAATTTACTTGTGCTTTTCCATAAAGATAGCCCGCAAATGGACGATCATGCGTTCTGGGGTCGGGGCCGTATCCGGATAGAGGAGTGTACATCTTCTGTCCGACAGATAATTCATAGGTTAATTTTTCGAGGTTATCTCCGAGTTTGTGCTGATCAACGGCCCGCCTGTAGTAGATGAACAAACCGTTGGTATAATAACGGTCTTGGCCGTAAAAAAGATAAGCGTCGTTGTCACTTACGATACCAAATTCGTTATTATACTCCTGTGAAATAGCACTAAAGTAGATTAGAAAAAGAGGCAAGATAGCTAAAAGGAGCTTATTGTACATCACTTCGTTAATACTTGCTATGTTTTAGTCTATATAGAAAACATCCTCCAAAATTGGTCACACACATTTTTACTCGTTTTTATTTTTTTTAGTAGCGATCTAAAAACAAGTGTAATGTACAAATAATTGATCTTTTACATCTACAACTAAAATTTTTTTTGATATTTATTTGACATCGTTGTTCGCTGATCCGAAGTAGTCCAATGGCTACGTTTTTGTGTGTATTTATTATTAGATTTTTGTACAAAACCCAGGATGGAGTGCATTTAATATTATAGGATCTCTTAAGGCGGGTATTGTCGAAGAAAGAAAAGTAGATTATGAACAGGGAATTATAGTCTTTTATAAGGTTTCCATCAGCTTTGAGGTGAATCCCCGTGTCGCTAAAAGCAGTACCTGCAGGCAGAAGGGTTCTTGAAAAAAGCAGCTGCTGAGCGGGAATATTAAATGGCACGTTGGAAGTAGATGTTGTGCACGGGAGAGGTGCATCATTTCATGTAGACTGTTTGTCGGCATTGATGACGGAAGGACTGACGACGCAAAGTGAACAATTAACGACTAAAATGCGCCTTTGGTGACGTGCCTATGTACTTTTTAAAATCTTTGATCAAGTGATTGTCGTCATAATAACCTACTTCTAGCGCTATTTGAATAAGGGGGTGTTCTTTGTTGATATACAGTTCTTTATAGGCTTCAAGAAAACGATGTAAATTGATGTATTGCTTTTGGGAAAACCCTACGTATTTTTTAAAGCTGCGCTGCAACCATTTGTAGTGTATGGCAGTTGTAATATTTCGATTGCCTAAGAATTCACTATGCTGTATATTGCTTAATCGATCCATTAATATCGGCGGAATAGGGACAGTTTCTGTCGCTCTAGTTTTGATAAACGTCTCAATGGTTATTATTTGTCGCTGTAGGCATTGACTTGCATAGTAGGTTTTTTTTAATTGAAGATAACTCTCTTCCTCCAACAAATTCGTTAGATTTTGAACGGGATTAGAGGTGAAAAAATCTGAAGACGTACCAAAAATATGTGAGATTGTATGGGGATAAAAACGCACAATCAATATAGAGCCGTTGATTGATTCCGCATGCCAATAGGTTGGCTGCAATATATTTCCGCAGATCCAGAAGGATTGTAGCAGTTGTTCGCCTTGACGTGTACCTGTGAAACTGATGCTTTCTGATGATGGCATACATAGCAGCGATGGATATCCGTCATTAAAAAGAGGGATAGATTGGTCGTTAAATTCTCCCTTAAACAGATAAAAGCCTTCAACATAGGCCGCAACAACAGGATCTGGTTCAATGCGGATGTATGCGTGCGAATGACGAGACCGTATAGCTGTAAGATAGTTGATGGGCATAGCATACAAAGATATGAACTCTTGATTGAATTTGATATAATTGTCCATTTCCTACTATTTTCGACAGAAGTATGGTGGTTATATTTACGGTAATAAATATTACGTTTAAGATATGATCATTAGCAATGATAAAGAATTACGGGAAATGAAGCTCGTTAGCGAGGTAGTATCCTTTACGCTTATGGAAATGCAAAATTTTGCAGCTCCGGGCATGTCTACCCAAGAACTCGACGATTACGGCGCAACTATTTTGGCCCGGTATGGAGCTCGATCTGCACCTTCGCTTACATACGATTTTCCGGGATCCACCTGTATCAGTATAAATAACGAGGTGGCACATGGTGTGCCGTCTGCATCCCGGATAATTGAGGAAGGTGATTTACTTAATATCGATGTGTCTGCGGAACTAAATGGCTACTGGTCGGATAATGGAGGATCAATCATTGTTGGAAGGGATATATACGGGCATAGCCCGTTACTTGAGGCTTCTCGTTATATTTTGGACGGTGCCATCGCACGCATACGTGGCGGTGTTAGAATCAATGCGATAGGACAATATATTGAAACTTTCGCTGGAAAAAGGGGTTACAGTGTGATCAAAAATTTGGCCGGACATGGCTTGGGAAGAGCGTTGCACGAATCTCCCGATAATATACTCAACTACTACGATCCGAGTGATAAAAGACGCTTTCGTAAAGGCTCTGTTGTGGCGATAGAAACATTTATTACTACGGGGTCAACGCTGGCAATACAACAAGCAGACGGATGGACGCTTTTAGGAAACAAAGCCGGATTTGCGGTGCAGCATGAACATACTATTGTGGTGACGGATGGGGAACCTATTGTATTGACAGAACGTTTTCTGTAATAACTCGATACTTTTGGCGCTATAGGGAATCTTATCATTCCTTTTTTGATAAGGGGGCTAGTGGGATTAACTATCTAAGTCGCAATTGAGACTTGCGTGGATTATATTCAATTATGTGACTTATCTCCACTTGATATATGATTCTGATTGCTTGAGATTGCTTTTTAGAATTGATCATGTTTTTATAGAAGCGATGTAAATAGCGGGATTTTAAAATCATTATATAAATAAGTTTCGAAAAAAATATCCGTTTATATTAAAGTATATAAAAAATTTGTACTTTCGTTTCGTTGTATATTTAGTTTTTTATATCTAATAATAATGAAAAGAAAAATTAGTCGGAATTTTGTTTATGGTTGGATTAACAGTGTCATTCCAGGGATAATAATCGCTGCAGTGGTATTCGGTCCAAGCAAAATGACTATCACGTCCAAATTGGGAGCGTCGTACGGATACAGTTTGGTTTGGATTGTGCCGATAGCGATATTTTTCATGGCCATATTTACAGGGATGGGTAGTCGTATTGGAATGCAGAATACAAAGTCCCTTATACAGCTTATACAAATGAAATACGGTCGCTTAGCTGTGCTTTGCATTGGTGTCGGGATATTTTTAGTAGCTGCTTCTTTTCAGGCTGGAAATGCGATTGGTGTCGGTATATCGCTGGCCGAACCGACGGGGACAAAACCTCATATTTGGCTTATCATATTTACCATTATGGGCATTTCATTACTTTTCTTTCGATCGTTTTATCGTGTAATGGAGCGTTTGATGCTTTTCATGGTGCTTTTGATGTTCCTATCTTTTATCGTTACACTTATATTAGCAAAACCAGATATGGAATCCTTTTTCAGGGGAAGTATTCCTTCTCTACCTAATGGTTCAGAAGGTTTGATCCTCGCGTTCATGGCCTCTTGCTTTTCAATAGTTGGCGCATTTTATCAGGCTTATATTGTTCAGGAACGAAAGAAACGTTCGGCAACTGGTGTGTACCAGGACAAGAGCTTAATGGGCGTTATTATGTTGGCAGTGATGAGTATAGTGGTGATGATGTGCGCAGCGTCTATTTTGTATCCGCGCCAATCTGAGGTCAAAAGTGCATTAGATATGGCGAATGTGTTAACACCTTTGTTTGGGTCTTATGCTTCGGGGGTATTTCTGACGGGACTGTTTGCTGCATCTTTTTCGTCCTTAGTGGGTAATGCGACTGTTGGAGGATCCTTGCTCGCAGAAGCGCTCGGTCTTAAAAAAGGTATGGACAAACTTGGGAGTCGTGTTTGTATTGCATCGGTTATGGTAATTGGTGCTTCAGTGGCTATTTTATTTCAAGGGTTACCTCTTCAACTCATTGTGCTAGCTCAAAGTATTACAATTTTTTTGGTGCCGTTTATTGGTTACATGATGTTTGATATTTCAAATGATGCCTCTATTATGAAGGATAATAAGAATACTAAATTTCAACAGGCTGGTGGTCTTTTGGGATTACTCTTTTTGACTGGTTTAGCCGTATACAATTTTTACGATTTGTTTATAAAATAAAATATTAATACAACTATGGATTACACATTGCAAGAACTGGAACAAAGATTTACTGCACCTTCCGCAGATCTGATTGAAGATATCAAAAAGATTGACGGGGATATCTTGTTGCTTGGTATCGGAGGAAAAATGGGTCCCAGTATGGGCAAGTTAGCTGTCCGGGCGGCACAAGCGGCAGGAGTAAATAAGCGTATTATTGGTGTCTCACGTTTTTCCGAGGTAAGAATAAAGATTGAATTGGAAGAAGCAGGCATAGAGACCATATCTTGTGATTTATTAGATGACAAAGCTTTACAGCGTCTCCCAGATGCTTCCCATGTGATTTATTTAGCAGGTAATAAATTCGGTACTGCTGGTAATGAAAGTTTTACTTGGGCTATGAATGCTTATCTACCAGGTAGGGTGGCTGAACGTTTTAAGGACGCTAACATTGTTGCCTTATCTTCTGGGAATGTATTGCCTTTTGTTAATCCACTTTGGGGAGGGGCTACCGAGGATACCGCTCCCGAACCAATCGGTGAATATGCACAGTCTTGTTTGGGTAGGGAGCGTATTCTAAGTTATTTCTCAAAAAAGAATGCTACGAAAATGCTGATATACCGCCTTAATTATGCTGTCGATTTTCGTTACGGTGTAGTTATGGAAATTGCGAAATCTGTATTGCGTGGCAGGCCGATTGACTTACATATGGCCGTAGTAAATGTAATTTGGCAGGGCGATGCTAACGAAATCGCGCTACGGGCATTGCTGCATACAGATAACCCTGCTAGAATTTTAAATGTGACGGGACCAGAAACTGTGGCGATTGCGTGGATAGCGAAGGAATTCGGAAATTTATTTGGAATTGAACCTATTTTTATTAACGTACCAGTAGAAACAGCCTTATTGAATAACGCTTCAGATTGCCATCGGCTATTTGGCTACCCGAAAGTTTCCTTTCGTGAAATTATCGATATTACTGCAACATGGTTACGTCTTGGCGGAGAAGAATGGGATAAATCCACGCATTTTCAAGAGAGAGGAGGGAAATTTTAATGTGTACGTTAGATTTAATAAAGAAGCAACATCTTCTCGAGGGAACGGTAATTCCGGCTCATCCTTTAGCCTTAGATGCTAATAGAAGGATTGATGAAAAGCGTCAACGTTTGCTGACTCAATATTACTTGGCCAGTGGGGCAGGTGGTGTTGCCGTAGGTGTACATTCTACTCAATTTGAAATAAGAGATCCGAAAATCAATCTTTTAGAAAAAGTTTTCCAGTTGGCGGCAGAGGAGATAGAACGATCCGATATAAAAAGGCCTTTTGTGAAGATAGCCGGAATTTGTGGACCTACTAAGCAGGCTTTAACAGAAGCTGCATTAGCATGTGAATACGGTTACGATATGGGATTGCTCAGTATGGGTGGGCTTGTGGGGCTTACGGAGGAGGAGATATTAGAGCGCACACGATTAGTTGCCGAGATCATTCCCGTATTTGGTTTTTACCTGCAACCTTCAGTTGGAGGAAGGGTTTTTAGTTATGAATTTTGGCGGAAATTTGCAGAAATTGAAAATGTTGAAGCAATAAAATGCGCCTCTTTTAACCGCTATCAAACATTAGATGTCATGCGTGCAGTGGCGAACTCCAGTCGTTATAAGGATATCGCTATGTATACAGGGAACGATGACAACATCGTTGCGGACTTGCTAACTCAATATCGGTTTGAGGTAGGGGATAACCCGGTAGAAATTGGTTTCAGGGGAGGGTTGCTAGGCCATTGGGCGGTCTGGACAAATAAAGCAGTTCAGTTGATGCAAGAAATTCAGCAATATCGGATGCAAAAAACAGCACGAGGGGCAAATGAGTTGCTTACAAAGGGAATTCAAATAACAGATGTCAATGCGGCGCTCTTCGACCCTCAAAACAATTTTCACGGCTGTATCCCAGGGATACATGAAGTGCTGCGTAGGCAAGGTCTATTAGCCGGTAGGTGGTGCCTAAATTATGAAGAAGAGCTGTCGATCGGCCAAGTGGAAGAAATCGACCGGGTGTATGCAGCCTATCCGCACCTACATGATGATCTATTTGTTAGTAATTTTTTAGCTAACAGTGTATAAGTTTAATGGGGATATGGACTTAAAGTTATTGTTAAGAAAATCTGTCGAAAAAGAGTTTGAACGCGTCGTAAAAATTAGGAGGTTTCTTCATCAGTATCCTGAGCTTTCATTTCAAGAATATCAGACATCTGCGTTTATAAAATCGGAATTAGATGCGTTGGGGATCCCCTATATGTCTATTGCGACCACAGGAATATTCGCATGGATAGACGGTATGAAAGGGGTACCAGGTGATACTGTCGTTTTACGGGCAGATATGGATGCGCTTCCTATTCAAGAGATGAATGACGTGAATTATAGATCTGTGCATGACGGAATAATGCATGCTTGCGGGCATGATTTCCATACAGCTAATCTTCTTGGTGTAGCGGCGGTCCTTAAATCGGCAGCATTAGCGTTTTCAGGCAGGGTTGTTTTACTTTTTCAGCCTGCGGAAGAACGTATACCGGGAGGTGCACAGGAGGTATTGCAGGCCAGGGTTTTCGAGGAATACGCACCCCGGATCAAAGCTGTGCTAGGGTTGCACGTAAGCCCGCGGCTCGATACGGGAAATGTAGGGATTTGTTCTGGACGTTTTATGGCTTCCAGTGATGAATTTTATATACGAATAAAAGGAAAGGGAGGACATGCCGCGGAGCCTCATCAAGCCGTGGATCCAGTATATATAGGAGCACAACTTCTGTCTTCTCTGCAGCAAATAATTAGCCGCAGATCTGATCCTTCTATCCCTTCTGTGTTAACTTTTGGACGGTTTATTGGTGATGGTGCGGCTAATATTATTCCAGATGAGGTATTAATCGAAGGAACATTTAGGACGATGGAAGAAGAGTGGAGACAGCGCGCATTAAGACAGATAACCAGGATGATTCGAGAGATTCCTTCTGCCTTTGGTGCCGAAGTACAACTGGAGGTGAGGCATGGTTATCCCTTTTTGTATAATGATCCGAAGCTTGCCGTACGATGTAAACGACTATTTGAAGAGATATTGGGAAATGATGTCGTTAACGAAATAGGTCTATGGATGGCTGCAGAAGATTTTGCGTATTATTCGCACCAATATCCCGCTCTTTTTTTTCTGATAGGTATAAGAAATGAAATGAAAAAAAAGCAGTCTGGATTGCATAACGCGCATTTTGAAGTTGATGAAGATGCATTTAAGCATGCTATGCTTTCTATGGCTTATGCCGCTATAAACATATTAGATAAAGGTAATTAAAATTTGTGATGATCAATCTCTGCCGGAATAACGAAGATTGGTTTGAAAGCATGTTATAATAACATCCCGAGTAGAAAATATTTTTTAATATTGTGCTCCAACACCTCTTTTTTGAATACTACAATAATCGATTCTTTGTAGGTTCGATATCATGTTATGGATCCGAACAATAAAGGGAGATTGTATATACAATGTGAAATGGGATCACGAATTCCGACAGATCTGACGTCTTTTCAATCGTTATCAAGGACTGCGCTTAATGGAAAAGTACTGGCAATTGTTAAAACAAATGCGAAAGATAAAAAGATACACGTTACTGCGAAGACAAAAAAAATGGAATCGTGCAAGAGCTGGAGCTAACGTCCAAATAAAATGAGTGCGCGTTACTGTTTACACGCGCACTCATTTTATTGGTTACTGTCTCTAGACCTTAATGTATTCGCTGAGGTACTTGTTTGCTACACTTTTCTAAATATGACAGTCGAATTATGTCCTCCAAATCCAAAAGCATTGCTCATTGCCGTATCTATTCGCTTTTCTAGTGCGTTATTCACTACAATTTGGATGTCTTCTGGAATATTGGTGTCCAGATTTTCGACGTTAATGGTAGGAGGGATAATGCCTTCATTAATAGATTTTATGGCTAAGATAGCTTCTATAGCACCTGCGGCTCCGAGCAAATGACCTGTCATCGATTTTGTCGAACTGACCACCATATTTTGTGATTTTTTAAAAACTTTATGAACGGCATTCAATTCGCTGATATCTCCTATGGGAGTAGAAGTGGCATGTAGGTTGAGATAGCCTAACTCCGACGTGTTCAATTGAGCTTCCTCTAAAGCCAGTTCCATAGCTTTGGCTGCACCGAGGCCTTCAGGATGTGGGGAAGTCATGTGATAGGCATCGGCTGTCATCGCTGCACCCGCTAACTCTGCATAGATTTTTGCACCTCTTTTCTTCGCATGTTCGTATTCTTCCAATACCAATGCACCTGCTCCTTCACCCATAACAAAACCATCCCGATCTTGATCAAAAGGGCGGCTGGCTGTAAGTGGATCATGATTTCGGGTAGACATGGCTTTCATGGCCGAAAACCCGCCAATAGAAGCGGCAGTTATAGGTGCTTCCGATCCCCCGGTAATAAATACCTTAGCTTTACCCAAACGGATGTAGTTAAATGCATCCATAATCGCTGTATTGGAAGTTGCGCAGGCTGAAACCGTAGTGTAGTTAATTCCTTGTAACCCAAACTTCATGGATATCATCCCTGACGCCATATTGACAATCAACTTCGGAACAAAAAAAGGACTGAACCGTGGTATATAATCTCCTTTGACGTAATTTTCTACTTCGGTTTCAAATGTTTCCATACCGCCTTGTCCTACTCCCCAAATGACGCCAATATCGAAAGGATTCATGGAGGCGATCGCTAATCCGGAATCTTCTAAAGCCTGTGTAGCGCTATATAACGCGAATTGCGTGAATAAATCGCTTCTCTTAATCTCATTGCGGTCCAAATATTTGGTAGGATCAAAATTCTGGACCTCACATGCAATCTGTGTTCTAAATTTAGACGCATCGAATCTGCTTATTAAATTAGCGCTGCTCTTAGCGGTTATTGCATTATTCCAAAATGTCTGTATATCATTTCCTAAGGGATTAACCGTCCCCAACCCTGTTACTACTACTCTCTTCATCTGTGTATGTTATTATTTCAACAGGAATACAAGTTAATCATTTTGATTTGATATATGTCATTGATATTCCCTTTATGTATATATATTAATATACCATTTGGTATATTGGTACTCAAAAAATTACTTGATTATTTCGTTATCAACAATTTTAATAATTCTATCCAAAGCGAGGAACAAAAGCTGTTGATTATCTGAAATTTTAGCCAGCAGTATGCCTCCTTCGATTAACATAATAAAGGAATGCGCATAATAGGTTGTATCTATTGTTTTTTTAAACTCGTTATTATTTTTCCCCTCATTCAATATTTGAACAATGGTATCTGACCAATTTTGAAAACTTTTTTGTACACTTGCCTTTAAAAAAAAGAGATGGTCATCTGCCTCTATAGCGGTATTTAATAGCGGACAACCTCCACTTTCAAAAATTGCTTTCCAATTTTCTCTATAAAAATCGGTAAATGCAACTAATTTTTTATAAGCGGTAGCTTTTCCGGAAACGGAGATTTTAATGCGTTTGTTTAACGATGTGGAATTGTATTCATATGCTGCTAAAGCAACGTCATCTTTATTGCCAAAATTGCCATATATACTCCCTTTGGTAAGTCCGGTAGCTTCTGTAATATCTGACAATGAGGTGCCTGAATAACCCTTTTTGTTGAAAATAAGGGAGGTTTTCTCAATAATAAATTGTCTAGTTTTTTCTGCTTTGGACATTTAGTGTTATTATTTCATAGCAAATATAGTAAATAATACCGAACGGTATATGGTGGTGTCGTAAATACTGCAGTAGAATAAATTAATCACTTTCATAATCAATAGGTTTAGTGTTACGTGTTAAAATATTTTTGGAAAATAATTGATAAAGCCTATATTTGCATCGTCATCAAGATACAGCTCGCCCAGCTGGCGGAATTGGTAGACGCGTTGGTCTCAAACACCAATATCTTCGGATGTGCCGGTTCGACTCCGGCGCTGGGTACTTAACAGGAAAAGCGAGCGATGATTGTCTCGCTTTTCTTTGTTTAATGCTGTTTTGAGGACATAGAGTAAACCTTGACACGGGTGTTTTAGTATTAATTGCCGATGGTTTCGCGGACATTTCGCAGACATAAACTTTCGGCTATGGTTAAGCATACGACACCCGAACCCATGTTCAAATTTTCTACTACATTATACACGTGGAAGTCCCGTATCAAGAAAAATGGCAATTCTTCCCTGTACCTTCAAGTTTATATTTCCCATTCTGGCGCGTGGGATCGAGATTATTTTAATCTTAATCTGGACTGGTCACTGAAAGATCGACTTCGACAATAATCCAGCTGTCATTTTTTGAATACACTCTCTAAGCTTCCTAAACCGGATCATGTACAAAAGTTGTGGAGGGGATAAAAAATAATTAGATATTTGTGCTTTGATATTTATACAGATGCACGATTCGTTTAACGCTTTAATGCCCTTAATTATTCCCAAAGGAGTTTCCGATTATTTTGAGATGACCCACTATTCCAAAGAAGAAAAAAGACTGGATATCTTTTTGGAAGAACTTAACAGCACACCTGAAGAATATCAGGGACAAAAATTGGTTTCCAAGGGATT
>NZ_MU158689.1:1228677-1560259 GCF_015209965.1 Sphingobacterium pedocola | reverse complement strand
AACAGGGTAGCCAAATGGGGAGATAAGGTTGAGCAGGCTGGAGTAAAGACTCTCAATACCGCATCCAGAACCATAAATATCCATCACAAAAAAATATTGAACTACTTCGACAACAAGAGTACAAATGCTTCAGCCGAGTCTTTCAATGCAAAAATAAAAGCTTTCAGAAGTCAGTTTAGAGGTGTAGGGGATATCAATTTCTTCCTATTCAGATTGACCAAATTATTTGCTTAGTCCACAGGTTTTGAAACTGATCCATTTTTTAAAAGGAATCAGCGGACAGTCAGGCATATAGCATCCAGACCATCAGTTCATTCTATGGGATATCGGCCAGTAAATTAAGGAGGTACTACCGCAATAAACTGAGCGGGTTCCAGGATTGGGAGCATCGCGAAAATGCAAGGGATGGATTGATCTTCCCACAGAATATCAGCGGCCATCTTTCCATTGACGAAACCTGCCTATCCCATGGCGAGCTCTATACCGTGGTCACCAACAAAGAAGCACACGGTAAAAAAGGGACCATTGTGGCCATACTGAACGGCACAAAATCAGAGAACATTATCCCCGTCATTCAAAAGATCCCGCAGAGATTGCGCAATAAAGTTCAGGAGATAACCCTTGATCTAGCGGGCAATATGGGACTGATAGCCAAAAAATGCTTTCCCAATGCCGTTCAGGTAATAGACCGTTTCCATGTCCAGCAACTGGCTACCGAAGCGCTCCAGGAAATAAGGATAAAACATCGATGGCAAGCCATTGATGATGAAAACCAAGCAATTGATCAAGCACGAAAGAAGAAGGAAGCCTATTTTCCGGAAGTCCTATCCAACAGTGACACCATTAAACAGTTACTTGCAAGAAGCCGATATCTACTCTACAAGAGTGAACACAAATGGACTATCGAGCAAAAAGACAGGGCAAGACTATTGTTTGAGCGATATCCGGATGTTGAAAAGGCGTACAGGCTATCCCAGGAACTCTCTTGGATCTTCAACACAACCATTGATAAGATCTACGCCTTTACCAGGCTGGCCAAATGGGCGGATAAGGTTGAGCAGGCTGGATTCAAGTCTTTCAATACCGTCTCCAGAACCATAAATATCCATCACAAAAAAATATTGAACTACTTCGACAACAAGAGTACAAATGCTTCAGCCGAGTCTTTCAATGCAAAAATAAAAGCTTTCAGAAGTCAGTTTAGAGGTGTAGGGGATATCAATTTCTTCCTATTCAGATTGACCAAATTATTTGCTTAGTCCACAGGTTTTGAAACTGATCCATTTTTTAAAAGGAATCAGCGGACAGTCAGGCATATAGCATCCAGACCATCAGTTCATTCTATGGGATATCGGCCAGTAAATTAAGGAGGTACTACCGCAATAAACTGAGCGGGTTCCAGGATTGGGAGCATCGCGAAAATGCAAGGGATGGATTGATCTTCCCACAGAATATCAGCGGCCATCTTTCCATTGACGAAACCTGCCTATCCCATGGCGAGCTCTATACCGTGGTCACCAACAAAGAAGCACACGGTAAAAAAGGGACCATTGTGGCCATACTGAACGGCACAAAATCAGAGAACATTATCCCCGTCATTCAAAAGATCCCGCAGAGATTGCGCAATAAAGTTCAGGAGATAACCCTTGATCTAGCGGGCAATATGGGACTGATAGCCAAAAAATGCTTTCCCAATGCCGTTCAGGTAATAGACCGTTTCCATGTCCAGCAACTGGCTACCGAAGCGCTCCAGGAAATAAGGATAAAACATCGATGGCAAGCCATTGATGATGAAAACCAAGCAATTGATCAAGCACGAAAGAAGAAGGAAGCCTATTTTCCGGAAGTCCTATCCAACAGTGACACCATTAAACAGTTACTTGCAAGAAGCCGATATCTACTCTACAAGAGTGAACACAAATGGACTATCGAGCAAAAAGACAGGGCAAGACTATTGTTTGAGCGATATCCGGATGTTGAAAAGGCGTACAGGCTATCCCAGGAACTCTCTTGGATCTTCAACACAACCATTGATAAGATCTACGCCTTTACCAGGCTGGCCAAATGGGCGGATAAGGTTGAGCAGGCTGGATTCAAGTCTTTCAATACCGTCTCCAGAACCATAAATATCCATCACAAAAAAATATTGAACTACTTCGACAACAAGAGTACAAATGCTTCAGCCGAGTCTTTCAATGCAAAAATAAAAGCTTTCAGAAGTCAGTTTAGAGGTGTAGGGGATATCAATTTCTTCCTATTCAGATTGACCAAATTATTTGCTTAGTCCACAGGTTTTGAAACTGATCCCCTAAACCCGCAATTTTTTTAAACTGTCTATGAGATTGTTCGGTAATAATTGTGTTTGGGGCATAAATCGGGACTTCACCTACGAAGAACCTTTTTTCTTTGATTATCACACTTTAAGGGATACGAAAATTTTTTATTTAGGTGTACACTTTCTGTATTTTGACGTACACTTCCTGCATTTAGACATACCTCGTTTCATTTAAGGTATACGTCATTCCGTACAAAGTGTATACTTCGTGGCAAAAGGTGTACGCTTCCTGTATTTAAACGTACGCTTCTTGCATTTAGAGGTACCTCTTTTCGTTTAAGACATACGTCGTCTCCCACGAAGTATATGCTTCGTGGCAAAAGAGATACACTTCCTGCATTTAGACGTACCTCTTTTTGTTTACGGTATACGTCGTCTCGCACGAAGTGTATGCTTCATGACAAGAGAGGTACGCTTCCTGCCTTTAGACGTACCTCTTTTCGTTTACGGTATACGTCGTCTCGCACGAAGTGTATGCTTCATGACAAGAGACGTGCGCTTCCTGTATTTAGACGTACCTCTTTTTGTTTAAGGTGTATGTCATCTTGCTCGAAGTGTTTGTCTAGTGGCGCAAGGTGTATGCTTCCTGCTGTGCGACTTGTGTCATTTCATTGGCTTGGAAGGTTTTTACCATACCATTTTTTAAGAAAACGAATACTTCCAAAATCTACTAGTATTCAAGATTCAGGTGTTACTTTGGCGCATCCAGCATTGGGTAAACGGGAAGTGCCTGATAAAAATTTTTATGCAGACTTATGAGCAGATAAGATAACCTCCAGTGCCATCTATATTAGCACAGATCGACACGTTGATGGAAGAGCTTTGGCGGGATAGTGAACGACTTTTGAATAACGCCAAGTCTAGATTATTTTAGAATGTATGGGAGAGGTATGTGTCGAAGCCCTTTTCCTTACAACATTTGGGGTAACGTCCCTTTTTGGCGGAGCGTATGACGCAAAATGATGCTGTTTTTTATAAATGATACATGCTTATTTGTAAAAGGTGCACCCTTTTGCGATTTTACGTGTTTGCATCTGATAAAAAGCGATCGCGTTGCTGTTGAATGCGATCTTTCGCGGTTTGGGTCTCCGATAGTTTCAGTCGGCCTTTTTATTTAGGGTCCACTCTATTCACATCTCATTATTTTTCAATAACATGTGAATTTTTGGAATACTAATTAGTACTTTTATATTTTTAAGACAAATTATAACGGCAGCCAATGAAATTTAGATTATTGATACTCCCGATATGTGTTATCGTGCTATTGATGGCAAACTGCAAAAAGCGGGAAGTGGATAATGATAAACCATCAACCTCGTCAATTGCACTAAAAAAGAACGGGATTCAGTGGGCAGAGACAACAGCGGTCGGGACTTTTAATACCGAGGACAGTATAGTTTCGGTCTTGGGAACCGAAAATACGGAAACCTTTTATATACGGTTTAAGAAACCTGTTTACAATACCAGGCTCGACGCGTTGGATGCATTCTCCCTGATAGCGCCTTTTTTCGGATCCGCAGCTATATCCGATGCATACCGTCTTGATCCGACAAAACCAAACAGGCTTCAAATCCTAGCCATGGATTATATAAATAAGCGCATAGTAGGGGATTTTCACCTGCATCTGAAAAGAGAAGAAGGATACGGAGGTGAAGAGGATGAAACCAATATTTATCAGGGCAGGTTTGACGTAATACTTGATGAGTTTTCATTTTAGAGATTGCTTGATGTTCCTCTTAGATGTCGCTCTTTTATAGCGACGCTCCGAAACCCTCAAAAGCTTTCGTTGGGTGAATACTCCAATATAGGCTATCAATGTTCAGCATAAGTTTATTATGAGAATTAACCAAATTCGTACTGTCGAAAACAAAAACTACGTTAGAGTTATAAAATCGTTGCACTTTGAAAAACTTAGTGGTGATAGGAAGGGAAGTACTCCATCCGTGTTTTGTATGGATTGATCCATTACCCCTTGATTGGGAACTTTTGATGGGACATTACTCCAAGTAACAGAAAAACCGTTTCTATCAGTAATAGAAACGGTTTCGTTCGTACCTAGGGCGGGAATCGAACCCGCACTCCCTTAACGGGAACAGGATTTTAAGTCCTGCGTGTCTACCAGTTCCACCACCTAGGCAACTGAGCGAAAGACGAGATTCGAACTCGCGACCCCAACCTTGGCAAGGTTGTGCTCTACCAACTGAGCTACTTTCGCTTGACGTGGTGCAAATATAGAGCTTTCGGCTAAATCTCCAAAATAAAAAGATGTTTTTTCTGAATTATTTCTGCCTTGATTTTTAGCTATAGCAATGCGTTATAATTTGGAACCTTTTGCGTTTTTGGATGTAATAGAGGAGCAGGACGGAAAGGGTGGAAGAAAAAGCCAAAATTGTGTAGGAACCGTGTTCTCAAAACAACTTTGGCTTTGTATTTCAACTTTATTTTGATTTTAAGTTATTTACTTCCTGTTGTAGCGCCTCGATCTGCGCTTGTTGCTCTTTTAAGGCCGCAACTAGTAAAGGAATAAGGTCATTTGAATTTACCTCTTCATATTTAGCAACCTTTGAGGTGTTTTTTCCGGTACTATAAAATTGCGTCGACTCTTGTACCAGATCTGGGAATACACTTTCCACGTTGCTTGCCAAAAAGCCGTATTGATTTCCCGAAGGTAAGTTTAGTTTTTTATACTTATCTGTATTGTAAACGAATGTAACCGGTTCAAGGGCTTTTATACGTTCTGTTGAGTTAGATATTTTATCAACATTAACTTTTAATTCCTGCTCATTCAATTGTTGTGCGTTTACTATTGTACATGTTCCAAAGGCCAATGCCAATACTGAAGTTAAATTTGCTATAGATATTTTCATTTTTAAAAAATTATAATTATATACTCTTAGATTAACAGTATGAATAACCTATTCGTAAGCGTTGCCGCACGAAATCAGGTATTATTCCATTGTATACTATCACTTATTAGTGGAATATTACATGAGCGTTAATGCCCACGGATATTTCACGATGATAACGGAAGGAATGTTAGGAAATGTTCGGAGGGGGGCAATGAAGCCTAATGGGGATATGCTTTACTTTTGCATCACAGGGATGATAATAAAGGGCGTAAAGAAAATCAATTTCTACAGGAGTTAGAATATGGGTGATGACGTAATCATCGTCTCCCTGTCGCTCACTGTCTGTGTCTTCGGAGGATTGCGTATTTATATTTTCGGAATGTTCGATATCATAAATGCTCTTCTCGGATATAACATACATGCATGTTGAAGCGCATAGGAAAAATCCTAAAGCCGTTATTATGTATGTTAGCTTTCTTATACTCATATCGATGTCTAAACAGAGAGTTCATTAACTCATTAATAGGGTTTGTTCTGCTTAGCTCTATGCCCCATTAACTGCTTACAAATATAATAAATTAACATTTAAAAACGTTAAAAATTGAACAATTAAATTTTATTGAAGTGTCTTTGTTACAACCGTTTAACTATTAATAATTGATGTGTTTAAGTAGATGTGAAAATGTGTTTTACTCAATAATTTATGGGTAATAGTGCGTAAATTTTACTAATTGATTAACGGATTTGTGAATGTGCGGGCTTTGCCTCGGTTTAAAGGTGCGAATTTAGAAATCTTTATGTATTTTCTGTAAGATGATGTCGTTTTCATATCCTTTAGCCGCGAGATAATTGTACAGTTTGGCTTTTAGCTTTAGATTGTATGGTTTTTTCTCGCTTTTTGTTTTTAAATCAATCAGGTGTTCAATTTTTTCTTCGTATTCTTCGCTGCTTATCGTGTTAATTGCACTTTTTATTAGTTTTTCTGGTATTTTTTTTAATTTAAGATATTGCCTGATTTTTACTCTTCCCCAACTTTTTATTCTAAATTTTCCAGAGGCGTATGCCATAGCGAACCGTTCCTCATTTAAGAAATTTTCTGAAATAAGCTCGGAAATGGTATTTTCTACATCATCGAAGTGTAGCCCCCATTCGTACAGTTTGTCTCTTACTTCCTGTTGTGCCCGTTCTTGATACGCACAGTAATTTTCGGCTTTTAATTTAGCCTGATGCGGAGTGTAGACTTTTTTGTTAGCATAACGGTCATCCATAAGTACAAATGTTCAAAAAATACCTAACTTATTAAAAATAATGATGAAATTCGTAGCAATATATCACTATGTACACTATAACTTCTGTATTACAAATTCTTTCCGCTGAACACTATGTTCTTGCTGACGGCGGTCTAGCGATAAGTGAATTGGTCTATGACAGCAGGAAGATTAGTAACGTAGAGGAGGGTTTATTTTTTGCTATTAAAGGTAGTAGGGATGGACATCAGTTCATTTCCGATGCGTATGAAAAAGGTATTAGAAGTTTCGTGATCTCCGATGTTGATTTTTCTACTTCACCTTATCCTGACGCTAATTTTATTTGGGTGGGGGATGCACTCAAAGCCATCCAAGCTTTAGCAGCATTTCACCGGATGCAATTTACTATTCCTGTTATTGGTATTACCGGAAGTAACGGTAAAACTATTGTCAAAGAATGGTTGCACCAGTTACTGACTTCGGAACATAACCTATATCAAAGTCCAAAGAGTTATAACTCGCAATTGGGGGTGGCACTTTCGGTTTGGAATCTTCGGGCAGATCATACATTAGCCATTATTGAAGCGGGTATCAGCCGCCCTGGTGAGATGGAGGCGTTGCGGAAAATGATAGATCCGTCTATTGGTATATTGACAAATATAGGTACAGCACATATGGAAGGGTTTGCTTCCAAAAGCGATAAATTGGATGAGAAATGGAAGCTTTTTAAGAATACCCCGCAGATCTTGTTTCCTTCTAGTTACGTCCCCGATACAGAAAATATTTATAATGGATTCACTTGGGGAACAAAAGAGTCGGATGATTTTCAGATTCTAAATATTTCAACTGAACATACTGAAACAAAGATAACAGCACGATATCAACAAGAGAATCTCGATTTCGTGATACCTTTCCAGGACAAGGCGTCCATTGAAAATGTGATTACCTGTATAGTAGTTATGATACAATTGGGTTACGATTTCACGATCATTCAAGAACGTATAAAGGGATTGAAGCCGCTGGAAATGCGTTTGCAATTAAAGAGAGGGAAGAATAACTGTAGCATCATTGACGATACATATTCTAATGATTTGGCATCCTTGCAGATCGCATTGGATTTTTTGAATCAACAAAATCAGCACACACAAAAATCGTTGATATTAAGCGGATTTGTAGACGCACAATCTACAGACAAAATAATGGACAAACTAATTCATTTGCTTAATAATCAGTTGTTAAAGCGGGTTGTTCTGATTGACCGCTCTTTATTTGGCATTATAACAGCGATAAATTCGGAGGTGCTATGCTACGAATCTACAGCAGAACTGATAGCTGATCTATCACGAATTAATTTTAACAATGAGACAATTCTGATTAAGGGTGCACGTAAGTTTCATTTAGAAGAAGTAAGTCAGCTATTGGTTGAAAAATCCCATGATACCGTTATGGAGATCAATCTGAAAGCCATCGAAAGCAATCTTATGCGATACCGTTCCTTACTACAGAAAGACGTAAAGCTAATGGCTATGGTCAAAGCTTTTTCTTACGGAAGCGGAAGCTTTGAGGTGGCAAATGTCTTGCAGTTTAATAAACTGGATTACCTCACTGTAGCTTTTGTCGATGAGGGGGTCGAATTAAGGAAAGCCGGTGTAACCTTGCCTATAATGGTATTAAGTCCGCATGAGGGCACCTTTGGGGATATCTTGTCTTATCACTTAGAGCCAGAGATTTATTCCAAACGGATTTTGAATGCTTTTCTTCAATTTTTAGCGGATCGTCAGATTAAAGATTATCCGATTCACATCAAACTGGATACTGGTATGCACCGGTTAGGATTTATGAAAAATGAATTGGATGATGCGCTTACTACGCTTCAAAAGAGCCCACAAGTCAAAGTTGTATCGGTGTTTTCACATTTAGTTGCTTCGGCCGATACTGCTCAAAAGGAATTTACAGCCCACCAGATTCAGGAATTTAAAAGGTTAGCGGGTGCATTGGAATCCGTTTTGGAATATCCAGTTTTGAAACACATTTGCAATACGACAGGGATTGTAAATTGGCCAGATGCGCAAATGGATATGGTGCGACTGGGGATCGGACTCTACGGTATTGACCTGTCGGATAATGGACTGCATTTAGAACCCGTTAGCGCAGTTAAAACCACTATTTCGCAGATAAAACAACTAAATGCAGCGGAAACCGTTGGCTATGATCGGAAGGGTGTCTTAAAACGAGATAGTCACATTGCAACCGTCAAAATAGGATATGCGGACGGATATGACCGTCGTTTAGGAAACGGTATTGGCAAAATGATGATAGCTGGACAAATTGTACCTACAATAGGCAACGTTTGTATGGATATGTGCATGCTGGATATAACCGACATCATAGCAAATGAAGGAGATGAAGTAATCGTTTTTCCAGATTTGATACAGACAGCCAAAGATATTGGGACCATACCTTATGAACTGCTAGTAGGAATTTCATCGCGGGTGAAAAGAGTTTATTTTTACGAATAATTATGATAAAGAAAATTTTTCAAAAGCTACTGTATTATTTAATTAAAGGAACTCTGGTGGTGGTTCCATTGGCTGGCGCTGTATTCCTTATCATTTGGATCGTAGCCTCTTTAGACAATACATTGAATATCACACAACATTTTCTAGAAGATGAGGAAGGTCACCCCTTGTATATTCCTGGTATTGGAATTTTGACCGTCATTGTTCTACTAATTATTGTGGGGATTATTTTTACCAATCTCGTTACCGACCCCATTCGGAACTGGCTTAACCGTACAATAAAGCGTATACCATTGTTTAATACGTTATATTCATCAATTAAGGATTTTACGGAAGCTTTCGTAGGGGATGCCAAGAAATTCAACGAGCCAGTATTGGTAGAAGTGAATGAAACGGGGATGAAGAAAATCGGTTTTCTTACACAGCGTGATCTAAGTAAACTGGGATTGAAAGATGAAGTCGTAGTATATTTTCCATATTCTTATTCGTTTGCCGGCCAGGTTGTTATAGTGAAAAATGAACGTGTACATAAATTGGATATGAATGCGACGGACGCGATGAAATTAGTAGTTTCTGGGGGAGTGAGTGGTATCTAAAATAGCAGCGTCATGTCGAGTTTTATTGATCGTATATTCGGTACCAAATTAGAAGTCGATTTAGCTAAATCCGGATTTCAAAGCACGTTGTCATTTGAGAGAAGTCAGTTGGATAAGTCCTTATTGAGCGAATATTTGAAAAGACGTTTGCTAATTTATTCCGATACCTTTAATCAGTTTTTGCAAACCAATTTGACGAGAGAGGAAAATCAGCTGATACCGTTATCCGAAGAATTGGATTGTCTCAAAGAGTATATTGAATTGTATAAAGCAATTCGGGAAGGTTATTTTTATATTCAGTATGAATTTCCAATGGAAATGCCTGCATTACAGATTTATCCTTTTATTTTGTTTCCGATGATTCAAAATGCTATTCATAATGGCTATAATAGTATGAAAAACTATCCAATAAAAATTCGCATCCAGATCATTCATACAAAAGTGCAAATGGAAGTGAGTAATCGGGTTAATCATCGTATGGTAAACCAGGGTGATACCGATTTTGTGGAATTTTATAGGCAACGTTTAATGAATCACTATCCGGAAAACCATGAGCTGATGATAAATAGTAATAGCAACACGTTTAAAGCAACGGTTACTATTCCGTTGAATGCGTTAGATTTTAAACCAATATAAAATGAAATATAATTGTAAATATTTTGCTATTAATGTATTTTAAAAACACTATTTTTTATATTTATCGTTACATATAAATATAAAATGTCTATTAAAAAATTAAACGTGCTATGATAGGTACATTGATAGAAAAGGAAGAGATCGGTAAATATAAAATTATTCCGGCGGATATAAATCGAGTAGTGGAGTTAAATCAAAAGTTGAGCAATGCACAACGGTTAGGTAATGAATTTAAATCAAAAGTCTCCATTATATTTCAAACGGAAGATGGTCCAAAGCGCGTCGATACAACGGTGTGGTCATTGACGGAGAGACATATTCAAATTAAAAATGGTGTGCTACTACCGCTGAACGCCCTTATATCGGTAGAATTTTAGAAAAGGCCAAAATTTAAATTTTGGCCTTTTCTATGAAGTTTCTTTTCTTTCTATAGTTAAATATCCATCTGTGCCAGGAAGGAAATAGATTAAGACCTTAAAGAAGAATTCCGGTATTTAGTAGATTCGAGGGCTTTCCAATAAATCGGTGACATAACCTAATATCTCAAATTCACTATTTCCATCTTCCAACATCGAAAAGGTGAGATAGGCAGCATAGATTTCCCCACTAAATATGACATGTTTATCAGCCACTATAGTATCTATAATTTCGTCTCGCACATCGATGCCGATATGGACTAATTCGTTGTGTAGGTTTGTAGAGATGCTTTCATGGCATTCTCCTGAAGCAAATCCTACGATAATATGAAGAATGAGCTTGTCTAGGGTATCTGGATCCAATTTAGTAGCGTAGAGATCAAAGTCAAAACGTTGTTTGGCACTATTAACGATTTTGTCCCAGATTAGGTATTCCGTTTTCGTCTGCATAACAAGAAGGTTTATAAAACTGACTTAGGTAAATATAATGAAATGTTTTCTAAAAAGTAAGTTTTGATCAAAAATTATATAAGCTTTTTTAAGTTGAATAACTTGACGTCTTCGAAAAACTATTTAGTGAGAGTAGCGTTATAACAATAGCTGTTGAGTAGAATAAAGATGATGGTCGAGACAGCGGTGATGAAATTTAAAAATCAGGAGGACAGAAGGATGGTTAATAATATAGGAGAAGATCCAGAGGAAGACTTTTTAGAGGATGAAAGCATTCCGAATGATGATGATGCATTGGAAGTAGATGATTTGAGTTTTGACGAAGAAAAAGGAAGCTACAAATTGGATGTAGATGACGACGATCCGGATTGGGACCACCCTGCAGACTACGCCACAATTTCAGAAGGTGCGGAGGAGGATTCTTCTGAATACGACAACTCTAATCCATTGGTAGGAAATGAATATGCGGAATTGGATGAGCTAAAGGAACAGAATCTAAGTCGTTCCAACATGCATGTCACCTCGGAGGAAAATCTAAAAGTTTCTAAACGTGATGACGAATTGTCTCAAACGGAGGAAGATTATCGGGATGATCTCGATGAAGAAGGCTATCCGAAACAATAAGGCCGGAAAATTTTCTCGCTTTTTATTGAAAGTATTTATTTTATTAACAATCTTTGTTCGAACAGTGGCGACGAGTTTGTTTTGCGCCGAAGCTGCATTGGCGGTTACTCGATTTATAAACATCAAGAATCTAGACGGAACTTTCATAGCTGTTGGAGATATGTGGAGTTAAAAGATAAATTTATGCAAATATCATTAAAGGAAAATAAAGCTTTAGTAGGCGGAAGTTCTTCAGGTCTGGGAAAGGCCATTGCGTTACAATTGGCGCAATGTGGTGCTGAAGTTACGTTGATGTCGAGGTCTGCCGAAAAATTGGAAGCGACTCTGGCCGAGTTAGACCGAAGTCAGGGTCAAAACCACGGCTACATTGTAACTGATTTTAATGATTACGTTAATCATAAGAAGACCCTCATCGATTTTTTTGAAACGCATACCATTGATTTGCTCATTAATAATACGAATGGTCCGCAGGGCGGAACACTGTTGTTAAAACAAGAGGATGATTATCAGCAGGCTTTTGAATTGCTATTTCAAAATGCGGTGTTTACGACAAATTTAGCTTTGCCCCATATGAAAGCACAAGGTTTTGGCCGAATTATTAATGTCTCATCCATGACAGTAAAGGAACCACAGGATGGTTTGGTGCTATCTAATACCATGCGGACAGCTTTGGTCAGCTGGAGTAAATCGTTGTCCAATGCTGTTGCGGCAGATGGTATTACCGTCAATTCTGTTCTTACCGGATACTTCGATACCGACAGATTAAATAGCCTTATGGAAGCCCAGGCAGAGAAAGAAGGCACTGCACTGTATGAGGTAAAACAAAAAAGAATGCAATCTGTACCGATGAGCAGGTTAGGAGATCCTAGAGAATATGGTTACCTTGTAGCTTTCCTCGCCTCATCGTATGCCTCCTTTTTAACAGGGGCTTCCATTCCGCTGGATGGCGGTATTGCCAAAACAATATTCTAACAGAATTATGGAAAATAGAAGTTGTTATGACTTTGCTTTATTCCTTTTTACCATGAGGTAACTCAACCAAAGTATCAATAACCAAATCGGAATAAGTTCGACAGATATCTTAAGTCCGGTGAACCACATCATTACCAAAACCCCAACTAAAAACACCAAGCAAATCACGTTACTGATCGGATAGAAGAGCGACGGAAATTTCGTGTTAACACCCTCTTTTATCTTTTGTTTTTTGAAATAGATGTGTGTAAATGATATCATTATCCAATTGATTACCAAGGAAGATACCACTAACGACATCAAAATTTCTAACGCCTTTTCGGGAATGATCTTATTAACGACAATACATACTGCCACCAAAATTGCCGAAACGATTATGGCAGCAATGGGCGAATGATTTTTATTCAATTTCTTCAAAAATCGGGGGGCGTTTCCTTGTTCAGCCAGACCATATAACATTCGTGAATTACTATATACACAGCTGTTATAGACAGATAATGCTGCTGTCAGCACGATTAGATTCAGTATGTTCGCGATGATTGTAGTAAAGTAATATGTCTTATCAAAAAGCGTAAATTCAAAACTGTTAAGCGCATTAAACACTTCTACAAACGGACTGGTATCGGCGGTAATAGTGCGCCATGGCATTAAAGAAAATAGGATAAATAAAGCACCTACATAAAATATCAAAATACGGATTAGTACCTGATTTGTCGCTCTGGGGATATTCTTTTCCGGGTTTTCAGCCTCAGCAGCAGTAATCCCTACTAATTCGAGTCCTCCAAAAGAGAACATGATCATGACCAGCGCAGCAAGCAACCCTTGATAGCTACCATCCTGGGCATTCGTAAGCCAACCTTTTGGGAAAAATCCACCATCATTATACAAGTTTTCTACTGTCGCTCGTTCTCCGGCTGATCCGCTGATCAATAAGTACGACCCGAATAGGATCATGGCAATTATTGCCGCAACCTTTATGATAGAAAACCAAAATTCAGTTTCTCCGTATACTTTTACAGAGGCCAGATTAATTGAATTAATGACGATAAAAAAGAAGGTGCTGGATACCCACAATGGAATTTCTGGCCACCAAAATTGTACGTATATACCAATGGCCGTCAGCTCGGCCATGCTGACCAATATATACAATACCCAATAATTCCACCCTGATGAAAACCCGCCAAAAGGTCCCATGTATTTATTGGCGAAATAACTGAAGCTACCCGAAACGGGTTCTTCTACGACCATTTCCCCCAACTGGCGCATGATGAAAAAAGCAACAACTCCAGCAATTGCGTAACCTAATATAACCGAAGGGCCGGCCAATACGGCAGCCTTTCCTATTCCCAAAAAGAGCCCAGTTCCAATGGCGCCCCCTAATGCAATGAGTTGTATATGTCGGTTACTTAAGCCCCTTTTAAGTTGTTTATTCTCATCCTTTTCTTCCACCTTATTATTGATTTTTGTTTGTTTTATTGTGAATGGACACTTTTCCTACACCCAGTAGTTCATCCCAGTAAGTTCCTATACGTCTATTATATACCAATACTAGGTAATCATTTCCGGTGGCGTAGAAACTATTTGTAAACGCATTGGTGATGATCTTACCTTCTGGAGTTTCGAGTACATATTCATAATCGTATAACCCTTGTTTTAGCTTCAGCGCAACCTCCCAATTTTTCGACGTCGGGTTATAGGTTAGTCTATTGTGTTCATTTCGTTGAAAGTTATTGAAACCACCTACAAGGTAAATATTTCCCGTTATCTTCTGATTCGTCTGTAGTGAAAAATGGACATCTGCATAGTCGGATTGGATCTCCGGATTTTCAAAATCCAGATTGCGTATGTAAAACTTTCCATTTTCATCATAGGTGTCAGCGTAGTTGGCATCCCGTAAATCCTCGTCGGCTAATACATTGATCGAGATGAGACTGTCATTTTGAATCTGCTGAACCCGATTAGAGCCCAATCGAAAACTGCGTAAATCAACGAATCGAAATTCATTATTCCCCGGAAAGTCTAAGGTTTCGCTGTTGTTATATTTGATCTCATTATTTCCAATAAACATAGGTTTGGTTAAAACCATTTTGTTGTCCTCACGTTGGTTTTGAAATACATGTACCTGCATATCACGTTCGGGATTGGGAATGCTTAGCGAAGGTGTTCTGAGCATAACGTCAATCTTCTGATTGGTCATTCTTTTTGCTACCTGTACCGAAGGAAGGATATCAGTTCCCACCTGAATCAATGGACGCACGACGTAAAAGCGTCGCGTTACGACCAATCGAGTTTTGTCGGCATCTTCATATACCTTTAATAGGTAATTTCCGGCAATTTTCGGTCGTATATATTCATTTGGAAAAGCTACTTTGTAATGCGTATAGGCTTGAAATGTCCCCTGCGATTGCGCATAATCATCCAGACGATCTTCGTTGTATCCCTGGGCGTAATCTAATGGAGACACACGACTCGGCTCCCAGTTGGCATTACAATGTTCGATGCCATAATAATAACTTCTTACATCTGCCCGAAGATCATCGAAAGAGAGCAACAGCTGATCTTGACTACCCAAAGTATATATAGGCAGTTGGCTTTCTTTTCCTAGGGGAAAGAGCTGTACGGTATTTATGGCATCTAAATAGCTCCTGTTATCGTAAACCAGTTCTTGTTGTGGGGATCGTTCAAAGCCTTCACGTATCTTTTTTTTTCGTTGCGCATGGGCCGTCAACAACGTGAAACTGCATAGCGTTAGTAAGATAAAAGCTTGTTTGTTCATACAATCATTTCTGCCATATCCCTTATTTCATATTTACAATTCTATCTACGATATAGACGGAATTGCCTCGCCAAGGGAGTACGCCATGATATTCTTTATAATGTAGATCGAAAAATTTGCCACTATTTAATTCCAATTGCCGAAAGATCGAATCGTCATCTACCGAAAACACAAATTCGTTGCTGGTAATTCCCCCCGCTTTGCCGCTTCCGAAACCTTCTTGGATTAATTTGCCTTCATAGGTTTTAAATAAGTTTCCTTTTTTAACAGCATAATTTAAATATCCAGATTTGACACCTTCACCGAATACAAAATAATATTTATAATAGATGAACGCCCCTAAACCAAGGAAAATGATCAACAAAAGCCAACTTATTACTTTTTTCACACCTGAAGATTTTCGCTCTGTACTATTGATTTCCGTCATAACAAATCTATTTACAGGAATAAAGATAATAGAATGTTTGGTTATTAAGAATTTTAATTTATCTGTTGTAACTCATTCTGAATATCTTTTTGGGTCATTTCTCCGATCGGTACTAAGGGCAGGCGTACATGGTCGCTACCTATTCCCATTAGCTTCATGATATATTTCACACCACATGGATTACTTTCTACAAAACATAAATCCGTGATTTTAAGCAACTCGCTGTGAATCAAACGAGCTTGGGGGAAATTTCCGTCGGCGCACAATCTTGCCAATGTGCTTACTTTTCTTGGAAACGCATTTCCCACCACAGATATAATTCCGACTGCACCCAGTGCCATCATAGGAAGAGTTGCGGGATCATCTCCTGAAATCAATAGGAAGTCGTCCGGTTTGTCGCGCAGTATCTCCGAGAATTGGGCGTAGCTGCCTGAAGCGTCTTTAATCCCCACTATGTTTTTAAAATCAGTTGCCAGACGAACGGTCGTCGCTGCACTTATATTACTTCCCGTACGCCCGGGTACATTATATAGAATCAGTGGCAATGCTGAAGTTTCGGCAACAGCTTTATAATGTTGGTAAATTCCTTCTTGAGTTGGTTTATTATAATAAGGTGATACGGATAAGATTGCGCAGTATCCTTGAATGCTAAATCCTTGAACTTGTTTTACTATTTCCACGGTATTATTTCCACCAATTCCCGCTACTAACGGTATCCTTCCATTTACTGTTGTTGCCGTAAACTCCCAAACTTGTTTTCGTTCTTCAGCCGTCAATGTGGCAGTTTCGCCAGTTGTGCCTAATGATACTAAGTAGTTCATTCCTTCCGCAATTTGAAACTCTATTAGCTTTCCTAACGTTTCAAAATCAATCGTTCCATCTGCATTAAATGGTGTAACCAATGCCACCCCTGCGCCGTGAAGCTCGTTCATGTTAAATAAATTGTATTATATAATTGTTTAATTTTGATTAATCATTTTTAATAGATCCTGATCTGAAATAATAGGAATTTTAAGTTTCTCTGCTTTAACCAGTTTAGAAGGTCCCATCTTATCGCCTGCTACCAGATAGTCTAATTTGGCAGAAATACTGCTCAGCATCTTACCGCCATGAGATTCGATCAACGCTCCTAATTCTTCTCTCGAAAAATCAGCAAATACACCGGATATCAAAAATGTTTTGCCAGACAGGTTCTCACCAGCTAAGAGGATTACTTTTTCTGCTATTGCGAAATTTAGGCCGTATTGAGCTAATTTATCGAGCTCGGCGAGATGGGCGTCTTGATGTAAATACTCGTAAACGCTTTCTGCTATCCGGATTCCAGCATCCTGGACATTGGCGATATCTTCGATACTGGCATTTTTTAGTTGTTCAAGCGATTTAAAATGCAGCGCCAGTTTTTTGGCAACGGTTTCGCCCACATGCCGGATTCCCAATGCGAATAAGACTTTTTCAAAAGGTTTTTCCTTCGATTTTTCCAATCCGGCAATCATATTGTCAATGGACTTTTGACCGAACCGTTCTAGATTGACTAATTCATCCTGTCGGGTAGCTAGTGAATACAGATCCGATATGCGTCTAATTAAACCCAATCGATAAAAAGTTTCAATCGTTTCCTTGCCCAATCCCTGAATATCCATCATTTTGCGGCCGATGAAATGTTGCATTTTGCCAACGATCTGCGGACGACACCCGTCTTCATTCGGGCAATAATGAACGGCTTCGCCATCGCGACGGACTAACGTGGTGCCGCATTCGGGGCATGCCGTAGGGTATTGGATAGCTTTCGCATCGACGGGTCTTTTTTCGGGATTAGCGGCTATGATTTTTGGAATGATTTCTCCTCCTTTTTCTACAAAAACGGTATCTCCTGCGTGTAAGTCCAATCGTGCTATTTCATTTGCATTGTGCAGTGTAGCGCGCTTTACTGTAGTACCTGCCAATAAAACGGGTTGCAGGTTGGCTACAGGTGTTACCGCTCCGGTACGACCGACCTGATAGCTTATACTGTTAAGAATTGTTTCTACGCGTTCGGCCTTAAATTTAAAAGAAGTAGCCCATCGCGGCGATTTTGCCGTGAATCCCAATTCCTCCTGATAGGCATATTCGTTTACCTTGATGACAATTCCATCAATATCATATGTCAACTGGTGTCTTTGGATATCCCAATAATGAACAAAATTGAGTACTTCATCAATCGAAGTGCAAAGTTTCGTTTCATCACATACCGGAAATCCCCACTCTTTTACTGCTTGAAGGCTATCCCAATGCGTGGCGAAAATTCTATTTCTATTTTCGGTATACAAGAAATAAAGGAAACAATCTAGTGGTCTTTTTGCGACTTCGCCAGAATCTTGGAGCTTAATCGTTCCCGAAGCAAAATTTCTAGGATTTGCATACGTTTGCTCCCCGTTATCTTCCCGTTCTTTGTTGAGCCTCAAAAAAGCTGATTTATGCATAAATATCTCCCCCCTAATATCGAAAGAGGGAGGATATGCTCCAGCTTTTAATTGATGCGGAATGCTCCGTATAGTCTTTACATTGTTGGTGACCTCATCACCTTGGGTTCCATCTCCACGGGTGATGGCTCGTGCCAGTTTGCCATTTTCAAATGTGATGGATATCGAAAGCCCATCGAATTTGAGTTCGCAAACGTAATCTACGGGATGACCTATGGCTTTTTGTACCCGCTCATCAAAATCCCTAAGCTCTTGTTCATTATAGGTATTGCTTAACGACAGCATTGACCAGCGGTGGGCCACGGTATTGAACTTAGAGGTAATGTCTCCGCCCACTTTTAATGTGGGAGAGTTAGGGTCTCTATATTCGGGGTATTCGTTTTCTAATGCCTCTAATTCCTTGAGTTTTTTATCGAAATCAAAATCAGAAACGACAGAATTTGCCAATACATAATATTGGTAATTATAATCATTTAATTCTGTTGTTAATTTTAAAATTCTATCTTGAATATCTTGCGACATAGGTTACGAAAATAAGAAATTTTAAGGGGGAAAATAATTTTATACCAATATTTTAACCCATTAAAATTACGTGAGAAAAGTTTGAAGTTATTAAAATTCGGTATTGCTACTTCTTGTGGAAATTATTTACAGACAGGTTGCTGTATTTTTGTATTTTATTCGTGTAAAAATCCCAAATTATGCATTTTTTATAAAGTCCCGTTTTGTTTTCTATGGCATTATATTTTTTTCTTTTTAATGCTGTTTTAAAAAAATATAGAAAGAAATATTGGTGAGCACGGCTTACAGCCCATGCGTCCCGTGGTTTTCCTTCCGCGAGAAAATGCAGTAAAGCGACGAGATCCAGCCACAAACGAGTCCAAATGACTGCTAATGCACGCCAAAAAGGAAGGTTTTTTTGGAGCATAAGAAGATTATTACGGAAATTAAGATACGTCTTTTTGGGGTTGCTTGTATTTAGCGTGCCGCCGCCCACATGATATACAACGGATGCTGGGGTATAGCCAATTTTATAACCCATTTTTTTAAGTCGCCAACATAAGTCAATCTCTTCCATGTGTGCGAAAAAATCTGCATCAAATCCCTCTGCTTCCCGCCAGGCATTTGATTTAATGAATAAAGCGGCTCCGGTTGCCCAAAAAATTTCATTTTCCACATCATATTGACCTTCATCTTTTTCGGTAATATTGAGGATACGACCCTTACAAAATGGGTAACCAAAATAATCGATATGTCCTCCGGCGGCCCCGGCATGTTCGAAATAATCCCGTTGATGATATGCTCTGATTTTAGGCTGTGCGGCTACAAAGTCATTTTTTTGCATAAAATCAATAACCGGTTCTATCCAAGAAGGAGTTACTTCTACATCTGAATTGAGCAAGATAAAATAATCTGCTTCTACTTTTTTAAGTACCTTATTATATCCACCGGCAAATCCATAGTTATCGTCATTGTGGATAATACGGATTGTGGGATAGTATTCCCTGACAAAGGCTACAGAATCATCTGTAGAAGCATTGTCTCCGATAATAAATTCAATATTAGGGTAAGTACTATTGTACACGGATGGTAAAAATTTCTCTAAGAAAAATTTACCGTTCCAATTTAATATGACAACAGCAACTTTGGGATATTCTATCATTTTTCAGTTGTTCTTGTTCTTTTCCAACGACGGTGTGTCCACAACCAATATGCCGGCTCTCCACAGATCATTTTTTCTGTGAATTTATTGTGAATTTGCGTTATTTCATGTTTTTGGTGCGTGGATGGATTTTCTACTAATGTAGTAAATTTACAATAATAGTGGCCTCTTTTTTGTTTTCTACCGATGTGACAATATACTACCGGACTTTCCGTTAGTTGAGCAATCCGTTCCGCACCGGTATACACCAAGGTGTCTTGATTTAAAAACTCCATGAAATAGTCTGAGTCTTGATGCAGGGGAGTTTGATCAGCTACAAACATACTCATTTTGCGTTGATTTTTTAACCTGACCAAGTGACGTAAAATTTGCTTCATCGGCACCATCGTTGCTCCAAAGCGTGTGCGTATACTATTGTATATCTGATCAAAATCTTTATTGTTCAACGGTTTGTAAATAATTAGACGAGGATATTTCGTCATAAGCGACATTCGGTAGATTCCCAACTCCCAGTTTCCATAATGCGCTGTCACGCCGATTACAGATTTTCCTACTTCAAAATGCTTGTACACTTCTTCGGGATTTAATAATTCAATGCGATTGATTACTTGTTTTTCTGTAATGGTTCGCATTTTTAACGCTTCCACGATGATATCAGGGAAATAGCGAAAGAATTTCTTCGCAATCTGATGAATTTCGTCTTCTGATTTCTCAGGAAAAGAGTTTTGTAAATTGCTAATAACGATCGATTTTCGATATTTGAAGACGTAATAAATAACAAAGTACAAAAAATCGGATAGGATATACAATGCCCAAAAAGGCAGCAAAGAAAAACAAAATAGTAAACCCGAAATAATCTTTTTATTCATCAATACGGTTTGCTGCATACGATCTGAGGTACAAACTTAGATAAAGTTGCATATAAAAGCAATTTATTCAGTTGCGTATAATCCTTAAATAAAGTTATTTTTGCGTCATAATTTATAGTTAATTTTAGTTTATGTCTACTCAGCTCTTATTATCGGCAACGTATCTTCCTCCAGTATCTTATTTTCATGCAATTTATAAACACGATTTTCCTATTGTTTTGGATAAGTATGAACATTATCCGAAACAAACTTATCGAACTCGTGCGAAAATAGCCACAGCCAACGGCATTTTAGAGCTTTTTGTTCCCATAATACATGGTCGTAAGGAACATGTAGCTATGAAAGATGTCCGAATCAATTATGACCACGATTGGCAGCGATTGCATTGGCAGAGCTTACAGACGGCATACCGAAGTTCAGCGTATTTTGAATTCTACGAGGACGAGTTTGCAAGGTTTTATGAAAAAAAAAGTGAGTTTTTGTTTGATTACAATCTGTCGCAGCTGGAACTAATCTTAAAACTAATGAAAATCAATAAAAGTATTTCCTTTACGGATAGCTATAAGAAGACTCCCCCCGACATGCTGGATTACAGAAGTCTTATTCACCCCAAAAGACCCTCCATTTTTGAAGCACCAAAACCATATTTTCAGGTGTTCAATGATAGATTGGGTTTTATCCCTGAACTGAGTATTATAGATTTGATTTTCAATCAGGGACCGCAAAGCAAAAATTATTTATAAAAAAAAACTTGCGGAAAAAATTAAATCTTTCTTTTCAAACCTTTTTGCTTAATTTATTGTTACATAACAAACTGTATTGAAGATTGATGAAAAGACTATTTATTATCCTGGTTATTATTTTTTCGTATGGCCTAGCCTTTTCGCAAAGCGGAACGGATACACTACATTACAAGAAGGTTTATTATTTCGCGGGGACTGGGATTGGTATTCCATTGGGCAAAACGAAAAACGTATTATCTCCGAAGTTATTCTCGGGAAGTATGGGGCTAGATATCACATTAAAGAATCCAAGATACTATCTTTATCCCGCTTTGTACTTAATGTCGTTTAACTACAACCAGTTGATAGATGATGCTGAGTATAATCGAATGGTGGAGAATGGCCGATCCACTTTCTATATGCTTAGCCTTGCTGGTGGCATGCGTAAGCAATATGACCAATTAAATACCTACGCGTATCTGGGGCCAACAATAGGGTTGGTTATTGAGCCCCGCGCAAATGATGTAGGGAATAAAGTGATTATGGAAAGTAAGTATTCAATGGCGTTTGGCACCAAACTGGGCGTAGGTGCCGATTACAAATTTAAAGGCTTTTTCCTTGGGGCCGAAATGGGATACTTGTATAATGTAAATAAGATACAGGGAAATCCAGTACATGTGCTCACGGTAATGGTTGGCTTGAAATCAGATATCACCCGATTAGGCGAAAAAGTGGTAGACATATTGTTGCCATCTAAATAAGTAATAAAATGCTGAAGGCATGTACGGACTTGAAAAAATAAAGCGAATAGGCAAGATTCTTAAAATTTTATCGAAATATGGATTTGATGAAGCGATCTCTAGATCTAATATCGACCGTATACTCCCGGACAGTTTCTTACTTTGGAACAATCATACGCGTAAAATATTTGAAGAAGATTTTAATGTCCGTATCCGATTGGCGATAGAAGAATTGGGCCCGACTTTCATTAAATTGGGTCAATTGCTAAGTAATCGGGCAGATATTATTCCAGAAGATCTTCGCCAAGAACTTATAAAACTACAAGACAATGTTCCTACGGAAGATATTGATATCAACTTTCGTTTAAATCTGGAGCTTGATATAGAACCTGATGAACACTTCGCGTTTATCGATCCTGTACCAATTGCAGCAGCATCCATCGCGCAGGTGTATAAAGCACAACTGAGCGATGGAACATCTGTCATTTTGAAGATAAAACGATCGGATGTCGATGCGATTATTCGTGCGGATTTAGATTTTATTAAAGACCTCGTGAAACTTTTGGAAAAAAAATATGAGATTTTTAATAAAATGAACCTTTATCAGATAGCTGTTTCGTTCGAGAATTCATTGTTAAAAGAACTCTCCCTTACGAACGAGCTCAATAATATTGAGCGTTTCAGACGAAATTTCAAAGGGAATAAGGAAACACATGTACCTAAGGTATACCGCCAATATAGCTCTGATGAGATGCTATGCATGGAGCTTATCGATGGGGTAAAAGTAAATGATATAGCGGGTTTAGCGACATTTGGTCTCCCTCCAAAATCCGTTCTTCAAAATGTATTGGACCTCTACCTTGAACAACTGCTGTTACATGGATTTTTCCATGCCGATCCCCATCCCGGAAATGTGTTTGTAAACAGAAAAGGACAGATCGTTTTCTTGGATTACGGAGCGATGGGATTTATGGTGCCACAAGATCGAAAAATAATCGAGTCCATGGTGATTAATTTTCTGATGAATGACGCGAAAGGACTTCTGAAAAATATCAAAAAACTTGCGATAGCGCACCATATTGAAGACGAGCGCAGCCTCGAAAGAGATGCTTACGAAATTTTTGAAATGATTAAGCAGAATGCGCTTGACGATATTAAAATTGCTGTTATGTTACAGAAATTAAATGTCATTTTGCAGACTAATCATATATTGATGCCTGATTTTGTATACGTATTGTTACGAGGTGTGTCTATATTAGAAGGTACTGGCCGGCAGTTAAATGCGGAGTTGAATATTCCCGAAAGTATTTCGCCTTTTGCGAAAAAGATCGCCGATCAAAAGTTTTCTGCAGAGTATTTGGCAGAGCAGTTAAAAGAAAAGGCGCTGTTTTTAAAGGATGTCATGATAGATGTGCCCATGGATTTATTATCCCTGCTCGAAAAGCTGAAGAATGATAAGATCACGTTGAATCATAAGATCAGGGATTTCGATCACCTTCAGCTTATCTTTCACCGAATAGGGAATAAATTTTTGCTGTCTATCTTAGCCATGACGTTCGGTGTCGGTGCCAGTATATTAGCGCACGGTAGGGTAGGGTATTTATTATGGGGTATGCCAATTATCTCGTGGCTGGGTTTTACAATGAGTTTTGTTTTGAGCTTTATCCTGTTGGTACAGTTGGTTAGAAGTAAATAGTAATGATTTAGTACACATAATAACGTAAGTTAAATCTTTTTTTTACAATAGATCGTGAAATTTAAATTTCATAATTTAGGTTAATAATTGGTTTAAAAATCCTGAAGTTCCCGTTTCGGTTTTTTTGCACTACTGTTAGGGTAGCTTAATATATCCGCTGTTCAATCTTGGTTACAGTCTTAAAAAGTAGGGCGGATATTAAAAAATGAACGGTTTTCTTAGCTCACTTTTTAAAATCCTATTCAGTGTTTTTTGTCGCTTAGACCGCGACGGGTCCACACTTTTGTCTTGCCAAAAGTGTGCAAAAGCGTGTCGCTGTACCCATTCGCGACAATGGTTCATGCTTCCTCCTGCTAACGGCAAATGGCTAAGGCGACATTTTCGGAAATGTGAGGATTGTGCATTTGTTGATACCATCTAGTTCATCCATAGAAGCGAAGAAAAATGGCCTAAGCGGATTTGGACGGGAAGGCAGCAGATGGATGCGATGTAGAAACGTTCGAGTTGAATTGGCCAAGCGGGTCTCAGCCTTTGAAATGGGCTTAAGCGCTGGAGGCCTAAGAGCTGCGCTGTGCATCATCTCGTCGCCGGAACGACAAATACGGTATCAGCCTTGATTTTTTGTTTCGTTTTTTATTAAGAAAAAATGAAAGCCCCGTCGCGGCGAGCGACAAACTGACTAAATTAATCGTTCATTTACGACTAACAATGCCCCTGAAAAATTCGCTTGATTTCCTTCGTATTAAGAAATGTGAAAGAAGTCTGTAAAGATACCATATGGAAAGCTGGTTCGTTTTACAGGTGTAGATTAACATATAAAAAATAATATTAATTTAGGTTAAAAATTTATTTAATTTTTCGCTGTTTGTAATAATAATCTTTTTCTTCATCGGTGATCGCTCGCAGAACTCGGCATGGGTTACCTGCTGCTATTACATTTGCGGGGACATCTTTGGTAACCACTGATCCAGAGCCGATAACTGTGTTTTCACCGATAGTTACACCTGGATTAATAACTGTATTACCACCGATCCACACATTATCACGGATAGTAATCGGAATAGCGTATTCCAGTCCCGTATTCCGCAGTTCGTGATGAATTGGGTGTCCCGCTGTGAATAAAGAAACATTGGGTGCTATCATTACATTGTCGCCAATGCGAACAGGTGCACAATCCAGGACGGTGAGATTATAATTGGCGTAAAAATTTTCGCCAATTTCAGTATTGTAACCGTAATCACAGCGAAATGGAGGTTCTATATAAAACATCTTTTCTGTTTTGCCAAATAGATCTTTGATGACCTGTTTTTTTGCCTTTACTTGTCGTGGTTCCAATTGATTAAACCTAAAACATAATGTTTGCGCGAGTAATCTGTCTTCAGAAAGTGTTTTATCATTTGCAAAATATGCTTCTCCGGCGATCATTTTTTTCTTTTCAGTAATCATTAGTACTTAGATGTTAGATATGAGATGTTAGACTTGAGATATTAGATATAGCAATTAATTCTAACAAAGATAATAAAAAGGGACTTTTTTATATCGGTGTCGCGTATTCATATTTGTACCTAAGTGGATATAATGGGGGGCATAATCGATAGTCTTTCACGTAATATTAAGTATCTTTGCGCATGGTTTTGAATATGCAAAAAATATCTAAACATACTGTTAGTGTCATAGGAAGCGGCAGTTGGGCTACTGCGATGGTTAAGATGTTAGCTGACAATAAATTAGAAAAAGAAGTTTTTTGGTGGGTACGTAAAGAAGAAGATGTTGAATACATAAATAGGTACCGACACACTCCTACTTATCTTAGTGCGGTAGAGGTGAAGCTAGATGAGAATCATGTAATGTCCGATGCTCGAAAAGCAATACTGTCTACTGATATTGTAATCTTAAATACACCAGCAGCTTACTTAAAGCTCGCGTTAAGAGGGGTGGAGAATCAAGATATGGAAGGGAAAATTATCGTTTCGGCCATTAAAGGAATAATCCCGGACGAAAATTTAATCGTTGGCGAATACCTAAATCAAACCTATGGCGTCCCATTGGACCATATTGTTGTAATAGGTGGTCCCTGTCATGCCGAAGAGGTATCTCAGGAGAAACTTTCCTACTTAACATTTGCCTCCAAAGATCAAAATAAGGCGCGAATTGTCGCAGATTTACTATCTAACAGGTATATTAATGTCAATATTTCGGATGATGTTTTGGGTGTTGAATATGGTGCAGTTTTAAAAAATATATATGCGTTGGCGGGAGGCATATGCCATGGATTGGGTTACGGAGATAATTTTCAAGCGGTATTGGTTTCAAACGCTATTCGGGAAATGGAGTATTTTGTGCAGAAAATTGATCCTGCCGACCGGGAAATAAATGCTTCCGTCTATCTTGGCGATCTCTTGGTAACTGCTTATTCGCAATTTAGCCGCAATCGAACCTTTGGTAATATGATCGGTAAGGGGTATACTGTACAATCTGCTCAGTTGGAAATGAATATGGTTGCCGAAGGGTACTATGCCTCCGGTTGTATTCAGAGCATTATCCATAAAAACAAGTTAGAAATGCCAATATGTAATATGGTATATGAGGTATTATATAATCATCGGCCCGCCATATTTGAAGTGTCAAAATTAGCTGAAAAATTAACATAACATGATCTCAAAAGGACATATCGCAGATGCCTACATGACTATACAAGATGAAATTACGCAAGCCTTGGAAAAGTTGGATGGTGGCGCAAAATTTCAGGAGGAATTATGGGAACGTGATGGCGGCGGCGGTGGCCGCACGCGGATCCTGCAAAATGGAAATATCATTGAAAAAGGAGGCGTTAATTTTTCAGCTGTACACGGCAAACTGCCTGCAGCTATTAAGAAAGCTTTCGGGGTAGAAGAAGATGAATTCTTCGCCACAGGAGTTTCCATCGTTATTCATCCCAATAATCCGCATGTTCCCATAATTCATATGAATATCCGATATTTTGAATTAAATGAACAAACGAGATGGTTTGGTGGTGGTATAGATTTGACACCACATTATGTGGTGAAGGAAGACGCTCGTTTTTTTCATCAACAGCTTAAATCGGTTTGCGATAAGCATCATCCTGAGTTTTATTCCGATTTTAAAACCTGGGCCGACAATTATTTTTTCATCAAGCATCGGGAGGAAACGCGAGGGATAGGAGGTGTTTTTTACGACAAACTTACACCCGAAAAGACGGGTATGATCTTTGAGCAGATTTTTGATTTTTCCTGTGATTTAGGTCGTATATTTGCACCTACCTATATAGACTTGGTAAACAAAAACCGTACACGTAGTTTTAGCCAACGCGAAAAGGATTGGCAGTTGCTACGTCGCGGTCGTTACGTCGAATTCAATTTGGTATACGATTCGGGGACTAAATTTGGCTTAGAAACAAATGGACGCATTGAATCCATATTAATGAGTTTGCCTGCACAGGCAAACTGGTTTTATGATTTTAAAGCTGAACCTGGGTCGGCAGAACAAGGCACCTTAGATTTATTAAAAAAAGATATCGATTGGGTGAACTAATTCACACACACACATTAGATGGTAAATTTCAACAGATTTCAATTAGATAACGGCCTGAACGTATTGGTGCACGAAGACCATACTACCGCCATGGCAGTTGTCAATATTTTATACAACGTAGGCGCTCGCGATGAATCTCCAGAACAAACAGGATTCGCACACCTTTTCGAACACCTAATGTTCGGTGGGTCGGTCCATATTCCAAATTACGACAGTCCCTTGCAACAAGTTGGAGGAGAGAATAATGCCTTTACAAGCAATGATATTACAAACTACTATTTGACGCTCCCGGCGAACAATTTGGAGACAGCTTTTTGGTTGGAAAGTGATCGGATGCTAAGCTTGGCATTTAGCGAACAAAGCCTAGAAGTGCAGCGACAGGTGGTTTCCGAGGAGTTCAAACAAAGGTACCTCAATCAGCCGTATGGCGATATGTGGCTACGATTAAGGCCATTAGCCTATAAAGTGCATCCCTATCGTTGGGCTACTATAGGTAAAGAGTTAAAGCATATTGAGGATGCCAAGATAGAAGATGTTAAGGCATTTTTTAACAAATTTTATACCCCAAGAAATGCCATTATGGTTGTGGCGGGAAATGTGACTTTCGAACAGGTTAGCTTATTAGCTGAAAAATGGTTTGGAAATATCCCTGCAGGTATTCCGTATCATCGAGATCTTCCCCAAGAGCCTGAGCAAATAGAAGCTAGGAGGGAAGAAATAGAGGCCGATGTTCCTGTAGATAGTCTATATATCGCATTTCATGGATCGGGGAGGTTGTCCGAAGACTACCAGACCATGGATTTAATGTCTGATATTCTTTCTAGGGGAGCCTCTTCTCGCCTATATCGTTCGTTGATAAAAGAAAAACAATTGTTTAGCGAAGTCAACGCGTATGTGATGGGAAGTATCGACGATAATCTTTTTATCGTAGAAGGTAAACCATCGGCTAATGTATCTCTCTCTGAGGCAGAAGTCGCCTTATGGGAAGCATTGGAGAAACTGAAAACGGAAGAGGTAGCAGATAAGGAGTTGGAAAAAGTGAAAAATAAGATAGAATCCACTATGCTTTTCGCCGAGTTATCCATCCTAGATAAGGCGATGAATTTGGCATATTATGAATTATTAGGAGATGCAGGAGATTATAATAGAGAAGTCGGGAAATATTTGTCCGTTACGAAGGAGAATATCCGGAAAATAGCAAATCAACTTTTTCGAAAAGAAAACTCATCAACTTTGATATATCACGCTAAAGGAGGGCAGCATGCTGAATAGATATACTGCTCCAGAATTCCAGACCATTAAAGACCTTACGTTTGTGCATCCTGAATCTATCGGGTACACCAACGGATTAAGAGCTTTTGTTTTTCAGGCGCCAGAGCTTGATTTAATAAAATTTGAATTTGTATTTGACAATGTGTTTGATAGTGCTGAAAACCCGTTGCTAAATACGGTACTCTGTTCCATGCTCAAAGAGGGAACAAAGACGTATACCAGTGCAGAGATAGCAGAGCATATTGATTTTTATGGGGCCTATTTGATGCCCGAATACAGTTTTGATCATACGGCCTTGACCTTATATACCATGCACAAATATGTGAATAACGTGTTGCCATTGGTCAAAGATATTTTGACGAATAGTATTATTCCGCAGAAAGAACTGGATACATATATACGTAATAACAAGCAATCTTTACTGATTTCGTTGCAGAAGAATGATTTTGTAGCTCGACGCTTATTTTATCAGCATGTATTTGGTCCTACTCGGTATGGGGTAGTTCCGACGCCAGAGGCTTACGATACCATTAAGAGGGAGGTACTGCTGGAACTCCACCATAAACAATTCCGGCCTAGCAATTGTACACTCTTTATTGCCGGAAATGTAGATGATGCAGTACTTCGAATGGTTGAAGATTTGTTTTCGGACAACTGGGGCGTAGCACCTGAAATTGTACATCCACATTCTTTTCAGCTGGTCATGCCAGAAGGTAAACTTATTTTGGAATCGAAAGCAGAAGCGTTACAATCGGCTATTCGTATGGGCGGATTGATGGTAAATCGAGCGCATGCCGATTTTCCTGCTGTCCAGTTTGTAAACACCTTACTAGGAGGCTTCTTTGGCTCCCGTTTGATGACAAATATACGTGAGGACAAAGGTTATACCTATAGCATCGGGTCGGCAGTTGGGAGTTTGAAATATGAAGGTTTCTTTACCATTGCTTCTGAAGTGGGCACAGCGGTGACGAACGCCACCTTGGCCGAGATTGAAAATGAATTCGAAAATCTTCGACAGCAGCAATCTTCGGTAGAAGAAGTAGAGTTGGTGCGCAACTATTTGCTGGGCACAATGTTGGGGTCATTGGAAAGTATATTTTCGCACGTCGATAAGTTTAAGGCAGTTTACTTTTCAGGGCTTGATTTGAATTATTATAGCTACTATAATAAGGTGATACAAGAAATTACACCGGCTAACGTGCAAGATATTGCTATACGCTATTTTGACTATTCTAAGTTAATGAAAATCGTCGTGGGTAAAATGGATTAGTCCAGATTAGTGATTACCTTGCCCGGAAATCTTTCAGCATATTGCAGAACAAGGCTCGTCATGTAATAATTACTCACGCAGCGGTCTTGTTCTGCTATCAAATCTTCCATTTGCGCAGCCTGATTTGAAGCGTCAATAAATCCAAAAGCATGCAGCGTATTGTTTTTATAATATACGTAAGACTTTTCGTCCAAATGGCGGCCTTGATCCATTAATAAAAAAGTGCTTTTTTTTCCATTCACATAATCAATTGCCTGCTGTACCCTGTCGTTGTATTCTTCTATCGAGGGTAAATTCTCATAGGTTATTTTGTGTTTTATTTCAGGAGCCGTCGAATAAAAAGAACATATTTTAGTATCGAGGTCAAATAGTTCTATAAGCTGTAAAAGGAGTTGATTTGCATCAGAAGCTCTTTCGAAATACTGAACAGCTGCTGTATTTTTACTGAATTTTGATACCAACAGACGAAAATATCCTTTCTGGTCTTCATATTGAATCAAGCAAAATTTGGGTTCATATTTTTTGAGCGCGCTGTTGTGCGAAGGCCAGTGTTTCTTTATCATCTGGCATTCCATAAGTAAAGCCATGAGTTCCGTTCCGCTTTCTTCGAAGTCTATCGAGCAGATCTCATTGATAAAAGCCTGTCGCCTTAGGGTAACGTTATTACCTGTAAAATGACTCAAAACACGTTTCTTAATATTGATAGCCTTACCCACATAAATTATTTCTCCAGGTTTATTCCGAAAGAGATATATACCAACCGATTCAGGTAATTTTAAAAAATCCGCCTCATCAATATGTGTAGGAAGACGATGTTCTTTTGTTTTTTTGAGGGTAGACAAAATGAGTCCATCCTTATCCTCCTGTAATAATTTTTCGAATAGAATCACCGTTGCCTGTGCATCGCCCAGGGCTCTGTGTCTATCCTGTATAGTGATTCCGAGATTTTGACATAATTTGCCCAAGCTATAGGAGGCTAGGTTAGGTATTATCTTTCGGGCAAGCCTAACGGTGCATAGCTTAGGCGCTTTCCAGTTGAACCCGGCTAATTTGAGACCCTGAAAAATAAAAGAATAATCGAAATTAACATTATGGGCTACAAAAATACGCTTCTCCAATAATTCCAATATCCTAGGTGCAATCTCATGAAAAGAAGGTGCATTTTCGACCATCTCATCACTTATTCCCGTCAATACCTGGATATGGTAGGGGATAGGTTGATATGGATTTACTAAGGTCTGGAATTTTTCAATTACATGCTGCCCATTATGAACAAGGATTGCTATTTCCGTAATCCCATTTCCTCCTGCATACGACCCCGTAGTTTCTATATCGACAATAGCATATTCCATGGATACAAACTTACTAAATATTTTAGTGTTTTTACATGGGTAATTTGATTAGTTTCCTAACGATAATTTATTGATGTTAATTTCGAAATCTATTTACTTGAATTACTTCTTTTTTTATATCTTCAGCATATGAAGAACGTATATATTTATCTATTGGCATTTGCCAGTTGTCTCCCCGTAGCTTATGCGCAAAATAAAAAAGTAATATATCACGAATTGCCTGTTTATGGGAAGCTCTTTGATACACCTTCCAAATACCATCGTGTAGATACGCTAAAATATAATGATCTACCCGTTCGTGTTAAGCATTTATTTACGAATAGCGCAGGTTTATTTGTCGCCTTTCGGTCTAATTCTGCGTCCATCCACGCTAAATGGTGTGTAACAGATGCAAAAGCATCGTCTAATCTTACGTCGATTGCCCAAAAAGGACTGGATGTGTACATCAAAAATGCGGATGGTGAATGGCAATATGCGGGTTCAAAAGGAACCGCCAAAACATGCGACGAAGGTGTTTTAGTAGATAATTTGGACCAAACATCAAAAGAATTTCTAGTATACCTACCCTTATATGATGAAACCAAGTCTTTGGAAATAGGAATAGAAGAGGGAGCTAATTTTCTAGCGCTGTCGAATCCTTTTCAAAGGAATATTGCGGTTTACGGTTCGAGTATCGTTCAAGGTGCATCTGCTGGAAGACCGGGTATGGCTTATACCGCAATATTATCCCGACGCACAGGCTTGAATTTTATTAACCTTGGGGTAAGTGGCAGCGCGAAGATGGAGCAGGAGGTCGCACATATGTTGGCAGCCGGAAAACCTGATGTATTCATTTTAGATTGTGTACCTAATTCCTTACCGGAAATCGTGTCGGAACGCACACATTATTTTGTACAGCACCTTCGTGCGAATCATCCCAACACACCTATTATTATGATACCCTCAGTCGTGAGGGAATTAAGTTATTTTAACCAAGTTTGGAATAAACGGAATGCGGATCAGAATGCACAATTTAAAAAAGAATACGAAACTCTATTAGCCAAAGGAATTAAACACCTGTACTACCTGGATAGCAACACACTATTGGGTACAGATCACGAAGGTACAACTGACGGAACGCATCCCAACGATTTAGGATTTATGCGGATGGCCGATCAGATACAACCTTTTGTAATCAAAGTGATGCAGAAGCATAATTTACTATAGTGCTACTAGTACTAAGAAGATACGCTTATCCTATTTTCCTATCGATCAGCGCACGGATTGCAACTGAGGCTATTGCACCTCCGAATGCTGCCGGAAGATAGGACATGGTGCCATACGCCGATTTTTTATAATTACTTCCATCTGTATAGAGTAGAGAAGATTTATCGGGTAATTCTGTTGAAAAGGCAACACAGACGCCTTCACGTATGTCATGTTTTTGCAGTTTTTTACGAATATGCCGCGCCAGTTTACAATTGTACGATTTACTGATATCCGCAATTTTGATTTTTGTCGGATCCATTTTGCCCCCTGCACCCATAGAGCTTACGAAAGGAATTTTTTCCATATATGCAGATCGGATTAAAAATAATTTTGGCGTAATACTGTCTATTGCTTCAACGATGTAATCCGGTTTTAATTCCAGTAAAGAAGGGATACGTTCTGGAATCACAAATTCCTCTACAACATTCAGGTTTAATTCAGGATTGATATTTAGCAGTCGTTCTTTCATAATTTGGGCTTTGGATACACCGTGGTTCGTCGCTAAAGCCGGAAGTTGCCGGTTGCGGTTGGAAGGATCTACCGTATCGCCATCGATAACGGTCATTTTACCCACTCCCGCACGACAGATGAATTCTGCCGCGAATGAACCAACACCACCTAATCCCAATACCATCACATGCGAATTGGCTAATTTTTCTAATGCTTCGCGTCCGATCAACGCCTCTGTTCTTGATAACCAAGATAAATCTTCCATAGTTATAAATAGGAATACTTAAATACGTTTTGAAAATTTTGTGCCAGTTGATTTCTGAGTTGATCCATCGAAATTTTTCGGGCGGCGCAAAAGTACGTATAAATATCTACTATGCTAATAGATTTATCATCAGTTTCTAAAAAAACTTTCTCCAGTGGAAGGTTGTTAATCAAATTATTTTTAGATCCGAAAAGGATATCCGCTCCCAAACTGATTAGATAGCCTTTCTTTAATGCCGATTGTGCTAAGGCTGTATTTTTATTAAAACCGTGGAAAATCACAGGAACAGCTACTTTTTGTTGTAGTAGCACCTGAAAGGTTTCCTGGTAGGCGCGCACACAATGGATGATGATGGGCTTACCTACAATATTCGCGAGCTGTATTTGCAGTTCAAAACACCTGATTTGTTTTTCCCACTTTGTTTCGGTGAGTTTATCCAATCCGCATTCTCCGATGGCGAGCACGTTTTCGCTGGCTGCATATGTTTCTGATATTTGGTATTGCGTATCAAAATCATTATCGATATACCAGGGATGTATACCTACAGAACAGATCGTGGAGGGAAAATGATCTTTGGATACTATACAGTTTTGCAAGGATAATACATCATCTTGTTTATCTCTATCATGTGTATGGATATCTATATATGGGACACGCATATTTTAATGGTAAAAGCTAAAGTTATGTGAGCATCGAAGGAGAATTATCGTCCATCTGCTCGGTACTGATTTTAGCGATATTTTCCAACGTTATTTCTGCGATTTCTTTCAATGCTTCTTCCGTAAAGAATGCTTGATGTGCCGTAATCAGTACGTTTGGAAAGCTCATTAACCGTTGAATATTATCGTCTTGGATGATATTGGAAGAGAGGTCTCTAAAAAATAATTTTTCTTCCTGTTCGTACACATCGATACAAAGTGCACCTATCTGTTTTGTTTTCAATCCTTCGATAATATCTACTGTGTTAATTAAACCACCGCGGCTAGTATTTAAGAGCACGACGCCTGTTTTCATCAGGTTAATTGTTTGTCGATTGATTAGGTAATGGTTTTCCGGTGTTAACGGACAGTGTAGTGATAGTATATCTGCTTCCTTCAATACCTGCTCCGATGAGACGTATTGTACGCCTTGTTCAGTAAGGCTGTTGTCGGGATAAATGTCATGCGCCCATATTTTACATCCAAAGCCCAGCATGATCCTTATAAAAGCTTTGCCTATCTTACCAGTTCCGATTACACCGACCGTTTTTCCGGCCAAATTAGAACCCAACAACCCGTTAAGCGAGAAATTCTGCTCGCGCACACGATTATAAGCTTTATGTATTTTTCTGTTCATGGTAAGCAACATCGCTACCGTATGTTCGGCAACTGCTTCCGGAGAATAGGCCGGGACCCGACATACCTTAATTCCATATCTTTTGGCAGCTTCAATATCTACATTGTTAAATCCGGCACATCGCAATGCAATAATTTTTACACCATTATTTGATAATGTTTCTATTACTTCTGCATTTAATTTATCATTCACGAACACACATACAGTCTCCGTATTTTTTACTGTATGGGCAATATGTGGTCCAAGATGCGTTTCATAATAATCGATTGTGAAACGGTGACTTACATTAAGGCGATCGAAAAATATTTTGTCATATGGTTGGGTAGAGAAGAAAGCAATTTTCATAGCGAATATCTATAACAGCATTATTTTTTATCAGATTGATTTAAATATACAGAATTAATTCATAAGCTAACTGTGTTAAGATCGTTAATGCAACGTATTTTATTTAAATTTAACAAAAATATAATCAGAATATGTCCAGTAAATTTCATCAATTAAGTGTAAAATCGCCGCAAGGCGTATTCATATCAATGGGAGATTTTGACGGTAAAGTGCTATTGATCGTGAATACAGCAACCAAATGTGGCCTAGCTCCTCAGTTTGATGGCTTGGAAGTGCTGCATCAAAGGTACAAGGATAACGGATTGGTCGTTTTGGGCTTTCCATCGGATCAGTTTGCCGGACAGGAACCTGAAACAAATGAATCCATGGAGCAGACCTGTAAGTTGAATCATGGTGTAACATTTCAACTCCTGGAAAAATGTGATGTAAACGGACCGACTACCCATCCGGTATTTAAATTTCTGAAGAAAGAACTCGGCGGTTTTTTAGGAAGTCGGATTAAATGGAATTTTACTAAATTCTTAGTGGACAAAAATGGAATCCCTTTCAAACGTTACGCACCGATTACCAAACCCCAAGATATAGAGAAAGACATTATCTACCTTCTTCAATCATAAAAAAGTTTAGGCGGTTTTTCACCGCCTTATTCTTGTATTTAACTTGTTATTGGTGGGCGTTCTACACCATACTAAGATAATTTAAATGCCTGACGAGCTAATAATTGCCATTGATTGTTGGTTTTTACCCAAGTCAATACAATCCCCAATTTTATATTTGCTTTGCCTTTTCCCGGATCGTTTGTGGTAGCACTTAATGTATGACGTACAATAGCTGTTTTGTCTACTATTTGAATGGTCTGCTCTGCAAGCTGAATATCTTCAAATATGGAAGAGCGAGAAACAAAAGTCTGCACGAAATCAGCTTTCGTTTCCATTTTTCCACTGGAATGACCGTAGGAGAGATGGTCTGATGCCAATCTGTTCAATGTAGTACCGTCGGCTTTAAGCATTGCCTGTGTCAATTCCTCTACCGCCTTTTCGACTTCCTTTGCAAGTTTATCCTGCGCTGACGCATTATAAACCGCAGTTGTAAAAATTAAACTCATTATGACTAAAGATATCTTTTTGTTTAGCATGGTTTGATGATATATGTTTACGCTCAAACTTAACGAATTTGCAATCTATTCACAAGTGTTAGTAGATTTTATTTATAGCGATCAGTATGTAGTAAGTCGTCGTTAAGGATGATTTTTACTTGCTTGATCTCATCGCTTTTACCAATTTAGGATTTTCGTCCTCGGCTCGTTTTCGATATGAGTCGCTCTCTACGGCAAATATGGCCATATTTGCATCTTTATCATAGTGAATACCCAAACCGTATCGCTTTGTTAACGGAGAGGCTCGGAAGCAAGCTTGCCTTTCGATATTCACTTTTTATCAGGTTGTACCCATCTCCTGTGTTAAGTAGGTAGCGCTATCTGCTTTCACGTTTACAGCACCAACGGATAATTTTATACGACCTAATTTAATTTATCTCCATTTTCGGCTTTCAGTAAGATGATTAAATGTAGGGAATTAACGCAATATTTGAAATCGATCTATCTTCTTATCGCCATGTCTTAATCGTATCCATAGACCAGACTTAGAGGAGCTGTGTAAAGTACCCCGATAAATATCACAAAAAAATAGCAGATAAACACGAATGTTATCTGTTCCTTTTTGCGTTGTATTATCGTTTATCGATGAAAAAAAATTTTGGCTGTCGCCATTATCACGTTGAAGCTGACATTATCAAAATAATAAATCAATTTGCTCGCAAAAGAAAGGATGTTTGTATTTTTATGAGACTTGAAAACTTCCAAAGGTACTGCATACGTTATATTGACAACGAAATGAGCAGCTGAAAATGCGAAGACTAAAGGAGAAGAGTAAACGTAATGGTCTCAGAAAAGCGTTGGCAGAGCCTGATTATAATCCATAAGGTATGTATAATTTATTGAAAATAAAAGAGTTTTGTTTTTTTATTAAAAAGTGGGGAGATGTTACTGCTGACAGGTTTTGGCAAAGAAAAAAAACACCGCCAGCCATACCAATCCTTTGGCCAGAAAGAAAAGGAAAGCCCCGACACCTACGCGCTTTAACCATAACCTGAGCTTGCTGCTTTTTGGATCTGTAACTTTGATTTCTTCTTGTGGTTCCATGTACGTAAAGGTAAGAAATAGAGGGTACGTGCGCAAGAGTATAGGTTTAAAAAGGTTTAAGTTTAAAGTCTTGTTTAACAACGGGAATCGTGTAATCGTCAGTTTTAAAATATTGATCCGGTTCGCTTATGCGAACTGATTCGCTGCTGGCTTGAAGCTTAAGGCTTTTGCTTGTTGCAGGCTGTGCTGTAATATCTGCCAGTGCAGCTGCAAGTAAGGGTTCTTCCGGATTGCCCAGATCGGGAATACGATTACCGGTAACTGTAATATCGACCGGCATGCCGTCAAAATAATCGGACCAGCCATCGGCATTGCGGATCAGGAAACTGGTGAGGTATATGTTGTAGCGGTCGATCTGTATGGGAAATGTGCCTACCGGTTTACCGTAGGTCTTGCGGCCAACTAGCTTCACCTTAAAATAAGGCTTCAGGACGCTGATCAGCATCTCAGCTGCAGAAGCCGTACGATCGGACACCAGAAAGTAAATGGTCCGTATGCTTTGGAGTGCCCCTTGTTTATTAAAAGAATAGGTGTTCTTGCTTTCACTGAAATCCACATCGGCCAAGGTAGCTAACCTACCATTGTATGGTACGGTGTTGCCATCGGCATCGTAGTACAGCTGTTTTTTGAGGATATGGGCCGATCCGGATTGGAGCAGCAGATTAAACTGCTCGGTGTACATGGTCTTTCCGTTTAATGAAGCCGGAGCAATTAGGTTGGCAAGGTATTCGGCGGTCTTGACATAGCCGCCGCCGTGATGCCGCAGGTCGAGAATGAGGTAATTGCTTGATCGGTCGGCCATTGCCCGGGCAGCTTCATCCAATTGGCTTTTAGCGGTCGATAATTCGGGGAAACTGTTGATATAGAGGTAGGCTATTTTTTTGTCGTCCTGTTCCCAAAAATCCATCAGTTGTGCATAGTCAGCCGCATCAATAGCTGCACTTGCTGCCGAACTGCCTTTACTGTACTGTTCCAAGAAAGAATATTTTGCGGTATTTTTCGTTTCGGAATGTTCATAAGGTTGGCCGCTAGGGGCTAACTTCAGTTGGCTAAGGTCAAAGAGCTCTTGCTGGAATGCTATAATTTCGGGACTGATATGGCCATATCGGGTACGGGGTGCAAAATCTGCATAGGCCGGAATCGCCTCACGCCAGAGATACACCTGTTGTGCGTAAAGTAGGATAGAGTCTAGGGTAAACTCCATGCGTGTACCCGTCGTCGGAGAGGTTGGCAGATCTTCGTTTCTGTCCTTCTTGCAGGCTGAGAAAATAAACAATATCAGACAGGCTATACCGATGATCCGGTAATAGATCTGTAAGCTGTGTCGAACAGATCCTTCACGTAGTTCAGGATGACAAAATAAAGTATTGAATCGCATGGTTTAATAATATTTAATATCTCATTTTAGCAAAAATATCTTCTATTCAACACGGTACCGATAACAGGAAGTCCTACAAACCATACCGTCATTTCGACTGGAGCAAAGCGCAATGGAGAAATCTATGGACAATATTATTTAAAAATGCCTTTTGATTTTTCTTCCTATCGTCGTCGAAATGAAGATTTTTATCGGATCACATCAACACTTTCAAAAAAAAGCAACCTGTGCGCTCGACCAAACGCACAGGTGTTTATTGTTACATGGTGTTGAGGTTAGCTAAAAGTTGTTAGTTCAGCTTTTTGTAACGAAAATGTAAACGGGAATAGTTATCCGGAAAACCTGATGCACCCGGAATCGGAGTCGCATTCTCGTAGACACTTTCGAAGTCAAAGGCATAAACATTACCGGCCGCATCTTTGAATATTAAGGTACGATTGGCAATTTTTATCAATGTATGCTGATCGAACCAGTAGTTCGCCCATCCGGTGATGCTTGCAGGAGTTGGGTCTACATCCGACGAAGGTGTCCCCGGTGCAAGGAATCCGTCATGGCCAAATCCGCCGGCAGCAATGCTGATTAGGGTAGCTGCAGTGGTGTCTGTAAGAGTAACCGAAGCAAAGGCTTTGTCGATCGCTTTCAGACGAACTCCGCTATTGACCGTGATGTAGGCATTTCCGGTACCGCCAAAGGCGATGTCCCAGCTTACCGTAGGTGTAGTAGATCCGGTAGGTACGGGCGCATTGTCGTTTTCGCTCAAGTCGAAATAGTAAAAGCCATTGGGTATATGGTAGCCTGTACCGCTCAGGATGCCATTATCGATAAAGTAATTGGCTACGGTATAAATGCCGTTGTTTGCTCCAGATCCCCGGCTGATGCTACCCGCAGCACCGGTAAAAGTTGCCGTAGCACCCGGTGATATGACCTGTGCCGTCTCATTTTGCAGGCTCAAGTCTGCACCCGGCGCATCGTCCTTATTACAGGATGTGAAAGAAACCGAGGTGGCAAATGCAACTGCCGCTAGTAACATGGTACTTTTTTTAGTACCTTTGACGATTCGTTGAAAATTTGACGTTTTCATGTTGTTTAAATAATTTGAGTAAATTGTTTAAGCGCTTTTCCGGATCATCCGGAGAGCAGAGTGAGAGAAAGGGAGGTGGAGTTCGAATGCATACTTCCCCTTCTTTTGCTTCCTTGGCCTACCCGAGGCCTTTTTATTTTTGGTCGATATTGTTCTTTTTTATTCCACGATTTTTATAGGATACCGATTGTATGGCGCTACGGTCCAAGCGTATTCGCCGTCAGGCTTTTCAAAGTCAATATTAGTATAGTTTGTCACATCACTTACGGTGCCAATCGGAGCTGTAGCGGGTACCTGCACACGGTACTCGGTATAGGTATCGTTTGTACCCACGTATGGAAAATAAAGTTCCCTGTCTGAGTTGTTCACCTTATAGGATACTGAAAGACCATACATTGTTAGCGAAGGTGACAGGTGCCGTACCGGAAAGGACAGGATATCCCCCCGCTTTGCCCGGATGGTATCCGTATGGTTGAACAGGAGATAAGGGCGGGCAGGCTCGTCTTTGACGGTGATAAACTTGCCTTCGCTGCGCACGGTATGGTACTTGTTTTTGATCTTCACATAGTATTCGCCTACCTGTATGCCTGAGCCATCCGGTTGATCTAAGATGTAATTAGTGTATGTTGAGACGCGTTGACTCTGTAGTAACAGTGGATACTCGGTGTTATCCTCGCTTTGTAGGAAGATCTCATCGTTGCCGACCACGTTCGCTAAATGAAGCCGAATCATATCTCCTACTTCTACCTGCTGCGCATATTCCTGTGTGAATGCCGGCGGAGGGGGCAGCTCGGCAGTCAGCCTGATCGTATAGGTACGGCTGCTGCCGTCTTGCGCGGTGACGGTGTAGCTCATGCCATCTTTCAATTCGACTGCAGCTTCCGAAGCAGGTGATACCTGCGCATTGCGGGAGATGTCGACGACCGGTTTTACTTCTGCCGGCAAAGGGTATTCGGCGAGGGTAGGCCACCAGATGGATATATTGTCACCTTCGATGATGCCGATGAGGGTATCTTTACCATCCAGATAGGGTACCTTGAACGAGATCAGCTCGTTATAGGGTGTGGGCGCGGTTTCGTACTCCTTCTTGCAGGAGGTAAAGCATAGCAACCCTGCCAGCAAGTAGAAAGTATAAGGTTTTAGTATAGTTATGCTGTTCATTTTTTATGTCTTTTTCTTTTGTTATAACGGTTTTGAATAAATAATCCGGATTGGATACTGTAAGGTGGTTTCCCGATTGTAGAACCGCACCTTTAAACGGTACAGGCCGGCCGGTGGCGTCATCGTATATATCGGTGGGCTGCTGCCCGGTACGATGTAGCCTTCTATATATCCCAGGTTTATATTGATATAACCAGGTCGGGGGCTGGCGCCGGCTGTTTTAAACTTATATTCTGTGCCGTCTTCCGCGATTAGCGCAGTGCCCATGGTGAGATCATTGTTCAACTCGGTATTGCCAGAATAGGGATAGAGGAGGTTGGTGTTATATATCTGGAATCCTAAGTTGGTGTTGATGATGCTGGTATTTGACATATCGAATATCTTAGGGCTACTGGCACTGGTGCTGATTTCTTCAAATTCTAATGTTGGTTGCAGCGTATTGATAATCAGCTTAAAAGTCGTGGTCTTACCCTGCTGATCCGTAATGGGGTACAGGATATCGCGACCGTTCACAAAGTAATCGAATACATCGGTGATCAGTGTATCGGCATCGGCTTTTAAGGTGTTGCCGCTGGCTAAGGTAATCTCGGGTTCCAGGGAGTTGTAATACTCACCATAAGGAATCACTACGGTAATGGTTTTTTCCTTTTCGTTGACCATACCTTTCAGTTCATTGCTCGTATTGACGATCTTGTAGCTGCTGATTAGTTTTGCCGGCTCTTCTTCATAGGGTGTGATCTCTGTCTTGGTACAGGATGACAACCCGATGAAACCCAGCAGGGCACATGCTAAAAATTTGGTTGTTGGATTCATTATTTATTATTATTAAATACGGTTGTTATTTGATTTCGAACTTGGCACTTTCCTTTGGTACGATGACATACTCGAAGGTAAAGAACATATGCGGTGCGTCTTTGTACCATTGTGCCGGTGTATACAGGTCCTTATAACAGGAGATCATCTTGATCTTGGCGTAGTTTCCCTTGGCTGTCCGGACGATAACCGTACGTGCAGGGATGATACTGCCGTTTTTCATCGTGAGGGGGTTGCCTAAGGCATACGCGACGTGGGCATCCTGTACAGCGCCGTTTCGCATAATGGTGCCATAAAAATCATAAAGGTACCAGCCCATACCCTCGCCGTAGTCGCCGTAGTCATCTGTACCAATCAGGTCGCCTGCGGTTTTGAATTCACTGTCGGTGGGAATATTGACCACTTCATCAAATGGCTTTTCTACGATCATGATGCCGCCCCGGGCTGCATTGCCGTAACCGGAATTGGTGGAATTGGTGCCATTATTGCCCGACAGAAAGCTGTTGAACAAGCTGCTGAACGCAACGTCCCAACGGTTGGTCTGTTTGTATTTTTCTTCCACAGGTTTCTTGGTTTCGAGACTGAAGAAAATAGTAGGCGCGGCGTTGACACCGTCATTATCCTGCGTACCCTGATAGTTCTCTACCCGATGCAGCTTATAAAACATGCTTTCATCTGTAGGCGTTGTATCATCTGGCGGGACGACTTCATCATCGGGCTTGGGGTCGCTGCCCTTATCGCAGGAAGAAGCGATGCCAATAAGCAAAAAAGCAAGGATAAGGTATTTACCTTTGATGACTGCGTTTATAACTTTCTTATTCATATTTGTCGGTTATTTATTTGTAATGATTCTAAATAATAGTAAAGGTAACGTCTGTTTTATCATATCGATGTATGAAAATTGATATTTGATGTATGAAAAGTGATTTTTATTTATACTGTTTCTAAATAATAATCTAAGGACAACTAAAGTTTGTTTATGAAATTCGGCCTTATAAAAGTAGAGGCGCGGCTCCGAAGGGGTATCGAAGATTATTACTGCGCCTCTGATGTTGTGGAATCTATTTGAATTCCTGATAGTCTATGGAATAGTAAAAATAGTTGGTAGGCGCTTCTTCTTTCTCCGGTTCTCCGTTGGAATAAACACTGTTTACTCTTAGTTTAAAGAATGCTTTGCCGTCTTTAAAAATAACGATTGTCCGGTTTTCTACAGGGATAACTTGATGTTTTGGTCCACCGGTGTAACTCGCCCAACCAATGACATTTGGTGCATAGGCAGATTGCAAACCTAATGTGTTTTCCGCAGCGGGGAGGTAATTGTCATTCGCACTGACTTCTTCGAATGCCTTGTCGATATAATATAAGGTGTAACCTTTATCTGCGTTGGCAATCAATTTTGCAGCTGTCGTAGCAGGTAGAATTAATGGACTATTGGCGGCGTTTACACCATCATTCTCTTTAAAATCAAAGTAGAAATTAGTAGCCGCGGTTTCTGTAGCACTTCCATTTTCACCAATGGTAAACTGTCTGAAATTACGTAGCGCATACACATCTCCGCTCCGACGAATGGTGCCTTTTGTGTTAACGGTGGTAGAGACATTGGCCAGGTCTTTTGTCTCGCCATCTTTTACCATTACCTTGGCTTGGTATTCCTGTTCTAACGGTGTCTCGGCATGTTTGTCACACGCGGTAAATCCTACAGTCAATGCACATGCTAGTGCGGCAATTTTAAATAGTTTGTTCATTTTTATATTAGTATTAAGTATTAAGTATTAAGTATTAAGTATTAAGTATTAAGTATTAATATGTTTATTATTAAACTATTGAGTATTAAGTATTAAGTATAACACGTCATTGCGATGAGCGTAGCGAAGAAGCAATCTTATTATTATAAGTTTTGAAAAGACTGCCGCGTCGTATTCCTCGTTCTGACGAGTAAATAATAGCGTCATCGCGAGGAAGAAAGACGCAGCGATCTGTGTTTTTGACGTAATTAGATCGCTGCACCTTCGTTCTTCAGGTTCGCGATGACGATGATATGTTACCTTCGGGAAGTCACCAATTACCAATCCCTATAGATTCTTGCTGCCATCCTGTTGTACGTAATACCGGAAGGTGAAATAGGGGGCCGGCCAATTCATATTCGTTACTGCTGGCGGATTGCCTTTATAGGCATTGATAAGCTGTAACTTGGCGTATTTGCCGTCGGGCAACCGGATTACATAGGTTCTGTTGGGCAAAGCCTGCATAATATGGGTACTTAAGCTATACCGAAACCAGCCGTAGGATGATTCCGAAGATGCCCATCCGATTTTGGTCACTTCGCTTTGATCAAATTCGGCATCATCAGGCGCGGTGCTGACAGCTTCGTAGGATTGATCCAGTTTGATAACAGCCGTACTGGTCGCTTCTCCTTCAAATCCAGGATTAAACTGATACTGGGCATTGTTAACATACACCTCCGAATTATACGGGCCGGTGAAGGCAATATCCCAATCTTTCGTTTTAAGCCATTGCAAAGAATCCTGCTTGGTTTTGATCCAGATTTGCTTCTGATCGCGGAACCGGAAAAGAAAAGTATAAAAAGGGCGTTTTTCCTTCCCTTCCACACCCTCGGCCATGGACGCTTCCAGATCACCTGCCAAATCGTAGATAACGGTACTTTTTCCGTCCTCCAGTGCCGGCCGAGGATCTTCATCTTTACCGCAGGAAGCAAGCGACAGAACAAACAGCAGTCCGAAACATACCTTGCCCAGCAAGAAGATACTCCGGCATTCATTTAGTATTATTTGTAGTGTTTTCATTTTTATATTAGTATTGAGTATTAAGTAGTGAGTATTGAGTATTAAGTATTAAGTATTTGTAAAGTCGGCTAACCGTAAAGTATAGCACACTGCAGAAATCATTTTAAGCACTGATCTTTACAACTTTACCCTAGTCTCTAACCCCTAGTCTCTAACCCCTAGTCTCTAACCCACCGATAACTTACCCCACCTAGTATGACCCTACCTGGCTGACCAAGCATATTGCGGTGTGTGAAGTTGAGCAGATTATCCGCTATTAACCGTAAGGTTAACTTTCTGTTCCATAAGCTTTTTTCTATTGTTAAGTTAAGCAGGACATGATATGGTACAAATTCATCAAACTCATCAATAAACTGATTGGTGGTCGTCTCCTGAAAAGGGTATTTGCCGCGGACATTAGCGCGTAGATTAAAGTTCGTATCCCAAGGTCGATAGGTATAAAGTGCTTTGAGGTTGACCATATGGCGCGAGCGGTCTTCTATACCCCAATAATCCTTTACGGTAGGCTCCCGGGATTCGCCCGTTGCCGGATTATTAATGGTTTGATTATAAGGCCATCGGCCGGCGCGGATGCTATCCAGTACACTGAGATCTTTGGCGATGAGGTATTGATAACCCGCGGAAAGCTGTAGATCGCGCGTAGCTTGGTACGTAGTGGAAACTTCAAACCCCTTGTTGACCGCTTGGGGGAGATTCCGGTAAGTATATATTTGCGAAAATGAGGTTGTCGTACCAACAATAACCGAGTTGATCTGGTTGTTGATACGATGGTAGAAGACCGAAACTTCATTTTGCCATTTTGGAGTCGGGGTCCATACCAAGCTGATATTGTTGGATAAACTTTTTTCGGCCTTCAAATTTCCAGCTACGCGGTTGAGCATATAGCTGTTCTTCGAGCTGAGCTCCCCGCTAGTTTCCATCGCATGGATTACATCGGCGACCCGGTCGGTACCCACTACAAGGTAATTGGCCTGCGGATTAAAAAAGACCTGATAACGCATTTTGTAATCCGGTGCCTTAAATCCGGCACCTACGCCAGCCTTCGCCAAGAGGGTGGGGCTGATGTGATACTGTAATCCGAAACTCGGGCTGAGGCGGCCATCGTATACATTGGTGTAATCGTAGCGCAGACCCAATGTGGTCAACATACGATCCATGGGCTTCCATTCGGTCTGTAGAAAAGCAAAAGCGGTATTGAGCGACCGCTTATCGTCAAGGTCCTGATCATCCATAACTTCCATGCTTCCGCCTAAACCTCCGGTAAACTTAAGACTGTTGATTAGGCTATAGGCAAACTGCTGCTCGACACGGTGTACCTGCTGCCCAAATTCTTCTGCGCTGGCCAGCACACCTTGCCGCACCCAGTCGGCCTGTATATCTGTATGAACGCGGGTAAAATAATAACGTGTCATGCTGCGTAGGCCGTTGCTGAAGGTATGGTCGTAACTGCCAGATAAATTAACGTCTTGAATCAGCTGCTTATCGTTGATCGTCATATCTTCAGACCAACCATTGATCATTTTGGAACGACGTGCCGCATAACGGCCGGTAAGGCCGATTGTTCCGTTTTTGCTGATGCGATAGCGTGTGCGCCCCTGAACGCTATAATCCTGACTGGGAGGTACCGTTGTGCTTTCACCGGTAAGGTATCTGGGATCGGTATTGAAACCATCTGTACGGTAATAGTTGCCCGAAACGACTACGGAACCACGTTGGTTAGCGAAAGGAGTTTCACCTTCTAGTGTAGCGTCTACAATATTCTGACTACCATAGAGCAGCGAGGCGTGCGCCTGAGGTGCCACGGCGCCATGTCGCGTAATAATATTAATAGCTCCTCCTAAGGCATCGCTGCCGTAGAGGCAGGAGGTGGCTCCCTTAATGACTTCGATGCGTTCGATATTCGTTACGGAGATGCGCGAAAGGTCAAAGTTGCCGCTATTGCGGCCGAGCATAGGCTGTCCGTCGATGAGTACCATGACATAGTTGCTGCTGAAGCCTTGCACCTGTACACCGATCGCGCGTGTACCTCCTGCAATATCATTGACAACGGCGATACCGGTCTGTTCCTTTAACACCTCGTCCAAGCGTCGGCTGCCCATGAGCTCGATTTCCCGTCGGGTAATTACCTTGACCGGCATAGCTGAATTTTCGGCTTTGATGAGGTTGTCAACGCTTCGCTGCCGCTCCTGAACGGACACTTCGGCAATGCTGGCTTCATTGGATTTCAAGACCAGTTCTACAGTGCGTGACTTTTCCAAAGGCAAATCCTGTTCGATCTGATGATAGCCCACGCAGCTGATCCGTACTTGATAGGTGCCTTCATATAGTTTTGTGAAAGAAAACCGGCCATCATTATCGGTAATCGTTGTATGCTGATCGGGAAGGAGCACGACGGTGGCCTGTACGACCGGATTCCCGGACTCATCGAGCACACGCCCCCGGATCTGGTGCAGCCCTTGGGTATAGGCCGGTAAACTGAAAAAGAATAAGCCGATGATGCACATCGTTGACTTTACCAAAAATATAGCTTGACTCACTATTTTTATTTTTAATCATTCTAAATAATGTTACAAAACAAGGGAATGTTTCTGATATTATATCTATGAAATCTGATAAATCTTATCTGAAAATTGATATTTATTGCAATTTAATACAGGGGTATTTTGTTGTTAAATAATTGTAATTGAGTATTTTATTGTTGTTTTTACTATTTTTTACTCCATTGTATTCGTATTTTTAAAATTTTTATTTAGACTTATTATTGATTGATTTGTACTTTAATACTGTTGAGATGGAGAAGATCCTTCCTGGTGTCAGGGTGACAAAATCAACGTAAAAACAATTTATATAATATGTTGAAAAATAGAATTATACAGGTACGGATAACAGTTGTTTTTTTTCTTATCGGGTGGGTGTCCGCTGCTGTAGCAACAGTTCCACAACGCATCATTACACTGAGCAGTGCATTGACGGAGACCGTTTATGCGATGGGATATGGGGCATCTATTGTTGCTACCGATGTAACGAGTGTATCGCCGGCCGAAGCAGCGCAGTTACCACGGGTAAGTAAGAATAGGTCGGTTTCAACTGAGGGACTTATGGCTTATCGTCCTGATCTTATTCTGGCTCCGGCAGGTGATGTGCCCGCGGGAATCATGAGCCAATTGAAATCCGCCGGTATCCGTGTGGTAGAGATCAAGCAGGAATTCTCGGAGAAAGGCGCCATACGCTATATAGATGCCGTTGCGCAGGCTTTACATGCAGACGATAAAGGAAAAGAGCTGATCGCCAAGGTACAGCGGGAGTTGCAGGCGGTAAAAGATGCAGTAGCCAAAAAAGCCGACGGAAAAAAAGCGAAAGTGCTGTTTATTTATGCACGGGGTACAGGTACGATGAGTGTAGCTGGTAAAGGTAGCAGCCTTGATGCAATAATAACCCTGGCAGGGGCCCGCAATGCGGTACAGGAATTTGCGGATTTCAAACCGTATACCACCGAATCCCTGGTCAAAGCTAATCCCGATGTCATCCTGCTTTTCGATTTTGGACTGAGCAGCTTAGGAGGGAAGGATGCCATACTCAAGATGCCGGGAGTGCGGACAACCGAGGCCGGTAAACACAAACGTATTATACAGATGAACGGCCCTTTATTGATTAATTTCAGCACACGCCTTCCTGAAGCTATTATTAAACTTAACAGCTTGATATATGAAAAATAAACAGCAAATCTGCAAATACGCGAATCAGCCTTTAAATAAGATATAAATTAAATGAAACAACATAGCATTGTCTGGATATTAACGGCAGGGTTGCTGGTCGCTATAATTGTGGCATTGGGAGTCGGTGCGTTTTCGATTCCGGTACGGGATGTATTGATACTACTGGTACAGAAAGTCGGACTCCTGCGCGATATACAGGTCGATGAAACCTATAGTGATGTATTGTACATCGTCCGGTTCCCCAGGGTGCTTTTGGGGGTATTGGTCGGTGCTGCGCTGGGGATATCCGGTGCGGCTATACAAGGCATATTCCGCAACCCGCTGGCCGAACCTGGCTTAATAGGGATATCAGCAGGAGCTTCCCTATTTGCCGTATTGATCATCGCTTTTGAAGCTATCCTGTTTGTGGGACTCAGCCAGTTGCTTGGTTATTATCTATTGGCTTTTGGGGCTTTTATCGGAGCGGGACTGACCTCGTTTTTAGTGTATCAGCTTTCTAAAAAGAGAGGGAGGCCACGGGTAACGACGATGTTGTTAGCAGGTATTGCGATCAATGCTTTCGCCGGTGCATTGACCGGATTAATTACCTACATAGCAGACGAACAACAGTTGCGGACCATTACGTTTTGGATGTTGGGAAGCCTAGGCGGAGCGACCTGGGACAATGTGATGGCGATCTTTCCTTTTATCCTCATTCCGTTGCTCATTTTACCATTTTTTAGTAAACCGCTGAATGCATTTGCCCTAGGGGAAGCCCAGGCCGATCTATTGGGTATGCGCACCGATCTGGTCAAGCGATGGGTGGTCATCTTGTCCACGATGGCAGTGGGCGCGTCGGTAGCAGTATCGGGTATCATCGGTTTTGTTGGATTGCTCGTACCGCATACGGTACGTTTATTGGGTGGGGTAGAGCACCGGTACGTATTGATTGCTTCGGCAGTTTTTGGAGCTTTAATACTCACAATGGCCGATATCATATCCCGTGTGTTGGTCGCACCGATTGAATTGCCGATAGGTGTGATTACGGCGCTATTGGGTACACCGGTGTTCCTGTATATTTTAATAACGGAAGAATAAGAATACACATGCTACGTGTCGAAAAAATAACTTATGAGGTAAAGGGCAGGAAGCTGCTTAAAGACGTCTCCTTTCAATTGCGCAAAGGGGAAGTGCTGGCATTACTGGGGGCTAATGGAGCCGGAAAATCTTCGCTGATGCGTTTATTATGCGGCGATACTGTGCCTACGGAAGGACAGGTGAGTTTGATGGGGAAACCGCTTCAGCAATACAGCCCCATAGAACTGGCTAAGAAAAGAGCTATGTTGGCGCAGCACAACAATATGAGCATGGCCTTCAAAGTGCGGGAAATTGTACAGATGGGAAGGTATCCGCATTACCGTTCGGTGCCATCGGCTCACGATCACGAAATCGTAGACGAAGTAATGGACGTGTGTGGGATAAGTAATTTTGCTGACCGTTCTTACCTTAGCCTATCGGGCGGTGAGCAGCAACGGGTACAATTGGCGCGTGTACTGGTGCAGATCTGGGATAATCCGGATAGCCTGCTCTTATTGGATGAACCGGTATCCGCACTGGATTTACAATTTCAGCAACAGGTACTTGCCCTCACGAAAGCCCTATCCAGAAAAGGGCTTATGGTCGTGGTGGTGCTGCATGATATCAACCTGGCGGCCTTATATAGCGATCGTATACTCATGCTCAAAAACGGCCGCAAATGGTGTGAGGGTACACCGATAGAAGTGATGGAGAAGCAGAATATCTACACGGTATTCTCGGTTCAGGCGGATGTATCGATCGATACAAAGACATTACAGCCTATTGTCAAGTTGGAAGAACTGTTCTTGGATGCGGATCAGTTTAATACGAAATTACCACATACCGCACATGCAGATAAGCTGATCGATGGCTGTATAAAGGATTATAAATCAGATCCGTTTTATAGGATGGATGAAGTGGCAGTAGAAATGGGACTATCGGAATTGCAATTGCTCAAAATGGCTTATCCGCAGCAGATCAGCGTGCTTATTCCTGACTTTGGTACACTGCTCACGGAATTTGTGAAATTGGGCGCGGTATATTCTATCGTGTATAATAAAGTGGGTTATATGGAGCTTAAAGGAATGTATAGCCTCCCGATACGCGATCAGAATCAGCGAACCTGGATTGTTCAATATGGCGCTTATCGCATGATACTGGATATCACGAAATGGAAAGTTGGCGTTGCCGTATGTAACGAATGGGGACAAAGTTTTCAGTTTTTTGACGAAAAAGGGGCACTTCTCCATAAGGTGGCTTTGATAGAAGGGAGCAGTAATAGGGCGGAATTTGAGGCTTTGCGTACACGCTATAAATCCCTCAACCAGGATATGCTTCAAACAAATACGGATTCGTCCTCATCGGTTTCGGTACCTAGTCTACCGGTTTACGGCAACAGGTCGATTGCACTTTCGGTGTGGAAAGGGATCGTAGCCCAATCTTTTGCGCAGAAAACAACAGCATCCTGTTCGATGATCCATGCAGAAGGGGTATATGCGTATGAAGGCCGGATTATGATTTTGGTCGACCAGGGCGAGCGCTACCAGATTATCTATCCCGATTGCACGATTACACTGGATAGGCTGCAAGGGGTAAAAATAGTGCTGGAAAAAAATGAAACAGATACGGATGCGGCAACATTCAGCCTATATGCTGTGAACGATACGGTTGCCCTGCAGTTTCGGGTAGAAAAGAAATTACTTGCTCATCCGGTCTGCGCGGATTATGTTTTAGAAGCACAGGCTGAACAAATAAAGAATTCGATTTAAATCTGATGCATTATGGAAAGTATGACAATATCTGTACAGGAAGAGATACACCGTTTATTGCAGGTCTACTGTACCGAACAGCAGTTACAGTACTCCAAAAAAAGACACATCATTCTGAATCACATCCTGCAGCAAAAGGATTGGATAGATGCCGTAGACCTCTGGATCAGTATGAAAAGAACGGTAAGCGTAAGTTGTATCTATCAGACCTTGCGGCTGCTTGTAAGTGCTGGGATCGTTGAAAAGAAAGTGGAAAGCGACCGAACGAAATTTTTTCGGATCGCAGTTAAGCCACATTGAAATGACGTTTAAACAGTTTGTTTATTTAGAAAGATTTTAAATAACTGCGTTTTCTGGCAAAAAATAATGTATCTTTAACCTGAAAATATTGGAATATTCTGCTATATGTTGATCAAGAGTAAAATTGAAGAGTTAGATGAATGGCTTTTTATCGAAGAGATACCGGATCGCTATATACCCGATAAGCCGCTGATCGAAAAGAGGATAGAGATTAAACGGGATCCCATTACCATGACGAATTACCAGTTGTCTACCAGTGGTCTTTTTATCCTCTACACGGAAATGAGTTTTGATAAACCGGTACATATCTATACCGAGGTGGAAGGTGAGGCCATTACCAGTCAGTTTATCTTTTACAAGACAGCGGATAGTAAATTACCTTACGGCATGAGCCGCCATAATATCCGATATATTCCTGCCGTAAAATCTACCCATGAGATGAAGACTGATGTACAGTACAGTTATTTCATCGCTGTGATCTCTAAGGAATATTATTTGAACCTCATTAAGCGGGATTCGCTTTTACACCGTGATTTTGTAAAAAATATTGAAAAAGGGTATTATACGTCTTACGCCGAAGAAGACCTGATGGCGACGTATGAAATGCAGCATACGATCCATGAATTGATTGAGTCCAAAAAATCAGGGGAGATCCGGCGGTTACATACGGAATCACGCATCGTTGAGCTGCTGATGTATCAGTTTGAACAATATAACGAACAGGGGACACCAGCGGCTGAGGTATTCAACGCGGAGGATATACAGCGCCTTGAAATGGCAAGACAGATCCTGGAGCAACGTATTGCAAATCCACCTACGCAAAAGGAATTGGCATCTGCTGTCATGATGAGCGAAAGCAAGCTGCGTAAGGATTTCAAAGAATATTTCTCCGTGACGATACACGATTACCTCACGCGAATACGGATGGAAAAAGCACGTATTCTTCTTCTGACCAAACAGAATACCGTGTATGAGGTCTCTCTTCTTACCGGGTTTGGGCATCAGAATAATTTCAGTAGCGCCTTTAAGAAATACTACGGGGTATCTCCCGGTGAATTGAAAATGTAACGCGGCCAGAAGAGGATCCGAAACGTACGAATATCCAGTTAATCAATTAAACCGTTGGTAACTTGCCGATATGTTTTTGCATATCGATTAACAGTTGTTTTATTTCCTGTAAATCGGTTTCTGGTTCGGGGACACTATCGGTCTGATGCCGTACATACTGCCACAGCTCCAATACTTCATCCACGGGCACTATAAAAGGGGGGTAGTTGCTGTTCAATGAGGTGAGCCGTATTTTTCCATCCTCGAGTAGGCTTACCTGTTTAAATACAAAATCCTGTTCCCCTTTTAGAATCACAATACATAGGCTGTTGCTTTTGAGTGTAGTCCAATCTTGCACATAGGAAGCCACAATATCGCTTCCTTCGGGAATGGGAAGCATGGAATCACCTGAAGTAGGAAACATCCTATAGGTCGCTCCTGCGGGGAGATTGGGCAAGGAAAATTTGGGTAATGTTGCCAGGTAATCAGGATCTGTATGTCCTGCAGCGTACCCTGCTTTGGCTTTAACCGGCACGTACTCCATATTCTCCTTATTGTCGGGAGTCACGGTGATGGATAGTACCCGGAGATTGTTACCGGAGATATATTCTTTGGCACCTGTTTCCATTTTACGCAGGTCGAATTCATTCCAATGGCTCAGGTCTACTTTAAGGAGGCTGTCCAATGGCACTTTAAAAAAATCAGAAATCTTTATGAGGTCTAGAAGTGGCGGATTCTCTGTCTTTCCGTTTTCCAGCGCGGTATACTTACTGCGTGTAAAACCAAGCACTTGAGCTTGGTATTCCTGGCTGAATTTTTTCCGATTCCTTAGGAAACGCAGATTCGTGTTGAAAAAAAGTTTTGCATCTTCCATTATGTATTGTTATTATTGGTGACGTTATTTTGTCATTTATAATGACAAATGTAAATGAATTTTTGCTTAGATGCAAATGCGCAGATTTGCGTATTTGCAAAAAATGAGGATATGGAAGGTTTATTGGATAAAAAGCAGAGAATCGAGGAACTGCGCAGGATGATTGTTGCAGCAGAGGGTTTCGTTGTGCCAAGTGACCGCAATAATCCACTTTCCGATCTTGGTCTCATGGATAAATCCTTTCCTACAGGAATATTTCCGATAGGTGCAATTCATGAATTTATTAGCAGTGATGCAGCCGCCGCAGCATCATCCAGCGGATTTATTTCTTGCCTGATGGGGATGCTGATGAAACAAAAAGGACTTTGTGTATGGGTAAGTATAGGCAACAAGCTGTATCCGCCATCGCTTAAAGGTTTTGGTATAGATCCAGATCGGGTGATATTCATCCAGGTGTCGCGGGAGAAGGATGCGTTATGGGCCATCGAAGAAGCATTAAAATGTCCGTCTTTAGCGGGGGTAGTGGGCGAAATCCGGGATATGGACCTGACAGCTTCCCGAAGGCTGCAGCTTGCGGTAGAGCAGAGCCAGGTTACGGGTTTTCTACATCGGTATCGCCCCAGACGGATTGAAAATGTGGCCTGCGTGTCACGTTGGTATATTCGACCGCTCCCGAGCAGTGCCGATACCGGGCTACCCGGCATCGGCCGGCCAGTATGGCAAGTGGAACTGCAAAAGATCCGAAATGGTAAACCGGGAACTTGGCAGATTTGTTGGGTTGCAGGACAATTCCATTATCTAGATGCACAAGTGGTAACTAAGGGAGATGTTTATACGCAGACAGGAACATGGTAAAGAGATATGTCGCCATTTGGTTTCCGTATTTGCTCACGGATAGACTGGTAATTCGTCGGCCTGAGTTGCAGGGCGAACCTTTTGTGCTGACCATAGCCGAAAAAGGTCGAATGCTGATCCGCGCCGTAAGCCCGGAAGCGGAGGCGGAAGGAATTAAGGAGAACATGGTGTTGGCTGATGCCAAAGCGCTCTTTCCTAATCTCTCGGTGTTTGATTTTGATGCCACTATGTCCGAAAAATTGCTCCGCCGTTTGGGAGAATGGTGTCTCCGTTATACACCCCTAGTAAGTGTGGATGTACCAGATGGGTTACTGTTGGATGTAAATGGCTGTACGCACCTTTGGAAAGGAGAGGGGGATTATCTAAACGAAATTACAACAAAGATGAAAGCTGGCGGATATCATGTACGTGCTGCGATGGCAGATACTCCTGGGATAGCCTGGGCTGTTTCGCGCTATGGAAAAGAGGGACAGATCATTGTGGAGGGCGAGTTGCTGACGGCTTTATTGCCCCTGCCACCGGCAGCACTACGATTGGATGATGCTGTTACCCAACGGATGTACAAGCTGGGGATGAGAAAGATTCGTGATTTCATACACCTACCTGCGACGACCTTACGTCGTCGTTTCGGGCAACAGTTGCTTGATCGTATAGGGCAGGCATTGGGCACAAGTCCGGAATACCTGGAACCGGTATGTCCGGTAGTCGTCTATCAGGAACGGCTTCCCTGCATGGAACCGGTGCGCACCCGAAAAGCAATAGAGCTTGCTTTGGAGCATCTGCTGGAGACGTTAACCGATCGGCTGTTGAAAGAAGGTCAGGGATTGCGGAAAGCGGTCTTCAAATCATTCCGTATGGATGGTAAGGTTCAAGAAATTGCCATTGGAACCAATCGCCCTTCGCGCGATAGGCAACATGTATTTCGGTTATTCAACGAGAAAATCGTTCATATAGCACCGGGATTAGGGATTGAGCTTTTTGTCTTAGAAGCACCGGTTGTGGAGGAACTGCATGTGGAGCAGGAAAGACTGTGGAATAAGGATAACGCCTTTGATCGTGTAGAAATTGGCCATCTGCTGGATCGGATAGCTGGCCGCATAGGAGAGGAATCGATCCGACGTTATCTGCCCGATGAGCACCATTGGCCCGAACGGGGCGTGAAACGGGCTGCATCGCTAGAAGAACAACCTTCCATTTCTTGGCCTACCGAACGTCCACGACCTACGCAATTGCTTGCTATACCTCAGCCGATAGAAGTAACGGCGCCTATTCCGGATTATCCTCCGATGCTGTTCCGGTATAAAGGAGAGACGCATATGATCAAAAAGGCAGATGGTCCCGAACGGATTGAGCGGGAGTGGTGGATGGATCAGGGAGAACATCGCGATTATTATTATGTAGAGGATGAGAAAGGGCGACGGTATTGGTTATTCCGCTTAGGGCATTATAGCGATGACCGTTCTCATCAATGGTATTTGCATGGATTTTTTGCGTGATGACTATTGGATATGTAGAGTTACAGGTAACCACCAATTTCAGTTTTCTTCGCGGTGCTTCCCATCCGGAGGAACTGGTGGAACAGGCTGCACAGCTTGGATATAAAGCATTGGCAGTGACCGACCGGAATAGCATGGCGGGGATCGTGCGGGCTCATGTCGCCACACGTAAGCACGGGATACGTCTTATTCCGGCTTGTCGGCTTGATTTGTTGGATGGACCTGGTTTATTGGCTTACCCCACAGATCTAGCGGCATATGGAAGGCTTTCAACCTTGCTCACTACCGGTAATCTGCGTGCCGAGAAGGGAAAATGTTACCTCTATAAGGCCGATGTATATGCCCATAGTCAAGGTATCAAATTCATCGCGCTGCCACCTGATCAGTTGACACCCTCATTTGAACTTGAGCCCGAATTCGTCCAGCATATTGAAGAATACAGGGATGCGCTTCAGCATCAGTTCTATCTGGGTGCATCACGTACTTACCGGGGAGATGATGCCAAAAAACTGTTTCGGATCAATCAACTGGGGCAACGGCTTCACACACCCATGGTGGCATTGGGGGATATACATTATCATGAACCATCGCGCCGCGAATTGCAGGATATCCTGACCTGCATACGGGAAAAATGTACGATTCATCATGCCGGATTTCGTTTGCATCCCAATGCCGAACGCTACCTAAAACCCAAGGAAGAAATGGAGCGTCTGTTTCGGGCTTATCCCGATGCTATCACGCGTACCACAGAAATAGCAGATGCCTGTAGTTTTTCGCTGGATCAACTGAAGTATGTGTATCCCGAAGAATTAACGACAGATGGACGTACACCACAAGAAGAACTGAATCAATTGACTTGGGAAGGAGCTGCTACTCGATTTGGAGATCATATTCCTTCGAAGATAAAAGAAACCATTGAGATGGAGCTTGATTTTATTGCACGAAAGAACTATGCTTCTTATTTCCTAACTGTATATGATTATGTACGATTTGCCCGCGAACGCGGTATCCTCTGTCAGGGACGTGGTTCGGCAGCCAATTCTACGATCTGTTACTGTTTGGGGATCACCTCAGTCAATCCTACAAAAATCAATCTGCTATTTGCCCGTTTCATGTCGGATGCCAGAGATGAACCACCGGATATCGACGTGGATTTTGAACACGAGCGACGGGAAGAGGTGATCCAGTACATCTATGAAAAATATGGACGTGACCGCGCAGCAATTGTGGCGACCGTAACCCAAGAGCGTTCCAAAGGAGCGATACGTGATGTGGGTAAAGCGATGGGGCTATCTATGGACGCGCTTGGCCGTCTTTCCAATGCCATAGGCTCCCATTGGGATACAACACTCGAGATGGAGCACTTTGTCGAGCAGGGATTCAACCCGGCCGATCCCCATTTTCGTAAAATACTGGAGCTATCGGAACAACTTATGGGCTTTCCCAGGCAGTTGGGGCAACATACGGGCGGATTTGTCATTACGCAGGGGAAGTTGCACGAACTCTGTCCGATTATCCCGGCCCGTATGGAAGGACGTACGAATCTGGAATGGAATAAGGATGACCTGGAGGCATTGGGCTTTCTGAAGGTCGATGTATTGGGATTAGGTATGCTGACCTGTATCCGTAAGGCTTTTGATCTAGCCAAACAGCATTATGGAGAAAATTTTACCCTGGCCAATATCCCGCAGGATAACACTAAGGTATACGACATGATTAGCCATGCAGACACACTGGGGGTGTTCCAGATCGAGAGCCGTGCGCAGATGTCTATGCTGCCACGCCTGCGACCTAAAGAGTTTTACGATTTGGTTATTGAGGTAGCTATTGTACGGCCGGGACCCATACAGGGCGATATGGTGCATCCTTACCTGCGTCGGCGTAATGAAGAAGAACTTGTAGATTATCCTTCCGAAGAAATCAAACATATCCTGAAGCGTACGTTAGGTGTGCCGTTGTTTCAGGAGCAGGCTATGGAGATTGCTATCGTGGCTGCGGGATTTACACCGGCCGAGGCAGACGAGCTGCGGCGGAGCATGGCTACCTTCAAAGCCAAAGGGGAGGTGAGCCGTTTTCATCGGAAGATGGTGGATGGGATGGTCGGTAAAGGGTATTCCGAAGATTTTGCCAATCGTGTTTTTCGACAGCTGGAAGGATTTGGTAGTTACGGTTTCCCCGAAAGCCATGCGGCCTCTTTTGCCTTATTGGTATATGTATCCAGTTGGATCAAATACCATTATCCCGATATCTTTGCCGCCTCCCTGCTCAATAGCCAACCTATGGGGTTCTACCAGCCTGCTCAGCTGGTAAGTGATGCCCGAAATCACGGCATTACGGTATTGCCTATAGATGTCAATCACTCCCACTGGGACAATACGTTGGAAGGTGAATTTGGCATAAAGCACCATGCTTTGCGTCTTGGTTTTAGGCAGGTCAAGGGGCTCTCAGAAGAGGATGTGCAATTGTTGATTGCGCATCGTGGGGCGGGTTACCGTACGGTGGAAGCTTTGGCTTCTATTGTAGCGATAGCAGCCATGGAAAGACTGGCCGATGCGGATAGCTTTCGTTCATTGGGTTTAGACCGAAGACAGGCCTTATGGGAGGTATCCGCATTAAAGGATAGACCAATAGCCCTTTTTGAGGGACAACCTTCAGAAAGCACGAAAGAAGGACAGATCATACTGCCGCTGATGACAGCCAGTGAACATGTGGTACAGGATTACGCCACGACGTCGCTCTCGATCAAAGCGCACCCCGTTAGTTTTTTGCGCCCGCAGCTTGATCTTTTACACGTCGTGCCAACAGAAAAGTTAAACCTAGTAAAGAATGGAATGCCGGTAAAAGTCTGCGGAATAATTACGGTACGACAGCGGCCCGGTACAGCCAAAGGGGTATTATTTGTAACGATAGAAGACGAAACAGGATTTGCGAATCTCGTGCTATGGGGTAAGGTGTTTGAAAAATACCGGCGTGAAATATTACAGTCAAAACTCTTTATGGTTGACGGCAAAATTCAGGTAGAAGGAGAAGTTATTCATGTAGTCGTAACGAGATGTTACAATATGAACAATTGGTTGCGCAACTTGCAAACCCATGAAGAAGAAACAGATGCTGTTTTTTATAAGGGAAGAAATTTTAAATAATTAACTTACCTTTTCTATCTTATAATACCTGTCATCGATCCGTGTAAAGGCAAGGGTAATTCCCTCTGCTAATCCCAATTCATTGGCCGCCTCCTTTCCTAAACGCAAAACATGCGGACGTTCTCCGCGATGGGAAAAAGTGCATTCGAATTCATTTCGGATTAAAACTTTAATTTTTTGGTTACTGCTGGGGAAAAAAGGTTTTACATCTTTTGTGATCCGAATCTGATTTTTGCGTACGTCGTCGGCTGTTATCTTATTTCCTGCCGAAGGAATAATGCCATGAGGAGCCTTTTGTGTTGGGGTTGTATCGGATAAACGTGTGGATTTATGCGTGATACTTTTGATATAGATGTGTTTTATTTTTGATTTTTCCGTATTCTTTTCCTCAATTTCAAAATCAGATTTTAACGATTTAAACAACTGGGATAATTTCATAAAACCATAATTACGCGGATCAAAATCGGGCTTTCTTTTCATAATCAATCCGCCCACTTCAGCCAAAAAGGCCCAGCCGCTTTCATCAGCCGTATCGTTGACGGTATCTTTTAAGAGGGATAGCGTCTCTTTATCTATTACGGGCTCAGTCTTCTTGAGTGGGGACTGCTTTTGTGCGGTTTCTTTCGTATTGACCGTATTTTCAAGACGATCTTCCACCTTACTTTTATCTAATATTTCCACGTAAATAAATTTGTCACACGATGCGATAAAAGGTTTCGGTGTCTTTCTTTCCCCAACACCCAGCACGAGTTTGCCGGATTCCCTAAGCCGGGTAGCCAATCTCGTAAAATCACTGTCGCTTGATACAATACAAAAACCATCAACACGGTCAGAATGCAATATATCCATGGCATCGATAATCAACGCAGAGTCCGTAGAATTCTTTCCTTGTGTATAACTGTATTGTTGAATAGGGGTGATCGCATGTATGAGTAAGCTTTCCTTCCAACCCACTACATACGAGCTGGTCCAATCTCCGTAAATTCTTTTTATCGTCGGGATGCCATATCTTTTTACTTCGTTGAGAATACCTTCAATCTTGGTATACGACACATTATCCGCATCAATTAGGATAGCAATATTTAGATCTTTTTGTTCTGCCATGGTTCAATTTTTTAGATAGCGCTATAAATATTTGTCCAAAGTAGCTATTAATTTTGCATGGAATAATCAACCTAGGGGGAATATAGCGCTTTTAAACATTGGATAAATATACGGAATACAGCACGAAATAGACTGGTTTATCGATTAATCTAATTAAATGATAAGCTTATTTTGGAATAACCTAAGCCCTGCAAGAGCGGTCTGAATACGTTAATCGCATTTGTTTTCGTCTGCTGGAGCATATCGGATTTATTTACTTCTTTGGTTATTTCTGCCTCAGCGGCTTTAAAGCCTTCTCCCACCAGGTCAGCTTCCCTGAAAAAGGCCATTTTTGTATCATATACTCTTGATGCTTTGTGGTCTATTTTCACGTAGCAAACCTCCGGTTGAGGCAGCTGTATGGCTACCGAGTCTCCAAAAACACGGATATCATCTGCCGTAAGCTTTGTTAGATCGATACAGCCCACGGCATCCGCCTTTATAATAAGGAGTACACTCGCATCGGGTAAGAAGGTACTTATGTTCTTGTGCTCCACCACATCACTGAAACGGTATTTCACCAACTCCAGCTTGCCCATGGCCTCAATACGTTCAACCAAAAGCTGATGGCTGGTTTCTACCCGGTTAGTTGGTCTCATCTGGTTAAATACCAGCCAGCCTAATACCCCAATAATAGCCAGTACGATTATAACTTTCAAAAATTTCATCATATAATAACAGACTCAAAATATAGACCAATAGTATGCAGTGAACTGTAAAGTTTTCGTAAATATATTATACTAAATATATTATACTAAATATATTATACGCCATTTATTTCCAACGCCGGTGTGTCCAAAGCCACCAGGATGGATCGTGCTGAATACTCCGTTCCAGGTATCGCGTGTAAACTTCCGTAATAAAGCCATCTTCTGTTTCTGCGGCAAAATCGCATATAGTCCGAAACGTTACGTTCCACCGATGCTGCGTGGTTGCTTCCATTTCTACGTACGCCACATAGGCATTAAGTTTTTTGGCCACCTTTTCGGCCCCGGTAAACATACACGTGTTTTGATTCAGAAACTGCATAGGCAGGCCGTTTTGATGTCCCGGAAACTGATCTGCAACAAATAAGGTAATACTCGGGTTATTTTTCTCTTTAATTAATGTCCGTATTCCGTGTTGTGCTGGTATCATTCGCGCACCATAGTTTTCGCGCAGCTTCATCACAATACCGTTTAAAAGCTTATTTTTTATCGGCTTATACAATGCCTGAATCGGGATATCGATTTGCATGGGCAGTTTATTCAACGTTTCCCAGTTTCCATAATGTCCTATTATTAAGATGATGTTTCTATTACTATGGTGTATCTGTTGGAGATGTTCGACTGCTGCTGCATCAACAATGGGCTTAGGAAGGAAAGGAAATATACTCTCTAACAGTACCCGCCCCATATTACGGTAAAACGAAAGCAGATACTGCTTTACTTCCCCATAGGAGGCGTTTGGAAATGCCCTTGCTAGATTCTGCACGGCTACCTGTGATCTATAGTGAAAAACCGAGCCAATCAAGAATCCCAAGAAATTGTATATTTTATCCATTATCTGCATAAAGATGAGATTTTTAATCCACACTTTCTTGAATATACCTCGTTAACGTATATAATAGATAGAAAAGTATCGCAAAAAATAGGCAGGAAAAGCCAAGCAAGAAGATAATTACAAACATAAAAAAGCTTTTTTAAGATTACCGCTATAAATAATTATCATTTTTATTCTACGCATATCTAACAACATCTAAATGCAAATTTATCTAAGTTTGACAATTGAAATTACGTTTACCCTTGTTTATATATTTTAAGTTATTAATAAAAAAAATGGAGAGACGCAAGGGTATTCCGGAATTTGATTGTCTTACTATTAAACCGCGAAACAGTACATCGTATTAGTCGCTATTAACGAAGTAAAATTAAATATGTCGTTACAAACAGAGAAGAAGTTTGAAGAAATATTTCGCATGCATTTCCGTGAATTGCATGGATACGCTTATCGGTTTCTTGAGGATACGGATGTTGCTGAAGAAGTAGTTCAGCAGGTGTTTTTAAAGCTCTGGGAGAGAGACTGGGAGAAGTTGATCCATACTTCCGTGCGGGCTTACCTATATCGGGCAGTATACAACGAAAGCCTAAACCTATTGAAGCGGAATCGACTGAAAAAGCAGTACGAAACATATCAGTCACAACATGTGGCTGCGGAAGGATATAATGATGGTAGCGATACCGAGTTAAAGAAGCAATTACATGCAGCGCTATCGCATTTGCCAGAGAAATGTCGAACGGTTTTTGAGATGAGCAGGTTTCAAGAGTTGAAGAATCAGGAAATTGCAAATGAGCTCAATTTGTCTTTAAAAACAGTAGAGGGACATATGACCAAAGCACTTCGGCATCTGCGGATCTATCTGGTGGACTATTTAACCGTTTTAGTATTAACATTAATGTTTGGGTTATGAAAAAGGAGTTGATCACTAAATATATTTTGGGAGAGGGAACAATGGAAGAACGTTACCTGGTAGAACAATGGCTTAAAGAAGATACAGATCATGAGAACGAATATTTGGATATGAAAAAGGAGTTGATCACTAAATATATTTTGGGAGAGGGAACAATGGAAGAACGTTACCTGGTAGAACAATGGCTTAAAGAAGATACAGATCATGAGAACGAATATTTGGATATGAAAAAGGCGTGGGAGTTAGGTAGAGAAATGAATCCGCCGGCAGAAGTAGATATCGATCGGGCCTGGATCAATTTTGTAAATTTGAAGGATAAAAAGTACAATGCGAGGGTTTTAACACCAATAGAAAAGATTATGTCGATAGGATGGTGGAAAATAGCTGCTGCCGTTGCAATCGTGTCTCTTTTTCCTATTCTGATCACCTCATCGTACAATCAAAAAGAACATTTCAAAACAGGATCATATACGCAGCACAGTAAGTTGCCCGATGGGAGTGCGGTTAGCATGAATAAGCGTTCCGAATTAAGCTATCGTAGCAGTTTGTTCAACAGAAACAGGCGGGTTAATCTTGTTCAAGGAGAAGCATTTTTTGATGTTAAGAAAGATATGGAACGGCCCTTTATAATTGAAACCGGTAAGACAACGATCACTGTATTAGGTACCAGCTTTCACGTTCGCCGCGGTAAACAAGAAACAGAAGTTATCGTTGCAACAGGTTCTGTAAAAGTAAATTATGCTGATCAAGAATTGGTACTTACACCCAAGCAGACCTTAATTATCCAAGATACAGTACATACTAAAGTCAAAGTAGACACTGTGCCAGATCAACTCTATAAATATTATGTACATCAGGAGTTTATTTTTGAAAATACACCACTTTCACGCGTAATGAATGTCTTGAGTAGGGCCTATGATCAACAATTTGTTTTGGATAATCCTGAACACGAGAAGCTTTTGCTTACTGCCACATTTAGGGAACAGAATATTTCCGAAATTATCCATGTGATCGTGCGAACCTTTGATCTAAAAGTAGAAAAGCGCGGTAACGAATACCATATTAAATAATAACATGTCCAGATTCAAGTTTATCAGAGATATCAAGTTGATCATTTATATTATTAGAAAGGCAAAACTTTTTGTTGTATTTTTCGGTATACTTCTGACCTATAATCAGGTCTGGGCGCAAGGAAAGTTATCCAGGCAAGTCGATATCCCTCGGTACGAACGTGCCAGTATACGCCAGATATTTGATAGTCTCAGTAAGAAAGAATCTTTTTATTTTTCTTTTAATAGCGATTTGGTAAACCTTGATAGCCTCGTCAACAAAAAATCTTATAATGGAGTGCTTATTGACTATCTCACCGGGTTATTGGGCGAAAGATTTAGCTTTAAAGAAACTACATCCCATATTTTAATTTCCTATGCACCGGAGCGTATGGATGTAGCAGCTAATATTTCTTCAAAGGAGAGTAACAGGGCGATGATCAGTGGATATATTAAAGATATTCGTACCAATAGGGCAATTGCAAATGCCAGTGTTTACGAAAGAGAGGCCTTTCGTGCATCTACGCTTTCGGATAAGAACGGCTTTTTTGCGCTCGATATCAAAAATTCTGAAAATTTGGTTGCGATTGCCCTAAGTAAAGAAAATTACCGCGATACGTCGATAATATTGCTGCTGCCGGTAGAAGCCTATAGATCGTTAAAAAAACGGAAGGTAGGGTATTATCAGGTAAATGGTGCGGGTAAGACGGTGTATAACAATTTCTTTGGAAATTTCTTTACCAGCTCCGCTCAAAAAATACAAAGCCTTAACCTAGGGGGAATGTTTGCGTACAGTCCCGTTCAAGTCTCCTTAACCCCTGGGTTAAGCACACACGGTTTTTTCGATTCTCAAGTAGTCAATAATTTCTCGCTTAACATTATCGGAGGTTCTAGTGCCGGAGTAGACGGAGTAGAACTCGCGGGGGCGCTTAATATAAATCAGTACGATGTGGATGGTGCCCAGTTTGCAGGTGTGCTTAATATTGTAGGGGGAAATGTAAAGGGTTTACAAATGGCTGGAGTCGGTAATGTGGTACTGCATAACCTATCTGGCGTGCAGATAGGCGGTGTTTGGAATCAAGTAGATACCCTTAAAAGTGGATTACAAATAGCAGGCGCCGTTAACTTGGGTAGAGAAGTAGATGGTATCCAGATTGCAGGCTTGGCGAATCGCTCGAACGGACAGGTTCGAAATCAGATTGCTGGAGGATTTAATATAGCCAAAAGCGTATCTGGCATCCAGATCGCCGGGTTACTAAATATTTCCGATAGCAGTGATTATCCGATCGGTGTATTTAATTGGATAAAAAATGGAACAAAACAACTTTCGGCCGGGGTAGATGATAGTAAATTTTTTGGTCTTAGTTTTCGATCCGGTGGACGCGTAATGTATAGCTTGATTGGTTTTGGACTTTACTTAGATGATCCTATCCTTAAGTATGGAGCAGAGTTTGGTATAGGAGCACAACTGCTAACAACACCTAAATTTACGCTTTCTGCGGAATTGTTGCAAAGAACAAATTTTGGTGATCGTTTCAACCCGAAAGATGTACAACGTATATCATTTCGCATCATTCCTGCCGTGTATGTTTCCAAAAAGCTACAGTTGTATGTCGCCCCATCGTTCCACTATTCTGAAGCAGTAGAGCCGGCGGCTTCCAAAGCGATTTTATGGAAACTATGGGGTAAGGAGCGACAACGGAATACTTTCCATGGTGGAGGTACGGTAGGGATTACCTATGTTTTTTAATATCTGATTGATTTGGTAATAAGTACAGAAGTACGGGTAAATAGTAAGAAAATAAAAAATCCTGAAGCTGGGAACTTCAGGATTTTACCAAACCAATTATTAACCTAACTTATGAAATTATGAAATTTTTTACTCATTTGTTTTAACTACATCTATAACGACGCGTTATAGACAATAGTGTGTTATCCTCGTTGTATTAACAATTTTTAACAAATAAGGATGAAATTAACGAAGTACCCTATTTAAATGCCGGTACATTAGAAAACCTATCTAAGAGGCCAGTTGATAGCTGCCGGTTTGAAATGTTTACTTGTTTAAGTATATTTTTAATACAAAATACAAACCGTTGTTTATAAATTATAGTTACTTTTAGCTGTAATTTATAAACAACGTTACGATGAAGCAGCTACTTACAATTTCCTGTATTCTCTTATCTATTTTTCCCGTTTATAGTCAGGAAATGTCAAAACGGCAATTACCTCCATTGGAGTTCTATTTCTCCGCAGGAGGCGAATATAGTAATTTCGGTAATCTGAATGAACGCTTGGGAACGTTAGGTGTAGATAAAGCAGACAAATTTAGAATGGCAGGTGGTTTCGGGCTTTCCTATCGTATTAAACATATTATCTTAGGTCTAAATACAAGTATTTCCAGTTCAAGCTTCCGTACGGAAGATGATAATCATGTGAAAAATTCGTATGTCGGATTCTATCTTTCTACAAATGCTATTCGTGCTAATAATTTGATTATAAGTCCGCAAGTGGGAATTGGGTATGAGGAAACACGGGCTCGGTTTGTTAAAGAAGGGGTAACAGGTACATTTGATGAGTTGCTAACCAGTACATCCAATCGCGTACAATTGGAAAATAAAGGGGAGGCATTGGACTTCGGCATCGCTTTCAAAAAAGCAAAGCCAAATACCGATTTTTACAAAACCCTATTCAAAATTGGCTATCGCCATGGCTTAAAAGAAAGAGAATGGAAGATAACTGATGCGACGGTTACAGGAGCGCCCGCGGATCGAGTGCGTAATTTCTATGTACAGCTGTTATTTGGGTTTGGAAAGTAATTGTGATTTGAGACAGAAATATATGTTTAAGGTAACCAATTTATAAAGTCATTATACGACTAAAAAACTTTCGGAATAAAAATAATCAACCCAATCGTTAAGGCCGTTGTTGCGCTGATTAATACCGCAGCAGCAGACATATCCTTGATTTTTTTTATTTTATCATTTTGTCCGGGAGAGATAAAATCTGCGATATGCTCTACAGTAGTATTTATTAATTCAGCGGCGAATACCAACCCTATGGCAAAAATAATCGCGGTCCATTCGGATGCCGACAACCTGAACACAGCACCTGCTATTAACGTACAGAGCGCTATTGTCATATGGATTGTTGCATTATGTTCTTCTTTTAGCAAGATCTTCAACCCATTAAAAGCAGGCCCAAAACTGGCTATTCTTTTTGATAACGAAAACTTTTGGTCTTTCATGCCTTAATGCGATAGTTTTTTGAAAAAATACTTTTGTAACACTATCATCTTACTAGAACGTTGCAAGCCCCTCAGATGTTTTAACAAAATGGATTATGCGTCGGCCTTCCAGATAGATATTATCCCAAGCTCTATAGTAGCATTAGCATTCTTGATGCATATCGTAGTTGCATTTTTCTCTAAAATCCGCCAGGATGGTAAGTGGTTGAAGCAAGGGAGAAGATGTGGATAAATATCTCAGAATAAGTTGCTTTTTGTAATTTTTACATTAAATTGTTTTTATTGTTACCAATATTTTATATTTTTGATAAGTTGTTAATCGAATTAATAATTATTTCACACATATATAACCTTCAGTTCATAATGTATTGCGAAGTTTATTGTGTAAAATAAAAACAAGAGTTATATGGTAAAAGATTTAGAAATTTTCGAACATGACACCTGTACCGACTTGCAAGAGCTTGGTTATGATGGTGATGATTGTGTAAGCTTTGAAGACTAGGCTCCAAAGCTTACCTTATTTGATTATATCCCACATGGAGGATTACTTTTTTCTTCCTTTCTAATTTCCGACGTCATTCTATTTCAGATTCAAACGAATAAGATCCCGATCCTATAATCGCACTGTTGCTTTGTCCACCATTTGTATTCGCAATACGTCCGGGCATAATTACCGTAGCGGTTGTGTTAGGAGGGATGGAAACCGAAAGTTTAAAGATTCCGTTTTCGAGTTTCCACGATGATGAGACAACTCCATACGGCGTATCTAGACTGGCAGATGCCGTTGTTATCCCGCGTCCCAATCGAGGTTCTATTCGAATTTTTTTGTAGCCTGCTTCGTCTGGATTTATACCGGCTATATTTTTGTACATCCAATCGCCTATGGCGCCGTAGGCGTAATGGTTGTACGAATTCATGCTCGGTGTTTGGAAAGTACCGTCGGGCTTAATGCCATCCCAACGTTCCCATATTGTTGTCGCGCCCATTTTTACGGGGTACAGCCACGAAGGGTATGTTTCCTGAAGGAGTAAATCGTATGCCGTCTCGGTATGACCGAATCGCGTTAAAACGTGACACAAATAAGGGGTGCCTAGAAATCCCGTCGTCAGATGGTTGCCATAACTTCTAATATTTTCCACCAATCTGTTGGCGGCCTGCTGCCGTAAATTCTCGGGGAGCATATCAAATTGCAAGGCAAGTACATATGCTGTTTGTGTGGAGGAAACCAATCTGCCATTTGGAGTGAGGTATTCCTGTTGAAAAGCCTGTTTTATACGCTCCAATTGATCCTTGTATCTTTTTTCATCTTCGGTCTTTCCCAGTACATTTGCCGCATTTATCAATAGCTGTGTAGAATGTGCATAGAAACATTGCGCGATAAGATATTTATCGGTAACGGCAGCCCTGCCATCGTTATCGTCATCTGGACGGTAAAATAGCCAGTCGCCAAAATGAAAGCCGTTATTCCAGAGATGTTGTGGCGATTTGGCCGTTATAAAATCTACCCATGCTTGCATGCTGCTGTATTGATTTTCCAAGATACACGTATCACCGTAAACATAATACATTCCCCAGGGAACGATAGTAGCCACGTCGCCCCATCCTGCGGCGCCCGCGTCATTTGATGTAAGCACATCAGGGATAACAAATGGTATACTGCCACTCGCATGTTGGTCGGCACGAACATCCAGTAACCATTTAACGAAAAATCCGCTGACGTCCATGTTAAAGGCTGCGGTGTTAAAAAATGCCTGAGCATCACCCGTCCACCCCAGTCGTTCGTCTCGTTGCGGACAGTCTGTGGGTACGTCTACAAAATTCCCCTTCTGTCCCCATACGATGTTGTGTTGCAACTGGTTGAGTAGCGGGTTCGAGGTTTCGAATGTTCCGGTTTGCGGCATATCGGAATAAAGAGCAACTGCCGTCAGATCTTCAGGTGTCAGTTCACCCGGATAGCCTTCTACCTTCAGGTAACGAAATCCCTGAAAGCTAAAATGCGGTGAAAAAATCTGTTCGGTGTTATCATCCAGTAGGTAGATATTCTGTTGTTTTGCTGTTCGGAGATTGGTGGTATAAAAGTTGCCTGCCTTATCGAGTACCTCAGCATGGCTGAGGGTTATTTTAGTTCCTTGTGCACCCATGGCCTTAAGTTCTACCCAGCCTACTAGATTTTGGCCGAAATCAACAATTAGGTCACCTTGTGGCGTTCGGGTAATGTTTTTCACCTTAAATCGCTCCTGTTTTTTAACAGGAGGGGCGTTCATACCAACTAAGCTGTCATAGGAATATTCCATCACCCGGACAGGTTGCCAATCGGTATCTTCTGTATATTCGGGATGTGCCCAACCTTTTTTCTCCAGTCGCGCATCATATATTTCACCATCGTAGATGTCAGATGCCAACACAGGACCTACAGCGGTTTTCCATTGCCCGTCCGTAGCAAGTATCTCCCTGCTGCCGTCGCTGTACTGTACTTCTATTTGCAGAAGTAATGCACGGGTATCCCCATAGAATGCCTTTTGATGACTAAAGCCAATCCTACCTTTGTACCAGCCATCACCTAACATGGCTGCCAATACATTGTCGCCTTTTTTTAGCAGCGCCGTTACATCGTAGGTCTGGTATTGTATATGGTGTTTATAGCTTGTCCAGCCCGGCATGAAATAGGCATCTCCGATACGTTGTCCATTAATGTAGGCTTCATAGAGACCGCGCGCCGAAACATAAGCTGTCGCCGATTTTATATCTTTATTTAAACGATATGCTTTCCTAAATAAAGGACTCGCCTTTGTCGTATCCGCAGATGGCAGTGCGATCCACTTTGCTGTCCAGTCTGATGCGGTGATTCCCATTCGCCAGGATTGTATTTCACTCCAGGGCGACGTATTATTATGATTGTCTGTGACACGTACCTGCCAAAAATAGCGGCATCCGGGTTTTAAAGAGGGGCCTTCATAGGGAACCAATATAGATTGGCTGGTTTTTTTTGAAACCCTCCAAATGATGTTTTTATTTGTTTTAATGTCTTTAGGGTCCGTGCCGATCCTAATCTCATAAGAGTTTTGCGATGTATTCTTCAATGCTGTCTGCAATTTCCAGCTCATACGGGGAGCGCCGCTTTCTATACATAGGGGATTTGACTGATGTTCCACTTTTAGATCAAATACGTTGATTTTCTGTGCGTAAACAAGCGGACTTGTAAATGCATTTGCTAACATTAAAAGGCTGAAGAAGAAAATAGTACGCATAGTTTTAATTGTTTTTAGGAGTGAATATTATCCCGAAAGGTGCCTAAAAGAAGACGTATATTCTTCACTAAGATATATAGAATACCGCTTATTAACAATATGCTATTTAAATAATACATCAGCGGAAAGTGGCGTGAGGTTTGTGCATTATTTTTTATCTTTATCGAGGCATCTAACGCGAATAAGCATGGAGCGGATCCAAACTTATTATTATCTGAAGGATGAAAATTACAGGGTTGAACGACAAAAAATAGACAATACGTATGGAAAGAATCGGATTTATCGGACTAGGAAATATGGGCCATCCCATGGCAAAAAATCTGGAAAAAGCGGGATTTCCGCTTTCCGTTTATAACCGAACAGCTACAAAAGCGGAAGATTTCAAGATGCACTCCACTATTTACAGCAGCATTAAAGAATTGATTGCGCATTGTGATATTATCTTCACAATGCTTACTAATGACGATGCTGCAAAGGAAGTTTATAAGCAGGTTTTAGGTGTCTCCATAGTTGGGAAGCTCTTTGTGGATATGAGTACCATATCGCAGGAGGCGAGCATTGAAATCTCCAAAGCCATACGGATAAAAGAAGCCTCTTTTATCGATGCACCTGTTGCCGGAAGCACCAAACCCGCTGCAGAGGGGACGTTAATTATTATGGTTGGGGGAGAGGAAAAGGATGTGATACGGGCTCAACCTTATTTGGAAAAATTAGGAAAACTTGTTAAGCATTTGGGAGAGAATGGTCAGGGGATAGCAGCGAAATTATCGATTAATTATTTTCTTTCCATGATCTATCAGGGATTGGCAGAAACGGTTTTATTTTCCGAGAAACTGGGGATACATCGTAATGCTATGCTCGAAATAATCAATGAAAGTGCGAGCGGCAGTGGTGCAACAAAAGTTAAAACCGATCCATTGATCGCAAACGACTATACACCTGCTTTTGCATTGGACTTGATGCTGAAAGATATTCTTCTAGCCCAGAAGGCGGGAGCCAATTATCCATTAACTCAAGTGTTGGTTGATACATACCAGTCGGCACACGATAAAGGGTTTGGATCCGATGACGTTATTGGAATCATCAACTATTTAAAGGACGAGAAGAATAAGATATGAGAAAATCCTGAAGTGGGGAGCTTCAGGATTTTCTGTTAACCAATTATTGACTCTATTGACCGAATACTTTTGCCAGTTCTATGTCAAGTTTTTCACCACGTAAATTGACTGCTACAATATTGCCCGTGGGATCTATCAAATAATTCTGCGGCACACCTCTTACCCCATATAGCACTGCAGCATCATTGCTCCAGCCTTTTAAATCCGCCACATGAACCCAAGGCAATCCGTCTTCATCGACAGCTTTTAGCCACGCATCCCTACCTTTGTTATCATCGATGGATACAGCAAGTATTTCTAATCCCTTTGGTTTATACTTTTCGTACGCTTTAACCAGGTGTGGGTTTTCAGCACGACAAGGAGCGCACCAGCTTGCCCAAAAGTCAACTAGTACGTACTGACCTAAGAAATCAGACACTTTAACCATTTTGCCATCCATATCCGGTTGCGCGAAATCCGGAGCCTTACTACCTATTTTGATCATTTTATCCGCCAGTATTCGTGCTTCGAGTTCGCGGGCCGATGTAAGCTGTCTTACTTCCTTGGATAATTTTAAGAAGACGGGTTCGATTTCTGAAAGCTTACGTTTGTTGGCCACATCTTTCAATGCGTCGATCGAAAATATGGAATTGGGGTTATTCTGGGCAAAGATAAATTCTTTCCCTCTTCGGGCTTCAAACTTTGCCTCATATTTTTCGTTTATAGCGGTGTACTGTGCATTAGCATCAGGCGCGTCCGCTTTTACTGCAGCAAACTCTTTATTCGCGCCATCGATGATGCTCATAAAATCACCGCCGATTTCCGTAAGATATTTTGTGTAGCTATCATGCATAGGAGAGCCCGTAATCTTAGACGTGCTTAAGGAGTCTTTAATAGCCATTTTATAGGTTTCGTTACCGAGATAGAAGTAAAGCCTATCACCTGTATTCTGCACCATCATTTTGCCTTTTCCCTCTGGGTCAAATACCATTCGGGAATAGGCCGGTTCGTCGACCAAACCCGTGAATGTAAATTTACCATTTTTAATGACTGCGGAGTCTGCCATAGAAAAGCCTTCTTTGGTATAATCGAGATAAACCTTTTTTCCATCGAATTTTTTAGGAGCTGTGCCTTTTAACTCGAAGCCGTCCTGTGCAAGCAATTGAATAGGGGATAGCACCAAAAGTGCTGCTGTTAATTTTAGGATATTCATATAGATTATTTGTTTTTTATCGTTTATTTATCAATTTCCACATTTTTATTTTCTCCAGGCCATGTCCACAGGTGTACCTGGTATTCCTTCAATTTTCTTAATAAGGTTTCCGTTACGTCCCACATGGATATCCATGTAATAAATGCTGCCTTCTGACCCTGCGATAAGGGTGTTCTCATCATCCTCCAATTTCAACATGGTTACTTTGTCGTTAAATGTTGTTTCCATTTCCCGGATTTGTTGATTAATTGGGTTATACCTGTATACCTTGTTTTGTGCAGCGATGTAGATATTTCCCGTTTGTGTGGCCACCATTTTCGTGTCGGCGTTAATCCAATCCTGATGAACAAATAGTTTCTTATGTTCGGATCTGAAGTTGAAATCTCGGATATAATCACATTTAAACTTTAACTCATAAATGTTGCCGGTTGCATCTTTCATATAGGCATACGTATCCGCGTTGTTGATTTGTATGATATGTAGTAGATCCATACCTACATTGTGGGGGTCGAAAATTCCGGGATCGATGGGCGTATATTGGGTGCCAAAATACATTGGTATACCGTAGATGTTTAATCGCACAAATTGTTTTTTATCTTTTTCGTATCCAATCATGATGGTATTACCATTAATAGTACTCATGATGAACTGTGGTGCCAATTCATAATTCCCATCGGCATTATTCCCAAACATGCCGTACGTGTGCGCCTGGTCCCAGGTTTGCATGGTTCCGCCATAAAATTTGCCGTTAATTACACCCATCAGTACGCCATTGGGGTGATTTTGGAGATTCCCAATCTCTATGGTAGCGGGTGCTAAAAAGAAATTATCGCGTATCGTATTCGGCTTCACTTTTTCCAGTCCCAGGTCATCTACGTCTATTCTTACCCCTCCATTTTTGGTTACTATCCAATAGCCCAACGGAGTTGCATTATTTATACCGGTGTGACGCATGAAATATATGTGCAAGGGATCCCGTGGTAAGTTTTCTCCATTGATTGCTTCGTAAATATTTGGTTGTACGGTATTATCCGGTTTGACAAAGGAAAGTTTCGTTATTCCTTGTTCTATACTTAAAACAACGTCGCCTTTAGAAAACTCGGTGATTCCGCGAATTTTAAAATTGTGAAAATACTTCATCCCATTCGCTTTGTTTGTAATCGTTAGCCGAGTCGTATATACTTTAGCTCCATATCCAAACAGCATGCGAAGGGAAGAACCTTCATACAGATCGCGTTCCGGGTTAATGGATTCGGGAACCATGATATTCCATAGGAATTCCAGCTGGTTAGCATCAATACCCTCAAATCTCGGTTCAATGATCAGGCTGTCCCCTACTACAGCTTCATACAGCGTGTCTAAACCAATTATTTCTGGCGTAATCGGCATATTGATGTCATAGTTGCCCTTGTCCTTATAGCAGCTGCCTAAGCATGATAGCAAGAAAGCAAAGAACACAACTTGGAACATGTTGATATTTGTCTTGATTTTCATATTATCTAACCTCTCTTCCATTTTCATCTATAAAAAAATACTTTCCGGATCCTGCATTATATCGAAGTAGCATCGGCCTATTCGGATTATCCTTATGGTAAAAGGAATAAGTCGAACCATCATCTTCTGTGGTGAGTACGTAGCCTTTCTCTGGATTGTTATTTACCCAGCGGAAGGGATCATTTAGCATCATCGTAAGCACGCTCGCAATGTAGGTGTTTTTTGGTACACCAAATGGGTCGTCATCAGTGTTTGTCATATAATCTACCCCAGTTACAAGCGTGAATAATTGATGTTTTGCGCGGGAATATTCACCGAGCCATTGATCCCACCAATGCGGCTTTTCTAATCGTGCTGACAGTATAACCCGCGCACGGATAATGTTAGGGTTTTCAACACCAAAGTCTTCTGTTCCCTGTAGTTTTAAAATTACAGACACAGACCGCTCTTCTAGATCGGATACATTGTACAGAATAAGAGGAAGCCATGCGTGTCCTGAGTTAGCAACTATGGAATAATTATCTTCCAAGGGTTTATAGTGTAGTTCGGGAACTGCAGTGGAGGAGTCCTGTTCCACATAGGCCTTGTAAGTACTGCCTTGTGGAAGACGATGCCCCGTAATTCGTACAGGTAGATAGACGGTGTCTACAGCTTTTGTCATATCATAAGCGAACGTGTAAACGATACTATCGCGATCGCGTTGACTCAGGTTAAAATAAATATTTGCATCTTCTTCATAGAGCTTCAGCTCCGCTTCTTTGCAGCTAAGTAGCGACAGAAAACCAATAGATGCTAGAACGAAGTATTTTAGTTTTTTCATAATTGTTTCCATTAGATTAACGCTGTCCATAAATAATCTCATCGTCTGGCAAAGGCCAAACAAATACAGTTTGACTTGCTGGAATCGTTTCACCCTGTAGACCTATAATGGCTCTATTCAACCTTTTGTACGCGTAGAAAAGCTGTCCTTCGCCATATAGTTCCTTCCTATATTCTTTGAGCAGTTCGGTCTGAAACTGTTCCAAACTAGCGGCTTGCACTTTTGTATCGATTGCACGTTGCTCCCGAACTTCATCCAGATAAGCTAGAGCACGTATCGGATCGCTTTCATAGGTGCATTCTGCCGCTATATAATAAATCTCGCTAAGTCGGATGCCTGGTGCCATAAGGTAGTGTCTATTTGCAATAAAGGTGTCTCCTAATGGGTTACGCCGGTATTTTTGAACCGCCACTTCATTACTATTCAATCCGATAAACCACTGCGAAAATCGAATGTCTGTGGCACCTGGACCTGATGTTTCGTAGATGCTCTGCGTGTCATCTACTTCTAAATACATATAGTTTGTGTTTTCTGGGAACCAGTCTCTATTGTATTGGTTGTTCATCGCTGGGATATACCATCCAAAAAGCAGTTCTTTATAAAAGATACGATCTTTTTTGTCATTGTCTACCGCTAGGAAATCAGTTTTATTTGTCCAGGGGAATTTTTTAGCATCAATAACTATTCTCGCATTCACCATGGCATTCATCTTGTCTCCCTTGTACAAGTAAATGCGGGCTAAGGCGCCGCATACCGCATAGTAGTTTAGTCGATGCCTTCTATTTTGTAAGAATAAGCTTGGGTTATGTAATTCGGTGTTGGCCAGTGTGTCAGCATTGGGATATCCAATAATATAGGCTGATTTGCGAATTGGATCGTCTGCCAATAGTTCTTTCGCATGTTCCAGGTCGTCAATGACGGAATCCAATACTTCTGTCACCTTAGACATTGCTGTCGTTTTATTTGAATAGGAAGTTACATATGGTATCGCAGTGGCTTCTGGGTTTACCAGAGGAGCAGGGGCGAATAACCGAAGTGCATCAAAATGCAGATAGCCGCGTAGTGCTAGCGCCTCTCCCTTGATAATACGGTAATTATCTCCGATAAACAGGCGCTGTTGTCGATCGATTTGTTCTAGAATAAGATTGGCATTTACAATGCCATTATAAAGTCCCAACCATATCGCGTCTCTATGTTGCATAAAGTCAGCATCGTCGTACTTGTAGTTCTTTGTGGCTAAGTGTTTGTCGTGTTCCAGAGGTTTTATCCTGTAATTTTGCGCCAATATTTCCGGGGTGCCGACGGTAAGTTCTTTCCCGTACAGATCTGCCTTGGCACTTCGGGTATAAATTCCCAATAAAGCTTCCTTAAACCCTTCTTCGGTTGAAAAGAGAAGATCCCGATCGATATCGCTTTCTGGCTGAATATCGAGCCATTTGGAGCAGGATAAAAAAGCAGTTTGCGATAACAGCAGGATGTATATTATGAGTTTTTTCATTTTTCAGTTCGCTATGATATGTATTCTGTTTTATAGTGCTGCTTGTAAACTAAAGCTAATACTTCTTGCGAAGGGATAGTTGATCCCTCTTTCTTGCCGTACCGTAGACATTCGGAAAATATCATTGGCCGTTAGTCCTAAGCGAAGGCGGGATAACGACATTTTCTGCACCCAAGCTGTCTCGAAATCGTACGATAGGAACACAGACTGTAAGGCCAATAGATTATCGGGCATAATAAAACGAGAGGATACCCTCGTTTGTCCTTGGTCTTGTATGCTTTTATAAAAAGTGACATCGCCCGGATTCTTCCATTTTTCGGCCAATACGCGACTGTCTACGTTGTACCGCGGATCGGCGTTTTCGACACGATCGACCAGCGTTTGGTTATACATTTTAGCACCCATGCGCGCTTGGAAATAGGCTACCGCTGTTAGCTGTTTGTACCGTAGTGTACCACCAAAAAAACCTTCTAGTTTGGGGGTTGCAACAGCTACTACGGTAATATCCCTTGCATTCCAGTCATACGTCAACGACCCGTGTCTATTCAGGTATACCTCGCGTCCGCTTTCCGGATCAATACCCAAGGATGGAACAGCATAAATCGCATCTACCGACTGTCCTTCCTTAAAACGTAATAAAGGCACTCCCAAGAAGTCATTTTCTTGCTGTACATCATCAACGCGATCATTATAGCTTTTTAGCGAATTGGAAATACGCACAATTTTATTTTCATTTCGCACCATGTTCGCCATTAAGCTTAAAGTCCAATCGGTATTTCGCAGTGCGACTGCGTTGAGGTTGATCTCAAAGCCTTTATTTTCCATATCGCCCAGATTTTCTTTGTATGATGCAAAGCCGGTTGATGGCGCTACCGTAAGATCCGTCAAGATATCTTTTGTTAACTTGTAATATAGCCTCGGCGATAGGGTTATACGGTCATTAAAGAGTCCCATATCTATGCCGACATCTGTATTCTGTGTTTTTTGCCAAGTTAAGTTTTCGTTTCCATAATTACGGACGTTAGCACCAATACCTGAAGAGTACCAATTGGTTTGATCGTAGGTATAAGTAGTTGTAGACATATAGGGTGCAAAGTTGACCGAACCTGTCAAGCCCGTTGTTGCGCGTAATCGGAATAAGTTAATAACCTTGTTTTGAAACCAGGATTCGTTGTGTACATTCCAACCCAGACCGAAAGACCAGAAGGGGGCTGTGCGGTTGTTGTCCCCAAACTTTGACGAGCCGTCCATACGCACCGTAGCGTCCATAAGGAATCGGTTATCGTAAGAATAGTTTGTACTCAAAAAAGCACCGAATAATCGGGATAAAGCTAAGTAACTATATGGGCTCGCATTTTCAGCATATCCTTTCGCAAAGCCTATGCTTTGAAAGCGATCGTTGGGAAATCCAATCGCCGTAAAAGAGCGTTCATCCATGCTTTCGGTACGGATGTTGGTTCCGCCGACAACATTAAAATCGCTTTTTCCAATCCGTCTTAGCCAGTTTAAACGAACGTTTGCATCCCATTGTAGTTCGTTGTTGTAATAGCTTTCATAGCTACCTTTTTCATCTGTGCGGTCTGTCGAATAATTATAAAATTCATTCGCCATTGGCGAAATAAACTCGTCTGCTGTATTCATGCGTTTCATTAGACTAACCTGTCCGCGCAGACGTAGTCCATACCCTAAATCAAAGTCTCCGGCAAAATTATTCAGAACTTCCGTGTAACCTTGCCGATTAAAGCTGTTTAAGGTCGCGTTATATAATGGGTTCAGTACAGATTCATCGTTAGTATATCCTGATGCGTCGACACGTCTCCAGGTATCCACCCGTTGAATAATATTTCCGTTGTCGTCGGTCATGCGGTAATACGGGTTCATGCGTACATAATTGACGTAAGCACCATATGGAGATTCTGTACCCTGCACGACTGTAACCGCTAGCTCATTGAAGAAACGGATTTTGTTTTTCAGGTTGTAATTAAAGTTTAAGCCTCCGGAATACTGATTCCGCTCCGAACCTTTCATCACGCCTGGTCTGGTCTGATAGCGTACATCCACACCATAGCGGAAGCTTTCAGAGCCCCCTTCAACAAATAAACCATGCTTTTGTCCGACAGCCGTGCGTAAGGGCTGCGACAGCCAGTAGGAGTCTACGCCGCCTAATACATTTGCTAGCTTGCTATAATACAGCTCATCGAGATTACTTTGTGGCTGGCGTTGAATTTCGGAATCAAATAAGCCAGACAACCGTTCAAACTCCAGTTTTTCAGGTGCACGTAATACATTGTAGTCGCTAATGTCCGGCGCGTTGATATTGCTCTCGTGTGAATAGGTTACCTGAAGTTTTCCTTCTTTCGGTGCTTTCGTGGTGATTACCATTACACCATTTGCGGCCCGTGATCCATAGATAGCTGTAGCAGCCGCATCTTTAAGTATGGTGACTGTTTCGATACGTGTCATGTCAAGATCGAGTACTTTTTGTACACTGACTTCATACCCATCAAGTATAAAGGCTGGCATATTCGTTGTCCCCGTAATATTATCGCGACGTAATACTTCCCCACTTCCTGCGGGTAGGGCAGAGGAACCACGTACATTAATATTCGGTATCGCATTTGGGTTTGCACCAGCAAGATTATTATCCAGCAATTTAAATGAGGGATCAAATACTTGCATTGCCTGTAATACATTTTGCGGGTTCACTTGTCGGAGTTCCTCACCACTTTTTGTGATCGCTGTACCGGTGTAGGAGTCTTTCTTGATTGTCTGATAGCCCGTCACGATGACTTCTTCCACATCCGCGGCGTCCTCTTGCAGCTGTATGGGATAACTGAATTTTCCTTCCTGAAGCTTAAATACCTGGCGTTTGTAGCCTATCATCGTGACCGTAATCGTCCGGCCGTCGGGTGTTCCGGGCAATGTAAAATTACCCTCCATATCGGCAACAGCGATCATTTTACCGTCGGCGGCAAAGCTGGCTCCGGCTAGTGGTAAATTGTCCCTTCCGATAATTTTACCTTGGATGGTCTGTTGTTCCGCCTCTTCGGTTACCCGATTTGTTTTTGTTGGGACATTCCTTTCCACGGGTTTTCGTTCCAGAATAATGGTACGTTCGACGATGCGGTACGTGATATTCCGGGGAATAAGGATTTTGTCCAAAAATGCCGTTAAGGGCATATTTTTAGCCACTATATTTACGGGCTGCGCATTAGTCAACAGCTCCTTTGTACCCATAACTTCATAGGCGGTCTGCTGTTTTATCGCTTGTAGCACGGTCGTTAGCGACGTGTTTTGTCCCGTATAGGTGACAGTCTGGGTGTAGGCTGCATAACTAAATTGTAGGCATGCAACGAAATACAATAATGTACTTAGTTTGATCACTCTGATAAAGTAACTTATATTCATTAATTTTGTCGTGGTTAGTAATTGGACTACGTCCGATACGATTAATTAAAGGCCAGTTAGACCCCTGGTTGAGTTCGGCGGGAAGGTATTGCAACTACCTTTCCGCTTATTGTTCTTACATGTTCTTAAATATGTTCCCCGAACCTCCTTTCTTTTCTTTTAAGTGCAATCAATTATTTTTTAGCCTGAGATACAGCGGAAATCACCAACTTGTTATCTGCTGTGAGTTGATAGCTTAGGTCATTGCTTTCCAGTAAGGTCAATATGGTGGATAGTTTACTCGTCCGAAAAGTGCCGCCGAAAAATTCAATATCGGGCACGGTGCCTTTGTAAACGACCTCGACGTTATACCAGCGGGATACCTCTCGCATAACTTCTCTGAGCGATTTACCGTCAAAGTTAAATTTACCGTGAAGCCAGGCTAGCTCCTGTAGCACATCGACATACTTTTTAGAAATTTTCCCTCCCTCCAATACAGCTTGTTGTCCTGGATCAAGTACAGTTTCCGTTCGGTTTGCCAAAACCTGTACGCGTACCTTACCTTCCGTCAATGTTGTTTTGATTGGGTAGTCTGCTGCATAGGCGTTCACGTTGAAATGGGTGCCCAACACCGTTAATATTTGATCGTCGGTAACGACAATGAAAGGAAGGTCTGTTTTTTTCGTTACCTCAAAGTAGGCTTCTCCTTTTAGGCTAACCTCTCGTTTGTCTTTGGAAAAGGTAACAGGGTAATTTATCTCGCTGTCCGCATTGAGCTTTACGCGCGTACCATCCGGAAGTGTTACTTGATATGTCCCACCTCTCGGTGTAGCTATTTTTACAGATGCTACAGCTTTTGTATGGGCGACCACTTCACCGTCGTGGTAATTTACCCCATTTTCATCGATATAGATTTCTTGTTGGCTTTCGTCCAGCTCGAACAATCGTCCATCGGATAGCGTTATCGTCGCTTTGTTCCCCGCTGGGGCATAATCTAAGGCCGTGATAGGTGCGCCAATTGTTGTCGGCTCTCCCGTCCGCATGAAAAATATATACGAACAGACGCCAATTAGCAACAACAAGGATGCAGCGATAAGGTAGGGCCGTGAACGTATTAGGACAGGTACTTTCTCAACTACCGGATAAGGAAAAACTTTTTCCGTTAACCTGGCAAACGCTCGCTTACTATCTATTCCCGAAAAATTTTCATACGCCTGTCGCTGTTCGTCTGTGTTCTTACAGCGCCGGTAAACATCCTGATTTTTATCCGAAAGGCTTAACCAATATTGCAATAGTCCCTGCTCTGCCTCGGTTAAGTGTATCCCCTGGATCTCTTTTGCAATAATTTCACCGATAATGACGGGTTCTTCTTCGTTTTGGTACATATTTTTCCGCTTGTTACCTATATATACCACGCCGATTTAAAAAAGTACTAAAGAAAAATGTAAATTATTGAAATTTTTCTATAATAAATACACCAGAGATTAAAAGGTTGAAAGAATCTTTGTTCAGGCGGTTGCGTAAAATGGTTAGCGCGCGCAGTTTTTGATTTTTTACCGTCTGTAAGTTTATTCCCATTTCATCGGCCACTTCCTGATTACTTTTTCCTTCCAGATAAGTTGCTTTGATAATTTGTTGGGCCTTAGGAGGCAGGTTTTTTATAGCCTCATACAGTTCGCCCATAGCTTCCGCGTATACAATATGTTGTAGCTGGCTTTCCTGAAATTGTTCTTGGTTTGCTAGGTAATTATCCGTACGTATCATTCGGCGGTGCCGAGCAGTTTGCTTGTTTAATCCTATACGACGGGTCGTTTGGTATAACGATGATTTAAGATGGAGTATGCTTTGAAAATCCCGTTTGCTGTTCCATATATTTACGAAAGCTTCCTCTGCGATATCCTCTGCCTCCTTGGTCTCATCAACAAAATTAGAAGCAAATACACAAAGCCGATTGTAGTATCGGTGGAATATATACTCAAATGCCTTCTCTTTTCCATTTTTTAGATCGTAAAGTAAAAGCATTTCACTCGTATATTTCATTTTTTCTCGTTAAGAACGTGGCTAGTATGATTTATTTCGTAAATATAAGCATTATTAGATGAAAATACGGCGCGAATGAATGAATCACATTGAATCTGATTGGTGGATGAGTGCTTTTGTCACTGTTTGTGTTTAATTTAATGAATTTCGTGAGGAAAAGATGTCATAGGTTCCGGCGTCGCTAATTTAAAGTTTCTGTTTATTCTGTAGGTTAAGAATGTCGGAAGTGATTTACGGGTTGTGCTTTTAACATCCAATCCGTACCTTAGTAACATATACCAGAAAGTCTGGAAAAAGAAACAACTGTGAATGAAAGCAGCTGACCTATACGCTTACAAATGATCTAAAACATGGATGATTTTATCGCCGCCCGTTCCCAAATGGCCATGTCACTTGGCTTTCATATTATATTTGCCTGCGTGGGCATGGTCATGCCTTTTTTTATGGCGATTAGTCATTTTAAATATCTGCGGACGGGAGACGAGATCTACAAAGGCTTAACAAAAGCGTGGAGCAAAGGCGTAGCGATTCTTTTTGCTACAGGTGCTGTTTCGGGTACCATGTTATCATTCGAATTGGGGCTGCTATGGCCCGAGTTCATGAAACATGCGGGGCCCATATTTGGGATGCCATTCTCATTGGAAGGGACGGCATTCTTTATCGAAGCCATTGCACTGGGTTTCTTTTTGTACGGTTGGGATCGATTCAATAAATGGTTCCATTGGGCTACGGGGGTGTTGGTCGGTATCAGCGGTTTAGCATCGGGCATACTCGTTGTAGCAGCTAACGCCTGGATGAACAGTCCGACGGGTTTTGATTATCATAACGGTGTGTATTCCAATATTGACCCTATCGCCGCTATGCTCAACGATGCATGGTTTTCTCAAGCACTGCATATGGTGTTAGCCGCATTTGTATCCACGGGATTCGCGGTAGCCGGCATGCATGCCCTGATGATTTTAAAGCGAAAAAATGTGGAATTCCATGCTAAGGCATTTAAGATCGCTGCAACTTGTGGCTGTATTGCAACCGATCAGCGGAGATATATCTGCAAAGGACGTAACCCAACGGCAGCCGATAAAGTTAGCGGCTATGGAAGCACATTTCAATACGGAGGCGAGAGCGCCTTTTATCCTCGGAGGCATTGTCAATGAGGAAAAACAAAAGATAGATTACGCGATCAAAATACCGGGCGTACTTAGCTTTCTCGCACATGGTGACATGGATAAGCCGGTCAAAGGACTCAACGAATTTCCAAAAGAAAATTGGCCTCCTGTAGCCATCACACACTATGCATTTCAGATCATGATCACTTTGGGCATGATACTCTGCGGGATTTCGCTCTTATACCTCATCGCTATGTGGAAAAAAAAGCATTGGATGCAAGCCAACTGGTTTTTGCGCCTTTTTGTATTTGCTATACCCCTAGGTTATATCGCCCTTGAAGCGGGGTGGGTAGTTACGGAAGTCGGACGTCAGCCTTGGATTATTTACGGCATTATGCGTACAAAAGATGCTGTTACGCCAATGCCCGGCATTGTGTATTCCTTTTATATATTTACCGCCGTATTTGTATCGCTTTCCGCAATTGTGATATTTTTGCTGCACAGACAATTAAAAATGGTGGGAAGATTATATGATGTAACGGATCCTAACTTTGGCATAAAATCTAAATAATACGATATGCTATACGTGGTTGTCACTTATCTCTGGGTTTCCCTTTATCTCTATCTCATACTGGGAGGAGCAGACTTTGGCGTAGGTATTATAGAACTATTTACGGGGAAAAAGAACAAACAACAGGTCAAAGCTACCGCTTACAAGTCGATCGGTCCAATATGGGAAGCAAATCACATGTGGCTAATTATTGCGATTGTCGTACTTTTCGTTGGTTTTCCAATAATCTATAGCACGCTGTCTATTTACCTTCATATCCCGCTTTTGCTCATGCTCTTGGGTATTATAGCACGTGGTACCGCATTTACTTTCCGGCATTACGATGCCATTGAAGACGAATGGCAGTGGGTTTACAATCGAATCTTTCAACTCAGTAGCCTGGTAACGCCTTTCTTTTTAGGTATTATAGCGGCCAGTACCGTTTCCCGACAGATTGATACTGCCGCCACAGACTTCCTGGCAGCCTATGTGTATAGCTGGTGGAATCCATTCGGTATCGCAGTTGGCATTTTCACGGTATCTATCAGCGCCTATCTGGCTTCCATATATATTGTCGGGGAAGCGGGGGACAAGGGGTTTGCTGCTTACCTCATGCGCAAAGCTAAAATATACTTTTTCGTGGTATTGGGCACTGGTAGTCTAGTATTTGTAATGGCTTACTGGACGGGTATACCGTTATTTGAATGGGTATTCGGAAGCCTGATCGGTCAAACGGCAATCCTATTGGCAACGGTATCCATCATCGTGCTTTTTATTGCTGCCCGCCGCTACAAAAGTACGTTAATGCGGATCTGTGCCGCCTTTCAGGTTCTCATGATCCTGATCGCTGCGACCTATAATCATTTTCCGGAACTTATTCTATTTGCCGATGGAAGCGCACTCTCGCTTTTAGATCAGCAGAGTAGCGAAAAGACAATTGCGCTGTTAGCGTGGGGTCTACTGCTTGGAAGCATTTTTATACTCCCGTTTCTTTTTTATCTACTTTATTCATTTCACAAGAAAAGACCTTAATAAATCTTAGGCTGTCAGAAGTAGGAAGGATCTTCTGAGTATAACGACATATGAAATAAAAAAATCCTGAAGCGGGGAGCCTCAGGATTTTCTAACTAACCAATTATTAACCTAAATTATGAGTTACATATAGATCAAATTACTTGCCAATAATTAGATTTTAATATTTTTGTTACATAGAATTGTTATCTATCCATTCCTGCACTATTCTCCAGTCGTATATATGAAACACGTTCCCGTTGCTCATTGCTACAAAAATGCCTTGTGGGAATTGTGGACCGAAGTTGACATTGACGGCATCGGCTCCATCACATTCTACCGTTGAAACAGGAATTTCTGCGATCAACTGATGTGTGTGTGGATTGTTTTCTGAGCCTTCTCTTTTATAAACCAAAAATATATTTTTCTGTTGGTTAGATACCAGAATATATCCTGTTTCAGCATCTTTTTTATAGATAGCAATCCCCTCATGATCCCGTTTTGCATCCTTTTGCCCAAAAAAAGCGAGTTCCTCATTGTTTTCTTTAGCGGGGTCGGCGTAATATTTCCGTATTCCGGCTGTCTCGTCCGAATAGTATACGTATCCGAGCTCGTTGTCTACCGCGATCGCTTCAATTTCTTTTATTCCACTGTATCTGCCAAATTTGCGTGCCACTGCCGCTCCAACTGTGCCATCGGTATTTCCGGACAATTTGTATTGCCATAAATAATTTTCTGCAGGACCAGTTTTCCGTCCAACAATTGCATAAATTTCGCTGCTAGTCGAATCGACCTGTTTGGTATACAATGCTACGCCCATGCCATCTCGTTCTCCGTCGACTGTTTCTCCCTCGAAAATCGGAATTCCCCCGTTGTCAATGGGTGTTAAGTCAGGCAGCGAAAATATCCGGATCGTATTTGTTTTCCGCTCAGTTGTCACGGCGATATCGGTTTTCACACCATTGATATCCAATCCATACGCCACATCAACATTGTTTGGACGTTGCATATTATCAAAACTGTTCACAATCTTTCCTTCCAGGTTATAGACATATAAACCACCACCAACTTCTTTATCAGTGCCGATGATAAGGCTCTTCGAAGGATCTGTCGGATGAATCCAAAAAGCAGGATCATCTGTATCATGAGGTGTAGGTTCTGTAATAAACGTGGGTTTGATCGCATTTTCAGCGACCGGTGCCATGCTGTCTTGGCAAGACAAAATCATTAGGCCAAATGCCAAAAATGATAAAATATTGAGATGTCTTTTCATTTCCTGTAATTTTTTTGAGTTTAAAAATGTCTGCGTATTACTATAAATCAAATTTCAGTCCCAACGTATATCTTGGACGGTAATACTCCAGCTGCATCATCCGTTCCTTGCTACCTTGATAATAGCGTAACGGTTGATTAGTCAAGTTGTTGGTTTCGCCGAAGATGCGTAATTGACGGGTTATTTTGTACGACGCATTCGCATCCAGGAAAAACTGTTTATCGTAGTAGGCATCATAAAAATCACTTTCGCCTATCTCATCCAGGTAAGCGGCGGTATAGTTTGCGGATACACGGGCTGAGAATCTGTTGTTCTCCCAAGAAAGAGAGCCATTAAACATGTGTGGAGCTGTTCTCGGTAAACCCAGACCAGTACGTTCATCTCCATCTTCGCTACTTTGGATTCCCTGTGCCTTGGATTCCGTAAATGTGTAGTTCGTATAGATTGCGAAACCTTTTAAAAACCTTCCTGGTAGAAAGTCTAGTTGACGCTGGAATGCTACCTCAAACCCATACACATCGACATTATCTCCGTTACGGTACTGTACAAATTGCCAGTTTTCCCCGGCTGGAACAGGGTTAGATACCGTTGGGAAATCAGACTCGAACTTCCCGGTATTATAATTAGGATCGTTATACCGATATATGAAATTATTTAGCCGTTTGTAAAATGCACCCGCGGAAACCAAACCGATATTTTGAAAATAGTTTTCGGCCATAAAATCAAAATTAGTGGCATATGTCGCCTTCAGATTGGGATTACCCGCACTAAGCTCAGCATCTCCAGGTAGAGCATTGACATAAGGAGCCAACGCATAATAATTAGGTCGGGCTAGACTCGTGGTCACCGCTGCACGAAGGATCAAGTCTTTAGTTACATCGTGTTTCAATGTCAAACTTGGCAGAATGTTGATGTAGTCATTCTTGTTGTTGACAGCGCCAACTAAATCTTCCTCATCCTCCACGTAGTTACCTGTATAGTCTATTTTAGTATATTCTACGCGCGCTCCAATGATCATCGAGGTCCGTTCCGTAAAATTTTGATCCCAACGTATATAGCCTGCAGTGATCATCTCTTTGGCTTTGTAATTTACCGCCAGGTACTCCGAAGGCACGGCTTCCTGTTCGAAGAGACCAGAATTACCAAAATCCAGGCTTCCCAAGTATTTCTTGTCTACGAACCCCCCGGGCACATATTGGCTACCCGGTCCGAAATTATTCATTTGCCAGTTTTCCAACGGCAGAGCGGCCATGCTTTCAAAACCGCTTGTTGGCTTATATTCATAAAAGACGTTGTCTCTCGTCTTGTTCTTTAAGCGTAAGCGTCCGCCAAAGCGGAAACGTCCTTTTTGTCCATCGATCACGCTAAGAGGCAATCGGAAGTTTATCTTTGCTCCGAACTCATCTTCGGACGTATAATCGTGGTTTTCGGTTACTTCATTAAGCTCAAACCGGGAGTAATCATGGTAATTATCAATGATTAGCGGTTTATATGCATTGCTCAGATCCTGGCCCAATACTACTGCCTCTTGTTCAAAATCGATATAACGTTCATGTGGACGATCTTCGGAAGCTTTGGAATATGATGCTGCCCAGTCAAAGTCGAGCTTTGAAGATAAAAGATGCTCTCCTCTTAGCGAGAAGTTAAGCACCCTTTGGTCCTCGAGTCGCGTGTTACGGTTTTTTCCATCAGCACCTCCTTTTGTTTGGCGACGTATGTCTCCGACAAAAGATTGTTCATCTTCATCCCATTCCATCTTCCTGTACTGTGTACGGTAGCGATTTTCGCGGTCGTCGCGCCAATTGTATATGGCATTAAACTCCAATTTGTTTCTTGAATTTATTTCAAAATCTGAAGCGACGGAAAAACTGCGGCGGATACGTTGTACATCGTACTTTCTGATGTCCATTTCTTCGACAAAGGTACGATCGTCGTCCACTTCCCAGACAGCTTCGATATTGTCCGAACCAAAATTTTGGGTCTGGATTGTTCCGCTTACTATTAGACCTAGTTTATTGTTTGCATAACGGTTACCATAGACTATCGATCCATTATACAGTCCTTTTTCCCGTATAGGGGCATATCCACCGCTCCACGTTGCAGATAGTCGCTGGCCATTGGGGGCAGCGCGAGTAATCAGGTTGACAGAACCACCAATGGCATCGGCATCCATGTCTGGTGTCAACGTCTTATTCACCTCAATGCTCGAAATCATATCTGAAGGGATCAGGTCCATTTGTACGTTCCTGTTATCACCTTCGGCCGAGGGGATACGGTCACCATTTAGTGTTACCGAGTTTAGTTCCGGAGATAGACCCCGTACAATGATGTTGCGTGCTTCTCCTTGATCATTTTGCATGGTGATACCTGGGACGCGCTTCAATGCATCTCCAATGTTTTGGTCCGGAAAACGACCCACCTGGTCTGACGAGATAATATTAGTGATGTTGCTGTTGTTTTTTTGTTGGTTTAATGCCTTCGCCTGGCCTCGGGCCATATCGCCGATAATCTGTACTTCGCCCACAGTCTTATACGCCGGGTCCAAAAGAACCTGCAACTGTTCCTGTTTGCCATTGATAGTGACTGATTGATTATAAGCTTGATAGCCCATATAATTTACGGAGAGGGTATATGTTCCAGCAGGAAGATTCAAGAACTCAAAAGACCCCGTTGCATCCGATACGGTATAACGGTTTCCCTGCTCCAAGCGTAGCGTTGCGCCCGGAAGCGAAAAGCTGTCGCTGGAATCCATGACTTTCCCTTTTAAAATCGTTGTCTGCGCAATTGCGTTTGAACAACATAGGAAAAAAATAAATAAGTAAAGTAGTCCTTTCATTTTAAACATTTTTTGGTGTGGTTTTATTTATTCGACAAAGATTGTAGACGGCAGGCATAGCGGCAATTTTTGTGCGTAAACAAAACAGCAACAACGTCAATTCGCCCATATACAGCATAGCAACAATGCTAAAGATTTAGTGTTTAATATCCTGTAAATAAGCTTATTATGATTTTTCTGAATAACCATTAACTTTTTGTTAACCGGGTGTTACCATAGTTTTAAGCAGATGTGCTGCGCTTACAGGCGTTGAATAAATGTTGCTAAGCTTTCTCCTTCTGGGAGGTTCAATTTCTTGCGCAGCCTATATCGTGCGATCCGTAGGCTGTCCTGCGATATGCCCAGCATAGTCGAAATATCGGGCGAACTCAGGTTCATTTTCAATAAAGCGGCTAGTCGAAAATCAGACGAAGTTAGGGTTTCGCTATGTTCTTTTAGTCCGTCAAAAAAGTGTTCGTGTACGCGTTCAAATACGATGCGAAAATCATCCCAGTTTTTATCTTGGTTGTGGTTTAGCTGGATGAGGTTCATGATATGCTTCAGTTCTTTTCGTTGATCTCTCTTATCGCTTTTTACCACCACACTCAATTTCTCCCTAAGTTCATCTAGCAATTGATTTTTCTGAATCAAGTGCAGGGTATGGCTGGTAAGTTCCTTGCTTTTTAGCTCCAGTTCATTTCTCAGATTCTCCTCCTTCAGTTTTTTGTTGTACAGGTCGGTTTCCATAGCCCGCTTTTGGGTTTCATAAAGAATCTGGTTTTGCTCATGGAGCCGCTTTCCATTCGTGATCTTCAGTTTTTGTCTACTGATCACACTGATGCCTAGAAAAATCAATAGCAGCACGATAGCGGTTCCGAACAAAAGCATGGTATAGTGAATCTTTCGCTCCCTTTCATATTGTACGATAGCATCATCTTTCTGTTCCAATTCAAACAAAGTTTGAAGAATTGTGAGCTGCTTGGTCATATCTTCTGAAAAAATTTCGGCGTGGATCTCTCTGCCGGCTTCGCTATAGTAATATGCGCTGTCGTACCTTCCCATCAACGAGAAAGTCTTTGCTAGGTCACGATGAGCACTTGCTAACTGATAATGCTCGTTCATATCTTTGGCCAATGAAGTAGCCTCTCGGGTGTATCTCAACGCAGTTTCATAATCACCTGTTTTGCGAAAAACGTCGCCCAGATTATTAATTACCTCTATTTTGCCCATCTTATCATCTTGTCGGTTAATGATCTCTAACGCCTTTTGAAAAAATAACAGTGCCGAATCCAGCTGAAACTTATCTTCGTAAATACTGCCAATGTTTTCATAAATCTTGGCCATCAATGCTTGATCCGCATTATCTCCAAGGCGATCTAAAGCTAAATATTGGTATCGTTTGGCTTCTTGAAGATTTTCTGTTTTCTCATATACCTGTCCGATATGTGCTAATGCATCGGCCATACCTTCGTTGTTATCGACCGATGTATACAGCGAGAGTGCCTGTTCAAAAGCCTCCGAGGATACCGTGTACTGCTTATTGTAAAAGTTGGTTTCTCCTATTTTGATCCAGGTATTCGCCAGTTCCAAGAATTGCTCTTGTTTTCTAAACAAAGATTCTGCCTTGTAGAAATTATCAAGCGCCTGTAAATAAGCTGCTTGGTAGTAGTACAGTTCTCCGATTTGCCTATAACAGCGTGCTGCAAACAGCTGATTTCCTTCCTCCAATGCATCGTTGAGGTTACGCTTTATTTGCTTGAAAGCCAAATCGGGATTCTGCCTCATCGATTCCTTTTTTGATGTTGAATAAGTGGATTGTTCCTGTTGCGCAAACACACCTGTAGCAAATAGGAAGATAAAAAGTAAAAGATGTATATACGTGAAAAATTGCTTCATTTTGGATTAAAAAAATACTGAGGATACATTTCGACATTTAAAAGTAAAGTTGCAAAGTGAATATAATGTTACGCTATCATTAACTTTAATTCAGTTAACAGCGACCACAAATTTTTTCTCTCAGATTTTTTTAAAGAGTGCGCATCTGGATAGATGAGCGAGTACGTGTGTGTGTTGGATGCTTTTATTCGAAAGACGGCTTCACGGTGACAGATCGCAGTAGATTATCCTTCTGTCGTATTTTAGGTGGGGTTATCACTGTTTTGTTTTAAGTGTTAAAGTAATTACGATTTCAATAGTCTGCTAACCAATAAATTACCCGGCTTACGCTTTAAGAATTCTTCTATTTCCTTTTCCAGCTCTAGGCTTACATTAGGTACGCGTTCCAAATCATGAATAAACCATTTTTTGACCGTAAAATAGTAGTTGAGTTCTCTACTAAATTTGACCAATTCTACCATTGGCAATTCCTTATCGTAATATGCCTGTACTACGATGAAAATCATATCGGGATCATTGCCGGGTACGGGCGTGTGAGACCGCACAATATCGCCCGCTTTGAAGTCCTGATTGTTATAAACCTTACGTTTTTTCACGGCTAATGATTCTTGATTTATAATTTAAACTTAGAAAGAATATTATGATCTCTTTTTCATCTTTCTGCTGACTTCATTCAAAATATATCCACTTTCAAAGTAGGAATAAATATCTTCTCCCGGACAACTGGTCATTTTGCTATGATCCTTATGAGTGGATATGTCCTTTGGAGATATCTTATACTTTTTACAAGAATCCCGTAGTAGATCGGTTAATACCGCTAGCAGGTGTTCATCTATTTTTTGTTCGTTGTAATTGCCCAAAAAGCATATCAGTAAATGACCCGTCGGATCATATTCCGTATTCGTCTCTCCCACAATAAGGGGATTTCTTCCCGCATAGACCGTGCCATCCGGTGCTATCAAATAATGGTAGGGGATATCCGACCAATTGCGATCAGGTCCCATACACCAAGTTTGTATATTCTTTAATCGCTGTTTGGCGTTATCTGTTTTATGCAATATCTTACCACCTTCGTGGTGTACGGTAATTAATACCGGCAAATGTGCTTTATAGGGTTTAGCCTCTTGTGCATTCCAAGCGCTTCGAGGCACTATAGTTACTGTATCAATTTGTTTGCTATTTTCTGAATCTGCAACAACATGTTTACTGCCCCCCGCATCTGCCAGCAGTACTTCGCTGTTATTAATTCCTATAAATAGAAATACCATTACGACCATTTTTCCTATCGTGTTGGCGTACGACCTGATCACTATTCCCATTCTGACGCTATAAAATAGTACGGACCATTTTCCATTTTACCTCCTCTTGGCGATACGAGATCCCCTTCGTAAAATATACCATCTTTATTGTTGATTTTTTTAGTTGCAAACAAGCTCCATGATTTTCCCAACTCACTTTGCTCCCAATCCGGGTGGATAGACGTCGGATTGGGCTGAGAAAGTACTTTTGCATTATATATTTTAGGTGCAAGACTCAGGTCTACTGATACTACAGTAGAATCCATATCCGTTAAGGTCTCATTTTGCAAATCATGTTCTACCTCTAGCGAGTCTATTTTCGTTTGTTGTGCACCAGAAGAAGCATTTTTATTTTCCGAAGTTTGCTGACATGAAGTGCTAAAAACTGCTAGGAGTAATAGGGATGCTAGTTTTATTTTAATCATCATAGAAGAACGTTTTATATACGGCAATGCCACCGCATTACTTTTTAAATAAGTACTAAAGATACGAATTTTGGAGCAGTTATAAAGCGCCTGTTTTTAATTTTACTGTTCTTTATCTTGCTCGACGATCATGTATAGTATCTTTAGTTATTTTCGATTTTTACAATGGCCCGTTAAGAAAAAGGTATATACCAAAAGAATTGGTTATTTTTGGAACGATAACTATAGGACGATAACGATAAATTTAATTTAATTTAAAATGATGTACAGAATAGTATTTGCCGCTGCGCTTATTGTATTAATGATTCAAACAGGCTTTTCACAATTATCCAGAAGTATAGGTGCGATACGGCAATTAGATGTAACGGATAAAATAAATGTAATATTGATTCCGAATGATAAGAATGAGGTGGTTATCACAGGAGAACTCGCCAATCAGGTTGAAGTCATCGAAACAAACGGGACACTACGCATAAAAATGACCTCAGGCTACCTGCTGAAAGGCGATCAAGCGGAGGTTACCGTTTATACGCCCACGCTTAATACCATTGCCGTCCGAAAGGGGGCCCATGTACAAATGGAACATGGGGAAATACAAACCGATTCTCTTGTTTTAACGGCTAATGAGGGGGCAAAATTAAACTTAGTTGTCCGTGTAGACTTCTTGGAGTCGTATAGCACATCAGGAAGTACCATCGATCTTTCGGGAGAAGCCACAAAGCAAGAGGCCAATATAGCCTTTGGCGGAACGTATATTGCAAAAGATTTGCACTCGGACGATGCATATGCACGTGTAAATGCCGGCGGTCGCTGCGAAATAAATGCGAAGCAAAGTGTCGATGTGCAAACCAGAGCAGGAGGAGTAATAGACATTTATGGTAACCCGGCCGAACGGAAGCAACGGAAACTCGCTGGTGGAAAAATCAATTTCCTTTCCGCGCCATAATTTTTATACTCGCTCTTGTAATGAAAACAACTAGATATCAGGCCCGGTATATACACTGCGCCTGTTTTATAGTGAAAATATCCGTATGAACTATTTTGAAGAGCTCACCGCCTTATTGAATGAGGAGCAACGTTACGACAAAGCCCAGCACGAAGCTCTGCTTTTAAAAAGCAACCTAAACGAGCGGCGGGTGCAAGGTGTAACATGGTTTCCAATTTCGATAACGAACAGTGCGCTCGGTCGAGGCGACTACCTAACGATAACCCTGAGCAAAACCAATAATTTAGAAGAAGGCCATCGGTTTCGATTCGGTATGCCTGTTTCCTTATTTTCCAATCATGCTCCAGACGAAGACCGTTTGGATGGTATTATAGCCTTTGTAAGCCGGGATACCATGCGGATTTCATTTAGGGTAGAAGAATTACCGGAATGGAGTCGGAGAGGAAAGCTGGGTGTTGATCTATTATTTGACGAAAATTCCTATCGGGAAATGCATGATGCGTTGAGCCAAGCCAAAGAGCTGCGTGCAGATTTTAGACAGGGACGCCTTATTCGGCAGCTCATCGGAGAGGAGCTGGTTGTGCAGGATCAAGTGGAAGTAGCCTATAAACACCCCGACCTCAATGCCAGTCAAAATAACGCTATTCAGCATATTTTAAGTTCCAGCCCCCTCGCTATCCTACATGGCCCGCCAGGTACAGGCAAGACTACAACCCTAATTAAAGCGGTGCAAGCTTTGTTAAAGCAGGAAAACAAGCAGCTCTTACTTGTGGCACCTAGCAATACCGCCGTAGACGTATTGACCGAGCGCCTGGATGCTATTGGGATTTCAGTAACCCGCATCGGTAACCCCGTCAAGGTATCCGATCACCTGCAGGAGTTGACATTGGATGCTAAGGTAGAGAGACACAGCGCCAATAGGGAAATGAAAAATTTGGAAAAGCAAGCCCGTGCGTATACGGATCTGGCGCAAAAATACAAACGCAACTTCGGTAAGTCGGAACGGGAACAACGAAAGGCCCTATTTGATGAGGCCCGTAAACTTCGGAAGGAGATAGATCGAATTCAGGATTATATCGTTGAAGATATTCTGAACAAGGTAGAGGTTATTACCGCAACATTAGTTGGCGCAAATCATCATACCATCCGTAGTAGACACTATGAAACGATCATCATCGATGAAGCAGCCCAGGCGTTGGAGCCGGCATGCTGGATTCCAATCCTAAAAGCAAACAAAGTGATATTGGCGGGTGATCATTGTCAACTCCCTCCAACCGTTAAATCCAATAGCAGCTCCAAGGAAGGGCTGTATCATACCTTATTCGAAAAATTAGTAAAGCGTTATCCGACGGAAGTTTCGCTGTTGAATGTTCAGTATAGAATGAATGCACAGATTCAAAAATATCCATCCCAGGCCCTATATGCAGATCAATTGCAAGCAGCAGCTTCGGTATCCGACTGGACGTTATTGCATGACGTAAAACCCATACTTTTTATCGACACAGCAGGCGCAGGATTTGAAGAAACGCAGGTTGATGGCGCTATCTATAATACCGAAGAAGCTTATTTTTTAAAAACACATCTTCGCGCATTACTGCAAGACCTCAAGGTAGCCTATTCTGATCAAGCATTTCCGAGCATAGGCGTTATTGCCCCCTATAGAAGGCAAGCCATTTTGTTAAAGGAGCTACTAGGACAAGACGAAGAAATCGTTCCATTTACCAATTCCATTCAGATCAATACCATTGATAGTTTTCAAGGCCAGGAAAAAGATATTATCTACATTAGTCTAACGCGGAGTAACGCAGAGCAGCATATCGGCTTTTTATCCGATGTACGGCGCATGAATGTTGCAATGACCCGCGCCAAGAAAAAACTGATTGTGATAGGCGATAGCAGTACAATAGGGCAGCACAGCTTTTATAAGGGTTTTTTAGATTATATCGAATCCATTGATCAGTATCACAGTGTTTGGGAATGGGACATACAGGTATAAAGATTAGTACGAAGTAGCGCCATGGTCGCATTTTCGAACACAACACAACATGAACCCAATAAGCTTTCGTTAGCACTTTTACAATTATAGGATATTCGCCAGAAGGAGGAGAGAGACGGTGCACCGCACACTTAGAGATTAAAGGAATATTTACCTCCATTGTTAAAAGAATAATGAATCTGATTTTGGTTGATGTTCATCAATCCATAATTGTGTTCCGCTATATATTCAGCCGTTTTTGGGATAGCGGAGTTAATTTTTACTTCCATAATCAGTTCTGGGTATAAATCTTCAGACAGGTCTTCATATAAGGAGTCTGTATTATTACCTATTAGCTGTTTTATCTTGCTGCCGTTAATTATAAGGCGCGGTTTTTTGGAATGGATGAAGGATTTATTGTTGTCCTCATCGAAGGCATAACTAGATCGGTCTTTAAAAATTAACAAGTATATATTGCCTCTATAACCGTTCTGAGAAAACCACCCCAAAATACTTGCGCTGTTCTTGAAGGCACTGGAGGTAATCTGCAAGCCCTTTAATTTATACCCATTGGGAATGTCCAACATTGCTTTTTTGTCGAAGATAGAAAATACGGCAGAAAAGCCATAATGAACATCCCCACTTAATACGACTATTTTTGTTATATTTTTTTGTTTGAAATACGAAAAAAAAAGTTTGTAGTTGATCGGGTTGGATGACCAGGATTCATAATCTGCACCATATTTACCCATGAGCCCCACAACAGGGTTATCGGGCCATTTCGATACATCTTCCTGTAAACGATCAATGCCACGGAACGTGACCATGGGACCGGGAGTGATCAATACAAATGGGAGATTTTTATTTGTAACATGTATCTGGGTGCGTTGCCAAGAATCGATGGATTTTAATAGGGTTGGGAATCCTGTTCCACCTCTATTCGTCCTCGTATCTAAGAAATAGCTAACAGGCACAGTGGGCGCTTCAAATTCCCAGTCTTGGTGCATAAAAAGAGAATCGTATGCTGTGGTACTAGACTTCCTGTTTTCAATAGCTTTCTTGATTTTAGTATAATCAAATTTTTGAGGGTCATTTCCCCAACCCTGAAAGAGGAAATAGGCGGCTAACGCATTCGCGATAATTCGCTTACCCGTGATATGCTCTAAAATTTTCTGTTTCCTTTCATTGGTAATACACCAATCGTCCGTGACATCATGATCATCAAAGATCATGTACGTGGGTGTATTGGCGAGTACACGTCTCACGGAAATCAGGCCTTGAGAAAAGTCGGGGATGCCTTCCAATCCTTTCCAGTTTTCGGCATTCCAGACCAGTCCATACATGGCTAGGTAATCACCCAAACTTAACAGGTGATTTTTCCCTTCTCCGGTTGTAAAGCCGATTTTGTTGATAAATTTAGACCGATCGCCTAGTTGATCTGTTGGTATATTCGTGCTAGGGAGTATTTCTTCTAACCCATATTTTTTTGACATACTTTTAATGGCATGGATTACGCTATCATCCACGTCGTCTGCGTAGATCTGGTCACCTCCCATATAAAGTACATGCGGCCTTTTCATCACATCCGTATAACTGTTTTTTAAATTTCGATCGATATGTTCGAATGCGTCGGCTCCTTTATCATGTGGTTTCCTACAGGAGCCAAAAGCGATATTTAGTTGCTGATTGGTGGAGGGGATAATAAAACAAGGCAGTTTAGGCAGTTGATTTGTGAGATCCTTTATTGCCGGCGTATCGGATGGATACAAATCTTCGTTCCCATATGCTAGCTTTTGGTCAATGACGATTTGATTAAATTCTGTATAATTATAAATATCCCCATCGGGTATGCCTACGCTGTAGGATATTACTTTATTTGTCGGGAAAGAATTTCCTAACAAGGATTGTATAGCTTGCCGAGCCGCTGTGGTATAAAGCGCATTTGCTGCACCCGGTTCAATTTCTATCAGGTGTATGAAGATTTTATCCTGAATAGATATGGATTTGGAATAACCTTCCGCGATGCTTTGCCCATCTATATGTAGTTTGCCCGATATACTGGGATAGCCAATAGTAGCGGCCCAGATAATTACTTTCTTGGGTGAAACCCTGCGTAGTAAGGGGCCAGCAAAAAATTGAAGTCCCATAGTTATTTTTGTCGACCTGTTTTCGGATCATAGACGACTTCCACCGGCACAACCTGATCAGTTGGCAGCACCTCTATCCACTGATCAAAAATTTGAAAATCTTTATCGACTTCAGCTCGAAATCCTTCCTGCAAAGGATAGAATCCATGTTCATAAACCCGGTCGATAGGCGTGGAACTAACGATGTTTCTATCGTCTATTATTTCTTTTGTTTCGGGATCGATTGAATTGATTAGATCTTCATCATCTGCTGGGAAAGACCTCGATTCGATGGAGGCTTTATGTTTTTGCTTTACTTTCTCGGCTAAATCTTCCAACACCTGCAATAATGTTTTTCCTCTGTGACTTTCTTCCGGCCCTTGGTACATATCATTTTCCGAAATACCGTTCATACCTTCTACGTGTTTTAGCCAATTCAATGCTTCTTTCTCTTTTCCCGGGCGAATCGGCATGACGGCTTTTACCCAAGGTGAGTTCAGAAATGCGTTTCGCAGATTATCGCCATCCATTTGGAGCAGCCACCCAAGAGAACTACCCAATTTTGCAGGATAAGGTTGATCGTCCGTGATAAAATAGTTATTGTGTCTTGGCTCTCCCCAAGTGGCAAAATTACTTCTCGGAATAATCGTTTTTGCATCTTGTAATGTACCAGACGAATTCGAGTCACTTCCGTCATCTGTGCCTACATTTAGTTGTGTAACGGGTTTCGCACGCCACCATTCCGGAGCAACAAAATAGAGCATTTTATCGATATCAAAAATAGAATTCAATAATTCATAAAAGACGTGGAAATCGGAATCAGCTTCCTTTTGGCTTGTCTTTTTTTCAGTCTCGTCTTTATTATATACGACATCTTTACCTAAGTCTCGAATAAGTTGTCTATACACAACGATACGTTCCTCTTCGCGTAGTTCTTCATATTTTCTGGTTTGAATCCCGTTTGCGAGCTTAATACGCTCTCGGGCGGCTTGAATAAATTGGGATTCATGTTCTTTTCGTACGGCATTATCATACACCTTTTGTGCATCAATTCGCTTTTGTTCTAAATCGAGGTAATAGGGACTCGTTTTATCGACTTCCCACACGGATTCCGCGTTTAAGGCGATACTGGTTTTATCTCGAAAATTTATGGTATTCAGCGTTATTTTGACCGTTCCCGTAGCGGATTCAATTTCCGTGCTCAAGCTGACGTCGGGATTGGCAACAAACCTTAAATCTATCAGCTTATAACCGGGGTTCTTGGGTATTAGTACGACTTCATGATACCGTCGGATAACATATTCATGTCCATTGTCCTCCTTTAAATGGCTGCCACCATGTTCTTGACAGATAACATAGGTCTCATCCAACGCATTGCCATCAAATTCTTCGATTCCTTTTTTTGTGGTTGGAATACAGTCGATCGTTATAATTTCTTGATTACTGAACGGTTGCATTGTTGGAATTTCTGCCGGCGGTTGCGGAATTTGGCCATCGGGCTTTTGCGCAATATGGACGAGCGTCGATAAGCCCAAGGCGTCGCCCGGACGGTCGACAAACGTCTGCCAGCATAAGTAGGTGCCGATATCCTGTACCTGCACAGCTACTTGTCTCATTTTCCTTCTCAATTCATAATTGACGAGATCCATTGAGGTATTGTTCAATACCATCCGTTTGCTGGATACGTCTGTTGTCTCGGAAACGGTTTTAAACGTCGATTTATAATTTTTTCTAATTTCAGAGGAGAGTTTTGAACTTTGTTCACGCATCTTGCCATGGGTGTTTTCTCTTGCCGTCTTTTGGGTAGTCCCTAAGTCAAAGCTGGCAGATTGCGAGGCTTCGCCCCATACCCATTTCTGTTCAGCGGTTACGTTTGCACCAAATTTAATGGAGTTTTCGTTTTCGGATTTCACAGCTTCGGAGAGCTCGTCCTTTTCGGTCAGTGATGATTCTGTTTTATAGATCGTTTCCTGGAAAATTTCGGAGGTTCGTTCTATCAGTGTTTTCCGGGTTGAACTTTCTATTAATTCGACGGACGATCCCGGTGATAACCACACATGGCCCACAGGTGTACCCAGAAAGGTGTCTAGTTCATAAAAATACTGGCGGAATAAATGAACAATTCCGATTGGCGAGAGACCGACGCGCTGAAGTTGCTGTGTTGGATCAAAACTTTCAAACGGGTTTTCGATATATTGTTTGGGTATGATGAGTTCCGTCTTGTTAAAAATGACGGCTTTTATGTCCGCTATATTTCTTGCATTGAACATCGCCATTAATTTGCTCGAAGCCTGTGATGCCTGATGTGCCTGTTTTAAAAGATCGTTGTTGAGACGATAGTAGTACTCCGAGGAAGTTTCCTTAGTGAGTACAAAATTTTCTTTATAATTTGCGTACAGGGTGTCCGTGGCTGCATCCAGTATCTGTTGGTAACTGTCTTTGCTAAATACGTTTTCGATTTCCGCTTCGTCGGTTATATTGGCCCGGAGTACATCTAAGAAAACAGCATCTCCAGTTTTAGATTCGGCACTAGTCTGAATTCGGATGTTCTCATAAAATAGCAAGTCATCAGGCATTTTTCCGGCTCTTTCGTCGCCATTCATCTTTAGGTAATGATTGAATGGGATCGTCGTATTATCCAAACGGTCTGTAAACTCTCCGCGATATTTTTCCTCGTGTGTAGGTACGTAAGGTATTAATTTAGGTTTCCAAATAAACCTTTTCGTATTTCTTTTTCCCTTCCATCCGATTAAAGGTTGGTATACGCCGAAAATTTCACTGGCGTAGGGTAGTACAGATTTATAAGCAGTTAAATCGGTAAGACGTTTGTTCGTAGCCATATCGTTATTCTTTATTGTGATACTAAATTCAATAAACTTAAGGGTCTATAAGGGTCTATTTATTTGTAAATGAGCGAAATGTTACTATGGGTGAGTGAATAATGCAAATTAATGAGGGAAGGTGGAACTTGGGTAATATACCCACGTCTATATTTTCCGTTAGGCAATCTGATGTATTGAAAACCAGTTTGTTTTCAGACCACATAAAAGCATTTGTACTTCCATACAGTCGCTTTACTATTTAAGTGTTCTAGATAATGACATAATTTGATAGCGTTTTGATCAGAAATGACAATTATTCTTCCGTAACAAACGGTAAGTTTGAGAGACAGAACTCACGTCAACTTATTATGTTAAAAATAAAGCTAGCATATCAACGTCTCAGACAAAAAGAATACCATATTCGCTTTCTATTGGTCACTATATTGGTCATATTGTTCTTTCCTAAAGCATTTTCACAGCAACAAACTTCAGTTTCGTCGTCTAAAGCAAACCGGCCCAATTTCGTCATCATTATGGCCGATGATTTGGACAGCAGGCAGTTGAGTTGTTATGGAGGTGAGAATCTACAAACAACGCATATTGACCGCTTAGCTCAAGAAGGATTAAAGTTTAACAACCTAATCGCTTCCGAGGCGATGTGCGTACCCACCAGAGCCTCATTGTTTACCGGGCTTTATCCCCTCCGGCATGGCGCCTATCAGAATCACAAACCCGTATATCCAGATGTAAAAAGTGTAGCGCATTACCTGCAGGAGCTTGGGTATCGGGTCGGTTTAACAGGAAAGGATCATGTAACAAAGCCTAAATCCAGTTTTCCATTTCAACTTGTTCCCGGTTTTGAAAAAAACTGTGTAGCGACTACAGACGAGTATTTTTTGGATAGCATCGCCGATTTTATACAAGAGGATAAAGACCCTTATTGTCTTTTTGTCATGAGTGTTAATCCCCATGCCCCTTGGACGGTAGGGGATACCGCCGAGTTTGATAAGGCAAAGCTAAAGCTTCCGGCACATTGGGTAGACACCGATTTGACCCGTCGACAATTTGTCAAATATCTCGCTGAAGTACGGAGATTAGACAATCAAGTGGGGGATGTGTTGCAACTTTTAGAAGCTAACAAGCAGTTGGAAAATACGATTGTGATTTTTCTTGGAGAACAGGGGCCTCAGTTTCCCGGTGGTAAATGGACTTTGTATGACAATGGGCAGCGGAGCGCTATGTTGGTACGTTGGCCAGGTACGGCCCTTGGCGGTGCGACGACTAATGCGATTGTGCAATATGAAGATATTACGCCTACCTTGGTCGCAATAGCAGGAGGTGAACCTTTGAAATCTTTGGATGGACGAAGTTTCCTGCCCGTAATAAAGGATTCGCAAAATACGTTTCGCGAGTATGCTTTTGGCATCCATAACAATATACCCGAAGGTCCTGCATATCCGATTCGAAGTATTCGAAATAACAGGTTTAAACTCATTGTCAATTTAAATTCGGATCAAATGTATCGCATCAAATACATGACAGATACCGCGAATAGACAACAAGTTTACACCTCCTGGGTGAGGAAAGGCGAAAATGACGAAACAGCCCGCAGGTTAGCACAGCGTATCGTCAAGCACCCTCCCGTAGAATTTTATGACCTTCAACAAGATCCCAATGAATTACATGATTTGTCTGGTAACGAATCGTATTTTACGGCTATCGATGAGATGAGAACAGAATTATTCAAATGGATGGAAGCACAAGGTGATACCGGAGCAGGGCTAGACGTGCCCATTAAAAGACATAAGCAATAAAAAAGAATGAAAAATCTACTTTACCCTGGAATGCTACTGATGGTTAAAGCCGTCTTCGTATTCCTATCTTACTCATTTGTAGTTCAGGCCCAAGAGGCACCAAAGCCAAATATCATTTTGATCTTGTCCGATGATCTTGGAATAGGCGATATCAGCTGTTATTTCGGAAAGTATAAAACACCGAATATTGATAAGATTGCGGAAGAGGGCATTCGTTTCACCAATTACTATAGTGCGTCTCCAATATGTTCTCCATCCAGGGCGGGTATTCTCACGGGGCAGGCGCCCGCCGAACTGCATTTTACGACATTTTTAAATACGCGCGAAGACAATAAGAGGAAGCATCAGGTAGATTATCTCGATCCGAAAGTTCCCTCCGTCGCCAAACTATTGAAATCGGAAGGATATGTTACCGGGCATTTTGGTAAATGGCATATGGGAGGAGGGCGTGATGTTACAGATGCGCCTAATTTTGATCAATATGGATTTGATTCTTGGTCGGGAACATATGAGAGTCCAGATCCTGACCCGGCAATTACAGCGACCAACTGGATCTGGAGTGATCAAGACAGCATTAAGCGGTGGAACCGGACAGCCTATTTTGTCGAAAAAACATTGACTTTTTTGAGAGAGAACAAAGGCAAGCCCTGCTATGTGAACCTTTGGACAGACGACGTACACACACCTTGGGTAGCTGGAGATGATGAGACAGGCAGATTACCTGGCAAACCAGAAGAAGAAAAGAGCTTTAAAGCCGTGCTCCAAGAATTTGATAGACAACTGGGCAAATTAATGGATGGATTAAAAGAACTGGGAATAGATGACAATACCTTAGTGATCTTTACCAGTGATAATGGTCCGTTACCTACATTTGGACAAGATCGATCTGCCGGCCTACGTGGTAGTAAATTGTCTCTTTATGAAGGAGGAATAAAAATGCCATTTATTGCACGCTGGCCTGCAAAAATTAAAGAAAATAGCATCGATAGTACGTCAATCTTATCCGCTTTAGACCTGTTGCCTTCATTTTGTGCGTTGGCAGGAGCAGATATTGCAAATTCCGATATCTTAGACGGGGAAGATCGGAGCAGCACCTGGCTAGGCAATGGATCGGCACGTAAGACGCCGCTCATGTGGGAGTATGGACGTAACAGCCCTTTTTTTAGTGTTCCGAAAGGACCAAATAAAAGCCCTGCGTTGGCCTACCGCTGGCAGCATTGGAAGTTCCTAATGAATGCGGATAAAAGTGGTATGGAGTTATATGATCTCAACGAAGATCAAGTGGAATCCACCAATCTTGTAGCAGAGCATCCCGATTTAGTGAAGCAGTTTAGTGAGCAGCTCCTAATATGGTGGTACGATTTACCTTCATTTGAATAACTATTTTACTTCGAGAATCGCGTAATTTGTTTCCGCAATTTTCCAGTATATTCTTCAGTTTTTCTTCTCCAAGCTCCTCAACGAGTAAATCCCCAATTGATTTACCTTTCGAGTTGGATAAATATGCTGGTGTTTTTACCCGGTATCTCCAAGTTCTTATAAACGCAAAAGGGTTTAGATATAATATCTAAACCCTTTCTTACTTCTTGACCACGATATCTTTTTTCTGTTTCTGTGTTTCTTTTTCGATTAAGCCGTGTTACTTATTCTCTACAGATACGTGTAAGAAGTATTTATCTCGAAGATGCATGTGCTCCATGGCATCTGATCTCTTGCTTCTTATATAATGATAACGTCAATATTTTTTGGTTATTGTATTTAGAAATAAAAAATTTCATGTTCCTACGATCTAATCTTAAACTAGCCTTCCATTTTCCGATGATTTGTAGCATATTTGTGTATTAATCATCGCGAATGAAATATGTATTCCTTTTTATTGTCGCAACGGCTTTATATAGTTGTCAGAACAGACAAAACGAGCAAAAATTAGAACAACTAGATAAAAGGTCAGCCCGTGAAGTAACTCTGAAAACAGTAACAGCGGGGGACTCCGTATTACATATTACCACGCAACACATCTGGTTCAATGGAGAACAGGTCGCTGCCCAATCGGATACGATCAAAACCGCCGTATCGCCCAGATCTTGGGATGGAACAGATTCCCTGAAAACATTGAGTAAAGTTCCTATTTACGTAACAGTACAGTAAAATATGAGAAAGAAAGCTTCTAAAAGTGTCCAATTGGTATTGATATCTTCCGTATTGGCTTCCTGTGGCCAACCGACTCAACCAACTCAGTCCGCAGCTGATGCGCAACGCGTGTTTATGCGTGCCGATACGACTGCTGCATATACCGAGGTTACCGAAAATTACAGCCAACAACGCACCTCATCTGGAGGTATGGGAACTGCTTTTCTTTGGTTTATGGCCTTCCGTCACCTTGGGGGCGGCTTAGGTTATGCGAATAATAACTTGCACCCCCAATCGGTGGTAGGTGCAAACGCGAGAAAGGCATCGGCTTTTCAGGCGCAAAGAGCTGGCTTTGGCCGATCTGCAGTATCTAATCCCTCTTCTTCCTACGGATCATAAATGCAGGTAAAAAACGTATCGATAGATCCGAATTGGAAATCTAGATTGGAATCCATTGGTTACGGTTATCATTCCTCGGACAATGTGCCTTATTGGGTAGATGATCGTTATTATGAAATCACCGCACATGAAGCAGACAGTATCTATCAAGCTACTGCTGACTTATGGCAGATGTGCCTCAAGGCAGTAGAGCATGTTATCCAGCATAAGCTCTATCATCTCTTTCATATCCCAGCCTATATGATACATCATATCGAGCGTTCTTGGGATAAGGACGACCCCTCCATCTATGGTAGGTTCGATTTTGCATATGATAGCCAGTCGAGGAAATTGAAAATGCTAGAATTTAACGCCGATACACCTACTTCACTTTTTGAAAGTGGTATCGTGCAATGGCATTGGAAAAACCACTATTTCTCTGAGTCTACCGATCAATACAATTCTATTCATGAGCAGTTGATCGAAAGCTGGAAATCGCTAAAACCGTATCTCAAAGGAGAAATCTTATACTTCTCCTGCGCAAAGGAAACACTTGAAGACCTTACAAACGTGGAGTACCTGAGGGATACGGCGATTCAGGCCGGCATACAGACGCAACTGATTTATATTGATGAGATTGGTTGGGATGGAAGAACCTTTGTCGATCTAGAAGGGTATGAAATTCAGTCCATATTTAAGTTGTACCCCTGGGAATGGATGGTCAACGAAGAATTTGGCCATAACATCGTCCAAGATATCAATGAGGCGCAATGGATCGAGCCCTCATGGAAAATGATTTTATCTAATAAAGCCATTCTTCCCATTTTATGGGAATTATTTCCCCACCACCCGAACTTATTAAAGTCGTACTTCGATAGCCCTAAGGGTATGCGTCACTATGTAAGAAAGCCTATTCTTTCGCGTGAGGGTGCCAATATAGAGATGTTCTATGATCGGGAAATGATTTACGAGACAGACGGCGCATACGGCGAGGAAGGCTATATCTATCAAGAACTGGCCACCATACATCGGGAAGAAACCGGTTTTTCTGTTATAGGTTCCTGGGTTATTGGCCAAGAAGCCTGCGGCATCAGTTTCAGAGAATCCGATATGCCGATTACCACCGATCAAAGTCGCTTCATACCGCATATCATTAAAAATTAGACCATACCTTGCTACGGTCGCATATTTTCATAAGCGTTGTATAGCCTATCGAACTGATGTTTTAAGCTTACTCGGCTAGGTTTGATATTGCTAGATTTTTCTAAATGGAGAATGAGGTGAAGGTATTGATGTAATGAAACGAATATATTATCTTTATGCACACAGCGTACTGTTATACTATGAAAAGATCCCTTTTACTACTTTTAATATTCACGACATTGTCGGGATATGCTCAAAATACGATTAACAACTATAAATACGTATTGGTGCCAGAGCAGTACAGTTTTTTTAAAGAAGTGAATCAATATAATCTAAATAGCCTGACAAAGACATTTTTGGAACAAAAAGGCTTTACCGTTTATTTCGATGATATAAATTTGCCAGCTGAGATTGCTAATAACAAGTGCAAAGCCCTGAATGCCGATCTTGCGGAAAAAAAAGGGTTGTTTACAACCACCCTTACATTGACATTAACAGACTGCCAAGGTAATGTAGTGTTTAAAGGCAAAGAAGGTAAAAGCCGAGAAAAGGAATTTGCGGCTTCGTACGGTGAGGCCTTAAAAAAAGCCTTTGTTTCTTTGAATGAGCTTCCCTATACATTTACCGGTGAAACCCAAGAGGTTGAAAGTATAAAGGCAGCGGAAGTAGTTGCAGCATCTGCAAATCCACCGGCAGTAGCGATCGAAAGTTTAGAATCTTCAAAAACTTTATATGCTCAGGCAACTGCAAACGGTTATCAATTGATCGATACCACGCCCAAAAAAGTGCTGACTCTTTTTAAAACCTCTGTGCCCGACTATTTTATTGCGGATAATGGTCAATTCAAAGGAATCGTACTGAAAAAAGAAGGGAAATGGTTATTTGAATATTACAACAATGATAAACTGATTTCTACAGAGTTACTGATTAAGTTTTAGGTTATACATTGACCAGCAATCGTATCGATTATATTTGCTGTTATTTTATATGTCATTCAAATTGATCGTCGATTTTGTGGCACATTGGAAAAAACTATTATAAAATCCTAACATAAATGGAAACTAGTTATATAAATAGTGTCATCAAGCAATTTAGATATTACAAGATTCTCGCTGAAAAAGCCATGGAACAATTGGACGATGAAAGTTTGTTCTGGCAATACAATGGAGAGAGTAACAGTATCGCTATTATTGTAAACCACATTTCCGGAAATATGCAATCGCGCTTTACCGATTTTCTTACATCAGATGGAGAAAAAGCGTGGAGAAACAGAGATGCTGAATTTGAACATACATTTCATGACAGGTCATCACTTATCGCTCATTGGGAAAAGGGATGGGAATGCCTAATTAATGTATTAAGCAGTTTGCGTAAAGCAGATCTGGAAAGCATTGTCTACATACGGAATGACGGTCACACAGTTATGGAAGCCCTAAACAGACAGTTGGCTCACTATCCCTACCACATCGGACAAATTGTTTACGTTGCGAAGATGGTGAAAAATGAGAAATGGAAAACGCTTTCCATAGCCCGTAACAGTTCTGCACAATACAACGAACGAAAATTTGAACAAGATAAAGAAAGACGACATTTTACCGACGATCTTTAAAGCTGCACCCTTGCATATGATAAAAATTCAAGAAAAACAAGCACTCGACAAGCTGGCGCAATCGGGAAAAGAATTTATAAGCTTATTTGATAGGAACAATCTCTCAGTCGAAATTTACAAACCCGACCTTGTAGATAAGCAGCAGCCCCACGATAAGGATGAATTTTATGTTGTCATCTCCGGTTCCGGAAGTTTTGAACTAAATGGCATACCTACTCCCTTTCAAGCAGGAGACTTCTTGTTTGTTCCAGCCTATGCCGCACACCGATTTGTCGAGTTTTCAGCAGACTTTGTCACTTGGGTCTTTTTTATAAAATAAATCTTTAATAACGCTTCCAAAAGAAGACCGGGCATTCCAGTTCAGTGATACAGGTAGCCGGCTTTTTAGTTATTTTTCAAACCGTTTCATAATAATATCACGTAGCTTTTCTTCATTTTCATCTCCCCATTGCCCTAAAACTGATATTACAGGAATTAGAGTCTTGCCAAAGTGCGTGAGACCATATTCCACTTTTGGAGGTACTACAGGGTAAATTTTTTTTCGAACGAGTCCGTGTTCTTCCAGCTCTTTCAATTGAATATTTAATACCCTTCTGGTTGCATCGGGGATTTTCCGTTGCAATTCACTTGGGCGTTGAAATCCTTCATTAATAAACCACAACAAACGAATTTTCCATTTCCCGTAGAGCACTTCACCAATTAGATCGAGTCCACAATTCAGGTTCGGTAAAATTTTCCTCTCATACATAGTTCAAATTTAGCCCTATGTTTTAAATTGTACAATAGGGGAATAATTTATCCCTATTCGAATCGCCTTTCCGTACTTGTATAAAGCGAACGTACGACGCAATTTTGTATAAAATATTCATCTATGGAAAACAGATTTAACTACAGTAACGAATTATCCGGTAAGATTGCTTTGGTAACAGGGGGTACCAAAGGAGCGGGCAAAGCCATTGCCGAAAGACTATCTAATGCAGGTGCTATGGTTATTATCACGGCAAGAAATGCACCTAAAGAACAAAACGAAAAACTTCATTTTATTTCGGCAGATTTAAGTAAAGCCGAAGAAACGCAGATCTTAGTAGATCGTATTCTCTCAAAATTCGCAAGACTCGATATCTTAGTAAACAACCTTGGCAGTTCTGAAACACAAGCCGGTGGGTTTTCCGTCTTAAGTGATGAAGATTGGGAACAAACCATCCAGACCAACCTTCTTGCACCTGTACGGTTGGATAAGGCGCTATTACCACAGATGCTAGCACAGGGGAGTGGCGTTATCATTCATATCGCATCCATCCAGGGAAGACTGCCTTTACATGATTCAACGCTGCCCTATGCCGCAGCAAAAGCGGGGTTAATAAATTACAGCAAAGGTTTGTCAAAAGAAGTCTCACCCAAAGGGATTCGTGTTTTAACCGTTTCGCCCGGTTGGATAAAAACCGAATCCGCAACAAGAATGATGGAACGTATTTCAGAAAGCGCAAATATTCCCATAGAACAAGCGATCCAAAGCGTAATGGACGCACTAGGCGGAATTCCTATAGGACGACCTGCATTACCCGAAGAAATTGCAGAATTTATCGGCTTTTTAGTATCTCCAAGAGCTAGTTATCTGACAGGGACAGAATACATTATTGACGGTGGTACCATACCCACCATTTAGAAACTTTTAAAAATAAATATCATGAACTTACCAAACACAATCGCAGCACTAGTAACGGCACAGGATAACTTTGATAGCCATCGTTACGCCAATTGTTTTTCTGAAACCGCCATCGTTTTAGATGAAGGAAAAACATACAACGGAAGAGCGGAAATACAGCGATGGATTCAAAAAGCCAACGACGAATTTAGAATAGTCATGAAGCCCCTTGAATATTCGGAAAGCGAAGAAACTTTAAAAGCAGAGGTCTCCGGAAATTTTGAAGGTAGCCCTGCAGTACTGACGTATCATTTTGCGCTTCACGAAGGGAAGATCCAATCATTAAAAATTACAGGATAAGATCTAAGCCGTATCGTATATCAAAAAAATCCTGAAGCGGGGAGCTTCAGGATTTTCTAACTAACCAATTATTAACCTAAATTATGAGTTAAGTATAGATCAAACTGCTTGCCAAACTTTTTAATATCATATTTTTGTTACGTAGGTGTATTACTCTATTTATTTATTTCCAGTTTTAGGAACTTGAAATATTGCTCACTTTAAAACGACTCCAAAAATTCAAGGTAAAGCGGTACACTTTTTTCGATCCATTCCGGGGAGGTATCCAATTCGATACCATAGTATGCAAAGAATGGCTGATAATCCGCTTTAACATATTCAAAGGTCAGATCGAACGGACGTGTCAAATCTTTCAATGTATATCTATATTTTTCGCCTGGATTATATTCATATTCATCTACACCTGCAGACATCGCCAAAGTCACCTTTTTCTCCGACATCTTATAGCCACTTTTGCTACCATATGCCCAGCCATAAATTAATACATCATCAATCCATTTTTTGAGTAGTGACGGGCAGCTATGCCAATAAACAGGAAATTGAAATACAATCTTGTCGTACTCTTCTATCATTTTTTGCTCCGCAATTACATCGATGTTTCCGTCAGGGTATACTTTATACAACTGATGAACAGTAAATTTTTCGGGGTATTTATTTAGCTCTTCCACCCATCTTTTGTTTACTAGTGAATTCTCAATATCGGGGTGTGTTACAATAATCAATGTCTTCATTTTTAAAATATTTATCACAAAAATAAACCACTTCCCCCTATATTTGTATGTTAGCGGCCATTTGTAAGGTACTATAAAAAATGTAAGTAAATGAGCAAGATCAAAGAAACATCGACAAACTTCGCCAATAAGCAAGCCCTGGCTGATGAATGCCCCGAGGCCTACGCTGCTAATATCATCGGCGGACAGTGGGCATTGGTAATCTGCTCCTGGCTATTTAACGGTAAATTACGATTTGGAGAGTTGAGAAAACTATTGCCCAACATCACCGAACGTATGCTGACCCTGCAGCTGAGGAAGCTAGAGGAATACAAAATAGTGAAGCGAACTGTCTACGCAGAAGTTCCCCCTCGCGTGGAATATGAGCTAACAGCAATAGGCTATGAGTTAAAACCTATCATCAAACAACTGGAGGAATGGGGAGCGAAGCATAGGGAACTGTCAGGAGAGAGCTAATTTTAGTGTCACCACGTTGCATATAACATATTTATGTAAATCAAAATATGACCGCTTTTTCATTACCTCGCCTAAAAGTTATAATGCGTTGCGATTAGGAACTAACCAGCTGTACAACAAACGTGTGATATACAATTGCAAGCATAGAGAAATTTTGGAATGAGCCGATTAGTAAAAATAATCGGCTCATATTTTTTCTACATTTGAGGTGATTAACAATTTTAATTGGCTCATATATGTATATTTGGCAATACAAAGACTTGGCTTAATCTAAACCTATCTTGGAGCGCTTGTATACCTATACGGGTATATTTCTTCTGAAAAATCTATTTTTATACCCTAAATGATATAATATATTTATTGGAGTACAGCCAAAATTATCACTTAGTTTAGCCGGTGAAAAAGGGAATAAACGATTAACTTTAGTCGGTCTTTGGGGAGATTATATTTTGAAACCACAATCCTCAGAATTTCCTTTTATGCCAGAGGTAGAAGATTTGACGTTGACCTTAGGCGGGCGAAAAAGAAAGATAAAGCGATCAGACTTCGATCAGTTTGCTATGAGTTTGGGTATTGCGGAACAGGTTCGGGACAACATTTATAAGGACTTCTCTGTTCGATCCGATCAAATTCAGGACTGGATTAACAAGAGCTTTTTGAATGGAGAAAATAAAGATCAATACTTTAAAATTATAATAAAAAAAATGCATCAAATTGGTTTATAGGTAGTTTACTGTCTTTTTTATAACAAAAAATCCTAAAGCGGGGAGCTTCGCAACATTTTTCCCTTTGCATTGTTAATACTAGAAAATAGGAAAAGACATGATCACAGAAATTATTTCACTTCCCGAGAACTTGATAGGCTTTGAAGCTAAGGGCGAAGTTACGGCAGACGATTTTAAAAATGTCGTCATCCCAAAGGTCACGGCTTTTATAGACCGGCACGATAAGATCAACTATATGTTGGTGTTGAATACTGACGTTAGCAATTTTACTACTGGTGCTTGGCTTCAGGACGCATGGCTAGGCTTAAAGGATCTTGCTAAGTGGAACCGGGCGGCCATTGTATCCGATAATGATACAATAAAAAAAATTACGGAAGTTTTTACCAAGGTTATGCCCGGTGAATTTAAGATATTCGAACATAACCGCTATAATGAAGCCGTACAATGGGCTAGCGAGCAGCTTGATTTATAAGGGCTTCGGGTCGCCATTAAAGTTACTTAATGTTTTCTATTGACAAGGTTTGTCGTACGAGAATGATGGAATAACCAAAGTCCGTAAAAATTACACGATAAAAAAAAATCCTGAAGCGGGGAGCTTCAGGATTTTCTAACTAACCAATTATTAACCTAAATTATGAATACTATATAAACGACAGCAGCTGGCAGAATATTACAGCACCTGGAAGAATTAACAAAAACTTAACATTTATTACTGCATCAGTGCTTGCACGATCGGTAAATCAGCTGCCGCCCAGTCGTAACTTAATAGCTCATTACAATCCACCCATATGGCTTTTGCATGTTCGGTCGGATGCGGCTCGCCTCCGGATAATGTACATTCAAAAGGGTAGAGGCAGATTGCGAATTCCGGATAATGGTACTCCACCATACTCAGCTCTCGACCCAAGGTTACATCAATACCGAGCTCTTCTTTGATCTCGCGCATCAGGCATTCTTCTTTGCTTTCGCCCTGCTCGATTTTACCGCCAGGGAATTCCCATTTCAGCGGCAGTTTCATAGATGCAGAGCGTTGACAGATTAAAATCGTATTGTTTCGTCTGATAATAGCACAGGTAACGTGTAGCATGGTTAAAGATAACGAAAAATCCGATGGTCAACTCAACTTTGCAATCTTCATGTTCTTCCTTGGATAACTCAAACATGAAATCAAGAGGAAAGCGATTTATATTCCTTCGTAATTGTCGTTTTAGTCGTTTGCTTTCCATGCAGTACAACTCCGCCAAATCTCGGTCGCGTCCCTTCAACGAGTTTGCTGTTTAGTACTGTTGATTGGTTTCTCGCCACTCCCTGGCGGTGAATCCAAATAAGGCAACATTTAGAAGATCGGCTTCTGTAGCATAGACGATTCCAGCTTGTCGTTTGGTTACCTCTCGGGGTATCAGGTTTTCTTTGATAGCATCCGTATGGATATGGTAATTGATTTTTGATAATGTACGTTGAAGATTCCATTCTAGTTTTAAGCGATCGTTTTCCTCGTCTTTGAGACGTTGGAACTCTTTGATGACATACAACTTAAACTCAATAGAAATCCATGCGGCGAATTCTAGCGCGATATCTTTGTGAGCAAATGTTCCTCCGTATCTACCAGATTTTGAAACTATGCCCACTGCATTTGTACTTTCAATCCATCGCTTGGGAGTCATCACAAAACTGTTCAATCCAGCTTGTTTTCTAAACCCGTCGAATTCGACGGGTTTAAAATATGGGTTGTATATTGTCTCCCAAAAGCCTAAGAGTTCAATTGTATTTCGGTTTCTCATCCAGTTTTTAACCAGATCGTCAGTATGATTTGAATCTTTGTGTCTTGCGATGTCCGTAAGTGATATGAAATCTTCATGGTTATTTTGATACAACAGTATATCAACTCCTTTGACGTTTATCTTTTTATTCTTACTCATAAAATTCCCCATATTTATAATTCGCTATTAGCTAGCGGTCACATATTTTAAACTTAATGCATGGATATCAAATTTTTGACGATATAAATTCACTAAAAATATTAGTTATTAAATTGTGGCAATGCTCAAGTATATGCTGAAAAGCACTCTCTCGATATATGAGATTACGCAGATATTGGGTGTCTCCGTTTTCGATAAGAGATATACACGATATTGTGCAGGAGTAAAAAAAGCTGTAGTATTCTGGCGTTGGTAAAGAAACTGAGAAAAAAAGGTGTTCACTAGGGATTCAAGCTCAGCATGATCATGATGGCAACAGTAAGCTTCAGGTTTTCCTTTAGATAAGACCGGATGTAACGGCTCGATTTCACGACATGACTATTTACCGTATCTGTGGTGATGCCCAAAATCTGGCTGGCTTCTTTATAACTCTTACCTTCAATTTTACATAAAGTAAATACCTGCTTCTGTTGTGGACTTAATTTATTGATCGCTTCAGTGAGAATAAAATTTGTTTCTTTTACATTATAGGCTTCTTCGGTATGCAGGTAATAGTCTACTGAATTGATCATTAAACTCGCCACAAGCCGTTTATCGCAGGCCACTTTCCGCATGTAGTCATAAACCAGATTATTGGCTATAGTATATAGGAAAGATTTAAAAGATAGTTCTGGATTGATCACATCGCGTTTTTGCCAGATTTTTAAAAACAAATCCTGAAGGAGCTCTTCTGTGACAGAACTGTCTTTGACAATACTAAAAATTCGTTGATATAGCGTTTTAGCATACATCATATAGATCTCGTTAAAAGCCGGTTCGCTACCTTGTCTGAGTTTTAAAAGCAAATCTTTGGATTCCTCTATTTCTATGACATTCATACCTATGTTTAAATTCGCCCTGGCCAGTTTACCTCTAAGTAATTGATTGTGTCGATCAACCTAAGAACAAATTAAGCAAAAAAATAATCAATGGAAGAATTAATTGAACAGATTATGACTTGAATATTTGAGGTTTTATAATCAGCTTGCAATCTTCCCGTAGCTTTTTTTAGGAAAGATTACAAATTGAATTCCTATTTAGATCTAAATAATGTTTTTGCAAAACTCAATTATTAAAGGTGGAACAATTGTGATTTTAAAAATAATGTGTTTGATAAACAGTTTGTTAGGTTTTTTTCTAAAAAAGAACTCAATGGACTTTATTTTTGATTCGTATTACTTGTATATAAAGCCTGTATTAACTATGGATGAATTAAACGATCTCTTCAAAAGATATATCAACAACGAATGTACGAAAGAGGAAATCAAATACCTGATGAAGTCATTTGATATATCTGATAACCAAGTAGAGCTAAAACAGGCTATTAACGAACATTTAAGAAGTCAGCATCAGGGCGAAGAATTGACAGGGGTTGATGAACGTATTCTCCACGTATATCAGAATTTAAAAGAGAGGATTACCGAAGAAGGGGAGGAAGACCGTGTCCTAGTTGTCAAATGGTCAAAGGTTTTTTCGGTTGCTGCAGCCATTTTAATAATTCTCGGAGGATCGTATTTGTTTATGCTTTCAGATATAAACCAATCTCTTGTGGAGATTGCAGAGATAGCTAAACCGAAAGTGATAGAGCCGGGTGGTAATAAAGCGATACTTACGCTAGCTGATGGCACTCAGGTCGTACTTGAACAGGCCGTAAATGGATTTATTTCTGGAACGGGGGGAGCAATTAGTAAAACTGCAGATGGTATAATAGAAATAGGGAATATGGAAGCTGCGGAAAACACCATACAGATATTGACATTGGAAACGCCAAGGGGAGGGCAGTATCAACTCAACCTGCCGGATGGAACAAGAGCTTGGCTAAATTCGGCATCTTCTATCAGCTTCCCGTCGTCGTTTGACGGTGATGAACGAAAGGTGGAAATTACAGGTGAGGTCTATTTTGAAGTGGCCAGTCAAAAAGAAGATCCAGTGAATGCGCAGTCTCAAAAATTCGTTCCTTTCATCGTTAAAGTACCTTCTAAAGGAGATAAGTATGGACAAGAGATCAAAGTACTCGGTACCCATTTTAATGTAAATTCATATCCCGAAGAGGGCGATTACACAACAACATTGATAGAAGGTTCCGTAAGAGTGAGTAGTTTGAATGCCACCGGCAAGCTGGTCGACTCTAAGTTGCTCAGTCCCGGCCAACAATCAAAAGTCGGCAGCAACATAAGGGTATCAAAAGTGGATGTTCAACAGCAGGTCGCATGGAAAGACGACTTAATCTCTTTTGTGGACGCCGATATCGAAAGTATTATGCGACAGGTGGCGAGATGGTATAATGTAGAGGTCGAATATTCAACGCTGTTGCCTCCAAGAATATTTACAGGAAAAATATCCAGAAGTTCAAACCTAAATCAGCTTCTGGAGATCCTAGAAAAGAGCAATATCCATTTTGAAGTGAAAGGCAGAAAGATAACCGTTTTGCCTTAAAATAGTTATTAACTAAATAAGCTAACCAAATAAACTAAAACAGAGATGAAACAGTACTACTAAAGATCAACTGATACAGAAAAAGCCGGTCTGCGCGAACATCCCGGCTTTACTCTGCTGTATGACGGCAGAAATCTGGGCCCATGTAAAATTCTTAATCTTCTAAACAAACAACCCAAACATTCAAAAGTATGAATTTTTTTGCAATTCGGGAGCTACTTTACCCCGATCCTAAGCCAATTACTAAGATTTTTCTGATTATGAAATTGACAGTATTATTTTTGATAATCACCTGTTTACAGGTCAGTGCGACAGTGAAAGCACAAAAAATTACATTATCAGAAAAAAACAGTTCGTTAAAAAAGGTCTTCAATAAGATAGAAACCCAGAGTGGGTATTATTTCTGGTATGAGAACGAAATATTGATAGGTACCTCACCAGTAGATATCAACTTAAAAAATGCGACACTAAAGGAAACCCTTGAAGCTACTTTGAAAGGTCAGAACCTAACTTTTTCTATCGTCGATAAGACAATCGTACTGGAGAGGAAGAAGGTCGTGGCCGCCGTTTCTAGAGAGATTAAAGGTACAGTATCTGATACTACTGGTTATTTACCGGGCGTTTCTATTGTCGTTAAGGGTAAGCCTGGTATTGGAACGACTTCTGATGTTAATGGACAGTATATACTGGATGTACCTGATGAAGAAGATGTCTTGGTATTCTCAAGGGTTGGTTTTATTAGTCAGGAAGTTTCCGTTAAAGGAAAAAGTACAATTGATGTTACGTTGAAGGCGTCTGATAACATCTTGGACGACGTTGTAGTTGTTGCTTTCGGAACACAAAAGCGAACGGACATGATCGGATCGGTTACCTCAATAAAACCATCCGATTTGAAAGTACCTTCCAGCAATCTGACCACTGCATTGGCCGGTAGAGCTGCTGGTGTAATCGCCTATCAGCGTAGTGGTGAGCCGGGAGCGGATAATGCCGACTTCTTTGTACGTGGGGTTACTACTTTCGGTTATAAAACCACTCCATTGATATTAATTGATGGGATAGAGCTTAGTACCACCGACCTCGCGCGTTTGCAGCCGGATGATATTGCGAGCTTTTCCATCATGAAAGATGCCACCTCTACGGCTCTTTATGGTGCGCGGGGTGCCAATGGGGTGATTTTAGTAACGACCAAACAGGGAGCAGTAGGCAGAGCCAGTTTGTCGCTTCGGCTGGAAAACTCGATATCCGCACCTACCCAAAATATCGAACTGGCGGATCCAATCACATACATGAAAATGGCAAATGAGTCCATCTTGACCCGTGACCCTTTGGGCCAAACGCTTTACTCTGATGATAAGATAGAGAACACCGTGAATGGTGCAAACCCTTATATATACCCCGCAAATGACTGGCGCGAAATCATGTTTAAAGACTACACGAACAATCAGCGTGTCAACCTGAACGTCAGTGGCGGCGGTGGCGTGGCCCGCTATTTTGTATCCGGATCTTTCAATAGAGACAATGGGATTATGAAAGTGGACCGTAGGAACAACTTCAACAACAATATCGATTTAAAAAGTTATTCCTTGCGATCGAACATTACGATCGACCTGACCAAAACCACAGAGATGTTGGTGCGATTGAGTGGCACGTTTGACGATTATGTCGGTCCGATTGACGGAGGAGCAGACATGTACCGTAAAGTCATGCGTTCCAATCCGGTGCTTTTCCCTGCATACTATCCTATGGATGACGATCATCAATATGTCAAGCACATCATGTTTGGTAATTTTCGCAAGGGTGACGTAGCCGGCTACATCAATCCGTATGCAGACATGACCAAAGGATACAAAGACTATCAAAGATCGCTAATGCTTGCTCAATTGGAGCTCAAACAAGATCTAAAAGCATTTACTGAGGGGCTTTCCTTTCGGGTGATGATGAACACCAACCGCTCTTCCTATTTTGGCATAAGCCGGTTTTATAACCCTTTCTTTTATGAGCTGAGTGCCTATGACCGCATTGCAGATCAGTATAGTATCAAACCGATCAATGAAAATACCGCAACGGAATACCTAGGTTATCGCGAAGATAATCGCGACATCAGTTCCGTATTCTATATGGAGTCGATGTTAAACTACAACCGTACATTTGGCAATAAACACAATCTAAGTGGTTTACTCGTGTATATCATGCGCAGCAACTCCAACGCAAATGCTGCCGATTTGCAACTCTCTTTACCTTTCCGCAACTTAGGTTTGTCGGGCCGTACTACATATGCCTATGACAATCGCTATTTTGCAGAGTTTAACTTTGGGTACAACGGTTCCGAGCGTTTTCATGAAAGCAAGCGATTCGGCTTTTTTCCATCTTTCGGCGTGGCATGGAGTGTGAGCAACGAGAAGTTTTTTGAACCTTTAAAGAATACATTTACGAACCTCCGGTTGCGTGCCACCTATGGGTTGATCGGAAACGATGCGATTGGATCCCCTCAAGACCGGTTTTTCTACCTGTCAAACGTCAATATGAATAACGAGGACCGTGCTGCTATTTTTGGCAATGGTGTCACCAATCACCGCCTCCCCGGTGTATCTCTTTCCCGCTATGCCAACAGTGATATCACTTGGGAAACGGCCGCGAAACGCAATATAGCCCTCGAATTGGGGCTCTTCAACAAAGTAAATATCATCGCCGAATATTTTGAGGAATACCGGAAAAACATCTTGATGACCCGAGCCTCTATACCCACGACCATGGGTTTTGCGGCACCGATTATGGCCAATGTGGGTGAAGCGTCTGGAAGAGGGGTCGATGCCTCCGTAGACTATTCTCATTCCTTTGCCAACGGATTGTGGTTATCCGCTAGGGGTAACTTTACCTATGCCACGGGGCGTTATGAGGTGTACGAAGAACCCCAATACCTCGAATCTTACCGTTACCGCGCCGGTCAGCAGATTTCTCAACAGTACGGATATATTGCAGAACGTTTATTTACGGATGACGCCGAGGCGGAGAATTCGCCGAAACAAAACTTTGGTGAATATGGTGGGGGTGACATTAAATACCTGGATGTGAATAGCGATGGGCAGATCACGTCTGCAGATATGGTTCCCATCGGAAATCCCACTACACCGCAGATTGTTTATGGGTTTGGTTTTTCAGCCGGATTCAAAGGATTTGATGCCTCTGCTTTTTTCCAGGGTTTGGCCAATGAGTCTTTTTGGATAGATGCAGCAGCAACTTCTCCATTCAACAATGAAACACAAGTAATGCAGGCTTATGCAGATAGCTATTGGTCAGAAGACAAACGCGACATCTACGCATTATGGCCACGGTTGAGCCCAAATATCAACAACAATAACAATCAACGAAGCACTTGGTTTATGCGTGATGGATCTTTTCTTAGGCTCAAGCAGGTCGAAGTGGGCTATACACTACCCGAAAAGTGGAGTACACGTCTATATATGAGTAATCTACGTATTTATGTCAACGGAACAAACCTACTGAACCTGAGTAGTTTTGATTTATGGGATCCCGAGATGGGTGGAAATGGATTGGGCTATCCCCTCCAGCGTGTGTTTAATTTCGGTCTCAACATGAAGTTTTAATGTTCAGTAAATCAATAAAAAAAGTATTCTGATGAAAAAGTACATCATATCGATAATAAACTCATTTTTGCTGCTTACACTTCTTTTAGGCTGCCAGAAATACCTCGACGTAGTACCCGACAACGTGGCTACGATAGACAATGCGTTTGCGATGCGGGCACAGGCCGAAAAGTTCCTTTACACCTGTTACTCTTACATGCCCAGAGATGCCAATGGTCATGAAAACCCCGCTTTTAGTGGTGCAGATGAAATTTGGCGTAGACCAAACAGTGCGGGTGAGATGTGGAACATTGCCCGCGGGATGCAAAACATTGTAAACCCTTTCGGAAACGGTTACTGGAATAATATGTTCCGTGCGCTGCGGGACTGCAACATCTTTTTGGAAAACATCAATCGTGTTCCGGATATAGAAGAATCCGAGCGTAACCGCTGGATTGCAGAAGTTAAAGTACTCAAAGCGTATTATCATTTTTACCTCGTACGGATGTATGGTCCGATACCGATGGTAAAAGTTAACCTACCCATAGACGCCACCACGGAAATGGTGCGTGTACACAGAGATCCTGTGGATTCGTGCTTCAATTATATGGTTCAACTTTTGGACGAGGCGGCAATTGACAATAATCTTCCTGACGAGATTGTCGATCCATCCCGATATGGACGTATTACGACGCCGATTGCGCTCTCCTTAAAAGCAAAAATTTTGGTAACCGCTGCCAGCCCGCTTTTCAATGGCAATACCGATCAGGCGGCCTTACGCAACTTGGATGGAACACAATTATTCAATCAGGAGGTATCGCTTAAAAAATGGCAAGATGCAGCCGAAGCTTGTCGCGAAGCCATAGAAATAAGCGAAGCCAACGGAATAGAACTGTATTATTTCCAGGGCAATGTCGCCCAAGGTACATTATCAGATACCATACGTACGCAACTAAGCATTCGCAACAGTCTCGCCCAACGGTGGAATGGCGAAGTGATTTGGGCAAATACACAAAGTCAATCCGATGCACTGCAGCTTCTGGCGAATATCGGTGGATTGAACCCCGCTTATGGAGACAACGTATCCTCTAGTCAAGCCTTAGGCCCACCGCTGAAAATCGTCGAAATGTTTTACAGCAAGAACGGTGTGCCGATCAACGAAGACAAGTCCTGGGATTATGCCGGTCGCTACGGACTCAAAAGAGCAACAGAAAAAGACAAACTGTATGTTCGGACAAGTTATACGACAGCAAACTTACACTTTGACAGAGAGCCGAGATTTTATGCCGATTTGGCATTCGACGGAGGAGTATGGTATGGTCAAGGAAGGTATGACGACAAAAAACCAGATGATTTGTTCTATTTGATGGCTAAAAGCAAACAGCTTCATGGTCAGGGCGATCCAACTTTTGGTATTGTTACGGGATATCTGATCAAGAAAATCATCCATTACCAAAATGTAGAGGGGCATGTTAGAGAGTATTCTGTAAATCCCTACCCTTGGCCGATCATCAGACTTGCCGACCTGTACTTGATGTACGCTGAAGCATTGAATGAAGCCGAGGGACCAGTAGCCGATGTCTTTACATATGTCGACCGTGTACGCGAACGCGCTGGCCTCCTGCCCGTGGCAGAGTCATGGAATACGCATTCGACACGTCCAGATAAGTATACAACTATCAACGGCATGCGCGAAATCATACAACAAGAACGGATGATTGAACTGGCGTTCGAAGGCCACCGATTTTGGGATCTTCGCCGTTGGAAACTCGCTGTCCAAACGCTGAATGCACCGATCAGGAGCTGGGATCTCATTCAGGAAAGCGCCGAAGCCTATTATCGTCCGAAAGTGATTTGGAACCAGACCTTCAGCAACCGGGATTACTTCTGGCCAATTTCCGAAAATAACGTTACTGTAAACCCCAATCTGGTCCAAAATTTAGGATGGTAAATTTGAACAGATTTAAATATTAAGCACGATGAAAAGAACATATTATTTACTCCTATCGATATGCCTACTCGCTGTAACATTTGGTTGCGAAAAGGAGGGTAGACTCGATCATATAGACCCAAATGCTCCGGCACCACAACAGATCAGCAACGTCCGGGTGACTGAGCTGCCCGGTGCAGCGGTCTTAAAATACAATACACCCGCTGACCCGAATTTCTCCTACGTCAAAGCGGTGTATGAAATACAGCCGGGCGTATTTCGCGAAGGCAAATCCTCGATGTATATCGATACGCTCGAATTGGTGGGCTTCGGCGATGTACGTACGTACAACGTGAAGCTCTACAGTGTAGGCAAAAACGAAAAAGCATCCGATCCGCTTGTCATTCGTATCACACCCAAATCTCCGCCTGTAAAAGAAGTGTTTAAAGACCTTACATTGGAAAATACATTCGGAGGTATCAAGGTGAGCTTCACAAACGAATCACAGGCCAAGCTTTCTATTGTGGTCATGGTGGACAGTACCGGACAAAACACTTGGGCTCCTGTTACGACGTTTTATACAGGAGCACTCGAGGGGAGCTTCTCGGCACGTGGATATGAACCAGAAGAAAAACGTTTCGCTGTTTTTGTACGCGACCGCTGGAACAACAAGTCCGATACCCTCATCAAGGCGCTCACGCCTATGTTTGAGGAATTGATTCCGAAACCATGGAGTGCATTACGTTTGCCAGGAGACACTTACGATTACGTCGAGTCCTTTTCCGTTGAAAAACTTTGGGACAATAACTTAGCGCAAAACGCCGGTATTTTTGCTACAACCGGAACTGCTCCTATCCCACAATGGCAAACCATTGACTTAGGTAAACCAGTTGTACTTAGTCGCATGAAATCCTTCCAACGGCAGGGCTACGAATACTCAGGCGCTGCAGTGCGTTCTTTCGAGATCTGGGGAAGTAATAACCCTGTACCAGATGGCAGTTGGGATAGCTGGCAGTTGATGGGAACATTCAATTCATTTAAGCCATCAGGTCAGCCAAGTCCCATCGTCACACCAGAGGACAGACAGTATGCTTCTTTTGCAGGGGAAGATTTTGACTTTGAGCTGATGCCTGCCGTACGGTATATCCGCTATAAAACCACGTCGACTTATGGTAGTGCCGGACAAGTCGTGATTGCAGAACTCAGTTTCTGGGGGCAGATCGTAAATTAATCAGATGCTAACCGATAAATAACATAGGATGAAAAAGAATATTCAAAAGTTCAAAACACTGATAGCAGTAGTTTTGCTATGTGGTCTTGCCGTTACAGCTTGTCGTAAGATGGATGTCACCTATAAGGACTTTATTGTACCGGGCGGTAAAACTTATCCCGGAAAGGCTACAGATGCCAAAGCCCACGGAGGAGACAACCGTATCAAGATTTCATGGCCTCGCGGCGTAGACCCTAACTTAAAAAGAGCGTCTATTTTCTGGAACAACAAAGCCGATTCAGTCGTCTTTGATATACCCGCTACCGGAGAGGAGATCAGCTATATCCTGACCAATATGCCCGAAAAAATCTATTCCTTCATCATCAGGACATACGATGATAAAGGCAATGCTTCCGTGCCAGTGGAGGTAAACGGCACGGTCTATGGTGCAAATTACCAATCCTCCATTTTGAACAGGTTTGTGGCTTCGGCACAATACGGTGCCAATCAGGATGTCAATATAGCTTGGGGGCCAGCGGATAGAGCATCTGGTCTATACGCTACGGAAGTGGTCTATACGAATAATGCCGGTGAAGAGATCAGCAAGTGGTTTAATGCATCGGAGACGAGATCTGTCATCAGTGACTATAAAGAAGACACAAATTTTAAAATCAGAAGCGCCTATTTGCCAGACACATTGGCCATTGATACGTTTTATACGCCTTATGAAGAAAAGGTGGTAGATAAGATGCGGAAATTTGAAAAAGCCGCATGGACGGTGACGGCCGACTCGAGAGAGGAAAGAGACGATCCAACGGCGAGTCTATATACACCAGCAAAAGCCATTGATGACAATATCAGTACTTTCTGGCATACACCTTGGACCGTACACACACCATTTCCACACTGGTTGGCAGTCGACATGAAGCAGACCTTTACTGTCGGTTATGTTGAACTGACCTGTAGACAAAACAACGTAAAAGGCATCACGGAATTCATGATCCAAGGTAGTATGGACGGCACCACTTGGACGACCTACAATACGTACAACCTCATACAGCAGAATGCGACTCAACGATTCGAAGTGAGTGGTCAGCCACAAATAAGGCACATCCGGATCTTTGCGACAAAAGGTGTGGAAGCCCCTACTCACCTCGCCGAGTTTTCGGTATTTGGATATTAAGTTTAATTGCGTGCGGTACCGCAAGGTGCCGCACTTAATTTGATTGTAAAAACATGAACAATATAATTAAATTCTGCGGGTGTATCCTGCTTATGCTGAGCGTAATATCCTGTAATAAGGAGGAAGACGTGCAGGAAGAAAATGCCACGCTATTGCCGGAGTATGCACAGGGAGCCAAAGCCAGTGCGGGGCATAACCGGGCAAAATTGTCCTTTGCGTATAACAAAGACATACAGGAGTACAAAGTATACTGGAACAAAAGAGAACAATCCAAAACGATTGACCTCAGTAAGCCTTCGCGTGACTCGATACATACCATCATTGAAGGTTTAACAGAAGGCAGCCATAAGTTTGAGATCGTAAGTTATGGGGCACAAGGCGACTCATCTACAGTGGTGGTAAGTAGTAAAGTGTATGGAACCAAATACATCAGCACACTCAAGAACCGGGAAGTCAAGAATATGACGTTTATGGCCGGAGAAGACGCGTATATAGATTGGGGAATTGCCTCAAAGGATGAGGTGGCCCTACATGTTACCTACACAGATACAGAAGGTAATACGCATCTTGTCAAAATGAACAAACAAGACATTTACAGCCCATTGCCGGATTATAAAGAAAATACGTCCATCAAGTTTGTATCGCTACATGTGCCAGAACCGGGCTCTATTGATACATTATTTCGTGAGGCCAATATCATTCCACAGATTACAAAAGAAATACCCACATCTGTTTATACACGATACGTGGCACCGATCAGCAGAGGTACCGGAGATGGTGGACGTGCCGTCAATGCAGCAGATTTCTTGGATGATGCTTTCTGGCAGGGTATACAAACTCTGCTGGCGCAAGGCTCTGTGACGGTAAAATTTGTCGTAGGTGACTATGCCCGAGCTTATTCAGAAAAGTCGTTCATCATCGACAAAATGGGAAATGCACAAAACAGGTTACTGTTGGAAGGCTCTGGCACAGGAACGGTCTTTACGGCTTTGACCGGAATGGGCAATAAAACGGTGATGATGCAGATTCGAGATACACAAAATATCGTGGTGAAGAATTTTAACTTTAAAGGTGACGGCAACGTGCAATATGTACTGCGGATCCTGGGAACAGCCGGCCGCCCCGGCCTTGCCAAAAACATTACGATTGAGGACTGTACATGGTCTGATATGCGCGGAGTCGTTTACGGTGCGACAGGTGCACATTATACAGCAGAACACGTGACCTATAGACGTTGCAAATTTTACCGCATAGGGATCAACCATGCCTCCCACATGATATACAATGCCTACGGTGCTACGCATGTCCGCATTGTCGACTCCCATTTGGAGGACTGCACCGGAGATTTTGTCCGGTTTAGGGACAAGTGTGATTATGGTGTGGTGAATAACACTACATTCTTTCGCAACCTCAATTTTCCGACCAATGCCAACTTCCAGTTTATATCCATGCCTTTGTTTAATGATGTAAACCCGGGCGACGAACACTTCGCAACGAATTATTCCTTTACCTCAAATAGATTTACCAACGCACCCTATGCATTCACGTTTTACCACGACGGCTATTCACCCACAGGTTTCAATCATTTGTTGACCGCTGCCCAAGGTACCACGATGACCTCTGGAACAGTGGCAGCAAAAAAAGCGTTGTTGAAAACAAACTTAGGTATCGACACAGACAAAGTACGCCTGCACGGCAACACGTATGCCAATGTTACGGGTCGGTTTGCATTTGGCAGTGCAACGGCATACGGCGCGGTGTCTAAAGGATGGGAAGGTACAGTAAACATCACCAATCTGTTCAACGAAAATAATGCAGTAGAATTCGCTTGGGAAAAATAGACAATTCATCTCAATGAGATAAAAAAACAAAATATATGGTAACATTAATAAGAAAGGGTTTGCTCCTTTTCATCGTAGCATTATCGTTTGTAACGTGTGGCAAAGAGCAAATTCAAGAAGAGGTAGAGACCCTCTTGCCAGAATATGCAAAAGGGGCAACGATCAAAACCGGTCAAAATCAGGTAAAACTATCCTTCATGATTGCAGAAGGTATCTCTGCATGCGAGGTCTTCTGGAATAAGCGACAAGAGTCAATCAAAATAGACATCGGTACAGATAGGAATAAAACCATAGAGCAAGTCATAGAGGATCTGCCGGAGGGCAACTATACATTTGAGATCATTACCACCGATGAGCGGAACCTAACCTCGGGATTGGTACTCAGCACCCGGGTATATGGGGAGAAGTACATCGAAACATTATCCAACCGGACCGTTAGAGAGCTGGGCTTTTTCTATAACGAAGAGCCTTACATAGATTGGGCCGCTTCCTCAACAACCGAAGTTGGTATCGACCTCTTCTATACCACGGTAGACAATGAAGAACGTAAAATCCGTATAGACAAGGCGGACAGAAAAAGCGTATTGCCAGACTACAAGTCCAATACGGCTATACGGTATCTCACACGATATCTTCCGGAGAAAGCCTCGCTGGATACATTTTCCAGCAGCACCGTGGTCATTCCCCCACCCACCTATTATGCCAGTTCGGTAGGGCGGATTATCAGTGGTTCTGGCATGGTCTCTCATGTCTACTCGCATTCGTTTACAGCACTTAGCGAGTCCGTCAGCTACGCTTCTGTCCGTTTTGAAAACAGAAGTAAGCAGCCACTCAGCATCTATATTCTGCGAGCAGACCTAAAAGATCCTAAGGTAAAGATTTCGGCGCTTATGCCGAACAATCGAACCAATTTTGGATTACAGACGGTACGCGCTATGATAGAAGCTAGACACAACAGCGGAGAGACAATCTTAGCGGGGACAAATGCCGACTTTTTTGACTGGGAGCCTGTATCAGGTGTGCCTTGGGGCCCGATTTTTGTCAATGGAAATGTGATCAAAAACACCGCTAAGAATCCAGGCATCACGTATTTCGCCATAAAAAAAGATGGCACGCCTTCCATTGGTGGATTTTCGTCTCTGCCCGTGGCCAACCATGCTGATATGCAAGATTTGGTCGGTGGGGGAGTGCGGTTGATCGCGCAAGGTAAGATGTTGCCTTTTCAAGACGTAGAAAAACACCCCAGAACAGTCGTAGGATACACAAAAGACCGTGTCGTTTACATACTGGTGATCGACGGCAGACAAAGTAGTCACTCCGTCGGTATGACCTACAGTGAACTCGCGCAGATTATGTTCAGTATCGGCGTAGAAGAAGCCATCAATCTCGATGGAGGAGGTTCCAGTACCATGGTCGTCAAAAATAATAATGCTTTTGGCATTGTCAACAAACATTCGGACGCTAGTCCTAGAGCCGTAGCCAACGGCCTTGGGATAAGTCTCAAAAACTAGAAGACAAGTCGGGCTAAATTCAACTAAGCCCGGCTTTTTAAACACATATAAAAAAATTAATGAAACTTATTAAGATCTTGCTTTCGCTGGTTCTTATCTGCTCACTAGCTCAAGCGCAGACAGATCAACCAGCCTTTCGTATTATTCCCGCTCCCAATCACATTGTTGCTGCACCGGGCGAATTTCGTTTTACCCAAGATACCCGAATCTATGTAGAGGGTAAAAAGGATCAGAAGATGGACTTCCTCCTTACGCATTTAACGAAAAATTTGGGCTACGACGGCCCCATTAAATATGTAAAATCCTCCACCAAACTAAAGAATGCCATCATTCTACATACGACAAATGAAGGAGAGCTGCCTATGGAAGCTTACCAACTATCTGTAGATGCCCAGCGTGTCGTCATTCGAGGTCGTGATGCCGGCTTACTGTATGCTGTGCATACCTTTACCCAATTGCTTCCGCTAGAGAATACCCAGTCTTTTGCTATACCTGCGGTACAGATCAACGACCAACCGAGGTTTGGCTACCGGGGGTTGATGGTCGACGTCGCCCGACACTTTCTCCCGTTTGAAGAGGTCAAAACGGTCATCGATCTGATGGCCGCTTATAGACTCAACCGGTTTCACTGGCACTTGACGGATGATCAGGGCTGGCGTATAGAGATCAAAAAATACCCTAAGCTCACCTCTGTAGGTGCATTCAGAAAAGACCAAGTCATTTTCGGCAGAAGAGAACTGCTGGACACGGTACCTTATGGCGGCTTTTACACACAAGATCAAATTCGGGAAATTGTCCAATATGCGGCCGAAAGGTTCATCACCGTCATACCAGAAATCGATATACCTGCGCACTCCTATGCGGCGCTGCGTGCCTATCCCGAGTATAAGCTACTGCAGCCTGCTAAATCCGCAGATCCTGGGTCTTACAATATCATTTACGCCCCCACAGAGCAAACTTTTAATTTTCTGGAAGATGTATTCACCGAGGTAGCCAGCCTATTCCCCGGGCCGTATATTCACATTGGAGGAGACGAAGCCAATAAAACACCTTGGCAAGAATCACCGATCACACAACAACTCATGCAGGAGCACGATTTAAAAGACGTACACGGCCTGCAGAGTTATTTTATAAAAAGGATAGAGAAATTCCTGCATACAAAAGGCAAACGGATCATCGGATGGGATGAAATATTAGAAGGCGGATTGGCGCCGGATGCCACACTGATGAGCTGGAGAAACGAGGAAGGCGGAATAGCTGGAGCCAATATGAATCACGATGTGATCATGGTCCCACAGACAAAAGGCCTGTATCTGGATTTTGCCCAAAGTAGATCCCCTCAGGAGCCTTATAATATCGGCGGACATGCCCCCTTACATGCGGCCTACCACTATGACCCGATCCCACAAGAATTGCCTGCTGAAAAGCATCGATATATCCTCGGCGTGCAAGCCAATGTCTGGACCGAGTGGATCGGCAGCCCTGCAAAATTGCAGTATATGCTTTTTCCAAGACTTTTTGCTTTGTCCGAAATCGGATGGACCAATCTTGACCGCAAAGACTATACGGCATTTTCAAACCACACCCTCCCTGTCCACTTGAGGAGACTAGAAAAAAGAGGTATTAATTTTAGGGTTCCCGAAGCGTTCAGAGCGATCGATACCGTGATGATCGGTGAACACTTTGTCTTCGAACTCCACAAACCCGTACCCGGATCAGAAATCTATTATACGGTAAATGGTCTGACACCTGGCGACTTGGATTTTAAGTATACCCAGCCTATTTCTTTCTTTGTACCAGTCAATGAAAAAAGAGAGATCAAAACAATTGTGATCACAGAGAAAGGTCGGAGAAGTCTGGTGACGACAACAGTCTTCCACAATCGTCTTCCACTAGCGGCCAGTACCGTAACTCGTCCAGAGCAAGGTCTCCAGTACAAATTGTATAGCGGTGCCTTTGATACGGTCGATCAGTTGAAATCCAGTAAAGTTGTCGGGGAGGGTGTAGCCAAAAACCTAAACCTGAAACCCTTCAAAGATAAGCACGACGTTTTTGGCGTGGTATATAACGGCTATCTGCATGTGGATACCGCTGGCGTGTACACCCTATCTGCGCTAGCAGATGACGGTATGAAACTGTTTATTGACAACGAGCTCGTCATCAATAATGATTTCAGACACGGTGCGATCGAGAGGAGTGGAGCAGTCCCTTTGGCCAAAGGTTTTCATAAAATAAGAATCGAATACTTTGACGCCGGTGAAGCCTATGTATTAAAAGTCTTTTCACAGTTGAACAACAATAAAAGACAGGAAATTGCCCTCGACAAGTTATATTTTAGTAGATAAATTTTAAGACAGTTTAATGAACCTATTTTTTAAAGTCACGGCCGTATTGCTTCTGGCCACAGCGAGTCTGTTTTCCGCTTCAGCAGAATCACAAAAAAACACTTTAACGCTACAACCGGGCATACTCAGCTGCGAGTATATCCCGAATCCACTAGGACTTGAAACCGCTACACCGCGCTTTAGTTGGACACTGGCAGCATCTGCCAGAAATCAGATGCAGCAAGCCTATGAGATTCTGGTGAGCGATAATTTGAAGGATGCCAAATCGGGCAAGGGCAACATGTGGCAACCGGGCAAAATTAACTCGGATCAAAGTCTTCATGTCACCTATGCGGGAAAGCCACTGAAATCGTTTAAGCGCTATTACTGGCGGATAAGAGTTTACAATCAGGATGGCGTATCTTCACCCTGGAGTAAGCCGGTCTGGTTTGAAACCGCGATGTTGAACCAGGGCGATTGGACAGCGCAATGGATCGGAGATGGAAGCCCACAGTTTGAAAAGGATGAGGACTTTTACCAAGAAGATCCGTCACCCCTGTTCAGGAAGCAATTCCAGGCCAGTAAAAAGCCGGCCTCTGCACGTTTGTACATCAGCGGGCATGGTTATTATGAAGCCTATATCAATGGGGAGAAAGTGGGCGATCATGTGCTCGATCCGGGCTGGACTTCTAGAGCAAAGCAAGCATTATATAGTGTATACGATGTCACCCCGCTCATCCGCAAAGGAAACAATACTACGGGCGTTATGCTAGGCAATGGGTTTTACAATCCATTACCCTTGAGGTTATTTGGCGCACACGACATCCGGCAGGCACAAGAAACCGGCAGACCATGTTTGAAGGCCGAAATTCACATCACCTATACAGATGGCACCACAGAAAAGATCATCACCGATGAAAGCTGGATGACAGCACCAGGACCTATCATCCGCAACAGTGTCTATCTCGGGGAACATTATGATGCGACCAAAGAAGTCGCCAACTGGAATACCAACAGTCCTGCACAAACACTGACCGGCTGGAAAAAAGCCGTCTTGACTACAGGTCCAACAGGCAAGCTATCGGTTCAGATGCAGCCTCCCGTCAGAATAACAAAAGTACTGCAACCCATAGGCGTTAAAGAAGTAAAACCTGGAACCTTTGTATTCGATATGGGACAGAATTTTGCAGGTGTCGCGCGAATAAAGGTGCAGGGCCCTGCAGGAAAGCAGATTACCCTGAAGTATGGGGAAGACGTATACAAAGACGGTTCGCTTAATTTTATGACGGCCGTCACCGGACAAATAAAACGAGGCAATGGAGGTCCCGGCGCACCACACATCGCGTGGCAGGAGGACAGCTACACCCTTAAAGGATCAGGGGTAGAAGTATGGTCGCCACGCTTTACATTTCACAGCTTCCGTTATGTAGAGGTTACCGGCTGGCCGGGTACACCTACGCTAGATGCTGTAGAAGGGTTGAGGATGAATGCAGATCTCGAGCAAAATGGAACATTTAGCTGTTCTAATGCGTTGTTTAATAAAATCAACGGTATTGCCCAGTGGACGTTTTTGAGCAATGTGTTCAGCGTACAGTCGGATTGCCCTGCCCGCGAAAAGTTGGGCTATGGCGGCGACATCGTGGGTACGGCCGAAACCTTTATCTATAACTACGATATGGCAAATTTCTATAAGAAAGCCATACAGGATTTTAGGAATGATCAGCGTGCCAATGGTGGTTTTACAGAGACGGCGCCCTATGTAGGGATAGCCGATCACGGTCAGGGCGGTGGAACAGGTCCTTTGGGATGGCAACTCGCTTATCCCTTTATGTTGAAGCAATTGTATGATTTTTATGGTGATAAGCAAGTGATTGAAGAAGGTTATCCCGCCTTCCGCCGTCAGATGGATTTTTTGAAAACCCAGACCACGGACTATCTTTTTTATAAAGACATCGGCGACCACGAAGCACTCGGTCCGAAACCCGATGCCCTAACTGCCGCTTTGTTCTATTACCATCACGCCATATTGATTGCCGAATTTGCCGAAATATTGGGCAAATCCAGCGATGCGGCAAATTATAAAGAGCTCGCTGAAACAATTAAGGCAGCTGTCAATCAAAAGTATGCCGCGGATACGACCGGAAAATACGACAACGGAACGCAGTCTGCCCAAATCTTTGCGCTCTATTACGATATGCCTGACACAAAACAGCAACCGAAAGTTTTTACGAAGCTCGAGGAAGCATTTGCAAACAAGGACTGGCATCTATCGACAGGAATTTTTGCAACCAAGATGATGTTTGATGTGCTCAGAAGGCAAGATCAAAATGAAATGGCCTACCGTATTGCCAATCAGCGCGACTTTCCGGGATGGGGACATATGGTCGCAAATGGCGCTACCACCCTATGGGAAACATGGGCTTATTCAGACAATACCTATTCTCAGAATCACCCCATGTTTGGATCCATCGTAGAATGGTACTACCGTTCTTTATTGGGCATAAATTCTGCCGGGGCAGCGTTTCAAAAGATCATCATCAAGCCACAGCCCGCAGGAGATCTCACCTGGGCAAAAGGAAGTTACCAATCGGTTCGCGGCAACATTAGCAGCAGCTGGAAAATTGAAGACAACAGTTTCAAACTAGACGTACAGATCCCGGCAAATTGCCGTGCCGAAATATGGTTGCCTCTTCGAGGGAATGGTTTTTCGGTCAAAGGGGAAATGCTTGACAAAGCAGATAAAGATATTAAATTCCTACGGTCTGAGGTCGGATATGCTGTTTACGAAGTGGGATCTGGAGTATATAGTTTTTAATATTTAAGTTTATCTTTGAAATCATGCCAAAAGTATCCACCTATATCATGACACTGCTATTCCTGGTCGAGGGGAGCAGTGTTTTTAGCCAAGAGGAAATGCCCTTGTATGCGGGGAAAGTCCCCAATGCGACAAATGTCGAACAAAGCGCGCCAACCCTTACTGTTTTTTTGCCGTCTCCGGGCACAGCAAGCGGTATCGCTGTGATCGTCTGTCCCGGTGGGGGGTACCAAGGTCTGGTAAGCGACAGGGAAGGAACGGATGTAGCGAAGGCTTACAACGCAGCAGGTATTACCGCATTTGTCTTGAAATACCGTCTACCAGACAGCAAGACGATGATTGACAAGTGGAAGGGACCACTGCAAGACGCACAGCAAGCCATTAAGACCGTTCGGGAAAATGCAGAAAAATGGGGAGTCGATCCGAGCAAAATTGGCATTATGGGCTTTTCTGCAGGAGGTCACCTCGCATCTACCGCAGGGACTCACTTTGATCAGTCCTATATAGAAAATAAAAAGAACACCAGCCTGCGTCCGAACTTTATGGTATTGGTCTATCCTGTGATTAGTTTTAAAGACGGGATCACGAATGTTGGGTCAAGAAATAGCCTAATCGGGCCCGAGAGCGCCGCTGATTATAAAAAGCACCTAGAGCAGTTTTCCAATGAAGGCCGCGTGACGCCACATACCCCTCCGACATTCTTGACACATGCGGCCGATGACAGCCTCGTACCGGTATCCAATGCGACCTTATTTTATGAGGCCCTAAGAAAAAATGGTGTACCAGCCGACCTACACCTCTACAGTAGAGGGGAACATGGTTATCTCAGCTATCCCGCTTTTAAGGATTGGTTCGCGATTTGTTTAGCCTGGGTCAGTCAGCAATAATTACTTGTTTATGAACTTTTGGAACGGTGAATGTCTCAACGGAGTCACTCAATGATAAGCTCTTTGATAAAGATGGTGATTACATGCCGCGAAAGCTCGATTCATTGATGAATATATTTTTTTCTATGTAGCGAATGATGTTATTCATATGCAGGATGAGGATTTGAAAGCATATCTGGAAAAATCCGTTATGTAATAAATAGAACAATGTGGTTTAAACTAAAAAAATCCTGAAGTGGGGAGTTTCAGGAGTTCTTGTTCTATATGCAATTACATATAATTTATGCTTTCTTTATCTTTTTATAGTTTTTACATGTAATTCATTACCCTATAAACGACGCCGAGTACTGTGATATTACAGCTACTTAGCTATACAACAAACATGTGGTATACAATCACAGGCGACATAGATAGATTTTGGGATGAGCCGATTATTTTTGTTAATCGGCTCATGTTTTTTGTATATTTGAGGTGATTAACAATTTTAATTGGCTCATTATGTACATTTGGCAATACCAAGATTGGCCGAATTTCATCTATTCGTTAACAGAATTGCCGCCTATTTCTGTAAAATTTGCACAAGAAATGGGCGAGATAAATGGAATAGTTTCGGTTTTAGACGACAATCTGAAGATAGAGACCCTTTTAGAGATCCTCATAGCAGAAGCAATTAAAACTTCCGAAATTGAAGGTGAATACATGAGTCGCGAAGAGGTAATGTCTTCTATCAAAAGAAATTTGGGGCTGGAAGATAGTACTATTGTCCGCGACAAACGCGTGGCGGGTATAGCGGAGCTAATGACTTTTGTAAGACAGTCTTATAATAAAGATCTGACCGTACAGATGATTTTGGATTGGCACTCCAGTTTAATGAATGCATTTCCGAAGGTGAGTGCAGGGAAATGGCGTGAAGGCACGGAACCTATGCAGGTAATTTCGGGGGCCTACGGCAAAGAAATTGTTCATTATGAATCCCCTCCTTCATCAGACGTTTCGATTCAAATGAATATGTTTGTCAGTTGGTTTCAAGAGCAAGCTATACCGGCAAAGGATCATGTCACGAAGGCGCTGGTCAAATCAGCCATCACACATTTATACTTTGAGAGTATACATCCCTTTGAAGATGGTAATGGACGAATTGGACGTGCTTTGGCTGAATATGCTCTTTCCAATACGTTGCAAATTCCTCTACTGTTGTCTATTTCAAAGGTGATCGAAAAAAACAAGCAGCAATATTACGACGCATTAAAGCGTGCACAATCTAGCTTAGAGATCACAGATTGGATTATTTATTTTACTCAAGTTATATTGGATGCACAAATCGAAGCGAAACATATTGTAGAATTTGCGGTAAATAAAGCAAAGTTTTTTGATCGCTTTAAGGATAAGCTTAACGAACGAGAATTTAAAGCTATCAATCGTATGCTTGAAAGTGGTGTTGATGGTTTTAAGGGAGGGATGACTGCTAAGAAGTACATTGCGATTACCAAGACGTCAAAGGCAACTGCAACTCGTGATTTACAGCATTTAAACGAGTTAGGTGTGTTTAGAACTATAGGATTAGGCCGATCTGTACGGTACGAGTTAATTTGCTAATAACAAGGTTTCAATACGGGTATAAAAAAATCCTGAAGCGGGGAGCTTCAGGATTTTCTAACTAACCAATTATTAACCTAAATTATGAATACTATATAAACGACAGGATCTGGCAGAATATTACAGCACCTGGAAGAATTAACAAAAACTTAACATTTATTACTGCATCAGTGCTTGCACGATCGGTAAATCAGCTGCCGCCCAGTCGTAATTTAATAGCTCATTACAATCCACCCATATGGCTTTTGCATGTTCGGTCGGATGCGGCTCGCCTCCGGATAATGTACATTCAAAAGGGTAGAGGCAGATTGCGAATTCCGGATAATGGTACTCCACCATACTCAGCTCTCGACCCAAGGTTACATCAATACCGAGCTCTTCTTTGATCTCGCGCATCAGGCATTCTTCTTTGCTTTCGCCCTGCTCGATCTTGCCGCCAGGAAACTCCCATTTCAGCGGCAGCTTCATCTTCGCAGAACGTTGGCAGATTAAAATCGTATTGTCTTGTTTGATGATAGCGCAGGTAACGTGTAACATGTAGTGGCAAAATAGTGAAAATATGAACTTTATCAAGATCTTTTAGTTCCAGTCATCGTTGTCATACGGATCCCAGACTTCGTAATTCTTTTCTTTATGTGCTAATTCGGCTATTAGGTAGTCGTATACCAATGATTTGATTGCATCCAAGTCGTAATTTTCAAGTTTATATTCAGCAAGCAGAATTCTGTCCTTTTCAAGGTCTACATTATGGACAAACTGTACTCTCTGTTGGTTGCACTTATAGACTAAAAGGGAGCGTGTCTCCATATCCCCAGCAAAGAACAGAAATTCGCTATAACAAAATATATCATCATCGTTCTCCTGCTTACCGTCTATGGCATAAAAAATATAGGCTGGTATCTCATCTCCTAAATATTCATCTGAACAAAAATCCGCCATATTACCGTGCCATTGAAATAATATCTTCAGATAGGGAGAAGCGATTTGCTGCTCAATCTTCTTATGCAGTTTTTGTATGTCTGCCAATATAGACGATTCGAATTTCTTCTTGAAGGCTTCTTGCTGTTGTTCTATCTCGCGTTCTTCATTTATTCTGATTTGCTCTCTTTCTTCAAATATGTTTAACTGTTTTTTAAAACTATCTTCGAATTGTCTTACTTTTTCGGCCAATAGGGATTCTCTCATTTTCGTCAAACTGGTTTATACGATAATTAATCTGGGGTTAAAATTTCAATTTAAGAATAAAGGTCCATTATTCAAAACTATGGCAGGCAATCCTTATAAAAAAACTCCTGAAGCGGGGAGCTTCAGGAGTTTCTAAAAGCTACACGCGAATTTCTTTTGGTTGATTTGGTTAATCATCTTGATAGTCTTGCAGAGGATCGGGATATGGTTTTGAAAAATGCTTTGCTCAAGGCTAAAACAATGGACTTCAATAAATTGAAGTATGCCGTACGCGAGTATGGCCATAAGAAGACTAAAAAGTTAATAGAACCAGTGCTAGATCAGATGAAACCGGAAGCTTCCGTCAACTAGCTATTTGCACGAACATAAGAACTTTCCGGAACTTTTTACGTCTCATAGAGCAATCGAAGCTAAGTTAGACTGATTTCTAAACGAGATTGAATTTTTGTTTGATATTTCAATCGTATTGTTTGTTTTTGATCGAAATATCAAACATTTAGAAATGAATAAACAAGTTGTTTTGCCAAGATATGGTATTCTCTTAGAAAAAGTGGGAGAGAATATCAAACTCGCTCGTAAACGTAGAAAGCTCACCGCTGTACAGGTGGCGGAGAGGGCTGGTATTGCTCGTTATATCTTATATTTGGTTGAAAAGGGAGATGCATGTGTAGCAATGGGAGCCTACTTTACTGTTTTACGTGTGCTGGGGCTACAGGATGATTTTTCCAGGTTAGCTGCAGATGATGCATTTGGCAGAAAATTACAAGATTTAGCATTATTGTAAGATGGCAAAAGGTAAAATCGATATATAGATCCTATTGCAGCACCAGTTCCTTGACGATTGGCAGATCAGCTACTGGCCAGTCGTAGTTCAATAATTTGTCCTTTTCCACCCATATGACTTTAATGCAATCGATATTTCTGGTATTCGATCCAAAATTTATTTAATCATCTCCATAGCAGTTCTTACCAAAAGGATATCTGGTTGTTGGTTATTGCATTCCTGCACACCTTCCGGATACTTATCTGCTATAAATTCATTAAAATCTTTACAACTTCTAAAGATGTTAAATTCACCATTTTTAAAATCCCACGCGATTCCTTTACCCTTTATGGCATTTGCTGCAATTGCAGCACCGGCAACTCCACCCATACCGTATCCAAATCCTTGTTTCCATGAATTTGCTAAATCAAGCTCGGTATAAAGAAAATTTTGCCCACCTATAATCACACGACAAAAGGAATTCGGGAAATTGGTTGTCTGTGATTTGTCTCTTCTATCTCTATTTGTCAATATAGATAACGCTTGGAAATACAGGTTTCCTTTGTAGCATATCGCAAAAGTCTTTTTTACTTTTTTATCGTTTTCTTTATAAAAGAAGATGCACTGATCCGGAATTGCGTCTATTACCTTCCTCGAACCAAGAAGTACGCTTTTAGCGATCAATTCTTTATTCTCATTGGGGGTCTTTTTAAGAAAATCTTCTTTGGTCAGATAGATGCCCTCAGGATAGGTATTCTCGAACTTTACACTATCTTGGCTGTGACAGCAATAGGATAAAGCTGATAGAATAAAAAATAGGAATGTTTTAATCATTTGGCATTAGCATCAGTTAATAATTTCTAAATTAATAATTTGTTGCTGATATCGCAACAATATTTTTCTATACGTCGTCTGTTAAAGTAGGCAATGCGTTTGTTGGCACTCTTGATGACCCCTTTGGCAATAATATTATATTTAAAGACTAATTTACCTAAGTTTGATAACAATCAACAATCTAAAATATGAAGAATTCTCTTATTTTCATGGCTTCGCAGTACTACGAATAGAGTCGGCCTTTCTCCCGTATACATCTTGCCAGTCCGGACCGTTTTTCCTTTTTAGATAATCATACATGACCTCATTGTATCTCTCCGCTCCGGGAAAAAAAATACCTACATTAATTAAAGTGTATCCGTAAGATTTGGTAAGAGAATCTAGCGCATCGTACACCTCATCCGATTCGTAATATAGTTGCCCAGCATACAATATTTGTATCTTGCCTTTTTCGATATCCCTCTTTGCAGTAAAATAATTGCATCCGTCACTCCACCCATAATAGAAGTCGATCATTATTACACTTCGGTATAAGCAAAAAACGATGAAAGCCATCGGTATGGATAACGCAATTCGTGCCTTATATTTCCGTTTAGCAAATGGGATGAGTCCAATAATACAGCCGGCAGCTATTAATTTCAAGAATATCACGTTATCTTCTAGCCTAATACGCTTTAGGTTGATGCTAATATAATCCCATTGGCCAAGGTTTGATAAATCCAATAGGATAATGAGTAAAGTCCATATTATCGCTATTATGGCCAACAGCAGCCCGAGTCGAGTTTTCTTACGTTGAATGTTGTTCTTGTCGGCACTGTTATTCTTCATCGCTTTTCGCAGTCAATGCTTTAATTATTGTACCCTACTAATATATAAAATTGCTTGGAAATAGTTCGGTAAAGAAATTTGACCAGTTATATCCGTTATGGATTCAGTGCACAGTCGTACTTCCTATATGCAATTACATATAATTCATTTATTTTTTTTAGATTTATATCTAAATGCATATAATATGAATCCAATAGCAGATTTTGTAAAAACCGAAGAAAGCAAGTCGGACTGACGCAAGAAGATCTTGCCGAAGGTGCGGGTGTTGCGCTGACGGTAATTCGAAAGATAGAACAGGGGAAAGATAATCTGAGTGTAGCAAAAATCAACCAAGTACTTATGTTATTCGGGCATACATTAGGACCCTATTAATACAAAAGATTATGAGGCAGGGAATCGTCAAATATAATGATACTAACGCAGGTATTATTACCGAAACAGCAGAAGGGCAACTATCTCTTTTGATGGGTCAGCATTTTGTACAATAAGGTATCATGCGTATCGCGATAATTTAATAATTTGTACTTGGCGATGTGCTGTTTTCGCTGTTGGGATCATTTCGAGGATATCCTCGAAATGATCTGAAATGATCCGGACACTGTTTTTGCAGGCTTCCTTGGCTCGATCTATGGCAGGAATAAAGTGGCGATATTCTGAGTATTCCAGTACTTTCGCCAACTGGCGTGCAGTCCAATATTCATTGCCGTGCTCGTCTACATTTTTGGTACTCTCAAATATGGAATTGCTTGCGTCGGTTAATTTCTTCAACCATAAAGCTTGCGTATGTTCTGTCGTTGTAGGCTACCCGAGTTTTGCAAGTATAGTGAACGTCCCAAATCACATCACATAACAGATACCTATTGATAAATTATTCTGATAAAGGTTATATTAATATAAAATAAGACGATGCGGCGAATAGTTGATTTATTCACCGCAAAAATGCGGCGAATATTTCGTAGAAATGATGTTGGATGCTACGCAAAATTATCTGCAGCCTTTGACCGAAGACCAGTTATTTGGCTGGCATTCGGCTTTGTTTCCGACCGGAAGAAGCGGAATGTATAAAATAGAAGTTGGACGTTACCGAACTGGAGAAATGCAGATTGTCTCGGGCGCGATGGGAAAAGAGAAAATCCATTATGAGGCTGTTGCAGTAGAAGCCGTCAAAAAAGAAATGGATAATTTTCTGGATTGGTTCAACAATGACAGTTCGACAGATTTGGTTTTAAAAGCAGCTATTGCCCATTTCTGGTTTATCATCATCCATCCTTTCGATGACGGAAACGGTCGGATAGGCAGGGCTATTTCAGATTTATTGCTGACCAAAGCAGATAAAAGTCCGGAACGCTTTTACAGTATGTCGAGCCAGATTTTGGTCGAGCGAAAACGCTATTATGAAGTTTTGCAAAAAGTACAGCATAGCAGTGGCGATATCACCGAATGGTTGGACTGGTTCTTACATTGCCTGAAAAATGCTTTGCACGAAACCGAAAAAACACTTGGTAAAGTAGTTTATAAAGCCGAATTCTGGAAACATCACGAACAGACCCTGTTAAACGAAAGACAACGTTTAGTGCTGAACAAACTGTTAGACGGTTTTGAAGGAAAACTAAACTCTTCCAAATGGGCAAAAATCAGCAAATGTTCACCGGACACCGCATTGAGAGATATAAAAGATCTGATGGAAAAAGGAATTTTACGACAAGAATCCGAAGGCGGAAGAAGTACGAATTATGAGTTGGTAGAATTAACAAACCAGAAGTTTTGATCCACTTTTATTATATTTAAATTTGATCAATAAAAATTAAGCTAATATGACCACTAATTCTGAAGAAACTATTCGTTATTCACTCTTTTACCGTAGATTACTAATAATTACCTTAATTATACTTATTACAACATTGGGATTTACCATTCAGCCCTTTTTAATGACCATGGATCAAGATGAAGTTGCCAAGATGTATTGGCTCTCTGCTATTCTAGGATTGGGGGTGCTCATTTTTATCGTATCCAGATATACGTACTACGTATTCCGATGGAAGGCCATATTAAATCCTTCGGGGCTGACGATATATGATGTCCGACGAGGTACATTATCATACCTATGGTCCGATGATGGTATTGGTATTGAGCTATTTAATCTTTCTATGCTAAAGGCAGATTATAGCGTTAAAAACCAAGCTACGTTGCGGACTGATTATGTACTTAGCAAGTGGATAGTCGGTCATCATGCTATTGTTGATTCCAATACCGAATTTGTCCGCAATAGAAAATTTAAGCATATCAAGAATACACAAGCGGAGCTGAACAAGATGATTGATGCTAGCCTGCAGGAATACAGGGACTTTTTGAATATACACCGTGGGAATTGGCTGTATCTAGGGTATCTTTCGACGAATGTCATGACCACAATTGTAGTGGCGTCCGTCTTTGTATCTAGCCTTTATTTTAAGACATGGATCGCTGCAGTGGTATGTATTGTTGTAGCACTGCAGCTCCACTTAGCTACACGATATCTACACTGGTACAGGGGGTGGAAAGCGGAGGGCATCTTTGCCAAAATCTGCCTATCCGTTTTCTGCTTTAGCTTGCTTCTATTTCAAAATGTCCGTACTACGGATGAGCTATTTTTTTGGTTATGGGGATTAGCACTGGGCGCTTTAGGCCTCTTAGTTGGCAAAGTCTTTGTAGCAAGAATTCTCTATGTAGATTTCGAGTTTTTCAGAGGAAAGAAATATCTTGTAGTATTCTTACTATTCACGTTTTTTAGCTCTTCATTCGTTAAGGTCTGCAACATAATAGGCCCTCAGCGTACGCACAAGTGGGAGCAGTCCACAGCTTGCTGTGGTGGTGAAGTAATTCTTCCACTTGTAAACTCACATGTCGTAAATTTTGATGATGGTAAATGGGGGACGCGTTATATGAACATGCATTTGTTTTCACAGGAGCATGCAGATACGACAAGTGCGCGTGTCGAAGTCAAGACATTCGCAGGCAGCTTGGGCGTCGCCTGGATGTATAGCAATTACTATAAAGAAGATGCCTACTATGCCAGATTGATAGAATAAGTGCGTATATATTGTAACTTACAAATCAAAGCATTTATCTATTATTTCAGATTTAGATACTTCTATCTTGTCGGGAAAATGTTGTGGTATTCGAATCCTGTCAACATTAGCCAAGCCAAACCAAGCGGCAAAGGATTCGAAAAATCGACATTCGTAGGCGTAACGAATATACCCTAGCATTCCTCGGTGGTCCGCATTATTTCGTTCCGCCCAGTATTCCGGTCTAAAGGCCTGCACCCATTTATCTGCATAAAATTGCGCATTTATCTTTTCATGCCCATATTTCAGCAATAGGTAGATCGAGAATGCCCATCCCAAGTTTCCCACTTCACCGTTATCTTCTAGTTCATACAAATTTTGCCAATTAAATCGCGACGTGAAGAATGACAGTAGACTCCGTAGTTTTTCACTATTGCGGAGCTGGAGATGCTTTTCGCCTTTCTTGGTCAGGGAGAGCTTATTGTTTCTTTTTTTTATCAACCCTTCATTTAGGAGGTATTCCTTCATCGGCCATATGTATGGGATGTTATCTTCAGTTAGCTTTTTAACGTATTTCATATACTCCCACTCGATCAAGTTCTGCTCGACCAGTGTAGTGCAGATAGCGATTGGAAGGTTTCCTTTTGTCGTTAGTTTTACCTCTTTAGCCTTTGCTATTTCAGACAATAAAAGTTGAGAAAGTTTCAATATGGGTACGTTTGCTAGGTCATCTTCATGCTTCGGTGCAATCCATTTCAGTGGACTGTTTTCTGCAAGGGGGTGCTCCAGTAGTAAGTGCATTTGGTGCGCACTCAGACCGTCAAAGTCTTCGAGTGGAGTGGCGTTTTGCTTCTCCATATATTTTGCCATACGAGCATTAAGCTCGTCGATCGATAATTTACCACTATTTGCCTCCGGATATTCTTTGATAAATCCCTGCCATATTTCCTGTGAAATGCCCATAGCGTAAAATTCGTAATTATTTTTTAAGAATCGTGTATGATTTTATCCATGCTTTCGGTTTCTTTTTTCGAAATACACAGATGTATCAATCTGGAAACTTTCGTTTCCAAGAACAGTTCGATCTCGTTAAGCACCGAAACCTTTATCTTTCCTCGTTCTCATCATAGCGTTGCATGATGCAAATTTGTGTACAACATAATATTAGATGAATGATTATTAGGAAGGACACTTTGTTTTTACGTAGGATCACACAAAAAAAATCCTGAAGCGGGGAGCTTCAGGATTTCTAACCTAACCAATTATTAACCTAAATTATGAATACTATATAAACGGCAGCATCTGGTAGATTATTACAGTACCTCCTATAATTAACGAAAACTTAACATCCTATTGCTGCATTAGTGCTTTCACGATTAATAGCTCACTATTATTCACCCATATGGCCTGCGCATGTTCAGTGAGATGCAATTCGCAATCAACCAATTTATATGCAAAAGGGTAGAGGCGGCGCTCGACCCACGTTTATAGCAATACCGAGTTGTTAAGTAAAATTTATCTATTTTTTTCTCCCACAAAATATACTATTTCCACAACTCTTCTTGTTGCCAGCTTTCTTTCATACCCAGCGCTTTGGGGTCTACATTTGGATACTTTACGAATAATTCCTCTAATTTCTCTCTAAAATGGTTGTAAGGCTGAACAATATTAAGTAAGTATTTCATACAACAGAGGTGTATATATAAAAATTGAAATTCGTGTTCCTTAGGAACCTCCTGTATCCATCTATGAGGTGGGTTGCTAAGAAGCTTAGGCCTACCCGGCAAATTTCTATTCCACAACCTGCTATGATGTGCACAATAATTTCTTATTTGAGCTATTGATTGTAACCAACTTGGGAGATATGTGTGATTAACCGTACCGAACTCTTGCGCTATAGTATTCTTTGAAGATACCGTATTCTTTAGGTTACCATATAGTTTGGATAACGAGCCAAAGCTTGTTTGCTCTAAGGATTTCCAGGCAGGCGGAAACCTACCATCATCTTTATGTTTCTTTTTGTGTTCTTTAATAAACGTGTCTTTTGATCGATCTATTTCTTCTTCTATTGCGGATAATGTCTTCACAAGGTCGGGGGCACTTTGAAAAAAATCAAAATTTTGAAACCACCAAGGATCAATTTCATGTGAAAGGTGATAGATCAATTTGGTACGCAGACTTATTTCAATTTTTTCAATAACATCAAATAGAAGGATCCTTAACTCTCTGTCAAAGCTATATAAAGCAATTACATCGCTGAATTTGCTGTTGGGTTTGAAGGCATGGTTTATTTTGTCTTGTTGCATAGGCCACCAGTAGCCTGCAAGTCGATAGTAGCTAATATGCGAAAGATAATGTTCTACGTTATCGGATTCTCTGATAATCAGTCCTCGATCTGTTAGCTGTTGTATCTGTTGCGTAATAGTAAAGGCTTTTTTGTCGTACATCGACTAAAAATGTTACAATTGATTATAAAGCAAAAGACACGCCCTGGGACGCTGTTCTTATGGGTAGCGTGGCGTGTACTGTTGATACAAATATACGTGCTTATATTTATAAATGCAACTTTTGTGTTTTCAGAATGTAATAGTTGACTTTTAATTATGGCGAATTTGCCCTATTTAAAATTAGCATTGCACACGCTGTTTTGTTTGTGTGTTTCAGATCGCGTCAGGTTGGGGCTTATAGGATATGTCGATAAGACAAAACTCCTGAAGCGGGGAGCTTCGGGAGTTTTAACCTAACCAATTATTAACCTAAATTATGAATACTATATAAACGGCAGCATCTGGCAGAATATTACAACACCTAGCGGAATTAACAAAAGCTTAACGGTTTACTCTACTTTTTAAAAGGCCTCTTGAGTGCCGGCCACAAATGACTTTGCTAAATAGCTGCGCTTTCATATCTTCGACACGAGCTACGCTACTTCGCCAATACGAAAACAATAGCCGTAAGAAAAAAAGACACCGTAAACAAAATACAACTAAATGAATAAAATATTTCTAGCATTGATTTTAAGCTTGTCCTATTGCCTTCAAGGCCGCGTTGCAGGGTTGCATATTAGTGGATACGGTTCAAATGAAAAGGCGAAATATGAAGCACCTAAAATTGAATTCGAAAAAATTAAAGTAAGTGCAGAAGTAAGTGTAAAATACATCCTGAAATAAATTTACGAACGGTCAACAAGGGGTGTTGCCTCAGCCGGGTTGAAGTACGAAACTCAACGGTAGTTTTTCAGTTAAACTTTAGCAGTAATGTTAAATAACATAAAGCCAACCGAAGATTCCGTGTAATATTACCCATCCAATGGATCTATTACGATCCCAGGAGGTGACTACAGCAATGATGGATCCGAGACCTACGCCGGATTGCGTGACAGTCTTAGTGGTGTTGTTGATTACATCTTGTCCAAAGACCACTGTGATCAATGACAATAAAAATATGGTTGTAGCTAGCTTTTTCATATGCATGTTTTACCTTTCTATATGCTCCTTTAATTCTTCTTTATTTATCATCAGCCTGTTCCTCATTACTATCCTTTATTTCTTTTAATACCAAGTTTTTCAGCTCCTCAGTAGGCAATAATAACTGATATTCCGCTATACCTATCGGTTTATTGATATCCTGTAGCGCTATTTCAACATCTAAATGATCTTTGTCTGCACACAAGATTATTCCTATGGATGGGTTTTCGTCGGGCTGTTTTTCTAATTTGTCCAGTAGCCCAAGGTAAAAGTTCATCTTACCGACGTATTCTGGTTTGAACGACCCAATCTTTAGTTCGAGAGCCACTAGACTACGAAGGTTTCTATGGTAGAGTAGGATATCAACAAAATATTCTTTACCGTTATATTCTAGCCGATATTGGTTCCCTATAAAAGTAAAACCACGACCCAGCTCCAGAACAAAATGCTTTATTTTCTCAATCAGCCGCTGTTCGAGTTCTTTTTCCTTCACAGATTGAGTTAATCCTAGGAAACCTAGGTTGTAACTACTTTTTAGCATTTCGTCTGCTTGTTCTGCGAGAACTTCGGGCAAGGCTTCTGAAAAATTATGGGACTTCGGGAGATGTTTTTCATTGTTAAAGGCATCGGCTTTTATGTAATTTAGAAGTATATCTCTCGTCCAGCCAAGCTGAATGGCTTTCTCAGCATAGTACAACGCTTCCTTATCATCCGTGACTTTCTCTATCAATAGTAGGTTATGCCTCCACGGCAAAACTGCAACGCAGCGTTGCAGTTTTGGATCAACATGGCAATAGCGCTCATAGAAGCGTTTCATGTGCCATAGGTTACGGGGTGAAACACCGATATCTGGGAACTTTAACTTGAGATCAGCCGACAACCTTTTTACTACACCGGCACCATGGCCTTTTTCGATTTTCTTTTCACTAAGCAATTTGCCCAGATTCCAATACATACCGATTCCGGCCTCATTCACCTTTCGGGCAATATTTATGCGAGCAGTCTGTATTTCGGTTACTGCAGCTTCGAGTATTTCGGTATATAGCTTTTCGACTTCCATATCGTATTTTTTACGATATAAATATACTAAAAATATTAGTTGCTAAAGTCTTTGTTCGTAAAAAGCTACTACGACTAAATAACATCCTCGTTTCCAAGAACAGTTCGATCTGGTCAAGCACCGAAACCTTTATCTTTTCCTCGTTCTCATCATAGCGTGGCATAACGCAAATTTGTGTGCAACAAAATATTAAATAAATAATTGAGTAGGAAGGACACTTTTTTTACGCATGATCACATAAAAAACTCCTGAAGCGGGGAGCTTCAGGAKTTTCTAACTAACCAATTATTAACCTAAATTATGAATACTCCTATAGGTGTCTGTTTTCTAATACGTTTCATGAATTATTCTTCTTATAATGCATGAAATTTAAATTAGAATTCTTGCAATTTCACGTCTTGTTCTGTATCCTTGTAGGACATAGTTAATAAAAGAGGTCTTGCTATGAATAGAGTGACTGCATTAAAACAACAACTAAAGCCGGGTAAAGTGTATCGTAGAGAAGACTTGATCAGATACTCTAATGCGGTGGATCGACATTTGGCACAATTGGTCGATGAAGGAATACTTGAAAAGGTAGCACAAGGTTTGTATTATTTTCCCAAACAATCTATATTCGGAGCAGTTCCTCCTGAAGATGAGGTATTGGTACGCAGTTTTCTGAAAGATGATCGCTTTTTATTGACTTCACCGAATAGCTATAATGCATTGCGATTGGGAACTACTCAGTTATACAACAAACGTGTGGTATACAATCACAAGCGACATGGAGAGATTGATCTAAACGGAAGAAAATTCTTCTTTCACAAAACTCCTTATTTCCCGAAAAAAGCTACACCCGAATTTCTTTTGGTTGATTTGGTTAATCATCTTGATAGTCTTGCAGAGGATCGGGATATGGTTTTGAAAAATGCTTTCCTCAAGGCTAAAACAATGGACTTCAATAAATTGAAGTATGCCGTACAAGAGTATGGCCATACGAAGACTAAAAAGTTAATAGAACCAGTGCTAGATCAGATGAAATCGGAAGCTTATGTCAACTAGCTATTTGCACGAACATAAGAACTTTCCAGACCTTTCACGTCTCATAGAGCAATGGAAGCTAAGTTTGACTGAGCTTGAGACGAGATTGATGTTTTGTTTGATATTTCAATCGTATTGTTTATTTTTGATCGAAATATCAAACATTTAGAAATGAAGAAACAAGTTGTTTTGCCAAAATATGGTATTCTCTTAGAAAAAATGGGAGAGAATATCAAACTCGCTCGTAAGCGTAGAAAACTCACCGCTGTACAGGTGGCGGAGCGGGCTGGTATTGCTCGTTCTACCTTATATTTGGTTGAAAAGGGAGATGCAGGTGTAGCAATGGGAGCCTATTTTAATGTTTTACGTGTGCTGGGGCTACAAGATGATTTTTCCCGGTTAGCTGCAGATGATGTATTTGGCAGAAAATTACAAGATTTAGCATTATTGTAAGATGGCAAAAGGTAAAATCGATATATAGATCCTATTGCAGCACCAGTTCCTTGACGATTGCAAATCAGCTGCCGCCCAGTCGTAGTTCAATAATTTGTCCTTTTCCACCCATATGACATTAATGCAATCGATATTTCTGGTATTCGATACAAAATTTATTTAATTATCTCCATAGCAGTTCTTACCAAGAGGATATCAGGTTGTTGGTTATTGCATTCCTGCACATCTTCCGAATACATATCAGCTATAAATTCATTAACCTCTTTACAACTTCTAAGATGTTAAATTCACCAAAGCGATCCTTGAAGTCAGTATCTACTTTGGTGTCATAATTTAATACGGAGGTAAGCTAAAATATGTAAAAAATAACGTATTTTTGGACAAATCTAAAGTTGAACTTTAAAAATGGCTAAATCAGAGTTTTTACAACGAGAATTAAAAAGTGAAATACAACGATTGTCTAGTTTGTACGCAGTTATTGTAGTTACCGGACCAAGACAGTCTGGAAAGACGACCCTATGCAGAAATCATTTTTCGACTTACCATTACATCAACCTTGAAAATCCCAGTACCAGAGAGCAAGTGCTTACAGCACCTAAAGCTTTTTTAGAACAACACGCTGATGGGTTAATAGTAGACGAAGCGCAGCATCTTCCAGAATTATTCTCTTACATTCAGGTTATAGTTGATGAAAACGAAGATAGTAACTTCGTACTTACAGGGAGTAGTAATTTCTCTTTAATGCAAGGTATTACCCAATCGTTAGCAGGTAGAGCTGCAATCCTTACTCTACTGCCATTATCTTTGTCAGAGTTAGGAATCCGCGTACAAGAAAAAGGCACAGATACGATACTTTTAAATGGAGGATATCCTGTTGTATGGACAAAAGGTATTCCCGTACAAGATGTTGCTCAAAACTATTATAATACTTATATAGAACGGGATATACGTCAGCTTTTGAATGTAAAAGATATTACCCGATTTCAAACATTTATAAAACTTTGTGCCGGGCGGATCGGTACTGAATTCAATGCGTCCGCTTTATCTAATGAACTTGGTGTTTCGGTGCCCACCATTCAGGAGTGGCTCAGTGTTTTGGAAGCCTCTTATGTTATATTCAGATTACCACCTTTCTTTCGAAATATAGGAAAAAGGTTGGTTAAATCTCCGAAACTGTATTTTTACGATACGGGCTTAGCTTGTTTTCTTTTGGGTATCGAAAATGAGCAACAATTAGCAACGCATCCCTTGCGGGGAGCCATCTTTGAAAATATGGTGGTATTAGAGTTTTTCAAGAACAGGTACAATCAAGGTAAATTACCTCATCTTTATTTTTACAGGGATAAATCGCAACACGAAGTAGATCTCATTGAAGAAAAAGGTACAAAATTGTATGCTTACGAGGTCAAATCGGCAAAAGCATTTACCAAGAACTTTATAAAAAGCTTAGGTTACTTCCGAAGTGTGGTAGGTGATGATGTAGTCTCTACGCAGGTTATCTACGATGGAGAAAATGACATCTACAGTTCGGAAAACGGAATGGTTAATTTTCGAAATATAAAGTTCGAAGATTAAATAGCTAAAATTAATTCTATTGCGGATAAGGTCATTGTCTGACAGTTAAGTAACCAAAAACTAAAAAACTCCTGAAGCGGGGAGCTTCAAGAGTTTCTAACTAACCAATTATTAACCTAAATTATGAACTATATAAACGGCATCAGCTGCCAGAATATTACAGCACCTGCCGGAATTAACAAAAGCTTAATATTTTTTTTCCCGATCAAGTTTTTTTATCTTAGCTAATAGCTAAATATATGCTTACTTATGAAAGAAACAAATCGAGCGGTGTTGCCAATTGGCGATGAAATATACGACCTTTATGACTCCAGAGAAGAAATACAGCAACAGGTGGCCTTATTTAATGAACAACTGGCTGATGGCTATATTGATGAAGCATTAAAAACCTTCGCTGAGGTATATCCCACGATCATTTACCGCTACTATGCATTCATGAAAGGGGAGAAGCCCAACAACGGCGATTGGATGAGTACGCAGGTAGATCTGTTAGTCCGTCCACTAAATAATTTGTTTTCCGCGGATAGCTTTTCCACCGAACAGAAAGAATTATTATATCAGTCGCTCAAACAAACCTTTAACCGAGATTTGATTTCAACTCAGAATATTTGGTCTATTGCTGGTGCGGCATTTCTTTTTATCGATCTCTGTGTCGATCTAGAGAAAGATATTGAGATAAATGAGCTAATGGACGAGTTACATCATATTGACCTTCGGATTGGTCCAACAAACCTCGTTGAATCTTTTTATTACATCATAGCCAAGTTCAGAACGCTCGAAGAGGCTATACAGTTTGCCAAGGAAAATCTGCATCGAGATCGTTGTTTAGCAATAAGTGTGAGTCACAGTTTAATGAGTGACAACGGAGAGCAATATGTCGAAACTGTAAGGGAGCTTTTGCTGCCCAAGCTCCAGGATGATTATCACGGTGCCCAAGAGAAGTATCAAGTAATGGAGGCAGTAACCTCACTGCTTGAAATCGATAAGACTAATGCCGCAGTATTACGGAATTTTCTAGTCCGGATGTTTAAAGAACATTGCGAATTGATGGAGAGAAGGCAGTACCAACTGATAAAAGACAATTCAACCACCCAAGAATGGGAAGATCTGTTTCCTAAGTTAGAAAAATGGGCTATTGCATTTAAGAAAAAGAATAAAGTAAACCTTGTTAAAGAATTATACGCTGTTTGTAATTAGGATTCAAGGTAGATCAAACGTTACGATCAATGAGGTGCCGAACACTCTGTGTCTCGTCGAGCTTTTTTTTCTCGGGCTTGAGCGTAGTATTCTTTTCGCAACCAATATAATGCAAATTGAAACATTAACAAGGGGGAAAGAAGGAAAATTATTACCCCAACTACCCTTACAGGAAAAGGCAAGACTTTTGATCTTTCCAAACTTGATAGTGTTGCGAGGTGCGCGTCCGTTCCTCTGGCTGTAACCACAGCTAGCACAACAATTGAGATGGCTGCCAAGATAGTCAATATCAGATACGAGGTGCGAAAAAACTTTTTCGGCCGTATACTTAACGACGAGAAGAGTTGGGTATTCACTGTTTTCACAGTACGCATGTATATATCGGATGGATCAAACCGGCGCGAGTTTGTAGTCCTCTTACCGTAGTCCTTCGAAGATATATCGCTAGAGGATATTTCAGTTTCTTCTTTATACACATGTGATACCAAGTTAAACTCCCTAAAAGAGGAAAGCTCTTTTTCTTTAAGCAGACCCTGTAGATCTTTTGGGATGTGTTTACTGTCATTAACATCAAGACAATACAGTTCCCCCATTCCTCTTAAACTTATATGTCTTTTGAATAGGAAAGGTATATCGGGCTTGATAGCCACAGAGGTGGTTAACTTCGCAGGAGAAACTGAAAGGATAGATGCGTTTACGTTAAATTTTATACTTAGGATTTTCTCGTGTCCTTTCGCTGTCTGCTTCGGTATCGCCGGCGCATCAAGCTCCCAGTGTGTATTTTGCCAAGGCTCTGCGGTGTACGTGCCCGAATCACTCTCCCATCTAACCATTGATTCGTTTATTTCACATTTGTTGTTCAGCCATGGTATATAGATCGATAAAGACAAGTTGTTTGCTTTGATGGCCTCTGATGATATTGTCACTGAGAAGAGGACGATATAACCGTTATCATATGACTCCTGGATCAAGATATTAAATGTATCCACATGGGTCAATTGATTTTTGTCCGTAAATAGGTAGTAAGAGTTATGTTTTGCTTTCATAGAATGTAGGTTCACCTAACGAATAGGTCAAAAGCCTAATTTACGGATAAAACGGTACCGTTCCAAACCGTAACGCAAATAACTGCGACAGCCGGTAATAAACAATGTGAGAAATATTATACCAAGGCTATACGAGATAATCTTGTCATAAACMGGTTCTACGTCATAAAAAACTCCTGAAGCGGGGAGCTTCAGGAGTTTCTAACTAACCAATTATTAACCTAAATTATGAATACTATATAAACGGCAGCATCTGTCCGAATATTACAGCATCTGCCGGAATTAACAAAAGCTTAACAAATGCACAGGTTAACCATAACCAATATCCATTTTAGCCGAAGCAGTCCATAGTATTCGACACAGAAAACGTGTTGATGAAGAAGAATAATGTGCTTTCGTCTAAGCTTTGTGAGTACTTTTTACGTCGTCACCCGTGGCTAGTTCTATCACGTAGTCGATAAATTTGTCAAAGGACTTTTTATTCATGATATCAAGTTTTGAAGGACACAGATCGATTCGGTACTTTATACGCTCCCGTACACGTTGTTCGTCAAAGTTAGAAAGGATTACCACATATTTGTTAGACAGATCGAGATCTGCAAGAATATTGTTTACCGAGAAATCGTCCCCACCACTGCTAAGGAGCAAGATTTCTGCATTTGATGCCGTCTCTTTTAGGCTGTCTTTTTTAATAAGCTCTAATCGGGAATTCTTTTCGATCAGCTCTGTAAATAGGTCTGTATCCCAGAAATACAGCTGCCATAGGCACACGGGATAGGTTTCTTTTTTTTGTAATGCTATACGAGTAACTTTCTCTGGCTTGTTATTCGAACCTTTAGCATAGATTACATCCTTATTGTCGGAAAATTCAGAAGATAGATTAATGATCATTTTCGCTATGGAACCGCCCGTATGCAAACTGTTGCCGTTTAAAGGAGTTTTGTAACTGGAATTTGTGTCATCCTTTTTTTTGTCTTTCGGTTTCGTAGTCGTTTCATCGCCAAATAACTGCTGTGCCAATTGTTTAAGCTTATCGATAATTTTTTCCATAATAGAAAGTAATAACTCGGTTAATCGACAAGTTAATAATTTCAAATCTAAAATACAATTTGCGACTTCAAAAATCATAAACAATCACCGCGATATCCTTTTCGCTTAGACAGGATTGTATTTACGGCTCAATCTGATCCCATGAACCACCAGCAAGACCACATCCTATACGAAGCATATGTACAGATGCATTATGGTGCACATCAAATTCCGCCACTTTTTCCAGCCGCGGCTTTCTATTTGAAAAGTCAACACACTTTTAGTCCAGCCATTTTCTGCGGTCTTACGTATGTAAAATAATCTATCGTCAGCAGATTTGATCTTGTCCAGTATGATGGTATGATGTGTCCAAGGTATTAGTGCAACCACTGGTAGCAAAATTGGATGATTAACTTGTGCAAGTGCGCCTTGCGAAATTTATGCTATTGATTATCTGTTCTTTGTAATTTTGCAACCGCCGGTTGCACAATTGCTTTTTCAGATTTTGAAACGTCTTCATGCAAAAAATCAGGATGTTCTCTGTTTCCATTGTCCTGATATTAAAATTTAGTTATGCCACGTCCATAAGATATGCCTCCACCGCAAAACTGTGACACTGCGTCGCAGTTTTGGACCACCATGGGAATAGTACTCGCCAAACACCATTGGTATATATTTAGCATGTTCTCCATGTCCTAAAGTGCCAATTTGGCTCCTTAAGATTTCATGCGCTTCCTTAGATAACTCAAACATGAAATCATGAGGAAAGCGATCTATATTCCTTCGTACTTGTCGTTTTAGTTGTTTGGTTTCCACGCCGTACAACTCCGCCAAATCTCGGTCGCGTCCCTTCAACCAATCAATTCTTTCCCTTTCCTCCAACTTTAAATCCCACAATACTTTTTACTTTTTTCGGAGCAGGGCTATCCTGTTTATCCTGCAACCGGTCGATGTATTCGAAGAGCAGTTCGATGTTCTGATCGTGGCCTTTTTGTTTCTTAGCGATCTGTTCTACGGTATATTTCATCTCGGCGATTTCCAGTTTCATTTCTGTATTGATATACAGTATGTCCCTCAGCTTCACAAATAAATCAATAATGCGGATGCTCATCGTGATAGCTTTTTCACTCTTTAATACATTTGAAAGCATCAGTACACCGTGTTCGGTAAAAGCAAAAGGTAGATACTTTGAGTAACGCCCCTGTTCTAAGGTCGCATTTTGCGATCTTAGAATTACATCATATTCTTCTTTCGTCAACTCGAACATAAAATGTTCGGGAAATCGGATGATATTCCTTCTAACTTGCTCTTTGAGCCTGCGCGTTTCTACATCATATAATTCAGCGAGGTCACTGTCCAGCATTACCTTTTGCCCTCTGAACTCATATATCTTATTCACGAGAACATCATCGGTTATGCTCTTTGGTGTAATAGATGTTTTATTCTTACTCATAATTCCCCGTATTTATAATTCGTTATTAGCGGTCACACATTTTAAACTTAATGCATGAATATTAAATTTTTTACAATATAAATATACGAGTGCATGCACAATTGGCAGATCCGCAGCTTCCCAGGTGTAATTTAATAGCTCAGTATTATCCACCTATCGGCATGCGCAAGTTCGCTCGCGTGTGGTTTTCCAGTGACGAATATACATTAAGATGGCGGGAATTATCTATTTTATATGGTTGTTATAGAAACAATAATAGTACTAAAATATTTTGAAGTTTGGATGAATGTTGTATTTTTATCCGCAGATAGTGTATGGAAATTTGATTTCTTAACACAAGGTTAACCAATTATTGATGTTAAGTTCACCTAACCAGAGGTACTTTGCATGAGAATGTTGAAACCTTAGGCAACTATGAATACAATCCTTAACGATGAATGATATAGATACAGTTCTTGAACAATGTAAGACAACTTCATTTGAAAAATTTTACAGTGCAAATTTTTTAAAAATTAAATTGTCACTGTTATTTCTAGGCGTAGACGAGGAATCGGCAAAGGATTTAGCACAAGAGTCTTTTGCAAGGCTGTGGGTAAACTGGGATACCATAGAGAACGACATGGCCCGAAAAAAATTTGCGCGCGTCGTATCTAAAAACCTCTGGATTGATAAATACCGTAAGCTAAAAAAGGAAGAGGAGTTTGTTACGGCCGCGTCGCGTGATATCGACTTGTTTGAACACGATGTGTTTTACAAGGATTTACTGGAAGCGACCAATAAAGCCCTGTGGAAGTACGACTCGGTAAAAAAGGAGATGTATCGCGAAATAAAGGTAAACGGAGCTTCGTATAAGGAGGTCTGTGAGAAGTTTGAAGTCAATATTAAAACGCTCGAGCGGTACATGACTGAGATGTCTAAATCGGTGAAAGAATTCTTGAAAAAGCACTATCCGCACATGTCTTTATTGGCATTTTTATTAAAATTTTAAAATATGTTGAGGGGTTTATTCTTCTGTTTCGTTTAGAGGTGTAGAATGGAGAAAAACCAACACATAGAACATATCGTTGCCGATTTCTTGCACGGCAGATTATCGGCTAAACATCGAAGAAAATTCTTGACGCTGGTCAAGGAATTAAAGGATATAGATAAGCTTTCGGCTATACACAGCACTATATTCGCGCAGATCGATGCGCTTTCCGAATCGGAGCTGAACCAGTTCCAAACCTTACTGAAAAATGAAGATCAGCCTACGCGAGATGCGCTGAAGTTGCATCAATTGTGGAAATTTGCGGCAGCGGCGGCTGTTGTACTTTGTCTTGGTCTGTACGCCACCTTTAACAACACAGGTAAACAAAAGCCAGACGATCATGCGTATTATACAAATGGTACTGCAAAAAATTACGAGCTTCCCGACGGTACGCATGTGGAGCTCGATGCCAATAGCCAAATAGAAATCGAGGAGTTTAATGAAATATCCCGTACGGTAAGGCTAAAGGGTACAGCGACATTTGTAGTTAAACCGGGTACTGCTCCCTTTACGGTACATACTGAAAATGGTTATTTTACCCGGGTGCTAGGTACAAAGTTCAAAGTAGCAGAGGCCGTCGGCCAATTTGCCGTACAGGTGGAACGAGGTAAGGTATCTGTCGGGAAAGGAGAAGAAACCATTGCTGTCCTGATGAAAGGAGATGCCATTAAGATTGATGACCAAATCGAGCTTTTCTCCCATAAAGAGAATCCACTTGTCTTTGATAATACGAACCTTGGTGACGTAATTACAGCCGTAAACCGAGCCTACGATGCCCAAATCCAACTCGGGACAAGCGTAGATAAAAACCTAAAATGTAAAGCCACCTTCGAAAAAGATCTATCGGTCACAGACATTGTCGACGTGTTGTGTGAGTTGTATGGGTATTCTTATACTATTGAAGGCGATCGAATAATTATCAGATCAAAATAGTAATCTAAACATCTAAATGAGACTAAAAGTAATTGCAACTGCACTAGCATGTTGTGCCTTTATGAGTTTTTGTGGCACGCCACAAGCCCGAGGGCAAGACGTGAGCCAACTACGGGTTCATGTAAACAGCAACACCGAATCCTTAGCGACTATTATCAAACGCATGGAGCAAACTTCGGCATACAAATTTGCTTACAATCCGGACATTCTTTCCGATGTCTATGTAAAGAAACAGTACGACAATGCCCCCTTAACAGCGTTGCTCCGCGATATGGGTTTTAAGGCATCGGAAAAAGGGGGAAGTATTGTAATCGCGAAGAATACGACGCAACAAACCCAGCAAAAGAAGATCGTCGGAACCATTATCGATCAGCAAGGACAGCGGATGATGGGCGTGAATATTGTTGTAAAAGGAGCGACGATGTCAACCGTTTCGGACGATAACGGTAACTTTATTATCGATGCCCATGAAAATGATGTATTAGTTATCAGCTTGGTGGGCTATCAGACCATAGAGTTACCGGTAGGTAAGAGGACTAACCTAGATGTGGTGTTGCCTGAACAGCAGGATCAGATTGATGAAGTGGTTGTCGTGGGATATGGAACCCAGCGACGAGCAAGTGTGATCGGGGCGATCTCTACAATTGATCCCCAGGTATTGCAGTCCAATCAAACGCGTTCGATTTCCAACAGTTTGGCTGGACAGGTCTCCGGTGTTATCGCTGTACAGCGCAGTGGAGAGCCTGGTTACGATAATTCGGATTTTTGGATACGGGGTATCAATACCTTTGGCGCCAACGCAACACCGTTGGTGCTCGTGGATGGCGTGGAACGAAGCTTAAACAACATCTCACCAGAGGAAATCGAATCCTTTTCTATCTTAAAGGATGCGACGGCCACAGCCGTATATGGTGTAAGAGGTGGCAACGGGGTTATTTTAATCCAGACCAAACGCGGAAAACAGGGGCAACCTCGTCTTACGGTAAAGGCAGACTATGGGCTTTCAACGCCGACACAGCTCCCGCAATTTGTGGATGCGACAAAGTATATGGAAACCGTAAACATCGCGAATGAACTATCCGGTATGGGCCCCCTGTACACCACCGAAGCGATTGAGCGTACACGGATCGGCTACGACCCGGATTTATACCCTAACGTAAACTGGATCGAAGCCGTGACCACACCTTTCTCGTCTAACGGTCGAATAAGTCTGGATGTGAACGGTGGAACAGAACGGTTAAAATATAGTCTGGTTGCTGCATATTTCGACGAAGATGGTATGATTGTAACAGATAAAAACCAAAACTACGATTCCAGATTAAGCCTTCAGAAATATAATCTGCGAAGTAATGTAGATCTAAACCTTACCAAATCGACAACTATTGCCGTAGGAATCGGCGGTTTTATTACGGAACGACAGGCGCCCGGAATTGGTATTAGCACTATTCTGAATAGGGCAATGGATACGCCGCCCAATTACCATCCAATCGTGTATTCGAATGGAGAGATTCCCAAAGTAGCCGCTCGTCACAATCCGTGGGCCAATGCGACGCAAACTGGTTTTCAACGTCAATTCGATAGTAACCTCGAAACATCGCTGAACGTGATTCAGGATTTTGGACTGCTTGTACCCGTACTGGATGGTTTAAAAGGGAGCGTGCTGGCTTCCTTTGATTCCTTCAATACCCATGCACAAAACCGGACAAAAACGCCACGAACCTTTTTTGCGAACAGCCGGAATGCCGAAGGCGAACTCGTCACTTCGCTAGTGGATCAGGGACAAGAGTTTTTGAATTATTCGCGCGAATCCAGTGGAAACCGAACCATTTATCTCGAAAGCCGTTTAAATTATAACAAGACTTTCAACAGCGTACACCATCTGGATGGTTTATTTCTTTTTAATCTGCGTGATTATGTCGATCAAAAATCTCCAAATTCGATCGGTGCACTGCCGTATCGAAATACGGGTGTCGCCGCACGGTCGGCTTATAGCTTCGCAGATCGCTATTTTGCCGAATTTAACTTCGGCTATAACGGTTCTGAAAATTTTCAGAAGGGATACCAGTTTGGTTTCTTTCCCTCCGTGGCTATAGGTTGGATGCCTTCGAACGAACCATTTTTTGACGGCATCCGCGAAACCATCTCCAAGCTAAAAATCAGGGGATCCTGGGGGCTGGTCGGAAACGATCAACTGACGAGGAGAGATGCGAGTGACATCCGACGGTTTGCTTATTTAGCAACAATTGATCCTGCGGGCGGTTACGGGTTTGGCTATACCCATAATTTTAACTTCGGTACCAGTTGGCGAGAGGGCGACTTTGGCGTTAACGACCTAACTTGGGAAACCGCAGAAAAGATGAATCTAGGTATGGAGCTGGGGCTATGGAACAACGCGATCCATATTCAGGCAGATTTTTTTAAGGAAAACCGGAGGGACATCTTTATGCAACGAAAAACCATTCCAGAGACCGCAGGGTTCAACAAGGCGCCATGGGCAAATTTTGGCCGCGTGACCAATCGCGGGATGGAAGTAGAGATGCTCGTAAACCATCGCTTTTCTGAAGATTTGTTTATTGCAGCGCGCGGTAATTTTACCTACGCACGCAATATAGTTACCGAATTTGACGAACCCGAAAATTTAAAGAATTCGACACGGGCACGCACAGGGCAGCCTATCCATCAGCACTTTGGCTTAATAGCGACAGGCTTGTATTCGTATGCAGATTTTGAAGATGAGTCCAAAGGAATATTACGCGATCGTCTGGCAACACCAATGTTTGGACCCATCCGGGCGGGAGATGTACGCTACCAAGATGTGAATGGAGACGGTGTGGTAGACAGCTACGATATCGCACCAATCGGAAAACCGCATGTACCGCAGGTGATCTTTGGTTTCGGACTCAATACACGGTACAAAAATGTGGATGTAGGCTTATTGTTCCAAGGTGCAACTGATTTCACCAACATGATGCAAGGTCCCACATTGGTTCCGGGTAGCGGTGGTGGCGGAACGGGTAATATTTACGCTAATGTGGACGATCGTTGGACACCCGAAAACCCGTCCAGCAATGTCATCTGGCCTAGACTCTCCAATATCGAAAGCGCAAATAACATGCTTTATTCGAGTTGGTGGCTAGTCAATGCGTCGTACCTGCGTCTGAAGAATATGGAGATTGGCTATACGCTAAGCAAGCGCACACAGGAACGAATCCTGATGAAAAATGCACGGGTGTTCGTACGCGGGAGTAACCTCTTAACCTTCTCGCATTTCAAGATGTGGGATCCGGAAATTGGCTCACAGAATGGATTAAAGTATCCGCTGCAACGCATTGTTTCTGGTGGTATCGAAATAACGTTTTAATAATAGTAAACCATGAAAATAATAATATATATAATAATGGCAGCGTCGCTTCTCGCGTTGGTATCTTGTTCGAAGTTTCTCGATAAGATGCCCGATGATGCACTGACCTTAGAGATGGTATTCGACGATCGGCAACGTACGGAAGAGTGGCTGGCAGGCATATACAATAAAGTTCCGGATCCCTTGATGGACTACACCCGACAATGGGGATGTACTTTTATGTCTGATGATGCGCAGATTGCAATTGCCATGGGGCAATTCAACGAATATTGGGAATGGATTGTCGCAAACATACAAGGTGGTGTAAATCCGACCTTGAGACCACCGATAGATATTTGGGCAAATGCTTACAAAGATGTGCGTTCAGCGTACTTGTTTATGGAACTGGCCAAACCGATCGAAAATCAGGGACAGACGGCGGCCATGGTACAGCAAATGAAAATGGAAGCACGTTTTCTTGTGGCCTTTTACTACCATAAAATGTTCGAAATATACGGTGCATTTCCGCTGATAACTTCGCTAGCCGATGTGGACGCTGCCCCCGAAGCATTAATGATACCACGTACACCGGTCGACAATATTGTAAGCTGGTTGGACAACGAGTATAGGGCGTTAGCTGAATTTTTTCCGGCCGTATATCCCAATGCAGATCAGATGTTTGGTCGACCTAATAAAGGAATCTGTATGGCGTTGCGCGCACGTCTGCTACTCTATGCTGCCAGTCCGCTATACAATGGCAACGAAGATTACGCCGATGTTAAAAATCCCGATGGAACCGTATTATTCCCTCAGGTGTATGATGAGACGAAATGGAACAATGCGACGAGTGCTACCCGAGATTTTTTGGATTTAGCCGAAGAGGGACACTACAGCTTGTATACGGAAACCTTTCCTAACGGAAGAATAGATCCCTTTTTATCATTTCAAAATCTGTTTTTAAAGGCCGGCAACGTTAATAAGGAGATTGTTTTTGGCCGCTCGGGCAGCAACAGAAATTGGTACAATTCGATTGGAAATCCACGAGGATTTGTCGGCGGATCAGGGTACTACGGTTCTACACAGAATCTGGTAGACGCTTTTTTTATGAAAAATGGACTATCACCGATCACCGGTTATCAGGCCAACGGCGAGCCGATGATCAATCCATCTTCGGGCTATACCGAGACCGGATTCAGTACAGAGGCCACCATTTATCCCAATACGAAGTACAACCTAGGTGGAAGTACACGCACAGACGGCTTGGTGTCTGATGCGGGCACCTACAACATGTACGTGAATAGGGAACCTCGATTTTATGTAACCTTGTGGCACGATAACCAATGGATACCTAGGGCAGCCCGGAAAACGCAATTCAAAAGCGGCGGATTAGACGGTGGCCCGACACACGATTCGCCACAGAGTGGGTACCTTACCCGAAAAGGCGTGAATCCAGAAGCGGACCCGCGCAATAACAGCGTGCCTTACCAGCCGGCTATCTTATTACGGTTAGGAGAGTTTTACCTCAATTATGCAGAGGCATTGAATGAATCCAATCCCGGGCATCCGGATATCTTAAGGTATGTAAATCTGATCCGTGAACGAGCGGGTATTCCAACCTATGGTCCAGGCGTGGATCAGATTAGCGTACAGACGGATAGGGAAACGATGCGAGAGATAATCCGTAAAGAAAAGCGCGTAGAATTTGCCATCGAAGGCGATGTACGCTATAATGACATCCGCAGGTGGAAAATTGCGGAAGACATTTTCAAAACGCCAATATACGGTATGAACCGCGCATCCAGTACAAACAGTTTCTATCAGCGTACACCATACATGACTAGAGCTTTTTCAAAACGAAACTACTTATGGCCGATTTATCAAAACTATATGGATAACAACATTAATCTCGTACAAAATAAATATTGGTAAAGATGATATACATTAAGAATATAATAACATTTTGTTTCTTGGCATGCCTTGCACTGGGATGTACAGGAAAAGAAGGATTGACCCGTGACTTTGAAGATGATTTGACCGGTCCGGGAGCTGGAAAAACGGATAAATTATCACTTGTCGCCGGATCGTATAACCTACGCCTGATAACCGCCAACGATCAAGGCATTTTATCGTGGGATAACCGGAAGCAATGGGTTAAAAAGATCATCCAAGACCACGATTTCGATATCTTAGGCACGCAGGAAGGGGTGCTGGCGCAAATTAACGATATTACCGCGCATAGTTCGTATGCTTACGTCGGGGTTGGTCGGGACAATGGTACCACGCAGGGCGAAACATGTGCCATTCTTTACAAGCAGGAAAAATACACGGTGGAAAGCAGTGGAACGTTTTGGCTTTCGCAAACCCCAGACGTGCCTTCGTATGGTTGGGATGCCAATATCAGACGAATTTGCACCTGGGTAAAATTTAAAGACAAAGCAACAGGTACATTATTTTTCGTGTTCAACGCCCATTACGACCATCAGGGGGCTGTGGCAAAGCTCGAATCGTCCAAACTGATCATAGCACAGATAAAGCTTATTGCTGGAAATTTGCCGGTGGTGATGACGGGCGATTTAAATGCGCTGCCCAATAGTGAACCTATCGCTGCGTTGCTCCAGTCCAATTTATTGTGGGATGCGAAGGTGATCAGCAAAACGGCGGCACAGGGTCCCGAGGGTACATCTTATGGCTATGACCTGAGTAAGGAACCTACGGGCCGCATTGACCATGTATTGGTCTCGAAAACAATCGATGTACAGGCGTTTAAAATTATAGACGATGATTTTAAGACCGGAAACATAGCTTCGGATCATTTGCCGGTGTATGTCCAATTAGAATTATAATGTTAAGTAATTTAGTAATGAAAAAATTAGTATATATGTTAGGCGTGTTGCTGTTCTTTTCGTGTAAGGAAAGCGAACCGGTTATGCCCCAACTAGAAGATTTAATAGCAGCTTATCGAGAAGATGACGCAATCCGTCTGGAAGTATCTTCAACAAAAATTAGCCTCGAACCTATCAAACGGCGCGAACAAGCCTTATTGGTTACTTGGGAGCCACTGAGGGAGATAGAATCACATTACCCGGTGCGGTATCTGTTTAAAATGGACGTGACTGAAAATAACTTCACGACCTCCATTCCATTAGAAGAAATGCCCGAAGGTGTATTTTTTAAATCGTACACGCATGATGAACTAAATCATTTAATTCGCAATTTTTGGTACAAAGTGGGAGGAGATGATGTACGGATCAGTGTCCGCGTTATCGCACAGGTACAGTCGGATGCGAAATTTATCAAACCGCTGTACTCGACGTTAGATGTAAATCTGACACCGTTTCAACTCGATTCAAAGCCACTTTTTTTATACGGGTCGGCTATGGGGGCGGGGAATACCAATATGATCGATATGCAGGAGGCTATACAGGGTGAGATCTATACATGGAGAGGCTTACTGCACCCAGGGAGCTTTAAGATAGCAAAAGTAATGGATCAGTCGTTTCCGGCTTTTGTTAAAGATGGCGAAGACGGTCTAAAGGTATCGGAATCTGCAGCGGATGACGACGAAGGATTTAAGATTACAAAGCAGGGAAATTACGCGATTCTTCTGGATCGAATTAACCTCAAAATATATATTACCGAAATTCCGTATTTACGGGTTTATTTCGGCGGATCTGCAACGCCCACGGGTTGGAATACACCGCCATTAATGAACTGGGATATGTACAAACCGAATGTGTGCACATTAACGACAAGTCTTGCAGCAGGGGAAGTCAAATTCTCGACCGAGCCAAATTTTTCAACAGCAACGTTACAGCTACGTCCCTGGCGCCCGAATGCATCCATTGCACAGGACAACGACGTGCTCGCCAGTGTACTCCAAGACTGGAAGTGGCGTGTTAATGCCGATGAAGCTGGGATGTATACCATAATATTGGATGTGAAAAGTATGAAGGTGCAATTTATAAAACTTGATTGATCATGAAACGTAACTATATAAAACTGATTTTCTTTATCCTGTTCTGCGTCGGCTCGATCTCCTGCAAGGAAGATAAAACGGCCGACAACGTTGAGGAGGCAGCAAGCGGACTAGAGAAACTCGCCGCGATTTCGACACAGACAGGGGTGCTTTTAACCTGGGAGAACCCACCAGGTCATACGTACGATCAAGTTGAAATCTGGTATGAGGAAGCCGGTCGTAAAGTAGTCCATAGTCAACAGGCTAATGAACACTATACGGCTGTTGCCTTCGACCTGCAAAATGACGAGGTATACAAATTCCATCTGCAGACGCGCAATTCCGGCTCGGAGCAACGAGGAAGAGAACTTACCGTGAAAAGTAGAAAAATTTCGCTAACAGATCCCGTGCAGGAATTGGAAGATATACTAAACAGTGTACGCATTCTTGGCGGAGATGGAGGGGTACGTGTCCATTGGAACAATCCGGAACATATTCCGGCGACGATTGTGCTAGCTTTTGAAGGCGAAAGGTTGGAGCTCAAGGCCAATCAGTTGGTGAAAGAAGTGACCGTCAAAAACCTGGATCTAGACAAAGTTTACGTCTTTGAGGTTAGCCTATTGTTTGACGGGGAGTTCATCACAGCACAGAAAAATTTTTCGGTTAGACCGCTCGCTGGCTACAAAAGGCTTGTTAACGAAGGATGGAACATTACGGCTTCGTCGGAGGAAATTTCAGCAAACGAACACGCTCCGGCCGCAAATCTATTAGACAATAACCCGGCAACCTATTGGCGTTCGAAAGTTTCGACACCAGAACACAGGTATCCGCACTACGTCATTATAGATTTGCAACGCACACGTCGGGTAACGGCAATTACATTGAGTCGAAAGCAAGGTGATTCAGATTACTCGTCCTGGGACAACAATATCTCGCTGAGCGTAGATGGTCGAACATTTTCAGAAACATACCGCTATTTTGGATCTAACACGAATCCCAATCAGATCTTTAAAGTGGAATTCAACCGCACGGTTGAAGGAGAGCAAATGTACATGTTACCATTTGTACACACAGCGCGATACATCCGTATCGACATGGTCCGGGCGAGTAGGGTACATGCTGTATTCGGCGATATTAATGTATATGGTGAGTAGCGTAGAACTTCTACGCACAATTATATAAAAACTCCTGAAGCGGGGAGCTTCAGGAGTTTCTAACCTAACCAATTATTAACCTAAATTATGAATACTATATAAACGGCAGCATCTGGCAGAATATTACACCACCTGGCGGAATTAACAAAAGCTTAACAGATTATAGTTATTGTATACAGGTACCGCGTATTATGTTGGGTTAAAGATAGAAAAAGTCTTATTGATTTCTTATCTTTATGTCGCATATGAATCAACTTCAGACCTACCTTCAGGCATTTTTCAAACTTAAACGAGGCGGTACTAAGTATGGCTTAGCACCGCACAAGCCTATATTGCTTTTGACCCTTGTCGAGTTGATCGAAAAAGGATTTGATCAGGACAACCATTTTCAGGTCAATGGCGATTTGGTTGGTATCTTTCAGGAAAACTGGCGCTTATTATTTCGACAGGAAGGTAGTTGACAGTAATTTCCCGCCCAAATATAAAGCGCGAAACCGTTAGCTATGATTTTAAAACGACAAGCTGTAGAACCAAATGAAGACAGTATCAGAAATAAAATTTGATAAAATAATTAAGGAAGGATTTCAAGAAATATTAAAACCATTAGGCTTTAAGAAAAGGGCGAATAATTTTTACTTAAAACTCGACAGTGTCGGTCAAATCATTAATGTACAGAAAAGTGCGTTTGGAAATAAAGACAATATAAATTTTACTATAAACACCGGAATTTTTGTCCCTGAGTATTGGCTTGCATTATATGATTACAGCGGCAAAGGACTTCCAGACTATCCGACTGAACCGGAGTGCCTAATTAGAAAAAGAATTGGAAAGCTTCGAAATCAAGACGACACTTGGTATGACATTAAGGATGGAACCAATGAGCAACAACTAATTGCCGAAATGAGGGAAAACTTGACAGAATTCATCTTGCCATATTTTAATCGGATTAATAACACTGAAAAAATGCTTCAACAGTTAGATAAAGAAGATACGATGGTGGCATCTCTGGGAAAGCTAATAGTGTATGGAGAAACTAAGCAGTTTGACAAAGCTAAACGGGATATGAAGGGCTTCTTTAACAGCAAAATAAATCCCCATTTCTTGATGACGGTAAAAGAATATGGACAGAAATATGGCCTTGACAAATAGATAAACCACAGCCAATGTCGGTTTGTCAAATATGGCGGCTGAGGTTTTAAATTAGGCTGTTGATTAACGTTCTTACTTCGCTGTCGGTTTCATGGCCATAACCGTATATCACTTTTCTAATAATTCTATCTTCGTCAAGTATAAAAAACATTGGATATAATGAAATCGAATACTTATTTAACACCTCTCTGCTAGCAAGTAAGAATTTATAGTCAAATCTATTACGACTCATGTATTTTTTTAAAACATCACTATTCTTACTTGTACATTCTATTGCTACCAAATCAAAATCGGCCTTATTGTATTCAGTAGCTAATTGTTTCAAAAATGGAATGGAAGCGTTACATGGTCCACAACTAACACTCGTAAATTGTAGCAATATCACTTTGCTTCTTACGTCTGATAATGAAAAGTCTCTATTATTGGCAGTTTGTAAAATCCAATCGGGGGCTTTTGTGTTCACCATCTTATTAGGAAGCCTCTCTCTTCCTTTCTCTCCATATTGCCTTATTTGATAGTCTTTAGGAAAATAGTCCGAAGCAGTAAAATTTTCAATACGTAGTTTGTTGAACTCAAAATCAGAAACTGAAATAACAGATATATTATGCTCCATCTCTCTTCTAACCTTATATGGCAAGTTTGTTTCCTTATTTATCCATAACTCATATATGGAAGTAGGGTCGAACGTCAATGGGTTTCTTGGAATATAACGAGCTTTTCCAAAGAATTCAACTTGTCTATCCTCATAAATGCTAAGTTTCAGGTAAATGTCATCTCCCACATCCTTTAGCTCCACAGAAGTACTGTCCTTGTTTTCTAAAATATATCGAACTATGTTTTCCGTATAATTATAAAACGGCGTTGCCACCGGTCGAAATGGTAATTTTCTAACGTTGAAACTGTCTATTACCATTTCTTTTTCATCGTCATATCTTAAAGCCCGCATTTTACCATCGTATGCGAATTCTAAATGTGCCTTTTGATCTGTGTCAAAAGTTGCCCAACTCGCACCTAATGTGGTATCTAGCGAATTTCTGTAGGATTCAACGTACTGATTAATTACATGAGTTGCGCTGGTATCTCCTGGATTCCAAGATTGGGATTCAGTCCAGAAAGTTGCTGACTCTATATTCTCAAGTTCACCTAAAACACGTCGTAAATAATCTGTCGACGTGTATTTTTCTACCCAAGAACTTAGTATAAGAACAGTTACGCTCAGAGAAATCGCTGCTTTTTTCATGATCATCGTAATCTAAGTAGTACAAAATATTCCTTTATTTACGATCAAGGTAGCTTACTCTATTCGCGCGATATATCTTTACTAGGATAGTTTTGCGCTACAGTATTTTTCTTAGAAAGATACGTAAATATTTCACTATCAAAGATAAAATAAAATGCTACAATTCCAAATTATCCAATTACCCGCTACGGGAGGGGTTGTTAGATTAAAATAGGACAGTACAATACCGCAAGTAAAACATAAAACTCCTGAAGCGGGGAGCTTCAGGAGTTTCTAACTAACCAATTATTAACCTAAATTATGAATACTATGTAAACGGCATGATATGGCCGAATATTACAGCACCTGGTGGAATTAACAAAAACTTAACATCCTATTGCTACACCAGTTCCTTGACGAGCGGCAGACCAGCAGCTGCCCAGTCGTAATTCAATAGCTCACTATTATCTACCCATAGGGCTTGCGTATGTTCTGTCAGGGTCAACGTGCCATTCAGCCACGTGCATTCGAAAGGGTAGAGGTTGATCTCGAAATCCGGGAACACCTATTTTAGTGGAAGTTTCATCGTTTCGGAGCGTTGGCAGATCAAAACAGCCCCCATTCATCCTCCCAATCATCCTTTTTGAAAAAGGAGATCCATACTTTGAATAACCGCTTGAACGTTTCGATCTCCTCCAAGATATGAGGACTATAGTATTTTGCTTTGGTGTCCAGCATGTCCATGGTGATCAGCATATTCCGCAATTGTCCCATATTGTACCTTATAACTGCCGCGTTTTCCATACAGGTGACATAGAGGCCAGTGGTCTCTGCACTTATAATCTTAGGGCCTACGATGCAGATGCTCTCCATGATCAGGTCGCGGTGTGCCTCTCCCCATAGTCCCGTCATTTGCACTCCCATTAAACGGCACAATCTGAATATTTCACGGCATTGCTCATATAGCTTTTCTGCGGCCTCTAGTTGAGGTAGCAGTTTCCACTCTTCCCCATCATTGTCTTCTGTGAGAAATCTGCTCCGGTCCCATTCGGGCATCTCGTGTCTAAAAAGTTCTTCCATAATTCATTCCCTACGGTCATACCAAAATACGGTTTTATCTCTTTTTCCAAGAACACTAATCAGAAAACTGATAATAACTAACCAGACTCCCAATTTGTAAGCTAATTTTTGCATGCTTTTCTGATCTTAGGATTAATATAACTATACAACACCATTGTTTGACGCTATCGTTACCAAGGGATAATTATTTCCCATAGATCATTATAGTACCAGCGTTATAATACACTTCTAAAGTAAGCTTTTCTTCAAAATCACTTTCATCCACTTGCTGATTGATCAATACTTTTTTCACAACCATCTCCTGATTCGAACCATCAGTTTCAATCAATCCACTTCTCTGCGTTAACATCCTAATTAGAAATTGAACAAAAACTTTATTTGCATTCCGATGTACACAATCAGTATATCAATTAAAAGGATCAGCAGCCATCTTCTGGTCCTTAGCGTTAAGAGAGCCAGCCCTAGTAATATACCAACTAAAAAAATAAACAAACGAAAATAGAGTACACCATTGAACTCCATTTCGTACCAGTAGCAGCTATCACAGAAATTATACAAGTATAATGTGTACACCGTTTCAGACATTAATATAGAATTAATTATGATCAACAAAGAGCCTACAACTCGTGATAGCATTGTATGGTGGAACACATCAATCAAATTTCTATATAATAAAGTGCCTCTACGGAACATGTACAGCTAAGATAGAAAAAGTCTTATTGATTTCTTATCTTTATGTCGCATATGAATCAACTTCAGACCTACCTTCAGGCATTTTTCAAACTTAAACGAGGTGGTACTAAGTATGGCTTAGCACCGCACAAGCCTATATTGCTTTTAACCCTTGTCGAGTTAATCGAAAAAGGACTTGATCAGGAGAACCATTTTCAGGTCAATGCCGATCTGGTTGGTATCTTTCAGGAAAACTGGCGCTTATTGGTTACGACGGCTCATCAGTCTGATTTTACACAGCCATTCTACCACCTGCAGAATGATAAAGTCCAAGGGCATTCGTTTTGGGTATTGCACACCTATACTGGGGTTCCCGTGCAGGCGCCCATTAAGAGTGTAAGTGTTTTATCACAGGTAGTAGAATTTGGTGCTTTATCAGGAGATCTTTATCTGTTACTGCAATCTGAGGAAAATAGGCAAGAAGTACGTAGCAGTTTGTTGATGCAGTATTTTTCAGACCGGGCAAATAGCTATTATGAGCATAAGCAATTGGGTGATGGTTTCTATCATGACATTCAGGCGTTGGTATTGAATGATCCTGAAACTAAATACAAGCGGATCGAAATCCATACCGAGGAAGATATCTTTGTGCGTTCCAATTTATTTAAGCGCTACATCCCTCAACTTTACCAAGATACCTGTGCCATGACCGGAATGCAGCTGCGTTCTACCTACAATCACAATTTTATAGATGCATGTCATATCGTTCCTTTCGCTGTAACACATGATGATAAGGTAACCAACGGCTTAGCGCTTTGTCCTAATCTACACCGCGCATTTGATCGGGGACTAGTCTCTGTAGATCAGGATTACAGGATAATGGTTTCGACGCATATACGTGAAAAAGTAGACCACCCATATAATCTAAGCCAGTTAGCAGGTAACAAAATTCTTTTGCCTTCCAATATCCAATACCACCCATCGGCAGAAAATCTGGAATGGCATCGCATGAAAGTATTTAAGGGGTAATTAGGAATTTACTTTTCTTTTCGAAGCATAATAGCTACCTCCACAGCTTCCTCGTTTCCAAGAACAGTTCAATTTGGTTAAGCACCTTAGGTAAGCTCTTTAGTACATCCTGCGACCAAAAGCGGAATACCGTATAGCCCATATCGCGGAGGGCACGGTTCGTGCGTTCATCCTTTTGCATGTTACGCTCGATCTTCGGTATCCAGAATAGGCGGTTGGATTTAATCCGCTCGCGGTTTTTCTTCCAGTCGAAGCCATGCCAAAATTCACCATCCACGAAGATCGCCAATCTGTATTTTTTGATCACAATGTCAGGCCGACCGGGAAGAGACTTATCGTGCAGGCGGAAGCGGATGTTCTTAGCCCAAAGCGTCTTGCGCAATATAAGTTCCGGCTTCGAATTTTTGCCCTTAATACGCGACATCATATAGCTCCGCTGCTTACTAGTGTAGAAGCCAGCTGATTCTTCAAACCGCGGAACCTTTATCTTATCCTCGTCTTCTTCATAGCGTTGCATAGCGCTAATTTAGATATTTGCTTCTAGTTATAGAAGTAAAGCAGAACGTAATTCGATTTTGCTATGCATTCAAATGGTTAAAATCTTAACACAACCGTTTTCTCACCTGCAATCTTATAAACTGAATGAGCAAGCTGCATGGCAATTAAACGCTTATCAGTTTTTTAGATAAATGAACATTAAAAGCGTGCATCTTATTAGATGTTTATGTTTGAAAAAGATACTTCAGCGATCTCGTATATCTAAGTTGTCCTGAATATACGGTTAAAATTAATACAGTTCATTAAATCATAGAAATTCTATCCGATACCTTTTGAAGCTCCGACTTGAAGAAAGAACGATCATAGTATGAAATAGGTTTTACACCACCAATCACGTTTAGATGTTTGGTGACAAAGCGAGTTTTGTGTTCAAATTTTGTTTTAAATAAACCCTCATTATCTTCAATAAACTCCAAAATACCGATGACAGCTTCTTTATGGCGACCAAGCTTGTAAACTCCTAATGTCCTTGTTGGGAAATCTAATTGACGGAATAAAATTTTAGTCAGATCATATTTGTTCTCTTTCCGTGAGTAGTCGATGGACAAATAAACTGACCACCACAGCCCTGCTATAGCGTGTCGCATTAAACTGCTTTGTGCAGAGGAACTTAAAAACCAGTGATCTAAGATAAATTTCTGGTTATCCTTAGCTGTACCTTTTTGTACATCATTCCACCGTTTAATCATATAAGGATACAAATCAACATGGGAGAGATATGTCCACAACCGTTCATCGGATGCCTGGATTGGCTCAAGTTCTTTAAATGCCTCGTAGATTTGTATCGCGGATTTACAATCATCGCTTGCATCCAATCTTTCTGATAAGCCTTCTTTATGGTTTATGTTTGGCAACATTAAGATTTGTTTCTTGTCATATATGAACTCATTGCCTTTATAGAAATCTACATTCAGTTCATCCTTTAATTTTTTGACGTATTTGTCTTTGAATATAAGTTGCTTTGGCATGTTTATTCCTCACTTTCTGTTGATTCTACAATAACATTTAATCCACTTAATAGACGTCCGAAAGGATTTCCTAATAAACGTTGTGCTATTTCGGGAATATTTTCTTTTTCTTTAATGTTTAGGTTTTGGAATTGATCTTCATTGGCCAGTCGGTATTTTAGAGCTTTCGCCCAGAGATAGTCTTCGTGCTCTTCAAAATTATAGAGTGCCGTCAGCAATGCGTTCAATACAAGTGATGAATGGAATATTGAGGCAAACTTTATCTCTTGGGCAATGACGTCACTCCTATATATATTGTATTCATTTGTCGGTAGTTGTACTTCAATTTTGGACTTTTTCAAATCAATATTAGTGTATTCTATATCCTCCCTCTCTACTACTTCCATAAAAGATGAAACAGCTTTCAGTTTTTCATATTTGATATCTGCATCAAAAGTAAATTCTCCAAAAAAAGCTAAGATATCCCCTTTGTCCAAATCAAATGTAAAACCGCTGTAATCGCGGTGTGCATCTGCATTTGAATAATTGGGCAAACTTTGTTGTGCAACCAATAAGCATATAAATTCTACTTTTCCTTTGACCTGTTTTTTAGGAATTTCAAATTCTATCCTTGCATTGTCACTTAGGGTGTTTTCTCTGTAAACTGTATTTGAACAGGTTGCTTCACATAAAAATTCTGCTTTACCTTCTTGGAGTAATTTAATTAGGTCATTATTTGTTAAACTGCATTCAATAACAATCTTATACCTATCGTCTGAGACGGTTATTTGAGGGTTATTTAAAAAACCAGTAATTCCACCGATCGCATCTGCGATTCCTAATACGGGATGAGGGAAGGTAACATCATTGAATTTCATACGCTTTAAGTTTTACTGAATGCTTAACGTTGTCTTCAAAGCGTATTCTTATTTTTGTTACGCCTCTTTCTAGTCTTATATCTTTAATCGTGTTTTTTGAAATTATTCCCTTATTAGTCTCTGTTATTTCAATTCCACCATCCCTATCGTTGTCGGCACCAACGAGCAATTCCAATTCTGCATTTTCAATTTCATTAATGGAATTTATAATCAAATAATGGTATATATATCCATTTTCTTTTTGGGCAGCAACTTTAAAATTTACTTTTGCGATGATCTTATTCGTAATAGGTGAATCATCCGTCTTGCTACTAGTACTTTTTATGTTTCCAGGCACGTATGAAGGTGCGTCTCCACCACTTTTGTCATTTTCCCCACCTATAGAGGTTGCTTCTTCTCCATCTTCCATAGTCTCAATGTCTGTTTCATCTTTTACTTCTGACTGTTGTGCTTTTAAAGTAGGGTTTATGGTTACAGGACTATCTTTAGTACTTGTGATTGAGCCAGTCTCCTCTTCCGTCTGCTCACTGCTTGATTGACCCGAAACATTGTTGCTGTTCATGCCCTCAAAATCATATTCTTCGTCTTTTTCAAGTAAATCCTCTGGTATAGATAGGTATTCTTCTAGGCCTATAAATGTTATTTTTTGGCCTGTCTTTGTCTTGGATAAAGCTTCAAGAGTTGTATTAATGAAATTCCCGATTTCATTAAGCCCTTTACGAGCCTCCGTATCAATTTGCCCCTCATTTTTTGGGTAGTTGTCCACATTCCATTCATTGTGTGCTGGGTTTTCCATGAGACGGAGCATTTCGTTACCTTTTTCATTATCACAGATGAAAACAGCAGAATAACCATTAACCTTTCTGTTAGTTCTTTTGAAGACCACCATTCTAGGGGAACGGAAGTAAGCAGTTCTATTCGGAAGCCCTTTCTCTAAATATATGTACAGTTTTACTGTACCGACAGTTGCTAAGTTTTGTTCGAATACTCGAAATTGATCATTAGTGCCAGTATATTTTACCGCTTTCAGATAAGATTTAGGATTCCATGACTCGATCTCTGAAGGAGTGCCACTTTCTGCCTGCCCCTCAAAATATTCATCAATTATTGTTTCAATATTATCTTTATTTATTAACACATCGTCAATCTGAACAGTTAGTTTTTTATCAAAAATGGTGAGCCAAAAGTTGTTTAAAACTGATTTTATCATTAACTTTTTACGGTATGGCTCATCCCATAACCCAATTATATTTACATCTGTGCCCGATTCGCTTCTTCTAAAGATTTCAGGGATATTATTTTCTTCTGTAATAGGATTTCCTTCGTTGTTGTCATAAAATCCGAAAGCAGACTTTTTATCTCTATTCCTATCTTTATGTGTTGTCAATCGAGTGGCACCCTCGAAATAGACATTTCCATATATGTCTTTTGAGGAGACAATTAGCGTTTTTATTGGAGATAGAGCAAAATATGCGCCTTTGCCGAATCCGAATGAACCACCTGCGCCTAGGTTTTTGGCACTTACACCAGATGCTCTGAGAAAAGCATAGAACGGCGATGTTGTTCCTTCATCAAAATGCATTCCTTTTGTGTTGGCGTCTGAAATTTTTAAGCAGGGTATTTTTAATTTTTTTTTCCCTTCTTCTGTACCGTTCAGATATTTCAACATTTCGCTGAACAGCCGACTAGCATCGGTATTTTCATTGTAATACTCTAGGCATTGCGTGATGTTTTCTTCTATTTGAAAGAATGCAGGATATTCTTGTCTATCCAAATCGAAATACTTAAAGGCTACTTCTACAGGTTTTGTAGTATCATTGATTGCATCCAAAGAATTTTGGATTGCTTCTCGTACTATAGAATAATAGGGATTACCTTTAAAAGTGATGTGCAAAGGGTCGTTTGGACCAATTTCGCCACCGCCTTCTGGTTTAAAGTGCCAAGTGCAGTTTTTCTCCATAATTATCGCGGTATGTTTATATTGGATTATTTAATTTAAACATTTTAAATATATAGTTTTTACGATGTATAAACAAACCTCTCAAAAGAATTTGGACGTCTCCCGATGTAAGGGTAGAAAATTATCAATAGGATTAACAATTAAGCTTCTTATTTCATTTTCTCAATATCGAACTAGTTTGTCACATATTCAATATTCGGTTAGTTTTTGTAATTGTGAACTTTAAAAAGATAATAATAAAGTTGTTTAATCTGTGTTTAAATTGGTTTTTGTTTATAAATAAAAAATCCGGATATTAGCAGAGTGTAAAATATTTTTTGGAAGTTATTATATTTTTTAGTAAATGGCTGATAACAAAAGACAAATAAAAGCAGTAGATTTTTTCTGTTCAGGAGGAGGGATGAGTTGTGGTATGCAACAGGCAGGCATAGAGGTCATCGGAGGAGTAGATTTTGATATCACATGCAAAGAGACCTATGAAGCTAATATAGAAGGTTCAAGATTTATACATGCTGATGTTTTCAATTTGAAGGAAGCTGACCTTGAGAGGAAGCTAAAATTAAAGCGTAATGATGATAATTTATTATTGATTGGTTGTAGCCCTTGCCAATTTTGGAGTATTATTCCTACGGATAAAAAGAAATCATCGGAATCTAAAGATTTACTGAAAGAGTTTCGTCGTTTTGTAGAATACTTCAATCCTGGCTACGTTGTAGTGGAGAATGTTCCTGGAGTTCTTCGTAGAAAAGCAGAAAGCGGTTTAGATGAGTTTATTGTATGGCTTCAGAAACATAATTATACTGTCCATGCTCAAATTCACGAGGTCAGTAATTATGGAGTTCCACAGCATCGTAAAAGATTTACTTTAATTGCGAATAGAATAACTGCAGTGGAATTGTCTCCGAAAAAAAGGCTTGGAGAGAAAGTTACGGTTGGTCACGTATTAGGTGAGTCTAACGGTTTTCCGAAAGTAAAACATGGACATCGAGATAATACAGAATTTATGCATTCAGTTGCAGGACTGAAACCATTAAATTTAGAACGATTGGCCGTCACACCTAAAAACGGTGGAACTCGCATGTCTTATGTCTTTGATAGAAAATTAGCAGTTCCTTGTCATTATGGTAAAGTGGACGGCTTCAAGGATATTTATGGTCGTATGTGGTGGGATAGGCCTGCACCAACTATCACTACAAAATTCTTTAGCATTTCTAATGGACGATTTGTCCATCCAGAAGAAGATCGTGCTATATCCTTAAGGGAGGGAGCTGTTTTACAATCTTTCCCAAAAGACTATATCTTTAAAACAAATAGTATTGCAAATACAGCGCGAATGATAGGTAATGCTGTACCGCCAATTTATGCTAAGGCTGTCGGAGAATCAATTATTAATAACCATAATGCAGTTCAGAACAAAGGCTAGAGCCGTAGATTTATTGGGTAAGGGACAGATTGCGGATCTACCTACCGCCATTACAGAGCTATGGAAAAATGGCTATGATGCTTATGCCGACAACCTAAATGCTGAATTATTTAAAAAAGGATATCAGGGATTAGAGAATGATTATTTTCTCATTTCAGATGATGGGAAAGGAATGTCCAGTTCAGATATTTTAGATAAGTGGTTGGTTTTGGGGACTGATTCTAAATCTAGAGCAGAATTAGAAATCGAATCGGAAGAAACACTATGGAAGAGACCTCGTGTTAAGGCAGGAGAAAAGGGCATAGGTCGATTATCAATTGCTTTTGTCGGTAATCCCATGTTAATGCTTACAAAGAAAATTGGGTATCCATTGCAAGCTGTTTACTTTGATTGGCGTTTGTTAGAGAACTATAATCTATTTTTAGACGATGTGATTATTCCCACTCGACCAATGGATGATCTAGAAGAACTTCCTCGTGTCTTTAAAGCCTTAAAGGAAGAGTTTTTGAAGAATTTCGACAAAGAATTTAATCTAGATGGACAAGCAGTATGGGAGAATAATCAAAAAGAATTACTTGATCAGATAATTAATGAAACTACTAAAACCCTTATCGAGGAACCTATATTAGATTTTGCTGTCAAATGGTTTGAAAAATCAAAGTACAATACAGGTACTGTTTTTTTGGCTTTTAATCCTATTGATCAAATCATTGATTTATCTGAAAGAGATGGTGATGGATTGGAAGACCGAAAATTTGTTATTTCAAGTTTAACTGGTTTTGTAAATCCTTTTAAAGGGGTCGATTTCCATATTAATAGCACCTTTTTAATTAACGCTGAGCAAGAATCTTTTGATCTTTTAAACTCTAGGGGAAATTTCTTTACTAAGTCGGATTTCGATTTGGCAGACGTTTACATAAAAGGCGAGTTCGACGGAAACGGTACTTTTCAAGGAAGTGTAAGAATGTATGACAAAGTCGTCGATTATTCATACACTAACCCTAGAAAAAAGGATAGAAGAAGCTTTTACGGCAAAATTCCCATAGAATTAGGATATTCTCAAGGCGAAGAGAAATCTTCAGCACTTACAGAAAATCAATTCGTAGCATTGAAGAGCAAGGTTGCTGAGTATGGTGGACTTTATATTTTCAGAGATGACTTTAGAGTTTTACCTTATGGACGGGAAAATGCAGATTTTCTAGGCTTTGAACAGAGAAGGTCTAAGAGGGCCGGGACATTTTATTTTTCCTATAGGCGGATGTATGGGTATCTGGATGTAACAAGAGACCGGAATCCAAATCTTAAAGATAAATCTAGCCGAGAAGGATTGATCAATAATGCCCAGTATCGCGCATTTACTAGTGATGCTATCAATTTTTTTATAACATTAGCCCAAGATTATTTCGCGACTGAAGCAAAGCAATCTTTATTTTTAGATAAAAAGAAAGAATTAAACGATGAACATAAAGCTCTAAAAGCTGATAAAGCGAGGGATAAAGCCGAAAAAATAGCATTTACTAAATCTTTGAACGAGTATCCTAAAAAGTTAGAAGAACATCAGGCTAGATATGAACGTTTGTTGAGCGAATTAGAGGATAAGCTGGCGAGTATTGGCGTTACATATTCTGAGGTAGAGCAAATTTTAGATGAGCTTCAGAAGTTGGATATTGATCTTAAAAATTTAATTCCCAAAGTGCCGAAACGGTATAAACCGACGGAAACTCAGAAAGAAAGACTTTATAAATTTGAAGATCGTCTAAATAATTATATAAATTTAGTAAAACCCAAAAGAGAATCAGTTAATAGAAAGGCTCAAGATAAATTAGAAATAAGAGACCTTAAAATTGATTTTACGAAAAGGTATAATTCTTATATTTCATCTCTAGAGAAGGAACTTACGACAAATCGAGTTGCTTTAGAAAATAAAGTTGATGAATTGATTAAAGAATATATAGAACGTTCTCGACGTCTAACTAACGCTTTATCTGAAAATAAAGAAGGTGTAATTAACGAAATACTTGTAAAAGATCAGGTCTTATTTTTTTCTTTAGAAGTTGAAAATTTGTATTCTTCGTTGTTGGCGCAGGCTCAGGCAACATTATTCCCTTTAGTGGAACATATCAATCGTTTATCCTTTGATATTAATGAGGAACAAGTCCAAGGAGCTTATAAAGCTCAATATGATCAAATGAAGTACCAGTGGGAGCAAACCAGGGATACTGCCCAACTGGGAATCGCAGTGGAGATTATAGACCATGAGTTTAATCAATTATATGCCAAGATAAATAATCAGCTTAAAACACTTTCTGATTATAATGACATTTCGTCAATTAAAGAGTTTGGTTTCCTTGAGAAGAACTTTAAACAATTAGAAGATAAGTATGCGTTATTATCTCCATTGTATAGAATTTCAGGTGCATTAAATAAAGAGGTCGAAGGTAATGCGATTTATCACTATTTGTTGAAGTTTTTTGAAAATTTAATTTCAGAATATAATATAACCTTTGATGTTACAGAATCCTTTAAAAAACACATAATCATCATTAAGGAGCCTGTTATTCATACTGTGTTTATAAATGTTATTAATAACGCTATATACTGGATGCGGAACAGCGAGCAGCGAATAATCAAGCTTGATTATCTTGGCGAAACAAAAGAAATTATAATAGCTAACTCTGGTGAAAAAATACCAGATTATCGACTAGATAAGATCTTTGAATTATTTTATTCACAACGGCCCAACGGGAGAGGAATAGGACTCTATTTATCGAAGCAAAGCTTGAATGAAGCTGGTTTAGATATTTATGCTACCAACGAAAAAAAATACAATTATTTAGGTGGAGCTTGCTTCATTATTAACCAAATCAATATAGGGGATGTATAGCCAAAAAGCATTTCAAATTTTAGATAAATCAATTAATAACGCTGTTTTTATTGATGAGAAAGCAAAAGATTTCTATTCTGAAACAACAGATTTGAATGCTTTTGCCGAAGAGAAACTTTCTAAAGATTTATACAATACTTTTAAAAATCACGGAAAAAACTTGACTGTACATAGATTTGTAAAGTCCAATATTGATGAGCCAAAAACTATTGAATATCTATTTAAAGGTAAAGATTTAATTTTATTAGATTGGGAATTAGATGGTGTATCGGGGCTAGAGTATTCATTAAATCTTTTACATAAGGCGGTTAGTTCACCTAATATTAATTTTTGTTGTGTATACTCAAATTCGCGAAATTTTGATGAAGTACCTATGTTTCTGGATACGTACTTTTCAGGCCTATCTAGAGAGCAATTTGAATCTATACAAGATACTTATTCGAATCTTGAATTGCAAGATTTGAAAAATGTAATTAATAAAGATGAAAAAGAAATTTTAAAATTTGCAGAGGAAAATTACATTAATGGCGAAACGTTTCCGATTGTAGAAACTAAAGACAAATCGTTATTATATTTAGTGCGTTTAATTTATATCTCATTAGAAATAGATAGGTTTTTTATTACTGATAACCAATTTGCTAAATACGAAGTTTTAAACACAGGCGAGAATTCGTTTATGATTAATAATACCTTTGTATTAACCTTAAAAAAAGATTTTACAGATGATGCGGATTATGGAAAATTAGTGAAAAGGATATCTGATATCGTCATCACAAATGAAGGAAGTTTTTTTCAGTTGTTAGGACTAGAAATGCAATCTGTTTTTAACGAGAATGAAAGTTTTATTGATAATTCTATTCTAAAATCATCTACCGAAGCATTATTTCAGTTTAGAAATCATTTAGGTAATGATAAAGCGTTTGGTACAATTATAAAAAAGCTATTATTAGAACAAGCAACTTTAAAACTTCGTACTGCTAAATTGGAGCTTCTAAAAAGTGATTTTTTAGACTTTAAGACCAAAGAGTTAGTACAAAAAGAGCCTACTCACGAAGCATTATTTAATCTTAACGTTTTTTATAATTCAGTTAAAGTTAAGAGTTTGCATCCTGACGATATTCCTAACTTAAACTTTGGCGATGTATTTAAAGATTTGAATGGAAACTATCATTTGTGTATTACGGCTTTGTGTGATTGTTTGTACCCAAATGATATTGATCATAATTACTATTTTGTTAAAGGAACAGAATTTACTGATATAGAAACAGCTTTGAAATTAGGAGATACAGCTTTTTTAAGCTTTTTAGATAACGGAAAAGCAGTTTATTGGGGAAATATTACTAACCCAAACTTGAAAAGCATAAAACAAGGATCACTTTCTAATTCTGAAGATGATATATCAAAATTGAAAAGAGATATTATTGAATTAAATAGAATTATCGATCTATATAAATTAAATTTAAGTAAAATTAGCGATATCTTACATAGGCCTTTGTATATTAAACCAAAAGTTTATAATGTAGAAAACAATAAAATTATAGATAAAAAAATAGTGATATGGGATATTACTAATAAACTAAAGAAGGAACAATATGATCATAACTTAAATAGATATGTTTTAGAGTATGTTTCAACATTGAGAACTGACTATGCTCAACGGATTGCTAACCATGCATTTGGTCATCCATCAAGAGTTGGGGTAGATTTTGTTAAAATTAAATAGAACTAGAATAGTTCTTGGCCCGGAACAAGTACTATTCTGGTTTGATTACTGTTAACCAATTATTACCTTAAATTTAGACAGTTCTATAGTTTGATTATTTGTGTACACGACTTTACTGTCTGGTGGTAGAGGCCTTTTTTGGGGAGACAGCTTTTCTATTTTATTGGTGAAATCTAAAATTGGGTCATCAGAAGGTACAACAAACACGGTATCTGCGGCTTCCTCTATCTGAAACCAAGACGCCCATATAGCACGATCATCAAGTTCCGTATTGGTGAAATGCATATGGTTTCTAGATATTACAAATAGATGAACTTTAGAGATGGATTTTTCACCATTTATTTTTAAAATCTTCAATATGTTAGAGACTGTAAAATAAACTGTGTCAAGAATAATAAAGAGAAGTATTATTTTTGACATAGTAATTATGAGTATTAAGGAAAACGATTTTGATTTTGAGTCCATGAAGGACAAAGCGCTGGAACAGTTACGCAGCGGAGCATCACTTTATGGCAAGAACGGCGCTTTTGCACCTTTGATGAAGAAGTTTTTAGAAGCGGCGTTAGAAGCTGAGATGGAGGGCCATATGGACGAAGTTGAGCGCTCCAGCGGTAACCGGCGTAACGGCAAGTCCAGCAAGCAGATTCGCACCTCCGATGGCACGATCGATATCGACACTCCCCGTGATCGTCGATCTAACTTCGAACCCCAGCTCATTAAGAAACGTGAGACGATTCTAGCCGAGAGCCTGGAGAAGAAGATTTTAGGCATGTATGGCCTTGGTATGAGCCTGCGGGATATATCGAACCACATCAAGGAGATGTACGATACAGACATCAGTCACAGTACGCTTTCTTCCATTACCGATAAGATCATTCCCGAGGTCAAGGAATGGCAGTCAAGAAGCCTTGATTCCCTTTATACGATTGTCTGGATGGATGCGATGCACTACAAGGTGAAAGAAGACCATCGTTTTGTATCGCGGGCTGTATACAATATTCTTGGCGTTGACCGAAACGGTCACAAGCATCTGTTAGGGATGTATGTTTCGGAGAATGAGGGTGCTAACTTTTGGCTAAGCGTACTGACCGATTTACAGAACCGGGGCGTAGAGGATATCTTAATTGCCTGTATCGATAACCTAAAAGGATTTTCAGAAGCGATACAGAGTGTTTTTCCGGATACCGAAGTACAGACCTGTGTAGTGCACCAGATCCGTAACAGCCTCAAGTATGTGGCTAGTAAGGACCAAAAGGAGTTTATGAATGATCTAAAACCTGTCTACCGTGCCGATACATTGGATCTTGCCGGACTGCGGATGGATGAACTTCAGGACAAATGGGGGGAAAAATACCCAGTGGTCATCGACTCCTGGCGGCGTAACTGGGAACGTTTGACCACTTATTTCCGTTACGACAAATCCATCCGAAAATTAATCTATACGACCAATACGATCGAGGGATTCCATCGCCAAGTCCGTAAGGTCACTAAAACCAAAGGTGCCTTCACCTCGGACATGGCGTTATTGAAACTGATCTATTTAGCACATAAAAACATTAAGAAGAAATGGACGATGCCACTGGCCAATTGGGGAACAACGGCACAAAAATTAGCTATTTGGTTTCCCGGAAGAATGGTGTTAGATTTGCAATAAGCAAAATGGTTCAATTACCACCCCGCGGGGTGGTAATTGAACCATTGACACAGTTTGTTTTACACTCCCATAAATTATTATGAGATTCAGTTTTAATCCATCCATCCACCTTGTCAATCCATTCAATTGATTTGGCAATGAGGTTTGATATTCTGCTTCGTCGTTCTTTAATGTTCGTGGTAAAATTGTCTTGCCATTTTAATTGAAAAAGTCCTAAACTATTGGATTTTTTGTCATATACGATAGCGTCAATGTCTGTTAGAATTTTACCATTTGGAGCTTTTAGGACAACATTGTCGTAGATTTTTATAAAATTATCCTGCTTAAATATATCATACAGCTGATTGCGAAATCTAATTTCTCTATTATTTACAGCATTAAAGAAGTCTTCTGGATATCTTCTCTTTAATTCCCGGTTTAAAAAATACACTGGATTTTTTAAACATCCATAAGTAGAGACGATTAATTTATCACCTTTGATTTTGATAAAGGGAGCAGGGATTGGTTTTGGATAGCCTAAATGTGTATCTATATTGTCTTCACTAAGAGTGAAGGAGTCGATTATTTGCTTCACTTTTTGAATAGGAAGGCCTGTTTCTACACAATATTGCTTTATAATGTCCCTTTGTTCCAAAATTTGCGTTAGAATTTTGCGCATCGGGATTGTTCTGTTATGCTTAATTAGTGCAACACAACAGTCTCTATGTATGATGCCAATTTTTTGAACGTAATAAACAAAATCGATAAAATCTTTATAGGTGATGTCTCCAAACTTGTCATCTTCTTCAAAATCATCCAGTGTTACTGTGTTGTTTACCAGCAAAAAAGCAGACTCTGTGTAGAAGTCTAATAATCGAGTTGGCAAGTCGTAAACAATTCCATTTCTTTTACACATGCTTACATACTTGATTAACTCGTTTCGAACTTTAGGAGTTTCTTTTTCCACCAGTTGTAAGCGCCCTTCAAATTTTATGTTCTTTTTGTAATGGTTATATTGTAGGCTTAACAATTCATATTTTTCATGATCATTTTCGAATAATTTGGCAAATCTAAAGCTATTGTCATTTTCTAACGAAATACTCATCAAACCAGCCTTTTCGAAATTCAATGCCTGATTACAAAGTTCAATGCCACCAGCAAGATAAACTACTGAATCCGCCCAGTCAATGATATTCTTCTTTAAGATGTTTTTCGATTTTAGCTCACCAACATACTTTTTATAAAATAATGAAAAGGCATACCCCCACCCGTATTCGTACTTTGCCAATTTTTGAATAGCATCAAGAGACTCATATCCAAAATTAAGCTGGTATTGGTCGTCAATGGTTTTTATAATTTGGATGACAGACGTTAGGTGATCTGCATTTGTACTATTTTCGATTCTTTTTGCTTCAAGCAATAAAAGGCTTTGTAACTTGTTTACTGGCATGATGGGAACATTTTTTTTAAGGGTTAGGCGCATCCTCCAACCGCTTGAACAAATGAGACAATAAACTAAGCATATCTAAACAATCTTTTTCAGAAAAAAGGCCAGAGTCACGTAAATCTCCTATTTCTTCATGAGAAATAGGATTTCTAGCTCCAGATACTATCCCCATGGATAAATACTTTTGACCTTCTTCAATACACTTGTAGGTATCTGCATGAAATTTATTACCATTTGGTTTGTTGAAGGCAGCTGCTACCTGAAGAATTTTTTGATGGCCGAATTCTGTTCCCATCATTCCTCCATCGGTTTGATTTGTGCTTCCCGATTTTTCACGAACTTTGTTGATGTACCTTTTCACCGCTTCAATAAATGCCCGGTAATAATCTTGGCGTTCATAATCTATTCTAGCAGCAGACTTTATTTCTGAGTGTAAGTGTCTCCAATGTAATAAAGGATATTCTGGAGCAATATTGTGTACAGCGTTTAGTAAAGACTCTTGATCCGAACTGCTTAATTCGGAATCATTCATCTTACTAATTATTGTGTCAACCTGCGTTGAGATATAAACTGGGAGAGTCTTTTTCCAGTTGACTATATTGATTCCTGTATTTTCCTGTACTTTTTTTTCTTTTTTCTCCGATCGTTTGTTTCTCCAGTCCTTTTCGATGGCGGTTAAGATATTATGAAGGAACTTTTTTAATGCCAATGATTTTTCATTTTCCCAATCAATAGATTGTCTGTTTGTTGAAATAACATCTTCTGGCCAATCGTCTACGAAGTCTACATCTAGCCATCCAGTTGTATAAGAATAGAAGTGACTGGATTCTGCTTTACCAAAAAACTCTGGAGAGTTGATCATTCTTCCATTCGCGAATAAGGTTACTCCTCTTAACTCAGGTTTAATCGGTTTTTCTGTCGTTATGATACTTCCTCTTATACTTCCTTTGTATTCATATGGCTCATTAGATATTTTTAATATATCTTCTTTAGACCATTCAAATTCGGGAGTTATATTTTCATATTTGAGTTTATTGTCAATTTTGATCGTTTCTTTGTCGTCAAGAGAAATTAGAAGCTCGAAGTCATCCGCTCTGAAGTTGAACAACCTTGCTAAGCTGGAACTATAAGAACTTAATGAGAAGGTTGATTTATGTTTGAGTTCTTTGAGTGTGATTGTTGTGCCGGAAGCTTTTTCTGTTTCTCTTATCTCAAAAGTTGGTTTGTATTCTCCATCAGAATTTAATATTTGATCATAATTCATTGTAAAGGATACTTCGACGTGATCCTGTGCCGTAGATATTTCGACAGTATTTCCCAAGCCAAATAGGGCGAGTTTACCTAGACCTTTTTTTCCCGTTGGATTTCTATTACAATTATTAATTTGATTTTCTTTTCTTCTATTCCTTCCGATTCGTAGAAAATTGTTATTTATCTCATTGAACGACATGCCGATCCCATTGTCTTCTATTACTATTCTCTTCTGGGGATTATTGTAAAGCTTGACGTGAACCAATTTCGCGCAAGCATCATAGGAATTAGCTACAAGTTCAGCTATTGCAGGCGGAATGTGGGAATACATTTTCACACCTAAATGCTCAATAGTATTGGGTTCAAATTTTAACTTTAGTTCGTTTTCCATGTTACAGGTTTTTAAGAATAATTGATTCAAAAATATTGAAATGTAAAGCCAAAGCTTCTTTGTTAGGTTTATTTAATATGTCGTTAAATAAAATGGTACCATCATACAGTGCATACTCATTTTTCACCCTTGGATGAAAGTGGACAAAAAACTTTTCAGGATCAATAGTAACCAGATTAAGGTCAAAAAGCGTGTGTATATCTGCCCGTAACAATAATCCATTAGACGGATGATTATCATTTTTGCCTTTGTAAGGTCTAATATGCGCAGCTTCAAGAATATCAATTATTTTGCACCCGGTTATTACACAAGTATTGTCAAATCTCTCTAACAGTTTCTTCCGAAAATCCTGCTGCCCCCTCCGCAGTTTTATAGCTCTTAAAGCTATTTCTCGTTCATCTTGGTTATTTGCTTTGTACGGTTCCTCGTCCTCTTTGGTATAACCTTGATCAGGAGCTAAGCCCGAATATGTAGATTTGTCAATACTCAGTTTTTCCTCTATGGTTCGGAATAAAGATAGTGCGCTAATATCAAGCCGTTGCATGGACATGTTTTGATTATATCCTTTTATATAAAAAGGCCGTAATTGCTTCAAGTCGTTGTTAAGTTTTTCGATAGAAAAATATGAGTTGAAATTAGCTCGGTATTTGGTAACAGCTTTGATTTCCTCAACAGGGATTTCGAATTCATGACCTTTATTGCATCGATATGCTGGCTTTTTAGTCTTTCTTTTATCAATGGTTGTGCTTGGGCATTCAGGGCAACGACGTACCGTCTTTTTTCCTTTGGAAGCTTCTACACTATCAATTCGAGCGAAACCGAGTATTTTTTCTTTGTCTATGAGTATGGCTAGATCACCTCCGACGATTTGCTTAGAATTCGGAACTAGGTTATCATAATTGTAGTATTCTGATAGGCTATCTTCGTAACTATCGACAGTCTGAGAAGCTTTATTATCTTCATGTACCGTTTTTAGAACCCAGAGGTTTTGAAAATTTCTCTTTAATTTAAATGTAAAGGGAGAGGGGCCCATCGTTTCTATCTTTTTTCCGTTATCATCTCTAATAGCTCTTCGAATTTGATTTGTTGTAATCGCTTTATCTGTCTTGCGCGGTCTAGAAATGTCTTCGGATACCAGTTTATCCTTGATCTCTCTGGCGCTTAACGGTTTTTCAGTATCACCTAGTATTTTAATTACATTATCAAGGATATATTGCATAACAAAATTTAATATTAATACTGTCCGTTAATCGGTTACGAACCGCAATCAGGTAACAATAATACTGTCCGTCCGTATCTATCAATATCCTTTACCTCTACTGTGACAATCTTAGAGAAACATAAGTCTGAAGTGAATCGTTTTGCTATGTTTGCGAAATCTTGTCCGTTCTCAGGACAATCTATACCGTACAATCTTATTCGTACTTGTGTATTTGTTGAATCCAGTAAAGTGATTGTATCTCCGTCCGCGATACGTATAACCCGCCCCTCAATGTTTTGCGAAATACAGAAGAGTGGTATAAAGAGGAGAAAACAGATTAATTGATATTTCATACTGTGATCTTTCCAAATGTATTTTCATAAGTTGCTAAAAGATCAAAATTCATCCCATCGCAAAAGTTGATTACCTCTAACGCTGTAGCTCTATTTGTCTTTGGATTTTTGAACTTAGATATTTTGTTTTTCGGCATTCCGATACTTTTTTCCAATTGTTGTTTAGATTGAGTATATGTTAGAAACAGTCTTGCGCTTGGAGATAAATTCTTGAACTGCTCAATGAGAAGTCCTTTCTTTCGATTCGGAAAAATCTCTGAGACAGCTTCATCAAACTTACTATTGGGAATGCCTGCATAAAAATTGGCTAAATACAATAGCGGGAAAAATTCATCGGCATATGGTTTAGCTGTTTCATCGTTGCACAAATCATTCATCCGGGGCCCCTTTATTTTAGCAGCAGTGGCTATTTTCGATTTGTTGGCGTTTAATTTATTTAGGTATTCACCTATTGGAGTTAGCATAATTGAATTCTTTTGCAGATTTATGGTTGATATATTTCCATATATCACATATTTATTCTATTTTTGTTTAATTGATAGCGAAACGGAATAGAGACATAGTCTTTACCGTAACGGTGTTGCTCATGAACGAAAACGACCAAATTCCACATGAGATGACCGTGAGTTCGCCATTTCTATTAGATTTTTATATCTTCGTGATATAGTCTAATAGGGCGGACTTCATGTTAGTCTTTTGTGGACATAATCCTTTGGATTATGGGTTCTTGGTCGTACCGTGTTCAAAAGCTTTGAGGTTCGCCCTATTGGTATTTTACCAATTTGTTTTCCTTCCTAGCTTCTGGGTTACATCGTTCACATAAATTTTAAATTATGATGATACGATTAAAAACATCCAAGCAAAACCATCCAGCCTCGATCAACGATCGTTGCCGACGGTTTTCCCGTAAACTTCTGTTAAAGAACTTAATTCGCGCGCCTGCCTGATTAAGTCAATAAAAACACAGGTAACAGGGGATAGGAGCACGTAATGCCCGCAAACGCAAGGGGTATTACCAGTCAATACAGCATAATATTGCTTCTCCTAGTCCCGCTATTGCCTGTTTACCGATCTTTCTATATTATCTGTAACTAATCGTTTGCAGAGGTTTTTGGAATCAGTTTTCTATTATAAATTTTTACCGAAATAAAAATAGGGTATTTTTTCCTTAACAGCAAATGATTTGAAAAAACATTTTGTTGTTTTTCAATAATTAGAAGATCGGTATTTTCCATATTTCCGTGAATGGCGTAACAAAGAACCGTTGAAACCTGTTATGAAAAGTTTGCAAGCGCATTCGGAAAGTAAAATAATTTTATTTTTTAATCTGCAAAGGTTGGGTAGGATTTAGGTAGAAGGAGATAGGGGTTAGGTGGCATAGTACTGGCAACCTTTGCATTAAGCAATTAAAAGAATGCGAAAATTACGCAAAGGGGAGAGGTATGCGCTATGGCGAGGCCTTGCGGATAACCTTAATAAATATATAAAAAGATCGCTTCTTCGCTGTGCTCATCGCGATGACGTCGAGAGCGGAAGAAGTGAGCAGGTAAAAGTTGATTTATCGAAATCTTATCGGCCTTTCAAGGCTATCTATAAAGGAAATTATAACAGCAGTAGAACATTGTTCTCGCTGCTCATGGTCTGGTTTGTTGTGTTGTTTAGTGATGCCCAGGCGCAGTCGGGTCGTATTCTCGGAGGGGAAATACGCTCGGCTGCCGACGGGCAGATGTTAGAAGGCGTATCGGTATATACCGAGAATGGGGAGAAGACCAGTACCGACAAAGAAGGTACATTCAGTTTGCGCGTGTCAGCTATCAAGGGTACGGTACATATAAAACATATCGGATTTGCGCCACAAAGTATCGCTTATGATGAAACAACTACTTTATTGGAAATAGAACTTGTCCCGTCTGAAAATCAGATCGATGAAGTAGAGGTGGTGAGTACAGGATATCAGACCATTCCGAAAGAACGTGCAACAGGTAGTTTTGAGTTTGTAGACAACAAACGGCTCAATCAGACCATCAGTGGCAATATCATCGATAGGTTGGAGCATCAGGTACCAGGCCTATTGCTCGACCGTAATGACAATGCACCCGACAAGTTCCTGATCCGTGGCCGCTCAAGCATATTTGCGGAGGTGCAGCCGCTGATCGTGTTAGACGGCTTTCCATACGATGGCGATCTGGCCAATATCAACCCCAACGAAATTGAAAATGTAAGCGTATTGAAGGATGCTGCTGCCGCATCCATCTGGGGTGCGCGGGCCGGAAACGGAGTAATCGTCATCACAACCAAACGGGGCAAAACGGGCACACCATCGATTTCCTTCAATGCCATCACAGGCCTATCGGAAAAACCGAGCTACAGTACCTTCTCACAGATATCGAGTGCCGATTATATCGAACTGGAGCGTTGGCTCTTTGAAAAGGATCACTACGCTAATGACGAGCAGTACCACGAGTGGAACTATGGTCATCCGCCGTTCACACCGGTGGTGGAGCTGTTGCGTAAACAGCGTGATGGGATACTATCTGCTGATGAAGTCGAGCGGGAAATAGATCGGTTCAAAGGCTATGATGTACGGCAGGATATCCTACGTGACCTTTATCAAACAGGGAGCCGCCAGCAGTATGCACTGCAGATCGGGCAGAAAACAGAGCGATCTAGCTATCTTTTTTCTACTGGCTACGACCAGAACCGAGGCAATTTAGTAGGGAACGGCGACAGAAGACTGAATCTGCGGGTCAACCTAGAATCGGAGGTCTTCAAAAATATTCGGATCAGCAATGCACTGGCCTATACCAACTCGCTACAGTTCTTTGGCAACAATGCCGGCTTCCGTTTGGGCGGTACGGCTCCCTTCGCAAATGGCGGGGGTAAGCAGGCCTATCCCTATGCACGGCTAAGGGATAATAATGGCGACCCGGCTTACCTATACCTAGATAACAATGAGCAATATGTGCGGGATATGCAGGCCATCGGACTCGACTGGTCGTACAATCCAATTGAAGAGATTGATCGGCAGCGAACGGAAAACAGGGTAGGAGATCTCCTGTTAAATACGGGTATCATCGCTACACCGATAAAGGGGTTGAACCTGAGCGTACGCTATCAATTTGAAGATCAGATTACTGAAAATGGAACGATTTTCAAGCCCGATTCGTATTATGCACGGTCGTATTCCAATTCTTTTGCGCAGAAAGACGCCAATGCACAGCTCAGTTATCCGGTACCGCAAAACGGTATTTGGGATACCAATGGAGCTCGCCGTCGCGTGCATCAGGGCAGGGCACAGGCTGATTGGACCAAGCGGTGGGCAAGCAGTCACGATATATCGTTGATGGGGGGATGGGAAATCCGCAACAGCGTGACGACAGAAAATACCGACAGGCGATACGGGTATAGCGAGGAGTTTTACGGGATCAATCCGATCATCGACTATAAAACGGAGTACGTGCTGTACAATAATGAATTTATGAAGCAACAGATTGTGAACAATAAGTCTGTGGGTAAATACACCGATAATTTTCTGTCCATGTACTTTAACGGCTCGTACAGTTTTAAGGATCGCTATATCGCGACCTTTAGCGCCCGTAAAGATGAAGCCAATCTCTTCGGCGTAAATACCAACGAAAAAGGTACTCCGCTATGGTCTTCAGGTCTACGATGGAAATTATCGGAAGAACCATTCTATAAACTGTCTTGGCTACCCTCGCTTTCGCTACGGGCCACTTACGGTCAGGCGGGCAATATCTCACGTAATGCTTCGGCGCTGGCCGTTATTACACTGTTCAACAATTCATATACTACGCCGCTTCCTTCAGCATCATTGGATATGTTGCCCAACGCTATGTTACGATGGGAGAAGGTGAACACATTGAATGTGGCACTGGACTTTGCCATATCCAACAATAGGCTATCGGGCTCAGTAGAATACTTCGATAAGCTATCTAAGGATTTGATGGGCACGTCTCCAATGGATCCAACACTCGGTAGGAGCAGTTTCTTCGGAAACGTCGCGGAGATGCGGGCCAAAGGGGTCGACCTTCGACTGAATGCGATACTTGTTGATCAAAAATGGAAATGGACAGCTTCATTAATAGGTGGATATTCCAATCCAAGGGTCACCGCGTATTTTATGCCAGTTAGTCCCAAAGGAAATACATATGTTGTACGTAGCGGCAATTCGGTGTCACCGGTGGTCGGTAACCCGGTATTTGGGTTATACAGTTTTCCATGGAAAGGATTGGATCCGACTCACGGTAGTCCTTTACTTATGTATGAAGGGGAGGAAAGTAATGATTATGTCAATGTATATACAAATACAGCGCTGGAAGATATGGTCTTCCATGGTTCTGCACAGCCTACTGCATACGGCTCGCTGCACAACAGATTTTCATATAGGGGACTGGAGCTCTCTTTTATGATCAGTTATAAGACAGGATACTATTTCAGGAGACCAGCGCTCAGCTATGCCAACCTCTTTTCTTCCTGGTCCGGCCATGGCGAGTACGCTGATCGATGGCAAAAGCCGGGTGATGAGGAATATACAAACGTTCCATCAATGGTCTATCCGTTCAATTCCTACCGGGAATCACTATATCAATATGGGTCGGTCAATGTATTGCGCGGCGAGCATATCCGATTGGAAAATGTACGTTTAAATTACGATGTTCCGTTGAACGGCTTAATCCGCAACTATGTCAAACAGCTAAATGCGTTTATGTTTCTGCAGAACATGCCTTTAGTATGGCTTCGCAATAAGGATGGAATCGATCCCTACTTTAACCAACGCTTGCGTGACGGCATGCAATGGTCATTTGGTTTAAACTTTACACTATAATAGCTATGCAATCACTTAGAAAAATAAGAATACGGATCGCAATTTTGTTAATGCTTCCGTTGCTGCTATGTTGCAGTAAAACAGACTTTCTAGACGTAAAGCCGAATGAATCTATGGCCGAACCGCGTACTTTAGATCATTATCAGGCGTTGATGGACAGCGACGGAGCGATGAACGGAGCAGGTACATCTCTGCAGCTCTACCCGGGAATGTTGGAGTTGGGGACGGATAATGTATGGATTCCCGACACCAGATATATAAACAATATTGACGAGCAGCTGCGCGGTATTTATACCTGGCAGGAAACGCCTTACGCCGGTCTCGAAATACGCGACTGGAATAGACCCTACCTCGCAGTACTGAACTGTAACCTTGTTTTGGAAGGATTAAATGGGTTGCCACGTGATGCTTCGAACGGAGATCAATGGGATGGGATCAAAGGAGCGGCGCTATTTCATAGAGCACATGCGTTCTCGATGTTGTCGAGTCTTTTTGTTCCCGCGTACGATCAGGCTACTGCAGATCTGTTAAAAGGCATTCCCTTGCGGATGAGTGCCGATGTAAATGAAAAACTTACGCTATCTACCGTAAAACAAACATATAACCGGATACTGGAGGACTTAAAGGAAGCGGCCAACTTACTGCCGATGGAAACGCAATACAAAACACGGCCCTCAAAGCGGGCTTGTTGGGCGCTGCTTTCTAGGATCTATCTCTGGATGTCGGACTATGAACAAAGTAATTACTATGCAGATCTCTCGCTGAACGTAAACGACGATCTCTTGGATTACAATATGTATTCGACAACAACAAATTATCCATTCCCACGGTTCAATGCTGAAGTTATCTTCAATTGCAATATGATTTTTTTGACGTCACATTACCGCATGGATACCACCTTCTATCGATCATATGATAACAATGACCTCCGGAAGGCACTGTTTTATAAGTCGCAGAATCCAACGGATGGCTACCGTTTTTATGGAAATTATGATGGTACGACGTATTTCTTTGCAGGATTGGCCAACGATGAGCTATACCTGAATCGGGCAGAGTCCTACGCCCGCATGGGCATGATAGAACAGGCACTTGCAGATCTGAATACCCTGATAGGAAAAAGATGGAGAGTTATCTCTGGTGTGTCGACTTTTGTGCCTTACGGGGAGATGGATCGCGATGCACTTATTGATGTTATATTGGAAGAACGTAGAAAGCAACTGGTCTGGAGGGGACTTCGGTGGCCGGATCTCAAACGGATCAATCTCGAATCGGATCGCGCTACGACACTGAGAAGGATGGTTAACGGGGAACTCTTCGAAATCCAGCCTAACGATCTACGCTATGTATATCCCATTCCTGACCCTGTTTTGAATCTAAATCCGAATATTTATCCTTAAAAAGTATGTTTATGAACCGATTACTTATATTAATATTACTCGTCCTGTCGGGATCGGAAGTGGGAGCTCAGGGGATTTTAAGACATGATAATGATCCCTATGCCCAGTCACACAACGTATTTTATCCTTCTGGAGATACGGGGATCATCTCGATGGATGCTTACAAAGGGAAAATTGTAATTCTCGACTTTTGGAACCGCTTTTGTGTTTCTTGTATACAGCAGATGCCCAAACTATACGATCTGCAGAACAGGTTCGCAAATGATATTATAATTTTGCCCGTGACTGCAGATAATCTCCAGCATACAAGAGAGATGTACAATAGACAAAAGGGCGGCAACTACGAGATGCGGCTTCCGACGATTTATGCGGATACCGTGCTAACTCGACTTTTTGCTATAAAAGGTTTCCCGAAGGCTATCTGGATTAATCGGCAAGGCGAGTTTCTTGCACAGACCGCTGGTGAGGCGGTTGAGGCCACGATGATCCAGATGGTCTCAAGCGGGGACCTGACGTTTTTAGACCGTGTGGCTACAGTACGAGCGGACCGCTTCAAGGACAATTTGTCGACTGTTCCGACGACGACACAGGAAGCAAAGGATGTTTTTTCGCTACGCATCACTCCATACAACAAATATCTTTCTACATCCAGTTTGCTTCAAGAAGATGGGCCATTGGCTAACAATAAGTTAACAATACTCAATAGTACACTACTCGATATCATAAAATCTTTGTATAGCCATAGTGAGAATGTCTTTTTGCAGAACTTGGGAAATGATATGAAAAACCGTAGAATCAGAATGAGTACGGATGTCGCACGGCGATACCTCACAATGGATAGCTTGAGAAATATTAAAGATTTTAGCGCAAAAACCGAATTTAGGGAAACACAGCTACACTGCGTATTCGCTACAGGGCATGACACCATTAACATGAAAGATCTTAAAGCTTTAGCTCTGAAGACGGTCGAGCTGACTTTTGGGATACGAGCATTTGTGCAGCCTGAGAGGCAAGTTTGTCTGGAGATAAAAGATATCCCTAAAGCATTCGATCCGCCGGACTATGCATTAATCAAGTTAGAAAACCGGGTGTCCATAAATACGGGATCGGCTCTTATAAACTTTTTGAATAACAACTTTGTCGATCAACCTCTGGTAGTCTTCGCGAATCCATCGTTTGAAGTAAGTAATCTAGGCTTTGTTCTTGACCGTTCTGAAGGTTATGAGGGCATATTAAGGAGGCTCGGAGAACTTGGTTTTAGTATGCAATTGGAAGAGCGATATGTCGATGTGCTTCGTATCGAATAAATAGAAAGGGAGGCAACTGGGCCTCCCTTCCTTTACTTATGAGCCATCAATTAATTACTCTCCCGATGCTCTAGGACTGGTTGACCGTCTACGATCGCTTCCGTGCCTGGCTCATAGTTGCTAGGAGATGTCATGTTAAAGCTTGTAAAAGCTTTAGCACAGTTCTGATCACCGCCTTCACAGCCAAATGGACTGTTTGCCGAAGGGCTAGGTGCAGAACTTTGAGGAATAAGATTTGTACCCGATGCGTCATACTGAAACCAGTAATAGGGTGTTTGTCTTGCCTCTTTCGCCATTTCGAATGACGATAAACCGATTATAGCTGTTGCTGCAACGAACAACATACTGTGTTTTTTTAAGATTCCCATCTTAGTAAAATTTTATTTGTTTACTAGATCTCCCATTTATTTGACGTATGGAGGAGCTCACATCCCTCGGTCGTGGTTCTAGCTACGCTCTCATCCCTCTAGGGACAGGATCAATCTTTTCCTGTATCCTGCATTGGTTATGACAGGAGGAGTAGACGGCTACGGCGCGACGCGCCGGTTCTGAATTTAGGTTTATCACGTACCGGCCTGCCCGGGGAATAGGGCAAACTTGCGCGGAAACCGACGCGGTAAAATAAAATAAACATTATGTAGAAAGAAACCGGGGCATACGATGTAGGCGCTGAAAAGTTGCACAGCCCGCTTATAGCGCATAAATGAACCTGGTCCGTGTGTGCGTCTTTTGAGGTACCAACCCGCAATGCTCAACCCGATCAGCATCATGTTGATGATTAGATGTGAGCTCCACTCGATATCTCCAAATACCGAAGCGCAGCCACAGGGTAATTCGCCATATACGCCGTGTATCCCCAAGCCGATGTAAATACTAAATATGGATAGCAGCGCAGCGGAAATCAGATAGCCTAGACGGTTTATCCAATGTCCTTCCGGTATGGACATCGCTCGCTGACCTTCGGGATAAAGGGAAAGAAATATTAACGTGAAGATCAACACTTCAACCGCAGGAATTAACCAATATAAGTATTTTGCCCACTGATCAGGAAAAGGTTGGTTTCCCAAAGAAGCATAAAAATCCTGTAAGTGCCACAGATGGTTAAAAGCAATATAGATCCAAAACAGCATCAGGAAGATAGCGATGATGTAGAAGGCGATATGTCTCAATTTACTTTTCATAGTGTCTATATCTTTGTTTCTAGATACGGTTACTTAATTAGTACCGATTGTCTAAAACAAAGGTATAGCACATCTAATAAGCAGAACCGACAGGTTCCGATTTCTTGACCCGACAGGTTTCGAAAAGTAAGATAATTTTGTGGTTCGCCGAGGGTTACAATGGCTTTATAAAAATATTACGAAATGCAATGGAGTCGGTATGGTTTTGTAAGGCAATCTTACCATTACTGTAGGTCGCAAAATCGGGATAGGCTTTCATATGGCTATCCGCCACTTGCTGTCTAAATGTTGCGCTGTTGATGTCCGACGTAAAGGTGAGCTTGTCGTTGAGCCAAAAGCTCACGATCCCGTCTTGCTGTTTTATCCTACTCCGGTTCCAGCTATTGTACTGCATGGGGTTAGAATCTGCAGCCTTACAATCCACACCGTACAGACAACCCGCCCAATGGGTAGAATCTTTTTTGTGCCGTTCTTCGGCATGCGCATTGTCCAGCAGTTGCATTTCAAGTCCTGTTGCAAATGTTGCGGCATACTTCGCATCTTCTTCGACATTGATGAATACACCGCTATTGCCGCCCTTTGCTACTTTCCAGTCAAATAGTAATTCGAAATCACGATAGCTGCTATCGGAAACGAGATCAGCAAATACACCGTCGGGTTTTCGAGGGTCGCAGATAAGCTCCCCATCTTTAACGGTCCATTTTGATGAGGTGTCACCTAGGTTGTATAGGTGCCAGCCATTTAGGCTTTTCCCGTCGAACAAAAGCTTCCAGCCCTCGCGCTGCTGGGCGGAGCTCAGTGTATTGATGCCTTGTTCCTTCGACGTGCAGCCAATGATAAATAGTGCAGCTATGCAATATGATAAAACTTTCATATGTGTATTAATATTTCGTGAGCTCGCAAACTCGTTTTTTTTTAACTTCCATTGCTTTGTCTCGACCAATCGGGATGGATAAAAACCATTCTGCGTGTTTCGTGTCTAAAGATTGCTTCGTCGTCGTGTCTCCTCCTCGCAAAGACGAAAAACTATTTTTGTCATGTACGATAAGCGAAGATAATTAATGTGCTTCTAATTTCAAATGGGCGCTGATCTTTTCCAGTAGTGTATCGTCCATATGGGTTATTTCGTAAAAGTATTGACATTGCCATCTCTGGCTAGCCAGGGCTTGGCGATTTGTCGGCGCATCCCAAGCAGGGTAGAGGCGGAAGCCGCGCTTGCCTTCTTTGTGTGCACTGCTGAGGATCTGCTTATCGGCGAGTGCCGCCTTTGGGAAAATAAATACACCCAATTGATCATCCTGCCGAACAGCTATAATGTAGCAATCAAAAGGATCATCAAGTTGAAAGGGTTGGGTTTGCCCATCTGCACCTCTTTTCCAGAGCGTAACAAACTGTCCGACTTTCTTCGGTGTGATTTTAGCCTTACGGTATTTAACAGACAAGCGATCAAGCCGGAAGTTGAAGCCGCTGTATTCTTCAGCTTCCTGATCGGCTTCAAGGGCGTTAACGCTTAGGCCAAGCGGCTCGAATAAGATTTGTTGCAATATCCGTAGTTCATCCGTCATGCTGCAAAGGTAATGCTATTATTTGCGCTTTATATATTCTATCGCTTGTTCGAGTAATTCGTCTTTTCCATTTCGTATGCCCTCGATAGTCGGTTTAACTTCGATGTCGGGAACGATACCCACCCGCTGTGTTTCCGTGCCATCAGGATAATAAATACCTACTCCCGAAATTGCAGTACGGAGGCCACCGGGAAGCCATATTTCCGAAACATTTCCGTCGGCTCCCGCCGTTGTACTTCCCATGATGGTCGTATTTGTACCAGCCCTAAAGGCCATAGCCGTATATTCGGATTGGCTGATGCTTAACTCGTTGACAAGGACGACGACAGGTCCTTTGTAATGCTTTTGCTTGTTGGTTATTTTTAGATTATCAGAAAGCGTAAAAAAGCCAGGATGATCCAGACTTCCCGTAGTGAACTTCACAAAGGGGCTGCTTCCTGAAATGAAATAAGAGCCTAACGTAAATGGAACGAATGTGGCAGGATAGTTCCTGATATCTATGATGATGCCTTTTGCCTGACCAAAATCCTTCTTGATATGTGTAATGTCTTCTGACTTTATCGTCTGTAAGGTGATGTACCCGATATTATCGTCGAGCATTTTAAAAGATTCAGGCGGTTTTGGGTTGATCCGCGTGTAGGTACGGAGGCTATCACCGGGATAGAGCGTCAATACCTTCGTTTGCTTTGCGCCATTAGCGGAAGTAAATTCGATCTCTATGGATTCCTTATCGGATCGCAACAGATCATATGCCATATTACGCAACTGTGCCGGTTTGTTGGATGCAGGGTAATAGCGTGAACGCTCGGTAATGATATCTCCAATTTTTTTCCCGTCGATACTATGGATTACATCACCGACGACAAGTCCGGTGCTTTCTTTCAGGTCGGGATAGTAAAGGTAGGTTACCGTAAGTTTATCTTCTATAAAACGGGTCTGGAATGTGGGGTAATTAATACCTTTCCATGCTGCGATTTTATTGGCCCCTTGACCTAGATTGGCATGTGTATCGTTAACCTCGGCTATGATTTGGAGTACAGCAAGTTCGTAAGCTAATTCGTCTTTTGCCTGTATAAAAACGGGTAAGTATTCCTTTAACGTCGTATCCCAATTCTTGTCTGTTAAATATTTATAAGGAAAGAAATAGTTGATCATATTCCAATAGCGGTAAAGAGAGAGCAGCCTGAAACCGTCGTCGGGGTATGACATTTTTGCATAGGCTTGTTCGTTTTTAAACAGCGGGTTTCCAACTCCTGCTGCCATGCCAATATAATAGTGTTCGTCACCTGTACGGTTAATATAGACATGTAGTAGTGCCGTTCTTAATTTGTCATGCTGACGTTCGATCCACGAAAAATCAGGCTTTAAACGAGTTTCGGAAGGAGCTTCCAGACAAGGTTGGCATGCTTTTACCTCGCCTAAAGAATAGATCCAACTCACCAAAAGATCATCTCGTTGCGTGTCTATATTTGCATCAATATACTTCGGTAGAAAACGGAACAGTTCATAATCCCAATTGTAGTTTCCTTTGGCAATCTCAGGATGATGATATTTTAAGAAGCCCCAGATTCTACCCAATAGCTCTAAATTATCCAGTTGCTTTGGTGATAATTTGGATAGATTTATAGTAGATCCGTTATCAAACTCCTTGTCTGTTTGGGGCTTTGGTAATTGTTTTTCAATCTCTTGTAGTGTCTGTATGTCTTGACCATCGATCGTGACCACAAAGTCATCAAACCAAGCTTCCCCTTTTCCGGATAGCATACCCGCTACAAGGATAAGTTCTCCATCTTCCGGATAATCGAGCGTGACGCTGTATTTTTGCCAATCTTTGGTGCCTTTTACCTGTTGATTCTGCATGTTATCAAAAACGAGTGATTTGCCATCGCCATCAATACGGAGCAACAACCCGGCAAAGCCTTCAACGTCTTTTATTTTTATGTATCCTTCGAGCTTGATCGTTTTGCCACTGTAATTGGCTGGAATGCTGTACGCAATACTTCCGAAGCTACTACCCGCTTCATCAGAAGTGATCTTTGCAGCGAGATTGCCCGAATGATTAAGCGAATCGACGGATAGATTATAAGTCCCCCATTTAAACCAACCTGTTGCTAAGGCAGCATTTGCTTTTTTTTCTTCAAAACCTAAATTGAATTTATCGTTTTGCTGGGCATGGCAGTATATCGAGATGAAAGTCAATATTAGGGTTAGAATGCTTTTCATAATTATAGAGCGGTTTAAATAAATAACATGCTCTAAAATAACAATTTTTGGACGCTAAATGAAATTATTCTTCTCCCGTTCGCAATCGCCGTACATATTCACTAACACTCATGCCGGCATGTTTTTTAAAGAAACGGGCGAATGCATCAAGAGAACTATAGTTCAAGGAGTAGGCCGTCTGTGTAGCGGTATGCCCCGCGCGGAGATATTCTTTTGCTTTTTCCAGTAGCAGTTCTTCTCGTAGGTCGCTTAACGTCGTTCCAAAATGCCGCTTGTAAGATCGGCTTATGGTATCCGAATCGAGCTTCAAATCGGCTTCCAATCTTTTCAAGCTGGCAGACTGCCCTTCATCTTCAATATACAGCGCCAGCAGGTTTCGGGCATTTACGGCAATGCGCTTATCATGCTGCTCTTTGGTTTGCTCCTGCCCAACTTTTTCCAAGGAGAGTTCGATCAGTTGGATCAGCTTAGCGTAGATAAAAGCTTCGTTATTGAGCTGCTTTGCGCGTAGTTCCCTACAAATGATCTCGATCTGCAGCTTCGTCTGCGGGCCGACTCTAAAATCGATACTGCATTGTGGTTCCGTTGCTTTATCGCGGTAGGCGCTAATCAAGGGCTTAAGAAAATCGTAGGGTCGCTCGTTGCCCTGCCGAAATATCCGCCCACTAAAATAAAGCCCGAAGATCTGCGACCGGCCCTTGGGGAGTTCTATCGCGTAATCATCTGGTGGCAGATAAAGGTAACGCGCCCGCTCGCAAGCGATGTCGGTAAGGGGTTCGGCAGTTGTATCGTATAGAAAGAGGGTCCCATCGCTGGATAATACGTAGAGGATATGCAGATCGCTCCGGTCGATTTCAAGTGGAATCATGCGAGACGCTTCGAGGCTAACATCAAGGTGGTAGAGGAAGCCGCGCTGCCCGTCAAATTCCTGGAGGATTGCCTCGTCGTTACCCGTCTTCCAATAGCTGGCTTCCGCATGTTGCATCAGGAGGGTAGGTTCGAGTTGTAGCGCGCCGAGGCTTTCTACGGAATTAAAATACTCGTGGAGCTGTAAATGGAAACTTTTCTTCATAGTGGGTTATTTAATGGTATTTAAATATGTTGACGAAGTCTACTTCGTATGTAGACTAAAGGTACAAGGAAAAGCAGTCTAAAAGCCGGTAATAGTTGGGAAAATGCTGGTAATAGTTGGGATAATGTTGGTTAAAGTTGGGTTCAGCGCTTGAAGCTGAACCCTAAAATAACGACGAATGCAAGAATCACGTAAAGCCAAAAACTGGGACTGCTTTTGTGCTTTAATTCAACCTGTTCGTCTTGTTGGAGTGTAGTTGTCTCTTGACTGCTCTGCGCATGCTGAAGCATATTGCCTTCCGATTGCCAGTTCCGGACATCAGACTCACGAAGCTCCAGTTGTCCACCTTGGGCTAAAAGTCCCGAATCCGGATGATAATATAACCAGCCATCGGTCCAAAAGGTCCAACGACGCTGGCTACTATCGCGCATAGCGGTGCGATAACCTTCATAGTGCAGCGCTTGCTCTTCTCGACGGGATTGTTCCTGCTGCATAGTTGTCTGCCGTTCTCGATACAGATTACAACTGTAGAAGAGCAAGGGGATGAGGAATAGTATTTTTAGCATGTTCTCTTTCGTTATGGACGGATACTCGCCGACGGTTCATCAATCCAGTTTGATAGGGCATAGATGGTGCGGAGATGCCGGCGTCGGGATTCGACCCGGTTATGGCTATTGCCTTCAATGCTTACAATATAATCGCCTTGCTGCTGCTTGACCAGGCCAACGTGGTTTATCCGCTTGACCGTATTGCTATAGATGCCGAATATATCTGCAATTGCAAACCCGCGAACTTGCGGATCTGCAAATTTCCCTTTCTTCCAATACGTACGGCCATGCGGAAATAACGCTGGGCTCCAGGGGTTGCGAGGTTGCGACAAGTTTGCCTGTCCGTAGCACCAGCTCACAAAAGCCGCGCACCATTCGTATCCTTTGCCCAGATGGGTGTAGCGGAGGTATGTTTCCACACGCTCTCCGTCGTTATGACCTGTTGCTTCCTGAACGCCAAGTTCGGCAGCGGCAATGTTAATGATATTCCCCCTGGCCTCCAAAGACGGAAATCTATTACTCGTCGGGATGACCTGTACATCGTGTACGACTTTATTTACCACGTCATTGCGATGAATGCAATGAAGAAGCAATCTTTGGGGCAAAAGCACAGATTGCCGCGTCGCGGTGCTCCTCGCAAAGACGTGCTTTTGATTTATATCACAATGGCCAGGGCCCAGAGCGCGGCATAGAGCAATAAAAAGAAAACCGAGAAATAAAGGATACATTGTTGCCATGATGAAAGTTTATTAAGATGTGTACTTAGGTTTTGACGGATGGTCTTAAACGGTTGCCAGAGCAGCTCCTGCAACCAAAGGCTACAGAAAATGGCGGCTATGCCACAGATGAGACCGAAGAGGAGCATCGAGAGAATACCAATATCGAGTACCGCTGCTGAAGGATCGACCAATTTGACGATGCTATCTGCCATGATAAAGAAAGTGAGAAGCCAAATGAGATAAAGCGACAGCTTAGATAGGAGGGTAAGGCTTCCGGCCGGCATGGCGGTAAAAGAAGCGCTTTGTTTAAATGTGTTCATGTTGTGTAAAGTTAAAGGGTTAAAAAAACGAGGTGCCCGGCGGAAATAAAAAATGATAAAACCAACAGGGTGCCGAGGCACCTCGAATGCATAAACTATCTTACGATAATGGATGCGCCGTCGCTCCAGTCACCGGCGCCGTGTTGATTGACCGCCCGCACCTCAAAAATGTAGCGGACGCCAGGTTCCAAAGGCGCGATAATCGTAATCCGCGAATCGGTTGTACTGTTACGCTCCGACCAATTATCGGGTTCCGCGGTCTTCGCATACCGATACTCGTAGATGCGTACCTTCTTCTGCATCTGAAACTGCAGGCGCACCTGTCCGGATTGATTCGTATCCATTAACCGTACACCAGTTACCTTTACCGGTGGTTGTGCGGAAGTAGGCATCGGATTGGTCGGAAAGCCGGAACTAAGCAATACGGATAGTACACCGTTGGCCGTAAGGTTAACGTAATACGATAGCTTGGCCATAATGTCGACCAGAATCACACGGCTTTCATTTTTCAAGGCCGTGTCTTCCGGCGCACCGCGTTTGCGTACTGCGGCAAGCTTAGCTGTAAAATCGTCCAGCTGCGTCTGTACATCTTCAAGGGCCGGACTGGGCGTGGCAAAGTGTGTGTTTCCATCCATCGCTCGGAGGATGGTCTGTACCGTGATGACGAGTTCGTCATCTTTCATGCTTTTAAAGCCATTCAGGGCTCTGTGTGTTGTCACCATAAGAGTGCTCATTTAAATTGTAAAACCATGGATCAGCGAAGCGCGCTTCCCGCTGATCTTGAAACAAACCTACTATAGGTGATAGTCGTATTAAGACAGTTGGCCCGAATTGGCCCCAAGATGACCCGAATTGGCCTATATGAGGCCAGTTGATAACCGGTCGGAGCAGGATCGGCCATTTTTGATGCACCAAGTCTGAAGGAGGCATACATAAGTATGACGTAGGATGGGGAAAGTTGGCATCTTAAGGCATCAAGTGCGAAGGAGGGATTAACTGGATGAAAACTTGATGGGGGAAGTTTGGGTTTGGACGCATCATCTTTGCATGTTAATGCATAAAGTTTGAAACTTGTGCACGCCTGTCTGAAACTTGGTGCATCAAGTTTCAATTTGGACGCAGCCGGGCTGGATCTTGATGCATCAAGTTTGAAACTCTTGCAGCCCTCTTCTTAATTTGATGCACCAAGTTGTTGTCTTGGTGCATCAAGATTGACGCCGATGCCGTCTGAAAAAGGCAAAGGTGCTAGATATGGCCCCGACGTTTACGGTCGTTGTACAGCGGCTCAATGTCTTCTTTTCGATAGGTATCAATGTTGCCTATACGGTGCGGCGTCAGTTTTCCCTGATTGACATAGCGCTTGTAAGTACGCTCGCTAATGCGTAGATACTTGATCACATCGTCGCGTAGTAAAATCCCCTGGTCCTTTTTGTCCGCCATCAGGTCCGTATTACTGCTGATGTTTTCCATCAGTTCGTGCATGCGCTTGAGTGTCAGGTATAAGCGGTGTAGGTAGTCCTCCATACGTTTTCTCCTTTCTAATAGTTATACTAATGAATTGTGAATAACCCATAGACCAAAGTCCTTCTGTTTGTAGGTAGCGCCGTATGGTATACTTTGTTTAATCTGATGTAGCTCAATGCTATCACCAACGACTTTGCGGACGTAATCTACGTTGACGATGTAGGACTTGTGGCATCGCTTGAAGGCATCAAACGGTAATCTCGCTTCAATTTGGCCCAGGCCAAGCGCTATTCTCTTTTTGGTATCGTTGTCTAGCCAGATCCAGGTTTCCATGGCATCTGCTTGTAAATAAACGATTTCGCTGAAATCAATGCGCTGTTGGACGAGGCTCCCTGCCTCACGTACGAAAAAGAGGTCGTCTATCTGTGGCGGACGCACGTATGCGGCATCCCAGCTTTCCAGTACCTTATTAATACTATCCATAAAGGTGCTGTAGCTATAGGGCTTTACCAGATAATCCGTGAAACGGAGCCTATAGGTGTCTGCTGCGTATTCGCGATGGGCCGAAGAAGCTATAACCCGGAGTGGCCGGCGCCCCGACGATGGCACAGTAAAGTGTTTGATCTGCTCGAAAATATCCAGACCCGACAGACCGGGCATCTCCATGTCGATTAGGAGGATATCAATATTTAATCGAAAAATTTTATGTAGTGCTACCGCGGGGTCTCTGTCGCTGGATACCAGATGTAATATCTTGGTTTTACGGACAAACTCTGAGATGCTTTTCAAGGCTTCAGGTTCATCATCAACAACCATTACTCTAATTTTTTTTTGTTTCATATGTCTATGTTTAAAATTGATTAATTGCGTAAATAGTGGATTTCTAAATGGAGCTCGAATAGATTTCCATCCATATCGTGATGCAGTAAATATTGACCGGGATATAGGGCGTCCAGATTGTCTCTCAGGCGCCGCAGTCCTGTACCGTCGTGTCCGGTATGCCAGTTCGCTGTTGCGGCACGGGTATTCTGAATGTGCAAAACAAAACTTTCATCTGTCACCCCGATCTGTATGTCCACAAGACAATGGGGGGATGACCAGTCGGTGTGCTTGACGACATCGTGTGCGAGCGAGAGCAATAGGAAGCGGGGAATCTTCCGTCCGGCGACCTTCCCATCGACTGTAATGGCTAATCTTCCCCGGATCTTGTCGTCGTAGAGGGCTGCCAGGCTGCTAACCATGTCGATCTCTCGTTGTAGGCTCATATAGGCCGATTGCTCATAGTTAGAAAAACCCAGCAGAAGGTAGTGTACAATGACTTCCATATGGGGCAACGCACTCGCTTTGCCCGGATCTGTCCAGTCGTAGAGTTCCTGCAATAGATTGCCTAGACCGTGTGACGAGCCTGATCGGATATGCTGCTGTAGCTCATTTCTATGCAGGCTGCGCTGCATCGCGCTGATTTCATTTTTGAGCGACGCAAGGCGCCGTTTGGCGCGCCACTTGAGGTACTGTAAATAGGAGTGCCGCTCGATCAAGACGCTAAAGATGGCATACATGCTGTACCGGACAAAGAAGGGTAGGGTACCCAGTAGCAGATCGTCTAACCGGATGGGCAGATGAGATTTATAGATTACATGTGTCGAGCTACGTGGTAGTAGGTAGAGTAGCGTCAGTACGGTCATATAAAGTATACCATACAGAAGCAGCATCTGGAAGATAAATGTCCTCGGGATGATTTTCTTTTCGATGACGCGCCAAAACAGGTTCCGTACGGCAAGATATACACTGCTGTACACAAGAGCAATAGCACAAGTATTCCACCAGACGAGCTCTCTGTTGTAAGGCTTGTTGAGGTTGTACCAAACAAGTGTGTAACCAACAAGTATAATTAGATGAACAAAAAGTGATCTGGGTCTTTCATAGCTTCGTTTAGTCATAATAGTGTATTTGGGTACATATAGAGACGAGTTCGTCCGTTGCCAAATCGAAATTACTAAACTTATTTAAATATTAAAATAGTTTATCTATCGATAAATCTTTGACAAATTGTCAACAAACCCACTGTTTTGTTGCGAGTATGATAGATCCACCTCTGTTAGTCGACCCGAGATTCGACTCATGACATAATGTTTTTTTGTTGTAGGATAGGGCAGCAGGTCAGCAACTTTTGTGCTGTAGGACTGTTCAATCCCGGAGCGGATCACATCGTGGTGTACAAACAGCCAGCCTTTCCAGTTTGCTGTGTCGCTGGGCAATTGTTTTACGAAGTCACCGCATATGGACTGTAAGCTTAGGTTTGCAAAATCTGTGCGGTTCATCCCTGAGGGACAGTAAGCGCACCCGCTAAAACAGGTCAATGCGTCCCAGGGGGTATGGACAAGGTATAGCGGAACTAGCGGTATACCGTATTGATGAGCCAAATGTGGCAGCGCCGTTCGAATCTGCCACTGGTGTTCACCAAAGGATACAGAAAGTCGGTTTCTACTATTTGCAGTCAATCCCATGTTACCGTCTATAAAAGCAAGCAGCTGCCGTCCTTTACGTAATGCACGATGTATGGACCAAATAGCGCTGGGCTGCTGAACGTTGATCATATCGATATTTTGCAGATTTAGTCGCCGATCAATGTATACACGTCTATAATCGGTATAGGCTTGTGCACTCATCAGTATTGTAAGAGGTGTGCCATCGCAATGATGTAGTAGATGTGCCAGAATCGGATACGGACCAGTGTGAAATGCTATCCAGATACAGCTTCGATTTTGATAGTTGGACGTAATGGCTTGTATACGGGAGATCAGGACCGTATCGATCTCGTCCGGATCGAAGGGCTTAGGCTGTTGCAACGCCATCGTTTGTGCGTAATACCTGGCGCTTTCTTCGAGTGTGATGTCTGGAAAGAGCAAGGTAAGATTGTGGCAGTAGTGGGCAAATTGACGATAGGTTCGTGCATTGCCCGCGGGAGATAGTACGTCTTTCATGGATGTTAAACTATTAGGTTTATAATAATAACAAGTGAAGACCGCTGCCGCGGGTGACCCACGTCGGATCTTCACTTGTGGGTTAATTACATGTCGGGGCTACAGCCACACGAGGTCGTTCTTCTTCTCCCGGTCTAGTAAATCTTCGTATCGAAGAATTTCAGCCAACGCGATTGTCGGAGTTGAAGGGAGCATCATTTGCTCTACGATCATGGATTCGTCTCTTTTCATTTTATTTTTTTTTAAATGTTAAAAGTGTCATCGGAGTAGCGTCCTGCTCCGATGATTAATTGAGCGTGATCACGAATGCGAAAATGCGCTACTTTGTTAAAAATGCGTGGAACAATTTATCAAAGGTTAATAATGCGCTACTACAGTCTGTAGATGCCCTTTAAAAAATTCATCTATCTACAGCGCGCATTCATCTAGTTCTGAAACCTGTTTATAAATAAAATGCGTTGTTTATCGTATTTTTTAATAGTTATGCAGTTATCGATAACCAAATGTGATTGACTATGAAAACAGCTTATTTTGAACTTAAAAGCCTACTTATGGGCTATTCGCCAGATAAAATGGAAGAAGAGTGGCAGGTGTTGAAGAAGCATTTATCATTGGTCTGCTGCGCGGCTGAAGATCGGCTTCCAGTTAGCCCCGGAGATATCTATTTCCTCTCTGAAGGAGTGATTCTTAAATACGACGGCGAAAAGATATGCCGTATTATTAAATCACAGCAGCTCATCTTCGTTCCTTTACACCCACACAATAAGCGGTTCCGCGCCTTGAAGGACTGTCGATTGTTGGTACTGGGAAAATCTAATCTTTATAGTATACTGGAGGGGTATCCAAGAATAGTCCGAATCTATGACGGTTTGTTGGATCTATGGCATGCGCAAAGTCAAGGCCGGGTCGATCTGCTGGCGATGACCAAACTACAGCGGGTGGAATACTTTAAATCAATGCATGTCGATCTGTTCAATTACATGTCACGTCGCGATATCGCCGGCTATGTCAATGTGAGCGAAGAATATTTACGTAGGTTGTTTTAGTAAAACAAGAACTCAGGACATCTGTTAATTTGCCTTTAACTTATATTTCGGTGCTTCAGCTCATCTTCGAGGGCTTTGCCCGTCTTATTATGCTTACTAACCAAAATCCCAGCAAATAGTAATGGACAAAAGGAAAAAAAGGTTACCCCATTTTTCCATATGCTATACAGGGATATACCTATTAATAAGCCAATAAATCCTGCACTTATTATTTTGTTGGATTTTGTTTTCTGTAGCTTGTCTAATAGCTCTTGGTCGCTTAGCGCTTTAATTTCGTCTTCTTTCATAAATTCATCGTAAGGTAGCTCAACTTTTGAATGAAGGTAAAAATTTATTTGATAAGCTGATGTGAAAATTCGTGTTTTTATACTAAAGCAGATTTGAAAATGGACGGCTTTCATCGATGCGGCTTTTTTGTTCAGATTACTCTTGTTTAGATTGATTTTAAATAAGTATATTTGCGCCTGTATGTTGAAACTGCCGAAATGTTTAAATTAGCTGAATCATCGTCGTTGAACATCAATGATGAAACCTTTACCGAAATATATAATACGTATTGGGAGAAAGTGTTTACCATATGTTATAAGAATACCGACGACGTAGAGGTCGCGAAAGAGCTGGTGCAGGATATTTTCAAATCGCTTTGGGAAAGACGCCATACCTTGGAGATCAACACCTCCTACGAACGTTATCTATTGCGGGCTGCTAAGCTTAAAGTTTTTGAATACATCCGCAATAAGCAATTACGGGCACAGCATTTAAAATGTGTTGCTGAACACAGCCAAAAACATTCGAACATCACGGAAGATACCATCATGCAGCGCTCGTTATCAGAAACATTAGAAACGCTTGTCGAGCGCCTACCGCAACATTGCCGTCAAATCTTTCAGATGCGGCATCAAAGGGGATTGACCAATAGGGAGATTGCCGGCCTGCTCACGATTTCGGAACGCACTGTCGAATACCATTGGGCAAATGCTTTGAAGTTGCTGAAGAAAAAGCTAGACGGAAAATACAACGCCGACTTATCCTAACTTTACATATTTATTTTTGTATTTTTGTGCAAACGATCGTGCTAATTGGCTATGGATATTTCCAAAGAACTTATCGCAAAATACCATCAGGGGCGCTGTTCCGAACAGGAAAAGGCGCAGGTGGAAGCTTGGTTAAATACGGATAGTGAAGAAGTGTTATCGGCACCCTTGGAAATAGCGGATAAAAATGCGATAAAAGAAGACATATGGGGCTCTTTAAAGGCCGAAACGATTGAAAAAGAGCCACGGGAGAAAACGGCATTTAACTTTATAAACAACCTCCGCTTGCGTAGCACATATTGGGGTGCGGCAGCCGTTTTAGTAGCTGGTTTTATATGTTTTTGGGTACTCGATAGTGGTAAAACGCCCTTTAACAACCGAATAAAAAGCGATCAAACAGTAGCTGGCAGCGGCATAGCTGGTGTAAGTGTCGTGACAGGCGAAAATAGCAAGGCCAATTTTATTGATAAATTAGAACTCGTTAATTTTTGTGGCACGGTAAAAGTCACCGTAAATAAAACCATGAGACTGGCATTCGCGGCCAAGAATTCGTATGATAATAAGGAATATCGGAAAGAAATGCAGGTAAATGCGGGCGAAACCTATTTTGCCTTGGATCTTGGGGATCATAAAAATAGAGAGATTATTGTCAAAAGTGAGCGTGATTTGAACGATTTACCTCCGTTATTACAAAACTCGTTACGGGCTCAATTCGGCATTTAAGCACATGAAAGAAAAGAATAAGGGGAAGATTGGTGTTGTCTTAATTCTCTTCAGTATGCTGTGTGGCATGCTGTCTTTTACGTCATGCCAGCCGGAGAAAGCAAGGGAAAAGCTTCCTTACAGCATGCTGTTCATGACGACAGATGGACAGCAGTATATCTGGCAGGCCGAACAGCTTGATACCGGTACGGTAGATCCCGTGATAAATGGGGCTTTGCTTGACCGTCCAGCCAAAATCTGGTACTACATGCTCGTTCGCGATGGCTTCTATTATTTTGTAGATTCCAAAACCGAATACCTCATTAAAGGGAAAATACAGGATAAAAAGTTTTTACGGCTAGACTCGGTATATCTGAAAGGATTTAGTTACCCCGACAATGCACTCTTTCTCGATGATACACACCTTTTTATCGTGAACCATAGCGTCGGACGGAAAAAGAAGCATTATGCAGAGATCAATGTACAGGATATGCGTGTACGCATCGACGAGCTCGCTTTGGATGCCCCGGCAGGTCCTTTCGATAATATGTCGGTCGGCTTTGTCTACAAAAGAGGGGAACAGCTATGGATGGGGTATACGTACCATTATACCAATTCGGAAATGGGGTATGGATCTGCCGACACCGTATACGTGGCGCAGTTCTCGTATCCCGAGATGAAGCTCCTCAGTGTCGATAAAGATGCACGTTCAACCTATCCTGGAAACGTTAATACGGCGCAGCAGAATACATTTGAAGATGAAAAAGGCGACTTCTACTTTATGTCTGCTCCGGGAATTGTGCGCGGTGCAAATCCGCAACAGCCGACGGCAATCTACCGGATCAAAGCCGGAGAGCAGCATCTGGATACCTCATACTTTTATAATATATCGGACTCGCAGATCCACAACCATGCGTACGGTATGTGGTACCTGGGTGGCAACAAAGCTATTGTCCGTAGTGAACGGAAAGATCTGTTTCGCGATTATAAAGAACATTACCTGCTACCGCACAATGAATTCTACGAAATCGACCTTTTGGATCCGTCCTACAGCCGTAAATTAGATCTGCCACTCGATAGAGGGTCTTCGCGCACCTGTGTATTGGTAGAGGGTGATACAGCTTACATCACCATAAATGACGGTAAGGGCAATAATGATGTCTGGCTTTACCGAACAAAAGACCAACACCTCGAAAAGGGCTTACATATAGCCGGAAACATCGATTATATCTTTCGCCTAGAGCGGCTACATACCGAGTAAACCACCTTATTTAAATTTATTCTAAAAAAAAATAAGATCGCATTGCGGAAAATACGCAGTTGTGCTACTATGGTATTGTATCAAGTAACGAATCATGGTCGCATTTTTTAGGAATAAGGGGTTCCGCATCAGTTTAATTTTTCTTTTAGCAATGATCCTGCTTCAGGGGCAAGGGCAGACGCAACGACAACAATATGTCATTACGGCGCGGGTCGTCGACACGGATAATATTCCTGTGGAAGGGGTGACGGTAAAAATTGCTGGAACAGCACAGTCGACCCGTACCGATCAAGCCGGCGTATTTCTTCTTCCCGTGCCAAATACCGGAAACTATTCGATAGCATTGAGCAGTATGGGTTTCGAGATACAGCGGCAGGAAATAAAGGCCCAACAGCCGGGCCAGATAAATACCGACCTGATTATCCTTAGCCGAAATGCGCGACAGATGGATGAAGTAGCAGTTGCCGGCCGTTCGGAAACACGCCAACTGAAGGAGCAGGGATTTGCGGTTAATGCGATCGATACGCGTAGGCTTGCTAACACAACGGCCGATCTGAATCAGGTACTTAACCGTTCAACGGGTGTAAAGGTTAGAGAGCAGGGAGGTATGGGGTCCGACTTTGAGTTTTCGGTCAATGGGTTATCCGGCAGTGCTGTTAAATTTTTTATGGATGGGGTGCCGCTAGATATCATGGGGAGCGCAATGTCGCTTAATAATATTCCGGTAAACCTGGCCGACCGGATAGAAGTATACAAGGGTGTGGCGCCGATCGAGTTGGGATCAGATGCGTTGGGTGGAGCGGTCAATATCGTGACGAACAAGTCGTTAGCGAATTATTTGGATATCAGCCATAGTTATGGGTCTTTTCAAAGTAATCAGTCTGCTTTGAATACACAATATGTGCATCATCCCACTGGGCTGGTATTCAAAGCGAGTGGTTTTTTTAACTATTCTAAAAATAATTACCTCATGCGCGATGTAGAGGCGGTGGAGAATAATGCCTTCGTATTACGCGATCTGCCACGTTTTAACGACAGATACCGTTCGTTAATGGGGCGTTTTGAGGTCGGCGTAGTCAATAAATCCTGGGCAGATGCTCTTTTTATTGGGGTAGGTTATACTGATTTTGACAAGCAGGTGCAAACCGGTGTGAGGCAGTCTATTGTTTACGGCAACGTAAGTCGCGACGGAAATGCAAAAGCAGCTAGCCTTCGCTATAGCAAAACAGGTTTGTTGGCCGATAAGCTTGACCTCAGCTTATTTGCAAACTATTCTAGGGACTATAGCGTAGTGGCCGACACGGTGCTCCGCAACTACCGTTGGGACGGCTCGTATACGGAAGGAAATTCGGAGACAGGAACATTTGGGCTAGCGACAGTAAAAAGGCCACGTATATTTACACGGACAAATGCCAATTATCGCCTATCTGACCGTCATAAGCTAAGTTTGAATTATACCCTCGACCAGATCGAGAATAACGCATACAATGCCTATTATGCTGAAAATGATGATATGCCCGGGAAGTTGGGTAAACATATTGTCGGATTGGCATACCAGCACGAATGGTTTGGCCGGTGGACAAACACCTTCATGGCTAAATATTATGGATTGAGTACGGAAAAGCGACAGTATGATTATGGAGTGCAGGGCATGGTGAATGTGTCGGATTACAACAGTTATTATGGTTATGCGATCGCTTCGGTTTATAAATGGACACCGCATGCGGGTATTAAGGCATCGTACGAAAATACGTACCGCTTACAGGATGTTAACGAAATGTTTGGCGATGGTTTCCAGATATTTAACAACCTTGACCTAAAGCCGGAGGCCAGCAACAACATGAATCTGGGACTGTATTACGGGCTGCAGTCGGGCAAGCACGATTGGTTTGTGGAAGCACTCGGTACGTATCGCAACGTCAAGGATTTTATCTCTCCGAATCAGTACGCGAATAATATGATACAGTACCAGAACCTCACCAATAGCTTGGTGCGTGGTGTAGAAGGTGAAGTGCGGTATGGGTATGGAAATTGGTTGTCGGCCATGGTTAACCTGACGTACCAACAGGCGATTGATAATACCAAGTATTTAAATAACGATCCATCTAACGGAATCTCCAGTACGTATGAGAGCGAAATCCCTAACCGTCCGTGGTTATTCGGGAATTTTGATCTGGGCATTACCAAGCAAGGATGGCCAAATCACGACAGCCGCCTGCAACTCAACCTGATGACGCACTTTACGCAGTGGTATTACCGTTCCTGGGCAAATATATCGACCGAAAATTCAACAGAGATTATCCCGAAGCAACTGATCCATAGTGCCATTGTATCCTATGCTACACCGGGCGGGAAGTACAATATTTCGTTTGAATGTAGAAACCTGACAAATGAACTTACGTTTGATAATTTTCGCTTGCAAAGGCCCGGCAGAGCATGCTATGTAAAACTTCGTTACTTATTAATTCAAAATAACTAAATCAACATGTATACTAAATTTTTAAAATTAGCCTTGGTGCTGCTTATATGCACTACTTCTTGTAAGAAAAACAACAATGACGACGATATTCCAGTAGCGGATGATGCGGCCTTTGCCCTGTGGATTCAGTTAGGCACCTGGCCCAATACCAGTTATTATGCGCTTAACGTGAAAGACCTGACGCAGGGATCGGCCAAATTGCAGGGAAATGGGATCGACGTAACGACCAAGCTGAACAACTCTGTTATTGTGAAAGACGGCTTCTATTACTTTTACAATGCAGCGGAAGGAAGATTGGGAAAATATAAGCTTGAGAATGGAGCCGTGAATGTCGTGAAGGAGGTTCCCTTTTCGCACCTGGCTTCGCTGGCTGGTCATACCTGGGTAAATGATCATACACTCGTGATGATCGGCAATAACGCGTCGGGCAACGCCGTGAACACAGTGGTCATCAATACGGACGATCTATCTATTACCACAGGGACTGTTACTGGTCTTCCTGAACGACCTGAAAGCTATAACAAATATCTTGTAGGTGGAGATCTTCAATTTAAAGATGGTAAATTATTTTTTTCGGTAAATATGCAAAATACAACTGCTTTTCGCGTATATCCACGTTTGTACACCATGGCGGTGAGCTACCCGGGATTTGCCGTGACCAAGATCTCTACGGACGATCGATCAGTAGGAGTGGGCAGCACATCGGGATATTTTGCAACTTCTTTTGTGGATCATAACGGCGATATGTACTTCCTGACCAGCTGGAATCTAGTTTGGAACGAAAACGGATCGCGTGCGCCAAAAGGAATCTACCGGATCAAAAAAGGAGAAGATGAGCTGGATAAGACGTATTATGTGGATGTACTACAGGAAACCGGTAAAGAGGCAGCTGCCGGGGTATTTATGGATCTTGGTAACGGAAAGGCGATCTTAAAGGTGCAAGAAACGGAAGGCTATGAAAACACGAAATTCGGATACATTATCCTTGATCTGGCGACAGGAAATGAGGTGCGCAAATTGACGGAGATACCTGCAGGTGCCTCGGGCGAGAGAAACATTTACGTGGAAGATGGTAAAGCCTATATAGCGGTTTTATCCGGACAAGGAACGGATTATATCTGGATTTATGACGCTGACAGCGATAAAGTAACCCGGGGCTTGAGCATACAGGGTGGTTACAATTCCTTTTCTCGTATTGATAAACTGAAATAATACGTTTTAATGATCGAGGAGAAAAAGAATCCCATCCGTTCTAGAAAGAAAAAGCAGAAGAAGGTTTGGTGGAGACGTGCAAACGATTGGTTTCATCTGTGGGTGGGTATTGTATCGGGTATTCCTGTTGTACTTATCAGTCTAACGGGCTGTATCTTAGTCTTTCAAAAGGAGATTACCGAATGGTCGCGCCCCTGGTGGAACGTCGAAAACCTGGGACAAGAAAATCTTCTCCCTCCGTCGGAGATGCGCAAACGGGTAGCACAGCAGATACCGGATATGCACATTCGCAAATTGTGGTACTATGGTGATGATGCGCCTGTAAAAATCGCGCCAGACGATAGTGAACTCTTGATTTATGCGAATCCCTATACTGGAAAGGTATTGGCACAGATTGATCATGAAGATTTTTTCCATGAGATAGACGAGGGGCATCGCAACCTGTGGATGCCCCGTGAAATCGGAAGGGCGGTGGTATCTTGGTCCACCCTTATATTTGGCGTGTTGTTGCTTACAGGTATTGTACTGTGGTGGCCTAAAAAATGGAAAAAGCGGCAGATGAGGCAGGCTTTTACGATTACCTGGAGGGGCAAATGGAAGCGGATCAATTACGATCTTCATAATGTATTGGGTTTCTATGCCCTTTTATTGGGGCTATTAATGGCGTTTACAGGATTGGTAATGGGGTTTATCGTGGTTCGTGAAAGTGTTTTTTCTGCCTTGGGCGGGACGAAAGCGATTGATCCGCCGCTGACCTATGTGATCGAAAAATGGACCAGCCCCCCACCGACAGGTATGGACAAAAAAATGGATGTCATTTGGCATAAAGTGACACACGAGATTGCGAAGCACAATCCATTGGAAATCAGCATTCACTTCCCAAAGGATACCGATGAAGCCATTTATGCATGTACCGATATGACGGGCGGTACATGGCGTGTGCTCTACTTTGATCGCGAGAACCTTAATTTGTTATCGAGTTCGGACAAACCGATGGACGAGGAGGATACTGCAAACTGGTTTATGCGTGCGAATTACGGACTGCACACGGGATACATTGGTGGAATGTTTACCAAATGGCTTTATTTTTTTGCGAGTCTTATCTGTGCATCTTTACCCATAACAGGTTTCTGCGTATGGCTGGGTAAGCGCAAATAGTGGCTACGATCTACTGGTAACCAGATGGTGCCGATATGTTGGGTAGTTAATTTTTTTAACATCAATTGATTCTTTATACATGAGTGCGAAATACGTGTTTTTATTGGCGTTATCTTTTTTTATACATACGGCATTGACTGCGCAAGTATCCTTATCTGGAAAAGTATTGACAGAGGAGGGGAATGCGTTGGGTGATGCCAGCATAAGTTTATTATCTATACCGGATTCGTTGGTCTACGCTCAACAGAAAACGGATCAGCGGGGGAATTTCAGCTTTCGGGTGGATAGGCCGGGAACCTATAAACTGCACTACAAGATATTGGGGTTTGAGCCGCATCTGAGTGCTGATCTTGATTTGAAAGCAGGAGAGGGGCTCCATACGGCAGTACCGGTCATCTTACGGGCTGCAGGGCAGGAAATTGAAGCGGTGAGCGTGGTGGGTAAACAGCCTGGAATTAGACAGTATGTAGATAAGATGGTGGTCGACGTGGAAGGTACGGTTCTGAGCGAGGGAAATAACCTGTTGGAACTACTGGAGAAAACTCCGGGCGTATTGGCCGATGGAAAAGGTAATTTTTCGATTCAAGGCCGCGCAGGGGCACGGGTAATTATTGATGGTCGGGATACCTATCTTTCGGGCGAACAGTTGGCCAGCATGCTCCGGGGTATGCAGGCCAGCGATGTAGCAAAGCTGGAATTGATGAGTAATCCATCGACCCGGGAGGACGCTGCGGGAACCGCGGGGATCATTAACATAGTGACCAAACGCAACAAAAAATTAGGTTTTGGCGGCGACGTGTTCGTTAGGGGCTCGCGGTCGCGTGGTTCGCAAGGGGTCGCAGGCGGCGGAATTCATTACCGGGTCAATAGCCTGGATATGTACATAAATGGGTCGCTCGGCTATGAGCAATCAAAAGATAGTTCGGCAATCGAGCGCGAATTTTATACGGATGGTAGCGTCACAATGGTACAGCGGCAAAAGGAACAGAAACGGCTTGATCCGGGACGATACCACAGCCTGCGCACAGGAGCAAGCTATACCTTTGATGACGGTGGAGTGTTGGATGCCAGTTTCCACTGGATGAGAGGCCGCTTCATTAGCGCAGCAGATATAAACATGTGGATAGACGACCGTACGCATGTGGACATGGAGCGGGCTACGACAAATAATCGCTTTGACGAAATGTATAACAACTTGACTTTTAATATAAACTATGTCAATAAATACGAAGGAGAAGACCATTTTCTAAAAATAAACCTAGACTATGCGCCACATACAAATGAATATGACAATATTTTTCAGACGAATTTCTTTGAGAGGGAGGGAACAGACCGCGGTAACACAGCACGTACGAATAAACAAGCATTGAGTAATACGACCTATGCCGGTAGGTTGGATTATAGCGCGCCTTTAGGAGACGCAGGAAAACTGGAATTGGGATGGAAGGCTACGTATTTTTTTATAAATAATGACGTTGCCAATGACACGCTGCAGGATAACAGTTGGGTGCGTGATTATACGACTTCTAATCGTTTTCAGTATACGCAACATATTGAAGCGCTCTATTTTATATTCTCCGGTAAGCTGCAGAAGCTGGAGTACCAGGTTGGGCTGCGGGGAGAATATACCTTTATCAAGGCTGAACAGATGACGCTTCAAGAAACAAATAGGCAACGTTATATGCATATTTTCCCAAATGCGTCGGCTACTTATCACCTCAATGAACAACACCTGTTTCGTGCTTCGGTAAGCAGTAGAATCGAACGTCCGGGAGATCACGACATTAATGCTTTTAGGATATACGAGGATGCATATAGTTATATAGAAGGAAACCCAAACCTTCAACCTGAACGGAGCTATATCGCTGAGCTGGGACACGGATTTAGGAATAAATTGTTTACTACGGTGAGCATGAGCTACGGCCTGAATGTAATAAATTGGGTGAGCCGGGTGGGAAGCCTGCCCGCTGAAAATTTGACAAGGCCGGAAAATATAGGCCGTTATCGGAACTATAGTGCCAGCATGATGTACAACAACAGCTTTAGTTCGTGGTGGACCGCCAGCCATTACCTCAATGGTTTTTATAATAGCTATAGCGGAGCGATAAATGATATTACGTTAGACAATAGCGGTAGCAGCTGGTCTGCAAATAGCAAGCATACGCTTCACTTTGCCCGGGGGCTGAGGGGCGAGGCTTCGGCATACTATAACTCGGGCGTAACGACCGGAGCAAGACGTTCCGATCGGCGATATGGGCTAGATCTCGCTGCAGAGAAAAAGATGTGGAAAGATCGCGCTATGGTAAAAATTGCGGCCACTGGACTGATACGAAATGCAAACCCCAGATATACGAGTCAATACGGCGACCTCATTGTATACCATTCGGATTTTCCGGACAATCGAAAAATAATTGTTTCCGTTAGCTATCGGTTTGGCGAATAATTGCCCGGCAAGACGAGCGTAAGCCACTTCCCAAAGAAACTCAGATAAAGATTGCCCTGCAGGCAGCTCCTGCCGGTTTGCTCACATCACTTTGAAAAGTATGCACGTTGGGAAACTGCTTTCTGGCTTCGTCCAAAGCGTCCTGTTTACGCCCTGTAACAATTACTTTCGCCCCGATTTCGGTGAGTTGTTTAACAAATTCCAGCCTGATGCCGCTGGTTCCGCCCGTGATGAGGATGGTACTATTTTTTAAATCCATTTTTATGATTTTTTGTTGAAACAAAGTTCGATAGAAATCTAAAAACAGATGTAGCCAAAAGTCGGAATGTTGTAGTGAAAAGGGATTAAGATCTGTAATTTTCAAATTTATTTTTTATGTTTGCCTTAACATAATGGCAAATTGTATTCATGCCCGATTATAAATCTCAGACTTCGCTAAATTTCTTATCCCGCAATCAAAAACAGGATGAACATGCTTTTAATGCGTTTTATGAAGCGCATTGGGAGTACGTATTTGAGCAGGCCTTTATACGATGCCGGCAATATGACATAGCAGAAAATATTACCCAGGATATTTTTGTGGCATTATGGGATCAGATGGATGAAATATGCATCGACAACGTGCGGGGCTATCTCTACACAGCAGTTAAAAACAGGGTGTTGAAATGGTTTGAGAAAGAAAAGCGTTACGTGCCCATAGCTGAGCTTTTAGTCGAATTCCGCGCTTCGACGGAATATAGTGATGCCCCGTTACTGGATAAAGAACTGGTTGAAATAGCCGAAGCGCTGATCAGCTCCTTAGGTACCAGACAGCAGACCATCTATAGAATGCGGTACGAACAGGAAATGGATACGGCAGAAATAGCAAAACAGCTGAACATGAACCGCAAAACAGTCCAAAACCAGTTGAGTTTAGCACTTGCACAGTTACGCTCTTCGCTCACATTGGTACTCATTATCAGCAAATTTCTATAATCTATACTCTAATTTTTCGATTGCTCCAGATCTCGAAATAATATAGGTTGTTGATACAGCGGGCGTTAGATATTAATTCAAAAAAAATAAAAAACATTCGGGAAAAGGTGGTCTTAGCCGGTCTTATTCATGTAAACCTCAATGATCATGGATAAGAAAACCTTTTTAGAAATTCTCGCGAAATATCGCAGCGGTAAAGCAACATCCGAAGAACAGCATTTTTTGGATGTGTATTATCGGCTATTCGAAAAGGATGAGGATGTGCTAAAACAACTGACGGAAAAAGATCGTACGATGTTGAAGAATAGAATCAAACAAGGTATCGACAAGCACCGTACGAAGAAGATACCTGCGCGTAAGATGGTGCCAAGCTGGTATTATGCTGCTGCAGTGGCGCTTGTGGTGGGTTGTGCGCTATGGTTTTATATGCCCAACGCTGTGGAGCAATATCCTACAATAACGCAACGCGATAGCATTGTACCTGGAGGGAATAGCGCGACTTTAACGCTGGAAGATGGAAAGGAGATTGCGTTGAGCGATATTCACGATGGTATTGTTGTCGGCGATTCCATTAAATACGAAGATGGGCAATTAGTCAGCTCGGTAAAGGAGGGGCAAATGCTCACTTTACAGACGCCACGGGGTGGGCAGTATCAGATCACATTGCCGGATGGAACGCGGGTATGGCTGAATGCCGCATCCTCATTACGCTATCCCGCCCAGTTCGGCAACAAGGAGCGTCGCGTATATCTGGAAGGCGAAGCCTATTTTGATGTAACGAAAATGGTGTTGCCCGATGTTAAGGGCACTGGGGCTAATGTGCCATTCCTCGTGCAATCGCACGGGCAGACGGTCGAAGTGTTGGGAACCCAATTTAACATTTCGGCTTATTCGGACGATAAAGCAACACGCACTACCCTTGTCGAAGGTCAGGTAAATGTGGCGTTAAGTAATACAGGTAGTACAAACGACGACGTATCTCGCTCCCTACGCCCTGGACAGCAATCCTTGCTTCAAAACAATGGGCTGCAAGTCAATAATGTCAATGTAAGGCAATTTACAGCATGGAAGGAGGGGAAGTTCGTCTTTGAGGAAGAACCCTTGGAAAATATCTTGAAAACACTGGCACGTTGGTACGACGTAGAAATCGTCTATCAGGGCGATCGATCGTACGGCACGTTTACCGGATCGGTTGGTCGATATGAGCATATATCTGGAATCCTCGACAAGATCGGCTTTACGCAGGCGGTGAAGTTTGAGATAGTGGGAAGGAGGGTAATCGTGATGTAAAAAAGCTCACCTGTAAAGGAGAGCCAACAAAAAGGCGGAAGTGCTTGAGACCCCTTCCGCCGATAGATTTGGCCAATTCCTTTTTAAAATTTGTGTAAAACTAAAACTACGAATAAACCAAACACTACAAAGTTAATGATTATAAACTATACTCAGGTAGTATGCTGTAATACATCAATCTACCGGCAAATATGGAAAGTGATGCGCATAACAGTATTCTTATTAACTGTGCTAATGATGCAGGTTTCTGCAGAATCAATGGCACAGATCACGATAAATAAAAAAAGCACTCCGTTACGAGAGATCGTGAAGGTGCTGAGCGAGCAAAGCGGTTTTGATTTTGTATATGCGGATCAAGACTTGAAGCAAGCCCGCCCGGTAAGTGTGAAATTATCTAACGCTAGCTTGGAGCACGCCCTAGCGGTATGCTTTGCTGGGCAGCCGCTCGATTACGCGGTTCGGAACCGGACCGTACTGGTTCGGCCTAAGACCACGGCAAAAAAAGCAAACCTAAATACACTTCATGCGGTCACGGAACCGATAGCGACACGTCAAATCGGCCTCAGCGGACGGGTGCTTGATGAAAAAGGGCTGCCTTTGGAAGGGGCTACAGTCTCGCTCAAAAATTTTTCCATGGCGACGCAAACAGACGCCGATGGAAATTTTATGATCGAGATACCAGCTAACGGACGAATATTGGTATTCTCTCTTGTGGGCTTTGAACCGCAGGAGGTTACGATCAATGGGCGGTCTAAGCTGGAAATTACGATGCGACCTGCTGTCAATGATCTGGAAGAGGCGGTGGTCGTGGGATACGGTACGCAAAAAAAGAGCGACCTCACCGGGGCGATTTCACGTATTGATGCGCGCGATTTCGAAACGCAATCGGCCACCAACCTGAGCGAATTCCTCAGCGGTACGGTAGCCGGTATTGCCAGCAGCCAGTCAACCGGAGCCGGAGGCGGTGCATCGCTAGAAGTACGGGGCGCTAATTCCATTACCGCAGGGACAAGTCCACTGATCGTATTGGATGGAGTAATCTACAACGGTGCTTTACAGGATATTAACCCGTTTGATATTGCCACCATTGATGTGTTACAAGACGCTAGCTCTGCAGCAGTATACGGTTCGAGGGCTGCTTCCGGCGTCATCATTGTGACGACCAAACGGGGTACAAGTGATGTGCCGACGGTAACGGTATCCTCGATGTGGGGCCTTGCCTCGACATCCAACGATTACAAGCCTTTCGATGCTGCAGGTTATCTGCGATTTAGGGAAGATTTGATGCAGCAAATGGCACCACGTGATGCGGAAGGCTATTATATGAATCCGGATCAGCTACCAGCCAATGTATCGCTGGAGCAATGGAGAGGCTACAGCAATAATGTCGATGACGATAACACGGTGGAGTGGTTGAAAAGGCTGCGCCTTAACAGTACGGAAATCGAAGGATTTCAACAAGGCCGCATTATCGATTGGTACGACAAGCGGATGCAGCAGGGGCTGAGGCATAATTCTGATATAGCACTTTCCGGAAAAGGATCTAGAGTGAACTACTACTTGTCTACAGGCTATACCGATAATGAAGGAATTATTTACGGCGATCGGATCAAGACCTGGCGAACACGTTTAAACCTGGAGGGTGATGTGGCAAACTTTTTCAAAGTTGGAATGAATGCACAGTTTGCGAGCTCAGACAACAGTTCGGTACCAGCCGGCGGAATAAACCGCTTAAGTCCGTATGGCCGATTTGACGACGAGGATGGCATGTTGGTCAGGTTCCCGCAGGAAGATCCGTCATTTCCAAACGAATTCTTAGATGCATATTACAAGGATCAATACGTTAAAAATAATCGCCTGTTTGCCACGTTCTATGCCGAATTGAAGTTGCCCTTCGGTATCAAATACCGAGCATCATTTCAGAACCGCTTGGTGACTGAAAAAAATTATAATTTTTGGCCGTCGACTACCATGGAGGGCGGGATTAGACGCCAAAATGGATATGGAAATCGATCGGATGAACATTCATACGAATGGATGTTGGACAATATCTTGACATGGTCGCAACGGTTTAATAAACATGCGGTCGATTTTACGTTCTTAATCAATGCAGAAAAGTTACAGATACAACAGTCCTTCCAGGAAAATGAGAACTTTGGTCCCAATGAAAATCTGTCTTGGCACGGACTACAGTACGGCGCAAACCCCTCTATCAATAATAATGACCGGGTACGCACGGGTGATGCGCTAATGGCGCGGATGAACTACAATTATGACGAACGTTATCTCTTCACCTTTTCGTGGCGTAGGGACGGATTCTCGGCATTTGGTCAAAATCACCCGAGGGGTTTCTTTCCATCTGCCGCATTTGCCTGGAGATTGTCGCAGGAACAATTTTTCAATGTTGCTTGGGTAGATGATCTGAAGATGCGTTTTTCCTGGGGAGTAAATGGTAACAGGGATGTACCTACCTATGCGGCTCTTTCTAATCTATCCCGCAATCCATATTTCGATGGCACGAATGTCGTGGTCGGCTTGACAAATAGCTCGATGGCGAACCCCAACTTGAAATGGGAGGGGACCGAAGCGTACAATATCGGCGTAGACTTAACTGCTTTTGAAAGAAAGCTTACGGTAACGTTAGACGCTTATCAAGGAACAACATACGACTTGTTACTAGACCGTAGGCTACCTCGGATAATTGGCTACGAATCGGTAACAACCAATTTGGGAGAACTCTTCAATAGAGGCATAAATGCAACGGTGGAAGGGCAGTTGGTGAAGAAGGAAAATCTAACCTGGCGCAGTAGTCTGGTGTTTTCACTGAACCGTAACCGTATAAACCGCCTTTGGGGAGATATGATCGAGGAGGAAGTGAATGGGCAGACGGTAACAAGAGAGGTACCCGATTACGCTAATGGCTATTTTCCGGGAGAGGCGCTGGATCGCGTGTGGGATTACCGCATACAGGGCATATGGCAGGAGGAAGAAGCGGATGCAGCTGGGCAATATGGAATGCGACCGGGAGAATACCGTGTGGAAGATGTTAATGCAGATGGCGCATACCGACAGTTTGATGATAAACAGTTTATAGGTTGGCGCCAACCACGATACACGCTGGGCTGGCGTAATGATTTTAATTTCTTAACATATTTTGATCTCAACATCTTCGTTCGTGCCGATTTGGGACACATCGGTGAGCGCGGTGATTTTAATCACTCGAGCTCAAATATCTATGACCGGGCCAATACACTGGATATCCCATATTGGACAGCAGAAAATAGATCGAATACACATCCGCGTCTTAATGTGAATTACCGGCTGTTTGAAGGCGGAATAAATATGTACGAGTCCCGCAGTTTTCTACGGCTGCAGGATGCTGCGATAGGCTATCGCATGCCGCAACAAATATTGGAGAAAGTATCTGTAAACCAGCTTAGATTTTTTGCGAGTGCACGCAATTTGCTCACCTGGAGCAAGTGGTCTGGCTGGGATCCCGAATCACAAAATAGTCCAATGCCTCGGATTTTTACACTCGGACTCAATGCATCGTTTTAGTTTATCTCTTAGTATTAATAAAATGAAAAAAAGAATTTTATATAGTATAGTTGTGTTGATAAGCGGCAGCGCAGTTATCTCATGTTCCAAAGAATGGCTGAAACCGGAACCGCTATCGTTTTACGCGCCTGAAAACCTGCTGATTAACAAAGAAGGATTTGAATCTATGCTGGTTACCGCGCGGAAGAATCTCCGAAATTCGTTTTACGGGGAGCTAAACACCGTGGTGTCAGAATCTATTTTTACCGAATTGGGCGTAGCTGGGCCATTGAATGACAATGGTATACGGAATATGAACCTACAGCTCACGCCCAATGCGGACGGAAACTACTACGTGCTCGATAATTTTCAATGGGCGTACAGACCGATACGTGTCGTAAACAGCCTCGTGTCCCGAATCGATGATATCACTTGGAGCAGCGAACAGGATCGGAATGAAATTTTAGCGGAAGCTTACTTTCACCGGGCATATTGGTATTATTTACTGGTCAATCAATTTGGTGATGTACCGTATATCGACAAGGAATTGCTGGAAGCGAAGCTCGACTTTTTTACGCATTCCCGTTGGACGATCTTGGATCGTATGCAACAGGAAATGGAATTTGCGGTACAGTGGCTTCCTGAACAGATGCGGCAAGGAGTGCCAAGTCGATCGGCAGGTAAACATTTGCTGACGAAGATATATCTTGCGAATAGAGCGTATGAAAAGGCGGTCGATATGGCTGCTGATGTAATCGCGAAGCATCCACTGATGCGCGAACGGTTCGGACCTGAAGTTGAAGCTGCTCCATCGCGCAACTTGTTCTGGGATTTACACCGTCCGGTAAACGTACATAACGCCGCTAATACCGAAACTATCTTGGGTGTATTGGATAGAAATGATTTACCGGATGAGGTGCGTACAGGTGGTCTCCATACGATGCGCAATTACCACCCTGCGTGGTGGAACGCCCGCGTATTGGATAGCAGGGCAGCACGGGGTACGCTAGATCGCGGCGCAACCTATGATTCGCTTGGCCGCGGTAATTCTAATCTTCGGCCTTCTAATTATTACCTTTATGAGGTGTGGAAAGATGACAACGACCTGAGACGAAAGGATGGTAATTGGGTACTACAAGAAGAACTGCTTTACAATAACCCTGCATCACGGGATTTCGGTAAGCCCATTGATCCCCGTAACTTTGCTGCAATTGTAGACACCTTCCAACATTATCACTCTTTTCCGTTTTATAAAACGTTTGTGCCGCAAGCGACAACGGATCAGCCGCCAAATGGAGGACAGGGGGACTATTATGTGTACCGCTCTGCGGAGACCTATTTATTACGTGCCGAGGCGTATTACTGGCTTGGGAGAATGGACCTGTCTGCTGCAGATCTTAATAGCATAAGACGCCGGGCGGATGCGGGTGAAATTGCCGCTGGCGATGTCACAATAGAATTTATACTGGACGAACGGGCACGTGAGCTCTTTGCAGAAGAGCACCGCAAATCAGAATTGGTGCGGATTTCGTATATTATGGCGGCCGAAGGGCGTAATGGTTACTCGTTGGACGAATTCAGCGAGCGGAATTTTTGGTACGACAGGGTGATGGCAACTAATAATTTTTATAAGGAACATTTGAGATGGGGTTCTTCTGAATGTCGGATTAGCCCATATCACGTCTTATTCCCGATCCCTGCAGACGCCATTAATACCAATACCCTGGGAATCATCAATCAGAATAAAGGGTATGCCGGAGCTGAACGCAATTTACCCCCGTTAACAGAAATTGATCATTAAACATCGAAAATATGAAACTCGCAGCTTTAGACAAACACCGTATTTCGTGGCTAAAACAATTACTATATGGATGGATACTTGCCTTTGTAATCCTATTGTCGGCAGATTCGGCTATCGGTCAGGTTTCAGGTATGGACCGTGACCGTCCAAATATCATTGTGATTTTGGTGGATGATATGGGTTATTCCGATCTCGGCTGTTATGGCAGTGAGATCAAGACACCAAACCTGGATCAGCTGGCTGCTGACGGGATTCAGTTTCGTTCGTTCTACAACGCAACACGATGTTGCCCTTCTAGAGCATCCTTGTTAACGGGTGTGTATCCGCATGAGGCTGGAATGGGAAAAATGGTAAGTGCAGCGGAGAGCAAACCCAAGCCCGGGCCATATCAGGGGTTTTTGAACAACAAGACAGTGACTTTGGCTGAAGTTTTGAAAGCGGTGGGCTATAAGACCTATATGTCTGGAAAATGGCATGTAGGCGAGCATCGGAAGCATTGGCCTTTAAAACGTGGATTTGACCGCTATTTTGGCTTGATCAGCGGAGCAAGCAGTTATTTTGAGCTGGTCGAAGAACCGCGTAGAAGGCAAATGGTACATCAAAACGACCTGTGGTTTCCGCCTGCAGACAATTTTTACATGACTGATGCATTGACGGATACGGCTGTCGCATTCCTGGAGCAGCATGAAATTGGAGAAAAAGAAGCGCCTTTCTTTTTGTACCTCGCCTACACAGCGCCACATTGGCCGTTACACGCCCTAGAGGAAGATATAGCGCGCTATGATGGCATCTATGATCAGGGATGGGAACATATTCGCACACAGCGGTACGAAAAGATGCAACGGCTCGGTATGCTGGATCAGCGTCATCAACTTTCTGCACGTACGGAAGGTATACCCAACTGGGAGGCGATAGCGGATCCGGCGGATTGGGCAGATCGGATGGAGGTTTATGCCGCGATGGTCGATCGAATGGATCAAGGTGTAGGTAAAATTATGGAAACGTTGAAGCGGCAAGGGAAGTTTGATAATACACTAATTGTCTTTCTTTCGGACAACGGAGCCAGCGCTGAAAACATTGACGGGAGAAAATTAAATGTTCCTGGAGTAAAGCCCGGACAGAGAGGGTCTTATGTGGCCTATGATGAACCTTGGGCCAACGCATCTAACACACCCTATACAATGTATAAATCGTGCACGGAGGAAGGCGGAATCATTACCCCCTTCATTGCCCACTGGCCTAAGGTTATCGCGAAAAAAGAAAATAATCGATCCAACGTCGTAGGACACGTAATAGATATTATGGCCACCTGTATCGACGTTGCAGGGGCTACATACCCCAAACAGTACCATCGACAAGAGATTACGGAACTAAGGGGTATTTCGTTGCTACCGGCTTTTAATGGAGATGATATAGCAGAAAGACCGCTCTATTGGGAGCACTTTGGCAAGTGGGCCATGAGAGACGGCTCTTGGAAATTGATTTGCGGATACCCGAAAGATGAAATCAAATTATTTAACTTGGCGGAAGACCCAGTAGAATTGCAGAATCTTAGCGCGAAGTATCCTGCTGTGGTCGAAAAAATGAGAAAAAGTTACCAAAAGTGGGCGGATGAAGTGGGGGTGGAACGTCGCTAAGCATACGCTATCCACGGAAGAAAAATACAATTATGGTTTATGCCTCCTGTCTTTTAACGGAATAAAGATAGGGGGCATTTTCTTTTCGGTATGGCTGCGGCTACTTTGTTTTTGTTAATTAAGTATATTTTTATACTTAAATAAAATTATTTAGTTTATTTTTGGACTAATTATTGCAATAAGTAGTCAAGATGAAATATAGACTGGTAAAAGATGTTATCAATTTAGTCGAACGGTTTGAAAACGAATCGATTGTAGATAAAGACGCTCCTGTAGGCATAGAGGATTTTATAGCGTGGGTGGTAGAAAATAATACAGAGTTACCCCAAAAAAATCCACAATGGGAAGGGAAAGAGAACGGCAGGAGTCCAGAAAGTGCACTAAGTACCCTGTTGGTACAGCTAAATCGGTATGCTAAGTCGTATTCTAAATCTGCTATAGCGGGTTCTGATTTTTCCACACAGGAGGAATTCATTTATTTGATTAATCTACGGGCATTTGGCGGGATGTCCAAAATGCAGCTAATCCAACGTAACATTCATGAAAAACCTTACGGTATACAGATTATTAACCGGCTATTAGCCCAGGGCTGGATAGAACAAGCTGACTCATTAGCGGATAAACGCAGTAAGATCATTTCGATTACGGAAGCGGGCAACCTGGCATTAGAGCGTCAAATGGCGAAAATAAGGCAAGCAACCAGCGTGGTGTCGGGCAACTTGAGTACATCGGAGAAGATGGAACTTATCCATCTGCTTAATAAGCTGGTTGATTTTCATCAACCTATTTACGAACAAAACTTGGGTACCAACCAATTACTGGAGGTGGCCTATCATAACCATTTAATAGACAGTAACTAAAACTATAATTTGTAGATGAAAATAGCGATTATAGGTTCGGGCTTTTCGGGTATTTCTGCAGCAGCATATGCGGCTAAAGAGGGGCATGAGGTACACGTGTATGAAAAGAACGGCAGCTTCGGGGGGAGGGCTAGGCAGTTTAAAACCGACGAGGGCTACACCTTTGATATGGGGCCTAGCTGGTATTGGATGCCTGACATTATCGACAACTTTTTTCAGGATTTTGGTAGATCTGCCGCGGATTTTTATACGTTGGTATCGCTTAATCCGCAGTTTGAGATGGTATTTGCAGACGAGGTCATTGCGCTGCCAGAAGATTACGATGAAATGAGAGCGCTGTTTGAGCGTATAGAGGCTGGTGCTGCAATTCAACTGGATCGCTTTATGACAGACGCCAAATACAAATATGAAGTGGGCATGATGGATTTCGTGAATAAGCCCTGTCACTCCTGGTTTGAATTTGTATCGCTGAAAATAGCGAAAAGTGCACTTCGGCTTGACTTGCTAAGTGATTTTAGTCAGTTTGTTCGGAAGTACTTTACCGATCCGAAATTGGTGACGCTGATGGAATTCCCAGTGATTTTCCTAGGTGCAATGCCTGATAATATCCCGGCGCTATATAGCTTGATGAATTATGGTGGGTATAAACTGGGTACCTGGTACCCCATGGGAGGTTTTGTTCGGGTTATAGAAGCTATGATGGCGGTAGCAAAAGATCTTGGTGTGGTATTTCATGCTCATGCGGAGGTACAACAAATAGTGGTTGAAGACAAGTACGCCAAAGCCATTCAAATTGGCGGAAACCAGATAGAAGTAGATGCTATCATTGCTTCATCCGACTATCACCATAGTGAGCAATTGCTGGAGCGGAAGTACCGCAACTATAATGAAAAATATTGGGAGAGCCGTACCTTTGCACCTTCTTGCCTTATTTATTATTTGGGTTTTAACCGTACTATTCCCAACCTGAAACATCATACATTGTTTTTTGAGCACGATCTGTATCAGCAGGCGAAGGAGATTTATGAAGACAAGAAGTGGCCATCTGCACCGCTTTTTTATACCTGCTGCCCTTCGAAGACAGATGCAGACGTAGCACCTGAAGGCCATGAGAATGTGTTTATGCTGATGCCGATTGCGACAGGATTGGACGATAACGAGAATAGGCGCGAAGCGTATTTTAAACAGATGATTGTACGTCTGGAAAAACATACGCATACCACAGGACTGTTAGCACAGATAACTTACAAGAAAAGCTTTTGTATAGCAGACTTTATGACCGATTATCATGCTTTTAAAGGAAATGCCTACGGTCTAGCTAATACCTTGCGGCAAACGGCGGTATTTAAACCGTCTGTACGTAACCGTAAAGTAAAAAATCTGTTTTATACCGGGCAACTCACTGTACCCGGTCCAGGTGTTCCACCGTCGATCATATCGGGCAAAATTGTAGCACATGAAGTGTGTGCATTATCACCATCTATTCATGTAAATTATAAATTATGAAGGAGTTATTCGATCAGTTATCTTTTGAGGTAAGTAAAGAGACAACAAAAAAGTATAGTACGAGCTTTTCTTTAGGTATTTTGGCCTTAAATGCGGAGATTCGACCAGCTATCTATGCGATTTACGGTTATGTGCGGTTGGCGGATGAAATTGTCGATAGTTTCCATGGTTATGATAAAGCTAAATTATTGCAACGTTTTAGGGTACAGACGCAGGAGGCTTTGGACGAACAGATTTCCTTAAACCCGATCTTAAATACTTTTCAGCATGTCGTCCACGAATATCAGATTGATCATGAACTGATCGATACGTTTCTACGAAGTATGGAAATGGATCTCCAACCAATTGCATACAACGCAGAATTGTATGATACCTATATCGTCGGATCTGCGGAAGTGGTCGGTTTAATGTGTCTGCAGGTGTTTGTGAAGGGGGATAAATCGGAATACGAACGGCTGAAACCCTACGCCATGCGCTTGGGATCTGCTTTTCAGAAAGTAAATTTCCTACGCGATCTAAAAGATGATTTTCATATATTGGGACGCACCTATTTTCCCAACGTTGACCTAAATGCATTTACCAGTGATGTTAAAATAGCTATAGAAGAAGAGATAAAAGCAGAATTTGATCTGGCATTGACTGGTATTAAAATGTTGCCAACTTCATCAAAATACGGTGTTTATTTGGCCTATCGGTATTACATATCTTTGTTTAAAAAAATAAGGTGCACATCTGCAGATACGATTGTCAATAAACGTATAAGGATAAACAACGGAAGAAAGCTGTCGTTGATGATGAGCTGTTATTTTCAGTATAAACTCGCTATGCTCTAAGATATATGAAGTATAAACTACACAGAAAGCAGCAGCTTAAGACTGATTTAGAGACGGCATGGCAGTTTTTTTCGTCGCCATACAACCTAGCTGTCCTCACACCTGCATCGATGAAATTTAAGGTACGGTCTGCGCTAGACAGTGCGTCGATCTATGAGGGAATGCAGATTGACTATAACGTGACCCCTTTATGGGGTATAACGATGGGCTGGCAGACGGAAATTACGCAGGTAGTACCCTTGCGCAGCTTCACGGATTACCAAAAAAAAGGGCCGTACAAATTATGGAATCATCAGCATGATTTTGTTGAAAATGAACACGGGGTGCTCATGACCGATACCATAGACTACGAATTGCCCTTTGGGTTATTGGGGGATTGTGTACACCGGCTGCTCGTCAAAAAGAAATTAGATTACATATTCGACCATCGGTTCAAGGTGTTGGAGGAAAAATTTAATACATAAAGATATGAACTTTTTAATCGTTATCGCTACGTTTTTACTTATGGAAGGCTTTACCTGGTGCACACATAAGTATGTAATGCACGGCTTCTTATGGTTTTTACACAGAGACCACCATGATCATGGACACGATAGCAAATTGGAAAGAAATGATTATTTCTTTGTCATTTTTGCGGTGCCGGCTTTTCTATTAATGTATTATGGATCGGTGCAGGGTTTTAACTATTGGTTTTACGTTGGACTTGGCGTGTCCCTTTATGGCTGCTCGTATTTCTTTGTACACGATATTTTCATCCATCAGCGTATTAAATTCCTTCGCGATACGCAGAATCCGTATTTGCTTGCCATAAGAAGAGCCCATAAACAGCATCACAAACATACAGGAAAGGAACAGGGGGAATGCTTTGGCTTTCTATGGGTGCCGATCAAATATTTTAAAATGTATTTTAAAGATAAAAATACTAAAATTTAGTTAGTTATGAGATTTATATCATGAAGCAATATACCTACTTACTCGTAAATTTTTTGGCAGTGGTCATCTGCTTTATTTTCTCGTTTCATCCGAAAATTAGATTCGACAAATTTTTCGTGCCGTTTATCAAGAGCGCGACACTGGTATTAGTGCCATTCATTATTTGGGATGCATGGTTTACCAAAATGGGGGTATGGTGGTTTAACGACGATTACCTGATCGGTGTACGTCTGCTCGGACTGCCCCTGGAGGAATGGCTGTTTTTTATATGTATCCCATTCTCCTGTGTTTTCACTTTCTATTGTCTGGATAAGTTTTTTAATTTGGATTGGAGGCAACAGACGGATCTGTACTTCTGCCTTGTGATCGCGGTTTCGTGCCTTGTGCTCGCTATTGTTAATCGGGATTTAATTTATCCATTCATTACGTTTCTCGTCACGGCCTTATCGCTGCTGTACCTGAAATTTATGGCCAAGGTATCATGGATCGGTAAAGCTTCATTGATCTATGCGATGCTGTTACCAGGTTTTTTTATGGTGAATGGCGTTTTAACCGGTACGGGACTGGATCAGCCCATCGTGAATTACACGACAGGCCACTATATGGGGATACGTATAGGTACCATTCCGGTAGAAGATGCCGTGTATGGGTATACCATGATTTTATGGAACGTGTTCTTTTTTAAAAAGTTTGCCCGGGACACGTTTAGTGAACCGGCTTTAACTTGATGTGATTACCGAAGTGGCGTTTGAGGTAGGATATATTGACAATAAATTGTTTATGGAAAGAAATAGTGTTGTACTGGTGGATAGGGAAGATGCAGCCCTAGGAGAGATGGACAAAATGGAAGCGCACCGATTGGGTGTCTTGCACCGTGCCTTTTCAATTTTTATATTTAACGGGAATGGCGATATGCTGATTCATCAGCGGGCAAAAGGAAAGTATCATGGTGCCGGCCTATGGACAAATGCCTGCTGCTCGCATCCACAGTGGGATGAAGATATCGCAGAAAGTGCAAAGGAGCGGTTGGTATTTGAAATGGGACTGTCGTGTAGCCTAGAGAAGGCTTTTTCTTTTATATATAATATACCCGTGGAGAATAACCTGATAGAACATGAGTATGACCACGTTTTTTACGGCTACACGGATGTTCAACCGGATCCCAATCCGGCCGAAATCCAAAATTACAGGTGGATATCGCTAGGCCAACTGGAGCAGGAGGTGGATGCGCAACCGCAGGATTTCACATACTGGTTCAAAATGGCGTTGAAACGGATTATAGCCGATTTTACGGCAGCTTCAAATTAGCAGGCTGGCATGAGCCAATGATGATATAGCCCGTGTGATCCACTTAACGCCCACACGAGTGGCCCTCAAGAAATAAGATATATCAGACAATAGTGTTATTTCTTTACCAGCTCTACTCTTCTGTTTTGTGCTTTGCCCTCTTCCGTGGTGTTATCGGCTATCGGATTATCTTGTCCGTACCCGCCTGAACTTAAGCGATCGGCGCTGATACCTGCAGTGATTAGCTCACTTTTGACAGTTGCTGCTCGCGCTTCGGAAAGTTTTTTGTTGTGATCTGCAGTTCCCGAATTATCAGTGTACCCATTGATTTCAAGTTTAAGCGTGTTATCGGCTTTTAATACTTTGGTGATCTCGTTTACGGCATCGACGCCGTCTGGTTTCAATGTGGCTTTGTCCGTATCGAAGTTAATATGCAAAACGGCTTTCCCTTTTTCATTCAGTTGGGTTGCAATTTCGTCTGATTTTAACATCGTAATGGTCTGTTTAAAGGCTTCTTGCTGAAGAATCTGTAGCCGCCCCCCGGCTGTATTGCCCGAAAATTGGATATACACATCGCCACCGTCTGCTCTGCGGATCACGTAGACTTTTACTGGAGAATTCCAATAATCGATCGATCCACCTTCGCCAAAATAGGTGGCTTCGTCTTTAATGCGATCAATTTCATCTTTCGAAACTTTGCCATCAAAAATTTTCACTCCGCCAACGGCAACAATCGCTTCGGTATAGCTCTTTTCAAAGTAGGGCAAAGACCATTCGCCATGTTTTCGTCCTTCTGTACTGATGTCGGCTTTCCATACCCTTCCTTCAATCGGTGTCATGACTCCATCAATCGGAAAAAAGATCCGGTCAAACTTGCGTTCGATTGGTTTTTTATTGAGCAGGGCTAATCCCTCTGGCAAACTGAAAAATGGAAATTCACCCAGTTCTTTGTCCGATAGGGCAATCGTATTGATATCGAAGGACGGCGATGTGCTGGGCGTTGTACTGCTTTCCGTATTCGGTACTTCTACGCGCAGGGAATCTTCTTGCTCGGTGTCTGTTTTTTGGTTACTGTTATTACAAGATACTGTAAACGCAGAGAGGGCGATGAGTACGGATAAGCTACTGGATAATCTTTTCATTTTTATGTGTGTATGGTTACTGATCAATTGCATCTTCATGCTATGAATTAAATTACAAAGCTAAAATAACAATAATCTACAAGTTTTGCGATTTAATTAATCACACCGTAATGTTAGCGACGCGGCAATCTTCGAGGGGTTGGTAACTAGGAATTAGTGACTGGTGAATCGTGACTGGAAATCAGGAAACGGGTAGCCGGAATCAGGAATTGGTGAGTCGTAAATCTCAATCTAATATCTCACATCTCACATCTCAAGAGGTACCGTTTGTTCAATTTGGGCAAGCATCCAATGGGGTGATATGTTACAGACTGCCATATTATCTGCCGTGGGTGCCTGTGTCAGTTTTTTGGTAAGCCGCTTACTCGCTGAGGTAGCAAAGAAAAATGGTCGCCGGAAAGACAGCGCAAACTAGCATAACGCAACATGATCACAAGTAAAAGGACCATCAATTTTCGGAGGGCACTGAAAAAGTATTTCAATAATTTTAAGATCTTAAAGCGATCAGGAAAAGGCAACTTTTACTTGGTCGCTTTTCTTTTATCCCATTGTTTGCTCGGGTGATTTCATGTGGTTGATATAGATGTATTACCGATTTAATGGAGGGCTTGAGATCATTTTCCTGGAACTTAGTTCATCAGCTTGATGATCTTTTTAAGATTTACGGTAAAGATTGCCAATGCGCCCTGCATTTGCATGTTTTCGATGCCATAGGCTATCGCACGGCCATAGCCATGAACGTTCTTTAGTTCACTGTTCTTCGCTTCGATCTTATATCTGTGTTTGATGTTTTCTTTGTATTCCGCGGTTTCCTGGAATGCCATCTGCTTTAGGTGTGTGCCTGATTTGATGGTGACCGAATAGGTTTTGGACCTTGCGCCCGGCCGATAGCAATTTTCCCTTAGTGGGCAAGCATATTTGTGTTTTTTCTTTTGACACTATTAAGATACAAAAAACGGGGCTGAAAACCTAAATTTTCAACCCCGTTTTTACTAAAGGACTTTTTCAGTGACCTCTCAAAAAGGCAGTCTCTTTTAACGGTGACGATATATGGCTATGTGTATTTGGTTCCATTCTTCTCATGTAGATGTAGTGTAAATATTCACTACGGTATAAGGATGACTATGGTAGTTTACCTGATTTAATGACTACGCCTATCGGCAGCTTCACTTTAACCGGATGTTGTAATATTTGATAGCCACGTATAGATTCTGAAACAAGTATCTCGCCGATTTCATCAATGAGCTTTCCATAGACTTTTGATCCCCAGGAGGTGTATTCTACGCTTTTAATATGTCCTTGCTGATCAATGCTGACATCAAAAAACAGTTTTGGAAGTTGTTCAAAATTGTTCACGTCAATCTTTTTAACGAGATTAGCTGCATTCAGAACTATTGCCTGGTCTTCATATTTTGAATTGGAATAACTGGAATCCAGTAAACATTGATCGTTGGGCAAATGAAAAGTAGATGAGTCCAACATATCGGTCACCTCTTTCCAAAACTCTACCGAATCTACTGCATCAAAGTGGGTTGTATAATATGCATTTAAACTGTCTGCACTATGGCTTTCTCCCGATGTATTCTGTTGTAAAGAATCGTTGCCGGATACCTTCTTTATGGAAGTACCGGTAAACGTCTCACAGGCTAAGCTGACTTCACCATTTTTCTCAACATTCGTATATTTCCTGATTAAAGAATCGTTTCTGTAAAATTCGTAAATCGAGATCAGACTATCTTTCTCTTCGATGCATACGAACACCCTTTTTTCGTGATCCAGATAATAGTTTCTAACATGGGATTGATGTGTGATTTCTTTTATACCTGAATCCGAGGTGTTGCTATTGATACACGAGGAATAAACCAAGTTGACCAAAGCACATAGTAAAATTAAAATTATATTTCTCATGATTTATTGTTCAGAATAATAGTTGCATAATTTATAAGGACGTTTTAATACCCACCGCTATTATTCTCAGAGCCTTGATTCCACCAAGGGGTAGTATAGCTTCCAACAGAACCTATTTCGTAACCTGCTTTTATATAAGGAACTGAAGTAGTACTGCTTTGGTTTAATGTCGGGTCATGCGCCCTGTGTACACAGATTTTAGAAGTATCTTCCAAAAAAGCCATTTTAAGTTGTTCGAACCAGTTATTGGGGTAGAGATGATCGTCGCCTGCCGTGATTAAGACGTCATTCGAAAATTCAATCATAGCAGGAACTAACTTTTTGTACGATTTCAGATCTTCGCAAAATTTTATTTCCAATCCGATACCGCACAGTTTTCTTAGTATTGGCGGTACAGGAGTATCATATGCAAGCCAAAAAATTATTCTGTCGGGAGCCAAGGTTTGATTCAGTAGCGAACAGACCGCATACGGTGCGATACTTTCGACACGATGTCCATAACTTGTCAATGTTACGATATATCTCATAATAACTTTTACTATTGGAGGCTAATCAGCTATGACCCAAACGTCCACCACTTTGATGAAAGAATTACAGGTCTGCCTTTGATCTCTAAAGTGTGAAATGATCACTCTAAAAATAACAATATAAATGGTTAACTGCAATATGCTTACCTTAGGGAAATTCATCCTCGCTGATCTTGCAAAGCAGATTGTCCTTGGGAATGATCAGGTTATACAGCCTCGAAAAGGAACTGAACTGAAGTTCTTGTTGTTGAGCTAACATCTAAAAGCATTTTTCTAAATCGACTTTAAGATAAAAAAAAACGAGCGGTAAAACTTAGTTTTTCTGCTCGTTTTTAACCTTTAATTTCTAAAGGCACTTTTTCAGTGCCCTCAATTTTCGGATGGTCCTTTTCTTACACTATTTTAAAATCCTGTTGGTTATTTTGTCTGCTAATGGCAATAATAACAATACGCATAGGTAAGCGATTGGTAATAGTAAAAGCCAGGATTTAAAAAACAGATCAATCCGATTTTCGATAAAAGTCCCTTTCATCAAATGAGTGACTATTGAAATTACGAAGGTTGTAGGTAATACAACAAAAAATGTATTAATGAATCTAAAATATTTTTGCCGATGCTTCATGGTTAAAATTTTCCGTTGTCGTTTTTCCGTTTTTTCTGTTCGGGTATCGCTTCGATAACATCCCAATGCTCTACAATTTTGTCCTGTTCAATTCGATACAGGTCGTAGAAGGCTGCGTGCTCTCCCCAGAAGGAACCCTCGCTTAATACCAAAACAAAATTGCCTTCTCCCAGTACTTTATGAATTTTGTTATAGATTTGAGGTTTTCCGTCCTTTTTCCATTGCGCTAACACATTTAGAAACTCTTGAACACCATCTCCCATATAGGGATTATGCTGAATTAATTCATCGTTTCTAAAATACGCCGATACAAGATCGATTTGCCCGTTAACCAATACATTTTTAACAAAATTTTGAGCCAGTCTTTTGTTGTCGTCTGTTTTATGGTGATCTACTGCTTTGGTTTTTCCATCGGTCATCGTCCTTCCACTTTTGTTCAGCTTTCTGCTGTTAGTTTGAAGATTGTCCCAATGCTCTACGCTGACTCCATTTTCAAAACGGTGTATATCAAAGGCCGCCGTGTGTTCGAAAAGAAAATAATCTACATGAACAAATCCGATATCACCATCTTGAAATTTACGAACCACATTCGTATATACCTTCTCCATCGGCATCTGCTCGTGTAATGCCAAAATTGCCTGAAGCCCGGTTGCTACATTTGGATTATGTTGTTTATAGGATTCCGGATGAATTAGTCCTATTTCTGCCAACGTTTCCGTTTCGATGCTGTTTTGTATAGCTTCTGCTTTATCCTTGTTTGATAATTCCATGTGTTTATTTATTAAAATTAATACATCCAAAAGTATGGACATCGGAAACAAGATAAAATACGGGTTAAAATAATGCTATAGTGAAAATATTGTCACTATATTCATTGTTTAAAATATAGCTTAAATTTGTCCTATAAAAATGCAGGTTAAATAGCGATGTACGAAAAAAAAATACCAAAAGATTTCAGTTGCGGAATGAGCATAACCCTCGAAATAATAGGGGGGAAATGGAAGCCCTGTCTGATTAATTCGATCCATAAAGGGATACACAGACCAAGCGAGTTAGCAAGAAAAAACCCGGAAGCAAGCAAACGTGTGCTGAGCCTGCAACTAAAAGAACTGGAAGAACATGGCGTTGTCAGAAAAGTCATTTATCCTATACTTCCACCTAAAGTCGAGTATTTTTTAACCGAACTGGGTGAGTCGCTTTTGCCCATTATCACACTGATGGAAACTTGGGGAAGTGATTTTATAGACGACGTTTCGTCTGACGCATCTCGGTTTAAACTCAATACGAATAATACGATCAAATAATATCTTTAAATCCCACACAAAAAGTGGGATTTTTTAGTTTGCTTACGCAAGCATTTTTGCAAGGTTTCCAAGCTGTTTTAGTTTTAACTGCAGCTCTTCTGTCCAGGGCAGGCCAATACAAAGGCGCATGCAATGCTGAAACTGATTTTGTAGGGTAAACATTCTACCGGGAGCGATACTTATTTGCTTTTTTAAAGCGTAATTATACAGTTCTGCCGTGTCAATTTGTTTCGGTAGCTCTACCCATAATGCAAGCCCGCCCTGTGGCCGGCTTATTTTAGTGCCATCAGGGAAATGCGCGGATATGGCAAGTGCATAGCGTTGATAGTTTTCCTGTAGCGTCTTACGAAAATGACGGAGGTGATTATCGTATCTACCGGTCATGAGGAAATTCCCTACCGCTTCGTGGATGATAGAGGTGGAAGATATCGCGTGGATCAGCTTTAGTTTTAATATTTGGTCTTTGTATTTGCCGGGGGCAATCCAGCCCACCCGGTAGCCGGGGGCCAGGGTTTTTGATACCGAACCGCACCACAACACATTTCCGTCGGTATCAAAAGATTTACAGCATTTAGGACGCTCAGGGCCAAAGTGAATATCACCATAGGTATCATCTTCAATCAAGGGGATATTATATTGTGCCAAAAGGGTTACGATTTCTTTCTTGTTTTGATCCGGCATGCAATACCCTAATGGCGTATTGAAATTGGGCACTAGCAGACAGACGTTTATTTGGGGAAGTAATTTTTTAAGCGCATCAATATCTATCCCGCTCACAGGGTGTGTAGCAATTTCAAGCACATGCAATCCCATACTGACCGCGAGCTGCAAAATACCGGGATAGCAGGGGCTCTCCAATGCGAGGGTATCGCCTGGCTTTGTTACCGCGATAAGGCATAGTGCCAATGCATTCATACAGCCGCTCGTCGTAATGACGTCGTCTTCTGTTAATGCGCCTTCCCAGGCCAAGGATCGAACGGCTACCATTCTTCGCAGCTTTAGATTACCTTGTAAAGGTTCGTATTCGGTACCGCCTTCTTTTAACGATCTCGTAGCCAGCACAATTTCCTTTTTTAGCTTTGCCAGGGGCAAAATATTGCCCGAAGGCACACCAATAGAAAATAACGTTAAGTCATGACGGCCCATCGTGGAGTAAACACCGTTGATCAAATCATTCGGTTCTTTATTGTTGGCTATAGGCAGGGGCTTGCTTACTTCAGGCAGCGGAAGTTTCAGGTAACTTAACGGGCTGACAAAATAACCGGACTGGGGTTTGGATTGTGCGAGCGATTGCGCTTCCAGTTCAAGAAATATCCGCTTGGCTGTATTTACACTTATGCCGTGCTCCGTGCTCAACATGCGTACCGAAGGCAGACGTTCGCCTTCTTTCAGTACACCTGTTTTGATCTTGTTGGCAATGTTGCCTGCTATCTCCTGGTATAAAAAGTCTTTCTTCACCCTACAAATGTAACTGTGTCTATCCAAATAACAAAAACTGTGACTGTGTTTGTTCTTTTTAGTTGACGAATTTTACAGCAAAATAGTAGATCATGGCAGAAATAGGGTTAAGTAAGGTAAAAGAGGATACCACACAAGGTTGGCTAAATGGCATAATGGGGGTGATATTATTTAGTGGATCGCTTCCTGCTACGCGGATCGCTGTATTAGAACTCAACCCGATATTCTTAACGGCGGCGCGGGCTTCTATTGCAGGGATACTTGCGCTGATCGCGTTGTTGGTTTTTAAGGAAAAACGCCCTGCCCAAAAGCAGCTTTTACCACTGGCTATTGTTGCGCTTGGTGTGGTGGTCGGTTTTCCCTTATTAAGTGCTCTGGCGCTACAATATGTTACTTCGGCACATTCCATCGTCTTTTTGGGCATGTTGCCTGTTGCAACGGCGATCTTTGGCGTCGTTCGCGGAGGCGAACGCCCACGGCCGGTGTTTTGGCTTTTCTCAGTTGTCGGCAGTCTTTTGGTAATGGGGTATGCTGTTGCACAGGGCTTTGCGTCTTCACCTTTGGGCGACATATTAATGCTTGCGGCAATTGTTTTTTGCGGATTGGGGTATGCGGAAGGGGCCAAACTCACCCGCACATTGGGCGGCTGGCAGGTCATCTCCTGGGCATTGGTTCTGTCACTGCCTGTTATGATGCCGCTTACCCTGATGTATATGCCGCCTTCGCTTGCGGATATCAGTACAGGGGCTTGGCTTGGCCTGGCGTATGTTTCGCTGTTTAGTATGTTTATTGCCTTTATCTTTTGGTACCGGGGCCTGGCGCAGGGAGGCATCGCAACGGTAGGTCAATTACAGCTGTTACAGCCCTTTTTGGGCTTGGCGGTTGCGAGCTCATTGCTACACGAAAAGGTGAGCTTCGGTATGCTGGCTGTTACAATAGCCGTAATCGGCTGTGTGGCATGTACAAAAAGATTTGCGAAGTAATACCCACATTTAATATCTCTTCTCTAATCGCTAGGGTTATTTCGACTCCGGGTTAAAACCACGCGTCGATATTGCCCCCATACTCCATAATGCCCATACAATCAAGACGGGCTGAAAGAAAAGCCGAAGCAGGCGGGCTTGGTCTGTATCTAAACCAAAAGCATCAACCCGATTGACGTATTGAGCCCAGTTCCCCGGAAATACAGCCACAAAAAATAAGGCAAGCAACCACGGTACCCACTTCTTTTTATGGCCTAGAATGATAACCGCAAAACCCAACGCAAGCTCGACTACTCCCGATAAAATCACCATCAGATCCTTTTCTAAAGGTATCCAATTCGGCACTTGCGCCTGAAACTCGAACCGCGAAAATGATAAATGTGCAGCGCCGGCGAATATCATAAATGATCCGAGGAGAATACGCGCTGCGTGTTGGAGCCTACTGATTTTTCGTGTACCCATGATGATTCTTTTCTGTTGTAAACAACGAATGATATTAAACATTGTTTGTGCGGATGGCATTATTGTTTTTTTTGTAAATTAGCTTTGCCGTTCTAATGCATTAAGGAAACGGACAATCGGATCTAAACTTTTTAAAATAACGTATGCAATACACTCCTAATCCAGACAGATACCAGAACATGGTGTACAATAGATGTGGCAAAAGCGGCTTGATGCTGCCGGCGGTATCACTTGGTCTATGGCATAATTTCGGGGACGATAAGCCTCATCGTGTAAAACAGGATATTTGCCGCACGGCATTTGACCTCGGAATTACGCATTTTGATCTCGCCAATAATTACGGCCCGCCCCCGGGAAGTGCCGAATCAGCATTTGGCAGAGTACTGAAAGAAGATTTTTACGGTCTGCGCGACGAACTGCTTATTTCTACAAAGGCAGGTTATGAAATGTGGCCCGGCCCTTATGGGGAATGGGGAAGCAAAAAATACCTCATTGCGAGTTGCGAGCAGAGCTTAAGACGGATGGGACTTGAGTATGTGGACATATTTTATTCGCATCGATTTGACCCGAACACGCCGCTGGAGGAGACGATGCAGGCCTTAGACCAATTGGTGCGGTCGGGCAAAGCGCTCTACGTGGGGTTGTCTTCTTATAACAGTAAGCGGACCAGAGAGGCTGTAGCTATATTAAAATCTTTGGGTACCCCATGTATAATCCATCAGCCCAGCTATTCATTACTTAATCGATGGGTTGAGGAAGATGGATTGATTGATACCTTAGACGATCTTGGAATCGGTTCTATTGTTTTTTCGCCACTTGCGCAGGGTATGCTCACGACAAAATATCTGAAAGACATTCCTGAAAATAGTCGCGCAACACAGCACAAATCACTAAACCCGAACTTCCTAAGCACGCAGAATTTGGATAGGATAAAAGCATTAAACGAAATAGCGGAAAGCCGGGGTCAGACCTTAGCGCAAATGGCTATCGCCTGGGTGTTAAAAAAAGAAAGGATAACTTCTGCGCTAATAGGTGCCAGTAGGCCAGAGCAGGTCGTCGACTGCGTTGGAGCGGTTAAGAACCTAGTGTTTACAGCCGATGAATTAGCAGATATCGATCAATATGCGCAAGATGGAGCGCTTAATATATGGGCTAAATCGGCAGAGCTAGGGTAATAGCTTGGCGGCAGATAGAGAGGGAAACAACATGTTTCTCTCTTTTTTTTAAAAATATATACGGTAGTGAAAAAAATATTTTACCTTTAGGTATAACTAAAACATAAACTTAATTAAAGCTGGTATGATCTTTACATCCAAAATGCTAAAACGATTTATTATATTGATATTTCTGTACATTACGCATGATTTATACGAAGGATTAACCCGTCATTATAATCACTAATCGGTACGATCGCATAGCTCCCCATCGGCAGATAAACGGCAATTGTGAATTTATTGATACGACCTAAAACATAAGCTTATCCATAAAACAAAAAATAAACAGATGAAAAGAAGAAACTTTTTACATGCCTTAAACATCGGTATTGCATCCGCGGCTTTGCTAGATACAAAGCTGTATGGGATGTCGTCGACCATACCTTTGTCACTACCTTTTAATGATAAAGAGCTATCGTACCACACCATTCAGTCGATAAATTTTTCGTCTGTACGTTTACAGTATCCACGCTTAGTGGGTAAGAATGCCCGTCTTGATTTGCATGGGTACGGTCCTAGGGTGGAGACCTGCATTATCCATACCGATAAGGGGGCTATGGGATGGGGATCGTTAAGAGGGTCGAGAAGGCATGCCGAAGATGTGGCAAAGGAGCTGCTAGGAAAAAAAATTTCGGATGTATTTCAAACAAATATTGGGATTTTAGACGCGAAAAATATACCGTTTGATATGGCATTGCACGACATTGCCGGTGTAATATTAAATAAACCGGTGTATGCGTTATTGGGACAGGAAAAACCGATCATAACAGACTGCTACAGCGGAATGATTTATTTTGACGATTTGGAGCCTGCACATAATCCAGGCGGAATTGATAAAATACTGGAGGAGTGTGCATATGATTATAAACTCGGCTATCGGCAATTTAAGCTAAAGATCGGCCGCGGAAATCGTTGGATGCCTTTTAAAGAGGGATTGCAGCGGGATATCGATGTCACAAAAAAAGTGGCCGAAGCTTTTCCGGACTGTCGGGTATTAGTTGATGGGAATAACGGGTTTTCTGTTGAAGAATTCATCCAATATATGAAAGGAATATCGGGTGTTAATTTATTTTGGATTGAAGAACCTTTCCATGAAACTGTTGTAGATTACGAAAAATTACGGGCTTGGTTAAAAAGTGAGGGTATTAGTACGCTGTTGGCCGATGGTGAGGCTGATTGGGATCAAAATCTGCTAAGGGAACTGATCGAAAAGAAACTGATCGATGTACACCTTACCGATATCGAAGACTTGGGTTTTACCAATTGGCGCAAATTGATGCCCGAACTGCAGCGATTGGGCGCACAGACATCTCCGCATGCTTGGGGTTCATTGTTAAAGACACACTACACGGCGCATCTAACCGGAGGTCTTGGCAATACAGTTACGATTGAGGGCGTGTCTAGTACATCCGATGATGTAGACTTGTCGGGCTATAAAATACAAAATGGCAAATTGATACCTCCTGCAACGCCGGGTTTTGGAATGCAGCTGCTTAAGATTTAAATAAGCTGCTATTTCGTCACGATTTCCACGTGATATTTGTTTGGCAATATCTTACCATCCGGATAAGGATGATAAAAAAGCAACAGGGGCAAACTGATGTGTCTGCCCCTGTTGTAAATAGTTCGTGTGAAAAAATCTTAATATCCGAATAACTCTTCGAGGCTTACTTTTGTAAGTTTTCCGATGTTGCGGAGTTGTTCGTCGGTAACATTTTTCTCGGAGGCTACAATACAATAGGTGTAAGGTTTGCTTGCCAACGCTGTTTGATGAACGTTTTCGATATCCTTGAACTGCATTGTTTTGGCCTGCTCATACCAGCTCTTGCGTCGGTCGTGATCGATTCCTTTCTTCAGATTTTGCAGGTAGCTAAAGACAATGCCGTCTTTTTTGATGCGTTGGGTTTCGATGTCGCTAAGGAAACTCTTTTTTGCTGTATCGAATGCTTTATCCGAGCGGGGTAAGGTATTTAATAGGGCATTCATGCCCTTCACAGCATCACTGATTTTATCGGATTGGGTACCAATAAATGCGGACACGCTAAAGGGATCCTCTTTCTTTGCTGGAGTTGAATAGGTTGCATAGGTCGTATAGGCTAACCCCTTGGCTTCCCGTAGGTTTTGAAAAACAATAGACCCCATTCCACCACCAAAGTAGCTGTTAAACAGGGCTATGCTTGCCTCTTTATCGGCCTGGTAAGGTGCTCCTTTTCTATACCAACTGATATCAGCTTGTACCATATCATAATTCGCAAAAAGCACGGTGTTTTCGGTTTGATCCAAACGTGTGTATACGCGCTTAGCAGGTATACTGTTATACGATTTAGGCGATTTGTGGTACTGGCTAAGTGCAGCGGTATATTGTTTTAAGCTAAGTGGGCTATAGGCGATAACTTTATGTTCATAATCCATTAGACCATGTAGTAAAGCGACCAATTCTTCCCCTTTGATTGCGGTCAATGCCTCGGTCGACAACTGATCATTGAAAGGATTTTTAGCGCCGTACGCTGCATAACTCATCAAACCCTGCATAATATTGCGTTTATTTGCCTTGTTGTTTTGACGTTGTTGCAAGACGTCTTTCTTCAGATTATCCAATGCGGCTTCGTCAACTTTACAGTTTTTCAACAAATCAGTAAGCAGTAACATCGCCTTACCATAATTCTCCTGCAAACCGGTTAGCGTAATACGTGTTTCTTCTGTGCCGATACTGATGCTGTAGTTGCAAGCCAACTTGAAGAAAGCTTCTTGTACTTGCGCTCCAGTCAATTTATCAGTGCCTAGGTACGATAGATAACTTCCTGCTAACGGGAGCAATTTGTGGTTCCAACTTCCCATATCAAAAAGAAAGTTTTGCCTGAATAATTGATTTTCTTTGTTCTGTACATACAGAACGGCCGCTTTACCTGCTTTCGCTTGCTGGATATCGCGTTTGTAGTCTAACCATTCTGGCGAAACGGGCAAGGAAGGCATCGAAGCGATTTGGTTTAAATAGGAAGATTGTTTATCTGCATTAGTATGTACGGGCGTGATAGGTGGCTTTTCTACTTTAGCAATATCACCGGCCTCTCCCTGTCTTTTATTAACAACAATATAGTTATCCTTGAAAAACGCGTTTGCAAAGTTTACGATTTCTTCTTTCGTAATTTTGGAAAGGGCATCAAGATAGGCTACTTCTTGATCCCAGCCTGCGCTTTTGGTACGGATGAAATCACTGACCAGATTTTGTGTGCGTGCTGTATTATTATCTAAGCTCTGTAAAAAAGAGAGCGTACTGTTGGCACGGATTGCGTCGATTAGTTCTGCATCGAATTCCCCTTTTTTTAACAGTGCTATTTGTTCTAAAAGTAGCGAGCGCACTTCTTCCAATGTCTGCCCCTGTTTTGGATAGCCGTAAAGGGTAAAGAAGCCGTAGTCTTTTTGTTGATTGACATTGGCGCCTGCAGCCAATACGCGTTGCTTTTGGGATAAATTGAGATCGATTAATCCTGCTTTTCCATTAGACAATAGGGAAGATGCTACATCTGCCAGTAAAGCTTCACGGCTCGTGCTCTTGCCAACACGGTACCCCATCATCATATATTGTGCGCTTGGTCCTGCAACATCGAGAACCGCGGAACGCTGTATCGGGTCTTCTGCGATATTGCTATCCGATACGGCTTTACCGGCCGGAAAAGTGCCAAAATGCTGATCGATCTTCTTGATCATGTCATCAGAGTTGAAATCTCCTGCCAGTACAATGGCCATATTGTTGCCTACGTAATAGGTGTCATAGAATGAACGTATGACTTTTAGGGACGGATTTTTAAGGTGTTCTACCGTGCCCAATGTAGTTTGCTGTCCGTAGTTCGTTTTTGGGAAAAGTTTATCTAATAGTGCTTCGTAAGCGCGGTTTCCGTCATTATCGATGCTCATGTTCTTTTCTTCGTAAACGGTTTCGAGTTCGGTATGGAACAGCCTGAATACGGGATAACGGAAACGTTCGGCTTGTATCATCAAAAATTTATCGATGGAGCTCGACGGGATATCTTCCTTGTAAACGGTTTCATTATACCAGGTATGTGCGTTGGTACCTTGCGAACCGATCGTAGACATCAGTTTGTCGTACTCATTTGCTACGGAGTACCTAGAGGCTTCTACGGATAAGCGGTCAATCTCTTTATAAAGGGATTTGCGTTTCTCTACATCGGTCTCCTTGGTGTACGTTTCGTATAGCTCTTCGATCTGGTCTAATAATACTTTCTCTGACTTCCAATCGGAGGTCCCGAAGTTGTCTGTGCCTTTAAACAGCAGGTGTTCAAGATAATGGGCTAACCCCGTGTGAGTAGCCGGATCATTATTGCTACCGACACGTACGGCGATCTGGGCCGTAACGCGGGGTTCATTTGCATTTTCTGTCAAGATCACGGTAAACCCATTTTTTAACGTGTAAAAGCGGGTATTCATCGGGTCATTGCTCACATAGCGGTACGCGTATCCTGCGGCCTCTGCTTCTTTCCAGCTGTGTTTTTCCTGTGCCTGAATGGGTAGAATAAAGCTCATCCCAATGAACAGGATGCTGATGCGGAAGAAATTACTTTTTATAATCATTGTGCAATTCTTTTAATTTAGTTCTGGGATAGGGACATTATTTTAGGTTAATGGCAAACGCTTTTTCATCGGGTGGCAGGCATTGTGTATCGTTACACACCATGAATTCAACGGCACCTTTTACGACTGTCTGACCTTTTTTCAATTTTATTTTTTGTTGAAAAACGACTTCTTTGGTGAAATAAAGCACCTGCATATTAAACGTCTTTTCAAACTTTTTGTTCGGAGCAGGCTCAAGCACCTTTCCAACGAGTTGATAATCTCCGGAAGGTGTAAAGCTGAATGAAGTCGGAACAGGCCCGCCTTCGCCGATATGCTGCGAATAAATATTCCAACCATTATCGATTGTAGCCTTGAAGAAAAGTACGGCTTCATCTTTTCCGGTTTTTTTAGCAGCAAATGTCCACTTTACGGGATCTAAGATTTGTGCCTGGGCTGCGCTTAAAGTAAAAAGCGCGACTAGTAATATCACAATTTTTTTCATTTTTATATAGTTTTGGTTTTTAAATGTGATGAACATCTGCCTGCGGTCAATGTCATTAAGTTAACGTTTTTTGTCATCCTGACGGTAAGAAGGATCTAAAAACTATGTAGCTAAAAGATGCTTTGGTAAGCCTCAGCGTGACAAGAAGAACACTTTTGTCCTTAACTTAACGATATTGTGCCTGTGGTAGGAAGGGGCGCATCTGTATAAAATTTATTTAATCAAACTTCTTAATTTTTGAAATTATTATCAATGTTAAGGTGTTTTTTCGATAAATTTTTTTGTTTTTATTGATTTATTCGGTGTTTTTTCTTGAATTATGTAAAAAGAACCCCTAGATAGGCCAGAGGCTTCAGGTATACAGATGCCCAAACTAGATGTTTTAATAGCATGCTTTACGCTTACATCTATTTAAGGGAATTTTATTTGCTTTTTAGTTTATTTTAACGTATATTTGCATTCGTATATTCTAAACATAAAACAGCGACTCTGCTGTTTAATATAAAATCCACAATGGTTTGAAAGAAATTAGTGTAATAGGTGGTGGAAGTTGGGCTACCGCTTTAGTGAAAATATTAGCAGAGAATAAGATCCGGGTATATTGGTATCTACGCCGCCAAATGCAGGTGGAGGCCATCACCCGAGAGCGGAGAAATCCAGATTATATCAACTTTGCAAAGCTCGATACCGACTTCATCGAAGCTTCCACCGATTTGGATTACATCCTTTCCAAATGTCAGCACCTCCTCTTCGTTGTTCCCAGTGCGCATCTTCCCACCGTCTGTCAGCAGATCGACCCCCAGAAAATGGAAGATAAAATAATTATTTCTTCTATAAAAGGAACAGTGGGGCTGGATAATCTGCTCCCTTCTGCGTATTTGGCTAAGATTTTCTCGCTGCTAGAGGTTAATCAGGGTATAATTGCCGGACCTTGCCATGCGGAAGAAATCGCGGCCGGAAGGAAGACGTACATGACGGTTTGTGCGACGAACCAGGTGCTGCGTACTGCACTGAGCGAGGCTTTTGCGTCGAATTACATCCAGATCTGTGAAAGCGAAGATCTTTTGGGTGTGGAGTATGCGGCCATCTATAAGAATGTAGTGGGGCTGGTCTGTGGTATGGCCAAGGGAATGAATTATGGCGACAATTTCATCGCGGTGCTGGTGTCTAATGCAATCTACGAATTAGAAATCTTATTAACAGCACTGGGGATCGATAGCCCGCGAATAGGCAGTTCGAGTTACCTGGGCGACTTACTCGTTACCTCGTACTCCGAACACAGCCGGAACCGTACATTCGGCGTATTGATCGGACAGGGATATAATGTGGAGCAGACGAAGGATACCATGTCTATGGTAGCAGAGGGATATACGGCGACAAAAGGTCTACACGACATGGCTACCGAACGTGGTCTTAATTTGCCGATTTTGAATACGGCATACCGGATTTTATATAATTATATGCCGGTTAAAACAGAGTTTAAACTATTAGAAAGGAGCATGATATGATGTTATTAGCAACGGATTTAGATGGTACATTTTTGGGTGGCAGTATGGAAGACCGCCTGCGGTTATACCGTTTGATTAAACAAGAAAAAGATATTCAATTGGTTTTCGTAACGGGTAGGGGGCTGGAATCCGTTATTCCTCTTTTAAATGACCCACTCATTCCGAGGCCGAATTATATTATTGCAGACGTGGGGGCAACCGTAGTGAATGGATTTTCACTCGAGTCTGTTGAACCCCTGCAGGGTGAGATCGAAGCAAAATGGCCTTCATTATATAATATCCGACAGGAGATTTTGGACATTGCAAATGTTACTTATCAGGAGGTGCCACAGCAAAGACGTTGTTCGTTTTACTACGACCAGGAAGTGGATTTGGAACAGATAAGAGGTATTGCTGACCGGTTCAACTGCGATATGATTACGTCGGTGGATCAATACCTGGATATCCTTCCAAAGGATGTAAACAAGGGGAGTACACTGAAGGCACTGGTGGAAACACTGGGTATAGGCGACGAGGATGTACTCACTGCAGGCGACACGCTAAATGACCTCTCGCTATATCAGGTCGGATTTAAAGGTGTAGTGGTGGGAGCTGCCGAACAATTGTTGTTGGATAGCACAGCCGATCAGCCCCATATATACCAGGCGTCCGAAAAAGGGGCCGGGGGGATATTGGAATCCATGGCACATTTCGAGACGTTTAGAAAACATTATCCTGTACCGCGCGGCAAAAATGCCATATCAGTAAGAAAAAAAACGAATCAATTGGTGATGGTTTATCACCGACTGCCTTTTGAACAGGAAATTGTGAACGGTAAGGCTATACGGGTTTCGCCGAAGAGTCCCAATGGGATTATTCCATCCCTACTAGGTCTGTTTGAAAAAGGTAGATCTGGCTTATGGATCGGAGAGGAAGTGCTGCAGGAAGACAGACCAGATATCCCAAACCAGCTTATAGATGAAGAACGCTTTCCAAATTTGGTGGCATCGACCATCAGCTTGCCCAAGAAGGATATCGATCAGTTTTACAGGGTGTTCTCCAAGGAGGCTTTTTGGCCAACGATATTCTCGTTTGTAGACAAGGCAAAATTTAACCATAGCGACTGGGAACACTACCTGAAGATCAACCGGTTATTTGCCGAACGCATCGCCCGGGATGCAGATCAGGATGCCTTGGTATGGATACATGAGTATAACCTCTGGATGGTGCCGGCTTACCTTAAGAGCCTGCGGCCTGATCTGAAAATCGGTTTCTTTCACCATACGTCTTTCCCTGCTGCCGACATATTTAATATTATACCATGGCGGAAAGAGATTATCGGTAGTTTATTGTTGTGCGATTTTATCAGCTTCCACATCCCACGTTATGTCGAAAATTTTGTCGATGTACTGCGCAGCCACACACCTTTTAAAGTGGTCAAAAAAATCAATGCTGCGAAACAGTTCCTTACCTACAGCTGCGCGCTAGGCGTAGACCAGATGACAAAGATTATTGAGGTAGATGGCAGACAGGTACGCTTGGGGGCGCAACCAGTGGGGGTTAATATTGATAAGATAAAGCGTATTTTGAGTACGCCGGAGGTGAAAAACAAAATTGCTTCGGTCAAATCTCAAAAAGAAGAGCTGGGGCGTAAAACAATCTTATCGGTAGAACGCCTTGATTATGTAAAAGGGCCGTTGGAGAAGATACAGGCCTTTGGCGAGTTTCTCGAGGAATATCCCGAATTCCGGGGAAAAGTAGAATTGGTTAACATCTGTACCCCGCCATCGCAGGGTATGTCGATATATGACGATATCCGTGACGAGGTGAATAGGGCCGTCGGTGAAATTAATGGTAAATATGCGACAATGGACTGGGTGCCTATTCAGTACTTCTATCGCTCCCTACCGTTTGAAGAAGTAGTAACCTTGTATGGTTCTAGCGACATTGCCTGGATTACACCACTTCGGGACGGTTTAAATCTAGTTGCTAAGGAGTATATGGCGGTACAGGGCTTTTTGGAAAGCGATGGTGCGCTGGTGCTTTCTGAATTCGCCGGAGCTTCCGTGGAGTTACCGTATGCCATCCTTACTAATCCTTATGATATGAAGAGTATGAAAGAAGGCTTATTAAAAGCTTTACTTATGCCCGAGGACGAAAGAAGGGTACGGGTGAACCGGTTATACGACCAGGTAACGTATTACGATATCCATTACTGGGGAAAGGACTTTGTAAAGGAGCTTGAAAAAGCTGTAGCGAAGTAATGTACTTCGCTTACCTATTCTTTTCGTAGATAGCGTAGTGGTTAACGCACTTTTCGGAATTCCTTGGGTGTAACCTTATTTCGTTTCACGAATTCGCGGTAAAAATAGGACTTGTTAGACATACCACTCTTATACATGATTTCTTGCACCGATAGGTTGGTAGATACCAACAGCCGTTCGGCCGTTAGAAAGCGATAGTCCTTAATGAAATCCATTAAGGATAGTGAAGTAATATTTTTCACTTTGCGATATAGGCTGCGCGGGCTTGTATTCATTATTTCAGCAATATATGCCGGACTTAGTGCCGGGTTTTCAATGTGCTCATCTATGATCGCAATAAGTGTTGATATGACTTTCTTATCATCCCGGTGGACGATATTTTTCATGGTGGTTTCATAGGCACTTTCTGGAGAGTGGAAATAATCACGCATGACTTCGTTCTTTTTGACAAGCCGATCAATATGTGAACGCAGCAAAGAGAGCGAAAAGGGTTTGGTTAAGTAAACGTCTGCACCCGATTGTATACCAGCTTCTTGTTGTTTATCCGTGGTCTTAGCAGATAAAACAACGATGGGTATATGTTTGTAAGACTTTGTATTCCTTATTTCCTCAATGAGCTGTATGCCGTCTTTATCAGGCATCATAATATCCGTGACAATCAAAGACACACTCTCCGCAGTTAGTATCTCAAGTGCCCGCTGCGCACCGTTGGCAGTTAGGATATCAAATTCAGCAGCCAGATAACGGGATACCATGGATATAATGTCGGGATTGTCGTCCACCAGCAAAAGGATAGGGCGTGCATGTTCTACTCCTACGATCCGCGTGGTATCTGCTCGTTCACTTGGGGTAATCTCTTCGGCATCTGCTACTGCGATATAGGGAAGTGCTACTCGAAAAAGAGTATGCTGATCGACTTCGCTCTCCACTTCAATGTGCCCTTCCAATAGCTCGACCATCGAACGACAGATGGACAAACCCAAACCTGTGCGACTTGTTAGCTGCATATATCCGTTGGCGTCGTCGTTGTCTAGTAGGTGATAAGGCTCGAATATGTTCGAAAGCTCGGACGCTGCAATTCCTTTACCGCTGTTGTACACCGACAGCTCCAATATATCGCCTTTCCGGTTGAGATCGATTCTAACCGTACCGTTTTCACCTACGTATTTAAAGGCATTCGAGACCAAATTATTTAGTATCCGCTGAAAGAAGGCAGTATCTGTATTCCATATGAGATCCGGCTCAATAGACTCGACATAGTTTATGTGGTTTTTTTCAGCAATTAAACGAAAGGACTTGAGGTATTGCATCGCTAAAGGCGTAAGTTGTACATCTTTTTGGATGTGATATGTAGGGGCTGCTTTTTCAGGATCGTGTATATCCAGCAATTCCCGGATCAAACCCTCCAATGCAACAGTATTCGATGTTAGTGTGTTCAGATGTTCTTGGTATTCTGATTCGGAACGCGGAACGCCTCCTTTCAGGACTTCACAGATCCCCTTGATGAGTGTTAGGGGCGTATAAAACTCATGGGTCATATTGGTGAAAAATGCGAGCTTCGATTCCAAGAGTTCTTTACGCTGATTCTTCTCCATCTCCCGCTGTGCTTCTTCTCGCTTTTTTAATGCAATGCGCCTTGAATGCGTATAAAGATAGAGACCTATTCCAGCAAGTAAGATAATATACAAGACAATGGCACCGGTCGACAGATACCAAGGGGGTAACTTAACGATATCAAGGCTTTCAGTGCGTTCGCTGCCCGGCGTAACATCATTTTTGTAACGCACTTTTAATGTGTATCGGCCAGCGGGTAGATTCGTGAAATCGATCTGGTTGGTGCTGGTAATAGCAATCCAGTCGTCGTGATAGTTCTCTAATTTATAGCTGTATGCGTAGTCTTTGTTCAAGTAATCAAGTACGGTGAATGAAAGGCTGAAGGAGGGAACGGAAGCGGGGATTTCAATGCCCTTGCCTTCGCTGCGGGCAAAGGCAGACAGCGGGTGGCTTTCGCCTTTAACCTTGATGTCAAAGAAGTGAAATTTACTCGGATGGGCATATTCTTGCTGCAGCAACTGCTTGGGGTTTACCCACATAAAGCCATTTACGGCGCCAAAGTATAAGGTGCCGGTATACGGACACTTCCAAAAGGCATCATCCGAGAATTCGTTAATCTCGAGTGTAGGCGAAATATAATTATGAAATAGCTCATTGTGCGGGTTGTACTTTATTAAACCTCTACTAGAACTTAACCATAAATAGCCCATTTCATCGCCAAGGATACCGTGTATCATATCATTTACAAGGCCATCTTTCTTATTATAATGTTTAATATCTGAAACGGTAGCACGATGTAGACCAAATGTTGTCATTCCAGAGCTCGAACCCAGGTAATACGAATGGTTTGGGTCGCGCCACACGGTTAATACATCGGTGATGGCCAGACCGTTTTCGGGATCGATAACTGGTAGGAAATTGTAGGTATGCGTATTCATGTCGAATTCGGCCACGCCTTGGCCGCCCCGTAAACCAACAACAAGCTTTGACGGGTCGCCATATACCATGGACTGAATTTCGTTTCCGGTAAAGGTCGCTCCTCGAAGAAGGTGATTTTGAGCCGATCGAACCTGTATTACACCGCCGACCTCTGTGATGTTTACTTCGATCAGGCCGAAACGGGTAGAGGTGAGCCACAATTTCCGATCATTGGTCTCCAGTATAGTGTGTATGCTCTCCAATAATGGCTTACCGTTGGGAAGTGTCGCCTCCCGTATAGTACGGTCTCGGTAACTATAGTAAAATAAGCCTTTCTCTGTCCCGATCCAAAACAGATCATGGTACTTACTTTTGGCCATACCGAAGATCTGCGATGATAGCAGACCCTCGCGTTTGTTAAAGCGGGCAACGGGCTGTTCGCCCACTGTCACACTATTGCTTGAAATGGTGTATTTAAACTGCATCAAGCCGTCACCATTGGTGCCAATCCATATATTGCCAAGTGAATCTGTTAGTATTGCCCTGACTGGTTTGTTGGTGATGTTGGGGATCGATAAGTTTAATTGTCCGAATAACGGCGCTGACGCGCTATGCTGCTGTACGCCCTGCCCGTCTGTACCAATCCATAAAAGGTCTTGATATCGATCCCTAAGAAGACAGAAAACCGAAACTCCCGGCCGTATCCAGACGCTTTGATCGCCATTACCGCGACCAACCTTCAATACGCCGGAGTTTTTTAACGCGACATAAATGGATTTGTCATAGTACTCAATCTGTGCGATAAACCCGTAGTCTTCATGGATCAGGGATTTGATATTAGCCAGCTGATGTTTACGGGAGGTGAGCAAATCGTATTGAAACACATCGAATTGGTCGTCTACGAAGTAAAGATCGTTACCGGATAGGCATGCTTTCACGATCCGGCGCTTGTGTATTTGTACTTCCTGACCACTGATTTTTTCCTTTCCCCTGATCTCTGCTATATTTTTGGAGAGTAGAAAGCCATCGTTTTTTAATATCAATAGGGCGGAGTCGACAATAAACAATCTATTGATATTGAGCAAACTCAGGTCTTTGTTCGTGAGGGTGATGCTATCGACGCTGCCATGTCCTGATGATTTATAGTGAAGTAATAGTTGATCACCTGGTATCATCCAGGTGTCGCCGACGACGTCTGATTCAATATGCACCAATTTAGGTAACGAGGGATAAGAGGCTGTTATTTTGCGGGTTAACAAGGATAGTTTGTTCAATCCCATCGTCGTGGAAATCCAGATGTGATCTTTGTCGGCCGCGGTAATCTTATAGATGATATTGCTGCACAAAGACAGCGGATTGGACGGCTCATGCCTATACGTAATAATTTCTGTACCGTTATAGAACGATAACCCGTCGTAGGTACCGAACCACATATATCCCAGGTGATCCTGATAGGTATATAATACCGCATTATTGGGCAAATAGATATTAGGTCTATTTTGCTGCTGTGCGACAACAGTCGACCATGCCGATAGGAGAATAAGCGAAATCAAAAAGTATCTTAATTGACCAATAATCTTCATTGTAATGACTCGTAGCAGTTTATAAGTATAGATGCGTTACCCATCATTTTTGATAAACATACATGACGATGGGTTGTACAGGCCTAAAGATACAACTTTCACCTATGTGATGGTATTCGACACGTAAGGGAATGGTGTCTTATTCCGTCAAAAAGGTACACTATTTTGCATCTGGTTATACAGTGTACCTTTTTGGCGCAAATAGGGCTTGCGTTTCTATAGTCGTCGGTTACTTTTGTGGAGTTATAAATCTGTAGTTAAATAGGATACCAATTGATCTGCCCTTAACTATTTATGTATGGAAGTGCTAAATATATCAAGCAATGGGGTAGCGATACGCACCGCTATGAAAGATAAACCAAGAAATAGAACAAAACTTACAAAAGATAAACTGGATACAAAAAGCAACAGTAGACCATATTGTATTAAACGAACACATTTTAAAATAGAAAATAATAACTTAATGAAGAAGATTGCTTGTGTATTCCTGCTGGCTGTGACCATGACGACCGCGAACGCGCAGAAAGGGATTAGACTGACCTCCCCTAATGGTGATATGGCCACGGAGATTAAACTGACGGATAAGATTTATTATTCCGTACTCTGTAAGAACGATACGCTGTTGCGTGATAACTCGCTCCGGCTCGAGCTCGATAATAAGGTACTCGGAGATCGACCAAAATTAATAGGTAAAAAGTTGCAACAGGTCAAAGAGCAATTGAAGCCTATCGTTCCGTTGAAGTTCTCCACTATTGATAATGCATATAACCAGCTTGTACTTCGTTTTAAGGATCAGTATGCTGTCGAGTTCCGCGCTTACGACGATGGTATTGCTTATCGGATCATTACCGATATCAAAGACAGCATTAATGTCGTATCGGAGGAGATGAATATCAACTTCACATCCGAAAATCTGTTGCATATACAGCAACCGGGTGGTTTCAAAACAGCCTACGAAGAAATCTATACCCACATCAATAGCACAGAGTGGAAACCGGATGGCAAGATGGCCGTGCTCCCTATGCTTATCGACACAAAGAAGCCCTATAAAATATTGGTTTCTGAATCGGATCTTAGTGATTATCCCTGCATGTTTGTGAAAAGCAGTGGTCGGAATGGAATTACCTCGACTTTTCCTAAAGTACCGCTGAGCTTTGGCGAGGATGGCGATCGGAGCGTGAAGATCCTGACAGAAGCGGATTATATCGCTAGAACGACGGGCCAGCGCAGCTTCCCGTGGCGTTACTTTGTGGTCTCGAAGCAGGACACCGATATACTTACCAACACCATGACGTATCGACTAGCGACGAAGAATGCACTCGCTGACGCTTCATGGATTAAACCGGGCCAAGCTAGCTGGGAGTGGTGGAACGGCGCAAAACCTTACGGTCCGGATGTAGACTTTGTATCGGGTTACAATTTGGATACGTATAAATATTTTATCGATTTCGCGCATAAATTTGGTATGCAGTACATTATCATGGACGAAGGATGGGCGAAAAGCACAAGAGATCCTTATACACCGAATCCAGATGTAGATGTACATCAGATCATCAAATATGGTAAGGAAAGAAATGTGGGGGTATTTCTTTGGTTAACATGGTTGACCGTTGAGAAGAACCTGGGTCTGTTTGAACAGTTTGCTTCATGGGGTGTGAAGGGGGTAAAAATCGATTTTATGGACCGGAGCGATCAATGGATGGTTAACTATTACGAGCGTATCGCGAAAGAAGCGGCCAAACACAACCTACTGGTAGATTTTCACGGCTCCTTTAAGCCTGCCGGACTGGAGTATAAATACCCCAATGTAATCTCTTACGAAGGGGTGCGTGGCATGGAGCAGATGGGAGGCTGTTATCCAGATAATAGTGTGTATTTGCCTTTCATCCGTAATGCGGTGGGGCCGATGGATTATACGCCAGGTGCCATGATCAGTATGCAGCCTAAAGTATACAGAAGTGAGCGGCCGAACTCGGCAAGCATCGGCACCCGCGCATATCAAATGAGCCTGTTTGTCATTTTCGAAAGCGGTATACAGATGCTAGCTGATAACCCTACGCAGTATTATCGTAACGAGGAATGTACGGACTTCATCACCAATGTACCTACAACTTGGGACGAAACGATCGCATTGAACGCAAAAGTAGGCGAGTATGTTATCGTCGCAAAGCGTAAAGGGGAAAAGTGGTATATCGGTGGAATGACAAACAGTAAAGAGGACTGGCGCAATTTTCAACAAAAACTTACCTTCCTGACGGCTGGGAAAACATATAAAATGACCAGCTTCAAAGATGGAATTAACGCAGTTGAACAGGCAATGGATTATAGGAAAGAAGTGACTGAGGTGACTGCCCATTCATCAATCGAAATAAAGCTGGCGAAAAGCGGTGGCTTTGCTGCCGTTATAGAAGTCTTAACCGAGTAGATTAAACAAATTATAACCTTATAAAACTAATAATATGTGATCAACAAAGGAGAATTATGATAACGCTATTTATGATCAGCAAATTATTGCTGTCCGATGTAAACCTGTTGCATGCAGGAGCATGATTACCAATTAACGAATAAACTATAACCAATGAAGAAAAAGGAATTTACCAAAATTCGAAGTATCAAACGGGGGATGCAGGTAAGTGCACCCCTATGCACGATGCTACTGCTGTCGGCTGTAAGCCTGAATCCGACCGTGGCTGGGACTTCGCCCTCATCGGCTACAAAAGCCACTGTAATAGGGGTGGCGGTGCAGCAACGTACCTTGTCAGGTAAGGTGACGGGCCCAGATGGTGCACCTCTGATAGGTGTTACGGTTTCTATTGCCGATTTTTCCATATCGACACAGACCGATAGAAACGGGGAATATGAATTTCGTATTCCCGAGGAAGCCAAAACCGTTCGATTTACTTTTGTGGGTTTTAAGGAAGTCGAGCAGCCGCTACAAAATCAATCCCGGATTGACGCACAACTCGAAGAGGCCTCCGACGATTTGGAAGAGGTAGTAGTGGTGGGATATGGTACCCAGAAAAAAATACAGACCTTAGGTGCCCAATCAAATTTAAATGTAACCGAGTTAAAACAACCTGTGGCCAACATCAGCACGGTATTGGCAGGACGTGTATCGGGCGTAGTAGGTATGCAACGAAGCGCGGAGCCTGGTCTGGATGGTGCCCAGTTGTGGATCCGGGGTTTCAATACCTTGAACAACTCCAGTCCGCTTGTACTCGTGGATGGAGTGGAACGGAGCTTCAGCAACATCGATCCAAATGACATCGAGTCTTTTAATATCCTCAAGGATGCTTCTTCGACATCGGTATATGGTGTACGTGGTGCCAACGGCGTAATCCTGATTACGACAAAAAGGGGCCTGGCGCTGGAAAAACCTCGCATTGACATCGATTATTATCAGGGCATAACCGAATTTACCCGTGTGCCCGATATGGTCGATGGCGTGACCTATATGCAGATGGCCAACGAGGCTAATGTGACGAGAGGCAATTCTCCGATCTACTCGGAAGACCGGATACGCAAAACACTTTCCCAAGAGGATCCGATGCTCTACCCGGATGTAGACTGGTTTAAGGAAATATTTAATCGTTTTGGGAACAACCGCAAGGCCAACCTCAGTATCCGGGGTGGTGCACCGCGGATGAACTATTATGTGTCTGCGGGATATTACGATGAGAAAGGCCTGTTTAAGACTGACGGTCTGTCGCAGTACAATTCGGAGATTGCTTTCAAACGGTATAACTTTACTTCGGCTTTAACGGTACATGCGACAAAAACGACCACGGTAGATCTCGGGATAAAAGGTTGGATCTCGAATGGAAATTATCCCGGTACGGGAACAAATTCGATTTTCTCATCGGTCTTTAACTTATATCCGATCTTATATCCGGTAAAATACCCGGATGGTTCAGAACCTTTTGTATCTACAGGTGGTGGCTTGAGCAACCCATATGGATTATTGACCAATCGCGGATACGTGACGACTTATGAGAATCAAATGATGTCGGACATCCATGTTAAACAGAAACTGGATTTTGTCACAGAAGGACTGTCGGCCCGTGTGCTGTATTCTTTCGATGCGCAAAACACGAATAGATTAAATCGATCCAAAATACCTTATACGTACTATGCGCAGACGCGCGATGAGAATGGTGAACTCGTCTATGAACGGACAGATGGTGGATCCGGTAAAGACTACCTTGATTTTAGCCGGGAAAATGGCGGTCGCCGCCAGTTTTACCTCGAATCGGCTATTAACTACAGCCGCGACTTTGGTGGACACTCTGTTAACGGCTTATTTTTGTATAACCAATCGGATCGGATCAGTGCCACAGCTGGCGATCTGATGGGATCAATTCCATACCGTAGCCGAGGTATTGTGGGGCGGGGAAGCTATGCCTATCAAGATAAATACCTAGCAGAAGTAAGTTTCGGATACAATGGTTCGGAAAACTTTGCGCCTGAAAGCCGTTATGGAATTTTTCCATCCTATGCTGTGGGATGGGTACCCTCGAACGAAAAATTCTGGAGAAATATGGATCAGGTGATTCAATTGTTGAAGATTAGGGCTTCGTACGGTTTAGTGGGGAGTGGCGATATCAGTGGAAGACGATTTGCATACATCGCCACAGTGGCAAACACGGGCGGATACAGCTACGGTCAAAACCGGGATAACAACATCGGCGGGTTGGATATCGGCGATTATGCTTCTACAGTAACCTGGGAAACCGAAAAAAACACCAATATTGGTCTCGAATTAAAAACCTTTGATAATGCGCTGGAGCTTATGGTCGATGTATTCAAGCGTCGTAGGGAAAATATTTTCCTGACCCGCGCATCGGTACCGTCCTCCGTAGGGCTACGTTCTAACCCGCTGGGCAACTTGGGAATCGCAGAAAACAAAGGGATCGACATCACCGCCAACTTCAGTAAGCAATGGGGCGAGTGGGGTGCTACATTCCGGGGTACTTTTACGTACAATTCAAACAAATTGATCGAAAACGATGAACCCGCTAAACCGTATCCATGGATGGAAAAACGAGGACATCGTCTTTTTCAACGCTTTGGATATATTGCAGATGGCTTTTATACGCAGGAAGAGATCGAAGATCCACTGGTAGCCCGCACTGCAGGTGTCATACAGGCGGGAGACTTAAAATTCAGAGACCTAAATGACGACGGGGTGATTGATGCGAACGACCAAACCGCCATCGGCCTTGATCACGTACCCCAAATCTTATACGGATTTGGCCTTACTGCGGCTTACAAAGGATTCTCCGTAGGCGCATTCTTTCAAGGGGTAGATCATGTAGAATTTTCCCTTTCGACGACTTTCATGCCTTTCCGTGCCGGATCTGCACGCGGAAGCTTGTTTAACAACATTCAAGATCGTTGGACAGAAGATGATCAACGGCAGGATGCATTCTACCCTCGTCTTTCGTACGGTGATATTAATCAGAACTATACCGCCCCAAGCAGCCACTGGATTCAAAATGGCCGCTTCTTACGGATGAAGACGCTGGACTTTGGTTATACAATACCCAAGGGTTCTTTTAGTGGCTGGGGTGTCGAAAATGCACGTATCTATTTTATTGGATACAACCTGCTCACATTTAGTCCGTTTAAGATGTTTGACCCAGAGTTGGGTAGCGGCGCAGGCGACCGGTATCCAAATATTAAGACATATAGCTTAGGTCTCAACATCACTTTTTAACTCTGTTAATTATGAACACAAAAATAAAGACATATATAGGGCTGCTATTGATACTGATATGCAGTTCCTGCGATAAGGACTTCTTCGATCAGGTGCCCGATGACCGCCTGCAGATAGGGGATATTTTCAAACGTCGGACGACAACCGAACAATATCTGGCGAATATCTACAACCGGATTCGCGCACAGATGGACTGGCGTTTTGACAACAGTTTCGAAAGCTTGTCGGACGACGTGGATGTAACCTACAACGATATGGCACCCTTTCAGCTAAATATCGGAAACTGGGACCGTAATACTGGCGCCTTCAACCGTTGGGGCCATTACTATCAGGGCATCCGGTCGGCGACCTTCTTCATTCAGAATGTAGACGCTAACCCTGAAGTACCGGAGGCTGAAAAGACGAAATGGAAGGCTGAAGCACGCTTTCTTCGTGCTTACTTCTACGCCAATCTGATGATGCAATATGGTCCGGTGATTATAATGCCAGAGGTGCTACTTGAACCGGATGCGACCATTGAGGAAATCAGCATACCACGAAATACGTATGATGAATGCGTTGATTATGTCGTCAATGAGATTAATACCGCTATTCCTGATCTGCCGATAACGCCCGTGAATACACGGGAGTGGGGAAGAATCAACCGTGGAATGGCGCTGGCTTTTAAATCGCGTGTACTATTGTATGCTGCCAGTCCGCTATTTAACGGAAATACCGATTATGCAGACTTTAAGAATCTGGATGGTACGGTACTCGTAAACCAGCAATATGATGCCAATAAGTGGACGCTGGCAGCTGATGCTGCAAAAGATATGATCGATTTTGGTCAGTATAGTCTGTATATTGAACGGGATGCAGGCGGTGCCATTAAGCCATATGAATCTCTAAAGAATGTGCATCTGACCGACTGGAACAGCGAAGTGATCATGGCTCGTGTATCGGATAATTTCGGACCCGACAAAATGGGATCGCCACGAAATGTGGGCGGATGGGCGGCCTTCGGACCAACGCAACAGCTCGTGGATGCCTTTTTCATGTCAAACGGACGGCCTATAGACGATTCAGCCTCTGGATACAGCGAGACGGGTACAACGGCGCAGGATACGAGATATTATGCATCAGGAACCTCCAATATGTATGTTGGACGCGAACCGCGCTTCTATGTTGCTATAACTTTTAACCTCAGCAAATGGATAAACAACGACAGGGGAAGCAACAACCAGCCGGTTACCATACAAATGTACAGCGGTGGAAATAGCGGTCTCTATAACGGTCGTAACTATTCCAGAACAGGATACGGCGCCCGAAAACTGGTGCATCCGAGTACGACACTGGAGCCCGATCGTATCCAGGGGCGCTTGGAAGTACAGCTCAGATTGGCTGAAGTTTATCTGAATTATGTAGAGGCTTTGAACGAATATGATCCAGCGCATCCGGATATCGTAAAATACTTGAACATGATCCGGGAAAGAGCGGGAATCCCGCAGTACGGTCCTGAAGATGGTATGGTTCCGGTACCGGGTGATAAGGATGCCATGCGGCAGGCCATACAGCAAGAGCGCCGTGTTGAGCTTTGCTTTGAAAATTTACGCTACTTTGATACACACCGCTGGAAGATAGCTGCGCAAACTGATGGTGGCGATTTTTATGGAATGAATATCGAAGCAACAACATCTGCCGGATTTCTTCAACGTACTGTTTTTGAAACCCGTCAATGGAAAGACAAGCAATATCTATGGAATATTGTGCAGGACGAGCTGAATAAAAATAGAAATCTTGTTGAAAATCCGGGGTGGTAAATACATAACACGATAGCAGATAACGAACGTAATTATGAAGAAAAATATAATAGCTATATATACGCTCGCCATGGCATCCGCAATATGTTTTGTGGCCTGCGAGAAAGATGAAAAAGGTGGACTCGGTGAAGGTCGGGTACAAGGGGTAGATTTGCGTGCACCGATAGACGGGAGTACGGTAACACTCGCTGAGAACGGCGATGGACTTCAGTTCAAGTGGTCTGAAGCCACTGTCTCGAATGGCACATTGGCGTTCTATACGGTAGTATTTGATAAAGTATCGGGTGATTTCTCGCAACCCTTGATGAGCCGCAGACCCGATAAGCTAGGGTCTGCGACCGCACTAGCCGTACCTCGTGTAACATTGGATTCGCTGGCAAGGGCAGTGGGTGCTACAGTGGGCAACCCTGTCGATATCAAATGGACGGTGCATGCCAGTAATGGTATTCATAGCGCTGTTGCAAAGCAATCTTTTAACTTGAAACTGGAAGTCACGCAGGATCAACAGGGCGATATGCTGATGACGGCTGCGGATGAGATGATGGACGCCTTGATAACCTATTTTCTGGACGGCATGCCATTGGATGTGTGGGGCGAATATTATCCACGACGGAATACGTTTTGGGACGGAGCTTCTACAGTATGGGGTCAGGGTGCCGTATTTTCTGGCTACACGGCATTGAAAAGTATGGGCGAGCACGATCCGGCACTAAAGGCGAAATATGCGACACTCTACGATAATAGGCTGCTCACATCGATCGATAAATTTCGAAACCAGAGGCAGGGCGGGCCTGAGGGGTATGCTGTGTTTCCCGGGGGCGGCGACGAACGCTTTTATGATGATAATGTATGGATCGGATTAGATATGGTCGATCTGTACCTGCTCACCAAAGATACCAAATACCTCGAGCGTGCAAAACTGGTCTGGAATTTTGTGTTGTCGGGAACAAACGATCTGATGGGTGGCGGCGTGCACTGGAAGGAAGGTGACAAAGGAAAGAATACTTGTTCTACCGCCCCTGCCGCCGTACTTGGCGCCAAACTTTATCAGGCAACCGACGAACAGGTATACCTCGACAGGGCAAAGGAATTTTACCATTGGGTGAAAGATCGGTTACAGGATCCCGAGGATAAACTGTACTGGGATAATATAAAGCTATCTGATCCGTCCAACCCGGGTTCGGCTGTTATCGTAGACAAAACGAAATTCACTTACAATGCGGGGCAGCCTGTGCAGGCCGCTGTCTTATTATACGAGATTACAGGCGACAGCCAATACTTGACGGATGCCCAAGAGACAGCTGAAGCGGCCTATAAACGATGGTTTAAACCCTATCATTCGGCCGCACTCGGTGAGGAAATTGTGATGTGGACGGATAACAATGTGTGGTTCAATGCTATTTTGTTGAGGGGTTATATCGAATTGTGCCATGTAGATAATAATGAGAAGTACGTACAGGCTTATCGAAAAATAATGCAACATGCCTGGATGTCGCCAGCGAGGGATGTGCAGACTAATTTACTTAACAATGATTTTAAAGCGAACGGTCCACGACCTGAATCGGGCATACTGTACCAGGGTGCATGTGTCGAGATGCTAGCGAGACTTGCAGATTTTGAAGCAAAAAAATAATAAAATTGTTGAATAACTATACCGAATTATGATACACCTGATCAAAAAAAATGTGGTGATAATAACGCTACTATGTTCGTTGTGGAGCTGCTCCAAGAACGAAGAAATAAAAGTGAACGATATCTTAATCCAGAATATCGATAAGGAAGGATTACGTATTCCGTTGAATGAAACATTTCTTGTAGAGGCTTCTATAGCACCGGGAAATGCCGAAAGAGGTGGAATTACCTATAAATCGAGCGACGAAGAAATATTTACCGTGTCGGCAAAGGGATTAATCATGCCGAAGAAAATGGGCGAAGCAGATTTGATCGTGAAGACCCAGGACGGTAGTAGGTTAAGTGATCAACGGACCATTACAATTGAAAGACCGTCTATCGAAACAATTGAAGTGCAAGGAATGGTGGACGGCTTTCTTATCGTGGGATATAACCTGGAACAGAAGGTAATGATCAATTTGCTACCCGAGAATAGCACGCCCTTGGTAACATTTCACACAGACGACGCTAGCGTGTTTACAGTCAATGAGGCAGGAAAGGCTTTGGGGCACCGTGTAAATGGCGAAGCTAATTTAACTGTGCGGGCGGTACACGATCCAGAAATTCGCACGACCGTTAAAGTAAAGGTGCTGGATCTTACCGTATCTGAGATCGTAATGCCAACTCATCGGTTGAGCATTGTGCCTATGGGTGGCACGTATCCATTGAGGAGAGAACTTACCATACTGCCAGCTATAGCAGCGGGGGTGGAGCTCCGTTATGAAAGTAACCGCCCGGATATTGCGACGGTAGACGAGGAGGGTGTCGTAACGGCGAAAGGCCGGGGTGAGGTAGAGATTACCGTTTCTTCCAAGGATGCCAATCCGGTACAGTCTACCGTGAGCCTCTTTGTTGAAGCGGAGCTAAGTTATACAGGCTGGACCGCTACCGCATCTTCTTTCAATGCATCACAGGGTACGCCTGGAGCCATCTTTGTTGATGGATCTTCGCCTTTTTGGCACAGCAAATGGGAGGGAGGTACAGAAAAGCTACCACACTGGATCCTGGTGGATATGAAGGCACAACAGATGATTACCGAGATAATGATTAACAGGAGAACAACAAATAACGATCTACGCAAAGGCAGCATTGAAGTGAGCGAAAATGGTGGAACGTTTACATCGGTAGGTGAGCTAAACTGGGGGACTGCGCCTGCTTCAGACGATAAACGTTATGTTTCCTTTCCTAAGCAAAAAGTTCGTTATATTCGTATTAACGTAACCGAAAGTAACAGGGGTGATAATGCGAGTATAAACCGTATACGGGTATATGGCGCAAGTGAATAGTATGTGGACCTAATTTTAAAAATTAACGCGTAATTTGGGCCATCGACACTTTTTAGTCGATGGCTTTATGACGTAACGATTAGATAGTATGAAAAGCACAATTCTAAAAATCTGTATATTGTTCATGAGTATGCAGACTTATGCACAAAATGGCATATGGCACGATTTACCTACCTATGCCGACCCTAAGATCATTGGTGAGAAGTTAGTAAAAAACTTCCTTTCCAGCGATTATAGGCATTTTGATGAAATAAAGGGTGAACCTCCTTATATCGTTTATCCGGAAACTTGCACCTGGCTGGGAGCGTTGGTTTTCAGTGAAAAAACGAATAATAAAGCGTTGCTTAGGGTTTTGGAGAAACGTTTCTTTCCGCTTTTGGGAAAGAGAAAGGAACTGATGCAGAAACCCAATCACGTCGATAATACGGTTTTTGGGGTTATTCCATTACGGCTCTATATGCTCACCGAAAATCCGCTTTATTACCATATCGGTATCGATTTTGCTGATCGGCAGTGGCAGCTTCCAAAATCATCTGCTAGCGACAGTGTTAAACACCGCGCATTTTTGGATAGGGGACTTAGCTGGCAAACCAGATTCTGGATAGACGATATGTATATGATCACAGCTATTCAAAGTCATGCATACCTTGCAACAAAGGAGAGAAAGTACATCGATCGGGCAGCCTACGAAATGACGGTATACCTGGATTCCATCCAACGACCAAACGGCCTATTTTACCATGCCAAACAGGCACCATTTTTCTGGGGGAGAGGTAACGGCTGGATGGCTGCAGGCATGACCGAGTTATTAAAAAATTTACCTAAAGATAGTGAATACTATGCGCGGATTTTGACGAGTTATCAACGGATGATGCACACCTTAAAATTAAATACCAATAAAGAGGGGCTTTGGGGGCAACTTGTTGATGAACCAACGGAATCGTGGACCGAAACCTCGGGATCGGCTATGTTTACGTATGCTATGATTGTCGGTGTAAAAGAAGGTTGGCTAAAGCAAGCTGAATATGCACCGGTTGTACGTAAGGCCTGGATGGCGATTATGCCGTATATTAATGATAATGGCGACCTAAGAGATGTTTGTATCGGCACTAATGTCGGTTCTACAAAGGAACATTATCTTAATCGTAGAAGATTGGTCGGCGATTTTCACGGGCAAGCCGCGCTCTTGTGGTGCGCAAGTGCACTGTTGACGGAGAAAAAGTAATTAGTACAACCGCACAAACAACGAAAACCCGAATTTGAAATAATCGATCGGACTAATAAAAGAAATCCCGCAGCGGGGAGCTACGGGATTTCTAAACTAACCAATTATTAACCTAATTATGAATTACAAATATAAGTCCAATTAATTTTTTTTGGATTCTATTTCACACTTTTTAACAGATTTTTCATAAAAATTTACTGTGAAAGGTAAAGATCTCTGCGCCAATTTTTAAGGTTAAATTCAGTCGGGCGAATGCGCTGTAAACTGTAATCTAATAAGCTTATTCTATTTTTGACATAAAAAAGACTACTAAAAAGCAAACTCATCCACAGGATTTCTAACTTTTTTCATCGGGGCAAGCCAATCCCGTGCTGGATCATTGTAACCCACATACAGCAAGGTCACGCTTTTTAGACCGAGCTTATGTAAAGCTAATACGTCATCCACTAACTGGTTATCAAAACCTTCTGCTGGTGTAGTGTTTATACGCAATTCGGCGGCCTGCGCCATCGCCATACCCAGTGCAATATAAGATTGCTTGGATGCGTGCGCGAAATGCTGATCTGGACTTTGACCAGCATAGAGCTTTTTGATACTATCGGTGTAGCTCTTGAACCGTCCACGTGGGAGACCACGTTCATCGGTTGTTCTGTCATACATCGCATCAATGCGTTCTGGTGTGTATTGATCCCACGCTGCAAAGACCAATAGGTGGGAGCACTCGCGCATACACTCGGGATTCAATGCGCCCGGCACGAGCTTCTCGCGGAGCTCCTTATTTTCTACTACAATAATCCTAAAGGGCTGCAAGCCAGAAGACGTGGGCGCCAACCGTGCTGCTTCTATAATTTTATCAATATTTTCACTGCTTACTTTTTTAAGGGGATCGTATGCTTTGGTTGCATGACGCCACGCGAGATCTTCTAATAATGCCATAGTATCTTATTGTTTCCTAAACATGTTCCAAATACCTTGCCACAGCAGTTAATCTAAATATCATTTGAATATAATAAAGTTGAAGAGGCTTGGCCTCTTCAACTCCCGCGCAATCAGCTCACGTTCCGGCGTGTGGAGGTTTACCATCTCAATTGGGGAATAACCTTCTGCCTTTAGGCGTTCGCGATGCCGGCGATCTAAAATATTGAATGACTGGTTGCGTATTGCGCGAGCTAAATAGTTTGCAAGTTCGTGTTTGGCTAAAGAGAAATCATTGCGCAACTTCCATAATTTGCATAACACGTCTTGCACGCACTCCTCCGCTTCTTCTAGATTACCTAACCGATTAAAGGCTACAGCTAACATTTTTTCCCAATAGCGATCGTATATCTCAACCAAGACGCGTTCGTCACCACCACGCATAAGTTGGACTAGCTCCCGATCGCCGTAAATCTTATAATCCACCATTCCTCATGTATCTACTTGCCCTACAAACTTATATATATTTGCTTTTATATGCAATTATAAAATAACCCCCAGCACTACCTGTTCTATGCCAAACAAGTTTTCCTCATCGCTCATTTTTTCCTAACTTCGTATGCGTATGATTCAAAACAAAACAGCGTGTACTGCTGTTTTGACAAGTATCCGCAATAGTTTGAGACACATCTGCCTGCTGTCGGCCAACTAAACATGCGTTTCACCCCTTATGTAACAAGTTAATGAAGATTTCAAAAGACAATAGCTTTCAACACGCTGCCGAAGCTTTAATAAAAAGAATACTACCAGACCGAAATGAACAGTTCACGGTTGTGATCGCGCATACCGACAGAGAAACAGAAGATTTTTTTGAGATTTTTCCGAAAGGCAAAAAAGTTGTTCTTAAAGGAAATACACCCGTAGCGATTGCGTCTGCATTGCACTGGTACCTGAAATATGTCTGCAATTGCCATATTTCTTGGAACAGTGACCAATTGGATCTCCCGGATCTTTTACCGACCGATTTTCATCCGATTGCGCAACGCACGGAATTTGACATCCGCGCGTATCTCAATTACTGTACATTTAGTTATTCGATGCCATGGTGGGATTGGGAGCGCTGGGAGCGTGAAATCGATTGGATGGCGCTGCACGGCATTAATATGCCGTTGGCTATAACGGGTCTGGAAGCGGTATGGCAGAATACGCTCCGGCGTTTGGGAATGGATGATAATTCGATCCGAAATTTTCTGGTCGGCCCAACATATTTCGCCTGGCAATGGATGGACAACCTGGAGGGCTGGATGGGCCCGCTCTCACAAGATTGGATAGATAGGCACTTGGTACTGGGACAGAAAATAATCGAAAGGGAGCGCGAGTTGGGCATGAAAGCAATCCTAAAGGGCTTTAGTGGCTACGTACCTACCGCGCTTGCGAAGTTTTATCCAGATGCTAAAGTTTACAAAACCGACTGGATATCTACGTTTGAAACGGCCCAGATAGACCCTCTGGATCCGTTGTTTCGTGAGATAGCGGAAATATTCGTCGAAGAGCAGTACAAGCTTTTTGGCACAGATCATTATTATTCGGTCGATCCATTTCACGAGAGCCAGCCGCCCATCAAAACGGAAGGCTATCTGGAGCAAGCGGGTAAGGCTATATTTTCCGCAATTAACGATATCGACCCAGAAGCTGTGCTGGTTATACAGACTTGGTCGCTTAGACAGGGATTGCTGCGGGCTGTCCCAAAGGACCGGACGCTGATGATGGCGCTGACGGGGACAAACTGGAAAAAACACGAGAGCTACTGGGGCAGGCCTTGGGTAGTCGGTATGATGCATAATTTTGGGGGACGAAATTATATGGGTGGAAATATGACGCATTTCCTGAGTCACGCCTTGCATTTGAAGCGTTTACCTGCTGCCCAAAACGTGCAGGGGCTTGGCATCTTTCCGGAAGCAATCGAGCATAATCCCATTATTTATCAGGCTGCCACGGAGATTGCTTGGCATCAGGACGTACAAGACCCGCCGACTTGGACTAAACAATACGCCAAGTCCCGTTACGGCAGTCTACCTGAGGCTGCTGCACGCGCTTGGGAAATATTGTTGGCAACAGTGTATCAGCAAAAGAAGGTGAAGATCATCTCCATGGAATCGCCTATATGCGCGCGCCCGGCATTATTTATGCCCAGTGTATCCATGAATGGTGATATGGTGAGAGACTATCCATTAATTGATCTGTGGACGGCTTGGAACGAAATGCGCAACGCGGCAAATGAACTCGGAGAGAAAGCCACGTTCCAATATGATGTAGTGGATGTCGCACGGCAGTGTCTAGTGGATTTATCGTTATTGTTACATCAAAAGATTAATATCGCGTATAAAAACAAAGACCTAAACGCATTGCGTAGGGCTGGTCGACAATTTATTGAACTTATGGAAGATCTGGATGATCTGTTGGCGACACGGGAGGAATTCCTGTTGGGTAAATGGCTTAACGACGCGCGAAAATGGGGAAATTACGAGGAGGAGCAAAACCGCTATGAACAAGCTGCACGAACGCTTATAACGGTATGGGGGCCAGTAACACCCAATGCCTTGTTTTTTGATTATTCCAACAGGCAATGGTCTGGCTTAATCAAAGGCTTTTACGTACCGCGCTGGCGGATGTTTATTGATTACCTCTTAGAACAGCCAGCTGATGAAAACAAACGCTACCACGAGCGAAAACTGCGTAAGTCTTACGGCCGACCTGCAAACAATGCGAATGCGTTCTTTGACGCGCTTTCCTCATGGGAAAAGTCGTGGACCGAGGGGCACGAAACGTATCCCGCGGTAGCAGCTGGCCACAGCCTGGAGATAGCCGAAAGGTTATATGCAAAGTGGTGGCCGGTTATGCAGGGTGAATCGAAACAGATCGTACCGCCTACTTTGCAAGCGGAATACGTGGAAGAAATTGCGCAGCAGTCGGACGAACCAGAAAATTTTGGATTGTAAGTGCTGCACCGGAAATTCTACTTACGCTTCTTCTTGGGAGAGGTTTCGCTTTTTCATACCAACCCTATTTATTATCACTGCGACCATCGCATCACCGGATACATTGACCGCTGTTCTCAACATATCCAGTGGCCTATCGACCGCGAATATCAGGGCGATTCCGGCTGGACTAACGCCGATCGATTCCAATACGATTACCAACATTAAAATCCCCGCTCCAGGGACGGCTGCAGCACCAATAGAGGCAAGTGTCGCGGTGGCGATCACGCTAAGTTGCTGCGCCATAGTAAGGTCGTAGCCCATTACCTGCGCAATGAAAATCGCCGCAACGCCCTGGTATAGACAGGTGCCGTCCATGTTGATCGTTGCACCGATAGGAAGAACAAAACTCAATACCTCTTTCCGTATACCCAGGTTCTCTTCTGCACATTCCATCGTAACGGGTAGCGTAGCCGCACTAGAGCTGGTTGAAAAACCGAGTAGCTGTGCGGGTAGAATAGCCTTGAAGAAATGAGACGGATTCATCTTTCCGAAGAAGTATATGAATAAAGAATATATACCATAAACAAGTATGATGAGACCCAGTACGACTGTAAAAGCGTACATACCTAATGCTTTAAATACATCGATAGAGGGGGCCTCCGCGATAAGTGCAGCAAGAAGTGCGAATACACCGTAGGGCGCAAATATCATCATGATGTCGACAATCTTTAAGACAATGGCGTTTCCGGCATCCAGTACATTTTTGAAGGACTCGATCTGACCGAAAGGCAGCATAATCATGGCGATACCAACTAACAGGCTGAAAAAGATGATTTGAAGCATATTGCTGTTCGCTGTCGCCGCATGAAATATATTTTCCGGAACGATATCGACCAATACTTGCAATGGGCCCCTGGTTTCCTTAATTCCGGTAGCCTCGTCGATCTTATACTGCATCTCTCCAGCAAATGACTGCAGCATATCCTGCCTGGTACTCTCCGTGATAAAGTTACCGGGCTGTATAAAGTTGACGAGCACCAGGCCTAAGCTGACGGCGATAACGGTGGTCAGTATGTAAAGTCCAAATGTACGAACGCCTAAAGCGGAGAGCTGCGTGACATCTTTTAAATCGGAAACACCTTTGATGAGCGAAACTATAATTAGCGGAATTGCTATCAATTTCAACAGGTTAATAAAAATAGTACCAAAAGGCTTGATCCAGTCGATAGCAAACTCCCTTCCGCCTGCAAATTGGGTGCATAACAATCCGACTAAGATACCTGCTGTGATGCCGATCAAGATCTGCCAGTGCAATAGTAGTTTCTTCATTTTGTTTTCGTTTATTTAGTTATTGTTCACGAGAAGTAAACTTCTACATCTGAAAAGCCTACACATTCGTTGAAGCAATATTTTTTTGGTTCCTAATTTAATTTGTCGGAATCTACTCGACGACAAAACATCCAAACTTAACTAAAAAGCGGAACACTCGCAAACCGAACGTACAGAGCTTATAGATGCCACGCCTTCGATATTTTGGTTTGTAAATGCAAAGCATTTCGTATAGGTTTGATATAAGGTATGCTGTTCTCTAAATTGCTATAATCTGCATAAAGATATTTACTTAATACACGAAACAGGTAGCGTAGTAAATAAGATATGACCGTGAGGAGAATTAATACCCGACTCGAATACGACCCCAATAGTTCTATGATCCATCACGACCATATCCGAATAGGCGGACGGGCCAGCGTATACCTGGTGTTTCTTTGGCCATGTAAGGCCTTGATCTGTACTCATCCTGATTGTCAGGTTTTCTCGCTTTGAACTTGCCGGATTAGAGAAGAACAATATATTACTGGCGGTCCCTTCGCCACGTAATAGGCTAGCTTGGCACAATGGATCGATCAGATTGGAATCCAACCGCCCGTTGTTCCAACTTATACCCCCATCATCGCTAAAAGCTAGTGTCCGATGAGGCAGCTTACTGCGCATATTTAACATCAATCTTCCATCGGTTAGCTCCACTACCGTACATTCTCCGACGTTATCTTGAGGGCTTAGATTTCCGAATGACCATGTTTTGCCGCCATCATCCGAATAGACCGAAAAGGAGTGATGCTTGGTTACGCTATTCACGGGTACATTCGCATAAGTAGGGATGACCAACCTGTTCTTGTAGGGGCCTGCTGTGATCTGTATGCCGTGTACAGGACCGGTTCCATAAAAGCCCCATTCCGTAGGCTTCACCGCGGGCGTTATTTCTACCGGAGCAGTCCATGTAAAACCATTATCGACCGAGGTAATGTGATACACTCGACGGTTATTCCAGGTAGCAAGCAAATGTATTTTACCTGATTTCCTATCTAAAACAGGAACAGGGTTACCACAGGTATTTTCTCCATCATTCCAGATCGTGATCATGTCTCCCCAGGTCTTTCCACCGTCTGCTGATCTGCGCAATACCAGATCGATGTCGCCTCTATCGCCATTGCTAGACAGTTTTCTTGCCTCTGCAAATACAAGCAATGTGCCGTTTGCTGATTTTATTAAAGTAGGAATTCTAAATAACTGGAAGCCATGATAATTTCGTTCGAATACCCTAACAGGTAATGAAGGCGGTGAGATCGTTTCCTTATCGTTATCTTTCCGTGGTAATTGCCTTGTTTCTGCGAATGCGTAGCATGTAAACAGCATGACAAGTGCTAAAATTGGTTGTTTTTTTTTGAGACGCATATTGCTATATAATTAGGAGAGTATAATATTTATATTAAGTTATTATGTACCACATAACAAATCTACTGGTTTAATCCTGAAAAACTGCATACAAGCCAATAATAACAGCTTTTTTACATTTTTTGACATATTCTTTTAGGTCAGAAAAATATATATTTTTAATAATTTTGTTTTTTGGTTGCTTTTATAAAATGAATAATTATATTTGTAGTACATAACGACAATATATAAGCCGGTGGTTGTGTTAATGATCAATTGTAGAAACAAAAAATAATAATTATAAACCAAAAGAAATACCTATGCATTCTCTGTACTTACGAAGCTTTTATGTATTCCTTATAACAGGATGTTGCTTCCTCTACTCGTGCAACAAGGGATTCACGGATTATTACCAACCCGAGAGTACCTTGAGCAATAGTATTTTAGGAATCTTGGAGGAAAAAGGAGATTACGACTTATTTTTGTCCTTAGTAGACCGGGCTAATCTCAGAAAATCACTGAGCGAATCGGCTATCTATACCTGTCTGGCTCCTAGAAATGCCTTTGTCGAAGCCTATTTCATAGATCGACTGAAATATAGTTCGCTCGAACAAGTACCTCTTACAGCTTTACGGAACTATGTTAACTATCACTTTATAAATGGTATGTACTATATGTACGACCTAGAAAAGCGGTATACTTCTACGGAAAGTCTGATTAATAAGAGCAGGATGACGAACTACAAAACGCGTACAGAAGGGAAAGACGTCGGCAAGAGCTTACGCATTATCACGCCTTCATTCTTTTCGGTTCAGGGAAGTGATTTCGATTTCATGTACGGTGATAAGGATAAGGGCGGATACTATGTAGAGGGTGTCAAAATATCGGATACCGAACGCGACATAGACGCACGTAATGGCGTAGTTCATATATTGGATGAACCCTTGTTTCCGACGCTTCGCACGGACCTGGCCTTGGCTGGAGATCCGGACCTATCCCTATTCAGTAAATGGATTGAGAAGCATGCACAGTTTACCTTGGGCGCCGTGGATCAGTACGGAAATGTAGATACAACCTTATATAAGAATTTTTCTTTTGGACGTAACCTGGCGGATGAAAATACGCTGTCGACGTTATTTGCCCCTACGAACCAGGCAATAGCGGATTACTTTGAACCCTACATGGATATCATCGACAATACCCTCGATTCGGTGCCACAGCATGTCATGTATTCCCTTATACGGTCCAGTATTCATGCCAATCTATGGTACCATTCCGATCTGGTACGTAACCAACCGCAGTGGAGCGCATTGACAGGCTTCATCAGTTTTGGTAATCCTGCCCTAGAGTCTATAGTGGGATTTACACCATCTAGCAATTCATTTATCTATAAAACCAATAAGGTGATGGAGTCGCCCGAAATGAGTAGCGTTCGATCAGGCATTATGATGTTGTATAAACGGTACGGACAGTGGTTTTGGATGTTTACCAACAGGGGGTTGGGGTCGGGAATAGTCGATCCACTGTTCTATCAGCATACTCCTACGACCCTCTTGGTGCAGTCGGACGAGGTTTGGGGGTCGCCTTTTGCACAAGACATGGATGCCCTGACATTAGAAGCCAGGTTAAATGAGGCTCGGACAGGAATATTCCATTTCGATGCCTACACGGACGGTGGATTTAAAAAACGTTTTTATCCAACGGATCAGGGCTATATACTATATGACAATAATAAGTTTTACGATTATAGCGGGCATTCGGTCAATTTATTAACACCTGATCCAGTGTGGACAAAGCCTACGGGATCTATTTTTGAGATTGATGGTTTTCTAACGCCTTTGGACCGCCTCGACCCTGAGATTACGGTATGGAAAAAAATGGAAGCCAATGCCGACCTCTCTACATTTAGGGCCTTGATCGAAAAAGCGACGATGGTGGGGGAATTGCAGCTGACAGGCTTTTTTACGTATTCTGTTTTTGCCCCTTCCAACGCGGCTTTTGCCGCAGCAGAGATAAACGTTTCGACGATCAGTGCGCAGGATGCCAAGAATCTCGTTAACAGGCATATCGTGACCAACCGCTATTTATTTACAGATGGTGTATTTGAAGGTCAGCTGGCCAATAAAAGGGGGGAGTACCTCAGTTTTTCGGGAGCATGGGATACCTTCAAGGTTCAATTTCAAAACAACACCGGCCAGGCTGATGCTGCCAAAAGTAATGTGCAGGGAAGTAACGGCGTGTTACATGTGATCAATAAAGTATTATAACCTAAATATCTTAAGGAATATGTATAAACATATTAATTTGAAAAGCATTATTTGTGTGCTCTTAAATCTATGTTGCTTTTCCCTGTTTGCACAGCAAAAGCAGATAGTAGGAAAGGTGTACGATCAATCCCTGGCTAACCCGTTTGGACAAGTGTCGATCCTTTTGGTCAGCGGCAGTGACCTCATCCTCACGGCCTACAAGAGTGAAAGCGATGGCAGTTTTAAAGCCCAGGTGCCTAGCAACGCAGTGAAAATCATTTTTTCGACGGTAGGTTATTCTAAACAAGAATTTATATTGGCTACCCTTTCTGAAAAATTAGATGTCGTGATGAAAGTCGATGACAACCAGATCGAGGAAGTCGAAATAACTGCACAGGTAAAACCTGATGCAGATCTGGGATTTGTGAACATCAATAAAAGGGAACTATCGAGTTCAATAGCCTCTATCGATATGAAAGGGATTGAAAATTTACCTGTCGTATCGGTCGACCAATTCTTGCAAGGCATGGCGCCAGGCTTGCAGGTCGTGTCTAATAGCGGCGACCCCGGAGCGGCGGCATCGATACGCATTCGCGGGATATCGAGTATATCAGGTATTAACGACCCGCTCTGGATAATTGACGGCGCTGAAGTAATTGGTAATAATTATTCCGTACAGAGTATTTCGGACTTCGGGTTTAGTCCTATTGGAGATTTAGATCCCGCTGATATTGCTTCCATTGATATCCTTAAGGATGCTTCTGCTACGGCGCTCTACGGCTCTAAGGGCGCAAACGGCGTAATCGTGATCCGTACCAAGAGGGGTAAACGGGGTAAGCCGGTATTTAATTTTAACAGCAGGTTTACCTTATCCGAAGTGCCGCGGAGTATACCGATGTTAAATGGTGACGAACACCGCATATATTCTATTGAGCGTTGGACGGGTGGTGACGACGATGGTTCGGCTTTGCCCCAACTGCGCGGCGACATGAGCCGTGAGGATGCTTGGAAATTCAATAATAATACCGATTGGATAGATGCCATCAGCCGTACGGGAATTTATCAGCAGTATAATACCTCCCTCAGCGGTGGTGGTGACCGGATCAATTATTACTGGGGGCTAGGATATACAAACCAATATGGTACCACCAAGGGAACAGGGTACGATCGGTTCAACACCAGATTCAACTTGAACTACCGCGTATCAGATAAGCTATCGGTATCCGCTGATCTGACCTATACCAACTCGCTGACCGATAAAAGAGGAACTAAACATCCGTATGATATCGACTCGAATAACGAAATGAATCCGTTGCGGGTAGCTAGACAGATCCCATCGTTTTATCCGCTGTATTCAAAAAATGGTCTGAATTATTTTGTAGACCGCAATGCAGGAGTGTCTTATTATTCGCGGTTCAATCCACTTGCATTGATCGATCACTCTCACTTCTTGTCTAAAGCGAATCGCCTGATGGCTTCAACAAGTGTGAAATACAAAATACTGGATAACCTGGAATTCATGACGCAGGTTTCGACCGACTTTAGGCAGGCTGCTGACGATTATTTTCTTCCGGCCTATGCTACAGATGCTATTCCAGGCGAAAGCTTCTATAACGCAGGCATGCAGTCGGATGGTTACCAGCTTTTGGTGAATAATACCAATAGGCTGATATGGTCTGCGCTCCAAAAGGAAAATCACCGGTTAACGATTACCGGTGTGGCCAATCTGAGCATGGACAAGAGCAATAATATGGAAATCAGGTATTTCAATGGAGCCTCTCCGCAGTTACGCTCGGCAGATGCTTCTGCGCGTACAACGGATATTAACGGATCATTTTCCGATCAACGGTATCTGGGTATGTTTGTACAAGGGCATTATGCTTTATTGGATAGGTACTTCTTGACTGTAACTGGAAAGACGGAAGGCGACTCGCGCTACGGTAACGATAATGCATACACGATATTTCCGGCCATCGGGGCAGCATGGGATATGACGAGGGAATCGGGAATACGAAATGTGAAATGGATCTCAGCACTGAAGCCGCGCTTTGCATTCGGTATTACGGGAAACCTGCCGAAAATTAACAATGTTTACGATATTGCCTACGGCACCTCTATCGGCTACATGGGCGAAACCTACATATATCCGAATAAATTCGCATACGAGAACATTAAGGAAGAAAGAACAACAGAATACAATCTTGGGTTGGATTGGGGACTGTTTAACGATAGAATAACAGGACAGTTCGACGTGTACAAAAGAACAACAAACGATCTGTTGCTACGCGAAACATTGTCCAGCACCTTAGGTTATGCCAACCAGTTTGTGAATTTTGGCACGGTTGAGAACGCGGGTATTGAACTGGGTATTACTGCCGATATATTGAAAGGCGGTAAAGATAAACCTAGACTTAAATCCTTTTTTAATATTGCTTTTAATAGGAATAAGCTGTTAAAATTGCCTGAAAATTTTGACGAGGGATCTTTTTCGGCGACTAAAAACGGGTTTGTTTCGAAATTGCAGGAGGGAGACGTAATCGGGGCTTTCTACGGTTATAGCGCACTCGGCGTTTACGCAAGGGATGAAGATGCTTTTTTAAAGGATGCCAATGGTCAGTTAATTATGGAAGCGGATGGCCTTACGCCAAAGATCATGCGTTACGGTTCGGTGACAGGCCAACAGTTTAAAGGCGGAGATATGATCTATGCCGACGTGAACGGGGACGGTGTAATTAACCAGCTCGACCGGGTACAGATCGGAAATGCCAATCCTTCCTTTTTCGGAGGATGGAATAATACGTTAAGCTACAAAAGGTATACACTAGCCGTTAATCTGCAGTATCAATTCGGAAATGACGTAATAAACGGAACCCGTATCATTATGGAAGAAATGTCGGATTCTAAGAATCAGGCGCAATCGATTCTGTCGAGATGGAGACGGCAGGGTGATGTAACGGATATGCCAAAGGCTCTTCCCAATGGTGAATGGAACCGTGCAGCATCGACCAGATGGGTAGAAGATGGTTCATATGTCCGTTTGAAATCTGTATCCTTTACCTATGATGCAAACGATCTGTTAAAAAGATGGGGACTAAAGCAGTTGAGCTTCTTCATCACGGGGTACAACTTGCTGACATGGACTAACTATTTGGGAGTGGATCCAGAAGTGCCTATCACCGGCAGTGTGTACTTATTTGGGATAGATAACAGCTATACCGCACCATCAAGGCAGTACACAGCTGGAATAAGATTTAATTTATAGTTTTTTAGAAATATAGGATATGAATCGAATTTTAAAATATTTACTACTATTATCGTCGTTCACATATATGAGCTGTGATAAGTTTTTAGAGGTGGATGTACCCGATAACCTTGTTCACGACGAATATTGGCAAAACCGTGAACAGGTACTAGCATCAAGAAATGGTATGTATTCGGCGTTGCACAATAACCTTAACCTGTTTCACGTATGGGGAGACATTCGCTCAAGCCTATATACACCGGGGCCGGGTACTTCATTTTCGGGAGATTATAGACAGTTTATGGTGCACGATATCTACCCTACAAATGGATTAGTGAGATGGGCATCTGTATACACCGGAATTACGTGGATCAACTCTTTTATTAAGAACGCACCCTCGGCATTAGAAAAGGACCAGACATTTAAAGAAAGTGAGCTGAGCACCATGATGGGAGAAGCTCACGCCTTACGCGCGCTGAACTACTTTTATCTCGTACGCGCCTTTAAAGAGGTACCCATCATAGAAGACCCTTATGAATCGGATACGCAAAAGTTTAATACGGCCGCTCATACAGAGGTAGAGGTGCTGGATTTTATAGAAAGCGATCTGGAAAAAGCTTTGGCAACTGTAAATGCTGACTTTGAGAATGTGAATGACCGCTACGGACGTATCACCAAGAATACAGTGCTTGCCATATGGGCTGACGTAAAACTGTGGAGAAACGAGTATCAGGCCTGCCTGGACTTAACCAGTCAACTAAGCGCGTACAGGAGTCGGTTGCTTGAGCCACTTGATTGGTTTTCGATCTTTAGTCCGGGGAACTCCAGTGAAAGTATTTTTGAGTACCAGTACCTACAAACGGGCTTTTCTTCTCCGGTATACGGTTGGTTTGGACATTTTCAGCCCACCAGTAGCGGTGCGAAATATATGGCAAATTCGACCAATATTGGGGTGAACGGTTCCGAAATCTATCCGCCTACTGATCTGATCAATTGGAGTGCGGATACGATTCGTTTGAAAGACTTTTCTTCTTATCGTATGGCATCGGTACCCTACTCGGGCGGCAGTGGCTTTGAAGTGTATAAAATGGTCGGCCAGACACCCTATATAGGGAACTATCGGCCGTCGGGTAGCCGGAATATGAACTATATTTTTTACCGGTATCGGGAGATCTTGTTTATGGAAGCGGAGGCGTTGGCGATGCTTGGAAGATATGAGGAGGCTGAAGAGCGTATCAACCTGGTACGGTTCCACTGTGATATCCCGGAAATGATGCCCGGTGCGATGGGAACAGAGGTGGAATTTATGCGGTATCTATTGATGGAACGCGAGTTTGAACTGGGATTTGAAGGGAAAGAGTGGTTTGCGGCAGCACGTGTGGCTCGGCGTCCGGGCTATCAGGAGGTACTTATCGAGAAATCTGCTGAAAATAATGCGCTTGGCATTCAATATCAGGTAGTAAAAGCCAGGTTGCTGAATCAGGATGGCTGGTTTCTCCCGTATCATGAAACGGAACTGGAAAACAACAGATCCTTAGTGCAAAAGGATTTTTATAAAAACAAATAGACAAGTACGATACATTAATAGTTAACGATATGATTAAGTATAACAAACTTTGTTTTTTGGTCTTTATGTCAACATGCATACTTTTCTTCGTATTTGCATGCAAAGAGCAATTTTCGGATGCGCGATACGATTCTACCGATGAGATTCAGGTTATGGATTATCTGGAGAGTAGGGAAGATCTAAGCACTTTTAAAGAGCTGACCAAGTATGTAGGACAGTACAACCTGCTAAAGACGGCTGGAACCTATACGGTGTTCGCGCCAAACAACGGGGCTTTCGATAGGCTGTTCGAAACATTAGCTGTAGATGGAAAGCCCGTTAAAAAAATAAGTGATGCACCAGTGGAATATTGGCTGCGGTTTTTCAGATACCATCTGCTGGATAAGAAGATTAATACGAATGTTTTCATTCATGGTCCATTGCCGTCGCCCACCGCATTTAATGGAAAGTATCTGGTGGCCGATATCAGTGCTTCTTATGAGGCCATCCGGCTGAATAATGCGGCGACTATTGTGGAAAGTAATATTAACTTCAATAATGGATACGTAAATGTAATCAATGCCGTGTTGCTACCGCCCACGACTTCTGTATATGACATGTTGGTAGAAACAGGCAAGTATAATACCATGTTGTCGATTTTTGAGGAAACGGAACTGATCGATTACCTTAAGGATAGTATCGTGACGGTACTGATCGAAAGTGATGAAGCCTTGCTCAAGAGCGATTTCGATAAAGAGAATATAGATGACTTAAAAGACTGGGCGTCGTACCATATTATTCCTGATTCGGGATACTATCTCAACCTCTTGACCGCGCAACGTTTCTATCCGCTCTATGAGAAAGAAGCCCTCTCGTTTGCGGTAGATAACTATGGACAATATCGTGTTAACTCAAAATTTAACTTCAACCAATCGCCAGATTATGGTATAGATAAAGTGGCCAGTAATGGTGTTTTTCATACCTTGGATACCCTGCTGGAAATTACCGCTGCGGTGCCTTCACGTATACGGCTCAACCTGTACCCTCCGGGAAGCAGTTACGGCGCTCAAAACGTATTTACAAATGCTCCGGCAGCGATAAGATTGAATAATGGTACCCAAAGTTACCATCAGGACAAGAAGCTAATGATTGTACAGTTTGATGCCAAACAGGCCGGTGACTACTTTTGGATGACAGTACCAGATGTGCCGGCGGGGAAATATAGAATACGACTGACCCAGCGATTAAATGCCAACCGCGGTAAGTTTATGACGATTTATAACGATCAGATTGTTGACGACTTTATTGATTTTTCCAAAAAAGATGGTGATTTTGAAGAGTACAATTACTTCGCTTACAATAATTGTGGCGATATAGAAGTAGCGGAGCGATCGGATGTCAAAATTAACTTTGTATTCTTGGATTTCGGATCCAATAGATCGCCTAGCTACTGTTGTGATCTGCTATTAGATATCCTTGAACTAGTACCTATTAATTAAAAGTTTGACTGCTTATCCATGAATAAGACTATATATATATTATCATCATTTTTCGCAGGATTGTTGATTACTGACCCGTTGTTTGCGCAACAAAGTGATGCGCCATCGTCGCTCCAGGACAGCATAAATCTAGTAGATCTCAATCCTTCTTCAATTTCTGTTACGGGAAAATTGTATGCTTTGCCTAAGGTATCCGTAATGGAAAGCGGAAATGTGGGAGCAAGTTCCGTCTTGATGCTTAGAGGTGTAAACAGTATTAACCTGTCAACGAGTCCGCTCGTGTATGTGGATGGTATTCCATTGCGCTACACGGCTTCAAGACCAACCTTCCTATCGACATATGAACCAGATAGACTCGGTTTCCTAAACCCTTACGATGTGACGGATATCAGCGTTAATGCTTCGGGACTGTTGATCCCAAAAGTAGGCGGACGCGGTGCAAACGGCGTATTGGACATCAAGACCGAAAGAGGTGAATTCGGTGGTACCAAGGTTGATTTTAGTGCAAATTATGGGTTGAACAACGTTGATTATAATGTACCTCGTTTTGATGCACAAAGTATGAAATCCTATCTTTGGGCGCGTTTTTCTGAAGAGGGTATGCCTGCGCAACAGCTTGATCAACATCCTATCTTTTCGGCTACAGACCCGGTTTATAACAACAACACCGATTGGTTGGATCTGATCCGGCAACGAGGTGTTTTTCAGGATTATCACCTCAAGCTGAAGGGGGGTGATGGAGATGCCAACTATATGTTTGCTGTGGGATATACCAACAAGGATGGTACCGTTAAAAATACGGACTTTGAACGGATCGGAATCCGCTTTAATCTGGACTATAACCTGTCCCCCTCGATCAAGATATTTAATAACCTTTCTTATACCAATACGAGCGGTCACTATAAAGATTTTGGTAGTGATTACGCAGTTCATCCGCTATATGTGGCGAGTGCTAAATCACCGTTTATGGCGACGCATTTCATCAATCCGAACGGGGAACAAAGCCGGATAATGGCCGGTGTGGATACCTTGGGTTTCAGTAATCCACTTGCGCTTGTCAATAATTTGGAAAATAAAAACCAGTTCAATAGAATAGATGGCGTGATGGGAGTAAACTGGGCTTTGGCAGAAAGTTGGAGCTTGTCTTCCGATTTGTCGGTATCGTATTTCAACTTATCTGAGAAGCAATACAGACCCGCGTTGGGTATTGTTAACGATCTATACCGTATCCGGCAAAATTCGCAACGGAGCTCTAGCGAGTTTTACCTGAATTGGAACGGAAGGCTTGCTAAAAGTGGAAAAATAAGTGAGTCGACAAACTATGAAGGAGCGCTGCAGGCCTCGGTCGAAACATATGAAGAGAAGGCTATTTACGGTCGTAAGATCAATGCCGGTACGGATGATTTTGAGACACTGGAACAAGGGATTGTAGACAGCGCATCGAATACGGAGTTTAGGTCAAATTTAATGACGCTGATGGCGCAGGGAGCTATCACCTGGAATGATAGGGTAGATATAGACGGCTTTATAAATGTACAGGGGTCTTCTAACTTCGGCTCCAATGCGCGCTGGAATCTTTATCCAGGTGCAAGGGCTACTGTATATGTATGGGGAGAGAAGCCACAAAATATACTGAACCTGCTACTGGGCTATGACCGCACCGGTAATCATGAAGTGCGGGGATTCTACCATTATAACCAATACTACCCGGTCAATTATTTTGGATTTGGAGCAGTATATCTTGGTAATGTCGCCAACCCAGATTTGCGGCCCGAGATTACAGATACCTATGAGATAAAAGCTACTGCCCGCCCATTTGGTAACCGTCTGCAGTTCAATCTTGGTTATTATTATAAACGTACACATGATTTGATTACCCATAAAGCGGTGGTCAAGGAACTGGGGATCGATGGTTTATTCGAAAATGCCGGTACGGTGGAGAATAAAGGATTGGAACTGGGGCTATCTGCGCAATTGATATCCTCGAAAGATTTTAACTGGAATATGTCGGCCTCGGTCTCTACGTTGAAGAATAAAGTACTTTCCCTACCGAACGGCGATGTCGAGCAATCCATAGGGATGCAAACGGGTATTGCCAAGGAGGGATATGCACTGGGTTCCTTTTACGGCTATAAAGTACTGGGTGTATTCCAAAGTGAGGCGGATGTAAATCTCAATAAGTCGGATGGTACTCCTTATCGCGCTGGTGACTATCAAATCGAGGACCTGAATGGGGATGGTCGGATCAGTACTTTGGATAGACAGGTGCTGGGCGCTCCATTACCGGAGTTCTTTGGCCATGTGTCTACTAATTTTTCGTATAAAAAATGGGGATTGATAGCGTTGATAAACTTTTCGCAAGGTGCAGATATTTACAATAGTTTTAAACAGCAAATGCACCTGATGAGAGATTACGCGAATCAAGATCCGGCTGTATTAACGCGTTGGGCATCTGAAAGTGAGCCTGGATCTGGGCTGAGCCGCGCAGCTACTAATGATCCTTCGGGAAATGGGGTAGCATCATCTCTTTGGGTCGAAGATGGAAGCTATGTGAAGTTGAAAAACCTGACCTTGCATTACGAAATTACGTCGGGAAAATCACAGCATTTTTTCAAGCGGATACGGATATACTTCAGTGCCGATAATTTATTTACATGGACGAATTATACCGGCTTTGATCCTGAAGTGAATAGTCTGAACAGTCCGATGTTAAGGAATATTGATTTTGGAGCGCCTCCTTTAGGAAAGACATATAAATTGGGTTTCAGAGCATCTTTCTAGCCGTTGATCTAAATATAATTATAACATGAAAAAGAAACTTTTATCATCACATATTCTGGTTTGTCTTTTAGGATCGAGTGTCTTAAGTTCCTGTTCTGGTTTTTTTGAAGTGGAACCGTACAACGCTGTAGTCGAGGACGATTTTTATAAAACGCAACAAGATCTCAACGCCGCTGCATTGGGGATGTATGAGCCCCTGAGCAAGGATGTACACAAATTTTTATTATGGGGCGACGCTCGGGCCGATATGGTGACCACGGGGCAGGCTGAGCCTACGCCTTATATCAATGAATTCGTGATCAATAACGTAAGTGCGCAAAATCCGTATGCCGATTATGCCAATATTTATGCGACGATCGCGCGGTGTAACAGGCAGATGGAGCGCGTTTTTGACGTTACAAAGCAGGATGACAAACTGCTCCCTAAAAGTGTTAATGCGTATTATGCAGAGGCGTTGTTACTTCGCGCGATTTGTTATTACACGTTGCTGCGGACGTTTGATACTTTTCCCATCATCCGATCCGATTATGCCGAAGACATCTCTTATGTCGACGAACAGGGAAATACCGTAAATCGTAAAACGTCAGAACTTACGGTCAATGAGCTAAAGGGCTTACTGCAGTTTCCGGAGGATAAACAGGAGGTATGGCAGATGGTTTACAACGACGTGCTTTCTGTATTGGGTATGTTGCCGTTAAATTTTCAATGGAATAATTTCAGCTTACCTGCAGAGGAACGTTATGGTCGTCTGTCGCAACCAACTGCGGCGACCTTTGCTGCTGAAGTGGCAATCTGGCTGGGTGAGTTTCAAACAGCATCTGCCTTTTGCAATTCGCCAATTATTAACAACCAGCATTCTCTTGGAACAGCTGGTGCATGGCCTAACCAGTTTACCGGTAGCTATGCGGCCCAACACAGTATGTTCCTGCTTGGATACCGGTTCGACAATAGCTTCGAAACAAATAGGCTACAGGAATTCACTTCAAACGTTGCAACAGACGGTGGAAAGTATTATCTAAAGCCGGCTTCCCATGTGATCAATACGCTATTTTCCTATGAAAATACAGATATCCGGACAACCTTCAGTTTTAAAGTTTTTGGACAGGATACCGTCATATGGAAATATATTGGACTTGACAACGTGTGGTCTATGAGACCGGCACACAAAAGTACCGCAAGCTGGCAAATCTATAGGTCGGCGGATGCCTGGCTCCTGAAAGCCTTAGCCGACTTACATCTCAATGACTATGCTTCGGCCTTTAATTTTATTAACATGGTAAGGGAGGCAAGAGGGCTGATTAAATACCTGCCCGAAGAGATTAACTACACGGACAGAGAGGTGATGCTTGATGTTATCTTCACCGAACGGGCACGGGAGTTTGCGTTTGAAGGTAAGAGATGGTATGATTTGATGCTTTGGTCTAAGTTGACAGGGCGCAATATCCTGGCAGAAAAGGTTTCTTCCAAATATAGCGGACAGGTAAAAAATGAAGTATATCAAAAATTATTGGAGGAGCAAAGCTGGTATTTGCCGGTTCAATAGGGTTAAATAAATAGAAAGCTAACGTAAGTGTATAAAATATGAAACGTATTTCACGTAGTTTATGGTTGTGGTCCTTTTGCCTCTTATTGGCAAGTTCCTGTTATAAAGAACAGCATTGGGAGTTTCCTGGACCATTTGAAGAAGATATCGCCATACCGGATACGCTTCCTTTTCCATTTGATGAAAATAAGGAAGCCGGAATGTGGTTGATGAAAGCGGGCGAACCTTTTCACGATCGTATCCTGTTTAAAGGATTCACCGATTATTATGTAGGTGGGGATACCATTTCATGGATTAAAGAAAGCACCGGAATGCGCCTGATCCAACATCGGAACCCGTACCCTATAACAACTTCTGACCATGTGGGAGGAAGAGAAAATAGCTATAGAAACAATTGGGTGGTTTCTAAATACTTCGTGCCAGTAGGTAAAGGCAAGAGCTTTTACATGTATTTCAAAGCGACTATTGGTACCTTCAACGGTACAGCTGCGGGTATTGTACTGGGAACCAGCTGGGAAAATGGCCGGGAATTTATTTTTGGATTCGACGGCTTTAACGCCATAGCTCCGCAATTTTTCTTAGATCTTTACGAAAGAACTTTTAGTGTAAACCCTGCTGCGGGTTGGCCTACTGTAAATGAGGTGATCACACCTGGTGTTCCGGCTGAGTTTGAAACGGTGATCGTAGATAATTTGTTTTATATAAAGGTGAACGGTGTGCTATGCTTTAAAATGCAACTTCCCGAGCAAGAACTATTCTATTATACACCAAGCATAAGACCGTGGCGGAATTTTATGACGGTTCATGATTTCTATATCGAAGCGCCTGATTCACATACGGTTGACTATGCATATTATCATAAAGAGTTTGGTTATAATTTTATTCAGAGACCTGCATTGACAACGACGGAAAATGGAGATGTGCTACTCTTTGCGGAAGGAAGGGGCGCTTATGCGGATGGATATGAACGTGTAGGCCAGCATACCAAGGCAATCGGTAATACCGATATTATCCTGCGTAGATCCACTGATGGAGGTGGTTCCTGGGAGGAAAATATCCTTGTAGTAGCAGGAGAGGGTTCTGCTGATACTTACGCAAACCCACAGGTAATCTGTGCAAATAACGGTAATCTGGTATTGCATTACAGTAAAATAGGTTATACGAGAACAGGAAATTCCTTTGGCATTGCACCGGGGCTGCAGCAGATTTACCAGCGTATATCTACAGACGGCGGACGCAGCTGGTCCGGTGAGACGGATATCACCGATCAATTGCGGAGTACTGTCGTCGATGTGCAGCATTCTTCTGGGCATGGTATTGCATTGCGGCACAGCACGTATCTAAATAGACTGGTAATGCCGCTGAATATTGGTACCAACCAAGTACAGGTGGCGTATTCGGACGATATGGGACACACATGGGCCATATCTGCGGTGTTAACGGGTACAAATAACCTGCGAAATGGTTCTATTGTCGAGTTGAACGATGGAAGACTGATGATGTTATTGTCACATAACAATGTGACACCGAGAAATAAAATGGTGAGTTACAGTAATGATGGTGGTGCAACATGGAGTGGAACTGCATCGTTTGCGAATGGAATAACTACGGGTGACTTCGGTCATATTTATCCGAGCGTGGTGGTAAATAACGCGCAAACGAACGAATTGTTCTATGTTTCTGCATTAAATAGGGGCACAGATCCGAGATCGTATAATATGAGTCCGGTTTACGCGAATTCTCCGACACTTTTTTCGAGCAGCAACGCAGGACAGAACTTTTCGAGCTTGGGCCCGCTGTATAATAAGCAAACATATAATACCTATGTGGTACCGGTCGGCCATATGGATGCCGTAGTACTGCCATCAGGACAGACACTGATTGCCACAGAAGGAGGTGTAAGTACACCATTTGAGGGTATTGTAATCTATAGAAAGTAAGATAAGAAATTATGGGAAACAAACAACATCATTTAAAGATAAGAGTACCTTTGATAATAAGTTTAATCGCTGTAGCGATGCTTTCCTGTGCGGACAAAGATACCGGCATGGCAGGTTCAGCTGATTTTAATAAGCCTATTTATGATCCGGATGAGGATGGGAACAACAGTATAATCAAGGAAACGGTGCGCGTGTTTGAACAAGCAACAGAGGGATACCATTCATATCGTATTCCTAGCCTTGCCACGGCTCCGAATGGCGATCTGATCGCATTTGCCGAAGCGCGGAAACTGACCAGTCTGGATTATGGTGATATTGATATTGTGGCAAAAATATCTTCCGACAGAGGAAGGACCTGGAGCGCATTGAAAACCGTCGTAGGCGAAGGGGAAGGTACATGGGGTAATCCTACCGTTGTGACAGACGTTAAAACCAACAGAGTATGGCTATTCATGTCCTGGAATTCGGATTCGCACAGTCAGCATGGCGGCAACTTCGATGGTAAAGCTTATCCTGCTGTCTCGCAGTGGGGAGACCGCAAAGTATATACGATCTACAGTGACGACAATGGGCTAAGTTGGTCATCACCAGTCGACCGGACAGCACAATTAGTTCCGTTGGATTTTATATGGGACGCCGTGGGGCCGGGTAGTGGTATTCAGATTGAACGGGGACCAAATGAAGGCCGATTGATCGTACCAGCCGGGGAACGGAATATCTATAGCGATGACAACGGACAGACATGGAAATTTCAGCGTATCCCTAAAAATACATTTGAGGGATCTATCGTGGAGCTTAGCAGCGGTCTGCTACTGCGAAACGATCGTGCGGTAGCAGGCTCCTGGAACAGAGGTAAATACAGGTATACCTCTAAAGGATCCATCGAAGGAGGATTTTCAGCTTTTAGCGCGGATGTAAACCTTATTGATCCACGATCGCAGGCTTCTATTCTCCGGGTATCTTTTCAACCTAATCTTGTTGCTTTTATAAACGCGGCGAACAATGCGGGAGATACCATGCCTTACCGTTGCAATATGACCCTTCGCCTAAGTGCGGATGATGGTAAGACGTGGTTCGCGTCGAAACAGTTAGATTATACAGGAATTCCGCAGGATGAACTGTGTTCACTCGGATATGGAGGATATACGAGTATGGCCAAAATTAATGAAGAAGAAATAGGATTGCTTGTAGAGCAAGTGATTGATCCCACAGCAGGAGCGGCAATAAATCGAAAACATTCTATCGATTTCCATCACATAAATTTAAATTGGATTAAAAAATGATTACGAACAAAAATGAATGTATCCTATGTGTAGAAATAGGAGGTAGCCACATTCTTTCCGGTATATATGATCCTTCTGAGAACAACTCATTTGTCGGGTTATGTCGACGCCCGGTAAAAAGTTTGGGAAAGAAAGACGAAATATTGGATGCATGGTTTTCATGCATCGACGACACTTTACGGAACGTAAATGTAATACCTACAGGCGTACATATTGGAATGCCGGGGCCATTTGATTACGAAAATGGGGTGTCCTATATAAAGAATCTGGGCAAATATGATGATTTATATGGCGTAAATATTAAAGAATTGATCGCAACACGATACCTGCTGCCTCAGGAAGTTATTCTTTTTGAAAATGATGCTACTTGTTTTCTGATTGGACAGATCGAACTTATCGACGGTTTAAAACAAAACAAGGTTGTGGGTCTGACATTGGGTACAGGCCTAGGCTCTTGTCTTTATGAAGATGGAAAATGCACCGATTTAGATCTGGGCAAAGAACCGTTTATGGATGGGATAACAGAGGATTACCTCTCTACACGTGGCTTTATGCGGTTGTATAAATTATTAGGCGGAGAGAGGGTAAGTACAGTGAAGGAAGTGATGGAAGACCAACAGCATTGTCGATACGCTCGCGAGGTCGTAGCGAAGTTTGGAAAATACCTAGGTGATTTTATAAGTCATTACTATCCACTTTATCAGATGAGAGGCTTGATAATAGGAGGAGGAATAGCGAATGGATCGGCAGCATTTTTGGATGTAACCAAACGGCAATTGCAAAAAAACAACATCGATATACCTATTTTTTTGGCGGCCGAAGGCGATGAAGCTACCTTGCTTGGTGTAATGATTGCGATGAAAGAACAGGAGTTTGCTAAATAGTTAGGCTTAATAATTTATTAACATCCATAGTTTAACTAAAAATTTTATGTTAATTTGTAGAACATAACTTGAATTTGTTTGTATATGTCGACAACTAAATTGAATAAAGACCTAGCGCCTATTTCCGTCAATACCAGAGCAGATATGGTAGAGATAAGGCTTCGAGAATATCTTAATAAAAAGGAACTGAAAACAGGTGATGTGTTACCTACCGAAATGGAACTCTCCGAAGCGCTTGGCGTAAGTAGAAATGTATTGCGTGAAGCATTGAGTAGACTTCGTATGCTAGGTTTGGTGGAATCCAAAAAGAAAAGAGGCATGGTGTTGACGAATCCGGATATACTGGGTAGTTTTGAACGGGTGTTGATTCCACAACGAATGGATAACGATACCTTGAAAAATCTTTTTGAACTTCGGTTGGTATTGGAGCTGGGACTAGCAGACTTACTTTTTGTTAGAAAGACTGCAAAGGACATTAAGGATCTGGAAGCAATTGTGAAGAATAACAAGCCTGAGGACGACGATATCTTTCGGGTGAGCCGTGAAATCGCGTTTCACGGAAAGCTGTATGAAATCACTGGAAATGATACCTTGAAAAGATTTCAAATTATGCTTCTACCTGTATTTGATTATGTAGTAAAGAATGAGAATAGGAGTGTGAAATCTAATATAACGCATACAGACTTGGTACGTATTTTAAAAGAAGGTACAAAAGAGGAATTCGTGGTGGGAATGAGGGAGCACCTCAGACCTCACTTTGAATTACTTAAAAATTTAAGATAAAAATATAATATTCTTAGGAATATTATATTTTTTTACTATTTTTATATGTAGTACATAAGTACTAATAGATTTTAAATGAGAAACCTTAATTATATTTTTTATAACTACAAGAGGCGCCAAGTGCGTCAAATAAAAGGATTATGAGAGAGCTAAGAATACTATTTATTTTTATCTGCTGCTTGGGGGGATCAACTGCTGAAGCACAAATTGATGTAACGACAAAAGAATATCATCTACCGGTACTCGCCGATCAGGAAATCAATGCGGTTAAAAGATTCCAAATCGAAAGTAAGACATCTTCAGCATTATCAAAAGGTGAACTTGTTCTGGAATTGGATAAGCGGGCACACGAAGTTATCGAGGAGATAAACCTGTGGTATATATCGGGCGATTCCGCATTAATGAAACAGAATAATATATCGAAATATACAGCTGTAAAAAAAATAAAGGCTCAGTTAGGTAAGAATAAGATTTCCTTTCAAACTAAACTGGAAAAGGGTTCAAATTTTTTGTGGCTGAGTATCAAGGTAAGACCTATTAAAGATATCGAAATTCCGTTTGCTATCGGGTATGATAAGTTTGAAATAGCGAAGCAAAAGATTAAGAATAACAGCAAGGGGGAGTCACTGCACCGCTTGGGGATAGCGGTAAGAAGACACAAGCAGGAAGATGTACATACAAGCCGCATCCCTGGAATTATTACCGCGAAGGATGGCTCCTTGATTTCTGTCTATGATGCACGTTACGAATCAGGTAGGGATTTACAAGGTCACATGGATATCGGTGTTTCGAGAAGTGTAGACCGGGGGAACACCTGGTTACCTATAGAAGTCGCGATTGATATGGGAGAGTATGGTGGATTGGCACAGAAGTTCAACGGCGTCTCTGACCCCAATATTCTGTTGGATGAAAAGAATGGCGATATTTATGTGGCAGGGCTGTGGATGCACGGCGTGATTGATGAAACGGGAACGTGGTACCCTGGTACTAAGGATGGAAAGGAAATCTGGAATCACCAATGGAAGACCCGGGGATCACAGCCAGGCTTTGATATACAACAAACTTCACAATTCCTAATGGTAAAAAGTCAAGATAACGGCAAGAGCTGGTCGAAACCTGTTAATCTGACAACGATGTGTAAAAAGGAGGAATGGTGGTTATGGGCGCCTGCTCCAGGTAGTGGTTTTACGATGAAGGATAGTACCTTAATAATGCCTACGCAAGGAAGGGATAAGACTGGAAGGGCTTTTTCTAATATTACCTATAGCAAAGATCACGGTAAGACCTGGACAACGTCTAATCCGGCACTGCCTCGCTCCACAACCGAATGTATGGCGGTTGAATTAGAAGACGGACGCATTATGCTAAATATGCGCTCAAATCTCAATGCGAGCAACAAAGGACCGGATAATGGGCGTGCCATTGCGACGACAGTGGACATGGGCCAAACATGGGTTGAGCACCCCACCTCGCATAACGCCCTAATCGAGCCCACATGCATGGCAAGTATTTACAAACATAATTATACCGAGAATGGGACGCCTAGATCGATAATTATATTTTGCAACCCTGATTCTAAATACAATCGGGTTAATATTACGCTAAAAGTAAGCGCGGACAACGCCGAAACATGGGAAAGAAAAGTACTGCTCGACGAAGGAAAAGGCAGAGGATATTCTTGTATTACCTCCGTGGATGAACACACGATTGGTGTTCTATATGAAAGCAGTCAAGCCGACTTGGTATTTCAACGTATCGCATTAAAAGATTTGTTATAAAATTATTAAAACATAAAAATGAATAAAGTTAAGGGTTTAATTGCAGCGACTTTTGCCGCTTATAAAAAGGATGGAAGCATTGATCTGGATGCTATTCCTTCGTACGTGGAATACCTGATTGAACAGAATGTTAGTGGTGTGTTTGTCTGTGGGACGAACGGTGAAGGGCCAAACTTAACTGTAGAAGAACGCATGGCAATTACTGAGAAATATATTGCCAGCGTGGCAGGTAGACTGCTGGTTTTTGTGCATGTAGGACATAGTTCTATCATAGAAGCGCAACGTTTGGCTGCACACGCACAGGAGCAGGGGGCAGATTACATATCATCTGTTTCGGCTTTTTATTTCAAACCTACTTCGGTAAATAATCTGGTTGATTGTATGGCACAAATTGCAGCCGCAGCACCCAAACTGCCTTTTTTCTATTACCACATTCCTGCTTTGACGGGTATACAGATTGATATGATTCAGTTTTTGCAATTGGCAGAACAGAAAATACCAAATTTGGCAGGTATCAAGTATACAGCAGCAACGATTCACGAATACCAAGCTTGTCTACATTATAAAGGAGGTAAATTTGATATTTTATTTGGGTATGACGAGCTTCTCCTGCCAGCTTTAGCGGTCGGAGCGAAGGGTGCTATTGGCAGTACATATAATTACGGGGCTAAGTTATATGCTAAAGTGATGGATTATTTTAGTGAAGGCAAATTGGAGGAGGCAGAAAAACTGCATTTTCAAGCCGTAAAAATGATCCAGTTACTGGTAAAGTATGGTCCGATCCCTACACAGCGTGCAATTATGAAAAAGGTGGGATTGAACTTAGGTATCTCAAGACTCCCGTTGGTAGCACTCAATGGGGAACAGGAACAGAATCTGTACCTAGATCTATCTGATTCTGACTTTCTTTCCCTCGTAGCATCTTGTTAATAAACGGATAATGAACATTCACCAATTTACCTTTATACTATTTATGCTAAGTACAACTCTTTTACCTGCTCAGACAACAGATGTAAACTTTAAATGGAAAACGCTACCTTCAATTCCAGATAACATGGGGTTTGCAGGAGCATATGTTGCGACAACCGATGATTTTTTACTGGTCATGGGTGGCGCTAATTTCCCGGACGGCATAGCACCCTGGGACGGCGGTAAAAAAGTTTGGACAAACAAGATATTTGCACTCAAGGATAAACAAGGACACTGGGCGTCTCTTGGACACCTACCTATTCCAATGGGGTATGGGGCAGTAACCTCCTTTGAAAACAGTGTCTATATTGCTGGTGGCAGTAATCAGAAAGGCCACCTTTCTGCCGTGTATAAATTGACCTGGAAAAATAGCGAGTGGTGCGTCGAAAATTTGGCGAGCTTGCCTTTTCAATTAGCAAATTGTTCGAGCGTAAGGATTGATAACTTCTGGTACGTAGTCGGCGGAATTAAGTCGCCAGATTCATCGACAGCTGAATCCTTATGTTGGCGTATGGATCTAACGGAACTAGCTAAGGGATGGGAGGTTTGCCCACCTATTCCAGGTGAAGGCCGTATGCTATCCGTAGTTGCTAATAAAGGCGGAAGCTTAGTAGTCCTATCTGGTGTAAGCCTGACAGATGGTAAAAGAAGCTATCTGCAGGATGCCTATGTGCTCGAAGATAACACACGATGGTCGAGAATTGCGGACCTACCCGAATCGGTAGCTGCCGCTCCAAGTCCAGCGTGGTTTGATCATCAATCCAGCAGTCTTTTTGTTTTCGGAGGTGATAATGGATCTTTGGCCAACCAAGACTTAAAGCATGATCATCCTGGATTTTCTAATCGTATAGTGGCTTATAATTTTGCTACTGGACTGTGGAATTATAAACCCGATAAAATCGATACCTCAGGAAAGCCACAGACCGGAAAAACCTGGGTTCCAGTTACAACGGGTGCAACATACTGGGCGGGTGGAATTGTTTTACCGTCTGGAGAGATAAGACCCGGAATCCGTACTCCTCAGGTGATATGGGGCGTTATAAAGCAAGACTAAATCTTATGAACACGAAAACTAAAGGTTATGCATGGTTACTCGTCGCATTATTGTGGGTAGTCGCTTTCTTAAATTATTTCGACAGAATACTAATTACGTCGATGCGCGATCCCATTGTAGCAGATTTTGATCTCACAGATGCGCAATTTGGTCTATTGACGTCGGTCTTTTTATGGTCTTATGGTTTTGTAAGTCCTTTTGGAGGCTTTTTGGCGGATAAATATTCACGAAAAAAAGTAATTGTTTTATCTGTAGCCATTTGGTCTCTGGTTACCTTGTGGACTGGTTACGCGTCGTCATTTCCAGAAATGCTAGCCACCCGGCTGTTGATGGGGATAAGTGAAGCCTGCTATATACCCGCCGCGCTCGCCTTGATCACCGATTACCACACCGGTAAAACGCGGTCGTTGGCAACGGGCTTGCATATGTGTGGCCTGTATACGGGATTAGCACTTGGTGGTCTAGGGGGATTTATTGCGGAGTATTGGGGATGGCGATCTGGATTCCATGTTTTTGGCTTATTTGGGATAGCTTATTCTTTTGTACTGATCTATTTTTTAAAAGATGTAAAGAAAGAAGGGTTGGAGCCAGAAACAGCAGATTCGTTGCCTATAGCGCAAGTGCCTTCTACCTATTCGATTAAGGAAGTGCTCTCTTCTTTGTTTAGATTAACTTCTTTCTACATTATATTGTTTTACTTTTCGATTTTGGGTATGGCCAATTGGTTGGTTAATGGATGGTTGCCAACTTTTTTGAAAGATCAATTTAACTTGGATTTGGGGACTGCTGGTATTTCTGCTACGGGTTATATACAGATAGGCTCTTTTGTGGGTGTGATAGTAGGGGGTATTATTGCTGATCGCTGGGTACAAAAGAATCCGAAAGGCAGATTGAATGTAATGATTATCGGCTTCTGTATCGGAGCACCGTTTTTGTTCATCATGGCTTCTACAAACGTTTTTTTAATGGCGATCATAGCTATGGTCGTATTTGGATTGGCTAGAGGTTTCAATGATGCTAATCTGATGCCGATGCTTAGGCAGGTGGTTGATCAGAAGTACATTGCTACCGCCTATGGTTTCTTGAACTTCTTGAGTACCATTGTTGGGGGCTTGATGGTCTATATGGGAGGGGCGTTGAAAGATGCGAACGTAAATCTTTCCATTACCTATCAGATTATAGCTGTCGTATTATTGCTAGTATCTTTAACCTTGTCTCTTGTGAAAATTAAACAAAGGAGCTAAAAACTAAAAATTATGAAAAAATTCTCGCTTTTCATCCTATTTGCTATCCTATTGTCGGGAATCTCTAAGGCCCAACAGTTGCGTTTGCCGTCTTTTTTTTCGGATAATATGGTTTTGCAACGAAATACCGATGTGTATATCTGGGGGTGGGGAAGAGCAGGGCAGCAGGTGCATATTTTACCCTCTTGGACGACCGATACCGTTTCCTGTACAGTGTCTGGCGACGCAAGATGGAAAGCCAAAGTTAGTACACCCGATGGAGGCGGACCACACACCATCAAATTACAGTCTCACGATCAATATCTTGTATTGAATAATGTACTGGTCGGCGAGGTCTGGCTGTGCGCGGGACAATCTAATATGCAGTGGTCCGCACGCAATAACCTTAAGGAAATCAAGCAGATATTGCCGACAATCAATAATAAAAACATAAGATTTTTGCAGGTGAGTAACCTAGCTGCACAGGCCCCGCAGGATAATATTTTTGATCAATGGACGGAATGCAACCCGACGACAGCGGAAAGTTTTTCAGCCATAGGGTATTTCTTCGCGGAACGGTTACAGACCGAACTTGGCGTACCTATCGGTATTATAAACTCAAGTTGGGGCGGGACTTCTGCAGAGTTTTGGACACCTAAAGAAATGATAGACGAAGATCCTGAACTTATAAAAAATGCATTACTGCAAAAAAAGGCTCCTAGGAAACCTCATCAACCCGGCGTACTTTGGAACAGTATGGTGTATCCTTTGGTAAATTACGGGATCGCAGGGGTATTATGGTACCAGGGAGAAGATAATACCATATCTTACAGCGGATACGATAAGCTAATGCAGACAATGGTTTCTTCCTGGCGCAAGGCGTGGAATAGCGAATTCCCTTTTTATTTTGTACAGATAGCACCTTATACGTATAAATATGACGTTCCTAATGCAGCTCTTCTAAGAGAGCAACAAGCTAGAACTGCTTTGACATTGTCTCATACAGGAATGGTCGTTACAACTGATCTTGTCGACAATATCAAGGATATACATCCGCAAAAGAAAAAAGCTGTTGCAGATCGCTTGGCAGATCTCGCTTTGGTATATCCTTATGGAAAAGGAGCAGTCGATTTCCAGTCTCCTATTTTTAAAGGCTATCAAACCGAAAGCGATAAAATAAGAATATCCTTCCATCATTTGCAAGGTGATTTGGTCGTGAAAGGAAAGGAAATTATTGACCTGTTTATTGCAGGCGAAGACCAAATTTTTCACCCGGCAAGTTTTAAGCTGAAGGGTAACGAACTGTTGGTCTATTCAAAAGAGGTAAAGAAACCTGTAGCGGTGCGTTTTGGATTTACTAATACATCCACGCCAAATTTATTTACAGACACTGGCTTGCCGGTTGCGCCATTTCGGACAGATAATTGGCACGTATTCTAGAACTGCACGATAAAACATGTGTAGTGAGTATAATGCATTGGGATATAGAATAGGAAATCAACGACCACTACATCCTGATTCATACTGAAAGGGGGACGCTATTAACGATGAAAGTTGGAGATTTTCAAACAGCAGGTGGTAGAGAAAACCATATGCTAGAAACGGTAAGATTTACTAAGCTGCGCTAAAAAAGAAAATTAAAAAGCTCGCAGAAAAAGTACGTTATAGAAGTAAAAGAAACGATGTGCCAATTAGATAATAAGGATAAAAAGAAAGGTTTTCAAACGGGGAGAATGAAAACCTTTACTAACCAATTATAAACCTAAATTATGATGACACAAATATAGTGTTTTTTATACACTAAGAGAAATGTTTTTCCAAAATAGACATTTGAATGACACTCATGCCTTTTAGGTTCGCATAAATGTTTTTTATAAAAAATTTGGAAATTAAAAGAATAGCTGTAGTTTAGTGTATTATTTAAGTAGTACACTGATATGATAACTATTCAAAACCTACATTTCAATTATAATAAAGCGAGGCCTTTATTTGCAAACATGCATATGCAGCTCACTGCGGGGCATATTTATGGTTTACTTGGGAAAAACGGCGCAGGTAAATCCACCTTGTTGAAAAACATTGCGGGTTTGGTTTATCCGTCCGCCGGTTCATTGCAAGTACTCGGACATAATCCCACGAAGCGCGAACCCTCGCTTTTACAACAGATTAGTTTTATTCCTGAAGAATTTCACTTGCCGTCTGTTAAATCATCGACCTACGTGAAAGTCAATGCACCGTTCTATCCTAGTTTTGATCATGCTTACCTAAATCGGTTGCTTTCGGAGTTTGATATTCCTGTTCAGCAGAAGCTCTCGGAGATGAGCTATGGGCAAAAGAAGAAGTACATTATCGCCTTTGGGTTAGCAACTAACGCGAAATTAATCATCATGGATGAGCCAACAAACGGATTAGATATTCCGTCTAAAGCACAGTTTCGCAAAATTATGGCCTCAGCAATGACGGACGATCGTTGCATTATTATTTCTACCCATCAGGTACGTGATCTGGATAATCTAATCGATGCGGTTATTCTTTTAGACGAACAGAAAGTAGCATTGAGTGCTGCTATTGATGAGATTACAGCTGCATTTACATTTAAGAAGGTGAAGGAACTTGATAATACGGTGTTATATGCTGAAGAATCTTTAGGTGGTTATCAGGTCATTGCCGCTAATAACAAATTAGAGGACTCCAAACTGGATATGGAACTATTATTTAATGCCGTTTTAACACAGAAAAGCAACATAACTTCAATTTTAAATACAGCTCATCATGAATAATATCTTTGATTTCAAGCGGTTTTCTCTGTTGTTACGACGGCAATGGATTAGTTTCGGGAAAATTTATCTTATCTCGCTAGCCGTTGTAGTGGGTGTTGTCATCTCTTTTTACGGCTTTTACATAAGTGAGGAAATAAAAGAAGGAGGCCAGAACTGGCGAGATACACTTACTTTTAGACCCGTGCTTTTCGTCTGTGTAGGCTTGTTGTTTTTAACGATGATGTCAAGCAGTTATTTTTCGGATTTAGGACAAAAATCTAAGGCTATTATTGAACTGTTGATTCCCGCGTCTCGAATGGAAAAATACCTCTCCAGCATCGTTTATACTGTTGTGCTGACTATCGGTTCCTACATGTTGGTTTTTAGTCTGATCGATATGGCTTTCTTAGCCTATATCCGCAGCTTTGCAACGGCCACTACCTCATACGTAAACCCGGAAGGCACACCCGTTATGATCGATCATCTGGGATATTTTTTTAGTGGCCATTGGCCCAGACAGGCGTATTATATGTTATTCGTACCCTTCCTTCTAAACAGCGCTTTTCTATTGGGCTCGATTTATTTTCTGAACGCGCATTATATCAAAACAGCGATCAGCTTATTAGTCTATGTTGGATGCTGGATTGGGATAATGAGCTTAGCGATGCATCAAACGAGCAGAGAGACAATTTGGATAGGAGGGGGATTTTGGCGAGATGAAATAAATGTGTTAAAGTTTTTTTGTGCGGCGGGAGTATTATTGAGCATAGCTTTTTGGTTTTTAAGCTACCTACGCCTGAAAGAAAAGGAGGTTTAATATGGATTTTAACAATAACAAGGCGATCTATTTACAAATTGCAGAACACGTTTGTGAGCATATATTACTCGGTAGCTGGAAACCGGATGAAAAAATCCCCTCCGTTAGGGACTTGGCAGTCAGTGTAGAGGTAAACCCAAATACGGTAGCACGTACGTATGAACTATTACAACAGAAAGGCATTATCAACAACAAGAGAGGGGTCGGCTTTTTTCTGGATACAGATGCGGTAAGACAGGTATTAGCGTACCGAAAAACGATCTTCGTCGAGGAGGAATTACCACAGGTATTTAAGAATATATATTTATTAGATATCGGCATCAACGAAATAGTGGATCGGTATCAGACTTTTATTGAACGAAACTTCAAAAAAGATTAATGTTAAAAATAGGATACGCTTTCGATCGTATAGATCCCATTGAAGCAAAACAGTTATAGCAATAAAAAACAAATAGATGAAATTAAGTAACAAACTATTAATCGCTGTGGCAACTATAACCCTTGTGTTGCCGCTAAGCGTAGTTTATATCGTGGCGAGTTCCAGTCGGGTAGATGCAGAACAGTATACTGCTATGATACAGCAAGAGGCAAAAAGCCTACAGGTAGCCGACCAATACATGACTACCATCAGCTCACAGCCTTTTAAACGGATAACCATCTTAGGTGTTGATGGCACGCCATTAAATATACAATTGGTGAAAAGTGATGAATTTGCCATTAAAGTGGATAGGGGCAAAGAAGCTACTTTCGTTCATAAAATCGATGCTACCGGTAATCTAATCCTCGATTTTAAAAATATGAAAGATTATGTACCGGTAACTTTATCGCTTTTTTCGCCGGAACCCGATGAAATTTCTATCTCAGATGTACGTATTTACGGCTTTATGGCAAAAGCAAATCAGGTACACATCAAGGCAGAAAAGTTGTCGAATCTTTCTTTTGCAGATGAAACTAACATCAGTCATTTAATTTTAGACGTGAAAAATTCCAGTTTTGACATTAGCGGCAAAGATAGGAATGAGCTATCTCTTGCTGAAATCGGCAAACTTACCCTGCATTCAGATAGTAGCGTCGTCACGATAAAAGAAGCGAACCTACAGCACGTTTCGTTGGATGCTAATGACTCTAAAATTTTGTTTGACGTAAAACAGGGCAATGTAGGACACATCTCTGCATTAGCGTTGTCTACAAAAAGAAAATGTGAAATTAACATTGGAAACACCACGATAACTACTCTTTCTGGGAATTTATCGGATGAAACCGTCACGGATATCCCGGTGCACTATTTACGCAAATTGTTAAATAACAAATAGGCTAGGCAGTAGAAGTGGTTGGATTTCGTGCAAGAATCGTATCTTAGCATATCGTTAAGCAACTGTAAATAGCCGATGAAAATGTACGACACGCTATTCCAGCATGTTAAAAAATTTATACCAATACACGACGGTGCTTTAGAAATAATAGCACGGTCCTTTGTGTTATTCGAGGTACAAAAAAAGGAAATCATATTAAATGAGGAGCAACTTTGTACCTATATATATTTTGTGTCGGAAGGCTGCCTTCGTTTATTTTATACAGATGAAAAGGGTACTGATCAAACTATTCAATTTGCGTTGGAGACTTGGTGGATGACGGATATCGATGCATTTCATCGAAGCGCAAAATCGTCGTTTTGTATTCAGGCTGTGGAGGATAGTTTGCTTTTGGGAATTAAGAAATCGGATTGGGATACATTACTCGAAGGGTTTCCAGAAATGGAGAAATATTTCCGTCAGATTTATGAACGTGCTTATGCGGCGGCAATTTTTCGAATGAAATATTTGAGATTGCCAAAAGATGAAATTTATAAGACGTTTATTTCCAAATATCCGGAGTTTGTACAACGTATTCCGCAGAAACTTTTGGCTTCTTTTCTTGGTTTTACGCCAGAATATCTAAGCGAGCTTAGAAAGAAAAAATGAGCAATAAGAACAACACACTAAGCGGTTCTTAAACCAGTTTAAGTTTTTTTGTGATAATAATGTCGACTTTTGGGTATCATTAATAATTTTAAACTAGGATTTAGATATGGAAAATCGCTTTAACATCCAGAATGTTCAGCCAGAGGCTTACAAAGCCATGTATGGTTTAGAGGCTTATCTAGCGGCTTCACAACTAACAAAATCACAGAAGGAATTAATTAAAATCAGAGCTTCGCAGATCAATGGCTGTGCGTTTTGCATCGATATGCATACAAAGGATGCCCTAAAAAACGGGGAAACTACACAGCGTATTTTTTTGTTAAATGCCTGGCAGGAAACAGACAAATTTTCAGCTGAGGAAAAAGTGCTTCTTGCCATCACCGAAGAAATTACGCTTATTCATCAACATGGACTTACAGAGGAGACTTACGAGTCGGCCAAGGAGTTCTTTTCGGAAGAGGTAATTGCACAGATTATTATAGCAGTCGTTACGATCAACGCGTGGAATCGTATTGCAATCAGTACCCGACTTCCAGTAACAGATTGATGGTTTAAGCCTCCACATCTCCCCGATATTGGAGGCTTTTTGCCTAGTTTGGAGGTTATACGTCCCATACGAAATGTAGCCTATTTCTTAATTTATGGAAATATTTGTATATTTTCGCAAACCTTAATTAAAAGTAATTCTGATCAATATGGTGGCGAAAAAAATTTTGTTAGTGGAGGATGAGCGAAACGTAGCAGATTTCATTGTACAGGGATTGATCGAAGATGGTTACATCGTTTCGCACGTAAGTAATTATGAAGATGCGCTTCAAATATTAAATAATGGTCGTATTGACCTCGTTGTTTTGGATGTATTGTTACCAGAGGTGAACGGGCTTGAAATATGTAAAAATTTGCGAAATTTAGGCTTTAAGGATTTACCTGTATTGATGGTAACCGCTTTGGGAAGTCCGGAAAATGTCGTGTTAGGTCTCGACAGCGGCGCTGACGATTACTTATCTAAACCATTTAAGCTTATTGAGTTAAAAGCTCGGGTTCGGTCTTTAATCCGAAGGAAAAGTGAAATTGCGAACCATTTGATCAATCAGGAAGAAAAGAGATATAGCTATGGTTTCTTGGAACTAAATGATTTTAAAAAAATAGCATATTGTGAAGGTCAAGAACTAAATCTTACATCAACAGAATATCGACTCTTAATGCTATTTATTCAGACTCCTAAAAAGGTGTTTCATCGAAATGAACTTTTGGATAAGGTATGGGGAATCAATTTCGATATCGGATCTAATGTGGTGGATGTTTATGTTAATTATTTGAGAAAAAAAATTGAAAAGATAACAAATAAGAAGGCTATACATACGGTGATAGGTATGGGATATGTCCTAAAGATAGACGATATTTAGAAATGCACAAATATAATAGAACGCTATATTCGCTCATTGCTATACTGATTGTTTACACAGTGTCTTTTGTGATTTTTATTTTTTATTCTATTTCTAACTTCGCCTTTACAGATTTTTATAAACGACTGGATCTAAGAAGAAAACTGGCAGCCGAACAAATGCTCAATGAAGATCCTAGAGACGGAAATTTCAAATGGACTTATGAGCACGTCGAAAACCTCGACAACCAACATAATTTCATTGTTGAATTTGATCAAGAAAATAATATTTTATACAACAACGGATTGGATCTGAAACTTTGGGACAATCTTAATAAAAAAAGCAATGCTAATTTTAAAATAGCAAGCAAATTTTATTCAACAGATGTCTACAAGAAAGACGGTAGAATGTATATTATAGGTGTCTCGGCCGAGAATTATTTCTACACCCATCACATTGCATATCTTAGAAACTTGTTATTTATCAGTTTAGTTTTAGGGGTTCTTTTTGTAACCGTGGTCTCGTTACTCGTAAAGCGATCATTTCTAAGGCCGATTAATGGTATTATTAATGAGGTGGAAAAAATAGGTTCAGAGAATCTATTTCTTCGGCTTAGAGAAACGGAAGACAAGAGCGTATTGAATAAATTGGCGATGACATTTAATAGAATGTTGGCACGAATAGAGACTTCTTTTGAAACACAGAAGAACTTTATCAGTAATGCATCCCATGAATTAAATACCCCATTGACTTCTATTATTGGAACGGCTGATCTAGCATTGTCGAAGGAAAGAAGCATCGAAGAATATCAACAATCACTAACGAAAATAATTACTTCGGCAGACAATCTAGAGAAAAAAACAAATGCCTTACTGCTATTGGCACGCACAGGATATGAAAACAACGGGAGTAATTTTAAGCCCGTACGCATTGATCAGATTATTATGGATGCCGATCTTACCGTTAAAGCGATCAACGAACGGTTCCATATAAAAACTGATTTTACAATGCTTCCTGAAGATAGTATGAAGCTAAAGGTCATTGGGTCATCCGCCTTACTACAACTGGCTTTTTCGAATATCATATCGAATGCATGTAAATACTCCGCTAACCATACAGCTTACGTAGCACTTGGCGCACTTGAAGACAGCGTAATAGTGTTAATTAAAGATGAAGGTATTGGTATTCCTGAACAGGATATCCCCTACATTTTTGACCCTTACTTTAGAGCTTCTAATACCGGTAATTTTTCGGGATATGGGATAGGACTACCGTTGGCACGTAATATTATACGGATGCACAATGGAAAGTTAAATGTATCTTCTGTACTAGCCGAAGGCACTACTGTACGTATAGAATTTCCAACTATTAGCTCGTTCTAATTCTATTTTAATCTGTAAGCATCTCTTTTAATCACATTCTAATATCAGTCTAAAAAGTCTCATATAAAACTAATGTGGGACTAATCTGGTTGCAATTCCGCTATCCTAACTTTGAAAAAAAATCAAATATGGTTAAGGCAAAGCGTGTTATCATTCAAACAGACTTCACTGTCAATTCATTAAATATCGTTGTAGATTTGTTAGACAGGTATGCGGATCAACATTTCGAAATCATCCTCATACATGGCCTACAATCTGATAACTCCATTACCGAGTTACTTGGCTTTCACCCTGAGGATCATTTAGAAGACCTGCAAACCGAAGAGTTCATTAAAGCCTGTCAACTCATGCGTTCGAAATATGGCGAGCGGATAAATGAAATGTATGCAGACATCATCACATCACAAACGGATAACTATTTTAAAAACTACTTTAGGGGCAATCGGATAGATCATCTCGTGGTTGCAAAAGATTTTCGGTTTGAGAAAGTTACGCCGAAAAGTTTCGACTTATTAGCGACATTCAATAGGAATTCTAGGATTGGCCTTTCGGTAATTTATCTGGACACACAGTCAGAAAGTATCCCTGTAATAGATAAGTTAGATAGTTTGTTTTTTAGGAGGAATTGGAATGTTACATTTTAAGCGAAAAAGGCTACTTGCTATCACTTATATATTATTGGTTTCGTTGTTGATAACAGCAGCATATATAGTGATGCATTTTGAGAATCCAGAACGGCTTATACAAGGGGAATGGGTCGAAACGGGATGGTATTTGGAAAAAACTGATGGAGCAGTGCAACATTCTGAATGGAAACTGCAAAATAGTTTAAGAGCTGAAATTATGAAAGATCTTGAATTTTTTAATGTTGAAGTTTGGAAATTTGATAAAGATGGGACGATAAAAGCGGCTAACAATTCGTTGAACGAACGTATAGAGTGGTACATCAGAGGTCGGGGACATATCCTGCAATTGGTTAGGGAAGGCAAACAACTTGAAAGTTTTCAAATCGCGAACATAGATCGAAATACGTTAGAACTGCATCTCAATCTTGACCTTCAGGTGAGAGGCGTACTTAAAATTAAATTAGAAAGAAAGGGGTACGAAGAAAAATATGCTAAGAAAATATAGTAATCATAGAACGATTAACGATAATATTAAGTTGGGCGGCTTGACTGCATTTTCCGCTGGTATGGTGAATGTCATATCCGTTATTGTCTTTTTTGCATTTACGTCAAACATTACCGGTTATTACGCGGTTTTTGCGCAAGAGTTATCGAAGGGAAATTGGTACCAGGGAGCAGTGGTACTTTTTTGGATTCTTCTATTTTTCTTTGGAGGTGTAATTTCAAATGCAGTCATCATACACGGAAAGGGATTATGGGGGCAATATGTGTCACACGCGGTCCCCGTGGTGCTCGAACTGCTAAGTATTCTATTTGTGGGCGTGTACCTCGATTTTTTTTATAATGACTCTTTGCAAGAAACTGAACTTCTAGTGGGTGCCCTGCTGTTCGCTATGGGGCTGCAAAATGGATTAACAGCGAGTATTTCAAATTCTGTCGTAAAGACCACACATTTAACCGGTTTAACAACCGATTTAGCAATTTTGGTTTCTATGTTCACAAAGGCAAAGAATAGGCAGAACAAACAGTTGGTCGATAAATTTCATTTGTTATTGATCATTTTGTTTGCCTATTTTCTTGGCGGATTGGTCAGTGGGGTGTACTATGTTTATTTCGGTAATCAAACATTTTATCTCGTATGTCTAGTTCTAGTAATTATTTCTTTTTTTGATTTCTATAAATTGAAACGGGTAAAATATCTTTATGAAAGACGGCTGCGTATTAAAAAGTTGCCTGAAAGGGAGTTCGTATAGCTACGTCCTGCTGGTGCATACACCACTCGCCTAAACGCTTCTATATACCTAGCACCGGGCTATTGTTGACAACGAAGTAATAGCTAGGTGCTAATTTTGCTTCAGTAGAGAAGGAAATAGTAGTGTGTTCGAATACAATGGCTTGATACGGATGTAGTACTTAAAAATTGAGCATCGTGTGATAGAATCGCCTGGGTATATGTGTTTTGAAAAAAGTAATGTATTAATAACACGGGTATAAATTAAAACAGCTAAATTCACGTTACGAAATGTTCTTTTGGACTACAGAGGGGAAAGTCCGCGAAATAACTATATATGAAACCATCATGATTTATTCAAACCACACAGGGGAATGAATAAATCTGATAGCTTCATCGCCTTTAAAAGACAAATTATATATAGATGAAAATATCACTATTAACGATTCTATGTTTTTACAGTTTTTTGACAGCCTACTCGCAGTTTCCAGCCAGAAAATTTTCTGTGGGATTTGATGCTAAAGAATGCGATGAGTTGCTTGCGTTAAATGTCGCATTTTCGGATACCACAAAAGGCGATAATTTCAATGGCTTTCAATCTGGTTATAAATTTCTTTACCGATCTCAAAATATTGGTTTGGATAATGCATGGGACTTATGGGTCAGGGAGGATTCAACCATCGTCATTTTACTACGCGGTACCACAGCAGATCCCAAATCAATATTGGCCGACTTTTACTGTGCGATGATGCCAGCAAAAGGCCAGGTTAAGCTTGCAAACAACAAAAATATCACGTATCATCTAGCAGATGATGAGCGGGCCGCTGTGCATGCCGGTTTTCTCATTGGATTCAGTTATTTATCCGATGATATCGCCCCAAAGCTTGATTCGTTGTATAAAAATGGGTATTATAATTACCTTATTGCCGGACACAGTCAGGGCGGATCGTTGTGTTATCTCATTAGCTCTTGGATGTTGCATTTAAAAAAAAGCGAAAGATATCCTCTTTTGCAGATTAAGACTTATGCCAGTGCTCCACCTAAGGTGGGTAATATGTATTTTGCCTATGATTATGACAACCTTACCCGAGATGGTTGGGCGTTTAGTATCGTGAATTCTGGAGACCCAGTTCCAGAAATGCCTTTTACCACACAACAGGTAGATATAGACATGAACGAACCTAATCCCATTTTGGACATGATAAAAAGATTTGATAATTTGCCTTTTTTTAAAAGAATTATGCTCAAGCGAGCCTTTCGGAAAATGATTAAATATTCTACTAAATCGTCCAAATCCTATCAAAAGTATCTTGGAGGTTATGCCGGTGGGGTCATGAATTCCATGCTGCCCGAGCTTCAACTACCGGAAGCAGTGAATACAACCTATTTTGTTCGTCCGGGAATACCTATTACATTATTGGTGAATAATCGATATTTCGATTATTTTAAGGTTAATGATGGCGCCTACTACCATCATGGTATTACACCTTATCGTTTTTTATTGCGTCAGTACTATGAAGGGCTAACGACATTAAAGTAATGGACTGAGGTTTTAAATATATTCAAAAATAGGACAACTATTTTTTGTATAAATTAATTAAAACGCTATTTTTGTATATTATTAGTAATTAATGACATATTTGTTTACACATCACGTACACTTCCATCATCGCCACCATGGCGATATGTAATGTTATGTGTTTCTACGTGAAGCAATTTTTCCTCTGTGTCTATATTAAATATTGATAATTTTATTCAACTAATACCAAAAAGCATTTTGAAAAATCTAAAAATAGCTATCCAAAAATCGGGTAGATTAAATGAGAAATCAGTACAACTTTTAAAAAACTGTGGCCTTGATTTTGAAAATTATAAAAGTTCGTTAATTACAACTGTTTCTAACTTTAACCTTGAAATCCTTTTCTTACGCGATGATGATATTCCGGGATATGTTGAGGAAGGAATAGCAGACCTCGGTATCGTAGGCGAGAATGTGATAGACGAGACGGAAGCAAAAGTCGCCTACCTACAACGATTAGGTTTTGGAAAATGCACATTGAAATTAGCTATTCCAAAGGACTCGAGCATTCAAGATCTGAAAGATTTAAATGGAAAATCCATTGCTACTTCTTATCCGGTGATTCTTAAAAACTTTTTAACAGAATATAATATCAAAGCCGACGTCCAAGAAATATCAGGATCTGTGGAGATTGCACCTGGTTTGGGATTATCTGACGCGATATGTGACATCGTTTCTACCGGAGGTACCTTAAAAAGTAATGGGTTGAAACCTTTTGCTGACGTAAGGACGTCGGAAGCAATCTTAATTGGACGTGACGGTTTGGAAGAAAATGAGATCCTGTGTGAATTACTACAGCGCATAAAATCTGTATTGCGCGCTAAAGAAACTAAATATGTTGTATTGAATGTCGAGAAATCTAATCTCCCATTGATTACAGAACTCCTGCACGGTGTCAAAAGCCCAACGGTAGTTCCGTTAGCTGAGGAAGGTTGGGTAGCTGTTCATACCGTGATTTCGGAAGATGATTTCTGGGGTAAAATTAACAGATTAAAATCGGCTGGAGCGCAGGGAATAGTCGTAATGCCTATCGAAAAAATAATTTTGTAATGCTAAAAACGTATCACTATACCGAATTATCAAGTAAAGAGATCGAAGGACTCGTAACACGTAACACAGATCCCAATAATGCTATCCAAGATACGGTAGTGTCTATTGTTGAAGAAGTGAAAGCCAAGGGCGACCAGTCGCTAAGAGATTTCGCTGCTAAATTTGACCAAGTGCAAATTGATCAGTTGTTTCTGGATGAATCTGACATTGATATATTGGCAGCTACTATTTCGAGAGACCAGCAACGTGCTTTGGAAATTGCCTTTCAGAACATCCATAAATTTCACAGTACCCAGCTTCGTAAAGAGCGCGTTGTAGAAACAATGCCTGGCGTAAAATGTTGGCGAGAGGTGAGGCCTATAGAAAAAGTTGGATTATATATACCCGGAGGATCAGCGGTTTTGCCTTCTACACTGCTGATGCTAGGTGTTCCGGCACGCATTGCCGGATGTCGCGAGATCGTCGTCTGTTCGCCTCCTCAAAAATCGGGTAAAATCAACGGTTTTGTTGCGTATTGTTTGAAGTTACTTCAAATAAAAAAGATCTTTCTCGTTGGCGGTGCGCAGGCCGTGGCCGCTATGGCTTATGGTACGGAATCTATTCCCAAGGTTGATAAGATCTTTGGCCCAGGAAATCAATTCGTAACCAAAGCCAAAAGCATCATTCAAGGAACGACAAATGTGAGCATTGATATGCCTGCGGGTCCGTCAGAAGTATTGGTTATCGCAGATAAGTCGGCTAATCCGGCTTTTGTAGCCGCTGACCTTTTGGCTCAGGCGGAACATGGTATTGATAGCCAAGCGGTACTGGTAGCAACAGATATCGATCTTATCCATGCTGTGAATGACGAATTGGTAAAACAATTGGCTGTATTGCCCCGAATGGAATTAGCGCAAAAAGCACTCCAAAATTCATATGCTATCCTCGTACAGGATCTGAGGGAGGCCATACAATTTTCCAATAAATATGCCCCCGAGCATCTGATACTAGAAACAGATAATTGGCAAACGATCACTTCTTTAATACTAAATGCAGGATCGGTATTTCTTGGACATCTTACTCCAGAGAGCGCGGGAGACTACGCTTCTGGTACAAATCATACCTTACCTACGTCCGGATACGCGCGTTCGTACTCGGGTGTGTCTGTCGATTCTTTTATCAAGAAAATTACTTTTCAACATATCTCGAAGGAAGGCCTTGAACAGATCGGTTCTACCGTAGAAATATTGGCTGAACTCGAAGGGTTACAGGCGCACAAAAATGCCGTATCCATTCGTAAATCTTAATTCAAATAGCCATCTAGATCAATAGATATTTGAATTGAAGTATATTTAATCAAAGAAAATTTAACGAAAACATTCATTTCGTATGAATGTTATACCTTGTGTAATCCATTACCTTTCAGAAGGTTAATTGGTAGAATAAATAAAATGGAAAAGAACGTAAAGCATATTGTAGTAGTAGGTGGTGGATTTGCCGGCATAAATTTCATCAAATCCATCTGTGATGATAAACGGTACCATATTACCTTGGTGGATATTAATAATTACAATTTTTTTCCACCACTTATCTATCAAGTAGCCACTGCCTTCATTGAACCCTCAAATATCAGTATGCCGTTTCGAAGGATGTTCTATAAAAACAAAAACGTATACTTTCATTTAGGACTACTGAAACAGATTGATTCCGATAATAGAGCGGTGATAACAAGCAATGGTACCTTATCTTACGACTACCTCGTGTTGGCCGTTGGGACAGAAAGTAACTATTTTGGACTTGAAAATGTAAAGAAGAACGCTTATCCAATGAAGACTGTTTCTGAAGCACTGGGTATCCGAAATAAACTCCTTTTGAATATGGAGGAATATATTCGCTATCAGGGCACTCCAGAGGGAGAGGGCTATCTGAATATTGTAATTGCCGGGGGCGGGCCTTCCGGTGTTGAAATAGCAGGAATGGTAGCCGAATTGGGCCAGCGCATCATTAAAAAGGAATATCCTGAAATCAAAGATTTTAATGCGCACATCTATTTGGTGGATGCAGCGAAAACTCTGCTAGGCCCGATGAGTATCTTAGCGCAAGAGGAAGCGAAGCGTGTATTAGAAAAATTGGGTGTAAAGGTGATGCTCGACATTGCTGTTAAAGACTATGTCGACGAACATGTTATCTTGAGTAATGATATCAGAATAAAAACCAAGACCTTAATTTGGACTTCCGGTGTAACGGGACGCGAACTACCGGGCTTGCCGGCCGAGGTTATTACCCGCGGACGCCGTGTTTTGGTCAATGAGTACAATCAGGTACAGGGATTGGAAGATATCTTTGCATTGGGCGATATATGTTATCAAACCGCCGATATCAATTATCCGAATGGGCATCCACAGCTCGCGCAGGTAGCTATTCAACAAGGTATATTATTAGCTAAAAATATAAAAGCAAGAGATACTAACAGCTTACTGAAGCCCTTTTCCTATGTAGATAAAGGAAGTATGGCTGTAATCTCCCGCTATCATGCTGTGGCAGATTTGCCCTCTTTTTCATTCAAAGGTTTCTTTGCATGGCTAACGTGGCTTATTATTCACTTATTCCCGATTGCGGGATTTAGAAACAAATGGAAGCTTTTAGGAAATTGGATGTCGGCATTTTTCTCGACAAATTCAACTTTGCGATTGATTATAAAGGGTGTTACGAAAAAAGTTTAGGTTCTGGTAGCGTGACGGTTTTCCCAAAATAAACAAGGTCCACTTTTGAGAGTGGACCTTGTTTATTTTGGGAAATATTATTTTTTCTTCTTGACTTTCTTCCTGATGTCTTTCGTGATTCTCTTCTTTTCTTTCTGCACATCTTTATAAAATCCCTTAATCACGTCTTTGATTTTATCCAACGTACCTTCTTCGTTTTTAGACTTTTTAGCTTTTTTAGCGACCAATTTTTTATCTTTTTTTGGTTTACTAACTTTTTTGCTAGATTTTTTTTCGTCAGTCTTTTTCTTTGTTTTTTCGTCTTCCTTTGTCTTTTTCGCTATCGCATTTTTTGCTTTTGCATCTTTTACTTTGCTAGGCGCGTCTTCTTTATAGCCCGCTTCTTTCTCGATTTTTTTCGCTTCTTTTTTAGTGACTTTAACCGCTGGTGTTGCAGGCGCTGCTGCGGGCTTAGCTGTTGTTGCGGAGCTGGACGAAGTAGCTGGTTTAGCAACAGGCTTTACAGTTGTCGAACTAGACGAGCTAGCCGGTTTTGCAGGAGCTGTTGCAGGTTTAGCCGCTGGTACAGTCGTGGCTTTGGCAGCAGGCTTTGCTGTTGTTGCGGAGCTGGAAGAAGTAGCCGGTTTTGCAGGTGCTGCTGCAGGTTTAGCCGCAGGCTTTGCTGTTGTAGCAGAACTAGATGCAGTAGCCGATTTAGCCGGTGCTGCTGCTGGTTTTTTAACTGCTGTTGTTGCGGAGCTGGACGAAGTAGTCGGTTTTGCAGGAGCTGCTGCAGCCTTAGCCGCAGGCTTTGCTGTTGTAGCAGAACTAGATGCAGTAGCCGATTTAGCCGGTGCTGCTGCTGGTTTTTTAACTGCTGTTGTTGCGGAGCTGGACGAAGTAGCCGGTTTTGCAGGAGCTGCTGCAGCTTTAGCCGCTGGTGTAGTTGTAGCCTTAGCCGCAGGCTTTGCTGTTGTAGCAGAACTAGATGCAGTAGCCGATTTAGCCGGTGCTGCTGCTGGTTTTTTAACTGCTGGTGTAGCCGTAGCCTTAGCTACAGGCTTTGCTGTTGTAGCAGAGCTGGATGCAGTAGCGGGTTTTGCCGGTGCTGGTTTTTTAGCTGCTGGTTTAGCCACCGGTGTAGTCGTAGCCTTAGCTACAGACTTTGCTGTTGCAGAGCTGGAAGAAGTAGCAGGTTTAGCCGGTGTATTCTTCGAATCTGTAGATTCCGCAGCAGATTTTGAACCCGTCGCAGATTTATTGGTATCTTCTGACATATTGTATTAATTAATTTTGTCTACTTTTTTATTGGACAACAACAAGTTAAAGAAAATTGTTTGCATTTCGAAATTTTTATTAAACTTTTTGATGATCTACTATTCAAATAATATGTTTAGATTTGTATCTTATACATAATCGGGGTCGACCGGAATTGACAGGATAGCGATGATTATGTAAGCATGCAGTGCGTTGTTAGTAGAGCACTTTAATCTGAACTTTCAACTTTACAACTGGCGAAGAAAACTACGCCTTAGCTGCTTAAGTTAGACTTAACATAGCTATTTGTCCCGTTAGATCCTGTTCTTTGGTTTAACATCAGGGGCATCGAACAATAGAACTGGCCAATGTGATTTTGCTAATCATTGGTAAGATACAGCAAATACGGAGAACAGTATAGGTACGCGCCTCACCTTCTCTCTCCCGACAATCAAAGAGTAGCTAAGCATGTAGAAAGCGTAAATTATACTATGTTTGGACGAGGGTTCGAATCCCTCCGGCTCCACAACAATAAAAGCTCAACGAAAGTTGAGCTTTTATTGTTGTGGAGGGATGAGAACCCGCTGGGAGGGTTCGAACTATTTTTTTCTTTGCGGGTTGAGTGCGGGATCGCGGGGCGCAAACAATCCCTCCGGCTCCACTAAAAAAAGACATCTGAATAGGATGTCTTTTTTAGTATCTAGGGATGAGAATCCGGATTGTGAGCTGCAAACAACTAAGCTTACAGGTTAATCGGTTTATTCTTCATATCATACCAGTCATCTAAAACACTAGCATTTACAAAGGTGGTTTCTCCTTTGACGAGTTGACCATAGTCTTCGTGAATATGCCCGAAAACATGATATGTAGGTTTTACCTGGTAAACTCGTGTCAGTAACTCTTCACATCCCGTTCGCTTTCCGTAGACCGTTTCGTCTAAAATCCCAAACGGTGGGCCATGTGTAATAAGAATATCCGTGTCGTTTGGTATCAAATCCCAATGGTTCTTTATTTCACTACCTCGATCTCGATTAAATGCCCAATTATTGAACCAAGGTGTAACTGGCGATCCCCATATCTTCATCCCAGCTATTTCTACACCTGAATCATTGAGATAAGTTACTCCTTCGGGGATCATTTTACTAATCAGGTCAGGACGTACATTTTCGAATAAAAAATCATGATTGCCTGCAATGAATATTTTGTGCAAAAATTTTAATTTAGAAAACCAATCCAAAAAATCCTGAACTTCTTCCGGACGGCCAGATTTACTTACATCTCCGGCATGAATGATTATATCACCCTTGGTCAGGTTTAATGATCTATGCTGCCCGTGTGTATCGGAGATAGCTACAATTTTTAAAGGTTGATCTTTCAAAAAAATACATCTTGGTTTAATACGGCAAAATTAACTAAATAAAAATGAGAATGACGTGTTGCTACACACAGAATTGTCAAATATGCTTTAAGAGACAAAAGCGGATCAACAGGTAAATTTCTTAGCGTGGAAACAATCCAATAATGTGTGGATTTCTTGGTAATCACTCTTGCTTCTGACGATCCGTATTAGATAACCGGCGGACTTATCACGTCCATCAATTTCCTTGCCTTTTGAGCCATTATTCCTAGACTGGATGGTGTTTAACGTGAAAAGGTTTGAAGGTTAACTAAAAACATGTAGCGATGATTAATTATTGGCACATAATTTGATAATCATTTAGTAGGTTAATAATTGGTTTGGTAACCCCCTATCACCGCCCGGTTTTAGGGGGTTCGTTTTTTTAAAAATTAACTTTTAAAAATACCGCTCATGTCTGGATTTGATTTTTGTTAATGCTCCATTTGCGAATATCAAATCTAAGCGAATTACATTTTTTTCATCAATAGAAAAGTTAAACTGCCATAGATTTGATAGATGTTGAACAGGATCGAAGGCCTTATCTGTATCTTTATGAAACATACCGATGTAATCAAATAGGTTTGAAAAGCGGGAATCAGCATGAATTTTAACCAACTTACCATAGATATCTTCGACAGAATCACCTACACGTAAGGCATTGGATGAAGGGTTAGGCCAACTTGTAAGCTTCTTACCTTCTCTATTGTATATAGTCTTGATTACATTACCTTCAAAATAAATCTGACCGCCAGCTGGGGAACTCGGTTTACGATCGAAAATCAGTGAAGCATAAAGCGGAACCCGCTCATTCAAATCTGTTATCGCATGATTAAACTGTCCGGTAATCGATAAATAAGTTGTGGTCTCCTTAGTTTTTGTAAACAATTGCAGGTCAGTATAAACTTGCTCTGCACCGTCACCTACGGTCATACCGTGTAACGTGCCCTCCATTATACTATCTAATATGATCTCTACGGGCTCGGGCGGTTCTACAATTACCATGGGATCAACAGGAGATTTGGAGCAGGAAGACACGATCAACCCTACAAAGAATACATTTAATAATAGATACTTCATATACATAAATTTTGATTAGTTACGTAAATCAAACGAAGCTACTGTCCTGATTGCGACAGTATGCCCTTCTACGTCGCATCAAACTCATGTTAGATCTACTGCAATTTCACTATTAAAAAAATAATAATACTGTCGCTAGGTCTGGAGCATCGAACGACTATATATTCAAAGGCAGCTTTTTCGTCATACTTCCACTCATTCATAACAGAGATTGACGAATCCAAACCCGCTCTTCACTCATTTGAAGGTTTTATAAATCTATTTTCTTTTAGTTTTAGGCTATAGAAATAGAAATTCTGAAACTTAATTTTTGAGTTATGAAAGCAAACAAAATGCTGTGGTTAATAGCAGCGATCATCATGAGTATATTCGCTTGTAAAGAAGGGGATATTGGACCTCAAGGACCTGCTGGTGTGCAGGGGGAGCAGGGGATTGTTGGAGCAAAGGGTGCGGATGGTTCTGTCGTCTTCAGTGGTATAGATGTTCCGGCAACATCTATCGGTAAGAACGGTGACTACTATTTTAGAACAAATACTGGCGTACTCTATGGACCTAAGGCTGCTGCGGGATGGGGAACTGGTACTAATCTGAAAGGTGGTAACGGCACCGCTGGGTCTAAGATACTAAGCGGTACGGCAATCCCCGCCACAACGGTTGGAGCTGTTGGTGATTTTTATTTTCAAACAAACAATTATCTATTTTACGGGCCTAAAACAGCAGCAGGATGGGGAACAGCAGTAAACCTGCGAGGAGCTACCGGTTCTGCAAATGTAATATATAGTGGTTGGTTGCTAGCTAGGAATTTTAGGGACAGTACGATAGATGGTTCCTTAACAAGGATCGGACATGTCTACGCGCCTAGAATTACACCTGATGTAATTAATAGGGCGGTAGTACTCGTTTATATGAACTTTGGCGGCGGAACATTTCAGTTGCCATACACTTCTTTCGCTGCAGGAAAAGCGAGCACCATTAGTTCTCATCTTAAAGCGAATGAAATCGTAGTTCAAAGATTTACGCATGATGGAACGAACAGCATTTCGTTAAGTACTGCTTTATCTTATCGTTATGTGATAATACCTGGGAGCATAGTTGCAGGTCTTAGAAATCGTACAGTTGATTTTAACGACTATTTTTCGGTTGAAAAAGCGCTTAGCGAAATAAAAGACTAGAGCGTGGGTCGAAAATTAGTCAAACGGTTGACTAATACCAACAACATAGAATTCGGTACGTGTAATAATTTTGGTACAATGACACCTGCTTTTTCTTTAGGAAATGAAATTATCTTAGGGCACAAATAATCCTAATTTAGTTACAAACGTCGATATAAATTTAGTTGCATCGACGTTTGTAAAACCCTTAAGAAAAGTATAAAATGATAAAAAAATCCTTCCTTTTTATCGCTGTAAATGTTATCCTTGCAGCTCCCCTGATTGCCCAGACGGCGAAAGAAATGAAAGATGCGTACGCTTCTTTGACCGTATTTGAAGACCCGCTAGCTTTAACCTTAAAAAAGGGAATAAAGAAAGCCGATATCAATAAGATTGCAGATACACAGATAAAAGACGTCGCGCTCCAGTTATTGTTGGGTGAGTATGAAACTGCATATCGTTATGCGAATTACCAGGCGCTACTGGCGCCTTCTATACTAGGAAGAGAGTTGAGTGTTGGAGACGGTTACAGTAAATACGAAAATATCACCGGTGTGTATCTTCCCAAGGGAAAACATACCATCCTTGTTGATGGAATAACAGGGGATAAAGAAGTTAACCTTGTTGTTCCCAATTGGGATCGCAGAGCTCCTGAGAATATTGATCCAACGAAAGATCCAAAGGGATGGGGGATAGAGAAACAAGAATTCCAACTTCGAAATGGAGTCAATATTATTGAATTAAAAGATTTCGGAAGCTTGGCTTATATAGATTATTTCTCCGCTACACCAAAAGAAGAGCAACCCATTCAAGTACATTTTTTAAATGCAAAAGTGAATGGTTATTTTGATGGGACGAAACATGGAGATGTAGATTGGAATAAGCTGCTCGATAATGCTGTCTATCCAGTCATTGATGCAATAGGCAAGCACATTCAAATCGCTTATCCGGTGGAAGCCTGTAAACAATATGCGTACGGTAGGGGCGTGGAACTCATGAACAATTATGATTCGCTGATATACAGGCAACATCGCATTATGGGACTTGTAAAATATAATAAAGTACCTGAAAATAGAATATTATCGCGGGTAAACTATAACTACTATATGTTCCGAGATGGGGATGGGGTTGCTTATATGGGGACGACTCCTGGTAACGCAATGCCCTTGGTGGTAGACCCCGATCGTGTGATAAAAGGCGATCCGTGTTGGGGGTTTAGTCATGAGGTGGGTCACGTACACCAGACACGCCCTACCTTTAACTGGGGCGGACTAGGAGAAGTCAGCAATAATCTTTTTTCTTTATATGTGACACGTTCATTTGGAAATCGCACACGGGTTTCAGAACAGAACAACTATAAATCGGCTACAGATAGTATTATTAATAGGGGCATCAGCTACTTGCAGGATCCAGATGTGTTTAATCGTTTGATTCCGTTTTGGCAATTGCAATTGTATTTTGAGGGGATTGGAGCCAATCCAGATTTTTATCCAGATTTGTTTGAGGCCTTTCGCAAGCAGGCTACAACGCAACGTCCACAAGGAAGAGGGCGCGGAGGTAATTGGGCTTCAGATAGAATGATGGGAAATAGTAATCCTGCAGTACATCAATTAAATTTTGTAAAAACTGCTTGTGAAATCAGCAAAGTGGATTTGACGGACTTCTTTGATAAATATGGGTTTTTCTATGTGGGTGAAATCACGTATGATGATTATGGAAATTATACATACGACATGACCAAGGAGATGGTAGAAGAATGTAAAAAAGCCATCCAAGCTATGAATCTATCAAAGCCACAAGTGGATATCACGACTTTGACTGATTAACAATAATAACGGTGCCATTGGTAAAACGCCCCCCAAAAAGTTAGACAGAAGGCTTTTTGGGGGCACTCCAATTGTGTAAATATTAAATTCTAAAAATCAAATCTAAATCGTGCCCGTACGCCCCATTCCGATACATTCGGCTGATCCAAGTAGTTGAGACGTTTCACAAGGTCCACACGAAGGATCTTGAAAATATTAGACAAACCTACACTTGCTTCCATATAAGGCTCCCGTCCAAAGGTGAAGGAAGATACTTCTCCGTCTGAATTTTTTTGCCAAGCAAATACATTATTATTGAAGCTTGGGTTGTTTTCATCACGAAGTCCTCCATATATGGCTTTGAAGCTAAAGACTTCACGCCATTGTAGACGTTTTAGCAGTGGAATTTTGTTAAGCAAAAATCCGTTCATGTAATATTGCATATTGAATGCGACGTGATGATCAGATACAAACTCCAGGAAATTCATCAGGTTGTAAGAATTCAATTGATAGGCATAAGTCTGATTCGCACGATGTACCGTTAATAGTGGAAAAGGGATATTTTTTCCTAAAATATAAGATCCCTCTACATCTACATCGGCAAAGCCGAATTGAGATAAGTAAAATCTTTTGAAAGCCCCAGCCCTAAAATTGTGGTAACTATATTCACCTTCCATAAAGCCTTTAATTCCTGCTGTGTAATTAAGTGTGAAAATAGGATATTTATTAAAAATTGGAGTACGATACAATTTTCCTTGATAAAATTCCTCATGAGGTGCGTAACGTAAACCTACGGATACTTCCGACGTGTTCAACTCATTTAAAAACAGAGGTGTTCCGTCCTCCTGTGTTACTTGATAATTAAGCACTCCGGCTGGCTGCTGCCTCCACTTACTTAGGCCGGCGGAAATCGTGACGCGATTTTCGAATTCCGCTTTGTATTCCAATCGATAGATATCGTTGTAAAGATAGCTTTCATTTTCTCCTCTTTTGAAAGATAACAATACGTTGTCTTCCTGAACGAAATCTAGGTTTTGCCCAGGAATCTTCGTATCACGCTGTATAGAAGCCCGAATATAATGTTGGGGAAATTTATAAACCGATTTGTTGTTTAGTGAATAGGTGCCGCTTAAAAAATACTTCCATTTCTGGTCAGTGAAACCATAGGCCATATAGGCTTCTGAGTAGAATTTGGTGCTAAAAGATTCTGTTGTGCGACCTCCTACGCGAAGGCGTAGACCTTCTACAGGATTGTAACTGTAGAAGGTATTTACCGGGCCGATTTCTACAGGGCCAGCCTGTTTGTATCCAGAAAGCACTAAGGTGCTGATATCCATGAATCTTCGAAACGAAGGAATCGTTTGTAGGGTATCAATATTGTAATATATTATTTCTTCGGCTTTACTTAAAGGTTCATGACGTAATGACGCCCAAAATCCTTCTTTATTCGCAACTGCCGGTTGTGTAGGAGCTTTTACGACGGATTCACCGGCATAGATACTGTCGGGCTGTACTTTCCCATTAATATAATCGGAATAATAGACGATACGGTTACCTCGTATTCCACTTCCTCTTTCCGTCAACGAAAAGTCAATTCCCAAACTACTTTTATTTAAAAAATATTTACTTTTATTATCCTTCTCGAAGGCCAATTCGATATTGAGATCTCTCACAAAATTCAAGTTAATGTCTTCATTGACTTTCATCTGTGTAGACTGTACCGCATATTGACCATCTAGTGTGACATACAGCTTACCCTGAAATAAAAAATCCGTCTTACTACGGGGAAAGAAGCTTAACTCAACCAACCACGGATCCGATGTCTTGATGGTATCAGTAATATAATAGCGATAAAATGTGGGGGCGCTATTCGCAATAGGACTCAAAAATTGATTGGTTAAGAGGGCGATATTATTGTCGTATATGTCTATGTGCTGATACAGGTTATTGAAATAATTGCCTAAACCTTCGTTGTCGACAAATTTAGGATCAAATTCCGCCTTTCGCTCTGCGAGAATATATTGCTTATTTTTCTTTGGATCATTCCGGTAATATATCTTGGATACTTTTTCTTCGATAAAGGCAGGTAGGATATATTTATCACCGATCTGTACCGAATCATCTTTCTGAAATAGGAACTGATAGTTTTTAAACGCTTTCCGGTTTATGAATTTTTCGGATAAATTACTCAGGCCCAAGGAAATTTTTTCATACTGCTCGTATTCCACATATTGTTGACCCGTTAATCTGTTTTCATCCCGATGTGCGATTACCTGTCTGATTAATTCCACCGCAGGATTATTTTTATTGGAGTATTTTAGTTTTGGTCTTTTGACCACAACTTCCTCGATTAAATTCTCCGAGACTAGTAATATCTCAGCAGGGGATTTAAAGGTACTAAATAGCAGGTCCTGATTTTCATATCCGACATAGGAGAATCGTATCTTGGATTGCGCCGAGGGAACCTTAAGATTGAAGTTTCCATCGTCATCCGTATAGGTACTTTGTGTCGAACCAATCACTGCAACCGTTACAAAAGATAAAGCTTCTTTACCTTGAGCATCTAATACACGACCCCGTATTTGTAATTCTTGGGCATATATGTTAATAAAGGATAGAATAAACAGAAATAGCAAAATGCCTTTCTTTATCATGGTATTCATATGTATATTGTATCTTAGTGGTCATATGCCTGCCTACCGCAGGCAGGGAATATTTATTTGCTTTATCTGTAATGAACAATTCATAAAATATCAATTAATTCATTTTGACTTTCTGAAGTAAATGTTCAAAAATTCTGATGCAAATTAAATGGATATTTTCTTTATTATAAAATCATAAAAGCGAGTTTGACGAATAGATGATAATTAGATGATGGGCTTTCTTGAATATGACACAATGACTACCTAAACTAGAATAGTGCAAGATAATTTTAAAAGCGTATAGTAGTTTCTGAATAGAATAATCCGTGTATCTTTGTTCACAGCGAATGACAATCATTTTAATGAGGAGATTTAAGATATGAATAATCAAAGAGAGGTATTTTTGAAGGACGATTTAAAGGAATGGCAGGATCTGGGAAATGGTGTGCAGCGAAAGGTATTAGGCTATACGTCGGAAATGATGCTGGTGAAGGTACGTTTTGAAACGGGTGCGGTTGGTGAGTTGCATCATCATCCCCATGTGCAATCTTCATATGTGTCTTCAGGTAAGTTTAAGTATAGTATTGATGGAAAGGATCAGATTCTTTCTGAAGGTGATGCCTGCGTAGTTCCTTCTAATTTAGTTCACGGGTGCATATGCCTCGAAGCGGGTGAGTTAATAGATTCATTTACTCCGTTCAGAGCTGACTTTTTGTAATATAGGGCTATACGAATTGCTCATACATACCCAAAAAACCCGTTAATCCGCCGGTATGCAATATCAGTATTTTTTCATCGGCTAAGAAGGTGTCTTTTTGTACGAGATCTTGGAGGGCGTAGAATAGCTTTCCGGTATAAACCGGTTCTATCATAATACCCGTTTTGGATACAAATTCCTGGATAAAATGGAATAATTCAGGACTGGTTTTGGCGTATCCCCCAAAATGATAAGCTGTGTGCAATATCAGTTGGCTGATGGGGGCATTAAGATTTTTCATTTCCTCTTCGATAAATTCTCCCCCTTTTAATACCGGAATGCCATGAAGCAGTGTGCCGTCCAACTGATGATCCGCGATTCCTTTTGCTAATCCGGCTAAAGTTGTACCTGTACCTGCTGCACAGAAGATATGGTCGTAATTTTGTTTTAATTCTGCAATTATTTCGGAACAACCTTTCATACCTTGAGGTCCATATCCCCCTTCATCAATAAAAAGGGTCTTATTTGAATGTTCAAATCGTTGAAGAAATAGGTTTTCTTTATGTTTATATTCCGTTCGGGATACAAATTCCAGTTCCATTCCATAGAGCTTACACATGGCCAGTACTGGATTAGATACACGGTCGCCCCGTACGAATCCAAAAGTTTCAAAACCAAAAGTCGCTCCTGCACAAGCCGTGGCCAGCAGGTGATTGGACCAGGCTCCTCCAAAAGTAACAATCGTATCTTGCCCATTTCTTTTCGCATCAATTAACGCGTATTTAAGTTTACGCCATTTATTGCCTGAAATAAATGGATGTATTAAATCATCTCGTTTTACGAAAACGCGAATTTGCTTTTCTTTAAATAGCGGGAGAAATAACTCCTGTTCGGGACTATAAAAATCAAGTGTCAATGGATTATTATATTTAATTCTTGTTCTTTGTCCAAAGTTAAGCGTTTTTTTGACCTATTTGCCTTACTTTTGTGCAATGGCTGAGGATTTAGAATTACTAGAACAAGAAGAACAAGAATTATTTGAACATATCCGTATCGTTGCAGATAAGGGACAAGCTCTTTTACGTTTAGATAAATTCTTGATGAACAGGGTGGAGAATACATCTCGGAATCGTATTCAAAATGCTATTGATGCCGATACCGTCCGCGTGAACGATAAAATTGTGAAAGCTTCATACAAGGTGAAGCCTTTAGATGTGGTGACTATGGTATTGCCCGATCCACCGCGCGACACGGAGGTCTATCCGGAAGATATTCCGCTAGATATTATATACGAGGACGACGATGTATTGATTGTCAATAAGGAAGCTGGAATGGTTGTTCATCCAGGGTTTAATAACTATAAAGGAACCTTGGTGAATGCATTGACTTTCTATTTAAGTCAGTTACCCAATATGGTTGGCAATACAGGGAGACCTGGACTAGTACATCGAATCGATAAAGATACCTCGGGACTTTTGGTTATTGCCAAAAATGAATGGGCCATGACCTATTTGGCTAAGCAATTTTACGATCATTCGATAGCCCGTCGTTATGTCGCGTTAGTATGGGGAGACATCGCAGAAGATGGCACCGTTTCAGGATACATAGGACGTAATTTGAAAGATCGCAGGGTCATGGATATGTACAAAGAGCCGGAGCAGGGTAAGTGGTCGGTGACGCATTATAAAGTGCTGGAACGATTGGGATACGTGACGTTAATCGAGTGTCAATTGGAAACGGGGCGTACACACCAGATCCGTATGCATATGAAATCAATAGGTCATCCCTTATTTAGTGATGGCGCCTACGGTGGTGACCGAATCATGAAGGGAACGGTCTTTAACAAATACAAACAATTCGTCGATAATTGCTTTACAATAATGCCCCGGCAGGCATTACATGCACGTGAATTGGGGTTTGAACATCCTAAATCAAAAAAAATGATAAATTTTGAGGTACCAATACCAGAAGATTTTCGTTTAGTGTTAGAGAAATGGCGTAATTACGCCAACGGTCACGAAGTTAAATAGCTTATTCATTTATGCCGATACATTATATTAATTACAATGGTGCATTAGTACCGGATGATACGTCTGTCTTGACAGTCGATAACCGTGCTTTTCGCTATGGAGATGGTCTTTTTGAAACGATGCTTTGGAAAGACGGGGGTATCCGTTTTCTGAAATTTCATGTGGAAAGACTACAGAAGAGCATGAAAATGCTGCACTTTGATGAGTACACTAAATTTGACGAGTTTTTTATACGAAACAGAGCAGAAGAGCTGATCCGGAAAAATAATTTGGTTGGCAAACAGTTACGCATCCGCCTAATTGTGTTTAGAGATGGGGGAGGTCTGTATAGTCCCCAAACGAATAGACCTGTTTATGTGCTTCAGGTGCATAAACTGGAGGAAACCTTACGGGACAAGAAAGTGGGGTTGATTATAGACCTTTACACTGAATATAAAAAATCTTACAGCGATCTATCCGGTATAAAATCCAATAATTCGTTGATATATGTTTTGGCGGGATTGCACAAGAAGAAGTTCTCTTTTGACGACGTACTGCTATTAAATCAGGATGGCTACCTGTGTGAGGCTTTAACCTCGAACATATTTGTGTATTACGAAAAGACATTATATACGCCGGCTTTATCTGAGGGATGTATTGACGGTGTTATGCGGCGAGTCGTAATGGACATGGCCGAACACGAAGGGATTCCTGTCGTTGAGGCGCAAATAAGTCCTGAAATAATGAGACGGGCTGATGAGATTTTCTGTACCAATGCTGTTCAAGGCATCCAATGGGTAATGGGTTATAAACAAAAGCGTTATTTCAATAAGATGGCGCGCATTCTGGAAGAGAAATTGATAAGCTGGAATTACGAAGAAGCGTGATAATAAGCATCTCATCAATTCTTAGCTTTCTGATTATTTCTGTTTCACGATTAAATAAAGGTCGTTTTCAAGGGGTAGGTATCCATATTCATAAACAAAAACATAGGACTGTCCTTTACTGGTGCGGAGTAGATGTGTATGATAATCAAATTGGAAACCTTCTTTTTGAAGTTTCTCTAATGGCGTTTTAATTAATTTCTCATTTCCTAAGAAAGCCTGTAGTATCCTTCTGTTTTTGCGAAGTATGTAATTGATATTACGAACGGTATTATTTTGATCGCTATTTAGTCGGTTGTTATATACATTTCTGCAAGCGTCATCACAAAAACGCTTATCCGCACGCCCTTTTACGGGTTTGAGACACTCTAAGCATAATTTTTCACTCATATTCAATCTTTAGTATCTAATTGTAAACGTTTACAAACGGTTATAGTCGGTAATAAACGTTTAATATACGAATAATTTTTTTTAGCTCGCCGATCTTTGTGTCAGCAAGTAGCTTTTAGGCTATTCGTTGTTTAGGTTAAATTAATTAATATTTTTTACAATTTAAATTTTAAGATCATGAATGCTTTAATGAATCAAGTTCAGTTAATTGGACGCTTAGGTGCCGATGCGGAAATCAAAACAACAAGTCAAGACACGAAAGTATGCACCTTGCGCTTGGCAACTAATGAACGTATAAAATTACGGAGTGGAGAATGGAAAGAGACTACGCAATGGCATACCTGTGTGGTATGGGGTGAGTTGAATAAGGCTGTAGAGAAGTACGGTAGAAAAGGTGCACAAATTCTAGTGTCAGGACCATTACAGTACCGTGAATATATAGATAGTCAAGGTATAAAACGCTCGATAGCGGAGATCAAGGTGAATCATTTCATGGCACTGGATTATTCATCCAGAGAGGTCGATAGCCGAACAGAAGAGGGGAGTGACACGGATTTACCATTTTAGAAGATCAAAAAAGTGGGATGCTCATTGAGCATCCCACTTTTTTGATCGATTTGGATTTCTACAGTTCCAATCCAGCTGCCTCAGCTACTTTTTTAGGGATGTCAACATTGTCCATTTTATGACCAAACAAATCAGCACCTGCGCCAATAGCATAAATGGGAATATATGCAGCGGAATGCCCTCCGGATGCCCATTTAAGAGAGGAAATGTTATTCAATACAGATATACTTAGCGATGCTAATTTGTCATCATTGGCATAAAGGCTTTTTTCAGTCTCATTTTCATGTTTAACGAAACTCCGTTCGTATGCCGCAAATAGTTCTTTTTCATCTCTTTCAGTTACTTTCGCTGTAGCCCAAAGTCCTAAATTCTGTTGCAATACGTTTTTCACCTCTTCCCAACTGGCATCGGGATTATTTTTACGTAGCTCTCGGATACGTGTAGAAAGTTCTCCTTGAGAAATTTTCTGTCCCTCTAATGCTTTCGTGTTTAATCGACTACTACCGCTACCGATTCCCAGTCCTCCGGTTTCGTGATCCGCCGTGACTATAATCAGCGTTTCTTCTGGATGTTTTTTATAAAATTCAAAAGCTAATTGAACAGATTCATTAAAATCAAGTACTTCGTGAATTGTGGTGCTACCATCATTTGCGTGGCAAGCCCAATCTATTTTTCCGCCTTCCACCATCAAGAAAAAACCTTCTCCTTTATTGGTTGTGCTCAACGCTTCAATTGCAGCAGCTGTTATGTCAGCTAACTTAAGGTCTTCTGTTTTTTGGTCAATTGCATATTTCAACGCCGATGGGTCTGCGCCATCTACGTTGGTAAGGATAATTTTATCTTGGCTCTGCTTTACCTGTTGAAATGCGTTATAGCCTTTCACAATACGGTAGCCTGCCTTTTCAAATTGAGGGAATAAGGAAGGTGCTTCTTTATTATCAAAAGTCTTATTCGGTTTTAAAAAACCGGCACCCGCGAAGAAGTCAAAATTGGATTTAATCAGATCAAGGCCAATTTCGTAGTACATGTTGCGATCAGGGCGGTTGGCATAAAATGATGCAGGAGTAGCATGATCTATACTCACACTGGTCGCAATACCCACTTTCATACCTTTAGCTTTAGCAGCATATGCAATACTCTTATAGGGTACAGTAGCCGCACTATCCATTCCTATCACACCATTCTTTGTTTTTTTTCCTACAGCGAGTGCGGTGCCTCCGGCCGCTGAATCGGTAACTCCATGGGAAAGGGAATATGAGGTGCCGAATGTCGCGTATGGAAATTGCGTAAATACCAATGGGAAGACACCGTTTCTCCCGGCTAACTCTGCTGAATATATTTCAGCGAGGTTAACCTGATTGAGCCCCATACCATCACCGATCATAAAAAATATATATTTGGCTTTTTGACCAAATAAGGGAAGAACGAAAAGAAAAGAAAGAAAAAGTAACGTTGTAATTTTTTTGTTCATAACTATTTTTACATTGAAAAATCAAATATAAGCTATTCAGATTAAATTAATGTTAATTCAAAAATACCATATGAACAACACTTGAACGGCTATGAACTGCACGGCAAATTAAATAAATCTCAAGTCTATATTTACTTTCAATAGCGGTTATAATTGCTTAACAACTAGATATACAAGATAAGAACAGACTAAGTAAATGAAACAAAATTTACACAACGGTGTTGTAGTACTGTAATTAATCATTTTAATGCTATGGAAAATAATTTATTAAATTTAGCAAAATCGTACTTCAATGATGAGATTAGCTCTACATTGAGAGCAATCACTGGAGAAGATAATGAGACGATCGAAAAGGGCTTAGATATTTCAATTCCTTCCGTATTTTTAGGCCTTCAAAGTCAGTCGTCGGAAGGTTTGGCTGGTATATTGGAACAGGCAAAACAACATTTTTCAGATGCTGATCTTGGGAATGTAACAGGAAGTTTATCTGCTCAAGAGCCCGATGATGCGCATGCGGCACCTCAGGTTTCCAACAGTAATCTCCTACATGCTATCTTTGGCAATAAACTTGATACTATCCTCACTTCACTAAGTACGTTTTCGGGTACTACTTCTGGTACGATCAGACACGTGTTAGAAGCTGTTCTTCCGGCGGTATTCGCTAGTTTAACCAAGAATGGCAGTAATTGGAACATCGGTTCGATTACCGAAATATTGGAAACAGGCAAATCATCATTTGCTTCGGTTCTTCCTGCTGGATTAGGATTAAGTACTTTTGGATCTGCATTTGCGGAAGCTAATACCACACCGAGTATTCCGACTAATGACGAAGCTACCTTAGAGGAGCAGAATCCGTCGGATACGTATGTAGCCCCTATTATCGAAGAGGAGATTCCTCCAGTAACTCCTTTGGCTGAACCGGTTGTGCATACTCATACTCCTGAGGCTGTGGCTAAACGCACTAGAGGCGCAGGCCTATGGTGGATATTGATTCCCGTCATTCTGATTTTGCTTTGGTTTCTTTTTGGCAGAGGAGGAAGCGGTACCAATAATACGACTGCCGCAGATTCGGTTACCGATACATCAATAAATTTAACCGATACGGTTTTGAACAGTCCCAACTAATCCAGGTCATTATATACAGTATCTTCAACATGAAGAAAATATTGAGGAGTACGAATGAAACTAGATAATAAACTGAATCCGTCTATTGTCATTATAAAAGAAACCGCTCTACATTAAGAACGGTTTCTTTATATATGGTATTAAGAAACAACGCAAATCATATCATCAAGTTCACAGATTAATCATGAAATGTCCAGACCAATTTTTTTACGTCATATCCAGCCTGCTCCGCGTATGCTAAATACATGTCACGTATTTCATCTGGTATGGTTTTTTCCCTTGATAATATCCAGATATAATCTAAATTTTCTCCAAAAACCAATGCATACCGATAGTCTTCATCTACATGCATAATGTTATACCCCGAATAAAATGGACCAAAAAAAGAAACTTTAAGTGCACCTTCACTGGCTGTCCTTATAAATTTTGCCTTACCAATACTTTGTTTGTGTTTATTTTTAGTGAAGTCATGCCCTTGGTTGTTTACGCGGATAGAACCATCCTCGTTGAGGTTATACTCTGCTGTCACGTTTTTGAGATTCTTTTCCCAATAGAAATCCAATCGTGCGATTTCATACCACTTCCCGAGATACTTATTAATATCTAGATTTTGCATAACAGGAAGGTCTGATTTTATCGGTTTCCAGATATTGTAGATGACTGAGCCGGCTGCTACGGCCGTCAAGACTAATAGTGATTTCTTCTTATTCATATTTAATTCCTTCGTGAGTTTGCCTTTCCTCCGTGAGGTAGGCAAGCTGGGTTATTCAGTTAAAACATTTAGAACACATAAATGTTTAGGTAAATCGTTAGTTTTGTAAAAAAACAGATTGTACTCAAGGGAAGAAACAAAAAAACTGAAAGAGCATTTTTGGACAACATTTGGCCAATATATGGCTGCTGTTCCTTCTTCAGACATGGAAAAAATTAACTGGGTGAATTATAAAACCGGTATTAAAAACATTTTCTTTCGTATGAACGTTACTAATAAAAATGCGACTTTAATGATCGAAATGTCACAACCTGATGAAGGGATAAGACATCTGGTGTTCGAACAGTTGTTGGAACTTAAACCTGTTTTTCGGGCCGCGTTGCAAGAAGAATGGGATTGGAGTAATGTGTGTTTTGATGAATATGGGAAAGAAGTAAGTCGTGTTTCCACTTCTTTGGAAAACGTCAGCATCTTAAAAAGGGAAGACTGGCCTGTTTTGATCTCATTTTTCAAACCGCGTATCATCGCTTTGGACGATTTTTGGTCTACCGCAAAGTATTCATTTGACATCTTTAGATAATCTTTACATGAAGCATAAATTTTCAATGTTATTAGCGCTTGTCGTTTTTATTTCTATATTCTCCATTCGGGCGGCACAAGCATGGGGGATCACAGGACACCGCGTGATTGCGGAAATTGCCGAACGACATCTAACGAAGAGAGCAAAGAAGAACATTCAACATATAATTGGCAATCAAAAACTAGCTTATTGGTCAAATTGGGCAGATTTTATTAAATCAGATCCAGATGCTAAACTGAATCAAACCGGATCTTGGCATTTTGTAAATACGAATGCCAATCTAACATTTCAGCAATTTTCGTATGAACTGCTACAGTCTTCTGAAAATAATTTATACAAAGCCTATTTACGGATTAAGGATCAAGCAAAAAATGGTGCCGATCGCAGTCTGCTAGAAAATCAATATGATTTGTACTTTATTATTCATCTTTTTGCAGATGCCCACCAGCCCATGCACGTGAGTCGGGAAGCAGATCTAGGAGGGAATAAAGTGGAGGTGATGTTCTTTGGACGGAAGACCAATATTCACCGGGTGTGGGATTCAGATCTAGTCGATAATGAGAAATACAGTTTTACGGAGTATGCACAAGTACTGGATATTCATGATATAAATTTTTATAAAAAATACCGGGACTGTACATTTGAAGAAATGCTATTCCAATCCCACGAATTAGCGAATAAGGTCTATAAAGATGCAGAAAACAACGCTAATTTGAATTACAACTATGTCTACGATTATAAGTACATCATGGAGGAATGTTTACTTAAAGCGGGTATCCGCCTAGCTACGCAGTTGAATGAGATTTACGGTAGATAAAAGAAACAGATTGGCTTCTTAATTTGTCAAATTGTTCAGGTAAATTCAATTGCATCCACAATGTCAAGTCTTCTGAAGAAGACAACTGAAGTTTCTTGCGGATTCGATATTTCCGGCTTTCTACAGAACGGGTGGTGCTGTTAGTGAAGCGTGCAATTTCTTTTGTTTCGAAATTAAGCACCAGCATCGCACAGATTTCGATTTCTTTAGCAACGAGTTTGGGCGAGCTGACCGTCATCAGTTGGGTTGAAAATTCAGGAAAATATTGATTAAATTTAGTAAAAAAGATAGAATTTCCGTTCCTGGCAAATTCCATTAATTCCTGAATATTTTTGTCTTTGTGCTCTTCCTTCTGGGAAGATTGCTGTTGACTGAGCTCTTGAAGCTTATGCATAAGCTGGTTGACCGCCTGTCGTTGTTCCGACTGCGTATTTTGGTAGTATCTGAATGCAACAAATAATAGTATTGAAATAAGAAGGATAAAACTACCCAATATAAGTATGTGGCTTCGGTATTTGAGGCGCGTTGTTATCTCGCTCGATATAGGAATATCTTCAAGCACGTCCTTATCTCGAGTTTCGATAATAATATTACCATTAACCCCAGCATTCTCTGTTTGTAAATTGACAGCATACAACGACTGGCTTTTCGATACATCGAATATCGGCTGTGCATTCGCGCTTTCTGCGATGGAATATGCAACAAAGAATATAATGAATATCAAATAACGGGTTATCATGTATTATATCTTTTGATTTACGATTTCTTAATTTTTCTAGTTTGACTAAAATGCCTTTTGATACCATTCAAAATTATCAAAAAAATAGATAATTCAAGTTTTCGACAACTATTTTGATAATAGTGTTATTTTAAAAAAGCCGCTTAATGATGTCATTAAGCGGCTTTTTTGTTATGTCGCTTTTATAGAACAAATAGATTATACTAGTTCTGTAGTAGAACCACTACATTTTATGATATTAAGATATTGATTATCAAATACTTGATGTTTTATAGTGACTTTTCTGGAATTTTTTGTGTTTGTGCTTCATTTTCGAGGTATTTGTACCTAATAAATGGTGGAGAGGAGCTCATTTGCTGAGTATGCGTGGAAGTGAGTAGTGGCTTTTATAAGCTCTCTGTCTACTTTTAGTAAAAAACCAAATATCAAGAACTTGTAGTTTTACGTTTACAATTATTTAACCTAACGTGCTGGTTTTTAAACAAGTATCTTTTAACGTAAAATGTGCGTAGAAGTGCGTGTTCAATAATTCCAAACTCCCATCTCTTCTGATTTTCTTTGTGCCTAGAACGCAAATAATCTGAATATGGAATCTGCTAATAAAATTAATCGGATCGTACTAGTGGGGGTATCTCAGCGAGTATCTGCACGTATAAGATACTCGTTAAACACCGTGTTTTCGCCCGAATTTCCGACAAAAAGTCTAGGGAAGATCATTGAACTGGAAACATATGCGGATGCGGGAGATGCATTACATCATTGCATGGTTATGTTATCAGTTAATATGCGAATTAAGGAGAATATAGAGCACGTTGAGAGCATATTAAAAATGGGCTTTAAGGCAAAAATGGTTTTAATCATCGATGAATGGGAATTGTCTTTCATGCCATTTTATAACGCGATCGGCATTCATGACTTTGTAGAACGCAGTCAACTAAAAGAAAATTCAGAAGCTTCTATATGCAAGCTTTTGAATGTCAATTTAAAGTATAAATCAATATAAGGAATTAATCTAATGAATTTACGTAAAAAATTATTACTATATGCTCTATTTTTGAGTTGTATAGGAGTGGTCAATGCACAGTCGAAGATTTCGGATGGCACTGCAAATGGGGGGGCTGTTGTTCCTAGTAAAAATGCAATTCTGGAATTGAGTAGTACAAATAAAGGACTACTGCACGTACGTGTTGAACTCGATCGAATTACAAATTCCAGTCCATTGGGTGCGCATGTCGCCGGTATGATGGTTTATAACACGAGCGCAACTAATGACGTCGTTCCAGGTATTTATTATAACGATGGCACAAAATGGGTCTTGGTATCCTCTGGGGCAGCTTCAAATATATCTTATGATCCGACAACTTACCTGATCAGTTATATTGATGCCCAAGGTGATTCGCAAACGATCAATCTTGTGCAGGCGATTAAGGACAATGAAACTAAAACTTTACTAATCAATAATGGAGGAGGAAAATATTCGTATTATAACGAAGAAGCAATTGACGCCGAAGGTAATCCGATTGTAAACCGAGGTGTCACGATCGATGTTCCGGCCGATGTTGTCAATAACTTCGAGGAAATCGTTACCAATACCGAAGTATTAAACCAGCTGATTAAGAACTTAATCAACACCAAAGTGGGGGGTAACGTATACTATGACGGTGATAAATTCACCTATGTAACCGAGACTGGCGAAACCAAAGAAATCACGATCAAAGAAATCGTTCAGGCGAATGAGACAATTACTACTCTGGTTTCTCTTGGAGAAGGTAAATATGAATATACTTCTGAAAATGGAACAAAGACGGTCATCAATGTGCCCGCTGATGTTATCCAAAACTTCGAGACCATTGTCAAGGAAGAGAACGTTAAGAACGAAATCATCAACCTGATCAAGAATGCGGGTGGTAACGTATATTACGACGGTGATAAATTTACCTATGTAACCGAGACTGGTGAGACGAAAGAGATTACGATCAAGGAAATCGTTCAGGCCAACGAGACCGTTACCACATTGGTAGCCCTTGGCGGAGGTAAATACGAGTATACTTCCGAGAATGGCACCAAGACGTTGATCGATATCCCTGCCTCAGTCGTGGAGAACTTCGAGACCATCGTGAACGAGGGTCCGGTTACCATCAACGGCGATACGTTCAATACCATCGAGGATTATATCACGCATCTTGCGAACAATGTATCCAATATCTCGGGCAGTGATTTCATCACCGTTACGGGTACGGGTACCGCGGCAGATCCGTACAAGGTCAGCATCAAGGAAGGCGCTGCCAACTCCATGCTGGTCACCAATGCGGCCGGACAGTTGGAATGGGCGACCATCGAGTCTATCGTAAAAGACAACGAGACCGTTACCACTCTGGTAAAAGACTGTCACTTTAAACAATCTCACTCCTCTTACGAAACAACCATATGCTTGATCGTTATCCCTTCTCCATTG
>NZ_MU158689.1:202647-1226340 GCF_015209965.1 Sphingobacterium pedocola | reverse complement strand
AATAGTTCGGGCAGTGATTTCATCACCGTTACGGGTACGGGTACCGCGGCAGATCCGTACAAGGTCAGCATCAAGGAAGGCGCTGCCAACTCGATGCTGGTCACCAATGCGGCCGGACAGTTGGAATGGGCGACCATCGAGAGTATCTTAGCTGCTAAAGATCTGACGGCAGCTGATGGAGCCGCTGCAACAATTGAAGTTGCAAGTGGAGGTGTTGGTGCTACATTAGTAGAGACGAGTTTACGTGTAAAAGCAGAGTCTATTACAACATCACAAATTAAAGACGGTACTATTGCCCCGGTTGATATTGCTGATGCAGGTGCGAACCAAGTTTTAGTAACCGGAGCTGACAATAAACCAACCTGGATAAATCAATCAGCATTAGGTAATACGGTTACGGCAAATAACGGTTTGACAAAAGTAGTGAACAACGTGAAATTGGGAGGTAAGCTTGAAGAAGCTACTAAGCTTGAAACAGATGTTACAAATACATTAGCAATTACAGGACTTCAAAAAGGTGATTTAAAGACAGATAAGTATGTAGTAATGGATGCTGCTGGTGTGTTAAAACAGTTAAAAGCAGCGATGCCTAAATACTTCTATGCGCCTTCTGTCCCTATTCCAACGCATGATGCTAACGCAAATGTATTGACTGGTGTACAGACAATCGAATTACATACCATTTACAAACAACAGTTTGGTTACACTGCGGGAACTAGCCAAGTCCGGAGTAACAACAGCGCGACATTGCCAACATTAGATGCAGGCGAGCTGGATTACTTTGTGACCTATTTTGATGAAGCTGTATTTACAGCAGTAAGTATCGATGCTACCGGCCAACTAAAATACGCTGTAAAACCAGGTGCCATTGTGACAAATAAAACATTTATGAACATTGTATTTGCTGTTAAAGATTAAGACTATGAAGAGTTTAACATGTATAATAATTGGGATGTGTATGTTCTCAGTGACGTTGGTCCAGGCACAAGCGGTAAAAGTATCATCCGTTGAACAGGTGATGAAAAATAGGAATCCAGAAGGTCAAGATGACTTAAACAACCTCCTAAATGGAGCGATATCAAAGCTGATACTTTCAAACGATAATGCTCCTATGTATGTCTGGAAAGAAGAAGGCGCAACCAAAGTTGTAAAGATAGACGAAGGCTCCAAACTTGAACTTTTGAATGATAACGATTTAACACTTCCGCTTGCAACGGCGGAAGTGTTTATCTTCACTTGGGATAAGGAGAATGCGATGTCGCCGACTAATGAGCAATTGACTCGATTTAAAAAATTGAAATATATACTTATCAACAGTTACGACGAGCTTAACGAGACGATCTTAAGAGATATTTTGAAAGATGTACTGTCTTATTTAGCAGAAGCCAAAGTTCAGGTATTATTTAAAAAATTGGAGCAACCAAGTTAAGTTATAGAACATGAACAATGAAAATCATTATAAAATGAAAAACTTTCTAAAAAGCATTTTGATTTTTACATCTTGTTTATTGATAGGTGTTGAGACTTTTGCTCAGTCGGTAGTAATACCGTTTACGGCGAGAACTTCGACTAAAGCTCCGGCTCCCTATCAAGGGAAGATCATCTATAACGTACAAGGGGATTTTACCATGTTGGGTAATACAAATCTTACACTTGTAGAATATAGTCATACAGGCTCCAATAATGCTGAGATGAAGTATGTAGACGTGGATAATGATGCTACTACTCTAAATTCCTCTTCTGCAACACTAAAATTAGGCGAAGCAGATCCCAAATGTTCCGAGATATTGTTTGCAGGATTATATTGGACAGGTAGAGCACATGATCTGGATGCTTCTGGTGTTTCGAGCAGTCCAAATACATTTTCTGTGACCAAAGGAGGAGTGACCAAACAATTTAACAAGCAAAAGGTCAGGTTGAAAAAAACTGGGGGGAGCTATCAGGAAATCACAGCCGGAACCAACGACATCTATTATCCAACGACTACACGAGGAGCGATGTATTCGGCCTATGCCGATGTCACAGATTATGTAAGGACGAATGGAGTTGGAGAATATACTGTAGCTGATATTGCCGTTAGAGAAGGATCGGGTGGTGCTACTGGATTTTATGGAGGGTGGAGTATGGTGGTCGTTTACAAGAATCCGACAATGAAATGGCGCGATATCTCCGTGTTTGATGGCCATGGCTATATGACTGCAAACGGAGGAAATGTTGAATTACCTATTTCTGGATTTAGAACGGCACAGAGCGGTGATATTAATTTAAAGCTAGGGGTGACGGCAGGTGAGGGTGACGTGGGTGTTCCGGGAGATTATTTTGAGATAAGAAATGCAGCAAACGATGCTTGGGTTCGTCTAAATCATACGAATAATGCTCCTTCGGGTAATACTCCAAACTTCTTTAATTCCTCTATCTTTACCGGGGGCAATGCTAGAAATCCAAATCTACAGAATAATACCGGATTGGATGTAGCGATGTTCAACCTCAACAATGCAAATAATACGCTAATTGGTCATGATGCAACTTCTACGAGATTTAGATATGGGACGAGTGGTGATACCTACATCATCTTTAATATTGTCTTAGCGGTAGATGCTTATGTACCACAAGTTGTTGTCGAGAATAAGCCTACAGATACCAATATTGCTAATGGAGGTACGGTAAATGCGGGAAGTGTTATCGAATTCACCACTACGATTAAAAATAGAGGTACCGAAGCGGTCAACAATGGGGTGATTACCATTGATCTTCCTTCAAATGTTTATTATGAAGGTCCTACTACTCCTGGAGGTTTGCCTACAGGAACAACCATCACATGGACAGCACCTGCAGGTGCACCCGTTGGGGCAACTCAACAGACAACCCCGGGTGGGACGTTGAAGTGGAGCGTAGGTACAGTACCATTATCCGCAAATCCGGAAACCATATTGAAGACCTTGAAGTACAAAGTACGTGTGACAAATGATTGTATACTGCTGAATACTGGAGGAGCATGTGCGCTTGAATTGGACGTTGACGGTCAATTTACAGGAACTGGAGCCATTTCAAATTCGGATGCTAAAGCTGGCTTAGTAAGCGGTTACAATGCTGATTGTGGAAATACACCCATTTACGGCGCCTTCAAGAGCACGATCGATATTACTGGTGTCAGCTGTCCAGAGGAGAATATTACACAAGATGGGTTTAAAAGATTCATAGCCTTATGTGAGGGAAACGTTATCCCCAGAGCGGAGGTTACTGCTAAGTATCCTCCAGGAACAGTGTTTTATACCGGCATTCCAGGAGCAACGGGAAGTTCGGTTGTGACTGGTGATTTTTCGCTGAATACAGCAGGAAACAGTGCGACCAAGTTTTACGCAAAAGTACCAGGAATGGCTGATGGTTGTTATCTGAAATTGGAGACATACTTAGATAAGGTCACTACTCAGCCTATGGTGACGAATCAAAGAGGATGTTCGGATTCGCCAGTCACCATAAGTGGAATCTCCGTCTCTTCGACAGGTGCAGCGGCTGGAAATGCGTTGTATTATTTTACGAATTCGACGGGAGGAACTGGAACAACGACAGCGCCAATACCTACAGGTGAAGGTACATTTACTTATTACGTTGCAGAAGGTAATGACAAAGGATGTTTCGGTCCGAGGGTACCCTTCTCTGTGACAATAGTTAGATGCAATGCAATCACCAATCCAGCGTTGCCAAGCAAAGCTCGATAATACAATACCACATTATTCAAACTGAAAAAATGAATATAAATATACAGACTAAGACCTTGCTCTTGCTACTTTTTTTAGCAGTAACGATGCGCCTGTCCGCTCAAAATGGCATAGGTTCGTTCGAGACGGACAACGGCTTTGTGCAGGTAGATGCGGGCACCTACAAGTTCATCTATTCGGAGAATCTTTACTTAGGTCCCGATGCCGATTGGCAGATCGACGGAAACCTTGAGATCTATGCCAAGAATATCTGGATAGCACCGACGGCAAAGATCCGCGGTACGGGGACGATGACCTTGCACAGCCCGTCGACTAATCCATTTTACGAGAATTGGACTACCTCCTCTACACATATCGATGGCAACGACGGTGTCTTCATCGATGTGCGTATCGTACTGAATAACCCGGAAGGACTTCGGCTAACGGATATTGTAGACCCCGGATTTGATGGGCTAAGTCTACCAATTGGAGAGAAGGCAGCTGCGCTGAAGCTGGGCAAAGTCCTCGACTTACGCGTCGACGGGGCGAATATCTTTCTTAACAGCCACGATCTGGAACTGGCAGGCAGCGGCGAACTGCTGAACTATGGGCGCAGCCGTATGGTAGTAACAGAAAATAAGACTAGCGGGCACATGATTAAAAATTACACCGGAATAGCTCAGTTTGTTTTCCCTGTTGGTATTGAAAAAGAAGATTACACACCTGCGGTACTTGTCCCTGGTGTAGCTATATCCAAGCTGTATGTTACCGTGACAGATTATACCGCCTCAGGTCTAGTATTTGAAGACGAGACGATAGGTATGGACCGGATATGGAATATCTACGGGGATCGTGACATGCAGGTAGATTATACACTTACGCATAATATTGTAACAAATGGTATAGTCTACGTCGATGCCGAAGCACAGATTGTACAGAATGCCGATGGAGGAAATTGGATAGGTGATGTGACGGTATTTGATGGCGAAGGTGTACACACGCGTGGAGATATTGAGACCCGAACCGGCAATACGCTAGCCGGAACCTGGTTTACCAAATTTGCGGACCAGAAAATAGGACCTATAGCACGCGATGACAGCGATACTATGGAATATGGTGACAATATAACTATCAACATACTCGAGAACGATGAAGCAGGTAACAGTCCCATCATTACTGGATCAGTCACCGTTGTGAGAGAGCCGGTAAATGGCAGGGTGGAAGTACATACAGATGGAAGTATAACCTATATCCCTCATCCGGATTTTGTCGGTACAGATACCTTTGAGTACGAGATTATAGATGAAAATGGGCTTAAGAGCAAAGCGGTAGTGACGATAGATGTTTTACCTCGTGAATTATTCATTCCGAACGTCATCACACCTAACGGTGATGGTAAGAACGATCAATTTGTTATTGTCGGTAGAGAAGGTTACGATAGGATAGAATTAATAATTGTAAACCGATGGGGAAATGAAGTATATCGAAATGATAATTACAAGGATGAATGGGAAGGCCGTGGACTGAATGAAGGAACTTATTTTCCGATTATCCGTGCGCTCAAAGGAAATCAGGAACGTGTATTTAAAGGACATGTATTGATTAAGAGAAATTAATAGATTCAGCTTCTTAGAAAGATAAAGATGAAAAAAGGTATAAGATATTTAGGGGTAAGTTTGACGTTGTTGTTGGGGGGAGACGCTTTTGCCCAGCAGAGTATCCAATTCACCCAGTACATATTTAATTCGATCAGTGTTAATCCTGCGTATACCGGTTACAAGGAAGAGTGGTTTGCTCAGATGGGCCTACGAAGTCAGTGGACAGGCTGGAGTGGCGCTCCGAAGACAGGTTCGATATCTATCGATGGTGTATTGGATCCCATCTCGAAGCGACATGGGATAGGTTTACAAATTACAGCAGATCAACTTGGGGCCCAATCAGCAACTTCGGTGTATGCTAACTATGCCATTCGTTTACAATTGGATGCCGACGATACACAACGTCTAAGTTTGGGTGTAGCAGCAGGTCTGACCCAATATGGGTTGGATGGAAATAAGCTAGAAATGGTAGATCCCGGAGACCAGACACTTCCCGCGGGGAAGATTTCTACTTGGAACCCGGACATACGCTTAGGAGTTTACTATTATAACCCCAGATGGTACGCAGGGGTGGCGGTACAGGATCTATTTTCGGGATCCAATAACAATGATGATTTCCGCTTTAATGAAAACTTGCTTGAGAGCCTTTATCGTAATACCAACGTATATATTATTGCTGGGGCATTATTCGAACTGGAGGAAGGGCTTCACCTACGCCCAAGTGTTCTGATCAAGGATGATTTCAAGGGGCCTACATCTCTCGATGCAAATGCAATGTTTATTTTCAATAGTAAATTTTGGATAGGTGCTGGATACCGTACACGCACACGTCTATTTAACAGGGAATATTATGATAATTCACCGAACAAACTGTCATCATTGAATTCGATCAACGCAATCGCACAATTCTACGCTACGGACAGACTACGGATCGGCTATTCATATGACGTGATGATAAACCGCATGAGCGGACTTCAGGCTGGAACGCATGAAATCACCTTAGGACTTACCTTTGGACAGTTTCAACGTCAAATACTTAGTCCGCGTTTTTTTTAACAATAAACAATATCATATAAGATGAATATGAGATTAATAGATGTATTAGTAGGCGTATTACTGGGTGGTTTTTTAAGCATACAAGGCCATGCCCAGGAACAGCCCAACCTGAGAATGCGCGCTGATCAGCTTTTTGAGAGAATGGAATACGCCAGAGCTGTAGATCTGTACGTCAGACTGGCGGATAGTAAAAAACCGCGGGTGGGAGATGTTGAGCGCGCAGCTTCTAGTTACTTTTTTCTCAATCAGTATGAACTTGCGGAGAACTGGTACGCACGAGCTGTTGGCATGGAAGGACATGCCGCGGAAAGCCAAAGGAACTATGCCGAGGCCTTAAAACACAACGGTAAGTACACAGATGCAAAAAAGCAATTGGAAGCCTATGTGGAAAAATTTGGGGTTGACGAAATAATCCGTTTGTCGATCGAAGGCTGTGATTCATCTATAGTATGGATGGCAAATCCGTTATCCTATCTGTTAAAAAACGAACGGAATATAAATACAGATCTTTCGGAATTTGGGGTATTCCCGACGAGTAACGGCGTACTGTATGCCGGCGAACCTAAGGTATCGGCAGGCAAGCGTAGTGGCATGACGGGAGAAGCCTATCTAAAAGTGTTTTCAGCAAGTCGCAAAACGGAGGAGTTGACGCTATCGAGTATGATGCCCGATAATTTTAATAGTACGACATACCACGTTGGCCCTGTAGCGAGCAACAAAGCAGAAAATGTACTTTATGTGACCCGTACACACCCTAATACAGAAGTAGAAAAATATAAAAAGAATGGTACAAAGTTTAAGAGGCACAATCTGGAACTAAAAATATACCGAAAGAATGGTGATAGCTGGATTGAAGAAGATTTTGCATACAACCAAGTCAATACCTATTCGGTAGGGCATGCAGCTTTGAGTGATGATGAGCAAACCTTGTACTTTGCTTCGGATATGGTGGGAGGCCGCGGAGGTGTCGACATTTGGTTTTGCGAACTTCGACCCGATGGATGCTGGGGTATCCCGATTAATGCTGGCGAGGAAATCAACTCAGCGGGAGATGAGATGTTTCCGACGATCTTCGGCAACAGGTTGTATTATTCTAGCGACGGTTTCGCAGGGATGGGCGGACTTGATATTTACGTGGCAGAAGGCAGTAAATCTAGTTTTAGCAAACGAAAGAACTTACGATATCCAGTCAACTCCGCAGCAGACGATTTTTCGTTTGTCATATTGGGGGGACATCAAGATGGATACCAAGGCTTTATTTCCTCTAATAGAATTGGTGGGATTGGAAGTGATGACATTTATTCGTTCAGCTTTAAGAAACCAAAAGTGACGATTATCTTGGAAGGGATAACCATCAACAAGAAAACCAATGAGTTGATTTCTGAAGCTAGTCTTACCTTGTTTGACGGCGACCGCCGGATCGTAGCCAAAAGATTGGGCGAAAGCAACGCGGCATTCCGTTTTGAACTAGATAAAAATACGGAATATAAAGTCTTGGCAGAGAAATCTGGATTCCATGCTGACTCCGTTAATATAATAGGAGTTCGTCCAACGAAAGATACCACTATACGTGTGACACTCCGCTTAGAACCCATTTTCAAAGTGGGTGATAAGTTTGTGCTGGAGGACATTTACTACGACTTCGATAAACATAATATTCGAAAAGATGCAGCTGTCATATTAGATCAATTGGTGCGCACGATGCGAGATAATCCAACAGTGAAGATCGAACTATCAAGTCACACGGATAGTCGAGGTACCCACAGTTATAACGATAAGTTGTCACAGCGAAGAGCTAGTTCGGCGGTAGACTACCTAGTGAGTAGAGGTATTGACAGATCCCGTTTGGTAGCGAAAGGTTATGGAGAACGACGCTTAATAAATAGGTGTAGTGATGGGGTCAAATGTTCTATAGAAGAGCATCAAGCGAATAGAAGGACTGAAGTGGAAGTCTTGGCATATTAGATAGTTTTAGGAGAAAACTAATATTCAGTTAGTAAGCTATACGATCATCTCCGATTGTTGTTTTTCATAATTTAAAATAGTTTAGGTGCTGCCCTCAATGCAGCACCTCTTTTATGTGAGAAGTTTTTTTATTGTATAGCGTTTATCAATTTTGAAATCTAATATCGAAATTAAGAATTTTTAATTCGGATGTGAAATTAGCGCTATAGAATTACGTCGCTAAATTGTAACTTTGTGGCATGTCTGAAAAAATAATTATTCTTGATTTCGGTTCTCAATACACACAACTAATTGCTCGTCGTGTTCGTGAACTAAATGTCTATTGTGAAATTCATCCATTTAACAATCTTCCTGAATTTGATAGTAATGTGAAGGGTGTTATATTTTCTGGAAGCCCATATTCAGTTAGACAAGAAGATGCACCTCAGATTGATTTTGAAAGTATCCAAAATCGTTTTCCGTTATTAGGTGTTTGTTATGGTGCGCAATATTTAGCTCAGAAATCTGGTGGCGAGGTATTACCTTCAGAAATCCGTGAGTATGGTCGTGCGAATTTGCAGTTTGTTAATCAAGAAAATAATTTACTAAGGGGCGTTCCGATACAATCTCAGGTATGGATGTCCCACGGTGATACGATTAAGGAAGTTCCTTCGAACTTCAATATCATCGCCAGTACAGACAAGGTACGTGTGGCGGCGTATCACATTGAGGGCACAAACACATACGGTATTCAATTTCATCCTGAAGTAACACATAGTACAGATGGGCAGATGTTGATCAAGAATTTTGTCGTGGATATCTGTGGATGTACTCAGGATTGGACTTCAGAGTCTTTTGTGGAAACTACCGTTGCGGAATTAAAACAGCAATTGGGCACGGATCATGTGATTATGGCGTTATCCGGAGGAGTAGATTCTACTGTTGCCGCTGTATTATTACACCATGCGATTGGCGAGAGATTGCATTGTTTTTTTGTAGATCATGGTTTACTTCGAAAAGGGGAGTACCAGCAGGTATTGGACTCGTACAAGAACATGGGACTGAATATCAAAGGTGTAAATGCCAAGGAGTTGTTCTTCTCCCGTTTAGCAGGGATATCTGAACCTGAACAAAAGAGAAAAATTATAGGATCTTCTTTTATAGACGTTTTTGACGAGGCATCAAAGGAAATACAAAAGGATCTTCCTGAGGGAGCAGAGGCAAAATGGTTGGGACAAGGTACGATCTATCCGGATATTATTGAGTCTATTTCGGTCAAAGGCCCTTCGGCAACGATCAAATCGCATCACAATGTAGGAGGATTGCCTGATTATATGAAATTGAAGGTTGTAGAACCGTTGAAAACTTTATTTAAAGATGAAGTTCGCCGTGTTGGAAAGACATTAGAAGTAGATTCTACTATTTTAGGACGGCATCCTTTTCCAGGTCCGGGTTTAGCAATTCGAGTATTAGGTGATATCACAGAAGAAAAGGTACGGATTTTGCAGGAAGCTGATGATATTTATATCCGTAACTTAAAGGAGTCGGGTTGGTATGATAAGGTTTGGCAAGCAGGAACAATCTTCTTACCTGTGCAATCAGTAGGTGTGATGGGAGATGAACGTACATACGAACACGTTGTCGCATTACGCGCGGTGGGCTCATTAGATGGAATGACCGCGGATTGGATTCACTTGCCTTATGATCTACTGGCTAAGATTTCGAATGAAATAATTAATCATGTTAAAGGAATCAACAGAGTTGTATATGACATCAGTTCAAAACCACCAGCAACTATTGAGTGGGAATAAAAAATTGAAAAATTTTAGTTTTTTATTAATTATCGCGTGTATAATATTTGCTTCCTCATGCGCTCCTAAACGTGGCGTATTGCGGTCGCCTGACTATAAAGGAAACGTAGGTAGTAAAGATCCGAATGCTACGGACGCCACAGGAAACAAGGATCCGGATAAAGAAAGTGCTGCAGAATCTGGTAAAGCAAGTGCTAATAAAAAGTACATCGATAGGAAAATTTCACTCGTATTACCTTTTCAATTGCACGAAATTTCCATTGGATCGTTAATGGACGCCGACGTAAAACGATCTTCTCTAGCGTTGGATTTTTACCAAGGTTTTCAACTTGGGTTAGACGAGCTAGCGGGCAAAGGATCGAATTTTTATCTCAATGTATTGGATTCTAAAGATGATGATTTTCAGAATGCAACATTAGCGCAGTCTGAAGACATAAAAGAGGCGTCGTTAATTGTTGGACCTGTATACCCTAAAGAAATCAAAACTTTTGGCACTAATCTGGTTAATAAAGAAGTATTGCAGATCAATCCCTTGGCAGCTAGTATGCCTGCCGAGTTTAATCTTCCAAACTTGGTGTCGTTGACACCTCCAATACGCTCACATATAAATGCAATTGCATCGGAGGTTGCCCGACAATATATGCCTGGAGATATAATTATTCTATACAACACGTCGGATGCAGACGGTAAACAGTTCTTAAATGGCATGCTTTCAGCAATAAAGCAGTATAAACCTGCTGTAGAAATTTATGCTGTGTCTTCTACAACGCAGATGAACGAGAAGCTTTCGGCGACAGGTTCTAATTTAATCGTAACAGGTACTACTGACAAATTTCAAATAAAAACATTATTAGGAAATTTAGACCTTAAAGTGAAAGAAGGGTATTATTCTTTCAAACTGTTTGGTCACCCACTTTGGTCGCGGTACGATTTTGAAGTATATCCTAATTTTTCAGATTATGCGCCGACGATCACTTCCGAGAATCATTTGAAGAACTGGTCGGCAAAGGCTAAGACCTTCAAAGAATCCTATTATACCCGATTTGGTGTCAATCCTTCAGATAACTCCTACAAAGGATACGATGCGGCGATTTATTTCGGCGGATTAATTGATAAATATGGAGGAAGAAACCTTCAAGATCATTTGACCACCGAATCGTTTAATGGTTTGTACAGTTCTTATAAGTTTAAGCATAATGATGCTTGGGGATTTTCGAATGACGCAGTTTCCATTCAGGTGTATACTGGTAACGCATTTGGCCTTCGTTAATAGTCGACTATGGAAGTTAATGAGAGGCGCGTAAATCAACAGTTTCGGAATTTTGAAAAAGCGTTGAATGGGTTCGCTAAAATGGAACCGTTTGCGCGATACCTAACACGGTTTTTTAAAGAAAATAGACAAATGGGATCGTCTGATAGGAAGATGACCTCCCGTTTCTGTTATAATTATTTCCGCATCGGCAAAGCTAAGGCCGAGCTACCGATTATTGAACGTTTAGCATTGGCGGAATACCTCTGTGAAACACATTCGGAACTGGTTGCCCTTGTGAATCCAGACCTAATTCGTACGATGGAACTTTCGATTGCGGATAAAATTGATGTTCTGTCCAATAAATTCAATTTTCAGCTTGCTGATGTCTTTCCCTTCTCGGATTATATGACCGAGAAAATTGAAAAAAATGCTTTTCTGTCCAGCTTCTTTACGCAACCCAAACTGTTTATCCGTGTAAAACGGGGTTTTGAAAAGGAAGTGAAATCGGAATTGGAGAAAACAGGTTTTATATTCGAGGAAATTGATTCACACACCTTTGCGCTAGCGAATGGTACTAAACTACAGCAACTTATTAGAATAGAAGGTAAATACGAGGTTCAGGATTTATCTTCTCAAAAAACGGTTCAGTTTATAACGGCTTTGCCTAACCAAAGTTGGTGGGACGCCTGTGCCGCTTCGGGAGGAAAGGCGTTACTATTTTTAGATAAATATCCCAAAACACATTTACTAGTCTCGGATGTTCGATTGTCAATCCTAAGGAATCTGGATGAGCGCTTTCAAAAAGCTAATATTAGACAGGACTATCGTAAAAAGATAATTGATCTTACAAAAGATACGACAGCCCTATTAGGGAATGAGCTGTTTGATGGTATTATATTAGATGCTCCATGTACGGGTTCTGGAACTTGGGGGCGAACTCCTGAGATGATTCAACAGTTTTCAATAGGTCAGTTAACGGAATTTTCGGAATTACAACGAAAAATTGCAAAGCAAGTCGTTAGACATCTGAAACCCAAAGGTGCGATAACGTATATAACTTGTTCTGTTTTTAAAGCCGAAAACGAAGATATAATCGATTACATGGTGAACCAATTGGGCCTGAAATTAGATCGCTCGGAAGTTATTAAAGGATACAATGATAAGGCTGACAGCATGTTTGCTGCCCGCCTTATCAAAGCATAAATACACTATTCACATTTACCCGGAATCACCAGTACAGGGCATTCTGCTTTTCGGACAACAGATTCAGATACACTTCCGGATATAAAATGATCAAAGCCTGTTCGGCCATTGGAACCCAAAATGATGAGATTTGCTTCCCATTCGTGAGCTGTAAGGAGTATTTCTTCCTTCACTGATCCGATTCGGGTGAACACGAAAACTTCCGAGGCGGATGAAAAGTCAAGGGCTAGGTTATCGAGGTATTCCTGAGCAGATTTTTGATGCAATTCCGATACTTCTGGGACAACTATAGGCTGTTGTCCCAGTAAGGGGTCTGCTCCATAACTTGCTGGAGAAGTCGGCGGAACAACAGTAATCAATGCAATTGAAGAATTAAATTCTTTTACGATATCCTTGGCATATTCGATCGCCTTTCGTGAGCATGGGGAGTCATCCACTGCTAATAATATTCTTTGGAATCTCAGCTTAGCCATAATTTTTGTGGTTTTTTAGAACTATATTTGTATATAGATATTCATGTTGACCAAAACACAAACATCTGTCATCTGTGAATATTCACCGCCTGCGATAGGCAGGCATTTGACCATTAAAAGTCAAATAAATATACATATGAAACATGATTTATAATAGTTTTGTTTTATAAATATAATTTTATTATGCCTGTAGCTAGCTGTAATTTAAGTATTGTCCCCCTTCGAGAAAAGCCGTCTCATCGTAGTGAAATGGTCACGCAGATTCTTTTTGGAGAGGAGTTTGAAATTTTGGAGGAGGGAAAAGATTTTGACCGTATTCGGTTATTTACCGTTAATTATGAAGGTTGGATTCAAAATAATCAATATGTATATGTCGACAGATGCACGGATGATAAAACCTATATCGTGGATTTGGAAGGTGCCGTTGCTAAAAGTGATCGTACGACCATCGAGCTAATACACGGAACAGCGGTATCTGACAAAGAAATAGGAGTGGGAGACGAGTTGTATCGTATAGAAGGTAGAATCCGTAACCCAACGTTGATTGATTTTGAAAAGGAATTCCAAAAACTAATTACCCATTACCTAGATAGTCCCTACATGTGGGGAGGAAGATCAAGTGGTGGCATAGATTGTTCTGGTTTCAGTCAGGTTGTTTATAAACATTTTGGTGTGTTTCTGAAACGGGATGCTTGGCAACAGGGAGAGAATGGCACAGTAGTTGATTTTTTGCCGGAGATAAAAGCCGGGGATTTGGCATTCTTTGATAATGAGGAAGGAAGGATTACCCATGTTGGGGTAATGATAGATAATGAAACCATCATTCATGCAGCAGGAAAGGTGCGGATTGATAAAATGGATAGTCTAGGTATATTTAATGCTGATGTGAACCGATATTCCCATAAACTTCGCATTATCAAACGGTATTTTGGTGACCAGTTATCAGTCACCATTTAATGATTGTCATGAATTTAGATCAGAATTTATTTTATTTATTACCCAGTAGCGGATATTTTCCGGATTCTTCCTTACCTGTAGAAACGCAAATATCGGTCGTTAAACCCAATAGTGATGCGGAAGCGTTAGCGATTAAAGGCTTGATTGCTTGGCAAAACCGAGAATATGATGTTGCTGTGGATGCGTATACACATGCTATTTCTTTATATGGGGATCTTCCATTTTTCTATGCGTGCCGCTCATTGATCAATGCTGCTCTTGGAGATGATGAGGGCGCATTTTATGACTATCAGGTCGCAAAGCGTTTAGACTTTAATTATCATAATTACTTGGAATGGAGAGAAAATGAAGGGGAGATGGTGTATGGAGAAGAACTATTGGAGTTAGATGAAAAAATTGAGAGAAAAGCCGGACAGCTTCAGCTGCACATCAACCGGGCTTTGTTATTGGTACAGCATTTTAACTACAAAAATGCTGTTCTTGATTACACGGTGGCTATTTCATTGGAACCGAAGAATGTTGACTTATATATAGCTAGAGGTGCGGTTTATCTTCGTATGTTGCGTTACGATTTGGCGCTACAGGATTTTAATAAAGCCATAGCGCTAGGTGGTACTTCGGCTACTGCTTATCTATATAGAGGTAAATTGTTTGTCTGGATACGTCAATATAACGCCGCTTTAGCTGATTTTGAGTGTGCCCTTGCTATCGACCCTTCTCATGTAGCTGTATATGAAGAACGGGCTCAGTTTTATGAATCTCAAGATAATTTGGAAGCCTCGCTCGCGGATTACTCGAAATTAATAGATCTAGTTCCTGACGATTTCTACATTTATACAATGCGTGCAGATATATTGGAACGCAATCACAATCTAAATGCGGCTTTGGAAGATTACGACAAAGCTATTGCGATTAATCCACACTATTCGGATTTATATCAGTATAGAGGAGTTTTAAAAGAACGGATGGGGGATAATGAAGGAGCGAGATTGGATTTTGAAAAGTTTGAAGAATTGGAAGAAGAGTAGTATGGTACTCTTTTTGCGATAGATAGGACAAATGTATATGAATAGGATGAAGATGAGATACTTAAAGAGAGCGTTGTTGCTATTTGAAATTTTTAAATCACATAAGTTAACAACTAATGATCTGGATAAAGCAGAGAACAAAGCGTTTCATCTCAATGACAGGATGAGCGATTTTAAGGTGCTTATAGCGATGGTGAGGGATGTATGGGGAGGTCGTTACAAGATGAACAAGTGGAACATGTCCATTATTATTGGAACCATTGTATACGTGGTGTCGCCTGTCGATGCCATTCCTGATTTTATTCCTATGGCAGGTTGGCTAGATGATGTAACCATAGTAGGCTATGCACTTAGTAAGCTTTCTGAGGAAATACGAAAATACAAAGAATTTAGTCAAAAGAATGTAGAAACTGCGGTAGTAAAACCTTCGTAACGGGCGTGTATCTAATATCTATTTGCGTAATCGCTTAGTATTAAAATTCCATTTTGAAAAAACTTTTTGGATTGTCAATTTTTGTGCTTTGGCGCTTTCCGTCCATGGTTACATGAAAGATATGGGATTGACTTTTAAAGTTGTTATAAAGCATTCGATTAGATACTTCTAATTTTTTCAGGGGCTTGGATTGCGGAATTTCGAAGTAGCACCACACTACATCGTCTTCAATTTCGTAACCCACGTAAGTTAAAACGTGTATTTGACCATTAGTAGAAACCTTAAAATATTTCTTAGCATAAGCCGCTATTGCAGTATCTATCACATCCCTGCGATGTGGCTTGCGTATATCAAACTGGGTCTTCCCGTCCAGATTTAAAGCGGCTTCCAAATCATCAAAGAATATCCGGGACGAAATCTCTATGTTTTTTTTTGCAGACGAATACACGATATCAGTGATGGAAACATAAAAAGGATGAGCATAAGTAAACAGGCAAATTCCTGTTAAGAATAGGGCTAAATATATCTTTATTGGACTCTTTACTGTCTTCATTGTCTGTTCTTCAAAAATACAATTATTTTATTCGATCACATGTGAATAATGTTATTACAATTTCTTCTGCCAACCTAATATAAAAAATTGTAATATTGTGTTTATGAAGTTTAAAACCTAAAATTAATGCAGGATTTTTGGATATATTTTCAGTTGGGCTGGCAACATATTCTTGACTTAAATGGATACGATCATATCTTGTTTGTACTGGTACTATGTTGTAGCTATGCTTTAAAGGATTGGAAGCGTATTTTGTGGCTGGTGACGGCGTTTACTGTAGGCCACTCTTTAACATTGGCTTTGGCGGTATTCAGCATTGTAAAGGTAAATGTGGGCTGGATCGAATTTCTTATTCCGGTTACGATCCTATTTACAGCATTAATAAATCTTTTTCGATCAAACAAAGGAAGAAATCCTGCTTTTTTGTACACTATGACGCTTATTTTTGGTTTGATCCATGGTCTAGGTTTTTCTAATTATCTGCGATCACTATTAGGCAAGGAAGCTAATATTGTGTGGCCTTTATTATCGTTTAATATTGGATTGGAATTTGGGCAATTGATCATCGTTTTTTTTGTAATATTATTAAGTGCAGTTGTAGTCAGTTTTTTTAAGGTAAAGAAGAGAGATTGGAATTTTTTTCTTTGTTCGGCTGTCGTTGGTATATCATTTATAATGGCATTAGATCGTTTTCCGTTATGAGTTATTCATTTTTTAGGTATATTATTAGCTTTTGTTTGATGGGATCGGCAGGTTTCATCAATGCGCAAACACCTCTAAATTCGGGGTCCAATCATGGAAATAAATTCGAACAATTGGGTACTCTGATTACAGACCCCAATATTTTTCGTACGGCTTCGGGTGCTCCCGGATCTATGTATTGGCAACAGAAAGCCGATTATTTAATTGATGTGGAGATAGATGATGAAAATCAGCTGCTGAAGGGATCGGAAACAGTAACTTATTTTAATAATTCACCGGATCCGTTATCCTACCTGTGGTTGCAATTGGATGATAATGAGCATTCGGACAACGCTGAGAATAAGCGATTTGACGAAAGTTCGCTTCGTGCTAAAATGTCGGTTGAAGAATTGAATAAATTCGTGCCAGCAGAAAAGGGGTACGGCGTAAATATAAAAAAGGTTGTGGATGCTTCAGGCAAAGCACTCCTTTATACGATAAATTATACGATGATGCGCATCGATCTAGCTACGCCACTGAAGCCAGGAGCTAAATTTGTTTTCAAAATCGATTGGGATCTTAAAATAAATAATAGAATAAAAGAAGGTGGAAGAGCAGGGTATGAGTATTTTGCAAAAGATGCCAATTACCTATATACGATAGCCCAGTGGTATCCCCGGATGGCAGTTTATTCAGATTTTCAAGGCTGGCAAAATAAACAGTTTACAGGAAGGGGGGAGTTTGCGTTAGTATTTGGCGATTATAAAGTAAATATAACGGTGCCTGCTGATCATGTTGTCGGCTCTACGGGTGAATGTCAGAATTACGGAGAAGTATTGTCTCCGCAACAACTTGCTCGATGGAAGCAATCACAAGTCGCGGATGAGCCCTTAGAAATCGTAACACTAGAAGAAGCAAAAGTAGCGATGACAAAAAAGTCTGAGACCAAGAAGACTTGGACTTATGAGGCCAAGAATGTACGTGATTTTGCATTTGTTTCTTCCCGAAGACTAGTATGGGATGCAATGAAGGTAAAGGAGGGCGTGGAAAATAATCAGCCAATGGCTATGTCGTATTATGGACCAGAGGCCTATCCACTGTATAGACGTTATTCAACAAAAGTTGTTGCACATACCCTAAAAGTCTACTCTAAATATACGACACCTTATCCTTATCCAGTGGCCATTTCAGTGGAGGCGGCCAATGGGATGGAATACCCTATGATCTGCTTTAACTACGGTCGCGCAGATGAATATGGCACTTATTCGGAGGCGACAAAATATGGTATGATTGGTGTTATTATTCATGAAGTTGGGCATAATTTCTTTCCGATGATTGTGAACTCGGACGAGCGTCAATGGACGTGGATGGATGAGGGATTGAATACCTTTGTACAGTATTTGGCAGAACAGGAATGGGAAAAAGATTACCCTTCGAGACGTGGCCCTGCACACAAGATTGCGGACTATATGAAACTTCCAAAGGACCAATTAGAGCCTATTATGACCAATTCGGAAAATATAGTACAATTTGGTCCCAATGCTTATGCTAAACCAGCTACTGCATTAAATATTCTTAGAGAGACGGTAATGGGCAGGGAATTATTTGATTTTGCGTTCAAGGAATATGCGAAGCGGTGGTCATTCAAGCATCCGACACCAGCTGATTTTTTCCGCACAATGGAAGATGCGTCTGCGGTAGATCTGGACTGGTTTTGGAGAGGCTGGTTTTTTGGAACAGATGCAGTAGACATCTCTTTAGACAATGTGGTATCCTATCGGATGAATTTTCATCCGGAAAGTTTGCAGCAGCAAAATAAGTTAGAATATGAGGAAGAACTGAATAATATCTCTCGCCAACGCAATCTAGCGCAACATATGGAGTACTTAGTTGATAAAGATACATCTTTATTAGATTTTTACAATAAGTGGGATCGATTTGAGGTGACACCGAAACAAAAGCGCGAATTCGACGATTTTTATTCGAAGCTGAGTAGTCAAGAAAAAGAGATCGTAGACGGAAAGATCACCTTCTACGAATTGAGTTTTAGTAATAATGGTGGGCTTGTGATGCCAATCCTGGTGGAATGGAATTATGAGGATGGTACAAAAGAGATCGATAATGTACCGGCTTACATCTGGCGCAAGAATGAGAATCAGGTGCAAAAAGTATTTGCCAAGCGAAAAGTTGTAAAATTCATCCGTATTGATCCCTATCGGGAAACGGCAGATATAGACGAAAACAACAATGCTTGGCCGAGGCAATACCAATCTTCTAAGTTTGAACTGTTTAGACAACAACAAAGCACAAGAGGAGAGTCTGTTGGAGCTAATCCAATGCGCGAGGCACAAACACGGTAATGATAGGTTTTCTTAAATATCGTCTAACTTAAATATATCTTTGACCCGGATACCTTTTTCCGTGTGTTGTAAGTTACAGCACTCATTGACGGCGTCGTGTTCGAAAAACAGGATATATTCCCGATCCACAATCTCCTTCCAATAAGATTGGCGTTCCTGCATCGTGGTGAGCGGACGTGTATCATAGCTCATTACATACGGAAGCGGAATATGTCCGACAGATGGCAACAGATCGGCCATATAAAGGATTGTTTTTCCCTTATATTCAATTTGTGGCAGCATCATGGATTCTGTGTGACCATTCGCATAGCGAATTGTAATATTGTTGTCGTAGCGCTCGTCTTCTTTGAGAAATTTTAGTTGACCGCTTTCCTGTATCGGGAGAATATTTTCTTTCAAAAATGAGGCTTTCTCCCTCGGATTAGGATTTAAGGCCCATTCCCAATGTTTTTCATTACTCCAATAATAGGCGTTTTTGAATGCAGGGACTAACCGATCGCCTTCGCGTTGTATAGCGCCCCCACAATGATCAAAATGAAGATGTGTCAACAGGATATCGGTAATATCATCGCGGTGAAAACCGTATTTTGCTAAGGAGGAGTCTATTGTGGCATCGCCGTGTAAATAATAATGGCGGAAAAACTTATCGTCCTGTTTGTCGCCGATTGCGGTATCCACTAAGGTTAAACGTTTTCCATCTTCAATCAATAATAAGCGATTCGCCCAAGTGCAAAGGTTATTATCATCTGCAGGGTTAGACTTGTGCCAAATCGATTTCGGAACGACACCAAACATTGCACCACCATCTAATTTAAAAAAACCGGTTTCTATGCTATACAACTTCATTTTTTAACATAATTTTAATCCATTTACGAAACTCACTCAGCGCGACATTCTGATTTTTATGATCCCAGGCCATAATAATCTGTGTTGTCGTGCCTAGATAAGCCAAATCTACAAATTTAATTGCTAGATGTCTATATTCGTGCTGTACGCTTTTGGGTACAATAGCGATCCCCGTGCGGTAGTGAACCAAGTCTAAAATCGATTGTGTTGTATTACATTCGTGTGCAATCTCTGGTGTAAAGCCTATGCGACTGCAGGTCTCTAGGAAACTAAGGTGATAATTAGGTGCATAGTTGTTATTGTACGAAATAAACATCTCGTTTGCCAAGTATTTGAGATCTTCGATGTAGGCGTAATCTTTTGGTAAAGCAAGTACGAAGGAGTCGTCAAATAATTTTTCGATTTTCAAATGTTCGCTAAATATCGGTGCTCGGACAATTCCCAGGTCTAATTTTCCGGTTTCCAAGGCTGACCGCTGTGCATGCGATGGCATCTCATAGAGCTGTACCTGTAGGTAGGGAAATTCACTTTTAACTTTTTGAAGTACTTCTGCCAAAGCAGATTTTGGTGTAGAGCTGATGTAGCCTAAACGAAAATTTCCGGTTTCGGCGAGGTGCACCTGCACCACCTGCTGTTTCGCTCTTTCAAGTTGTTGCAAGAGCTGATCGCATTCTCTAAGAAAATAATTTCCTGCATCAGTTAATGCAACTCTTTTATTGTTTCTTGTTAATAGGAGTACACCTAATTCTTCTTCCAGTTCTTTAATTTGTCGGGTCAAAGGGGGTTGCGATATAAATAGCTTTTTTGCAGCTTTTCCAAAATGTAATTCATCAGCAACCGCTTTGAAATATCGGATATGACGTATCTCCATACTTAATAGGTATCAATTATTGACAAATATAGTATTTTTGATGTATCGATCAATTGGGTACTTTTGAATAAACAACGGATATATGAAGCATAAATCTACATTAAAGGAAATAGAAGAGCGATTTGATAAGGATGTCGCACGTTTTTCGAATATGGAAACAGGACAAGCTACCACATTGGATGCTACCTATAATATGGAATTGATTTCAGAAGGAATTTCCAAAGTATATCCCAAATTAGAGCGGGTCTTGGATATTGGCTGTGGAGCAGGAAACTATGATGTAAAACTGCTGCAATACTATTCTTCTTTAGATATCACACTCGTTGACTTAAGTCTGCCGATGCTGGAAAAGGCGAAGGAACGCGTGGATGAAATCAATATAGGGGGGAAGGTTAGTGTTTTAAAAGGTGATTTTAGAACTGTTAAATTACCGGAATGCCATTACGATGTTATTATGGCGACGGCAGTGTTGCATCATTTACGAGATGATGCAGACTGGGAGAATGCGTTTAAGAAATTGTACACATGGCTTAAACCGGGGGGGAGTATATGGATATTTGATCTAGTTCACCAAGCAGATGCTGACTTGCAGGCGCTGATCTACAACGAAAAATATGGACAATATCTTATTGGTCTAAACGATGAAAAGTATAGAGATCATGTGTTTGCTTATATTGAAAAAGAAGATACACCGCGATCATTGATCTATCAATTGGATTTATTAAAGGAAGTAGGATTTTCAAATGTTGATATCCTACATAAGAACCTTTGCTTTGCAAGTTTTGTTGCATTCAAATAAGTTCGTTGTTTGATAAATTTTTACGTTAGTTTTTTATGTTCAGCCCTAGTAAATATAATAAGAGGACTTTGGAATATTCCAAAGTCCTCTACATAATTTATGAATAAAGGGAAATTTATTAAAAACTATAAACTAATGCTAAAGAAAACTGCGCAGCATTCTTTTTAGGTGTTACTAAATCTTGTTTTAGAAACACATCGTTGTTACTATTATCGAATCTTATTTCTGGAATAAAAGCAAACCCATTATGTTTGAAATTCCCAGATAAGGTGAATGAAGTGAAATCATCCCCTTTAACGTCCGCCACGTCTTTTACTTTAAAGTATTCCGCTCTTGCCCCAATTGCGATGTTTTCGGTAAAGTTATATTGTGGATAAAGTGCAACTCCAGAGTAACCACCATCAGCAGCTTGTGTATAATCCGCAGCATTCAAACCTAACGAAACCTTGTCTGAAAATGAATAGCTACCTACTAAATCTATCAAAGTTCCTGAGGTATATGCCGTCTCGCCCCCTTCGGAAATTCCTGTTAAGAAGTTGAGGTATAAACTCGAATTTTCTGTGGGACTGTACGCAAGCTGTGATCCGAAATGAGATACACCATTCAAATCTTGGTACTCATTCCAATCGTTAAATAACCCTACCATCAATTGAATGTTATCTGTAAAACTATAGGAAGTTTTGATACCTGCATTTTGAAAAGGCCCTGCTCCAAATAGGTAGGAGGTAGAATAATGGAAGTTAGCACTAGGAGAGATTACCTCATATCCGACAAAAGTACCCATGAATCCCGCATCTACAGACCATTTATCTGTAAGGCTATAAGAAACAACTAAATTTTGGATATGAAAGCTATTATCTACATTATTGGCATTACCATCACCGTTAAGCAAAGATCTATATTGTCCACGTGGACCAAAAGAGACTTCTCCCAAAAAGGACGCTTTTCCGACTGATTTTCTTAAGCCAAGGTCAATCATCCCCAAGGACACTGAATTATGATCGCCTGTAAACCCAGAACTCGTTATATTCGTGTGTTTATCGAAATCATACTTGAAATAAGTGTCGACAGATCCGAAAATCTCTAGGGCACCTGTGGTATTTCCCTCTTGAGCTTTTGAAATGGTAGCATTTGAAGCTATTATTAAGAATACAACTGTAATTAGGTTAAAATTTTTCATGTTTTGTTATTTTAAAATTTGAAAATGTTATAAAAACATAAAATCTATTGAATTTGCTTTTCTAATTAATTTGTTTTTGGTTTAATTTGTGATTTTTTGTATTGATTTTTGTTTTTGCTGATGTAAAAATAGAATATTTTTTATTTAAAAAAGTATTTTTTAATAAAATTTTAACTTTTTTGAATAAAAAATTTGGAATTATCAAAAAATTCAACATAAATTTGAATGTTTTTCAATTTAAACCTGAAAAATCGTTCTTATTATTTGTGTTTTTTGTTGAATTGCTTATTTACCTATTTAAAAATTAAATTATGAAAAAAACAATCCCTATTTTATTGTTACTATTGTTGACCTTATTAGGTCTTCTGGTTCCGGCTACAGAGGTATCTTTATTGGATACGTTGGAATTAGATACAGGTGACACAGCATGGCTGCTGACTTCCTCTGCATTAGTTCTCATTATGACACCAGGACTTGCATTCTTTTACGGGGGAATGGTTAGCAAGAAAAATGTAATCTCCACGATGCTACAGTCGTTCATCTGTATGTGCTTAATTACTTTGTTGTGGGTCCTATTTGGATTCAGTTTAGCGTTTGGAGATGATATAGGAGGGGTTGTCGGGAATCCGAGCACCTTTTTTATGATGAAAGGAATGCTGGGAAATGCTTCATGGGGAGCGTTACCAACCATTCCTATCGTGCTTTTTGCGATGTTTCAGCTTAAGTTTGCAATTATTACTCCAGCTCTAATTACCGGAGCATTTGCAGAACGGGTGAAATTCAATTCTTTTATGATCTTCATTCTTTTGTTTTCTGTCTTTATCTATTCACCTCTAGCGCATGCTACATGGCATCCAGAGGGAATATTAGCAGCTTTCGGTGTGCTGGATTTTGCCGGAGGAACAGTTGTTCACATGTCTGCAGGTTGGGCCGCATTGGCTGCAGCATTGTATTTAAAAAAGCGAAAGGACTTAATACATAATCCTGCACGCATTAGCTATGTAATCTTGGGAACAGCTCTTCTATGGTTTGGCTGGTTTGGTTTTAATGCTGGTTCTGCGGGCGGAGCGAATACATTAGCTGCATATGCCTTCGCGACTACTACGACTGCTTCAGCTGCGGCTGCCGTATCTTGGATATTTTTTGATATTTTAAAAGGTAAGAAACCTTCAGCGATGGGAACATGTATAGGTGCCGTAGTAGGGCTTGTGGCTATCACACCTGCTGCAGGATTTGTCACGATTCAACATTCTATTTTTATAGGGGTTGTAGCCGCCATCATTAGTAATTTAGTTGTAACTTGGAGAGCTAAAAAAGGAATTGATGATACATTGGATGTATTTCCTTGTCACGGTGTAGGTGGTATGGTAGGGATGGTGCTTACTGGCGTATTCGCTAGTTCGGCTGTAAATCCAGCAGTGACGACTAATGGTTTGTTCTTTGGCGAAACTGGGCTATTTGTTGCACACTTGGTAGCGTTAGTTGTGGTTTCTATTTTTGCGTTTTTCGGTTCACTCCTTTTGCTGAAGATCACCGATCTAATCAGTCCTATTCGCGTTGTTGAAGAAGACGAAGTTTTAGGATTGGATCGTTCTCAACACGATGAAGAACTTTAATAGTTAATTTTTATAAGGTAGTGATAAACATTGATTATCACTGCCTTATTTTGTATTTACTACATGGTGTCTTTTTTGAATTCAGCTTAATAACAAAAATAGCACTTTTTGCTAACTAAAGAAGAATGTTCTCGAACGGTGCTGTTACTTTAAGCCCGTATAAATAAGCTGTTAATAATGTGAAAAAATCTACATGAAATAAAGTATATTTGCGTTTATTTAGAAGGCAAAAAACCTACATGAAGCATATACGCAATTTTTGTATTATAGCACATATTGACCACGGAAAGAGTACGCTGGCAGATAGACTATTGGAATTTACAAAAACCATTACCCAAAGGGAGGCACAAGCACAGCTCTTGGATAATATGGATTTAGAAAGAGAACGTGGAATTACGATAAAAAGCCATGCCATCCAAATGGAATATATTAAGGATGGACAGAATTATATTTTAAACCTCATTGATACTCCAGGGCACGTCGATTTTTCGTACGAAGTTTCCCGTTCCATTGCTGCCTGCGAAGGTGCTCTTTTGATTGTGGATGCAGCCCAAGGTATACAGGCGCAAACAATATCAAACTTATATTTAGCTTTAGAGCACGATTTAGAAATTATTCCTATCTTAAACAAGATGGATTTGCCCGGTGCAATGCCCGAAGAGGTAAAAGATCAAATCGTGGAGTTGATCGGTGGCAAACGTGAAGATATTATTCCTGCTTCAGGTAAGACTGGAATGGGTATAGAAGATATCCTTACCGCTATCATTGAACGTGTACCTGCCCCAGTAGGTGATGCCGATGGACCCTTACAAGCATTAATCTTTGATTCTGTGTTTAACTCTTTTCGGGGAATAATGGCTTATTTTAAGGTCGAAAATGGTGAAATACGTAAAGGTGACAAAGTAAAATTTGTTGCTACCGGTAAAGAATATGCAGCAGATGAGATCGGCACGCTAAAGTTAAATCAAGTTCCGAAAGATGTCATTAAGACAGGGGATGTAGGTTATATCATCTCTGGGATAAAAGAAGCGCGCGAAGTAAAAGTCGGAGATACGATTACGCACAGAGATCGTCCATGTACTGCGGCGATACAGGGATTTGAAGAGGTAAAACCTATGGTGTTTGCGGGAATTTATCCTGTGGATACGGAGGACTACGAGGAATTACGCGAGTCGATGCATCGTCTACAGTTAAATGATGCTTCATTGGTTTTCGAACCGGAATCTTCAGCAGCACTTGGATTTGGATTCCGTTGCGGGTTCTTGGGCATGTTGCACATGGAGATTATCCAAGAACGTTTGGAGCGTGAATTTAACATGACGGTTATTACGACCGTACCAAACGTATCATATCGCGCTTATTTGACGAAGGATAACGAAGAGGTAGTGGTTCACAATCCGTCGGATCTTCCAGATCCAAGTAAATTGGATGCAATAGAAGAGCCTTATATTAAAGCAAATATTATCACGAAGTCCGATTTTGTGGGTTCGGTAATGTCGCTTTGTATTCAAAAAAGAGGTACCATTATCAATCAGTCTTATTTAACTTCGGATAGGGTAGAGCTTGTCTTTGAAATGCCAATGGGCGAGATCGTATTCGATTTCTACGACAAATTGAAAACTATTTCTAAAGGTTATGCCTCTTTTGATTACCATCAGATCGGATATCGTAAATCTGATTTGGTGAAACTGGATATTCGTTTAAATGATGAACCTGTAGACGCATTATCTTCCTTAATTCACCGTAGTAATGCCTATGATTTCGGTAAAAAGATATGTGAAAAGCTGAAAGAACTTTTACCGCGTCAACAATTCGAAATTCGTATCCAGGCATCTATCGGTGCGAAAATAATTGCGAGAGAAACAATCTCTGCCTTGCGTAAAGATGTAACAGCGAAATGTTACGGCGGAGATATTTCCCGTAAACGTAAATTATTAGAAAAACAGAAAAAAGGTAAAAAGCGTATGCGTCAGGTTGGGAATGTAGAAATTCCACAATCGGCATTTATGGCAGTTTTAAAATTGGATTAATATAACCTCCTGGGCACTACAATTAAGAGAAATGAAATTACTAAACGGAAAAGAAGTATCCGCTAAAATAAAAGAAGATATCAAGAAAGAGGCGGCAGAATTTACTGCACAATCCGGTCGAAGACCTCATTTAGTCGCTATTCTTGTTGGGAACGACGGTGGAAGTGAAACCTACGTGGCCAGTAAGATGCGTAACTGTGAATTAGTAGGATTTGAATCGACAAATATTCGGTATGAAGCAGATGTGACAGAAGAGGAACTGTTGGCTAAAATAGCTGAAATAAATAGAGATAGCAGTATCGACGGTCTGATTGTACAATTGCCATTGCCAAAGCACATTGATCCAGAAAAAGTGACGGAAGCGATCGATCACAAGAAAGATGTAGACGGCTTTCATCCTATAAACTTAGGCCGTATGCAGCGTAATCTACCTTGCTTTATTCCAGCCACCCCATATGGAATCCTGCTAATGTTAGACCATTATGGAATAGACACTTCCGGTAAGCATGCCGTTGTCGTTGGACGGAGTAATATTGTTGGCTCTCCAATGAGTATTTTATTAGCTCGTAACAGCAATCCGGGCAACTGCACGGTAACACTTACACATAGCCGAACTAAAGATCTTAAAGAAGAGGTTTTAAGAGCCGATATCGTTGTAGCCGCTATCGGAAAAAAGAATTTTGTAACAGCTGATATGATCAAAGAAGGTGCGATAGTAATAGATGTTGGTATTAATAGGGAGGATTCTATGGAAACAAAATCGGGTTTCAAGCTTTATGGTGACGTTGATTTTGATGAAGTCTCGAAAAAATCTTCATGGATTACCCCCGTCCCTGGTGGCGTGGGATTAATGACTATTGTGGGATTACTAAAGAATACACTTGAAGCGGCAAAAGGGACTATTTATGGTGTATAGCTTGATTCGTACCTTGGCATAGAAATTGTGTAATAGTTGTATTAATTATAACTTATAAACTTGAGAAAAAATGAAAAAAATTGCATTATTAGCTTTTGTTGTCAGTAGTCTGACTTTTTCCGCATGCAATAATCCTTCGTCAGCAGATAAAAATCATGATGGTGATACCACCGCTGGGGAACATCTAGATCATACATTGGAAACTATTGATGAGCATGCTGCACACGCGCGTGCACAAACAGAAAAGGACCTTGCTGATGCGGAGGCGAAAGTAAACCAAGCAAAAGCGGATCTAGAAGCCGCTGTAGAAAGAGGTGACAAAAAAGCGGAGGAAACATCCCGAAAAGCTTTGGACGATGCAAACTCAGCTTGGGAAAGAACGAAGGCTGCTTTAGGCCGGGCTGCTGATGCAACAGGTAGGGGAATCGATACTGCTGTAGAGGCTTCCAAAAGAGCGGCGGATAAAACAGGACAAGCAATCGATAAGGCTGTTGATAAAACAGGCGAAGTTGCTAATAAAGCTGCGCAAGATGCAGAAAGAAAAGCTAAAAATATCAAAGAAGCTTTAAAGAATTAGTACATCATAATAAAGGGCACTGAATTTATTTTAAAAAAGGCTGCCCAAAATTATAAATTGGCGTCATTGCGAGAAACTTTCTCACAATGACGCTTTTTTAATCATACTGATATGGAGATACCAACTAAAAGAGAGATTGTGAATGTTTGTTTCGAACATGTGCAAAGCAGGATACAGGAAATCGATAGGGCCATCGATGATGCACAATATGCATTAACCGAAGAAACGAAAAGTAGCGCTGGTGATAAATACGAAACGAGTCGGGAAATGATTCAACAAGATTTTAACCGTTATCAGTCCCAATTGAATATTGCAAATACAGACAAAAATGTACTTCTACAAATAAATTCCGAGATCGATCACGAAGAAGCGCTATTAGGCAGTGTGATTACAACTAATAATGGTGTTTATTTTTTATCCATTAGTATAGGAGCGATTACCGTGTCTGGAATGTCAATTTTTGTTGTTTCTCCCGCTTCTCCAATCGGCCAGACACTATGGGGAAAAAAGACAAATGACACCTTTGAGTTTAATCAGAAGAAAAATACTATTCTTCATGTACGATAATGTTATGATCAACCCGAGCATTTATTTTTAAAACAATTTCTTATTTCAGGCGTTTTGGAAGAGTGAAACTCGTGTTAAATAATTAAACTTTAAACATTATGAATCTCAAACATGCATTATCAGTGATCCTGCTATCGGGAGCATTAACCGTAAGTATCATTTCCTGTAAACCTAAAATTTCCGACGCTGACTTAAAAGCAAAAGTGGAAACAGCAATTGGTTCAAATCCCAATGTATTGGTGGATGTTAACGAAGGGGTTGTTACCTTATCAGGTACGGTAACGACTGAAGATGAAAAGAGGGTCCTCGAGACATCTGCAAAGTCAGCAGATAATAAGGCTGTCAAATCAGTTATAAACGATATTGTAATCCAGCCCATTGAAATAAACACCGACACGGCGGATCTGACAGCCAAAGTTGCGGATGCTACAAAAGATTTTCCATCGGTAACAGCTACGGTAAATGATGGGGTGATTACCGTTACAGGAACAGTAGAACAAGCTCGTATTCAAACGTTAAAACAGTCGTTAGATGCGCTTAATCCAAAAAAAGTGGATCTATCTGGAGTAACAGTTCAATAATTTCCGTCTAACATTAGAATAAACATTATGGCATTAATTGACAAATATAAAGTGCTGATAGATACCGCTCGGGGTTCCGGTATATCAGATTTGCAGGTAGCTGAACAAGAAGGCGTGTTGCAAATACGGGGAACGGCTCCAAATGCTGACGTAAAAAATAAGCTTTGGGATATCTACAATCAAATTGATCCTAATTTTTTAACAGGTGATGTTGTCATGAATGTAGATGTTTCTACCGCAGTAGCTGGAAGCCAAGTGCGGGTGAAAACAGAAAACTCTAGCCTGAACATACGTAAGGGCCCGGGAACTGATCAACCTATATTGGGTAAGGCCGCTAAAGATGAAATAATTACGCTGATCAGTCGTGCCAATGACCAATGGTGGCTGGTGCGCACAAAAGATGGTGAAGAAGGATACGCCTACGCGCAATATTTAGAGCCGTTGGGATAAATCGAAATGATTATACTATATATAGATTCTTGAAAGGGGCTGTATCAAAAGTTCGGGTAATTAGCCTGACCGTCATTTCGACCAGCGGGAGAAATCTAACGATACATATAAAGTGCTGGGAGTCAATGATCTTAAATTGTTCATGCTTTTAGATTTCTCCTCGTTCCTCGTCGAAATGACGACATAGTTTACTTATGATACAGCCTCTTTTTTTTTAGTTTAGTTCTAGCGTATATATCTGACCTTTTGAATTGGTTAAATAGAGCTGTTTCCCCGATTTACTCTTCGCTATCGTATTGAAACTTAATTCAGAGATATTTTTCCAGTTCATACCGCCATCGGCAGATAAATCCGTTCCAGACGTTCCTGTAACGATTACTTTCTCCTTCGTAAGAAATAAAACATCAGATCTAAAACCAGAGACCGGTAGCTGAGGCTTAATCCAGTTTTTACCACCGTCCCTTGTAATTAATACGTTATTTCTATTATCCCCATCCTGCAAATAGTCACCCCCGACGACTATCCCGTTAAATAGATCGTAAAAATCGATCGCAAATATTCCCGTGGACGAATTCCCGGACCAAATTGGGCAATCAAATTTATCCACACGTAAATTTTTGGGGTCATAGTTGAAAAGGCTGGAATATGTGCCTCCGGTACCAACATATAATACCCCATTTAGCAATTGAATAGAAGATCCAGACGCGGCGAAAGCTACTTCGCCATCATCGGCGATGAGGTACATCTGCTCGCTAATATCTTTCCAAGATTTGCCCTTGTTCGTTGATTTAAGCAATTGAAAGCTGCCGTCTAGCGGATCACCTAAAACGTATCCAGTTTTACCCTCAAAATCCACTGCATCAAAAAACACTTCTGTCCGCTCATCGGAAAAGACCTTTTCCCATGACTTCCCTCCATTTTTCGTTCGAAGAATCACTGCCGGCGTACCCGCACTTATGATAACGGCTTCTTTCGCTGAAAAGGTTTTGATATCACGAAAGTCTACTTCTCCATAATCTTTCGGGTTGACCCAATTCCAGTTTTTTCCCTTGTCTTTTGAATATCCAACAGTACCTTTGTTGCCCGAAACCCAGACAACATCCTCTCCGAATGTATCTAATCCACGGAAGCTTACGCTATCCTTTTGAACCTGTAACGTGAATGTCTGCGCGTTACAAAAAGTACATATGGAGAGCGTGATATAGCTCAATAATATATTTCTTATCATGTTTTAATACTATTATCTACTACGAACTTAGATAAATTTCTTTCCGGCTCAACTTACTTACGTTAATTCCGCTATTAGCTTATCGAACTCTGTTCGTAATGCATTTAATTGTTCTTCTAAAGTAGCTACTCTATCTTCCAATGCCTGAACCTGTGAATCGTTATTATTGGCAATCTGCGGCAAATCGTAGTCTTCTTCATTTACTTCCCCAAATAGATGAACAAATCGAGCTTCTTTTTGGCCAGGGCGCTTAGGCAGCTGCTTTACATAAGCTGGTTCTTCTACACTTAATTTATTCAAGAGATCCTGAACTTCGTCTAGTGTTTCAAATTCGTATAATCGACCTGAATTGCTGTTAATTTCACCCGCAGTAAGCGGACCACGTAAGATAAGAAGGCATAATGCAGCTAATTCGGAAGGGAGTAACGGGAAATGAATGGCCAAATTGTGTTTATATTTAGTAACTCGACTACCTCCACCAACTACCGTTGAAACCAAGCCGCGTTTTTTTAGCGTATCTAAGGTTGTTATAATCGTGTTCTCATCGTAAGACACGACCGGTTTACGGGATGTTTTCTGGTTACATGCCGATTGCAAACTGTTGACTGTCATTGGATAATATTCGGGCGTTGTTTTAGATTTTTCCAATAATGATCCCAACACACGTAATTCTTCGGCGGATAATTGAGGTAATTCTTTTATTTCTTCCATTTTTAATAATTGCGATTATTCGAATTTCTAAGATAAGAATTATTTAGTTCTTTGTATTTTCGCAGGGAATAAAAAAGGACACTTTGTTAAAAATAGCACATCATAAAGCATATATTCACCCGTTGCCTGAAGGTCACCGCTTTCCTATGTTGAAGTATGAATTGATCCCGGAACAATTGTTATATGAGGGGTTGGTCGTGCCTGATAACTTTTTTGAACCACAACTTGCTTTAAAAGAGGCTATTTGTTTGGCACATGACGAATCTTATGTTACCAGCTTGTTAGAGTTGCAATTGGATGCGAAGATGATTCGACGCATTGGCTTTCCGTTATCTCGGAGATTGGTCGATCGAGAGCGCTACATTGTGGATGGGACTATTCAGTCGGCTTTATACGCACAACAATTTGGCATATCATTTAATACGGCAGGAGGGACGCATCATGCCGGATTTGATTTTGGAGAAGGTTTCTGTTTATTGAATGATCAGGCTATTGCCGCTGCTTATTTATATATACATCGTATCGCCGATCGAATACTGATTATTGACCTCGATGTACACCAAGGTAATGGTACAGCTCATATTTTCCAGAACCATTCTGCAATATTTACATTTTCAATGCATTGTGATAAAAATTTTCCTTTTGTCAAAGAACGCTCTTTTCTCGATCTTCCATTGGAAGATGGTATCTCGGATGAAAATTATTTGACACTTTTAGCGCAACATATAGATCATTTATTTGAGGAAGTAAATCCTGATTTTGTATTTTACCAAGCGGGAGTGGATATTTTGAAAACGGACAAATTGGGGAAACTTAAAATTTCACCTCAAGGTGTCAGAAAACGCGATCAAATGATCCTACAAACATGCTTTGACAAAAAAACACCCCTTCAAATCAGTATGGGAGGAGGTTATTCGCCTCACATTAAAGATATTGTAAACGCGCATGTCGGAACGTTCCGGACAGCAACAGATATTTATAATTTTTAATTAAAAAAGAACATATGTTTTTCCATCAAGACGCCGTATTTGAAAACTTATCCATTCATCATGTGGGAAATAAAACCAATGATGAATTTTACGTATTGTCTGATAATCCAGTGGATTTAGCCGAGGATGAGATTCTTCCTGAGCTGTTAATGCACTATTTTATGAAACCTTTTACAAAGGCTAATGAAGTATATCGATTTTATCATCCCAATGAGGAACTTCAATTAAACGAACTCTATCATTTTGCACATAAATATTTCCAGGAAAAGATTCTCTTTCACGAATTTTCACAACAGGTTACAAAACACTTGTACGAGGTGTCTGAGCACCCGAAAATCAAGTCGGGAGAGGTATATGTAGTTTCCTTAAAAAATATACAGATGGAGGGTGAGGAGCGCAATGCCATCGGTATATTCAAATCGGAAAACAAAGAAACGTACCTAAAAGTACAGCCTCAACAGGGTGGTTTTCAATTGAATTATGAACGAGAGGCTATTAATATAAATAAATTAGATAAAGGTGTCGTTATCATCAACGATGAGTCGGAAGAAGGGTATAAGGTATTGGTAATTGACCAAACGAATCAATCTGAGGCTGTATATTGGAAAGACGAATTTTTAAAAATAAAGTCGCGCAATGACAATTATCAGCAAACGGGCAACTTAATGAAGGTGTATAAAAATTTTGTAAATGAGAAATTGGACGAAGTATTCGAACTTGAAACCGCGGATAAAATTGATTTACTAAATCGGTCGATGAACTATTTCAAGACAAAAGAAACATTTGATAAAGCTGAATTCGAAGAAGAAGTGATCGCTAATCCAAAAGCAGCAAGTTTGTTTGATGACTATAAACAATCCCTTGCCGATGAATTTGATATGCCTTTTCAAACCAATTTTGACATCGCAAACCCTGCTGTTAAAAAAATGCAGTCTTCTTATAAAAGTGTTATTAAACTGGATAAGAATTTTCATATTTATGTACATGGAAAGAGAGAATATCTTGAGCAAGGGTATGATGAGGATAAGGGTATGAATTATTACAAGCTCTTTTTTGAAAATGAAGGCTAAATAAAATAATAGTTATCGATATATAGTAATGGGGTCTTACAAAAGGTATTATTGGACAATTGGAATCCTGTTGGTAATCCAGCTTTTTTTATATTTATTTAACCAAGATCCGCAAAGAGTAGAGGCTTATTATTCTAGGATTTTTTATCCTGCTGTTTCCTATTTACCTGTTATCTTATTCGCTTGGATACCATTCAGCGTAGGGGATATTTTTTATGGATGTTGCATTATTACCAGTGTAGGATTTTTATTTCTTTGTATCAAATCGCTGTTCCGGAAAAATTATGCTACTTTCTACCGCCGTATTCTACAACTCACGGTATTTATTCTTTTTCTCTATACCTATTTTTATGTAAGTTGGGGTACGAACTACTATCGGGTGCCTCTGGGGGAGCATATGCAGTTGAATGTAGCACATATTTCACAAGCAGATCACTTGCATGTGTTGGAGAAATATATTTTACGGGCAAATGATTTGCGCGTGGGATTGGATTTATCATCCAAATCGAAAGAAATCGCGAATAAGGAATTAAGAAGTTTGATGCGAAACGATCACCTGTTTGCACCGATGCTATCCAAAACACAAGTTCATAGCAAAATGCCCTTATCTAGTGAATTGGTGAGTTATTTTACCGTTACGGGTTATTTTAATCCGTTCACACAAGAAGTTCACGTCAATCAAAATATTCCAATTCAATCTTATCCTTTTACGACTATTCATGAACTAGCGCATCAAATGGGAATTGGGTTCGAAGACGAGTGTAATTTCATCGCTTTCCGTAAATTGATGAATAATGAGAATGCTTGGTATCGCTATTCGGCTTATTATGAGGCAATCCAATATTTATTAAAGCCTTTATATAAAGACAAAGAATTATACAAAAGCTACCTAAATAAACTTTCTCCGTTGGTAAAAGCCGATTTGCTGGAGGAACGGGAATTCTGGAAACGCTATTTAGGATGGGTAGACCGCGTCACAGCTATCTTTTATTCGGGATATCTGAAACACAATAACCAACCAGAGGGTTTGGAGCGTTATAATATGATGGCCAAATTAGTAGTGGCCTGGGAACTACAGAAGCAATAAAGACATGCTTTTTAAAATTTATTTATCCAATTCGCAAAGGCATCCATAAATGATGTTAAGAATTCAATTGTTTTAGGATCTTTAAAATTCCCTTGTTCGTCCAAATTGTTGGCAATATCTCCCAGATACATTTCAGGTTGCGGCATTGTCGGCATATCTAAATATGCTAAGGATTGTCTCAGGTGGTGATTTGCTCCAAATCCGCTGATATTTCCAATCGAAACACTGACAACTGCAGCCGGTTTTCCCTGCCACGCATTCTGACCGTAGGGACGTGAAGCAGCGTCCAGCGCGTTTTTTAATACACCGGGTACCGAGCGGTTGTATTCTGGTGTGACAAAGAGAATGGCATCGAGTGCTTTTATCTCTTTTCGAAGCCGGATATAACTTTCAGGGCTTCCTTCTTCATCAAAATCCTGATTGTAGAGCGGCAAGTCGCCGATCTCAATGGTTTGGAATGTTAAATTTTGCGGTGCGACAGTAGTCAGAAAATGAGCTACTTTTTTATTAAAAGATTCCTTGCGTAAACTTCCGACTACTATACCTATTGTTTTCGTATTCATATCTATAGCGTTATAGTTCTAACCTCCCAGGTTTAGACAAGCGAGAGATTTTGTTTATCTATATAGTATATAACAAACTATTGAATAAGAAGTTTGGGACAGGTAGGTGAACTTATAAAAAAGGGGCTAAAAAGCATAACATCGTCATCAGCGAACCGAAGGGACGATGGTGAAGCAATCTGACGATGTTAAAAACGCAGATTGCTTCGTCATTCTTCCTCGCAATGAAGCGTTTTTAAGGGCGATAACCTTTTTTGAACAGCCCCTAATAGTAATTAGTTATCACATTACAGACAGCTAATTATTTACTTCCGATGCGATAGAGTTTACCCCCATCTGTAATACTATATAGTGCATCATCGTTACCTTGAATGATGTCTCTAAATCGCTCGCCTTCCCGGTCGAGTAACCGTTCTTCACCAACAACTTTATTATCCTTTATTACAATACGGGCAATATGCATGCTGCTTAAACCGGTAATAAATAAGCTGTTTTTCCATTCGGGAATTGCAGCGCCTGTGTAGAAAGCGATTCCACTAGGCGATAAAACAGGATCCCAATAATATGCAGGCTGTTCTAACCCGTCTTGTTGTTGAATAGGAGGGGTTCCGATTTCTTTGCCGCTATACTCCAATCCATAAGTAATTGTAGGCCAACCATAATTCTTACCTATTTCTACGCGATTCAGTTCGTCGCCCCCACGTGGACCGAATTCAGTCTCCCATAGATCTCCTGTCTCTGGATGAAATGCTAGCCCCTGTACATTGCGGTGTCCGTAGGAATATATTTCAGGTAAAGCATCTGCGTGTCCAGTAAATGGATTGCCTTCTACGGCTTTACCATCTGTTGTGATACGTAATATTTTTCCTAGTCCGGCTGTTAGACTCTGTGCTAACGGACGTGTTTCTTTGTCCGAACGCTCCCCGGTACTAACGAAAAGATGGCCGTTTTTATCAAACGTAATACGACCTCCGAAATGTAAATTTCCCTTGTGAGCAGGGCCAGCCTGATAAATTACTGTTGCGCCTTCGATGGTTTTTTCATCTGCTGATAATTTACCTTTTGCAACTGCAGTTAAATTTCCACCATCGACAGGTTGAGAAAACACCCAGTACACCATTCGGTTACTTTCAAATTTTGGATCCAATGTCAGTCCCAACAAACCTCCTTGTCCCGAAGCAGCTACTTCGGGTATGCCTGTTATGCCTTCACTAATTTCTCCTGTAGATGATACAATACGCATATCACCTTCTTTCTCTGTAACCAAAAATCTTCCATCGGGAAGGACCGCGATACCCCATGGCGATTTTAAACCTTTGGCAATTACCTTTCCTTCGAAAGGTGTTGTAGTTTTGACTCCCGCAATACGTGTTTGGCCCTCAAAGGCAGGGGGATAATTTGCGTTTGGTTTGTTTTTCTCTACAGCTGGGTAAATACTATCGGTCGAAGTTTTATCCGTATTGCCTTCCCGTGCTTCACTACCATTACCGCAAGAAGACAGCGCCGCAATGGATGATGATAAAAATAAAGCTGTTAATAGTCTAGTCATTGTGTTGATATATAAGTTGATTTTTTATTCTTAATTATTCATTATAAAACAAAATAGTGCCCATGTTGTTTACGGACTAAGTAAACCAAGTATCAGGGAACTTGCCGAAAAACACATTTCGGAGGAATTGTTAATTGTTATATTCTTTCATTTATAGCCGATAAAATCTGTTAAGGGGATGTCTAACGTTTTTAGTTCGTTTAATACAAGTTCCGCTATCCTTCTTGCACCAAATTCATTAAAATGGGTATTATCAACTACGCCTTTTGGGTAATTAGGATTCTGTAATGGTTCTAAGTGTAAAAATAGATCTTTGGATCTTTCAGGCCCTAGTTGATTCAAAAGTTGCATACTCGACGTTGTAACGTCTATAATTGAGGTATTGGTCGCTTTAGCTACTTCTCTCGTGATATTGGCGTATTCCTTGTGGGTGTCAATTAAAAGGTTATTTTCGAAACTACGCCTAGCTACGGATGTTAAGAGTATAGGTGTAGCCTTCAACTGGCGTGTTTCATTGATATACAATGTTAAATTCGTCTCAAACTCTTCAGGTGTTGTCGCCGATTTTTTCGTCGGTATTTCGTCATTGTGTCCAAATTGAATAAAGACATAGTCTCCCTCCTTAAGTGTTTCTTTTATTTTATTCCATCTACCTTCGTTGAGAAATGACTTGGTGCTTTTTCCATTTTTAGCATGGTTCTCTACTTTAATATCTTTGGAAAAGAACCATTTAAAGGGTGTCCCCCAGCCGTTCTCAGGGTATTTGGTACTATCTTTATCGGCCATTGTAGAATCGCCGACGAGATATATCGTAATTGTTTGATCCTGTTTATAAGCAGAAAATAGTACAAATGTAAGAATAGATAATAATAAGATTTTTAGATTTTTATTCATGTTTTATTTAAGTAATAGTGCTTCTTTATGATTTAAGATCTTTTTATAAGTCGGTAGGACATCGGCAATCAAAATTTCGTGATAAGGTGCGGGGATCATTACTTTATAATCCCTATTCTCTACTGGAATAAAAAATAATGCACCATGAACCAATTGATTCTCATCTACAATAAGCGTAAACTTCGTGACTATGTCATTGATACTTTTCGACTTTTCCAGTTTTTTTATTAGATGATCCATGCCCATTATTCTTCATGAAACACTAAAATAGGTATTTCAGCGTGAAATGTTAGATTATTCGTCAAACTGGATGAAAATAATCGATCGAAGAAAGTACGATTCCTTTTTACAATGGCTAATAAGTCTATATTATTTTCTTTAATAAATTTATTGATCGTATTTTCTACCGTATCTTCATTTTGTAAAAATGAGAATTCTAATTTGCGATCAGGGAATAGCTTTCGCCAGGATTCGCCATAAAATAAGGCGTCTGCAGGATTCGAGCTTTCTGTAATCACATTTGTACAATAAACTGTGGCATTTACGATTTTGGCGAGATCAAGAATCTCTTTTAATGCATTCTGATCTTTTTCTCTAAATAGTGTAGTAAAAGCAACTTTCTGTATCGCTGAATAGATTGCTTTTGCAGGGATAGCGAGCACAGGAACATTGACATTGCGAATTACACTTACGGTGTTAGTGCCGATAAATTCTTTTCTAAAGCCGGTGGCTCCGTGGGTTCCCATAACTACTAATGCAATATTCTCTTGCTGTACGGATTTCTTTACAGCTGCTACTAAAGTTCCTTCCTCAAATAAAAACACCATTTTGGAATGATCTAAATTATGTTCCTCCGCTAGATTATGTAATTGTGGGATTTGTTTTTTATAATAATCAAATTTTGTTAATTCGATTTGCTCATACACCTGTCCTAATAATTCGGGCTGGCCGGCATGCGTGGTAGATAAAACCGGAGTAATATAGGAATATAAGACGTATAATTTGGTGTCCAATTGATTGGCCAATTGCAACGCATATAAAAAGGCATTATTGGCCCCGTCAGAGAAGTCTGTTGAAAATAATATGTTTTTCATCTGTATAAAATTGTTTTAAAGGTGACGAATCTATCATGATTTTATTCATTCCACAATGTGATTTATTCGTGTTTAATTAATACTTGTTAGTACTCATGGGGCCTAACGGGGTTTGAAAAATCATGATGGTTTCATGGCTCAAGGTTTTTATTTAGTTAAAAATACAAAAAATGAGCGGTAAAGAGGAGGATAATTATCATTTAAAATAGTAACAAAATTGATGATGGAGCGTGTAGCAAAGGGGGAGATAAATTCGTTTACTAAAAAAACATATAGATTGTATGGTAATAAATTCGGCTATTGAGCATAAATTGCTTAACTTAAATCAATGAACGGATAATACCCGCGTGAAGATTTTGCCAAAATACTTAAAAAAAAACACACCGCTGTCTTTAAAAAAGGCTTTGGATGAGTGCGTTGTATCAGATACTGAGCGGAGCAAATCTTTTATTTATAAAAAGTTTTATGGGTATTTGATGGCTGTGGCTCTCCGATATATACAGGAAGAAATGGAAGCGGAAGATATCGTAAATGAATCTTTTGTAAAAGTGTTCAGAAAGTTAAAAGCTTTTAGTTTTCATGAAGACGAGGAGGTGTTGGAAAAGACATTTAAAGCTTGGATAGCCCGAATTACTGTAAATACCTCAATTGATAAGTTGAGAGCAAAAAAAGAAATAGAATCTATAGACGACGTTTCGGATAAAGAATTGGTTCATCATGCTGTAATGGTATCTACGAAACTCGAAGAACAAGACATACTTAAGTTGCTTTATGAACTACCCGAAATTCAACGTTCTATTTTCAACTTATATGAAATAGAGGGTTATTCGCATGAAGAGATCGGGAAGCTACTCAATGTGCCTGAAAGTACCTCCCGGACTTATTTGACTCGTGCGAAAAGTAAATTACGAAAATTATACATGGATCAAGTTAGTGAACTGCAAAACATACATCATTCTTAATTATACGGTAGAGTGAAAGAAAATAAAGATATAATAGATGAACTTGTAACTCGTTTACGATCTCAACGGGATCGCGGTTACAAGGAGGGCGCTTGGGAAAAATTTCAAAGCAACCAACAACATGCTTCGGTTTCAAATATAAAACTGTACTATCGGCTAGGTGCTGCTGCGGCACTTATTATACTGGGTATTGGTGCTGCTTTATGGATGAAAAATGATATCCCTGTTTCAGTGGATACTGTTAACACGGTTGTGATGCAAGATAATAGCCATCTTCCCGACACACCAAATAGCACCAAATCAACGACAAAAGATGTACCAGCTAATTTAAAAAATACCCTGCAAACTTCGGAAGATAATGCCTATAACCTATCACATCTTAACGAATTTGAAGGTAACAATAAGCTAGTTTATATTCCTGAACAATACGAAGGAGTGGTTGAAAATAAAATTGATGTAATTAATTATAAACATCTTCCAAAGACACAGTTGACGATAAAACCAATCTCATATCATGATAAACAATTCAGTTCGACGGGCTCTGCAGGCAATATGGTATTAGCTTCGTCTGCTGCACCTATAAATTTAAGTCTACAAGAAGTTGAAAATAGACCCAATCAATCGTCTATGCGGCTCAGCGAAAGGTTCGACATGGGATTCTATGTCTCTCCAAACTCTACTGCGGATAAAATGAGTGTGGGTGGAGGTCTGTTAGTTGCTTATAACCTAAATAAAAAGATAAGCCTTCGTACGGGAGCTTCTTATAACACGTATGAAATGGGTATTATAAAAAATCCCGTTTCGGAAAGCAGTGCTGAAATCGTTTCGGTAAGCGTTGAAAGGAACTCTTTAGCAAGCGCAGATAAAGCTAGTTTCCAAACAAGCATGGTTCTTCCTAATGTGAACGCTGTCACTGGAAGGGTGCAATCTTTGGATATTCCGTTGGAAATGAAATATAATTTTAATCCGTCTCTATATGCAGCTGCGGGTGTTTCTTATTCTGCTATCTTAAACCAAGAGCGTAGTGCACATTATGTAGAGAACATTAATAACGAGACATTCGCTAATGGCTATCCAGAGAATGGAGAACAGGTTTCCAAAAGTATGCAAGCAGTGACCCGTACTGTAAAATCTGCTGAGACGAACGTGAATTCCAATGGATTTAATGGTTTCGTCATTATGTCTGTCGGCAAGAAAGTAAATATTGGCAAGAAATTCGGTGTTTCTGTAGAACCTTATTTCAAAATTCCGGTTGGAGAATACCGTCGCGCGGATATGGACTACACCAATGGCGGAATTCGTCTAATGACAACATTCTAAATTTGGTCGATTCGGACCCAATTCATTCCTGCGGCGATAGCTCCCTGGACACCTGGATCCCCGTCTTCTAAGACAATACATACTTCTGGTGAGACCCCTAGATTTTGTGCAGCGAGCGTAAAAGGCTCGTGAGAGGGTTTTCCCAAGGGTGTATCACCGGCACATACTAACGTTTTATAGCGGTCGGCTACTCCAATTACGTCTAATGTAATCGCTAATGTGCTACGCGTCCCTCCGGATACTATTCCAATTTTTTTCGTATGCTCAAAGTGTAATAATATTTGACGAACAAACTCGATAGGTTTAGTTTTTGAAACATATTGTGTTATGAAAATAGTCGACTTTCTTTTGGCAAACACCGCAAAGTCAAAATTTACGCCATATCGAATGGATATTTCCTCGGCAACAGCTATGGTCGGCCATCCAGCCGTTTCGTCAATCAAATCTGGATTAAGAGCTACGCCATATTCAAGTGCTGCAGCGACATACGCAGCCTTGTGCGCCTCCATATTATCTGCCAATGTCCCATCTACATCAAATAGAAGTGCTTCATAAGGGTCAACAATTTTCTTTAGGGTATTGTATTTAACTAAATCCAATTCTGTCATAAATGTGTGTAATAAAGAAGGGCTGCCTCCCACATTTGCTGGATACAAACATAGGAGACAGCCTCAAATATCTAACAATTATTTTGTTGCACTACGGCGTTTCTTTTCTTTTATGATCAGGCTAAGCTCTCTACCAGTTTGACCTTTCGCAGAAGAGTTTTCCTGCGCTCTTCTAAATAAATAAGGCATTACGGATTTCACCGGTCCATAAGGCATGTATTTTGCCACATTGTAATCTGCTGCCCCTAAATTGAAAGATAGATTATCGGACATCCCGAGCAATTGAGCAAAAAAGACATTGGGATGGTTATGCGGAATATCACGTCTGTCCATTTCTTCGGCTAACAGCAAACAGCTCGCATCGTTATGTGTTCCTGCCATTAATCCTATACGATCAATATGATCAAGGCAGAATAAGATTGCTTTATTATAATCGATGTCACTCGCTGCTTTCGTCGGTTGAATAGGAGAATGGTACCCTTTTTCTGAGGCGCGTTCCCGTTCGATTTCCATATAAGCACCTCGTACTATTTTGGCTCCGATGTGAAAATTTTGCACCTGAGCGTAAGCAAAATCAGCTTTAAGAGAAGCAATTTTATCATGTCTATATAATTGATATGTATTGTAAACGATGCTGTTTTGTTTATTGTACTTTTCCATCATATCGCGTGCGATATCGTCGATCGTATCTTGTATCCAAGAATGCTCTGCGTCGATTAATACCCGAACACCTGCATCATAACAAGCTTTACATATTCGATCACATCTATTTAGTAGGCGCCTATATTCAGCAGTTTCCTCTGCATTTAGCGCTTCTTTAGCGTCTATTTTTGCAAATAAATCGAATCTTCCTATGCCTGTGGGCTTGAATACACAAAATGATATCAACGGGTTTAGTTTAGCATAGGCTACTGTTGACAAAATCTCTTGGCAAGTGGCCTCAAAGTTTTCTTCGGATTCTTCACCTTCTACAGAATAATCCAGAATTGTCGTTACATTCCCATTTCCCAATTCTCGGATAGAATCTGCACAACCGCGAATAGTTTCACCTCCGCAAAATTGTCTATAAATTGTATTTCGAATAATTCCTTGAATAGGAAGACCGATACGTAATGAAAAATTTGTTATTGGGGTTCCTATTTTTAAAAGCGCGCTGTTAGCTACCATTTTAAAAAGCCAATATGCTCTTTCTAAATCTTTGTCACTTCTATTTTTAAAAGCGATTTCGGTATTATCAAAATTCAGTTTCGCCTTGTTTTCTTGCGCTATCATCACTAAGTATAAATTATCTCCAAAAGTATGGATTTATCATCTTAATATTTCTAAAAAAAAGCATTTTTTATAGGAGATAAGTGTACTTTTGTCTATGCAAACGTTTACACTCGAAGGGGAATTCATTCCACTTATTCAATTATTGAAAGCGCTCAATTGGGTAGAACATGGAGGAATGGCTCAACGCATGGTGGAAGAAGGGCTTGTAAAGTATAATGGTAAAGTTGATCTTCGAAAAAGACTTAAGGTTCGTCGAGGTGATGTGGTCGAATTCGAAAGTATGCGAGTCGAAATCATTTAAAAATTATATCTTTATTGCTCAAATTTAATTTATGCAAACTTTAGAAAGTTTAGGTTATACGGTTTTTTTTGAAGAGAATCTTTCTTCGCTAGAAGAGTTTATTTTTCAACGTCAATATTCTCAGATATTAATCTTAGTAGACCGCAATACGAATGACCATTGTCTACCTGTTTTACAGGCTGCCATGCCTTCGGTTACAGATTACGACATTATTGAAATTGACCCGGGCGAGGAAAACAAAAACATTGATTTTTGTATTGGTGTCTGGAAAACGATGTTAGATTTTGGAGCTGATCGCAGCGCCTTAATGATTAATCTCGGAGGGGGTGTAGTAACGGATATGGGCGGGTTTGCAGCTTCAACATTTAAACGCGGAATTGATTTTATTCAAATCCCGACCACGCTATTATCTCAGGTAGATGCTTCTGTAGGGGGTAAGACCGGTATTGATCTTGATAACTTAAAAAACATTATTGGTACATTTACACAACCTCAAGCTGTATTTATCAGTAGCAAATTTTTAGAGACTTTGGATGATCGACAAATACGTTCGGGGTTTGCTGAAGTCATCAAACATGGTTTGATTCAGGACAGAGATCTTTATGAGCGTTGTAAAAGCTTGAATTTAAATAATATTGATATATCCGTAATAAAACGCTCTGTGGAAATTAAGAACGATGTTATCCTTCAAGATCCTACTGAAAAAGGGCTACGTAAAATATTGAATTTTGGACATACAATAGGACATGCTATCGAAGGTTACTCTTTATATAATGATAGTAGTCCCTTGTTGCATGGAGAGGCGATTGCAATTGGTATGATCTGCGAAGGATTCTTATCTTATAAATTAAATGGATTATCAAAAGAGGACTTGGAGGATTTGACGACTTTATTCTTAGATATATTTCCACCGTATACCTATACTGTAGATCAATACGATAGCTTTGTTGAGCTAATGAAAAACGATAAGAAGAACGAAGATAAAAAAATAGGTTTTGCGTTATTAAAAGAAATCGGTAATGCTGAATACAATATTTATGTGGATACGGAAGATATCGAGGAAGCATTGAATTATTATCTTACCAAAACGAAGTAAATAATGAAACGAATCAGCTCTCTTTGTCTTATACTTTGTTGTTTTTTGCATCTAGAAGCATTGGCCCAAAAGAATAAGAACGTATTGATCTTTTCCAAGACTACAGGATTTAGACACAAGAGTATCGAGAAAGGTGTGCAAACTGTCGAAAAACTACTGAATGATCAGCATATTGGAACTTTTCACAGCGAAGATGAAAACTTTTTCAATGCAAAAAATTTAGCTAATTATGATGCTATTCTGTTTTTAAGTACTACTGGAGACCTTTTTAATAATCAACAAAAGGAAGACATTCAAAACTTTATTCGTTCGGGCAAGGGTTTTGTAGGTATTCATGCCGCATCGGATACAGAGTATAATTGGCCTTGGTACGGTGGATTAGTTGGCGGTTATTTTGTGAGTCATCCTGCTGTACAGGAGGCCAAAATTGATGTGTTAGACCAAAAGCATTTATCCACGCAGCATTTGCAAAAGGTGTGGTTTCATAAGGACGAATGGTATGATTTCAAGGATGTGAAAGAGGGGCTTCATATTTTGATGACCTTAGACGAAAGGAGCTATGAAGGCGGGAAAATGGGGAAATTTCATCCTATAGCATGGTTTCAGGAATATGAGGGGGGGAGATCTTTTTATACAGGATTAGGTCACACGGAAGAATCTTTCGATTCCGAGTTGTTCCAAAAGCATATTTTGGGTGGTGTGCAATATGTACTCTACTTAAACTAATGTCCTAACTGGCTATCAATCAATTCGTGGGCTTCTAAAAGAATTTGCTTTTTCTTGGCATCAATGGCTTGAATATATTCTAAGAAGTCCGGATTTCGGACAATATCTTTAACCAATATGCATTGATTTTTTAATAAACTAACTTTATCTTTTTGATTGAGTGTTGTAAGACAAGTAATTGGATATTCCCCGTTACTATCTACCCGCGCCTTAATGCTACTTTCCTTTGGGTAATCCCAAGACAATAAGTTTAATTTATAGTACTCTCCAAAACGTATAGAATCGCTTGTGAGATGGGCATTTGTAACGAGCCAGCCTTGGGTAATTTCGTGCTCTTTATTGAAAAAATTATAGGTTATTCCGGATATATCTTTCAGTCGGGACATAAAATACATGGGGGTGGTCACAGAAATTTTTGCATTTGTGTCGTTTCTAAATTTGCATTCTACAGCGAGTAGATTTTCATTACGAAGTGCTACAACATCTATCTCGTGTGTGACGGCATGCCCCTGCAAAGTTTGGCCAGTTACTGTTTGATACCCATCTTCTTGAAATAGACGGCCTATCCATTTCTCAAAATAAAAGCCTTCTGGGCCTAATTCCCGTAGCGCATTCTTCAAACTGTATCTTGCGGCGTAAGATTCTCTCAAGTTCTTCAAAAAATCAAAAGCAAGTTGATAGAGTTTTTTTGTCGAAATTCCATTGTATAATTCGTTATCAATTGCTTTAAAAACTTTCTCGACTTCGTCATCATTAGCGCCGGAACGTGAAAGTGAATTTCTCAGGCTATCTGGATCAAAAGCAACCAGCTCGCCAGAATTTTTTTTTATTTGCATAAGTCTGTTTATAAAATTTTATAATGCTTTTCAAACATAATGATTTTCCTGTTGTTTTACTTAAAAAAGGAGTATAGATCATGAATGGCATATTAAATTTAGCTTTTGATAAAATAAAAAGAAAAATAGAGGATAATTGTAACGATGGAAATGTCGGAGCCTCTGAACGCGTTTTGTCTGTAATATCAGGTGGACTGATATTAGGAATAGGGGTAAAACAACTGTTTAGAAGCCCCATTTCTGCAATTTCTGGAATTACACTGGGTGGAGCTTTAGTTTACAGAGGTGTTACTGGGCATTGCTCGGTAAAGGGCGCAATTGAAAAAGTAACGCAAAAAGAAGATGTAACTGTCATAGAACATCGGTATTTTGTGAAGTAATTAAGTCGAGATACTTTGTGAAGTAATTAAATTATCATAATTTAGTGATTGTAGAGTTAACATTTATTGTTGGCTCTATTTTTTTGCTATAACATCCATATATTTAAATTATGTATCCTGAAACTTGTAAGTCCTTTGTAGCCATTGATTGCATTATTTTTGGTTTTGACGGGGAAGATGTTAAATTATTACTAATTCATAGAGGATTTGAGCCTCTTAAAGATCAATGGAGCTTAATGGGCGGTTTTATCGAAGCTACTGAAAGTCCTGATGAAGCGGCAATACGCGTCCTTAAGAAATTGACAGGACTGGAAGATGTGTATATGGAACAAATGGACGTCTTTGGCAATCCTAATCGCGACCCTTATGCAAGAACCGTAAGTATTTGCTATTTTGCATTGATTGATATCCAAAAATACAAACACCAGATAATTAACGATTATAGAGCTGCTTGGTTTTCTTTAACCGAAGTTCCCAAATTGATCTTTGATCATAATGATATGGTAGCGGCAGCACGCAATCGTCTTAAATACAAAGCTGCCTTACATCCAATATTATTCGAATTATTACCCGATAAATTCACGATTCCCCAAATCGTCTCTTTATACGAAGGTGTATATGATATTATTTTAGATAAACGTAATTTCAACAGAAAACTCATTTCGACGAAACTGTTAGTCAAAACAAGCGAAAAAGATAAGTTGAATTCGAAAAAAGGGGCCTATTACTTTAAGCTCAACGCTGATATTTACAAGGAAAAATTCAGCACCTTTATCAACTTTATTCCGAATCCCAATTAAATTTTTTAGATAAAATTTGTATGATGGTATATTAAACGTTATCTTGACACGAATTAAATAGGCCCGTTATATTAACAATTAATAGAATGAAACCGAGATGTAAAAAGCAGAAAGCATGTAATTCTGATTATCCGTTTAAGTGCCTGACATACAAAAACGTCATTCTGACCAAAGTGGAGGAATCTCATTTTTAGATGTCTCGACAAGACGTGTAATCACTAAGTGGATAATAGGAAAAAGCACTATAATTTACATCGAGCTCTCATCAGCAAATAAAAAACAAATAATAGATGAAATCAAATTATGTAATTGGAGTGGATTATGGTACAGATTCTGTGCGATCTGTATTAGTCGACGCTTCCAATGGAACAGAGCTGGCGGCTTCTGTTTTTTACTATCCTAGGTGGAAAAAGGGTTTGTACTGTAAGCCTATTGCAAATCAATTCAGACAACATCCGCTTGATTATATCGAAGGGTTGGAAACAACCATCAAAGATTGTATACAACAAGTTGGTCAAGATGTGGCGCATGCTGTCAAGGCGATTTCCATTGATACAACCGGTTCAACCCCCATAGCTATTAATAAAGAAGGCGTGCCACTTTCTTTGTTGCCTGAATTCGGTGAAAACCCCAATGCTATGTTTGTATTATGGAAGGATCATACAGCGGTAAAAGAAGCGGATGAAATAAATAGCTATGCAAAAGAAAATGGCGGCGACTACCTTAGATATGTAGGTGGTATATATTCCTCTGAATGGTTTTGGTCGAAATTTTTACATATATTAAGAGTTGACGAGGAGGTGAAGGCACATACGTATACATTTGTAGAGCAATGCGATTGGATACCTTTTCTGTTAACAGGCGGTTCGGATGCGGATGAGATCAAACGAGGCGTGTGCTCTGCCGGTCATAAAGGCCTGTGGTCGGCTGATTTCGGGGGTTATCCACCCAATGATTTTTTCAAGAATATTGATCCGCTGTTGGATGGGGCTGTCGATCGTATTTCTAAAAAAACGTATACATCGGCAGAAGCCGCCGGGAATATTTCTGCCGAATGGGCTGCCCGATTAGGCTTATCTTCAGATGTACTGATTGGAATAGGCGCTTTTGATGCCCATATGGGTGCCGTTGGAGGTCAGATCGAACCATACTATTTAAGTAAAGTAATGGGAACATCTACTTGCGACATGATGGTTATTCCTAAGGAGGAATTTGGCGACACCCTCGTAAAAGGTATATGCGGTCAAGTGGATGGATCTGTAATTCCTGATATGGTAGGTTTGGAAGCGGGTCAATCAGCCTTTGGAGATGCGTATGCCTGGTTTAAAAACATATTAATTCAACCACTGCAATTAATAGATGTTGATCCTAAGATTATAGAAGAACTGAATGCAAATTTAATTGTCGAATTAAGCAAAAAGGCTAGTGAACTTGACGTGTCGTCTAATCTGCCTTACGCTATCGACTGGTTTAATGGCCGTAGAACACCCGATGCCAACCAAAATCTAAAAGGAGCCATTTACGGTTTGCATTTGGGAACTGACGTAGTGCAAATTTTCAGAGCTATTGTAGAATCTACATGTTTTGGGGCAAGAAAGATTGTCGACAGATTTCGTAGTGAAGGGGTAGAAGTTCGCGGATTGATCGGACTTGGTGGTGTCGCCCGAAAATCTTCTTTTATCATGCAGATGATGGCGGACGTAATGAATATGCCGATCAAAATACATAAATCGGAGCAAACTTGCGCAATTGGTGCTGCGATGTTTGCTGCGACGGTGGCAAAGATCTATCCTAATGTAGAGACAGCGATGCAACATATGGGGCAGGGGTTCGATAAGGAATATTTTCCAGATGTAGATCGCCATCACGTCTATGAGAAACGCTATAAAAATTACTTGGATACCGGCAATTCTTTAGAAAAAAAATAAAATTAATTTGAAATATGAGTGTTTATCAAAAGATAAAACAGGAAGCATACGAATGCAACATGCAGCTCCCCAAACTAGGTTTGGTTTTATTCACTTTTGGAAATGTAAGTGTCGTAGATCGGGAGCGGAATGTGTTTGCTATCAAGCCGAGTGGTGTACCGTATGAAGACCTTTCGCCGGAAAAAATGGTCATTGTGGATTTCGACGGAAATATAATTGAAGGCGAGCTGCGCCCGTCCTCTGATACCCTCACACATGCAGTATTATATAAACATTGGGAAGACATAGGTGGTATTGTACATACACATTCTACTTACGGTACGGCATGGGCTCAGGCACAGCGTGATATCCCCATATTTGGAACGACTCACGCGGACCATTTAACGACGGATATTCCGTGTGCGCCACCGATGGCAGATGATATGATTGAAGGAGATTACGAATATCAAACAGGTTTTCAGATCATGAATCATTTTTCCGCTAACGAATTGGATTACAAAGAAGTAGAGATGGTATTGGTTGGTAATCATGCACCATTTACCTGGGGCAAGAATGGTCATAAAGCTGTTTATAATAGTGCTGTACTTGAAACTGTAGCACAGATGGCCCTTCTAACGGAGCAAGTTAACCCGAATGCCCCTCGCCTTAAAGATTCCCTGATTAAAAAACATTTCGAACGTAAACATGGGCCAGACTCGTATTACGGGCAATCCTAATTAGACTAATTTTAGTAAAAATGACAGAAATAAATAAATTACAAGTTTGGTTTATCACCGGTAGTCAAGACCTATACGGTCCGGAAACTTTGGCTCAAGCTGCAAAGCACGCAGAAGAGATTGCAAATTATTTTAACGATTCGCAGACTATACCCGTTCAAGTAATCTATAAACCTATCGTAAAAAACACCGAAGAAATTTACGATACGATTTTAGCTGCAAATACAGATAAAAATTGTATCGGCATCATCACCTGGATGCATACGTTTTCTCCGGCTAAGATGTGGATTAGAGGCTTAAATATCTTGAATAAGCCGTTGTTGCATTTACATACCCAATATAATAGGGATATTCCTTGGTCTACAATGGACATGGATTTTATGAATCTCAATCAATCAGCACATGGAGACCGTGAGTTTGGTTTTATTGTTTCCCGTCTCCGTATCAACCGAAAAGTAGTTACGGGGCATTGGCAGGATGAGGAAGTATCGCATAAAATCAATGTATGGGCAAGAGCAGCGGCGGCTTGGCATGATTGGCAAGGAGCAAAATTTGTACGTTTCGGTGACAACATGCGCTATGTAGCTGTTACCGATGGAGATAAAGTGGAAGCGGAAAGTAAATTTGGTTTCTCCGTAAATACTTATGCCGTGGGTGATTTAGTAAATGTCATTAATGATGTAACGGATGCGGAAATTACTGCGCTCGTAAAAGAGTATGAAACGACGTATATTCTAGCGGACAATGTGAAGGAGGGTGGAGCGAATAGGCAGAACGTAATAGATGCAGCAAAAATTGAAATAGGACTGTCGAAATTCTTGGAAGCAGGAGGTTATAAAGGTTTTACGGATACGTTTGAAGATTTACATGGCTTGGTGCAGCTGCCCGGACTTCCTGTACAACGGTTAATGGAAAAAGGCTATGGCTTTGCGGGAGAAGGTGATTGGAAAACTCCAGCTTTGGTGCGTGCTTGTAAAGTAATGGCGCAAGGTCTCGAAGGTGGAAATGCTTTTATGGAAGATTACACTTATCACTTTGAACCGAATAATTCGATGGTTTTAGGATCACACATGTTAGAAGTGGATCCATCATTATCGGCAGAAAAGCCTCGTTTAGAGGTTCACCCATTAGGAATTGGGGGGAAAGCCGATCCCGCTCGTTTGGTGTTCAATTCGAGTGCAGGATCTGCGTTAAATGCATCTCTGATCGATATGGGTGATAGATTTAGATTAGTTGTAAATACGGTTGACGCCGTTGAAGCAAAAGAAGATTTACCTAAATTACCGGTAGCTCGTGTATTATGGAAGCCACTTCCGGACATGAAAACAGCTTGTACAGCATGGATTTATGCTGGAGGAGCTCACCACACTGTTTTTAGCCAAAATTTAACGATGGAATATTTTGAAGACTTCTCAAAAATGGCGGATATCGAATTGGTGAAGATTGATGCAAATACATCACTTTCTAATTTTGAAAACGAACTAAAATGGAGTGAGGTATATTATAAAACGATCAAATAACTAAGTAAACTTAATAAACCTAATAATGGAAAAATTTGCATTAATTGATTATGTAATTTTCTTCATCTATTTCTTCGTCGTAGCGGGTTATGGATATTGGATTTACAGAAAAAAGACTAGTAAAGAACAAACCAGTCAAGATTATTTTTTGGCAGAAGGTTCTTTGACATGGTGGGCCATAGGAGCTTCTCTCATTGCTTCTAACATCTCCGCAGAACAATTTATAGGGATGAGTGGTAACGGCTTTGAAGTGGGGATTGCTGTTGCGGCCTATGAATGGATAGCTGCGATCGCGTTGATTATTGTAGCGGTATGGTTTATTCCTGTTTATCTCAAAAATAAGATATTCACTATGCCTCAGTTCCTCAATAGAAGATATAATGAGACGACAAGCCTTATTATGTCTATATTTTGGTTGTTTCTTTATATTTTTGTGAACTTGACTTCCATTCTTTATTTAGGTGCAATCGCAATTGATAACCTAGCGGGTGGTGGAAGTTTCCATTTAATAATTATTCTTATTTCCATTTTTGCAATTGTCATAACGTTAGGCGGAATGCGTGTAATCGGTTTTACCGACGTAATCCAAGTGGTTGTACTTATTATAGGTGGTGTAGCTACGACTTATGTGGCGTTACAACTCGTAAGTCAGCATTTTGGATTAGGAAACGATGTTCTAGCTGGTTTCACACAGTTAATGAAGGATTCACCCGAGCATTTTAAGCTTATCGTAGAGAAACCGACCGAAACGTCGACGCAGGCGGAGATTAATAAATATCTCATGTTACCGGGCATTGGAATGTATTTAGCGGGTATTTGGATTGTTAACCTAAATTACTGGGGGTGTAATCAATATATTACCCAGAGAGCTTTGGGAGCAGACCTAAAAACAGCACGTACAGGTATCCTATTTGCAGGTTTCTTAAAGCTATTCATGCCGGTGATTGTAATGTTACCTGGAATTGCAGCTTATGTGTTGTATAAAAACGGGGCGTTGCAAGAAGAAATGGCTCCAAATGGTGTTTTCCGTGCAGATAATGCTTATGCAGCGATTCTTGGATTTCTACCCGACGGTATCAAAGGACTGTCATTGGCGGCTTTAACAGCAGCTATTGTAGCGTCCCTAGCCGGAAAAGCAAACAGTATTGCGACGATTTTCACCATGGATATCTATAAGAAATACATGAACAAAGATGCTTCTGATAGAAAGCTGGTGAACATTGGAAAAGCAACAGTCATTGCTTCTATAGCAGTTTCCGTATTATTCACTTGGGATGATCTATTGGGCATTGGTGGTGAAGGAGGTTTTACGTTTATCCAAAAATATACCGGATTCATCAGTCCCGGGGTGCTGGCAATGTTCTTACTCGGTATGTTTTGGAAAAGAACTACTGGAGCTGCAGCCATTACAGGATTGATTATGGGGTTCCTACTTTCCGTCCTGTTCAATAATTACGCACCTGCTTTGTTTGGTAACGACACCTTATTGTATACAGCTTATCCGAATGGTAAAGGTGCATACGAAATACCATTTCAGATTTGTATGGGCTTAGCGTTCGCTTTTACGGTTGTTACTATGGTAATTGTGAGTTTAGCGGGACCTAAGATAAATCCTAAGGCATTTGTAATCGATACAAAGATGTTCAAAGTAGAGCCGTCTGTGATGGTCATGATTGTTTTGACTATTCTTATCATCGGTGCGCTTTACGTCAAATTCTGGTAACCGAAAAATTATTAATATTTTTAACGGGTAGCATAGCAAATGCTACCCGTTTTTATTTGTAAAAGTTTAGTTAAAGTTACCTAATGAAAAAGAAAATAGTTGTTTTTACGGGAGCTGGAATTTCCGCTGAAAGTGGTTTACGGACGTTTCGCGGTCAAGATGGACTTTGGGAAGGGTATAATTTGGAAGATGTAGCAACTCCAGAGGCCTGGATACGCAATCCAGAACTTGTGCAGCGCTTTTATAATCTAAGAAGAGCTGCTTGCCGGAAAGCGGAGCCCAATGAAGCACATAAAGCACTATTGGCTTTAGAAGAAAAATATAACGTCGTAATTATTACGCAGAATATTGACGACCTGCATGAAAGGGCAGGAAGTGAGGAAGTTTTGCATCTGCATGGTGAAATTATAAAGTCCCAATCTTCCAAAGACCCGAAACTCGTTTATCCTATCATTGGCGATAACTTAGAAATGGGCGAACTGTGTGAACTTGGTACACAACTTCGTCCGCATGTCGTCTGGTTTGGCGAAGCTGTTCCTAATATTGACCCCGCAATAAGACTTGTTTCTGAGGCAGATATCTTTATCGTGGTGGGGACTTCGCTTCAAGTCTATCCTGCAGCAAATCTGCTATACGAAGTAAAAGCGGATTGCGAGGTTCTGGTAATTGACCCAAATGCAGACGCTTTTATCGTGCCATCTATTACCCGTGTTATTAAAGATAATGCGTCGACAGGAGTACCAAAACTTGTAAAAAATATCACCAAATAAAATTTTGTTAACAATAATAAGTTTATTATAATCAGCTTATTATACTGTTTATATAGATAATTTATGTAAATATATCGTGCTGTAAACGTCATTCAGTACAGATGTATCCAAATTAAATTTGGTTACACCTGGTTCATATTTATAATATATTCAATATAAATAACTTATGACATTCACTTAATTTATTTATTCATATCTCTGATATGCTGCAATAAAATTCATACGCATGTTGGCAAAATTAACTAATACCTGTTTTATAAAGGTCTCATCTAGAAATTCGAAGATTCCATTTACGCCACCGATTACATCAGTCTCTGCTAGCTTATACGATTGTTCGAGTGTGCCTTGTTCGAATTTGATGATATATTTTTGATTCATTCCAAAGATTGATATTTTGCAATCGGGGTGGGGGAGCTCGGCAAGTATCCGCATATGTTTATTTTTTATATTGTTACTTTAGGGTTTAATATGTACAAAGGTATAATTCCAAAGCACATCAAAAAAGCAGGATTCTAAAAATTGAATCCTGCTTTACGTAATGTTAATTCTAGTGCTTAATTTTAAACAACGCCTTGTGACTTCATCGCCTCTGCGACCTTAATGAAGCCTCCGATATTTGCTCCCTTTAAGTAATTGATATAGCCATTGTCTTCATTACCGTATCGCACACAGGTTTTATGGATATTTTGCATGATGGTCTTTAATCTACCGTCTACCTTTTCCGAGTGCCATTGTAGACCTATCGAGTTTTGGGACATTTCCAATCCAGAAACGGCCACACCACCTGCGTTAGCCGCTTTCCCTGGTCCAAACAGAATTTTCGCTTTATGAAAAGCTTTGATTGCTGTAGCGGTAGACGGCATATTTGCACCTTCAGCCACTATTTTACAACCGTTTTTTATCAGTCTCAACGCGTCCTGATCATTTAGCTCGTTCTGTGTAGCGCATGGTAACGCGATATCACATTTAAATTGCCAAGGTGTTTCTTTGGGATGGAATGAAGCTGATTTGTATTTTTTTGAAAACTTGACCAAATCTCTTCCCAGTGTATTGATGTAATTAAGCTTTTCAATGGTAAACCCTTCCGAATCAAAAATTGTACCTGTACTATTCGATAAAGTGATTACTCTGGCCCCGAGTTGAATTGCTTTTTCAGCCGCGTAATACGCCACATTACCTGCTCCGGAAATTGCCACCATTTTACCAATTATGCTTTCATCTCTATGAATCAGCATACATTCTACAAAGTATAAGAGTCCATATCCTGTTGCCTCAGGGCGAATATATGATCCACCCCAATTTGTACCTTTACCGGTCAATACGCCTGTAAAATTATTTTGTATGCGTTTATACTGACCAAACAAATATCCTATTTCGCGTCCGCCTACACCGATATCACCCGCAGGAACGTCGGTATCTGCACCGATATGACGATATAACTCTGTCATAAAAGATTGGCAAAAGCGCATGATTTCATGGTCAGATTTACCTTTTGGGTCAAAGTCGGAGCCGCCTTTACCACCGCCGATTGGTAAACCGGTTAAACTATTCTTAAAAACTTGCTCAAAAGCCAAAAACTTTAGGATACTTAGGTTAACGTTTGGTGCAAATCGCAAACCTCCCTTGTATGGACCAATAGCACTGTTCATTTGAACACGATACCCTCTGTTAATTTGAATCTGATTGTTATCATCCAACCAGTTTACCCGAAAGGAAATTACACGTTCTGGTTCAACAATACGTTCTAAAATTTTTAAGTCTATTAATTCGGGATGATCTACGTTAACATAGGGGATTAAATCTTCCGTTACTTCCGTTACAGCTTGTAAAAACTCGGGTTCATTAGGGTTACGTTCTTCTACGTGCTTAATAAAATTTTTAAGAGTTAGCGACATTTTTAAGGAATTTTTATTAGAATACTGGCGAATTTACTAAAAATTCATTTTATAACCTGAAATATTTGAATACGAATTGACTTATTATTTCGGTAATTATATGCCGTCATGACCAACTTTAAAAATATACCTGTCATTGTAGCGAGCATTCGTGTAATGCATAGTGAAAGGAAGCAAGCTCAACACAAGCAGAAGATTGGTTTTAAATAGATAGGGGAAAAGCTGTTTTGAAGTTTTTTAATTTTTTATATCACTAAAGGGTTCGATATGAACAAAAACATTGCCGATGTCAGGAATACTTTGCATTAAGTAATCTTTTAGGGCATGCGCAATGTCATGACCTTCCTTTACGCTGATATCTGGCGAAACGACTGCTTGCAAATCTACCAGATATTCCATGCCGATTTTTCGTACGAAACATTTATCTGTCGCCATTACACCGGCTACATTAAGGGATTTTTTCCGTACGTCATCGACGACATCATTGTGTAGATTTTCATCCATAATTTCACCTAATGCAGGTCTAAATATTTTATAACAGTTGTATAAAATTAGTACAGAAGCTACTAAGGCCGCCCAATCATCGGCGTATTCATATCCATCTCCAAGCCATAAAGCAATAGAAATACCAATAAAGGCCGCAACGGAAGTTATTGCATCCGCGCGATGATGCCAGGCCTCGGCTTTCAGCGTTGAACTATTTAATTCCTTTCCCTTGCGTGCAATAAGCTGATAGGCTGCTTCTTTCCAGATAATAATAATCCCTAAAACAATTAAGGTCCATGCTTTTGGCGGTTCGTGCGGGGTTCGTAAATTGATGATGCTTTGATATGCAATAACTGTTGCAGAAATCACTAGAAAGATAACCACCATGAACGTGACTAGTGGTTCGATCCGACCATGTCCGTAGGGATGCGTCTCATCTGGTGGACGTTTAGAATATTTGATACCCAATAATACGAGTATGGATGAAAAAATATCTGCGGTAGATTCTATCGCATCAGCAATCAAAGCGAAAGAATTCCCAAAAAATCCGGCGAGCCATTTTACAATCGCTAACAGTAGATTTCCTAGGATGCTAAAGTACGTCGTTTTAATAGCGTTATCTGCTTTGGATGACATGTCGCAATGGATTAAAATCAAAAGTAAGGAAAATGTTTGAGGGGAGAAGAATAGTATCTCCTACAGTTGTTTGACAAAAATAGGAGATACCCGTAGAAGAAGAGCTAGACAAGTAGGTTGCTGTCAAATGCTTCTGCCTGTTCAAATAAATTGCCTATTTCCTCATTCAAATCTGAATATCGCTCTATGAGCTCGTTCATGGCTTCAAAGTATCTTCCTTCCTGCTGTTTTACGAAATGCAATGCTCCTTTGAAATCATCTAGATCGCGGTCAAAGGACACCATATCCAACGAACAGGCTTGATAGTTGGCAAATATTTTATCAAACTGCGGAAATGCAACTTCGTTCATCCACTGTTCATAAGCTACGATGTAATCTTCATACGCATAGTAATCGCTGGCTGCGTCTACCAATTCGGGTACAAAATCTTCTAAAATATTTTTGATATTTGTCAATACCGCTTTGAGTTGCACATGTACCGTGTTTTTTTCGGGATTATCGGGATCCATCATTTCGAGGTGGCGAAACTTTCCTTGGCCTTGTTGAAACAATTCTTCCACTTCTTCCAGTTGGAAACCGAACGAGGGAAGTGGGGTTCTTGCTTGTTTAATGCGCTGTCGGGTTTCCCAGGTACGGTCGTGTATTTCGTGGTAATATTCCAATGCTAGTGTCTCAAAATCAGGTGCTGTGAGCGTAGTATCAAATCGGAGCATGATTGTCCTTAACGGATGGGTGGTGGATGTTTTTTTCGTATTCATCATAACGATATAAAAATAGTAAAATAAATATAACTTCAAGGGTATAAAGAACCTTCATGACGGGCTTGACAGGCAAACAGTCATGAAGGTTTTCTGTTAAACTACGAGTGCGTTTACAATATCACTAAAATTGGTAGTGGTATCTGTTCCTAGATAAGAGACGCGGAACTCATAAGTGTACATCATTTCCAGATCACGGATCTCTAACATCGAATTGCTATGCAAAATTGATGTCCACGGTTCCTCCGTTCCTCTTTTTCGGTACTCGAATTGATACAGACGTGCGTGTTTCCATGGTTTGACCCGCACGCGGAGAATGCCCGTACCGACCTGTACATTTTCTATCCGGAGGTTTTCCGCTTGTGGTGTCCTTCCTATACGATTGGTGGTAGGACGTGTGAAACTAAAGCCCGCAGCTACGATCACGGCTTCGTCACCCTTGGCGACGGCGTCCACATAATGCGATAGTCTGTAAATAGTTTCTTGCAGGTCTTTTCCTTTTTGTCCCTTTAGGATGACAGCCCGCTTGTCCCGAAAACGAGCTTCGGCATAGGCATCCCGATATGCATTCAGCTGACCTTCGAGTGTCGTTAAACTTGGTACTGGCTCAGAAAATAAATCCGAATTAGTCGTCATCTTCAATAAGATGCTTTCTGCATTGCGCAACAGCTCCGTTGCATCATTACTTTTGTAAATAGGTTTTACCATGTTTCTAAATTTTAAATAAATAATAATGTTATATAACATTACAAAGGTGCGGCACAAAAGGCCCGGAAAGGTTTGTTTTTGAGCCAACTTTAGGGGTGTCTAAAAAAAACTCTGGCTCAAAAACAAACCTTTTTAACACAAAATAATATAGTTTTTTAGTTTGAAAAATGGGTTTAGACTACCTTAAAGTTTACTTTTTGGCTAAAATAATTAGGAATGTTTAAAAAATCGATTCCTAGGTGTTTTGTCAGGATAGCTAGCTATCCTGACAAAACACCTAGCGATTTTACTGTGAAGGCTAGGTATTTTCTTACCATACCTAGCTGTCGTAAGAGAATACCTAGCTATCCTGTTAGGAGAGCTAGGTAAAAAAACAGGATAGCTAGCTTGTAGAACACAAAACCAAGCTATTGTAAAAGAAAAGCTAGGTGTCTTATTCAAACACCTAGCTAAAAATACAGGACACCTGGCTTGCCGAACAGAACGTATAGCATTCAAAACAAAATACCTAGCTGTTTAAAGCGAGAAGCCAAGTGTTACGGCAAAATAGCTAGCACTTAGATCAGGATAGCTAGCTGTTTGGTTCCGACAGATGACTATTTTTTTTGGAGTGCAATCGTTTTTCGATCCTCACGAGGTGTTTTGTGAAAGTATTTTTTGTACTGAACGGCAAAATGTTTTGCATCAGGAAAATACAGGGTAAGGGCAATCTGCTCGACAGAGAGTTCCGGTTGTTCACGCAACAATTCCCGACTTTTATATAAACGCAAGGAAAGGATCGTAGCATTTACCGAAGATGGTCGCCCTTCAAAGGCACGGTTCAAACTTCGGATCGAACAGTGAAGTGCATCGGCAATTTTTTCACGACTTAAGGTCTGATCCATATAGTTTTCCCTTATAAAGGCAATAGCTTGGTGGTAAAGCCGGATTTGGGGTTCTTCTTTTTCTTGTTCAATACGCCGGACAAGCTGTTGTGTATAATTCGTGTACGTTTTTAGCATCAATTGTCCGATATGATGTATGGTGGAAAATGGCCCAAAAACCACTTTGGATAAGGTTTCAAAAGTCTGTCTATCTGAATAGGATAGAGGAATAGCTTTTAAAATGTTGTTTTGCTGTTGTTCATATTGGGCTCGCAACCAGGGTAATTCGGTCAATATTTGCTGTTTGGAGGCTCCGGATATGCCCAAGAATAGCGCCCAATGTTTTTCTGCAGCAAGCGTCAGACAGTGATTATCGGTCGTTGAAGTAAACGAAAATAAAGTATCAGGTTCAGTGACTTTTCCGCTGGAGAATGTTGATTTTCCATGAAATTGAAAACCAAGCCACAGGATTTCCATGTCTTTTGTAGGTAAAGAGAGGTTTGTGATGGATTGTAGGTATCCTTTTGATTCATAAAGAACAAAATCTTGTATTTCAAATTGAATGAGAAAAAGTTGTTCGGTTTGCTTTTGTTGTATGGCTTGATGCAGCACCACAAGATGCATACTTTTGAACGTATCTTTTGATATATGTTTAGCCGATATGGTTTCTTTCCATAAATTGAAGATATTTTTCTGTGGCATTTTTTAAGCGATAATTGATGACACCGTAAGATACGATTTTTTTGAAAAAGAGACCGCACTAATAGTTATGTTAAATAAGATTTTAAATCTTTATATGTAAAGAATCCATATTTCAACACTAATCCATGTTATCGGTGCATTAAACGCACAGAACGCTTATTTTAGCGCTCCCATTTTTGTCTCATAATTTATATTATGTTAAATAAGATTTAATGATACACAAATCCCCTATAGACACACAAAGAGATTCTTTTTGTAGAATCTCTTTGTGTGGTGTGTCTTATATTCGATAAGCCTTTATGCTACATCTTCTATCATTAATGCACCGACTGTGATATTTGTACGTGGATCAATGATAATGGCTCGCGAATTTTCAGCGTGCTCTTTATGCAAATCAAAAACTACATCGTTAGCTGCTTTTACGAAAACCTTACCAATATCATTTAACTTAATTTCAGAATCAAACAACTGTTCTTGGGTATTTACGTCGTATTTAAACAATACTTCTTGAATCTTAATTTTTGTGATATGTGTATGATTTTGCAGCAAATACACTTGATTAGTATCCAGAGGCTTGTTGTCAAACCACGAAATATTTGCTTCAAAATTACGCTCCGTTAATGCTGGATGTGCTGCGTTCACAATAAAATCTCCACGCGAAATATCGATATCATCTGCCAAATGAATAATAACGGATTTTCCGCTTTCGGCTGAATCGATGTGCTCCTGATTAAATTCGATTGCTTTGACAGTAGTCCGTACACCACTTGGTAGTACCAATGCCTCTTCTCCTACTTTTAACCCCTCTCCTAACACGCGGCCTGCATATCCCCTATAGTCGTGTAAATCGTCTGTTTGCGGACGTATTACCCATTGCACCGGAAAACGCCACGCCTGTGATTTATCTTCCGGAAATTCAATATTTTCGAGATATTCTAAAAGAGAAGTACCCTCATACCAAGGCATCCTATCTGAAGCAGTAACAATATTATCGCCTTTTAAAGCTGATACGGGTATAAAATCGACATCTTCTAGATTTAGATTTTCAGCCAGTTTCAAATAATCGGCTTTGATATTTTCATACACAGCTTGCTCAAAATCTACCATATCCATCTTATTGATACATACCAATACCTTTTTAAGGGACAGTAATTTAGATAAGAACGAATGACGTTTGGTTTGTTCGATCACACCTTTGCGTGCATCAACTAATATGATAATCAAATCAGAATTGGAAGCTCCTGTCACCATATTACGGGTATACTGTATATGTCCGGGTGCATCTGCAATAATAAATTTGCGCTTTTCCGTTTGAAAATACTTATATGCTACATCAATTGTAATTCCTTGTTCACGTTCTGCTTTTAGACCGTCTGTTAGTATGGCTAAATCTACTGTTCCATCATTATTTTTGCGATTGGCTTTTTGGATAGCTTCTAATTGATCGTCTAAAATAGAATTTGTATCGTACAGCAAGCGGCCTATCAACGTACTTTTGCCATCATCAACTGACCCTGCTGTTATAAATTTTAGTATATTCATTTTTTTTATGGTATTGAGTATTGAGTATTGAGTATTGAGAAAAAATTTGCTCAATACCACTTTCTCAATCTGTTTTATATTTTACTATATAGCCTGAAAAACCTAAGGTCTGATAGCTATTATCTGACATCTAATATCTATTCTAAAAATAACCCTGTTTTTTACGTTCTTCCATGGCTGCTTCAGATACCTTATCATCCATTCTTGCTCCACGTTCGCTTACGGTAGAAGCTTTTATTTCGGCTATGATATCATCCAGTTCGGTCGCTATTGAATCTACTGATGCAGTGCAGGTCATGTCACCTACTGTCCTGAAACGTACAGACTTATGTTCAACAACATCGTCTCCGTCGATCTGTAGTGCTGGCGCCGCCGCCATCCACTGTCCATTGCGGAATACAACATCACGTTCATGACTGAAGTAGATGGAAGGAAGATCAATTTTTTCACGTTTAATATAATTCCATACATCCAGTTCGGTCCAGTTTGAAATAGGAAATACACGTACATTTTCTCCCTTGTGGATCTTACCGTTAAAGATGTTCCACAGTTCTGGACGTTGTCTTTTGGGGTCCCATTGACCAAACTCATCACGTACCGAGAAAATACGTTCCTTTGCCCGAGCTTTTTCTTCGTCTCGACGTGCTCCACCTATACAGGCATCAAAACCGTATTTTTCAATGGTGTCTAGAAGGGTAACTGTTTGTAATGCATTACGACTTGCATTTTTACCTGTTTGTTCGACTGCCTTACCTTGATCAATACTGTCTTGTACCAATCCGACGATGAGCTTCTCTCCTGTCTGTTCAATTAGCCAATCACGGTATTCAATAGTTTCCGGAAAATTATGTCCGGTATCGATATGCACTAAAGGAAACGGAAATTTACCCGGTCTAAAGGCCTTTTTGGCCAAATGTACCAACGTGATAGAATCCTTACCTCCAGAAAACAACAATGCCGGGTTTTCAAATTGTCCAGCAACCTCTCGTAATATGTAAATTGCTTCAGCCTCTAAATGATCTAAATAATCCATTCTCTCTCTTGTCTTTTCTTTATTTTGTCGTTACGTGTAAACCACACTCTTTTTTACTCTTGTCTTCCCACCACCATCTTCCTGCACGGAAATCTTCACCTTTTTGCACTGCACGTGTACACGGTTGGCAACCTATACTCGGAAATCCCTTATCATGTAATGGATTATAAGGAATAAAGTTGGCTTTCAAAAAGGATTCCACGTCTGCCAGTGTCCAATGAAAAATCGGGTGAATCTTAATAATCTGATTGGCTTCATCCCATTCAACGATATCCATATCTTCGCGATTTGCCGATTGTTCCGCCCGAATGCCGGTGATCCAGACCTTATAACCTTGGATAGCACGCTGTAAAGGTTCAATTTTACGGATGAAGCAGCACTCCTTTCTATTTTCTACGGATTCATAAAAACTGGAAGGACCTTTTAAACTCACTAGCGACTCAACTGCCTGCGTGTTGGGGTAATATGCTTTTATAGGGAGTTTATATTTCTCCAACGTGCGATTCCAAACATAATATGTTTCTGGAAATAGACGACCTGTTTCCAGTGTAAATATAGAAGCTGAGGACCCGGCTTCTGCAAGCATATGGGTAATCACTTGATCCTCAATTCCAAATGAAGTCGAAAATACGGTTTCATTTTTAAACTTTTGGTCCACATAGCGAATGACATCCATGGCGTCTAGCTCTTCGAGCTCGTTCTTAATTTGCGCTATCATTAGATGTATTAGTTAATAAATCTTTAGTATGTGCATTGAGCACTTTTATTTTTTCTTGAAAATCACCTTTGAGCGAATTTCGCATGGTTTGCATCAAGTCCAAAGTTTGATCGATCTCTTCCGGTAATAAATCATTTAAAAACTCTTTTAAACGTTTGGCAATGGTTGGTGATTTCCCATTGGTAGAAATACCAATTTTTAAATTCCCTTTCTGTACGACTGATCCTAAATAAAAATCACACAAACTAGGTTTATCCGCTACATTTAATAGAATATGATTTTCAGAAGCCAATTTACGAACTTCGTTGTTAAAATCAGGATTATTTGTTGCTAAAATAATCAAGTCTATTCCTTCGATATCCTGCCGATCGAAAGATCGTTGACTCAGTCGTATGTTTGCCTTATCCGATACGAATTTCTTAAATTCGGGTATGACCTCTTCTGCAACCACGTGGATATTTGCCTTCGGGGAATTGCTGATCAAGGCTTCCAATTTTTCTAAACCTACCGGGCCAGCACCAACGACCAAGGTCTGGATTTGATCCAACTTAATATATATCGGGAAAAGCTCGTTCATTTAAGCTTCAAGATCTTGTAATTCAGACTTTATCGCTGCAAATTGTTGGTGCTTCGCAACGACTTCTCCTAAAACGATAATGGCTGGTACGCCGAGCAGATTTTTATCGGCTTCTTCCAATATCGTATCTATTGTACCTAATGCAATACGTTCATTAATTAATGATCCGTTTTGGATTAGTGCTATCGGCAATTCTCCTCGACCGTTCTCTTGGTAAAGGTTAACGATTTGTTTTAATTTTGAAAACCCCATTAGAACCACAACAGTTGCGTTGGTTTTCACCGCAGTGTACAGATCATCCGAAAGTCGTCCATCTGAAGTAGAACCTGTAATCACCCAGAAGCTTTCACTGACGCCGCGATGTGTCAACGGAATTTGTTGCAAGCCCGTTAAGCCTATAGATGATGAAATACCCGGAATCACCGCTGTAGAGATGCCGTACTGATGTACATATTCTAATTCTTCTCCTCCCCGCCCGAAAACAAAAGGATCTCCTCCTTTAAGCCGTACGACATGTCCATGTGTCAAAGCATAGTCAACCAATAACGTATTGATTTGATCTTGCGATGTAGATAGCCGTTCGGCACGCTTTCCGACATATATTTTTGTGCATGAGGGTTTGGCATAATCCAATAACTCTGCATTTACCAGCGCATCGTATAAAATCACATCTGCCGCTTTGATTGCTTTGATCCCTTTTAGGGTAATCAAATCTGCATCACCAGGTCCTGCGCCTACTAACGTTACAAATGGTTTAATCTCTAACATCTCTTCTCTCCCTTCTTTTTTATTGATTTATCAAGCGTAGCTCGTCTCTTCTCTCTGCTCCTTCTAAATAAAATGCGGTTGCCTGTAGCAGAAATGCTTCAGCGAATTCTTTGGACGGTTCATATTTGTTAATCTGCAATACGCGTTCTGTAAATGTAGTGGGGAACGTAAATAGTCCTTCTTGTACATAGTGTTTGTCAAATTCGGCGATGACAGCGGCCTGCGTACTGGCGTTCACGCCCTTGTCTAATAATAGCGCTTTCGCAGTCCAGACAAATGCACTATATGCATGATAGATCGCGTCGGCATACAGCGCATCGCTTAACGCCTTTTTCGACCATTCAATCTTTTCTTCTACCTCAGAAAGTAAGGTTGCGACTAAATCGATTACGACGCCCGCACATTCTCCAACACCTATAGCGGTTGCAAAAGTTTCTTCGTGCCCCCAATCTATGAACTCATCGGAAGTAAGATTGGTTAAATCGGCTAATGGTTTCAACAGACGATAGAAATAATCTTTCGTTTGTCTATCGTAATATGCATGGAAGTTTTCGGCTTCCAGGCGATTTGCCTTATAGTCTGTTAATACTACGTCGACAACTTGCAAAACACGTTTAGTAGGTACTTTAGTAACACGCTCAGCAACACGTCCTTTACCATTGCCAACTGTACCACCACCTAACATGACTTGTGCTGCGGGCACGACTTTTCCTTCGGCCTTTACAGAACTACCATGAAATCCAATATGCGCCAGTCCATGCTGACCACAAGAGTTCATACAGCCAGATATCTTTATCTTCAGATCTTGTTCGTATACAAATTCGGAATGAAATTCGTGGATATACTTCTCTATTACCCGCGCCATTTCCGTCGAATTTGAAATGCCCAAATTACAGGTATCTGTGCCGGGACAGGTTGTTACGTCTGATGTGCTATTGTAGCCAGGTTTAGCATAACCTAATTCGGTAAGCACATTGAAAATATGCGGTAAGGATTCTGCCCGTACGTATTTGAACAATAAGTTCTGATCTTGCGTGATACGGATATCATCAGCAATATGATCACGAACTCCATTGATCAGGATGCGCCCTTTAGCAGTAGGAATATCACCTGTTAGTACTTTGACATAAACGCCATAATATCCGTGCTGTTTCTGTTCGAACACATTTGTCGTTCTCCATATTTCATATGCCAAGGCATCTACAGGAGCTACTTCGCTAACAGGCGCAGTAGGCGGTGCCGGTTGTTGGATTTTAGTGCGATCGATCTCCACAATTTGATTTTTGTTGGCGATCCGTTCTTCATCAATAAGACGGAGCACCTCACTTAATCCTAATTTTTGTACCAGATATTTGAAACGAGCCTTGTTACGGTTATTTCTTTCACCATACCGGTCGAATACACGTAATGTCGCCTCCATATAAGGTATAATCTGATTTTCGGGCAAAAAGTCGTAGACTTCGGATGCGAGTATAGGTTGAGAACCAAGACCACCACCTAGCATGACCTTAAATCCTCTGACTTCCAGTCCATCAATATGTCTTATTTTTGGAATAAAGCCAAAGTCGTGGATATAAGAAAACGCTGTATCTTGATCACTGGATGAGAAAGAAATCTTAATTTTCCTCCCCATGTCCGCACAAATTGGATTTCGTAAGAAATACTCAAAGGTTTTTTGTGCATAAGGTGACACATCGAATGGCTCATTCGGATCAATTCCTGCCGTTGGTGACGCCGTAACGTTACGTACTGTATTGCCACAAGCTTCACGAAGCGTGATGTCGTCTTCAGCAAGTCTAGCCCACAATTCGGGCGTACGATCTAAACTTACATAATGAATCTGTATATCTTGACGTGTCGTAAGATGGAGGTTCTTACTCGCATATTCATCAGAGATATCCGCTATTTTAAATAGTTGCTTGAAGGTAACCTTTCCAAAAGGAAGCTTGATGCGCACCATCTGGACTCCCGTTTGGCGCTGACCATACACTCCCCTAGCCAAACGCAAAGAGCGGAACTTTTCATCGGTTATACTACCTTCCTGATAAGCCCTAATCTTTTTTTCTAATTCTATTATCTCCTGCTCTACTACCGGATTTTCTAGTTCTGTACGAAAGCTCTGCATATTCTTCTTCTGTCTATTTATAAAACTTGTAACAAATATCGTTTGTTGATAAAACATTACCAAAAATGATCCGACAAATTTATAAAATAAATATCTATTAGCTACATAAAATCTATTGATTTAGTATATATTTGTAAAAATAATTTATCAAAACGATTTTAGAGCCATATTCTGTGTACGTAAATACTTTTCAATAAGATCATTAGCTATTATATTGATTTCATCCTGTGCACCTAAGATTAAGGGGAGATATGATAAAAAAATGTTATACGGTCCGATCTCCATATCTAGAGCTTTTGCCTTATACCCTGTCGTCGTGCTTTAAAAGTGAAGATTTAAAAAAGTCCATCCCAACGTATGGTGTTGGCGTCATGATATTTCCTATAATGATCAATATTATCAAGCCATTCCGCAGGAATTAAAGACGGTCTCTCTTTCCTTAGGTGCTACCAAATGGGAAACTATCCAAAAAATATCCCAAAAGTTCCCCAGTCTATTTTTGACGCAGCTTATCCTTATTCCAGCCTTAATAGCAAATAGCTTTGGAGAAATGACGTCAATACCGCTTTACAAGACTTTTTTAGGCGACCTTATAAGGTCATATTATCCCTGCTTTTAACAATTCCGCTTCCATTTCCTGCTGCAATTTTATCGCCTCTTCCCTGGCTTTCTCTGCAAAGTCTGTGCCGTTGGAAGCATATATTATACCTCTTGTACTGTTAACCAAAAGTCCACAGTCTTTATTCATTCCATATTGACAAACATCTTGGAGGGAACCTCCTTGTGCACCGACGCCCGGGACCAATAAGAAGTGATCCGGCGCGTGTTCCCTTATTTTAATAAACCCTTCTCCGCGGGTGGCCCCTACCACATACATTAGATTATCTTTGCTGCCCCAACTATTTACCTTGTCAATGACTTCCTCAAAAAGCTGCTTTCCGTTTGAATTGGTAAAGTTTTGAAAATCCAGGCTCCCTTCATTCGAAGTGAGTGCAAGTACAATCGCCCATTTGCCTTCGAAGTCTAGGAACGGTGTGACAGAATCTTTCCCCATGTAAGGTGCAATGGTGATCGAATCAAAGCTCATTCCGGATATGGATTGATCAAAAAATGCGTTAGCATACATCTTTGAAGTATTACCGATATCGCCACGTTTTGCATCAGCAATACTTAAGCAGTTCTTCGGAAGTGCTTCCCAGGTCTTTTGTAGAGAATTCCATCCTTTTACCCCATAGCTTTCGTAAAAAGCGATATTGGGTTTGTAGGCTACACAAAGATCTCCTGTAGCTTCTATTATAGCTTTGTTAAAAGCATAGATGGGATCTTCTTCTGCTAAGAGATGTTGAGGGATTTTGTTTATATCGGTATCAAGACCGACACATAGAAAACTTTTCTTCTGTTTGATCTGTTCAATCAGCTCAGTTCTTGTCATTCCGTTAATTATGAAGCGTTGTTGATTAAATTCACAATAAATTCTTCTACCTCTTTAGTTGAATAGTCGTACATTCCCTCTTTACGAGCGGCTATTTTACCTGTTTTATCGAGAATGACGGTGGTTGGAATAGAACCTCCCAACCATGCAGAAGGAATTTCGCTATTTGGATAGGAAATAGGTAAAGACAATTTTTGCTCAGACAAAAATTTCTTAGTTCCCTCCACATCATTTTCTATTTCGACAATTAAGAATACAATCTGATCGTTGTTTTGGAATTTATTATAGAGCTTCTCGATAGAAGGCATCTCTGCGCGGCATGGCGGACACCATGTGGCCCAGAAATTAATAAATACCACCTTGCCTTTGAGATCCGCAGTATTAACGGATTTATTATCAGTATCAATAAAAGATGCCGAAGCGGTGGTGTGTTCCAGCACTTGCTCTTCTGTTACCGCAGGTTCCGTTTTTTCAGCGGATGTTTCAACCTTCGGTTTGAAAAACCCCAATCGAGTTAGGCCATCTTTTATAAAAGCGCGATTGTTAGGCCAAAGCAGTACCACACATACGATTGTCAGTATAATAAGGATGACAATGCTTATTTTTTTATTTTGCTTTGTGGTTTTTGTCATGGTATGTTTTATTTGAGATTTAGCTGTCAAATTTTTCCAACTGCTTTAGCAAAGTCGCAAAATCCTTCGGATATTGTGCTTCAAATGCATAATTTTTACCGTCTATCGTAAATTCTACTGCCCTAGAATGCAATGCGAAACGCTTTATGATTGGTTGCTCGTCTTGGTCTTTAGACATGGTAAATCCCCTTTTTTTGATTTGTGACAAATAAACCGGTTTCCCTTTGTACATCGTGTCTCCTACAATTGCGGCATGTTGTGTCGCTAAGTGAATACGAATTTGATGCATTCTGCCCGTTATGGGCTTGCATTCTACCAACGTATAATTTTTAAAATACTGTAATGTGTTAAAAATAGTCACCGCCGCTTTCCCGTTGGTTCTGTCGATAGAAACATTTTTGTTTCCCTGATTTAGAATGGGTAAATCCACTTTTAAATCTTCGAAAGCATGTGTGCCTCCAATAATAGCATGATATACTTTATTAACTCTTCTTTTTTCAAACTCTATACTTACCGAACGGTAAGTGTCCGGATTTTTTGCGATCAATAGGATGCCAGAGGTATCTTTGTCCAGTCGATGACACACCTGAGCATCATTATGGTGCTTTTTAGCCAATCGCAAAATATTAATATCCCCCCCTTCCCTTTCGTCTAAAGAGGCCAAAAACGGCGGCTTGTTGATAACAATTAGGTTATCATCCTCATGAATAATTAAATCTGCGAATTTGGGAAATTTAAATAAACGTTGTTCATTTTGAATCATAATACAAAACTACAAAATCAGGATGACTTTGTTAAATAAAGCTTTTTAGGAATTAAATCGGGAGTTTGTTTTTTTAATTCCTAATTTTGGAACGTAACAATGAAATTATGTCTGTAAATAAAGTGATAAAAAGGGTAACTACCTCGACAATTAAGGAAATGAAATTAAGAGGTGAAAAAATAAGTATGCTTACGGGGTATGATTATTCTATGGCACGTGCCCTGGATGAAGCTGGATTGGATATAATTCTTGTAGGTGATTCGGCGGCTAATGTTTTTGCAGGCTACGAGACCACCTTGCCTATCACGTTAGATCATATGATATACCATGCATCAGCCGTCGCTAGAGCAGTTACCCGTGCAATGGTATTGGTGGATCTGCCTTTTGGAGAATATCAGGGTTCGGTCGAAAACGCATACCATGCCGCTGTTAGAATGATGAAAGAATCTGGAGCGCATGCCCTGAAATTAGAGGGTGGTATTGAAATTATCGAAAATATTAAAAAGATTATTCAAGCCGGGATTCCAGTCTGCGGACATCTGGGACTTACTCCTCAGGCAATTTATCAATTTGGGGATTTTGGTGTTAGAGCGAAAGAAGAGGCAGAAGCTGAAAAGTTGAAATCAGATGCTTTGGCATTGCAGGAAGCGGGCTGTTTCGCCGTGGTATTGGAAAAAATACCATCAAAATTAGCAGAAGAGGTAACTAAATCCCTTCGAATTCCTACGATAGGTATAGGTGCGGGGAACGCCTGTGACGGACAGGTGTTGGTGGTTAACGATATGTTGGGTTTGACGAAAGACTTTAAACCTAAGTTTTTACGTCAGTATCTTCATCTGTATGAAGAAATTACGAATGCAGCTGCGAAATATGTAGCAGATGTAAAGTCAGCGGACTATCCAAACGAGAAAGAACAATATTAATCTTTATGGTTAAAGTAATTTTAGTAATCACGCTATTGGCGTTTATCTTGTACTTTATTGTGCGCAGACTTCGTATGTTTGGCACACAGATACGTAACAATTACGGCAAGATACAACCTTCCCTGCGTATTATTGAAATCACAGCACCCGCTAACATTCTTAAAGCTATTGTTCAGAAAACCTTATTCAGTGTATTTACAGGGATACTCTTATTGGTCATTATTTTGGTTTTGGCAACAAAATTTAAAATAGCTTTAATCATGCTCCCGATCAGTTTATACTTGATCGGCCAGTTTCTTGTATTGAACAATCATATCCGGCATACGCGAAATCAACGCATATTCTACGACAAAATCAACGATGATCTGACGATAGAGTCATTGGAAGGTAATAGAATAGTCTTCAATTTGATTACGGATGTTAAAGCGTATAAAGAAATAAAATCGGTTCAAAAAAATAATGGCATATTATTTGGTTATTACGAAATGATATTAGCCAAGCAAAAGATAACGATTTCTTATTTGTTGAAGGAAAACGCAGAAAATAAAACCCTTTTTGATAAATTGGCGCATTTTCCAACGGAGGTTGAAACAAAATTGTTTCCTGTTATATGAGGGTGTGTATAATCAACACGAATCTTATGACATTAACTAAAAGAGATATTAAACAATTATTAATGCACGATATATGAGATTAACCTTTCTACCGGTTTTACTATTAGTAATGTCAATCGTGGTTTCTTGCAACAATAAAACGCAGCAGGAAGCGAAAGAGGACGCAAGAAGAGATTCTTTGGAACGCGCTAAAAAGGACTCAATAGAACGTGTTAAAAAGGCGGAAGAGGAAGAAAAGAGACGCCCTGTAACTGCAGCAGATATTAATCTATCAAAAGAGTTGACATTTGATAAATACATATTAGAAGACACCTATCCGTATAAAGACACGGTTAGGGTATTTCAGTGGGAAAAGATAAAAAAACAACTAGCGGTTGTCGAAAATTTTCAACGCCAGGACATCCGCTATGCTGTACTTCAAAATTATAAAAATAAAAATCGCGAGGCACCCGTTGTTGCAAATTTCAAACGGAATGCCTACAAACGTGTTTCCGACACATTGGGCGTTGAAAGGTATCAATCTGCCCCCTTGTACGAAGTTGGCAATACAAAAACGCCTTTAATCTACGGTAGAGACGGTTCCTTGGTCAAACTTTTGAGCAGTGATACGCTCGATATGGTAAAAGTCGAGGGATTGACAAACTTCGACGGAACTTGGGAAGTACCGAAGCGATATGTCAAATCTATAAGCGACACGGTTGATTTTCATCATGTCGTTGTCGTTGATGTTACAAACCAGAATATTTGTACATTGGAAAAATCGGGCAAAGGTTGGATTATCCGAAGTATGAATCCTGCGACAACTGGAAGGCATAAACCGCCCCATGCAATGGAAACCCCTGTTGGTATTTTCTTGGTTCAAGAACAAAAAAGCAAAATGTATTATGTAAAAGATGGCACGAAAACCATCGAAGGATTTGCTCCTTACGCCAGCCGATTCACGAATGGAGCCTATGTACACGGTGTTCCGGTGAATAATCCCCGCGGAAAGATCATTGAATATAGCTGGTCTTTGGGAACTACACCGCGCTCGCATATGTGTGTGCGTAATGCGTCTTCGCATGCCAAATTTGTGTACGATTGGGTAAGGCCAATGGCCTCGTTGGTTATTGTCATTGATTAGACACAAACGCTTTATTAACACTTCTTAACACTTTTCTAAAAACAGGGTTCCTAAATTTGTTCACTGAAAAGATAACGTGTGCTTATGAAAAATCTACTTTTTATTTTAATTACAACTTGGTTTTTTACCAATTTCGCTAATCAAAATAATTCTTTAAAAACCTCAAACTTTCCCTCACTTACAGATACTGTTATTGCAAACATTGATGATAGTACAGAAATTGAAAAACTTTATTCAGCGATTAAACTCAAAGGTATCTTAAAATTTGACGCTTTTGAGCAAGCTATGATAGGTCACGAAGATCTTCCTGTTAAGAACAAGAATATCATCACAGTGATTGATTTTACACTTCCGTCGACTGATAAAAGAATGTATGTCATTGATCTTAAAAATAAAAAACTTCTTTATCATAGTATTGTTTCCCATGGAAAGAATAGTGGCGAAAAATATGCCAGATCCTTTTCGAATAAACACGGCTCCTATCAAAGTTCTTTAGGCTTTTATGTTACTGAAAATACGTACCAAGGAGGAAATGGTTATTCTTTAGTTTTAAATGGGCTTGAACGTGGTATTAATGATCAGGCTAAACCAAGGGCGGTGGTGATACATGGTGCAGATTATTGCAGTACTGCTGTAATAGCGTCTAGCGGCAGATTAGGTAGAAGTTACGGTTGTCCAGCTTTACCGAGAGCGGTAACAAAGCCCATCATTAATACAATTAAAGAAGGCACTATGCTCTTTATTTATGCCGACAACCAAGACTACATTGCGCAATCTAAGGTGCTTAATTCCGTGGAAAGAGGTTTGTTAGCACAACACAAAACAGAGACAACAACTGGTTCCAATGTATCTTTAAATTAAATTTTAAATATTATCGATGTAAAAAGGGATAAGATATACTGATATCTTATCCCTTTTTACATTTGACTATCCTTATTTATTGCAAATAATTCGTATATTAGAATAAACCGAACATTCTCTTGCATGAAAAGAATATTGTCTATTGACGGTGGCGGCATTCGCGGTATTATACCCGGAATGGTAGTAGCAGCCTTGGAAGATAAAATAAGAAAACTAAGTGGAGATCCTCAAACTCATATATCCGAATACTTTGATTTTTTTTCCGGAACAAGTACTGGAGGGATTTTCATTTCCATATTATTATTCCCTTCAGCAGATAACCCTAAAAAGCCAAAGTTTAGCGCACGCGAGGCATTAAATATTTATTTGGAACATGGTGAAGAAATATTTAATGCGCGAAAATGGAGGAAATTTTTAGGCAAATTCGGTCTATTGAGCGAGTTATATGATGAAAAGGTTCTCGAAAAAGTACTGCAAGACTATTTTGGGGATACGAAATTAAGTGAGCTGATTAAACCGTGCATTATTACGGCTTATAATATTGAGTTGCGCAAAAACCACATATTTAGACAGCAGAAAGCATTAAGTCATGGTGATTCTAGAGACTTTCTATTACGAGACGTTTGTCGGGCAACATCTGCAGCTCCAAGTTATTTTTCTGTAGCCGAGATCTTCTCTTTGGCGGGAACGCGGTACACCCTATTGGATGGTGGTCTTTTTGCGCATAACCCATCCATAGCGGCGTTACTTGAAGTGTTAAAAACATTTAATACCTTCAAGATAACCGATATGAACATTCTATCTTTAGGTACAGGGATTACTAAAAATGCTTATAATTATGAAGATTTTAAGAAAAAGTGGGCTATTTCGATAAGTCCAGCTTTGGTAGATATTATGACTTCCTCTTCTTCTGAGAGTAATGATTATTTTATAAAGCAGCTTTTTAAATCAGTAAAGAAACCAAATAATTACCTACGTATCGAACCTACAAACCTCTCTTCTATTAATCCTGCGATGGATGCTGCCAGTAAATCCAATATTCATAAAATAGTTACCTTGGCAGATAAGGTGGTCAGCGAAAATGAAGCCGTTCTAGATGCGCTAGCAGAGGAACTAATACACGATAAAAAAGAAATAGAGCGAAGAGAGAGATCCGTATGGCACTTCTTAAAAAATAAAGAATAAGCTATGGTACATGGTTTTGTAGCCGTATAGTATTTTACGATATCTCTCGCTCTCGCCCAACATTCTTAATTTCTTAAAACGTAATCATCGCCTTTATCACTTCTTGCGGATTCTTAGCTAATCCATCAAATTGATCTGCTACGTTGTCAAAATGAACGTTATGTGTAATATAGTTTTCAGCCTGGACACTGCCGTTTTTCAAGCTTTCTAACACAAAGTCGAAATCACTATGTAGCGCATTTCTGCTGCTCATTAACGTCGCTTCACGTTTATGAAACTCTGGATGACTAAATGATATCTCTCCTTTTTGCAATCCTATCAGAATATATTTTCCAGTATGTGCCAGATAATGAAAAGAGCTGTTAATTGCGTTCAAATTACCCGTGGCATCAATAACGGTATCACACATATCGCCATCTGTAATATGTCGAATAGCATCCACTGTACTTTCTTCTAGGGAGTTGATGGTAAATTCAACCTGAAATTTGGTCTTACATAGATTTAATCGTTCTTGGTTAATATCTACGACAATTATTTTAGCGCCTTTAATTTGCGCAAAATTAATAGCTGCTAAACCAATTGGACCAGAACCTATTATTGCTACATATTCATCTGCTTTGATACCTGCATTATTTACGCCGTGTGCGCCGATCGCTAAAGGTTCTACCAAAGCAAGCTGATCAAAACTTAACGCATTGTCAACAAAAACATATTGCTCTGGGACTTTTATATATTCGCACATACCACCGTCAGTATGTACACCTAACACTTGAATGGAAGTACAACAGTTAGGCTTTCCTTTTCGACAGGCTACGCAGCTTCCACAAGATAGATACGGTAATATGCACACTTTATCTCCCAATTTTAGTCCGCCAACATTCTCCGATAGCTTAAAACCATCGATCACACCCGATAATTCGTGTCCTAGCACTCGCGGATATTGAAAAAAGGGTTGGTTTCCTTGATACGCATGATAATCTGTGCCACAAATACCTATACGTTTTATTTGTATCAACACTTCACCTTCTGCAAGTGTTGGAATGACACTTTCTTTATAAACGAAGCGAAGAGGTTCTTCGCAAACTAACGTTTTCATCATTATTCTTTAATAAGCGCTCTATCCAAATGTACGTACCCGCCGTCTACATGAATTAATTGACCTGTAGTATGGCTTGAGCGATCGGACAACAAAAATACAGTAGTGTAGGCAATCTCTTCGGAGGTCGTCATCCGATGTTCCAATGGAATACGGTTAGTGATCTTCGTGAGGGTCTCTTCTGGGTTATCCAATGTTTGAATCCACTTATCATATTGAGGAGTAGACGCTTCAGCAACCACAATTGCATTGACACGGATGCCGTAAGGTAACAGTTCGACAGCCCATTCCCGTGTGAGTGCATTACGTCCACCATTCGAAGCAGCATATGCCGAAGTGTTTCCCTGGCCCGTTTCAGCTGTTTTTGACGTAATATTAAGAATTGCTCCCTTCGACGCCTTCAACGCTTCCAGAGCATGGTGTGCCATTAAATAATAATGAATAAGATTGCTATGCAAAGATTGCACGAAGCGTTCATAATTTCCAGATTCCAATCCCACACCATCGTTAACACCTGCGTTATTTACTAAGCCGTCAATGCGGCCAAATTGAGCTAACGTCTCTTTAACAGCATTTTCACAATCTTGGGGATTTGATAGTTCTGCTTTTATTGAGATCGTCGTGACTCCTAATTTCGCTACTTCTTCTTTCACCATGTCATTGTCGGCTTGATTTCTGCCCACAATAACCGGGATTGCACCTTCTTCGGCCAAAGCGATTACAATTGCACGGCCAATACCTTTGGCACCGCCCGTGACTACAAAAACTTTATCTTTTAAATTTAAATCCATTTTCTTATTTCAAATTATAGAATTTAGCAGCATTTTCTCCCCAGAAAGCATTTAACTCCGCTTCTGTAAGAGGTACCATGTGTTTATCCAGTATTTCTATCCCCTGCGTATAGGAAGCGGCTAACAACATCACGGGCCAGTCTGAGCCAAACATAATTCTTTCTGTACCAAAAGAGTTTACTGTATGGGCAATATAGGACGCAAAATTGTCGATTTTCCAATTTTTCCAATCGGCTTCTGTTACCAATCCTGAGATCTTGCAGCTGACATTTTTATACTTAGCCAGCGCTGTAATAAATTCAGACCAACCCTGTGTGCCCCCATTTTTTATATCGGGCTTGGCAATATGATCTAAAACAAATTTCTGTTCGGGATTGGCCGCTACACAAGCTAGCGTACTAGGGAAATGATGTGGCCTGATTAAGAGGTCGTAGGTATAGCCATATTTTGTCAACGCCTTAATACCGCGTTGAAAAGCTTCGCCCAAGATAAAATCAGGATCCTCTTCTCCTTGGATAATATGTCTAAATCCCTTTATGATCGGCTCTTTTGTGTATTCTTGCAATTGCTCATCTATATTTTCAGCTTGCAAATCTACCCAACCGACTACTCCCTTAATTAATGCGTAAACTTTAGATAGATCGACCAAAAATTTTGTTTCTGCGGTACTTTGACTTGCTTGTACCGCCACAGTTCCATCAATCTTATTCTCTTTCAAAATAGACGAAAGATCGTTCGGTAGAAAATCCCGTTGGATAACCGCCATGTCGTCCGTTATCCAACTGTCTTTTACCTTATCATATATCCAAAAATGTTGATGAGCATCTATACGCATACTATTTTCCTGAATAAGCTACAACTTCTTGTTTTTGTATCCCCAAATAATCTGCTCCTAATTCTATGCTGTCTCCCGGTTTCAAATAAATTGGTGGGTTGAAACCTAAACCAACTCCAGCTGGGGTGCCTGTAGAAATGACATCACCCGGGAGTAAAGTCATAAACTGAGATACATATGAAATAACATGTTGAACAGAAAAAATCAGATTGCTGGTATTGCCATCTTGATAGGTTTTACCATTTACCTTTAACCAGAGACGCACATTATTGATATCTGGAATTTCGTCTTGTGTCGTTAAGATTGGTCCCATCGGTGCAAAAGTATCACAACCTTTCCCCTTATCCCAAGTTCCCCCTCTTTCCAATTGAAATGCACGTTCGGATACATCATTATGCAATACATATCCTGCTACGTAATCCAATGCTTCAGATTCTTCCACATAGGAAGCTTTCTTTCCGATTACAATCCCAAATTCAACTTCCCAATCTGTTTTTTCCGAATTGCGGGGAATTGTAATGTTGTCATTCGGTCCCACCAATGATGAGGTCGATTTCATAAAAATGATGGGTTCGGCTGGGATAGGAGAATTTGTCTCAGCAGCATGATCCTTGTAATTGAGCCCAATACAAACGATCTTAGACGGTCGTGTAAAGGGAACACCTAAACGTACATTATTAGGAACTTCAACTAATTTACCTTCATTAGCTTTAACAAACTCATCCAGTCGAGCTAAACCATTATTGGTGAAAAAATCTTCCGTATAATCACCCCCAAAGGCAGAAACATCATAGTTTTTACCATCAATTTGAATGCCTATTCTTTCTTTTCCTAATTCGCCAAAACGTATTAATTTCATGTTGTATTTGTTTTAATGTTAAATAGAGTCTGTTTACTTCGTTGATCTTGTAGACTAATTGTTTAATTTTATAAATCCTCCGTCAATGGGATAATCATTACCGGTAATAAAACCGGCGTCATCACTACATAGGAATAAAGCGAGTTTTGCTATTTCCTCTGGCTGTGCCATACGACCAATTGGTTGTGATTTTGAGAGTTTCTCAAACATTTCTTCCTCTTTACCGGGGTAATTTTTAGCGATAAATCCATCTACAAAAGGTGTATGCACGCGCGCAGGTGAAATACTGTTGCAACGAATATTGTCGGCTATATAATCACGGGCTACCGATAGGCTCATGGCAAAAATGGCGCCTTTGCTCATTGAATATGCAAAACGATCCGTAATACCTACCCATGCGGCAATCGAAGCAAGGTTCAAGATAGCTCCTCCTCCATTTCTCTTCATTGATGGAATGACAGCATACAAGGCATTATATGCCCCTTTTACATTGACATTGAAAATGCGATCAAAATCTTCCTTACCGCAATTTTCGATATTACCCACATGTGCGATTCCCGCATTATTTACCAAAATATCTATACGTCCTATTTTTTCAATGATGGAAGCAACTTCCTCTTGATCCGACACATTACACCTATGTGCTTGGGCTTTTCCTTCTTTCTGAAGTATTCCCTCACACACCTGTTGTGCTTCTTCCACATTTAAATCCAAGATGTGCACCGAAGCACCTTCTTTTGCAAACAGCTCACTGATTGCTCTTCCTATTCCACTTCCTCCGCCTGTGATAACTGCTACTTTATGGGCTAACTTTGACATTCCTATTTATTTCTATATTTTAATCCAATAACCATTTTGCTAATTCTTTGGTTGCTTTAAAGTTTTCAAACTCTTTGGGCAACTTCCGGCCGTCTACGTATTCGTTATATAACCAGGGGTCACCCACCGCAAAAACTTTTCCTTTACCATAGGTATTGATCGCAATAATATTTTTGCCGTTCTTAGATGCTATAGATTTAGCAGAACCTTTCAACTGCAACGTACTTACTTCTTTGAGGTAAAATTTAGATGGATCTGAGAAAACAGGGTTTTCTTGACCAATGTATATGGAACCCATTTCAAATTCACTTCCCGTTACCGTATTTTCCAAGTCTTTATTAAACTTGATTCCAAATACCTCAGACAGTTTGTTAACATGATCCAACTCAGCATTGGTGTAATCGTTTGTCATCAACAACAAATTTCCACCTTCCTTCACCCAATTTTTAATCACTTCTATAGATTTCTTATCCATAAAATTAGGGCTTTCCGTTTCTTTTTTAGTATCTGGATCGACAATGATATACACGTTTGCTTTTGATAAAGCTTCTTTAGTCGGAGCAGTTGTTAAGGTCGAAATTTCCGCGCCTAAATCTTGGAATTGTTTTCCAAACACATAAAAACCATTATTATCCTTCTCATCCCAGATATAATGATATTTAATTTTTTGGTTCAAGACGTTGTTTTGATATTCGTTGTTGAAAAAATTGTCTAGTACAACCGTTTTACCGACAGCAGGTAATCCTTTCAATCGCTTTTCCATCTCTACAGCTGCTAGTATGAACGCCCCTAATCCCTTTGGATCATCTTGTACGACTTTCTCGCTCATATAGTATTCATAACTTCCGTCACGGTAATTTGGTTTACCTCCCAATCCACCTACTGAAACTGTTCCATTGAGGTGAAAAATACCATCAGCACCTTTCACAATAAAATTTCGGATGAGGTGATCGTATGCTTTGAATATTTCTTTCGAGTAATTTTTTTGAACGTATTGATGCTCCATCGCCTTTGAAATCGTATAGATAAACATACTAGAACCGGAGGTCTCTAAATAATTTTTATCTTCATTTGGCATATCCAAAATCTGGTACCATAATCCCGTTTTTGTATCAGCCACGCCTACTATAGCCGTGATAAAACGATCTAAGATATCAAGTAACTCTTTTCTTCTTGGGTGATCTTGTGGGATATCTTCCAATACATCTACTAAAGCCAATCCATACCAACCCATTGCCCTAGCCCAAAAATGTTTGGAGTTTCCGGTTTCTTTATTCGCCCAAAGTTGGCTTTTACTCTCGTCCCAAGCATGATAGATCAGTCCCGTTTTGGGGTCTCTCGCTTTTTCTTCGATGTGAACAAACTGATTAATAATATCGTCATAAAGTGCCGGTTCATTGTATAATTTAGCCCATTCCGCCAAGAACGGTAGTCCCATATACAGGCCATCTAGCCACACTTGTTGTGGATAGATTTTTTTATGCCAAAAACTAATGCCATCGCTTGTACGCGGATGTGTTTTTAGTTGATCATATAGTTTTTGTGCAGCATAAAAGTACTTTTTTTGTCCTGTGACATTATGTAATAATAACAGCGTTTTACCCGTCTTGATGTTGTCGATATTGTAATCATCGTGTTTATACGTCAATATATTTCCTTCTTTATCTATATATGCATCCATTGCATCTTTGATATAATTGAAATAATCCCCATCTCCTGTCTGGTACCAAACGGAACGGACCCCTTCTAAAAATACCCCGGTTTCGTATGTCCACTTCGGAGTGCTCTTTACATCTTTATAAGGAAATGGTCTAGCCTTAAAAACCGCTTTCGTTAATTCGGCAGCATAAGATATAGGTTGATTATTCGCATCAGATCGCCATTTGTAATTGTTATCCTGTCCGATGGAAACATCATAAGCTATTAGTAAGAAAATTAGCAGAAAAAATTTATTCATAAGTTTACTTTTTTGTGTTTTTATTTATCTACGTATGATATTAAAATTAGGAATATTTATCAAATATGACCCATCAATTAAATCGGGACAATGATAAAATGTTATTTTATATTACAAAGATACACCTCTTCGCCACGGAATAAAATCATCCTGACCCAATTTAACCGCTTTAGTTTGCACTTCTCCACTTGCCACTTGAATGACAAAATCCAATATACGATATGCAACCTCTTCAATGGTTTCTTCTCCGTCTATAATGGTTCCACAATTTAAATCGATGATATCCGACATTTTTTCAAAAATCTTCGTATTTGTCGAAATTTTAACCACCGGAGCAATGGGATTACCGGTAGGCGTACCAAGTCCTGTTGTGAAAAGAACAATATTTGCACCAGCCCCTACTTCTGCTGTCGTACTTTCTACATCATTTCCCGGCGTGCACAACAGATTTAATCCCGGTTGATTCGCTAATTCGGGATAATCCACAACAGCGGTAACGGGTGATGTACCTCCCTTTTTTGCAGCTCCGGCAGATTTGATCGCATCGGTAATCAAACCATCTCTTATATTTCCAGGTGAAGGATTCATGTAAAAGCCCGAACCATCGGCTTCTGCTTTAGCATTATATACTTTCATCAACGACATAAATTTTTCTGCCGTTTCTTCATCAATACACCGATCACTTAGCTCTTGCTCAACACCACATAATTCGGGAAATTCAGCCAATATAACAGAACCTCCCATGCTGACCATCATATCGGATACGTAACCCAAAGCGGGATTAGCAGAGATACCCGAAAAGCCATCTGATCCGCCACATTCTAGACCAATGCACAATTTATCTAGCGTCGCCGGCTGTCGTGTTTGTTTGTTGACTTCTGCGAGACCAGCAAAAGTCGCTTTGAGCGCCTTATTCATTAAATCTTGCTCCGTACCCTCAAGCTGTTGTTCAAAAATATACAATGGCTTATCAAAATAAGGATCTCTTTTAGCAATTTCGTCTTTCAATATTGAAGCTTGGGCGTGTTGACATCCCAGACTTAACACAGTAGCTCCTGCTACATTCGGATGTGCAATATATCCCGCCAGCAAACCACACAAGGCATCTGAATCTAAACGGGTACCGCCACATCCCATGTTATGGTTCAAAAATTTAACCCCATCTATATTGTCAAATAAACGAGTTGAGCTCGCTTTTATTCCCGCTGGAGACAAATCCAATTGTAACAAATCTTGGGGTGAAGCACCATTTTTATATGCTGAAATTAATGAGTCCACTTCTTTAGAATAGTCTTTCGACTCAACTTTATATCCTAATTTGTCTTCCAAAGCAGATTTCAAAGTTAGAATGTTACGATTTTCACAAAACACCAGCGGTATTACTAGCCAATAATTTGCGGTTCCTACTGTACCGTTGTTCCTGTAAAACCCATTAAATGTCCGGTTGGCAAATGCAGATATATCGGGTCTACTCCATTGCGTTTTTCGCTCTGAAAGCCTAAAATCATCTGATGCATGCCTTAAATTATCTACCGTAATCAACTCTCCTTCATGAAGTTCTGAATTTGTTTTTCCGACTAGAACACCATACATTAACACGTCACTATTTTCTCGTAACGTTGTTATCGTAAACTTGTGTTTGGATTGCACACGTTGTTTTAATTCTATTTCTCTTCCAGCAAAATGCGCAATATATCCAACCGGTAGATCACGCAGGGCAACCAATACATTATCATCGGGATGAATCCGAAGAAAATCCTGTCTCAATTTTTCCATTTTATATTATAACTCAAATATCTTATCCATTAACACCCACTTTTCGCCATCCATTGCTCCTGGAATTGCGGATTGATATTTCCACATCAATTGTTCCCATTCTTGCACTTTAGGATTCGATGCATCCATATCTGCCTTTTTTTCAAAAGAAAAGAGATCATCAACTTCCATTAGCATAAATAATCTATTTTCGAATCTATAAATCTCCATGTTTAAGACCCCTGAGGCTGAAATAGAAGCTTTTATTTCGGGCCATATATTCTTATGTAGATCTACGTACTCATCAATCAACTGGGGATCATTTAGCAGATCCAATCCCAACGCGTATTTTCTCATTTTTAGTGTGCAATATCTTTTACTTCGACCTTAATTTGCTTATTTCTAAGTGCAAATAACAATACTACGACAAAACAAATCAATACAACGTAATACCCAAATTGCAGGTTGCCCGTTATATCTGATATCAGTCCCAATACCGGAGGTATGATTGCCCCACCTACTATAGACATAATAATAAGACTTGAAGCAGATTTGGTATCAGCACCGATACCCTCGACACCAAATGCAAAAATCGTCGGAAACATAATCGACATAAAGAACGCAATACCGATCATTGCATATAAAGTTAGTACCCCCGACCCGAAGATAACCACCACAGTCAACAAAATAGCTGAAGCAGCGAAAATTGACAGCAACTTTGCCGGTGATATATAACGCATCAGAAATGTTCCTACAAAACGACCGATCATAAAGGCGAGACCTGCAACACCGGCGTAATACTTAGCGCTGGAGGGAGTTACATCTGCAATTTCCGTTGCATACATGACGATGAAACTCAGCACGCTCACCTGTGCACCCACATAGAAAAATTGTGCTATGACAGCTGAACGTACATTTTTATGTCTTAGCGCATGAAAAAATCCCTTCTTTTGATCTGTTTCATCATCCTTTATATCCGGTAGTCTAGTAAAGAAAAATACACAGGCTACAATCAGAATGATAATTCCCAAAATCACATACGGTCCCTTTACAGCTGATGTTTCAGCTTGAATATAAGCTATTTTTGCCTGTTCACTTAAAGCAGCTATTTTGTCTGTACTTAGCGGTTCTTCCGCAAGAATATATTTACCCCCGATAATAGGTGCAATAAAAGCGGCCAAGCCGTTAAAAGATTGCGCAAAATTAAGCCGCTGTGTGGCTTTCGATGGATCTCCTAGTACCGTTATATAAGGATTAGCCGCTGTTTCCAGTATAGTAAGTCCGCAAGCAACGATAAATAAAGCGCCTAAGAAAAAGGGATAACTTATGGTGTTGGCTGCAGGTACGAATAAAAAGCACCCTATTGCAAAAAGAACTAAACCGATTAGAATACCCGTTTTGTAGCCGTATTTCTTCATGATTAATCCGGCCGGAATGGCGAGCAGGAAGTACGCAATAAATACAGAAGAATCTACCAAGGAAGCTTGCAAAGTCGTGAGACTAAATGCATTTCTAAGATGTGGTATCAAAATCGGATCAAGATTATGAATAAACCCCCAAAAGAAAAATAGCGATGTAATCAAAATGATCGCTAATGTATATTTTTTTTGTTGTGACATATAATGAGATGTATAATTGATAATTCGAAATAAAGAATAAATAATGAATAAAGTATTAATTATATTACCCATTTTATAAATGATATTACCATTATTTTATTTTAATTTGTAAACTGTTCGAATATATACTACAAAATGCGTTTAAAGCAACTAACCCACCAAGGAAGCAGTTTTCAAAGTTTCCATGTGCGGCACGATACTTATCCTAAGAACCATAACGTATGGCATTATCACGAAGAATTGGAATTTATTCACGTTAGAAAGGGTTCGGGTACACTTTTTATTGGGGATTGTATACGAAAGTTTAACCCTGGAGATGTGGTTCTGATTGGCCCTAATATCCCACATTACTGGTTTTTTGATCCGGAGTACCTAGATGTTATAGAAGCCGTTGCGACCGACAATTGTGTTATACATTTCCAAAGAAGTTTTGCGGGCGAAGATTTCTTTTACTTGCCAGAAATGACCGGTATTAAAGATTTACTTTTAGAAGCAAATAAAGGATTATGGTACAAGTGCGGGGCCACGGATCCGTTAAACAAACTTTTTGAGGACATTTTAATCGCCGATGGTTTTGAGCAGCTGTTAATTCTATTGCAGGCATTGCATATTTTCCATCATAATAAAAAGTCGACGCTGGTAAGTGATAACTATGCGATCTTAAATCATTCAAGCGATCATAAGCGTATGAATGATGTGGTAGATTACATTCAGTCCAACTTTAAGCAACATATAGAATTAAGTGACTTATCAAATTTGGCTGGGATGACAAAAAATTCATTCTGCCGATATTTTAAACAAAAAACGGGTAAAACACCGTTAGAGTTTATTACCGAGCTTCGAATCGCCTCGGCCTGTAAATTTCTATCGGATACCAGCACGCCCCTCAAGGAAGTGTGTTTTGAATGCGGATATAATAATTATGTAAGCTTTCATAACGCTTTTAAGAACATCACTGGACTAACTCCAAAGAGCTATAAAATAAAAGCGGGGCTTGTTTAGGCCCCGCTTTTATTTTATAGCGCTTATTACTGATCGTCCTTACTTAACGAGAAAGGTAAATCGGCTTTATCTACGCCACGATTTTTATTCGGGACGGCATCCATATCAAAGGATAAAGTTGTTCCCTTTACCAATTCACTATGTTTGATATAATTTTTGGTGTAGTTCTTACCGTTCCATTTTAAATTTTTAATATATCGGTTAGTATCTGAGTTATTTTGAGCTTGAATGTTTACTTTCTTGCCATTACTAAGATGAAGTGTTACCTTATCAAATATTGGAGACCCCAATATATATTCATCTGTCGCAGGTGTAACAGGATAGAAGCCCATTGCAGAAAAAACGTACCAGGCAGATGTCTGACCATTATCTTCATCACCGCAATACCCGTCTGGATTAGGCGAATACATTCTATTCATGGTCTCGCGCAACCAATATTGTGCTTTCCAAGGAGCCCCAACATGGTTGTAGAGGTAGATCATATGTTGAATAGGTTGATTTCCGTGGGCGTACTGTCCCATATTTGCAATCTGCATTTCCCGAATTTCGTGTATCGGAAACCCATAATAGGAATCATCAAAAATTGGCGGAATAGTAAATACGGAGTCCAATTTTATTTCCATCGCCTGATGACCGCCCATTAACTTAGCTAGCCCCTCAAAATCCTGGAATACCGACCAACTGTAATGCCAGCTGTTTCCTTCGGTAAAAGCATCTCCCCATTTGAAAGGATTAAATGGAGATTGGAACGCTCCATTTTTATTTTTCCCACGCATCAATCCCGTAGATGGATCAAATAACTTTTGATAATTATACGCTCTGCTTTTATAAAGTTGTTGATCTGATGCTGGTTTGTCCAATGCTTTTGCCAGTTGATAGATTGCAAAATCATCGTAAGCATACTCTAAACTTCTGGCTGTATTTTCGTGAATCTTCACATCGTATGGAACATACCCTAATTCTTTATAATAGTCTGCTCCCGCTCTTCCTACAGCAGTTATTGGCCCTGCATTGTTAGCTCCTTTTAATACAGCTTCGTATAATGTGCCAATTTCTTTCGAACGAATTCCTTTAATCCATGCATCAGCGACCACAGATGCGGAATTATTTCCGACCATTATATTTCTGTAACCAGGACTAGCCCATTCCGGAAGCCATCCACCTTCTTTATATGCATTTGCCAATCCCTCTTGCATTTTTTCACTCATTTCAGGATACATAAGATTTAAGAATGGAAATAAACAGCGGAAGGTATCCCAAAAACCAGTATCTGTAAACATATAGCCGGGTAACACCTCTCCATTATATGGCGAATAGTGCATGACTCGTCCCGTTGCATCGATCTCATAAAACATACGAGGAAACAACAAAGAGTGGTATAGGCAAGAGTAGAATGTACGCAGTTGATCAACGGATCCCCCCTGTACTTCTACCTTACTTAATTCCCGATTCCAAATATTTTCTCCCTCGGTAACGCGTTCATCAAAATTTTTACCATCCAACTCTTTTAAATTTAGGGATGCCTGCTCCGGACCAATAAAAGAAGAAGCGACTTTAGCGATCAATTGCTCGCCTGGATTAGCGATTTGAAAGCGTACCAGTGCTCCCACATGATCAGCTTTCACCATATAACGATCATCGGTTAAAATTGAATCTGCAAACGTCGCAACGTTGGCAAACGGACGGTCAAATTGCATGACAAAGTAATTCTTAAAATTAGTTGGAACGCCGCCACTGTTCTTTGTCGTATAACCAATGATTTTATACTCCTTCGGAATAACTTCAACATAGGAACCTTTATCAAAGGCATCTATCAAGACAAAAGCCGAATCTGTTTTTGGAAATGTAAACCGAAAATAAGCCGCCCTTTCTGTCGGTGTAACTTCTACTTTCGTATCATAATCCGCTAGGTAAACGGAATAATAATGTGGTTTGGCTACTTCTGCTTTATGCGAAAAATAGCTAGCTCGTTTATCTTGGTCAAATGTCTTATTGTTGACCGTGGCCATAATGGAAAATTGACCGTAGTCATTCATCCAGGGGGATGGCTGATGCGTCTGTTTAATACCCCGTATTTTCTCAGCTGTATAGGTGTACATCCAGCCATCGCCCATTTTACCGGTCTGTGGACTCCAAAAATTCATTCCCCAAGGCATAGCTACCGCCGGGTATGTATTTCCACTCGATAGAAAATACGTAGATTGCGTACCTACTAACGTGCTTACATACGTTAGCGGCTTGTCAATTTTACCCACAATTTTTTGCGCGTTTAGATTAAGGATACATAGCATCCCCATGATAGATAATGTAAAACATTTAAATACTGTCATAAGTATATAGATATAGGTTTATTCTTAGGACGAAGATAAGTAATAAATATGTATGCTAAAACTATTTAGCCTTAAAATCTAAAACTATTTTACCCATAAAGTATCCATCTTCCATGAGTTGATGCGCTTTTGCGACTTCTTCCAGCGAAAAAACCGCATATATATTCGTTTTGAATTTACCATCTTCCAGCAGGGGGATAACGTTTCTTTCGATCTCCCGAGCAAGATCAGCCTTGAAGTTCTCATCGCGCGCACGAAGCGTACTGCCGGTCAGATAGATCCGCTTCTGCATTAATTTTAATAAATTCATTTCAACCTTTGCTCCCTTCATCGCATTAATGTATACCAAGGTTCCTTCACTTTCGAGAAGATCGAAATTTTTAGCAAAATAATCGCCTCCAATACTATCTAGAATAATATTGATTTTTTCGTTGCTCCATGCTTTTTCGTATGCAATATTATGGTAGTTTACAAAATCAAAGGCACCTAATTCCTTTGAAAAGGCACCTTTTTCTTCCGATCCAACTGTGGTGTATACTTTCGCACCAAACAGATAGCCTAGTTGTATGGCTGTAGTTCCAATACCACCAGATCCACCATGAACCAGTAAGCGATCTCCATTTTTTAACTTTCCTCTTTGAAAAACATTGTGCCATACCGTAAAAACAGTTTCAGGCAAACTTGCGGCTTCAATAAAACTAAGGTTACTAGGTATCAGAATACAACTTCCAATGTGTACGGCTGCATACTCAGCATATCCTCCACCGCTTAGCAAAGCCATTACCTTATCTCCAATTCGCGAGGCGTCCACCCCTCTCCCAACAGCGACTATTTTACCTGCTATCTCCAAACCGGGGATATCTTGAACAGCACCTGCTGGCGCATGGTAATTTCCTTTACGTTGGAATATATCAGGCCGATTAACTCCCGCAGCATATACCTCTATCAATACATGGCCCGTTTTTAACTCGGGAATATTGCGTTTTTCAATTTTTAAAACTTCAGGCCTACCAAATTCACTTATTACTGCTACCTTCATCATTTCTTTTTGGGGTATTTTTGTAAACGTAGATTCAAGGACAACATGAAATACCTACCTAACCTGTTATTACGTGCTTCATATACATCATTTCCAATATACTCAGATGTAAAACCCATACTTTTATTCTGATCAAATAAATCAAAGCCTTGAACACGTAACAGTGCTAGATTATTTGGTAAAAAGGTAAATTCTACAAATGCATTCATGATCGTCGGGTTGATGTTCATGAATGTGCTTGTATATCCGTCGTTGAATCGTTGAGACATTTCCATTCCCAACGAAATATGATCGTTAAAATAACCTTTTGCTCCCACACCTGCCAAAAAGCTGTGTGCGTTGATTTTGGTGCGATAAGGAATATCATATTGCGCGTTATTAAGCATATAATTTGCGTTTACAACAGATTCGACATGGTCGGACCATTGATAGCGTACCTGTAGCGCCTGATTGAAAAACAACTGTTTTGTCGTTCTTTTTCGGTCGTCGATAAAAGAGAGGTTATTATAATAGTCCGTATTACCCGTTAGATCTAACTGTAAGTTTTCGGTGAATAAAGGTGTATTAAATACATAATACCAACGCATATCATAATATCCTCCTGTATTCTTAAATGTAGTTTCCTGGATTGTTGAGTTATCTATAGATCGCTTATCACTGACAATCTTGTTGAGCGCAATATTATAAGCTAAATTGGATTCAAGATATTGACCTGTAGATGCCATGGTTTTGCGAAATGTAGTAGAAATACGATGCGAAAACTCAGCTTTTAATTCGGGGTTGCCAACTACGATATTGCGCGAATTAGTATTATCAATAACCGGAATAATTTGATGAAAGTTGGGTTGATTATTCTTTCCTTTATAGTCGATTTGCCAATCCATTTCATTATTGAACCTATAAATAATATTTGCAGAAGGGATTAAATTAACATTCTCATACTTGTACTCGACTTCTTCGCGAGGTAATTTACCCTGTAATAAAAGCGGTTGTACTGCAAATCCTACATTTAATTTGAACTTGCTATTAGGGATGAACTGATAATTTAAGCTGGTGCGATTACTCCTGAAAAAATAATTATAATCTACTGTTAATGAATCAACATAATTGATTGAGTTCGATGGATTGTTAATTAATCTATCTTCCACAAGTCGAATGGCATCGATCTGGGTTATATCGAAAGAATAACTAAATTCAAATAAGCTTTTATTAAAAAATGGCTCTACAAACGTTACTTCAGCCTTTGAACTGCTGGTGATATTCTTGCTATTGATAAATTGATTCTGTGAGAATTCTGTATCAATCGGTCTATCATCGGACAGATCATACACTTGGTAAGATTCCCTAGCGACTTCTTTTCTGTTGTTGTCATTCGAGTTCAACTGTAGATTTCCGATCAGTTTACGTCCCTTCTTATTAAAAAATTTAGAATATAGTATTTCAAGTTCTCCATTTGGATTTTCTTGAGTCGTCGAATCTTGATAAGTACCTAAGTTCTTCGAATCTGAATTCCGTAACTCGGTATCTTTTGTATTCGTGGCTATCTGTTTATTAAACCATAGATTTCCTGCAACTTTCAGCGCATCTTTATTTTTGAATCTTGTCTCCATATCGAATTTAATCCGATGGTTTAGATCTACGGTATTAATAGAATAGTCCTCTTTCCGTCGAATGGTATTACCAATATAGGTAGATGTCAATTCAGAGAAGCCCTCAGTCGAATTTTCTTGACGAACAAAGCTATAAGAAGCATTTAAATTCGTGTTAGTACCTATCTTTCGAGAAGCATTTATTCCAATGGAATTGACATTATTCAGGCCATCTGTCGGGTCAGAATAATCGCCAATTTCCAATAAAGATCGATCTCTCTCCCCTCCGGTTAATGACCCGAAGGAAAAAAGATTTGTATTGGTATTATTGATCGATCCAATGATAGAAACCTCCTCCCCGTCATTAAACTTGTTAATACCAAAACTGCCAATATAACGTTCATTAGTGCCCCCGCCCACGGTAATTTGCCCAAAATATATTTTTTTACGATCCTCTTTTAGGATTATATTGATAATTTTTTCCGAATCTCCATCCTTCATCCCAGTTTGTTGGGTATCATTACCATAAGAGTCAATTACCTGAATGTTCTGAACGAAGTCTGCAGGAAGATTACGTGTAGCGGTCAGAACATCACCTCCAAAAAAAGGTTTGCTGTCTACTTCGATTCGGTTTATAGATTTGCCATTAAAATATACCGAACCGTCCCTTGCTACCTGAAATCCAGCCAACCCTTTTAACGCTTCTTCAAGTAAAGCTCCTTTTCTAAATTTATATGCGTTAAAATTGAATTGTGTGGTATCTTGTTTAAAAACAATAGGTATAACTTTTACAATGTTAATATCCTTGATAAAGAAACTGGACGGCATTAGCTCTATTGTTGGCACTAATATCTCGCTACGGGCCTCAATAGAAAATAACGATTTGCTTGCCATTTGATATCCCAACATGCTATACGTAATGTACAAATTGTTACCCTTTATATTCTTGAATCTGTATTGACCTTTTTCATCGGTAATCCGAGTAACGGTGTCTAGGTTGGTACTGAGCCTTACACTTACAGATTTTAGTGGTGCTCCTGTGCTGTCTACTACAGTGCCATAGAAGGTCTTGTTAATAGACTGAGCCAATCCATTATTGGTAATCAATAGACCAATAATCGCAAACAAGAAACACGCTATTTTTTGATGAGGCAATTGCACTTCAATATGTGAATTTTCTAACTAGTTCAATATACAAAATATTATCGTTTAATATTGTATTACAATAACGATATTAAAAAAAATATGGTATAAAAAAAACGGGTTATTAATTACTAATAACCCGTTTCCTCTGTATGTTAATGACTACTCGCCGTCAAAAACTACTTTAACCAAATGTCTGTCAATTTCCCAGCGACCTGTTCCCTCTTCTCCTATCACATCAAATAACTCTAGGATACGACGAGCTACATATTCTTCTTCTACTTGCTCCTCTAAGAACCACTGCACGAAATTAAATGTTACGTAATCTTTTGATTTAGCACATTGATCCGCTATATTATTAAATTGCTCTGTTACAAACATCTCCTGTTCTAACGTTTGCTCGAAAATTCCACGGAAAGATTCGAAATCAACAGGAATATTTGTTATTTCTGGTGATATCGCTCGTCCTCCTCTATTGCTTACATAGTTAAATAACTTTAACATATGTGTACGTTCTTCATCGGATTGTTTTGCGAAAAATTTAGATGCATTGTCTAACCCCTGATCATCACACCAGGCTGACATGGCCAAATATAATGCAGAAGAATGTGCTTCTACTTTAATTTGAGCATTTAATATAGTTTCGATATTTTCAGATAACGATGATTTTAATTTTAATAAGTCTTTCATATACCCTATACTTTAAACATTCATATATAATAACAATAATATTCTTGTATTGTTTATACAAATGTAACGTATAACTCTTATCATGCCATTAAAAAAGTGCAATACAAATTCAGTCTAAATTAAGGCTTGATAAACCTAACTTATTTAGAATCAATACTATTATAAAGAAAGTGAACTAGGCAGTAATTGCGCAGTAATGACCGCGTCTCAAGAATTGTTTGATGGAACCATTTAGTTCGAGCATAAATTTAGCACCAGAAAGTATTTCCCTAAGATTTAAGATATTTTGAGGTGAAAGAATAAAACAACGTTCGGTCCGGAAAGGCATCACTATTTCAAAATCTGAGGAACGCGAAGAATCGTTGAGCATGGCTTCTATATCAATCGAGTCTATCCTTTTCTTAAACATGAAGAAATCCCCAACCTTAAACGCAGTTGTAGTTCCATCAAAATCTAGCCAATAACAATTTTTGCGACTACATTGGTAAACAGCCCCATGTTCAGTTTTAAAAACTTCTTCTACATATGTTAATGGACAGATCATCTTATAAATTCTTTTTATATCAGATTGAAATATTCTATTGCGTCACAAAAGTAAAACTTATTAAGAATTAATCCAAATAAATAATAAAAAAACGGTCTATAAAAATAGACCGTTTCAAAAAATGATACTAAATAATAAATATATTACAATTCGTCTTCCTCTGTTGTAAGCAATTCCTTGTGATTGCTTGCATTGGTACGCGTTTTCGTTTTGTGCTTATTAATCTGCCTTCTCAACGATTCTACCGCGATATCGGTAGCTTCTTCAAAAGTCTTTGCTTGAGATTTGGCAAACAATTGATTGCCAGGAATATTTAACTTTAATTCTACGATCTTATTGGACTCATCTTCTACATTTTCTAATCGGAGATAACATGCCCCCTCAATGATATTATCTAAGTATTGGTCTAATTTATTAGCCCTTTTCTTGATAAAGTCTACCAATTTTTGATCTGCATCGAATTTGATTGATTGCACAGTAATATTCATTTTTCCTCCTTTTTTAAGCCTTTGGATGGGCTTGTTTATAAATTGACTTCAAACGCTCAGCAGAATTATGCGTGTATACTTGTGTCGCTGCTAATCCTGCGTGACCTAATAATTCCTTTATAGCATTCAAATCTGCTCCTCTATCTAATAATGTCGTAGCAAAGCTGTGTCTCAGAATATGAGGACTTCTCTTCTTTTGTGAAGTAATCATACTGAGGTAGTTTTTTACAATCCTGTAAATCAATTTTGCATACGCAGGCTTTCCTTCTTTAGTAACGACAAGATATTCTGTTTTGTTTTCAAAATCTTGATCTTCTTTTTTTACCAAGTACGATTTTAGCTCCGCCAATAAAGTTGAATGCAGTGGAACAAAACGCTCTTTGTTCCTTTTACCGAATATAAGAACTTTTTTATTGAAAACATCAACATCCCGCTCTTTTATTTTTAATAATTCTGAAAGACGAATTCCCGTACCAAATAACAGTTCCATTACAATATAGTCTCTTTGTCCTTCGAAACTCTCCGTTGCATACTCCATCTTATCCAAGAGTGTTACGATCTTATCATTTTCGACGACAACAGGAAGTTTTTTTGGTGTTTTTAATGCCTTGATGAGACGTGCCGGATTTTGGAGAACAATACCTTCTCGCTGTAGGAACTTATAATACGATTTAACAGCAGATATAGATCTATTCACCGACACTGCCTCCTTCTCCCCTTCTTTAAGGGTTGAAAAATAATACCTTAACAACTTATAGTCTATCTCTTCAAATGTGACGTTTTCACGACTTATAAAATTCAATAAGCCGTCAACTTCTTTGGCATAAGCGCTTAGCGTATGTGCAGAAAATCTTTTTTCGAAGGTCAAAAAATTTAAAAATCGTTCCTTATACATAGTGTTAGTTGAACTATTGGTAAGATAGCGAAAAAATCTCGCAATGAATTATTTTCCCATTGGATATTTAACATAATTTACCTAAATCAAGATCAAGGAAATTGCCTTCGGCGAAGGTAATTGGTTAGATTTTCTACGGCTCAGGCCGTGGCAGGCTCACGTATAAAAATAGGTTACATTTTATTATTGCAGTTACATTTTAAAATTAGCCTTAAAATGAAAGAAGGAGAAGCGATTGCTTCTCCTTCTTTCTGATAGTAGTTGTATCTTCTACAATTTACTGTTGACATCGATCGCATTCAATTCTTCAAAAGCCTGTTTAAGTCGAGCAACAAAAGCTTCTTCGCCCTTACGTAACCAAACGCGGGGATCGTAATATTTTTTATTGGGTGAATCAGTACCTTCAGGATTACCAATTTGCGCCTGAAGGTAGTCGTGGTTTTTAGCTTCGTAGCCTTTGATACCATCCCAAAACGCCCATTGCATATCCGTGTCAATATTCATCTTGATAGCTCCATATGAAATTGCTTCTGAGATTTCTTCAGGAGAAGAACCGGATCCGCCATGGAATACAAAATTAACAGGTTTCTCTGCAGTCAAGCTGTATTTTTCACGGACATAATCCTGTGAATTTTTTAAGATAACAGGTTGTAATTTTACATTACCCGGCTTATATACACCGTGCACATTACCAAAGGCCGCTGCTACAGTGAATTTATCAGAAACTTTAGATAATTCTTCATACGCATATGCTACTTCTTCAGGCTGTGTATATAATTTAGAGCTATCTACATCCGAATTGTCTACGCCGTCTTCTTCTCCTCCCGTAACACCCAACTCAATTTCCACTGTCATACCGAGCGGTTTCATACGTTCCAAATATTTTTTGGATATTTCAATATTTTCTTCGATAGATTCTTCGGAAAGATCAAGCATATGAGAAGAAAATAGAGGTTTACCATTTTGAGCGAAGAATTTTTCACCTGCATCTAATAGACCATCAATCCACGGCAGCAGCTTCTTAGCAGCATGGTCGGTGTGCAAGATAACAGCAACGCCGTAATGCTCTGCTAATAAATGTACATGATGAGCGGCAGAAATTCCGCCTAGAATACAAGCTTGTAAACCATCATTATTCAATGATTTTCCAGCATAAAATTGTGCTCCGCCATTTGATAACTGTATAATTACAGGAGAATTAACTGCCTTTGCCGTTTCCATAACAGCATTGACAGAATTTGTTCCCGTTATATTTACAGCAGGTAGCGCAAATTTATGCTGTTTTGCTAGCTCAAATAATTCTTGTACTTGATCACCTGTCAATACACCTTTAAAATCTTTTAGGCTCATATTTTTATTGTATTTAATTGCTTTTTGTTTTTTGAAGTTTAAAGATAGTGTTTTTTTTGTTCTTTCAAAAAGAATAGTGTAAAAAATACACTAAGAAAAATATAGCTCATTTATTTCTTATTTAATAGTTATTGGTATCTTTAGACGTACTTTCAGATTAATACTTTATATATATGGTTGAGATTTACGGCATAAAAAATTGTAACACAGTAAAAAAAGCTTTAGATTGGTTGGTAGAACACAAGATTGCTTATACATTCCATGATTTCAAAAAGGAACCTGCCCAGGAAAAGAAATTGAGGGAATGGGCAGAGAAAGTATCGTGGGAGCAATTAGTTAACAAAAAAGGAACGACTTGGCGCAAATTGACGAAGGAAGAACAAGACGATGTAAAAGATATTTCGTCTGCAATACAAGTTTTGTTGGCTAATAACAGTATGATTAAGCGACCTGTTATAGAATGCAACGATCTCGTTCTTTTGGGATTCGATGATAATGTTTATTTAAGTACACTAAAAGCTCCCAAATAGTATGATAAAAAGATTATACCTGACAGCCTTAACGATCGCTTGTCTATTTATTTCCGCTTCTGTTGGAGCTCAGGAAAAGAGTTTATATAATTATACCGAAGCATTTGCTACAGATTTTTACAAAAGCAACGGCACCTTGTACCGTTCTGCGAGCGGTAAACCAGGTCCTTCTTATTGGCAAAATGCGGCAAATTATAACATTAAGGTCAAACTTAATGATAAGATCAATCACATAACAGGTTCAGTAGCTACAACCTATATTAATAATAGCCCCGAAGATCTCGACTTCATTTGGTTACAGTTGGATCAGAATTTATTTAATACAGATTCGAGGGGACAGGCCACAATTCCACTTCAAGACAGTCGTTATGGAAATTCTACGAATACCTTTAACGGTGGATATGCCATTCGAAATGTCAGAGTAGATTCGGAGTCCGATATCACTTACAGTATCAGTGACACACGTATGCGGCTTAATTTACCTAAACCATTAAAGGCCAATGGAGGGAGCGTATCATTTAGCATGGATTTTGAATTTACCATTCCAGAATATGGAGCAGATCGTACAGGTATCTTGGCTACACAGAACGGCAATATATATGCAATTGCGCAATGGTATCCAAGAGTATGTGTCTTCGACGATATTCTTGGATGGAATACACATCCCTATACCGGACCGGGCGAGTTTTATTTGGAATTTGGAGATTACGATGTAGAGATTACCGCTCCTGCCAATCATATTGTGGTTATGGGAGGCGAACTACTTAATCCAGATGAAGTGTTTACCAAAGAACAGTTGGATCGATATAATCAAGCAAAGACTTCAAACGAAACGGTACTTATTCGTTCGGAAAGCGAGGTAACCAAAGGTTCTTCTAGACCAAATAAAAACGAACTGACCTGGAAGTATGTCTTAAAAAATGCTCACGATGTCGCTTGGGCTTCATCCGCTGCTTTTATATTGGATGGTGCAAAGATTAACCTGCCTAGCGGTAAATCTGCATTAGCATTGTCGGCTTATCCAAAAGAAAGTAATGGAGGAAATGCTTGGGAAAGATCGACAGAGTACGCAAAAGCTTCGATTGAGCATTATTCAAAAAAATGGTACGAGTATCCATATCCCGTAGCCGTTAATGTCGCTTCTAACGTGGGAGGAATGGAATATCCTGCTATCTCTTTCTGTGGTCACAAAGCTAAGGCAGCCAATCTCTGGGGAGTTACGGATCATGAATTTGGGCACAATTGGTTTCCAATGATCGTCGGTAGCAACGAAAGATTACACGGGTGGATGGATGAAGGGTTTAATACCTTTATAAATGACATTTCGACTGAAGTATTTAATAAAGGCGAATACAACATCAAACATGGGCAGCGCAATAGCATGACACCTGTTTTGTTCAACCCCGATCTAGACGCAGTTATGACCACACCGCAGAATATGAAAGAACGTAATATTGGTATTCTTTTGTATTATAAACCCGCTTTTGCACTCCATTTGTTAAGAAACGAGATCATTGGTAAAGATCGCTTTGATCCAGCGTTTAAAAAATACATTGATGTATGGGCTTACAAACATCCAGCTCCAGATGATTTTTTCAGATTGATGGAAAATGAAACCGGAGAAAATTTGAACTGGTTTTGGCGAGGGCTGTTCCAATATAACTGGCAGATGGATCAGGCGGTTACCGACGTACGTTATGTGGAATCCAATCCGTCGAAAGGCGCTATTGTGAGTATTGACAATTTGGGTAAATTGCCTATGCCGGTAGAAATCGAAGCGACAACCGAAAGCGGAAAAAAAATCACGATAAAATTACCTGTGGAAGTTTGGGAAAGAAACATAAGATGGACATTTAAAATAAATTCCACAGAAAAATTGACAACGGTTAAACTGGATCCACGAAATGTATTTCCTGATATCAACCCCGAAAATAACACCTGGAACACGAAATAATATGAATAAAATAAATTACTTAGTAGCCCTGCTCGTCTTTCTTATAGCAGGAGTTATTGCGCCAATACAGGCGCAAGATTATAGGGGAATAGTATATGAATTAGAAAGTAGCCATACGCTGTCCAACGTGACAATTACGAATCTGCGCACCAAAGAACAAGTTACTACTGATCGGGAAGGAAATTTTAAAATCGACGCCAAACTTTATGATTACTTAGAAATTGAATTACCTGGTTATCAAAAGGATACTGCATTTCTTTATGAAGAAGGTGTGCGGAGAATTTATCTCTTACGTGAGGATAATACTATTCTTATTAACGAGGTGTTGGTAACTCGCTTGACGGATAGCCGCTTAGTCGCAGAAATTGCACGTGCAAAAAATGAAGGTAAGGTGGTCGATGCTAGTCAACAGCAAGGCGGATTACGCGTTTCTCCTTCCCGATTATTTGGTCGCAAAGCAAAAGAAGCGCGGAAAAACCTCAGTCTACTAATTACTGAACAAAATAACCGTCAGGTTGATCGTAAATTTACCAGCCAACTTATTGCGTCTTTGGTTCCCCTTACTGAAGATGAAATTCCCTTATTTAAAGAAAGATACCGTCCAACACTAGAGTTTGTCCAAGTAGCCTCTCCGCAGGATTTACAAGTTTACATATTGGATTCATACAAAAAATTCCGAGCAGAAGATTAAACTTTTTAGATACTATAATCCAATTTATTGGGTTGTAGTATCTCTAGGTCAAAAAATCTCTTATGTTCACTAAACTTTTTACCTACATCATCTGTTTTAGTACTGTTGTGCTTATCACAAGTCGCTTAGTGTGTTAACAAATAAATCACAAACAAAACCACAGATATGAAAGTAGCATTAATAGGCGCTAGCGGGTTCGTTGGTTCAGCCATTCTCAAAGAATTGAAAGAAAGAAGACATGAAGTCACTGGTATTGTCCGTGACCCTTCAAAAATTGTACCCCAAACTAATGTACTTGCGGTACAAGCCGACGTAAACGACACGAATGCGTTAAGTGCTGTGATTAAAGGCCATGATGCCGTAATCTCCGCATTCAATGCGGGATGGGCTAACCCACGTCTCTATGAAGATTTCAAACAAGGCGCGCGCTCTATTTTAGAAGCCGTCAAAGAATCCGGAGTTAAGCGGTTCATTGTCATTGGTGGCGCGGGTAGTTTATACGTTGATGAAAATACACAACTCGTCAATACGTCTGATTTTCCGAGAGACTTTAAGCCCGGTGCTTTAGCTGCAGCTGAACATTTAAAATTTGTGGAATTGGAAAATGATTTAGATTGGACATTTTTTAGTCCTGCCATTGAAATGAATCCGGAGACTTCAGGTACCCGGACAGGTAGTTACCGAACTGGTTTAGATAATCCTGTTTTCGACTCCAATGGTAGATCGTCCCTCTCCGTGGAAGATTTAGCTGTAGCTATAGTAGACGAATTAGAACATGGACAATTTGTCCAGAAAAGATTCACTGCTGCCTATTAGAATTAAAAATGTTACCAATTATTCGATACGAATGAATAAATACATATAAAAAGCATAGAATTCGTTCTATGCTTTTTATATTTACAACCAAATTATTATATTCACTATGAACTACGTGCTCCTTTTAACCATGAGTTTATCTGTCCATATTCTTTTCGCTCAGAAAGTTGATAAAAAGCTTGAAGATAAGCTTAAAAATGAAATACAGCATTTTGAAGGCGATGTCGGCATCTATGTACAACACTTACGACTGAACAAGTTTGTCGCAATTCAAGCAGATACCGTATTTCCTACAGCCAGTATCGTGAAAGTTCCGATTTTAGTTGGTGTGTTTCAAAAAATAGCGGACGGCCAGCTGCAGTTAAATCAATCCTTCCGATATGACGAAAAAAGGGTATACGGAGGATCGGGGCTAATGCAGTTTTACAAGGACAGTACGCAAACCGACCTTTCGACGATGATCTCTTTGATGCTCAGTTACAGTGATAATGTTTCCTCACTTTGGCTGCAGGAATTAGCCGGTGGCGGAACAACTATAAATCCACTTTTAGAAAGATTGGGATTACAACATACCAAGATCAATTCCAGGACTCCTGGAAGGGAAGATATATGGAAAAAATATGGTTGGGGTCAAACAACACCTCGAGAAATGGCGACTTTATTCTCATTAATCAGAAATGGCCAATTAATTGATAAAAGATATTCCGATAAGATGTACAGGTATTTAAAAAACCAGTTTTACAACGGACGATCTTTATCTCAAATCCCATCTCATATCAATACGATATCCAAAACAGGATCGGTAAACGATGCCCGGGGCGAAGTTGTACTCGTAAATGCACCGAGTGGAGATTATGTATTCTGCATATTAACAAAAAACAACAAAGACCAAAGCTGGAACGACCAAAATGAAGCCGAGGTGCTGACCCGAAAAATTTCGAATATTATCTGGAACCACTTTGAGCCCAAACAACCCTTTGTCCCGTTCGAACCGATCAAATAAAAAACGAATCAGGCAATTTGCTGTTGGTGGCTGCTCCGTTTTGTAGGAGTTAATGAAATAAAGGAAAAATTTAATTATACAGTTTGTCGCTCGGGCCGCGACATGGCCTAAACTTTTTCTTGGATAAAAAGTTTAACAAAAATCAAGGCGATACCGTATTTGTCGTTTCGGCGACGCGATGACGCAACGTGCAGCTCTTAGGCCTCCAACGCACTATCCCCCGTTTCAAAGGCTGAGATCTGCTTGGTTAAGTGCTAGTTGTACGTTTATACAACGCATCATCTGCTGCCTGCGCGTCCAAATCCGATAAGGCCGTCCTTTGTTAGATCTGCCGGATTCTTCAAAGAGATGCAACAAAAAAAGCATTATCCTCACAATCACGCCCCATGTCGCCTTGGCCATTTGCGAATGGCACGAGGATGCACTAGCCCTTGTGGCAGATGGGCACAGCGACGATTTTTTCTTTCTTTTTATAAAAAAAGAAAGAGCCCGTCCGGCGGTGAGGACTATGAAAATAAAAATTTAGGTCGCCTTGTGATCAAAGCGACAAGGAAATTTGTTTAAATTAAACGTTCATTTTTATTATCACGTCCCTTACTTATTAATAAAATTAATCTTTCAAAAGCAAGGTCTAAAAATCAACTGATTTTTAGACCTTGTGTTATTATTGAAAACTTTGGAAAACTACAAAATTGCTTCTCTCAGTCGTACGAGCTTTGTCAACAAACCTTCCAAATGATCCAGATGAAGCATATTAGCACCATCTGATTTGGCATTTGCAGGATCAGGATGTGTTTCTATAAAGAGTCCATCCACACCTACGGCGATAGCAGCTTTTGCAATGGTTTCGATTAACTCGGGTTTGCCACCAGTTACACCAGAAGTTTGGTTGGGTTGTTGCAAAGAGTGTGTACAATCCATTACTGTTGGTACCTTAAACGCACGCATTACAGGGATTCCCCTGAAATCAACGACTAAGTCCTGATAACCAAACGTATTTCCACGATCTGTAAGGAATACTTTTTCATTGCCAGAGTCATTTACTTTATCTACCGCAAACTTCATCGATTCGGCCGATAAAAATTGACCCTTCTTAATATTGATCACTTTGCCAGTTTCGGCAGCTGCAACTAATAATTCAGTTTGGCGACATAAAAAAGCAGGTATTTGCAGCACATCCACATAGGCTGCAGCGAGCGCCGCCTCATGGCTTTCATGAATATCTGTTACCGTAGGAATACCAAATTCCTTTCCTACCTTCTCTAAGATCTTTAGCGCCTTTTCATCACCTATACCTGTAAATGAATCTACACGCGAGCGATTTGCTTTACGGTATGAACCTTTAAAAACATAAGGTATACTTAATTTATCCGTAATGGTAACGATTTTTTCTGCAATTCTTAATGCGACCTCCTCACCTTCGATGGCGCACGGTCCGGCCATTAAAAAAAACTGATCGGATTGCCCGTTTTTTAATTGAGGCAAATATGTATTAATCATTTGTAAATATTAATTTCCCAATTCTGATATAAACTTAATACGCATTAATTGAATATCTTCATACGTATATTCTGCTTCACCCAATTCTTTTAATGCTTCTTTAATAGAATCTACTTCAGCTGATTTGAAGTAATCATAAACTTCGTCCTGTAGATCTTGATCAATCATTTCGTCGACAAAATAACCTATATTTAATTTTGTCCCGGAGTATACAATCGATTCTACTTCTCGGAGTAGATCTTCATAGCTTATGCCTTTAGCCGCAGCGATATCGTCCAATCCTATTTTACGATCTATATTTTGGATGATAGACACCTTCAATGCGGACTTATTAGCTGTGCTTTTCACAATAAGATCTTGAGGTCTATCAATGTTGTTATCCTCTACGTACTGTTTAATTAACTCGATAAAAGGTGCCCCAAATTTCATTGCCTTACCCGATCCGACACCATGGATTTGTTTCAGTTCGTCTAATGTAATCGGATAATGTGTACACATTTCGTCAAGCGAAGGATCTTGAAAGATAACAAAAGGCGGTAAAGATTTTTGCTTAGCTAGCTTTTTTCGGAGGTCTCTAAGCATTTTAAGCAACTCGATATCCAGTGCTGCCGAGCTTTGCGAAACATCTTCTCCCCCATCCTCATCCGTAAATTCCATTGGTTTATTGATAATGAATTTTATTGCATACGGATTATTTAGATATTTTTTACCTGATTCCGTTAATGTCAATAGTCCGTAGTGATCAATATCTTTTTTTATAAAATCAGCTAGCTCCGCCTGACGGATCACCGAGTTCCAATAATTTACACCATCTTCTTTCCCCGAACCAAATAATTTGTGTTCATCATGTTTGTATGATGAAACGGGCTGATTATTTTGCCCCATTAACACATTAATAATATGGTGGTCGTCAAATTTGTCACCTTGCTCTTTAATAAAACCTAACACCTTGAATAACGGTTCTTCGGCATCAATTTGGGTTTTAGCTGCTCTACAATTGTCGCACATATTATCACACCCTGTCTCATCAAATTTTTCTCCAAAATAATGTAAGATTTGCTTACGACGACACACAGAAGATTCAGAATAATCTATTACTTCTTTCAATATCTGTGTCCCTATTTCTCGTTCGGACACAGGTTTATCTTTCATGAATTTTGTCAGTTTTTCGACATCCTTTTTAGAATAAAATGCCACACACAAACCTTCTCCCCCATCCCGGCCCGCTCTGCCTGTTTCCTGATAATAACCTTCCATTGATTTCGGAATATCATGGTGGATCACATACCTTACATCGGGTTTGTCTATCCCCATCCCAAAAGCAATAGTAGCAACAATCACCTCCACATCTTCCATTAAAAACTTGTCCTGTGTATCGGCACGTGTTTTTGCATCTAGGCCGGCATGATACGGTAGCGCTTTTATTCCATTGATATTAAGAACTTCGGCAATTTCTTCGACTTTTTTGCGGCTAAGACAATAAATAATTCCCGTCTTACCCGAATTGTTTTTAATAAATCTAACAATTTCTCGCACCACTTTATTCTTCGGTCGTACCTCATAATATAGATTCGACCGGTTAAACGAAGATTTGAATAATGCTGCATTATTCATTTGTAAGTTTTTTCGGATGTCTGATTGCACTTTCGGAGTTGCAGTAGCCGTCAGGGCAATAATAGGAATATTATCACCGATACCATTTATAATCTGACGTATCTTTCGGTATTCAGGACGAAAATCATGCCCCCATTCAGAAATACAATGTGCTTCATCAACAGCTACAAAAGAAACCTTTATCGATTTTAAGAATAGTACATTATCCTCTTTCGACAACGATTCCGGGGCCACGTAGAGCAACTTTGTTTTTCCGGCAGAAACGTCAGCCTTTACTTTTGTTATATCGCCTTTTGTCAATGATGAATTCAAGAAATGCGCAATACTCTCATTCCCCCCGAAAGCTCGAAGCTGATCCACTTGATTTTTCATTAACGCAATCAGCGGCGATATGACTATTGCCGTGCCCTCGCTCATTAATGCAGGTAACTGATAACAAATTGACTTCCCACCACCAGTTGGCATGATCACGAATGTATCTTTTTTGTTTAATACATTGGTGATAATTGCTTCCTGATCTCCTTTAAAAGTATCAAAACCAAAAAATTCTTGCAGATTATCAAACAGTGATTTTTCTATTTCCATCGACGCAGACACAAAATTAGATAGACTCTTAAGTTAACTAAGTTAAAAAACTTATTTTTGTAAATATTAAAGTAAAAATAACATTTTTTCGGTGAAAAACAACATAGACATTAAAAAAGAGGCTATACGCGTTTTAGAGCTTGAGGCTCAGGCGATACAGGCATTGGTTTCTAGAATTAACATGGACTTTGAGCTAGTAGTGGAGGAAATATTGATGTTGAAAGGTCGTGTTATATTGACAGGCATCGGCAAAAGCGCGATCATTGCCCAGAAAATTGTAGCTACCTTAAATTCTACAGGGACGCCAGCCATATTCATGCATGCAGCAGATGCAATACACGGTGACTTAGGAATAATTCAAAAAGATGACCTTATTATAGCTTTGTCTAAAAGCGGTAACACCCCAGAGATAAAAGTGTTAGTGCCGTTTTTAAAACACAGTCAAAATAAGCTTGTGGCATTAGTTGGGAATACGGCATCGTTTCTTGCCGATAAAGCCGATTATATTTTGGATACGACAGTCGAACGCGAAGCATGTTCGAATAACTTGGCACCCACCACCAGCACTACAGCTCAATTGGCGATGGGCGATGCACTCGCTGTATGCCTCCAATCTGCACGCCAGTTTACCGATAGAGATTTCGCGAAATATCATCCAGGGGGCGCGTTGGGCAAGCAACTCTACCTTAAAGTAGTCGACTTGTCGGACGAAAACGGTAAACCAGTTGTTTCACCTGAAGACAATGTTAGAAAAGTAATTATCACCATCACGAAGTATAGACTAGGAGCCACAGCGGTCATTGAAAAGAATCAGATTATTGGTATCATTACCGACGGAGATATACGCCGGATGCTCGAACAATACGATAACATTTCGGATCTTACTGCCAAAGATATTATGGCACAGCACCCCAAGATGATCGACTCTACCGATCTAGCCGTTAATGCGTTACATAAGATGCGTGAAAATAACATCTCGCAGTTGTTAGTAACCGAGAATGACAATTTTATAGGAATTGTACATATTCAGGATTTACTGAAGGAAGGGATTATCTAATGTTGTGTTTGGATAATTTGTAAAAATATTGTTAATTTAAAGACTAGAAACCATTTTCAATCCAATTTGTGGTACATTTGGTACGTATGTTGAAGATACGAATAAGATTGAAATATAATATTTAACGTAATAACTATGAACAAGGTTTTAAATGTAGTAGCGATAATGATAGCTTTTATCTCTTTAACAGCTATGAGTGTGGCGATTGGAGAGTTTAAGTTTGAAAAAGAAACACATGACTTTGGTAATATTCCTCAGGGAACGCCTGTTTCACACGAATTTAAGTTTACTAACGCAGGCGATGCCCCTATCATCTTGTCGGATGTAGCTCCGTCTTGTGGTTGTTCGGTTGCTGATTTTTCAAAAGCCCCTATTAAACCCGGAGAAACCGGAACAATCAAAGCAACTTTTAATGCGGCTGCAAAGGGTCCATTTACGAAATCATTCACGGTTAAATCTAACACAAAGACACCTGTGAAAACCCTTACTGTTAAAGGAACAGTTCAGTAATCGAATACAGATATTGTTAAGGCCACACGGTTTCGTGTGGCTTTTTTTTTTAGCCATCAGTTTCTGTATTTCTATTATGCATTCGTGAATTCAAAGCATTTTATCTAAGTTTGCACATAACAAAAAAAATGAATGCTTCATGCCAAAAATTTCACAAAAAGGTATTAATATGCCTGCCTCACCGATTCGAAAATTAACCCCCTTTGCAGATCAAGCTAAAAAAGACGGCAAAAAGATCTATCATTTAAATATCGGCCAGCCCGATATTAAAACACCCGAAGGGATGTTGAGTGCCCTCAAAAACATCGACTTTAAAGTATGGGCGTATACAGCGTCTGAAGGGACAGCATCTTATAGAAATAAACTGGCTCAATATTACAATAAATTAAACTATTCTATAGCTCCAACCGACATATTAGTTACCAATGGCGGTTCAGAAGCCATCACCATCGCGATGCAAGCATGCTTAAACCCCGGTGAAGAAATTATTATTCCGGAACCTTTTTACGCCAATTATAATGGCTTTGCCTGTTCGTCAGACATTGTTATTAAGCCAATTATGTCATATATTGATAGTGGATTTGCTTTGCCTTCTATCACAGAATTCGAAAAAGTAATCACAGCAAAAACAAAAGCTATAGCTATTTGTAACCCAAATAATCCTACAGGTTATCTGTACTCTCAGGAGGAGCTAGAAGCTTTACGTGTCTTATGTCTTAAATATGACTTATATTTATTCTCTGATGAAGCCTATCGTGAGTTTTGTTATGACGGTCGAGAATTTATCTCGCCAATGCATTTGGAAGGCTTAGAAAACCATGTCGTCGTTTTAGATACAATATCCAAACGATACTCGGCCTGCGGTGCGCGCATTGGCTGTTTAATCACCAAAAACAAAGAATTATATCAAACCGCCTTAAAATTCGCACAAGCACGTTTAAGTCCGTCACTGGAGGGGCAAATCGCAGGAGAGGCCGCAGTAGACACGCCGGATTCCTATTTTGATGCTGTTTCAAAAGAGTACACTGCAAGAAGAGATACGCTAGTAAGTGGTTTAAATAGTATTAACGGTGTATTTTGCCCAAACCCAGGAGGCGCTTTTTATGTTGTGGCTAAGCTACCTATCGACAATGCGGATAGATTCTGTCAATGGATATTGGAGGACTTTAATTACAATAATGAAACCGTAATGATGGCGCCAGCCACAGGATTTTATAGTACAGCAGGATTTGGAGAGGACGAAGTGAGGTTGGCGTACGTCTTAAATCAAGAAGATTTAAAAAAGGCTTTACGTTGTTTAGAAAAAGCCTTGGAAGTTTATCCCGGAAAAACTGCGTAAGAAGAAACTTTTTTATAGACAAACAGCTTATTCGTAATAAGCTGTTTTTTGTTAAAACAATTTTGTACTTCAATCGTTCTTCATATAGAAACAAATATGATAAGACTATGGATAAATTAAAGCAATTTGATTTAATGGCGAAGATTTCACGAGAATTGGAAGACGTGAGAAATAGTCAACAAGCAGTATTGGAAAAGATCGGTAAAATTGAAGTTGATAATATTGAACTTGGTGATAAAATCATAGAAAGCAAAATACCAGATATTTATCAACGCACAGCGGATAATTCTGACGCAATAAAAGAGATCTTAGAATCATTCCAAAATAAGACCGAAGCGTTTGGTGAGAAGAACAATGTGGACAAACTGCGAGAGCAAGAGGAAATTAGGAATATGAAGTAAGAAATAATAGATTCCAAAGAGAAAAAGGCCATTGTATAAATGGCCTTTCCTTGTTGTAACGTTCTTGCGTTTATCTACCAGATGATAATGCGTTTATCTTTCGGTACGTAAAGCTTATCGCCTTCCATTGTACCCCAAGCCTCATGAAAACCATCTAAATTAATAATTGGTGCAAATGCACGATATTGGGCTGGTGAATGTGGGTCCGTTTTTACTTGGTTTACCACAAACTCATCGGTTGTTTTGGTGCGCCAGATTGTTGCCCACGACAAGAAGAAGCGTTGCTCCGGCGTAAACCCATCAATTTGACCAGGATTTCCGTTGTCATTTAAATACATTTTTAACGCGTCAAAAGCAACAGACGAGCCACCTAGATCACCAATATTTTCACCCAATGTAAAACGACCGTTCACAAATACACCTGGAACAGGTTCGTATCTTTCAAATTGTGCGACCAAAGCATTGGCAGCCGCATCGAATTCCGCTTTATCTTCTTCCGTCCACCAGTTGTTCAAATTACCGTTGCCATCGTACTGCGATCCCGAATCATCAAATCCATGAGATAGTTCATGACCAATAACAGCACCGATTCCACCAAAGTTAACTGCAGCATCCGCTTTATAATCGTAAAATGGAGGTTGTAATATTGCCGCTGGAAATACAATTTCGTTAAATAACGGACTATAATAAGCATTTACGGTCTGTGGCGTCATACCCCATTCCGTTTTATCTACCGGTTTCCCCTGTTTTTCTAAATTCTCTTGAAACGCCCATAAATTAATACTTTTTACATTATCGTATAGCGAAGTACCAACATTCATCTGCGAATAATCTTTCCATTTATCCGGGTATCCTATCTTTACATTGAATTTTGCTAATTTTTCCAATGCCTTCTCTTTAGTCACGGGCGACATCCATGCTAAATTATTAATGTGCACTTCGAAGGATTTGATTAAATACTGCACCAATTCTTCACAAGCTGCTTTTGCTTCTTCTGGAAAATGTTCCTCTACATATAATTTACCCAACAGATCCCCTACTGTCCCGTTTACAAATTCCAAACCGCGTTTATCTAACGCGCGTTGTTCTTTCTGTCCTTTCAATTTACGTCCATAAAAATCAAATGACAATTCGTCCAATTCCTTTGTTAAGTAACCTGTAGCGCCATTAATAATATGGAATTTAAGATACTCCTTGATTTGCGGAAGATTTGTTTGATTTAGGATTTTATCCAAATTTTGGTAATATTTCAATTCGCTAATGATCACCGTATCCGCTTTGAAACCAAGATCGGCTAAATATTGAGCCACATCTATATTTTTGACTAGTTCTTTCAGGTCTTTAACAGCTACAGGATTGTATCTTTTTTGCGCATCACGTGATTCCTCGATCGTTTTCAGATTAGCTGCAATCGATTTTTCGAATTCAACGACTTTAGGGCCTTTCAAATCTCTTGTTTTTTGGCCTACTTTACTATAGAGCTTAGAAATAAAATTGCTATAATCGGCTAAGGTTTCTGTATTCTTTTCATCAACACTTTGGTAATACGAACGGCCTAACCCCAAACTTCCACCCCCAAGATATACTGCATTTATACTGCTATTTTTCATATGGGCGTACACGTATCCTCCAAAAAATGGATTTCCCCCGATTCGACCGTATTCAACAAAGTATTCATATAGATCTTTTAGATTATTCACCTCGTCTAGCGATTGTAGCTGATCCTGGATTGGTTTTAATCCGATCTGGTCGCGCGTCGTAAAGTCGATATACGATTTATACAGATCTGCTATTTTTTGACCGTCCGAACCTTTTTCAAATTTCGTATCTAACGATTCTTTTAAGATTTTCAAACTGGCTATATCAGTATTTTCACGAAGTTCGTCAAAAGATCCCCAACGCGCTTTGTCCGAAGGGATTTCTACTGTTTTCATCCAGTTCCCATTAACATAATTATAAAAATCATCTTGGGGACGAACTGTTTGATCCATAAGTGACAGATCGATTGCTTTACCTTCTTGGGCAAAAGAATAGGCCGAAGTCGATAATAATGCTGTCAATACAAAAATTTTATTCATATTTATACTAATTATTATATGCAAACATAATAAAACCTACGCAAAATGTTAAGTAACTATTTTATACAAAATGATTATAGAAGTAGACGGCTACACATATAATATTGTTATTCAATCCTCTTCCAAAGTCATTGCGATTGGTGCCTATAAAAATCAGATGATTCATCTGCATGTGCCGTATGCAATACCGACAGCCGAGCTATATGCCTACATACGGGCCAATAGCCGACTCATCAACAATTATGTAACAAACACCAATTCCGAAAAGCAGTTCGATAAGTTTCAGATTTTCGATGCAGTCCTCCCTCTTATAATCGAATCCCAATTAGCTAATCCTTATCTCCATCACGGTAAAATATATACACCTGCTTATCCCGTTCTTAAAAAAACTGTCTCTAATTTACAACGCACTCTTTTACGACAACAGCTTACTCTTCAGATTGGCGCGTGGGAAGAACACTTAGACATATTCATTTCCGAAATTAAAGTACGGAAAATGAAAACAAATTATTTCACCGTTTGTACTAGGGATAAGCGCATCACGTTCTCGTCAGAATTAATCCAAAAGTCAATCGGATTTATTTCGTTTATTTGTGGAGAAGCAGTAATGTGTTTAGTGCATATTGATGCCCAAGAGCGAATCCGTCTCCTAGACCGATTTGTAAAAGACTGGAAACAGCATGAAAAAATAGTATCCTATGAACGAGAACATACAGATTGATATGGCTATTGTGGTATCTGATTTGGATATCCTAGACTGCAACTTTGACCCGCAATCACTTCTTGTCAGACTATCTCAATTACAATTGACAGCGCTAAAGGAATCCTTATTGGAAGTCGTAGCAGACAAAGATGGGGGGCCACAAATAGGTGACCTACACATCAACCATTGGCACTATGACATCAGCAAAAATACAGGTAGATTTCGAATGCACTTTGCAATTGAACGGCAATTTTGTTGCAGTGATATCGAATCCTGTGTTGTCGATTACGTCGATTTTACCTTTGTAAAGCGTCCTGATGATTATCTGATTGCAACGGCGATGTATTTTAACTGGTCTGTAAACAATTAATAGTAAATCACATGACGCATATCCCTTATCGCTTTAAATACAACAATACCTCTTTTGCGCATTATTGGTCGCAAGGCATGGGCAAAGAATTACTTAACCGGCTGGGGTATGTACCTGATTTGACAATTTCCGAAAAATTTATTCCACTATTGTACCAATGGGATCGCCTAGGAGATCAAGTTGTGCTTGATCTCTTCGAACACGTAGGATTTGTCCGTGGCAATGCATGTCTTTTCGATTATATTGATCAAAATCCGATTACCAAAGAGCGAAAAACCGTGTTTGACGACTTCTTTAAGCACATCGATATCAATCCTGATTGGCTAGACAGGAAAAGATTGCAGGTTGGAGCCGAATTAAGCAGGCGTCCAGGATTAACTTCTCTTATCGTTCTCCGAGATTATTGTTTAATGGGGGGATACGAATCTGCGGCTATAAACAAGCCCTTGATCTATACAGGTGCCCTTAAAAAGGGAGCTGCTAAGCGACTCACCGAAACCGTTGAGTTTTGGGTTCAGATCACGAAAGAAAATGCGTTGGAAAGTCCTAATCTGGGATTCAAGCATATATTGTCTACTCGTATGATACATTCTTTTGCCCGTGTCAATATACTTGGAAAGACAGATTGGGATAGCAATAAATGGGGTGTACCACTCAATAGTTGGGATATGTTGGCAACTAATTTAGGTTTTTCACTTGTATTCTTGGTTGGACTCCGACGTATGGGTATACAACCAACCGACGAAGAAATAGATGGTCTTTTTCATCTCTGGAAATACATTGGCTACCTATTGGGTATACCGCTAGAGATTATTCCAGAGAATGAAAATGAAGCTATTGAGGCCTTATTCTATTGGACTATGACCCAACGCGAAGGTGATGAAGATACCTTAGCATTAGCTACGGCACTAAAAGACGAGCCTATACATGCTCATTATCCAAAGCAACCGCTTATGCGGCAAATGATGCGCGAAGTTCATCTCTATTATAACCGCTATTTACTGGGCGACTACTCCTGTGATCAATTGGGTCTATCCTCCACCACAATCGGTAGACTGGCAGTTATCAATATCTGGAAAACTAAAAAGCAAGAAAAACGGTTGAATGAAACAGGCTTTCGCGACAAAATGGTTATTGAAGGTGGAGCCGAACAGGAAAACGTACGGTTAATCTATCATGAGTTCAATGGTCAGTAATGTACTGAAATAGCATATTGGTGTATAATGCTAAAACCTTTTAAATAATCTCTTGCGCATTTTTATTTGTTTTTATATTTTTGGGATAAAACCTATATACAAATGAAGAAACTATTAATTACACTCTTTTTTGCAGCTAACCTTACGGTACAAGCACAACAAAATCCCGTTTTTGAAGGCTATTATGCCGATCCAGAGGGTATCGTTTACAACAATACTTTTTGGATATATCCTACTTTCTCGGCAGCATACGAAGACCAAATCTTTTTTGATGCCTTCTCCTCTAAGGATCTAAAAACTTGGACCAAGCATTCTCGAATCCTGGATACAACTGAAGTAAAATGGGCCAAACGCGCTATGTGGGCACCTGCTGTAATCGAAAAGGATGGGAAATATTATTTATTTTTTGGAGCCAATGATGTCCATGAAGGTGAAGTAGGTGGCATAGGTGTTGCTGTTGCAGACAAACCTGAAGGCCCCTATAAAGATTTGATCGGTAAGCCATTGATTAATAAGATCATTAATGGAGCGCAACCTATCGATCAATTTGTATTTAAGGATAAAGATGGTACGTACTACATGTATTATGGTGGTTGGAAACATTGCAATATAGTAAAACTCAAACCGGATTTTACCGGCATTTTACCTTTCGATGACGGGAGTTATTACAAAGAAATCACCCCCAAAGATTATGTAGAAGGTCCATTTATGTTTATCCGGAATAATAAATATTATTTTATGTGGTCTGAGGGAGGATGGACCGGACCGGATTATAAAGTTGCCTATGCCATTGCAGACTCTCCATTCGGTCCTTTCGAACGTATCAACACCATCCTCGAGCAAGATCCAGAAATTGCCACTGGTGCTGGGCATCATTCGGTTATTCAGGTGCCTAATAAAGATAAGTACTATATGGTTTACCACCGCAGACCACTTGGCAAAACCGGAGCGAGCGAACGCGTAACTTGCATTGACGAAATGAAATTCGACAGAGATGGCTACATTCTACCCGTTAAAATGACATTTGATGGGGTAACTTATAAATTGAAATAGAAAGATACAGGAATCCCGTTCAATAAAAAATCCTCATCCGAAAGAATGAGGATTTTTTATTTATCTCTATTATTTATTATTACAAAAATTTACAGCGTAGCAATCGCATCGTTTAATGTTTTTGAAGGACGTAAAGCTTCAGTCGCCAAGTCATCATTAGGGAAATAATATCCGCCGATATCCTGTTTTTTACCTTGTGCTTCAATCAGTTCTTCGTTTATTTTGGTCTCATTTTCAGATAATACCTTCGCCAAAGGTGCAAAATTAGCGGCTAGCTCAGGATCTTTTGTTTGTGCTGCCAATGCTTCCGCCCAATATGCTGTCAGATAATAATGCGAACCACGGTTGTCTATCTGACCTACTTTACGTGCCGGCGATTTGTCATTAGCCAGGAATTTTTCTGTTGCAACATCCAAAGCTTCCGCTAGCACTAATGCTTTAGGGTTATTTTGTGTTTGTGACAGATGCTCCAAAGAAGCTCCTAAAGCTAAGAATTCACCCAATGAATCCCAACGAAGATATCCTTCTTCCAAGAATTGCTCAACGTGTTTAGGAGCCGAACCACCAGCGCCTGTTTCAAAAAGGCCACCACCATTCATTAATGGAACGATAGATAACATTTTCGCTGAAGTTCCCACTTCAAGAATCGGGAATAAATCAGTTAAGTAATCACGTAATACATTACCAGTTACTGAAATAGTATCTAATCCTTGGCGAATGCGATCCAAGGAGAACTTAGTCGCTTCAACAGGGTTCATAACGAAAATATCCAATCCGTTAGTATCAAAATCTCCCAAATATTTCTCTACCTTTTTAATGATTTCTCTATCGTGAGCACGATTTTCGTCCAACCAAAACACCGCTGGAGTAGCTGACAGACGCGCACGGTTTACGGCTAGTTTAACCCAGTCTTGAATAGGTGCATCTTTTGTTTGACACATACGGAAGATATCCCCCTCTTCAACAGCTTGTTGCAATAGAACACTTCCATTAGCATCTACTACCCGGATCGTACCTGTAGTGATTGCTTGGAAAGTTTTATCATGCGAACCATACTCTTCCGCCTTCTGTGCCATTAAACCCACATTAGGAACAGATCCCATAGTAGTTGGATCTAATGCTCCGTTTTCTTTACAGTCATCAATTGTTGCCTGGTAAATACCAGCGTACGAACGATCTGGAATAATTGCGATCGTATCTTGCGATTTACCATCTTTATTCCACATCTGTCCTGAGGTACGGATCATGGCCGGCATCGAAGCGTCTACGATTACATCCGAAGGTACGTGGAGGTTAGTAATCCCTCTATCTGAATTAACCATGGCTAGATCCGGGCCATTTGCGATGGCTGTTTCAATAGCTGCTTTTACTTCAGCTTCCTGAGCCTGTCCGGTTATCCTAGCGTATACCTCTCCTAGTCCATTATTTTTATTGATACCCAGTTGGTCAAATAGCTCTCCATATTTTGCAAAGACGTCTTTAAAATATACTTCTACAATCGCACCGAAAATAATCGGATCAGAAACCTTCATCATTGTTGCTTTTAGATGCGCCGATAATAGTACGCCTTCAGCTTTTGCTTCTTCGATCGTCGCAGCTACAAATGATTTTAATTTTCCTAAATTTAGAACGGATGAATCGATTACCTCGCCTGCTTTTAAATTAGCCAACCCTTTTAGTTCCTTAACGACACCATCGTTGTTCACAAACTCTATTTTAAATTGTGAATCGTCTTCTATGGTTATCGATTTTTCTGTCGCATAAAAATCACCATCTTGCATAGAAGCAACTTTGGTTTTGCTTTCCGCAGACCAAGCACCCATGGAGTGTGGATTAGCTTTAGCATAGTTTTTCACGGCCTTAGGTGCACGGCGATCCGAGTTTCCTTCACGTAAAACAGGGTTTACAGCCGAACCTAACACTTTAGCATAAACGGCTTTAATATTTTCTTCTTCTTCCGAACCCGCATTATCTGGATAATTGGGTACATTATATCCTGCTTTTTGTAACTCCGCAATAGCTCCCTTCAACTGGGGAATAGAAGCTGAAATATTTGGTAATTTAATGATGTTTGCGTCAGGTTGAGTAGCCAATTGGCCGAGTTCGGCTAATGCATCAGCCGTTTTTTGATCGGGTGTTAAATAGTCCGGAAAATTAGCGAGAATACGGCCTGCTAATGAAATATCTCTTAATTCAACATCGATATCAGCCGTCTTAGCAAATGCTTGAACAATAGGTAAGAACGAGTATGTTGCTAATAAAGGAGCTTCATCTGTCTTAGTGTAAATGATTTTAGATGACATAATTTTTATTGTGTATTATTAATTTTCATTGAAGTAAAGTTAAATTTTGCCGACACGAAGTGCGCTATTTTTAAAATTCGCCTAAAGATAAGAAAATCAAATCTAAATCGCCATAAAAGGGTTAATTATGACTTAGGAAGATCAAAAGGGTGAAGAATATACGTCATCCCAAAATAACAAATCTTATCTTTCGGTGGATCTGCTATTTTGGGAAATAAATTTTGATGATCGAAAATTATTATGTAAATAATACATCACGTATATTAACATCCCGATCGAATGAGGCCTTAGCAAAAGGACATAAGGGAAGGATTTTAATTGTATTATCCCGAGCATATTCTACCGCTTTATATAGCATAACATGTCCTATACCCTTTCCTTTCTCTTCGGGATCGACTTCGGTACGATCGATGATGATTTTATCGGTTCCGGCTACGGAATAGGACATCTCTCCGATCTGCTTTCCGTCCTCTAAGGCTACGAAGCGACCTTTACTTGTTTCTTGTTGGTGTTGGATTATCATGTGTTTTTCTCCTTTATATTTATTTATCCGAACGTATTTGTTCGATGATTTTATCCTCTTGAAGTGCTTTGAGTGGTACTATCGTCTCCACCATGTCATTAGGTATTGTTATGGAAAGTACATATTGTTTAATAAGCCATTCGCCTCGTTCCAAAACCAAAACACCCGAACCTCTACAGATTTTCATCTGAGTATCTAACAATTCATCTACCCAAGCAGTTTGACCATCTACAGAAAAATTCACAAAACGGACAAGAGATTTAAAATCCCAGGCACGACCTTTATCAAAATGTGGTTTTGCATATTCCATGAATTCGGGTTTATTCCAGCGTTCGGTCGCATCGGTTCCGATAAATATCGATTCCGTATGTAATAGATCGAAATAAGTATTGAAATCAGCATTTGCCGCCGAAAAATGCCATTTATCAACCGTGTGGGCAACTGCGGCCGTATCTCGCACTTGCGAAAAGCATAGCGAAATCAAAAAGAAAGAAAGAGAGATCGATATGTATTTTTTCATGGTTTGAACTTTAATGCAAAATTCGAATTTACATTATTTTTGACAGATATTAATGTATCGCAGGTATATTCTCTTTAATCAGCGCGGAGTTTAAAAACTATTCTTTATTTTCGTGCGTTTAATTCACAGCATGAGATATTTACCTACCGTCCTAATATTATATTTCGCTTATTTGCCAAATAGTACTGCACAAGTAGTTTCTATACAAGATTCTAGCGTAGTCATACAGGATACCACCCAATTCGTAGATAGTAAATTATACGATGTGGTGGATCTGTTTCAGGATATCAATCCCTTTAGAAAGGCAGACACCACTTCTACACCGAAAGCAAGGTCTGGGATTTCTTATTTACCTAACATTAATTATAATCCGAGCATTGGTTTCCAGATCGGTTTGAAAGCTGTTGGTGGTGTATATCTAGGTGATAAAAAGACAACGAGCATGTCTATTTTTGCGACTTCTGCGAATTATACCACCAGAGGAATATTTTATGCCTATTTAGCACACGACACCTACACCAAAGATAACAAATGGAACCTGAAGGGTAACATAGTGGGGGCAAAAATGGTAGGTCTCGATTACGGACTCGGGACGGGCATTCCACTTGATAATCCAGAAGCAGACGAAGTGATTATGAATAATCCGGAACGTAACCGATATGTAAATCATTATAACGTATATGGATTTAGTGAACGTTTATACAAACAGCTGTTACCCGGTATGTTTGTTGGCGGAGGCGTGTTTTTTGAACTCAAGCGAAATATTAGAACTTCCAGTGAGTTCGATACCTCACCAAACGATATTTACAGTGAATGGAATAATTTCAACTCCACACAAAACAACAATAATGGACTCATGTTTAACCTCCAGTATCTGACCCGGGACAATCCAAATAGTGCTTATAAAGGAATCTATACGGACGTGGTGCTACGCATGAACCAAACCTGGCTTGGAAGTCAAAAAAATGCTTATCAGCTACAGACCGATTTTAGAAAATATTGGCAGCTATCCGAACAACGGCCCAATCATGTCTTGGCTTTCTGGAACTACGGTTCGTATAACCTAGGCGGTGCACTCTTTTATTTAGATTTACCTGGTACAGGTAAAGATCCCTATGCACGTAGCGGTCGTGGATATACTAACGGATATTTTAAGGGCATATCATTTTTCTATTCCGAAATGGAATACCGATTTCCAATTCTCAAAAATCAATTTTTAAGCGGTGTAGTATTTGCCAATGTGCAAACGGCCGACGACCAAATGGGGACAAAACTATTTCAGCAATGGCAGCCTGCTGGAGGTGGTGGACTCCGCATTCTGTTTAACAAAATGACAAGAACCAATTTATGTATTGATTATGCTTTTGGAAAATTCGGACAACGTGGTCTTTTCTTGGGATTAAATGAAGCATTCTAACCCCATCCTCATGTTCCATAAAATGAAAACCATCTGGATAGCGATATGTGTTATTGGTGCACTACCCGTAGGGGCGCAAGATGTATCCGATTCAACCGCCATATCGATTGTACCTGTTAAAATTAAGGCCTATTTCGTAAACCAACCCCTTCTTTCGTTGACAGCATCGGGTCAAGTGGTTTCTGCTAGGCAAATACAAGATCAAGGTACCACTACACTTCTACCTGCACTTAGCACTGTTCCAGGTATTCGCATGGAAGAGCGTTCGCCCGGAAGCTATCGGCTCGCCATGCGCGGAAGCCTTATTAGATCACCTTTTGGGATCCGTAATGTTAAAATATATATAGACGATTTTCCATTAACAGATGCAGGAGGAAACACCTACCTTAATCTTATAGATCCTGCAAGTATAGCGGATATCCATGTTACCAAAGGCCCGGATGGCTCATTATACGGAGCGAATTCAGGAGGTGTGGTCCGTATTCAACCCAAAGGCTTTAATATTCAAAAAAGCCATACGGAACTATTGTTGGGTACAGGATCATATGGTTTATTCCAGGAGCAGTTGAGCATGCAGCGAAAAGTCAACGAAAACTACAACTTTTCTTTTGATCAATCGCTTACCCGATCCGATGGCTATCGGAGCAATACGGCGTTAAACAAAAAAACATTTCAAACGGCGCATCAATGGAAATACAATACGAGCAACGAGCTTAAACTATTTGTACTTTACAGTGATCTAGGGTATCGCACACCTGGCGGATTGACATTGTCGCAATATGAAGAAGACCCGCGACAATCCAGACCTGCTGCCGGGCCCAATCCAAGTGCTGCCGCACAAAAAGCCGGGATCTACAACAAAACACTCTATACAGGAATTTCGCATAATGCGACTATCACCGATAAATTAGCACATTCGATAAACCTATTTGGATCTTTTACCGATTTAGAAAATCCATTTATTACCAATTACGAATTTCGAAAGGAGAAAAATGCAGGCATACGTACCTATTTCTCGTATGTAGACGAGGAAAAAGTCAACATTAAATGGCAAATGCAGCTGGGATTAGAGGCGCAAAAAGGATATTATAAAATCGATAATTATGAAAATGTCGGTGGGACAGCGACGGAAGCTCAAGCTCGAGACGAGCTGAATAATGCGCAATATAGTTTCTTCTATCGGGCAATGGCCCATCTTTTTGAAAAATGGACTGTAGAGAGCTCGATCGGCTTAAATAAAAATAGCATAAATTATCGTCAGCATTTTCCAGAAACCAGCAGTCCGGATGGAAGCATTGGCTTTGGAGATATCTGGATGCCTCGTATTGCGACGTCTTTTCTGATAACCAATCAAGTTGCGCTACGCGCTTCAATTTCCCGAGGATATTCTGCCCCGACTATTGCCGAAGTACGCCCTTCAGACATTACAATAAACACGGAGCTAGACGCCGAAACTGGCACAAATTACGAAACGGGCATTCGATGGAATACGCAGAATAGACGTTTTGTTGCCGACATTGCACTATACGATTATCGTATGAATAATGGTATAGTGAGGCAGGTACGCGAAAATGATGCAGACTATTATATCAATGCGGGTGAAATGAATCAGCAAGGAATTGAAGCCGCCGTATGGGCTTATCTATTGATGCCTAATCCGGATCGACTTGTTAGTGCCCTAAATCTCAATAGCAGCCTAGCTTATAACCACTACCGCTTTGGGACGTATCAAATTGAAGAGAACGACTATAGCGATAATAAAATTACTGCGGTACCAGATTGGGTATGGGTGAATACCCTCAATTTAGAGTTATTAAACGATTTTGGCCTTAACGTACAGCATCAATATACTTCGAGTATGCCATTAAATGATGGGAATTCTATTTTTGCAAAGAAATTTCATCTTCTCCAAGCCAAAGTGAACTGGACTACAAAATTTATTAAATCTGCAAGTATCCAGTTTTTTTTAGGAGTCGATAATCTCCTCAATGAACAGTATAGCTTAGGAAACGATATCAATGCATTTTTTGGAAATACTGATCCAATCAATGGAAGATATTTTAATCCAGCACCTCCGCGCAATTACTACGGTGGTCTAAAGTTGAGTATATAGAGGCATAAGCAAGAAATAAAAAAGTGCTTTTAGCACTTTTTTATTTCTTAGAAAATTTCCTGAAGTTAGTCTTATTGTTTGACTTCTTCCTGGGAGGTCTCCTTTTGGGATCATAGCTCGGTCCCTCGGAAAATCCTTCCGGTAGTGGCACCTTTTCAACTTCAGCACCGATCAACTCCTCTATTTTGGAAAAGCGAATTTGATCCTTCATATTTATAAAGGTAATTGCTGTACCTGTTGTAGCTGCCCTAGCAGTCCGACCGACACGATGTACGTAGTCTTCCGGGTCAGGAGGAACATCGTAATTTATGACCAAACTAATTCCCACTACGTCAATGCCTCTCGATATGACATCTGTACCCACCAATACATTCAGCCTTTTACCTTTGAATCTATTCATCACGTCTTCCCGCTGTGCCTGTTCTAGATCGGAATGAAACGCCTCAGCAGCTATCCCGCCTTTACGGAGTTCGGTGGTCAATCTTTTTACGATTTCTTTCTTCGAAGCAAAAATGATAATACTTGTGAAAGACGGATCAGAAAGTAGGGACTTTATCAGTTCCATCTTCTGTTCGTCATAGACAAGATATGCTTGTTGCTTAATACCTTCAGAAGGTTTTGACAAGGCAATATTAATTTCGATAGGGTCGTGAAGGATTTTCTTTGCTAAAGACCGTATTTTAAATGGCATCGTAGCAGAAAACAATAAATTCTGTCTTTTAGCTGGAAGATAGCTGATAATCTTTATGAGGTCATCATAAAATCCCATATCTAGCATTCGGTCCGCTTCATCTAAAATAAGGTGTCTAAGTTTAGAAAAATCGAGCTTACCAGAAGCCATATGTGCGATCAAGCGTCCTGGTGTGGCCACAATAATATTCACTCCTTCTTGTATGGCCTTCTTCTGTTGCTCGTAATCCATCCCTCCTCCTCCTCCATAAACGGTAATAGAGGTCGTTCCGGTAAAGTACGATAAGCCCATTATTTGCTGATCGATCTGCAAGGCAAGTTCTCGTGTCGGAACAAGAATTAACGTGTCAACGTGGTTAGTCTCACGAATTGCTATTTTATTTAAGATGGGCAAAAGATATGATGCTGTTTTACCGGTGCCGGTTTGAGCACAGGCTATTAAATCTTTTTCTTGGAGAATGACAGGTATAGCCTGCTCTTGTATAGGGGTAGCATTAAGATACCCCATGCTGTCAAGTCCTTCCTCCAACAGAGGGACTAAACCAAATTCAGTGAATTTCAATTTCGATTATTTCTTTAATATTATAAAAACAGCATAATATACGCTTTTTTTCTAAATAAGCGCAAGTAATAATACTGAAAACATTGCAAGCTGCCTAACGGTGGAGAATAATAATAAATATATAACTCTATTTCGGGACAGAATGACTAATTAAAGCTTGCTTTTTCTAGGTAGTCGATTAATTCTTTCAAATTTTCTTTCGGAAAAACCCGCTGAGCTCCTGCATTAATCATCTCCTCCTTTTCACGGTCATCACTTGAGGAGGTAAATCCAAGTAAAATAATATGTGGAAAGTACCTTTTGATTTGTTGACAGGCATCTATCCCATTCAAGACAGGCATATGCAAATCCAATACACATACATCGGGAACCACAGCGCTGTGAAAAATATAATCAACTAAAAATTTTCCATTTATCGCACAATGCATCAGGTTAAAGTGTTCCTTACCTCTAAGAAAAGCCTTAAACAGCAAATGATATATTTCAGAATCATCTGCAAACAGCACATTTATACGTTTTAGTTCAAGCATCAATAACGGTAGACATAAGTAGATATAATCTAATATCGAACAATTATTTTAAATTCCAAAGCTTATTTACAAATATTAAAACCTACTTAAGTAAGCTTGTTCCGTGTGTGTATAGTTCACGGTCGTTCAGATTGCGAATCTCGCTCAACTAGGACCTCAAAAGCAGACATAACAAACTTTTCAATCTCTTATACGTTATAATTTGTAACGAATAACAACAAATACTATGTCTGATTTTTTTGCATATTATGTCAATACAAGTAATAGTCCGTTTTGGTCCTTTGCTCTTCACGATGGTAATCGGATAAATCCTGAGCTAACGGATTATCTCAAACTCAACGACGCTGAACGATTTAGAGAAGAAGACCCATACACCGGTACGATAGCTGAGTTACCGATTAATAAATTTATAGTTAGTACCTCCCGCTTCCAATTGGATATTAATAGAACAATCGCGGACGCTATTTACTTGCGTCCTGAGCAAGCTTGGGGGCTCTCCGTCTGGGCGACACTCCCAGAAAATCACATCACTGCCTTGCAACACGAACACCAAAATGTATTCAAGGAAATAGAAACGCTGATTCAACGTACAATCGATGACCATGGATATTTTGTTGTGCTCGATATCCATAGTTATAACTGCAAGCGATCCGGACCGGATGAAGAGGTAGATCATGAATCAAATCCTCAAATCAATTTGGGCACGATTTATAATCATCCAAAATGGAAACCGCTCATTCAACGTTTTATGACTTCTGTACAGAATCAGGCATATCTCTCCCAGCCGATTGACATTCGTGAAAATGTAAAATTCAAGGGGGGATATCTTTCTAAATTCATCAATGGAAAGTTTGGAGCTAAAGGTTGCGTATTATCCATTGAATTTAGAAAAGATTTTATGGACGAATGGACAGGTGAGCCGTATATTGAGCGTATCATGGCCTACAGGCAAGTTTTGATGAATGCACTAACTGATTTACAAGAATATAATTTTGATGATACAAGAGGATAAAACCATACAGCAGATCATGCAGGCTATAAAAGAAAAAAAGCCTTTCCATCAGCAGATACCCAATATTGGTAAATTGGTCTTTAATAAGATTGTTCCATATCTTTTTATCTACCGCGTACCGATAGAAGGTAAAGATCGCATGCTGGCGGATCTAACTAAATCCGAGACGGCAAGTATTATTTATAAATTAGATTTCACGCAGGAAGAGTGGATCGGCATTATAGCGGAAGCACTAGCAAAGGAGTTCGGATCGTGTCTCGTAATAGAAGTATGGAACGCACCCAAAGATCAGGTACAGGACATATCTATTCAATTATCACAAAAAAACGCGTTGCAGCTTGCAGAATACTTTGCTAAAAATATTGTACTTGAAGCTCCTGATATTACCGTAGCCCTCGAAAAATTGAGTAAAGTGCCCAAGCCGGAGGGATATTCGGATCTATTCACCTTAAAGGAACTACAGGACAAGCAGATCATGTCGTTAGGAATCTCTGTAAAACAAAGATACATCGATCGTCAAGGCCACACGCTCCCCATTTTACTCCGTCATTTTCGCGAGACATTAGGAAAAAGCCTGTCTCGATTATTTTTTGAATTTCTGCGTATCCATACCACTGTGAAAGCAGCCGAATTCAAATTACAAACACACGAAGAACTTTCAAACTTTGTATTAGAAATCGACAAGAAGTTAGCACAGGAAAGTCAACGCTTTGATTTTCTCCTCTTAGTTACCCCCATTAATGCCCATGAAGCTTGGTTGCAATTTAAAAAAGACAAATTCTATCGCACACCTAAGTTTATTTATCGTCCTATGCCAATAGATCCAGATTTGGTAAAACGAAATCTGTATAATTTGCGGATTGAAGACTTATATGATCCTACTATTGCCTACCTATTTAGGGATAAAAGAACTGAATTAGATGCAATGATGTCGATGTTGAGCGACAGAGGAAAGGACGACTTTATGCATGGAAGCCTTCAGATATTTGGTGCCGTGAGCGATAAACTTTTGAATACGGCAAAAGCAATATTGACCGTTATTGATTCCAGTGATCGTTCCAGCCTCCAAGATGACACGACGCTAGATGCACATGAATTTGCTAAAATGGCAAGAGAGGAGATACAATATTTGCAAGCTCAGCGTCCGGATTTTAGCACTACTGTTCGTGTTCGGGATGATATATCTGGCGTAATGGTGAATCGTGGGGTTCTTAATATCAGTAAAGAATATCGAATAGGAATAGAACGTGCTAAGGCATTGATTCAGCATGAAGTGGGGACACATATCGTAACTTATTTTAATGGCAAAGCGCAGCCGCTGAGTTTGTTTAGTCTTGGTGTCCCTGGTTACGAACAACTTCAAGAAGGTTTAGCGGTATTCGCCGAATATCTGATAGGCGGGCTCAATAATGATCGCCTTCGTGTCATCGCGGGCCGTGTCCTTGCTGTACGTCATATGTTGATGGGGCATTCCTTTATCGACACTTTTTCCATGCTTGCAGAGGAATACAATTTTACCGAACAGACGGCATTTCAGATGACTATGCGGGTATATCGCGGAGGTGGACTCACCAAAGATGCGCTTTACCTTCAAGGTTTAATCGAATTGATCCAATACCTTAAAGAGGGTAAAGATATTCGGCTTTTAACAGTAGGGAAGATAAGGGAAGATTATCTTCCCATTGTACAAGATTTAATGCAACGCGGTGTATTGCAGCCTCCAGCACTAATACCTCGTTATCTTAACAACGAAAATTTGAAAAGGCTTACGGATATAAATAAAATCGGAAATATATTTAAACTTATTAATGACTAGTCCGAACAGGTGAGTACATTAATTCCTTCCAAAAAAACGCAAACGTTAATAATTTATTCTAATGAAATCCATAGAGCTGCCATTCCAAACAAACAAACAAACAAACAAACAAACAAACAAACAAACAGTGAAAGCAAGCTTCATTGTCATTAAAAGCTTAGCGAGCTTATTGATCCCGCTAAAAAAATCCATCAATAAATAAATAAATAAATAAATTTACACAAATGAAAATAGCCTTTTTAATCAATCAAACGCATAAAGAAGAAGTAGCCTTCACAACAACGGTGCTAGCACTAACAGCGTTAAAACGTGGTCATACTATTTTTTACATCGGCCTTGCCGATTTTATTTACCAAAATGAGCGGAGCATTGGCGCACACGGTCGCGTAGCAGAGCCAGACTCAGGTATTGACAATGGCGAAGATCTATTAAATATCCTCCGAAATAATAAAAAACAAATTATCAATTTACAGGAAATAGATGTTTTATGGCTTCGTTTTGACCCGGTACTAGACATGATAAATAGACCTTGGGCGGCCGCAATGGGAATTCAATTCGCACAACTTGTCAAAAATAACGGACGCTTGGTTATTAATGATCCAGACACCCTCATTCAAGCGAGTAATAAACTCTATTTAGAGAACTTTCCGAAAGAGGTACGACCAAAAACCATTGTAACACGAAACCACGAAGATGTTATTTCATTCCTCGAAGAGCAACAAGACAAAATCATACTTAAGCCCTTAAAAGGTTCTGGTGGAAAAAATGTGTTTTTAATCCCATTCAAGGAGCGGCAAAATTTAAAACAGATCGTAGAGGTAATCAGTAGAGACGGGTACGTCATTGCACAGGAGTATCTGCCGGAAGCGGTGAACGGCGATATAAGGTTTTTCCTATTGGATGGAAAACCCATCGTGATAAACGGAAAATATGCCGCCATAAACCGAGTGCAACAAGCCGACGAAATTCGGAGCAATATACACCAGGGTGCTAAAGCCGAACAAGCCTTTATCGATGAAAAGGTTCTTAGCCTTGTCAATAAAGTAGCCAACAAACTCGTAGAAGACAATATGTACTTTGTTGGACTAGATATTGTGGGTGATAAAATCATGGAAATAAATGTCTTTAGCCCAGGCGCATTGGGACAAGCATCGCGATTAAATAGTGTCGATTACAGCACTGCTGTAATCGAAAATTTAGAAGATAAAGTCAAAAAATTCTATAAATTATAATCCAAAAAGCCGGTCTATGATAAACACATTAGACCGGCTTTTTTAAAACTGTTGTACTGTTACGTTTTCGGGTCCTCATCCGAGTCTCTTTCTTCAATCACTTGATCTTCCTGCTTCAAGGGAGCGGGGGGTACCTCATCTACTTCCTTTTCTATTTCCTGTAATTCCACATGTACAGCAAATTCGGAAGGTTGTATGGGAATCCCTTTCAGAGTGGCATATTCCCTCGTAAACACGGCACCGAAGTATAAAATTGCAGCCGTGTAATATACCCAAAGCAAAATTAAAACGATAGAACCGGCAGCGCCATAGGTCGATTCGGTCCCTGAGGTTTTTAAGTATATTCCTATCAGCAATCTTCCTATCACAAAAAGCACCGATGTAAATAGCGCACCTGATCGTACTGTACGCCAAGTGATATTTACGTCCGGTAATACTTTAAAAATTACGCTAAATAGAACAAATATAACGCCGAACGTAATAAAAAAATTGATTACATCCATCAAGAATACGGTGATATCCGGAAAGTGACGCTGCAACCTATCCGTAAACGCTAAAATAGCACCATTTACAATTAGCGTAACCACCAACAGAAATCCAAGACCTATTACCAGAGATGACGATAATACCCTGTCTTTTACCAGTTTTAGCCAACCTTTTTTGGGTTTCGGCCGCACATGCCATATTTTGTTAATAGAGTTTTGGATATCTCCAAATACCGTAGTAGCACCAATCAATAAGGTGATGATACTAATTATCAACGCAATGGTAGACTGACCAGACAGCTCTAAGTTTTTAATAACTTCTTGGATCTGTCGCGCTGCACTGGCTCCCACTAATCCATTTAATTCGCTAAAAATTTTTCCTTTAATAGCCTCTTCACCAAAAAAAATACTTGCTAAAGAGATCATCAGTACCAATATAGGCCCAAGAGAAAAAACAGTGTAGTATGCAAGTGATGCGCTATACTTCAAGCTGTCTTCGTTTGTAAAACCCATTCCTGAGTTTTTTAAAACGGTAAATGTATCTTTAAAAAAGTTGCCTTTTTGTTTTTCCATAGCCTTGAAATAGTTCTGTTATAAGAAATAAACGAAATAGTTTTGTTATGAGAAGTAAACAAACCGAATAGGGAAAAGTTTATGTTCTAAAACTGGAAGATAAAAGAACATCGTGTATTTTTATAGCTCCTGTTGTGATGCTCTTTTTTTACTGTATATTTTATTTTCCATCCGCTTACAAAAAATACTTTGTAAATTTAGAAGATGAAAGCATTCGAATTTTTTCAATCACACATGGTCACTAAAAAATAATTTACGAATGAAAATATTAGCATTCGCTGCGAGTAATAGCTCGCAATCCATAAATAAGAAATTAATAAGCAGTATCAGCAAGTATTATAAAGAGGCCGAGGACTTTATTGAAATAATCGACTTAAATGAATACGAAATGTCCATTTATTCCCATGATCGCCAAGTTCAGGATGGCATTCCACAGTTAGCGATAGATTTTGCCAACAAAATAGATTGGGCAGATTTTATACTCATTTCCTTCGCCGAGCATAACGGTAATTATTCCACGGCATATAAAAATATCTTAGATTGGTTATCCCGTATCAAAGGAAGAAAACCGTTTCCAAATAAGCCGATGTTTTTAATCGCCACGAGTAACGGTGCCCGTGGCGGAAAAAGCGTTCTTGATATCGCCACAAATAGAATGCCTTTTGATGGAGGTATCGTATTGGAGACTTTCTCTCTTCCTGAATTCAATAAGAATTTTGAAGAAGGAAAAGGGGTAACCAATATGCTTTATCGAAGTCAGTTAGAAGCAAAAGTACGTAAGACAAAACGAGAACTAGCAAAAATTCAAGCAGAAGCAAACTAAAATTTAGCAAACCGGTTATTATATACAGCATTTAATACATATCATTATGGCAAAGAAAATACTACTATTAGTAGGAGATTATGTAGAAGATTATGAAGCAATGGTACCTTTTCAGGCCATGGGCGCAATAGGTATTGAAGTACATGCGATAGCTCCAGACCGAAAAAAAGGCGATCTAATACCAACCGCAGTACACGATTTCATCGGTGACCAGACCTACAAAGAACTTCGTGGGCACAATTTTGCAATAAATAAAGATTTTGAAACAGTCAACCCTGCAGATTATGACGGGTTATATATTGCTGGAGGTCGTTCCGCTGAATACATCCGTCTGAATAAGCGTGTTATTGAAATTGTAAAATATTTCTTCGAAACGGATAAACCGGTGGCGGCCATTTGTCACGGGATTCAAGTCCTCACGACAGCGCGGGTATTGCAGGGTCGGACTTTGACAGCCTATGTTGCCGTAGGTCCGGATATTGAGCTAGCAGGAGGTACATGGAAAAATATACCTGCCGATCAGTCGATAGTAGATGGCAATTTAGTAACTTCGCCAGCATGGCCTGGACACCAAGCAATTTTGAAAGACTTCTATAAACTTTTAGGCATTACCATAAACGTATAATGAAAAAGAGAAAATCTAAAAGAATATGGTTTATTGCCATACCTATTATCTTACTATTGGGGTATCTAATTTGGCAGACGTATAGCCAGCCCAGTTTAAAAGATATTCCGGGAAATTTCGAAGAGGTGGCATTTGTGCGAAACGAACAAAATAAAGGAGGAATTATACGGATTTATGCGGTTACAGTACAGGATCCTTCTGTAGCAAATTACGATGCCTGCGCCGATTTATTTCCTACAAATGATTTCAATAGCGTAACGACCGTTTATTTTTTCGATAAAAATAGTCCATACCCTACACTGCTGACATTAGAAAGTCCGCATTATGATACGGAAAAATATTCTGCCCTACACATCGCAAAAAGAAGAGGAACAGACTAATTTTATGTTATTCATATTATTTTAACATTAAGCTAACATCAATAATATAGATTTGAATCCAATATATTCGTTTAAATAATGGCAAGAAAATATATACCGAGAGATATTAGCTGGTTGAGTTTTAATGGAAGAGTATTACAGGAAGCCGCAGATGAAACTGTCCCCTTACCTTCCCGACTAAAATTTTTGGGCATATTTTCCAATAATCTGGATGAATTTTTTCGTGTACGGGTAGCCGGTCTCAAGAGAGCACTTGCAGTTGATGAAAAAGAAGCAAAAAACACCTTCTTCGAAAAACCCCAACTGATATTAGATGAAATTCACGATATAGTGATCAGTCAGCAAAAGAAATTTAATGCTGCTTGGGAAGACGTGCAAAAAGAGATGGCCAAACAACATGTTTACATCAAAACGAGTGAGGATCTTAACGAGGAACAAAAGAAATTTACTTATCAATACTATCAAGACGAGATAGAATCTAATGTCATTCCACTTCTTCTGAACGATGCAAATCCTATGCCCTATTTGAGAGATAAATCTTTGTACTTGGGTGTAGCAATGATGAAGAAAGATTGGCAGTATGAAACCAAATTTGCGATCATAGAAATACCTTCTAGCCAGTTAGGACGTTTTACAATATTGCCATCTTCCAAAAACCAAGTCCACGTTATACTATTGGAAGATATTATTAAATTCAACCTTCCATATATTTTTTCGTACTTCGGATTCGATGAATTCAAGGCACACGCGTTTAAAATTACGAAGGATGCCGAATTTGATTTAGACAATGATATCAACACTAACTTCGCCGAGAAAATAGCAAAAGCTGTAAAAAGCCGACGAAAAGGCAAACCTACCCGCTTTGTATTTGACAAAGAAATGGATGAAAAATTGCTGGAATTCCTGATCAAGAAACTCGGTATTTCCAAAAAAGACAGCATTATACCCGGGCAAAAAATCCATAATTTCAAACATTTTATGGATTTCCCAAATGTATTTAAAAAGTACCACCAGCCCAAAGAGCGAACTTCTTTCACACATCCCCAATTTGCGAATCAGCAACGCATTACAGATGTAATTATAAAAAAAGATGTCCTTCTGTCCTTTCCATACCACTCCTTCCGACCGGTAATCGATCTATTACGAGAAGCTGCAATGGATCCAGATGTAAAAACCATTCAAATTACAGCGTACCGATTAGCCAATAATTCTAAAATTGGAAACGCCTTGGTAAATGCTGCTCGTAACGGCAAAAATGTGACGGTAATGCTCGAATTACGAGCGCGATTTGATGAAGAACATAATCTGGAATGGAAAGAGCGTTTCGAGATGGAGGGCATCCATGTTTTGATTGGCATTCCTCATAAAAAAATACACGCCAAACTGTGTATAATAAAAAAGAGGGTAAATAACAAGACTGTACAATATGGCTTTGTCAGTACAGGAAACATGAACGAAAAGACCGCTAAAATCTATGGCGACTATTGCTTAATGACAAGTAATAGAGCTATTATGGCGGATATAAATAAGGTTTTCAATGCACTTAGACGACCAAAGCTGGATTTACAGCAAACTTTAAAAATGGGAACTGGCTTGTTGGTCTGTCCAACGGATATGCGCAACACCATTCTTTCCTATTTAGACACAGAAATAGCGGAAGCAAAAGCCGGGCGCGAAGCACATGTCATCATCAAGGTTAATTCGTTAAGTGATAAGACGCTGATAAAGAAAATTTATGATGCTGCGCAAGCAGGCGTGAAAATTGAAATGATCGTCCGCAGTATTTATTGTGCAGTGAATCAAAACACTTTTCAGAAACCAATTCATGCAATAAGTATCGTAGATGAATACCTCGAACATGCACGTGTTATGTATTTTCACAATGCAGGCAAAGAACATGTTTATATTTCTTCTGCCGATTGGATGACCCGTAATTTGGACCACCGTGTGGAAGCGGCAGTGCGTATATCCGATAAAAAACTTAAAGCAGAACTAATAGATATGCTCAAAATTCAGCTTAAGGGAAATGTAAAAACACGTATACTAGACGATGTATTGAGTAATGGTTACGCAAGAAATGGGAAACCACATTACAGATCCCAAATAGAACTGTATAAATACCTAAAATCCAAAATATAAATCAAGTCATATTAATTGTACTAATATTTTTAGTAATTTTATCCTGTTATGCAGGAGAAAGATTATATAAAAGGTAGGGGTGCACAATATAACCCCCAGAATATTTATAAAAAAGATAAATATACTGTAGACTATATAGAGGCGATAGATGATTGGGAAGCGGAAAGTAATAAGACTATGTTTATTCCCTCCGATGCCAAGTCTTTAGTACATAAAGTAGACAGCCCCGATGTCGGTATGATGTACTCTGCTAACCCCTACCAGGGATGTGAGCACGGTTGTATCTATTGTTATGCACGTAATTCTCATCAATATTGGGATCTGAGTTCAGGTCTGGATTTCGAACGCAAAATTATAGTAAAAGAGAATGCACCACAGCTGTTCGAAAGCTTCATTAGCAAAAAGGGATGGACCATCACTCCTATCCATCTCTCTGGAAATACAGATTGTTATCAGCCTGCAGAACGAAAATTTCGACTTACCCGACGAATACTTGAAGTTGCACTTTTTTACAGGCAGCCTATCAGCATAATCACCAAGAATAGCCTGATTCTACGAGATGCAGACATTTTAGAGCAAATGGCCAAACACAATCTGATTAAGGTATTCTTGTCTATTAATTCCTTAACAGAAGATACCAGGCTAAAGTTGGAACCCCGTACCGCCACAGCATCCCAACGCTTTCGCGTAGTAGAAGAATTAAGCAGCAGAGGTGTACCTATGGGCGTCAATATTGCACCTACTATTCCTGGCTTAACAGATCATGAAATACCAGCGTTGTTAAAAGAGACAGCTGCAAGAGGTGCGAAATGGGCAAGTTATATCATTGTACGACTCAATGGGCAGATTGGAGAAGTGTTCAAAGACTGGCTAGCGTACGCCTATCCAGACCGAGCCGATAAGATATGGCACAGCATCGAATCCTGTCATGACGGCAAGGTAAATAACAGCAATTTCGGACTTCGCATGAAGGGAAGTGGTAAAATTGCCGAAATAATTCGTGATAACTTTCGCTTACACTGCGCTAAAAACGGTTTAAATAAAGAAATATTTGAGTACGACTGCGCTGGGCTTCCCAAAGCGGTGTCGACTCAACTCACCCTATTTTAAAAAAAACAGCGTATACGCTGATGTATTCCTGTTTTTAGATTTTATTATTCTGCTACGCTACAATCGGAATGCCGTATTAAAATAGCGTGGTCCTGAGAGGAACGAATTGAAGTCAATGGGATTTAGACAGGTTAGAGCATGTTGGATAGGATGCATTAAGTCGTATGTTTTCGAATCCTATGTTATCTAAATGTTAACAAGTGTTAAAAGTAGAAGTATTACATGTGCCAATATGAAGTTTGAGTTGTTGTAGTAGAAAAGATAATATTAAAAACACACAACATTATGAAAAATTCTATCAAAATTTTAAGCCTTCTACTTATTACGCTTTTTGCATTTAGTGCATGTAGTAAAGACGACGATCCAGCAGATAATGACTTGTTCACGGGCAGGTACGAGGGTAGTGTAGGCTTCTCCAGCACCGATGATGAAGAGGAAGATGTAGCAACTACAAGTGGTTCCGTGACCGTCGTAAAAGTCGGCAACAATTACACCTTCAACTTTTCGGAAGGGATCCCTACGTTGGGTGATATCGAGATGAAAAAAGGAGACAATAATACCATTATCATTGGAGACGGTGCCCTAGGCTCTATCACTATTACCGAAAGTACGTTAAGAATCGCTTACACTAAAGATGGAAGAGCTTGGTCGGCAGACTGCGATCGATAACCCTGAACGAATATTTATTCGTAGCACACCGGAGTACAACAAATTATAAAATGTTACTCGCTTATATGTTAAACAAAAGCTCAACATGTGTTGAGCTTTTGTTTTTAGAGCCTCCTATCGGGATCGAACCAATGACCTACTGATTACAAGTCAGTTGCTCTACCAGCTGAGCTAAGGAGGCATACTTAATGAAGTATAACGACGCAAATATCGCAAGCTTACTTTAAAAAATCAATACTGTTTTTAATTTTATTCTCCCCTTTTCATCAACTTTTTGAAAATCAACTGAATTATTTTTCATATTCCGCAAAATCAGAAATTTTGTCGCCTTTTTTGAGATTCGACAGACAGAATTTCAGAAAGTTCACCGTAAAAACACAGCGGCATTTTATTTGTTAACTCATCAATACAAATCAGGAAGGAGCAAAAATAGTATATGAACTTTAATAATTATACCATCAAAGCACAAGAAGCAATTCAGAAAGCTTCTGAGATAGCTACAGGTAATCAACAGCAATCTGTTGAACCCGCACATCTATTAAAAGCATTGCTGACGGTGGATGAGCATGTTATAAATCATTTATTAAAAAAACTTAACGTAAATATTTCCTACGTAACTACAGAGATAACAAAACAAATAGAGGCCCTGCCCAAAGTAAGTGGAACTAATATATATATCAGCAATAGTTCTACCGCAGTATTACAGAAAGCACAGGGTTATTTAAAAGAGTTCAATGACGAATTCGTTTCCATTGAACATATTTTATTAGGATTGTTGTCCGCAAACGACAAAGTGTCCAATTTATTGAAAGATCAAGGCGTCAATGAAAAAGACCTCAAATTGGCTATCAAAGAACTACGAGGTACTTCGCGAGTCACGGATCAAAATGCCGAGGCAACTTATAATGCTTTAGGTAAATACGCACGGAATCTGAATGAATATGCCGAATCCGGAAAATTAGATCCAGTAATAGGGCGTGATGAGGAAATCCGTCGTGTGATACAGATATTATCACGACGTACCAAAAACAATCCTATTCTAGTTGGCGAACCCGGTGTAGGAAAAACTGCCATTGCAGAAGGTATAGCTCATCGTATTATCAAGGGCGACGCTCCAGAGAATTTAAATACAAAAACCGTATTTTCCTTGGATATGGGAGCTTTAATAGCTGGTGCAAAATATAAAGGAGAATTTGAAGAACGATTAAAAGCAGTCGTAAAAGAGGTGACTGAAAGTGACGGTGAAATTATTCTTTTTATTGACGAGATCCATACATTAGTGGGCGCTGGTGGCGGCGAGGGGGCGATGGACGCGGCCAACATTCTAAAACCAGCCTTGGCAAGGGGAGAACTGCGTGCCATAGGCGCTACAACACTAAACGAATATCAAAAATACTTTGAGAAAGACAAAGCGCTAGAACGTCGTTTTCAAAAAGTAATGGTTGACGAACCCGATACACAAGATGCAATTTCCATCCTGCGTGGCCTAAAAGAACGTTATGAAACGCATCACAAAGTACGGATCCTAGATGAATCCATTATCGCTGCTGTCGAGTTGTCACAACGCTATATTACCGACCGTTTCTTACCGGATAAAGCCATCGATTTGATCGATGAGTCTGCTTCCAAGCTGCGTCTTGAAATGGATTCCGTACCACAGGCGGTAGACGAGCTCGAACGTAGAATCATGCAGTTGGAAATTGAACGCGAAGCCATAAAACGTGAAAACGATAAAAAGAAAGTCGCAGAACTGTCTGAGGCCATTGCCAACCTTTCTGGTGAACGCGATTCGCTAAGAGCTTCTTGGCAATCCGAAAAAAATCTGGTTGACCGCGTAAATCAGGAGATTCAAAACATCGAAGACTATAAATTGGAAGCTGAACAAGCTGAACGTGCCGGAGACTATGGTAAGGTAGCCGAATTGCGCTATGGAAAAATCAAGGAAGCACAAGATGCCGCAGAAAAGCTAAAAGCTGAATTAGCCGAAAAACAGCGAGGTAGCCGCATGCTGAAAGAAGAGGTCACCTCTGAAGATATTGCAGATGTCGTATCGCGTTGGACGGGTATCCCGGTTAATAAAATGGTTCAATCCGAACGTCAAAAATTACTGACATTAGAAGAAGAACTACACAAACGTGTAGCCGGACAGGACGAAGCCATTGAGGCCATTTCAGATGCAATCCGCCGATCGCGGGCCGGGCTTAGTGACGCCAAACGTCCCATCGGATCATTTATATTCCTAGGAACTACAGGAGTTGGTAAAACAGAATTAGCAAAAGCGCTAGCTGATTTTTTATTCGACGATGAGCAAGCTTTAGTACGGATTGATATGTCGGAATATCAAGAACGCCATGCTGTATCACGTTTGATCGGAGCGCCTCCAGGATACGTTGGCTACGACGAAGGTGGGCAATTGACTGAAGCCGTTCGTCGTCGTCCGTACTCTGTCGTTTTGTTAGATGAGATCGAAAAGGCACATCCCGACGTGTTTAATATCTTGTTACAAGTACTGGATGACGGACATCTAACGGACAATAAAGGTCGTGTGGTCAACTTTAAAAACACCATTATCATTATGACCTCTAATACAGGCTCTCATCTTATCCAAGAAAATTTCAGCCATTTAACAGACGAAAACAGAGATAGTGTGATTGCTAAAACGAAAGACGAGGTATTCGAACTTTTACAAAAATCAATTCGGCCGGAATTTTTAAACCGTATCGACGAAGTCATCATGTTTACACCATTGAGCCGCAATGAGATTGGAGATATCGTTCGGATGCAATTTAATCGGGTACAGCATCAACTTGCCGAACAAAATATTGTGTTGTCTGCTACAGATGAAGCATTGGATTGGCTAGCACAGTTGGGATATGATCCTATATATGGGGCACGTCCGTTGAAACGTGTTATTCAGAAACGGATCTTGAACGAATTGTCGAAAGAAATCCTCTCCGGAAAAGTGACAAACGATTCTGTCATTCAGTTGGATACGTTTGACGGTCAATTTGTTTTCTTAAATAAAAGTGAGTAAACGATTTATTTGGTACATTACGATTCTATATTAAAGCCCTTTACCGCTAGTGAGGGCTTTAATATTAAACTATCGTTCATCAGCAGGTGGCATCGCTGTATCTTCATTGCTTCGTACCACCCTGTAATGTGGCGACATGATCTCTATCCCAGCTCCATGAAACTCGTCTAACAAATTCTTATGCAACTCCGAATAGATTATCGCTTGCTTATTTGGTTGTTTGGTATAACCGTTAATCTGATACGACACATAATAATCGTCTAAACTAGTCTGTAATACGAATGGAGTAGGATCGGCTTCTATATATTCTACATTTAACGCTGCTTCAATGGCCAATTTATGAACTGTTTGCCAAGGTATGTCATACCCAATGGTTAAGGTGGTATGTACAATCAAGCCGTTAAGAGGAGCATCTGTACTGTAGTTTATGGTGTGCGAATTCATTACTTGTGAATTTGGCACTGATATTATTTCATTTTTTATCGTACGTAAGCGAGTTACTAGCAATGTTTTTTCGATAATGTCGCCCTGCACATCCCCGATTTTCACCCTATCACCTATGCTAAATGGTCGCATATACGTGATCACTAGGCCTGCTACGACATTACCTAATGCCCCTGCAGATCCAAAGGTAAACAAGATACCTATAAAAACCGATACACCTTGGAAGATGGGCGATTTTGATCCCGGTAGGTAAGGGAAAATTACGATCAACATGAAGGCCGTAAGCAGTACGCGCAATATCTGGTAAGTCGGTAACGTCCAGTCCGCGTAGAATCCAGGGATATTTAATGCCCCGCGATGCAGCTCATTTGCAAAGTATTTTAGGATCTTAAAAATATATCGAAAAATGATGACGATAACAACGACCGTAATAAGGTTCGGAAAATAATTGATAATTGCCAGACTAATCTTCTTAATCGGATCCAAAATATAACTCAGCAGTACATTGGCAAATCCCTCCGTCGCCGGAAATAAGTTAAAGACTATTGGCAAAGCTAGATAAATCACCATCAAAATAAATGCCCATTTTATTAAGTTGAAGAGTGCCCATACAAAACGAACCTGCTTCGTTGCAGAAACCAGTTCATAACCACTTATTCGTATACCAGTCAACTTATTGCCTTTATTTCGCAGCACCAGTCGTCGAGTGTATCCGGCTAGCTTATTGATACCATATACAATCAACGACACAATAAAAAGTACTAGCGCGGCGAGTCCAATGCCCTTCATTAGTTTTGGAATACTCGTATCATCTCTGTATTGTTCGATGCTTCCGCGAATCTTAGTGGCGAATAAATCTGCCAGCGCCGCGGGCGCCGCATTCATCCAAAGCGCATCTTCCTCACTCACACTCATTATCATCTCATTGCCCCCCGTAATATACCAGGTATCCTCATTTTCCAACACCCGTATCGAGTCTGCATGGAAAGAATGCAGATCAGCAAGGTTTTTTACTCGCGATTGTACCGCATTGGCGCGTTCGCGGATCGAAAATCCCCCAATACCCCTATAGATTGTAAAAAGTGTATCTTTAAATGGTTTCACCGGGATGCCCGGGTTTAGTACACGCATGGAGTCTACTTTCCGTTTGCGTTCAGCGAACGCCAATGAATCCCGATTTTTCAGGAAATACAGCTCTGTCAGTAAAGCCTGTTTTTCCTTCGTATCTTCGAGGTCGTCTGCAAATAGTCTATTTTCTAACTGGACCCGTCTCAAGGAATCCTGGGTTTGTTGCTCCTTAATTTTCAGTAGACGGTCAGATTGTTCCGTTAATTTTTGTTCCGTTACAAGACTATCCACATTTTGCCCTAGACAAAACTGGATACAGAACAGCATAAAGGTGAGGTGCAAGAATTTCATATACAAAGTAAAATTAACTTTATTGTAGCCTTAAGTTATTAAAATTCGCAAACTAACCCTTATTTTTATAGAAATAATAAAAAATAAATATGAAATTCGGACAAGTAGAAGACCCTTCAACCATTGACTTCAGCATTCCTGAGACTCCTAAGGAAACCATTGCCCTACTTAAAAAAGCAGCTTCCAAGTCCGCTATGGAGGTATACGTAGGCTGTGCAAAATGGAATAAAGCTGATTTGAAAGGGTTTTACCCTCGTGGCACGAAAGACGAACTGCTGTATTATTCTAATCAGTTTAATGCTATTGAGTTGAACGCGACATTTTATAATTCACCGTCCAAACAACAGGTAGAAACCTGGAAAGAAAAGACCCCTAAAGGTTTTAAATTCTTCCCAAAGATTCCACAATCGATAAGCCACTTCAGTAGGTTATTGAATACCGACGAGAAAGTAAAAAATTTTGTGGATTCAACTGTACTATTCGACGAAAAACTAGGCATGGCCTTTCTCCAATTGATTGACAACTACAAACCGAAAGATTTTGATCGTTTGGAACATTTCTTAACTCATTTTCCGGCAGGATATCCATTAGCCGTCGAAGTGCGCAACGAAGAATGGTTTTCGAATCCAGAAGTAGCGAAGAAGTTTTATAAATTATTAGAAAAGACAAAAACGACGAATGTGATAGTCGATACCGCAGGAAGGCGCGATATGATGCACATGCGCTTAACCACACCGACAGCTTTCGTGCGCTATGTCGGAGCCAACCACCCGTCTGATTATACCCGCTTAGAGGAGTGGGTCGAAGTAATCAAAGCGTGGAAAGACGTGGGTTTACGGCATCTCTATTTTTTCATCCACCAAAACGTGGAACTCGAATCACCGCTTTTAGCTGCTCATTTTATAAAAAAACTCAATGCGGCTATTGGAACCGAATTGACTATCCCGAACAAGCCAGAAGATAAAAAATCTGATACACCGACTTTATTTAAATAATAAATGAGAATAACCTCTATCCATCATATTGCCATTATTGCTAGCGATTATAAAAAATCCAAAACATTTTATACAGAAGTACTGGGCCTCCGTATCTTAAAGGAAACATACCGTGAAGAAAGAGATTCCTATAAATTAGACCTCGCATTGGGCGATCAATACCTGATTGAACTATTCTCATTCCCACAGCATGTACCCCGTTCCAGTCGCCCAGAAGCTACCGGACTGCGACATTTAGCCTTTTCTGTTGCCAACGTTGAAGAAGCCGTTGGAGAACTGCGTACTAAAAATGTCCCTGTCGAAGACATACGAATAGACGAGATCACGGGCAAAAAATTTACATTTTTTTCCGACCCCGACCATCTTCCGTTGGAACTGTATGAAGCTTAGCATATCAGGAAGAAAGGCCACATAACCGTTCGAGGTAATGGTATTCCATTCCGAAATATGCTTTCGTCGCGAGTAGTTTTGCTAAGATTTCGTGTTGTTTTTTCAGATTTATTGCCTTCTTAACCCCCACTATCATTACATTTTTTGGTGTATGCGCATCCGCTATAAACTGTAACACTTTGGTTTGGTAACCATAATATTCCAAAATCAATGCGCGGATGCCATCGGTCAACATTTCCGCATGACGCTCCAAGAAGATGCCATATTGCGTCATGAAATCCAAGTCGTTCGTTGCTTTCACTTTTTCAAGCTGCCTCCTTACCTGTTTATGGCAACAAGGTGCCACGACGATTAAGTCGGCCCCATTTGTTATTCCTTTAAATATAGCGTCATCCGTAGCCGTATCACAAGCGTGCAATGCAATCAATACATTTAATTCCTGTGTAGGATTATAATCTTCAATTGTCCCCTGTACAAAAGACAGTTTATTGAAACTCGAACTGCTCGCAATATTATTACAAAGTGAAACAAGATCGTCCCTATATTCCACACCCACAACAGAAGCAGGTTTGTTTAGTTCATTATTCAGGTAATCGTAAAGTGCGAAAGTCAGGTATCCTTTTCCGGCACCCATATCAACCACACTCAATTCCTTGTCAGCAGGCAATTCTTTCAACATGGAGCTTAGCAATTCGATATAATGATTGATCTGCCGCCACTTATCCTGTGCATTTTTAAATACCTTGCCATCCGAATCCGTCAAACGCAATTCCGCTAGGTACTTTTTTGAAGTCGAACCAATCTTACGTTCTTTTTGATAATCATGCGAAAGACTGTCAAGCTTAGCAGACGTTGGCTGTTCCGATTTAAGCATCCACCCTCTCTTCTTATTCCATTGACAGATCGTATTTTCTTTCGTCGTGAATAAAGTCGCCATACGAAAGCCATTCTCTTGCAACAGCGTTTGAATCTGTTCTATCGCCTCCTCCACCATAAAGTTTTTGGTAATATCCCGTGTTTTGTAGCGATAGGTAAACGATAATTTGAATGCACGTTTTATTAAAACTGGCTTCACATATATGTTTTTCAAATCCGGTTCTACACCTTTATAATCACCCAATGATAATTTAATGAAGTCATCGTCTTGAATACTAGACTGAATGTGTGTTATAAAATATTGATCTGTAGACATGTTATTTTTTGTTAGGTCAAACTTAGATATATTTGCTTTTATACACAATTATAATCGCGTATAAAAGCAAATTATCGATCTCTCTTCTGCCTTAATACATTAATTTCAGAGGAAACATACGATTTATCAAATTAAGAATTTACCTTTGCTATTATGCGAAATCCGAATATAAAAGCTGTTTTTTTTGATATTGATGGCACTTTACTAAGTTTTAAAACCCACGAAGTTGCAGCATCCACAGAAGAAGCAATAGAACAATTACAGGCCAAAGGAATAAAAACTATACTTTCGACAGGTCGATCTATTAATAGCATCGATCATGTAAAATATCTGAATTTTGACGGGTACATTACCTTCAATGGAGGTTATTGTGTGACTAAAGAAGGACATATCCTGTTTCGCCAAGCGATTGATTCGACTGATATTCAATCCGTTTTAGAATATGCTAAGACAAATCCGTTGAGTTTTTCGTTTATGTCCGAAAAACAGATTACCATACACGATGTGACGCCGGAGATTGCAGGAATGTATGCCCATCTCAATTTACCTGTTCCGCCATTGGTAGATCTTGAAAATGTGGATTTGAATGGCGTATTACAAACGAATATATTTCTGGGACCAGAAGACGAGCAAACATTCATGGAAAAGGTAATGCCCAATTCGCTTGCCTCACGATGGACACCTCTGTTTGCCGATGTCAATCCAAAGGGGCAAAGCAAAAAAGTAGGTATTGATATTTTCTGTAATCACTTTGGTGTTGATATTCAAGAGACGATGGCGTTTGGAGACGGGGGAAATGACATTACCATGCTGCAACATGTTGCATTGGGTGTAGCGATGGGAAATGCTAATCCGGAAGTGAAAGACATTGCCGACTACATTACCGATGATGTAGATAGTGAAGGCATTTGGAACGCATTAAAACACTTTGGTGTTTTATAAAATAAAAGAAGCTTAAAAATTAAGCTTCTTTTATTTTATAATATTCATTCAATACAATTTCTAATTGTTGATCTTGCGTTAGATCGGAGTTGTCTAGTATGAGGGCATCGGCTGCCTGTCTTAATGGGCTCTCTTCACGCGTGCTGTCGATATGATCCCGATGACTCAGATTTTCTTGAATTTCTTCCATTGTCACGTTTTCCCCTTTCGCTGTTAACTCCGCATATCTTCTTTCGGCCCTTACACTCGGACTTGCCGTCATGAATATTTTTAAATCGGCATCCGGAAAAACAGTGGTTCCGATATCACGACCGTCCATAACAATATTACGGCGGCTACCTAATTTCTGCTGTTGGGCCACCATCGCATGACGAACCTCTTTAATGGCACTCACCTCACTCACTTGTTCAGAAACAGCCATCTGACGAATTTCTTCCGAAATATCTTCACCATTGAGTAAAATCTGTGTTTGTGCTGTATTAGGAATAAAATCGATATGAATGTCGGCTAGTGCCTGCACAACGGCTGCTGTATTATCGAGATCCACCTCATTTCGAAGAAAATAGAGTGTAACCGCGCGGTACATCGCTCCACTATCGACAAATACGAAGTGCAACTTTTTCGCCAAAGCCTTAGCAACAGTACTCTTCCCACAACTGGAGTAACCGTCTATTGCGATAATAAAATTACGTCTTGCCATTTTTTAATTCATCCCTCCTATGAGGACACCAGGTTTGTTTACTATCGGAACTTTAGATAAATTTTCATCAACGATACTTTCCGGAAGAAAAATATATTTTTTATCGTAAATCGTACCATTAATATAATAACTCAACCAATATTCGTTGGTCAATCCAAATACACCTTCGTCTATCGCTTCTATTTTAACAGATGACTTCCCTTCAACGTCCCCTATAAAATGACGTAAAGTCGTTGTTTTAACCTGCTTTCCATCTTTCTCTCCATAACCTTTGGAACTCACCAGTACATTGGTAAGCGGCACTTCTTTCTCATTAACAAGATATACAACCCAGTTTTTAAGAACAGGCGTCTCGCCTTCTAAAACGATAGCCACTGAAATATCCTCTACAATATTCTCTGGAAGATCCCTTTTCATAGCAGGCTATTTCTTTTTTGCAGTTTTAGCAGTAGTTTTACGCGTAGTCGTTTTCTTTGCCGATTTACCTGTCTTTGCTTTTGGATCACTCTCAGCCCATTTCAAAACATCCTCATAGGTAATCGCACTTACATCTGTTCCTTTCGGAATTTTCAGGTTCTGTTTTCCAAAACGAACAAATGGTCCCCATCGGCCATTTTCGATTCGTGCTTCTGGATTTTCATCAAACACCCGTATTATTTTTTCGATATCCTTTTGACGTTTTTCATTGATGATATCTATAGCTTGTTTTTGTGTTACATCTAACGGATCAATTCCTTTTGGCAACGAATAGAAAGCAGAATTATGGCGTATATAAGGACCAAATCGACCGATAGCTACAGTCATTTCTTTTTCTTCATATTCACCAACTTTTTTTGGCAACTTAAAGAGTTCCATTGCCTCTTCGAACGTGATGGTTTCTATCATCTGTCCCTTGCGCAAAGAAGCAAAACGAGGTTTCTCTTCGTCTTCCGCCGTACCGATCTGAACCAAAGGTCCAAATCTTCCAACACGTACACTCACAGGTTTACCAGAGATAGTATCTACTCCCAGTTCTCGTTCATGTGTGGCACGTTCGGCATTCTCCAATGTATCTTGAACCTCGCTATGGAAAGGAATGTAAAAACCTTCCAACATATCTGTCCATTCTTTATTGCCTTGCGCGATTTCGTCGAATTCCTTTTCCACTTTAGCCGTGAAATTGAAATCTATAATACCTTTAAAATGCTCAACAAGAAAATCATTTACCAATACACCGATATCAGTCGGGAACATTTTATTACGCTCCGCTCCTGTCACTTCCGTTTTGATCGCCTCTTGAATCTCGCCGCTATTTAACGTTAAAACGGTGAATTCACGTATTTTTCCTTCTCGTTCCTCTTTTACTACGTATCCCCTATTTTGAATGGTAGAAATCGTAGGAGCATAGGTAGAAGGTCTTCCTATCCCCAATTCTTCCAACTTCTTAACTAGTGAGGCTTCCGTGTAACGAGCAGGAGGACGAGAAAAGCGCTCGGTAGCAGTCATTTCATTCAACGTAAGCTGTTGGCCTTTTTCCAATGGTGGCAATAACGTGTTGTCTGAATCATTATCTGTAGCTGTTTCCTGGTCTTCATCAATAGACTCGAAGTAGACTTTTAAGAATCCGTCAAACTTCATCACTTCACCGGAAGCAATCAACTCCTCTGATCGTGTTGATATCCCCACTTTAGCAACCGTTTTTTCGAATTCTGCTTCACTCATCTGAGAAGCGATAGCACGTTTCCAGATCAACTCATAAAGCCTTTTTTCTGACGCGTCACCTTCGATAGTATGTTCTGAAAAATAAGTAGGACGAATAGCCTCGTGTGCTTCTTGAGCGCCAGCCGATTTTGTCTTATATTTACGTAGCTTGTGGTATTTTTCACCATACGCTTTCAAAATTTCTTGTTCTGCGGCCTGAATAGCTGTATCCGATAGATTGACGGAATCGGTACGCATGTATGTAATACGCCCCGCTTCGTATAATCGCTGGGCAACTTGCATGGTACGAGCAACCGAAAAACCTAATTTACGACTCGCCTCTTGCTGTAACGTCGAAGTGGTAAAGGGTGCCGAAGGTGTTCTTTTAGCCGGTTTTTTCTCTAAGCTATTTATCGCAAAGGATGCATTTAAGCAATCTTTTAAAAATTTAGAAGCCTCTTCCTTTTCTTCGAACCTTTTAGAAAGTTCAGCTTTAAAAATTTCCTTCCCCTTTCCAGTGTAAAATATGGCTACTATTTTATAAGCCGCTTCTGCATTAAACTTATTGATTTCGCGTTCGCGATCTACTACAAGACGAACCGCTACCGATTGTACACGACCTGCAGATAAGGAAGGTTTTACTTTTCTCCATAACACTGGAGAAAGTTCAAATCCGACCAAACGGTCTAATACACGACGAGCTTGTTGCGCATTTACTAAATTATAGTCGATTTTACGCGGACTATCTATTGCTTTTAAAATCGCAGGTTTGGTAATCTCGTGAAAAACGATTCTTTTGGTGTTATCTTCTTTTAATCCTAGTGTCTCAAATAAATGCCATGAAATAGCTTCCCCCTCGCGATCCTCATCGGATGCTAACCAAACCATCTCTGCAGCTTTAGCTAATTTCTTTAACTCACTAACTATGGCCTTCTTATCCGAAGGAACTTCATACTTTTGTTGAAATTTATTTTCCGTATCTATAGCGTCATCGCCCTTTACCAAATCACGAATATGTCCGTAACTAGACTTTACTAAAAAGTCTTTCCCAAGATATCCTTCTATCGTTTTTGCCTTCGCCGGCGACTCTACTATCAGTAAATTTTTAGCCATTTAGTTGTTAAGATTTCTGCAAACTTAGATAAAAATGCTTTTATATGCAATTTAATAACGATTGCATATAAAAGCATTTTTTTTATCGGGAGGCTATCTCCTAAGTAAACTATGTCGTCATTTCGACGAGGAACGAGGAGAAACCCGAAGGGCTCATCGAAGATAAATCTAAAAGCATGAATAACTGAAGTGTATTTGATTTTCAATACTTTATATATAATATATATGTCGTTAGATTTGCCTACGGCGAGCTCGCTTGCCCTCCGAGAGGCGGGCAAGCTCGGTTCTCCCTTTGGTCGAAATGACGTTTACTCGCTTTATAAGACCTAGGAGACAGCCTCATTATAAAAAAACAGTTCAAAAAAACCAATGTTGGAATACAACATCCATTAAAAAGAAGAAAGCAAAGATAACTGAAGCGACTCCATTTGTCGTCATAAATGCGCGATTCACTCTACTGAGATCAGTAGGATTTACAATCCGGTGCTGGTAGACCAAAAGAAGTCCATAAAACATCACTCCAAAATAATAAAATAGTCCCACTTCTGTAAAAAAGGCTGGGAGAATTACAAACACAAATGAGAAAACGTGCAATGCTTCTGAAATTCGCAAAGCTTTTCTTGCACCAAAATTTGCCGGGATAGAATTCAGTCCATTGGCCCGATCAAAGGCCTCATCTTGCAACGCATATATAATATCAAAACCCGAAACCCAAGTTAAAACAGAAAGTCCCAAAAAAACGGGAACAATAGAGAAGCTCCCTGTTACTGCCAAATACGCACCGAGTGGCGCTAATCCCAATCCCAATCCTAAGACCAGATGACACAAAGGTGATATTCTTTTCATATACGAATAAAACAACACGACAAAAAGTGCAACAGGAGAAAGAGCCAAACACATCGGATTAATGAAGTACGTAGCCGTCATAAACACCACACAATTTATAATCGTAAAAACAAGTGCGTTGGCTGGGCTGATTTTCCCCGCGGGAATATCTCTCACTGCTGTACGCGGATTTAGCGCATCTATATCCCTATCCAAATAACGATTGAATGCCATTGCTGCATTCCGCGCACTTACCATACATAGCAACATGAGTACAAATAGTTTCCATTCAAATTGATAATCCGTCGTGTTCACGGCTAAGAAAAAACCTATAATCGCAAAAGGCAAAGCAAAAACACTGTGTGCAAACAACACTAACGACATGTACTTCTTCATGTATTATTTTATTTTTTATGATCAACCAGAACTGGGTTCATTAATAAAAGTCTATTCAGGAATATGTGTAGGCAAAATAAAATTTTGATTGATATCATCAATTGTATGCAATATCTCTTCAGTCCCCATCTTCTTCTCCGCCGAAGTTACAAAGTGAGGAGGCACTTCTTCAAACCAGTTCAACAACGCTTTTTTGAATTTTGAGACATTTTGATCCGACTTTACACCCGATTGCTTATCGGCCTTTGTAAAAGCGAGCATAAACGGTAACCCTTTTTCACCCAGCCAACAACAAAAATCCAAATCAATCTTTTGCGGCTCAAGTCTACTGTCAATTAGCACAAATACACATTGCAAATTTTCACGACGTGTGAGATAGTGACGGATGAACTTGCTCCATTCAGCTCTATTCTTTTTTGACGTCTGCGCAAATCCATAACCAGGTAAATCCACCAGATACCAATTATCATTAATGATAAAATGATTTATCAACTGCGTTTTTCCAGGCTTTTGAGAAGTTTTTGCCAAGCCTTTTTTATTGGTCATTGCATTGATCAACGAAGATTTTCCAACATTCGACCGTCCGATAAAGGCGTATTCCGGAAGGTTTGATTCCGGTAATTTACTTACTTCTGTATTACTACATACAAATTCTGCGGATTTTACAAGCATAGACAAAGGTAAGATATTATAAGGAATTTTATTTATTTTAGCTCCCTAATCATTTTCTTAATGTTGGAAATAAAGAATATTACCAAACAATATGCAAATCATCTCGCATTAGATGATGTATCTCTATTTATACCCAAAGGAATAATATTTGGTTTACTGGGGCCAAATGGAGCAGGAAAAACATCGCTCATTCGGATCATCAATCAAATTACGGCTCCAGACTCGGGACAGGTTTATTTTAACGGAAAACAACTGAATTCCGATCATGTCGGCGCGATCGGATACCTACCAGAAGAAAGAGGATTGTATAAAAAGATGAAAATTGGAGAGCAAATGATTTATCTGGCTCAATTGAAGGGATTAAGTAAAGTTGAGGCTCGGAGAAGAATCCAATATTGGTTTGAAAAATTGAATATCGGATCTTGGTGGGATAAAAAAGTAGAAGATCTAAGTAAAGGAATGCAGCAGAAAGTGCAATTTGTGGCCACTGTATTACACGAACCTGAATTAATTATTCTAGACGAGCCATTTTCGGGATTTGATCCGGTAAATGCACAGATTATTCAAGATGAGATTTTGGAACTCAACAAAAAGGGAACGACAGTTATCTATTCTACGCATCGTATGGAAACGGTAGAAGAACTGTGTGATCATATTGCCCTGATTCATAAGTCTAAGAAAATATTGGATGGATCGGTAAAGGAAATTAAAAAAATGTATAAAAACCAAACCTATAGCATAGACTATAATCCGAAATATGCCGACGACCCTTTTTTTGAAAATAATTCCTTATACGAGGTACTTTCTCATAAAAAGACAGACGAGCATCAACTTAAGTTAAAACTAAATGAAGGTATCCATTTAAATGACGTCATCTTAACGCTTACTAATCAAATATTTATCCATCAAATACATGAGATTATTCCATCTATTCATGATATTTTTATTGAAAAAGTAACTTCCCCATCATTAGAAACTCATGCATAAAATACGATTAATCATCCAACGAGAATACGTAACACGTGTTAAGAAGCGTTCTTTTTTACTGACAACATTTCTAGTGCCATTATTTTTCATTGGCATGTATATAGGTGTAATTTTTCTTACCAAAAAGAGCTTTGACGATACCCACGCCATTGTGTATGTGTTCGATCAGGAGGGTACCATCGCTCAGAACTTGGAGAATACAAAGAATTTAACGTACACCTACTCTAATCGTGCGCTACAACATCAAATTGATAGTTTGAAAGGATCCGAGAAGAACACAAATATATTGGTGATACCGGCCGACTTCTTTGAAGCGCGTAAAGTCGAATTTCTATCTTCCGGAAAACCAAATGTGGTAACGCAAAAGGAGGTCGAGTCACAATTAGGGGAAATCCTCAGAGATCATGCCTATCAGAAATTAGGTGTTAATACCGACAGCATTAAAAATATCAACTCCTCGGTATCCATTAATGCCAAAGAAGTAACAATGGATGGCGAAACACGGGATAGTAATACAGAAATTGCGATGGGAATTGCACTAGCGCTGTCTATATTGGTATACATCTCCCTGTTTTTATATGGTTCCCAAGTAATGAGAGGTATCATTGAAGAAAAAAGCAGCCGTATTATTGAAGTGATTATATCGTCTGTCAAACCTTTTCAGCTTATGATGGGAAAAATTATAGGTATTGGCATGGTTGGGCTTACCCAATTTGTCCTTTGGATATTCTTATCGCTTATCCTAGCGGGTGTCGCCTCTACATTTTTGGTGTCCAAAGAAGATTTGATGAACCAGATGACGCAAAACGAATCGCTGTCCCAAGCCACTTCTTCCTCTTCGCAATTGGAGCTCTATTCGGCCCTACAGTCAATTAACTTCCCGGAACTCATTATTTGCTTCTTTGTGTTTTTCATTGGCGGCTACCTTATCTATAGCGCATTATTTGCCGCTGTAGGATCTGCAGTCGATAGCGAGACAGAAGCTTCTCAGTTTACGATGCCCATCACGATGCCTTTGTTATTGACCTATGCCCTGTCATTCGGGGTATTGATCAACGATCCACATGGTAGCATATCCACCTGGCTCAGTTTTATACCCTTCACCTCTCCTATAGCCATGCTGGTGCGAGTACCTTTTGGCGTTCCAACCTGGCAATTGATCGTATCCGCCTTGTTATTAATAGGAGGATTTGTACTCACTACGTGGTTTGCCGCTCGTATATATAGGGTAGGTATTTTAATGTACGGAAAGAAAGCTTCCTACAAAGAACTTTTAAAATGGTTTCGTTATAAAAATTAATCAATGAATAAACGAATAAATTTACAATCCTTTAAACAGTTTTTAGCGTCTAGCACGGGCGGAGGTATTATTTTGTTTATATGTGTGATTTTAGCACTGTTTATGGCAAACTCACCATGGTCCGAAGGATTAAACAGCCTGTTTTCAACAGTAGTAGGATTCGAAAATGAAAGCGTCCAATTAAGTTACAGTATAAAGCAGTGGATAGATGATGGTTTGATGGCTATTTTCTTTCTTCTTGTCGGTCTAGAGATCAAACGCGAACTAGTAGAAGGCGAGCTATCCTCTCCCCGGCAAGCAGCATTACCTATTTTTGCAGCACTCGGAGGCGCTATATTACCCGCTTTAATTTATACGGCCTTCAATTTTAATCAGCCATTTTCGCAACATGGTTGGGGAATACCGATGGCAACTGACATCGCATTTGCACTAGCGGTCATTTCAATGTTAGGTAAGAAAACCCCTGCCAGCCTAAAGATATTTCTAGCCGCTTTAGCTATTGTCGACGATTTGCTAGCGATCCTGGTCATTGCCGTATTTTACTCATCCGATTTACATTTTACCTATCTGTTATACGCTGGTGGTATTTTTATTTTATTACTTTTATTTAATAGATTAGGTGTAAAAAGCCTCCTTGCCTATATTATACCAGGGCTTTTTATATGGTACTTTATTCATCATTCTGGTATTCATGCCACTATTGCCGGCGTGTTAGTGGCGATGACCTTACCGACTACAGTTGATGACAAAGAATCTCCGTTAGAGAAATTGGAGCATCTCTTAGCGAGACCTGTGAACTTCATCATCATTCCGATTTTTGCTTTCGCCAATACCGCCATCACGCTTCATAGTGAAATGATAGGGGGATTGACTTCCACCATGGGACTCGGTATCATTGTCGGGTTAATTGTCGGTAAATCGATAGGTATATTAGGCACAAGTTGGATATGCGTTAAATCGGGTTTGTCAAAATTACCCGAGGGTGCCGGTTGGAAACACCTGTTTGGTGTGGGGCTGTTGGGCGGTATTGGATTTACCATGTCCATTTTTATATCTATGCTGTCTTTTAACGACCCGATACTTGTGGAAGAAGCCAAATTAGCTGTGCTCACAGGTTCCCTCGTATCCGGATTGTTAGGCTATCTTTATCTATCAGGCTTAGCGAAGAAAAAAGAGATTAGGGTTCAGTAAACTTTTTAAGAAAATTGTCGCTGTTAAAGGAAGGATTATTTTATGCTAATTTATTTTATCGCTTGAATCGCAACATAGATTAGTTTTTTAATCTTTTTTGTCCTCACCGCCGGACAGGCTCATTCTTTTTTTATAAAAAGAATCAAAAAATCATCGCTGTACCCATTTGCCACATTGGCTAGTGCCTCCTCCTGCTGTCGGCAAATGGCTGAGGCGATATTTGTCGAAAATGTACGAATCGTGCGTATATTATTAAATTATTACCTCAGCTGAATTTAGGAGGACGACCTAGGTCGATGTAGCGTTAAGAAAGCCTTTTGGATTTGCGATAAGAACAGATCCCCGAAGTGAAAACGGCTTGGAGCTGTTTAGTAAATCCAAAAGCTTTTAGCGCAACATTGACCAAGTCTTGGGTTTTGCTTCTTTTGGCCAAGCAAAAGAAGGAGAGCCGCCCGCCGATGAGGGCAAAAAAAATGATTAAGAAAATCCTTCATTTTCATTAACCATTAACAAACAAACCTTCTAGATGCCTCTTAATTATTCTATAATCAAATCACCAAAAAATTCAGGAAGATGAAAATTAGGTGTTGGATGATCTATATTATTCCATACAATAAAATGGGGATTAGGCAATTTGTCTCCACATTTATAAAAATTAGCATGTAACCTTCTACCACTCCATTCCGTTGTGCCGATAATAGTTTTTGGTATTTGTAAAATCAGGTTCCATTTCTTCTGTCCGTCAACTTTACAAACAGCACTGTATGTATTCACGGCGTCAATCATCCCTGCCGCTAATCTTTTTCGTTCAGCTTTTACAGCGGATCCATATCCGATAAGACCTGTACCCAGAATATTAAATTCGAAATTATAATAAGACTCCTTATTATCCAGGGAAATAAAAAATTCGACGCAACTGTCTTCCCATACGTTTTCATTCGATCTAATATATTGTGCTTTCAAAAATTCCTCTTTTACCGCATAGTGTAAGATCACAGAAGAATCGGTATGCGCAATTTGAAACCCGACAACCGGACTGTATGGAAAATCAGCCTTCCATGGAGACTCAGCAACTGAATTCCAGGAAAGATCTTTTATTTCCTCCCGGATCGCGAAAAAATCAGTTCCTTTTATTTCGTTTATTTTTTTTACGACAAGTGTAGACATAATCGAGCATTCATATTTTTACTGAGCGACAAGGCTAAGTTCTAAAATATTTCTCAATTCTTCCTCATGTTTTTCCAACTCATCCACCAATTTAAACTGTGCTTTTGCACGTACCAAGTTATGGTTTGGATAGTGTACTTTATAGTAGGCGTCTCCATCGATATAATCGGTCAAGAAGCGAACAGCTTGCATATACGGCAAAAGTAACACGCCATACATCAAGGATTCAATTTCTTTATCCGTTAAAAATTCTTTGGCTTCACTCAAATAACCTTCTGAATAAGCTTTAAACAACGGAATATTTAATACTATCTTGTCGATATCAATTTCATCCTCAGCAGCAGAATTGATTATCGTACGTATTGCATCTCCGAAATCATACGCTATATAACCCGGCATTACTGTATCCAAATCGATGACACATTGTACATTGTCATTTTGATCCAACAAAACGTTATTGAATTTCGTGTCATTATGTGTGATTCGCAAGGGTAAATCCCCCGTAGCGGCCAGATCCAATATACGACGCATCTTCAATTCACGCTCAAATACGTAATCCAACAAATCTGGAATTTCCCCTATACGATCGGCTTTATTACTAGAGACAGCGTCCTTAAGATTTTTAATCCGGAAATCGATGTTGTGAAAATTTGGCAAGATTTCTACCAGTTGAGTTGCGTCCAAATCCGCTAATTGCTTTTGGAACTGACCAAATGCCTGTCCGCCAGAATAAGCCTGTTTTGTGGTTTCTACAATATCGTAGCTCTTCGTATCCGATAATAAAATGAATAACCTCCAACAGCTTCCTTCGTCGTCCCTATGGTAAAGTTTATTATCCTTGGTCGGTATGATCGTCAGTGTATATTTATCGACATCGGAAATGCCTTTGATTTTGAACTGATTCTTTAAATGGTTAGTTACCAAATAAATATTATTCATCAGACTAGGAATATCCTTAAAAATATCATGATTTACTCGTTGTAGCAAATACGATCTATCCCCGGGATTTCCAGTAGACAATTTAAAGGTATCATTTATATGTCCAGACCCAAATCTCTCAGCATCAGTTATTATGCTAGTTAGATCAAATTGCTTCGCTATTTCTATAATCTTATTAAAATCGTAAATTGACATGAATTTATTACGGTTTAAAATTTCTTAATTTCATTTTGCAACGCAATATCACGAATTACGGGCATTATCAAAAACGATTTATTCAATCAAACGATTGCACATTTTTTGTGTTAATGTAAATAAATCAGGTTCTCTAATATAGATTTAGTAAATTAGAGCAGTTGAATTAACTTTAACATACCATATGATTACTGAGATAGTTATTATCCTTGCTTTAATTTTGTTTAATGGTGTTCTTTCCGCTTCGGAAATAGCTATTGTTTCGAGCAGAAAAGCTCGATTGCAAGCTGCAAGTGCTAAAAATCCTGGAGCAAAGGCGGCGATCAAACTCAAAGAAAGACCCAACCAATTTTTATCTACAGTACAAATCGGAATCACATTAATCGGGATTCTAACGGGATTCTTTTCCGGAGGTTCTATTTCGGCGTATCTGTCCGAGATATTTAGTAAGAATACCTATTTAGCTCCCTATAGTGATCAATTATCGGTCGTATTGGTGGTGTTGGTCATCACCTATCTTTCTTTGGTTGTCGGCGAATTGGTTCCCAAACGTATTGGTATGGCTATACCCGAAAAATACTCGGCCATTATCGCTATTCCGATGACGGCGTTGAGTAAGGTCGTCAAACCGTTTGTATGGCTATTAAGTATATCAACTGATTTTCTTGTTAAATTAATGAATATAAAAGTTTCTAAAAACACAGTGACAGAAGAAGAAATTAAAGCATTAGTTGACGAAGGTGTGGATAGCGGAGTAATAGAAGGATTCGAGCACGATTTAGTGGATAGACTACTTAATATCGGCGACAAACGGGCTATCAATATGATGGTACACCGAAGTGACATTACTTATTTAGATTTAGAAAACACCTTTGAAGAAAACAAAAAGAATATTTTGGAAAGTGAACATACCGAGTACCCGGTATGTGACGGAAACTTCGATAATATTAAAGGTATAGTGCATACCAAAACACTTTTGAAAAGTTATATTAAAGGCACAGAAATAGAGTTGGAGAAATTAGTTCAGCCTATCCCCTTCGTCAATGAAAACAGCAGCATCTACAACGTACTCGAAGTCTTAAAAAATGCACACGTATTACAGGCAATCGTGATTGATGAGTACGGCAGTCCTCAAGGTATTATTACCATGAAGGATATATTAGCTGGTCTAGTAGGAAGTTACGACAATATTAATGAACCGAAAAATAAGCTATTCCGGCAACGCGAAGATGGTTCATTTATCTTAGATGGCCGTTATCAATTGGACGATTTCTTTGAAAAATTTGAAATTGGACTTTCTGAAGATGATGAAGAAGAAATTGGCAATATTACCACCGTGGGCGGGCTGGTATTTCTTTTATTGGATCACGTACCTATAGAAGGTGAAATCATTACGTTCAAGGGCTATCAATTTGAAGTAATCGATATGGATGGAAATCGCATTGACAAAGTCGCCTTTACCATCATAAAAGATCACAACGGTTCCGAATCTTTCAATATTGATTAATCCATTTGTTTGTCAATAATAGCGATAAGGTCCGACCGGAGCAATAATCCGCTCTGACGCCATATTTGGTTACCATTTTTAAATAGTATCAATGTAGGAACACCTTGAACCTTAAAATTTACGGCCAACACATGATTTTTATCGACATCTATTTTGATAACCGATAGTTTATCACCAAAATGCACCTTCACGGCTTTAAGAATAGGTGCCAATGTCTGGCAAGGGCCGCACCATTCTGCAGAAAAATCAACTAATACGATTGTGTTTTTGTGAATTATTTCGTTAAAACTAGCCATTCCAATGTATTTCTTTAATAAAACTTTATGTATATGTCAATTACCGAAAGGAACACACAACTGTTCCAATTGTTCAATATTGCCGTCAAATAAATTTAAATCTACGTTCCCTCTTATTCCCCTAACACTTCCTTTCTCCGAAAACTGCCAAAAATTCCAATGTTTCTTCGGACGCTCGACCCAAAAATTATAATTGGCGATCCATAAGGTATAATCAGCAAACTCGTGCTCTAAAAAATCGGTATAGTAACTATCTCCCGAATAGATAATAGGTCTAACTTTGTAATGCGATTCGACAGTTTCCAGCCATCTCTTCAGACCTACTTTTAGACTATCCATAGACTGTCGTTTAGGCCGTTCCTCGATATCTAAAACCGGAGGAAGATCCCCAGGGCTCAACTTTACAGTTTTTATAAAATTTCTAGCCTGCTTTACGGAATTTTCATTCGGACGAAAATAATGATATGCTCCCCTAAGTTTGGCACGGCTTTCAGCACTCTTCCAATTGGACTTGTATCTTTTATCTACAGCTGTGACGCCCATTGTAGCACGGATGAAAATAAAACCAATAGGAAATTGATCATTAATTGTATTCACGCTTATCCAATCAATATTACCTTGGTATTCGCTGATATCGATACCAAATATCCGATCATCAAATTTAGACATCAGATAGGTATTCCGCTCACGATGTTTGTCGATCTCTTTGCTATCACTGGTGTAGCCACTTTCAAAAACATTCTTTATAAAGAACCGGATGCCGCCCCGATAATAATAGGCTGTGAAAAGAAAAATAAGAATAGCCGGAATTACAACACTCCAGAATAGATAAAGCCGTTGTATCTCCTTATCAGATTTTTGTTTTTTCTTGACCGTTCTCCTACTTTTTGTCATATTGCGGTGAAATTAGTGTATTTCTGATTTATTGACAACTATAAATTTTACAATGAGAATCTATAATCCTAAGGACTGGCTAAATACCACAATTTACTTACATACTTCCATTATATTCAGAAGGCTACTTCCTTATCTTATTATTAGTGCTCTTTTTTCGTGGTGCATTGCCTATTGGGAATTAGAATATCTCAAATTATCAGATAAAAGCTGGATTAAGAACATCACTATAGTACATAGTTTATTAGGTTTTGTACTGTCCCTTTTACTGGTATTCCGTACCAACACCGCCTATGATCGCTGGTGGGAGGCACGCAAACAATGGGGGCAACTCACCAATACCAGCCGTACGCTAGCTTACAAAATGAATGCTATCCTGGATACGGATGATAGAATCAGTCGAAGTTTCTATCGTAAAGCCATACCCCTCTATGCAGAAACACTCTATAATTTTCTTCGTTCGGACTACACCAAGTTTATGTTAGACGAAGTAGATCACCCGGAGCTCAAAAATCTAGATGATAAGAAACACGGACCTAACCAAGTTGCATCTTTAATATTTAAAAAAACCAACGTACTATACACCGAAAATAAGATTAGTGGTGATCAATTTATTATCATAAACCAAGAGCTGACAAATCTAACCAATATATGTGGAGCATGTGAACGAATTAAAAACACACCCATTCCAATGTCTTATAGTTCATTTATAAAAACATTCATCATCTTATATACAGCGACCTTGCCGATTGGATATGTTTTTTCAATTGGTTATTTTGTGATAGCTGCTGTACCCTTTATTTTCTATGTACTCGCGACGTTAGAAATGATAGGAGAATCTGTCGAAGAACCATTCGGTACCGATCCAGATGATTTACCGATTGACAAGATCACCATTAATATCAAAAAGCACACACACGAAGTATTGCTACCTTAGCTATTAAGGTCTGTTTTAACAGAAATATGCAACGGTACATGTACTGCTAAAAACTAATTAAGCTCATTTTCAACGAGTAAAACGTAAAGGACAAAATAAGTTTTGTACATCTACTTAGAATTTCTACTTTTGTCGCGGAGAGCTGGCAGAGTGGTCGAATGCGGCGGTCTTGAAAACCGTTAACTGTCACAGGTTCGGGGGTTCGAATCCCTCGCTCTCCGCAGCAAAACCTTCATCGAAAGATGAAGGTTTTTTGCGTTTGCGCGGATTCGAACCAGAGGTATGGGCTGGGTAACTCCATTTGATCATCGAAATCGTATTTTTTATCGATACGGCCATATAATTCATTACATTTATAGTTCTATGCAATCATCAATCGTATACCTTGACTACAACGCGACGACACCGGTAGATGACCGGGTGCTAAAAAAAATGTTACCTTACTTCAACTCCCAATATGCCAATCCCAGCAGCCCGCATCTGTTTGGTATGGAGATACTGGAAAAAACAGAATACGCCCAACAAGATTTGGCGCATCTTATAGGATGCAAACCCTCGGAACTTATCTACACCTCTGGTGCGACGGAAGCTATTAATCTTGCGTTAAAAGGAATAGAAAATGAAAATCGCAGACATATTATATGTGCATCCACTGAACATATGGCCGTATTGGACTGTTGCGGTTTTATGGAAAAAAATGGGTATACCGTTACTTATCTTCCGGTGACCAAGGATGGAATTATTGATTTACATCTTCTCAAAGACAGCCTTCGAGTAGACACTGTATTGGTCTGTATTATGTTGGTCAATAACGAAACCGGAGTTATACAGGATATTGAAAGCATTGCTAATATCGTCCATCAGGCAAGTGCCTTGCTATTATGTGACGCAACCCAAGCTCTGGGAAAAATACCCATAGACATAAATACATTGGGTATTGATTTAATGCCGCTCTCTGCACATAAATTTTATGGACCGAAAGGTATAGGAGCATTATATGTCAACACTACCGTGGCACGATTAAAACCCCTTCTACATGGCGGACAACAACAAGGTGGGATCAGGAGCGGCACATTGAACGTTCCCGGAATTATTGCGTTGGGAGAAGCTGCCACCATAGCTCAAAAGGAAATGATTATCGAAACCGAACAAATTAGAACCTTGCGGGATGATTTGGAAAGCGCACTCCTGAAAATTGAGAATGTTTTTGTCAACGGCTATTCGGCCAAAAGAATCCATAATACATCCAATGTCTGCTTTCCAGGAGTAAATGCACAGCAGCTTATTCTATCACTTGGTAATATTGCTGTTTCTAGTGGTTCGGCTTGCTCCGCTATAACCAACAAACCTTCCCATGTATTAAAAGCTATGGGACTACAGGATCACCATAGTTTGAGTTCCATCCGTTTTAGTTTAGGAAGGTTTACGACAGCCGAAGAAATCAGTTATACTACCGAAACTGTCAAAAAGCTCGTCAACAAGCTGAGACAATAACAAACTTATTCGTTATGTCCTTGATTGCTTTTAACAGGAAATACATGAAGAATTTTTGGAAATAGCACTTTCATATTTTCTTTGACCGCATTTGTAGATCCGGGAAATGTCAGCACCAACATACCGTCCGAAAATCCTGCTACAGCTCTAGACAACATAGCAGTTTGAATAAATTGCTGTCCATACTGTCTTGCTGTTTCCACCACTCCCGGTAGTTGTTTGGTTAGTAGGGGCAAAACAGCCTCCGGTGTAACATCCCTATCGGAAACACCAGTCCCACCAGTATATAAAAGAATATCAATACCAGCCTGCTTAGAAGCTCTTAATTGATTCTGAATGGCCGCTATATCATCTGGAACGACTTCAAACTTGACGACTTCCACACCTTGTTCTTCCAATAGTTCTTTTAAAAGTAACCCGGAACGATCGTGTTTTTCACCTGCAAAAACGGAATCGCTGCAAACGATCACTGCAGCGCGAAAAGCTCGTTCCTTTGCGACTTGCACATGATCACTTTTGCCTCCCGATTTATGTAGTAATCGGATGGAACCAATTTCGATATTTTTGTCGATGGGTTTTAACATATCGTATAATACCAAAGCCGCTACAGAAGCGCCATGCATAGCCTCCACTTCCACACCAGTTTTATAAATGGTATGAACGGTCACTGTAATCACAACCGAAAGACCTTCGATTTGAAAATCCACTGCCGCATATTCGATAGGTAATGGATGACAGTCGGGAATTATGTCGCTTGTTTTTTTAATGGCAAGTAAAGTAGCAGCTCGTGCAAACTCGTATACATTTCCTTTAGGAACTTGACCAGTTTTTATCGCTTCGATTGTCATTTCATCGGATGTGACCACTGATGCTGTAGCAACACCTTTACGCAAGGTATTCTGCTTGTGCGTAATATCTACCATCTTAATTATTTTGTTTCCACTGATATGTATCGTCTTCGAATACTTCTTTTCCCCAAATAGGAAGCTCTCGCTTGATTTGCTCAACGAGTTCCTGACAAGCATTTTGTGCCTCCGTACGATGTTTAGATGATACGAATACAAATAAACAAAGTTGTCCTGCATAGATCTGACCAAGGCTATGGTATACGTGCATACAGATTAAATCGTACTTAGCAAAGAGCGCCTCCCGTATGACATTCATCTTTACTAAAGCCATATCTTCATAAGCTGTGTAAACGATAGAGGCTACCCTCCGGTCATTTATTTCATCTGCTCTTATCTGGCCCAAAAATATTTCATGGGCTCCGATATTCTTTTTATGGCTATGTTTTGCTATACTTTCAGCAATTTGTTCCGGCAATATTGCTCCTTGTACAAATATATTTTTCATACTATTCTGCTTTCTTATAATTTAAATAATGTACAATTCCGCCTTCAAGGTGACTAATTCTTCTTTTTTTTCCAAAGTACTCTTTCAGATACAGCGCAGCATGTACGCTGCGCTGTCCTCTTTGGCAAACTACAATAATATGCATTGCTGTTAATTCATCCACCCGTTTGGGTAAAATGGATAATGGTATCCCTCGATGTGCTAGAGGGAACTTCGGTTCTTCATATGACTCGCGTACGTCAAGCAAGCACACTTTAGGATCCAGAAGGTATACTTCGATTTCTGTTGGGTGTATTGTATCGATATCACCTCCATGGCCTTGATCTCCATTCACGTCTTGTTTGATATCTAAAGACTCGATATCCGGTATATGAAAGTCTGCGCGATGCGTGATCTCCAAAATCATGGATTGGTAATTCAGCACATTCCAAATCATTAATTTATTCACAAGTGGATCACCAAGCCCCGTAATCAACTTAATCACTTCGGTCGCCTGTATCAGACCAATTATACCAGGCAACACACCCAACACGCCATTTTCTGAACAATTAGGAGCCTCATTTGCGTCAGGAATTTCCGGAAATAAATCTCTGTAATTGCAGGCGATACCTTGACCATCTGGCACATTGAATATAGCCACCTGTCCTTCGTATTGATATATAGCGGCAAAAATAAGTGGCTTTTGCAGTATGACACAGCAGTCGTTCAACACATAACGAATGGCAAAATTATCAGTACAATCTACAATGATATCATACTGTGGCAAAATTTCGACTGCGTTACTTTTACTGAGACGGACGGGATGCTCAATGATCTCAATAGAAGGATTATTTAATCGAAGCTGTTCCGCTGCGACTTTAGTCTTCAATTGCCCCACCGAAGCTGTTGGATAAATTGTTTGCCGTTGGAGATTACTCAATTGAATGGTATCAAAATCCAGTACACCAATACGCCCTACACCCGATGCTGTCAGATATTGCAGTACAGGGCAGCCCAGACCACCCGCTCCTACAACCAACACCCTAGAGGCGGCCAGTTTTCCCTGTGCCACAGGGCCAAAACCGGGCAAAGTATAATGTCTTTCGTAACGCGAATCCCACTGCATATTAACCTCCGGAATAAGGGGGTAAAAGTGCTACAGTATCTTGATCCTGTAAACTCACCATATCGCTTGTTATCTTTCCATTAACAGCGATAGCGATTTTACGACCGGCTAGCCCCGGGAATTGTTGAAGGAGAACATCCAAAAGAGCTTTTGTGTCTGAAGCCTCTATAAAATATTCGTTTTCCATAATGTCTAACAATGGTCCAAATGCACGTACTTTAATTTTCATCAGAATATATTTATTCAAGGTGATGTAGCAATCATGAACAACTTTGATGGCTGCATTCTGTTGTTTTTATTCAATGGCACCAAACTATCACCTTACGCTGAAGTAAAGAGTAGTTTGTATGTTGCCAGTAACAATACGGTTGCCAAAACGTATTTCAATACTTCCTGGTTAAATTTTTTAGATCCTAAATAAGCTCCCAGGAAGCCTCCCGTAAACGCAACCACAATATATAAAATCATATTGGAAGTCAACGAAATTCCTTGCGTTAGCATTCCTCCCAATCCCGCTAACGAATTGACAAAGATAAAGGCAGCACTAATAGCCGCAGTTTGTTTCTGGTTGGTCCATAACAACAAAATCAAAATTGGCGAAAGTATAATTCCTCCTCCAATTCCAATCATTCCGGACAATAGGCCTATGGTCGCTCCCAAAAGAACGGATATCCACTTTATAGGTGAAACCAGACGATCATCCTGCACATTCTTAAAAAAGAAAAAGCGGATAATGGGGAGCAATAACAAAATACCTAATATTTTTTTATAGATGTGATCGTCAATCGACAACATGCCACCTAAAAATGCAAAAGGTACTGAAGCAAGTGCTATGGGAATAAAAATATCCTTTTTAAAATGATGCCCACGATAGTACTGAATAAAAGAGGTGAGCGACACAAATAAATTCAAAAAGAGCGCCGTAGGTTTCATTTCTTGAGGGGCTACACCATATAAAGCCATCAAAGCCAGATAACCACTCGCCCCACCATGTCCGACCGATGCGTACAAAAAAGCAACGATAAATAAGATGGGGTAAAATAATTCGGTCTCCATAGTTTTAGGGCAATAAGATTACCTGTACTTCATCACCCACTTTAACCCCAGTTGACGCCTCTTCCAAGACAAGCAAACAATTGGCTTGAGCATAGGATTGTAAGCGATAGGATTCTTGTGCGTGTAGCGGCAGCACCCGACCATCTTTAAAATGTGCTTTAATAAAATGGGTCAAACCGGTGCTTTTATTATAATCCGCTGCTACAAGAGCCGAAATAATCATCAACGAATGGGGTCTTCGCATCATCTGATCGATGGCGGGTAGTACGTACAAATAAAAACAGGTTAGTGCGGAAGAAGGATTTCCTGGCAAGCCGAACACCATTTTCCCTTCCTTTGTTCCAAAAAACAACGGTTTACCAGGCTTCTGTTTCACCTTATGAAAATGCGGCCGCACTCCTTCTCTTAAAGCAGTCTGAACAACAAAATCGTAATCACCGACGCTCACTCCACCCACCAACAAGACCATATCCGACTCTCGTAATGCCTCTGCCAATACAGCTTCCAATTTCTTTGGATCATCTTCAGACTGGTATAAGCTAATTTCAGCCACTCCACCTTTCTTTAAAGCTGCACGAAGTTGCAAAGAATTAGACTCATAAACTTGTCCAAAAGCAAGCGGTTTGCCTACCTCTTGCAATTCGTCACCAGTAATGATGACGGCAATTTTTGGTGGTTCAAAAATCAGGACTTCCCGGCACCCTATTCCGGCCAAAAATCCAATAGCGGCAGGGGTCAATAAAGCGCCTGCTGCAAAGGCCAATGTTCCTTTCTGAGCCTCACTTCCTTTTTGCCGTACATTCAAACCGATGGCAAGATGATCATCTTCGACCATTACCCAGTCCCCATCGCGCTTTACCCTCTCCTGCATGACCACCGTATCTGCATCCTCCGGTAATGGAGCTCCAGTAAAAACGCGTATAGCTTGTCCAGACATTAATTTTACAACAGAAGGTTGCCCAGCACGCATCTCGCCTACCACTTTCAAGGTTTTAAGCCTGTCTTCGAACTTGATGGCATAACCGTCCATGGAGGACTGTCTAAAATGAGGAATATCAAGGGTCGATATAATGGGTTCTGCCACAATATAACCACAGACATTCCCTATATTTCTAATTCTCTTGTATTCCCATGTACAATTGTTCTTAATAATCTCTTGTGCTGCAGACACCGATACCATTTGATTCCATAAATATTTCAAATCTTCCGGTCTGTCAATATCAACACCTCCGCTATCAAACGGAATGGTAGCCAAGTCATCTTTATGCTGTTCTACTATTTTTTTAGCACCCTGATCACCATGCAGTGCAATCAATATTTTAAAATATGCCTTGCTAAAAAGGACGGGAACGCCTACCGTATCCGCATAGGTCGAAGCGACAATTCCCTTACCCGTCTCCAATTGGTGAACAAATAGCTGTGTGAAGTTTTCTTTCAATATATACGGTTGGTCACACACCGAGAAGATACAGCTCGTTATAGCGGGATTTTCAATCAATAGCTGTGTCATTCCTCTATTCATGGAAGATGCCATTCCTGTGGACCAATCTGCATTGTAACAGACCACTACATCCTTGCCTGCAAGTGTTGCGGTAATCTCTTCTGCATGTGCTCCAACAACAACGACAACACGCGCGGGTTGACTTGCTAAAGCTTGTTCTACAACATGCATTAATAATGTTTTTCCTTGATAATCTAGAAGTTGTTTAGCGGTCCCCAAGCGTGAGGAACTACCTGCAGCTAAAATTATTATCCCCGTATTGTCCATCATCCTCCAATCGTTATCATGCTTCTATTTTCGAGCTGATCGGCATCTATTTGCATATAATCTTTGTCCAATTGCCCGCCCAAAGCATACGCCTTTGACGCTATATTAGCCTCAATAAGTGGCAAAATCGGTTCCCCTCTGCGAAAGGCGCTTAATAGATCGGTCTCCTGGGTAGAAAACAAACAGTTTTTTAATTTTCCATCCGCAGTCAACCGTATACGATTACAGCCTGCACAAAATGGTTCACTCATGGTGCTGATTACAGCAAAGGATCCTTGGTGACCTGTTATTTGGAACCGTTTGGCGGTATCATGTATGTCGCCAGCTTGCGCATGAATAGCATAGCGCTGTTTAATAACTTCCTTTATTTCATTTAATGTAAATACCTGATTACTCGTCCATTTATTACCGCTAAAAGGCATAAATTCAATAAAGCGGACTTCTAAAGGTCTTTCTTTAGTAAGATCAACGAAATCCAAAATTTCATCGTCGTTCAATCCTTTCATCACGACAACATTCAGTTTACAGCGAATGCCTTCTTTCAACAAAAGATCAATATTCGAACGAACTCGATTGAAGAGATCCCGTCCCGTTATTTTGTGGAATTTCTGCGCATCAAGGGTGTCTAAGCTAATGTTTATACTACTAAAATTTGCCGCTTTGATCACGGGTAGCAAAGTATCCGCACGCACACCGTTCGTTGTACACGTCAGTTCAACTGGCAACTGAGCTAAACCCGCCAAAATTATGTCTGCATCTTTTCTCACGAAAGGCTCTCCACCGGTAAGGCGTATTTTTGTGACTCCCTGTTCGACAAATGTTTGAGCAATTTCGACGATCTCATGGGGTTGCATCAGCTTTGAAGGCGGTGCAAATGCATACTCTTGCTCAGGCATACAATAAAAACAACGCAAATTGCAATTGTCCGTAAGTGATATGCGGAGATAGGTATGTTGGCGACCAAATTTATCAAAAAGCATAGTTCTAATTAAATGGTTAAAATATCTTGATGCATCTTTTCGGTTCGATCACGAAGTGAATTTAATGATCTCTGCTGAATTACGGATTTTATTTCGGCTGTTATGGCTAGTGCGATCTCTGCAGATGTTTCTGCACCAATATCCAATCCCACCGGCCCATACATCTTGCTTAATTGTTCTTTACTTAATACGACACCTTCCGCTTGTAATTCCTCTACCATGCGTTGAAAACGTTTCTTCGGACCCAATAATCCAATATACACACAAGTGCTTGTCTCAAGTTGTTTTAATATTGCTTTGTCGTAGTGATAATTATGCGACATCAGCACTACGGCTGTGTACTCATCGGTAATGACATATCGCTGGAAAGCATCCGACGGAGCTACCACTACATGTTTTGCGGAAGGAAACCGTCTTTCTGTCGCGTGGTCGCTACGTCCGTCCACGATACAAACATCCCAGCCGATAAGCGAAGCCATTTGGGCTAACGGCTGTGCATCGTTACCTGCTCCTACAAGCACAAGCTGAATAGTAGGCAAGCAATACTCCAGTAACAATTCGTATATCAATTGGTTCCGCTCCAATACCGAGCGTAAGTTTCGTTTACGCTCCAATACTTGTTGGAGAGAATTGGTTAATTCGGATATGGAAATAAGACTGTTTATTTTTAGAATCACTTCCCCCCCTACCTGCACACAACAAGTCCCCAACTGTTCGGCATTACGATCTAAGGAACATACCGTGACTATCGCCGAAGCGATACGTTTATCAAGAAGCTTTTCCAATAAAGCAATCGGATTGTGCGGGTTGGTTGGATCAATATATTCAAATAAGATATGGACGATACCATTACAGCCTAATTGTATACCAATGCTTAAATCATTCTCGTTTGAGGTATCGTACGTGACCAATTTATTTGTTTGCTGATTAAGCGCCAACATGGCCCTGCGAAGTGCATCGCCCTCCAGACAGCCTCCACTAATAGCGCCCGTCATTTCACCAAATTCCGATACCAACATCCGGGCACCCGGCATGCGATAAGAGGATCCCTCTACCTTTACCACGGTAGCTAGAACACTCTTGCTATTGGTTTGTTCCGCATGCCGATAAGCCTCAATAATTGTCCGTAATTCACTCATCGTACAATTTCTATTTTGACGTCAAAACGACAAGCATAAAGCACTATAAATCTATTTTTCAAAATCAAAGACATCTATTTTTATTTTAGCCCAGTACCTTATCTGGCGTAATCGGCAGATTTCGCAATCTTTTACCTGTCGCATGATAAATTGCATTGGCAATTGCAGCAGCTGTACCTATTATACCAACTTCACCCAAGCCTTTAGCACCAGTGGGATTAATGTGCGGATCAGGCTTACTTATAAAACTCACATCAATTATCGGTGCATCTGCATTTACCGGAAAATGATATCCAGCCAGGTCATCCCCTATTAATCCGCCTAGTTTAGCATCGAGAAGTTTTTCCTCCATTAATGCCATACCAATTCCGCCAACGGCGGCACCTGACATTTGATTGGCAGCGGCTTTTTCGTTCACTATTGTACCCCCGTCCGCCACACACACTAATTTTTCAATCTTAACTTTACCGGTCTTTACATTCACGCGGACTTGACAGAAATGAGCTGCAGAAGAACAGAACGCATACTTTTTACGTTCTTCTCCTGGGCCAGAAGTGGCCTCCACAACGACACTATCCAACTTGTTTTTCTCCCACAGATCGGCATAAGTGACTGTTTCGTCTAGATTTTTTTTCAACGAGATCCCTTTTTCCGATAAGTGTATATCATCAGGGGAAATATTTTTAAAATTTATATTGATTAAAGCTGCGTATTCGGCAAGTTTTAACTTCAATGCATTGGAGGCGTCTACGACTGCTCCGCTCACGGATGACATTCCTGTACTACCTCCTTGACTTGGAGCTGGAGGCAGATTTGAATTACCCAGCTCAACCGTAATTTTATCTTGGGGAATTCCGGTCATTTCATGCGCGATATTTTTCATCCCCGTACCTGTTCCCGTACCAATATCTGTCATGGCCGTTTGAACAATAATACGGCCATCCCTTACCATTTTTATGGCGGCGCTGGTTTTATTCCTTCCCGCGTTCCACATCCCCACAGACATACCATACCCGATTTGCCAGTCGCCATCTTTCATTGCATTGGGGATCGGGTTTCTATCGTTCCAACCAATGCGCTTGGCCCCTTCGTTGATGCATTCCAATAGATAGTTGGAGGACCAGGGCAGCTTGTTGTCTGGATGGTGTGTAGCTGCAATATTTTTAGTTCGCAACGCTACGGGGTCTATTTTCAGCTTATAGCTCAATTCATCGATGGCGCATTCAATGGCAAAGTCACCTGTACAGTCGCCCGGTCCACGCATCCATGTTGCGGCACTTAGATTGAGCGGCACGAGTGCATCCTCCGTTTTTAAATTGTCAAAGTTGTAGATCAAACGCGTAACTCGCGTAATTTGATCCGAAAACCGCTCGTAGAGCGAAGTTTCATTTTTAGCCTGATGATGTATTCCCAAAAATTTTCCAGATGCATCTGCGCCGAGCTTGATTTTTTGCCAAGAAGCCGGCCGGTATCCCGTACCGGTAAACATCTGAGGTCTCGTCAACATCACTTTGACAGGCCGATTAACATGTTTGGCTGCCATTACCGTTGCCAACACATGTGGCCATACGCGCAAACCAGAACCAAATCCACCGCCGACGAATTCGCTCACAACCTCTATATTTTCCTTTTGCAGGTTAAATAAAGGAGCGATCACCTGCTGTACATTATTGACGCCTTGTGTTTTATCGTGAAGTTTTAAATGACGATCACTTGTCCATTCCGCAATCGTGGCATGCATTTCCATAGGGTTGTGCACCTCCGACTTGATGTTATATTCCGCTTCCATCACATAGGGTGCATTACTCCAGGAATCGATTTGTCCCCGCTCCTTACCCGCCTCCCGCAGGGGAATTTTGGGATGCGCCGCATCAAAATCAACTTGGAAACCTCCCGTATTATATTCCACTTCCACCAGCGTGGCGGCATAGGTCGCATCTTCTAGTGTCTCTGCTATGACCAGCGCGATTGGCTGGCCTTTAAAATGGATTTTATCGGTATGAAAAATAGGCAGACCAAATCGAGATTGCTTTATTAAATCCTCCGTTGCAAAACCGGGAACATTTGGTTTTTGAAGATGAGTAACGATGCCAACGACTCCCTTCACCTGTTTCGCTTTTGTTAAATCAATATTTCTTATCGAACCGCTAGGAATGGTACTGTCTACCAAAACACCGTAACAAAGATTATCTACTTTGTATTCGGCGGCAAATTTACCGCTCCCTGTCACTTTATCTACAGCCTCCACACGCCCTTCAGGTATTTCCTTATTTTGTTTATCGAAGAATCTCATTCTTTATTTTTTATAGCAAACTCGATGCGCTTCAGCCAGCAATGAGTAAGCTTAATTTATACAAATTAAACATGTAGACATTGTCCGAGGGCTGTCTCGACAGCTCCTTTTAGCATGTCTATTTTAAAACCATTGTGTGTTAAGGGTTTTAAATCGCCGACTATAAGTCTGGCAGCTTCGCCAAAGGTTGCAGCTGTTGCGCTCTTGCCCCTCAAAAACTGTTCTGCATCGCGCCATCGCCAAGGTTTATGTGCTACTCCTCCAGAAGCCAGGCGTGCATCGATAATGCGGTCACCGTCCAAATGCAAGGCTGCCGCTACCGATACCAAGGCAAACGAATAGGAATCGCGATCCCGAACTTTGAGATAAGCACAATTTTTATCAAATGGGTTTTCGGGAATCTCAATGGAAGTGATCAAAGCATGTTCAGGAAGATTATTATCCAGATGCGGCGTATTTCCAGGTAGACGATGAAACTCTTCAAAAGGGATGACGGATTTTTTTTGATCCTTACCAAACACGTGCACTTCCGCATCCAATGCTGCCAATCCCACACATAAATCTGATGGGTGCACCGCTACGCAGTCCGTACTATAACCCACCACCGCACTCATTCTGTTCTGTCCTTCGTAAGCACTGCACCCCGAACCGGGTTTGCGTTTGTTGCAAGCAGTCGTGACATCGTAAAAGTATGGGCATCGCGTACGTTGCAACAGATTTCCTGCCGTAGAAGCCATATTTCGTATCTGCGGAGATGCTCCTGCAAGTACAGCCTTGGCAATCAAAGGAAAGTCGCGTAGAATCATCGCATCCGTAGCTACGGTTGTATTACGTGCCATCGCGCCTATTTGAACAGCTTTGCCTTGCTTATCTATCCGATGACCTAAAGCCTCGGTAACATCAAGTAACGTATCGGGCACCTGAATATTTTTTTTCATCAGATCGACCAGATTAGTTCCTCCGGCAATGTACTGCACTTGCTCCTTTTTCTGCAACAACGCGTGCTTAGGATCTGTGGTTTTTATTAAATCAAATGGTTTCATGTTGTTGCAACTTTCTGAATAGATTCGACAATTCCATTATACGCTCCGCATCGGCATAGATTACCACTCATATGTTCCTTTATTTCAGCAACTGAATTGGTATGGCCCTCTTTAACGCAGGCTATGGCAGACATGATCTGACCTGGTGTGCAATAACCGCATTGAAAGCCGTCGCAGACAATAAAAGCCTCTTGCATGGGATGTAATTGATCGCCATTGGCAATTCCTTCTATCGTAGTTACTTCTTTTCCACCGACCATCGCCGATAAGGTCAGGCAGCTTAAGACGCGTTCGCCATCCACATGTACAGTACAGGCGCCACACTGACCATGGTCGCAGCCTTTCTTGGTGCCAGTCAGGGATAAATTCTCCCGCAATAAATCCAGTAAGGTCGTCCGTGTATCCGCATCCAGTGCATAAGCCTTTTTATTTACAGAGACGGTTAGGGGAGCCATCTTCTTTTCTGTAACTATAAAATTTTTGACCTGTTTATATGCAGACTTTAACGAAGCTGGAATCGCCGCTAACAAAGTCAATGCTCCAGTTGTTTTTAGAAAAAAACGCCTACTTAATTTTTCACCCTTTTTCATAATTAGAATTATTTTCAATCATATCGTGTTGTCTTACATCCCGCCTATCAAGAAATATGTTCATCATTGGAACACATAAAAAGGTATAAAAGTTTATACAAAAGACCAATTAATCATTACATATTACGTTCCTTGTCCGCTACGGGGTTCCACCATATAGCTTTCCTACAAATCTCGACATAACTTCGCTCTTTTATGGTATACAGATTACGGAAATTATTACCAATATTACGGATTAGTATACTATTTAACCAGGGGGTCGTCTTTACTTATTAAAGATAGACAAAATACCTAACATTCTCCTATTCCAAGTTGAACCATACACTGCCGTCGCGCGACAAAACCGTGGTTGAGCTATTACGTACATATCTTCTACCCTTGTTATGCATTCCGTGGTAACCATCAGAGCCGACGGCCGAGACACTGGGAGATAATGTGAAGCTGACACGAAGAAGGTGTATCATCAACCCCGATCTTTGTATAACGATAAAGCGATAGCATATGCTAGTCAATTGAGACGATTTTATAATTTATTGAATCGGAAAGACTCTTTTTTCGATAGTATTTTGCGGAAATTAGCACGACTATTACTGATCCCTAGAAAATACTGGAATGATTATCAACCTTGAAAAAAAATCTAAATATAGTTTACTTACGATATTGCTTGTAACTGCTGTAATGAACCTGGTTGCACAACCCTCTCCATCTATTTACGGAAACTGGGAGCCAGGATTTACCAGTTCTTTACAGCATACGCATGATATGGCACTTCCCGCATGGGGACCTTACTCCAATAAGTTCAACGGTATATCGCATATTCCGGTACGAAACAATGGTTTGCGTTTTGATATCCTAGTACAGCCTTCCGTTTATTTTAGAAACATTACACCCCTTGCCAGCACACAGCGGGAGTCTGGCTACCATCCCTGGCAAGCATCCGCTGATCTGTCTTATTTTTCCTATCGGTTCCAGTTAGAGTGGAAAGACCGACTATATTGCGATGTCTCCTATAGTAAAGTGGATGAAGAAAGTCGCCTGATTCGAGCGTCTTATGTAAATAACACTACAGAAACGAGGAGCATGGCATTAAATATATTCAGTTCCATCATGTACCCTTACAGCAATAGTGTTACAATAGCTAAGCCAGACGGATCACATTTCGAGAACGCTTCAAACTACAGCAGCTTTACGGATTCTATTATCTCCTTTAATTATAATTTGGTGTATGACGGACAGCTAAGGGGACAGATTAAAGATGAAAGCGCAGTAAGCAAAACCGCTATTGTGATGGGTAAAAACCGTGGTGAGCAGCTGTCTTTTCGGTTTGTCAATAACAGGCAACTGGAGGAAGGCGTCATCTTGATTCGTTACCGATCTGTCGACAAGTCGGATGCGAAAATAAGTGTAAAAATCAATAATCAAACATCAGAGAATATAGAACTGAAATATACAAAGGACTATATTTTGGCAAAGATATCCGTAAAAAATCTGCCTGCCGAAGAGTTAGGCCTTACCTTGAAAACCCTGAACACAGCAAGAGTCGCATTAGACGGATTTATACTCTTAAAGGAAAATGAAGCTGACGGCATAAAATTTCAGGATAAACCATTAAACCGCATACCAAAAGAAATAAACAGTGGAATGGATAACACCGCCGTTTTTAAATATGATGATATCGAAGAATATTACGGTATGGTTTGGAGCGACAGTCTGGCAGATAGGAGAATACTATATGACGACAATCCAGATAGGGCTTTGACTTATTTTGAGCACTTAGTGAAAAAGGAGGAGCCATCTTCCCATAAATCAAGAATAGGTGGCGGCAATAACAATGGATACTTCGAAAACGTATTTATGGCACCCATCACCGTCGCACCAGGACAGCAGGTAAATAGATATGCTTATGTTGTTTACGGCAACAGCGAAAAACAAGTGATTGATAAAATAAAAAAACTGGGTTCTGAATGGAGCGAAGCGGAAAATATTTACCGCCGACAGCAGTCCGCAGTCGACCAGTGGCAGGTCAATAAAGCTGGGACACCTTACCTTTTCAGTCAACAGCTCATGGCGGCTACTACGTTAACCAATGTAAACTATCCGACATTTGCCGGCAACAAATTTATGAAGCACACTACCCCCGGAAAACGTTGGAGTGCTTTTTATACTTGGGATGCGGGTTTTATAGGATTGGGTTACACACGGTTAAATTTAGGACGCGCGCTCGAAAGCCTGAATGCCTATACAATGGACAGTACAGCACAATCCGCGTTTTTGGAGCATGGAACGCCTTTGCCCGTACAGGCATACCTCTTTAATGAATTGTGGAACAATACACAAAATATAGAATATCTAACATACTTCTACCCCCGCCTGAAACGATATTATGATTTTTTAAACGGAGCGGAAAGCTCCCCCACGCGAAAGCTTAAATCAAATCTGGTACAAACGTGGGATATTTTTTACAATTCCGGTGGCTGGGACGACTACAGCCCGCAGGCTTATATGCATAAGCATAAGCTAGCAAAAACTATGGCGCCTGCTGTGAACACCTCGCATCAGATACGATTTGCCAAATTGCTGAAAATGGCAGCCGTACAGTTGGGATATCAACACGATATTAAAAAGTACGATGCAGACATTAAGGTATATGGAGATGCGTTACAGCGGTGGGCATGGGACGAGCGTTCCGGTTATTTTGGATACGTGCAGCATGATCAAAATGGAAGCCCGACCGGTATCTTAAAACATGCCTCAAATGTCAATTTCAACATGGGGCTTGATGGCGTTAGTCCGCTTATTGCTGGAATATGTACACCTGAGCAAACAAAAAGAATACTGGAAAATATTTTCATAAAAGGAAGACTATGGACAGATCAGGGGATTACGGCCATTGACCAATCTGCGCCTTATTACAATAAAGACGGATACTGGAACGGCAGGGTATGGATGCCACACCAGTGGTTTATCTGGAAGGCTATGCTAGACGTGAATGAACCTGAAAGAGCGATACAGATTGCGCAAACGGCATTGGACGTATGGAAACGCGAAACAGCAAATAGTTACAATTGCTGGGAAAATTTCAGTGTAGAAACCGGTAATGGCGGAGGCTGGCATCAGTTTGGCGCCTTATCCTCTCCAGTATTAAATTGGTTCAGCGCCCTATACAGGCCTGGAACCATCACGCATGGGTTCAATGTATGGCCTGTTATGCAAAAGTTCCGACCTGAAAATGATGGATTCAACGGAGCATTTAAATTGTTTGCAGACCAAGGAGAGCGTACCACATCCATGCTAATCTGTTTAGATGATAAATACGATTATGAGGCAACCTGCAATGGGAAGCATGTTGCTTTAGATCAAATATTTGACGGATTATATGTACTGAAAATAGCGCTTGAGAAAAAAGATAAAGAAACTTTTGAAATTGAGATCAGTACCGTCCAAAACAATAATTTAAAATAGATTAGCTGTGAGTGTGATCATGTAATACTCGAAGAAAGCCTCCATGGCTTCTCCTTATGTTAATTTAATATGTTGAATGCGTATGGCATTAAAAATTGCTAATAATGCAACCCCTACATCTGCAAAGACCGCTTCCCACATCGTAGCTAATCCGCCTGCGCCTAAAATTAAGACTATAATTTTCACACCAAAAGCGAACGAAATATTCTGCCAAACGATCTGTTTTGTTTTTTTTCCGATATGGATAGCAAGTGGAATTTTAATAGGGCGATCATCTTGAATAACGACATCTGCCGTCTCGATAGTGGCATCCGATCCCAACCCGCCCATAGCGATACCTACATCGCTTAATGCGACTACCGGCGCATCATTAATCCCATCTCCCACGAACGCTATTTTACCGCTATCTTGCTGTATTTCTTTAAATCTATTTACTTTATCCTCCGGAAGGAGATCCCCAAATGCCCGATCGATACCCAATTCTTCGGCAACATGACTAACTACTGATGATTTGTCGCCACTGAGCATCGTAACGCGTAATTGCATATCGTGCAAGCGATCGATGGTTTCTTTGGCATCCCGTTTAATTTGATCAGCGATCGTGATATATCCGATATACGTACCGTCGAAAGCAACAGCTATTGCGGTGTGGACAATAGCATTAAGATCTGTATCATATTTAATCTGTGCACTATCCAACAGTTTAAAATTACCGACTAATAATACTTTATTTTCGACTATACCTTTGAGACCATGGCCGGCTATCTCTTCTACATGCGCTATGTGAATACTTTTATCTATTTCCCCCACATAGTTGTGGATAGCTGTCGCAACGGGATGTGTACTATATGACTCCAGTACATTTACATAACTTAAAATTTTGTCGCGATCAATCACATCATCGAACTGCACATCTTGAACATCAAATACGCCTTCAGTCATCGTACCGGTTTTATCCATCACGACATGTTTTAAAGAAGCCAATACATCTAAAAAATTTCCTCCTTTAATCAAAATTCCATTTTTGCTGGCAGCTCCTATTCCACCAAAATATCCCAATGGAATAGAGATAACAAGCGCACACGGGCATGATATCACCAAAAATACCAACGCCCTATATAGCCAATCCCGAAATACATAATCATCTACAAAAAGAAAGGGAAAGAAGGTGATCCCTATCGCTAAAAATACAACAATAGGCGTGTATATTTTGGCAAATTTTGAAATAAACAATTCAGTTGGTGCCTTTTGAGAAGAGGCGTCCTGCGTTAATTGAAGGATCTTGCTAAGTTTACTATCCTCGTATGCCGTAGTTACTTCCATTTCAACGACAGTATGCTGATTAATCATTCCCGCAAGCACCACATCTCCCTTATTCTTTCCATCTGGCTTGCTTTCTCCGGTTAACGCTGCGGTGTTAAAAGTACCTTTATCACTGCGCAAAATGCCATCCAATCCCAACTTCTCCCCCGGTTTAACCTGAACCCTGTCCCCTACGCTTACTTCGGCTGCTTTTACTTTCCTCCAATCGCCATCTCGATAGACTGTTGCTTCATCGGGACGTTGATCCAACAACATTTTAATATTAGCTTTAGCACGTTTAACCGCCAAGGTTTGGAAATTTTCACCTACCGTGTAAAATAACATCACCGCAACTCCCTCTGGATACTCATTGATCGCAAAAGCACCTAAAGTGGCAATACCCATTAAAAAGAATTCAGAAAAAAAGTTTCCTTTGGATATACTGACTGCGGCTTCTTTAAGAACAGGTAGGCCTACAGGGATGTAGGCAATCAGATATCCTATAAAACGCGTTGTGCCGTTAAACCAAGACTGTGTAATATAATGATCTAAACTTATACCGAGAAGCAGAAGTACTAAACTGATAATAGCCGGAACAAAGAGATAAAATGTGCCTCGGGATTCGGAATGCTGATGATCCTGATCACCGTGGCCGTGCGTATGTGAAAAGCAGTCATTATCGGCGTTGGCATATACTTTTGCGGTTTGACTACAAATTGTACATACGCCATCAATATAATTATGTTTATGCTGCATAGATCACTTCTTTTGTTTTACTAACTATTACGAAGTTAGTGATCTCAGGCGAATAAATACAGTAGTTAAGAAATTTGTTGAATGATCGTTTTTACGTGTCCAGTTCAAACGATTTTAGTGCATTTTCGGGTAAAAGGGTACACCTTTTGAAAAAATGGGTTCACAATTGGACCAAAAGGATATTACTTTGGACGAAGAGCGTTCACAGCTGGAACAGAAGGATGCCACTTTGGACCAAAAGGATTTATAGTTTAAACAGAATGGTATCACTTTGTATAAGAAGGGTTTACAGCTGAACCAGAAGAATACCACTTTAAACCAAAAGGGTTCAAAGTTGGAACGGAAGGATACCACTTTGGATCAAAAGGGTTCACAGTTGGACCAAAAGGGTACCCTTTTCGAACAAACACATTCACTTTTGGGAGGAAGGCATCCTCTTTTACCCTAGAAGGATCCACAGTTCCCCCAAAGTAGTATCCTTTTCGCGCCAAAAAATAACGAACTAAATTACCTGTGCAGCGAGAGGGTGATGCCGGCCTTGCGGATCGCGGCAAACACCTCTTCATTCGAACTTTTGTAACAAATCGATGCATTAATTCGTCCGTCTTTGGGTATGCAGTTCATGTCCTTTACTGTAAAACCGTGCCATCTACTCATCTGGGCTACAAAAGTCCTTAGGGATGCTTCTTTATAGCTATGTGACACCTTGGTCCAAGCAAGCTCCTCTTTAATATCCCCATTAGACCGGTAGATCATCGTGTCGCTGCCGGCAAAGCACCGGAAACATTCCGGCGCTAGCTCGAGCTAGCTGGAGATGTCTTAACCGGAAATTAAAGCTAGTCAAAGTATTGTAGACTAAAGTAGAATATTTATGAAATGTAACCAAATTGCCGATCCTGTAGCATAACCTAAAAATTCATTAACCTGCAACAAAGTGCGTAGCTAAAGCTACTATGGAATTTGCTGACTTTACCCGTGTAGACCATATCACGCTTTGCCGGACAAAAGACGGCTGGCAGGTAAGTAAAATGATAACGACATATCCTTAAAACTGAGTAGTTTTGTTTCTTATCTGAGGTCTGCAGGAGTGCAGGCTTTTTTGATTAAGAAAATGTGATGCTTGAAACTGCCTGCTCGTATTTAAGCACAAACTAAAGAGATCTTGAACTATTCTTTCGTTAAAAGTAACATCCGCAAACATGTACCTGTTACCCCTCCATGTCGTGCGAAATTAGCGAATTTCATCGGGATCGCTGCTCAGTTGCTGTAAACGAAGATTATTGTGTTGTTAAGCTGTACTGCGTACGTACGAATTCAGCGATTATAGCCCTATGTGCACCCTATACAGGATATACATCGCTCCAGACAGATATACAACGTCCGCACTGTACGGTGTGTAAGCTGCAATGTATGTAGCATATGACGCATAGTGTGTATGCATTGCCAAATTACTTACGTAAACGCCCTACATCACGTAAAGATTGGGAGGGATAAGCGTGTACATCTTAGGCTGTCCAGTCCATTTTTGCTGATGTATGCGCACAAATCGACAATGTATGTATAGTTTACGGTAAAGACAACACACATTACGGCAAACTAAAGTCTGTTCGTGATAGACTATAACCTGTTCAAGGTGATGTATATATGCAAAATTGAACCATTTTCCTATAACGAAATTCCGGGTGCAAATTCTTACAATGCTATTGTACCGGAATGAGTAGCTGTTCGAAATTCCCAACAGGCAACTTCTTATTTCAACCCTGATCTAAGCAACAACCAGTGTTTCCAAGAAACTGGGAGAAAAGCTTTGCTAGACGTAAACGAGTGTATCAAGCTTTTTTATAAGTCTACCGGGTAATAGATTTTACCTAAGGTTTCCAACTCTGATAAGTCTACTTCTTCCTGTTCGAAAATACCGAATACCGCGGATCCTGAGCCAGACATTGAAGCGTACAGCGCACCCTTTTCATAAAGTTTATGCTTTACTTTTTCGATCAAAGGATACTGTTGAAACAGGCCCAATTCAAAATCATTCGTTAAATGATATTTCCATTCCTGGATGGGTAAACGGACAACACGCTGAATATTTATTATCGGCGTCTGCGGTGTAATACGCTGATAGGCTTCGGCCGTTGATATGTGAATATCGGGTTTGACAATGACGATACGATATTTTGAAAGATCTAATGTTATCGGCGCAAACGTTGTTCCCGTTCCGCTGGCAAAAACAGGCGTGTTTTCAATAAAAAATGGACAATCGGCGCCCAGTATTGCCCCGTAGGTCTGCAGCTGCGCTGTTGTTAAATTTAATTCGTTTAACTGATTCAGTAAAATCAATACCTGAGCCGCGTCGGAGGATCCGCCACCCAAACCGGCTCCAATAGGGATATTCTTCAATAAATGAATGGAAACTGGCTTAAGGTCAAAATCGGCACCTAGCAATTTATAAGCCTTTTCGCAAAGATTAATACCCTCTTGTGGTATAGATAGCCCCTCCGATCGAAAAGAAAAGGTATCTGACTCCGTAATTTCAACGACATCGTACAACTTTACCGGATAAAAAACGGTTTCAATATTGTGATATCCATCTTCTCTTTTTTCAGTAACAAGAAGACCTAAATTAATTTTAGCGTTGGCAAATGAAAGCATAAATCAAACTTAGATAAAATGCGTTGTATTCGCGAACACCTGGTGCAAAAAAAACTAGACGTATTTTGGTTTTATATGCAAAAATAAAAGTTCGGATTATATTAGATAACTTTATACTTTTTAGAAGTCTAACATTATATATGATTCGTTTTCTGCTATTCTACTGCTTTTTATTCTTGTTTCAGACCCTATCGGCGCAACACATTATTCGCTCGGGGACACCCTACGTAAAACAATACGCGAAAAACATATATAAAGCGGGCAATCAAAATTGGGGTATTGCTGTAAGCCCTGAAGGAATCATATATGCCGCCAATACAGAAGGGTTACTAAGTTTTGATGGTGAATTTTGGAATTTACACCCACTTAAGAAAAAATCCATAGTACGCAGTGTGTCTGTAGATACAAATGGCAAAGTTTATACCGGTGGTAAGGGTGAATTTGGTTTTTGGGAACGCAAAAAGTATGGTGGAATGCATTACACAAGTATCTCAGGACTCGTCGATAAATCGGATTTACAAAATGATGAAATATGGAAAATCATCATAGGAAAAGATAAAATATATTTCCATTCGTTTTCAAAATGTTATGTGTATGAAAATAATCAAATAAAAACGATAACTGCATCTGGAGAACCCTTTTTATTTCCGCATCTCACAAACGGTGACCTGTATTTCGAACAGATCCCTTCGGGATTACATAAACTGGTGAGCGATAATCTTCTACCGGTTAAAGATAAATCTCTTCTTGGACAAAAAAATATTTTTTGTATCCTCCCTTTCGACGAAAGACATGTATTGATCGGTACCGCTACAGACGGACTATTTAAAATGGACAAAGAAGGTAATATTACACCTTGGAAGACCGCTGCTGATCAATATCTTAAACAGGCTCAGTTAAATAATGGCATTGAAGTGCACGGAGGGCATTATGCCTTCGGTACTATCCAGAATGGTGTCTTCATCATTAACAAAAATGGTGAGCTAATTCAACATATCAATAAACATAATGGTCTTCAGAACAATACCGTATTAAGTATCACGAAAGACAGGCAGGAAAATATCTGGGTTGGGCTAGACAATGGTATTGACCGAATCGAAATCAATTCGGCTTTATATTATTACGCTGATTTTTCGGGGAGCATAGGTACTGTTTATACATCGGCTGTTTATAATGGAAAAATATATTTGGGAACGAATCAGGGGCTCTTTGTGAGCCCCTGGAAAGGTCCTGATGACTATAATTCATTCAATTTTAAGCTAATACCGAATTCAAACGGACAAGTGTGGACTTTATCTATAATTGGATCCGATTTGATATGCGGCCACAACAACGGCACTTTTAAAGTAGAACATGATAAATTAAATCAAATTTCAACGGTGACTGGAGGTTGGATTTTTTCGGCTATCGACGGTACAAATTCTATTTTACAAGGTAATTATACCGGTATAGCTTTATTCCAACGAAATCCTACTGTAGCATTTATAAAGCAATTTGACGAGGTAAAAGAACCGATAAGATATATCAACCAAAAATCAGGCAACGAGTTTTGGATTGGAAATGAAAACGAAATCAAACTGGTACAGTTTTACAATGAGTTTAAAAACACAAGCGTTACAAATTCAATTGCGAGAGATCCGCAAAGCAACATAAGATATCACGGAATTTTTAAAGTGGAGAATAATTTGGTTTTCGCAACAGATTCTGGCTTATATGTGTATGATGATATTGTAAAAAAATTCAAACCGCATGACGATATCAATGAGAAGCTAGGCTCATTTAAATATTCGAATAAAATCATTCCGATCCATTCCAATAGTTATTGGTTTGTAAAGAAATCACACATTGCACATGTAGAAATTACATCCAATGGTACAGTAGTGATAGACTCCACCTCGCTCAACCCGCTAAGCGACAAAATGATGAATTATTACGAAAGCATTATACCTATTACAGATCAACTATTTCTGATAGGCTTAGATAATGGCTTCGCAATTTATGATACGCAGTCTATAACAAAAGTCGAAATTAAAAAGCCGATCATCTCACATATATGGAATATATCTGACGGGATAAGCGCCATTCTTGATGAACAAATATCGATCGCAAATCGGGAAAACAATATTCGAATAGCATACGCTTCTCCTTGGTATGCCTCTTCCTCGGTCCAATATCAATATTTTTTAGACGGATACTCTGAGAAATGGTCAGATTGGGAAGAAACTTCCTACCGGGACTTCACAAACCTAAATTTTGGAAGTTACACGTTTCAGGTACGTGCAAGATCTGCAGATGGCACTGTTTCAGAAGTGACTAGAGTTTCGTTTGAAATCCAGGCCCCTTGGTATCTATCATGGAAAGCAGTATTACTATATGTCATTGCATTAGGTTTGATCACGTATTTTGGAAGACAATGGAACAACAAGCGGATCCAAAAACGACAATTTCAAATCAATAGGAGGCTACTGGCGCAACAGAAGGCAGCTATCGCCCGTGATGCCGAACTGAACGAGCAGAAATTAGTAAAACTTAAAAACCAACAGTTGCAAAACGAATTGGATATTAAAAACCGGGAACTCGCCAATTCGGCGATGAATATTGTCTACAAAAATGAAATGCTTAATAATTTGCACGACGAACTCAAAAATTTAAAAGATTCGGAAGGCAGATCGCTTAACCCTGATCAGCTTCGGAGGGTAAATAAACTCATAGATGATGCACATAACGATGACCGGGATTGGGATCTATTTGAGAAAAGTTTTGACGAAGCACATGGAAATTTCTTTAAGAAGTTAAAGGCTGAATATCCCGAATTGATACCTAACGACTTAAAACTATGTGCTTATTTGCGACTAAATATGTCGAGTAAAGAGATTGCTTCTTTACTGAATATAACAACACGTGGGGTGGAGATAAGACGTTACCGATTACGCAAAAAACTCAGTATTCCGACCGAAAAAAACCTCTCCGAATTTCTTCTAGAACGTTAAATTACGTAAAAAGACTACATCATTACCTCTCATACTAAACAGTGTATTAACAACACTAAGTTTATAAACCATAAAATCATATAAATACAATAACATACTGTTTTAGATATTGTTATAGTAAATAATATCATTCGAATTGAATAGATTTTATTGCTGTAGTAGTAATGTTGATCTCCTCACACTTTGATCGAAACAAATTCCTCGTGATATTCGTTGATAAAGCTAACGGGGAGTAAACTTCTCAAATATTATAAATCAGTACAAAAACTATGTTTTTATGAAGAAACTATCTACATTATTTCTGCTGTTCCTAACGGCAAGTATAGGATACGGGCAGATAACAGTCAGCGGGGTTATTAAAGACAGTCAGTCTTTAATTGTGCTACCGGGGGTGACTGTTAACGTCAAAGGGAAAAACCTGACGACGCAAACCGACGTCACGGGGCAATTTACGATAGAGGCAGCTCCAACTGATGAGCTGGAGTTCAGTTTTATAGGATACACGCCGCAAACTATAACCATAGGCGATCAAACAACTATTGATGTATTCTTGGATGATGAAAGTCGCGCTTTAGATGAAGTGGTGGTTATCGGGTATGGAACGGCACGTAAACGAGATTTAACGGGATCGATAGAAACTGTTAAAGGATCAGTTGTCGCTGATAAGCCGAATGCCAATCCTATCGCTTCGATACAAGGTAAAGTAGCCGGTGTTCAGATCGTCAATTCTGGTAGACCAGGACAAGAACCGGATATACGAATAAGAGGAACAAATTCCATCAATGGTTTTAAACCGCTATACGTAGTTGACGGTGTGTTAAATGATAATATCAATTTTCTGAACCCAGCAGATATTGAGTCAATGGAAATCTTAAAAGATCCGTCGTCATTGGCTATATTTGGTGTAAGGGGTGCTAATGGTGTGATCATTGTAACCACAAAAACGGCTAAGGCAGGACAATTGAATTTTAATTTTAATTCGACTATCGGCTTTAAATCGGTAACAGATCGGATGAAATTAACTGATGCGGCTGGTTTTAAAATGCTTTATGATGAGCAACTGGCTAATCAAGGTAACCCAGCGTTTAATTACGCCAATTACAATGCAGATACCGACTGGCAAGATGAGATATTCCAGAATGGAATATTGAACTACAACAACTTGAGTGTAAGTGGAGCTACAGAGAAGAATAAATTCTATATGGGTCTAGGATACATGATTGATGAGGGAATCATAAAAAACGAAAAATTAAATAAAATAACGTTAACCCTGAATGATCAATTAAGCATTACGGACAATTTCCGCGTGGGTATTAATTTTAGCGGATACCATTCTAAACTACCTCAAAATGATGCATTTTATAACCCAATAGTTGCAAGCGCAGTGCGAGCTGCTCCTATTTCGCCGGCTCTTGATGACGCATCAAACTTATATTACCAGCTTCCTGATTTTCAACGGGCGCAAATTCGTAATCCATTGGTAAGCGTGAATGATTTATACGATAATGCGATCTTAGATGAATATCGCGCAGTTGGTAATACCTTTGCAGAGGTAGACTTTCTAAAAAACTTTACCTTTAGAGGCTCCTTTCTATTCGATTATGGCTTTAACCAAGGTCGAACTTACGAACCTTTGATCCGCATGTACAATCCGGATATCGCCGGAACAGACAAAACTGACTTAATCACTACAACGACTGCTGTGTCTCAGTATCAAAACGTACATAAAAAAATACAGACAGATTGGTTGTTGACCTATAAAAACACGTTTGGTGATCACGACTTGACGGCTACGGCTGGATGGACGTCCTATTATCTGCGTTTTGAAGACGTAACCTCGCGTAGAACACAAGGCAATGGTGATCCTATTCCTGACGATCCTCGATTTTGGTATACTAATATCGGTGCTACGAGTGCGATGCAAGGTGGTGGTAGCGCTTGGGATAATGCCACATTGTCTCTATTAGCACGTGCTATCTATAGCTACAAAGGGAAATATCTATTAAATGGATCGTTCAGACGAGACGGGAATTCGGCATTTCACAAATACGGAAATGAATGGCAGAATTTTGGCGCTATAGGAGCCGGCTGGGTTATTTCTGAAGAAGATTTTCTGCAAGATCAATCTTTTATTAACAACTTAAAAATTAAAGGATCGTGGGGCGTGTTGGGCATTCAAAATACAGCCGATTATAGATACCCTCTATACCCTTTATTGACGGCACAAAATTCAGCTGTTTTCGGAGACGACATATATCCTGCTTTAGAACCGTCCTATATTCCCGATAGAAATTTGACCTGGGAACGCGTTACATCGTGGGAGGCAGGTTTTGAATTAGCGGCGTTATCCAATAGACTGACCTTGAACGCAGTGTATTACGATAAACATACGGATGGAATTATCGTACTCCGTCCAGGTTTGTTGGGTACTAAACCTGGTCTCTCAAATGCGGGAGAAGTTCGAAACAACGGGCTTGAATTATCCAGTTCGTGGTCACAGCCTCTTGGAGAAGAGCTATTACTTAATATCAGTGGAAATCTCACCACAATGAATAACAAAGTAATTTCCTTAGTAGAGGAAGGTTACCAGATAACGGATGGAATTTCAAGAACCACCACGGGGTATCCTATCGGTTATTTTTATGGATATAAGATGGAGGGCATATACCAAAATGCAGCCGAAATAACTGCATCGCCAACAAATACACTTAATACGGTGCGGCCAGGAGACATTAAGTATGTGGACGTAAATGGTGATGGTGAAATTACCACCGCCGATCGAACATTAATTGGTAATCCTACACCCGATTTCACCTATGGTTTCACATTGAATCTAGCCTATAAAAACTTAGATATTAGCACCGATTTTATGGGCGTAGTAGGCAACGATATCTTTAGAAACTGGAATAGAGGATCCTTTACGCAATTCAACTTTTTAGAAGATCAATTGGGCCGGTGGTATGACGAAGGCACTTCAAACACCGAACCCATTATCGATCGGACGAGAGATAATAATAGGCTTGTATCAGACTACTGGATCGAAAAGGGCACCTTTTTCCGGCTGCGTAATCTACAGATAGGTTACAACTTTCCAACAGATATGCTGCAAAACGCGAGAATTAAATCACTTCGCGTGTTTTTAAATGCACAAAATGTTTTTACGGCAAAACAAACTACAGGATATACTCCTGAGATTGGCGGTAGTGCCACTTCCTTTGGTCTGGATAACGGTACCTATCCCGTTCCATCCATTTATACTTTTGGTGTTAATTTAAATTTTTAAATCAGAAATTATGAAAAATATACATATAAAATTTTCGGCATTTCTATTCTTGTCCGTCATTCTCACATCTTCTTGTCAAAAGGATTGGCTTGATAGAAAGCCCTTGGGGCAATATTCGGAAGAAGATCTAGTAGGTGGTTCGCTAAATGGAATGACATTAGCCGTTTATGCGGGTCTAAGAAATGAGGGTATAAGCGCAATGCCTTATTTAGCGGTACACAATATGCGTGGCGATGATGCGCAAAAAGGAAGTGATCCAGGCGATGGTGTGGATGCTGAAACTTATTTCGACAATTTTCAGTATACCAATGATTTTTGGCTGGTGAATAATTATTGGACCGGACACTACAATCTGATCAATCTAAGTAATAATGTAATCAATGAAGCTGATTCGCTGAATTTGACCGATGAGATGGCGTTGGTAAATGTGGCAGAAGCACGGTTCTTAAGAGCTTTTGCATACTTTAATCTGGTACGTGCATTTGGTGAAGTACCTCTTATTGATTATCGAATTTATACCGCGGCAGACGCTATAAGACCCAAATCGACCATCGCTGAAATATACCAACTTATTGATGATGATCTCGCGTATGCAGTAAGTCAGCTTCCTGTGGAGAAAGACTGGGACGGGAGATTTTCCGGACGAGCTGTTAAAGGAACTGCACTCGCGGTAAAGGCTAAAACCCATTTAGCCCGAAAACAATGGGTGGCAGCCTTAAGCGCTACCGAACAAATCATTACGTCAGAACAATATAACCTTAATACACCTTATCATGAAATCTTTACCGAAGCCCAAGAGAATGCATCGGAGTCGGTGTTCGAAATTCAGGCTTTTTATGATCAAAGTAATACGAACTTAGGGATTAATTACGCCGTGCACCAAGGCGTGAGAGGAGCTGGAGAGTGGAATTTGGGCTGGGGCTGGAACGTGCCTAATGAAATTTTAGAAAACGCTTTTGAAGAAGGAGATCCCAGAAAAGACGCTACTCTATTGTACTCGGGCAGGCTAAACACTCCCTATAACGAAACACTACCTGAAAATGCCAACAGACCGTATTGGAACAAAAAAGTATACACAAATCCTCAAATACGAGATCGTGCAGGAAATCGACAAGGACAATGGTTTAATTTTAGAGTAATCCGGTATGCTGATGTCGTGCTTATGGCCGCAGAGGCGGCAAATGAAACCGGAAATAGCGGCAAAGCATTGGAATACCTTGAAATGGTAAGGTTCCGTGCTAGAGGACTCAATGCGACCGTATTACCTGAAGTAACAACAGAAGATCTGGAAGAATTACGTGCAGCCATTCGCCACGAAAGACAAGTCGAATTGGGCATGGAAAACGAACGTTTCTTTGATCTGGTGCGATGGGAAATAGATGTGGAGACACTTCATGCTGCAGGAAAAACCGGTTACCAAATCAAACACCGATTTTTACCTATCCCACAACCTGAGATAGATAAATCGGGTGGTATATTAGTTCAAAATACAGATTACGATTAAAAATTGAATAACATGCACATATTCCATTATATTTTTCCGTTTACATTACTGGTGTTGGGCTCTTGTTCTGGCCCAACACATCGCGATGATACTGAACAAAAAAAAGACACCATAACACTCTCCGACGATTCGCTATTGACACTTATCCAAAAGCAAACTTTCCAATATTTTTGGGAAGGTGCCGAACCTAACTCTGGCCTAGCCCGTGAGCGCATTCATATTGACGGTGAATATCCGGAAAATGATCAAAATGTCATTACGATAGGTGGCAGCGGATTTGGCATAATGGCGCTTCTCGTGGGTATTGAAAATGGATACGTCAGTGTCGCCGAAGGGCAAAAGAGACTGGCACACATTGTGGAATATTTGGGACGAATAGAGCGTTTTCAGGGAGCTTGGTCCCACTGGTATTTTGGAGATACCGGAAAACCCAAAGCATTCAGTCAAAATGACGATGGTGGTGATCTCGTCGAAACGGCTTTTATGGCGCAAGCATTAATCTGTGTAAGGGAATATTACAAAGATGGAAATACAGATCAGCAACAGATTGCAGAAAAAGCAGATCAACTGTGGAAAGGCATAAACTGGGACTTCTACCGCAATGGCAAGGATGTTTTGTTTTGGCATTGGAGCCCGAAATATGCATGGGGTATGAACCATGCCATACAGGGATACGACGAAGGACTGATTACGTATATTCTTGCGGCCTCCTCTCCTACGCATCCTATCCCTGCTTCTACCTATCACAAGGGATGGGCGAGAAGTGGTGAAATAAAGTCGTCCTTAACAAAATATGATATCCCGACTATTGTAAAGCACAACGCAAAATCGGGTGAAGTGGGGCCTCTTTTCTGGCAACATTACTCCTATCTTGGATTAAACCCGAAAGGTCTTCAAGATCAATATGCTAATTACTGGGATGCAGCGGTGAATCATACCAAAATAAATATCGAACATGCTAAACAGAACCCAAAGCAATATGCTGGATATGGTGCAGATAAAGGCTGGGGATGGACTGCTAGTTATTCCGTAAAAGGCTATCAGGCGCATCATCCAGATAACGATCATGGTGTTGTTTCGCCAACAGCCGCGCTATCCTCTATCCCATACACGCCAAACGAGAGTATATCTTTTGCACGTTATCTTCATGAGCAGCTTAGCGACAAGGTATGGGGTAAATACGGGTTTTATGATGCATACAGCGAAACCGAAAACTGGTTTCCACAACGCTATCTGGCAATTGATCAAGGTCCTATTGTAGTGATGATTGAGAACTACCGTTCGGGATTCTTATGGAATTTGTTTATGAACGCAACGGAGATACAGGACGGTTTGAAAAAGCTCGGATTTGAAAGTCCGCATTTAAAATAATCATTGTAAATGATGAATTCTTTAAAATAAATACATGAAAATAGCAATTACAGGATTACTTATTGGCTTAATCCATCTCGGATCGTTGTATGCGCAGGATCCGAAGATGGACAATTTCATAATGGATCTTATGAAAAAAATGACCGTTGAAGAAAAAATCGGTCAGTTAAACCTAGTAACCGGTGGTGAAGCAATCACCGGATCATCGGTATCGACAGGTGTCGAATCAAAAATTAAGGAGGGCAACATCGGCGGTATTTTCAGCATGTCTTCCCCAGCAAAAATCCGAGTAGCGCAAGAGTTAGCCGTTAAAGAGTCGCGCTTAGGAATACCTATTATTTTTGGAATGGATGTTATTCATGGGTACAAAACCATGTTTCCTATTCCGCTAGGCTTGGCAGCGACCTGGGATATGGCATTGATACGCGAATCGGCCCGCATAGCGGCTGTGGAAGCGACTGCAGATGGCTTAAACTGGACCTTCTCCCCCATGGTTGATGTCTCGCGGGATCCCCGTTGGGGAAGAATTTCGGAAGGGAGTGGTGAAGACACCTATTTAAGTTCGAGGATTGCGATTGAGATGGTTAAAGGGTATCAAGGAGACGATCTACGCGCAAATAACACATTAATGGCCTGCGTTAAACACTTTGCGCTTTATGGTGCTGCTGAGGCAGGCCGCGACTACCATACAACCGACATGAGTCTACATCGGATGTATAACGAATATTTACCACCCTATAAAGCTGCCATAGATGCCGGAGCTGGCACGGTAATGACCTCGTTCAACGATATTAACGGTTTGCCTGCAACTGCTAACAGATGGCTGATGACAGACGTACTCCGAAAGCAATGGGGATTTAAAGGTATGGTAGTTACTGATTATACAGCCATCAATGAGTTGATTGATCACGGCTTGGGCGATCTACAGGCGGTGTCTGCATTATCGCTAAAAGCGGGTGTACATATGGATATGGTTGGTGAAGGTTTCTTAACCACATTGAAAAAGTCCCTGGAAGAAGGAAAAGTGACGCAGGAAGAAATTGATCAGGCCTGCCGGTTAATACTGGAAGCTAAATATAAATTAGGTCTTTTTGAAGATCCTTTCCGCTACTGCGACGATAGTCGGGCAAAAAGCAATATTTTGACGCGAGATCACCTTAAAAAAGCACGCGAAGCAGCAGCAAAGTCATTTGTGCTACTTAAAAATGAAGACAATTTATTACCATTAAAAAAGCAGGGAACCGTTGCTGTTATCGGTCCGCTTGCAAATAGCGGAGAAAATATGCCGGGCACCTGGAGTGTGAGTGCCGACTTAGCGAATACGCAATCACTTGTAGAGGGTATGACAGAAGCATTGGGAAATAAAGTAAAGATTGTTACGCATCTAGGAAGTAACTTGGTGGAGGATGCTGCTTATCAGGAGCGGGCAACAATGTTTGGCAGAACCATCCCTCGAGACGAAAGACCTGAACAGGAGATAATCGACGAAGCGCTTCGCGTAGCGGAAGATGCTGATATTATCGTCGCAGCGCTCGGTGAAGGATCAGAGATGTCGGGCGAAAGTTCGAGCAGGACAGATCTAAACATTCCTGCTGTACAACAGCGCTTATTGAAAGCACTGCTAAAAAGTGGAAAACCTGTTGTTTTGGTGCTCTTTACCGGACGGCCACTGACGTTAACCTGGGAAGACGAGCATGTACCGGCTATATTAAATGTCTGGTTTGGCGGAACAGAGACCGGTAAAGCTGTTGCTGATGTATTGTTTGGCGACATCAATCCTTCTGGAAAACTACCGGCTACATTCCCGCAGAATGTCGGTCAAATTCCATTGTACTACAGTGCCAAAAACACGGGACGTCCGCTTGCCGAAGGAAAATGGTTCGAAAAGTTTCGCTCTAATTATCTAGACGTAACCAATGAGCCGCTTTACCCTTTTGGATATGGCCTGAGTTATACCTCTTTTGACTATAGCGACATTCTTCTGGATAAAACGTCGTTTTCTCCAGGAGAAACTATCCAAGCTGATATCACCATCACCAATACGGGAAATTATGATGGAGCGGAAATAGTACAATTATACGTTAGAGATCTAGTCGGTTCGGTAACGCGACCGGTTAAAGAATTGAAAGGTTTTCAGAAAATATTTTTGAAAAAGGGAGAGCGTAAAACGATCTCATTCAAGTTAACGGAAAAAGATCTAAAGTATTATAATCAAAGCCTGGAATACGTCGCTGAATCCGGAGACTTCAAGCTGTTCATCGGGCCAAACTCAACGGATACAAAGGAAATTGATTTCAAACTTTTGTAAAAGCGGGAGGCATAGAGCCTCTCGCTTTTATTTGGAATAAATGTATCTTATTTCTTCTCTCAAGTTATAACGTGAAGCCATTACTTCACCATAGGCTCCCGCTGTCCGAATGGCGATCAAATCACCTCTTTTGGATTCCGGAAGAGGAACCTCTTTTCCAAAGCAATCGGAACTTTCGCAGATAGGTCCCACTACATCATAGTTAACCGTCTTAACATATTGGTCGGATCCTACTTTTTCAATTTTATGATATGCTTGATAAAGAGCAGGGCGCATTAATTCCGTCATGCCAGCATCCAGTATCAGAAAATGTTTTTTGGTTCCACTTTTGGTATACAATACTTTGCTTACCAAACTTCCACATTGCGCGACCAAAGCACGTCCTAATTCAAAATGAACCTCTTGCTGGCCGTTACGTTCCAAAAATTTATCAAACACATCAAAATAAGCTTCAAAATCGGGAATAGGATTTTCATCAGGAGCATGGTAATCAACACCTAATCCTCCCCCGACATTAATTACTTTAATATAGGTACCGCGCTCTTCAAACCAGCTTTTCCATTCATTTACTTTTACGCAGAGGCTCTTAAAAACATTCATATCCGTAATTTGAGATCCTACGTGAAAGTGTAGTCCAACCAGATTAATATGTTCGCAAGATCTCAAAACAGCTGCAGCTTGTTCTAATTCAGAATTTGGAACCCCAAATTTATTTTCGTCTAGACCTGTTGTAATATAATGATGGGTATGCGCATCTACATTGGGATTGATGCGTAAAGATACATTTGCCTTCTCTCCTAACTCATCTGCTAACGCATTGATTATTTCAAGTTCTTGTATCGATTCCACGTTAAATGCAAAAATTTGATGCTTTAATGCGGCTATAATCTCTTTGTCTGATTTACCAACCCCAGCAAAGGTAATCTTGCCGGCATCAAAACCAACATCAATGGATTTTTGAACCTCATTACCACTTACACAATCGGCACCAAATCCTTTCGATTGAATAATCGACAATATTCTGTCGTTAAAATTTGCCTTCAGCGCATAGTGGACGTGAAAATTACGTTTATCAGCGGCATGTTTTGCAGCATCCAAAGTTCGTTCTAACAACGTTAGATCGTAATAATAAAAAGGTGTTTCTACCCCTACTAGTTTTTCTACTTGTTGATCGTTAAACAACATTCCTTTTTTAGCTTAAAATAATCTATTATGTAAAGAGCGTAATGCTTCTGTCTTGTGTTTTGAATCTAATAAAATAGAAACGTTGTAATCAGATCCGCCATACGAAATCATCCGGACTGGCAGATGCTTTATAGCATCCAATACGCGTGCTGCATAACCGTGTGTATTGGCACCAAAATCTCCAACTACACAAACAATTGTTTGTCCTTCATCCACTCCCACTTTACCAAAACCTTCTACTTCTTTAATAATCTCTAACAAATTGCTTGTATCATCAATGGATAAAGAAACCGCTACTTCTGAAGTGGTGATCATGTCAATTGGTGTTTTGTATCGCTCAAAAATCTCGAATACCCTTCTCAAGAAACCGTAAGCCAAAAGCATTCTTGTTGAGTGAATGTGTATGGCTGTGATGCCATCTTTAGCGGCAATGGCACGAATTGAGCCTTTTTCTCCGCCATTTTTTGAAATCAAGGTTCCTTTCGCCTCGGGATCCAACGTATTTAACAGGCGGACAGGAACATTGTACTTCTGTGCAGGGAATACACTTTGGGGATGTAAAATCTTTGCGCCAAAATAAGCTAATTCGGCAGCTTCATCGAAACTCAAATTCGCAATCGGTTTGGTATTGGTCACAACACGCGGATCATTGTTATGCATGCCGTCGATATCTGTCCAAATCTGAACTTCTTCCGCACGGATTGCTGCACCAATTAGAGAAGCCGTATAATCTGAGCCTCCCCGGCGTAAATTGTCGATTTCGCCAAAAGAATTGCGGCAGATATAACCCTGAGTAATGAACAGACTGTTCGACGGATGATCGGCAATAATAGCACTTAATTTTTCACCGATATATTCTACAACAGGTTCATTATCTTCATCGATTTTCATAAAATCCAATGCCGGTAATAAGACCGAAGGAATACCGATTTCCGTAAGGTGAAAATGCCATAACGTCGTCGAAAGTAGTTCCCCCTGTGCTAAGATAATCTTTTCTTCAGTCGGCGTAAAAATATCATTGGAAAGCGACGCGATATGATTAAAATGGGAATCAATTAATTCCTGTCCTTTTTTTAGCCCCTCTTCAGTCGTAAAAAGTTCCTTAATTAATGCGTCGTATTTCTCTTTATGCACTTTGATTAACTGATCCGCATCATCCTTCTTCCCGTTTAGGAATGCTTGACCGATTTCAACCAATGCGTTTGTTGTACCTGATACTGCTGATAACACAACGATCTGACGTTCAGAAGGATTTACGATATCCAATAACCCTTTGATACGTGCTGCACTTCCTACGGAAGTACCACCGAATTTTAGAATTTTCATGATTTAACTTGATACTTATTTTTATAGATTGTTAATATACTGATTACAAACAAAAAAACGGCACAAATGCATTAAAAGCTTTTGTGCCGCATATAATTTATGCGGAAAACCTACTTCTTCAGGTTCTCTATTAAAAGAAGGGCTAATTCCTCGCCTATCCGTTCTTGTGCCTCGTTGGTGGCCGCACCGATATGCGGTGTTAACGATATTTTAGGATGGTTCAAAATTTCTATCCTCGGCGTTGGTTCGTTATCAAAAACGTCTAATGCTGCAAACGAGACTTTACCTGAATTCAGCGCATTTACCAATTCCAACTCATCTATAACACCGCCACGTGACGCATTTACAAGCGCAACGCCATCTTTAAGGATTGCGAATTCCTCTTTACCAATGACAGGTCTGTCTAAGAAAGGAACATGTAGCGAGATGAAGTCAGCATTGCGAAGTACTTCGTCCAAGGCAACTTGTTTTACCGGTACATCGACCGATATTCCTCCCGACAACGTTAATGTTAATGCCTCTGGTCCGTCAAAGAGATCGGAATAAAGCACGTCCATTCCTAAGCCTAAAGCAATTTTGGCAGTTTCTCTTCCAATACGGCCAAAGCCAACTACACCCAATGTTTTACCTTGAAGTTCGACTCCCGCTGCGTAAGCTTTTTTCAACGCACCAAAATTTGTATTCCCCTCAACTGGCATTTTGCGATTTGAATCGTACAGAAAACGTACACCATTCAATAGATGTGCAAATACCAATTCTGCTACAGAATGTGACGACGCCGCCGGCGTGTTTACCACTGCGATGCCTTTTGACCGCGCATAATCAACATCGATGTTGTCCATACCTACGCCACCCCGACCAATCACTTTTATATTTGGGCAAACATCAATTAATGCCTGTCTTAATTTTGTAGCGCTACGCACCGTTACAGCATCGTATTCATTTAGTCGAGATGGTAACTCGTCTTGTGGAATATGAACTGTGTCGACTACGAATCCCGCATCTTCCAATATTTTTTTTCCGATAGGATCAATCCCATCATTCGCTAAAATTTTCATCTGTATAAATCTGTTTTCATTTGTGATGAAGCGATCAGATTTATCCATTCCTCTACGAGTAGTGAATAAATCACGATGGTTTCATATGTATATTATTGACTTTTAATGGTCATATGGAATATTCATGCATATCTGTATTTCGGAAACATGAACATTTCATATGTATATAAATTACTTCTTATGCTGGTAACCTCGATTTCACTTCAAATAGTCACAAGCCAATTAACACACAGGCAAAGGGAATATTCAAAAATTATTTGTGCTTTTCTTCAAATTCCCGCATCGCATCTACTAATGCATTAATCGACGTGATACTTAAAGCATTATAAATAGAAGCTCTAAAACCGCCTACCGAACGATGACCTTTGATACCAATTAGATTACGTTCTTTGGACAAAGCTAAAAATTCAGCCTCTAAATCCGAATTTTCCATCACAAAAGTGACATTCATACGGGATCTATCGGCTACAGCAGCAGTACCCTTAAAGAAAGGGTTACGCTCAATCTCATCGTATAACGTACGCGCTTTTACAATATTCTCTTGCTCGATCACGGAAATACCGCCCTTAGCCTTTAACCAGCGGAGATTCAACATAGATACATAAATCGAATATACGGGTGGCGTATTGTACATAGATCCCGCTTTGATATGCGGCTCGTAATCGAAAATAGCAGGAAGTTTGCGTCCGCTTTTACCTAAGATTTCGTCTTTGATAATAACCAACGTGACCCCCGCAGGTCCCATATTTTTTTGCGCACCAGCATAAATTAAATCAAAATCTGAAATATTTATCACCCGACTCAATATATCTGAAGACATATCCACAACTGTTGGTACGGATGTAGCTGGCTTGTCAAAAACTTCCGTTCCGTAAATCGTGTTATTTGACGTATAATGGAAATATGCCGCATCTACCGGTATTTCAAAATCCTTAGGGATATAGTTGTAATTTTTATCACTAGAAGACGCGACAATCTCAACTTGACCAACATTTTTTGCTTCTTTCGCTGCTTTAGACGCCCAAACGCCTGTGTCAAAATAAGCTGCTTTGCCACCTTCAGGCAATAGGTTCATCGGAATCATCGCGAATTGCTGACTGGCACCACCTTGTAGAAATAATACAGAATAATTTTGTGGAACATTTAATAATTCACGCACTAAACGCTCTGTTTCTATTACGACTTCCTCGAACTCTTTGGAACGATGAGAAATTTCTAAAATTGACAATCCCGTATTATTAAAATCCAATACCGCTTGGGAAGCTTCTTGAAAAACTTCTTTAGGTAAAATACATGGACCTGCACCGAAATTATGTTTCATTTTTAAGTATTGTTTTAAGGTGAAATTTTGGTAGCAAATTTACATTTTATTTTATATTATTTTAAATGAATTCAAATTTTTATTGTCAAATATTCAATTTTTATCACTTTTTTATAAAACATTGACACATAATGACAAATCGGATCTTTTCGAAAATTAAAACTAAATGCTATATTATTTTTCCTAAACAATTGCTCGATTTCAATTCTTTTTAAACCGAAATATTAATGGCACAATTTAAATATTTCATGTAAAAAAATCGTATCTTCGCATGCGAAGTGCCTAAATTAGGGCGCTTTATTTAGTTTTACAGAAACCAGGTAAATATGGCTGAAGAAACAGAAAATGACAACAATTTAATGCCTGCGCACGACAGGATTGTTCGAATCAATATTGAAGATCAGATGAAAGCTGCTTACATCGACTATTCGATGTCAGTAATTGTTTCTCGCGCTCTTCCAGATGCGAGAGACGGCTTGAAACCGGTACACAGACGTGTCTTATACGGCATGTTAGATTTGGGCGTAACATCTGGAAAACCTTATAAAAAATCGGCTCGTATCGTAGGTGACGTATTAGGTAAGTATCACCCACACGGTGATTCATCGGTTTATGATGCTATGGTACGTTTAGCACAAAACTGGTCTATGCGTTATCCGCTAGTCGACGGTCAAGGTAATTATGGATCTTTAGATGGTGATCCCCCAGCAGCGATGCGTTATACTGAAGCTCGCCTTCGCAAGATCGCGGAAGAAATGTTGGCCGACATCAATAAAGATACGGTAGACTTTCAGCTTAACTTTGATGACTCCTTAGAAGAACCTACCGTATTACCAACACGTATTCCTACGCTATTAGTTAACGGGGCTTCTGGTATCGCTGTGGGTATGGCTACAAATATGGCCCCACATAATTTAACAGAGGTTATCGAAGGAACGATCGCCTATATAGAGAATCGTGACATCGAGGTTGCTGAGTTAATGCAATTCGTAAAAGGCCCTGACTTTCCAACGGGTGGTTTGATTTATGGCCATCATGGTGTAAGGGACGCACTTGAAACAGGTAGAGGACGTATTGTAATGCGTGCAAAAGCTGAAATCGAGACAACAAAATCAGGTCGCGAAGTCATTGTTGTCACCGAGATTCCGTACCAGATCAACAAAGCTGATATGATCAAGCGAACAGTGGATTTGATCAATGAGAAGAAACTTGAAGGTATCTCAGAAATACGTGACGAATCCACACGGGATGTGCGTATCGTCTACGAGATAAAACGTGATTCAAATGCAAATGTCGTCTTAAATAATTTATATAAACACACTTCATTACAGACTTCGTTCTCCGTAAACAACATTGCTCTTGTAAAAGGAAGACCAATGTTAATGAATCTGAAAGATATGATTCATGAATTCGTTGAGCATAGACATGAAGTCGTGATCCGTCGTACGAAATATGAATTAGCTGAAGCAGAAAAACGCGCACACATACTTGAAGGATATTTAATCGCACTCGATCATCTAGACGAGGTCATTAAGTTAATACGCAGCTCAGACACACCAGAAGATGCTCGTGTAGGATTGATGGAACGTTTTGGATTAAGCGATCTACAAGCACGCGCTATCTTGGACATGACGTTACGACGTCTTACAGGACTGGAACGCGATAAGATTAAAGAAGAATATGCTGAATTGATGAAGACTATCGAATACTTGAGATCTGTATTGGCCGACGAAAGTTTGCGTATGCAGATTATCAAAGATGAATTAGCTGAAATCAAAGAGAAATACGGTGATGAACGTCGTTCAGTAATTGTACACTCCGCCGAAGATATGACAATGGAAGATTTCGTCGATGATGAGGAAGTTGTCATTACTATATCAAATAATAGTTACGTAAAACGTACGCCATTGTCGGAATACAAACGTCAAGGTCGTGGTGGTAAAGGAGCAATTGGAACGAATACACGGGACGAAGACTTTACAGAGCATATCATTACTGCTACTGCGCATAACTACATGTTATTATTTACCGAATCAGGGCGTTGTTTTTGGTTACGTGCATTCGAAATTCCGGAAGGAAGCCGGACATCACGAGGTAGAGCTCTTCAGAACATCATTAACATTCCGAAGGAAGAAAAAATTAAAGCCTACATACTGGTGAAGAATTTGAAAGACCAAGAATACTTGGAAAACAATTTCATCATCATGTGTACAAAAAAAGGAACCATTAAAAAAACTTCCTTACAGGCATACTCCCGCCCAAGAGCAAATGGTATTAATGCGATCAATATCAATGAGGGAGATCAATTAATCGAAGCATCTTTGACAAATGGTACGAGTGAAATCGTGATGGCTTTACGCTCCGGTCGTGCGATCAGATTTAATGAATCTACGGTAAGACCGATGGGTAGAACAGCGACAGGGGTTCGTGGTATTACATTGGGATCAGAAAAAGATGAAGTGGTTGGCATGATTAGTGTTAATAATTCTGAGGCAACGGTGTTGGTTGTATCTGAAAAAGGATATGGAAAGCGTACTGATATAGACGACTATCGTGTTACAAACCGGGGCGGTAAAGGTGTTAAAACCATTAATGTCACCGATAAGACGGGTGAACTGGTCGCAATCAAAGGTGTTACCGATCAGGATGATTTAATGATCATCAACAAGTCTGGTATCGTGATCCGTATAGGTGTAGAGACGCTAAGAGTGATGGGTAGAGCAACGCAGGGTGTGAGATTGATTACATTGAAAGACAGCGATGCAATCGCTTCGATCACCAAAGTAGCTCGCGAAGAGGAAGAGGAAGAGGAAGATACGCTAAATGATCTAGGAGATCAGGATTCAGAAAACACCGAATCTAACGATCAAAACAATGATGAAACTGAAGAATAATAAGATTATGAAAGCAGGTATAGCTTCACTATTATTTTTGACTATTAGCGGAACTGTTGTAGCTCAATCCAATTATAAGGAAAGCTCCAACAGTTTTGCTAAATATTCGCAAACTGGAGAATTAACGCACCTTGAAAGTGCTAAGAAATTTATTGATGCAGCGTATAAGACTAGGCGAGACTCTTCCAACACAAGAGTGAATCTGCTGCGCGGTATGATCTACAGCTCGATGGCTTACGCTGACTCCACGCGTAAAATTAAAAACGACAAGGATCCAATAGAGATTACAACCCATGCTTTATCAAGGATAAAGCCTAGAGACTTAAGCAATTTTCAGGGAGAATTGGATTATATAAAACAGAATCTTGCAGCAGCGTATATTTATAAAGCGAATAAATCTATTGAAAGCGAAAATTTTGAGGATGCATATTCTGACTTTTTACAAGTAGAGAAACTGGGATCTAAAGGGGAAGACGTTACTTATAACTTGGCACTATTAGCTAGTCAAACGGATAAAATAGATGACGCAATCTTTTATTACAAAAAACTAATAGACAATACAGACGCAGATGCAGGTAAATACCTAGAATTAGCAAACCTGTATCATAAAAAAAGCGAAAATCAACTGTATTTAAATACGCTTCAAACCGCTAGAACAAAATTTCTTGACAATAAAGATGTTCTTTTTCAATTGGTGGAGGTATACGCACAAAACAAATCATATGCCGCAATTGTTCCTATTATCGATGAGGCATTAAAGTTTGAGCCAGAAAATATCCAATTGAATTATCTCGCTGGATTTGCGAATGAAAATGAACAAAATATTGAAGCTGCAAAGAAGTATTACGCAAAAGTAATCCTCCTAAATGAAGGTAATTATGATGCTAATTTAGCATTAGGTCTGATTCACTTAAATGCATTTTTGAAAGATAAAAATAATCTTGAGGCTCAATATGATGCGCAAAGTTATTTGTTAAAGGCAAACGAAATCAAACCCTATGCTGTTAATACGCTCAAAGGGCTGGCTTTATTTTATGAAGCTGCGGATGATGTGGTACAGCTAGACAGAGTTAACATGTTATTAAATCAACTTTCGAATAATTAATATTACAATAGACATGAATTATTTAAAAAAAGCAATAGTTCTTTCCGTATTGATCGCAACAGGAGCATCTACGGTTTATGCACAAAATAGCAACTTAAAGAAGGCGGCTACTAATATTCAAAAATTTGAAGAATTAAAAGGTGCGGGAAGTGCCGAATTAGGTAAGGCAAATCTGACGACAGCGAAAGAAGCCATCGATGAGGCTAGTGTACATGATAAAACGAAAGATTTGGCGGATACTTGGACCTATTATTCTTTGATATATGCTAATATTGCTTCTCTAGAAAAAAGTAGTGAAGCCGCTACAAAAGCAATAGAAGGTATTGCAAAAGCAAAAGAACTGGATAAAGAGAATAAAAATGCTGCCAACATTGAAGTCGCTGCTCAAGTTGTAGGTCAGTACAAATTTAATGAGGGCGTGGGAGCTTGGGAAAAACAAGATTTCAAGTCTGCTTACACGTCTTTTAATGACGCATTGACTTATTTACCTGGAGATACGACATTGACTTATTATTCGGGCCTAGCAGCTATACAAAATCAAGATTATAAGAATGGAATCGAAAAATATAAGCAATTATTAGATAGAAAGGATTTTTCATCACATAAATTGGTCGTAGTCGATCTACCTAAGTTATACCTGTCGTTGGGAGATACTACTTCTGCGATAGAGTATGCAGCTCAAGCAGCACAAACTTATCCAAACGACAATGACGCTGTAATTCAAAATATTGAATTAAACCTCATTGTGGGAAACGAATCTAAGATTATTTCCGAAATCGAAAATCAATTAACTAAAGATCCGGGAAACAAAAGCTTGTATTACTATTTGGGTATTGCATATTCGGCGGCTAATGATTCTCAAAAAGCGCTGGATGCATATAAAAAGGCGATTGAAATTGATCCAAATTATGCCGATGCAAATCTCAATGCAGGTGTTGTATTAATGAACTCCGTTCGTGAAGAATTACAACTCACTAACGACGATAAAACGTTAAACAACAATCAATACAACGAAAAAGTAAATGCACTCAAAGAGAAGATTAAACCGGCTGAAGGATACTTTACTAAGGTAATTGAAGTTGATCCAAAAAGTGAAAGTGCGTTAAGAGGGCTTAAAGGTCTTTATGACTTCACACAAGATGAAGTCAAAGGCAAGGCCATTCAAGACAAATTAGATGCTTTAAACTAAAGCGTAAAATATATAAAAAAGAGGAGGCATGAAATTTTATTTCATGCCTCCTCTTTTTTATATATATAGACCAACTAATAGCATTCCCAGAAAATTGTGGCTACCGACCTTTGTTCCAATCAATCATACGGATCCTTCAGCAGTACCTATATAATATAATAGAGGTAAGCATATATCATAAAAAGAGGATGATGAATAAATGGCGATAATGAACGAATAAAAAATCCCAAATGCCTTAACATTTGGGATTAAACTTTTAACGGCCTCTCCTCCGTCTATGAGAACTTCATAGGAAATACATAAATATTTTCTATAGTGATACGCTACCAGTAAATAGTATACAATGCGATCGTAATAAAAGTTACGATCAGTGCTCCAGCGATAAAACCGGGATGCATTCTAAACATTTTGACATCAATCTCAAGTCCTTTAGGAACTACTCCTCTTGCATTTTCGATTTTACTAATTATGATCATTCCAACAATACAGATGACAAATACAAAGCCCATACGATCTAAGAATGGGATTTCGTAAAGACCGCTGGCTGGACTAAGAACCGCAAAATTCATCGGGCTTAAAAAAGAAAGATCGACATACCCCGGCAGGAACTTGAAGAAGATCGAAAACAAGAATCCTCCAATAGTAGCAAACAACGCCGCATTGGATGTAGTTTTCTTCCAGAAGAATCCTAAAATAAACATGGCGAAAATACCGGGAGAAACAAATCCTGTATATTCTTGAATATATTGAAATCCACCTTTTTTATCGATTCCCAAGTGTGGTGCAATAATTACAGCTAAAATCATGGACACGATAATGGTGATTTTACCTACGTTCACCAGCTGTCTCTCCGATGCATCTCTATTGAACACCTTTTTATAGACGTCCAAAGAAAATATTGTCGCTATACTGTTTGCTTTACCAGCTAGTGATGCTACGACCGCTGCGGTAAGAGCCGCAAAAGAAAGTCCTTTCAGACCTGTAGGCAATAGATTTAATAAAACAGGATAAGCGCGATCTGGATTAGTTTCTCCTGCTTGAAGCATTTCTTGTTGAAATAAGCCATCTTTCCACAACACATATGCAGCAATACCAGGGAGCACAACAATAACAGGCATGAGTAGCTTTAAAAACGCAGCGAATAGAATTCCATTACGAGCCGTTTTAAGGTCGGCTCCCAATGCTCTTTGCGTGATATACTGATTACATCCCCAATAATTAAGATTTACAATCCACATACCACCGACTAATACAGTTAGACCTGGTAAATCGAGATAATTTTCATTATCAGGTTCTAGTATCATATGAAAATGTTCCGATGCTTTCTCTGTCATGATCTGATATCCCTGAAGAATTCCGCCCCCACCTCCAAAATGGTCAGAGACCAAATTTAATGCTATGTAAGTCGTAGCCAAGCCTCCTAAAATTAGAAAGAAAACTTGAATGACATCGGTGTAACCAATTACCTTCATGCCACCCAAAGTAATAATGATGGCAAAAATGGCAATAGCATACATACAGAATGTAAGGCTAATCCCTGAAATACTGCTTACCGCCAGAGCGCCCAAATACAGAATGGATGTCAAATTCACCACGACATATAACATCAACCAAAACACAGCCATAATCATGGCAACAGTACCATTATAACGCTGATTAAGGAACTGCGGCATCGTAAAAATCTTATTCTTCAGGTATACTGGAATAAAGAAAATAGCAACTACAATTAGTGTAATTGCAGCCATCCATTCATACGTGGCAATGGCCAGCCCCATCTTGAATCCAGAACCGCTCATGCCAATAAATTGTTCGGCAGAAATATTGGAAGCGATTAAAGAGGCTCCAATTGCCCACCACGTTAATGAGCCCTCGGCTAAGAAGTAATCTTTTGATTCCGATCCTTCCGTCTTTACGTTTTTCTTATAGTAAACCCAAATCCCATAGGAAGCAACGATCACGAAATAAATCAGGAACACAATGTAATCTTGCGTACTTAAATAATTATTCATCGGTTTATTCGATATTAGTTTAGGGCCTAAATGTAAGAAAATGTTCGGACTTATATAAACCTATTAATCAAATTTTCTAAATATTCTTGACGACCACTAATCGATTTAGGCTCGCCATTAGCGGCTGCATAGTTGCGCAAGTCTTCCAAAGACAATAAACCGTTCTCAAAATCCAAACCTTGACCACTATCAAATGAAGCGTATCTTTCCTCACGAACTTTTAAATATTCGGATTTTTCTAAGATACGATCTGCAGTTAACAATGCTCTTGCGAAAATATCCATCCCTCCTACGTGTGCATAGAATAAGTCTTTTGGATCGGTAGAATTTCGTCGTATTTTAGCATCAAAATTTACACCTCCCCCCTGAAGACCACCGGACTCCAAAATAATCAACAAACTTTCTGTCAATTCATTTATATCATTAGGAAACTGATCCGTATCCCACCCATTTTGGTAGTCTCCTCGATTAGCATCAATAGAGCCTAATAATCCCGCATCGGCAGCCACTTGCAATTCATGTTGAAACGTATGGCCCGCTAATGTCGCATGATTTACCTCTAAATTCAATTTAAAATCGCCTAAAAGATCATATTGACGTAAAAAACCAATCACGGTCGCAGCGTCATAATCGTATTGATGCTTAGACGGTTCACATGGCTTAGGTTCAATAAAGAATGTTCCCTTGAAACCATTTTTACGTGCATAATCTTTAGATAAATGCAAGAATTTCGCTAGGTGTTCTTGCTCACGTTTCATATTCGTATTTAGCAATGACATGTATCCCTCACGTCCGCCCCAGAACACATAGTTTTCGCCACCTAACGCGATTGTCGCGTCCAATGCAGCTTTTACCTGTGCAGCACCATGTGCTACGACGTGAAAATCGGGATTTGTAGAAGCTCCATTCATATATCTGCTGTGACTAAACAAATTTGCGGTTCCCCAGAGTAATTTAACGCCACTTTCTGCTTGTTTAACCTTCGCATATTCCGTAATTGCTTCTAATCGTCTTTCATTTTCTACGATGTCATTTGTATAGTCTACTAAATCCACATCGTGAAAACAGTAATAAGGAATCTGTAGCTTCGTGATAAATTCAAATGCTGCATCCATTTTGTCCTTTGCTCTTTCTACAGCATCTGTTTTCTTGTCCCAAGAGAAAACGTGGGTCGGGCCGCCAAAAGGATCACTGCCATTGGCGTTGAAAGAATGCCAATAGGCACATGCAAATTTAAAATGATCTGCCATGGTTTTCCCCCGGACTACCTGACTCGGATTATACCAACGAAACGCTAATGGATTATCACTCCCATTTCCTTCAAATTGGATTTGACCAATACCTTCGAAATACTCTTTTTCTGTTTTTAAAATGTTCATATTCGTTGTTTATAAATTATTATTTAGTTAAGTTGTTTAATTAACAATGTTTTCCAGTCTTGATATAGTTCCTCGTAGACATCTACTTGTTGGGGTTCTATTTCACGAATCATCTGCATTTCAGAAAATGCTTCTCCTGCTGTATGATAGATATCAGCACCGATGCCGGCCCCTAACGCTGCACCAACACTGCCATCGTTGTTGTACAGTTCTACAGGCGTATTTGTCACTCCAACGAAGGACGACGTAAATATTGGACTCAAAAACAAATTGGCGTTACCAGCTCTTATGATCGAGGGGTTCAATCCATTCTCACGCATGATATCTAACCCGTAACGGAATGAAAATGCAATTCCCTCCTGTGTAGCACGGAGCACCTCCGCTCTACCATGACGATTGAAATCGATTTGATGCATATGTGCGTTGATCAGTTTATTGTTCAGCATACGCTCGGCTCCATTCCCAAAGGGAAGCATCCGAAGTCCGTTACTTCCAACAGACGCACCAGCTGCTATGCTGTTAAGATCATTATACGTTAAATTTTCACCCACCATTTTTTTCATCCAGCTGTTTTGTATTCCGGTTCCATTGATACAAAGTAATACCCCTGTACTGATACGCTCCTTATCGTGATTGACGTGAGCAAACGTGTTAATACGCGACTCCTTATCATATACAAGTTGATTACTTACCCCATAGATGACTCCTGACGTACCAGCTGTTGCAGCCACCTCGCCAGGCTTCAAAACATTGAGTGATAGCGCATTATTTGGCTGATCTCCTGCTTTGTAAGTAACTGTAACATCTGTAGCCAATCCCAACTGGGCTGCCACGCTAACATGTAATCTACCATGGTTACTGAATACGGGATTAATCGAGGGAATGAACGAATCAGAAAAATTAAAATAAGACATGAGCTTGCTAGAGAGTGTATTTGTCGAAAAATCCCAAAAAACACCTTCTGAAAGTGCGCTGCTAGTTGTATTGACTTCTCCGGTTAACTTCATGGTAAGAAAATCACCCGGCAACAAGATCTTATCAATATTTTCATAAATATCAGGCTCATTTGCTTTCACCCAAGCCAACTTGGAAGCCGTAAAGTTTCCAGGGGAATTTAACAAAGTCGTCAAACACTCTTCATGTCCCAAGTCGTTAAACGCTTCGTCTCCAATAGCAACCGCTCGGCTATCGCACCAAATGATTGCATTACGCAATACCTGTTGCAATTTATCTACGAGTACGAGGCCATGCATTTGGTAAGCTATACCAATTGCCTTAATCTCTTTGGGATTATATAGGTTAGAAGCATGTGCTTTTTGGATGCAACGCACGGTATGCTCCCACCATAAATTGGGATTCTGCTCTGCCCAGCCCACTTCTGGAGCTATTATTTCCGTTTCTGTTTCTGGATAATTAACCGAAACTATTAATTTTTGTCGATAAGCATCGATAACTGATACTTTTATGGACGACGTTCCTAAATCTATACCTAATAATAACATGACAAACAATATAACAATGCAACCGATTGCATAAAAGTATTTATTTTTATTTATATTTACAACTAAATTTTAAATATAAAATCTTTGGAAAAGAGAACCACCATCTACGATATAGCTAAAGCGCTCAATATTACGGTTTCTACCGTTTCAAGAGCATTAAATAATATATCATCCATAAGTGAAGAAACTAGAAATGCTGTTTGGGAAATGGCAAAAAAACTAAACTATCGCCCCAACAAAATTGCCACCTCATTAAGTTCAGGAAAAACTAATATTATAGGTATAATTATTCCCAGTGCAAAAATTCAATTCTTTTCTTCTGTGATACACAGCTTAGAACAGGCGCTAAAAAAAGCCGGTTACAGTATTCTGTTATATCAAACGAATGAATCTATTGAATCGGAAAAAAATGGAATTCAGACCTTATTGGAGGCACAAGTGGACGGTATAATTATCTCTCTGTCTTTAGAGACAGATAATATTGATCATATACGGAAGGTAGAATCAGAAGGAAAGCCTTTGATCATATTTGACCGTGTACACAGTGAACTCAACGTCCCCTCGGTCGCTATTAATGATATACAGGCTGGATACATTGCCACCAAGCACCTCATTGATTCAGGGTATAAAAAGATAGCTTATGTATCTACTCGACATAAAATTAAAATTTTTGATGATCGATTTAAAGGCTATATTAACGCATTACAGGAAGCAAATATGCCAATAAATGAAAACTTCGTTATTTTAGACGAACTCTCCATCCAAGGCGGAATTAAAGCAACCGAAAAGCTACTCAAATTAAAGGAAAAACCAGATGCCATTATTGGTGGTGATGATTTTACCGCCCTAGGTATTATAAAAGGTCTATCAATAAAAGGAATTGTTCCTCCAAAAATAGGTGTAATTGGGTTTGCTAATCAAACTTTTTCGGAGTATATAACACCTAGTCTTTCTACCATTGATCAACAAGCGGTAAAAATGGGTCAGGAATGCGCTTCTTTATTTTTAAGATTAATCAGCAAAAAAACAAGTGTTAATAGTCCGGAAAAAATAATTTTAGACCCTATCTTAATTGCGAGAGATTCTACAAGATAACCAGCATCTCCGACATCGAGATGCTGGTCACTTTCTTTGAAAGTTTGTTTATTGATGATCATTCATTTTCCAAGGGAATCAAAGAGCTGTCTCGCCTCAGCGGGATCGCTTTCAATGGTCATCAAGAATCTTCATGAATGTTGGTGTTACCACTAATCATGAAGATGTTATTATGCAAATGCTCTATCGCCTTTTTTATAGGGGTAAGCACCATCAAATTTGCCGGGAATCTTTACATATCGTAATGCTTGGGTCATTCCAACTTCAGAAGTAAAAAAACCTGTAAGCGTTAGTTGCTTCAGCATAGTAAAGAAGTGATTAGGGAATTCGTCTAAATCATTAACTTTATTAGCATTTTGATTTTGCCTATTTGTGGAACTCTCATTTTGATTGGCCCTGTCTTGCTCCCTTGCCTTTTCTTTCTCTTTCTTCTCTTTTTGGAAGTCCTTTGCTTGTTTATCTAATCTATTTACAAACTGTAAGCGTTCCTCCGGCGTCAACTCAGCGAATTTTTTATTAAATTCTTTTTGTGCGACTTCATCTACGGTAGATAATCCTTCCACAAAAGCTTTCTGATCAACTGATGTATAACAGTCTCTTATCATTACAGGAATGAACGCGCCTACATTTGCATCTTTCGCTCCCGGAGTCGACGTACGCGGTAAAATAGCATCTGCCAACTCATTTAATAAATCTACATTGGATTGTTCGAATAACGTCTCTACATCTTTGGAAGCAGATCTGGTACAGCCTTCTAAAAATAGATTTGCGCCGATTACAGATCCACCTATGATCATCGCAACGCGTTGTATTGCTTGTCTTCTATTCATCTCTTTAATTATTAAAAAGTATAATTAACCTCCCATCCCGGACGATACGTTCTTTTGACGAATTGATTTACATCGTCAAAATTAGTAACGCGCATATTATCATTGTCCCACAATAATTTCAATCCACGTCCTGGATATTTGTTATCAACCCTCAAATCGGATCCTCTAATAGCTAAGTTAGCCATTAACAATGCTTCGGTCAAAGGTCCGGCAATTTCGAAAGGCGAAGACATCTCCATATTGCCGTAGCCGGCAAGACAACCTTCTACCCACTGCGCCCAATGCCCTGAAGCACCTCCTTCTACGCGAGCGTATTTTTGTTTTACTTCTTTATGTTTTTTATCCGTTGGCAACAATCGCGGATTCGCAGCGTACGTATCCGCTAAAATTTTACCCTTCTTGCCAATAAATAAAATACCATTTCCGCCATCGCCGAACATTTCGTTTGGTCCTAGTTCCTCTGGTCTCGGTGGTTGAATACCTCCATCCATCCAATGCACTTTCACATCACCTTTAGTTTTCGCTGTTTTAGGGAAAGTTAATGTCGCATAACTAGATGGCGGGCACGACTCTGGAAAATATCCGCGTTTAAACTCATCGACGTATACAGATCCTACACTCGCTTGTACATCTTTAACATATTGCAATCCATAAATACTGAATGGAGCTTCCATATTATGACAACCCATATCACCTAGCGCTCCTGTACCATAAGGCCACCAACCTCGCCAGTTGAAAGGAACCAGTTTATCAAAATAATCAGTCTGTGGAGCTGTTCCTAGCCATTTGTCCCAATCCAATGAACTTGGAACTTTGGCCTTTTGCGCAGGCCAAGATATACCTTGCGGCCAAACAGGTCTATCTGTCCAGCAATAGATTTCTTCCAGGTCTCCAATAAGACCAGCATCAATCCATTCGCGCATCTGGCGGACACCGTCTCCTGAGGCCCCTTGATTCCCCATTTGTGTTACTACTTTATATTTCTTGGCAGCATCTGTCAACGCTCTTGCTTCCCATACATCATGTGCCATCGGCTTTTGTACGTACACATGTTTGTTTAGCTGCATGGCAGCTAGCGTTTGTATAGCATGGTTATGATCCGGTGTCGAAATCGATACTGCGTCAATATGTGCGTGTTCCTTATCTAACATTTCCCTGAAGTCGGTATAAAACTTTGCTTTAGGAAACTTCTCTACCGAATTCTTTGCTCTTGCGGTATCTACATCACATAAATACGCGATGTTTGCTTTTCCGCTCTTAAAAAAATTATTTACGTCGGATTGTCCCATTCCGCCAACACCGATTGATGCAATCTGCAGCATGTCACTAGGTGCTCTATAGCCAGTACCTCCTAGCACGTGCCTCGGTACTATTGTAATACCAGCTGCCGCTATAGCTGCTGTTTTTATAAAATCTCTTCTACTTTTGTTTGTTATATCCATGTTTTATAGGTTTACTCGCTTAAGTTATAAATTTCCCTTTTTTAATTCAGCAACAGCGAAGTCTACAGCCCTAGCTGTCAAAGCCATATAGGTCAAAGATGGGTTCACACAAGCTCCGGATGTCATACTCGCACCGTCTGTAACGAATACATTTTTCGCATCCCATACTTGATTATGCTTATTAAGCACGGAATTCTTAGCATCTGTACCCATACGTGCCGTGCCCATTTCATGTATACCCATACCGAAATGATATTCATTATCATAGGTGTAGACGTCTTTCACGCCCACCTTATCTAACATATCTTTCATCTCTTCGGACATATCCTTACGCATCTTCTTCTCATTGTCTTTTATCTCCATATCCATCGCCAATACAGGTAACCCCCACTTGTCTTTGGTCTTTTTGTCCAAGTAAATGCGATTTTCGTGATAAGGCAGAATTTCTCCGAAGGCAGTGAAACCGACAGACCAATCCCCTGGTTCGAGCATCGCATCTTTCCAGTCTCCACCCACGCTCATCTCAGCTACCTCACCAGACCAACGTCCGCGGCTAGCCGCTCCCTGGTATCCAAACCCACGTACATAGTCACGCTGTTTATTATCTCCATCTACATTGACAAACCGAGGAACATATAATCCGGTCGGCCTACGGCCAAAAATATATTTGTCCTCGTACCCCTCTACTCGCCCACCTGCACCAACCCGAAAATGATGATCCATCGCGTTGTGTCCAAGCTCTCCACTACTACTACCCAATCCATTTTCCCATACATCCGTTGCAGAATTCATCAACACCCAAGTTGAATTAAATGCGGAAGCACAAACGAATATCACTTTAGCAAAAAACTCATAAGTTTGATTGGTCTCTGCATCGATGATTCTTACGCCCTTTGCTTTCTGTGTATCCTTATCGTAAATGATTTCGGTAACAATAGAAAATGGTCTTAAGGTAAGATTTCCTGTCGCTACAGCCGGCGGTAATGTCGACGACTGCGTACTAAAGTATGCACCGAAATTACAACCTAGCCAACACTGGTTTTGATATTGACAATTGATGCGCCCTGTATGTGGTTTGGTGATATTCGCAGTCCGCCCCATAATAAAATGACGCTGGCCTCCGTATTCTTTCTTTAATCGTGAAGCAAGATCTTTCTCCACAATATTCATATCCATCGGGGGCATAAAATCGCCGTCTGGCAATACTGCTAAGCCATCGCGATTACCCGAGATTCCAGCCCATTTTTCAGCGTAACTGTACCAAGGAGCGATATCGGCATATCGAATAGGCCAATCTGTGCCATGTCCGTCTTTTAAATTAGCTTCAAAATCCAGGTCTGAAAAGCGATAACTTTGACGCCCCCACATTAAAGACCTTCCTCCTACGTGGTATCCTCTATACCAATCAAAACGTTTGGTTTCAGTATAAGGGCTTTCTTTTTCGTTGACCCAAAAATCTAAATTTTTCTCATTCAATGGGTAATCGCGTTTCAAAACGGGATAATCTGCTTCCATCTGTTTTGTACGACCGCCGCGATGTGGATATTCCCATGTATCTTTATTCGCATGGTAGTCCTTAACATGTTCAACATTCCGACCACGTTCCAACATAATGGTTTTTAATCCTTTCTCCGTAAGCTCTTTCGCAGCCCATCCTCCACTGATACCTGATCCAATTACTATTGCATCATAAACATTGTCTGCCATATTTCTTCTACTAGTTTGTTTTTAAATATTTTCAGTTTTGTTCTCTACTTTTTCATCCTTAAAGAATATTAAGAATAGGATAAATACCACAAATGCAATAGCTGCAGGAACCAGCCATACGTTCTGCCAGAACATACCGATATCTGTTGCTTTAATATTTCCATATAATGTACCCACATATCCCGCTACCCAGAAACCGATTAATTGACCTACCCCATAAGTAGCTAATGTGATCAACCCCTGCGCAGCGCTCTTGTATTTGACCCCCGCTTTTGAATCCGTATAAATTTGACCAGATACAAAAAAGAAATCATAGCATATCCCATGAAGTGCTATACCTATCAGTAGCATATAAGTCGCTGATCCTGCATCACCGTAAGCAAATAATAAATAGCGAATGGACCACGCCAACATGCCGATTAGAATAGTATTTTTAAAGCCAAATCGGGTAAAAAAGACTGGTAATAATAATAAACATAACGCTTCAGAAATTTGACCTATCGTCATAAATCCCGTCACGTTTTCCATTCCAACTTCTCCTAAAAAGTTATTGGCATTTTGATAGTAAAAAGCTAATGGAATACAGATTAATATCGACGATACAAAAAAGACCAAGAAATTTCGATCTTTCAACAGTTTAATAGCATCTAATCCAATAATGGAGGCGAACGAAGGCTTTTCGGACGAGTCTATTTTAGTAGGAGGCGTCTTGGGTAATGTAAAACTAAATAGCCCCAATACTAACGATCCTAAAGAGGCCATTAAAAAAGTATTTTTCAACAAACCGTTTGCAACTCCTTCGTTAGAATCCCATGCAAATAAAAAAGAAATGCTCAACCCGGCAATTATCCAGCCTATTGTACCCCAGATGCGAATTTTAGAGAATTCCTTTTCCGGATTTTTCATTTGTCTGAATGAAACGGAATTAACAAGGGCCAATGTCGGCATGAAGAGGATCATGTAAGCTAACACGTAGGGGAAAAATGCTGAAATATCCGTTGCTTGGTACATCAAATACATTAACACAGCTCCCATTAGATGTAACACAGCTAAAATTCGCTCTGCATTAAAAAACCGGTCAGCAATCATACCGATTATAAACGGTGCAATGATTGCACCCCATGACTGCGTGGAAAATACATTCGCGATTTCGAAATCATTTGCATTCAGGTTCACGGGAAGAAATCTTCCCAACGTGACGAACCATGCTCCCCAAATAAAGAATTCGAGAAACATCATGAAGGATAATTTAAATTTTATTGATGTTGACATCGTGATAAATTGATAGGTTTATTTTTATAAATATAATAGTTATTGTAAATTATTAAAAATTATTTTTTTGCTAATATAATTTAGCATTAGAAATTATCCACTTCACGGTAAGCATTTACCAACGCTATTTCTCCTTCCTTTCCCGATTTTGACATACCGTGTTCCATACCGACTATGCCTTTGTAACCTTTTTCATACAACCATTTAAATATATTTTTATAATTTATTTCTCCGGTTGTCGGTTCTTTTCTTCCCGGATTATCCCCCACTTGGACATACGCAATCTCGCTCCAACACTGGTTCATCAAATTAATCAAATTTCCCTCGTTTTTTTGTTGGTGATACGCATCATATAGAATTTTACACGATGGACTACCTACTGCCTTACAAATTTCATAGGTCTGATCGGTAAACCTTAGAAAAAGATCTGGGGTGTCACTTAAAGGCTCTAAAACCATCGTAATTCCATGTGGCTCAAATATTTCAGCCCCTCTTTTTAAACCTTCAATTACGTTTGCCGTTTGTACACCGATAGGAAGACGACGTTCATAATCACCCGGTACTACCGTCACCCATTTGGCATTAACACGCTTTGCAATTTCGACAGAATCATGACATCCTTTCAAAAAAATATCCACATGCTCTTTCTTGCCTGCTGCCAATGTATTTGCTCCATTACCACCTTTTGGTACGACGAATACCCCCATTCTCATCCCCAGCCTCACAAGTAATTCCCCTGCCTTTTTTTGCTCTTCAACGGAACGTCCAGGCATGCCATTATCTTCAATGCTGCGGAAACCCAGATCATACATATATTGTATTTCGTCGAGGAAACCCTTACCCGCTGAAGTGCTAAACATTCCTTGATGTGGGGCATAGTCTAATTTAAACGTTTGATTTTTCATGTTATTGTTATCTTGCGTAGCTGCGTTTAGAGATGAATTAAGAAATACAGAGCTTCCGACAAGTAAACCTGCATTTTTAACAAAATCTGATCTTTTCATATGTATATAATTGTTCGTTAAAGTGTATTTTCAAAGGCACAATTGCATATTTTGAGGCTTGACTATTTAGGTCATTCACCAACCTATCTGACGGGCGATTCTTTTAATGCTTTCGTTCATTCACTGCTCATCTAATAATATGAGTATATCGTTATCTAGTTGTAAATATAATTTTTAAAGCCTTTAGAAAAGGCTTCTTTAAAAGAATTGTTCTCGACATAGATTAAATATACTTCGACCCCTTTTAATTTATCAGCGAATTCTACTGCTTGTTGAGGTTTGAGGTATATAAAGTAATTATCAAGAGCATCTGCCTCCATAGCCGTATTTGCAATTACGGTTGCACTAATTGTCGCATTTTCAACTGGGTATCCCGTTACCGGATTTATATGATGAGAAACATACGTATTGCCAACCATTCTCTTTTTTTCATAAGTTCCAGACGTTGTCACTGCTTTATTTTTTAAATTTAAGATATAAGTTAATGAATCTGAGCGTACGCCATTACTAGAATAGGGTCTTTGAATCGCAATTTGCCATTGTCCTGAGTCTTTAACTCCTTTTACTTTAATTTCTCCACCAAGCTCGACGAGGTAATTCTGCACATCATTATCTTCTAGATATCGCGCTAAGACGTCTACGCTATATCCCTGCGCTATGCCATTTAAATCTATTGACACATCAGGGTTATTTTTTATGATCTTTTTTGATTTAATTGTGAGATTTCGCATTCCTACACGAGGAAGAATGTTCGAAACGGCATCGTCTGTTGGATTCTTTTTATAACCGTCTGGACCAAATCCCCATAAACTAACGAGCGGTAATACGGTAATATCAAAATACCCATTCGTTTGTTGATGTATCTCCACGCTTTTATGGATCACTTTTGCCATATGACGATCCATTTTTACCTTTTTAGTAGCGGGTTGGTTAAAAATAGAAATTAATGAAGATGGATTGTAGATAGACATCGATAAATCTATAATATCCAATAAACTATCTATATCTTTTTTTAATATAACCTTATCTGAAAAATTACGTATCAGATACGTAGTTCCCTGAGCACGTCCCTGAATTACCTGCTCCTTAAATGCGTTAGGATGTTGAGCAAATACAAAACATCCTAATACTATTTGAACTATAACAATCGTAATTCTCAACGCTAAATGTATAATTGCGTATTAATGCCGGGTACAGCCACTGGGTAAATACCATTTTCGTCTGGCAATATCTTTGGAAGGCTGTCCCATGTGTATATAGCTGGCATGAGATCAATTTCCGATTGTATCGCCTGATCCCATTTAATTACCTTACCGGAATAACAGGCTAAACGCCCGATAATACCGGTCAATGTGCTATATGCTCCATATTCAGCATTGTCAAATTTGAATTCTCCTTTTGCAATAGCATCAAACAGTTCAACATGCTCTTGGCGATAGGGATTTGCATCTCCTCTACCTTGGTGGCGATATATTTCATTGCCTTTCGCATCCCATAATACCGCTTGATTACCTGCGGATAAATATACTCGTCCCTTGGTTCCCTGAAAAGTTTCGTCTACACGATTATGAATACCTTCAAAATGACGACATTGACTGTATACAACTGAACCGTCATCATAGGTCAATTCTACGGCAAAATTATCGTAGATTTCACCATATTCTTTTCCATCCCTGTGTGCCCTAGAACCTGTACCCTCAATGGAAATCGGATACTTACCTTTTACCCAATTGGCAATATCAATATTATGGACGTGCTGTTCTACGATATGATCTCCACATAACCAATTGAAATAATACCAATTTCTCATCTGATATTCCATTTCAGTTTGAGCTGGCTTGCGCGGTCTTACCCACACGCCACCGCTATTCCAATACACTTGTCCAGATATGATATCACCTATTGCACCATCTTGAATACGTTGAATACCTTCTTTATAATTCTTTTGATAGCGACGCTGTAATCCTACGACGACGTTCAACTTTTGTCTTTTTGCTTCTGCTGCTGTGGCCAACACCTTACGTATACCAGGAATATCAACCGCCACTGGTTTCTCCATAAAAACATGTTTTCCAGCTTTTACAGCCTCTTCGAAGTGGATTGGTCTGAATCCGGGAGGAGTTGCTAAAATAACAACATCGGCATCCTTTACAGCAGATTTGTACCCTTCAAACCCCACGTATTGTCTACTCGCAGGAACATCGATTTTGTCGGTATATTTCTGTTTTAGATTTTTTAATGAAGAATCGAGATTATCCTGAAAGGCGTCTGCCATTGCAACTATTCGAACGTTTTGTCCTGATTCGAGCGCATCCGCAGCAGCTCCTGTGCCTCGACCACCACAGCCGATCAACGCTACTTTAATTACGTCATTTCCGGCTGCAAACACAGATGAAGCTGATGTCAAGGTAACTGCAGCCGATCCGGCTATTATGGACGAAGATTTTATAAAATCTCTACGGTTAAAATTTTTCATGTATATACAAATATTAGGTTTTTTTTAAAAATCCGCTATTGGTTCTTTATCGTAATAAGCCATTATCTCCTCATGTGTGGGTGGATTCAAGGGCCTAACCAGACGCATTCCTACAAAAGGAGCTTCCGGAAACCACCAATTAGATTTGGGCATTTGTGGATCCAGTTGTTTCCAAACAGGATCAGAGGGCGTACGGGCAGCCGAACGCAACTCGTCGGTTGTACTTTCAAAGGATCCGCCCCTCACCACATGTGGATATAACGCAGTGGGAAGCGATACAGGATTATCATTAAGGTCGGTTTTATCTATAGTATAGAAATCAGCAATGTATTGATCATATGTCCACTCTGCGACGTTGCCTAAAATGTCGTACAATCCGTAAGGATTCGGCTTCTTCTGTCCTACTTTTTGTGTAGATTGATTACTATTGGAAGCAAACCAAGCGTATTCAGAGGCTGCAGTCGCATCGTCGCCGAAAAAATACTCCTTATCTGAACCAGCGCGGCAAGCATACTCCCACTCCGCCTCTGTAGGCAATCTATAAAATACGCCTGTTCTTACATATAGCCATTTACAAAACTGAATGGCATTGTAATGCGTCATCGCTAAGGCTGGATGACCTTCTTTTCCCATTCCAAAGGTCATATCCAAATAAGGCTTAGTAGGCCTAGTAACGGCATCTACCTGCAGAGGAATCGCACCAACTTTCTGTTTGGACTGTTCATAGTCTTTGTATAAAAATGGTTCGTAAATATCCCAGGTAACTTCGTAGCTTCCCATCCAAAATGGATCGATTTTAACGTTATGAGCAGGCTTTTCATCGGATTTAGAAGAACTATTACTTCCCATAACGAATATTCCACCGGGAATCGCTTCCATGGTAAACTCGAGTGAAGTACCTTCAATCTGCTGAACGTAACGTTCATGGGAGGATTGGGCCTGTGCCGTTGAAATACTCAAAACAGAAAACAAGAAAATTCTATTCATTAACTATCAATATATAGGTTCAGCTTATCCAATTTTGATAAACTAAATCTAAAGTAGTAAATAAAACTCAAGTTACCGACAACACAAAATAACAAAGCCGTTACAATAGTGTAATTATCACACTATGCCATATAAAGGAAAGAAACAGCCCCACAATAATACTTACCCCTATTATTGTATTTGCGAGTTTAGTATTAAGCCCAAATTGCTGTATAACGACACTCGTAGCGACTAGACTTGGCATAACCATTTCGAAGACGGAAACTTGGTAAAAAGGTCCGTGCAATCCCATTAGAAGTGTAAACGCGATAAGGATGGAAGGGCCTAAAATCAGTTTGTAAAACAAGGAATATGAAATTAAATTCATTTCTTTTTTCCAGTTTTTAAAATTTAACTGCATTCCTATCGAAAAAAGCGCTAAAGGCGAGACAGTTGAGGCAAAAGCGTTAAACAAACGTTGCGGGGTATCATTAAGCCATATATCACGGAAAACAATAGCTATTATACACGCTATCAGCGGCGGAAAGGTAAAAACTCTTTTAACAACCAAAGAAGTTCTGCTTTGCGTCTTAAACCTAACTTTCCTCGCACCAAATGCAAGTATCACTCCCCATGACGATAAAATAAAAAAAGTAGTCTGATCACTTACAATACCAATTTTCAAATATTCCTCTCCAAAAAAAGTGATAATCAACGGAAATCCGATAAATGATGTATTACTTAATCCTGAAACTAGGATTAATGTTCTCAGGTTGCGATTGGAAAGTTTTAGGAATATATTAAGATATCGAAAGAACAGAAACGATCCGCCAAACATCAAGAATGGCAGCAATACGGTAAATAGATAAGCAATATTCCAATCAATCTGCGGTATGCATTTTAGTGCCACAGCGGGAAGAGCGATATAAATCACCCATATATTAATTCCCTTATAGGCGTTCGCATCCACCAACTTGGTTTGTCTCACAATAAAACCCGCCACTAAGGAAACCAAGATTATTATAAAATTTAACACGGTAACAAAGAAAAGGCTTTTGAAATGATTTCAAAAGCCTTTGGTCGACAATTCTCCGTAAAATCTAAATTTTTAGCTTTTTAAGCAAATTGGTATCCACTGTAATGTATGTTGGATAATAGATATTGTTTCCCCCAATCTGGAAGGAGGGTTTAATCTTCAAGGTCATAAATTTATCGCTCTTCTCCTTTTTAAAAAGTTCTTCAAAAATCTTCTCTACGTAATTATCTTTTTTATCTGCACCAAATAAATTTAACTTAAAACTCAATGGAACTGTACTCGATTCATTGGTACTCAAATGAATGTTTTCGTCTACGGTTCCTTCAAATACTGGGTTTCCCTGAATTTCAATCAAATATTTAAACTGATTGATAGCCGCAACTTTGGCAGAGGGATTAGTTATTTTCAGATTCACATTGGCCTCCAAAGGGAGGTCCTTTCTAAGAATAGCCAATGCAATGCTGGGTATCGAAGCAATGTTAAGTCCGTTTCCCGCATCAAAACTTTCAATTGATTTACCGCCTACCAACATATTGTTGATGGAGTGAATATCGTAAGTACATTTCGCCAATGCTTCCAGCTGTGCTCGTTTGCTCGCAACACATCCAATGATAGCAAAGGATAATACAATGCCCCCCAATATTAGACTTATTCTTTTCATATTGTAAATTTTTTGTTTTTAATTTTTTGTTATTTTTTTCGGCCAAAATTATATGACACGCCTAAAGTAAAAATTGAATTGCCGGCCTTTAAATATTCATTATCAATGATACCGATATTAAACCCTGTTGTGTACTGCAATTGAAAGCCTTTAAAAAGCTCCAGTCGGGTAAAGAATACTGGTTCAATAAACAGGTTTTCTTCTTTTTGCGCATCTATACCATCTATGGTAAAATTTGTCATCCCCACTCTACTTAACCGAATTGCTGTGCCGTAATTTAGCTCATTTTTATTGCCGAACAAATTAAGTTTGCGTTTTTTGGTCGAGGAATAGTTTACTTGAACAAATATTTTATCAAAATCCATTTCTCGCGTTTCGACAGCCTCAAACCCTGTCGTAGACGCACGTTTATCAATATTCAGGGTATGCCCTATGCCATAACCACCATAAAATTCCAATACCTGTCTTTTATTTTTCCCCATTTTAGCGAAATAACCTATTCCTCCTTCAACCAACTTTTGCGCGAATTCCTCATTGGATTTTATTCCATTTTTCACATAAGATCCATTCGCAATTACTGCTACATGGTTGGTAGCCGCCACTCCGAACGAACCACTAATATTACCTTTTGTATTTACATGTCCTGTAATGTATCCCTCACCTTGATTTCTAAACATCGGAGTCGCCGGAACGTTGGGCATGTACATCGAACTGCAGCCTGTCAATAAAAAAAGAATCGTTGAGACGATTAACGGTCGAAGTTTTTTTACAATCATTCTTGCTGAGTATAAACAATCATGCCAAATTTACCGCCATCTTAAACTTAGACAACGTTTCTTTTACTTATCACCTACAAAAAAATGTCCTTAATAATTTACTACTAAGGACATTTACTCGTTTAAAAGGAAGCTACAATTCTTCTATTGCAGGTGCATTATCTGTCTCTGGAGCCTTGTCAATCAATTCCATAAATTGATCTAGCTTAGGCGTAATGATAATCTGTGTCCGTCTATTTCTAGCTTTCCCATCTGGCGTAGAATTATCCGCAATCGGATTATACTCACCACGTCCACCAGCTGTCAATCTTTTAGGTTCTACCCCATAATTATTCTGTAACGCTTGCACAACAGATGATGCTCTTAAAGTACTCAGATCCCAATTGTTACGAATATTTGTTTTCGAAATAGGATCACTATCCGTATTACCTTCTATAAGAACTTCGTAATCTTTATAATCCTGAATAATTTTCGCGATTTTGCTCAATGTTTCTCCGGCCATTTCAGATATTTCATAACTACCTGATTTGTAAAGCATATTATCGGAAAGGGATATGTACACCACACCTTTTAACACTTTCACATCAACATCACGTAATTCTTCACGACTAAGTGAACGTGTTAGATTGTTTGTCAACACGACATTCAATGAATCACTCTTATTTTTTGTATTTACAAGATGTTTAATATACTTATTTGAAGCATTGATTTCATCTACTAGTTTAGAAATATTCACATTCCCTTGCGAATTTTGCGATATACTATTATCCAATGTCGTTTGCAATTTTGAATATGCTTCTTTTAATGCAGCATTATTTTTTCTTTCTTGTTCTAATTGGTCTTCCAGACTTTTTACTTTGGCCCGGCTTTCTGCTAAATCCACTTGTCCCTTTTGGTAAAGCGTTGCTAGATCCTGATGTTGTGTTTGCAAGGCTAAATATTTTTTATTGCTAACACAGCTCACCATCACTAAACTACCTAGTAATATAGTTAATGGAATTATTCTTTTATGTCTAAGCATATTTTTTTTATTGTTTTCACGTATGTGAAGATAGCAAATTAAATGCCCTTCCATATCATATTAACAATATTTAAGGATTTTAAATAAATAAGCCTTCAACCGGGGAGATTGAAGGCTTATTATTAAACCAATTATTAACCTAAATTATGAATTAAATATTAATCAATCTTAATGCCACAAAAAGTTCAAACTACTTATATTAACATATTTTTTAATAATTATCCTGTAATACAGTAGGCACGTTAACCCGCCGCTTGAGATCTTCATCCAATCAGTTGTTAAATATATCGCATAGCTACCGTATTATTTATTTAATTTAGCGCCATGGACATCGAAAAAATTCTTCAAAACTTACGTATCGAATCGTTGAACCCCATGCAGCTGGAAGTTACGGAAAAATTCAAGAAGCAACAGGATCTAATAGTTCTATCTCCTACCGGCACCGGTAAAACGCTCGCCTTCTCGCTAATAATCAACCAGCTAGTGGATCCGTTCATCAAAGACCTCGTTCAGGTGCTCATCGTTGTTCCGACACGGGAACTAGCGTTACAAATAGAATCTGTTATTAAAAAAGTGGTGACAGGTCAGAAGGTAACCTGCTGCTATGGGGGGCACGATACCAAGATAGAACGGAATACGTTAAAAGAAGCACCTAGCATATTAATTGGTACCCCCGGACGTCTTATCTACCATTTAGACAGAGGGCACTTTAACCCTAGAAAAATACATACGGTTGTATTAGACGAATTTGATAAATCATTGGAATTCGGTTTTCATGGTCAGATGTCTAATTTGTTATCACAGATTGATCAAATTGAACACAAAATATTGACCTCGGCGACAAAATTAATTGAATATCCTGATTTTATGTCGCTTAATAACCCAATTACAATCGATTATTTAGCCGATAATGAAAGTATCCCTAATCTTACGTACAAGAAAATAACCTCTTCCCCTCAGCACAAACTCAAAACGCTTTTTAAGCTACTCTGTGAGCTGGGCGACAAAAAAATATTGATTTTTTGCAATCATCGGGATGCCGTAGATCATATTAGCGAATTATTGGAAGATCGTCTGCTCATTCATGATGTTTTTCACGGTGGTCTAGAACAAAGAGATCGAGAATTAGCACTCTTAAAGTTTAGAAACAACAGCAATCGGATACTATTAACCACAGATTTAGCTGCACGGGGCCTCGATATTCCCGCCGTGGATACCATTATCCACTATCAATTACCCTATAAAGAAGATGCTTTCGTTCACAGAAACGGACGTACAGCACGTATGAATACGGAAGGAGACGTTATTGTAATGCTCAAACCGGACGATGATTTCCCATATATACCTGATCTAACGGAAGAAATTATTTTGGAAGAAGAATATGATCTACCATCAAACACCCCCTATGCCACACTTTATATTCCCGTGGGAAAAAAGAATAAAGTAAACAAAATCGATTTGGTTGGGTATACGCTTCAACTTGATGGCGTCGAAAAAGAAGACATTGGTATTATTGAGGTTAAAGATAATGAAGCTTATATCGCGGTAAAAAGAAATATAGCTTCCCGCATTCTCAAGAATGATGGTCCGGGAAAGATTAAGGGTAATAAAATTAAATTTATGCGAACTTAATCTATCGTAAAAAATCGATTACTTCTTGCGGCACCAACTTATCAATTGTCCCACCGTTTACAAAGATATCTCTAACAATTGTAGATGATATATGTGCGGTTCCACTTCTACTTAATAAAAAATAGGTTTCAATATGAGGAGCAAGAATCAAATTATTTTGAGCAATCGCGTCTTCGTAGATGAAATCGTTTGTATTACGAAGGCCTCTCAATATAAATTGTGCACCTACCGATGTACAATAATCAATCGTGAGCCCTGAAAATAGATCCACAGTGATCTGTTCTGAATTGGTGTATACCGCTTCAATTGCGCTCTTACGTTTCTCAAATGCCATCATTCCTTTCTTAGAAGAATTAATGCCGATCGCTACATATATTTTATCAAACAACGATAACGACCTATCTACCAAATCTTTGTGTGCCAACGTAAATGGATCAAATGAACCGGGGAAGACTGCTATTTTCATATTTGTTTATCGTTAACTATTTAACAATGCTTTTTAGTGACATCATGGGCGTTCAGCGGTTAATTTGTGAACTCACAAGCGCAATTATTCATTATTTTTGTTCATAAAAGCTAAAAGAGGAATATCCGTATTTTCGCGTTTCCACAAAAGCCGGATGTGCAACCATTTTACGCGTGGAAGGATGTTCTATGACAAGAATACCCCCTGACTCCAACAAATTATTGCTCAGAATTATCTCGGGTAGCTGTGGCAATTTGTCGATATTATATGGAGGATCGGCAAAAATTAAATCGTAGCTTTTTTTAGCAGAAGTAATATACGTAAAGACGTCTGCTTTGCGTGTATGAATAGTTTCAATCTCATACTTCCCACATGTATCCTTAATATAAAAAAGGCATTTGTTGTGTATATCTATCGCATCAACGTGCGTGGCTCCGCGAGAAGCAAGTTCGAACGAAATATTTCCGGTGCCACAAAATAAATCCAAGCATGTTGTTCCATCAATATCAATCTGATTTAACAAAATATTGAACAAAGCTTCTTTTGCCATATCGGTGGTAGGCCGTACGGGTAGATTGGTTGGCGGGTTGAGTCTAATTCCTCCTAATCTTCCTCCGATTATACGCATAATTGACTATCCATTAAAATATTCAAATTAGGAATTTGGCTTTTTACGTCATCATCAGTCGTTATCCATTTTGATTTAGCCTTTATTACTTCTAAATCCTCCGTATACTTAGACAGCCGTTCACCCCACTCCGACCCTTCATCCGCGCCACTCAATAGAATTCGTTGAATTTTATGCGTTAAACCGAAATTTTTGAATATACTTAGCATAAAATAACTTAAGTCGTCAACGGTCTGGACCTCAAATGTGTTGTACAATTGCAAAGCGCCATCTACATATAAAAATAGATCGGCTTGACTATCATAAATATGAACGCCCAAAGTTTCCCCTTGAATAGGGATATTTAATTGTGCCTGCCGTATAATTACGTCGAACGATGGAACAAAGTGTGCTTCCGAAAAGAGATTCTTCCATCTATTATATAATAACAAATCATATTGATAAAGTGCCGTAATACCTAAGGATAAATTTTTTACGTAAGTATGGTCTCCATTTTGATCAATAAAATAATCAGCATAAATATCTTTCTCCGCATGTTGAAACACATCCGTTGGAATTAAAACAAGGCTTTGGTGAGGAAGTGTCACAAAAATATGTTGAAAAGGCAGGCTTAATATCTTCATTGCTTCCGTAGAAGGTTTCGTCGTTTCATACTTCATGAAAACCAAAACATTCTTTTGCTCATCTACAACCACTAGGTGGTCGTACGCATAGTCACTATTGACAAATAGCGTATAAGAGGAAATATAGTGAATATGAAATTCTTCTGATGTGTAGTTCATTGAATAATATTATTTAGCAGATTAAGCCAATCTTTGACAACAAAATTAGCTTTTACAATTGAATTGACAAACCTTTTAAATAACTTTGGATGTGTATATTAAAGATCTTCTCATTCAAGAGTTTTCCTGGAAACCTACCCTACAACAAGAAGAAGTGTTTTCTCTACTGGGTGAGTTCTTACAAACCTTTTCGGAAACTTCTTGCTTTATTCTAAAAGGTTACGCAGGTACGGGAAAAACTACCATCATTAGTTCATTGGTAAAAACGCTCCCCAAGTTGCAAAAAAGAGCTATTCTTCTTGCTCCTACAGGGCGAGCCGCCAAAGTAATGGGAGCCTATTCAGGCCGTAATGCCTTAACCGTTCACAAAAAAATATACCGTAAAAAGTCTGCTGCTAGCCTACAAATGGATTTTTCGATCGCTGAAAATCGACATCAAAATACATTATTCATTATCGATGAGGCATCCATGATATCCAATGAGGGAATAAATATTTTTTCAAATGGTCTCTTGCATGACTTAATCTCCTATGTTCGTTCGGGCGAAAACTGTATAATCCTTTTTGTGGGAGATACCGCCCAGCTACCGCCTGTTGGGTTAGAAAACAGTCCTGCCTTAAATTCAGGCTATATCAATCAAGAATTCGGACTTCAGACCTTTAGTTATGAAATGACGGATGTAGTGCGACAGGCAAAAAACTCAGGGATACTCTTTAACGCTACCAAGATTCGAAATGAAATAAAACTGGATGAGAGCGATGCGACATACAGCTTTCCAAAATTCATAACATCTGGATTTAAAGATGTTTACAGAATGACGGGAGAACGATTAATTGAGGGGTTACACTATGCTTACAACAAATACGGAATCGAAAACTGCATGGTTATCTGCCGATCGAATAAATCCGCCAATCTTTATAACAAACATATTAGAAACCAAATACTATTCAGAGAAGAAGAAGTTACTGGCGGTGACCTAGTCATGATCGTGCGAAATAATTACTACTGGCTACAGCAACATGATGAAAATCACACAGGATTTATCGCTAATGGAGATATGGCGGCAATCCGGAAAGTTGGCAATATACACGATATGCACGGATTTCGGTTTGCTGATCTCTATTTAGAATTTTTGGATAATAACGAGGGCGATGCTATTCGCTGTCGCGTGTTACTCGATAGTCTTCATGTAGATGCTCCCCAATTGCCTTATGAGTTACAACAACAACTGTATGAAAGCATAGCAAAAGATTATGAAGATATCGGGCCGAAAAAAGACCGTCTTGAAGCCATCAAAAAAGACCCGTATTATAATGCACTACAGGTTAAATTTGCTTATGCTATTACCTGTCATAAAGCACAGGGCGGACAATGGCCACTCGTATTTATCGATCAAGGTTATTTAATCGATGAAATGTTGAATACCGAATTTTTGAGGTGGTTGTATACCGCCATTACACGGGCCACGCAAGAACTATTTTTAGTCAATTTTAATGAGAAATTTTATTAAAAAATTACTATCAAAAATATTACAATATCTCCCTCCCTATTTCTTATTAAAAAAAGATAATTTCGTTAACAATTATTATCAACGCGCTATATTACATGAAGAATTACATCTTAGGAATACTCTTTACCTGTGGCATTTTCCTCTCATATGCACAGGAAAAGGGCAATCAGGTAAAACCTAATTATCAATTGGCCTCCAAATTTTCCCCTTCAAAACTTCGCACCATGATATTCTCTACTGAAGTGAAGCCCAACTGGATAAATTTTGGGGATAAATTTTGGTATGAATACACAACGTCATCGGGCAAAAAATGGTACTTGGTGGATCCTAAATCCCGCCAGAAATCCGAACTATTTGACCACGCCGAAATGGCAGCAAAGATTACTTCAATCGTTCGTAATCCGTTTGATGCGCAGCACTTGACACTAGATAACCTGCGTTTCATGGAAGATGAAAATTTGATCCGTTTTGAAGTTCCCAGTACAAAAGATACGGTAAAGAGTAAGGAAGAGATTAAAAAACTAACCAATAAAAAGGATACGATAAAGAAAAAAACTTTTTTCTTCGAATACAACCTTATTTCTAGAGATTTAAAAGAACTAAGTGACACAACTAAGGAAAAAGCAAAACCGTATTGGGCCATCTTTAATCCAGACACTTCGCGCGTATATTATGCTAAAAACTATAATCTATACTGGATGGATTATGCCAACTATAAAAAAGCAATCCTAGATGAAAAGGATTCTACAATTGTAGAAAACCAATTCACGACCGATGGTGTACAGTATTACGCTTGGGGCGGTGATGAATATAGTGTTACCAGTGGAGATAAAAAATCTGAAGACGATGAATTAAAAAAAAGAAAGCCGGTACGGTTGAATTGGAGTCCCGACGGAAAGCATTTTGTTCTAACCCGCAAAGACAATAGAAACAATCCTGCGCTTTGGGTGATAAACAACGTTGGCGGAAAAAGACCAACCCTGGAGACCTATAAATACCTCATGCCTGGAGAAACTGATTCGACAGAAACCGAGCTTCACCTTTTCGAAGTGAGTTCCCTAAAACCGAAGCAAATCCCTGTCTATAGATTCAAAAATCAGACACTAAGTCTTTGGTCTAAAGAAAGAAAAAAAGAAAATTTAAAAGGCAAACATTATATCAACTATTGGCTGGGCAATGATAAAGAATTTTATATCGCCCGCTCTAGCCGGGATTTAAAACGCATCGATCTACTTGCCGTAGGTGTAGATGGAAGTGTACGCACATTAGTTGAGGAACGCGCAAACGTCTACCTTGATATTCAAAAGCCAACCTTTATCAATAACGGCAATGAATTTATTCACTGGTCTCAACGGGATGGATGGGGCCAATTTTACTTGTATAGTACACAGGGAAAGCTACTTAGCCAAATCACAAAGGGGGAGTTTCATTGTCAGGAATTAACGTCATATAACGAATCAACTGGCACTTTATATTTCAAAGCCAACGGGCGTGAGAAAAACATTGACCCTTATTATTCCTATTATTATGCAATCAATAAAAATGGGTCAGGTATAAAATTATTAACACCGGGAGATTATGATCATCAAGTAAACATAAGTGAAAGTGGGACTTTCATTGTGGACAATTTCTCGCGCGTGAATACCGTACCGGCATCTAACCTATATAATGCTTCTGGCCAATTAATCATGAAACTCGAAGAAGCAGATCTGACACAGCTTTTCGCCGCGGGATATCAATTCCCGGAGACATTCAAAGTAAAAGCAGGCGATGGTATTACAGATCTCTACGGTGTATTGTATAAGCCTTATGATTTCGACTCCACTAAGACTTATCCTATCATTGAATATGTATATCCAGGTCCGCAAACGGAAGCAGTGAATAAAAGTTTTGGAAGAAGTATGGATCGCATCGATCGCCTGGCACAGATGGGTTTTATTGTGGTCTCCGTTGGTAACCGTGGCGGACATCCGGCCCGCTCCAAATGGTATCATACCTATGGATACGGCAATTTACGGGACTATGGATTAGAAGATAAAAAAGTAGTTGCAGAACAACTCGCTGCCCGTCATCATTTCATTGATATCGATAAAGTAGGGATTACAGGACATTCCGGAGGTGGATTTATGTCAACAGCAGCGATGCTTGTTTATCCAGATTTTTTTAAAGTTGCTGTTTCGGGCGCTGGTAATCATGAAAACAATATTTATAATAGATGGTGGAGTGAACGACACCACGGCGTTCAGGAATCTATTACAGAAAAAGGAGATACTACTTTTAATTACCAGATACAAAAAAACACTGATTTAGCAAAAAACTTAAAAGGTAAGCTATTAATCGTGACAGGAGATATTGATAATAATGTGCACCCTGCGAACTCAATCCGTATGGTCGAGGCATTGATCAAAGCAAATAAACGTTTTGACTTTGTAATGCTACCTGGACAACGTCATGCGTTCGGAGATATGACTGAATACTTCTTCTGGAAAATGGCGGATTATTTTAGTGAACACCTTTTAGGTGAGTCTAAACAAAATGAAGTTGACCTCATTGAGGTTAATCGGGACAGACCGCTTAAGAACTAATATGGATTTGAAGAATTATGAGGAGATTTCTAAAACCTTAGTAAAAATTAGGGTTTCGGAAGTCTCTTCAGCTGTTTTCGCGTTGCATTCATTGGATGAATTATTTGAACTTTCCTTACAAACCGACGACAAGCAAATCGCTTTCCGGGCGGCATGGATTATAGAAACCGTATTTTTAAAAGAACCCAATTACTTTACCAAACATACAGAGCACGTGATAGATGCTTATATTAAAACAGAGAACTGGAGTTGCCTGCGCTCCTATACTAAGCTAATTATGTGGATCTTATCACCTAAAAATAAGTTCACTATCCCTGAAAATGATCAACGTAAAGTTATTTTAGAAAAAACATTTACTTCTTTACTTAATTTAAATTGTCCGATAGCCGTAAAAGTAAACTGTTTTGATATCCTATTTTATTTAAAAAATGATGAAGATTGGATCCAGGAAGAATTGACCGCCCAATTACAGCTTTGTATATCACAAAGTCCAACCCCGGCTATTAAAAGCAGAGGAAATCGTGTTTTAAACAAGTTAAAGCGAATAACGAACGCCTAAAGAATAAAAAGTGTACATGTCGTTATTTCCCTCAATACGTTGACCGTCTTGATTATATGGGATATAACCATCCAATAACTCGTTATTTGAAAAATTAAATTGTGCGTTCACTACAGCGCTCCAATATCTTCCCGTGCGAGTGGTATGTTTATTAATAGGCAATGCCAAGCCGGCGTTAACGGCCGGAAAAAGTAGGGAATTTATTTTCTCTTTAAAAACCGGTAGACCATTTTCATCATAATACGCTATTGGACCATAGGTATAAAGTAAATTCGGATCCCGGTAGATATCCCCCTCTTTATAAGAATTACGTATCCCAGAAACTCCTAAACCGACATAAATACCGCTCAATAATCTATTTTTAAATGAATAATTATACGAGGGTTTATTGTTAACAATTAAATCATAAGGATAAGCGGTTACAAAAATGCCTCCCGAATAATAATTGTTCGTTACAAATCGTTCGTCTGCGATTGAAGAAACTGCTTCTAAACTTCCCAATTGTCCTTCTATACCGACATGAAGCCCCTTTAGTAGTTTGTAATCAAATTTCAAAAAAAAAGCGGTTCCCATCGTGCCCGATTTATCCATATCACCGTACAATTTGGTCAATCCTATTCCAGTTGTAATATGATACTTTTGTTCTCCCTTATTGGTGCCGTAAGGAACCGGACAATCTAATTGGGCATTGGCAAATGATAAATTTAACAACAAAATTGAAAATAAAACGTATCTCATAATAGTCTTAACGTTAAAAAAGTGTGTTTCCTTTATTATAATTGTTTTTCCCTAAATGCTTATATGCAGCTTCAGTACATTCTCTTCCTCTAGAGGTACGCATGATATACCCTTCTTGAATCAAAAAAGGTTCGTATACTTCTTCTATTGTACCTTCATCCTCGCCTACTGCCGTCGCTATCGTTTTCAGTCCTACTGGTCCTCCCTTAAATTTATCTATGATTGTAGACAAGATACGATTATCCATTTCATCCAATCCGTGTTCATCGACATTTAAGGCATTCAACGCATATTGTGCAATTGCTTTATCAATACTCCCGTTTCCCTTGATCTGTGCAAAATCACGCGTTCGACGCAACAACGCATTAGCAATCCGAGGAGTTCCCCTACTTCTCCTTGCAATTTCGTAAGCACCTTCCTCACTGATTGCTGTATTCAAAATACTCGATGAACGAAGTACAATAGTGGTCAACAATTTTGCATCATAATACTGCAGTCTCGAATTAATACCAAATCGAGCTCTTAATGGAGCGGTAAGTAAACCGGAACGTGTAGTAGCCCCTACCAAGGTAAACGGATTCAAAGAGATTTGCACCGATCTAGCATTGGGTCCCGTCTCCAGCATAATATCTATTTTAAAATCCTCCATCGCCGAATACAGGTATTCCTCTACAACTGGTGATAGGCGATGTATTTCATCAATAAACAAAATATCACCTTCCTCTAAATTGGTGAGCAATCCAGCTAGATCTCCAGGCTTATCTAACACAGGGCCAGAAGTAATTTTGATTCCCACACCCATTTCATTAGCGATAATGTAGGATAGCGTTGTTTTCCCTAATCCTGGAGGGCCATGTAGTAATACATGATCAAGTGCTTCACCGCGTAGTCTCGCCGCCTTTACAAATATCGAAAGGTTCTCCAAAATCTTGGCCTGTCCAGTAAAATCCTCAAAATTTTGCGGGCGCAAAACTCTTTCCAATTCTTTCTCAGTAGGATTTAGACGTTCTGGATTGGGATCAAGATTTTCGTTCATTTATAGTTTCGTTATTTATACTTTCTGAATAAACTGTTTAATTTCAATTGTATTACACCCCAAAAAGCTTCCCGGAATATCTTTGTACTCATTTTAGAAACGCCTAAGGTACGATCAGTAAAGATGATTGGAATTTCTAAAACATTAAATCCGTATTGTACGGCTTTAAATTTCATCTCAATCTGAAAAGCATACCCTACAAAACGAATTTCATCCAATTTTATTTTCTCCAATACTGTTCTATTGAAACAAACAAAACCTGCAGTGGCGTCCTGAATGTTTACCCGTGTAACCATACGTACATATACCGAAGCAAAATACGACATTAAAACACGGCTCATAGGCCAATTCACCACGTTAACCCCCTTAATATAGCGAGATCCGATAACCATATCAGCGCCATCAAGCGCGGCTTGTCGCAGGCGTATTAAATCCTCGGGATTATGGCTAAAATCTGCATCCATTTCAAAAATATAGGTATAATCTCGACTAAGTGACCATTTGAACCCATGGATATACGCCGTACCCAGACCTAATTTTCCTTCTCGTTCTTCGATGAATAATTTACCGGCATAATCCGATTGCATCATTTTTTTTACTACTGCAGCGGTTCCGTCTGGAGATCCGTCATCGACGACTAAGACATGAAAATTAACAGTTAATGAAAAAACTTTACGAATGATATTTTCGATATTATCAATTTCATTGTATGTTGGAATAATTACTATGCTATCCGTCACTAATTTAAATATTAAGTTGCAAACTTAGACAAACTTGATTTGATATGCAAGTACACAAAGCCGGCCCTATTTTACACCATGCATCAGTTTCTTCAATAATGGATTCAAAGCTATTACGACCAATCCCGCCACGGCAGGGATAATAGTAAATAAGAAAAAGAAATGACTTAAGGAGTAATTTTCCTGAATAGTTTCCACTTGTCCTCCTAAAATTGCAGCTAATTTCTGAGCAATAGCGATCGCTAAATACCACATCCCAAACATAAATGCCAACATCCTAGCCGGTACTAATTTAGAAACGTAAGATAATCCAACTGGCGAAATAAACAATTCACCCAACGTGTGAAACAAATAGGTTAACACGAGAAACACCATAGAGATCTTTACGCTGTCATTTGCTCCCAATGCTCCAAATCCGAGTATTAAAAATCCGATAGCTACCAAAATCAACCCAATACCGTATTTGTATGCTGCCGAAGGATTATATTTGGACTCCCATATTTTCGACACAGAAGAGGCTAATGCAATAATAAAGAATGAGTTTAATATAGAAAACCAAGACACCTTTATTGCAGAAATCTCTGCGGTAAATTCATTATACAACATCCAGATCGCAGCTCCCCAAATTAAAGCGAAACATAAAAATAATATAATGTTGGATAAGGCGATTTTACTCCAGGTAGCTATTGCCAACTTGATCAACACCCAAGAAATTATCATCAAAGGCACGATCGTCAAGAGTGTATTTATAACATTGAATATCAGTAAACTATTTCCGGAAAGTTGCCGATCTACATAATCTCGTGCGACCAATACTAATGAAGTAGCTCCTTGCTCGAAACTCATGAAAAAGAAAATCAAGAAGAATCCCAGTACAATAACACCGTACATCCGCTCTCTAATTATCCGACTATATCTTCTAATACGAGACAACACAAGATAGAGGAATAGTATCAGTGCAATGACAATCATGATGTTCTGTCCTCTCAAAAAAGAAGTATCTAAGAATGCAAAAACATCTAATACATTATTTTTGGACAATGGATCATTGAATGCGTATACTAAACCTATAATCCCAACGACAACCATTAAAAAAACATCTACTTTCGTAAACGCATTATACGATTTCTCACCTTCCTCCAGATCGCTCTTTTTGTCTAACTTTATAACACTTGATTTGTCCAAGATCCCCAAATTACCCATAAGTGGTTTAGCCAGCCAAAATTGAATCGTCCCCAATAGCATAAAAATCCCTGCCAATCCAAATCCCCAATGCCATCCAACAGTCTCTGCTAGATAGCCACACAGCATCATTCCAAAGAAGGCGCCCGCATTAACGCCCATATAAAAAATGGTATACGCGCCATCTTTTTTTGCTGGTAAGTATTTGTACATTTCGCCTAATATAGCAGGCATGTTGGGTTTAAAAAAACCGGTACCAATGACTAAGCAACCCAGACCTAAGAAAAACATAATCTGCGAATTGAAGGCCATCGAAGCATGTCCAAGTGTCATGACCGCTGCACCTATTATTACTGCGGCTCTAGAACCAATAAATTTATCGGCAATTACCCCGCCGAATATTGGTGTTATGTAAAGCAACATCGCATAAGTTCCGTATAGCGCACCTGCTTGTTCGGCAGTCCATCCCCATCCCGACATTGGATCGTTAAAAATAACAGCAGCGGTTAAAAACTGAATTAAGAGGACACGCATTCCGTAGAATGAAAAACGTTCCCACATCTCTGTAAAAAACAGCACAAATAACCCTGATGGGTGTCCTAGTACTTTGGAGTCAAAAAAATGCGACTCTTTTACTTCGCTCGTTTGATTCATATAGCATATTATTTGTTCATGTTTCGCCTCATTTCAGAAGCATTTGCCTCATTCGCTAGTAAGCTTATTATTGCCCTTATGTAAATGGGTTCAATAGTATCTTTGGAAACATGAATATCACATCTGTTATTATAATTTGAAAAGCGCCCGTTAAGTAAACGAGCGCTTTTCAAATATTTCTTTACATTATTTACTAATTAATACCGTGCATCATTTTCTTCAACACTGGGCTGAAGAGCAGTAACAATAGTGCAGCACTGATAGGTAAAGCCGCTATAATTACAAAGAATGTTGACATAGAATACATTTCAGTAATTTTGTCAATTAATCCTCCACTCCATCCGGCTAGCTTATTAGCGATTGCTGATGCTAAAAACCAAAAACCAAAAATAAGTCCGATAAACTTCTTAGGAGAAAGCTTGCTCATATATGATAGCCCTACAGGTGAAACGCATAATTCTCCAGTCGTATGGAAAAAATATGCCAATATTAACCAAACCATACTTACAGAAGCCGTTGCCGCACCTTGAGGAATACTCATGCTCCCATACGACAATGCTAAAAATCCAACTCCTACTAAAATAAGTCCCAACGCAAACTTTACAGGACCGGAAGGATTCCATATTTTTTCCCAAAATTTACTGAACGACGAAGCTAGTGTTACAATAAAGAAAGCATTCAAAATTTGAAACCAAGCAACTGTCACTTCCGTTTCGATAGCTGTAAATTCTCTATGAATTTTCCAAAATCCTAAAATGGCTATAGAAACGAACGAAACCATCGTAAAAGCAATGGTCATGGGGTACTGCTTGAAAATTTTTGACGCCAATTTTGTAAGCACATAGGTTACAATTAAAATGGGAAAAAGTGTCAGTATTGCATCTACCCATTTAAAAGTAATCGCTGAATTCCCTTCTAAAACTCTTTGTGTATAGTTTTTTGCAAAAATTGTCATAGATCCACCTGCTTGCTCAAAGGCTAAAAAGAAAAATATACTCGCCACGATCAATACGCCAACAACAACCAGACGATCCCTCACGACATTGGATGGTAATTCGTCTTTTTTTTCATCCCCTATATTTATCTCATCATAAGCTAACTTTTCGGATTCTGTTTTCGGTTTATCGCCTATCACTCCAAATATCTTTTGACCAAAATAAAATTGTAGCATGCCAAAAAACATAAATACACCGGCAAGTCCAAAACCATAATGCCACCCAATTTTTTCACCAATATATCCACAGAGTAATGACCCTAAAAAGGCTCCGGCGTTAATGCCCATATAAAAAATAGTATAACCTGCATCCTTTTTTGAACTATTATCTGGATATAATTGTCCCACCATCGACGAAATATTTGGCTTAAAGAGACCATTTCCTAAAATCATCAGGCCCAAACCCAAATAAAAAAAATATTGACTAAATCCTTCCAACGCCATAGAAGCATGCCCTAAAGTCATCGTTAGCGCTCCAAGCAATATCGCTTTTTTGTATCCAGTAAGCCTGTCTGCCAACATACCACCCAGTAAGGGTGTCGCATACACTAATCCCGTATACCAACCATAAAGTTCCATCGCTTCCGCATTCGTCCATTCCCATCCGCCTTTCGCTATCTCAGTAATCAAAAAAGTCACTAATAAAGCGCGCATTCCATAATAGCTAAAACGCTCCCACATTTCGGTAAAAAATAAGACAAAAAGACTCGCGGGGTGCCCCATCACCATTTTGTCATCAATCCCTTGTTTCGCCAAATGCTTAACCAGGGATTCGTCATTTCGTTGCTCAACCATATACCTATTTGTTTATTATAATTTATACTGTTATTTTATTGGTTCAAACATTTTCAGGGCAAAGAAAAGATTATTTTAGCTAAAAAAACCTATTATCCCAAATTATTTACATTTACCGGAAGCCACTTTTGCGCTTTTTATCCGGTTTCGTTGGATCGATATACTGATCCTCATTTCCTCTTTCAACATTTTTCACTTCGACGTCCACTAATAATTTAAGTTTCCCCTCTTTAGTAACTTCATACGCGTCATATGATAAATCAGGCCCGTAATACTTGAAATTACCTTTAAGGTTGGGATCTGCGGGTACCAAGTTATCAAATTCAATCCTATTATATGTCCCATTATATTTTAAATACATCGTTGCTTGACGGGTATATGAAAATATACGCCTTGTGAGTTTGGAGTTTTCTAAAAAGACTGAGGCTCCTAACTCAACTTGATCATCACCGTTTAACGATAATATTTCTATTACTTTTTGAGTATATTCAGTATGATGCCCTTTCCAGCCCAATAATACATATCGATTCTTACCTAGGGAAACAATGTCATAATACTGTGCCCCATACCATTCTATATTGCTTAAAATAGAACTATCTACTGCATTGATTTCAAAAGTCTTATCAAGTAATGGTGTTAAGTTAATTTGGCCGTTTGCCGTTTTATGCTGGATAGCACCGTAATAGAGGTAAGAACCGTCTTCTAATGGGACATTCCATGTAAATATCTTGAAATTGTTGTCGGGCGACGACAAAATCGCAATCATATTCAACTGTTCAAAAGAATAATAATATGAGTTTGGTTCTTTTAAAGCCGACACTAAGGTCTTCACAAATTTAAAATTGTTATCAAGCCGCTCGGGTTCTGCAGGGCTTCTAAATATTTTATTACCCAACCTGACCAAACTATCTTGCCATACTTGCATCTTTTGGGTATTTTGTCCAAAAGATGAAAGTATATTACAAGTGAGAAAACCACATAGTAAGATTTTTCTTATCATACTTTATTGAAAACGTTCTAATAAAGCTTTTGTTGCTTTAATTCCTTCGATTTCACCTAAAGTACTCCCTTCATATTCAATACCTACAAAACCTTTGTAGCCTGCATCTTTCACAATTTTCATCATTTTCGCATAATCGATATTTGCTTCGTTACCGTTTTTATCAAAATCATGTGTTTTCGCACTTACGCCCTTAGCATAAGGCATTAAATCAATTACACCTTGATAGCGATCGTATTCGTAGAAATTGCCAAAATCAGGCAGGCTACCGCAGTATTTGTTGCCAACGGATTTTAACACATCGGCCAACCAATCACCATGTGAAGATATGCCGCCGTGGTTTTCGACAATGACATTGATCTTCGCTTTTTTACTATAATTAGATAACGTAGCAAGACTCTCAACAACCCGTTGTTTCACATCTTCACGACTCCCTTTTCCGGCTGCGTTTACACGGATAGATGTACACCCTAAAAAACTTGCAGCATCAACCCATTTATAATGATTTTCTACAGCTTGCGTTCTTTTTTGAGCATCTTCATCACCTAAGTCCCCTTCTCCATCTATCATAATCAGCACATTTTTCACACCGTTATCCTTTGCTCTGTTATTCAAGTCTTTCAGATAGCTCATATCCTTTGCCTTATCCTTAAAGAACGAGTTGACATACTCCACGCCGTGAATACCAAAATTTTTGGCTGTAAACTCCGGGAAATCAATATTCTTTAAATCACCTTTATGAAGGGTACGATGTAAGGACCATTCGGCTAAAGAAATATCGAACCAATTCTTTTTTGCCGCAAAACTTTCTAATGATGGCATTAATATTACGCCTGTTGTCGCCAATCCTAGGTTTTTAATAAAATCTCTTCTTGAATTCATTATTTATAGATTTATATATTAGATATTTGCCCACCCGGAGGTTAATACATCCACAAGATGCATCGTCTTCATGGGAATTTTATGCTTGTCGATATATGCTTGGAGCTGCAGCAGACAAGAGGAATCAGTAGAAATGATATACTCTGCATGTACAGCTTGTGCATTTCTTACTTTTTGCTCCGCCATCGCGGCAGAAATCCCTTCGAACTTCACTGCAAACGTTCCTCCGAAGCCACAACACGTTTCCTGATCTCGCATTTCTATCAATTCAAGTCCACCCACGTGCGAAAGCAGCTGTCTAGGTTCTTCCTTTATCTTACATTCACGTAAACCAGAACACGAATCGTGATACACCGCTGTGCCTACTAGTTCAGCGCCAAAATATTCCTTTTTTAATATATTCACCAAAAAATCAGATACTTCATGAACGTTCCGTTGCACCGCCCTGCACTTATTATGCTCTATAGAATTGGTAAATAGATCATTGTAACCGTGTTTCAGCATTCCTGTACAAGAGGCCGAAGGTGACACAATATAATTATTTTCAGTAAAATTACTTAAAAAATTTGCACCTACCGCCTTAGCCTCATCCCAAAACCCTGCATTATAAGCAGGCTGTCCACAGCACGTTTGCTCACTATTATAAATCACTTCGCAACCTGCCTTTTGTAATAACTTTACTGTATTGAAAGCTGTGTCAGGATACAATTGATCAATGAAGCAAGGAATAAATAATTCTACTTTTTTATGCATAAGAAACTAATTCTTCAATAACGTATTAAACTTTAATACTCTCCATAGTAACACAAATCCTAGCACAAAAAATATAGAAAGAAATAATGCTGAATTACGAATATTGTGCGTTAGTTGTTCAATAACACCAAAAGTAAACAATCCAAAGACAATAGCCAACTTCTCTGTTACATCATAAAAGCTAAAAAATGCCGTTGTATCTTCCATATCTTGTGGCAGGAGTTTGGAATAAGTTGACCTTGATAAAGCCTGAATCCCTCCCATCATTAATCCTACCATAAAAGCAATCCCGTAAAATTGGAATTCATGATTCAGGAAATAAGCAGAAATACATATAAAAATCCACATCAAAACGACCACCAGTAACACTTTGATATTCCCGTGGCGCTTAGCTAAGCTTGACATCAGATAAGCACCGGCAATCGCCACCAGCTGGATCAATATAATTGTTGCTATCAACTTTGTCGCTCCAAGATTTAAAACTTTTTCGCCAAAAGCTGCCGCCACGATCATAATCGTCTGTACCCCCATCGCATTGAAGAAATAAGCCGGTAAAAAGCGGCGGATAGGTTCTATTTTCTTTATCTCGGATAACACATGTTTAAACTCATTTTTCACCCTATCAAAAAAGACGACTTGCTTATCACCCAATAACGGTTTTGCTTCCGGTAAGTAACTAAACGGTATTTGCGCAAATATCACCCACCACAGTCCCACTAGAAAAAACGAAAACCTTGCAGGAAACGAAGCATCTATAATTCCAAACCATTCCGGTTTAAAAACAAATATAAAACAGATCAATTGAAGGGTTACGCAGCCTACATAACCATATGCGAATCCTTGCGCACTTATCCTGTCTTGTTGATCAACGGTAGCAATTAGCGGAAGATATGAATTATTGAAAGCCACGCCACCTATATATCCCATGGCTGCTACGGCAAAAAACACAATGCTGATTTCCAACGTGTCAAGTTTAAAAAAAAACAATCCCATGCAAGCCAATGCGCCTATATAGGTAAACAGCTTCATAAAAAACTTCTTATTACCGCTCAGATCTGCGTAAGCCGACAAAAAGGGAAGAGCTAGGGCCATAATTAAGTAAGCTATTGCCAAAGCATAATTAGAAAGAACTGTATTTATCACTTCAAAGCCAAAGAAGCTTACGACATCTCCTTTATCTTTAGTCGTTGTAATAGCCGTATAATAGACCGGAAATATAGTAGAAGTGATGACGAGGTTATACGCAGAATTTGCCCAATCGTACATTGCCCAGGAACGTACAAGTTTTTTATCGTTTTTTTTGAAAACCCGCATTTTTTGAATTGATTGACGAAGATACCAATTGTTTTAGAATATTAATAGTTTTGACGAATGAAGGTCATTATTCGCACCATCTCTTTGCGCACAGGATTGGCACTTCCTAAAAAATTATTATTTAAAAAAGAGAACGCATACCTCCTACCCGTACGCGTCACGATATATCCAGATTGGCAATGTACGGCATGAATCGTCCCCGTTTTAGCCCAAACAAAAGGAACTCCTTGATCTAATCCATAAGCGTTTTTTAAAGTGCCATCAATACCACCGGCGGGAAAGTAATTAAATAATTGATTGTAATCCGGAAAAATCTGTTTCACGGATAATAATAGTTCAACCATACTTCTAGGAGTTACCTTATTATATGTCGATAAACCACTTCCGTCACGCAACTGTATAGAATCCGCAAATAATTTATAAAACTTGTCTTGCATTTCTGCACGCAATGAATCGGTTTTAAATTCATGGTACTTTATCTTTGCAGCAACCATAGTAAGGTGTTCCGCCAAAAAGTTGTCACTAGGAAGCATCATTTCGCGTAAAACCACGTTCCTAGGCACCGAATAAAGTATTTTTGTATCAGAAGGCTTGTTATAGCTATTTAATAATTCAACTTTAGTAGACAACGTGTCCGACAGCAAATCGACAAAAAGACTGTCTGACCAATGAAACGGTTTACTTGAACGATAGGACGCACTCGGATTTAAATTCGTTAGCTCAAAAGTATTGGAATTGATATCGCGAACGATGTTAAAATAACGAGCATATTTCTCCCGAACGGCGAGCTTTTGATTAAATAGTTCCGGAGAGGCGATAATATCTTTCCCTGAAGCTCTAAAACGAACTAGGTTACCATATATGGGAAATACTGCTATTTCGGGTTGATAATCATAAGCATAGTCTTCAATGGACCATCCATCCCTATAAAAAGATTCAGCAGTTTGCTGTGGGACATAAAATAATTTTTTATTCGAAAATTTCAAGAAATTGTAAACCCGATGGGAGTCAAGCATAGGGTGCAGAAATGTTGGGTCGCCGGTACCCCAAAATACTAAAGAATCTCCTCTTTCGATATACTCAATGCCTGGAATAGAATCTCCTATAATTTTTAAAGAGGCAAACAAGGTAAATACCTTTGTGTTGGATGCGGGAGTAAAATGCTTGTCTTCATTGTCACCATAAACAAATCTATTGCTATCCAAATCATATAAACTGAATCCATAATAGTGTTTATTCAGAACCGAAGAACCTTTGAATAGTCCTTGTAACGAGTCAAAGTTTTGTGCCTGTACATGTGGCAAAAGAAAAAGAAGACCCATTACACATGACGATACATTCTTTAAGAAATTAATCATGAATCCAAAATAGCATTTTTTTGAATAACTGTGGTGTAACAATTAAAAATATTAAAAAATAGGTGGTCTAAAAAAATAGCCATCATTAAAAAAATGCGTCATTGCATAACCCCGTATAAGCGGAGCACACTTTTAGAAACCTTTAGCTTCAGTAGCGTGGACGTTATCTTTTTGTATTATTCACTAGAATTAGATTTCTCAGGTAATTCCGTCCTAAATGGGGCTTCCTCGTCGAATTGTCCCTCCCATTTTGCTACCACTACTGTCGCTAAGCAATTTCCGATTACGTTGACTGATGTCCGTGCCATGTCCATTAATTCGTCGATACCTAATATAGCAGCAATAACAAAAGTTGGCAAGCCAAACTGATCTGCCGTCGCAATCAAAACGATCAGAGAAGCTCTTGGAACTGCCGCAACTCCTTTAGAAGTAATCATTAAGGTAAAAGCTATAAGAAGTTGTTCACCAATACTTAGATCTATTCCAGCAGCCTGCGCCACAAAAATAGAAGCCAACGACAAGTATAAGGATGTGCCATCCAGATTAAAACTATAGCCTGTAGGTATTACAAAGGAAACTATCTTACGGGGTACGCCAAATTTTTCCATATTCTCCATTGCCTTTGGCAAGGCCGCGTCTGAACTCGTGGTCGCAAAAGCTATTGAAACCGGCTCTTTAATGGCATTAAGAAACTGCTTAATGGGTACCTTTAAAAATAAAGCTATAGGTAGTAAAATGAACCCAAGAAACATCAATAAAGCGAGATATAAGCTTCCCAACAACATAAAGAGATTTTTGAGAATATCTACACCGAGATGTCCGACTGTATAGGCCATAGCTGCCCCCACACCAATTGGAGCAAATAACATGACAATATTTGTGAATTTAAACATTGCTTCCGACAAGCTTTCGGTAAAATCAACAAGTGGCTTTCGCTTCTTCTCTTCGACCATTGCTAAGCCGATACCGAAGATTACACCAAAAATAACGATTTGCAATACCTTATTTTCGTACACCGCTTTTACAATGTTTTCGGGAAAAGTATCTCTAATAAATGCATTAAACTTGTACACCCAATGTACATCGGCATCGATGTGGCTTAGTGCCGTCTGATCTCCTGCCGTTGTAGTAGAAGTTTGCGGTAATTCTTCATGCGGCATGTGTTCTACATCTACACCCACCCCAGCTTTGGTTAAATTGATTACGAATAAACCTATAAAAATAGCAAATGATGTCGCTGTAAAAAAGTAAAGCATGGATTTCCAAGCCATACGACCTACTGATTTCAGATCTGAATGTCCTGCGATACCGAATACCAACGTTGCAAATAAAATAGGTCCGACAATAGTCTTTACGAGCTTAATAAACCCTTGGCTTAATGGTTGCATTGCGCGTGCCAGATCCGGAAAGTCCAGTCCTACAAATACCCCTAGCACCAGACACGTAAGAATCCATGTTGTTAAATTTTTACGTGCTATTCCGTTTAATATCAACGCTGAAGCTGTAATCCAGCGGACACCCATCATGATTCGAGGGCTTACACCTAACCAGTTGAACTCATAAAATATAGTGATTATAATAGCAATGGAAACTGTAAGGAGGGTTACAAAACCAATTTGTTTTTTCAACATTTAGATCAAAATTTAAATTTCTTCAGCAACAAAAATAGAAAAATACACAGGCAAACCAAATTATTACCAGTTGCGCCGACATAAAAAAAGCATCATCCCTTCGGATAATGCTTTTTCTAAATCTATATTTTGCTCACTTATTCAGCGTGTAACCACGCCTTTTTAGCCAGTAACTCTTCGTCAGATTCGACTACGTCTTCATCCTCCACACAACAGTCTACCGGACACACAGCAGCACATTGCGGTTCATCATGAAAACCGACGCACTCTGTACATTTATCGGAAACTATATAATATACCTCATCAGAAACTGCAGCCTGCCCTTCATTTGCATCTAACGTTACACCATCCCCAAAATCAATAATACCATCTAAAGCCGTACCCTCTGAAAATTTCCAAGACACACCCGCATCATATATCGCATTATTTGGGCATTCTGGCTCGCATGCTCCACAATTAATACACTCGTCTGTAATTTTTATCGCCATTTATAACCTCACAATTATAATAAATAAACTAATTTTGCACTTCAAAGGTAGCACCTTCATTGTATACTATCAACAAAAATGTATACAAAGTTAGTAGGTTATCTACTTTTTTGACAATACAAAGATAAATCAAATATTTATCAGAACAATTCTAAATAAAATATTTTGACAAAGAAACTACGTGTTCAAGCATTATGCAAACTAGGAGATTGGATGCTAAACTTAGACGAAAGCTCCCTTCAATCTATCCAACAGGTTCATTATAAGAATCCCTGGTACACTGAGGAATATGTTCTGAAGCAATTTCAGTCCCTTGGGCAGCAATTAGCGGAAGAGAAACTTAACAAATGGTTGTTGGCCTATCCCGATATTAATTCGTCTAAAAGAGTCGGTCTCATTTTGGCAGGTAACCTTCCATTGGTGGGCTTTCATGATATTCTGTCCGTACTTATTTCCGGATTTGTGGCACAAATCAAAGTGTCATCTGATGATGCGGGACTAACATCCATGGTGCTCGACAGATTGACTCAAATAGAGCCGCTGTTTGTCGATAAAATAGATTTGGTCGATAAATTATCGGGCTACGATCTTATTATTGCCACGGGATCAAATAATTCAGCACGTTATTTTGAATACTATTTTTCTAGTAAACCCAATATCATTCGTAAAAACAGAAATTCCATCGCTTTACTTACAGGCGAAGAACGTGAGGAAGATCTGCGGAAAGTAGGCTATGATATTTTCGATTACTTTGGCTTAGGCTGTAGATCTGTTTCTAAAATATTTATCCCTTCGGGCTACCCTATTTCGACGTTTTTTGAAGCGATTGAGCATTTTCATCCATCAAAAGAACATTTTAAATACAATAACAATTACGATTATAACAAATCTATCTACCTCATTAACGGCGAAAAACATTTTGACAATGGTTTTTTATTATTAAAGGAAGATAAAAATATAGCCTCCCCATTAGCGGTCGTATTTTACGAAGAATACGATCATGTCAACGATGCAGTTGCTATAATCAATAATAGCAAGGAACGGGTTCAGTGTGTCGTCACAGAAGGGACTTTTGAACTAGAAGTACCTGTCTTTCCGTTAGGGTCAAGCCAGTGCCCGGCCCTCGACGACTATGCCGACGGTGTTAATACATTGGACTTTCTATTCGCTAACCAATAAATCTGATTTTATAGCGTTAGTTTCATAGCGAATCCATAAAAAATTCTAACTTTGCTATTATGTATTTAATTAAAGTAAAAGGCGTTGCTAAAATTCCAGATTATGTGCAATTGCGCGATGACGCATTTACCTTATTAGCATATTTTAGAGTAGATAGACCAGATAAATCGTTAGAAAAAATAGGTCTCGGAGACAAAATGGCCTATATTATGGGAATCGTTAGGGAACTTCCGTTTGGTCAAATAAAGAAAATCGAATTATAAAACATGGCAGAAAACACTGTAATAAGACTCAAAAACGTCGATATATACCAGCAAAAGCATCTCGTTTTATCGCATGTCAACCTGGATATTGCAAAAGGAGAATTCATCTATTTGATCGGACAATCCGGTACCGGAAAAAGTAGCTTATTGAAAATTATTTACGGCGACTTGTACATTGCAAATGGTGAAGGTATGATCGCCGGCTTTGATTTAAAAAAACTCCATGAAAATGAAGTTCCATTTCTACGTAGAAAGTTGGGTATAGTTTTCCAGGATTTTCATCTATTAAATGACCGAACAGTTGAAAAAAATCTAGAGTTTGCACTTAAAGCCACGGGCTGGACGGAGAAAGGAATGATTCAAAGTAGAATGCTGGATGTATTGGAAAAGGTAGGTCTACGTTCTAAACTAAAAAAAATGCCGCACGAGCTATCAGGAGGTGAGCAACAACGGGTAGTAATTGCCCGTGCGTTATTGAATAATCCTGAAATTATACTTGCGGACGAACCCACCGGTAATTTAGATCCCTCCACGTCTGAAGAAATCGTTTTATTGCTCCGCGACATTGCCGCTGCAGGAACATCGGTATTAATCGCTACACACGATTATCAAATTATCCGAAATCTTCCGGCACGGATAATTAAAACCTCAGACGGTGCATTGCATGACAATGTAAGTATCTAAACCAACTGACATAAAATCTTAAATCCGACATTTTGTATGTTCACCAGCGTGGTGTACTGACAGGCTGTCGTATATTTTACAATGGCAAAATTATTGAGAAATCTCAAGAAGCTTTTTAAGTATATTAAAAATAGGGCGATGATGAACGAACAACAAGAAAATACCCACGAAGAGAATTTAGCGCAAGAAGATACACCGCAAGCGGAACAAGAAACGGTATCAAATGAAGAGAAACTTACACAGGAATTAGCGGAAGCAAACGACAGATATGCTCGTTTATTTGCCGAATTCGACAATTACAAGAAACGCACGTCAAAAGAGCGTGTCGAACTTATTCAATCGGCCGGCCAGGGCGTGATTACTAAATTACTCCCCATAATAGATGACTTTGACAGGGCTCTTCATGCCATGTCTACCGCTCAGGAAGTCGACTCCGTAAAGAAAGGAATCGAATTGGTAAACTCTAAATTCAGAAAATTACTTGAGAACGAAGGTTTAAAAGAAATGGAAGTTTTGGGACAACTTTTTGATGCAGAATATCAGGAAGCTATAACCGCGATACCGGCTCCGGACGAGAATCAAAAAAATAAAGTATTGGATGTTGTAGAAAAAGGTTACTTTTTAAATGATAAAGTAATCCGTTTCGCAAAAGTGGTGATTGGACAATAACTTAATATAACATGTCAAAAAGAGATTATTACGATATATTAGGTGTATCACGTACAGCCGACGCCGCTGAAATCAAATCGGCTTACCGCAAGCTAGCTATTAAATTTCATCCAGATAAAAATCCAGGTGATAAAGAAGCTGAAGAGAACTTTAAGGAGGCAGCTGAAGCGTACGAAATATTAAGTAATCCGGAAAAGCGTTCTCGTTACGATCAATTCGGTCATTCTGGCAACTCAGCTTCTGGATTTGGCGGAGGTGGTATGAATATGGATGATATTTTCAGCCAATTTGGAGATATCTTCGGTGGTGGAAATCCATTCGAAGGCTTTTTCGGCGGTGGTTCCCGAGGAGGACGGCGTGTTCAAAAAGGTACCAACCTACGTATTAAAGTAAAGCTTACGCTGGAAGAAATTGCCAACGGTATAGAGAAAAAAGTAAAAGTAAATAAGCAAATTCACTGTCAAACCTGTGATGGTACCGGTGCTAAAGACAAGTCTTCATTCCACACCTGTAACACCTGTGGTGGTGCAGGATCCGTAAGACGAGTTACCAATACGATTTTAGGACAAATGCAGACAACCAGTACTTGCCCTACTTGTAACGGGGAAGGTGTCGAAGTGACTGCAAAATGTACTTCTTGTAAAGGAGAAGGTCTTGTACGAGGAGAGGAAACCATTACATTTAATATCCCAGCAGGTGTAAGCGAAGGTATGCAGCTGTCTATGAGTGGAAAGGGAAATGCGGCTGCGCGCGGAGGCATACCCGGAGATTTGATCATCTTGGTAGAAGAAGTACAGCACGAAACATTAAAACGTGACGGCATCAATGTCATTTATGATTTATATATCAATTTTGCAGATGCTGCACTAGGTACAAGTGTAGAAATTCCGACGATAGACGGGAAAGCTAAAATCAAGATCGAACCGGGTACACAGGGAGGTAAAATCCTACGTTTAAAAGGCAAAGGCATTCCTGAAGTAAATTCATACCACAAGGGAGACCAATTAGTATACGTGAATGTTTGGACACCAAAAGCTGTATCTTCTGAAGAGCGCGAAGTGCTGGAAAAATTAAAAGATTCTGCCAACTTTAGGCCACAGCCCGGAAAAAGCGAAAAATCATTCTTTGAAAGAATTAAAGAATATTTCGAATAATTATTTAAATTTTGTTTTTAAAGGGCAGTCTTTTTGGGCTGCCTTTTTTATGCATCAATATAGAAGCGTTTGTGACACAAGCATAACGGCTTATTTCTTTATAGCAACAACGGAATCGGATCTTGTAATTGAAAAGTAAAATTTAGAACTTCTCCACCCCTTCCGATTTCTAATTTCACCGTTTTGTTTATTCCCGACTGTAATTTATCTTTTATCTGTTCCAGCGAAAGTGACTGAACCGATCGCCCATTTATTTTCATTAATACGTCCCCTTTCATTACACCAAACCGTTCAGCAGGAGAATTATGCCGCACGTTATTTATTATAAAGTTAGGTTTTAGTTCTATTTTATATTTAAAACTGCTACTCCCATCAAACTGTATTGTTTTTCCCTCTTGATTCGGAGATGTATTTAAATGAATTCTACTTTCTACCCATACAAAGCCTTCATGTTTCACTTCGATTCCACTCATATCCACATAAAACGGCTGACGAAAATTCTTATTGGGTTTGAGATATAACATACGATGTTCGTAATCAATCAAGACAGAGAATCGAGTGAGTAATTGATTTCCGATAGATCCAACTCGATCTCTCACCAATTTTTTGTTGTCATAAGTATTCGTATCCGGATAGGATATAATAGGTTGTTGAAACTCAAAATCGTTTATCCGCAAAGAATGGATTCTATTTCTCTTCCCATAAATATCGCCATTAAACCCCTTACCAAGGAATTCATATATAGTAGGCTCTAATATTTCAAACTCCGGTAAACGATCCGGAAAAAGCATGGCGGGATCGGAATTCCCCAAATCCAACAGTACCTTAATTTGTTTATGTGTTTTCCTACCAATTCTCAAATCTATATTCACATAAGGTCTATCCTTTTCAATTTTTAAGGGAATTTTGTCGTAACCTCTTAATTTTCTCCCTATATGTTGTATGTTACGGTACGCCGTTATTTTCTTTTTAACATAGTTAATCTCTACCACATTGTTGTGAAAAAAATTACTACCCAAAATTCCATGCACCGGTAATCCAATATAATTAGATAAATGTAATGAGTCATCGGTCACCACGAATAAATTATGTTTTAGATCCATCATCGCAGAATCTGCAATACTCAAATGATTAGAAAGTGAACGTAACCCTTCAATTCCTTCGCCTATCCCGATCCCCTGAAATTTTACTTTAGATACATTGTGTAGTAATAAGGAATCCGAACTACCGAATAATAGCGTCTCTTTTACTCCAGTATCTAAGATGAAAGATAATTCTTCGCCGTTGATATGGATGGGAATGATGATAACGTTGTGCACGAGCTCAAAAGAAAATGTTATTTTAGTGGCATTGTTTCTAAAAATCCACTGTTGGCCGTAGATCTCCGAAAATGAAATCAGCACAAACAAGATCGAAATTATTCTGGCCATAACAGGATAGACTTACCTAAACTTACAATTGATTTTTATACGAATATAAATATAATTCTATAAGGATGCATAAATGAGAAAAAGTCCGTGTCCAAGTGGACACGAACTTTCCTATTAACCAATTATAAACTTAAATTATGAGAATACGAAGATACAAATAGTTCGGTTTATTCACAACTATTTTTTGCATTTTTATGCACGTTTATATCACCTATCGACTTCTCCAAGCACAATATCTATTGATCCTAGAACCGCAATTAAGTCAGCAATCAGGACTCCCTTACCCAATTCGGGTAATACGGAAAGGTTATTAAAGCTAGGACCCCTTGCTTTTACTCTTCTCGGAATATCCGTTTTCTCCTGCGTAACAAAATAGAATCCAAGCTCGCCTTTGGGATTCTCAGATCGGACGTAATAGTCCTGTTCCTTCAAATTTACTTTTTTTGGCACCAAAGCTCTCGGATCAAAATCGGGCGTACGGGCGAAATCTTTTACAAGACGTTCCAGACACTGCTCTATAATACGAACAGATTCGTACACTTCATCCACGCGTACTTTATAGCGATCCCAAGAATCTCCCAATGCGCCCATTTCACCTTTACCGACGGGAATATCAAAATCAATTTCAGGATAAACTGAATAGGCATCTATACGTCGTAAATCCCATTTTATTCCCGAAGCACGAAGCATAGGCCCTGAACAACCGTAATTAATCGCCACGTCAGCTGGTAAAACACCAATATTAGCTGTTCTGGAAATAAATATTTGATTAGTAGAAAGCAATTCATCTAACTCGATCAACTTCGGTTTAAAGTAATCGAGGAATTCCTTACATCTATCTTCAAAACCGACTGGTAAATCGTAAAACAAACCACCGATCCAAATGTAATTGTAAAGCATACGCGACCCAGAGGCCCACTCCAGCATATTCATAATATGCTCCCGATCTCTAAAACACCACATAAAGGGCGTAAAAGCACCTATATCAATACCATAAGTTCCTATCGCTATAAGGTGCGAGGCAATCCGATTCAGCTCGCATACCAGTACCCGGATGTATTCAATACGTTTGGGTATTTTATGATCAATGCCTAGCATGCGTTCCACTCCCATCACAAAAGAATGACTATTATTCATGGATGCCAGATAGTCCAGGCGATCTGTAAACGGAATAGTCTTGGTATAGTTCATAGATTCTGCATGCTTATCAAAACAGCGGTGCAAATAGCCCAGATGTGGGATAATCTCTTTTACAATCTCTCCATCAGTAATCAACTCCAGTCGTAATACCCCATGAGTGGAGGGATGTTGGGGGCCCATATTAATGACCATTTCATGCGATCCTACGTTCGCAATCTTTTCTTTATATCTTTCGTAAGCCGACTGATAGCGGGTTAAGTTCATAGTTATTTAATTGCTATACCGTGATAACTTTCTGGATCCTCGTAATCTTTGCGCAGCGGGTAGCCCTCCCAATCGTCTGGCATCAATATTCGTCTTAAATCGGGATGACCATCAAAATACACCCCCATAAGGTCAAAAGCTTCCCGTTCGTGCCAATCCGCTGTCTTCCAAACCGAACTCACCGAGGGAAGTTCGGGCAGGGCCGCTGCCGTTCTATCATTGGTGATAAAAACTTTGAGCGTTAGCTGTTTTTGATACGGAATAGATGCTAAATGATAAACCACTGCAAACTTAGTTTGCGGATGATAATCGACTGCAGTAATATTAGATAAGAAATCAAAATAATATATTGGATTATCTCGTAACCATCCACATATATCAATAAGATATCCGGGATGAATGACTAAAGCCTGTTGCAATCCGTCCAATTGTACATCTACGACGCTTTCAGCTCCAAATTGAGCCACTATTTCAGTTTTCAGTTGATCTATCATAATTTAGGGGGCTAATCGATTTATAACCCATTTTTTATTCTCTAAAGTATATTGAATGCGGTCATGTAGCCTGGAACTTCTTCCCTGCCAAAATTCAAATTTAACGGGTTTGACCACATATCCACCCCAAAAATCAGGTCTCGGAATCTCTTCACTATTTTCAAAATCATTCGTAAAATCCTGCACTATTTTTTCCAAAAAGCCTCTATCCGGAATTACCGAACTTTGAGGAGAAGACCATGCACCAATCCGACTGCCCCGAGGCCGAGAGGCAAAATATTCGTCCGAATCCGCAACGGATAGTTTGTTTACACATCCTTCTATACGTATCTGTCTCTGCAATTCCGCCCAGAAAAATAAAACACTTACCCGATTACAATTGACCAAATCTTTTCCCTTTTGACTCTGATAATTCGTAAAAAAACGCAATCCATCATGTTGTAGGTCCTTTAATAGTACGATCCGGGAAGAAGGAAATCCATCTGCTGAGATCGTAGAAAGTGCCATTGCGTTCGGTTCGATTACCTTAGCATCCAAAGCCTGGTCAAACCAAACTTTAAACTGTTTCAGGGGATCGGCTTTCATCTCAGCCTCAGAAAGAATTCCTTTAACGTAATCTTCTCTAATCGCAGCGATATCTTTGTGTTCAATTGCCATTATTAACTTATTTGATGACAAAACAAACTTACTAAAACCTCCTTTAAACAGCGCCATTTTTATGCTATTATATTGCATATTAAAATAAATTACTCATTAATGATTTTTTTACATTAAGTATTTTTGAATGCAAAGCATTTTATTTAAGTTTAATAATATCTATAAATAATGAGACATGTTTAGCGAAAACAAACCCACACAAGGAAGCCTATTGCTATCCGAACCTTTTATGCTTGATCCGAACTTTGAGAGATCGGTAGTGATGATATGTGAACACAATGGAGATGGTACTATAGCACTCGTTCTTAATCACCGTTCTCATCTCCAACTTTCCGATGTGGTGGAAGAAATACAAAACGAAAACTTTTTCTTATATATCGGTGGTCCCGTAGAAAGTAATGCGTTGTTCTTTCTGCACCGTGCATACGACAAATTGTTGAGCGGCACATCTATTTGCGAAGACGTCTATTGGGGTGGCGATTTTGAAAAACTCGTTCTACTTATTAACGAAGGTATTATCGTGCCTGATGAAGTTAAATTTTTTTTAGGTTACTCAGGATGGGCCCCCGAACAATTGAATCAGGAAATCGAACAAAACAGCTGGGCGGTACATCGTTCTTTCGATCCCACCCTTACTTTCCTTACAGATGGTGAAGACTTATGGAAACAAGCGATCATTAGCCTTGGTCCGAAATATGCACACGTCGCCAATTTCCCAAAAAGTCCCGATTTAAATTAATACGATTTACTTTGGATCACAGATACCCTAGAAAACAAAAAAGCGAAACATTTCTGCTTCGCTATCTGGGTAAGTAATGGGGCTCGAACCCACGACCCTCGGTACCACAAACCGATGCTCTAACCAACTGAGCTATACCTACCGTATTTTGATGCTACAAAAGTAGTATAAAACAGCATTCACTCCAAATCTTTTTTAACAAAAAATCCCCATTGTAAATTAACACAATGAGGATTAAGCAATTATTTTTAAAACAGCGTTAGATCATTTCCACGCTTCTTTTAACAAAAGAAGTTAAGTCTGCTCCTGTTAACAATCCACGTGACAATAACGCTAGATCAAAAGCTTGTTTAGCTAGTTTTTCACCTTCTTCAGCATCGCTTTCTAAAATACGCTTTACCAAGGGGTGATTGCCATTTACTGTTACCTTATAGTTATCTGGAAGCGTACCGTAAAATCCCATGCCGCCACCTGTTTTGGCCATATCTTTCATCCGTCTCATGAACTCGTCGATAGTAACGGATACCGGAAGTTCGTCAGCATGAAGCGCATCTACTTCTACTTTCATGTCTGCGCGTCCGATGGATTTTTCAAATACGTCTGCGGCTTTTTTACTTTCCTCCTCGGATAAAGTCAACTCCACTTTCTCATCTTTCTGAATCAGTTTGTCAACGACATCCGAATCCACACGTTTTAATTGAACCTTATCTCCGCCCTTTTGTTCCAGATAGGCCGCAAAATGTGTATCTAATGACCCATCCAGCACTAACACATCATATCCTTTGGATTTTGCCGCGGAAATAAAGCCGTCTTGTTGCGCTAAATCTGATGTATATAAGTATACAATATTTCCATCTTTATCCACCTGAATATCTCTGACTTTTTCATAATACTCTTTAATGGTAAAGCTCTCGTTATCTGTATTTTTCACCAAACAGAATTCATTCGCCTTTTCCGCAAACTTATCATCACTTAACATACCGTACTTAATAAATAGTCCGATATCATTCCATTTCTCTTCAAAACCTTTGCGATCCGATTTAAAAATTTCCTGTAATTTGTCTGCTACTTTTTTAGTGATATAATTATTGATTTTCTTCACGTTACTATCCGCTTGTAAGAAAGAACGCGAAACGTTCAACGGAATGTCCGGAGAATCAATAAGCCCATGCAACAGCATTAAGAATTCAGGTACGATATCCTTTACCTCATCAGTAATGAATACCTGCCGGGAATACAACTTGATTTTATTGCGCTGTATTTCCAATTCATTCTTGATTTTAGGAAAATAAAGAATACCGGTAAGATTAAATGGATAGTCTACGTTCAAATGAATCCAAAATAACGGTTCATCCATCGAATACGGATACAATTCACGGTAAAATGCTAGATAATCTTCGTCTTTCAATTCCGAAGGCGCTTTTGTCCATGCAGGATTTGTATTATTGATAATATTAGCAACTTCAACGGATTTATATTTCGGTTTACCTTCCTCATCTTCACCATCAGGTTCTGAAGTTGACTTCGTACCAAAACGAATCGGCACTGGCAAGAATTTAGCATACTTATCTAAAATCTCTTGAATACGTTGTTCATTTAAAAATTCTACTGAATCATCATTGATATGAAGAATAACGTCGGTGCCACGATTAACCCGTCCCCCTTCTGAGATTTCATAAGATGTACTACCGTCACAGGTCCAGTGTGCGGGCACAGCTCCTTCTTGATAAGACAGTGTTTGGATTTCTACTTTATCCGCAACCATGAATGCCGAATAAAATCCTAATCCAAAGCGACCAATGATTTCGTTAGCATCATTAGCTTCTTTAAATTTTTCCATAAATTCAGTTGCACCGGAGAAAGCAATCTGATTGATGTACTTTTTGATTTCCTCCGCAGTCATACCTATACCATTATCCGAAATGGTAATTGTTTTTGCTGCTTCGTCAAATTTTACTTCCACGATCAGGTCCCCCACTTCACCACTAAACTGACCCAGCGAAGATAATCGTCTAATCTTTTGAGACGCATCCACTGCATTCGAAACCAATTCACGTAAAAAGATCTCGTTGTCTGAGTATAAGAATTTTTTAATTACCGGAAAGATATTCTCGGTATGAATCGAGATTGTACCTTGTTCTTGCATATTATATATGTTAATTTTAGCTTTAATAACTAGGCTATATCAAGGAATATTCCAAAATAGATTTTAAGACAGGATGGCAGTTTCATTTCTAATAAGTAAAAAAATGGCAGTATTTGGTAGTTTCCTCTTAGAAAAAACTGATCAGGACTGTAGATCATTACACCGAGCAACCAGGTAGGTGTACCGTAATTAATAAAAAATAAATTAAATAAAATTTGTAGCCTCGAAAAAGTATACTAACTTTGTAGGGTATTCAGAATTGCGTGAGCAATACCAACCGAGTGCGTACACCGCGGTGGTAAAATAATACGGGCCTTCAGCCAAAATAAACGTCTCGTCGCGCTTATTTACAAAGCCCTTTGAATTTCTGGATACAATTTATGGTTTAACGTTTAAATTTTAAATTGTATGTCAACACCAGTTCAATTGTATCAACATCTCGTAGAGAAATTTAGAAACTATTCTACAGAAGAACTTATCCACTTGAATAATGAAATCGTAAAAAGTACAGGATGGGGGTCTTCCAAAGGGACATTTCGCACAGCTATATTAAATACATTTTCCAAACGTGGCATAGATCTTTCGCTCATCATTCGTAGAGAAGACGGTTTTACAACTGTAATTTTAGCTCCTGTACGACTAGACGAAAACGTATTAGTGCCACTTAGTTAGTGTACATGTTCCAGCGCGTATAAAGCAAACGTACCTAGCCAATGACTGCCCATATAGTCATCTTGGGTCGAAAGGTTGGGTAAAGAAAAAGCGATATGCGCATTTGCTACAGTATTCAAATGGTCAAGTTCGGGCAATGCTTTGGTTATGCCATATAGGCACGCAGCCCTACTGTAATTCAAACCGTCAAGATGAACTAGTTTTCCGTCTGTACGATCTTTGACAACCGCAGGCTCTAACGTGAATGATTTGCTAAAAAGAGAAGGTAAAAATTGCTTTAACCACGCAGTATATTCGGACTTATCCATGATTTTGGACATCAGGTAAGCCTCTTCAAAACAAGGGGACAAAAAATCATAGCCACTGGGTTCATATGCTAAATTACAGTTCTCATCTGTTAAGAATAAACGTTTTGCTTGTTGCATGATGCTATCTTCAAATTCCTTATCTCCTACGCTACGCGCATAATCCAAAGAGAGAGACAATCCGAAGGCAGAATTATCATGTTGACCTGCTCGAATCGGATAAATCAGTTTGGGTAGATACACTTTATATTCGGTTACGAGGTGGTCCACTAAAGGCTGGAGAATTATCTTCCACCTTTTGGCGTCTTCGTCATCCCAGGTTAACAAGGCTTCCTGTAATTTAAAAAGCCAAGCCCAACCGTAAGTCCGTTCGAAATTACTATTGTTTATATCTTTGAAAAATGCCAGTTCAATAGCTACGTTTTGAGAGGTAATATGTATATCCAAAAGCTGCCTTACCCTTCCGTCTCCATCGATACTTGGGTATTTTTTCATTAAATTGATAATAGACCAATAACCATGCACCGAAGAATGCCAGTCAAAACATCCGTAAAAAATCGGACGTAACTGTTTTGGCGATTTCAGATCTTTATCCGATCCAAGTACCTGTCCTAATTTATTTGGGTATTCTACCTCGAGACAATGAACCGGTAAAGAAAAAATATCTTTTGCCTGTTTTTCGGACAAACTTACTAACACCGGCTCTGTCTCATCCATAACTTTCGGTGTATTGTTACTGCAACTCAAAAAAAATAACATGACAAAAGCCATAAATGAGGTAATTACGATCGTTTTCATCCGCATATTATATTAATTTTTTTTTTAAAAGGCATTATTCAGTCGTGTTTATTTAAAAATGCCTTCATAAGATCACTAGGTTAAGTTCGTGCTGCTTTCGCGGGTGTGAAAGGTGATGATACACTGCCTACCACAGTCAGATTTTTCATTGATATGTGCGCTTTCCACGGTATTCACATCTCTATCTGTTTTTTCCACGAACGGTTCAGACCATCTCCCGATAATCTGAATATTTTTAGGAAAGATAAGAACATTTCTGATTTTTTTATTAATAACATTCAGATAACAAATGTTTTTCTACTTTTGCATTTCATAAAAGAGGTCAGCTAAACACAAATGAACAACCGACCGAAGGGAGCTCATTCATATTACTAAAAAACAAATACATAATGAATAACCGACCGAAGGGAGCTCATTCATATCACTAAAAAACAAATACAATAATGAATAAAGGACTTGTTGCCTTAGCTTTCGGAGGGTTAGCTATAGGTATGACAGAATTCACAATGATGGGCATATTGCCCGACATTGCCAAAGACGTAAATATAGATATACCTTCTGCCAGTAATTTAATAGGTTTATATGCATTGGGTGTTGTGGTAGGTGCACCGACTCTTGTGGCGGCCACTTCGAAGTATTCTCCGAAAGCAGTTCTTTTATTTTTAATGTTATTGTTTTTCCTATTCAACGGTATTTTTACCATTGCGCCTAATGAGTGGAGCCTTTTCGCTTCCCGGTTTATCGCAGGACTACCCCATGGTGCTTTCTTCGGAATAGGATCGGTCGTTGCGGCGAAACTAGCTAAGCCGGGGAAAGAGGCCCAGGCGATTTCAATGATGTTTACCGGGATGACTATTGCGAATCTTGCTGGTGTCCCTTTAGGCACATATATCGGGCACCATTATTCTTGGCGTATTACCTATTCGATTGTCAGTGCTTTAGGATTGATTACATTTCTAGCAATCTATTTTTGGATGCCTAAGATTCCCGCTGATAAGAGCAACAAGGTTATCCATCAAATTGGTTATTTCAAACGCTGGGATGCGTGGTTAATTGTCGCCGTTATCGCGATAGGAACCGGCGGACTGTTTGCATGGATAAGTTATATTTCTAAATTGGTCACTACGGTCTCAGGCCTACATCCCAATGAAGTATCTACCGTCATGGTATTAGTAGGATGTGGGATGTTTATTGGCAATATTATAGGCGGAAAGTTGGCAGACAGCATGCTTCCCACCAAAGCGGCTATTATCTGTTTTTCTGCAATGGCGGCTTGTCTTGTTGTCGTTTTTTTTACGGCCCATATTACCGTATTAGCCTATCCTATGGCTTTTATTACCGGAATGATCGCCTTTAGTATCGGCTCCCCCCTGCAATTAATGCTGATTAACAATGCGCAAGGTTCAGAAACCTTTGCTGCTGCTGGTGGACAAGCCGCGTTTAATGTAGGCAACTCGTTGGGCGCATATTTTGGTGCTATCCCTATTGCTTACGGTTATGCCTATAATTATCCCTCTGCCATAGGTATAATTATGGCTTCCATTGGCGCTATTCTGGCGTACATCTTTCTAAGAAAATATGCCATCCCGAATCAAAAGCTAAGAGAGGCTGCGGCTGCGCATAGAAAAGAAATCGAATCAGCTTCAGGTATCTTAGTTGATTAAGCTCCTAAAAGTCTCATTCAAAAATGAGACTTTTAAAAATACGTTTGCGAAAGTTCTTATCATCAGTGTAGGCGGAAAAGCTATTCTAATCCAACATTATATTTTTAATACCTAGGTGTTAGCAGACCGCTTACTATCTCCTAGAATTAACGTCGATGGCGCATCCTTTAACCATACACTCTTGGTGTCAACAAGGCTTTTCCAACTGGTCAGACTGATCAACATGAGGTCAAACTGCTGCAGGAATTCCTTTTCCATCACATTTCTAGAATCAATAGTAATATAGTTAGGGGCCTGTTGCTCGATATGACGAATTTTTTCTTTTATTTCTGCATACTGTTTTATCACCTCTTTCACATCCAATATCATAATTTGAGCTTCCGAATTATGGATAAATTTTCGAATATAAGGAATTAAGAACTGATCTTCTTTGTCAAAGATAGGAACGATAATCCGCTCAGCTTTGATAAAATTTTTGTCAATTAATATCCCGACGGCACCATCTACACGTGCATGGATTTGATCCGTCCGTTCGTACGAACTGAAAATATTATCCCTATTGGCTACCGTATAAATAAGCTTTTCAGGATTGATGATACGAGTCGTAAAATTCAGGAATTTACCTAGAATACTTCCTTCATAGATGGATTCACTTACTCCAAGTAAGAGTAGGTCGTTTTCGGTATTGTTGGCTGTATTCACTATTTCGTGATCTATATTTGCCGATATCTTAAAAAGTGTAGTTACCTTTTGGTCTAAATCTTCTGATAAATTTACAAGTTCCTTGAAGCTGCTTGCTTCTTGTTCGTCTAGTTCATAAAGATGGAGTTCGTTAGCTGGAGAGATGTGAAGTGCAGTAATAAGAGCAGTATTTTTATTTTTCTTGACCATCGCGTGTGACAGGCGCAATAAGGATAGCCCCGTTTCACTTTTGGCAAATGAAAGTAGTATCTTAAATTTTCCGGTATTCACGACTTCGTTTGGATTCTTCGAAGGTTTTGGTTTAAATATCCGGTTGATAAGGTCAAGACTCGGGCCTGTCATAAAGGTCGTAGCCAATGCCATAACGACCATCATGGAAAACAATTCTGCACTTAATACGCCCAGGTCGTATCCAATATTCAACACCACGAGCTCCATCAGTCCTCTGGTATTCATCAATGCACCTATGCTGAGGCTGTCTTTCCAGGTTTGTCCAACCAGTCGAGCGGCAAATGCACTGCCGATAAATTTCCCTATCACTGCTACTAGAATAATAGCACCTGTAATCAACCAGAGATTCACATCATCCAATAAACCAATTTGTGTACGAAGTCCCGTAAACACAAAAAACAAAGGCAATAACAATACCATGGCAACATCTTCTACCTTTTCAATGAATATGCTTCTGAATCTCGTATTCTCTGGCATTATTGCTCCGGCCATGAATGCGCCGAATAGTGCATGGATACCAATTACTTCGGTAGCATATGAAGATAAAATTAATGTAAGAAAGAAAATGGCGACAATCGGTTTACGCATACTTTCTTTAGTAGAATTGACGTCGGCTACACGCATCAAAAATGGTCGTATAACTTTAATCATGACCAATACATATATAAGCGCCAAAATAATAGTGAATATAGCACTGGCAAAAGAACCCGCTTTTACAATAGCAATCACCGCGGCTAAAATACACCATGCCGTAATATCATCCGCTGCAGCACACGTGATAACTATCGTGCCTAATCTCGTTTTCTGTAACCCCCTTTCCTGTACGATACGGGCAAGTACCGGAAATGCAGTAATACTCATCGCTATTCCAATAAACAAACCATATGATAAAAATTGGACATTATCTGGTGCATGTTGATCATACAAAAAATAAGCTAGCGCAATTCCAAGTGTAAACGGAACAATAATACTTGCGTGACTGATAATTACGGCATCGTGAGCCTTATTACGAAGAATCTTGAGATCCAGCTCCATTCCCACGATAAACATAAATAAAATTAGACCTATTTGGCTTAAAAATTGCAAATTACCCAATGATTCTGCTGGGAAAAGCAAACTGGAAAACTCTGGAAAATACATTCCCAATAAAGACGGTCCCAGTACAATACCAGCTACCATCTCTCCTATTACTACGGGTTGTTTTATTTTGATACAGATCAACCCAAAAATCCGAGCAGCGAAAATAATGGTCACGATCTGGGCTAAGAGAATAGCCAATGGATGTTGTACACCGTGGATCAGCGAATCAATGAAATTTGTCCAAGCCCCTTTATCGGATTGCACCAAATCGATCTGTCGAAATGCTTCTAACTTTTCTCCTTGAATGATAATCCAATACATAATTGCAGAAAAGCCCAGAATCGTTACGATATAGAACATGTTTTTAGAGTTCTTCATAGCTTGAATTTTGAAAATGTTCCCCCTTTGCATATCTCAGCGTAGGTTGTGGTCACCAAATATATACAGCGAGAGCGAATGCTCGAAAAAATATTCTTGAGATTCCTTAAAAATGTAACAAAAACCCCTTCTTATGTAATTTGTCCGCCAGGCATTTTACCCAGAAAGCGCTTACGATAGGTATCATTTAGCGAAAAGCTCAACGCTCGTCCTTTTTCATCCAATAAAAGCGTCGTAATTTCATGTACAGTAAAGTATTTAACGATCCGTAAAGCTAAAATCTCCTTTTTATTAATACGGCAAAATTGATTTTCAGGCAGCTGTTCCAACAATCTTTCGAAAGAAACATTTTTTAATATCAATGTGCTACCGTCTTCAAGACGCGCCAATTTATCGCGGCTATCGATATCCGAGTTTCGGATATAATAGAGTTGGCTAAATAGAATCGATGTTTTACCCCTATCGGTCTGAAGCTGAATATAGGTACGTTTGGGAGTATTCGTGTTCAAATACTTGCGCAACTTTTTCACCCCTTGGATTAGACGTTCTTTTTGAATTGGTTTTGTAATATAATCTATAGCATCCATTCCGAATGCATCTACGGCATATTGTTTATAGGCGGTCGTAAAGATTATAGGGCAATTAGGTATTAACTTTCCTAGTTCCAGTCCGTTTATACCGGGCATTTCAATATCAGAAATGCAAAAATCAAATTCCAAATATTGCACCTCACTTAAAAAAACAAGTGGATCACTATATGCTTTTACAACCTCCACCCCTTCAATCTGTTGACACAACATCTTCAAATAGGTCAGTCCCAGAAGTTCATCATCAAGTACTATGCATTTTAACACGGTGCCCATCCAAATTTATTTTTAATTGTGCAATAAAAACATCACCTTCTACAAAACGCTGCAACGAATAATAATCTTTATATAATAATTGTAACCTTTCTTCCAACGTCCGACTTCCTACACCACTTCTGAGCTTCTTAAGAGGTATTTTATTTGATATTTTGTTAGATACATTCAATAGAAAACAACCATTTTTAAATTCGAATACAATTGAAATAAATGCATTAGCACTTTGCAGATCGGAATGCTTAAATGCATTTTCAATTAAATCAACCGAAATTAAGGGAGCCAAGACTTTTTGTCCATAAAGTGGTTCCTTAGTTACTATTACATTTACTTTAACTCTCAAATCCAAAAGTGGGCTTACTTTTATTTTATTGATTTCGATCAAGTTGATGGCAAAATCGATTTCTTCTTTTGGCGTCACTAATTTATTGGGAGACTCATAAAGTACATAGTCCAACACATAGGATAACTTATCCATCGTATAATACGTTTGGTAAGCATGTGATAGTATAGAGTTTAGCACATTCTTCAGTAAGTGTGGATTAAGCTGTGCATGAAGGGTATCCAGATGCCCCCCCGTTAAACGAAGATTATGGTCTTCATGCCCCTGAACTAAATGTCCTTTTTCTTGTTTTAGTTTCTTGTATTTATATATTAGACAACCACATAGAACGCCCACGCCTAAAAAGAGCGTTATGACTATCATCAAAACAGAAAGCAATATTAGATCATGGCTTTTGTCCATTTGACAAATATAGTTTAAAGAATCTAAAAGCAGTATAGTATCATCTTGCACTATAGCAATGATGAAAAATCGACTATCTACATCAAAAACCGTTGATCTTTTGATATCTGTGCTTCACAAGGATATATTTCAACTAACAATTGCTGTTTCAATTCGTTATACTCATAGAGCACATCTACCAATAAAAAAGATGTCGGATGTTTATTTGCTTTTTTACTAAACTTCGATGAGGGGCAAGAGGCATAAATCAACAAAGATTGGTCATGCCGTTACCTAAAATATATTGATTATCTTTGAATTATGACAAAGGAAGCAGTGGAATTGTTGATCGAAAAGGGATATACAATACTCAAAAATGGAGTACCCGAAGAGGTAGACGGAGACCTGTGGGATTATCTAAATCAACTGGACGAAAGAGAGGAAGAAATTTTTGAATTAAAGGAGATGCTTACGTGGAGCGACGAAGCACTTTCTCAGATCAAAAGAGTACTCACTGAACATCCCCTGGGCCGTTATTACGGCCGAGACGTCCCCTTGCATGTAGAGGACGTTTTAGAAAGCATAATGAACGGGCAATATAAAGTGGGTGATATTGCTGTTGGTGATCAATTTGATCTAAATCATTCCTATTTCTTCGATGGAAACCCGCGGCAGTATACCGTAGCAGACAGGCTAAATATTTTAGAAAAAGCATTTAAACTATGTCCTGTTGAGGGATATGAAGGTCGTAAATTTGTCGTTTGTGAAGTGTTCGTAAAATTAAAGAATTAATGAAGTTATATTGGGGATAATGAGAGATATGCTCTAAATAATAAAGCTTAATCGAAAGATTAAGCTTTATTTTGTCTTGGCGGAGAGGGCGGGATTGGTTTAGCCCCGCATCCCCGTGCACCATCCCTAAACCTTCTTCGGATCGAACCCGCAGGGTTCTCATCCCTGGTCTATTGCAATTAATTACGGGCTGTGACCTTTGGCCATTCTCTGGAAGCATAAAAGAGCTTATTCTAAGAGGGCGGGATTGGCTGCGTCCCACAATCCCCACACGTTTGCCAGCAGCCATCCTTGGTAGGAGGCTTCAATTCAAAATAAAGCCCTTCACTTCGTTCAGGTTCCTGTTATTTATGTCCTTTGTTTAAGCGAGCTTACAAAGGGACATAAACAACAAAACCCAACTTTACAGTTGGGCTTATTTTGAATCGGCGGAGAGGGCGGGATTCGAACCCGCGGTACCGTTAAGTACACACGCTTTCCAAGCGTGCTCGATCGACCACTCTGACACCTCTCCGATCGTGTGTGCAAATATATATATTTTTAGCTTTTATTTATATCTTTTTTCTATTCTACTTCTGGAAAGCAACTCTTCGATTATAACTATCTCTATATGAAAGCTTTTTTAAAAATATTATCATATACCGTTAAATTTGTTTTCTTTATTCATTATCATTTTATATTCACATTCAACTTATCGTCCAATTTATCCATAAAAAAAGCCGATCATTTTGATCGGCTTCCTATATCTGTACTAAAACCAGAATTAAGCTTTATCCAAGTTTAATCCTTGTTTATAGATAGCTTTTTTAACTTGCGTACGACGAGTTACAGATTTTTTCTCGTATGCTTGACGTGAACGCAGTTCGCGTAAAACTCCCGTTTTCTCAAATTTCTTTTTGAAACGTTTTAACGCTCTGTCTAAAGATTCTCCTTCTTTTACATTTACGATGATCATGCTGCTTATATACCCCCTTTCGTAGCCATTTTAATTTGTGAGTCACAAAGGTAGAATTAAAATTCAAAATTAAAAAGCAAAATATAAAATACTTACAGTAATTTATAATGTTCAAGCCAATATGCGAGTGACTCATCTTTTGTACACAATGCAGTCTGCATTCCACAAATCTGTGCAGTTTCCAAATGCTGTGGACTATCATCAATAAAAAGAGTTTCAGTCGGTATCAAATCATTTTCTTCAAGCACCGCCTCAAAGATATCTGGATTAGGCTTGCGTTTGCCCATCAAATGGGAGTAGTAAGTCTTTTCAAAAAACAGACTATTATCTAATACACCGTAGGTTGTCATAAGATGATTCATGCACCAAGTGTAATGCAGTTCGTTATTATTGCTTAGAAGAAATGTTCGATATTTGGTCTTTAAAGCTAATAACAACTCGTGTGTGCCCTTGGGTACACCAATTAGCAGCGAATTCCAGGCATTGTCAATTTGCTGATCGGTTAATTCTGGTTTGCCGGCTTTGTCTCTTATTCCCTTTCTAAATTCGTGGACGCCGATTTCTCCTTTATCGAAAGCGTCAAAAAGCGAATCCTGACCACGATGTCCAAAAAAGTCATCTACATTTTTGATACCCAGCGAAATAAATGCTTCGCGCAGCCGCGCAAAGTCAATCATAAAGATAACATTGCCGTAATCGAGTATAATATTTTTAATTTTTTGCATCTAAAAATTTTGTTTTCTCGTTACAAATATCGATAATTGCATCGTCAAAAGGGAACAACGTTTCAAATTGACATTTATACAAATACCCTGCGCCTATAGCTCAGTCGGTTAGAGTAGAAGACTCATAATCTTTTGGTCCCTGGTTCGAGCCCAGGTGGGCGCACTAGAAAAGAAGCCGCTTTCCTTTTAGAAAAGCGGCTTCTTTAATTCAAAAAAACAACTACCTTTATTAATAAATTAAAATTTAGTACTAAATTCCTTTGCAAATTCTTCCAATTTTATCTGTCCAATTACGGGAGAGCCCTGGCGTATGAAATCAGATTGGATTTTTCCGGAGCGGATACCTATCCCCATTTCCGTGTACAAGTTCGCTATTTCCGCTGGCACCCCAGCTTGTATCATCCCTTGTAAAGACTGTTCATCTGTAAATTCTACCCATGGTAATGCAGGTTTACCAATAGCCGCGCCCAATACCTTTGCCACATCTGCCGCAGAACGAACATCGCTGATCACATAACGGATTTTATTTCCTTCTGGTACAAGTTCCAGTTCTTCCGCCACAGCCGTTGCGATATCATTCGGATGCACAAATGGAACAATAGTTTCCGCGGGGTAGTTAGCACCTATCGCATTCATTCCGTTGATTACCGGGATATCATTATACAGATTAGTATAGAAATAACCTGCCCGTAAGAACGTAAATACCACTCCTTCAAGATTATTATAAATTTTTTCAATATGGTGTAGTCCTTGGATAGGACCATTTCCATTTGGAAGATCGGCTCCAATACTGCTCAACATCACCACGCGTTTCACGCCCGAGGCTTTAAATGCCGTTGCGAAGGCTTCACCTGCTTGTGTAGTATTTGCAATCACATTCTCTCCACCTAAATTTGGTGGCGTCATTGCAAAAACAGCATCGCTACCGGCAAATGCTTCTGCCAAAAACATCGCATCAGATATCGAACCAACAACTGCTTTCGCACCAAGTTCTTCTATTTCAGTCGTTCTACCGTTGTTACTTGTTACGACGATTAACTCATGTCCTGCTTTCACTAAATTCTTAGTAAGCGCGCTTCCTATATTCCCTAAGGCACCTGTAATTGTAATTTGCATATCTTTTATTTTTTAGTTTCCGACAACAAAGGTATATTTGCACTTACTTATATACAAGTACTTACCCTATAGTATGTATCATGACAGCGATTAAAGAGAACTCAACTATACAGGAAAACAAACAATACGCGTTGGAACAATGCCCAGTAACCTACGTAATGGAAAAGATCGGTGGTTATTGGAAACCCATTATACTCTATCACCTATCCAGCGGAACCAAACGCTATAGCGAAGTGAAGCGGGCTATACCGAGCATTACAGAAAAAGTATTGATTCAGCAGCTTAAGCAGCTCGAAATCGACAATTTATTGATACGTGAAGCTAAGCCTGTCGTCCCCCCTCACGTGACCTATAAGCTCAGTCAAGCTGGTGAAAGGCTCATGCCCGTTATCGAAGCAATGGCTACCTGGGCAATAAGTGAACGAGAAGCTGACCTGTCTAAGTTTGACTAATGAGCCAAACAATTTACGTAAATGATCTCATGCAGCAGGACTATGTCTATTATTTAACCTGTCCAATGGGTGCGCAATTTGACCCTCAATTTATCCCCGACCTCACACCTTCGGAGATGCTGGAATTGGGTGTATTTGGAGGCCGTTATTTAAGGGATTGCCAAAATGAATTTCCTGCGGAATGGTTTGCGAAGGCTAAACTGTATAAAGGAAATAAAAGATCCGGAGATAGTCACCTTAATTTTTTCGGCATCCATGCTTCACAATCCCTATCCATTTGGAAAGCAAAAGGCTGGATCCATCCACAAGATCCGCGTGGTTGGTTTCAATGGTATTGCCGTTATTATATGGGAAGGCGTACTGAAGATGACGAAAGGCAAATAAAGCGTTGGAAGGCCATGAAAAGGCATGCTTCTCAGGTTGTCAATAACTGTCACTTTGGAGATCTTTCATGCCGCAAAAGACAAAGACAAGCCCTCCTACATTGGGCTTACGATAGCATTAATATGTAATCCCTATAAAATTAGTGCTGTATATACTTCGCGTGCAAAATCCGCTGAATAACACACCATTCTTGATACTCTGCTTCATTCCAAACCGTACGGAATTTATTCAGTAGCTCAAACGAGTATTTCCGAAGTGCATCAAGATCTTGTGCAAGTGATTCAATATGCGGATACGCATGATTCGTATCCTCTCTTTGTGTAGCGAATTGTATTGCCATAACTATTTCCATTAACTACATCAAAGTTAATAAGTTATACACAAACTAAGATTTAATTTTGATTAAATAATCATTAAATTTCTACCGTCCATATCGTTTAGCTTATATCCAGGAAATTACCGCCTTGCACCACAAACGAGTTATCGTGAACAGCAAACAAAACATAGGCTCGTCTCTTCATTTACCTTATCGATACAAAGTTTTTTCACCGGAGACCGTGTACGGAGACAACACCATTCTTTACCATACAACATCGTGAACTGCGCCACGCAATTTATCACCAACACGAAAATTTAAATCGACTAAATGATACAAATCAACCATAGCCATACAATACATTTGTTTAAAATATGGGTAATAATGTTCAATCAGTAAAATAGATACTATATCATCTTAAAAAACAGACACATTTTACACCACCTCAAAAAACAACTTAAACATCTAGTAAACAATATTTTAAAAATTTAAATAAAATCACAAGCATGAAGCAAAGCGATAAGAATCGAGCCAGATAACCAAATATGTGCGCTTGTAAGTGCTATAAATTTATTCTAGTTTAGTCCAGCACAAAAACGTATTCAAATTATAAACTATTTCTCGGGTATTGCCAAAAACCCTTGATTTTTCAAAAACATAAGTATTTTTTAAACCAGATTTTTATGACACTATTCAAACCTATCAGAGACATCCTTCTACGGTACACATCATTGATGTTGCTTTTCATTGGAATTTCCGCGGAAGCATATGCACAACGTGCAATCACAGGTCGAATTATTGATGACCAAAAGCAACCGGTTGCAAGTGCTACCGTCTCCGTTAAAAACGGAGACGTTTCGGTACAATCCGATCTAAACGGAAACTTCTCGATCACCGTCCCTACGGCACTACGTACATTGGTGGTTACTTCTCTTGGCTATGCCAGCCAAGAACTCCAATTGGGAAACCAGAGCTTTATTACGATAACCCTGACTGAAGATGCTGCCGAGCTTAGCGAAGTAGTTGTGGTGGGTTACGGGACACAGCGCAAAGAATCAGTCACCGGATCAGTTGCATCGATCAGTGGAGATAACATGCGCGATGTACCATCCGCAAATATTTCCCAGGCCCTTCAAGGACGCGTATCCGGCGTCGAAATGACGCAGACTTCATCTCAACCCGGAGCAGCCATGCAAATCCGTATTCGGGGTACACGCTCTCTAAATGCAACTAATGACCCCTTGATTGTGCTCGATGGCATACCCTTCGCCGGAACCATCGGTGATATCAATCCAAATGATGTTAAGAGTATTGATATCCTTAAAGATGCTTCGGCTACCGCTATCTACGGTTCACGAGGCGCCAATGGCGTTATACTGGTGACTACAAATAAAGGACAGGGGCAACAAAAAGCCCAAATCAGCTACAATGGCTATCAGGGATTAAAAAATGTCTTTGGAAGATACCCGATGATGAATGGTACTGAGTTTAAAGCACTACGGGAAGCGGCAGGACTTTACAGTAACGGTGTTGATGAGTCGGATGATGTGGATACCGATTGGCAAGATTTATTTTATAGAACTGCTAAATTAAGCAGCCATGATGTCGGGGTCTCTAGTGGAACAGATCGAGGGAGCTACAATTTCGGGATTGGCTACTATAACGACCAAGCAGTCATTCCTACACAGGAATACAGCCGTCTAGCACTACGTGGTAGTGTGGATCAACAGGTTGGCGAATATGTGCGTATCGGCTTTACCACAAACAACAATTATAATGTAACACAAGGTACGCAAGTAGGTATGTACGGTATCCTGAATTTTTCTCCGCTCACCGACCCCTACAACGCCGATGGTAGCTGGAAGAGAACCATTCGGCTGCCCTTAGATGAGCCTTGGGTCTATTCAAGAGATATATTGAATGATCTGGACGACAAATGGCTAAGTGAGACAAGAGGTTACGCCACGTACAACGCACTTTATGGGGAGGTCAAAATCCCCGGTATCGAAGGCCTTAAATACAGAGCAAATATTGGTTTAAACTACCGTCAGAGTAATGGCGGGGCATACACGGGCGAGGGTATCAACAGCACAAATCCCACCACGGAATCAACCGCGTCTGTCAGCAATTCGCATACCTATCATTGGGTGATCGAAAATCTACTAACCTACGACCGAACCTTTGCCGATAAGCATCAATTAAATGTAGTAGCCCTCTATTCTGCCGAACAGAATAAATTCCACAGCTCTCGGATGTCTGCACGGGATATCCCTTCCGATGCATTCCAGTTTTATAATCTCGGTCACGCGGCCGGTGAAATTACCGTTAACCCCGCCGACCAGCAGTACCGATTGTCGGGATTGATGTCATGGATGGGAAGGGCTATGTATTCCTACGATGACCGATATATGCTGAGTGCTACATTTAGGGCAGATGCTTCCTCTCGATTAGCTCCAGGACACAAGTGGCACTCCTACCCAGCCGTATCAGCCGGATGGAATATCAAGAACGAATCATTCTTAAGCGACGTTCATTATCTTGATCGATTAAAATTGCGTGTAGGATACGGGCAAACTTCTAATCAATCCATAGATCCATACGCTACACTGGGACTACTTAATACCCGCCCCTATAATTTTGGCAACGATAACTACGCTACCGGCTATTATTTGTCTCAATTATCAAATCCTGATTTAGGTTGGGAATTTTCGAGCACCTGGAATTACGGTTTAGATTTTGGCTTTCTAAACGATCGGTTGTCGGGTACCGTAGAATATTACATCCAGGATACGAAGAACGTACTGCTATCGGTAGGCTTGCCTGGTACCTCCGGCGTAGATAGCTATACCGCGAATATCGGCCAAACGCAGAACAAAGGATTCGAATTTTCACTGAATGGGCTTATCCTCGACAACCCAGACGGTTGGAGCTGGGAAGCGGGGTTTAATTTATACGTCAATCGCAATAAGCTTGTAGCCTTAGCCTCCGGACGACAGCGAGATGAAGCAAACTGGTGGTTCGTTGGCCATACGATCAATGTAATTTACGATTATGAAAAAATAGGTCTCTGGCAAGAAGGCGATCAATATCGCGACATCTTGGAACCGGGCGGAAATGCAGGGATGATTAAAGTTAAGTATGATGGTGACTACAATGCCGACGGTAGCCCTGTCCGCCAAATCGGACCAGACGACCGGCAGATCATGAGCGTAGACCCTAACTTTCAAGGCGGGTTCAATACGCGGGTCGCCTATAAGGGTTTCGATCTAAGTATGGTCGGTTTTTTCAAAAATGGCGGCAAGCTCATTAGTACGTTATATTCCTCATCGGGTTATCTCAACATGCTTAATGGTCGACGTGGCAATATAAAAACCGACTATTGGACACCAGACAATACAGATGCGAGCGCTCCAAAGCCAGGAGGAATAGCAAGTGGTGATAACCCAAAATATGGCAGTACACTTGGTTACTTTGACGCCTCGTTCCTTAAGATACGAACGATCAGCCTAGGCTATAATTTCGATAGCGAATGGATCAAGAATGTTGGTATCCAACGTCTACGCTTATACTTTACCGCGCAAAATCCATTCGTCATGTTTTCGCCATACCATACTGAATCGGGCATGGATCCAGAGACGAATTCCTATGGAGACGAAAACGCGGCCGTTACCAGCGAATATAGACGTCGTCTCCTTACGTTGGGAACGAATACGCCGGCAACGCGAAATTATATGATTGGTCTTAATTTGACATTTTAATATTACTCACATGAAACGCATACGTTTAAAAATCACGATCATTGCTGTCCACTCGCTCTTACTCTTCGGTTGTTCGCATATCTTAGACGAGCAGCCACGCGGAATATACGAACCCGCTTTCTTCCAAACAGAAAGAGGTATTCACGGCGGATTAACTTCCATGCACGCACATCTACGCTATATCTACGGGCAAGCTTACTATTATAACACGACGCTCACTGGTACAGATGAAGCCACCTATGGACAAAGTGCAGATCAGAACTTCAAGGTAATGGATCTTACTGGACAGGGAGACATCACATCGACCAGCAGTCGTTCAGATGCACTTTGGGGAGTTGCTTTCAGCAATATCAACACGGCCAGCGGCATTATAGAGAATGCCGCAGAAGTAAGCACTATAACTGCAGCACAGATAGCCGAAGCTCGTTTCTTTCGTGCTTTTGATTACTTTCTACTCGTACAGACCTTTGGTGGCGTCCCGTTAGATCTTGGAGCTGGAGAATTAATATTTAATATCACACCTTCGCGTACTTCTGTTCGAAATACGGTACCCGAAGTCTATACAAAAGCGATCTTTCCTGATCTCTTAACAGCAATAAATGATCTCCCTGACCAAGGACGGATGACTGGAGGAGCTACAAAAACATTGGCCCGTCTTTATCTTGCGAAAGCTTACCTCACCTATGGTTGGTGGCTCGAGAATCCAGGTAATATTCCTACCTATCCGGAAGCTGCACGGACTGATCCCGACGGGCATAATGCGCAGTGGTACTATCAAGAGGCGTACAATGTATCAACCACCGCCATTGATAATCCGGGTCCGTTTGGTCTACAGGACACCTATTATGATGTTAATCTCGGTCAAAATGATCGCAACAACGAAATCTTGCTCTATGCCGACCACACCGAGACAAGCGAATTTTACAACGGAAGTAGCCTGACCTATGCAAATGGAGGGGCTCCCGATAATTTTGCAGGATGGATGATGACCTGGAACTATCCCGACATACGTAGCGCTACAAGTACGGATTGGAGCGCCGTTATAAGTTCGGTACAACGCGAAGCATCACAAGCGCTTGGTCGTCCATGGACCCGTATGGCGCCACCCATCGGCGTAGTCGAAACCACCTTTGCCGATAAGCAAAACGATTCGCGTTACGACGGCACGTTTACCACAGTGTACCGCGCCAACTGGCCGAAAGGTGGTGTAACTGCGGCCTCGGTTTATAATGCAAACAACCTCCCCGTAACCCCAGGTGGTGCTATCCTTACATTTTTAGATGAAGAGCCAGCGGCAACTATCAACTACGATAACAGCACCTATAAGAGTAATATCGGTGCGGGTGTATTACCCGGTAGATCTGATTTTGTCATATCACCCCGCGGAATAAGCCGTATTGTATATCCCGGTCTTTGGAAACTCGGTCCATACCGTACGGATAATGGATCGGGACTGGGGCAACCCAACGCCGCCAGCACCCGACCGTTCAATATTGCAAAATTCTCCGAGCTATATCTTATCGCTGCCGAGGCTGTTGTAAAAGGTGCTGCTCCTCAGACCGGAAAAAGCGCGCGAGAACTGATTAATGTGATACGCTCACGTGCAGGAAAATGGCGTTGGAACAATAATGGAAACGTTGCGAAAGTAGAAGACAATAGTGCAGCGATGAAAGCAGCAACACCAGCGGCGATAGATATCAACTACATTTTAGCCGAGCGGTCACGCGAATACTACGGTGAAGGATACCGTTGGTACGATTTGATCCGCACCCAAAAATGGAATGATCTTGCCGGCACGTATGAAATAGCAGGCTCAAATAAGGGCGATCATACCGCAGTGACCCATACCCGCAGCATCCAACCCCATCACTATTTGCGTCCAATACCGCAGGGTCAACTCGATGCCATGGAGATCACACAAGTAGAAATACGGGCTTATCAGAATCCAGGTTACGATTAGACGAATCCAAATGGTAAAAATAAAAGGGCCTACATCACACTGATGTAAGCCCTTTTATTTTATGCAATCTCCTAACCGCTACTCAATCACAAGATCTATTTTCTTCAATCCTGCATCTACCGAAGTACCACCATACATCACGGTATAGCTGCCTGGTTTAAATACAAGATCATCCGCTTGCTCGTCGTAAAAACAAAAAGCATCCGCTTCAACGACAAGCTCGACAACTTTGCGTTCCTGCGCTTTTATGGGAATCCGTTTAAAAGCCCGGAGTGACTTTACGGGCGCTAATGGATCGTTATTTCTTTTTACATAGACCTGTACAACCTCTTCTCCGTCTTTCGTCGAAGTATTGACGAGCGGTATTACCAGACGCAAACCTTTCTTTCCGTCGATTGGCGTATCAGCCATACGGATATTTCCGTAAGAATAGTTAGCATAGCTCAACCCATGGCCAAAAGCGTAAAGAGGTTCTTCGGTCATATACCGATAGGTACGTCCTTTCATATCGTAATTTTCAAACCCCTGTCTCAACGTATCACCTGTCTGCGTCAAACCATTGTCTAACTGCGCTAGCGTCTTATAAAAAGTAACCGGCAATCGACCTGCCGGGTTATAATCCCCAAATAGCACATCTGCTACAGCAGTACCGGCTTCCTCACCTCCGTACCACCCACAAAGCAATGCATCATAGTTTTGCTCGTCTTGTTCAAGAGCTAGCGAGCTACCCGTACACAATACGAATGTAACCGGTCTCCCCGTTTTACGGAGAGCTGCTAAGAGCTCGCGTTGTACGTTTGGCAAGTCGATCGCGGTACGGTCGCCCCCTTTAAAACCTTCCGCGTTGACAAACATTTCTTCACCTTCCAGCTGTGGAGATAAACCTCCGACATATACGATGGCATCCACCTCCTTTAATCTTTCGGTCAGTTCCGTAAAATCAGCCTTTTCTTTTTTGTACACAGACAGACCAATAATATTAATTTTCCCTTGTTGGCGATGCTCCATAACGATTGGATAGTGTTTGCCTTTTTCTACAAGCACAGGATACTCTTCACCTTGTAAGGCTGTCTTACCCTGACGATTGGCAATCTCTTTTCCGGCGAATGTCAACACATACCCATCATACGCGTTCGCTTTTAATACGACTTCGCCGGTATATGGAGCTACAAATATCCCTGAGATACGTGTGGATGTATTCTCCATGTTGACACCTTGCGCTAATGCAGTGCCTCCCCGATTGCTATACTCAATACCAAGACTATTTATCAATGTGTTCGCAGGTTTTCCTTCAAATGTATTGTTGTTATAAAATTCGACTTTCAATCCCTTTTTCCCATTTTTTTCGGCTAGCAGGACGTCATAGAGCGAATTTCTGACCCATGGATCAACCAAATCACTCCCCTTTTCATACAAAATTTCAGCAGTTGGAATTTTCCGCCGTATACCCTCCAGAATGGTAACCGTGGAAGTCGGAGTTCCGTTATAGTTGCCCCACAACATCATGCTGTCCGCCGCATTCGCTCCCACGACAGCGATTCTTTTTATGTCCTTACGCAGCGGCAACGTATTACCTTCGTTTTTTAGTAAGGTTATGGATTGGCGTGCTACTTCCAGTGCTTGTTCACGGTGTTTTTGTGAAGCCACAATACTATAGGGCAGTTTACTCCACGGCAGGCGATCTTCGCGGTCAAACATACCCAACTCGAACCAACCCCTCAAGACCCTTCTCAGCGAGACATTAATCTGCTCCTCGGTAATCAGTCCTTGTTTCACCGACGCGATGAGGTGTTCGTAAGAACTACCACATTCTAGATCCGTTGAAGTCAAGACAGCATCTGCAACAGCAGCCTCCGGTGTATCATGCGACTCATGATGCCCCTTCTGGTAGAAATCATTTATCGCCCAGCAGTCCGATACCACCATGCCCTCAAATCCCCAACGATTGCGTAAGATATCCATCATCAACGCGTCGCTTCCGCAGCAAGGTTGTCCGTCGTAGGCATTGTAAGCGCACATTACCTCACGTACATTTCCCTCCTGCACCAATGCCTTAAATGCCGGAAGATAGGTTTCCCATAGGTCACGGTCGGACACCACCGCATTATAAGAATGCCTATTCCATTCGGGGCCACTATGCACTGCAAAATGCTTAGCGCAGGCATGTGCTTTAAAATAATTAGGATCATCGCCTTGCAGTCCTTTAACAGCAGCTAATCCGAGCTTTGTAGTAAGGTGGGGATCCTCTCCATACGTTTCCTGTCCCCGACCCCACCTCGGATCACGGAAAATATTGATATTGGGTGTCCAAAACGATAAACCATAATACCTTCCTCTTTCACCCTGGCGGATCGATTCATTATATTTGGCACGTGCTTCATCCGAAATGATCTCAAACGTTTTGAGGTGATTTTCTTCATTCCAGGTCGCCGCCATTCCAATTGCCTGCGGAAACACCGTTGCTTTCCCTGCCCGGGCCACACCATGCAATGCTTCATTCCACCAGTCGTAGGCCGGAATACCAAGACGCTCCACCGGTTTGGAACTGTTCATCATTAAACCAATCTTCTCTTCAAGCGTTAGTAAAGCGATCAGATCGTCAATCCGTTGGTCAATAGGTAAATCTGGATCACGAAAGGTAAACTCATCATCTCCATAGCCCTTCCATGAGCTAAATGCTAATATGGCGAAAGCCAGTAAAAACACTGCTTTAATTTTGTTTTTCATCTGTATAAAATTTCAATGGTGATAAAGCTATCCGATTTTTCACCAGTGTTTGTTTTAATATGTGTTAAAGAGCTCGCAAGCTCGGTTCATTCATTCCCTTGCATGGTTTATTCATCACTTGTTCGCTTTTTAAGGCATTCATGAAATCGCTTCGCTAAGTTCATGAGCTCACTAAGTTCGGTTTGAATAAATCATGATGGTTTCATATCGATTAGCTTTTCTTAAATCATTTGTATAGACTATTTGGCTACAAACAGCACATTATATGTTTTTACGACACCGTTATAATCAAATTTCACAACAGCCTTTTCCGAAAAAGATTTAGCCTGTGTAACGGCGATCTTCACCCTTCGATTATCGGAAGTGGCTTTCACAACTGGAATCCCGCTTGTGCCGGCAGGCACATTATAAACTGCCTCATAAATATCATAACCTGTAATACCATTCGCATTGGTTGATCTTACGGGGTTAGCCGGCAAATCTATCGCTTTTCCATTTAACGTAATACTTACTGTAGGTACCACCGGACGTATGATTTTCTTATCCTTAGTGCTGAATCCAAGCCCAATAAAATCAAAAAGTTCCGCTGAGTCATCCCCCTCAGCGACAAGAAATATCGCATGCTTTTTATCCAAATGATCGACAAACTGCGATACGTCAACGGTAAATTTTGCTTCTTTTGAGTCCGCATTTGCCGGAACAACGATCTCGCCTATTTTTTTCCCTTTCCAGGTATCATTATCCCAAGGCCCATCTAACCATACATTAACCTTGAAGGTTTTTTTTGTTTTCGGGGTAAGGAATAGGTTAAACGCCGTGTTATTTCCCTCTTTCGTGCCTTCGAAGGCTTTCAGTCCCTTCGTATCCTGCTTAAGTCCGCCAAAACCAAAATATTTAAACCCAATGATATGCCCATTCTTTACATTTGTAACCGGCATCTGGTTATCCCAGATATCCCAAGAGTCCTGCATTGTCCCGACCTCCGAAAGATAAGAAGCATAACCCGCCGAATAATATTGATAAGGATCCAATCCATAAATATGAAATCCTTCCGAAGTAACTTCAGCACCTTTATATTCTTTTCCTTGCGTGTCTTTTACCGTCCAGATCTTATTCGCTGCGTACGGATCGTAAGCGCGGATCCTTACCGAACCACCTTCAGCCACCGGTTTTTCATCCCAATCAATGCTAATCGGTGCTACTACCGCCTGGCGCGCATATCCAAAATTTCGGGGAGGTCTATGGTAAAAAGCATACCACTGTCCATTAATTTCTTCAATACTACCATGCGTGTTATGTCCTCCACCAGTCGTTTGCAGTGCGCTTCCATCTTGATTCAACACTGGCGCGCGTGAGTCCACTAAAACACCACCGCTTTTCCAAGGACCCAAAGGAGAGTCACCGACCAGATAGCGTAAGGTAGAATTAGAACTACCGACACCATATTCAGGACCAGAGTAGCCACTATATACCGATACATACTTGTTACCAACTTTACGGATAGAAGACGCTTCAAAGAAATTAAATGCCCCTAAGTCCTCACCTTTCAAAATATTGGGATACTCGGTTCCTTCGGGATCCCGCAGTACACCGTAACGTGCACTTGCCGGAATAAAGCGATCAATAATTTGCGTCCCTGGTCTTACGGAGTACATCGTATTTTGATCCAGCTCCGCTGCTAAAGAACGTTGAAACCCCCAATACGCATACGCTCTGAATCCGATTTCAAAATCGGGATCATTCGGATCCGTAATATAATCAACATACACGGCCGGATCGAATCCAATCATACTACCCGAAATGGTACGTCTGCCATCTTCCGTTAGATTAATCGGTTTGAATGGACCGTCGGGACGACTGCCTTTGGCCACCATCGCCTCGCGGTGTTGCCCACGGCTATGTGGATACAAATAGTATTCTTTCGTACCATCTTTCCTTTTTACTTCAACAAGATCAGGCGCGTACATCACGTCCCATTGTCCATCAATTTCATACGTGAAGATAGCACCTTCATCCCGCCAACTGGACAAATCTTCGACAGCTGCAGACCACATCCGGATATCCGGTCCACAATAGCTGTCCATCCTCAAATCGTGTGATCCGATAATGTATGCCCTGTATTTACCAGGATTATCCGGATCTTCAAACACACGAGGTTCGCCATCGGGCAAGTGTTCCCAAAGCGGTAGGTACGGATTTCCGGCAGCAGTATGTATATATTTCTTATGTGGCATTTTCCCACTAATTGGAATTTGCTGCCCCTTTACAGCAGTAGCCGAAAAAAAGAAAATAGCTACAACTAATAAAAGCATTTGTTGTTTTTGAAAGACAAGTTTGAATCTCTTCATAAATGATATGTTTGATAATTAATTTTTTGTTACCTAAAGTTGTGCGTCATGCGGTAGACATCCTACCAATTATCCGTACGAAATGGAGAGGCTAACAAGCCCTCCTTGTTCATTAAGTTTGCATCTTCTGGATTATCACTCCAGGCATAGCGTACCGCTACGGGCTTGCTGACATCTCTACTGCCAACAATCACTTTATTCCCTTTAATTACCGCTTCGGCCCAGAAGAATTTCTTATCCGCCCCGGCAATGGCAAAATGGCGCAATGCCCCGCCTTTACCGACGAGCGCAGCGCCCACTTCCGTAAACGACAAAACGATCTTGTCTCCCGCTATCTTCATATCTTTGTACAGCGGCCCCGAGCTCAATAGCTTTTCGTCATAGACGAGTTTGCGCGCTCCTAAGAATAGCCGCTGTGCAACGTCTTTTTTGTTTAACGGATGGATATCATTCCATTCTCCTACATCGTAGGTCACAGCCATCGCCGTATGGGGTACTTCCAATGCAGTCTTAAACTGCGCTTCGCGGATTTTCGCCCAGCCACTTTCTTGTGGTACAGCTGATTTTTCCATGTAATTTGGCAACTGTACCAACAAGAATGGCATCTCTGCCCATTGATACAACGCTCTCCAGCTCGTAATTAACGATTTAAGATACGTTTCGTACGTATGCGGCTGACCTGCATTACTTTCTCCCTGATACCAGATTGCTCCTCGTACGTTATAATCACGAATAGGATAGATCATGCCATTATACAATCCCGATCCCGCTGACTTCAGGTTTACCAATTTTTCTTCAACCCTTTTGATGTTACTTAGGTTTTTCGCTACGCGGTATTTCCAGGTTCCATGGAGGTCGATTTCGGCATCGTCACCTACAATTTTGTAGGATTTATCACGCACAAAGCCCCCATTACCCCTATTCGCCGTTAGTTTTACGGTGATATTATTTTGTCCCGCTTTGAGTACCCCAGCTGGAATATCGTATTTTCTTGGCGGATACATATATCCGGTTGTGCCCACAAAATGTCCGTTTATAAAGATCGAGTCACTATCGATCAACATACCCATGTATAGTTTGGCGTGTCTGCCATCCATTGTCGTAGGTACCGTAAAATCCTTACGATAATAAACAACCCCACTGGCAAGAAGCCCATTATCTCGCCATAGTCCCGGCATTTGCATGGTATCCCAGGCTGTATCGTCCCAATTGGCTCTGGACCATAAGCCAGCGCCCTTATCTGCTTCCGCGGATGTTCTTTCTTTTAAGGCTTCTTGATCGACAAGCAAAGACGGAAATTCTATTAGATGTTCCTGACTGATCCAGCTTTCAATAGCTGATCCGCCTAAACTTGAAACCAACATCCCTACCGGGACCCCGTTATGTTGGTAAGCTTCCTGCGCGTAGAAATAGGCAAGTGCCGTCCAATTCATCACATCCGAGGCGATGGCCGAATACCACTTCCCTCCGTCTGCTGTATTATCCTGCACCGATTCCACTGTGTTTTGCGTCGGAACTTTAAAATGGCGTATCATGTGATTATTGGATACGCTGATCTCCGGAAATTTCTCCACAAGCCGGGCAATAGGTGTTTCCATGTTAGATTGTCCCGAGCATAACCATACGTCACCAATCAAAATATCCCTGATAATTAGCGCATTGATTTCCATTAGATAAGGGCCACCAGCTTTTTGCGCTGGCAAAATCACCTGCCATTTGCCATCCGCACCTGCTTCCGTGTAATAGTGTTTTTCCTGAAAACGGACCGTCACCTTCTCGCCCTTATCCGCCCAACCCCATATTTTCAGCTCAATATCCCGCTGTAAGACCATCCGGTCACTGATTAGTGAAGGGAGACGGACTGCTGCAACAAGGCATTGCGTAGTCAATATGGCTAAGAAGACCAAGAATAATTTATTTCTCATATTTATTATTTACCAAATTTCCAACAATCAAAGAACATGATGTTTGAGGGCGCCTTCCCATTAAATACAAAGTAGATATCATGAACACCTTTTACTTTAGCATCGAGTTGTACATCAACCGTCGCCCAACGGTCATCACCTCCGGTCATTGGTATCTTTATCGTTCCGACTACCGACCCATCCACCGACCCCAGGCGAACGTCCATACTCATTCCGCCATTGTGTGTGGTTCCCACGCGTGCAAAAAAGGAAGAAGCTCCCTCTTTTCCAAAGTCCACATTTTTTATACTCGTGAATGCTCCATTCTTTTTTGCTTTCACAAAAACCCCTACTTTATCATTTTGCAAAGATTTAACATTTTCAGACCATGAAATTGTTTCTGCTTGCGTAAGCTCGTATGGATTGACGGTAGCTAAGGCTTTCGTTACACCCGCAGTCATTTTCATCTGTGCAATACTCCCGTCTTTATTGAATACAATTTCTTGAACTGCAACTGAACGCGTAAAGCCCCCTCCACCCGGCAATGCACCATTGTGATAGAAAAAATAGGTTTTCCCTCTAAAGTCGATCACGCCGGGATGATTGGTAAAAGCCTCTCCTTCAGCAGGCATAACGACACCGCCGTATTTCCATGGCCCTTCCGGACTTCTACTGGTAGAATATCCAATAAACTCGGGTAGCGGGCCTCCCGGCCAAAACAAATAGTATAGGTCATTTCGCTTATATAACCATGGACCTTCCTCATACTTTGTCGGGCGTTCTGGATCACCCGCGCGTTTACCGAAAGAGGATTCGGTCATAGGCACTTCGATAATATCTCCGACATACGATATCATATCCTCATTTAACTTGACATACTTCAGCTTTGGGTTACCCCAGTACATATGTGCCTGCCCGTCATCGTCGATAAAGACAGTTGGATCAATATCACCCCATTCGCTTTGCACAAGAGGTTTTCCTAGTGGGTCGCGAAATGGCCCCAATGGGCTGTCAGCCACCGCTACACCGATCGCACCCCTATTATTTGTTTTAGAGATCGCCGGCACATATAAGTAAAACTTACCCTTTTTTTCGACACATTGAGCAGCCCAAGCATCCCCCTTCGCCCATTCGAAATCGGTATAGGAAAGAATAACACCATGGTCAGTCCAATTCACCATATCATTGGTCGAATAAACTCGCCAATTATTCATATTAAACCACGTCGACTCGTCCTCATCTTGCGTGGTATATACATACAACCGATCATTATAAACCATGGGTGCGGGATCGGCTGTATACGTAGTTTGAATTATGGGATTCTGCGCAAATACTTCGTGATCAAAATATAACAACGCGCACAGGGCTAGTAAATACGGCTTGTAATGCTTCATATGAACATTTTTTACGGTGTAATATTAAAATAATCGAAATCAACATATCCCCCTACGTGCTTTGTAGCATAGTTGAAAAGACCAAAGCGATAGCCCATAAATTGTGGGATAGTATAAGTCATTTTCAACTGGGTTCCGATCGGACTCCATTCTTTCCCATCAAGGCTATAAAAGAAGTTGGCTATATCTTTTTTATTGGTAAAATCACATTCAGCTTTTAGATATACTTTCTGCTGATCCAACGGAATGCTTGCGTCCTCTTGTGGCGTACCAGTTGTTGCATTGACCATCACCACTGATTTTTTATGACCGTCCATACGTATACCCACCAAACCATAGTTTTTCTGCAGTAGGGATAAACCTGCAAAATCACCATCTTTCATTTTGGAAAGATCGATAGCAATAGATCCTGTACAAGTAGGTCCAAACGTACGCTGCGTTAATGTATTTCTTGCTTGTAAGAAATCTTGGTCTACCCGTCCTGTTTTCAACCGGAGGTACCCCCTCCGTTCGCTCACCGACCATAAATCATTGACCGGATTGTGATTCCACTGCCATACTAAAGGCAATACTGGATCACCTTTTTTACGGGAAAAATCGTCCGAATTAACGATATGCGGAATTAACCCCTTACTGGCTGGAAGTTCCAATTCATGAGGCACTTTACCATCAACACCGAGTACCGGCCAACCGTCCTTCCATTCAACGGGTACGAGAAACGGAATACGCCCAACGGCACCATAATCCTGAAAAAGATAAGCATACCACCGCCCATTGGGCATATCAATCAGACCACCTTGCGCCACCCCTTTATCTTGCAAAACAACACGTCCCTCATAAGGCCCTTCTAATTGATCCGCTCTATGTACAATTACAGTACGCATGCTTCCAGGAGGCCAAGAAATATTAAAAAGATAGTATTTTCCATTTACCTTAAACAACTGTGAGCCTTCAGCCGGCAAGCCACCACGTGTACCCTCTGGTATACTAGGTAAAGTTGCATTTTCGATCAGTACACGTTGTGTCTCTAGCTTCACGCCCGATAGATCGGACAATAGCTCTACGATGCTTACTTTACCTCCACCCCAGATCATATAAATCTTATCCCCTTCAAAGAAAAGCGTATGGTCATGCAGCGCAGGTTTAAATTCCTTTACCTCCCACGGTCCTTTTTCGATATCCTTGGTCGAATAGATATATGTTTTTCCTGTAGTTTGGGCAAAGGTGCTGACGTAGTACATTCCGTTATGATACCGGAGACTACTCGCCCATGATCCACGTCCATAAGTGCTTTTGCCATTGTCGAGGTTCAGTTCGTCCATATCCGCCAAGGCGGTATGCCCGTAACCAATAAGTTCCCAATTGACCAAATCATTAGACTTCATCAAAGGCAGTCCCGGATTCATATGCATCGTCGTACTGCTCATATAGTATGTATCCTCCACACGTATCATCGAGAGATCTGGAACATCTGCGAAAATAATCGGGTTTTGCGCTTTTTGCGCTTGGACTATATTGCCGGTCAACATAACTATCGGCATTATAACGCTAATCAGAAGTGGTAATTTTCTCATAGATGATATTTTTGTAAACTTTATCCCTATTTAAAAAGAAGTTGGGAAACTTGGTATAAATCATTTTTCCAAATCTTGAAGTCGTGGCCTCCCGGTTCTATATAGTAGATATGTGGAATATGATGTTTTTCTAAATATGTATGTGTGCGTTCCGAAAAGCGAATCAACCCGTCCTGGTCACCGCAGGATATCCAAAGGAATTTCAACTTATCTTTGGCTTCCTGCGGATTAGGTAGTAATTGTTCAGGTTCGCGCGTATTAGGTGCAGCGGAAAAACCACCCACCCACGCAAATATATCCATGTTTCCGAGACCAAAGTTCAACGCTTGCCCACCACCCATTGAAAGCCCAAACAACGCGCGGTGTGCCTGATCCTTTTTAGCGGCATAATGCGCTTCGACAAATGGTATAAGATCTTCTAAAAGGTCTTTTTCAAAAGTGGAAAAAGCCGCTACCTTTTCCTTGTCCATTATATTTCCGGTCGCGCGGTCATCTTTCATGGCACGTCCATTTGGTAATACGACGATCATGGGTTCCAGCTTTCCGTCTGCATACAAATTATCTAAAATAATATTTGGCACACCATTTTTGAACCATTCTAACTCGTCCCCACCTATACCGTGCAATAGGTATAAAACTGGATATTTTTGTTCAGAAGAATATCCTGGGGGAGTATATACTAACGCTTTACGGTTTACGCCGACGGTATTAGATGGATAAGATATCGTGTCCATTTTACCGCGTTCAATATGCTCTCTATAGATATCAAATCCAATAGGAGCCGCCTTTATTTGTGCATGAGATACTGCAGACGAGATCACAGCAAGCACCAGTAACACTATATTTTTCATATTAGGGCATATTAAGTTGTATGGTTTATAATTTATTTTATAGTCGTATTGTATTTAAATGTTAGTATCTCCAAGTCACGTCTCACCTGAGAAAACTGTTCCCTCTAAATTTATGAATTCCATATCCACTCATTATCAAGAATTTAAATCTAATTATTTCCCTTCCGACACGCGTTTATGATCCGCAAGAAATTGTGCTAAACCAGAATCTGTTAGTGGATGCTTCAAAAGCGATGTAATGGCCGATAACGGTGATGTGGTAACGTCAGCACCAAATTTGGCACAGTTCACAATATGCATCGCGTGACGAACGGAAGCCGCTAATATCTGCGTAGGAAATCCATAATTGTCATAGATGAGGCGAATGTCGCTGATGAGTCCCAAGCCATCTGTCGAAATATCGTCCAAACGTCCCAAAAACGGAGATACATACGTCGCCCCCGCCTTAGCCGCCAGCAAAGCTTGTCCGGCAGAGAAAACCAGTGTACAATTTGTCTTAATACCAGCGTTCGAAAAGTACCTGATCGCTTTTATCCCCTCTTTAATCATGGGAACTTTCACCACAATCCGATCATCCAACTTGGCGAGTTCCAGTCCTTCACGAAGGATTTCATCATAATGAATAGCGATAACCTCCGCGCTTACGTCACCATCTGTAATGGCACAGATCGCTTTATAATGATCGATGACGTTTTCTGCACCGCATATACCTTCTTTTGCCATCAGAGAAGGGTTGGTGGTAACACCATCCAATACGCCCAGATCTTGTGCTTCCTGTATATCTGCCAGGTTGGCTGTATCAATAAAAAATTTCATATTATTTTGCCTGTATAGTTTATTTGGTCGTGTCCATTTGGCACAACCAAAACTATAAAAACAAGTCTGGAAGGAAGGGTAAGAATAATGAAAAAACTAGAACAAATGTTTAAAACACGGTCTTTGCATCTTCAGTTCATCATATACGACAAAAGCCCCAGTATTTGTTTTTCAAACATATCGATTAATTCTTGAACGCCTGCACGTATTCAGAGGGTGTCCGCTGATACTTCGCTTTGAATACCTTGGTAAAATAGTTTGGGTTGGCAAAGCCCGTTTCATAAGCAACTTCCGCGATGGTTTTATCGCTTTTTTCCAACAACACTACTGCACGTTCCAACTTAGCCGAGCGAATAAAATCGACTGGAGACATACCAGTATAATCGAGTAACCTGTTGTAGAGTGAGGCCCGGCTTATAGACAGGTAGGCGCTTAAGTTCTCTACTGAGAGCTGTGGATTGTTCATGTTTTCATAAATATAAGCCAGAATCTTCTGAAGAAATAGTTCCTTTTCCGAAACAACCTCTATCTCGGGAGCCACAACAGAAACCTGCTTGGTATAGACGTCTCTAAATGCCTGATTTAAAACCAGCAGACTATTCACTTTGGCATGCAATACGGTTATATCAAATGGCTTGGTGATGTAATCGATTGCTCCGGCTTCCAAACCGCAGATCAGTCCGTTTTTGACCTGCGCAGCTGTTAATAACACGACGGGAATATGTTTCGTCCGTCGATCTTGCGTGAGCTTCTGTGCAAGTTCCATACCGTTCATAATAGGCATTTGCACGTCGCAAAGGATGATATCAGGATGATGAAAAAGTGCCTTCTGCCAGCCCTCTTTTCCATTAGAAGCTTCAAACACCTGATAAGAAGATTCAAGGCTATCCTTCATATAAAAGCGAAAATCATCATCATCTTCTACGATCAAGATGGACGGTTGGCGGCGTACATCTCCCGGATCTACGCGTAGGCTTTCCGTAATACCTTCCAGCTGTTCGTCCTCAGACGATACCACTGCCAAAGAATCGCTTAACACAGCTTCACTGCGCTTCATCCACAGATTGAAGGAAAAACAACTGCCCGTTCCCGGTTCGCTTTCTACTATAATATCTCCACCATACATCTGTACAAAGGTCTGGGCTATAGAAAGGCCAATTCCAGTACCTTGGTTAATCACGGCTCCGGCCGTATCATGTTGAAAAAAACTCTCAAAAATATGCAACTGCGCCTCTTTCGGAATGCCTATTCCTGAATCTTTGATTGCCACCCGCACTTCCATTTTTTCACCATCGAAAGAGAAGTTCGCTATTTCGACATGCACCGAAATATTTCCTCCTTTAGGTGTAAATTTGAAGGCATTCGACAAGATATTAAAGAGCACACGCTCAATCTTATTCTGATCAAATGCAGCGTATACCCTATCCGTTGTAGCTGAGAAGGAATAATCTATATTCTTCTGTTGGGCCAAATCGCAAAATGAGTTACTGATTTCTTCCACAAACGAAATTAGTTCAGTATCACTTTCCTGCAATCGTAGTTCCTGTTCTTCCATTTTTCGGAAGTCGAGCAATTGATTAACCAAATTGAGGAGTCGTCTTGCATTTCGTTTTACCAAGCTGAGCTGCTCGGACGCTTTTACATCTTTCATCTGACGTAGTAAGTTGTCAATCGGCCCTACGATCAGTGATATAGGCGTACGGAACTCATGGCTTAGGTTGGTCAAAAATTTTATCTTCATCGTGTCCAATTGATGCAACTGTTCGGCTTCTTTGCGCTCCTGCTCGATCAGTTGCTCCACCCGGATTTTTTCCTGTTCCTGTGCGAATTTTGCTTCCAGCTTACGTATCCCTCTGTGTCGTATATAGAATAGTCCACCCAAAGCAGCAATGATATAAAAAATGTATGCGTATATCGTGCGCCAAAATGGAGGTGCCACATATATTGCAATGGATTTAATCTCCTCATTCCACATACCATCGTTATTACTCGCCCGGACATGAAACGTATAATTTCCCGGATCCAAATTCGTATAATAAGCACTATGCTCCTTTCCCCCTTGGATCCAATCCCTATCAAAGCCCTCAAGCATATACTCGTACTGATTTTCTTCAGGTACGGTGAAATTCAAGATCTCAAAAGAAATAGAAAAATTTTGTTTGTATTTCAGGTTAATCTGCTCTGCAACGAGTAAAGATGCACTTATCGGGCCATTTTCACTGGGTAAAATAACTTTATTATCTATTTTGAGATCCGTTAGTACGACCTTAGCCGGATTTTTATTAATCTTCAACTTTGCCGGATAAAAATGGTTAAATCCGTTCTGCCCCCCAAAAAACAGTTCACCGTCTGGCAAAAAGGCACCCGCGCCACGCATAAAGGGTCCCGACTGCAATCCGGCTAGATGCGAATAGCTTTTAAATACTTTATCATCCGGATCGTAACAACTCAACCCCTTATTCGTGCTGAACCAAATATTACCCGCGGCATCTTCTACAATACTTTGCACAACACCATTGATCAGTCCATCCCGTTCCGAAATAATAGTGAATTTCTCAGCATTTTTTCGCAGCAGACCAACACCGCTACCGTTTGTTCCCACCCATATGTTGCCCTTTTTGTCCTCCTTAACCGACAATACATAGTTGCTCGGCAGGTTATGACTATCCTTGTTGTAAAATGAAAACGTATTTGTTGCACGTCTAAAAACGCAAACTCCGGATCCATATGTTCCGATCCACATATCCCGTTGACGGTCCTCTTCAAAGGCACGTATAAAATTACTGCTCGGTTCCGGTCCTCCACCTCCCACAGTGGTCTGACGGGTATATTTCCTTATTGTACCGTCTGTTGCGCGAAGCACGTTAATACCACCCCCATTCGTACCTATCCACAGATCACCTTGAAAATCCTGCTTTAAACAGAAGATGTCACTGTTGTTGAGTTGATCGTTGCCGTTCCCTACTCCATAACGCACGCTTTTACGGGTTACCCGATTGTAATAGAACAAGCCTTCTTTATAGGTCCCGATCCAAAATTGTTCGTCATTTTTCTGTTCCAGTGCTAATATGGTCAGATCGTGCCCTAAGTGATCCCTACTCGCGGTTAGGTCCAACAGCCGTAGTTCATCCTTAGCCCGGTCATAGAAGTGTACACCTCCGCCATCCGTACCCACCAATATATTATTTTTATCCGCTAAGAAGGAGGTAATCATCCGCGTATTTAAACCATACCCGTCGGCCGTGCGTATATCCTTCAAGTTAAATTGGCTTAAATTTGTATCATATTTATTTAATCCCCCCTGAAAAGTACCCACCCAGTATATACCGTGTGTATCTACGAGCATGGAGCGGATGGATTGATGACTAATGCTATTCGGGTTCCTACCATCAGGTTTGAAGGTTTTTACAGAAAAACTGGATACATCCATAATGTCCAATCCACTATCCGTACCGATCCATAATCCGCCTTTACGGTCGTTTGCTAATGCATAAATGCGATCTCCGGCCAGGTTTCCTGACGACTGAAAGCGTTTAAATTGTCCCCCCCCATTTTCTAACACGTACAAACCATCTAAGGAGCCTACCCAAATTCTATTAGCGACATCTTCAATTATCCCCGTAATCAGGTTGTCGCTACCCCCACCAGTAGCCAAAGTAGAAATAGGATATGATCCCGCTTCACTAAGTTCCGCGTTAAATACATGCACCATGTTATCTACCGCAATCCACATCCGTTGTTGGCTATCTTCAAAGACGCGGTGAGAGACTCTTCCTTGAACCCTATTTATTACGTTGTCGTATGATACATTGATCTGGCTGTCTTTATCTTTTCCGTTTATTATAAATAGCGCTCCATATGATGAGACCCATAGGTATCCATTCCTATCCACGAAAATAGACGTAATGGCGGTGCTCAACCAACGACCGTCAGGTGCTCTGTCATAATGAACTATTTTATCTGTCGTCCGATCGTAATAGCTTAGTCCGCCACCGTTCGTACCAATCCATAAACGTCCTTGATGATCCTCACACAGGGCGGTAACGTGGTTTACTTTAAGCGTACCTTCCACATCGGGATCATGTCGATATACCTTGTAATTAGCGCCATCAAATCTATTCAGTCCATCTTCTGTTCCTAACCAAAGGAATCCAAAGCTATCCCGGCACATAGCAAAGATCGTATTAGACGACAACCCGTCTTTTGAATAATAGCTTTGGAATGCTGTGGGGTGCTCTTGCGCACTGGCAATGGTAACAACATAAAATAAAAGGAAAAAAAAAACAACTATCTTGTTCATACGGTATCGAAAATTGTCCGGCTGGTTAGCGGGGTTTATATATCTTTTACTAAGGTATTAAAAATTGTAGTAAACAGACTAGAATTTTTACATCAAAACATTATTCCTGTCAAAAAGACATTTATATTTAGGATAGAGGTTGCTATGCCCTCTATTTTCCGCTATCTAAATGCTCAAAAACTACACTGAAACGCATTAAACGCATACCTTGACATTCTTACCCATCATTTAGACATTCGTTGCATCGTAACGAAAAAGATATATATACTTTCGTATCATTATAAACTAAGTCGTCATCGACACTACCTTCTTAACTGTGGCTTAGTGAAGATGTGGACTAACAATAACAAACGTTAACCAATAAATCATTATGAATAAAAAACAAACGTAAAGCATTACATTTAAAAAGTTGATTGTCACGTAGTATGCAATCGCTTGCATACTACGTGACAATCGCACCAAACGCAGTACAGTTATAAACCAGTATAGAACGAATTTACCAATAATCAATTTAGATAAACTATGATGATAACACCTACATGTTCTCTTTTGAGACACTGGAAGAAACTTTGGGGCTTAGCCAGCCATATGCTTGTACTCCCATTTTTCTTATTATCAACCTTCGGTGCAACGTCCGCAATGGCGCAAGGCTACCGACAATTGACCGGATTGGTCGTCGACCAACAAGGCGCGCCGATCGAAAATGTTTCAATAACAGTAAAAGGTACCAACGTAGCCACGTCCACTAATGCCGACGGGGCATTCTCCTTACGGATTCCGACAAGCGGACAAGTGCTTGTCATCACTAAGTTGGGTCATGAACGAATTGAAATAGATATCCGGGATCAAAGCCAGCTTCGGATCATCTTAAACAATAATAACATCGAATTAGAAGAAACCATAGTCGTGGGATACGGCACACAAAAGAAGGAAACCGTAGTGGGCGCCATCTCTCAGACTACGGGAAAAGTGTTGGAACGAGCAGGTGGAGTCGCCAGTGTAGGTGCGGCCTTAACCGGTAATGTACCTGGTGTTATAACGAGCGCCAGTACCGGTATGCCTGGCGAAGAAGATCCACGTATCGTAATCCGTGGACGGAGTACCTGGAACAATACCGATCCCTTGATCATGGTCGACGGCGTGGAGCGCCCGATGAGTAGTGTCGATATCAGTTCGATAGAGACTGTCTCTGTCTTAAAAGATGCATCCGCTACTGCTGTCTACGGGGTACGAGGCGCAAATGGCGTTATACTGATTACGACAAAAAGAGGAAGAGAAGGGAAAGCTTCTGTACGCGGTACTGTGAACAATATCGTAAAAACGGTATCGCAGTTACCTGGTAAAATGGATTCTTATGATGCCATGATGCTCCGTAACCGGGTGATCGAAAACGAATTGGCACTATCGCCAAACAGTTGGGCCGCTTATCAACCACAATATATTATTGACAAGTACCGCTATCCGGCCAATCAGGCAGAAGCCGAGCGCTACGTCAACACCAATTGGGCCGAAGAACTTTTCAAAGGTCATGCTTTCTCACAAAACAGCAACGTCAATATTGCAGGAGGTACTAAATTCGTAAAATATTTTGCCAGTGCAGATTACCTGTACGAAGGTGATATGTTCCGCCAAAACGACAACAACCGCGGTTATGAAGCCGGCTATGGATTCAATCGTCTAAATATGCGTTCCAACCTGGATTTCCAACTCACGCCTACCACAAAATTTTCCGCTAATTTAGCGGGATCGCACGGCACACGCAAAAGCCCTTGGGGAGGAGGTAATAATTACGCATATTGGATCGCCGCGTACACTGTTCCACCAGATGTGATCTACCCGAGGTACTCTGATGGCACGTGGGGTTTTTACCAACCAGATTCACAGGTTGGTATTAATTCAGCACAAGCACTAGCGACATCTGGTATAGAATTAACAACCTCCAATCGTATCACAACGGATTTCATTTTAGAGCAAGATTTGGGCATGTTTGTTAAGGGCTTAGTCGCCCGAGGGAGCATGTCATTGGATAATGCCTTTGTTGAATCCGAACGAGGAGTCAATGATTTAAACAATGGTGTGCAAACCAAATGGATCGATCCCGCGACAGGACTGGCTATTTACGGTCAAAATATAGACGGGAGCCGTTTCGATTTCGTGCAGGGGATCAATTGGGCTCAACAATCGGGTTTGGTAGATAATAGCCAAACGTATAGGCGTCTGTTTTATCAGCTGCAGCTTGACTATGCGACACGTATTGCAGAAGACCATAATGTTACCGCTATGGGCTTATTCAATCGAAACCAATACGCGACAGGAAGTATGCAACCCTTTTTCCGCGAAGATTGGGTATTCCGCACCACCTACAACTACAAAGGCAAATATATGCTTGACTACAGTGGCGCCTATACCGGGTCGGAAAAATTTGCACGGGAATACCGATTTGGATTTTTCAATTCAGGTGGTATAGGCTGGTTAATTTCTGAAGAAAACTTCATGCAGGATCTCTCCTTTCTGGATATGCTAAAGCTTCGTGCTTCGTATGGAGACATTGGAGATGATAATGTGAACGGACGTTATCTCTACCTGACGCAATGGGCCTATGGCGGACAATCGCATATGGGCGTCATTGGCGAAGCGCCGGAACGCAGTACCTACACCTGGTATAAAGAAAACGAACTTGGAAATCCTAATGTACGCTGGGAAAAAGTACGAAAGACAAACTTTGGTGTTGATTTTGGATTTCTTAATGGCTTAGTTTCTGGACAAGTCAATGTATTCCACGATAAGCGTACCGATGTCCTGATTCCCGGCAACAGCCGTGCGGTACCCGATTATTTTGGTGTAAACGCACCTGTAGCCAACTTGGGTATTGTAGAGAACAAAGGATATGAGGTAGAATTCAAAGTTAACAAGGCCATCAACCAAAACTGGCGCGTATGGGGTGATTTTAATTTCACCCATGCCAAAGATAAAGTCATCGAAGGAGATAGTCCATTGCTTCTACCTGATTATCAAAGACTTAATGATAAACAAATCAGCCAGACTTATACTAACGTCAGCGCAGGCTATTACAATACCTGGGACGAGTTGTATTCGAGTACCATACATGATACCAACGATGGCAATAAGTTACCTGGCAACTACCACATTGTGGATTACAATGGCGATGGTATAATCGACACTAAGGATAATATACCCTACGCCTACCCCTCTACACCTCAAAATACTTATAATCTGACGGTCGGTTTTGACTGGAAAAACTTCAGCATTATGACGCAGTGGTATGGCGTCAATAATGTGACGCGACAGGTTGTTTTGGGAAGCTTTGATAGACAAAGAAATTTAGCCTATTACGAAGGATCCTACTGGTCTAAAGATCAAATCGACGCCGACGTACCATTACCACGCTGGCTCTCGATGGCCAGTTATACTGCAGCCGATCGCTTTATGTACGATGGCTCATATATCCGTCTAAAGACTGCAGAAATTGCGTATAACCTTACGTCGGAAAGCAACTTCATCCGCCGCATGGGCTTTCAGCATATCCGGGTATTCCTCAATGGGCACAATCTCCTGTTCTGGTCAAAAATGCCAGACGATCGGGAGTCAAATTATGCGGGTACTGGATGGGCTTCGCAAGGTGCCTATCCTACGGTGAAACGTTTTAATCTAGGCGCAAACATTACATTCTAACTGAAACTGTTATGAAACAATATTCAAAATATATTAAGATCCTACTGTCCTGCGGTATGCTAAGTTCCTCAACCATGATATCCTGTGAGAAATACCTAGACAAGGAAGAACAGTCGATCATATCCGAGGAGGAAGCATTTAAAAACTTCAATAACTTCCAAGGGTATACTGAAGAGCTATACCACTGTATTGTCAACTTCAGTAATCTTTATTGGACCAATTCTTGGAACTGGGGCGAGGATGAGATTACATCTACCGCGTCGGACTATCATTTTATACACAAGATTGATAACGGTAATTTTTGGGGTTGGCAGGCGCAACACGATGGCTGGGGTTCTGGCTGGATGGAACAGGGCGACTTTGCAACGCCATTTTTTCCTGACGACCGTAATATCAATAAGGACCTTTGGAATGCCGCTTGGTTTGGCTTACGGAAAATCAGCATCGGACTCGCAAATATGGACAAAATGAACGAAGCTACGCAAGAAGAACGTGATCTGATCAAAGGGCAGTTGCTTTTCTTTCGTGGTTGGTTTCACCATAGGCTAATGGAATACTTCGGTGGGATGCCCTATATCAATTACGTACTACCTAGTGATGAAAAGCTCACCCTCCCCCGCCTAAGTTACCACGAATGTGCTGACCTCGCTGCTGCAGATTTCCGCGAAGCGGCCAATCTTTTACCCATTAATTGGGACGACACTAACCCGGGCAAACGCACCTTAGGTAAAAATGCCCTGCGGATCAATAAAATTATGGCCTTAGGCTACTTAGGTAAAAACTACCTTTGGGCAGGTAGTCCCCTCATGAATTTTTCGGTTACAGGCAGTCGTACGTACCATACCGACTACTGTAAAAAAGCAGCAGAGGCATTTGGCGAGTTATTGACATTGACCGAGAGCGGGCAGGCGCCACACAAATTAGTAGAGTTCGAAAACTATCACCTCAATTTCTACACGATTAGCGAAAACTGGGCACTTCCCGGCAGTACCGAAGCTATTTTTAGAGGGCCTTACAATGCGGGTAACAATACACATTACGGAACGAGTAAACAATACATGCCAAGCATAATAACAGAAGGCGATGCCATCAAATTTTTGCCGACGTCTAATTATGTTAATTATTATGGCATGGCCAATGGCCTCCCGATCAAAGATATTACGCTAGCTGATGCGGAATCAGGTTATGACCCTCAATATCCCTGGAAAGGGCGTGATCCGCGTTTTTACCATGATATAATTTTTGATGGATTAACGGTCATAAAAGCAACAATACCTATTCCAGCTGATATAACAAAAGAAGAAGATAGAATAACGTATGAAAATGATCGTCGTTATGCACAATTATACAGTAACGGATCTTACCGCAATATTCAGAACGGCAGTCGAACGGGCTATGTTTTACGGAAATTTATTCCTTTAACGACAAATATCTATGACCGTGCATACGATTACGGTTCTAATATGCACATTTATGTACCCTATATGCGCCTAGCAGATGTATACCTTATGTATGCCGAGGCATCGTCAATGGGCTACGGTACAGCAACGGGGAAAGCGCCAAACTATACAAAAAATGCAGTAGAAGCCGTGAACACTATTCGAGACCGTGCAGGCGTAGAAGCTGTAAACAGCAAATTTTTGGGCTCGGCAGAAGTTTTCCTTGGCGAAGTACGTCGCGAAAGAGCAGTTGAGCTGGCTTATGAAGGCCACCGTTTTAATGATTTGAGAAGATGGTTACTATTGACAGAAAGTCCATATACAGTAAAAACAGCCATCCAATTTGATCGCGCGGGAACCTTTAATGCAGCCGATCCGAAAGAAAACCGTGTACTTAATATTCGGGAAACCGTTCTACTCGAAAGGAAATTCACCAACAAACATTACTGGCTTCCTCTAAAAGTGAATGATGTGAATATGTATCCTGAATTTTCACAAAATCCAGGATGGTAATCAAGGTAATCGATCCAATTCAATTTAAATGTGAAGACAATGAAGTATAAAAAAATAAAAATAGCATTGTGCGTAAGTATGGTTGGTTTGAGTACGCTTGACTCATCAGTATTCCGCTTATTTGCACATACCAACAATATGACATCGAATGCTGCATTAGTGCAATTGCAGGATAGTTTAATGGCAGATAGTGCGCTTGTACAGGTCGCCTTCCGAAAGGTCAAGAAACAGGATCTTATGGGCGAAGTGCAAGCGATCGATTTCGCTAAATTGCTTCAAAAAAATTACACGACATATAGTTTAGATAATCTTGATGCTTTAATATCAGGTTATAACGGAAACATTTGGGGATCGGGAGGCCATCTCGTTCTTGTCGACGGATTTCCGCGCGATGCGAACAACGTGATGCCTACCGAGATTGAACAAATTTCGGTCTTAAAGGGTGCCAATGCCATTGCACTTTATGGAAGCCGGGCGGCCAAGGGGGTTATTTACATTACCACCAAACGCGGAAAATCCGGCGATCAACGGATAGATATCCGAGCTAATGCTGGTATCAATGCGCCTATCAGTTATCCGAAGTACCTTGGATCGGCAGAATATATGACTTTGTATAATGAAGCTCGTCGCAATGACGGACTATCTAACCTTTATTCGGATGAAAGTATTTATCATCATGCGGCAGGGCTCAATCCATATCGCTATCCAAATGTCGACTATTATTCGTCTGATTATATCAAAAACAGCTACAACCGTTACGACGCTACTGCGGAAGTGTCGGGGGGGAGCGAACGCACACAGTATTATACCAATTTTGGTTTTTGGTCTGCCGGCTCCCTATTAAACATTGGAGAGGCTATGGATAACAACGCCTCCAATCGGTTTAATATGCGCGGAAATATCAACGTACAATTAAATAGCATCATATCTTTAAATGTAGATGCCGCAGCAAGTTTTTACACCTCCAAAGGCGTAAACGCGGACTATTGGGGTGCTGCTGCAACAGGTCGTCCACATCGGTTTTCACCTCTTATACCTATCGATATGATTGAAGAAAGTGACGAAAACTCCTGGATCTATGTTAATAACAGTAACTTCCTCGTTGATGGCAAGTATCTCTTAGGAGGTAGTCAACTAGACCAAACAAATGCATTCGCTAATATTTATGCAGGAGGAAACAGCCGGCATCTGAACAGGCAGTTTCAGTTCAATACCGGATTGGACTTCAATCTGAGCAGCGTTCTAGAAGGTTTAACATTCGAGACAGCCATGGCCATTGATTATCAGAACCAATACAACCAATCGTATAATAACAGTTATGCGATCTACCAAGCAGCCTGGAACAACTATGACGGGAGAGATCAAATTAGCAATCTGACGAAATATGGCGACGATCGGATTTCAGGGGTGCAGAACATTGGCGGAAGTGCCTATCGGCAAACTTTGGGTTTTACGGGGCAATTGAATTACTCCCGTACCTATAATGATCGACATCACGTGTCGGCTATACTCTTGGCAAATGCCTTTCAGATCGGACAGTCGCAACAATACCACAAACAAAGTAATGCGAATCTAGGTTTACATCTGGGGTATAATTACGCCAATAAATATTATATAGATTTCAGTGCTGCTCTGCCCCATTCTGCAAAATTGCCACCGGCAAAACGCAAAGCCATTTCCCCTACCCTTTCCATGGCATGGCGACTTAGCGAGGAGGACTTCATGAAAGACCACAGCATCTTTAATAACCTTCGGTTAATGGCATCAGCAGGAATAGTGAATACGGATCTGGATATTCAAGATTATTACTTGTATCAGGGCTATTACACCTTCAACAATGCGGCATGGTATAGTTGGCGGGACGGTCAATTAGTACATACATTCGATCGCTTTCGCGGCGAAAATATGGATATGCGTTACCCCCAACGCCGGGAAGTTAGCTTCGGTGTAGAAGCCGGTATGTACAACAACCTCGTAACTTTTAACGCCTCCTATTTTTATAATCAGATGCATGGTATGCTGGTGCAGCCTGCCACTTTATATCCCATGTACTTTATGTCCTACTGGCCGAACTATTCGGATATGCCGTTTGTAAACTTCAACGTAGACGAGCGTCAGGGTGTCGATTTTGGCGTCAATGTGAACAAATCTTACAACAACAGCTTTTTTTCCTTAGGTATGACGGGTCTTTACTACGATACCAAAGCCTTAAAGCGCGATGAGTTATACGAAAATGCCTATCAATACCGCACCAACAAACCGCTCGATGCGATCTGGGGACTTCAGAGTCAAGGATTTTACAGCGATCAAGCCGATGTGGATAATGCAGCACTAAGCACATTCGGTGAAGTTAAGCCCGGCGACATCAAATATATTGATCAAAACGGAGACGGAACTATTGACACCCGTGATGAGATATATTTAGGAAGAGGCGGATGGGCAGGAGCACCATTTTCCCTAGGCTTTAACCTTACCGCCAAATGGAAAAATCTGACCTTTTTTGCTGTAGCTACGGGAAGATACGGTGCTTATGCCATGAAAAATAGCTCTTACTTTTGGATGGACGGCGAAGACAAGTATTCTATCTTGGCGCGCGATCGCTGGACCGAAGAAACGAAAGAAGCTGCTACATACCCGCGCCTAACGACCGCTATCAGTGATAATAATTTCCGCAGTTCAGACTTCTGGATGTATAAAACGAATCGTTTCGACCTTTCGAAGGTTCAGATCTCATATGATTTTCCGAAAAGTACATTAGGAAATGGAATCGTTCGTGAGTTAGGCGCCTATGTGAACGGCTTCAACCTAATGACATTTGCCAAAGAAAAGGAAACCATGCAACTGACAATAGGTGGTGCTCCACAAACGCGATTTTTCAATTTTGGTGTGAAAGCTTTATTCTAATCTGCAGACTCCTAAATAAATTGACATGAAAAAAACATTATTTATATTCAGTATCGCTTCTACATTATGTTTCACCTCGTGTGAAGATATGTTTTCGCCTGCCATTGAAAATATACTCGATATCGAAACAGCTTACGATAGACCGTTATATGCACAGGGTCTATTATTAAATGGGTATACACGTGTACCCACAAATAGTTGGTCTTTTAACGATGTAGCCACCGACAACGCTGTTACTAATGATCGTGCAAGCGATTACTTGAAAATTGCCACCGGACAGTGGACAGCGATCAACAACCCTTTCGATCAATGGCGTAACAGTAAGTCGGCAATACAGTACCTTAACAACTTTCTAACGTTGACCGACAAGGTGCAGTGGGCAACAACAGAGCCGGTTACCGCTATGTTTAATGACCGTATGAAAGGTGAAGCTTACGGTCTCCGTGCCCTCTTTCTGTTCCATCTACTCCAGTCACACGCCGGGAAAAGCAACAGCGGCGAACTGCTGGGTGTACCTATTGTACTCGAGCATGAAACATTGGAGTCTGATTTCAATCATCCCAGAGCGACGTTTGAAGATTGTATGCAACAGATCTATGCAGACCTCCAAAAAGCAGAGGATTTATTGCCCTTAGATTACGAAGATATTTCGTCGGAAAGCCAAATCCCAACGAAATATCAAAGCATCGGGATTAATGTAAGCGATTACAACCGGGTTTTTGGAGATCATTTTCGGCTACGGATGACTCGGCGGATAGCCCAAGCCATAAAGGCTAAGGCTGCCCTACAAGCCGCCAGTCCAGCCTACAGTAGTGGCAACACAACCACCTGGGCTGACGCAGCCAACTATGCGGCTCTAGTTATTCAACAAAAAGGAGGTGTAGCGGGCATAGATCCACAGGGCGCGTTATTTTATCAATCGGCAAGTGTGAATACGATGAATGAGGGGCGAAATACGGTCGAAATCCTATGGCGCGTGGATCGTGGTGATGTGACATCAAACTTAGAGGCAGACCATTTCCCACCAACATTATTTGGTCGTGGTCGCCTGAATCCGACACAAAACCTTGTCGACGCGTTTCCCATGGCCAATGGATACCCTATTAGTGATGCCGCCAATAGCGGATATGTTGCCACTGCACCTTATGATAATCGCGATCCGCGTCTCAAAAATTACATCGTTGTAAACGGAGGTACCTTAGGTGTAAATAATACAGCCATCAATACCGCTGTGAACAGTCCAACCAATGATGGGCTCAACAAGGTAGAAACGTCGACACGTACCGGATATTATTTACGTAAGCTCCTCAGAACAGACGTAAACCTCAACCCTTCCTCTGTATCCGGGCAGTATCACATCACGCCCCGGCTCCGCATGACAGAGATTTACCTTGCCTATGCCGAGGCAGCCAATGAAGCTTGGGGACCTATGGGCATAGGTACACATAGCTTTTCCGCTTATGACATCATCAAAGCGATCCGCACCCGTGCCGGTGTAGGTACAACAAACGGAGACCCTTACCTAGAACAAGTCAAAAACGACAAAGATTTGATGCGCCAACTCATCCGGAACGAACGTCGTTTGGAATTATGCTTTGAAGGCTTCCGTTTCTGGGATATCCGGAGATGGAGCGAGAATTTGACGGAGGTGGCAAAGGGTGTCAGTATCCAAAATAATGCATATAACATTATCAATGTTGAAAATCGTGTATACGAGTCCTATATGCTTTACGGACCTATTCCTTACAGTGAAACACTTAAGTATAACAACCTCGAACAAAATAACGGATGGTAAACATTTCTAAACAAAACAACATGAAAAAAATACATATATTTTTCACGATGCTACTTTTAGCATTTACCTCCTGCAAAAATCAGGATTGGGAATTTCCGGATTTCGAATACCAAACGGTATATTTCGCCTATCAATATCCCGTGCGTACGATCACCATGGGGGAAGACATCTTCGACACATCCCTGGATAATCAGGGCAAGGTAAATGTTATGGCAACGACGGGCGGAGTATACAGCAATAAGGGGGATATCACGATAGATTTTGTTGTAGACAATGCCATGACGAACAACATGACATACGCTCCAGGAGGTACTGATATACTACCACTTCCCAGTAATTATTATACTCTCGCTTCCAATAAAATTGTTATTTCAAAGGGTAAACCCTCAGGCGGTGTAGAAGTACAGCTAACCGATGCTTTTTTTGCAGACCCCAAGGCAATCAGTCGAACCTATGTCCTTCCCATCCGTTTAACGGCAGTATCTAGTGCAGATTCTATTCTATCCGGTACTCCCGCAGCAGGTAGTTTACTGCGCAAGGCGGTGGCCGATGACTGGGATGTCGCTCCAAAAGATTACACCTTCTACGCGATCAAATATATCAACACCTGGCATGGGAATTACCTGCGCAGGGGACAAGATGTCATTGTTGGAAAAAACGGAAACACTTCCCTTAGCCAAACGCAGGTCAGACGCGAAGCATTCGTTGAAAAAGATGAAGTAAAGAGCGTGTCTACACAGTCTCTAAAGAACACCATACTTCCGCTTACATTCAAGGACGTGGATGGTACAAACATCAACTTTAATCTCATCCTGTCTTTTGATAACAACAATAACTGTAGCGTTAGCTCAGGTACAACAGGTATCACGGCATCCGGTAATGGCAAGTTTATTAAAAGAGGAGAGAAAAATAGTTGGGGCAATACCGATCGCGATGCGATGTACCTGGAATACCAGATCGATATGGCGCAGATGCGTATCAGCACAAAGGATACACTGGTTATGCGCGACAGAGGTGTTAAAATGGAAACATTTTCTGTGGGTCTAAAACCTTAATTCAACCAATTAATCACGTAGAAATATGAACCGAATTAATAAACGAATTGGATATAGCCTGCTTGCAGGCATCCTATTAAGTTCATGCGCCAAGCATGAAATGTTAGACTACTTCGCGGAAAAGCCAGAAAGTGTCATCGCACAGGAAGATATAGACTCGTATGCACCATTGATCTCTTACCTGGATAAAGATGCCAATCCCAGTTTTAAATGGGGTGTCGCATTGAATATGGATGATTATCTCAATAAAGGGGTGATGTACCGCCTCGTAAATCGCAATTTTGAGGAAATGGTGATGGGATACGAGATGAAACATTCCTCCATCGTACAAGCAGATGGTTCACTTAACCTGAGCAAGCTAGAGCGATTGGTTGCAGCAGCTAAAGAAAATAACATGGCTCTTTTCGGCCATACGCTCACTTGGCACTCCGGACAGAATGCGACCTATTTAAATAGCCTGATTGCGCCCATAGTAATACCTGGAAGTGGTGGGCCTTCCTTAGATCCCAGTGTTATTGCCAACACCGATTTTGAAACCGATATAAGTGGATGGTCCGGATGGGGAAATAGCTCAACACATGAACAATCGGCTAATGGAGAAGGATATGACAACATTGGCCATGCACTTAAGATTACGAACCCATCGCCAGTTAATTCTTGGGAAGCACAACTTGCCTATGATTTTACGAACCAATTAGAGGAAGGATCGACCTATGTATTATCACTTAAAATTAAAGGTTCGAAAGCCGGTCCTATAGGAGCCGGCTTCCAAAACCCGGCTAATTATAGCGGCCAAGGCGATTACCCTGCTCTGGCTATTACAAACGAGTGGAAAGAAATCAAGTTATCAACGATAATTTCTGGACCAAATGCAAAACGATTTCTAGTTAATTTCGGAACGTTTGATGGTAGTATATGGATCGATGATATTACCATTCGTAGAGAAGATCCAAACGGCGGATCCAACGGTCCATCAGAAGGAGGCTATGCGTTAAAACTGACAAATCCTACGGTCGTCAACGCCTGGGAAGCCCAAACAGTCCATGATCTCACAGGTATGGAGAATAATACCGAATACATCTTGAAAGTGGCAGCAAAAGGCAGCAAAACCGGAAACATTAGCTTTGACCTGCAAAGCACAGCTGACTATCAAGGCAATGGCTTTGGTGCGATAACTTTAACGACAGATTACAAAGAGTACGAACTTAAACTCACGACTACCGCCTTGCGCAACCGCTTTATTATTAATCATGGCCAATACGACGGCATCACATATATCGACAATATCAGTCTGACGAAAGCGGGAAGCAATACTAATCTCCTTACGAATGGAGATTTTGAGAATGGCATCAGCCCCTGGGGTGGATGGGGTAACAACTCCACGCGTTCACACTCTGCACAAGGTGAAGGATATGGTGGTCCGGGTGGTAGTATAATTGAAAAAACACCGGAGGAGAAAAAATCAATTATCACCGATGCCCTCGAAACTTTTATTGCAGGGATGTTATCGGTTACCAAAGATTATGTCAAGGCTTGGGATGTGGTCAACGAACCCATGTCTGACTGGCCAGATCAGTACGCATTGAAGACCGGCGTCGGTAAAGCCGAATTGGCAGAAGATGAATTCTATTGGCAAGATTACCTCGGTAAAGACTACGCCGTCCAAGCGATCCAATTTGCTAGGCAGTACGGTAATCCAGAAGATATTCTTTTCATCAATGACTATGGTTTAGAAGGTGCAGGCAACAAATGTAAAGGTTTAATTGCCTATGTTGATTACGTAGAAAGTAAAGGCGTAACGGTAGATGGTATCGGTACACAAATGCACATTGACATCAATACCAATAAAGATAACATCATCAACATGTACGAATTATTGGCTGCCACCGGTAAATTGATCAAAGTATCCGAGCTTGACATCGGTTTGGGCGACGGCATTAAAACGCCGAATGCAACCGCCGAAATGTACCAAAAACAAGCGGAGATGTACAAGTTTGTGATCGAAAAATACTTCGAGATCATTCCGAAAGCCCAGCAGTATGGTATCACCGTTTGGAGCCCTTTAGATAGTCCCGACAATCAATACTCGTTCTGGAGAAGAGGAGAGCCAATCGGTATATGGTCGGAGACTTTCGTCAGAAAACCGGCCTATCAAGCTGTAGCAGAAGCACTAGAAAAACAAAAATAACGATATACTGTTTCCGTTAGAAGCACTGGAACAGTTTTTTGGGGAGGGCGATAGGGCAATCGTCCCTCCTTTTTTACTAATAGGCACAAAAATCATGAATATAAAGAATTACTTGATCTTATTAACCATTATAACCTCTATTTCAGTATATACAATTCAAAAATCATATGCCCAAGACAAGAACTTCCACATTTATCTCTGCTTTGGACAATCTAATATGGAAGGCCATGGCAAATTTGAAGATCAGGACACTGTGGGCAATGAGCGCTTCTATTCACTTCAAGCCGTAGACTGCCCAGAACTCGATCGCAAAAAAGGAGAATGGTATCTTGCACAGCCTCCGATCACACGATGCAACAACGGTTTAACGCCCGCGGACTACTTTGGCAAAAAACTAGCTGAAAACCTACCGGATAGCATCCGTATCGGTATTATTAACATATCCGTCGGCGGATGCGATATCCAGCTTTTTGATAAAGATAGCACGATTAGCTATGTAGCCAAAGCACCTAATTGGATGAAGGGTATCCTCTCCGCATACGATAATGATCCTTACGGACGTCTTGTCGAAATGGCCAAAATCGCGCAGCAAACAGGCGTCATTAAAGGGATCTTACTACATCAGGGAGAAAGCAATACGGGAGATCGCGATTGGCCAAACAAGGTTAATAAGGTTTATCAAAATCTACTACAAGATCTTAAACTTGAAGCATCCCAAACACCTTTATTAGCCGGTGAGTTACTATCAGCAGAACAAGGAGGTAAGTGTGCGAGTATGAATGCTGTTATTAAGACTTTACCAGGAGTAATTCCAACAGCTCATATTGTTTCATCCGACGATTGCGAAGGAATACCGGATGGATTGCACTTTAGTCCTGCAGGCTATCGGCAACTCGGAAGAAATTACGCGGAAATAATGCTAGATATTCGCAAATAGTAGAGACGTTTTTTTTATAATATTGAAGAAGCAATATTCCTGGCAAAAGCACAGATTGCCACGTCGCTATGCTCCTCGCGATGACGTGCTTTTGATTTACAGTACTATCACAAACGCCCACAAAAGGGCATAAACAAGCAAAAAGAAAACCGAAAAATAAAGAACACAAAGCTGCCATGATGTCTTAGTATTAAGTATTAAGGTGTTAGGAGTTAGATTTCAGGAAGTAGGATGATCTAGTCTCTAACTCCTGTCACCTAACTCCTAGTCACCAATCACGAGTAACCAGTCACCCGGGGCTGATCAAGATTGATCAAGTTACTCCATAAATATTTGATTATATGCATTTTCCGTACACGGTTTGTACTACACGGAATTGGGTTAGCAGCTGCCCGGATGGGGTTCAACACTAACCATATCCAGTCGAGTGTCCACCTGATTGGGTGAGCTGCTATCCGCACTGAGTCTAGCACGAACCATACACGGTCAAGTGTCCATCGGATCGGGGGAGCTACTAACCGAACCGGGGTCAGTGCCGAACATAACCGGCCGAGTGTTAAGCTAACCGAGTGAACAGCTAACCGGAATGGATGAAGTATTGACCATAACTGGTCGAGTGCAAAGCGTATACGGTAAGCTATTATCCGTGTTCGGTTCAGCGCTAACTATATCCAATCAAGTGCCCACCAGATTGTCTGAACTGCTATCCGCACTGAGTCTAGCACGAACCATACACGGTCGAGTGTTAACCCAACAAGGTGAACTTACAACCGAATCGATGAAGCGCTAACCCTAAGCGGTTGAGTGCTACATTAACTAGGTGAGCAGCTAACCGGATTCGGTCCAGTGCCTACCCAATTAGGTCTAGCAGTCTATTTGTTAAACTTATCTTTTATTTTAATTTTCTAAATGCCGGATTCGGCAACTCCAAATTCCCTCTCAATGTGTCGGACTCATAAACTGCGTAAAATCAAGATATTAATCCCTCGCTTCGTTGATCTCGTCCATTATTGCTGCAAAATGTCGGATAGATTTGATTCGATCCTCACGGTTGTGAGCGATGGTGACAGTAATCAGCTCATCCACACCGGTTAGTTCAAGAAACTCTTCTATTTCTTTTTTTACTTTTTTCTTACTTCCCACAAAAGAATATCTAATCATTTGCGCTAGGGTTGGATGATTCATCATCGCTTGAAGCTCAGCTGTCATTTCTACGGGTGGATGCACCCCTTCTTTTGTACCCGTTAAGACACTCAGAAACATCCGCACATGCGTGGTAAATAAGCTTTCTGCTTCTTCATCGGTGTCGGCTATATATACATTGATTCCCGCCATGGTATACGGATTTTCCAAAGATTTTGAGGGCTGAAATTCCTGTTCGTAGATGCGCAGAGCATTATGCAAATGCGTGGAAGCAAAATGACTGGCAAATGCATAAGACAAGCCAAGTTGCGCGGCAATATGCGCACCATCCGTACTCGATCCTAGAATATAAAGCGGGACATCTCTTCCTTCGGCAACAGTAGCCCTCACTTTAGCCTGTTTATTCTCTCGCGAAAAATACTGCTGAATTTTCCCTATTTCTGCCGGAAAAGAATGAGCAGCCTCCATAAAATCGGAACGGATGGCACGGGCCGTTTCCTGGTCGGTACCGGGCGCCCTTCCGAGCCCCAGGTCAATCCGACCCGGATATAAATGGGCCAAGGTGCCAAACTGCTCGGCTATAATCAAAGGGGAATGGTTGGGCAGCATGATCCCGCCGGATCCTACACGGATAGTTGACGTGTTTTCGGCAATGTAACCAATGAGCACCGATGTGGCACTGCTCCCGATAAACTCCGCATTGTGGTGCTCGGCGAGCCAGAAACGTTTGTAACCCAGCGCTTCGGCCTGTCGGGCTACTTCCAGCGAATCATTCAAGGTTTGCTTGATTGTTCCTTCTTGCGGCACATTGGCCAATTCTAAAATGGAATAATTTATTTTCTTATCTTTTATTTCTGTTCTCATTCAGTTGAAGTCTTGTATAAAAAACTGTTGCAAATGTACGAAAAATTACTTTCCTTTGTATAGCACTTTCCTAAAGGATAGTGCATTCATGATTTGAAAACAATAATATATGACCCCTAAACAATCTTACTTGTCCTGCTTGGATACCTTAAAACCAGTAAGGGATGCATTGGATGTTTTTAACGGAAAATGGAAATTACCTATTCTTGTATCCATAATGGTGGGCAACGAACGCTTTACGGACATACAACATAGTATCTCCTGCATCACACCGAAGGTGTTGGCAAAAGAACTAAAAGATCTCGAAGAGCATAAACTAATCAGACGTGTTATAATTAATGAGTATCCGGTAAAAATTCTTTACAGGCCTGAACCTTATGCCGAATCGATCATCCCTATCATTGATGCACTTAAGGAATGGGGTCTTAACCATCGGAAGAAGCTCTTTACCTAATTCTACACCTTCCCTTCGGAATATTGTATCAGTTTCGCAGCTGTTCGACTTTTGAGCAAGCTGGCGGATAAAGAGTTAGAGAAAATCTGTAACTAATCTCACCATAACAAACGAACCTGAATCATGATGTTGATTCAGGTTCCTTTGTTAGATATCTATTCTGATTTACTGCAAGATCGTAAAATTATCGTTGTGTACAACAGTCTGACCGTTTGTCTCAATCGTAAGCTTCATGGCTCCAGGGCTCACATTAGATGGTACCGCCACGACAATCGTATCGTCGGTCAGCGTATTCGGTGCCACCACTACTGTACCAAATCTTACCATCGTATAATGCGGATTAAATCCTGCTCCCTTTATGGTAATCAATGTACCCGGAACACCAGACGCTGGAGAAAACGAAGAAAATGAGGGACCGATCACCTGAAAATCACCAGCGAGGGTTATGGTCTTATTTGGTACGTGAACAGCTATCTTCACAGCACCTTCATTCACTCCTGTCGGGACGTTAGTTTGTAGGTTCGTAGCCGATGTGGCTAAAGCACTTGTTCTTACCGATCCGAAAGACACCTCATAATAAGTGCCCTGTATAAAACGTCCTGTTATATTTACCTGTCGATTCGGACCTCCGCTCGACGGAGAAAACGTCGTCGCTACATATCCAATTATATCGATTTTCTTTGGCGCTTGTACTTCATGTGGCCCCACCTTTAAATACAAGGTATACTCTCCTTCGCTTATATTGCTGGGCACCGTATATACATACTGCCCACTATTATAGATAGATACCGCTTGATAAGTTCCTGAACCGAGTTTCGCCATAGGCCTGCCATTGCTTACGTCACCGGTAGATACGAAGTTCGTACCGTAGATCATCAAATTCTGTCCCGGGAAAATAGATTCCGTAGTCGATGTGATTACTGGCGGAGTAACTGTGAATACCCCGGGTAATACTTTCCGTTGCCCGTTGATCGTTACGGCAACCTCTGATGAGATGCCGACGGTAAACGGTACAGGTACGACATTCATGGAAGAATACGACATATTAAGAGAACTACCTCCGATATGGACCAAGATATCTGAATTGTAATAGTAGTTGGCAGGCATATTATCGCCCATGAATCTAATTGGCGTACCTACTGGCCCTGTTTTTGGCGTAAAATCCGTAACATTGGCCTGCATGGTAAAATAATTGTATCCATTGTTAAGATTTAAGCCGCCTATATTTACGGTTACGTTAACTGATTGTCCATGCGTAGCATCAACTCCGGCAGGCACCTCTGCACTGATCTCCGTACTACTGACCGAAATGATCTTTGCAACGACATTATTAAATCGTACAGAAATAGCGGAAGCATCCGTATCATAAAATTGTCCAGTAATTTTAACTTTATCGCCGACCTTCCCTGTTGCCGGACTAATACCACTTGTCGTTAAACTAGGGAGGTTAACATTTAAGACGGCACCGAAAGCCGTCCCTTTCGTATTCTTGAGGTAAGATCTCACATAGATACTACCGTAATAATTACCCGTTAAGACAAGGTTTTCAAGTGTTTTCGTAAACTGCCCCTTTTGCGGGTTGTTACCCAGCGACACTTTGGTTCCTTTATTTTCGTCGATATAAGAATCATGACTGTAAACGAATCCATAATCTTGAATCTTTTCGCTTCCGAGCGCGACAATATTTCCGACCACAGTAATGGTCGTTGGCGAGGTTGCTGTGACAGATAAGGTCTGTAATTCAGGATGTGTCAATCCATCCTTCTCGCAACCAGAAAAAAACAGCGTGAGAAAAGCTATACAGCAGCAAAATATGTTCTTCATGATATGTCTTCTTTAGAACGCGTAGCCAATACGAATACCGTTGATCAGAGAAGTACCAAATTCTTTCTTTTTCTTCGAGTGCACAAAATTATCCGTGTTGTTGGTCTGCCCAGTTGTTTCCGACTCTGGCGACTTGTAAGAGGTCTGTGCGTATCCGAGGTTAAATTCATATCCCAAGAAAAGATTTTTTGCCACATAGTAATCAAACCCTGCTATAGCTGCTACACCAAACCGTGTATAGGCATTGTTTGTTAACGTGTTGTAAGGCACCGTATAATAATAGCTACCATTGTTATAGTACTGAACCTGTCTATATTGTGTTTCCAACCAGGCGTTTTTTGTCGTCGTCGTCGTTCCATTCGTGGTCATTTCTTGAGATGCCGAAAGCTTCGACCATGTTAGATCCAAGCCAATATAAGGGGACAGTCTTTTCGTACCCTTAAAATGTCGCTCTATTCCAATGTTGATGCCAAGTCCCGTACGTTTGTTGGTGCCACTGATAATTTGTGCTTCGGCACCATAGGGATTGCCGCTGCTAAAGGTCGAATCAATAACATTGATACTCAATCCCGCACGCAGCGCTACAGCATCACTAATGAAGTACCGTCCTTTGATCTGGTTTAGGGAATTGCTAAGGCTCAGATTGCCTTTAAATGGGTTAAAATTCAGCTCGGTTGCAAAGCTTCCTTTACGAGGTTTTATCCCCCCGTTGTCTGTTACTGTTTCGGTTTGGGCGAAGGCATGATTTACAGCAAGCGCCATAATCATCCCCAAAAATATTCTTTTCATAAATCCATAATTTTGCGGCAAATATACTTTTTACGTTTTGAATTAGCGGTATTAATTTATTGTTTAGCAGTAATTTGTAAGACCAGGGGATATATAAATAAAAACCCACTGCCCTGCCCTTCTTCACGGCGGTGATTTACCCTCCTGCCGCAAGTTGAAAAGTGATGCCTGCACGATGCCCTACCTCGCACAGGCATCATCTATGGAAAGGGTCTACTATCAGCGTGGTTCCTCAACTGTTTATAAAAAAACCGCCATTGCCCATCCATCGTATGACTGTTTTATCGATTTTTGAAATGCTTCTGCACCAAATGGTTTGGAGCAGGCGGCGTAGCCTGATATTTTCTATTAGCTGGCATCTTGTTGAAAATTTGTACCGCGGTATCCAGATCCAGTGCATCCATATCCACAAGTTTTAATGATCTAACCATGTGGAGTGTGGTTGTCTTGTATTTTAGGAAATGCTCGGTTTTCAAATGGGATTGGTAGGCCTCTTGATCTTTGTACATTTCCAATATATATTTATGAGCACAACAGAACTGAGATTTGAAAACAGAGTTACAATTGTGACTGTTGGCGGCAATGGTATGGTATGGTATGGGAAGCACTCTGCCAGTGTGAATTTCACGACAGCATCGTTCTTACTGACACAGAGCAAAAATACCATTGGTAGGGTTTTCATAGAGAAGCTTCTCTACACGATCATAATTATTGACCACATCTGCAGCTGACCAATGTGCTGATGCGTCAGCTTGTGGGTTTTGATTTCTGTGATCACAAAGCATTGCAAAATGCGGTTGTAAAACACCAGATCAGCAAAAAACTCATCCCCCTCGATATGTAATGTCAAAATTGGTATCCAATGTTATAAATATGAAATTTAATTTAATAATTAAGATTCACAGTAAACAATAATATTTATGAATTGTTAAAAGATTACTAAAACCTATTTAAATCAAATAACAACATCTATTTGATTAATTTTTTTTCTAGAACTAAGATAATATATTCCATGAAAAACGCTACCATAAATCCATTTAAAATCGAAATTAATAGAGAACATATAAATGATATACAAATTAAGGTTAAAAAATATAACTGGCGAGATTTTCCTAAAAGAGATGGTTGGCAAGATGGTGTCGGTTATGATGATTTATTAAAACTAGTTAATTTTTGGAATATTCATTATAACTGGTATGACGTTCAGGAAGAATTAAATTTATTACCCAACTATACATTCGTAAGTGAAAATTATACAATTCATTTTTTGCACTTTAAAACTAACGCTTCAAAGCCACCAATACTTCTACTTCATGGTTGGCCTGGTTCTTATCTTGAATTTGAGAATCTAATGAATAAATTAGCAGTAGATGGACACGACGTCATAGTTCCATCTCTGCCGGGTTTTGCATTTTCAAGTCCATTAAATGAAATAATTGGACCAAAAAAAATTAGTAGCTTATTTAATAATTTAATGAATGAATTATTTGGGGAAACAAAATATATAATACAGGGAGGAGATTGGGGGTCTCATATTGCATCTTGGATGGCATATTTATATCCTAACAAAATCATTGGTATACACCTTAATATGGTAGGAATTATTTCTGAAGACAATGAGCCAAAAAACGTAAATGATAAATTATTTATGGAAAACAGGAATAGAAGATTATATGATGAACAAGGGTATAATCATCAACAAGAAACTAGACCACAGACTTTGGGCGTAGCATTATACGACAGTCCAGTTGGAACAGCAGCATGGATTTTAGAAAAATTTGGAAAATGGGCCGACTTATCCTTGGCTAAGGAAGGAAGCCCAGATTTATGGTCAAAATTTGATGAAACTAAAATTTTGACCAATATAATGTTATATCTAGTAACAAATACTATCGTATCTTCAACTTGGATATACCGTGGGATGTATTTAGAGAAATCTAATAAATTACCTTTAAAAGCATACATAAAAGTACCCACTGGGATTGCAGCATTTCCTGACCCTGTATTCGCTCCAACTCCTAAATCAATTGTTGATTACAACTATAATGTTATCCATTGGAGTACAATGGACAAAGGTGGCCATTTTGCTGCACTCGAAGAACCAGAAGTATTATATTTAGATTTTAAAAAATTTATTAGCAGAATAGTTTGAGTATTCCAGTATACTCAACAGTATTCTTATCTTTCTAAGTATCAGTTTAATTCTCTGCTATTTTACCTTGAAATCGCTCTTCGAAAAAAAGGAGGACTAAAGACATTTAACGAAATACTCTTGCTGGCCAAATTTCAATTTCTTGATTCTTTTAACTGCTTTAATTTTTCACTAATGAATTTTATACTATCGGATAGGGCCTCATTCTGATCCTTTAAAATACCTATTTCGTTTTGTATGTTTTCATCTCGTAATTGCGATCTTCCATCTGGTGATGATTCGCGGCCACAGGCAGCGAGTGAGAGCAAAATAATAACAGCAAATTGTTTCATGTTTTTATGATTTAGCTTATTAGTTGTATAACAGCAGTAAAAACTTACACATGTTCCAATTTTTAAATGACTTTAGGCGTGCATCCTTAGCAAGTTTTTACATATTTTAATAAATCGCTGTAAGTTTTTCCATATTTCTGCAACTTATTAGGAAATTCGCATAACATGAATAAGACAAACATACAGACAGTTGCGAAATTATTACCTTCAATAAAAGATAGTAATGGATGAAGCAGTGTTTTTAACCCTTATAAGTGAACATCAGGGAATTATCCATAAAATATGTCGCCTGTACCGGGATATCCGCGAGGATCGTGAAGACCTATTTCAGGAAATAACGTTCCAGCTTTGGAAATCCCATGAGACATTTAAAAATGAGTCTAAAATCAGCACCTGGATCTATCGCATTGCGCTGAATACCGCAATTGCCTCCTTCCGAAAAAAGAAACATGCCATTGAGTACTCCCCTGTCTTGCCCGATCTGGCAGACGAACAGCCCGATGAAGAACTTGCCTTTCGTCAGGAGCGCTTATTCAATGCATTGAAAAGGCTAAATGATGCCGACAAGGCAATTATCACCCTATACCTTGAGGACCTAAGTTATCAGCAAATAGCAGAAATTACAGGAATAAGTGAAAATAATGTTGGCGTAAAATTGAACAGAATAAAAATCAAAATTAAAAACTTCTTAAACAATTAATCATGGAACTGAACGACATAAAAACGACATGGAGCACAGTGGAATCCCCGCGAGTTTCCGCTCAGGAAATTCGTGCCATGGCATCCGAAAAAATGCACCCCTCTCTTAGCGGTATTAGAAAACAATTGACCATAGAAATCATTATATGGAGTGTTTTTCTAATATGCTATTACTCCATGTTTGACGGTGACAAAAAACCAGTATGGGTCAACGTTCTGCTTGTGCTATCTGTGCTTATACCCATTATTCACAACCTAGTGGGCTATAGCGTTGCTAAATACCCGGTGCAGGGAACAAATATTCGAGAATCGTTAAACATGTATCAATCTAAAATTAAAATTTACGCTATCATTTCCATTATTACCAGACAGATTTACCTAGCTGGGTTTCTATTGTTTTTCACTTACGGATTAAGCTTTAACTCGAGCAAATATCTTTCGCTGGCTATTATCATCTCCATATTCCTCGTACAGCTATTTATGTCATATCGGATATGGGCAAAACGTGTGAAAAATTTGGGTAGTGCATTAGCATCATTTCTATAATCAACCTTTATTGTTCAGGCGAAAAATGACAATCTTTTACTCCAGGGATGAAAACGGAGATATTCGGTCACTAGATTCCCTCGCATACCGGTATGATGCTGAAAATGGTCTGGAGTAACTAACATACTTAAACGGGAAGTATGAGTGGATTTCCCTCGAAGAAACAGAGAACGAGAGATTGACGAACTGATAAATATAAGTTTGGCAAATGCCGAAAGGATACGTCATCCTTCCTTTAACACATCCGGGATGTACAAATAAGCTTACCAATGAGCGCGTGACGTATTGAAGCATTAATCATCGAATTAATCTCAAAAATACTGGTTTTCATGGATATGATATGCAATTTCTTTTGTTCAAATTGCAGGCTATAACTAAATTTAAATATTATGGAAAATATTCGATTTTTGGGAATCTTCGTGTTTTTTTTCTTATGCTTTACTGCATGTAGCAAGGATGACAATGGAGAAGTAAACAGCTCGACACAAAACCTTAATGGTAAAATTTTATATGACAAAGGCGAGAATATTTATTCTTTTGATTTGCGCAGTGGTGCAAAAAGTATCTATTTTGAACATAATAACTATTCTCTGAACGGTTGGGACGTTAGTTGGGATGGGCTTACACGACTAGAAACATCATCGATTGCTGGGGATTTTCAAAACATTAGATTCAGGTTTGTTAATCCTTCTAATGGTGTGATCGAACACGAAATAATTTACCCACGCTCTGCTCAAGAAGATCGTTTAACCTCTGGAAAGCTTGTTGGACACAAATCACAGATACTACTCGAACCAGATTTAAATCATGGGATCGTTTTGCTTGATTTAGAGGGTAATATTATTAAGAACTTTCGTAAGGTAAATGGGAAAAATTTAACGTTGGGTGATAAAGCGATGATGCTTGCCGATAAGAGTATCTTGTTCACATTTGATAACAAGTATATCTTAAAAACAAGTCCTCCTTATGACGAAATTGTCGCCATAAAAGAAATGAACTATTCGGATTGGGGAAATGTACACAGCAGTAAAGATGGCTCAAAGCTATCGGTTCGCATAGACAAGCATATTTACATTATGAATAGTGATGGAACCGATTTAATACAGGTCACAGATAGCCAAACACAGGAACGAGAGGGCATATTTTCGCCTGATGGTAACTTCTTGCTCATTGCAGCAGATTATCAGCCGGCGACATCAAGACCCGGAACTTGGAGCCTAAATATCATTCCATTGGATGGTACTAAACACATTGTAGGGAAAACCCCTTCAGAAGCGGTCATCGTGGTAAAAGAGCAGAATAACGAAAATGTGGAAAAGGGTGATAATTATATGTTGTGGCGTTAGAATCTTTGCGATCCTTTCATAAGGACCTGAAATACATATTTTCAAGTAACTGATCGGCGTCATAAGCCAACAACGTCTCTAAGTTAAGGTCGCGCGCATGCCTGAAGGACTTCTCCAACAACTTGACTCTTTCTATTTATCACGATCACCTCGCTTTTGGAAGAAAAGTACTCCAAAAAGCTACCGAAGTATTACATCTCAGTCTATATTTAAATATTTGTATCTACAGCTTGGTATCGCTAGCGGAAGTAGCATATAGTCCAATCATCGCTCCGGTAAAACCTCCGGCTATATCTGTTGACAAAATATCTCCCGACATCATACTACCAAGGTTATTGTAGGGGCCATTACTTATGCCGTAGGAAAACTGATAGTTATCTCCATCTGCTGTTACCTTTAACCTAATCTTACCTGCTTCATCTAATTTAGTACGGGCAACAATTTTTGACAGCCCTTTCTCCGTACGTTCCAACACCAGATAGTAGTTGCCATCCGACTTCGTAACACCAAATACGTAATTGAACGTTTCGCTCTGCAAGCAGGTGAGGCCGGCAAAGTCCATCTCCGACCGAGGAGTGTAATCCATTTCAACGGACGCAGAAAAAGTAATGTGCTGTTGTCTATGGAAAAGAGCAGAAATTGGCTTTTGCTCTTTAATACTTACTGCAAACGGTTTTATAATAAGTCCATTTTTGGTTTCGTGAACGAACTTTTCACGTGGCCCTCTTAATCCTATCCACCGGTCATCTAACCTATCTCCGTCAAGCCTGTCGGCAAATGTAAAATTTGCATTTGGGAAATACTGTCCGGTATTCATCTCGTTTTTTGCACCTTTAGGCATGCGAACAGATGGTTTTAAAGGTTCTAGCCCTGCTTCAAACAGAGGCCATTCGCCCGACCAGTCTACCGGTAAGATAAAGGTCTCACGTCCGGTGTTCACACGGCCTTCTTCGTTAGGTCTCACCGCCAAAAACACACCGTACCACTCTCCTCCGGGTGTTTGTACTAAATCTGCATGTCCGGCCCAATCCACTTTATTTTGCCTGTCCCTGGGGAGATGACGCTGTGAAAGAATAGGGTTATTTGCTGCTGGAATATAAGGCCCCATAGGACTATCACTGGAAAACACTACTTCGCTATGATTACCCCCCGTTCCTCCTTCTGCACACATCAAATAATATTTCCCATTTCTTTTATAGACATGCGGTGCCTCAATCCATATAGGCTTTTGCTTGATATCGACCCCACCATCCACAATAATCTTGCTTGTACCGGCTATTACCTGATCTGTTTCAACATCGTATTCCCAAACCTTAATTACACGATGCCCTTCATACAACTCTTTCCCCTTATCCGGAGCATCATTATGCACAACATAGGCTTTACCATCATCGTCAAAAAATAGCGCTGGGTCAATTCCGTCAAACTGCAATTTGATCGGATCTGACCAATGGCCTGCTTTTGGATCTTTGGTTTTCACAACCATATTACCTATTCCCGAGGCAATCTGCGTCGTAATCATATAAAAGGTATCGTTATACGGATTATACATGATATCAGGAGCATATATCCCCGCACTGATCCCAGCAGTTCCCACTTTCAATTGCGACTCGCGGTCCAAGACGTGTCCGATCTGCTGCCAATTAACCATGTCTTTTGAGTGAAAAATAGGAACACCGGGGAACATGACGAAGGAGGAGGTGACTAAGTAATAATCGTCTCCCTTTCTGGTAATGCTCGGATCGGGGTAACAGCCTTGTAAAATAGGGCTGTAAAACTGTCCTTCTAATAGCGGGTTTTCGTCATATATCTTGTCGTTTCCGACGTACTCGAAATTACTAAATATAGGTTCCCCATCTACTTTTTCATCGCCAGAACGCATCGATTGGCAGGAATATAGTAAAGCAAAAGCAAACAGACAGGCCCCTATCTTTATTTTTCGGATTGCTTTTTGTTTTCTTGTTTGCATCATATTATCGTTGTAGAGTAGTTTAATTTTCAATGTATTTGCCTATTAAGTGACTTACTGACCCTCAATTGTTTTTATGGTACCGTTTGCATTGTATTGTAATTCCACGACTTTCATGCTCCTCAACCAGGTTTTTCCGTCCGACGGTACAGAATCGTGATGAAACAGATACCATCTTCCATTGTGTTCCATTATGCTATGGTGCGTAGTCCATCCCACTACGGGCGTTAATATAACACCTTGATAGGTAAATGGTCCATAGGGATTATCACCTATGGCATAACACAACAAATGTGTATCGCCCGTAGAATACGAAAAATAGTATTTACCCTTGTATTTGTGCATCCACGAAGCCTCGAAAAAACGACGTTCAGTATCTCCCTGCGTCAATGGCTTTCCATTTTCATCCAAGATCTGCAGTTCCCGCGGTTCTTCATCAAACTCCAACATATCTTCCGATAGACGCGCAACTTTAGCAGACAAGGCTTGTTCATGGAAATGTGGAAGATCTGCTCCGGCTACCATCTTATTGTTTCTGAAAAACTGCAGTTGGCCTCCCCATATCCCACCGAAATACAGGTAATACGCGCCGTCATCGTCTTGAAACGCACAAGGATCAATACTATAACTTCCTTTTATTGGCTGATCCTGTGGCACGAATGGACCATACGGCTTATCACTTACGGCGACCCCCAAACGAAATACATCCGTCTTATCCTTTAATGAAAAATACATATAGTATTTTCCATTTTTGTGGGCCACATCTGAATCCCATAACTGCCTTCCCGCCCAAGGGATATCTTCTAATGAAAGCACCTTGCCATGATCGGTGACCTCACCCGCAATGTGTTCCATCGAAAACACATGGTAGTCTTTCATATTGAAATGATCACCGTTATCATTTTCTGGAATGCCACTTTCCCAATCGTGCGAAGGATAAATGTAGATCTTACCTTCAAAGACGTGGGCAGAAGGATCTGCCATATAATCGTTGGGAAACAAATATCTTGTGTTGTTCATATTCTTAAAACTAAATTTATGTGAATCGTTTTCCGTCGACATTCAATGGTTACGCTGTGCCATTTTAATAAGCTCAGCAACTATGGATTTAGGCTTGTATTCCCGGTCAAAAAGCAGCGGATAATCGGTTCTACCGCGCATAGGCCAGCCATTACGCCATGAATCACCATCCCCCACTCCCCATACGGTGACCCGGCTTATCTTATCTTGATGCTTTAGGTACAAGCGAAAGAAATCCACATATCTACCATTTAACTGGCGGACCTTCTCAGCAGGGAGGCCATCGGGAAAGGGATTCATTTCCTTGTCGTACGTGAAATTTTCGCTAATCTCGGCTCCTATATTGCGTCGGGGTGACGGAAGCACAGTGATGTCCATTTCCGTAACCATCACGCTGACACCTAAATTAGAGAATGCCAAAATTGTTTTTTCGACCTCCTGAACACTTGGGTTATCCAGCTGATGGTGTTCCTGCATACCGATTCCATTCACACGCACACCTTGTGCGATCAGATCACTAACCATATTAGCAATACCTTCACGCTTATCGGGCACTGCTGTAGAATAATCGTTGTAGTAGAGTTCGGCGTCTGGATCTGCGGCATGTGCAAACTCAAAAGCTAGCTTGATAAAATCTTTTCCGATAATTTTGTAAAATTTACTATCACGCCACTCACCATTATCCAAAATAGCTTCGTTTACAACATCCCATCCTTTGATACGGCCTTTATAACGTGATACCACTGTGGTGATATGCTGACGCATACGCTCAATTAAAACATCTCGTGAAACTTCTTTGCCCTGCCTATCTGTAAAAAACCAATTAGGCGCTTGGGAGTGCCATATCAACGTATGTCCCACCATATGCATATTGTTTTTCTCTCCGAATTCGACAAATTTATCTGCATCTTTAAAATAAAATTCTCCTTCACGCGGTTGTAGATACATACTTTTCATGCAATTTTCGGCAACAATAGCGTTAAATTGTTCTTTTACGACTCCCACCGCCGTAGCATTACGTTCCCATATCTGATCAAGATTCAAAGCTGTCCCGATATAGAACTTATCTTTGAAGGCTTCCTTCAATACAGTTGCCTTCGGCGTCTCGTTCTTCAGTCCGGCCTGCGACGAACACCCAAGTAGCGCTCCAACAGTACACATCGTAAGTAGTGTGTTGATTATTTTCATTTGTGTTTAGTATTATTGATCCGTTTACTATTTTTTTATTTTATATCCCTGATTTTGATTTGATGAATTTTATCGATTACATCATCGGCTAACCTGTACTCGAAATAAACCATCTACAACAAGGGACATCCGCGTTAACATAATCATCCATATTAAGCTCTTAAATACATCCGCAAAATTTGCATTCAGGTTTATAAGCAACTGTTTATATTGTATACACATACCATTACATGCTACATCGTACAGCAGTAAAGGTAGGAAGAGATAGTTGGGGAAATATGATACAGATGTTTTAGAAAACAGTAAATATGTTTACGAACAGCCTATTTAAGGTTAATTTACGCCGTTTTCTTTGATACACGGAAGACATGAAGTACCCGTGTTAAAGAAAAATAGTTTACAATGTGAGGCGATACAGTCGCCAAATATTCATGCTTCTCATTTTAAATATTAAAATTCGCAGGTAGCGTAAAATACCTGTTCAAGGTTATAAGATTCACCCACGAAATTTTAAATAGATTTTCATTTTTTTGACTTAACTTTCTACGATTCAATTTGTAAATTGCAATATGCAAAATAGAATGCGAACAATTAAAAACATAAGGTATGAATACTTCCGCCACGCATAATGAACGTATTGCAAAAATGAGCTTTGCCTCGGTCTATCCGATGTATCTCGCAAAAGTAGAGAAGAAAGGTAGAACAAAAGAAGAATTGCATCAGGTAATAGAGTGGTTAACAGGCTTTGACAGCAGTACGTTACAGGATCTGATAAAACAAAATGTAACTTTTGAAACGTTCTTCCAACAGGCTTTGTTACATCCAAATGCACACCTCATCAGCGGAGTAATCTGCGGGTATCGCATCGAAGGAATCGAAAATCAGTTGACACGACAGGTTCGATATTTGGACAAATTGGTGGATGAACTGGCGAAAGGTTGGAAAATGGAAAAGATATTGCGTAGCGCTGTTTAATAAGATTATCTTTGCGTGTAAAAGCAAAGATAGCCTTATTCAATAGTACGGAACTTAAAGTTTATCAATTCTTTTAACTTCTATCAAGTTCTTTCAATAGATCATCTAAATTCAGCGCACGCGTATACATTTCCAAAGAACCATCCGACTGATGCGGCCATTGTTCTCTAGGGCGATCCCAATACAATTCTACTCCATTGCCATCGGGATCATTCATGTACAAAGCCTCCGAAACGCCATGATCTGCCGCTCCAGTCAATGGATAATGTGTTCGCCGCAGACGGTCAAAGATAACAGCAAGGTCCTTTCTAGTGGGGTATACAATTGCCGTATGATATAGGCCTACGCCATTTGCAGACGCAGGCACCGCTCCTTTGCTGTGCCAGGTATTCAATCCGATATGATGATGATATCCCCCAGCAGATAGAAACGCTGCCTGATCGCCATACATCGTAGTAAGCTCAAAACCTAACAGGTCACGGTAAAATTCCAGCGCGCGTTCAAGATCGGACACTTTTAAATGCACATGTCCTATACCTGCTTGCGCAGGGATAACATAGTCCTTTTCCTTCGACATTTTTATAGATTTTATGAATTAAATCATACAGATTAACTCTATAGGTAAAGATAGGCAACACCTTTTACTTCATCAAGCGCAGAAAGCTGTTTAATATATTAGAAGTAACTAATCGTTCAGATTAGTCTGTGAGATGATCTCATTAGACAGCACTTAATCGGCTAAGGACATTTTGAATTAAGTAGTCTCTGTGCACAATCAGAAGCTATTATTAAGCCGCTAACCAACATAATGATATCCTTTAGCACCAGTCTCCCAGCTCCGGAAAGATAAGGAAATCCAAAGTTAGGCGTAGGAAAGTCACCTCCTAAATTTGGCACATAAACTTCTGGCGTTGTGATTAAAAAAGATAGCGTGACAACAGACATGATGAAGGTTAATAAACCGCCTACAAATCCTGCCTTAGGATACCAGATGCCTAATAAGGTAAGAATACCAATGCAAACTATAACACCGCCTAAGCCATACGAAAAGATATAGGTGCCATTCTCCCTATGCCAGTTGATGTTTTTTGTGACGGTGGCTCCCTCAGGATTTTTATAATGTTGGTATTCCGTAGCTTCATTGGTGTAGAAAAAACTCATAAATGGACTATTGGCCACAAATGGCACGATGCCATCTGCTTCGTACTGGAATACCTTTAGGCCACCAATCCAGGCCATTACAATAAAAATAGCGATTTGTAGAAAATGGATAAACTTACCCTGTAAGGCAGCGAAGAAATGTAAAAATTGCATAAGATCATTTTTTACACAAAACTACGACACGGGAATATGGTATTAAATGGACATATTTGACTATTCTATGGATAAATTTGCAGCGGCAGATATGCCGACCTGCTGACGGTAATAGGTTGGCGATACGCCCACATGGGTTTTAAAATAGCGGCTGAAATAATGTTGATCTTCGAAACATAGCTCGTGTGCGATCTCCTTAACTGATTTATAAGTGAGATGCAAAAGCTTCTTCCCTTCTAGAATAGTACGTTCTTGTATAATTTTTGAAGGACTTTTATGCAGCACACGCTTTATTTTACGACTAAACGCGGGTAAAGACATGTGCATGCGGAACGCATAAAATGTTATGGATTTTTCTGTTTTGTAAAACTGCTCAACCAGATCTTGAAATATTATACCCTCTTCGCTTCTGAGCTGCGTAAAATAGAAATGATGATTTATGAACTTTTGTTTTTCATCGCTGGCTATAGACAGTAGCAATTGCAAATAAGATTTAATAATCGAGTTGGTAAATCTAGTGTCCTGATAAATCTTTTTTTCCATTTTACCGCAAATTGAGGTCAACTCAAGGTAGATATCATCTGCAACTTCCACATGAGGTAACTGATAAACGGAATTGAAGAGTAACCCATTACAGGATACTTCGTTCTTATGTAGCTCTATACAATAATAATCGCCGTTGAAAGCAAGTTGCATAAGGTGAAGATCCAGTGCGTCTATGATTCTAAAACGTTGGTAAGGAGCTAGAAATATTAAGGATTTGCTGCCCGATGTGTAATTTACATCGTCTACTTGATAACAGGTTGAATCCGCTGTCAATAAGATGTGATAATGCTCAGAGCAAAACGTCTTGGAAAACATGCTTGCCTCAACAGTCTGAATACTAATGTCCATAACAGCAAAGTTATCCATTTTGTTAAAACGAAGGTCCATTTCGTCAAATACTTTCCGAGCGTAAAAACTGATCCTTCTCGATCCAATAGATTATCATTGCATGTCGAAGGATATATATCCAATTTTGAATTACGTGGACACCAAACTCAAATTCAATAAAAATTAAATTACACAATGGTTTCTAGTTAGGAGCTGTTTGGCTTTTAGAAAAACTTTGCCAGATGCTTTCTACGCTGTCTGCATCCATATGCCCATCAAATACAATAAGCCGATATTTTAAAACATAGGTATGGCCTGGCTCTAACAGCCAATCACGATCTTTTGTCGGTGAGACATTGAGGAAGAAATCTCCACGTCCATTATTACCATTTTCATCCCAAATACGTAAGGGTTCCGGATGATTGTAGTTATCGGGATGGGAAAGAATGGCCATTCCGCCATAGGAATTATTTGGTAACTCACCTTGTACCAAGCACCATCTTGCTTTGCTACCATCGGTATTGTTACGATCTTTTCCATCCGAGGTCAATACCTCACAATTGCTGCTATCCCAAAATTCCGTAGCCCGCCATCCTAGTCCTCCGTACCGATAAGTAAGCAAGTGCAATGGACTCGTTGAAGCACAACGAAAAGTAGTCGTAATGTCGACCCAATAGTAATTTTTGGCTTCATCGGATACCTCCACCCTAACGGTTTGCCATTCTTCCAAGGCGACTTTTTCGGTACCGTTTTTTTTGAATGCGACGTGGTGATGCAGCGCTGTATATTCGGCATAATTCGCGCCTTTATCCTGGTTAGTGAAGCGGACAAAACGGACTGTTCCGGTTTTCTTCTTCAGATTCCAAAAATCGATCGTGTCCTTCTCAAAAAGGGTATGCGTCCACGGATTCCAAATGCCATAATGGTGGTAATGATCATCAGGTTGCATACGGGTAAGTTGATGTCCTTGAGGTGTATTAAGCGGATGGATAAAACCACTGCGCCGATAACTGCTATCCTGCCCTTTGGGTGGATATACTGTATTGAATTGATAACTAAGCAAACAACTCATACTGCTACTGATAGTCAATACACTATCGACAGTTAACTGTAGTTTTTCTGATTGCCCGCTCACCTGCGTGCAGCATATGTTGGTTAATAACCATAATGTAATGGTTATCCGAAAAATGAAGTTGCTGAGTAGTAAATGCATCTAACAAACATAAATATTTGTAAACAAATATTGAAACCTTTTCTATGCAGCGAGCAAAACAAAACTTCCACACTCCTTTGGTTGTTATAATGGTAAAGTAAGCAATTTTTTATTTATGGCTATTATCGGAGAAATTATAAAAAGGGTAATCAACGTAAACGGCATCATCAGTAAAGATCCATTACCTAAGGACGCACAGCGGGAAGTGCTAATTGACATGTTGAAAAAAGCAAAATATACTGCTTTTGGAAGAAAATATAATTTCAGCACGATATTGACTGAAACGGATCCGATCAAAGCTTTCCAACGCGCAGTGCCTATATACGACTACGACAACATATATGCAGAATGGTGGCACTATTTAGATGAGGGGCACGAAAACATCACCTGGCCGGGCGGTCAACGATACTTCGCGTTGAGCAGCGGAACCACCAGCAGCAGTAAGGCTATACCAGTGACCGACGATATGTTAGATGCTATAAAAAAAGCGGGCATACAGCAAATTCTTAGTCTAAAAAATTTTGGTTTGCCGGCGGATTTTTTTGAAAAAAACATCATGATGCTCGGAAGCAGTACGCAGCTAAAAGAACGAAACGGCTTCCTTGAAGGAGAAATTAGCGGAATTTCCGCATCCAACCTTCCATTGTGGTTTAGAAAGTTTTACAAACCCGGACGAAAAATCGCTGCGACCAAAGATTGGGATGAGCGGGTCAGAAGGATAGCGAAAGCTGCAAGAAAATGGGACATCGGCAGTATGACGGGTATTCCGTCCTGGTCCGAACTCCTACTTAAAGAAATCATTCGTTACCATCAGGTCGACACCATACACGATATCTGGCCCAACCTTCAGGTATACAGCACAGGAGGGGTCGCTTTTGGGCCTTATCGCAAAAGTTTTGAAAAACTGTTTGCGCGCCCGATGACCTATATCGACACTTACCTAGCTTCAGAAGGTTATTTAGCTACACAAAAAAGACCGGATACCAACGGTATGGCCCTCATTGTTGACAACGGTATTTTCTTCGAGTTCGTTCCCTTTGTTGAGGCAAATATGGACGAAGAAGGACGAGTGAGACAGGATGCTGAGGTGCTAACATTAGAAGAAATAGATGAAGGTACGGAATACGTACTTTTAATCTCGACCGTAGCCGGGGCTTGGCGTTATATGATCGGTGATACAGTGATCCTCACGGATAAAGAACACGCTGAAATTATGATCAGTGGCCGGACAAAGCACTTTCTAAATGTCGTGGGGGAACAGGTATCCGTACATCAGATGAACAATGCTATCGAAAAATTACAGGAGCAATTTGATCTGCAGATAGAGGAATTCACCGTTGCCTCGATCCGCAGAGGAGAAAAACACATCAATAAATGGTACTTGGGCGCTGATAGAGTGTACACTTCTCCACAAATCACCGAATTTCTCGACGCAAAACTCCAGGCTAACAATAAGAATTATAAGGTGGCCCGACATCAAGCGTTAGATGGGGTGGAAGTCAATATCATACCTGTATCATATTTCCATAGCTGGAGCGAACATTACAAAAAACTAGGAGGACAAACGAAAATACCTCGGGTTATGATAGAGGAGGAATTTGATAAGTTTGAAAAATACATCTCGACATTATAAAAACAAGATTGTTCAGGGGGCTTATTGATCTTCTTTGGTGATATCCTCCACTATTTGGGATTCCTCGGCCAATATTTCCTCGCGATCATCTTGTGTTTTCTCTTCCAGTTTGGCTACCAGTTCTACAATATCATCCGGGGAAAGATAAAGGCGTGCGATTTTATCTTTGTACCGCTGCGACAATTCGCTATGGTCCAAAATAAATTCTTTGGTGGCCAAAATATAGGAGCCCATACCACGGGTTACAGCGAACGTATCCGCTACACGTTCCGCCTTGCGGACATACCTTTTGGACAACCAGTACAATAAACCAAACCTAGCAATGCCTATCGTGCTTCTTTCCTCATAGTCCATAATATGACCGAGCTCATGGCCTATCCACCCGATTAATACAGCATCTGCCACCTGATGAATGGGTTCGATGCTGTGTTTAAGTTTAAATACCGGACTGATCAATATATCGTACACCCGTCTTTTACGCGCGTAGAACAATGTTCGAATCACTGGCCGTGCGGCCATTACGGATCTTTTCAACTGTTGTGTAAAAATAAATCTTATGCATGCATCCCCAAGCTCAGGATAGTGCGATAACGCGGTAAGTACCTGTCTCTCTATCACCTTTGGAATTTTTTTGTTAGCGGAAAGAACGCTAAGCGCTGTTACGACGTTAATTTTTGTATCTGTGTTTAAACTCATAAGATTTTCGTTATGATGTCTAAAAATTAACAGTCAACCGCAAAAATTGTTGTAATATATGACAATTTAGATGTGAACAAAGGATGAAGCGAAGGTGAAAACAGGTAATATATAGTGGAATAGGAGTCCAAAAAGATATCATTCTCTGTTTTGGACTCCTTATTGGCTTATTTATTTTTTAATCTATCAGAAAACATTTTCATATAAAAACCTCCTACCACACTGCGAGCTTTAAAGTTCTCCCGAATACCGGTCTTTGAATCGTAAAAATCGTTTAACGGTACTCTAGAGCTTGTTTCGATTGCATGTAAATAAACGGGATTTATGAGTGACTGAAAGTCCTTTTCGTTGTTCGTAAAAGTCGCCGTCCACAAAATCCAGTCATTTTTAGTATAATCTTTCCTGCTGTCCAAAGGCAATCCATATCTATTCTGCCTCTTGAGGTAATACGCGATTTCGGTATCATATACTGTTTGAGGGAAAAGTTGCAGGTGTAGAACTTTATCCCACACCAAATTATATTTTTGACTCCAGGTATTTTTGTTATCAAATGTCAGCGCATAGTGATCTCCTGCATCTGCCATTTCCATCCATGCCGGAACCATCCCGTCTGCAATAGCTCTGTATTTTTTTGCAATATCGTCATAACCTAACATCTTGGCCAGCTCAGCGTAGCAAGCTATGCCTACAATTGCCTTGATAGACAAATTTGCATTTCTAGCGAGATGCCCTGCAAAGTCATCGGTACACAACTGGTTCTTTGGATCCAAACCTTCTTTGGTTAGATAATCCGCCCATGTGGTCAGTATTTTCCAATGTTTTCTTGCGTACTCCGCATTTCCTTGCGCTTTTGCTATAGCAGCAGTAAGGATAATCATATTACCCGATTCTTCGATCGGCATGGGCTCACCATATGTCTGTCCGTTCGCCAAGGGGTAAGTACCAAGATCATGCGCGGCCCATGGATGCGGATATCTGCCGCTTTCACTGAAATAAAAAATCCCATTGAGCATACCTTCCAACAACTGTGAATTATAAATCAAGTATAATGGAGCGGATGGATAAGTGACATCCACCGTATTGATAAAACCTCCGCTGTTGTTTTCCTTGGATAACCATAGAATTTCTCCTTCGGGGCTTTTCACCAATGTATGGGCTGCGATACTTTGACGATAGGCCAATGCACAGAGGTGCGCGTATTTTTTTCCGCCCGATTTCAATGCGTCTGCATACAATGTTTTATCAAATGCCTCACATTGTGCGATGGTTTCTTGGTATTCATTCGTGGCTTTAGTAAGTTGCTTTTCTATCGTCTCTTTACCAGATAGATTCCACCATGGCCGCAAATTGTTACCAAAATATTGTATCGAATAAACCTCATCATATCCGACGGCAACATAATGCGTAACCGGCTTTTTACCAACACTGCCAAACGGAATAACGGTATTCAAGGCGAGTTGTCTGCCTTGATGCGCTGTAGATGTGGTAAGACCATTTCGAAAGGCATTTCCTGCCTCTTTTTGGGGAGTAATAAACTGCACAGATTGGCTTTTCTTTGGTACGGCGACATAGAAATAACCCCAATCTATGCGCATGTCATCTGCTCCTTTTTGCAACATAGGCTGTTCGACCGTACCTGTTTTTAAAATGGAAAGCTGATCGGAGTTATATTGCTTCGCCGTTACTTCCTGCGAAGGCTCATAAACGGCAATATTTGATGCAGCGCTAAGATACACCTTGACTTGATGGTTTTTGCTGTCGTTGGCATGCACCTGATGGGAAATATAGGAGATGGGACGTGCTAAATGATCCAGATTATCCATCAACAACGGCGAGGTGAACGTCAATTTTAGGTCAACTGCACCGCAGGTAAAATGGTATATGGTTTGCGTCGCATTTACTTCTACGTTGGTTTGCTTTGCTAACTGCGTCGTCGCGGAACGATCTATTTCCCGATCGACTAACCCAAAATCAAGAAAACGTCCTCCCGCGGTATTTCGCAGATGGATTGCAATGACATTTTTTCCTGATTTTAAGGCTTTTTTATCCTCTTCTCCTAAGGAAATATATTCAAATGTGTTGGTCCATCCTACTTTATTATAAATCTTGGTGCCATTAAGATATACGTCGATATCGTCATCGTGATTTAATTTTAAAAAAAGAGCGTCGATAGTTTCAGGGCTGGTGACATCAAAAGTTCGTCTTACCCAAATATCATTAGATTGCCAAATCGTTTTAGCTTTTTGAGCCAAATCACCAATAGGCGCTTTTCCTAACTTCCATTCAGAGCTGTTATAGTTTGTTGTTTTCCAATCTCCTTGAGGCTGTACTTCGGTATAATGTACTTCATAAGACTCTTCATCGGAGGCGGGCAGAATGGTTTTGTAATTTGGAACCTCCTTACCTAGAAAGCGATATATTGTTCCATCTACATCGATCATACCCAATAGCGCATGATCCGCTCCGGTCCAATGTGTCGTTGTGGATTCCGCAAGTTGGTCGGTATTAGACCAAATACTGAAATTGGGGTTGTGGGTGATCAACGGATAAGACGGCGCCGTCCTATCCTGCGCATGCAACTGCCCGGAAACTCCGACGAAGAAAAGAAGAACTAGGCTCTTCATAAATTTGATTTTGTTCATAATTGTATTGTTTTTAGAATAAAAAATCTATACTTGGTCGAAGTATAATTTTCTGCAACATAGTTTTTTTTCCGTTAAAAAGCAAAGAAACGTTAATTCTCTTTGTAACGAAATTGACGTCCTACTTGCCCTACTACGAAAGCTTGTTAGAAAAATAGCAGATTTCATAGATGATTAAGCGAAAAGAAGCATACAGATATTCCAATAAATAACAATATTTGTATAGAATCGTTATAAATTAAAAGATTACATCATGTTAAGTCAAAATATCAAAGAAAGCACGAGTGCTGCACATCAAAAATTAGAAGGTACAGTTGTACGTCAACTAAAAGCTATCCGTTCCAACGCAGATTACGCAGAAGTATTAAAAAACTTCTATGCATACTTCAACGCTGTCGAAAAAGCGATAATGCCGTATATTACAAACGAAGTACTGCCAGACTATGTCCAGCGTCGGAATTCCAGCTATATCAAACAGGATGTTGAAGAATTAGGCGAAAGTGTGGACCATCTCCCGGAAGTGAATGTCCCACAGGTAACTTCCCCCTTGGAAGCCCTCTCTGCCTTATACGTATTGGAAGGTTCTATCATGGGCGGACCATACATTGTACAGATGTTGAATAAATACGGTATTACTGGAGGAACATCTTTCTTTTCGGGATATGGGGAAGATACGGGTAAGATGTGGGCTGCATTTACGGCAGTACTCAACACATACGGAGAAGACCCAGCCAGTCATGCAAAAGCAATAGAAGTGGCTAATGAAACGTTTTCTAAATTCGGAGAAGTCTTCAATACGACTCAGGTGTCATAGTGCTGGAGAAAGGCCCATGAATTAGCATTTTTTTTGTTTTTTTTTACAACAATTTGAAACGACAAACGTTATATAAATAAGTGGAAGCGTCTGCAGAAAAAATATAGGGTATATTGAATACCTCACGAAGAAGAGAGCCTGAGATAGTAAAATATCTTAGGCTCTCGAATTAAAAACAGGGCTGTCTCTAATATTCGCTTCGTCTCTCTATTTTTGATCTCCTATTCATAAAAATGGTCAATGGTATTGTAATTGACAAACTTAATATGATCAGCGATCGGTATGATAGAAACGTGGAAACTTAAAATGATTTTATGTAATGCAAAATGAATAAGTGTTCCTGAGTTTAATTGCGTAGCAATTTGTGCTAGCATACTGGAAGAATAAATGGCGCACAATGGCTCCACACGACTGTTATTTTCAAAAAAGCAACCTGCTATTCCTTTATTGTCAACATGATTTCGTATTAATGTACGCAAGGTATCGGTATCCATATTGATCATATCACAGGCCAACACCAAGATATCCTCCTCTGGAAAATTAAAATGAGCACTCAATAACCCGGTTAAAGGTCCTTTTGCAGACACACAGTCTACAATCAATTCCGGATTCGAAAACTGCTGTTGATATACTGGAAGTTGTCTTTCATTCACGGATATAAATGCCGGCAAATCCGTACAATGCAATATTTGCTGCGCATATTCAGCCCAGGTGTAATTTCCATACTGCAACATGCCCTTGTCCCTCCCCATCCGTTTGCTTTCACCACCACATAAAACAAGTCCTATCATGATTATTCATTAAATTCAATTCTCACAGCATTTATTGCCGCTAAGGTTTTCTTATTTACCGCAACAAAACATTCTTTACCTGCATTACAGATAGAGCAGCAATAGGTATCATCCAACGCGGCAAATGTTACACCTGCTGCTATATTCGCTATTTCATCGCCCCATTCGGGGTCGTATAGACTCAAACATTTCATACATTGGTGGATAACAACCACCTCATGGGATCCTTCATTGACAGAAGCATAATCTACGTGATCGAATATTGATAGGTTTGATTTTGTTTCCTGTAATTCATAGTAGTAGTTACATAAACTCGTCAACGTTCCAATAAGTCCTGATCTCGGAACCTTGTGTTCATAACAGATCAGATTCTTAGAATTCGGATTAAAATCGACGGTATGTAGTACATCAAACCACTCTCCATCTGTATCAAGAAATAATTGCTTTATAATGATCGAACCAAAAAGGCTGCTTTTTGGATTTGTTTTGATCGCAAAGCACAATTTAAATGTTCTTAAATCCATTTGATTAAAATGGAAGATCAGCTCGTGCTTAAGTGCCAAGCCATAATTACAAACGTCCTCCGTTTGCCAGTTCAGTTCATTCGAGGCGTGACGTACATTGATCCGGTGCTTGTTGAGCACACCGTTCCATAACTTCCTATCTGACGCTTGGATTCCCTTTATGATGATGGATTTCCATGGTGTAGTATAAATTTGTGCTATCCGGGTTTTGGCACATACCGTACAAATATCCGACAGAAAATCTACGGTAAAAAGTTCACTTCGCCTGTAAATGCCCAACCAAAACTTATCGTTATACCTATTGAATCCTTCATAATAGGGTAATTGAAATTCATCCGTTGTCAAAAGAGTTGTTAATGCTTGCGAAAAATAATTTCCTTTGCTCTTTACTTTCTCTTCCAATAAAACTCCGTCGACTTCTTCGCAGCCGACAAATATCCCTGACTCTTCCCCTATAACCTCTTCTATGTTTTGACAGACAGAAGAGATATCAAAGGAATAGATTAAAGATGACCAACAATACAAAATATTGGTCTTCGGAAATCGAACATACAGATACCAATAGTTACTTACTTCTGATGAAATGAAATTTAAATTTCCCGTAAATAAAGGCACTAATGACTGACTATTGTCCACCAGATTAACCTTTAGTTTTGGTTTATAGTTAAAGGAATCCAGAACATCCCGATAAACCCCCTCACGTAACCACGTAGACTGGGTAAACAGGTCGTCTGTAACATATGAACTCACAATATTCGGATAATCATCGTTATCGATTTCAAACTCGCTATCGGTGCTTAAAAATCCGTATTCAATTTGTTCAAGTTCATCAGCATTTACCTCAAAATAAAGTTGTTGGCGCGTACCGAATCTAATTTCTCTGATACCTACCTGTTGTAAAATTTCTAAAATAGGCAATAGATCCCCTACTGCGACAATTCCACCCCGGAGATTTACTTTTATTTGGTGTACGGTTGTTATATTAGTTTTCAATTGGCACCTCCTCCGCTATAACTGTTGTTGCTAAGAACTGATCTAAAATAGATTTCACCTCCGGTCGACAAGAACCGCACCCCATACCTGCTCCGGTAGCTTCACACAGCTGTTGCAGATCTGCACAGCCAGATTCTATTTTTCGGGTCAGGTTACCAGCTCCAACCTGACTGCAACTGCAGACCAGTTTCCCTATAAGAGGTTCGGCTTTGTTACCACTTCGTAGTAGTTGAAGCCTTTTATCGCTTAGTTCAGTTTTATTTGCAATAAGATCTTTAAATTCTAAAAACTCATTCTTATCTCCAATAAGTACGGTACCCACTAGCCTATCCTGATGTATAATACATTTTTTGTAATAACGCTTAGCCTTATCGATAAAGACGACTTCCTCATACTCCTCATTAGGTGATTCGCTGAGGCCAATACTACACAAATCAAATCCCTGGATTTTGATAATATTCATAAATAAACTACCTGCATAATAGCTCCCCACGTCACCATTGTGGAATTTTGCGACTACCGCTGCCTGCTGCTCCGCTGCCGCGGTGATTCCATAAAGTGTACCGTCAAATTCAGCAATTTCACCTATTGCATAAATATTCGGATCGCTCGTTTGCAAGCGTTCATTTACGACGACACCTCTCTTGCAAAGTAAACCTGCCTCCTTAGCCAATTCAATATTCGGAGTCGTACCAATTGCCAAAATGATAGCATCGCATTTTATCTGCGCCCCGCTTTTCAGTTCAACCTTTGTTAGTTTACTTCTTCCATAGTACAGCTGCACCTCATCATTGTAATATATATCGCACCCCTGTTCTACCATTTCCTCATGCAACATCTGGCTGCCTAATATATCCAGCTGTCTATTCAGAAAACGGGACACCCTTTGTACGACCGTAATCTTGACGCCTATTTCCCGCAGAGAAGCTGCCATTTCCAATCCCAACAAACCTCCGCCTACAATAACAACGTGCGAATTTTTAGGCAGGTATTTCTTTAAATTATCTGCGTCATCCCGCCTTCTCATTGTAAATATGCCAGATAGATTGGGCACATTCTTAGGTAATGTAGCGCGACTGCCCGTAGCTAAAATCAAGATATCATAGGGTGTCTTCCTTCCTCTGGAGTCGATTACATATTTACTTTCACGATCTATACGCTGTACACCAATCCCGCGCAGATGTTTGATATTATACTCATTTTCCTCTCCATCTTTCATTTTCACGAGCTGTTCCCATCCCTGCTCTCCACTCACATAATGCGGTAACATTACTCTATTGTAAAATGGTTGGTCTTCATTACTGAAAACAGTAATTTCGTCCAATTCATTTAACGCTCTATACGATTTTACAAATCCAAATGCCCCCGCGCCTGCACCTACTACTACGATTTTTTGAAATGGCTTTGAAAATGGTTCGATATGAACAGCGCAATATTTAAAGTCAGGTTCTTTTGATAATGGATCTACGTATGCGCTTGTTAAATTATTCGTTCTATGCAGATCGCTTCCCAGTGCCTTTCCCCAATGCATTGGAAGAAAGACAACTCCTGGTTTAATGCTATTCGTAATCCTGGCCTTAACTTGCACTTTTCCACGTCTGGATTGTGCGCATACAATTTGATCATCTGCTATGTGCAGTCGTTCGGCGTCGACCGGATTCATTTCCAAAAATGCTTCTTTAATATGTTGCTTAAGCTTACTTACCTTACCCGTTTTAGACATGGTATGCCAATGGTCCCTGATTCGTCCTGTGGTCAGAATAAAAGGATATTCTGAATTGGGAAGTTCGCTTGTCAGCACATCAACAGGGCTATGTATAATCGCCCTTTTACTCGGCGTATAAAATTCGTGATCAGTAAACAACCGCGCTGTTCCTGTCCGCTTTCGTTTTTGAAAAGGCCACTGTACCGTTTTATTGCTGTCTATAAGCGCATAATCTAACCCATCAACGCTCGTATTGGTTCTAGCGGTAAGCTTACTATGCTCTCTATAAATATCCGAAGGATGAAGGTAATCAAACCCCTTATAGCCCATTTTCTGGGCAAAACGGCAAATAATTTCTGCATCCGGTAGCGCCTCACCGGGAGGATCAATGATTTTATGGAGGTGGCTCACCCGGCGTTCTGAATTCGTCATAGTTCCCTCTTTTTCCGCCCATGCAGCCGCAGGTAAAATAACATCCGCATAGGGCAATGTCTGCGCCTTATCCGTAATCTCCTGCACGACTACAAATTTTGCTTTTTTTAAAGCTTCCTCCGCAAACCTTACATTTGGTAAACTCGTCATTGGATTTGTACACAAAATCCATATCGCTTTCAACCGTCCATCATGGAGCGCTTCGAACATCTCCGTTGCGGTAAGTCCTGCTTTATCCGAGATTGTAGCGCCACCCCAAAATTTTTGCACTTCTTTTCGATGTTTATCATTTGACAGATCCCGGTGAGCCGGCAGCAAATTAGCCAAACCACCAACCTCTCGCCCCCCCATAGCATTGGGTTGTCCCGTCAGCGAAAAAGGTCCGCTACCTGGCTTTCCGATTTTCCCGGTAATTAGATTAAGGTTGATGAGACTCAAATTTTTATTAACACCAATTGCACTTTGATTAAGCCCCATTGTCCAAAGACTTAAGAAGCCTTTTGCATCGCCGATATATTCGGCAGCCAACCGGATGGATGCCTCTTGCACACCACAGATGATGGCGGCTTCGGAAACAGTTTTCTCAAAGACACGTTGTGTATAGGCTTCAAATCCCTCCGTGTGATCACGGATAAAATTACTATCTATCTGATTGTTTTCGATCAATATCCTCCCTATGGCATAGTTGAGCACGATGTCCGTACCGGGGTTAATCTGTAGATGCAGATCAGCTAATGAACAAGAATCAGTAACGCGGGGATCGACTACGATAATCTTAATATGCGGATTGGCAAATTTATGTGCTTCAACACGTCGCCATAAAATAGGATGACACCAAGCAGGATTTGCACCCGTTACCAAAAAACAATCTGCTATTTCGATATCATCATAACAAATGGGCACACTGTCTTCTCCTAATGACATTTTGTATGCTGTAACCGCACTACTCATGCATAGACGTGAATTGGTATCGATGTTATTGCTACCAATAAATCCCTTTATCAGCTTGTTTATTACATAATACTCTTCCGTAAGACATTGACCAGAAGCATAAAACGCGACGGAATCTGGGCCATATTTTTCGATGAAAGTTTTGAATACAGCGACCGTACGCTCTAACGCTGCATCCCAAGATATACGCTGCAAAGGCATATTCTTATTATAGCGCATCTGCGGATACAATAAACGGTCCGATTTATCATTTACCGTATATTGCAAATTGAGTCCTTTACTACAAAGCATCCCGCTATTAACAGGGTGATCCTCATCTCCCTTTACGGAAACGGTATCTTTGCTTTCGATTTTAACCTTAACACCACAGCCTACGCCACAATAACAGCACGTACTGGTAAAAGTTTCTTGTTTATCTCTGTTCATGGAGAATCTGTTGTTTGTCTTCTAATTCAAGAGAAACCGGTGCCGCCTTGCCAAGAGTTTTCAATTGAAACTTGGTAATAAGTACAATTACGCCTATTATGGTAACACCAATACCGATATATCGGAAGGCGTCTGCGTAAGTTAACTGTTCAGATTTAAACAAAAATCCGACAAGCATAGCACCTATATTCCCACCGGCACCGACTATACCGCTTATCGTGCCGATGGAATCTTTATTGATAAACGGGACTATACCGTAGGTACAACCATTTGCCATTTTTAGAAAGAGTGCAAACAATAACATCGTTATTATTGCCATGGTGAGCGTATGTGATTGCGCAAACAGTCCTATTCCGATACCTTCTAACATTAATAAGCCGCCTAACAGAATGCCTTTACCTTTTAAACCGTAGGATTTACCAATTCTATCACTTACGATTCCTCCTAAAGCTCGTGCAAAAAGATTCATTCCACCGAATATACTGGCCATTGCGCCTGCCATTATCATGCTCGTTCCAAATTGATCCATAAAGAACGTCGCAGCGACATTATCAACAGTAATCTCTATTCCAAAGCATGCAGCATAAGCAAACGTCAAAATCCACACACGATAATCCTTTAATGCTTTTATAAAGGTTCCTTTCTCTGCCTTTTTGCGCTTACCCTTTCTAACTGTTAATTCATCAAAGTTCCCTTCAGGAGTGTCTTTTGTATACCGATAGTAAACAAATGCCATTACCAATAAAATAACACCAGGTACGATCATCGCAACTCGCCAGGAATCGGAGTGGCTTACCAGTCCCATTCCGACAAAACCCGCTGCAATTAATGGCATAACTAGATTCGTTACTCCCCCGCCTAGGTTACCCCACCCTCCGGTAACCGCATTCGCGGTACCAACTACGTTGGGGGCAAACATCATCGAGGTATGAAATTGAGTAATAACAAATGATGCACCTATTATCCCGATAAAAAACCTAAACAACAAAAATGATTCATAGCTATTACTTAAACCGATCAGCATAACGGGAAGGGAACCTATCGCTAACAAAATAGTATAGGATAGCCGTGGCCCTAGCGTATCGCATAATTTCCCAATGACTAGCCTCGCTATAATAGTGGCAGAAACGGATGCGATAATAATATTTCCGATCTCACTTTTGCTTAAGTTTAATTGTTCTCTTATAAGGGGCATTAATGGCGCTACGCCAAACCACCCAAAGAAACAGAAAAAGAAGGTAATCCAGGTGATGTGAAAAGTACGCATCTGGATGCCTTTAATCGAAAAGATACGGAGGGTAGTCAATGGTTTAAGTGCTTCTTTCATAAATTATTTTTTTCAGGTGGATTAAGAATTAAATTATTATAATGGATAAAAATATGTCCAGCTATGCTGTGCTATTTCTGCCATCTCGTGGGGATGTATCGCGAATCCGTCTGCTCCTAAAGCTGCAGTAATATCCCCAGAGCCGTTGTACTCCAACATACACAATCCACCATTTGGATGGATTTTCACGGGAAAGAACTCCGTAAGTTCACCTTTCTTGCGCCTAGAATCCAAAACAGGAAGTTTATAGATCATTCGCTGGCTATATTGAAAACAATAGTACAGGTATTCTTCTACAAACACTGTAAAGGTCACAAGGCAGGATAAGGGATTGCCCGGTAGAGCAAATACAATTCCACCTCCTGTTGTCTGACCGACTAATATAGGTTTTCCGGGTTTGATAGATACTTTATGAAACAGAACTTTGACCCCCAGTTCTCCTAATACGGTAGGAACATAATCTGCATCTCCCACTGAAACACCTCCATTTATTATCGTAATATTATGTTTTAATGCTTCTCGGAGTACTGCTTGGAGCGAGGGGACGTTATCATCAACATGCGTACAAAGCTGTGGTACAATGGACCATTTTTTTAATAGGGATCTTAATAAAAACTGATTGCTGTTTCTAATTTGAAAAGGGCTTATCGGTAAATCGGGCTGTATCACTTCGGAACCGGTAGTCACAATAGACACTGAAGGAAGGAGATATACAGATACACGTGACACACCCAAAGAAGCTAATAGACTAATTATTTGCGCATTACACCTTTGAGGTGCGTACAAAACTACTTCATACTGTTTTACATCCTCGCCCTGTCGAGCGATATGCTGGAATTCAGCAACTCGATCCACCGTAAAGCTAACTGTACCTGACACTTCGATCGCATCTTCGAGCTTTATAATTACATTGATTCTTTCAGGACAGGCTGCTCCGGTCATGATTTTATAACATTGTCCCTTTTTTAGTTCCTGCTTATGCTGTGCCCCTGCGTATACTACTTCAACAACCTCATAGGTACGGATACCATCATGCCAATCTTCAATCCGGAATGCATAACCATCCATTGCTGCTCTATTAAAAGGAGGATAATCGCGATCGGCAACTATATCTACAGCCAAAAATCGATTATCAGCTTCATGTAGATCCACCTCTTCACATCCGAATGAAGATGCAGCTTCGCGGAGTAATCGTTGTGCACTATCAAACGTTTCCATTTTTAATGTCCTCCCCCCAACATCATTTTTCGAGCATGAAAAACACCCGGTAAAATCGCGTCCAACGATTCCTGAACGCCATTACTACTCCCTGGAAGTGTTATAATAAGACTTTGTTGTATTGCTCCGGCAACCGAACGACTCATCATCGCCACAGGGGTTCGCATTTGCCCAAACGCTCTCATTGCTTCGGTAATACCATCTGCATCTCGCTCTAATATCTCTGCAACGGCTGCGACGGTATGATCTCGGGGCCCCAGACCCGTTCCGCCTGTTGTGAAGATAAAATGGACATCTGCTGCCACCCATTTTTGAATCTGACTTTGTATCAGCGTTTTTTCGTCGGGTACGATCTTATAGTCGATGATAGTTGCCTTATGGCTTTCCATGATTTCTTTAATAAGCAGACCACTTTTATCGGATCGAGTACCCGCCGCTGTAGAATCAGAACATACCAATATGGCACATGTCGTTGTCATACCCAAGTATGCGTAGTTTCCAGATTTCCCACCTGTTTTCTGACGTAGCTGAATGTTTCCGATCTCCAGATTTTGGTCAACCGGTTTTAACATATCGTAAATTTCTAATGCGACTATACTTGCTGCCGCGAGCGATTCCATTTCAATACCGGTACGGCCAATGGATTTAGCGTTTACCGAAATCAATATTCCGGAAGATGGAAGATTGGGATCCGAAAAATAAGTCGAATGCGCCCTACGCGACAGGTACTCAAAGGAAATATCCATTCCATCTATTCCGACTGGGTGACAATGCGATAAAAGCTGTGGCGTTAGCTTGGCCCCTATAAAACCCGCTGCCCGCGCGACATCAAATAAATTTCCTTTGGGAAGCTGATTGCTCTTGATCAAGTGAATGGTTTCGTCAGAACAGTATACTACAGCTACAGCATAAGCTGTTCGTAATGTCATTTGTTTACGGCTGATATCTCTCATATTAGAAATTGTTTTTTCATGACACTAGCTTCTGCTACGCTTCTATGCCCCAGAACTAACACCTTGGTATTTTTTAATTTCTCCTGCGCAATACTGCACATAAAATTTATTTTAAGACAATATTCAAAATAATTTACTCACATTATGCCAAAAGACAAATTTTATAAACAGGATTTACACAAATAAACAACAAAATAGTATTTACATATAAACAATAACACAAAAACAACGTAATTAACAATAATAAAATAAGTAATAAACACTAAATACACAGTTTAAAACACTAAAAACGTAAATATATGATATATATAACAAAATAAACATAAAATATTCAATTTATTAAAAGAAAATATGATTAAAAATACAAAAAAAACAAATTAGTATTAAAATTTAAATAAAAAAACACATTACACAACAACAAAAACTATTAAAAAACCAAAAAAATCAACTTTATGTTTCACAAAACAAACAGGCTACCGATCTGTTAGAAAGATATAACTAAACATTTTATCGTATGTCATTAACATCTTTCAAAAACTTACACCGACAATCATCTCCGTTAGTATTAGGCAACGTGTGGGACGCACATTCTGCAAAAATCGCAGAAAAATGCGGGTTTAAGGCACTGGGCTCGTCAAGCCACGCTATCGCCAATATATTAGGGTACGAAGACGGAGAGAACATTTCGTTCGATGAGCTTTTTTTTGTTGTACAACGCATCGTAAGATCCGTACAGATTCCGGTGTCGGTAGACCTAGAAGCTGGTTATTCGGACGATCCTCAACAAGTAGCGCGGTATGTCAAAAAATTAACGGATATTGGTGTGGTTGGAATCAATTTGGAAGACGGGAAAGTAGAAGACAGTAAACGCGTCTTAGGCTCGTCTACTTTACTTGCCGATAAGATAAAAGCTATAAAAGAAGTGACTGATATTTTTATTAATGCACGTACGGACACTTATGTTACGCAACATCAGGATAGTTTAGTTGAATCTATAAAACGTACCTCTTTATATATGGAAGCAGGCGCGGATGGAATATTCGTACCGTTAATCGAATCGAAAGAAGATATTGAAAAACTCACACAGGAAATAAAACTGCCCTTGAACGTATTTTTAACACCAAATTTACCTAACCTCGAAGTCCTTGGGAAAATCGGTGTGAAACGGATAAGTCACGGGGCAAAACTTTATGAATGGCTAACCAAAAAAGCAGATAAAGCTTTCTCTGCATATTTGGAAAATCCAAAAATACCGGAGTAATCTAGCATTTCTAAGAGGGGTGTTGGAATACTGCTAATTATTGGAGGGATGCACTAACAACGAAATAATATTCGTTGCCTTTTCATTATTGTTAATGATACGCATCATCAACCGAGTACCTGCTCCATTACTTTTGCAGTCCGCAGTCCCGATACCCCCGTGGAAGGGCTTGTACCCTTCCCAGTCAATTCTTCTACGATCATTTGAATGAGTCCCATCTGTATGTGCTGTGGTCTATCAAAGTCAAACATTTCGACTCCAGTATCTGTACGCACTTCTATAGGTGTCAATTTGAAGATGCTGAACGTGATCGTACCGCGGGTACCTGTAATAATAACCCTATCCAATTCTGCGGATCGTGTACTTGAAAAACTCCAAAGCCCTATTCCTAAAACGCCGGACTTAAATTTCCAGCTCGCCGCAACGGTATCCGCGACTTCATAATTCCCCGCGATATTAATGGCGTTTCCGCTTGCACTTTCAATCTCACCTAGTAAATGATCCAAAATATCAAATGTATGAGGGGCCAGATCAACAAAATATCCTTCTCCGCCAATGTTTCTATCGATTCGCCAACTGTGCTTTTTGGGATCAAGATCACTGTCAGAAGGCGCTTGTATTATTTTGGCATCGACCGAAAGTATAGCCCCAATTTTACCTTCACTTAATAGCTGTTTTATCTGATTAAAATACGCCATACCCCTCCTGTAAAATGCGACGAAAAGCGGAATTCCGGTCTGCTCCGATATCGCATTCATCTCTTCACATTCTTTTACACTCATCGCCATTGGCTTCTCTACATAAACCGGCTTACCAGCTCGCATCGCGCTAACGGCATACTCCATATGCGTACTTGGGGGGGTAGCAACATAAATTGCATTCACCTCCGGATCATCAATTAATTGCTGCGCATTGGTATAGTACGTGGGGACTTCATGCCGCTGGGCGTAGTCCTTCACTTTATCCAAGGTGCGCGCCATCACAGCGACCAATCTAGAGTCTCCTATTTTATAAAACGCGGGGCCACTTTTTACTTCTGTCACATTTCCCGCACCAATCATTCCCCATCGTACCGTATCCAACTTCTTAATATCCATAAGTATATTCCCTCATTTGAGATAGCACGTTCAATATAATCAAAAATTTATATAGACAATAGCGAAATTATAAGTCGAGATGCAAAAAAATTATGAAATAATACAACTAAAAATTGCAGAGGTTTTTCTTTTCTATTATTATTCATTATTTTAGAGTATAAATACGTAAGTAAGGATATCATATTATAAGTATATAAACCATCTAAAACTAGAGTAATGGGAAAATTTGTAGTAAGCACCAGAAAAAATGGTGAATTCCAGTTCAATCTTAAAGCTGGCAATGGACAAGTAATATTGACCAGCGAAGGTTACGCCACGAAAGCAAACTGCTTAAAAGGCGTCGATTCGGTAAAAAAAAATGCACAGGTGGTTGCTAGATTTGAAAAGAAAACATCGTCTAATGGTAAGTATTTTTTTAACCTTAAATCCACAAATGGCCAAATCATAGGTAGCAGTGAAATGTATGAAAGTGAATCTGGACGAAATAACGGTATAAATTCAGTAAAAGAAAATGCTCCTTCGGCGACGACTGAGGAATAACGAAAGATGAAAAAGAGGTTGTTATAAAGAAATATAACAACCTCTTTTCATCACACGGATGAAATTTTTATTTATCCTAAAACGACATCTAAAGACATCATAATTAGAAACCCTATAATAAAACCGATTGTGGCAATATCTGAATCTTTATTTTGCTGCGCTTCTGGAATAACTTCTTCGACGACAACAAAAATCATAGCTCCCGCCGCAAACGCGAGGGCATAAGGTAAAATTGGCGTAAAAACCGTAACGGCTAAAGCACCGACAACTCCTGCTATAGGTTCTACTATGGCAGAAAACTGTCCGTAAAAAAAGCTTTTCCGACGACTCATGCCTAAACGCCGAAGAGGCATAGCTACCGCAATTCCCTCCGGTAGATTCTGCAGTCCGATTCCTATTGCTAAAGCCACCGCGCCTGCAATACTGGCTTCCGGAAGCCCAACAGCGACTCCTCCGAACAAAACCCCAACAGCGAGTCCCTCGGGAATATTGTGGAGTGTAATAGCTAGCACCAATAGTGTTGTTTTCTGCCAGGGGGATTTAACTCCCTCAACCTGTTTGAAATTTACATGGAGGTGAGGCAATAACCTATCTAATGCGAACAAAAATCCAGCACCAAAAAGGAACCCCAAAATCGCTGGTATAACCTTCACAAAACCTTCACCCTCACTCATGTTCATTGCTGGTATCAACAAACTCCACACACTTGCCGCGACCATTACCCCACCGGTAAAGCCGAGCATTCCATCCATAAAATTACGATTAATTGCTTTGAAAAAAAACACGGTCGCCGCGCCCACTGCAGTGACAAACCACGTAAAAGTAGTCGCATAAAAAGCACCCATAATGGGGTCCTGATTTTCAAAAAAACGAATAATATCATCCATACAAGCAATCGTTAATAGTGTCCAATAAAATGGATTAGGCCCTAAAATTACATATATTATATCATATCTTTAATACAAAAAAAGCTATTTGCCGATGCAAAACTTGGAAAATATGTTATCAAGTAAATCGTCCGTAGTGACCGTCCCCGTTATCTCTCCGAGGTGGTGTAATGCTTGTCGTATATCCATGGCCAAAAAGTCTGAAGTCACAGGATTATCAATTCCATAAAGTACTTTTTCCAATGATTGTTGTGTTTTCTGCAAAGCTTCCACATGTCGGATATTCGTCACCATCACATCGTCAGTATTTATATTCGACAGGTTAACTTGATTGAGTAGTTCATCTTTCAATGTTTCTATACCTTGCTGCTCTTTAGCCGAGATAAATAAAGGGCTCAAAACGTCAAATTCATCTTTTTGCGATTCGCTCAACAGATCGGCTTTATTAATGATCGTGATAAATGGAATCCCCAGGGATTTAACTTCTTCAATCTGTATCTCAACATCAGCAATTTGGTCCTGTGTGGGATCAAATAGGTAAACGATCAAACGCGCTTGCTTCATCTTCTCCCGGGTTCGCTCCACTCCTTTCGCTTCAATAATATCCAGTGTTTCCCGGATGCCTGCGGTGTCAATAAAACGAAAAGTAACGCCATGGATATTCATTTCATCTTCTATTGTATCACGCGTCGTACCGGCAATCTCAGATACAATTGCACGCTCCTCGTTTAATAATGCATTCAACAATGTGGATTTACCAACATTCGGTTTTCCAGCAATAACAATAGGGACACCATTTTTTAAAACATTACCTTGTTCAAATGAGGATATGAGCTTATTGATTACGGTGTAGATCTGCTGAATTAAGTTTTTTAATTGATCTCTATTTGCAAATTCAACATCCTCTTCGGAAAAATCCAATTCTAATTCTATTAATGAAGCAAAATGAACCAAATCTTCACGAAGCTTTTTCAATTGATTGGAAAAGCCCCCTCGCATCTGTTGCATAGCAATTTGATGCGAAGCCGCCGAATTAGATGCAATCAAATCAGCTACCGCTTCGGCCTGAGAGAGATCCAATCCACCATTTAAGAAAGCACGCAACGTAAACTCTCCTGCCTTTGCGGCACGTGCTCCTTTTTTTATCAAAAGATTGATTACCCGCTCTATAATATACTTTGAATTATGGGTAGAAATCTCCACTGAATTTTCTTTGGTATACGAATTGGGAGCAATAAAAAGTGAAACTAGTACCTCATCAATAATATCTTCTTCTTCCCGAATCGTTCCAAAATGAATTGTATGTGAGGACTGTTGGGTTAGATCTTTACCTTTAAATATAGAATTAGTAAGGTGTATTGCCTCAGATCCTGAAACACGTATCACGGCAATTGCTCCGTTAGATCCAGAAGAAGTGGCCAATGCCACGATCGTATCCTGTGAAATTAATCCTGCTGTAGACATATGGACAAAGGTACGGCTTTGCGCCGATTAGTATATAAAATGATTTTCTTAACCTATGTTAAGCTTTGTAGGGATTTTAATTTAGATCTTTGCTTTTACATTCAGCAATGTAAGCTGATAAAATAGTTAACAACAGATCACAAAAAATAAAATTTACGACTATGGCAACTTGGAATCTAGACAAAGCACACAGTGAAATTGAATTTAAAGTAAGACACATGATGATATCTAGTGTTAAAGGACAGTTTCATGATTTTGACATTACGGTAGACAGTTCTACCGAAGATGTCATGAATGCTGCAATTGAGGTAAGCATTCAAACTGATTCGATCAATACCAAAAATGAACAACGTGACCAGCACTTAAAGAGCGCTGATTTTTTCAATGTTGAAACTTTCAAAACAATCTCATTCCAATCCACTGATATTAAGAAAGTGGATGATGACGAATTTAATTTAACGGGTAATCTTACGATTAGAAATGTTACAAAACCGGTAACTTTCCAAGTTGAATTCGGAGGTATTGCAAAAGATCCCTGGGGAAATAAAAAGGTCGGATATACCGTAACAGGTAAAATAAATCGTGAAGAATTTGGATTAACCTGGAATGCCGCATTGGAAACAGGTGGTGTAATGGTAAGTGAGGATGTAAAATTTCAAGCTGATGTACAATTTGTATTAAGCGAGGGGTAATTCAGAACGCAGCAATAAATCACTGCAATAATTTAGTCAAGTAGAGCTTTTCGATCGGAAAGCTCTTTTTTTTGCTGCGTCTAAACATATTTTAGCTTATATATTGAAAATTAGCGTATTTATTGCTGGTATATTGCGTATTTATCGATAAGCAACTTCTGTTTTCCGTTGTTATTAATAAACAGAATATTACCTTTTAAACGATTTAACTATGCCAACAAAAGTAGAAAACGATACGACTGGTATCGAAAAAGAGAAGAACGAAGACACCGAACGCGAACTAACCTCGGTTGTAAAAAAGAAAGAGGATAAAAAGCAGGATGCAGATGGTGAAGCGGGTGTTGACGCGCAAGTAGAGCAACTCAATGACATGCCCAACGATCCTACAGATAGACCAAAAGAAAAAGGAAAAATAAAAAAAGAATAAAAGTAATTTTATTTTACGCTGAAACTATTGGCTTACCCGACGCTTTCCAATCGACAAAACTACCGGCATAGTTGTATACCTGTGTAAAACCTTGGTTTTCCAAATACGAACTTGCGATGGTCGACCTATCACCTGACTGGCATTGAACAATGACCTTTCTGTTCCGTAATTCGACGGGTAGTTCTTTTGGCAGGTCGCCTACGAAATGATGTTGGGCATTAGGAATATGACCTTCCCTATTTTCTATAGAACTCCGTACGTCTAACAAAGTCACATCACTTTCTTCTTTCATCAACTCCACCTGATCCGCATTTACCAATTTCGTAGGTATTAACGCTGCTCCATCGATATCAGTTAAGAACCCGGCAATATTATCCATACCAATACGCATCAGCTTCCGTGTGATGTCCTTTTGAGTTCCTTCTTCGGCTACAATTAACAATTTCTGGTTATAGTCCAGCATCCAACCCGCCCAATTGGGCAGGGCATTATTATTCTGTATATTGATTGCCCCTTTCAAATGTCCCTCTATAAAATCACGTTTGTGGCGTGTGTCGATCACTGTCCAACTTTCGTCTCGATCTTTCAGCGACAAAGTAGGATGGTTCGGCACTTCTACCAATAATTTCCGGTCAATACGGTTAAGTTTTTTCATCGTTGCAAAATAAGTCGGCACCTCTGGCTGGTCACGCAGTAAATATGATTTGAACCCTTCAAAATCATTAGTAAATTGGAATGCCCAATTTCGAATTTTCTCATACCCTACTGTGCTGCTAGGTACAGATCCTAGTGCTTTTCCGCAAGCCGAGCCCGCACCGTGACCGGGCCACACCTGCATATAGTCAGGTAACGACAAAAACTTCTCTAAAGATTCATACATCTGTCGCGCGCCTCTGTCTTTGGCACCGATCATACCGCCAGCTTCTTCCAACAGATCGGGACGGCCAATATCTCCTACAAAAACAAAGTCGCCCGTAAAAACCATTACAGGGTCGTCTGTAACTGGATGATCGCGTAAGATAAAGCTTATACTTTCGGGGGTATGACCGGGTGTATGCATCACTTCCAGAGACAGGTTTCCCACGATAACTCTATCACCATCTTTCAGTCCTTCATGCACAAAATCATATTGCCAGTCGGATCCCCCTTCATCAGAAAGATATATCTTCGCACCGGTCGCTTTGGCCAGTTCCCGCGAACCACACAAGAAATCTGCGTGAATGTGTGTTTCTGCGATATGGGTAATACGCATATTATTTTGTTTCGCAATAGCTAAATACGTATCTATATCGCGCTTTGCATCGATCACAATCGCCTCGTTTTTGGCTTGACAGCCTATAAAATAACTTGCTTGTGCAAGTGTATTGTCGTATACTTGTTGAAAAAACATTGCTATCCTTTTAAATTTAATCCGTTATATTTATTTTCAAATATTTGAACGCTCTGAATACCTATTCCGTACTATTTGTGGACATCGTGTAGAATGAATTCAGAAATAAGGATATAGGTACCGATACACAAAATCAAATAGCCAAAGATAACCTTTAATACCGAACCATCCACTCTTTTTGACACAGAAAAACCAGCGAACATCCCTGCAATAACTGCCACGGTATAACTTAACAACATTTGCCAATCGAAGCGCTCAAACTTCTCGGTATCACCAAGTAAACCGAAAAAGGAATTGACTGCGATGATGACTAAAGACGTGCTAACGGCATTTTTAATCGGCATTCGAAAAAAATTAACTAAGGCAGGAATAATTAAGAACCCGCCCCCAGCACCAACCAGACCGGTAACCAATCCAATTGCACCGCCCTCTGCTATTACTTTAGCAAAGGACAATTTACGCTCATTGATATAAACTATACGTTCGTCCTGTCTTCTTATCATTGCTATCGAAGCCCCTAGCATTACCACAGCAAACAACATCATCAGCGCACTATTCTGATGTATTGTATAGGGTCCGATGATGATCACATCTGGCAGTAGCGGCAAGATAAACATACGTGTAATATATACCATGAACAACGAGGGAATACCAAATATCAGCGCCTTTTTAATATCGACGGTCCGCGTAATAAGACCTTTGACACCACCAACAAAAGAGGTCACGCCAATAGCAAATAACGAATATGTGGTCGCTAAAACTGGATCTACGCCCATAACGTACACAAGAATGGGCACTGTTAGTATAGTCCCGCCACTACCAACTAGTCCTAATGTTATTCCTACCACTATTGCCAACAGAATCCCTAAGACAATCATCATCTAGGGTTATTAATGAGGAAGTTTATTCTTTATCAGTCCGTACAAATAAGTACCTAGCAAAGCAAATGCTATGACGATCAACATCTGCCATACCCCCGCTCCAAGGAGCACAAAGATCGGCCCGGGACATGCGCCTACTAACGCCCATCCGAGCCCAAATAGGATGCCTCCTAGTAAATAACGTGCTATTGATTTCTCTTTTGGCTGTATCACGATCTTTTTGCCATCTATATCTTTCGCCTCATACCGTTTAAGCACTTGTAAACCTACTGCGCCCATCAGCAGTGCCGTCGAGATAAAACCGTACATATGAAAGGATTGAAAATTAAACATTTCATATATCCGAAACCAAGAGGCAGCTTCGGCTTTATACATCGCAATGCCAAAAAATGTCCCTAAAATAATATATATTAAATTCTTCATTTTTTAAAATACTAAAGGAAACAACACATGAACCATAAATAAGCCTCCAATAAAAAAGCCAATAACTGCAATCAAAGACGGCAACTGCAGATCGCTCAATCCAGAAATGGCATGTCCTGAAGTACACCCGCCCGCATAGCGTGTGCCAAAACCAATCAATAGGCCACCAATAGACAAGATCAGTATGTTCTTTACACTTAATTTACCAAATATTTCAGAAGGTACATAGGTCTGTCCTGCGCTTTCAAAACCCAGTTGATGTAATTGAGTTACCGTATTTTCGTTAATTTCGGGGATCTGATTAACAGACAAATAGTTGGCCGAAACAAAGCCTCCTATTATCGCACCTACTAGAAACAATAAATTCCACCGCTGTGCCTTCCAATCAAATTTAAAGAAATCGCAGCTGTTTCCCGCTCCTAACGCTGAACATAGGGTTCTGAAATTGGACGAAAACCCGAAGCTCTTGCCCAGAATAATCAACGTTAACATGATAATTGCTACCAAGGCACCTCCGACATACCATGGCCACGGACCTAATATTACATCCATAACATATTCTCATTTAGTTTATACAAACTTAGATAAAATGCTTTGCTAAATGGTATCTTAAATTGTGTTGAATTAAAAAAATATGGCTTTGGTCATTATACTAGACCAAAGCCATACCTCATAAAGTTAGTAGTTAAACCGCCTATTTCACTACGGTGATGTTTTTAACCTGTATATGCTCACGACCAAACATATCAATAGCCTTCACTTCGATTTTATGAGCGCCTATTGCTAATTTGGGGTATTTCACCTTCCAAAGGTGCGATGACGGAACAGGATCTGAAGGCCTTCTCCCCTCTTGCAATTTCATGGCATTGTCATACGACAACACACTATATGCGAAATGGGGATCGGCAGTGTTACTTATTTCCATGTTCTTCCAAGCACCGTTGTCTACACGATATTGCAGCTTATCATCCGATTTGCCAATAAAAAAATTCGCATATAAGGTGTAACGTCTTGCATATTTTTCTTGGATCTCCTCAGGTCCGATTAGACTCATCTGGTATGCCGGATCGTATCCCGCCACTTTATAATCAAATTTGTATTGATTGTTATCGATCGATAAGATCACATATCCTTTTGGCGTACCGTCTCGCATCGTTGATGTAGGCACATCCTGTGCATTCATTTTACCGGAATACCAGTCACCGGAAGTCGTCCCGACATTATATTCGTGGTGTGGTTTTTCCTGCTTCCAACCGTCTGCACGACTATAATAATTCTGTTTTTGAAAATGTGTGTGGGCTGAGAGAGAAAGGGTATTTGGATATTCTGCTAGTAAATCAAACAAACGTTGTCTATCTTCGTTCCTAAACACATTGGAGTTTTCGTGTTGAAGTGGAATGTGAAAAGCAAGCACAATCAGTTTATCTTTCGGCACGAATTTTAAATCATTTGCGACGAAATCCAATTGATCTTTCCGCAATCCACCTAAATATCCGGTCCCTGTGCGGGGATTAGGATAGATGATATTATCTAAAATTATGAAATGGGCATTGCCATAATTAAATGAAAAGTTATTCGGTCCAAAGTTCTTTTCATATGTCTCATCCGATAGGGAATCCGATTTCACGTCATAATTCATGTCGTGATTGCCCATAACATTGTACCATGTAAGCCCTAGTTGTCCAACAGTCTGCTTATAAGCCGAATGCAGACTTAGATCATCGCCGACCAAATCTCCCAGACTGATCCCGAACGAAATTCCCTCCTTTTGTTGGATATCGTCAATTATTCCCTTTTTAAAATAGGCTATCTCATCAAGGTTGTACGCCTGTGGATCGCCGAAAACGAATGCTTTAAATTCATCGTTTTCTTTATTAGGAAGAAGCGGGAAATCCAATGACTTAGGAATGTTACCTGTTGCTGGCGTCCCAGCATACTTAAGCTGAGGTGATCCTTTAGCTTTATGAATGTAGTAAAATTGAGGGTGGTTATCCTGGTCTACGGTAAATTTAAAATCCCGGGGCTTGATCACGAAAATGATATTATCTTCATCTACAGGTAAACTGTACTCACCCTTGGCATTGGTTAACACGACCTCCCGTCCGTTACTCACAGCAACTTGTGCAATACCTTTTTCATTTCGTTCCCGTTTGCCGTTGCTATTATTGTCTTCAAAAATAACGCCTTTGGCGAGTTGTTGTGCCTGTGCTGATCCGAATAGTATCGCGCAACTGGTTAATAGTACTCTAAAATTCATATATTATTTGCTAATCCTGCAAACTTATACTTTATATACTAAACGTTAGTTAATCTAGTATTAACAAATTGTAAACATACAAAAAGGGTTAGTTTATAAAAAACTAACCCTTTTTAGTATAAAAATAAAATAATTTATTCGCCGCCTTCTTTTGCAGCCAAGTAACGTTCGGCTTCCAATGCGGCCATACACCCTGTTCCAGCAGCGGTAATTGCTTGGCGATATATATTATCCTGTACATCCCCACAGGCAAACACACCCAATATATTTGTCGCAGTAGCGTTCGGTTTAGTAATCAAATACCCCGTTTCGTCCATATCTAGAATACCTTTAAATAGGGCTGTATTTGGCGTATGTCCAATCGCCACAAAGAATCCGGTAATATCCAGATCTTTTACTTCCTGATTCTGATTATTCCTAACACGTAATCCAGTTACCACCTGTCCATCACCGAGTACTTCCTGTGTTTCGGTGTTATAATGGATTTCGATATTCGGTGTATTCAATACGCGATGTACCATAGCTTTAGATGCACGGAATTCGTCACGGCGCACCAACATATGTACCTTATTACACAATTTAGCTAGGTAAGTAGCTTCCTCTGCAGCAGTATCCCCCGCGCCAACTATGGCAACATCCTGACCTTTAAAGAAAAAACCATCGCAAACGGCACAAGCTGAGACGCCAAAACCATTGTATTTTTCTTCCGAGTCTAATCCCAACCATTTCGCGGTTGCTCCCGTTGCAATAATTACCGTGTCGGCAGTTACCGTTTTAATATTATCAATCTCTATTTTATGCACACCACCAATTATCGAAAAGTCTACTTTCGTAGCATATCCAAAACGTACACTCGTACCGAATCGCTCCGCTTGGGCACGTAAATCCTCCATCATGATTGGTCCGGTAATGCCATTCGGATAGCCCGGAAAATTATCTACTTCCGTTGTTTGCGTTAATTGCCCCCCTGGTACCAATCCGGTATAAATTACAGGTTTCATATCAGCTCGGGCAGCATAAATTGCAGCAGTGTAACCGGCAGGACCTGAACCAATAATTAAACACTGTATGTGCTCTATTTCTTCTTGTGTATTCATTTTATAATCAACAATATACTTTATTCTATTATTTACCAAATTTGTTTTTTAAACCATCTAACATGTCCAATGTAATTGGCTTAGGTTTTTCCTTGACTGGTGCATTCTGAAAATTCTTTTTAGCTTCTTTCTTACTGTCCTTCTCAACTTCCGTTTGCGCTACTCTTGCTTCACGTTTTACCTGCCGATGTGCGTTCCAAATGTTTTCAAGAACTTTTTTTGTGTACAATGGAAAATCACCGTTTTGCATCCAAGCATAATAACTTGGCTCTACATCAAACACATCCGTCACTACCCTACCTTTATGCTTTCCAAAATTAATGATTACTTGGTCGTCGTCGTTATATACCAATCTTCCAGCAAAATCAACAGGCTTAGACAGATTGGTAAAAGTATGCAAAGCATCTACATCATTGACGACAGGCACACTCACTTTACCATGCTTATCTTCAAATTCAATCCCTTCGTATTTCACCAATTGCGCTTTCAACACTTCATAAGTAGCTCTTACATCTGCTTCTGCTTGATGCGCATTTTCCAAACTCTTACCACAGTAGAATTTGTATGCCGCTTTTAATGTCCGTTGTTCCATTTGATGGAATATATTTTGTACATCGACAAACGACCGACCTTCCAACGTAAACTCAGCCTGTGCACGTAAAAATTCTTCCATCAGCATCGGTACATCAAATTTATTAGAGTTATACCCTGCTAAATCCGAATCACCAATAAACTCCGCGACTTCTGCTGCCAGTTCTTTAAATGTAGAGAGGTCTTTTACATCCTCATCATAGATACCATGAAACATCGAGGAAGCTAATGGGATAGGCATCTCGGGGTTCACCCGTCTAGTCAACACCTGCTCACTGCCATCGGGCATCACCTTTAATATAGCTATTTCAACAATTCTATCTGCCGAAACATTGACCCCAGTAGTCTCTAAGTCGAAGAACGCCAATGGTCTTTTTAATTTCAATTCCATGCCCTAAAGATATAGCTAAATGCGAATAAACAAAAATACAATTCATATTTTACCCATTCATCAAGCGAAAGTAATTTCATACATCATAATCTGCTTTTCATAACACCTTTTTTGTTACAACAAGACCTCGAGGAGTAGAGAATTAAAACCGAAAATAAAGTTAACACCTGTTTTTAACTCTTTTTAGTATAAATAAGATAAATTTACTTATGGAAGGAAATCAAAAACAGTTACCCGAAGTGTGGATGCGCGGTCCTATCGAAGGAGTTCCCACCTTGTTACAACCCGTAGCTCACGCTCTTTTGCAGGTTCAGGAAGATGTCGAAAAATATACAAAAGGTCTACAGAATACCTCAATTTGGCAAAGGCCCGCAAATGTAGCATCCATAGCTTTTCACCTACAACACATTGTCGGGGTATTGGACCGGATGTTTACGTATGCTTCGGACTTGAGTCTTAGCAACGATCAATTATATTATCTTCAAAAAGAAGGCGTCTACGATCAGACGGTCACTCTTAATGTCCTACGCAGCAATTTAGATCACCAACTACAAATATCTTTGGAAAAATTGAAGGAGGTGGATATTAATACGTTGACACATATACGTTATCTTGGAAGAAAACGTATACCGACATCACTCATCAGTCTGTTATTTCACGCTGCCGAGCATGCGCAACGCCATCTACGGCAATTGTTAGTTACAGCGATAGTACTTCGGCAAGAAAAAGATAATATGTATTATTCAAAATGATTGATATACAAAAGCAACCTATATGCAGATTGCTTTTGTATATAAACACTTATCCGAGAACCTCTTTCACTCGATTGATTTGGTGATCTACCAATTTTTGTAAAGGTCCAGAAGCCATCATTTTCATCATCATATTCAATTGTGCGTCAATCACAAATGTTGCTTTGGTTTCCGATGGAGATATCTCCTCTACTTGCCAAGATAATTTAATTTCAAAAGGAGCTTCCTCCGAAGGCACGCAAATGATTTCTTTGTTTTCGACACGTTGATTGATTTTAAGCGACAATTTAGCCATATTTTTAATTGTAAATTGTGCTTCATCCGCTGTCGAAATCCAGTTGTATATATTATCTGGCATCAATTGCTCATGATTGTTCAAATCTGCTAGAAAAGAATACACTTCAGAAATAGCTTTGTTGATTACAGTATGATTTTGGATAACCGTCATGCTTATTTTTTATTATACGTGTGGTTCCCAATTCGCAGGGTCCTTACGCCATTGCTCTAACATATCCACTTCACTCTCTAACACGTAGCTTTTGTCCACAGCCACTTTGATTAAAGAATCATACGTACAAAGACTGAATAAAGGACATTTTGCTTCTGTAAAATTTTTCACAGCTTCTTCAAACCCATAGGTAAAGATAGAAATCAAACCAACAACATTGCAACCTGCTTCACGCAATGCCTTAACAGCTATTAAAGAGCTTTTACCTGTAGATACCAAGTCCTCTATGACCACTACACGTTGTCCACTTACCACCTCTCCTTCGATTAGGTTTTGACGTCCATGATCTTTCGCACTGCTGCGCACATACGTAAAAGGAAGGCCTAAATCTTGAGCAACTAACACGCCTTGGGGTATACCCGCAGTAGCAACTCCAGAAATCATTTCTACGCTTCCAAATTCTTCCTGAATACGTTGAGATAACTTTTGGCGGATGTATGTACGGATAGCAGGATGTGATAGTGTGACGCGGTTATCACAGTAAATTGGAGACCTCCAACCCGAAGCCCACGTAAAAGGACTTTTAGGTTGCAATTTTATTGCTTTAATTTGCAATAAGGATTCAGCAACTTTTTGTTCAACCTCATTAAAATCATTCATGGCGCAAATTTATAAAATTTATATGAACCAAAGCCTGCTTATTTTAGCAGATTTTTTACCTAAAATCAAGAACGACGTCCAAACTATTGGATTACAAGAGATTGACTTGGAAAAACTTTTCAACAACAGTACAAAGAACGATACTGCCACTTATTTATACATACACCCAGAAGTGGAAAAAGTTTTTAAAACGATTTCTGGTAAGCTAAGAATCATTAAGGCAGCGGGTGGTATTGTAAAAAATGGTGAAGGACATTACTTGTTCATTCATCGTCTCGGAAAATGGGATTTACCTAAAGGGAAGGTAGAAGACAATGAAAAAATGTATGAAGCCGCTGTTCGTGAAGTGGAAGAAGAATGCGGGATTAAGATCCATTATCTTGGAAAAAAAGCGATCACAACATATCATACTTATCTGATGCGTGGCAAACTAGTTTTAAAACAGACCAATTGGTATGAAATGGGTGTCAATAAAATACCAAAATTAATTCCTCAGCTTGAAGAAGACATCGATCGAGCAGAATGGTTGTCAAAAAAAGCGCTAGCTCAAGTGAAAGAAAACACATATCCACTCATTCTTGAGATAATAAACGAAAAAATTTAAAATAGAAAAGCCCTGAATCACTTCAGGGCTTCCGTCTAAAACATATAACCACTAACTATTTGAACTTTCTTCCTTAGTATCTTCAATTTTTTCAATCTTTTTACGAATTGGTCTGTCGCCATCTTTGCGACCTTTAAAATGTTGACCGCGTTTATGGATACGCTCCCCGTCTCGCTCCACAATACGATCTTTCATTATTTTTTGTTGATCTTCAGTCAATAGATTTTTAAATCTTTCGCGATCAGCTTTCATTTCTCTTCGCATCGCCATACGTTCTTTTCTCCGCCCTTCCGCACGTTGTCTGAGTTTTTTTGCTTGATCGAGGTTATACACATATACCTCTTGACGCTGTTTATCGGTAAATTTTAATTCCTTATCTAATCGCTCTGTACGGATTTTCGCGATATCTTCTGCCGATTTTACCGTAACCCCTTTGCGAGATGGCTTACCTTCTCTACGATCTGCACGCTTATTATCTGACTTTTCCTGCGCAAAGGACGCAACGCTTAATCCCGTAAACAATACTGCTAATGTTAATATCTTTTTCATCGTATTTAATTAAATTGTAAATAATGCTTTTACGACCTTGTTTTATACATAGATATATTTCAAATGAAACGGTTTAATATCTTGATTGTTAAATTTAGTTAATTTGTCCGCCCGCCTAATCTTATCACCATACACTGTTAGGTGACGTTTCTAAAAAAAGTGATATTTCGCTATTTTTACAGAAGATTCTTTCTGTATCTTTGCCGAAGATTGTTACCATCAGAAACTAGATAGTTTTGAGAATTTTTTGTACATATATTTTATTAATCATTTTGACACTGCAATCATTTTATCGCAGTATCATGACGATGGAATATCAGATGCATTTACCAGACTATTTAGCGAAATGTATAAACAAAGACTTACCCCAGCTTCATTGTAATGGTCAGTGTATACTGATGCAAAAAATAAGAAAAAAAGAAAAAGAAGAAACACAGAAGAATTTAGTGGTATATGAATATAGTGCGCATTACATGCATAAAGAATATACTATCTTCACAACAACGTACCATCCGAAGGGAGAAACCGATGAAAACCATTTTTCACCTTATCTGATCGATTACAGATTTAAGTACAATACCTCCATATTCCGCCCTCCCATTAGTTAGGCTTTACGGGTAGCACAGAGCTTAACAGGAGTTTAGGTACCTAATATAGTTAGCTAAACTTGACATAATTTCTAATTAGATATTAAACCACTTGTGCTAAGCGCTGCCAATCGACTGTCAGATTTCAATCATTTTTCACAAAACATTCGTCAATAATCAAGTCCTTCTAGATAGGAAAAAATATTCATTGGACACACGGACCTATGACTATGTTAATCAGCGGGGGTCTCTATGCCGATCGGCATAGAGGCATTTGACGAAGGAAAACTAAAATAACAAATGAAAAAATTAATATTTTTTCTGATTACGCTATGCTTTGCATTAGTATCCTGCACGAAAGAAAAAACGGACTACGAAGCGGAAATAGACACAGTGGTTACCGATCATTTTGAGTTTAAAGAAGCTGTTGCCTTCAATACCGAGGGTTATAACATTAGCATTGAAGCTTTAAACGGAACGTTCTATAAAGGTTACAACGAAATACGTCTAAAAATTACGAATATACAAACGAATGAAGACGCAGATGCTTCCGTTGTTACATTTCTACCGATCACGGTTAATGCAGTCGGGAATAAGGTTTCCTGCCCTCATCTCCACGAGTTAGCTTATCAGCCGGATGAAAACTATTTTTCGGGTTATGCAGTGTTTACAAGTGAAAGCAATATAGATAGCATCTGGGAACTTTATATCAGCTTTAGAATTTCCAATCAAGCATATAAAGTGAAACAGATCATTACTGTCCAAGAGCAGACTAATAAAAACCTAAATATGACGTCATTTACGGGAAATGATGATGAACAGTACTTCATCACTTTAGTATCGCCACAGAAACCTAAAATTGCCGAAAATGTATTGGTTGCGGGAATTTACAGATTTAATCAACCAACCAATCCCCCGTCCGGAGATTTTCCGGATCCCTCGCAGTTTTCGTACACGGAGGTAAGTGATTATACCTTACAGCTGGATCCGCGGATGCCCGAGCCTTCTATGGGAAATCATTCTTCGCCCAATAATAAGGATCTAATACAGCAAAGCAATGGCTTGTACTACGGGGTAGTCAATTACACCATGACGGGCAACTGGACATTAAATTTCATTATGTTGAACCAACGGGGACAAATTCTGAAGGGTACGGTTGTGCCGACTGATTTTACGCCCGGAGTCGAGGGTATAAAAAGTGAACTACATATTGATATTCTATTCTAAGGTTTATGAAGAAGCTAGGTATTATTTTTGGAACTCTTTTTCTTGGAATTAACGCAAACGCCCAAAATATGCAGGCCCAACACGACACTACCCAACGCATTGAAGAGGTAAAGATCATCGCTATCGCTAAGAAAAAAATAGAGAGTGAAATGAAAATGACGGTTTCCGTGGATGAATTTTTAGCCTCCTCCGACAAAATCAGTTTCATAAAACGAGGTGCCTATGCATGGGAACCATTGCTTAATAACATGAGTACGGAACGCTCCACGATTACGATTGATGGCATGCACGTTTTTGGCGCATGTACGGATAAAATGGATCCTATCACTTCGTATGTAGAAAGCAATAATCTTGCTACGATTGATATAAAATCCGGTCAAGAGGGAAGTTTGCACGGTGCAACTGTTGCAGGAAGTATCGACCTGAAAAGGAAAAGCACACCATTCGGCCTTGAAAGGATATGGAGCGGAGCTTATCAGACCGGTTTTGAAACCAATAACAAACAGTTTTTCAACCTCGGAAACCTGTCTTACTCCAGTGATCAGTTCGTAGTGGACGGAAGCATTTCTTTCCGAAAAGCCGGTAACTATTATGACGGAAATAACGACGAAGTAAACCATTCGCAATACAGTAAATTCAATACCTCTTTGGGGCTAGCATATAAAACAAGTCCGCTTTCTTCGGTGAGGATTGATGCAATCTATGACAGGGCGAAAGATGTCGGTTTCCCCGCACTTCCTATGGATTTATGGCTCTCCAGAGCCATTATTACGTCGGCCTCTTACAAACAATTATTCAAAAAAGGGTTAGTAAAAGTTTGGGACACGAAACTTTATTTCAATGCCATAGAACACTATATGGATGATACGAAGCGTCCAGAAAATCTGGTTCACATGGATATGCCAGGTTGGAGTAATACCTACGGATTGGTCTCGCGTGCAAATTTGAAACATGGTAATTATAGTTCCGAAATACAGTTGAATGTGTATGATAATTTATCTATCGCAGAAATGACGATGTATCCGCAAGACAGGAGCAAGAAAACGATGTTCGCATACAGCTGGCCCTGGGTAACTACCCGTTTTGCAGGAGCGTCTATAAATAACTCCTGGGATTTTTCTGAAATGAGCCAGGTAAATTTTGGAGGCTCATTGGGCTGGAATTACAACCGTTCCAAATATGTGGAATTCAACTGGATTTTCTATCCCGGCACGCCACAGGAAAAAAACAGGGTATTGCCAGCGCTATATACTAATTATCAACTGCATATCAACCAATTTAATTTTTCCGTCGGAACGGGTTACGGGCATAGAGCGCCTTCTGCTTCGGAAGGATACGGGTATTATATTTACAACAGTTTTGACCGTTACGATTATATTGGGAATCCCGATCTGAAAAACGAGATTTCGTATGAGGCCAATGCAAGTGCAGGGTTTAAAAACGAAAAGATGGGAATAGAAGCCAAAGTAAACTATTTTCATATTCAAAATTATATCGTTGGTAGAATTTTGAGTTTGGGAAGCCCCATGAATTATCAGTCTGTCGGTGTGAAAGGATACACGTCATTAAACCATGCTAAGCTTTTCAATGCGACACTGAATGGCAACTACGATGTATTGCAACATCTTCATTGGAAAGGAACGCTTATGTATGCACGTGCAACGGACGACGACGGTGGAAATTTACCGTTCATTCGTCCCTTGAGCTACCATACATCCCTGCATTTTATGCATAGAAAATTTAATTTTCAGACTTCAATGAATGGCGATTTTGCACACAAAAATTACAGTCCTGAATACGGTGAAACCCTAAGTCGGGCCTATAGAATTTGGAACATTTCTGTCGATTACACCTTCAAATTCAAAAACTACCGAGCAACCTTACAGATTGGTGCAGAAAATTTATTCAATGCGTATTACAGTACGTACGCAGATTGGGGCAATATTCCAAGAATGGGGCGCAATATTTTCACTTCATTGAAATTTGATTTTTAAAGAACATGAAATCATTATTAAATACAATTTTTAAAACTAAAAGGAATAAAAAATGAAAAAACAACCAAATTACTTATCATTATCATTGTTTTTATTAGTGATGGTATCTTGTAGCAAAGACAACGACAATCCCGTTGCCAATAATATCGCGTTGCATTTCAACAACACGTTCAAAAATACGACTATAGTACTGGGGGATGCTACATCTTCTACAGCTACGGCGAATACTTCTGCCGAAGGGCAAATTCACCACTTTTCAGAATTAAAATACGTGATCAGTAATATCCGTCTTATAAAAGCAGACGGTATTGAAATCCCATATCACATCAACAATTTGGATCAAGGAGCGACGGTTGTAAATCAGGCAAAGCCACAGACCTTGGACTTTGTGCTGCGAAATGTTCCAGCAAGTGAGTACAAACAGATAAAATTTGGGTTGGGTGTTAAACCGGAACTAAACATATTGGATGAAGCAAGATTTCCCAATTTTTATGCCGAGGCTGGGGCTAATGATACCGAAATGCATTGGGAATGGGGAGCGGGATACCGTTTTACAAAGTTGGAGGGCTTTTATGATAGTGACCATAAAGAAATATCCATTCATACCGGAAGCACCGTGGAGGGCACTAACGGAGATCCTGATACCTATACGCAGGGAGTTGATGCATACCGGGACATAACCTTGACACTGCCTAACCATGCTATTGTAGGGAGAAATGCTCCTAAAATCACGATCAAGGCAGATTTTGACAAACTGTTGAGCGGAAAGATCAATACAATTACGTTGAAATCAAAAACAGGTGGTAATAGCCATAGCGATGATAGCAACGCGACACCCAATGTCACTTCCGCTGTTCAGATGGTGAAATTCGTAGATAACTTAGGCGGAAACGGTTCGAGCGACATTACGGGAATATTTTCCATCGGCAGTGTAGCGAATTAAAATTAAACTAAGAGCCACCTAAAAATTTAAAAGCAATGGTGGCTCTTTCTTCTAGATGTGTATGCTTTCCATTCAAGAACCCTTTCTAACGTATTGATGAGTGAGTGCATAAGCCCAAGCATATGAAGGTTCTTCCAAACTATTTTTGACACATGAGACAAGTACTCGTAATTATATCCTTTTTTTTGGTGCTCCTATCCTGTAGCAGAGACGATGTCTCTGAGCAAATACCTTATGACAACCCGGAGATTCCACTGGGCATACCTCATGGTTTTCCACCATTGAACGGTTCGGTAAACGGAAATAAGCCCACGAGATACGGTGCGGAACTAGGTAAAAAACTATTTCACGAAAAAAGATTCAGCGGAAATAATACGATTTCTTGCGCGAGTTGCCACAATCGGTCAAAGGCATTCGCCGATAATAATATTCAAGCCATAGGAATCAATGGCAGGGTCGGACTCCGGAATACTCCCCCGATTCAAAATTTGGCATTTATGAAATTTTATAATTGGGATGGAAATATTCTTCAATTGGAAAAACAACCGTTAGTTCCCATCATTACACACGAAGAGATGAACTCTTCGATTTTGGAAGTCATTAGAAAAATTAGAGATGAGTACGAATACAAGGATTTGTTCAGAAAAGCTTTTGGTGATGAAGACATTACCCCTGACAGAATTTACCGAAGTATTGCCCAATATGAATATACACTGATCTCCGCCAACAGTAAGTATGATAGAGTAAAACGAGACAAAGGAGAGACATTTACAGAAAATGAAGAACGGGGTTATCAGACGTTTAAAATTAAATGTGCGAGCTGTCACAGCACAGAATTGTTTACAGACCAAAGTTTCAGAAATGTAGGTTTTCCTTTGAATCCCAGCGCGGAGGAGGCGGGGCGTGCCAGGGTAACGGGAATAGCTGCAGATTTTATGCGTTTTCGGGTGCCCTCTCTAAGAAATGTAGAATACACCGCACCGTACGGCAGTTTTGGCCAGTTTCCGACATTACGGGCTGTTTTGGATTATTTTGATAATGGTGTTTTAGATGCCGATAATCTTGACCCCATATTAAAAGAAAACGGCAATAGAATACCATTAACCGAACAGGAAAAACAAGATATTATTTCATTTATTAAAACATTAAGCGATAGCACGTTTGTTAGAAAATAATTGGAGGGCGCATAAAATAAAAAAAATGCTTTCGTGTTGAAAAGCATATCTAAATTGTTTCAAGTTTTTTGAGAAAGTTAACGTATCGCTAACGTTTCTCTAATTTTCTGATCTTCTTCTTTCATCGGTTCAATGAAACCTACGTTTGTAACGTAGTACAAAAATGGATTTCTCTCCAATGCGGTTTTTTTCTCTTTCTTTTTTCTAATCATATATATTTTTCGTTGTCGACTTAATATAATCAATTTTTAAGCCAAATCCAAATATTGTTTTAGATCGAACCTTATTCGCGGTGGTAATGACATTTAGAAAACATTTGATTTACATCTAAATGGATTATAAAACAAAAGACCGGATTGTAGAGTCCGGTCTTCGTTTATTCTGGGTGAGTGCCTTTTACACGACAATGTTAATAATTTTACCCTTCACAAAAATTAGCTTTTTCACAGCCTTGCCGTCTAGATAACGTTGAACATCGGCGTTACCGATAACGATCTCTTCAACAGCTTTAGCATCTAAATCCAATGCTAAGGATAGATTTAATTTCATCTTACCATTTATAGACACCGGATATGCAAACTCAGATTCGACTAGATAATCGGGATTGAATTTGGGATAAACAGCATAAGAAATCGTTCCTGCCTGATTGCCAAGCAATATCCAAAGCTCCTCCGTGATATGCGGTGCATACGATTCCAATACGATGATCAAATCTTGCAGGATGCGCCGTTTATTACATTTCAACTCGGTGAGTTCATTTACACAGATCATGAATGCAGAGACAGAGGTATTGAACGAAAATCGTTCGATATCGTCTTCGACCTTTTTGATGATCTTGTGTAACGCCTTATACTCTGCCTTTGTAGGCTCCTCATCAGACACGCTGAAATTACCTTCCGCATCATGAAATAGCCGCCATACTTTACGTAAGAATTTATATACGCCTTCTATACCGTTTGTATTCCAAGGCTTTGCCTGCTCCAACGGACCTAAAAACATCTCGTACAAACGCAACGTATCTGCTCCATATGTTTCAATAATATCATCTGGATTGACAACATTGAACTTGGATTTCGACATTTTCTCCACCTCGGTTCCGCAGATGTATTTATCGTTTTCCAAGATGAACTCAGCATCTGCAAAATCAGAACGGAACGTTTTGAATTTTTCGGTGTCTAACACATCATTAAAAACGATGTTTACATCGACATGCAAGGGGACAGTATTATATTGATCTCTTAGTCCCAATGAAACAAATTGATTTGTTCCTTTTCCTTCGTCATCCAAAACACGGTATACAAAGTTCGAACGACCTTGAATCATACCTTGGTTAATTAACTTTTTAAAGGGCTCTTCTTCTTGATGGAAACCTAAATCTTTTAAAACCTTGTTCCAAAAGCGCGAGTACAACAAGTGACCCGTAGCATGCTCAGAACCACCGATATATAAATCAACGGCCTTCCAATAATCAACAGCTTCTTTGGAAACAAATATATCTTGATTTTGAGGATCCATATAGCGGAACCAATACCACGAAGAGCCTGCCCAACCTGGCATGGTACTTAGCTCGTACTCGTATTGGTCTTGATATTTCCACCCTTCAGCGCGCGCCAAAGGAGGTTCTCCCGTCTCAGTGGGAAGATATTTATCTACTTCGGGGAGTAACAAAGGCAACTCTTCTTCTTTTATTAAATAAGGTATTCCATTTTTAAAATAAACAGGAACAGGTTCTCCCCAATAACGCTGCCGGCCAAAGATCGCATCGCGCATCCGAAAATTGACTTTTGCCTTCCCTAGCTTCAATGCTTCCAACTTCGCAATTACTGCCGATACAGCCTCTTGATAGGTCATTCCGTTGATGAAATCAGAATTAATATATCTGCCGTCTTTAGTTGGATCGGCTTGTTCTTCAATATTCTGGGAATCAGAGATTGGAATAATAGGTAAATTGAAGTGTTTAGCGAACACGTAATCGCGCTGATCTCCAGAAGGAACTGCCATCACAGCACCCGTTCCGTATCCTGCTAAAACATAATCCGCTATCCAAATTTGGACGTCGTCACCGGTAATCGGGTGTCTTGCGTAGGATCCTGTAAATACACCTGATACTGTTTTCGTATCTGCCATGCGTTCGAGCTCCGATTTCTTAGCTGTTTTCGCTAGATAAGATGCCACGGCAGAGCGCTGAGCTTCTGTCGTCAATGCATCTACCAATTCATGCTCTGGAGCCAAAACAACGAAAGAAACACCAAAGAGTGTATCTACCCGCGTAGTAAATACCTCAATTCCCCCTTTGGGGGTAAGGGGGAAAATCACAGATGCCCCCACAGATTTACCTATCCAATTACGTTGCATCTCTACTAGCGGATCCGGCCAATCCACAGTATCCAGACCGCGCAACAACCGATCGGCATAGGCCGTAATGCGCATAGACCATTGCATCATCTTCTTTTGTTCGACAGGGTATCCACCTCGTTCGGAAACACCATTGATGACTTCGTCATTGGCTAATACCGTACCTAGAGCCGCACACCAATTTACTGTACTTTCGCGTAGATAGGCTAATCTATATTTTAATAGCTCTCTCTGCTGGTCCTCTTCGGGAAATGCATTCCATTCTTCCGCCGTAAAGATCGAAATATCTTCATCTGATTCGGCGCTAACACCTTGAGAACCTTCGCTTTTGAACCTGTTAATCAATGTATCTATAGACTCAGATTTATCAGCGTCCTTGTTATACCAGGAGTTAAACAATTGGATGAAGATCCATTGCGTCCACCGATAATAATCGGGGTTGGATGTCCGCACTTCACGCGACCAATCGTAAGAAAAACCAATGTTATCTAACTGTTCCCGATAGCGATTGATATTCACTTCTGTCGTAATGGCCGGATGTTGCCCGGTTTGAATCGCGTATTGTTCTGCAGGTAGCCCAAAGGAATCATAGCCCATTGGATGTAATACATTAAATCCTTTTAATCGCTTATACCTGGAAAAAATATCAGAAGCTATGTATCCTAGTGGATGGCCAACATGTAGTCCAGCTCCCGAAGGATAGGGAAACATGTCCAAAACGTAATATTTCGGCTTATCAGTCGATTCAGCTGTTTTAAACGTTTGATTTTGGGCCCAAAATGTCTGCCACTTTTGTTCAATTGATCTGTGATTGTAATCCATCTTCCTAAGTAAGAATTGTATAAGAGTTGCGAAATTAGCGATTTTAGAACAAAAACAGTATAAAAGTTTTTTATTCTAGACAATAAATTCGGATATTCGTTGTTAAAACTTAAGAGACATCAAACTTTCGTCGATGTTTATTAAGTTTGAATTTGAAGATATTACATTTAATACTCAAAAAATCATCTTTATTAATTACTTTCGCATCAAATATTTTAAAGCTTTATGTCAGTAATAGAACAAGGCTCACCACGTAAAAAAACAAAATCTGTATATATTTCCACTGTGATCAGTATTGCATTAGTTTTATTAATGACTGGTTTACTAGGACTTATACTTGTGCACGCAAAGAACTTGTCCAAATATGTAAAAGAGAACATTGTCTTAAATGTTATTGTAAACGATAATGTAAACGAAGGCGATGTACTTTCTCTCCAAAAGGATTTTGAAAAGGATCCGTATGTATTGCGCACCGAATACGTGAGTAAAGAGCTAGCTGCGAAGAATCTCAAGGAAGATTTAGGTGAAGACTTTGTAGAATATCTTGGACACAATCCGCTACTACATTCGGTGGACATCTACATGAAAGAACAATATGCAAATACAGATAGTATTCAGCCGTTCATAGAGAAAATATCAAAAAGCAGCCGTGTCAAAGAAGTTGTATATCAAGAATCCCTTATTGATATGGTCAATAAGAACATCCGGATAATCGGAATTGTTGTACTCGCTTTTACCGTAATACTTTTGATTATAGCTATTGCTTTGATTAATAACACGATTCGATTGGCCATATATTCGCAGCGTTTTTTAATCAAAAGTATGCAGTTAATAGGTGCGACGAAAAATTTCATCCGCAAACCTTATATCCTATATGGCGTTATCCACGGTCTTATCGGAGCACTGATTGCAATTTTGCTATTGCTTTTCACGTTACAATTTGCTCAAAAACAGATTCCGGAGTTAGTTTTCTTACGAAATTGGTACGAATTCGGCGCAATCTTTCTAATCGTCGTTATATTGGGAATATTAATTTCAGGCTTAAGTACTTATTTTGCAGTAACGAAATACTTACGCGCCAAATCACATAGTTTGTACCGTTAACCTCTATAAAAATTAAAAATGGCTTTAAAAAACACGATGCCTAGTAATGAAAAGAAATACAGCGGATTTGTATTTCAAAAAATTAACTATATTTTATTTGTGGCCAGTATCCTGATTGTTGCGTTAGGTTTCTTGTTCATGATGGGAACAGACGATATCTATAGCTTTACAAAAATTACCCTGGCTCCTTTAGTTGTTATTATTGGATTTGCAATTGGATTTGTTGCAATTTTATACAAACCGAAGAACAAAGACAATTAAGAGGAATGAGTTATTTAGAGGCTATTATTTTAGCCATTATTGAAGGATTAACAGAATTTCTACCTGTATCCTCTACTGGACATATGATTATCGGTACAGCCCTAATGGGTTTGGAACCTTCGAATTTTGTAAAACTTTTCACAATCTTCATCCAATTAGGCACAATACTTTCCGTACTGGTATTGTACTGGAAACGTTTTTTTAAATCGTTAGACTTTTATTATAAATTGGTTGCGGCAGCTATTCCCGCCTCTATTTTAGGCTTCGTATTCAATGATGCTATTGATTCGTTTTTGGAAAGCCCCTTAATGGTAGGATTTACACTGGTTATAGGCGGAATTATTTTGCTCTTTGTTGATAAATGGTTTAACAAACCACAGATTGCCGACTCGGATGATATTTCATTCAAACAGGCCTTCATTATTGGCTGTTACCAATGTTTAGCGCTGATTCCAGGTACCTCGAGATCAGCAAGTACCATTGTGGGTGGTATGACACAAAAATTGACACGTAAGGCCGCAGCGGAATTTTCGTTTTTTTTAGCGATACCTATGATGCTTGGCGCTTCGTTGGTTAAGCTTTACAGTTTTTTTAAAGATGGCAATACGATAAGTAATGAGGAAATCAACTTACTTATCATTGGGAATGTCGTGGGTTTTATCGTGGCCATCGTGGCGATTAAAACATTCATCGATATCCTGACAAAATATGGTTTCAAGGCTTTTGGATGGTATAGGATTGTGTTGGGAATGATTATTATAGTTATGCTGCTTAGCGGACATAGCTTACAAGTGATTTAATGGAGAACATTCAAGAAGAAAAAAACAAATCTACTTTCTCCTTCGCTGAGGGAGAGGTACTATTGGTCGATAAACCATTGACCTGGACAAGTTTCGATGTGGTAGGTAAACTACGAAATACCATGAAGCCCCTTAAATTAAAAGTGGGACATGCCGGCACCTTAGATCCTCTAGCAACCGGGTTATTAATTATTTGCACTGGAAAATTCACTAAAAAAATTGATTTGTTTCAGGCAGAAAACAAGGAATATACCGGTACAATTACGTTAGGAGCGACTACTCCCTCGTATGATTTGGAAACAGAAATCGATCAAACATTTGATATCGAACACCTCACAGAAGATCAGATAAAAGAAGTAGCTCGATCTTTTGTCGGAGAGCTAGATCAATTTCCACCGGCTCATTCTGCGATTAAAATTAATGGAGAACGTCTGTACGAAAAGGCACGACGGGGAGAGGAAGTTGAAATGAAATCCCGCAAAGTATCTATACAAGAGTTTGAGATCGAGAAAATAGAACTTCCGTTGATCTTCTTCAAGATTAAGTGTTCGAAGGGAACTTATATACGCTCTATCGCGCATGATTTTGGAAAAGCGCTACAAAACGGCGCTCACCTCTCCGCTTTACGTCGTACCATGAGTGGCGAATTTCATGTAGATAACGCTTGGAATTTAGAAGATTTAATTCAAACGATAAGAGTACAAAAAAGTACCGTAATTGAGAAAAGGCCTTTATAAATGAAACCTGCATGAGCTGCAATCCAAAAAAGGACATAAAAAGTAGCTCATGTCTTCCCTCTGGGGGGCGGGTAAGCATCACCTTTAAAAAGTAATTTATAGATGAAAATATACAGGAATCTTGAAGAATTCAATACGTTAGCGAATGCGATCGTAACCATAGGCACCTTCGACGGCGTCCATGTTGGGCATCAAAAGATTTTAAAAAAATTGGTAGATTGCGCGAGAGAAAACGACGGAGAATCTGTTCTTTTGACCTTTTTTCCACACCCCAGATTAATCATTAACCCTGATGATGAGGCTTTGAAATTGATTAATGATATTGAGGAAAAAACACATCGTCTCGCATTAGCAGGATTAGACCATTTAATTATTACTCCATTTACGCGCGATTTTTCCAATCAAAATCCAGAGGAATATATTCGAAATGTGTTAGTTGAAAAATTAGGTACAAAAAAAATCATCATTGGCTATGACCACCATTTCGGAAAGAATAGAACTGGTTCTATCGAAGACTTAGTCCTCTTTTCCGAAATATTCGATTTCGGTGTAGACCAAATTCCTGAACAGGATATTGATTATGTAGCCGTCTCGTCTACCCGCATTCGTGAAGCACTTATTAAAGGTGATGTAGATACAGCCAACAGATATCTGGGATATCCATTTGAATTGACGGGCACGATTGTAAGAGGTGATCAAATCGGCCGGCAGATCGGTTTTCCTACAGCCAATTTACATGTACATGAAGGGCATAAACTTATTCCCGCTTATGGTATTTACGCCGTAGAGGTGGAAATCTATCCGAAGGTTCCTTCGATAGGCCCGGGAGATTACATACATCCCGAACCTATTGCCTTGGCAAAAGGCATGTGCTATATTGGCACAAGACCTACCGTAGATGGCATGAACCGTAAAATTGAAGTGAATCTATTGGACTTTAAAGATGATCTTTATTCAAAAACATTACGCATTAAGTTCTTGCATTTTGTACGCCACGATGAGCGATTTGACAATTTAGAAGACCTCCAACATCAGATTAAAAAAGACGAGGACGCAATCAGAAATTACTTTAAATAAGATCAAACAAGTCTTGTACACCCAACAATTTTCGGGCTGTAAACCCTTCGCCATATTTCACCTGTATATTTCGACCAAGTTCCCTAGCTCTCCCCCTAGTATATTCCATAAAATCCGGGTTCGAAATATATGTCTGTGGACCATCATCATCAGATGAAGCGTTAAACTGCGTTTTATACGCTAAAATTGATTTTTCTTTGATGTCCCAGTAATCGGATATATCTAAGATCACGTGGGGCTGGATATATTTATCTTGAATAAGCTGTAGCTGTAACCTCGGTCGGAAAGCCTCTTGAGTCACGCCGTCTAACTCTGTCTCTACGCGTCGAAGACCGGATAAAAAAACAGCATCGTTGACCAATTTGCTTGCTCTACCATGGTCAGGATGACGGTCATCCCAAGCGTTTGTAATAATCACCTCCGGACGGTACTTTCGTATTATACGGATAATAGCTAATTGAGAAATTTCTTCGTTTAAGAAAAAACCGTCTCGCAGCTCCAAGTTTTCCCGCAACTCTACACCTAAAATTTCTGCCGCTGCGCTGGCCTCCTGCGCTCGCGTAATTGCAGTGCCCCTTGTGCCTAATTCTCCGCGGGTAAGATCTATAATACCCACTTTTTTTCCTTCTGTAACATATTTAGCGATTGTACCTCCGGCGCCCAATTCAGCATCGTCTGGATGTACAGTCATCACCATCAAGTCTAATCTCATGTTATTATTGTTTGTACAAAGGTACAGAATTCCGACAATTTACTGGGAAAGCAAATGTTCGATGCGGTTTTGTATTTTGTTGGAAAGGGGATCTGTAAACGCGTAATAGTAGTCTACAACTTCTCCATTCTTGTTAATTAGATACTTATGAAAATTCCAAAAAGGTCTCACATTAATATTCCCGTTTAATTCTTTTGTCTGTAGGAATTTATACAAGGGGTGAACGTAATCCCCTTTAACATGTATACGTTTGAAAACAGGAAAAGAGATTTGTTGCTGCAGACGGCAGTAAGTTTCCAGATTAACCCCTGTTCGCGGTTCTTGGTTCAGAAAATCATTGGAGGGAAATGCCAAGATCTCAAACCCTTGCCCTTTGTACTTAAGATAAAGTTTTTCCAGGGTTTGAAATTGCTTTCTAAAGTAACACCTGCTCGCAGTATTTACAATGAGTACTACCTTCCCTGTATAATCATGTAAAGATTTTTCATTACCGGAGAACTCCTGGACTTTATAATCGTAGATCGTCTTCATTTATCTGCTATTGATATGGATTGCTGATCGGTCTTACACGTTCATATTCGCGAATGATATTTTCTATTTCAAAGTCCTCTTTAGGATCAAAAGTGGTTTTTAAATTGTGACCGAATACCCGGGCGACTCCCTGGTAAACAAAGGCGGTCACTCCCCCTTTCATATCTTTTACTAGATCGTAGCTGGTATTACCTGTCTGCCTTTCTATTAACTTAATCAAAATTTTACCCTGATAAATAGATAAATTTTTAACTTCAGAATTTATTTTCTGTTTTATCTCATCCTCGCAGGCTTTTATTAATCTTCTTTCTTCTTTTTTAGAATTAGCCAAAGCAAGATCTCTATCCAGTTTCTCATATCTTTTTTGCGCGTATATCGCGTATGGAAGTACCCGCACTACATTTCTTTTCAATCTAAAATAGTTCTGACGTTGCTCTTCATTTTTCCAGATCCGATTAGCCACAATTACCACCTCTTCGATTGGAAACCACGGTACAATTTCACCAGATTCCAACTTAGTCGTGGTATAAAATTCGACTATTTCGGGTGTACCTGCACCATAATGGGGTAAAGTCAAAGACTGCCCGTAGCTATCTGAACCGAAAACTAGGTAACCAATTAAAAGCTGTGCATATACGCATTTTTTCATCAGAATAAATGTTGTCAATGGCGACGAAGCTTGCATAAGCTGTCTCTACTAGTTTTGTTTTTTCGGGGAAGCTCATGCAGGTTTTCATCAACAAAAACAGCGAAAACCCTTTTAAATTAAACTAAAATTTCTTAATTTTATCTGTTTAATAATAAGTCCCAAAAGCTTATCTTCAAACCATTAAATAAAATTAGTAAAATTCACTGATATTACGAAAAAAAGAAATAGTTTTTATGGAAGAATATGTGATTGATATTGAGGCGGAAAACAAAGAAATTCGTAAAAGATATAGAGCTTTATTAAGAGCGTGCAAACCTACCTTACAAAAAGGAGATAAGCAAGAGATTAGAAAAGCTTTCGACTTGGCGCTGGAAAGCCATAAAGAAATGCGCAGAAAATCCGGCGAACCTTATATATACCATCCTATTGCTGTCGCCCAAATTGCTGCAGAAGAAATTGGCTTAGGAACCACTTCTATCGTATGTTCATTATTGCATGACGTGGTGGAAGACACCAGTATGACACTCCGCGACATAGAAGATCAATTTGGAAAAAAAGTAGCGCGGATTATTGATGGCTTAACAAAAATTGCAGGCGTATTTGATCCCAATAGCTCCATTCAGGCAGAAAATTTTCGAAAAATGCTCTTGACCCTAGCCGATGATGTACGCGTGATCCTCATCAAGCTTGCCGATCGCCTGCACAACATGCGTACAATGGAGTTTATGGCGCGTCACAAACAATTGAAGATTGCCTCGGAGACAAGCTATCTATACGCCCCCTTAGCTCACCGATTGGGACTTTACGCGATTAAATCGGAGCTGGAAGACCTCTCCATGAAATATACGGACCCGGACACGTATAAGTTTATCGCCAAAAAATTAAATGAAAAAAAGGCAGAAAGAGAAAAATTCGTTGCTGATTTTATTGCTCCGGTAAAAGAAATATTGATAGAACAGGGCATCACTGCAAATGTGTTTGGTCGACCAAAATCAATTCATTCCATCTGGAACAAAATGCGTAAAAAATCGATTCCCTTTGAGGAGGTATACGATTTATTTGCCATTCGCGTCATCATAGATACCGATATTGATAAGGAAAAAACAGAATGTTGGAAGGTTTACTCCATCATTACAGATCTTTACCGTCCAAATCCAGACCGTTTACGCGATTGGGTATCTTCACCTAAAGGGAATGGATACGAATCCCTACACACCACAGTAATGGGCCCTAGGGGACAATGGGTGGAAGTACAGATCCGTACCAGGAGAATGAACGAAATTGCTGAAAAAGGATTTGCCGCACACTGGAAGTACAAAGAATCTAATTCCGATAATGGATTGGATCAATGGATTCAAAAAGTAAGAGACGTTCTAGGTAATCCCGAGCCAAATGCACTGGATTTTCTGGATGATTTTAAGATGAACCTCTTCTCTGATGAGATATTCATTTTTACACCGAAAGGCACATTGATTCAATTACCGAATGGGGCAACAGCTTTAGACTTTGCTTTTGAGATACACTCCGATATCGGGGCAACCTGTATTGGAGCGAAAGTGAACCATAAATTAGTGCCACTTAGCCACCCTTTGCAAAATGGTGACCAAGTTGAAATTATCACGTCCAGCAAACAAACACCAAAAGAAGATTGGTTAAATTTTGTTATTACGGCAAAAGCAAAGGGCAAGATCAGGTCTTCACTAAAGGAAGAAAAAAGACGTGTTGCGGAAGATGGCAAAGAAACATTAGAGCGCAAACTAAAATCCTTAAAAATCACTTACAACACAGACAATATCAATAAGATCGCCAATTATTTCAAGTTCCCCAGTTCCCAAGAGTTATTCTATAACGTTGCGAAAGGCGTCATCGACATCAAGAATTTGAGAGAGTATGTAGCGAATGAAAAATTACCTGAGGTGACAAGTAATCAGTTTGCATCTCATATTTCAGGGTTAGTTGAGAAAATCAACAAAAAAGATGTTGACACGATCTTAATTGGTGATGACTATCAGAAGATAGATTATACATTGGCACCTTGTTGCAATCCCATCCCTGGAGATGACATTTTTGGTTTTCTAACGGTAAATGATGGCATAAAAATCCATCGCACATCATGTCCAAACGCGTCCAAATTAATGGCGAACTATGGCTATCGAATATTGAAAGCAAAATGGGCATCTTCCCAGCACGATACTGCCTTTTTAACTGGGATACGGATTATCGGTATCGATGATGTGGGGCTTGTTAATCAACTTACAACCGTTATCTCACAAGAATTTAAAGTAAATATCCGATCCTTATCCATATCCAGTAACGAAGGTATTTTTGAAGGAAACATCATGGTGCATGTTAACAATACGGAGCAATTAGACAATCTGATTAAACATTTAAAGCAGGTAACAGGAATCACGAGCGTAACACGATACGAATCTGAAAATTAATCATTTAAATATCAGATTTTATATTAATGCAAAAAATAGATTAGAAATTGGTAAATTTGTTCAGGAGTAATAAAAACTATGAATCAAGCTGAAAATTACGGAACAGTCAAAAAAATTTTTGAAGCTTACTTAGAAAACAAAAATTTAAGGAAGACTCCAGAGCGATATGCTATTTTGGAGGAGATCTATTCAAGAACAGACCATTTCGATGTGGAGTCCTTGTATATCCACATGAAAAATAAAAAATATCGTGTGAGCCGAGCCACTGTTTACAACACATTAGAGCTTTTAGTATCTTGTGACCTTGTTACCAAACATCAGTTCGGCCGGAATATGGCACAATTTGAGAAGTCTTACGGCTATAAACAACACGATCATATTATCTGCATAGAATGTAATAAAGTGGTAGAATTCTGTGACCCACGTATTCACCAAATCCAAAGTATGATGGGTGAGCTATTGAAGTTTGAAATCAAGCACCACTCGCTAAATCTATATGGTGTATGTGAAGATTGCAGAAATAAGGAAGTGCAGACCAACCCAAAAATCCATGCGGAAGTAATTTAAAATTAATTCCGAATCCAACGTATAATATACTAAATTTGTTCAGAAATTGGAAAAGCAATTTCTGAACATTTTATTTTTAATAGAAACGAAATATACATTCAATATTAATCTCAATATAAAAAAACTATGCAAGTTGATGTGCTATTGGGCCTACAATGGGGCGACGAGGGTAAAGGAAAAATCGTGGACGTTTTCTGTCCAAAGTACGATTTAATCGCTCGCTTTCAAGGCGGTCCTAATGCCGGACACACATTGGAGTTTGACAACAAAAAATTTGTTTTGAACACGATCCCATCGGGAATTTTCAATGAGGGAATCCTAAATCTAATCGGTAATGGTGTCGTCATAGATCCCATTATTCTAAAAAGAGAATTAGACAATCTGAAAACTGCGGGTTTCGATCCAGTTGGTAAAGGTAATTTGGTACTTGCACGCAAGGCACATTTGATCTTGCCCACTCATCAATTATTGGATGCGGCATCCGAATCCAAAATGGGCGCAGGCAAAATCGGTTCAACGTTAAAAGGCATTGGCCCCACCTATATGGACAAAACGGGCCGTAACGGATTACGTGTAGGTGACACCACACTTCCCGACTTCCAAGAACGTTATGAAAAATTAAAAGAGAAACACCTTTCAATTCTTGCTCATTACGGTGAAATACCTGATTTCTCTGAAAAAGAAGAGGCTTTCTTAAACGCCATTGAATTCATCAAAGCTATTCCACATGTAGATTCAGAGCATTTGGTGAATAAATATTTAAAGGACGGTAAAAAGGTCTTAGCAGAAGGTGCTCAAGGCACACTGCTGGATGTCGACTTTGGTTCCTATCCTTTTGTAACCTCATCCAATACGACCACTGCTGGAGCTTGTACCGGATTGGGGATTGCTCCAAATAAAATTGGGGAAGTATATGGCATCTTCAAAGCCTATGCGACACGCGTTGGCGGTGGCCCCTTTCCAACCGAGTTGGATGACGAAACCGGTGAGAGATTACGTCAATTGGGACACGAATTTGGTGCGACTACCGGTCGCGCACGCCGTACAGGATGGATTGATATCCCAGCATTGAAATATGCTATCATGTTAAATGGTGTAACCGAGTTAATCATGATGAAAGCAGATGTGTTGGATACATTTGATAAAATCTACGCATGTACACACTACAAATATAACGGTGAGGTAATTGATTATATGCCTTATGAGATTATCACCCATACAGCAGAACCAGTTCTCGAAGAAATCGAAGGATGGAATCAAGATTTAACAGGCATCCGTAGCAAAGATGAAATTCCAACAGCATTAGCAAATTACATTGCATACTTAGAAAAAGCGCTAGAAGTTCCTATCAAATATTTGTCTGTAGGTCCTGACCGCATTCAAACTATAGAGCTCTAATTATACTATGGCTAAAGCCACTTATGAGGTAAATAGAAACATTTTCCAGGCGAAGGCGTTACAATGGGCGCAACAGTTTGAACAAGCATGCTTCCTTCAATCTAATGATTATAAGGATGACTATGCATCAATTGACGCAATACTTGCTGTAGATGCGTCCGAAATCTTCGAAAGTGATAGCCATACGACCTTTGAGAAATTAACAATTTTTAAAGCCAAACATTCCAGTAGTTGGATGTTTGGCTTTTTCAGTTATGATCTTAAGAACGAGATTGAATCACTAGAGACTTCCTTTCCCAATCCAGTAGGTTTTGCAGATGCATATTTCTTTATCCCAAAGGTCCTTATTAAATTTATCGGCACTTGTATTGAAATAGAAGCTGAAAAACCGTCTCAAATCTACGAATCGATAGCTCATTATTCTGCCACTGATTCCATTATTGACTTTAAGAAGAAAATAAAAAAGCGATTTTCAAAAGAAGCTTATTTCAATGCTTTCCATCGGATGATGGATCATATCAAACGAGGGGATATTTACGAGGTAAACTTATGCCAGGAGTTTTATGCCGAAAACGTTGAATTAGATCCATTAGCTGTTTACACGCGGCTCAATGCTGTCTCTCCTACCCCCTTTTCTACTTTTTTCAAAGCAAATGACAAATACATTTTATCGGCATCGCCAGAACGTTTCTTAGCCAAGAGAGGTGATATACTAATATCACAGCCCATCAAAGGTACTGCGGCGCGAGGGAATACCCTACATGAAGATTTGGAGATTATCCATGCGCTGGAAAACAATCCGAAAGAAATTGCCGAAAATGTAATGATAGTCGATCTCGTACGCAATGATTTAACACGAAGTGCATTACCAGGCACAGTAGCTGCGGAAAAGAGACCACAGGTACATACCTTTAAGCAGGTTCATCAATTGATTTCGACTATTACTTGTAAAATTGACCATGCAAAATCTGATATTCAGGTCATTAAAGACACCTTTCCTGCTGGATCGATGACAGGAGCTCCTAAAATTAGCGCCATGCGTCTATGCGATCAATATGAAATAAGCCGCAGAGGTGTATATGCTGGCGCTGTTGGTTATTTTTCTTCTAATGGCGATTTTGATTTTAATGTAATTATTCGCACCATTCTGTATAATAAAAGCTCCAAATATCTTTCTTTTCATACGGGGGGTGCATTGACCATAGAAGCAGACCCTGAAAAGGAATACAACGAATGTAAACTGAAAGCCAGTGCTATATTAAAAACACTGAATACCGAACTGGAATAATTTTCACAACGCATTTCTTTATCTCAGGAATGTTCACTTTTGGAAGAATCCTTCTTAAATACTACATTTACGCAAACAAACAACCATATGGCATTAAATTACGTTTGGGTAGGCTTCTTTATTATATCTTTTGTTGTCGCACTCGTAAAGCTCTTATTTTTTGGTGATACAGAAATTTTCTCTGCAGTGGTCAACGGTATATTTGATAGTGCAAAAACGGGTGCGGAATTATCAATAGGGCTTATTGGTATTATGACCTTTTGGTTGGGTATTATGAAGGTTGGCGAACAAGCGGGCATGATTACCTTATTCGCCAAAGGTGTTAGTCCTTTTTTCAGTAAGCTATTTCCTGGAATTCCAAAAAGCCATCCGGCAAATGGTTCTATCATTATGAACTTTTCTGCAAACATGTTGGGCTTAGATAATGCTGCAACTCCATTGGGCTTAAAAGCCATGAAGGAAATGCATGATATTAACCCGGATAAAGATACGGCGACGAATGCCCAAATTATGTTTTTGGTATTGAATACAGCCGGCATCACACTGATACCTACTTCTGTTATTGCATTACGTATGGCTGCAGGGGCCGAAAATCCCGCAGACATTTTTATCCCGTCGCTCATTGGCACATTTATATCCTTTGTATCGGGTATGATAGCCGTAGCGGCTTACCAGAAGATTAACCTGTTTAAACTTCCTATTCTTGTTTTTTTGGGATTCTTTGTCGGATTGATGTGTTTGCTATACTTCGGACTTAACGGTTTACCTCCCGAAGAAATTCAAAAAATAACCGGCTTAATTGGGGGGTTACTCATCTTTTCTATTATCGTATTGTTTATTACATACGCTGCAGCAAAAAAGATCAATGTATATGACTCCTTTATAGAAGGTGCCAAAGAAGGCTTTAAAACCTCCGTAATGATTATTCCATTTCTGATAGCTATTCTGGTTGCAATCTCGGCTTTTAGAACGACAGGATGTATGGATTATGTTGTAAACGGGATTGGCTCGGTAGTTTCGTATTTCGGATTAGACACGCGGTTTGTTCCTACCCTACCGGTTGGATTCATGAAGACGCTTAGCGGAGGCGGAGCTAGAGGTTTAATGATTGATGTTATGGACACCTACGGTGTAGACTCCTTTCAAGGGAGACTGGCCAGTATTATTCAAGGATCTTCGGAAACCACTTTTTATGTATTAGCGGTATATTTTGGTTCGGTAGGCATTAAGAACACAAAATATGCACTGACGTGTGGTCTAATAGCTGACTTGGTAGGATTGATAGCTGCAATATTTTTAGCATATATATTCTTTGGTTAACCAACCTAATTTATACAAAATGAAACCGGTATAGAATAATATCGACACATAAAAAAGCTAAAACTGATTAATAAATAAATAGATGAAAACAATTGCACTGATTGCTCACGATGGCAAAAAAGCAGAAATGGTGGGTTTTGTAAAAGACCATATCGAATATTTACGTAAAGCGAAGCTCGTCGCTACGGGTACGACCGGATCTTATATCCAGCAAACAGGCCTCGCAGTGGAGCTCAAATTAAGTGGCCCTAAAGGCGGCGATGCCCAAATAGCGGCGCTAGCTGCTGAAGGCAAAATTGATGGGATAATATTTTTCAGGGATCCCCTGGGTAAGCATCCGCACGAACCTGATATCCAGATGTTGATGCGAATCTGCGATCTATATAATGTGCCGCTAGCTACAAACCCGGGAACAGGATCACTAATCATTGAAGGCCTTTTAGACGACAATTTATAATAATATGACGAAAGAAGTACATGTTACAATCGGAAAAGAAAAATACACAACCGAGATCAAATTTGATAAGCACACGATCATTGCTGATGAACCCGAGGAGTTAGGTGGTAAAGATCAAGGTTTCTCGCCTACCCCACTATTGCTCTCTTCGCTAGGAACATGCAAGGCCATGACGATGCGGATGTACGCCGATCGAAAAAAGTGGCCGTTAGACAAAGTAGAAGTGCGGTTATCCTCGGAAGTGAAGAAAAGTGAACAACAGCAGACCACTTACATCCGTTGTCACATCACACTTTCAGGCCACCTTACTCCCGAACAAAAACAACGTATTTATAAAATTGCAGACAAATGTCCAATTCACAATATTTTGACCAATCCCATCACCATAGAAAGCAATATGATATGATTATTGCGCGCATTACACAAGGTTAAGTTATGCATTTGTGCATGTCTTCAATCGTGTGCACGAGCGCACTATGTTTGGCTTGTGAATGCAAAGCATTTTATCTAAGTTTGGCGAAATTTTAATATCAACGCATACTTTTATGACACCTATCAGTGAGCAAACGTTCAGTAACCCTTATCAAACCTTCAAAAGGGAAGAGTGGAAGAGTCTGAACGGACATTTTAATCATACCCTAATTGCTCAAGATATTGACCGATTACATGCGCTAAATGAACCGCTGAATATTCAGGAGATTGAAGAGGTATATTTTCCCCTAGCCCACCTTTTGGAGCTACATATCAACAACTATACAACACTCCGCGACAATAACAATAACTTCTTTCAACGGACTCAACAAAAGTTACCCTTCATCATTGGTATAGCCGGTTCGGTGGCTGTAGGAAAAAGTACAACTGCTCGCGTATTAAAAAAAGTATTATCCTTGTTATCAAGTAAACCTAAAGTTGAATTGGTAACCACTGATGGCTTTTTATACCCCAACAAAGTTCTTATCGAACGTAATCTATTGAATAGAAAAGGTTTTCCAGAAAGCTACGACACAAAAAGTCTATTAAATTTTCTCTCGTCCATGAAATCAGGAGAAAAATCGGTGGCTGTACCTGTATATTCCCATATGGAATACGATATACTGGAGCGTGAAAAACAAAAGATACAAAACCCCGACATTCTGATTGTAGAGGGGATAAATGTATTACAAGTCAATTCGCAACGTACACAAGGGCCTGGAGTGTTCGTATCTGACTTTTTTGATTACGCTATTTATGTAGATGCAGCAGAAAAGGATATTGTGAATTGGTATATCAATCGGTTCGAATCTTTACGCGCCACAGCTTTCCAAGATCCTTTATCGTATTTCCACAAGTACGCAAATTTATCTCGAGAGGAAAGTATTCAAATGGCCAATCAAATATGGAACGAAATTAATCTTCCAAATCTTCAGGATAATATTTTACCAACCAAATATCGCGCAGACCTAATTTTAGAAAAAGGTTCCCGACACTTTGTAAAAACAATTAAAGTTAGGAAGATTTAATCAACGTTCTTTCAAAAATAAGAATCTGTCGCAAAAGCTCATTTTCCAATTGTTTATGCAAGCGATTGCTGCTGCTTACGGCGTGTAGTTCAATTTTATAGCGTACAAAATCCTTCCCTATTTCCTCGACATTCAGTATCATATCGCTATCCTTTGCCAAATTTGGATGATTCAATGTAACAGCCTGTACTTCTTGTTCCAGTTTATCTATTTCTGTAGCAGCATATAACGGGAGTTCGAATTTGACGGTAAATAAATTAGAACGATGAGCTGATAGGTTAACAGTAGGATTGGTAAAAACCAAGTTATTGGGTACCATTACAATATCGTCCTCTTCATTCTGCACAATGATATTTGCAAAGGTAATATCAACTATTCGCCCCTTATGATCGCCTATCTTAATACGATCGCCTACGGAAAGTTGTTCGGAAAACATAATAAATAATCCACTGATTAGATTCGTGATATAATCCCGGAATAAGACTGCAATTGCCATCGCTACGATGGTTAAGCTGGTGACAAACTCAATGGGATTTATTCCCAATGCAATCATGATCGCGATAATCGCAAATATGGCATTGATGACCGCTGTAAGGCGATTAATTCCCAATACAAAATTCCCCCGTACCGCCTTATTCGCGTGTTGCGCGTTATATAATGCAATCACAATAAAACGGGAGACCGAGAGTAAAATACTGGGAACCAGAAAGGTGCTCAAACCTTTGATGACTTGGGTAAGCCATTTGTTATCGCTAATCTTGTTCTCAAATAGTAAATGGGAACCTATTAACAGAATAACTACCATAATTTTTAAAATAAACGAAACCGGTATTTTATTCTTATTTTCTTTATTCACCATACGAAAAACATAACGCGCTAAACTAGCAAATTTATTTAGAACGTAGCTTAAAAATTTCTGATTATTCATTCAAACTTAACTAGAATTGTTTTTAGACGAGATTCTGCCTTCTATTGGGGCCGCTTTTTAGCGCGTAAATATTTTAAAATAGACAAAAATACACTAACTTAGCTAGCTTAAAGTGAACGAGCTTTTTATATGGAAACAACATTTGATTTTGAAAAACCAATTGCAGATTTGCAAACACAGATAGAAAAAGTACAGCAGGTAGCCGAGAAAACGAAAGTGGACATGAGCGCAACTGTACGTGAGTTAGAAGAAAAATTGGAAATAACCAAACAAGATATCTATAATAATATGTCTGGTTGGCAAAAGGTTCAGATGTCTCGCCATCCGGAACGTCCGCAAACTTTCGATTACATCGAAATGATTTGTGACGATTTTATTGAATTACACGGCGACCGCACTGTCAAGGATGACAAGGCAATAGTAGGTGGTTTTGCTTCCATCGGTGGCCAATCCGTTATGGTAATCGGGCATCAAAAAGGTAAAAACACAAAAGAAAGACAATACCGCAACTTCGGTATGGCGAACCCGGAAGGGTACCGTAAAGCGTTGCGTTTGATGAAAATGGCCGAAAAGTTCAACAAACCCGTTATCACGCTAATTGATACCATGGGTGCTTATCCAGGCATAGAAGCAGAAGAAAGAGGACAAGGAGAAGCTATTGCACGAAATCTCCTGGAAATGTCCGTATTAAAAGTTCCCATAATCTGTATCGTAATCGGCGAAGGAGCATCAGGTGGTGCTTTAGGGATCGGCATTGGTGATCGCGTCTACATGATGGACAATACTTGGTATTCCGTTATTTCTCCAGAATCCTGTTCTTCTATCCTATATCGCAGTTGGGACCAAAAGGAGAAAGCTGCTGAATCGCTAAAACTTACCGCAAAAGACATGCTGGGCAACGGATTAATTGACGGCATCATTGCTGAGCCATTAGGTGGTGCCCACCAAAGCCCATCAATTGCTGCTCAAAACGTAAAAGATAAAATTTTAAGCGATTTAACTATTCTTAAAGCAAAAGATTCCGACACGTTAGTTGTTGAACGTATTGATAAATTCAGCAAAATGGGCGTAGTAAACGAATAAGTAGAATATACAAGAAATTTAAAGGCTAATCATTTACTTAATTAGCCTTTAATATATTTAATATAGCACAATTTTATACTAACCCTCCCAAGAGTTAATGGCTTTCCAAAGCATATCCTTTAACTCTTGAATATTTCTACTCGCCACAGCGGAAATAAATATATATGGAATATGAGAAGGAAGCTGCATCTTCATATCATTTTCTAATTCTTCATCCAACATATCCGATTTAGTAACAGCCAATAAACGCGGCTTATCTAACAGTTCGCGATTATAGGTCGTCAACTCATTCAAAAGGATATTATATTCTTCTTCAATCGTACGATCCGTATCAGCTGGCACCATGAATAGAAGAACAGAATTTCGCTCGATATGCCTTAGGAAACGATATCCCAAACCTTTTCCTTGAGACGCACCTTCGATAATTCCTGGAATGTCTGCCATTACGAAAGATTTACTGTCTCTGTAACCGACGATACCAAGATTGGGGACCAAGGTTGTAAACGGATAATTTGCAATTTCAGGTTTAGCAGCAGATACTACCGATAGTAATGTCGACTTCCCCGCATTAGGGAAACCAACGAGCCCGACATCGGCTAGCACTTTTAATTCAAGAATGACCCAATGTTCCTTACCGGGTATACCAGGCTGTGCATGTCGAGGCGTTTGTTGGGTTGCGGATTTAAAATGCCAATTGCCTAATCCCCCCTTCCCTCCTGGGGTTAGGATTTGCGTTTCACCATCGCCTGTAATCTCAAAAAGAACTTCACCGGTTTCGGCATCTTTAGCCACAGTACCTAACGGAACTTCTAAAATTTCATCAGCCCCAGTCGCTCCAGAGCGTAAGGCAGCGCCGCCACGTTCACCATCTGAGGCAATAATATGCTTTCTGTATTTTAAGTGTAATAAGGTCCAGTGTTGAGAGGAACCTTTGAGAATAATATGTCCACCGCGCCCCCCATCTCCGCCATCAGGACCGCCTTTCGCAGTATGCTTATCACGGTGCAAATGCGCAGAGCCGGCTCCTCCATGTCCCGAACGACAACACACTTTCACATAATCAACAAAATTCGAGCCTTGCGCCATACTAATTAAAAATTAAGCACTATATTTATCAATAACAGCTGATAATTCAGCGAAAATAATTTCTACCTCACCAATTCCATTCACTTTAGATAATTTACCTTGCTCTTCGTAATAAGGTAATACATGAATAGTTTTACTAAAATATTCTTCAATACGTTTTTTGAGTTTATCAGCAGCATCATCTGCCCTTCCCGATATCTCTTGACGCTTCGCAATACGTTGCGTCAATTCTTCTTCAGTTACGTCCAATGCGATAACTCCACTAATTGCTGTGTTATTATCTGCTAGGAACTTATCTAAAGCTTCTGCCTGAGCTACGGTACGAGGAAAGCCATCGAAAATAAATCCTTTAGCATTTGGATTATTCTTTACCTCCTCTTCCAACATGGCTATAGTTATAGAATCAGGAACTAAATTGCCTTCAGCTATAATTTGACTTACCTGCTGTCCCAAACTTGTTTGATTCTTGATATGCGAACGAAAAATATCTCCGGTAGAAACATGAACCAATTGGTATTTTTCAATAAGTTTTTCCGATTGAGTACCCTTTCCTGCCCCTGGAGGCCCGAATAACACAAGGTTTAGCATAAGTTTTAGTTGTTATATTATGACAAAAATAAAAGCCTAATCCGTTTTAAAGAATTAGGCTTTTCAGTGAATAAGTGCGCTCAAAGGGAGTCGAACCCCTAACCTCCTGATCCGTAGTCAGGTGCTCTATCCAATTAAGCTATGAGCGCGGCAACCATCACTTCATGACTAACAGCCTTTTCTGTTTTGGTGATGCAAATATAGAGATTTATATAGTTTATCGCAAACTTTTTTTTACATTTTGGAATTCATTATAATAATGTGTGCTATCAGATAGTTGCGATAACGAGAGAAGATAAAAGTTGGATAATTGCGTTTTGGAAAGAAATAATGTGCGCTCAAAGGGAGTCGAACCCCTAACCTCCTGATCCGTAGTCAGGTGCTCTATCCAATTAAGCTATGAGCGCAGCATTTTATTTGAAACCAATACTATATATTGGTTTTAGTGATGCAAATATCGACACTTTTTTAAATTTTGCAAATTATTTTTCGCTTTTTTAATCGTTTAAAAACAATCTTTTCGCTATATTGTTGATATCAATATATTTATATTTATTATTTTTATGACAGAACGTATAATGCGTACAAATAAGATCCGAATTGGTGACATCAGCATCTCTTACTATATAAAAAAGGCAACCGAGAAGAATGAGAAGACAATTATTTTTCTTCATGGATTTCCTTTTAATAAAAATATGTGGAAAGATCAACTCGAATCCTTGGAAGACAACATCACTGGTATTGCAGTAGATATAAGAGGACATGGACTGACAACAAGTGGTCATGGATTTTTTAGTATTGACGTATTTGCTAAAGACCTCAAAGTATTTATAGAGAAACTAGACCTGCATAATGTGACATTATGTGGGATCTCAATGGGTGGGTACATCGCCCTTCGTGCTTACGAATTGTTTCCTGAAAAAATCACAGGATTGATATTATCTGACACCCATCATCTTGCAGACGACAACGCCGGAAAACAGAAACGCTTCGATACCATACAATCTGTTTTACAACATGGGCGGAGGCCTTTTGCCATCGGCTTTATCGACAACCTCTTTGCCAAAGAGAGTATTGAAAAGCAACCAGAAGCTGTTGAAATGATTAAAAGTAGTATCCGACGCAATACGGTGAACAATATATGTGCTACCCTCCTGGCACTCGCTGCACGCACAGATACATCGGAGGTATTGAAAAAGATAAATGTCCCGACTTTACTCCTTCGAGGATCTCTAGATAAAATTACACCTAGAGAACCAATGGAAATAATGCATGAAAAAATAAAAGGATCACAATTTACCGAATTGGAGAATTGTGGACATCTTCCCAATGTGGAAGATCCCCTAGCTTTCAATAAACAAATGAATACCTTTTTATTGGAAAATTAACTTATTGACTTAGTGCAGGCGGTTAGGATTGAAGACTAACCGCACTTTTTTGAAGAATCTCATTTGGAATAGCATCTGCTGCGAGTGCGTACCCTTTTTCAATAAGTTCGGCAGCGTGGCCGAAATCCCATATTCCGGCCATATTGTGCGGAATATGAATGACATAGTCTGGTTTATATAGTTCCAAACTCATTTCACTAAGCCGTCGGCGCATGGCGTAATAAGATTCTTGCAATAGAGCCACAGCATTCAATTTTTTGACTGTCTTTGTTAATGGTGCATTCGGTTTACCATCTAGGTTGACGACAATTATAATATTCTCTTTATTTTGTACATGATTAACAGGTAAAGGATTTAGCACACCGCCATCCACTAAATAACGATCGTCCGAATCAATTCCGGTAAACACGGCGGGTATCGCAATAGAAGCTCTTATCGCATGATAAATACTCCCATCTCGCATAAGCACCTCTCTATTATTTCGCAGATCAGTGGCCACTGCGGTGTATTTGATTGGAAGGTCTTCGATATTAACATCGCCGAAAATGCTGTGCAATGTTTCCAATATACGCATACCTTTAAACAAACCATACCGTGGATCAGAGAAATCGAGTAGCCTAAAGACATCTCTTTTTGTAAGTTTACTCATCCATTCCCCAAGTAACGCTACTTTTCCTCCTGCATACGCTGCCCCGACCAATGAACCTATAGAACACCCTACAATTTCGTCAATCTCCAACTGCCGTTCTTCCAAAAGTTTAATAACGCCGATCTGCGTAATACCCCGTGCGCCACCGCTTCCCAAAACCAGCGATATTTTTTGTTTCATATGTATAATGTTACGTATCTTATTTTTCGAACATAATTTACCAGATCTTCCCTAACGATATTATTGAGATGTCGAAATTCACCCCCTCATTGTTTTGTTACCTCCAAAATTAATGATATTCTTGCGGCAAATTGTATATTGCATACAAACAATTAACAGTATTTCACCGTTACAAATAAAAACACTCATGAGCCTTAATATTATAAGAAAAAATATCTTCTTCAAACCGGATCCCAAACGTGTATTAGCGCGCTATTTTAACCTGAGTGTCGAACGTTCGATAAAAGTTGTAAATCGCGTGTTAAGCATGAGCAAACAACAACAGGCGGATACACTGAATCAGGTACTACGCAATTTTTCAAAACGCCACCGGAGTGTTGTTTCTATTCTTGAAAAAAACTATAAACGTACACAATCTATTCTTCACGGTATGAATATCCAAGATACGGACATTTCATATAAGCAAAAACTACTCATCGGTGCTTATTTCACGATGGAATACTCTATCGAAGCGGCTGCCTTTTTCAATCCTTCGGTAGTGGAAGCGATCGATCAAACCCAACTGCGTGATGGCGAAAAAAGGATAATTTTAAGTTTTAGGGCTACGGGCGAAGGTCATGTTTCATCTATCGTATTTCGGTCGGCTATCATCGATAATGATTTAAATATTAAACAAGATACAGCAGGCGGTCTATTGGAAAAACCTAAGGTGATAAAAAGCCATCGCTATCAGAAGGAAGATTTTGTCAATAAGCTACTACAGATGCACTATCCGGAAGAAGATGTCTTGGAAATCATTAAAAATAAACTAACGGAGACATTTACGTATGAAGAGCTGCGTCGATATGTTACAGAGATACAGCGCGAAAATGAGCTGAGTGCAGACGGTGAAACGTTAATGCATCAGATGATGTGGCTCGCTTCATCGCACTATGAAATGACTTACTCCTTAGACACATCCATCTCAGAACGGGTTATTTTCCCGATAAGTGATACCGAAAAAAGAGGCATTGAAGATGCGCGCTTTGTAAGGTTTATTGACGAAAAAGGTAGAGTTACTTACTATGCGACATATACTGCCTACGACGGTTTCACTATATTACCAAAATTGTTGTCTACAAAAGATTTTATACATTTTAAGGTGTTGCCCATTAATGGAAAGATAGCAAATAAAGGTGCCGCGCTCTTTCCTCGAAAAATTAATGGAAGATACGCGATGCTTTGTCGCGTAGATGGCGAAAATAATTATGTCGCCTTCTCTGACAACATCAATAATTGGCAACAAGACATAACCCTGCTCACAGGCCCCGAATATCCATGGGAGTTTATACAGCTGGGTAACTGCGGATCGCCAATAGAGACAGATAAGGGTTGGCTCTTACTTACCCACAGCGTTGGGCCAATGCGGGAATATACCATTAGTGCAATACTACTTGACCTGGAAGACCCTACAAAAATTATTGGTAAACTCAAGGAACCGCTTTTATATCCCAATGCAGAGGAACGCGAAGGTTACGTACCGAATGTGGTATATTCATGTGGACAAATTGTGCATAATGGTCATCTAATCATACCGTATGCGATGTCTGACTACGCTTCAACCTATGCAACAATCGATTTAGACGAACTTCTCACTGTATTGATCGAATCTTAGGTCAATGCAATGAGTATCCGCCTTACATCCAAGTATGAAATCCAGAAACAGATCGTACTTTCCGCCCCCTGATTGCGGTTTACGCCATGGCTTTCTAATCCGTCGCAGCAACCTTTCGTTTCAGCGTCATATAAACCGAGATGAAGCTCATTTTTACCTAAAAACCATTGAAATGAACTTACCATTTTTGCGAGGTATTTTTCATCCTGTGTCATTTCGTAAACTTGGTGATAGAGTAAAACTACGGTAGATACCTCAATGGGTTGTTGACCAAATTTGCTTCTTTCGGCACCTTCCACGTACCATTTCGTATTTCCGATGATCGATAAATATCCTTTTTCGAAGATCAATTGATCCAAAAATGCAAAGCTCTGCATTCCCACCTCAATTAAAACACTGTCTTTCAGAATCTCTCCCGCCCTTAAAATACTGAGCGGCAAGAGTGCGTTATCATACGAAATGATCTTTTCAAACCATCGCCAGCTTTCACTTGAATTTTGTTTATACTCATTGACCATATAGTAAGCCATTGCGTTCAATTCTTCCAATATATCTCTATCATTCGGCTGGTGTTCGAGATAATAGGTCATACCCATGATGGCGTAACCTGTTGAGCGTACCGACTTCATGCTTCTAAAATGCGGGACAGCATCAAAAAAAAGTTCCTTTCCCATCTGATAAAAACCGTTGAAAGGAGCGGTCTTTAATAAATATCCCAAAGACCATATTGTGCGTCCAAATGAATCTTCAGTACCCTCTTCATCTAGAAATTCGTTGGAAAAGGACATAAAATTTCTAAATTTTCCATTATCCAACTGCATATAATGCACATAATTCAAATAGGTAGAAATTAGCCCTTCCAATTCTTCTGAAGGTTTCATTTCATAAGCCATGAGCGTCAATAGCATGGCACGACAATTATCATCCAGACAATATCCATAGTGATAGTTTGGTGTCGCATATCTGGCATGCTGCAGGATACCCACATGATTGGTTAGCCTTTTTAAATGTGTTAGATCGAATTCTGGAACCTGTCCTGCTATCTCTGCCCATGAATTTTCGGTATCCCTGTCCAGTAGACGTTTAGCCACTTTCTCAAAAAGGTTGATATACCTAACGCCTAATTTATGCCAGGAAAGCTCCTGTCCATACAGGTAAGCGTTGTGACGGATGGCATTTAGTTTATCCGGGTTGGAAAAAAGATCTAATAATATATCTGCTAAGTTCTTATCGTCGTTAAAGTTAAACAGCACGCCCCGCCCCTCTGCAAGCATCTCTTTCGCGTGCCAGTATGGGGTAGACAACACTGCAGCTCCGGCACCAACTGCAAAAGATAATGTACCACTCGTAATCTGAGCTTCATTGACGTAGGGTGTAATATATATGTCGCATGCAGATAAGTAAAGCGATAGATCGGCTATATCAACAAACGAATTAATAAAGCGTACATTGTTTTGGAGATTAAATTCTTCGACCAAATTTTCTAAATAATATCGATATTCCTCCCCGGTTCGTTTCAGCGTAGTGGGATGTGTTTTACCGACAATTAAGTATAAAACGTCTGGAAATTTGGCAACCAACGCCGGCAAAGCTTTTATCGCGACGTCAATTCCTTTACTTCGACCAATAAAACCAAATGTCATGATCACTTTTCGATCAGAAAGATCTAATTCATTTTTAGCATCTTGGTGTTTGACCGAAAATTGAGGAACACCATGTGGAATCAGTAGTATTTTCACTTCTGGAATTTTATAAACCCGGGTAAGTAACTCAATAGCAAATTGACTCATCACCACAAGTTTTGAAGCACGCTGTGCTATGCGGATTAAAATTGACCTCTCATCAATAGACGGGCTTTCCAATACGGTGTGCAGGTTTACGAGAAGTGGAATATGAAGATGATCGATCAGCGAAAGTATAAAATCCCCACTTTTTCCTCCAAAAATCCCATATTCATGCTCCAACACACAAATATCGTAATCACGTGTATTCATATATTTAGCGGCTTCAATGTAATCACCTTCCGTCTGTTGCGCTATCGAAAACACAACTTCCTCAGGATAATCATACTCTTCTCCTTCATCCGTCAGTGCGAAAATGTGCTGGTTAATTTTTTCATGTTTATCATTAAATGAAATAGCGGAAAAAATATCGTGGGTAAAGGTAGCTATTCCGCATTGTCTCGGATGGTAAGTACTAATGTAAGCAATTTTCATGTTTAGTTCTCTGTTATTATATTAAGTAGAAAAGAATCAAAAAAGTTTTGTCTTAATCAAATTATAGTCGTTTGCGAAACGACAAACGTCAACAATATACAATCCCCTGCATAACAAAAAAGCACTCCATAATGAAGTGCTTTTTTTGTAATCATCCGAATCTTACTAGTGAAGATACTTGCTAAAAAATCCTAACATTGATTTATAAAAATCGATACTATTTGCTTCTTTCGCAAAACCATGTCCTTCGTCATACTTCACCATATAAGGCACATCAACACCTTTATCACGCAAAGCCTCGACAATTTGGTCTGATTCGGTAATTTTTACGCGCGGATCATTTGCACCTTGAACGACAAATAATGGAGCTTTAATTTTATCCAAATGGAAAACCGGAGAAGCTTCTTTAGCAATCACCGCTTCTTCGGGATTGTCTAGATCATACCAAATTTCTTTCATCATCTCCTTATAAGGTTTCCAATATTCGGGGAAAGATTCGAAGAATGTATAAATATTAGATACACCTACGTAGTCCACGCCTGCTTTGTATAACTCCGGTGTTTTAATCAATCCCATCAACGTAGCGTAGCCTCCGTGGCTTCCTCCGTAAATCGCGATTTTCTCTTTATCTGCCCAGCCCTGTTCAATAGCATACATTACGCCGTCTTCTACATCATCCATTGCTTTACGGCCGATTTGTTTGAAACCAGCCCGTAAAAACTCTTTGCCGTACCCCCCCGAAATACGAAAATTCACTTGTAAAGTAGCATAACCACGACTTGCAAACAATTGTGTCTCCGGATTGAATCCCCAACTGTCTCTAATTCCTTGTGGGCCACCATGTGGATTTACTACGAGAGGTACTTTTTCACCTTCTAAAGCAACTTTGGGCAATGTGATATATCCATGAACAATTAGTCCATCCCGTGTTCTGAACTTTATAGGACGCATTTCGGCCATATCTTCTTCTTTTAGCTGCGGCATGAGATCATAAAGTAATTCTAGCCTACCGGAAGATGCGTTATAGCTGTAATATTTACCATATAATTTATCACTTTGCACTAATATAAGATACTGATCTTCATTATCCGTTTTACCTGTAATAGAAAACTGATGATCTGGGAACTCTTCAGAGACATTCGCATAAATCTTCTTAAATGCAGTACTTACCGGTTCTATAATTACTTTCTCCCCCTCATATCCTAAATAATCAATTTCCCAACTACGCTTGCGAGAAAGACCTAAAATAGAAGCGTCAAAATCTTCGTTGGAATATATTTCCTTTAGATTTTTTTTAGTTTTAAAATCATACAATATAATACGTGCTTTATCCGAATCCAAATTGGTCAACACATAGGCATCATCTGGGTTTTCACTTGCATAGTTGAAGGATAATACAGAAAAACTATCGTCCCATTTGGTCGTATGGAACAATTCAAAATCATCCGCACCTTGCGGTTTATAGAAATATTGTTGATTGATTCCATTCTGCATTTTGCTATATCCACGAAGATCTCCGTCTTTATCAAAATCGTAACCAGCGATCGGATTAGCTGGATCGTCATTCGTAAAAAGCTTTACCAGTTCGCCTGTATTCACGTTAACCTTATATGGTTCGAAGATTTGTTTATTATCCTTATTCATGGATATAATGATAAAATCCTTCTGTTCTTTAAGTAAACTCAAAATACTCGCTTGAACCCCGTCATATGGAGTAAGGTCTACATTATTATTGCCGTCCAGGTCCACCGTATACAAGTGATAGTTCTCATCTCCGCCTTTGTCCATTACATAGACCAAACGACTGTCATTAATCCATCCATACCCTCGTATAAGCTCCTGTTTCTCTTCGATTGCAAGGGCTACTTTACCAGTCGAAACCTCTTTAATCATCACATGTCTTTTGTTGTGATCATCTTTTTCCATATAAGATAGGTATCTCCCATTAGGTGAGAGTTGGAAACTGGAAGATTTAGGCTTAGCAAAGTAATCTTCCACTTTATATTTGTAATTACCATCTGCCAAAGAAGCCAATGCGACTAGATCCTCAGTTGAAGATACCAACGTCGTATCGCCGGGCTTCGTGATGATTACCTTTTCTAAATTCAAAGGTAGCTCCATCCCCCCTTGTATAAATTTTCCTTCGATTTTGTGATCGGCCCATGTACCTTCATACTTAATCCCTGCCTGACTTTGGAAAAGTGTCAGCAATGAATTTTCAAACTTCACCTCGGTGAGCGGAAGCCCTACAGCTCCCTGAGCCGGTACATCCATGGTACCTTCCAATTTTCCGTCTTTTTCTGTAAAATGGAAAATCAGATCCAGCGACACCCCCTCCTGTACTGCCAATGTTCCTTTCCAATCTCCTTTTACTTGGGCAAAACTATTTGTCATTCCCAAAATTACGCATACTGCAACTAAAATAGAATTCTTCATCCGTATAAATTATTTAAACTATTGGTGTCAAAAACATTGTCTTCGTTACAAACAAATTTAATCTTTTATGTTAAAATGTCTCTGATAATACCAAATGGGGTAAAATGTATCAAAAATGAGTATATCCCCAAAAACTTTTTGACGCGATTTCACCCCATAACAAGGCCTGATGAAAGTCATTTTTCACGTCTTAAAATCTGATTTATGCGCTTTGGAAAAACCTTTTTAAAAAAATCAAGTGCCAAAAAAGAAACTATTTTTTTTACACACCTGCACAAGAATCTAAATTACTTGAATCCTTTTTTGCAATGTTGTAAAAAGCTATAGAAAAAGAGGGTAAGTTGTATTAAAAAATATCTAGCAGATACCAATACGCAACTACAACGTTGCGCCAGATCTATTAAATAGCTGCAGGGTATTCCGAAATTGCCATTAAAGAAAAAAGAGGATTTACCAAACCGTAACTCCCCTTTTTTGCTGTACGCCCAACAGGATTCGAACCTGTGACCGACGGTTTAGAAAACCGTTGCTCTATCCAGCTGAGCTATGGGCGCTTTCCTTCGGTGAAGCAAAAGTAGCCATTTGCAGGTTATCTGCAAAATAAAAAAAGTATTTTTTCGCAAAAAGCTAACAATCAACAGAATTGATCTTAGGATGCTTTTAAGCGTGATGTTTTTCAAAATAAATTTTGCAAATAACGACAGAATTTCTACTTTTGTCGCGGAGAGCTGGCAGAGTGGTCGAATGCGGCGGTCTTGAAAACCGTTAACTGTCACAGGTTCGGGGGTTCGAATCCCTCGCTCTCCGCAGAAAATCCCATCAGAAATGATGGGATTTTTGCGTTAGCGAAAGCTGGGGGTGTTCAGGGATCAGTTTCAAAACYTGTTTTTGTGTTGAAATATCGTAATTAATTTGAATTCAAATTTTTCAATAAATAAGCTTTAAAGTCGGAGTAGCTCACTGCTAAGTTTGTTGCTAACTTCGTCTTTCCGGCCGAATCTTTTGCTCCTTTTGGCAATTCAATCTTTAAAAAGACTTCTTCGTTTATGGCATCTGGAAATTTACATGGATGCGCGGTCGACAAAAATACAGAAGCGTATTCACCAGGCTTTGCTGCTTTGTAAGCATTGGATGCTAAATAGGCGATAGCGGTATGCGGACAAGCGATATACTTGTATTTTGCATACAATTCATCCATCGCAGCTTTCGTCTCCTCATCATCGTAGGTATATGACGAAATTATTTCCCTGAGTTCTTCTAAATTGTTGCTGAATAGATCTTGGATACGGACCCAGTTACTTGGATTTCCAACATCCATGGCGTTTGCCAACGTCTGTATAGACGGCTTGGGTTCGTAAGTACCTGATTGAAGAAAACGAGGGACGGTATCGTTCACATTGGTACCTGCTACAAAATGCTTAACGGGAAGCCCCATTTTATAGGCCAAAAGACCAGCTCCTATATTTCCAAAGTTACCGCTTGGCACAGAAAAGACGACATCTTTTACACCTTGTGCCTTCAGCTGGGCATAGGCCCAAAAATAATAAAATGTCTGTGGAATCAAACGTGCAATGTTGATGGAATTAGCCGAAGTCAGACGCAATTCCTCCGCTAATGTGGGATCATTAAATGCCAGTTTAACCAAAGCCTGACAATCATCAAACGTTCCATCGACTTCTAACGCTCGTATGTTTTGTCCGTTGGTCGTAAGTTGTTCTTCTTGCACTTTAGACACTTTCCCTTTGGGATATAAAATAGTCACTCTTGTGCCTTCCACACCTAGAAAACCTAATGCTACCGCGCCTCCGGTATCTCCAGAAGTAGCGACCAAGACATCAAGTGTTTTTTCGTTCTTTTCCGAAAAGTAGCCCATAACACGGCTCATAAAACGAGCACCGAAGTCTTTAAATGCGTAAGAAGGCCCATGAAACAACTCCAAAACGGCAGTTTCTTCATTCAGGAACTTCACCGGGGCTTCAAAATTAATCGCCTCATCGATAATAGCTTTTAAGTCGTCTTCGGGAATATCGTCACCAATTAATGCATTCGCAACGTGAAATGCAATATCTTGCAAAGAATACTGTTGGATATCCTTTATAAATAGCGGATCTAATTGCGGTATGAGTTCGGGCATGTAAAGTCCTTTATCAGCTGGCAATGAATTGAAAACGGCTTCTCGGAAAGGGACTCTCAAATTCTTATTGTTGGTACTATATAGTTTCATTTTTATTTTTATTATTGTTGTTGGATAAAAAATCCTCTGGTCCTTATTTCAAAACTTTTGGTCCTTCTACGTTGACGGAAGATACGTACCTAAAACTCGCAATATCATTTGAGGTTAAATGTTGTTGAATTTTTTCGGTAATTTGTTCTGCTACTTCTTCTCCCTTCGTTATTGCAACGACCGATGGTCCAGAGCCTGAAATACCAAAGCTTAGCGCACCGCCGTCCAAGGCAATACGTTTCATTTCGTAAAACTCTGGGATTAAAATGGCACGAGTAGGTTCAATAAGTACATCGTGCATACTTCGACTTATTAATGCATAATCAGATTGATACAAACCAGAGATTAGTCCAGCAATATTGCCCCACTGAATTACAGCATCTTTCAAAAGAACTTTCTCTTTTATGAGCTGTCGCGCATCCCGAGTTGGAACGTCTACCTGGGGAAATACAATTCCCGCATATAGATCTTTTGGAACAGGGAGGCTAATAACGTCAAGCGGCTGATAGCCCCGAATTAACGTAATTCCACCCATTAATGCTGGAGCTACGTTATCGGCGTGCCCATGCCCACAGGCCAAGCGTTCTCCTTCTACACAATAAGGCATCAGCTCATCTTTCGTAAGTGGATTACCCAATAGTTCATTGACGGCGAACAATCCGGCGACCGTACTTGCCGAACTTGATCCTAAACCACTTCCGATTGGCATATGTTTGATCAAATCGATTTCAATACCAATTTCGTTATCGATTCCTAAATCAACCAGCAGCATCTTCACGCAGGCACTTACTGTATTTTTATCTGCGTCAAGTGGCAGCCTTCCGTCGTCTCCAGCGATTGAACGAATACGCACTCCGGGTTCGTCTACGCGATACATTTTGACTTCATCCCCAGGTTTATCTACTGCAAACCCCAAGATATCAAAACCACAAATCATATTTGCTACTGTAGCGGGAGCGAAGACCCGAACATTGTCAAGGATTTTGGCAAAATCTATTTTTTTATCTGTTTTATTTTCGTGCATCATTTTTAGCATTATATAGACTCCTATATTCCATAATTACTTATTGTTTCGGACAAAATATTTTTTGCCACACGAACTACTCCGCACTAGATTAAGCGCCAACATTTACGAGGTCAGCGAAAACTCCTCCTGCTGTAACTTCCGCACCTGCACCTGGACCTTTTACCACCAACGGCCTTTCCTTATAGCGCTCCGTTGTAAAAGAGATGATGTTGTCGCTGCCGGAAAGCGCGTAGAACGGATGCGTATCCCCTACCATCTGCATCGAAATACTCACCTTCCCATTTTCTAGTTTCCCGATATAGCGTATAACTTTATTCTCTTGTAATGCTTTATTTTTCAAATCGTTAAAATACTGCTCTGCCTTTAACAACTCGGCATAGAAGTCATCTACGGATGTCGCATTTAAACAGGCTTCGGGTAAAATATTACCCAAATCGACATCGCTTGGCTCGATTACATTTCCAGCATCCCTTGCGAGAATTAACATCTTACGCATAAAATCGACTCCTCCCAAATCATCACGCGGGTCCGGCTCGGTGTATCCTAATTCCTGCGCTTTTTTGACCACGTCATAGAACGAAGCATCACCAGTGAAATTATTAAAAATATATGATATCGTACCCGAAAGAATAGCCTCAATTTTTAACAGTCTATCACCACTTAACATCAAGTCTTTTAGGACGCGTACAATTGGCAACCCTGCTCCGACATTTGTTTCATAAAAAAAATCAACACCATGTCTTCGAGCTGTATCATGCAATAACTTGTATTGTGCATAATCGCCAGAATTAGCAATCTTATTACAAGTTACAATGGATATATTAGCTTTGAAAATCTCTTCATAATATGTCGCAGGCAGTTTGCTTGCTGTATTATCGATGAAAACACAATTTGGCAAATCCATTTCTTTCATCCGTTCAATAAAAGCAGAAAGATCTGCGATCTCGCCGTCCGATTCCAATGTATCTTTCCATGTTGCAAGGTCAATTCCCTCCACGTCAAATAACATCTTTCGCGAGTTCGACATGCCCGCTACTTTTATCTCAACATCATTATTCTCTAGTAGGAAATCATGCTGCTCATGCAGCTGCTTAAATAAAGTCGCGCCAATATTACCTGTGCCCAGGTTAAAAACATAAAGTGTTTTATTTAATGCGGCAAAGAAGGCATCATGTACAGCGTTCAACGCTTTGGCTAGATTATCCTTCTTGATAATAACGGAAATATTGAATTCAGAAGAACCTTGCGCTATCGCGCGCACGTTGATTCCATTACGTCCTAAAGCATAAAACAGCCTCCCTGACATTCCGGGCGTACGCTTCATATTCTCGCCTACAACGGCAAGAACGGAAAGGTTTTCCTCAATTTCAGGTAAATCCAACTTATTCGCTTCAAGTTCCAGTTCAAATTCATTTTTTATTAATGCTACAGCCTTCTGCGCGTCGTCGGGATGTACTGCAAACGTAATACTGTGCTCGGATGATGATTGGGTAATTAAAACGACATTAATCTGCTCTCGGGCTAACAAAGTAAACAATCTTCCGCTAAAACCTGATTTCCCAATCATACCACTTCCCGATAGATTAATCACTGAAATATCGGAGATGGACGAAATACCTTTTATAGGATAATCCGATTTTCCTGAATCGAATTGTATTACAGTGCCAACAAATTCAGGTTCAAACGTATTCCGGATTACAATCGGAATTTTCTTTAAAAATGCCGGAATCATTGTAGGCGGATAGATGACTTTAGCGCCAAAATAAGAAAGTTCCATCGCTTCGGTATACGACAAAATAGGAAGAGAGAATGCCTTTTTAACAATTCTTGGATCAGCAGTCAACATTCCGTTCACATCTGTCCAAATTTCTATTGCATCTGCGTTTAAGATCGAACCAAATATAGCTGCTGTATAATCAGATCCTCCGCGTCCCAAAGTAGTTACCCTGCCATTTTCATTCGAACCAATAAAACCTGTTACAAACAATAGTTTATCAGCATGCGTATGTGCCAAGGCTTGAACCAGTTGGTTTGTCAATTCTTCATTAACATGTGCATGTCCAAAATTCGAATCGGTTTTAATGTAATGAGAAGCATCTATAAAGGTTGACTCAGCGATATATTGTTCCATTATTTTGGAAACCATATAATTCGAAAAACGCTCTCCAAAGGAAACTATCAAATCCTTACTTTGATGACTTAGCTCTTTAAGCGCCGCAACACCTTGTAGAATTTCCTCTAACTCATTAATCAGTAATTTTAACTTCGTGAAAACAGGATTTTGAAATTTTACCGCGATTAGCTTCTTAACAACATCAAAGTGACGGTCTTCTAATAATTTTAAATCTGATTCAAACTCCTTTCTTTCTGCAGCACGCTCGGCCATAGCTGTTAGTAAATTAGTAACGCCAGACATAGCGGACAAGACAACTAACGGTTTCTCGCCAGCATCATATGAGCTCTTGACGATATCCAAAACTGCCTTTATGCTCTCTACCGAACCGACTGATGTTCCTCCAAATTTTAAGACTTTCATTATTCAATATATTACGTTTAGTTTGTTTTATTATAAAATCGATAAATCAAAAAAGACCTTCCCGAATGGAGGAAGGTCTTTCAATATTTACTGTACACTTTTTAAGACAACAGACTACCCCCTCCGAAAATTATAGCCGGTGGTAATAATAATTGTTGAAATAATTGTGTTAAATCGCATACGTATTTATAAAATTTTCATAAAGATACGACTTTCCTTTTCATACAGACAAATATTTTTTAAAAAAAATACAACTTTGTCAATTTTATACTTTGAGAAGACTATAACTATTCGTGTCCACACAAAATTAAAGCAAAATAAGAATTAGGAACGATTAAGCTTTCTACTGTTAATCAACACATTAAAATGTTAAAAATGTTAAAAGTATGTTAAAAATAGATCAAACGAGTTGTGTAGTATAAAGAGATGTAGTATCTTCGCTACAGTTGATGTACAAAATACAATACACCAACGCATTGAGTTGTAAAAATTATAGCGATTAAATGAAAACAAAGAAACTAGTAGCAGGAATGCTCTTCATAGGCTTATGTCTAGTGTCGCAAGCACAAACAACAAACAAAAATAAAACTACATCTGATCCGGATAACTTAGCTAAAGAATACTTCTCTCAAATCATGGGAGTTGCAGTTTCGGCAACTACTAATACCAAACTTTATCAATTTGTCTACGAATGGGTTGGCACTCCGTACCGATTAGGAGGTGATTCAAAAAGAGGTATTGATTGTTCAAAATTTTCGCTCGCCCTTTATGAGAATGTATTCAATACGACGATTGGCTACAATAGCCGCAATCAATATGCAAATGTAACACCTATACGCAAAAATGATTTGCAAGCAGGTGATCTAGTTTTCTTCAAAATTAGAAGCAGAAGCATTACACATGTCGGTGTTTATTTGGGCGACGATAAATTTGCGCATGCTTCCTCTAGCAAAGGTGTAATGGTAAGTAATTTAAATGAACCTTATTGGAGCCGATATTATTATAACGGCGGTAGACCTAAGAAAGACGAGGAAGACCGCATAATGACTGCTGATATTACTACAAATAAAGATAACAATCTAAATTAATCTTGTAAGTTAGACTCAAAAAAGTCTGAATGCCGCATAGCATTCAGACTTTTTTCATTTAGCTAAAACGAGATCAAGTATAAAGTGAGGGAAAAATAATAAAAACGGACCTTTTAGCATCAACAGTCCCTCAAAAAAATCATTGCATTATCCTTACGTTTGTCAATACAAAGCATTTTATCTAAATTTACATGGATAAGAAACGGATATGTCTACTAAAAAAACACTCATACTAAATAAGGAACAGATTAAGCAAAAATCAAGACGCATTGCTTATCAGATTCTGGAAGACAATTTTGAAGAAAAAACTATTATTTTAGTAGGAATCGCCGACCGCGGCTATATCTTTGCGCAAAGGCTTCAAGCCATCCTATTAGAGATTGCTCCCGAAAAAGAGATTCAACTTATTAAAGTCACAATTGAAAAAAGTAAACGCAACTTAGAAGCGAATACAGACATTCCGGTAAATATCGCTAAAAACAGCGTAGTGATTATTGTAGATGATGTATTAAATAGTGGCCGGACATTAGCTTACGCACTCGGTGTATTCATTAATGTACCCTTAAAAAAAATGCGTACAGCGGTTTTAATTGACAGAAGCCATCATATATTCCCGATATTCAGTGATTATTACGGCACTAAGCTATCCACCATATTAAAAGAACATGTGGAAGTCGTATTGGAAGAATTTGATAAGGAAGAAGATGCAGCCTGGCTTTCCTAGCCGCATTTTTTATCCCTTTTTTATTTTTAATTTCATACCAGGCTTAATAAGCGAACTTTTTAAGTTATTGTCAGCTTTTAGCTTAGAGACTGTAGCCCCTTTATGTCGATTGGCTATTCGATCTAATGAATCCCCCCTTTTTACCGTATAGACAATCGTAGACGCCGTGGCTTTAGTAGAAGAAGTTGCGGATTTTACATTTTTAGCCAATCTAGCATCAACCGGTTTTTGGACAATCAATGTCCTTCCTGCAACAGAACTCTTTGTAGACAATCCGTTCCATGCCCGTAAATTCTGGATTGAAACATTAAATTTTTTCGCAACACCAGCTAGCGATTCGCCACGCTTTACTTTATATCTTTTTTCATCTGTATCTGTTTTTGCCAGGCTGGAGTTGTCGAGATCATTGATAATGTGCGATGGTAAGGAGGATGGCGCATTTAATGCGAGATATAGCAAGCTGTCGTTGGTATTTTCGGTAACTGGGAGAAGAAGTCTTTTGGGCTTTTCAGGTGTTCCATTTACAATCCCTTTTTTATAAGAAGGATTAAATTTCTTCACGCGCTCTAATGGTATATTTACGGCTGATGCTACATGATTCAAGTCGACCTCTTTATCGACCATTAACACTTTACTTTCCAGATCCAAATCGGTCTCTGCTGGCACCAAACCGTAATAATCGGCATTACTGAGTACATATGTCATGGCTATATACTTAGGTATATACTTTTGGGTTTCCTGCGGAAGGTAAGGCGACAGCTCCCAAAAACTTGGCGCAGCTATACCGGAGCGCTGAATCGCACGCGTTACGCATCCTCTCCCACAATTGTAGGAAGCCAACGCTAACAACCAATCTCCAAATTGATCGTGAGCTTCTTTAAGGTATTGTGTCACCGCATAACTAGATATATACAAATCTTTGCGTTCATCCACATAATTATCCATATCGAGGTTGTAAGACTTGGCCGTGGCATACATAAATTGCCAGGGGCCGACTGCACCAGATCGGGATACTAAATGTGGATCCAACGAAGATTCGACAACCGACAGATATTTTATTTCTTCGGGCAATCCCATTTCATCAAATACCTGTTCGTAAATCGGGAAAAAGTGATTACTCAGTCCCAATAATTTATTCATATAAGGACGGTAGTTGTTCGATGTATATTTATCAATAAAGGATTTCACCTGCGAATTATAATCCAAAGGAATAATCTTGGCACTTCCATTTAGACGTTTGAGAATCCCTGCATCCTCTGATCCATTCCCTGTATCAGGATCTATAAATTCCCGTATAGAATCTAATTTAGAAAAAATTTGTTGCTGACGGATGTCAATAAATTCAATCATGGAATTCTGGATTCCAGCTTTATGTTCCTCAAGTGAGATCTCTTGAGCTACAACCTGCAAACAGGAAATTCCCAAGCCTAAGGAAAATAGCACTCTGCATTTTATCATACTTTTGGTATTAAGTAAAAACCTCCATGATGCGTAGTAATACCCGCAGCAATGAAAGTCGATTGAAGATTTTTTCTGACCGCTGAATACACCACAAGTTCAGAAAAAATAAAAGAGTTTCATTAAGGCCGTAGCTTAATGAAACTCTCAAACGATCAATGCTATAAAAGTTTATTGATTGTTAGTCTTTTCATTGGGATCTCGCATATCTGCTTTAGTGGTATCATCGTCTTTTTGACCGTCCTTGAATTCTTTCACGCCACGGCCCAAGCCACGCATCAATTCTGGTATTTTTTTACCCCCAAATAATAGAAGTACGATGACAAGAATAATAACAATCTCTTGCGCGCCCAATCCAAATAATAATAATCCTGATGTGTACATATCTTAATTTTCTACCTTACGTAACGTGAGTACTTTCACAAATATAGCTACTAATTTCTATAAATTATAATTTTAGCGAGCAAGCCATGATGAAGGATCGAATTCCTGTTGTCCTCGTGATAAACCGAAATTCACTAACGAATAACCTAAATCAGCATCAGAATCAGCCGTACCTATTTGTTGACCACGACTTACTTTTTGACCTCTTTTTACTGAAACTGAAGCTAGATTAGAGTAAAAACTAAAATACTCTCCGTGCTTAATTACGACTACTCCTGAGAACGCCTGAACGATCTCCCCGTCAAAAACTGTCTTCACCGCAGCATTTGTAGACGTGCGGATCGCAATATCGGGTTCAAAAATAGGTACTCCTTCTACCGTACGCTTCCCATATGCTCTAACGATATTACCTTGAGACACTGGCCAAGGAAGGCGACCTCTATTGGATTGAAAATCAGCAGACAATTTCGCCGCCTCTGGTGTAGATCTCAATATTTCACTATCCGATTTTTTAGGGGTAGTTTTCTCGACTTCGGCTACTGTTTTTCCGGTTCGCTTCGCTTCCTCCTCAGCTGCTTTTTTACGTGCAGCCTCTGCTTTTCGTCGCTCTTCAGCTATTTCACGTGCGATGGCAGATTTGATTGCCGCATCAATACGTTTCTTTTCTTGCTGTTTTTTAGATAATTCGCCCTTGTAAGAACGTTCCTCTTTTGCCAATTGATTTAACTCACCAGCATGAGTCGAGCGGTCTTTCGCAATCTTGTCGCGTTCTACCCGTTGCTCAGCAAGAAGTGCATTTTGCGTTTTCCTATCTTGCTCCAATTGCGCAATTTTTAATTCTATTTGTTTCGTAGTTTCTTCAATTTCTGCAGCTTTGATTTTTCGTGCATCGTTAAACTGCTGTAGGTACTTCACACGTTTGAAGCCCTGATTAAAATCTTTAGACGCAAAAATGAACATCATTTTATTGTAGGCGTTCTTGTTACGAAAAGCAAACATGATCATCTTTTCATAATCCTGTCTCATTTTCTCAAGTTCGGCTTTTAATGCGTTTACCGCTTTAGTGTTGGATGAGATTTGGTTGTTGATAAGACGTAACTCGCTATTGATCGTGCTAATCTTATCTTCCCGAAGATTCAACTGCTTACTCAGCGCATTGACTTGACGTTGCGAAAGGATTTTTTCTTGCGTCTTTTCGCGCAAAATCTGATTCAATTGCGCGATCTCGGCATCAATTTTTTCTCGTTGCTTTTTCAATTCTGCAGAACTTTGGCCAAAGGCTAGGTTTCCGCAAATAAATATAGTGACTATACTAAACAGTATTTTTTTCAAATCCATGAAGGGCAATTTCTTTATTCGAGTTCTTCAAACTTCCAAAAATAATCATATCTACCTTTCCTGCCTAATAAAACTACCGATTTAACAGCTTTTCTATTAATTTATCACTTTATATCGAACAGGGGCGGTAAAAGGAACCTCAATAGATTGATTAAATTCTACTTTATTATATTCTAATAACGCTTCTACCTTTATAGTCTGCGCATTTAATTTCAGTTGCTGGGTTTGTGGAAATTCATATCCATCCGTTGACACAAATCGTGCATAGACTGCTTCCAAATTTCCATCAGTTCCGATTGTATTCAACCGAAAGACTTTGGGTCTATCATTTTGGTTTAGGCTGTAATGGAAAGCAAGATTGTCCTTGACTCCTATAAGTTGCACTTCGTCTTCACTACTCGCGACAGTTAAGTTCTCCGTCTTTAATAAAGGGACGGAGACATTGGCCAACAGCAAATCTTGAAGTGTTGCGAATGTTACGCCTTCTGAAGTATACCTATATATATAGCTAAAAGGCTTGACGACATATTCCCCTTGTAATTTATTCAATATCTTTACACTATCTGGAGTAATTAGTACACGAGCAACCTCAATACCCAATAATGCCGTTACAGAAATCCAAATCGCTTTATCGCGCTGAATACGAAGATTTAAGGTAACATCCTGATTGGATTCTCCGAACGCCACTTTAGTTTTCGCTTTTCCGGAAAACGTATGGAAGTCTAAATTATTCAGCGTATAACTACTAGTTGGGATTACTTTCGTATCCGATCCGTTTTCAACTTTAGATTTAGCGACCTTTTTCTTCGTACCACAAGCGGACAACAGCGTAAGACACAAAAATCCCATTATCCATTTATTCCACATATCTCTTCTCTCTAATTTTTATTTTCACTTTGTCGCTGTTCAATCCCGTATCACCGGCCAACTCTAGTGCCTTTTCCCACTGTTTGACGGCTTCTTTGATGTTACCAACCTTACTTAATATATCACCATAATGTTCATAAAGAACAGCTGAAGGATTTTGAGACTTTATCGCCTTTTCAATCCAACGTAAAGCATCGCTGTAATTCTCCTGTTGGAACAATACCCATGCATATGTATCCTGAAAAGTCGAAGAATTGGGTTCTATCTCATTTGATAGCGCCGAATATTTAGCCGCCTTGTCCAAATCTTTCTTTCTTAACGACAAATAATAAGCAAAATTATTCATCGCCGAGACATTTGTACTATCCAACCGAATAGCTTCTTCATAGGCAACATCAGACTCCGCTTCCATTTTCAGTTGGTGGTACAGATCTCCCAATGAAGCGTATATAATAGATTGTAGGTAAGTATTATCGTTCAGGCTATTGTCCAAAGCAAGTTCTAACATCTTACGTGAACTATCAAAATCTTCTTTTACCATGTAAGATAGCCCAGTGAAATACATTAGCATCGCATTCCCTGGATTAACATTTAGGGCTTCCATACCGTGCTGCACTGCAACGTCCGCTTCATTCAATCCCAAATCCGTATTAATGAGCATACGCCAAGCATCAAGATGTTTGGGATTAATACCTACTGCAGTCAAGAACAAAGACCGCGCTTCTTGGGTATTCCCTCTTCGCCACAATATTTCTCCTTTTAACACATGACTATCGGCTATGCGAGGGTGCCGCAATACCAGCTCATTTGCCAAAAGCTGTATTTGATCTAACGAAAATTCGGGATTCTTTGGTGATATCAACGTCAATAATACCCGATGCTTATCCAAAAACTCTACTCTATCCGATTTGAATGCAAGCATTAGGGCATCGAAGGCCAACTTATCTTTTTTCGAAGCTTTCTGTGCATCCGCCAAGTCCAAATATAAGATGGGATCATTAGACTCCTCGATTCCTTTCTGAATAATAGTAATCGCTTGCTTCGGATTTTTCTCTTGCAGATAGATAAAACCTAGTGTGCTATAGACTTGCCTTATTTTGGATTTGCCCTTCCATGGATTTAAAAGCTGCTTAGCTTCTTCGTTTCTTTTTAAATCCACTAATATTTCAGCTTTTATCACATCCAATGTATCGGAAGACGGTGCATTCGCAGTGAGTTCGTCGTATACGATCAAGGCGTCCTGTGATTGTCCTGCGTTGTGCAGGGTCATGATAAGTTCTCTAGAAATAGTTGAATCGTCTGGATTTTCGGTACGAAGACCTCTCAGTAATTCGATTGCCGCCGGTATATCGTCATTCGTCTTATACAGCTCTAATAAAAAATTAGCATACACTAAAGTAGGCTCCTTCTCATAGGCCAGTTTTGCATTATCAATAGCTAAATCAAAATTCTGCGTTTGACCAAACAATAGTGCTTTAGCATAATAGACTTCCGCTGCATCAGGATATTGTGAGGTGATTTGATCTAGATCCTGAATAGCACCGCCAAAATCCCCGACTTTTAATTTATTTTCAACTTCATTCAGTTGATTTCTATACGGCTTCGCTTGTTCTTGGCCTACTGTAATCGATAAAAACGCCCCGCAGCACAGACACATTAACAGGAGGCGTAACGTATAACTTTTGGTTATTTTGCTCATTAAATCTTAAATATTCATTTTTACTAAGGTACATATTGCCTTCAAATAATTGATAGCTCTACGCCACAAAAGTTTAAAATAAAAAATCCTAAATAATGTTAAAAACAAAAAAGCAAAGTACACTTGATTATTTTCAAATAAAAATTGTACCTTTGCAATCCAATTGTAGTGATTACAAACGGATAAAAAACATTATTAATTAATTAAATAAAAGCAAGTGAATACGTTAAGTTACAAAACTGTCTCTGCCAACAAGAACACCGTTAACAAGGAGTGGATCGTTGTTGACGCTGAGGGCGAGATCTTGGGGCGCTTGGCCAGCGAAATTGCGAAAGTAATTCGTGGCAAACACAAGCCTACATTTACCCCACACGTAGACTGCGGTGATAACGTGATCGTTATTAATGCAGACAAAATTAAGTTGACAGGAAACAAATTAGGCGACAAAGTATATGTTCGCTACACAGGCTACCCAGGTGGTCAGCGTTTTGTTTCTCCAAAAGAATTATTGGCTAAACACCCTGAGCGTATCATCGAGAAAGCGGTACGTGGGATGCTTCCTAAAAATCGTTTAGGACGTCAGTTATTTAGAAACCTTTTTGTTTATGCGGGTTCAGAGCACAAGCATGAGGCACAAAATCCAAAACCAGTTAAATTTTAAGGAGATCAACCATGTCAACAACTAATACTTCAGGAAGAAGAAAAACCGCTGTTGCCCGTATCTACTTAGGTGCTGGTAGCGGAAACATTACCGTAAACGGTAAAGACTACAAAGAATATTTTCCAACATTGCCTTTGCAATACATCGTTACACAATCATTAGCTGTATCGGAGTCACTAGCAAGTTTTGATGTGAAAGTTAACGTTCATGGTGGTGGCGTTAAAGGCCAAGCAGAAGCGGTACGTTTAGCAATTGCTAAAGCGTTAGTAGAACTTGACCCAGAAGCAAAACCAGCGTTACGTGCGAAAGGTTTAATGACGCGTGATAGCCGTATGGTTGAACGTAAGAAACCAGGACGTCGTAAGGCACGTAGAAGATTCCAATTCAGTAAACGTTAATCAAAGGAGGATCAAAAAATGGCAAGAACAACTTATCAAGATTTATTGGATGCAGGTGTGCACTTTGGTCACCTTACACGTAAATGGGATCCGAAAATGGCTAAGTACATTTTCATGGAGCGCAACGGTATCCACATTATTGACTTGAACAAAACTCTTACGAAATTAGAAGAAGCTTCTTCAGCTATCAAGCAAATCGTAAAATCAGGTCGTAAAGTTTTATTCGTAGCTACGAAAAAACAAGCTAAAGAAATCATCACTCAACAAGCTAGAACGGTAAACATGCCGTATGTGACTGAGCGTTGGTTAGGTGGTATGCTTACAAACTTCGCAACAGTGCGTAAGTCCATCAAAAAAATGTCTAACATCGACAAAATGCAAAAAGATGGTACATATGATGTATTATCTAAAAAAGAAAAATTGATGATTCAACGCGAGCGTATTAAGTTAGAAACACTTTTGGGTGGTATTGCTGACTTAAACCGTTTGCCAGCAGCTTTATTCATCATCGATGTAAAAAAAGAACACATCGCTGTGGCTGAAGCTATTAAATTGAACATCCCTACATTTGCGATGGTAGACACCAACTCTGACCCGACTAATATTGATTTCCCTATCCCTGCTAATGATGATGCTACAAAATCTATCAGCTTAATCGCAGGAATCATTGGCCAAGCGATTCAAGAAGGGTTAGACGAACGCAAGCGTGATAAAGAAGAAGATGCGGAAAAAGAAGCAGCAGCAGCGAAAGCAGCTGTAGACAACGGTGGTGAAACTATTGAAACTACTGAAGCTAGCGCTGGAAAACGCACTCGTAAAGCAAAAGACGTAGAATAATATTCTATATTAAGCCGGAATGACAAGTGTTGGTTTCTGGAAGAATTGCTTCCTTAACCTATCGTGTTTTTCCGGTTTTTTTTTGAGAGTGTCTGCACGCAATAGCCACCAAGAACCGTCATGAGTTTTATAGCTGTTGGTGTTGGCACTATCATGAAGGTTTTTTATTAAAAATTAACAAAGGCTTTATATACGAGACGGTCATTGTTAATGTATCAATTGTAATTTTATAAAAAAAGGAAAATATCATGTCAGTACAAATTTCTGCATCAGATGTAAACAAATTGCGTCAACAAACAGGCGCAGGTATGATGGATTGTAAAAAAGCATTAGTAGAAGCGAATGGTGATTTCGAAGCTGCTGTTGACTACTTGCGTAAAAAAGGAGCTAAAGTAGCTGCAAGCCGTCAGGATCGTGATTCTAATGAGGGTGTAATTATCGCTAAAGCTGCAGCCGATGGCAAATCAGGTATCGTCGTAGAAGTAAACTGTGAAACTGATTTCGTGGCAAAAAATGCGGACTTCATTGCTTTTGCTGAATCGGTAGCTGACGTTGCTTTAGCAAATAAGCCTACCTCTTTGGACGATTTAAAAGCATTAGAAATTGATGGCGCTAAAATAGCAGACCTTTTGATCGATCAAACCGGCAAAATCGGCGAGAAAATCGAAGTTTCGAAATACGAAACTGTATCTGCAGAGAAAGTTATTGCTTATATCCATGCGAATTACCGTTTAGGTGTATTGGTAGGTCTTTCAGCTGCTGCTGACGGCGCTGAAGATGCTGGTAAAGACGTGGCCATGCAAATCGCAGCGATGAATCCTATCGCTATCGATAAAGATGGTGTAGACCAACACACGATCGACCGCGAAATTGCAATCGCTAAAGAACAAATCATTGCTGAAGGCAAACCTGCTGAAATGGCTGAAAAAATTGCAGCTGGTAAATTGAACAAATTCTACAAAGAAACAACATTGTTGAATCAAGAGTTTGTAAAAGATAGCTCTAAAAACATTTCTCAATTCCTAGATTCAGTATCTAAGGGATTAACAGTTACTGCTTTCAAACGCGTACAATTAGGAGCGTAATTAAGTATTGAGTACAAGGTATTAAGTACTGGGTTATCTTGAATAAAACAGCCTGTTTAGTTAATGAACAGGCTGTTTTCATTTGTATATTTTTTCCATATTCTCTCTCCTATTTTTTTGTATTCTATTGCACGGTTTACCGATTCCAAACCTTTTTTGTATTTTGGCATTGAAATAATTAACTATGAAATATAAGCAGATAAATAATAATTCCATTAATCAAATCATGTTGATTCTAATTATCATCTTGATCTGTATTTTAATTTTTAAGAATCTGCTGTATTATCTACCGGGTTTTCTCGGAGCTATTACCTTGTACATTCTGTTCCGAAATATCTATTTCAAGCTCACTACGCGTCAAAAATGGAATAAGTCGGTTACAAGTATCTTTTTCATTATATTATCTATTGTATTTATCGTGCTGCCCTTATGGGCAATTATTGATTATTTAGTTCCAAAGCTTACTATCTTTCTTGGCAACCAACAGGATATCATTGCTAAATTTAACACACTGAAAATATACCTCAGCGATAAACCTTTTTTTAAAGATATTGATCTTTCGAACGAAGCGCTGTTAGCTTCATTGCAAAGTCTTACCCGGTATATCCCGAGTGTGCTTAATTCAGTAGCAGAAGTTGGCATAAATATTCTGGTAGCCTTATTCGTACTCTATTTCATGCAAGTACACGCCAAAAGAATGGAAACCTATATTTATTCGGCAATTCCATTATCGCCAAAAAGCAAAAAAGAAATCTGGGCGGAAGTAAAATTAATGGTCAAATCCAATGCAATTGGAATCCCTATCCTAGGTCTTTGTCAAGGTGTCGTTGCCATGATCGGCTACTGGTTTTTCGGCATAGAGAACTATATCCTGTGGGGGATACTTACTGGTGTATCATCCATTATACCTGTGTTCGGCACGATGACGGTGTACGTCCCGATCTGTGTGATCACATTAGCTTCGGGGCAGACGGCGAATGCAATCGGACTTTCGGTATACTGCTTTTTGCTCGTAGGCGGCATAGATAATATTTTACGGTTTACCATTTTAAAACAATTGGGCAACGTACCTCCATTAATTACCGTCTTCGGGGTATTATTAGGGTTAAATATGTTTGGAATGCTCGGCCTTATCTTCGGCCCTTTAATACTATCCTCTGTAGGTCTGCTTATTCGAGTGTATGCAAACGAATTTGGTCGATCATATGTTGCAGAGAAAGAACTTTCGGAGTAACTGCACAACAGGATAACAATCAGACTCCACTCATCATTTTGTAGATATTTCAAATATCAAAACACTGTCAATTGTGCTATATACTGTAATTTCACGGTCAAAATCAGCACGTTAAGTAATATCCATCATATTAATTAAATAAGTATTTACGTAACTTGTATGAATTAAAAATCAAAGATCATGGGACAGTTACAAGATAAAATCGCTATCGTGACCGGAGGAGCATCCGGTATTGGGAAAGCCATTGTAGAACTTTTTGTAAAAGAGGGGGCAAAAGTAGTCATATCTGACCTCAATGAACAATTGGGACACCAGCTGGTCAATGAACTTGGCGATGGAAGTACTTTATTCATCAAGGCAGACTCTTCCTCGGCAGAAGACAATAAAAAGATAGTTGAGGTTGCTATTGAAAACTTCGGTGCACTACACATTGCTGTCAATAATGCTGGTGTAGGTGGCGATGCGGCTACGGTGGGTGATTACTCTCTTGATTCCTGGAAAAAAGTGATTGATATTAATCTAAATGGCGTGTTTTATGGTATGCACTATCAATTGCCCGAAATAGAAAAAGTAGGCGGAAGTATCATCAACATGGCTTCCATATTAGGTCAAGTAGGATTTGCGCTATCTTCGGCCTACGCCGCTGCCAAACATGGAGTAGTTGGTCTAACAAAAACAGCCGGATGGGAATACGGAGCCAAAGGGGTACGTATCAACGCTATTGGTCCTGGCTTTATCACCACGCCTCTTATCGATACAAATATGGATACGACGACAAGCGACTACCTAGCTACTCAACATGCTTTGCAACGACTGGGAAGGCCTGAGGAGGTCGCTGAACTTGCTTTATGGTTAGCGTGTGACAAATCGTCATTTGTTACCGGATCTTATTATCCTGTAGACGGCGGATACTTAGCTAAATAATGTATCACTGACGTGATTGAAAAAATTAGAGGAGCCGATATTAATTGAGCAAGATCCGGATTTTATCTGTGCTTTTCAATTTCGAAATTTGGATATGACAATTACACAACAGCAGATCAATTACGAACGCGTTGCCAAAGCAATAGCGTATATACAAGATAATTTCCGTCATCAACCCAGTCTAGAAGAGCTTGCTGCACACGTGCATATCAGCCCTTTCCATTTCCAGCGTTTATTTACAGAATGGGCGGGCACGAGTCCAAAAAAATTTTTGCAATATATTAGTGTATCCCATGCGAAAAAACTTTTAGAAAACCAGAAGCACACTGTTTTCGAAACGGCATATGAAACGGGACTGACCAGTAGCAGCAGGCTTCACGATCTATTTGTCCAAATTGAGGGAATGACTCCCGCGGAATATAAGAATGGTGGTCAAAACCTTACTATATTTTATAGCTTTAGCCTCACTCCTTTCGGGCAGAGTTTGATTGCTTCTACCGAAAGCGGAATTTGTTACATGGGCTTTTTGGAAGATACGACCCAAGGCATATACGATCTAAAAGGAAAATTCCCCAACGCCACCTATGTGAAGAAGGAAGTAGAAGTTCACCGCCATGCAAATTCTATCTTTAGCTGCGAGACTATAAATTTACCGCAACTAAAACTCCATCTAAAAGGCACTCCCTTTCAATTAAAAGTATGGGAAGCGTTACTAAAAATCCCGAGAGGAGGTCTCTCTACTTACGGCACTATCGCGAAACAAATAAACCATAAAAAAGCTTCTAGAGCCGTAGGAACTGCTATCGGAAGCAATCCAATTGCCTACCTTATTCCCTGCCACCGAGTCATCCAGTCGACAGGGGTATTTGGAGGTTATATGTGGAATCCGACACGCAAAGCAGCCATAATAGGTTGGGAAAATGCACAGCTAAACTCGGAGCAAGATGAAACTATTTAATGCATCAGATTCCGTAAAAAATCTACTCCCGTATGATGGTACTGTTAATTATTACGGCGTTATCTGTGCGTCAGCGGATCATTATTATGAAAGACTTATGCATCATATCGCTTGGAAAAACGATGAAGCTATTATATTTGGGAAGCATATTTACACGAAAAGGAAAATTGCATGGTATGGCGACCGTGCGTTCGAATACAGTTATTCAGGTATCCAAAAGATCGCCCTACCTTGGAGCTCGGATTTGCTAGAATTGAAAGAATTAGCAGAAACAGCAAGTGGAGAAAATTTTAATTCATGTTTACTTAATCTATATCACAATGGAAGCGAAGGAATGGCTTGGCATAGTGATGCAGAAAAAGACCTGAAACCCAACGGAGCGATAGCCTCGATGACGTTTGGTGCGCAACGAAAATTCTCATTCAAACACAAAAAAAGGAAAGAGAAGGTGGATATCTATCTCGAACATGGAAGTCTTCTAGTTATGAAAGACAGTACGCAGTCACATTGGTTGCACCGTCTGCCTCCAACTACCAAGGTGTCCAATGCGCGCATCAATTTAACTTTTCGGACGATTCTCAACTGATCATTACGTGGGTATAAACTGAAACAAACAAGAGAAAACACGACGTTTGCTCTTGTTTTGTACAGAACATATTTCGTTTACGGATCAATTCGAACAAAATCTCCCTGCTTATTAAAGACTAGATCCAATCCATTCGTCAATTCAACATCGAAGTTACCATTTTCCCGTTCGATACTGTTAAAATCGGCATTTGGATAATTTGTATTTACATAATTAACAATTGCTGGGAGTATAAAAGTAGTTGGAATAGCGATATTATCTGCGGCATCCACCTCTTTCCAGTTTCCATTTTTATCAAATGTAACTTCAGTACGATTATCTAATAGCACTTTGTATTCCGTACCTGAAAGCCCTTCCTTTTCTTTAGTGACACTTAAAATTGCCACGTTATTAAAATGTTCTTTCAAAAATGTCGTCCCAGTTGCCGGCAGGTCATCTAATCCAACAATTTTCTCTTTTTCACATGAAACACTTACGAAAGTAATCGTGAAAAATAACAGTATTCCTAAAAGTAATTTGTTCATCTTCATTCTATTTATATGTTTTATTCGTTATTTAATCATCTATGCGTACAAATTCACCTTTTTTGTTATACTCTAAATCCAAACCGTTTGTCAATTCAACTTCATATAGGCGAGGTGATTTCGAGATTTGAACGATATTATTATTCGGAAAACTCTTTTTAATGTGCGCATGTATAGATGCAGGTACGATGCTAGTGGGTACAGGATTCAATTGGGCATCTACTTCCGTCCAACTCCCTTTACCGTCAAATTCTATCTTCACACCATCTGTTAATACGACTTTATATTCCTTTTCAGTAAGAAACTCACTTTCCACGGTAATATGTGACACCGACGTTTTGGGGTAGTAGGTCTTGATAAACGATTGTGCGGGTTGAGGTAATTGCGCAAACTGAATAATCTTTTCTTGCGCCTGAACCATCACAACAACCATAAAAAAAAGAGCTGTCATCATGCTTGTAATACTTTTGTTCATATCTATATTTTTTTAAGTAATGGCGCAAGAATCATTCGATGGATTCTTGCACTTAGTTAAAACAAATTTCAGACACGAATTGGGAAAGAATTAGGAATTACACGCGAACAAGTGAAAAAATATGAAAATTATTTTCAAATCGGTATATTATGTCCAAATTGGAATAGGTTTCTACAATCGATTTAACGATCGAAAGCCCTAAGCCATTAGACTGGCTATCTTGATATCCTTTGTGGAAACGTTCAAAAATATATTGTGGATTCAATGCTCCCGAGTTACTCGGATTAGAGATCTCAAGTGTATTTGAAGAAACTTGAATGCCTATTTCACCGGGGTTGGTATTATATTTAATCGCATTACGAAGCAAATTGGAAATCAATATTGCGGCTAAATCGGGATTACAGAAAGTTTTAAATACGGCGTCCTCGGTCAAATTAAATTTTATCTCCCGAAAATTAACAAAATCTTCGACCTCTTGTAAAAGTCTTTTCGTTAGTTCGTTAAAATTTACCTCTTCAATTTCTTTGTATTGATGATTATCTATTCTAGAGAGCATCAAAAGTGACTTATTAAGGCTTACCATCCGGTGGAGAGATTGTTTTGCTTCCGCTATTTTGACAAGTTGTGGTTCCGAAAGTTCATCATCTTGCAGCAAAAGATCCAATTTATTTATCGTAATAGCTAGAGGTGTCTGCAACTCGTGGGAAGCATTTTCCAAGAACCGCTTTTGTTCACTAAAAACAGATTCATTACGTTGAATCATAAGGCTAATCTGCCTATTGAGTTCGTTGAATTCCTTAATCTCTGTTTCTACGGGTTGAAAAGAAGACATGTCTCCGAAGCGATAATTGCTGAGATTAGAAAGGGTTCGGGTAAATGGACGCCATGCTTTGGTTAATATCAAATGATTCACCACGAGAATACTCAAGACAATAACAAGATAAAGTATGGTTAAAGAAATAGCTAAATTGATTAGAAAGTCATCTTCTTCCACCGTAGAAGTGCGTATTTCCAGCAGGTAGGGATCCCCTTCTTTGCTATAAAACCCAGTTCTCAATACCCGATAAGGTTCATCTTCCTCATCGTAAGGCATATAAATCAATTCATTCGTAAAACGGTTTCTGTCTGTAAAATCAGCTGCATCTCCGGGTAATATCCGATACTGGTTAATTCCAAACTCCCGGGTATTATTCAGTATGTCCAAATTGGCATATGCCTCTCGAATAATCTCAATCTTTTGATTCTTTAGTCCATCATCTACATTGTCATACACTTCATCCATCAATACCGCATAAAACAACAAAGCCCATATAGCCATTATGACCAGTATGGTAATAATGATGTATCTATTCGTGTAATTCTTTACCGAAACGTTCATAACTTAAATCAACTTATACCCCACTCCGTATACTGCTTGAATATCTACCTGTGCATTCACCTCTTTCAACTTACGTTTTAAATTTTTTATTTGCGAATAGATGAAGTCTAAATTGTCTGCCTGGTCGACGTTGTCTCCCCATACTGTCTCCGCAATAGTCGTTTTTTCCATCAGTTTATTCGGACGCAGTATCAAGTAGTACAAAATATCATATTCCTTCCTATTTAATGTGACTTCTTTATCACCGACTAGTACCTGTCGTAAATCTGGATTCAATTTAACATCTTTGTAAGAAATAATTGGGTCACCATGGTGCATGTGTCGACGGATAATGGATTTGATCCGCGCTAACAATTCCGAAAGATGAAATGGCTTTGCTAAATAATCATCGGCTCCGATTTCCAGTCCCAACACTTTATCTTCAACGGAATCTTTGGCAGATAATATCAGTACGGGTTGATCTTTCTTCTCTTTCTTAAGCACACGAAGAATATCCAAGCCATTTCCTCCAGGCAACATAATATCCAATAATACACAATCGTATTGATAAGCAAGCACCTTTTCCACCGCAGCATTATAATGGGTTGCGGATTCTATCAAATAGCTTTCTTGCTCTAGAAACTCCTGCACACTATGCAATAGTTCTACCTCGTCTTCTATAATTAATATTTTCATTCGCAATTATTTTCGCAAAATATCATGTAGCTTAATGCATTAACTAAAACGCTATTTCGTATATTCAGCTGTATTTAAAAAGACAATCCTAACTACAGAGTTAGGAAAAATTTGGGAATTAAGCCTACGAATAAAAAAAAATCTAGGCTGATAAGAAAATGTTTTACGTATTTATTGCAAATCAGCATCAAAAAACATTTAAAACATAAACAATTAATTTATTTTTACGTTATTAAAAATAAGTCATAATAGGTCCACTTAATATACACACGTAAATTGAACAGATTCAGCCGTATTTTTTTAAAAACCATTCTTTGGATTGTAGGTTCTGTTATAGCCTTGCTTCTACTAGCTATTTTCTTGATTAGATTGCCCTCCGTACAGAATTATGTAGTTGGAAAGGTAACTAATTATTTAGAAACCAAAATTGGCACTCCGGTCAATATTGGTTATATCCACATCACTTTTCCTAAAAAATTGGTATTGGAGAATGTCTATTTTGAGGATCAGCGTCAAGACACCCTCATAGCCGGCGAAAAACTGTCCGTGGATATCAATATGTTCAAGTTATTTAAGAATACAATCGAAATTCAAGAGCTCGATTTAGCGGGTATTACTGCTAAAATAATCCGCACAGCACCGGATGGATCGTTCAATTTTGACTATATATTAAACGCCTTTACAACAGAAAAAGAAAGCGCTACCGATGCAGACACTACGTCGGCTTTGATATTTGACATTGATAAAGTAAATTTCGACCGTATTCGTTTCTCTTACAAAGATGATATGATCGGTACTTCTGCCAATATCAATTTAACACATTTTGACACCCGTGTAAAAAATTTCGACCTAACCAACAATATGTCTTTTGACATTCCTGTTATTCATATTACGGGTTTAAGTGCCGATATCAAACAATGGGCTCCGGCCACGGAGACGGTTGCTCCTACTGCAGAAGATTTCGGCATTACAGATCAGTCTGTAGAAAATTCTTCGCTGCTTCCCAATTTGGCCACCGAGTCAATCATCCTGAAAGATATTTTAATACGGTATGCGGATAGTTCTTCCGCAATGGATACTAAATTCGACATTAAAAACCTGTCGGCAAATGTTAAAGAAATAGATCTTAATAAGGAAATCGTTCGACTCAACGAAATCATGCTTCAAGGTTCAGATTCGTATGTACTCTTTGGAAAGCAAAATAACATAAATGTAGATAGCACCTCAGCAGATACGAGTTCGTCGATGAAATGGATCGTTTCAGCAGACAAACTTTCGATAGAAAAAACCAACTTTTGGTTTAAAGACGATAATCAAGCGCGCACGAAAGGATTTGACTATTCGAATATTAAGATAACCGATCTAGCTGGGGGATTGGACGATCTCTATTACTCCGCAGATTCCATTTCGGGTTCCCTGGCAAATCTTTCTGTAAAAGATCATTCCGGCTTTTATCTCAAACAGCTAAAAGCAGATTTCGTGTATTCGGGCACTGGGGCTACGATTGAAAATTTATTAGCAGAGACGGATAAGACCATTATTCGCGATTACATCAAAGTAACCTACCCTTCGCTAGAGACCATCAGCAATAATCCAAGTGCAATGACTATCGATGCTCGCATTAGTAGAAGCCAGATCGATATGACAGATATACGGTACTTTATACCTGACTTGGAGAGTATGGATGCGATGAAACCATTAATGGCAAAACGGTTTTACGTAGACGGCCGTGTACATGGCCGACTAGATGACCTACATATTCCAAAACTGGAATTTAAGACCCTCGACAATACGCATATCATTGCTAGCGCAGATATCAAAGGACTACCAGATATGGAGCGCATGAATATTAATCTTAACCTTAAAAAGCTAACGACCAGCAGACGCGATATTGAACGATTGGTAGATAAATCTTTGCTTCCCGATAGTATACAACTACCTAACTCCATTTCATTATCGGGCACCTTAAAAGGTGGGATGTCTGGCGGAGACGTCAATATGAGCCTAGTAACCGATAAAGGGAACGCCACCGTAAATGGTTCTTTAAATATGGGGCAGAGAGATACCACTTACGATGCATACGTATCGATAGACGACTTTAACATTGGCCATATCCTGAATCAGGATTCCGTACTGGGGATCATTGCAATGGAAGCCAACATAAAAGGGCAGGGACTAAATCCGCAGACTATGATGGCAGAAGTCGATGGAACAATTAACAGATTGGATGCCATGGGCTACAGCTATCAAGGGATCGTACTTGATCTTACCGCGAGTGATGGCGATATTGCTGGAAACATAGTTAGTCCCGACCCAAATGTTAAATTCAACCTTGATCTCGCTGGGGATATGCGGGGACAATATCCTAAAGTAAACATGCAATTGATGGTAGATAGTGTGAATCTAAAGAACCTGAATTTAACGACCGATCATATTCGTTACCATGGGAAAATAACTGCGGATTTTGAAACGGCTGATTTAAATCATTTAAACGGGAAAATTGACGTTACCCAGTCGTCTATAGCTTACAATGAGAATCGGTTTGCTTTAGATACCATATCATTGGCAGCAACCGCAGATACAAACAGAAATACATTGGTGCTGAATTCAGAATTTTTTAACGCGCATTTAGTTGGAAAATACAAACTTACCGAACTCGGAAGTTCCATACAAGATATTACTCAGGTGTATTATAACCCAAAAAATATACCTTCAGACACAACACGGTATGAGGATCAAAACTTCGAATTTTCAGCTGCAATAAATAATTCTCGGTTTATCCGCGACTTCTTTCCACAGCTTGAAGAAATGCAAGATGTGACACTGGATGGTACTTTTGATAGCAAGAGTAAAAGTATTATGGCCAAATTAATCGCGCCGAAGGTGATATATGATGGCATGGAAGTGGAAAATGTGGGTATAGACATCAATACATTAGATAGTACACTGTATTATTCGGCATTGATCAATCGGATAAAAATCAGCAATATTGAATTGATCAATACGGTATTGAGTGGAAAGGTAATTGAAAACAACCTTGATTTTGGTCTGTGGATTAAGGATAAACAAGAGAAAGACCGCTATCATCTAGGGGCGAAGATGGCGGTTAACGAAAATAATTATATCTTAAGTCTATTTGAAGACGGTCTTATGCTGAATTATGATAAATGGAATATTTCATCCGCCAATCAAATCACCTTTGGGACGGATGGCATTCATGCTCATGATTTTAAACTCTCAAATAATGGACAGGAATTGTTGATCCAGTCGCAAGACTCTACGCTAAATGCGCCTATCGACGTAACGTTCAATGATTTTAGGATTGAGACCTTTAGTAAAATGCTCGAATCAGAAACCTTAAATTTGGGTGGCGGGATCAACGGTTCGGCAACGGTCTCTCGCCTGGAGAGCAATCCGGTATTCGTTTCCGATCTTGAGATACTAAAATTCTATTTTGGACAAGATACGGTTGGCAATGTCCTTGTTAAGGTGAATAATGAAACTGAAAACACATTTGCTGCGGACGTCCGCATCACGGAGAACGGCAACGATGTGCAATTAATAGGTGAATATTATACTCCCCCTACTGGTGAATCCACTTTCAATGCAACACTAGACTTAAAACCGATGAAATTGAAAACGGTAGAAGCCTTTAGCTTGGGTTATTTGCAGGGAGCCGATGGGGATCTCACAGGTTCACTTAAAATCTCCGGCACCACACAAACTCCGAAAATAAATGGAGATTTAATCTTTCAGCAAGGTAAATTAAATGTTACCATGCTGAATGCCGATTTTTTAATGGACAATCAAAAAATCACCTTCAACAATCAAGGCATACAGTTTAGGCAATTTGAAATAAAAGATTTGAAAGGTAATACAGCAAAACTAAATGGAACCATACGGACTGCTACCTATGGTGATTTTGTTTTCAATTTAAATTTAACTACCGATGATTTCGCGGTGGTAAATTCGACTCGTGAGGATAATGATCTCTTCTTTGGGAAGCTGTTCGTAACGTCCAACATCCGTATTACGGGAGATCTCAATAAACCCAAAATAGACGGGAATGTCAAAGCAAATGAAAACACCGACTTTGTATTAATTGTGCCCAATGATAACCCGGGCGTAGCCGAACGTGATGGTGTGGTAAAATTCGTAAACAAAAGCGATACGGCCCGCACGAATGTATTCGCTAAGCTAGATTCGTTAACTACCGCCTCTTCGTTATCCGGATTTGATCTAGCGCTCAACCTATCCACTGATAGAGAAGCTAAATTCAAGATCATTATCGATGAAGGATCACAAGATGCGCTTAATATACAAGGTGTAGCCGAATTGAATACTACGATAGATGCCAACAGTAACATTACGATGTCGGGCACGTACACCGTCGAAGACGGAAACTATTCGTTTAACTTTGGCCCGGTAAGTCGACAATTTAATTTCCAAAAAGGGAGTACTATTACATGGAATGGCGATCCGTTAGATGCTCGGATGGACATCACGGCACTGTATAAAGGGAAATTTCCGACGCTTGAACTGGTGAGTAACCAAATCGGTGCTGAAAATCAGAACCTCTATAAGCAACGTATTCCATTTGATGTTAAATTAATTTTAGCTGGTGAATTATTCAAGCCCAGCATCAATTTTGATATTGATCTAGATGAAAATAACGCCATTGTCTCCCAAGACGTCGTGAGCAAAGTCAATATAGGTTTATCAGCACTTCGCGATGATCCGGCAGAATTAAATAAACAGGTCTTCTCTTTAATTATTCTCGGAAGATTCATGTCAGCCAATCCATTTGAAAGCCTTTCCGGTGGCGCCGGCGTAGAAGGAATCGCCAGAAGTTCAGTTAGTTCTTTTCTTACCGGTCAGCTCAATAACCTCGCTTCCGATTTGATCAAAGGAGTTGAATTAGATTTCAATTTACAATCAGAACAGGATTATCTGACCGGATCGGGACAAAACAGGACCGACCTCAATGTAGGTATATCAAAAATGCTTTTTGACGATAGGCTTAAGATCACCATTGGATCTAATTTTGAGGTAGAGGGGAATACCCGTCCTGGTGAGAGGCCTAACAATATAGCTGGAGACATTTCATTGGATTACCAACTATCTAAAGACGGTCGTTATTTCGCCCGTGTATATCGCAAAAATCAATATCAAGCCACTTTACAGGGGCAATTTGTTGAAACAGGCATTGGATTCGTTATGACCATGGATTACAATAGGTTTAAAGAACTCTTTATGAATTCTAAGGCTTTAGAAGAATACTATAATACGGACACAAGAGGCTTCAGAAGGAGATTTGATGTGGATCGGATGGAAACCGACTCTGTATATCGTGATAGCGTACGTTTAATTTTGCGAGACAGTCTTATGAAACACAATCCTGAATTCCGGAAACGAGTGGAAGAAAGAGAGCAAGAGGAATTGAAACAGCAAGATTCGACCAAAAACAATACCGATACGAATTCGAAAAAAGCAATAAAAGACACGGCAAATACCGTGATAAGAAATGAAGATGAGGAAAGGAATGAAAATGAATAACCAAAAGATAGTAATGTTATTAGCTGTTCTTGGCCTCTTCGTAAGCTCGTGTAATTCCACCAAATACCTGACGGAAGATGAAAAATTGTATGACGAGGGTAAAGTCGAGTTAAAGGTCGATAGCGGTGTAGCCAACGATCGCAAAGAAGCTTTCGAAGAAAGCCTCGCATCCATGTTGCGTCCGGAACCGAATGCAAAACTTCTGGGATGGAGGTGGAAATTATCGCTTTGGAATATGGGGGGTGGTCCCGACACTACTACAAACTTCGTCCGAAGATGGCTTAAACGTCAAGGAGAAGAGCCTGTGCTATTAAGCGACGTGAACCGCGAGTATAACGAGAACTTACTCCGAAACCGTCTAGAAAACCTCGGTTTTTTTAATGCTTCTTTTTTTTCGGACACCTCTATTAACGGAAAGCTGGCAACGGTTACCTACTACGGTATTCCGAGAAGCATCTATCGGATCAATGCAGTCAAATTTGACATCGACAGCGCGCGACAAATCGGCAAGGACATTTTAGAGACCCGGGATAAATCCCTATTACAGAACGGAAAGAACTATAATCTAGATGTTATAATCAATGAAAGAGAACGTATAGACGATGACCTCAAGAACCAAGGTTATTACTACTTCAGCCCAGACAACCTCTTGGTCGAAGTCGATAGCACCATAGGTGACCATAAGGTGGATATGTTTGTCAATTTGAAACCGGAAACTTCAGAGAAAGCCGTACATCCGCAAAAAATAGGCAATATATTCATTTATCCTAATTACACGTTAACCACAGAAGGATATCAGCGGCAGAACCGTCTCCGAAATCAGGAATTGTTCAATGATAATTATTACATTATCGATCGGAATAAGACCTACCGCCGAAAAGTACTTGCCAACCATATCTTTTTTGAAAGAGGCCAACTGTATAATCGACATGATCACAATCAGACGATCAATCATCTGGTCAATCTAAACACATTTAAATTTGTTAAGAACAATTTTGAGGACAGCCCCGACTCGACAAATACATTAGATATATATTATTATTTAACACCACTGCCTAAAAAATCCTTACGCTTTGAAGTACTAGGCAAAACCGCTACAGTCTACAATGGATCTGAAGCAAATGTTACCTGGACACTACGAAATGCATTCCGTGGTTTCGAAACATTGACCCTGAACGTTTTTGGTGGATATGAAACCCAAACTGGTGGCAATGTTAATCTCAACTCATCCTATTATCGGTATGGTGCGGAAGCAACCATTACATGGCCTCGCCTTTTATCTCCCTATAAATGGGCGCCATCCAGAAAGTTTATCCCCAGAACCTATTTGAAATTAGGTTACGAATTTTTAAATAGACGCACCGCTTATACGCTCAATTCGACCAGTCTTAATTATGGATACAATTGGAAAGAAAATGACAGAAAGCAACATGATTTGGCACTTGCAGAAATTATATACGTACAACCTCGTAACGTAACTCCCGAATACGAAGCACAGATGGATACAGTGCCGACATTGAGACACATTATCGAACCTCAATTTTCGTTTGGTCCGAATTACAACTTTACGTATACGAACACGATGGAGCAGGAAAGAAAGCACACGTTTTACTTCAAAGGAGGTATCAATCTTTCTGGTAACGTTTTGGGGCTTATCCAGGGCGCCAATGCCAGCGAGGGAAATATAAAAGAACTCTTTAATACGGTCTATAGTCAGTTTATTAAGCTCGAGGGTGATTTCAGGCATTACATGAAACTATCGACTAACTCACAATTGGCCTCGCGTATTATGATCGGAACGAGTTATTCGTATGGAAACTCGCGTTCCCTCCCCTATTTGAAACAGTATTTTACCGGCGGTCCCAATGGACTTCGTGCGTTTCGGGCGAGATCTGTAGGTCCCGGATCTTCTCTTCCAGAAAACCTCGGTCAGGATAATTTTTTTGCCGATCAGACGGGAGATTACAAACTCGAACTCAATACGGAGTACCGTGCTAAAATAGCGGGATTCTTACACTGGGCAGCCTTTGTAGACGCCGGAAACATTTGGCTGCAAAATAGGGATGATAATAAGCCAGGAGGCAGGCTGTCTAAAGAATTTCTATCCGAGCTCGCCGTAGGTGGCGGTGCCGGCTTACGTTTTGATTTTGATTTTCTGATTTTAAGAACTGACTTTGCCATTCCATTTAGAATTCCCTACAATGCTAAATCGGACCGATGGGTGTTCAAGGATATCGATTTCGGCAGTGGAAAATGGAGAGAAAACAACCTGATTTTCAATTTAGCGATAGGCTATCCTTTTTAAAAGACAAATCCGAAGAAATTTCTTCGGATTTTGCGTCTATATCATTCGCGTTTTCAAGCAATATTTCGTAGTTTTAAAAAGACAACAACTCAAAATAGATGCTATGAAGTTAACTGTTATTGGTGCTGGTGCTGTAGGAGCTACAACAGCAGATAATCTAGTCAGAAGAAATATTGCTGAAGAAATTATTCTTTTGGATATTAAAGAAGGTGTAGCTGAAGGAAAAGCACAGGATATGATGCAAACAGCTGCATTATTAGGATTTGATTCCAATATAAAGGGGGTAACAAATGATTATTTGCAGACCGCAGGATCTTCTGTAGCTATTGTGACTTCTGGCCTTCCACGAAAACCGGGCATGACCCGTGAAGAGCTAATAGGGACCAATGCGAATATTGTAAAGACTGTTGTTGAAAATTTAGTAAAGTATTCACCGGACATCATTATTCTGATTGTATCAAATCCTATGGATACGATGACCTATTTAGCGCTTAAATCGAGTGGATTGCCGAAAAACAGAATAATTGGAATGGGGGGAGCGTTGGATTCCGCACGTTTTAAATATCAGTTAGCAAGTAAACTTAATGCTTCTCCTAACGATTTAAATGCGATTGTGATCGGCGGCCATGGTGATACAACGATGATCCCTTTAATCCAACACGCCACGTGGAACAGTATTCCGGTTACGCACTTCTTGGATGAGATAGAGCAAGAGGAGATTGTTAAAAAAACGATGGTAGGGGGAGCAACGCTTACCGCACTGATCGGTACATCCGCTTGGTATGCTCCCGGAGCAGCCGCAGCCGCAATGGTAGAGAGTATCGTATTAAATCAGAATCGATTATTTACCGCTTCTGTATATTTGGAGGGTGAATTCGGTGAAGAAGACATCAATATCGGCGTGCCCGTTATTCTTAATAAGAATGGATGGGAAAGAATCGTTCCTATTCAATTGAGCGACCAGGAAAAGGAGCTCTTCAAAGCCAGTGCTGATGCTGTACGCAACATGAATAATGTACTAAAAACAAACAATCTAATATAGCAGAAATCGAACTTACATAAAATTGCATATAAACCGAAACGCAAACAAACCTGTACGTTTTCGTTATTGACACGACATTACCTGTTTACGTTTTTTCAATACAGAATTATTTTTTAAATGCAGATTATACCCTTAATAGCGCTCAATTTGGAAGGAGATGGCATTCATATCATTATAGAAGTAGAGATTTTTGACAAGCCTTTTAAAATGGTTGTCGACACCGGAGCCTCGAAAACGGTATTGGATAAGACTACGCTTTTAAATGCTGGAATTGAAGAAAGCAAATTCCAAAATACAAATATATTATCCACAGGGTTAGGTACGAATAACATGCAAAGTTTCACACTAGATCTTCCATTATTTCGCATTCATGACTGGTCAACAAAGAATTTTCAGGTGGCGGTGCTTGACCTCTCCTCTATCAATTATGCCTATGAGCAAATGAATTTTGCTCCTGTTATTGGCGTTTTGGGCGGTGACATCCTGTTGAAGTATGGAGCAGTAATTGATTATAAAAGACACACACTGCGATTACAATCACGAAGTACGCGTCTTAAATAAACGACGATGAATATGCAAACGAAGATAGGTATAGTAGGCAATAGAGATCAATACACCAAGGGATCCCATCAAATACAAAGTCGCCTTAATCCCCATCATCTCAGCAATGCCACCTATCAGTAAGCTTCCAATAGGGAAGACTCCTTGGAATGCCATTACATAGTAAGACATGATACGTGCGCGGTAAGCGGGCATAGCATGCGTTTGGATATACGTATTGATGCTTGAGTTCTGCATCATCATTGCGAAAGAAACGCAGACCGTAAAGATAAGAGCAGAAGGCAAAAAGTGTGAAAAAGCCAAAAGAATAAGTGCTATTCCCATCAGGAGCGCTGCGAATAACACGCGGTAACGTAGGTTCTCTCCAGATTTCAACCGCGCCATATTTATCGCCCCTATCATCGCACCAAGACCAGCTGCACTCTCGAACCAAGAGAATGTAGTTTCGTCTCCCAAGAATAGGTCTTTTGCTACGGCAGGCAATAACGAGGTATAAGGGATGACAAACAGGCTCGAAAAACTCATAATAACAATTAAAGAGGCAATATGAGGCGATCGTTTTAAATAGTCAAATCCATCCACAAGTCCTCGCCAGTTAGAGGTACCTCTCAGGCTGGTGTTGGGTTCCTCATTGACACGCATGAGCAATAAGGTTGTAATAACAGGTATAAAACTCAAAAAATTAATAAAGAAGCAGACCAATTCGCCGTAAGCGCTTAACAATATACCGCCGATTGCAGGTCCAACCATTCTAGCGGCATTAAACACCGACGAATTTAAGGCGATTGCATTCGGTAAATCTTTCCTTCCATCAACTAAAGACACGAGTAAAGCCTGCCTGCCCAAAACATCAAACGCATTAATCACGCCTTGCATAAAACCCAATGCACTAAGCCAAATTACAGACTCCTTACCAAAAAAAACAAGCAAAGTAAGTAAACCCGCCTGGATCATTAATAAGATCTGCGTGTTGAGCACCAACTTATATTTAGGTCTCTTATCGACAAAACTTCCTATAAAAGGTGATAAAACCAGCGACGGAAGTAAAGATATAAACGAAACAAAACCCAGCAAAAAGATAGAATCTGTCAATTTATAGACGAGCCAACTAATCGCAATACGTTGCATCCAGGTTCCCAAAAGTGAAAGTGACTGACCAATTGTATGCAATCTGAAGTTGGGGTATTGTAAGGATCTAAAAATCTCCATTAATGTTGATATCGATTCTTTATTATATACATAGGCTAATTTAGCGCTAAAATTTTATAGTTATAAAAGAATATAACTACCTTTGTAACAGCTTTAAAAACATAAAGTTTTAACAACTTTCATAGAACTGATTTTCAACATTTTACCATACATCTTTAAGTATCTTAAAAACAATTTATTTTACATATGAAATTTTTTATTGACACAGCCAATTTGGCTCAAATCAAAGAAGCGCAGGATCTAGGCGTCCTTGATGGAGTTACCACCAATCCAAGTTTAATGGCAAAAGAAGGTATCAGCGGCGACGAGAACGTAATTAACCATTATAAAGCGATCTGCGCAATTGTTGATGGAGATGTAAGTGCAGAAGTAATCGCCACGACATACGACGATATGATCAAAGAAGGCGAAGCGTTAGCCGCTTTAGATAGCAAGATCGTGGTTAAAGTACCTATGATCAAAGACGGTGTCAAAGCAATCAAATATTTTAGCAGCAAAGGTATCAAGACTAACTGCACACTTGTATTCTCTGCGGGGCAGGCTTTATTGGCTGCAAAGGCGGGGGCAACGTATGTTTCTCCTTTTATTGGCCGTCTTGACGATATTTCGGTAGACGGATTAGGTTTGATTGAAGATATTCGATTGATTTATGACAATTACGGATTCTCTACTCAAATCTTAGCTGCTTCGGTACGTCACAGTGCTCATTTATTAGGCTGTGCAAAGATCGGTGCTGATGTAATGACGGGTCCGCTATCCGTAATTACATCGTTATTAAAACACCCGCTAACAGATAGCGGTCTTGCTCAATTTTTGGCAGATCACGCAAAAGCGGCGGGCAAATAAAAAATCATTTTTTTAAAAAAATAAAACCGTTTTGTACTGGATACAAGGCGGTTTTTTTATGCACTAATTTTTCCGTAATTTTACCGGTATGGATACAGAAAATAACAGTATTATTGGTAAAAAAAAGACTGAAGAATTCAATCACTTGTTAAGATCAAACAAGCTTAAAGTGACACAGCCTCGACTGCGTGTTTTGGAAATCGTATCGACCAAAACCGCAGCCATTTCGCAGCCCGAATTAGAGAAACTATTGGGGGCAGATATTGACAGGGTTACACTATATCGCATTCTTGCAAGCTTCGAAGAGAAAGGAATTTTACACAAGATTTTTGACCTAAATGGCACGGCTACTTACGCCATCTGTTCTACAAAATGTACCGAACATCACCACCATGATCAGCATGTACATTTCATATGTTCAGTATGCAATAGTGTATATTGTCTCAATGAAATTTCTCTGCCAAAGATTAATCTTCCTTCCAACTTTTCCTTACACTCCATTGCAATCAATGCTGTTGGGTTATGTAAAAACTGTCAGTCCGAAGTTCAATAATACAAGTCATTTTCCAATTTTACGTTGAAGCCTTTAATGGGCTACTCTAGGTATTCTTTACGTAAAAAATATGGCTAAATTACAACGATATTACATCGCTAAAATTTTATAAAAAAAAATATAAAAAACTAAAAAAGAACATATTATATTCAATTAAAGATATAAAAAATTTAATTGAATTATTTAGCAAAATACTCCGAAACGCCATACATCCGGACCAAACACGTTCCAAAGCATACAGAAGCACTTCTACAAAAAAATATTTTAGCAATATTTACATATATTACATTTATAATCAGAATATTAATAAAGCTAAATAAAATAAAAAAATAAACAAATACAAAACGCATCTATTACGGGCAAATTCATTCAAAAAAAAAACACGCATTCGAGCTATTTTTTTTGTATATTTCATCCGTAACAATTTCAACTCACTGGCCGGACACCAGCCCACCGATAGCGGTGGGCTCATCATGTTTAATGCAAGTGCGTAAAACAAGCGTTCCGTAAAAATGTTATATACATCAAGTAGTCGGCACCCTCCTACTTTAGAAACGGATGCATTTAAAAAGTTAACGAATGAAATCAAAAAAAGAGAACCCTTATAAGGAAGTTTTAACACGGATGATTGTAGATATTTTTGAGAAGTCTGCGAATCAACAACTCAACTACAAACAAGTTGCTGCAAAACTAAACATATCCGATTCCGATTCAAAAGTTGCCGTTGCAGACATCCTCAACGACGCTTCAAAATCCGGACTGTTTACCCAACCTGAAAGGGGAAAATTTAAGCTAAAACAGCTCAATGTTTACGTTACCGGAAAGGTCGACATGACAGCCGATGGATCCGCTTATATCGTACCCGATGACGAGCTGGAAAGTGACATTTTTGTAGCTCCAAGAAAACTCCGTCAGGCATTGCACAATGACATCGTAAAGGTGCACGTTTACGAACGTGGCAAGGGCAAGAAACGAGAGGGTGAAGTAGTCGAAATCATTCAACGCGCCAAGACAGATTTCACTGGTACGATCGATATATCTAAAAGTTATGCATTCTTTTTGGCTGATGACCGAAAAATGAACCACGATATCTTTATTCCGCTAGACAATCTCAACGGAGCGAAAGACGGAGAGAAAGTAGTGGTATCTATCATCGAATGGCCGAAGAATGCCAAAAACCCGATCGGAAAAGTAAAGGACATCCTTGGAAAAAAAGGAGAGAACAATACCGAGATGAATGCGATTTTGGCAGACTTCGGCTTTCCGCTTAGCTTCCCGAAAGAAGTAGAAGCAGCTGCAGATAGCATCTCTGGCGAAATCACCAAAGAAGAAATCGCCAAACGCCGTGATTTTAGGAATACCCTCACCTTTACTATTGACCCTGCGGATGCGAAAGACTTTGACGATGCTATTTCGTTTCAGACATTAGAAAATGGGAATTACGAAATCGGTGTTCATATTGCAGATGTCTCTCATTATGTAATCCCGGATAGTGCGCTAGACAAAGAAGCTTTCGAGCGTGCCACTTCCGTATACCTGGTCGACCGTGTAATCCCGATGCTGCCTGAGCGCCTATCGAATGATTTATGCTCATTACGTCCCGACGAAGATAAGTTGTGTTTTTCGGCCGTATTTGAAATAGACGAAAAAGCAAATATCCTGGACCAGTGGTTTGGCCGCACGATCATACATTCGAACCGTCGGTTCAGCTATGAAGAAGCTCAGGAAATCATAGAGAATAAAGAAGGGCAGTTATCCCAAGAACTATTGAAACTAAATGAGCTTGCTTATATCCTCCGCGAGCGCAAATTCAAAAACGGAGCTATTAGTTTCGAAAGCGAAGAAGTCAAATTCCACCTGGATGAAAACGGAAAACCACTGGGCGTATATACAAAGGTCAGAAAAGACGCCCACAAGCTGATCGAAGATTTTATGCTCCTGGCTAACCGTAAAGTTGCCGAATACATCGGAAAACAGGGTCGCGGAAAAAACAAGCTAGCTTTTGTATACCGTTTTCACGATGTACCAAAACCAGACACATTAGCTAACTTTTCACAATTTGCCCTCCGCTTCGGACACAAGCTTAATATCAAATCAGACAAGGAGACTGCTAAATCCCTCAATGTGCTGATGACAAAAATCGAGGGGACAAAAGAGCAGAACCTGCTTACCTCACTTGCTGTGCGCTCTATGGCGAAAGCCATCTATACGACCAAGAACACTTCTCATTACGGCCTTGCCTTCGACTATTATACGCATTTCACTTCTCCTATCCGGAGATATCCTGACGTAATGGTACACCGCTTGCTTCAATTTTATTTAGATGGTGGCGATAAAGTAAATGCCGAGCATTATGAGAAAATGGCAGAACACTCTTCGCAGATGGAGAAAAAGGCAGCAGAGGCGGAGCGCGCTTCAATTAAATATAAACAAGCCGAGTTTCTACAAGATCAAATCGGCGTAGAATATAAAGGATTAGTATCCGGTGTGACCGAATGGGGCATGTATGTAGAAATAGCAGAGAATAAATGTGAAGGGATGGTACGCCTTCGTGACATTACTGACGATTTTTACACGCTAGACGAAAAGAACTATGCGATTATTGGGCAACGTAAAAAGAAGGTGTACCAGCTGGGAGATGAGGTTCAAATCGAAGTAAAGAAAGTGGACCTAGAAAAAAGACAAATTGACTTTACATTAATTAGTTAGTACCGTCATAGATTAAAACATTTTACACTTAAGCCTTTATATTTAAAAACATTATATATATCTTTGCAGACTTTAAAAAATTAATTTTACATAAATTAAAACAGAACAGGTAAATGCCTACTATTCAACAATTAGTTAGAAAAGGTAGAGTAGCTCTGGTAGACAAGAGTAAGTCTCCAGCGTTGGACAGTTGTCCACAGCGAAGAGGTGTATGTACACGTGTATATACTACTACCCCTAAAAAACCAAACTCAGCAATGCGTAAAGTAGCTCGTGTACGTTTAACAAACGGTAAAGAGGTCAACGCTTACATCCCTGGAGAAGGTCATAATTTACAAGAACACTCGATCGTATTGATCCGCGGTGGCCGTGTAAAAGATTTACCGGGTGTACGTTACCACATCATCCGTGGTGCATTGGATACATCAGGTGTAGCAGGCCGTAACCAACGTCGTTCAAAATATGGAACTAAGCGTCCTAAACCAGGGCAAGCAGCTGCAGCTCCAGCAAAAGGTAAAAAGAAATAATTAAACGGAGGGAAAGAAAATGAGAAAATCAAAACCAAAAAAGAGAATCATTTTACCTGATCCAAAGTTTAACGACACTCAGGTAACACGTTTTGTAAACAATATGATGTACGATGGTAAAAAATCTATCGCCTATTCAATTTTTTACAACGCAGTAGAATTAGTAGAACAAAAAACACAAGAGAACGGTTTAGAGACTTGGAAAAAAGCTTTAAACAACGTTATGCCCGCTGTAGAGGTTAAATCTCGTCGTGTTGGAGGTGCAAATTTCCAAGTTCCTATGGAAGTACGTCCTGAGCGTAAAATCGCTTTGGGTATGAAATGGTTAATTTCTTACTCACGTAAACGTGGTGAAAAAACAATGTTCGAGAAATTAGCAGGAGAAATCATTTCAGCTTCTAAAGGTGAAGGTGCTGCTGTTAAGAAGAAAGAAGATACGCATAAAATGGCGGAAGCTAACAAGGCGTTCTCACACTTCAGATTCTAATTTTGAAAACTAAGAATCAAATATGATTACACCGACTCTAAGATAGTAGAACTCTTTCCATTATCGGAGTCGGTGTACTTATTTTACAAATATTGCAATCAAAGAAGCCTTAAGAGGCTAAGTGCATAAAAATATTATGGCAAGAGATTTAAAATTCACTAGAAATATTGGTATCGCTGCGCACATCGATGCCGGTAAAACAACTACAACTGAGCGTATTCTTTACTACTCAGGAGTTAATCATAAAATTGGTGAAGTGCACGAAGGTGCTTCGACAATGGACTGGATGGAGCAAGAAGCTGAACGTGGTATCACGATTACTTCTGCTGCTACTACAGTTTTCTGGCAGTACCGTGGTAACAAATACCAAGTAAACGTAATCGATACTCCAGGTCACGTGGATTTCACGGTAGAGGTAAATCGTTCATTACGTGTATTAGACGGATTAGTATTCTTATTCTCTGCAGTTGATGGTGTTGAGCCTCAATCAGAGACTAACTGGAGATTAGCTGATAACTATGCAGTTCCACGTATCGGTTTCGTTAACAAAATGGACCGTTCAGGTGCTGACTTCTTAAAAGTTGTTGGTCAAGTTAAATCAATGTTAGGTTCTGAAGCTGTAGCTTTACAATTACCTATCGGCGCTGAAGACACATTCACAGGTGTTGTTGATCTAATCAATAACCGTGGTATCATTTGGAATGAGCATGATAAAGGTATGACCTTTACAGAAGTTCCTATTCCAGAAGATATGTTGGAAGAGGTTGCTGACTACCGTGAGCGGTTATTAGAAGCTGTTGCTGGTTATGATGAGTCTTTAATGGAAAAATTCTTTGAAGATCCTAATTCATTAACTGAGCGCGAAATCTTAAATGCTTTACGTGCGGCAGTATTGGATAACTCTATCGTTCCTATGGTTTGTGGTTCATCTTTCAAAAACAAAGGTGTTCAAACCATGTTGGATTTAGTAATGGAATTATTGCCTTCTCCGATGGATTCAGAAGGTGTTAAAGGTACTCATCCTGATACAGGTGCAGAATTATTACGTAAACCAGATGTTAACGAGCCTTTCGCAGCATTAGGTTTCAAAATTGCGACTGACCCATTCGTAGGTCGTTTGTGTTTCATCCGTGCTTATTCAGGTAAGTTAGATGCAGGTTCTTATGTATTGAACACGCGTTCAGGTAACAAAGAACGTATCTCTCGTATCTTCCAAATGCACGCTAACAAACAAAACCCTATCCCATTCATTGAGGCTGGTGATATCGGTGCTGTTGTTGGTTTCAAAGACATCAAAACCGGAGATACTTTATGTGATGAAAAACACCCTATCGTGTTAGAGTCAATGAACTTCCCCGAACCAGTTATCGGTTTAGCGATTGAGCCTAAAACTCAGGCTGACATCGATAGATTAGGTATTGGTCTTGGTAAATTAGCTGAAGAAGATCCTACATTCGTTGTAAAAACTGACGAAGAAACTGGTCAAACAGTTATCTCTGGTATGGGTGAGCTTCACTTAGAGATCTTGATCGATCGTTTGAAACGTGAGTTCAAAGTTGAGGTTAACCAAGGTGCTCCTCAAGTATCATACAAAGAGTCTATCAATGGAACTACAGAACACCGTGAGGTATTCAAAAAACAATCAGGTGGTCGTGGTAAATTTGCGGACATTAAAGTTGTTATTTCTCCAGCAGACGAAGATTATGATTTAAGTAAATCACCTCTTCAATTCGTAAATGAAATCGTTGGTGGTAAAATTCCAAAAGAATTTATCCCTTCAGTTCAAAAAGGATTTGAAACTTCGATGAAAAATGGTGTATTAGCAGGATTCCCATTATCAGGAATGAAAGTTCGTTTGATTGATGGTTCATTCCACGCTGTCGATTCAGATTCATTATCGTTTGAATTAGCTGCTCGTTCAGCATACCGTGAAGCATTGCCAAAATGTTCTCCTGTTTTAATGGAACCAATTATGAAAATAGAGGTTTTAACACCAGAAGAAAACATGGGCGATGTAATGGGTGACTTAAACCGTCGTCGTGGTCAGATGCAAGGTTTAGATTCACGTAACGGTGTACAAGTAATCAAAGCATTAGTACCCCTTTCTGAGATGTTTGGTTACGTAACGCAATTACGCACAATCACTTCAGGTCGTGCTACTTCTACAATGGAGTTCGATCACTTTGCTGAGGCACCTCGTAATGTTGCAGAAGAAGTAATTGCAAAATCAAAAGGAAAAGTAAAAGGGTCAGTAGAATAATATTGATTAAAGATCAAGGAGCAAAGATGAAGAACATGGAGTCTTTAATCTTTGTTCTTTCATCTTTATTCCAAAGATTAAACCGACCGTTGGTTGCGAATAGCTCTAACCAATGGCCATCTTAAATAAATAAAAATGAGCCAAAGAATCAGAATCAAATTGAAATCCTACGATTACAATTTAGTTGACAAATCAGCTGAGAAAATCGTAAAAACTGTAAAACCTACAGGTGCCGTAGTTAGTGGTCCTATTCCATTGCCTACAGAGAAAAAAATCTACACCGTTTTACGTTCACCACACGTTAACAAAAAAGCACGTGAGCAATTCCAATTGTGCGCGTACAAAAGATTGTTAGATATTTATTCATCTAACTCTAAAACTGTTGACGCATTGATGAAACTTGAACTACCTTCGGGTGTTGAAGTTGAAATCAAAGTGTGATGGATTTCAGCAAATGAAACAAGAAGGCTTCTCGTAAAACAGAAGCCTTTTTTGTATGCCTAAAGGCGGTATCATATTTCCGCCGCGCCCCTAACGCTAAAGAGGCCTGCGGCTACTCTGGGGTAACTGTGCTCTCACATAAGCAAGTCCTAACTAACGACACAGGTGTTGGCAGTGAAAGGGAGGTAAAGAAGCTGGCAGGGATAACCTAAAGCAACAGCTAGGAATAGGCTATAGCACAAAAAAAGGGAGACATAATTGCCTCCCTCCTTGTCTTAAACGACTAAGCTTAGAATTTGAACGTTAATCCAAAAGAAGCTGTGTTGAAGAAATTATCAAACACGTTAACGTTTGTAGCGAATTCTGTTTGAGATTTAGCACCATCAACATCAACTTTAGAAGTGTTGAAAGCTAAAACGTTAGCAAAAGCAAAGTTAACTGCGATGTTGTTTGTCAAGAAATAGTTTGCACCTATACCCGCGTTAGCACCAAAACCTTTAGTTTTATCCAATTTAGTAGTTTCGATACCATTGTTTATTTCACCACCCATTTGGTTGTAACCAGCGCCTAATTCAGCGTAAGTTTTAAAACGTGATCCAACTTCTAGAAAATAATAACGTCCAAAAGCACCGATGCTGAAATCGTTACCTTTTGTGTAGGTATCATTTTCGCCAGAATAATCTGTTACTTTTTCGTTGCCCACACCCAATTGAATACCAACAGCGATTTTGTCTGTTACAAAGTAACCGAACTTAGGGTTGAAGTTAAAGTTAGCCGTTTTTTCTTCCGCCATTTTATCATTTGTATTAGCAGAACGAATAAAACCTTCTACAATGAAATCAGTTTTTTCAAAACCAAATTCTTGTGCGTTAGACGCAAATGTCATTCCTGCTACAGCAGTCAAAGTAAGTAATAATTTTTTCATATTTTTATTGTTTTAAATTAAACTGATGCAAATCTAAACTTTTTGACTTCACGAGCAAAAAAATCAGTTTAAATTTTAGTCATAAAATTGCAACAATGAAGCAACCTATTAATGGTCAGTTAATTACAACCTCTTTTTTAATCAAAATTACTATTTCATTAAATAAAGTGAAGAATTTTTGCAAAAACCGAAATAATACGGCTCGTATTAAACAAAACATCAAAAATCCGGATCAAGCTGAATCTTTGGGGAGAGATAAATAAATTCTTAGTTTAGCAGTCTTAAAACATATTACCTTGCAAGACGCTGAACGTAGACTATTGGCCTTATTAATGCCCGAAGGGCTGTTAGATTATTTCGATATCATGGAAGTTGTCCAGAAGGACAAAGAACTTCACATCCATTTGGATGAAAAAAATATTGCTCCTTCAGGATATGAAAACACTAAACTAGCATCCAAGGGCTTTATGCCTGTTTCAGAGATTAAAGACTTTCCGATTCGGGGTCAGAAAGTTACTCTTCACATTAAACGCAGGCGTTGGACGGTGTCAGATACCCGGAAAATCATTACCCGGGATTGGAACCTGGTTCGTGAAGGTGCTCGAATGACTACGGAATTCGGGCTTTTTTTAAAGGGAATATTTGGATAACTATCCGATCAGTGCCCATCTTCTTGGGCTTCTGTTTCAGCTGGATGGCAAACAACTTCAAGATCAGTATAAGAATCACTTGAGCGACTTTCATGATTGGGACCAAAAACCTCATGCGGAGTACTGGACTGTATTTCCTGGCAATATATCCCCACAGCTCAGTATTGATGAAACCAGTTTTAGCAATGGCGAACTTTATACTATCGTCACCAGCAAAGCCTCCAAAGGCAAAAAGGGGACTATTCTAGCCACCATTAGAGGAACAAAGGCAGAAGATATTATCACCGTATTAGAGCGTATTCCACTCAGGCTAAGAAACAAAGTTAAAGAAGTAACGATGGATATGGCTCCCAATATGGCAAAAGCTATCCGTAGGTGTTTTCGGAATGCTCGAAGGGTTATCGATCGGTTTCATGTACAAAAACTTGCTTATGATGCTGTTCAGGAACTTCGTATCAGATACCGCTGGCAGGTGTTAGATGAGGAAAGTAAAAAGATTGCCCAGGCACGTAAATGCGGTATTCCTTATGACCCTGGAGTGCTATCCAACGGTGATACCCTTAAACAATTGTTGGCAAGGTCTAGATATCTGTTATTCAAGCATCCCACAAGATGGACCGAGAGTCAAAAGCACCGGGCAGAACTCTTATTTCTACGATTCCCTCTTCTCAAAAAAGCACATGATCTGGGAATAGCATTGGGAGATATCTTCCAGAAATGCAAAGACAAGAAAGTCGCTTTTACCAAACTTGGTCTATGGCATAATCAGGTAGAAGCTTCAGGAATAGCATCTTTTGAAAGCGTGGCCAGATCTATCGCTGCCCATCATCCCTATATCCTACATTACTTCGATAACAAAAGTACAAACGCTTCTGCAGAATCCTTTAATGCTAAACTAAAAGCATTCAGAAGTATCTTCCGTGGGGTTAGAGATACCCAATTCTTTCTTTATAGGGTAATGAAATTATATGCTTAAAAAGGATTACCCCCCAAACTTTCGGTATGATCCAAAAATCCTAAGAAGATCGCGATTAAGAGGGCTTAATTCGTGTAAATAAAAAAGCTTCAATATAACTTGAAGCTTTTAATTTGTAGCGGGGAGCAGGATCGAACTGCCGACCTCAGGGTTATGAATCCTGCGCTCTAACCATCTGAGCTACCCCGCCTTTTTTCGGTATGCAAATATAGTAATAAGGAATCATTTTTAAAGTAATTTTTTTTAGAATTTATTCTAAAAATTGCCTTGGAACACGCTCCAGGCTACAAATTACTAAAAATGAAGACCATAGATGTGAAAAACAATCACATTGTGAATAAAAAAAAATGCGCGGGCTTTACAATAACACAATAAATATGTATTATTACAAAAGTACAACGTCAATTAATCATACCACTTTTAGTTATACATACAAAAATAGTTATGACAGAAAAAACAAAAATATCATTAGAATATATTATAAACTCATCACCACGTATCTTATATCCCTATTTGGTGGAACCTAACGAGCTGGCACAATGGTTTGCCGACGATGTAAATTATCACGATGGTGTTTACGAGTTTATTTGGGACGGTGAGTCATTTAAAGCTCGCATCGCCACTTCGAAAGAGAATAAATCCGTTAAATTTAAATGGATAGACGATGAACCGAACTTTTTTGAAATGGAAATTGTACAGGATGAATTAACGAATGACGTAGCGCTAGCCATTACTGATTATGCAAAGGATGAAAATATCGAAGACCGAAAAAAAATTTGGGATAATTCGATAAGCTATTTACAAAGCGTAATTGGTGCTTAAAAAACCTTATCTTTGTAGCGTATTATCATACTCCACGTTTTTGACGTTATAGGAATGGATTCGCTGATATGAAGAAAGTTCACTTATTAATTTTACAAGCATTTATAAAGCCCTTTTTAGTCACATTCTGTATTGTGATGTTTGTGCTTTTAATGCTTTTTCTATTCAAGTATATTGACGATTTAATTGGCAAAGGGTTTGAATGGTACGTAATTTTAGAGCTTATCGGCTATCAATGTGCTGTTCAGTTGTCGATGGCTTTACCCCTTTCGATGCTTTTGTCGTCCATTATGACCTTTGGAAATCTCGGCGAAAGTTACGAATTGGTAGCGATAAAGGCGGCTGGTGTATCATTACGTAAAGCAATGACTCCTCTATTTGTATTAGTAGGATTATTTAGTATGTGCTCATTTCTGTTTTCCGATTATATCCTTCCCATCGTTAATTTAAAAATGGGTTCTCTTCTATTTGACGTGCGTCAAAAGCAGGCCGATTTTTTAATCAAACCCGGTGTATTTAACAACACCATTCCGGGCTATGCCATACGCGCTAAAAGTAAGAGCGAAGATGGGAAAACGCTATATGATCTTACTATTTACGACCATCAAAATGGGACCGCATCGAGCAACGTCATGATAGCTAAAGAAGGATTTATATACAATTCTCGCGATCAAAAATACATGATCATCAAATTGATAGATGGGGTACGCTACGAAGATGCTCGGGTTAAAAATGCCAAACGGTACGACCCTCGTCAACAATTTACACGTTTTCACTTTAAAGAAACCGAACAAAAATTTGACATGGAAGCGTTTAATTTTAAACGTACCGATGAAAATCTTTTCAAATCTCATCATCAAATGATGAATATCCGTCAATTAAAACTGAAAACAGATTCGAATAAAATCGAGATGGATAGCATGCAAAACTCTCTGGTAAGAGAATACAATCACTACATCTATTATAACACCCCCTATTACAGACCGGATAATGTCAAATTAGCACAAGTGGATTTTGACGGGGATATTTTGACGTATATCTCAGAAGAAACAAGGCGAAATATTATTAATAATGCGTTGAGTCAAGCGCAGCAAATCACAGATATCAATACGAACAAGTTATCCGATTTCAAAATACTGAAAGATAAAGACATCCGGTATAAAATTGAATACCACCGTAAGTTTACACTCGCTGTTTCCTGTTTATTATTATTTGCAATTGGAGCCCCGCTTGGTGCTATTATTCGTAAGGGTGGATTGGGCGCTCCAGTAGTTATGGCTATTATCTTCTTTTTGATATACCATATCATTGCTACAGTAGCGGAGAAATCGGCAAAGGATGGGGGGCTTGATCCATTTTGGGGCATGTGGATGGCCATTGTCGTATTAAGCCCTTTGGCGGCATTCCTTACCTACAAATCTACCACAGATTCTGCATTATTTGATGTAGATCAATATAAAATTAAAGCCCAGTACTTATTGAATTGGATAAAAAAACGTTTTTTCTCTGCGAAATAGCGTTTCTGACCTTTTATGACTTCTTAATTATAGAAAAAAATAAAAACTAATTTACTTTTGTAAAAGAATAAAACACAGATATCAATGGATATTAGATTGAACACGATTGAGGAAGCGATAGAAGATATCAAAGCCGGTAAAGTGATTATTGTGGTTGATGATGAAGATCGCGAAAATGAGGGTGATTTCGTTACAGCGGCCCGAAATGCCACACCCGAAGTCATTAACTTCATGGCGACTCACGGTAGAGGATTGGTATGTGCCCCATTAACTGAACAACGTTGTAGAGAGCTTAATTTAGCGCCGATGGTAGGACAAAACACAGCTGTTTATGAAACCAATTTTACCGTATCTGTGGATTTGCAGGGATATGGATGTACTACAGGTATATCTGCTTCCGACCGTTCCAAAACAATTAAAGCATTAATAGACCCCAATATTGATCCGGTAGAGTTGGGTCGACCGGGACATATTTTCCCTTTAATTGCAAAAGATGGAGGTGTATTAAGACGTACTGGACATACTGAAGCGTCAGTAGATTTAGCACGCTTGGCCGGATTTGAACCTGCCGGAGTATTGGTTGAGATATTAAAAGATGATGGTGAAATGGCCCGTCTTCCGGATTTAATGGAAGTCGCGAAACGCTTCGACCTCAAAATAGTCAGCATCGAAGATCTCATCGAATATCGTTTAAAACACGACTCTTTGATCCATGAAGAAGTGAATGTCAAAATGCCGACAGAATGGGGCGACTTCCATTTAAAAGCTTTTACCCAAAAAAATACAGGGGAACAACACATCGCCTTGTATAAAGGTGAATGGAAAGAAGATGAACCGATATTGGTAAGAGTACATAGTTCCTGTTTAACGGGGGACATATTTGGATCTTGTCGCTGTGACTGTGGTCCACAGCTGCACAAATCAATGGAGATGATTCAGCAAGAAGGTAAGGGTGTAATTGTCTACATGAACCAAGAAGGACGTGGTATAGGGCTTATAAACAAACTACACGCTTACAAACTACAAGAAGAAGGAGTCGATACAGTAGACGCAAACCTCCAATTAGGCTTCAAAGCCGACCTTAGAGATTACGGTGTCGGCGCACAGATACTTCGTGAGATGGGGGTAAGCAAAATGCGCCTCATGTCTAATAACCCTACCAAACGAGCTGGTTTAGTTGGTTATGGCCTCGAAATTGTAGAAAGCGTACCAATTGAAATTGAACCTAATTCTTTCAATGAAACTTATCTAAAAACGAAAAGAGACCGTATGGGTCATACCATATTAAAAAACTTGTAAAAATAAAAAAGAGGATGTACATCCTCTTTTTTATTTTTACAAAACACACGTTCGATTTTCCTGTTTTCTAAATAAAAAAGTTATGACAAATAAATTAATTATTGAAAAGGCATATATAAATGGAAAATTTATCACCGCAAAACATAAGTTTGATGTTATTAACCCTTCAACAAATAAATTAGTTGGCCAGCTTCCAAATTTATCTGCCAACGATTGCCGAACCGCCATACATGCCGCTGATCATGCATGGAAGAAGTGGAAAAAAACTTCCGTCGGTGACCGGACAGCGATCGTAAGAAAACTATATGAAGCGATACAAGCAAACAAAAACGAGCTTGCAGAAATTATGACACTAGAAAGTGGGAAACCATTGAGCGAATCTTTAGGCGAAGTAGACTATGGCAACTCCTTTGTCGAGTGGTTTGCTGAAGAAGGAAAAAGATCTTACGGAGAAACCATTCCTTCATTAAACAGCGGATTACGTCTGAGCACAATCAAACAGGGTGTAGGTGTAGTCGCAGCGATAACACCATGGAACTTCCCTTTGGCCATGATCACCCGAAAAGTTGCACCGGCACTGGTGGCTGGCTGTACTATCGTGCTAAAACCTGCGTCTCAAACACCCTTTACGGCTATAGCACTTGCAAAACTAGCAGCCGATGCGGGTTTACCAGCTGGTGTTTTCAATATTATTACATCAAAAAACAGTAGCGAGATAGGGAAAGAATTGGCAACGAATCCGTTGGTACGAAAAATAACATTTACAGGATCTACCAAGGTCGGTCAAACGCTCATGGAGCAGGCTGCTAGCACCATCAAAAGAGTTTCTTTGGAGCTAGGTGGCAATGCTCCGTTTATCGTATTCGATGATGCCGATGTCGACAAAGCCATAAAAGGAGCGATTGCTGGGAAATTTAGAAATACGGGACAGACCTGCGTTTCCGTTAATCGGTTCTACGTCCAAAACTCCGTTTATGAAACCTTCGCTAATAAACTAGCGGTTGCTGTATCGGCGCTTAAAGTAGGCGATGGACTGGAAAAAGGAGTACAGGTTGGTCCTTTAATCAATAAAAACGGACTGGAAAAAGTAGAAGAACACTTAGAAGACGCGCTACAAAAGGGAGCTAAAATATTAACTGGGGGTAGACATATCGAAGGTAATTTTTTCGAACCCACTGTGCTTTCTGAAGTAGCTCATCATAGTTTAATAGCGGAAGAAGAAACATTCGGCCCAATTTGTGCGCTTTTTAGGTTCAATACGGAAGAGGAAGCCATAAGATTGGCAAATGACACGCCTTTTGGATTGGCCGCATATTTTTACAGTGACAGTATTCACCGCTGTCACCGTGTAGCTGAACAGATTGAGTCCGGTATGGTTGGGATTAATGTAGGCATAATTTCTAATGCAGGTGCTCCATTTGGGGGAATCAAGCAATCTGGAATAGGCCGTGAAGGCTCTAAGTACGGACTGGATGAGTATCTAGAGATAAAGTATTTATGTTTTGGAGACTGAGAGCATCACTCCAAAACTAAGTATTACCACAGGTGATAGCGGACGCCTAACATTAAATAATTAGGTGAAAATGATTCATCCTCGAAACTAAATTTCGCTTTATAACCCGAATACAATGAAAGTCCGACTGCCGGAAAATAGTAGCTCAATCCTACTTGTCCATTTGCAACAAATACATTATCTCTCACTTTAATTGTTGTCGGGGGTACGTCTTCCAAAAATATTTCCTGCGAAAAAGTATAGAACTCTTCACCCAATCCTGCCCCCAGGAATACATTAAAATTGCTTTTTGTTTTATCAAAAAAAGAAAACAGATAATCTGCACCCAGTATTGCTAAACCAGACCTACCATGTACCTGTGCTTGCAAAGCATGCCTGTTTGCAAAATCGTATTTACCCTGCACGCCAAAAGATCCGGAATAAGATGGTTCTTCGATATGTACATCTCCATAAAAACCAAATGCCCATTTATGATCCTGCCCATAGCTGACAAAATACAATGCTGTTAGAATAAGTACTAGCGTAATCTTTTTCATCTGTATAATTATTTTAATCTACTTTCTCCCCTTTACTTTTCCGATATCTTTTATAAGCTTTCACCAATAACATCAAAACAATCGTCAATCCCAACAGGCCTGACACACCAAAAATCCAATTCAAAGCCGATTTTAAAACGACGACGAAAACAATTGCAAAAAGAAGTATAGTTGAGACTTCATTCCACATTCTCAACCTAGCTGAAGTCCAAGTCGAGCGTTCGTCTCGCAACTGCGACATGATACGTTGGGTTTTAAAATGATAAAATACCATTCCACCAACAAACAATAGTTTCATTTGCATCCACCCCATTGACAATAACCCCGGGTTAACGTACAGCATCAACAAAGCTGACACAACTGTAATATACATTGCCGGCGTGGTAATTATCCACCAAAGCCTATTTTCCATTATACTGAATTGCGTATGCAATACCCGATATTCGCTATCCGTCTTACCTTTCGCTTCCGTATGGTAAATGAATAATCTAGGCATATAAAACAATCCAGCCATCCAACAAATGACGAAAATAATATGTACGGCTTTCGCGTATAAGTATAGCATAAATTTTAATCCCCCCTTCCCCGAGGGGGGAGATAATATTTTACAATTCCCTCTTGGGGATTAGGGGGATCAATATCTGAATTCTTTAACCACCTCTATCGCATATTTTACATTATCAAAAGGAATGTCGGGCATGATGCCATGGCCCAGATTGAATATAAATCCATTTTCGCCACGCATTCGTTCAAACAGTTGTAATATTTTACTCCTAATTACCCCTTTTTCAGCATACAACACAAATGGATCTAAATTACCCTGCACGGCTATTCCATGAGGAAGCATTTGTTTGATATTTTTCAAATCTGCATTCCAATCTACTGAAATTACATCCGGATTAGCTTCCGCCATTATAGGTGCAAAGACAGAAGAACCTTTACAGAATGATATAACAGGAACCGTTCTATTGATTTTGGAAAGGATGTATTTGTTATACTGGTGTGCAAATTCCTGGTAATCATTCCAGGAAAGAGCAAGGGCCCAACTATCAAATAGTTGAACCGCGTTCACGCCGGCTGCTATCTGCATATTTAAGTAATCGACAGTCACATCAGCGATTTTCTGTAGAATTTTATGCGCTAACTGAGGTTCATTGTTTAGTAGCAGTTTCGTCATCTTAAAATCTTTGGACGAACCACCTTCTACTAGATAGCTCAAGATCGTAAACGGTGCGCCAGCAAAGCCGATCAAAGGAATAGTCCCGTTGAGGCGTTGTTGTATCACTTTTATGGCATCTGCAACGTATTGTAACTTACCCAAACAGTCTGTAGACAATCTTTCAATATCTGCAGCAGACCGAACGGGATTCGAAAAACGCGGACCTACGCCCTGTTCGAAAGAGAGATTTCCCCCCATTGCTTCAGCCGTCACTAAGATGTCGGAAAACAGAATGGCTGCATCAATCCCCAAGAGGTCAACAGGTAGCATCGTTACGTCTGCAGCAATTTCGGGTGTCTTACACATTTCTAAGAACGAATATTTGTTCTTAATTTCCCAATATTCTGGCATAAACCGCCCCGCTTGGCGCATCATCCAAACAGGAGGCCGCTCTGTATGCTGCGATAAAGCAGCCCTAATTAATAAATCGTTTTGTAAAGTTGTGCTCACTAACTATGTTTGTTTACTTCGTTTCTAATTTTATCTACTATACTTTTCTGACGAGCTGTCAATGTCAATGTATCTGTTAAATCCAAATATGTAGCCACCCGTTCATATTCTTCTTTACGTAAGTTAATATTCGCTAGATTGATTAAGACCATTCCTCTCTCATTATCTTTACGCCAAGGCAATCGAGAAGCGAGTTGAAAATGATATTCTGCTTCATCTATACGTCCCTCATGCATCGCGATATTACCTAACATAAATTCGTAAAAATTCCGACGTCCTTTACGCAAATGATCCGGATTTTTTATTTCCTTCAGCAGTCGTTTGGTCTTTTCATAATCTTGCTTATGGAAAGCCTGTGTTGCCAAGAAAACAGTCCCGTCTCGATATTGGGTCCATATGATAAAGCCTATAAAGCCTAGTATATATACGCAAAGATAATAACGCACTGAAACCACAGCATACGCCAATAAGATTACGGCTATCGCAATCAGTATAAAACGAAACCTTGTGTTCATCTTATTGCTGAGATTGTCCTTCTGGATTATCCGTAAATTTGTACCCTACACCACGAATAGAATGAAAATATATGGGATGCTTTTGATCGGGTTCAAAATATTTACGAAAAGTAAGAATAAAATTATCTATCGTACGTGTAGACGGATATACATCGTAGTTCCATACCGTTTCTAAGATCTGTTCACGGGATACCGCTTCATTGCGTCGTTCAATTAACAACTTCAACAGCATGGTCTCTTTTTTCGTCAACGATGTAATGCTACCATCTGTCTGGTGCAATTCATACGAGTTAAAATAGATCGTTTTATCTCCGATTGTATAGGAATTCAATTCTTTGAGATCATCTCCCTTCATACCTCTACGCACCAAATTACCCACTCGCAGGATAAGCTCCTCCAGATTAAAGGGTTTTACGAGATAGTCATCTGCTCCTTTTTTCAAACCAGTAATGCGGTCTTCACTACTGTTTTTCGCAGTTAAAAACATAATAGGAACTTCGGTATTCTGGAGACGAATGGTTTCTGCCACTTGAAATCCATCAATTTCAGGAATCATCACGTCTAACACGACGAGGTTAAAACGCTCTTCTTTAAAGACTTTAAGTGCTTTTTTTCCATCGGTGGCAGTGGTAACACGATAACCTTCCAATTCGAGATTTAACTTGATAGCCTCTAGCAAGTGTTCTTCATCTTCGACTAATAATATTCTTTGCTTACTTTGCATAATTGTAAAATGTTACTTCAAAAATGCTTCCTGAAGGATGATTATCTTTTACCTTAATGGAGGCATTATGTTTTTGCAATACTGTTTTCACTATGTATAACCCTAAACCGGTACCTTTAGTTTTACGTGTAGATTCATTTCCTACACGATAAAATTTATTAAATATAAGCTTTTTCTCCTCATCGGAGACACCTATTCCGTGATCCGATACGGAAAAGACCAGCGAATTTTCTCTGGGAAATAGATTCACTTCAATATGAGCACATGGCGGTGAATATTTGACGGCATTTTCGATCAAGTTGGTAACAACATTGGTTATCGCAAACTTATCGGCATACAAGACAACATTCTGTTCGACATGCGGTTTGATGATTTCTGTTTTACACGCATTCTTCTGCAACCTGTCTACCACATCTGCTACGAGCTCGGACATATTAAAATCTTCTTTAGGAAAACTAAAACTTCTATTTTCCAGTTTTGTAGCCAACAAAACATTCTCAACCAGATAATCTAAACGCTCGATATCCTTGAGCGAATTGGAAAGAAACATCTGCTGCTGCTCTCGATCCAAATCCCGCTTTTGTATCGTCTGTAAATATAATTTAACGGATGCCAAAGGCGATTTTAGCTCGTGTGTCACTGCTAATAAAAAATTTTGCTGTTGTTGATGCGTTCTATATTCTTCTTTAAATTGCTTTTTTAAACGCAAAGCGCCCCAGATGAAAATAAACATAAAGATCATTCCCTCTCCAAAAATCATCCCCTTGCGTCCGGGCTCAAAATTAACCAACATGTATCCCCACCATATCAACTGGGCAGAAGCATAAAAAACAAGAAAATAAAATAAAAACAACGCCTTTTTCATCCTGATTATTAACATTCAACAAAAATACTCAAATACCGACTCATTCTAAAATAGCGCGTATTTTATGACACTAATAAGAAAATCGCAATCTCCGAAAAAATATGGTGTCGTATACTTTCAGAAAACTATCACAACAAGAGAGAAGTATATGCAAACCAATTACATTGTATTTAAAAGCAATTTATCTAAGTTTGTATATGTTTAAGACAAAAAAAGACATCTTCTTTGATTTAGATCATACCATTTGGGATTTTGATAAGAATGCGCAGGAAACACTACACGATTTATATTTTAAATATCAATTCGCGGATCTGTTCAATCAGCGAAATTCGAATTTATTTATCGAGACATACACCCGGAACAACCACAAGCTTTGGGAATTGTACCATCACGGTAAGATAGATAAGTCTACTTTGCGCAAATCACGTTTTGCAGATACTTTTTCCGAATTGGGCGTATCACCCCAATTGTTCCCCGAAGAATTTGAAAATGAATACCTGGAAATCTGTCCGACAAAGACCAATTTATTTCCGCATGCACACGAAACCTTAACGTATCTGCAAAGCAAATACAACTTACACCTCATATCTAATGGATTTAAGGAAGCCTGTGAGAAAAAATTAGCACACAGCAAGCTGAACTCGTATTTTAAAACTATAGTCATTTCGGAGATCTTTGGCATCAATAAGCCAGATCCACGTATTTTCGCCTATGCCATCAGCAATGGCCAAACGCAAAAAGAACACGCTATTATGATTGGGGACAGCCTAGATGCCGATGTAAGAGGAGCGCTTGCCTATGGCATGGATGCGATTTTCTTTAATCCTGTCCGCGCTAATAAACCGGATGACATTCCATTAATGGTACATGGTCTTGAAGAATTGCAGACTCTTTTTTAAAAAGTCTACAATTATTTCCATGCAGCAATTTAAAGAACCTTCACGGTAATATTTCTTAACCACACATCATCTCCGTGATCTTGAAACCCAATCACACCAGACTTCGACTTGCCCCCGACATTATTTAACAACTCAAAGGCTAAAGGCCATTTTTCTTTGCTAAATTTACTTGCTTGCAATAATTCTGTCCAAGCTGGCGACCACAGTTCATATTCAACTACTTTTACGCCATTTTGGTAATGAGAAACCTTACCTTTCTTCACCACTATTTTTGAACTATTCCATTCGCCGGCAGGATTTGCGTTTTGTGGTTTAGCGGGGATCATATCGTAGAGCGATGCCGATTTTCGATTATTATCCACACCTAGCTTCGCATCAGGATGTCTTTCATTATCCAATAACTGAAATTCAGGACTCGAAATATAAATCGGTTGATCCTTTATTTCTTTTGCTAAAAAGAATACACCTGAGTTACCTCCTTCAGATATTTTCCACTCAAATTCCAACTCAAAATCTTTGAAGTCATACCCAAAGATCAAATCACCTCCCTCGGGCGAAGTGGCATTAGGTGCTTTTGAAAATTTCAATGTACCGTTGTCTAAACTCCATTTATTTGGAATATGATCTTTACCATATCCTCTCCACCCCTTCAAGGAAGATCCATCAAAGATAACGTAGGCGCCGTTTTCATTTTTATTAAAATCTTTAATATTCACCTTCGGAAGGTCCAGTAATTCGTAGCCAGTTTTATTTTCCACGGCATCTGTGTTTTTTTGTGCTTTACAGGCAGAGATAGAAAGAGCGCCTATCAATGCACACGTTAAAATAGAAGTTTTGTTCATATTCGTTATATTGTATTTTTGTCGTTTATAAACATAAAGATACTAAAAAGAAAAGCCAAACTTCAAATGAAATCTGGCTTAACATTATATTAACAAACTAAAATTAATATTCTCCTCCCATATCATCTCCCAGCATCTGATCACCATTTTTCTTACTTTTAGTCAGATCCTGAATTCCAAATCGATAAGAAAAAGATAAGGTAAACATGCGTTTCATCCATCTATGTTCAAAACTTGAGTTCACTTGGGGAGTGAAGGTATCTGCACCGAAACGGCGTGTATCAAATAAATCGCGTACACTAAACATTACACTTCCTTTCTTATTCATAATATCCTTGCGCACTGCTACATCAATTCCTGTCATATATTTTGACTTTCCTTGCGCCATAATTCTCGGCGCAAAGTAGTCGGCTCGGGCTTGTAAAGATAACGTATTGGTAAATTTCAAATTACTGGTTAAATTCGTGTCCCAATTGACGCCCTCTTGTTCTCGAATGTTATATTCGGGATTACCCTCAAATTTGTTGTATGATATGTTACCATTCCAGGTCGCATCAAACCAGTTCGTAAAGTTAATTTTACTAATTAACTCTAAGCCGGCTACATTAGAATTTGTTAAATTCTCCCACTTACTAAATGTTACGCTTGTTTCCTCATCCACGCGATAAATATAGGGTTGCATCACGTCATTCATCCGTCTATAGTAAGCAGAGGAGATAAAATTCCACTTTTCATAAAATTTAGCATAACTTAATTCCATTGAATGAATATCTTCAGGCATAAGATTCGGGTTCCCTTGGCGTCTATTCATATCGTCCGATACGTTTTCAAACGGATTTACTTGCCATCCCCGAGGTCTTTGAACCCGTCTAGTGTAACTCAACTGTACTTTATCTTCCTGTTCTCCAATCTGATAGGTTAAAAAAACACTTGGATATACTCTAAAATAATCCAATTTACCATCTGTAGCGATCTCATTTTCGGGCACAGATGGGTCTTTAGAAAAATATGTCGTATTCAAATTAGCCTGTTCGGCGCGCAGACCAATTTGATAACCCAGCTTCTCCGTTAATTTGTCTTGATAATTAATATACAGTGCATGTACTGCGCTGGTCATATCAAAATCATTACTAATGGAATAATCTGGCAGATAGACGTTGTCGACTACATTCAACGTGTCTGAAAACTGCGTATCAAATGAGTTACGGATAATACTACGATAACCCGACTCAAACTTCCTATTATCACCTAAAGGAAGTAAGTAATCTAGCTGAAGATTAACATTCCTACCATCTTCCGATGTCTGGTTTATTCTACTAGATACCGGATATAAATCAGAATAAGTCTGTTCAAAGTCATTTACACCATCTTCTTTATCACTTCCAAAACTGAAATTAGCAGTTAATTCAGCACCTGCTTCATTAAGTTTGCGTGAAAAATCAAAATTTATATCATAGCCAAAATCATCTTCGTTTTGAGAAGACAGTCTACGGCTTGTCCCCGTAAATTGAGGGCTGTTCAAATAGGTATACCATAACTCAGAAGTTCTATTATTATCCCTTAAACTTAAGTTACTCGAAATACTGAGTGTGGTTTTGTCATCCATATAATAATCTACACCCAGCTTCACGGTATTGCTTAATCCTTTTCGAGAAGATTCTTCGGTATTATTGATCTGACTGTTATTGTTGAGGTAAAAATTATCTCTCTTACCAGATCCTACATTATTTCGCCTGTTAAAATTATAACTTCCGAAATAATTAAACTTGCGATCTCTGTAATTCAGGCTTGCACCGGCCATGTAATTATGATAAGAACCACCCGAGACGTTCACATTTCCATTTAATCCGGTACGCACGTTCTTCTTCAATATGATATTAATAATACCCGATTGTCCTTCTGCATCATATTTTGAGGAGGGATTCGTGATAAGTTCTACTTTGTCAATCGCATTTGCTGGTAAGGACTGTAAGAGCGAATTAATGTCACTGCCGGCCATTGCAGACTCTTTACCATCAATTAAGATTCGTACCGAACTAGATCCTCTCAAGGAGACAGATCCATCCATATCCACCTGTAATGTAGGCACATTAGCCAACAGGTCCGAAGCGGTCCCACCTACACTTACCATACTCTGCGAAGCATCAAATACTTTTTTATCAATATCTAATCGCAATCCCGGCACCCTGCCCTCTACCACCACTTCTTTCAGCTGTTGACCATCCGTTAGCATATTCAATATTCCGAGATCAATAGAAGTTGTAGCACTTGTAATCACTATATTTTCATGCATATAATTTGTTAACCCCACATACGTAATGCGCAGTGCATACGTGCCCGGACCTATACCATCAAATTTTAGTATACCGCCCGCCTCAGTTTGTTGACCTCGGATATATGCTTTCGTAGATTGACTCAGGAGTGCTGCACTAGCGCCTACAACAGGCTCGTTGGTTTCAGCATCTATAATTATTGCTTTGAGCTGTCCTTTTTGTGCAAACGAAATTGTCGGAATAACAATTAATAAAATAAAAAAAAGTTTAAATTGCATATTTTGTGATAGTTCCTCGTCTTACAAAAGTGGTAATTTTTGTATTAGGAACAGATAACGTAACTGCAATATTACGCATAGGACGAATGCGACATTTACTCTACGGAGACAGTAAGACCTTCTGCTTTTAGGATTTTTCGGTAAATTTCCATTTCTGTAAATGAGCCTTCCAGTATCGCGCATTTCCCCTCATTGTGTACCTTCCAGGCAATGCGTTCGGACTCAGTTTCCGTATATTGCAGATGGTGCATAAGGCAGTAAATAACATGATCAAATGTATTGGTTTCATCATTCCATAAGATCAACCTGTTGGCCTCTTTAAAAGAGGCTAAGATTTCTTCCAATGTAAAGGTTTCCTGCTCGGTTTCGACACTCATATTGCAAAAATAGCTTATTTTTCAAAAAAAGCGTAATTTTGCCTATAATTGATTACGAATTACACGATAAACTTATGTTTCAATCCCAGATTGCAGGTGTAGGGTATTATGTACCCAAAAACATCTATACCAATACCGATCTAACTCGCTTCATGGAAACAAGCGACGAGTGGATCCAAGAGCGCACCGGCATACAGGAGCGACGCTACGCCGATCGCATCGGAGAGACAACGACCTCAATGGGGATTGAAGCGGCAAAGATCGCGATTGAGCGCGCTGGCATTACAGCGCAAGACATCGATTTCATCGTATTCGCTACGCTCTCTCCCGATTATTATTTCCCAGGATGTGGTGTGTTGTTGCAACGCGAGATGGGAATGGACGAGGTGGGCGCTCTGGATGTCCGTAATCAATGTTCGGGCTTTATCTATGCACTATCCATAGCAGATCAATTTGTCAAAACGGGCATGTATAAGAATGTACTTGTAGTAGGGTCTGAAAAACATTCCTTCGCTTTAGATTATTCTACACGTGGGCGCAATGTATCGGTGATATTTGGAGACGGCGCAGGCGCAGTCGTGGTTCAACCGACTACCGAAGAAGGTCGCGGGATATTGAGCACACACCTTCACTCCGACGGTGCAGATGCTGAAAAATTAGCCATGTATTACCCTGGAACTTCGGGGGGTATATGGTTGGAAGAACGGCCCGACTGGCCAGATCAGGAACTGGGAGGGATGTTCATGACGACGGAGATGTTAGAAGACGGCACTGCTTTCCCATATATGGACGGGCAGGCGGTATTCAAGAAAGCTGTGGTCAAATTTCCAGAAGTAATCGCTGAAGCCCTGGCCAAGAACAACTTAAGAACAGAAGACATCGACATGCTCATACCGCATCAGGCAAATTTACGTATTTCTCAATTCGTGCAAAAAACGTTAAAATTAAGTGACGACAAAGTATTCAACAATATCCAAAAGTATGGCAACACCACCGCAGCCTCCGTACCTATCGCCTTGTGCGAAGCATGGGAACAAGGTCGCATCAACAAAGGCGATCTCGTGTGTCTAGCGGCATTTGGAGCTGGATTTACCTGGGGATCGGCGTTGATTCGTTGGTAGTAGGCGGAGCAAGTTTGCCATATTCAATTTTGGAATGGTGCCGTGGGTCGCGAGGTAATTTACAAAATCGTATTTCATCAATAAACAATGGTAAAGAACGAATGGTTTTCTCGAGGAGCTGACGATCCACAGCCTTATTTTCCAACTCTACAAATGCAATCATTTTCCCTTGTATTTTCAATACCGTCCCTAGCCTGACACCAGGAATAAATTGCAGATAATTCTCAAATATGAATGGAGAAATATACCTATTCCCATTTTGGATCAGGGTTTGGCAACGACCAGTCAAATACAACATACCGTCTTTCATGTAGCCGGCATCTCCGGTCCTGTGCCAATATACGCCATTCAAAAGTATCTTGGTTTTACGCAAAGCATCTTCGTTTTTAAAGTAGGTAGCTAATACATGCGGACCGGAAACAATTATTTCTCCCCACTCCTCCTCTTCGCACTGAAACACCTTAAACTGCTTGGCAGATATATCAAAAAGAGCTTCATCTGTTATTTTAAGAATTCTGACTTGCGTTGCCGAATAAGGTCTGCCCACACACAGACCAACCTCAGGCCGATAGGTAATATGATCTTCCGCTACGTATTTTGCTTCAATCGAGCTGATGGGTTCAGCTTCTGTAGATCCGTAAACGATCTGTACCTGCTTATCCCGAAAAACTTCCGTAAACAATAGGGCCTCTTTCTGAAATACCGGTGCACCGCCCGTAAAGATTGCTCGCAGATGAGGCAAAGAGCGGGGATCTGACTTGATCTCTTCAGCCAATCGCTTAATAAAATAAGGCGAAGCAACAATACGCGAAACCTGCTGCGCCCGCAGTTGATCAATAATCCGTGCGGCACACATTTTCGTAGGTTTGCTTGATTTGAAATCGGCGATAACAGAAGTTGATCCGACCCCCAGATTAATCAACAGTACAATGGGCAGCACAGACATATCGATATCGGAAGGATGAGCCTGCATCTTATCTTCCAATGCATTGAACTGCTCGAGCAGAAAACCATGTGTACGTAAAGCCGCTTTTGGTACGCCGGTGCTACCTGTAGTAAACGTAATCAACGCCGGGTCTTCCATTTGCGTATCGGAAAGAAAGTAGCTGTTACCTGGACGAAGACGCGTGTTCAGTATAATCGGAATTCTTCGGATTTCGCTCGAAAACAAACGCAATAAATGTGTTTTCCACGTACCTACAAACGCTTTACAATCGGCGAGTCGACAACATAGATCAAGTCGCTTCCGGTTCGTCCACTCATCCAGAAATACGACGGTAGCTCCCATGTAAAACAAAGCCAACACGATACGGTACAGGTCTATTCCCATGGGTACAAATACCAAGACTCTATCACCTTTCTGAATACCTTTCTTAGCGAAATAGTGAGCCGTGCATTTCACATCATCAAGCAGCTGTTTGAAACTTATCTTTGTTTGCTTATCCACAATAGCTACTTTGTCCGGATACGTTGCAGCAGCGGATAAAAACAATTCCGTGATATTAAATCGCTTTTCCATACAGTGAATATGTTTTAAACGGCGTACCAAAGAAATGATTGGATATAGGGGTAGACGTACCGTTTTCTTTTAAAAAGGCATGAATAATACGTGTAAATCCCCGTTCATAAGCCATTTGATATACCTGAGCCGCCATTACATGGCCCAATCCCCGATATAGCGGATCAGGATCACGTGCGATGGTTTTAATGATAAGTGTCTTTTGGGTCCGATCTAAAAAGTCCTCCACGCAAAAGAAAACACCTACTATCCTTCCCTCGCGTGAAGCTAACAACACGAAATCTGCGTCGAGATATTTTTGGAGCGGGAGATATTTTTCCTTAAAGGAAGTTTCTGATAAAGGTGAATAAAGAAAATTAGATGCAAATGCGTTCAATAAAAAGGGATATAAATTAGTCAATTCGGCTTCATATTGGTCCAATCTAATCGGATGAATATGAATACCTTCTCTTGTCAGGCGGTCTCGATTTTCAGAGATGCTTATGTCCCTATACTGCAACTCGAAACTCTCAGAAGAATAGTAGGTTGCGATCGGTCGAAAACCATTTTTCGTCCACAGTTCCGGGTAATAGTCGGGGTGCTGCATTTCCATCAGAAAAAGAGGTTGCTCCGGATTATCGTGAAAACGATGGCTTTCCCAGGTAGATCCATTCATGGGCCCAATCAAGAAATCCAATTTTAACTCTTGTGCAATATGTTCGATTACTCTAAATAGCAAAGAAACGGCTTCTTGATCGTCGACTGCCTCAAATGCACCTACAACTCCGGCTACCTTATCCTCCAATACGATATCCGCGTTCAGGTACAGTGCTGCACTGGCCAATACCTTTTCGGATGTTTTCACGATAATCCCTTGATAAAAATGTGTTGCTGGCGGTCTTTCTGTTGCCCGGCGCAAACTAACGAAGGTGTCAAAATCTAAAAAAGAAGCTGTAAATTTCTGCACTTCCATCCTCACACGATCGATTTTGTAAGTACCAAACCCACAATTACAGCAAGTGGTATTGTTATATTATCGTAACCGTCGCGACTAACTGCTTCAGCCAAGGTGGATAGGAAAGCCACACACACCACTGTAAAAATCAAAGAAGAGCCTACGGCTGCACTGCAAAACAGTACAAAGTACCCCACCGTAAGCAACATTGCTGAGCACAAAAACATAAGAGAACCCACGAGCGTCTTATGTGCTCCCGCGATATGATATGGCCCTATAGCCCATCTCTTTCCAGTAAGGCCTGCAATGGGATCACAAACCGCCAAGATCAGTATAGGAAGATAGTAATATGCATACCGACCGCCATTCAGATCATAAACCAAATAGCAACCATATACGGATATCGGATAGGCTAAGCTGCCTATAGACCGGCGGTCGATCGCGTTAATAGATGGAAGAAGATGAAACCTTAGGCTCAGCATCAGAACACCCGCAAAAAGACCACATAGTACCAATACCAACCAATGATTGTCCAATAACAACGGAAACAACAGCGCTAATAACCCCGTTCCAATATGAACTATTTTACGTGTAATTTCCACTTTAACCTTGAAATAATGATAGAGAAACTCGCCTAAGGCAAAAAGCAACAGATAACATCCGGCTAGAATACCGGCATTTATTACACTTTGGCTCATTTTTGATCGACAATAAACTGGTTATAAAAAAAACCATTATCTTCTTGGCTTAATTGTACGGATAAGGCGCTTAAGTATTGTATTTCCGACGGAAAAATTCCCGAGACCCGTCTAGGCACCATTAGGTTCCAATACCCCATACGGCCACTTGCATTCAGACCTTTTAACAGACTGTCTGCCGCTTTTCGAAAAACATCCCTATCCATATATTCAAAGATATTCGATAAATTCATGGCATCAAAATTCCCGAATTCGCTAACAACATCCTCTGCAAACCCGCTGCGTAAAATGAGTTTATCGATATTTTCTTTAACGTCTTGATAATTGTCGGGTTGTAAATAATGCGGTAAGAGATCGCCAAATGTGCCCGTTAGATGATAGCGTAAGAACGAGTTTGTCTGTGCTTCGATTTTTTTCAGATGCCTTTCAGCTTTTTTGAAAATATAATCACCGACATGCACCCCTACTTCCTTTAAAAACTTTGGATCTCGACCCAGTTTCCCCATGACGAATTTGCTAAAGAAAATTTTAAAGAAAAATCGCCAACGCCAGGTATTCCATTTATCGTGATAGTACTGGGCCTGCGACAGCCCATCCTTACTTGCCAGTAAGTCTTCGACATCACGTCGACTATGGATAAAAGGAAGCATTTTGCTTGAAAATACCCGAAAATACCGTTCAAATTTACCCTGATGGATAAGGCCTTTTTCGATTTTATCGGCGTTGTTCATCCAATATACCTTAGCATCTGCGCTCAGGTGATCTCTACATTGTTCAAACAACGTCACCCGATTCATTCCCTGCCGAAAACCCAGCAAATTCAATACTTCATCGTATTCGAGATTTCGAATCGCCTGTTTCTTTAATTCGATAAGATACAACTGTGTCGGATTGACGTCGACAGCGACGACCAGAGAAGGTGCTGTCGTTAATAGTGAAAAACTATTGTCGCCTGCTGATCCTATGGATAAAATTTTTGATCCCACAACTGGAGAAAGGCCTTTTAACAAAATATGGGGATCTTCCCAACAATTTGCATATCGAATCATATTAAAATCAACCTCAGTGCTGATATTTGCCATGTATTATTCCTGTGTATCCAAAATTTTTATTTCACCTGTATTTCCATCCATCTCTATCCAGTCTCCCGTCTTCAATGTTTTCAATAATCCCGTCACCCCTACGATACATGGAATTCCCATCTCTCTGGACACAATCGCGGAATGACTCAACAAACTACCTCGTTCTACCAAAATTCCGCCCGCACTTGGAAATAGTGTCACCCATCCCGGATCGGTGCTGCTGGTTACTAAAATATCGCCATTCAACGTTTTCGTTTCACTGGGATTCAACACGATCCTGACTTGTGCCCTCACATGTCCGGGGCAGCAACCTATACCTTTTAAATCGCCTTCGATAGGTTCATTCTTACTATTGCTAAAAAAATCATTACTCTGATAAACCGCGCCATAGGTTGCAATTCGTTCCGAAGGTGGATCCATTCGTCTAAAAAGTTCAAATTCATCCTTACGTACAGCCACCAACGATTTCAAATCTTGATTAACACTTCTTCCTTCAATGTAGGCAAATATTTCGTCCTTCGTCAGGTAAAATACATCTCTTTCAAATTCAAGTATATCTTCTTCATAAAAACGCTTGCCTATATGTGTAAACAACTCGCGTACTACACCAAATGCACGCGTACGTTCATAGCGAAGGTTTTCACGTGCACTAACCAATTCCCGGGTTTTCTTTAACGTTTTTCTAAACAACCATTTCTTCAACGGTTTTCGTCGTAATACCCCTTTCATCTTTTCCTCCGCGTTGCTACGCAGCACCTCTTCCACGTTATTATTGGTATTTGCCGTCGTTATACTCGCCTCAACATACGATTTGATAATCTGCACGAACTTGGGTGGATCTTGTGAATAGGAGATCGTTTCCAATTTCAACTCCCCTACGCAGCGCTCTCCAAAATCCGCTAAATATTGCCGAATCTGTACCAATAATCTTTCGCTCTCGTCCCGGTTATCGTGCTGAACTATTTGCCAGATGTTTTCCGGATCTTCGGATTCAAAAATTGCTCTTAGGTAATCCACTTCCTGCACAAAGGTCGCAATAGCAATACTGCGATGAATAGGTTGTGTAGAAATAATATCCGCGCTTCCACAGAGTAGATCATTATGAATATTGAGGTGCTGGCCATTGGTATAATCTTCTGTGCGTTTTTGCAGCAAGCCAAACCAGATCATAGCAAAAAAATCATTGAGCAAAGGTGCCTTCCATTGATTCAACAATTTTCGTTCAAAATACAAATACAATTGCATCAATTCGTTGGCATTCTTACGCTGAAAATCGATCTGCTTATATTTCGCAATCGTTGCATCCAATAGCGCTTTAAATTCAGTGCGTTTTTGCGGTAGACTTTTAAATCGCCTATACATTTGTAGTGCCATCCACAGCATACTACGCCACGCATCTCCGGTAGAAAGCTGATAACTTTTCGGTACATCAAATTGTTCCTTTACCCCCATCATCTTTTCCATAAAACGCGCATTTATGCTATACCCGGGCAACATGGCCAACATGTGGTACCAACTCTTCAAATTGTAGTATACGCGGCCATTAATCAGTCCCAGGGTATTGGCAAATACCCGTTCATTTCTACGGATGCTGTCTTCGGACACACCCAAAAAGGAACAAAACAGCTTATAGGCACCTTCATAAGATTGACTAATAAATGAAAACGTCAATGGTGTGGTGACTCCTGGATAAGATTCGATGATATTGCTATTATCCCAAAGCACATAATCAGCCGTGAGATCCGGCACGTTATCCAGACCAGTAATCGGTCGAGCCTGGAGGATAAATAGCACGTCATTTTTTACGGCGAATTCGACGTCCTGAAATAAACTATATTCCGTTCTCAATTGGTCTAAAATCGAATCCAACTGATGCAAATGTGCATCTGGAATCGACTGGTCGTTTTGATGGATTCGAGGAACATCAAGTTTCATTACCCCGCCTTTTCCCGCTGGATTAAGAATAAATTTTTCCTTCTTTCTAACAATCTGTCGATCGATCGTGCCCGTCTTATGAATAATAAAATTATCTGCATCCAGATAACCGGATACAAGTCCTTCTCCCACACCAAATACGCCGGAAATCAATTTTTCCTTTCGATTACCCGAAACGGGATTCATACCAAAAGCTACTCCCGATACATCCGCATCAATCATTTCCTGTACGATCACACCAATCCCTAAACCCAATCCCAGATTATTCAAAGTACGGTACGCGAGAATCCGTTCCGAGAATAAAGACCGCCAGACATCTTTGATACGCGCAAAGATATCCTCTTTACGTACATAGAGATACGATTCAAACTGTCCAGCAAAAGAATGTTGGCGACCGTCTTCATCAATTGCAGATGAACGCACGGCAAAATATGTCGTATCCGGAAAGGTCGTCTCTATTTGTGTAAGGGAAAAGGATGGAAATTTATACACATCGATAGCTTCCAACAAATCATTTGCATTTTCAATAGAAGCGACATCTTTAAATACTTCCGCTAAATAATCAGCAGGCAATACGATCCACTTAGGTACCGGCAGATTAAGCTGACCTAATTTCAGTAGATTCTTAGCCTTCCCGCCAACGGCAGGATTATGTATATGTTGATATTGGTAATCTTTAATAAACATGTAAAATAAGGTTAACGCGTGCCTTTTTTATCAAACTTTACTCTATCAAAAGCCTCTCCAAAACTGCTCGAGCATCGGAATCCCCCCCAAACTCAAATACATAGCGATAGTCCAACCGACTGAAGACCACTCGATTGCTTTGGCATATTTAGACGAATAGGCATTCAAAAAAAGAAATGCGGGAATACAACAGATCAAAAAGATTACACTCAATATCATATACGCCAGCCAGCCATACCCGGCATAGTAGGAAGCGGACATGCTCAACAACAGTGTCCCAAAAAGCACAGTTATCCAACATTTCACGGCTTTATCCGTCCCTAGCATACTGGAATAGGTCAATACCCCGTTTTTTTCATCTTGGGGGCTGCGTACCTTGCGCCCAATTTCGAGCACAATACCGTTCATGTACGAGACGGCAAAAAAGAAAATCAGTCCATGAGGTGCCGCAACATCAGCTAATAGCCAGTCCAAGCCACTTGCATAGATATCGATCAATGGAATAATAAACATATGCGAAACCACGTACCAGAACTGATGCTTTTTTAACCACGAGGGAATAAAAAATTCTTTGCCCATGAGGCAGAGATATATGATGATAACCGCATAAAGAAAGAGCATTTTCGGAAAGAAAAACCAATTCAGTAGCACTTGCAGGATAGCAAGTGTAATCCCGATGGTTTTAAGTTCACCAAAAGAGATTAAACCTCTGGGCACAGGGAGCTCCTTCCGGTACGCAGCATCTTCTTCTGCATCTTTAAATTCATCAAAGATCCGAACCAGGAAGAATAAAGAAATTGTCGTAAAAACACCAATCAGAAATGTTTTCCAATTTACAAATCCTTCCGCACCCCGACATATTCTACTATAGGAAATAGCGGAGAAACTAAAAGCCGTAACCAATACACCATGTCCGAAAAGTGGAAAGCGTTCTTTTTGATAAATCCAGAAGCGCCTTGCAAAAGAAGAATTATTCTCCTCCGCTTTACTGTATTCATTTTCTATTATACCTTTACGCATATAGATTATATTACTTTTTACGGCCGAATTTTTGATGCGCTTGTGTAAAGTGGCCCGCAGAGAGTGCTGCAGCTATGGACAGCTCGCCAGCCAGTACCACGGCACCACATATTTCCGCAAATTTGCGGGCCTTGCCCGGTCCATAGCAATCTATCATTTCCAAGCACTCCCGCTGCGTAGGCAAGTGTGTTCCCCCGCCCACTGTGCCCACCACCAAATTAGGTAGTGTAACGGATGCATATAGTGAGCCATCTTTATTCATCTCCATGCGTGTGATTCCGGTGGCCGCCTCTGCCACACAGGCCACATCCTGCCCTGTTGCTAAAAATAATGCCGCCAGACCATTTGCATAGTGCCCATGAGCCCCGATCGCTCCGCTTTGAATGATGCCAACTGTAGACGATCTCCAATATTCGGCCATGAGTTCAGGTGTCGTTTTAAGCACTTTACGCACAATCTCTTCGGGAAGCACAATCTCGGTTGTCACTTTCTTTCCCCGTACATTCGTGAAGGACAGTGCTGTAGCCTTTTTATCACCCGAATAATTTCCTTCGATAAACCATATCTTTGGTTTGGTCGGGCATTTCTCGATGATATAACGACATATGGCATCTGTACAGATTGTTACCATATTTTGTCCGGCGGCATCCCCCGTATGGTATTCGAATGTTACAATAAGATGATTACCTTCAATTTGAATTTTGACATCCATCAATTTGGCAAATCGGCTTTCATCAGTAACGATTTCCTTAAATTTTTCCACCTGTGGCAACATCCAGGTTACAAAAAGGCCGAGGTCTGCAATATTTTCAAACTTAAAAACAGGACTCCGTTGAACACCTTCCATCAAACAAATGGAGGTCGCACCACCCGCCAAATAACAAGCCTTCGCACCGCGATGATACGATGCGACCAGGGCACCCTCGCTCGTCGCGAGCGGAACGTAAAAATCTCCCCGAGCGGATGATCCTGTAATACGTAGCGGACCAATCACCCCCGTAGGAACGCGGATCATGCCTATATAATTTTCTACATTACCGTTGAGGGAATCGTAATCGTCAAATCCTTTATTATCCATCAGATACGGATATTCTTGCTTTGTTTTTTGAAAAAGGAATAGCTTACGTTCTGCTATACCATCTTTACTTACTTTCGGTTCAAAAGGGAGATCGTCTTCTTTTCGGTGAACCGGAGATTTTTTGTCCCGGATCTGCTCAATGGTTTCTTCCATCTGCTGTACGGTATTGATGATATGCAAGGCCGTGCTTGCTTTTTCTAATGAAGATGCCATATGGTGTAATAGTGTGTCTTTTATTTCTTTTTGCAACCAAACATACAGATTTATTTAATATAACCTATTTCGCATCCTTTCACCAAATCCGTTTTTTAATCTGAGGCTGGCCGGAGTATCTATAAAGTATTTAAAATTTAGCTTTTAGATCTCTACCTTTAGGTAAACAGGCTTCCTATCGTCAGGATGACAGATTTAAATTTTTGATGCACAATGGGTTTAATAAAGGAATGTACGGAATATTCACATATATCCAAAACATTTCAAACCAAATATCTCGATATCGCGAACTGGTAAAACGAAAAAAGGGATGATCCTGCGACACCCCTGTACTTTTATTTGTTTCGCTACCTAAGCTGGAGCAAAGCAAGCAGGCGACTGATTCCATGACTGACTATGAATATCCAGATCAAAATTGATCAAGAGATTAATTAAATTTTAGGAACGTCTATCGGACAAGTGTAGATTTTAGACAGGCCTCCAACCTTACGATGACAACCAAAAAAGGCGATGAAATTCTTCATCGCCTTTTTATGTATACTTAATTAACTGATTTATCCGTTGGATAACGCTGCTGCGCCGGAAACGATTTCGGTCAATTCGGTCGTAATCGCGGCTTGTCGTGCTTGGTTGTATGACAACTTTAATGCCTTCAATAAATCTCCCGCATTCTCGGTTGCTTTATCCATCGCTGTCATCCGCGCACCGTGCTCGGAGGCATTCGAATCTAATACCGATTTATACAATTGAATTTTGATAGCTTTCGGAATCAATTCTTCAATTATTTGTTCTTTAGAGGGTTCTATAATGTAATCTAATTCTGCTACATCCGCGTTCTTTTTTTCAGGCAAAAGAGGTAATATTTGTTCTGAAGTTAAAATTTGAACCGCTGCATTGCGGAACTGGTTATACACGACTTCTACACGGTCAATATTTCCTGCTTTAAATTCATCCATGACGTATTCAGTTACCTTAGATACATTTTCAAAATCTAAATTGTTGAATATGTCGTTGTAATTACCAATTACATTGAAATTACGTTTTGAAAAGAAATCATGGCCTCTCTTACCAATAGCGATAAGGCTTACATCCCCTCTAGCAAACTGATCTGCATATTTGGCTGCGATCAAATTATTTGTTGTTTTAATTGCATTTGCATTGAACGCACCGGCAAGACCTCTATTCGAAGTAACAACAATAATTAACACTTTGGTTGGCACACGATCTTGTGTGAAAGGTGAATCATTCCCCTCAACAGAAGCAGAAACTTGCGCCAAAATCTCTCTTAGCTTATCGGCATAAGGACGTAATTGCACGATTGCATTGGTTGCACGTTTCAATTTGGCAGCAGATACCATTTTCATTGCTTTGGTGATCTGTTGCGTCGATGTTACCGAGGTAATACGGTTTCTAACTTCTTTTAAATTTGCCATATTTATCTTAAGTATTAAGTACTTAGTATTAAGTATTGAGAATCTAAAACCTAGCTACTCAATACTTAGTACTCATTACTATTTAGTATTTTGAAGATAATTCTTTTGCTACAGTTTCTAATACATCCGTCAACTCGTCTGAGAATTTACCCGCCTTTAACGCCGATAATACCTCTGGATGACGCTGCTCTAATTGCGTTAAATACTCCTCTTCGAATTGTCTAACTTTATTTACCGGAACATTACGTAATAGTCCTTTCGTACCAACGTAGATGATCGCTACCTGCTTCTCTACCGAAACCGGTGAGAATTGACCTTGCTTTAAGATCTGTACATTACGGATACCTTTATCCAGTACGGATTTAGTGGCCGCGTCTAAATCCGATCCAAATTTCGCAAATGCTTCCAGCTCGCGGTATTGCGCTTGATCCAATTTTAATGTACCAGATACCTTCTTCATAGATTTGATCTGTGCATTACCCCCAACACGCGATACAGAAATACCTACGTTGATCGCTGGACGGATCCCCGCATTGAATAGGTTAGATTCCAAGAATATCTGACCATCTGTAATGGAAATAACATTGGTAGGGATATATGCAGATACATCACCTGCTTGTGTTTCGATAATCGGTAAAGCCGTTAACGATCCGCCTCCTTTTACCAAATGTTTGATAGATTCCGGTAAGTCGTTCATGTTTTTAGCGATTTCATCGGAAGAGTTGATTTTCGCAGCTCTTTCTAACAGACGGCTATGTAAATAGAATACGTCACCTGGATATGCCTCACGGCCTGGAGGACGTTTCAATAGTAACGATACCTCACGGTATGCTACAGCTTGCTTCGATAAATCATCATAAACGATCAATGCCGGACGACCAGTATCCCGGAAGAACTCCCCGATCGCTGCACCCGCCATTGGCGCGTAGAACTGTAGTGGAGCTGGATCGGCAGCAGACGCTGCTACAACCACGGTGTAAGCCATAGCCCCTTTCTCTTCCAGCACGCGAACAATGTTCGCTACGGTAGAGTTCTTTTGACCTACGGCAACGTATATACAGAAAACTGGATGCCCAGCATCATAAAACTCTTTTTGATTGATGATCGTATCGATACAAACTGCAGTTTTACCGGTTTGACGATCACCAATAACCAGCTCGCGTTGGCCACGGCCCACGGGAATCATCGCATCGATAGCTTTTATACCCGTTTGAAGAGGCTCAGTTACTGGTTGACGAAAGATAACCCCTGGAGCTTTACGCTCAATGGGCATTTCATATGTATCACCCACAATAGCACCTTTACCATCAATGGGTTGGCCTAATGTATTTACTACACGTCCCAACATACCTTCACCTACTTGGATAGATGCAATGCGGTTTGTACGTTTGATCGTATCACCTTCTTTAATTTCGTCAGAAGGACCTAAAAGTACGACACCTACGTTGTCTTCTTCTAAGTTCAATACTATACCTTGTAATCCATTAGCAAATTCAACAAGCTCGCCTGATTGAACTTTTGTTAAGCCGTAAATACGTGCAATACCGTCTCCTACTTGCAATACGGTACCCACTTCTTCTAACTCGGCCTCTGACTTAAAGCCTGACAATTGCTCTCTTAGAATTGCCGAAACTTCATCTGGTCTTACCTCTATCATTTTAATTCGTATAAGGGGTTTTAGATTCTATTACTTTAATTATTCGCCAAGGGACTAAACGCCTTGACTACTAAAATGTCTTTCTAACTTGTTCAATTTACCGGCGATACTCACGTCTAGTTGCCTATCGCCTACTTTGATCACGAAACCTCCGATCAATGTTTTATCTACCTTATTAGTTAGAATAACTTCCGCGTTGATCTCCTTTGAGATCTTCGCCTTTAAGGATTGCAAATTAGCGTCAGATAATGCTGCAGCAGAAGTTACTTCAGCTTTTACAATGCCTTTTACTTCATTGTATTCGCGGATAAACTCTTGTGCTGTAGCGTACACTAGCCCACTACGCCCTTTTCTGACCATAATATTAAAAAATCCTAATATTTCTGGCCGTACTTTATCTTTAAATAGGGCTTCTAAGATACTATTCTTTTTATCTATTTTAATGATAGGATTACCTAAAACAGCTTGCAACTCAGCGCTAGATTTTATTAAGACGACAACTTGTTCCATGTCGGCTTTAATAATTTCTAAACTTCCTAGTTCTTGTGCTAAATCAATTAATGACTTGGCGTATCTTGAAGCAACTTTGAATACTGACATGTTAAAAAATTATCTAAAGATGAGCTCGCTAAAGCTCGGTTAAAAAGTCAAAAGTCAAAAATAAAAATCAAATTTTGCGAATTATCACAATCGTCAATTAATTCAATTTGACATCTTTCAACAAGTCTGCTACCAGCGCCTCTTGTTTTCCTTGGTCTTCAAATTCTGTTGTTAATACTTTACGAGCAATCGCTAAAGACAATGCAGATACCTGACCTTTTACTTCTGCCAACGCTTTGGTTTTCTGATCCTCAATCTCTCGCTTAGCCTGTTCTATAAGCTTAGCCCCTTCCGTTTGCGCCGCTGCTTTCGCCTCAGCTACGATCTTGTCTTTCAATTCTTTAGCTTCCTTTAAGATAATATCACGTTCAGCACGCGCTTCCTTCAAAAGTTGCTCATTTTCATTTGTCAAACGAGCCATCTCCAACTTCGCTTTTTCGGCAGAAGCTAAAGCATCAGCAATACCACTTTCACGCTCTTCTAAAGCATTAATAATTGGCTTCCAAGCAAATTTGCCCAGCAAAAAAATAATAACCAATAATACGATTAACTGCCAAAAGAACAAACCGTACGAGAACTGATTAATTAATGCATCCATTATATATAGTGTAAATTGTTAATTTTTAATTTTTGTCGTTTTAACGAAACACAATCTGCAACCAACCGTTGCAAATTGTGTTTGTAGTTTGCTATTGACTATTTACCTAAAAGTAAAGCACCGAATGCTAAACCTTCTAGTAAGGCGCCAATAATGATCATTGCAGTTTGAATTTTAGATGTTGCTTCAGGTTGGCGAGCGATAGCTTCCATTGCAGAACCACCGATTTTACCTAACCCTATACCCGCACCGATTACAATTAAACCAGCTCCAATTAAGTTGTACATAATAATTATTTTATAAAATTTAACAAAAATTCCAATTAATGATGCGTGTGTTCTTCTACTGCCATACCAATAAACAACGAAGATAACATCGTAAAAATAAAGGCTTGCAGGAAGGCAACGAATAGCTCAATTACCATAAGGAAGCATGTAAGTACCATCGAAACGCCGATACTTCCACCTACAGTTAATTGATTTTGTAATAAATAAACGATTGCTATTAATCCCATGATCACCGTGTGACCAGCTGTGATATTCGCAAAAAGACGCACCATAAGAGAGAAGGGCTTGGTAAACATACCCAGCACTTCAATAGGTGCTAAAACGAACTTAAACGGAACGGGTACTCCTGGCATCCAGAAGATGTGCTTCCAATAGTCTTTGTTCGCTTTGATATTTGTAATAAAAAAAGTGAATAATGCTAAACATAGTGTAATGCTGATATTACCTGTCACGTTGAATCCAAGCGGAGTAAGCCCTAAGAGATTCAATGTCAGAATCAAGAAGAATACCGAAAGTAGGTAGGGCATAAATTCTTTGTAACGGTGTCCAATATTTTGAATGGCCATCTCATCACGCACATAGAGCACCAACGGCTCCAAAACACGACTGAATCCCTTAGGAATAGCATTAGCTCCCTTTTTGTAGGTTTTTGCTAGGCCTAGAAAACCCCAAAACAATAAAATTCCAGCTAAAAAGAGTCCTACTACATTCTTTGTAATTGAAAAATCCAAAGGTTTTGCATTCGTCGGGTGATGATCCTCATCGTAACTCAAGATGCCTGAAGCATCTGTCTTATAAATTTTACCATGGTATAATTTATAGAATGTCCCACCTTTTTCGACAATATTCTCGCCATGGTGAAATTCTCCGGAAGAGAAGATTTTCAATCCACCGTCAATCAAAATCACGGGTAGCGGAAATCCATAATGTTTACCGGCCTTTTTATCGCTGAATAACGAAAAATAGTGATCATCTTCCAAGTGATGCGCGATATACGTTTTGATTTCGTCGTCTTGCGTCTTAGGCGCATCTCCATGCACGTCATCCGCTGCGCTCAGACTGAAGGGGTTAACAGTAAAAAAGATTACCGTAAATACTAAAAGAGTTCTCTTAAGACTCACCATTTTTACTAACGTTGAATAATGAAAAATTTTGCGCAAAAATACAATTTTATTTGGCATTAAATACCTTTTATTGAAACTTTTTATAAAAATACTTTATCTCCATAACTTACTCTTCATTTATTGCTTTAAAAGCCACAAATACATCAAAAAACAAGAAAACAAAGAATACCACTAGGAAATTATATTCAATAAAGTCATTTTCAAATTTATTTAAACCACTCCGAATAAACAGGTAGCTCGCGACCGCCTTGACAGTCATCACGCCAAGAAATATAAAACCTACATTTTTCGGCATCACCCACTGACCGAGCAAAATAATAATTGTAACAAACAAAGAAGCTATAAATCCAAAAAAATACAAACCTTGTAAGGAATAACCAGATTGTACCCAAGATTGCTGAATATCCTTATTTGCCAAAACGAAGTGATGAATACCGTATGTACCCAAGGCAACAGCTAGTAACGAAAGAATATATCTTAAATATTTATTCATGCTTATTTATATAATTCACCTGTCTAATAAATTGATAAAGTGAAATTACCACCCCCAACATCGTGAGGCCTTTCATCCCCCAACTTGCGCTAATTTGATATCTATCATCCAGCCAAGTACCTAACCAATAAAATGCATAGATAGTTACCCCCATCTGCACGGGCATCGAGACAAAAACTAGCCATTTATTAACTCTTTTATCTGGCGTTTTCAAAATAACAAATTGATTGGCTCCCTTAACGAAGGGCAAATATAGTTATTTTAAACATACATCTGTCATTTACTATCCTGCTTTTATCGCTAAAACTTTTTGCCCAATTTTGATCTCTGGATAAGAAAAATCATCCCCTAAGAACATCTTTATTTCGGAAGAAGATTTACCTTCGTTCTTTTGCAAGACATCTAATATCTTTTCCAATTTTTCCTGAGAAATGAGATCTTCAGCATCAATCTCATTTCCAACAAAATTAATCAAATGCCCATAAATCGTCCCCTCTACCATGCCACGTTTATCCGCGATCTGTTTAATATCAAATCCATCTAGATACATGTCTAGTGACACCTGTTTGGTATCGGTATCCTTCTCAGCAACATCCTCCTTGATAGATACGGTATCATCTTTTACTTTTTCAATTTTTAACGAAACTCCTTCCAGATCCCCATCCTGTGTCAAAGCTTGGGCAATCGTGAGGCAGTGTTTCAACACTTCATGTTTGCGCTTAAAATCCAATAAAAGTGCTTTCAACTCTTGAATGTATTTCTTGGTGCGCTTACGAATTTGCCAGTCATCAATATGCTTTTGGGTTGCATCAATGAGATCAATCTCCATTTTTGGCAGAAACCAACTCACAGCCGATTGTGTACGCTCACATATTTTGTCATAATCTAAAGTCGATGTATCGGACAGCATGGTATATAATTGCGTGACGAATTTATGGGCTACCTGTTCCTGTCCGTTAATCTTCAATGTCAACTCCTCGAAAAACTGCACTGCCCCTGCTTTGTTATCCACATTTCGCTCGACTAAACTATCAGACAGTTCTTTAGTTGCTTCCGTAAGCGCACTAAAACGGAAACTTTGGAGAAGTATTTGACCGAGGTATCCACGTTGGCATTGCTTTAATATATCCACCACTTCGTCTTCCTTCATCAACCGCTTCATAAAGTCAACTACCTGATAATCGGTACGTATGGAATGGGGTGAAATTTTAGACCGTAGCACCAACCCCTCTAACCCTGTCAACCTACTCAAGGCAACATACACTTGTCCCGCAGCAAAAGAAGTTCCGGCATCGACAATTGCCTTTTCGAAGGTCAAACCTTGGCTCTTATGAATCGTTATGGCCCACGCTAGCCGCAACGGAAATTGCGAAAAGGTACCTAATACTTCTTCTTCTATCTTATCTTCTCCTTTATTGTATTTATATTTTATGTTCTCCCAGGTTTCTCGACGAACCACGACATCTTCTGAACCATCTTTGAATCCCACGACAACTTGATGCTTATCCATCTTCAGTTCCTTGACAAAACCTATTTTTCCGTTAAAAAATTTCCGATCTTCCCCAACATCATTTTTGATGAACATGACTTGAGCATCCTCTTTTAGCGCAAGCGTTTCTTCTGTCGGATATGCCCCTTGTTGAAAATCATCCTTAACAATAGCTTTTACATTATGCATCTTGCCCGACAACTTCATCAACTCTTCTTGATTAATCTGATCGGCCAATCTATTATGAGAAGTTAGGGTGATATACTGATCTTGTTGAGATGGTCTAAAATCTTCTTTATAGTGTCCGTTTAAGGCCATTAAATCATCACTCGAGCATACATTGTTTCGAATATTATTCAATATGGAAATAAATGCATCATCATTCTGGCGGTAGATTTGTTGCAATTCTAACATGACCAACGGGTTGCCTCGCAACACCTTCGCATCAAAGAAGAATGGACTGGTATAGTGATCACGAAGTACCTGCCATTCATGATCTCTCACTACAGGAGGTAACTGATAGAGATCGCCTATAAATAAAACTTGAACCCCTCCGAACGGACGCATATCTCTACGGACAGATTTCAGAATGACATCAATAGCGTCTAATGTATCCGCACGTACCATCGAAACCTCATCAATGACCAACAATTCCAATTCCTGAAGAATGGCACGACGTTGCTTGGTTAACTTAATCGTACTAAAAAGTCGATTCTTATTGTAGATGTGATTATCTGCATCATCCCACTTCAATGGATAATCGGATATAAAAACACCGAATGGCAACCAGAATAAGGCATGCAAAGTTGTCCCGCCAGCATTCATTGCAGCTACACCTGTAGGTGCTGTAATCGCCATTTTTTTATAACAGTTTTCGCGGATATATTTCAAAAAAGTAGTCTTACCTGTTCCGGCTTTGCCCGTTAGGAAAAGGTTTTGATTTGTCTGATTGACAAAAGCGACAGCTTGCTTAAATACTATGTTGCTATGATCGTAATTAATAGATTCCATATTCAATTACAAAGGTAAAAAAATACCTCAACTAACGACGGTACCCGAAATATAACTGCGCTTTTTGCGCCCTTATGATATGGAACAATAACGTTACTCTTGAGCGAAACGAAATGTAATCAAATGGGTCAAAAGGCATAAAATCATCGGAAAGGTCGTACTTTTGTGTTTAGGTTTTATAATTATTTACAACGCAGTTTCATTTTTGATTATGATATTTTCAAAGAATGTATTATCTTCATCGTCACTATAAATCAATTAGCCATGACATATATAGATAAAGGCGAATTATTCAGCCAAATTGAAAAAAAAATCACTGATCGAGGATTTACTATTGAAAGTACCGATCAAAATAGACCATGGGGCGGATTCTTCGTGATCAACGAAGATCAAGCACAGCAGTTTGCAAATGAATATTTTGAAGGTTTAGATGTACAAGATCTAAGAATATCAGGAAAATTAAGTCCAAAAATTTTAATAGTTGGACCAAACAAACGTCTCTCCTGGCAATATCATCATCGCCGTGCCGAGATATGGCGCGTGGTACGTGGCGAAGTCGGAGTGGTAACTAGCCCCAATGATGATGAACACGAACTTAAAATACTCAAAGAGGGAGACACAATACGATTGAGCCAAGGTGAGCGTCATCGCCTAGTAGGACTAGGTGGGTTCGGTGTAGTAGCCGAAATCTGGCAGCATACAGATGCGTCTAATCCTTCCGATGAAAGCGACATTGTACGGGTACAGGATGATTTTGGTAGATAATTTCACAAAAATCCGGATATCAAAAACCATAAATAAACGCAAATTTCCACTGCTGCAACTACGATTTATTAATGATTAAACAGACGTCTGTAAAAGCGATAGCAATTTTGATTTTCACATTTATGGTTTTTGATTCTTACGCACAATTATATTGCTATGGTGAAAACGTACATGCACCCCAACTGATCAAAACGAACCTCCTCACTCTTCCCTTTAAAACATTTCAACTCCAGTACGAAAGATCCATTAAACCTAAAACTTCTCTAGGATTGAGCTTTTCGTTCACTCCAAACAGAAGCCTTCCTTTCCAAGATTTATACATAGACCGAATAACAGATGATAACAGCAGAAAAACCGTTGAAGAAGCACAATTTAACCGCTTTTCTATTCAGCCTGAAATACGTTTTTATTTTGGAAACAGCAGTACGTTCACAAAATTCTATATCGCACCGTATCTTAAATACGCAAGGTATACCTCTTCATTTCGGTTAAACTACGACTATGTTGACAATAACATTGATAATACCGTATCAACTGTAGAGGTTCCTATTAAAGGGCCAATCAACACCCTTAGCGCCGGCTATGGAATTGGTTTACAATATAATATTTTTAAAGATTTTTATTTGGACTGGCAAATCATTGGAAACCACTACGGATATGCTTTTGGAAAAATCTCCGGAACTTCTTCTCAGCCGCTATCGCAAGATATTCAGGACGATATAAGCAAAACACTCCAACGGTTAGATGACATCCCTGTGTACAAACTCGATTACCATGTCGATGATCGGGTAGTTGAAGTAAAGCCAAACGGTCCGATTATTGGCTTTACAATGGGGTTATCAATCGGGTATCGGTTTAGATAGCTCATTTTTACGGTTAAATTATAGATCTATTCTTTAATGAATAGCATGCAGATTATCATCTATTTTTTTTATATTTTTGTCCGGTTCTTAATTGAGTTAACATAATGACTACATATAACGAAGATAGTATCCGATCACTCGACTGGAAAGAGCATATCCGCTTACGTCCGGGGATGTATATTGGTAAACTTGGAGATGGTTCTGCCTACGATGATGGCATCTATGTACTTTTAAAAGAAGTTGTAGACAATTCCATTGACGAATTTGTAATGGGAGCTGGTAGGACTATTGACATTACGGTCAATGACAATAAGGTCACTGTGCGCGACTTTGGCCGTGGTATTCCGATCGGATCAGTCGTAGATGTAGTCTCTAAGATAAATACCGGTGGTAAATATGACAGCAAAGCTTTCCAAAAATCAGTAGGCTTAAATGGAGTGGGTACAAAAGCGGTAAATGCACTTTCATCTGCATTTGCTGTACAATCTTATCGACAGGGTATAACTCGTATTGCGCAATTCAGCAAAGGAGAACTAGTCGACGACGAACAGAAAGAAACTACACAGCGCAACGGAACATCTGTAACATTCTATCCAGACGACAGTATATTCAAACATTATAAATACAGAGTTGAGTACGTTGAAAATATGATTTGGAATTATGTGTTCCTAAACTCAGGATTAACCATTAATTTTAACGGACAAAAATTCATTTCAGAAAACGGACTAAGGGATCTGTTAGAAAGAAACGTGGAAGCGGATTCTATGCGCTATCCGATTATTCACCTGAACGGTGAAGATATCGAGATTGCTATGACCCACGGTCAACAGTATGGCGAGGAATATTATTCATTTGTAAACGGCCAGCATACAACCCAAGGTGGTACGCATCAAGCGGCATTTCGTGAAGCAGTCGTAAAAACAATTCGTGAGTTTTATAAGAAAGAATATGATGCCGCCGATATCAGGGCATCTTTCATAGCTGCTATAGCGATAAAAGTACAAGAACCCGTTTTTGAATCTCAAACCAAGACAAAACTGGGCTCCCAAAGTATAGGCCCTGACGGCCCTACCGTCCGAACGTTTATAAACGATTTCGTAAAGAAAGCTTTGGACGACTATTTACGTAAAAACTCGGCAACGGCTGAAGCTTTACAAAAACGTATTCTGCAATCTGAGAGAGAACGTAAAGATATAGCCGGTATTAAGAAATTGGCGAACGAGCGGGCAAAAAAGGCCTCGTTGCACAATAGAAAACTGCGGGACTGTAAATTACACTTTGGCGACAAACATGAACGGACGCAGGAAACCACGCTTTTTATTACCGAGGGGGATTCCGCCAGTGGATCTATTACCAAATCACGTGATGTACAAACGCAAGCCGTATTCAGCTTAAAAGGAAAACCACTGAACTGCTTCGGATTGACTAAAAAAATTGTTTACGAAAACGAAGAATTCAACCTCTTGCAACATGCGCTAAATATTGAAGATGGCTTGGATGGCTTACGCTATAATAACATCGTAATTGCCACAGATGCAGATGTCGACGGTATGCATATTCGCCTATTGCTAATGACATTTTTCCTTCAGTTTTTCCCTGATCTGGTAAAAGCTGGACACGTTTCGATCTTACAAACTCCGCTATTTAGGGTCCGCAACAAAAAAGAAACGATCTATTGCTACTCAGACGAGGAAAGACAACGGGCAATTTCTAAACTCGGCGCAAAACCCGAAATCACTCGATTCAAGGGATTAGGCGAGATCTCTCCTTCCGAGTTTGGTTTATTTATCGGTGAAGATATCCGGTTAGAACCGGTGATCTTATCCAGAGAAAACAAACTTCAACAATTATTAGAATATTACATGGGCAAAAACACACCCGATAGACAAAAACATATCGTAAATAATCTGCGTGTAGAATTAGACCTTGAAGAAGAACTTGCTTTGGCAAGGGCCGCTCAGCAAGCAAGTTAATTATATACAACCATAAGGAAGGAGAATAGAAACCTAAAACCATGCAAAACCAAACTTTAATTCTTATTCAGTGTAAGGATGCTGTCGGATTAGTAGCCAGCATCTCCAACGTAGTCGCCAAGCATGAATTAAATATCATTACCATGCGAGAATACGTAGATGAAGAAAGTAATAAATTTTTCGTTCGCGTCGTGTGCTCGGGTATTTTAAGGTCTGAGGAAACTTTAATGCAGGACCTGATGCTACAGTTACCCAAAAATTCGACGATATCAGTTTCCCCTGCGCAGCGAAAAAAAATAGTTGTGCTTGTTACTAAAGAACATCATTGCCTTGCGGACATTTTAATACGCCACTATTTTAACACCTTACAAGCAGAAGTCTTGGCAGTTGTCGGCAATTACGAAACGCTAAAAGAATTTACCGAAAAGTTTGATATTCCTTATCACCACTTGTCCCATGAGAATATCTCCAAAGAAGAATTTGAGAACAAACTAGCAGAAGTTTTAAACTCCTATCCGGCAGACTACATCATACTTGCCAAGTTTATGCGGATATTATCCCCGTGTTTTGTCAAACAGTTCAAAGGTAAACTCATTAATATTCATCATTCCTTTTTACCCGCATTCATAGGAGCAAATCCATATAAACAGGCACACGAAAGAGGTGTAAAGATAATCGGCGCTACCGCACATTTTGTCACAGACGATTTGGATGAGGGACCGATTATCGTTCAGAACACGAAGACTATTGATCACAGCTATGACCTGCATAGGATGAGAACTGCGGGAAAAGAGATTGAAAAAGCGGTTTTAAGCAGAGCAATTCAGCTTCTTACTGAAGACAGAGTGATGCTCAACGGGAATAAAACGATTGTTTTCAAATCCTAAACTTAGGCAATTCCCATTGAGCATCTATTGATTAGGGCGGTGCTTTAAACACCGTTTGTTGACCGTTCTATTTCTTTATTTTCCGGAATTTCCCAAATACTCCTAATGGTAATTTAGGGCCTGCTGTAGCCTGTAAATACAACTCCCCTATTTCCAGATTTTTCACCTGAGGGAAAGAAGTCCGAATCAAATTCTCTACAATGACCGATGAAAATCCAAGGGAATAGGTGTTTAAAATAAGGAAATGTTCTTCGGGGTCTAACAATTGAACGACGTCCTGCATCATTTCCATGATGTGGTCTTCCAATTTCCACTTCTCTCCTTTGGGGCCATGACCGTAAGCAGGAGGATCCAAGATAATACCGTTATACGTATTACCTCTTTTGAGCTCCCGCTTTACAAACTTCAGCGCATCCTCTACTACCCAACGTATATTATCCACTCCAGAAAGTTCTTGATTCTCATTCGCCCAAGTTACAACCTGCTTTATCGAATCCACATGCGTAGTATCTGCACCTGCAGCCTTTGCTATTAACGAAGCTCCTCCTGTATATGCAAAAAGATTTAATACCTTAGGTTGAGATGTTTCAAATAATTTTACACTTTCCGATATGTAATCCCAATTGACAGCTTGTTCCGGAAAGATGCCTACGTGCTTAAACGACGTCAAACCTAAGCGAAATTTAATCGCCACGTCCTTATTTTTATATTCAATATGCCAGCGATCTACCACTTTCGGATCTTTCTTTAACCACTCGCCACTGGTGGCTGACCTTCCCTTGAATTTGATGTGGTATCGCTTATTCCATTCTGCTTCTCCCAACGCCTTTGGCCACACAGCCTGAGGTTCTGGACGAACTAAGATTAAGTCGCCAAACCGCTCTAATTTTTCAAAATTTCCGCAGTCGATTAGTTCATAATCCCTCCAGTGCTGCGGAGTAAGCAATTGAATCGTTGTAATTTCAGACAAAGTAATCGTATTTTTTGTGCAAAGATAGATGTTAGATATGATTATTTAGTATTTATTTCATCGTTTCTCGTGCCGCTTTCATCAACGGACTTGCGAATACAAAATCATTAAGTTCTTTCACATCTGATTTGAGCATGTCTTTATTCGACCCTTCCCAAAATTTTTCTCCTTGATGCAGAAACATTACGTATTCGCCTATTCCCATGACAGAATTCATATCATGTGTAACCACAATAGTGGTCGATTGGTACTCTTCTGTCAAATCTTGAATTAACTCATCAATTAAGATAGAAGTGGCAGGATCTAATCCCGAGTTCGGTTCATCACAAAACAAATATTTTGGACTCATACTAATGGCGCGCGCAATACCTACGCGTTTTTTCATCCCCCCAGACAATTCTGCGGGAAACAGATTGTTTTTACCGGCTAAGTTAACTCGCTCCAAACAAAAATTCGCCCTATCGACTTTTTCAGCAAGACTCATTTCAGTAAACATGTCCAGTGTAAACACAATGTTTTGTTCCACAGTCATCGAATCAAATAACGCGGAGGCTTGAAAAAGCATACCAATTTCCTTGCGAATGGGTACTTTTTGCTCAAAATCCATCTTTGTAAACTCTTGCTCCCCAAAAAACACCTTTCCTTGATCCGGTTCATGCAAACCGACGATACATTTGAGAAGTGTACTTTTCCCAGACCCCGATCCACCAATAATCATGCTCACTTTTCCGCGTTCATATACCGCATCTATCCCTTTCAATACGTGATTGTCACCAAAAGCTTTATGTATATTTTGTATCTCAATCATAAATTCATCCCTATTTTCATAAAAGCAAAGCGGTAATGATATAATCACTAGCAAGAATAGAAATACATCCTATAACTACAGCTCTCGTACCTGCTTGTCCCACTTCTAAAGCACCACCTCGCACATGAAACCCCTTGTGAGCAGGTACCGAAGTAATAATAAAACCATAAAAAAAAGCTTTAACCATTGCAACCACCATCGTAAAACCTTGAAAAGACTCCCTAATTCCAATGATGTAGTCTCCAGCGCTGACTGCCCCCGTTAATGAACCACCTATCAATCCACCTACTAAAGCACAAAAAATAGAAATAATCACCACAACAGGCATCATTACCACACCAGCCACTATCTTGGGAAGGATTAAGTACCCCGCAGCGTTGATACCCATAATTTCCAACGCATCAATTTGTTCGGTAACCCGCATAGATCCAATTTGTGAAGAAATTGATGAACCAACTTTTCCCATGAGAACCAAAGCAGAAATAGTCGGCCCCAGCTCCAGGATATTGGAGTCGCGGTTGATCTGGCCGATAATTGAATTTGGTATTAGATCGGAAACCAATTGAAAGGCAATCTGCATCGTCATTACAGCACCAATGAAGGTAGATATAATAATGATCAAGCCAATGGAACCTACTCCGATCTCATTCATCTCATGTAAGATCTCTTTCCAATAAATTTTCCACTTCTCCGGCTTTTTAAAAACCTTCTTTAGCAGCAGCAAATACTCACCAAAATGATAAAAAAACATATAACTTTCTTACGGTTTATGCTAAAATACATATTTATTAATAGTATACCCCAATTTTTTGAGGATTTGTTCCCTTACACCTTTAAATCGCTTACCGACCAAATCATTCCCTTTACCGAAAATACCAAACGAATAACCTAATTCAAATAGTATAACCCTACATATCGCCCTATTTTTGTTATCATAAAACAACTAAAAATGCTATCTTTAACAATCGAATATGAACAGTAAAATCACTACCGGCATTTGGTTTATTTTCTTCGGAATTATTATTCTACTTCACAACTTTGGAGTAGTCAATTTCAATTTTTACGCCATTTTTAAATACTGGCCCCTTATCATAGTAGCCATTGGGGCAAATCTGATTCTTCAAAATAGAAAGTTTGGAACGCTGATTACATCTATTGTCAACGTCGTCATATGTGTATTTCTAATGATCATCGGTTTGACTTCTTCAGAAAAGTTCTCTTTCAATAAATTTGGAAATATTAATATTGAAAATATAAACGACACACTAGGTTTAAAACAAGTCGTGTCTCTCCCCTATACAGAAGACATTCAGGAAATCGAGCTTGAAGTAAACGCCGGTGCTACGAGCCTTTTTCTTAACAGCCAACCGTCCGAAGAGCTCATCAAAGCCGCAAGTCTAAATGACAACATGGGACTCAAACTTAAGACAACGGAAGAGGAGCCGCTAAAAAAGGTTGAGCTTATCAGTAAAATAAAAAAAGATAGTGCCTCGGGCAACATCATCAACTTTGCATTGAACAAGACTCCGATTTGGAATATGGAATTTAACATCGGAGCATCCTCTTTCAACGCAGATCTATCGGGTTATAAATTAGCAAATCTATCTATTAATTCAGGTGCGGCAAGTATAGACCTTACATTAGGACAGCCCCAGGTAGGTATTACTACCATTGAGATCAACACAGCAGCTTCAAGTTGTAAGATCAATCTTCCAAAAAATGCAGCGTGTCTGATTGAAAATGACAGCTTTTTATCGGGTAAAAAATTCAAGGGGTTAGACATCAAAGAGGGCAACGTGCATAAAACCGCAAGTTTTGACAGCGCGAAAAACAAGTATATTATTAAAATTGCAGGGGCAGCCAATTCGCTATCAATAAATAGGTTTTAAGTTATAAATAGCTAACTTTGTTTCCGATATGGAGACAACAAACACATTGATATTACCCGGAAGATATTGCAATTCTAAAAATACCTATTCTAGATATAAAACAAGAGAGGTTTCTATAGGCGATATTCCTATGGGTGGAGGAAACCCTATCCGTATACAGAGTATGACCACTGTAGATACCATGAATACCCTTGGCTCCGTAGAACAGGCGATCAAGATGGTAGATGCCGGATGTGAATACATACGCATTACTGCGCCGAGTATTAAAGAAGCTGAAAACCTCGCCAATATAAAGAACGAACTTCGTATCAGAGGCTATAACGTACCGCTGGTTGCCGATATACATTTTACCCCTAATGCAGCAGAAGTAGCGGCAAGAATCGTAGAAAAAGTACGGATAAATCCGGGTAACTATGCCGACAAAAAGAAATTTGATGAAATAGACTATACCGATATTGCTTATCAAGCAGAATTGGATCGTATCTACAAAAAATTTGCACCGTTAGTAAACATTTGCAAAGAATATGGCACAGCGATGCGTATAGGTACAAATCATGGATCTCTTTCCGACCGTATCATGAGCCGATATGGAGATACCCCCGAAGGAATGGTGGAATCCGCGTTAGAATTTATACGCATTTGTGAAGATTTAAACTACTATAACCTCGTGGTATCCATGAAGTCGTCTAATCCGCAGGTAATGGTACAGGCATATCGGCTCCTTGTGGAAAAAATGGGCGTAGAGAACATGAACTATCCGCTCCACCTCGGCGTAACAGAAGCCGGCGATGGAGAAGATGGCCGTATAAAATCTGCTGTAGGGATCGGAACGCTACTGGAGGATGGACTAGGGGATACCGTGCGTGTTTCGCTAACAGAAGAACCTGAAAAAGAGGCTCCTGTAGCCATAGCTCTAGTAAACAGATATGCCAAACGGGCAGTGGCATTGAGCAAAAACGAACACACTCCTATTTTTAATATTTCTTCGTCCTATGAAACCAAGGCATATACGTCTTCCGAAGTAAACACCTTTGTCGGTGGGGCATTAGTTCCACGTATTATAGTGGACATTTCAAAAGAGAACTTAAGAGATCCTTTCGCCCTCCAGGCAGTGGGCTATAAATATGACGCATTATTAGACAAGTATCACATGGGAGAACAATCCGTGGATTTTGTTTATTTAGCCGATCAGCTCCCGTCTTTTACAATGCCTGGTAATCTCAAGCAATTATACAATTATAAAACTTGGAGCAGTTTAAAATTAAGAAGCAACATTCATCCGATATATCGATTAGAAGAATTTAATAGGGCAACTGAAAAAGATCCGGCATTGAATATCGTCTATATGTCGAATGTACTCTTGACATCTATCGAATTTGCCAACTTTCAAATAGACAAAACTGTTGTTTTCTTGTTAGAAACCGATCATCTTCATGGAATGGCCGATCAGCGTCAATTTTTTGCAAACATACAGGAAATAGGATTAGATGTTCCCGTTATTATTAAGAGATCATATTCTCCCCATGAATTCAACGGTCCTTTTGGTGATATGATGGATCCTGAAGAACCTATTTCGAAAATTCAAGTGTATGCTGCTACGGATCTTGGTGCACTTTTGATTGATGGTTTGGGCTCAGGTATATGGATTGATTCTCCTGCTACACCATTGAACAGCTTAAGTTCCCTATCTTTTGGAATATTACAGGCAACGCGTTCGCGCATATCTAAAACAGAATATATATCCTGTCCGAGCTGTGGACGTACGTTATTTGACCTTCAAGAAACTACACAAATGATACGGAGCCGTACAAATCATTTGAAGGGTTTAAAAATTGGAATCATGGGATGTATTGTAAATGGTCCTGGAGAAATGGCAGATGCCGATTATGGATACGTAGGTGCTGGGCCAGACAAAATAACATTATATAGGGGGAAAGAGGTCGTAAAAAGAAACGTAAGTTCGGCAAATGCATTAGACGAACTCATAGGCATCATAAAAAACGATGGCTTATGGATCGATGTGGAATAAAAGCGAGCGCGTCCTAACTTAGAATGCGCTCGCTTAAATAAATTAAATATTTTAGTTGATAAAATTACCGTATAGACATCCTTTTTACGACAGCCTCTCCCCCCACGACGACTCGAAGAAAATAAAAACCTGGTGTTATTTTGTCATTAGCATCAAAAGCGAAAGATTGATTTCCACTTTCTAAAGTAGAGTTTGACAAATTCAGAACTTCGTTCCCCAATGCATCCATTAATTTAATACTTACTGTACCCTGTTTCGCTAACCTGAAAGAAACATTGATTTGTTGAGAAACCGGATTATAAAACGCCTTGACATTATTAATATTCTTCTCATTCTCTTCTTCATTAACAAATAATGAGGAAATGTATTGAGTTGCCGAGGTATGGGAATAATTATTAGTTCCACTTGCAAACGCAGTAGTAACAGAAATCAATAACAAGATATTGAAGACTCCTAATTTTACTATTTTGTGGATACTAAATTTCATTTATAGTTTGACAATTGCGTGGACATTTGGTTTAATCAAAACTATGACTTTCATTCCAAATAACCTAATACAAAAGTAGTTTATTACCTACGTAATTTCAATATTTTTTAAAAAAACACCTTATTTTAACAATTTTTAACAAGAATAGACGTTACGCCAATATTTCGTGTTAACTTGGCACAATTTTTTAAACGATCTTTTATACAATTCAAAATGGCAACAGACCGTCAGCATTCCTTAAATCGACTCAGTCTAGGGGGCTTGCTAGTAGCATTAGGTATTATTTTTGGTGATATAGGTACTTCCCCCCTTTATGTATTTAAGGCGATATTTAACAAAGGGATAATAGATTCCGATCTGGTTATTGGTAGTATCTCTTGCGTTTTTTGGACACTGACACTCCAGACAACCGTAAAATATGTTATTATCACCCTTAATGCAGATAATAAAGGTGAAGGCGGTATTCTTTCACTCTATTCCTTGGTGAGAAGAAAAGCCAAATGGCTAATCATTCCAGCTATTATTGGAGCTTCCACTCTCCTCGCAGACGGCATGATTACACCAGCGATTACTATTTCTTCCGCGGTAGAGGGTTTGGCTATTAAAAACCCGGATTTCCCAACGGTTCCTACTGTGATAGCCATTATTTCTCTGTTGTTCCTAATTCAACGATTTGGCACATCCATCGTAGGTAAAATATTTGGTCCTTTAATGTTTATTTGGTTCTCCACCATTGCAGTCATTGGCTTTAGATATATTGACAATGCGCCACAAGTGCTCAAAGCGATCAATCCTTATTATGCTATTGAAACCCTTATAAATTATCCCAATGCACTTTTTATAATTGGAGCAATTTTCTTATGTACCACGGGTGCCGAAGCCTTGTATTCAGACATGGGTCATTGTGGAAAAAAAAACATCCGTATCAGCTGGATTTTCGTGAAGCTATCCCTTCTCCTAAATTATTTTGGTCAAGGAGCTTGGTTACTTTTGCATGAAGGCACACAAATTGGCGAAACAAATCCGTTTTATGCAATTATGCCGGATTGGTTTGTAATCTATGGTGTTACCATTGCCACAATAGCCGCTGTAATTGCCAGTCAGGCAATGATTTCCGGATCGTTTACCCTCATATCAGAAGCAGTTAGGCTTAATATTTGGCCTAAAGTAGCCATCCGCTATCCTTCAGATCAAAAAGGTCAACTATACGTTCCATCTATTAACTTGATTTTATTCGTAGGATGTATGCTCATTATCTTTGTTTTCCGCGAATCGAGCAACATGGAAGCGGCATACGGCCTCGCTATCAACTTAACGTTTATCACTACCACGATACTGATGTGTTTCTTTCTACTTCGAAAACATATCAATAAAATTTGGATCATTTTATTTGCAGTTGTTTTTTTTACCATTGAAATTACGTTTTTATTGGGCAACGTGATCAAAATAGGACACGGTGGATGGCTTACGCTCTTACTAGCCTCCACTATCTTCGTTACGATGTTCTGCTGGTACGGCGCTCGCAAAATCAAAAATCGATATGTTCGATTTGTAGACATCAAAGAATTTTATCCATTAATAACAGAACTGAGTGATGATCTTTCCGTTCCAACATTCGCATCTCAATTGGTGTATTTAACAAGTGCGAACAATAAAGAAGAGATAGAAGCAAAAGTTATGTATTCAATCATTAATAAAAAACCAAAACGTGCTGATGTGTACTGGCTCGTGCATGTGGACGTGATGGATACACCCCATGCAAGAGATTATGTAGTTACGCAACTAATACCAGGGAAATTGGTCAGGATTGATTTCAAATTAGGTTTTAGAGAAGAGCAACGTATCAGCCTTCTCTTCCGCAAAGTGGTAGAAGATATGGTCAACAAGGGCGAAATTGATATCACGAGTCATTATAAAACGTTAAACAAATACAAAATTACAGGCGACTTTAATTTTGTTGTACTTGAAAAGATATTCAGTAAAACGACAGATCTAAACTGGGGGAATAGAATTATCATGGAGATATATAAATTGCTCAAACATTTTAGTTTGAGTGAAGAAAAAGGTTTTGGATTGGACAGCAGCTTCGTGACGCTCGAACGTGTACCTCTTAATATTCCTAACACAGATAACATCCGATTGAGGAGGCTTAAGTAGGTGTTGTCTAAAAGGCACGACAGTCGTGCCTTTTAGACTATTTCTTTTACGCTATTGAGTTTCGAATGTCGGTATCCATACATAAAGTAAATAACCAATCCAATTATAAGCCATATGACAAAGATCAACCAATTGCTTGCGCCGAGCTCGCTCATTAAATACAGATTAATTAATATCCCTGTGACAGGCAAGAGAGAGAAATTGTACTTAAAACTAAATATGCTCATTACAAACCAAGTCCCCCAGAATATCACCACGAGCGACTTATGAAGTATTACTTGCTTCGTCCCCAACGTTCTCCATTCTGAAAATCCCTCCTGACCGTATACATAAAGCAACACAAGGCCAATTATAAATCCTATCCCTACGATATATTTACCATTAACATACGGAACCTTGAATTTAGATTTTTTGGAAAGCCCAGAATGATCCATATACAATACCCCTCCACATACCAGTATAAAAGCAAAGAAAGTACCTACACTGGTCAGGTCTACGAAGAAATCCATCTTCATAAACAAAGCGGGAACAGCAACGACAAAGCCTGTGACAATCGTCGCATAGGAAGGTGTTTTATATTTCGGGTGTATTTTAGAGAATTTTTTGCTTAATAATCCATCCCTGCTCATCGTCATCCAAATGCGTGGCTGCGCTAATTGAAAAACCAATAATGCTGACGTAATGGCAATAACAGATGTTACGGAAATAATACCCGCCATTTGATCGAATCCCACGTAATGAAAAACATAGGCCAATGGATCTTTCACGTTTAATTCGGAAAAATTTACCATCCCCGTCAATACCAGCGTAATAGAAACATATAACACAGCACATATTACGAGGCAGTAGATCATGGCTTTAGGAAGGTCGCGCTGTGGATTTTTACATTCTTCCGCTGTCGTAGAAATGGAATCAAAGCCGATGAAGGCAAAGAATACGGCCGCTACACCACTTAATACACCTCCCATGCCATTTGGCGCAAAAGGCGTCCAGTTTTCCGGCTTTACAAAAAATAATCCGCCGAAAATAACAGCGAGAATGACGCCTATCTTAATAACGACCATAATATTGCTGGCACGTCTGGATTCTTTAATTCCAATATAAACCAGCCAGGTCACGAAAACCGTAATCAACCCAGCAGGTAGATCGAAAATTATAGGAAGTCCCGCTATGCGGGGAGCTGTTTCAAACGCTTGTAGCCCGATTTTATCGATACCGTTTAGATTTGCTGCACCTACTTCTAGCATTTTGGCATGCGCTTCAGCGGCATACGCCGGCGCCATCGTAAGCCAACGGGGGATGTGAATACCAAAACCTTCACACATCGAAACAAAATACTGCGACCAAGAAATGGCAACGACCATATTTGAAACAGCATACTCAAGTACCAAGGCCCAGCCGATAATCCATGCAAACAACTCTCCAAATGCTACATAAGCATATGTATAGGCGCTTCCAGAGACCGGTACAGTACTCGCAAATTGGGCATAAGACAATGCTGTAAAAACACAAGCAAATGCAACAAAAACAAAGAGCAAAGAAACTGCTGGCCCTCCGTTGTATGAGGCTAAACCAATCGTGCTGAATATGCCTGCGCCAACAATAGCTGCAATCCCTAAAGACACCAAGTCTCTTACGCCTAAAATTTTTGCTAACCCCGATCCATGAGATTCCGAATCGGACAAGATCTGCTCTACGCTTTTCTTCCTGAAAAGTCTATTTGCCATAATTTAGATTAAAAAATTTGTTGACAACAAAAATGATAAAATAACTTCATTTATTCTATTTTATCTTGAATTGCTAAAAAGATGTCTTTATAATTTTTCAAATAGTTGACCTCATAATTGATCAAATGATTGGTTAATTCAACCACATGCTGTTCACTTTCTTTAAAATCCCAGATTCGTCGGCAAATACTGAAAAGTGCATGTGAGATATTAGAAATATCCTCATATTGCATGATGTACTTCGATGTTATAAAACCATCATAGTAAGATAAAAAACGACCAATATCCACACTCCCCAACACCTTCAGAAAAGATGCCAAAACTGGGCGGTCAATTGAGGCCAAATGCTCATATAGTCTATTCACGTTTACTATACTATGCTTAATAAGTAAGTGATCTAGTAAAAGCTCTAAACTAACATGAGCAAGAAAGGAAGCACGGATCGGCAAATCCTGTACGGTATACTCAATTTGCTTACGTAAGGTATGGCTATGTGTATAGAAAAAATCCGAACTATGAAACAATTTATCCACTTCCACGTGTCGGATCCACCCCTCGTGCAAAGCGATACTTTTCGGATGAAAGTGGAGCCGATCTTCGTACTTATGAATTTGAAAAGAATAACTTTTATCTGCATTTTTCAATAGGTCTGGCAGCAATGCACCTAAGACCTTTTCAGCATCCAATGCAAACCGTTCAAAATAAAAATGGGATAAAAAATTCACTGCGAAAAGTTATATAGTGTTACGTATCGTAAGATACGGCTTAATCTTGTATATTTGCAATCTTAATAAAAAATTCTAAATCATTTCACATGAGTTTTGTAGAAGAATTACGTTGGAGAGGCATGCTTCAAGACATCATGCCCGGTACAGAAGAGTTATTAAATAAAGAAAAAGTCGCAGGGTATATAGGCTTTGATCCAACAGGTGATTCGTTACATGTAGGACATTTGACACAGATCATGACATTGATTCACTTTCAAAATTCGGGACACAAACCTGTAGCACTAGTAGGCGGAGCAACCGGAATGATCGGCGACCCATCTTTCAAATCTGCGGAAAGAAACCTTCTGGACGAAGACACATTACAATACAACGTAAATTGTTTAAAAAACCAGTTGTCTAAATTTCTAGAATTTGGAGAAGGTGCCAATAACGCTAAAATGGTAAACAATTATGATTGGTTTAAGGACTTCAGCTTTTTAGCGTTCATTCGTGATGTCGGCAAATTAATCACTGTCAACTACATGATGGCAAAAGACTCTGTAAAAAAACGACTCGAAGGCGACAACGGTTTATCTTTTACAGAATTCACCTATCAATTGATCCAAGGATATGACTTTTACTATTTGTGGAAACACCACAATTGTAAAGTTCAGATGGGGGGATCCGACCAGTGGGGAAATATTGTGACCGGTAGTGAAATGATCAGACGTCAAGATCAAGGAACAGCCTACGCCATTACGACACAACTGATAAAAAAGGCAGACGGACAAAAATTTGGCAAGACAGAATCTGGCGCAGTATGGTTAGATCCTCAGAAAACTTCTCCGTTTAAATACTACCAATTCTGGTTAAATACGTCAGACGATGACGCCAAAAACTGGATTAAAATTTTCACATTAAAGCCGAAAGAAGAGATCGATCAGATCATAGCAGAGCATGATGCAGCGCCTCATACAAGAACGGTTCAAAAGGCGTTAGCGAAAGATATAACTATCCGTACTCATTCTGAAAAGGATTACGAAACAGCATTAAAGACTACTGAATTTTTGTTCGGGAATGGTTCTTTAGCATTTTTAGCCCATTTAGATCACCAAGGCGTTTTAGAGGTATTTGAAGGTGTCCCTCAGTACACGGTAAGCAAAGCCGATTTGGAAAAAGGAATTAATATTCTGGATTTATTAGCCACGGATACTCATGTCTTCCCCTCTAAGGGTGAGACACGTAAAATGATACAAGGTGGAGGAGTTTCATTGAATAAAGAAAAGTTAGAGAACATTGAGCAGATCATTACTTCCTCAAACTTAATCAGTAGCAAATACTTAATCGTTCAAAAAGGAAAGAAGAATTACTTCCTAATCGTAGCTGAATAAAACATTGAAGGTGCGCTTGCACCTTCAATGTTTTATAACCTTAGCATCTATACCTAATCCTTCAACACTGCTTTTTTTATCACCTTTGATTAATAGTGTGTAGATGCCTTGATTTTGAGGTTCAAAATTTAGCTCTACCTTGACGTCGGCATCCTCGTCTGTAATTTGCAAATTATATCTTTTATTAATAGCTAGACTGATAAACGTAGAGACATCCTTATATTTAACATTCTGAAAATCAATTTCTTTATCGCCCGAAAAAACCTTCAAAGATGCCACATTACCCCCCAGATGAACTATACGGAGTTTTGCTTGGCCTTTAGCAGGTAACAATACGTTATCTTCAGATTGCAACAATTTTAGATCACCTTCTTTATAAACAAATACACTATAGATCTTACTCGGAACAAACGTTAACCTTCCGCTGTACATCTCTTGCTTGGTTCCAGAATAACTCGTCAGAGAAAATTCAACTTCTCCAGTATATGTATTTCTATAGGGAATATGCTCACCAAAAACAAGTTTTTCGGTTGTTTTATTCAGTTTAATTTTATTCACAAATACATCCATGCCAATCGATCCTGGCACCGCGTTAATCACACCCACCGACGACAAATTAATCGGACTGTCATACATCCCTTCTATATCCGACTTGTCACAGCCAAACAACATTACAAATAGCACACTGCACAAAACAGCCCTTATTTTCGGCATCATAGCGTATTAATTTACTGATAATATAAAAATATTCACTCGCCCAAGGCGAGACCGATACGTCATTCTGAAATAGCGCGAAGCGAGTGTATATGAATCTATTAGTCCTCTATCTATAAAATAATGTCAGTGCAAATAATCCATTTTAAAACCCACAAGACATGAACAATATTCCACATGACCTTTATATATGAATAAAAACGTAATAAGGCAAGGAATTGCTACAAGTTACTAGAAATACATCTGAACACCACACTTTTTATGGCTATTTTTTTTAAGTTTGTATGGGGAAATTATCACATTTTCATGGCATATAAAGGAAATACATTCAAAAATAGCGGACAATCTAGAACAATCAAAGAAGGCAAAGAATCGACTAAAATCACTTACAAGAAAAGAGATTCATTTGTTAAATCATTTGATAATATAGATTTTTCGGAAGGTCAACGCAAAGTGCTGAAGATACTTGGGCTGTTGCTATTATTGACAGCTTTTGCATTTGCAGTATCTTTTGTTTCATATTTATTTACGTGGAAAGACGACCAAAGTTATATTGCAATCAGTAATGGTGGTTGGAGCACGCTATTCAGTACTAATGAAGAAATAACAGATGACACGATAGACGTAGTCGTTGTACAGAATAAGTTAGGCAAACTTGGTGCCCTATTATCCAATCAATTTATATATGAATGGTTTGGCATCGCTTCTTTTTTGTTCATCTTAATTCTTTTTGTAGTAGGATACAAATTAATATACCGTAAATCTTTACTCCCTATTTGGAAGACACTGCTTTATTCGGGTTTAGGCATTATTTACTTGTCGGTAACGTTAGGTTTTATTCAGGACTATATCGCTGAGACGCCCCATATTCTAGAAGGAAAATTTGGCTATTGGACTAATCAGTTGTTAAATGCACAAATCGGAAAACTCGGAGTAGCGGGCTTATTGATATTTGCCTACCTAACGGTACTAATATTGGTTTATAATTTTGATCTTAAATTCTCGTTTCAAAAAGAAAAACTAAACAAAAAGGTTTCTGAATATAAAGATGATATCGAGTCCAGTAGCGAAGCAGCCTCCTTCAGGGAAAATACAGTAAAAACAAATCCCGTCGTTTCGCCTTCTAAAACAGCAATTACCCCCAATGTAAGTTTTGAACATGATTTCGAAGAAGAAGGATTGGATGAAAACGAAATTGTAAAAAGCGTGCATTTTGACACCAAACCGCCTTTTCCTCAAAACACGACAAAAAGTACGGACATAGATCGCCAAGAGATTGAATTGTCGTTGGACACTCCTTTAGAAATCGAAACACCAAATCATACAGACGAACCTGTTTTGAGTGTAGCGGAAGTAAAGGAAGAAAAAGCGATAACAGCAAATGATCTTGTAGCCCAATTCGGAGAATATGATCCAAAACTTGATCTTTCAGGTTACCAATACCCCACACTGGAATTGTTGAAAGAATATGGAAGTGGTAAAATAACCATCAACCAGCACGAACTAGAAGCTAATAAAAATAAAATTGTAGACACATTACGAAACTACAACATTGAAATTGAACACATTAAAGCTACTATTGGTCCAACGGTGACTTTATATGAAATAATTCCAAAACCAGGAGTTCGTATTTCAAAGATAAAAAATCTGGAAGATGATATAGCCTTGAGTCTAGCGGCTTTAGGAATCCGTATTATTGCACCAATGCCGGGCAAAGGAACAATCGGTATCGAAGTACCTAACAGCAATCCGGAGATGGTTTCCATGCGTTCGGTTTTAGCAACAGAAAAGTTTCAAAAAACAGACATGGATTTACCTATTGCATTAGGTAAAACTATTTCTAACGAAGTCTATATCGCAGACCTGGCCAAGATGCCTCACTTGTTGGTCGCCGGAGCTACCGGGCAGGGTAAATCTGTCGGTATAAATGCAATTTTGACTTCTTTATTATATAAAAAGCATCCTTCAGAACTAAAATTTGTATTGGTAGATCCGAAAAAGGTAGAACTATCCCTTTTCAAGAAAGTGGAACGTCATTTCCTTGCCAAGCTTCCCGGAGAGGAGGACGCTATTATTACCGATACAAAAAAGGTAATCAACACGCTTAATTCCCTTTGTATCGAAATGGATCAGCGTTATGATCTGCTTAAAAATGGACAAGTACGAAATTTAAAAGAATATAACGTAAAATTTATCAACCGCAGATTAAACCCTGAGGAGGGTCATCGATTCTTACCTTTTATAGTTCTTATTGTTGATGAATTTGCAGATTTGATGATGACAGCAGGAAAAGAGGTTGAAACTCCAATTGCGCGCTTAGCACAGTTGGCTCGCGCAGTGGGTATTCACTTAGTTATTGCGACACAACGTCCTTCGGTAAATATCATTACTGGTACAATCAAAGCCAATTTCCCCGCGCGTTTGGCATTTCGTGTACTGTCTAAGGTTGATTCACGAACGATCTTGGATTCGGGCGGAGCCGATCAGCTTATCGGCCGTGGAGATATGCTTTTAGCCACTGGAAGCGATTTGATCCGTATACAGTGTGCTTTTGTAGACACCCCGGAAGTTGAAGGGATATCTGACTTCATCGGAAGCCAAAGAGGATATCCTTCAGCATTCATGCTTCCAGAATATGTCGATGAATCGGGAGAAGGGAGTGGCTCAATGGACTTCGACTTATCTGATCGAGATCAACTTTTTGAAGAAGCTGCCCGTCTAATCGTTATGCATCAACAAGGCTCTACATCTTTAATCCAGCGCAAGCTAAAACTGGGATACAATAGAGCTGGACGTATCATCGATCAGTTAGAGGCTGCCGGAATTGTAGGTCCATTTGAAGGAAGTAAAGCTAGAGAAGTACTTTATCCAGATGAATATTCCTTAGAGCAATATTTAGAAACATTAAAAAATCAAAATTAGATGATGAAAACACATTGCATTTTAACATTACTACTTGGTTTTGCTGCTCTTGTTACAAATGCGCAATCGGATACCGGTGCAAAAAAAATATTGGATGAAGTAGCCAAAAAGTATGACAGCTATAAAACCGCACAAGCCGACTTCGGATTCTTGGTTACCGATGCTGAAAACAAGTCTTATTCGGATCAAGGTACCTTATTCCTTAACAAGGTTAAAAATCAATATCAGATTCGACTTAAGGATCAACAACTTATTTCAGACGGTCAATCTGTATGGACGATTTTGAAAGAAGAAAAGGAAATTCAAATAACCGACGCAGACAATAGCACAGATGTTATCGGTCCGAATAACCTTTTTACTTTTTACAAAACCGGTTTTAAATACATAGGGATGTCTGATGAGAAAGTAGGGGCAAATACACTATCTGTCATTGAAATGGCTCCTTTAGACACCAAAAAGAACTATTTCAAAATTAAAGTGCGTATAAATAAAAACAAACATATCCATGATGTCAGTATTTATGACAAATCGGGTTCTAAATACACGTATACGATCCACAAACTGTATGTCAATCATCGTATTCCAAGTTCACAATTTGTATTTAATAACAAGGAATATCCGAATTTTGAAGTGGTAGACTTGAGATAATAAATTTGGATTAACTCAGATGTATTTTTGTATCTTTAAGAAATTAGACGTTGAAGAATGGGCAAGGTAACACTTAAGGAAATGGCTAAAGTTTTGAACCTATCGGTATCTACAGTTTCCAAAGCTTTAAACGATAGCCATGAAATAAGCGATGCTACAAAGAGAATTGTAAAGAAATTTGCAAAAGAGCGTAATTACCAACCAAACCCTTTAGCAAAATACCTGAAGCTTGGAAGATCTAATAGTATTGGCGTAATATTGCCCTCTATTGGCAACCCCTTTCATAGTCAGATCATTGAGAGCCTGCATAACCATGCTAGCCTACATAATTTCAACTTGATTATTATGCAGAGCAAGGATTCTGAAGAAATAGAGACAAAGGCCATACAGACACTTTTAAATCAAGGGATTGACGGAATTATCATTTCTCCTGCTCATGATACATCCAATATAGCGTTGTTGAAAAAGGTTCATGAGAGTACTTGCCCGGTTATTATATTTGATCGAATTAATTACGATCTCGATACGTATAAGATAGGTGTTAATAATTTTCAGAGTGGATTTGATGCTACGGTGGAATTAATAAAAGCAGAACGTAGAAAAATTGTCATTCTCTGTGGTAAAAATATCGGTGTTACAAAGCAAAGGCTAGCAGGATACGAAGAAGCCCTTACGAGACATGACATTGAAGTAAATCACGATTATATCGTTTATTGTAACTACAAAAATAATTTTGAAGACTTTGACAATGATCTGAAAGAAAAAATAGCCTCTTTAATGAAAGATCCATCCACTGCACCAAACGCTATTTTCGGCACTACTGATACCTTGACGACCCGTGTATTGGGGATATTGGCGGATTTGGGAATCCAAGTCCCTAATGAATTAGCGGTGATAGGATTTGCAAATACTGAAATAGCAAATAGTCTTAATCCTGCATTATCGACGATCAGACAACCTACAGCAGAAATTGCCTCGTTATCTATAGAGATGCTTATCAGGCTCATAACTACAAAAAAAAATCGAAGTCAAATAGATTTTCAAGAATTTAAACTTGATTCATCTATTCAACTTCGAAAATCGACAGACGTAGATTCTTAAACCTACATCTCCACTAATTTCATTTTAGGCACTAAGGCTTTCATTACTGTCCAAGCGATGAGATAGGCTACCCCACAAATCGAGAATATAATAAAATATCCAGCTTCTTCACCCTGGAATCCCATAAACTGCATATTAGTACGTCCAGCAAAGTCGAAAAGTACGCCCGATGATTTGTTGATTATAAAGGCTCCAATACCTCCAGCGAGTCCGCCGATTCCTGTTACCGTAGCGATAGCTTTCTTAGGAAACATATCACCAACCGTAGAGAAGATATTAGCAGACCATGCTTGATGTGCTGCGCCGCCTATACCGATCAAAACCACAGGAAACCAATAGCTAAGGTGTCCCAAAGGTTGAGCTAACATCACCACGAGTGGAAGAAATGCGAAAATTAACATCGCTTTCATACGACCAGCATATGGATTCATTCCTAGTTTATCTACAAAATAAGTCGGCAACCAACCGCCGATAATAGACAAAAGCGTAATCGCATAAAGGACAAAAACAGCCAACTGCCCTTCAAAATCAGAAGATTTAATGTCGTATACAGAACTCAAGTAGGCTGGCATCCAAAACAAGAAAAACCACCATACGCCATCTGTCATAAATTTACCAAAAGCGAATGCCCATGTTTGTTTGTATTTCAAACATGATAAAATAGAAACTCTTTCCATCTTCTTTCTTGCATTCAAATCTGCATTTTCTTCCAATGTATTATCTTGCTGTATATAATTTAGCTCTGCCTCATTAACCCTAGGATTACCTTCTGGTTTATCGTACATAAACACCCAAAACCCCATCCATACAAAGCCCAAGGCACCAATGATAATAAATGACATTTCCCAGCCCCACAACTTTGCAATAAGAGGAATACTCAACGGGGCAACCAAAGCACCTACCGTTGCGCCGGCGTTGAATATGCTCGTAGAGTATGCTCTGTCTTTTTTTGGAAAATACTCGGCTGTGGCTTTGATGGCAGCCGGAAAGTTACCAGCCTCACCGATCGCGAGAATTAGTCTTGCAAAAATAAATAAAACCACACTCACATTGATTACTCGTCCGACATCTTGGACATGACTAATAGCTTCCTTAGCTCCTTCAAACCCAACAAACCATTCACCAGCAACAATACCCGAAGTTGCAATTCCACAAAAAGCATGTAGGATCGCTCCTACTGACCATATACCTATCGCCCATAAGAATCCCTTCTTCGTATCCATCCAATCGACGAATCGACCAGCAAAAAGCATACTAATAGCGTAAAAAATCGAAAATAACGCGGTGATATTACCGTAATCATTGTTTGTCCAGTGAAATTCCGGAGCAATAAAATCCTTCCACGTTAAAGATAGTACTTGACGATCTAAATAATTAATAGTAGTAGCAAAAAAAAGTAAGGCGCAAATTGACCACCTGTACTTACTCATTGAATTAGACTTCATAAAGTTTATTATAACAAGGTTTAGTAAATATTAAAGTTACACTTTTGAGCGAATTAATCCTAATTCCAGCCCACGAATTTCAGCCAACCCCTTTAATCGGCCTATTGCTGAATAACCAGGATTCGTTACCTTTTCCAAATCATCCAACATTTGATGTCCATGATCAGGTCTAAATGGAATAGGTTCTTGTCTTCTTTGGTTTTCGGCAATAAAGATACTTAGCACGGTAGCCATGTCCACATCACCATCCAAATGGTCGGCTTCATAGAAATTACCCTGTTCATCTTTTTTCACATTACGGAAATGTGCAAAATGTACACGGTGTTTTAACGCTTCTGCTATTTCAGGCACATTATTATTCACGCCTGCTCCTAAAGAACCCGTACAAAAACAGACACCATTAAAATCTCGGTCTAGTCCATTAATAATCTTGAGATAATCATCTTTATTAGAAGCGATCCTAGGCAAACCTAATATCGGATAAGGAGGATCATCCGGGTGGATAGCCATCTTAATACCGTTTTCCTCGCATACCTCAGCGATTTCATTCAAAAACCAAAGCAGGTTACTAAGCAATCCTTCGAATCCAATTTCTTTATATATTTCAAGACTTGTGTGAAGATCTTCTAAACTTATATCTTTTTCGCTTGGAATCCCCATTAGGATAACCCTATTCAGCTCTTCAATATCTGCTGGAGTGAATCCTTCAAACCGCTTTTTTGCCGCCGCGGCTATTTCCTCAGGATAATCTTTTTCTGCCTGCTCTCTTTTCAAGACAAAAATATCGAATGCGGCCAAATCAGTCCAGTTAAAATAAAGCGCTTTCGCACCATTCTTTAATTCCAGATCGAGTTTAGTTCTTGTCCAATCTAGTACCGGCATAAAGTTATATGTGACAATATGTACACCAGACGACGCAAGGTTGCGTAATGATTGCTTATAATTTTCAATATATTTTCCAGCATCACTTCTTCTCGTTTTGATAGCTTCGTGTACCGGAACGCTTTCAACCACGGACCACCTAAGTCCCGAATCCTCTATAATCTTTTTCCGCTCTTGTATATCTTCCAAGGGCCAAACATCTCCGTGTGCTATGTGATGTAATGCGGTGACAATCCCCGTAGCGCCGGCTTGTTTTACATCTTGTAGACTGACCGAATCGTTAGGCCCATACCATCTCCAAGTTTGTTCAAATCTATTTTTCATTATTAAAATTTTGTGCTATTAAACTCCACTCCACGCATTAAATCCCCCGTCAACATATACCGTTTCTCCAGAAACAAAAGACGAGGCATCGCTCAATAAATAAACCAATGTACCCTCTAACTCAGAAGGATCTCCTAGTCTTGAAAAAGGTGTTCCGTTGATAAATTTTTGTGCGCGAGATGTATATGTCCCATCTGTATTAGTGAGCAAGGCCCTATTTTGTTCCGTCAAAAATACGCCCGGAGCAATTGCATTTACTCTAACCTTGTCACCGTAACGCAAGGCCAATTCAGTCGCCATCCATTTAGTATATCCAACAACACCATTTTTGGCCACGGTATAACCCAATACACGGGTAATAGCCTGGCTCGACGACAGCGAGCCTATATTAATAATAGAGCCTTTGCCATTTTCAGCAATTATTTTCCCAAAAACATGAGTCGGAATTATCGTTCCAAAAAGATTTAATTCAATAGCTTTAATCGTATCTTGTACATCTGTAGCGAAGAGGTCATCTTCGGGAGTAATTGTTGCACCTTGAATATTACCTCCTGCTGCGTTTACCAAACCATCTATTGTTCCCCATTTCGCCAATATCTGCTCCCGAGCGGCAATCATTGATTGCTCATTCATCACGTCGCCTACAATAGCAAGCCCTTCACTTCCGAAAGTCTCCACTAATCGCACTCGCTCATCCGCACGTTTCTGATCCCGACCAATAATACATACTTTGGCCTTTGCTTCTGCAAGCGCCTTCACAAAAGATTTTCCTAAAACACCCGTTCCTCCAGTGACGATTATTACTTTTCCTTTCAAGGAAAATTTTTCTAAAACGTTCATTTAACAATTGTTTATAATTTTATCAAAGCAAGATACCCAAAAAATTAACAATAAATGAACGTAAAATACGATAACGATTGCGGTAAATTTATACATTAGCGACCTCCTATTTATCACAGTTAAATCGTATTTTAGAGCATTAATCAAAACTATTGTAATGAAAAGCGTTTTATCTTTTGGAGAAATATTGATCAGACAACAAGCTGTAGGCAATTCCTTTTTTGAAAAAGGCAATAATTTATCCAGATTGTATCCGGGAGGGTCAGAGGCAAATGTGGCTGTGTCGTTGGCACAAATGGGGACAAAAACTTCCTACTATAGTGCTTTTCCCGACAATCCGCTATCCTCCGAGATTATAGCAGTACTCCACGAATCCGGTGTCGGCACCTCTAAAATTTCTAAAATAGGCGATAGAATAGGATCATATATTCTCCTATCTGCCAACGGTCTTACCAAAGGAGAGGTAATATATGATCGAAAATATTCTAGTTTTAGCCAGCTTCATCCAGCAGATATTGATTACGGGTCGTTACTGGAAAATGTAGATTGGCTACATTGGACTGCGCTTACTCCTGCTCTTAATGAACAAATGGCTTCGTTGACAGATTACTTATTGAAAGAAGCAAGTTCAAGAAATATCACAATTTCAGTAGATTTGAATTACAGAAGTAAACTATGGCAATACGGCAAACAACCCATCGAAGTAATGCCTCAATTGGTCGAATACTGTGATGTAGTAATGGGCAATATATGGGCCGCGAATAAAATGCTGGGATCATCTATTGATGACTCCCTGAACCGGGAAACCGAGGTTCAAACATATTATGAATATGCGATAAAATCGGCGAAGGAGATATTTGATAAATTTCATAAAACGAAGCATATCGCCAATACCTATCGTTTTATGGATAACCCGACACATAATCTCTTCTATGGAACCTATCATTCAAGAGAAGAAAACGGCATCTCTCAAATATATGAAACGAATGCCGTCATCGATCGCATAGGAAGTGGCGATGCGTTTATGGCCGGATTCATTCATGCCTTAAAAAACACGACTGACGCTCGGGAAATAATTGAAATAGCTACAGGAGCAGGATATCAAAAGCTATTTGTAGAAGGCGATTTTGGAAACGGAAAATTTAAATAATCATGAACAATATATTAGAAACAATCAATAAATACCCAGTAATACCTGTTTATTATCATGATGACAGCGCGAAATGCATTGAAATTGTTAAGGCCGCTTATGAAGGAGGAATTCGTGTTTTCGAGTTTGTAAACCGAGGTGAAAAAGCATTGGAAAATTTCAAAATATTGTTGGAGTATAAGAATTTGCATCTACCCGGGTTGGTATTAGGTATAGGAACCATAAAAGATGTTGAACAGGCGAAAAGCTTTTTAGCGGTTGGCGCAGAATTTATTGTAAGTCCAATTATTGAACCAAGTATTGCTCGGGAAACATTAGATAAAGGTATTTTATGGATTCCGGGCTGTATGACACCTTCTGAAATTGCTGTCGCCGAAAAATTAGGTGCACCACTTGTTAAATTATTCCCTGGAGATACGCTTGGCCCAAATTTTTTAAAAGCGATCAAACCCTTGTTTCCCAAGGTAAAATTCATGCCCACAGGTGGTGTTGATGTAGAAGAAAAAAATATTCAGGAATGGTTTGACGCCGGAGTATATTCCGTCGGTCTTGGTTCAAAGTTATTTCAAGAGCCAGAAGGCGCTACAGATTATTCGTGGCTAGCTGAGCGAAGCAAGCAATTGTTCAGCTGGATCAACAAATAAAACATTCTGGAGATAGATAGAAACAATAAAGGCTAGCAAAATTTGCTAGCCTTTATTATATATAATACGAAAAAGAAATAATTAATCTTCTTCTTTCGACGCCAATAATTGATCGTATTCTTCACGGGAACCTACGATAATATTACTGTATTTACGTAGACCAGTACCAGAAGGAATTAAGTGACCAACAATTACGTTTTCTTTCAATCCTAATAAATTATCACGTTTACCTGCGATTGCCGCCTCATTCAGTACTTTCGTGGTTTCCTGGAAGGACGCCGCCGAAATGAATGATTTAGTTCCTAGCGAGGCTCTTGTAATACCTTGCAATAGCGGACTCGAAGTAGCTGGAATTGCGTCACGCACTTCCACTAATTTTAAGTCTTGACGTCGCAGACTGGAGTTTTCTTCACGAAGTTTACGCAATGTAACAATTTGACCTGCACGTAAAGTCGAAGAATCACCTGATTCAACGATAACCTTCTTATCGTACAATGAGTCATTTTCCAACATGAAATCCCATTTATTCACCGCTTCTTTTTCTAAGAAACGTGTATCCCCAGGATCTTCAATATGAACTTTTTGCATCATTTGGTGAACAATCGTTTCAAAGTGCTTATCGTTGATTTTTACACCTTGAAGACGGTAAACCTCTTGTATACCGTTGACAATATATTCCTGAACTGCCGCCGGACCTTTGATAGATAAGATATCTCCAGGAGAAATCTGACCATCTGATAAAGGCATACCAGCTTTGATAAAATCGTTATCTTGTACAAGAATATGTTTTGAAAGAGGTACCAAATATTTTTTCACCTGTCCATCACGGGATTCGATCGAAATCTCTCGGTTACCACGCTTAACCCCACCTAATGATACAACACCATCGATTTCAGTAACTACGGCTGGATTAGACGGGTTACGCGCTTCGAATAGTTCTGTTACCCGCGGAAGACCACCTGTGATATCTCGCGTCTTACCGGTAGAACGAGGAATCTTAACTAAGATAGCCCCTTCTTTTACCTTTTGACCATGAGATACAGAAACGTGAGCTCCTACAGGAATATTGTAAGAACGAATTACTTCACCCTTATTGTCAAGGACTTTGATCGTCGGATTCTTCGTCTTATCACGAGTTTCTATGATCACCTTTTCCTTGTGACCAGTTTGCTCATCAGATTCTTCACGGAAAGTAACACCTTCAATAACAGCATCAAATTCTACTTTACCTGCAAACTCCGAGATGATTACCGCATTATATGGATCCCAATCAACAAGTTTGACACCTTTTTCGACTTTTTCCCCTTCTTGTACAAACAAGTTGGAACCATAAGGAATAATTTGTTGATAAAGAACTTTGTTTTCGTCACTGATAATTTTGATCTCACCTGAACGACCAAGTACAACCTGATATGGCCCATTCTCACCTTGCTTTTCAACAGTACGAACATTTTCAAATTCGACAATACCCTCGTATTTGGCAATGATCGTTGACTCGTTGGCAATATTTGATGCAGTACCACCCACGTGGAATGTACGAAGTGTCAACTGTGTACCTGGCTCACCAATGGATTGTGCGGCAATTACACCGACAGCTTCTCCCATTTGTACACGTTTACCAGAAGCCAAGTTACGTCCATAACAACAAGCACATACTCCACGTTTTGATTCACAGGTCAATACCGAACGAATCTCAATTCCCTCAATACCTGCTTCTTCGATCGCATACCCAACTTCCTCGTTAATGTCATCATTCGCTGCCACGATTAACTCGTTGGTTTCCGGATGATAAACATCATGAAGTGGTGTACGGCCTAAAATACGATCATATAATGGTTCAACGATATCGTCGTTATCTTTCAATGCGGTTGTATAGATACCACGTAGGCCTCCACAATCGTGATCTACGACAATCATATCTTGAGCAACATCATGCAGACGACGCGTTAAGTAACCCGCATCGGCTGTTTTCAATGCTGTATCGGCAAGACCTTTACGCGCACCGTGTGTAGAAATAAAGTACTCTAATACAGAAAGACCTTCTTTAAAGTTTGATAAAATCGGATTTTCAATAATTTCTCCTCCTGAATTACCCGATTTTTGAGGTTTAGCCATCAAACCACGCATACCACACAACTGACGAATCTGCTCTTTCGAACCACGCGCTCCAGAATCCAACATCATATAAACTGAGTTGAAACCTTGGTTATCGTTGGAAAGAATATCCATAACGTGCGCAGTCAACCTATTGTTGATACGTGTCCAGATATCAATAATTTGATTATAACGCTCGTTGTTCGTAATGAAACCCATATTATAGTTGTTCATTACCTCTTCAACTTCATTAGTAGCTTGAGCGATCAAGTCAGCTTTTGCGTCAGGAATATTCAAATCTTGCAAGTTGAAGGACAAACCACCTTTAAAAGCCGTTTGGAAACCTAATTCCTTCATATCATCTAAGAACTTCGCTGCACGAGCCATACCCGTATTCTTCACGATCTCTCCAATGACATTACGAAGTGATTTCTTTGTCAAGATTTCATTAATATAACCCACCTCTAGCGGAACAATCTGGTTAAAGATTACCCGTCCTACAGTCGTTTCAATAATCTGTTGAGCATATTTCTCCTCACCTATTTTAACTTGCGTCTTAACTTTAATCCAAGCGTGAAGATCTACCTGTTGCTCATTTAAAGCAATGATAACTTCTTCGGGAGAATAGAATGTACTTCCTTCACCTCTCATCTTACGATTTTCTTCCGATTTACGGCCTTTGGTAATATAGTAAAGACCCAATACCATATCTTGAGATGGTACTGTAACTGGAGAGCCGTTAGCAGGATTCAAAATATTATGTGCAGCCAACATTAAGATCTGGGCTTCCAAAATTGCAGCATTACCTAGCGGTAAGTGGACTGCCATCTGGTCACCATCAAAATCGGCGTTAAACGCTGTACACACTAATGGGTGTAATTGAATTGCTTTACCCTCTACTAAAGTAGGTTGGAAAGCTTGAATACCCAAACGGTGAAGCGTAGGTGCACGGTTTAATAACACCGGGTGACCTTTCAACACGTTTTCAAGGATATCCCAAACAACTGGATCTTTACGATCTACAATTTTTTTAGCCGATTTTACTGTTTTAACGATACCCCTTTCGATCATCTTACGGATGATAAACGGTTTGTAAAGCTCTGCCGCCATATCTTTAGGAATACCGCACTCGTGTAATTTCAGGTTAGGTCCCACGACAATTACTGAACGAGCGGAATAATCCACGCGCTTACCTAATAAGTTTTGACGGAAACGACCTTGTTTACCTTTTAAGATGTCAGATAATGATTTCAACGCACGGTTACCTTCAGTTTTCACTGCGTTAACCTTACGTGAGTTGTCAAATAATGAATCTACAGCCTCTTGTAACATACGTTTTTCGTTACGTAATATTACTTCAGGGGCTTTGATTTCAATCAAACGTTTCAAACGGTTATTACGGATAATAACACGACGGTATAAGTCGTTCAAATCTGATGTCGCAAAACGACCACCATCCAAAGGTACCAACGGACGCAATTCCGGTGGAATAATAGGAACGATTTTCACGATCATCCATTCCGGACGATTTTCAATACGATCTCTTGAACCGCGGAATGCCTCTACCACATGAAGACGTTTTAATGCCTCATTTTTACGTTGTTGAGAAGTTTCATTGGCGGCTTGATGACGTAAATCGTATGACAATTGATCAAGATCAATACGTTTCAATAATTCTTCCAATGCTTCCGCACCCATTTTTGCAATGAACTTTTGAGGATCATTGTCATCCAAATATTGGTTCTCTTTTGGCAAAGTATCTAAAATATCTAGATACTCTTCTTCTGTTAAGAAATCCATATACGAAATACCATCATCTTCTTTAATACCCGCTTGGATTACAGCGTATCTCTCGTAATAGATGATCATATCTAGTTTCTTAGTAGGAAGACCTAATAAGTAACCAATTTTATTGGGTAAAGAACGGAAGTACCAAATATGCGCAACAGGAACTACCAAAGAGATATGGCCCATGCGCTCACGACGTACTTTTTTCTCTGTAACTTCGACACCACAACGGTCACATACGATACCCTTGTAACGGATACGTTTGTATTTACCACAGTGACATTCGTAATCCTTTACCGGACCGAAGATACGCTCGCAAAATAGACCATCACGTTCCGGTTTGTACGTACGATAGTTGATCGTTTCTGGTTTTACAACTTCACCACTTGAGCGTTCCAAAATTGTTTCCGGAGACGCTAAGCTGATCGTGATCGATGTAAAGTTGCTTTTAATTTTATTATCTTTTTTGTAAGACATACTTATTCAAAAGTTAAAGCTTTAAAGAAACTTAACGCATGTTTCCATCCGTTAAGTCCTATTTGCTTGATTAATCTAATGTGATATCTAAACCTAAACCACGCAACTCATGTACCAATACGTTGAACGATTCTGGTACCGATGGAGTTGGTAAGTTATTACCTTTCACGATTGCTTCGTAAGTTTTAGCACGACCTACAACATCATCGGATTTCACGGTCAAGATCTCCTGAAGGATATTAGATGCACCGAATGCCTCCAATGCCCAAACCTCCATCTCACCGAAACGCTGACCTCCAAATTGTGCTTTACCACCCAATGGTTGCTGTGTAATCAATGAGTATGGTCCGATCGAACGTGCGTGCATTTTATCATCTACCATGTGACCTAATTTCAACATATAAATCACGCCGACAGTAGTAGGTTGATCAAAACGCTCTCCCGTCAACCCATTGTAAAGGTATGTACGTCCTGACTTAGGCAACTCCGCTTTTGCAACCCACTCTTCCACTTGGCCCATTTCAGCGCCGTCAAAGATCGGTGTAGCGAATTTCATACCTAATTTTTGACCTGCCCAACCCAATACGGTTTCATAAATCTGACCCAAATTCATACGAGAAGGTACACCTAAAGGGTTCAATACAATATCAACCGGGGTGCCATCTTCTAAGAAAGGCATATCTTCATCACGTACAATACGTGCAACAATACCTTTATTACCGTGACGACCCGCCATCTTATCACCTACTTTCAATTTACGTTTTTTTGCTACGTAAACTTTAGCCATTTGAACAATACCCGACGGCAGCTCATCTCCTACCGAAATAGCAAATTTATCACGTTTGAAAGCGCCTAACTCTTCGTTATACTTTATATTGTAGTTATGAAGAGACATCTTAATCATCTCATTCTTTTCCTCATCAGTAGTCCAACCCGTTGGATTGATATGTGCGTAATCTAAATCTGTTAAGATTTTCTGTGTGAACTTAGCACCTTTTGCTACCAATAATTCGCGATAAGAATTATAAACACCTTGACTCGTTTTACCATTTACAATCGTAAATAATTTGTCTACCAAGCGTTCTTTTAATGATCTTAAGTTTTTATCGTGTGCTACTTCTAATTTCTCTAAAGCCTTTTTCTCAACTTCTTTAGACATCTTCTTAGCACGTGAGAATAATTTAGTATCAATTACAACACCTTTAATGGAAGGAGGAGTTTTTAAAGACGCATCTTTAACATCTCCCGCTTTGTCACCGAATATAGCACGTAATAACTTTTCTTCCGGCGAAGGATCTGATTCACCTTTAGGTGTAATTTTACCGATCAAGATATCTCCTTCACCTACTTCTGCTCCAATGCGAATAATACCATTCTCATCCAGATCTTTAGTAGCTTCTTCCGATACGTTAGGAATATCAGCCGTCAATTCTTCTTCACCACGTTTGGTATCACGAACCTCTAGTTCGAATTCTTCAATGTGCAATGAAGTAAAAATATCTTGAGAAACAACGCGTTCAGAAATTACAATCGCATCCTCAAAGTTGTATCCTTGCCAAGGCATGAATGCCACTTTTAAGTTACGTCCCAAAGCTAATTCACCGTCTTCAGTAGCATACCCCTCACAAAGCACTTGACCTTTAGTAACTTTCTGCCCCTTTCTAACGATAGGCTTTAAGTTGATACACGTATTCTGGTTGGTTTTCTTAAATTTAATTAATCGATATGTCCTAATATCATCGTCAAATGAAACCAAACGGTCATCTTCGTTACGTTCATAACGAATTTTTATTTCTTGGGCATCGACGTACTCTACTACACCGTTTCCTTCTGCGTTGATTAACGTCCGGGAATCTGAAGCCACACGACCTTCTAATCCAGTTCCTACAATAGGAGCTTGCGGACGTAACAATGGAACGGCTTGACGTTGCATGTTAGATCCCATTAAAGCACGGTTGGCATCATCATGTTCCAAGAAAGGAATCAAAGATGCTGCAATAGATGTAATCTGATTAGGAGCAACATCCATGTAGTCTAATTTTTCAGGCACGATAATCGGGAAATCACCCTCGTATCTCGCTTTTACTTTAGGATCTAAATAATTACCATTATCATCATATTGTGCATTTGCCTGCGCAATAGTTTTCCCATCTTCATCTTCCGCAGATAAATACACCACTGGTTCATCCACCACAACACGACCTTCATCAACACGACGGTATGGCGTTTCGATAAAACCTAAATTATTAATCTTAGCGTGAACCGCTAATGATGAAATCAAACCAATATTTGGTCCCTCAGGAGTTTCGATCGTACACAAACGACCGTAGTGCGTATAGTGAACGTCACGAACCTCGAAACCAGCACGCTCACGAGAAAGACCACCTGGACCTAAAGCTGAAAGACGACGCTTGTGCGTAATCTCTGCAAGAGGGTTGGTCTGATCCATGAACTGTGATAACTGGTTAGTACCAAAGAATGAATTGATCACGGACGACAATGTACGTGCATTAATCAAATCCGTTGGCGTAAACACCTCGTTATCACGAATATTCATACGCTCGCGAATTGTACGCGCCATACGAGCTAGACCAACTCCAAATTGGGCATACAGCTGTTCACCTACCGTACGTACACGACGATTTGACAAGTGATCAATATCATCTACCTCAGCTTTTGAATTGATCAAGTTGATCAAGTACTTCACGATCGCGATAATATCTTGACGGGTTAAAACTTTCGTTTCAGCAGCCGTATCTAATTGAAGCTTCCGGTTAATCCGGTAACGCCCCACATCTCCTAAGTCATAACGTTTGTCTGAGAAGAACAAGCGATCAATGATCCCACGAGCAGTTTCCTCATCAGGTGGTTCAGCATTACGCAATTGTCGATAGATATGTTCTACCGCTTCCTTTTCAGAATTTGACGTATCTTTCTGTAAAGTATTATATATAATAGAATAGTCCGCATTGTTCGAATCATCATCTTTAGCCAGAATAATGGATTTTACACCGGCATCAATGATCAAATCAATGTGATCTTCTTCTAGGACAGTTTCGCGTTCAAGTATGATTTCATTACGGTCAATAGATACAACTTCACCTGTATCTTCATCCACGAAATCTTCAATCCATTTCTTCAATACCCTAGCCGCCAAACGACGACCAATATATTTCTTTAAACCAGATTTACTAACTTTTACTTCATCTGCAAGGTCAAACAATTCTAAGATATCTTTATCCGAATCAAAACCGATTGCACGTAATAAAGTAGTAACTGGGAATTTTTTCTTACGATCGATATAAGCGTACATCACGTTGTTTACGTCTGTCGCAAATTCAATCCAAGAACCTTTAAAAGGAATTACCCTAGCAGAATAAAGTTTAGTACCATTTGTGTGTCTACTCTGACCAAAGAAAACACCAGGAGAGCGGTGCAATTGAGACACAATAACACGTTCAGCACCATTGATAACAAACGTACCTTTGGGAGTCATGTAAGGAATTGTACCTAAATACACATCTTGTACGATAGTTTCGAAATCTTCGTGTTCTTCATCATTACAAGATAATCTTAATTTTGCCTTTAAAGGCACGCTATAGGTCAGACCACGCTCGATACACTCTTGGATATCATAGCGAGGAGGATCAATGAAATAATCCAAAAACTCTAGCACAAAAATGTTTCTTGAATCAGAAATAGGGAAGTTTTCCGCGAAAACCTTGTACAACCCTTCCTGATGGCGATTATCAGAAGTAGTTTCTAATTGAAAAAACTCCTTGAAAGACTGCAATTGCACATCCAAGAAATCGGGGTAATCAATTACCTTCTTACTTGTAGCAAAATTTACTCTTTCTTTTTGAATATTACTGTTTGCCAAGGGAATAAGATTTTAGTTTAAAAAAACTGAACTTAACTGTGCTGTTTTGTTGTAAATGTAAAGAAGCCAGCACCACTCCTTACAAGACTTATAGTATAAAACAGGAATAGACTCTGATAGAAATGCTATCAGAGTCTAACCTTTTGGGGCTTTATTTGAGATTACTTAATCTCAACAACAGCTCCAGCTTCTTCTAATTGTTTTTTCAAAGCTTCTGCTTCGTCTTTAGAAACACCTGATTTCAATTCTTTAGGAGCGCCGTCAACTAAATCTTTAGCTTCTTTCAAACCTAAGCCAGCTAAATCTTTAACCAATTTAACTACCGCTAGTTTTGAACCGCCAGCTTCTTTCAAGATTACATCGAAAGATGTTTTCTCTTCAACTGCAGCAGCACCGCCGTCAGCAGGAGCAGCAGCAACTGCAACAGCAGCAGCAGCAGGCTCGATACCATATTCGTCTTTTAGGATATCAGCTAATTCCTTAACTTCTTTTACTGTTAAGTTTACTAACTGTTCAGCAAGTTGTTTTAAATCTGCCATTTTATTTTGATTTTTGAATTTACTTAATAATGTTGTTAATTAATATTACGAACTTTTAAATTAATGAGGCGTTCGTTATCCTCTTTGTTCTAAAGCTTTTACTAAACCTGAGATAGTATTTCCGCCCGATTGAAGTGCAGAAATAACATTCTTCGCTGGTGATTGAAGTGCTGCGATAATGTCTGCAACAAGTTCATCCTTAGATTTAAGGGTAACTAGTGCATTCAGTTGATCATCACCTACAAAGGCTGTCTCCTGAACGTATGCCGCTTTCAACACAGGCTTGTCGCCTGCTCTACGCAATTCCTTGATCAACTTCGCTGGAGCATTTCCTGATTCAGAGAACAGCAACGTAGAAGCACCTTTCAGTACGCTACGCAATTCTTCTGAATCGATTCCTGCTTCAACAAGTGCCTTCTCGATTAATGAGTTTTTAGCTACTTGGATGATGATCCCTTGTTCGTAACACTTGCGACGAATTCCATTGATCTTATCAACAGTTAAATCAGCTGTGTCAGTAATATAAAAATTACCAAAAGATTTAATCTGTTCGGCCAAAGCTTGAACAATTTCTTGTTTTTCTTCTTTTCTCATGATTAAATTCCAGCTACTGATTTAGTTTCGATATGAATACCGGGACTCATTGTTGATGAGATATGGATACTCTTGAAGTATGTTCCCTTAGCTGCCGAAGGTTTCAATTTTGCAATAGTTTGTAATACTTCTAAAGCATTATCATAAATCTTCTCCGCAGGGAAAGACACTTTTCCAACTGAAGTGTGGATGATACCGGTTTTGTCAACTTTGAAATCGATCTTACCGCCTTTTACGTCTGTTACAGCCTTACCTACGTCGGTAGTTACTGTACCAGTTTTAGGATTTGGCATTAGGTTTCTTGGCCCTAAAATTCGGCCCAATTTACCTACTTTTGCCATCACGCTAGGCATGGTAATGATGATGTCAACGTCAGTCCAACCACCTTCAATTTTGCTGATATAGTCGTCAAGACCTACGTAGTCGGCACCAGCGGCTTTAGCCTCTTCCTCCTTATCAGGAGTACACAATACTAAAACACGCACAGTTTTACCAGTTCCGTGAGGTAATGTCGCAATACCACGAACCATTTGATTCGCTTTACGTGGATCTACGCCTAAACGAACGTCGATATCCACTGAAGCATCAAATTTAGTTGTCGTAATATCTTTCACTAAAGCCGCAGCTTCTTGTAAAGAATACGCCTTACCAGCTTCAATTTTGGATAGTGCCGCTTTTTGATTTTTTGTTAATCTAGCCACTTTCTTAAACTGATTTCGTTAATTAATTTTTCCAAGGAGCGTCACCTGAAACAGTGATACCCATACTACGCGCCGTTCCAGCTACCATTTTCATAGCTGACTCTACTGTAAATGCATTTAAGTCGGGCATTTTATCTTTCGCGATTGTCTCAACCTGTTCCCAAGTTACCGCAGCAACTTTTTTACGGTTGGGCTCACCCGATCCACTTTTTAATTTAGCAGCATCTTTCAATTGGATAGCTACCGGTGGAGTTTTGATGATAAAATCGAATGACTTGTCTGCATAAACAGTAATGACAACAGGTAAAACCTGACCGGGTTTGTCTTGCGTACGAGCATTGAACTGCTTACAGAAATCCATAATATTCACACCTTTAGCACCTAAAGCAGGTCCTACTGGAGGAGATGGATTGGCTGCGCCGCCCTTAACTTGTAATTTTACTAACGCACTGACTTCTTTTGCCATTTTGTTATAAATTTAATGTGTTAAATGTTTGTTAGTAAGTTGGAAGCAGATAACGTAACATTTATTCATTTGATTGAAAACATAGCTTTGCAACCAAACGAGGTGCAAAGATATAAAATATATTAGTCGCAAGCAAATTAATATGCAAAATATTTCATTATTCTTTATAAACAGGAAGGCCCTTCTGATTGTCAAAAGGGCCTTCCTGTTTATAAAGACATACTATTCTTTGTCAACTTGCATATAATTCAGTTCCAATGGCGTTTTACGACCAAAAACTTTAACCATGACTGTCAATTTCTTTTTATCCTCGTGAACTTCTTCGATTTCACCCGTAAAACCGTTAAACGGCCCATCTACAACCTTCACTGCCTCTCCCACATAATACGTAACATTGATCGTCTCTCCTTGCTCAGCCATCTCATCTACCTTGCCTAAAATACGATTTATTTCAGCTTGGCGAAGCGGAATAGCGTTACCCGCTTTATCACCTAAGAAACCTATTACACTGTTTAAGTTCTTAATTACATGTTCGATTTCTCCATCTAAAGAAGCTTCGATAAGCACATATCCTGGATAGTAATTACGTTCCTTAGCAACTTTTTTACCATCACGCATCTGATAATATTTTTCCATTGGTATTAGAACCTGAGGAACCAAATGCTGAATACCAAGACGACTTACTTCAGCCTCTATATATTGCTTTACTTTTTTTTCCTTACCACTTACAGCACGCACTACGTACCATTTCAAACTTTGATCAGCCATAGATATTTGATTGATAAAATTAAGAAGCTGTACCGTACAACACCTCTAACACATTGCTTGAAGCTTTATCCATCGCAAAAATAATCAATGCGATTAAAACAGATGCAACAAGTACAACAACTGCATGATTTTGCAACTGAGACCAAGTAGGCCAAGTTACTTTCTCTGTAATCTCAACATAAGAGTCTTTAAAAAAATCAAGTACTTTAGCCATTAGTAGTTACTTAAGTTATGTTAGCACGGGCACAAGGATTCGAACCCTGATCGAAGGTTTTGGAGACCTCTATTCTACCATTGAACTATGCCCGTGTAGTTATTATTTTAATGCTGCAAATATAGTATTTACGATACATTACAGCAAATATTATTTACTTTTTTTCAACGCTACGCAACCCAATTTCCTTAGAAAAAATAAGCTAATCAGCATCAGCTAATTAGCTTATTTTTATATTGAGTATTATAATCTATTAAGACTATAAAATTTCAGTTACCTGACCAGCGCCTACTGTACGGCCACCTTCGCGGATAGCGAAACGTAGACCTTTTTCCATAGCGATAGGAGAAATCAACTTAACAGTGATTGTAACGTTATCACCTGGCATTACCATCTCAGTACCTTCAGCTAATGAAATCTCACCAGTAACGTCTGTTGTACGGAAATAGAATTGTGGACGGTATTTGTTAAAGAATGGAGTGTGACGTCCACCTTCAGCTTTTGATAATACATAAACCTCAGCTTTGAAGTAATCGTGAGGAGTTACAGAACCTGGTTTACAGATAACCATACCGCGACGGATATCAGTTTTCTCAATACCACGTAACAATAAACCTACGTTATCACCAGCTTCACCGTAGTCTAAGATTTTACGGAACATTTCCACACCCGTTACTGTAGATTTCAAGTTCTCAGCACCCATACCTAAGATCTCAACTGGATCACCAGAGTTGATTACACCTCTTTCGATACGACCTGTAGCAACTGTACCACGACCTGTGATCGAGAATACATCTTCTACCGGCATCAAGAAAGGAAGCTCAGTCAAACGTGGAGGAATCGGAATGTAGTTATCTACAGCATCCATTAATTCCATAATTTTTTCAACCCACTCCGGCTCACCATTCAATGCACCTAGAGCAGAACCTTTGATTACAGGAATATCATCACCTGGGTATTCGTAGAACGACAATAATTCACGAACTTCCATTTCAACTAAGTCTAACAACTCTTCGTCATCAACTAAGTCAGTTTTGTTCATGAAAACAACTAATGCAGGAACACCTACTTGGCGAGCCAATAAGATGTGCTCACGAGTTTGAGGCATAGGACCGTCAGTAGCAGCTACTACGATGATCGCACCATCCATTTGAGCAGCACCAGTAACCATGTTTTTCACGTAATCCGCGTGACCTGGACAGTCAACGTGTGCGTAGTGACGAGCCGCTGTTGAGTACTCAACGTGTGCTGTATTAATTGTAATACCACGTTCTTTTTCTTCAGGAGCAGAGTCAATTGAATCAAATGAACGAGCTTCTGATAAACCTTTATCAGCTAATACTTTAGTGATAGCTGCAGTTGTAGTAGTTTTACCGTGGTCAACGTGACCGATTGTACCAATGTTTAAGTGTGGTTTACTACGGTCAAATTTCTCTTTTGCCATGTTTATGCGAATTAGTAATTATTAAATATTTCTTTATTAAATTCTTTACAAAGTTAATAAACTTAAATTATTCGAGCCAAAGATGGGATTTGAACCCACGACCTCTTCCTTACCAAGGAAGTGCTCTACCCCTGAGCTACTTCGGCTTCTTATCAAAAGCTTATTTACAGATTATTGCCTCCACCTTACATTACATGATTATCATGAAAGATAGAGACTTAAAATCTTGATATTAAAGAGCGGAAGACGAGGTTCGAACTCGCGACCTATAGCTTGGAAGGCTATCGCTCTACCAACTGAGCTACTTCCGCTTTTGCTTGCGAACTGTAACCAGAGATTAACCTGATACAGTTCACAAACTATTTAGTGTGGAGGGAGAAGGATTCGAACCTTCGAAGCCGAAGCAACGGATTTACAGTCCGTCCCATTTGACCGCTCTGGAACCCCTCCAGACCAGCAACTTGCGTCGCTTAGAGCCTCCTATCGGGATCGAACCAATGACCTACTGATTACAAGTCAGTTGCTCTACCAGCTGAGCTAAGGAGGCTAATATTTTTCTTTTAATATAATCTCTAAGAACAATCTGTTCTTCTGAACAGCGAGTGCAAAAATCAAAATTTAATTTCACTTTTGCAAGAGTATTTTAAAAAAAAGTTTTTTTCCTTAAAGAACGACTCAAAAACCAATTTAGGCATAAACCTTGTTGTTTTTGATGACGCAAAGATAGGTACTAAAAGAACTTTACAAAAGTATTTTCTAAAAAAACATATCCATTCTTTTCATTGTGCTGATATGCAATGAAATAATTTTCAATTCCAATTCCACCTTCTATTCCGAAACATCTCGATTATATTTCCGCTACGTTCTCAATTTTCAAAGGCACAGGAGAGAACGATGAACCGCGTAGCGCTCATTCAGGCCGTAGAAAGAACATGGATGAATAATTAGCTTTCATAGTTGAAGTAATTACGAACAGTGCTTTTTTGTTTTAGGCGTTCGTGAATGCAAAGCATTTTATCTATGTTTGAAACACGTAAAAGCGATATCAAAACTACATGAAAAGAAATTTTATTTTTTGTCTTTGCACCTTACTCTCTCTACCCCTAGCCGCCCAAGAAAACAATAATTTTATAAAAAAGACAATCAAACAGTTTTTATCATCCAAAAAAGATTCCTCCAGAGGAGCAAGTTTCATCGCTTTACCGGCAGTGGGATACGCACAAGAATCAGGATTTGAATACGGATTCGCATCTACTTATAATTTTTATACGGATAAATCAGATTTAAACAGCCGAACATCCAATCTGACATTGATGGCAACCATGACCACCAAGCAACAGAAAAACATAAAACTAACATCAGACATCTGGACGAAAAACAACGATTATCATATTATTTCCGAGTTAAGATTTAGAGATTGGCCGTTCAATTTTTACGGCATTGGCAACGAAACATTACTCATTAATGAAGACTATATCGGCCAAGAACTCTTCAGAGCGAAGTTCGATGTCGAAAAGAAAATATCATCAAAGCTCTATCTAGGAGTAAATGCTAATTTTGAACATTTCTCCTTTACGGATGAAGAGCCTGGAGGCATTTTCGAATCAAATGAAGTACTGGGAAAAACAGGTGGAAAATACCTCGCGTTAGGAGTATCCGCACTATTCGACACTCGGAATAACACAACCTACTCCACATCGGGCCTTTACAGCCGAATAAAATATGCTTATGCTCCCAACTTCTGGGGCGGAGAAAATTTCGTAGGTAGTCAAATCGAACTGGACGTAAGATACTTCTATCCCCTTACACCCAAATTAACAACCGCTGTCCAAACACTCTATAGGGCTTCCATCGGTAAAGATATTCCCTTCTATGCCTTTAGGGATTTAGGAGGTGACATGACAATGAGAGGTTATTACCTGGGACGTTATAAAGACAAGAGTTACACAGCTACACAGGCAGAGCTACGCTATAGAATAATTCCAAGACTCGGAGCTGTTGTCTTTGGAGGCACAGGAAGTACGTTCTCTCCTCAGCACAACCTACGGCTAGTACCTTCATTTGGTGGAGGAATACGTTATTTCTTTAGTTTAGAGCATAACAGTACGATTCGATTCGATTATGCATATGGTGAAAAGAGATCGGGCGAAAAAAGACAGTCTGGCTTTTACCTAAGTATCAGTGAAGCCTTTTAGTATTTCCAAAATGGGAAACGGAGCTTAAAATGCTCCTTCCGCTGCCCTTCCCGCTGACACACTATTCCAAAATAGAACAGATCTATCGTAACGGTAAAAGCATCTTCTTTGGTTAAGTTGTTCCATTTTCGTGTATTAGAAAGGTTCTTATGTATATCTCTTAAAAAGAGTATGGTGAAGCGATGTTGTAAGTCCGCGACCTCTGCTACTTGCAATTTTTCTATGGAAATATCCAGGGCTCCTCCCGATACAGATTTATCCTGTTTTATTTCTGCGCTATAATATGCTGCGATTTCTTTAATAAGAAGACCGGATTTACTATCTCCATTGGTCTGTTGCTTAGTTGATGCGTAAATTACCTCATCAGCTAGCCTATACACAAATGGAGAATGTGTACCATGTCTACTATTGGAAAAGAGAAAATGGATTATGGCTTTAAAGTAAAATAACATCTCCGCAAAATTAATTATTGTTTCCCAAAGATTTATCACTTTTACTCAAACTGCTCCAAAAATCATACTGACCTCCTTTATGCTAAACTCGCATTAAGTAGTATGCTATTTCTATATTTAACAAGATTTTATAGCCGTTGTAGGTTTTCGTGCAGCACATGCCGCTAGAACAAACCCCGTGGATAGTTTGAGGGATGAGTAAAACAATCTATGTAATTTCATCAATAGAAGTTATGTAATTTCATCAGTACAGTCTATGTAATTTCATCAATAGAAGTTATGTAATTTCATCAAAATGATTTACATTTGTCCTGTCAAAGGATTGAATGATGTTTGTAACCAGAAGGATAGCGAATAAAATAAACGAAGTAAAGGACAAGTATCCTATCATAGCCCTTACTGGCCCCAGACAGTCTGGGAAAACGACATTGCTCAAAAACACGTTCCCTACATATCGCTATATTTCTTTGGAAGATCCAGACATTCGGGAGTTTGCGGAATCCGATCCGACGGCTTTTTTGGATCTTTATGATAAGTACGTCATTCTGGACGAAGTACAACGTGTTCCTCAGCTGTTCTCTTATCTACAGGGGCGCGTAGATGAAAGCGGACTTATGGGGCAATATATTTTATCCGGTTCTCAAAACTTTAATTTACTAAAAAGTATAACGCAATCTCTAGCGGGCAGAGTAGCCTTGTTCAAACTACTTCCGTTTGACCTAGAAGAACTAAAAGCACACCAACTTCTATCCGAAGACTACGCCGACAACACACTGCGGGGTTTTTATCCTGCTATTTATGATCGGGAGATTAATCCTTCCATCTTTTACAGCAATTATTTACAAACTTACATCGATAAAGACGTTACCGAGCTATTAAAAATAAAGGATTTCCGACAGTTTAGACAATTCATCAAGCTATGTGCCAACAGGGCTGGTCAACTGCTCAACCTTTCTGCGCTGGCTAACGAAGCCGATATATCTTTTAATACGGCTAAAGAATGGTTGTCTATTTTAGAAAGCAGTTACATCACATTTCTACTTCACCCCTATTACGAAAACAGGAATAAGCGATTAGTCAAAACACCCAAACTTTACTTTTACGATGCCGGATTATTATGTTTTCTTTTAGGTATAAAAACAACAGAACAATTGTTATTGGATCAGGCCCGAGGTAACATATTCGAAAATATGATTATCGCAGAGCACGTGAAAAGCACCAATCACCTTTATCAATTTAACGATCTATATTTTTGGCAGGACAGTAACGGAAATGAAATCGACCTCCTTTGGAAGGTTGACCGTACCTTTATAGCGACAGAAATAAAAGCGGCTAAGACAATAACCACAGAAATGTTTAAACAGTTGGACAAATTCGAAAGCCATCAGGAAATACCTGTGCAAAAAGTGTTGATATACGGAGGAAATCAATCCCAAAAGCGCAGTAAGTATCTCGTCAGGAGCTGGGACGAAGCATCGGACGGAAGTCTTTACAAATAAGCCGTAGGGTGCGAAAAAATAAAAAATAACCGATCGGGGAGGAAGGGGGTTAATAATTGGTAAAACCTACGGCTTAAAAAATTTAATTGCTTTTTTATACCCCATGCTCCATATAGAAAGCCCCATCTTTGCTTTCTATTCGCTGAATGGAGAATGGTGATTCGGAATCACCCTGCAAAATGCTCAGCACATTTTTCGGTCTTAGATATTGATCCATATCGGTGCAACACTTTGTGTAAATCTCATACGGCCCCCTCTTTTCTTTAAAATAACCCTCAACAAATAATTCTCTCATGAAGGTTTTTATTTCGTCTAACTCCTGCAAAGTTGACGACGAATACGAGTCTATATCATGCCTTTTGTCGATCAGTTTAAATTCACTGACAAAGACATTCAGTTCCTTATCTAACCTCTGTACTTCATGGATAGTTTTGCTTTTCAATGCCCTAACCGTCAACTGATAATGACAATTATCATCGTGACTTTCTATACCCTTCGAAAAAAGAAACCCTATACTTTTTATATCCAAAGCCCGCTGCATATCAAACAGATCTGCCATCATTATCTTCTTCAGTTTAAATGCCTCTATTTTATGTATAAAATCTAGACGCTTTCCCATTAAAAAAGAAATCTCAATAGGAGATAAATTCCGGGAAATCCGTAATAACATCATACGGTAATACATCATCATTTCAAATGAAGAACAAATCCGCTTGTATACCTTTGTTTTGGGTTTAAATACTTTTTCTTTCATAGTTTAATTTATATAGCTTTTCTATACAAAGAAATAGATTTAATATCAATATTCAAAACATTTGTTTAAATAAAACTCACATTTTATACATTTATCTATACAAATAGATATAAAGCAATGACTAAATTAGGAGAATACTTAGCGAAGAAATCAGTTAATAAGTCGATGGTGGCCCGTAAGACCGGACTTAGCAAGGCTAGGGTCAATGAATTAACCATGACCGAAACCGCCAAACTACGCTTGGATGAAATGTACCTGATCGCTTTGTCCATTGATACAGATCCTTGCGAAATGATGAAAGTCCTTTGTGAAGACTTAGCATTAGCGGATTTGGATTCGTAGGCGGTTAACACCATCCCCTTACAGAATAATATGAGCCTAAATGCGCACATATTATTGTCCGTAGACGTACAAGTGGCTGTTCGAAATCGAACAGTAGCACAAAGTAGTAAAAACACAATTTACTGGTAACAAACAACATACACCATTGGCTTATCAATTGTAACTCGATTAGGATATCGCATAATTAGAAACTATTAACCCGATAAAGTCGCACAGGCATATCCCGCAACAGTTTGTGGGATGAGTTAATAGAGGTTAAGCGCAAATAATTTTGGACGGAGGAGAAAAGATTAGGGAAGATAGATAAAACAACGAAGCGAAAAGTCCCCTTTGTGGGATTTAGGGGATAAATACGAAAACAATGATACAGCTAAATAACATATTCAAATGGTACACTATAGGTGGAGCACGTAGTTTTGTACTTAAGGACATCAACCTAACGATCGAACAAGGCGAGTTTATTTCAATCATGGGTCCTTCAGGTTCGGGGAAATCAACATTGCTTCATCACTGTTTAGCCAACTCAATAAAGATGGTGTGACGATCATACAGGTAACTCATTCAGAGAAAAATGCCACCTATGGAAATAGGGTTATTAATTTATTGGATGGACAGGTAAAATAGAAGATTAATGAAAATGAAGGATTTTCTTAATCAATTTTTATGCGCCTCTTTCGCCGGCGCGGGGCGACTTCTTTTTTTTATAAAAAGAAGGAAAAAATCGTCGCTGTACCCATTTGCCACAATGGCTAGTGCCTCCTCCTGCTATTGGCAAATGACTAAGGCGACATTTGTCGGGTATGAAAGGATAGTACATTCATTATGAAAGCCCTGTGTTCGGCAGACTCAAAAAGACGGCCTTAGCGGATTTGGACGTGCCGGCCGCAGATGATGTGCTGCAGAACCGTACAGCGAGCACTTAACCAAGCAGATCTCAGCCCTTGAAATGGGATAGTGCGCCGGAGGCCTAAGAGCTGCGCACTGCATCATCGCGTAGCCGGAACGACAAATACGGTACAGCCTTGACTTTTTTTGCTTCGTTTTTTTGGTCAAGCAAAAAAATGAAGGCCCCGTCGTGGCAGCGACGGATAGGTAATGCGAGGCGCAAAAAACTGCCTAAATTAATCCTTCATTTTCATTACCCCCCTCTAACTTTACGACTCCTTCAAAAAAGATTTATAAAGATTTATGAGGAAACAAAAGGACTTAATGAACAGACATCAGCGCAATTGCAGCAACAATTTGCAATCTATATTAAATTTAGTTAAATTCGAATATGAAGGAGAAGGAACTAAAGGCATTGATTTCGTTATTAGATGACCCTGACAGCGAAATATTCAGTCAGGTTGAACAACATCTTGTGACCTGTGGACCAGAAGTCATTCCTCTTCTTGAAGAATCCTGGGAGGCATCGTTTGACGTGTTGTCGCAAACTCGAATAGAAAATATTATACATCGAATCCAATTTGATCAGATAAAGCACGAGCTGCAACTCTGGAAAATAAGTAACAGCGATGACTTATTAGAAGGGTTACTTATCATTAATAGATATCAGTATCCTGCTCTTGATGAAGATGTAGTACATTTTCAAATTGCAGAATTACGCAGAAATGCATGGTATCACCTCATGTATGACATGAGTCCAGTTGAGAAAGTAAAACTATTAAATAACGTCTTATTTAGGGAGTTCGGTCTATCCGGCAATACCACGAATTACCACGACCCACAAAACTCCTTTATCCATAAAGTATTAGAGTCCAAGAAGGGCAATCCAATCACATTATCCTGCATTTATGCGATCGTCGCACAGAAGTTAGATATTCCCATTTACGGAATCAATCTGCCTAAACATTTCGTGGTAGCGTATATCGACAATGAAGCCGAAAACGTGCCTCTATTTTATATCAACATTTTTAATAGGGGGCAAATCATGAAACAGGAGGATATCTTTTCGTTTCTTAAACAGCTAAATCTTCCCCCATCAGATGACTACATATTGCCTTGTTCCAATTTAGCCATCGTAAAACGCGTCTTACGCAATTTAATGACCGCCTACGAGAACCAAGGAAATACCGAAAAAAAAGACGAAGTAGCCCTCTTGCTACAAATCTTAGAAGACGATTAAAACTACCTGTTCACACCTCTGGAATCCAATGAAATAGATTGCGGTGTCTGTCGGTTATTTAAAATTTCCAAAACCTGATCCGGCTCAACATTCCCATTATCCGACAATTTGAACCGTAGAATGCTTCGCGTCTGGGCCCCTGCATCTGCTACATAAATAAACAATGCATCATCTTCACCTTCCCGAGTATCTAAGGCAACATCAATCGGTTGATGTAATAAGGTATTCGTACCTGTTATAATACGTGTTGGTGTAATGGTTGTCGAACCGGTGTACTGTGAGAAGTTCTCGAAGATCAAAATCCGTCCACTACCCACGGCGTCCCCGGAATAATCGGTAAGCGCTAATACATCCCTATCTCTCGAATACGAGAGTCCGCGTATATTATTTGCCCCGGTTACCGTAAATTCGTAGGTAGGCTCTATATTAAGCACGGTATCGCGTCCGAGTGCGGCAGGTAAATTCTTATAAACAACTATACCTCCATTATCCTCTGTTCTTGAAAGCAACAGATCATCCACGTCCATTTGTATACTCCATGGCCGATAATCCAACATCAACTCATATCTTGGTCGGGTAAACCCTCTTTTATTCCTTGGTTGATCGATTATAAACAAGCTCACGGTGTCGACACCCAAATTTGTCATCAACAAATAATTATTTGTAATATTTGTCGTATTTCCAGGGGTATTATGGACATAATACCACAATCCCTTCACATTATTAAACCTTCGGTTTCCTATTACATTACCGTTTGAAATCACACCTTTGTCGCTAACCGGCATGACATATATCGACGTATCTCGGTATGCAGGTGCATTCATGCTGCTTTGAAAGATACTTTGTGCATACGGGCTGAAATGTATCGCACTACCTCCAAGTGCGGAAGAGGTATGACGAGAAAGCGGATCTATCTCAAAAGAATTAGAATCTGCGGGAGACACTACGAAAACGTTATACAACGCGGGCGAGGTTGTATTCGCCTGATAGTTAGAAGTAGAAACATATAACCTTGAAATAGGCTTCAGTGCCTTCACCGGTTCGTCGTCGTCACGTTGACAGCTACTGAAACAAATCAGTGAGATCACTGTTACTATATAAAAGATATATCTATTCATTGTATAAGATGCGTATTTATTTATATTACAAACTTAGATAAAATGCTTTGCATTCACTAAAATCGACGAGTAAAAAAATGTAAGTCGTAATCTAGTTTTTATAGATATGATTTAAACGAAAAATGCAATAATAACGCCACAAGTTTACAATATGTTTTAGAATATCGTCGTATTTACTTAAAATTGCAGGATCTGAAATTAGAACCATGGATAGCAATAAAGAACTCACACGAGAAAAGTTAAGTCTTCCGAATTCCGGCAAAAAACTACTTTTACACTCCTGCTGCGCACCTTGTGCAGGAGAAGTAATGGAAGCATTGATTTCCTCCGACATCGATTTCACCATTTATTTTTATAATCCGAATATCCACCCACGTAAAGAATACGACATCCGCAAAGACGAAAATATTCGCTTTGCAGAAAAACATAATATCCCGTTCATTGACGCAGATTATGATGTGGACAATTGGTTTAATTTGGCGAAGGGCATGGAACACGAGCCCGAACGAGGTGTACGCTGTACCATGTGTTTTGACATGCGTTTTGAAAAAACCGCTGCATATGCAGCGGCAAATGGATTTGATGTCATATCAAGCTCGCTGGGTATTTCCCGCTGGAAAAACATGGAGCAGATCAATGATTGTGGATTTCGTGCAGCCTCCAGATATCCAAACATGGATTATTGGACATTTAACTGGCGGAAAAAAGGAGGCTCTACACGCATGCTGGAAATCAGCAAAAGGGAAAAATTTTACATGCAGGAATATTGCGGCTGTGCCTACTCGCTGCGCGACACCAATAAATGGCGCATGGCAAACGGCCGGGAGAAAATAGAATTAGGCACCCAATACTATGGTAACGAGGATTAAAAAAGTATTTTCATAAAAAATTGCAAAGTATCGTTAAAAAGATTAATTTTGCAGGCTCAAATACAAGATTGTGAAGTATCTAAAACAATATAGAATACCTTTTTCAAGCTTAACTGAAGGAAAGCACGATTTTGAGTTTGAAATAGATGATAAGTTCTTTGACTGCTACGCGCATTCATTAGTTAAAAATGGCAAGCTAAAAGCCCTGGTTCAATTACAGAAACAGGAAACCATGTTAATAGTGACTTTTAATATCGAAGGAACAATAATGTTGACATGTGATGTTTGCCTGAATGAGTTTGATTCTCCGCTACAGTTTACCGAGCGTTTGATTGTCAAATTCGTAAATGAAGAATGGGATAACGACACGGAGGAGGTGCTTGTACTGCCTAAGACAGATTATGAATTGGATATTGCAGGTCTTTTATACGAGTACATCAATGTCAGAGTCCCTTATTACGCAAAGTGTAGCGAGCAGGGCATAAATCTTACTTGTGATGCAGAAATGTTGTCAAAAATCAACAATAGCAGTCAACAGGAAGACGAATCATCAGGTGAAGAAGAGAAAATAGACCCACGTTGGGCAGCATTAAAGAATATTAAAAACAATTAAAAAACAAAATACGAGATGGCACATCCAAAGCGTAAGACTTCGAAATCGAGAAGAGACAAGAGAAGAACACATTATAAGGCAGAAGCACCTACATTAACAGTGTGTAAAGAAACTGGAGCAGTTCACTTACCCCACCGTGCGTATACTGTAGATGGCAATTTATACTACAACGGTAAATTAATTATTGAAAATACTGCAGTTGTCTAAAGTATATCTTTAAAAAATTAAACATCCCAAACAAGCATAAAATTTGAATTTTATGCTTTACTTTGGGATGTTTTTTGCGTATTATTGATTAGATAAATAATAACGAATGAGGATTGGTTTAGACGTATCAGGAGGAGATTATGCCCCTGAGGCTACAATATTAGGCGCTATAGAAGCGCAAAAATCGCTCGATAAAGACCAACAGATTGTGTTGTTCGGCGACGAGTCTGATATCAAAAAGCGTATTGAAGAGACTGGAGTAGATTCATCTTTATTTGCCTACGTACATGCTCCGGAGATCATCTCTATGCATGAACACCCTACAAAAGCAATCTCGCAGAAGCCAAATTCAAGCATATCAAGAGGTTTCGACCTTCTCAAAGAAGGTGCGATCGATTCCTTTGCTTCAGCAGGCAATACCGGCGCTATGCTGGTCGGATCGATGTTCAGCGTAAAAACTATACCTGGGGTAATACGTCCTGCTATTGCGACGAATGTACCTAAATTAAAAAGCGGTTTCGGCATTTTACTGGATGTAGGAGCCAATGCAGATTGCAAGCCCGAAATGTTAAATCAATTTGCCATTTTAGGCAGCCTTTATTCGGAATATGTGTACGGTGTACCAAACCCAAAAGTAGGTCTTCTAAACATTGGTGAAGAAGAAGAAAAAGGCAACAATCTAACCATGTCAACCTATCCACTACTTAAATCAAATTCCAAAATCAATTTCATAGGCAACGCTGAGGGTAGAGATCTCTTTACCGATCATGCGGATGTATATGTATGCGATGGTTATACAGGTAATGTTGTTTTAAAACTTGCTGAATCATTTTATGTAGTGACCTTAAAAAAGGGAATTAAAGATGATTTTTTTGATCGGTTCAACTATGAGCAGTATGGAGGGAGCCCAGTATTAGGTGTAAATGCACCCGTAATAATAGGGCACGGCATATCTACTCCTGAGGCTATAAAAAATATGGTATTACTATCAAAAGACATGATCGTATCAAAATTTATCGATAAGATCAAGTCTGCATTCAATTAAAAACATATGTCTAAAGTTCACGCGGCAATTACCGCTGTAAATGGTTATGTACCGGATTATATCCTCACCAACAAGGAGTTGGAATCCATGGTAGAAACGAATGACGAATGGATTGTCAGTCGTACAGGTATCAAAGAACGTCGTATCTTAAAAGGAGAAGGCCTAGCCACGTCTGATTTAGCTGTCCCGGCTGTAAAAGGATTGTTGGAAAAAAGAGGAATTTCAGCAGAAGAGATTGAATTAATCATTTTCTGTACCAGTACTCCCGACATGCTTTTCCCTGCAACCGCCAATATTTTAGCAGACAAAATAGGTGCAAAAAATGCCTGGGGCTACGATTTGCAAGCTGCCTGTTCCGGTTTTCTATTTGGATTAACTACAGGAGCACAATTTATCGAGTCCGGTAAGCACAAGAAAGTGCTTGTCATAGGGGCTGATAAAATGTCTTCTGTCGTAAATTATACAGACCGTAATACCTGTATTTTATTTGGTGATGGATGTGGCGCTGTGCTATTAGAACCAGATACCGAAGGCAATGGTCTTCAAGATTCACTTTTAAAAACAGACGGTTCAGGTGGACAGTTTCTCAACATAAAAGGTGGAGGTTCACTGTATCCCGCCTCACATCAAACCGTTGATGCCGGACTACACTACGCATACCAAGAAGGTCGTACCGTATTCAAATTCGCTGTTACAAATATGGCTGATGTAGCCGCCGAAGTAATGGAAAGAAACAACTTGACTTCTGAAGATATAGCTTGGTTAGTACCGCATCAAGCAAATAAACGTATCATCGATGCCACTGCAGAACGCGCAGGTTTGCCGGAAGAAAAAGTGATGGTAAATATCCATAAATATGGAAATACAACAAGCGCCACGATTCCCATGTGTCTATGGGAATGGGAAGATAAATTAAAAAAAGGAGACAATTTAATATTAGCTGCTTTTGGTGGAGGATTCACCTGGGGATCAGTTTACTTAAAATGGGCATATTAAGCCGTCTTTTTTATATTTTCGCTATAATTTAAACACTTACAGCTGATAAACCGAGCTTTCGAGCTCAAAGAAGCAAATCTGATAAATTTGTGTTTTATATTCAACATAATTATAATTTGTATATAAAAACAAATTTATCTAAGTTTAAAAGCTATTTTTATACATAACATTAAATCAAACCCTTCCAATATGAGTATGGATATCAAACAAATTCAAGACCTGATCAAATTTGTATCAAAATCAGGTGTGAATGAAGTATCAATTGAAGAAAAGGATTTCAAGATAACAATAAAGACCAGTCAGGAGCCTACCTACGTAACGGCATCCATCCCTACTGCGGCTCCCGTTGCAGCAGTATCTCCTGTAGCAGCAGTTCCGACAGCAGTTAGTGCACCGGTGCCAGCAGCGGCAACAGTAGTCAACGAAGAAGCAAACTTTATCACGATAAAGTCTCCAATGATTGGTACATTTTATCGCTCATCAGGCCCCGATAAAGGAGCTTTCGTAAACGTAGGTGATGAGATCTCGCCTGGTAAAGTATTGTGCATTGTAGAAGCAATGAAGTTATTTAACGAAATTGAATCTGAAGTTTCTGGAAAAATCGTTAAGATTTTAGTGAACGATGCAGAACCTGTTGAATACGATCAACCTTTATTCTTAGTTGATCCAAGATAATATTAGTTGTAATTTATATCAACTAAATTTAGTCACACGAAGTAATTCGTCAATAGGTTACCTCATTTATTCCTTATGTTTAAAAAAATATTAATAGCTAATAGAGGAGAGATTGCCCTACGTATCATCCGCACCTGTCGCGAGATGGGTATCAAAAGTGTAGCGGTATACTCTACTGCTGATAGAGACAGCCTTCACGTCCGTTTCGCGGATGAGGCCGTGTGTATTGGCCCTCCAGCAAGTAAAGATTCCTATCTAAGTATCCCCAATATTATCGCCGCTGCAGAATTAACAAATGCAGACGCCATTCATCCAGGCTATGGATTTTTATCCGAAAATGCTAAATTTTCGGCTATCTGCGCCGAATATGGAATTAAGTTCATTGGTGCTACCGCTGAACAGATTGAACGAATGGGCGATAAGGCATCTGCAAAGGAAACTATGAAGTTAGCAGGAGTCCCTACCATCCCCGGGTCGGAAGGATTAGTTCCAAATGTAAAAGCCGGCATTATCACGGCTAATGAAATAGGATATCCCGTGATTCTAAAAGCCACTGCCGGAGGCGGTGGACGTGGTATGCGTATCGTATGGAAAGACGCCGAATTTGAGCCCGCTTGGGATTCGGCTCGTCAAGAAGCAGGAGCAGCATTTGGAAACGATGGGATTTACCTCGAAAAATTTGTGGAAGATCCACGCCACATTGAAATTCAGGTAATTGGAGATCAATATGGCAAAGTATGCCATCTATCTGAACGAGATTGTTCTATTCAACGTCGCCATCAAAAGCTTGTTGAGGAAGCCCCTTCCCCATTCATCACACCAGATTTACGCGCACGGATGGGTGAAGCCGCTATAAAAGGAGCGCAAGCCGTGAATTACGAAGGAGCTGGTACTATCGAGTTTTTGGTAGATAAGCATCGTAATTTCTACTTTATGGAAATGAACACCCGCATCCAGGTAGAGCACCCCGTTACGGAAGAAGTCATCAACTTTGATTTAATCAAAGAACAGATTAAAGTCGCTGCGGGTATCCCTATTTCAGGAAAAAGCTACGAACCGACCATGCATGCAATTGAGTGTCGTATCAATGCGGAAGATCCATTTAATAATTTCCGTCCTTCTCCGGGTAAAATCACAAATTTCCATTCCCCAGGAGGCCATGGTGTACGTATAGATACACACGTATATGCAGGATATACCATTCCGTCGAATTACGATTCAATGATCGCAAAACTGATCTGTGTTGCGCAAACACGTGAAGAAGCAATCAATACCATGGAGCGTGCACTCAGCGAGTTTGTAATTGAAGGTGTTAAGACCACTATACCGCTGCATCTGAGACTAATGCGCGATCCAAACTTTAGAGCGGGTAATTTCACAACGAAATTTATGGAAACTTTCGATTTAACGGCTTACCCCGACGAAGATTAAGCGTAAATTTTTTGTTTTCCTATTAAAAAATACCATTCTTATAACAAAGAATGGTATTTTTGTTTTCCATAGAACGTAAACATGTCAAGTAGCAAAAAATTAATAGAAGCCATAAAAGATAAAGGGAAGAACATAGAAACCGAAATGTCTTTTTTCGAACACATCGAAGTACTTCGTTGGCACATTATCCGATCAGTAATAGCGATTACCGTTTTTGCAATACTAGCTTTTACATTTTATGATTTTGTCTTCAATGACATCATTATGGGGCCAAAGAACCTTGATTTTTGGACGTACAGAATGATGTGTAAATTGGGAGCGCTATTGAACCTGGAAGGCTTCTGTGTAGAACGTATTCCTTTCAATATTATCAATACTGAATTGGCCGGACAGTTTATGCTGCAAATTAATTCCTGTCTTTTGATGGCGGTAGCTTTGGGATTTCCCTACCTGCTATTTGAAGTCTGGCTTTTTGTGAAACCAGCGCTTACCGAAGTCGAAAGGAGATCAGCTAGCGGATTCGTTCTCTATGCCACACTACTCTTTGTGGTTGGGGCTTTATTTGGCTATTATATCGTAGTCCCCCTTTCGGTCAACTTTCTAGCAAATATTTCCCTCAGTTCGGAAATTACTAACCAGATTACTATTGATTCCTATTTATCCACTATCGCTACGTTGACATTGGGTTGTGGGATTATATTCTTATTGCCAATTTTGATTTTCATTCTATCCAAATTAGGGTTAATGACACCGCAATTCATGCGTGCAAGTAGACGTTACGCCATTGTCATCATCTTAGTAATAGCTGCTATCATCACCCCTACCGCAGATGTGATCACACTCTTAACGGTGAGTGCACCGATGTTTATTCTATATGAAATAAGTATAGTCGTGTCAGCGAATGTACTCCGTAAAAAGGAATTAAAAGAAAAAGAATTTTATAACAATTAACACGATAAATATCATGAAAATAGCCATTGGAAGCGATCACGCAGGATTTGATTACAAAGCACCACTTGTTGATGTATTGAAAGAGTTAGGACATGATGTAGAAGATTTCGGCCCTGCAACAGCAGATTCTGTCGATTATCCAGATTTTGCACATCCTGTAGCATCAAACGTAGAAGAAGGGAAAAGTCAATTTGGGGTGCTCATCTGTGGCAGTGCAAATGGCGTGGCCATCACAGCCAACAAGCATCAAGGTATACGTGCAGCTATCGCATGGCAAAAAGAAATTTCTGTTTTAGCCCGTTTACACAATAATGCGAATATCATTTGTATACCAGCTCGTTTTGTCGATCTCGACCTGGCAAAAGAAATTGTAAAAGCTTTCTTGACGACTGATTTTGAAGCTGGAAGACATGCTACTCGTGTTAATAAGATCTCTTGTTCTTAATATAACGATATGAAACGCCTCTTTTCTCTTTTGTTCATAATTCCCGCTGTATACAGTTGTAGCATCGCACAAGATGTGCAGCAAAAATATGCCGATCTGATCACGGTAGAAAGTTCCAAAAAACACCTGACTACCTTAAGTTCTGTTGAATTTGAAGGTCGTGGTACAGGACAAGAAGGCGGAAGAAAAGCCGCTGAATATATCGCGAATGAATTCAGGTCGTACGGGCTTACCCCCCCGGTAAATGGTTCTTATTATCAGCCTGTAGCCTTACAACAGATCGCCTATCATGCCGAGAACTTCCGTATTGACGGCGAAACCTGGGTAAACGGAAAAGATTTCTTTGTACAAGGAGATCATGATTTTCAAGATTTCTCCGCAAACGAGATTATTTTTGTTGGCTACGGCATACAGCATGTAAATTACAATGAGCTTAGTGGAATAGACGTAAAAGGAAAGGTAATATTGCTCATTAATGAACACGAACCAACCGATGCATCAGGGAAATCCCATATCACCAAAGAAAGTTATAAATCAGAATGGTCTTCAAGCCGGTTTAAGAGGATTCAGGAATTAACCAAATTGCAGCCGGCTGCTATATTTTCAACCGGTTCTCAGGTAGCGGAGACGCTTACGAAAATGAAAGGTCGACTGACTGGCGGACGTGTTATGTTAGGCGACGGGAATATTACTAACCGGAATATCACACAAGCCATTCCCGTTATTAACATTTCGATAGCTACAGCAAATAAATTGCTTGCTAAAGCAAATACTTCCGTCGAAAAATTCAAAGAAGAAACCAACAAATCGTTCAAACCTTCCACACTACAGATTAAAACTCCTTTCGCAGCTTCTATGGGCGTGAAGGTGGAAAAATTAGGCGATCCCAACGTATTGGGACTATTAGAAGGTTCGGATTTAAAAGAGGAAATTATCATCATTTCAGGGCATTACGATCACGATGGAATTCTTCCGGATGGCACGATTTTTCCGGGGGCCGACGACAATGGATCAGGAACAACAGGTGTGCTGGAATTGGCAAGAGCTTTTTCCGAAGCTAAAAAAGAAGGCAAAGGGCCGAGAAGAAGTATCGTATTTATCGGCCTCGCCGCCGAAGAAAAAGGACTTTTGGGTTCGAAGTATTATACCGAAAATCCTATATTTCCATTAGCCAATACAGTAGCTTGTCTCAATTTGGATATGATTGGCCGTATCGATGACAAACATTTGACCGGGAATCACAATTATATCCATGCAATAGGTACGGATAAATTAAGCTCAGAATTGAAACAAATAACAGAAACCTCCAACAAAGAATATACACAGATGGAGATTGATTTCACCTATGATGATCCGAAAGATCCCATGCGCCTGTACTACCGATCAGATCATTACAACTTTGCACAAAAAGGGATCCCCTCCGCCTTTTTCTTTTCAGGATTACATCCGGATTATCACACACCAAATGATACCGTAGATAAAATTGATTTTCCGATGATGGTAAAACGGGAGAAACTCGTATTCCATATCACCTGGGAGATTGCCAACCGCGCACAACGATTAGCGGTCGATAGCAATAAAGAATAAAGGCTAAAAAGGATGGCTGTCTAAAAGGTCTTCTCCCTAAAAAAATGCGTCATTGCGAGGAAGAATGACGACCGCGAAGCAGCTCCGAAGGAACTTTTCTCTATCAGGGTTGTGTATGGGGTTGTGGGGCTGATAAAAACCAATCTGCGTTTTTAACATCGTCAGATTGCTTCACCATCGTCTCTCCGGTTCGCAATGACGACGATGTTTTGATTTTAGACAGTCTCTTTTTCCTCTAAATTTAACGTTTTCTTAGTACTATTCCTTAAAAAAAGTTAATAATAAGCAATACAGCCGTTCTCATTTTGATTATTACGAATAAATCGTAATATTTATACCAACTTAATTATTAGCTTAAATGAAATTCACTGTATTTTTATGCCTACTTCTTTGCAGTACTTCGCTACTTGCCCAAAACAAAGGAAAGATAAAGGGTGTTCTCTACTCGTCCGAAAAGGAAGCGCTTGAAAAAGCCACCGTAGCAATATTACTCGCCCAGGATTCCACCGTCTTATCTTACTCCTTATCCAATGAAAACGGAAAATTTAGTTTTATTAAATTACCGCTTAACCAAAATTTGATCTTATATATCAGCCATATCAATGCCACAGCAGAATACATAAATTTCAACCTGTCAAACGAGGAGGAGTATGACTTTAAAGATATCACGTTAGCCCCTACAAGTCTAGAAGAAGTCGTCATCGAGATGACGCCCCCAATACGGATGAATAAAGACACGTTGGAATACAATGCGAAGTATTTCAAAACCCGTCCAAATGCGAATGTGGAAGAATTATTGCAAAAACTACCAGGTCTACAGGTCAACTTAGATGGCTCCATTTACTACCAAGGAAAAGCAGTGCAGTCTGTCCGCTTGAATAATAAGGATTTCTTCAACGAGGATATGACGATCGCAACAAGGAACCTAGATGCATCCATGATCGACAAAGTACAGGTGTTTCGCGAGAAGGGAGAGAGCAAACAGACCATATTAGACGATACCGATCTCCCCGTTATCATCAACCTGAAGACGAAACGCGAATTTGTAAAAGCACAATTTGGTAAATTCTATGCAGGTGGAGGTACACGCGACCGCTATGAAGCAGGAGCATTGGTAAATACCTTTAGGGATACCCTGCAGATTAGCTTTATCGGATATGCCAATAACCTGAGCCGAAAAGGGTTTGATTACAGTGAGCTCAGCCAACAGGGAGGGTTTGGAAGAGCGGAAAATAATTCCTCCTCTTACTCCTATTACGGAGGTTTACAGAATAACCTATCCGGAGCCGTGAATATCAATTACGATATCGCTAAAAAATTAAAGACCAATTTTTTATATTCTTTTGAACAACAAAACGATTATACTAGGAATACGGGTAACAATCAAAATTTCTATAACGACACGACCATCAACAGCACAAATTTTTCCAACGCAACATACAAAGACTACAGGCATAAAATAAGAGCATTTGCACGTTATCATCTCGATACCACGTCATTTATTTTCTACGACCTGAATCTGAATTTAAATAAAAGAACTTCGGATAGCTACAATGAATCCAGCAGTTTCCGGAATGAATCTACACCGGTGCAATGGGGAAAAGGAGATTACACCAGTTTGAATAATTCACCGTCTTTAAGACACAATTTCAGATACGAGAAGAAATTTTCGAACAAATGGGTATTATCCCTCAGCAACGATGTAAATGTAAGCAACAGCAAAGGGGATCGAAACGACCTTTCTTATGGACACTATTATCTTTTCGGCGACAGTATTATCGACCAACACATAAATGAAATCGGACGTTCGAATACGCAGCGGATCGGGAATACACTAAATCTTCAAATTCCGTACAAAAAACTATTTACCACCGATATTTATGCTAAATATAATATAGAGATCGAAGACCAGATAGAAGATATCTATTCCAAATTGAATGCGGATTATTTCGAAGATAAAGAGGCCATCACAAACGACAAAAAAATGAATGCAGATGCTGCATTCGTAGGTACAAAAATCAATTATCGAATCTCCAAGAGAATAAGGGGATCGATTGGTGTAGAATGGCTTAATATGGATCGCCGATATGACTTCTACGGCAAAAATGAAGACATCCAAAAGACCCAAAATTATTGGCTTCCGAACATATCCTTAAATGTATATGACCTAAATCTTTCTTATTCAAAAGGTGTAAATCTCCCCTCCTTTTATCAGTTTGTCGCAGTCGATTCCGATTTATACCCCACTACGATCACTTACGCCAGTCCCTATTTTGACAACGAGATCCAGGATAACCTGCGTATACAGTATTTTAAGTATTTCCAAAAATTAAAGTTTAATCTTTCTTTCTATGGAAATTACACTGTCAATGACAGATCGATCGGAAATAGGCGTTTCTACGACGTCGAAACTTCCACCTCTACCTCCCAGTATTACCAGGCAGAGGGCACAGATCGGTTCAGCCTAGGAGGAAATTTCCGTAAAGAGATCATTCAACATAAAACATGGAATATCTACGTCAATGGTAATTATAATTTTTACAGCTACCCTTCCTTTAACATAACAAACGGTATAGAAAATAGGAGTAACCGTAATACCGTCTCAGGAAACCAAACACTGAATATTTCCTGGAAAAATAAAATCTCCATCAGTCCAAGCTACAATTTTAATGTATCCAAAAGCATAAATTCATCCGACGACCCCAGCTTTAGAAATATACAAACAACTACACACGATTTCGGTGCAGGGTTACGATTGAGCGACATTCACAAAATAACCTTCGAGACCTCCTATAATATAAAAAATCAACCCTCCAGTATAGATAATGCCCGAAAGAACATTCATCTCGTAAATGCATCCGTTTACTATCCGGTAATGGGGAAAGGCGAATTGAAACTAACCGTGTTCGATCTGTTGAATCAGAATCAGAATGTATACCGATACAGCAGCAACAATTACATTGGATATGGCGAGCAGCTCACGCAAAAACAATATTTCATGCTGGGATTTGTTTACAAATTTCTAACTTCATCGGATAAAAACAAAAAGTAAACTGTATTGTTTTTCAAACATTAGTCTATACATATACTATGGCATTCTTAGATTATTATAACGTACTCGGCTTAGACAAATCGGCTTCGCAGGATGATATCAAAAAGGCTTATCGAAAGCGGGCACGTAAATACCATCCCGATCTGAATCCGAATGATGACGAAGCCAAGAAAAAATTTCAGGAGATAAACGAGGCGAACGAGGTGCTTACCGATCCGGAGAAGCGGAAGAAATATGACCAGTATGGTGAAAATTGGAAACATGGAGAAGAACATCAAAAAGCCCAACAGCAGTATTCGCGTCAGGGACGGGGAGGTACACAGAATCCGTTCGAGGGGTTCGACTTCGACTACAGTGGTAATTACGATACCGGAGAATATTCTGATTTCTTTGAACAGATGTTTGGTTCCCGTTTTGGGGGCGGACGCAAAAGCGCTTTCCGCGGACAGGATTTGAATGCCGAAATAAACCTCACGTTGAAAGAGGCTTCGACAACACATCAGCGTACCTTCACCGTAAACGGGAAAAACATCCGTATTACCATTCCGGCAGGCACACAAAACGGGCAGAAAATACGTCTAAAAGGTCAGGGAACTGCCGGTGCAAATGGAGGACCAAAAGGAGATCTGTATATTACATTTACCGTTGCAGCAGACCCCCGGTTCCAGCGTAAAGGAGATGATCTATACACTAAACTGGAACTTGATTTATATACCGCCCTACTGGGTGGCAATGCCATAGTGAATTCACTAGATGGGCAGATCAGCGTAAAAATAAAACCTGAAACACAAAATGGAACCAAAATCCGCCTCAAAGAGAAAGGTCTTCCTGTTTATAAACAGGAAGGGAAATTCGGTGACTTATATGCAGAAATAACTATCAAAAATCCGAAGAACCTCAGTGAGGAAGAGAAAAACCTATTCCAGCAATTGAGCGATTTAAGAAAATAAAATCATGGAAAGAACACTGGTTAAAATAATAGATGTCTGCCGGTCCTATAGGATTGAAAGCACGTTTGTCCGGGATCTGCATGAAAACGGCCTGATAGAATTAGTTTCTGTAGAAGAAGAAGAATTTATAGATGAAGAAGAGCTTGGCCAGTTGGAACAGTATTCCACCTGGCACTATGATCTGGAATTAAATTTACAGGGAATTGAAGTTGTTCGGCATCTGTTAAATCGTATCGAACAACTTCAATTCGAACTCCGTAAGCTCGAGGGCCACACCAAATAAATTAGCTTCACTATTGTTGCTGTTGTTGCTGTTGTTGCATTTCAAGATAGCGCTGATATGAATTCGATTTTTCTACTCCCTGTTTATCAGTGGTCACACTCACATAGGCAGGTTCGATCGGTTCTGCTGTTTTTTCCTTTGTATTTTCATTCGTTATAATTACAGATACCGTCAACGTATGTGCCGATGGCCCCTTATAAGTACCCTTAACTGGCGTACAGTCTTTAAAATCACGTCCATAAGCTATTTTAATATGTCTATCACTCACCCAACAATTATTCGTGGGATCAATACCTCTCCATCCAACGGATGGAATATACACTTCTACCCAGGCATGCGTAGCACCCTCGCCTCTCATCTCACTGTTGCTTGGACAAATATATCCTGAAATATAACGTGACGGTATATCCTGCATGCGCAACATCGTAATCAGTAAGTGTGCAAAATCCTGACATACTCCGGCTCGAAGCTTCCAGATCTCATCTACCGTACTCTCTACCGTCGTTACGCCTTGCCGATACGTGAAATTCGTATAGATATACGTCGACAACATACGAACAACATCGACAATATGCATCTCCTTTAAGACGTAGTCGTCAAAAATTGCATTAACCTCCGCTTTGCAATTAATATTTTCCAGATAGAGAAAATCAATATACGGAAATTCCCATTTTTTCAGTTCGAGATCGGCCCATTGCTCCAACACCGAGACCTCAGCAATAGGCTCCGTAGAAGCAAAGGTGAATACCTCCATATCCGCTCGTATTTCCAACGAGCGATGTGGCCCCACTATGGTAAACACACCCACTTCATTTCCGAAGTAATCCGAAAAAACATCTATATTAACCTTGGGTGAAACTGATATCTGATGCTTCAATATTTGCTGCATATCGTCAGACTTCGGAGATAATATAAATTGATTGGCACTATCCGTCACATCCGACGGATATACATACCTGGTCAGATGTACGACACTATATTTTGACATTGCTGTAATTGCTAAATTGTTAAAAATTAATTTATAATCCCGAAATAGTCTCTATTAATCACTTTTGACAAGTTATAATAATTCCGTTGAATCGTATTCAGGAACTGTAATTTATGATCGATATGCTCTGGAAGCTGGTTATACTTAATAAATGAAAATGACTTCCCTATCTCGAAGTTAAGTCCTTTCGTATGCAGATCCACTTCATCCCGCTCCATGAAATTAGCAAATGACTCGATCTGATCCCAGTTGTAGAACAGGGAATTCGGAAAATTATTCTTATACAGAATCTGATTAAGTACCGACTGCGGCTCAAGGCTCCCTACATTTTCACTCAGGTACGTTTCATAACCATTCAACGCAATGAGCAGATACCGCCAACGCTGATCTTCTTCGCGTCCTTCCGTATGGATATTCTGCTCCAATTCGGTTTTAAGCAAGTCTACGATCTGCATTCCGCGTTCGATCAATTTCCCCAGACTCAGAAAACAATAAGCCTCCCCCCTGTTCATCGAACTATCGATCACACCATAATAATACATAGTCTGTTTGATAAGCTGATCCAGTACGCTTATCGGATCAAAGATCAACTGTTGACTCAATTGGCTATCCCGCACCAGGTGATAATAATCATTCAGAGACTGCCATAATTCCCTATTGATGTGATCCTGAGCACTGCGTGCATTTTCACGTGCACGAAAAACATTATTCAAGATTGAAAAATTGGAATTTCCATCAAAGATCAATGTTTTTAAAATCGTGTAACTAGACATATTTTCAGCCTCCCTGATACCGAATTGATGCGCTGTTTGCTCCCAGGATCGTACCGGTAGTCCGTCTTGATGCGCGATATACAAGGTCTTCAACACCCTCAGGCTTATATTCGTCCGTTCCATATAACGGCTCATCCAAAAAAGATTTTCGGCAACTCGACTTAACATATGTTTAAAATTTAGTTCAATCCACTATCCACGTATCCTTACTGCCGCCACCCTGCGAAGAGTTGACCACAATAGATCCATCCTTTAAAGCTACTCTGGTCAGTCCGCCCGGAACAATTTTGATTCCGTCCGGTCCATAGAGCGCAAAAGGCCGGAGGTCAACCCGACGAGGCTGTAGTTTTCCATCAATATAACAAGGCGCTGCCGACAGCTTGATAATCGGTTGCGAGATAAACTGCCTTGGGTTTTTCTCTATTTCGCAAATGTACTCCGCTATCTCCTGATCCGATGCGTTGTCACCTATCAGCATGCCATAACCGCCGCTTTCGTTGGTCTTCTTCACGACCATGTTACGAATATTTTGCACCGTATATTTTCGCTGTTCTTCATTTTCCATTCTGTAGGTAGGTACTGACTTCAGAATGGGCTCTTCATTTAGGTAATACCGGATCATATCAGGCACATAGGTATAGATTGCCTTGTCATCTGCCACGCCATTACCCATTGCATTGACGATATTTACGGTACCTTTCCGGTAGGCGTGATACAGACCCGGCACGCCCAATAGACTATCCGACCGAAATACCAATGGATCAATGAAATCATCATCTACACGACGGTATATAACATCTACTTTTTTCAAGCCTTTGGTTGTTCGCATATAAACGATATGATTCTGCACCACGAGGTCACGACCCTCGACCAGTTCAATCCCCATCAATCTTGCCAGTGTAGTATGCTCAAAATAAGCAGAATTGAAAATGCCCGGAGTCAACAATACAACCGTCGGTCTTGTACTTAAATGCGCCCCCAAGCTTACGAGATTCTTCACTAAAATATCCGGATAATGGGCGACTTGACGCACCTTATTTTCAGGCAGGATATTCGGAAAAATACGATAGCTCATCTTTCGATTTTCCAGCATGTAGCTCACACCCGAAGGCGTCCGAAGATTGTCCTCCAGCACATAGTACGTGCCGTCGTAGTCCCTAATGAGGTCTATGCCACTTATATGCGTATAAATATCGAACGGCACGTTGACATTTACCATTTCGCGCAAATAATTGGGACAGGAGAAGATTAAACTGGAGGGAACAATACCGTCTTTTAAAATAAATTGCTGATGATAAATGTCCTTTAGAAAAATATTGAGCGCCTTAAGCCTTTGCCGAATTCCCGATTCAATATATTCCCACTCTGCAGCCTCTATAATTCGAGGAATCATATCAAAAGGGAATATTTTTTCAATTCCTTCTCCATCAGAATACACGGTAAACGTAATTCCTTGCGTCATAAAAAGCTTTTTAGCCATTTCATTACGCAGTTCCATGGAATTCACATCCAATTTTCCGAAAGAGGAAACAAATTTTTTATAATGCTGGCGGATTACACCATTCATCATCTCATCATAGACGCCATCTATCGGCTTATAACTATCAAGCAAATGGTCAATCATAACAATTAGTTTAATTTCTCTTAAAACTAAAGAATAATTGTTAACAAATCAATATAAAAATCCGAATTTTATTAAATTTTTAATAAAAAAATAAACACTTTAAGCATAAAAAGAACAGAATTTCACAGAAATATAAAATATAATACCAAACAAAACACGGTCTAAAACAAAAATCAAGACATCATCCCTAATAAGAGACAAAAAACAGGATTAAAACAACAATAACCTTATTAAAATCAAAAAAAGCATTCTATAGTTAATTTCCGACGACTATTTCCGAATTCCAGATCTCCTTTCCCTGAAGTGTAGTATAGGTTAAGGTATAGTTTCCCTTACATATTTTGAAGGCTCCTAGACGAAGTTCGGGATTTATTACCGTGTAATAGATCAATTTTTCGTCTTCCATTGAACCACTTGAAACTTTCAATATCATGTGTTCATTTGTATTCGAAACGTGCGTGGGGATTTCATACTCATAATAGAAAACTTCTCCGTCGCAGGGACAGCTCAATACTGTTTTCATTGGGAAAAAGGACGAAGGATGCTGTAAAGATGCATTTTCTGCAACTATACTTTCTATATCCTGAAGATTGGAATCCCTGCTTTTTGGTAAGACGTATATCATACTTAAGTATCGTTCAGACCATAGTTCATCCGACACGGGGATGACGGCATGATACACCTTCGCTTGATTTAGCGTTAAAATTTCGTAAAACCATCTATCGCCAGCCTGTGTGTTCATTCGCGCCAGCCTGCTGAGGTCCAGTAAATCGTCTTTACCCGATTTTTGTATCCCATGATTATTAATCATGGTCAGCAGGTCATACCTGACATTTTCATTGTCAATTCTACTGCTGAATAAAGTAGAATAAGCCTTACTGCTATAGCCTAAGCTTTTTAGAATTTTTCGAGATTCACGCGATAGCTTGACTGTATTCACCGGGGACCTGTTGTGCTGCCAGACCTTATCTTCCATAAAATCAGCCCCTACATTAACGGTAAGTTTCCGGTCGAGACTTACAAATTGATCGTCGCCTTTTACCATATATCCATTCTTTACGAAATCGTAAGATTTGCATCCGGATAACGTTGCTATGATTAAAAGAAAAACTAGTCTTCGCATTCTTATTTTTTGAAAGAAGGTCTTAATAACTCGAGATTTTGTTATGAGTATCCGAAGAACGATATTTTAAATTGTCATCCTGAACGAAGTGAAGGATCTAATGCCATTGATTTACTCCAGCATTTAGATCCTTCATCACGGTTGGGGAAGCATTTTCCAAACAGCTTTCTTTTTAAGATTTGATGAAATTACCACCCTTTAATCCCTTCACTTCTATGACCCCTCCACCGAGCATAAAAGTCAGATCAGCGGAAACAGAATATTGCGTAACCACACCTTTTCCGTCAAGAATAGCCGGGGCCCATCTTCCATATTTTTGGATAATTTCTACAAGGTTCTTTCCTACCCCGGGGTATGGCTCTTCCAGAATTTTAAAATTTGAAGGCGTGCCATCTTTAGCGATTTCAAAATATACATCTACTTTTCCACTTTCCTTTTTTGAAATCATTTCTTTGGGATATACGAGCCACGCACTTATATTTTTCCGAAAAGCTGCCATTCCACCTTTCGGTTCAGGCATTACCTCTACCCGGGTATGATTCTTAATAATCTTACCGTCTCGATCAAATTTAACTCCTACCGCTGTTCGGGAATCAATCGGTTGTCCGTCTTTAAGTGCGGGCTTCCACTTACTTTTAGAGATGATACGTACAGCTTCATTAAAAAAACTCTGTTCAAGCTCGTCTGCCCGGGATGAGAATTGATCCGGTTTACCTTCCTTATTTACGACAAAACGCACATACATATAGGGATCTTTATCTTCTGAGGTAATCGCTCTTGGCAGTCGATATTCCTTTGCAAACCATTCCATAAATTTTGCTCTTCCCAACTCAGGTTCAGCTAGTATATCCGGTTTAACTTCTTCCGGAGCGGATCCCATCGGCGTCAGATCCAATCGGATCGGAAGCGTATAAGCAACCCGAACAGCACGCCCATTTTGTACACCAGGACTCCACTTTTCAGATTTTTTCAGCATTTCTACTGCAGCCTCTCCCGTTCCATGCCCCATATTATCCTTTCCTACCTTTAGATTGGAAAGGGCTCCATCCGCTTCTACAATAAATGAAACCTGTACTGTACCTTTTACGCCCGCATCTATAGCCGCTTGAGGATACTGATAATTTTCAGATATCCATTTTCGAAAAGCAGCCATTCCACCGGGGGGTTCAGGTTGCACCTCCACCGCAGTGAATATCTCTTTCCCTACGGTATCCTCCTGTGTTATTACCTCAAGCGCCAATTGCTGTAAAACCCTGTTTCCCTCTTGAGATCCCAGTGGCACTTCCATAAGATGTATCGGTTCCTTGGGTGCTTCCGATGGTTGGTCATCAACACTAGATGACAAAGGTATCGCTACATCTGCTACCTTGTTTTCAAAATCAGCCACGATATTTCTAGCTTTCGAGGTGTTGAAGATCAACGTCGACCCCACTACTACCAAAATAACAGGCAGTACAGATAGATACAAGTATTTGTGTTGTGTTTTTGATTTATTCTTAAATAACATCATGATTCTTTTCTTTAAAAATGAATGGTTGGAAAACTCATTCGTTAGATGCAGTTGATCTACATTCATCGCATGAGCCACTAATAGTTCGGCATAAGCCACCTTATCCTCCGAACAGAATTCATCCGCAATACACTCGTGCTGGAATTTTAATTCCTTCTGGTAGAAATACAAAACGGGATTGAACCAATTGAACAATCTCACCAACTCTACCAATACAATATCGTAGGTATGCCCCTGTTTCACGTGAACCTGCTCATGCGAAAGAATCGTCGAGTTGTCCATCAAGTGCCTTCCCAGAAAAATCTTATTAAAGACGGAAAAACTCAGCCAATCCTGTTCGCTTCGCATGATCGACCGGAGTCGGTATAACCGGTGCAACAGCGAGAATCCGAATGCAAGGACACCTAAGCCATACAGAGGTGCAAGAAAATCCATTAAATAATAATTACTTGCCTGCGCTCCAAACGTCATGACATCGACATCCATCATCATATGCAGATCAATGGTAGGAAGCGTCTGCTCCAATAGACTATTCGACGACATATCGACAAATAGACCGATAGGGATAAGCAATGAAATGATCAATGCCCCCAGCAAATAATATCTATTCCATTGAAAAAAAGTAAGTTTTTTGAAGAACAAGCTATATAACGTATAGCATACAATCAATGAGATATTGACTAAAATTAAATACACCATAATATTAAAGTTTATAGAGGCGGTTAACCTATTTATGCTTTTTTAAGATCGCCAGGATATCATCCAATTCTTTGACATCCAACTTATTGTCTTCCAAGAAGAAAGACAGCATGCGCTTCGGTGAATTGTCAAAATAATTGTTCAACAATTTATCCGTTATCAATTTTTTATATTCCTCTTTGTGTATTTTCGGGACATAACGATGGCTTTTCCCGAATGCTTGATGTTCTACGAAACCCTTGGTCTCTAGAATACGTACTATAGTAGATACAGTATTATAAGCCGGTTTGGGTTCCGGTAAACGTTCGATGACCTCCTTCACGAAGCCCCCTCCCATTTCCCAAAGCTCGTGCATAATCTGCTCCTCGGCTTTTGTTAGTTCTTTAATTTCGTGCATAACTCTGTTTATAAATAAAAATAATGGCACGTCTGCCTATAATCGATTACATAAACGAAGTTAAAACTAAAAATTTAGTTACACAACTATTTTTTTAGTTTATTTTCAGGATATATGGTTATCTAACTGAAAATAAACAAGATAAATTCCTTCAATCATTAATACACGCTGTAAAAATCTCATTATGTGCGTCACTCCAGTCGCCATCTTCTATCCTTTTTCTTGGCTGCCTGCTTTTTTTTACGATCCAGACGTTCTAAAACTTTAGCTTTGGAGATCTTGGTCGGTATACGTTTTTTTACCGGTCTGAGCGCAATATTGATCAAATTCACCAACTTCTCGACGGCAAGTTCTTTATTTTCCAACTGGCTTCTGCTCTCGGATGAATCCACACTGAGCATACCCAATGCATTTATCCGGTGGGCCAATCGTTGTTCTACAATGGCCTTTTCGACATCAGAAAGTAATTGGGATCCCTCCACATGCCATATCGCAGTGACCCTGGACTCGACCTTATTCACATTCTGTCCCCCCGGTCCGCTCGACCGGGAAGTTCTATAAGTCAGTTCTGCCACCAACTCGTCCTTATGTATCATGGTACAAAATTATGAAAACTTTTTAGGCGCGATACGCTTCAACACCAAAAACTTGCTTATACTTCTCACGCCAAAGGTTTTACAGCTAAATCCAATGGCAATTATCGGGCAACTAAACTTAAGGTATTTTATACTAAAGAACAGCCGCTTTCCAGAAAACCCGGATAGATTTAGTATCTACTTTTTTTCTTGCTAAAAACAAGTTGTAATTGTCCTGTACCTGCAACCAAAATTCAGGTGTCGTATTACTGAAACCTGTCGCCAGTTTGATCGCCATTTCCGGGGTAACGGACTGTTTTCCATTGATGATAGCCGACAATGTTTTACGAGTAGTACCTAAACCCTTTGCGACTTCTTCTACACTTAGTTTATTGCCGGTTTCTTCAATAATACCGTCAATGGTTTCCCTGATTAATTCTCCGGGATGAGCTGGACTGAACATTGCCATAATTTCTTTATTAGTGATAATCAATATAATCTATTTCCTGAGCTTGCTCATTTTCAAAATTGAAAATGATCCTATAATTCTTGTCAACTTTTACTGACCAGAAGTTTTTGAGGTTCCCTTTCAACTGATGAAGACCGTAGCCCGGAACATTTAGTTCTTCCGGGGTTTTGACGGCATCTAAACGGGTTAAGATCAGCCTAATTTTGCTTACATGCTGCGATTGAAGTTTTGAAGTATCTCCTTTTTCGTAAAAGAGCTTAAGCCCTTTGTGTCTGAAGCTAACAATCATTTACAAATGTAACATGAAACGTATCACGTTGCAAATATCCGATCAAATAAATTAATATTTATGAGCAGACTTTCTATTTTTCCCTTTTTTGTTCCCAACATCCCACTATAATTTATAAATGAAAACAACCGAAAACCTGCTTTATCGTCTTCGCAAAAAGGTTTGTTTTTGGGCCATTTTCCTGGGGATACCAAAAAGCCGTTGGCTCAAAAACAAACCTTTTTATCACAAAATTTAGACCATTTTTTTGATAAAAACTTATTTTAAACTATCATTAATAGGGTTTTTTAGCTAAATAAAATAGCAATCACCAAAAAACGCAACGCTAGGTGTTTTGTTAGAAACGCTAGCTGTTTTGAAAAAACAGCTAGGTATCCTGTTCCAAACGCTAGGTGTTCTGTAAAAACAGCTAGGCATCCTGTTCCAAACGCTAGGTGTTCTGTAAAAACAGCTAAGCATCCTGTTCTAAACGCTAGGTGTTCTGTAAAAACAGCTAGGCATCCTGTTCCAAACGCTAGGTGTTTTGTTAGAAACGATGGCTGTTCTTTCAGAAAAGCTAGGTGCTTTTTGACAGACGCTAGGTGTTCCGTCAGGATCGGTAGCTAAAAAAACTAAACAGCCAGGTGGTGAGACTAAACAGTCAGGTCGTGAAACAAAACAGCTAGGTATGAGATGATAATACCTACATAAAAAGAAAGAATAGCCACCTTCTCGAATCAAATCGGTAGGCTGTTAACCTATTTTCCTTTAAGTTTTTGAACCTGTTCTTCCAGAAAAAGCACTTGTTTATCGAGTGATTGAATAGTTTTTTCCTGTGTGGAGATTACCATTTTAAGAGCATTGATAACCGCGTGACTTTCGGCGCTTTCTTCATAATGATCGGTCTTGTCTCGAGCTGTGGTTGCCGCCTCACGCAACATCTCTCCTTTGCCTGACAATAACCATTCAGAAGAATATTGGGGATAATTTTCAATTATTTTAACCAGCCATTTACTTTGTATATCTGTTCCATTTGCCAACGCACGCGAAAAAACACCCTTACTGGCGCCTATTGCAGCTTCAAGTGCGGTTACACTGATACCTTCGTGATCGGAAATCACTTTAATTCTCTTCAAAACAGAACTCATAAACGAAAATTATATTCAAAATTATTGTTTTGATGAAAAATAGTTCCTAAATTAGCATTACGGAAGATAATTATTTTTAAAACTATTATTCAAACTTACAAGTATGAAAAATACACAAAAGAAACTGAAAGCGAAACATTTTCGGTATTTAAGTAAGGAATATGTGAAGGATCCTCTTCAATATATACGCTTTTTTTACGACCAATATGAGCTGAGGCATTGGCAGGAAAAAGTATATGTTTTCCTTACTTCGGGGTCTGCACAATTCAGACCTCCATTGTTTGATCCTTATTATGTTCATCAAAATATAATTAAACACATTGAGATCGCCTATATTATGAATGAACGCGTTGTGGGGGGAGGTATTGCATCTCGTTTCCTGAATTATTTCTTCGAGATCAATTGTCGAGAATATTGGTTAGAGACTATGTATGAACTCTTAAAAAATGAAACAGATTGTAATTATAGGCACGATGAAGACAACTATAACCTATACATAATACGGACTATCGAACTGTTGCATTATCTGAGCTACTATTTCTATCTTCTATCTATCGATAAAGCTGAAGATTTTAACATTCCTATATATGTATTGCCCTATCACAATTTAACCGACAAAGAACGAGAACATAAAAATTGTCTGCAACGGCTCCCTGATGATGACGACGTAATACGAAAATCTCCAGTTCCATTTTTTCACAGAGAACAGGTTGCTTTGCCAGAGTGGTTAGCTCCGCAAGCCTATTCGCTAACAGCAATAAGGGACTTTTTTCAAGTTTCTTCTCTGGAGGGATGGAAAAACGATCTTTGGAACTGGTATCAAGCAGTTCTTACTGAAGGCCAGTTTTGGTCTGCGGATAAAAAAATGCTCTCAGGAGCTAATTTACTCTACAGCTATGCATGTTTCTATTCTCTTTTAGAGATGTATAGATCTCAGGCTGCACCTGAACAGCAAACTCCCAATTTCTCTTGCAAAAAAAGCCGATCAGTCTTTAAAGTATACCCTAATGTAACCATTGAGCATAAAGATAGCACAATTTCACTTCAATATGTTTTACAGGATGATACGGAAAACCCACTAGGTGCAATTACAGATCTGGTTACCGAATACAATAAATTCGAATGGGATGAAATACTCTATGACTGGTTGTTCTACGGACTTTCAAGTGGTGAAATAGGTGGCACAAAGTATGCAGAACACACCTCCTACATTTATCAATCCTTAGTGAAAATCGTAGAACTAAGTTATGTCCTTGCCTTTAAACATGAAATAGAATTTACTAACCAACATAAAAACTGATCATGAAAACAACTAAATTAAGAGGGCACGAATTTCGCTACCTCGTGAAAGAACACGTCAAGAATCCATTAAATTATATCGAAAATTTCTTCGGACACGAAACTGATATTCAATATTGGTTACGAGACATCCATTTGCTTATTAACGCAGGAACTTGTCCAGAAATGAACAATTCAGAATGTAAACAGAACAACGGATATGTTTGCAAGCAATTAATAGAACAAGTGGAAGCAGCATATGTGATTTTTCGAAAGCAAGATCTGAAAGAGGAAACAATGCACTTAGATTTCTTCCCTACTCACGAGAATCTTATACGATATGCCAATAACGGTGAATATACAATAAATGGGGAAATCAACCCCCTCGATACGATAGCTAAGTTTTTTTCCTATCAAAACCTTGAACGATGGTATTACATATTGGACGAACTGTGGATGGGTCTAACATCCTACGAAAACAAGCACAACGATCGTTTTGGCGACCGCGTGCTCGCCATCAGGGAGCTGCTTTTGAGACTTGCGCAAGCAATGTATCACCTATCGGAACGACCAGATCTCTTAGAAGTGAAAGCTGCAAAAAACGAAAGTGAATATACGGAAAGCAACCAGATCGAGGAGAATACCGGCAATTCGCAATCTATTACTTACAGGAATAAACTAAAATATCCTTTCGAATACACATGGTTAGAAGATTGGCAGAAATTCTTGAGCTTCTGGGAAATATCTATACCAAAAGCGTATGCTGGCTGGGAGGATGCATTTAGGGAGTACAAACCTGCAGATCAAATAATTTATACTCAAATAATGAGGAACCTTTTTGAACATATCAATGAAATTGCTTCCAATCTTTTTCACGATCAATCGAAAAAAAAGCATTCCCGCCATAGCATTTCTTGGGTTAGCACGAAAGTAAAACAAGGAAATAAGGTGTATAATATCGAATCCCTATCGCTCGCTGAAATAGCTGCGCCTCATTACTATCTGCCTAGACTGTTCTGGGAACATTCACTTGAAGAGTGGAAAATGTTGTTTGACGATTGGTCCGAGCAAAGCTTGAGTACAGAACCTTTTATAATGGAGGAAGATGAAGCCACATTTCCAAATGACTTTATGAAGCTCAGGAAAATCATCGAAATCTCATTCTTAATTACTTATCAGGATGAAATCGAATTCATTTACCATGAGAACTTTAAAGAAAATGACAATAGTTTAATTAAGAAATAACACACGCCATATGAATACAAATATCAATATACTCGTAGAAACACTCGTCGCTAAACTACACATAGACCGAATCTACCATTGGACATATGCACGTGACGGGAAAAAGCTATCTATGTTACATATTCATTTACAGAAAAGTTCAGGGTTACGCTTTGGCGACGCCAAGGAACTATGTTTCGCTATTTTTGAAAAATACAAAGACATCTATTTCACAATCTATTATCAAGAGGAGATCCAGCAACTTATCGAGCAAGGATTAGGTCGATTCTCTCTAGTCTGTCGTGCAGAAAATATAATTTATCAAAATGACAAGTCTGTCCAGGATATTACACTTCCAAAAGCTGATGCAGACGAGATAGCTAACCAAAGTGAAGCATATATCGACATCGAAAGAAGCAAGGTCGCATCCTTTCTAGATGGTTACCATTTTTATGTAAATACCGGAAACGCACCTCATGCAGCCTTTATGCTGCACCAAGCACTTGAGCTAATTCTTCGAACAGCCTTTATGCTGTTGGTTGGCTACGAGAAAAAATCACATAATCTAGTTAATAACATCGCGCATTTAAAAACATACGATTCTGTACTGGGCAGACTTTGTATTAAAGATCGAAATCAAGCAGTACTCCGTCTGCTAGATAACTCTTACTCTGCATTTCGATACACGCCAAATTATCAAATTGCCGTGGCAGATCTAGAAACGGCTTATCGCATCGTCGAAAAAGCAATCGCGTGGATAGAGATGTTCAAAATTGAGTATATAGAGGAAATCAAAAACGAACTGGCCCCTGAATATATCGCTCAAAAACGTATTCAGAACCTGAAAACGCGCTACGCAGAAGACGTGAAATCATTGTCCACGGACAGCCATAAGGAGTTTATCATCAGCGCATTGCAAGTCTACTGCACCCCCAAACAGGTAAATTGTTTTGCCTACCGGTGTGAGCAAAGACAGCTTTCAAATATACTCTTGCTTAGTGATAATAAAACTACCTTACACCAATACTACCTTTTGCTTGCGACATCAGACGAACGGATAAACACGCTGGATTTACAGGATAAAATCAATCAGTTGCTGCCTTCAGAAATAAATATAACGCTCATCCTGGAGAGAGAGGATACAATTCTTAATAAGGCACAGCAAGGACACCCATTCTTCTGCAATGTTATTCAAAATGGAGAAACGTGGCTGCAAAACGGCAACAGAATAGAAAAATCACAATTGCCTGCTACTTATCGAAATATGAGCTATCTGAACAAACAATGGGGCAAACGAATACAGAATGCAGAGGGATTGCTAAACTTAAACAATAGACAACACCTCATTGGCGATGAACGAGCCATTTGCTTTGTTCTTGCAATTGCAACAGAGCAAGTCTGTCTAGGTCTAATTAAAAGCCTACTAGGTTATTCCTCGCATATTTTGAACCTCAACTATTTGATGAAACTTGTTGATGTCAGTGCGCCTCACGTGAGCGCAGTCTTCCGTAGAGAAAATGAAGAGGATAACAATATTTTCAAACTCCTAACCGAAGCCCAGCAGCGGTTCCGACATGCTCCCAACTACCGTACACAGGGACAACATTTAGAGGTTTTAGCGGGACGCGTAAAGCAGTTTATTGCCATTGCACACAGCGCAGTAGAGTCTTACCTTTCAGCAGAAATCAACACCGTAACACCGCTCGAACAGGAACAAGCGGCAAAAGGAGAACTGTACGCTTAAATGAAAGATTACAAACGCTAACAAGAAAAGTAACCATTAAAAAAATCTAAAACATGAGAAATGGATGCTATTATTTCCCCGACAAGAACGATGACGAGTACGTCGATTATTTTGTAAGTGGGATGCACAGGTCCTTTTGGGATCGTGATTATAAAACCATAAAACAGAACTTATGGTTGTTAACAAAAGCTGTTGTCTCGTTCGGATGGGAAAATACGGAAGAGGTAGATCATGGTAGAACAGTCATTTTCCTAAAAAAGATGGTAACCGCAGCATGGCGTTGCAAAGAATATATGGAAAGAGAAAAATATACACACCCTTCCTTTCATCTTAAATGGGAGGAAAACCCATTCTACCAAAGACCAACCGATCAGGATCACGAATATAACGACCGGAATAAACCTTATCTTATGCATGAAGGGAAAATACAACACCTGTCTGTCGCCGAGGTGCGTGATTTCACTTTGGCTATAGATCATTTCTTTGAGCAATTGAATGTGCTTGACTGGTTAGCTCTACTGGATAAATGGGAGGAGTACAGCAGAAAAGTAGAAAGCATAGCATCTGAAGGTTGGGACGAACACCCCTTATGTACCTATGACGAATTAAGACGGCTTATCGAGATAACTTATCTAGGAGATAGCTTTTACTATAACCACCCCGTAGAAGATGGTCTTGTGCATAATGGACATTTTTTTGATGCGGATTATGTGATTACCAAGTTAGATGCCACCAACACCGGTGTATACAATCCTTTGGAACAGATTAATTGGATATTTGGGGATTATACGGTATATGAACTTAAAGAAGAGATTGATTATTGGTTTGACTGTGCCATTGACGAAACAAAGATCTGGAATAAAGCGGAGCCGGGGAAGCTGATCGATTTTCATGACTGGATTATCTGCCTCTACGAAGCCGGATGGTTATTATTACAAGGAGAAGAAGTTCCTGCAAAATGGTTAGATCCCCATCTCTTTGAGCATTTTGATTTACCCAAGGAGAGTCTAACGCAAAATCCACAAACAAATCTGCTTTCATTAAAGCAACGCGCAAACTCAACAAGAACACTATCCATATTGTACCGAAGAACGGGTATTGGTTTCCTTCGAGACCAGCTGGGAGAAGTTTTGTCCTACGCCTTACGTACTAGTAAAAACCCTTATAGTTCTTATGAGGATAAACGGAACCTGCTCAAAAAGATTGTCGAAATATTGGACGTCATCAATCAAAGAAATTGCCTTTCTAAAAAGCATCTAGATTTAGAGGTCAGCAAAATCTCACCTGCTGAGCCAAGCCCCTAGAATACTTGCCATCATTGCATTACAACGAGCTATATTTGCTTCACGCGCTGTTATTTCTGCTACCTTCTGGATATAAGGTGCGTCGGTCAATTCCGAAGCACCATTTTCCAACATGTCGTTCAGCGTATCTCGGGTTACTTCCAAATGAAATTGCAAACCGATCAAGTTATCTCCGTAAGAGAATGCCTGATTGTTATTTGCCGCAGAGGAAAGCAGGTCAAGACCGCCCTCAGGAATTTCAAATTGGTCGCCATGCCAATGAAATACCGTTCGTTGATCCTTAAACAGATCATAAAACCAAGCAAGCTGTTTGCTCTCTTCGGTTGGTTTCACAGGAAACCAACCGATTTCCCTATGCGGTGCTCCGTAGACCTTAGCACCAAGATTATCCGCTAACAATTGCGCTCCTAAACAAATTCCCAATACTTTCTTTCCTGATTGAATGCAATCCGTAATAAACTGCTTTTCCTCCAGCAACCAAGGATATTGATCATCATCATGTATCCCCATAGGGCCTCCCATAATAATTAAACAATCTATTGCTTCAACAGCAGGTAAATCGTAATCCGTTTCATAAAAATGAGTTGATGAAACGGTACACTCGCTTTCTTTTAACCATGTTTCTATATAGCCCAATCCTTCAAAAGATACATGTTGTAAGTAATGTACGTTCATCTATTGTGTTTTATCTTAAACCAAACTTAGATAAAGTTACGGCAATATGCAATACGATGAACATCGATGTGTGAATACGGTACGCGTAAAATTTTGCACAATTATGGCAATTCGATTGACATACTGTTGCATAAATAATCCGTAATTTGTGCCAGTTTTATATCAGAGAACAAAAAACATATAGATGAAAATAGGCATAGTTTGCTATCCAACTTTTGGTGGCAGTGGTGTAGTCGCTACCGAATTGGGCAAAGCACTGGCGTCCAACGGACATCAGATACACTTTATCACATATAGCCAGCCGGCACGATTAGATTTCTTTTCCGAAAACTTATATTATCACGAAGTTGCTGTTTCCCAATACCCCCTGTTTGACTTCCCTCCCTATGAATCCGCTTTAGCAAGTAAGTTAGTAGATGTGGTTCGATTTGAAAAATTAGACGTCTTACATGTCCATTATGCCATTCCTCACGCTTCTGCGGCCTATTTGGCGAAGCAGATCTTAAAAACATATGGCATAGATATCCCCGTCGTGACTACGTTACACGGAACAGACATCACTCTAGTAGGTAGAGACAAAAGCTTTAAGCCCGTCGTTACCTTTTCGATCAATGAGTCTGATGGTGTCACCACCGTATCGGAAAGCCTCCGGGAAGAGACATTATCTTTCTTTGATATTACAAGACCTATCCAGGTCATACCCAACTTCATTGACCTCAACCGCTTTTACAACAAAAAAAGAGAACACTTTAAAAAGGCTATTGCGCCAGATGATGAACGCATACTTGTGCACACGTCTAATTTTCGACAAGTCAAAAACACCGACGACGTGATACGCATATTCCATCTGGTCAATCAAAAAATACCCAGCAAATTACTCATGGTGGGAGATGGCCCCGAGCGGAGTAACGCAGAAGAACTATCTCGACAGCTAGGTATTGCAAACAGCGTACGTTTTCTAGGAAAACAAGACGCCATTGAAGAAATTCTATCCGTTTCTGATTTGTTTTTGATTCCATCTGGCTCTGAAAGCTTCGGACTTGCTGCTTTGGAAGCTATGGCATGCAGCGTTCCCGTCATTTCCTCCAATACCGGAGGGTTACCTGAACTAAATGTACAAGGTGTAACGGGCTTTTTGAGCGATGTTCGAAACGTAGATGAAATGGCAAAAAATGCGATCTATATTCTTGAAAACTGTGAACGATTAGCGGAATTTAAGACTGCAGCATTCAATCGCGCAAAAGATTTTGAGATCAGTAAGATCCTTCCTCTTTATGAAAACTATTACCAACAGACCATAGAAAGCGTAAAAAACAGCAACAAATAACGCGCTGCTGTCTCATGGGATAAAAAAAAATCATATCTTTGACTTTTGGAAAGATTCCAAAAAAGAACACACATGAAATATAAACGTATCCTACTTAAACTCAGCGGTGAAGCCCTTATGGGGGAGCAAAGCTATGGCATTGACATCAACAGAGTCGCACAATACGCTCGCGATATTAAAGAAATTCACGATCAGGGACTCGAGATAGCCATCGTAATCGGTGGAGGTAATATCTATCGCGGTTTGAGCGCAGAAAAATCGGGGATGGATCGGGTACAGGCAGACTACATGGGAATGCTTGCAACAGTTATCAATAGCATGGCACTTCAGGATGCGTTAGAAAAAGTAGGATTAAAAACGCGTTTGTTAACGGCCATCAAAATGGAACAGATTTGTGAACCGTTCATTCGTAGAAGAGCAGTTAGACATTTAGAAAAAGGTAGAGTGGTGATATTTGGTGCCGGTACAGGTAATCCCTATTTCACAACAGATACCGCTGCCTCTTTACGTGCTATCGAGATTAATGCTGATGCAGTATTAAAAGGAACACGTGTAGACGGTATTTATACTGCAGATCCAGAAAAAGATCCGAATGCCAAACGCTTTGATACGATTTCATTTACCGAAGTCTATGAAAAAGGGCTTAATGTAATGGATATGACAGCATTTACCTTGTGTCAGGAAAACAATCTTCCTATTATCGTATTTGACATGAATAAACCAGGTAATTTAACAAAATTAGCATCTGGTGAACACATTGGAACTATAGTTAGCTAACGAATAAATACTCAAAGATATGAACGAACTGATATCATTAGAATTGGACGACTGCAAAGAAAGCATGCTTAAGGCAATAACCCATACCGAATCAGAACTTACAAAAATCCGCGCAGGAAAAGCTACACCTTCTATGTTGGACGGCATTAGTGTAGATTATTACGGTTCACCCACCGCTCTTTCTCAAGTTGCAAATATTAATACGACCGATGCACGTACATTGGTGATTCAACCTTGGGAAAAAACCATCATGACCGCTATCGAAAAAGCGATCATTGATTCTAATATTGGTCTCAATCCACAAAATGATGGCTCTGTAATACGTTTAGTCGTGCCTCCATTGACTGAAGAAAGAAGACGTGATCTCGTAAAAAAGGCAAAAGAAGAAGCTGAAAAAGGTCGGGTAGCTGTACGTAACATCCGTAAAGATGCCAACGAATCCATCAAAAAGCTAAAAAATGACGGTGCTTCAGAAGATGAGATTAAAATAGGAGAAGGCGAGGTGCAAAAATTGACCGATATCTATATTGCAAAAGTAGACCAACTAGCTGAATTGAAAGAGAAAGATATCATGACTGTATAAGTCGACATCTTTTATAACGATAAAAAAAGGATTCTTGAAAGAATCCTTTTTTTGTTCCATTTTTTTTATAAATTTAATCCTTGTAACTCACCCTCCTTTTATCTGCCATAGGAAGGTACAGTAGCTGCAACCAGATTATATACATATGGACAAATCAAGAAGAGATTTTATAAAAAAAACGGGAATAGGATTGACTTCAGCTTTCGTTGGCACACAGCTATTATCTGCCTGCACCAATAAGAGCGCACCCGGAGATTCTCCGTTTCACAACATCGGCCTACAACTCTATACGCTACGCGACCTACTCAGTGAAGACCCCAAATTAGTCTTAGAAACTGTTGCAAAGATTGGCTACAAACACGTGGAAACCTTTGGGGTAGATATTGCCGCCAACGGCTTTTGGGGTGTTCCGCTCACTGATCTACGAAAGATTTTAGACGACAACAACCTCAAAACGCATAGCGGGCATTACGACTTATCGAAATACCTCGATCAAAAACAAAGCGACAAAGAGAGTATCGAAAAATATATTGAGATCGCACACGAACTGGGACAAAAGTATATCATCGCCCCCGTAACGCCGATGGAAGATTTAAATAATCTATCGATATCTGACTATCAATATGCTGCCGAACAACTAAATAAAGCTGGAGAGATGTCCAAAAAGGCCGGCATCAAAATGGGCTATCACAATCACTTTTGGGAGTTTCGGAATTTCCCTAACGGCACAAAGGGTTTAGATATCTTGATTGCGTTTACAGAACCCGAGCTGGTAGACTTTGAACTGGATATTTTTTGGGTTGAAAAAGCAGGTATCAGTGCGCAAAGTTATTTTGAAAAATATCCGAACCGTTTTCCTTTATGGCATGTAAAGGATATGGACAAAAATTACACAACGGAAGTCATTGGGAGCGCATTCGACAAGCTACCTCTCGATAGTCTGATGCAGGCAAATGTACGCTATACCGAAGTGGGAACGGGAGCAATAGACTATCCAAATATTGTACGGAGTGCAAATCAATCAGGACTACAATTTGCGTTTGTAGAGCAAGACGACATTTATATCCCCAATAAATTTGAAAGTGTAAAGAAGAGCTACGACTATGTACAAAAAATCTTAACAAAATAAAAAAGGAGCTTTTGGAAGCTCCTTTTTTATTTAAAATTTCATCTGTTCGACTTCAGATGCCGTTTTTTCAACAGCCTCCTTTAAATCTTTCTTGAACGCCAATACATTGTTAGCGATCGCATCATCGTTTGTTCCGATAATCTGAGCTGCTAAAATTCCTGCATTCTTTGCAGCATTGAGTGCCACCGTTGCAACAGGAATACCATTTGGCATCTGTAATATGGATAAAACAGAGTCCCAACCATCTATGGAATTAGAAGATTTAACAGGCACGCCAATTACAGGTAAGTGCGTAATTGATGCTACCATACCCGGTAAATGTGCGGCACCTCCTGCTCCTGCTATGATTACTTTTAAGCCTCTGCCCGCAGCTTGCTCAGCATAATCAAACATCCGCTGTGGTGTACGGTGCGCCGAAACAATCGTTACCTCAAAACCTACTCCAAGTTGCTTCAACACATTTACAGCATCTTGCATAACAGGAAGATCAGATTTACTTCCCATGATAATACCTACTTGTATATTTGGATTCATATTATGCGATTACTTTTAATATTTCTTGAACCTTGCGTGCATTTGCTATAGCCACTTCGCGATCATCATTCACAATACAGACGTGTCCCATTTTACGAAATGGTTTAGTGTATTTTTTACCATACAGGTGCACGTATACACCGTCCATGGCCAATACCTCTTCCACACCTTCGTATACAGCTAAGCCTTCATACTTATCTTCGCCAAGTAAATTGATCATGACTGCATTAGTACGCGCAGCAGTATTACCCAACGGCAAATTGAAAATAGCCCTAAGGTGTTGACCAAACTGAGAGGTAAAGTTCCCTTCTATAGTCTGATGTCCTGAATTATGAGGACGTGGAGCCAATTCGTTTACCAGTATTTCCCCTGTTTTAGTCAAGAACATCTCAACAGCTAACAGGCCAACGATCTGCAAGTCGTTCGCTAATTTTTTAGCAATATCTTCAGCCTGCTGTTGTATTTCAAAGCTATATGTCGATGGAGAAATCAAAAATTCAACCAGATTGGCCTGTGGATTAAATTCCATTTCAACCATGGGGAACGTACTAACATCTCCTCTATCGTTGCGTGCTACGATTACTGCGATCTCATTCTCGAAATCTACGATTTCTTCGATAATAGAGGGTTCTTCGAAAGCATGTTCGAGATCTTCTACCGATAGTATTTTCTTTACTCCCTTTCCGTCATATCCGTCTTTTCTTAATTTTTGGATATACGGTAACTGAAGTTGTGCGTTTGCGAGCGCCTCTTTATTGGAGATCAATTGAAAGGTCGCGGTGGGAATATTATTCTGTTTAAAAAATTGCTTCTGCATTCCTTTATCCTGAATCAGGCGAATAACACGAGATTGGGGGTAAACAAGCACACCCTCCTCTTCCAATTTTTCCAATGCATCTACATTTACTTTTTCAATTTCAATGGTGATCATGTCCAATCCCTTTCCGAATTTGTAAACAGTTTCGTAGTCACTCAATGACCCGCACTCAAATTGATTACATAATTTACGACATGGAGCATTCTTATCTGGATCGAGCACATGTACATTCACATTGTAATTAATAGCTTCCTGGATCAGCATACGCCCCAACTGTCCACCTCCAAGGATACCTAATTGCAATTCCCCATAAAAATCTTTTGCCATATTATTTTATCTTAAACCTTTTCTTCGAAATATTTTTCTTGAAGAATATGTTCTGTTTCTATTTTCTTTTGTAATTCTAAAAAAGCACCGATCAACGCTTCCGGTCTAGGTGGGCATCCTTGCACATAGATATCGACCGGTATAATTCTGTCCACCCCCTTAACCACGTGGTAACCATGTTGCCAATAAGGTCCTCCACAATTCGAACAAGACCCCATAGAAATAACGTAACGCGGTTCGGGCATCTGTTCGTACAACCGTTTTATACGCTCGGCCATTTTAAAGGTAACCGTTCCAGCAATGATCATGACATCAGCTTGCCTTGGTGAGGGTCGAGGGAATACACCCAGTCTATCCAAATCATAGGTAGCCGCCATTGCCCCCATCATTTCTATCGCACAACAGGCAATACCAAAACTCACCGGCCACATGGAAGAAAGTCTAGCCCAGTTTAATAAATCGTCGAGTTTAGCAATGACGACACCATTATTCTGCTCTTGCTGTACACCCATTGCTTATGTTTTTTTAAATCGTGGTTTAAACCCTACTGAGGTTTTCGGAATCTCGGCAGGCCGTTCCCCAGGTTCTGGCTCCACCGCCGCCGCTACCTTATAGTCCTTAATCTGATACGCCCTATTATTCAGCGTATCGTATACAGAAAAGGGTATTTTTACATCTGTAGTAGGTTTTTGATGGATAGGCTTAATCCAATTCAAATCTCCCCGCCGCCATACATAAACCAAACCGATGATTAAAATACCTAAAAAAATAGCCATTTCGATCAATGTAAACCAACCCCATCTCGAATCTGCCGCTATGAGATCACGGTTCCCAAACACCGTAGCCCAAGGAAATACAAATATCAATTCAACATCAAATAGCAAGAAGATAAGTGCTATAACATAAAAACGTGGGTTAAACTGAACCCATGAAGTTCCTACTGTTTCTTCACCGCATTCGTAAGTGCTCTGCTTAATAGGATTAGGATGTTTAGGAGATATGAATTTTGCCAGCCCAATGGTTGCACATACCAATATAATTCCTATTATTCCCATGAGGAGAATAGAACCATATTCAGATAACTGCCCGGGATGATCGTCCATATAATGCAAAAATAACAAAAAACAATTTAATAAAAAAGCCAACACGAACGTTTGGCTTTCTTAAAATTATATTGTATCTAAAAGTTTCTAGAACGGTTTACCCGGCATCTTTGGCATACCGCGCATCATTTTTGCCGCCATAGCAGGATTAGACATCTGCTTCATGACCTTACGCATATCCATAAATTGCTTCAGCAATTTATTAACTTCGTCTATATTCGTGCCAGATCCTTTGGCAATACGACTTCTTCTTTTCTGGTCTATCGCATCCGGATTTTCTCTTTCAAAAGGTGTCATCGAGTTTATGATGGCTTCAATAGGCTTAAACGCATCATCCTCTATTTCAATATCTTTCAATGCTTTTCCAGCTCCCGGAATCATTCCGATAAGATCTTTCATGTTACCCATTTTCTTGATTTGCTGAATTTGGGACCTGAAATCGTTGAAATCGAATTTATTTTTGCGGATTTTCTTTTGAAGTGCTGCTGCTTCTTTCTCATCAAACTGTTGCTGTGCACGCTCTACCAAAGATACCACATCACCCATACCTAAAATACGGGAAGCCATACGATCTGGATGGAAGACGTCCAATGCCTCCATTTTCTCACCTGTACCAATAAACTTGATCGGCTTATTGACGACAGATTTTATCGAAAGGGCCGCACCACCGCGGGTATCACCATCTAGTTTGGTTAACACCACACCAGTAAAGTCAAGACGATCATTAAACGTCTTTGCCGTATTTACAGCATCCTGACCGGTCATCGAATCGACTACAAATAAGATTTCATTCGGCTGTGTAATCTCTTTTACCGCCGTAATCTCATTCATCAACGCTTCATCAATCGCCAAACGCCCAGCTGTATCTATAATGATGACATTATTACCATTTCGTTTACCTTCTTCAACTCCGGCTTTAGCGATCGCAATAGGATCAGTAGATTCGCGATCTGCATAAACAGGAACACCGACCTGATTGCCCAAGACCTGCAACTGGTCGATTGCAGCAGGACGATATACGTCACCTGCCACCAACAAGGGCTTTTTACCCTTCTGTTCTTTTAGGAAGTTAGCTAACTTGCCGGCAAAGGTTGTCTTACCTGCACCATTTAAACCTGCGATTAGAATAACTGTAGGGCTTTTAGAAAGATCAAGTTCGGTAACTGTACCTCCCATCAGATCGGTCAGCTCGTCGTTCATAACCTTGGTCAACAACTGCCCAGGTGAAATACTCGTCAATACATTTTGCCCTAAAGCCTTCTGCTTCACATCGTCTGTAAATGTTTTAGCAGTCTTATAATTCACGTCGGCATCCAATAATGCTTTACGAATTTCCTTCATCGTCTCTGCGACGTTGATTTCGGTAATATTCCCCTGACCTTTTAATACCTTAAAGGCTCTATCTAATTTATCCTGAAGATTTGAAAACATAATCTATTGAAGTTCTTAATACTAAAACGCAAAGTTACGAAATTGAGCTGAAAGCAATGTGTTCTAGTCACAAAACTTTCATGATCCATTGAATCACCAACAGCCATGAAAGTTCTTGATGGCCTTTGAGAGTAGACACCTGCAGAAAAAAAAGAGGCCGTATCAAAAGACCGAGTAATTCGCCTGACCGTCATTTCGACCAGGGGGAGAAATCTATGGATTAATTTTAATGAACTAAATTTCAACTAGTTGAAAAATTACTTGACCATAGATTTCTCGTCGTACCTCCTCGAAATGACGGAATGATTTATTTATGATACAACCGCCTGATATATTTTAAACGTGATTAATCCCTCCGGCCTAAGAGCATACTTGCGTAATAAAGTAGTGTAACTAATGCAGATAACGCCGCAACTACGTAAGTCATAGCAGCCCATTTCAAAGCATCTTTTGCACCATCATGCTCCTCCGTATTGTGTGTGATATTAGCCGTATTCAACCACGCCAGAGCACGATTAGAAGCATCAAACTCTACTGGCAGGGTCACGAAACTAAATACCGTAGTAACCGCCAATGCCCCCACTCCTATCTGTAATAAGAATAAGTTATTCGAAAAAATCGCTAGCATTACGCCTATCATAAGCGTAAATGAAACAATCTTAGAAGCTACATTTACCATCGGCACCATTGCAGAACGAAATTGCAACCACGTATAGGCTTTGGCATGTTGCACAGCATGGCCACATTCATGAGCTGATACAGCAGCAGCAGCAACGCTGCGTCCATGATATACTTCAGGACTCAGGTTTACCGTTCTATCCGATGGATTATAATGATCCGTAAGCTGACCTTCAACAGAAATTACATTCACATCATATATCCCATTATCATTTAGCATCTTTTTCGCGATATCTGCTCCCGACATACCCGAGGTCAATGGCATCTCTGAATATTTCTTAAACTTATTCTTAAATCTTGACTGGACAATCATACTTATGATTCCAATACCAATTAATAAAATCCAAATTCCCATATTTTTAATACTTTTATTATCGCGTTAATATTTATAGTAGATTATCAAACGGCATTCCATTTAAACGAAGCTGTTAAAATAACCGACTAAAAATATCAAATTACTTTGGTTCTGACAAATAATTGCCTATAAATGGTCAATTCGTGACAAAATGACTTGCTGCCCGTTTTTAGCTTTCATAGTAGTTCTGAATATAGTGGAACAATAAAAAGGAACCTTTTATTTAATCAGTTTTTTTCCCTGGCTCCACCTTTCCGTCGTTGCCACGACAGGGCCTTCATCTTTTTGCTTGACCAAAAAAACGAAGCAAAAAAAGTCAAGGCTGATACCATATTTGTCGTTTCGGCTACGCGATGACGCAGTACGCAGCTCTTAGGCCTCCAACACACTATCCCATTTCGAAGACTGAGACCTGCTTGGTTAAATGCTAATTGTACGTTTCTGCAACACATCATCTGCTGCCTACGCATCCAAATCCGCTAAGGCCGGAGTTTTTGAGTTTGCGGAATACTTAACTTTCAGAACGAATGCACTATCCTTACATATCCGACAAATGTCGCCTCAGCGGGTCGACAATGGCAGGAAAGGTGAACCGTGGTGTCGATCCGGTACAGCGACGATTTTTGCTTCTTTTTAGGAAAAAGAAGTCGCCCTCGCGCCGGCGAAAGAGGCGCATAAAATTGATTAAGAAAAACCTTCCTTTAACATCAACGTTCCAAAAACACTTAATCTGATTTCATTCTGTACTTGCGGGATAACGCATGAATGAAAGGAAGCCGATAGACAATAAAAAAGCCAGATTTAAAATCCGGCTTTTTTATTATCCCATTTGTAATAGCATATTATGATCTTCAATAATCTTGCGCAGGTTACTCAACGCATATCGCATTCTACCTAATGCCGTATTAATACTAACATCAGTGATTTCTGCTATTTCTTTAAAACTCATATCACAAAAATGGCGCATAATCAATACCTCTTTTTGGTCATCAGGCAAAAGCTGAATAATTTTCTTCAAATCGATATCCCGCTGTGTACGGACAATTTTACTTTCCGCGTCTTCATCCGCAAAGTCAAGGACTTCAAATATATCAAATCCATCTGCGTTAATAACGTTCAGCCCACGTTTTTCACGGCGAAAGTGATCAATAACCATATTATGCGCGATTCGCATTACCCAGGGCAAGAACTTACCCTCATCGTTATATCGTCCAGCTTTTAATACATTTATTACCTTGATAAATGTTTCCTGAAATATATCTTCTGTAAGATATTCGTCTTTAACCTGTATATATATTGATGTATAAATTTTGCTTTTATACCGCTCAATCAAAACTTTCAATCCAGCTTCATCGCCATTAATATACGTGTGGATCAACTCCTGATCACTCTTGTTTTTCAATAGTTTCATAATAATTTCCCTAATTTAAGTTAGAGTCGCACTAATTTTAAAAAGAGTAATTTTATATCAATAGGCAATTGTTTTTTTGTTTAACTATTCAAATCAAATGAAAAAATCCCACCTTTCAAATTATCACTCCCCTTTTTAACATTAATTCACACTTCGAATATTACTTCAAATATTATGCAACAAAAAAAGCTCCAAAAATTAATTTCGGAGCTTTTTTGAGTGATTATTTCTCTAAATTTATTTGTATAACGGAAACTGCGCCATCATTGTCTTCACTTTTTCGTGAATACTAGCCAACTGAGATTCATTTCCACGATTTGATAAAGCCTCATCAATCAATTCACCAATCTGAACTATTTCGTTTTCCCCAATACCTCTACTCGTAATAGCAGCCGTTCCAAAACGAACGCCTGAAGTAACGAAAGGAGAACGTGTATCAAAAGGCACCATATTCTTGTTGGTCGTAATTCCTGCCAAGCCTAATACTGCTTCGGCCTCTTTACCTGAAATATCCTTATTGCGAAGATCAACCAACATCAAGTGGTTATCTGTACCGCCCGAAATAATATTGTAATCTTTCTCAACAAAAAACTGCGCTAGAACAGCTGCATTTTTCTTCACTTGAACAATATACTCCATATACTCATCAGATAATGCCTCACCGTAAGCAATTGCTTTGGCAGCAATAGTATGCTCTAATGGACCACCTTGTGTACCTGGAAAAACAGCCAAATCCAACAATTGCGTGATGGTACGTATTTCGCCTTTAGGTGTTTTGATGCCCCATGGGTTCTCGAAGTCTTTGCCAACCATAATCATACCGCCACGTGGACCACGTAGCGTCTTATGTGTAGTAGTCGTAACGATATGGCAGTGCGGAAGCGGATCATTCAATAATCCACGTGCAATCAAACCAGCGGGATGAGAAATATCAGCTACGACCAAAGCGCCAATTTTATCTGCAACAGCACGGATACGAGCATAATCCCAATCACGCGAATAAGCCGAAGCGCCACAGATGATTACTTTTGGCTTTTCAGTTAATGCCGTTTCTTCCAATTGCTCATAATCAATCAAACCAGTATCTTGCTTAACACCGTAAAATAAAGGTTGATATAGCTTTCCAGAAAAATTTGCCGGAGAACCATGCGTCAGGTGTCCACCATGAGAAAGGTCAAAACCTAAAATCTTATCGCCAGGTTTTAAAATAGCCAAGAATACAGCTGCGTTAGCTTGTGCTCCTGAGTGAGGTTGAACATTTACCCACTCTGCTCCAAAAAGTTGCTTGGCACGATCAATAGCAATCGTTTCGATAACGTCCACCACTTCACAGCCACCGTAGTAACGCTTTCCCGGAAGACCTTCAGCATACTTGTTTGTTAATACTGAACCCGCAGCTTCCATCACTTGCTTGCTTACAAAGTTTTCAGAAGCGATTAATTCAACACCCTCTTCCTGACGTTTTAGCTCTTCAGCTATAAGATTAAATATGGCCTGATCTCTTTCCATTATTATTGTATTAAATAGGATTTTGAAGAATTATTTTAATAAGCCGCAAATTTAGATAAATTTGCTTTTATATCCAATTATAATCGCGTTAATATAAAAGAATCTAAGCCGTTAACTCATTTTTCAATATAAGGAGGGCAGCATCATACGGATTAACATCTAATTCTTTTACATGCTTCAAGACCAGACTGACATACTGGTCCAACGTCGCGTCTTTTGGTAATACCTTCGCCGTATTTCTTAACAGAGAAACGGTATTGGCCTTTAAATCTCTGACCACCATCCAGGCAGCATCTGATACATAAAGCTGTTGTGTAAAATTATGGTTAAATTCACTTTCCAATTCCGCGATCAGTATCTGCTTAAATTGCCCCACTGATAGCTGTGGATCATGATTACGTAACATAATTTGTTCGGGAGTTATACGGTGAACCAACAAAATCAACCGTTCATAAGCAGTATAGCGTAATTGGAGATTTTCTTTGGTTAAAAGTTTACTTTGATTTATCGCATTAATCTTTAAAAGGTAGTTCTCGATTTTAGGCCAAATAATCCTAAATGCTAAAACTAATGCCGCAAATACACCAAAAGCGATAACGAATAACTGCGCGAAAAACTCGGTATAATTCATATATAATTATTTAGGAGTGTCTGTTTTCATCGGTATAAATGAACTCGTTTCACTCGGTTTGTCTTTTAACGGCCATATGGAATATCCAAACTATATTATTCGTATTCGGCTATCCTCAATGACCACATTGTTTACGTATTGTCAAAAATCAGTGATGTCAAATATTTCGGCTAAAAATATGTATTTTTGTTTAACTATACACCATCGGAAAGGTAAGAAATGACTATAGATAACATATCCGCCGCTGCACCAGTCACATTAACTTCGGGAGCAGTTTCAGAGCTAAAAAAATTAATCGATCAACAAGAACTGGGATCTGACTTCGGCCTACGCTTAGGCGTGGAAGGCGGAGGGTGCTCGGGAATGAGCTATATCTTGGGATTTGACCAAAAGAAAGATGGTGACTCGGAATACGAAATAGCTGGAATCCGTGTGTTTATGAATAAAGCACATGGACTATATTTAGCTGGCATGGAGGTCGATTTTAAAAACGGACTCGACGCCAGAGGATTTACTTTCAATAACCCAAATGCATCTAGCACCTGCGGTTGTGGAAGTAGTTTTTCCGCTTAAAAACACAACGTCGTCATCATTGCGAACAGGAGGAACGATGGTGACCGCGAAGCAGCTCCGAAGGAAACCAATCTTACGACGTTAAAAACGCAGCACAAAAATTTTCTGGTTTTTGTGCTGTGTTAGACTGTGAGAAATTCGAAGACAATGAAGCCTACCGATATAACCCCTAAAATTGCAACTACCGCATTCGTAAGGCTATATCTTCTTTTAAAAAGAAGCTGAAACACTCCATATCCGAACGAAAAAAGCAAAAACCCCAGCACTGGAATCATAGCCAAATTGTGAACCACTCCAAATAGTGTACTTACTATTTCTGGAAGACAAGTATAATAGCGAACGTATAGAATTGCAAGTATTAAAAACAAACAAGCACATATCTGACCATATAAAATATTTTTAGTCAGCGCGTTATCTTTCATGTCAATAAATTTAACATCCAATAAATATAAGCACTTTATTTCGTTAAGTGGAAATTCAGCACATTCCCCGATCTAATGTTTATATTTCGCGATCATTAACAAACAGCCAGGTGTCCGGCAATAGTTCTTTCAAACGCTTCTCCTCTTCAACAGAGATCTCGCCTGTTACCATCATTTTCTTTATTTTTATACGTTTTATTTCATCAGGAATATTTACTTTTCCAACGAAACCAATGACCAAGCGGTCTATACTTTTGAGGGCAAAGAACTGTCGGGGTATCTCCGTAATATTTTTTAAACTCACATCATCGTAATTATCCTTCGGAGGAGTAGCAATCGTACTTTCCGTATTATGGGCAATAGCCCAACCGACAACTGGCCTTAGCCTGTAGTTGACGGCATCTTGCTCCATTCCAAACAACCCAGCCCAAAATTCCATAGCATATTGTACCCCAGAGGCTCGGTCTTCCATTATAAACGGTACTTTTACATATTCAGCCGCGATGGAACTCGCGTGCGTTATCGGGTCGAGGTTCCGGCGTTCCCCTTTATCATTGAACGGATAAAATTTAGTAATCCACCCATCGATTGTCTCATGAGGTGAATAAACAGCTTTGCGCTGTAATTGCACCATATTTTTCCAAAACTCTTTATCCAGCTTACCTTCTTTCGTTTTCACAATTTCCTGAATAATTGGTTTCAATTCTTTTGTCCACCACGCCAAATCAAATGTTTCCATGTAATCTATCTTGTCCAGAATTTTTTTCCAATCGGCTACTGTTCCTTCTATCGTAACGGATGATATGCCACATCCGATCATCATCATCTTATAATCAAAATAAATCTTAACCGACTCCATCAGTACTATTTCGGAGGCAATTTTACTTATCTCATTTGATGTCGAAAAATCCGCCCGTAAATTCCTAACATAATCCTCGCCCGTATACGTTAATATTTGATCGACAAACTGCGGAAAAACCTGCTCCCAATCACTGTCCTTATTCCCAAGTTTTACCTGCCTACTATCCACCACAACGGTCAGCTCCCGTTTACCATCGAAACCGACAAGCCTGTCTCTAAATTTTTCGCCATGAAATGCAATATGTCTCGCAAACCCCTGTTCAATCAATAACCAAATTATATCCGGAGAAATCACAATAGGCCTATGCTCCTGATAGGCTTTAAGCATCCCCAATAGAAAAGGTTGATTACCAAAATAAACAATACTATCCGGTATAGGCGCATATTTTTCGACTTCGCCCGACTTAAGCTTTCGAAAAAGATCCAAAGAGCTAACGCGCTCCAACAATTCTTTTGGTGGCTCCAACAATTCATCGATTGGATATTCTGTTGCAGATCGGTGCAAACGCAACGTGTCTAATGATCGGACTTGTTGTACAGAAAACGACGACGAAGATGTCCCCGACTTTATTAAACTACTCAAACAAGACGTCGAAAACAGCAGCAGTGTCAGGCTAAATAAATAATTAATTTTCATCATAACGCAGGGGTATAAATTTCGTACATGATGTACCGAAAGCAACAATTCCATAAATAGAGCTAAAAAAAATAACACCTGAAGAATCTTGACAGCAATCGCAGTTCTTTTCTTTCACCTTTCCTTAATAATCATTAACTTTGCAACCTTAAAAACAGACATTTAATTTACGTAATGTACAAGGAATATAAGCAGTTAAATTTACCGGAAATCGGGAAAGAAGTATTGAAGCGTTGGGAAGTTCAGGACATTTTCGCAAAAAGTGTTTTAAACCGTCCTGCAAGTAAACCGTATACTTTTTACGAGGGTCCACCGTCCGCAAATGGTATGCCCGGAATTCACCATGTAATGGCGCGTAGTATAAAAGATATTTTTTGCCGTTACAAAACATTGAAAGGCTTTCAGGTAAAACGTAAAGGCGGATGGGATACACACGGGCTTCCGATTGAATTGGCTGTTGAAAAGACATTGGGCATCACGAAAGAAGATATCGGTAAAAAAATATCTGTTGAAGAATATAATGCGGCCTGCCGTAAAGAGGTGATGAAATACACGGATGTATGGAATGACCTAACAGAAAAAATGGGCTACTGGGTAGATCTTGAGAATCCATATATCACCTATCAGAATGAGTACATCGAGACATTATGGTATTTGTTGAAGGAGCTGTACAACAAAGGCCTTCTGTACAAGGGATATACCATACAGCCCTACTCCCCTGCTGCCGGCACGGGGCTAAGCTCGCATGAGTTGAACCAACCCGGCACCTATAAAGATGTAAAAGACACGACGATTGTTGCCGAATTTCGCTTAGTAAAAGATCAAATCCATCCACTGATCTCGACTTTGGTCGAAACCGAAGAAGAAGATGTTGCTTTTATTGCCTGGACGACCACACCTTGGACATTACCAAGCAACACAGCCTTGGTAGTAGGGAAGAAAATCGAATACGTTAAAATCAAAACATTCAATCAATACACCGGATCACCGGTTTCCGTAATTTTAGCAAAAAACCTAATCAGCAAGCATTTTAAGGCTGAAGGTCAACAAATTTCTTTTCAGGACTACAATCTTGGAGACAAAACTATTCCTTGGGAAATAGCGGCAGAATTTGTAGGTGAAGAGCTTCTTGGATTACGTTACGAACAACTACTACCCTATATAACAAACGAAGAGTTATTAGAGAAAGCATTCCGGGTAATTGCAGGTGACTTCGTAACCACAGAGGATGGTACAGGTATTGTTCATGCTGCCCCTACATATGGTGGAGACGACTTTAGAGTTGCAAAGGAAAATGACGTTCCGGGTATTTTTGTTAAGGATGAAAATGGAAAAGACGTACCGACGGTAGACCGTACAGGTCGTTTCGTGAAAGAAATCACGGATTTTGCGGGACGTTTTGTGAAAGAAGAATACTATTCAGATGCCGAACGCGCTGAAAAAGATTTCCGTCCGACGGATGTTTTAATTGCCATCAAATTAAAAGAGGACAACAAAGCCTTCGATGTAAAAAAATACGAGCACACCTATCCACACTGTTGGCGCACAGACAAACCGGTATTGTATTATCCCCTAGATAGCTGGTTTATCCGTACAACAGCCATGAAAGAAGAAATGGTGGCCCTAAATAAAACCATAAACTGGAAACCAGAAGCTACAGGATCTGGTCGATTTGGCAACTGGTTGGAAAATTTGGTAGACTGGAACTTATCACGTTCGCGTTACTGGGGCACCCCATTGCCCATCTGGCGTTCGGAAGACGAAAACGAAGAAATCTGTATTGGCTCCATGCCGGAATTAAAAAAATATCTAGAAGCATCCATTGCATCTGATGTACTTTCGGAAAATGAGAAAGCAGTCAATACAGCATATTTAGCAAAATTTGACACCACGGATTTAGACTTACACCGGCCATATGTCGACCATCTGGTCTTAGTATCTGACGGAGGACAAAAAATGTTTCGCGAGCCAGATCTGATCGATGTTTGGTTTGACTCCGGTGCGATGCCTTATGCGCAATGGGGCTTGGATCACAATAAATTAGCTAATGGAGATAAATTGCCCTTCAAAGAGGAGTATAACCACGCTTTTCCGGCGGATTTCATTGCCGAGGGTGTAGATCAAACCAGAGGATGGTTCTTTACCTTGCACGCGATCTCCACCATGATTCGAGGTTCTGTAGCTTTTAAAAATGTCGTATCTAATGGACTTGTGTTAGACAAGAATGGCAACAAAATGTCTAAGCGCCTTGGTAATGGAGTAGATCCATTTGCTACAATTGAAAAATACAGTGCCGATGCCACGCGTTGGTACATGATTAGCAATGCAGCACCTTGGGACAACTTAAAGTTTAATGAGGAAGGACTGGATGAAGTACGACGTAAATTCTTCGGAACATTATATAATACATATGCTTTCTTTGCCTTATATGCGAATATTGACAATTTCAACTATGTAGAACCGGATGTTGCAAACGAAAACCGTCCAGAAATTGATCGCTGGATATTATCACTTCTGAATAGCTTAAGCAAAGAAGTAGACGATTATTATGCGGATTACGAACCGACCAAAGCAACCCGGGCTATCCAAACATTTGTCGACGAACATTTGAGCAATTGGTATGTACGTTTGTGTCGTCGTCGTTTTTGGAAGGGCGATTATACGGAAGATAAGATTTCTGCTTATCAGACACTGTATACTTGTTTGGACACTATTGCCAAATTGATGTCTCCAGTTTCACCATTTTTTTCCGATCAATTGTATTTGGATTTAAATGCGGTGACCAAAAAGGAAAATTTCGAATCCGTACATTTAGCTGATTTCCCATCTTACAATCCCCTTCTTGTGGATAAAGCTTTGGAAGAAAGAATGGCATTGGCACAAGACATCTCATCGTTAGTTTTGTCGTTGCGCAAGAAAACGGGAATAAATGTGCGTCAACCACTTAGCAAGATATTACTACCTGTTTTAGATAGTGCATTCCAGGCGAAAGTAGAGAAGGTAAAGGACCTTATTCTTTCAGAGACGAACATCAAATCTATTGAATTTATTACCGACACAACCGGCATCATCAAGAAAAAAATAAAACCTAATTTCAAAGCACTTGGCGCGAAAGTTGGTAAGGATATGAAATTGGTGACGACGGCTATCCAAGCATTGAATGCAGATCAAATTGGCGAACTTGAAAGAAATGGAAATTATGTATTAGCAGGGACAGCATACGACATTTCTTTAGAAGATGTGGAAATTATCGCAGAAGATGTCGCAGGCTGGCAAGTGGCAAATCTAGGAAACTTGACCGTTGCACTGGATGTGCAGATTACAGACGAATTAAAGAAAGAGGGTGTTGCTAGAGAATTGGTAAATCGAGTTCAGAATCTTCGGAAAGAAAAGGATTTTGAAGTTACAGATAGAATCAAAGTTCTAGTGAGCCAAAATATTGAAATAGAAGAGGCTACACAACATAATTTATCTTATATTTGCACCGAAATATTAGCTGATTCATTTGTTTTTGTAGACACACTAACGTCGTCAGACACAATAGAAATAAATGGTATAGAACTAAAGGTATTAATCGAAAAAATTTAGGTTATGGCTAACACAGAGAAAACACGATACAGCGATTCAGAATTACAAGAATTCAAATCGATTATCTTAGAAAAGTTGCGTGTTGCTAAAGAGGAGTTACTAGCATTAACAAGAACTTTAAGCAACAGTAACGCAAACGGCACAGATGATACAGCTGGAACCTATAAAACTTTAGAAGACGGTTCTGCGACTCTTGAGAAAGAGCAAGTAAACCAGTTGGCGGCTCGTCAAAAAAAATTCATTGACAATCTTGAAGCCGCATTGGTACGCATCGAAAACAAAACGTACGGCATCTGCCGTGAGACTGGAAAACTAATTCAAAAAGAACGTTTGAAAGCAGTTCCTCATACAACATTAAGTATCGAAGCAAAAAACAAACAATATTAAGAATTGAAACCTGAATGGTCTTTGCTCAAATAGCGCAAAGACCATTTTATCCTATATCATGAAAGGCTACACGCGACCAATAACTCTTATCTTTCTTATTCTATTAATTGATCAAATATCAAAATTTTGGGTAAAACTCAACATGACGATAGGTCAAGATTTCAAGATACTTGGTAATAAATTTCTTATCCATTTCATTGAAAACCCAGGCATGGCCTATGGAATGGAGTTCGGTGGCGAATATGGTAAACTCTTTCTAAGTATCTTCCGTATTATTGCTGTTATTGGTATCGGTTACGGCCTTCATTACATGATCAAGAATAAATATCACAGAGGCTTTACCCTGAATGTAGCCCTGATATTTGCCGGTGCATTAGGCAATATTATTGATTGCGTATTTTATGGTATGATCTTTAGCGAAAGTGATTTTTATACAAAAGCTGTTCTTTTTCCCGAAGGAGGTGGATATGCTCCATTCCTATATGGCAAAGTGGTGGATATGCTTTATTTCCCACTGATCGAAGGGAACTTTCCAACCTGGTTTCCGATATGGGGAGGAGAACACTTCCTGTTTTTTCGACCAGTGTTTAATGTAGCCGATTCCGCTATCTCGGTTGGAGTAGTTTTAATTTTACTCTTTCAAAAGAGATACTTTAAAGAAGAGCACAACGAAGAAGAGAGTGTAAATAGCGAGATCTTGGAGGATTAAAGTGAAAGTAAATTTAAGAATCAGTTTTTTCTGTAGTTTACTATCAGCTCTGCTGATTCTACCAACATACTTAACTGCTCAGATCAAGCAGGAGAATCTCAAGAAGCATGTTTACTATTTAGCTTCAGACAACATGAAAGGCCGCGGCACAGGATCTAAGGAAATAAATAAAGCGGCTAATTATATTGAAAAACTTTTTAAAAAATACGGGCTCTCACCCAAAGGCGAAAAAGGCTACCGTCAAACATTTACCGCAAAAATTCGTCGCGTCGTCGTTCCCGACAGCATTCGTCTAGCCGACAATATTATTGGATTTTTAGATAACGGTGCACCTCACACCATTATAATTGGAGCCCATTATGATCACTTAGGCATAGGGCATCAAGGGAGTTCACGGGACTCGTTAGGCGTCGGACAAATACATAATGGTGCAGACGACAATGCTTCAGGAGTGGCGGGACTACTAGAATTAGCAAGATATTTCGCTACTAACGAAGAGAGAGAAGCATATAACATGCTATTTATCGGCTTTGGTGCAGAAGAATTGGGCTTAGTAGGATCACAGCACTTCACGGAGAATCCGACCGTACCACTGGAGTATATACAGTGGATGCTCAATATGGATATGATCGGCCGGTATAATCCAGATAATGGCCTAGCCATCATTGGTTATGGTACCAGCTCTAAATTTCCGACCATATTTGAAGGGATCACCAGCGATATAAAATTCAACTTAAGCAGGGATGGAAACGGCGGTTCCGATCAAACTTCCTTCTACAAAAAAAATATTCCTGTTTTATTTTTTCATACGGGGGGGCATGATGATTACCACAAACCAGGGGATGATCCCGAAAAAATTGATTATAATGCATTGGAATCGATTTTAAAGCTGGAAATAGAGGTATTAAACAATTCCATGAAACAAGGCAAAATGGACTTTCAATGGACGAACTGATAAACGGTGAAAAACGTATCCTTCTAACAGGATCCAATGGTTTTCTAGGTCAAAAGCTTACAGATTTTATTGTACAAAAAACGGATTATTCGCTGCTGTGTACCTCAAAATCCGCGAATAGGAATCCGAATATAAAGGGATACAATTATGTTCAGCTTTCACTTATAAATCAGAAAGAGCTCGCAACATTAATCGACACGTATTCCCCGACGCATATCGTTCACACTGCTGCTACGACAAGTGTTGAAGCTTGTGAAAATAATTGGGAAGAATGCAAACAGCTTAATACTGATACGGTTCAGTTTTTAGCCGAAATCTGTGAGAAAAAGAATATCCACCTCACTTTTTTATCTACAGATTTCGTTTTCGATGGAAAAGAAGGAACTTATTTGGAAACTGCTCCGACGAACCCGTGCAATGCATATGGAAAAAGTAAAGTTGCTGCAGAACAAAAGATAATACAGTCGGGCTGTAAGGCTGCTATCCTACGCACCATATTGGTTTACGGTGTTATTGCCGATAAGAATCGCTCCAATTTGATCCTTTGGGCTAAAAATAAGTTACAGGACAACGAAGTAATACGTGTTGTACAGGACCAATGGCGCATGCCTACCTGGGTCGATGATTTGGCGAATGCCTGCCTCCTCGCCGTCCAGAAAAATGCAGTCGGTATTTATCATATATCCGGCGATGAGATGTATTCTATACTTGATATTGTCTATAAGGTAGCGGATCATTGGTCTTTAAACATTGATTTGATTACACCTGTAACCGCAGAAGAGATTGGGCAAGCGGATAACCGTCCCAAGAAGACTGGTTTTGTACTAGACAAAGCAAAAAAAGAATTAGGGTTCACTCCTACGTCGTTAGCAAACAGCTTGGCAGAGATAGATAAACAATTGAAATTAGTATAGAATAATATGCAGGAAAAATTTGCGAAAGCGTCGTATACCGAAATGAATGAACTCGTTCTTCCAAATGACACCAATACGTTTGGTAACTTAATGGGCGGACGTTTACTATACTGGATGGATATTTGTTCGGCTATGGCGGCTCAAAAACATTGCAATAACGTCGTCGTTACCGCATCGGTTGATAATGTTTCTTTTAAAAGACCGGTAAAACTCGGGGATGTAGTTACCATTAAAGCCCAGGTAACTCGAGCATTTAACACCTCTTTGGAGGTACGTCTAGAAGTGTTTGCCCAGAATCTTCCCAAAGGTACGAACGAGAAATCCAATGAGGCCTATTATACTTTTGTCGCGTTGGACGAGCAAGGTAAACCGAAAGCTATTCCTTTGTTGAAACCAGAAACCGAAAACGAATTAAAACTATACAACGAGGCCTTACAGCGACGAGAATTACGTTTGATTCTGGCTGGGAAACTGGATCCTGAACACGCGACAGAATTAAAAAATCTGGTTAATCTGTTCGATCATAAGGGATAAAGGATCGATATCGCATTGGGAATATTATGAATTCCCCAATGCGACGATACGATCAAATTCTTCCGGTTTCAACGGCATTACAGAAAGTCGTCCCTGGCGTACCAATGCGACATCCTGAAGAAATTCGTCTGCTTTAATGGCTTCCAGTGTAACCGGCTTCTCAAAGGTCTCTACCGGAGCTAAATCGACAACTACCCATTTTGGATCTTCGGTAGTCGGATCCTGGTAAAATTCTTTGATCACCTTCGCTATCCCTACAATCTCCTTTCCTTCATTGCTATGATAGAATAAGACAAGGTCGCCTTCTTTCATCGCCTTCAAATTATTGCGAGCCTGATAATTGCGGACGCCATCCCAAAACGTTTGACCGTCTTTATTGAATTGTTCCCAACTGTATTTAAACGGTTCTGATTTGACCAAAAAGTAATTCATTTTTTTTCTCCTATCTAATATCTAGCATCTCATGTCTAATATCTTACATCTCATGTCTAATATCTAATTCTGTTGCTCTAACACTTCCATTTTCTCCGCAAAGTGTGAACAGTAATCTCTCAAATCCTCGATTACCTTTTCGGCCATCGGGTCACCTCCGGATGAACGTAAGAAAGAATCGCCCATCGTTTGTAAAGTTTCATAGAAAAAACGTTTCATTTCGTCATAGGGCATATCTTTAGTCCAAAGATCTATGCGTAACGAATTTTTATACTGTCCGTCCCACAATGCCAAAAACATGGCCTTCGTAGGTAAAGATTCCGTATTTTGTCCATCAGTAGACGACCATTGAATGGTATCAGGTACATTATTATCGTCTAATTCTACTTCTAATTTTATTTCTGCTTTTTTCATCTATTTATTTTTTATGATGCCTCACCTACTACAGGTAGGTATCATGATTGAATTTTTAATATTACCATTACGATACCTACTACTAGTATAAAGCCAATCTGTAGGAACCAAATGCGTTGTAAATCTTTTATAACTAATCTAAAAAATACGTCCACTAACAAAAGTACCGCAATCAATGTGATCAACCATCCCCAGGAAAACAGCATCTCCGTATCGGCATTCATTTCAGAGATAAACCAGACCAAGATACAGGCCAAGGTAATATTCAAGGGTGTCAATTTCATGGATGTTACTTCTTTTTAAACGATTTCGATTTTCCGCTAGAAACTCTTCCTTTACCACCCCCTTTTGTTCCAGAAGCTGCAGTTCTTTTTTTACCGCCGTGCTTCAGCATAAATTTCTTCTCATGAAATGCGCCTTGAAAATCAGGATTTTCCTTTTTCTTCTGACTATCAATTTCACGGGCAATGGCTTGTCGTTCGTCAAAAGGTGTTTTTTCTACAAAAACATCCTCCGGTAAATCGATCACTTCTATAGGCTGCCGAATCAGCTTTTCAATTTTTGCAATAGAATATTCTTCTGCAGGATTGCAAAATGTGATAGCGTCTCCTGTATTAAACGCTCTGCCAGTACGGCCGATTCGATGCACATAATCCTCTATGACAATAGGTACATCAAAGTTAATAACATGGCTCACATTGCTCACATCCAGTCCTCTAGCTGCCACATCCGTAGCGACCAAAAAACGGATTTCTCCGGTCTTAAAAGCATGGATAGAATTGATCCGTGTATTTTGCCCTTTATTAGCGTGGATCACACGGACATTTTTTGCACCATACTTGCGTTCTAAAAACGCAAATACACTATCGGCAACTTGCTTGGTCTTACAAAAAACAATCACCCGATGGTACGCTTCATCATCTGTAAATAGATGCTGAAGCAGATTAATCTTGGTCTTAACGTTGGGAACATGATATAGCGATTGTGTAACCGTTTGAGCAGGCGTCGCTTGCTCTGTGACTTCAATTACCGTTGGAAACGCCAAAAAATCTCCTGCAATCTTCCGCACCAATTCGCTCATGGTAGCGGAAAAAAGTAAATTCTGTCTTTTACGGGGTATTACTTCCAAAATACGGTGTAATTTACCAATAAAGCCCATGTCTACCATTTTGTCTGCCTCATCCATCACCAACACTTTTAACGACTTTGTATTAATATCTCCCGCTAGATATAGATCCAAAAACCTGCCTGGTGTAGCGACAACAATATCGCAGCCTTTAGCAAGCAATTCCTTTTGCGTTTTAGGACCTAAACCACCATATAATACAATAGTACGCAGATCCAGGTAAGCGGAAAAAAGCTGGATATGTTCTTCAATCTGAATAGCAAGTTCGCGGGTAGGACTTAATATGAGCGCCCGTGGATCGTTTCCCTGCGCATATTTGAGATTCATCAAAAGTGGCAACACAAAGGCCGCAGTTTTACCTGTACCCGTCTGTGCTATGCCCATCACATCCTGTCCCGCTAAAATCGGTGGAATAGCTTTCTCTTGTATTTCCGTCGGTATTGAATAACCTGCCTCGGTTATTGCATTTAATAGCTGTTTATTTAACTTAAAATCCTCAAACGATGCTTGCATTTTACAAAGATAGGTAAATCTGTGCATTTAAATTTTGCAAAGAAGAGGTTGCAACAGCAACTTTATTAACCAAAATTTTGTTTTACGGTGTATTTACGCCAATTTTGCTTCCGAAATAAAATTGATGAGCGTGAAACGGAAATGTAAAATCGTGACGGTTCCATCACCTTTAAGAACAAACCGAGTGTAACGCGTTCATTTAACTTTGAAATCTAGCACTCATAAATAATTTATACGAATGAAAAAAATACTATCACTAGTAGTGTTATGTGCGATAAGCATGACAAGTATGGCCGATGAAGGCATGTGGTTTTTAATGCATTTGAAACGGCTAAATGAAGCGGATATGCAGAAAAAAGGCTTGAAATTAACAGCTGAAGAAATCTACAGCATAAACAACTCTAGCTTAAAAGATGCAATAGTTCAATTCAACGGAGGGTGTACAGCGGAAATAGTTTCAGCAACAGGACTGGTCTTTACTAATCACCACTGTGGATATGGCGCAATTGCTGAATTATCTACTCCAGAACACGACTACCTAACAAATGGTTTTTGGGCGAAGAACCATGCTGAAGAATTGAAACCCAAATCCTTATATGTACGTTTCTTTGTACGTATGGACGATGTTTCTAAGCGTATTTTGGGATTGGTAAATGATACGATGCCCGAAAAAGAGAGAGAAAAAATTATTAATCAAGAAATTGCTAAAATTGAGAAAGAAAATAGCGAAAACGGAAAATATGTCGTTTCGGTAAAATCATTTTACAATGGTAATGAGTATTATTATTTTGTGTACCAAGACTTCAATGATGTGCGCTTGGTGGGCACTCCTCCTAATAGCATTGGTAAATTTGGCGGAGATACCGACAATTGGGAATGGCCTCGTCACACCGGAGACTTTTCTATCTTCCGGGTCTATGCAGACCAAGATGGCAATCCGGCCGACTATTCAGCGGAGAATGTTCCATTAAAACCGAAGTATCACCTACCAATTAGCATCAAAGGATTAAAAGAAGGTGATTTCTCGATGATATTAGGATATCCTGGACGTACGAATCGTTGGATGCCTGCCGCAGGGATTGACCAAAATGTGAATTACGCATACCCTGCTTGGGTAGAAGCGTCCAAAGTAGGAATGGATGCAATGAAAAAACATATGGACCAAGATCAAGCTGTTAAGATCAACTATGCTTCACAATATTCAGGAGTTGCCAACTACTGGAAAAATCGTCAAGGTATGATCGATGCACTTTCAAAGCACAAAACATCAGACTCGAAACGTAAAGCAGAGAAGAAATTCCAAAAATGGGCAAGTAAAACAGCAAATAAAGCCGAATACGGTGAAGTCATCACAACAATAAATAGGTATTACGCAGCAACAAATGAAAAAGCGCGTCATGACAATTACTTAATCGGTATGCTCCGTTCGTCAACATTTGCGGCGTTACCAGCTAGCTTAGGAAATGCATTAAAACAATACGCAGATGCGAATACGGAAAAACGCAAAGAGATGCATCCAAGATTAGAAAGCGCTATACGTGAAACGTATGAAAAAGTTCATATTCCATTGGAGATCGATGTCTTGGCCGACGAATTAAATTTATATAGCACAAAGGGAGGCAACATTTCTCCTTATATTGCAGAGCTGGCGAAACAAAACAATGGTAATTTTAAAGGTTCGGTCGCTCAATATTTTACCAATAGTGTATTTGGCTCGGAAGCAAATATGCTTGCTTTCTTGGAAAACCCATCTGCACAAAAGATTGATACGGATCCGTTATATGCCATTTCTAATGCATTGATGACAAAATATCGCGAACAATCTCCAGAACAAAATCAATTGGCAGATGCTTACCAAGCGGCGTATAGAAAATACATAGCAGGTTTCTTGGAAATGAATACTAAGACAAAATATTATCCGGATGCAAATAGCACGTTACGTTTAACGTATGGTACTATTAGAGCCTTACCTAAAGATCCACGAAACGACGCTAAAGTCAACAATTACACAACTTTAAAAGGTACGATAGCAAAATACAAACCACAAGACGAAGAATTTGATCTTCCTCAAAAATTGATTGATTTATACGAAAAGAAAGATTTTGGACGTTATGCTGATAAGAATGGGCATATGTCTGTCAATTTCTTGAGCGATCAAGATATTACTGGCGGTAATTCTGGTTCTCCGGTGTTGAATGGAAATGGCGAATTAATCGGATTGGCATTTGACGGAAATATAGAAGCAATGGCCGGTGATGTTATTTTTGACCCTAAATTGCAACGCACAATTTCAGTTGATGTACGGTATGTTTTATTCATTATCGACAAATTTGCCGGGGCTCAAAACATAATTGATGAATTGACTATTGTAGAATAAATTCTAATAAAATGACTTTTTATACAAAAAAACAACATTTTATTGTTTTTTTATTTGTTGATTTTGTATATTTATTACCTCTTAGCAATTAATTAGAGAAAACTAAAATTATATTAATAAAAATGGAAAACTACACTAAATTAAAAGAACTGGTAGCTTCAATCGAAGCAGATGCGGACAAATTCTTCAACAACGGTAACTCAGCAGCAGGTACACGCGTTCGTAAAGGTTTACAAGAAATCAAAACTTTAGCTCAGGACATTCGTAACGAAGTAACGGAGAAGAAAAACACCGATAAATAATTATCTTGTTTATCAGAAATAAAAAACCTGACTTACATGCGTAAGTCAGGTTTTTTTATCCTATCGTAATGTACTTTTTATAAATAGTATCCGGCCATCACCAGGTTAAACATCTTCTCTCCTAAAAAACCTACTAAAACTGCGCTCAACTGGTCGTAAACTTCCTTCCTTGTCATCGGCTTGGCCTTTACTTTACCGATTGCCAACGCGCCCGGTGCTAATGGTGTCAGATCTACCTTGGTGGCGAAAATATTATAGTGTAATTCGGGTACCGCCAGTCCCAATATCATTCCCGGCAATCCATTAAAACTAGAAGGTCCTGCCGAGACAGGAATTTCATCTGTATAAAATGCAACAACGTAAATCGAATCCATAACTAGACCATTGGCTCTTCGACAATTATATCCCGCTATTGATCTATATTCATCCGTTATCTTCCATTTCACACCAACCATCTGATCATCCACTAGAATCGATTGTCCTCCGAGATCAAAAGAAGACTTCATACGCTTCTCTCCCAAATTTTGGTAGGTGGTGATACCCGATTCGATAACTCCCATTTGCATCATCATACGGACAGATTCAGTGTAATCCTCTTTTACGTGCTCAAACAACACTTCCTTATCAGAAAATGATGCTTTCTTTTTAAATATATGATTTTCAGGAAGTCGATCCAGTAGTGAGAGCATCATCTGTTTTGAATTTTCATCCTTTGCATACGCACCATATCGTTTTACCAGATTCTTTATGAAGATCGTTTTCTCATAGCTTATTGTTCCCTGTTGCGGAAAATAAGTATACTGCGCTTTCAATGGAAAATGGAAGCATAATATAAATAGACTGACAAATAATATAAATTTCATATCGTGTATATTTTTAAATAAATTTTAGAATTGTATCCATCATACCGTACATTTCTTTCGTGAGCGTGGTAAGCTTCGTTTGACTTCTTCAACGTCACGTGGAATGTCCAGGACCTCACGGATAATTCTACAGTCAATAGAGCTGTTACAATTTAATTCGCTTGTACAAACATTTTATTAATATCCCAAGATACTTTTAGCATAAAATACCGCCCTATTGTATTATACCTGCGCTCGGTAAGCTGAGCACCACTTTGAACTCTCGAGAATCCTATATTCTGATTTAAGATATCATTGGCAGCCAATGTCAACATCAACGTTTCATCTTTCAAAAATTTTTTAGAAATAGACGGGTTCAACAACAAGCGTTCAAATTTTTGACTATAGACCTCAGTAGGCGCTTCATATATGTAATTAAGATCAGCCTGAAGGACAAATTTCATCGGTAAATAATATTTCAATGCATTATTAGAGCTAAACGTAAATCCTTTACTATCTGCCTGCGTATTTAAATCGGTAGACCGAACGGTATAACCTGGCACGACAGCTACGTCAAAATCAAATCCCTTTGTAGTGCTACGCTGTAGGGATAAGCCCATGTTGTAGGTCTGATTTAACGATGCGGCCAACAAACTATTTACGTAATTATAATTTTTGTTAATCGTGATTCCGGGATTAACACCTAGCCTAATCTGATACTTCTTATGCAGAAAAGTCGAATACCACGAATAAAAACTTAAACTTTGATTATTTCGGATACTCAAATTATCCCAGATATAAGTATTTTTTCCCAGACTATCGGTCATTACATTTTGTATCAGGGCATCCTCTGTACTTGATGCATTCGCGCCAAATCCGTAAAATGTTCCTTGCAAAAGTTTAGAAGCCCAGTAGTTTATATCCATATTATGCGTATACGAATTCTTTAGCTCTTCGTTTCCCAAGTACTCATTTAAAGGGTCTTCATTTGAACGTAGCGGCTGTATCTGTGTAAGATTCGGAAGCGTATTATCTCCCCGGTAATTCAACGATAACATGGAGTTCTTCGTAATGCTGTATCTCGTATTCATCCGTGGACTATACGTAAAGAATGTACGCGATAATTCTGAATTATCGTAATTATTTTTTTGAGATAATTCATTGTCGTTAAATGCATTAGAGAAGTTGAAATTTAACGCATCGCCGACCTTATAATTGAAGGCGACATTGTAACGGTTTATAAATGTATTATATTCATAGTCGTTACTAAATTCATCGTCAAGTATATCATAAGCCTGCGTCTGCTCGTTCTTATTAAAAGACTCAAGCTTATTCTGATTGAAATTATTCGTAATCCCGTATTCGAAAGATACCACCAAATTTTTCAAAATTGGCTCGGAATATGTCACTTTCGCGTCGTGATTTATAGAGGTATTTTCACTTACTTTATTTTGATCCAATGAATCAGGTAACAACTCATTATTTCTAAAATAGTTTGTTAACGCGTAAATATATTGATCACTTTCTGCGTCTGAGGTATTCGTACCGTAGTAGAAGGATAAAGAACGGCCCTCTTTTCCGAATTTCCGTGTAAACAATGTACTTGCATTTAGTGATTCATTTCTATTCGTATTCGAGGAATTTCTTTCATTGTCGTTAATTTTGTCGTTAAACTGATTCATGGTCTTCGATACCGAAGATGAATTGTATTCTGATTTCGTACGCGAAGCACCTGCCCAAACAGTCAGGGTGGTTAAGGAATCGAATTTGGCTTCATATTTCAGGTACATGTCCTGCTTATTGTTGTGTGAATTTATTCTCGAATCGTTATTCGTAATTAACGCGGTATCTCTTAACGAATTTTGCGTAAACACAGAGCGGTTAATATCATTATTTGCATCATTAAGCTTATATCCTACATGCCAATAATGTCTTCCATTGTTCGATTTGTCCGCGTACTGCACCCCGGTATTTAAGACTTCCGGGCGCCCCTCACCCGAAAATTGCCCCTGCCCTCCTCGATCCTCATTTCCGATCGAAGATGCTTCGTCTCCCGACAGGTCTGTCTTTCCGTTATTACTTGCAATTAAATAAGCTGATAATCGAAGTGATTTTTTAAAATAATTGGTCATCATTTGGCCTAAATAAAACTTATCGGTCGCTGCTCCTGCTTCTATCTTACCAAAAATACCATGTTTGGCTTCCTCTTTGAGTTTCAAATTGATCGTTTGCGAGCGCTGTCCATCATCCACACCTGTGCGTTCCGCTTGATCCGATTTCTTTTCGTATACCTGCACCTTGTCCACCATATCCGATCGAATATTCCGTGTTACCAATACAGGATCATCGCCGAAAAACTCCTCCCCGTCTACCAACACCTTCTCTACAGTCTTTCCCTGCGCCGTAATTTTACCACTTGCGTCTACGGAGATCCCCGGCAACACTTTAAGTAAATCTTCAACCTTGGCATTCTTTTCCACCGTGAAACTTGACGCATCATATTCCACCGTATCCCCTTTAATAACAATTGGAATTTTACCCGTTACCAGCACTTCCTCCAGAAGGTTTGTCACACTGGTTAGTCCAATCTGACCAATGTCTTCGTTTTGTTTGTTCCCGTCAATCGGTGTATAATAATCTCCAAATTTTGGATAAGAGATGATTAACAAGTAAGAGCCGGTATCGGGCTTTATCAATTGAAATTTTCCGTTTTCTCCCGATCGGGTAAAATCGACCAAAATAGAATCACGGGACTGTAAAAGCATAATTGTGGCATTCGATAGTTTTGTTTTATCTGCCTCATCTACAATTTCGCCTTTTATGAAAATTTGCGAAAAAGCGGAACTGCTGAACATGAACGGCAACAAAATGAAGAGTATTTTTTTCATACAAAGGCTATAATCTTAAGCGAAAATAATTTAACGATTTATACTATGCAACAACATTAACCATAATTAACAATAAGTTTTTAATTCCGTTACTATTTAATAAGATGCAACAAAATCCAAATTCCATATCATTTGTAGCTCGAATGCACGAAATGTTACATCTACTTTCCTAATTTATTTCTTTACCTTTGTAAAAACCCGTTTATAATGCAAAATATCAAAGATTATGTAGAAGCAAATAAACAACGCTTCTTAGACGAACTATTTGAATTATTGCGTTTTCCTTCAGTAAGTGCTGATCCACAGTATAAGGAAGGCGTATTAAATACCGCTGGATTCGTAGCCCAAAAACTAAAAGATGCCGGAGCTGACAATGTGGAAATTTGCCCTACGGCGGGTTATCCCATCGTATATGGTGAAAAAGTTTTTGACCCGTCCTTGCCTACGGTTTTAGTATACGGTCACTATGATGTACAACCTGCAGACCCTATCGAACTATGGGACACCCCTCCTTTCGAGCCAACTATTCGTGATGGCAAAATCTATGCCCGTGGCGCAGCAGATGACAAAGGTCAGTTTTACATGCATGTAAAAGCATTTGAATACATGATAAAAAATGAACAACTGTCATGTAACATCAAGTTCATGATCGAAGGGGAAGAAGAAGTTGGCTCTGCAAACCTAGGCATCTTCGTAAAAGAAAACAAAGAACGGTTGAAGGCAGATGTTATCGTTATATCCGATACCTCTATGATCAGTCTCGAAAATCCATCTTTAGAAACTGGTTTGCGTGGCCTTTCTTATGTGGAGGTTGAAGTAACGGGGCCTAACCGTGACCTACACTCCGGAGTGTACGGCGGTGCTATAGCAAATCCTGCGACAATTTTAGCTAAACTTATCGCTTCTTTACACGATGAGAATAATCATATTGCCATCCCCGGATTTTATGACGACGTTGTCGAATTGACAACCGAAGAAAGAAAGGCGTTAAATGAAGCTCCTTTTGATATTGAAGAATACAAATCAGATCTAGGCGTCGCTAATATTTGGGGCGAGAAAGGTTTCACAACAATTGAGCGAACTGGTATTCGTCCTACGCTAGAAGTGAATGGTATATGGGGCGGCTATATTGGAGAAGGTGCAAAAACAGTACTACCTTCCAAAGCATTTGCTAAGATTTCGATGCGCTTGGTACCAAATCAAGATTCGGAAAAAATCACCAAACTTTTCAAAGATCATTTTGAAGGGATAGCACCCGATTATATAAAAGTGAAGGTAACACCGCATCACGGAGGCGAACCCGTGGTTACACCGACTGATAGCATCGCATACAAAGCTGCTGAAAAAGCTTTAACCGAAACTTTCAACAAAAAACCGATCCCAACACGTGGCGGTGGGTCCATCCCTATTGTAGCCTTATTCGAAAGAGAATTAGGCATTAAAACTGTATTGTTGGGTTTTGGATTGGACAGCGATAACCTACATTCTCCGAATGAAAAATATGGTATCGAAAACTATCTAAAGGGAATCGAAACCATTCCTTTATTCCATAAGCACTATGCGGAATTAAGTAGGTAAGAGATGTTTTAACGTCATTGCGAGGCGCGCAGCAACGACCGCCGAAGGCAGCTCCGAAGGAACTTTTCTCTATCAGGGCTGTGTATGGGATTGTGTGGCTGATAAAAACCAATCTTAAAAAGACTGCCGGGTCGTACCTCCTCGCAGTGACGTGTTTTTTTGTTAGTCAACTACCTTGTTAGATGCACCTGTTATTTGTTAAGAAATCCAACTTTTCTTTTTAAGTTTACACTATGGTAAAACTTTTAAAAAAAGCGCACACTGTCCTATATTACAGTGCTGTGTCCTTTTTCTTTCTGCTCGCCTATCCCATTCTACGCTACCTCACTTTACATCCTTCTAAATATTATAATCAAATTGTATTTCTACGCAAATGGATAAGCCTCTTAGCGTGCTGGCTTGTAGGTATTCGATTTAAAGTAACTTTTGAAACAACCATCGACTGGACGCAACCATACGTTATTTGTCCCAACCATACGTCCGTATTGGATATTACCGCTATTAGCTACCTTTGTAAGCAACCTTTTTCGTTTATGGGGAAAATAGAATTACTCAAAAATCCGGTTACGGGTATGTTTTTTAAGAGCGTCGATATTGCCGTAGATCGCAAAAGTAAAATATCCGCTTTCCGTTCGTTCAAACGAGTGCATCAACTGGTAAAAGAACACAAAACTATCGTCATTTTTCCAGAAGGAAAAATCGACGACGAATACCCTCCTCAGCTCCATGAATTTAAATCCGGCTCATTTCGCATTGCTATCGAAAATCAAGTTCAAATTATCCCTGTGGTTATACATGACGCCTGGAAGATACTTTGGGACGACGGATTAAAAAGAGGATCACGCCCCGGCACCATCCACATTACCGTTTTAGCCCCCATAAATACGCAAAATTTACCCTCAGAAGCAAGTAATCAGCTCCAAACAAGCGTATATCATCAAATGAAATCATTTTGGGACATCTACAATGATCATCAAACCGTCATAAACTCAGGGAAATAAAATTTTATTTACCTGTATACCAGATAAATAAGCCGAAAGATTTATCCCACCCTAAAAATAACTTGATATAGTCAAATTAAATACTATTTTTGCGAAAAAGATAAAACACAAATTGTAAGACTATGTATTGGACACTAGAATTAGCATCGCATTTGGAAGATGCGCCATGGCCTGCAACAAAAGATGAATTAATCGATTATGGAATTCGTTCTGGCGCTCCAGTGGAAGTAATAGAGAATCTCCAAGCGCTGGAAGATGACGGTGAACCCTACGAGAATATTGAGGAAATTTGGCCAGATTATCCGACTAAGGACGATTTCTTTTTCAATGAAGACGAGTATTAATCCATCATAAAAATCGCACTAACAGTAGTGCGATTTTTATTTTATTACTCAATTTTCAAAAATATATTACCTAACTTCGACTGTTATAGTTGAATATTTGGCAGTCGTCAGAAGTGTTCCGCCAAACTGGAAAGATTGCGCCTATACTTTAAAGATTACAAACAAATAGGAGGACAACTTTAGGACTAATCCTTTTCTTCCAAAACTTGTCATATCTTTAAATAAAAAACATGAGAATTCTACTGATATCGATTTTCACTTTATTATCGCCTTTTATCTTTGCCCAAAATCAAGACGCAACAAGGCAGGACGATATCCAGCTAATAAAAAATTTTATTGCAGATCTTGCAAACGAGAATATTGCAGTAGATGTTATTTTAAGCCAATATATAAAAGTAGATCAACCTTCAAGCGAAACATACGATTATTTAGAAGTGAGTCTTGAAGAAGTGCGTATCAATGTGCTGTACAAACAAATTTCTGATATCACTTACATTCCATATGCCAATATGCCACGCAAAGAGGTTCGGGATATCGATCCAGAGGAATTGGACACGAACAAGATGTACTTCTTACAGTATAAAAAAAGACAGGTGCTTGCAATCTATATTGAAAAGGGCAAAATCGCTTCGTTTACATTGGTATCTAAAGGGAATAATCTGGCACATTTTGTAACGTATTAAATTTAATTTTTTCAAAATACATTTTGCTTTTTTAAAAAACTTATAAGATATTTGTGATAATAATAGAGAATATGAAATCGATCGTATCATATAAAGCTTGGTGGTGGCATAACAGTTAATGTTGTGGCAGACACCTATTGCATAAATTGATACATATCAAAAAATAGCGGGCTTGCCTTTTCGGGTGAGCCTTTTTTTTGTTCCCTATCTGGCCTCCCTTTTGAGGAGGATGACGGTTGGGTGGGAATTCAACTTTTCACTTTGTAAAATGAAAGAAATACTAAGACACCTATTTGAATATAAATCTTTCTCACGGAGAGAAGCCTATGATATCCTAACAAATATTGCTACAGGTAAATACGACTCTCATCAGATCGCAGCCTTTATGACGACATACGGGATGAGAAGCATTCGGGTAGAAGAGTTAGGAGGGTTTAGAGATGCCATGTACGACTTATGTTTAAAAGTCGATTTCGATGGATACGACTTAATCGATATGTGCGGAACCGGAGGAGATGGAAAAAACACGTTCAACATTTCAACATTGGCTTCATTTGTCGTCGCAGGAGCGGGCTATCATGTAGCCAAACACGGTAACGTCGGTGTATCATCGGGATGCGGATCTTCCAATGTAATGGAACACTTAGGCTATACTTTTACAAATGATAGCGACATCCTTAATAAACAATTGGATCAGGCTAACATTTGTTTCCTCCATGCCCCTTTGTTTCATCCGGCTATGAAAACTGTCGCTCCCATCCGTAGGGCATTGGGAATAAAGACTTTTTTTAACATGCTAGGCCCGTTGACAAATCCTGCTAACCCTAAATTTCAATCCGTCGGTGTATTTAGTCTAGAGCTGGCAAGGCTGTATGGATATCTCTACCAAAATTCAGCGAAACAATATAGCATTATCCATGCTTTAGATGGATACGACGAAATTTCATTAACGGGTGATTTTAAAATCATCAGCAATACCGGCGAAAACTACTACGAGGTGAGTGAACTTGGATTGGAAACTTTAAAAGCAGACGACTTAAATGGAGGAAATACCGTAGAAGAAGCAGCAGCAATTTTTCGCAAGATAATATCCGGAGAAGGTACTGATCCGCAAAATAATGTGGTATTAACAAACGCAGCCTTTGCAATCAAAACATTTGATCCAAAAAAATCATTTGTAGACTGCTATCAGGAAGCAGAGGGTTCTTTATTGGGCAAGAAAGCCTTACGTAGTTTTAAAACGCTGATTAATGGCTAATAGAAATCTAAAGATTAAAGTATGCGGAATGAGGCTCCCTCAGAATATTGACGATGTAGCCGCTTTAACCATCGACTATATGGGATTCATATTTTATCCACAGTCCAAGCGCTTTGTTGATCATATCCCATTTGCGCCATCGACCTCAGGACTAAAACGTACGGGCGTATTCGTGAACGACCGTGTAGCGCATATAAAGGCCAAAATAGCGGAGTGCTCCTTACAGGCCGTACAGCTACATGGAGATGAAGATGTAGCGTTTTGCCAACAGCTTGCTCAACCAGGCATCCAACTCATCAAAGCATTTGGGATTGATGGTGATTTCGAATGGGAAAGCGTCGAACCCTTTCTCAATGACGTTGATCTATTTTTATTTGATACCAAAAGCGCAACGTATGGAGGAACCGGACATCGCTTTAACTGGCAAAAACTTACAGATTACCCCCACAACAAACCGTATTTTTTGAGCGGAGGCTTATCACTAGCCAATATTGAGGAAGCCAAAAATTTCGACGATGATAGATTATTCGGTGTGGATTTGAATTCTAAATTTGAAATAGAACCGGGACTAAAAAATATAAGTACATTAACGCAAGCATTGAAACTACTAAGAGATGAGTAAATATCAAGTGAACGACAAAGGATACTACGGGCCATTTGGGGGAGCATATATTCCCGAGATGTTGTATCCGAATGTGGAAGAATTACAGAGCCGTTATCTTCAGATTATGGAGGAACCTTCTTTTAAGGAAGAGTTTGAACAATTATTAACCGATTACGTCGGACGCCCTTCTCCACTCTACCATGCAAAACGATTATCCAAAAAGTATAATGCAACAATTTTCTTAAAACGGGAAGATTTAAATCACACGGGAGCTCATAAGATTAATAATACCATTGGGCAGATCCTGCTTGCCGAACGTTTAGGAAAAAAAAGAATCATAGCCGAAACTGGAGCCGGCCAACATGGTGTTGCTACAGCTACAGTATGTGCCCTGAAAGGGCTGGAATGTGTGGTATACATGGGAGAAATAGATATCCAACGACAAGCTCCCAATGTAGCCCGAATGAAAATGATGGGGGCGACCGTAGTTTCAGCGCAATCAGGCAGCAAAACGTTAAAAGATGCCACAAACGAGGCGTTAAGAGATTGGATTAACAATCCCGTAGATACACATTACATCATTGGATCTGTGGTAGGCCCGCACCCCTACCCCGATTTAGTTGCTCGCTTCCAATCTATTATATCAGAAGAAACGAAGGTGCAATTGTTGAAAAAAACAGGAAAATCTACTCCGGATGTTGTAATGGCTTGTGTAGGGGGAGGATCAAATGCTGCGGGAATGTTTTACCACTTTTTAGACGATGAGCACGTCAAACTTATCGCTGTTGAAGCCGCAGGCCACGGGATACACTCCGGTGAATCTGCGGCCACTACCGTCTTAGGAAAAGAAGGTGTATTGCACGGAAGTCGTTCGATACTGATGCAGACAACGGATGGACAGGTGATAGAACCGTACTCCATCTCTGCGGGGCTTGACTACCCGGGAATAGGACCGCAGCATGCGTGGTTGTTCAAAAGCGGCAGAGGACAATATGTAAGTGCGACGGATGATGAAGCAATGCAGGCAGGCTTGGAACTGACGAAATTAGAAGGAATTATTCCGGCAATAGAAAGCTCTCACGCACTCGCCTATCTTCAAAAAATGAATTTCAAAGGCGATGAAACAGTGGTTGTATGTTTATCTGGTCGCGGCGACAAGGATTTAGATAATTATATGAAATACTTTAATTTGTAGCAAGCTTACTTTTTACGTTTACCTTTTACTTTTTAAAATGCAAATCAACAAAAACTCGAACGGTTTACTATCCATATATTTTACAGCGGGTTATCCCACATTGGATAGTACCATAGAAATCGCTAAGACATTAGAGCAATCGGGTGTAGATTTTTTAGAAATCGGCTTCCCCTATTCCGATCCGGTTGCAGATGGCCCTACTATACAACATAGTTCCGAAATTGCTTTAAAAAACGGGATGACCTTAAAACTGCTTTTTGATCAATTAAAAGATTTAAGAAAGTACGTCAGTATTCCGGTTTACTTAATGGGCTATTTTAATCCCGTTTTACAATTTGGTGTAGAAAACTTCTGTAAAGCATGTAAAGAAGTTGGGGTGAACGGCACCATCTTACCCGATCTTCCGATGTATGAGTACGAAGAGCTGTATAAAACTATTTTCGAAGAAAATGGAGTCAGCAATATCTTTTTAGTAACACCACAGACTTCAGAACAGCGTATCCGTAAAATAGACAGTCTAACGACAAATTTCATCTACTTGCTATCCTCGAATGCAACTACAGGTAAACAGCTTGAAGTTAAAAATCAATCAGCGGATTATTTCAATAGAATCAAAGAGATGAATCTTGTTAATCCATTTATAATAGGTTTCGGAATCTCTAATAAAGAAACGTTTGAAAAAGCAACGACCTATGCAAATGGTGCCATTGTTGGGACGGCATTTGTCAAAATACTTGCTCAGGAAAACCCATTAAAGTATATTCCGGATTTTGTTAGAGAACTAAAAAGTTAGAGAATTAAAAAAATAAAAAGCTACTAAAAGGTCGACAAACGGACTTTTTAGTAGCCTTAATCACTAACTTACTTTTGAAATAACTTTAGCGTAAAATTTAAGTAGTAAACAGGCTAAAATAATTAACCCCGTTATACTCGCATAAACTCCAATCGGTGTGCTGAGAATACTTTCCATCATTCATCTAGGTTTTATATTTGTCGGAATCTAACCTAGTAAGTTTATTTCAAAATATCAAATTATTTTTTGTTTTTTTATTCGTCTTAATCATTGTATCTTTGTGATGATGAGACAGTTTTTAGCGCTTACCATGTTGATACTATATTCCTTCACATCTAGTGGAGCGACTATATATTTGCATCAGTGTAGCGGTACTACCGTAATAAGTCTTATGGAAGGGGCGAACACACACAGTAATTGCCCTCTGTGTTCGAAAGATCACCAGCACACCGCAGAAAAAAAGACCAATTGTCAAGAAAGTCATTCGTGTAATGATATACAGGTAAAATTGGATCAATTGTCTGACAAACTATTCTCGGCGGACTACAGCAAAAGTTTTCTCGGATTTAGCCCGACCATAATTACATTATATTGGGTACAACCTAGTCTTTTTATTGATTTTGTTTTTAATAGCAAACACACGCCCGAAGAAACAGTAGCATTTTCCAATTCTTCGCCACCAACCTACCTTCTCCATCGTAATTTCAGGATTTAGTATTTCGATTTCTTTATTTAATCATTTAGTTAAACTAGATGTAATGGAATTTTTATACTTAAAATGAATTACAATGAATTTTATATTAAAATTATCTTTATTAGTACTCATCCTATCAGTAGGACATAAAAGCTTTGCACAATCAGACAGCACAGCCCGTTTTGAAGTGGCTGGAAACTGCGGAATGTGTAAAAATCGAATCGAAAAAGCCGCAAATATCAAGGGTGTTGAAAGCGCGGTATGGAATATACAAACGGGTGAATTGACCGTAAAATACAATTCCCAACAAACAAAATTAAATCACATACAGCAGGCCATAGCAACCGTTGGGCATGACACTCCGCTATATACAGCGCCCGATGACGTTTACAAAAAACTTCATGAATGTTGTCATTATAATAGGTTGGGCGCGGAAGAACGAGGGCATAGTCATGGCGCTTCACATGACATTCATCAACATGATCAGGAAACTAAATCTCAGAAAAAGGATCATGATGATCATCACGATCATGAACATGAAATCACGGGTGTCGTTGTCAAAGAAAACGCAAAAGGAGATCTGAGTCCGATCATAGGCGTGAATATCAAATGGTTGGAAAACAACAGTACCAACACGATTACCAATGAAAACGGGGTCTTCAAAATCAAACACGAAGAAGGATTAAAAAATTTGGTTTTTTCTTTCGCGGGGATGGAACCAGACACGGTTGAAGTAAAAGATTTGCACGAAGTTTTGGTTATCCATGCCCAAGACAATGTGCTATCGGAAGTAGTGGTATCTCGTCGTCGAAAATCTGCTTACGTCAAATCAATGGAACCGAATCGTGTAGAAGTACTGACCACAAGAGAACTATTTAAAGCGGCCTGTTGTGATCTAAGTGAAAGCTTTGAGACAAATGTTTCGGTAGATGTAGTGAGCAATGACGCCGTGACAGGCAGCAAACAAATTCAAATGTTGGGATTAAGTGGCATCTACACGCAGCTAACCGTAGAAAACCTTCCTGGCCCACGCGGTTTTGCGACGCCTTTAGGATTAAACAGTATCGCTGGCTCCTGGATTGAATCCATCGAAATAAGTAAAGGAATCGGTTCGGTGGTAAATGGATTCGAAAACATGGCCGGGCAAATCAATGTCGAACTTAAAAAACCACATACATCAGAGAAGCTATTTTTCAATGCCTATGCAAATAACATGGGACGTACGGATGTCAACTTGAATCTTTCGCACAAAATAAATGAAGACTGGTCTGTCGGATTATTGCTCCACGACAACTTCATGTACAATAAAAATATGAATTTCAGTGACAATGGGTTTCGTGATGCCCCTGTAGGAAACCTCTTTTCCGGCATAAATAGATGGCATTATGAAGATGGAAAAGGCCTAATCGCTCAATTTGGGGTTAAATTCTTAAAGGATGACAGGACAGGTGGTGAAATCGATTTTAATAAAGCAACAGACAAATTAACCACCAACCGCTACGGATTGGGATTTGACAACCAGCGAATCGAAGGATTCGCAAAAATAGGCTATGTATTTCCGCAGAATAGGCTGCGTAGCATAGGGTTACAATTATCCGCTTCCAACTATAAACAGGATAGTTATTTTGGATTAAACACGTACTTAAGTGAGCAAAATAGCGGATATGCCAACTTAATTTATCAAGATGTAATCGGCACCGTTAATCATAAATATAAGGTGGGTACATCCTTAACATACGACGATTACACTGAAGATGTAAACAGCTACAATTTTGACAGGAAAGAAGTCGTTTCTGGGGCATTTGCAGAATATACATTCAGCCCATCCGAAAAATTTGATGCCGTATTAGGCATTCGACAAGACTACAACAATATATATGGGTGGTTCACAACGCCTCGTGCGGTACTACGGTATTCTCCAGTTACAGGTACGACGATACGCGTGAGTTCGGGGAGAGGCCAACGTACCGCCAATATATTTGCGGAAAACATGAGTATCCTCGCGTCAAGTCGCGCGATTAACTATTCAGCCCTAGATAACGGACAGTTTGCATACAATCTAAAACCGGAGGTATCCTGGAATACGGGCCTTACTTTTGACCAGGATTTTCAGTTGTTTGGAAGAGAATCTGGAATGTCCGTCGAATTGTTTCACAATAATTTTCAAAATCAAGTCATCATCGACTATGAAAATCCAAGGGCAATCTCTTTCTATAATCTGGACGGAAAATCTTTTTCAAACAGCCTACAAACAGAATTCAGGTTTATGCCAGCACAACATTTGGAAGCTAGGCTTGCTTATAGACTACTTGATGTACAAACAGATTATGAAGCCGGACGATTACAAAAGCCATTGACGGCTAAACACCGAGGTTTTATGAACCTAGCATACAATACACATAGCGGATGGAGCTTTGATTATACGTTAAATGTGGTGGGAGAAAAAAGGTTACCATCTACGGCAGCTAATCCAGAAGAATATCAATTATCGCGCTATTCGGAAGCCTATGTTACGATGAACGCACAGATCAGCAAAACGCTAGGCAAAGCCAAAAACTTTGATGTATATGTAGGAGGAGAAAATCTGTCAAATTACTATCAAAAAAATCCAATAATAGCTTTTGAAGATCCTTTTGGTTCCTACTTTGACACCAACTTACTTTGGGGTCCATTGACGGGAAAAATGTTCTACGCCGGAATACGGTATCACATAAAATAAAAAAATGGAGCTAACGCTCCATTTTTTATTTTAATATTTCTTTCAGTTCCTGAAACAGACGAGCGGTAGGTAGTCCTACCACATTTTCGTAAGAACCTTCTATTTTCGTCACAGCTGCACGGCCTATCCACTCCTGGATACCGTACGCACCAGCTTTGTCATAAGGTTGGTATAAATTAACATAATACGCTATTTCATCATCGCTCAACGCCGCAAACCATACTTTTGTTTCTTCGGTGAAATGATGCTGTTTCGCTCTATACCGAATAACTACTGCTGTATGTACAACGTGTGGTTTCCCGGATAGCCGACGCAATATGCGAATAGCATCATCTTGATCGTTAGGTTTACCAATCGGATTACCTTCCGCATCGATCACGATGGTATCAGCGGTAATAACCAACGCTTCGAAAAAATGCTCCTCTAAAAAAGCCGCGCTCTTTTTACGTGCTATTTCCAGCGCTGCATGTTGAACCTCAATATCGGAATCAAAACGTTCATCAACCTCTCTCACAATAACTTCAAACGAAATCCCCAAAGCAGCTAACAATTCACGGCGTCGTGGTGATTGAGAACCCAAAACTACCTGCACATCTTTTAGTTTATCAAGTATCATATATCAAACACTTTTTACAGAAAAATCCGCGCCCCACTTGTTTTGTAATTTCAGTACCTTCTCCACGACATCACGAACAACACCTCTCCCGCCTTCCTTAGAAGATATATAATGACTTATCGCCTTGATTTCCTCAACGGCATCTTGGGGGGCGGCAGCGATTCCCACATATTGCATACACGCCAAATCTGGCATATCATCACCGATAAAGAGAACCTCTTCCTTATTAATCTGATATCTTTCTAAGATAGCTTCCAGTATAGCAAGTTTATCTGTAATCCCCATATGTATCTCTTCTACACCCAGACCTTCAAATCTTCTTAATACCCCCTCCGATTTCCCTCCGGTTATGACGCAGATCTTAATTCCTTTCTTAATTGCCAATTGAATCGCATAGCCATCTTTTACGTTGAAAGTCCGTAGCTGCTCTCCGACTTCATTAACGAAGATCGATCCGTCTGTAAGCACACCATCCACATCCAAAAAGATGGCTTTCACATATTCTAAGCGTTTTAATATCATATCTGATTCCAAAAATACAGTTTTTTATTACCCATTTCAAAAACAACTTTTATTCATTCGAGTCATTTTTTTATCCCAAAAAATAACACAAATCATGTAATTGTCACAAAGTAGTTGTGATAACAACTTTCTTTATCAGAATACTTGATAGATGAAAAATCTTGCCGTAAATTTGTCTTAACAATTCGGAGCAGTGTAATTGTTTTAAAAATGTCTTTTCATAATTTAGGTTTATAATTGGTTAGTAGCAAACCTTGGCGCCCAACGCCAAGGTTTTGTTTTTTGCAAAAAAAGCCAATTGAACGTATCCAATTGGCTTTTTTTTAAAAATCTATTTGATCTTATTTACTTTTATCGTTTCCTTTAGGATTGGAAATTGAAGAGCGCATATCCGTATCGGCTTGAATATTCTGCATCTTGTAATAATCCATTATACCCAGATTACCGCTTCTAAACGCTTCGGCCATAGCCAATGGAACTTGAGCTTCGGCCTCGATTACTTTTGCTTTTGCTTCCTGCGCTTTCGCACGCATTTCTTGCTCATTGGCAACTGCCATAGCCCTTCTTTCTTCTGCTCTAGCGTTTGCAACCTTTAAATCAGCTTCAGCCTGATCAGTCTGTAGTTGCGCGCCAACATTTACACCGATATCAATATCGGCAATATCAATCGATAATATTTCAAAAGCTGTACCTGAATCCAGTCCTTTCGCAAGTACGGTTTTTGAAATTCTATCCGGATTCTCCAAAACCTGTTTGTGGCTGTCTGCGGACCCGATCGTCGTAACAATACCTTCACCAACACGAGCCAAAATAGTTTCCTCACCAGCTCCTCCGACCAGTTGGTTAATATTCGCACGCACGGTTACCCTCGCCTTCGCTATCAATTGAATGCCATCCTTAGCAACAGCTGCTACCGGAGGTGTGTTTATTACCTGAGGATTTACAGAAAGCTGTACTGCATCAAACACATCCCGTCCTGCTAAATCAATAGCAGTTGCCAACTTGAAGCTTAATGGAATATTTGCTTTATCCGCTGAAATCAATGCTCTAATAACTTTATTTACATTTCCACCTGCCAAATAATGTGTTTCTATCTCGTTCGTAGTGATACGCAATCCTGCTTTTGTCGAAGTAATCATTGCATTCGTTACCAACGCTGGAGAAACTTTACGTAGACGCATCAAAACCAAATTCAAAAGGCTGATGCGCACATTCGAAAGTTGAGCTGTAAACCACAGGTTTACAGGCAAAAGATAAAACAAAAGAAAGAAGGCGATTAGTCCCCCTACAATGGTCAATATTAATGTTATTTCTGAATTCATTTTTCCGTAGTATTTGTTATATGGTTCACTTTCTCCCTAAAGGTATTAAAATTAGACGAGTTTTTAACACCTTTAGGTTCAATTCTTCAAAAGAATTACCTTTACAACGTTCTTCAGAAGAGTATATTGATTATATTTGTATAAAAATTATCTAACATATTTACGTTAAAAATAATATATACTCCTCACAATTTATCAAATCACATCAAGTTTAGATGCGTATCCGCTATACAATAGGTACAAAAGATATGGCAAACAAATTTTGTGGATAAAGTATTTATATTATTATAAAATGATGGAATAAATTATGGCTCGAAGAAATATAATACAATTACAGCTTTTAATAAGTATTGTACTAGCTTATCTCGTAATTATATTCTCGGCTTTGTATTTTTTTAATAAGCTAAATAGTTTTACGGACGAAAACGAATTGATCATAAATTTAGCTGAAGAACGTTTTGCTACATCTACAGCTATTGAATCCAATTTATATCATATTATTCAGTATAAAGCGCATTACGCCACCAATAATCTACAACCCGATGCCCAACGGATAAAAGAAGACAAAAACGAGGCTTTAAATAGCCTTATCAAATTAGAAACACACAACAGCTATTTTCATTCCAATGGTCCCGTACAAAAGAACCTAAGAGAATTAGTAGAACGAATTACCGATTTAGCCTATTTTGAGCAACAACTAAAACATAAAAATCGGAATGAAATTGCGTCGTACCTAGTCGATGAACAAGAAGAAACAAAGAGTGCGCTTAATACGTACACCCAATTTATTATTGAACAAAGAGAAGAAGGTTTAGCAAAAAACAAAGAGCGGTTTGACGATTCAAAAAAAATAGTCCTTGCGTTGATCTGCATATCGCTGGTGGTTATTCTCTATACATTTTTTAAAGTATTTCAATTGCTCGAATACTTACGGACATCCCGTAAGGAGCTCAAAGAAATGAATAATCAATTTATAGTTGCGAGTGAAAAAATAGAAAATACGAACTGGGTATTGGAAACCAACAATAAGATTATTGAGGAGATTAGTGGTATCGATGATGAAGATGAAATAAGTAAGATAGCCTTGAATATCTTAGACGGAGTAACTCCATTTTATGGAGCTACAATATACATCCGAAAGATCGGTTCGAACGAGTTTCGTTTAAGTAACAGTGTAGGGGTAGACAAAAACCTGTGCCCGTCGAGTTTCATTACCGGCGAAGGTTTATTGGGCAAAGTAGTAGAGAATAACGAGATCAAAATACTATCGATCAAAGATATTGACCATTTGAATATCAAAAGCAGTATTGCACGCGAGATTCCTGCGACAGTCTTTATTTGTCCGCTAGCTCACGAAGGGCATAGTCTTGGTCTTTTGGAAATCGTCTTAAACATCGAAGAAAATCAATCGCCCAAATATGTTGAGTTTCTGATCAGGGCATCGAGAAATATCGCTACACGGATAAAATTCGGACAAAGTCATCATCTCGTAGAGCAATTATTAGAGGAGACTCAACGGCAAACTGAAGAACTAGAAGCACAGCAAGAAGAGCTTCGTATTACGAACGAAGAATTAGTATATAAGACGAATTTATTAGAGTCATCAGAAGAAGAATTGCGTGTACAGCAAGAGGAATTGACGCAAACCAACCAAGAACTCAATGAGAAGGCCTCCGAACTTGAGACACGAAACAAAGACCTGAACACCGCTCAAATAACGGTTGAACAAAAAATAGCGGAAGTAGAACTTGCAAGCAAATATAAATCAGAATTCATGGCGAATATGAGTCACGAGCTTCGTACACCGCTAAATAGTATTTTGATCTTAGCCAAACTTCTGCACGATAATAAGGGTAAAAATTTGACCGGAGATCAAGTAAAATATGCCAATGTCATTCATAGCGCAGGAAGCGATTTATTACAACTTATTAATGAGCTGTTAGATCTCGCCAAAATAGAGTCGGGTAATATAGAGCTGCATATTGAGACGATCAATACAAATGAATTTAAAGACAATATCGGGGAACTGTTCAAAGAATTAGCGAATGATAAACAAATTATCTTCAGTGTATCATCATCCAGTAATGTACCCGATAAATTTTTATGTGATGAATACAGGTTAGAGCAAGTGTTGAAAAACTTCTTATCAAATGCATTTAAGTTCACGGATAAAAATGGAAAGGTCGATTTCAAGATATCTTATTTAGACAATAACTTGCATTTTAAAGTATCAGACACCGGAAAAGGTATTTCCCAGGAAAAACAAGAGTTAATTTTCGAGGCATTTAAACAAGAAGACGGCTCCACGAGCAGAAAATATGGCGGGACCGGACTAGGACTTTCCATTAGCAAAGAGATTGCCTCCATTCTAGGAGGGAAAATAACGTTAGAAAGTGATCTAGAAAAAGGGAGTACCTTTACCCTCATCATTCCAAATAAGACACCGCAAACATCGGCTTCACCGGTTGTTAAGAAATCTTCCGAGCAAATTGATGTTAAAGAGACGGGCGGTGGTTTTATAGTAAATCAACACAGAAGTATACTGATAATTGAGGACGATGTTAACTTCGCAGACATACTTAAAGCCTTCGCTGAGAACTACAATTTCAAAGTTACCCTGGCACACGATGGATCTATGGGGATTAAATTGGCACAAGAGATCATACCCGATGCAATTATCTTGGACGTGATGCTTCCTATTTCGGATGGTTGGGAAGTACTTCGCGTATTGAAAGAAAATGAAAACACCAAACACATCCCAATTCACATGATGTCAGCGGCTTCATTTAACAAAAAAGATTTTCTGGAAAAAGGCGCAATAGGGTTCATGCATAAGCCCGTAAATGAAGAGGCTATCAAAAAGACATTTGATAATATTAACTTAAATTTAAGCCAATCGGTAAAAAAGATCTTATTGATTGAAGACCAAGAATTACAAAGTGATTTTATAAAAAACTCTTTCGCAGAGCATAAGATAAATGTGATTCAGGCATTTTCCCTTAGCTCCGCTTGGGAAAAACTGAATCAGGAACCAAACATAGACTGCATTATTCTTGATATGCAACTTCCGGACGGCACGGGTATAGAGCTATTGGAACGTATAAAAGATTCCCGATCACTTGAAAATATTCCAATTATTATCAATACGGCATTTGAGTTACCGAAAGATCAGTCCGAAAAGATATTATCTTATGCAAAAGCTACTGTATTAAAATCGGCTAAATCGAGTGATAGACTCATAGACGAAGTGAATTTATTCTTGAACAAAATAAATAATGAACACTATCAACCGGTCAAGAATATCCATAAAATAGATCCCACTATCCAAACGAATAATTTGGCGGGAAAGCGCGTTTTGATTGCAGATGACGACATGCGAAATGTATTTGCGCTAACGACAACTTTACTAAGTCTTAACATGGAAATCGAGGTGGCTAATAATGGCAAAGAAGCGATAAAATTAATGGAAAAACTCGGTAACGAGATAGACATCGTATTGATGGACATTATGATGCCGGAGATGGACGGACATGAAGCCATTCGAATTATTCGCGAGGAGTTGAAATTCAAAAAACTTCCTATCCTTGCTGTAACGGCAAAGGCAATGAAAGGCGACAGGGAAATGTCACTACAGATCGGAGCCAACGACTACATCAGCAAACCCATTGATATTGACAAATTAACATCATTAATGCAAGTATGGTTAAGTTAAAAGAGCCGGTCCATATTACATTTGAAGAGTTGGATGATGTTGTCTATTTGCTTAAGAAAGTAGCAGACTATGATCTATCGGGTTATTCTAAATCATCCTTAAAAAGACGAGTGCAACGTCTTATGGCCATGGAAAGCATGGATCTTATCGACCTAAAAAATGCAATTCTAAATGTGAATGGTTTTTTTGGGTATTTTATTCAGGAGATTACGGTTAATGTAACCGAGATGTTTCGTGACCCACCATTCTATCAAGAGTTAAGAAACGCTGTTTTCCCCTACTTACAAACTTATCCACAACTACGTGTTTGGAGTGCTGGATGTGCTACCGGAGAGGAAGCTTATTCATTATCCATACTATTACAAGAAGAAAAATTATTAAACCGCTCCTTTATCTACGGAACCGACATCAGCCAACAAGCCATTAATACTGCTAAAAAAGGTGTTTACACCGTGGAAAAAATAAAATCGTACACAGAGAACTATAACCGAGTAGGAATGAACAGTAAATTCTCCGATCACTATACTGCAATGTATGATGCCGTAATCATCAACAATGAATATCGGAATAGTATTTTATTTTCTAATCACAATTTAGTATCCGATAATGTATTTAATGAATTTCAACTGATCTGCTGTCGCAACGTGCTTATTTATTTTGACAAAGAATTACAACAGCGCGTGCTTAATGTATTCTATGAATCGTTAAGCTTATTCGGATTTTTGTGCCTAGGCACTAAAGAATCGCTTTATAGGCAGGAAATGAATGCGAATTTTAAAGTCATCAACAAAAGCTTAAACATTTATCAAAAAATAAAATAATGGCACAAGCTGAGGATATAATTTTGATAGGAGGCTCTGCGGGCTCATACGGTGTGATTGTAAACATGTTGGAAAGTATCCCCGCCAAAATTTCATCAGCAATAATTGTAATCATTCACCGGAATGCAAAATATCCAACTCAAATGGAGAAAAGCCTTACGTTGAAGCTCAAAAGGCCCATTCTTTCTGCCGAAGACAAGGTAACAATTGAAGGTAATAATATTTATTTTGCATCTCCGGGTTATCATCTACTCGTTGAGCCCGACCATACGTTTTCTTTGGACATCTCCGATCCGGTCAACTTTTCACGACCTTCCATCGACGTCCTTTTCGAGAGTGCGGCGGAGGTGTATACAACCAGATGTACGGCCCTCTTACTCTCTGGTGCAAACAACGACGGAGCATATGGTATTAAAAGAGTAGAATTTTTCGGCGGAACTTCGATAATACAAGATCCTAATGATGCACTTATAAATACTATGCCCAACAGCGCTATCACTACGTCATCAAAAGCGAATGTGCTCAAAAACAAAGAAATAATTAACTACTTTTGTTCCATAAAGTAAACTTCTATGAGTACCATCAATCTTCTCATTCTTGATGATAAAGAGGAAAACATCATCAGTCTTTCGGCTTTACTTTCAGATATTGGAGACATCAACATTATCAGCTCTACAGATCCCAATGAAGCATTAAAAATCTGTTGGATGAAGGACATATCTATTGCCCTAGTCGATGTGCAAATGCCTGAAATCAACGGATTCGAATTTGTTTCACTATTGAAGTCCAATTCAAGAACTAGCCACATCACGGCGATCATGGTAACAGCAATATCTAAAGAAGATAAGTATCTAATACGGGGCCTAGAGAGTGGAGCAGTTGATTACCTATATAAACCCCTTAATCCAGAGATCACTATTGCAAAGGTGACTTCCTTTATAAAACAGATCCATATTCAAGAAGAAATCATCCAAAAGAACATGGAACTGGAACAATCCAAAAAAGCCTTAATTCAAGCCAATAAAGAAGCAGAACAGGCCCGCCGGTCGAAAGAGATTTTTTTAGCCAATATGAGTCATGAAATCCGTACCCCCATAAATGGAATTATGGGTATTGTTCATATGCTCAAAAATGCAAATTTGAATCCCGAGCAAATCGACTGGATAAATCGTTTAGAGAACGCTTCTAATTCTTTGCTTTTGATCATCAATGACATCTTAGACATTTCAAAAATAGATTCGGGCATGATGAAAATCGAGTTTGAAGATTTTGATTTGAAAGCCATGATTTTGGAGTTCGACAAAAATTTCAAACTTAAGGCAACTAACAAAAATTTGGATTTTGAAGTCATTCTAGATGAGGCACTGCCACAATATGTTAGGTTCGATGCCTTACGGCTTCAACAGATCATCAGCAATTTCATCTCCAACAGCTTAAAGTTCACCGAAAAAGGAAAAATATCATTAATAGTTACAAACGTGGAGAATATTGGAGATCAATATTCCATTAGCTTTGTGGTAAGAGATACCGGCATTGGTATTAAGCCCGACGCCGTTGAAAAAATATTTCAAGCTTTTGAACAAGGCGACGATGGCATAACCAAAAAATTTGGGGGCACCGGCTTGGGCTTAGCTATTGTAAAAAGACTTTCCGAGTTACTGGGAGGAAAGGTTAGTGCGAAAAGCACCTACGGTAACGGCTCTGAGTTCTCGTTTGTGTCAACTATTCAAAAAGCAGAAAAAAGTACGCAAGAAAAAGTTCGACTACAATATACTCAATTCCCCGAATTAAATAAGCTCAATGTACTAGTAGCTGAAGACAACGAGCTCAATAGCTTTATGCTTTCTCATATGCTTCAAACATGGAGTTGTCATGTAAAGGTAGTGAAAAATGGCATGTTGGCATTAGAGGAATTCGAAATTAACACCTACGATTTGATCTTAATGGATACGCACATGCCGATCATGTCTGGATTCGAGGCGATCAAAGAAATCCGTAGGCACCCTAATCGGGATAAGCGGAATGTCCCGATTATAACTATTTCGGCTTCGGTGCTTGAACATGAACAACAAGCTGCTTTCGAAGTAGGCGCGGATGACGTGATTAGTAAGCCCTTCCACCCCATAGATCTGTACAATAAGATTACAAAAACCTGCGCATTGAAAAATGAAAATAATATTACATTTTAGGCGAGCAAAGACAGCAGTTCAACAAAATTATTAGTAAATTAGTCGCTGATTTAACAAAGACGTATGAAACCATTCTGATTTCAAAAAACCCTTTACGGGAATATATAGCATCAGAATAGCTTCATCACCACTTGAAAACAAACAATATATATATGAAAAAATTCTTTATCATTCCGGCAGTTTTATTCGCGATTTCACTATCCTCATGTGGAGGTAATGACACAAAATCTACCACTGATAATGCAGCAACAGAAGAGTCTACAGATGCTGTAGCTGAAACAATACCTGGTATTGAAAATGTCAATTTGTCTAATACATGGACGGTAGAAGGCAATGATCAAATGAAGTTCGACACGGAGTTAATTCGTGTAAAAGCAGGTGAACCTGTAGAAATTACACTAAAAAATGTAGGCACCATGCCGAAAGAATCTATGGGACATAACTTTGTTGTGCTAAAACCTGGTGTAGATTTACCTACCTTCGGCGCAGAAGCTACAGGTGCTGCGGAGTCAGAATACATTCCTAAATCTTCCCTTTCTTCCATTGTGGCACATACTAAATTATTAGGTCCAGGTGAAGAAGATAAAATTACATTCACTGTTGAAAAAGGTGTTTACGATTTCATCTGTAGTTTCCCTGGCCATTACGGTGTTATGAAAGGTAAAATCGTTGCTGAATAAGCTTTTTGGAACGATTTTGATAAAAAAGGTGCTAGTTTGTGCCTTCTATTATAAGTAACTTAGCAACAAAAAATAAAATTCGCACGCATGCAATACGATGTTATAGTAATTGGTAGTGGTCCAGGTGGTTACGTAGCTGCCATCCGATGCGCCCAATTAGGCCTTAAAACAGCAGTTATCGAAAAATACAGCACATTCGGCGGCACATGTCTTAATGTGGGTTGTATCCCATCAAAAGCGTTATTAGACACGTCGGAACATTATCATAATGCCGCTCACAATTTCGCAGATCATGGGATTAATCTGAGCAATTTGAAAATTGATATCAAAAAGATGATCGCTCGTAAAAATGATGTTATCGCGCAAAATACAGCTGGCATCACTTTTCTCTTTAAAAAGAATAAAATTGATTCTTTTGAAGGTGTTGGCTCTTTTGTAGACAAAAATACGATCAAAATCACTAAAAGTGACGGCACAACAGAAGAAATAAAAGGAAAAAATGTAATTGTTGCGACAGGCTCAAAACCTACAGCATTACCATTTCTGCCTATTGACAAAAAGCGTATCATTACATCTACAGAAGCGTTAAATCTGAATGAAGTCCCTAAACATCTTATCGTAATCGGTGGAGGAGTAATCGGCCTAGAGTTAGGTTCCGTGTATGCGCGTTTGGGTGCAAAAGTTTCTGTTATAGAATATGCCAAATCAATTATCAGCACCATGGATGGTGGACTAGGAAAAGAACTACAACGCGTATTGAAAAAGTCATTAGGCATGGAATTCTTTTTAGGCCACAAAGTAACAGGTGCCTCGGTAAAAGGTAAAAATGTCACGGTAACGGCAGAAGATACCAAAGGAGCAAGCGTGTCTTTTGAAGGTGATTATTGTATTGTTTCAGTCGGCCGTATCGCCTATACCAAAGATCTGGGATTAGAAAATATAGGCATTACTGCTGAAGAGAGAAGCAATAAAATCCCAGTAAACGATCATTTGGAAACCGCTGTAGCGGGCGTTTACGCGATTGGGGACGTGGTAAAGGGCGCTATGTTGGCGCATAAAGCAGAAGATGAAGGAATTTATGTAGCCGAGCGTATTGCTGGTCAAAAACCACATATCGATTATAACTTAATTCCTGGGGTAGTTTACACTTGGCCCGAAGTAGCTTCAGTCGGTAAAACGGAAGAACAACTCAAAGAAGCCGGTAAAAAATATAAGGCTGGTTCATTTTCTTTCAAAGCCTCCGGCCGGGCAAAAGCATCTGGAGACACGGATGGATTTGTTAAGGTCTTGGCGGATATAGAAACGGATGAGGTTCTTGGAGTACATATCATAGGCCCAAGAGCAGCGGACATCATTGCTGAAGCCGTGGTCGCCATGGAATACCGTGCATCTGCAGAAGATATCGGCCGTATCTGCCATGCACACCCTACCTATACAGAAGCATTAAAAGAAGCAGCATTAGCCGCTACTGCTAACCGAGCAATTCATGCTTAAAAAAAGGTTCAGAGCGAGGATTAAGGAGCAAGGATAGTCTTTGAGCCTTAATCTTTGTTCCTTATCTATTATCTCAAAAAAACGAAACCACCAGATGAATTTTCATACACGAAAATGGGTAAAACCAGAAGACCTCAATCCAAACGGCACCTTGTTTGGGGGAACATTGTTGAGGTGGATCGACGAAGAAGCCGTTATCTATGCCATCGTACAATTAAGTAATCCCCATGTTGTTACCAAATACATCTCCGAAATAAATTTCGTCAGCTCAGCCAGACAAGGGGATATTATCGAACTAGGTATTATAGCAACTCATTTCGGCACGACCTCCATAACCTTGGCCTGTGAGGTACGAAATAAGATTACGCGGAAAACGATTCTTTCAATAGACAAATTGGTCTTCGTCAACCTCGATGAAAATGGCCTCCCTGTGCCACATGGCAAAACCGAAATTACCTATGCCTATATGAGTATAGACACGCCTAAACTAAAACATGACTAACGGATATTGCTTCTCTTTATAGAAGCGATTTCTTTTTTAACGTCTTTTTCAACCCAAAATGAGACAATAGGGATTAGAGATAAAACGAAATAGGTCAGTACTTTTGAGAATTTCCAGTTATACGTTTGCCAACATGCCACTAGCAAGATAACAAAAATAACGACTAAAAATCCATGAATGGATCCCGCAATTCGAACCGCTTCGGGTACATCCGCAAAATACTTTAAAGGCATCGCCACAAAAAACAATATAACAGTAGAAATGGCCTCCCAAAGTGCGATTTGTTGAAATATTCTTAACATACAAATAAGGTGTTTTCGGTAACAAAAATAGCTTTATTATTCATATTACACAGATTATTTACCATTATTGACTACCTAGTGACAAACCCACGCGGGTATTTATTTTTCTGTAAAAATAAGGTGTTCAAAATAATTTATCTAGGTATGATAACGTCAAAATCACACGCTCAAATTACGTGCTACCAAAAAAAAAATGTATTTTTGAGTTTAATTGTAAAAGACACAAAATCATTAAATTATATGAACTACGACATCATCGTCATCGGAAGTGGTCCTGGAGGTTATGTAGCTGCTATCCGATCTGCTCAATTAGGTTTTAAGACTGCTGTTGTGGAGCGCGAAGCTTTAGGAGGTATCTGTTTAAATTGGGGATGTATTCCAACTAAAGCATTATTAAAAAGTGCTCAAGTATTTGAATATTTAAATCACGCTGAAGAATATGGCATCAAAGTACAAGGTGGAGAGGCTGACTTTGGCGCTATCGTAAAACGGAGCCGAGGTGTTGCAGACGGGATGAGCAAAGGTATTCAATTCTTGATGAAAAAGAATAAGATCGATGTGATCATGGGTACTGCCAAAATCAAAAAAGGTGGTAAAATAGAGGTAAAAGGGGCTGATGGTTCGACGAAAGAGTATACTGCAAAACATACTATTCTTGCTACCGGCGCTCGCTCTAGGGAATTACCTAACCTTCCTCAAGATGGAAAAAAAATCATTGGATACCGTCAAGCAATGAACTTACCGACACAGCCCAAATCAATGGTTGTAGTGGGATCCGGGGCAATTGGTGTTGAATTTGCCTATTTTTATAATACAATAGGAACCAAGGTTACCATTGTAGAATTTATGGATCGTATTGTCCCTGTTGAAGATGAAGAGGTTTCAAAACAACTCGAAAAATCCCTTAAAAAAGCAGGCATTGAAATTTTAACGAAATCAGAAGTTCAATCTGTTGATACAAAAGGAAATCTTTCTAAAGTTAATATTAAAACAGCAAAAGGAAACGAAGTAATCGAAGCTGAGGTGGTCTTATCTGCTGTTGGTATTTCTCCAAATATTGAGAATTTGGGACTTGAAGAAGTCGGCGTAAAAGTTGATAAGGGACGCGTTGTAGTTGACGATTTCTACAAAACAAACATTGACGGCGTATACGCGATCGGAGATATTGTAAAAGGTCAGGCCCTAGCTCATGTTGCATCCGCTGAAGCCATTACCTGCGTAGAAAAGATCAAAGGCCTTCATGTAGAAGCTATCAATTATAATAATATACCAGGCTGTACATATTGCTCACCTGAAATTGCATCCGTAGGTTATACGGAGAAAGCTGCCCGTGAAGCTGGATACGAAATCAAAGTAGGTAAATTCCCATTCTCTGCTTCAGGAAAAGCTTCGGCCGCTGGTGCAAAAGATGGTTTCGTAAAGGTTATTTTTGATGCGAAATACGGCGAATTCCTAGGCGCTCACTTGATCGGGGCCAATGTAACCGAGATGATCGCTGAGGTAGTTGTAGCCCGTAAATTGGAAACAACGGGGCATGAGATTATTAAATCGGTGCACCCCCACCCTACGATGAGCGAGGCAATCATGGAAGCTGCTGCAGACGCATACGGTGAAGTAATCCACTTATAAGAAGCTCCTTGTCTTTGGCTACAAAATAACAAAAGGCGCGGTTACTATAAAAACCGCGCCTTTTATTTTAAGATCAATTTAGAAGGAAAAACGATGTCTTTAGGCTCAAATTCTTCTTTCGAGGTCAAGATATCAAAAAGAATTTCCGCAGCTTTTCCACCTTGCTTATCCGGATACTGCTCAATACTTCCTATTGGTGGATTTTCGATATATTTCCACAACGGATAATTTGCGTAGCTAATAAAATGCATATCCTGACTTAAGACAATACCCCTGTGACGTGCATATTTCATGACATCTAGTGTCACGAAATCATTAAAAGACACCACTGCAGAAGGTCGTTCGGACAAGGAGCACAGCTCCTCCATCGCCTCTTCATTACCTCTTTCCGTCAAATCGGTATGCACAATATATTTTTCATCAATCACGACATCAAATTTTTTAAGCGCACTCTTAAATGCTGCTGTTCGCTCGCCAGAAGCAAGCAAGGTATCGGGGCCATTAATCAGTGCGATACGCTGATGTCCTCTAGATATAAATGCTTCAATTGCTTCTTCCATACCAGAAGACAGATCACTATAGACTTTATCTACATTATCCAACTCGGGCACACAATCAAAAAATACAATCGGAATATCGGAAGACTTAAGTATCTCAATAAAACTTAAGTCTGTCGTATTCTTACCCATGGACATCAAAATTCCGTCGACACGATGTTTCTTAAATGTATTAATAATTTGAAGTTCCCGCTCTTCATTATCCAACGATTGCCCGAGCAGTACCGTATACTTATGTTCTTCAGCGACAGTCTCTATCGCGCTAATAGCTAGTGAGAAGAACGGTTCGGACAATGACGGCAAAATTACGCCAATCGTAAATGTCTTACGTTGTTTAAAAAATATTGCTGTCTGATTGGGTTCATAATTTAACTCTACCGCCATTTTTTTGACACGCATGGTGGTCACAAGCCCAATACTTGGATGATCATTGAGTGCACGAGAGACTGTGGAAGGTGAAATTTTAAGCTTTCTCGCTATTTCCTTTATCGTCGCTGGCTTGTTTGGCTTTGTCATCAAAGTTTACTTTAAGTTTCTATCTCAAAAATACTATTTTATTTTTAGGTCTTTATTCCGGAATTTGAACATGCCATGCACTTTACTTCTATCACCCATATTCAAGATTCCCTTTCGAATCCGCCTATTGCGAATAGAAGTTGTAGCCGATCTTTCAAGCGAGGTATATGTCCCGGTATTAATATGTCTTAACGCCATTGATAACATTGACTCGCGCTCATCGCCAAAATCATAAAAATTATCGAACTCCGATACGTGGACATCCGGAATCAATCCATTGAAATAATCGCCTTGGTTGTCTGCATTAAAGGTTTGGAACGAAGCCGCATACAATGATAGAGATTTATTTAAAAGTTCTAATTCAAAAAAACCAACCGGCTTTCCGTAGGTATTTTCCGAAATCCTACTTCCGTTTTCATCCCAAGCGTAGGTACCGACAACGTGCACATCCATATAAGGCTCTAGGCTATTGATCAGCAACTCGCTTGCAGATGCCGTGGAAGAAGTAACCAAAAAATATACGCGCTTTAAATTTAATGCGTTCGTTTTCGAAAAATACACATCTTCAAACTCTCGTTTTATCTCTGGATCGGCAAGGAGATACCTATTGATTTTGTGCGTCGACATCAGTTCTCCGTTTCCACTCGTAGGTACAATTTTGTTGGCTAAATATTCAGCAGTATTTACGATACCTCCGCCGTTATACCTCAAATCGACAACGAGTTCCTCAATCCCCTCCGTTTCAAATTCTTGAAAGATATCTTGAAAAATTGTATTCATTTTCGAAGGAATATTCGTGTTTTCTACAAAAAGACTTATAAAGGAGCTAAAAGCTAAATATCCAATTTTTTTTCCATCTTGAATAATTACTTTCTCGCTTACAACAGGGTTGAAGGAATATTCAATGCTATTTATAGAGACGATATCGGTTGAACCGTCCGCTTTTACTAGGTTTAAGCTCATCGAAGAGGAAGACAATGCATTATTTATAAAAGCGAAATTTTGGGCTCTTTGTGCTTCATAATCGATATCCGAATTGCCATTGACACGAGCTATACGATCACCACGTCTTATGCCTGCCTTATAAGCTGGAGATTCGACATCTACCATACGCACATATAGATCCGCATTGTCGCCCGAAGAAACGGTTTGCAAATAAAAAACATACATCCCAAAATCCGTAGCTACACCTCCCTCTAATTCTCCGCTAATCACACCCTGTCTATCGATAAAGCTGTAACGGTCTATAGGAGCTCCTGAAGGATCGATTTTTGTTAACCCCATTAAATAATCCAACACGTTTTCGCTTCGCTCAAAATATTGGGTGAAATTTTCACGTAAATAGCCATCTTCATCAATCCTATTTATATCGCGTGGAGGAATGTATTCTTCCCATAAGGATAATACTTTATAAAAATACCATACCGAATCGCGTAATTTATTCTCACTTTCATCAGACAGATATGTTTTGCCTTTATCGATACCTGTTTCGACAACTCCCTCATCCGGACTAGCGGGACTATCCTTTTTACAAGAAAGCATAGATCCGAAAGAACCAAGTATAAACAGTAATGCAAAAAATTTCTTCATAATACCTTTTAAGTCTAATCAGCCTGAATCCAATATAAATCTTGGGGCTTCACGCCATAATCTTCAGCAAGATAATCAATTGGTTCGAAATTTCTAAACTTTAGTTCATCCACAAAATAAACTTTAAGCAAATTTTTAAACTGATTTGCTTCTCCCCAGTCAATGTGTTTCATTTTATTTAATTGTTCGACCGGATTACCCTTTGTTAAAATAGCGACCTGCTTATTTTGTGTAAAAAGTCGAACAATTAATTCTTCCACTTCTTTGAATAATATTAATTTGAGTGGTAACTGCGCATTAACATGCAAGCGCAGCAAATTTTCTTTATATTTCTCTTCCACTCCAAACATCTCTTTCAGTCTGTCAAAAACGAATTTCGGTCCTTGGTTTTCATAAACTTTTTTCATAAAACCAACAAGATCCCTGGCAGGTATCGCCCCTGTTGTAAACTCCATAAAGTTTGCAAACAGGTAGTAGACCTGTAAATCGTAATCAGACTTCGCAAATAGGACGTTGTCTACTTCAAATAAATAAATTTCCTTATCTAAAGGAATACGTTCGATATGCATATTATTTCAAAACCGCTAAAACAAACTCTTCTCCCGAATCTGAAACTACGCCTAATCCGTTAACTGCATAAGCAACAGATTGACCTGAGATTAAATCTATATGGTCTAACACCACACTTAACGCCAATTCTTTAATAGGATCGAATAATACCTCCATTTCCAAAAGCTCATTTTTAGAAGGGCAAATAACCCGTATCCCGTATTCTTCAAAAAGCTGTATAGATTCACTTATAGACTGTACTTCTGCCACTCCTAGGGGAAGAATGAAGGGCACGTTATGATCCAAAGCCAGCTTGAGCACTTCGTGCGAAAAGGTAGGATTTGTTCCTGTGGGAATATGGAGATATTTGTCTTGTAATACCGAAGGAACTTCTTCTGAAGTGGAAAGAATCACTTCATATTTGCGCTGCATTAACTTCGACAGCCGGATGGCTAACGGTCGGGTTCCGAACGTAATTAATAATTTTTGCATAATTTAATAAATAAATCCATCCCGCATATGAATGGTACGGTCTGATATACCGGCAAGCTCTTCGTTATGTGTCACAATAATAAATGTTTGACGCATTGTATCCCGCAGATGAAAAAACAGATTGTGTAATGACGACGCGTTTTCAGAATCCAGATTACCTGAGGGCTCATCTGCGAGTATAATAGACGGATTGTTAATCAACGCCCTGGCTACCGAGACACGCTGTTGCTCGCCTCCAGACATCTGAGAAGGTTTATGTTTCGCACGTCCAGCTACACCTAACAAATCTAATAATTCCATTGCTTTCTTTTCAACTTGTCCATGGGTTTGACCTTTGATATAGGCAGGAATACAAACGTTCTCTAACGCCGTAAACTCCGGCAGCAAATGATGGAATTGAAATACAAAACCGATATGTTCATTCCGAAAACTGCTCAGTGCATTAGCGGAAAGAGCATGTATTGCAGCGCCATTGATATAAAGTTCACCTTTATCGGCCTTGTCCAATGTCCCGATGATGTGCAGCAACGTACTCTTTCCTGCGCCCGAAGCTCCCACGATTGAAACGATCTCACCTTTCTCTACTTCTAGGCTAACGCCTTTTAGAATGGGTAATTCACCGTAAGCTTTATAAATATTACTTGCTTTCAATATCATAACACGAAGTTAGCAAAAAGTATGAAATCGAGGTGTAAATAATATGGACACACAGGGCAATCATCATTTAGATCGGCTCTCATCAGCCATTAAAAACTTAGCGACCACCGAAGACAACTGCGAAACAAACCGATCTCATTGACACCAATAAATACAGACAAGAGATCAATAAAAAATAGGTGAAATTAAGATCGTCTGTCACTACGTTGAAAACAAATATACATCGATGAAAAATCTTCGCAGGCTTAGCATGAGCACCAACAACCTCAAAAGTTAGTGCAGGTTCTTGACGAGCATTGAAGACAAACTCTCCCGTAAAAAAAGTAGCTTTTTAACGAACAAAATCTTGACCCTTACGAATAAAAATACTACTTTTACACTAAATTTTTTATCGATGAACATTCACGAATATCAAGGAAAAGAAATACTTAAAAGTTTTGGCGTAAGAATACAAGAAGGTATTGTTGCTGAAACCCCAGAGCAAGCTGTAGAAGCTGCTAAAAAATTGAAAGAAGAATACAATTCTGACTGGGTTGTAATCAAAGCTCAAATTCATGCTGGTGGTCGCGGTAAAGGTGGTGGTGTGAAATTAGCTAAAAACCTAGAGGAAGTATCACAACGTGCTACAGATATCATAGGTATGCAATTAGTAACTCCTCAAACTGGTGCCGAAGGTAAAAAAGTAAATAAAGTATTAGTTGCTCAAGATGTTTACTATCCTGGCGAAAGTGAAACGAAAGAATTTTATGTATCTGTGTTATTAGACCGGGCTAAAGGTCGTAATATCATTATGTATTCCACAGAAGGTGGGATGGACATTGAAGAAGTAGCTGAGAAAACTCCAAACTTAATCTTCAAAGAAGAAATCGATCCTAAAGTTGGTTTACAAGGCTTTCAAGCACGTAAAATTGCTTTCAATTTAGGCCTAACCGGTGGTGCACACAAAGAAATGGTGAAATTTGTTGCTGCTTTATATAAAGCATATGATTCAACAGATTCATCTATGTTCGAAATCAACCCTGTATTAAAAACATCTGACGATAAAATCTTAGCTGTAGATGCAAAAGTAGACTTAGATGAGAATGCATTATACCGTCATCCGGATTATGCAGCATTACGTGATGTAACGGAGGAAGATCCTACAGAAGTTGAGGCTGGCAAATCTAACTTAAACTATGTAAAACTTGACGGTAACGTGGGTTGTATGGTTAATGGTGCTGGTCTAGCAATGGCAACAATGGATATCATCAAAATTGCTGGTGGTGAGCCTGCTAACTTCTTAGACGTAGGCGGTACTGCAAATGCAGAAACGGTAAAAGCTGGTTTTAACATCATCTTAAAAGACCCTAACGTAAAAGCAATCTTAATCAATATTTTCGGCGGTATCGTTCGTTGTGACCGTGTTGCTCAAGGTGTGATCGATGCATATCAAGAAATCGGAAACATTCCTGTTCCAATCATTGTACGTCTTCAAGGTACAAATGCTGCAGAAGCTAAAAAGTTAATTGACGAATCAGGATTACAAGTTTATTCTGCTATTCAATTAAAAGAAGCTGCTGAATTAGTTACTAAAGTATTAAAAGGATAAATAGTTTTTGGTTTTAAAATAGATAAAAAGACCGATTTTCCATTAAGAAAATCGGTCTTTTTTGTTTATACCCCTAAAATCGAAAACTACCCGTGGTACGTTGAAAGAAGTATCCCCTAAGCTATTCTTTCGTAACCAACGTATGTACTGCACTTTCGTTCTCGCTTACGCTCAATGTAAAATTATTTTTCTTATAGGTGGTTAGTACATAATTGCTTCTTTCCTCTGTCGAAACGAGTGTAGCACCCAATTCTGTACGAATCTCTGCATGGGATTCTTCTGCACTATATTGAGGATTTCTAATCGGTTCTCCGTGTATTATTCTTAATTCTTTTAGGGAACTATCTTCAAAATACAACAAATAGTTACCACTAAGTCCCTCTATAAACGGAACATGCACCAACTGGTCATACAATTTATCTTTTGAATAATATAAACCGACAGAAGGATTTAGCGATTCTCCTGGTGAAATGATACTGATGGCGCTACCTCCACTTTTAAACCGGCGACCAATCCATGATATCTGGTTTCTATAGGCCCTATCTAGGCTTTGCCAAACTGTCGGCAAGGTATAATCAGCAACAAAGCGCAGCATGCTCTCCTGTTCCACGACATTTTGACCATTGTCTATCGTCAATTTCATCGTCAAATCGCCGGTTTGATTGACTGGCGGAAGCTTAAATAGTATTGTAGTTCCCTCCAGTTCTTTTTTTTCTTCCTTTATTATCGTTCCCGATTGGCCATTTACCGTTAAGCGGACGTTATCTTTTTCCTCATAGTCTTTGAAGTACCGTCCAATGACATAATATTCCACTCCAGTTTTTTGAACAATACTTTCCGGAGCAATTAAGATTCTATCTATAGTCTTCTTAACAGGGTCTCCATCATCGCTTTTACCACACGATACAAACAAGGCGATGGACACGACCAATATTTTGAGTAAGTAACTTTTCATGACTATAAAGATAACTTTTTTTACAATCCATCCATAATGTTCATTTTTTTCATAAATTCCTCATTTATTACCAATAACCGACAGAATAGCGTATTTTTGTGACGCTTAACAAAGAAGTTGATTATTAAATGGAACACACACGTATCAAAGGACTATTAAAATCCGAGGAATTCGGCAAACGCGTTATTGTAAAAGGATGGGTAAAAACTTTCCGCAATAATCAATTTATAGCGATTAATGATGGTTCTTCTTTGAATAATATTCAGGCAGTAGTTGATTTTGAGAATACGGACGAAGTTCTCTTGAAGCGGATAACAACAGGTGCGACCGTGCGCGTAGCCGGAACATTAGTAGAATCGTTAGGTAAAGGCCAACGTGTTGAAATTAAAGTGCAGGAACTGGCAATTTTAGGAGATTCTGATCCGGAGAAATTCCCATTGCAACCAAAAAAACACAGCTTAGAATTCCTGCGCGAGATAGCACACCTACGTTTTCGCACCGGAACATTCAATGCAGTATTCAAAGTACGAAATGCATTAGCTTTTGCAGTCCATCAGTTCTTCAACGAAAGGGATTTCGTGTACATGCATACACCTATTATCACTGGATCAGATGCCGAAGGAGCAGGTGAAATGTTTAAGGTAACTACGTTAGATTTTGACCATATTCCCCGCAACGATCAAGGACAAATAGATTATAAAGAAGATTTCTTCGGTAAAGCGACCAATTTAACTGTATCAGGACAGTTAGAGGGCGAGCTTGCCGCCATGGCCCTGGGTAATATTTATACTTTTGGCCCAACGTTCCGTGCAGAAAATTCGAATACAACACGTCATTTGGCTGAGTTTTGGATGATCGAACCGGAGATGGCATTCTACGAATTGGAAGACAACATGGATCTAGCAGAAGATCTATTAAAATACGTGATCAAATACGCCTTGGATCATTGCGCAGAAGAAATTGACTTTTTAAAAAGCCGATTATTGGAGGAGGAGAAATCAAAACCTCAAAATGAACGTGCGGAACTAAACTTGGTCGACAAATTAAACTTCGTTTTAGAGAATAATTTCGAACGCGTAACATATACTGACGCTATCGAAATATTAAAACGCAGTAAACCCAATCAGAAAAAACAATTTAAGTACCTCATTGAAGAATGGGGTGCTGATTTACAATCGGAACACGAGCGCTATCTAGTCGAAAAGCACTTTAAAAAACCGGTAATCCTAATCGATTATCCGCGAGAAATCAAATCTTTCTATATGAAACAAAATGAACCTGATGCACAAGGACGCCATACGGTACGTGCCATGGACATCCTGTTCCCAGGTATTGGAGAAATGGTGGGCGGTTCACAACGGGAAGAAAATCTTGACAAATTACTGGCTCGTATGGAAGAAGTGGGTATCCCTTCTGAAGAGATGGATTGGTTCCTAGATACAAGACGGTTTGGCACAGCGCCCCATTCCGGCTTCGGACTCGGCTTCGAACGATTGGTACTCTTCGTGACAGGAATGACGAACATTAGAGATGTAATTCCTTTTCCACGTACGCCCAACAACGCAGAATTTTAATGATAAACTATACAAACGCCTTAAAACCGTCAAAACAAATTATACTTTTGACGGTTTTATTATATAGACTATCAGCATATTCGCGAATATGCAAATTTGCGAATATGCTTTTTTTATTTTACAAATGTTAATTAAAATATACGAAGACAATCCGAATCCAAAAGCTATCCAACAAGCGGTAGATATTTTGAAGAGAGGTGGTGTGATAATTTATCCAACTGATACCGTATACGGTATTGGATGTGATATTACGAATCAAAAAGCAATTGAACGTGTCTGCGCCATTCGGGGGCTGCGACCCGATAAGGCTAACTTGTCTTTTATTTGCTACGATCTAACAGACATATCTCAATACACAAAACCTTTTGACACGACTGTTTTCCGGGTGTTAAAAAAGGCATTGCCTGGCCCGTTCACCTTTATCTTTAACGCAAGTAGCCAAGTGCCCAAATTATTGAGTTCGAAGAAAAAGACGGTAGGTATACGTGTTCCGGATAATAGCATCGTGCGCGAGATCGTCAAAGAACTAGGAAATCCCATTGTGACGGCCTCTATTCATGATGAAGATGAGATTATAGAATACTCAACGGATCCCGAATTGATTTACGAAAAGTATGAAGATAAAGTGGATCTGGTTATCGACGGAGGGTATGGAGATAATATCGCTTCCACGGTTGTCGACCTAACTAATGGTGAATTCGAGATTATCCGGGATGGCAAAGGTGATCTGGAGCTTTATTTGTAGCGCGATAAACGATTTACAGAATGATGAGTTCTTCTATAATGACTTGCCCCACGTGTTCATTCACGCGACCTATTATCTGCCTTCTCATTAACGCCAGTTCATTTTTGATAACCGCAGATTCAACCTTTACAAAGAGCTTCTTATCCTTAATATAAATCTGTTGTGTACGGTTAGCGATAGACGTCCCCATTATTTCAGGCCACGCGGACACGATTGAGGACTCATCAAATTTTCTGCGTAATTTGAAAACTTCAAGCCATTTTTCAACGGCTTGTTTGATACTGATATCATCCCGGGTATGAATCTCCTCTAACTTTTTCTTATACTTATACATTTACCGCCCCTCCTTGTATCGCAAAGATACGTATAGGCTGGGCAATATCCTCAAAAATCTTCTGCAGCCTGAATGCATCGGTATCCGTTATAAAAATTTGTCCAAATTCATCCTCTGATACCATCTGCATCAATTTTTTGGTACGTTTTTCATCCAGCTTATCAAAGATATCGTCTAGTAACAAAAGAGGTTTATATTTTTTCTCACGCCGTAAAAAGCTATACTGCGCCAATTTTAACGCAATCAAAAACGACTTTTGCTGTCCTTGAGAACCAAACTTTTTCAACGGCATATCTTCATGGATCGTAAATAACAGGTCGTCTTTATGAATGCCTTGAGTGGTACGTTCTAAAATCCGATCCTTTTCGAGGGTTTGATTCAGAAGAGAGAGAAATCCATGTTGACCTAATTGAGATTCGTATTCAAGAGATACCTCCTCCGCCCCTTCCGACAAAAAGCTATAATGCCGTTGGAATTCAGGTAAAAACGATGCCATAAATCGTTTGCGACGCGCATAAATAATCTCACCTACCTCTACCAACTGTACATTTAAAACCTCCATAAGACCAAGGTCAAAAACACCTTTATCCCTGATGTTTTTCAGTACAGCATTACGTTGAAGCAATACTTTGTTATAGGCAATAAGCGTATCTAAATACTTATTATCTGTTTGCGAGATTACGTTGTCTATAAATTTACGACGCTCTTCACTTCCCTCCGTAATAATGACACTATCATTAGGGGAAATCGTTACCGAGGGGAACTGCCCGATATGGTCTGCTAACCGTGGATAATCTTTCTTATTGCGTTTAAATTGCTTTTTTTGATTGCGCTTAAGGCTACATGATATATGATCTAAGCGATCATCGTTATCAAATTCACCCTGAATCATAAACCAGTCTTCCCCTTTTTTGATATGTTGGGAGTCAATGGGGTTAAAATAGGATTTACAGAGGGATAAATAATGGATGGCATCGAGTAGATTGGTTTTACCTGCACCATTCTCTCCGGCGAACGCGTTCACCTCAGGCAGAAAATCCAATGTCGATTCTGTATAATTCTTGAAATTAAAAACAGATAATTGTTTCAGCCACATATCGACGTTGTCAAAAATTAAAAAGTAAAAAATCGCACTTGCGAATTCATCGAAGATAGTTATAAATGATCAGTCAATATCGGCAAAAACAAATTAACCAAAGGCAAATGTATCCATTAAAAAAACAACGTTCTGACCTAATTAATTTCTTCGAAATCGACAAACTCACCCGCTGTTGCCGCGCCATTTTTCTTAGCTTCTTCTTTAGGCGGAACATAATCTACATGTACTTTATTATCCGGTTTACGCGATTGCGATTGATCTTGATAGCCACTACCAAAAGGGTTCGCATTTCCGAAAGGATTTTGACCTCCAGACATATATTGATGGGATTGCTGCGCCTTTTTCATCATACGCTCGGCAAGTTTGCGCATAGCGAAAGGCATAAGCAGACGAATCGAAAACTTAAAAACGTAGTAAAACAGTATGGTAAATAAAATAAAATATAAAAATGTCATCTTGTGTATTCTCTTTCTTCAAAGATAAAAATTTAAAAAGATGGATACGTCAAAAAAATGTCAGAGTCAATACGCTTAACATTTTTTAAGACTCTGTACGTTTTGCATTGTGAATTGCATTTGCCAATTCTTCTGGCTTCTGGGTACCAATTATATATACAAGTCCATCTCGATCCTTCAGCCATACGGCATCTTTTCCTCCAGCATAAAAGCGGATTTTACCCTTGGTATGTAAATTATACACGGGATTGTTAAAAATGAAACTACTATACGGTCTCTTCTCAACCGAGATTATCGATGATAAATCAATTTTCACCAAACTGGTAGACCACAATCCGCTGATCGTTATATTATTTGGTGTGACTAAGGTTTTATACAGCAGCATATACATCATAATAATAGAAACGATAATGATGATTCCTCCCACAATAAAAAATAATTGTCTAGACGCCAAATGATCTAGATTTAGGTAATAGGCAATAAAACAGAACAATGCCAAAATAAGACGCACACTGATCCAGGTTTTGTCTCTTCCTAAATATTGTCTTTMGACAWAAAGATTTKCTTTKTMMATAYCYATWATTTACAAACTAAGKTAAKTACTTTTTGTGTATTATCTGTAATCTTATACMGATCATCTAAGYGKTARCCKCTGATCYACATGATCTCTCCATTACCATTCACCCAAATTGCAATATTTTTCTTATCAAAAAGACTAATTTTTCTATCCACAAAATAATCGCTCAGCTTTTTTTTGCCCCGCATTCCCAAAGGATAAAACGTATCTCCTTCTTGCCAAGATCGAACTTTCAATGGAAAAATAAGTCTATTATAATCTATTTGCGCTACTTGAACATCAGGGCAAATTTCTGTGTGCTCCGAGAGCAGGATTTCGAAGGTTTTATCTAACCAGACAATGACCTTTGCATCTTCCGACACTTCCAACTCGGTCGCTAACCTATCTTTCTTTTTGAGAAGTACATAGGTCCGGTCTAATAATAACTGATATTTATTCGATTCGAAAATACGACCAGACTCCGCATTTGACGCTAATGCTTGCAGCAAATCCTGAAGCGTCATTTTGGAGAACCCAAAAGGTTCAAAGAGAGCATATAGCAATGGCATACTTTGCCTACTCAGATCTTCTTTTTTAATTTTCCAGCCTTCTCCAGTATCCGTTTCAAACAACTGACTGCGCAACGGGTCAATAAAACTTTGGAGTAACACATAATTTTCTTGAAAACGTTGTATATTTTTATCCATCGTATCAATAAAATCAGTATTTAAAGCCTCGAATTGCGGTATGATATCTAAACGAATTTTATTCCTAGCATATTTAGTCGAAAAATTAGAAGAATCGTCTCGAAAAGGCACCTTTAGTTCTTCGACGGCGCTAGTTACTTCTGCAGCCGTCAAAAATAAAAGCGGACGAATGATGTTTCCGCGCTTCGATTTGATCCCCTGAAGTCCCTGAAGTCCTGTTCCACGTGTAAGATTCAAGAGTACTGTTTCGACATGGTCGCTTTTATGTTGTGCCACCGCGATGTACCGACAGTTCAATTCCCGTGCAAGGTCATTAAACCAAGCATACCGTAGATCGCGTGCCGCCATTTGAATCGATATCTTATGCGTTTCAGCGTAAGATACGGTATCAAAATTCTTTAGATGAAAAGGTATCCCATGCTGTCGTGCAAAGTTCCGCACCAAGATTTCATCCTCATCCGATTCCCGTCCACGAAGACCGAAATTACAATGTGCAATTTCAACAGCTATCTGCGCTTCCAAAAACAATGTTGCCATTAGCATAGAGTCACGTCCTCCGCTTACTGCAAGCAAAACCTTGTTTACAGAAGTAAATAATTCATTATCAACACAATAATACTTAAAACGACTCAAAAGTTCCATTGATCAAATTTAAATAATATTAATTGATTTTACGGATTTAAACAAAACCGATCCATTAGATTTCATGGAGATATTGTTGATATTAAAAGAAGGTTTTTCTTAATCGATTTCTTTTGTCCCGTTCAGCACCCTTCCGCCATTGGCCATGGCAGGGCTCCAACCTTTTTCTTGAAAAAAAGGTTGACAAAATTCAAGACTTGGTCAACGTTACGCTAAAAGCTTTTGGATTTACTAAACAGCTCCGAGCCGTTTCACTTCAAGGATCTGTTCTTAACGTAAATCCAAAAGCTTTCTTAACGCTACATCGACCTAGGTCGTTCTTTCTAAATTTAGCTGATGAAAAAAAGCACATATAATCAATGCACAATCCTTACAAATTCGAAAATGTCGCCTTAGCCATTTGCCAATTGCAGTGGGAGGCACTAGCCATTCTGGCAAATGGGTACAGCGACGATTTTTGCTTCTTTTTAGGAAAAAGAAGTCGCCCTCGCGCCGGCGAAAGAGGCGCATAAAAACTGATTAAAAAATAGGTTCATTTTTATAACCCCTAACCTTTTTTACATAACCTAGAACACCGCGGTAAAACAAGTAAATAAGTATATGAAAATTTCGCAATTAACATTATTTTGCTATTTATTTACATATTTTTGCCTTCGTGAAATATTGGTTGATTTTTATCTTTTTCGTAGTCGGTGCACAACTTACTTTTGGTCAGACGCCAATCGGAGGAACTCCTATTCAACAAGGTGGTGGGCAAGATCGATTAAACCTAGTCTCCTCCAGTAGCGGGCGAATCAACGCTAAGACAGGACAGATGATATTCTACCGCCCGGTGTACGAACACAAAGGCAGTACACTATCTGCAGATAGCGGCTATATTTATGAAGATGAGTTAAAGCGACAATTTTTCGAAGCGTTCGGTAATGTGGTCATTACACAACCCTCGGGCACGGTTATTTATTCGGATTATTTACATTACGACGCAACTGCACAACATGCACGGTTAAATAAAAACGTGAAAATGGTCGATGGCACATCGACGTTGACCACCAATTTCCTAACCTACAAGATGCGTGCTAAAGTAGGCACCTACACAGGAGGTGGACGTATTATCTCTCAAGGCGATACGATTACTTCTAAAAATGCGTATTATTTTGAGGACACGAAAGATGCTTATTTCCGTAATGCAGTCGTCGTACGGACGCCAAACGTAAAAATCTACACCGACACCATGCGGTATAATTCAGCGGACAGGATGACTTATTTTTTCGGACCGACTAACATAAAAGATAATACAGGCGAGAAAAATTTGTACACCGAAAGGGGGCATTATAATACAGGTACCGGAATAGCTGATTTTAATAAAAACAATTTATATACGGAGGGCACGAAGTTCTTAAAAGGCGACAGTCTCCATTATGAACGGGAATCTGGTATAGGCAAGGCTTATAGAAATGTTGTTTTTATCGATACGCTCGATAAATTTTATGCATACGGAGGATTTGGACTGTATCGACAATCGGATGAATCTATCACCATGACGGAAAAACCGTTGATCATTACATTGGTCAAAAACGATAGTACAGATAATAATGTAAAAATAGACAGTACAGAAAATACCGATGAAGTAAAATCGCGTCGCGAACGACGTAGAGAACAGCGGGAGTTGGAAGAACAGGAAATATTAGAGATAGAGACAGAGACAGATAGTATCTCATCCGTCGAAAGCGAAGTGATACCGCCTAAACTTAAAGAAGAAGCGAAGATGGATTCCGTTTTCCTCACTGCCGACACGTTATTCTCTAGAGCAATTCCGTTAAAAGAATATATTGCCCTCGATTTAAAATTAGATCGCAGCGGAGGAGAATTAATTATTGAAGACGATGTGGATTATGGGGATGATGATTTGAATTTAGAGGTTGATTCGACCATGGATTTAGAGGTTGATTCAACTGCGCTAAAGCTAAACTTAGACTCAGGCGAAATGGCAATCGATGATCTGGAGCAAGTTATTTCATCGAAATCCTATCCCGATAGCACCCTAAAAACCATACCACAAAAACCTGTTATACAAGCAAAAAAGCCTCAAAACAACAAAAAAGATGAACCGCTTTCTATCGAAGCGACTATAAAAGCAGATAGTTTGACGCGTCAAAATGCCATTATCCCCACCGGATCCGAAGCTGATAGTCTCCTTAACAATGCCCTGAAAGTCGCGCAAACCCAAGATACGATTACAAAAAATATTCCCGTGGGTGATAGTACAACGATTGATGCCGCATCCGATACCGCGCGCACACGAATCGTAAAAGCATATTATAACGTACGATTATTTAAATCTGACTTACAGGCCGTCGCGGATTCCGTTTATTATGGTATGGCCGACTCCATGTTTCGGTTCATGGGGCGACCAATGATCTGGGCGCAAGGATCTCAAATTTCGGCAGACACCATTTTTATGCAGATATTAAACCAGCAACTGGATAATGCGCTGCTTAAAGAAAACGCCATGATGGTTAATGCCGTGTTAGATACCGTTAAGTTCAATCAATTAAAAGGACGAAAGATTACCGCATTTTTCGCTAACAATAATATCGACCGGTTGTATGTAGATGGCAACGCGGAAAATCTCATCTTTATGGAGAACACAGAATTAGGCATTATTACCGATATGTTCCATGACCGAGGCGCGCGAATAAAAATAAAAATGGAAGGCAAAAAAATCATAGATTACGTTTCCGTCCGAAAAGTGGATCAAAAAGTATATCCATTCAAAATGGTAACCCAAGAAAATGAGATATTGCCTGGTTTTATCTGGAGACCACAAGATAGACCGACATCGAAGGAAGATTTGCTCAATCGACGGCGTGAAATTCCAAAAGCTGGAGAAGAAGGGCCTAACCTACCCCAAACATCAGAGCAGATAACGAAAGATATCTCCTCCGAAAAGGGCCTAATCGACGCAGTGCAAGAAACGGTTTCTAAGGAGACAAAGAAAGTGGAAAACACTGAAAAAGAAAAGCCTGTTCCGTTGAAACAGGCTAATTAAACATCTTCTTAAACACTTTTGTTAAACGTGTCTTTTTAAATCGCCTACTTAATCATTCAAAAAATCTGCCAATTTCCGAACAGCAATCGCACGATGACTGATTTGATTCTTTTCGGCGGCGGTCATCTCTGCAAAGGTCTTCTCATACCCTTCGGGGATAAAAATAGGATCATATCCAAAGCCGCCTTCACCCCTCCTTTCCGTTCCGATACGACCTTCTATCGTTCCCTCAAAGAAATGCTGCTGTTCATTCAAAAAGAGTGAAATAACGGTCCGAAAACGTGCCTTACGATTAAGATTACCTGCTAAACTTTCCAACACCAAATCTATATTCTTTTCCATATCCCGCGATCCAGAGTACCGGGCAGAATAAACTCCAGGGGCATTATCCAATTCATCAACCTCCAAACCAGAGTCATCACCAAACGAGTACAGCCCATATTTATTAACTAAGTAATCTGTCTTTTGTTTCGCATTCTCTTCGAAGGTATCCCCTGTCTCCGGAATATCATCCTGACAATTGATATCCGCAAGTGATCGGATTTGAAAGCGGTCTCCAACAACCTGTTGTACCTCTTCCAATTTATGTGCATTATTTGTAGCAAAAACTAGTTCAAGCATGTTGCAAAGTAATAAGTAAAAAAATAAAAAGTAAAAAAGCATATTCGCAAATCCGGCTTATGAACCAATAAAAGTCTTAAACTCCCCCCAGAATAGTTTTTTCTTCTCCACATCGACAAACATCTCCTCAAAGCTAAATGTATTGAATACCGTTGCTACTTTACCTTTCATATACGAATTATAGGCTATAGCGGGCAGATTTAGTGAAGCAGGTTCGACACCCAAAAGTGTTATCCTCTTGGGTTGAAAAAACTGCATGATACGTTTAAAATCATTCGGATTATGCGGGTTTGCCAAATTGACTACCGCAACATTATGTGGCGTAAGTTGTAGCGCACCTATCGTCTTAATGAATGCTTCTTCAGCATTCGGTGAAAAATAGGGATATTCAGGATATCGGAGTATAAAAAGTACACCGGTCGCTTTATCCCCTTGATATATGAATTCCTCAGCTGAGCCCGTAGCAGTACTTGGCTGAGGAATTGCAGTTGCATTGGACACAGATGAGCTAGTATCCTCTTTTTCAGAAAATCCCGTCGAAAAAATTGTTTCCGACATCAATGCCTGTAAAGCAATTGGGTTATCTGTCAATAAATTCTTCAATGCGCAGTCTAATATCTAATGTCTCAAATCTAATATCTGAAATTTTACTGCCCCAATAAATAAGCGAAAATTAGCGGAGCTACAATCGTAGCGTCTGACTCTATCACAAATTTAGGTGTATCAATATCTAATTTACCCCAAGTGATTTTCTCATTTGGAACTGCTCCGGAATACGATCCGTAAGAAGTGGTCGAATCTGATATCTGGCAAAAATATGACCAGAACGGAACGTCTTCCCATTCCAGATCCTGATACATCATCGGCACCACACAAATCGGAAAATCGCCCGAGATACCACCACCAATCTGGAAGAATCCCACACCTTTACCTCCTGAGTTGGCACGATACCACTCTGTCAGGTAAATCATATATTCGATACCAGATTTCACGGTACTTGCTTTTAATTTGCCTTTAATCACATTAGAAGCAAAGATATTCCCTGTAGTCGAGTCTTCCCATCCTGGACAAATAATAGGCAAGTTCTTCTCCGCAGCTGCAACGATCCACGAATTTTTAGGATCAATTTCATAGTACTGCTCTAACACGCCAGAATTGACCACTTGGTATAAAAACTCATGCGGCAAATACCGTTCACCCTTTGCTTCGGCCGCTTGCCAGACATCTTCCAAGTGCTTTTGGAGACGGCGGAAGGCCTCTTCTTCTGGAATACAGGTATCTGTAACACGGTTGTAGTGTTGATCTAACAACTCGCGTTCCTGCTCCGGCGTTAAATCGCGGTAATTGGGCACGCGCTTGTAGTGCGAATGCGCCACTAGGTTCATCACATCTTCCTCTAGGTTAGCACCTGTACACGAAATAATAGCGACTTTATCTTGACGGATCAATTCCGCTAACGAGATACCTAATTCAGCAGTACTCATCGCTCCACCCAAGGAAATCAACATTTTACCCCCCTCATTCAAATGGGCTTCATATCCTTTAGCCGCATCCACGAGTGCCGCAGCATTAAAGTGTAGGTAGTTTTTCTCCAAAAACTGAGAAATAGGACCTTTTTGTGAACTCATAATATTATTTCTTTTTATTAACTAACGCAAAGGTACTGATAATTGTAAATATAAAAATCTATATCACCCACTTTTCACATCTGTCCAAAAACTCCGCTCGGATATCCGCGCCAATTCCGATATCGTCTGAAATAGCAATATGGTAGCCGTTGTATTTAACACCACCGGTCACAGGATCTTCCAAATGTCCGACCATACAGGTGTCCAGATCATAAAATTTAACATTCGGGGCCGCATAAGCAAAATGTACTTTAGCTGCCAATGCTAAACGGCTTTCCAGCATTCCTCCTATCATACACGGAACACCGTATTCCGCAGCTACGGACTGAATCCTTAACGCTTCATGAATTCCTGTTGATTTGGAAAATTTAATATTAATGTAGTCGCAAGCATCATTTTTGCACAATCGTTCGGCATCGTAATGCGAATACACAGACTCGTCCGCCATAAGCGGTACAATTGTTTGGATCCGTAATTCAGGCATTAAATGATCGTTATAGGTACGCATGGGTTGTTCGCAGAACTGAATTTTGTAAGGCTCTAATCCCGTTAACGCTTCAACCGCCTGCTCATAACTCCAGCCTTGGTTGGCGTCTATACGAATAGGAATATCAAACCCGACTGCCCGACGGATTGCCCGCATACGAGCAACATCATCCTGCGGCAGCTTACCCAGCTTCACTTTAAGTGCTATTGCACCGTTATCTTTAAAGCCCAATGCTCTAGCAGCCATCTCCTCAGGTGTTGCAATACCAATCGTAATATCTGTCGCCATATCACGGCGAGCACCTCCCAGATATTGATATAGGGGCACATTTGCATGCTTGGCTGCGAGATCATATAATGCCATATCAAACGCCGATTTGATGGTGGTATTTCCTGCTATATACAAGTTAAGATCTGCAAGGCGGTCTGCAATAGCCAATGGATCTTTGCCTTTCAATATCTTCGCAAAATCCTGCGCTACGCTGATACAGGTATCCTGGGTTTCGCCCACAATCATTGGGAAAGCCGAGCATTCCCCCACCCCATACAAGCCAGCATCGGTGTGTATCCGAATAAATGTATTCTGTGCATAGTCCATCGTACCTGTAGCAATTACGAATGGTTCCATTGGAATGCTTAAACGGTAGATTTCTACTTGTGTTATTTTCATTGAAAAATTATATAAAAGTTAACCGCGCTAGCGTTCGGTTCAAAAGTTCAAAATCGCTACTTCGATAATACTGAGCTAATATAATAAAGTTCACGATCAATGTTTCCATGTGTCACAAAAAACTCACCTTAAAGATCAATACGGACAATTATCTAATGAAAAAATACCCCTTATGGGGTATTGTGCTAAAATCGGTAGTTCGTTAAATTTGCGCTGTTCGGGTAAAAATATCTAGCCAAACATTGTTCCCAAATCGTTCATAAGCATTAACCCAATCAAAAATGAAAAAACAATTTCTAAGATTTATCCCTGCACTCGGCCTTATATTCGCACTTTCTAGTGCTACCGCCCAAACTGCATCTTCTTTAGAAGAAGGTGGCCCCAATATGGTAAAATTCAACGTCTTGCCTTTACTCGGTGGCAAATTCTCTTTCGAGTACGAGCGACTACTGACCAGCCGTATTACCGCAGGCGCGGCGATCAGCATCCGCCCCAATAAAGGGCTCCCCTTTGGATCGACCGTAAAAAGCTTTGTAGACGACGAAGAGCTTGACGATTTAATCGACAACTTCAGTAGTTCCAATTTCTCGATTACACCGGAGGCACGTTTCTACACCTCCAAGCGGGGACCGTTTAGCGGCTTCTATATTGCTCCTTATATCAAATACGCAAGCTACGGCGCTTCCTTACCATTCGACTTTGATATCGAGGAAACCGACATTTATAGCCGCACCGAAACTATTCCATTAAAAGGAGATATAACATCCTTTACTGCGGGTGTATCTTTTGGCGTCAACTTTAAACTTTCGCGCAACATCCACTTGGATTGGCGAATTATGGGACCTGGATATGGGTCTGCTAAAGGAGATGTAGCTGGGAAAATGACGCTGAACAGTGAAGAACAGTCCGAACTTCGTGAAAGCTTGAACGATCTAAAAACAGATCTGGAAGAATTGCCCTTGTCTATAAAGATTGATTACGATGTAAATGCCGATGGTGCAAACATTAAAATATTAAGAAGCCCATGGGCGGGAATCCGCAGTGGATTGTCGATTGCCTATCGGTTTTAAGAAAAAATGGAACAGTATATTAATTTTCAACCCGCGGTGTAAACCGTGGGTTGAATTCGAAATCGATAAATAAAACTGTACCGAAACTTAACCAAAAGCTGTATTATTAGATATATTAATCTTTCGGCAAAAAAACACGTATTTGCCCTGAATACCACAGGGACACACCTGAATTTCCACAAACGATACTATTACAGAATAAAAAGAAACGCAGACAAGTACTTAATCGATAAGATTTACGGAATTAAGGCTTTTTAAGATGCTGATTGGATAAATTTACACACTGTACGAAATGTAGGACAGAAACGGGGATAGCTAATAACCAAAAGTTAAACTGGTTACTATGTTTACCCGTTTTTGCTTAACCAAAAAAACAGTACTGTTGGTCGAAACGCGACTGATAAATTCCCACAACGAGCTGGAAACTTGAACAAGTATTCATATAGAACACTGATTAATAACGAGTTTATCAAAAACCGAAGTAAATTTTAAAGCGAAGTAGTTTAGTTTTACGCAAAAGCAATTGAGTCTATGCTAATGTTACGTAAAAACTTTCTCCTCTTTTTTGATCTCCTTTCAGAAGGCCCTATCGGATAAAAATTGGCACGAAAATTGCGAAAATTAGTTTAGGTTAATAATTGGTTTGGTAACCCTCTAGCTGCCGCTCGGTACTGGAGGGTTCATTTTTTTTATACAACTCACTCGGCGCAGTCCTCCTATTTTTAAAATGCTTTCCCCTTTATATACTTATCGTTACCAATCAGAATGGAGCCTACCCCGGATCAATCAAATCACCTGTAAACGTAAAATATCTTCATTAAACGTTTCTAAAATATCCCCTGCAGACAGGGAAATGGTTAATTTTTCATTGTTCTGTAAGATGGCACCCACACTGAATGATATTTCAATTTTCGCATTAAAAAACGCAATAAATGCGAATTCAATTAATTTCACAAACCTTCTTTGAAGAAAAAACAAAATAAATACAAAATTTTTATAAATAATTCAATGGCAACACATTATTTATTCGTATATTAGCAAACCAATATTTTGAGGAGAGAAAATGATTAACGAAAGAATGCAGCAAGAAGGACTTTACAACCCGGAATTTGAACATGACGCATGTGGTGTTGGTTTTGTGGCCCACATCAAAGGGCAAAAATCACATGCTCAGGTCAAAGATGCGCTTACTATGTTGGAAAACATGGAACACCGTGGTGCATGTGGATGCGACCCAGAGAGTGGAGATGGCGCTGGTATTATGATTCAGTTACCACATGAATTTTTGTGGGAAGAATGTATTAAATTAGGTATCCAGCTGGAAGAGCCCGGTTATTATGGAACAGGAATGGTATTTCTTCCAAAGGAAGCCGAATTAAATCAACTTTGCCGAACGACGATACAAGAAGCTACAGCAGAGCGCAATATGACTTTTCTTGGATTCCGATCTGTACCTGTAAATCGTCAAGGCATCGGCCCAACCGCGTTAGGTGCTGAACCAGAAATTGTACAATTTTTCGTTTCCCGTCCCGATGGCGTGGCAAACACAGAAGAGTTTGAACGGAAACTTTATGTATTAAGACGTTTGATCATCCAAAAAATAAAAGAAAAGCAAAGTTACCCACTACCTTTATATATTGCATCGCTGTCATGCAAGACCATTATCTACAAAGGTCAATTAACGACCTATCAAGTAGGCACCTATTTTGAAGACCTTCGCGATAAGCGCGTAGTTTCTGCTTTTGGATTGGTGCATTCGCGTTTTTCTACCAATACATTCCCTTCTTGGTCTTTAGCTCAACCGTTTCGCATGATTGCGCACAACGGTGAGATTAATACACTTACCGGAAACCTAAACTGGTTTTATGCAGGGGTACGCTCGCTATCTTCCCCCTATTTCACGGAAGAAGAAATGGAAATCCTATTACCGGTAGTTGATAAAGGTCAATCCGATTCAGCCTGTTTGGACAATGTGGTAGAACTCTTATTACACAGTGGCCGTAGTTTACCACATGTGATGCTCATGCTTGTTCCGGAAGCTTGGGATGGTAATACACAGATGGATCCATTGAAAAGAGCATTCTATGAATATCACGCAACATTAATGGAGCCTTGGGACGGTCCAGCTGCATTATGTTTTACGGATGGAAAAACGATTGGCGCTACATTAGATCGCAATGGCCTTCGTCCCTTGCGCTATGCCATCACATCTGATGACCGTGTTGTTGTAGCTTCTGAAGCCGGAGCTCTACCCATAGACGAAGCTACCATTATCAAAAAAGGACGTCAACAACCCGGAAAAATCTTTGTTGTAGACATGGAAGCCGGTCTTATCCGAAGCGATGAGGAAGTAAAAGGTGAATTAGTTCGTCAACAACCTTACGGCGAATGGCTAGACAATTACAAGATTAAATTAGAACAACTGGCTAAGCCACGCGTTACATTCACATACTTATCTAAAGAATCGGTATTTAAATATCAGCAATCTTTTGGTTATTCCCGAGAGGATCTGGAAACAATCCTTACCCCAATGGCGCTCACGGGCTATGAGCCGATTGGTTCAATGGGTACAGATGTACCATTGGCTTTGCTATCGGATCAACCACAACATTTATCAAGCTATTTCAAACAGTTCTTTGCACAAGTAACCAATCCGCCGATAGATCCGATTCGCGAGCGTTTGGTTATGAGTTTGGCAACATTCATCGGAAATGCCGGAAATATACTTATTGAAGATAAAAAATTCTGTCACTGTGTAACCTTAGAACACCCTATATTAACGTCGAGCGAACTGGAAAAATTACGTTCTATCGACACCGGAGTATTCCAAGCCAAAACATTACAATCCTATTTCCGTGCAGATGGCAAGCCAGGTTCTTTAGAAGCCGGTATTGAGCGTCTTTGTCGCTATGCTGACGATGCCGTACGTGATGGCTTCGAAGTTATTATCTTATCGGATCGGGCTATTGACTCACAACATGCGGCCATACCCTCTATCCTAGCCGTATCCGCCGTACATCACCATTTGATCAAAACAGGCAACCGCGGAGCTGTTGGTTTGGTGGTCGAAGCTGGAGATGCCTGGGAAGTACACCACTTTGCTTGTTTACTGGCATTCGGTGCTACGGCAATCAACCCATACATGGCGTTGGCAAGTATCCGTACCATGCGCGAAGAAGGGCAGTTAGATACCGAACTTACCTGGGATCAACTAAGGAAAAACTACGTCAAAGCAGTTTGCAACGGCCTATTGAAAATATTTTCAAAAATGGGTATCTCGACCCTTCAGTCGTATCACGGCGCTCAAATATTTGAAGTATTGGGTATAGATAAGGAAGTAGTCGATAAATATTTCTGTGGAGCAGTTTCACGTATTGGCGGATTAAAGCTAGATGACATAGCAAAAGAGGCTTTAGCCAAACACTGGAGAAGCTTTGAAAACAATAGATCTCCAAAAAGTTTATTGCCAGAAGGCGGTATCTATCAATGGAAAAGACGTGGCGAAGGACACTTGTGGAATCCGCAAACTGTACACTTATTGCAGCAAGCATGCCGCACAGATGACTTTCAGACCTTTAAAAAATATTCCGCACTTATCAACAATCAGAAAGAACGTATTTTTACCTTACGTGGGCTGTTGGATTTTGCAAAACATCGTACGGCTATTTCTATTGACGAAGTAGAACCTGCGAGCGAAATCATGAAAAGATTCGCAACAGGCGCCATGTCCTTTGGATCGATATCGCATGAAGCACACAGCACCCTAGCCATTGCTATGAACCGTGTCGGCGGGAAGTCCAATACGGGTGAAGGTGGGGAAGATGAGTTACGCTATCAAAAATTGCCTAACGGTGATTCGATGCGTTCGGCTATCAAACAAGTAGCTTCAGGACGATTTGGTGTAACATCCAATTACCTGACGCAAGCAGATGAGCTTCAAATCAAAATGGCGCAAGGAGCTAAACCAGGAGAAGGTGGCCAGCTACCAGGACACAAAGTAGACGAGTGGATTGCTAAAGTACGTCACTCAACACCTGGCGTGGGCTTAATTTCTCCTCCCCCACATCACGATATTTATTCCATTGAAGATTTAGCACAATTAATCTTTGATCTTAAAAACGCGAACAGAGAAGCACGTATCAACGTAAAATTAGTTTCTAAAGCTGGGGTCGGAACAATTGCAGCAGGTGTTGCAAAAGCACACGCTGATGTAATCTTAATAGCAGGATACGACGGCGGTACAGGAGCCTCTCCAATCAGTTCGATTAAACATGCAGGTCTTCCTTGGGAATTAGGATTAGCCGAGGCACATCAAACATTGGTACAGAACAAACTAAGAAGTCGTGTTGTATTGCAAGCCGATGGCCAAATGAAAACAGGTCGCGATTTAGTTATCGCTACATTATTAGGTGCTGAAGAATGGGGTGTGGCAACTGCGGCCTTAGTAGCTGGCGGATGTATTATGATGCGCAAATGTCACTTAAATACCTGCCCGGTAGGTGTAGCGACACAAGATCCGGAATTACGTAAGCTGTTCTCTGGAAAACCGGAAGATATCGTAAACTTATTCCAATTCTTAGCAGAAGAAATGCGCGAGATCATGGCAGAATTGGGTTTCCGTACCATCAATGAAATGGTAGGCCGTGCACAATTCCTTAAAAAACGTGAAGACATTCAGCATTGGAAAGCCAACAAAATTGATTTCTCCGGAATCTTACACGTGGCTAGAAATGCAACAGGCGAAACACTTTATAACACTGAAGAGCAAGATCATGGCATGAGCATGATTTTAGACTGGGGTCTCGTAAAACAAGCTAAACCTGCTTTGGACACGAAGACACCAGTGTTCGGAACCTTCCTGGTGAAAAACACAGACCGTACGATCGGAACGTTATTATCCAATGAAATATCCAAATTATACGGCGCCGAGGGATTACCCGATAATACCATCAACTTTAAATTCGAAGGTTCGGCAGGCCAGTCATTTGGTGCTTTCAATACCAAAGGGATTTCTTTTGAATTAGAAGGTGAAGCAAACGATTATGTAGGTAAGGGTTTATCGGGTGCGCAACTAGCCATCTATCCAGCGAAAGTGAGTACACTTATTCCACACGACAATATTATCATTGGCAACGTAGCCCTTTACGGCGCTACTTCGGGACACCTATTTATTAACGGTATGGCCGGTGAACGGTTTGCCGTACGTAACTCCGGGGCTACCGCAGTAGTAGAAGGAATTGGTGATCACGGATGTGAATATATGACAGGTGGTAAAGCACTGATACTGGGGTCAACAGGACGTAATTTTGCTGCAGGGATGAGCGGCGGTATTGCATGGATCTATGATATCAACGGTACATTTAGAGAAAATTGCAATCAGGAAATGGTTGATCTAGACCCGTTAGAATCCGAAGATGAAACTGCAATCATCGCACTTTTGAAACGCCATATTTTGTTAACAAATAGTGAAAGAGCGTCTCATATCCTAAACAATTGGGCGACAGAGAAGGTTCGTTTCATCAAGGTGTTCCCACGTGAGTATAAAAATGTATTAAGAAAAAAATTGGTTGTAGCATAAAATAAGAGGGAAAGTATCATGGGAAAACCAACAGGATTTTTAGAATTTGACAGAGCGCTTCCGCAGAAAGACGCTGTAGAAAGTAGAAAACAAAATTATCAAGAATTTGCTCACCTCTTTTCGGAGGATCAATTAAATAGCCAAGCAGCGCGTTGTATGGACTGTGGAATTCCATTCTGTCATTCAGGATGTCCACTGGGGAATGTAATCCCGGAATTTAACGACGCGGTGTATGACGGAAAATGGGAAGATGCATATAACATATTGTCATCTACCAATAATTTTCCTGAATTTACGGGGCGTATCTGCCCTGCACCTTGCGAATCAGCATGTGTACTAGGGATCAACAAATCACCTGTAGCGATCGAAGAAATTGAAAAACACATTATCGAAATCGCTTACAAAAAAGGTTATGTTAAGCCGAACAAAAGCTTCTTAAAAACAGGGAAGAAAGTCGCTGTTGTAGGTTCAGGACCTTCCGGTCTTGCCGCCGCAGCACAGCTAAACAAAGCTGGCCATGACGTTGTCGTTTACGAACGTGATGACAAAGTGGGCGGATTATTACGTTATGGTATCCCTGATTTTAAATTGGACAAATCCATTATCGATCGCCGTATTGAAATCATGGAAGAGTCTGGCATCGAATTTCGCACCAATGCTGAAGTGGGGAACAATGTACCAGCTTCTGAATTGAATTTATATGACGCGGTTGTACTTGCTGGTGGATCCACTATCCCGCGTAATCTGAATATCCCCGGGCGTGAGCTTAAAGGCGTTCATTTCGCGATGGAATTCTTAAAACAGCAGAATAAACGCGTTGGCAATTCACCAATTGAGGTGGAAGCAATAATGGCAACGGATAAAAATGTACTGGTAATAGGTGGTGGCGACACGGGATCTGACTGTGTCGGAACATCGAATCGCCACAACGCCAAATCAGTGACTCAATTTGAGTTAATGCCACAACCTCCGCAAGCACGTACCGCTGCCATGCCATGGCCGACGTACCCTATGTTATTGAAGACGACCACCTCTCATGAGGAAGGTTGCCAAAGACACTGGAGTATCAGTACCAAAGAGTTTTTGGGAGATGCCGAAGGTAACTTGCGCGGAGCATTAGTCGTAGACCTAGAATGGGAAACAGATGCTTTAGGACGGCCTACATCTTTCAAAGAAGTGGAAGGCTCGGAACGGGAAATCCCCTGCGAGCTGGTTACATTAGCCATGGGCTTCCTGCATCCTCAACACGAAGGTTTACTACAGCAATTGGGAGTTACCTTGGATGGCAGAGGAAATGTTCAGGCTACTGAAAGCGAATACAAAACAACTGCAGACAAAATTTTCGTGGCAGGTGATATGCGCAGAGGACAATCGTTAGTCGTATGGGCGATTTCGGAAGGTCGCGAGTGCGCACGCAAAGTTGACGAGTTCTTAATGGGGAATACCGAGCTGGAAAGTAAAGAAGCAGTTTATAATTACGCGTAACTAATCGATCAATATATTTACCCCAAAACCGTCTTTCATTTAATTGGAAGACGGTTTTACTTTTTTTCTTCCTCCCACCAATCCGTTTGAAGTCCGTCTATTTCACGGCGATCTCGCTTGGTTGGGCGCCCTGCCCCCCGATCTCTTTTTAATACAGGTGCCTGAAACACAGATTTAAAAGCATATGTTTCTTCTACAGGTGTTTGATCTTCATAAAATTGGACCGCCGTTTTGGCATCCACCCGCCGTTCCAGCAGACCGGTCGCGCGTATCACCTTTCTTTCTACGCCCTTTTGAACGGTATAGGCCTCCCCTACTTTCACCACATACGATGGTTTAATATTTTGTCCATTTAACTTTACCCGACCGGCTTTACAGGCTTCCGTTGCCAAACTCCTGGTTTTAAAGACCCGAATACACCATAAGTATTTGTCAATGCGTAGTTTCTCAGATTCCGTTCCCATAAAGCAAACTTAGCCAACTTGAGCAGCATATACAAAATAAATTAGTCTTAACCGATTAAAAATCATGGCGCGGGTAAACAAGTTCTCAACAAAAATCAGCATCTTTGTTCTTATTTTTTAATCAACATTAAATTTAAAAATGGATTTACAAAAACTAATCGAAGAAGCTTGGGAAGACAGAAAATTATTAGAATATAAAGAGTACTTTGAAGCAATCCAATATGTCATCATGAAACTCGACAAAGGCGAACTACGGGTGGCAGAACCTATTGGTGACCGTTGGCATGTAAATGATTGGATTAAAAAAGCCGTGATTCTATATTTCCCGATCCGTGAAATGAAAGAGATTGACAACAAACCTTTCGTGTATCACGATAAGATGAAATTGAAAACAAATTACAAAGAGTTGGGCGTTCGTGTCGTACCTGGAGCTTCGGCGCGTTACGGCGCATATCTTGCCAAAGGCGTGATCATGATGCCTTCTTATGTAAACATTGGTGCATATGTGGATGCAGGAACGATGGTTGACACCTGGGCTACTGTAGGCTCATGTGCGCAGATAGGTAAAAACGTCCATTTATCAGGTGGTGTCGGTATTGGGGGCGTATTGGAACCTGTACAGGCTGCTCCTGTGGTAATCGAAGACAATGTATTTGTAGGATCCCGTACCATCGTCGTTGAAGGTATCCGCGTTGAAACGGAAGCTGTACTTGGCGCAAACGTCGTCTTAACGGCCTCGACCAAAATCATCGATGTATCCGGTCCAGAACCGATTGAATACAAAGGGTATGTCCCCGCTCGCTCGGTCGTTATTCCAGGTTCGTATACCAAAAAATTCCCTGCTGGTGAATATCAAGTCCCCTGTGCATTAATTATTGGAAAACGGAAAGAATCGACCGACAAAAAGACATCGTTGAATGATGCATTGCGTGAACATAATGTAGCCGTTTAATTGCACACCATTCATGTCTAATTTTGTAGATCGAGAAGACCTTAATAAAGCCCTCGACACGTTGAAAAGCGGAGGGCTTATCCTTTACCCCACCGATACAATATGGGGGATCGGTTGCGACGCAACTAACCGGGAAGCGGTGGAGAAAGTATTTGCCTTAAAAGGTAGAGACAAAAGCAAGAGTCTGATCGTTCTGCTCCATAGTGACAATCAACTAGCGGGCTATGTACACGACGTCCCCGAAATTGCCTATGAATTGATAGAAGCTACAGATAGACCGCTTACAATAGTATATTCCAAATCGAAAAATTTACCTGAAAACGTCGTTGCCGAAGATGGTTCAATTGGAATCCGCATCGTGGAGCATCCTTTTTGTCAGCAATTATTGCAACGGCTTCGAAAACCGATCATCTCTACCTCGGCAAACATGAGCGGCATGGCTTCGGCAAGCTCTTTCAATGAAATATCCGATGAAATAAAAGAAGGTGTCGATTATATTGTGAAATTCGGACAGCAGGATAAAAGCGAGGGAAAGCCTTCGGTCATTATGAAGATGGACTCCAGTGGAAAATTTGAATTTTTACGTAAATAGTATACATATGAAAAAGTTAATCGCCCTTTGTTCGCTATGTGGTATTCTCTTGTCAGTAGCCCATGCACAACAAAAAATTACTCCGGCTAAGGCAGGAGTAACCTATGGAAAAACGGTAAATAAGGAAAATGCTATTTCGGTAAAGACCTTGGAAAATTCTTTCAAAAAAGATTCTACTTTCAGTGGAAAGATTGAAGGCGAGGTAGTCGACGTCTGTAAGAAAAAAGGTTGCTTCATCACGTTGAAACGTGAAGGTGATCAAGAACCCATCATGGTGCGGTTTACAGATTATGCATATTTCGTCCCTGCCGATATCATTGGGAAGACGGTCGTCGTCGAAGGCAAAGCAAAAGTAAAAGAAACGTCAGTAGAATGGCAAAAACATTATGCTGAAGATAAAGGAAAAAGCGCCGCAGAAATAGCTAAAATCACAAAACCGAAGAAAGATATTTCGGTCGTTGCTGATGGTATACTTGTTGTGAACTAAAGGCAAACTATCGTCACTGCGAGAAGGGACGACGAAGCAGTCTTTCTTTTATTAGGTCCGGAAGATTGCTTTCTCGCTATGGTCATCGCAATGACGTACGGGCAATAACGCGTCACTTTCTTTTATCAAACAGCTGGTTTTATGAACAAATTTCAAACGCATCCCACGCAATCGATCAATGTAAACGGAAAGCTGCTTACCTTCGAAAAGCCCATCATCATGGGTATCCTCAATGTAACCCCGGATTCATTTTACGACGGAGGACAGCATAACAATCTGGAAAAAGCGCTGAAAAAAGCCGAACAAATGATCACGGAAGGGGTTGATATCATCGACATTGGCGCCTACTCCTCAAGACCCGGCGCAACACTGATCTCCTCTCAAGAAGAGAAAGATCGTGCACTGCCTGTTATCCATGCCATACGGAAAGAATTTCCGGACGCACTGCTTTCTATCGATACCTTTCGGGCCGATGTAGCCGAAGAAACCGTAAAATCTGGCGTGCACATCATCAATGACGTTTCGGGTGGAACAATTGATGAAAGGATGTTCGAAACCGTATCAACGCTGCAAGTACCCTACATCTTAATGCACATGCGAGGTCTTCCGGAAAACATGCAGCAGCATACGGATTACGATGACATTGTAACTGATGTTGCAACCTTTTTGGGCGAGCGCATAGCGGCATTACGTGCGTTGGGGGTCAAAGATATCCTGCTCGATCCGGGATTCGGATTTGCAAAAACAATGGAACAGAATTATGAGCTGCTGTATCGCGTGAATGAATTACATTACCTCGGATTACCTATTCTCGGTGGTATATCGAGAAAGTCTATGATCTATAAAAAATTAGGGATCAGTGCAGCAGAATCGCTGCATGCGACCATGGCCCTAAACACCTTATTATTAGAGCGTGGTGTTCAAATTCTACGTGTACACGATGTGAAAGAAGCAAAACAGCTAATTGATTTGTTTTACTGATGATGAAGAAAGAACAACGATTAAAGAGCAAGGATAAAGAACACATATTAGCCTTGCTCTTTGATCCTTAATTCTTGTTCCAGTTACCTCACCGTACTACCCGATTTAATTGCGCCGGTAGGATTTACAAAATCTAATCGACCATCCGCATCCTCCGCCATCAGGATCATACCTTGCGACATAATTCCTTTTATTTCGCGAGGCTCGAGGTTCACTAAAATAGAAACCTGTTTGCCGATAATATCTGCTGGCGTGAAGAATTCGGCGATTCCCGATACCACGGTTCGTTGGTCGATTCCCGTATCAATTTTTAACTTCAACAATTTCTTGGTTTTAGCTACTTTCTCGGCTTCTAAAATCGTGCCTACACGGATATCCAACTTCATAAAGTCATCAAAGGTCACGTTCGCTTTAACTGGAGTAGCGACAAAAGCAGCCTTAGCATTATCTATCTTAGCCTGAGTCAATTTACTTAATTGAAATTCGACCTGTTCATCAGTTATTTTCTCAAATAGCAACTGCACTTCACCAAACTGGTGCCCATCAGTCAATACATCCACCTGTCCCGCCTTTTCCCAACTTTGCTGTGGCAGATTTAACATTTCAAATAATTTCGTCGCCGTTTTAGGTAAGAAGGGCTGGGCCAAAGCCGCTAGGTTTGCTACGATTTGTGAAGCAACGAAAAGCACTGTTTTTACGCGTTCCTCATCACTCTTGATGATTTTCCAAGGTTCCTCGTCGGCTAAATATTTATTTCCAAGGCGTGCGGCATTCATAAAGTGAGATAGTGCCTCACGAAACCGGTAACTTCCGATAGATTGTTCGATCAATCCCGGATATTTTGACAACTCCTCGAACACATTTTGATCGGCACCTGTTAACGCAGATCCGCTCAATACCTTGCCATCAAAATATTTGTGCGATAAGACCATTACACGATTTACAAAATTGCCTAAGATTGCTACTAGTTCATTATTGACACGAGCCTGAAAATCCTTCCAAGTAAATTCACTATCCGAAGTTTCGGGCAGAATTGATGTCAATACATAACGCAGTTCATCCTGCTTATCCGGAAACTCTTCTAAGTACTCATGTAACCATACTGCATGATTACGGGAAGTAGACAATTTGTCTCCTTCAAGGTTTAAAAACTCATTCGCCGGCACGTTGTCTGGTAAAATATATCCACCATGTGCATGCAATATAGCGGGGAATATAATACAGTGGAAAACAATATTATCCTTACCAATAAAATGGACCAAGGTCGAATCCTCCTCGGGGTTCGCCTGCGTTTTCCAATAATCTTCCCAGTTTTTTCCATTATCTATAGCCCACTGCTTTGTTGCCGATATATACCCTATTGGCGCATCCAGCCATACATACAGTTTCTTTCCTTCTGCCTCAGCCAACGGGACATCTACTCCCCAATCCAAATCACGAGTCATAGAGCGCGGTTGCAACCCTGATTTTAACCAAGATTGACATTGCCCGAATACATTTGATTTCAACTCCCCTTTTTTGCCTTCGATAAGCCATTCTTCCAGCCAAGGTTGATATTTATCTAACGGAAGGTACCAATGTTTGGTTTCTTTCAAAATTGGCGTGTTTCCGCTTAAGGTAGATTTAGGATTGATCAAATCCGTCGGACTGAGTGAAGTACCACATTTTTCACATTGATCTCCGTACGCGCCGTCATTCTGGCAATGCGGACAGGTTCCTACAATATATCGATCGGCCAAAAACTGATTAAATTCCTCGTCGTAATATTGCTCAGAGAACTTCTCTATAAATTCTCCCTTTTCATATAGGTTCAAGAAAAATTCTTGGGACAGTTGATGGTGAATAGGCTCGGATGTACGGTGATAAATATCAAACGAAATACCGAATTCTTCGAAGCTATCTTTAATTTGTTTGTTGTACTTATCGATAATTTCCGTGGGTGTCACCCCTTCTTTCTTTGCTTTGATCGTGATAGCAGCACCATGTTCGTCCGAACCGCACACATACACCACATCTTTATGATTCAACCGCAAAAAGCGAACAAAAATATCACCTGGTATATAGGCTCCTGCCAGGTGCCCGATGTGCAAAGGACCATTTGCATACGGTAAGGCAGAAGTAATAGTATAGCGTTTTTTAGATAAAGTACTCAAGATATATCGTATTTTTAATGTTAATACTAAAAAAATAAATCGTAAAATTGTTTGCAAAGATAACGCAATTTGAGCTTAATAAATAGACATCAAATAATATTCCGTTAGAATAGACATTTTTTTAGACACCATAACTTAAAATCATACATGAAGATACCTCCATACCTACAACCCGGTGATAAAGTAGCCGTTGTATGTCCGGCAAGCTATATAAAAGGAGATATTGACCTCGGTGTAAAGACCTTAGAAAGTTGGGGATTAACGGTTCAGATTGGTTCATCTGCAACAGCACAATTTCATCAATTCGCCGGTGATGATAGTCTACGTACACGAGATCTTCAACGGGCGCTAGACGATCCACAAATTAAAGCAATCATAGCTGGTCGGGGAGGCTATGGTTCGGTACGTATTATCGATAAACTAGACTTCAGTAAATTCATAGCGAAACCGAAATGGCTAGTGGGCTTTAGTGATGTTACAGCCATTCATAGTCATATTCAGCGTCAGTTTGCCATTCCTACTATCCATGGACAGATGGTAAAATCTTTCGCCGATTCGACTTACGAAGCGCTGGAGTCGCTTAAACATGCACTTTTTGGACAGCCTTTGGATATCGTATATGCAAATACCGATTTCCCTAATCGTCCCGGAGAAAGCGAAGGGGTTCTCATTGGAGGAAACTTAGCCATTCTGCAAAGTATCATTGCATCCGCTTCTGATCCCTTTTACGAAGACAAAATACTGTTCATCGAAGATGTAGGAGAATCCCATTACAATATTGATCGTATGCTATGGACATTAAAAAGAGCACATAAATTTGATAAACTAAAAGGTCTTATTGTAGGAAGTTTTACGTCACTGCGGGATAGCGATCCTCCATTTGGACAGCGTTTTGAGGAAATCGTTATGAACAAGGTCAACGAATTCAGTTACCCCGTCGCCTTTGGATTTCCAGCAGGTCATATGGATGACAATAGGGCTTTGATTTTCGGAAAAAAGGTAAAACTTCACGTTGAAGATATAAAAGTGTCTTTAACGTATTCGTTGTAATAGGTTGTAGTTGTTAAAAAAATGAAGGTTTAATTTATACAGTTTTGTTTCCGCTCATTAGCCGCGGAGGCCTAGTCCTTGGAGCCCCCAAGGACCAAGGGGCTTCCCCCATTTAAGGCGGCTTTTTCGCACAAGTCTCCCCGCACAAAGAGAATGCACAGGCTGGGATAAATTCCGAAGCCCTTTTGGTTGGGCTTCTGAAATGATCCAAGACCTCTCCCTTCGCGCGCATCCACCTTCATTCTCTTTGTTTCTCCGCCACTGTAAATGGAAAGAAAAAAGTGCTCTTGCTGTTATTTAACAATACTACCGAGATTTTCAGCTGGATTTAAAAGGACGGCCTAGGTCGATGTAGCGTTAAGAAAGCTTTTGGATTTGGGTTAAGAACAGATCCCCGAAGTGCAACGGCTTGGAGCTGTTTAGTAAATCCAAGAGCTTTTAGCGTAACATTGACCCAGTCTTGATTTTTTGTTTCGTTTTTTATCAAGAAAAAATGAAAGCCCCGTCGCGGCGAGCGACAAACTGTATAAATTAAACCTTCTTTTAACATTAGCAAAATCCCAATTAATATTCTCATAAAGATTCATTATAAACCCCACGAATGTTTCAATAAAAATTATTATATTAATAAAACAAACCGTTAAAAACACTGAATAAAAACAATATTTATAAAAATTACATTATTTTATTTTCATTTTAACATTGTTCTTACCTTAGCTCCGTAAATTATGATATATATGGAGCTATTACAATTAGGGACAAAAAGTCCATTCATTGACGTTACTAAATTGGGTTTACTATCGCGTAAAATAAACTGGAATCTAGACCGACACATACTCACCCAACAAACGTTGACACTTGGGCAAGGAAAATTAAGCGATACCGGGGCACTATGTGTCTCTACTGGAAAGTTTACCGGCCGATCACCAAAGGATAAATTTATTGTAAAGGATTCTTATACAGAAGGTGCAATTGATTGGGGAGAAGTTAATATTCCGATTGAAGCGCATATATTTGATCATCTCTATGCTAAAATGGTTCATCTCTTAAGCACAAAAGAAATCTGGATCCGAAATTGTTTTGCGGGAGCCAATCCGCATTTCAGATTAAATGTGACGGTGGTAAATACTACACCGTGGGCAAACCTCTTTTGCAGCAATCTTTTCATCCTACCCACGGAAGAGGAAATGCAAACTTTTAAGCAGGAATGGCTTATTCTTCAAGTTCCGGAATTCCTAGCAGATCCCAAAGTGGACGGCACCAGACAAGAAAATTTTACGATCGTCAATTTCAGTAAAAAAACAATACTAATTGGAGGATCTGCCTACACCGGAGAAATCAAAAAAGGGATATTCAGTGTGTTAAACTTCCTTCTCCCTCATCACCACAATGTGTTACCTATGCATTGCTCAGCTAACGAAGGAAAAGTCGAAGATGTCGCGCTATTTTTCGGTCTCAGCGGCACCGGAAAGACGACGTTGTCTGCCGATTCAAATAGAGCGCTTATCGGTGATGATGAACACGGTTGGGCCGATGGGTCAATTTTCAACTTTGAAGGAGGCTGCTATGCGAAATGTGTGGATCTCAGCGCCGAGAAAGAGCCTGAGATATTTGCTGCTGTAAAAGAACATACATTATTAGAAAATACATCATTTTTCCCCAATTCCAATACCGTAAACTATGCAGACTCCAGTATCACCGAGAACACCCGTGCAGCCTACCCAATCGAATATATCGCGAATTCAAAAAAACCGTCCTTGGGCGGAAACCCCAAGAACATATTCTTCCTAACCTGCGATGCGTTCGGTATTCTACCACCGATATCCAAGTTGACAAAAGAACAGGCCATGTATCATTTTATTTCGGGTTATACCGCTAAAGTGGCTGGTACCGAGATTGGTATAACTGAACCCCAAACAACATTTTCCGCGTGCTTCGGAAGAGTATTTTTACCGCTACATCCCATTAAATATGCAGAGCTTCTGGGCGATAAACTAGAAAAACATCCCGATGTAAACGTATGGTTGATTAATACCGGGTGGACAGGAGGACCTTACGGCATAGGAAAACGGATTAGTCTCAGATATACGCGTGCGATGATAAACGCAGCAATAAATGGGGATCTGGATGAGGTAGAATATATACCGCATGCCGTGTTCGGCATATTAAAACCGCAATCTTGTCCCGACGTTCCAAGCGCATACCTTAATCCGAGGAATACATGGGAAAACAGAGAGGCCTACGATCAGCGTGCCCTAATACTTGCCCAACTGTTTGTAAACAACTTCAAACAATTTGAAGATAGGGCTAGCGAAGAGATCCTATCTGCTGCACCAAAAACAGTTTTCTAAAAAGGTCAGGGTTAAACCCTGACCTTTTTAGAAAACCTTGCTATGCCAGCTATCTTGAAAAGGAATCTCCCAGTTAGACTCCAATTCAGACGCATGCGTTAGGATATTGTTGAATACGATAGTTTGCGAATGAACTGTTCCCGATTTGATCAATTCTTCAAAAACAGAACGATCCACTAGCTGAATCACATGTTCCGCATCCCGATAGGCTATCTTCAACCTATCGAAAAAGCTAACGCCAAATTCTTGTTCCAGTGATTTTACGAAATGAACAGATTTATCTATTGAGCACCCCGTTACCCCGGCTTGTTCTTCATTAACTTCGAAAACCAAAAATAAATCATGTTTTATGTACCCATCCGCTGCTAAAGCACTGCCGTGGGCTGTCCACGAAGAAATAAACGGCTTTATCCTTTCCAGAACCTGTCCACTTTCTCGCTGTGAAAGAATCCTATCCGCCTGATATATCCAAATCTTATTCATCTTTCAAACATAGATAAATTTGCCGTTCCGTGCAATTATAATCGCGTTTTGATATAAAGGCAAATTTTCGGTCTCTCCTCGGCCTTTGAGAACTTATTTATAGAGGAAATTAAAAATAAAAAACAATCTTCGATTTTATTCCTGTTATTACTTGTCGATTAATGTGTATAATATGGTGAAATCATCATATACACAATTACGCCCGTAACCGCTACGTAGAGCCACATGGGGTACGTAATTCTAGCCAATTTTTTATGCCGTTCATAGGCACCTGCAATTCCTCTTACAAAAGTAAACAAAACAAAAGGTATAATGATGATTGACAGCAAGATATGTGTTACCAATATTAAGAAGTACACATACCGAATCGCACCTTCACCTCCGTAAGGGGTAGAATCTGAAGTCATGTGATAGGCAACATACATGATCAGAAATAAGGAAGAGCACAGCATACAAAGCTTGATCAATCCCTCATGTAACTTGAAATTACCTTTTTTTACCGCTGAAATAGCCCATACGAGGAGCACCGCCGTTAAACCATTAATAGATGCATAAATGGGTGGCAAGAAAGAAAGTGGTTCTACATCGTATCCCAATTTCCTTAAGTTAACACCAAATAAAGCCGCTACTGCCAATGGGATTATAACAGATAATGTCCAAATCCAACCCTTATATCTCTTTTCTTCTTCTGTCATTGCCATTTTATCGCTGCTCTACTTTTAACGGATTATTTCTTATTTCCTCTACCATCTGGAGTTTGATTTCGTCTTCTAATCTGTCTACTTCAGTCTTTAAATTTATATCGTAAAAACCTCTGATACGACGTTGTGAATCTATCAACAAGTAATTATTACTAATGACAAACGTATTCGTATCAACCGGATTCCGCATCGCATCAATCAACATTTCTTCCCGCGCATATTTCAACAGGTCAACATGAGGCGCACTCACAGTATTCCAATACTTTCCAATCAGTGTATCATATGGTCGCGCATAGCTTTTCAAGCTATCCGGGATGTCCGATGGATCGACGGAAATGGACAGCAAACGCACGGAAGAGTTATTTTTAAATCTATTTGCGATAGTAAAGAGATTATCCATCATGCTCCGAGACAATGCGGTGTCTTTTGTGTAAAAAAGGTGCACTACTGTAATTACGCTATCCGATCCAAGAAAATGGATGGTATCTCCTTCGCTGTTTATAAAGTCGATGGGCGTTAATTGATGATATGTTGTATCCGGAATTTCCCTGCCCATTTTTCTATTCACCTTTCCAGATAGCGATTTCTCACCATACACTGGCAACTTCACATATTCATTGGACCCAATACGATTGAGCAATAAATATAAAAATCCTGGCACCAACAAAACAATGGCCAGGATAATTATTTTTGAAAAACTCCTTTTTTGAGTAGTATTACTCATTCAATTTATTTATTTGGATACAATGGGTGACTTTGAAATGCGCCTAATAAAAAGTCTCCTTCAATTAACATCAGTGCGATGAAATAGATAATAAAAAGAAATACTATCGAACAACAGACTATAAAACTAGATTTTTCAAACTTTAAATGCATGAAGAAAGCGACAATATAGAAAGCCTTCACTAATGTGAGAATGATATAAATAACGTTTACCAAAGTTCCCTTTTGTAAAATCCCCCAATGGTGAACAAAGCCTAATGCAATTAAAAACTCTAATGCAGTTAACGCCAACAGAATAAAGAATACAGACCAAATTCTTTTTTTGTCCATTCCATCTGCATGCTCGTGCGCATCATGTGTAGCAATATGATCGTGATTAGCCATTTTTTTAGTATTGCGTATTGCGTATTGAGTATTGAGCTAATTATTCTTATCAAATACTCTTTGACAACACCTGTTTTTTAATTTTTATTTTTAATCGAGTTCCAGTGAACTCATCTTTAGATAATTTTTACTTTGTCAATTAGATCAAGTAGAAAAAAGTAAATACAAATACCCACACTAAATCCACAAAGTGCCAATACAAACCAACTTTTTCAACCATCAAATACGTGCCTCTTCTTTCAAATGTATTATTAAGGGTCATACTCAAAATAATTATATTTAAAAGGATACCAATAGAAACGTGGAATCCGTGAAAACCAGTAATGGTGAAGAATAGATTCGAAAATTGCAAGGCCGCCGTATACGAGATATCATTTGTAAAATACGGCCTTAATGCATCTGCAATAGCCTGATCTCCTTCCAAACCCGTTGCTGGATTACGTCCAAACCAAAATCCTTGGTGATGTAAATGCGTCCATTCAATAGCCTGACACCCCACAAACAACAAACCTCCCAAGATTGTCCATAACATCCATTTCACCACCTCGTTTTTTGCATTACGATGTCCTGCTTCCACCGCTAACACCATAGTTACCGATGACATAATTAAGATAAATGTCATGATACCGACGAACACCAAAGGCTGTCCAGATTCCGCAATACCAGGAATAGATTGGAACACTTTATCCGCATCAATCCAGGTAGGTTGTGCAAATTTTTGAGTACCATAATAAATTAAGAATGCAGAAAATGTAAATGCATCCGACACTAAGAAAAACCACATCATGATTTTTCCATACTCTAAGTTCCAAGGAGACTTGCCACCGTTCCACGGGCCGTCTTTTACCTTATCCAATTGCGATACTGTTGTACTCATTGTTTACTATTATTGATTCAAAAGTAAGAAAACATAAATATAAATCCATAAAAGATCTAGAAAATGCCAAAAAATTGCGCCCAGATCCATTCGAAAAACATTGTAATCATGCGCTATAGGCTTTGCTGCTCCTATATAACATCTAAATAGAACAATGATTCCCGCTATAATGTGTGCTAAGTGCAACCCTGTAAATATGTATATAAAAGATTGCGAAGCGTTATTATTAATAAAATAAATCCCTCTTTCTGTCAAAATTCCCCATGCATTCAGTTGCAACACAAGAAAAATCAGTCCCAATAGTATTGTAAACAGTAGCAGAGATTTCTGTTTTACAAACTGTCCTCTTTTTGCGGCCTGAAAAGCTAAATGCATGGTCACACTGCTTAAAATAATTACTGCTGTACTGTATATAAATGCGTGTGGCAAAATTGTTTTGATTCCTTTGTCAACACCGCTTGCTGTATACACAATGAATCCGCTCGATAAAGCAGCAAACATCATAAACATTCCAATCAAACCCAACCAAAGACTAAATTTCTTTGCCTTTCGTGTGCGTAATAACTCAGCTACTTCTAATTCCTCGTTTTCCATTATTCTATTGTAAAGGCATAAAGTCAAATAACAACACCAACTGCGTTAAGGGCAGATACAAAAACGACGTATACATAACCTTCTTGGCAGAAGCATCCGTTCTTTCGATCATATGTTTATATCCATACCATGTAAAAAGAAGACCGCCGATCAGCGCCAAAAGGGTAAACACCCAACCTCCAAAGCCATAGTACATTGGCAAAAAACCTGCAGGTACCATTAACAAGGCAGAAAAGAAAATCAAAGTTGCCGATACGCCGTCCTTCTTTGTTGTAGGCAATAAATGAATGCCTGCGTTACTATAATCCTCTTCTGCCACCCAAGCGATAGCCCAAAAATGTGGAAATTGCCATAAAAACTGAATTCCAAATAACACCAATGGAATAATGACAATTGCCGCCTCACTTACTTCGGCATAGGCTAATCCGAATCCTGCAGACTGAAATGCCGCGTAATAACCAATCAATGGCGGTAATGCTCCGGGAAATGCACCTACAAAAACCGCAATAGGCGACTTTTGCTTTAAAGGTGTATACACAAAAGCGTAGAGAAATATTGAAAACACGGATAATAAACCAGCGACAAAATTCAGCTGCACTAATACCAATGTACCTGCTATACCCATAAAAAGACTGAGCACTAACGCTTGACCGGTATTCATCCGTCCCGAAGGCAACGGACGATCCATCGTCCTTTTCATTAGTTTGTCGATATCCTTTTCAATAATCTCGTTAAAACCATTTGCTGCACCGGTGACCAAAAAGCCACCAATGGTAAGCATAAGCCAATTGAACCACATGACATCACCCTGTTGCTTCGCTCCTATCAAAAATGAAATAGATGCAGAAAAAACAACAGTTAACGTTAAGCGCAATTTAACTAGTTTGTTAAAATCTGAAATAAAAGTCTTCATTTATACGACACCTCCAAAAATCTACCTAACCTACCTTTTCAACTTTGTCATCAAAAGCATCAAATAATATTGTGCTCCAAAAAACAAACTAGCAATTACTAAATGCGTTGTCTGGGCAAATGCCGGCACATCAAAATGAGCCATAATAAGACCCGACAACATCTGCAAACATACTAAGGCCAATATTATCCAAGCATATCTACTCTGTAACGACAAGCGACTAAACCTATTCTTCACTAAAAAGAAAAATAGAATTGTAATCGCCAATGTGATATATGAAAGAAAACGATGTATATCGTAATTTCTTCCGATAGCGTCAATCCATTCCGATCGAGATACGCCTTCATCATTCAAATGATCTATTCCCTCCCGTACTTCCGTACCATATACCACTTGAATCAGCGTAATGATAATAGACAGGATGGCGATGACTTTCACACTCGCATACTGATAATTCACCAGTATCGTTTTGTTTCTAAGTGTAGTTGCCAAGTAAAACGTATAAATACTTATCGCAACTATAACCAATGCTAACAACATATGTACGGTAATAATCCAAGGCATTAAATTAGTCGAGACAACGATAGAGCCTAACCACGCTTGTATTATTACGGCAATAAGATTAAGAACGCTCCATATAAATATGGATGGTTTTGTTTTGATATATGTAGATGCAAAGAGAGCGGAAAACAACAGACAAAACCCTGCAACAACTCCTACAAGACGGTTAATATATTCGGTCCAAGTCTTAGCGGCGTTAAATTCTTCGTGAGTTAATATGGATTTATCATTCCGAATCCGATCAGCCATTTCCGCAGAACCAAAAAAATCTACCATCTTTGCGAACCGTTGATTCTTAGCAGCCCGTCCAGCTATATATTCTTCTTCATACCCCTCTGGTAATTGAGTAACGTCTGTGGGAGGAATGATCTGGTTGAAACACCTAGGCCAGTCTGGACATCCCATTCCAGACCCCGTACTCCTTACCACCCCACCCGCTGTAATTACCAGAAATAAGACAACGATCGTAATCCTGTTTATTGTAACAAATCGTTTCTCACTTCTGGGATACATGCTTTCTTTTTGGTTTACGTCTTACTCCTCTACCGATCTATTATTTTCCTTATTCCATTCTCGCTGTATTGCGATAGCCTCCTCATCTCCTTCAAAATCGTGATAAGAATTGGAACTCATTGTCTGAGAATACGGCACAACTTGAGAGATAAAATCATCATCATGACCTGGCTTACTGTAATCATATGGCCAACGGTGTACTGCAGGAATCTCTCCCGGCCAGTTCCCGTGAATATGTTCTACTGGTGTAGTCCATTCTAATGTATTTGATTTCCATGGATTTTGTGTTGCTTTCTTACCGCCCCAAATTGATCCGAAGAAATTAACTAAAAATGCAACTTGGCCCAATCCAGCGACAATAGCAGCCCAAGTAACAAGAATATTTACGGAAATCCATTTCTCCATAAACGGAAATTCAGTGAACGCATAATAACGACGAGGAACACCGTCTATTCCCATAAAGTGCATTGGGAAGAATACCAAATAAGCACCTAAAAATGTCAACCAAAAATGTAGATACCCTAATTTTGCGTTCATCATACGACCAAACATCTTAGGATACCAGTGATATACACCACACAACATACCAAAGATGGAAGCCGAACCCATTACCAAGTGAAAGTGCGCAACGACGAAATACGTATCGTGCAAGTTGATATCCAAAGCCGCATTACCTAAGAAAATACCTGTAACACCACCCGACACGAAAAACGAAACCATACCGATTGCAAACAGCATCGCAGGTGTAAAACGAATATTACCTCGCCATAATGTAGCAATATAGTTAAATGCTTTCACCGCCGAAGGAACCGCGATAATCAAGGTAGTGATCATAAATACACCTCCTAAGAACGGATTCATACCCGTTACAAACATGTGGTGACCCCACACGATAAATGATAATACGGTAATACCTACTAATGAATAAACCATCGCATGGTATCCAAAGATAGGTTTACGGGAGTTTGTGGAAATTACTTCAGATGTCAAACCTAAAGCAGGCATCACCACAATATATACTTCCGGGTGACCTAAGAACCAGAATAAATGCTGGAATAAAATAGGTGACCCACCTTCATTTGGCAAAATCTGCCCTTGAACGACCAAATCAGACAGATAAAATGATGTACCAAATGAACGATCAAAGATCAACAATACCACAGCAGATACTAAAACAGGGAATGACAACAAACCAACGATTGCCGTCAAGAAAAACGACCAAATCGTTAATGGCATTCTCCATAAGTCCATACCTTTCGTGCGCATATTCAATATGGTACTAATGTAGTTAACACCGCCCATTACCTGAGAAGCGATGAATAATGTCATACTGATTAACCACAACGTCATCCCCAATCCCGATCCCGAAATAGAAGTAGGAACAGCCGACAACGGAGGATAAATAGTCCATCCGGCCGACGCTGGGCCACTTTCTACAAAGAAAGATGCAAGCATGATAACACAAGCTATAAAAAAGAACCAATAGGACAACATGTTCATAAATGGAGATGCCATATCACGTGCACCAATTTGATAGGGAATCAACAAGTTACTGAACGTACCGGATAAGCCAGCCGTCAATACGAAGAAAACCATCATTGTACCGTGTATGGTCACTAAAGAAAGAAAAAACTCCGGTTTGATACGGCCCCCTTCAGCCCACTTACCTAAAAACACCTCCAAAATAGGGAAATCCTTATCTGGCCATGCTAATTGAATACGAAACAATATAGATAACAACATGGCAAAAACCGCCATAATAATACCTGTAATCAAGAATTGCTTAGCAATCATCTTGTGATCCTGACTGAATATATATTTAGTCAAGAATGTCTCATGATGGTGATCATGTGAACCGTGATGTGCTGCGTCGTGCGATATAACTGTACTAGACATATTCTATTGTAAAAAATCTTTGTTCTATTAATTTAATGAAGCAGTAGTGATACCCTCAACTTCTTTGTTCTGTTGCGCAAATTCCTTCTGCAAATCTTCCGTGAAATATTTGGCTTGTGTACCCAACCATTGCTTATACTCTGCTTCAGTAACTACCACTACCTTCTTTTGCATATTATAATGAGCTGATCCACAAATTTTATTACACAACATGACATAGTCATATTTCGGATCATTCATACGATCCCGCATTTCTTCGGTAGTTACCGTTGGTGTGAACTGAAAGTAATTCGTCATACCGGGTACCGCATTAATTTGAACGCGAAAATCAGGAATAAAAAAAGAGTGGATAATATCTTTGGAAATAATGTGGAATCGCACCGATCTACCAACAGGTAATACGATATGTTCACCCGAGATATCATCCCAAGAAGTTTTATCGTTAAAATCTATACCATAAGGATTATCTGCAGTCGTCAATTTGTAATTACGTTTACCCATCTCACCATCCGTTCCAGGATATCTCACCCGCCACATGAACTGCTCTCCTAAAACCTCCACCTGAAGTGCCGATTTTTGAAGATCTTCCGGAACACTGGTAATGGATCTCCAGGTAAAGAAACCGAACAATACCAATACCGTCAACACAACAGCTGGTACAATAGTCCAGATTTTTTCAATCGTATCGTTGTGTGGTAAAAAGTATGCTTTACGGTTGGCGCGCATTCTATAGATATAAGCAAAAGAAAGTAGAAGAATGTGTACAACGATCATCACGAAAGTCGTAATAACTAATGTAATGATAAACATCGTATCGATCTTCTCACCGTGTTCCGTAACGGCATCTCTCCAAGACCAACTTCCCCATACCGAATATGAATAATAGACTCCCCACAAGAAGAAGACTAAAAACGCCAACAATAACACCGCTTGCAAGGTATTATTCGCAAGGGGATTGTATTTTCCCTCGGTTTTGCGTGTCAGTTCGTATATTGAGATAACTTTGCCAACGACAGCTATAACGGTACAGATAACCAAGAATAACAAAACATAATAGAAAAAGTCTTTATAAACTTGTGGGTCTATTTGTTTCACTTCTGCCGCGGTTGACGCTGCGCTAGCCGCGTCACTTGACAACCCTGCAGCTGCCGCAGAAGAATCAGCTCCTGCCGCAATACCATTAACCGAAGTAGCTGTATCTGCCACAATGGCTTCAACGCTTACTGACGCGGAAGTCTCCTCCCCTGCTATAGTATCCACTACAACAGAATCCTGTTGATAAGCTAGAACGGGTGCAGCAAAAAATAAGCTGATTAGTAGTAGACAACCCAATATGGATTTGAATCTGTTATTTATTTTTAACTTCATTTCTTAAAAAACGTTTGAACGTAACTCCTTTTTCTCGCTATTAAATTTGGTGATGTAAGCTTTCATCTAAGAGAGGATGATTCTTGGCGGCCAACGGGTGCCTGCTCAATTTATTCATCACCAAAAAGATAAAAATACCCATAAAACCTATAGCTGTACCGACTTCAATAAATCCAAAACCTCTATGTGTTTCAACCGTGCCCGGCATTACCATAATATAATAATCTAACCAGTGGCCTAATAATAATAGAATACAAACGAATGCCATCATATTAAGTCTGCGTTTTGCATCTCTATCTACCAACAATAGCAAAGGAGCGACAAAGTTAATGATTATATTGATCCAAAACCATGGTTTGTATTCCGGTTCAAAACGTTTGTAGAAATACACTGTTTCTTCAGGAATGTTTGCATACCAAATCAACATGAACTGTGCAAACCATACGTAAGTCCAAAAAATCGAGAATCCGAAAATCAATTTACCCAAATCGTGCAAATGGTTTTCATTAACCCATGACATATAACCGGCTTTCTTCAAAAAGATCAAGATCAATGTAATTACGCATAATCCACTTACCCACATAGCAGCAAAATTATACCAACCAAACATCGTAGAGAACCAGTGAGCCTCCAATGACATGATGGTATCAAATGACCAAATAGGTGTCGTAAAACCAAATATGACTAAAAATATCGCCGATAACTTAAAGCTCTGTCTGTACGAGTTTAAACCTCCTACTAAATCTTCGTTGTAAGATAGCTTCGCTAATATAACCGCAAATACACTGTACAAGCCCATGAAAATAATCTGGCGGCCCAAAAACCAAGGCATGTTCAGATAACTTGCTTTCTCGGCTATCAGCGCATCATAATTTGGGCTGTTGGGATCAATCAATCCATCTGCGTGCCAGTGATGATACAAATTATGTGTAGATAAGCCTAAGGCTACAATGATAAACAATATAATAGAAGCGATCGGCAAAATGCTTGCCATTGCCTGAGGAATACGGATTAATCCGGCAGACCAACCTGACTGAGTTACTAATTGTAATGCTACGAAGAAAGCTCCTGCAGCACACACACAAGTAAAATAATACCCCATCAATAAAAGATTCGCATATGTACGCTCAACCATGATGTGATCACTCGATAACAAACCGAGCGCGACTGCAACTATTCCTACAACGATAGCAACTAAACTGAGTACCTTCGCGGTACCAGCAAATTTATATTGCTCGCTGAAATTATAATCGTGATGATGACTGTGAGTTCCCATTTATAAAATCGATGTTAGATTATTTTTTTTGTAATTCTTGTACGTACATTACTACTTTCCAGCGTTCTTCTGGATTTAATTGAGAAGCATGAGATCCCATGGCATTCAACCCGTAATAAATGGTATGATAAATTTTTCCTGCTGTCAAATCACTCATAGCACCTCCCCTAGAGGATACCGATCCAGTAGATTTCAAATACGACGGTGGAGGAGGAAAATTCTCCAACTGGCGCCTACCTCGTGAATCTTCCACAAAACGGTCCTTGGTAATCGCGCCATCTCCTTTACCTTCAGCACCGTGACACATGGCACAGTTTACTAAAAACAAATGCTCGCCTTGTGCTAGGTTTTCTGGAGTTACCGCTAAAGGATTAGTTAGCTCAGCGCCAGCACGCTGATAATCTTCCAACGTATTTGCGAATTCAAAACGTTCAAAACCGATCGGCGTAGTACCTAAAGGCGGAGTCTGTGCAGTCTGATTATTTTTAAAATTATTATTCGGTTGATCCGGATTATAAGCAATCGGATCGTACATATTGCGCGAAAATTCCCAACCTGCATCGCGCGTAGTACCATCGCCACAGGCAGAAACCACTGCTGCTAATGCGACAGCTACACATACAGTTCCAAGAAAATTCTTCTTATTCATAACTAACATATTTTCTTTCATTGTATTTAACCTCTACTGCACCAGCTTCCTTCAACAAATTATCAATAAAAGCGTGGTCTGTATTTTCATTTGCGTCTATTGCGATAATAAAACGGTCGTCCGTTGCTCTTAAATCCATCACGCGGGGTGCACGTCCTGGGAATAAATGATTACGGAAGCAAAAAGTTGCCACCATACCCAAAGCACATATCAATATGGTTACCTCAAATGTAACCGGGACAAAGTTTGGCAAAGGTAATGACGGCTTACCACCAATATTCATCGGCCAATCGTAAGCCATGGTATAGTACAACAAACTAAATCCCAAAACAGTACCCATAGCTCCGAAGATAAACGCCGCGATAGGTAAACGTGAAGGCTTCACGCCCAACTTTGCCTCTATACCGTGTATAGGCATAGGTGTAAAACAGTCATATATGCTGATATTGCTAGCCTGCAATTTGTCGATCCCGTGCATCATTTCATCCGGATCGGCAAAACTACCTAATATATATTTTGTATTGCTCATTGCTTATTAATTTCTAACGTCTAATGCCTTAATATCTTCCTCTGTAACAGAATCGTATTTACCGAGGGACTTCTTGAAGAACTCCACCTGTTCATCCGGGAATGCACCCTCCTGAACCAATTTCGTTTTTTGTTGTAAACTTGAGCTTTTCAATAATAATTTGACCTCTGCAATTGCGATACCTGGTAAGAAACGCAAGAACAATAAGAATAAGGTAAAGAACAAACCAATCGAGCCCACGAATATACCTACATCCGTCCATGTTGGGTAGAACATTGCCCATGAAGAAGGTAAGTAATCACGGTGCAATGACGTCACGATAATGACAAAACGTTCGAACCACATCCCAATATTTACCACGATGGACAGTATCCATGAAATAGGAATACTTGTACGGATCTTTTTGAACCAAAACAATTGTGGTGAGATCACGTTACAGGTCATCATCGCCCAATAAGCCCACGCATAAGGACCGGCAATACGGTTTGCAAATGCGTACTGCTCGTATTCCGAACCCGAGTACCATGCAATGAATAACTCCGTTAAGTAAGCTACCCCAACAATAGACCCGGTTACCATGATGATCTTGTTCATCGATTCAATGTGGAACATGGTAATGTAGTTCTCAAAGTTTAACACCTTACGAAGAATCAATAACAATGTCTGTACCATCGCAAAACCGGAGAAAATCGCCCCTGCAACAAAATATGGAGGGAAGATAGTCGTGTGCCATCCAGGGATTACAGAAGTTGCAAAGTCCATGGATACAATCGTGTGCACCGAAAGCACCAGTGGTGTCGAAATACCCGCTAAAATCAGGGATACAATTTCAAAACGTTGCCAAGTCTTTACAGACCCACTCCATCCGAATGAGAAGATAGAATAAATTTTTCGCTTAAGGCCCGTCGCACGGTCACGTACTGACGCGATATCTGGTAACAAACCACAATACCAAAATACCAAGGATACGGTAAAGTAAGTCGAGATAGCGAATGCATCCCATACTAGTGGAGAGTTAAAGTTAACCCACAATGAACCAAATTGATTCGGTAATGGAAAAATCCAATAGGCCAACCACGGGCGCCCCATATGTGCTACAACATACGTCGCTGCACAGATTACGGCAAAAATAGTCATGGCCTCCGCAGAACGGTTAATAGAGTTACGCCAGTTTTGGCGGAATAACAATAACACGGCCGAAATCAGCGTACCTGCGTGACCGATACCTACCCACCATACAAAGTCGGTGATATCCCAAGCCCAACCTACTGTTTTATTCAGACCCCAAGCGCCGATACCCGTCCAAAAGGTATAGCCAACACTCACAACCCATAGCATTGCTCCGCAGACAGCTACAATAAATCCTATCCACCAAGCTTTGTTTGGTTTATTTTCAACCGGAAGCAAGATATCATCAGTCACTTTAGCATAAGTGATATTCTTGCCGGTTACTAATGGTTCTCTTAATATTGATTCGTTATGCGATGACATAGTTTTTTTATTTCAGATATTGAATAAAATTACGCTTCAAATGTATTTCTTACCTTCGTCATGTAACCGATATTCGGTTGAACATTGATTTCCTCCAAGACGTAGTAAACGCGCTCATTTCGTAGTGCTTTTGAAACTTCTGATTCCGGATCGTTAGCGTCACCGAAGATAATAGCATTTGCCGAACAAGCCGCTTGACAGGCCATTTTCACATCGCCATCTTTCAATTTACGATTTTCGATTTTCGCCTGTAATTTACCACCTTGAATACGTTGTATACACATAGAGCATTTTTCCATTACTCCACGAGAACGTGTAGTTACATCCGGATTCAATACCAGTTGTGTAAATTCGTTATTTAAGTAATTATCGAAACGTGAATCATTCCAGTAATTAAACCAGTTGAAACGACGCACTTTATACGGACAGTTGTTTGCACAGTAACGTGTACCGAAACAACGGTTATATGCCATGTGGTTAAGACCCTCTGAAGAATGGACTGTCGCCAATACCGGACAAACCGTTTCACATGGAGCGTGCTCACAGTGTTGACACAACATAGGCTGGTGTACAACTGTTACATTTTCGAAATCTTGAATATCCGCGATTTCTTTCTCCTTTGTAAATTTAGTACCATTCTCTTCGATCGTATAATAACGGTCGATACGTAACCAATGCATTTCACGACGACGACGTACTTCGTCACGCCCTACAACCGGAATGTTATTTTCTACGTTACATGCTACAATACATGAACCACAACCTGTACACGCATTCAAGTCAATCGCCATCACCCATTTGTGACCGGGTTGCTCAAATTTGTTCCACAAATCATACGTTTTATGCGAATCCGCAAAACGACCTGACTCTGAATTAGGATCCTTTAAATATTTAGCAAAAGTTGTCTCGCGAATAATATTACGTCCTTCAATCGTATGATGTGTTTGTGTTTGTGCTAATTCGTAAGTACCGACAGCTTTAAAAACTTTAGCTTGTGCGGCCAATTGTACGGTACCATTTATTAAGCTTGCTAATGGGAACGCATTCTTTCCGACTTCATTACCAGCTTTACCTACTTTAGTCCGACCATATCCCAATGCGACCGAAACCGTTCCCATAGTCTGACCAGGTTGCAACACAACAGGTAGATCGATCGATTGACCATTTGCCTCTACAGTAACTTTACCATTTTCGCCTAATCCCAATTCCTCTGCAAATTTAGGATTTATAGCGGCGTAGTTATCCCACGTCACTTTAGATACAGGATCAGGTAATTCCTGGAGATATGCATTATTTGCGTAACGTCCATCACGCATTACGGTAGACTCGTATAATTTTAATTCTACCGCCCCTGCAATTTTCTTACTATCATTTACGATAGCAGAAGCTACCGAATTTACATCTACATTAGCCGAATACGATGAACCAGTGCTAGAACCTTTATAGACGAAACCAGATTGTAATATGTCTTTCCATACTTTTCCTGTACCTGGAAGAATATTGGCTTCCCAATTTAATTTCACGAAATCATAAATGGAAGTCGTATCTCCAGCCCATACTAACAAGCTTTGCTCAACTTGTCTGGTATTGAACACAGGGTTAATAGTGGGTTGTACGATCGTAAAGAGTCCTTCTTTAGACGAAGCATCGCCCCACGATTCTAAGAATGTAGAAGCCGGTGCAATCGCTTTTAATTCCGAGGCAGTTTCATCAGCACGATCAGCGAAAGACAAGGTGAAATCCACTTTAGCTAAAGCAGCTTTTACATCGCCAGCGTTGAAATAATCATAAATCGGGTTGCTATTCAAGAAAAAGGCAACACCTACCTGACCCGCCTTAGCTGTCGCTAAGAACTGTTGGAAAGCAGCATCTGAACCTTGATATTGTTTAGAATAATTATCTAAATCAATAATTGCGCCGTAAGCACCTAGTTGCGTATTGATCGCATTTACTAATGCTTGGGTATTGATATCATTTGATCCCGCCACCACTACTGCTGCACCTTTTGCATTGGCTAATTCTTTAGCCGCTAATTTGATTGCAGTCTGTGCCTTTGCATTGGTCGTACCACCAGCTATCGTTTGACCCGTGATCTCGTTATATAATGCAATTAAAACAGCGCCTTCTTCCGACGGTTTAATAGCGATACGCACGTCAGCGTTAGATCCTGTCATACTCAATCCGGATTCGAACTGAATATGGCGTGACATTTTACCATTTTTCAATGATTTGTAGTCACGGTTTTTAATATAATCTTGTGTGTGTTCTTCACCTGCTAACCAAGATCCCAAGAAATCTGCGGCTACCGAAACGACAACCTGTGCATTCGCAAAATGGTAAGAAGGAATTACGGCTTTACCAAACGAATTCCTATTCGCTTCAATAATACCACCATATGAAATCGCATCGACTTGAATATGAGACGTAGTAGGGTATTTAGTCGCCAATCTCGCTATCGTAGCTAACGTTGTCGGTGAATTCACCGTATTCGAAACAATTGTAATTTGCTTTCCTGCAGCTGCAGCTTTATCCAAAGAAGCAATAACTGTGCTATCTAATTTCGCCCATTCAACATCTTTACCACCAATTTGTGGGTTTTGTAATTTGGACATATCGTACAGATCCAAAACAGAGGCGACTGTAGGCGCATCCGTTCCTTGATTCAAGCCAATTGCATTCGGATTAGCTTCAATTGAAATAGGACGCCCTTCACGTGTTCTTACTAAAACACTTTGTCCGTTAAAAGAGGAAGCATAGAAATTAGGTATACCCGGTGTAACTTCTTCCGGCTTGATGACATAAGGCACCGCCTTATGAATAGGCGTCCGATTACAAGCTGCTAGTGTAACAGCTCCTAAACCGAATCCTAGTGCTTTTAAAAAGTCACGTCGTGGTGTTCTTGTACTTAAACCTGCTTCATTTAATACATCTTCTACAGGAATAGGTTCAGCAAACTCCCCCTTATTACTTTCTATGAAAGCAGGAGTTTGATTTAACTCTTCTAAACCTTTCCAATATTTTTTATTGCTATCCATTTAAGCTGTATATAAGATTGCGTTTTCCTAATTAATTATTAATAGTGACATTTTCCACATTCCAGACCACCGATCATGGCTGCAGTCATTTTCTCACCTTTCTTCAATTTCTCGTGCGCTTCGATCAACTGATCGTAGTATGCATTATCGGCATTCACTTCAGTAGTCTTATGACAATCTACACACCATTTCATTGTTAACGGAGAGTATTGGTATACTTCTTCCATTGTCTCGATCGGACCGTGACATGTTTGACATTCTACCCCAGCAACCGAAACGTGTTGCGAGTGATTGAAATAAGCAAAGTCTGGAAGATTATGAATCCTTACCCATTCGATAGGTCTTGGATTACTACCGTATTCACGTGTATCTGGATTAAAATCTACTGCACGGTATAATTTTGCGATCTCCGGAGAAAGTTCTCCTTCATAGTGATCAGAAGCCGTTACTGTGTTATGACAGTTCATACACACATTCGCTGAAGGGATCGACGCATTCTTCGATTTATACGCCCCACCGTGACAATATTGACAGTCAATCTGATTTACCCCCGCGTGAATTTGATGCGAGAATTTAATCGGCTGTACAGGTTGATACCCCTCGTGCACGCCCACATTCCACATGGTACGCCATCCGACTACAGCCAATAAAGCAACCAGCATTAACACCGCAAAACCGACTAGCTTTTTGTTCTTCAAAAATGCTCTTGCGAATTTCGCATTACGGCTTTCTGCATGCGCTTCCTCGTTGGCTTGGGCCGCATGAATAGCTTCCTGGTTGTTAATAAGCACTTTTTCCAGCGTACGGGTTACACGGTTTAAAACAACCACCACACCAATCGCTAAAATCAAGATCGCCACCAAACCAAAGATCATGAAGTTATTAGCTCCACTACTCTGTCCAGCTCCAGCGACTTGGGGTTCAGCCGCCTTCGCCGCTAATTTAGCTTCCTCATCGCCTACATAAGCAATAATGTTTTTAATTTGATCGTCAGATAAGTGGGTGAACGCAGTCATCGCCATCTTATTGTATTCTTCATAGATCTTGACAGCTGCAGGATCACCTGCATCAACCATTGCTTTAGAATTTTTGATCCAGCTAACCAACCACTCTTCGGAGTGACGCTCGGACATCCCAGCTAAAGCAGGACCTGTTACTTTCTTGTCAATCTTGTGACACGTTGTACAATTTGCTTTAAAAAGGGCTGCACCTTCCTTTACATCTTGCGCATTTGATGTCATCGTAACGGCAAATAACAACACCAAACTGACCGATATTGACTTCGCAAGTCTTCCCAAAACGGATGAGATATTTCTCATATTTAGCACTTTATACTATTTATTTATGAATATAAAAATTACTTAACTTAATTGCAATGTGGAATTCTCCCATAAAACAATGCACAAAAGTATAACTATTTAAGTAATCAGTGACAATTTAATGACGCAAAATATCAATTTAAATTCATTCTAAATAATTCAATTAAACGTCTATTTAAGCCACTCAAACCACCGTAAGGAAATATTTTACCGGTCTCTTCTTTTAAAAAAAAATTAACTTTTTAAAAATGACATCAATACGATTATGATATGTTAAAAATCCTTTTTATCGTCTTCTATTATTCGTAATTTAGTGGGAATAAATATATTTTTTGTAAAACAAAGATGTACTTAAAAGGGTTATGAGTACAACACAATATAAACACATGATCCACTAAAAAGACTGCCGCGTCGTGCCTCCTCGCATTGACGTGTATGCAACCACTGCTATAATCATCATTGCGAGGCGCGAAGTAACGAAGCAATCTTTGTTACTTTTATTTAAAATGAAATCAATATGAACTTGTTTATTTTTAGTTTAATAGTAGGGCTGACATTAAGTGCATGCACGAATGGCAACTCACAGTCAATACAACATTCAGTACAACAACATATGGAAGACACAACGAAATACAACAAACTAACAGCAGAAGAGGAATACGTGATTTTACATAAAGGGACGGAGAGGCCTTTTACAGGTGAGCTGCTGGAAAATAAGGAAAAAGGAACATACGTATGCAAGCGGTGCGATGCCCCCCTTTACAATTCGGAGGATAAATTTGAATCACACTGTGGTTGGCCGAGCTTTGAAGATGAGATTCCAGGCGCCGTGCAGCGAATAACCGATGCCGATGGCAGAAGAACAGAAATACTTTGTAAAAAATGCGGAGGTCATTTAGGTCATGTGTTTCTTGGGGAAGGATTTACCGCAAAAAACACACGACACTGCGTAAACTCCCTTTCCATGAAATTTGTACCGGCAAAAGGCCAGTAAGAAAAGAACTAGTTTCTTACTTTTAATTCACAAGGGATAACGATATGCTGGTATCCCTTGCTTTTACCATTGATCTCGGAAATTAGAATCTGTATAATATGATCTGAGATACTCTTGATATCCTGAGCTAATGAAGTAACCGGAGTGTGGAATAGCGAAAAGATAGCATGATCATCAAAAGATACGATCTTATCTATACTTAATTTGTATTTTTTAATTGCCTTGAGTCCAATTATTGCAATATAGTTAGTCGCAAAGAAAACCGCATCTAGCTTGTTGTCGACAATGAAATCACGTACCAGATCAATCGTGACCTCATCTGGTTGATCAACCTGAATTTTCTTAATGACAGCATCCCTGCCTAACTCATCCATCGCCTGCATATAACCATCCAGACGGCTCCGCATCTGCGTCTGTGCAGAATTGATTGTAAGCATCCCAACTTTTGTAGCCTTTAAGTCATCCAATAAGTATTTAGACCCCATGTACGCAGCTTGCTTATTCTCCGACACGACGTAATTGGTATCTAAATCTTCTATAAAACGATCGAATAACACGATGGGAACATTATTTTTAAGCAAATTATGAATCACTTCAGAAAGCCCTTCTGTAGGCGCAATGATAAAGCCGTCTATCTGTCTATCATGAAAAAGCTGGATAAGCTCTTTAGCCCGATTCACGTCGTTATTCATACTACAATACAAAATATGGTACCCATGATCGTAAGCCCTCTGTTCAATTTGCTTCGCAATATTTGCAAAAAAAGTATTGGAAATATCTTCTACAAGCAGCCCCAAGGTTTTTGATTTACCTGTACGGAGACTTTTTGCCAACTGATTAGGCTTATACCCTACTTTCTTCACATAGTCTAATACACGATGCGTCAATGCATCGCTTATTCTCTTTTCTTTCGCTTTATCGTTTAATATAAATGAAACGGTTGTTACAGATATTCCTAGATTTTTGGCTATATCGCTAATAGACAATCTTTTTTTCATGAAGTAGGCTTAATTTTAACCATAATAATTTAACAAAGCACAATCTACTAAAATTCAACAACAATTTTAGCAAAATTACTTTTTTAATTTTCTTCAAAAAAATCCAACAATAGAGGAATACAAAACTTCTCCTCCTACCGACCGTATTCAATCTAACCTCGAGGTAACTTTTAATAGGTAAAGTGATTATATTGTATATAAAAGTAAATTTACCTAAGTTTGCTAAATGGTTTTACCTATTCATATTCAATTAAACACATACGTCATATCATTATCTTTTACATGATTAGTCAAAAAATATCATTACTTACTATATTATATTTCAACCTGTTAGTCTGCACGGTCACCGCGCAAACATACTCAAAATATGTAGATCCGTTTATAGGCACAGGTGGTCACGGGCATAACTATCCCGGAGCAACAGTTCCATTTTCCTTAGTACAGCTATCACCGGATAATGGCAAAAATGGCTGGGACTGGGTCAGCGGTTATCATATTTCTTCGGACTCCATTGCCGGATTCAGTCACATGCATTTGAGCGGGACAGGTATTGGTGATTGGTTAGATATTGCCGTGATGCCTATGTTAGCTCCTATTTTAAAAGAAAAAATAGATATGCGCCAAAAGTTTTCCGATGAACTTGAAAAAGCAAGTCCCGGATATTATGAAGTTAAATTCGATAATGGCATTCACACAAAATTGACAAGTACCGAACGCGTAGGATTACATGCGTACACATTCCCTCCCAACACAGGATCACCTACAGTGAGAATAGATTTAGGACATGCCTACAATTGGGATAGTCCGGTATCGACGCGTATAGAAATCCGTAATGACAGCACCATCATAGGGCATCGGTATTCGTATGGGTGGGCAAATAAACAACACGTTTATTTTGCATTACGCACGTCGCAGCCTATCGCGGATCACCTCTTCAACGGCGCTAAGGCTCCCGGCTTCGATTCTTTTCTCGAGATCAAAAACAGTAATGCACAGGGAGGTCCAAAATCAGCAAACGCACAACTGGTATTTAAATCCTCATCCAGTATAAAGATCAAAGTCGCCCTATCGACGACAAACACAGATAAGGCGCTTGCCGCACTTCAAGAGATCCCGCATTGGGATTTTGATCAAGTGCGACATGACGCCGATGCTAAATGGGAAAAAGAACTGGCAAAAATAAAAGTGGAGACCGACAACGATCATCTAAAACGTGTATTTTACTCGGCACTCTACCATACCGCTGTATCCCCGACACTGTATTCAGACCAAGATGGTGGATACAAAAACTACAAAGGTGAGATACATCGCATGGCCGACGGAGCGCAGCGTTATACCTTATTTTCGCTTTGGGATACCTTTCGGGCTTTGAAACCACTCTTCACCATTACTCAACCCGAAAAATATAGCGACATACTAAATAGCATGCTTTCCTTTTACGATGAAAACGGGCTATTGCCTGTGTGGGACTTAAGCACATTCGAAACCAACACTATGACGGGCTATCACGCTATACCCGTTTTAGCAGATGCTGTTCTTAAAAACTGGCCGGGAGTAGATGCTGAACGCGCCTATCAAGCCATGCGTGCAAGCGCCTTTCAACAAACACGTGAGGTTCCGGCCTATATTGAATATGGTTACGTACCACAGGACGTCAACGGAGGAAGCGTAACCAAAACATTGGAATATGCATTTGACGATTATTGCATTTCATTGGTAGCCCAAAAGCTTGGAAAACACGAAGATTTTCAACTATTCACAAAACGGGCAAAAAATTACAAGCATCTTTTTGACCCCCAATCCGGATTTATGCGGGCAAAATTCAAAAACGGCAAATTTGTCGAACCATTTGATCCTTTTCATTCTGAACACGACTTTGACAAAAGCCAATACATTGAAGGTAATGCATGGCAACATTCTTTTTTTGTACCACACGATATTAGAGGGTTAGCCAAATTATTTCCAAATAAAAATGGATTACGTGATATGCTCGATTCGTTATTTGCTACTCCTTCATATATGACCGGCGAAAACCAATCACCCGACGCCAGCGGATTTATTGGCCAATATGCCCATGGAAATGAACCGAGCCATCATATTGCCTATATGTACAGTTACATTGGGGAAGCATGGAAGACACAAGAAAAAATTCGGCAAATCGTGGATTCTATGTATCATGATCGTCCAGACGGCTATGCTGGTAACGAAGATGCCGGACAAATGAGCGCCTGGGCGGTATGGTCAATGATGGGCCTATATCCCGCTTCTCCGGTAGGTGGCGAATACGTCTTCGGCAGTCCATCGCTAAATAAAGCTACGATTACCATGCCGAATAATAAATTATTCACCATAGTAGCAAACAACAATTCGTCCAAAAACATCTACATTAAATCCATTACGCTCAATGGCAGGCCTTACCACAACGTTTTCATTAGACATGATGAAATGCTCAAGGGAGGCGAATTGGTTTTTGAGATGTCTAATAAACCAAATAAAAAGTTAGGAAAACATAAAGCAAGTTGGCCTACATCAATGGAAAATTAAACGGGAAGCGACGAAATGTCGCTTTTTTCTTACTAACATTAAAAAGGTATATTTATTGCTAATACATTATAAAAGGAGATATACAATGGCAGATTTAAACAACATAAAAATACAAGACATCCCTGGAGATAATGACGGTACCGATTTTTACGACAATTTTAGACGAAAATTGATCGATGTAGAAACGTTTCCTTCCTTATATGTTTTCAAATTTATAGCACCAGCTTCAATCGAAACAAAGCATCAAATTGAACGGCTATTTGAACACCCTAGTACGAAAATTTCTACCAAAGATTCCAAAACCGGAAAATACCACGCGTTTACCATTGAAACGTTTGTAAATACAGCTGATCAAGTGATCGCCTATTATAAAGCGGTTGCGAAAATAGATAAGGTAATCATGTTATAAAAAAGCCGGCTGCCAATAAGACAGCCGGCTTTTTTCTTTTTAATCAACCTTCAATTATTAAACTTCTACTTCTTCAGGGGCAAACTCTTCGTACAATGTAGAAAAAGCTTCATAATCATCATCACCACTCGGAGTAAATACCCTAATTTTTTGATCTTCAATAAATTGAAGCACCTCTGTATTCAAATCTTTATCATTGATTACCGCAACATCGGTATACGTCAAAGCGCCTTTATACAAATCCAAATAGTTACCCGAACCGTAAGCAGCGGAATCCGCTACATCTACATCTTCCTGTGCGGGCATCTCGCCATATTTGGCACTCAATGTATCTGTATCTGCATCGAAGTCTTCTTTATACAGCGAGTAAAACACTTTCGCATCCTTGAATGTCGGGTCATCATGGTACACCTTCTTTAAGTATAACGGCACCATAGCTGAAAACCAACCATGACAGTGCACGACATCTGGCGACCATCCCAGCTTCTTCACCGTCTCCAACACCCCTTTTCCAAAAAACAACGAACGTTCGCTGTTATCACTAAAAAATTTACCATTTTCATCACGGAAAATCTTTTTACGTTGGAAATACTCTTCATTATCCAGAAAATAAACCTGCATACGTGCGGCCGGTAATGAAGCTACTTTAATAATCAATGGATTATCGTTATTGTCTACCACAATATTCATTCCCGACAACCTTATCACCTCGTGAAGACGATTTCTGCGCTCATTGATATTACCAAAGCGAGGCATTAAGATACGGATTTCAAATCCTTTTTCCTGCATGGCTTGCGGTAACTGGCGTGTAATTTCAGAAATTTTACTTATTTCAAGGAAAGGCGACATCTCGTGGGTAATAAACAATATTTTCGTTTTTGCCATCTCCAAATTGCTTTTTTTATTAATAGAATATAAAAATCAGTAGCACAAAGGTACGCAAATTATCTGTATTTTACAATATATTAAAAATCATCGTTTTATAATTACAAAATTATTATGCAACTTTACTGCCATTTTTACAAATAAAAATACGTGCAAATTTTCAACACCAAAAACAGCCTTCAGCACTACCTTAAAGGTATTCGCGAAGCATATAAAACCATTGCGTTAGTCCCTACCATGGGCGCTTTACACGAGGGGCATTTGTCCCTTATCCAACAGGCCAAACAATCCGCCGATATTGCCATTTGTAGCATTTTTGTCAATCCAACTCAATTCAATGATCCAAAAGATCTGGAGAAATACCCCAGACCACTAGAAAACGACATCGCACTATTGAAATTGGCCTCCTGCGATGTCTTATTTTTACCTTCTGTCGAGGAAATGTATCCAGATACCGGCGAAAATTGGCACTTAGACTTGGGAAACCTGGAAGCGGTCTGGGAAGGAGAGCACCGGCCGGGGCACTTCCAAGGCGTAACACAGATCGTATACAAGTTATTTACCCTTACTCAGCCCGACTTTGCATGTTTTGGTCAAAAAGATTTTCAACAAGTCATGGTGGTGCAGAAAATGATCGATGTAAAACAACTCCCTATAAAACTCATCATTTGTCCGATTATACGAGATCAACATGGTTTGGCGCTTAGTTCCCGTAATATGCGCCTCTCTTCCCAAGGAAAAGAAAAAGCACTGATCCTTTCGAAAGCACTTCGGTATGTGCAGCAAAATTTTAAGTCCATACCAGTCAACGAATTAACAGAGATCGGAAAGAACATAATCCAATCCGAAGAAGGTGTGACACCCGAATACTTCGCCATCTGTGAAACAAGAACGTTACAGCAGGTTGACGAGCTTCATGCTGGTAAAGAGTATGTCGCACTAGTTGTAGCTTGGGTGGAAGGGGTGCGGCTTATTGATAATATGTTGTTAAATGGATAAAGATATATTTTTGGATTTACTGAACAGTTCCAAGCCGTTTCACTTCCGGGACCTGTTCTTAACGCAAATCCAAAAGTTTTCTTAACGCTACATCGACCTAGGTCGTCATCTTAAATTCAGTTGCAGTACTAAGTAGAGAATTAATAACAAAGCACTATCCTCAAATAAATAAAAATGTCGCTAGAGTTGCATCAGCCCCTAATTCCCGCACTCGGCCCTGATGCCTACTTACGCAGCAACCATTTGTCAATAGCAGGAGGCAGCACGAACCAGTATGGCGAATGGGTACAGCGACGACTTTAAGAATAAATATTTGTTTTCAATGGAATTCTTGAGCTCACTACGTTCGGTTTGCTTCTTTTGGAAGAAAAGAAGGAGCCCCCCGACGAGGGCAAAAAGATAAAATACAGATATTAATGGTTGCTAGTACAATTTAGAGCGAGCGACAAACTGCATAAAATAAACCTTCCCTCACTCTGTAATATTGATGATGCACAATTAAATTCAACTAGCTCATATTGTCACGCACCCTACAAGAAACTACTAACCAAAAGGTTAAGCTAAAAACCTAACTCAGTTTAGATCATTTCTAAATAGACAGTGTGATTTGTTTAATTCCTTCTTTCAATTCCCTTTTTGTAATTTTGTAACTGGTTTAGTGAATATACATTATGAAGAAAAGTTCAATCATTCTGATTGTGATCATAGCGGTGGCTATTGCGATGATTTTGGTGATTTACACCGATTCGAGTACATATTCTACCTTTACGGAGGCGAAAGAAAAAAACACAGAGTTGTATGTTGTCGGCGTGTTAAACAAAGAAAAGAATTTGATCTATGATCCCGTAACAGATGCAAACCTTTTTTCATTTTACATGTACGACAATGACAGTACAGAATGTCGCGTTGTATTTAATGGTGCGAAACCGCAGGACATCGAACGTTCGGAACAAATCGTGCTTACCGGAAAAATGGAAGGGGATGTATTTCATGCAAGTAAAATATTGATGAAATGTCCTTCTAAGTATAATCAAGACCAAGTAGAAGTAATCGAAGCAACTACGGCTTACCTAGCACAGTAGGGCGTTTTGAATACTTTTGACTTTCGGCTTCTTTCTTTTGATTTTTGAATTTTGATTTAAATAATGGACGTTAATTACGTTGGTGAAAACCTACTACCTGGAAAAATAGGACAATTTTTTGTTATCCTCTCTTTCGGCGCATCTTTATTTTCCCTGATAAGCTATTTTTTTGCAGCTCAAAACGCTGCGAGAAACCAATCTGGCGAACCTATCGAGGACAAATCATGGAAAACCCTTGGTCGAATTGGGTTTTGGTTGAATGCCCTTTCTATTCTTGTAATAGGCTCAACTTTATTTTATATCATCTATAACCATCTATTCGAATACCATTACGCGTGGGCGCATTCTTCGCGATCCCTCCCAACACATTACATCATCTCGTCATTCTGGGAAGGACAAGAAGGTAGCTTTTGGTTGTGGATGTTTTGGCAGGTCGTATTAAGTAGTATTCTTGTCTTCAAGTCCCGAAGCTGGGAGGCACCGGTAATGACCTTCGTGATGCTTTGTCAGACGTTCTTGGCCTGTATGCTGATTGGTGTAGAAGTATTTGGATCTCGGATAGGCAGTTCACCGTTCATCTTGTTACGAGATGCCATGCCAGGACCTATCTTCAATAACCCCAATTATTTGTCGATGATACCCGATGGCAGGGGACTGAATGCGTTATTACAAAACTATTGGATGGTTATTCATCCACCTACCCTATTTCTGGGATTTGCCTCCATGATTGTACCTTTTGCGTATGCAGCTGCAGGTTTATGGCAGAGAAGATATAAGGAATGGATAAATGCGAGTATGCCATGGGCGCTGTTTGCCGTGATGATTTTGGGAGCAGGTATTATCATGGGATCATTCTGGGCTTATGAAGCGCTAAACTTTGGAGGCTTTTGGGCCTGGGATCCGGTAGAAAATGTATCGATTATTCCGTGGCTCACACTAATTGCCGCAGTGCATGTGATGTTAGCTTACAAACATTCCGGACATGCTTACTTTACCGCAACTTTACTTGCGTTAATAAGTTTCGTATTGGTTATTTACGCATCTTATTTAACACGTAGCGGCATATTGGGAGAAACTTCTGTACACTCCTTTACCAGTTTAGGAATGTCCGGACAATTGATCTTCTTCAATGTGACCTTTCTGATTATCACAGTCGGCCTGTTAATTTGGAGAAGAAAAGAGCTACCTAGTACACAGAAAGAAGAAGACATCTATTCAAGAGAATTCTGGCTGTTTATTGGAGCGCTGGTTTTAACTGTCGCTTGCGTACAGATGATTGCAACCACTTCGATACCGGTTTTCAACACGCTATTTGGCACAAAAGTAGCTCCACCAATTGATCCCATCGTACATTACAACAAATGGCAAGGTGCTTTCGCTGTCGTTGTCTTATTACTTACTTCATGTACACAGTTCTTAAAATATAAACGGTCAGATCCCAAGAAATTTTGGCCGGCCCTTATCGCTTCATTTATCGTATCGCTCATTTTGGCAGCTGTGGTGGTATATTTTACGAAGGTATACACCAACGTAATGTACGTCTTGATTACCTTCACCGCTATTTTCTGCATTTTGGCAAATATCCGCGTATTGGGTGATGCACTGAAAGGAAAATGGCGATTAGCAGGTTCCGCCGTTTCACATATTGGATTTGCCTTACTTGTTTTAGGTGCATTAGTTGCCGCTGCCACCAATGAAGTGATCTCCGTCAACGAAAGCCGCTACATTGGCGTACAAAATTTTGGCAAAGACGGAGATAAATTTACCGACCCCGGCGAAAATTTATTTTTAACCGAAGGCGAACCCGTACAAATGGGCGCCTACAGAATCACTTATGTTGGCGATAGCGTCGCACCTCCGAACGTATATTATCACATCAAATATGAAAAAATCGACGAAGAAAGTGGTAAAATACTGGAATCTTTTCGGTTAAGTCCTTTTGCCCAAAACAACCCGGATATGGGGGGGCTAATTGGCACACCCGCTACCAAGCACTACGTCACATACGATATTTATACCCTGATCACCGCAGCATCAGCTGACTCGCAATTACCTGCCACAAATATACAAGACAGTGAAAAAACAGGATTCGAAGATTATGATGAACCCGCAACCTATCAAGTAAGTATCGGAGACACCTTACGCTACCGCAACGGTGTATTCGTTATTGATGGTATAAATAAAGATGCCAAATTACAGAACATCCCTTTGGATCCTAAAGACGTATTGGTAGGTTTAAAGATAAAGGTAATTTCCGGAGACGGGAAGGAATATGATGTAGAACCTGTATTTCTATTGAAAGATGGTAATGCATATGATTTCAATAAAGATGTTGAAGAACAGGGACTTCGCTTCCGTTTCACAAATATCCGTCCAGATCAGGATAAATTGGAAATAATGGTTTATCAAAAGCCGTTACCGGAAAAGAAATGGATTGTATTTAAAGCTATAAAGTTCCCATACATTAATTTCTTTTGGTGTGGCACCATCATCATGACGATTGGTTTTATCATGGCGATATACAAACGCTTAAAGGATAGAAAACCAGAAGATAAAATTGAATCCTAATGGACATCGTTATACTCGGAACCGGAAATGTAGCGACACACTATGCTAAAGCGTTCCAATCGCTAGGACACCACATTACACAAGTGTATAGTAGAACTTCAGCCAATGCAGATGCATTGGCTGAAGTCGTTTTTGCGGAAAGCATCCATAATCTTTCTCAAATCAGCGATAGCGCAGATCTATATATTATCGCCGTATCTGATCAAGCAATCAAGCCAGTTATAGATCAACTTCCCAACCAACTACAAGGTATCGTTGTTCATACATCAGGGGCCACCCCCCTAACGATATTAAATCGCTTTGAAAAAAGTGGGGTCATCTATCCTCCGCAAAGTCTTTCCAAAAACATAGAAACGGACTTATCCGCCATTCCGTTTGCCGTTGAAGGGAATACGCATGAGGTCGAACAAATGCTGTTACAAATAGCACAACAGCTTTCACACAAATCATTCCGCTGCAATAGCCAACAACGGATAACATTACATATTGCTGCAGTCTTTGTGAACAACTTTTCTAATGCCTTGTATCAAGTTGCCTTTGACCTATTAAAGCGCGAGAATTTGGATATTGAATTGATACGACCGATCATACGAGAAACAGCCAACAAAGTGCAACATCAAGAACCTGGAGAGGTACAAACCGGTCCGGCGATAAGAAATGACATGCAAACAATACACGCTCATTTACAATTCTTAAGCCAAGAGAAGCACCTCGCTCAAATCTATCAAAATTTGACCGCTTTAATTATAAAAACAAGATAGAAAGCGAGCTTTATATGCAAAAAAAATAAAAATTATCAGGGACATATTAAAGCGCAAATTACTTGCTAATTTTGCCGAGGAATAAAACAAACATTAAAAGTAGACGTTTGAATCACATATAACTTGATAACAAACTATGACAGTTAGAAAATTAATTCTTGGCACGATCATCTTAATCAATCTTATTATTGTTTCTTTTGGATTTATCTTTACTCCGCAGTGGTTTTGGTTGCTTATCGTTCCGTTTCCTTTAATGATAATTGCATTTTATAATAGCTTCCAAACGAACCATGCGATCCTCCGGAACTTTCCTTTGGTTGGTTATTTCAGGTATTTTTTTGAATCCATCCGCCCAGAATTAAGACAATATTTTTGGGAATCAGATACCGATGGTAGACCGTTCAACCGCAGACAGCGTTCAATTGTATATCAGCGATCAAAGAATGAACGTGAAACAGTTGCTTTTGGCATGCAAACAGATCCGCAGGCTGTCGGAAACGAGTGGGTCGCACATTCAATTTTCCCCTGCCATATTGAAAATCACGATTTACGCACTACCGTGGGTAATACATCATGCAGCCAACCTTACAGCCTGAGCGTGTTCAATATTTCGGCTATGAGTTACGGGGCACTGAGTAAAACGGCAATCACCGCATTAAACAAAGGTGCGGCATTGCAGAATTTTGCGCACAATACGGGTGAAGGAGGAATAAGTAATTACCACATCAGCGGAGGAGATTTAATCTGGCAAGTCGGAACAGGCTATTTTGGATGTCGTAATGAAATGGGGTATTTTGATCCCGACCTGTTTACTGAAAAAGCCAATCGCCCGTACGTTAAGATGATTGAACTCAAGATCTCCCAAGGAGCTAAACCCGGTCACGGTGGTATCTTACCGGCGGCAAAAAACACACCAGAAGTCGCTGCTATACGCCACGTTGTACCGGGTACAGACGTCATGTCGCCACCGGCACACAGCGCATTCCGTAATCCGATAGAGATGATGGAATTCATCCAGCTGCTGCGCGAGCTCTCGAATGGTAAGCCTGTAGGATTTAAGATCTGTATTGGTGACAAACAGGAGTTTATGGAAATATGCAGGGCCATGCAGACGACCCAAATATTCCCGGATTTCATTTCCATAGATGGATCAGAAGGAGGTACCGGAGCTGCTCCTTTGGAGTTTACAGACAACCTGGGCATGCCACTATATGATGCACTGACATTCGTCACTACTACGCTCATTAGATACGGACTTAAAAAGCACATAAAAATTATCGCTTCCAGTCGTATCGTTACCGGGTTTGATTTATTAAAAGTGATTGCCTTAGGTGCAGATGCGTGCTATAGCGCAAGGGGAATGATGTTTGCTTTGGGGTGTATTCAAGCATTAAAATGCAACGAAGATGTGTGCCCTGTAGGGGTAGCTACGCAGCAACCCCACCTATATAAGGGACTTGATGTGGAAGATAAATACGTACGGGTAGCCCAATTTCACCGGAATACATTACGTGCTACCGCAGAAATCATGGAAGCTTGTGGGTTTCGAACATTGGACGACGTCACCGCCGATAAATTTTTCCGAAAAGTGGATAGTATCCAGACACTAAGTTTTCAAGACATTTATTTTAAAGAAACGGGTCGATTGAATAAAAAGGACAACAACTTTGCAAAAGAAGAGTTCTTGGACTAACTCTGTAAGGAATTGTGCGTATCTAAAAAGATCATTGAACTGTGAAAAAACTCGTCATTGCGAGGAAGAATGACGAAGCAATCTTAACTTTTTGTTCAAATAGATTGCTTCACCATCGTGCCTCCGGTTCGCAATGACGGGCATTTAAGCGTTTACTTTAAATTTTGGTATACTGTTTCCAAGATATGCTGCGCATCTTTAAGTTTATCCCGATCGACGTTGTCGATAGCTTCGGCGATTGTACGTGATGCCTGCGCCATGCAGTCCATTTTAATCTTTCTGCCTTCCTTCGTCAGGTAAATAAGGTTGGTTCTGCGATCTCCTTTATCGTTGACACGGATAACCAGTTTCAATTTTTCGAGGTTGTTAATTAATCGTGAAATACTGGGCTTATCGCGAAAGGTAAGATTGGCCAACTCTTGTTGTGTTAGTCCTTCTTCGTTCCACAAATAATACAGGAGACTCCATTGCTCCGCAGTAATCGTTAGACAGCTTTCCTTTAAATTTCGCTGTAGTCTTCTTGACATAGCAGTAGACGCTTTTCCAGTTAAAAACGAGAAAAACTCTTCTGCAAATAGATTATTACTAGTCATGATTAATAAATAAGTTTAGGTTGCTTATGCAATTAAGTCATTATTAGCATAATTTCCAAATTTTATTTCACCTATACCTGTATTTTTTAATTAATTTCTTAACTTTAGTTCAATGGAAAATATATTAATTACTTTGGTTTTGGTGGGGGGACTCATTTATAATATTTACAATAATTATAAAAAGGAAATGGAGAAGACGGCTAAACGTGACGTCAGAGTTCCTGTACCACCTGTTCCTATGCAAGCACCGTCAATGCCAACGCGTTCTACCATTCATCCTCCGGTAATTAAAAGGGAATCAACACCCCCGGAAGTATCGCACATACAAAAATATAAGGGGGAAAAAAAGATTATTCCTCAAGCTTTAGCCTTAGAAGCGTTAGAGGAAAAAACAGTAGCTTTTGACCTCAAACAGGCTGTAATTCAAGCGGCTATTTTAGATCGACCTTACAGATAGGTTTTATCTTACTATAAAATGGAAAAATTGTCGCCGTCTTTTAGAAATGGGAACTGAGCCCGTGCATTTTCCAAATCTTTCGGATTGAGCGTGAACGTATACAAATCTTCATCCTCCGGTTTATAATACACGACATCTCCCACAGGCGAAATGCACATCGAACCACCCGAATAATAAACCTCATTCCCGTCGTACCCTACACGGTTTACTCCAATCACAAAAGCTTGATTTTCTAATGCTCTTGCCGGAATCAATGTACGCCAATGCGCCGAACGCTTATCTGGCCAACTAGCGATATACACCAAAAGATCATATCCATCGACCTGATTACGCGACCAAACAGGAAAACGTAGGTCGTAACAAATCATCGGGCAGATCTTCCATCCTTTAAGCTGAAGAACAATACGGGATTTTCCAGCGGTGAATACATCGTCCTCTTTAGCCATCCCAAATAAGTGACGCTTATCATAGTGCACGAAACTGCCATCCGGCGACATCCATATAAAACGATTATAATATTTATCTTCTTCTTCAATAATAAGAGACCCTGCCACGACACAGTCGAATTTCTTGGACATTTCATAAAGCCAATGCATGGAAGGGCCATCCATCTTTTCTGCACATTTTTCCACGTTCATGGTGAAACCTGTATTAAACATCTCAGGCAAAAGAATAAGATCCGTTTTCTCTCGTAGTGACGATAATCGCAAAGCCAGATTTTGAAGGTTTTTTTCTACATTCTCCCAAAACAGGTAAGCTTGGAATGTTGTTATTTTTATAGGTTCCATTAATATGAAAACAGTTTTTCCGGTGATTTATTGTTACAATTTAATAAAATTAAAATAAAATCCTATCATTTCAATCAGATTATTGCGTGCGCCGCATCAAATTATCGGCTAAGCTATAAAGCTCTTTCTTTTGAGGTTCTGTTACGTTCACTTTCTGTAGGCTTTCATAAGCCAAATGGGTATATTTTCCCTTCAATTCACCCGCCTCTTGCACAACATGATATTTTTGGTATAAATTTTTCATCCGAGTTATTTTTTCATCGGATGTAATAGCCTTATTTGTTAGCAAATCTTCGAATTCTTGAGTATCCTCCTGCTCCAATTTCGATTTTAACAAAATATACAATATGGTTTTCTTATTGGCAATGATATCGCCGGCGATTTGCTTTCCAAAAGTAGATGGATCGCCGTATACATCCAAAATATCATCTTGCAACTGGAAAGCAATTCCTAAATTGACGCCAAAATTATTGATATGTTTTCGATCCACAAGGGTAGCATTTGCTATTATTGCCCCCATTTCCAGTGCACCACCCAATAGAACAGATGTTTTAAGACGAATCATTTCAATATATTGATCTCCCGTGATCGAATCAATCGATTCAAAATCCATATCATACTGTTGCCCTTCACACACTTCGATGGCCAACTGGCTAAAAATACGCAGCAACTCCGGTATATATTCGACTTTCACAAAAGCCAACTGCTCGTACGCCTTTACCAATAAGGCATCACCAGACAATATAGCTACACTTTCGTTCCACTTCTTATGCACAGCTTCCTTTCCTCTACGCAAGGGCGCGTTATCCATAATATCATCATGGACCAACGAAAAATTATGAAAATACTCAATCGCTAAACTTGCTGGTAGCGCGTCGTCTATATTCTCGATATTAAATAAATCTGCACCTAATAAAACAAGTAAAGGGCGAATTCGCTTTCCCGAAAGAGAGAGCATATAACGGACAGGATCGTATAAATTATCAGGTGTTGCCGGAAAGTTCGACTGCTCAAGCGCATGCTGAATCTTTTCGACATATAATGTGTTTCCAAACATAGCGATGTCAAATGTTTTGCGAAGATAAGTATTTAATTTCTGAGTGGAGAAGTCGGCTAAATTTATCTAAGTTTGTACAAATAAAATAGTAGATGCGCATTTTAGTTGTCCATAATTATTATCAACACCAAGGCGGTGAGGACATGGTTTTTCATCAAGAAATTAATGCGCTTCGTCAGGATCATGAGGTGACGGAACTCACTTTTCAAAATAAGACAGGTTTTAGCGGTTTATTGCAATTCTTGAGTTATCCTTTTAACCTAATTGCATCCAATCGTATTAAAAGAGCGATAAAGGACTCTCGTCCCGATGTTGTCCATATACACAATATACACTACGCTTCTGGACCTATGATTATAAGCGCCGTCAATAGCAGTAGAATCCCGATAGTCATGACCCTGCACAATTACAGGTTAATCTGTCCCTCTGCTACCCTCTTTTATAAAAATAGTATATTTACCAATAGCCTGACAGAAAACTTCCCTTGGACTGCTGTGAAATTAGGTGTATTGGACAATTCCGTTCTCAAATCATTTTGGGTCGCATGTAGTTATTGGATCCACAAAAAGCTTGGAACATTTCACAAAATAAATACCTTTATTGTTTTATCGGATTTTGCAAAATCCGTTTTTTTAAAATCGAAAATAAACCTTCCTAGTGATAACTTCGCGGTTAAAGGAAATTACGTAGCTGATCCTCAGATGTCCCCGCAAGCGAAAGGTGAATCTTTTATATTTATTGGGAGACTGGCAGAAGAAAAGGGAATCTTACCGTTGATCGAGGCGCTGAAAGGTACATCTCATTTTTTAAAGATTTTTGGGGCGGGCCCCCAACAGCATGAAGTAGAACGCTTAACAGCTGACGTCCCTAACATAACGTATTTTGGTTTTCAAGAAAATGATGTAATCCAACAGCATCTGATAGACGCAAACGCATTACTTGTCCCTTCCATATGTTACGAAGGCATGCCTATGACGATCTTAGAGTCATTTGCATTAAGTACACCTGTAATATCAAGCAATATTGGAATATTAGCGAAAATGGTTATACCTTTATATACGGGATTACATTTCGATCCATTTGAAAAAAGGAGTATAATCGCTAGTTTGGATCAATGGCAAAGTTTAGATAGTTCCGTGAAAAGTTCAATAGGTGCCAACTGTCGGAAAGAGTATATCGACAAATATACTCCAACGCGTAATATGAGCACGCTTATTGCTATTTATAAAAATGTTATTTTAAATACGAAACAGTCATGAGTATAATTATAATGGATAAGTTAGGTCTTGCACCTCAGATCCGAGAAATATTAGAAACTGTATACGATCCTGAATTAAAACCGGCAAACATCGTAGACCTTGGCCTTGTATACGAGATTATCACGAAAGAGGGCGGTATTGCTAAGGTGGTGATGACGTTAACCGCTCCGGGTTGCCCGGTAGCTGGTGAAATAATGGACGAAGTACAACGTAAAGTGGCTTCTATAGCTGGTGTTAATGAATCTTTGGTGGAGCTCACGTTTGATCCGCCGTGGACGAAAGACATGATGACCGAAGAGGCAAAACTGGATTTGGGATTATTCTAGGACTTCTCTATTATAGCCGCCGCTTCCAAATCACTGAGCGTTTTCTGAGGTTTGGAAGGAGGCGTATCTTTCCCAAATAGCCCATTCCAAATGTTGCGAGACTCCTTCGTTAAAAGCGGAGAGACGATAGAAAGGATCAAGACATATACTACCACAAAAGATTGTATCACTGGAAGTAATCCGCCCGCCTTTCCAATATTGGCCATGATAATCGAAAACTCACCCCTTGCTGATAGTGTAAATCCAATATCAAACGACGTACGTGGCTTTAACTTCGAGAACCGTGAGGCGAAGTAACCAGAAGCGACATTTCCGATTATAGTAACTAGCGCGGCTACAGCTGCCCACCCTATGGCCCCTCCAAGCGAGTAAATATCAATCGAAAGCCCAAAACTAAAGAAGAACATGGCTCCAAAGAAGTCTTTGTAAGGTAATACCATTGCCTCAATCTTTTTAATGTACTTAGAATCAGCAAATACAAGGCCTGCCATCAAAGCACCGATTGCCTCGGCCACGTGAATGGTTTCTGAAAAGCCTGCAATAACAAATAACAAGCTGAAAATTATGAGAATAAATAATTCAGACGATTTGTCTTGCAATAATTTATCGATAAATGGGATAAGCTTCCTACCCAATACTAAAAATGCAAGAATAAAACCCAACGCCAAAAGCGAGGTACCTGCTACTGCAAAGAATGAAGTACCTCCTGTAAGAATCAAACCGGAAAGGAATGATATGTGCATGGCTATAAACAAATCATCGAACATGATCATTCCCATAATGACTTCAGTTTCGGCATTAGCTGTCCGCTTTAGATCAGTCAGCACTTTAGCTACAATCGCCGTAGAAGAGCTCGTCATAAGCCCACACAACACCATTAACTCCTTGAAAGGGAGGTTCATCAGCCATCCAATAAATAAACCCGAAACAAAGTTGATGAGTACATAAAGTGCTCCGCCAGTGACGATTGATTTCCCAGATTTGACGAGGCGCCCCACAGAAAACTCTAAGCCGAGATAAAACAATAGGAATAGAACCCCTAGCCGACCCATAAATTCAATAAAGGGCTTGCTTTCGGTGAACGTAAAAAAGGACCAGACTACATTAAAACCCGAAGTCAGCGAGGGATTACCAATTTGACTCAAAAAGTCGGAAACGAAGGTAGGATATTCTTTATTTCCCAACAACATACCTATTACAATAAAAAATGGAATAACAGAAAATCGAAGGCGGTTAGCTAATAATCCAACCAGAGCAACAAGTAGTACAGCAATTCCTATTTCTAAAATAATAATATGAGTCATATATCTTCTATAGCAATATTTCTTTTAACAGTTTAATATTCTTTTGTTTACCCGCTATTACTAGCGTGGTGCCAGGCACAATGACATAATCCGGCCCTGGATTAATAACAGTTTCATCCTCGCGGATAGCCGCAATGATAGAGGCGCCGGTACGTTGACGAACTTCCAATTGACCAATGCTTTTGTTCACACCATCATTGGACTTTTCAACTTTATACCATTCGATGCGCAAATCATCCAATGCGACTTGAATAGTTTCAAGAGCCTTGGGCTTGTACGATAGTCCCCCTAAAATACCAGCAACCTGACGGGATTCTTCATCCGATAAAGTCATAACACAGTGTGTTTCGCTTTCTTCATCATCATGACGGTACAGTTCTCGACGACCGTCATCATGAATTACAACAACCATATGGTCTCCAGCTTCAGTTTCGATTTGATACTTTTTGCCAATGCCAATGAGGTCAGACTCTCTTACGATAGACATAACTCAATAATTAATTGAAATAACATTTTTATTACCATGGGATTTATTCAATACCATTGGTGCAAAGTTACAAAAAATTACCATCACGTGCGCATGACGAATTTACCTTGGAAATAGCTCTGACAGCTATAAAAATAAGAAGAGGCTGTCTCGCAAGTAAACTATGTCGTCATTTCGACGAGGAACGAGGAGAAATCTAAAAGCATGAATAATTAAAGTTTATCTGATTTTCAGGATTTTTTATATATATCGTTAGATTTTCCTTCGGAGAGCCCTTCGGGGTTCTCCCTTTGGTCGAAATGACGTTTACACGCTTTATAAGACCTTTTGATACAGCCTCCTTTATTTTGTGGCATCAATGATTCGATAAGTCCCGTCATCTTTAAGCTCAGGTCTTCCAATGGCTATGCTTTTGGAATGATAGAATAGATAAACCCAGCCTTCGGTGCTGCCCTCTTCCCAATACTGCTTGCGCAGATCACGTGCTAGTCGACCGTCTAAATCATACTTCGCAATGAAATTCCGGAAAATCTCTTCCGGTTCTGGAAGGACATCTCCGCCGAAAAAGAAATGTTCACCCCCGGTTTCAATATGAAATGCTTGATGAAACTCCGTATGGGCTCCGTTCACAAGATACCTAATTTCTTGATTCAGCACGCCCTCTCCTTCCACCAAAGTGAGATTACCGCTACGTTGTAGTACGTCGAAAACTTCAGTACGATAGGAAGCAGACTCTGAACTATAGGCATTTTCCCACTCACCGCGTTGGATAATATACTCTGCTTCAGGAAATGCCACCCGACCTACACCGCTTTTAAAATCAACCATGCCCCCGGTATGGTCCTTATGTAAATGTGACATCAAGACATATTTTACGTCTCCTGGTTCAAATCCCAATTTTCGAATATTATGATGAATGACAAGTTCATCTTCCTGGGTACGTTGACCTAATCCAGCGTCGCACAGGAGCAGTCCATCGCTCGACTCAATTAAAAAAGGGTGAACATGTATGAATAAGGATCCCGGCCTATCTTTGACATCGTCTTTTAAGGGATCAAATGGAACAAATTTCTTGGAGACATCTACTGAAAAAGACCCCTCAAATAAGGAATGTGCCTGTATCATCTTTTATTATATTGTAAATATGACAGTTACACCAAACAACTTTAAATACGCCACGGCTACATTAGGTAGCTAAGGCTATAAAATGTATATTTACATGTAAATTAGTGTGCAAAGATATGCAAAAAAGGTGGGTACTAAAATCTAATAATGATGTCAGCAAAATTGAAAAATTACGAGATGTATTGGGGATTAGCCCCCTTATTACTAAGTTATTACTGAATCGTAGTATCGAAACTTTCGAACAAGCACGTACATTTTTTAGACCCACATTAGAAGCACTCCATGATCCGTTCTTAATGAAGGATATGGACCTCGCCATTACCCGTATCGAAAAAGCCATAGGCAATAATGAAAAAATTCTTATTTATGGAGATTACGATGTAGACGGCACCACCGCTGTATCTGTAGTATATAGTTTTTTCAGGACATTTCACAGCCGTTTAGAGTTCTACATTCCCGACCGTTATAGTGAGGGGTATGGTATCTCTATACAAGGAATCGATCATGCTGCAGCAAATGATTTTTCATTGATAATAGCATTAGATTGTGGGATTAAAGCCTTGGATAAAATAGACTATGCAAATAGCAAAGGTATTGATTTTATCATAGGCGACCACCACTTGCCTGGGGAGACAATTCCAAATGCGGTAGCAGTTTTGGATCCAAAACGATCGGATTGCCCCTACCCTTATAAAGAATTATCGGGATGTGGCATTGGATTCAAAATTATCCAAGCCTTTATCAGAAAAAACGGAATGGATATGGGGCAAGCCTATCAATATCTAGATCTGGTAGCTGTTAGCATCGCCTCAGATATCGTACCCATTACAGGCGAGAATAGAATCCTCACCCATTTCGGTCTTAAAAAACTCAATTCCAACCCCTGCGTGGGCCTTCAGGCTTTGGTTAAATTGTCAACAAACAGAACTGGAATATTTACCGTGAATGATATTGTATTTCAGATAGGGCCGAGAATAAATGCTGCGGGTCGTATTGACCACGCAAAGGATGCTGTTAACCTGCTGATATCAAAATCCGTTGAAGAAGCTGTTAATTATTCTGTAGCGGTAGATGATCAAAACAACATTCGTAAAGACTTTGACCTTAAAATTACGGAGGAGGCACTGGCCATTATCGATAACAGTGAAATAAATCAGTTACGCAAATCTACGGTACTATATAAATCCGATTGGCACAAGGGCGTTATCGGGATTGTTGCTTCTCGTCTGACCGAAAAATATTATCGCCCAACTGTTATTTTAACCCGCACCAACGGACATGTCGCCGGTTCGGCCCGCTCGGTTTTAGGTTTTGACCTATACGAAGCGTTAAGCGAATGCAGTCATCTCTTAGAACAATTTGGAGGACATAAATATGCTGCTGGATTGACGATGAAGGAAGAAAACATCCCTCTTTTCCAGCAAAAATTTGAAGAGGTCGTTCAGAAAACCATAAAACCGGAAATGCTGCAACAAGAGGTTTTAATTGAACTGGAAATTGCGTTAAATGAAATCGAGGGTAAGTTTTACCGTATTTTAAAACAGTTTGAACCTTTTGGGCCCCAAAACGATTCACCTATATTCCTGTCCACAGGTGTAAAAGCTATTGGTCCGGCGTATATTGTCGGAAACAATCATATTAAGATGGCTGTTTATCAAGATGACTCTCCCAATTTTGAATGTATTGGATTTGGATTAGCAAATCATGTTGATCACATTAACAGCGGGAAACCCTTTGATATTTGCTACGCTGTAGACGAAAATAACTGGAGAGGAAAGAAGAATTTGCAATTAAATATCAAATCTATTCGATATTAAAATAAATTCACATTGGCATCGTCAACGTATATCGGGGTAACTTCCCTTCGTAATGTCGTTTGGTTTACAAGTGTAAGAGGTGATAATAAAAGAAGGATTAATTTAATCAGTTTGTCGCTCGGGCCGCGACATGGCCTAAACTTTTTCTTGATAAAAAGTTTAACAAAAATCAAGGCTGTACCGTATTTGTCGTTTCGGCTCCGCGATGATGCAGCGCGCAGCTCTTAGGCCTCCAGCGCTCTGTCCCAAAACAAATGCTGAGATCTGCTTGGTTAAATGCAAACTCGAACTTTTCTGCAACGCGTCATCTGCTGCCTGCACGTCCAAATCCGCTAAGGCCGTCTTTTTCAATTCAGCTGAAGTATAAAGTAATATTTAAGAATAAAGCACTATCCTTACAAATTCGATTAATGTCGCCTTAGCCATTTGCCAATAGCAGGAGGAAGCACTAGCCACTGTGGCAAATGGGTATAGCGACGACTTTTGCTTCTTTTGAGAGAAAAGAAGGAGGCTGCCCGCCGATGAGGGCAAAAAATAAAATGCGGATATTAATGGTTGCTAATACAATTAGGAATTAGCGAGCGACAAACTGATTAAATTAATCCTTCCTTTTTATTACCTTATAAAATCACAGCTCCATCCACTGTTACGACAACAATAAACGTTGAATGCGGAGACGATCTCAATTTAAGAGGCTATATGGACTTCAAAAAAAACTTATAAGTTTCATTCGAAGTCCTTTTCTTTTTCAACGATGGATGAGAGCCCAGCTTGCGAGCTCGCCGAAGGTAAATCGCAAAGATTTCTCTATGATGGAAATCTTTATTAAGTTTCATCCGAAGTCTTTTTCTCTCAAAGGCAGATGAGAGACCGCAAAGATTTCTCTATGATAGAAATCTTTGCTAAGTTTGTATTCAAAGCGGACAATAATAGATGATACTTAAAGCACAACATCTTATCAAGAAATACAAGCAACGTACGGTTGTGAATGATGTATCTTTTCATGTGGAGCAAGGCGAAATTGTGGGCCTACTTGGCCCTAATGGAGCAGGAAAGACCACATCGTTCTATATGATCGTTGGATTGATCAAACCCAATGATGGCCATGTGTACTTGGATGATGAAGAGATCACCAAAGACGCTATGTACCAACGAGCTCAAAAGGGGATCGGATATCTGGCGCAAGAAGCTTCGGTTTTTCGAAAATTATCCGTTGAAAACAACATTCTCGCTGTTCTAGAAATACACTATCCCAATAAAGAAGAACGATTAGCTAAACTGGAGGAACTTTTGACGGAATTCAGTTTACACCGGGTGCGCAAAAACCGTGGAGATCTTCTTTCAGGAGGGGAACGCCGCCGTACTGAAATCGCGCGAGCGCTTGGTGCTAACCCTCATTTTATTTTATTGGATGAACCCTTTGCAGGTGTCGATCCTATTGCAGTAGAAGAGATCCAAACCATCGTTGCCAAATTAAAAGCAAAGAACATTGGCGTATTGATTACCGATCACAATGTGCAGGAAACCTTATCCATTACCGATAGAGCTTATTTGCTGACAGAAGGAAAAATCATGCTGACGGGTACTCCTGAAGAAATTGCAGGAAGTGAATTAGCACGTAAATTTTACCTCGGTCAAAACTTCGTCCTACGCCGAAAAAAACTATAATTATTTTTTGAATAGATCATACCTATGGCCATATTAAATTCGCTGTTCACATGGATTCTGAAAAAGCGCGTTCATCAGATAGAGCTTTTTATGAAGTATCCCCACGAAGTACAGGAAGAATGGTTTCAAAGTTTGATATCGACTGCGGAAGCGACTGAATGGGGCAAAAAATACGACTATAAAAGTATTTTTACACCAGAAGAATTTAAACGACGTGTCCCGATTCAAGACTATGACGATATTAAGGGATATGTAGACCGGATGATAAAAGGAGAGCAGAATATTCTGTGGCCTTCGGATATCAAATGGTTTGCGAAATCATCGGGCACTACATCCGATAGAAGTAAATTTATTCCAGTAAGTATGGAAGCATTAGAAGAATGCCATTACCAAGGCGGCAAAGATATGCTTTCCATATATTGCCACAACAGACCTGAAAACAAATTATTTACAGGAAAGACGGTTGTAATAGGTGGATCATCTCAGATCAACAATTTTAGTCCAGATTCATATTATGGCGACCTCTCATCCATATTAATCCGCAACTTACCTTCTTGGGCAGAATTCAAACGGACTCCACAATTAGAAGTAACGTTAAATCCGAATTTCGAAGAGAAAATCGAACAGATTGCGCAGATTACGATCCAAGAAGATGTGACCAGTTTAGCAGGTGTTCCAACTTGGAATATTGTCATGGCAAAGCATATCCTTGACATTACCGGAAAAAATAATCTATTGGAAGTCTGGCCTAACTTGGAATTTTACGGACATGGCGGTGTGAGTTTCAAGCCGTATAGAGAGCAGTTTAAAACGCTGATCCCTTCTACTGAGATGTACTATCTTGAAAATTATAATGCATCGGAAGGATATTTCGGTATTCAAGATCAATCTGACTCCGATGATTTGTTATTGATGCTGGATTACGGCATTTACTATGAGTTTTTACCCGTCGAGAATCTCGAGGATGAATACCCGAGAACATTAAAGCTAGATGAAGTCGAATTAGGTAAAAATTACGCTTTGATTATTTCCACAAATGCCGGACTATGGCGTTACAAAATTGGGGACACCATCAAATTCACATCCTTATACCCATATCGCTTCCAAATATCAGGACGTACAAAACAATATATCAACACCTTTGGAGAAGAAGTAATTGTAGATAATGCCGAACATGCATTAGAAGCAGCCTGTGCAGCAACTGGTGCTTGTGTAAAAGACTATACCGCCGGACCTGTTTATTTTAAGGGAGTAGAGGCTGGCGCGCACGAGTGGGTAATCGAATTTGACAAGCAACCGAATGATTTTAAGCAGTTCTGTGAAATTCTGGACAGCACGCTACGCGAAATTAATTCTGATTACGATGCCAAAAGGTATAAAAACATGGCGTTAAACTCACCTTTGGTTCACAATGCTCCCATTGACACCTTCTACAGTTGGATGAAATCTCGCGGCAAGCTGGGCGGGCAAAATAAAGTCCCTCGCCTTGCTAACAGCAGAGAATATTTAGATCCTTTACTTCAAATCATGAAAAACGCTTAACGTTCTATTGCAGATCTTTCAACAATTTATTGGCCTTTCTTCCCAATTCATCGTCTGACTTAATCTGTTGAAGCAATAAAATGGCCTGCCCGGTTTTATTCGTTTTTGTATACGCTGCCGCTAAATAGTAAGTGGCTTCCCTTGCGAATACCGACTCGCCATCAGCAATAACCTCCAATTTAGCAATCGATTCACTCCAGTTTTCTTCGCCATAATAAGTCAGCGCTTGGTAATACTTATATTGTACATTTAACGTGTCACTATTTATGAGTTGATCCAAAATCTCTCGTGCCTGACCGAAAGATTGACTATTAAAAAACGTCACTGCATCTTCATATTCCCCGGCTTCCCCCGCTCCCCTGACAATTTCAGATTCCATGACCGGAAGTTGATAAAGTGTAGATGATGTGTTGGAAAAAAATTTAACGACGACCACTATACAAGCGGCAGCCAGTATAGGAATTAGAATTCTATACAGCGATTTTGATTTATTGTTGCCCTCTGGGCGTCTATGAGCAGTTGCCGCCTCATGAAGATGAGTTCGCAGTTCATGCTCACTGCTATTCATTCTTCGTGCAAGAATCGATTGAACTTCCTTGTGCAATTTGAGCTGTTCGCTCAATTGCGGATCGGTAGCAAGTTCCTGTTCAAAAGCGATCAATTCTTCCCCTTTTAAGAGTCCGTCTATATAATCCTGAATTTTTTCTTCGCTCGTTTTCATCATCTAGTTCGTTAAAATCAACCAATTTTCTTAAAAATCTATATCCCCATTAAAGTAAGGATGTGCCTTAACCTTGGATATCAGGTTCGCCATACATTCACTTTTTTTCTTACGAAGATAAGCATACGTAATACCAAGGGACTCCGCGATCTGTTCCTGATGTTTTTCGGTCATACAACGTCGGATAATCTCCTGACATCGCTCACCTAGGGTATCCAATAGCTGCATCACCATATTTTCCTTTTCAACTTGTTGGACAGACTCCGCTATTTCCTTTGCTGATTCATCCTCAATATGGAATAAGTCTTCCGTTGATTTTGTTACCTGTATCTGCTGCTTTTTCTTCAGAGCGTTCAGCCATTTGCGCTTACAAACCATCAATAAAAAATTTTCGAACGAAGTGGTGAGCTGGAAATCTTTATCTTTAGCCATATAGTATATATCGACCAAAGCTTCTTGCAAAATATCATAACCGTCATCTTCCGTACCACTATTGTATACAATCATGGCAACTATCTTTTTTGCATAGTTTTTATATATTTTATCGATGCCCGTTCTATCATTATTTTTCAAATAGGCAAGATATCGTTGATCTACATGCATTGTCAATTGGCTTATCTTCAGTAAAAATAAACATAATTAGATTATTTTAATTATTTTAGATACTTAATTAGCCTACGAATTATGAAACTTTGGTTTACTGCTCTATATCTATTTTTAATCCCCTATATCGCGGGGGCTCAAATTGATTCATCGTTGGTCGAACAAGACACCTTCGTTAGCGTTATTCACACTCAGGTTGTAGACCATAAGATAGCCTTTAAATCGGAGCTACGCCCACTTGTACAGGTGCCGGGCGGCAGAGCTCCTTTCTACACTTATCTTTGGGACTTCGGAGACGGACATTTCAGCACTGCTGCAGAGCCGACCCACCAATATCAAAAAACCGGGGATTACGAGGTTACCGTATATGCGGTAAACAATTATGATGATGGGAGAAAACCAAAAAGACCAAAGAAAAAAGTAACCGTCAATTCGGCGCTTGCATCTTTGGAAACTTCCCCCTCCTCATTCGAAGACAGTTTCTTTACCTCCAATGGCATATTCCAAATCTTTAAAAATTCGGATGCCAAACCCGGAGAGGATATGGCGTTGGTAGTGGGTGTAAATACGAATGGCAAAAAAGGAAAGGTACTTCTTCTCACAAACGAAAAAGTAGCGGGCTTGGATGGTTTTGTATTAGCCGGACAAAGCAAGTATTACAATGAAAAAATAGACAGTGTATTGCAACATAAGGAAATAAACAGTCTTTGGGCGAATGTAAAGCAATCCACATTTACCAAAACAGGAAGTCCGGATTACGGAATCAAAGAAGAGAAGGCATTCGCATCGCCCAATGAAGCAATAGCTTATTTTTCTGATTTGCATATGGCGTATAATAGCTTAGCAACATATGAAATTGACGGAAGCCAAAGCGAAACACAATTTACCCTTATAAACCTGGATATCACCGAAGATATGCTGGTGGATACCAATGCCATTGTGACGATTACCGGTGTTTTTATACCAGAGGATGGGATTGCGAATGTGCATCAGGTGGATGTACCCGTAGTAAAATCACATGATCCAAACAAAATGTCTATCCGGCCAGCGCGTATGAATTATCGCTTTCAAAAGAAGAATAAAGAATTAACCTACAAAGTACAATTTCAAAATGATGGCGAAGGCGATGCCAAAAACATACGTCTGGAGATGTTCTTCCCTAGGGAGGTAGATCTAAGGACCTTTAAATTGCAGGCACTGTATCCACAATGTGATTCCTGTTTAACAGCGGATATGAGGGGATGCTATCAATATGACATTAAAGAGGATGGCACCTTGACTTTTCATTTTAAGGATATTTCGCTGCCTGGCACAGGTGCACCGGATATTACGGATCAAGACAGCACCAAAGGCTTTATTCTATTTACTGTACAAACGGATAAAAAATTAAAAAACAAAGCCTTCAAATCGTATACAAACATATACTTTGATAAAAATCCGCCGATTAAAACGAACAATGCTACCTCCCGATTTCGAAAAGTATTTTCTCCACTGGTAACCCTTGGAGCAAGCAGCACATTCAGCACACCTACGAACAATGACATTCAGTACAAGTTTAAGCCCGGGATTCAAATCGGGGTAGGAATAGCGCCAATAGCACCGCACAGAAAACCGTACTGGCAGGCCGAGCTGTACACCTCCACTTTTAAAGAAGAAGCCATGCACCCTTTAACCGCTGCCGAAGGTGTCGTTCAGTACGTCGATGAAAATGGGAGGAATACCGAGGCTAAATATAATGCGTATACGAGAAATAGCAAAAAAGATTTTATGACGGTACAGGTACCTGTACAGATCCGATTTAATATCAACAGCTTTCTGTCGACCGGCGCAGGTGTCAGCCTTCGCGCCGACTTCAATCTCAAGCATCAAGAATCAATTACCTACGATACGCAAAATGCTAATGGCGTAAATTTACAGATTACCATTCCGCAGGAAGTCGAAAAAGATAAAATGAGTCCGATCAAGATTAATCCATTTTGGGATATCAATGTTGGCCGGGTGTATCTCGGTCCGGCTCTCGGCATTCGCATAGCATACGATACACACCAAAAAGCAAATGCCGGGGTCTATGGTATCTGGAGATTTTAGCATCAATGAAGTTAATACGAATTGGGATATGCTTTTTATTGTTGGTGGGAGCTTGCTCGCCCAAACAGAAGCCTAACGACAGTGCAAAGGCAGATAGTCTGAATCCTGCTATCAGTAGTAAAGTCGGTCCTAATGCCGGTAAAGTAATTTGTACGGATGAAGTATTCGAGCAAATAGCCGATATTGCAGAGGGGCAACCAGAAAAATTCATTCATCATCCGGATTCATTTTACAACATTATTCCGAATAGCCCTAAGACTCTGTATCAGCAGGAATTGTATGTATATATACTTTCTAATATGGGGTATCAGCTGCGTGAACATGCCGATATTCTCCAAAGTATTAAGTATTATGAAAAAGCATTGCAGGCTACGAAGACTTATGCATTGACAGATGTTGATATCGACAACGATATCGTTATGCCCTTGGCAAATCTCTATATACGCATTGATGATAATAAAAAAGCTATTTCGCTTTTGGAACAGGCCATCAGCACCGTCAAAACAGCACAAAATTTCAGTTCCTTTACCAACAATCTAGCCAACGCATACATTTATGACAACAATCCATCCCAAGCAAAATCTATTATTTTAAATGCATTGCAATCTAGCGCGTCTCTAAAACCCTTATTATACAACACACTAACTTCCATATACTGGAGTGAAGGCAAGATCGACAGCTGTAAAATCTACAATCAAAAAGCCCTTGCAGAATTTAAAAAGACAACTTTGACCGGCGATTCCATTTTATGGTACACCAATGCACTAAGTATGTTCGGTCGTCTATCGTCCAGTAAAATACCGCTCGAAACATCCTTAAAGCTATTGGAGAAAACTTTTCCTACCCGAAAATTAAGAGAAAAGGCCAAGCTACAACTTGAACTCGCTACTATTTACTATACACGCAGCGAATCCAACAAAGCGCTTAGCGAATATAAAAACGTATTATCCTATTTCTCTACCACCGATAAATATCAGTTAGATTATACCTATACACAAGCGTTAAGTAAAATTGGAGATTGCTACGCTAACCTCAACGAACTAGATTCAGCTATTACGTATTATCAATGGGCAATAGAAAACGACTACCGTACACAACAGCTTATTGTTAGCAAAGAGAACCAGTTAAAAAATAACATTTGGCATAAGAATCTCATCGAAAACGCAATCGCGATATGTGAGCGGAAATTGGAAATTCAGCCAAATGATAGCACTATCCATACAACGATGCTATGGTGCATAGAATTGGGCAAAGCCAGGATGTTGATTACCGAGATTAACCGTTCGGAGAAATGGGACTCGCAAGATCAGCAACTACAACAGGCTATCCAGATTATCCGCACATCGTATCAAGGCCTCACTGAACTTGATGACAACAGCCAGCGAGAAAGATTGGAAAAACGGATAAAAAGCTTATTATTGGAGTTTCAGCTATCGGAAAATTATTTCGAAAAAATAAGCGCACCGCTCGTTCAGCATGAATTTATGGAACAGCTCCGAGGACAAGGCGCCGATTACTACAGCTATTTTATTCACAAAGACAGCTGTGTCACGATCTTAGGTCTATTGAATAAGAAAATCACCTATAAAAAACTGAGCGATAAAAACGTTATTACCACAATTGCAGAATTCAAAAGGTCCTATTTTGGCGATACACCAAATGCCTATAATTTATCTCCAGCTAATTACAAAACAACTGCGCATAACATAGCGGAATACCTACTTCCTGGTATTGCACACGCAAAGCCTAATATTTTCCTATCACTAGATGGTATATTTCACGGGCTCCCCTTTGATGCATTATGGGATTCCGATTTTCTGATTAAAAAACACAACTTTTCTTATCTCAATTCCTTCTTACTGTTTGATATTCTCCCTAATAACATGGTTCTATCCACTCCCATTTCCATCTTACATCGGTCGGAGTACCAAGCACCGCTACCGAGCCTCCATTTCGTAAAAGAAGAGGTGAAAAATATAGCCGATAAATTTCTATCGCAAACAATAAATCTCCAAAGTCAGCATGATTCCGTATTGTCCGAAGAATTCTCCTCGCAAAATGTTATTCACATTGCAGCGCACGCGATCTTGGAAGAGGATAAAGATCCGTATATCTATCTTAAAAACAAGGTTTCAACCAATCAGCTTTCCTACTATGAGATGAATACACCATTGGTTTTTCTGTCTGCCTGCAACACTGGGACAGGAAAACCGCTTCCTTCTGAAGGGACGGAGAGTATACATCGGGTATTTTTGAGCCGAGGTGTTCCGTCTGTCATTTCTACCTATTGGTTTGCAAATGATGAAATGATGTTATCCCTTACGGCCTCATTTTACGAACAATTATATAATATAGGTTTTCCAATGGAGGCACTGGGACAGGCAAAAAGAAACTTTTTGGCTACAGCCTCTGACAAGCAAGCGAATCCTTGGTATTGGGCAAATATCAACTACGCGGGGGTAAACAATGAAATAGGTTTGAAGAAATCTTCAAACCTACTCCTTTATTCTAGTATAATAGTAGCGTTTCTAATTATGCTACCGCTCTTTTGGCGCATAAGATCGAAATCTTAGGGACGGGATATTTTATAGAGAAAAATAAAGTATCCGATGATAAACTTGATCAATCCCTGTGGTTTTTTCTTTGATCTTCCGTTGTATTTAGCATCTTTCATAATAGTATGTTATTTAGTTGGTTCGTATAATACGTTAATAGTCAAAATTCGCTACTACAGCGCCAGTATTTTTATTTCAGTCCTTCTGTTTTGTTCATGCATTTCTTCAGAACAATTCACATTGTTACCGCAGTGGTTTATCAACCTGCTTTCCCCGTAGCCTTTCGCCACCAATCTGTCTTTTGCTACTCCGCGGTTAATAAGATATTGTACCGCAGATTCAGCTCTTCGCTGAGATAGCTTTTGATTGTATTCATCATTGCCTCTACTGTCGGTGTGCGATGACAACTCAATACGTAATGTCGGATTCTGTTGAAGTATAGAAACGACATTTTCGAGAATAATTGCAGCATCTGCGCGGATAGTACTCTTATCAAAATCGTAGTGAATATTCTTTAACACCCATTCCCCTCCTTCGACCAGATCACACACACCCATTTTCAGTGTTACATAAAGCGTCTGGCTACGATCTAGACCTTTTGTGTTCACGATTTCTGTCTGCGAATATTTTCCGGCTTGATTTGCCACGACAGAAAAGGTTCCATTTTGTTCCAATTGATAAATAAACTTACCCTCACTATCCGATATCTGAGACACATTTGTCTTTGAACTGTTGTTTGTCAATATCGTATTGACTCCAGCAGTATTTTTTTCGATTGCACAGTCAAATGTTTCACCAATTAACGTGAAGCGCGGATCATCGTGATAAATCTCTTTAAAAATAATACTGGAGGAAGAGTTAAAATCTTCTTCCGTTAACGTGAGCAGTGGCGTTTTTATGCCATTCTTCTCCCCTATTATCTCATATCTTCCCGGGATTATGGCGGAAATACGCGCTGCCTGACCATTTGCATCGCTTATAGACCTTTCTTCCACGTTTGCCCCTTTCACAGATACCGTTACCCCACTCAATGCTAGATTCGTTTGTTTGTCTTTCACCACGATCTGTAGCCCTTTATCCGCTCTTTTTACGATATCGTCGTACTGCTGAACGGGTTCTGTAACTTGGGAAGGTGCCTTTCTTCCGAAAATATATTTCACCCCCATGCCTACATTTACGCTTTGGTGAAGCGTGGAAGTCATCACTTTTCGCTCTTCATAGTGATCGAAGAAACTTTTTACTTCTGTATCCGAAGCAATAGGATTTCTCTCAACGTGCTCTTCAGTAGTAAACTGACTATTTTTACCAGCGAATTTAGTGCCGAAGGATTGTAGATAGTCCACATGAGCAAAAATTGCAAAATGCGCGTTGAGCTTGTAATTAAATCGCAATCCTCCAACTCCAGCCCAGGTCATTGCCTTATTCGTCGAATCATTGACTGTAGTTTTGATATCCATTGTAAAAGGGGATACCATAGCATCTTCATAATAGAGCGATCGGGTATATTCCGGAAAATGTTGTTGCATGATCCCGCCTTTTATATACGCTTCAAATTGAAAGCGATTCTTTTCATATTTATACGTCGGTCCTATACCGACAAAATAATGAACAAAATTATTCTTTTTATAACCTGTGCTTAGATAGCCATTGGCAAAAAACAGAGTATCTTGCTTAGTAGCACTATGTGATAAGTAACGTGCATCCAAACCAAGACCGAATGTGTTGCCCTTAAAATATTTGTCGAGAAAAAAACCAGAAAAGTAGCCTATCTTGGCTTCACCTACTGATTTGTATGTCCCAATGGGAATGCTTACGCCTCCTTGTACACCTATTTGCAGATCCCCTTTGGAGCTTTTGTCCTGTGCATGTGCTAAAATTGTAAATCCAATTAACATTAAAGCGAGTAAAATTTTTTTCATACCTTTTAGTTTTAAATTCTTAATTACAGTTATCTGCGTTTCTACCTTCCCAATCAGATGTCTATCCGACCTAGATAGGGAGTCTTTCGTGCTTAATCTTGTCAGACTCATTCGTATATCAAGAGTGATCTGAAATTGTTACCCCTAGAATTAAAAAAACTTCGTGTCTACCTGTGACATCAAGGGTACCGAAAATTTCGTGGAGGTTCCTGAGAGCCCTTGGGCAATTAATTATAAGGCCTTTCCAAAAAATTCAGCAAATAGAATGTGTCACCTATTAATCTTTTTCATAAATTGCGTACTTTATAACTAGAATAGAAATGAGCGCGACAGAACAACTTTCAATTCGCGTAGAGCCAACGCAACAATCAAGACTCTCGCAGGTAGATTTTAACAATTTAGTATTCGGAAAAATTATGTCAGACCACATGCTGGTCGCTGAATACAATGACGGTGAATGGACAAATGTCAGCATTCTGCCTTATGGAGATTTAATGTTCAACCCGTCTATGTCGGCACTGCATTATGGGCAGGCTATCTTTGAAGGGATTAAAGGATATAAATTTACAGATGGTACAGTTAGCATCTTCCGTCCGGAAAAAAACTGGGAACGGTTTAATAAATCGGCTTCACGCTTACAGATGCCTGAAGTGCCGGAAGAAATTTTCTTAGGAGGATTGAAAAAATTATTGGATGTAGACAGAAATTGGGTACCGTCTAAAGAGGGGACTTCATTATATATCCGCCCTTTTATGTTTGCTACAGAAGCGGCATTGGGTGTTCATCCTTCTATATCATATAAATTCATTATCATTACATGCCCGGTAGGGGCTTACTACAGCAAACCAATCAGTTTAAAAGTAGAAACCCATTATACGCGTGCCGCAGAGGGTGGAGTTGGTTTTTCCAAAAATGCGGGCAATTATGCATTATCCTTATATCCTACCAAATTGGCCAACGACGAGGGATATGACCAAATTATGTGGACTGATGCAAACGAGCACAGATACATTGAAGAAGCGGGCACTGCAAATCTTATATTCCGTATCGGCGATACCATTATCACGCCTCACGGAGACACCATCCTCCATGGCGTTACACGACGCACGATTATGGAATTAGCTGACAAATGGGGCTATAAAGCAGAACAACGCAAAGTGTCCGTACAAGAGTTAATTGACGGTATCGAAAACGGAACCGTTTCCGAAGCATTTGCTGCTGGTACCGCTGCTACGATTACGCATATCTCACGTATTGGATTCAACGGGCAGGATTACAATCTACCTCCGGTAGAAGGTCGCGAGTTCTCCAACAAGGTCTTGAGCTACTTAAATGATCTACGCTACGGCAAAATCGAAGACCCATTCGGTTGGAATTACATTGTTTAATTGTTCAAATCAACTATAATATTAAATCCCAAGCAGTTATTCTGTTTGGGATTTTTGTTTTCAATGAAAGCAGGTTAGTAAAGGAAACAGAAGGTTTTATTCAATCAGTTTTTTTCCTCGCCTTGCCTCTCCGTCGTTGCCACGACAGGGCCTTCTTTATTCCTTTGATGAATAAAGAAGCAAACAAATCAAGGCTGGTACCGTATTTGTCGTTCTGGCGACGCGATGATGCTGCGCGCAGCTCTTAGGCCTCAGGCGCACTATCCCATTTCAAAGGCTGAGATCTGCTTGGTTAAGTGCTAATTGTACGGTTCTGCAGCACATCATCTGCGGCCTGCACGTCCAAATCCGCTAAGGCCGTCCTTTTAAATTCTGCTGAAGTGCAAAGGTTGTACAAAAAATACACTATCCTTTCATATTCGACAAATGTCGCCTTAGCCATTTGCCAATAGCAGGAGGAGGCACTAGCCATTCTGGCAAATGGGTACAGCGACGATTTTTGCTTCTTTTTAGGAAAAAGAAGTCGCCTTGCGCCGGCGAAAGAGGCGCATAAAAATTGATTAAGAAAATCCTTCCTTAAAAGCATCCCACTTAAGAAACAAACCGATTGAGATACGCAACTATCTTATCTTTTTCATTCGGTTGAAACCACGTCGTATTCCCATATTTGTTAAACCAAGTGATCTGGCGCTTGGCATAGCGACGCGAATTTTGTTTGATTTTGTCAACCGCTTCCTGAAAGGAAATGTTCCCGTCTAAATAGTCGAATATTTCTGCATATCCAACCGTCAGTAATGCAGGCTTATGGCGATAAGGAAGTAGGGACTTCACTTCTTCTAACAAACCTGCCTCGATCATGTTATCAACACGTAAGTTAATACGATTATACAAAGTGCTTCGCTCCATATTGAGACCGATAGTAACGACCTCAAATGGTCTTTGAGGAGCGGATTTATTCTGGTAATAAGACGACATCGGTAGCCCCGTTGTTTCGTAGACTTCCAAGGCCCTAATCACACGTTGAGGATTGTCGATATCCGCTATAGCATAATAATCTGGATCTATTGCTAAGAGGCGTTCCTTCAAAGGATCAAGCCCATATTGCTCGAAGTCTTTATTAAGTTGACCCCGAATACCTTCAGGAGCCTTGGGAAGATTATCCAGACCTTCACACACTGCTCGAACAAACAACCCGGAGCCGCCGACCATGACGACAGTTTCGCACTTTTTAAATAGTTCGTTCAGTAATTCCAACGCATCGCGCTCGAAGTCTCCTGCAGAATATTCTTGATCTATGGAATGGGAATCGATAAAGTGATGTGGGGCTGCGGCCAGTTCTTCCGCGTTGGGTTTTGCGGTGCCGGTATGCATCTCTCGGTAAAACTGCCGCGAATCAGCGGAAATAATTTCTGTATTAAAATGCTGCGCCAAAGAAATAGCCATAGCGGTTTTTCCAACTGCTGTCGGGCCAACCACTACGACAAGTGTCTTTTTGGTTATTGTATTGTGCGCATTAATAACTCTCTTCTCCTCCGAACTCTTTTGATGATTCCTCTTCTCCACCTTCTTCATCATCGACAACGTCAAAATCATCCTCTTCGTCTACGCCATACTCTTCGGCTATCTGATCAGTATCATCTTCTTCGTCATCGTCATCGACAGTGTCAGTCACAGGGAAATTGGCTGCCGCTAAATTACGAGGAGCCTGACCGACAACTTTAAATAAAGACGGATATTCTTTACCCTCTTCTTCCTTCAGAATCTTAATGAGCTCCACGTGAAAGTCATAGGGTCGATCAAAATTATAGATATAATAAAATTTTTGATGGGGATCATCTATAAACTTACTCAAACGGATATTTTCCATTAGCAATACGCCCTCACCTCTCTTACGTGTAGAAGGTTGTAAAGCAATCTCAATCCCCTTCTTCCATTGGTCATTACTAACGTAGAATGAAGATGATGCATCCTCTGGATATCCTGTGCTCTTGTGAATTTCTTGATGTAATTCTAAAAAGGTACTTTTTGAAGGCATATCAATGTCACGATATATATCTTCATAATCTTCAAAAGTTACTCTAAATCTATAAATTGCCATATTAATAAGTCTCGTTTCTAAGCTTGCGCCCAATCACCGTTTAAAATTAAAAATTATTTTGAAGTCTCTAAAGATAAAGTGCGTTTTGGTACCAAATTTAATTCTTTCCCACGGCTTACCATAAAATGATATGCTGCCTCACGATTATTTGGAATATCTCCTTCCAAAATCGCTTCGCGAATAGCATTCTTGATAATTCCGACCACCTTGCCCGGTCCCAATCCAAAAACTTGCATGATATCTTCGCCCGTCACGGGGGGCTGCCAGTTACGGATCTGATCTCGTTCTTCTACGTCTTTAAGCTTTTGTTTTACCAGCTCAAAATTATTTCTATATTTCTTCTTTTTAAATTCATTTTTCGTTGTTACATCCGCATGACACAACAACATTAAAGTCTCTATATCATCCCCAGCTTCAAAAAGTAAACGCCTGACAGCAGAATCGGTTACAATCTCCTGCGCCAATACAATCGGACGCAAATGCAACTGTACCAATTTTTGCACGAATTTCATTTTGTCATTAAGGGGTAACTTAAGTTCGGCAAAAAGTTTGGGCACCATCCGGGCGCCTTTATCTTCGTGTCCATGAAACGTCCACCCTATGCGTTTATCAAAACGCTTGGTTGCCGGCTTAGCGATATCGTGCATAATAGCAGCCCATCTCAACCATAGATCAGTAGACATTTCAGCAACATTATCCAAAACTTCCAATGTGTGATAAAAGTTATCCTTGTGCCCTTTACCATCAATTACATCTACACCATGCAGATCATACATAGCTGGAAATATCAATGCTAATAATCCAGTGTCAAATAGATACTTAAAACCAATGGACGGTTTACTTGACAAGATAATCTTGTTTAATTCGTCTATAATACGTTCCTTAGAAATGATTTTAATCCTATCTTTTGTATCCGATATGGATTGAATTGCCTGGATGTCAATTTTAAAGTTCAATTGCGTAGCAAAACGGATTGCCCGCATCATGCGTAAAGGATCGTCCGAAAATGTTTCCGTAGGCGCTAAAGGGGTACGAATAACACGGTTTTTAATATCTTCCACACCATTAAACGGATCCAATAATTCGCCATAGTTATGCCCATTAAGCGAATATGCCATAGCATTAATGGTAAAATCGCGTCTATGCTGATCGTCTTTCAGGGTACCGTCCTCTACAATGGGCTTCCGTGACTCCCGTCGATAGGATTCTTTTCGAGCCCCCACAAATTCGACATCCAGGCCATCGTAAACCAACATGGCTGTTCCGAAAGATTTATAAACTGCCACCTTGGTACGTAATTTTTCGCCTAATGCATTTGCAAAATCTATTCCGCTTCCTATAACTAAAATATCTACATCATTTTTGAACGGACACCCCATAATGCGATCCCGCACGTATCCACCAATGACGTAGCATTCAGTTTTTGTGTGTTCTGCCAATTCTTTAATAATGGAAAATATAGGGTGTTGTAAATGTCTAATAATTTGCAATTTTACTTATTTTAATAGATTAATCCCTATCCTTTGAAAGTTTACGAAACGCTAATGGATTTTTTGACAATTCGGCTTGCTCCCGACGATTTTTGACGATATGCACCGCAGCAAATATCGCTTCTAAAAATGAGTCGTGAGACGCTAAATTCTTCCCAGCAATATCATATCCTGTTCCGTGATCGGGTGAAGTCCGCACGATGGGTAAACCTGCGGTGTAGTTTACGCCCTTACGGCTCGCAATATGTTTAAAAGGGATTAAGCCCTGATCGTGATACATTGCTAGCACACCATCAAATTTTAGATAGGTATCCGCAGCAAAGAATCCATCTGCCGGATAAGGGCCAAAACAAAGGATCCCCTCCTCTTTTGCCTTATTAATGGCCGGACGAATAACTGTATCGTCTTCTGTTCCTATAATACCATTATCACCAGCATGCGGATTAAGTCCTAATACAGCAATCTTCGGTTTCTGAACCCAGAAATCAGTTTTAAGGCTCCCGTTCATCAAACGAAGCTTTTTTAGTATTGCCTCTTCTGTAATCTGATGGGCAACCTCTTTGACAGGAATATGCCCAGTGACCACGCCGATACGGAGATCATCACAGATCATGAACATCAGTACATCATCCGAATTCGTTTTACTTTGCAGGTATTCGGTATGACCGGGAAACGAAAATCCTTCTTGCTGAATATTATGCTTGTTGATTGGAGCAGTAATCAACGCATCAATTTTTCCTGCATTCAAATCTTCGACGGCTCTCTCGAGCGAAATAAAGGCGTATTTCCCCCCTATCTCATTCTCTTCACCCAATGTAATCCGGACATCCTCCTGCCAACAATTGATGATATTGGCACGTTTGGGATTCGCTTGTTCTGCACCATTGATTACATTGAAACTGAAGTCATTGATATTATTTGCTTTACGGTGAAAAGAAGCATTTTTAGTATTTCCATAAACGATAGGTGTAAAATATTCGATCACACGATTATCCAATAACGATTTGATAATCACCTCAAGTCCTATCCCGTTTATATCGCCTATACTGATACCTACTTTTAATTTATCACTCATCTTTTAAAGCTTTATTCGCTCAAAAATAAACAAAAAACAGCAGAAAACTAGTGATTTCTGCTGTTTTAAGAATTCTTATACATAACCATTTAGCTTACATTACTTTTTTCACAAAGCTTACTATTCTTCATCCAAGAAGATCTTTTTCCCCTCCTTATTTAAATAGTATTTTTTTTTGTCCTTATTTAAAAAGACCTCAAATCCATTGTATTTTTCACCTGTTGCCTTATCTTCCATTTTCGGAGAAGGGACAGCTTTAGAATCTGGGAGTGATTTTTTAGGCGTTATCACTTTTGTTGTATCAGGTTTATCACTTTCACGTTTTGGTGATTTTAGAAGCTCCTTTGTTTTTTTGGGAGGAGGCGGAGTCTTGCTCTGCTCTTGCGCATTGACATTTGTCCATCCCATCATGGAAACGGCCACTACTATAGCAGCGAGGTTCCTTAGGTTTATCAACCTTTTCATATGTTTATAATTTTATTTCATATTTATAATTGCACAATAACAATACCATATCTATCTAACTAACAACATTTAAAGACAATATTTTTTGTTATTAAACCTTAGTTAAAAAAGCAATACGTGGAGGATATTTAGGTGTTATTAATATGTTTTATTAAGTGTTGTTGATTGTCAAGATGTTGTAGGTTGGGAAGATATAAAGGAATGATTATTTTGTACAGTCTGTCGCTTGGGCCGCGACGTGGCCTAAACTTTTTCTTGATAAAAAGTTTAACAAAAATCAAGGCTGATACCGTATTTGTCGTTCCGGCGACGCGATGATGCCGCGCACAGCTCTTAGGCCTCCGGCGCTCTGTCCCATTTCAAAGGCTGAGATCTGCTTGGTTAAGTGCTAATTGTACGGTTCTGCAGCACATCATCTGCGGCCTGCACGTCCAAATCCGCTAAGGCCGTCCTTTTAAATTCTGCTGAAGTGCAAAGGTTGTACAAAAAATACACTATCCTTTCATCTTCGACAAATGTCGCCTTAGCCATTTGCCAATAGCAGGAGGAGGCACTAGCCACTGTGGCAAATGGGTACAGCGACGATTTTAAGAATAAATATTTGTTTTCAATGGAATTCTTGAGCTCACTACGCTCGGTTTGCTTCTTTTTAGGAAAAATAAGTCGCCTTGCGCCGGCGAAAGAGGCGCATAAAAACTGATTAAATAAAACCTTCTTTTTTCTTCCCCCCCTCTCTAACAAATTACAACAGTCGCAAAACATAAAATAGTATCTTTGTATCAAATAGATATTATGAGTACTGTACGCGCAAAAAAACACCTCGGTCAACATTTTCTAAACGACAAAAATGCTGCTCAACGCATCGTAGAAGCATTAAACCCTTCATTGGGATTCAAACAGGTGTTGGAAGTGGGACCGGGAATGGGTGTACTCTCCGACTTCTTACTCCAGCATGAGGAGTACCAAACCTATTTAATCGATATCGATGATGAGTCCATAGATTTTCTTGCAGACAAGTATTCGCAATTAGGCGACCGCCTAATCCATGGGGACTTTTTGGCGTTGGATTTTAGCCAATATTTTGGAGACAAAGTGGCCGTGATCGGTAATTTTCCCTACAACATCTCTTCTCAAATATTATTCAAAATATTGGAAGAGCGAAATCGCGTGGTTCAAATGGTTGGCATGTTTCAAAAAGAAGTTGCCGAACGATGTGTTGCCAAACCAGGCAGTAAGGAATACGGAATACTAAGTGTTTTTCTACAGGCCTACTACGACGTCGAATATCTTTTCACGGTAAAAGCGGGGGCTTTTAATCCGCCACCAAAAGTATTATCGGGGGTAATGCGTATGACACGCAACTCCCGAACTGTTCTGGATTGCGATGAAAAACTCTTTTGGAGGGTGGTAAAGGCTGGATTCAACCAACGCCGCAAGACGCTTCGGAATTCGTTATCGGGTGTTATTCCAAAAGATAAAATGAGCGACAATCCCTTATACGAATTGCGAGCAGAACGCTTAAGCGTAGAAGATTTTGCACGATTAACAAACGAGATTACTAACGCATAATGTGATGAATATAGATAGTGAATTTACAATTATTGGAGGAGGGGTAGCCGGATTAGCCGCGGCCATAGGCTTCCAAAACAATCGTATTGATTTTTCACTATTTGAGCAGGCAGATCAACTAAAGGGGATTGGAGCAGGGTTTGGTTTAGCGGCAAATGCGATGCAGGCGTTGGAATATTTAGGCATGCGGGAAGACATCGAAAAACTGGGACATCACCTGGATTCCTATAAGATTCTAGACGACAAAGGAAAGGTCTTAGTAGCTCCCAATACGAAAACATTAAGTCAGAAATACAATCAGCGAAATTTTGCCATCCATCGTGCTGATCTCCATCTTTATCTGTTGTCTCAAGTAGAGACACAATCACTACATTTTGGCAAAAAAGCGATAGATCTCACCCAACAGAAAGGATTCATTACTATTCACTTTGCTGACGGCACAACACATTGTACCAAATACCTTATCATTGCTGATGGCGTTAAATCTCCGCTACGTCAGAAACTGATACCAACTGCTGTCCCGCGCTATGCAGGTTATACCTGCTGGCGGGCTACAATTGACAAAAGCGGAATTGCGCTGCAAAACGGAAGTGAAACCTGGGGTCAAAAAGGACGATTTGGAATGACACCGCTTACCCATAAACGCATCTATTGGTACGCATGTATCAACGCTACATTTCAGAATGAGACTTATAGAGATTATACAATAGCCGACTTACGGCGTCACTTCAGCCATTACCACGATCCGATTCCCGAAATTTTATCTCATACACAGGATAGCGATCTGATATGGAATGATATTGTGGATATAAAACCGTTGCGACATCTTGCTTATGGCAATATTCTCCTGTTGGGAGATGCAGGTCATGCAACTACACCTAATATGGGACAAGGAGCCTGTCAGGCACTAGAAGACGTTGCGGTGCTGATGGATGAACTTACTGAAAAAATATCTGTAGCAAAGGCTTTTCTAGCCTTCGAAAAAAGAAGACTTCAGCGCACAAGATATATTACAAAAACGTCGAAACGTATTGGAGAGGTGGCTCAATGGGAAAATCCTTTTATGATCTCACTACGAAACACCATTCTAAAAAATATACCTTCTAAGATGAGTCAAGCAAATTTAGAAAAACTACTTTCCGTAGATTTTATGACCATTAATAAGTAATTAATTATGAGCACCAATATTCTTATCGTTGATGATGTGCACCCTGTTTTGTTGGAGAAGCTAGACAGAGAAGGAATCCAATATACATATGAGCCTACCATAAGCAGATCTGAGGCGGAAACACACATTTCGCTTTACACGGGTCTGATCATACGTTCAAAATTTCAGGTAGATCGAGAATTTATAGACTTAGCACCGGCATTGCGATTTATCGGTCGTGCGGGAGCAGGAATGGATAACATCGACGATGAATATGCTGCGCAAAAAGGAATTACGTTAATCAGTGCTAATGAAGGGAATCGGGATGCCGTTGGAGAGCATATGATCGGCATGCTGCTGAGCTTAATGAATAATCTCAACAGGGGTAATCGCGAAATAGCTGAAGGCAAATGGCTAAGGGAAGAAAATCGCGGCTACGAACTCAAAGGTCGGACGGTGGCTTTAATAGGATACGGCAATAATGGACAGGCGATGGCAAAAAAGTTATCCGGATTTGACGTCAAGACCATTGCTTATGACAAGTATAGAACTGGTTTTTCGGATGCATACGTCCGGGAAGTATCGATGGAAGAAATTGTAAAACAAGCAGATGTACTTAGTTTCCACATCCCCTTAACTAGAGAAACGAGAGGTCTTGTTGATGATGAATACCTTTTTCACTTTCGAAAACCGATTTTCTTTTTGATGGGTGCCCGCGGAGGCATTGCACATATACCCGCTGTACTAAAAGCCCTTGGCAACGGTAAAATTCTAGGCGCCGCATTTGATGTCTTACCCGTAGAAAAATTCCCCGCCCTCAGTCAGCAAAAGTGGTATTCCGACTTGATTTCACGAAATAACGTTTTAGTAAGTCCGCATGTCGCGGGCTGGACGTTTGAGAGTTATTATAAATTGTCTGACATCTTGGTGGATAAAATAATCCAGTACCTGAACTGTGTCCGAAATACTTAGCGCTATAAATACAGTAATAAACCACAGATGAGGAATTGGATAATCAATGCCATATCCAAAAGATACACATGGTGATACTGCTTAATGTGCGGGAATATCATAAACCGCATAGCCAGCACGATGATCAAATTCGTGATTAAGAGGCCTATTTTTATATAACCTTCGTAAGGAGAACATAACACGAGGATAGAATGTACCAGTACGAGTGTATAGCACAATCGAATCGATTTTTTCTCCCCCAACATACGGGGAATAGTTTTGAGGTGGTAATATGAATCTTGCTGCATATCACGTATATCAAAGGGTAAGGTACAAAGCAGTAAAAAGATGACTTTTGCAATCCCCAAATAGTTTGCCGCATACCAATCCATGTTACCCCCCTCCGCCCATAATTGTACTACCGGCAGACCGACGCTACTTAAAGACCAGATAATTGCTATGTGAAAGAGTTTGAGTCCGGGTAACTGACGTAGTCCGCCCCGCACGCCGTTTATCTTAAAAAGAGGCAGTGCATAGCTTAAACTTAGCAAACCTATCCCGGCCAAAAAGAGCAGGGTATACAGGTGGACTTCTATTAACGCGCAAGCCAACAGTACAAAAGCAAGAATACTGTTCGTCCACAGCAACCATTCATTTTTGAAGATCCATCTCGTCCTTAAATAGGGTGATTCGTGGGGATGTTTAGGCTTAGAAAGTAATAAGCTAAAGTTATACAGCAGAAGCGTAGCAGTGCCCTCAATCATCAAAATATCCGAATTAGGAACTTTATTCAGCACCATATATGTCAGTGCACACTGCACATACGCAGCTGTACCTATCAATAGATTACTGAAAATAAAGAAATAATATACGTTCTTGACTATACCCATCTCGTTACATTTATCGAGCAATTTAACATTCCCATCCTCGGATGAATATTATGAAAATTAGTAATTAACATCAAAAAAAATTAAATTAGCTCACATAAGAACTTATCTACTGTTTGCAATAAATATATGGCAGAAATAGATAAGTTTTAACACAAAAATAGTATAGACCTATAAATTTTAATAAAAAAGATGAGTTTTCAAATAAATTCTTTTGAGGCGTATCAAGAAGCTTACAAAAAAAGTGTTGATCATCCGGAACAGTTTTGGGGAGAAATTGCGGAGAATTTTTTCTGGAAGAGAAAATGGACGAATGTACTGAATTGGAATTTTACCGAGCCGGACATTAAATGGTTTGAAGGAGGTAAGCTTAATATTACAGAAAACTGTCTAGATCGCCACATCTATAATCAAGGCGATAAGCCCGCAATCATCTGGGAACCGAATGATCCGAATGAAGCGCACCGTATTCTTTCGTACAAGCAGTTGTTGCAAAAAGTAGAACAATTTGCCCATGTCCTAAAGAACAACAATATCCGTAAAGGCGACCGTGTATGTATTTACTTACCGATGGTACCTGAACTAGTTATTGCGGTATTAGCGTGTGCCCGTATTGGTGCAATACATTCTGTCGTGTTTGGTGGGTTTTCAGCACAATCCATTGCAGACCGGATCAATGATGCCAACTGTAAACTCGTGATTACTTCGGATGGTGGTTTCCGCGGCACGAAAGTATTGGAACTGAAATCCATCGTGGATGATGCACTGATGCAATGCAAGACGGTTGAAAAAGTAATCGTATTGACACGTACACGTACGCCAGTGTCGATGATCAAAGGCAGAGATGTGTGGTGGGAAGACGAAATCAAAAAAGTAGAGACACAAGGAAATCCGTCTTGTCCTGCAGAAGAGATGGATGCGGAAGACACGCTTTTTATCCTCTATACATCGGGCTCAACGGGTAAACCGAAAGGCGTTGTGCATACCACGGGGGGGTACATGGTGTACACAGGATATACTTTTTCCAATGTATTCCAATACCAGCCAGATGAAGTCTATTTCTGTACAGCAGATATTGGGTGGATTACGGGACATTCCTATATTGTATATGGCCCACTCTCTCAAGGAGCCACTTCGTTGCTGTTTGAAGGAATCCCTACTTTTCCCGATGCGGGCCGATTCTGGGATATCGTCGACAAATTCAAGGTAAACATTCTTTATACTGCCCCTACCGCGATCCGTTCGCTGATGGCATTTGGCGATGATTTCGTCGATAAATACGATCTCAGCAGCATCAAAAAACTGGGATCCGTTGGAGAGCCGATTAATGAAGAAGCTTGGCAATGGTACCATGATAAAATAGGTAAAGGCAAAGCGCCGATAGCGGATACCTGGTGGCAAACGGAGAACGGTGGTATATTAATAGCTCCTATGGCAGGTATTTCACCGACCATCCCAAGCTATGCGATGTTACCCCTTCCGGGAGTTCAGCCCTGTTTGATGGACGAGAATGGACAGGAAATTGAAGGGAACGATGTCTCGGGAAACCTCTGCATTAAATTTCCGTGGCCGGGTATGTTGCGCACCACATGGGGCGATCACGAACGCTGCAAACAAACCTATTTCTCCACCTATGAAAACAATTATTTTACAGGCGACGGTTGCTATAGAAGTCCGGAAGGCTATTACCGCATCACTGGCCGCGTAGATGATGTATTGAATGTTTCAGGCCATCGCATTGGTACTGCTGAAGTAGAAAATGCCATAAACATGCACTCCGATGTAGTCGAATCGGCTATTGTTGGCTACCCTCATCCAGTTAAGGGACAGGGAATTTATGCCTATGTAATTGCCAACCACCATATCGACGACGAGAGCACACGTAAAGATATCTTACAAACGGTAACCCGTCTGATTGGTGCTATTGCTAAACCAGATATTATCCAATTTGTAAATGAGTTACCGAAAACAAGATCAGGTAAAATCATGCGGCGTATTCTGCGCAAGATTGCAGAAAACGAGCTTTCAAGTTTGGGCGACACCTCCACGCTACAAGATCCAACCGTGGTCGAAGCGATTGTTCAGGGTGCTGAAAAAATTAGGAAGTAAAACAAAGGAGGGGCAACAAAAAAATGTTGCCCGCTCTTGTTTATGTTATGCGGATCTAAAATTTTCATGATATTTTTTACCAAAAAAAGCGTCTTTTTTCGTATTTTTATGGCTTTCCATAAATCCATAATAAAAAATAGATGCTATTAGCTGTATTATCAGGATTAATCATATCGCTTTTAATTATTCCATTTGGCAGGTTGTTAAAGACCAAATGGAGTATTCTTCTTACCTTACTACCTGCATTGCTTTTTTTGTACTTCATAAGCTATATACCTGCCATATCTGCTGGGTCTAGTTTTTTGCAGCATACAAATTGGGTTTCCTCTTTAGGTGTCGATTTTGATTTCAGGTTGGATGGCTTGTCTTTACTTTTTGCGCTCTTAATTACCGGCATCGGGACAGCCATTTTTTTTTATGCAAGAACCTATCTAAAAGGTCATGTCTTTTTCGACCGCTTCTTTGGTTACCTGTGTCTCTTCATGTCTGCGATGCTGGGGGTAGTTTTGTCAGACAATATCCTTTTGCTTTTTGTATTTTGGGAATTAACCAGCATTAGCTCCTTTTTCCTGATTGGATTTAACAATGACAATGCGGATTCTAGAAAAAGTGCCTTGACAGCCCTTAGCATTACTGGATTAGGCGGTTTTTTCTTACTGGCAGGTTTGGTGTTATTAGGGAATATCGCGGGTACTTATACCATATCCGAACTAATTACTTCCCGCGAAGTCATCCTCGGTCACGACTTATATCCGCTGATACTCGGATTCCTATTCTTAGGAGCATTCACAAAATCAGCACAATTCCCATTTCACTTTTGGCTACCGGGTGCCATGAAAGCACCTACCCCAGTATCGGCATATCTGCATTCGGCGACCATGGTGAAGGCTGGAATCTATCTATTGGCGAGGTTTTCTCCTATATTGGGAGGAACCGACTACTGGAATTACACGTTAATGATCGTAGGTGGATTTACAATGTTATTTGCCTCTATCCACTCCCTTTTCCGAATTGATTTAAAAGGAATCTTAGCCTATTCCACTATTTCTGCGTTGGGAATTTTGACCTTCCTTATTGGAGCAGGAACACGAGAAGCTATTATCGCAGCCAGTGTGTTTATATTGGTACACGCACTTTACAAAGCTACGCTATTCTTAATAACTGGCATCATTGACCACGAAACAGGCACACGGGATATCACGGTATTAAGCGGTTTACGAAGAGTATTGTTACCCGTTTCAATTGCCGGATTCTTAGCTGCCATATCCAGTGCCGGACTTCCGCTTACATACGGATTTATTGGTAAGGATTTGATATACGAAGCGACCTTAAAAACCGAGTATCAGCCCCTCGGCTGGATTTTGACAGGAATAGCTGTACTCACCAATATCGGATTAGTAGCCGCGGGATTTATGGCTGGTATAAAACCTTTTTTCGGGGTTTTACCAGAGAAATTTGGGAACGTGCATCTTCCTTATAAATCCATGTGGATGCCGCCATTGGTATTAGCCATATTGGGGTTGGTCTTTGGTTTGTTTCCTGGTCCGGTAGGTCAATTTGTTAATCACGCTACCGCAGACGCTGTTCTGGGAAGCCCCTCCGACATGCATCTTAAAATATGGCATGGATTTAATATCGTATTGATATTAAGTCTTGCAACCTTAATAGCTGGGGTCATCGTATATTTCATCAATAAACCCAGTGCATTGAAACTACATGCCATTGAAAAACTAAATTCAATAGCACCCCAACGTGTCTTTACCGGTTATGCTAACGACATCATGCGTTTTTCAAAATGGTATACCAATCTATTTCACAACGGGTACCTGAGATCGTACCATATGAAAATCATATTATTTGCAGAAGGTCTACTTGCATACAAATTATGGATTAGTGGCCCCATCACACTTAATTTTGAGGCGGTGACCGTGCCATCCTTTTATGAAATCGGCGTTATCTTAATTCTAATAGGCGCGTTGTATATTGTCGTGACAACGCCGTCTCGGTTAACTTCCGTCGTCTCTATGAGTGTGATTGGATATTGTATTTGTTTGATATTTGTATTCTATAGTGCGCCCGATCTGGCCATGACGCAATTTACCATTGATACGTTAAGCACCGTGTTATTTGTATTGGTGTTATATAAGTTACCTAGCTTCATAAATATGACCAGTAAAACTGTGCTCTATCGCGACGGTATCATATCATTGAGTTTCGGTGTGATTATTTCATTAATCGCTTTACGCGTATGGTCTGAACCGATTTCAAAAGATATCGCTAATTTTTACGGTGAAAATGCTTATATCTTAGCTAAAGGTAAAAATGTAGTAAACGTGATACTTGTTGATTTCAGAGGAATTGATACCATGTTTGAGACCGTAGTATTGAGTATTGCTGCATTAGGGGTATATAGTTTAATACGATTACGATTAAAATCAACCGAGAAAGAATAATATGCGAAGTCCTATATTACAATCAGCTACGAAGTACTTACTTCCTATTCTCTTACTATTCTCTTTTTTTCTACTGCTCCGTGGACATTATTATCCCGGCGGAGGATTTGTTGGTGGCCTAGTGGCATCGATCGCATTCGTCTTGCATAGTTTTGCTAATGGAACGGAAGCTACCATGAAAATTTTAAGACGAAAACCCTTATCGTTAATTCCGATGGGGCTGGGGATATCGGCGACGAGTTTAACCGCTCCCATGCTTTTTGGACTTCCTCCAATGACGGGATTATGGTTCGAGCAATCAATCCCTGTAATCGGTATGATCGGATCTTCCTTATTTTTTGATCTAGGAGTTTATTTGGTCGTTATCGGTGTGATATTGACGATCCTGTTCACCATTTCTTTAAACAACATAACCGAAAAAGACTAATGGAGTTATTATTAATAGTTCTCTTAGGCCTGCTGTATGCAGCAGGTGTATACATGATACTTCGCAGAAGTATGGTGAAACTTCTTTTGGGAATCATGCTTCTCGGAAGCGGCACCAATATTTTGATTTTTTTACTTGGCGGTATTACCAAAGGGAAACCACCGGTAATAGACGAAAATGCGAAGTTGTTTCAGGACGCTTTTGCCGACCCAATTCCACAAGCCCTAATTTTAACCGCAATTGTGATCAGCTTTGGTCTGACGGCATTTGCAATAGTATTATTAAAACGAGTTTACGCCCTCGTAAATTCAGATGATTTAGATGACTTAAATACGCCCGAAGAGGAAGATATATGATAGACAATCACATTTTAGCACCCGTTTTTATACATCTCTTTTCAGCAATACTTCAGCTCGTTGCCTGGCGAAAGACCGTTACTCAGCGTTTTATCAGTGTGGGTGGCAGCTTTTTAGGGTTAATGCTCGCCATCAGACTCTTCACGAAAGTATATAATAACGGTATATTGACAATGAATGCTTCAAATTGGGAAGCACCATTCGGCATTGTGTTCGTGGCCGATCTACTCAGCGTTACATTGGTATTATTGACTTCAATTGCAGGATTCGCCGTTTCTATTTTTTCATCGACTGGATTAAACCGACAGCGTATGCTCTACGGCTATTTTCCTATTTTTCATTTTCTGTTGATGGGATTAAATGGCGCTTTTTTAACGGGAGATATTTTCAACCTGTATGTATGGTTTGAGGTCATCATCATCTCATCTTTCGTGCTCATGACACTGGGAGGGCGGAAAGCCCAACTCGAAGGAGCCGTAAAATACATGGCCATGAACATTCTGGCTTCCACCTTTTTTCTGACCGGCATTGGAATACTGTACGGGATAACGGGAACGCTGAATATGGCGGATCTGTCTATAAAAATAACACAGGTACAAAACCAATATCTGGTCGGGATTACAGCCTGTTTCTTTTTAATTGGTTTCGGGATCAAATCAGCTGTTTTTCCATTGTATTATTGGCTACCCTCATCTTATCACACCCCGCCGTCTGCCGTAGCGGCCACCTTTGGTGGCCTCTTGACGAAAGTGGGCATCTATGCAATCATCCGAATATTCAGCCTAATCTTTGTGTTGGATTCGTTTACCCAAAACCTACTCATGGGTATGGCTATATTTACAGTCATTACTGGCGCTTTGGGTGCCTTAATAAAAACCAATATACGGAGACTATTTTCTTACCTGATCGTTTGTCATATCGGATTTATGGTCGGCGGTATCGCTATGTTTACCAAAGTCGCGTTAATGGGAACTATCTTTTACCTTATACACGATATCGTCGTAAAAACGAATATGTTCCTCATCGCCGGGGTGATCAGACAGCTGCGGGGAACGATGGACATGAAGAGCCTTGGTGGAATCTATGCGGAATATCCAAAAATATCGCTATTGATTGCATTGGTATTATTTTCATTGGTTGGTATTCCTCCATTATCGGGCTTTTGGCCTAAAATATATTTATTTCAGGAAGCCTTTACGCAACAACAATACGCTTTTGCAATCGCGCTGATCATAGGTAGTTTTGTAACGATGTACGTTATTGCTAAGATGTGGTCCGAAGTGTTCTGGAAAGATGTCCCTAAGGACGTAGAAGTAGAAAACAAATTTGAGCCCCTACCGTTGATCCGTAAAATATTACTCATTCTACCCGTCGGTATACTGGCGATAGTGACATTATACATAGGACTTAACGCGGAAACAATCGTGCAATTGGTCGATAAGATATCGGATCAACTTATAAATACGCAACCTTATGTGGAAGCAGTTTTAGGAAAACAAAATTAACGATATGATAAAACAGTTTTTAATGAACCTCTTGCTGTCTTTTATTTGGGTAGCATTGACGGGCTCCATGTATTATACGAATTTTGTCTTTGGCTTTTTACTTGGCTTTTTCGTGCTTTGGATAATGAATCGAAATGACATCGATCAACGTTATTTTTATCGCGTCCCCAAGATTCTGAGCTTTGTACTGTATTTCCTCTACCAAATGGTGAGAGCAAACCTACAAGTGGCTTATGATGTGATGACACCAAAGTATTTTATGAAGCCTGGTGTAGTTAGGTACCCCTTGAATGCTAGGACAGAATTCGAGATCAATTTGCTTTCAACGATGATATCCTTGACACCCGGCACCTTAATATTAGATATTAGTGAGGATAAACAAACAATGTATATACACGTTATGTACCTGGAAAACGCAGAGACATTCGTTAGAGAAACAAAAACAGGCTTAGAAAGAAGATTACTAGAGATTTTGCGATGACATTAGAAACTTACTTTGATTACGTTATATTGCCGATATTGACCATATCTATTATCTTGGTCTTTGTCCGGCTCTTGAAAGGGCCACATGTCGTAGATCGTGTGGTCGCACTGGATCTAATCATTACAATAGGTATTGGTATTATTACTGTATTTACCATTCGATCTAATCAAAAGGTACTCTTGGACGTTGCTATTATATTGGCACTAATCGCCTTTCTAGGCACCATTGCATTTTCCTACTATATTGAAAAACGAAATGATGAGTGATATTTTTATAGCTATTATTAGTACGATCGGAGCCCTGTCTATTTTCTTCGCTTCCTTAGGTATCCTACGTATGCCAGACTTTTATTTGCGTTTATCCGTAACGGTAAAAGCCTCTACATTGGGCGTAGGACTATTATTACTATGTGCGGCAATCATATTTCCGGATATATCTGTTACCACAAAAGCGATCGCAATCATCTTTTTTCTGTTCATTACTTCGCCAATTGCAGCACACATGATAGGTCGTGCTTCCTATTTTTCAAATACACCGCTCTGGAAAGGCACAATTATAGATGAATTGGAGGGTATGTACAACAAAGAAACCCACGAATTGGAATCGGATCCCGAAAAAGCTGACCCTCCCAGAGCCCCGGAAGAAGACAACATCGCAGATACCGAGGAAGAAACAAAATAACGGATACAGCGAATTTTACCTTCGGTGACTTCACTTCGTTTGGCTTAGAGAGGAGGAGGGTTAATTTTAAAGAAGGTTTATTTTATACAGTTTGTCGCTTGGGCCGCGACATGGCCTAAACTTTTTCTTGATAAAAAGTTTAACAAAAATCAAGGCTTATACCGTATTTGTCGTTCCGGCGACGCGATGATGCAGCGCGCAGCTCTTAGGCCTCCAGCGCTCTTCCCCAAATCAAAGGCTGAGATCTGCTTGGTTAAGTGCTAATTGTACGTTTCAGCAACACATCATCCGCTGCCTGCACGTCCAAATCCGCTAAGGCCGTCCTTTTTCAATTCGCCGAACACTTAGCTTTCATAACAGAAATGCACAGTCCTTACATCTACGACAAATGTCGCCTTAGCCATTTGCCGATAGCAGGAGGAGGCACTAGCCATTCTGGAAAATGGGTACAGCGACGATTTTTTTGCATCCTTTTTTTAGGAAAAAAAGGATGAGCCAGTCGCGGCTTGAGCGACAGAGAAATCGATTAAGAAAATCCTTCGTTTTTATTATCCCCCTTCAATTTATACCAACCTTGCTTTAATGAAGCTTCCGATTAACGAGTTGCTTTTGTCTGTTTTCAATCTTAGTTTTGATGTAAGGATAAATAAACACGGCGCTTAGCACGACCAATGCACCAACATAGAATCCGGTACTCATTTCTTCTTTTTTCCCAAAAATCAACACAGCTAAAATAATTCCGTAAACTGGCTCCATATTCGTAGTCAGTGCCACGGTAAAGGCGCTCAATTCTTTCATCACCGCCACACCCAATACATATGCCACGGCTGTACACACCACTCCCAATAGGATAAGATATGCCCAATCGGAATTGGAGAGTATCATCTCATCGGTAAATTCTCCTTTAAAGAGCATGATAACGGAAACACCAAAAAAAGCACCTATCATCTCATAAAAGGTAATAATAGTGGGACTAGAATGCTTAACCATTCGCGCATTGAGAATGGAAAATATACTTGCACAAAAGGCGCATAACAAACCAAAAATAATTCCCCAGAGATATTGAAATTCAAACTTAAATATCAGATAAATACCAAAAATAATAACCAAACCGATCAGCACATCAGTGACGGAAATTTTTGATCTATTTATGATAGGTTCAAGGACAGCTGTAAACAACGTAACGGATGAAAGCGTAACCAAGGTGACTGAAACAGTAGATATTTTAATGGAGTGGAAAAACAACACCCAATGAAGGCCGACAATAACGCCTACTCCCATAAATTTAAAAATTTCCCGTTGCGAAGCGATAATTGATTTGTTAGTTATCTGGAAATATACCAATAAGGCCAAAGCGGCTAATAGCACCCGATACCAAACCAAGTGCAAAGCCGAGACAGAAATCAATCCACCTAAAACGCCCGTGAATCCCCAAATAAGAACCGTAAAATGCAGGATCAGCAAATTACGATTACGTGCAGATAATAACATATTAAAAATTATTTCGGTGCCTTAACCAATAAGACAAGACCTAAAATCAAGAATGTAACATTCGGAATGAGTACAGCTAAAAGAGGTGGTAACCCCCCTTTCAAGGCAAACATAGTAGAAAACTGATTAAACACGAGATATGCAAAACTCAAGCCGATGCCTATCCCCAAACTTAAACCGATTCCCCCGCGCACTTTTTTGGATGAAAGCGAAACACCCATCAGCGTCAAAATAAAAGCAGAAAAAGGATTAATCCAACGCTTGTATTTTTCCAACAGGAGATCATTCATCATACCGGTACCACGGATTTCCTCTTTGCGTATACGCTCCTCAAGCTCTCTCGTGTCCATCGCTGTGAAGATGTTTTCATAGGCCTCAAAATCTTGCGGCTTCATATCTAACGTAGTATCTCGACTTTCTCCTTTGAGCATTTCTTCATCTAATCCTTTTATGATGCGATTGGTGTAATTTTCTATACGCCACTTACTCGAAACAGAATCCCATGTAACACGGTCGGCCATAAGTTTTTCGGTCAATTCATTTTCATCAAACTTTTCCATTACAAAGTTATAACCTACAGCACGCTTTGTATCAAAATTATCAATATATACATAGGTATTTGAGTCTATCTGCATATGGGTAGATTGCTTCGAAGAATTAACTTTATGCGGATGCACATATATATTCTCGAATTTTACTTTGAGTTTATTAGTGTAAGGGAGTATGTAGAGATTGGAAACTAATGTAAATGCAAAAACGATGCAAGCAGAGATCATAAATGGTCTCAAAAAGCGATTGAAACTCATTCCGCCACTCAAAATGGGTACGATCTCGGTTTGATCTGCCATCTTAGAAGTGAAAAAGATAACGGCAATAAAATTAATCAATGGAGTAAGCATATTCAGAAAGAAAGGTACGCTACCCATTGCATAATATTGAAAGAAGACCTCCGACATCGATGCTTTATTCTTCAAAAAATCATCTAACTTCTCGGATACATCAAACACGACGATGACGACAACAAAGATCCCTACCGTAAATAGGAATGTAGTTAAATATTTTTTAATGATGTAGCGATCAATGATATTCATCTTACAAAGTCAAAAATCAAAAGTAAAAATTATTTTCGATGAGCTCGGTTAAAAAAACTTATCTGGTCTCTAACCCCTAAAGTCTAACACCTAGAACCTTAACCATTTTTTCTTTCCAGTCATAGAAAGTTCCCGCAATAATCTTTTCTCTGGCCTCTTTTACCAACCAAAGATAAAAATGTAAATTATGCAAAGATGCAATCTGCGCACCTAAAATTTCCTGTGATCGAATTAGATGTCTAAGATAAGCTTTAGAATACACTTGATCCATCATAAGGTCACTTTCTGCCTCTATGGCTGAAAAATCATCTTTCCACTTTTCATTTTTGATATTAATAATACCATTCCGTGTGAAAAGCATGCCATTACGGGCATTACGCGTCGGCATAACACAATCAAACATATCAATACCTAATGCTATATTCTCCAATATATTAATAGGCGTACCTACACCCATCAAATAACGGGGCTTTTCGTAGGGGAGAATTTTGGTAACAACTTCTGTCATGGCGTACATTTCTTCCGCAGGTTCGCCCACCGACAGTCCGCCTATCGCATTTCCTTCCCGCTCAAAAGAGGCAATGACTTCAGCAGATTTTTCGCGCAAATCCTTATAAACGGAGCCTTGCACAATCGGAAATAAAGTTTGGTCGTATCCATATATTGGATCGGTGCTATCAAAGCGGTCGCAACAACGCTTTAGCCAACGATGTGTCATATCCAGTGAACGGCGCGCATAGTTATAATCACAGGGATAGGGAGTACATTCATCAAAAGCCATAATAATATCTGCGCCGATGATACGTTGGGTATCCATCACGTTTTCCGGGGTAAACAAATGCTTTGAGCCATCTATATGTGAACGAAAAGTGACGCCTTCTTCCTTTATTTTCCGAACCTCCGTCAAGGAATAAACTTGATATCCGCCCGAATCCGTAAGAATCGGTCTGTCCCATCCATTAAATTTATGCAAACCGCCGGCTTTATGCAAAACATCTAATCCCGGACGTAGATACAGATGATAGGTATTACCTAGGATGATCTGTGCCTGAATATCATTGACCAGCTCATGCTGATGTACCGCTTTTACCGTCCCTGCAGTACCTACAGGCATAAATATCGGGGTTTCTATCTTTCCGTGAGCTGTCTCCATCACCCCCGCGCGGGCCTGGGAAAGTTTATCTTGTGCTTGAAGCGTAAAGTTCATATATATTTAAAAGATTTTTAATGAAGTCGTCCAAAAGTAGATTAACGCTTTTATCTTGTCATACTGAGGCTTGCAGAAATATCTAAACACTTCTAATTCTATGTCGTTTAGACCGCTATTCATTCATACTGGAATTTCATTGCATGAATGATTGGCAATTCCTGTAGTCAGTATGACAAAATGTGCATTGATAATATTCTTAGATAACCACATTAAATCAAGCGCAAAAATACTATAAAATTTTGAGCCGACGACATCTAGAACATTTAATTAGCAAATCTTAACGCCAGCCGTCGAATATATTGAAAGAACGCCTTATCTTTGAACCGTCTTATGGATTATAAAACAGATATTTTAATAAATCTCCCGCATATTCTCTACGGAGGACTAGGTTTATTCCTTGCTTTCCAGCTTTATTATTTATTGTTTATCTATAGCCGATTGGCACGTTATAAGGTGAGATCCTTCAAAGAAACTCCTGCCATTATTCCTGTTTCAGTTATTATTTGTGCCCGAAACGAACAAGAAAACCTAAAGAACTTCTTACCCGTCATATTACAACAAGATTACGCCAATTTTGAGGTGATTGTCGTAAACGATTGCTCCGATGACGAAACCAAATGGGTACTTCAGGATTTTGAAAGAAAATACACCCATCTCAAGATTGTCGAGATTAAAGAGCATATCAAACTTAAGCACAGCAAAAAATTTGCTTTGACCATGGGCATCAAGGCGGCACAATACGACCATTTATTATTGACCGATGCAGATTGTGAACCACAAAGCATACATTGGCTTAGCGAAATAGCGGGTGCCTTTACCAAAGGGAAAGAAATCATATTAGGTTACTCCCCTTATTTCAAAACCAAGGGATTTTTAAATAAGCTGATTCGCTTTGAGACGGCGCACACCGCTATGAGTTATCTTTCTTATGCCCTGCAGAGAAACACCTATATGGGGGTGGGTCGAAACCTAGCTTATACCAAGGCTTTATTCTTCAAAGGTAAAGGCTTTAACGCGCACATGCATATTAAATCGGGTGATGATGATCTATTCGTCAATCACAATGCAACCAGAAAGAATGTAAATATTGCTATACATCCCGATGCACATCTATATTCGTTAGCTAAGAATACGTGGAAAAGTTATTATAAACAGAAAGCCCGACATGCGGGAGCTTCCATTGCCTATAAGAAAAAACATCAGTATATGCTCGGAACGCAACTGTTCACAGCTATTGCGTTTTATCTGATGTTGATCGTCTGCTTAACATCTTATCCATCGATGTGGTATTTCGCACTCGCAGCATACCTCCTCCGTTTACTTCTTCAGCTTATTGTATTTAACCCCATTTATTCAAAATTGGCGGTGAAAGACCTTTTACTTTGGCTACCCATTTTAGACTTATTTTTTTATTTTTACATCTGTTTCAATGGTATTTTTAACCGTAGCAAAAAACAGAAGTCCTGGAAATAGAGATTAACACCTCTATTAGGGCAACAATAGATCAACAACATATATGAATCCTACAGTCGACATCATTTATAAATATTTCCCAAAATTAACCCCAGCGCAAAAAGAACAATTTGCTAAATTAGAAGAGGTATACCCGTTTTGGAACGACCAAATCAATGTGGTATCACGTAAGGATATTGAAAGCCTGTACTTAAAACACGTGCTCCACTCATTGGGAATCGCTAAATTTGTTACGGAACTTACCCCAGGTACCCGAATTTTGGATGTAGGAACTGGTGGAGGATTTCCCGGTATCCCATTGGCTATTCTATTCCCTCATGTGCATTTCCATCTGGTAGATTCGATAGGAAAAAAAATAAAAGTAGTGCGGGAAGTCGCAGAAGCGATCGGTTTAAAGAATGTCGACGCTGATCACATCCGCGCTGAACAACTGGATTACAAATACGACTTTGTTGTTTCCCGGGCGGTTACCCGTTTAGCCGACTTCGCGCCTTGGATACGGAACAAATTTGAGAAAAAAGACAAAAATGCTATTCCAAATGGAATTTTATATCTAAAGGGTGGCGATTTGAAAGAAGAGATTAAAGAATCTAAATTAAAGGCGGAACTGCATTCACTATCGAGCTATTTCGAAGATGAGTTTTTTGACACGAAATATGTGGTGTACGTACCGATGTAAGCCTCGTTTACCCTACTACCCGTTGAATTTCTTGCCCGATTGCGTTTACTTCCTCATCCATTCCAAACAGAGGTAAACCTGTCTCGGGGCTTAGTTTAAGCCAACTTGTTTCGGTGTCTTTAATAACCTGGAGGTATTCCTTTCCCTCCTTAAAAATCGTATAAGCATCCTTCTCATCCGGAAAAACCGAATATATTATACTATTTATTTCAATGTCAAAAGGTTCCTGTAATTCCATATATCCGGTATTTTTGACAAAGTTAGTATTTCTGTTGCTATTTTTTTTGCAAATACTTGAAGAAAACAACAGATATTCCTATATTGTAGCATACCTCTTATGAACAAAATAGAACAAATAGCCCTCACAAAAATAAAAGGGATCGGCCCAAAGTTGAGCCGGTTGCTGCTTGCATATTGTGGCAACGCTGAATCAGTGCTTTCAAGTTCGAAAAAACAACTGTTATCCATTCCGGGTATTGGCCCGGCTGCTGTAGATTCCATCCTTTCAAAATCTTACTTAAAGGAAGCTGAAGATGAACTCAATTTTGTAGAGAAGCACGACATCCAGGTGTTATGGGTAGAAGATGACAGCTACCCAGAACGTCTCAGACACTGTGACGACGCCCCAATACTTTTATATTATAAAGGCGACGGAAGTTTAAATCCACAAAAAGCAGTGAGTATTGTCGGCACACGCAACGCTACCAGTTACGGAAAACGTATCTGTGAAGAATTAGTACACGATTTAAAGGACCTCAATGTACAAGTTATAAGTGGGTTGGCTTACGGAATTGATGTTCACGCGCATCGTCTCGCCGTAAAAAACGACATATCCACAATAGGCGTATTGGGGCATGGTCTAGACCGGATATATCCTGCCGCACATCGAGAAGTGGCTTCGCGAATGATTCAATGCGGCGGGTTATTAACCGAATTTCCTTCGGGTACCAATCCGGATAAACAAAATTTCCCGATGCGTAACCGAATCATAGCGGGACTATCCGATGTCACCATCGTGATTGAGGCCGCTATAAAAGGAGGTGCTTTAATAACTGCTGAAATTGCTAATACATATAATAGGGATGTCTGTGCGTTTCCAGGAAGAATAGATCAAGAGTATTCTGCGGGTTGCAATTACCTGATAAAAACCAATCGTGCCCACTTGATCCGACATGCAGCGGATCTTTGCTATTTAATGAATTGGGAAATAACAGAAACCCCAAAGCAAGCAAAACAGCTTAGTATCTTACCGGCGAACCTCAGCAAGGACGAACAAAAAGTGTATAATTTTTTAAAAGAACATGAACAAGCGACCATTGATGCGATTTCATTGCACCTGGACTGGCCACAAAGTAAATTAGCGATCATATTATTAGAAATGGAAATAAATAATCACCTGTTATCACTTCCTGGAAAAGTATATAAATTAATTTAATAACCTAAACAGAACAATACGATTCGGATAAAATGTAATTTTCCAAACTGACTATCAACCCACTAACAGATAAGTGACGAAATTCTTTTCAAAAACTAAAAATTTTGCTACTTTTGTGGTGGGTAAGTCCTTTACGACCAGCTCCTATTGACTCCCCCAGGTTGGGAACAAAGCAAGGGTATTTGGTTGAGCGGTGCGATAAAGAGAGCTTACCCATTTTTTATTTCTATAAACCCGACCTCTCTTTATCTATTATTTTTTGGTTTAACAGTTCTAGTTTCAAAATTCCCGTTAAAGTCCGTTCGAGTCAGTCAAAGTCCGTTCAAGTCCGTTATTACCAGCAATAAACTTGGATGTAACTCTGCTTAAATTATAGTATATAAGAAGTAGGGGTAATAAAAACGAACCTATTTTTTATACAATTTTAAAATTTCCCATTTCACCGTCTTTCCGCCACTCGCCGTGGCAAGGCTTTCTTCTTTTCTCCCAAAAGAAGCAAACCGAACGTAGTGAGCTCAAGAATTCCATTGAAAACAAATATTTATTCTTAAAGTCGTCGCTGTACCCATTTGCCACAATGGTTCGTACCTCCTCCTACTATCGGCAAATGACTAAGGCGACATTTGTCGGGCATGGAAGGATAGTGCTTTACTCTTAAATATTACTTTATACACCAGCTGGATTTAAAAGGCCGACCTAGGTCAATGTAGCGTTAAGAAAGCTTTTGGATTTGCGTTAAGGACAGATCCCCGAAGTGAAACGGCTTGGAGTTGTTTAGTAAATCCAAAAGCTTTTAGCGTAACATTGACCAAGTCTTGGGTTTTGCTTCTTTTGGCCAAGCAAACCCTCGAAGAGGTCTCTTGAATGCCTTTAAGTACAAACAATAAATGAAAAAAGAAGGAGAGCCGCCCGCCGATTAGGGCAAAAAGATAAAATATAGATACTAATGGTTTCTCATACAATTTGGAATTAGCGAGCAACGCACGGTATAAATTAATCCTTCTTTAAAATCAACCCTCTTCTTTAAAGCTTTGCCCAATCCGGCTTCCACTAAACACAAATTTACTTAGTTTGACTTTTTACTTTTGTCTTTTGACTTAACTAGGATATTTTTCGTTTATTTGTAATTCGAATTAACACGAACATATGAGTTGGTTTAAAAGAAATAAAGCAGGAATTAATACTGCAACAGAAAATAAAAAGGAAGCTCCAGACGGCATGTGGAATAAATGTCCCGCATGTAAAAAACCTCTTCTCAACTTAGAGCAAATTGAGAATAATTATGTATGTCAATATTGTGATTATCATATCCGGATTGGTTCTGCAGCCTATTTTTCGATCCTATTTGACAACAATTACTTCACGGAGTTATTTGCAAATTTAACAGCGGGTGACCCTTTAAATTTTGAGGATACTAAAGCTTACAAAGATAGACTGGTGGAAAGTCAGGCGAAAACAGGGCTCAAAGACGCTATCCGCTGTGCACACGGCAAAATAGAGGGACAGGATTTAGTAATCGCTTGTATGGATTTTACATTTATCGGAGGCTCTATGGGGTCTGTCGTCGGCGAAAAAATAGCCCGCTCCATAGATTACTGCATCGAACATAAGATCCCGTTCATGTTAATCTCCAAATCCGGAGGGGCCCGCATGATGGAAGCCGCTTTTTCGTTAATGCAAATGGCGAAGACATCTGCAAAATTAGCCTTATTGAGCCAAGCAAAGCTACCGTATATCTGTTTACTAACAGACCCTACAACAGGAGGTGTTACCGCATCCTATGCAATGTTAGGCGACATTAATATTGCAGAACCCGGCGCCTTAATTGGATTTGCTGGACCTCGGGTTATAAAAGAAACAATCAAAAAGGATCTTCCTAAAGGTTTCCAAACCTCCGAATTCGTTAAAGAGCACGGCTTTCTAGACTTCATTGTCGATAGGCGACAATTGAAGCAAAAAGTAGCCACATTTTTAAAATTAGTGGGATAAACATAAAGAAATGCTGTTCGTTTGAAGAGCATTTCTCCGATATAGGTCACAAGTATTTCCAGAAAGACCATATCTTCCGTTTTTTTAAATACTCCATGTTTTTTTCGTTTTTGTACGCTTCCCGTTCAAAAGAAATATTTAAATATGCTTGGCGGAAATGCCAATGTTTAAAAAAACGGAACATAAATTCTATCAAATACCACGTATAAAAGGGCACTATCAATAATTCTATAGCTTGTGAAATGTGAATTCGCTCGTGATTGAGTAAAGCTTCATCTTTTTTGAACGATTTATGAGCAAGGAAAACAATGGGGAATATCGTAATGGCACTTGCTTTCCCCGCAGAAAAGAAATACGTCCAAAATTTACTCACGATAATTATTCCCTTCATCTGTTATTTTTTGATTTTGCTCTGCCAGATGCGTGCCTACCGATTATAACTGTATATAAAAGCAAATTAAGAATTATATTTTTTTCTATTCGGTATTCGTGAATGCAAAGCATTTTATCTAAGTTTGTTAATTAATATATCGTAATATTAAAAAGTATGCCATACAAAGAGCGCGAAATAAACAAATTGTATTACACGATGGGTGAAGTTACTGAAATGTTTGATGTGAACGCCTCTCAAATACGTTTTTATGAGCGTGAATTTGACATTCTTCAACCTAAAAAGAATAAAAAAGGCAACCGTCTGTTTACGCAAGAGGACATCTCCAACCTTAAAATTATCTTCAATTTAGTAAAAGAAAAGGGCTACACCCTACAAGGTGCCCGAGAATTCCTACGTACAAACAAAAACGAGGCAAAGGAGAACCAACGCGTTATTGACTCTCTTGAACGACTGAAATCTTTTCTTTTGGAAGTACGAGACAGTTTATAATAAACTTTATCTTCCGGCCAGCTCTATGACCTCCAGATTTTCTATTCTACCACAATTGATATCGAAACGCATCAATGTACGCACTTGATGCCATCCTTGTTTACCGGCAGCACCGGGATTAAGATGTAGTAGTTGTAATTTGGGGTCGTACTGTACTTTCAAGATATGTGAATGCCCACAAATAAATAATTTGGGTGGATTAGCGACGATTTCGGGCTTGATGCGAGGTGCATATCTGCCCGGATAACCTCCAATATGCGTCATCCAAACATCTACTTCTTCACAGTCAAATCGTAAATGTTCAGGACATACCAGTTGCACGTCCTTTCCATCAATATTACCATATACTCCTCGAAAAGGCTTAAAAGCCGCCAATGTATCCACAATTTTAATCGACCCGAAGTCGCCAGCGTGCCATATTTCATCACACGAATCAAAATAGTTGAAAACAGCCTCATCTAAAAAATTGTGTGTATCAGAAAGCAAGCCAATTTTTTTCATTAGAATTACGTTTTTTTTTACTGTAACGACACTTGTCTGCTTACCGCGGACAGGTTTCATCCGTATATTATTAAGTATTATATCTTTCAACAGCTTTATAAAGACCATTTACAACGGAAATGGTGCAAAAAATATCTTCAGGCATTTATTATCGTCCCCTGACTTTTAAAATGCCAAAAAGAAATCTCGCAACAACTCCTTATACGATTGTGTATACAGATCTTTATCCTCATAAATAACCAAAGATGTGCTTGTTTTTGTTTCCGCTGTATCTTTTTTTAATGAAATAATAGTACGTATATATTCGGTATCAGGATAGGATTTAATCCTAACCTCCTCCACAAGTACTAAACCAACTGATTTTGCCATATCCGCGACCTCGATAGCCAATTCGCTGGGTAATATCAACTGCAGGATTCCATTTTCCCTCAGTGCTTGCACACTGAAATCAACTAAATTGTGAAAAAATGTAAGATCCGTATGTCGGGCTAACTTTTTACGGTCGTTAGGATTATGAAGCGCGTTGATATAAAAAGGTGGATTACTGACAATCAGATCATATTGACACGGAACTTCCATATCCTGGAAGGAACCTTGTATCACGTGCAACCTCTCTGCAAAGGGTGAGCGATTAAAATTAGACTGTGCACGTTGTGCTGCCTGGTCATCAATTTCTACGGCATCTACTTTTACGGTATCGAATCGTTGTGCTAACATTAATGCAATAACACCGGTACCCGTACCTATATCTAAAATATGTCCGGGATGCCTATGCTTTGCCAACGCACCGAGCAAAACACCGTCGGTGTTGATCTTCATCGCACATCCAGACTGATCTACTTCAAATCTTTTAAAACGAAATATGGATCCCATTCCCACAAATCTACTTATTTTTTAAGTTGAACTTCCTGAAAATTATAATTACTTTAGAGCAAAATCAATACATCATGTTGCGTATCGCCAAAGTTCTTGTTGCTCTTATTTCCCTGTTCAACTTTTGCAATTATTCCTATGCACAGTCATCTTGTGAAGAAGTTACTACTGCCTCTTTACAACGACTGGCACCATTATTGGAAAAAAATGATTTTTCACAGATCGAATCGATCATAACCACACTGGAAAGTGTATGTGGTAAAAGCGAATTTACATCACGTCTCCAACTTATGAGACAATTGATTCTAAAAGAGGATACACAACAAGAACTTGCTGCCTATCTCGAAAAGCATTACGACGAAATACTAGCACGTAGATACGACAATGCCGCAGAAAAAAATTATGCAACCATTTACGCCAAAGACAAGGAATCGTTTCATTTTATTCCATTGAACCACCCTGTAGATTCGCTTATACGTTTAAAAGCTACTGCCTTATTGAATTCTCCAAGTTATACCCTTTCGGAGCAGGAAGAGGCTATTAGCTTATTGTTTGCTGATGACATTGATGCATTCTATATACAACTAAACCGCCAACCGAAGCAAAAACCTGCCTTACAGTCCCATCAGGAATTAGAATTGAACAAGAACGGTATTGGATTTGCGTTATATGCTGGCGCATTCGGCACACTAGGAAAAAACAGTACTTTTTCTACTTCTCCTTCTTTTGGCGTATCCCTTATGTCTCCGTTGGCAAACCCATTTGTTTTTGAGCTTGCCCTCAAATTTAGGTTAAATACCAACGACAACTATTTTGAATTTAACGATAACGGTGTGATTAAGGACGTCAACTCCTCTTCTAGTTTCTTTTTTGGAGGTACGGCGGGATATAAAGTCATGGACAACGGCCCTTGGATTATCCTTCCCAAAGTAGGAGCCGGATTAGGTTTTATTAATACTGGATTATCTGAAACCACTTTTTACGATGGCGATTATTACGATGAAGGGAATGGTTCTTCTGGAATCCAGTACAACAACGCAAATACATTTCATACGTTTATAGGCGTAGCGCTGATGAGACACGTGAAAGGGAGAAAATTTATCGGACTTGAAGCGGGATATCATTATATCCCCTATAATTGGGACAAAGACCTGATTACGCACATACAACCTCGTTATTGGAGTCTGGAATTGTTTCTCAAATTATAAAATCGAAGTGTTTTTTGAAGGGGTTAATAAATAAAAAGAAGGATTAATTTATACAGTGCGTTGCTCGCTAATTCCAAATTGTATGAGAAACCATTAATATCTATATTTTATCTTTTTGCCCTCATCGGCGGGCGGCTCTCCTTCTTTTGCTTGGCCAAAAGAAGCAAAACCCAAGACTTGGTCAATGTTACGCTAAAAGCTTTTGGATTTACTAAACAGCTCCAAGACGTTTCACTTGGGGGATCTGTTCTTAACGCAAATCCAAAAGCTTTCTTAACGCTACGTCGACCTAGGTCGCCCTTTTTAATCCAGCTGAAGTAAAAATTAAATGTAATAAAGCACTATCCTTACATGTACGACAAATGTCGCCTTGGCGGGTCGCCAACAGCAGGAATGGTGATCCGTTCTGGCGAGCCGGCACAGCGACGACTTTTGCTTCTTTTGGGAGAAAAGAAGAAAGCCTTGCCACGGCGAGTGGCGGAAAGACGGTGAAATGGGAAATTTTAAAATTGTATAAAAAATAGGTTCGTTTTTATCCCCTCTTTAAAAACTAATTCTTCAACAACCGCTGAATTTCATCCAATTTCATCAATGCTTCAACTGGTGTCAGGGTATTAACATCTAAATTATTGAGCATATCCCTTATTTTTTCCAATACTGGATCGTCTATCGCAAACATCTGTAATTGGTATGCTTGCTTTTGGATTTTACGCATGCTATCTTTTATTTTCTCTCCGCCGGTGCGCTCTTGCTCCAAACGTTTTAAAATCTCATTAGCACGGCCTATTAATCGTGGTGGCATACCCGCAAGCTTCGCTACATGAATACCGAAACTATGTTCAGATCCACCAGGCATAAGCTTACGCAGGAAGATCACTTTGTTATTGATTTCTTTTACGGTGACATTAAAGTTCTTCACTCGTAACATGGACGTACTTAGTTCGTTCAATTCGTGATAATGCGTAGCAAATAGTGTTTTTGCCCGAGCTGTCGGATGGTTATGCAAAAATTCGGCTATCGCCCAAGCAATCGAAATACCATCATATGTGCTGGTACCCCGACCAATTTCATCCAACAGGATCAGGCTGCGATCCGACAGATTGTTCATGATGCTCGCAGTCTCATTCATCTCTACCATGAATGTAGATTCGCCGGACGACAGATTATCTGAAGCCCCCACACGAGTAAAAATCTTATCTACCAATCCAATATGTGCCTCTTTAGCCGGGACGAACGAACCGATCTGTGCCATCAAGACAATCAGGCCTGTCTGACGCAATAATGCTGATTTACCTGCCATATTCGGCCCTGTGATGATGATAATTTGCTGTATATCAGGATCCAGATAAGTATCGTTGGTGATGTAATCTTCACCGATAGGAAGATTGCGCTCTATCACAGGATGACGACCTCCCTTTATATCCAACAGTCTGTCTTCCGTAATCTCGGGCTTTACGTAATAGTTCTTATCTGCGATAATCGCAAAATTAAGCAAGACATCCAATTTAGCAATCAATTGCGCGTTAAGCTGAATAGGCTTTATATATGCCGCTATAGCAACTAACAATTCCGCATATAGCCGGTTTTCGATAACCTGAATTTTTTCTTCAGCACCTAATATCTGATCTTCATATTCTTTTAGTTCTTCTGTAATATAACGTTCGGCATTGACTAGGGTCTGTTTACGAATCCAACCTTCCGGCACCTTATCTTTATGTGTATTGGTCACTTCAAGATAATACCCAAATACATTATTAAAGGATATTTTTAATGATGGAATACCCGTTAATTCAGATTCTCTACGTTGTATTTCTAATAGATAATCCTTCCCACCAAATGCAACTCGTCTCAATTTATCCAGATCGACATCGATACCATCCGCCATTACATTGCCCTTATTCAAGGCTACAGGAGGTTCGGGAAAAACCTCTTTTTCGATCTTATCACGAATAATCGAACAGGTGTTCAACTGTTCGGAAATAATTCGCAATGATTCAGATTCAGATACATTTGTCAACTCCTTTAGCTTCTCAATAGCAAAAAGCGATCGTTTAAGCTGTATAATTTCACGTGGATTTGCTTTTTGAAGCCCGATCTTACTGATGAGTCTTTCCAGATCACCCACTAATTTAATCTCTCGAATTAACTCATCCCGTAATTCCTTATTTTGATGAAAGTATTCAACCACATTCAAACGCTCTTGAATAGATTTTTTATCCTTCAAAGGCATTACAATCCATCTTTTGAGTAAACGCGCACCCATTGGTGAAGAGGTATCGTCCAATACATCAGATAACGTAACAGCATTTTCATTTGCCGAACCGATCAATTCTAGGTTTCGAATGGTGAAACGATCTAACCACATGTAGCGGTCCTCTTCTATTCGCGATATATTGGAAATATGTTGCAGATTACGGTGTTCTGTTTCATTCAGATAATGTAATGCAACACCTGCTGAAATAATACCCAATGGCATCCGGTCAATACCAAATCCCTTCATGGAGTTGACTTCAAAATGTTTCTGAAGCGCTTCCTCTGCATAATCTCCCGTATAAGGCCATTCGTCAAGTAGATAAGTATAATAAGAGTTCCCAAAATCTGCGATAAAATCTTTATTCTGCTTTTTGGGCATAATAACCTCAGTAGGCTTAAAACCCTGCAACAATTTATCGATATAGCTAATGCTACCCTGTGCAACAAGAAATTCTCCAGTGGATATATCTAAGAATGCCACGCCTACCTGCGTCTTATCTATAAATAAGGAAGCTAGGTAATTGTTTGATTTTTGTTGGACGATATTATCATTATAAGATACACCTGGTGTTACCAATTGAGTTACACCACGTTTTACAATAGTCTTCGTCTGTTTCGGATCTTCCAATTGGTCGCAGATAGCCACACGTTGGCCAGCGCGCACCAATTTTGGCAAATAAGTTTCCAACGAGTGATGAGGAAAACCCGCCAGCGCCGTTTCTGATTCGCTCCCGTTCCCCCTCTTGGTTAATACGATACCTAAAATCCCTGCTGCCTTAATTGCGTCCTCACCAAAAGTCTCGTAAAAATCACCAACCCTAAACAACAGTAAAGTACCCGGATATTTGGTCTTAATGCTGTTGTACTGTTGCATTAACGGAGTTTCTTTCTTTGCCTTTGCCAATGGTTCTGTGCTTTTAAATAAGCTGTAAAAATAGGAGAATTGCGGGGATTTAGCAAGGGAATAATATCCATGTAGCACATGCCACACAAACGTGAATGATTACAATTAACTTCATGAGCTCGTTCCACTCAGTTTGGATATTCCAAATGACCGTTAAAAAGACAAATACAATTATATCGTGATGGTGCCTATGTAGACACTGTCAATCCTACGGCTGCTATGGTCGGTTGCTACAAAACCCAGGTGCACATGATAGATTGTGTCGACATCATTGATCCGAGGGATCCTTATCTGTTCTTTTTTGTCATCCATAGCTTTATCTAGGATGTTTCCATTAAATGTAAGTTCGTCGTCCGACATGAATAAAAGCAAGGAGCGGAATCCTGCCAAATGCAAATCCGTAACAATCGTCTTGTCGTAATCCCAATCACAGGTCAGTATATCATCTTCGTAAGTCAAAGTCACTTCATTTAAGGGAGATGGGATGCCTTTGCTGATACGTAGTGCACTGTGGTCAATGTAAAATCCTTCTTCGTCACTGCGGACGGCATTCGTCAAGGTGTAGGACATAGCAGAGTTGAATGCCGTTTGGTTTTCCTTATAATTATGAAATCCGAGCCTTAATGCCACCGTCAAATTGCTTAGAAAGCGCTGTACATAGGCAAATTTACCCCTATTCTTGGTTTCATCTGAGGAAAGTTTCCGGTTTTTATTGACGCGTGGTCTAGTCCTTACGCAGTCTATTCCTTTCCATTGATAAAATACATGCGGCCCTACTTTTCCTACAACAGAGCCATTGAGTCCTTTTTTTGTTCTTCCCATGGTGATTTTCAAGTTTAATTAGTTGACACTAATATACGATATGCAGGAGACAAATTATAATCATTTTAGCTATTAAGAGGTAAAATAGAAGTATATCACTCATATTTAATAGGTATTTTACTCGCTTTAATCCGAATGAAGTCCGTATAAAGTACGGATGAAATCCGAATAAAGTACCTGTTATTAGATAAGCAATAGCAATATTGGGGGACAACTGTGGCGAATATTGCTCAAGATTAGTAAAGCGCATGATAAAATTATTTAGTTTTGCTAACTCAAAGTAAAGTCTGATGGCTATCAAACGCGCGAATTCAAGAAAAAGAAATAAAATAAAATCTCCTTCCCTAAAAAAGAAGATTTTGAAATGGACACTACGTATCGTGGGGGGATTCTTCGCATTTACTATCTTTTGGGTACTTCTTCTTATTGTTATGAATCCGCCGATCACGTATCTTCAACTCCAGCGTGCATTCGAACGAAAAGCTGCGGGAAAAGATTGGAAAATAGTTAAGGAGTGGCTAGATTATGAGGACATTTCTGACAATCTAAAACGCGCCGCTCTAGCGGGAGAAGATGCGCACTTCATGACACATAATGGCTTTGATACGAAAGCCATCAAAGAGGCCCTAGAGAAGAACAAGGAAGGAAAAAAATTACGAGGGGGTAGCACCATCAGCCAACAGGTAGCCAAAAACGTATTCCTATGGCCTGAAAGATCGTGGTTACGTAAAGGATTAGAAACTTATTTCACCGTATTGATTGAAATATTTTGGAGTAAAAAACGTATTCTAGAAGTATATCTTAATGTGATTGAAATGGGACAAGGGGTATATGGTGCAGAAGCCGCATCCAGATACTATTTTTACAAATCAGGAAAAAGCCTAAGCAAAAAGGAAGCAGCATTAATTATAGCGATCTTACCGAGTCCCCAAAAATGGGACGCTCGCAATCCATCAAACTACGTAAATCGTAGAGCTAATAATATTGTTAGGTATTTAAGCTATTATAGCATCCCCGAATAAAACCTTCATGACTACCGGCAATACCGATAGTCATGAAGATTCCTGACCACACTTTCAGAAAAAATGCTAGAATATCACGCATACAGGTTGTCCGATTGCAATTCTCTTCTTGCTATCTGTAAGTGCACCTGTTTTGGTATTGCGATTAAAAACCACAATTTCGTCGGACTGCTGATTCGTTACCAGCACAAATTTTCCTTCTGGAGAGAAGTTAAAATTTCGAGGTGATTTCCCTTCTACGGAATATACATTCTTTTGTGTTAGAAGTCCATTTTTCAGAATTTTATAATGGACGATAACATCTGCCTCACCTCTATTAGTAGCATACAGATATTTTCCATCCGGAGATATCTTCACATCTGCTCCTCCCTGTTCTCCAGTAAATCCTTCCGCATAAACAGGCAACGTTTGACGGAGTTGCCATTGTCCATTACTTTTTTGATAAACCGCAACCTCACCGGTAAGTTCCGCCAGTGCGTAAATGGTAGCGGCATCTTCCGAAATAGCAACGTGACGGGGGCCGGATCCGCCTTTTAACTTAATTCCCCCTACTTGTTGAAATGCGTAATCTGTACCAGTATTTACAATGTTATATTCCACGACTCGATCCGATCCCAAGTCCGACACATACAGCCTATCTCCCGTTACATTAAAAAATGCGGAGTGGACATGGGACCTTTTTTGTCTTTCGACATTTGGCCCCGTACCCTCGAACTGGATAAAATCTTCCTTTTTATGAAGAGAACCATCGGCATTCAACGAATATAAGACCAACGACCCGCTGCTGTAATTGGATACCACCAGCACAGGCTCTCGAACTCCTAGGGCAACATGACAGGGGTGCATTCCTTCTGTTGACAACTGATTTAACACGTCAAATTGTGAATCGGAAAATTTCAAAGCAGACACCTTTCCGTTGTCGTCTTCGTTAACCGCATAGATATATTGCGCACTACGCGCTAAGAAGGAAGGGTTATCGGTTTTAAGATAGGACTCCATGGTGGCATCGCCACTAGAAACATCAAAGCTGTACAGATATACACCCTCACTATTTCCTTTATGCGTGTAGGTTCCAACAAAAAGGGGGATAACCTGTGCGCTTCCGGATTTTAGTATAACGCTCATTGCAACAAGAATTAAAAAATATTTCATATGTATATAATTTGCCTTTTAACGGCCATATGGAATATTCACTTTAATCTAAGTGAATATTCCATACTTAAAATTAGTAATAATTCAATCGGTTTTCGTCAATTTCATTTACAAATCTCACATCAGAGACGAGAAATGAACTTTACGCCGGATTCTATACGTTAAAATTCGTTAAACAGCAGCATTATAGCATTCTGAAATTTTATCTTCGTAGCATACGGATACGTACTGATACAAGTCGGCTTACACTTGTGCAGAAAATAAATCTGCTTTTACAAATAATTCTGATATTTTTGTATCTATAATGCTGAGACACAAAATTAACGGACAATAAGGTACAGTAGCAAATAAAAAATGCTGAATTATAATATACCGGCATAAAATAAAAAATTAAGGAACAACGAACACATGAAAAAATACATAGGATTAACTATTTTATTACTTACAGCGGCATTTTCATCTTTTTCCCAAGAAAGACTTGTTGATCGTATAGTGGCTACCGTAGGTAATAGTACAATCTTACAATCCGATCTAGAAATGCAGTATGCACAGGCTCTAGCAGAAGGAGGCAAACCTGACGAGGCCATGAAATGTGCGATTCTTCAGCAGTTGCTAACTCAAAAACTCTTGGCTCAACAGGCCGTAATTGATTCGATAGAAGTCTCTGAATCGCAAGTGGATGATGAATTAAATAGAAGAATTCGTTTCATGACACAACGAGCAGGAGGTAAGGAAAATCTAGAATCATTTTTGAACCGATCCCTATTACAACACAAGGAAGAGATGAGACCTAGTGTAGCGGAACTTTTACAAGCACAGCGCATGCAGCAAACTATCGTTTCTAAAATTGATGTAACGCCTCAAGAAGTAAAAAAATATTTCGAGAGCTTAGATGCCGATAGTCTTCCTTATTTTGACACAGAGATTGAATATGCACAATTAATTGTGAACCCAATCCTGACCAAAGAAGAGAAGCAAACATTTAAAGATAAAGCGGAAGGCTATCGTCAGCAAGTCGTAAATGGTTCAGACTTTGGTACTATCGCCCGTCTATATTCTGAAGATGGTTCTGCTCCCAGTGGTGGTGATTTAGGATTTGCAACACGCGAATCATACGTAAAAGAGTTTTCCGCTCAAGCATTTAGACTGAAAGAAGGTGAGATATCCCCTGTGTTCGAAACACAATATGGATTTCACTTCTTACAGGTACTCGCTAGACGGGGTGAAGAAGTAAATGTAAGGCATGTACTCGTAAAAACAAAACCGACATCGGCTGCTCTTGAGCGTACTAAGGCCAAAATTGACAGTATTTACGACAAAATAACGACCGGAAAGATCGATTTTACTACTGCAGCTTCTCTGTATTCCGATGACAATTTTACTAAATATAATGGTGGGGTAGTGACAAGTGAATACGACGGTTCTACTTTGATTCCGGTAACGCAATTAAATGACGTGACTGTATTTAACGCCATCGATCCATTGAAGGCGAGAGAAACTTCTAAATCCGTTTTGGTAACTGACAAAAGAACTGGTGAAACATCTTACGCGTTATACTACTTAAAATCACGTATCCCTCCGCATAAGGCAAGTTTAGAACAAGATTTTACAAAAATCAAAGAAGCGGCTAAACAAAACAAAACGAACATCAAATTGAGCGAATGGTTTGAGACACGAAAAGACAACACTTTTATAGATGTAAATTCGGATTTCATGACCTGCCAAGAATTGGAAGACTGGGTAAGCACGGGAAAAGTTGCAAAAAACTAGTCAAAAGGTACTAACAACAAAAAGGGAATGATTTTTAATCATTCCCTTTTTTGTTGCTGCTATCGTTCAAATAACATCTCAATAATCACACGCCACTGATAGTCGTCTTTCAATTGCCAGACACGAATATAATTGAATTTCGTGGCTTTATCTTTGGAATGGACTGTTGCCGTGCCCGAAGTAAAAGCAAACTCTCCACTATATGCCCGTCCTACTTCTGCAGGATCTGTTACGATCTCATATCGTTGCTTCTTCAAAAAGGAAAGCACATCTGTTTTGCCTTCTATTTCTTCCTGCCAAGGATAATAAAAACGAACATCATCTGCTAAGAACTCTTTATACGCTGTTTCATTATTTGCTTTCAAAATAGTCGAAAACAATTCATCCGTCTGAAAAACGATATCTTCTCGTTGTTTCAGCCGTACTTGAGACCGGTGCTTTAAATACCAGGAATCGTCGGGTTCGAAATAGATAAGGTCGCTAGCCGCTTTTTTTCCGAAATTCTCTACCTCCGCACGTACGGCTATTTTCCAATCACCCTTCTTTCCTCTTTTCCAAACAGTCAAATATTGTCCATGGCGTTTAACGGCTCCTACTTTTTGAAATTCCATTTTTCCGGAAGTCAACCCCCAATCCAAACTTCTAGAAACGATCGCAAAATTAGGCTCCCATAGCATCACATCGGGAATATTAGGCCGATTACTCAAATAATTAAATGCATTTACTGCGGAAGGCACATAAAAGATAGATTCTTTATCAATTATTGACATGAACGCAGCATGGGGATTTTGCATCTTTGATATTGCAGCAGCGCTTTTATCGGCTGCTATAAGTCCTCCTACTTTATCCGGAAGCTGCCCATACAACGATGTGAAGGAAGTAAGGCCTACAAAAAGACAGGCGTTAAACAAGAAATTAAAATTCATATTTTTCTGAACTATCAAATCTTATTCCAAAGTGTACCTTCCTTGCTATCTTTTAGTTGAATTCCGATAGCTGTTAGCTCTTCGCGAATGCGATCTGAGGTCGTAAAATCTTTATTTTTTTTGGCTTCGTTACGCAGCTTAACAATTACATCCATCAGATTGTCAACACTTTCCCCGTCTCCTCCTACTTGATCATGTTGTAATCCCATGATATCACAAACGAAATGCTGCATCAATTCTTTTATATCAACCAATGTGGTTTGGTCTATTTGCTGTTTGCCATCATAAACTGAATTGATTACCCTTACCATTTCAAAAAGCTCCGCAATAAGGATCGGGCTGTTAAAATCATCGTCCATCGCAGCGTAACAATTTGCTTTGATGCTCGCTATATTGTGTTGGATCGATGAATTAGCCGAAGGATTGATCTTATCTAAAAGACCGATAGCGGTCATTAGGCGCTTGTATCCTTTGTCTGCAGCATCCAAAGCTTCATTCGAAAAATCTAACGTGCTTCTATAATGTGCCTGCAACATAAAAAAACGAACCGCCATAGGTGAATAGCCTCTTTGCAATAACGCGTGATTGCCTGTAAACAATTCATGTGGTAAAAAACCATTACCCGCAGACTTGGACATGCGCGCACCATTCACGGTTAACATATTAGTATGCATCCAATATTTAGCCGGGCTAGCATGATTACAAGCTTGAGATTGGGCAATCTCATTGGTATGATGCGTAGCAGCAAGATCCATCCCCCCACCGTGTATATCAAATTGATCGCCTAGATATTTACGGCTCATTGCCGAACATTCGATATGCCATCCCGGAAAGCCCACACTCCACGGCGAAGGCCAGCGCATAAGGTGTTCAGGTTTAGCTTTTATCCAAAGGGCAAAATCCAATCTACCTTTTTTTTCATCCTGACCGCTCAGCACTCTTGTATTATTGAATAAATCTTCTAGGTTTCGGTTGGTAAGAATAGTATAATTATATTCTTTGATGTATTTCTCTACATCAAAATATACCGTGCCGTTCACCTCGTACGCATATCCATTATCCATAATCTGTTTGATCATTTCAATCTGTTCGGATATATGTCCCGTCGCCGTAGGCTCTATGCTTGGCGGAATGGTATTGAACAAACGCAGTACATCATGAAAGCCTATTGTATATTTCTGAACAATTTCCATTGGCTCCAATTGTTCCAATTTGGCTTTCTTCGCAAATTTATCGTCACCTTCATCATTATCACCTTCTAAGTGACCGGCATCTGTTATATTGCGTACGTAGCGCACTTTATAACCTAGATGCAACAAATAGCGAAATATTAAATCGAATGATACAAATGTTCTACAATTCCCCAAATGTACATCGCTATAGACAGTAGGCCCACAGACATACATTCCGACTATATTCGGATGAATCGGTTCAAATTTTTCTTTCTTACGCGTAAGGGTATTGTATAAAACTAAATTGTGCTGCATAGCATGATACTGCTTAAATCTATTTTTGTCTAAAAAACACTTGAATAGGAACCCCGGTAAAATCAAAGTTTTCTCTTAATTTATTTTCGACAAAACGTTTGTAAGGATCCTTAATATACTGTGGTAGGTTACAGAAAAAGGCAAACATGGGTGATCTGCCGGGAATCTGGGTTATGTATTTAACCTTGATGTACTTGCCCTTTATAGCTGGAGGAGGATAATTTTCAATAACACTCAACATTACATCGTTCAGCTTCGATGTAGGAATTTTCTTCGTCTTATTTTTATACACCTCCATAATTGTCTCTACCGCCTTGAAAATACGCTGCTTTTCGGTTACGGATGTAAACAAAATTGGCACGTCATTAAAAGGTGCAATTTTTTCACGGATGCGTGCTTCGAATTCCTTCGCTGTTTTATGATCTTTTTCAACCATATCCCATTTATTGACGAGGATAACAACACCTTTTTTATTCTTTTCTGCTAAATGGAAAATATTTATATCCTGTGCTTCCAATCCATCATTCGCGTCGATCATCAGCACGACAACATCCGCGTCTTCAATCGCCTTGATGGTACGCATTACCGAATAGAATTCAATATTCTCGGTAACTTTGGTTTTACGGCGAAGCCCTGCAGTATCAATTAAAAGGAATTCATTTCCGAATTGGTTATAGTGTATTCGTATAGCATCCCGTGTGGTACCCGCTATCGGGGTCACAATATTGCGATCTTTACCCAACAGTGCATTTGTTAAAGAAGATTTACCGACATTGGGCCGACCTGCGATAGTAATCTTCGGGAGTGTACTCTCCTCTTCTTCCAATATCTCAAAATTTGAAACCACCTCGTCTAACAGTTCGCCCGTACCTGATCCGGTAGCAGACGAAATGTTAAAGATCTCGCCTAATCCAAACGCATAAAACTCTGCCGAAGCATGATGTAGTTTTGCATGATCTACTTTATTGGCAACGACATATACCGGCTTTTTACTACGGCGAAGGATATTCGCAATATCATCATCTAAATCTGTGATACCAGTGGTGACATCTACCATAAAAAGGATAACCGAAGCTTCTTCAATTGCAATGTGAACCTGCTCACGAATAGCAGCTTCAAATATATCGTCCGAACCGTGCACGAAACCACCGGTGTCTATTACTGTAAATCTTTTACCGATCCATTCGGCCTCTCCATAATGTCTATCGCGCGTGACACCACTAAAATCGTCAACGATCGCTTTACGACTTTCGGTCAATCTATTATAAAGGGTTGATTTACCTACATTCGGACGCCCAACAATTGCAACTATATTTGCCATATTTAATATATATTAAAAAACGTTACCTCACGGCAACTCTAAATTATGCTTTTTTTATAAGGATACAAAGTTACGATTAAATAAGAGATTTTTACGGTTATAAACAAAAATGGCTTTGCTGTGTCGCAAAGCCATTTTAACGTATTTAACAACCGGAATCCCGTTACTTATTAATTAGTTGGATTCTGCGTTAGTGTACCTGGGTAGGAGTTTATCGCATCCTGAGGGATATAATAAACCACACGGTAATCCGTAGGTGCTATCACTTCAAACTGCCCGTGTGGACCCGGATATTGCCGGTTCAATGACCCTCCATTGCGGAAAACGTCGTAGCTGCGTTCTGCCTGATAGGCCAATTCTAGTTGGCGCTCTTTATCAATTCTCTCGCTTGCATTAGAAGCATCTAAGGAGCTATATCCGCCGTTTACAATAGAACGCGTTCTGATCTCGTTTAAGTCTGTCCGTGCCGCGACATAGTTTCCAAGTTTAGCATAAGCTTCTGCACGATTAAGATATACCTCGGCTAATCTACTAATAACGGGAGAATGAAGATGTGAATCTTCACCTTCACGAGAGGCTTTCGTAATATAAAACTGTGGATAAACCCTGTTTAAACTAATAAAATAATCAATCACACCTTGATATGTCTTACCGTCCTTATACTGAATGCTGTAAATCTCTTGTTCTGCATCAATAGGGTTTAACGTGTAGATATCTGAGCCTTCTTTACAGGTTACGGTGTTACCATTACGTATTACCGTGTCCTGTACGTAGTTTAGCACATTCACACCATCTTCTTTAATGAAACGGAAAACTTCTACATAAGCACCCGTTGTTGCATTTTTTGAATAAGTTGGTTCAATAAAAGCAGCGCGTGCATCTACCATCGCATATTTTTCCGGGCGCCAATCATTTCGACCTGTTTCATTTAATAAATCAATGTATTTAGCGCTAGCATACATTTCACCCCAACCTTGGCCACCAATATTAGCATACATACCGCCGATTCCGTAATAATGGTCATCGCCAGAAAACTCAGATGCCACACGCTTTACTGCAAATATCGTTTCCGGATTATTCTCTGGCACATACGTATTGTATTTCATAAATTGCTCTCTTGGCAAGAGCGAATAATCTCCGGAGTTAATCACTTTATCTGCATAATCAACAGCCAGTTGCGCATACTCCGCATTGGGCGACTGGTACGTACCACTCATATAGAGATAAACACGGGACAACATGGCTTGGGCGGCACCTTTTGATGCATAGGAAGAACCGTCATTAATAGTCAGCAACTCCTCTGCCTTCTTCAAATCATTAATAACCTGTTCGTATGTAGCTTTGACCGTTGCACGATCGGGCAGTTCCAAATTGATAACGTCATCCGGTGTTCCATTAACGATTGGCACACCTAGGTTCGTTTCTGGATTTTGGTAGTAAGGACGTCCATACGCACGAACCAAGTAGAAGTACATCATACCACGGATGTAATAGCACTCACCTAATTCATTGTCAAATGCTGCATTCTGCCCTTCGTCAAACATATTGATTACATTGGAGACTTGTGCAATTGCCTTATAGCCCGCATTCCAAAACTGGTTTAATCGACCGTTATTTGGTGTTCGTGCAAATGAAATAAATTCATAAAAGGCATCCGTAGAAGATCCTCTGATCATCATATTATCTCCTGCATATTCTCCTGCGCGGTGCATGGGATCAGACCATGCTTTCAGTTGCGCATAGGCACCATTAAGTAAAGATGCTAGATAAGCCTCCGGGTCGTTCTCAATCCGCTCGGAATCCATTGATCCATAAGGCAAACGATCAATATCGCAAGAGGCAAATATGGATATAACTAATAAAGTGATAAATATCTTTTTCATGTTCTTTCCTTTTAAAATGAGACATTAACTCCAAACATAAATCTGCGTGTCGCTGGATATACAGATGGACCAGTTGAACCTAAGATTACCCCCTCTGTTCCCGCTAAGCTAGCTTCGTCATCTTCCTTAAATGGAATCTCGGGATCAACGCCTGAGTATTTGGTAATGACAAATAAGTTTTCGCCAGCAAGAAAGACACGTACATTCCTGATATTGTACCGGCTAAGGTTAACATTATAACCTAAAGTCAATGAACGTAACCGCAGGAAATCACTGTTCTCCACAAAGCGTGAAGAAACTTGATTCCCCCTATCTTGATTGTTGTATTTGGCGATAGGATGTGTTGCATTATCACCCGGCTGCTCCCAACGGCTCCATCCCGGCATCAACTTCATCTGGTTACGATCTGTATACGTTCCATCTGAATCGTATTCCTGACGCGAGTAGTTGTAAATTTTACCACCAATGGAATAACCAAAGACAGCACCTAGATCCAATTGTTTATACCTCAATGCCGTAGAGAATCCACCGAACAAATCCGGCGCGGCATTACCAAGTTTTTCAAAAGTAGCCGCCGAATAATTTGAAGTTGTATTACGTGAAACCTCATTCCCGTCCGAATCTCTTTCCACTTGATACCACATCGGCGCCCCATTATCTGTATTTACACCGGCCCATTCCTTCAAATAATATGTATCAACCGGAAGTCCCGGCTCCAACACGCGCTGTGCAGAGCCAGCGATACCTAAACCGTCACCAATAATAACTGGTCTAATGGTATAATTTCCACTGGCATCCTTTGTCGGGTAGAGTTTGGTCAGTCTGTTTTTATTATGCCCAATATTCACGTCTACACTCCAAAGCCAATTATCATTTCGAATAATGTCTCCACCAACCGCAAGCTCAAATCCAGTATTTCTCATTTCTCCGATATTTTGCCAAATGCTGGTAATGCCCACCGTTCCGGTGACAGGAACTTGGTATAAAATATTGTCTGTATCCTTTACGTAATAGTCAAACGTCGCTCTTACGCGATTATTGAGAAACGTTGCGTCAGCCCCTGCTCCTGCTGTATACGTTTTCTCCCACGTAAGGTCTCTGTTGCCCTTTTGGCTAATTAATGCTCCAGGTTCACCGTTGTAACTCGAGCTTTGCGATATAGAATAAAGATCATATTGCGGATATAACGAACTAGGACGGTTACCTACTGAACCGTATGCTGTGCGAAGTTTCAAAACGTCTACCCAATCAGCTTTAAACCAATCTTCACGGTTAATGTTCCAACCTGCACTAACAGAGAAAAAATTACCATACTTGGCATTGTCACCAAAATTAGATGCGCCATCTCTACGGAATGAAACCTGAGCGAGGTATTTATTATCATAAGCATAATGCACATTCGACAAAAAGGATTGCACAGCCCATTCATTGATCTTGCCCCGCGTGCGCTCTGGTCTTGTAACAACATCCAGCACTTCAAATCCAGGAATAAAGCCTGTACCATAGGCATCCAATGTTTTTGCCGAGTAATCATTATATTCATAAGCAATCAAACCATTTAACGCATGTCGATCCCAGGTTTTATTTACACGCAGAATTTGGCTGGTGTATCGCCTCGCATACTCCGAGCGGTATTCGGTTAGACGCCCGCCCACATTCAATCCTCCATTAGAACGCGGATCTGTATATCCGCCAGCTGAATAATGATTGTACCTATAGTTATTGACAGACGAGAAACTCAACCAATCGGTCAATTTGACATCAAAATCAAGATTTCCCATAAACTCATAGTTGATGTTCTCGGAATGGTTCCATTGCAGATCATACAAATAGTTGGTGCTTGCATTATTTACCCAACCACTGTAACGATGTGGAACTAAATTACCATCCGCATCAAATGGGCTATCCCATGGTAAGTTGGAATACATCGCCGTTGTAGAATACTGCTTATCATCTACTCCTCGGCGTGCACCAACTAATGATGGTTTAATAGACAACCAATCAAACGGTTTATACGTTTGTCTGAAGCGAAGATTATAACGTTTAAAGTCGTATCCTTTTACAGCCCCCTTTTCATCATACAATCCCACAGACATGAAAGATTGCAGTGTCTCCGTTCCCCCTTGAATAGTGGCGTTGTGATTTTGAGTGAATCCACTTTGCGTTGCCAAGTCCCACCAATTGAAGTCGCTATTACGTAAGTCTTCGTTCCAACGTGGAAATGAAATATTACTTGCATTAGCAAACGAAGCATAATAATCATACAACTCTGCTCCGTTCATCATTTTCATATTTCCGTTCGTGAGCTGATTAAAGCCGATCTTCGAAGAAAGGTCTACCGTAGTCTTTCCCACTTTTGCGTTCTTTGTCGTGACAACAATAACGCCATTAGCCCCTTGCGACCCGTAGATTGCTGTTGATGCCGCATCCTTCAAAATGGTCATGGATTCAATGTCATCCGGATTTATATCTCCAGCTCGCGAACCAACGATAACACCATCGATAACCCATAATGGACTCGTACTTCCACTCAACGTAGCCTGACCTCGAATAACAACGCCCCCTCTTGCGCCTGGCTGTCCTGAGCCCGGAGCTACAAAAACACCAGGAGCCTTTCCATTCAGCATATTTTCTACTGACGGTGTAGTTATATCTCTCAGCTCATTACCTTTTACGGTATTCAGTGCTCCTGTTAAGCTCTCTCTTTTCTGAGTACCATAGCCCACCACCACGATCTCCTCCAAAGCTTGATCACTTTCGTCCAAAACCACCGACAGTACATTTCCGGTTACGATCTCCTCCAGCGTTGTAAATCCAATCGCTGTAAAAATCAGTGTCTGACCGTTACTTGCCTGAATGGAAAAGTTGCCCTGATCATCTGTTGAAGTAGATACAGAAGAATTCTCTTTGATGGTGACGGTAACGCCTGAAACAGCCCCCGTAGATGAAGTAACACGACCTGTTACCGTTTGTTGAAAAAATGCATTGGCGTGTGTAGTCAACTCACTTCCAAATACCGAAGCAGTAGGTATACCAAACCCAAGCATCAGGATTGAAGCCAGTCGAAAACTTTTACCAATGAAAAAAGGACTTGTAAATCTCTTTATCATAAAATTACTTTTAAGGTTTTTCATTAAACTAACGAAGTTCCATAAGTAGTGGAATTCCGTAGTCTACACCCGCCAAGGTAACCCAAAGTAATTTAATGAAAAACAAAATGCTAAACGAAACCGTTTGCGTAAAAGCACACAAACGTTTGCATACACAACCTTTTATAACAATGTTAAATCCGTGGGGTCCCGGAGTTCAAACAATAGAGGATAGCAATTACGCAAAAAGCTTCGACCTAAGGTCGAAGCTTTGCTTCAGTAGCGGGGATTGGACTCGAACCAATGGCCTTCGGGTTATGAGCCCGACGAGCTACCAACTGCTCCACCCCGCAATGTATTTTTAATTTCGTCGAGCTAAGCCTTCACTTAGCTCTTTAGTAGCGGGAATTGGACTCGAACCAATGACCTTCGGGTTATGAGCCCGACGAGCTACCAACTGCTCCATCCCGCAATGTATTTTAATTTTTTGAGCTAAGCATTGCCTTAACTCTTTAGTAGCGGGGACCAGACTCGAACTGATGACCTTCGGGTTATGAGCCCGACGAGCTACCAACTGCTCCACCCCGCAATATATTTTATATATTAAATGCGTTCTTTTGGTCAAAACGCAAGATATTGCTCTCCTTAATTGGAGTACAAAGATATTATTTGTTTCTTTGTAATCCAAATAAAGATTGAAAAATGTCGCATAAAGCAGGATTCGTAAGTATTGTAGGTAAACCAAATGCCGGAAAATCGACACTAATGAACTCATTAGTAGGGGAAAAGATGTCCATCATCACTCCCAAAGCTCAAACAACACGCCACCGGATTATCGGGATTGTAAACGATGTAGATCATCAAATCGTATTTTCAGACACACCTGGCGTGATCAAACCCAACTATTCTTTACAAGAATCCATGATGAATTTTGTACAGGGGTCTTTGATCGATGCTGATATTATTCTTTTTGTGACAGATATAAACGAAAAATACGATGAGAATGATGTCATAGAAAAGCTTCAAAAAACAGCATCACCCGTTGCCGTGTTAATCAATAAGATAGACAAATCCTCGGAAGAGGAAGTCATGGCCAAGATAGAATTCTGGAAAGAGAAATTAAATCCACATGCTATTTTTGCTATATCTGCTTTGCTTGATTACGGAGTTAATGGCATCATGCAGTATATCAAGGAAAATCTTCCTGAACACGCTCCCTATTACGAGAAAGACGAATTAACGGACAAATCGATGCGTTTCTTCGTTTCAGAGATGATCCGTGAGAAGGTGTTCAAACTTTACGACAAAGAAATCCCCTACAGTACGGAGGTTATTGTAACTTCTTACAAAGAGGAGGCTAAAATTACACGAATAGCAGCTGAAATTATCGTAGAACGTGATTCGCAAAAGAACATTATTATTGGAAAAGCGGGTGCAATGATAAAAAAGGTTGGCACTTATGCACGTCAGGACATCGAGGAGTTCATAGGTAAAAAAGTCTTTCTCGAACTATTTGTGAAAGTGATTCCTGATTGGAGATCTAAGAAAAATTATTTGAAAAGTTTCGGTTACGACGATTAAAACGAATCCGCAGATTTGCAGATAGGCGAATCTGCCTCTTTAGTTTTCCGGAAAATAAGTGCGAAGAGCCATTAGTTGCTTTTGATTCAACACCTTTTTTAGCTCTTCGTCAGACTGTTCTTTTATTCGTTTCACGGACTTAAACGTTTTCAGTAGACGTTCCACGGTGGTCTTCCCAATGCCGGGAATATTCTCCAATTCTGAGACAAACGTTTTGCGGCTTCGCTGGTTACGGTGAAAAGTGATCCCAAAACGATGGGCCTCGTCGCGAAGGTGTTGAATAACACGCAGTGTCTCCGATTTCTTATCCAGATAAAGCGGATACTGGTCTCCAGGATAAAATAACTCTTCCAATCGTTTGGCGATACCTATGACGGTCAGTTGTCTTTCGATCCCCAATAAACGTAAGCTCTTCAAGGCTGCGCTTAACTGTCCTTTTCCACCGTCAATTATGATTAATTGAGGTAGCGGTTGCTCCTCATCCAAGATACGCTTATACCTTCTATATACAGCCTCTTCCATCGTTGCAAAATCATCCGGTCCCTCAACGGTTTTCACATTAAAATGCCGGTAATCTTTTTTGGAAGGTTTTGCATCTTTGAAGACTACAATCGCCGATACTGGAAAACTACCTTGAATATTAGAGTTATCAAAACATTCGATATGGCGGGGAAGCACATTTAATCTTAAGTCTTTTTGCATCTGAAGAAGGATGCGTTCTGTTTTCAATTCTGGATTGAGACGCTCGTACTGTGTCAATCGTTCCTTTTTAAAATAGGCAACGTTCTTGAGTGAAAGCTCTAATAGCTTAAATTTATCTCCAGCTTTAGGGACCGTAAATTTAACATATTCGGGAGTACTCTCGATCTCCAAATCAAAAGGCACAATGATCTCCCGCGACACGCTATTAAAACGGCTACGTATTTCCGGAATAGCAAGAGTTAGCAGTTCCGCATCACTTTCATCCAAGCGCTTCTTCATTTCTAAAGTTTGGGTTTGAATGACAACGCCATTCATCACTTTTAGGAAATTCACAAAAGCATAACTTTCATCCGAAGCTATGCTAAATACGTCCACATTAGAAATGGAGGCGCTTACCACGGTTGACTTGCTTTGGTAATTCCCCAGTTTATCCAATTTAGCCTTTAGATTGTGTGCAACCTCAAACTTTAATTGAGCAATAGCTCCGTTTAGCTGCATCTTCAAACGATTCGTGACTACCGATATTTTACCGTTCAGAATGTCTTTTATATCGCTTAGATTTTGGTTGTAATCTTCCTCATCCTGAAATCCTTCGCAGGGCCCTTTACAGTTGCCGATCTGGTATTCCAGACATACTTTATACTTGCCTTTTGCAATATTTTGAGGTGCTAAGTTAAGATTGCATGTACGCAGGGGGAATAATTCTCTTATGGTATCCAACACGATGTGCATCATACCAACAGAAGCATACGGGCCAAAATACCGGGAACCATCTTTGATATATTTACGCGTCCAATAAATTCGGGGGAAATGTTCATTTTTAATAACGATCCACGGGTAGGTTTTGTCATCTTTCAGCATGACATTATACCGAGGTTTATGCTTCTTGATCAGATTGTTCTCGAGGAGCCACGCATCGATTTCCGTATCCACGATCGTAAATGCAATACGCTGAATTTTTCGTACTAGGACACGTGTCTTCGAATTGAGTTGCCTATCATTGACAAAATAAGAACCTACGCGGTTTCGTAGATCTTTGGCTTTACCCACATAGATCAATTCACCGCCTTTATCAAAATATTGATATACCCCCGGTTTATGAGGGATTCTTTTTAGTTCTTCCTTATAATCAAATTCACTCATACCCCCTCAAAAATACTGGACTACATCTAAACAAAAATATTTACTCCTGTCACCAATTAGTACTGATTAAAAACTCAGTCGTTCTTCATCTTCATTTAACAAGGGTTGTTCGGTAGAGTATCCATCATATTTACTGTATTGCGAGCAATCCATCTCTCGCGTCATTCCACCAGGAGGCAATGCAAAGTCTCCTTTTGAATATTTTAGTTCTTTGTCGCCATACACTTTTTTCATAAAGAGTCCAAAGACGGGAAGTGCAGCTGCAGCACCCTGGCCGTATTGCATATTACTAAAACTAATACCTCGATCTTCTGCTCCCGTCCACACACCTGCAACCAATTCAGGAGTGATACCGATAAACCAGGCATCGGAATTATCGTTTGTCGTCCCCGTTTTTCCGCCCAACGGATAAGTCAGTCCGCCATATTCCTTACGCCGAAGGCGACTACCAGTACCGCCATCCACGGCGCTTTTTAGCATGTCAACCATGATATAAGCAGATTCGCTATTTAGCGCTTTTACTACTTTTGGTGCTTTCTCATAGATGGATGTACCGTTCTTATCCTCGATCCGTAGTATCATGGTCGGCTCTACCCATGTACCGTTGTTTACAAAAGCTGAATAAGCTCCCACCATATCAAAAACCGAGGCTTCATATGCTCCTAATGCAATGGAAGGATAGTTGGGCACATTCGATGTAACGCCCATCTTCTTCGTTAATGCCGCGACACTAGCGGCACCAACCTCATTTATAACATACGCAGAAGCAAAGTTTTGAGAATATTTTAGTGCGTTTTTTAAGGTGATAGGATCACCACCCTGGATCGTTCCGCGAGGATTCCAATTGCCATAAGACCGTTGATGGTTTGGCACGGAGAAACATGGTGAATAACCATTGTCGATTGCAACCGCATAGGTAAACGGCTTCGCCGTAGAACCTACCTGGCGCGTTCCTAATTTTACTTGATCATATTTAAAATGCTCAAAATCAATCCCTCCTACCCACGCTTTGATATGTCCTGTCTGAGGTTCCATAGCCATCATTGCGTTACGTAGCAAGAGCTTATTGTATTTTATCGAATCCATTGGTGTCATTACCGTATCAATGTTCCCTTTCCACGTAAATAGTGTCATGGGTGTTTTTGTATTGAATGCTTTCTTGATATCAGCCTCAGACACCCCTTCGTTCTTCAGCATCCTATACCGGTCCGAACGTTTCATGCCTGTCTCTAACAATTTTGCTTTTTCACCGGCAAATGCATTTCTTCGCTTCCATTGCTTGTCAAATTCATTTTGCAGCGTTTGCATCCATTCTTTTTGCGCTTCTTCGGCGTACTGCTGCATATTATAGTTGATAGGTGTATATATTCGTAATCCGTCCTTATCTAAATCATAAGGGCTACCATCCGGCTTGGTAATAGAAAGTCGCTGGAATTCTTTCTTTATTTCTTCTTTTAATACCGCTCGGAAATACGGAGCTAATCCTTCCCCATAATTTGAAATACGTATTTTCAAGCCCAACGGCTTTTCCTTGGCTTTAGCCAGTTCTTCACTCGATAAGAAATTTTCATCATGCATATTAATCAATACTTGATTGCGTCGAAGTAATGATTTCTCGGGAAACTTAATTGGGGAGTATAAATAAGTACCTTTTAGCATCGCCACCAATACGGCAGCCTGCTCTGCAGTCAGTTTATCGGGTGTTGTATCAAAATATGTGCGGGCAGCAGATTTAATTCCATATGTATTATATGCTCCAAAGTCGACGGTATTGAAGTACATCATAATGATTTCTTCCTTTGTATAATTACGCTCAAGCCGTACAGCGGTAATCCATTCTTGAAACTTTTGCATTACCCGCCGGACCTTATTACGCTCTCTTCTTTCAGAAAAAAGGTTAAGTGCTAATTGTTGTGTAATCGTACTTCCTCCCTGCTTATTACCGAACAACGTATAGAATATAGCAGTTACTGTTCTAGAATAATCAATCCCGGAATGGTTATAGAATCGTTTATCTTCCGTTGCAATAAGTGCATGGACCAAATGTGGGGATAGTTCACTGTATTTTACATTAGATCGATTATGCACATAATATGTACCCAACACCTTTTGGTCGTCGGTCAGTATCTCTGAAGCCAGATTACTTCTCGGGTTCTCCAAATCTTCAAAAGAAGGCAGTTGACCAAAAAGTCCGATGCGTACAGCTCCCAAAAATAGGCTTGCAAACACAACAATTCCGATCAGGAATTTCCAAAAATTGCGTGTATAACGGGAAACATCTTCTTGAGTTAATTTATTCTTTTTGGATTCTCTCTTCATATTAATATGATAGTTGTAAAACTATTGTTCACTATACGTTTGATGATAATTTCTAATTTGTACTCCATCGGTGAGTGAAGGAAACACCTCTTTTGTAATGACAAAAGTATTATAAATTTCTACGGGCACTTTCATAATCTCATGCATCATCGGTAAAATTTTTGATTCATAACCCTTCACTTCCTCAAAGGTATTAAACGGCCCAATAAATATAAGTTGGTTTTCGCCGTTCACCATTTTCAGTTGATGACTAATGCTCAACTGTGCATACCGGGTTCTATTAAACTGTCCTATGCCGTACCTACTCGGTGCCATATTTAATTTTGCATCCATCACGTTGATCGTAAAATAATACGTGGCAGTATCCGGAAAGAGTTTTTTGTCTCTGTAATCATTTGGCCCGAGGTCGATATTCACTTGCCCTAGTGGTCTATTGATTTGGCCTAACGACACATTCGTATTCACTTGTGTGCTTGCACTTATTTTACCCTCAGTCGTTACGTCAGATATACCCGCTAGCGTTCGTTGCGGCTCAGTTTCAGCCACCTCCTCCTGGCCTAATTCTGCTACTGCAACTTTTTCCTCCGTTTTTATCAATTCCTCCTTTTTAGGCTCCTCTTTGATCGCTAGCTCAACTTTGGCAATTACTACTTCTTCCTTTGTTTCCTCTTTCTCCACCGCACTTTCAATGTTGACAACCTGTTCGATTTCAGGTTCGACTTTTGCAATTTTAATTTCTTCCTTGGGTTTCGGTTTTTCCTGCACAATTGCCGTACCAGTTCTATAGTCTCCGTTAATACCTAAGTTCGGCCAAGCCGTCATATGAGGTTCGTCTATAAATGCTATTCTGCTTTTATCTATATCCTGCAGTGCATTTACACGGTTGGTAAAGTAATTTGGGTGCTGTTCTATAAAAGTTAAATTTTCTTTAGCTAAGGGTACTACCAAACTATCCGTAGGATACTTCGCAACGATATCATTCAACGCTTCTGTAAAATCTCCTACTCTCCCGACTCGACCTACAGCCAAGGCGCGCAGGTATTCTACTTGAGCAACCAGCCCTGTATTTTCAAAACGTTCTTTCAAATCTTTGTCGGCCTCCGTAATAACAGTAGCGTGATCGCCGTTGGCGTAGAGCGTGAATAGCTTTTCGAATACACGGTCTAAAATATTTTTATCCCTTTTTATTTTATCCATGTAAGACGGATCAAGCGCGACTTGCGCATGCAAGCTTTGAGGGTATAATGCGATAAGACGAGTTTTATAATCCAGTGATTTGGCCTGATCTAAGCCGTCGTACATGCGGTATAGCGAATAGTAGATTTCTGCCCCAGCTTCCGTGTTTGGGTATCTTCTCAAGAATTCCTCATATACATGGATGGCATCGATATTGTCCTTTGTGTAATCTCGATATATGTTCCCGATAACAATTAAGTTGTCGTGTACTTTTTTGTGACTGGCTTCGTAAGCCTCTTTTTGCGTCGGAATTTCACTGCTGTATTTCGATTTTGCTGTGGATATAAAAAGCGCTTCGTCCAGTTCGGCATCATCCTCTTTTACAAAATCAGTTTCAACAGTGCTGTTTTGGGCTACCTTAACCGCTGCAGAATTATCTGCCTCATAACGCCAATTATCTTTCAGTTGCCTATTGCCCCAGCGTCGTCTAAATGACGACTGCCCCAAAACCAGCTCATCCTGATTATTAAAATAAAAGGTTTTGTCCGAATTTGTGGCCAATGAATTCGTTGGTGTATTAAATGCCATCAACGCAGTGTTTACATTCTGCGAAGTATTTTTTTTATTTTTTGATTTCGCTTTTGCCAATTGAGCTTTTTCTATTTCCAGTTTCTTTGCCTGTAAGGCGACGTTCGCATACGCATTGAGCACACTTTCTAAGTCGGACTCATTCAACGCGGCCAACTGTAATAACGTATCTTGCCAAGCAACTTCGGCATACAGCTTGGTTATTTCAGACATATACCCCAATTTTCGGCGGATTTTATTTACATCCGTATAATCCGCAGGCAAAACAATCGCTACAGAATCGTAGTATAACTGGGCCAAATGATATTTACGCTGCTCCAAATAATGGTCCCCCAACTTTAAATAGGTCTCGGTAGTTTGATAATTATTTTTTTTCGGTTCATTTAGCGACTTATTGTATGCAACAAGCGCTTCATTTATTTTACCGTCTGCATAATATATGTCTCCGATTTGAAATAAAATCTGGTCTTGGTATCCATCATTTTTACCTTCGCGAAGCATTCTTTTTAATGGCTTTACACGATCTTCGATCGACGAATATCTATTTCCTTTTAGAAACGCAGTTTGCAAGGATGCTTCAAAAGCCATATCATAGGGGACGTTGCTTCTTGAAATCTGTTGAAAGTATTGAAGGGCCTGCTCTGCTTGTCCATTATCACGGTATAATTGCGCTAATAAAAACATCCACCTCCTTTTATTGCTGAGGTCACTATTCGATTCTAAAGCATACTCCAAATATGGAATCGCTTCCAGTTCTTCTCCATTCCGTATCAGGTAATTTGCTTTCGCTGCATTAACGAAGGTGCGCACCTCTTTTTCTTCACTCAGAGTTGCAAATGCAGAATCCACCATTAACTTAGCTTGTTCTTCTTTACCTATTTGAAGCAATGCCCGGGATTTCCAAGCATATCCCATAGATACGAAATCTATCTGTTCACCAGAACTACGGATAAGCTGATTAAAAAACTCTAAAGCCGTATAATAAGATCCTTTGTAGTAATTGGCTTTACCAATAATAAAATATGCATCGTTAACGTATCTGCTTTCCTGCTTCGTGTTTACGACTTTATAAGCCTTCTGAATTAAGGAATCCATCATAATATGCGAGTCGCCCTGAGCAGTGGGTTCGTCAAAAACAGTTTGCCGGATTTGAAAGTTATGGGTATTGGTGTTTGCTATCGCTTCGCGTTCTTTGTCCAACATCAAATTCGCATTGTACAAAATATTATATTTTGACGTGACGTTTTGCATGAAATTATACTGTGTTATAGTATCATTTCCAGCATCTACTTTTTTAAAAGTGCTATTATTTCTTTTAATCCCCTTACATCCCATCACTAAAGCAATGGTACTCAATCCAAGGAACAACAGAAAACAATTCTTTTTCAACCAATACGTCTTTTTCAGATTAAGCATTCTTTAATTTCAAAACTTAAGTAACTACAGCACATACCTATCCATATTAAATGCAAACTTAGATAAACTTGAGGTGCAAAGCAAGTTCTTAGCAATATATTAACACCCGCTTTATCTCCTTTCTCCCGTTCGTGAAAGACAAGCGTAAAATCTAGACTTGTGTGATTATGACAGTAAAAAACCTCAATTTTATTATCACGGACTACCTATACTTTTTATACATTTACGCTCTATAATGAAGAATAAAACATCCGCTGGTCTTTTTTTTATTTTTATCACCGTCGTAATTGACACGATTGGTTTAGGGATAATCATTCCTGTGATGCCTAAGCTGATTCAGGAACTTATTCATGGGGATATTAGCGAAGCATCGCGGTACGGAGGCTGGCTTGTCTTTGCATACGCGTTCACCCAGTTTTTTTTTGCTTCGGTACTCGGTAGCCTAAGCGATCGCTTTGGACGGCGACCTGTATTATTGATTTCTCTTTTCGGCTTTTGTATTAATTACCTTTTGATGGGTTTTGCTCCATCCATTTTCTGGCTTTTTATGGGTCGTCTCATTGCCGGGGTGACGGGGGCGAGTCATTCGGTGGCAGCAGCGTATATTGCAGACATCAGCACCCCACAAAACAAGGCGCAAAATTTCGGATTGTTGGGTGCTGCATTCGGCGTAGGCTTTATCATAGGACCAGTGCTAGGGGGACTGCTAGGACATTACGGTGCACGGGTGCCTTTTTTCGCGGCCGCCTTATTAAGCTTTCTTAATTTTACTTATGGTTACTTTATCGTTCCCGAATCACTAAAACCGGAATTGAGAAGACCTTTCAACTGGAGGTTGGCGAATCCCATTGGCGCCTTTGTACATATCAATAAATATCCGATCATCCTACCTTTAATCATATGCATTTTTCTGATTAACATGGCGGCTCATTCTGTACAAAGCACGTGGTCGTATTATACGATGGAAAAATTTCATTGGAACGAACGGATGGTCGGTATATCTCTCGGATTTATAGGTGTTTTATTGATGATTGTCCAGGCCGGCTTAATTCGTCTCATATTACCTAAAATTGGATTACGATGGGCTATCATTTTAGGAACCTTACTGTATACGGTATCTCTTCCCTTATATGGTCTTTCTACGGAGACCTGGATGCTTTTTGCAATCAGCATCCCTTATGTCCTAGCCGGAATAGCAGGCCCATCTCTACAGAGTTATATTTCCAACCTTGTGCCACAGAATGAACAGGGGCAGATCCAAGGTGGGATAACGTGTGTTATCAGTCTAACTGCCATTATTGGCCCCTTGATGATGACGAGCTTATTTTCTTACTTTTCCCGTAAAAGTACTGCCATTTATTTCCCTGGAGCGCCTTTTTTTGTGGCCGGTTTACTAGCCTTAACTGCTTTGATTATCGCTATTCGTTACTTTAAGAGATTCAAAGGGAATTAATCCTTCTGAATTAAACAAACGGCATATGCTACCACCCCTTCTTCCCTTCCAATAAAACCCATTGTCTCATTTGTCGTCGCTTTAATTGAAATATCGTCTATCTCCAACCCTGTAGACTCCGCTAGCTTCTTTTTCATTTCAAGAATATACGGTTTTATTTTCGGTGCTTCCAAACACAACATCGCATCGACATTCCCTATTTTCCACCCCTTCTCACCCACCAATCGAACGCATTCTTCTAGTAGCAGTAGACTGCTGATACCTTTCCATTTATAATCCGTATTTGGAAAATGATAACCAATGTCCTCTAAATTGGCAGCGCCCAGAATGGCATCGCAAATAGCATGAACTAACACGTCCGCATCGGAATGACCAAATGCTCCCGAATGGTGATCAAGCTGAACTCCACCTACGAAAAATGGATGCCCTTCTCTCATTTGATGAACATCAAATCCAAAACCTACTTTAATTTTCATCTGTATATAATTATTGATCTATTATTTGTTTTTAGCGGGATCAATGAGATCGCTTGTCTTTCATTTGTATTATTCATCACTTGTTCGCTTTTTAAGGCATTCATGAAATCGCTTCGCTAAGTTCATGAGCTCACTACGTTCGGTTTGAAAAATCATGATGGTTTCATCTTTTTTTTTATGGTTGATGAGATTTCGATGTAAATAACGGTTGCCTTCTGTCTCCATCTTATTTAGATCTCGCTTTCATGGAAGCGAAATTAAGACTTATTTGTCACAGTAAAAAAACTAGTTGAATACGGTCGAAAAGGATATTCTCAAATTTTAACATTTTTTAAGACTTTTTAGAAGTTAAAAAACTACGATAAACGCTCTTTTTAATAGTTGATATTAAATTATTTCTTAATTTTGGCTTCAAGCAATGTAATATTGATCATTTTATGCATTATATCAAAATCGCTATAATCTCATTGTTATTAATGTTTTGCACATCATTAATAATGACATCCTGTAAAAGCAGTAGAAGCAATGTATCTGACAAAACCGGTGTACGATACAATGATCCTCATAATGGCGGTTTACAAATTAATCGCAAGGTTAAAGAATCTCCTGGCCCCGGTTTAATAGGTATAGAAGGAGGTACATTCGTATTAGGAGGAAGCTTAAATGAAGACCTAGGTTATTCTCATGACAACCTGAAAAGGCGGGTAACAGTAGCTTCGTTTTATATAGATGAAACAGAGGTTTCTAATGCGGATTGGCTCGAATATCTGCATTGGATTGCCCAAAATTATCCTGAAGATGGGAAGTTGTATTATGATGCCCTTCCCGATTCATTGGTATGGAGGAACCCTTTATCATATAATGAACCATATGTTAATTTTTATTTACGCCACCCATCCTTTCAAGATTACCCTGTAGTGGGTGTAACATGGGATCAGGCTAATGCTTACTGTTTGTGGAGGACAGATCGTGTAAATGAACACATCCTTCGCCAAAGTGGCGCCTTGGTAGATTATAAGACACTAAGTGAACAACAGGGTAGAGAAGGTCAAGCCTTTAATACCGATATTTATTTGAATGGTCAGATTCAAGGAGACGGCATAGATGGCAAGAACATGCCTAGAGACACTAAAATCGGTGCAGCAAAAGATGCAAAACGCATTGTGCGCATGGAAGATGGCATCCTTAAACAGCCCTATAGACTTCCTACGGAAGCAGAATGGGAATATGCTGCATTGGGTTTGATCGGCAATACAATAGAAGGCAACATTGAGAATAGTAAAGCTTATCCTTGGAATGGCTTGGGTGTACGCTCAGGAAGCCGTAAAAATCAGGGTCGTATGATGGCTAACTTCAAAATTACCAGCGGCAATAATATGGGAGTTGCGGGAAATTTAAATGACGGTGGCGATATAACGGTTTCTGTTAAGAGCTATGCTCCTAACGATTTCGGATTGTATAACATGGCGGGCAATGTAAATGAATGGGTAAGCGATGTCTATCGCCAACTTTCCTACGAGGATTTCGAAGACTTTAATCCGTTCCGTGGCCACGTTTTCATGGACAATGAATATGAAAATACCGACAATCGGACGTTAGCAAAAGATAAATACGGTCGCCCGATAAAGGTTCCCGCAAAAGCAGCGAGAAAGCAAACTTGGGAAGAATTGCAAGCAGCTAAAACCGGAGATCCATCAACCACTAGCTACGACTACGATGTAAGAGGGTTCAAAGATGAAGAACTCAAAGAGTTGTACGGGAAAACTACCTTGGTTAACGACAAATCACGCGTTTATAAGGGTGGATCTTGGAATGATAGAGCCTACTGGTTAAATCCAGCAACGCGTCGTTTTATGCAACAGAATGAATCCAATGCGATGACGGGATTCCGTTGTGCGATGACAATGGTAGGTAATGTATATGGTCCTTCTTCTTCAGGCAAAAGAAGTTCGGCTACGCCGTAAACGCCTTATATAGAATAACACAAAAGGCTTTGGCATTTCATGCTAAAGCCTTTTTTTTCTGAAAGTGTCTATTTCTCAAAGGCCATCAAGAACTTTCATGCCCGTTGGTTATTCAATGGATCATGAAAGTTTGTTATATATAGTTAGCGTTTGTATTTTTTTTACTAAAGGAAGTATTAAATTAGTCAGGTTATTATTCGCTGATTTCCAATTTTATTGGTAGCCAATAATATCTATACTTTAACTTTTTACCCTCATCGGCGGGCGGCTCTCCTTCTTTTGCTTGGCCAAAAGAAGCAAAACCCAAGACTTGGTCAATGTTACGCTAAAAGCTTTTGGATTTACTAAACAGCTCCAAGCCGCTTCGCTTTGTGGATCTGTTCTTAACGCAAATCTACAAGCTTTCTTAACGCTACATCGACCTAGGTCGTCTTTTTAATCCAGCTGAAGTATAAAATAATATCGAGAAAAAGCACCAGCCTTACAAATTGGACAAATATCGCCTTAGCGGGTCGACAATAGCAGGAATGGTGAACCGTAGTGTCGAGCCGGTACAGCGATGATTTTTTCCCTTCTTTTTATAAAAAAAGAAGTCGCCCTGCGCCGGCGATAGAGGCGCATAAAAATTGATTAAGAAAATCCTTCCTTTTTTTAAGAAAAGAAGCTCTTTTCAAATAAAGACATAAAAAAGCCCGCAGTAAGCGGGCTTTTCTATATCTAATAAAATAAAACTAAACTATCCTTGAGGCGCATCAGCAGACGGTGCTGCTTGACCTTGGTTAGGTTTATCTTCACGTGGAGGACGAGGTAACAACACCTTACGAGAAAGCTTCATCTTACCTTGTTTATCAATATCCAGTAGTTTAACCGTTACCATATCACCTTCTTTCAATACACCTTCCATCGTTTCAAGACGCTTCCAATCGACCTCAGAGATGTGTAGTAAACCGTCTTTGCCCGGCATAATCTCTACGAATGCGCCGAAGTTCATGATGGACTTCACCTTACCTTCGTAAATTTCACCAACTTCTGGTCTGGCTACGATATTTTTGATGCGCGTAGTAGCTGCATCTATAGCAGCCTTGTTGTCGGCAAAGATCTGTACAATACCTTTGTTATCTACTTCTTCAATAGAAATTGTAGCTCCAGTCTCACGTTGCATTTCCTGGATAATTTTACCACCGGGTCCGATAACTGCTCCAATAAATTCTTTATCGATAGTTAATTGGATAATACGAGGCGCATGTGGTTTATAATCTTCACGAGGAGCATCAATCGTTTTCTTCATCTCGTCTAAGATGTGAAGACGCGCTTCTTTCGCCTGGTCTAATGCCTGTGTAAGCACTTCCCATTTCAAACCATTTATTTTCAAATCCATCTGACAAGCTACGATACCATTTTCTGTACCAGTAACTTTAAAGTCCATATCACCTAAATGATCTTCATCGCCTAAGATATCTGATAAAATAGCATATTTCCCCGTTGATTCGTCCGTGATCAAACCCATTGCAATACCAGAAACAGGAGATTTCAATTTCACACCCGCATCCAATAGCGCTAGTGTACCAGCACATACTGTCGCCATTGATGAAGAACCATTTGATTCTAAGATATCAGAAACTATACGAATCGTGTAAGGGTTTTCCGCATCTGAGGGTAATACTTTTTTCAATGAACGCATAGCCAAATTACCGTGACCAATTTCACGGCGACCAGCACCTCTATTCGGTCTTACCTCACCCGTTGAAAATCCCGGGAAGTTATAATGCAAAATGAATTTATTGTACCCATTGATAAAAGCACCGTCAATCATTTGTTCATCGTCTTTAGCGCCCAAAGTAACAGAAGTTAACGATTGCGTCTCACCGCGTGTAAACACAGCCGAACCGTGTGCAGCAGGTAAAAAATCAACTTCAGACCAAATCGGACGTACAGTACGTGCACTACGTCCATCTAAACGAATTCCTTCATTTAGGAGCAGATTACGAACCGCATCATATTGTACATCATGAAAATATTTCTTCGCGAGAAATTTGGTTTCATCATCGATATCCTCACCTAATTTTTCAAAAAAATCATTACCTATCGTTGCAAAATTTTCAGAACGATCGTGTTTTGAAGACCCTGATTTAGCAATTTCATATACCTTATCGTAGGTCGCACTAAAAATTTCTGCTCTTAATGTTGGATTTGAAGGCTCGTGATTGAATTCACGTTTTACCGTCGATCCCACCAAGTTTGCTAATTCAACCTGAGCAGCTACTTGTTTTTTGATTGCATCATGTGCAAAAGCAATTGCTTCGACCATTTCAGTTTCTGAAATTTCGTTTGCTTCACCTTCTACCATCACAATGTCCTGAGCTGATCCAGCTACAATAAATTCCAAAGAAGCATTTGCTAATGCTGAAAGGCGAGGATTAATAACCAACTGACCGTCGATTTTCGCCACGCGTACCTCTGAAATTGGACCGTTGAAAGGAATATCTGACACCGCCAAAGCTGCTGACGCCGCCAACCCGGCTAATGCATCTGGCATAATATCTTTATCCGCAGAAATAAGTGAAATCATCACCTGTGTATCTGCATGGTATGTATCCGGGAATAAGGGACGTAAAGCTCTATCAACCAAACGAGAGATTAACACCTCATAGTCGGATAATCTTGCTTCACGACGTAAAAAACCACCGGGTATACGGCCGGTAGAAGCGTATTTTTCTTGGTAATCGACTGATAATGGTAAAAAGTCTACTCCAGCTTTAGCTTCTCTTGAAGAGACCACTGTTGCCAAAAGCATCGTATCACCTTGTTTTAATACTACTGAACCATCCGCTTGTTTAGCCAATTTACCAGTAGACAATTCGATTGGCGCTAGATCTCCGCCTAAATCAATTGTAACTTTTTTTTCGTTATAACTCATTGTTTTCTTGTTGTGATGCATTTTGCGTCAATTCTGGAATGCATCGATTGTATTTTACATTTTAGTTGCACAAAGGTAACTAAAATTTACAAAAAAGCCACCTACGAATGTAAGTGGCTTTTTCATTGTTTTTTCTAAAAGCTTATTTGATGATATCACGTAAACCTAAGCCTTTAATGATAGCACGGTAACGGTTGATATCTTTTTTGTACAGATAAGCTAATAATGAACGACGCTTACCTACTAGCATTTGTAGTGAACGTTGTGTGTTAAAGTCTTTTCTGTTTTTTTTCAAATGCTCAGTTAAGTGAGCAATTCTTTTAGTAAATAAAGCTACTTGTCCTTCTGCAGAACCTGTGTTTCCTGCTGCACCTGCAAATTCCTCGAAGATACCAGCTTTGTACTCTTTACTTAAATACATTTCTTGAATAATATTAAAGCGTTAAAAATTTAATGAATTGGATGCAAAGATAGGAGTAATAAGTCAAAAATAAAAATTTAAAAACCTAACTAACCTTTGACCTCTTTTAACTCCTAACTCTCTAGCCGTCTGCCTCCTCTACTTCTAACCCCTAATTACACTTTAACATAGATTTTTTTCCTGTCTAACCAATAACATATTGCCCACATTAGCACAAGGAAACAAAGCGAATAGATAAAAGAACCTATTTCAGGCGGTCCGGGAATCTCAGCGCACACATTTCGGTAAAACCATACAAGTGCGGTTGTATATTTCGGCTCGCCATTCTCTCCTACTCCGTCAGCAATACGGAACAAACCGAGAAAACGTGGCAACACCCCACTTAACACAAAAATAAACAGTGGATTTTTACCAAATACATCAAAAAATTTCGTTAACTTATTTTTGACACCCTGTACTTCAATGTACCAAATCATTCCGCCAATCGTCATTATACCCAATCCGGTAGTATATAATACATACGAACTTGTCCAAATTTTCTTATTTATCGGAAAACCCAATGACCACACCCATCCAAATACAACAAGTACAAATCCCGTTACCAGAAGTCCTGACAATAATTTGAAGTGAGGTTCTTTACTTGTTGGAACTTTAGTCCACAACCAATCTACCTGTCCTTGATTTTTAATATATACTCCTGCTAAATAACCAAATACAACTTGTACAATCGCAGGTAAAGTACTCGCTATCCCCTCTGGATCAAATGGGACTCCCTCACCTTTGTACATATGTGCAATCCCTAGGAGATGTTTATCGATGTCTGTTCCGAACCAGCCGTCCAAGGAATATGGAGCCGTTCCACCTAAGAAAGCACAAAAACCCCAATAACCCAACAGAATTACTGCCGAGATATAAATTAACAAGCGAGGCTTGAAATAATAAGCCAAGATAGATGCAAAGAAATAGGCAATGGCAATCCGTTGTAAGACCCCGAAAATACGTATGCCCTTAGAAGGGTCAAGGCTATTTACCCATTCCTTGGCCTGAAGTTCATTTCCCACCCAAGTGACAAACGGCCACCAATTCAAGAATAGCCCAATCGCAAAAATAAGCACAGTTCTTTTGATCACCTTCCTCCAGAAAATACCAGACCCTGCCACCTGCAGCCTAGGGATCACAAAAGACATTGCATTTCCCACTGCAAATAGAAAAAATGGGAATACCAAATCGGTTGGCGAACAACCATGCCAGGATGCATGCGTCAACGGTTTAAACATATGAGCCCATGTTCCCGGATTATTTACCAGAATCATCAGGGCTACAGTGGCTCCCCTAAATACGTCCAAAGAATAATAGCGCTGTTTCATAATTATATATAATTCGTTTCCCTTGTAGAAATGCTTCGGTATGTTCTACAGGGAAAGAGTACGATGACGAATATAATACTTTTTAAATCGAATTAAAGAATAAGTCGCTTTTGACAATACTTATTAAAAAAATTAAAAAGTATTTGGAAGTTAAATTTATTTTAATGTATCTTTAACATAGTTTTAAACTTTATTATGATAATGAGTCTTGAAATATCTATTTTAAAAAGCCTCTATTTTACAAATCCGCAATCTATAGCTGATTTAAGTAATGATATTGGAAAAAGTCTTCCTAACATTACAAAGACTGTTAACGTCTTATTGGAAAAAGGTATTATTGTGGAAAATGGATTAGCACCTTCTACCGGGGGGAGGCGTCCGGTCCAGTTCTCTCTGCATGTAGAGAATCTCCCATACATTTTAGCAATAGCTATTGATCAATACTACACAAGTATTGCTTTAGTGGATTTTTCCAACAGAGCGATCAAACCTACCGAAACAATTACAATAGACTTAAAGGAGTCTGTTTCTCCGACAGAAGAAATAAAAAAACTGATTGACGACTATCTGCAATTTTCAAATACAAAAGATATTCTGGCGATAGGAATTACAGCCCCGGGATTTGTCGATTCGCACGCCGGCGTTAATAATTCCCATCCCAAAGACAGTGATCTCTATAATTTACGGAAAATCATAGAAGACCATAGCCGTATCCCAACTTATATTGAAAATGATTCTACCGCCATTGCGATAGCCGAACAAAAACTAGGATCCATAAAGGATATCGACCATGCTTTAGTGGTTAATCTAAATTGGGGTGTAGGATTGGGAATGATAATAGATCACAAATTATTCAAAGGACATAGTGGATATGCGGGTGAGTTTAGCCATATTCCCCTATCCAATCTTAACAAACTTTGTTCCTGCGGGAAAAAGGGTTGTCTGGAAGTGGAGGCCTCTCTTCTTGCTGCTGTCGAATCTGCAACCGAAAAAATGGTAAAGGGAGAACAATCGCTACTTTCGCCAACTTTCAGAAAAACCAGAAAGATAACCGGTGATGAATTGCTTGACGCAGCTGTAGATGGAGATCAACTTGCTATTGAAGCCATTAACAAAATAGGCTATATGCTTGGGAAAGGGATAGCCACCTTAATCCATATCATCAATCCTGCAAAAATAATAATCAGTGGCAGGGGTGCAAAAGTCGGTCACATTCTTACTCCTCAGATTCAAAGCGCTATACTGGAATTTAGTATCCACAGGCTATCAAAGAACACTGCAATCGAAATATCAAAACTAGAAAACGCACAACTTTTGGGCTCTGCTTGTATTGCCGTAGAGCATTCAAAATGGAAAAATTTAAAACTAGAAAGTATTATAAACTTAAAACAACAAACAAAATGAGCAAGTTTTACCTAAAATGCTGCTATCTATCGTTGTTTATGCTTCTGAGCATTACGACAATATTTGCACAGCAATCTGTTACGGGGACAGTATCAGATGCAAACGGGGTCGTTCCCGGGGTTACCGTCGCCGTACCCGGTACCACACGTGGAACACAAACAGATGCCGATGGTAAATATACCATTCCAGCATCGAACGGAGAGAAATTACGTTTTTCCATGATCGGTTATACGTCTCAGGAACTGACGGTTTCTTCTACGACGCACAATATTACACTACGGGAGGATGCAGGGTCTTTGGATGAGGTTGTCGTTACAGCGATGGGGATAAAGAGAGAAAAGAAATCTCTCGGTTATGCCTTCCAAGACGTAAAGGGGGATCAGTTGGTAGATGCCAAAGAAAATAATATATCTAATGCACTAGTAGGAAAAGTATCTGGTTTACAGGTTGTAAAAGGTTCTAACGGACCGGCTTCTTCTTCAAAAATCATCCTCCGCGGATTTAACTCTCTAAAAGGAGACAATCAGCCGCTCATCGTTGTAGATGGTATACCGATGAATAATCGGGCGGGTAATCCGGATAAAAATAATGATTTTTGGAATCCTTCTACCGACTTAGGGAACGGTCTAGGTGATTTAAATCCAGAAGATATCGAAAGCATGTCTGTTTTAAAGGGAGGTGCTGCAGCTGCTTTATACGGTTCTAGGGGAGGAAACGGTGTTATTGTTATTACGACAAAATCCGGGAAAGCACAAAAAGGCTCCGGAATCACTTACTCTTCCACTTTAGGAATTGAAACCCTATTTATGGTACCAGAACTTCAAAACGATTTCGGTCAAGGTACAGATGGAAGTTTTGTAAACACACAATTTAATAGCTGGGGCGCAAAAATCGAGGGACAAACAGTAACCAATTGGAATGGGCAAAACACCACTTTAAGGAGCCATGATAATATCGGAAATTTCTTTGGCACGGGGATTAACCATACGCAAAACATTACCTTTCAGCAACAATTAAACAATAATACCAACCTTTACACTTCCGCAACATACCTCAATGACAACAGCTTAATTCCTGGCTCATCCATGAGCAGATTAAATTTACTGACCCGGGTGACAACCAATTTTGGAGAGAACAAAAAATGGTCTTCCGATGTAAAAGCACAATACATGAACATTGACGCGAAAAATCGTCCAATAGCTGGTCAAAACCAGTCCAACATGTATAATTCACTGTTTTTATTCCCGCGCTCATTAGACATTACCGAGTTCGAAGCTGCTACTGAAGGTAATGGAAATATGCTCTGGTTTGGGAACGGTAACGAAGTTAACCCTTATTGGATTGAAAAATACAGATTAAACAACGATAAAAGAGATCGTTTTCTTTTGAGTGGATCCTTAAAATATGATTTTAACGAGTGGTTAAATGCAGAAGCTAAATTAGGCTCAGATATTTACTATACGACCATTGATAACAGAACTTATGCAGGAAGTCCATTAACAGATGACGGCGAAGGCAGTTATTCATTTGGTAATAATAATTTTTATGAAAACAACTACATGTTTTCCTTAAATGCCAGAAAAGACAATCTATGGGGTAAATGGGGCGGAGCGGCCTCCTTATTTGGTCAAATTATGACTACAAAATCAGAGTACAGAACTACTGAGATCGGTCAATTGATTATTCCGAACGTCTTCAATCCTAACAACGGGATTAGCAATCCCAATATCAAAACAACGCCAAGCGAGAAGCAAATAAATTCCATTTTTGCTACAGCCGAACTTAATTATGATGGTGTTTGGTTTCTGAATCTGACAGGTAGAAATGACTGGTCTTCAGCATTGAGCAAAGAAAACCGTTCTTTTTTCTACCCATCTATTAATACATCTTTAATCGTAACGGATCTTCTTTCTAAGTCTGGAAGTAGCCTACCTTCATGGTGGAGTTTTGGAAAAATCAGAGCCTCGTATGCAGCAGTTGGTAATGATCTGGATCCGTTTCAGTTGTACAATACATACAAACTAGAGAAGGATCCTAACGGCAATACCGTGACAACGCGAGAAGACGTCATGTACAATGAAGATATTAAATCCGAATTGATCAAAACCTATGAAGCTGGTATCGAAGCAAGATTTTTCAATAGCCGTATCGGACTAGACTTTACATGGTACAAAACAAATGCAACAAATCAAATAATTGACGTACCGATGGATGCTTTCAGCGGGTACCAACGTCAATTTATTAATGCCGGAAACATAGAAAATAAAGGAATAGAAATTTCATTGAACGCGAGAATTTTAGAAAGCTCCGAAAAACTAAACTGGAATATAGACGTGAACTTTTCCAAAAATAGGAATAGGATCATTGAATTGTCTGATGTCACAAAAACATATAACCTACTCGCTTTAGAAAATATATCCATAAGGGCAGATGAGGGTTATGATTACGGTGAAATTTACGGATCAGCTTACAGCAGAGTGGAAGATCCGGACAGCGAATATTTCGGAAAAATGATTGTTGCAGCCAATGGTTTGCCAACAGAAGGGCCATCCACATTCTTAGGAAAGCAAAACCCCTCAGCGCTTTTAGGTATTACTAACTCCTTTTCTTACAAAAATTTTGGATTAAGTTTCCTTGTAGACGGAAGATTCGGCGGAAAATTTTTCTCCGGAACAAATGCGGTACTACAGCAATTCGGTGTTGCAGCGGCAACAGTAAACAATGGAAATAGAGATCGATTTGTCGTAGATGGTGTAGTCAGTAACGGAAGCGGAGGTTACGACGTAAACACGGTAGAAGTAAACCCACAACAATATTGGGCTGCAATTGGAAATCCAAATCTGGGCATTACCGAACGTAATATGTATGATGCGACGAACGTACGTTTAAGAAACGTATCATTAAGCTATTCGTTACCAAGTTCCGTGCTTAAAAATTCCGTTGTACAGCGGGCTAAAATAGGGTTAACGGCCAACAATGTTTGGATGATCAAAAGTTATGCAAACGGAGTAGACCCTGAATCCGTATTTGCAATCAGTTCAAATGCGGTCGGTTTCGAAAACTTCTCTACCCCGACGGCGCGATCTTATTTCCTTAACTTAACAATAGGATTTTAATTTAATACCAGATTAAAATGAAAAATAACATGAAAAAAATTGCAATAGTCATCGCATTAGCCACCGGATTTATCGGGTGTTCTAAATTTGACGAAATAAATACGCACCCTTATAACGTCAATGATGAATTAACTCAACCCGAGTATTTCTTTAACAAATCGTTGACCGATGCGCAGCAAGACCCTAATATTGCTGAACGGATTTTTGTATTGGACTGGAAAACAGCGGGGCGACAACATTTAAGCAGTGGCTTAGCAACGGGCACAGTAAACGATTCATGGTCAGCTGAATACTGGAAATACTCCAGTCAATGGCATAGTAATATTCATTTAGCTATCCAAAAAGCCGAGGGTCAATTAGCAGAAAATGCTGCATTTGATTACACCTCCAATATGCTGCAGGTTTCTAGAATCTGGCGAGCTTACCTGCTAACGGAAATATCCGATAACTTTGGCCCCATGCCTATCGAAAACTCCAATGGAACCAATCCTGTCCCTTCCTCAACACAAGATGTTTATTACTACGCATTAGCCGAACTTAAGGACGCGGTTGACAAATTGGATGTTGCTGTGCCTACAGATGATCGGATAAAAAAATACGATCGAGCTTATCAGTTTTCTTGGGAAAAATGGAAAAGATATGGAAATTCCATGCGACTGCGCCTCGCTATGCGTCTTTCGGAAGTAGATCTTACAAAAGCAAAAGAAGAATTCGAAGATGCGGTGCGCGTTGGATTATTTATTGAAGACGCTTCCCATAACTTCACAGTAGCAGAAAAAACAGGATGGGACGGTCTATCAGGAGTCATGTCTAGATCTTGGAATTCACAGGTTTTGCCAAGTACGCTCAATAACATCTATATTGGCCTAGGGGGAGTACCGTCGTCATCTCTGGTTGGCCCATCTATGCAATCTTATATAAAACCAGAAAACTATATTGGTAAAAGATACGACAAGCAATTCACATCACTCACCAATGATCCCTCAGCAGGGTATTGGTTAGATGGATTGCCCAATAAAATTGATCCGAGAGCGTACAAAGCATTTTTCATTCCTGGTGATTTTACGAATTCAAATTTTCTTGCAGATAATAATGAGGCGAAAATTACAACAAGTTATCTTGTGAATGCACCTGGAGATACCATTAAATTAGATACAAAATTTACTTGGAATGCATTTGCTATAGGAAGTTGGGGAGAGAAAGGAAGCAAAAACAATATGTACAATGTCTTAGTAGGTAAGTTACCTGCTCTTTCACAGGCTTTTCGCGCATCGACTAGTTCACGTATTTTCTTCGCGAACTGGGAAACCTATTTCCTCTTATCTGAAGCATCTTTGCGCGGCTGGAATACCGGAACAACTGCTCAAGAGGCTTATGAAGATGGTGTAAAAGCAAATTTTGACTATTGGGATGTTAGCCAGTATGCCACACAATATTTAGCCTCAGAAGAATTCAATCGTGTAGGGACCTCAGTCAAATTTACGCATACGACCGAGCCTGGTGTGGGTAAGCAGATGAATTACATTGACGGGTATACAAACGCCAATGGGACAGTTACCATACCGTATCCAACAAACAATTTATATCAAAATGGAACTGTAAAAAATGATGCGTTGACTAAAATTATCACGCAAAAATTTATCGCTAATCTTCCCTGGTTACCTTTAGAATCATGGAATGACCACCGAAGACTCGGTTTGCCATTCTTCGAAAACCCGGCCATAGAGGTTGCTCTTACCAACATGCCAGATTTGACAAGCTCTAATTACATGACCAATAGTATCAAATTTTATCCACAAAGATTGCCTTATCCATCCAATTTCAAAAGTGGATCGTTAGAAGGCTACAATACCGCTGTCTCTCATTTAGGAGGCCCGGATAATGTATTTACTCCGCTTTGGTGGGCTAAACAGAACTAGGTTTCCATTTTTTAACAAACTAAAAGCGCTCGAAAAACCGAGCGCTTTTTTTATTTTTTATCTACCACAGGAATTAACAGCTTGTTCAAAGTTCCTTCGCTAAAACGCTAATTAATTCCCAATGTAAACTCACGACGTAATCCGTATAACAAACAAGGAGCAAGCGGCACACAGGTTAAATAATGTTTATTTCTTCATGACGCGCCAACTCACATCTTATAACTTCCGCGCCATAATGCGCAACCATGTCATGTTTAACTACAGCAAATTGGCTTTTTACATTTTTTTTTCTATATTAGGAAATATAAAATCGCTAAAATTCCGGGTAATCCAATAATACTAACTAATTCAAATATACAATGACGATGACTTTTCAAGATTACTATATAACGAAAATCAATACCATTGTATTAACCGAAAGCGCAAAGAAAACGGATCTTATTTTTGTAATCTTAGCGCAAAACTCGTTATGGACCGAACATTTCCCCACAGACGCCTTCGCAGATACGAGTACCTTAAAAACGGAAAGCGACCATACCGTATTTGACAAAAAATGGTATCGGCGTATCTTATCTGCTTTAAAATGTAAAAAGCCATTTCATATCATTTCATATGCGCAATTCTACTATTTAAAATATTATGCAAATGATCTACCTCCTTTCACAGACAGGATTATGATCATTGAGGACAATCTGCGCCAGCTGTTTCCGATCACTAGTACTGAATTTCTAGAAGAGACAGCCGAAGAAAATATAGAGCAACGGCCAGCTAATTTACCCTTTCATCAAATCGAGCAAATGGTAATACATGGTCAATACTACTATTCGGTAAATCGTCCAATGGATAACTTCAATATATTTCCTATGTTCGAAGAGGCTGCCGAAATACAACCGTCGGAACATGGAGATCTCCCCGTTATTGATTTGGCATCTGATCCATTTGCGCTGGACATCTTAATTAATACCTGTATAGCAGAGCAGGATTTTCATAGAAGTATGGCCATCAAATATTATGACAAGCAATTGATCGATAAAAGGACGCTGACAAATTTACAGCGATGGAATGCGGTATTAAAACAGTTTGGAGGAGAACTCTTTCTCGGAAAGATGGACCAAATCAGCGACAAGTTACCTGTTCAGGAAGAAACACAGGCACTCCTAAAAAAATACTGGGGAAAAGACGCTACTTTTAGAAAGCTTGCTATTTACAAAAATCCGGATCAAGGAAATGAAGTTATTGAGATATCACAAGGCCTGATCGTGGAAACCATTATTGCAGAATATAAGAACGCAAAACTCAACAGTGGTAACAGAGATATATTTTTAACCGCTCCGACAGGCTCCGGGAAATCCCTGATCTTTCAACTGCCAGCCTACTACGTATCCGCGCAAAACGATGTCAGCATCGTGGTGTCTCCACTTATCGCATTAATGAAAGACCAAGTACAGGGCATTCTATCGGAAAGACAATTTGAAAAAGTAGCCTATCTAAATGGCGAGCTATCACTTATCGACCGCGAAAAGGTAATTGATCGTTGTAAAAATGGTGAAATAGATATCTTGTATATGTCTCCAGAATTACTTTTATCGTACGACCTTTCCTATTTCATTGACCAGCGTACACTTGGACTTCTCATCGTTGATGAAGCGCATCTGATAACAACTTGGGGAAGGGATTTCCGGGTTGATTATTGGTTTCTGGGAGAGCACGTACGAAAACTTAGAAAACATCACAACCTCCATTTCACCATGGTGGCTGTTACTGCTACATCGATATATGGAGGGACTAACGATATGGTATTTGATAGCATGGCTAGTCTAAACATGCAGTCTCCCCATATGTTCATTGGTCAAGTAAAGAGAGATGATATTACATTCGCCGTTCATAACTACAATGGCTTCGAATCAAAATACGAAGCAAATAAATTACAACAAACGGTTTCCTTTATTACGGAAGCACACGATCTCGGATTAAAAACGTTGGTATATACGCCCTACACAAGACATATCAGTAAGATCATGGAAGCCTTGAATAGTAGAAAGCTTGATATTGCCACAGGTTATCACGGCGGTATGGCTGCAGAAATCAAAGAATTCGCGTTCCGACAGTTCAAAAGTGGGAAAAAGAACATCATGATCTCGACAAAAGCATTTGGTATGGGGATCGATATCGCCGACATCGAGCTAGTGTATCACCATGCCCCCTCTGGGCTATTGCCTGATTACATACAAGAAATAGGAAGAGTAGCCCGACAAACGGATATCACAGGGCTAGCAGCGATAAACTATGCACCAGAAGACCTACGCTACGCCAAGGCGCTCAATTACATGTCTGCCATACGACCGCAACAGATTCAAGATGTATTGCAAAAAATTCACCTCTCTTACCTACGTAATGATAAAAACAGAAACCTGATCTTATCGACCGATGATTTCGAGTACATTTTCGAGCAGGGGCAAGATATTCAACAGAAAGTGCTAACGACACTCATGATGATCGAAAAAGACTATCTTGCCAAATATCGATTTCCCGTCGTTACCGCTCGTCCGAAGAAACTGTCTGTTCAAGGATACGCCAAAGTTAGCGCACAAGATCTTGTAAACTTGGAAAACTTCTATCCGAATACACATCGATCTATCAGCATACGAAAAAATGGCGAGCATATCGTCGCATTAGACCTAGACAAAATCTGGAAACAGTACTTTAGCAAACAAAGCTTTGACGCGTTAAAAAACACATTTTACACCGGTACTTTATTCAAACAAGATAACATTACACTGACTCCGCAGATAAAGATCACATTCGTACAAACGGATTCTTTCACAGCTATATCTTATAAAATACGTCGCACCTTCGATGCCATTGAACAGGTTTTCTCCCTCCTAACCGGGTATTTCACACAATATGAATTTGAACAGCAGCTCGGTAAGAAAATAACAGACAAGGAAATCGTAAAAAAGATTAGCCATCTGTTATTTACAGCCTATATGACTGCAGCCTTTGGGCAAAAAACCTACCTCCCGCATATCTTTTTACAAAGACGTAAAGTTGGTGGTGAGGACAAGTATATTGCGTTGACCAATCCTTGTAGCAATACATTTACCGGACTGACAAATAGACTACAGAGTTTATTTGGAAATACGGAAAAACGGACTGTGAGTCGATTTCTGACAAGCAAACGTGCTAACTCTGATAGCTATGTCAGATTGGGGAACTTTCTCGAGATCTTAGGATTGGCCACCTTCGAAATAAAAGGTGGATCAAATACGTTGGTAGCCATCCGCTTAAACGATCCAGCCCGTTTAGAAATCGACACCCACCATGCGGAATACAAGAACACTTTGCTTGATAAAACACTGGAAAGACATGAATTAAACATGCGGCTATTCGATCATTTTTTCCTCAATGATTTTAGTCACAACGACAGATGGAGATTTATAGAAGATTATTTTTTAGGTATGGAAGTGGATGCCTTATTCGGAAAATACCCTACCTCGGATAGAAATAATGTAGACCTGAAAGATCAGTTGGAAAAACTAATCCTTTCTAATGAAGGCACTGTAAAGAAAAAAGGGACAGAACCGGAGGAGGAGGCAGAGATAGTACCCCAAACTGACACCAACTTACATATCTTTTCGGCGACAAAAGATAGTGTATTGACGCAAAGTAAATTACTTACGATTGAAACCGAAGACGAGGTACGTACCATGCGGATTTCCGAATGGTTGATGAATGATCCCGTCGCCCTTGATAAAAATAGACGTGCAATTGATTTTAAACTGGATATCAAAACATACGGTATTTTAGTATCCAAGTTAAAAGCATATCACTTCGAGTATTACCGCGGAACCCTCCGCCTACAGCTCGTGATCCAATTTAAGGGATATAATACCCCCTTGAAAGCTATTATACCCTATACCGACCATCCGGTCGAATTTTACATGTGGTGGTGCGAGAATCCAGAGCAAATCACCATGAGTTTTAAAGAAAAAATTATCCTGTTTGATCATGTTAACAGAAAAAAACCGAAAGCACTGAAAAGTGAACATAAGAAAGTTATTTCAGGCAAGTAACGGGCTACAAGCCCCTACTTGTTACGGTAATCTTACCACTGTTCAAAGCTATCTGTTTGCTTACGATAAGATAATCTAAAGGGAATTTGGAAATCTTGCCACCATTGATGACAACTATTTATGAACAATATCGGCTTAAATCTAGAGCCCCAGGATCAAATACAACTCTTTTAGCATTATTTTGAGCGGAACAGCCTCCACATCTTTTGAAATTCGGAAGCGTTCATCGCCTGGATACACAAAAAAACGATGGGTGGCTTTGATGTCGTCGCAACCATTCACAAATCCCTTACTGAGGGTCGGTGTCATAGATCGTTTGATCTCAATAGCTATTCGTTTATCGTTCCCTGCATCGATAACGAGATCAACCTCGGCACCTGCCGCCGTTCTATAAAAATATGGAGAAGCCCAAGATGGCAAATTTGAAACTAACATCTCAAGAATAAAACCTTCCCAACTACCTCCAAGGACTGGATTGCTAAATAGTTCTTCCATATCGGTGATCCTCAAAAGCGCATGCGTAAGTCCGCTATCCCGAATATAAACCTTAGGCGATTTCACTAATCTTTTTCCAACATTGGAAGACCAGGGCTGTAACTTGCGGATTAAAAACAGATCGTCTAGTAAATCGAGATAACGATTTATCGTAGGCACACTATTTCCGAGCCCTCGCGCAAGGGTACTCAGATTCAGTATCCCTCCCTGTGCATGCGCTAACATTGTCCAGAATTGCCTCAACACCGAGGCAGATATACGTATGCCAAATTGAGGAATGTCCCTCTCTAGATACGTCGTAATAAAATTCTGTCTCCATACAAAGCTGCGCTGATCGTCTGCAGCTAGATAGCTATCCGGAAAACCTCCCCGTAACCACAGTTTGTTGTCATTCTCATTTTCTAGCTCTTTGGGACTCAAGCCAGACAATGTTTTGTAAGCTATTCTTCCTGCAAGACTTTCCGATGATTGTTTTAATAATTCCAAAGAAGCGGAGCCTAGAATGATAAATTGCCCCGTCTTCTGTCCATTCCGCTTTCTTTTATCGATAATACTCCGTAATGGAGCGAACAGTTCGGGCACCCGTTGTATTTCATCAAGAATAATAACGCGGTCGTTATGATCCGCAAAATATAACTCTGGTTCCCTAAGCTTCGCTTGGTCGGTTGGAGATTCGAGATCCAAATATATAGGCTCGGGAGAGATCGATTCGGCAATTTGAAAGGCAAGTGTCGTTTTTCCCACCTGCCTCGGACCAAGTATCCCTACAGCTGGAAATTGCTCCAATAATTCTCTGACTTCTTGTTCTATATATCTACGTATCATCCTCGCAAATTTAACACTAAACTTTAAATATACAAGGTAAAAACGATTTAACCTTGTATATTTAACACTATACTTTAAATATACAAGGTTCGAGTTAAGGTATTCATCTTATAGTTTTCGGAATTGTACCTTATAATACAATTTGATCTTCCATTCAAAAAATGGGTTAATTACCCGGACTGGATTCCCGATCTCCTGCGGATGCAGGTGACGGGGAATATAGTCGTAAGGTGTATGATTTGCGAATAGTGTGTAATAGATAAATATCTTTAGATCCCTCCTGAGGTCGGGATGACAAAGAAACAGTAATGCCCGCTCAAAGCAATGGAGCTTTTTAAGGTCACGATATCAGGCTTGCCGCACACTACCCGCCAATGCCGCAACCTCATCGGCTACCGCCGTTTCTGATCCATCTGTTATCGCTGAAGAATGAACATACTGTGCACCGGTTTCACGTAAAACACGGGTAATATTGGACGACCGTAAACCGCCACCTGGCATGATCGTAATACGCCCTACAGCTTGTTTGACTAATTTACCCAAGTTCACCAGTCCTAAATCCACATTTGGCGCACAACCAGACGTCAATATGGCCTTAAATCCGCAAGTAATGACATCTTCCAACGCCGTCTCCAAATTTTTGACGACGTCAAATGCCCGATGAAAGGTGCAAGGCAAGGGATGAGCCAACTCGACCAACTCTGTATTTTGCGTTATATTGACGGCACCTTGAAGATCCAGAATACCAAAAACAAAGCCATCTACCGCCAATTCCTTAAACGCCACAATCTCTTGTTTCATCTGCTCGAATTCGGCGATGGAATAGACAAAATCTCCCCCCCGGGGCCGAATCATAACATTTAGATCAATTTGCACCTGACTCCGTACATTCTTTACCATATCTGTGGAGGGACTCGTTCCTCCGACATGCATTTCAGCACACAGCTCAACACGGTCTGCACCATTTTCCTGAGCGATCCTCGCCGAATCCGGATGGAAACAAGCAATTTCTAATTTTGCCATTTGTTATTTTAAGTAATGATCGGATTTTATCAACTCATTTCCTTTTGCATCATATTTAGCATAATTAAAACCTCCATGTATACAATAAGAACCGTATTCTCCACTTTTATTCAGCGCAATAAACCCGACTTGAATATTGTCCAAAGATTTTTGACAGTTTTGGGTAAACTTAACAATACGTTTCACGGCTTCCTCACAAGCTATTTGTGGAGCATGTCCCTGACGCATCAGTTCTACGACCAAATGACTGCCTACCGTCCGGATCACCTCTTCGCCGTGTCCTGTAGCCGTAGCCGCGCCAATCTCGTTGTCTACGTAAAGTCCGGCACCAATAATTGGAGAGTCTCCCACCCGTCCGTGCATTTTATAAGCCATACCACTAGTCGTACATGCACCGGAGAGATTTCCGGCAGAATCCAATGCAATCATACCGATGGTATCGTGATTCTCAATATTGACTATCGGCTCATATTTGGATGTTTTCAACCATTCTTTCCATTCCTTTTCTGAGGTTTCGGTCAATAGGTTTTCTTCGGTGTACCCTTGGTCTTTGGCAAATTGAAGTGCCCCCTCACCTACCAGCATCACATGTGGCGTTTTTTCCATGACCGCCCGGGCGACAGAAATAGGGTGTTTTATATGCTGCAGTGCTGCAACAGAACCAATATTAGCCATTTCATCCATGATACAGGCATCTAGCGTTACCTTGCCATCGCGATCCGGTCTTCCACCATAACCCACACTGCGCTCGTTCGGATCGGCTTCGGTATACCGTACTCCTTGCTCTACGGCATCCAATGCCCGCCCATTAGCATCGAGAACTTTCCAGGCTTCTTCATTTGCTTTCAAACCGAAATCCCAAGTTGATACCACAATGGGCTTATTGATCTTCCTTTTAGCTGCCGCATTCGTTTTTTGTAAAGAAACAAGACCTACACCCACAGACGCAAGTCCTAGTTTCTTAATAAAATTTCTTCTATTATTCATCGGTAATTTACGTTGATCTCATACTTCATCATAGGATCTAAAAACTATACAAATTTAAACGTGTTTAAATAGCTCCCGTCTTATCCTTTAACCATGCCTTCTCACTTTCGGACAAGCGTGGGGATAATTTATCAAACACCCATTGGTTGTAGCTATTCAGCCAGTCGATGTGAACTGGATCTAACAACGATTTTTCAACAAGATCCGTAGCGATATAGCAAATCGTCAATGTTTCAAAATCCATAAAATCACCAAATACAGAACTTTCCAATTTTTTGGAGCGCACTAAATTTTCGATACGGATCCCGTGCTTACCCTCACGATATAGCCCGGGTTCTATCGAGGTGATCATTCCTTCTTCAATGGCAACGTCTACATTCGTCGGGTTTAACACCTGCGGTCCTTCGTGGACATTCAAGAAGAAACCAACGCCATGACCCGTACCATGACCGTAATTACGAAGTGTTGCCCAGATCGGACGACGCGTAATTGCATCAATCTGATACCCTTTGGAACCTTTTGGATAGATCGCATTGCTTCCTTCAATAGTTCCTTTCAATACGATGGTATAGTCGTCTTTCTCTTCCTGTGTAATTTCACCAAGCGATACGATACGTGTAATATCCGTTGTACCTGTGAGGTATTGACCACCCGAATCCACCAAAAGAAGGCCTTGCGGTTTTAGCTGATAATTACTGAAATCGGTAGCGTGATAATGCGGTAAAGCACCGTGATCGAGATAACCGGCAATGGTATCAAAACTAATATCCACAAAATCTACGTCTGCAGCTCTAAATTCACGCAGCTTTTCCGCGATCGAAATTTCCGACAATGCTCTAGTGTCAACATGCTCTTCTAACCATTTGAAGAATTTTGTTAAGGCTACCCCATCTTTAATCATTGTTTCGCGGATATGGTTCAATTCCACGTCGTTCTTCACCGCTTTGAGCCCAGTGGACGGGTTAATGCGCTCTATAATACGAACAGCAGCAGGAATATCATCATAAATTGAAAAACAGGTACGTTTGGGATCAATAAGAATAGATTTTACCGTTAGCTTCTTCACGAAATCGAACGCCTCCTCGTAAGGGTTAATAGTTACGCCAGCAGCATTCAATTCATCGATCGCATCGCGCTCGAATTTCGACGGTTCGATAAATAAGATGGCTTCGGTGGCCGATATATATACGAATCCCAATACGACAGGATTGCAGGGTACATCTTGCCCTCTAATATTTAAAACCCACGCTAAATCATCCAAAGATGAAATCAAATGTGCTTCTGCCCTACTTTTAACTAACGCATTACGCACATCCTCAATTTTAGAGGCAGTTGACTGTCCGGTTTTTTCTTCACCTAATAAAAAGGCTTTTGCGCGAGGCAACTCCGGTCGATCTTTCCAAATTGGGCTCAGTAAATCGACGTGTCCATCCACAGTGATTCCTAATGGTTCCAAGATGGCTTTAACGGTTTGCGCTACCGCCAACGAAGCTAAATTGCCATCGAAAGCAACTTTACCTCCTTTTACAAGATGCTCGCCAACCCACTCTGCATATTCTGCCGCCGCCTGCACTTTTAGTTTTACCAGTTCAAAACCAGAACCGGCAAGCTGTTCATTCGCTTGCACAAAATACCGTGCATCTGTCCATAAGCCTGCGAAATCAGCTGTTATTACCAATGTACCGGCAGAACCCGTAAAGCCAGACGCCCAGGCAATACACTTGTATCTCTCCGGTAAGTATTCACTAATATGGGGATCAGAGGAAGGTATGATGTAAGCCGCTACACCTTCCTTTTCCATCAATTGGCGTATCTGAGTTAATCGTTGCAAATGTATCATTTTTGTTTGCTATTAAATTAGATATGCAAGTTAGGGAATCTTAAACTTTTCGGTTAATTAAAAGGTCAAATAAAGCATTCTGCGAGAAAAATTGGCAGACATCGTACACCCCCAGATAATCAAGCCTTCAACTCACTGGGCGGTAGTCCGAAATATTTCTTAAAAGCAATACTAAAATTATTCTGGTGCGAAAACCCGACCAAAGCAGTAACTTCGCTGATTGTCATCTGTTCTTCCAATAAAAGCTTTCGTGCTTTCTCCATACGCAGCCTGGTAATAAAATCATATACCGTAATACCAAAGTATTCTTTAAACCCCCTGCGCAACTTAAATTCATTTAGTCCGACCTCTCGTGACAGGTCCTTTTGTGTAGGAGGCGAAGCATAGCGGGATTTCAACACCTCACGAGCCTGTTCCAATTTAAATATGTCATCACCTTTAATAAGCTCCTGTTCATGTCCATTACCACCCAATTGTTCCAGTTGGTACATCAGCAATTCCAAAATACGCGCCTCTGTGTGTATACGTTTCAGTTCGCCTACCTGACGACAATTGACCATGTCGTCAATAACACGTCGCATCTCTAATGTCACAAAGAAATCCTCCGAAGCAAATGAGGTATAGTTACCACGTTCTATTTCTTTTACAAAATCTTCATGCAAGATAGAATGCCGGTCTATCAAATTAAAATAATAGTCTTTACTCAGCACGATGAGGAAATACATGTAGTCAATCCCTTCCTTAACCTCGTGCTCACTAGTAGTTGTCGGGATGTAACGGATATTATGACGACTTCGACCATACAAAGCATTAGACTTTCCTTTGAACTGTTCTGCTGCCTTCTTGTAAAAAATAAATTGACTGGTGATTGTTTCTCCGTTGACTTCTGTATAAATATGGGTTGGTTTATCGAAGCGCATCTCCGAATTCATCAGAAATAAACCACCCGAAGTGACTTGTTTATTATGCAAAAAGATGGCTTCTTCCTGTACATTGACTTCTTTTTCCTCCAAACTATAGTTCGGCACGTAAGCATCGGGTATATTTTCTTCAAATAACCAATTTGACAACCCTCCTATACGGGATCTGATCAACATAGTACTACATTCAATTTATACAAATATACATTTTCTACGTATTATTTAAAATTATTCTAAATAACAATCAGCAAGTTCTAAACTATAAAACCATACTTTTATCGAATTCAAAAACAGCGGGTTTCAACGCGGATGGTACGATATACGTATGCAGAGTCTTTGGATTAACTACCACTTCAGCATCGATCCCAAAGATGGTATAGATATTTCTAGAATTCAATACTTCAGAAGGTGTTCCATCCATCAATTTTCGACCATTTTTCATCAAAAACAACCGATCAACATATTGCGCAGCCAAGTTAATATCGTGAAGTACTGCAACAATCATCCATCCTTTATCCGCTAAAGAGCGAACTAAAGACAACGACTGATGCTGAAACTTGATATCCATTGCTGAAATGGGTTCATCCAGTAGAAGCAACGCGTTGGGTTGCCCCCATAATTGCGCTAATATCCTAGCCAAATGTACACGCTGGCGCTCACCTCCAGACAAGCTCAAAATAGATCGTTCTTCAAGATGGGTTACGCCACATAGCGCCATTGTCTGCTCCACAGCTTCCAAATCACTAGCTTTTGGTTTACCCACGTAGTGTGGATACCTCCCCATCAAAACCACTTCCTTAACGGAAAAATCGGCCGACATTTGCTGTTGCTGCGCCATCGTGGCCCGCATTTTGGCTAAGGAAATCGCCGAATAAGACCTCAGGTCAACACCGTTTAATTTGACCTTTCCCGCTGTCGCCGTATGCTCCGCATTTAACAATTTAATCAAACTCGATTTACCTGCACCATTTGCACCCAATAAACCTACCATTTCTCCTGGGTGTATCACAAAATTTATCCCTTTAAGGATAGGGCATTTTTTAATGGTGTAAGTTAGATTCTCTGCTACCAGCATTTTTTTAAGTAAAAATTCAAAAGTAAAAAGTAAAAAAAGCCTAAGCTTGCTGTCACTTCTCTTTCAACATGGATTTCAGTTAAATAATTATTTTCTTTTTATCCCTTATCAGTATATACAAAAATAGAGGTGTCCCTAGTAATGCCGTCACGACGCCAATCGGTATTTCAGACGGAGGAACGATCGTACGAGCGATCAAGTCTGCTATCGTCAGGATTATACTACCCAACAAAGCAGATGCTGGTAATACGTATCTATTGTCTGAACCTCCTATCATACGCACTGCATGTGGCACTAATAGACCTACAAAACCGATTATTCCTGACACAGATACAGCAGCACCCACCGCCATCGTCGCCAATAGAACAACCATGATCTTAATCTTATTAGGGCGTTGCCCCAACTGCTGCGCCTCCTGTTCTCCTAAGGACAACGCATTCAAGGCTCTTGCACGAAGCGGTAGTCCGACTAATGCCACTAATACAAAGGGCGACATCGTCCATACAGTTTCCCACGAAGCACCTCCGAGGCTACCTAACATCCAAAATGTAATAGAGCGGAGCTGCTGCTCGTCTGAGACAAAAGAAATCAATCCCGTCAATGAGCCTGCTAAAGCATTGATGGCTACCCCAGCAAGCAGCATCGTACCAATATGGGGTTTGCCCTCATACAACGCTATCTGATACACTATCCAAGTAGCTAATCCTGCACCAAAAAAAGCACCAAATGCCAATAAATAATGGCCAAATAACGAACCAAGTGTAGAAAATAGCAATGTTTCGAAAGCGATAATCGAAGCTGCTACCAAAGATGCTCCAGCGGATATGCCGATCAAACCTGGCTCTGCCAAAGGATTCCGAAAAATTGCCTGTATCGCCGCGCCACTAACCCCTAATGCTGCACCAACCAAGATTCCCAGTAACGTCCTAGGCCAACGTACCAGTGTGATGACCCCACTATGAAGTTCATCTATAGCTTCCGATTGAAAAAATCCCAGCTTGTGGACCATACTCAACCACACATCTCGCCATGGAATATAAAACGCACCAAAACTTAAAGACAACACTGTAGAGAAAGACAGTATAATGATAAACGATAGATAGATAAATTGCCTTTTCAAAAAATATTACTTTACAGTGAGCAAATGTTTGTTAAGCGCTAAGATAGCTTGCGGCAATCGTGTTGAAAAATTAATCAGCAATGGGCCATCCATCGAAATGACATGCTTATTTTTACCCGCGTTCGTGAGCGATACTCCGGGCATATTCAACACTGCATTTTTTCCACCGAGACTAGTTGTTCCGAAATCAAACAACAACAAAACGTCTGGGTTAGCTTTTATCAGCGCTTCGGTACTGTACGGTTTGAAATCGTTAAATTCTTGTACAGCATTACGGCCTCCCGCCAAAGATATAATCGCATCGATATGACTGCCTTTTCCTGCTACGCTCATTAGACCAACACCTCGTGCATAGACAAAGAGTACCTTGGGTTTACGTTGCACCTTGATAGTTTTCAGGGCATGCGCTAATTCTGTATTGAACTTTTTAATTAAAATCGCTCCCTCTGAATTTGCACCGATAGCCTGAGAAACTTCTTTTATAAAGCGTTCTGCACCCGATGCCGAATACTCTTGCTCTATAGTAATTACCCTGACCCCCAGCTTTTTCAATTTTACTTCAACAGCATAACTGATCTCGTTAGGTGGGGTAAGGATCATATCCGGTTTAAAGGCCAATAGGCCTTCTAATGCAAAAGTGCGATCCCTACTCGCTCGAGGCTTCTGCTTAATTTCTTGTGGATATTCACTCGTCACATCCACAGCGACTATATTTTTGGATTTACCTAAGGCGTGTACCGTTTCACTCAAAGCACTACTCAATGTAATGATACGCTGCTGTGCAACAGCTGTTTGCGCAGCAAAAACAATTAAGAAAAGCCAACATAAGAAAATGTTCTGTTTCATATCCATGCAAAGAAATGACTAAATGAATCGAAAAACAAGTTTTTATGTAGACTGATTAAAAATAATACGGATTGCATATAAAGTAATACGGATATCATATAACGACTATCCCAACTCTTGTTCACTTTTGTACTACTATGGTAAATACAAAAATCAAAGAGGCCACGCAACAGGCCCATCAACAATTAGAAAAGACAGTTGTTTTGCAGCTAAAAAGTGTACGAAGCAACGCAGACTACGCCAATGTATTGAAGAATTTCTACGCTTATTTTCATGCAGTAGAGCAAGCGATAGCCCCTTACATTAATAGTGGCAACCTGCCTGACATGGCAGAAAGAAGAAACTCTTCTTACATCAAGAAAGATATTGAAGAACTCGGCGGTGACATCAACGTCCTTCCTATAGCACAGGCACCGCAAATTAGCAATACCCTACAAGCTTTTGGCGCATTATACGTGCTAGAAGGTTCGATTATGGGTGGGCCATACATTGTACAGATGCTGCAAAAGTACGGCATGGACAAAGGCTTTAATTTCTTCTCTGGATACGGAGCAGATAGTGGAAAAATGTGGCAGTCATTTACCACGGTATTAAACAGCCTGCCCCAAACAGAAGCAGAAGAACGGATTATACTCGAAGCTGCCGACGAGACTTTCACACGTTTCGGCCATGTGTTCGAAACGGCAGCCGCAAGTTAGCCCTGTAGATGGAAAGCACAAAGCAGACCATATTGACGTTGCTGACTGAACACGGTTATATCATCAGTCAGCAACGTCTGATTATCATCGATACCTTATGTGCTACCCCTTTTACAGGCAGCATCGATGATCTTTGGCTATATATCCGCCAAGAACACCGCATTAGTTGGGCTACCGTACATAAAACGGTCAGGCTCTTGGTAAAACTCAAATGTATTGTTCCCATTTGTACGAAAAAACGACAACAGCAATTTATTTTGAGCAACTAAACCTAGAAAGAACCACCTGCAAAGGCTTTAAACAGGCAAAATACAGATTGCATATAAAATAATACGGATTGCATATAAATATTTCAAAACAGATTAAGCACATTTGCACCATGTTATTTAGAATTGGTTTAAATAAACTCTTTGCTTTTACACTCGTAATACTACTTACAAATTGTGCAAAAGAAGAAGCTACGCCATCTTTAGAAGATGGCAAGAGTACAGTTATATATGATTTGGCCGGCGACACCAAAGCCTCTATTGCTGAAGGAATCGATGGAAAAGAAAAACGTCCTTTCTATACCTTTCTGTACAATCTCGAGCTAAAGAAACAAATCTGGATCCGTACTAAGGCAGATTCGTTGAAATGGTTTAAGACGGGTGAATGGGATCTGGCTTTTACGGGCAATTACAATGGCGATATACAAATAAACAACAAAAAGTATACCGGTACACCCGGTTACGATGGTATAGTCGATAATACGTCAATCATCCTAATCCATCAATCGTATGAATCTTTGAGCACAGCACCTTCAGACAGCGAATTTGATAATAGCACAATCCACACCATCGGATGGGCTACCGATGGTGGTTCGCCCGGATGGTACAGCTACGATATGACAACACATATCATGAAAACCTATCCAAACCGCACTTATCTACTCCGTCTAGCCGATGGAAAATTTGCTAAACTGCAGATCATTAGTATCTACAAAGGTAATCCTCCAGCTGTATCTGATCTATATTGGCCGGCTCCTTATTTGACATTTCGATATTTTGTACAACAGGATGGCAGTAAAAATTTAAAAACAAATTAAATTAATTATTATATAAATCACGAAAATGAAAACAAAATTGAGATTTGACCTCAACAACATTTTTATACCACTAGTTTGTATAATCTCTCTATTTCTTGCTTGTACCAAGACCGAGTTAGTAGATTATCAAAAAGAAGAAAAAAACCGCATTCTGGAGTATAAAATAAAAACGGCAACAGGAGAATTATTGGGCGCTATTGATAATGATAATAATACGATCACTGTATATATACCATACTTCATCAGCTTAAGTGTATTGGACGCTACAATAAAATTAGACGAGGGTGCCAGTTTGTTGGATGTAGAAGGTGAACTTATAAATCTGGACGGAGGTTTAGAACCAATTCCACTGGGGCAAAATACAAAATACATTGTTGAGAGTAGTACTGGCGCAAGACGCAGCTATACGGTTATTCAAAAAATTGCAGCCCATAGTTCTCCACTGACTGTTAGTTATATTGGAGCTGTTGAAGGTGTCACTTTAGAAAAACCTGTACATAGTCTTTTAAGATTAACTGGAAATTTTGAGTCTACGAACACACAAGCTAAATTCTATTTCAAAGATAAATTGACGGGCAAAACACATGATGATTTTGTGTCAATAAATAACATTGTTTCAGGATCCCCAAACTATGTGATGACCATCAACATTCTACCAACAGCCCTTGCGGGTGAGTATGAAGTCAGTATGGAGCATCTGGGAAGAAAAACAAATCTACCCGATATTAAACTAAAATATACGCCTGGAATACCTGGTTTTTTCTTGTCTACCACAAAATATGCACCTGGAGAAGAAATGATATTAAAAGCAGAAGGATATGGTCTACTCAATGGAGCAGTATACGATAATAACAATGGTGTATTTATTGGGCTAAAAAGAGTCTATCTAAAGATGGATAAAGCCTATGTATACCTAACTCCAGAAGGATTTTCGGAAGATCTTTACAATAAAGAGATCCCCTTAGAAATTATTTCATGGAATAGATCCGAAGTAAGAGTAAAATTCCCGAATCTACCTCAAGGAAAATATGGTACGTTTTACGCATTTGGAAAATATTTCCCATTTATAACAGATATCGGCATGGGATTCTATTTTGATTTTGACGAACAAACAAATTGGGGAAATGGGGTACTGCTATCTGGAATATCGAGCACATTAGAGGTACTATAAAATACAATTTTACTTAAGATTATTATTGATATGAATATTTATAAAACAGTTATATTTTCTTTATTAGCGTTGTTCATTGTATCATGTTCCAAAACAGAAACAATCAAACGACCATACAACGAGGTTATAAAATTTTCAGTAGCAGGATATGGAAGTCTAGACTCTGTTAATGCAGCTATTTCTGGTGATGAAATTCAGGTCTATTGGAATTCAGATAATCCCTTACCAATACAGATAAAACCTACAATTCGTGTGTCAGAAGGAGCAACAATATCACCAGCGTCAGGAACAGAAGTGGAATTCTCTGAAAACACGACTTATACAGTGACCGCAGAAGACGGTACTGTCCGTAACTATACAATCAAACCTATCGTTCAGCAACCTATACCTATCTTAAATAGCACAAATGCAATTAATACCTCTACAAGCGTTTTAAGATGGGGAACCGTTCGAGATTTCAAGTTGTTTGGTGAATATTTTCTAGCGACAGATTTAAGTAAAGTCAAAGTTTATGGACAAAGGGTAAAGGACGGTTTGGAATTTGATATACCATTTGATCCTGAAACAGCAACTTCCACAAGTTTGGATGTAAAGTTACCTCGACTGACAGCTCAACAAGACACAGGATGGCACAAGATATGGCTCAAAGTTGGAGATTTGACATCAGGACATGTAGACGTGTATATTAGACAACCTCCTACTAGTCTGTTAACTCATGGTATGCATTTGGAGCAGATTGGTCAAAATGTAAAGTTGGGCCAAGAATTGACCTTAAATTATGCACTTTCAGATGACTTTGATGGAGCGGTAGTTCGGTATTTTCAAAACAATTTCGGTGCTACTATAGGTTTAAATATTCAAGCTGTACCAAGAGCTAATGGTACTGTAGGCGTTGCCAATATATCCATATCAAACTTCACGCTTGCAGACAATAAGATTACATTCGTACTACCTACGACTGCAACAAATGCAATAGGGGGTTATATTTCTTCTGTCACATTTCTCCCCAAAGCACCAATGGTAAATAGACCAACTTACACGGACAATTATTCGTATCAAATCACACCGAATAAAAACACAATTATTGTAGCCAATTAGTTCGATAATGAAGAAAATTAAAGTATGCACGAGAAGTATAGTACTTTTTACAGTTTGTAGTACTCTTTTAGCCCTTACTTCCTGTGGCGAAGTCTACGATCTCAATGGTTACGATTGGGATCCTGATCTCCCTCCAAGTGATTCCGTATTCAATAGGGAAATACAAATTCTTGACCTTGGTGTTAACAACATACCGGAGAGCCACCGTCCATTGGATGGCTCAGATCCCTTATTTTTCAGCCTCAATAAGTTTTCGTCGGTACCCACAGCTTATAGGACAAGTGACCGTTGGGATATCTCTTTCTCCGGATTGTATAGAACAGCCATCATATCCAATAACGGATCTACCACAGGCTTTGGTTATGGCTCCTCCAGTATAGGAGGAGTGGTTGTGTTAGAGCAGCCCTATAGCGAAGTGATGGATGTACCCGACGACGCCGATTTTAAGATCCCAGGTCTTGCAGGACTAGCGGGCATGGGTGATGCGTTGAACCCGGGAGGTCATACCTTTTACACTTTTTTCGACAACATTTTCAGACCGGAGAAGCTGGAACAAGACAACGGATACCTTTATCAACACATGATGTATCCTCTTTCGGAAGATATGGCAAAGGCTTTTCCCGGAGAGTACGGCCCTCGAAAAATAAAAGTTGTTCCGCGGACAATCATTATACGAACGGCAAACGGCAATTATGCCAAAATGGAAGTGCAGAGTTTTTACAAAGGCGTCACAGACCCCATGGCCATGTTACGGGGAGTAGGTGCCATTCCGTATGTGAGCTTTCGTTATATGATTATAAAAAAAGATGAAAAACGCTTCGGCTTCGTCACACGTAATCCGTCCTTACACATAAATCTAAACACAAAAAAAACAACAGTGGGAATATAATTTAATTACTTCAATGTTATTATCATAATGAATAAAATACACACCAAGACATGCATATGGATGCTCCTCCTTCTCGGATTTCTATCTTGTACCAAAACAGCACATGTCGATTACGAGAAGCCTGAATTTAACAAAATCCTTGCCTTTAGCATTACCAATACGGAGCAGGAATTATTAGGAGCGATCAACGAAGAAAAAAACACGATAACGCTATATGTTCCCTATTACTATGCTATCGAATATCTTATGCCAGAAATTAGACTGGATGAAGGGGCTAGCATCTATAATTCAGAAGGTGAAGAAATCAACCTAGATGGTGGTCTAGAACCATTAAGATTAGGCGCTGACACCACCAAGTACACTGTCAAAAGCGCTACTGGAGCTTCACGCAGTTATGCGGTCATACAAAAAGTACTGCCCTATGGTCAAACATTAAATGTAAGTATTAGTGGTACGCCGGATGCGACAACATTGCTGGAAAAACCGGTCAATGGCCGGTTGACATTAATTGGCAATTTCGAATCCACCAGTACCAATGCCCGATTTGTATTCACGAACAAAGCGACGGGAGAACAACATAATGACTATGCTACAGCCTTTTCGGTAAGCCCCGGCACCTTATATACCATGCTGGTCGACATTTCGCCAAATGCCATGGCCGGTGAATACGACGTAAAAATGGAGCATCAGGGGCGCGTGACAGACCTGAACCCTATGAAACTCTATTATAGAAGACCCTACATGACCCAAATAACATCAAGTATGCATTATGCTGCTGGCGACACGATAGAATTTACCATAAGTCGGAACAGCCCGACAGATGACCGCTACGGTACCGTGTTTGTAGGCCTAAAAAATCTATACGCCCGCGTTGCAGGAGATCCGCTCACCTACAACACACTTATACCAAACACCGCTATCCGATATACACCGGAAGGCTTTCCTTTGGAACTCCTAAACAAAAATGTGCCCATGAAAATTGTGAGTGCTACCCGCACCACGGTGAAGGCTATTTTTCCCGATCTACCCATTGGTTTATACCCCAATAGTGGATGGAATTCACAGTCTCCGACCATTATCTACCACACACGACCGACTTATGGACTCGCCTTCTATGGAGATTTCGACGAGCAGACAGACCTTGGTAACGATGTCTTGATAAACCGTGGCGGTTCATCAGGTTTAACCGTAAAAGCCAAACAATAATCCAACCCTATTACAAAATCTATTTGATCAAGAAAACATGCGCAATATATATATACAGAAAATCGTTCTTTTCCTGCTGTTTGTCGCGAGCATCTCGGTGATGAATGCCTGTAAAACGGAATACGAACAAATCTTAAAACCATTCAACAGCATCGAACAGTTCAGTATTTCCGGTTATGGGGATATCGATAGTTTGGATGCCGTCATCAACAACAATCAAATCACCGTTTACTGGAGTCCGGATGCTGAGCGACCAGCGAAGATAACCCCTCACATCAAAGTCTCAGAAGGCGCATCCATCTCCCCCGCTTCCGGTGAAGAAGTTGATTTTTCAGAGAACACGACGTATACCGTCACCGCCGAAGACGGTAGTATCTCGGTATTCAATTTAAAACCAGTATTCAACATTGCAGTACCCTCGATATATAACGCCCCAACATTTTATTCCTGGTCATCTCCGACACCCATTAACATTAACGGCCAGTATTTTCTTTCTACTGGAGATGTTAAAGACATCAAAGTATACTTGCAACGTGTAAGCGATGGGTTTGAATTTGACGTACCTTTCGACGAAAGCACAGCGACAACAAACCTACTTCAAGCCACATTACCCGCACTAACTTCCGAATTAGATACCGGGATTCACCGCTTGTATGTAAAAGTAGGAGATTTCAAATCGAGTGTTATTAACATCAATCTTTTGCTGCCGACATTAACTAGCATAATAAACGATGTGACGTATTCCAACTACGGCAATGTGCCTATTGGCTCCGATTTGGAGTTTAAGATCAATGTCAAGGAAGGCTGGCAAGCAGTTTTTAACCGCTATTACAGCATCAGTGACATCGCATCCTTCGGCTTAGGGCTACAGCAAATCATTCCGGGACAAGTAATCAATGGCTTAAGCGTCACTATCGATAAAAATTTGGTCAGCATCTCAGAAATCGGAAATATTGTGGTAAAGGTGGCACCCGACTTTTTCAACACCTATAAACATTATAGAATATTTAACTTCTCCTTGCGTCATAGTAATAGTAGCTACAGCTACACTATAGGCTCTCCTCTTTCCACAGCCCTATTTCAACCAATAATCGAGGCAACGAGGTATGCTACCCTTGAATTTTCACATGAGGGAAAACAAATCAAAGCGGGAGAAGAGATGACCTTAGATTACACTTTTGATGACAGCGCTATCGGATCCGCATATACTACATTCGCTGCATTGGCACTTGGACTTAAAGATGCCAGCACCGGGGTTTACAGTACCTATAATATCCCACCCGCCAACCGAGCCATATCGGGCAATCGGATTACCTTTACCATACCAACCACCGCCACAGCCGTACTGAACAAAGAAGTGGTAATCATAGGTCTCACCTTTCGCGGCACGCCGATCAACAATACCATATTGCCACGAAAAAAGCTGACCAACACACATATTACTAACTAAAGAAACTATCCACTCAGCATGTACAGACTAACTTTAAACTTCATCCTTTCTATATGAGTAGATTGATTGTCGCAATTACATTAATAACATTAGGACTCGCCTCGTGTTATAAACTGGAAGACCTTACGCCAAATTACGACGACGGACGTAGTACCCTTATCTACGATCTGCCGGGCGATACACTGGCTACCGACGGTTGGGATGACAATTATGAGACCGACGACTTATACCTTCGTCAACGGTATTACAACTCAAGGTGGACCGATTCCATACGTTTCGTCGCTCGACCAGGAGAAATCATCAATGCTGCCATAGGGATTAACGGTAGTACCGAAGGAAATATAAAATGGCGTGCAGATGCGGCTTCCCATCCCAACACGGTCGCAGAAAATGAGGCGTACCGCAATACAATAGACGGATATCAATATATCTATCGCAGCAATGCCTGGTTCCAAATGGACATCAATGGACATAGGGGGACGGCGCAGAATGATAGTATTTATATCAACTGGAGAGGATTCATACAAAACCCACCCCCCAGTCCACAAAATGGGTGGGCCTATCGGGACAATGACAACAATCGGGTGTACCAATACAATGGCAAGGCCTGGGAGCTGATGGTAAACGATGCCAACTATAATGCCAATACGGACTTCATCCAAGTGGAGTATAGCAAGAGTGGCAAAGCGGCCGGCAAGTACAGTATATTTCTCTATCGGTTCAGCGACCGTTGGCAGCAATTTATCCGGGACGCAGCGGATTCTGCCCGTTATCTCAAAACCGCAGATTGGGATCTTGCTTTTACAGATGATCTGAACGGTACCGTATTTATTAACAATGGCCGCAATCGGTATAGTCCGAGCCATGGAAGTCCTATTTCCAAGTCGTCTTTGATCATGTATGAGTACGGCTACGATTTTATGAATGAAGCGCCCGAAGACGAGTTTTTTGACAACCGCCCTGCAGACAATCTACAGATTGGATACACCTCACAATACGGCCCGGGGATAAATCCCTGGTATGAGATTGGAAGTACATTTATTGCCAAGCCATTCCCTTACAGAGCATATTATCTACGTTTGGAACAACCAGACGGGAGCTACCGTTACGGGAAAATGCAATTGATATCCATGTATAAAGGCGCTCCAGAAGTATTGACCGATCCTAATTGGCCCAGCCCGTATATCACTTTTCGCTATTTTATACAGGAAGACGGCAGCAGAAACGTAAGAACCCGGGATTAATTTCTAACAGAAGCTAATGCACACGATCGTAGATTAACAACAGCACAGTACACAACACATCAATGAAAACATACATTACCCTACTCTTCCTTATACTATCCATAGCTTCATCACGTGCACAAACGTATCGTCTACAGGGCACAGTGACTACCAAAACAGGGAAAACAGTAGAAAACGTGACGTTACGTATACTCGATACGGGGATCGCAGTCCAAACCGATAGCAACGGCTATTACAGTATCCTCGCTCCAAGCAAAAACTTTAACCTCGAAATATCTGCCGTGGGGTATAAAAGTATAATTCTACCTATACAAATCAAGAATAACCCCAGTTTACTGGATATCGTGTTGGATACCGATCAGCAAGCCATAGATCAAGTTACCGTGCAAGGAAGACGGATCAACGCCAATACCGAGACATTGGTCAAGCTAGAAAACAGTATCATGCCCGTGACGGTCATAGACAGACGCACTATAGAACTCATGGGCAGCCGACGGCTGGACGAAGTGGTCAAAGAGCAAACAGGCATGGCCATTGTCAACGATATCGGTGCAGGAGCACGTGCAATAGGTGTACAGATGCAAGGGTTTGGAAGTGAGTATATCCTGGTCATGATAGATGGACAGCCCATAGTTGGTCGCAACAACGGCAACTTTGACCTCTCACGGATCAGTGTAGCCAACATTGAGCGGGTAGAAATTACAAAAGGTTCTGCTGCACTTGTCTATGGTGGAGACGCATTGGGCGGTACGATCAATGTTATTACCAAACAAATCGTCACCGATCCGCAGGCTGTAGTAACAGCCAGTTACGGCAGCAATCAGACCGTAGATGTGATGCTCGATGGAGAGACACCGATTCTAAATAACAAGGGAACATTATCAATGGGCGGAAACTACTACCATACCGACGGATTTAACACGTCCCAAGGCCTAATCAAAGGCAGCACATTGCCTCCATACGACAACTACGCCGCACACGCAAGATTGCGCTATACATTCAATCCTAAAAATGCGGTTTCGGTCAGTGCCCGCTATGGCTTGCGAAGAAGCTTTATGGACAAGGCGTTTGAGGGGACAAATTACCAAACTGGAGATGGGCTCGATGAAAAAGACCTGAACCTCATGGCAAACTTTGACCACCGCTTTAATGCACGCTGGCGAAGCATGACCCGCTATTATTATACCCAGTTCAACTTTGACAACTTCGTTGCCTTGACACAAGGCGACAGCCTAAGTCAAAATACCTTTGGACAGGGACTGCATCGCTTCGAGCAACAGATTTCCTACACCCTCCCTGACAGACTGGACGTTATTACGGGAGGTGGCGGGACAATTGACCAGATCGACCAAAACATACTCAGCGATATCAACCAGATTAAAACCTTTTTTGCGTACTCTCAGGCCAACTGGGATATCATTCCCAAACTTGAGCTGACATTTGGAATCCGCTATGACAAGATTGTAGATTACGGATGGCGGTTAGACCCCAGTGCCGCATTGCAATACAAAATATTGCCAAATTTAACCGCTAAAATAGCATACGGTACCGCTTTTAAGGCACCGGATATGAAAAAGCTATACCAGGTATCCTATGACCCAGGCATCAACAGTATGGTACTGGGCACCAATACCATGCGCGATGTCATCAACTCCCTAAGGGAGAGTGGAAGGATAAGTCAATATGAACTGCAACCTATATATGATGAAATCAAAGGTCTTGCCTTAAATGCGGAAATGAGTAAATCGTATAACGTTAACCTCGTCTGGGAATCGCCCAATCGGAAGCTACGTATGGAGGGAAGCATATTCTACCATGATATCAACAATCAGATCAACCGTGTCCTGATCGGTACGGATATCGATGGGGGCCTCATCTATTCTTACCGCAATAATCCGGAAGCATATTACCAGGGTGGTGATTTTTCCTTCAGTTACAGTCCGATAGTAGATCTCACGATCAGTGGAGGCTATCAGTACCTTATTGCCAAGGACAGAAGTATCGCTGACGAAATCCGCGAGGGAGGCAAATACTTCGATCCAATTTTTGATCCCAACGGCGGCACAGTTAATTATAACCCCTCGGGCAGTGACTACTGGGGTATAGAAAACCGTTCCAATCACATGTTCAATGCGCGTGTATTTTATACCTACCAACCGCTACAAATGACATTTAACTTCCGGCTAAATTACCGTGGGAAATACGGTTTTAGCGATCGTAACAACAATGGCTATCTCGATCGATTCGACACCTTCGTCCGTGGGCACTACCTGCTTAATGCCGGGATAGAAAAAAAATTCCCCATATACAGGCTTGCATTGCGGGCGAGTACAGAGAACATTTTGAATTTTATAGACTCCAAGATGCCGTTCCAGCCCGGAAGAGTCTATTTCGTAGGTATGACGTATAATTTAAGTAAAAAGTAAAAAGGAGACAACTAAAAGTATGTACGTGCTCTTACGCTATATCCATGTATTGGTATTGTCATTCATCACATGGGGAACTTATGCTCAATTGGGAAACTTTATGGGCCAGATTTCCACAACAGAAGGTCTACCTCTCCGCGGGGTACACATCCTCTTAGAACCCGACAAACATCTCGTGCAAAGCGACCAGAACGGCCAGTTTATCTTTGACAAGCTATATCCAGGAACATATGTCATAGAAATCGTCCATGACCACTATACCACCTACCGAGACACGATCCGTGTCGAGGCGGGAAAGACAATCTCCAAAAATATCACCCTTCATTCTGATTCACAGCTCATTGAAACCGTAGATGTACAACGGGCCACACAAACACCGAAGTCGCCCGACCAGCTGCTACAGCTGAACCGCTCCGCTATGCCCCTTCAAGTGATTACCCGTCGGATGATCGAAATGATGGGCAGCCGTCGGCTGGACGAAGTCCTTAAGGAACAGACCGGGATAGCTATCGTGAACAATGTTGGAGGCGGAAGTCGCTCTATCGGTGCCCAATTACAGGGGTTTGGAAGCGAATATATCATGGTACTGATTGATGGCCAACCTATGGTGGGACGTAACAACGGGAACTTCGACCTTTCCAGGATCTCCGTCAGCAACATCGAGCGTATAGAGATTGTAAAAGGAGCTTCATCCTGCTTATTCGGCAGCGATGCACTTGGCGGGGCAATTAATATCATCACCCGTTATGGTGCCATCGAACCGCAGGCACAGCTATCACTCAATTACGGTAGCTTACACATTATCGACGCTACCGTTGATGCCGAAACACCTTTTGCACATCAGCGCGGATCGGCACATTTTAGTGCAAACTATTACCGCACGGACGGCTTCAATACCAACCCCTATCTTTCTTCCGGTCAGTCCAGCCCTCCTTATAGCAACTTTGATACGCAAGGTCGGATACGCTACCAACTTAGCAAACAAACATATCTAGGAACAAGCATACGGTATGGTACACGAAAATCAGATATGACCAAGAACTGGGATAGCGAATGGCAGGGACAAGACAAGCAGGATGAAAGAGACATCAACTATTCACTGAGTTTAGATCACAGTTTCCGTAGGGGGATACGTAGCATCAGCCGCTACTACCTGTCACATTATGACGTTGATCAGTTTAACAAATGGCAGAGCCAATCCGCTAATAGTGGCGAGCTTTCCTTCAAACAAACCGTACACCGGATCGAACAGCAACTGACCAAAAATTATCGGAGTGGATTAAATCTGACCGGAGGATTTGGCGGGAGCCTAGAATACATGAACGATCAAGCTATTGGCGATAAACAACAGCTGGCCACCCTCTTTGCCTATCTCCAGGGCGACAAACGCCTATGGGAAAAGCTAGACCTACGTGGCGGCCTGCGATATGACAAAACTAGTTCCTATGGAGGAAAGCTTAATCCGAGCTTCGGTCTGCAATATTACCTAAACGAAAAAATCTCCTTCAAGACAGGTATAGGTTCAGGCTTTAAAGCTCCGGATTATCGCATGCGCTATCTCACATTCTTCAACCCGTCTGCAAATTACCTTATTATAGGAAATGAATTATTGAAAGAAACACTGGAACTGATGAATGCAGCTGGAGAAATCAGCGAGATTTTTCATATAGCCGATCAACTGAATCAAAATCTGAAACCAGAAAAAAGTACTTCTTTCAATCTCGGCACCCAATGGAAACCGAATACCAGTATGGCGGTAGAGGCAGGAGTGTTTTATCATTATCTACGAAATCAAATTGATGCGATTCCTGTAGCTACAGGCACACGTATCGGACAGATCTACACTTATCAAAATCTACCCAAAGCGACCAACAAAGGTATCGAGGCAAATGTACAATGGCAACCATTGGAAAGACTACAGATACAGGCGGGATACCAATACCTTCTGGCAAAAGACCTTAGCATCCAAGACAGTATCCGCTCGGGGGGCTGGCCTTATAATCAAAATCTGCACGATCCTAAGACCGGCCAATCGTTTGCTCCCAGGATTGAGAATTATTGGGGGATAGTAAATCGATCGCGGCACATGGCCAATATACAGGTATTCTATCATTACAAACCTTGGAACACAAGTAGCTCGATACGGGCGAACTACCGTGGAAAGTATGCATTTGCTGACAGAAATAACAATAACTTCATTGACAGGTTCGATACGTTTGTACCGCAGCATCTGCTACTAAATGCCTACATAGAAAAACGAATCCTGAAAGACCGTATGAAACTTCGATTCACCGTGGATAATATACTTGATTTCAAACACGAGTTGATGCCCGGACAGGCGGGGCGGGTATTCATTGGAGGGATAACATATAGTTTTCGACGCTAATATACATTCGCTTAGCGCAAGTAGTGAATAATGTAAAGGGTCGACCGCAGCCGACCCTTTACCCTTCCTACACCTTACCTCGCTATTAATGATACCGGCTCGGACCAATCGCCGATACCTTTGCCATTTAGGGCACGTACACGCACATAGTACTTTACGCCCGGTTCGAAGCCGATCAGCACATTGCTACGCGAGGAGGTAGTCATGACGGTTCGCTCCCAGAGAATCTCGGCCGACCCCACGGCAGATTGTCCGATCTCCACTTCATACTGCCATGCATCTTTTACTGCCTGAAAATCCAACCGCATCTGCCCTCCTACTCTACCGTCCCGGAGTTTGAGATTCAGGGGTATCAGCGGCGTATCCTTGCTCTTAGGTTGGTTCGCCAGTATCAAGCCTGAGCTAAGCAACACGGATATCTGCCCGCCGGCTTGTTGATTCACATAGGTTGCCAGTAGCTGCAGCCCTTCCAATAGCCGTGTTTTGCTCTCATTCTTCTGGCCGATCTCCAAAGCACTACCCCGTCTGCTCGCGATCTCGTGCTTCTGTATATAATCGTTAACCAATTCCTCGAGAACAGGCAATGTAGGATTTGGATTCGGAAAATAAACTGCTGCAGCTGGTTCCTGAATCGCTTTGAGTACCCGACCTGCCAATGTCGACAGTTCAAACTCGGATACTTTCTCGTAATTTGTTTTTACTTTATCTTTTCTCATGATGTTTTTAAATTTTATTATTGTATGCTAATGTGCAGATCTGCATATTCGCGGATTTGCTTTTATAATATCCGTATGCTGATTCGCAGATCTGCCAATTTGTGTATTCGCTGATTTGCATTTTTCTTACGGCGGATGTCTTGATTTTATGAGTGCTTCTGTTTCCATGCTCCAAAGATGGAAAGGAGCCAGAGCTTAGTCGATTTTATGATCAAAGTTGCTCAAGATTGTGCAAACAAGGGGCTTGTTCTGATCAAACCTGAGCAAACTGCCCGCTTCGAAAGTACGATGCGCACCGGAGGAAGTCTCCTCAGCGGCGCATCTTTTATGCTCGGGCTGGCAGGAAATACGATCGGCAACGTAGGGAAAACGATCAACGTTGCATGCAATCCGTCTCGCACCGTATCGTATGGTATCAACAGCGCAGGATACCGGATCAAGATAAAAGAAAATATCCCTGCATACGCATACCATTACCTGGGCACGATAGACATCCAGATCAACAGTCGGGATAATACGATGGAAGGTGCAGGTGCTTTCTTCCGCAGGGCATCCGAGTGGATATCATCCGAAGAAAATACGATCAATGATGGATCGTAATAGTTGCGTAGCCGAGGAGTCTTCCGCGTTGCTCCAGGCAATTGCCTGTACATCACAGAAGGTATGAACGGCACTGGAGTAAAAGCGATTTGCATTAGATACATACTCCTTCATGTCCAAGAAAAATGCCCCCGCATCATAGCACTTACGATCTGTAGCGGAGGCATTTGGAATAGGGCACGGGAAAGCCGCCGGGAGGTTGCTGGAGACTAAAGTTTACCCTTCATCGTGCTGTACCATTTCTTGGCGGCCATCACTTCTATGCGGAGCAGCCGCACATTACGACCTTGATAGACACTGGTAAGTTTACCTTCTTCACGAAGTGTATGCAGTGTACTACGGCTGATATTTAACTCGACATATGCCTCCTTGAGGGTCATCAGTCCTTCTTCTTCATGAATTATTTGTACACTTGTCTCCTCGCCTTCCTTTTTGATTGTAGGTACATGTATTGTTGCAGGCACCCGATCTTCCAATAATTTCAATATTGCCCGCAGCGTCTGTAAGACGCGTTCATTTTGATTTTTCATGGTTATTACGTTTTACTTCAATGGTTCCTCTCCATAGCACTATGCTACCGCTAATCAAAGTTGTGTAGTAAACTGTAATTCAATGTCCCATATGGGCATATATGGGTACAAATGGGCATAAATGACAACATTTGCTTCTTGTTGCAAGCTGTGTTTTGGTATTTTAGCTTATTGTGCGATCCGGCCGTAGCCGGAGGAGAGGGATCGCGCGCTATCAAGATATTGCGGTGACAACATATTCCACCACAACCAATTAAAAAAATAGAACGATATGAACAATACACGCATCTGTATATATCCCAAAGATGTAAGCATCATTTTGGGGAAGAGTCTTTCACAGGCCAGACGCATCCTAAGCTTAATCAAAGAAGTTTACGGCAAGGCAGACCACCAGTACCTGAGCATACAGGAATTTGCCGACTATACGGGGCTTGATCCAGATGAAATCAAAAAAATGTGTAGATCTTAATTACTACACGGCATCTTGGAGAGGGACTAAGATGCTGCACTACTACTGTTATTATTTTCTGCGACTATGATCCTTATCTTATCTCCAATTTTCGTCCAATTCTCTTCGCTAACTGGGACTACGTCCTCTTTAAAGTTTACGCGTACATAAGCACCATCGGTGCCATTAAGTTCATAGCTTTCTATTGCGTGTGGCGCAACCAGGAGTTGCCGATTCAAACGCGGAAACGTCGGGTACTTTTTTTCAACTTTATTAAGTCCCTTTTCTGAGGTCAATATTTTTTCTCCTGTGGTGGTATGCAGGTGGATCAGCGGCTTTTTATTGAGCTGGCCATCGATTTCAAATCCTCGGATTTCAGATTCGAGAAATACGCGCTCATTATTTGCAATTTTTAAGGTATACGGCGCTATTTCCTGAGGTGGCATCAGATATTGCTGAAGCATTGCCTCCTTCTCCCCAAGTTCCGCTTTAAGCGTTATAATCGAGTCGGTATATGTTGCCAGTTCCGATCGAAAAGCTGCGTGTTGGTCTTTTAGATCGAGTAGCTGATTTTCTTGCATCTTATTTTTATCTGTAAGAAGTTGCAATTCAAAGGCCTGATGGCGCAACTGCTCGTCCCGAATTACCAGTTCTTTTTTGAAGTTACGCTTTCGCTTTGCCAAATAGATCATATAGGCCCGGTCATTAATCAAGTATACCAGCAACAATTGCAGGGCAAAAAGATATTGAAATGTATCAATATCAAACAACGGTCTACCATATACCATGCCCAGTACGCTGGTAATAATTCCCACAGAAACGACACCACCGTAGAGCATCTGATAGACTGCCCGTTTTGAGGTAGCTACCAACCAGTCATACTTTCCGTCGAGTACCCAGGATACAAACATGACCCATGTGATAATGAGGCCGGCGATAAATGCAGCTTCCAAGGTGACGATTAATATGGGAAAGCGAAAGATATTTGATGGTGTTAGATCTTGAAAAGGAAACAGCGCTACTAATAGACCCGTCGATAAAGAGATGCCTATTACTATTCCAAAATTGTAATATTCTGATTTAAGAAATTCCTTCCATACGGGTATAATCTTCATAAATAATTGAGGTTTGGTACATACGATATTCAATAATAACAAAAAAAATCTACCAAAACAATCGATTACATAGAGTTATCGACACTTTACTCCCTATTTTTTGGGTTTCACTCCTGCGTAAACCCACTTTACGCCCTTTGGCAAAAAAAGCTTTTATTTTGTTTTTGATTGCCCCTAGCTTTACCGGTACCAATTAACGGGAATTAGATTCCTTTTTTAAACAGTAAAACAATATATCATGAACAAACAATTTGCATTTACATCCTTAGGCGTAGACGAATGGCAATACGAGGTCTACCAGTTGGGGCAAACCGGTATCGATCAAGAATGTGCTCTAATACGGGCTAATTTTGTAGACTGGGTTTGCTACCGATTTAGCCTTAGTGCCGAGCAGCGGGAGTTTGTCATCAGCTTGGGTGTACTTGCGCAAGAATCGTACGGCACCTCCTTGGAAAATGTATTGCAGCACCGAGGTAATATTACGTTGGATAAAGACGAGAACCGTAAGCAACGAGCAACAGCTCAAAATCCAAAGGTTGTTATTTGGGAAGAGCGGTTACAACGGGTGCAGAGCCAATCCGTAGCAGTAAAGGACGAGGTAGACCCCGATTACACGGTATCGCTTGCCGTTCGCATTTTTTATTTAGAAAACGCTTAAGGATAAGGCTATGATGCACCCTCTCCCATTGTAGCACATTCTTTAAAAACAGAATACATGACGAGCAACAGCTTACATACAAGCAGAAGAAAGTACGCAGCAGAACGGAACAACGTAAGGCGCAAGGAAGCCCATTACGGCTTATCGCCCATGATCTATAACAGATCCATTCTTGCTGTGGCTTATCGGAGAATGGATATGAGGTGCCTGCTCCGCAGCCCGGCCCTATGGCGCTGGCGTAAGTTTGCGTTATTCCCCCGTGGGGCGGGGAAATGATAATATTCAAGACCGCTTGCTATAAAAAAAGCAATGCCCCCGGAAGCCGGAGGCACAGCGGCCAACATGCGAGTAACATGTTGTAACCTTATAAATCTAAGTAAAGATAGTTAAAAATCGGAGGTCATTATGGCTTGGTTTCAATTTACCGGCTCTAATCCTACCGAACCAGCAGATTACACGTTAAATCCATCACCTTCATGTGGTGGAACTGACCAAATCTGTGCGGTTCAAGCTGATAACGCTGGTGGACAACCTGTTTTAACAGAGGCATTGAAGAATGAAATGATCATTGCACTGAATAACAGAAATCCATCGACGAATGTTCAGCTTAAGGATTAGATAGGTAAGAACATATAAATTTATCCGGAAAGGGGTTAGTTAGCGCTAACCCCTTATTGTGTCCTTAGATTATCTGCTTCCGCTCTCCTGAAAAATCAACACTTCCAAATCAGCCTTCTTTTCTATAATACGAAGATTATAGCTTTTAAGGAGCTGGTTGAGATCCGCCAGAGTTTTATATCTAGGCAATACCAGAAACTCTTTGCTATTTACTTCATCAACTACGGGAGGATATCCTCCTGCCATATCGAGACTAAAGGCCAATACAGAGGTTCCTTCCATCATTTGTCCTTTTATCGATTCGAAATCCTGCGGCTTCCTGTATTTTCCTTCGATGACTAAAGTGGGCATCTTTTTAGTTGACCAATACACGTTAACACCAAGTAAACTATTTAAATCCTGCAAAACTATTTCCGCTTGTTCTTTTTCACTACGCGCCACCTGATCATAACGTTCGTAGCATATCCCGTGCTGCGACAGCCAGATCTGCCCTGCTCCCTGCGGGCCAAAGTTTTTGTATAAACTCGAATCCCGTACCTCCCATACGATACGCTCAGGTTTCATGATAAATTCAGGCTTTTTGATTTTGCTCCATACAGCTGTATAGGCTCCAAATATTGGCATATTGTAGAATGAAGTCTTGTACATACCAGTCAAACTATCCAATCCATAAGCATAGCTCGTCGTTGGTCTCCCCTCCTGAAATCCAGTAAGCGATACGGATCCCTTGCTATTCTGTATGTTAGCATTTTGCTTTCTATTGTCTTCGAAGTCATATTTCAATGGCAGCTTGATATTACCATCTCTATACAGCTGAATAATGCGATCACCTGTCACAAAATCAGGTTGTGTAATCGCCTGCACGCTGCCTTGATAGCCCCATACCACATGCGAAATAACCCGGTGCGGAAAATATTTCCGCAACAGCGAGTCACTGTAGATCATCGGCAAATGGATCTTATGCTCCATTACAAATTTATTCGATGACCAAAATTTTTCGATGGTTTCCCTATCCTGCCAGGTAACCATTACAATCTGTAACTGATCCCCCATTTCATTCTGTAGCTTTTGCAGCTTTGGTAGTGAAGCAATACAGCTTGAACAATATGTGTCAAAAAAATCCAAGATCAATACCTTCTCCCGGTAGTCGCCGAGATTGATATGGTTCTGGTTATAAAACAAAACCTGTTGTGGATCTAAAGTTGGCATCGCTTCCCCTACCCTCACCTGCTTGCTCAAATCCACCTGCTTCTGTTGTGCATAGCCTACCCCAACTACGTTCCATAAAATAATATATGTTATAATCTTCTTCATGTTTTTATATTCTTATTATCAAAGTCCGTCACCTCGACGACAGGAGAGGTCTATAGACAAGTTAATGTGCATAGTCCATAGATATCTCCTCTCTTATCGTCGAGTTCGACATGACGGATCTCCAAACGCTACCTTTTATTCTGCTCCATCCCTGTCTCCTCGATCACGATCAACGGTATTTTGATCGCATATTTCGGGGAGTTTGGTTCAAGACGATATTCCTGCCCGTCGATATTCCGCATCAAAGTTTTTGCAAACCGCGGGTCTTGATTTAATCGTTTGAGATCTGCCCACCGCTGCCCACGGAAAATCAGTTCCTTGCGGCGCTCGTCCAAAATAATCTCCAGCAATCGATCGGGCTGTTGCTCCGTAATATCCGGATACGGTACATCCTCGTTCCAACGGTGCATTAATAAATGATTGACATCCGAGAGCGCTTGATCCGGTCGATTCGTACGCACCGCAGCCTCAGACCTTATCAAATAGAGTTCGCTCGTAGTCAGGCCAACGAAGACGCCTACGTGCGAACCACTGTAGGTACCTTTAAATGCATATGTACCTACATCGTTAGTGTTATGCTGAAAAAATGCCTGCTTGCGCAGATCATCGTCATAATAGGATTTGTAAAGATTGGTATCGATTCGTGCAAAGGTCTGTGCTAAGGGGCCGGCCAATGAGCTGGCCGCGGAAAAGAGTACTTCTTTATTAAACCGGGTGATTGGCATGGCGCTACCTAAATTAACGTCGTTAAAATCCTGAAGGGCACTATAAATCCCCAGACATGAGTCTGCGTATCGATAAGCCTGCTCATAATCCGCCATGTCCAGGTACATCCTTGCTAGGCCGGCATATGCCGAAGCTTTGGAAGGTCTGCCCAGCAAAGTCTCCGTAATGGGCAAGCTCATTACGGCCTGCTTATAATCATTTGTAATCTGCTCGAAGGTCTGCTGTAATGTAGCGCGTATTGATTTAATATCCAGATCGGGGCTTAAACGCAGGGGGATTCCTAGTTCTTGGTTTGCACTATTTGGATCATAGGCCGGTGCAAACACACGGGCGACCTGATGTAGGGCAAAAGCCCGATAAAAATGTGCTCCTCCAAATATTTTATCGTACTTAGCTGTTTCGACATTCCGGTCCAACTCCCCCAACACTTCCAATACCTGATTGGACCTATATATCGTTTGATAGGGATTTTGCCATTGCACCGTATTCACGATATCCTCATCTTGCCAAATGTACGCCTGCCGCTCGTCCATATCAGATATAGACTGCCAGTTATTACTGCGGAGAAAATAATCATCAGCAGAGATCTCACCTAATGCGGGGTATCCGGTATTCATACTGGTATAATCATTTAGCAGGAGATCAGCATGCTCCAATGTATTGGGTATGGCCATTTTTTGATCAGGTTTGATATCCAAAAAACCGGAACAGCCTGTGCATAATAGGGCTGGTAATACATATAATAGATAATTCCTCATGGTATTAAAGATTAAAATTTAAACCTAGTGATAAGGTAAGTGGATCTGGAACAATCTTTCCAAACTCGGGATCAATGCGATGCGCATTTGCAAGCCAGAGCGTACCGATGTGCTGAGCGTAGGCATATATCCGCGCATTTTTTAGGGGAATATTATTCATTGCCGGAATCGTATAGCTTAGTTGGATATCCCTTAGTTTAATCCAGCTGGCATCTTCGATCAGGGCCGACGAGTAATAATATAGATCGCTTGCATACAGATTGTTGGGATACGTGAAAGCCGGTACATCTGTCCATTGCTCATCACCCGGCTTTTGCCAGCGGTTAGCATAATCGGCATGGCCTACACCCTGATCGATAAAATAGCGGTTGTCGAACGAGTACCTACGGAATTTGTGGCCTAGATTATAGGCTATGTTAAAGGATAGTTCCACTGCTTTAAAACGGAAGTTATTACGGAGCGACCCGAAATACAGCGGCTTTGTCGTGCCCATATTTTCCAACTCTCCGATCGTCGACTGGTTGACCAGTGCGGCATAATCTTTTGATACCTCCCCATCCAGATATCCGCGTGGTGTTCCATCCGCCGGATCTAGACCTGCCCATCTATAGCCCAGTGCACTATAGAGATTCATCCCTTCGATGGGTGTCAATGTCATACTATGCGGCCCGGTCACATAATTTCGGGCACGATCGTTACTTACAAAAGACCTCGCAACCTCGGTCCTGTTGTAAGCAAAGACAAGATTGGACGACCAGACAAAAGATCGCGTACTGACGTTGAGCGAATTTAGGGTGAGGTCCACGCCGCGGCCATCTAGATCAGCACTGTTAATATTCAAACTGGTAAAGCCCGTGGTAGGATCAATCTGGGTCGGCGCAATAAGATCTTTCGATCTTTTGATATAATATTCGATTGCTCCCGAGAGGCGATTGTTCCTGATCGCAAAATCTAAGCCCAGATTAAACATACCAACCCGTTCCCAACGGAGCGAAGGATTTGGAGGCGATTGGATCGTAGCATAATTTTGTCCGGTAATATAATCCGCCGATGACGAAACGTTTATAATGGGATATGCTGCTGTACTGTTATTCACATTTCCATTGTATCCGTATGTGGCCCGGAGTTTTAGTAACGGAAACCAGTCGCTATTTATAAAGTTTTCATTGGAGAGCGTCCATGCGGCACCTATAGACCAGAAGGGCTGTCCGCGGTCATTTGCATTCACCCCAAAAAGGTTAGAAGCATCTTTACGCACGCTTCCGCTAAGTGTGTACCGCGCTGAATAGCTATATGATGCATTTGCAAAAGTCGATCTGTACCGATTTGTATAGGCGCCATTCTGCGAAAAATCCATAAGAAGGATGTTACCTGCAATACCATTCAGCGCGGGGACCTGGCTGCCTACCTGCACGGATTGAAAAGACATCGTTTCGCTATCGTAGCCCCAAAAGATACTCGATATCATATCGCTATCTATTTGTCGAATCTCTCCCCCGGCGATAGCACTTAATTCGTGGGCACCCCAGCGCTCATTGAAGTCGATTTGTATGCGGCCCTGTTTGGATACATTGTTTCTGTGAAGCGTATTTAGGTATTCTCCGACGGGAATACCCCAGTACACATTGTCTTTGTCCCAAGACGATCGAAAGTTGATAAATTCGCGCTGGTGTACGGATCCCATTCCACGCCAAAGCTCCATGGGCTGCGCTGCACGTTGATGGGCATACAAACCAGAAATCTTTAGCGACGGCAATATTTGATAGTTTGCACCGAGATTTAGAAATGTTTCTCGGATACGAACCAGATTATGTGTTTCATAAAGTTCAGCTATGGGCCGGTACTTCCAGTCTAGCAACCTCCCTCCTGCTACGGTATCGCGAAAAATCGGATTGCGTGAAATTGCATCGACAACCAGCGGATTCCCCTGCTCATCGGCCATCTGCATGTACGGAAAATTCCCTTCACCTCTACCCATCAAGTTATATCCCATCGGCTGTTCGGATTCCCTACGTTTGGATTCGGTATAGGTAACACCGATATCCAACGTCAGATTTTTGATGGGTCTAAGCTGGGTATTGTTCTTTGCAGTGAAACGACTATAGGACGAGGTAACCAAGTTATCCAGGTTGTTGTCATACCCAATTGAAAAAGCGGTATTGATCTTTTCACCACCTCCGCGCATCTGCACACTGTACTGTTGGTTCACCGATTCGCGATAGATATATTTCATAAAATCTTCACGCATGTCAATCCCCCTTAACGCATCTAATTCGAGGTTTAATTCTTCTTCCGTAATATCGTGTTCACGATGCTTCTTTAGTAACTGAACAACAGGGGTCAGGTTCACGCTGTACCGGTTCATTCGACTGTTCCAATACCCTGCATCAAATATCTGCTTTTCCAGATCTATGTAATCCGACGTGTTCATCTGTGGATAGTAGTAGAGATCGGGCTTTTGGCCCACCGTGACATTGCTATTCACGGACAACTGAAACGGTTGGTTGTATTTCCCGCGTTTCGTTGTGACAATAATAACGCCATTGCCCGATTGTGCGCCCCAGATTGAGGAGGCAGCGGCATCCTTAAGAACCGTGACACTCTCTACATCATTGGGATTGATATTGTTAAAATTGCCCGTAAATTCATCAAAATTATTTGGGTACGGCACGCCATCAATAACGACCAAGGGCTGAAATTCGGAGCGCATGGTACTAACACCTCTGATATTGATCCCCAAATATCTTCCTCTATTTGGCGCATAGGTCTTATTGCTTGATATACTCGGCACCACATCTTCTAACCTACTCACAAAGTCGGTGGATACCTTCCTGTTGAACAAGGCCGAATCCACAAACTCAAAACTCCCTGTAGCCCGTTCTTTGGGGATGCGCTGATATCCCGTGCTGACCACGTCGACCTCTTCGATCTGGTTTTCAATAGGCTGCAGCGTGATATCTAGCGATGTTGTCGTTTCATCGTAAGCAAGGCTTTGCCCAACAAACCCAATATGATTGATCTTTAATGTACCCTTTTGCTCGGCGACGGTGATAGTGAACTTTCCCTCTTTATCGCTTAGCGTGTACTTCTTCCCCACTTCAATGGATACACCCTCAATAGGTTGCCCGTCGGCAGCCGAGCGTACTTCCCCTCCGAGTGTACGACCCGACTGCGCCTGGGCATCACTAAACAACACACATATGAAAGAAATTAATAAAGTCACCAGCTTTGTGTGGTATACTATCGGTGGTACGCACCGCTTACTTTCCTCTACTCCACTTTTATCTCCGTCATCGCGACGAGCGTAGCGAAGTGGCGATCTTTTTATTGTATTTAGGGCAATTTCTATAGCTCGCAATAGCCCATAGCTTTCCCCTTTGCGTAATTTTCGCATTCTTTTAATGGTTAGTGTAAAGACCTAAGTCTTTACAAATCAACAAATCAGTGACTTATCCGGAATGCGTTTGAAGCTCTTTCATACAAGGTTAATCGGTATTGATTTACGCCTTCTCCAGAATAAAAATAAAAGACCGACCTAACATTTTATTGTACTACGACAATAAACCATGCCAAATGGTTTGTACCAATAGAAAGTTATCATTACCTTTAAAGTGCGAAAATAAAAGTTGATATCAATCTATCGTACTACCTGTTGCAAGGTGTATGATAGGCCGGTAGCAGAACAAAAGGTGACACTATTATAAGATAGAGCTAAGCTCCATCGCCCCTTTTTCTGCCTAATTAATTATCAACTTTATTCCGGTGGAGTAATAATGTTCTTTACGTGTAATGAAAGGGAAAACCAGTGACTACGATCCTGGATCGGGGCTGAATGGTTCTGCTGGGTAGTTTTTAATCGTTCAATCATAATTTTTAAAGTTTATGTGAACGATGAGACTCGAAAAGCTTGAAGAAGCAAAAATTGGTATTGTAAACCAATAAGACACTCCAATGCTCTGACCGTGGTACCGCTAGGACCTCCTTGATAAATCAAGGTTCCACAGAGACTGACATGGAGCGCCTTATTGGCTCAAATATATAAATATAATTTGAATCCAATATTAAGGCGACACCACGTTCAACTCATATGGAAAATTAGCGGTTTTCGATTATGAGTGACATCGTTTTTGAAAGTATAAAACCTTCATTAATTGTCGCGTTTATAAATAACTAATGCAAATATAGTAATAAAGATTCAAAAGGACGACATCTCGTCCTTTTTATTTTCAAATAATATAAACCCACGATAATCAATAAATTAATATGAACGAACTAGACTCCTATCAGAAAAACTTAGTGCAATTTTTAAAAAAGAAATTTTGTTCACCACATAAAATTAACGGAGAAGAAGTTAGTAGAAATGAGTACGCAGATAAGAGCGAAATTTCGAGAGGAACTTTTACTAGGTTAAAAAAGGGTGAAGGCTACGATGTACCAACTTCTACAATCTTTAAGCTCTGTAAGTTTGAAGATATAAAAGTGGTTGACTTTTATATGGAATTTGACGCCTATCTGGAAGAAAAAGACGCTGAAGCAAAAAAGTAACTTGCAGATACCACTGGCATGGTGTCTAGTCAAACTGATTACGTTATAGGAGAAGAAGATGAAGCCGTAAAAATCGCTGAACTAACAAAGGTTGAGTTTGAGCTTTGCCCTTAGGAACCTTGGTAAAGAAAAGATTTTCAAAAATCAAGCTGAATACCGAATGCCAATACGAGACCGCTTTGAAAAAATTGAAGGAATAACGAACTTAAAACGCAGCCTATTTGGGATTTGATCAAAGTAGTAAGTGATTTGGCTGATAAGGTAAAAAAGTTGAGGGGAAGCTGAATAAATCGTTAAAACAAATTAATTAATATGGCACTTAATTTTGACTCAAAAGGAAACCTAGTACCCAACAGTAATATTAAGTGTACATTAGCGTTATTCCATGAGGTTTTTGTTGAAAATATGGCTACGCCTCAGAGGATTTCACTATATGAAGCCTTCTTGAAATATTCCTCTGGATTAAAAGACATATTAGATGGTGGTAAAATTATTTGTTGGATAAACGGATCATACACAACCAAGAAAAAGAGCCCCAACGATTTAGATCTAGTTACATTTATAAACTACAGGATTTTAGATAAAAAGGAACAATCTTTGCTTGATTTTAAATATCCGAATTCTTTGAGTAAATTTGGATTGGATGCCTATATTATAAAGGTCTATCCACGCGATCATAAAAACTATCCACTTTATATAGGTGACGAGATGTATTGGATGGATAAATTTGATAAAAACAAACGTAACCGTAACGGGATCAAAGTTCCAAAAGGCTTTATCGAAATTACGCTGTAAGACTAAAATGGAGGTGTTATGAAAAATGTAGAGATGTATGGTTTGATGGATCTTGTCGATGAGATCAAGAAAATTGATGCAATTATACTTCTGCACAAAAATGCACAAGATAATGACTTTATGGTTTCCCAATATGAAGCGAAAAAAGTTAAATTAATGGCACAACTTATTGATGCTCTCGCTGCTCCAAAGGTACGATCAGAACAGAGTTTCTCTTTAATACAAATGCTTCTTTCCAAATTTTATCCCAGCAAAATCGACAATGAGGTAATAAAAGACAATAGTTTAAAAGAGTTAATGGCTGCTATATAACTAATCTTGCTAGTGGCGTCAGACTCGTAAAATCTACAATTGAAATAACAAAAAAAGTCCCCTCCGTTAGCGCTGGTATAAGCAAATCGCTGGCGCGTGGACTTTGTCCCGTGCCTAAATGATATAGAGGTCGTCTTGGATTTGATGCGTCCCACTATCCCGCACCGAGAAAAGTTTGATTCTACCGAAATGGACAACCGAACTCTTTCTAGGAAAAGAGTAGTGCAGATATATGCTACTTTTATAGCAGCATTTAAAATTAATGCGAAAGAAACCATGGGCGGAAAGATTATGATAAAGTCTTTTAAATGGGAATAAAACCTACTCCTCTTTCGCCATCATTAGCTAGCGCATCCGCCCCAATAACACCTTGCAATACCGACCAACAGGCATCTACTATCGGATCTATAAAGTACACCCCATCTCCGACCGTCACCTTGTGGTGATCTATAAAGATTTGCACTCTGCGGGCTGATACCTCAGGTATCTTAACGAGGATAAAACGTTGCGTAGCATAATTCGGCAGTTCCCACCACCTTACCGTTTTAAAATTGAGCGTAAGCCCCTGCGTAAATAAGATGTTTATACGTTTGTTCTTAACTACCCTGTATCCGTCGCCTTCACTAACCGTTATATCCGGAAAATGCTCTGCTACTTTTTCGGCCAAGATATCCATGAATCCCTGTTGTCGCAAAAGGGTATATGTCCATTCAATCTGCCGCGTATTTTTAACTTCTAGATTGCCTATTATGGTATGCAATGTATCAGTAGGTTGATATCTCAAAAAATCCAATGCGATCTCTTCGGCTGTGGTTTTGTAGGTCCAAATGTGAAACGTTGGCGTATAGGGGCCGAAACGGAGGTTTATCCCTGGTTCGATTACGGGTAGCAGACCGACGGCTCTCACCTCTTTTTCCAAAATATTGACTTCGCCTCCTGATTTGAATATCGTATAACGCGTCATGTCAGGGCTATGGGCAACATCTTCAAGAGCTCTACATACCAAGGAGAGATCCCGTTGCTCCTTTTCCAATAGTTCTTGGGCCTGTTCGTCGGTCAAGCGTACGCTTATCTTTTGCAGATCTGGTCGATATTTTACGATCTCTGCACGCAACGTGCTTCCGCTTTCTAGTTTCTTTAGCGCCTGAATCATTATCTCCTTGTTTTCACCAAATTGTTCTTTATGCACTCGGATTGTCGCCATGTAGCCATCCACTAGTAGTCTGGGGCGACCTCCATCCGGATGTTTAGAGACTTCGAAATCAAGCACCTCTCCTATCCCTTCGTGCTTGGTACAATCATACCAGGGCGTGGGGATATCAATGTCACCACACATTGATATGTTATTTTTGAAATACTTGCGGTAGGTCACCAAAAGCGAGTGACCCTTCTTACAATGCTCGAAAGTATAGGGATCTTCAAACGCGGAACGATGCTGAACAGCGACTATTGATCCATATTGCCAGTCGAAATGACCTCCCAATTCAAGTAGGACATGCGCACGGCTCCGTCGCAGTAGGATAGCTTGGTACTGCTCTCCACGAACTAGTTTAATCCTCGGAAACCCATGCACATTTGCATCGGCCATAAAGCGAGGACGGTAAGGATTTTTCTCTTCTTCATATCGCATGCTCAACGTACAGAAAATACGTTTGCCTATTAACTGCGGTGCTACAACAGTCCAGCAGCCTTCGACCGGATATTGCCATGGCATCCGGTTAAATGGCAAGAAGCCCTGCGTCCCCAGCGCGGTAACAAGAAAACCTGTGTTGCCCAATTGTTTTTTGATGTGTGTCGGAAACTGCCGGTGCGCATAAAGATAATGATCTAAACGTAGGTCGAGCGTTTGGCTACGAGGTAATACGGGCAGCGGATTCGCAACAACGGGTACATACTGGGGCTTTGTACCAAACATATTTTTAAATAGATGCAGCATACTAACTGATTTAAAGATAGCTGCGCGAGACAGCTATATATTTATAAATAGATATCTTTCAGCAAGATACAAAATCAAAAGATGTAAATCAAATTATTCATTCATTTAGTTAAAAGCAGGCGATATGATCTAGTGCCCGCTTGTACTCTATCGTAATTTTGCATTCTTGACAGAAAAGCCGTACATTTAGTTAATATAATAACTACAAATTACCGAAGATATGAATCATAAAAAACTTAGCTGGAAAAATTATTGCATTTATTTTATTCTAATGTATGTCTGTATTGCTATAGCTATTTTTTCTGCCTTTATCCCTGTTATACAGTCTTTATCGGGAGAACTTCATGATAAATTTTTGAGAGACCGTATCAGCTATGCGTTGATGGCCGGGCTGATATTCTCCATTATAGCATGTACAGCAACCTACTTTACAATGTACCCCATCTATCTAAAGAGACCTCCCCGTAAACAAGCTTTAGCATTTTGGGCATTTGCTCCATATACACTGATCATCTTATTTCTTACATATGCTTTTGCGCAATTCGCGAATATGGACCTTACAGACTTAAGTGATCGGAATGAACACCCTTTTATACGTATCGACCCTGATATAGAACGACTGACCATTCAAGCAGATCTTAACTATTTTATCGTGGCTGCACTAATAGGCTATGCACTATTATTTATTTATAAAGGGTTTAGAAAACATTTCACGCTGATCGCCATGGATTTCTTACCGGCGCAAAGTTCTACTCCACAAGCGGCCAAGCCGGTAGAACTTTCAGACCATAGTACCGACACACTTCTTGATGAGGCACAAAAGCTCGCCAGTACATTCGCTAACCCTAAACCTGTCGACCCGAATGCCCCAACCGTTGAAATAGATTTTTATGCTTTTGTCTATGGCGAAGGGTTCGATTACGTGGTGTTCAATGAAGGTTTTACTACGCCATTTCTATTTGATGAAGATGACACAATCGACACGCTTCATGAAGGAATGTACTTACATATTAATAAAGCGTTATATATACGGTTTGATCAAATTATGATGATCGATCTTGAGCAACGTTACATCGTGATAGCTCCGCCATTGATGAAGATTTTTAAGGCTGTTAATCACGAAGGGGTAAAGAAAAAGATAGCTTCCTACCGATACCCTGGCAAACCGAACGGATATTATCGTATCGATCCAACGTTGATCGCTAAGCTTAAGAAAAAGATAGAACGCATCAGTTCATAGTTTTGGCCCATAACTTGTCTAAGTTTGTAAAACAATGATGTAATATTGATGATAAGAGGCATGAGAATAATCCGAACCACTGACTTATTAAAAAACACCGACTACGGGAAGAAAAACTCGACCACAAGAAAGTTAACGTATCGTAAGCCACGATATCAAATCACCTTCCCTTCATCAGCACTCGGCTCGCGATATTGCTCATACAAAGCATGATATTTATTGCGTAACGCTTCAAGCTTAAAAGGTAATGGACAAAAATACATTTCCAGTTTAGGCACCTAAACTTTTTTATCAGGTAACTGAATTATTATTTCTGGCATGGAGAAGGTATAAAGCATCGAGATGAGAGCAGACTGTCCCCAGCAAATAAGTTTCAATATCTATATTGCCCATAACGCTTTTTTTGAGGGAAAATAGCTTGAAATAATGATGATAACATTTTTTTCATTTTAGTCTACCATTTCTGTAGAGTATATGTATATTTGCTGACATGAACTTTTTATCCGGGAATTAGCTTTGGCAGAATCCAAAAATACTTTATCAAGTGATGTGGCACTTCTAACACAGACACAGACTGGAAGAAACTTCATAGAGGCACCCAAGCTTTCTTTCCATGAAGTCTCTTTCTCAACTATTGCGAAAGCATTGGAACGAAGTAAAGAGCAAATGAAAGATTAGAATTTCACTACAGCATGAAAAGCCGAAGATGGAGTAAAAAAGGGACGTCGGCTAACGTCCCCTGATTAAAAAGTTTTTTTATTATACGGAAGCCACAGCATCAGGTCGAAGCGAGACTGGAGTTTCCGATGTTACATTTTAATCTAATCAAAAATATGGAAAAAAAACGAAGGAAAGCTATGATCCGCCCTGCTTTTCTCAGCAATCATTACTTTTTAGCCGTGAAATTGACGTTTATGCTGAATATTTGCTTATTCCAGGCTTCAGCAGCGGTCTATTCGGAAGACACAAAAATTGATCTAAGGACGGGCTATCGCCATCAGCTCTTGGATAAAGACATTACATTCCCATCCACTGGAAATATCCCAGTGCAATTGAATGTAATTACCGGCCGTGTGACAGATAGCAAAGGCATTGCACTTAGGGGCGTTACGGTGCGTATCAAAGGAAGTTCTAAAGGAACTACGACGGATGGAAACGGCCGTTATAAACTTGAAGTGCCCAAAAGAACAAGCATTGAATTTTCATTCCTCGGGTACAGTACACGGGAAATCGTTGTGGGCGACCAACCGTTGATCGATGTGAGCCTATCAGCAAGCGACAGCGGCCTAGAGGAGGTTGTCGTAGTAGGTTATGGCTCCCAGCGTCGTAAAGACATTATAGGAGCGGTATCTTCACTCAATACCCAACATATAGAAGAAAAACCACTCCACCGCGTCGAACAGGCCCTCATTGGGCAATTGCCCGGCGTGCAGGTAAGGCAACAAACCGCTATTCCCGGGCAAGGATTAAGTATTTTGATCAGAGGCTCAGGGTCGATCAACGCCGGAAATGATCCGCTGTACGTTATAGATGGATTTCCATTGGATGTCGTTGGACAAAGTGGAAACGGAAGTTACAGCACCCATCCGTTGAATAATTTAAACCCTTCCGACATCGAAAGTATCCAAGTGCTCAAAGATGCTGCTGCAGGCGCGATATACGGTTCGCGTGCCGCCAATGGTGTAGTTATCGTGACGACTAAAAGAGGAAAAGCGGGTATCCCCAGTCTTAATTTGAATGTGAATACAGGTGTCAGTCAGATCTCCCGAAAGCTAGACCTACTCGATGCTGAGGAATGGATAGCCGTTGCGGGCGAAATGGCGGACATCAATTGGGTACGATCTGGCACAGGAAGGTCTGCAGACCAAAACAACGACCAGCGCCGAGCAATTTTAGGCTTAGGTGCAGGCGCGTATGATGCTGCTTTAATGCCCGATGAGCGCTGGTCCCAACCGGGGCACCCCGGTCTGCAATATATCGACTGGCAAGACGCTATTTATCGAGATGCACTTTTCCAAAACTATAGCCTATCCGCAAATGGAGCAAGTGAACACACCAAATATTATATCTCAGGAAATTATCTCAATCAGCAGAGTACACTTGTTAATACAGACTATACAAATTACGGACTCCGGGCCAATGTGGAAACGAAGTCTCGCGGAAGATTGAAATTCGGCGTAAACCTTTCTCCGTCATATTCCGAGCGGAATACGCCGACTCTTGAAGGAAAGGATACTCCTATTATGAAAATTGCGGGGATATCTCCAGTCGTAGAAGCAGATGCCGGATTAAATACAGGAGTAGGCGAATTTCCAACATACAAATGGTCTAGTGATCGTTTGGTGAGCCCATACGCTGAGCTAACCAATACAATTGCATTAGCAAAAAATACGCGCCTGCTAGGTACGACATATGCAGAGTATGCATTATTTCCTGGCGCTTATCTTCGTTCTTCGATCAATTACGACGATTTCAATGAACAGTATAAGTTTTATTCGCCGTCTATAGGTTGGGCTTCTCGGGATGTAGCTCCAGGCCTGAACGCTTCGGGATCATACAATGGCTTCCGTAAGCAAAATTTCGTGAACGAAAATACCATCAATTATAGCGGCACATTTCGTGATGTACATGTCGTGTCCGCTGTTGCCGGACTTTCGTACAACTGGCGGCATGTCGATAATTTTGGACTGAGTTCTGCAGGTGGTTTTGCAAACGATGTTGTCAATACCCTTAATAATGCAATAGCCAATAGTGCCGGCATCACCGTCAACGGCTCGACAAGCGAGAACACGAATACCCTGTTTTCATACTATTCCCGGTTACAATACGATTATGCTGATAAATACTTGGTGTCGGGTACCATTAGACGAGATGCCTCATCAAAATTCGGCTCAAATTACAGATGGGGTACATTTCCATCCGTCTCGGTAGGCTGGCGGATTTCTAACGAGAATTTCCTTAAGGAATTCAACGCTATTGATGAACTAAAGCTACGTCTTAGTTGGGGTAAATCTGGCAACGACAATATCGGAAACTATAATTTTGTATCTACCTTGGCATCCACCTCTTACAATTTCGGCGGAAATGCTCCGGTCTCTGCTCCCGGACTAGTCGCCGCTGGTATTGCAAACCCGAATCTCAAGTGGGAAACGTCGGATACCTATAATCTAGGTATTGATGCTTACCTGTTTAAAAACCGTCTTAGTCTTGTGATAGACGCTTATACAAAAACGACAAAAGATCTTTTACTTAATCTTCCGGTGTTAGGCGCAAGCGGCTTTAGCTCCAGCCTACAGAATATAGGCAGTGTAAGAAACAGCGGCTTAGAAATAGCTGTTCAATCCGTCAACATCAGACGATCTGATTTCGAATGGTCTACGAAGGCCAACATCGCTTTCAATAAAAATGAAGTACGGTCTTTAAACCAAGATGGAAGTCCGATCTATATTCCCTCTGCATATAGCGGAAGCAATGCCCCTTATATCCTAGAGCCAGGCCTTCCTATGTTTAGCTATTATGTCACCAAGACGCAAGGAATCTTAACGCAGCAGGATATCGACAACGCATCGGTAGCGAAGATTGCCCGTCAGGAAGTAGGCGACACTAAATATCAAGACACCGATGGCAATGGTATCATCAACGCAGATGACAGAGTGGTCTATGGTCATCCCAATCCGGATTATACCTGGGGCATCACCAATAATTTTAAGTACAAAAACTGGGATTTAAGTGTTCATGTTTATGGGCAGCAGGGCGGACATATCTTATCTTATTTTGGAAGAGCTGCAGATTTTTCAGGCAGTACCACCTCCAACATACTGGGTATATGGCGAGATAGATGGACAGCAGAAAACCAGAATTATGAGGCTCCAAGAGGCAAGCTTGGAGCCCGATATACCGTTCCCAATGCCACATCAGATTGGGTGTATTCAACAAATTTTATCCGTATTCAGGATATTACAATAGGTTTTAACCTGGGGAACAGATGGAACAAGAGTCTATTCAACAATGCGCGCATCTATGTATCGCTACAGAACTGGTTTGGATGGGACAAATACCGAGGTGGTGCCAACCCCGAATCTCAAAACACCAATGTGAGCGGAGACGGTAGCTATCCGATCCCGGGAGACTATGGCGCTATGCCATTAAATAAAACGGCCTCATTTGGTATCAACCTATCCTTTTAACTTAAAATTTTGCAAAAATGAAAAAACAGATATTCTATATTATTTTCTGCGCGACTGTCGGGACGGGGATCATTTCGTGCGACGATCAATTGAATCAATTACCTATATCAACCACGACCACGGAAAGTTCCTTCAATAATGCCAATGACTTTACGCAGGCTGTAAATGGCGTATACAGTGCTCTTAAGAACTATCCTGCGCTGGTATATTGGATGGGCGAGATGCGAAGCGATAATATCAATGCATTGCATGACGGCAACCGCGATTGGCAGGGCATCAACGACTTTGATGTTTCCATTTCCACTACCGGATACGTCAATACAGCTTGGCGCAATGATTTCAATGGAATCTTCAATGCAAATGCTGTGTTGGAGGCACTACTCACGAAAGGAAACCTCATTCATAACGAAGCCCTCAGGGTTCGTTATGAAGCTGAAGTACGCTTTTTAAGGGCTTTTTTATATTTTCAGCTTGTTCGGACCTTCGGAAAGGTCCCTTATGTTGACAAGGTGCTTACGGTACCGGAAGTGAGTACCATTCCTCGGAGTCCAGTTGCAGAGATCTATGAAGGTTTGATTATTCCAGATCTAGAATTCGCAGCAGCTAATCTGCCAGAAGCTTATGCGGCAGGTGACATTGGGCGAGCCACACAATATGCCGCAAAAGGTATGTTGGCAGCAGTCTATCTGACACGATCTGGTCCTACATACGGTATTGAAGGCCCTGGTCTGGCATCCAATGAGTACGATAAGGCGTTGGCGCTCTTAAACGAGGTATTGGACGGTCCTTTTTCTTTCATTGACGATTACGGATCAATTTTTTCATACAACAACGAAAATAATGAAGAGGTTATTTTCGATATCCAATTCGCTTCCGGAATTAATGGTGCGGCTTTTCCGAGTCTTCTGACACCTGTAGCATTCTGGACAGCTACCTATGGCTCCAATACATACGGCAATGGACAGGGTTCTAGCAACTTTAATGTCAGCCGGGATTTGCTTGCTTCCTATGACGCCACAGATGGTCTGGACACGAGAAAAGGATTCAACATACAATTAAGCTACTCAAACCCTTTCATTAAAAAATATATAGATTACGCTAATCGGGGAAGAAACCGAACGGATTGGCCAATTAATTTTATAGTTTTGCGATATACTGAAATTTTGTTCTTAAAAGCGGAGGCGCTGTTACTGGGAAACTTGGGAAACCAAGCTGAAGTAGATGAGATCGTAAACAAAGTGCGACGCAGAGCAGGTCTACAACCTGTTTCAGGCGCGACTTTTGACACCGTTTTAGAGGAGAAAAGAAAGGAGTTTCTGGGTGAAGGAGTACGGTGGAACGACTTGGTCCGTAGTGGAAGAGCTGTCACGATTATGAATGCATGGTTGGCCAAGGATGACATCAAGACGATCAACGAAATAACGGCAAACCATTTGATATATCCGGTGCCGGCTGACGAACTCGGGGCTAAACCCGGGTTGTACCAGCAGAATCTTGGTTATTAGTCGGAATAGATGAAATCAAAAATTAGAATATCTTTTTTATACAAGCCCGTATTGTTGGGGTTATGCTTCTGTCTGATTTTCATTTCGAGCGGTCATGCCGTTCAGGATGCCACCTGGCTATCACATGTAGGGGTGCGTAAGCTGTCTATCCCAGATGTCACCTTCCTTGCAAACGATTATGGTGCTATTCAAGACGGAAAGACCCTCAACACGTTGGCCATTCAACGGGCCATAGATTCATGCGCCATACAGGGGGGAGGAAAAGTGGTGTTTGCTAAGGGAAGATACCTTACGGGATCCATTTACTTAAAGTCTAATGTGGAGTTACATATCGGTGAGGGAGTAGAACTTATCGGTAGCCAGCATCTCTCAGATTATCCAGAGATACAAACCCGTGTAGCCGGCGTAGAAATGAAATGGCCCTCGGCATTGATCAATATTATAGCGCAACGAAATGCTGCAGTGACGGGAGCCGGTGTAATAGATGGTCAGGGCAAACCTTTCTGGGATGCTTACAGGGCATTACGCGAAGATTATGAGGGCAAACAGCTCCGTTGGATTGTAGACTATGATGCCAAAAGGCCTCGCACCTTATTGGTAGACTCTTCATGGGATATATTGATAGAAGATGTCACGTTTAGAAGAGCGGGCTTTTGGACGGTGCATATTTTGTACTCCTCCTATGTAACGGTTGACGGTATTATCGTGCAGAACAATATAGGTGGCCATGGACCGAGCACAGATGGTATTGATATCGATTCTTCTTCCTGGATATTAGTACAAAATGCGGACATAGACTGTAACGATGATAATTTTTGTATTAAATCCGGACGCGATTGGGATGGGCTTCGGATCAATAGGCCTACTGAGTATGTACTGATACAAAATTGCCTTTCACGTCGCGGCGGTGGGCTCATTACCTTTGGAAGCGAAACGTCTGGGGGAATGCGCCATATCATTGCCCGGAACCTTCGTGCAAAGGGGACCAAGGTAGGTATTCGATTTAAATCCGCAACCAACCGAGGGGGGATCATCGAGAACATTAAACTGCAAAATATATTGCTCGATAGTGTGGGGGTTGCTATAGATATCAATTCCGACTGGCATCGTTCTTACAGTTATTCTGTACTTCCAGAAGGATACGAGCGCAGTAAATTGCCAGACCACTGGATCAAGATGCTGGAACCCATCCTACCTGCAGAACGGGGCATCCCAACTTTTAGAAACATTGAAATCAGCGGATTGCAGGCCAAGAATGTACGGGTAGCGATAAAGGCGAAAGGGCTGGAAAGTAGTCCTTTGGATCATTTCCAGTTGCGTGACGTAGTCATATATGCCGATCAGGCGGGGAGTGTCAATTATGCAAAAAACTGGTCTATTGATAATGTTTCCATTAAAGCACAAGATGGAACGAACCCAAAGGTGACCAATTCCGAAGGTGTTACATTTTAAAGCAGCGTGAATCAAGTTTATTAGTCAGTCTTTGCACCGAAACAAATAAAAAAATCAACACAGAAACAGCCTTGAAATGTTAGAGGCAGATAAATCTTAAAAATGAAACGGATAAGAATACGAAAACAAATGACCATTACATGGTCAAAAATGGTTGGTCTGCTCTTGGGTGCTTGCGTTACCGGGCAAACATTTGCTCAAGAGGACGGTCGGAAACCAAATATCGTGGTGATCATAGCAGACGATTTAGGTTATGCTGATCTCGGATCCTATGGCAACAAAATTATCAAAACACCTCATATCGACGATCTTGCTCGCCAAGGTGTATCATTTACCAACGCCTATGCCGGAGCCAGTGTCTGTTCACCCTCGCGCGGCACCTTGTTTACAGGCCTCCATACCGGACACGCACGTATCCGCGGCAACATGACTCGGCAGGGAGGTGTCGAAGGATTGAAAGGAGATCAAACGGTAAGAAGACCCAACTTGTTGCCACAGGACTCCACAATTGCAAATGTATTGAGCAACAATGGCTATATGACGACTTTGATAAACAAATGGCATGTCGATGGTTTTGATACTGCCGCCCATCCGCTCAACAGAGGTTTTCAGGAATTTCACGGTTGGTTAGTCCGCGAAGATCGCAGCCACAACCATTATCCCACCATTCGTTACCACAATACGGAAGAGCATATAATAACCGAGAACCTTGATAATAAGCGGGGAAGCCACGCGACAGATATCGCGACAGATGAAGCTGTTGAATTTATTCTACGAAAAAAGGAGAAACCATTTTTTCTTTTGCTCACCTACAACGCCCCCCATACCCCACTGGATGTCAAGAGCCTTGACCCTTATACCGATATCGATTTACCGGCAAATGATAAAGCCTATGCGGCCTTGATCACGCACATGGACGAGGGTATAGGCCGAGTACTGAAGGCGGTAGACGACGCAGGGATCAGTGACAATACGGTGTTTATATTCGCTTCGGACAATGGTGGTTCGAGAGAGGCTAAGCTCAGTCAGCTAAAACAAAACGGCCATCTGAGAGGCGCAAAAGCACAGCTGTATGAAGGCGGATTGCGGGTTCCATTGATTATTAAAATGCCTGACGAGACCAATGCCGGATCTACTTCAAATTTCCCGGCCTACTTTCCCGATCTGTTTTCTACCATTGTCGATATCAGCAAGTCGAAGACTACATTACAGACCGATGGGATCAGTTTAGTATCCGAAATTATAAAACCAAATAGCTTAAATCCCGGGCAACGCTATCTGTATTGGGAGCAGTATCCACGTCAGGGGATAGCACAAGCTGTTCGATGGGGCGACTGGAAATTGATCAGGCAAAACACAGACGCACCTTATGAATTGTACAATCTCAGAGCTGATGATGCCGAGCAGCATAATGTAGCAGATAAACATCCCTATATTGTGGAACAGTTATCGGGATATCTGAAAGAAGCCCATGTTCCATCCGACCTCTGGTAACGACATCGCAGAGAACTTCGGACTAAGCCTTTTAAAAAAACATCGTCTTAGCCCGCAAATAGGCGCACCAGGAGATCTATTACTTTGCTCCTAGCAAGCTCTGTACTAACTTCCAGACAAAGTCAAGAGATACTTCAGCAAAATCGACGATAAATTCATCAGATCAATCGTGTTGAATAATAAACATTTTAACAATTTCAGAGTTCTTTGCCGGCGTGCCCTCTAGGTCATCAATTGATCGTCTAAGTCTGTAAAACTTAAGCAAAACAGACTCCTGACGATATATTGCAAATAAAATGCGATTAAGTAAAACATGGTTTTACTTAATCGCTCTAGATCGTTATCCATTTTAAAGGCAACTTTTTCAGTGCCCTCTTCGGATTAGCGGGTTTTTTTAATATGTTCAAAAAAGTGATTTGAAAGAAAATAAGTAGATTGCTTAAAAATCATAGACCTAAGTACTTTCTTATCATCGGTTCCAACTTTTCTCCCCTAGCATTCGAATCAACTACTATTCCCTGCTTGTCCAACAACCAAACTGTAGGAAGCGAGTTGATGACGTACAAAAGCCTATACGCGTCAGTGCTAAATCCAACACCCTCGAAACGTTGAGGCCAATTTACACCATGATTTTTTAGCAACTGCTGTGTCCGCACTCGTGCAGAGGCGTCGTCAAGACAGATTCCGATAACCTCCAATCCGCTATCATGGTATTGCGTATACAATTATTTCAATCGTGGCAGTTCCTCCAGACAGGGCTTGCACCAGGTAGCCCAAAAGTCAATGAGCACCATTTTACCCTGTAAATCTTTAAGATCTACAGATCGACCATCCAGCGCTGTGAAAGGCTTCCAAAAAAATCTTCAGCAGTATTGAAAATTTCATCACGAGCTGTAAAACCCGATTAATCTGCCCAAAGCGGAAATCGTACCCTTCGCTGGTCCTGGTTTGTAACCATTTAGTATTCGAAACCTTAGATTGTATTACCTTAATACCATTGGCAATTCTTGACACAAGGTATTTAATATTGAGATGCTGTTTCAGGACAAGACATCCTGGTTTTAACTATACGACAATACAACGTATTGGACAGAAAAGAACTCCCACCGATCTTATGCAACATGGACTTGGCTAGAATAAACGCCATTGACGTCGAAAACATGCCATGCAGTTCGTCAGGCCTGTAACCTTCGCACCCGGAAGCTCCTACCAGACGTGGTTCATGGGAGTAGTTCTTTAAAAATCCGTACATTCGTATACCTTGGAAGGTAAAAAGAATGGACGAAGCAAACCAGCGTATCTTGAAAAGAAGCGAAGAGATTACCGCAAACTATTTCCAGTTCTTGGATAAGCACATCGAAGATGTCGTTTCGGGACAGGTGGCTGATTTCATGGAAATCAACCAGATCGCAAGTGAACTGTTCCTGTCGCACAAACACCTGACCGATACGGTGCAAAAGGAAACAGGAAACCACCCCTGTCATTTTTACGATCTGAAAATTGTAGACAAAGCAAAAGTGCTTTTAGCAGATACCGATTTATCGATTGCTGAAGTTGCAAGAAAATTGACCTACGACCCTTCCAATTTTGGAAAGTTTTTCAAAAAATTTACTGGTCAAACTGCCGGTGAATTTCGAAATCAGCAGAAATGACGAAAGTTCCGAAAAGTTCACCACGAAATAACGAAATGGTCTTGCCAACTTTGCAATAACAATTGTAAAATATAAAAAAGGAGATAACATGGCAAGAAATGATTTAAATGGTAAAGTGGTCTTGATTGCAGGCGGGGCAAAAAACCTAGGGGGTTTATTGAGCCGCGACTTTGCTGCAAAGGGAGCGAAAGTATTCATTCACTATAACAGCGACAGTACAAAGGCGGATGCTGAAAAAACATTGGCAGCTATTGCCGGCGCAGGCGGGGAAGCATCTTCGTTCCAGGCTGATCTGACGGATGTGAAGAACATCTCCCGGCTTTTTGATGCAGCAATCGAAAAGTTTGGCGGTATCGACATAGCCATCAATACGGTAGGCAAGGTCCTGAAAAAGCCTTTCGCGGATACAACCGAGGAAGAATACGACAGCATGAGTGACATCAATTCAAAAGTGGCGTATTTTTTCATTCAGGAAGCGGGTAAAAAATTGAACGACAACGGAAAGATCAACACGATTGTAACTTCTTTACTGGCGGCATTTACGGGATATTATTCCACCTATGCTGGTGCGAAAGCTCCCGTGGAACATTTCACCCGGGCTGCTTCCAAGGAATTCGGTTCCCGTGGTATTTCGGTAACCGCGGTGGCTCCTGGTCCAATGGATACACCTTTCTTCTACGGGCAGGAAAGTGATGATGCGGTGGCTTATCATAAATCGGCTTCGGATCTGGGCGGCCTTACAGACATCAAGGACATCGCTCCGTTGGTGGAGTTTTTAGTGACCGACGGCTGGTGGATTACCGGACAGACCATCTTTGCAAACGGTGGTTATACCACAAGATAATTGAAAAATATTTTCTAAGTTTGAAAGGCAAATGACTTGGTTGTTTGCCTTTTATTTTAAAACCTAAAGTAGACCATTCTCTTTTTGCACCGGAATATCCCATTCAAAAGATCGATCCTCCTAGTTTAAGTTGCAACTCCAGTACGGACTTGGGATGAGTTCGCGTGACATCCGCGAGCATATCAAGGAGATGTACTACACGGACTGGAATAATAAGAAGGAGAACCATCTCTCCTTCTTATTATTAATTAGATGTTGCTTTCAAGTGATGTTACCACCTGTTTTTTTAAGCTTTCTGAAAAACCAGTAAATTTCTCCACGATTTTACCTTCTTTGTCTATTAAGAATAAGGTAGGAATTCCAATAATCATAAATTCCTTTAACGTTTTGTTTTTGTCTGGACTTATTACTTGCGCCCAAGGCATGTTTTCCTCGTGCACAGCTTTCACCCAAGCTTCTCTATTTGTATCAATGGATACACTTAATACCTCAAATCCTTTGTCTTTATAGGTTTCATATAGTTCTTTGATAGCTGGAATAGCTTTACGACATGGGCCACACCAACTCGCCCAAAAATCTATTAAAACATATTTCCCGCTGTAGTCTTTGATATCGATAATTTTTCCTTCTGCATTTGCATAGACTAGATCTGGTATTAAACTTCCTCTCTTTAACGAAAACCTTATTTCTTTTTTAGTTTGATATTGCGCTTTCAGGTGTTTCAAATCGGATGATGTAGGAAATTTTAAGAGTGCGTTTTCAATTTGGCTTTCAAAAAACTCACTATCGGCATCCGTAGGATATAAACTTAAAAGATAAATTACTCCTGGGTTGTCTGTGTTTGTTTGGATCAAATTTTGGAGACGCAGTAGCTCAAAGTTGCTTTTTTTCCGGATTAGCCCATCTGACTTAATGTATTTTGACCATGTAGAGTCTTTCTGCGCATGTCTCATGGAAGACATCCATTCGGCATTCAATTCTTCCATCTCAAGTGATGCTAAATAATTGTTGTAGTTGGCCGCATTTATCAATCGATTGGCAGATGAATTACTTTTTACATTTACAAATCCCGAATTTCTCATCTTAACACGTGATGTATCATATCCACGTGCTTCAATGTGTAAGTCAGTATCAGAATAAAATGAAGCGGATTGCCATTTTAAAATATCTAAACTATAGAATTCGGGCTCCACAGATTTCAGTTTCAGTGTAAAGACACCTGTCGTATCTACCTGCGCAGAGTCTACTAACTGTCTCTCCGAACCGAAACCTTTGTATAGCCATACCCAATTGTATTTGTCAAGAAAGGATGGATTTCGTGCGGCAACATGACCTTCTATCGTAATAGTTGCTTTTTTTTGAGCTTGAGCAGTGTATACACTGCTTAAGCTCAAAAATATCACGAATAATAAAAGGTGAGATTTTATGTTTTTCATTTTGTTCTGTTTAGTTACCGAATATTTCTTCTAGTTTTTTATCTAATTCTTGTTGCGCAGCACCTCTCCATCGAGCTATAAGTTTGCCATCTTTGTCGAGTAAGATCTGTGTTGGGTATGCTTCAATGTTGTACATCTGGATGACATCTTGTTTCATCGTTTCTTCGTCATTCAATACATTGACCCAAGTAAGACCATCTTTTTCAATGGCTTCTTTCCAGTTTTTTTCTGCGACACTTTGACTTTTGACTTTTTCGCTGGCGACACCCAATATCTCGAAACCCATTGATTTGTATTTGCCGTATAGCTCTTTTAAATGCGGATTTGCCGCACGACATGGCCCACACCAACTTCCCCAGAAGTCTAATAAAACGTATTTTCCTCTGAAGTCGGATAAACTAACAGGTTTGCCATCAGTATCAGGTTTTGTGAAATTCGGCATTGGGCCACCTTCGCTAACAATTTTGTTGGCCGCAATTTTTGATTCCAATCCTTTGGCATAATTGGTGGTTTTATAAGTTGCTGACAAAGCATTATAGGCCGCCTCTAATTCACTGGGCGGATAGCTGTTGGAGAAGCGGCTTAGAAAATACAAACTTGCAAAAAGATCAGGGTTTTGCTGAATAAATGATTTTCTTCCTTTTTCTGTAGCTACTCTATTCGCCATCATTTTTTTGACATGTGCCTCCGTCTCTTCTTTTACCCCCATCATTCTTATTTCAGTAAATTGTTGTTGAAGAGTAGACATTTGCTTGGTGTCTTCTTTTTGCGCGTTACGTAATTTTGTGAAACCCTCATTAAAAATGTCACCGGTAACTTGAGCAAGATGTAAATCATCTACCTTACCGTCAATAAGAATAGTAGCACCCTTGCTAATAACTATTTCTAATGGGGGCGCAGGTTGGTACATGCCAGATTTACCGCCACCTAAGTAGATATTTCGGTCGTATGTAGTGTTTATTTGCGTGACAAATGGCTCATCTGCAGCTCTGCCACTTAGTTCAAAAACACCATTTTTAGCTTTGACGGTTATTTTTCCATCTAGTCCATCTAGGGTGATTTCGTGGTCGCCTTGACCAGCAAGTTTTCCTTTGATTTTAAAATCTTGTCCCTGGGCAATACTTATGCATGCCAGTACGAGTATCGTAAATATTATTTTCTTCATCTTTCTTTCTCTATGTATTTGTATTATTTTTTTTACGGTATTCTTTTGCTAAGTGCCCGGTAGATTATATTTGTAATTCATTTCCTTGATTTTTCCAAAGCCTTCGTAGACTCTTTCGGTAGATCGGTCGATGCTTCCATTGGTAATATCTATCTTGTAGCAATATATTTTTCCATTTTCTGTGCTTTCATTCCATGTGGCAAAATAGACGTATTGATTTACGGTAGGGAAAAGATTATTCGCGTTTAATTGAAAGGGAAGATTTGATGATTTGAGTACCGAAATATCAGTTATCGTCTCACCATTAGGTGCCGCCCATATTTCTTCAGTGGTTGGTGGATTGTTGTTGAACTTATGTAGATAAACATTGTTTGGATTACTGTAAAGAAGATATTGCCCTGCCACAGCCACAGTCATTGAATTTACTGTTGTAATTCCTGGATAGGAAGACATATCGATTTTTTTCTGAGGCACAGCCGCATCTGCAGCACTCGCAAAATTCGCAGATAGTAGATATGTTTTGGTAGCATCTTTCATAATAAGATATTCAAATGCCAAAGCGGGCGTTGGCCCCCCATATCCCCAGTCATAGACTACAAGGTCTAAGCCAACTGCATTGGGGTTAAATACAGCGTTAGGTAAATTTGTAAAAGCTGTAAAGTTTGTTGTTCCACTTGTAAGCTTTAAGAATTTTTTTTCGACACTATCATAAGCCAGACCATTGTAGCTTTGGACATATTTTGTGGGTTGCCATGGGGCTAATATTATCTGATCATTCCCTGAGGCAAGACCAAACTTTGATGCATCTCTTCCAGTTGGTGAAGAACTTACATCTAAGGCGTACATCCTGTTGTCGTTGATAATGAAGTCCTTGCTGGCGATTCCTGTAAAAGCAGTTACTTTTTTTGTTGTTGGGCTCGCAAAGAAAAACTCATCAAATGATAACGTTTTTACAAAAGAAGATTTGTCGACTCCAATCATATCTTGGTCGGATACAATAATGACTCGTCTGTCTCTAACGCCACTGGATTGCGCATATTGAAAAGTTACTGGTTTGCCGATGAGACTTTGACCATTTGCATCCTTTAGAATGTCATACAAAACTCTATTATGCACGACGTTAGATTTGACACGTTCATCTACGATTAAGCCAACCTCTGTTTCACCGTTTCGCTCATACAGAGCCATCCATCCGTCAGGAAAACTTTCACTGATGTTTAAAGCAAATTTGGCGTACGTATCGATGTTCGTTTCTAGATCTTTCACGGTTAGTTTAATTTCCCAAGTTCCTGATGACTGTAAGATTGGTGCGTCGAGCACAATATCATGGGATAAGGTGTCCAAAGGAAATATTGTTCCCGATGAAAATGTCTGACAGAGCGTCCAGGTGAAAGACAATCGATCTTTAAATTGATCGACATTCTTTATGAGTTCTCCATTATAATATATTTTTGGTGCAATACTTACAACATCTCTAAATGATATGGAGTAGGAACTTTTTATGGAAGAATTCGCTGTGTCAATTTTTATTGGGTTGAATTCTGTATAATCGTAATTGCCTTGGTCTTTGATACAACTTATGAAGGAGCACAAAAACATAATACATATGTAATAATTCAGTATTTTTCTCATGATCTTATTATTAAAAGGTAACAGGAATTTGAGTATCTTCATCTATCATAGGGTTGGTGTGCGTGGCATTGTATTCCGCAAGCGTTGTCCTACAAATACTAGCGTAATAATTTGCAAAAATTGAGGAAATGGCCTTTGGGTCTGTGTTCTGAGCTGCGTTGGTAGATAAAAATACGTTGAAATAGCTTACGCCAAGGGTCTCGATCATAAATTCGAATTTACGATTACTATATGCTCCAAAATATGTATTAAGTGATGAATACGGAAAAAGAGCACTGTCCCAATTGTCAGGTTTAGCTAGACTGTTCTTTAAAGAGATCTTAAGGGCCGACATTTCCTTATTTCCTTCTTTAAACATCGGGGAGGGTTTAAGTTTGAATAGAATAACGCCCTCTGCTGTTTTGAATTCCTGATAATTATCAGGTTTTTCAAAATATATAGGATATTTTACTTCTACTTCTCCTGCTTTTATGATAAATTTCGGCAAGGCAAAGTATACCAAGTCTGCGTCACCTTCAGGGGAAAGTTCGAATTCGATATCATGATCTAACGGTTTTCCAAGTATCCGGGCATTAAATACTACCGAGTCGGTGTCGGATGTCATGTAAGAAAAATTGAAACTTACACTGTCCAATACTTGATTTGTTGTTCCAAACCATAATTGTAAGGCTGCATCTTCTTTCTTGAACACGATCGGTTCGTTCTTCTCACATCCAGTGAGCAATACGATCAAACTAAAAAATATGTAATGTAATCTTTTCATAAGGCAATTATCTATTTGGTTGTCTGTCAGCACTTGTTGTTTCATTTGGTGGAATTGGAAACGTGTATCCCTTAGAATTTACCAGATTAGTCGTAGAGCCATGGATGATTTCCTGGTTAATCCGTTTGTAATAGTAAAATAATTGACCCTCTGCTAAAAATTCTATTCGATATTCGTTTGTAAAAAGTGTTCTAACATCGGTCGGTAACACAGTTAGGGAGGATAATCCCCTAGCGTTACGTTGTCTGTTCAAGACCAGAAGAGGGTCCTTATCCTGTGACCATAGACTTTCTGCGAGTATTAGATACATTTCCGATAGCTTTATTATAGGTATTTTATTTATATAATAAGAATCGTCAGTTGTCTTGGCATACTTTAGGGTGTAGATGTTATTCAGTGTATTGGTTGTTGTACCGTTTATAAATAAATAAGACCTGTAGTCATCTGTTGAAGAAATATATAACGACTTTGAGGCTTGATCTAGCGAAAAAGTCGTAGTTCCTTCATCCGATAGGAAATTGGTATTATTTAAGCTTAGCGTATTCAGTTGTAGTCCAAATATCTGTTCGCTTGCACCACTTGGATCTACCCCAGAGGCAAAACTAGCTTGACTTACAAAGGCAAATTTGTTAGCCTGTATAACATTATTAGCTGCAATTTCAGCTAAGTCGTATTTTCCGATGTAAAGATAAATACGCGCTAATAGGGCTTCTACTGCATAATAGTTTAGATGCAGCTGTCTATTAAGTAAATAACCGTTATCGTTAAATTCGTTAATAACTTCTCCCGTGTAAATTGGATCATATTTTAATAACTCTTTAGCAGCTTTTAGGTCTTCGATTATTTTCTCAATAACAACTTGTACAGTAGATTGTGCAGTCTGTTTTGCGGAATACTGTGTGACATAAGGGATGGCTTGTTGGTTGGGATTTAAGACATAACTGACGCCAAAATTCCGTAAAAGATCAAAATGAATGAATCCGCGTAGTGCTAGTGCTTCGCCTTTGATTATTTCATAATTTTTTCCGGAGAAGACTTGGCTATTATCAATGTTTTGTAATAGATAATTGGTATTGCTAATTGCATTGTACATTTTACTCCAAATGCCTTCAATTCGACCTTGAGATAAAGTTGTCTCATAATCATATTGAGCATCATCTGCATAAGCTAATGGATAGTTTTTCCATTCATGTGACAATACCCCATGCATACCATAAGTAAGTTCTTTGCCATACAAAGAATTGTCTGTAAGAAGTGTGTAGATACCCGCTAAGGCTTCCTTATAGCCTTGTTCTGTGCTGAGTAGCTCAGAAGACTTGACTTGCGAATTTGGCTGTACATCTAACCATTTTTCACATGATACGTTTAAAGTTAGTAGAACTACCGCTACTAAAATATATGCTATTTGCTTAGTTTTCATATTAAAAAGTGGTTTGAAGTGAGAATGAAAAAGTTCGTGCAAATGGATATTCTGTACCCCTTTCTGTTCTAACTGTTGATAAGACGAAGGCTTCAGTTGTATAAAAACCAAGTTTTAGGTTTTTGAGGTGGTATTTGGAAAGGTTTTTCCATTTGAAGTCATAATATGCGTTGATCGATGAAAGTGTCAGATCTGATTTCTTTTGTAAGAAACGAGATGTCGGTCTTGTGGTAGTTGGTGTCGCTGTTATTCTTTTGAATATAGCCTCATCGCCAATCTGCTGCCATGTGTCATAAAGCACACGCGTGTCTACATTATAAGCTATGTTTACATTTTCCACACGGTTGACTAGGGTCGAATTGTAGTAGTCTTCGCCTAATGTATACCGAAATGATGTACTCAATCCCCATCCTTTGTATTCTAGATTGAAGCCTAAATTTCCCCTTAGTTTTGGATCAGATACGCCGATAACGACTTGGTCATCAGGATTCCAATTGTAAGTGCTCGTACCATCTTTTGATCGGAATACCTCACGTCCAGTAGCAGGATCTATTCCTAAAGAAGGTACTGCCCATATGGAGTTAATGGATTGTCCTTCTTCATAACGGATTTTTGGTACATTTAGGTTTTCTGTTGAACCATCTCGTTCGCTGTTAATTTGTTTTAGTGCATTGGCAATTTCAAGTAGTTTGTTTGAGTTGTGTGCAAATGATGTAAATACAGAGAAATGAGATTGTGTACTTTTGTCTGAGAAAACTAAGTAGTTTATGGTTCCTTCATATCCTTTTTTCTGTGTTCTTCCTAAGTTTTCTTTATAGGAGTAATAGCCAGTTGAAGGTGGGAGTGTGAAGTCAATTAATAGATTATTCGTGTTACTTATGAAATAATCAAGTTTTACATTTAATCTGTCAAATAATCTAATATCAGTTCCTACGTTATAATCAAAAGCTTCCTGCCATTTCAACCTATCGTTGGCGAGTCCAGCTAAGTAAGCACCTGAAATATTATCATATGTACTGCTGTTGAAGAAGTTGTAAATCGTCATCGCCTGATAAGGATTAAAATTTTGACTGCCTGTCGAGCCTAGCGAACTTCTCAGTCTCAAAAGGTTTATATGAGTCAGGTTTTTTAAGAAAGTTTCTTGATGTACATTCCAGCCTAAACCTATTGACCAGAATGTACCCCAGCGATTATCGGCTCCAAACATAGAGGAAGCGTTCCGACGAATACTCAGATCTGCAAAATATTTGTTATCGTAGGAATAGTTTGTAAAACCGATCAATCCAATTTCACGTTGTATGGATTCTGTACCACTTGGAACACCATTGTCGGCGTACTGTTTGGCAAAAGTAATGTAGCTAACACGATTATTGAGAAATCCCCACGCTGTCATTCCATGATTCTGGCTTTGCATAGCTGTAACGTTCGCTCCCCCGTTGATTAAGATGGAGTGTTTTCCTATTGTTTTAGACCAATTGGCATAAATATCTGAATTAACGGAATTACTAACGCCATCAACCATGGTGTAAGAACCTCTTTTGTAGAAGTTTTCACCAGTCCATAACGCAAAATTGGTGTGGTCTCCTGGTAGAAAATTTTCGGAAGCACTACCATTAAAGGTGTAGCCAATACGTCCTGTAAATCGTAATGATTCTATAGGCGTCCATTCGGCATAAAAATTCTCTGTGAGTTCATGATATTTCGAGAAATTTTTTGTCTCCAAACTTGCATTATATAGTGGGTTAAAATAATACGTTGTTGAACCTCCTGTAAAAGGGCTTGTTACAAATGTGTTGAGCGTCTTTCTAAGGTTTCCTACCTCGTTGTAGGGACTGTCATAAGGGTTTAAACGGGTGTACTCTGAAAATGCTCCGTAAGGAGAATTGTTTGATTTGTTGAAATTGATGTTGAGTATATTTCTAAAAATGACCTTTCCTGTTCTGTAAGAAAGGTTGATGGATCCCCCTATGTTTTCGCGATTAGACCCCTTCATCACACCTTTGACATTATTATAGGTAAAATCTAGCCCGTATCTTAATGTCTGTGTTCCACCTTCTAGCATAAGCGTGTGTTTATCTCCTAAGCCCACGCGTACGGGTTGTGAGAGCCAATAGGTATCGACACCTTCTTCAATACTCTTGAACCGCTGATTGTATTGTTCATTAAGGAGCTCTTGCGTAAATGGATGTACTGCATTGTAGCGACCTGCATTTTTTTCTATTTGTAGCTTTTCGGTAGCATTCGCAAGTTGGTAAGATGACAGGTCGGGAGCTTCAAGGTTAAAATTGCCTGTATAGGAAATTCGCATAGCCCCTTCTTTTGGTACGATTGTTTCAATAACAATAACGCCATTGGCAGCCCGAGAGCCATAAATTGCTTTAGCCGCAGCATCCTTAAGCAAGGTAATTGAAGCTATACGATTCATGTCTAAATCCATTATTTTTTGAAGATTTGCTATAAAACCGTCTAAAATAAATAACGGTTCATTGGGATTACCTACATAATCGCCACGAATATCGCCTACCCCTGATTGTCCACGAAGTTGTACATCTGGAAGTGCATTCGGATCGGAACCGATACTTAGATTCTCTGTCAAGACAAACGATGGATCTAAGTTCTGTAAACTTTGTAAAACATTTTTATTCCCGACCCGGAGTAATTCTTCTTTTGTAAAGGTGCTTGCACTACCCGTAAAACTTTCTTTCGATCTAGTGCCATACCCTGTAACAATCACTTCCTCAATCTGATCGGTCGTTTCTTCCAATTTAATAATCAAAGGCAATTTGGTGTCCTTGGATAGTTTTATTTCTTGGGTTTTGTACCCAATCGCGGAGATAGCTAATGTTTCATCCTGTTTTTGGGGAGAAAGTATAAATTCACCAACCCGGTTTGTGGTCGTGATATTTTGTTTGTCTTCTTTGATCGATACAGTGACCCCGCTAAGCGGCTTATGGTCGCTACCGACAACCCGACCGATTACTTTAGGGATAGACTGCACTTGGGTAGCGGGGACTTGCGCCATCGTGTCCTTTGGAATGCATAGTGTACCCAACAGCGTAAAGGCCAAGAAGCTGGTTTTAAAGTTTAACGTGTTTTTGTGTTTCATTACTTAAATTAGGTTAAGTTAATTTAATTCGAAGGAGCTGGGTTAATAAGCCTTGCCATTCTAACGTATATTTATTGGTGGCTTTCCGTGCAAAGGCAAGCCTGGATAGTTTTTACTTCAGAAGCGTGTATGTCTGCTGTGAGAGATGAAGGGTGAATCTTCATTCTTGCACGTAGACAGAACACAATGATAGCATTGCTAACATTGCATATATTCTACTGAACTATTTAATATTGTGGTTAGTTAAAACAGATTTTTACTTTGTTGTCTTTAAAAGAATAAGTAAATGCCATCTTTTCCGACATATCGTCTAACAAATCATGGATGGAAATCTTTTTAAACTTGGCGGTATATGTCTTATCCGCGTCGCCGTTACTACATAACTCCAAGATAATTCCATATTCTTTGCGAAAGATATAAGCCAATTGTTGAAAAGCTGCGTCAGCAACATTGACATCAAATACCAGTTGATTGGAGTCAATTTTTTGAATAAGTCGTGCTATTGCAGCCTCATTAATTTTAGCTTTCGTCAACACGCTAGATTGAATTGTAGCCTCTTTGATTTGTTGATTTGTCGTGTCTGCCTGAGCTATTAAAGCTTTAGATTGGTGTCGTTCTTTCTTTTTTTCATGTTGTACAGTTTTAGGGTGAAAATTACGTGCTGTATCAGACACAAATGTTGGGGTGGTGGCAAGAGAACTGGCCGTTGGCACCGGCTCTTGTACACTTGCAACCCGTTTTTTTGTAAGAATCGGTTGTGGTGTCTGATGGGTCGAAAGAAGCTGGTGACCGCCATAAGCCAAAAGCAGTAAAGCTGCGATGCTGACGGCTTTCCACAGTAACCTACTTTTGGATTTTCGGCGCGCTATGCGATACGAAAACTCCTTCGCTTGGACATGTTCTTGCCATTCCTCTACCAGAAAGTTCTCAAAAGTTATTTTGTTGCTAGGATCCAATAGCCAATCTTCCACAGTGTTTTTTTCTATATCTGTGCTAGTTTGTTCAAAATATCTTTTTAAAACTTCTTTTTCCACGTTTTTGTGCTGAAACTATATACTATACAATCATGCTTGTGTTTGCACCTAAGGTAAATTTTATTTTTTCAATGAAACAGGGTATATATAAATATAAAACCAAGACTTTTCAGTATTTTTTTTATATATGCAGAGGAGTTGTTGATATGATTTTCCACCGTGCTCTTGCTTATACCTAACTTTTCGGATATTTCTTGGTTGCTGTAACCTTTTATTCTGCTCAATTCGTACACTTCTCTTCTTTTTTCCGGCAAATTGTTTAATATTTTGTACAAAATCTCTGTCAACTCGTTGCTGTCGGTCGTAGTTTCTTTATCCTGCAAATAGGTAATGTGCTCCTGATGCTTTCTTCTAATGACCTGATGCTTTATTTTATTGTAGATGTCATTTTTAGCAATGGTGATAAGATAATTCTTGAAAGAAGTATCCGGATTGATGCGTTCTTTCTGTTCCCATATCTTTAAAAAAGATTGCTGAATCACATCGTGAACATCTTCTGTTGGAAGTTGTAGGCCGGATAAAAAGCTGGATAAAATAGGCGAATATTTCTTGAACAGGATCAAAAAAGCATTTTCATCACCAGCTATTAACCTCGTGACGATTGCTCTTTCTTGCTGTAGACTCTGTTCCATTTGTTCGACAATTATTATACGTAATGTTTGTAATAGTATGAATAACTATAATTACATTAATTAGACTACAAATCTAGTAGATTTTAATTTAGATTTCACATTTTTTTCAAATATCATGAATTCAGTTTTTTATAGCAAATAAAATTCGCCGTTTTTTGTGGGGCGATTTTTTGAAATGGCAAGACGATATTATCCTACTAGAGATCATTAACCAAGAGTATCCTTTCCTCGTGCTCTGAAATCTTACCGATTGGATACCGTTATTCTCATTTCGTGCAGGGCGCGGATAAGATCAGTTGTACGCGAACTTTATTCCCCCTTAAAGTTTTATCTCATGTGTTTTATCCCTATCATCTTACATTTTTTTAGTTGCTCCAGATGGATTAACCTATGAATTGTCGCAAAATATTTTTTCAAAATAACGCCATAGTTTTTCCCGTAACTTGTCTAAGTTTGTAAACAACGATGTAATATTGAAGATAAAATAAAGGAATGAACATTAGCAAATTATTTTTTGTAGCTCTACTATCGCCTCTTTTCGTTATACCTGTTTTTACCAAAGCGCAACAAACGATAACGTCGAAACTAACAACTGGCTTTCAACAGTTTACAGATCAATCAAATCTTAAAAATGGAATAGCTTCCTTGTATGTCGTCGACGCTAAAAACGGAAACGTGGTATTTGAAAAAAACAGCCAAATCGGGTTACCAACAGCTTCGACCTTAAAAGTCATTACCTCGATTACAGTATTAGACATCTTAGGGCCGGAATACAGGTATCAAACTACGCTCTACTATACCGGAGAAATCGATAGTCTTGGTGTATTGCAAGGGGATATTGTGATTCAGGGATCGGGCGACCCTACGCTGGGAAGCGATCGTTTTCCGGAGCAGCGTGAGGAACAGCTGTTGACCAAATGGAGCCAGACGATTAAGAATGCGGGAATACTACAAATCAATGGAAGAGTCATTGGCGATGATCGGCTGTATTTAGGAAACGATATTCCAGGAGGCTGGATCTGGACCGATATCGGGAACTACTATGGAGCCGGGATTTCCGCGCTGAACTGGAGAGAAAATAAGATGGGGGTAAACTTTAGCGTATCGGCTATCGGCCAGCCCACACCTATTTCGAATATGACGCATGATATTTCCTATTTATCGATCGTTAATCAAGTCACGACTGGTGCAAAGGGATCGGGCGATAACGTGTATGCCTACTCGGCGCCCTATTCCGAAAAAATATACTTAAGAGGATCGTATGGACAAGATTTAAAAAAAACAATTGAAATATCTGTTCCCGATCCGGCATATGATGCAGCACATCAATTGCATCAACGCATTTCAGCAGAAGGAATCATAGTTTCGGGCAATCCTACAACAGGTCAACGATTGGTTGAGCAGGATTCGGTATTTCCATCGAAAACAAAGGATCTTGATATCCATAGCTCGCCTAGACTGATAGACATGGTATATTGGTTCAATCAAAAGAGCATCAATTTATATGGAGAAGCTTTATTAAAAAGTATTGGATACTTCACCGGTAATAAAACTACGACGTCTGGAGGAGCAATGTACCTCAAAAAGTACTGGAACCAAAAACTTCAGATTCAAGAACAGGAATTAGATGTCAAAGACGGTTCTGGTCTATCTCCTCAAAATCATGTGACAGCTGCAGCCATGACTCAAATCATGTACTATGCGATTTCAAGGCCGTGGTATACAGATTTCGTAAAAGCCCTACCCACCTACAATCAGATGACGATGAAAAGTGGCACGATTGGAGGCACGCTAGGATACACAGGCTATCATACGGCAAAGGACGGAAAGGCGTATGCATTTACATTATTGGTGTATAACTATAATGGTACCGCGTCGAAAATGCGCCAAAACATGTTTATGGTATTAGATAATTTAAAATAATATTGACGCAAAATTTCTTCTTTACATAAATAGAATGATACATTTGTACCCTCGTATTGAAAATAAACACTAAAAAATGAGTAAAATCAATAGAAAACAGGACGCACTAAACTACCATTCTATGGGGCGTCCTGGAAAAATAGCTGTCGTACCAACAAAGCCATACAACTCACAAAGAGATTTATCGTTGGCCTATTCGCCAGGTGTTGCAGAACCCTGTCTTGCTATTGCCGAAAACAGCGAAGATGCCTATAAATATACGGCGAAAGGAAATTTAGTTGCGGTAATCAGTAATGGTACAGCCGTATTAGGATTAGGTGATATCGGTGCGCAGGCAGGAAAGCCGGTAATGGAGGGAAAGGGTCTGCTATTCAAAATATTCGCTGATATTGATGTCTTTGACATTGAATTGGACACAAAAAACGTAGACGAATTTGTAAATATCGTAAAAGCACTCGAACCCACTTTTGGGGGTATCAATTTAGAGGACATAAAAGCACCGGAATGTTTTGAAATCGAACGTCGATTAAAAGCCGAAATGAAAATACCTGTAATGCACGATGATCAACACGGTACAGCTATTATTTCGGGTGCGGCTTTAATTAATTCGTGCGAACTGCAAAACAAAAACATTGCGGATGTAAAAATAGTAGTCAACGGAGCAGGTGCTGCTGCAATATCCTGTACAGGCATGTATATTTCAGTCGGCGCAAAAAAAGAAAACATCATTATGCTGGATAGCAAAGGTGTTATTCGCGCGGACCGCGACAACTTAGACGCAACTAAGGCGGAATGGGCTACAAACCTTGATATTTATACCTTGGAAGATGCCGTCAAAGGAAGCGATGTATTTATCGGATTGTCCAAAGCAGACGTTTTAACGCCGGAAATGCTGAATACAATGGCTCCAAATCCGATTGTGCTGGCTATGGCTAATCCAAATCCGGAAATATCTTACGAGTCGGCCGTGGCTACGCGTGAAGACATCATTATGGGTACAGGCCGATCGGATTACCCTAATCAAGTAAATAATGTATTGGGCTTTCCTTATATTTTTAGGGGTGCATTGGATGTACGCGCGACAGCAATCAACGAAGAAATGAAGATTGCTGCTGTACATGCCATCGCGAATTTGGCAAAGCAAAATGTACCCGAAGAAGTTAATCAGGCGTATAACACGAATAATCTTCGCTTCGGTAAGGATTATGTTATTCCAAAACCTACAGATCCACGTTTGATCACCGAAGTATCCATTGCCGTTGCCAAAGCCGCTATTGATTCCGGAGTTGCGCGTAAGCATATTGAGGATTGGGATGCCTATAAAGAAGAGCTTCGCAAACGTCTTGGAAAAGACGACCGTATCATGCGTAATATGATCGATAAGGCGAAAAGTAATCCAAAACGTGTCGTTTTTGCGGAAGCAGATAATTACAAAACGCTTCGTGCAGCTCAGATTGTAAAGGAAGAAGGTATTGCAATCCCGATTTTACTCGGCAATAAAGAAAAAATAAACGGCTTGATTAAAGAGTATGGTTTTGAAATAGGGTCGGTAGACATTATTGATCCACAAGAAGAAAAAGACACGGAAAGATATGAAAAATTTGCAAACCACCTATATACTAAACGCCAACGCAGGGGGGTAACCAAAGGTGAGGCATCGAAGTTAATAACCAATCGGAATTATTTTGCGGCTAGTATGGTCGAATTTGGTGAAGCAGATACGTTAATTTCAGGATTAACACGAAATTATGCTTCTACGATCAAACCTGCATTGCAGGTTATCGGCGCAAAGGAAGGAAGCCGCCTAGCAGGAATGTATATGATGCTTACCGAAAAAGGGCCCTTGTTCTTAGGTGATACAACCGTAAACACCGATCCTACAGCACAGGAGCTGGCAGAGATTGCAGTTTTGCTGGAAACAGCCGTAAAAAGATTCAACATCAAACCCCGTTTGGCCATGTTGTCTTACTCCAACTTTGGATCTAACGAAGGCACAACGGCGACAAAGGTGAGAGAGGCCGTAAAAATATTGCACAAAGACTATCCTCACATCATCGTAGACGGAGATCTGCAGGCAAACTTTGCTCTTAACAAGGAGCTTTTGGAGACCAACTTCCCATTTAGCACCTTAAATGGAGAAGCAGCGAATACATTGATATTTCCAAGTTTAGAATCAGGAAATATCGCCTACAAACTTTTACAAGAAGTAGGCAATGCGGAGGCTGTAGGTCCTATTTTGTTGGGCATGAACAAGCCCATACATGTGCTTCAAATGGACAGCTCGGTGCGCGAAATCGTCAACATGGTTACAATAGCAGTAGTAGAAGCACAATATTGTAACTCATCTAATTCATAATTGATGTACGATTATTTAAACGGTAAACTGGTATTTAAAGCGCCCACTCACGTCATATTGGATGTGAGTGGGATCGGATACCATATACATATTTCTTTAACCACTTTCGCACTTATTAAGGAGCGGGAAGACTGTAAATTATACATATCCTTTCAAGTACGAGAAGACGCGCACACACTCTACGGGTTTGCAACAGAAGCAGAAAGGCAACTATTCAATCATTTGATTTCGGTATCCGGGATCGGTCCAAATACTGGACGCATGATACTTTCTTCTATTACACCTGAAGAAATCCAATCGGCAATCATCAATGGACAAGTAGCTATTATCCAGAAAATAAAAGGAATAGGACCTAAAACCGCGCAACGGGTGATCTTGGAACTTCAGGATAAATTGAAAAAAGAAGGTGCAGATACGTTATTACCTTTATCATCAAACAGGCTTTCTGTACCTGAAGAAGCATTGACAGCGCTGGTCATGCTGGGCTTCGGAAAACCCCAAGCCGAAAAAGTATTAAACGCCATTACACTGGCCGAACCCGACCTATCCGTTGAAGCACTTATAAAATCTGCCCTTAAAAAGCTGTAGTCGTAATCGGACTATATGTAAAAATTAGCATTTTTTAACATATCCGCATCTCCAGTGCATGCTATTGGGGTTGCGAATGTTAATAAAAACAATGATATTTGCGTTTGTTAATCTGATTTTAAGCAAAATACTATTTTTGGCCATTCCTTGTGAGAAAATATAGCTTCATAGCACAATGCATCGTTTATGTATGCACTTTCCTATATATGGGTTTTGCGCAGACTATTACATCAGCAGGATCTATTGGAAATAAGGAATCCGATAGTACGAAACTTAAATACCAGTTTAGCGATAATCCTTTTGTCAAACTCCCCAAATCTTATCGCCCTATTTCCCTAGGACAGCCTTCCAATATTGAACGTGAAATTGTTTTCGATCCAGAAACAAGGCAATATATCATTCGTGAAAAAATCGGATCTAAGCTTTACAGACCGCCACTTTATTTATCCATTGATGAATTCAGCAAATACGAGTTCAATCGGTTACAAAAAAATTATTGGGAGGAATTAGCGGATAAAGAATTGGCGGAAGAGCGACGACGACGCCTTTTCCCGGTAATTGAAATCAACAGCCCTACATTCGAAAAGATATTCGGCGGAAACACCATTGACATAAGCCCCCGTGGAAGTGCTGACGTCACTTTAATGGGACAGTACAATACGAACCAGAATCCGATGTTCAATGAGCGGCAGCGCAAACAGTGGGGTTTTGATTTTGATCAAAACATTAATTTAAACCTAACAGGACGAATCGGTGAACGCGTACAGGTTAACGCCAATTTTAATTCACAAGCGCAATTTGGATTTGAAAATCAAGTACGGTTTGACTATGTAGCCAAAGATGACGATATCCTACGTAGATTGGAAATCGGCAACGTAAGTATGCCGCTGAATTCAACCTTGATTCAAGGCTCGGAGTCACTATTTGGTATTAAAGCGCAGCTACAGTTTGGTAAATTGACTTTCACGGGATTACTTTCTCAGCAACGCTCGCATCAAAAAGAATTTACAATTACTAACGGAAGCAGGGACAGTGAATTTGTTTTAGAAATGGATAACTATGAGGCCAATCAACATTTCTTTTTGGGTCAGTATTTCCGGGAAACTTACAACCGGTCGTTAGCGCTAGCACCTATAATAAATACCCCTGTAAATATAACACAGATAGAGGTCTGGACCAATAACCGATCAAACTCATTTGAAGAAGCCAGAGATATCATGGCACTGATGGATTTGGGCGAATATACACCTTATAATAATCTCATTTCTCGTGGAAGCCAGCCCCTGCCTTCTACAGGTATACCGGGAGAACCTGTGCCATCCATTTCCAACAACTTATTAACTCTTCTTGGTGAGAACGGTCGCGAATCAAATAGCAATTTCACCCAAAGCTTTTTTGCTTCGACTGGTGCTAATGACAATTATGTCAAACTGACTTATGCGCGAAAATTAGTTGAAGGGAGAGATTTTACAGTCAACAGAAGGCTCGGTTATATTTCTTTGGTGTATCCCCTCAATCAAGATCAGGTTTTAGCTGTAGCATATAGATATCTCGCAAACGGTAAAGAATATCAAGTGGGCGAATTTAGTACAGATATACCTGTTACCCCTTCGGAGCCAAAGATGTTGTACACCAAGCTTCTAAAAAACGAAACGATAAAAATAAATCTTCCTACATGGGATTTGATGATGAAAAATGTGTATTCATTGGGTGCCAGCAACATTTCCAATACAAACTTTCACGTTCAAATTTACCGTACAGAAGATGAAACAGGTGCACAACGGCCTGCATTATATGAGGGAATAAATACCGTCGATAAAACCTGGCTCCAATTAACCGGACTCGATCGTCTGGATCAGCAACAGGCTGCCGGTGCCGATGGTCTGATGGACTTTTTAGAAAATATTACCATAGAACCTATACGAGGAAAATTAATATTCCCTGTCCTAGAACCCTTCGGCAGAGATTTAGCGAATCAATTTACCTCGGGAGAGACGCAACTTGCAGAAAAATATGCATTTCCAGAATTGTATACAATGACGCAAATGGATGCTCAACAAAAGTATCCCAACAAAAATCGTTACTTATTAAAAGGCAGGTACAGCTCCACAGGTGGAAGCGCAGAGTATCAGTTAGGTGCCATGAACCTTCGTCCTAACTCTGTTCGGGTAATGTCTGGGGGTGCTGTATTAGAGGAAGGAATAGACTATAACATCGATTATCAAATAGGGAATCTTCGAATTTTAAATCAAGCGCTGCTTCTTTCAGGTCAACCGATCTCCGTTTCCATGGAAGATGAGACATTATATGGTTTACAACAAAAGACCTTAATGGGAGGACGCTTTGATTATGCCCTGAATCCAAGTATTCATATCGGAGCCACTGTCATGAACCTGACCGAAAAACCACTTACTGAAAAAGTTACTATTGGCCAGGAACCAATCTCCAACACCATGTTGGGCGCCGATTTCACATACAATGCACCTTCTAGATGGTTAACCCGCTTAGTCGACAAATTGCCCTTTTTAAGCACCAAAGAAGAATCCCATATCAGTTTTTATGGCGAATTTGCACAGCTAATACCCGGACATCCCCGTGGCTTGAATACGGCGGACAATAATACCGGTACGACATACATTGATAACTTTGAAAATAGTGTTTCATATATCGACATCAAAGGATATTTAGGTTGGCAGATCTCTGGAACTCCACGCATGTTTCCAGAATCAAATCTAAATAATGACCTAAGCTATGGCTACAATAGATCGCATCTTACATTTTATAATATCGATCCGATATTTTATCAACCTTCCGATCTTAATCCAAGACTAACGCCCAATATGTTATCCGATCATCGCGTCAGAAAAGTGACCGAGCAGGAAGTATTTCCTTTTAGGAACAGCAGGACGGGCTCAGATGTGTATTTATCCACGTTGGATCTGACGTATTACCCGACGTTGCGCGGCCAATATAACTATACAACTACAGGAGTCAACAGCGATGGTACATTAAGCAATCCAGAAAGTCGCTGGGGCGGTATGTTTAGGAAAATTGACCAAACTGATTTCGAGGCACAGAATATTGAGTTTTTAGAAATGTGGGTGATGGACCCAGTTCTTACCAATCCCAATAAAAACGGGGGCGACATTTATATCAATTTAGGTAACATCTCTGAGGACATCTTGAAAGACGGGCGAAAATCATTGGAAAACGGCCTTTCTCCTACTGGCGATAAAAGCCAGATCGAACAAACGGTCTGGGGCAATGTAATTAAAAACCAACCTGTTATTCAGGCCTTCGAAAACAGCAACGAGAGCAGGTTACTTCAAGATATCGGACTGGATGGGCTTACCAACGAGGAAGAACGCTCATTTCATGGAAATTTCTTAAATCAGCTACAAGGTGTATTAAACCCAACAGCTTTTGCTTCACTACGGGATGACCCTTCTACTGATGACTACACCTATTTCCGTGGAAATCATGTTGACCAGAGTGTCGGAATATTGGAACGGTATAAACGCTATAATGGCGCGCAAGGAAATACGCGCACGAACGACCAGTCCTTAGCAGACTTTGGTGTGGAGACTTCAGCAAGTACTTTATTACCTGATGGCGAAGATGTGAATCGGGATAACACCATGAACGAAGTGGATGAATATTACCAATATAAATTATCCATCCGTCCTCAAGATATGGTAGTTGGTCAAAACTTTATCGTCGATGAGCAAACTACGCAGGTGACCTTAGCCAATTCGCAGAAATCTGATGTAAAATGGTATAAAATCCGTATACCACTTAATGAATTCGAAAGCAAACACGGGGATATCCAAGATTTTAAATCTGTCCGATTTGTACGGATGTTTATGACCAACTTCGCTGACACCTCCGTCGTTCGTTTTGGTAGGTTACAATTTGTACGCGGAGATTGGCGTAAATACAACAGTGAAAATGTTGCGGACAAAGTAATCAGTGATTATTCTATGGGCGTGGTGGCATCTGATAATTCCATCTTCAATGTCGCGAATGTAAGTATCGAAGAAAACGGTAAAAGAGAACCTATTCCTTACAAAGTACCACCTGGTATCAACCGACAAATAGATTGGTCTAATAACAACCTTGATGTAGAGCTGAATGAACAAGCTTTAAGTTTAGATGTTAAAAATCTGAGAGATGGATACGGTCGTGCAACCTATAAAACTGCGTCTCACGATTTCAGACCTTATGGCCGCTTAGAAATGTTTATTCACGCCGAAGGTGAAAATTTAAACAACGGTGATTTTAGAGCGTTTGTCCGGCTAGGAACCGACGACAAATACAATTACTATGAGTATGATATGCCGCTGTTTATTACGCCATATGGTACTTCTTCGGCCGATTTAATCTGGCCGACGGAAAACCGGATGAATATCAAAATTGACTTACTAAAAGATGCTAAGCTAGCGCGTGAAAAAGCTACACGTAATGGTCAACCCTGGCCGTTAGATGTTCCTTTTGAATATGCCGATGGTGAAAATAGAATTACTGTTATCGGAACCCCAGACCTTTCGAAAGTGCGATTCTATATGATGGGCGTACGTAATCCACTTCGAGGCTCTCCCACGAGTAGCGATCTAGACGACGGTAGAGATCTGAACGGCGAATTCTGGTTTAATGAGCTTAGGCTTACTGATTTTGATGATAAAGGCGGATGGGCAGCTACAGCGCGTCTTAATTTAAAATTGGCAGATTTTGCTAACGTATCAATTTCTGGAACGAGATCAACAGTAGGTTTTGGTTCCATCTATCAGCGGGTAGGCGAAAGGAATCGATCTGAGGATACCTATTTTGATATTACTACCAATGCAGAATTGGGAAAATTCTTCCACCCAAGACATGGTATTGTTATTCCTTTTTATTTTAATTACTCCAATCAGAAATCAACTCCGGAATACAATCCATTAAATCCTGATATTGAATTAAATAGTGCTTTAGCAACGTTATCCAATAACAGTAGAGATTCGCTATTACGTCTAGTACAGGATTATACGATGCGCAAAAGTTTTAGTTTTACCAATGTGCGTAAGATCAAAACAAACAATGAGTCATTGATTAAGCCATGGAGCATCGAAAACTTTGGACTATCTTATGCGTACGCCGAATACAATCACCGCGATTACAATACCGCAACCTCTATTCAAAAGAACTACAGAGGTGCGCTAGACTATAATTATAGCAATCCAAATATCAATTTCTATGAGCCCTTCAAAGGTATAAAAAATAAAAACCTAGCACTCATTAAAGACTTAAACTTCAACTTGGTACCTTCATTATTAAACTTCCGACTGGAAGTTAATAGAATTTACAATGAAAATACGTTAAGAGATAATTCTTCTAACAATTTACTACCAACTTATTACAACAAAAACTTCAATATGAACCGTATTTACGGTATCAGTTGGGATTTAACCAAATCATTACGCTTGGATTTCAATGCAACAAATTATTCGATCATTGATGAACCGGTAGGACGTATTGATGGGATTAAACAAGATACGATGTGGTCTAATTTCTGGAAAATGGGAAGAACGACGGATTATAATCACATGATGAACTTGACATATACCTTACCCATAAATAAAATACCTTATCTGGAATGGATCAATGTCATAACAAGGTATGGCACGCAGTTTAATTGGCAAAGCGAACCACTTATTGCGTTTCAAAGTGACGAAATCAGCTTAGGGAACAGTATTCAGAACAATAGAACAATTCAAGTTAATCCGACGTTAAGCTTCTCAACTTTGTATAATAAATTCGGTTTCATTCGACAAAATTCAGGCAGAAATGCAAAAGGTTCGAAGGCATTTTTTGTTCAACTATTGACCTCTCTACGAAATGTGGGCGGCGCCTACACGCGAATTGAAGGAACCTATTTACCTGGTTATACACCAAACACCAATTTATTAGGCTATAATTTTGATGCTAATGCTCCTGGATGGGGATTTCTATTTGGTAGTCAACGCGATATCTTATCCAGAGCTTCCCAAAACGGTTGGATATCGTCGGATACGCTACAGACCAATTTATACACAAAAACCTTCGCCGAAAATATTTCTGCGATCGCTAATTTAGAACCACTTAAGGGATTACGGATAGATCTGACGATGACTCGCGTAGATAATTACAATATCTCGTCTACTACAGAATTAGTGTACGATTCGCAAAGTGGATCATTGCAGCCTATCACCCCCTACAGAACGGGTAATTACAGTATTTCGCAGATCGCTATCCATACTTCATTCACGAGCCACGATGAATTATTTAAAAAGTTCGAAGAGCATCGTTTAATCGTATCAAATAAATTGTCGGAGCAAAATATAAATTCTGTGAAAGGCGATCCGCAATTCTTTGCCGATGGGTACGGTAACGCACAGCAAGATGTCGTTGTTAATTCTTTTTTATCTGCTTATTTAGGGAAAGATCCAAAAGAAAGTCGCGTAGACCGGAAACCTCGTTTTCCTCTTCCAAACTGGCGAATTTCATATAACGGATTGTCTAATATCGTAGCACTTCAGGATCTATTCACTTCCATAAACTTGTCGCATGCATACCAGTCACAATATGTCATCGCGGGATATAATTCTGTCATTCGCTATGCCGAAAACGATGGGGCACCGTCCGAAAGAGATATTAATGATAACTTCCTTCCAAAAGACTTGTATGGGCAGGTGTCCATCATTGACCGATTTGTACCACTAATTGGTGTAGACGTCCGCCTAAAAAACAGTATGTCTGCAAATGCGGAATACAGAAAGTCTAGAGACATGAACTTTAGCTTACAAAACAGTCAAATGGCAATGATGAGCGAAGAATCTATTGTATTTGGGATGGGTTACCGAAAGAACAACGTACGGCTTCCATTTGGTTTATTCGCCGACCGAAAATGGAAAAACGATTTTAATTTCAAACTGGATTTTGCTTTGAATGATCGGAAAACTGTTGTCTATAGATCTGATATAAATGAAGCGGAAGTATCAGGTGGAAACAAAAGTATCAGTATAAATCCTACCTTAGAGTATACCGTAAATCAGTTTTACAACATCAGATTATTCTATAATTCAAATTCTGTAAAACCCTATACATCACAAAACTATGCTACATCTTATACGTACTTCGGGATAAACCTCCGCGTACTATTTCAATAATTTATAATTTGGTATGGCTGAAGATCTTAACATAGTAACCGGAAATAAGGAGGATCAATACGACACATTATTTCCTCAAATAAAAGCCCTTTTGGATGGCGAGGACGACCTCATTGCAAATCTAGCGAACATTGCTGCGGCACTGAAGGAGCAGTTTAATTTTTTTTGGGTAGGGTTCTACCTCGTCAAAAACGATCAATTGGTTCTGGGCCCTTTTCAAGGTCCTGTAGCCTGTACGCGGATCCGTTATAATAAAGGGGTGTGTGGAACAGCTTGGGCAGAAGAGAAAAGCTTAATCGTGCCAAATGTAGAAGAATTTCCAGGACATATCGCGTGTAGTTCCCTTTCCAAATCCGAAATAGTAATTCCTTTTTACAAAAATGAGCAGATAATAGGTGTTTTGGATGTGGATAGCAGTAAAATCGCCGATTTTGATCACATTGATGAAGTGAAATTAACACGAATTCTGTCGCTGATATAGTTAGGGATATAGGACTAGTCTTAAAAAATATATTTTTCTTGTCCTCACCGCCGGACGGGCTCTTTCTTTTTTTATAAAAAGAAAGAAAAAATCGTCGCTGTACCGGCTCGCTACAACGTTTCTTCCTTCCTGCAAACCGCGACCCACTAAGGCGACATTTATCGTGTTTGTAAGGATAGTGTGTAGTATTAAGCATTTAACTTATACTTCAGCTGAACAAACGTTATATTAAAAATACACCTACCTCAGAAATTCGAAAAAATATCGCCTTAGCCATTTGCCGATAGAAGGAGGAGTCACTAGCCATCGTGGCAAATGGGTACAGCGATGAGTTTTTGATTCCTTTTTGCGGAAAAAAGGAATGCCCTGCCGCGGCAAGCGACAAACTGAATAAAACGAACCTTCCTTTAATTTAATCAATCCCTTCAAAAACCAAACAACAGCAAAAAGCAGGTACGAAGTCCACCTGCTATAGGATAAATTAGGTTCCACAAAGATAATATACTTAATCCCGGATATATTTAATATACCTAACTAACAGACCAGATTTTAATCAGTTTATCGTCTCCGGCAGTTGCCAACTCCTGCATACCGTTGTCGAAGTAGACCGAATTAATGGAAAGCATATGTGAATCGTATCCCCTATCCTTAGATACATTTCTGAGTAAATTTAATGCCGTACTCCAGATTTTAATGGTCTTGTCTCGGCTTACGGTGACTAGTTTCGGAGATGGTGCTAAAGCCGCAATCCCGTATACGGTAAACATATGTGGTATAATCTGATTTATCGTCTCCAAATGTGCATTGAGTTGAAAGAGCTTGGCATCTCTACCTCCAGAATAGAGATCTTGATTTAAATAAGCAAGGCTCGTGATGCCTCCTTCATGAACCTGCCTTCTTTCAATGCAATGATAATCTAATGAATCCACTACATAAATAACACCATCTTTATCCCCGAATGCTATTCTACTTTCATCTTCAAGAATAGAAAACGTCCGAACGGTGACTTTTGAAACCGAAAAACAATAGAGCAATTCAAAATTTTTCAAATCCCAAACGTAAGCTTTACCCTCTTCGCCTGTGGCAATAAGTTCCTGTTTACCCCGTAAGGATTTAATACAGAAGACAGCCCCTGTCTCAACTTTCAGCTTTGCCACTAGTTCCTGCTTGGTAAAATCTACAATATAGATTTCTCCGTTGCGCATGCCTACAGCAAGGTAATTTGTTTGAGGAATATGATATAGCGTATAAACAGAAGCAGGCACAGTACACAAAACCCGTCTGAATTTCATCTCTTTCAAGTCCCATTCTACAACCCCTTTATCATTTCCTCCTGAAAAAAGAAGCGATTTCCCCGGAATACCCTCCAATGCAAAAATAGGGTTCTGATGTCCTGTTAACGTTCCTTTTAAAAGTAATTCGCTCATAATAGATCTTCTGGAGAAAATAGACATACACGCAAATCTGCGAATGCACAAATAAGTTACTGATGTCTATTTTCTAAGTTTTTTGCTATCGTTTCTAGACTTATACCTTTCTCCCGCAATAATACCAAAAGATGAAAAATCAAATCTGAAGTTTCGTTGATAAAATCATGATCGGACTCTGTCAAAGCTGCTATCACGGTTTCAACGGCTTCCTCCCCCACTTTTTGCGCAATCTTATTAATTCCTCTTCCACGTAGTCTGTTCACGTATGATTCATCAGCAGGAAAATTATAACGTTGCTGCACGATACGTTCTAACTCAGCTATAAAATTTTGGTTATAGTCCGTATTAAAGCAACTTCGAGTCCCCGTATGACAAGTCGGTCCTTCCGGTTGCGCCTTAATAAGTATGGTATCCTTGTCGCAATCGATGTGATAGCTTTTTACATGTAAAAAATTGCCGCTTTCCTCACCTTTTGTCCACAATCTTTCCTTGCTCCGCGAGTAAAATGTAACTTTTTTATCCTCCTGCGTTTTCTGCCAGGCTTCTTCATTCATATAACCCAACATCAACACCTCTAATGTTTGAAAGTCCTGAACGATTACTGGAATTAATCCATTTCCTTTTTCAAAATCTACCATTGCTCTTTTTATCTTTGTCCTAATCCGACATCATCGGACAGTAATGCCCTGCTTTCTTAATGTCTCTTTCAACTCCGGAATCCGTATCTCGCCGTAGTGAAATACAGATGCAGCCAATGCAGCATCGACATTTGAATATTGAAACACGTCCGCAAAATGTTGTTGATTACCGGCGCCGCCTGATGCAATTAATGGAATCCGAATCTGATCATTTATTTTCTTTAACAGTCCATTATCAAATCCATTTTTTGTTCCGTCGTGATCCATAGAGGTCAATAGGATTTCGCCTGCGCCTCTATTTTCTGCCTCTTTTATCCAGTGCTCCGTTTCTATTTCCGTTTTGTCACGCCCTCCACGCAAATGCACATAATTCTTTCCTTCAAATAATCTGGTATCTACCGCAACAACAACAAACTGCGTCCCAAAAGCGTTTGCCAATTGGTTAATTAAATCTGGGTTACGGACCGCGGCAGAGTTGATTGATATTTTATCGGCGCCAGCATTTAACAGTACTTCTGCGTCTGCCATTTCGTTAATTCCGCCTCCAATTGTAAACGGAATATTTACCTGACGAGCCACAGCTTTCACAAGGTCAACCGTTGTTTTACGCTTTTCGTGTGTGGCTGTGATATCTAAAAAAACGAGTTCATCTGCTCCCTGTTCAGAATATTGCCAAGCCAACTCCACAGGGTCTCCCGCATCACGCAGATCAACAAAATTGACGCCCTTTACAGTACGTCCATCCTTAACATCTAAACACGGTATGATGCGTTTTGCTAACATCTTAGAAATTAATTAGTGATTTGAGGTTCCAATCTTTAATTTCTTCGATACTGATCTTATTCTCATATATTGCCTTACCGACAACACATGATTCCATGCGTCCGAGCGCTTTCAATGCTTCAATATCTTGCATGGAGCTGATACCACCTGAGCCAATCAATTTAATAATAGGCGAGTGATCCAATAGTTTTTGATACAGCTCAACTCCAGCTCCGCCTAATTTTCCATCTTTGCTGATATCTGTACACAGAAAACGGAAGAAACCTAAAGCCAGGCACTTATCAATATATTCAATCAATTTAATTGGGGAGCTCTCTAGCCATCCCGAATATTTAATAACTTCATCAAGCACATCAATCGCTATTACAATATGATCTGCATATTTTGTACGACCCTCGTTTAACGTGCTTAACTCTTCCAAAAAAGATGGATTTGTAATTGCTTGCGTCCCCACAATAACACGAAAGACTCCGGCATCAACAAGTTCCTTCACTTTATCGATACTACGAACACCACCTCCGTACTGTACTTTCATATCGGTACGTTGTACGATATCAAATAAATATTCTTGATTTGAAAAATCACCTTTTGCACCGTTGAGATCGATGATATGAACAAGCTCAGTACCATTCGCATGATATTTTCTGATTTGCTCTTCTAATGAAATTTCGTAAGTAGTGACATCTTCATAAGATCCCTCTCTTAATCGAACCACTTTTTTGTCTAAAACATCAATCGCAGGAATGATATACATAGTTGTTTATATTTTAATAAATTATATTCTCGAAAAGTTTAACAAAAGCTGTTCCCCGTGTTTACCGGATTTCTCCGGATGAAACTGTACGCCATAAAAGTTATTTTTTTGAATCGCAGCAGAATAAGGTAGACCGTATTCGCAAACAGCTCCAGTATATTGTGCACTGTATTCAATAAAATAAGAGTGTACGAAGTAAAAATACGTATTATCGGGAACATCCTGGAATAAAGGGCATTCATTTTCAGCCCGCACACTATTCCATCCCATATGAGGCACTTTGAGCTGGATTCGTTGGTCAAAATGTAACGTCTTCAATGGGAATACAGCTAGTAAATCGGCATTTCCTTCTTCGGAATGAGCCGTTAAAAGCTGCATGCCAACACATATACCTAAAACGGGCTTCTCTAGCTGCAAAATATCGTTCACAAGGCCTGTCTCGCGCAGCTTTTGCATTGCAGCACCTGCGTGACCTACGCCCGGAATGATGATATGATCATATCGATCAAAATCCGACACCTGATTAATCATACCGTAATCCACTCCGATTCGCTGCAATGCTGCAGTGAGTGAAAATATATTACCCGCTCCGTAATTTACTATTCCTATCATTCTATTAGTATTGAGTAATGAGTATTAAGTAGCTAGTAATGAGTATTAAGTATTGAGATCTGACGTTTATCTTTTATCTTAATCCTTACTCTTTTATCCTTAATCCTAACTCCTATCCCCTATTCTACAACACGCCTTTCGTGCTCGGCAATTGCATATTGTCTGCATCGCGACGTACCGCTTTTTTTATTGACTTTGCAAAGGCTTTGAATATTGCTTCAATTTTATGATGCTCATTATCACCCTCGGCTTTGATATTTAAATTTGATTTAGATGCGTCAGAAAATGATTTAAAGAAGTGGAAGAACATCTCCGTTGGCATATCTCCTATTTTTTCTCTTTTAAATGCGGCTTCCCAAACAATCCAGTTACGTCCTCCAAAGTCCAATGCAACTTGTGCCAGACAGTCGTCCATAGGCAAAGTATAAGAATATCGTTCAATACCTCGCTTATCACCTAAAACTTTCAAGAAAATCTCACCGAGTGCAATGCCGGTGTCTTCGATTGTGTGGTGCTCGTCGATATGAAGATCTCCTGTGGCTTTAACAGTCAGATCTATGGCTCCGTGCCTTGCGATTTGATCCAGCATGTGATCGAAGAAAGGTAATCCTGTATCGATATCTGATTTCCCTGAACCATCTAAATTTAATTTGATGTAGATATCCGTTTCGTTTGTTTTACGGTGATGTTCTCCCGTACGCGTTCCCAACTTCAAGAATTCATATATAGATTTCCAGTGCGCCGTCTCCAGTGCAACCACCTCATCCGAAATCTCAAGGTTTTCCGTTTTTCCAAGCTCGTCATTGTTACGCAACCAAATCACTTTAGCGCCTAAATTTTGAGCCAATTTCACATCATTTACCCGGTCACCAATCACAAATGAATCGGCCAAATTGTATTTCGCAGCATCAAAGTAATTCCCTAGCATTCCTATGCCGGGTTTTCGGGTAGGTGCATTTTCATTTGGAAAAGTTCTATCGATATGTTCTTGTGCAAATTCTACTCCTTCGCCTTTAAACGTGTCAATGATAAAATGATGTACAGGCCAAAAGTTAACTTCAGGATGTGAATCTGTACCCAACCCGTCTTGATTTGAAACCAAGATCAACTCAAAATCAAGTTCTCTCGCAATCCTAGGCAAATATTGCAGGGCGCCGGGATAGAACTTAAGTTTGGCAAAGGAATCAATCTGTTCGTCCTCCGGTTCTACTATTAATGTACCATCTCTATCTATAAATAGGACTCTTTTCACTCTTTCTGACATGATTACTTATAAAATTGCTGTAACGCAGCTATTAAATTTTTGTTTTCTTCGGGTGTTCCCACGGTAATCCGAAGACATCCTTCACAAAGCTCGACTTTAGAACGGTCACGAACGATAATACCTTTGCTTACTAAATATGTATATAACGCTCTCGGTTCTTGCAATTTAACTAATATAAAATTGGCGTCTGAAGGGGTGATATGATAAACCTGTTCAAATTTCTCTAAATCTGAACTGAGTTTATCCCGTTCTGACACAGCTTCTTTGATCCATTCGTTCACAATATCTACTCCGTTCAACGCTTCCAAAACCAATTCTTGGGTAGCTTGATTAATATTATATGGGGGTTTTATTTTATTGAATATATCAACTATTTCTTTACTGGCGAATGCCATACCTAAGCGTAGGGCCGCCAATCCCCAAGCTTTTGAAAGTGTTTGAAGGATCACCAAGTTCGGATATTCCGCCAATTCTTGCGTAAATGATTTGTGTCTCGAATAATTGATATACGCTTCATCGATAACTACGATACCAGGAAAATAGGTAAGTATAGTTTCTATATCTTTTCTATTGATGCTATTTCCAGTGGGGTTATTCGGCGAACAGATAAAGATCATTTTTGTATTGGTGTCGATGGCCTCTGCAATATTTTCCATATCCAATTCGTAATCTGCTGTCAAATTAACTTTACGGACAGGTACATCGTTTATATTAGCAGACACCTCGTACATACCATATGTTGGAGGTACAAGGATAACGTTATCCATTTGTGGACGACAAAATGCGCGATACAAAATATCAATGGCTTCATCACTACCATTACCTAAAAATATATTCTCGACAGGAACGCCTTTTATCGTGGATAATTTTTCTTTTACCTGATGCTGTAAAGGATCCGGATAGCGATTGTAATGCTGTGCTAACGGAGAACCAAAAGCATTTTCATTGGCATCCAATAATACGGATGCTTCTCCTTTAAATTCATCGCGCGCTGATGAATAGGGGACCAAATTCTTGATATTGTCCCGTAATAATATATTTAAGTTGAAAGACATATTCATTGTCTACTATTTTGGAGGTGTAAATATGGGGAAAAATCTACAAAATCACTAAACTAAATACCACTTACCTTCTTCAGAAAGATGTGTATTCGAAAATTTTGACTTCGCTTCGGTTAATAATGGTGTCAAATCGCGGTATCGAGCCGAATAGTGACCCATTAACAATTTGCAAGCTCCGACTTGTAATGCTACTTCAGCAGCCTCTAAAGCCGTACTATGGAAAGTTTCTTCCGCCCGATCTACCATTTCATGTAAAAAGGTAGTTTCATGATAGAGCAAATCCACGTGTTGTATTGCGGAGATATAGCTTGCGAAGGCACGCGTATCTGAACAATAGGCATAACTTCTTGATCGAGGTGCTGGCGATGTCAATTCAGAAGCGCTATATAGCGTACCATCCGTATCTGTACAATCTATGCCTCTTTTTAACTGGGAGAGAAAGACAGTGGGTATATTTAACTTTTCTATTTTTTTGGGGATTAAAGAAGCTGATCGCTTCCCTTCATCAAAACGAAAGCCCGTAGTCGGTACACGATGTCTCAATGAAAAAGAAGTAACCGTTAACATTTTAGTTTGTAAAATAATTTCAGGCTCTCCCGGATTGGTGGAATGAAAAATAAGGTCATAACGCAATACGGTATCCGAGTATTTAAACTGTATATCTAAAATTTCCTTAAGCGCTGCTGGTGCATACAGATGTAATTCATTTTTTCTTCCGCTTAAATTCATGGAGGATAATAATCCCACCAATCCCAGATAGTGGTCGCCATGCAAATGGCTGATGAAAATATGCGAAATCTTATTACTCTTTATTCCATAACGGAAAAGTTGCATCTGCGTCCCTTCACCGCAATCGATCAAGAACAGCTGTTCATTGAAATTCAAAACTTGAGATGAGGGATGCCGTTCGTACATCGGTGTAGCCGAACTATTTCCCAAAATCAGCACTTCAAATCTCATTATTCCCCCCGTAACTCACGCTGTATTTCACTACCAAAGATCAAATCTTCTGCTTTACTAATAGATTTTACGATAGTAAAATTGTTCTCCAATCCGGCCATTCTTAAGAGGTCTGCGATCTGCGAGCATACGCCGGTCAGAATAAATACACCTCCAACAGCACCACATAGACGCTGAGCTAGCAAGCCCATACGGATTCCTTCCTCATCCGACTCTTCAACATTCGACAGATCCAAAATAATATTACGTTGACCACTGCTGTTGCGTAACATGAACTCGCCTTTTAAAAATGCGGCGACCTCACCGTTTAACTGCTTAGTTAAAGGTTCAATGACGACATATCTTTCGTGCTTATCTATCGTATATTTCATATGTATATTATTTGTCTTTTAACGGCCATATGGAATATCCAAACTATATTCATTCGTGTTTGTGTAGCCATTGCTACCTGGATATTTCATATGTATATTATTTGACGGTTAAAGCCATTTCTTTGCTTAACATATCCTCAATATGGCTTGCAGCCGGGTATCACTCCACTTTCGATGAGTTAACCCAAAGTTGACAATGCCTGTTTTACGTTTTTTTCCACTCGAGTCAGCACTTCCTCGGCCTCGGGATAAATAAATTCTTCGCCTGTAATATGTTCATAAAGCTCGATATAACGTTCTGAAATAGACCGTATGATCTCTTCTGTCATTTCTGGGACTTGCTGTCCATCTTTGCCTTGGAAACCATTTTCTATCAACCACTGACGAACAAATTCTTTTGAGAGCTGTTTTTGAGGCTCCTCTGCGGCTTGACGCTCTTCATATCCTTCTGCATAAAAATAGCGGGAAGAGTCGGGGGTATGAATTTCATCTATCAAATAGATTTTTCCATTTTTTTTACCAAATTCATACTTTGTATCGACCAAGATTAACCCTCGTTTTTTTGCGATCTCTGTTCCGCGTTGAAAAAGCGCTTTGGTATATTGCTCCAGTTGCACGTAATCTTCTTCACTAACTATTCCATTCGCTAAAATATCGACTTTGGAAATATCCTCATCGTGGCCTACAGCTGCTTTAGTAGTTGGTGTAATGATTGGTTCAGGGAGTTTGTCATTTTCTTTCAACCCTTCAGCTAATACTTCTCCGCACAATTCGCGCCCCCCAGCTGCATAGGTACGCCAAGCGTGCCCTGCTAAATACCCACGAATAACCATTTCAACTTTAAAAGGCTCGCACATCTGCCCAATAGTGACACTGGGATCGGGAACGGATATGACCCAGTTGGGTAGGATATCAGCCGTGGCTTTCAAAAATTTAGCTGCAATCTGATTTAACACTTGTCCTTTGTAAGGTATAGAACGAGGTAATACGACATCAAAGGCCGAAATACGGTCTGACGCCACCATCACTAAATATTGATTATCGATCGTATATACATCTCTAACCTTACCTCTGTAAAAAGCAGTCTGCTTGTCAAAATTAAAATTTGTTTCGTTTATCGCGTTCATATATTATTGGTACGCAACGTACCCCCTTTTTATTCTAAGTGTTTAAATCGCCGTAAGCCTCTAAAATTCTTCTCACTAATTTATGGCGAACTACGTCCGAACCGGTGAGATGTATAACATCTATACCTTCTACATTTTCCAGTATTTTCACCGCAGTAGCCAATCCAGATTGTGTCTTTTTCGGTAAATCTATTTGCGTCAGATCTCCCGTTACGATAAATTTAGCCGTAGGCCCCATACGCGTCAAAAACATTTTGAGCTGCATATCTGTCGCATTTTGTGCCTCATCCAGAATCACAAAACAATTATCCAATGTCCGCCCGCGCATAAATGCTAGCGGTGCCACTTCGATTGTTCTATTCTCTAAATAACCTTTTAACTTTTCTACCGGTATCATATCATCCAACGCGTCGTACAATGGGCGCAAGTACGGATCGACCTTCTCTTTCAGGTCTCCGGGCAAAAAACCTAAGTTCTCTCCCGCTTCCACTGCCGGACGCGTCAGAATAATACGTTTTATTTCTTTATTACGTAAAGCGCGTACAGCTAGAGCGACCGCGGTATACGTCTTTCCCGTACCTGCTGGACCTATGGCAAAAATAATATCATTTTTATTAATACTCTCTACCATCTTAAGCTGATTGGCCGTCCGTGCCCTCACGATCAAGCCGTTCGGCCCATACACGATAGGTTCTCCCTTAAAGGCAACCCGCCCTTCTTCCGATTTTTCTTTCTTAACCGACACAGAAGCAGCAACTCTTGAACGCAGCAATTCTTCTAAATCTAATGCCGACAACGAATTAAATTTTGCAGCGTGATCCAATATCCTATTAAAAGATTCTTCAAAAATCTTTTGTTCAACGACTTCACCTAGCACTTTCAATTCATCACCTCTCGCCACCAAGCGCAATTTCGGAAATGCAGTTTTTATAAACTCAAAGTTTTCATTTTGTGCCCCCCATAAGGAAACTAGATTTACGCTATCTAGATTGATGATTAATTCGCTCAAATTATTTTTAATTTAACTTTGTAATACCTTGTGGATAAATATAGATAAGATTTTCGATTTCCGAATGAGTTTTTGTCAATATCTTATACTAAAACATTCAAATTTACAAACTTAAATTGGCCAATTAAGAATTGTAAAAAATATTAATTAATTTGAGGGCTTTTAGCACGCAAGATGAGCAGTTTTGCTACTTTTGTAGCTCGACAAAGAATTCGTAAAGCTATTTTGAGCGCGTTTCAAAAGACAACGTGCTGTTAGTATGGGAGTAATAACATTAACAACGGACTTGGGATACCGCGACTTTTATCAAGCCGCACTCAAAGGTAGCATTATATCATTGCTACCTGACGTTCGTTTGTTCGATATCAGCCATGAAATTCCTTCTTTCAATATCCAAAATGCAGCATTTATCTTACAGAATGCTTACCACTACTTTCCAAAAAACACAGTTCACTTAATCGGAATAGACACGGTATTTCAGGAAGGGGGCAGCTATGTTGCCATGAAATATGATGGACACTATTTTGTAGGAGCAGACAACGGGATATTTAGCATTATATTAGGCGACGACCAAGCAGAAGAGTTGGTTGAAATCGAAGTGATGCAGGACCTTCGATTTCTTCATTTTCCGTTGGCAGACATCTTGGTGAAGGCCGCCTGTCATATCGCCAACGGAGGAAATATCAGCGAATTGGGATCAAAAATCGAGGAACCGCTTAAAAAGAAACCTCTCCTTCCGATTATTGAAAACAATAACATCATCAAAGGTCATGTTTCTTATATCGATTCTTTTGGCAATGTCATCAGTAATATCAGTAAAGACCTATTTAATCAGGTTCAAAGAGGTCGGAATTTTACCTTATTTTTCAAACGTAATGAGACCATTGAAAAAATGAGCTGGCATTACAATGAAGTATCTGAAGGTGAAAAGCTTTGTCTTTTCGGCATCAGTAATTATTTGGAAATCGCCATTAATAAAGGTCATGCGAGTAATCTGCTGGGATTACACCAAGACGAGACTATCATGGTTAAATTTCTAGATAATTAAAAAGAAGCCGACATTAGGGCAGAAAACCTATAAATCTCTAAGAATAACTTCTTACACGGCACTTTTGAGGAGTTAAGTAGTAATAACTTTTACCCATGAAAAAAATACTGTATTTTATTATATTAATAGGCTTAGGTCATCCGTTATTTTCTCAGAACTTACAAGTTGATTCTGCCTCCTTTGAGCAACAACGTAAGCGGGTAAATACATTATTAGATGAGCGTAGTCGCAAATTTGAAGAATATAATATTTCGCTGGATCAGAAAACAGGCGTATTCGGGATCTTCAAAACAAAAGGAGATATGCAAAAGTCTATTGATATCCTGAAAATGATCGTCATCAATGACAACAAAATTTTCATCGAAACGCGCAAACTGCTTGCTCTCAAAGATGATGAACGTGCGAGATTTCAAAAGTTAGCTACGGAATTTGACACACAAGTAACGGCCTACATGAAAACGATCTCCAAACTTCAACAGGAAAACGACAGGTTCAAAGAAGAAATTAAAACACAGGAGAGTAAGGGACTTAACGGAAACGATACGCTGTACATTAGCTTCTCCATTATTACCGTATTAGGACTTATTATTTATAAACAGCATAAGGTATTAAATCCCAAAAAGTGACGAAAGTTTGATAACCGCCAAACATTATATCTTTATCTTTGCCTCTCGAAATAGATATAAGAATAGTATAAATGGCCAGACCGAGATTGAATAGTGGGGATTCACATTCCGAGGATTTACCGAAACCCAAGCTAAATAAGGCATTAGCGAAGAAAGCATTTCAAATATTTTCTTACCTCAGACCCTACCGTACAAAATTCCTGTTTGGGATGGTTTTTTTGATTTTATCCAGTCTTACTATGCTTACCTTTCCTGCCTTACTGGGTGCTATGATAGATTCGGCTCAAGGCAAACAAACCTACCCCTGGTTACCAAGTAGCATTCTTTTCATCGGGTCGCTCTCGTTAGGTATTCTATTTTTTCAATCTCTAATGTCGTTTTTCCGGATTAGACTTTTTGTTGAAGTAGCCGAAAAAGCTTTGGCGAGCATTCGCCGAGATACCTATTATAAATTAATTACGCTACCCATCGATTTTTTTGCGAATAGAAGGGTGGGCGAACTGAATAGCAGACTCTCATCGGACTTATCTCAAATACAAGACACGATGACTACAACTGTAGCAGAGATAATTCGTCAGGCGATTAGCCTAGCCTTAGGTATAATTTTACTAATAGTCGTGTCGCCCAAGCTAGCCTTAATGAATCTGTGTATATTGCCAATATTGGTGGTTACGGCTATATTTTTTGGAAGATTTATCCGTAGTCTTTCGCGACAAACTCAGGATCAATTGGCAGACTCCAACAGCATTGTTCAGGAGACATTGCTCGGCATTAGTAATGTCAAAGCTTTTGTAAATGAGTTCTACGAAGCCAGGCGATATTCAAAGAAATTAGATTCAGTAGTCAGCTTAGCGGTAAAAGGTGCTACCTATCGTGGAGTATTTGCGTCTTTTATTATCTTCTGCATATTTGGAGCGGTCATTGCCGTGATCTGGTATGGCGCTTTATTAGTCTCATCGGGTGAAATCACTGTGGGTGATCTTACAACTTACATTCTGTACTCTATGTTTGTCGCGGGCTCCATGGGAAGTTTTCCAGAATTATATGCCGGTATCCAACGGGCATTAGGAGCTAGTGAACGTGTAATTGAGATTTTGAATGAAAAAACAGAAGATATAAAAGTAACGGAAGATGATAAAGAAATTAGCCGAATAATCCGAGGTAAGCTCACATTTGATCATGTTGCCTTTGCTTATCCATCAAGGCGCGATATCCAAATTCTAAAAGACATATCTTTTACGGCTGAAGCTGGGCAAAAAATAGCAATTGTAGGCCCAAGTGGAACAGGTAAATCGACTATAGCTTCGCTGATATTACAATTTTATCAACCACAATCGGGAGAAATCCGGTATGACGACAGGGTATCTTCTAGTTTTTCGTTGACCGATATCCGGAATCAAGTAGCAATTGTCCCCCAAGATGTACTTCTTTTTGGAGGAACTATCCGCGAAAATATTAATTATGGCCGACTAGATGCTGATGCGGAAAGTATTATTGAAGCCTCCAAGCGTGCAAACGCTCACGACTTCATTATGGGATTTCCAGATGGATATGACACGTTAGTGGGTGAAAGAGGCGTAAAATTATCTGGGGGACAGCGACAGCGCATTGCCATTGCAAGGGCGCTATTAAAAGATCCTGCTATTTTGATCCTCGATGAAGCGACTTCCTCTTTAGATTCTGAATCAGAAAGACTTGTACAAGAAGCCTTAGAAGAATTGATGAAAAACCGAACATCGATTGTCATCGCCCATCGGCTTTCTACTATAAAGAACGCCGATTCTATCTTAATTGTTGAAAATGGAATTATTTCGGACTTTGGTAACCATATCGATCTGCTTTCTAAAGGAAGTGGTTTATATCATCATCTGTTTACATTACAATCTACGCAAAAGGTAGAGCGTTAAATTTTCGTTAATTATATTTATTCCAAACTTTTTGGAATAACAGTTGTTTACCTAAAACAAGTAGATTACAGAATAATTATAAAAACACACACGTCATGGAAAAGAATAGAAATGGATTAGTAGCATTTGCATTATTAGGATTAGCAGTAGGTACAGCCGCATATTATTTACTCGGTACGGAAGACGGCAAGAAACAACTAGATCGCGCAAATGAAGGCATCAAAGATCTTACTAGATCGATAAAGGACATTTCTAAAAAAGAGGCAAAAAAAGCGGCTAAATTCGCTAAAACCGCAAAATCAGATTTAGAAGGTCTTAAAGCTCGTGCTCAGGATGTGGGTAAACAAGTGATAGATAAAGCGTCTGAAAAAGCCACAGACTGGGCAAGCAAGGCTTCAGATGCAGCAAATAAATTTTCAACGAAAGCAGAAGATGTTGCGGACAAAGCAAAATCAGATATTTCTAACGCCTAGTTATCAAGTAACAGCTGTTTAGAGACGATTGTATTTTGTACCCCAGGGAGTGTAAAACAAACTGTGTCAATGGTTCAATTACCACCCCGCGGGGTGGTAATTGAACCATTTTGCTTATTGCAAATCTAACACCATTCTTCCGGGAAACCAAATAGCTAATTTTTGTGCCGTTGTTCCCCAATTGGCCAGTGGCATCGTCCATTTCTTCTTAATGTTTTTATGTGCTAAATAGATCAGTTTCAATAACGCCATGTCCGAGGTGAAGGCACCTTTGGTTTTAGTGACCTTACGGACTTGGCGATGGAATCCCTCGATCGTATTGGTCGTATAGATTAATTTTCGGATGGATTTGTCGTAACGGAAATAAGTGGTCAAACGTTCCCAGTTACGCCGCCAGGAGTCGATGACCACTGGGTATTTTTCCCCCCATTTGTCCTGAAGTTCATCCATCCGCAGTCCGGCAAGATCCAATGTATCGGCACGGTAGACAGGTTTTAGATCATTCATAAACTCCTTTTGGTCCTTACTAGCCACATACTTGAGGCTGTTACGGATCTGGTGCACTACACAGGTCTGTACTTCGGTATCCGGAAAAACACTCTGTATCGCTTCTGAAAATCCTTTTAGGTTATCGATACAGGCAATTAAGATATCCTCTACGCCCCGGTTCTGTAAATCGGTCAGTACGCTTAGCCAAAAGTTAGCACCCTCATTCTCCGAAACATACATCCCTAACAGATGCTTGTGACCGTTTCGGTCAACGCCAAGAATATTGTATACAGCCCGCGATACAAAACGATGGTCTTCTTTCACCTTGTAGTGCATCGCATCCATCCAGACAATCGTATAAAGGGAATCAAGGCTTCTTGACTGCCATTCCTTGACCTCGGGAATGATCTTATCGGTAATGGAAGAAAGCGTACTGTGACTGATGTCTGTATCGTACATCTCCTTGATGTGGTTCGATATATCCCGCAGGCTCATACCAAGGCCATACATGCCTAAAATCTTCTTCTCCAGGCTCTCGGCTAGAATCGTCTCACGTTTCTTAATGAGCTGGGGTTCGAAGTTAGATCGACGATCACGGGGAGTGTCGATATCGATCGTGCCATCGGAGGTGCGAATCTGCTTGCTGGACTTGCCGTTACGCCGGTTACCGCTGGAGCGCTCAACTTCGTCCATATGGCCCTCCATCTCAGCTTCTAACGCCGCTTCTAAAAACTTCTTCATCAAAGGTGCAAAAGCGCCGTTCTTGCCATAAAGTGATGCTCCGCTGCGTAACTGTTCCAGCGCTTTGTCCTTCATGGACTCAAAATCAAAATCGTTTTCCTTAATACTCATAATTACTATGTCAAAAATAATACTTCTCTTTATTATTCTTGACACAGTTTATTTTACAGTCTCGTACCCCACGGTAAATTACGCATATTTGTGTATTAGTCGTTCGTGAATGCAAAGCTTTTTATCTAAGTTTGCATAAATGAGCTTTTTTCAGCAAGTCAAAACTTTAGTATCAAAAGAGATACTACTAGAATGGCGTTCTAAACACGCTATCAATAGTATCTTATTGTATATAGTATCTACGGTTTTTGTTTGTTACCAAGCTTTCAAATCTGTAGATACTTTAGTTTGGAATGCCTTATTCTGGATTATTCTACTCTTTGCATCAATTAATGCTATCAGCCGTTCTTTCGTTCAAGAAAGTCAATACAGGCAACTTTATTATTACAGTATTGTAAGTGCCAAAGCCGTTATATTATCAAAAATAATATACAATATGCTACTGATGGTCTTTCTTTCCATTATCGCTTATTTTGTATATTCTATTGTCTTCAGAAATCCTGTCGGGGATCCACTTATTTATTTTATAGCCATCCTATTAGGTGGAGTGAGTTTTGCAACAGTTTTCACGATGGTATCGGGTATTAGTTCTAAAACCGGGAATAATAGCACTATAATGGCCGTGCTTTCTTTTCCGGTCGTCATACCTCTTTTAATTGTACTTATCAAGCTTTCTCAAAATGCCCTCCAAGGATTAGATCGTGCTATCAGCTATGGAGAGATAGGGGTGCTTCTAGCAATTAATGTAATTACAATTACAATTTCTTTATTGTTATTTCCTTACCTTTGGAGGGATTAAAATGTGTGTTCAATGATGAGAAAAAATTGGTGGAAAATATTAGCAGCCGTGATGGTTTCTTCTTCCGTAGTTGCGGGCTTTATGGGGCCCGTACCGGTTTTACCGATATTAAACGAAACAATCCGTAATATATATTTTCATGTTCCGATGTGGTTTAGTATGATCGTATTATATTTAATTTCCGTAATATTTAGTGTAAAATACTTGAATAGTGGAGAACGAAACCACGATATCATGGCTGTAGAAGCAGTAAATGTGGGTATATTATTCTGCTTCTTAGGGCTTCTTACAGGAATGCAGTGGGCTAATATCACATGGGGAGATCCTTGGCCAAATGACCCTAAACTGAATGGTTCAGCTATAGCAACACTCATGTATCTCGCTTACCTCGTACTTCGCAATGCGCTAGAAGAAGAACAAAAAAGAGCAAAAATATCCGCAGTCTACAACATCTTTGCCTTCCCGATCATGATTGTACTACTGTATATTCTGCCCAAATTGACAGACTCCCTGCATCCTGGAAGTGGTGGAAACTCCACATTTAGTGATATAGATATGGATCACAATATACGTCCTATTTTTTATACTGCCGTTATCGGATGGATACTCACTGGCATATGGATATGCACGTTGCGCTATAGATTAAGATTAGTAGAAAATAACAGGAATAAATTAGATTGATGATGTATTATATGAAAACTTTAATGTTAACTTTTTTATCTATTATATGTTTGCTGAGAATGGCAGTTGCGCAACCCCAAATGGCGCAAATAGAAATGGCAACCGGCCTAAGAAGCTCTGGAAAAATATGGGTGGTTGTCCTCGTGGTACTTACCTTAATTATTGGCGTTTTTTTGTACCTGTTTTCTATTGATCGCAAAATTAGAAAATTAGAAAACCATAAGTAGATTTGTAGGTAAATACATAGCGTTTTCAACCCAAGAGCACGATAAATTGTATCCTTAATTCATGATTATAAACCAACATCGAAAATTCACGCCCTTTAATATCGTTCTAGTTTCGATTATCGGTGCATTTTTATGTCTAGGTGTTTTTTTCCATCTGCCAGATACCCTTACCCCAATTCTATTTGAACCCGCGATCAACAATTTGGCAGGCATACAAATTGGAGGAAATATTACGCCGTCTATGAATGTATTTATTACGCTAATTTTGACGATTTTTCAAGCTTTCCTACTCAACAAATTAATTAATTACTATAATTTTTTGGGAAGATCCAATTTCTTAATCGCCTTGATGTATATGACATTGGTCAGCTTATTTCTTCCATTTTTAGTACTATCCCCCACCCTGATCTGTAATTTCATTACTATCTGGATGTTGACCAAGCTATTTAACATTTATAAGCAAGCTGATGTAAAGGGTTTGATGTTTGATCTGGGTATGATTGTAGGAATAGGAAGTCTGATATATTTCCCGTTCATTGTACTATTTTTTTTGCTATGGATCAGTTTGATTGTCTTCAGACCGTTTATTTGGCGCGAATGGGTGACCCCACTATTGGGTTTAGCGACTGTATATGCTTTATTAGCAGCGATCTACTATTGGGTTGACCAATTCGATATTTTTTTAGCTATTTTCTCGCCTTTTACGAATGAGTTTTCTGCGGCTTTGCACGTAGATATTTACGACTATCTCGTAGTCATCCCCATCGTCATTGCACTTATTTTTTTCCTGTTCATCTTGAAAGATCAATATTTCAAAAGTATAGTCCATATTCGAAAATCATTCCAGCTGTTATTTTTTATGCTGTTATTAATAGGCGGATCTTTTTATCTAAATGATCATATTACGATCAATCATTTTCTGTTATGTGCTCCACCCTTGTCTATCTATTTGGCCTACTATTTTAACTATGCGAAGACGAAATGGGTATATGAGACATTATACCTTCTCATTATAGGAACTATTACGTACTTTCAGTTCTCATAACCAGCTAAAAAACAATCGTTTAACCTTTTTTAACAAAATGAACTAACGGATTCATCAAAAATTAGATAGTTTTGTATCGAAAAAGCGGAAAAAATCAGCAAAGATTGACCTAACGAGTTTCTCTAAATGTGTTACTCATTCTGAAGCGGAATTTTAGAAATATATGTATAAAAAATTTAAAGCCGATACGACCAAAAAGGCAGTCACAATCATAATTGGTATAGGACTCGTGGTTTGTAATTTACAAGTCCACGCTCAAAAATCCACTTCTCATTCTCCTTACTCTCAATTTGGTTTGGGGCAAATGCGTGAAGATTTATTACCGCAAACTCGTTCGATGGCTGGTATCGCGGCAGGCGTACGCTATCAAGCGGGTCTTCCAATTCTCAATATTTCCAATCCCGCGAGTTACTCTGCGTTTTCAAAAACTATCTTGGAAGCAGGGCTATACGGTAACATAACGCAATTGGGAAAAGGGTCGGCAACTGATAACACCGCCGATTTCGCGTTTAGCCATATCGCGATAGGGATTCCGCTGGCGAAGGCGGGTGGTATTGCTTTTGGATTAATGCCTTTTTCGGATGTAGGTTATAACTCTTCAGAAGTTTCGATATATGACACCCTAACGTACAAGAAATCGGCATCAGGCGAAGGTGGTGTTAATAAAGCATTTATAGGTTATGGTTTGAGTCCGATTAAAGGACTAAGCGTAGGCGCGAATGTAGGCTTCTTGTTTGGAAATCTATCCGACATAGCGCAAGTAGAATTTCCACTAACATTGGGAAATTATAATGCCAGACTGGAGGAAACCCGATTAATAAGAGGAGCCACAATAGATTACGGTGTTCAATATTTTAAGTCTCTAGGCAAAAAGATGAACATCACCGTAGGGTACTCTGGAACGTTGAATAATACGATCAACAGCAAGTCTACGCGTTTGGTTACCCGCAACGAACCATCATTGGACGACGATTTTCAGAATATTGCATTAGATACCTCTTCCTCTACTGTAGGAGCAAACCGAAAAATCAACTTGCCTTTAAAACACAATATTGGTTTCACGCTGTCCAAAGGTTATAACTGGATGGTCGGTGCCGATTTCAAATACACGGATTGGAGTGACTTCCAAACACGTGAGGGAGAAATTAAGTTAGGTAAAAATTATGGTGTCGCTATAGGCGGGCAATTTAAACCCGATCCGACCTCTGTTAAATATTGGAACGTCGTAGATTACCGTTTAGGATTCCGCTACAACCAAACACAAATACGATTAAATAATAACGATATCGCAGATATGGCCGTAACAGTTGGTTTAGGCTTACCGCTTTCTGAAACAAACTTCGGCCTTACCTTCTCTCGTATTAATATATCCGCCGAATTCGGACAACAAGGAACGCTAAATAACAACTTGGTAAGGGAGCGCTATATTAATATTAACTTAGGGTTCACGATCAACGATACTTGGTTCAGAAGGAGAAGCTATGATTAAACTAATCTTCGCTGAAAAAACACGATTTTATCCCCTATTGTTTTTCGCACTAATAGGGGTTTTATCGTTTAATAGCTGTGAAAATGACATGAAAGATATTGACCGTCTTGCTAATATCCAAGAGGAAGAGGCGGTGGATATTTCTAAAAACGTAAAAATAATCTATAGCGACTCTGCAAAAGTAAAAGCGCAATTAACAGCTCCCGAAATGCGTATTTATCACGACACGACAGGTAACTATGAATTCAAAAAAGGGGTCCAAATTATTTTCTACGATGAGGCCACTGGTCAAGAACTCCAACGTGTAACTTCAGACTATGCTCTGCAACGTGCCAAGGAAAGCATTACCGAATTCAAAAAAAACGTGGTCATCACCCGAGCTGATGGTTCAAAAATCAAAACAGAGGAATTATTTTACGATGAAAATAAGAAAATCTATTATAACCATGTCAATATTCTATTCGAGGATAAGGACGGAAAAGTAAGCTATCAGGCCGCGTCGTTTCAAGCCGATGATAAGTTAGTAGACATCAGAACGCAATTTCCGACGGGATACTTCACTCCCTCGAGTGAGTCTCAATTGCCTTCATTTGGGAATTAAACGAGTTTAACACAAAAAAATAATATTGTTTTCATAGAATCGTAAAATATTACATTTTTTTTCATAAAAGTTGTATCTTGCACCTTGTTTTAAATTAGGTCAATTAAATAACTAAGAACACTTAAATACAGTATACAGATATGGGATTAATGGGGAATTTGCGTAACCGTGCGGGATTAGTGATATTCGTAATAGGTTTAGCAATTGTTGCATTTTTATTAGGAGACATTATCCAATCGGGAATGCCTTTTTGGATGAATAAGCAAAATCAGGTAGGGAGTGTAAATGGAGAAGTCATCGATTACCAACTTTTCAACGCACAAGTAGACCAAACATCTGCGATGTACCAGCAACAAATGGGAGGAGCGGAAACTCCACAAATCAGAAATTTTGCCGTGCAACAAGTTTGGAATCAGTTCATTTCAAAAGAACTATTAAACTCAGAAATTGAGAAAATAGGATTAACTATCGGTAAAAAAGAATTTAACGATCTAGTGACGGGGCCCAACCCATCTTCTCAAATCACCCAGACATTCATGAATCCGCAAACCGGTCAGTTTGATCGCAATTACCTAAATCAAGTAATTAACGAATCGAAGAATGGCAATTCAGAAGTAAGCGCACAATGGGAAATGTTGTTAGACAATATCCGTACGCAACGACTGAACGAAAAATATGCTAATTTATTAAATAACGTAGTATATGTTACGGCGTTGGAGGCACAAGATGAATATACCGCTAAAAATAAATTAGCCAACTTCAGATATGTGCTGTTGGATTATTCTTCCGTGAATGAAACCGACATCAAGTTGACAGACGCCGATTATCAGGCATACTATGATAAGCACAAAAATTCATTTAAAAATCCGGAAGAATCTCGGTCTTTAGATTATGTATTATTTGATGCAAGACCTACAGCTAATGATTCAGCGACAACGTTAACAACTATTCAGAGCTTAAAATCTGATTTGATCGCATCTACAAATGATTCCCTGTTTGCTACGCAACATTCAGACACAAAATATCCGGTTACCTATATCAGAAAAGGCCAGGTAAGCCCAGCGTTAGATTCTGTTTTATTCAACGTTAATATAGGAACGACAGTTGGACCTTACTTATCAAATGGAGCTTATGAAATAGCAAAGGTGATTGATGCTAAATTCAGTCCAGATTCAGTTCAGGCTAGCCACATTTTATTAAATCCTACCGCGGAAGGTGGTGTAGATAAGGCATTAGCTAAAGCAGATTCTATTAAGGGCTTAATCAGCAAAGGAGATAGTTTTTCAGCCTTGGCGGTAGAATTTAGCCAAGATCAAGGAAGTAAAATCAACGGCGGCTCCTTAGGTACTTTTCCTCGTGGTCAAATGGTTCAACAATTTGAAGAAGCGGCATTTGGCGGCAAAGCTGGTGACGTAGTTATCGTAAACTCTCAATTCGGTGTTCATATCATCAAGATCGAGAAACAAATAGGTAACTCGAAAATTGTAAAAGCAGCTATTGTAGACAAAGTAATTACTGCCGGAAAAGAAACAACAGATGCCGTATACGCTAAGGCAAACGAGTTTTTTACCAGTGCAGACGGTAAGAACTTTAATGAACTCGCTCAGAAACAAGGGTTGAAAGTAGAAAAATCATCGAGAACACAGGCTATGGACAATACGCTAAATGGTTCCGAAGTTCCTAGGGAATTATCCCGTTGGGCATTTGAAGCGAAAGAAGGTGAAGTTTCCGATAAAATTTTTGAGACAGACAGTCACTTTATCGTAGCTAAAGTTAACCATATCAACGCAAAAGGTATCCAGCCATTAAGCGCCATAAAAGCGGACATTGAACTTGGTGTTAAAAACTTCGTTAAAGCACGCATGCTAAAAGAAAAAATGGACAATGCGCTAAGTGGTGCATCTTCTATTGATCAAGTCGCACAAAAACTGGGTAAAGCTGCCATTAGCGTAGAAAACATTGTACTAGCTAATCCTGTAATTCCAGGAGTGGCTTTGGAAAATGCAGTAGTGGGTACAGTATTTGGGCTACAGCCAAATAAGCCATCTAAAACTATCGAAGGATCTCAAGGTGTATATGTGGTTCAAGTAAACAGCTTCGTAAATCCTAAAGAGATGGTAGACACGGAGAAAAAAGAACAACAAAAACAGTTGTTGTCTAACAGACAACAACGTGCTTGGGGCTCTATCTTCAAAGCCCTTCAAGACAATGCAGATATAGATGACAATCGTATTAGATTCTATTAAGATATTATAATTATTTTTGTAGCCGGACCGTAATTTGTCCGGCTTTTTTTATATTTATGCGAGATGGATATTCAGGAAAACATAATTAACAAAGTAGCACAAAGCGGTCTACTTACGGTAGATTTAGCTAATTATGCTCCGAAAGAGGATATTATTCTTTATGATATCAAGGACAATCTTTTTCATGGCCTCATTCTAAAGGAAAAAGATTTTAGAGAATTCGTTAAAGATCATGAATGGTCAAACTATCAAAACAAAATCGTTGCTATTACCTGCTCAACAGATGCTATTGTTCCGACGTGGGCCTATATGATATTAGCCAACAAATTAACGCCGTATGCAAAATCGGTGCAATTTGGCACCTTAGAAGAAGTGCAACAACGCCTTTTCCTGGAGGAAATTACTAAAATAGATTATTCTCAATATCAGGATCAACGAGTGGTCGTAAAAGGTTGCGGAGATATTTATATCCCAGAAAGCGCATTTGTGTTATTTACTACTCAGCTAAGCACAGTGGCTAAGAGCATCATGTATGGAGAGCCCTGCTCTACCGTTCCGGTGTTCAAGCGAAAAAGTTAAACTTTTTATTTGTAAGATTGTCCTATTAAACATGAAATATATATATATACTTATTCTGTCTATATTATTTACGGCTTCCGTAAGCATGGGACAAAACACCTTACCTTATCTAAAAGAACCAACATTCAAAGAGGGCGAAAAGTTGACTTATAAACTTAAATACGGCTTTATGTCTGCCGCGACAGGAGTTCTATCTGTAAGTAAATCCAATTTAAAATTTAGTGGAAATGAAACATTCCACTTAAATGCGGTCGGAGAAACTTCGGGCGCTTTTTCTGTATTTTATACGGTCAAAAACAAATATGACTCCTATATAGATGGAGATACCTACCTTCCACATTTGTATACCGAAGATATACGTGAGGGCAGCTATACGCGTAAAGAGTACGCTACTTTTGATCACAGGAACAGATCCGTAAAAGGCAGAAAAGGCACCTTCAAAACGCCAGTATTACAAACATTTGACCTTCTATCCGCCTATTACTTCGCAAGAAATTTAGATTTGTCTTCTCTAAAAAAAGGCGATGCCTTCAAGATTTCCTACTTCTTAAACGATGAAGTTGAACAACTGGGCATTACATATGAAGGTATAGAAAAAATAAAAACAAGCCTAGGTACAGTTGAATGTATCAAATTCAGTCCGGAAATAAAACCAGGACGCATCTTTAAAAAGAACAGTAAATTATACCTTTGGGTAACAAATGATGGAAATCGGATTCCTGTACGTGCACATGTCGAGATCCTAATTGGGTCTGTGACCATGGAACTCACCGATGCAAAAGGGCTAAAATACGAACTTGGAAAAAAAGTCAGCTATTCAAAATAAATAAATCATGATCGAGGTTGGTAATGTGTTAGTACATGAGGATTTGATAAACAACGATTTTGTTTGTAACTTATCAAAATGTAAGGGAGTCTGTTGCGTAGAAGGCGATTCTGGAGCACCTTTACGTAAAGATGAAACACATGTATTAAAGGAAATATACCCCAAAGTAAAACCCTTCATGACGGCAAAAGGTATTGAAGCCATTGAAGAACAAGGTACACATGTTATCGACGCAGATGGCGACTTAACAACCACATGTGTAGATGGCAATAAAGAGTGTGCATATGTTACCTGGGAGAATGGCATTACGAAATGTGCTATTGAAAAAGCCTATGAATTAGGTGAAATACACTGGAAAAAACCTATTTCGTGTCACCTTTATCCTATTCGTACCACACACTATCCTGAATTTGACGTGCTTCATTATGATAGATGGCATATTTGTAAAGATGCGTGTAGTTTCGGAAAAGAGCTTCAGGTTCCCGTTTACAAATTTCTAAAGGCTCCTCTTATTCGCGAATATGGAGAAGAATGGTTCGAAGAATTAGATAAAACTGTCAAATCTTTATAAAGTTATTTTCTTATCTTTAAAGGATCATTTAGACTCTATTTGATATTTACCGTCATTCATGCTAACGTTAAAAGAGATACAAAAACCCATAGCAACAGAACTGGAAACTTTCGAAGCAAAGTTCAAGCAATCTATGCAGAGTTCTGTTCCATTATTAGATATTATCACTCAATATTTATACAAGCAAAAAGGTAAGCAGATGCGTCCGATGTTTGTATTTTTTTCTGCTGGCCTATGTGGTACAATTAATGAGTCCACCTATCGCGGCGCCTCATTAGTAGAACTGCTTCACACGGCTTCGCTCGTTCATGATGACGTAGTGGATAATGCCAATGAGCGAAGAGGTTTTTTTTCCGTGAATGCCTTGTGGAAAAATAAAGTTGCCGTACTGGTAGGGGATTTCCTTCTTTCCAAAGGCTTGCTTTTATCCGTAGCGAATCAGGAACACGAATTACTCCGAATTGTGTCTGAAGCTGTTGAGCAGATGAGCGAAGGTGAACTCTTACAAATTGAAAAAGCCCGCAAGTTGGACATCAAAGAGGATATTTACTATGAAATAATTCGAAAAAAAACTGCCTCTCTTATCGCATCGTGCTGTGCCTGTGGTGCTTCATCGGTAGATGCTGCTCCAGATACTTTAGAAAAAATGCGCAAATTTGGCGAAAAAATAGGCATTTCATTCCAAATCAAAGATGATTTATTCGACTTCGGTGTGGATGATATAGGCAAGCCCGTCGGTAATGATATCAAAGAAAAGAAAATGACGCTACCGCTTATATATGCGTTAAGTAAAACGACTTCCGCTGAAAAAAGACGAATTATTAATTTGGTTAAAAATCATAATGATGACGGTAGAAAGATAGAAGAAGTCATTCATTTTGTACGAAGCAGCGGTGGATTGGATTATGCAACCGAAAAAATGTTAGCTTACCAGCAGGAAGCTTTTCAAATTTTAGCACAATTTCCCGATAACATATACAAGACCGGGTTACAGCAACTGGTCAAATTCACCACAGAAAGAAAAAAATAAGATATGAGTCACGAGTTAATGTTTTTTGGAGGATTTATAATTTTTATCATCCTCATGCTTGCTATAGATCTAGGGTTGTTTTCCAAAGGGGACAAACCTGTCTCGTTCAAAACCGCAGCGATCATGTCTACGGTCTGGGTGCTTTTTGCTTTGGCATTCGGGCTAGTACTTTATTTTTGGGGAAATGAACTGCATAACATCCACGACATAGCTCGGCTCAAGGAAATCATCGCAAAAAATTACCACAACATTCAAATCATTGAATCCGATCTTGCAGCAAGTATCCAAATTTACAACAAAAATTTGACCATCGAGTATTTGACTGGCTACGTCGTTGAATACGCGCTTTCTGTCGACAATATTTTTGTTATGGTACTGCTATTCTCTTCGTTCGGTATCCCTGAAAAATATTACCATAAAGTATTGGTATGGGGAATCATAGGTGCTATATTATTACGTTGTATCTTCATTTTCGTAGGGGCCGCACTGATTGCTAAATTCGGTTGGATACTTTACGTCTTTGGAGGATTCTTAGTGTATACGGGCATTAATATGTTTATTAACCGTAATACGGAAGAAGAGGTCGATCCTCAAAACCACCGTGTCGTAAAATTTGCTTCCAAGTATTTCAAAGTTACGCACAAAATGGATGGAGGACGCTTCTTTCATCTCGAAAATGGTGTGAAGTATATGACCCCTCTTTTTTTGGTGTTATTGGTCATTGAATTTACAGATTTGATTTTTGCAGTAGATTCAATCCCAGCAATATTTTCTATCACTAAAGACCCTTACATTGTGTTCTTTTCTAATATTTTTGCCGTCTTAGGATTACGATCTATGTTCTTCCTGCTGGTAAATATTATCCATAAATTCCATTACCTAAAAGTAGGTCTTGCCTTCTTATTGGTGTTCATTGGTGCAAAGATGCTATTACATGATTGGTTAGAACAACTCGGGTTTAAAACCATACATTCGTTGATAATAATTATCGGTATACTGGCCATAAGTATTATTGCTTCACTTGTTTTTCCAAAAAAAGAAAATCTGACGAGTTAAGTAATCAATACGCTAACCATCTGCATCAATAGCAATGGATCTTGATTAGTCGTTGGATTAAGCAAGATTTCTGTAGATTGTTAGTATTAAAAGAAGGATTTAATTAGCCAGTTTGTCGCTCGCCGCGACGAGGCTTTCATTTTTTCTTGATAAAAAACGAAACAAAAAATCAAGGCTGATACCGTATTTGTCGTTCTGGCGACGCGATGATACAGTGCGCAGCTCTTAGGCCTCCACCGCGCTATCCCATTTCGAGGGCTGAGATCTGCTTGGTTAAGTGCTGATTGTACGCTTCTGCAACATATCATCTGCTGCCTGCACGTCCAAATTCGATAAGGCCGTCCTTTTTAGTTCAGCTGAAGTATAAGATCAATATTTTTGACAAAATGCCCTACCCTTACACGTTCGGTAAATGTCGCCTTAGTGGATCGCGGTTTGCAGGAAGGAAGAAACGTTGTAGCGAGCCAGTACAGCGACGATTTTTTCTTTCTTTTTATAAAAAAAGGAAGAGCCCGTCCGGCGGTGAGGACAAAAAATATTATCCAAAAGAAACCTTCTTTTAATACTAGCAATATCCTTTAGATCTTGGGTGATCCGTTTTTCGGCATTAAACAAAAAGTTAGGCGTGATAAGGAGAAAATAATTATTTAATATTCTGCAGACTTTATTTCAAAACAACACTCGATCTGCCCATAATAGCATTATCGGCATACAATAACACCGTATATGCCCCTTTCTTAAATCCCTGACTTGCATCCTTCCATAAGAACTGATACTCTTCTCCTCTATTGGTAAAACGAATTGACTCTTTAGTAGAATATTGAAGTTTATCACCGTGAATATAAAAAACGTTATTTGGATTGGCGATTAAATTACCTTGTGGATCTATTACACGAATAAAAACGTCTTTATTTTCTTCAACAGCCAACGGGTTATCGGCAATAGTAAATTTAATTTGTAGTTCATCAACTCTCTTTGCCTTAGTTTCTATTTCAATATTGCCCCTTCTAGATATTTCAATACCATTAATCTGTATATTGGAAACTTTAATAGACGAAGCAATATTAACTTTATCATTGAGATCTTTATTTTTAAGTGAGATTTCCTCAATACGCTGTGACCTTTCTCGAACTTTAGATGAGAGTAGTTCATTCTCTCTTGCCAACATATCGTTCTGAAGCCTCAGTTCATTCATACTTACCTTCAAATCGGCAACATCTTTCTTCAGACGAATTACCTGTTGTCTTGCAGACGCCAGCTCATCCTCTGATATGCCTGAAATTTCTAGTTTCTCCCGAAGCCCTTCAATCATATTTCTTGCCTCACGCTCTGATGCAATGATCTCTCCGGACAGCGCAATATCTTGATTACCTAAATTATCCAATTCGGCTTCAATTCGATCTATTTCAATTTGTAGACTTTCTTTCTCTAATGTTATCGTATAAAGTTTTTCCCCCGAAGATTTAAATTTCACATAGAAATAGACGTTAGTCATCAATAACGCGACTATAGCTATAATAAAAAAATAAATTTTGGAATTGTCTTTTTTCTCCTCCGACTCTCCGCTTCGTTGACTTGCACCTTTAACTTCCATAGTCTTGCTCACTATTGTATTTTTTCCGATTGTCGTTCGTATTCCTCATTGCTCATTGGATATCAAAAATTATTCCAATTTAACTATTCGAAGTAATTAAGGACGTCAAACCCACCCTCTTTGAGATATTGCTCCTTGTGCATAAGGTGTAAATCGGATAGTACCATTTCAGAAACCAGTGTTTCAAGGGTATATTTAGGTTTCCATCCCAACTGACGTTGTGCTTTTGATGGGTCGCCTATTAGTAAATCCACTTCAGTAGGCCTAAAGTAACTCGAATCGACTTTAACTACCGTCTGACCCAATTTTATACGTTCTGGATCTATGTTTAATAACTGTAAACGTTCTTCATCCCTATCGATTATCACACCTTTTTCGTTTTCCCCCTGACCGCTAAATTCAACTTCGATCCCCAGTTCACCGAAACTCAATCGTACAAAGTCTCTAACGGTTGTCGTCACACCTGTAGCAATAACAAAATCTTCTGGCTTTTCTTGTTGCAAAATAAGCCACATAGCCTCAACGTAGTCTTTAGCATGCCCCCAATCTCGTTGTGCTGAGAGATTTCCCAAATATAATTTATGCTGCAGACCCAAAGCAATCTTTGCGACGGCTCTGGTAATTTTACGTGTGACAAATGTTTCTCCGCGAACGGGACTTTCATGATTAAATAAAATCCCATTACATGCAAACATATTATATGCTTCGCGATAGTTTACCGTAATCCAATACCCATACATTTTGGCAACAGCATATGGGCTACGTGGGTAAAATGGAGTAGTTTCACTCTGAGGCACTTGTTGTACCAATCCGTATAATTCGGAGGTAGAAGCCTGATAAACTCTCGTTTTTTCCGTCAACCCTAGCAAACGCACCGCTTCCAATATGCGAAGGGCTCCTATACCATCGGCATTAGCCGTATACTCAGGCGTATCGAAACTTACTTTTACATGAGATTGTGCGGCCAAATTATATATTTCATCCGGCTGTACTTGCTGAATGACGCGAATTAAATTAGTAGCATCTGTCAAATCCCCGTAATGAAGAATAAAATTACGATTGTCTAAATGAGGATCTTGATAAAGATGATCGATTCGATCTGTATTGAAAAGCGAACTTCTCCTTTTTAAACCATGTACAATGTAACCTTTTTTAAGCAAAAATTCAGCTAAATAAGCTCCATCTTGACCGGTTACTCCAGTAATAAGGGCCGTCTTACGCGTATTTGATTCCATATTAAGCAATATTGCCCAAACTTAGATAACTTTCCCTTTATATGCAAGCAACTGAAACATATAGAAGGAAAGTTATGATAAGCACAAACAGAGCTATGAAAAATATCGGTTATAAACTTTTCCTCCATAATTCTGTAAAAGGATCCGAATTATAGCGCAGCTAATGCAGCATCGTAATTCGGTTCTTCTACGGTCTCTTCTACTTGTTCTGTATATGTTACATGTCCATTTTCATCCAACACTACTATAGCACGGCTCAATAAACCTTCCAAAGGGCCGCTAACAAACTTAACGCCATATGCATCTGAAAAATTAGCATCTTTATACTCAGATAGTGAAACGACATTTTCCAATCCTTCGGCTGCGCAAAAACGTCCCTGTGCAAAAGGTAAATCCTTAGAAATGCATAACACGATCGTATTTTCTAAACTAGAGGCCTTTTCATTGAATTTCCGTACAGAAGCCGCACATGTACCTGTATCTACACTAGGGAAAATATTTAAAATCACTTTCTTACCTGCAAAATCTCCGAGTGTTTTTTGCGATAAATCTCCTCCAGTTAATGAAAAATTGGGAGCTTTAGCTCCTACTTCAGGTAATGTGCCCTTTGTATCTACAGGACTTCCTTTAAATTTTACTTGACTCATGATAAATTATTTTTTTTTGAATATAGCTAATTCAGGTAACTCTATTAAAAAAAGACAAAAAATTATTTTTATTAACAAAAAAATACTATGTTAGCATTATATTTATCGTCATTAGCTAACCGAAATACATATGAACTAGACGTGATAAAAAGTTTATCATCAAAGTTTCGAACAGAAAAATATAAACGTCAAACTATACGCATATGAAAAAATTACTACTAAGTTTATTATTGGCGAGTCCTAGTTTATTATTTGCACAAGGCTCGCAAGTCAATACACAAAGTCAGAAGGCGGTGGGTATGGCTGGTGCTGGATCAGCGCTATTTATCGATGAGGCAAGCATTTTTTACAGTCCTGGCGCTTTATCCAAGATGGATGGAAACGGCATTTCCGTCGGCGCATCCGCTGTCATGTACCGATCTGCATTTAGGGAATACAACAGTACAGAAATTCACGACACGAAATTTAAGATTACCCCTCCATTTTCTGTTTTTGCTACTTTCGGTCCGAAGAACTCCTGGTGGAAAGCAGGGATCGGGGTCTACACGCCCTTCGGAGGTTCGGTGGATTGGGGTACAGATTGGCCGGGCAAATATGAGCTCAACCATTTACAGATGAGAGCTATTTATATACAACCTACGCTAAGTTTTAAACTAACTGAAAATTTTGGTATTGGTGGCGGATTCGTATACAATGTTGGACTTGTTGACCTATCTCGTTCCTTACCTGTATCTATGGCCGACGGCAGTAGTGGCCAAGCGAACCTGTCGGGTACGGGAACTGGTACGGGATACAACATAGGGATACATTATCATTTGGAAAACAATGTAGCGTTATCCCTCAGCTACCGCTCGAAGGTGATTACCAAATTAAAAGACGGCGATGCCGAATTTTCTGTCCCCTCGTCTCTAGCAGCATCTTTTCCAAATACCACTTTTAATGCAGAACTTCCGCTACCGGCCTCATTTAATTTCGGCATAAGTTTCCCTGCCAGTACGAAAGTAGATATTGCCGCCGATGCGACGTTTATTGGATATGACATTTATAAAAGTTTAGACTTTGATTACGCGGACAACACGCCAGTTTTACAGGATACGCACCAAGAAAAAAAATATGAAAATGCATTTTCAGGTAAGGTGGGGATTAACTACAGAACTTGTGAGGATCTCACTTTACGAGCGGGCGTAGGATATGTTTTTTCTCCTGTAAGGGGACCATATGTTTCGCCGGAGACACCAGACAACAACAGGGTTATGGCCTCTGCAGGTTTTACATACCTGCTTTCAGACAAATGGGACTTAACTGCGGCGTATGTATTTCAACAAATGCAGGCGCGTACCGTAACGAACAAAGCTTCGGGATTATCAGGTACATATAAGACAAACATCCATGCCCCAGGTATATCGCTAACTTACAAATGGTAACAACATTATGAAAAGATTTAACAACACGATAAAAGTATATTTAGGAATTATTTCCCTATCTCTTACTGCATATTCCTGTGCTCCTGAAATAGATTCATACGAATCGTCCGCAGGGTCGGATGTAGATTTTTCAACGTATATTGCTATTGGCAATTCGCTTACCGCTGGTTTCGCCGACGGAGGACTCTACCTTGAGGGGCAACAAGTCGCTTTTCCAAACTTGATTGCTGAACAATTGAAGAATGTTGGAGGAGGCAATTTTAATTCGCCATTTTTTTCGGAAGAGCAACGTAACGGGTCGGGATACCTGCAATTGAAATCACTTACTGATGGTCAGCCTGTCATGGAGCAGATAACTTCCAATTTAGCTTACCGGGAAGCTGGAAAACTGACCAAATATACCGGAGAAATTCAAAACTATGGCGTACCGGGTATGCGGGTGGATCTCGCTTACGTACCTCAATTTGGCGGATTAAATATGTATTTTGAACGCCTCTTGTCTGATGCAGAGGTGAACGCAAAAAGTTATTTCGATTTCGTGACCACGAGAGACCATAGCTTTTTCTCCTTTTGGTTAGGTAACAACGATATACTGGGATATGCCATGAATGGCGCTTATGAAACAGTAGGCGATGCTACTACGACTTTTACCTCGGTAACGACTTTCACGAATGGGTACGGAGGCTTCATCAATAAGCTAACGGAGAACGAAAAAAAAGGTGTTGTAGCCACCATTCCTGATGTAACCGCCATACCATTTTTTACTACGGTAACGACTGACCGTTTAAAAGCAGGGGTTGAAGCGTCTACAGGCGGCGCATTTAAGGAAATCTACATCTCTACGGCATCGGGGCCACGTATCGCAACAGCAGAAGATCTCTTTACCTTATCTTTTCCGACCGACACACTCGGAAAAACAAGTAATGGTATTCAATATTATGGTTTAACACCGCTAAACCCATTACATGATCGCTTTGTGATTGATAAAGATGAAGTGGTTGAGATAGCCGGTCGTGTCAATGCATTTAACACGGTTATCAAACAAGTGGCAGAGAGCAAACAACTTGCTATTGCCGATGCACATGCTTATTTAAATAAGGTAAAAACAACTGGAGTTTCTTATAACGGAATAAATGTTAGCGCTGCTTTTATACAGGGGAATGCTTTTTCGTTAGACGGTATTCACCTTACACCTATAGGAAACGCCTTAATCGCCAACTTATTTATCGACGCGATCAATACGAAGTATAATGCACGAGTACCAAAGGTTGATGTGACCAAGTACAGAGGTGTTAAATATCCTTAGTAGGATCTTAATAAAGATAAGCGAGGCCCGATAAACACGCTCGGGCCTCGCTTTATTTCACACTCAGCAGACAAGCGATTCGTATATTTCCTCTATAATAAATTCTCATTGGCCGAGGAGAACCGACCGTAGGAAGCTCACCGTAGGTAAACCGATAAATTTAGCTTTATATGTAACGCGATTATATTTACACATAAAGCCAAATTCACCTAAGTTTCATTCGAATAAATTGTTTTAAATGACGATGCAGCTTGCACGAGTTATTCCCGTCTTTTTTGGGCGACAACACGTGTGGGTTTCGTTTATAACTAAGTATGACGGATCTCACTACGTCAGTTTGTGAATGCAAAGCATTTTATCTAAGTTTGTTCATCTAAAACAGTTCATATGAAAGTCCACTTAAATCGCAAAAATAAAGCTGTTCACTTTGAGGCCTTGAGTGAACTGTCTCCTGTTAGCGTAAACATAGACGGTTCCGAATCTATCGGAGGAGAGGGCAAAGGTGTAAGGCCAATGGAACTTATTTTGATGGCTTTGGGATCCTGTAGCGTTTTTGACCTCACTACCATTCTTCAAAAACAACGGCAGGAAATAGAAGACATTGAGGTGGAAGTTGAAGGACAAAGACGTGATGAGATTCCCAACATCTTTACCTCCATCCATATCAACTTTTTGTTGAAGGGCCAGATTGACGAGGTCAAAGCGCATAAAGCTGCAGAACTTGCGGTCAAAAAATATTGTTCAGTACACGATATGCTCGCTGCCGGGGGAGTGGACATCACCTACAGTATCAAGATAAATTAATAGAGGCTGTCCAAAAGACTAAATGTTATATTTTTTAATCAGGCATTTAGATTGTTGGCAAGCCTCTGAATGATCATTTATACAGTTTAGCCTTACTTTAAGACGCTCCCTTTTTTTTCCAGATCTTTTCTGACCAGCGACCTACAAACCAAAAAGAGACGGCTAATATCAAAAAGAATACTGTGCGGTTGATATTATCCCAAAGGTACTCGACGAAACGGGTGTACAGATTCAGTAAAAAGAACATAAATCCAATATCTCTGGAGACGTTATCCTTGACTTTCATTCCATATAATGCGAGACCTAAAGAAAGCGTAATACCTAGTAATCCCCAGTAGAAAATCTCGTATTGTCGCACTTCCGTCCACGCAGCGAAATCACTATAATTTCCAAAAATAGATAAGCACCATAACGCAATCATCGTATAGAGGAGACCAACTACATAACTTGTTGAATGAAGTGGCTGCAAGACGGGCACTCGAGGCTGTCCCCATATTGCAAATACGGTTAGTAATATTCCGAAAATTGTAAATCGCAATGGGTAATTCATCCCCCAAAATCGAAAGCCCCAATCGCTATGATAAGCCGTTTCCGTGGCAAACCAAATACCAAGCGCCACTAATGTAAATATCCATATCAGTTTGCTCTGTAATTTCACGGATAATATGCCATATATTACTATCGATAATAGGAATAATATGGTGAAATGACTTGTATTTCGATCCACCACTTGTCCAAAAAAGCCAATACATGCTGCCGTCGCGAAGGAACCCGCCAACATCAATGTTTCATTGGAGAAGGTCTTTTCCGGAAATCTCTTCTTATTCCTAAACCCCAATACGTAAAACAGAGCGGCTAGCGCGCCAAATAAAACACAGAAAACGAGATTCGGTGTTTCGTAAAACCGTTCTACGAACTTTACTAATGCATCATCAGAAAATAGCGATACAACAGCAAAGACCAAAGACGCCAATGCGACCCAAAAGGCATAACGTGCCATTGTTTTCCATTCAAACCCTTTTTCACCGATATTGTCTTTAAGTTCCGTCACTTTCGACTGTTCCAAAAGACCTTGTTCTTGCCAATGATCAAGCACTTCTTGTACAACTTCAATTTCCTGCTTACTCAAATCTATTTTTTTCACAAAAAGAATGTTAGTCGATTCAATATTACGAAATAATACTAAATAGATAAACTGAAATATCTAACGCAAATAAATTTAATTCATTTTCAGCACCTTCGTTTGTCCTCTTAAAAATCTGTACCTTTGCGAATTGCAAAAACTCAATGTTCAATGACGAAATCAAAAGCAGTAGACCTCGGGGATCAAAGTGAAGTAGAAGTATTCGGAGCACGTGTTCATAATCTTAAAAATATTGATGTATCATTTCCAAGAAATGAATTGGTTGTTATTACCGGCCTGAGTGGCAGTGGTAAATCATCTCTTGCCTTTGACACGATCTATGCTGAAGGACAGCGTCGCTATATGGAAACATTTTCTGCATATAGCCGTCAATTTTTAGGAGGGCTGGAACGACCGGATGTCGATAAGATCGCGGGGTTAAGTCCGGTGATCTCTATTGAACAAAAAACCACGAGTAAAAATCCACGCTCAACTGTTGGAACTATTACGGAAGTATATGATTTCTTGCGCTTACTATACGCGCGCGCAGGGGAAGCCTTTTCGTACGTAACGGGCAAGCGCATGGAACGTATGTCGGAAGAGCAAATCGTACAACGTATTCTGAATGAATTTACGGATCAAGCCATTTATATATTAGCTCCGGTCGTAAAAGGCCGCAAGGGACATTATCGGGAATTATTCGAACAAATACGCAAGCAGGGATACACTAAAGTACGTGTCGATGGTGAAATTTTAGATCTGGTTCCTAAAATGCAGGTAGATCGTTATAAAATCCATGATATTGAAACAGTCGTAGATCGTCTTCAGGTCAATGAAAAAGATCAGAAAAGATTGTACACTTCAGTCATGCAGGCAATGAAAACGGCAAAAGGAATTATAAAAATAGCCAACAAAGAGAATAAGGAGCAGTTTTTCAGTCGCTACCTCATGGATGCGGAATCCGGCATCTCATATGATGAGCCGCAACCCAATTCGTTTTCCTTCAACTCGCCCTATGGCGCTTGTCCTAAATGTGATGGTTTGGGATACATTTTTGAAATCGACAAAAATAGCGTTATTCCAGATCGCAAATTGAGTATTCAAAAAGGGGGAATCGTCCCGTTAGGTCCGCTTCGGGAATCCTGGAATTTTGCCGTATTAAAAGCTGTTGCAAGCAAATTTGATTTCAATTTAACGACCCCGATTGAAAAACTTCCCGAGGATCAGATTGATATGCTACTGTTTGGAACAGACGATCCTATTCCGCTATCCGTTTCTTACGGATCGTACGGTGCTCGCGAATATCGGGTGCAGTTTTCAGGCATCTTCAAGATGTTGGAAGAAATGAATGGCAAACAACATGATGACGCACCGTCTTTGGAAGATTTTCGTACAAAAGTAGCTTGTCCAACTTGTCAGGGAGCTCGCTTAAAAAGAGAGTCCCTTCATTTCAAAATAGACGGCAAAAATATTAGTGAACTCGCGGCAATGGATATTTCTATGCTGATGGAATGGTTCGATCAATTAGAAGATCGTCTAGATGAACGTCAACGCACGATTGCCACAGAAATCCTCAAAGAAATACGTACACGTTTGGGCTTCCTATTAGATGTAGGCCTAAGTTATCTCACTTTGGACCGCTCGTCGAAAACACTGTCCGGAGGAGAAGCACAACGTATCCGCCTGGCAACTCAGATAGGTTCTCAGCTGGTCAACGTACTTTATATCCTAGACGAGCCGAGTATAGGACTTCACCAGCGCGATAATGAACGACTGATTAATTCTCTTAAAAATCTGCGGGATATTGGCAATTCTGTTTTGGTCGTAGAGCACGACAAAGACATGATTTTGAATGCGGATTATGTTATCGACATGGGACCCGAAGCGGGTGTACATGGTGGGCAAGTCGTCGCTGAAGGCAAACCAGAAGAGATCCTAAAAGCCAAATCCCTTACTGCAGAATACCTTAATGGCAAAAAACAAGTGGCAATCCCAGAGAAGCGTCGCGCAGGGAATGGCAAGCACCTTACTTTACGTGGTGCGACAGGTAACAACCTAAAGAACGTAACTGTCGATTTCCCTTTAAACAAGCTAATCTTGGTAACCGGGGTCTCAGGATCGGGAAAATCCAGTTTGATAACAGGTACACTCTACCCGATTCTAAACCATCACTTTTTTCGTGCAAAAGCACATCCCCTTCCTTACAAGAGTATAGAAGGACTTAAAGACATTGATAAAGTAATCGAAATAGACCAAAGCCCGATTGGCCGCACACCAAGATCTAATGCGTCTACCTACACTGGAGTTTTCTCTGATATACGAACCCTGTACGTACAATTACCTGAAGCAAAGATACGCGGTTACAAACCAGGTCGTTTTTCTTTCAATGTTAAAGGCGGTCGTTGCGAAACATGCCAAGGAGCAGGCATGAAAATCATTGAAATGAACTTTTTACCCGATGTACAGGTTCCATGCGAAACCTGCCAAGGTAAGCGGTATAATCGTGAAACGCTAGAAGTACGGTACCGCGGAAAATCGATTTCTGATGTATTGGATATGAGTATCGATGAAGCGGTAGCTTTCTTTGAAAACATCCCTTCGATTTATCGTAAAATAAAAACCATGCAAGACGTGGGATTAGGCTACATCACATTGGGACAATCCTCCACTACCCTATCAGGAGGCGAGGCGCAGCGCGTCAAGTTGGCGACCGAGCTTTCTAAAAAAGACACAGGGAATACATTTTATATTTTAGATGAACCGACAACGGGCTTACATTTCGAAGATGTCAACGTGCTATTGGGTGTAATCTATCGGTTAGTAGATCGTGGAAATACGGTGTTGATTATCGAACACAACCTAGATGTTGTAAAAGTAGCCGATTGGGTAATTGACATGGGGCCTGAGGGTGGTAAAAACGGCGGAAAACTTCTTTTTTCGGGTATACCCGAAGATCTTATTAAACAGAAAAACAGCGAAACAGCACGATTTTTAAAATTGGAGATGAAACCTTCATAATATATCCCACGCCATAGTCCCAGCGATGAAAGTAAGAGATGCATCCATCCTAGTTGCATCTCTTACTTTGTAAATTAACGATATCATAAAACCTTCTCAAACTTTGCGTAGAGCTTCCAAAAGCATATGGCATCTTCCGCAGTGAAGGAAACCTTCTTCCAATCATTTAAAACCAATTCAATATCTTTTCCCTCTACCTCATATTGTCCAAAAAACAAATTCTCCTCCTTTAAATAGAAGCCAAAATGCCTGTCCAGTGTATGCAGAATATCCACGTCTACATGTTCAAAAAATAAGATCGCATTTTCCTCAAAGGGAAACGACACCGGTCTTGGGATAAACGAATTGTTTTCAACAGCCATAAAACTGCTCTTACTATAGACGGGAAAATAAACCTGAGGTAAATTAATAAGGTCGGTTAACACATGTTGCCCCATCTGAAACGCTTCTCTTCCAATAAACGGTATTTGTGCCAAGTTTTTAGCATTCTTTGTCGCACTACCATCAACAAAGTAATCTTCAAAATTTAAGATTTCGTTTACCGTCAACTGCTTTTCCAGCAATTCAGCTACAGGTATGCTAAAATATTTTGCAATCTGTAAAATAACTTCAATACGAGGCTCGGCCCTAAACTCTTCGTATGAAGAAATATTACCTCTTGTTAATCCAAAAAGTTCCGCAAACGCCTGCTGACTTAGCCCTTTCACTTTACGAAGTTTCTTAATGTTATTCCCGATTTGACTCATTTATAATTTTTTTCAAAAAAATATTGCAAAATATTTTTGCATTCACTATCTTTATGCAAAGATAATAAGCAAATATATAAAATTATTAGCCAATGCATTTTAAAAAGGTAGAAAAATTCATTACTGATCTTGATTTCACAGTAGTATCCAAGAATGCAAAAGACGGTGTACTCCTTGTAGAAAGCGAAGCAGATAATATAAGGAATCTCATTATTGGGGTCGCACCACCTATTATTATTTTTGAACAATATCTCTTTACACTGGGCGAAGACAATCTATTTACCTTTAAAGCTTTGTTGATTAAGAACAGAGATATTGTACATGGTGCATTCGCATTGACAGAGGATGGTAAACGCGTAATATTTCGTTACACGTTACAACTACACAATCTTGATCAAAATGAATTTGAGGCAGCGATTAATTCACTTTCTCTACTTCTGAGTGAATATTATGAACAGTTAATCAAGTTTTCAAAATTATAATCGAAATAGAGACAACGATATGATGAATATTTTCAAAAGGCTTTTAAAAATCGGACAATCCGAGATTCATGCTCTAGTCGATAAGATGGAAGATCCCATTAGCATGACCGAGCAAGGCATCCGCGATCTGAAAGAAGAACTCGCCACGACAACCGAACAATATGCTAAGGCCAAAGCATTCCAGATTCGTTCGGAGAACAAAATCGCGGAGAACAAAGAAAAAACGAAACAATTGGAAGATAAAGCCAAGCATATCCTACTAAAGGCCAATGCGGGTGAGATTACACCTGAAATCGCAAATAGGTTGGCAAAAGAAGCCCTATTACAAAAAAAGGATTTTTTAGAACATACGCTTACATTGCAGAAGCAGGCAGAAGAGCACAAACTTACACTGGAAGAAGTTGCTCAAAATCTGGAAATTTTACAGTTAAACATTTCTAAATGGGAAAAAGAATTGACAACTTTAAGAGCCAAACAAAAAGTGAGTGCCGCATCGGAGTTAGCAAACAAGCAAATAGCTAATATGGACAACAATAGCACAATTGATATGTTGGAGCGACTGAAGGCAAAAGTAGCAGCAGATGCTTCCTTGGCGGATGCTTTTGGAGAAATAGCTGCCCACAACGCAGCTGATAAATTCAATCAGCTAGATGACGTAAATAAAGCAGTCTCGAAAGAACTAAACGAGTTGAAAAAGCAAATAGGATTAAAAGATGAAAACATTTGAATACAAAACGATTAAGATTGACTCCAAGTTCAGTTGGACAAAGAGCGGCTTTGAATCGGATCGAATTGATGAAGAACTAAATATAATGGGTCGAGAAGGTTGGGAACTCGTGACCGCTGAAAGCGCAATCTCAACAGGGGGCACATATGCATTCCTCTACACGTTTAAAAGAGAACGATAACAAATTAAAAGCAATACGATGGCTGAAATTCTAAACCTACTATTTAATCCACTACCGAATGCAATAATGACGGTCCTGACTGGCCTATCTTTACTGTACTGGCTTCTGACCATGTTTTTGGGCGATGGATTTGATTTTGGAGATGCTAACATTGACATCGATTTTGACGGTGCGGATATACAAGATATTGATGCACCGGATGATTTGGATGCCGAAGCTGACGCGCAGCCATCCTTTCTATCTAAAGCTATGGATTTTATAAATATTGGCAAAGCACCACTGATGGTAATCGTGACATTATTCAAATTTATCGGCTGGATGATAACGATAGCATCTTCCTTCGCGTTTAATCTATCTTCATATGGCTGGAAATCTGTCTTTATACTCCTTCCTATATTCCTATTGACCTATTTTCTAATGCACTACGTTACGGTTCCAGTAGTCAAGCTCTATAAAAATGTAGGCTATCTAGGTGAAGAAGCACTTGATTTTTTAGGGCGAACAGGTAAAATGCGGTCTACTATACAAGGAGAAAGCGTAGGTTCTGCAGAACTTGTCGTTGATAAGGATGTCATCCGGCTCAATGTAAAAAGCAGAAATGGTGAAAAGATAAATTACGGAGATGACATTATCGTGATCGACGAAACGCCGAACAAAAAATACTATTACGTAACAAAGAATATAAACTTAAACAACATTTAACCACTTAATCACATCAACCAAATGGCAAGTAACATATTATTATTCGTAGATGGCATCACTGGGGCCGTCTTAATAGGAATAGGCGCTATCATCTTTATTATCGTAGCCTTCTTCGTTGTACTGAGTATGTTCTACAAGAAAATCCCTCAAGGTAAATCAATTGTAAGAACCGGTGTAGGTGGATCAAAAGTAGCGTTTAATAAAGGGATGTATGTGATCCCTGTATTTCATAAAATGGAAATCATGGATATTTCCATTAAAAAAATCGAGATTGCCCGCATGCAAAGTGACGGCTTAATTTGTAAAGACAACATTCGTGCAGATATCAAAGTAGCCTTCTTTGTCCGCGTAAACAAATCCGTTGACGATGTTATTAATGTGGCACAAAACCTGGGCTGTGATCGCGCAAGTGAGCCCGAAACATTAAAAAACATCTTTGAAGCCAAATTTTCAGAAGCGTTGAAAACAGTTGGTAAAAAATTCGACTTCATCGAATTGTACGAAGCAAGACGTGAATTTCGTGATGAAATTCTCAATATCATTGGTACCGATTTGAACGGATATATTCTGGATGATTGTGCAATTGATTATTTGGAACAAACGGAACTTAAGTTCTTAAGTACCGAGAACATATTGGATTCAGAAGGTATCAAAAAAATCACGGAACTAACGGCTAAGCAAAACATGAATGCCAATCTTATCCGCCGCGAAGAGGAGAAGGTGATCAAAAAACAGAATGTAGAAGCGCGTGAAGCTATTTTAGAATTGGAGCGTCAGTTAGCAGAAAAAGAAGAAAAGCAACGTCGCGAAATAGATAACATTAAAGCCCGCGAAGAAGCTGAGATAACGAAGGTTCGAGAAGAAGAACGTCTTAAAGCACAAACTGTTCGGATTGCTACCGAGGAGTCATTAGCTATTCAAGAAGAAAACAAATTGCGTCAGATCATTATTGCAGAAAAAAACAAATTGCGTACGGATGCAGTAGAGACAGAACGTGTAGAAAAAGACCGGGCATTGGAGCAAACGGAACGCGAACGTATTGTAACCCTAGCCCAAATTGATAAAGAAAGATCTATTGAAACCGAGAAAAAAAGTATCCAAGGGGTTATCAAAGAACGCGTCCAACTGGAGAAGGGGGTTATCGAGGAACAACAGGGGGTTAAAGATCTGGAAGTTTTCCGCGAAGTAGAACGGATTAAACAAGCAGGTGTGATAGCAGCGTCACAGGAAGCGGAAGAAAAATTAATTGGTACAGTAAAAGCAGCAGAAGCTGCTAAGATTGCGGCAGAACAAGAGGCGGAGAAAAAAGTAATCGATGCCGATGCTTCGCTTAAAATAGCCGAGAAAAAAGCACAGGAAGTACTGATAGAAGCTGACGCAAAGAAAGAAGCATCCGTAAGAGATGCTGAAGCTCGAAAAATCACAGCCGAGGCACAGGCAAAAGAGGATGCTGCATTGGGCTTATCGGAGGCGGAAGTGATGATCGCAAAAGCAGAAGCTGCCCAGATTCAAGGTGCAGCAGAAGCAAATATCATAGAGAAAAAAGCGGATGCTATGCGGAAGGAGGGCTTGATGGAGGCGGAAATCGTTCGTGAAAAAGCATTAGCCGAAGCGAGAGGTATAGAAGAGAAAGCTGAAGCGATGAAGAAATTGGATGGTGTAGGCAGAGAGCACGAGGAGTTCAAACTACAATTACAAAAAGAACGCGACATAGAACTTGCGCATATTCATATCCAAAAAGATATTGCAGCAGCTCAATCAAGTGTATTATCGGAAGCTTTAAAATCTGCGAAGATTGACATCGTAGGTGGCGAAACCATGTTCTTCGAAAATATTGTTCGCCAGGTTTCGAATTCGAAAGGTTTCGATCACTTAATCAATAATTCACAACATGCGTTAGACATTAAAGGCTCTTTATTAGGTCCCGACGGAAAAGGTGATTTAGCTGAAAAAGTTCGCAGCTTAGCTGACAAATACGGAATTTCATCCAATGACATTAAGAACCTTACGGTTTCAGCCGCGCTGATCAAATTACAACAGGCGGCCAGAGATGCAGACGACAGTGGAGATGCCGGGTTTATCAGTTCCTTGTTTGGCCTTGCTAAAAATTTAGGCGTTTCAAATAAGAAATTGAGTTAAACTTACAATTAAACCCCTTGGGTTTATTTAATAAATAAACCCAAGAGGTCTATAAAAATATTACCAAACACATGAAAGAACATCTCATTACATTTTTATTTTTTTTATTTGCGCTAACGGTAAAAGCACAGGATAAAACCGCGCGAATAGACTCCTTATTTCAATCATTAAATACAGATGGAGAATTAAGTGGAGCCTTTATGGTAATAGATTCGGGTAAAATCGTGTATGAGGAATACTTTGGTTATGAAGATGTAAATAAGAAAAATAAAATAAACGAATTAAGCCGTTTTGAATTAGCTTCCGTTAGTAAGCAATTTACAGCTATGGCTATCATGCAATTGGAAGAAAAAGGTAAGCTTTCTTTTGAAGATGAAATAAACAACTATTTTCCTAACCTCAAATTCAAAGGTGTAAAGATTAAAAATCTACTTCGCAATACTTCTGGAATCCCTGAGTTCTTAGGATGGGACGCTAGTTGGTTTGACAAAACAAAAATCAATACGAATAAAGATGCATTACAAATTATAGAAAATAGAATTGATACTTTACTATTCACACCCGGTGACAATTACATGTATTCTAATACAAACTGGTTACTGCTAGCGCTAGTTGTTGAAAAAGTATCAGGAGCACCCTTCGCCAATTACATGGAAAAGTTTATTTTTAAGCCTGCTAAAATGAAAAATACATCTGTCTTTTCTGCTCGCACACCTCAGGCCAATTTAAATAACTATGCAACAGGATTAGCTTATGATGCAAAATCAAAGTCCTTCACATCTGTAGATGACTTTCCTTCATACAATTATGTCAAATATTTTGATGGGATGTACGGACCATATGGAATTTCGAGTACTGCTCAAGATTTACTAAAATGGAATGAAGCGTTACACCAACATACTTTAGTAAAGAAAGAGAATTTTGCCAAAGCTATCACTGTTGACAGTCTCAATGACGGTAGACCTATTCAAATGTCAGAAGGGCTTTACTATGGGTTTGGTTGGATATTTACGGATAGTCTTCTAAATGATGATAAAATGCAATTTCATACTGGTGGATACCCCGGATATCATTCTATAATTATTAGAGAAGGTAAACATCAAAGATACTTCATCGCATTGATAAATAAATCAAATACAATAAATGTCTATCCACTGACTTCTGCTATTGATAAGATTCTTCGAAATCAAGAAGTTCCTAAAATTGAAAGAGAAACATTATCAGAAGCTATTGTCTTAATGGAATTCCAAGTAAAACAATTATTAGGTATTTATGAGTACGATAAACATCCTGAACTAGAATTTGAAATAACAGCTGATGATAACGGAAACATCTCTGCTAAGTTATCAGGCCAATCTGCTATCCCCATATTTCCAAAAAGTGAATTGGAATTATTTTATACTGCTGTAAAAGCCGAACTAAAATTTTCAAAAGAGAATGATCAAGTAAACGCCGTAACCCTATATCAAAACGGACAAGAACTAAAATTTAATAAAGTTAAATAGCCTCAAATCTATAATCAATGCAAGAGAACATCGGGGTAAAAACGAAACAAGACACATTAGATACAGGATCGTACGAAATTATTCGTAAGCGTTTGTTGACGCAACGTGAAGACTTGGTATTACGCATAGGTGAACTAAACCAAGCACGCAAGGAAGTTTTCAATTCAACCAGTTTTGTATTGAAAGCAAACCAACGTATTACTACCGAAAACAACTGCGTTGCAAGAGGAATAATAGCCTTGGACAACATTTGCATTTTCGGATACAATGTGCATTTTGGATTACGAACAGAGATTAAGCTGGAGGATGTGTTTAGCATTTATGCTTTTCAGGACAACCACTTCAATCCCCTTTCTCTAGAGATAATTAATGATCCAAACTTCATAACTGATTACCAAAATCTGTATAAATATTACCGAGATTCTATATTTTCCAAATTCCGTCGAACGGAAAATTATCTTTACATGATTTTCCAAACTAGTAAAAATGCGGAAGACCGAAAAGCTTTTAAGTGGCTCATAAAAGGTGGAAAACTTATTTATCAGGACGACAGGAGTATACATGAGGTAAAACTTCCGGCACAATATGGATTTGGATGGACAAAAACGACATTAGATGACCGTCGCTTAGGTAAATATCCACACATCTCTATTCTGGACAAAGTCTTTATTGAAGCTTTACACGGCGATATTACGTTCAAAATAGAGAATAATACAGATTCGGGACAGGGTATTTATTCTGAAAAAGTAACCAATACAGATCAACAACTGGATGATGCGGATTACTATTATGCGGATTTAGGAAATCTTATAACGATTCGTATTAAGCCGTATCAGGAAGATTTCAGGGCTTATATCTTCAACCAACGCACCAAAGAGGTAGTCAACGTAAAATCATTAAACGAATCTGCCATTTTGCTCCCCGATAATCAAGGTATAATATTTTCGAATGGTTATTATTTGCAAAATGGTACGTATAAGGTTTTTGACAACAATTTACAAGATGTTACTTTCTTACGTCGAATTGCATCACCGAACGGGGAAGATTTCTTGTACGTATTTACCCAAGCTGATAGCAATACATACATCTTAATGTCCTATAATATCATCCAACAAGTGGTAGAAACACCTATCATTTGCAATGGATTTACAGTATTTCAAGATGGCTCGTTAATCTATTTCCGGACCGAAGCGGAGGCGACAAGACATCACCAAGTTCAGATCTGGGAAACACCTTACATGGCTGCGCTTCAGGAAAATATGGAGCGCAGAGATGATCCATTATACAAAGTTGGCAACAAACAAATTGTCAAAGCTATGGCCGAGGTGCAAGAGGTCATACAATTGACCAATAAAGAGGATAGTTACGAAGGCCTTTACGAAGATATTTTACGTAAAACCAATGCTATATTGGATAGCTATTTTTGGATAAATGATACTTCATTAAAAAGCCTAGGTGAACCCTTACTACAAATTTCAGAAGTTGCCAACACGGCTATAGACGAATTTGTAAAAGTGCAAGCCTTACGCAAACATGCGCTTGAAATCGTAGAGAATACAAACAAAAAGTTAGAAACTCTACTCTTCTCCATCAACAGCACAACTGTAGAAAAATTGGATCAATTGGTACATCAGTTGGCTGATGGACGAAAATTGCAAGGGGAAATCATCGATCTAAAAAACGTTAAATATACTAACGAAACTCGTATTGCAGCACTCACCGAAAAGATTGAGAAGATCTCGGTAGAACTTTCGGAGAAAACCATTGTTTTCTTGCTCAAAGATGAGGCGCTCCTACCCTACGAACAACGCGTCATAAAACAGAAGAAAAAAGTCGAAGAGATAACCAAAGCTTTCGATGCGAAGGAGGTCGAAGAAAATAATACCGATATTTCAGCTGAGCTGGAGCTCCTGATCGATATTTTAAACAGCTTAAAAATCGATGACGCCACACAGACCACCAAAATAATTGAGAAAATATCATTGATTTTCTCTTCATTAAATGAGGTACGCGCACAACTAACCCGAAAATTAAACAGTTTAAAAAGTAAAGAAGCAGTGGCAGAATTCTCTGCACAATTGACGCTGCTGGAACAATCTGTCACCAACTATCTCGAGCTATCCACCTCCGTCGAAAAAGTAGATGAGTACTACACCAAAGTCGTAGTTCAACTAGAAGAGCTGGAGAGTAAATTCTCAGAATTTGACGATTTTGCGTTAAAAGTTGCAGACAAACGGGATGAGGTCATTAAAGCCTTCAATTCGCGGCGCGAACAAATCGTTGAACAAAAAAACAAACGTACATCTTCTTTAGAGCAAATCGGACTACGTGTACTAAAAAACATCGAGAACAAGTCAAAAACATTAGCATCACGCGAAGAAATACTAAGCTTTTACGCATCGGATTTAATGATTGACAAAGTCCGCCAGCTGGTGGCCGAACTCAAAACATTGGATGATGTCTCGAAAGCGGAAAATTTAGAAAACCAGCTAAAAAAATCTCAAGAAGATGCCTTACGTGTCTTACGCGACAAAACAGAATTATACGTTGACGGAGAAAACATCATTGCTTTAGGAAAACACAAATTTGCGGTCAACAACCAATCCTTAAGTTTAACCCTACTGCGCCGTAATGATGAATTGTACTACCACCTAACTGGTACAAGCTTTTACCAAAAAGTCGCAGACAGCAAGATCACAGGATACAAAGATATTTGGGAGCAAGAGCTGGTTTCCGAAAATGCAGAAATTTATCGTGCTGAATACTTAGCCTATAAGACCTTTCTAGCCTCGCAAAAACAAAAAGATTTTGACGCAGAACAATTTATTACGCAAAATGTAGAACAGAATTATAGTGAAAGTTATGTAAAAGGTGTCCACAATTCTGATGCCCTCCAAATTTATAAAAGCCTTAAGCAATTAGACGAAAAATTAGACTTATTGCGCTACGATGCCCATTTACGCGCAATCGCACAACTATTTTGGCATTCCCTTCCAGAAGATCAGCGTAAACGATTACATGCATTGATACACTCTTCGCATTCGGTTCTGAAGGCATTCCCTCGTTCGAAACGCTACCAATCAGTAATCGACCAAATCGTCAGCCAGTTTAATACTTGGGAAACCGCGCTCGACTTAAACGTAATACAGGCTGAAACTGTTGCTACATATCTTTTTCAGACCTTTACCAAGTACGGCAGATTGGTCTTCAGCGAAAGTGCGGATCAGTTGAAACAAAATTTTCTCCGTTTATTGGAAAATAAAAAATCATTAAAAGATTTTCAATCCGATTTAGAAAACGAACAATATGCACTAGAAGATCGATTCTACTTAATATTAAACTGGCTAGATTCTTTTATCGACGAAAATGAAAAGTCCGAAATATATCGTAAGTATATTGAAGAGACCGCAACCGCATTATTATTTCCAAAAGATGACTATGAACTAATATTTGGCAAAGATGAAACGGATATAGAAGGGCTAAAAGGCAACCATTCACTATTGGATAACGGACATTTACACATTAATTACCACAATTTTATTCAGCGATTAGCAGACTTCACTAACAAAAAGGTACCTCGTTTTGAAGACTTTCTGGCGGTGAAGGAACAATTGAGCAAGGGATACGAAAAAGAACTTAAAATACATGAATTCGAACCAAAGGTCTTAACCTCATTTGTTCGCAATAAGTTGATTAACGAAGTATATTTCCCGTTAATCGGAAACAATTTAGCCAAACAATTAGGAGCAGCGGGCGATAATAAAAGAACCGCCCGAATGGGCATGTTACTATTGATATCCCCTCCGGGATATGGTAAAACGACATTAATGGAATACCTCGCAAAAACCATGGGCTTACATTTTGTCAAAATCAACGGACCAACAATCGGGCATTCGATTACCTCAATAGATCCAATTGAAGCCAAAACTTCTGGTGAGCGAGAGGAGCTGAAAAAAATAAATTTGTCATTTGAAATGGCGGATAATGTAATGCTATACCTCGATGACATTCAACATCTCAATACGGAGTTCTTACAGAAATTCATTTCCTTGGCTGATGGTCAACGCAAAATGGACGGTATTTTTGAAGGAGAAAGCAAAACCTATGATTTACGTGGGAAGCGCTTTTGCATTGTCATGGCCGGTAATCCGTACACTGAAAGTGGTTCTAAATTTCAAATACCAGATATGTTGGCAAATCGCGCCGATGTATATAACCTAGGAGATGTAATTGGAGATACAGAACACCTGTTTAACCTCAGCTTAATCGAAAATGCAGCAATAGAAAATCCATATTTGGAAAAAATTGCCAGCAAATCATTTAAAGATTTCTACGCATTGATTGAAGTCGTGCAGTCTGGGACGGAACAATTACCGGACCTAGAAGGAAATTATCTCAAGCAAGAAGTTGACGATTTTATGACTGTACTAAAACACATCCTAACCATTCGAAATGTGGTCGTCAACGTCAACAAAAATTACATCCAAAGTGCGGCTATGCAAGATGCCTACCGTACAGAACCATCTTTCAAAATGCAGGGTTCTTACCGAAATATGAGTAAGCTTGTCGCTTCGGTCGTTCCAATGATGAATAATAAAGAAATTGACGACCTCATTTTGGCTCACTACGAAAGTGAGTCCCAAACATTGACGGCGGACACAGAAAGTAATTTACTTAAATTAAAAGAATTAGCCGGATTAATTACGGACGAAGAACAGAAACGTTGGGAACAAATAAAAGAAATATTTCGAAAAAACAACAAGCATGGTGGGTTAGGAAAGGACGACAAGATGTTTGCTCAGCTACTGGAATTTAATGACAATCTAGAAGGCATCATTCATGCCATAAGGGGAAAAGAATAAAAATATGATACGTCATCGAAAAAGACCCTAACTATAGTTTCCGATTCGATGACGTATTATACTTGATCTAAAAATCTTCCTCCTTACTATCCCCCCAATTTTCATTTTTGGTAACTGTAAAGCCAATCGCCTGTGGTAAATCCTTTAAAAGTTCACCCCGAAAAACCAGTTGCATATTATTCTTTAATGTGCTTTGTACCGAAAACGTGCGAAGTATATTGTTATGCTCATCAAACACTTCTAATTGATAAGAAAGAGGATTAAGTTCGTTTAAAAGTCCAAGAAACTGATGAAACACAATTTGTTTGTTGGCGGAAAGATCATCAATGCTGAGCTCAATATCGCTTTGGTCCAATACCGGATTGCTGAGATCCGATACGAAAGGTGCGTAAAAGAAAGGTTCATGCTCCTGACTAACCCGGATATGTTTTACTTTTGATAGGTCTACTGCATCTGTGAATTCAAATTTGATCTGACTATACCACCTAATAAGTTCCACATTCAATTGCGCGTCCGCGTTAACCTCGAGTTCAGTACTATAGCCGAAGATTTCAGCTGCATGATTGGAAAACCGATTACTCACATAGAAGCTTTTCCATAAGGGATCCGTAGGCATCAATAGATCCTGCTTCGAAGCATTCGACACAAAAGACACATAGTATTTGCCTAAAGGCAATTGCACTTGGATATCGGTGTTGTCTTCGTAATCCACTTCTCCGCTATACACGATATCATTTTTGTCCTGATGAAAAATATTGTAGTGCAGCTTCTTGAGCGTATGCCCAGAGATAGATTCTGCTGTACCTTTTAGGTATACGTTATCGATCCGAAAGGTCCCGCCTGTATTCCCATACTCACCTGCGCTACCCCGCTCTCCGGCTTTGAAAACAAATTTTAACAACAAAGAAGAACTGTTAATATTCTTATCCCGAAGATCATAGACAAATGAGTTTTTTGCATTATTTGAAAAGGAACCAAACTGACTAATCAGCGCTAATGGCTCATAACTAGCTCCTTGATCTAAACTGTAGTACAATTCAAAATCCTTAGGCCCTATATCAGTGCTGCCGATATCCAATCCGAAGCTCGTAACAGAGGAGGCCAGCTGTATCGGCATCTTGATAAACAGTTCACGTCCTCCCGTTATACTTAGTGCTTTACCGGCGGCGTAATTCTCGTTTTGATACGTTGATACGGGAAAATTGTCCGGAACACTACCGTTATTATAGGTGATACTTGTACCAGCGCCTAAATTAACATCCGGATTCAGGTTTTCACTATTAAATGACCAGAAATACAGATAGCCCTCGGTATCAGTAGATGTACCCGATGGAGTATTAGAAGCTAATTTTTTAAGCCGGCCAGTACCGCTCTTAATCGGATTGCGTGTAGCAGCAAACCCGTCAATGGTAAAACTAACGGTGTAAAGATCTTCAGCCAGTTCATCTAAAGGCGCTTCATCATTACAGGAAACGGCTAAAAAAGCAATGAAAATAAGGGAAAGTCTATACAACATAAGTAACTGACTTTTCATAACAATTACGGTTTTTTTTGGTGAATTAAATACCCGTCGTATCTAATTCAGTTAAACAATTAGTTATTTAAACGCTAAAATAAAAAATAAGCAGTTCATTACCAAATATTTACTCAAATAATTCTATTTTTTCTGAGCAACCACGAACGAACAATCGGCCGAAAAACATTTATCATAGCGATATATAGTAAGTTGTTTTAACGATAAAAGGCCTTAAAAGAAACAACTTTAGAACAAACTATGAAAGAATATTGGATGCATCCAACCCGCTAAATTAAGCATCCGTAGATTAATTAAATTAATTTTTGACTTAAATTATTAACCCGAAAAAGTCTAAAAAAACACTTTCAAATCTCTACGAAGTCGTTTTTTAAAACGCTTCGTGAACTTTGTCAACTTGTCCACAGGTTTTGGAAAGTTTACGAAGCGTTTTTTTATTTTAACACAGTCGTTTTAGGCTTTTTTTAGGGCAAAAAAAAGTCTGCACCCAATAGATGCAGACTTCGGCCTGTAATTCAAAAAGGCGAACTACTCGGTTTTCTTAAAAGTTAAACCCTCCAGGAGCGACTTTAGCTGCTTGCCCGGGTGGAAAATCAAACGTGTACGAACGATGTTCGTAGCGCTGACCTCTTCCCTTGTATCGGTGCCGGTGCTGTTCGACCCCAGACGAAAGGAACCCAGATTGCCCAGACGGACAATGTATCCCCGCGAGATGTTGCGCGGGATCTCCCTTAGCAGACTCTGTAGCACAGCATATACATCGGCTTCGTTTATAGACGAAGCATGTGAAATATCAGAAGCTAAATCTTCCAATACGATTTCTCCGGCACTTACCGGACGTGCGTAGAACTTTTTGGGAGCCGTAGGATCTCCCGGTTTGCCGATTTCGGCGACATTGTACTTAATTGCCATAATTGAAAAAATTTAAATTAAACTAAACATTTACGAACTCTTGTTGCAACGATACAAACATAGCACACGGGCTTGACGCCGAGGGGGTAAAATCCCGCCAAAATTCGCAAAGTCCAAAAAACTTTTTGGCGGAATTTTACCCCTTTAAACGGAAATTAATAACACATCCGTTGTGCATTACAAAGCAAATAGAAAAACAATTCTTAACTTTGCACATCATGAATAAAGATCAGTCTAAAATAATTCGAGAACAGGTACCTCGTTCGGCTACACGTGAGCATTCTGCTCCGCTATATCTTACCTCAAGTTTTATATTTGATAGTGCGGAACAAGGTCGTGCTGTTTTTGCTGAAGAAGAAGAGGGCATGGTGTATTCGCGCTATGCAAATCCGAATACAAGTGAATTTATCAATAAAGTGTGTACGTTGGAGAACGCAGAGGCAGGGTTAGCATTTTCGTCAGGGATGGCTGCTGTATTCGCATCTTTCGCAGCTTTTGTTGAAAACGGAGACCATATCATCTCTTCCCGTGCCATCTTCGGTTCTACCCATCAGCTATTTACGCAATTATTTCCTAAATGGGGAGTTACTACGAGCTATGTAGACGCAGCTAACCCCGATGAATGGGAAAAAGCAATTCAACCAAATACAAAAATTATTTTTTTAGAATCTCCGTCGAATCCCGGACTTGAATTGGTTGATTTGGAATGGTTGGGTAAGTTTAAAGAAAAGTATCCGGAGATCATCCTTTCTATCGATAATTGTTTCGCTACTCCTTATTTGCAAAAACCTTTGGACTATGGATTTGATTTATCGATACACTCCGCCACCAAATATATGGACGGTCAGGGCCGTGTATTGGGAGGGGTTGTAGTTGGTAAAGAAGAACTAATAAAAAAAATGATGTTTTTCATCCGGCATACGGGACCTGCGATGTCTCCCTTCAATGCATGGATTATCTCGAAAAGTTTGGACACCCTAGCGCTTCGCATGGATAGGCATTGTTCGAATGCACTGGCATTAGCCGAAACGCTGGAAGACCATCCGGAAATTAAAGACGTAAAATATCCATTTCTGCCTTCACATCCCCAATATGCCCTGGCAAAAAAGCAAATGAAAGCGGGCGGGGGTATCGTTACATTTGAAGTAAAAGGTGGAAAAGAAAGGGCCTTTCGGTTTTTGGATGAATTAAATATGATATTATACACTTCCAACTTGGGAGATTCCCGATCAATCGCAACGCACCCAGCGACTACTACCCATGCAAAGTTGACTGAAGAAGAGCGTAATCACTTGGGGATAAAACCAGGGACTGTTCGCTTATCCGTAGGTCTGGAAGATAAAGAAGATATAATAGGCGACATTCTACAAGCCTTAGAAAAGACGAATTAAAAAAAGACCTGAGAAAATCAGGTCTTTTTTTAATTGCACCATAATGCAAGTTACCTATCAACTTTTGTGAAGTTGAAGACCAAGTTGCCTTGTTGACCGTTATCTAACGGAATTGGCATCTTCATCACTAAAGTTTCTCCATCAGCAAAAGACAGATTCATACGATAGCCTGTGGTCACATTTGCGGCTTTATCACCCGCATAAATTTTCTTAAATTGAAATTGCGGTTCCTCCGTAGTTGATCCGCCGTAGATAGACCATACGATTGTCCGTACTGCTCCGTTTGCACACAATGTACCATCCGCATTAAAGGTGATACTTCCTCTATAATTGCCGCCGGGTAGATTCCAAATACTTCCGATAAAACAATCTACCGGTGCTTCATCAAAAATATTTTTGATCGTATAAGCTGCCGGGACATCTTCCCTTGTCACTGTATTCAACACCCAGTTGCCCTTTACTCCCGATCTCCATTGCGAAGCAGAAGGACCTGAAGCAGAAGTCGACGTAGCAGAAGAGGAACCTGAAGTCCCTTTTTTCGGAGCACCACACGATGCCAATAATAATACCACTGTAAAAAGTGAGACTACAGAAAGAATATGTTTACGCATAAGACAAAGTTATTAAAAATCTATTGATGTATATCCAAACTTAGATATATTTGTTTTTATATCATTTGTTATCAATTCTCATGACATCCAAAAATCATACCATAAGCAAAATTATTGCTAAAGCCTGTTTACGAGTCCTGGTTCTCTTACTCGCGTTCTCCTTATATTTCTTTTTCACAGGCGATTTTAAGCAAACTCAGTCGCTCTATTTTGAAAACAAATCCGCTGTCATTTTTCCTATCTTGTTGTTTTTTACCGTTATCACCTTAATGGTATTGGTACTGCAAAATAAGTTCTCAAAAATCGACTTCAACTGGTTTTTCGCCTTGTCTGCGCTGTTTCTTATTGTCTATATCGTACTACTATATACACGGATGTATCCACTATTATAAAGAATTCATTACTTTTGCCTACTTAATATATTCGATTTAAATGGACAGCAAAAAGGTCTGGAGCATTACGAAAAACATTTTTAAAGTCGTCGTGACATCTGGCGCACTCTATTGGGTATCCCGAAAGATTGATTTTGTAGAATTGAAGAACGCATTGGCAGATTGCAATTGGTGGTTTCTAATACTTGCCTTATTAAGTTATATCGTTTCGCAGGCGATAGCCTCCTCCCGACTCAATAGCTTCTTTAAAACCATACATTTAACCCTTTCTGAGCGTTATAATCTACGACTCTATCAGCTGGGACTACTCTATAATTTTTTTTTACCGGGTGGAATTGGAGGCGACGGGTATAAAGTATATTTCCTAAAGAAGAATCACGATATTCCGGGGAGAAAAGTATTAAGTGCGGTATTTTTCGATCGGTTAAGCGGCCTCTGGGCTTTAGCCATTATTATTTGTGCACTGGTTGTGTTTATGCCCCGTCTCGCTATTCCCCACGTCGCCGCCATTAGTGCGGTTGTCATTGGCACAATCTCCTACTATTCCTTTTTACATGTGTTTTTCAAGCCTTTCGCTAAGCGATTTTTTCAAACGCACACCAAAGCGTTGCTCGTACAGAGCTTTCAAACCTTATGCGCCATTTTTATATTATACGCGCTAAACTTTGACGGCAAATTTTCGCCCTACCTACTGATATTTTTGGTTTCTTCTTTGGTCGCAATTATTCCTTCCATAGGAGGTGGAATAGGTATCCGAGAGCTTTTTGCCCTTGAAGCAGCAAAATATATACAGCTTGAAGAACATACGGTAGTACTAGTAAGTTTATTTTTTTATGTAATTTCTCTGATTACTGCTACGTCCGGAATCTATTACATATTTAGGCCACAACGTCTAGGAGCCGAAAAACTACCTAGTGCAGCAGAAGTAGAACAAGAAATCGACAACGACAATACTAACGAAGAAATTTAAATGGCAAATATCATCATCACGGGAGCAAGCAGTGGAATAGGTTTTGAAACGGTTTTAGATCTCACTGCAAATAAAGAACATCATATCATTGCACTGGCAAGGTCTGGCGATAAACTTCGGAAACTTCATGAAATTGCTTCATCGCTCAATTATGACGGCGGAAAACTCTATCCGGCACAATTTGACATTGTGTACGATAACTATGCCGATTCTCTAGTACCGTTCATCAAATCAAAATTTGAAACGGTTGATATTTTGATCAATAATGCTGGGGCCTTAGTAAAAAAACCATTTTTGGAAACCTCTCCAGAAGAATTTGCTTTGATGTTACAGACGAATGTATTAGGACATGTAAACATGATAAAACACGTTGTTCCTATGATGACAAACGGAGGCCACATTGTAAATATAAGCAGTATGGGCGGCGTTCAAGGTTCAGCAAAATTTTCCGGATTGAGTGCATATTCGGCCAGTAAAGGAGCTCTAGGAATATTAACTGAATGTTTAGCAGAAGAATTTAAGGATCATAATATAAAAGTAAACTGCCTTGCTTTGGGATCCTCACAAACTGAAATGTTTGAAGCAGCATTTCCAGACTTCCAAGCGGGTACATTGGCTTTTGAAATGGGAAGATATGTAGCAGAATTTGCACAAAATGGCAGCAAATACTACAACGGAAAAATATTACCTGTTTCAAATACCACTCCTTAAATAAAAGAGGAGACACTTATAAGTTTGTAATCCAATCCGCCATATCAGACAATACGCGTTCATTAAATGTTTCCTTTATCTCCGCGTACTCAGCTACCCGGCCAGTTTGGGCCTGCTGGAATAAGTGATTTAGTCCTTCATATTCTTTTAAAACGGATTTAGGATTTCTAGGCAAAAGGCGGTGCAAGCTTTCTAAATTTCGAGTAGATGGCACCTGTACATCTAGAGATCCAAATGCAGCAAATACGGGTATTGTTATTTTTTTTAGATATTTTTCTGGTTCAATGCGCAGGAAGTAACGATAGGCGGGACTCACCATAGCTAACAAATCAGCATGTTCTGTAAATCCAGGCACCATCTTCATATTCTCCATTAAGCCCTTATAAGCTTCGCGATTATTTAAATCGCCTTTTACAATGGCGAAGTTTTTCTCATTTATTCTCCGGGCCGCCTCCAGGGCTGGCTCACTCATACCCGAAGTCTTTCCAATAGCATACAATTGATCAACCATCAACTGATCAATAGAAATAGCCGGGCCTGCCAATGACATGATGAAAGATAGGTCACGCATGTTCTGTCCAGCCAGAAGTGCAGCAATCAGACCGCCCTCACTATGACCAATAAAGCCAATTTTACGTGCGTCAACTTGATTTTGCTTTTTTAGAAAAGCTAATGCAGCAAGCGCATCCTTACTAAAGTCTCCTATTGTACTATTATCAAATTGCCCCGTACTCTTTCCGACACCTCGGTCATCATAGCGAAGCACTACAATTCCGCGTTGCGTCAGATAATCCGTGATAACCTTAAAAGGCTTGTGACCTGATATTTCTTCGTCCCGATTTTGCGCTCCGGATCCAGTCAATAAAATGACCGCAGGATATCTACCTGCCCTTTTTGGAAAAGAAAGCGTACCGGCAAGTTGCACATCGTCATATACATTCGTAAATACAACCTCTAATGTATCATATGGCTGAGAAGCACTAAGGTATTGAACAGGTTCGCCATATCCTAAACACGAATGGATCACCAAGAAAAAGATAACGTAAAATTGCTTCATATATTAAAGTCTAAGATTAACAAAACGACACAGCACGTCTGTTATTAAAACAATTAATACAATAACTACACCATGATAAAACTTCTTCGCATTTATAACAAATTTTAACCCTACGACGATGAGATAGAAAAAATAGAGCAACAGGACTAGGGAAATTAACGAAAAAAGCAACAGCAAAAACATATCCAAGGGAGTAATCGTAGACAATTTCATATCGCCATTTTCTATGGCCTTCAATACATTATTCGTAAGCTCTTTTGCAAAACTTATGGCGGAGAATAAGCCCATCGTGTATATCACCGTAAAAGAAACCAATACCACATTTAACACGTCTATAAACCTTGTTTTCTTATTGACGAAATAACCAAACGAAAACAACGATAAAGTCAGTACCAATACATTTATGAATAGATGGACAAAAACCTGAAAAAGGCCAAGCGTGTTTGTAGGGATGATCTTTAATATACCATGATAATCAAACTCTCCAAAATAAGCTAGGAATCCGCCGACAGCAAAGGACATCATGCCTACCGTCAACATGACATTTTCGGAATAATCGGTAAATGGATTTACAAACAATCTAACTATATTATGCTTCATCTTTGTACGGTTTATAGTGAGTTAATAATTCTTGGACCTTTTTGGGATACTGTGTGCCAACCAATATCGTTCGCCCATTTTTTAACACGATCCAGATGCCATAAAACCCCTTTGTGGTATATGCCACTCCCGGCCCACCGAATCTCCATCCCCATCCTCCATATTCCCAAGGAGAATATTTTTTAACATGGACTTTACCGATATCTTCCCATTTCCATTTTTTTTCTTTCCATATAAAGGGGATAAATCGAATATGGATCCCTTGCTCATTTATGCGCGTTCTTAATCGCATCAATAAAAACAGCAACGCAACGGCGCTTCCTATCCAAAATCCGGCAGAGAGATCACGCCAACCGGCATTACTATTAGCATCCCATCGAGCATATACCCCAAGTCCGATAATAAGGATAAATACCGACACTAACCACCAAGTCAAAAAATTCTGACTTTCCTTATACATCAATCTATTGTTCATTTTGTAACACGTTAAGTTTAACTATCAAATCATCTAATTTATTTCGAACAGTGGGATAACTCTTTCCCATCTGATTTGCCATTTCTTTCAGACTACCCGAATTCCGCAAAAACTGAAGAACAAACTCTTGTTCATCTACTTCCAGCAACATTAAAATCGGTAGACTGTATTTACCTAACACTTCGGTTTCACAACTTGAACAGATTAATTTCGATACACGCAGCTGTTCATCACAACTTGGACACTTAACAGGAAGCTTCATTATAATGAATTTATATATTAATATTGTTAAAACAAATATAAATAAAATTAAAAATATAATTATTATTATTTATAAATAGATGTATTTTTTGGAGTACGGGGCTAATAAAAATGAACCTTTAAATTAATCAAATTTCTTTTGTCGCTTGGACCGCGACAGGTCGACACTTTTGACCGCAAAAGTGTCCAAAACTCGTCGCTGTGCCGGCTCGACACGACGGTGCACCATTCCTGCTATTGTCGACCCGCCAAGGCGACATTTGTCCAGTTTGTAAGGGTAGTGCATTTATTATATTAACCTTATAATGCAGTACCATTTAAAGGACGACCTAGGTCGATGTAGCGTTAAGAAAGCTTTGGATTTGCGTTAAGAACAGATCCCCGAAGTGAAACGACTTGGAGCTGTTTAGTAAATCCAAAAGCTTTTAGCGTAACATTGACCAAGTCTTGGTTTTTGCTTCTTTTGGCCAAGCAAAAGAAGTCGTCCCGCGCCGGCGAAAGAGGCGCAAAAAAAAGGTTCCTTTACATCAACACCCCTTACTAACTACAATACAAAAGCTAATTTCCTTGATCCCTCGAAATCTGATTTATATGCCGTCGCTAAAAAAGTTAATAAATTTATCTAAGTTTGCGCCTTTATAATATATTATGAGAAAATTTATAGGCTATTTCCTAACTCCTATTTTTTACACCTGCTTTGCGCTGGCACTAATACTATTTCATCCGATTCAATGGTTATGTTTAAAGATTGGCGGATACACTGCACATAAAAAAAGTGTCGATATTCTCAATTTCTTTTTAGTAGCTTGTAATTATACGTTGTTCAATACGGTAACGTTTAAAGACAATAAAAATTTGCCGACCGGCCATCCGATTATTTTTGTTGCAAATCATCAAAGCACATTTGACATTCCATCACTCATTTACTTTTTACGGAGATTTCACGGCAAATTCATTTCCAAAGTAGAATTAGTGCACGCAAATATCCCCAGCATCTCGTTCAACTTGAAATACGGTGGTGCCGCAAATATTGACCGCAAGGATCCTAAACAATCCATTGCCGAGATACTTAAGTTGGCTAATAATATGAAGCAAAAAAGATGGTCTGCATTTATATTTCCGGAAGGCACCCGTACGAAAACGGGCGAAATGAAAAGATTTTCTGTTGGTGGAATTGCAACCTTGTTAAAAAAGAATCCGGATGCTTTGGTTGTCCCGATCGCAATAAACGGTTCCTATTTAATGGTGAAATACGGCATGTTTCCTCTCCGTCCGTTTACTCCAATATCCTGGGAAGTGTTAGAGCCATTACAGACGGCCGGACTAAATGTGGAAGAGATTGTAAAGCTAGCCGAAGATACGATACGACTGAAAGTGAAGCACAATTAATTCACGTTTCGGCCTTTCCAATCATATTTACCGATATTTCCCGCAAGACCGATATACACAATGTAAAAAGAATGTACAATTGATAATAAGGGCAAGAATTTCAACAATGAAGTACGTTCTGCGAAATTGGTAAGCGGGATCATAAACAGACCCTCCGCCATTATCTTCAATGCGAAAGCTGTTAATAAAACCCAATTGCAATACGGTAATTGAAAGATAAAATAGAACAAGGAAGCGATTAAAGCTAGGTTAAAAAACCAAATCGTTACACCCAGAAAAACAACTTTCTTGTCTTTATATTTTGTACTTTTCGACGCCCAACGTTTACGCTGACTGATAAAAGACCGTAAATCAGGTTTGGCATCTGTATATACGATAGCTGCTATAGCTTTACAAAAACCGATCCTGTCGGCATATTTTTCCGCTACTTTATGCAAAAAAAGCTCATCATCTCCAGAAGCCAGCTCATCAATACCGTTGAACCCGCCCATTTCATAAAACACATCCCTGCGGTAGGCCAGGTTTGCACCGTTACAAGTAGTAGGAGTTCCATTTCCAATACCCGCAGCCCCCAATCCAATCAGATACAGAAATTCCAATGTCTGCAGTTCTTCAAAGAAACTCTTCTCTTCAGAATAGATCACCGGAGAAGAAACCATATACGATTGGTGCTCCTCAAAATACTGCACAATAGTTTTCAACCAATTCGGCCCCATTCTACAATCTGCATCTGTTGTCACGATGATCTCTCCTTGAGACTTTTCAATCGCCTGACTGATTGCATATTTTTTATACGAATTCATGGTATCTCCGACATTAAGACGAATCAGCTGAACGCCCCGATCAGCATAAGAAGACACGATGGCAGAAGTACGATCGGTCGAATGATCGTCGACAACAATGATTTCGAGAAGGGATCTTGGAAACTCCTGAGCCAATAAACAGTCAATCGTGCGTGCTATATTTTGCTCTTCATTCCGCGCTGCGATTAAAATTGACACACGCGTACCAACATCTTTTGAAGAGTAGAAAAAAGGAATACCCGACCACCCTTTTCGCATGAAGAGAACTAATAAAACATAGATCCCTGCAAATAAGATTAATATAGAATTAAGAATTGTTGTCACCTAAATAATTTACATTCAACACAAAAAAAGAACCAATAATAGCCGGTAATATCAGATTAACAAACCAGATACAAGAAACGATAGCCATTACAGCAATCTCCTGTGTGGTAATGTAACTATACAAATTACTTGCTACGAAACTGCGGACACTAAAATCAAATATATCCAAAGAAGGGACAGCAGATTGCACAAAGAAAAGGATAAAAATCATCAATACCATAGAAAAAAAAGGTAATTCCGGCAAAAAGACCAACATAAGGATCACGTACTGCGAAGTAAAAATAAAAAAGCGTGCCGTAGAAATTAACAATACCCGCAACAATTCTTTCTTGGTAAAATTTTCCAGTATAGAAAAAAAAGATTTCACCTTATCCAAGACTTTTATTTTACCAACTATATAGTCTATCCAATGCACATTAAAATAAAGGATGATAAAAGCCGAGGCATAGATTAGCGCAATAACCCAAACACCGAAAGTAACGGACATCGGCGTTTCTAGAAAAGTAGAAACAAACCAAGCGATACTCAACGCACCAAAAACACTGGTTAACACCAGCTGACCAAAAAGACCCACACCCATTGCCACTGCCCCCTTAGCTCTGTTCTCTGGTTTCAGTAAAAGTACACGGCCGCCATATTCCCCGATTCGATTGGGTGTAAAAATAGCCCAAGTCAAACCACAGAAGACCGACTTTGTCGCTTTCCAAAAACCTATCTTTTCGATACCCCGGCTTAAAAAGATCCACTTTACTACTTCCAAAAACCAATTCACCAACATTAAGAGTATGATCAAGGCCATTGTCCAATACATGGTATCTGTATCCACTCCAGAGAGTAAACTTTTAAATTCAGCGAGGCTTTGTTGATTATTGACTTTACTGTAAATAAACCAAAATGCCAATCCTACGATGGCAATCTTAATGCAGTAATTGAGATATTTTTTCTGGCTTTTAGTCAACGCTTTTTCAAATCAAAGCACAATTTTACTAAAATTTATGTAATTAGATAGAGATATTAGAAAACAGCGCATCTATTTACGTAATATTGCACTATGCAAATGGAGAAAGCGAAGGAAAGAATCATACTAGGCATCGACCCCGGGACAGCTGTATTAGGTTACGGTATCATAAAAGAACTAGGGAGTAAAATTACGTTAGAAACTTTAGGTGTAATCAAAATGAACCATCTGGATGACCATGGATTGAAACTACAACGCATCTTCAAAAAAACAACTGCGCTGATTGAACAATATAAACCAGATTGTGTCGCTTTAGAGGCACCTTTTTATGGCAAAAATATTCAGGTCATGTTGAAATTAGGTCGCGCGCAAGGAGTAGCGATGGCGGCAGCCTTGAATTTCGACATCCCTATATTTGAATATTCCCCCCGTAAAATCAAACAATCCGTGACGGGACATGGCAACGCCAGCAAAGAACAGGTGGCGGCTATGCTACAAACGCTCTTGGGATTTAAAGAAACTCCCGAATTTCTAGATGCTACAGACGGCCTAGCGGTAGCGGTTTGCCATTCCTTCCAACAAAAAACGACCACTAGAGGCAAATCCTACTCCGGATGGGCAGCCTTTGTAAAAGATAACGAAAAGCGTATTCGCTAAAGCTTGACTTGGCGAATGACGTTTTTAACATTCAGTTCAACAATATCCGTCATCGTTTTACATTTATGGTAATTTTCATTTTGGTGAAATATCGCATACCCTTCTCTGAGTTGTTTAATATTTTCTTCTGTAGATAATTGCTGTGTTTTAGAAGCATCCCGTAAATCTTTAATACGGTGACGTTCGCTACGTACCCGATGTACAATAGAAGAACGTTCTTCCTGCTGATATTGCAATACTGTCTTTTCAGTCAGGTATTCCATAGACAGTTTTACATAGGGAAGGTTCTCTTTAAAAAACTGCGGCATATATACCTTAGAATTACCTTCATAAAATTGTTGGTCAAAATCAATTGCTCGAATCCGAAATTGAAAATCATCAAAGTCAGGTGTGATTTGCATAACAAAATTATAAGCACGCATATCCCCTAACAAGGAAATGATACAGCGTTCGTTAAATTTCACAAACTCTTTGGCAATACGTGTTTGATTATAATCAGGCGTATACATCCTCCCCTTACTAAATAAATCTCCAGGTATACCTACAATATGCTCCTCTACCAACGTATCCCGATCGTATATATAGTTCACCTGGTTAGGTGACAAAATCTCCTCCAATTCCAATCCATATATCCGCGATGCATCCGCCTGTTTAATGTAGAAATAATCGTACACATCATTCAAACGATTAACAATTCGGATTCGAAAAGGTCGCGTATTCCCGAAAGCACAATACTCTATGCGATCAATAATTTTATGTTCGACAATTCGCGTATTTCCTGAGGCTTTAAGTTGAGCGTAAATTATTTTTAAGCCATCGTATAATTGACCTTGAAGATAGGGTGGATAAAGAGGTGTTTCCCAAAAAGTATCCTGTCCAAACTTATCCATAACCGGTACCGTCTCCTGAAAATTCAACAGGTCAAAATAAGACATAGGAAGTTTCCCATCTCGTTGGTACAACTTGAGATATTTAAACAACCCGGGCCCTACGGGGTAGATCGGCTTCTTTCTAGATATCTTTACATCTTCGACTTCCATAAATTAAAACGAATTAACTAAGCTAAAGATACAAATTATTTAACAGGCGTTAAAGCGTAAACATGCGTATATCCTAAAAAATTTACAATTTTGAAACCTTTTTTCTAAGAAAATAGAAAACATTTAACGAATTTTGTTGTTATTTTTGCAAAAATCTTAATGACAATTAAAGGTGAATGATTGGACAAAAAAAAGAAGAAGCTCTCCGGGCGAAGAGCTTCAACGCTAACCAATTATAAACCTATGTTATTTTGAGGGAGTAACATGCATTTTTTTAAGAGATTATCATCATTTCATCTCTTTTGATAAAACAAATATACACAAACAAACAATTATTTGCAAATTTTATATGAAATATTTGCAAATTTTTTATACTTTTTAAAAAAAATAGGATTTTATACCAAAATAAGACCATTTTCATGGAGAAAAACTACACAAATTACGATTTAGACAATTTAGATGTCCAAATTTTATCAATTTTAATGGAAGATTCATCAATTCCATACACAGAAATAGCAAAAAAACTAATAGTTTCTGGAGGAACTATACATGTTCGCATGAAAAAGATGGAAGAATTAGGAATAATACATGGATCAAACCTAATTATCAACCCTCAGAAGGTTGGATTTGACATAACAGCCTTTCTCGGCATCTATCTAGAAAAAGGCTCGCAATATTCTGATGCCGTCGAACAATTACGGCAGGTAAAAGAAGTAGTAGAATTACATTATTGCACGGGACAATACAGTATGTTTGCCAAAATAGTATGTCGTGACACCGCCCATTTGCGCAAAGTATTAAACGAAGACATCCAAGGATTGAAAGGAATACAGCGCACGGAAACAATTATCTCTCTAGAAGAAAGTATAAAGAGGCAAATTACGTTGTAAAATACCTAACCGCGAATTCACGCATAAATGAATTCGCGGTTCTCCAAAGACGGATGTGCTAACCTGCCCTAGGCAAGATGAAGGTTTTTTTCGTAACTTCGCAACTGTATGTCTGATATTATACAATTACTACCAGATTCAGTCGCTAATCAAATTGCTGCAGGCGAAGTCGTTCAGCGACCCGCCTCTGCAGTTAAAGAATTGATAGAAAACGCTATTGACGCAGGAGCCCATCGGATTAAACTTATAGTCAGAGAAGCAGGAAAAGCGTTGATCCAGGTAATTGATGACGGTTCCGGAATGAGCTTAACAGATGCTCGACTTTGCTTTGAACGACATGCTACAAGCAAAATTCGAAAAGCAGAAGATTTATTTGCCATCCGTACGATGGGCTTTCGTGGCGAAGCTATGGCATCCATTGCCGCCATTTCACAAGTTGAGCTCAAAACCCGGCGTGAGGCAGACGAACTTGGAACAATTATACAGATTGAAGGGTCCAAAGTCATAGACCAATATCCCGAATCCTTATCGACTGGCACGAGCATTGCAGTAAAGAACTTATTTTATAATATACCCGCTCGGCGTAATTTTTTAAAAAGCAATTCCGTCGAGATGCGTCACATTGTAGACGAATTTCAACGCGTCGCGCTAGCTCATCCCGAAATATTCTTCAGCCTCCACAGTGATGGCAATGAAATTTTCCATTTAACTGCCGGCACCCTAAAACACCGGATCGTTCATCTTTTTGGCAACAATTACAATCAACGTCTCGTTCCGGTTGAGGAAGAAACTACTATAATTAATGTCAGCGGCTTTGTAGGAAAGCCCGAATTCGCAAAGAAAACCCGAGGTGAACAATTTTTCTTTGTCAACAAGAGATTCGTTAAAGATCCATACCTGCATCATGCAATTATGAATGCCTACGAAGAGATCTTACCAGCAGACTCGTATCCTTTATATGTACTTTTTATCGAGATTGACCCCTCAAAAATTGATATAAACGTACACCCCACGAAAACGGAAATCAAATACGAAGACGAAAAAGCCATCTATGCCATTTTAAGATCCGCAGTAAAAAGGTCATTAGGAAGATATAATATTGCCCCTTCTTTGGACTTCAATCAGGAAACCAGCTTTACCAACTTCATCACACAGAAGCCGTTGGACGAGATCCAAATGCCTACTATTTCGTTTAATCCAAACTTTAACCCCTTCGAATCCGATTATTCTACTGCAGCTTCGCGATCCAATAGTTATGCTGTAGGATTAGAAAAAAAGACCGGTATTCCGCAGAATTGGGACACGCTCTATCAGATTACTGAGCAGGAATCTGCAAAACAGCTCCCCCTACTCCCTTTTGATAAAGATCAAGCTGACGATAAGAACATATTAACGTCAGAAAGCAGAAAGCAATTTTTCCAAGTTCACAACCGCTATATCGTTTCTCAAATTCATTCGGGCTTCCTGTTGATTGATCAGCAAGCGGCACACGAACGCATCTTATTTGAGCAATACAAAGAACAATTGGATCAGAACAAGGGATCGAGCCAACAAAGTTTGTTTCCGCAGACCGTAGAACTCAGTGTTGGAGATTTCGAATTGATGACTGACCTCTTACCAGAGTTACATACCTTAGGCTTTCAACTGAGACCTTTCGGAAAAACTACGTATATTGTGGATGGAATTCCGGCAGATTTAGGTAACAACGTGAATGAGGCCAAAATTATTGAACAGCTTTTGGAAGATTTCAAAAACAATAAGTCTGAATTAAAGCTTAATAAAAGAGAAAATCTCGCCCGCAGCCTTGCAAAAAGTGCCGCGTTGAAAAGTGGGACAGCCCTTGACAATGAATCTATGGCAGATTTGATTGACAAATTATTTGCATGTGAAAGTCCAAATATATCTGTTCATGGAAAACCAACGTTAATCACGTATACGTTACAGGAGCTTATGGAACGATTTGACAAAATGCAGTAGAACACTATACTTTATATATGAATAACCTATTTTCAAATTTAACACCGGTTGTAAAAAACCTGCTTATTATAAATATTATCTGTTTCGTGGGATCAATGATTTTCGAACCTGCCAACAAATTATTCGGTGTTTATTACCCCGACTCGCCCTCTTTTCAAATTTGGCAGATTATCACCTATATGTTTATGCACGGAGGAATTGGTCACATTTTCTTTAATATGTTTGCGCTTGTTATGTTTGGGCCAATCATTGAGCGGGTGTTCGGTTCCAAACGATTCTTAAATTACTATATCATTTGCGGTTTAGGCGCCTTGGTATTACAATATGGTGTTCAGGCTTGGGAAGTAAACGAAATACTCGGTTCTCCGTTTGGCAAACACCAAATGGTTTATCATAGCGAAGGGAACTTTTCTGGATACATACCTGGTCCATCGCTAAACCATCTTTCCCAATCGGATTTCAACACACTCGTATCAATTTACAGCGGCCCCATGGTAGGTGCCTCAGGAGCAATCTATGGCTTGTTGCTCGCTTTCGCGATGCTATTTCCTAATTTAGAATTACAATTACTCTTTATTCCTGTACCGATTAAGGCAAAATATTTTGTACCTGGATTAATTTTGATCGAAATATATTTGGGGTTCTCTCAATCCGGGTCTTCTATTGCGCATCTTGCCCACGTAAGTGGGGCTCTATTTGGCTTTCTCTTGATCAAAATTTGGGGAATAAAAAGAGGTTATTATTAATAATGTATAAAAATCTAACGATATGCATATGAAAGAGAATGTCTTAAAATCCTTTTGGAGAGACACCTATGCTACCTCTTCTCCTATACCATATATCATCACAATACAGGTTGTATTATTTGTCTTGACCCACGTTGTCGATCTATTGAGTTTTTCGGACATCGTCTCGAGCAATTTATATGATAATGTCGTTGCCAAGCTTAGCCTTCCAGTATCATTTGCTAAGTTTTTGTCACAGCCTTGGTCATTAATCACACACCCCTTTATTTACCAAGGGTTGTTCAATATACTTTTTGATTGTCTGTGGTTGTATTGGTTTGGAAACATATTTTTAAGCTTCCTTAATAGAAGACAATTTTTATATGTTTTCATCGCAGGATTGTTGCTGGGCGGTATTGCCTATCTGTTGGTAGGGAATATTCCTTTTTTGGCAAATCATCCCGAAAATCAACTGAACACTAATGCTCTTGGTCTCGCTGCTCTCATCAGTGCCACGGCACTGCTATTACCCACTTACGAAATACGGGTTTTTATTATCGGCAACATACGACTCCGCACCATAGCTATTATTTATCTTGGTCTCCAATTTGGATTTTACGTTATCTCCAACCAACCAGCGGCGATAGCATATCTAGGTATGGTTTTATTCGGTTTAGCGTTTATGCGCGAATTAAGAAAAGGTCATGATTGGAGCAGTTTTTTTCATAAAAAGTTCGCACGCCGCACTTTAAAGATCGTCCATAAGAACGAGAATGCTAAAAACACACCTTCGCACAAGAAAAGCTATTCGGAAATACCGAATCAGGAAACTATAGACCAGATATTGGATAAAATTTCAATGAACGGGTATGAAAGTCTGACTTCAAGCGAAAAAGAAATATTATTCAAAGCAAGTAAGCAAGATCAATAATGTCGAAAGAAAGAGTTCTTCGTCAAAAGCTAGGCTTTTTTAGCAAATCTATCTTTACCGCTAATCTATTTGCAGTAATGGCTTTAATCTTGAGTTATTCTGCCTCTTATCTTGATCCACAATCTTTTTGGCCGATAGCCTTTTTCGGCCTGGGCTATCTTCCAATTTTAATCATCAATTTGGGGTTTATCGTCTTTTGGTTTCTAAGAAAACGACGTTACATGTTACTGAGTTTGGTTCCTATACTAATGGGTTGGAATCTGATGAGCAAACATATTAATTTCAAGAATAAAAACGAAAAAATAACCTCTAAATCCGATACGAATCTGCGTGTGATGAGTTTCAATGTACATCTTTTTGAAAAAGAAGACAATAATAAAGAAACATTCAAATCCGAGGCCATTGAACTGGTCAACACGGTAAATCCAGATATTGTCTGTTTTCAGGAATTTTACAGTAAACTAAAAGGAAAGGCACAATTCTCAAAAATATTGAAGGAGGAAGGTAATTTTGAAGGATACTATTTCGAACCTGCGTCGCAAAACGATCATGAAGGATACGGTCAGGCAATTTTCTCAAAGTATCCTATCATAAATCGCGGCACCATACTCCAAAACGAGTACGGCATTAACCGTATTATCTTTGTCGATGTACGCCGCGAAATTGATACCTTACGAATTTACAATGTACACTTGCGCTCCTTTGCCTTACAGGATGAGGACAAAGAATTTATTCAAAAACCAACGGGTCAAAAAGTGAAAGACGAAGAAACAACAAAGCGTGTAGGAAGAAAGCTAAAACAGGCATTTACACACCGGAGTGAACAGGCAAAATCACTTCGTGCACATATTGACACCTCCCCCTATCCAAGTATAGTGATGGGAGACTTTAATGACACCCCCATGTCGTATAGTGTAAATATAGTTGGTAAAAACATGAATAATGCATTTCAGGAAAAAGGCTTTGGATGGGGCGTAACGCATTATGCTATGCTCCCTATATTTCAAATAGATTATATTTTGTGCGGCAAAAAATTCAACATTGACAACTATGGTATTGTGAAGGAACGATTTTCAGATCACTACCCGATCTGGGCAGATGTTAATCTTTAACCGGATCGGTGGCAGTCAATATACGAATAGCCTGTTCGACGTAATCGTCATATCTATTCTTAACTTTGAAATATGCCTCTCTTCCAAAATAATACCTCCCGACTATTGCTTCAATATCTGATTGAATAAGCTCCAATAAATCTCTCCCTTTGCGATCATCAATTATTATATCCCTGTCCTTTAAATACGCTAGAAAAGCAGTGTATTCTTGCTGAGGCAAATGATATCCTTGTAAAAAATTTTCAATAGAATACGCCGGCAACCTCTTCGTAAAACGCTCATAAACAAACTGTTCCAAATAACTCGATTGCGCTATCCGTTGGTATAATACACTGACGGCATTCGAATCAATAGAAATTTCGACATCCGGACTTATCCCTCCGCCACTAAATAGTTCTCTCCCTGCCAACGTTTTATAGGTCTGTGCGTGCGCAAAGGTAGTGTCCAATACCCATAACCCGTTATACATGCTCGAATAATCGATCATACTCGACCAATTGGCGGTATATTTTTTCTGAATACTTCTACCCAAAGGGGTATAATATCTTGAAATACTTAAATTAACCCGGGATCCATCTGAAAAATCAAATTGCTCCTGAACGATCCCTTTCCCGTACGAGCGTCTCCCCACAATCGTTCCGCGATCCCAGTCTTGTACGGCGCCTGCTACAATTTCGGACGCTGAAGCGGTATGTTCATTTATGAGAACAACCAATTTACCATCTGCATAAACCCCATTTTCATCCGAAAAATACTCCCTTTTGTCCTCATGAGCGCCCTTAGTGTACACCAACACCTTCTGTTCATCAAAGAATTCGCTAGCCAATCTAATGGCAATGTGAAAATATCCACCGCCATTATCACGTAGATCGAGAATAAGATTTTGAACACCTTGTTTTTTTAGCTCCGTTATGGATTTTTTAAAATCCTCAGCTGTCTTCAACCCAAATCGACGTACTTTAACATAACCCACTGTTGGCTTAATGAGGTAGGCAACATCAATGGAGCTTACACTTACTTGATCTCTTATAACTTTATAGGGAAATGGCACCAATACACTATCACGAATTACCTGGAGTCTTACGCGAGAACCTTTCTTCCCACGGATCAATTTTTCAACCACTTTTTGCCCGATATTCCTGCCCGAAACTTGAATAGAATCGATGGTTATGATACGATCACCCACCTTTAATCCCGCTTTTTCAGAAGGTCCATCTGTAATAAGCCCTACGACCAGCAACGTATCATTTAAATTAAAATATTCCAAACCAATTCCTTCAAATGTACCTTCCAAAGCTTCACTTTGGGCTTGAGACTCATTCGCCAACAAGTAATTAGAATAAGGATCCAAATGCGAGACGATGTGGTTGATGGCACCATTCTGAAGCGAATCTAGATTTAGGCTGTCGACATAGCTATTGGAAAGCAGGTCTAATACCTGTTGTATTTTATACGAATTGTCCGAAAAACCAATAGGTACTAAAGCGCTGCTTGGATTCTTACCCTGTTGATCGGCATAATTTTGCCCCAAGATAAGCCCAAGTAATAATGTAGCTCCATAAGTAGCAGCTACGAAAATATTACGTCTAGTACCTTTTTGCATGTAAACAAATGAGACTGCAAAAGTAATTAGTTATTTTAATTTCTTCAGCAAGATTAATTAACTTTATCCTACAAAATGAGTTCCAAACTGTTTTAGAGAATGAATAGCTTGGAACAGTACAAACTTAATCAAAAAACAATACGTGCACGAAATAGAACCATATTACAATTGGCGCCATGATTATATTTCATCAGAGGATGAGCGTTCGCCCTTTTATGGAACAGTTCATAATGAATTTGAATATGACAAACAGATTTACAATTTTCTATTACACCCACAATGGGATCATTTCGGATCGCAAACCCTTTATTTAAAAGTTCTTTATGTAGATTACGATCGTAGATATACCGTGATTGAGTTCATGGGCGAATGGAATGACACCATTTACAATGATATTATGACACTGAAACGAGAAGTGATAGACCTCATGATTGGTGAGGGCATCACCAAATTTATACTCATCGGTGAAAATGTGCTGAATTTTCATGCTTCAGACGATTCTTACTACGAAGAATGGTTTCAGGATATCGAAGATGGGTGGATTGCAGCTCTTAACTTTAGAGCACATGTGATTGAAGAATTTAAAACACATAATATCGACTATTTTATAAACTTTGGAGGCGTATTTGACCAAATGCCTTGGCGTACCTTAAAACCCAAACAATTGTACCATCATGTCAACGAGCAGCTCTCCAAACGATTGGGCACATAATTCACTAATTTTTATGTTTGTGTTTTGAATTCCGTAACTTTGTCTTGATATTATGTACGCGCATTTAGATATTAGCGAGCAAGAAACTGGGATCTTTAATGCATTTACAGCTATACAAATTTACATCATTTAAACTGAGCTTTAACAAGCTAATCCTTAGATAATTTTTACTTTTTTACTTAAAACATATGTCATTCAGAATAGAAAAAGATACCATGGGCGAAGTTCAAGTTCCCGCAGACAAATACTGGGGAGCACAGACCGAACGTTCACGTAACAACTTTAAAATTGGCCCTTCGGCTTCTATGCCCAAAGAAATCATAGAAGGCTTTGCATATTTAAAAAAAGCTGCTGCATATGCTAATCACGAGTTGAATGTATTACCTATCGAAAAACGCGATGCTATTGCTGCCGTTTGTGATGAAATATTAGCTGGAAAGTTGGACGATCAATTTCCATTGGTAATTTGGCAAACTGGTTCGGGCACACAGTCTAATATGAATGTCAATGAGGTAGTAGCGAACCGCGCTCAGGTTTTGGCCGGCGGTAAAATAGGCGAAGGAGAACCTGTATTGAAGGCGAATGATGATGTAAACAAGTCGCAGTCCTCGAATGATACTTATCCAACAGGCATGCACATTGCTGCCTACAAAACTGTAGCTGAGGTAACAATCCCTGGAGTTGAAAAATTACGGGATACCTTGAAAAGCAAATCCGAAGAGTTCATGAATGTCGTAAAGATTGGCCGTACACACTTGATGGATGCTACTCCTTTGACTTTAGGACAAGAACTATCCGGTTACGTTGCGCAATTAAATTACGGATTAAAGGCTCTTAAAAACACCTTAGCTCATTTATCCGAATTAGCGTTAGGAGGTACGGCGGTAGGAACAGGTTTGAATACTCCTGATGGATATGATGTTGTCGTCGCTAAGTATATTGCTGAATTTACTGGCCTTCCATTTGTAACCGCCGAAAATAAATTTGAAGCGCTAGCTGCACATGATGCTATCGTAGAGTCTCACGGAGCGCTTAAACAATTAGCGGTTTCCTTAAATAAAATCGCCAATGACATTCGTATGTTGGCTTCAGGACCTCGTTCGGGTATCGGTGAAATTATAATTCCTGAAAATGAACCCGGTTCTTCCATTATGCCGGGTAAAGTAAATCCTACACAATGTGAAGCCCTTACCATGGTAGCAGCACAAGTAATGGGCAATGATGTCGCGATCACTATTGGCGGTACTCAAGGACATTATGAACTTAATGTATTCAAACCGTTAATGGCTACAAACTTTTTACAGTCGGCACGCTTAATCGGAGATGCCTGTGTTTCGTTTGACGAGCACTGTGCACAAGGTATCGAACCTAATTATGCACGCATCAAAGAACTGGTAGATAATTCATTGATGTTAGTGACGGCTTTAAACACAAAAATAGGATACTATAAGGCTGCGGAGATTGCTCAAACCGCGCACAAAAACAACAGTACATTGAAAGAAACCGCTATTTCTTTGGGATATGTAACTGCTGAAGAGTTTGATGAGTGGGTAAAACCCGAAGAGATGGTAGGTACCTTAAAATAGTCTAGTGAGCAAATACCTTAAGGAATATCTTTTTTTTCAAACATGCCTACTTTCCGTAGTAGGTATGCTTTTTAGTACCGCTGGTTGCCAACGTCATTCTGAAATGCAAACAGAAGGAACTTCCTATCTACACGGCACATGGGTGCAAGATAGTATTCCTCATCAGGATCAGATGCTTAACTATACGTTGCACGAGTTTATCTTTTCTTGCGATTCGGTGTACACCACTATGCATGTACATGCCAAAACGAAGACAATGCCAGACAGCTGTTACAAAGATGGGAAATGGACAGAATATGCGAAAGCTGTTTATGTCGTGCGAGGAGACAGTATGATTGTAGAAGGCATTTATACCAAAGAAAACTGGAAACAAAAAATTTCAGGGTGCTATAAACAAGGTCAATATCTGCCGCGATTTAAAATTGTTCACCATTCCGCAGATTCTGTTGTATTGGAAAACAAATTTGATTTGCGACCAATCGTGCTGCGTAAAGTTTCCGATCTCATCTGTATTCCTAAGAAAAGATGGGAAATGTAAAACTAGAAAAAGCAGCTTTATGCTGCTTTTTCTAGTTTATTAGTTTTGTGTCATCCGAAGATTTCAGAATATTCTGTTTTAATTCCGTCTCCGCCTGTAACAATTCCTGTTCAACCACTTTCCGTTTTTCGCGCCCCTCACGTTGGATCTGCAACACTTGTTCGATCGTCTGAATAATATCAGAGTTTGCCTTTTTAATGGTTTCAATATCGACGATACCGCGTTCCGTTTCGCGCGCAATATTTACAGTAGACTCCTTCAGCATTTCCGAATTCCTCCGCAACAGCTCATTCGTCGCATCCGTCACGGCCTTCTGCGCCTCTAAAGCTCGTTGCGAATGAGCAATCCCTAATGTTAATACCATTTGATTTTTCCATAGGGGCAACGTATTGACAATACTCGATTGTACTTTTTCCATTAATGAGCTACTGTTACTTTGGATCATACGAATCTGCGGTGCAGTCTGCAATACCACCATACGCGTCAGTTTCAGATCGTGTATCTTTCGCTCGAAACGTACCACATGTTGCTCCGTATCTTTGTATGCCTGTATCTTATGTTGATCACCGGTCTCTTCGGCTTCCTTTTTCAATTGGGGTAATACATTTGTATACACATCCTGTAGCTTCTCTTCACCTGCAGTAATATGTAATGACAGTTCTTTAAAATAATTCTGATTCTCTACAAAAAGCTTGTCAAAGATATTGACGTCTTTTAATAAGGTTTTATAATGTCCCTCCAACTTCAGCTCAATCTGATGGATGTTCTTTTCCACCGAAGCATACTCTGTACGCATACGCTGAATTTTCTTCTTCATGTTATCAAAGAAAGGAATCAGCGGTTTCTTTTTTAGATTCTCATCAAAAGATTTAATATCCGAACGGAGATTCAATAAAATATCTTCCGCCCCTCCCATATCTTTTGTCCGAACCTGTTTCAATATCTCGTTGGAAAAATTACTTACCTTCGTTTGACTCGACACACCAAATTGGATAATATCCGTCGTTGAATTCAGATTGATCTTATCTTTATACTGCTTGATGAGTGCTTTTTCTTCGTCCGTAAAATTAACTTGAATTTCGTTGTTTTTATCGGCACTATCATCGTATGTCGTTAAATCTATTGTAGCCATAGTTCTAAGTTTCTTATTCTTTTAATAGGTTTCTGTTTTTTAATGTTTGGATATACACATCCGATTCAGCAGATACATCCAGCAAACTTGATTTTATGCTATTCGTGACATCTTGCTCGATAGCTGTAGCAGCTTGGGCCAACACACTCTCCAGTTTGACTTTCGAGTCTATAGTCACCTGATTATGTAAACGCGTATTTTCAAGTTCATCATATTGACGGAGCACGTTGATTACTGTACCATGACGTACCAAAAATTTTTCCGCTTCCATCATATCTCTTTGTTCTAACAAATGAAAAAGACGTATTATTCTATCAATGTGCTGATGAATATTTGTGTTATTAATCTCCTTGCGGTAATGTAGCATTTTAGTCACAAACGACTGTGGACTTTCCATGCTCGCCTGCGCTAATTCGAGGCGTTGTTGCCGTTCCACACTCCCAATCCAGGTAAGCTGCCTGACTTCGCCCAGCTCCAATCTTTTGAGATAAGGTTTCGCCTGGTTTAATAATAGACCATTACCTAGAATATAAGAAACAACCGAACCACCCAAGGTGAGTAACATTCCCTGAGACATCGCGCCAAAGAAGAAGACAAAAGATCCAAAGAGTGCCAATTCGACCATTAACAAAGCCCAGGCTATTACATACCAAGAGCGTACTTTACTTTTAGACGCTTGGGACATCATGACGAAGGGGTGAATATGAACCGGTAAGGGAAAAAACAGGATAATAGACGTAAATGTCCACATCAGATGCCTAACTTCCCACGTTTTATTCTTTTTAGTTGCCCAACCCATTCTGCAATTTAATTATTTTTTTATTAATACGTTGCAAAAATAAATTCAAGTTCATTTTTGCATTTTTATATTTCAAATTCCCAATTCCTGTTCCAAGAATCTTTACTTTTACCTTATGTCCGAAAAAAGCGTATTTATTAGTTACCTACGTGTCATTGCGACAGTATTTGTCATACTTCTCCATGCCTCGACGGGGTATCTATACAACTATGAATCAATGGGCTTCAACTGGAACTACAGCAACTTAATTCATTCAGCCACGCGCTGTTCCGTCCCCATATTCATTATGATCTCTGGTGCGCTCCTTTTGTCAAAAGCCGAAGATACAATGCTCTTCTATAGAAATAGATTACCCAAGCTTTTATATCCCTTTGTTTTTTGGACGATCATTTATCTTCTGTATTACTTCTATAGGTACACCAATTTTCAAGATCTTTCTGCCCATCAAATTAGGGAGATTACAGTGGATAAAATCTTACACGGCGCGAATGCACATCTATGGTATCTATATATGATAATCGGGCTCTATCTCGCGATTCCGTTTTTAGCAAAATTAATGCGACAACTTACGGTACGTGAGATAGAGCTATTTCTAGCACTTTGGCTGATAGCCATGGTAATCATGAACAAAAGATGGACCGTATATACTCCAAAATTTGATCTGACCTTTTTCTCCGGTTATATGGGATATTTAGTATGGGGGTATTACTTAACCGTTAAACAAATTAATTGGAGACCGATGTATATCTGGGCTGGCTATCTTGTTGTTGTGGTTTTTACCTTCTGGGCAACTCACCAGCTCTCTGCGCAAAAAAACAAATATGACCCTCTTTTTTTTAACTACGTGACTCCAAATACCGCAATTATTGCCTCCCTCGTATTTATAGGAATCAAAACCTGGAACCCTATCCGTATCCCAAAATGGATGGCTATTATAGATAAATATGCCTTTGGCGTTTACTTAAGCCATATCATACCTTTAAATTATATCCACCCTATCCTAGCTAAACATTTTTCGACAACTTGGTTAATACCTTTGGCTACGCTTTCTACATTATTACTTTCTATAGCAATTACATTTTTCATCCGCAAAGTTCCGTACGGAAAATATGTAAGTGGCTAAAATCAGGAATCTAATAAACCGCAGACGAGACGTCTATTTGTGAGAACAGCCGTTCTACCTATCGGTAGAACGGCTGTTTATAGTAAAAGTTCTTATTGGTAAATTCGTCGAAGCCAGAAGACGCCTTAATTAGAAAGGCAAATCATCATCATCTGCGCCCGAAGAAGTAATATCTATTGGAGCTGGCGTTTCAGCGAATCCTGGTGCTGAAGCTGCGGCACCTGTATTAGCCAATTTAGTCACACGCCAAGCGACTAATGAGTTGAAGTAGGTTGTTACTCCGTCTTTATTTGTCCACGGACGGCCACGAAGATTGAAAGAAACTTCAATTTCGTCTCCAATTGCTAAATTATCAAAGATGTTTACCCTATCTTGAGTTGATTCAAAGCGAATATATTCTACAAACTGTGGATTCTCTGCGTAAGCAACGATTAAATCTCTCTTTTTAAAAGATTCTGTAACTTGTTGTATCGCACCGATTTCGTGCACTTTTCCTCTAATTTCCATAATCAAAAATATTAAACGATAAAATTACACATTTTTTGCGTTTTAGATTAGTTAACTTTGTAGAAATATGACAGAAGTTTTCAACACCCCGAGTAAAGTTATCATAACGTGTAACAAAAGGCTTTCGCCCTACTTACAAGAAGAAGTCAAAAGTTTGGGCTTCGAAATCAAACGTGCATTTAATACAGGCGTAGAACTATTCCTTTCTGTAAATGACTGTATCAAACTGAATCTCAACCTGAGAACGGCAAGTCAGGTACAATATGAATTAAAATCTTTTAGAGCTAGTGATCCGAAAGAACTTTACGATAATTTGATCAAAATAGCGTGGGAAGACATTATACCTTTTGATAGTTATTTTTCGGTGACTTCCACTGTACATAACGAAACGATCACGACACCATTATTTGCAAACGTCAAAGTAAAAGATGCTATTGTTGATCGCATTAAGGATAAAAAAGGTGTGCGTCCGGATTCGGGTCCTGACTACCATAAATGTGTGATACACCTCCATTGGATGGAAGAGCGCGCCGAAATATTTTTGGACACTTCAGGTGAGACATTGGCAAAACATGGCTATCGGAAGCATCCGGGCAAAGCGCCTATGTTGGAGGCATTAGCAACATCCACTATCATGGCAACCCAATGGAATGGCCAATCTCCGTTTATAAATCCGATGTGTGGATCTGGAACCCTCGCCATTGAAGCAGCTTTATTAGCGCAAAAAAGAATGCCGGGTCTGCAACGCATGAATTACTCCTTTATGCATTTCATTGGATATGATGAAGAAGTTTTTTTCGAAGAACGAAGAAAAATAAAAGATATTGCCGACAAAACTATTTTGCCTCATATTATCGCTTCGGATATTTCCGATCAGGCGATTGAAATTGCTAAAATGAATGCCCGTACCGCGGGAGTAGAACACTTAATCACATTTGAAATCTGCGATTTTGCAGACACAACAATTCCACAAGGACCAGGAGTGATTATGTTTAATCCTGAATATGGCGAACGTCTTGGCACACATTCCAAACTAGAAGTGACCTATAAAAGAATTGGGGACTTCTTGAAACAGGAATGTAAAGAATATAGAGGATACGTATTTACCGGGAATCCGGAGCTAGCAAAAAAGATTGGGTTGAAAGCTTCCCGACGATTTGAATTCTTTAACGGAAAGCTAGATTGTCGGTTATTGCAATATGAATTGTATGACGGCTCAAAAGATAATTAATCCATGCAAAGCCAAGAATTGATTGAAAAAACGGCTTCTTTTGTACAGGATCGGCTGAAAAATGCTGAATCAGGACATGATTGGTGGCACATTCAACGCGTATGGAATAATACAAAGTTGATTTTACAAACAGAAGAAGCCGATGCTTTAGTATGTGAATTGACTGCGCTATTGCACGATATAGCCGACAGCAAATTCCACAATGGAGATGAAACTATCGGTCCAAGTATAGCAGGCGATTTTTTAACATCTATAGGTGTCCATCCTTCGACTATTCAACATGTACAACAGATTATTTTGAACATGTCTTTTAAGGCGTCATTGGGTGAAGTTAAATTTCACAGCAAGGAATTGGAAATTGTTCAAGATGCCGATCGGCTGGATGCAATTGGTGCGATTGGTATAGCTCGAGCATTCAACTATGGCGGATATAAAAACAGAGAGATTTACAACCCAGACGTTCCATTCGTAGAAAAACAAAGTAAGGAGGCTTATAAAAACACGACTGCACCTACTATAAATCATTTTTACGAAAAACTCTTGTTACTAAAAGGCAGAATGAACACAGACACCGCCCGGCAAATCGCAGCAATACGTCATCAGTTCATGGAGCAATTTCTAACTCAATTTTACGGAGAGTGGAATGGAGAAAGATAAAAAGTAATTTTCTCTTAACATTAGATTCAGTAACTTAGGCATTACTATGATCCATAAGAATCCCTTTGTACCTTTCGTATTTTCCCTTCTCTTAATGGGAAATATAGCTTTACAAGCTCAAAATAAAGATTCTATAACCTTTACCCAGAAGCAATGGAACAAAACTGAAATCAAAAAAGGGATAATTTGGCATCAAGCACATTTTCAAGACCTTTTTGAAAGCGAGCAAGAAATCAATATTATTGAGGTTGACTTAACTAAATATATCAAAAAATTAAAACTTGCAGGGATCTCCTCGGGTAAAAAATTAACTTCTACATTCGCACAAGAAAGTAAGGCTCTGATAGCTATCAATGGCGGATTTTTCAATGTACAGAACGGTGGTGCAGTGGATTTTATTAAGATCGACAACAAGGTCATTAACACCACAGTAAAACCATCAGCAAGAGCGAATAGCTATTTCGCTTTCGATAGAAAAAAATCCTATATCCTGGATGCAACACAACATCCATCCGCCGAAAAAAACTATCCGAATATCCTTCTGTCTGGACCATTGCTTCTCTTAGAAGGCACACGCGTTGAACTAAATGCAAATCCATTCAACGACAATCGGCATCCGAGAACTGCAATTGCAAAAAAAGGCAACAAACTCATTATTTTTACCGTAGATGGTAGAAATAGTCAATCGCACGGACTCAATTTAAACGAATTAGCCTATTTATTTCAATGGTACGGCTGCGACCATGCCATGAACCTCGACGGAGGGGGAAGCACTACAATGTATATAAAAGGACAGCCTGATCATGGTGTGGTGAATTATCCGAGCGACAATAAAATTTTTGACCATCAAGGTGAACGTGCTGTGGCTAATATTATTTATATTCAAGAATAATTACTTAAACAAAAATAAACGGATAAAGCCATCATACATATGGTGTCCACAAATCAACGAAGCTGTTTATAACTGCTTAATCATCTTAAAAAACAAACTAAGCTGAACTCGCCTGTCCATCTGGAGGGGAAGCGAGCTCACCAAATGATCAAATTCTAATGAAAAAATTAAGTATTGTAGGAATTATGCTCTGTTTATCTATTATAGTACAGGCACAAACTCAAATTATAGCACATCGAGGTGCTTGGAAGAATACAAAGTCTCCACAAAATTCTATTGCTGCACTCCGCGACGCCATTGCACAGGGATTGTGGGGAGCTGAATTTGATGTTCATCTTACGAAAGATAATGTATTGGTTGTAAATCACGACAACGATTTTCAGGGAATAGACATTGCTACGGCAACATATCAAGAGCTATTAGCAAAGAAACATGCAAATGGTGAGCAGATATCTACCGCTGAAGCCTATCTGAAAGAAGGTTTAAAACAGAACAAGACAAAGCTCATCTTCGAACTGAAGACTAATAAACTCGGTGTAGATCGCACGCTTAAATCGGTAGAGATTAGCCTCAACCTCATAAAAAAACTTAAGGCGGAATCCCTAACCGAATTCATCGCTTTTAGCTATGATGCATGTTTGCATTTTAGAGCTTTAGATAAAAACATTCTTATACATTATTTAAACGGAGATAAGAGTCCTCAAGAGATAAAAGAGGCCAAGCTGACGGGAATAGACTACCATCTTTCGGTTTTCAAAAAAAATACAGCTTGGGTGGCTTCAGCAAAAACCTTGGGCCTGAAAACCAATGTCTGGACGGTGAATACGCAAGGGGATATGAACTATTTTATAGACGAAGGCTTTGATTATATCACAACAGACGAGCCCGAACTACTACAAAAGCTATTAACAAAATAACATGAGTCGATTAGTCATTTTTATCGTTTTTGTGCTTTCGAACTTCTCGCTATTCGCACAAGAGATCAATGTAGCATCCTTCAATATCCGTTTAAAAACTGACGGCGATGTCGGCAATCTTTGGCAAGATCGAAAAGAAGCTGTGTGCAATCTGATTACCTATCATGAATTTGATATCTTCGGCATACAAGAAGGTTTTCAAGATCAGGTTGAGGATATCCAACAATTGCTCCCCGACTTTGATTATGTGGGCGTAGGACGTGATAATGGAGCAGAAAAAGGAGAACATTCTGCCATTTTTTATAATAAAAACCGTTTTGATGTACTTAAAAGTGGAACGTTTTGGCTCTCTGCTACAGATACAGAAAAACCCAATAAAGGATGGGACGCTGCACTTCCCAGAATCTGTACCTGGGGTATTTTTAGAGATAAAAAAAACAACAAATCGTTCATCCTAATGAATACGCATTTCGATCACGTGGGTGTACAGGCGCGAAAAGAAAGTGCGAAGCTGATACTCAACAAAGCAACAGAATTTGCTACTGCGCTTCCGCTTATTCTTACGGGCGACTTTAATGTAAATGAAACAGATGAAGCCTATTTTACGCTCGCAAACAGCGGAGTCGTAGAAGATGTATTTACCAAATCCAAAATCGTCTATACGCCTAATTCTACCTTTAATAATTGGGGAAAAAGTATAAAACCTACCGGTAGGATAGATCATATTTTTATCACCCCTCATTTTAACGTAGAAAAATACGGCATCTTAACTGACACCTACATGGGCAAATATCCTTCCGACCATTTCCCCGTTACGACTCGACTGGCTTGGCAATAAAATATACGCGAGACCCTATGACAGCTTATTATTATAGTTAAAAAATGCTTTAGTATTAGTATGTTTGCAACAAGATAAACAGTGAACGTGAGTGCAATATAATACACATATGAAAATATCTCCATTACTTGCCTTAGGTGTAGTTACCTTACCCTTATTTTTGGGCTGTGAAACAGTGAGCCAAATTGCGAGCTCTATACCCAATACTACAGCGGGGGCTACTTCACCCTCAACAACAACAGGCTCGGTTACACAGACTGAAGCGGTAACAGGCATTAAACAGGCGTTGGGCAACGGATTAAATAATAGTATCAATGCACTATCCATCAAAGATGGTTTTTTGGGTAATGCGGCGGTAAAAATCTTGATGCCACAGGAAGCACAACAAGTCGAGAAAGCGTTGCGCTCCGTAGGAATGGGATCATTGGTAGATAACTTTGTTACCAGTTTAAACCGGGCGGCAGAATCGGCCGTAAAAGAAGCTGCTCCTGTATTCGTCAATTCGCTATCCCAAATGACGGTAACAGATGCATTTAATATCTTACTCGGAACACAGCAAGATGCAGCAACTACCTTTTTCAAGAGGACAACTTCGACCACGCTGACTTCCAAATTTAGTCCCATTGTGGAATCCGCTTTGGGCAAAAATAATGTAAGTACCTATTGGACACAGTTAACGTCAGCTTACAACAATCTTCCCCTTACATCTAATAAAGTAACCACGGATCTAAATGCGTATGTTACTCAAAAAGCGATAAACGGATTGTTTGTAAAGGTCGCTGAAGAAGAACTAAAGATCAGACAAAATATAGCAGGATCCCGTAATACCGGTGTACTGCAAAAAGTATTCGGATGGGTAGATAACCAAAAGTAACAAAAAAGGATTAGCTAACTAATCCTTTTTTGTTACTTTAAATATTTTCGCAATTCCAATTTCGGCTGAACGGAAAGATATTCCGCTACCAGCTTGGCATTGAGTTCTGCTCCTGCTTTGAGGGTGTGCGTAGCATCCTTCTCACCAAAATAGTTACCCGCTACCTCCGCTTGACCAAGTCCTTCGTACACTTCAATTACTTTGTCCTGAAGAGGAATAAACAAAACATTGGATTGCTGTGCCGCTTCTTGTGCCCACGAAGCGTAATCTGAACGCCGCACCGTCTCTCCTATCCAGGCATTACGGGGTATCGGCGAGCAGACAATGGCCGTAGCGCCTTTATCTTGTACGTTTTTAACAAATCGGCGCAAATAGAATCCATAACTGTATACCATCTCGCGTTGTTGAAGGAGCGGATTATAAACTTCTTGGTATTCGTCCCCGTTGCCTTTTATCGAGCCCCTTGCCCGTGATGTATCCACAATCGGACTGGAGTCATTGTGACCAAATTGCATGATAACAAAATCACCGGGCTTGATTTCGTCTAGCACCTTTTGCCACAGCTTAGGATTGTTGTAAAAGGTACGTGTACTAGTACCTCCTAAAGCTCGGTTTTCAACAGAAATTTTGTTCAAATCAAAGTAATCTGCTATAAAACTTGCCCATCCCCACTGCCCATTTGACCCGTTGCCCTGGCCATTTTTTACCGTCGAATCACCAATTACAAAAAGTGTAGGTTTCTTGCTATCGGCGACGAACGACAAACTAAGGATTGTAACAAATAGCAATGCAGTAGCATATACAATATTCTTTAGTCTCATTATTTAGTTTAAATAATTAGCAATGGGATGGTTTAAAGCTTTCAGGCCTTCTATGACAGACGCTGCATTCAGTTCAGCGCCCGCTTTGTTGGTATGCGTATGATCTCCAGGGAAATACCTGGATTTCACTTCATTTGGCCCCATCTGTTGGTATTTGTCGGCTGTGATACGGTTCAAATCTACAAACGGTACCCCCTGCTCTTCCGCGATCTGCTTCGCCCAAAGCCCAAAATCTTGATCTGCCCGTTTTACATTTCCCTGGGCATCCCATTGATTTCGTGGAATCATGGACAAGACCACCGGTTGTACACCCTTAGACTTCGCCTGAATAATAAATCGTCGGAGGTTCTCTCCATAGGTTCGAACCACTTCGGTTTTTCCTTCGCCCCAATCCAATACAATCGAATCCTGGTCAATCCCTCGTAACACGCCCCTATATCCCTGACGTGAAGTATCCGGTTTACTCCCTTCATTGTGCCCAAATTGGATTAACAGGTAATCTCCTGGTTTAAATAGAGAATCTACCCGCGCCCAACGCCCCTCTTTAACAAAGGTACGGGTACTCCTACCGGCCATTGCATGGTTTGCGACATTAATTTCCGTCGTATCCAAAAAATTTGACAATAGTGTGCCCCAGCCCCAATACTGGTCATTGTTATTACGTACCGTTGAATCTCCAATAAGGAAGATAGTCGGTTTACGCTGTATGCCAAATGAGAGCAGGACCACACTCAATATTACCGTTACCCATTTTGTAGTGTCTCTTTTCATTTATCAATATTTTAATTCACCTTAACTCCTAATATCTGATTCCTATCATCCTATGCGCTTGCGCTTTGGGAGCAGATAAGTTTGGTGCTGTGTTTCAATTTATCACTTTTTACTTATTCAAACTCATAAACAGTGCTTGATCTCTGTAACAGATGATATTCCCATCTTCCAACAGTAATTCAGCCATCTGAATACTACTTCTTCTTTGTTCGAATCCATCTTTTCCTGCATTTTCGGGTGTTTTACCTGGATGCGTAAAGTAGTAAATAAAAGCGCGTCCTTCATGGATAATTACATCTGGGTGTCCCCCGACAACTTGATCGTCCTTTCCTGTACCCCCAGTCTGCAAAAGTAGGCCCTCTTGTCTTTCCCAATGCGTCAAATCGGCGGATCGATATACAGCGATACCCTTCCATGTGTCTACCACCATCCAATAGGAATTTTCCCATTCAAAAACTTTTGGCCCTTCACCCCTTGTAGCTAATGCTTTACCTTTATCTTCCCATTGATATAAATCCTTGCTATCGGCATAGTAAACAGATTTACCATCCATCTCATTGTTGTACCACATACGCCATTCTCCGGAGGGAAGTTTGAACACACATGCATCGATCACTTTCTCATTAGCCAACGCTAACGTCGACTCATACTTCCAATGCAACAGATCTGTACTGGTAAAGTGTTGAATGTTGCGCGGATGCTTCCAATCTGTAAAAATACCCGGAACAACGGTAAGATACATGTGGTAAGTGCCACTATCTTCGATAACTTCTGGTGCCCACTGTGTTTCTATACTATGCGGAGCCTGTATATCAGCAATACCTCTATAGGTCCATTCGATTCCATCGGAAGACTCGGCAATACCAATAGCAGTGCCGTGTACCCAACTTACCCCTGGTAAATCGATCGCTTTTGCACGTCTGTTGGTATAAAACATAAACCATTTATGCTCCGCTTTATTCCAGATGACTACCGGATCCGCCGCACCATCGTAAATAGTATCTCTAAAAAGTGGCTTTGGCACTTTTTTACTAACGGATCGATCACCTCGCACTATGCTAATATTCGGAGGACTTTGCTTGTCCATACCTGTCCCCAAATAGAAACCAGTATGTGGAGGTTGATTATACGCTACATTCTGCCAAGCGATACTTAACCTATATTGTGGATCGTGCATTAAGGTGTACAACCTATGATTTGTTGGGATTGTCGTTGTATAGATGCGTAACGATTGATTATCATCAGCACGAAGGATAAGCTCCTCCCGCCAATCCCCAAATATATCTGCACTTAGATTAGGTGTACTTTTGGTTCCATTGATTGAGCTAGCACCTTCAGCCGTAAAAATTCTACCTTGTTTATACTTCTCGATATAGTTACCATTCAGCAATTCCCTGCTTAAATCACCATCCCACCAAATCAAAAAATTTGCAGTCCTTGGAGCAGGTCCGACAGCTTTTCCTTCGGTATTATACACCTGACGCGAACCAGACCACCACAGATAAGCTCCTTTGACCTCCGGGTCGATATTAGCAGCCGCCCCACGCCCCACATCCGCATCAATAGCCCCTTCAAAAAGGATTTTACCACTCTTTGCGTCGAAAAGTGCTGCGCCAATTTTCTTACGTTCGTGGATACCAAACACTTCCAGTCCCGGATTATTCAAATCCAAATCTGTTACATGGAGTGCGTCACCGTGTCCCAGTCCAGTAGAATATAGTCCAGTGCCATCGTCATCTACACACATCGATCCGAAAATAATTTCGTCTCTTCCATCGGCGTCCACGTCGGCTACGGTTAGACCGTGGTTACCCTGTCCTGAAAATGAATTTTTGCTATCTTTAGAATCAAATATCCATCGCTTCACCAGTTTTTTATCTTTATAATCCCATGCTACCAAAACTGATCTCGCATAATACCCTCTGGTCATTACCACACTAGGATTTTCACCATCTAAATAGGCTATACAAGCTAAAAATCGATCAGCCCTATTGCCATTATCATCACTAGATCCCCCCGTCGCTAAGCCCCCCCAAGCACGTAAATTATCGCCCCGACCTGGTTCATAGTTGACGGTATGAATCTCCTTTCCGCTGAGTCCGTCAAACACCGTTAAATATTCCGGTCCTTCGAGAATACGACCAAAATTACCTGATGACTGTACCATATCACGCCAATCCTTTTCTGGATTCCCAATAAACCGACCCGTTCCATCTTTCGTTCCGTCCGCCGTCTTGCAGACTAACTCGGCACGTCCATCACTATCGAGGTCGTATACCATAAACTGCGTATAGTGTGCCCCTTCCCGAATATTCTTACCTAGATTAATCTCCCATAAAAACGTACCATCCAATTTGTAAGCCTGTAAAATAGGTTCGGATGTCAATCCTTTTTGTGAATTGTCGGCACCTCTTCCTGTCTGATGTACAATGATTTCATATGCCCCATCACCATCTAGATCTGCGACGGAAATATCACCGGGAGTATAATTTAGGGGTGTATTTAATTTCAACTCGAGGTACTGTCGTACGATCTCTCCTTTTTTTATTACAAAGGCTTCCTTATCTGCTTCTATGGCTCCGTTAACCTTGGCTACATAATAAGTAACCTCTTTTGTAAAATCAGCTTCCTGATCACTAAAGTTGGTTCCCTTATCCAAGGGCAACTTATTCAATTTTTTATGCGGCCCATTATCATATTGTCGATAGATATTAAAAGAGGATTCCAAATTTTCTTTCCCAAGAAGACGCCAACTAATGAAAGCCGATTTTTCGGAAGTTTTTACCGCGACCACCCCCCTATTAAGAAACTCCATCTTACGTTGGGCATATACTCCGTTTATCAAAATAGATAGGAGGAGTAAGGCAATTAGTTTTCTGTCCATAATCTGTTAAATTATAACTTCAGTTGGGAGTTTAGTTATATTATTTAATTTTTTTTCCGTTTACAGTTACGTTTTTGAGCTTGAAATTAGAAATATATTCTTGGTAGATTTCCGGCTTTTTATCTGCTGTGATCACCATATTTTCAAAGGTAAAATCCGACAGGACGTATTGATCGGAATTATTCACATCAAAGACGATATCGCAATCCAAATTAATATTACGCATTGTTATATTTTTTGCATGCGATAATTTAATACCTTTCTCACCTTTCAAGTCAAAAAACTGTGTCCATGGTTTAATGTGAAGAAAACTTGCGGCATTACCGGTGATGTCTTCTACTAAAATGTTTTCATATAGTTGCGGAGTATCGGGACGCATCTTCAACTGCAATACTTTTTTTGCTTTATCTACGGTATTACGTCTGAATATAATATTATAGCTGTGAATCGACTCGCTACCACAAGTTAATGTACTATGACAAAATCCAAAGGAGCAATCTTCAATAATAATATTGTAATTAGGTCCATTGTTTTCATCTTTATCTGCAGTAGGGCCTTTACCTCCTTTTAATGCAATAGCGTCATCATTGACAGACATGTAACAATTCTTGATGTGTACGTTGTGACAGGCATCCAAATCTACCGCGTCAGAGCTTGGTGCTTTGACTGGCTTTTCAGGGGCAAAAATATGCAAGTCCACCAGTTTTAAATTTTCACATCTATAGAAATGGGAAGTCCAAAATGGTGAATTAATCAATTTTATACCCGAAATACGAACATCCTTACTATTGGACACGTACAATACCCGCGGGCGCATCTCGTCCATGTTGGTACATTTGGGATTAAACGCACGACGAAGCCAAAAAGCTTTCCAATACCGCAATCCGTTCCCGTTTAAGGTACCCTTGCCCGAAACTGTAAAACCATCGACGGCATCGGCATTGACCAATGCGGCAAAATATTTTAGCGTCTGTCCTTCCATACGCGTGGTCAATAATTCAAAATTGCTGATATCATCACTTCCTTTCAGCACTGCACCTTCTTCTAAATGCAAATGCGTTTTCGGTTTGAAGAACAATGAACCACTTAAATAGATTCCTTTTGGAATAACAATCACGCCACCACCTGCTTGATGCGCCTGATCAATAACCGCCTGTATTTTTGCAGTCTGAATGATCGTACTGTCGTTTACGACATCAAAATCGGTGATGCGATAGGGCTTTCCTAACGTATTAATGTCCGTAGGATTGTCCTGACGAAACCAATCGGGCACCAGTGTACCATCCGGAAAGCGATCTTGTGCTTTTGATTCCTGAACTAAACAGATGGCAACGACGGCCATTACAACTATTAGGATTTTACTTTTCATCAGTATAATTTGTTTTTTAATGTGATGAAGCTATCAGATTTTTCATTAAAGTATATTTTCAACGGCTTAAATCACGATGGTTTCATCTATTTATTTTTCTTTAATTAGCAAATGAGAGCTCGATGTTAATATTTATTGTATTTTTATGATAATATGATGTACATCTTGGTTTCAATATGCGTTAACATCGAACGTTATCTGCCTCACGGTCTTAAAAAATTGACAGCCACTGATTTTTGGTTGATAACTTCTGATTTATAATTTTTTTGACTTACCAATAAAGCTATCAACTATATCCTGCACAAGCAACCTGTAGCGTCCTGCTTCGCACCACTTTTACATTATAAAAATAGACAGAGAGGGGTTTATTACGATGCAGCTCATCACAATCCTCATTTTTGACAATTGTAAAAAGTTTGTTATCACCGGAATTGGAGAATCGGATTTAGGGACTCGAGGCAGTATTTTTTAGTCCCGCTAAAGTACCAATGACAAATTTGTAAACTATGCCGTCATCCCGACCGAAGTGGAGGGATCTAAACGACAGAGCTTTAGATCCATCGACCTCACTTTGCTCTGATCAGGATATATTTTGTAAAAACTCTGAATTCTCGTAATGATCTCTTGGTAATTACCAATCCTTGATTGTCTTCCAAAGATCCTTCCATTCAGGATTAATAGCATTGATAACAAATTCTTTTTTATCCCTTCTCCATTTCTTAATTTGCTTTTCTCTATTAATTGCTTCTTCAATTGTAGAGAAGAACTCATAGTAAACACAAATAATTGTATTGTATCTGCTCGTGAATGAATTAATATACTTCTTTTCACGGTGTTCGACTAATCGGACGTATAGATCTGATGTTACTCCAATATAGAGCACTGTTCTATTTACATTTGTTAAAATATATACAACCCCACCTCTTTCCATAATTGCAAGGTAACACCGATGTTCTTAGATCCCTCTGTTTCGCTATGCTCCAATCGGGATGACGACACATTCCTAAAAAAACAACGTCACCCTGAGCAAAACGCAGTGAAGTCGAATGGGTCTAAGATCTGTACGACAACAAACAAACCGTTTCATAACGTTAATCCGTTAAGATATTCTCTTTAGGCATTTCAAACTGGTTATTTTCTTTCTCTGCTTTTGGAATTCCAAAATAGAAATATAACGTCCGTTCTATATGTGCATTAATTTTTGTCGGTTCGCCGCTAGGTCCATTTACGCCGGGGCGGTTGTTAATCCCCATGGCCAACTTAGTTCCTACAGCAGGTATGGCATCCAAGAAGGAAACATCTCCTTTTGGGAGTTCGGGATAATTTTTGGGTCCTGAAATACCGTAAAAATCGAATAAACGTACATACATATCCGGTTGGTCAGTGGCCACTAGAAATTTCCCTTGGGTCGTGTTAAACTCCATCCAGGATATATCCGAAAAATACCCCTTGAACTCCGGAAACGTCCAAGGACCGATACCCGCTTTAGAATCGTTGTACATACTTTCCCAGGTATTTAGGGTTACACCCTGTAATCTATTTTTCCATACCCGGTACGGACCGTTACCTAACCATTTGGCACCAATGATATAGTTTTCAGGATAATTAAAGCTCACTCCGGCAAATGCATAATCACCATTCAAATTATACTTATAGTCCAACTTCAACCATCCATTGGGATGCATAGTCCATTTTAAGAAATCCAAATTGCCGTCAAAATCACATTCCACGACTTGATTTCGACCTTCCTGATAGGTTTTAATACCTTTGAAAACAGCATTGCCGTTTACCAACACTGGACCATTATTGAAAGCCAGTTTCATGCTGTAGTCATTTGCCAAGTCAGAAAGTAAACCTGTCTGCTTATCAATAAATACACTAATTCCGTTTGCTTTTAATATGTATGCAATTGAATCCTCTTTGAGTTCGACGTCAGTAGACGTTTTTACAGCTAATATGGATTGGGTAATCGCGGTATTGGATTTGACACGCCACGTCCACGCATAAATTTCTTCGCCATGCGGATCCACTGCTCTGAAATGCAACGCATCGTAATTTTTCCAGTCCGCAGGCAGGGTTAAGTTGAAGGTACCCTTTTCGTGAGGTTTAATATCGTTGGCTGTAACCGCAGCTGTATGTTTCACGGTAAATCCGGATTCATTATCGTAAGGCTTCTTGTAATCGACTAATTGGTATTCAAAAGAACAATCCGAAAGATTGGTGTGATGGTAGCGATTTTCCACATCGATCTTACCCGCAAAGTCAGCAGGCAACGATTTCATTTTGATATGCACAGGTGAGAAAATCTCTCGAATAGCATAGAAGCTTCCCTCCTTTTCGCGGTGCGGCCCGACAATACCATCCGGTGCATTAACCTTGTTCACATCAATAATGCCATTAAAATCCGTGCGGACAATACCTTCATCGGCAAAATCCCAGATAAAACCACCTCCACCTAGCCTGGCCTGCCAATGCAGCTCCCAAATATCGGCCAGACCCGCCGCAGCGCCACCGTCATCCTGCGCATGTAAGAACTCGGTCGTCATATAGATATTGGGACCTTCCAGTATTTTTTGTGTGGAATAATAATCTTCATAATGGTTGCCATCGATACCATTGATGGCATTCCCCGGCCTGTGATGCGCATGCATAACGACCCGGTCGGATAGATCGTATTTACGATACTCATTGACCAGTTCTTTGTTGTGTCCACCTTCATTCCCGTTACTCCATATAAATATCGACGGATGATTAGCATCCCGAATCACCATTTCACGCACCAGCTTTTTGCCTACAGGTGTGGCATAAGCCTTTTGCCATCCGGCAAGTTCGTCCAGTACATACAAACCTAAGGAATCACAGATATCCAAAAAAGATTTGTCGGGCGGATAATGTGAACAGCGAACCGCATTCATATTCATTTCCTTAATCAACTTTACGTCCATCAAGTCCAAGCGTGCATTGACACTCCTCCCTGTTTCCGGCCACCATACATGTCTGTTTACACCTTTCATTTTAACCTTCGTCCCGTTTACATAAATCCCATCCCCTTGGCGTACTTCTATTGTACGAAAGCCAAAGCGTTCTTTCGTCGTATAAATCTCTTTTTTATTGGACTTCAAGGTAAAATGCGCATAGTACAGATTAGGTGTCTCAGCCGTCCATTGTAAGGGATCTTTGATTTTAACGGCAATATTTTTAAGCGTATCTTTTTTGTCTACTTTGACAGTAGAAGAACCAATCACCGTATTGTTTTTATCTTTGATTTCAACGGAGATCTCGGAATTTTCACCGATGTTTCCGAAGTAAACATTTGCCTGGAATGATCCGTCGGCTTTCGCATCAATTGCTGTCCAGCTGATATGACTTTGTGGTGTTGCCTCTAAATAAACGGGGCGGTAGATGCCTCCCAAGATCCAATAATCGGCTAAACGCTCCGCGTTATTAACCGAATTGTCAGCAGACATCTTCGATACGAGCACTTCAATTTGATTATCCTTGCCATAAAAGACCTTATCGCTGATATCATATTTGAATCTGTAAAAAGATCCTTGGTGGGTATCTCCGGCAAGCTTTCCATTTATCTTCACTTCTGTATCGGTCATGGAACCTTCAAAAACAATGGATACTTTTTTACCCTGCCAATCCTTGGGCACGACGAACTTATGTTTATATAGTCCCTTCTCATCATTGAACCTAAAGTTCTTGCCGTAAGTCACATAATCGCGTCCGTAATTATACGCTCCAAAGCCCTGTTGTTCCCAATGACTAGGTACTTCTATGGTGGACCATTTACCGGCCTTTCTACCACCATTGACCCAAAAATCCCAAGTAACCGTATTCTCGTTGTCGGTACCTGATAAATATTGGATCTGTTTCGTCTGACTAATGGCTGTCGAAAAGAATAAAAAATAAGCTGTTATACAAAAAATATTAAAACGCATAAAATACAATGGTTTAGTAAAAATGGTCGACCCGAATATAGGTATCTTTAACGAAAATCGTATCCTGCGCTATCCTGACCAAATGACGCAAAGTGTTCGGATCTTCGATCTTTGGCGGTCGCCATCCTTAATCCAACAGCGTATCTTCACTTGATTCTCCGGGCTAAACCGAAGATCTAAGATTGGTATAAAAAGGCACTTCCATATGTTCACGCGAATTTTCAAGAATACATTGTGCAGCATATTTTCCCATTAGTTCAAAATCGGCGGAAATTGTTGTGATTCCATCCAGCATATATTTTTTAAGTGGTGTTTCGTTGTACGATATCACACCAATATCTTGACCAATCTGATAGCCTTTAACAATGATCTTATCCAACAATAGTACAAGATCATCTTCCGCTAAATTGATATAACAAACCTCTTTCTTGATGGACTCCTTGTCGAGATTATCTACCAAAATATGATCGAAAGCATATTCCTGGCAAAATTTATAAAAACCCTTAATGATCGCTTTCGGATAATCACTTTTATCTGGAAAGATTAGCTTCAATGTTTTATATTTTGATAATGGTTCACGAATTCGTTCTAGCGCTTCATAGATATCTTTTTCATAATTCTCATAAATAACGGCAAACTTACCTTGCAGACCTTCTACCGTTTTCCCCAATAACACAATTTTTTCTGAAGGAATCAACGAGAGCACGTCTTGCGCTTGGTCTCTTCCTTCTTTGAAATGTGGAAAGATCACATAACGGTCGTAAGATTTAGATAGATTTTTAAGTAAATTCCTGAGATGACTGATATCACTGTTGTAGACAAATAAATCCAATGAAGCTTCGTTTCCCAATGTCTGCGCAAAGGAATCGTATACTATTTTTTTATGTACACTTAATTTATTCAAAAAGATAGCGATCCGCTTTCGGTCCATTTCTCCCTTTAAGATGAAATAACCCTTTCCTGGATTAGCCTTAATCACCTCCTGTTTCTTCAAAAAATTATATCCTTTTTCGACGGTATCACGTGAAACCCGCAGTTGCATACTCAACTCATTGATGGATGGGAGTGGATCCCGAACCTTAACGATATTATTTTTTACTGCTTCTATTACACCATCTGCTAGCTGCATATACATGGGAATTGAAGAGAAGTTATTAATGTGGATACTGTTGATTAGCGCTGCACCTTTCATCGTTCAAAAATTTACTGGTTAGAGATATGGGTTTATAATGTGACGCCTTGCATCACCGTACCACAAACTTATCCTTATTCACATTTCTACAACCAGTAAAAATCACTCAAATTACGTGTAAAAACGTCTCATCCTAGTCAAAAAGCCACTTAAAAGCTAACATCCATTAGCCAAAAACACATTCCTATATTTAGACGATTATGGCCGTCGACTATTATTCAGGCTGGTACAGGATACTATTTCACATAATTTGGTTAAATTAGGAGCATTATAGCGGGTAATTTTTAAGAGTGACCAATGTATAGACAGGTAAGTTTATTAATCATGTTGTTGTTTTTCCTTTCCGGATCGCATGCTTATTGCCAGTTTCTTAACTTAAAATTTGATCATATCACTTCTGAGAATGGTCTTCCCCACAGTACCATACATGGCATTACCAAGGATAAATACGGATTCATGTGGTTCGGCACTTGGTCCGGATTAGCGCGTTACGACGGTTACAAGTTTCGGATATATCGCTATGATGCCAGTAATCCCAAAAGCATCATTAATAATAGAATTCATAATATTCTCACCGATGCAGACGGCGAAGTTTGGGCATTAACATTTGACGAAAAGTTCCTCTGTAGATACAATTATGATACGGATGATTTTGATCGCATACCAAGAGACCAAATTCCGGACGAACTATGGCAGCGTATAATAAGGAGAAATCATCGGCTAAGTGTTAATTATACGTACAAACAACACCAATGGTATTTGGATAGTTATACGAATGCCGTCGTCGAAACCCATCTTCCTACAGGCCTTCGCAAACAATATGCCACCGACCCGATAAACATGTGGTCTATCAACGACAATTATATAAGCGATATCTATCTTGATAATCAACGTATTTTATGGTTGGGCACTTACAGTAACGGCATCAACAAAACCTACCTCGAAGCCAACCCTTTCCACTATCTGCACCACGACCCGCACCATAGTAATTCGATTATAGACAACACCATCCGTTCCATCTGCGAGGACCTATCGGGTAATCTATGGATCGCTACCCGGAGTAAAGGTATAAGCGTTATACAAAAAAATGGAATCTATCAGCACTTTCAGCACGATGAAAGGAATCCAAACTCACTAAAAAGTAATTATATAAAGAAGGTTTTCTGCGACTCAAAAGGATACATCTGGATCGGAGGACAGCGTGGCGTCGATCGTTACGATCCAAAGTCTAAGATAATCACACGGATAGAACATCCAGCATTATCGAGTGCGACTGTATTTGGCGTTATGGAAGATCACCAGCACAATATATGGCTAGCAACCTGGAATGGTATTTTTAAATACTCAAGAGCATCAGATACGCTGATTCATTTTGATCCCGCCAAAACACTGCCGCAAGAACATGTGTGGACGATCTTTCAGGACAGTAAACATCAAATATGGGCTGGTACAGAGGGAAGTGGAATCGTCGTTTTTAAAGAAGAACGTAATGGAGATCTCTCGACAGTGATGCATTTAAAGCACGACAGCAGTTCTATCAATACCCTGAGTGATAATCGGATTTACAGTATCTATGAAGACCAAGAACGTAACGTGTGGATAGGCACCGGAAACGGACTTGACCGTTACGATCCCAAGACAAAATCCATTAAACATTTTTCGGGCGTCTCCTATACACTACCAAAAGGAACAATTGCTGGGATAACAGAAGATACACAGGGGTTCCTATGGGTAAGCCACAAACAAGGCATCTCGAAAATAAACAAAAAGACGTTTGCAATACGCACATTTTCACAGCAAGATGGTCTTCAGAGTAATGAGTTTGCAGAAGGTGCAGTTTATAAAAGTCCGCACTCAAATCTGTTGTATTTTGGTGGTAATAAGGGCGTGAACACCTTTCACCCAGACAGCATAAAAACAGATACAATTCTGCCTCGTGTGGTGTTCACGGAGCTACAAATATTAAATGAACCCGTCGAAGTCGACGGCACTGTAAACGGACGGGTATTACTACACAAACCGCTGTACCTAACAACAGCACTTGATCTTACACATGATGATAAAAGTATAGCGATCGAGTTCGCCGCATTGCATTACACCAATCCAGCCGGAAATAAATATGCATATATGCTGGAAGGATTTGATAAAGATTGGATTTACACGGATGCGACAAGGCGGTCTGCAACCTATTCCAATTTAGCCCCGGGAAAATATACTTTTAAAGTGAGGGCGTCCAACAGCGATGGTATATGGAATCCCAACCCGACGGTATTACGTCTCACCGTAGCACCACCTATATGGGCCAGTACAGCGGCGTATTTTTTCTACACCCTAGTCTTTTTAGCGTTATTATATGCCTATTATTATTATATCGTACGTTACGCGAAATTGAAGAGCAAACTTACCTATGAAGCCATCCTCCACGAGAAAGAACGGGAGCTGCACGAAAGTAAGGTCCAATTCTTCACCAATATTTCGCATGAAATAAAAACACCGCTGACACTTATCCTAACACCCATCCAGCAATTGTTGCAGTTATGTAAAGATAACCTGACAATACAAAGCCAGCTAAAGACCATGGAGAACAACGGGAATAGGCTTCTAAAAATAGTAAACCAATTGCTGGATATCCGCCGGTTTGAAACCGGCCATGAACAACTGATCCTTGAACACCGGGATCTCATCACCTTTGTGAGCGATGTGGTGGAATCCTTCCTACAGGTAGCCCATTCAAAACAGATAACCTTACAACTGGAAACGAGTCTCTCTTCCTACCCTATCGCTTTTGATCCTGATAAGGTGGAAAAGGTGTTATATAACTTGCTATCCAATGCATTTAAATTCACCAATGAGGGCGGGAAAATAATAGTAGCCATATACGCAACATTGGATAATGGTGCTGAATGCGTTACAATTGACGTAACAGATAATGGTGTAGGGATCTTGCAAGAAGATTTAGCTCGTATATTTCAACCGTTTCAGCAAGGAAAATCAACAGTATCAGGCGGATCAGGACTAGGCTTAACCTACAGCAAGTCGTTGATTGAATTACATGGAGGCTCCCTATATGCCACGAGCACACCAACATTTGAGGGTGAAAACCGTACTGTTTTTCGCCTGACGTTACCAACAGACAAAACAAAGAGTGTAAAACAGCCCACACCTACCCCTCGTGCATATTTCCAACCTATTGTCGCCAATCCCAGCATGCAGGGACGAGCGGAAATCGAGGTATCTGCACCCACATTACCCCGAAAATGCACCTTATTGATCGTTGAAGACAATTCCGAGATGCGACGTTATTTATATGAATTCTTTATTGGCACGTATCGTATACTTGAAGCCGTTGACGGAATAGAGGGTATAACACTGGCTAGAAAACATTTACCCGACCTAATTATCAGTGATGTAATGATGCCGAACATGGATGGAATTACATTTTGTGCCCATGTAAAATCGGATCTTCTGCTCTGCCATATACCCGTTATCCTATTGACCGCAAAATCTCTTGTTGAATATGAAGTAGAGGGGCTGGAAATGGGGGCGGATGATTACATCGTAAAACCTTTTCATCTGCCATCATTGGCGTTAAAAGTTAGGAATCAATTACTCAACTACTTCAGGTTACAAGAGAAATTTAAACAGAAAGTTTCGCTAGAACCTTCAGAAATAAGTCTAATCTCTCCCGATGACTCGTTGCTTCAGAAAGTGTTAAGCTATGTGGAGGAACATATTTCAGATTCTGATTTAAAAATAGATGCAGTGTGTACTTCTGTGGGACTAAGCCGTGCGCAACTCTATCGGAAGATGAAAGCGCTGACAGGCTACAGTATGGCCGATCTGATCAAAGAAATCCGGTTAAAACGTGCACAGCAGTTACTCCGGGAAAAGAAATTCCATGTTAGCGAAATTGCCTATATGGTAGGTTTCACCGATTCCGATTATTTTAGAAAGTGCTTCAAGGCTAAATTTGGAGATTCTCCCTCTGCCTATGCAAATAGCTATTCGGACAACAATTCTACTCCTCTGTAAGCTGCTGTCGACCATGCTGTACAATAAGTAGTAGTCCCACGGATTTTAGATAACCTCTTCTATAATCCGTTCACCCCCAACTGAAAATCCCATTTAATACATTCAATATACCTATACAAATGTATAGTTATATACAATAAATATATTTAAATATTTAACATACGTTTGTTTTATTAAATATTTATCAATACGTTTGTATAGATAATAAATACAAAAACCATTTTAATAAACACTTTTATGATAGTTGACACCCAATTTTTAATTGACCGGCTAGTGCAGCGAATCGACGTCGAACGTATTTACAAGTTCTCATTTCCCTCCGAAGAAGGCGAACAACCACGGGAAACAAAGCTATTGCTCGTTGTAAATCCTGTAAAGGGAATGGCGCCAAATGCATTAGCACCTATTGTATCCCTGTGCATGTCGGATATGGAAGAAGAAATTCCTTTCGATATGATTATTGCGGGCGAATGGTCAAATAAGATAAAACAAGGTAGTCTTTACCACACCTATGTATCGCTACCTGAACATCTATGCTACGCAAGTAAAAAGATATCCAATGCCCTATTCTCTGGTAAAAACCTCAGTGGTTTGCTGGAGTTGGCACAATATAATTACAACAAATCGAAAGCGATATCCGATGAATTCCGACTGGGAGTAGATAATTTTTTGACCAAGGAAGATTATACGCAGGCGACCTACATGTTACATCAATTTGTCGAGACCCGTCTCAAAGCCTTTCAAGCAACGGTGGGAATTAAGGCATCGAAAGGTCATAACTTGGAACATCTATTCCGGACCGTTCGTGGGATCTCTCCCATATTACCGGAAATCTTTGCGTACGATAGCTCGTATGCTGATCTCCTTCGGAAACTGGACCAAAGCTATGTCAAGACATTAAAGTGGGAACAGATCGATATGACAAAAGATGAATTTGAGGTATTGCTTCATACCTGTGAGCTAGCCCGGTATGAAATGGACAAACGTGTAACCTTGATGGTGAGCTGCGTCACCGCATACCGTGATAAAATGGCAACGGAGAAGACTGATCAAGAGCAATCCAAAACTGCCCCAGCTAAATCGGAGCATACAGGGGAGGCGGAGCAACGCCTCGAAACAAAAAACATCGTCTGTGAAGATTTCGGCGAATTCCCCTGGTTACAGCATTATAAGGCTGATACCAATAAACTGTTGGATAAGATCCGAACAAATCACAATCCCGAGCAGGTCATCATGTTAAATTACCATACAGGCGGATTCTCAGGCAGTAACTTGTTTCAGCAAGAGAATAAGGAAAAAGACGGAATCAAAGTTGAGCTCTATCTAGTGGTTATTATGAAAAACACCGGACCATTTCATTTTAAATGTATGCAAGTTGGTGTAACAAGCGCAATGGTGGTGTTTATGAGTGTCAAAGACGTTGAGAAAAAACTGGCTGTTGGAGATCGCTTTGTGCATACATTGTGGACGAAGGGGCATGTACTTAGGCGGAAGTCGACTTTTGAACCAAGCTTTGACGTTGGAGAGGTGGATTGGAATGGAGAATATGAAAGAATGAAGAAGGTATCCGAAACCGCAAAGAATACCTTAATAGAAATCTCGGAAAGCTTAGCTATTAACAACGTAACTGAAGAAGTGTTACTTTTCTGTGTGGTAAAAGGTGTGTTAGAATCTGCTGTGATTTCTTATATATGTTGCGCTGTCGGTTATCTTCCCAAAAATATCCCTTTACGTGATTTAATTGATTGGACAGGTGTAATTGACCGACAAATTATTGAGTTCCTTTACCGTAGAAAGGAATCAGAATCATTTCAATTAGGCTTATTGCTACGTCCCAACAAAATCTGGGGTGAGGGGATGTTTCACAGGTTATTAGAAAATTCATTTTTAAATGGGTCTAAAACAGCTAAGTACGTGAACTTTTTTAATGATCAATTTGAAATCGTGTTAAAGCAGTTAAAAGAATATGCCGAACCAGAGCCAGAACCTGCATGAAACTAGCAGCGTCATACAAGCAATCTCAATCGACATTTGTCATCCTGAACATCGTGGAAGGATCTAAAAACATAGACCCCGTACAGATCCCTCCTATCCTAAGGACGACAAGGACTTAATTCATAAACAGATTAAAACTATAAGTTATGAAAGCAGCCTACAAGGTGTCACTTCGGGATCTGATGACACCGATGTAGGCCTGCTAACAGCTACCACCTAAAATAACCAACATATGGAAACAACGCAAACTATTGCTTCCGAAAAGGAAGCGACAACTACCGTTTTGCCTAAACGGAAAGCTTCTGAACCTTTTTTAATTCCTTGGGAGGATGGGGAGGAGTTCAAGTTGAACCCGAATTTTATAGCTTCCCTTTATAAAGCGAAATCTGACTTGAGAAAGTTCCGTGTATGGATCAGAAAGTTTACCTATGTAAATGCCCGAAAGTTTAACGCTCAGCTCAGTCACCACGGTGCAAAAGCGCCAAATCTCGACCTCGAGCTGCTGCCCGAAGGCTTATCTGTGTGTTGCAGTTGCAAAAAGATCGTGGCGGGAATTTGTATACATGCAGCGAGCGCATTGTATAGCAAGGCAGAAAAAGATTTTTTTTTCTTTAAAAATCTATACAAGGAAGAGGTAGATTGTTTGCCCTTGGAGCAACAGAGCTTTTTTAACTACCATATTGACATTTGGACACACTCCCCAAAAGCATTTTATACTAATCATACTGAACATGGCCGTATATTTGGTTACCGGAATAATTATTTGGGAGAAAATATCATTAACGAGAAGATTATTTTATCAAACCAAGCTAGTGCTTTGCCAAATTTTTCCCGTCCTATCTTTGCAGTTCCGACCAATCTACACTTTTTGGGAATTCCAATAATTATCCCATTCTTAACCGATGACTCAGACAATACGAAATCACGATTTAGCTATCTAAGAGAAGAAAACCATGAACAAACGATCCAATACAATTCAGAAGACGTCGTATTGGAAACCTTATGTAAAAAAATATTAAAACTTAAATCTGATTGCGACAACTCTTTATCAATAGATGGCTCCACATTAAAAAGCTTTTTGGTAAATCAATGGAGAACTTCTCTCCACGCTAAAATAACGGAGCTATCATTTTTTACCTCTTCGAATTATAGCTTCGATATTAATTCGTTCAAGCTACCAGCCAAATATGGTGTTCATAAATCAACTGTAACCTTAGCTGGCAATGATCTTAAAATCAAATTCAAGATTAAAGAAGAAGAAGACGGTAGTTTAGGGTTATCGCTTCATTTATACTATCTAGAGGAATTGATTGTGGCACCCATTTTCGGCAGTAATATTTATTGCTATTTCTTACAGTTGACAGATGATCATACACTGTTCATAGATGATGTGGATGTAGAACAGGTACTACAACAATTTCGATTGTGTAAATTCAAATTGACTGCATTAAAACAAGACCTAATTAACTTTTTTGAAGAGATTGTTTTTCCTCTAAGCAAACGATTTGAATTTGCGATAGAAGCGATTAGTAATAGCTCCTCTATTAAAAAAATGCACGAAGCGCTGATGACAAAAGTTACTATAAGCGCAATTGAAGAATATTTATGTTTCGATTTATCTTATTTCGACAAATCATCCAATGAATGGCCGGTTGCGTCGCAAGCTAATTGCATGATATATCGTAGAGAAAATGTAATGTATTATTATGAGAGAGCGGAGGTTCAATTACAACATGAAGAAATTATAAACCAACATATTCGCTTTCAAGAACAGGCTTTCAAAAGTCGATTGGCATTACCAAAAGTCACAATCAAGCGGAGTAATTGGTTAGGAAACTTTATTAAATCCTGTAGGGGAAAAGGCATCAAAGTAGTCATTAATAAAGTAAAAAAAGGTAGTGAGTATTTTCCACAGGAATTAAGCTGGGAGGTCGTGAAAGTTATTCCGGAGAACCGCTTCTTTTCTATTTACTTCAAATTCAAATTTGGACAAAAGCTTTATACTACTGCTGAATTCGAGAATGTGGTAAACGATTCGCCTGGCATCTTTCCTTTGGACAACGGAAATTATGCGTTCTTAAAAAGATCAGATAAAGCCCTTTTTGACCCATTGTATACACATGGCATTGTTGAGGATGATTGCATCAAATTAACTTCAGCGCAGATGCTGTCTTTTCAAACGCTATTAGAAAAGATAGATGCCAGTATTATCCAGGAAAGTCTTCGTGAACGTAGAGCAAAATTAGCCAACCTTGACGAGATTCCACAACTGGCGATTCCCGAAACAGTGCAAGCAACCTTACGCCCCTACCAACAGGCAGGATTCAGTTGGATGGCCTTTCTTAACGAATTTCAATGGGGAGGTATCTTAGCAGACGACATGGGATTGGGTAAGACTTTACAGGCTATCACGTTGTTAGAGTCCTTCTACGAGGCGAACTCTGACGCACCACCGTCGCTCATTGTCGTACCGAACACATTGCTTTTTAACTGGCAGAATGAATTCCAAAAATTCGCTCCTAATAGACAGATAAGCATATACCATGGTTTAAAACGTAAGGAGCAGGCTTCACTTAAGAATGACGTAATTATCGTTACAACTTATGGGACGTTAATAGCGGATGCAGTTTTTTTTAGGCACCAAACATTTAGTTACCTAATAATGGATGAATCACAAGCCGTAAAGAATAGAAACTCGAAGCGTTTCGAGATTTTATCTGAAGTGCAAGCAACCTTTCGTATAGCGATGACAGGTACACCTATTGAAAACGGGATACAGGACCTCTATGCACAAATGAGTTTGGTCAACCCAGGTTTCTTCGGTAACTATCGAAATTTCAATCGAATGTTTAAAGGCGTCAAAGACGAAGAAGTAGGAAATGAAGTGAGAACTTCACTCAAAAAAATGATCGAACCCTTTATCCTTCGGCGTACCAAAAAGCAGGTAGCCCTAGATCTTCCCGACAAAACAGAAGCGATCCTACACATAGACATGCTTCCGACACAGCGTAAAGTCTACGACAAATACCGAAAACTTTTTCGGGATGAAGTGCGAGATAGTCTGGAAAGTGAAGAACCATCGAAATCCAAGTTTCTCGCGATAGAGGCCTTGATCAAATTACGTCAGATTTGCAACTCACCGAGTCTCTTGAAAGGAGAAATGTTTGCCAAAGATGCGGTCAAGTTGGACTATATCGATGAAATACTGGAAGATGTCGTTCCGGGGCACAAAGTACTCCTGTTCTCTTCTTTTACGGGAATGCTAAAACTGGTTGCCGAGCGGATACAAGTTAGCGGTGTGCAATACGCCTATCTGGATGGCAAACTTTCCCAAGCGCAACGTCAAGCCGCGGTAGAGCAATTTCAGAATAATGAAAACTGCCGTCTCTTCCTGATCAGTCTCAAGGCTGGAGGAACAGGCCTCAATCTTACCGCCGCAGACTACGTGTACATCCTCGATCCTTGGTGGAATCCTGCCGCCGAAGCACAAGCTATCGATCGTTGTTACCGCATTGGGCAGGAGAAACATGTCAATGCGTACAAACTGGTATGCAGAGATAGCGTAGAAGAGAAGATCCTAGCCTTACAGGAGCGGAAGAAGAAGCTAGCCGATGGACTGATACTAGATGAAACCAATATCATGAAGTCGTTGAGCAAAGAAGAGTTGTTAAAATTATTCGAATAACCTATTCAAAATAATACAATTATGAAACCGAGATGTAAATAATATTGAAACACATGGTAATGATTATTTACAGCGAGCTCTCATCAACCATTAAAAAAAATAAATAGATGAAAAGAATATTAACCGATCATATCTCGCATTCGGGGATGATGTATGCAAGTGACTTTAAGCAATGGTATACCTATTTAAAAAGAAGACTGGATAATGAATGGACAACAGAGGAACTATCTTTTCTCTTAGGTAAACCGAGTTATTATTATACTGATTTTGAAAAAATGTATAAGGTGCCAAATTTCCTACAAAAGAAAGCACACTTCTAGATCGCATTTATCAACGCTTCGAATGTATACCAATGGAGTTTGACTCCAAACCCTACGAAGGGACGGAAGAACGCTTAGTACGATTGACCATAGAAGAAGAATCCTTGTGGAGATGTTATCGTTTGACGATTCCTTGGGAGTTCAAAACTGAGAAGGGAGCTCCTCCGGTCCCAAGTCTCTATTTTGAAGAATGGAAAAAGGAGGGAGATATTCTTGCCGAATCAGAAACTTTATCACATGTTCGTCTCGAACTCGACAAATTGTTCGAGAACAACTTTTTTCTGATCGAACAATTTCCATTTGAATTATACACGAAAATTAAAAAAACGGAACTAAGTCATTTTTGCATTATGCCGAGACATATAAAGCAAGCTGTCTATTTGTTGATTCAACAGGGAAAAATCGTAATAAGGAACAAGGGAGGTAGATACATTTTTCAACAATATAAATAAAACATCATGCCTTTTGCTAATCATACTCCCTACGATTATATTCCCCGTCGTCTGCATCCGCAAGAGATTGGAAATCCATTTAACGTGATCAACCAGTTCTTTGGTTGGGAGAATTTTCCTGCATGGAGAGTACATCTGGATGAATGGAAGCAGGCTGCGATAAAGCCTTGGTATCAAATGAATCATGAACAGACGTTAAGAACGTTTATTCGCTATGAATTTATAGAAATTTTGATAGAAGGTCTTTTTATGATTTGTAGATTGGATAAAAGTTATTGGATGCCTGATTCCGAACTCCGTCACAGTTATGAGACTCACGGTGAGTTTTTTATACCTGATGAAACTGAGTGTAATAAAGCTATAGGTTATTTCAATAACTGTCATATGCCACAGAGATTTGAATGGGAAGCGTATAATCTGGTTTACCTAGATGAGAAAGAATGTAAGAATCCGCTAGAGGTATTTTCTCGCCTGTGGAAACCTACAATCCGCCTCATGCACGAGATGCGCTTTATTGGTGGCTTGTGGTGAGTATGGATTATACTTGTGCGGATGACAGTAGAGGCGATGATTATTTAATAGAGTTCCATACGCATCTACAACGAGTGATCGAAGCCGCACACCTCATTTATATCTGGAATATGGATAAGTGGCCGAGGTTGTATCCTTAATTGACTTTGCTTGAATGTTTTTATCGAAATGGAATAAACCAATTCTCAGGTAAGTAGTCTATCTTTGTAAAGATTTCGTTGATATGAAGAAGCTTATCCTGGGTTTGGCGTTGGTGTTGTCGTTTTCTGGTCTGTTCGCACAGCGAGGTGCTATAGACACGGATCTTTTTGGAACACTCCAGTACAAATCTGCTGACGGAAGTTATAAGGCCAGCCTTGAAAAAAATATTTTTGATGATTTGATATTTACGGATAGCCGCAATAATAAGTTGCAGTATGAAAAGAAATATCTAGATAAAGCAGAACCCGGTTTGCGGGGGAATAAGGATGCTCAAGTCGGGCTGCTGAGGAGGTTGGTAAAGGAAAATAGCAGGCAATCCGACTATAGCGCTACTTTTAAGGTGGATATCTTCGATAAGACAATAATTGAGGATAATAAAGGCTATAAACTGGAAGAAGGAAAAGACATCTTTGGCCATACCAATATGGAGGAGCGGGTGAATGGTTCTAAAATACAGTTCAAGAGAAATCTGGGGGGAGGATTAGAATACACCCGGGATAACAATAAGGCTTCTTTTGATAAAGATATATTCGATAAGTGGATTTATAAAGATAGTTTTGGCAACGAAATCCAGTTTGGTAAAGAAACCTGGAAGCGGATCCTCGAGCAGCACGGTACGGACGAAGCGTTTTTTTGGGAGCTTCTGGATCGATACTTTTATTGAGAAAATTATTTGCTATTTATCGTAGTAATGTCCTTTGGCGGAAACTACAATGACTATTTCTAAATCACAAATTCTAAGATCTGTTTAACAAATTCCGGATTATATGGACTGTTAATTTCGAAAGTATCGAAATCCATCTTCAAGGCCGTTACAAACGCTTTAACAATGTCCACTTGTTCTTTACTCTTCGGATGAATAACTATTTTTGCCATAATACAGACTTACAAAAGTTAATGGCATATCTAAAATATAAAAGCAGTCAGATACACGATATTAACTTGACTCACTTAAGAAATGCGCTATGAGCGAAACAATTTTCACCAAATATGCTTTGCCCTAGAGCAATATTAAATAATCTCGAAATATTTTATAAGCCATTCTGCTATTTGTTTTTCCGATATAGAAAGTGACTATATTTATTTTTTCCGACAACGTAAATTCGTATCTTTAACGGTGTAATGAGCCTCTGCAAGAAATGAGGAAGCCTCAATAAGCAACTATAATTTACAACCTCTTATCAACTATTGTTGATAAGGATATTTTTGATAAGAGATATTGAATGTTTTAAAATTATGAAGAAACTCAATTTATTAGCTCTACTCCTGTTAACCCTTAGCCTTAGTTCCTGCAAAATAGGACGCTATATTGTCTATAACTTTGCGGATATCAACGATCATAAAAAATTCCCGTCCCGTATTATTAGCCGTGGCGATAGTAGTTTTCATTTTGCTGTTGCAACGGAAGGATACCACCCCAAAAAGATAGATTATAGAGAACAAAGCCACGACTTTGATACTTTTCTAGCCGAACATGAGTCCGTCGCTTTTATGATCATCCATAACGACAGTATTAAATACGAGAATTATTTCAGGGGCTACGATCAATCGTCCGTTGTGCCCTCCTTTTCCATGGCCAAGTCGGTGACTTCGATACTGATCGGTTGTGCTATAGATGATGGACTCATTGGCTCTGTCGACGAACCTATTACCAAATATATACCTGAACTTTCCAAAAACGGATTCGACGAGGTCACCATCAAACACCTGCTGCAGATGACTTCCGGGCTTAAATTCAACGAGGGATATTACAATCCGTTTGGTGAGGTAGCTACCTTCTATTACGGAATTAACCTCCGTAAAGCAATCAAAAAGCTAAAACTAAAAGATACACCGGGCAACAAATTCGAATACGTTAGTGGCAACTCGCAATTGCTTGGACTGGTATTGGAGCGTGCGCTTGTTAATAAAACAATAAGTCAGTACCTGGAAGAAAAAATTTGGCGACCATTGGGAATGGAATACGACACAAGCTGGAGTCTGGATCGCAAGAAAAATGGCCTTGAGAAAACATTTTGTTGTGTCAATGCCGTGGCGCGGGATTACGCAAAAATTGGACGTCTGTACCTCCACGAAGGCAACTGGAATGGCAAACAGCTCGTCCCGACCGATTGGGTAAAGACTTCCACCAAAATAGATACTATAGCCGGGAGTGCCTCCTACTATCAATACCAATGGTGGCTGCCGTCGAAAAGTGGTGACTTCATGGCGCAAGGCATATTGGGGCAATATATTTATGTCAATCCAGACAAGAATCTTGTTATCGTCCGCTTAGGACGGAAAGTCGGTGATGTGAATTGGGCAAAGGTATTTACGACGATTGCTGATGGGTATTAGACATCAATGCTTCCTCATGCTACGGATGATTCGGTAATATCGGAACAGGATCTGATCATACCATAGCGTAAAAAGTAGCAACCCTGCGGGAATAAAAAGTGTTGATAAGGCAATATGTTGATGACAAAATCCACCCAATATGCCGCCTACGAAAAAGCAGCTGATGATCGCTAACTTGAGTTGGATACTCTTATAAAGCTGCTTTTGCTTGGTGCCGTCGCTTCTCAACACCAGTCGCGACAGCTGGATTCCAAGATCGGTAAACAGTCCCGTAAGATGGGTTGTTCGTACGACCGACTGCGACACCTTCGTTACCAGTGCATTCTGCAAGCCCATTGCAAGTAGCAACATACAGGCCAGCGAGGTAGAGGACAACAAGGGTCCACCGACTTTCATACTTCCTAATAATCCAACTGAAACCAACAATATGATTTCTAAAGAGACAGGCGCGACATATCCTGCATGTGGATTGAACTGAGCCGTCTTCTCCATAAGCAAGCTGGAAAGAAAAGCTCCGAAAAGAAAACATAGTACATACAGGAGATATACGAATGCAGTAGTATAACTTCTTAAAAAAAGTTCTTCGGCAAAGAAAGCAAAATGACCGGTTAGATTTGTCGTCAACGTTTGAAAAGCTAGCACGCCCGTGATATTGACCATTCCTGCCACTGCAGATAAAAGAGATGCTAACCTAAGGTTATGGGAAAATGTGCGCCCTTTCCCGATATGTCTGAACATGCTAAAATGTACATGAATTGAAACTAAGACTAAAGGTAGCTAATAATTGAGATAATATCACCTTCAGGCAGGGATATATTACGTATAAAAGTCCAAAGCCGTCTCTACGGCTTTGGACTTTGTGATTTATATTCTAGTTACTGTCTTGCACTTTTAAAATTGTAAAAGGTTTCGCTTGCTGTCTTACTTTGATAAAGGCAAATGCACATGCCACTGCAATAACCAAGAATAGCGCATCTATAAAAAAGATATCCAGTGCACCTGCCTGGAGGGTGTTCCATATCCATAATCCAGTCGCGATACCATTGGCTAGCGGCACACCCAAACATAAGATCGCCGATAACAGTAGTGTCTGTCTATTTATCATAGGTAGGTTTCTCCACACAACAAAATAAACCGATAAGATTAACCAGCTGTAGAAATAAACACTATAAATAACGGATTGGTTGATCTGCGGTAGCACTTTCAACATAATAAATGTAAAAGCGGTAACTGGCAGCATGGCCAAACAGATGGACAAGAAAACGTTGGATGCCCAAAAATTAAATTTACGTTTGTATGCCGGGATATTTTTCTTATCTCTGGCTACCAACCAAATCATAATACCTGATATAATAACCACACAACCAACTAGTCCCAAAATAAAGAAGATGATCCGAAGCGGCTTTCCACCAAAGTCACCAAAATGCAGATGGTAAATTAAACTCTTTACGCCATCGATATAATTTCCTTCGCCATTCGGCGATTTAAGCTGCAGCACCTTACCCGATGCAACCTCCATTTGTACGAAACCAGACCCCGAAAAATTAGCTTTAGGCAATGGTTTTGCTTCCAAGCTAATCTGCATGCTAGCGTCCTGATAGTTGCGAATGTGAATCCGCGAAATCTTACTCTCTTTCCAATCTTGCTCCCACTTGCCTACAAATGCATTCAGATCGAAGGATCCTTCCATAGGTTGATAAGTATAATTAACTTTCATGCTCCTATTATACTGTAAATCTTCATAGAGCTGTTCTTGATCCCCTTCATACAGTATCTTGCTAAAAGGAGATATCAGCACAAAATTGACAATTAGTATTACTCCCGTAATAGCAAAGAGCAGCTGAAATGGAAATCCAATCACACCCAATACAGTGTGCATATCCGTCCATACTGTTTTCCATTTGCTCCAAGGTCGCAAAAGAAAGAAATTAGACTTGATCTTATCCCAGTGTAGTAAAAGTCCTGTAATCAATGCAAAAACAAAAAGAAAAGATACGATCCCCGCTAAGAGATAACCGAAAGGAGTGCCCAAGCGGATTGGCACCTGATTCAATTGTGCAAGAAAATGAAGACGGTAAAGGAACTCTCCCATATCATAACTATCGGCATAGGAACCCGTTTGTTTATCGGCAAAGAAATAGGTAAAATAAGCGGAATCTTCATCTCTACCACGACCTCTCCCCCCCCTTTGTCCTGCTTCCTTGGGTTTCGGTTTAGAGACGGTCGTATCCTGTGAAGTACTCATGTTCACGTAAGTGCCGTGTCCCTGGCGAAGCAAGTAGAAATCAAAATTACGCCCTAGCAGATTGTGCTTTTGAGAAAGCGAATCCAAGATGTAATTGTAATCGGGATTGATCTCTTCGGCAACAGTAGATTTACCCTTTTGCCAGGCCGAAATATCGTCCTTAAAAAACGAAAAAGATCCTGCAAAGAAAATAACATACAGAATAACGGCAATAATAATCCCGCTGATCGTGTGCGTATGAAAATAGATGTTGTACTTTCTCTGATCCATAATTAGGTGAGGTGTTCAAAATAATAAGGGAGCATAAAAAGTACGGTAAGTACGATATAACTAAGCCATACACGCCATACATTCCGTGCTACAAATGCGATAAGCAATAAAATTGCCCACAATAAATAGCCTGTAAAAAAAGCAGTAGCAATGACTTCTGCTTTGGGCATTAGACAGGTCAATAGGGTGTGAAAACTTAACATTACCGCATACCCCCCAACGGTACCAGCCAGGATTTTCATAAGGCGCAACCAAGGCGACTTTGTTAAGTATTTTTTATTCGCAGGCATACAATTAACGAATTAGATATTCCATCAAAAAACAAACGAGATACGTTCCAATGATCCACGAAACCCCTGCATAACGGAATGGAAAAAATAACACGATCAGACTTCCCATACACATCAATACGACGATAGCTGCAAATAATCCGCTTCCAAACCCAAGCTGAACGACGCTCAATGAAGTCGCCATCATCATGAGAACGGAAGAGATATATTTAGATCTCACAGATTCTTTAGCAAGGCGTTGAAGCAACTTCGGTTTTTTCCGCCAGGTAATACGTTTGGACGTATTCATCCATAGAATGAATGCGACAAAAAATAAAAGGCAAATTGTACTGAACATAAGTATAATGCAAAAGCATAGTTGAACTGTTGTTCAACTATGCGAGTTATTTAATTTAATTTCGCAATTGCTGTAATCGTGCCACCTTCTACGCGCAGACCCTGAGTTGCCGAAGCCGTAGCCGCATCTATTTTGTAGATATAACTAGTTCCTTCTTTTAAGGTAAATCCTACATAACCCACTCCATTTAATTTGGAATAATTGGTAGTCGTCACACTATTGATATCCGCTTTATTTGGTAGCCCTGAAACCATTCTAAATTCTTTATTATACACATTTACAACACCTAAAACCTTACCAACGGCATATAAACCTTTTTCTTCTCTAGTTGTCATGAAGACAACAAAATTCCCACTTCCGACATATAGCCAATCTGTAATATTATATCCTCCGGAAATTTCTTCAAAATCCAAAAAATAGCTTTGATCAAATTCTGTAGTTCCAGCATTCACGCGTACAATGGCCGACGGTTTTGTCGTTTTGATACCCTGTGCATCGCCCGCTATTGCTGATGAAAAGGCGTAAAAGTCGCCATTTTCATCCACGGCAGTTCCATCTACGAAATAACGTCCAATAAAACTTGTACGATTGTCTTTGATTACTTTTTCTAATTTCATCTGGGGATATGAATAAACGGCAATCCAGGTACTATCTGGAAAAGCAGTTCCAAAAGCATCGCCACAACAGCCTTTGACAGACATATAAGGAGCAAAAACTTTATCTCCTACCTGTCTGATCCAAGTACTGAAAGCCAGTTCTCCGTTATTCGAAGGCTCTGCACTATTAATTGTTCCTTCTGAAGTAATCAACAAACTATTCGTATTCACGATGTAGAAATTAGATAATTTGTTGGTAATATTTCTTGAAATTTTCATCAACAAAATATCATCATTTACCGAAGCAAAAGCCTGCACCGTCTCCGATTGAAAATCTGAAACTTTATTTAAACTTCCATTAGTGATTTCATATGTAGTAACAGCACCGGGATTTCCCTGTCCGTATAACATGGAAAAAAACTTATTATTCGCCGTCATATAATAACGATACGTCCCATCTTGTTCAACGCCGTGCCCTCTTGTGGTAACAGAGCCTTCGTCCAAGGTTGCTGCCGTCAATAAATAATCTGCTACGCCGGTTGAGGCGATAGGTGAAACAGCAACAATATAATCTCCATAATTCGGTGGACCGACATCATCTTTTTTACATGAAGTAAATACCGAAACAGCTAAAAGTGCAATTAGTAATTTTTTCATCTTCTATATCAACTTTATAATCTTTTATTTAATCTTAAATAATTATTTATTTATAAAATAGCGCAGATTAACATAGAAAGCTCTACCTGGTTTTTGTAAGCTAAAATTATCATATACCTTTGCATTTGTCACGTTCTTTGCTTCTAAACCGATATTGTAACGACTGTCTGCCAAACTGTACACAACATTAAAATCGTGTGTAAATTGTTTCGGAACGTATAATTTCTGCCCACCCCTGCTTGGCCAGTACAAATAGAACTCATGCACATATAATAGATTATAACCAACATTCAGTGTGTTTCCTTTAGTTAAGAAATCGTTGAAAATAACAGAAGCATCTGCATGCCCGAATAAGTACGGAATGTTCGGCATTTGATCATTATATAGCGGACTTATATTCGTGTAGTTTGGCTCATATTTCTGCTTGTTCTGTAAGTATTGATAAGTAACCGAACCGCCTACGGTCAACCAACTTTTATACGAATAACGAGCATCTGCATCGGCACCCCATGTTTCGACGCCTTCTCTGTTGTCGGCTACCAATTTAGATTGATTGTTATTCAATCGGTTATAAATGAAATCAGTCGCATAACGGTAGATCAAACTTGAACCGACAACGAAATTATGATCTTCGTTAGCGGCGAAACTATAGTTTGCCCCTAAATTAACGTTATGACTGCTTTCAGGCTTTAAGTTTGCATTCGCTTCCTGGTTTTCTACATCGCCGAACATTTCATATGGTGTAGGCATGCGGTTTGTCAATTCGTAAGAAGTTTTTAATTGAAAATTAGGACTTACAAAATAAGCCGAAGCCAAACCATAACCAAATCTATTATGTGTCGTATCTTGTGTCCCGCTTTCGTTATGCTGGGTGATGAATTTACCAAAAACAGTTGTTGTCCAAACATCGCGAATACCATAAGTATATCCTAAACCAAGAATATTTTTATCGGTTTTTTGCGGCAACTCATACGTTGCATTCGTAGGGTTCAGTTCGTCATGACCTTTACGGTTGAATGTAGAAAAAACATTGCTCAACGCAAGAGAATGACGCTCCCCCATTCTATAATTTAAGTTTGCCGTCGCAAGACCTTCATTATTTTTATAGATATAATGTTGTCTTGCACGCTCGCCGTTTGTTCCGTTAGGTTTCGACGTTCCGTACCAATCATAACGTACGTTGACGGTATCAATATTTTGTTCTTTACCTAAGTTGTAATTCGCATTAACAATCAAATCCAGCCCTTTCACTAAATCTGTTTTCTTATATTTCAATGTAGGCATAACAGTTGAACCCCGGCGGTGCCACTGTCCGAATACAGATCTCATTCGAGCTCCGGTCTGGATTTCCTTATAATTTTGACCCAAAATAACACCGACCAATAATCGATCAGCAAAACTTTTGTCGACAAACCCAACCTGAGCAATAACGGATTCATTGTGGTATTTATCATGAAAGCGTCTTACGACTGCGTCTTTCTCATATGCCCCCGTGTAAATATCCGCTGCTTCAACAGTTACTTTGTAATCGTTGTCTGAGTAGTTTTGAAAAGCATTTAATTGGAATGTTAAACCCTGTTTCGAAGTAACTGCTGCATTTAATACCGTTCGATGCGTATTAAATGACCCATAACTGTAAGAAACATCCACAAAATTACGGAAACGATCGGCTGTAACAATATTAATTGCGCCGCCTAAAGCATCAGAACCTAACCACATTGGAACAACACCTTTGTATACTTCTACACGGTCGGCAATGTTAATCGGAATGTTGTTGATCTGGAAAGAAGACCCAAAATTATCCATTGGAATGCCGTCTACGAAATAACGAACGTGGTTTCCTGAAAAACCATTTAAAGATAAATTGAAATTGGATCCAACACCGCCAGATTCGCGGACGCGAATACCGGCTACTTTATCCAAAGCTCCGGAAATATCCAAAGTTGTGTTGTATAATTTAGTTGCGTCGATGGCTGTCACGTTATAAGCCTGACGATTTACTTCCTGTACTTTGGTATGTCCAATCACCTCTACCTCTTCAATTTGCTGATCAGCCTTTTTAAGCGTAAAAGACCGCGATCCTTTCTCGGTAGCTTCCACAACGACACGTTGCTTTAGAATATGCATACCTACTGCAGTGATCTGAATGTTGATGGTTTCGCCAACTTCAGCTGGAAAACTAAACAAACCCTGCTCATCGCTGTGAAGGATTTGCTTGTCGATTTGAATATTGGCGTTAGAAACAGGTTGACCGCCAGATAACACCTGTCCTCGGAAGATCTGAGTAGTTTGCTGTGCTACTGCGTTAAACACACCGAGCAACATGCAAATAATAACAATAATTTTATTACTTTGCTTCATCTTTTAATTGTAACACGTTAGAAGGTAACTACGCGCTTAACGTAGTAAAAAATGTAACCTAATTTTCGTTAGGCTACTTGAGGCGCCATAATTGAATTGCCGTTCGTTATGGCGCTGTTTTTTATATTTTATTCAACCAAAAAGCTGGTGGTTAAACCCTGCCAATTCTTTTTATAAGGTTTCTCGTGCCACACGCCTTCCTGTTGCTCCATATGGCTATACTCTACCACATACTTGCCAGGCCATATTGCTTCTATCAAGATTTTACCCTCTTGATCGGTTTTGTAAGTCTTACTCCAACCCGCAGACGACATCACCAAGATGTCCTTTTCTACAACCGGCTTACCATCGCTTGTTAACAAAAGTGGGACTCTTGCGCCAACTGAAGATACTTTAGCATCGACAGAAAGCTGGTGTCTCAACGGAATCATAGGAAGAGCCTCGCCTTCTCCGATTTTTACACGTGTTTGGGAGACAAACTCATAACGGGTCTCGCCGCCTAGGTCTTTCGCCGCATGGCTGGTGAATAAATGGTAAAGACCATCTTCACTCGGCAAGAATGTACCTTCTAAAAAGTCACCCTTATCTTCCAACCTCAAGGTCTGTACCTTTTGGTTTGGCCCCACCAATTGTACCGTAAGCTCCTTCATATCGGAGTACCAATCTTTGGTCGCGTCTATTTCTCCAGTAGCATATTCACCGTAGAAAACACGAACGACATGAGCTTTATTTTTTACGCCAATAGGATGACTCTCCAACCAGATTGCGTGTGCCTGTACCAATTGGCTCCCGCCAAGTAATACCATAAGTGATAAAATAATGTGCTTAATTGATTTCATTTTTATTTAGACTGATTACAAACAATGCAAATGTAGTTATTCTGACTTAACTTGCAAATATTTAACGAAGAAAATTTATTGTGATTAAAAGCGATAAGCTACACTCCCTAATATATTGCGTGGCATGGTTGGATTTACCGTTGTCCAACCTTTGAAATAGGTCTTATCCGTGAGGTTGTTTCCTTTAATTGCCAATTCATAATTTTTATACGCATAGGATACACTTGCATTCACTAAGGCATATGCAGGTAAGATAAACTGACCAGTTGGAACACTATTCGTAATAATATTTTCACTTGCATAATTGACACCTGCGCCGACCCCCAATCCTTTTATAAACCCACGTTGTACGGTATAATTCGCCCAAGCGTTGAAAAGGTTTTTAGGACCGGCCTCTGTCGGACGCAAGTCGTTAACACTAGCCGCCGCTTTGGTTGTTTTGCTGTCATTGTAGCTATAACTCAAAATAAGCGCGAGCCCGTCTACAGGTGCTGTGGTTAGATCCAGTTCAACTCCCCGGCTTAGGCGAGTTCCATCCTGCACGGTAATATTGTATGTTTGTCCATCGCGGTCAATCGATTCGCCGCGCGTCATGTTGCTTACCGAAATATCGTAATAACTTGCTGTTAATCCCAAACGGTCGTTAAGCAAATTAACTTTCACGCCCGCTTCCCATTGCTCCGCCTGCTGTGGTTTGAAGTCTCCCGAGATATCGGGCAAAGGTTGGACTACCGGAGCAACATTCTTGAAACCATTTTGGTAATTACCGAATAAAGAAACTTGATTTTCTACAACTTCATATACCAGACCGACGCGTGGCGAAAATGCAGTTTGGCTAAAAGTACCTGTTGTGGTATCGCGATCAAAGTTATAGGTACCTTTGTTATCAAAATAGTCCATGCGTAAGGCTAACATGACATGAAATTTGGATGTCACATCCAGCACATTGGAAACATATGCTCCAAGTACCTGTGAACGGCTACGGTTGTTGGTTTCTGCTCCATTAGATGCTGCAATGGCGGCGTCAATATACGCTGCATTAAATTTGTAATAGTCCGGATCGTCATACGATGTATTAATCTGATCCACTAAGACATAAGGAGAGTTATGGGTTTCGCCCTGCTGGAAAAGGTAATCCAGTCCGATCAGCGTGCGGTTGCGCATATTTCCGATATGAAAATCCCCCACAAAGTTTTGCTGCGCATTCACCGTTTTTCCTACATAATCCTGGTCACCTGCGAGCCGATCTATCAATGTATCATTGTCAGGCTGTAAGTACATGATATATTGGAAATACCCGTCCGATTTACGTCTGTTGTAGTTAAGGGTCGTATTTGACGTCCAGATGTCGTTTATGCGGTAAGCCACATTTCCACGCAAGTTTGTTGTCGGATTTTTAAACGTCACATCGTCGCTCGTGTAAGACTTGTTAAAGTCAAACTGAAGTTCGTCCGGCGTTCTAGCAAACAACTCTCTTGATCGATTGAGGAATACCATTAAGGGATTCGTTTCCTTATTTTGATATATTTCTGCATCCAATTGGATAGCTAAACGTTCGTTTGGCTTATATAACAACGACGGTGCTGCGAAAAAAGATTTCTTAAAACCTGCATCTTGAAATGTACCGGTATGTGTATAGGCTGCATTTAATCGTCCGGTAAGTTTATTGTTGGATGTTAGTGGGCCATATACATCTGCTGTAACGCGATGTTGACCAAAAGATCCAACAATATAATTAACCCGGCCACCTAAGGTATCGATCGGCTTTTTGATAACATTATTTATTAATCCACCAAACCCAATGGCCGCACCTCCGTATAGTGAGCCAGAAGGGCCTTTAATGACTTCGATTGTTTCCAAATTTATGGGGTCTGCGCTAGTCCCGCCGATACTTACAACTCCATTTACCATTGCTGATTGTGTCGTGAAGCCCCGAAGTGTGTAATAGGAAACACCGTCTCCCGGACGTCCGGTTGAAGCCCATAATTTATCGATACCTGACACATTTGCCAAAGCATCGTCATAGTTGGTGTTAACCTGACTCTGCAAAAGTTCTTTCGTGATGACAGCGTAGGACTGTGAATTTTCGATGTTATTTAAAGGCATCTTACCCACATAAGGACTGCTATTACGCTTGTATTTATTTGTATTTCCACCATTGATGACGATCTCCTCTAAGGCCGCTCTATTTTCAACAAGATAGATCGTGGAAATTTCAAGCCTGGTGTTTTCTACCTGAATCTCTCTAGTTATCGATTGCAGACCCACTGCACTGATGAATAGTGATTGTGCACCGCTTTTAATATTTTTAAAAGAATACATTCCTTTGCTATTCGTAATAGAAGTCAATCCTTGTGGCAGCAACTTTATGGTGACGCCTTCTGCTGGCAATCCGTCGGAAGTCTGCACTTGTCCATAAATTTCGGGCTTCTGCTGAGCCAATAGCAATAACGGAAAAAAAACAGTGAGAATAAGTAGTATTTTTTTCATGGGTTTAGTTTCATTATTTTATTAAACTTATTTAGACTTAATTTAAATTACTGCAAATGTATAGCTCACATTTTAGATTTCAAAGAGAATTTTAAATAAAAAAGACAGGACGCTTGCTCTAAAAGCGTTTGATAGTATAGCTGTGAATCCTTATATGCCGGTTGTATTTCCTCTTGTTCCAGAAGGTATCATAGAAAAGATTAACATAACCGAAATCAATACTAAAATCGTCATTAATTTAAGTAAGGCACAAAAAATATCAAGAGCTATAGAGAAAAATCTTCGGAATTAAAGAGGAAAGTATACAAAGAAGTGTATAGGTCGGCAAAAGGATTTATTGCCGTTACAGAATCATAATAAGGCAGCGCTATGCTTGCGAAGCCTAACGATCAGAAAATTAGCTAGGAACGTTGCGCTTCTGAAGCCTTGACTACATCCAATTTTGTACGGTATACAAATGCTGTTTTACCTTCCTTTTCGAGCACAACGTATCCTTTTATCGTCAAAGCGGCTTTGCTATTATGTATCCGGGTTAACACATTATTCCGGCAACTAAACCCAATCGACCGGGCGGGAAGCTCTTCATCCGTACCCCTTATCTCAAAGGAGAGCTTATCAAACGCATTCACATGTAAGGCAGAGTCGGAAAAACGCAAGGAGCTAACCACGACCTGCCTTAATCGGCTATCATGTGCTTTTAGGTAGAACATAAAGGATCCTTTTGTTTTGTCGTGTGTATTTTCGTCTCGCTTTAATATGCTCACACGCAACTGCGCATACTGTTGCAAGCGTCGTTGTAGCTTGTACTGGTAAAAAAGAATTAAGGTTAAGGCTAAGAAGCCGCTACCAGCAATGAAGATAGTTTGCATCCGTCAAATAATATTAGACTGTTGTTTCTCACTTAACTTACTAAACTTGTAAGATTTTCATTACAAACATCAAAAAAAATGCCTAAATAAAAAAATAGCACAAAAAAATCAAATAAGCATTAGAACAGTGCATGTAATTAGTATACAAACGATATAAAAATAAAATAAGTATCCCTCATATATTAAATGTTTGTGAAGATATCGTGCAAAAATCCGCCTCGTTTCACGGTCAATTGACAAAAGGGACATGAATATATACAAACAATGCAGTAACGGGAAGATGAGGAGCTTCAGTATCTTGTTTTAGCAATTTTAACCTAAGTCATGAGTTAGCACGTAGTGATTTGGCACAGCAGAGGTTATATTTATCGTTTACCATGATCATAAAAAAAGGTTCTTCAGGAGTACTTCTTTTCGAGAAGCAGAAACCTCCACTTCAGCGCCATCCACAAATTCCAATGTACCGCCATCTCCCTTTCGGTATTTAGCGACATAATCAAGATTTACAATTGCCGAACGGCTAACGCGAACAAAAAAAGTATCCATTAACAACTGCTCAAATTCTTTTAACGTTTTAGAGACTACAATCTTTTTTCCGTCAGCCAAACAGAACGTGCTATAGTTACTCATGGCTTCCACCCGCATAATGTCCGCTTTTTTCACGAGATATACGCCTTCTGAAGTTGGCAGTGCGATACGCTTATTTGCTGAAAAGGATTCCTGGGAATCGGCTATAAATATCTTTTTCTTTGTCAGCTTTTCCTGCAAACGGTCAATAGCACATTGCAACTCTTCGTCGTCTACGGGTTTGAGCAGATAATCCAGTGCATTGATCCGCAGTGCATCCACTGTGTAGGCATTAAAAGCCGTAACAAATATCACTTCAAAATCGAAAGATCCTAATTTTTCTAAAAATTGAAACCCATTAAGGATGGGCATCTCTACATCCAGAAAAAGTACATCTGGTTTTAACCGTGCTATTCCCGACAGGGCGAGTAAAGGATCATTAAATACAGCCTCTACTTGTAACTGCTGATCAAAGGATTGCAACTTGTGCTGTAGCAGCTTACTGCCCCGCAATTCATCGTCTAAAATAACAGCTTTTAACATGTCGGTAATTTGTTCATCTCCACTAATTTCGTCTTTTTTAAACATTTATCTGTTATTTTCTTATATATATCTTATCCCGGTTTTCCTAGCGGACTTCTCTGCTATTGTTTAAGCACGCTTCCCTTCTCACCCACCGCACAGATGGTTATGTGTCAATCACTACCCGAACAATCCCTGGTCATTAACGAGCGCGTTGCGGTGACGGCGCAATAGCCACTAGTCTCCAATTCTTATCTCCTAACTGAGACAAATAAGCATTTTTTTTACGGGCCATTTTTTCAAATTGAGCCAACGCCTATTTTTAATGCGTGAAACGCAGATTTCACTTAGGGATTTATGATCAATTTTTACAAATTTTGTTGTTCCTTTGATAATCAAAGGTTTACAAATACAGGCAAATGAATAAATATACTTACATCTTCTTTTACTGTATAGCATCCGCTTTCTTGTCGGCACCTGCTCTTGGACAGACGAATGTCGATTCGATCCTTCTTGAAATTCGATCGGCAGAAGCGGACAGTACAAAAGTAAAGCTCCTGAACGACGCAGGCTTGTATTACAAAACGCAAGACCTCGAAAAAGCAGCCGAATATCTCGACGAAGCCATTAATCTCGCCAAAAAGATCAACTGGAACTCGGGGCTAAGTCATGCCTATCTCACCCGAGGCGAAATCTTTAATGATACTGGTCAACATGAAGAGGCAACCGAAAACTACAATAAGGCGCTAAAAATCGCTACGAGGATCAATAACAAACGCTTAATCGCTCAGATACTAAATAATATCGGCACCATACACTCTCAAAAAACAGAGGAAGTGGAGGCCATGGAGTTTTATTCCCGCTCGTTGCAGATCGCCGAGGAGATAAATGACAAAGCGTTAATCGCATTAGGGTTTCTGAATCTAGGGATCATCTCGGGTAGACAAAATGATCTTGAAAAATCACATGCCTATAAACTGAAGGCGTTGAAAATCTACGAGGAAGAGAAAGACTGGGCAAAGGTAGCGCAAACGTTAAACGGCATAGGTTTAAATTACCAGCGTGAAGGCAATATTCCCGAAGCAGAGAAATACCTGTATAAAGCCTTACATCTTTATGAAAAGGAGAACAATAAAACGGGGGTTGCGATTTCGTATTCACAAATTGCGATTCTTTACGAACCGGATTATCAAAAAATCATTAACCTCCAGCTAAAATCCAAGAAAATATGGGATGAGATCAACCCGACACATTTCAACGCCATGGTAAATCTGGGAAATCTAGGTTATACATACCTCAATCTCTACCTATCAGATACGACCAGCAATTCCAGAGATACTAATCTTAAGTATGCAGAGAACTATATTAAAGAAGCTATTAAATTGGCAAAATCAACCAAAAATAAAGAATTTCAAAGCTATTTCACCGGTACACTTGCCGAAGTACAGGAACAACAGGGGGAGTTTAAAAACGCTTATTTCAATTTTAGAGAATTTCACGAATCTAATGACTCGATATATTCTCAGGAAGTAAAGAATAAAATCAGCAACATTCAAAGCGAAAGGGAAATTGCCTTACGTGATAAACAGATTACCTTGGGAAAGCTGCAGATGAAATCGCTTTGGTTATACGGCATCATCACGGGAATTACGTTGATTGCCGTTTTCATGTATTTTTTAAATCGATACAGGTTAAACCAGCTTAAGCTCAAGAATGACATTGCAAGAAAAGAGGCTGAAAAGGAACAAGAAACGCTACTGTTTCAAAATAAAATTACAGAAAGCGAATTAAAAGCTATTCGCTCACAAATGAATCCTCATTTCATTTTCAATGTATTAAACAACATCGAGTCGTATATTCTAGACAATGAACCCAAAATAGCGAGCAGGTTGATTCAAAAATTTGCGATGCTAAATCGGCTCATCCTAGAGAATTCCACGCAGAGCATGGTAAAGATTGCCCGTGAATGGAAAGCACTTCAATTATATACCGAATTGGAATCCATCCGCTTCAACAAGCTGTTTACTTATCACTTTGAAGCCGACGAAACAATCGATATGGAGAAAATAATGATCCCTCCCATGTTAGCCCAGCCTCTTGTCGAAAATGCGATCCACCATGGACTTCGCCATTCCAGCACCGCAGAAAAGCAGCTCCACGTAAAACTGTTACAAGACGAAATCTACATCAAACTAATTGTAATCGATAATGGTATTGGACTTCAACAAGCAAAAAAGCATACGAACCCGTCGGAATATAAAGAAAAATCGATCGGATTGGAATCAATCAAAGAACGATTGGAAATCCTAAACCGGAATTTTGACACGATAAAATCAAGTTTGGAAGTAAAAGAAAAAGAGACGACTGAAGGTGCAGGAACCATATCCCAAATATGGTTCCCGAAAATATATTCAGATTGAAGATTGATAAAGATACCCCTTCCTTATCACGCGACAATGTCCTTCCAGTTATCTGTTTTTAGGCTTCTTCCCACAGGAGCATTTTGACTTTTTTATTAAAAAATGAAACAAATAAAAGAGTCGAGCGTTTAAACTAGTGGATTGAATTGTAACAAATCTGAAACAAAAATAATGAACACAAGAATAATCAACACATAACTTACACGAATCTTTTAAAGATAGGTACACCTTTATCGTATCATCTATTTTTAGCTAAATACTTTTACATTATATGAATCACAAATTTATATCTACCTCCCTCCTACTGCTCGGATGTACTATGTCTTCTTCTCTGGGTGCATCTTCAGCTGAAAGAATCCATACAGGGACACACACATTGACGGTGAACAGTAGTTCGCCCACTGTAATTACAAAATTTGCTCTTCAGGATTCCTCTAAGATCAAAGGAATCGTTCGCGATTCGCTGGGCACTCCTTTACCGACCGTCGTAATCACCGAAAAAAACACCACCAATTCGGTTACGTCTAACGAGAACGGCGAATTTGCCCTAGAAGCCAGTCCGACGGCCACGTTGATATTTGTAAAATCTCCGTTCGCACCGAAAGAAGTGGCGATTAATAATCAAACCACACTACAGGTTACCTTAACGCAAACACCGGAAGTAACACCGGAACAGAAAGTTGCTACTGCTGCGGCTAAAGCAGATTCTACGGCTCAGGCTGCTCAACAGCGGGACAGTACCACAGTTGCGGGAACAGGCGGGCAGCGCGACAGCACCGCAGCCGGAACAACAACAAACGATATTACAGCGATAGCCACCGTGCGCCCTCCCGGCGATAGTACAGCAGTGAGTGCGCAGGGCAACATCAACGGAGTAATTACCGACGAGAATGGACCTCTAGTCGGCGCGACGGTATCAGTAAAAAATAGTACCGAACAGACGCAGACGGATGAACAGGGAAAATATAGCATCAACGCCGCTCCTTCGACGACGTTAGTATTCAGCTCGGTGGGATACAAGTCGATCGAAGAGGTGGTGGGCGACCGACAGACGATTGACATGATCCTCACCAACGACTCCAAAACGATTGCTTCGGTAGACGTAGTGGCAGTCGGTTACGGTACGATGCAACGCGCAACATTAGCCAGTGCGGTATCTAGTATCGGATCGGACCAGATCGAAAATGAGGTACTCCCCAGTATTACACAGGCCATTCAAGGAAAAGCTGGTGGTGTGCAGGTATCGCAAAAATCGGGTTCTCCAGGTGGAGGACTTAATATCCGGGTACGGGGTACAACGTCCATTAATGCGAGCTCAGATCCACTATATGTGGTAGACGGTATTCCAGTAAACAGTACTACGAATTTTACGGGTGGATCCAACTTCAACTTTGGAGGCGGCACACAGGGTATCAACATATTGGCGTCCATTAATCCGTCGGATGTGCAGTCGGTCGAAATTCTAAAAGATGCGGCTTCCTCATCGATCTATGGTGCGCGGGCTGCGAATGGTGTAGTATTAATCACGACCAAAAAGGGACAGGCTAACATCAATCAATTTAATTTCAATATGTACGAGGGTTTCTCCGAAGTACCGAAAAACCGCTACTACGAATTAATGAATACGGAGCAGTACCAGGATTATATGCGGGATTTCTATAGCTATACAGAGCCAGACGCAGATGGCAATAGGCCGATACCCGAACAGATATTGTCCAACTCCAATATCAATACAGATTGGCAAGATGCCATCTTCCGCACGGCGCCAACGCGCAGTTATGAATTGTCGGCTAGCGGTGGCAGCGAAAAAACACAGTACTACAGTTCGGTAGGCTACATGAAACAGGGCGGTGTACTGTTGAACTCAAACTTCAGTAGATTAAGCGGACGGATCAACCTAGATCATCAGCAGAATGAGAAATTACGTTTCAGCACATCGGTCAATCTGACCCGCGCGCTAAACGACAGGGTACAGGAGGAGAACTCGAAAGAGGGGCCTACAAAATTCGGTTACGTGAATCCACCTAATATCCCGGTATATAACGCGGATGGAAGCTATGGCTTTGACGCGGTGAGTACAACACGGGAAAATCCAGTAGCCATGCTAGAGCTGCCGATCAACAATGCGGAAACCTTCCGGGTGTTGGCGAATGTAAGTGCAGAATATAGCATTCTAGAATCCTTGAAATTAAAAACAGCATTTGGAACGGATATCAGCTTTATCGACGAGACATTCTTTATGCCTCCTTCTGGTTTGCGTTCCTTTGAGAGCCAAGGGGGTATCGGTGCTAGAAGAAATACGCGCGACCAATTGTGGATCAACGAGACCACCCTCGCGTTCGACAAAGTTATGGGCGACCATACCGTCAATGCACTTGCCGGTGTATCAGTACAGGAATCGCGTTTGGAATTTGTCGACGCACAACGCTCGAATTTCCCATCCAACGATATCGAACATATCTCCGCCGGAGGTATTATTTCCGGAGCCAATGCCTTTCCGGAAGAATGGGCTATTGCATCCGGCTTTGCACGGGTAAATTACAACTATCTGGGTAAATATATTGTCACGGCCAACCTACGGTCCGACGGATCCTCCCGCTTCGGTGCAGACAACCGTTGGGCAACATTCCCCTCCTTTGCGGCAGCATGGCGTGTATCGGAAGAGCCGTTCCTACAGGGTTCCAAGATCTTCAGCGATTTAAAGCTTCGTGCCAGCTGGGGGGTTACCGGTAATCAAAATATTGGTAATTACGCCAGTTATTCACTGTATTCTGGAGGCAACAACTATTTGGGCCAACCGGGTTTCATCCCTAATGTACTGGGCGACCGGAACTTGAAATGGGAAACCACACGGCAGCTGGATGTCGGTATTGACATGGGGCTATTCGAAAACCGTATCTCGTTACTAGCCGATTACTATGTTAAAAACACATCAGATCTACTATTAGGCGTGCCAGTATTGACTAATTCGGGATACACCAACCGGTTTACAAATTCGGGAGACATCGAAAACAAAGGATTTGAATTTGAATTGACCACGCGCAATTTCATCGGTGAGTTCAAATGGACAACATCCCTTAATATGACCTTCAATCGCAACACAGTAACTGCGCTACCGAACGGGGTAGACATGATCCGTGGAGGCGTCGGTGACCTCAATATTGCGAAAGTAGGTTTACCATTGGGTACCTTCTTTGGTTGGAAGATGATTGGCGTAAACCCCGAAACTGGTATTATCGATTTCTTGGGTAAAGACGGACAGCCGACAAACCCGGAACATGACAGAGACCGTACCTTCATTGGTGATCCCAACCCCGATTTCTTCGGAGGTATTACGAACACCTTTCAATATAAAAACATTGACCTGAGCATTATGGGGCAATTTACCTATGGTAACGACCTGTTTAATTACAACCTGTCTACCGGCTTAGGAGGGTCGAACATGAGTAGTAATGCGTTTGTGGATTTAGTAGACCGCTGGAGACAGCCGGGCGATATCACAGATGTACCACGGCCAACTCCTGGAAATCTGGATCATGCGGCTATTTCGGATCGCTTTGTCGAAGATGGATCATTCTTCCGCTTACGTAACATTACAGTGGGCTATACCCTACCGACATCGGTAACTGAAAAAATGCGTGTGCAACGCCTGCGTTGGTACTTTACCGTGCAGAACGCCTTTGTATTCACAAACTACCGTGGTTACGACCCGGAAGTGAGCTCGAGCCATGGCGGTGCCAACACGGGTTTAATCTATGGCTATGACTACGGAAGTTACCCGCAGCCACGGATATTTACGACGGGCATCAACCTTACTTTCTAACAACTTACTGGATTAACAATGAAAAAAACGACATATATACTACTGTTAGGCGCGGCACTTACATTTGGTTTTACATCCTGCGAAAAGTTTCTGGATCGGGAACCCATCAGTCAGATTACAAAAGATAATTATTTTAACTCAGAAACGAATGCAAGTGCTGCCGTTACCGGCATGTATCGCACGATGCTGAGTTCATTTGGATATGGTCAATCCATGATCATCGTCCCCGAGTTTTCGGCAAGGCATGTTTCTCATGCATCAGCTTATCCTGAATATGAGCAGTTCGCGTTACATACGGTACAGAATACGAATCCTTGGACGAATAATATCTGGCAAAGCGCGTACTCTACGATTAATGCAGCAAATAATATTATTGTAAATGTACCGGAAATGGAGGAAGGCTTGATCTCGGAAGCCTCCAGAAATAGATTCGTGGGGGAAGCCAAATTTATACGGGCCCTGGAGTATTTTTTTCTGGTGCGTGCCTTTGGCAATATACCGCTTGAGTTAACATCTACAGAAGAAGGCGATGACTTTGCCACGCCATTATCTACTACCGAAGAGACTTATGCGCAGATCGTCGAAGATCTGACCGAAGCCATGTCTTTGCTCGTGGCTGATGCGGAGACCGACGTAGCTGTTCAAAAAGGAAGAGCTTCTCACTTGGCGGCTAAATCTTTGCTCGCGAAGGTGTATTTATACCAGGCAGCTTTTACAGATGATTATAGCCAAGCGGCTGAGCTTGCGAAGGAGGTAATTGACGAACCGACACTGGCCTTAGTACAGGATTACGCGAGCATCTGGTCAGCCGAAAATACGGCAGAATCAATCTTTGAGCTACAATTTGAAGCACAGGCAACCAATCCGCTGGCAGCCTCTGCAAACGATAACGCCAGTATGCTATTCTATGTAAAAGGCACTGCTCCCTACGAACTCTTCGAGGAAGCGGACAAGCGTCGGGATGTAACGCTTAAACTGGGATCAGAGAATCGGTATTTCATGGGCAAATTCCCGAACTTTGCTCCGGCTACGCAAAATCTTCCTGTCATTCGTGTTGCCGAAATCTACCTGATCCATGCCGAAGCGCAGGCGCGGGTTGATAATGCCGTAAGTCCAGCTTCATACGCATCATTGGAAAAGGTACAAGAACGGGCAGGCGTGGTAAAGCCTATGGAAACCTATACCAGCCTGGCGATGTACATCCAATCGATACAGGAGGAAAAACAACGTGAGCTTCTATTTGAAGGTGAGACCTGGTTTGACTTTTGCCGCACCGGACTGGCGCTGGATAAATTTGAAACACTAGATAATGAAAATTATTTTATATATCCAATCCCAGAAAGTCAACGGGCGTTAAATCCGACGTGGGACCAGAACGAGGGATATAACTAGAAAGATAACAGCGAAATAACAGCGGGCTAATAAAAAGTTAACGTTGGTGGATTAGCTTTGATAATAGAAATCATCATTCAATATTAAAAGGTAATCTCCGCTCAAAAATGTGTTCCGTTTTCGTCTCTCCCCGAAATGAAAACCGGGAAAAAGAGAATAGCCCCATGAGACTCATGGGGCTATTTTATGCTATATTACCCAAGTCCTATAGAACAAAAAAAGTCTTGAAGCGAGCGCTTCAAGACCTTAACTAACCAATTATTAACCTAAATTATGAAGCTCAAAGATACACACCTCTGCAGTATTTTTCAAGCTAAACCGTTTTATTTAACAAAAATTAACATATAACCATAGATGCCGCGACTGCTCACGTGCTATATGTGAGCGGCTCAAATGCGCCCTTCTACGTAGGACGTCGTTACAAATAAAATGATGGCAATAAAAAATAAAAATAAGAACATAAAAAGTGACGACTTCTTCAAGAAATCAAATTTGCTTACTGTTGTTACGCGTTTCATAGCTATTATATTAATTCGGTGAGACAACGCAATAATTGATCCAAAACATGTCTTATACTTTTGCTTAACAACTGATAAGCTATTTGCTTATATTTTTAACAATATTTATTTTATTTAACGTTCATTTTGTTCCATACCCGTTGCGTTGATCACGGAGTGTGGGATGGGGAATATATACCGTGGATCATTTGGCGGCAGCGTGTAGTTAGTTCCGAGCACTGTACGCTGTAACGTAACCGCAAAGCGCGGGTCGTGCTGAACACGTTTGAGGTCAAACCATCTTCGGTTCCGCCCCACCAATTGCTTGCGTCTTTCTAATAGGACACGCTTTATGATCGTTGTCTCATCCGACGATGCAAACGGGACATAGGTACCGGTTTCAAAACGGGTCGCCAACATGTCGTTGAGGTATGCACAAGCCTGCGTATACTCTCCTGTACGGGCGTATGTCTCGGCCGCAATGAGGTACAGCTCGTCGGTGGCTAACCCCGTAAACCGATTCCAAGAACCGCTATAGGTATTGCTAAAGTTTTCAATCAGTGTACCATCTGAACCAGGCTGAACGGTAAAGTACAAGCTCTTGCGGAGGTCGTTATCGGCGTAACTGTCGTAAAATGCCTTGCCGATACGGTAGCTAAAGTTAAAACTGTATCCAAAATTGGGTACGGTTGCAAAGTACACGGTCTCTACATTTAACTCTGGAAAAACAGGCCAACCATCGGGATCGAGTTCATTATAATCCATTAAATCGGGCTGTATCGCTAGTGCTGCCAATGCATTCTCTAAGGCTAGCGCGTAATCGCTCCTATCGAGATGGATTCGTGCCAGCATGCCGTACGCGGCAGCTTGGGAGCCTCGCGTGGCTACGATAGCTTTCCGGGGCAACAACGGGATGGCCGTATGTAAGTCTGCTAAGATCTGTGTATAGGTTTCGGCTAAACTTGGGCGGACAGACCGCACAAAAACATCGGATGCAAGACGAATAGGTATCCCCAGATCGGTATCCGCAGTAGCCGGGTTATAATTTTTAGCATACAGGTTGACCACCTCAAAGTGCGCTATCGCGCGTTGAAACAGTGCTTCGCCTTCTATTGTATTTCGCATCGATGGGGTACCTGTATCGGTTTTGGGAAGCCCTTCCAAAATTACGTTAACGGTGTGGATCCTTGAAAAGGGCGTATTCCAATCGACCGCCTGATCCTGGGGCATGTAGATATTTTGGTTCCATATATACGTATTCCGTTCGAAGGGACTTCCTATATTTTGATATTGGGCATCATTATAATACATATCATCCGCTGCAAGCTCACCTAGGCTCCCCGTAAAGTTCATAAATTGCACGTTATCCAGCAAACCACGAAAATCTTCTACTGTGGTGGGGATAAGCTGTCCTTTGGGTTGGATATCTACGAATTTCTCGCATCCGCTCAGCATCAGGGTGATCAATAAGGCTGCGCTGTATTTCTTAATCATTAGTTTCATTACTCGTATGTTAGGTGTTAAAATCCGACCGTAATTCCCAAGGTATAGGTACGTGGCAAAGGCAAAAAGTTGCTATAACCCATGGGCACGAAGTCGGGGTCGATTCCATGCTTATTGGCCCGCCAAAGCAATCCCACATTGTCTACATAGGCGAAAACCTGCGCCGAGCGCAACGATAGCGACTCCATCCAGCTGCCTTGTAAATTATACGACAGGGTGATATCTTTTAACCGAATGTGCGAAGCACTTTCCACAAGAATATCGGCGTATCTATAGGCTTCGTCGCGGTAGGTACTGCTCAGATCGTAACCGGGATAAGCCGGCACATCGGTACGGGTTTCGTCGCCAGGCTGCTGCCAGCGCAAGGCATAATCGCTGTGTCCCGTGGATCGAAACATACCCGTACCCGCCAATCCGTAATAATTTATAGAAGAGCGTCGGAAGTAGTGCCCCAACTTATAGGTTAAGGTGGTCGTCAGACCAATACCCTTGTACGACAAGTTGTGTGTCCATCCACCGTAAAACCGTGGCTGGGCCGGTCCATGGTAAACCAACTTATCTGCCGGAAGGCTACCCAAAATAGCCGCATAATCACCTACAACACCGTTTTCGTCTAAGAGCTGGGGATTTCCGTTGGCATCTAAGCCTCCCCAAGCATAACTATACAACGCGTAAACAGGTCGTCCGACTAATGGAAAAACCTCTCTGTCGGCCAACATATACCCTTGATTTCCGGTCAGAAAACCGCCGCCTATCGTGACGCCAGACGAAAATCCACCTGTACCGACGGTCGCAATATCTTCCACGCGGTCGATTGCGTGACTAAACAATAATTTGGTATCCCAACGCAGTATTGACCCAACGCGAGCGTTGAGTTCAAAATCGAAGCCGCGGCCACGCATCGTCGCTACATTGGCCTGAATAGTACCAAACCCACTGGAAGGATCCAGAAAATAATCGCCAAACAGATCCTGTCCGCGTTTTGCAAACCATTCCAAACGTCCGGATAACCGATTGTTCCATAAGCCGAAGTCGACAGCAAGGTTTAATTGGCTTACTTTTTCCCACTGCAGCAGCGGATTTGCAGGCGACGTAATATTTGCCGTAGGAAGTCGGGTCATTAAATCGCGTCCGGCCCACGCGATGGGGAACGACGTCTGCGCGGCACTGACATTTCCGTTGAAACCATAGGTACTGCGAAAGCGCAGCTCGGAAAAAATACCGTCTGTCGGGAAAAAGGATTCACGGTTGATGTTCCAAGCTAGTCCAGATGACCATAACGGTACATTGCGGTCGGCCGGATTAACGCCAAAGAGACTGGACTTGTCGATACGCCCGCTCGCCGATACGACGTAACGGTCTAAGTAGGTGTACGACAAATTACTATAGAACGAGGCGTAACGGTTCCACTCTTGACTGATTCTATCTTGGATACCTCCGCCAAAGGAAAAGGGTAAGGCAAATGGCATCGTAAATTGTTCGTACGACGCCATTTTATCCATATCGGTGTACTGCAAGGTCCGGTCGTCATAACCGTAAAAGCTATTTAGCATATCGTCGTACAAAATATCGCGGATCTCCATCCCGGCGATACCCGACAGGCGATGCCGATCTTCTGCCCAGCTGCCGTTATAATTGAGCTGCCCCCGAAAGTTGTGCGAACTGCGCTGTCCTGCATTGCTGATCAACACATCCCCAACTGGAACCGGCCTACGCAAACCGTTATCCGCGTTTGGGTCCCTAACACTATATGTATTGATCAGATCGCGGGTGCTGTACATCCCGAGTGGACGCAGGTCGCGTCCCGTAATCACGTCGCGCTCGAATTGATAGCGTAGATCTGCACTAAAACCCAAGGGCAACTTATATTCAAGGCTTGCAGCGATACGGCTGTGCTGCTGTTTCGTATGGTTATCGCGTAAGTTGATTTCATCGGCTGGACGGTAGCTCCAATCTTGCATACCGTATTGCTGCTGCAACTGTTGATCGTATAGAAAAGGGACGTCGCGGGCAATGGAAACAGCATTGCCCTGTGCATCACGTAAGCGTTGGTACGGATAAAAGGCATATTGATTCGCATCGACAGACCCGAGGTTACTACCCGTCTCGCCCTGAAAACCATAGAGCCCCATGGCATTACGTTGCTGCCCGTTCCAAGCGTGGTTAAGTGATACGTTTAACTGCAGGTTTTTCATAATTTGGTAAGTATTGTCTCCACGCAAGGTAATACGATCCATACCATTGCCCCGCTCGGAAGATTGATCCCGATCGTACCCTGCAGAAAACATATAGCGTACACGTTCGCTTCCGCCACGCATATTGAATTGATGTTGCTGGTGGACGCGGCTCCGGTAGAAGGCATCAGCATACTCTTTCCGTACATCGACCCCCCGAAGATCGTTGATATACGCATCGGCCTGTTGTTGCGTGCTACCGCCTTGTTGCACATCCATGAGTTGCTGTACGACTTCCGACAGCGGCGGAAGTTCATCGAGAGGTGAACTCAAGTACTGATCGTAACGGCCATCTTGATACCAGACCCGCTCGAGATCAATGTAATCTGATGAAGACATATACGGCAGGTAGGTTAGATCGGGGCGGTCGCCGATGAGGGCCTGGGAACGCAACTCGATCGTTGGGCGCTCATTAAAGGCGCCTCGACGTGTGCTGACCACGATAACGCCGTTGGCCGCACGTACGCCCCAAATGGAAGCGGCCGCAGCATCGCGCAGTATTGTAATATTTTCAACGTCGTTGGGGTTAATGCTGTTGAGGCTCCCTTCGATCGGGAAACCGTCGACCACAACCAAGGGCTGGTCATCTCCGTAAATGGTGCTTCGCCCGCGAACGACTAAGCTGGGTTCGCCGCTTGCACTGTTGCGGTGAAATACTAAACCACCGGCAAGGCCTTCTAAGCGATCCAAGACATTCATGGTCGGCTTCCGGCTGAGTAATTCGTTGGACACCGTAGCAAAAGATCCTGTCGCGCGTTCACGTGGCAATTGCTGGTACCCCGTAGACACGACTACTTCTTGCAGGTCTGCGGCATCTCCCTTTAATTGAATCGTGCCCAAATCGTTCGCAGCACGCAGCTCGAGCGCGGTATAACCGATATAGCTGATTTCTAAAATAGCTCTGCTTGGCACATTGTTAAGTAGGAAGCGTCCGTTTTGGTCGGTCAGGGTGGCCTTATCCGATCCCCTTACCCGCACCGAAGCACCTACTAATGGCTCGCCTAACTCGTTCGTAACACGTCCTTGTATAGCGGACTGCTGCTCGGAAACAGAACCGGAAGGGGCGGCTTCAGGAGGTGATGTTGGCTTTGGTAATGGTATGGCGGATACGATCTTGCCATTTACGTGATAGCCAAAAGGCTGATTTTTGAACAACACGGGAAGCACCTCCAACATGTCTCGGCCCGATACGTGGATCGTCACGGCTTTAGCATGTCGAAGCAGCTCATCCTTCATTATAAAGGAATATCCGGACTGCCGTTGCACTTCTTTGACAACGGATTTGAAGGATGCCTGTTGCACCTGTACGGTGACTTTCTGCCCCAATGCATCCCCTTGTGCGCTAAAGGACAAAGCAAAAGTCAAAAAAAAGAAAAGCTTCATAACAAGCAATGTTTTTAGTGAAAACCTATGGCACGGGCTACATTGATTACCTAATCGTTGAAGCGCGATACCGTTTTCGATATTCATATTCATAACAAGCATTTTGTTATGCAATACAGACCCCTAGCCGTTAGTCGGCCCACAAAACCGCCTTTGTGTTTCAGGTTATTTTGTCTAAGTTTGTATTGCTAGGTTAAAGATTTGATTACGTACACAGTAACGTTTTGGTCTAGCGCTATCGCCAGAAATGCTTGCAACCATTTCTGGCATATTTGTGTGTGCCAAGACCGGATAAAATTCTCCTACTTTGTGACCATTACCCTCCTCCCTTCGATCTTGAATGTAACGTTATAGTTGAGCGCTAGGGCTTCTAGCACTTCGGATAATCGGGCTTCCCGGTTTAACGCCATATAAGCCTTTTCGGCGGGCTGGCTTTTAACGTCAAAAGTGACATCGTACCAACGCTCGAGTTGGGGAATGATGTCTTGGAGACTTGCTGCGTCGCGAATAATATAACCGTCTTTCCAGGCGGCGTAGTCTACGGCATCGTCGATGTGTTGAACCGATGTTTTCCCACCGGTAACCACGGCTTGTTGTCCAGGCGTCAAGTCCTGGGTCTGCTGCGACATGGTATTCTTCACGGATACCCGCCCTTGTATTAGGGTAGTTACCTCCAGCGATTTTCCGCCGTAGGTATTCACATTGAATTCGGTGCCCAACACACTAACTTCTTGTCCTTCAGAGCGCACGACAAATGGTTTTACCGGATCTGATTCTACCTCAAAGTAGGCTTCTCCGGTTAAATCGACTTCGCGCCTGCTGCCTGTAAATGAGGTTGGGTAGCGGAGCGATGACGCTGCATTGAGCCAAGCGACGGTACCATCGGGTAGGGTTATTTTATAGGATCCTCCATTTGGGGTGGCTAACGTCGCGTAAGAAGAGGGCTGTAGCGTGATGCCCGTTCCATCTGCATAGTTCGCGCGGTTATCTGCTACCTGGATACCTTCTTTATCTTCTTTGAGTGCAATGCGTGTGCCGTCGGCTAGGGTAATCGTAGCACGCTGTTCTCCAGGCAGCACATCGCCACCATATTTGCTCACTAACTCGACGACCTGCTTTTCAGTTTTCTTCAGGAAAAAAAATGTCCCTAAACCCAAAAGTGTAATAGCCAGCACAGCAGCGGCGACTGTCCGCGTATACGGAAACCGACGAATAGGTCGTGACGGATTAACCTGTTGTAGTAAGCGCGCACCTATCGCATCAGCTAATGCTTCGATTTCCGGCTGTTTTGCTTCGTCAATATGACGATCTAATTCCTGCTGAATCCGAAGCGTAAGTTCTGTTGAATCGACTTGCAACTGAAAATAAACCAACAAGGTATCCAACTCCTTCTCGGAGTAATCTCCGGAAAGGTATTTTTGAAACAAGACATGGATTTCTGACTGATTTTCCATCGTGCATTTATTAGCTATACACGTAAACGAAAGAATCCAAGTAGACAAATAGTATATTTTTTAAAAAAATACAAATCGACAGACCAAATGAAAAGAAACCGACAAAAAAACTATTTAACGCCCCGAAAGCAAGACAAAAAAACCAAAAGCGTAGGCTAGAAACCGGGAATCGTCTTTCGTTAACTTTTTAAGCAACAGATTTGCATTGCGTATATGGGTATTTACGGTAGTTTCGCTAATATGTAGCTGTGCCGCCACCTCTTTGTAGCTTTTTTCTTCTAGTTTACACATGGAATACACCGTACGTTGCTGTGGTGACAACTGGTTGAGTAGGGAATCGAGCAGGTGTTTGTTTTCTTCTAACACTAACAATTCCTCTACATGACTGTAATATTCACTCCATTGTGGCAACAGGTAGTCGCGAAATTTTTGTTCGTAGCCTGCGCGTCGAAAGATATTTTTTGCTTTATTGGCGGCAGTCTGGAAGAGGTAGGGCTTTATGGATCGTTCGGGATCGATACGTGCGCGGTTTTCCCAAAGCCCTAAGAACAAATCCTGAAGCACATCCTCGACCAATTCCGGCGATTTAAGCATCCGCAACAAGTTGCCGGTCAATTTGATTTTGTATTGACCGTAAAGCTGTTCGAAGGCCAACACATCACCCTCGCGAAGCTTACGCAATAATTTCTTTTCGTCGGTGGCCGAAGCGATTTCCATTGTCTTGTTTAGGCTGGTATAAAGCGAAGTAAAGAAAACTTTAGCACATAGACAAATTATGGCTAAAAAGTCGTACAAATCAACAAAGGCCGGGCGAATACGTAATTGCCCGGCCTCATTGCGAAATGTAAGGTGTTTATACCTTATAATATTGTTCCCATCCTTTTGCAGGAGGAGGACCTATTAAGAGTGCATCTGCAAATTTATCATTTGTAATCTCCTTTTTTATCGGGTCAAAAACAATTTTTGTATTGAGTTTTTGCGTGATTACACCGAGACAGAAAACCTGACTTAATGGGCCTGCTATATCAAATGGAGACCTCGTTTTTTCCTCCCCTTTGCAGGCCTTCAGGAAATTAGCAAAATGGTTAGAGGGTGAAGAAGGCACCGTAGGCAATTTAGCTGCCATATCTTGCGCTTTCCCTTCCGGAATAATCTTTAGGGTGCTTCCGTGCGATCCACCTTTGAATGTCAGATTTTTTGAATAGATAATCTTACCTGGATTCAATTTAGCTGGTTCTAATTTACCTGTGCTCGGAGGAGGAATGTTTGGATCAAGACCAGAAACGCCATACCCCTCTGGTATTGGTGGAAGGTTATCTAGTCCGTCATACCAGTTGATATCGACGGCACCCCTACTTTTCTTCTTCGGGAAATGAAATTTAAGCGTGGAAGACATCGGAAAAAAGAAGGAATTATGTCCTTCCAACATCACGGCATCCACCTCAGTCGGAAGTCCCAAATCCAAAAATTCATGTGCTGTATCTAAGAGATGTGCTCCCCAATCTCCTAATGCGCCCATTCCAAAGTCAAACCAACATCTCCATTGTCCGTTGACGAAATCTTTATTGTAGTCGTGTCCTAGGGTTTGCATTTGCCAAAGTTCCCAATCCAATGTTTGTGGAATAGGCTGTGCTTTGGGGAAGCTCTTCATTGCAGGATCCCATCCGTGCCACCTGCGTGGCATATTCATATGGGCATCAATACGATGCACGTCTTTTATAATCCCGGCATCCCGCCAGGCTTTGAATTGAAAGTAATTCGCTTCAGAATGTCCTTGATTTCCCATCTGAGTGACTACTTTAGGGAACTTTTTAGCTTTTTGCATCATCAACTCGACCTCCAAAAAGGTACGTGCCATGGGTTTCTCCACATACACGTGTTTGCCCATATCTATGGCCATCATCGTGGCTGCAAAGTGCGCAAAATCTGGGGTGCCTATGGAAACCGCATCGATCTGTGCATCCATCTCCTCCAACATTTTACGGAAATCCGTAAACCTACGGGCATCTGGAAACATTTTCAGAATTCCGGCTGTTTGAGGCGCATTTAAGTCTACGTCGCACAAAGCGACTATATTACACAAACCAGTCTTATACAACTCTTTAATGATTTCGGCGGCTCTATTTCCGATACCGATGCAGGCTAAGTTGACCCGTTCATTGGGCTTGGAAAGAACTACATTACCCAGCACACTATTCGATAGGAGTACTGCACCGCCGGCTATGGTAGATTTTTTGAGAAAACTTCTTCTTGAAAAATAGTGATCTGTCATATCAATTACTTTAATATTCGGTCTTATAAATTAATAGGATTTGATTTTTATATTCCGATAGGAAACCGCATCCCCATGATCCTGAAGTAGGATGTGTCCTTGTTTTGCTTCTCCGAAATTTTCCCAATCTTTATACTTACTCGTTGCGACGATGTCTTTGAATGATTGTGATCCTCTTTCATAGGTTAGCATTTTTATTCCATTGAGATAATGTGTTACCTTATTGTCCGGTGTCACTACTACGCGGCCACGATTCCATTCGCCTATCGTTCTACGTGCACGGCCGTCTTTATTGGATGTAATTAGATCGTATAATGAGGCTAATGTACGGTTACCATTCCTACCCATTTTTGCATCTGGGTGTAAGGCATCATCCAATACTTGAAACTCTAGACCTATGGCAGATCCATGCGTCTTTTCTTTAAGTGTAACAAAATATTTCACCCCACTATTTGCACCAGGCGTAAGCTTAAATTCAAACGAAAGATCGAAGGCTGCAAACTGTTCTTCACTAACGATATCTCCACCATTGGTAGATTCACCCCCATCGGATTTCAATACGTTGACTTGGCCGTTCTTTACTTCCCAACCTTTATCGGGTAACTGGCCTGTACGTGCGCTTTTCCAACCCGTTAAATTCTGCCCGTTAAACAACAGTTTATATCCGGCCTTTTCTTCAGCAGCAGAAAGATGGTTAGGTGCCAAGTTTACGATATGCACATCTGTCGAAAAATCTTTCGCTTTTAGATTCGAGGTTTGAATTTTGATATTCTTGAAATACACTTTCTTTCCATCCAATTCATTTGGAATGCTATGCACCTGTAGGCCTATAAACCCAGTTGGATCTAATGTATCGATTACATAGGCGGTAGGTACGCCATTAATCCAGGTCTTGAGTTCATTACCTATGGCTTCTATCCGTACGTGATTATACTCTTCTAGTTTATAAGCTTCTTTGGCCTTCTCATTCAAATCCAATGGATACAGCCATAGTCTGCGGGCTTCATCATAGATACCTCCCGACCAGGCCCGTGCAGTAGGATCAATTTCCACCTGTCTGCCATAAACTCTACCTTTACCCTTATTGCCCGATGGATCAAAATGGCTGCGGGTTTGGATGCCTGAATTGGTGCTATTGCCTTCCAACTTTATATCCAACTCGAGGATAAAATCTCCATACTCTTGCTCTGTAACGAGGAATGAATTAGGTGTCCCTTTCGTCATTGTGCCTACAATTGCTCCGTCTACAACTTCATAAGGAGCATCTCCGCCTAACTTCTTCCACCCTTTTAAACTCTTACCGTCAAATAGACTTTTCCAGTTTTCTTTCTGATCTTCATTGGCTTTTATTGTACTGCAAGACCAGTAGGTAAGGCAGGCTGCAGACAATAGCGCCACAGCAGCAATTCTAGTAAACAAGTTTTTTTTCATTTTTGTAATATTCGTTTTCAATTAGATCTATAGGTTTAAATTTCCTCCAGTACCTTAAGCCTGGTGAAAATCCTACTTAATTGCACCACATATAGTTTATAGTTAGGCACAATAATATCAATTATTTACGAAAAACATAGCCCACATCAAGGTTATTTTTACGAAAACGTTTTAGCCAATTTCGGAAAAACGAACACTAGAAAGGTGCATTTCCGCAGGTATGAGCTTACGCTCCTATGGTAATTCTACTATTACTGGAAAATACAGCAAAATTTAAATCATTGAAAAATCACGAAGAAGGCATTACGTTATAGGTCGGATCCTCTTCTATATTGACTTCAATAATTCCTTTCGCATTGTGCAGTAACAATCTGCAGTCAGAACTGAGGTGCCTCAAAATCACCTTTTTACCCTGATTGGCGTATTTATCGGTTATTTTATGCAGAGCGTCGATCGCGGACATATCGACTACCCTAGATTCCTTAAAATCTATAATGATCCGATCCGGATCACCGTCCGGATCGAATTTTTCCAAAAAATTAGAAATCGACCCAAAGAATAGCGGACCAAATATCTCATAGACTTTATTTCCATAGATATCAATATCTTTTCGAGCTCGAATACGCTTTGCACTATCCCAGGCAAACACCAATGCAGAAATCACAACACCTACAAGTACGGCTAAGGCTAGGTTATGCAAAAATACTGTGATAGCGGCAACCAGTATACCTACAAAAATATCGGATTTAGGCATTTTATTTATTATCCGCAATGAGATCCATTCGAATGTACCAAATGCCACCATGATCATTACCCCAACTAACGCCGCCATAGGTATCTGCTCGATCAAAGGTGCTCCTACTAAAATTACCAGTAAAATCGTGCCTGCCCCAATAATTGCAGACAGTCTCGTTCTTCCTCCCGAGCTTAAATTTACAAGTGTCTGTGCGACCATAGCACATCCTCCCATACCACCAAAGAAGCCGTTTACAATATTGGCGGTACCCTGTGCCATTGCTTCTCGATTTGAATTACCTTTCGAATTGGTAATCTCGTCTACCATACTTAAGGTTAACAGCGATTCGATCAGACCTACACCCGCCATCACTAACGCATAGGGGAAAATAATCATCAACGTATCCATACTGAACGGCACCAACGGGATACGAAACGCAGGTAACGAACCGCTCACGCTCGCAATGTCGACCACCTTTTTGGTCTCGATACCACCAAAGAAGACCAATGCAAATACGACAAGGATAGCCACTAGGGAAGCTGGAATAATTTTCGTTATTCTCGGCAAGGCCACTACGATCAAAATAGTCAGTGCGGTAAGTCCCAACATGATATACAGCGGAGCACCATGCATCCAATGCGATGTTCCATTTCCGAGGGTTTTAAACTGCGCTATCTGAGCCATAAAAATAATAATGGCTAATCCATTGAGGAATCCGTACATGACAGGTTGGGGAATCAATCGAACGAATTTCCCGAGTTTCAAAAGGCCCACACCCAACTGCAGGATGCCGGCTAAAGCGACTGCTGCAAACAAGTATTCAACGCCATGGGACGCAGCCAGTGCAATGAGTACTACAACGGTAGCCCCCGCACCGCCGGATATCATAGCGGGCCTTCCTCCAAGAAATGCGGTCACTATTCCCATTAAAAATGCGGCGTAAAGACCCGTTAGCGGAGATAATCCTGCAAGAATAGCAAAAGATAACGATTCAGGAATCATTGTCATGGCAACAGTAAGACCCGCCAGAACCTCATTTTTGAGATTCGATTTTTGATTGATCCGAAAAATATCAGTAAGTGTCCGCATATGGCTGCGAAGTTAACCGAATTGCATCATTTCTCCCAATTCCAACGTTACTAGCAAAAATTTAAGAGGACAGCGCTTGTTTCAATAAACGTTCACCTTCGGCACTAAAGTGCAACGTGAGCGCCATTTGTGTACCTTGCCCGCTCATCTTGGATAACGTCTTTTCCAAAATAGCAATCATTTTTTCTTCGGATTGTTTAGCGATCAGTTCATCATATTGGTATTGTAGAAATAATAAGCACAATGCATCTTCCATAGTCTGCACTTCGTCGTCTTTTTTTATCGCCTTTTTCTGTACAATTTCTTTTACGCGTTTAATCGTAACGTCATCGTAGTCTATTGAAAGCAATATTTCTTCTGCTTTTTGCGCATGAAATTTGGCAAGGTCGCTACGCCAGGTGAGGTATCCGACACGCCCCTCCGGATAGCTATCCCGCGGAATCTCCCAACGACCGATATGCTGACAGCGCGAAGCCAACAGCAATGCTTCGGTCGCATCTGGGCGTAGCTCTTTAATCCATTCATGAAGCTTGATGGCGTAAAAATATTCAATCGGATAATCTTGTCCCGAATTACTAATATGAATAGGTGATTGACGATTATAGGAATCGAACAATGCAAAGGCTTCGTCTAATTTTGCCATAAGGAGGTAGTATAAAGAATGAATAACTAATTCATTCGGGAAAGATAGCAAAAAAAATAATTTTATTCCAACACTACTTCCACCACGACCGGAAAGTGATCTGATGGCATGCGTGTTTCATATTGACGGAAGGAAAGTTCCTTCGGAAAATCTCCTTTTTTAATTTCTTCTGTTTGTGTTGTCGGGCTTCTATAAGAGTCTGTCAATACCCCATACTTATTTACGGATACGCCCGAAGTAACGAAGATGTGATCGATACGACTATCGGTCATCAGATTACTATCAAAAGCATTGAAAGTTCCATTTAACGCATAGCGTTCCTTCGTGTGTTCGTGACTATCTTTTACAAATTTTGAGTCGGCTAGTATCCGGTAGATCGTGTTGTTCTGGTCCACATTGAAATCTCCTGTCAGAAAAGCCGGATCACCGCCAACCATCTCCTTCATCTTTTTGATGACAAGCCGAGCGCTTTCTTCCCGGGCAACGATGCCCACATGATCCATATGGAGGTTGAAGAACCATGATTTGCGTCCGGTGGCGATCTCTAACAATTGTGCCCAGGTACATATGCGGGGTAAGGAAGCATCCCAACCTTTCGACGGAACGTCTGGTGTTTCTGAGAGCCAAAAGGTTCCCGAATTTATCAGTTTAAATTTGTCCTTTTTATAGAAGACAGGCGCAAACTCCCCCTTGTCTACACCGTCATCACGTCCTATCCCTACCGATGCATACTCGTCAAGGCCTTGGTTCAGGTCAGCGTATTGTCCTTTTAGCACTTCCTGCGCCCCGAAAACATCAAATTCATGAAACTTGATCAGAGACAAAATGACGGGCAATCGCTTATCCCATCCATTCCCCTTTTCTTTATCGCCCTTGTTGTCATATCGCACATTAAATGTCGCCACTTTCCATGTATTCTGTGCTTGCGACAAGAAAGGCACGAGAAGCATTACCGTTAACAAAAATAATAAGACGCATCTGCTATTATATCGTCGTGTCATCATCGTTATTTTTTTGATTTTGTGTGTTGTAATTCTTTGGTAAATGAATAAGGCATATCCTCCGGTTGCGTACCTCTTGTTAGATTAGGACTTGTCGACATCTTAAAGACCAGCTCTCCACCTTTCATCAAGTCAGCATACTTCAGATAATTATGTGTATACGATTTTCCATTCACCTTCATATCATCTACATAAATAGATTGATCATCAGGCGCTTTAGAAGAAATGATCACCGTTTTGCCATTCTCCAGTTTAAGGGTGACTTTTTTAAATTGCGGTGAACCAATGGCATATTCGCCCGATCCCGGAGCTACAGGGTAAAATCCCAATGACGAGAAGACGTACCATGCAGATGTCTGCCCGTTGTCTTCATCACCACAATACCCATCTGGAGCAGCAGAGTACAGCTTATCCATGATCTGTCTTACCCAATATTGTGTCTTCCATGGCTGTCCCCCATAATTGTACAGATAGGGCATATGTTGGATCGGCTGGTTACCATGTGCGTATTGGCCCATATTCATAACTTGCATCTCTCTCATTTCATGGATCATACGCCTGCTTTTCATTCCCTCATGACTTGGTACAGCAAATACCGTATCTAGCATAGCTATAAATCTGTCATTCCCCCCCATTAAGTCAATCAATCCCTGTGGATCGTGGAAAACACAAAAACTCCAATGCCAGGCGTTACCTTCTGTGTATGCCCTGGTCCAATCACTGGGATAAAAAGGGGAAACGAACGTACCGTCACTATTCCGGGCACGCATCAGCTGCGTCTCTCTATCGTAGAGATTTTTATAGTTAAGTGCTCTTTTTGCGTAAATATCAATCTCCGATTCTGGTTTTTTTAGGGCTTTACCGAATTGATAAATACACCAGTCTGCATATGCATATTCGAGTGTACGTGCAACATGCTGGCTGAGTTCATTATCCGCCGGGATATACCCTTTGTCGTTGTACAGATCAAATCCAGCTCTACCGGTAGATGAATTGGTCGGATGCACGTGATTAGCACCGTGGTTTACCGCTTGCCAAAGAATCTCCGCATCGTAGCCTTTGAGTCCACTTAAATATGCGTCGGTCACAACAGATGCCGAATTATTCCCGATCATGGATGCCCGGTGCCCCGGACTAGCCCATTCTGGTAAAAAGCCACTTTCGCGATAAGCATTGACAAGTCCCTCTTGCATTTTTTCGTTCATCGACGGGTAGACGAGATTCAGCAAGGGAAATAAGCTACGGAAGGTATCCCAGAATCCGGTATCGGTAAAGAGATAACCCGGTAACACCTTGCCATTGTACGGACTGTAGTGTACCCTGTTGCCCTGCGCATCGATCTCCGAGAAATCTCTGGGATACAACGTCGAACGATACAAACAGGAGTAAAAAGTTCTGATTTTATCGATGTCATCATCCTCGATTATTATTTTCCCTAGCACCTCGTTCCATTTTTTACGGCCAATTTGTTTGATCTGATCGAATGATTTTTTGTCCACTTCCCGAAGATTCAGTTCAGCCTGAGCATGACTAATGAAAGAGGAGGCTATACGTGCAGTGACCTGCTCGCCTCGCTTCGTACGGAAACCTATTAAACCTCCAGCATGCTGGTCTGTTGTTTCGCGTTCTCCTTTTTGGATTACTCCGCTCTTTACGGCAGCATGTGAGGCAAATGGTTTATCGAAAACGATCACGAAGTAATTTTTAAAATTATCCGGAACCCCTCCACTATTTTTAGTGGTGTATCCAATAATCTTATTTTCTTCCGGAATTATTTTTACGTAGGAGCCCTTATCAAAAGCATCAATCACAACATATGCGCTATCGCTTTCCGGAAACGTAAACCGAAACAATGAAGCCCTTTCTGTCGGCGTGATTTCTGTTGTCACATCATAATCCGCCAGGTACACACTATAATAGTATGGCTTTGCTATTTCAGCTTTGTGCGAAAACCAGCTTGCCCGTTTCTCCTCGTCGACATTGGGCTGTCCCGTGATCGGCATAATCGCAAACTGTCCGTAGTCGTTATTCCAAGGGCTAGGTTGATGCGTTTGCTTAAATCCTCTAATTTTATCGGCAGTGTAGGTATAAATCCAACCATCTCCCATCTTTCCCGTTTGCGGCGTCCAAAAGTTCATCCCCCAAGGCACAGCAATTGCAGGATACGTATTTCCAGTAGAGAGTTCGTATTTGGAGAGTGTGCCGACTAATGTACTGACATAATCGACCGGTTCCTTATATTGGGCAAAAGTAGAAGATGTAAAAAAAAGGTTACAAAAAAGAAAAGCAAGCACGATGTGTCTCGTATGGCGTCGACCCGCCTGATCATGGATTTTAATATCTTTAATCATAGATAGCAATAATTACAGTTTATAGGTGCGTGTAGGCGTTTTTAATATTTAAAATCGTTTTAGCAACCGCAATATACTAAATTATTCCAACTCTATCCTTTGTAAAAAAGCCTGAAGTACATTTGCCGGAATAGCCAAAGATGCCGTATGGCTATATCGCGCAATATTTAAACCTATGCATTTGCCATGCGTATTAAAAACAGGGCTTCCACATTCGTAACTATGGATGCGTGAATCGTGAAGAAATACACTTGAGAAACCATCTCTTCGGATGGATTTACCGCCCTTTATGTTGTTTGCCGGATGATTGCTTTCCCCAAATACTTTGTTTGTGAGGATCAAATCAGATGCTAAATTAGCTTCTCCTCTTATCCAAGAAACGGTGACGGTATCGCCCGGAAAATAATTCATAAACTCTTTATTAATTTTTTCCGCGCTTGCCACGTCATGACCATTCAATAGCACAATTTTATCGTCTTTCTTTAACCCTGCTATATACGCCGGTCCGAGGCTGTCCACATGCAATACAGTTGGCAACCCGTTGATCTCTTGTAGTCGTGCACTAATACTCCCCGAACTCTGCCATGCCGGCATACTTTGCGGAGCCATTCCTACCACTCCCTTTTTCGTATCTGTCGGAGAAATAGAAGTCCAAATAGCTCGTCCAATATCATCCTCTGTAAGCAGGCCATCAGCAATTGCTGTCTGACGAACTGTTTCACGTAATTGTATCGGAGCCTGCAGTGCTATTAGATCATTGTTCTTATCTCTAGCTATTACCTGTAATGGATATTCCTTCTTCCCGTATTTCAAAACTGGGTAGTGTCCCACAAGGCTACTCTTGCTTACGATAATCTGTTTATTTTTAGTGAGGGAAAATCCAGTACCCAGAACCTGTACCGAATCCGAGCTAATTGTACTTACTATCGTAAAGACGGGAAGAGACTTTTTCCGTGATTTTTCTACCGGGTTCGACAACGGCTGTGTTTGAAGTTTATCAATCAGGGGGTCTAATCCGATGGGATCTTCTACCGCGGGGTACTGATCGATACCTTCACTCTTTTGTAAAGCAGACCAGTATTTTCGGTAAATGTCTATAGGCACTTCATAATTTCGGCCCTCAGGACCATCGATACGGCTGTGCAAAGCTACCACACGTCCTAGGGCGTCAAACAGCGGACCTCCAGAGTCTCCTGGTTCCATAATACAGGAGCTCTGTACAAAACCATAGGTATCCAATGGATTGATGATGTGCCCAATCCGCAAAAACGGTTTACTCAAGCGTAACGTTTCGGGGTAAGACCAACCGAAGCACAACTGGTCTTCTACTAACGAGGAAGACCAGCCCATCTCGGCATAAGGCCAAGCCCCCTCTCCTTCCATCTTCATCATCGCGACATCCGGCAAATTCGTGGAGCTGTCGGTTACCAGTCTTCCCAATGCCCTCGCCGTCCCCGTTTTACCATCTGGAAATAACACCCGATACACGTTACCTGGTTTAGTCGCATGAGCAACGGTAAGGATATCTCCTTCAGCACTAACGACCACTCCGCTAAAGGGAGCCGCATTTTGTCGTTGCGTCAGGGAATCAATACCATACAGTTTAATACAAGCCGGGTATACTTTTTTTAGGATAGAGTCGGCAATCTGCCGATCAGGGATATCAACTTCGGAGACTGCATAAACGCTTCCATCCAAGCATAAAGCTGAAACAAAAAGAAACATCGCTATCCGCCGAGCAGTATCTCGAAAATTCATCGGACTGAAGAAATCATTACGTTGCATGAGGTCACTAAAAAATTAAATCGGCACAGCTAAAAAAACCGTGCCGATAAATATACTGACAATATTGAAAACATTAGCCTTTACGAGACTTTTTCGCGGACTCGACTAATTCGATCATTTCTAATTTGGTGTAATCTGCATTGCCATTTGATCCGTTAATACATCCGGATCTCACCTTCCCTGTCGAAGATAAATTTAACAGAAGTGCCAATGGTGACATGTTGTGGCAGGTACAGTGATTTTTGATTCTTTAAAAAAAAGAAGAAGGAGCCTCTCCGAAGGCAAAGACAAAAAGATTAAAAATTAGATTATGTCTCGATCAATGCGACAAGAGAAATTAATAAAAAAAATAGGGTCGTTTAAAAGAACAACCCTTTCAAAAGAAACTAAATTCAAAATTACCCAAACTGCCCTTTGATGTAATTAGCCGTTACTTCATTTTTCGGAAAATTGAAAATATCCTGCGTAGCACCTTCTTCTTTTATCTCACCCAAGTACATAAACACAGTCTTGTCTGCAATACGTTGCGCCTGTTGCATATTATGGGTAACAATGACAATGGTATACTTTTCTTTTAGATGGGTTATCAGTTCTTCGATTTTCAATGTACTTACTGGATCGAGTGCCGAACAGGGTTCGTCCATCAGAATAACCTCCGGACGGAGTGCTACCGCACGCGCGATACATAGTCTTTGTTGTTGTCCGCCTGACAATCTTGTTGCGGGCATTTTCAGATCATCCTTCACTTCTTCCCACAGGAATGCTTCGCGCAATGCTTTTTCTACCACATCTTTGCCATGAGGCAGATTATTGATTCGCAAACCGTACGCAATGTTCTCATATATACTTTTAGGAAAAGGGTTGGCCTTTTGAAATACCATTCCTATCCGCTTCCTAATTTCGGTGACAGGTACTGTTTTGTCGTATAGATCGAGTTCCTCAAGCTTCAGTTTTCCGTCAATATGTGCGTAAGAGAAAAGGTCGTGCATTCTATTAAAACTTCGGAGCAGCGTGCTTTTACCACAGCCCGAAGGGCCGATCAATGCTGTTATTTCGTGCTCATTGAAGGAAACATTAATGCTTTTTAGAACCTGCTTGGTTCCGAAGCTTAAATTAAGCGATTCAGCTGAAAGTTTAGTTCTCATTTTTCCTGTATTTATAGCGGAAGTAAAAAGCAGTTAGATTCATTAAAAACACAACAATAACCAACACCAAAGCCGTTCCATAGGCTATAGGCCGCACTTCTTCTATGGACTGATGTTGTGTAGAGAGCATATATAAATGGTAAGGCAGCGCCATAAATTCTTCATTCAGATATCCTGTAGATCTGTTGATATAAAACGCTGCACCGGTAAATAGAATAGGGGCCGTTTCACCAGCGGCACGCGACAATGTTAACACTACCCCTGTAAGAATACCTGGCATCGCCGAAGGCACTACAACGTCCTTAATGGTTTCGAATTTCGTAGCTCCTATGGCCAAGGCCGCTTCACGCGTACTGTTAGGAATACGTACCAATGCCTCTTCAGTAGTCGTGATAATATAAGGTAAAGACAATAGACCCAACGTCAAACCTGCCGCCAACATCGACGTTCCGAATTGTAACGCCTGTACAAATAAGGCCAACCCAAATAAACCGTAAATAATCGATGGTACACCTGACAGGTTACGAATAGAGGCTCTTATCGTACGTGTAAGCCAATTGTTTTCCGCGTATTCATTCAGATAGATTGCGCAGGAAACGCCAAACGGAATAGAAAAAAGCGCGGTAATCATCGTCAGTAGCACGGTACCTATAACAGGTGTAAAAACACCTCCTTTTGTCATCCCATCTGTCGGCACACTAAACACGAATTCCCAAGAAAGCTTACTGGCTCCTTTGGAAATGATTTCCCAGAGAACCACGAGCAGGAAGAAACAGACCAAGCAGGTGCTTAACAGTAAAGTGCTCCATTCTATTATAGACGCTATTTTTGGTGTTTTATACCGCATGATATTTTCGGAACTTGTTGATAAAATATTCACCCAACATATTCGCTATTAGCGTCATAAAGAACAACACGGTAGCAATCGCATATAAGGCATAATAATGTGTGGTTTGATAAGGTACCTCTCCCATTTCTATTGCTATGGTTGCAGTCATGGTCTTCACCGCATCAAACATTCCCGTTGGGAACATTGATGCATTACCAGTAGCCATCAGTACCGTCATCGTTTCACCAATAGCTCTACCTACCCCTAACATGATGGCAGCTATAATACCTGGAAATGCCGCAGGGATAACCACTTTGCGTAAGGTTTGCCATTTTGTAGCACCCACACCATAACTTGCTTCCTTATACGTATTTGGTACGGCATGTATTGCGTCTTCCGCTACCGTAATGATCGTAGGCAATGCCATGATTGCCAAAAGAATAGCTCCGTTAAGCGCGTTAAGGCCGTTTGATAAGTCTGCCATATCTGCAATCCGTGGGCTCAACACCACGATTCCTAAAAAACCGATAACTACCGATGGAATAGCAGCAAGCATTTCGATAGCCGGTTTGAGGATATTCTTCAAACGGGGACTGGCGTATTCTGCTATAAAAGCAGCGGTACCTATTCCCAGTGGAATCGCAATTACCATGGCTCCCAGGGTAACCAATGTTGTACTGAGAATCAATGGAAGCATACCGTACTTTGGTGTTTTTCCCGTTGGATTCCACTCCATGCCCGTGATAAAATCCAATGGCCTAACATCTAAGAAGAACGAAAAGGAATTATAGATCAACATCAAAAATATACCACCCAACAAGGCCAAAACCAACAGACCTGTGGCTTTAAAAACTATTTTGAATAGGTTGTCTAACGAAATACGGGTTTTATATCTCATACTTGTCTGTTTTTTAGAAACCGCCACCCAGAGGGCTAGTGAATTCAAATGTATATCGATAAAATTTTATTCTATAATATAGTAACCGTGCGCTTCGATCAACTGTTTGCCCTGTGGGCTTCTCTCAAAATCGACAAGTGGTTTCACTTTATGCCATGATTTTTCAATCACAAATTGATAGAGCGGACGTTGAAAAAAATAGAGCCGATGATTGATGGATTCGGGGTCTGTCGGAGAACGCGCAATTTCTGTCTCCGACTCTTTTATCTTTAAAATCTTAACGCTCTGATTTGCGTTAGCTTCATGTGCCACATAACCAGCCCCGACATAACCTATACCAGATTTATCGGCCTTCACGCCTTCGAGAATTTGAGCATTTCCGGTCATTTCCTTTGCCGCCGTTGAAAATTCAATATTCAGTTTCTTTTTGACAAATGAATGTGTACCCGAACTGCTCTGACGCCCGTAAATATTGATGGGAAGATGAGTTGTTGTTAGTTCAGACCAATTTCGGATTTCTCCTTTCAGAATTTTCCCCAAAGTTAGCACATCGATTTCTTCCAGCGGAAGATCCCGATGCACTACAAAAGCAGTAGCGTCTTCGGCGAACACAATGGTACGTAGAGCAATACCTTTGTTTTTGAATTGTTGTATTTCTTCTTCCGATAATGGACGGGAAGAGTTTGCAATATCTGCCTGGCCATTAAGCAATGATGTAATCCCCAGCCCGGAGCCTCCGCCCGAAATCGCAATATTAAATGCAGGATCGATTGCTGCAAATTTTTCAGCGAGATTAACGGCTAGGTTTACTTCCGTATCTGAGCCTTTCATCTTTATGGAATTATCCCGATTACCACAACTCGTAAAGAGCGTCAATCCCAAGAACACGGAAAGAAACAGAATCCAATTAACTAGCCCTCGCTCCATGCAGCAAATCTCCTATTCTGGTATTGTATTTACGTTAGGTTAATGTTAACAAAATATTAATATTTATTTACTTGCTTCTAAATTTACAGCTTAGATTTCCACCAAAATAATAGACATATATCTTTTATTCCCCTCTGCCGCCCGTGTAAATTCCTTCGTTGAGCGGCTACCTCGAGAAAAATACCGGTAAGCTTTTCATCCCGCACAGGTATATCCCAATATCCAAACCATCCTTCGTTTCGTATCAGAATACCTCGTCACCATATTCCTGACCGAAATCAGGCATACCGTCATTTGTCCATTTTAACACCCGCACACGGGTATGACGATTGGGATCATACAATGGCTCACCATCTATCTCTTTATAATCACGGGCATGATAAACCATAATATCTGTGCTACCGTCTTCCGATGTTGTAAAGCTGTTATGTCCTGGGCCAAAGCGACGTAATTTTTCATTCGTAAAAAAAACAGGCTCACGCAGCTTATGCCACGACGCAGGATCCAAAAGATCCGATTTTTCATCAGCCCAAAGAAGACCTATACAATAGGAAGCGTCCGTCGCACTCGCAGAAAAAGTTAAAAACACCTTTCCATGACGAACGAGTACTGCGGGTCCCTCGTTCACTTTATGACCTTTCATTTCCCAATCATATTGAGGTTGGCTAATAACCACCTGCCGATCATCCAATTTTGTTGGATTGAGCATCTTAGCAATATACAAACCGGTATTAACAACCGTGTCCGAGGCCCGATCTACCCAGATCATATAGCGTTGTCCCTTCAAGGCAAAGGTTGTTGCATCCAGCGAAAATTCATTACGATGGCTTTCCATCTCCCCCTCTTCTCTCCAATTGCCCTCGGTCGGGTTTTTGGAGGTATTTGATAACACATATTTACGAATCTTCCATTTATCCTTAGCCGAGCCCGCCGCAAAATAGATATACCATTTTCCGTCTATCTGATGAAGTTCCGGAGCCCATATATGACTACCCATTATGCCTTCACTATGTTTCCGCCATACGACTATTCCTTTGGCATCCTTAAGACCATCGAGTGTCTTTGATTGACGTATTTCAATACGATCATACTCCGGAACGGTAGCAATAAAATAATAAGTACCATCGATTCCTCGCGTGATAAACGGATCAGCACGCTGTGGAATAAAAGGGGCTACATCAGGTTGTTGCACAGCTTCTTGAGCAGCACTAAGGCCTACCGATAGGGTACAAACGAATAAGATACAAATTTTTAAAAGCGCTTTCATTATTTCTTTATAGGGTTAATTTCTTATTAGCCAGAACATATAATTTACACAGTTCGGTTTATAACTTGCATAACAAACTTAGATAAATTTGCCGTTCCGTGCAATTATAATCGCGTTGAATAAAAATGTAAATTTATCGGTTTACCTACGGTGAGCTCCCTACGGTCGGTTCTCCTCGGCTTTGATAACTTATTTATAGCGGAAATATAATGAAACACAATTAAAAGTTAGTACTACATTAGTTTTAAGTAAAAAGTGAATCTATCTTACTCAAAAACCGATCATTACCTATTTAACAACAAACTAACCATAATAAAAGGCCCTACCGCTTTGGGGTCATTGTCACGAATAGGCTCACTGATATAATATTCAAAACTTCCGTCTCTGTAATTCTTTTCCCCACCAAGACCAGCAACGGAACAACAGTCTGTTATTGAGCAAGTACCATCTTCTTCCGTTTTTACAAACTGTGCCAAATACTGGTCGTATGCTTTTTTGCCCTTTTCCAAGTAGTTCTCATTTAGATATCCTTTTTGAGCTCCTTTTATCCAAGCATAAATAAACATGATCGAACCTGTAGATTCTAGGTAATTCCCTTCTCTATATCCCAAGTCTGTTACCTGATACCACATCCCTGTTTCAGGGTCTCGAAATTTCTCCAGAGAAGCAGCGAGTTCTTGCAATATTTTTATAATCTCCGGTCTGCTTGTATGATTCGCCGGTAAAAAATCCAATACATCAACGATAGACATCATATACCAACCGATACTTCGTGACCAAAAATGTGGTGATAAACCCGTATTGGGATCACTCCAGCGCTGTTGCTTGCTTTCATCCCACCCGTGAAAGTAAAGACCCGTTTTTGGATCGTATAAGTGTTTACGTACATCCGTAATTTGCAGTGCAACATCTGTAAACAAAGCCTGCTCGTTATTTTCTTTTGCATACTGCGCTAGAAAAGGTCCGGCCATATACAGACCATCAAGCCAAACCTGATGTGGATATACTTTCTTATGCCAAAAACTACCGCCCGAAGTACGGGGATGGGTGCGCATTTGTTCACGTTGCAGTTCTATCGCCGTTACAAATCGCTGTTCACCTGTTTTATTTAAGATGGGAAAAAGAATTTTGCCTGTATTTACCCGATCAATATTGTAATCTAAGGCGTTGTAGGTTTTGATTGTTCCATCCGTATTTACCATCGTATCCGCATAGTCATATACATAATCATAATATTTTGTATTTCCCGTCTTATCCCACACCTGTAAGATAGATTGCATGACCAGACCATGGCAATAATTCCACTTCAGGGCTTTCGAAAAGTCAATCATCCAAGCTTCAGGATTACGTTTCATATCCGAGTCAGCCATTTTTATTGCATTGGCTTGCGCCATTCCCTCCAGCGATGCCCATACACACATCATTAGCATGAACATTCGCATTATTATCAATTTAGTTAATCTCATCGTTGACATCATTTTCTAAGCTATATTTGGATTTTGAGGAGTCACGGATTGTGCATACAGGGCAGCCGAACTACATAGCGTAACGAATATTGCCATGCCTGCAAATACGATTCCTTTGAAATTAAAAATTCTCATTATTAAAAAATAAGTTTAAACTAGATTGACAAGCCACAGACTTGTTTCAAACGACTATAGGTCATTCAAACCGACGTCAGTGTTATATTTAAATTTAAAGAATTTGTAACGTTAGTTCCCTCAGATCTTCCGCTGTAGAGCTCCCACCGACAAAAACCCTAAATTTTCCCGAGAACACATCAACTAGCTGATTGGATTCATTCCAAAACTCAAATTGCTTGCTCGATAACCAGATTTTTGCTTCATGTTTCTCTCCAGCTGGAATATGAACCCGCTGCACCGCCCGAAGGGATTTTATGGGTCCTTCATCCTGATCATCTACCCGTTTGATATAAACCTGAACAATTTCATCTCCATCGATCGTGCTAGAATTTGCGATCGGAACGGTGAGGCAAACCGAATCTCCCACAACGAATGTTTCCCGATCAACCATCGGTGTCCCATAATCAAACCGACTGTAACTTAAACCGTGTCCAAAAGGAAAAAGTGGTTTTTCTTTTAGGTATCTATACGTTCTTCCTGTCATATCATAATTCTCAAAATCTGGAAGCTGGGTGGTGTCCCTGTAAAAGGTCACTGGTAATCGGCCCGAAGGATTATACGCGCCAAAGAGCACGTCGGCCACTGCACGTCCTCCTGCCTGACCTGGATACCAGGCTTGCAAGATAGCTTCACAACGTTCGGTTTCAGGAGCCAAACCGATCGGGGAACCAGAGCAATTTACGAAAACAACCTTTTTACCAACTTTGCTTAGGGCAGCTAAAAATTCGCGTTGCACGGTCGGCAATTCAATATCTATACGATCTCCGCGCTTGAACCCCGGAAAATCCACACCCATTTCTTCACCTTCCAAAGAAGGTGAAATACCCCCAACGAATACCACTACGTCGACATCGGCCACACGTGCAAGTGAGCGCTGTATATCTATTACCTCCCGATATCCAAGGTCAAAATTCAACTGCGCATCTCCGTTATGATGGGCAAAATCCAATTGTATATCATACTGTTTTCCTTTCTGCACTTTCATTGTATGGTTTATCTTTCGAGCACCGTGACCCGTTCTGGCAGTTTTAACTTCCTTTCCATCAACTAATAAACTTACAACGCCGTTGACATACAGCTGTAGTGTAACCTCGCCTGTTTTGTCGGGTTTAAACGTACTTCTATAACTTGCAGAAAAATCGGTCAGCTCAACATTTGGAGCAAACACTGTAGCACCTGAGGTGCATAACGCAAAAGGTGTTTTCATCAGTTGCTTTGCCACCATACTGCCGGTTCTTTCCTTATTATTCCAATAGTGTGCTGCGAATCCAGCTCCCTCCTCCGAAAAACACTGACTGTATGCACTCTCCATGATGATATTCTCTACTAGGCCAGACCCTTGTTCATAAACCAGTTCGTCGTCTTTCCCCAACGCCTGCTGTATACCCGCTAAAATGGTAATCGTTCTCTTAGGTGTTCCGTTATAGTTCCCCCATTGCATCACCGAGTCCTGCGCATTCGGCCCCATCACCGCCACTTTTAATCCTCCTCTTTTTAAGGGGAGGATTTTGTTGTTATTTTGCAATAAGGTCATCGATTTACGTGCCATTTCCAGCGCTATACTATCATGAGACTCGGATGCGATGACATCCGAACTAATTTTAGACCAAGGAACATCGTTCGGAGAATCCATTTCTCCGAGTCTAAATCTAGCCAACAACAACCTACTAACGGAGACATCAATGTCTTTTTCTTGGATATGGCCGTCCTTAACCGCATCAATCAATGCCTTATAACTTGATCCACAATCCAGATCCGTACCACTTAATACCGCTTTGGCGGACGCTGTGATTGCATCCGGATGTGTTTTATGCGCATTTTCTTTGTAAAAATCTGCTATCGCTCCGCAATCTGCTACCACGACACCTTTAAATCCCCATTTTTCCCGAAGGATCTGCATTAACAATTGATCGCTGCCGCAGCAGGGTTCACCTTCAAAGCGGTTATACGCACACATCACTTCCATTACATTTCCTTCCTTTACCAATTTCTCAAAAGCAGGTAAATAAGTCTCGTATAGATCTCTTGGTCTGATATTGGCCGCGTTAAATGAATGTCTGTTCCACTCCGGCCCGGAGTGTACGGCAAAGTGCTTTGCACAGGCATGAATTTTATCGTATCCATCCTTAGACACACCCTGCAAACCTTTAACCGCTGCAAGTCCCAGTACACCCGTTAGATACGGATCTTCTCCATATGTTTCAATTCCGCGCCCCCATCTAGGGTCCCTAAAAATATTGATGGTAGGCGTCCACATAGTGAGCCCCTGATATCGGGCATAACTCCCTTGCGCAGCATACTGATGGTGCTTTGCACGCGCTTCATCCGACACGGCATTAAACACGTCAAAAATTGCATCACTATCAAAAGAAGCAGCCATACCGATTGGTTGTGGAAAAACCGTCGCCTGTCCCGATCGAGCTACCCCATGCAGTGCTTCATTCCACCAGTTATAACCTTTAATCCCTAGTCGATCGACTGGTTGGGAAACGTCTTGCATCAAACCTACTTTTTCCTCCACCGTCAATCTTTTTAGCAAATCTGCTACGCGGGCCTCCATGTCCAACATCCTATTCTGAAAAGGTAATTGCTGCCCATACGAGAAAAAAGGTGCCGCAAGTAATAATAAACAAAAAGTAAGTATGTTCATAAAATTGATTTCGGTTATCTTCATTATTTCCAGTTTATATTTTTGAGTGATTCAATAACAGTTGCAACCGGTTGCGACTATAGTTAACACTTTACGATTAGCTAGCATTCAAATTTAAACATAACTAGTTTTTTTGATGTACATTTATTGTTCATTCTTGTACATTTTTTTTGACACATTGAACGGTTATATACGGAGAAGAAAACCTAAAAACGGTGTTTATCAAAACATTAAGTCAGAAAACACCAAAATAATCCTCACGGCGAGTATCCATCCGTTTTGCAAAAAAGCTAGATAGTGGTGTTTTCACGATCTGTATTCCTGAACCGATGTTGATCTGCTCACGCAACTGTACGACAAAAAAATATCCTGAAGCGGGAGCTCCAGGATATTTTAATTAACCAATTATTAACCTAAATTATGAGCTATTATAACGCCCACTCTGCATTATTTAGTACAACTTGTATGTCAAACTAATGTCATTTCAAAATTTATCTCTTATTTTTTGTTCAAGTGTTTCCCTCAACCGGCTTTCGTCACTATTATCAAGCATGTATTCTTAGGTTCGTTCTTGAAGGTAGGATTCAATTCTTTCGACCATGTCCTTACTGCCGCAATACAATGCCGTACGCTGGTGCAGCTCAGTAGGCGTCAAATCCAATATGCGCTGCACACCGTCAGAAGCTTTCCCTCCTGCCTGCTCCACAATAAATGCTACCGGATTTGCTTCATACATCAGGCGCAGCTTGCCGTTGGCATGAGAAGAGGTGTTGGGGTATAGAAATACGCCTCCTAACAAAAGGTTGCGGTGGATATCTGCTACCAACGATCCAATATACCGTGCGATATAAGGGCGCCCCGTTGCCTCATCCTCTTCTTCGCAGTACTTAATATATTTTTTTACCCCTTCCGGAAACTTACGGTAGTTACCCTCATTAACGGAATAAATCCTTCCTTGAGCCGGAATTTTAATTTCTGGATGCGACAGACAGAATTCGCCAATACTGGGATCAAGGGTAAATCCATTCACGCCTTTCCCTGTAGTGTACACCAGCATCGTTGACGAACCATAAATAATATAACCTGCAGCGACCTGTACGGCTCCTTTTTGCAGAATATCCGACAACGTTGCTTCCCCGCTCATAGAGATACGCCTATAGATCGAAAATACAGTTCCTACAGATACATTGACATCAATATTGCTCGATCCATCGAGTGGATCAATGCAGACAACGTATTTTGCATTTTTGGAAACCTCAGACTGTATACATATGGGATTTTCATGCTCCTCCGACGCGACTACACAGCATTCTCCCCCACTACGCAAGGCTGCAATAAATTGCTCATCGGCGTATACATCCAACTTCTGCTGTCCTTCGCCCTGTATATTTACCTTACCTGCAGCACCCAAGATATCCGCCAATCCCGCTTTGTTCACCTCACGGTTTACTATCTTCGCGGCAATACCGATATCACGTAATAAACGGGAGAACTCGCCCTTTGCATATGGAAAATCCGCTTGCTTTTCTATTATAAACTGGCCTAATGTTTTAAATACTGTCATGATATGTGAATTAGTGGCTTGTAGGTTCCATAAAGGTAATCAATAGCCTGCAAAAAGCACGTCAATACCCTATTTTACAGCACAAATTCTACGCAATCGTTATCGATTTGTAGATGATTCGCTTCTCTCTATCATATCGCAACTTCGGGAGCGGTAAGCTCAACCTAGCCGTACTACTTTAGTATTGACAGAGACCAGGTTCGTTGCCATCGATCTGTTGGCGATACCACGACAATCCCCTCCTTCTCTTCCAATAGTCCGCTGTGTTGCTCCGTGTCGTTTACACCACACCAGGGTTCCAAGCAGATAAAAGATGATCCTGGTGCAGACCACAGGCCGAGGTATGAAAATCCTTCAACAGCAAACCCTACAGCATAGTCTTCCTGTCTGTTACCCAGTATTATTTTCTTAGACAAGAGATTCTTCAACACCCAAGCATCATCCCGGAACATGTTTCCACTTAATTGAAGGCGGTGGCCTTCCAGAGGATAAAACTCGGGCTGTGTGTGCAACAATCCATTCCGGAGGTAATATCGGGTCAGTGCACTATCATCGGGAAACTCCAAAAAGTAATCAGCCCACCCCCTGCGTTGCGAAAAATCCAGCTGCAGAGCGGGATGACCTCCTACGGAAAACAACATTTTTTCTTCACTGTTATTCCATACCTCATAAGTACAATACAATGTATCCTCTTCCAAGATGTAATGTACAAAAAAATCAAAATCAAAAGGGTATATGTCTTTCGTCTGCCTGTCTGCCCGCAAGACGAAGCTAAGTTCCGTCTTTGATTGTACAACCAAATCAAACGTATGGTCACGCGCAAAACCGTGTTTAGGTAGTTGATATTCCTGTCCATGGAGCCAATACCTACCGTTCTTTAAACCTCCTACGATCGGGAATAACACGGGAGAACTTTTGGTCCAAAAACGCGGGTCACGCTGCCAGATATACTCGCGCTTTGCATTCTTATTGTATATGCTCTGCAGTTCCGCTCCTTTTGGTACTACTTTTATCTTTAGTATATCGTTTTCAAGCATCTTTTTTAGGCATTAGGTGTCAGATATCAGGAGTGAGACATTACACATCTCTAACTCCTGCCGCCTAATCACTTATTAGACGCTTCTTTCTCCGCTACAACCTTGCGCAGTCCGTGACTCGAAAAGCGATGGCTGCGCTTATTGAAATAGATATCAATCTTCTCTTCGATACAATATTTACGGCCAGTAAAATCCCGGTCGCGATATTCTTCTCCGATAAAACGGACATTTATCGGCAATGCCTTAATCATATCAGCTAAATCCTGCTCTGTTTCATAGGGGATAATTTCGTCCACATAACGACATCCTTCCAGCTGTATGTAGCGTTCAACGACGGATTGCGTCGGTTTATTCTTTTCGGGCGATACCTCGGATGGATCCGTGTTAAGTCCCACGATTAAATAATCACAATTACGTTTTGCTTCCTCAAGCATCATAATATGACCCGCATGTAGCAGATCAAATACGCCAAAAGTTATTCCTATTTTCATTGTTCAAATTCAAAATTATCTTCGGTGAGCACATCGGCCCGGCTAAATTGAGGTACTTCGGGATAAATATACTAATTTTTAAGATTTCCTTTGTTAAAAACACATTAATTCTTCTATTGAAAACGCACTTTCAGCGGTATGAGATCTCCTTATCTATCCATTCTTTTTATTTCTTTGACCGCATGATCTACAGCATGTGCGGTAAGTGTTGGAATCTGCGTGGCGGTAGACGTCATACAGGCACCCATCGGTCACATATACATTCTTGCATAGGTGCAGCTGGTTTCACCTATTTAATAAAGATATCTTTGGATCATGGCCCCATGGGATAGTCGAGGAACTACCTTCTCATTTCTCCGCTATCACAGGTACGATCACCTCGTTTCCTTTTACCGAAAATTCATAGATTCCGGTCTGCGGATTCCACTGCTTTGTTACCGGCACGATACGTGTTCGTCTTGGCCTGACGTTATTTTCATCAACGTGAATGTGATAGGTATAATATAATTGCCCGTCTAGTCCCTCAAACAGATCACCATGCCCAGCACCATTCTCACCAACAATAGAACGATGGATAATAGGGTTATTTTTCTGCTTTTCCCAAGGACCATAAGGTGAATCAGCCACCGCATATCCCACCGAATAATCGATGTTCATGAAGTGATTAGCCGAATAGAACAAGTAATATTTATTTTTCAATTTCACAACGGTAGGCAGAAGTGTTTCGCTTGTCTTATCTCGAAGGGATGGACACCCAGGAGATATGTGAGACACTAGGAACCACCGTAAGCAACGTCTACTATGCCCGGTCAAAATCCCTGTCGGCTTTACGCCTCATCTTTAAGGAAAAAGATATCAGCCTATATACGGCTTTTTTATTGTGCCAGTTTCTTCAATAATGAATGCTGACGGACCGTATTCGGTTCCACTATTTTTGAAAATATTGCTGTTAAGTAAATCGATTCCTAAAGTTTGTGTTGTTTTAATTCATACGGACCAAAGATTTATCAATTTTAAAATTCCAATAAGTACACTTTAAATTTGGATAGTAACTTTGTATATTCAGGTGTAAGTAACGAAACCCCGATTCCGGTTTTGACCATCCTCGGGGTTCGGTAACTACTTCCTTAAACTATCAAACAAGTTTAACAATCCCCTCTTCGATGAATAGACACAACGAATAGGTTAAAATAGAATATCTAGAAACTTCTACCTAGTCTAAGAAGCGCATCCATACCGGTAATTCTTCAATGTTAATTATTAAATGGATCATCGATATCATCTAAAAACAGTCTAAATGTATTTGTCGGAATTCCAATATCCGTCAACAGAACACTGCCTGGCTTATTGGGATCATCAGCGGTTATCCTAAATGTACGGTTTTGGAACGGCGTGGTAAGCGCGTTCAGACCAGCCGTCCAATACGCGACACCAAATCCACCTCCTAAATTGTAAATACTTCCATCCAACGAGATTTTAACCTGATCTTCTGTTCCGGGAATCAACATGATATCGTGTGTAATCAGACCAACTACAGCCCCGTTTTGCAAAACATAAACCATACTTGTTAACCCGCTGTAAGTACCTATATAATAATTATTCAGCACAATGTTATTATTCGTCAAACTCGTACGGGCGTCGTTCCAAAAACTTTTACCAGTTGCTCCAACGTTATTATAGGACATTGACCATAAGTTGTCTTTAAACCACATATTGATAGGCGTAACTTGTGGCACAATTTTCACACTGTTATTAGCATCAGAATAATAACCCAAAGGATATTCTCCGTTGGGGGCGGTAAAACTTAATTTGTCGAATTTTGCACCTTGTAAATCCGCCTGTTCATAAAATTCCAAACCTCCAGGCACCACCCTGAAAGTTAACAACTTACTATTTGCGTCTGAAGCATCCTGAAATGTTCTTGAACTATATGTTAAAGGAGAAATTTCTCCACTACTATTTTCTAGATTAAACACTCCAAATTCTGCAAAGGATATACTTGCTTCCTGATATTCTACAGCTTTCGTTTCAAACTCAGTTCCAGATAAAGGTAACATCACAATTTCGTTGCCACTTTTCTTTCCCTTTAGAACAACCGAGTCTGCTGTAGCTTTTAACACTATAAACTCGAAGTCGCCCTTCATACCCGTATCATCCGCACCGATGCCCCCATTATCCAATCCCGGCTCCGAAAAATAATGGATCACTTTATTGAAGCCGTTAAATGTTAATACCGGCCCTGATTCTTGCACGACAGAATAGGAACTCGTAATGACGTCATCGTTAATATCTGAAGTCAAAGACACTTGTGCATTGGAAACAAATTTGGCAAAAATAGTATAACCTCCAAATTCACGCGTGCTACTCGGATAATATTTCATCATCCACCCAGCTTCGTTATCCTGTAAGACAGTATAGACATTAGCGATTGCCGCTGTCATTCTTTCCGATGCACTTTTATCAAAAATTCGATCCTCTTCCCGTTTACACGATGTAATTAGCATTACAGGAAGTATAAATGCTAATATTAAATATTTTAGTTTCATATTTCCTAGTTTAAAGATGTCTGATCAAAATTTGGTAAATTACCCTGACGACTTAAGATCTCTGCCCGCAATTCGTCTAAATCTATTTTCCATATATTTAAAAAATAGGTACGCACAATATCAAGCTTGGCCTCAATGATCGCCTTACCTTCCTCACCTCCAATTGTCGTCCGTTCTTCCCATTGTTCGGGTGTCAACGTAATATAATAAGAATAGGTTTCGACAAAATCCTCATTTGCTTCTTTCGAAGCATAGGCCGAAATAAAGCCCTCGGCGACAGCCGTTTCATCATCGTAGATATCGCTCCATGCATCCGATACATATCCATTACCCGTAATCTGATCAAAAGATGTTGGATAATCTTTCGTTTGATGCAAAATATGTGCAAACTCATGATGGATCGTATGAAAATAGTAGAAATTTAGATACTCAATATCCTCTCCTGTTTCTTCATCGAGTGCATTCAAATTATACATAGTAATCTTTTTTCCACCCTCAGCGGTGCCTAATACCATGGTACCATTGTTACGATAGGCGGGCGACCCAATATAATTGAGTATTTTTGGAAAATAAGACTTTATAAAACTCTTGCTACCTGTCACCTTATCGTAAGGTGCTATACCAAGGTAATGCATTAATTTGGTCATACGGACCGAGCTTTCGTAATGAGCGGGACTGAGGTTATAATTCAAGTCTGATTCACCCTCCACGAATTTATATACAATAGCGATGTTGTAGTCTTCCGTATACATTGCGGAAATATAGTTGTCTAGCGCATTCTTCTCCACGTCCAAATCTTTAAAAACACTATCTGGATTAAGTTTCTCCTTGGAGCAGGAGAACAATAATACTGAAGACAATAAAATGGTAAATAGTTTAGTTAATCTTTTCATAATTATCTCGGATTAGGGGTTAAACCTGCGCTGATTACGTCCAAAGGAATTTGTAGAGCCTGCCTTTTATCACGAACAGTCAATTTAGACTCTGATTCTACGGAGGCAACGGTAGTACCGGAGGTAACAATACGTCTTTCAATCTCTATGCCGTATCGTTTCACATCAAACCAGCGTAAACCCGTATGTATTGTCTCTACGCGGCGGATAAACAACAACGCATGAAGTAAGTTTTCTTGTGTTCCGGCTTCCACGGCAAATTCTGGGTTCAACTTTTTCTTAGGCGTAGGCATCTGAGGTGTAAAATACTCCAGATTATTCGCCCAAGTATTGATACTTTCTACCGTAAATACGGCAGGAGGAGCTACCAACGTATTATCAACCCATCTCTTCATATCCACAACGGCTTCGTTATATCGCTTTAAATGAATAAGTGCCTCTGCCCTAACTAACATTGTTTCTTCTGTTGTAAAAGCAGCATAAACCCCTCGACTATAACCAATCCCTGCAACGGGGTCAGTAAATTCAAATAGATAGGGAACTCTAGCCATCAAGATCTTGTCGAGATTAGTGCCTGAATAAACAAATGCTCTCACCTTATATCCGATAGAGTTTCGCTGTCCATATGGGGCCGGTGCAAGCATCGTTTCTGTGTTAGCAATTAACGCTCCATGACTATAACGACCGCCTTCATAATAAGGTCCGAAATACACACCATGATTTGTCCCAGCGGTTTGCAGGAGCAGATTGGCTTTTATATCACTCCGGTTATAAAAAATCGCGACATCCAATACACCTCCTACGGCATTTGCGCTAATCTTATCATTTTCACGAAGTATTGCCGAAGGGTTTACGCCTATAGCGGCGTTCGCATATTGAACTGCTTTTTCCCAATCTTGCATATAAAGCGCTATTCTAGCCGCTAATGCATTTGTAGCCGCAAAGTTCATATGATACTTGGGTGTGGAATTATATGTAGCGTCATCAATTAATGGAATGGCTTCCGCTAAATCCTGTAACATATAGTCGTATACTTCCTGAACCGTATTGCGTTCGTATTTGGGATCTAACTCCGTTTCGGGACTAAGCATATACGTCACACCTAGATCCGTAAGGGAATGTGTTTTACTGTAATGTTGAGCAAAAAGGTTCACCAGGATAAAATGATTATACGCTCTCGCAGCCAAAGCCTCGCCGCGCTGGGGGTTTAGCGATGCGGGATTTCCCATTTCTTCGATAGCAACCAATGCAGCATTTGCACTGGCAATTGCTTGATAGCAAGCCTCCCACAAACTTTTAGGACTGTCATCTGTATTTTCTGTAACCTCTTCCCAGCGAAACAGTTGGGCAATATCCCGCTCACTATACGGATTTGTTGCTCCATAATCGTCCACATTATCTGAAGAGAACTCTGCCGAAACCAGATATGCTGTCTGTGGATAGGCAGAAACCAACATTTTATCGATTTTTGCTTCTGTATCCAGCGTCGCTCGGTTATCAGGCATCTCATCCAGAAACTTGTTGCAAGAAGTAAGACCGAGACCACATAAGAAAACGATCGCTGTATATAGTGTGTTCTTTCTTTTCATTTCTTTACTTTCTAAAATTTTCCATTATAACCCCAATCGCAATGTCAGGGTATATTGTCTAGCAATTGGTGCTGCTACCCCTCCTGCATTTACAAATTCCGGATCTTGTCCATTTAGCTTTTTATCAGCATAGATTAACAAGAGGTTGGTCGCATTAAAACGTAATCCCAGTGAGCTCACATTCCAGGCACTAATCCAATCTTTCGGCAATTCATAGGTCAGCGAAACATCCTTTAAACGGATGAAATCACCTTTTGCCGTGCGAACAGAAGAATAGTTGTAGGCATTGTAGGCATATTGAAGATCAAAATTATACGCGCGATTTTGTCCTGCAGATGCTATTGCCGGAACATTTGTGTATGCTTCATCTCCTGGTACCGTCCAACGATCTGCAAACTCTTTTGTAGACGATGTTAAATCAGAATACTCGTCTTTAAAGACGGGATCTAGCCGTACCACATTTCCATACGAATAAGTCACAAATACATTTAATCCAACATTCTTGTAGGTAAACATGTTGCCAAAGCTTCCGGTATGAATAGGATCCGTAGGACCTTCATACTGCAAATAGCCAATCTTGTCCCGCTCTTGAAAATAAATATCTGTAATGGTCTCCTCGCTATCCGGACCAATGAAAACAGGAAGCCCTTCGTCATTCAGATGAGAAAAAGGAATAGAAAACAATCCACGTACAGGGCGTCCCTGCATTGCAAATCCCGTTCCTGTAATCAAGTCGATCACTTGACTTCTGGTGTCTAATTTTGTTACCTTCGTTTTTACATTCGAATAAATTATATTCGATGTCCATTTGAAGTTTTCTTTTCTAAAAATATGTCCGGTCAGACTTAATTCCGCACCTTGCGATTGCATATCCGCAACATTCCCCATTTTGGATATGGTACCACCTAAACCCTGGGTATTCACAACGCCGATCAAGTCGAAATTATTACGCTTAAACCAATCAAATTCAACATTAATACGATTGTCTAAAAAGCCCATCGACGTACCGATATTTAGCTCGTGCTTCTTCTCATAGGTTAACTCTTCATTTGCCAGATCCGCTATTTCCAATCCAGATTCCGTATCGCCTGCTGTAGGTCTCCATGGTGTATAAGAACGATAAACCGCATATGAGTTAGTAACATCCGCTGGACCTCTATCTCCGGTCAGACTATAGGAAGCTTTCAAGGTTAAGTGCGACAATGCTGGGGATATATTCTCAAAGAAGTTTTCTTCGTGCGCATTCCAGGCACCTGAAATGTTATAACTTGGCATCCACCGTGCCGATGTCGCTTCACCTAATTTATTAGCTCCCTCATAACGGAAAGTCCCATTTAATATATATTTCCCAGCAAATGAATAGGTGGCATTTGTAAAGAAAGCCGCCTGCTTATACACTGTACTTGTAGGATCGTTATCTTTATTCCGATTTACATAAAAATAAGGCGTATTTTCCTCTTGTCCACGCTTAAAAACTCGGTAATCTGAGAAAGGACTTTCACCTAGGTCATATTGCAGTCCCCATCCTCTGAACCAAGTATTACCCCTGTCCGAAGCCGTTACTTCAGATCCTGCAAAAACATTAAATGTATGGTTTATATTGAACGTCTCATTATATTGAGCCGTAAAGCGGAACAGCTTTTCCAACATTTTATAATCGGTTCGGTTATATATCCCGCCTTCCGATAAGATCGATTCCTTTTGCGCGTAGGGATCATCCGGATCTTTATACAAGAATGGGTTTGCATCCCGTATCGTAGAATTTTCAGGAGAAATACCTGCCCTGTAAGCCATCGCTTGATTAGACTGATCCTTAATATAGTGATGCTGGGTTGTGTTCTGATATCGAACAGATCCGAATGCTCCGAGCTCCAACTTGGAAATAACTTTCCATTTCAGATTACCTTGAAATCTCAAATCTGCGACATCAATATCCATATAGTTGTTTTCCAACTCATGTAGGATATTAAAAGGAGCATAGTTACGGATATAAAATAGATTTGGGTCCAAGGTACGTGAAGAGTTCATGGCATACGCATAAGGATTGATATCGAAATCGCGCTTTACCTCGCCAAAAACCACATCTGTAGACTGCCCTAAAGTGCCGGGCGCTTGCTGACTGCGATAGGATCCATTGGTAATTATATTGAGTTTCAGATTGTCTGAAATATTATAATTTGCATTCAAGTTACCTGTATACCGGTTTACGCTACTACGTTCCGTCCATCCGGGATCCACTAGGGCACTTATGGAAGAATAATACTGTGATTTTTCCGTTCCAGACGACATACTGACTGAATGGTTATGTTGCAGACTTGGCTGAAACAATTCGCCGAACCAGTCCGTATTCCGGTATTCCGCTTCCCGCAAATGTGCATTGGTGTGTTTACGATCACCGTATAGATCGTTATAAAGTTCGCCATTTGCAATTAATTCATACATTTTACCATAAACACCGGTATTCTGCGCTACAGCAGTCTCGGCAAACTTAAGATACCCTCTGCTATACATATCATCGTAAACCGACATCTGCTCTTGGGAATTCATAATATTAAACTCCGAATACCGGGGAGTTGCTCTTGATGTATACTCACCAACATAATTAAGTGAGCTACGTCCAGCGGTTCCCTTTTTTGTCGTAATTACGATAACACCGGCCATTGCCCTAGCTCCATAAATAGAAGTAGCAGAGCCATCTTTCAGAATCTGAAAAGATTCTATATCGTGTGCATTTATACCTGCAACCGCCGAACTGATCAACGTAAGTGCATCCCCAGAGGATAGCGCATCCGCATTCACGTCTGCCACATCTTCGATGATAACACCATCTACTACCCATAGCGGTTTAGAACTACCATAAATAGATGTTGCACCCCGCACGCGTATTTTTGGAGCTGTTCCAAAAGTTCCCGTTACATTTTGTACAGAAACCCCCGCCACTCGTCCTTCGAGTCCACGGCTTGGGTCAATTTGTCCGCCAATTTGTGCGTCGTCGCCTGAAATCTGTGATGTAGCTCCGGTAAATAGTCGCTTGTCTAAACGCTGTCCCATACCCGTGACAACTACTTCTTCAATGGCTTGATCCTCGGAAACCAACTGTACATTTACCACCGTTTGAGTTCGAATCGCAACATCCTTCGTCAAATACCCTACATAACGAAAAGACAGCACACTACCTTGTGGTGCCGATACAGCAAAAGTTCCATCTTCGTCCGTTGTAGTGCCTAGAGATGTGCCTTTGACGCCTACCGACACACCAGGAAGTGGATCCCCATTTCCGTCTGTGACTCTTCCCGACACCCTATTCTGCTGCTCTTCGATTACCCTAGGCTGAGGCAAAGTACTCTCTTTATAAACGACAGAAATGGTTTCAGCAATAATTTTAAAAGAGTAATTATCGCCGGGCAAAATCGCGTTCAGAACATCTTTTAAATTTGCGTTTCGTACATTGACATTCACGCTCGCCGACCTTTTTAGCACCTCGTCGCTGTACAAAAATCTATAGTCTGTCTGTTTACTGATCTGGGCAAAAGCATCCTCCAATTTCGCGTTCCTTAGCGAAAGTGATACTTTTTGTGCGGTCCCTTCAGCGTAAGCACAAGTCATAAAAACCAACAAAAGACATGTTGTTATTTTCATAATTCGGAAAATTGAGACAATAGGCGGTTTCCACGCTTCCATGCGCCTTTTGTCAAATGATAAGTTATTCATACATTTGAGTAATTGAGTTGATGTTAGGGGTTAGTATTCTTAATTTAACTTAATGTCTTACAGGGGTGCGCCAACACTCCTGTTTTTTTCTTTTTTGTCCGTTTATACCATAATCTATTTTTTTGTTATTAATAATTTATTCTTATCCAGTTTAAAATCTAATTCGCTCACAAATTCCAACATCTTCAGTACTTCGGAAAGGCGGACATCCCGTCGTATTTCACCCGAATATGTATCAGTGAGCGATACTTCTTTAGAAAATACAACCTCCAAATCATACCAACGCTTTAATTGGTTGGCGATGTTGATGATATTATCCCCCTTAAAATAGAATTCGTTGTTCTTCCAAGCTAAGTCTTTCTGCAAATCGGCACGTCTCACTTTGAGGCCTTCCGTACTCCATTCAGCACTTTGTCCCGGCGAAATAATAACAGATTGCGCGTCCTTACTCACTTCTACACTTCCTTCTTTTAAAGACGTCTTGCTTTTTGCACCGTAAGTCGACACATTGAAATGCGTACCCAGCACTTTTACTTTTAAATCTTCCGTCTCTACATAAAAAGGCTTAGAAACATCTTTAGCTACTTCGAAATACGCTTCTCCAGAAAGAAATACACGTCTTTCCGTATTGTTAAATTGGGTAGGAAACTTTAATTCACTATTGGAGTTAACCCACACAATAGTTCCGTCGGACAACGTCAGTTTAAAAAATTTTGCCGTGGGAACCACTAGTGTATTCAACACCGCTACATCGGCAATGGAAGCGGTTATCTGATCTTCGGCTAGTAAGCCCCCATTCTGAGGAACAGTAAGTGTGTCGTCCACTTTTACCTCCTTTCCATTTGCCAACACGATCTTAGCGCCGAGGTTTGCAGGCAAAATATCATTGGTATACTTGGTATCTGCACGTTTCACGAAGCGCGGCTGGGAATCGAAATCGCTATTATTGAAAAACAGGTAAAAACTTAAAGAAAACAACAAGGCGATAGACGCTGCAACCATCCAAGAAAAATGCTTTTTTGTACCTCGATTTCGTTTATTGTTGATTTGCGTCCACGCATTCTCTTCATCGATACGCTCCAACCAACTGCCATCTAACTCCGTCTTGCTAGTTAGCAACTCATCAAAAAGATCCCTATTCCGAGAATCCATCTTTAACCAAACGTCTAAAAACTGTCTTTCATCTTCGGAGATAGACTCGTTCTTAAACATTTTAACTAAAATGTCAGCTATTTTTAAGGGGTTAGTATCCATAATCTAAGCTAAGAAACTTAAATCAGGAAATGGGGTGACAAAAAAATGTATTTTTTTAAAAATCGTATAGAAATACAGCTATTAATACCAAAAAATAATCTGGATGCAGTTTTTCACGAAGAACTTGGAGTCCTCTTTTCTTTTGTGTTTTAATCGTATTCATACTCAATTGCAGCTGATCTGCGATTTCCGCATTAGAAAGTCCCTCTACGTAACTCATTGACATAATATTTCGGCACGCATCCGGAAGCTTGGCTAGCACGGTATGAATAGCGGCCATAAATTCAGCACGAATAATATGATGTTCATAATCGATATCATCCGACTCCTGATACGTGTTACGCTCCCAGAATTTTTTGACTGTATTGTTTTTCCGATTGAGGTTATATACCGCAAATTTTATAGAGGAGTACAGGTACGCTTTGATTGCCGGTTCATCTTCCGACACTGTCAATTTATGTTGAAAATAACTCACAAACGCATCTTGAGCCAAATCTTCTGCTAGGCTTTCATCCTGTACCATTTGCCACGCAAAGTAACATAACGAACGGTAGTACTTATCAAACAACAGTTTATCTGCATCCATAATCTTAATTTGTTGATCGTTGACAATTTAGATTGGCAGCAACTCCTAGAATCAGAGATTTGACTCTATGCTACAAGCAAGTTAGCAAAAAAAAGGATTTATTTTAAGAAAACCCTACAATAACAGAAAAAATACAAATAAAACCGTAAAACCACCCAACATTGTAACATTACCCTAAGAATTGCGATGTACTCTCGTGCAACTGAAAAAACGCGATCCTTTCTAAGGGATCGCGTTACGGTCTTATCTATTCTTTTTTTCTTATTCTTCCAAGCCAGCCGCTGATGAAGAAACTGACTATCGCACCTACGGTCGAGAGTACAACAGTTTCTGCGATCCCTCCTAGTGAGATAGAAGCCCATACCGAGCAAAAGGTACCGCCCAGCGTACTGATGCGCACGTCGTTAAGTTTCATCACACTCCGGCCTTTCTTCTTCGTCTACCTCGCTATCCTTCTGACCTCGGACTTCTGCTTCCTGATCCCCGGTCTCAGATTCCTGCTTCCCATTATCCATTACGGACTCCAGCACTCCCAGACCCACCGCGACATATTTAATAATTTTTAATGCCTTTCCCGGCAATTTAATCGGAGCCAGCAGTATCACCTGTACTGCACGGCTTATTTTGTTTATAATGTTTTTCATTAGTATTAAGTTTGAGTATTGAGTATTGAGATGTATGACCGTTACAACGTCATCGCGAACCTGAGGCACGAGGGTGACGCGATCTTATTTTGCAAAAGACAAAAGATTGCCGCGTCGCTACGCTCCTCGCAAGACGAGAATAACACTTCTGACTCCTAGTCTTCTAACCCCTAACGCCTGCCCCCTCTAAGATCGCCGCGTCGCTATGCTCCTCGCGATGACGAGAATAACAGTTCTAACTCCTAACTCCTAGTCACTAACCCCTAATCACCAAAAACACTTCTGCTTCCATATCCCATAGGCTGTACACCAGTGCTTTGAGCTTTTCCAACGCCTTACGGCTGTGGTCGCCGGTTCCTTCCCCGGTGAGCGTTGTAACCGGAGCGATGCAGCCATGTAACTCTTTCATCGCGTTATTGGCTGGATGGATCAGGATCGCTTCGCGCCCCAGTACATTCGGGATACCGATCTGTTCCCCGTTCTTCGGGTAGATGCGCTTCTCCAGTTTATATCGCCCTTCCGGGATACAGCTCAGTCGCCGCAGGTTATTCCGATCCGGTAATTCTATGGCATGGCAAATGTGTTCACCTTTGTAGGTGATGGTTCCATTTGTTCCCTTCTCTCCGTATTTCCGTCGGAGATAGAGTGTTGCTGTATTCATTAGTAGTGAGTATTAAGTATTGAGTATTAAGACCTAAACCGTAATTGCGAACCGAAGCTTGGGGATATGAGGTGGAGTGAAGCAATCCATAAAAAGATTGCTTCGTCGTTCCTCCTCGCAAAGACGAGAAGAAACATCTCCTAACCTCTAACTACCAACCCCTAGTCACCAATCACTAACCCCTAGTCACCAATCACCAGTCACTAGCGCACTAAAATGCTAGCGGTCTGGCTCCAGTCGCCTGCACCCTGCGTATTAACGGCACGTACACGTACCTCATAGCGCTTTCCGACCTCGAGCGGAGCGAGTATATTGTTGCGGCTCGACGTCGTCGTGAGGCGGTCGCTCCATTCCGACTCCGGTTGTGTGATCATCCGGTACTGGTACTCGTAGATCAGCGCCCCCCGCTGTGCTGCAAAGTTTAACCGCGCCTGTCCCGACTGCCTTCCATCACTCATTTTCACCGACTCCACCATCAGCGGCACCAACGCTGCCGAGCCCATATTGTTCGTCGGAAATCCTGAGCTTAATAGAACAGCAAGCCTTCCCTTGGCCACCGAATTCACATAATAGGCCAGCTGTTGCAGCGCCTCAGCAAGTGGTTCCTTGCTGTCATTCTTAATTGCCGTATCCTCCGGCGAACCCCGCTTGCGGGATATCGCCAGTTTTCCCGTAAAGTCATCCAACAAGACCTGGACATCATCGAGTACAGGTGCCGGAGCGGGGTAATTACTGTTGTCTGTCATAGCGCCAACAATGGTATTGGCTGTTACTACGAGTTCATCGTCTTTCATCCGGGAAAAACTGATGAGTGCTTTTGCTTTAATTGCCATTTTTTTATTTTTTTCGTGAACAGGGTGATCCATGAAGCCGACATTCACCTCTCACCTATCCTTGCCGTTCCGTAGTCCTCGCGAGCTGACCGAACGATACAAACGTAGGTATGCAATGTGGCCCACGGCGACTTTTGACACGATTTGGCATAAATTGACACGATGAGACATTTTTCAGACAGGATAAATCTAAAAAAGACCTAAAAAACACCGCATACAGCATACGGTGGCGTACATTCAACGTATGCTACACGAACTACAGCCCATGCTAGAAAAGACACACAAGCTGTTATGTAGCCTACCCTCGTGTATAGCACACGTACAGCATGTTGCATCCTGTCTACACCATGCGGTAGCAGGGAGACACACCCCGTTAGGCGACTTATCGGAAGGTGTAAAAGACGTATCTGCCCACATAGCGCACTTGCATACCTTGCTAACGCGCATACAGCAGGTGATAGATGAGCTACACCAGGCGATAGCATGCCTACATACGCCGATACAAAGCACACAAGACCTGTTACGGCTCCTACATAAAGCTGTACCCCTGCTAACGTATACTGTAAGACTGTAATCAGATCCTGCCTTTGAGCCGGCTCTGCTCGAACGCCTCCTGCAGATCCTCCTCAAAATAGTTGTCCTCACCGGTAAGTCGCATCGGCTTAAGCAAGCCCGATTTGATATGGCGATTGTATGTAGACTCACTCATGCCAAGCTCCTGGATCACCTCCCACTTGGTCCAGCGCCGTCTTTTCTCCAATGGAAGCCTACGGTGTCCGATATGTTGTTTGATTTCGCCTAATAATAAATAGGTATCCTTCAAGACCTGAAGGACAAGGTTTACTAAACTTTTCATAACTGGTTAGTACGTTTTTCGCCACTTCCGAAAGCGGCTGGGTTTAATAAAATTTTTGATATTTATATCTGACTGTCAGTCCTCCCCTCTATCTTTCCCTCGTCTGATGAGCTTCTTACGTGATTCGCGATTGATCGGCACCTTCTCTATCTGACCCTCTGTTAGAAACAAATGCTGCCCAACAAGATGGTCCACAAAATTCATGTTCACAATAAAGCTCTGATGCACACGGAGAAAGTATGAAGCAGGCACCTCCAGTTCCATTTCTTTCATCGTATATCGCCCGGTAAGTTCGAAATCCCGGCCGATGATGTCGACGTAATTGCCCTGTGAGGCTATGTATATCACATCCTTGAAAATAACCTGTTTATAAATACCTCCCTGCATCAGAAAGAACATATAGCTGCGTTCGACCGAGGTTTTTATGGTTATGGAAAAATTGAGGCGTGAAAACACTTTGATCAATGCTCTAGCTACCGCCTCGTACGTCACTGGCTTCACCAAAAAATCCATCGCATCAATGGCAAACCCTTGAAGCGCAAACTCTTCGTGTGCCGTGACCAATACCAGCGCTGGCCGCTTATCCAGCGGCAGCGAACTGTAAAGTTCTATTCCGGATATGCCGGGCATCTCAATATCCAAAAAAACCATGTCAAAATTTTGCTTTTTTATGAGGCGGGCAGCCTCAAATCCATCTTTTACTACATTTATATCATCTATCTCATCAAACTCCCCCAATATTTCTACTAACTTCGTCGCATCGTTAGCGTTGTCGTCGACAACCAACAAAGAAAATTTAGGCATAATTATGTGTTAAGGTTAAAATTACAGTAAACTCGTGCTCGTTCTGGTTTTCGTAAACGATAGCAGCATCATTTGGCAGAAACTCTCCGTAAAGCTGTTTCACCAAGGCCATCCCTTTACCAGTTCCCGGCGATACCGCAGTAGACACGCTATTGCGAATCATAAGCTGGAGTTTTCCTTCCAGCAGCATCCACTCCAGGTAAATCGGTTGCATTAAGTTATCCGGGCTGTACTTAATCGCATTTTCCAACCAAGTCATCAGGGTCAGTGCAGGCACGGATCTATTCCACATCCGCTTACTGAGGAGGTTTTCTCCATGTACTTCAAACCGGCGGTGGCTGGCGATCTGCATCAACAACTTTACGTGTTTCCACTCCTCCTCCAAAGCTACCAATGTTTTACGTTGAGCAAGCATCGTATAGATATACCGAAAAAAAATCAATGTATCTGCCGTACTGATTGACCGGTTATCCTCTGCCATATCTAATAGTGAGGAGATGAAATGTCCGGACAGCAGCTGGCTATGCTCTTGCATCTTCAGTCTACTCTTTACCCGTGCAAATTCCAACTGCAGTACAAACCGCTGCCAGAAGAAATAGTCTATCGATACGGCTGCCATCAGGATCAGATTGGCTGTAACTACTCTCGTATTAAATATTATCCTTCGTGCGTCGGTCAGTTCTGAAAAGAAAACAATATCCCAGCGTGGAAGCAGGTGATAATAATATTGAAAGGTCGCTTCGATCGTGGCTAAGATCAGGATAACGGACAAGGGCAATAAAAGCCATTTCATCCACCTTCGATGCACGACGAAATAGCCTATGCAAAACCATATTAAAAAGACGAATAAATAAGGAAATGCATATGCTAAAAACGTAACGAAGGTAAACCTGTGTAAGACCTCAAGTGTTGTTCCGACCAGCGTAGCTAGTATGACTAACAGCCACAAGGATGCCCGGAAAAACAAGCCGTCTCTCTGCGATAAGAACCAGTCTTTAAGTTGATGCATTGATTTAGATATCGGTGAATCGTTAAATTAATAATAAAATAGTTATTCTATGGATTTTATTTCAAAAAATTGTTGCCCGCGCATATCGAAAAAGAACGGTTTACCGCGGAGCAACATTGGCATCATCAAGACCGGTTGCTTCAACTCCAATGGCACAGGTGCGATCTTTTCCTTCTGGTACCGATGCAGCAATGCCCAGTTCTCCCAGGCTAGCCAGTTGTTTTTGATCATCTGTTGAAACGTCTGCACTAACTGTGTGCTACACCGCACGTGATATGCGTCGCAACAGGTTGAGTCTTCATGGCCAATCGAATGTGGGCCATCTATTCTCCACTTATCGTCTATTTCACTCTTGGTTAGATGACCGATCGCGACGGTTATCTTAAACCTTTCTGCCAGTTTTAAGATATTGGTTCGCCAGTAGACATGCCCCTTATGCAACGGCACTTTTAACAAGCTTCCGTCGAGTTTTACCGCATCCTGCTGCAGACCTTCATCGGCATCCAAATAAATAAGCACCCAGCGATTACGCTGTTTCACATGCGTCAATACCTGTTTGAGTACCATATTATTATCGGCTACAATACAGTCGAAGACATCTGTCCTTAACCTTGCACGACCCATTTCTTCCTCATACCATTGTTGTTCGCGCGCTATGATACGTGCAGATGCCAACAGTGTAACTTTATACCCCGAGGCAATTAATATCCGTGGGAGTAGACGGTACGGTCCAAAGTGGAAGGTGAGCCATATTCCCGAGCCCGTGTTTAAAGAAACAGCCGGTTGTTTACATAAATCAGCCACCGTGCACTTGTTATACAGATCGGCATATTCCTTTTTGTTGGCCATCCATATTTCAAACCCATCCTGCAATTCTAGGATACTTTTATCTGGAAAGTGCTGCAATACATTCGCGTACCAGAGCGCACGCACCACCTCGTTATTATTCGTGTTGTTCATAACAATTTATTTATAGTTGGTCAATAAGAGATGTCCAAAAAGGTGGATTTCGTATATCCATAAACTCTTCCACCCTTTTTGGACAAATCTTGCGGTTAACTCACCCGATTAAGATGATTAAACCCAGCATTTTTCAGCGTCGATCAGATCGTCGAGGATCGGATCCCCTTTGATCATCTCCGCCATGTCACGGCCTATGAAGACCGACACATCCAAAACATTCAGTACATTTTCCATACTACTTGAATTTTTGTTTTGACCTGGAACCAAACGGGTCAGATCACTCCCGTCAAACCGTACGATTTTTACTATTTCTCATCAGCTGATACGCAAATATCACGGACAGATTTCATAAAAGAAAAAAGTGGGAAGAATAGCCTGAATACGTTTTAAGCAACATTTTAAACGGTCGCGAAGCGTAGAAAGGGTAAGATATCACTGATTTTTGCACCGATATCCCTCTTATATGCTATATGTACCAAAATTAGGATTCGATACCGCTCATTCCGTATATTTCGGGCCTAACAACACATCTAAATATGAATGAGAACATGGAAACCCTATTCGGTGATTATTTGTCCGATTTATACCCAGATTGGCTTGCCGAACTGCCTACCCTATTGGATTATTTTATCCACATCGAACTCGACACCGGTGAACACCTACCTGCTAAGCTGGGCGACATCTACTTCGTTGGCGTAGGTACTATTGGCAAATATGAAAAACACATACCGAAGCGGTATATTTTGAAAACGGGTATTATTATCGTACCGCTAAAACGTAATAATGTACAGTTAAAGGCGATCGAGGCCTCAGCGGTATTGTTGCTAAAGCGCGATGCGCTGTACAGCCTGTTGAAACTTTCTCCCGACCTGATCAAGCTATACGATGAGCTACTGGCACAACAGCAGCAGGAAAAGGATTTCAGGACACATCTGTTGGAGATATCGAAAGGCGACCGGTTAACGTTGTTTCGGGAAAAGTTTTCGCAGGTCATACCCTTGATTACGCGCCGAGAGCTTGCCAAATTTTTGGACACCAGCGAAGAGTTTCTCCGACAGCGGTTTTAAATCCAGGTTATAATCCCAATTCGTTGCAATAGAATCCCAATTCATTGGCGCAATAGCCCAACCATCATCTGATTTCTGTTTCTAATTTTGAATTGCGGGGAGGCGTAATGTATTGCTTTCTCAAATAAAGCATACAAAATGAAAAAGAAATATCATAACAGAAAATTTGCATTGTTCCCGGATGTTCCGGTGCGCTAAAGACAAAGTGGTTCAACGGCTGTAGCAGTCAGGGGATCGAAATACGGAAAGCATACCGTAGCACTAACAGGGTCATAAAGGCTACACGGCTGCGGCAATGATGGAAAAACAAAAAAAGTTATACAGTTTTAAGTTTACTAAAATGATAGCAAAAATTAAAAACACAACAAAAAACTTAACCGTGCTCGGTGTGGCACTATTAGGTCTAGCAGTAACAACACAGTCTTTTGATAACAAGGAAGATGTCGAAGAAAAAGCAGATGCTAAAAAGAGTGCAGTACTTGCACCAAACTTCTTGGTCAATAAGGGAGCTTCCTTTAGTCCGCGTAATACAGTAAATCCGTCTTTAAACTGCAATCAGACGGACAGCAAAAACTGTACGTATCAAATCACGGCAGAAGGTATGGAGAATGTGCCGGAACAAGAATCTTACACTCCTACTCAAATAGAAGAGTATGAAAGCAACGGCTGGATCGAGCCTCATGCACAATCGGGGCTTGCACTTTATCAGAATTAAATCGACAAGAATAGCGCCCGCAGCCGGGTGCTATTCTTTTTAAAATCAATCCTATCAAATATTATTCTATGTATGTTTTAAGAAAATGGACAAAACCCTCAACATCAACCCTTGGGTCTGGTACATGCTCCGCCACCGGCATACCATTTTTATCGATCAATATTAGTTTAGGATAGCCAATGATATCAAAGTCAGCAATCATGGGATGCCCTTTACCCAGTCCACCAGTGTACAAATTTGTCGCTTCCGACGATGTATACTCCTCGCTTTCAAGAGATCTACTCCACACGTCAAAATGTTTATCAATACTAATCGAGACAAACACAATATCGGGATTTTCTGTAAAGAGCTGCTTGGCCTGCTTAATTTTGGGAGCCAGTATCTTACAACCCGTACAACCTGTAAACCACCAATCCAATAAGACGACTTTGCCTCTAAAATCCGAAAGCTTTATTGACTTCCCGTCCATATCGACAAACTCATATTCCACTGCTGCACTATTTACCGCCAAAATTTCATTGTACGGTGCCAGCAAAATTTCGCCTAATCTTTCCCGATAATCATCAATATCTAGCTTTCCAATATTATACAATTGAACGTACCACTCTCTGATTAATTTTGAACGTAAACGTTCGTTCTTGATTTTAATAATTTCATTGAACATTTCGTCGGCCGTGTAATACAACAAATCCTCATCAAACTTGCATGCGGCGTCATAAGATCTTAAGTTCATCTGCCTTATCAACTTTCTGTACATCACGTTCGCAGTGTAATACGAACGCTCTAGTCCTATAGGCGAGAAACCTTCTAAATATACTAACATATCGATATCATCGTATAACTTCGCAAGTTCTAACTTGGTTATTTCAGGATTTGCTAAATAGTAACTATGCATCATGGAATATGTTCTGTCCAACACATGTGTCACATGATCCGCAACCAACATCTCTTTTACTAAACTATCAATTCTCAAAAATTCAAGTATCGATGAAGAAGCAGCTTGCACCTTTCTTACATATAAGTCAGCTAGTCTAATAAATTCGTTGGGTATGTAATATCGTGTTTTATCCAGTAATCGAGCATGCAATTCGTCCCCAGCTTGATCCACAAAAAATGGATTAAATTGAAATCTGTAGAAGTCCTTATTTTTCCCATCGAAAAAACACCTTAAATAAGCTATCTTCGGATTTCTACCGTCGAAAAACTCATAAGATAATTCCAATGAATCGTTCTCCAACAAAATAAATGGCCGACCTTCAGGTGCATCTGTATTTTGATTTGCAACATATTTTCCCGTAGTATCCTTGACGGAGTATCTTAGCCAATAATAGCAAAATTGATCATCTACAGGTAGCATGATATCGCTCACCCCACTATCCAGTTTCAAAGTAAATTCAGATAAATCTGTACTCGATCTTGAGTTGATCTGCTTATTGAGCTTGGTAAAGGCTATCTCCTCTATATAAAATTTTGTATTATTATCTTGCCGCACAGAAAGTTTGGCATATTTCTGCGCGCTGGCTGCTCCCGTTGCTAATAACAGGTATACTACTAATCCGATTATGATTTTGTTCCGCATGTTATCTTAAATTTTGTGTAATTCCACTTCGGTTAATTTCGCTTACCGGTATAGAAAAAATATATTTGGGATCATTTGGAAGCAGTGAAAACTCGGCCCCAACTGCTTGTTGTCTACGCACGGAAATTGAATATCCTTCCGCATTTAGTCTCTTGAGATCTAACCATCGGCTTCCGCGCCACACCAGTTCCTTTCTGCGTTCTAACAATACCATATCCATCATTTTTTCCTTATCCTTACTCAGCTCTTCAAGATCGTAGGGTATATCGCTATATCGCATGCGTAGGAAATTTTCGAATTTTTCTTGCGCTTCGGAAAGGTTACCGTTTCGAGTGGCCGATTCGGCTTTGATCAAGTAAATCTCGTCGGTGGCGAGGCCGGTAAATGGAAATGTGGAAAAACCTGTATAACTGTAATTAGCATAGCTCAATCCGCGGCTATCTGTTCCAAAATACAATCTTCTACGGGGTTCATTTGCATTAAACAGTTCGATCAATAGTGGATTTACACGAGCTGGAGAAAAATCCGCACCGTAGAGCTCTACGTACATTGGACAGGTAGTTTTATAAATAATTTCTACATGATCACTTGTAAACGGATTCGAAACTGTGAGATCAATGTTATTATAGTCAAGTAGGCCATCTGAAAGCTTTAGACAAGAATCTGCATAAATCTCCGCACCTTCGTAATTACCGCGGTATAATTCCATACGGGAAAGCAGCGCAAAGCAGGACAACACGGAAGGTCTATACTTATCCTGCACCGGAACGCTATGTATCAGTAGGTCTTTAGCCTGTAACAGATCAGATTTGATCAGTTCGAAGGTTTGCTCCAATGAAGCGCGCTGTTCAATGACATTCACATCGGCCGTCGTTCGCAATGGTAAACCCAATTGGCTATCATTAGCGTCGTCAACATATTCACAAAAATGCGTTGCCAAATCAAAATACGCATACGCCCTTTTAAAGAAAGCCTGACCTAATACGTCCCGCTTGTTTTTGGTCGTTCCAATTACATCTTCTATCCCTTCGATCACATTGTTTGCAATAAAAACTGCAAAGTATCCATTGTTCCAGTCCTTAACCTGCTGTTCGCCTGCATACATATCCCGATCCCAGAGGTACACATGGCGTACCAGTGGACTGATAGCCTCTAGCGACTCTTGATCGAAATACACATCGTCGGAAGAAATTAGACCCAAACCCGTAGTGCCTTCGTTAATAAGTGGGTTATTTAATAGCAATTGGTAATCTTCCACCGTAGATGGAACCAACATCGAAGATCTCGGTTTCTCTGCTAAGAAATCTGATTTCGTACAGGAGATCATGCATACGCACGTTATGATTATATAAAAAATTCGCATGGCGCTATATATTAAAGTTTAAACCTAGGGTATAAGTTATCGGCATCGGGTACCCGCCTAAAGCATTCGGGTCGATACCTTGTCTGTTCTTTCGCCAAATCATACCAAGATTGTTGATAAAAAAGTATGTCCGCATCTTGATGCCCGACGAAAGATCCATATCATACGAAATATTCACATCCTGAAAATAGATATGGCTTCCCGATTCGATCAACCGATCGGACTGGATGTATAATCTAGACCGACTTAGGTTTGCCGGATAGATAAGGGATGGCACATCGGTATGCGCTTCGTCTCCGGCTGTCATCCATTTACCTTCGTAATCGGTCTGATACGCGTCGACCGTACCACCCGAGCCATATGCTGTACTGTTATTAAGCGACGACCGCTTAAAATAATACCCCATTTTATATAACAAGCTGAACGACAGCGACCAACTTCTGTATGTAAATTGGTTCCGAAAGCTCCCAAACACTGTAGGGATACTCGAGCCGTGGAGTTTGATACCGTCCCGCTCCGTACTGTTCAATATCGCCGGGTATTCTTTACTCTCTTCACCCAACAGGAAGCCAATGGGGTTACCTGCCTCGTCCAATCCCTTATATGGAAAGCTGTAGATTGACCAATAGGGATTCCCTTCGATAAAGTTCTGCGCCGGCGAAGAGACGACATTGTAATTTGAACCCGGCTCGATGAATATTTCGCTGACCAGACTTTTGCTTTTACTCATCAATAAAAAACTATCCCACGAAAAGCGGCTACGTTGCATATTTCTGGTATGGAGTGACACATCAATCCCTTCGGATGCTGTCGAAGCCGCATTGCCGATGAAACTTGCCAGCCCAGCCTGCGGAGCCAGATCGATCTTACTGATGAGATCCTGTCCGCTTTTTTCCCATCGTTCGATTTCCAGGTTAATGCTATTATTCCATAAAGACATTTCCAAGCCTAGATTCGAATTTCGGATTTTCTCCCAGCGTAGCATTGGATTGGGTGGATTGATCACATTTGCGTACAGCTGACCGTAGAGATTAGTCAGAAAAGATGCCGATTGCGCGGTTAGGTATCTTGAAGTAGACTTATCAATATTTCCCGTGTACCCAAATGTTCCCTTGAGCTTTAGGTTACTTACCACGTCCAGATTAAAAAACTGTTCCCTTTTGAGATCCCATTTTGCGCCGACCGACCACAAGGGCACCCCTTTCTGATTTGCATCGACCCCGAAGAGATTGGATTCATCTTTTCTTAAACTAAAAGAAAGCATATACCTGTCCCTAACATTATAAAGCCCGTTAACGTAATACGACACGAACCTATCTGTATGTCGCACCTGGTTGAAGCCATTGGGAATGGTAGCTGTAGTGTTGTTGTAATAATAGGGATAGGCTCTATTAAAATCGATATCGGTGTTCCGATTCGTTAATTTTTCAGCATCCACACCGTACAATATATTGGTCGCAACGGATCTATTATCCGACATGACTTCGAAACCACCAAAGAGATCGAGGTCATTCCTAAAGAACTTAACTTTGTAGTCGGCCTGCAGCCGTCCAGTATGTGTACCCCTACTTGTGTTTGCACTGTCCCAAATTTCACCTTGTGGTAAATTATACTGCAACACCCCGCTTTCAATCTTGCTGAAGGTATTGATCAGATTTCTGGTGTAAAATCGGTCGAGATCATTCTGAAGTAAGGAGCTACTTTCTCCCTGCTGATAGCCATAAAGCAACTTTACCTTTACTTTATCGAATAGATTATACGATACTGCCGTGTTCACCCGTAGAAATCGATCGTCATTCGTTCTGTTAGCGCCTAAGTTTAGCTCATCCAAGGGTCGGTATCTCCAGTCGAGCAGTTGTTCGTTTACGTTTTCCGTAAACGATAAACTTAACCCGCTAGCGCTCGTCCAAGCCATTGCATTTCTCTCATTATCCTGCATCCTATCGTACGGATAGAAGCTCGCAATTGCATGACCACTTTTTTGGCGATCGAAAGCGTAGAATGTATTGATATCAACATGCAATCGATCCGCGAAAAACAGCAGGCTGTGGTTGTTTGTCAGTGTAGTTCGATTTCTTTTGTCGTTCACCACGTTACCATTTTGGAGATCATTGCCCGCTGCGATATAATACCTGTGGGCAGCCGAACTTCCGCTGATGCCGACGCTCGTTTGGTAGCTAACCGGGTGTTTGTAATAAAACCGTAGAAGATCATTACGGACATCCTGTTCTTTCAAGTTATTGATCAGAAGGGTTGATTCTTCTAGCGAAATTGTGCCATCTTTCGTTTGTTGAAAGATCGATACGGCCGGGGAAATTCCCTGAAATCCGTTACGGATCCGGGTATTGTATGCCCCCTTATCGAACAGAAACTGTTCGACTTCGATATATTCGGTGGACGAGAGCATGGGTCTATTGGCGGAGTAAAGATCTACTTTATTGCCGATCGTGACGTTATTTGCTATGTTTACCTCCGCCCTTGCTTTGTTACTTCCTTTTTTGGTTTGGATAACAATAACGCCGTTTCCTGCGCGAGCACCCCAGATGGAGGCGGCGGCGGCATCACGAAGTACCGAAATCGATAGTACATCGTTCGGATTGATTGCATTGATATCGCCCTGATAGGGGAAATCATCTAAAATAATCAGTGGAGCAGAGCCCGCCGATATGGTATTCCTTCCACGGATCTCGATTAGAGATGGATTGTAGCCCCCACTCGACGATGATCGAAACTGCATGCCTGGTACAATTCCATCTAACCGATCTAACAGATTTGTGGAAATCCGCCTATTCAACAGCTCATTATCAATCTGCACGAAGCTACCTGTAGCCCGTTCTTTAGGGATACGCTGGTATCCCGTACTCACCACCTCTACTTCTTCAATCTGCTGTTCATTTGGCTCTAATCTTATTTCTAATGGCGTAGTTGTTTCATCATAGGCGACAGTCTGTGCCACATATCCAATGTGGTGAATCTTTAGTGTTCCTTTGGGTTGGGGTGCCGTGATACTAAACCTCCCCTCTTTGTCCGTTAACGTGTATTTATTACCAGTCTGTACGGATGCCCCTTCGATAGTCTGCCCGTCGGCAGCCGAGCGCACTTCTCCTCCGAGTGTACGCCCCGACTGCGCCTGGGCATCACTAAACAACACAACTATGAAAAACAGGATACATATTCGTAGAACTCCGCTTAAAAATTTGTTGTTTGCGGAGGATCTAAATAAACGGCTAAGTAGATACCTCGTATCCTCGGCATGACAAGGCAGGGTTTCCTTCTTTTTTGTCATCCCGACTTTGGAGGGATCTTTAAATTGGCTGGGAATAACACTTCGCAACAGCGCATAACTTTCCCCTTTGCGTAATTTTCGCATTCTTTTAATGGTTAAGACGTTATGAATAGACTTCTATAATCCGAATGAAACCGTAGCTTCAACGTTATTTTATCTACGTCATTACATCGTCAATAAGTATTTTCTTGAAAAATCCGAATACGAGATCACGCGACATAAAAAGGTTAAAGAGTTTTCAGTTATCGTATTTGCGGAAATAAAATACCGACCCGCACCGATATCGCATTACAATATCTACATATAAGCAGAAATTATTTGTCAGATTATGGAAAGATTACTACTTTTAGGTACGAACTAGTATAAGTGTAACCGATCAATTGACCCATTGCAAACAATTTTGTTTTAATGTTGGTAGAGGTCGGCCAGATACATCAAGAAAGAAAGTAGAGTTTTGCTTTCGAGAATCATTCGCCCTCTGAAATTATTCAGCCCTGCGAATCTTTCGTTTTGGCATTTATTACCCCCTCTTTTCAGTATCTGAAAGATCAGTAAACTTATTCCGGAGGTGAAATGACGTTCTTTAAATGTTGCTTAGGGGAATACCCGCGATTCTGATCCTTGATCAGGTCTTTGCAGGTCTTGTGGGTTAGTTTTGTCGTTCTCATAATTCTTAAAAAATTTATGTGAACAATGTGAACTCGAAGCCCTTAAAATAGCAAAGGGCGGCCTCGCACTTTAGACCCACGGGTGACTAGCCCTGTCGTCTATGTCTACACGAGACATTTGACTCTACCATCTAAAGTTTACGCGAGACCACCACCATGCTTTATGACAAAAGTAAGAAACTTTTTTTAAGCATGAGGCGATCTTCACGGTTCCCTCGATGGTATTTAGTCGTTCGTAGATCGAGAAAACATCGTTCAATATGGCTAAACGGCCTTATTGTCTAATCGCTTAAACAAATATAGTAATAATTATCAAAAGTGGCAATAAAACCACAAAAATATTTTTATGATAGATAAGAAGCACTTGGAAATAGTTTTAAGAATTGGAAAGAAATTAAAACTGAGACGTATCGAATTGGAATTAACACAACAACAAGTTGCAGATAAAATTCCAAAAATGGATAGAGCCAAAATAAGTGACATGGAAAATGGAAAAGAAGATTTCTTCTTTTCTAAACTTTTGAATGTCTGCGATGCTTTAGAAATCTCAGTAGAAGAAACCTTAAAGAAAGATGAAGAATAACTGAATATTGCAAAATGCAGTATAAGTTATTTAACTCGTCTTGAAAAAAGCTTTTTTGGTTTTAAAAACTTAGAAGATCTTTTTCATGATGGAATTCCAAAGGAAGAACAGATCGTAATTAGATATAAATAAAGTCCCCAAGAAAAAAGCTGACGGGACTCCGTCTAAGCTAATGGAAAATGAGGTGGTTGAGATTGTTGTTGTCGATGCTGATACAAAGGCGGAGGTGAATAAACGGAGTGGGAAGTAATTTTTGACATCGCAAATTGAGATAGCAAATACAATTATAGGTTTATGGCTAAAATTGAAAGAAAAACTGTAAAAAAATAATGATACCGGATGAGGTTGTTATATACAAGATATATCTCCCTGGCGCCGGAACCGAGCGTAGCGAGCTGCGGAGCAAATGTTTCCAGTGCCTTGACATAAAGCGATAATTTAAAAAAAAGAAAATAGCCGCTCGGGATATCCGAACGGCTATTTATTTAATATCTGTAAAATAAAGTGTTACCTATTTTTTCCCTTTAGCTAGATCTGCACGTACTTTCTTCACAAATTCAAGAGATACCTCGGCTATGCGGACAATCGCATCGTCCGCAAGATTAAGTTCAGTAATTAGATTCTCCACAACCCCGTAACTCTTCGCTTCAGCACCTTTCTCAATCCCTTTTTCAATCCCTTGCAATAATCCTTGATTCTTAGCCTTTTCCAGCAAATATTCTCGTGTTCCCATTGTAGTATTCCTCCCTAGTTTGATTTCTACTTCTTTCTCAAAGATAATAAATGTTTCCTGATTTTTAAAACTCACATAACGTGCCAAAAAGTCGTATATCCCCTGTCGTGTATCCTTATCCATCTCACGCTTTATCATCTCTTCATAAAGATCGTGTTTGATCTCTTTCAACTGCTCATCTGTAACATTACGGTGCAATATCGCCAGCAATGCAGTGAGGACAACTACCGCAAACGGATTGTTGTCTGCACGGAGCACCGCCTCATCCTGATCCAATATTTTATAACTATTGAACCTGCTGTTGAGGGAACTATTGAGGGAACTATTGAGGGAGCTAGACCAACCACCAAAAGAAAATTAGCGGTTTTACTTCAGGCAATATTATACAACGAAAAGAAACGCGTACCTGATTACAGCAAGATTACGGGAATGTCTCGGAAAACGGTAGAGCGGTATATCAAGATCTTACGCGAACATGAACTAATAGACTTTACAGATGGAGCAAATCAAGTCGGCGGTTATATAGTAAACTCCGAGCTGAAAGAGATTATAAAATAAACCATATCTGAATTTCCCATTAAGCCTTCCACTAAAAGGAGGCTATTGGGAAATAATTGATTAATACCATGATAATTTCATTCCAAATAAAGAACTTCTTGACATTTGGCTCCATTGAGGCAATGCAGCTAGGGGCCGTCAAGGGAAAAACTTGCCGTACTTCAATCCGTTTTTATGGATAAAATACGGATAAGATACAGATAAATTCATATCTTTGTACAATCCCTTTTTCGGATAAAATACAGATAATATATGGATAAATTTATTCAAAAGCTCAATTTTGATTTTATCACCAACCAAAGAGTCTTACAGCTTGTTGGTTACATTGACAGTTTTAAGGGCAAATGGAATAGTGCCGAAAAACAGGAAAACCGTTATCTGAAAGAATTACGGAAAATTGCTACTATTGAGAGTATCGGTTCATCTACGAGAATTGAGGGAGCAACACTTACCGACAAAGAAGTGCAAGAACTTCTAAACGACATTAAAATAACAAAACTAAAAAGCCGTGACGAACAGGAAGTTGTCGGGTATTATGAAGTTTTGGAACTCATTTATGACAACTATTCTGATATACGCCTTTCCGAAAGTTATATCAAACAATTACACCAAATATTGCTGAAATACAGCAATAAAGACGAACGACACAGAGGTACTTACAAGTTTCTTTCAAACAAAGTAGTAGCAACCTATCCGACAGGCGAACAACGAACCATTTTTGCAACCACCGAACCTGCATTGGTAGCAGGAGAAATGCAGGAATTAGTTGAATGGACAAACGAGCAAATAGAACAAAAAAGCATTCATCAACTTATTGTTATTGGTAGTTTTGTTTACGATTTTTTGAGTATACACCCTTTTCAAGACGGAAACGGCAGGTTATCCCGGCTACTTACAACACTTTGTCTTCTACAAAATGATTATCCTTTTATTCAGTATATTTCATTTGAAAATCATATTGAGCAAAATAAAAAAGCCTATTACGAAGTCTTAATGACAGGGCAAAAAAACAGAGGAACAGAACAAGAACGTATTGACAAATGGTTGATTTTCTTTTTAGAGAGTTTGAAAACCCTTACCGAAAAATTGGAACAAAAATATGACGTATTCAAATCCAAAGGCGGTTATCTGAACAACAGGCAAAGGTTAATAAAAGATTTTATTCAAGACAGTCAACCTATCAAAGTAAGTGATCTGGCAAAGCAATTTCCCGAAATAGGATTGAGTACTTTGAAAAAGGATTTACAATATTTACGAGACGAACAAGTGCTGACAATGATTGGAAAAGGAAAAGGAAGTGTTTATGTCTTGAACGAAAAAGAATAACCCTCATAGCAAGGTTTTCAGAACTACCTGGGTTTCTTTGCGATTATCCAAAAAGTGCTAAAAGAGAAGGATACGGACGTAAAGATTTAAAAATCATCAGTTATTCCTAAATATTCCAACCGGTATTTCTACTTTTACTGCGAATTTGAAGAGGTTGTCATTAGCCCATTTGATCATCTTTAACAGTGAAGACACATGAACTTGACGGAACATTACAATAAACTGTATAACCAATCTATCGAAAAAATCCGTAATGGAAATGTGCTAACCGATAAATTGATCGATGATGGAAATGACAGACGACGAGGCTTGACTGTCCTGATAAGGCCCAGTGATGACATCAAAAAGAGCATTCAGTATTTCCAAGGGGAAATGAGTAATATTGACAACCAACAGTATTATCAACCGATCACAGATATGCACATCACCGTGCTATCGATCATCTCCTGTTATGACGGCTTTGACCTTAGTCAAGTAAATATTCCAAATTATGTGCACCTCATTAAGGAAAGTATCAGAAATATCCCGGAGATCGGCCTCCAATTTAAAGGAATATCTACCTCTGCAGAAGCTGTAATGGTTCAGGGTTTCCCATTAAATGACAACCTTGAATACCTAAGGAATCGGTTGAGAAGTAACTTTAAGGCAACCTCTTTACAGCAGAGCATCGATGCCAGATATACATTATCTACCGCGCATATCACAACAGCACGTTTCCGAAAACAAATAAAGCATCCTGAAAAATATGCTAAACTATTGGAAAACTACAGGAATGTTGACTTTGGACATTTCAGACCAGAAGCTGTCGAACTTGTCTATAATGATTGGTACCAGAAGGCCCATATCGTAAAGACGCTCTTTAAGGCCCACTTGTAAACATGTCCATCATTGATGACATATTAAATCAAATCGATGCCTCACAGAAGGTCATTATAATATGTTCCGCTTTTTCACTGCCCGAGATCCGAAAACTAATTCAACACCGTATCGACTTTAACCTGCCCCCGGGAGAAAACCTTCCGAAAACGAAAATTCAACCGATTTATTGACAAGGTGTTATCGAAAGTGTGTGAAAACAGCGCTAGAACTTAACTCAAATATTTACAAAAATTAACCTGCACATAATACATCTATAGTACCTTAGCCCGGCGCTAAAAAAAGCTGCAACAAATATTCAAAGGTTTTTCAAGCCTTATAAAGCATATGGCCACGGCCATTTAACAGAGAATCATGAATAGATCTTTTGTTCCTGTACTCTGTGTTTTTGGGTATTTCTCAGCATAGCGAAAGTATGAAAATAATTTTTTATCAGTAAAACATATATATGAAATTTGTATTTATCAGTATAGCTATGCTTTTCGTCAGTATGTATAGCTTTGGACAGGATAAGAGCGATTATTATATTACAAACTCACAGGATACCGTCTATGGAAACATTGGCCGTAAAAAATCCAAGTCATTTAAATTTACGCCGATAAGCACAAAGAAAAGTACCAAGATTGGTGCAAACGACTTCAAAAAAGCATATCGGTTTAGCAAGGGTCTAACGTACCTCTCCGCTATTAAAGAAGATGCTAAGTCTGACGCACGTCTCAAAATATACGAATCGACCAGCACAGGCCCAATATTTCTTATTGAAAACATCAACTACGGCGGTGCTCCGATGGCAGGAGGATTTGGATTTTCTGGTGGAGGATGGACCCAGAGTATTATGTTTTTAATCAAAGAAGGAAGCAACCAATTGATCTACGTCAATAGTACTGGGCTTTTTGGAAGTGCGGGTAAAGAAAAAATCAATAAACTCAAGGCGATATTAAGTGATGACGAATTGTCTGTCGCTGCTCTTGAAACTGGCATAAAGAGAAGGCTTTCCGTAAAAGAATTGAAAAGAGTGATTCAAGAATATAACGAAAGGAACTACAATAGAAAGTAAAAAACAGAAACTGCAGGCGATATTTTTTTTAAAAAAAGGTAACGAGATCGGAAAATCCAAAATGTACGGCATTGATCAGACCTTTATCTTAAACGTTTCTTGAAAAAGCTCCGCGTTAATAAGGCGACCTATGTCGACACTCTCAATGGTGGAATTCCAGCGGGTGGAATTTCTCGATACAAGAAGTGGAACAATTAAAATTGACCTCATAAGTAAACAGACTATTAACTTAGATTCAAAATTAATGGACCCAGAGCTACTTTTTATGGGAAGCATAAATGAAATATAGCTACTTCTTCATCATGAAAAGCACCGGAGACATTGCGGTGTTAGTCTGCGAATAGTGTAAATATTGTCGTGGATCACCAGTGCTTTTCACACACTATCAACCAGTTGCAAAACAAGATAACACGTAACATTAATGATACTTTTTTTGCTCCGGGATATTTTTCATATATTTTAGCATTGCAAAGTACTAACGTAGCAAACTAACTAAAAAACTATGAAAAAAATTTTCTATTTATTCTTGGCATTGGGTTTAGGCCTAAATGCATGTAAAAAAGATGATCGATCAGCCGATAATAAGGTCGAGGATTATCTCTTAATCTACGGCAAAAAATACAACAAGGATTCTATCATGTTAGAATTTTCGAAAGGGGTTGGATTAGACACCTCCATGTTTTATTTTGACGAAGAAGCACAAGTATTTAAACTTCGTGAATATATTATGTCGATTGAACCTGAGGTATACCTAAACTTACAGAAATAATGAAAGTACTATATTTATTAATAATTTCAACACTAACAATTACATCAGCTTATACGCAAACATTTAGTGATGTAATTAACGGAGCCCAGTTTGGCTTTCAGGCAGGAACAGCTACATTTTTTCAAGGTGTCGACGGAAAAAACAAGATCTTATATACAGATGATGGTACCGACAAAATTTACACGGGAATGGTGGGCCTAAAAAGAAGTCCACAACATACCGGGACCCTTTTCTATGACTTAAAAGCATTTATGTTCCTTTTCCGCCCTAATGGAGGTTATGAGGTTGTATCGAATGAGGTAGAATTTGATCACACAGATTTTATGGCTCCCGAAGGAAGCCCGACTTCCACATCCCTCAAACAGCTTAATATTTATATCCCAAAAGAATATAACGAAGGTGGAATACTTAAGATAGGATATCGAGGCCGATTGAACGGCGGAAATACTGTCGAAATCGTTTACGACGATTGGGAAACAGAGATAGTCGTCAAAACAGAAATTTCGGGGCCCAAAAGCATTTGTTCAGAGGATATATATACTATAATAAATCCCGGAACGGTAACCCTAGAAAACGCAACAAACATCGCTACGCTAACTAGCTTAGGAAATAACCAGTATAAGATTACTCGAATTGGAAGTGCTAACGGAGTAATTACTTTGAAAGCAACTACTGGCAATTTTGTTACTACAAAAGAGATAAATATTGGTGGACTTATTAATTTGGGAATTGAAGATATGATTGGTTTACAAGATAGTCCTACTGGAGATGCCTTTACTGTATTAAGTGGCAATGGTAATTACAGGTATACCGGAGTTCTTAAAGTAAGAAACATGAATAGTGAAGGTTCTACGACGTATTCGTGGACGAAAATGGGAGGTTCCACGGGTCTTCCTGCAGTGACTTGGTCCGCAAACGGGAATACAGTAGAAGTGCGCTCTAAGGGAGTTGGTGGCTTCATTACGTTAATATGCACTGCCACTAATGGTTGCGCAACATATTCAAAGGAATATGCTTTTTATTTTGGAAACTCTCCCTGGTAATCGAATACGATTCGAAAATGAACTGTTATCATACTTATAAGAACTCTCGACTAGCACCAAGTTAAATAAAAAGGTGGTCAACGAATATTGGCCACCTCTCTTACTACTATTAAACGATTGTTCTACTTTGCTCGTGACCAGCTAAGCCAATAGTGCCTGCCGATCTTCTTCTTGTGCCTGTCCCGCTTCCTAAGATTGCGACGAAGAAACCTATACAATTACTAATCCAGGTGTGATAACATTAGAAAACGCAACAAATATTGCGACTTTAACAAACTTAGGAAATAATCAATATAAAATTACTCGAATTGGAAGTGCTAACGGGAATGTGCTACTAAAGTCTGTTCAAAATTCATTGACAGTAACTAAGTCGATTAGGGTAGGTCCTGAAGATCCAAGGATTTTTGGTCCAGCTGGGCCACTAGCATGCACTGGTCTTTACACGTTCTCGGTTTCGCCAGTTGCTGGTGCAACATATAATTGGACTGTTGTCGGAGCACCGCCAAATTCACTTCACAATACCAGTGGACCAACGTTGAATTTGAGAATTGGAAGCGGTTCAGGAAATCGGACGGTAAGGGTAAGCGTTCGAGCATCAACCAATTGCGGTTTGACGGGGTGGGTTGAAAAAGTTATTGAACTTAAAAGTGGAGGGATCCTCCCAGTTGAGCCGTAGGATAACCACGAGGATAACTTAAAGATAAGCTACATTCTCTCTACATGAAGTAGTAGCTTACCTTTATCACATGTACATCCGACACACTAATTGCCAGCCGAATTCTTCTGTATGGAAAGGTCGTTTGTTCCATACTCTGAAATTATTAAAGTGATTAAAGAAAGTCAATGTTACCGGCATTGGCTTTTTTGTATCTTAGCAGTTGATATTTTAACAGACGTTTACAAACACCTCGCTCGCGCTGGTAGATCCAACTCGCTGGCGCGTGGACTTTGTCCCGTGCCTATTAAGGTAAAAGATTAGCTCCCATATGCTCCAGGAAAAACTGGAAGCACCTACTCCTCAGGGAAGGAAAAGTATGGGTTATGAGATTATGAAAAAGAAGTGATGGAAACCAGAGATTGCATATACAACGTCATGTATATTTTTTTATATGGATACGATTACAATTGCAAAGTATACAAAAAGTGATTTCGAAACGTATTACGCCCTTGTACAGGAAAACAACGTGATGCGATATATATCTGGCAAAGGACTTCAGGTAGAAGAAGCTAGGTTAAAATTTGATTCAATCCTCGAGGTTAATGCGCAGTACGACGAAATCGGCTATTTCAAAATCCATAATAATGAGCACAAATTTATTGGGGATTGCAAAATAGAATGGTACAAACACGACAGGTCGAAACTGGAGATTGGATATCTACTTAAAGAAAAATTTTGGCGGAGAGGATACGGTACAATGGTCTGCACGAAGCTCTTACATCTAGCGGACAAGGTGTATCCGACAGTAGATCTAATCGGAGTCATCGATCCCGATAATTTGGCTTCAAAAAGACTCCTTGAAAAATTTGGATTTAAGAGCTTTTTCTGTGGCGTGGAAGATGGAATACCTACAGAGAAATTAATCAGGAAAGTGTGAAGAACAAGATTGTTGACACTAATCCCCTGTTGCGCGAACATTTACTTCGTAGAGCTCAGTTTGCTTCGCAGCTGCCTTCGGCGGTCGTTCGGTTAGCAGTGCGGTGCTCGTGCTAGAGGCATGTACAGCATAATCAGCCCTTGATCTTAAACGTCTTCTTGGAAAAGCTTAGCGTTAATAAGGCAATTGTCTCCATAAGCGCATGGCCGACCTTCTAAGCGAAAATTTGACGCTTGTATCTATATTGATAAATATACCAATAGCTGTAATTATATTCGGGAGGGATATCCATTTGCGATTATCCAAAAAGTAATAAAGAAGCCGGTGGAATTGCAATAATAAAACGGACATTTAGTTAAGCTGCAATGTTCTGTTTATTTAATTTTTGTCCATATTCTTCTGGAGACAATTAATCCTGTACAGAATACAGTCTTTTTCTATTACTATGTTTGCATATATTCGAATACGATTAGGGAAGCGTGCTCAGTTAATTTTGCTTCGCTAAACATAACCTTCCATCATGGTGAATTAACTTACAACATTTACTATATTTACGATACTTTTTGACGCAACGCATATATAAGGAATATTTCTCGAACCGAAGGCTGAAAGCCCAGCTCTGCAATGTAAAACGAGTTGTGTTAAAAAAAACAATCTGCATACAAAAATTTAACAGTTTAAACGGATCAGTTTCAAAACCTGTG
>NZ_MU158689.1:0-201466 GCF_015209965.1 Sphingobacterium pedocola | reverse complement strand
CAACTTTTGTACATGATCCGTTTAAACTAAAACATTATGAAAAAAATTGTTTTGATCTTAGCGACAATCGGAATTTTATTTTCCTGTGATAAGGGTGACGAAACTAGTTTCAACACTGAATTAATTGGAAATTGGAAGTTGATTGAAATTTTAGCTGACCCTGGAGACGGAAGCGGAACATTTTTCGCTGTAGAGAGTAATAAAATTATAAGTTTCGAGAATAATGGAATCATTACGTCAAACGGTAGATTGTGTGATATGTCAATCAATTCAGACAATCCGACTTCAGGAACTTACTCGATTTCAGATTTGACATTGAGTTCTTCTGGCTGTTCAAACCCAGACTACAATTATAAATTTGAACAAACCGGAAATAAACTAATTATTAATTATCCTTGCGTCGAAGCTTGTCAAGCTAAATACCAAAAACAATAAAAAACTGCTTACAATAACTGAGTTTCGTAGTGTCCGCAGGACGAACAATGAAAACTTCAAATAACGGCTGCATTGGATGAGGACTTTAGCTAAAGGATTATATAGCAAATGATCAGCCGATTGAACAGCTGGTTACCGTTATGTAAACTCTACATTACTTTCCTCTCTGGGGAGATTTGGCACACGCGTGTGCCAAATTGGAATGGCCTCATATTCGGGCTATTACAAGAGTTTCTGACCCCAAGGTTAGACTCTATTATCTTAGAGAAACGTCTGAACAGAACTGGGCCGTTAGGCAATTGGAACGTAATATCAATACGTTATATTACCAGCGTCTTCTCTCCTCCCAAAATTCTCAGCCTGTAGAAAAAGCTGCCTGAATACCATAACATACCATTTGGGATTTCCTTGTACATATCTTTTAGACTTTCAGAACTGTTTTTTCGAAATCCTTGTTACATGAACTCAAGCCTATGCTGAGTTCATGTAACAAGGATTTCGAAAAAGGCCTAAGCGAAACTGCGAACACAAATTTGCAAATTGATGAAATCGTGAAATTAGGTTTTCAACGAGAGAGTATTGTCGAATTGAAGAAGTATTATTTGGTAGAAGGCTGCTATTTAATACCAAAAGTCGTTCCTAAAGATTTTAAGGGGTCAGATTTTAAAGACTATATCAAGAGTCTTGCAATCGACAAAAAGGCACAATATCGAACCGATTACTCTGTCTCACCGACTGTTAGTTCTTCAATCAAAATTTGGGTTTCCGGAACGATCCCTACTGGTGGAACTGATGATTGGCGAACTGCCGTCCAGAACGCAATAAATGCATATAATAATGTACAATATGTTAGTTATCATTTGGAGCTAACTAATAGCAGTTCTATGGCTAATATAATAATCCAAAGTGATAATGGCACTTTGCCAGATGGCACATTGGCTTCAGCTTATCTTCCAAATGCTAACGGAAATACTGGAAGCAGCGTCTTTGTTAATCTAGATGCTATGAGCAACTATCCATTTTCAGATAGTGAAAAAACCTATATTCTATGTCACGAGCTGGGACACGCATTGGGATTAAGACATTCGGATATCCCTGGGGTGTCAAACCCTTTAAATTATTTGATACCGGGTACACCTACGAGTGATCCCAATTCGATTATGCATTCAATATGGTCTTTTCACACTTGGAATGACTTTTCATCAGATGATAAAACGGCGTTGAGATACTTATTTCCGGCAACACCAACTATAACTGGCTCGGGAGCTGTTTGTTCCGAAGAGACTTATACAGTTGTAAATGGACATACAGTAATATTAGAGAATGGTAACGGTATTGCTACCCTCACCAATTTAGGCGGAAACCAATACAAAATAACCAGAGTGGGTAGTGCAAACGGCAAGGTTACTTTAAAAGCAATAGTCGGACCAAAAGCGGCGAATAAAATCATTGATATAGGAGCTCCAGACCTACAGTTGACGACCATTGAATTTAAAAACAGTGCTAATACTGGAGGAAGCTGGTGTTCTTCACACATGGGAAATACTTTCGAATTTAACGAGTTTGATGCAAATATAGTGTATGAAGCTAGATTATTAGATATGTTTGGAAATGTAGTGAAACTGCCTAGGACAGTCTATCCCAATAGTACTCAAGACCCCTTTGGTTATGTACCTATTGGATGGTATACTTTTGAAATTAAAACAAAGCATTCCTGTGGAGATTCTGATTGGATAGGATATGAAATAGAATATGTGAACTGTAACTAAACTATAGAGAATTCCAGTTTAACGCGAGGGCAATGATTATTTGGGTATCATCGAAAATGTCATACTTTTACTCTGTAGAATTACCTGATAAATACTACATCCTTGGAAAAGACCGCGGTAAACTTTTCGCAAAAAACAATATATCCCTCTTAGGTGAGATCTCCTTTTGAAATCTGTTGCTAACGCCGGGGGTAATGGTTTTCCAATATTATTGGATGTAGATTATACGGTAGCACGATACTTTGTGTGCATTTAGCTTTTACCACCTAAAATTGAATAGAGAAATTGCAGACAAACGTTTTAAACAAAAAAGAAGGAGTCTATATGAGCAGACTCCTTCTTTATACCGAAAAAACCGATATTTAAGGCAATGTGATATTAAGCACCTTTTTTTGAGTTTCAGGATTAGCTAATCTGCCAATAGTAAATTCAGTTCCACCTGAACTTACTGCTTTAGTTAATGCAACAGTCACAGTTGCACTAGTAGCAGGAGACACAATAGTGCCCGCAGGAATTGTAATAGAAGAATTAACAGTTAGTACGCCTCTTGGTAAAACAACAGTTTGTTCTCTATTAATTGCTCCACTTAAAGATAACGTAATTGTTAATTCTTCTTGAATAGCAGTTCGAACTGTAAGTGGAACGACAACTGTAGCTCCCTCCTTCGCATCTACCGCTGCGGTACTACTAAAAGCGACATAAGGTGCAACCTTATTATCAAAATTATAGTTGTCCCCTAAACCTTCTTTATCGCATGCGACTAAAACCAACAACGGCATTAGGCATAAATATATCAATACTTTTTTCATAAACTAAATTTCTATAAGTCAAACCATGTTTTTTCAAAATACAAAATGGCTTCTTTAGGAGCGTTTGGATTAGCACTAATTTCATTTGACGCAGGATACTGAAATCTTCTAAACAAACCTCCCTCTGGTGCTAAAACCGGTAGCGTTAAATTTGGCACTTCACTTCCTGCAGGGCCTGATCTTCTCCACTGCGTAAAAGCGTCGATACCTCTATCCATTTTATCTACCCAATGATGGTAACTAATACTATAACGAAGGTCAGCTGCACTGCTAATGTTAGGCAATCCATTTGCGAAGGTACTAGCCTCAGAAGCCGAAACTCCGTAAAACTTGCAACTCTCTTCTATTGCCTTTTTCAATAATGTATTTGCTTTTGGTATATCAACAGCAACTCCCAATCCCCTAGCATAAATTTCAGCTTCGTAAAATAACTGCTCCTGATACGTAAATATAACTTCTGGTGCATCAGCAGCATGTAGTTCGTTGGAAATACGTACATGCTCCGTGTTCACACCGTTTGCACCAGGCTCTAATCCGTAATAATTATCGGCTTCGGCTGGCTTCGTAAAAAACTTAGGTAGGCGTGGGTCACTGATAGCTCTCATAAAATCAACAACGTAGGTCGAGCCGAAAAAGAAATTAACTCCGCCATTATATTGTAAATTAATTGCGTATTTCGGATTTCTTTTATTTGCAACTGTCTCGTATGGAATGAAGAAGTTGTCTGCTGCTGAATTCACCAAACTTGCTTCTCCTTCATTAATAATTTGTCCGATCTGCGCTACTTTCTCGGGATCGGCATCTACCATCGTAAGTAGGGTTCTTAGTTTGATCGATTTTGCTAACCGTTTCCACTTGTCCAAGTCTCCTCCGTAAAACATATCATAAAGGCCATCAATTTTCAAGGGGCTCGCGTCGTCAATCTGAGCAAGGGCTTCATCGCACAAACTTATTGCGCCTTCCAAAACAGTCTTTTGAGGATCGAAATTTGGATAACTGATATCGACATTCCATGCTTCTGTAAAAGGTACATCGCCATATAACGTTGTAGTTTCATAAACAAGTAATGCTAGCAAAATTTTAGCTTGAGCCGCGGCATTGTTATTCGCTGGTTCAGACGTTTCAGCAATCTGTATAGCCTGCTTTAAATTATTGCCTCCTCTAACGTAATATGTAGACCAAGAGTTCCCATGACTGAAGGAAGATACGTCATACTGTTGTTCTGTTATTAACCCCCAACCTGTCGGATTATTACCTCCTGAAGAAATTGATTGCCCGGCGAGAGCCAGAGGAATATATAAATCCCCGCTCGAACGCAAATTGACATAAGCAGTTGTTGCAAAAGAAAAAAGCAACTTTGGATCGACGTTTTCTGCGGCATTTGGATTATCATTTATATCCAAGAATTTCTTACACGAATGCAAAGAGGCACTTGTAAGAACTATAGCCAATATTATTATTAATTTATATTTCATCTTAATTAATTTTAAAGCTGTACTCTTAAGTTAAATCCGATCGTTCTGGTACTAGGAACCGAATTGAATTCCACGCCTTCGCCTAAACTAGATGGACCGAACAAATTTACTTCGGGATCAATGTGGGGAACATTATCTTTAATTAACCATAAGTTACGCCCTTCTAATCCAACTGAAGCTCCTTTAATAAAACGCGGACCGCCCTGCAACCACTTAGAAGGTAACTGATAAGATAATACAACTTCTCTCAATTTAACATATGATGCGTCAAAGATATTGCCTTCAGTATTGGTTGTTGAAAACTGTCCCCAGAAATCCTCCATACTTTGTACAGGAACGTCATTTGCTACATATTCTCCGTCTCGTAGAACTACACCTGGATCAATCATTCTAGAGCCTCTGTTTTCTAAGGTCTCAATGCCTAATCCTGATGTTCTTAAGGTTGACACAGTATTACTATAGATAACACCTCCCTTACGAATATCAAGTAAGAAGCCAAAACTTAAATTTTTATAAGCGAAGCTATTGTTAATACCTAACATCCAATCTGGGAAAACATTCCCAAGCGGTTGGTCTAATACCGTTTTTCGAAGACCTGTAGCTTCATCGATAACTATGTTTCCGTTCGGATCTCTTTCCCATGCACCGCCGAAAATTTGAAAAGACTTACCCGCTTCAGCCTTCACTTGCAGTCCGCTCCATCCACTTTGCACATTATAAATCGGTACCTCCTCAGGAAGCGACACCGTCTGCTTATTTCTTGAGAAATTAAAATCCATGTTCCAGCTAAAATCTTGTGATTTGACAGGAACAATACCCAAAGCTACTTCGATACCTTGATTTTTAACAGACCCTGCATTTATTGATTTTAGCGAAAACCCCGTTGATTGCGGTATATTTAGCCGAACTATTTGATCTGTCGTATTAGAATAATAGTACGTAAAATCAAGGGTAACGCGATTATTCAAAAAAGCTAAATCCGTACCGATCTCGTATGTACTTTGATTTTGAGGCTTTAAGTTCAAGTTAGGAATAGTTCCAGGTGCGGAAAAGGCTAGTACTCCATTGAAGGGAAACTGCGATCCATAACCATATTGCGCAAATCCAACAGACTGCGGATTGTATACAAAGTTTATAGAATAAGGATCAGTACCGCTACCAACATTTGCCCAACTGGCTCTTAACTTACCGTAATTGAACCAGCTTACACTTGGTAATACTTCACTAAATATGAAACTTGAACTTACAGAGGGGTAGAAATAAGAATTGTTACTTGCCGGTAAGGTTGAACTCCAGTCGTTCCTACCTGTTACATTTAAGAACAAGAAATCCTTGTAAGACAAGCCAATATCCCCATAAACTCCAACCAGTCTAGACTTATTAGAGGTATTAGTTGTCGAAACCGATGCTGCGTTAGCAAAATTATATAATTCTTCTACGGTCAATTCTTGAGCATCTGTCAATACTCTTTCATAATAAGTTTCATAAACGTTATGACCGGCAATCACTTTTAAACCTAAATCCTCGGTTAGTTTCGTTTCTGCTGTTACGATAAAATCATTATTGATTAACCGATTCTGAATATTTCCTTGATAAAAGTTTCCGGTCAAGGCACCAATCGTTCCATTCCGAGTTGTCCCCAATCTCTTCTCATAGTAAAAATCGGTACCAAAATTATCTGATATCGTCAACCAATTTGTAGGTTTGTAAGTAACGATCCCATTACCGTATACACGATCCACAACATTCCCTACATTGTTATTGTTCACAATCCAATAAGGATTGTTTCCAGTCCTAGATGGCGTAAGTGTTATCTGTTCTCCTGTTACAGGATCCACATAATTATCTCTTAAGTCACTGGTATTCACAGTCCTAGGTAATGTCAATATTAAGTTCTGTAATACATTGGGATTGTTACTACTTTGCACTGGCCGACCATCACTGGTTGTACGATTATAGTTGACATTACCTCTTATCTCTAATCCTTCCAAAATTTTTCGACCAGCATTAATACCTATATTATTTCTCGCAAATTTTGACCCGGGGACAATACCCGACTGTTGTGTGTTGGTATAGCTAAAACGATAATCGCTATGGTCGTCAGCTCCTTGAAAAGCAACATTATTTATATAAGTACTCCCAGTTTCATAAAAATCTCTGTAGTTATCCGGATAAGCCTGAAGAGTCACATTTTCTCCTAGAAAGTTTTCAAACGTTAGATCTTGGACTTCACTTATCTTCGGACCCCAGCCATTCGTATTTTGCAGGCTATACACACCTTGTACACCCTGTGCGTAATCGTTTTGGAATTCAGGAGTTTTCAATATGTTATCAAACCTCGCAGAGGAATTGAAAGTAACTGTACCTTGTCCCTTTTTGCCTTTCTTTGTTGTAATGATAATAGCACCATCTTTAGCTCTGGCGCCATACAAAGCTGTAGCTGCTGCACCTTTCAATACAGTCATTGACTCGACATCATCAGGATTAATATCACCAGCTCTATTACCGAAATCAGCTCCGGCACTACCTTGTGGCACGGAACTATTAACCGTAGAAACTTGAGGAGATCCATTATCAACTGGTAATCCATCGATCACAAATATAGGTTGACCTGAGGACGATACAGATGAAACACCACGGATAACAATCTTGGAAGATCCTCCTGGTGTTCCTGACTGTGAGGTAACCCGAACCCCAGCAACCTTACCAGCCAAAGCGTTTACAACATTCGTTTCTCTTGCTTTAGTAATTTCATCTCCGCCTAATTTTGCTACTGCGTATCCTAACGATTTGGCAGAACGCTCAATACCCATTGCCGTTACAACAACTTCTTCCAATGCTGTCTCATCGGATTCCAATTGAACATTCAATACCGTCTGGCTTCCTACAGGTACACGTTGTGACGTATAACCAATGTAAGAAAACAATAAAGTGGAATTTGCGGGAACAGAAAGTGAGTAGTTTCCTGATCCATCCGTCTGCGTAGCGATAGTAGCCCCGACAACTGCAACGGATACCCCAGATACCGGAGTACCATCAGCAGCTGATGTCACTTTACCACTCACTTGACGATCCTGTGCAAACGACGCCCCTACCAGGCACGTAAACACCAGAATAAAACTGAGTAATTTTTGTTTCATATGTTTGTTGTGTTAAGTTATTATATCCGAATATACTAAAATATCCAGACTGTTAAAATATGTTAAAACGCACAAATATAGTTTCGTTAAGTTGTCTATGCAAATATTTTTAAAAAAACAATGCTAGCATATTAAATTTCTATTATTTATATGTTATTATTTCATTTCTCTCAAATTCAGACTCTTTTTTAAATAAATAATTGTGTTTATTTAAATACATATAAACCGCCTATATTGTTTCTTTGTAACAACATTTATTAAAATTTTTCTAACTAAGTTCTTTTTACCCTAAATTTGCACTATGCGATTTGACATCATCACCGTGTTACCTTCCTTATTGGAAAGTCCTTTTGCGCATTCTATCTTACAACGCGCACAGAAAAAGGGATTAGTAGAAATCCACGTACATAATTTGCGCGAATATGCGCATAACAAGCAAAAATCTGTGGATGATTACCCTTACGGAGGCGGATCGGGTATGGTGATGCAAATTGAACCTTTTGCATCCTGCATTGAAAAATTGCAAGGCGAACGCCATTATGACGAGATAATCTATATGACGCCGGATGGGGTGACGTTAAATCAGGAAATCGCCAACGACCTATCTACAAAAGGAAATATCATGATATTGTGTGGGCATTATAAAGGTATTGATCAACGTATCCGCGATATCTTTGTAACCAAGGAAATATCTGTAGGCGACTATGTGCTCTCGGGAGGCGAACTTCCTGCCGCAATAGTTGTCGACGCAATTGTTCGACTTATACCTGGCGTGTTGTCGGATGAGACCTCTGCTTTATCAGATTCTTTTCAGGATGGCTTACTCGACGCGCCTATCTACACCCGACCGGCGGAGTGGCGCGGTCATAAAGTGCCTGACGTATTGCTAAGTGGCCATGAAGCCAAAATCGCAGAATGGCGCGACGAACAGCAACTATTAAGGACTAAAGAGCGTAGACCTGATTTATTAACGGATTAGATAAAACGCGAGATCAATTCAATAAAAATCTCCGATCACTTGGAAATGCACCAAACAATCGGAGATAAACGGTAATTATAGTGTACAATCTTCCTTATTTAAAGAGAATCAGTGCGACAACCAACGTCACGATAACATTAAAGGTTTGTGCAATTAAGAATGCATACAACGGCTTTTTGTTTTCTTGTCCAAATAAATCTTTGAAGTTTGTTTCCAATCCAATGGAGGTAAATGCAAGCGCGAACCAAAGCCCCTGAAGGCTTTTCAAGCTGTCTTTGACGAGTGCATTGGTTTCGGAAGAAACCGCAAATGAGAATAACAGAGAGGCAAATACGAAACCGATGACAAACTTAGGAAAGCGATCCCAAATAATCTTTAAAGTTGGTTTCTCCTGCTGGATTTCATCATTTACCGATTTGGTATAAGTCCAATAAATACTGATTGCAAATGCGGCTATACCCAACAGTACATTTTGCGAAAACTTCACTATTGTACTGATTTCCAACGCCTCTTCTCCTACTAACGATCCAGAGGCGACAACGGCACCCGTTGTATCGATAGAACCTCCTAGCCACGCACCTGTTACTTCTTGGGACAACCCGAGCCACTCCGCGATATAAGGCATGAAGATCATCATTGGAATTGCGGTAATGAGCACCAGAGAAATGACATAAGAAAGTTTTTTACTATCTCCCTTTATCGCACCTGAGGTGGCAATGGCTGCAGAAACACCACAGATCGACACAGCACTGGAGAGCATCAACGACATCTCCTTATCTATTTTTAGTTTCTTACAGATCCAAAAGGCGAAGTACCACACAGAGATAACCACCACCAATGCTTGAATAAGCCCTAAAGAACCCGCTTTAAGGATATTTCCGAAAATAACGGTTGTTCCTAACAGTACAAGACCGATTTTGACATAAAGTTCTGTACTTAATGCATCTTTAAACCACTGTGGCAAACGGAAAAAATTACTGATCAATAAACCAATACCCAAACTGAAGATCACGGCTTCTAAGTTATACTCTTTAACCACCGCATTTCCCGCCAAAATAAGTGCCAAGAGGGTCAATACATATACCGCCGGCAACACAGACAACAGCGTTTTCACGTTTTTTCCTAGAAGTATGGCTCCGATAATGGCGGTAACGAACACCACAAAAAACTGAATGGCAATAGCCGATAGGTTTTTGACCGAAAGAACCTTTTCGACCAATTCCGCGTTGCTCATCCAGCTAAAACTTGGCTTGGATATACCCATACCAAATAGGGCTAAAAAAATGATTCCTAGACCTAAGATGACGACTACCCAATCTTCGGAAATGGAAAATGTTTTTGATGAAGGCATAAAATATAAAATATGATTATTTTGAGTTGATAAGTTGATTAAATGCTTGACGAATATAGGGATAATGGAATCCAAATCCTTCGTCCAATAAAAATTTGGTGGTGGCAGGTGTGGTTTGCAAGATTAATGCGGGATCGATGCCTTTGACAAATGCACCTATTTTGGCAAATAATGTAGGCAAGGGCAGGCCTACGGCGCGGCGGGTTGCATACCTCAAGCTTTCCATAAACTCGGCATTAGTAACCGGGAACGGACTGCAAGCATGGTACAGACTACTTTTGGCGGATCCGGATATGATCCACGATACGATTCGCACGAAGTCCTGCTCGTGTATCCAACTAATGTACTGCTTACCATCTCCTACTTTGCCGCCCAATCCCCATTTCGCTAGGGGATACAATTCCTGAAACATTCCGGAAGATCTGCTCAACACCGGGCTAAGGCGCACTATAATTTTTTCTGTATGCGGGGTATTCGCAGCTAAAAAAATTTGTTCCCAAACTTTCACCAGATTCGCCAAAAAATCATCACCGAACTGCTGACTATCTTCGGCTTGTATACGTTCTACCCCTCCGAAAATTGAAATCCCAGAAATATTTATCCATAGTTTGGGTGGATTTCCACTATTTTCAACGGCTCTGGCTAAGGCAGCGGTAGGTAAGAAACGTGATTCCTCCAACCTTTTTTTATTCTTAGGTGTAAAACGGGTGTTGATACTTTCTCCACTCAGATTAATGAGTACATCTGCACCTTCTAGCGCGGCATTCCATTTTCCTGAATTCGTCCCGTTCCATCGCACATAACTGAGACCACGGACGTGAGATTCGCGTGCTGTACGTGTTAGAATACTAACCTCATCTCCATTTTTCAAAAACACATCGGTCAGTAGCTGACCTAAATGCCCGGTTCCTCCTGCTAAAATTATTTTTGCCATTCTTTAAAGATTAACGTTAATATTAAAGTGATCACGCAAGGCCGTTCTAGCGGCGTGGAATCCGCACATGCCATGCACACCCCCTCCCGGTGGTGTTGCCGACGAGGAAATATAGATTTTTTTATTGGACGTACGATATGGCGTAAAGCTCCATGTCGGACGTGTATACAACTGCAAAATATCCATCACTCCGCCATTGATGTCACCACCTACATAGTTGGGATTATAGTCTTCCAATTGATGTGTATTGATCGTGGATCGAGCAATAATTGTATCCTTAAATCCAGGAGCAAAACGTTCCAATTGATTTTCGATCGCATCGGTACGGTCCGTAATGGAGCCGTTGGGTACATGGCAATAGGCCCAGCCGGTGTGTTTCCCTTCGGGAGCTCGGCTAATGTCGAATGCACTTTGCTGCGTAAATAATACGAAAGGTTTATCCACTAATTTTCCTTCATGGCTAAGCTTCTCATTTCGTGCAATTTCTTCAAATGTATTTCCTAAATGGACCGTAGCTGCCTGTTGACAACGCTTGTCTTTAAATGGAACAAGCTCGGATAGTGCCCAGTCTATCTTGAAAACCCCCATTCCATGTCGGTAACGTTGCAATTGTTTTTTATAGCTTTCTTGCAAATTCAAGCCTTTAATCTTCAATAGCTGCTGCGGTGTAAGATCCAAAATCAGAATCTTATGGTCGGGCAAATCTGCGACATCCGTTAGCCAAAAATCAGTTTGGATTTCACCGCCTAAAGATCGGAAGTAGGCCGCTAGGGCATCCGCTATAGATTGCGAACCACCAACAGGTATAGGCCAGCCGTATTTGTGTCCCACACCGGAGAGTACAAGGCCAATAGCTGATGTGGTCCAATTAGACAGCGGTTGGATACCGTGTGCCGCCATTCCTCCCCAAAGTGCCTTTGCTTTCTCCGTTTTAAAACGCTTTGCAATCCATTCTGCAGGCTGCAACGCATTCAATCCGAATTTGGCCAACAACATAGGATCTTTAGGAAAACGCAGTGGCCCCATCGTATCAAGAGCCAACGCTTTCCATTGGTTAAAAACGGGTTGAATTAATTTTAAATATGTTGTTTCGTCGCTACCTAAATCGGCCGCTGTTTCGTAAATATCTTGATGCAAAAAGGCAGTTTCCCCGTTATCCAACGGATGCGCAGCCTGATAGGGAGCATACATAAACTGCAATCCGAATTTTTCCAGCGGAAGTGTCGCAAAAAAAGGGGATGCAACGGCCATGGGATGAATAGCAGAACATACATCGTGCTTAAAACCAGGGAGCGTTAACTCTTTGGTACGCATACCTCCGCCAATGGAATCAGCTCCTTCGATTAAGAGTGTACTTATTCCTTGCTGTTGCAGGGTAATTGCTGCGGCAAATCCATTGGGGCCTGATCCTATAACGATGGCTTGGTATTGACTCATTTATTTTAAATATAATAGGCACAAACTTACATAATAACGAACATATAGTCTACTTGTTTAATAGACTACCTTACAAAACTAAGGTGTACTCAAACATAACTATTTATCTCTATTTGACCTAATTCGGGGTACCGCATCTGCTAATACCACGCTCCCATCTGGTTTGAGACGCCATGGTGTAACTGGATTAAAATGATAGCCTCCGCGAGAAGCTCTCGCATCCTGAAGCTCTTTCAGAAAAGGTTGCCGATACCCCGTATCATCATATACCCGACTCATAATTACTGTTTCTCGACCATCCCATTGCCATAGAAAGCGAAACCCAGTGTGTGCCTTGTTCAAAACAGGCTCTTGCAGGCGCGCAGGATACCAATTTTTACCATTATCTACACTGATCTCCACCAGCGTAACCCTACCACGTCCCGACCAGGCGATACCTCGAATCTCTATCCAGCCCCTTTCCACCACCTGTGGATAAGTTGGAAAGGTGATAATTGATCTGGCATCCATAACGACGCTAAACTGTCTGATTTTACCATCCTTTACGCGCTCTGTATATTTGGAAGTTTCCTCGCGTGTCATAAACGGTGCATCTGAAACTTCGATACGTCTAATCCACTTTACCGATGTATTGCCTTCCCAGCCGGGAAGAAATAACCTCGCCGGATATCCTTGTTCAGGTCTTACAGCCTCCCCGTTTTGTGCATAGACAATCATCGCATCGTCTAACCCTTTACTAATCGGTATGCTGCGGGTCATTACAGCGGCATCGCCTCCTTCAGCAAGAAACCAGCTTGCTTTCGGCTTTAACCCTACTTCCCTAAATAAGGTAGAAAGCATGATGCCTGTCCATTCCGACTGACTTGTTAACCCACAGATTTGTTGTGGTGTCAACTTTTCATTGCCTCCCCGATAATTGCCCGAACATTCCAAAAAAGATATTCGGGATACCGAAGGAAATCGCTTAAGATCATGCAATGAAAATTTCATTGGCTTTTCAACCATTCCGTGAATGATCAGTTCGTATCGCTCCGGATCAATTACGGGTACACCGCCGTGATGGCGTTCAAAATGTAGATCAGATGGCGTGATAGTACCATGAAAATCCTGTAGAGGGCTACGTGACGATGTTTGCGACGTTGTCTTCTCCAATTTCTCGAATGTCGATCTCGTTCCGATTTTGCCGGGGAACACACCAAGTTTTTTAGTGGGATCGTCCAACTCCGTGAGCGGAAGACCGCCCGCCTGTGTCGTTCTGCCGTATGGATTCTGACTTAGTACTAACCCCAATGCCGCAACTCGTCCGATAAGCTGCCTTCTAGTCATATTTTCTGCGTTATTTTCCTTTTTCATGGCGTAACTACATGTTTGATTACTTAATCTCAGGGCCACCTTTACGATCATCTATCACAAAATTTGCCAACGCCGGCATCTTTACCGACGGTAGGTTCTTTTGCGTAATGACATCTACCGAATCAATCAGCCCATTGGCGGCGAGTAAATACGCTGTAAGGTGGTAAACTTCCTCATCCTTAAGCGACCCTGGCATATTAAAAGGCATTGTACGTCGGATGTAATCAAATAATGTGGTCGCATAAGGCCAATATGTGCCTATCGATTTACCTTTTTTACTCACCAACACATCATACGTGCCACCACTCCCATCTTGACCATGGCAAGAAGCACATTTCACTAAATAAATTGATCTACCGGCAACAGCTACACCTTTACCCTTGGGCAAACCTCTTCCATCAGGCATCACATCAATATCCCACCGCTCAATATCGGCCTTTGAAGCAGACCGACCAAACCCGAAACTTTCCGGCCAACTGCTGTCTAACGCTTGTTGAGGCAAGAGGATCTCTTTTACACGCCCTATATCAATCGTATCATAAGAACGTATATCTCCTGTCTTGATGGAGCTAGAGCAACCAAGCAGAATAAAACTGACGATAAATAAAAAAATATTTCTATACATTTTTTCCGTTGAACTTTGTCATATCACTTCGGGCGACCCAATTTCTAATTATACTGCCCGGAAACCAATTTACCAGGACGAAGTTTATAGTCTTTATTTACTTTATCCAAAACCACATAAAGCGAATCTCTATTTTCATCTATCCCTTCCAATATCACCTTATTTCCATTATCGTAAACGCTGTAATTTACCACAAAACGCTGTCTGCTCTCTTTCTTTGCTAGCTCATCGGCTTTGGAAAATTCGCGAATACGGCGAGTCGTTCTGGCTTTCGGATATACATAATTTACTTCATCAGCAAACTTATGTTTGACCGAATCGGGCATCCATTCCTCGAGAGAAATTGATGGAGCTTCAGCGTCAATCTTTTGCCTCTTCAAATAATTACGAACACCGCCATCACCCCCTTCGCCCGCTGTTACATTCCGTTGATCAGGAATAGGCTTATACTTATCTTCAAGGTATAAGGTCTTATTCTCTGTATCCGCATAGTAATGAAATGCGCGCTGCCCACCTGCAACGCCCGATAATTCGAATGTGCGGTTTACATCCCGTTTGGGATCACCACCGCCATTAGAAAGGTCTAATCTTAGCGGTCTATTTACGCGGAAAGTCAATGTGGACCATTTCTCGAAAGTTGCTGATTGCCAACGGATAGTATCGTAAGGACTGAATGGCCTTGTCTCTCCATTTAACCTAAATTCTGTGACATTATAATTGCCCCGCAATTCCTTAATCCCGGGGGAGGATGGCTGTTTGTAAGGGTCGTATTTATGATCTAAATATTGTAAGTAGAAAAACACACCCACAAAGATAAAGAGAATCACTATTTTGGAGCCTACGCTGACATAGTGGAGTGTCGATTTAAACTTAGGTAGATATAATTCAACTTTTGATGGTATTTCTTTTACAAAGACTTCATAAAACGGCTTATAATAAGGGACTAGCAGAAACAAACTCAGCAACACGAAGTAAGAACTGTAGACATGTACGCCACCATCATAAGCAAAATTCACGACAACGATCGCTCCCAGCGCACCGACCAATAAAGCAGCTCCTATCGCTACGGTTTTTCTGAAAAATAAAAGTGTACCGGCGGTGACTTCCAATACACCTGCAAACACTTGATACCAAGGCACAATACCAAAAGACATCCAAAAAATCTTCTGTGCCGTTAAGTCTCCATAGTCCGTATCCAAAATCCCTAACGATGGGTAAGGCATCTGTACCGGAAAAAGCTTTGTAAAACCGAAACCAATTATGCCGAGTGCTGCTCTATAGCGCACAACAACATTCAACCAATAAAATAACTGGTTATATGCCGATCGTTCTTTTTTAAGCAACTTTAAAACAAACGTCCATATAAAGCCCGCTATTATAGAGAAAAACAGCGTATTAACCCATATACTGTATCCTTCTAAAGGATATCCAAATGTGGTTTTCCCGAACCAACTGACACCAGACCCAAAGCGACAAATATCGTATAGATCTCTATAATCCAAATTGAACCAATCGATAGCAACAACATGTTTGTACCACAGTGGATTATTAGGTATGGAGATGAGGATAAAAAAAACAAAGCTTATCCGAAAAGCTATGAGCTGAAAGGTAGTCCATTGGCTCTTACCTTGTGAAAAATTACGAACTGACATCTTCAAACAATTTTAAAATATGGTTACAACTTATGCCCTAAACCCCGACGCCCGATCTTCTTGACCTCGTGTAAAAGATATTTCTTATCTAGCCTACTGAGCTCCACCCTTATACTATCTCCTTGTATATTAGCGCCCTGCAAATTCACATGAAGACTGTCCGGCCGTTCAACTTTAAGCGTAAAACCGTCAAGCATATAGTTTTTATTTGGGTTTCTCAGTGTGATGCTATCTTGATCGATATCGTACCGATAATACAAGCGATCACCAACTTGGGTATATTCATAATCTCTACTGTCATTTTCCTTTTGCAAAAATCTGCTTGATGACTCTTCGTTAATTTTAGCATTCACTTTTCGCACACTGAGGGTATTCCATTTTTCGAATACAACATCTTTCCATCTTATACTATCAACGGGAGAAAAGTCTAATGTATCCCCGTTAAGCACGAAGGTATCAACAAGATATTTCCCTTCAACCCCCGGGAGACCATGCTGATCTGAATAATGTAGTGATGCATTAGGTTCTTTATAAATAGCATATGATTTGATACCAGTTAAAACGAAAAATATGAAAACGAAACCTATTTTTAGCGCTAAACGCCACTTTGATCCAGGTATTTTTTGCCATTCCAATCTCCACGTGGCAGGCCTTGTCTCTTTAAAGTAGACAATCAAAGAACCTAGCCTTTTTACGTCATACAAAAAAATTGGCAAGGTTAACAAAACTATATATGTAGACACAAAATAGGTTGGCCCCTGATACGCGAGATCTGCTAAAAAAGCATTTCCATAAAAAGGTACTACAAAAATAACGGCGAGAAAGGCTGTTTTACGAGAAAGCAGTAATACCGCGGCGATAAGTTCAACTACTCCCAAAAACACCAAGTAAGACGGAGCTACAGATAAGCTCAACAACAAGTGTTTCCAATCTTCAAAATAGCCATAAGCAGTATTCAAATGGCTCAAAGATAATTCGGGAACAAAGATCGGAAATAACTTAAGGAAACCGGCTACAAACAAGATTGAAGCCAGCTTAAATCGTACAAAGATCCTTAGGTAATAATAATAAATGAACTCCTTTTCATCACTTTCTTGCTTTTGCTTATTCAACCAAATAGCTGCTCCGACCAGTGCGATGACTAAGATTAAAACCCAATCATAGATACCGTGCTGTTGCCCAAAATAATGCGGCAAGTAGGTCACTAAATTAAACACATCGCTTATAAAGTATTGCCAACTAATGGTAAAAAGGATGTTGTAGAAATCAGACTGCAAAGGTAGACTGAGCAATAAAATAAACAGTATACTTAACCGAAGAAGATACTTCTTCCATGTTGGAATTTTGATATGCTGTACCATTCTAGAATGTAATTTATGATGAATAACCAGGATTTGGCGCTATAACGGGATCTGCCAATCGTTGACTGTAAGGAATAGGTAACAGCAAGCGGAACGACTCCGATATACCCAGTACCTGTTGCGCTCGGCCAGTGCGCACCAAATCAAACCAACGATGCGCCTCAAATGCAAATTCTAACCGTCGCTCTTCCTCTATCCATGTTAAAATATCGCCTTTATCTGTCGTGTTGGGCTTATCTGTAAGCAAAGCTCGCCCTCTAACTTTGTTCAGGTCATCAACAGCCAAATTATACTCTTCTAAGGCTGCGTAGGCCTCGGCACGAATAAGATAGAGCTCGGCAATACGGATAATATAGGTTGGATCGGCTCCCGTGCTTCGATAATATAAATCGCCATACCACCGATCTTGGTTATCTCTAGCGATGAGCTGACTACGGGCGCCAGCTGTTGCCGGATTCGTAAGCAACACGATCAGTGCCTCACTTGGTGCCCATTGTCTGGTTCCTCCATTCGTTTGCGGTTGCCATTGTAATCGGTGCGCATTTACTTCATTGGCACTGTAAAATAGTTCCAACACAGATTCCCTAGTCCCCGTAACGTTGTTCTTAAAGAAAGAGAAATAAGGAGTTAACAGCTCGTAATTTGTCTGATCGTCTATCAACAGCTTTGCATAATCTCTCGCTTGTTCCCACTTCTCCTGATAGAGATAATATCTAGCTTTCAATGCCCATACCGTCTTCTTTGTAAAAACAAACCGGTTAGTTGTAGAAGGTAGGAGATCTTCTGCTAAATTCAGGTCATCGATCACCTGTTGGTATGTTTGTGTTGCAGTACTACGTGCTATTCCCACGTTATCCCCAACTTTTTCAGTTGGTTCTGTTACGAGCGGAACTCCTCCCCACACCCGCACTAGATCAAAATAGGCTAATCCTCTAATAGCGTAAGCCTGTCCGAGTACATTATCTTTGACAGAAGTAGGTATTCTATCGCCTTCGTAATTACGGAGTGCTTTGATAACATTATTGGCGCGGTTTATTGTTTTATAAATGTCGACCCATGTGGACGACAAGGTCGCATTTTCGGCATTCACCCTGTGATTAATAAACTCCTGAACTAACGATTGCGAACCCGTCCACTGCACATTATCTCCTGATAGATAGGCTATGGATTGATAGTTTACGCTGTAGTAGTCCCTTAGCGCAGCATATACCCCGTTGATAGCAGCATTAGCAGATGTTTCATCGTTGATGATATTCTCGCCAGATACGGAGGTCTTAGGATCTACCTCCAAAAATGAAGAACAACTCGTCAAGAAGGCTATATAAAATAAATATAAATATGTTCTCATGGCTTTTTTATAAAGTTAAGTTAACACCCAATTGAAAACTTCTGGGCTGGGGCGGTGTGCCCAAATCGATACCTTGTTGGTTGGCCTCACTACTTGAAGCAGATTCAGGGTCGAGGCCTGTGTAGTTCGTGATGGTGAATAAATTAGTTGCCTGTAGGTATATCCTGAATTTAGAGATAGGCAATTTTCCTAAACGCTGTGCACTAAAATTGTATCCCACACTCAACGTTCTGAATCTCAAATAAGATCCATCTTCAAGCCAGCGCCCTCCTCCATCTTTGTAGTTATTGTTATTCACTCCGTCCGAACGGGGAACATCAGTGATATCTCCCGGATTTTGCCAACGATCTAGATTAGATTGAAAAATAATCCTTGCTGCGTCTCTAGCTCCGCCCCCCTCACCAAAAAATTTATTATGATTGTAGATTTTATTACCCACTGAGAAGGTAAAAAATGTGCCAACGTCAAAACTTTTGTAGGTAAAATTATTAGTTAAGCCTCCGAAGTACTTTGGCCAGATACTGCCTAAGATTTTTCTGTCGTCTGTCGTTATTCGGCCGTCTCCATTGACATCTTCATATACAGCATCTCCTGTTTCTGGATCGACATACAACTGATTATATACCCAGAATGAATACATCGGATGCCCTTCTTTAAATTGAATAAGGTTTCTGCTACCATAGTTCTGAGGCGTTGCCAATTTCTCTATGTTGTTGACGTTTCGAGCAATATTAAATGAAGTATTCCAAGAGAAAAATTTACGCTGGAGATTAACCGAGTTTATACTCAATTCAAATCCTTTATTGCTAATTTCCACCGCATTGTTGGTAAAACTGCTGAAACCAGTAGTACCAGGCAACACTTCGGTGAGCAAACCATCCTTCGTGTACTTATGGTAATAGCTCAATGAGGTCGTTAACCTATGATTTAATACTTCAGCATCTAATCCTATATTGAATTGAGATGTAGTTTCCCAACTAAGTTGCTGATTAGCTAGTTGTTCAGGAACGATTCCGGCCACGCCTTGATAGGAAGTTCCCACTCCAGACCATAGTTGTCTAGAGGCAAACGAGTTAACACTTTGATTTCCTGTCAAACCATAGCTCGTTTTTAACTTCAAATCATCCAGAAAAGTAACATCACTCAAAAAATTTTCTTTGCTTAAACGCCAGGCTAAACCAACAGCAGGAAAATACCCCCATTGATAGCCATTATTAAATTTAGAGGAACCATCTGATCTTAACGAAAAGTCAATTAGGTATTTATCATCAAACGCGTAATCAAGTCGTCCGAAAAAAGAAGCCAATTTATACTGGTCCCAATCTTCATTACTCGTCCTCGTGGCGGCAGCACTGATCAATGTAAAGTCATTTGTTGCAAATCCTCGGCCTTCTGCCGATACCAATGAAAAATAACTCCCTTGCAACGTATTTCCCAAGAGTACGCCAAAGGTGTGGCGATTGGCCCATTTTTTTCGATAAGTTAAGGTCTGTTCATTAATCCAGGTAGTGGATTGAGAAATCGCTGAAGTTGCCAATCCATTCGGACTACCTTCGATCAGCAAGTTGCTCCAATGTTCACGTTCATCATACTGATTGTAATCTACACTAAATGTGGAACGAAATTTTAAAGACGGAGAGAATTGATATTCACCATATATATTCCCGATATAACGTAGACTAGTAGAACCGATATCGTAGTTATCCAAAAGCAAGGTTAAATTATCGAACCCGGCACGCCCAACTAAAACGCCATTTTCATTGTATGGCGATAGATAAGTCGGCGTATGCAAAGCGGTTTGTAAAAGACCTCCTCGAGGTCCGTCCCCAGCACGTGCTTGGTTTCTACCCGTGCGTGAGATACCGTTGCTCGAACCAATCTTTAGCTTATCATTGATCTTTTGATCTAAATTAAACCTAAAACTTGCACGATCGAATGATATCGGATTTAAAATAGCTTCTTGCTTATTGTATCCAGCACTTAAATAATACGACGTATTATCACTACCACCATATACAGATAGGTCGGCATTATACACACCTGCAGTCCTGAATGCTTCCGAAAGTCTATCATAAGTCTGCTGTTCGGACGGTAAACCTCTTCCAGCAACCCCGCTAATAATAACATCTTTCGGTCTAAACGGTTCCGCTTGGCCTATATTTCTAAAATATTCGTTGACCAATTCGGCGTGTTCAGACCCTGTGGTGAGCTCCCATAACCTTACCGCCTTACCTCTGCCCGAGTATAGATTAACATCAACCTTCGCCGATTGCGAATTTTTCCCACGCTTCGTGGTGATTAAAATCACCCCATTGGCCCCTCTTGATCCGTATAATGCAGTTGCTTCCGCATCTTTGAGTACCTCAACATATTCGATATCTGAAGGATTCAGATCCGCAATAGGAGACGTGGCCTTGCCACCCGTATTGATCGTCTGGAGACTTTCTGAATTAAGAAACACTCCGTCTATTACATACAATGGATTGTTATTTGCATTAATTGATGTTGCACCTCTTAAGCGAACATGCAACGCTTCCCCAGCTACACCTGTACTTGCAGCAATTTGCAAACCGGCAACTTTACCTTGCAGTTGGGCATCAAAACTTCCCGTAGGGATATCTCTAACCTCTTGTTGAGAAACCCGATCTACCGCTCCAATTAGATTTTTCTTACCGATAGTAGCATACCCGACAACCACAACCTCGTCCAAATCAGAATGCTTTGGAACAAGTTCTATCAAAGTAGGTGACGTAGAGATTACCAATGTCTGTGTTTCGTAACCGACAAACGAAACTTTTAATTTAAAAGGCAATTTTTGACCTGTTACGAATTGGAAGTTACCGCGACGATCGGTCTTAACACTGTGTGTTACGGCATCCAGTTGAACGGTGACGCCTTCGACCGCCTCTTTACTGACCGCATCAATAATTTTCCCCGTCAATGCCGCATTAATGATCGGTTGCGTTTGTTGTGATTTAGCTAGAGTAGCTGTAATCAAAAAGAAGAACAGAGAAAGTGAATAGCGGAATACTCCGTATTTTTTCATATTTTTAAAAAGTTTTGATAGTGAATACTTGCAAGTGCCAACGCCAATTGATTACTTGTTTCATTATTGAACAGATGAGGGAAGCCTAGGCTTCCCTTTCTGTTGCTATATTAAGGGAGAGAGAGATTTAGCGACACATTCGCATTCGAAGGGAAAGGCAATAGGTATTGGTAATATCTATTGATTTCTGAAACACCCTTTCTATTCTAATTTTAATGCTGTTCATATTTATTTCAGTTATATTGTTATTTAAGATTATAGCGCAACGTAAGACCATAAGTTTGTGGATCGCCAACTACGCCAGCATATTGACCAAAGTTCCCCGGTGCCGCGAGCAGTTGTTCATAATAATCTTTGTTCGTTAAATTGCGACTCCACGCAATTACAGCTAGACCATTTGTCGCTCTAAAACCAACACGCGCATTCAACAACGTATAAGCATCTATATTTAGGTACTGCGATGGTGAAGCACTAGAAGAAAATTTTGAACGGTAAAAAAGATCCGTACCCAAGAAGTAATTCCCTTGTAAGTTCAGAAAATTTCCTTTTGTTGTTAATTCTGCGGCCAGCGTCCAAGACCACTTCGAAATCCCAGGCAATTCACCTCCTGAAATATCTTTAAAAGCCTGTGCGCCGCCCACTTCTTCCAACGGAACAGGTGCATTCGTAAACTTCTCATATTTCCCATCAGTATAAGCCAAAGCACCATTCAACCGAAGGAACTTCCAAGGTCGGATAGATCCATCTAACTCAAATCCTTGTACCCGAACTTCTTCTGCATTCGCCAAATATCCTCTGTTTACACCGGGATCTGGTGTTTGAACCTGTGTTTGATAATCTGTGATATTAGTTTGATATACGGTAAGGTTTAGAAACGAATTCCTACTCGGGTTAGTTTTTACGCCAAATTCCACGTGATTTACGGACTCCGGTTTTACCTCGGCTAAATCCGTTGCTACCTGCCCATCTATAACAGGTAGTCCACCGACATTAATCCCTATTGGCTTGTAGCTATTCGAATAGGTAGCATAAGCATTGTAATCTGGTGTAAACTTATATTGTAAAGACAACTGACCTGACAAGTTTCCAGCATCTGCATTCACATCAAAAGTCTGATCGGAATAAATGCTATTTACTGCTGCAAATTGCTCAGGGGTGTATTCAATATTGTTATCGATGTATTTCGTCCGGTCGTAGTTAGCCACTTTTTTATCATAGTTATATCGTACACCCGGCAACACATGCAATTTATCGGTTATCGCCCAATCTACCTGAGAGAATACGGCCAAACTGGTACTCTTGATACCATAATTTGTACGAATACCAACCCGGTCTATTAAACCCGGGCCCCATTGCGTAGCGGTCGCATTATTTTGTTGAAAGCGCCACAGGGCATCACCGGCTTCCTCAGTGTGTACCGGATCTGTTTTCAAATCCTGCCACAATCCGAACACGCCTATAACACCACTTACCTTTTCACTGATATTTCCCGAATAACGGAATTCTTGCGACCATTGATCGTGAACTGAATTACCTGCAGAGATGGTGTAGGCCGGCACACCGAGGTAATCCCTATCATTCAACGGAACCCAGTTCCAATATCTCCATGCAGATGTAGACGTCAAGGTGCCGTTTCCGATTTTATAGTCCACATTTAATGATGCCCCACCTAATTCATTATCTGCCTTGGAGCGCGTGTCGAGATCGACCTTTCTTTCAAACGCACTTTGGTAGGGGATTTCATATCCGAGATCCTTGATGATGCTATTAAACTGCCTATATTCTGAACGTTGATTTTCGACTACACCGGCGATACCCCACCCATAACCGTCTGGGCGCTGTGCCGTAACATCCCCTGCCAATAATATCTTCAAATTCTCGTTTGGTGTGAATAACAATTGTCCTCTAACACCTAGATTATTGATATCATTGATCTGCCGATCCGAATAGACGTTATATAATGTTCCATCACGTTGTGTTCCTGAAAAAGAAACGCGGGCAGCTAATTTATCTTTGACCAACGGGCCAGTTAATGAGGTTTTAGCCTGTATATAGCCGTAGTTACCGTAGCTCAGCTCAAAATTTGCACTTGGCGTAAATTCGGGCTGGCGCGAAGTAATATTAAATGCGCCTGATGTGGTATTCTTGCCAAATAATGTTCCCTGTGGGCCGCGTAGTACCTCTATTTGCTCAACGTCAATAAAATCCAATGCAGTTGCTGCGGGCCGTGCCAAATAAACTCCATCTAAATAAAAACCGACCCCAGGATCAATCCCATCGTTGGTTAAACCGTAAGTAGAACCTAATCCTCTGATATTCAAAGTCGTGTTACGCGGATTGGAAGAATAAAGCTGTACCGTTGGCACTACTTCTTTGATTCGGGCTACATTAAATGCTCCTGCGTCTTCTATCGTACTTGCCCTAACGATCGATACCGGAATTGGGATGTCCTGGATCTGTTCAGTCCTTCTCCGTGATGTTACCAAGACCTGTTCCAAAGCGGTGGAACTGGGCGTCAACTCTATTACGGTAGGCGAGGTCTCAACGACTACTTTTCGACTCGCATACCCTATGTATGAGACATTTACAGTGAAAGGTAGTTTCTGCCCGGTCACGAATTGAAACTTCCCATCGCGATCTGTTTTTACTTGATGCGTTACCGCTTCCAATTGTACTGTTACCCCTGAAATCGGTTCTTTTGTAATTGCATCGATGACCGTACCTGCTAACGAAGCATTAATAATTGGTTTTGGTTCATTCTGTGCATGGACAGAAGAGACCGTCAGTACAAAAGCACTGATAATTATATGTAGGCGAAAGATAAGTTCTTTTTTCATAATTCTTAAGTTATTTGTTGACTATTGAACACGTTTTGCTGTTAATGAAAAGAGAGAATTCTAAATTTGAATGTTTTTAGATCCCTCCAAAATCGGGATGACAAAAGGAAAATATATAAGACCTTTTTGGACAGCCCCTGAAAGAATTAGCAACACATTCGCATTCGGAGTGATAAGCAATCGAGATTATCTGAACTTAAGCCATCAAATGGTTTAAAAAAAAGGGCATTGTAAAATTGTTCCATTCTAATTGATAATAAATGATTTAAACGATTGTAAACTTTCCTTGTCAACACAATTGTTAACAATTATGATGCAAATATATAAATATTTTTAAATAGACTACTAAATCCATAGATTTAATTTAAATTATTTTTTAAGACCAATAAAAAAGCCCGCAACTTTCGTTGCAGGCTTCCATAATCAACCTAAAAATACTAAAAGCAGTACTTATTCTCTTCAATTAGTTTACGCGCAATCCGTTGCCGAGCGTCTTTCACATTAAACGGTTTTACCTTGGTAAAACGACGCAATCCAACCAACATCATATTTAATTCATCGCCTTCTCCAAAAGAATATAGTGCTTCTTTGGCCGCGATATTTACTTTATCAACGGCCGAATATAAATAGATCCGGGCCATATCTGTAGTCAACGCTGAAGCTTCATCTCCTTTTGAGTGGTACAATTTCTCTGCACGGAGTAATACCGACTCAGCTACATATACATAGCCAATCACGTCGGCAATATTCATCAAGATCTCCTGTTCTTTAGAAAGCGACATCATCAGCTTTTGAACCGCAGCGCCAGCAACGAGTAGTCCTGCTTTTTTCAAGTTCGCAACAACTTTCTTCTCCGCTGCGAATTGTGTCTCGTCTTCCTCGCCGAAATCAGGAATAGACACCAACTCCCCTGCTACTGCTTGTGCAGGTCCCATCAGGTCCAGCTCCCCTTTCATCGCCCGCTTCAGCAGCATATCTACTACCAGCAAGCGGTTCACCTCATTCGTACCTTCAAAGATACGGTTGATACGGGAATCCCGATAAGCCCTCTCCATCGGTGCTTCTGCCGAATATCCCATGCCTCCATAGATTTGCACACCTTCATCTACCACATAATCCAACACCTCAGAGCACCATACTTTGATAATTGCGCATTCAATAGCGAATTGTTCTACAGATTTCAATTTAGCTCTCCCCTCATCCATGCCTCCGCCAATCAACGCCTCATAGGCGTCGTCGATATTTTGTCCAGCGCGATAAGCTGCCGACTCGACGGCAAACAGCCGCGTTGCCATCTCCGCTAATTTGTATCGAATTGCGCCAAATTTTGAAATAGGAAGATTAAATTGCACCCGCTCATTCGCATATTTAATAGACTGGGTCAATATGGTTCTTGAAGAGCCAATGGTAGCAGCACCTAATTTAATCCGTCCGATATTTAGGATATTTACGGCGATCTTGAAACCATTTTCACGATCGGAAAGCAAGTTCTCTTTCGGAACTGGACAGTCGTTAAAGAAAACCTGACGTGTGGAAGAGCCCTTAATGCCCAGCTTATGTTCTTCTGGGTTCATCGTTATGCCTCCGAAATCTCTTTCTACAATAAATGCACTTAAGTTCTTATCGTCATCAATCTTAGCAAATACAATAAATATATCTGCAAAACCTCCATTCGTAATCCACATTTTTTGACCGTTGATCAAATAGTGTGTTCCTTCCGCGTTGAGTTTGGCGGAGGTTCGGCCAGAATTTGCATCTGATCCGGAGTTAGGCTCCGTCAAACAATACGCCGCCTTCCATTCTCCCGTAGTTAATTTGGGAATATATTTCGCTTTTTGTTCTTCATTGCCGTAATATAAAATAGGCAATGTACCTATACCGGTATGGGCAGATAAGGCTACCGCAAAGGAATACCCGCCGCCTACTGCATCTGTCACCAACATGGACGTATTGAAATTCTTACCAAAGCCGCCATACTGTTCTGGTATCGAAACGCCCAACATTCCTAGCTCTCCCGCTTTATCAAGCAAATTGGTCATTAATCCTTCTTCCTGTCCATCAATACGGTCGAGCTTATTCAACACTTCGGTATCGAGAAAGTCCAAACACGTCTGACGGATCATCCGTGCCTCTTCATCAAATTCCTCGGGTATAAAAATATCGGTATATGCGGTTTCTTTAATGACAAATTCACCACCTTTGATTGTTTCTTTCATTGTTTTGTTGATTAAGGATGTGAGATACGAGATTCTTTTCTCTTGCCCACATCGAATCTAAATTAATAAACTTTGCAATAGAGAATGTTGATTTTAATAGCTTTGAGATCTAAATTTAGATATACAAAATCTCAAATCTAACATCTCAAATCTCCGATCTAATCAATCATTTCAAATATCCCCGCAGCGCCCTGTCCCGTGCCTACACACATGGTGACCATACCATACTTTTTATTTCGGCGCTTAAGTTCATTCAAAATCTGGACAGTCAGCTTTGCTCCCGTACATCCCAATGGATGACCTAAGGCAATTGCGCCTCCATTTACATTGATTTTTTCTTCATCCAAACCCAATTCTCGAATCACCGCCAGGGATTGAGATGCAAACGCTTCATTTAATTCGAAAAGATCAATATCTTCCTTTTTTAATCCTGCCATTGCTAAAGCTTTTGGAATTGCTGCTATCGGACCAATTCCCATAATACGTGGAGGCACACCTGCAACGGCATAGCTCACTAATCTCGCAATAGGTTGTAGATTTAATGCCTTCATTTTCTCTTCCGACATCACTAAAACAAAAGCTGCACCATCCGAGGTTTGTGACGAATTACCCGCCGTCACTACACCGTCTGCGGCAAAAACAGGGCGCAATTTTGCCAACGTTTCCAACGATGAATCCACACGCGGACCTTCATCTGTATCTACAATGTATTCACGCGTCGACATCGTCTTACCATCTTTAAGATAGTTTTCCCGTACGGTGATAGGCACTACGCCATCGCTAAGGTTTCCATTCTTTATTGCTGCAATCGCCTTTTGATGTGATTTCAATGCAAAAGCATCCTGATCCTCACGTGAGACATTGAACTCTTTCGCAACAGCTTCGGCTGTAATTCCCATTCCCCAATACCAATCGGGGTGATCTTTTGAGACGCCGGGATTAGGCACAATTTTCCATCCCCCAAAAGGCATCCCCGACATCACTTCTACTCCTCCCGCAATGATACAATCCGCCATTCCGGATTTAATCTTTGCTACGGCTGTAGCAATAGTCTCCAATCCGGAGGCACAGTATCTATTAACTGTAACCCCTGGTACTTTGTCGGTCTGTAATCCCATTAAAGAGATAAGCCGTCCTACATTCAATCCTTGCTCTGCCTCTGGCATAGCATTACCAACGATGACATCGTCGATTTCTTCTTTATTTAAATTTGGAACTGAAGCGACCAGATGCTTAATCACATCGGCGGCCAAGTCGTCTGCACGCATAAACCGAAATCCGCCACGGGGCGCTTTTCCTACTGCTGTGCGATATCCTGCTACTATGTATGCTTCCATTGTTTTTAGTATTGAGTATTAGGTATTGAGTATTAGGTATTGAGTACCAAGTATTGAGTACAAAATGCACTCCATATTCGTATTCGCTACTGATTATCTTAAAGACTTAATTAAATTATAAATCATCTTTTGAACTTCTTCAATAGTATCATCCAATTGTTTCGCTGTATCGAAATCTACATAATTAAACCGTCTGCACAACTCTATTTGGGTTTGCAATTCGGAGGCCGAACCGCTCGCGATACCTAAAAAATTAATAAATTCACCTTTGGTGTTTCTACCTGCCCCTTCCGCAATATTCGATGGAATGGAAACAGCACATTTACGGGTTTGCACGAACAAACCGAATTTTTCTGTATCAGGTAATCCTTCCGTCTCCTTATATAGCTTTTCCGTTAAATCCATTGATTTTTGCCAACTTTTAATTCTTTAAATCTATGCATCTTATACGTATTGAGTATTAAGTACTGAGTATTAAGTAGTGAGTATTAAGTAGTGAGTATTAAGTATTCATTTATACAGAGGCAGGGTACTCAATACTTTGTACCCTATACTTAATACTAATTTCTAAGCGGTTTCCCCTTGGTCAGCATGTGCTGAATACGCTCCAGTGTTTTGCGCTCAGCACAAAGTTCTAGAAACGCTTTCCGCTCAAGATCCAACAAGTATTGTTCGGAAACTTCTGTTGGTGCTGAAAGATTTCCACCACACATTACCCAACCTAATTTTTCTGAAATTTTCTTATCATGCTCAGAGATGTAATTACCCGCGTGCATCGACGCTGCCCCAACATATACAATACCCAAGCCTTGATTCCCCAATACTTTAATATCATCGCGCGGAGCCGGTTGAATATATCCATCTGCTGCCAACTCCAATGCCTTCGTTTTCGCATCCGCAAGTAATCGAGCCCTATTCATTGTCACTGCATATTTACCTTGCTGCAAATAGCCTAATTCAAAGGCTTCCACCGCCGAAGTAGATACTTTGGCCTGCCCAATGGTCAAGAAGCGATCTTTTAATGTATTTTGAACGATCTGGTCCTCTCTGTATTCGTCAGACGCACGTAACGCAAATTCTTTGGAACCGCCGCCGCCCGGAATCACGCCAACACCGAATTCGACAAGTCCCATATACGTTTCAGCATGCAATTGTACAAAATCAGCATGCATCGAAAATTCACAGCCCCCTCCTAATGTGAGCTGAAACGGTGCCGCTACCACCGGAATAGAGGAATATCGAATACGCATCGCCGTATTTTGAAACATCCGGACCGCCATATTCAGTTCTTCGTAATCCTGCTCCACGGCCATCATGAAAATCATTCCGATATTAGCACCTGCTGAGAAGTTTTTCCCGTCATTAGAAATTATCAGGCCTCTATACTCTTTTTCTGCCAAATCGATCGCTTTATTGAGTCCCTCTATTACATCTCCTCCGATGGTATTCATCTTAGTATGGAACTCGCAGTTGATGATACCATCCCCAAGATCAATAATGGATACGCCAGAATTTTTCCAGATCGTTTTCGTGTCACGGATGTGATCAAGTACAATCAGTTCTTCCGTTCCGGGAATAGGTTTATATGACTTAGATGCAATATCATAAAAGTGACGTATACCGTTTTCTATTTTATAGAAAGATTCATTTCCCGCAGCCAGCATATCATGTACCCATTGAGCCACCTCACCGGCTTGTCCGGGAAGGCGCTTCTCTTCCGTTTTTATTTTTTCGATGGTTTCGCGTACGCCTAAGGCATCCCATACTTCAAATGGCCCAATTTCCCACCCAAAGCCGGCACGCATCGCGTCATCGATGCGAAAGAAATCATCGGTAATTTCAGGCACACGCTTGGATACGTATTCAAATAGCGGATAATGCATGGCCCGGAACAGCTCAGCAGCTTTGTCTGTGCCTTGCTCGTAAACCTTCATTCGCTTGCGGATATCTTCGACCGGTTTGGTTGCTTCCAAAGTTGATGATTTCACCTTTTCCTGGGGACCAAAGGTCATGGTTTTTAGATTAAGCGAAAGGATGTCCGAACCGCCCTTGTTATCTTTTACTTTTTCATAAAATCCCTTTTTTGTTTTCTCACCCAACCATTTATTTTCGACCATTTTGGTAATAAAAGCAGGTAGTTGGAATACACCTTTTGCCTCATCATCTGGCGCATTTTCTTCCAATCCTTTTGCTACATTTACAAGGGTATCTAAGCCGACTACATCGGCCGTACGGAATGTTGCGGACTTTGGATGTCCCATAGCAGGTCCGGTGTATTTGTCAACTTCTTCAACAGAAAGATCTAGCTTTTCGACTAAGTGCGTCAGTGCTAACATAGAATACACGCCAATGCGATTACCGATAAATGCAGGTGTGTCTTTACATAGCACAACTGTCTTACCCAACATCTTGTCACCAAATTCAACTAAAAACGTAACGACATCTTTATGGGTATGGGAAGTCGGAATAATTTCCAATAGCTGTAAATACCGGGGAGGATTAAAAAAGTGTGTACCGCAGAAATGTGCCTTGAAATCTTCCGAACGCTCCTCCGTCATCAAATGGATTGGAATACCCGATGTGTTAGAGGTGATCAATGTGCCCGGCTTTCGGAATTGTTCTACCCGCTCGAATACAGATTTTTTAACGTCCAGTCGCTCAACAACTACCTCTATTATCCAATCCACTTGCGCGATCTGTTTCAGGTCGTCATCAAAATTCCCGGTCTTAATCCGTTTTACATAAGATTTGCTAAAAAGGGGTGAAGGATTTGATTTCACCGCCGTCTCCAGCGATTGATTGACAATACGGTTTCGCACGATCTTGCTATCTAACGTAAGCCCCTTCGCTTCCTCAGCAGGTAACAAAGCATTTGGTACGATATCCAATAGCAATACTTCCACACCGATATTCGCGAAGTGGCACGCAATGCGCGACCCCATTACACCCGACCCTAAAACAGCGATTTTTTTTATATTTCTGTTCATCTGTCTATATTTTTTTCTTTAACATACGGTACCCATTATTCTAAAGATTCCAAGCGCAATCCAGGTGTATAGGCACTCGCTAATTCATTAATTTTAGCTAGCGTTCTAACGAGTTGCTCCCGCTCGTTTTCAGGTAGCTGAGATTCCAAATATTCATTGAATTCACGGACGACGTCCTTTGCAATCCGTCGCTTTTCTTTGCCTAGCTCCGTCAAATAAACTTTCACGGAACGTTTATCGACATCGCTGGTCTCTCGGTAAATAAATCCCAATGTCTCTAAATTATTTAACACCCGAGATAGCGATGTGGTTTTAACACCGGTCGAATTTGCAATTTGGGAAACCGGAGTTCCTTCTTTATGAATATTTATTAAAATATAACCGGCAGCCTGTGTAAAACCATACTGCGTCGCAATAAAATTGTACTTATTCGCAACGGTCTGCCAGGCAGTTTTTAAAAAATAATCTATTGTGTTCTCTTGGTTCATACTTGGGCCTGTTCTTTTGTTATGCAAGCATATCAAATTTACTACTTAGATTTGATATTTCAAATAGTTTACTATTTTTTTAATCTATTCTTAATGACCTCTAGCTGTTTGATGGCTTCAAGTCGTGATGGATGGATCTAGAAAGCGCTTTTAGATTTATTGTCGGGTTAAAACGAAGGTATTTTTTTCAGTTTTTTTTGCCCCTCACATTACCTATCCGTCGTTGCCACGACAGGGCCTTCATTTTTGTCTTGTCACAAAAACGAAGCAAAAAAGACAAGGCTGTACCGTATTTGTCGTTTCGGCGACGCGATGATGCAATGCGCAGCTCTTAGGCCTCCAGCGCTCTGTGCCACAGCAAAGGCTGAGATCTGCTTGGTTAAATGCTAGCTGTACGCTTCTGCAGCACATCATCTGCTGCCTCCACGTCCAAATCCGCTAAGGCCGCTTTTTTCAATTCAGCAGAAGTATAAGCTCAATATTAATAATAAACGCACTACCCTTACGCGCACGGCAATGTCGCCTTAGCCATTTGCCAATAGCAGGAGGAGGCACTAGCCACTGTGGCAAATGGGTACAGCGACACGGTTTTGCGTCCTTTTGACAAGACAAAAGGACGAGCCAGTCGCGGCTTGAGCGACAAATAGAAAAATATGGAAAGCAATGCATGCAAATACAATCTAGAATCAGTAGAAGAAATTTGTTTAAAAAATACGTTCCTTAAATTTACAATTTCAAACATTACCCCTTCATATTCCCGTTACAAAAATTTTCCAGACGATAATATTCCATTAACTTTGCATCAAACAACTTGTTAAATATGGCACTCGTAAACATACCCCGATTAGACCTTTTGAACTATACACAAGGATCTGCGGCGCAACGTAAACAATTTTCTCAGGATATCGGTAAGGCCTTCAACGACACGGGTTTTGTCACCATCGCCAATCACGGGTTGAGTCAACAGCTTATTGACGACTTATACAAAGTGGTTAAATCGTTTTTCGATTTACCTGAAGATGCAAAACGCCGATATGAATTTCCGGAACTCGCCGGACAGCGTGGATATACAGCCAAGGGACGCGAAAAAGCTAAAGATGCCAGTACACCGGATCTAAAAGAATTTTGGCAACGTGGCCAAACCATTGTGGGTGAAACGTATTCAAAAGCAGACTTTCCAGATAACCCGAAAGTAGCTGAGCTGCCGCAATTCAATGAAATTACAGCACAGGTTTACAAAAAACTGGAAGATGCAGGCCGTAACCTATTAAAAGCCATCGCCGTCTACCTCGATTTAGAGGAAAATTATTTTGAGAAATTCGTCATCAATGGAAACTCCATATTACGGGCAATACATTATTTTCCCATCGAAAATCCGGACACTATTTCACCGGATGCGGTACGGGCGGGAGCACATGAAGATATCAATTTGATCACCTTATTAATTGGTGCCAGCGCAGACGGGCTTGAAGTATTAACTAAAGAAGGAACCTGGTTTCCTATCAAGGCCAAAGGGGAAGATATCGTTGTGAATGTGGGTGATATGTTGCAACGCCTCACCAACAATAAGCTCAAATCTACGACACACCGCGTGGTCAATCCTCCCCATGAATTGATGACAACATCCCGCTATTCCGTACCATTCTTTTTACATCCGAAATCTACCATGAGTTTAACCAGCTTGGACAGCTGCATCTCTGAACAATATCCAAAAACGTATGCCGATTACACCGCAGGACAGTATTTGGATGAGCGACTAAGGGAGATCGGATTGAAAATGTAAACAGCCACCTTACAGCGACGAAGTATCAATCCATACAAAATTGCGTTTGTCCACTACAAATTTAGATTGCGCATAATTCCCTATTAGTTCTTCCGCAGTCGCTGCTTCGTGCATCGGCTGCGCTGCATTCATCGGGACTGGTGTTACAATAGAATCATCATCGTAAATAAAGATATCGGATCGCAGGAGGTCTATATCGTTATTTTCAAAGTACCTCATCGCTTCAAAATTATTTAGCATCAATAGGTTTTTCGCGACGTTATCGAAATCCATCATTTCATTATCTACCGTTTCAGGATAGTTTGCCAGCAAATATTCTTCATACAGCTTCCTATCAACCAACCTCAACGCTTCATTACGATAAATCAATCGTTCTGGCGAGGCACTAAAGTCAAAATTCCTAGGGTGATCTAAAAACAGATAACGCTTGTTGTATTCTTCTATTCTTTTTTGTAATTCCATAACTGGATAATACAGAAAAAATCTCGAACAGCCAAGTCAATTACAGCGTTATGTTAAATGGATGACAAATCTTTAGCCCTTCTTATTCCGTTTTCCTGCAATATTAGGCAATAATCCTGTTATAATACCAATCAATGGCAGATAAGCACAGACCTGAAAGACGTATTGTATACTCGTACGATCAGCCAACCAGCCTAATAACGCAGAACCGATCCCTCCCATTCCGAAGGCAAAACCAAAAAAGAGACCCGCTATCATACCGACTTTTCCCGGAACTAGATCGGTCGCGTAAACCAAGATAGCGGAAAAAGCAGAAGAAATAATTACACCAATCAATACAGCTAGCACGACTGTCCAGAAAAGATCCATATGGGGCAAAAGCAACGTAAAAGGAGCAGCTCCTAAAATAGAAACCCAAATAATAAGCTTGCGTCCATATCTATCACCCAAAGGCCCGCCAAGAATGGTACCTGCGGCAACAGCCGCCAGAAAAGCAAAAAGATAGATTTGGGATTGTTGAACCGAGAGACCAAATTTATCAATTAAATAAAACGTAAAATAGCTTGTCATGGAAGCCATATAAAAATACTTAGAAAAAATTAGTATCAATAAAATAGTAATCGAAAGCGTAATTTTCCCCCTACTTAACACCGGTGTCCCTACCTCAAGTTTAACCGCGCCGCCTGTTGATGTTGTTTTTACGACCATATTTGCTTTGTACCACTTGCCTACAGCTGTTAGTACAACGATGGCCAATAACGCGAATAAAGCAAACCAGCTGACATAAGCCTGACCGTGCGGAATAACAATCAAAGCGGCAATCAACGGGCCAATGGCGCTCCCTGCATTCCCGCCTACCTGAAAGATAGACTGAGCCAAACCTTTCTTACCCCCCGATGCCAACTGCGCAACACGCGATGCTTCCGGATGGAAGATCGAGGATCCTATCCCGATCAAGCTCACCGAAGCCAGAACAAACCCATAACTCGGTGCCATTGACATGCAGACTAACCCAACCAATGTAAACCCCATACCGATAGCTAAGGATAGCGGATTCGGGCGTTTATCGGTATAGTACCCCACTAAAGGTTGAAATATGGAAGCCGACAACTGGAATACCAACGTAATTAACCCCACCTGTGTAAAGCTCAATTTGAAATTCTCCTTCAGCATCGGATAAATAGCCGGAACGACTGCCTGCATTAAATCATTAAGCAAATGACTGAAGCTAATTGCAAATAAAATAGCGTATACTGTATTTTTAACTACCGGAGAAGTCGACGTTTGTGTATCCATACCTGTTATTCCATTTATTCCCTATGGGAAGGGAGCCCTCTTACTGATTAACGGGCAAATATAGGCTTTCAATTTGATAAAAAAATTAATAAAAAAATTTGCGTAGTTAAATAACTACGATTAAATTTGTAGTCAAATGACTTCACAATGAATTTAAGAAGAGATGTATTTCAGGCCATAGCCGATCCGACACGACGGGCAATATTATTGCTACTGGCTTCCCAATCGATGACAGCTGGAGCAATCGCATCAAACTTTGATACCGCAAGACCCACTGTTTCCAAACACCTGCAAATTCTGACGGAGTGTGAGTTACTGGAAAAAGAGCAGACTGGCCGAGAAATCTATTATCAACTTAATCCAAAAAAAATAAAAGAGATCGCGGATTTCGTTGAGCCATTCCGTCAAATGTGGGATGACCGGTTCAACAAGCTGGAAGCTGTGATGAGAAATTACAAATCTAAATAACGGTATAATGGAGTTAAAAACAAAAGTAAACGCTGAAGACGGCAAACAGGAAATTATCATTACGCGAGAATTTGAATTACCCGTAAACTTGCTTTTCAAAGCATACACAGAAGCCGAACTAGTAGAACAATGGATGGGCAACAACGTGCTTAAATTGGAAAGTAAACCCCACGGCGCCTACCTATTTGAAACAAAAGACGCACAGGGAAATACACTATTTCGAGCAAACGGTGTGATTCACGAATATATACCGAATCAGAAAATTACCCGAACATTTGAAATGGAGGATACGCCGTTCCCCGTACAACTCGAGTTCCTGGAATTTACAGAACTTACAAACGAAAACAGTAAATTAACCATACATATAATTTATAAATCGACCGCCGACAGAGATCTGATGCTACAAATGCCTTTCGCAAAAGGCATCAATATGGCACACAATCAATTACAAAAAATTATGACTAACATATAATAAACAACCATGATAACAACGACCGAATTTAAAAGCGCGACGAAGTTTAAGAAAATCATCTACTGGATTGCAACTATTTGGCTGGCTTTAGGAATGCTTTCGACCGGGATAGTGCAATTGATAAAAATGGAAGAAGAGGTTCGAGCCTTTAACCACCTAGGTTACCCGAGTTACTTGCTTACGATAATAGGCATTTGGAAAATATTGGGCGTAATTGCTATATTGCTTCCTCGATTTTGGGTATTAAAAGAGTGGGCTTATGCTGGTTTTTTCTTTGTAGCATCCGGAGCAACAATCTCCCATATCGCGCTGAAAGACCCCATAACCGACATACTTCCATCTACGTTGCTTTTGGTGCTCGCGATAATATCGTGGTATTATAGGCCCTCGAATAGAAGAATTTAAACATGGAAATCTAACCTGTATACCGCCAAAGCAGCATGAATTTAGCTTGGCGATTCAACAGACACAAATGAATAAATAACTAGATACGTATGAAAAAAACAATAAACAACGGGACAGCACTGCCGCAAGAACGAATATTGGAATTATTCCAGGTACTACACACCCGTTTTGAAAAGAATATGGACCGTCATCAGGGACTTGAGTGGTGTAAAATACAAACCAAACTTGAAAACAATAACGAGAAGCTTTGGTCGATTAATGAAATGGAGGAAACAGGGGGCGAGCCGGATGTAATTGGTTACGATGCAAAAACAGATGAATTTATTTTTTGCGATTGTGCAACGGAAAGTCCCAAAGGCCGTAGAAGTGTATGTTACGATCACGACGCACTGGAATCAAGGAAAGAACACAAACCAAAAAACAGTGCAGTTGGTATGGCATCCGAGATGGGTATTGAATTATTAACGGAAGAACAATACCGTGAACTGCAGCAGCTAGGAAAATTTGACACGAAAACATCCAGCTGGGTAGCAACTCCAGCTGACATTAGAGAACTCGGAGGTGCAATTTTTGGTGATTGGCGCTTCGGTCGCGTGTTTATTTATCATAACGGGGCCGAATCTTACTACGGAGCGAGGGGATTCCGTGGCTTGTTAAGAGTATAATAGTATCATCAAATCCTTATCAAATTACTTCCAGGGGGATACCGAATGGCAAGTAGCTTAGCTATTATCTTCTTTAGAACCAGGCTTGAAAGATGCCCCAGGAGGAAATTAACACCACCATCACACCTACTAGCGTAAGCAAAACACGTTGATTTATTCGGGAAGCTACGTATGCACCCACGGGCGCCGCAATAACACCACCGATGATAAGACCTAATACGATCTCTAGATGCTGTACGCCTAGTACGAAAATAAATACTGCTGTTGCAAAATAGGTAACAAAAAATTCTGCAGTATTAACTGTGCCGATGGATTCGCGCGCATTTTTTCCTTGGCTTAATAAATTCGAAGTAACGATTGGCCCCCAGCCACCACCACCGATGGCATCCAATAAACCACCGCAAAATGCTAGAAGCGGCGCGTTCTTTATTTTACGTGCTGCCTTGGCCTTGTTTCTGTAGGCTTTTAAAAGCAGGTACAACCCCAGTCCCAATAAATAAATAGAGATATACGGCTTTATTAAGTTGCCGTCGAGTATATCAGATAGCAAATAAGCACCAAGTATAGCACCTATACTTCCTGTTATTGCAATCTGAAAGAACAGCTTTTTGTCAATATTTTTAAAACGGATGTGTGACAAACCTGACACGCCAGTAGTAAATATTTCAGATGTGTGTACACTAGCCGACGCAAACTTAGGTGGAATACCAAACCACAGCAATAAACTCGTACAGCTCACACCATAGGCCATTCCTAAAGCACCATCGATTAATTGCGCTACAAATCCAGCAAGTACGAAACCGAAAAACATAGATCCAAACTGAAAAGAATTCGTTTGAACACCTTCAATTATTAAATGAATAAAATACAGCAGAATAACGACTTTTAAAAAAACGATAACCCATCCTACATGCTTTAAGGTGACTTTTCCTTTTAGTTTATTCAGATTTAATGCCGACAGCGCTTTTTCCATATAAGTTTTATAACATCTGGTGAACGCACAAATGTAAAATAAAAAAATTAAAAGACGACTATTTCCATAGATTAATATATGTTAAATTATTTAGGCTGTTGATTCGAAGACCTCGTGGAACCCAATCGTGAGCTATACAACCCCGCTCGGGTCCGGTGCGCCCTGCGTCAAATACGGCAGATAGCGCAGGTTCCCCGGCAACAAAAAGACATATTACCGTAACTGATAAAAGCTGACACACCTATCTTAAATCTACCCCATAGTCTTTTTTTGCGTCCAGCTGCCCGCTCCAAATCAACTGCGACGACCAAGGCAAGGCAGGCGCTGTCCAGAATTCATCCAATTCAGAAAGTCCAAGCGGCAAAAAGATCGTCGCACATAAATATGGACTTCCTTGATTGTTATAAAAATCACCCAAGCCCGGCTGTGCTCCGTATAGACCTATCGTAAGCCATCCGTCTTTGTATGTAGTCGGGCTTTCTAAAGTCTTGGTAATAACGGCCGTCAATGCTCCCCGCACTTGTGCCGGCTTCAATTCTTCCGGTAGACTCTTCCTCCACGACATATCGGCCAGATGATGGAATGCTGCTCCCCGGTATATGATCGACCGACCTGACGGGGGATAAGTTCCATCCGTATTAATCAATCTCTCCTGAATGATCGCATACCGCTGATTTCTCTTTTTGATCTTATCGAACATCCCTCTGTATGCATCTGTCTTTTCACCGACCACTTCGGCAATTCCGGCTAGGTAAGGATGAATGACATAGCTGTTGTAATAATCGTAAGCAAAATGAACACCATCATTATACATCCCGTCGCCCACATACCATTGCTCCATCTGGCGCAACGCGTAATCAATCCGCATTACATCCCAGTCAAAGCCATACTTGGCTAAAAATGCTTCATTCATTGCCGAAAACAGCAACCAATTTGAAAAAACCGGCCTAAACCTTCGGGTAACCATGATAGACTGCACCAGCTTTACCCGACTAGCATTATCAAGATTCTCCCACAGCCAGGGTGCACGTACGAACGCAAAGGCCAAAAAAGATGCATCTACCAACTGTTGCCCGCCAATATCAAAGCGCATAAAGTCATTTGCGTTACTATCCAACGCATTTTGCAACCCCTTCAAAATCCATGTTCTATATTGATTACGTAATGCCACCTCTTCATCGTTCCCGCCCTCAAGCTGTAACCACGGTGCAATACCACTTAATACACGCCCAAGCACCTCCACATATTGTACTTTTATTCGATGCTCCCTATTGTCCACATGTTCAGAAGTGACTTGTGGCATGGCAATGCGCAGACTATCATTCGCAAGATTCTGAATAACAGGCCTGCACATTTTATCCATCTGCTGCACCCAAAACATACGTTCCGATATCTGCTTGGCTTCCTTATTGGTTCTTTGCTGTCCAAATACCGCTATATTACATAGCAGAAAACAAGCAGTAATAACTAGTATACTTTTCATTTTATAAACACTATTATATTTCACAAATTATTTACATCCGCATTCATTTTCAAGACAAACGATCCGCGATCGATAGGCCAAAAACATAAAATAACATCTAACTTAAATAGACCGCTAAAAATAACGCTGTCCACATGAAGGTTTAATCCAGATTCTCATCAAAGATATTCAATACATGGTAATCAAATGTTCAATTATAGTTTATTTATAGGGGAAAAATCGATCAAATGAGCTTTTTCCTATTGTAGCGCGCTTTATCCAACAAGTAGATCAGGGTTATCTTAAAGACATTGCGTTCATGAATGCAATAAGTCCTATCGGCATCAAATTCCAATCATCCAATCAGCTAAGCCCTCACGGTAAAAAAAACATTTTCGAAACCGCAAGGATAGGCAACGGCTATGGGGTGCAACCCTCTATTTTGATTTCGGTGCTGGAGTGTCAAGGAACGCATCTTAACAGAACATGGTGCTTTTCGATGCAAACAGAATTTGGGGCACACGTACATTCCACATTGGAATGCACTTTTAAGTCCCCTGCTACGTTCATCAACCGCCAGCCGTACACCGGCTATCGATCGATTTCGTTTGCGTCGCTGCCGATAAAATACGGAATTGCATTACACAAAGGTATCAATATACCTCACTTCGTCCGTCATCGACGTGATACCGTGCTTGTGTAGCGCATTGAAATAAAGAGTATCACCCGCTTTTAATAAATAATCCGTATCACCCACCTGCATCTTCATTTCACCTGCTATCACGTATACAAATTCTTCTCCCTCGTGCGAAAGTTGGTATGGCACCACTTCACCTTTACGCGCAACCAAGGCAACACCTTAACGCCATCCGCATAACCAAAAAAACGACAGCGGAGTTGACATTTCATCAACTCCGCTGTACCTGGTCATTTGTGTTGTAAGATTTTAATTCCAGAACCAGTTCCATGCTTTTTCCAGTACCGCGGCACCACTAGCGATACCTGCTCCAGGTCCCGCACCGACACCTCCAACTAACGCACCAACCGCAGCACCGGCGGCATCAGCACCTACCACATCACAAACGTGACAAAGCGCTGCTATATCTGCGTCTTGGAAGTCATCATAATACCCACTCTTTCCTTTCTGAATAGCGGAAACATTGTGCCAATAACCAGCGGAATAACGCGCAATAGCATGTTGGTTCAACAATACCTTTTTGTGATCTTCGCTCAGTTCTTTATCAGCTAGTATATTCGCTTCCGTCATTTTCACAGCCTCAATAAATTTCAAGGTCCGTTCGGTAGAGCTGTCGCCATTTTGTCCATTCAAGAGGCCTGTGGGCAGCGCAAATGGAAACGTTGGTGATGGGGTTAGGATATCGCAAATCGCTGGAAACAACCGGCAAAAATTAAGTGGAAAAGGAGGGACAGGTCTTCCTATTTTCAGCTCACCATAAGCATTAAAAAGCTTTTGGTAACCCGCAATCTGCTCATCGCCAAACTCCATTTTGTTCGCGGCATAAAAGCTTGCATAAATGCTTAACATCTTATCTGGGTTCATTTCCTTTTTCCCATCCGCCTTTGCGATAAAGTGATCCAGGAAAGCATTGTGCAGCACACCTTGCTCGTCATATGGATTTTTTCCATTTTGCATCTGCTTGGTCGAAATTTCGCGTTCCTCCACTTTAGAACCTGGGATTTCATCTTTCTGACAAGATGTTAACGTAAAGGTGCTTAATAAAGCGATTAGGATTAAATTTTGTAAAGTTTTCATAGTTTCATTTATTTTTAGTTTCCCTACTCATTTGGCTTTTCGGAATCCGCCGTCTGCTTGTGCATTCATAGGGATATCAACACCTCTTTCGATTTGTTACCCCCCAAGTAAAAAAAAATAAAAAATATTTCAGCGATCAAATAATAGTGTGAGCGTAGCATGCATCCATGCGCTTGTGCAGATCAAGGAAAATAAAAGGAAGTCGTGCGCTAGCGGAAGTCCATAGCTACGTCGGCACTCTTCATCTCAGCTCATTTAAATAAAAAAACACATTAACCTTCAGGAGAACCCTATTTCCCAGTGGCAGGGATATATTTAGCACGGATACGGCAGAGTGTTTCTTTCTTCATCCCCAGATAAGAAGCGAGGTGTCTAAGGGCTACGCGCCCAAATAGTGTGTTGCGCGTTTCAGCGAGCCTCCGGTAGCGTTTCTCGGCAGAGGGTAGCCGGCAAAGGTAGGCGCGCTCTTCCGCATCGCGATAATATACTTCAAGTACTTTACGGCCAATAATATTGGTTTCCGAAAAGCGATCATAAAGTTCATCCAAACAAGATCGTTTAAACGCAATCAGCAGGGTGTCTTCCAAGGCCTGTATATACTCCCCTGTTTCTACATCGAGTCCCATACTACGAATGCTTCCAATCATATTATATTCCTCGTTGATCCAAGTTGTTATCTCGACATCATCTGTCTTTAAAAAGCCACGCAGAAGCCCACTGACCACAAAGTAAACCATCTCTTCTCCGTCCGTCGGTTCTCTGATATATTTTCCCTTCTTAACGTTGACATACGACGTATTGGCCATCACAAACTCCATTGCTGGCTGAGAAATCGGATAGATCTTTTCAAAGAAGTAGATCATTTCCTTTCCTCCATTAGGATATTTTGCAATTAATTTTTCCATAGTTAATGTTATCGTCCTCTTCCTGTCAACGCGGCACTTGCCTCCTACAGGATAAGCAGAAATAACAGTAAGCCTTATCGGTAGCTACATATTATCGCAAAGGGGGGCGGACTTTTTTGGAATACCTCATAATTTAGCAAAAAACCTCGCAAGATGCACTTGAATCAGAAGCGTGCGAGAGTTAACACGACAAACTTAGATAAATTTGGCTTTATATGCAAGTATAATCGCGTTACATATAAAGCCAAATTATTTTTCATGATGTGTCTGTTTTCCGCATTCAAGAACGCTTCGCTTAAGTTCATTAATGATCATCTTTAGTGGCATGAATGAGCGCTAAGCGGTTTATCGGTTCACCTACGGTGAGCTCCCTACGGTCGGTTCTCCTCGGTCAATGAGAATTTATTTATAGCGGAAATATAGAAATTACGTTTCGCATTCCAACAACGAAGATAGCTTTTTTACTGAAAAGAAATACCGCCTTAAAGAAGATGCTTCTCAAAGCATAAGCACCGTTACGCATATGCGGCCATTTGCACGAGAGGCGATTTGCATATCAGGACGACTACATGAAATTAGTACTCAACCGAAACTAACAAGAAAATACGACAACCTATTGCGCGAGCACCAGTAAAGCAGTGCTCGCGCCTAGTTGCGTAATCCGCTACCACCCCCGTCTCTATCAAATCTGCCTCGTTATACCCTTTGCAACAAAATAATGGTATGACATCACTGTGCAGGCCTACCCGATACGGATGGTTAGAAATAAACCTGGATACCACCCATTACACCGATATTTATTGCATTAACTTCACCTGGTTCTAAACTTTTTTCCCAGAGATTATTACGGATCATTTCTCTACCTTTACTGGTATTTGTAAAAATATGGTTTATGGAGGGTCCCGCATAGATTTCAATCCGTTTGGAGATCTTATACGCCGGAAGAATCCGGATCGAGCTTTTGTGATAGGTTCCATCATGAAAATCAAACAAGTAGGTACTAGTTACTTCGGTATTTAAAGTAAAAGCCCTTTTTGTTAAAAGATGTGCCCCCAAACCCGCCTCCAGCGCATAGCGTTGTTTCTCATTTTGCAGGTTGTAACCCAGGCCCAGGATACCATACATTACTCGTCCCCCTGAGCGAAATGTAGCGAGAACTGTCTGATCTTCATCAAAGCTAAGACCGATGGCCTTCGTACCATTTTTAACAAGGTTAACAATACCGATCGGATAATCGCTACTATCCGCTATATTCATAAACGCTGCAAATTGCACGCCGCGAACCTTAGCCGCTTTATTCATAAAGCCCGCCAATTGCATACCCTTCACATCGCCTGTAGCCAGATTAGCGAATCCTGCTAATTGAAAACCATTGCCCTTTTTGTACACGTTTGTAAAACCAGCTATTTGCACCCCACTAGCGTCCTCTTTAATGACATTGGCAAAACCGCCTATTTGCACTCCACTAGCTTCTTCTTTGACAATATTGGCAAAGCCAGCCAATGCTATACCATGTTCACGCTTAGATACGCCCGCAATACCGTGCAGCGAGAATACATTGGAATAGTTCTTCGCATGAATTCCGTGATTACTTAAGGGATATAGTAACCCTATATGTATAGACGACTTCTTTTCCTCTTGCGCGAAGCTTGGGAAGGAAAAATTTACAAGGGTTAAAATAACCAAGGCCTTAATGCAGATTGTGTTTAATTTCATTTCTTCTTTTGTTTTATATAAAGACAACCCATGACGAAGATACCCTTACAGAAAATAAAATAATACCGATATTCCAGCCGATTCGGAAAGAAGGTGTGTAAAAAGAGCACCTTCTATGACCAACACATTACGCTGGAAGAGTATTTGACGGAAAGTAAAATCTGGGAAAGAGAAAATTTTACGTATAAAATAAACGGAAATAAGCTCGAAATAACGTCCACCAATCCTGAATCGGATAGAGATGATGCAGATTTCACGTTTTCCTTTAATGGTGGCAATTTAATCTTGCACCAAAAGGAAGTAAGTGGCAGCAATACCTACGAATCGACGACCACATTTAAACGTAGATAAGGCGCACCCCGTTCGACACATAAAAGGGCTGCTTCGGATAAAAAAAAACCGGAGCAGCCTTTTTTTGTGCTAACCCTCGAGAATACGTACTAAATACTCTTTCTAGCGCGAGCATTCGTGCAATGCATTGCCTAAGAACTTGGCTCGAAAATGAACTTTCGAGCATTCTCAGTTGTTAACCTATCGGATCATTGTATTCTTAATTCCATTGAATTAAAACAAATTTATATGGCTCTTCAGGAAGAATTTGAGAAACAGGGCAATTGGCTTTTTCGGTACCGCAGTATACTCCCCCTTATTATACTGCTGATTGGTATTATACTATATCTCAGAACGGAAATCTATCCGGAAATATTTTTTTTAGCAGAAAACCGTTACGAAATATACTATGGAAGAGTATGCTTATTAATAAGTCTTCTTGGTCTGGCTATTCGAGTTTATACGGTCGGACATACACCCGCAAACACCTCGGGCAGAAATACAAAAGCGCAAATAGCGGATAGTCTAAATACCACAGGTATTTATTCCCTGGTGAGCCATCCCTTATATCTTGGAAACTTTTTTATGTGGTTGGGAGTCGCTTTATTAATCGCTAATTTTTGGTTTCTGATCACATTCGTGCTTGCTTACTGGATTTATTACGAGCGAATAATGTTTGCTGAAGAGCAGTTTTTGAGAAGTAAATTTGGCATTACCTATATGGAATGGGCCAACCGCGTACCAGCATTTATTCCTATATTTAATCTCAAAAAATTTGTAAAGCCGCAATTTGCCTTTAGCTGGAAGAAGGTATTAAAAAAAGAAAAAAACGGATTAGCAGCTACCTTTTTAATTTTCGCTTTCTTCGATATACTTGGAGAGCTAAAAGAAGGGAAAGTGTATTTCGATTACACACTTTTGGCATCGTGTCTACTGATAGGGCTGCTGTATGTCATTCTCAAATACTTCAAGACCTATACCAATTTACTAAACGAGAGAGACAGATAACGGGGGGATCAAAAAGAGTAAGCCGCCCGCTAGTTCTTAAATAATTTCTATATATTTATTAAAAATAGCTACGTACATGTATTTGTTGCGCTAATTTAAACCTGATAAATGGATAGAGTTGATAAATTGAGAGATATCTGGGAAAACATTCCGACTGCGGTCAGCGAGCAATTAGACCTTTCACAAAAAGAGATCATCAACCGCTATATGGACGTGTTTCATTTTGGTGAATATTTCTACGTGATCTTCAATACGCGTACCGCGGAAATGGAATACGTAAATCCGAATGTGGAAAAAATATTGGGATATGCTCCCGAAGAATTCCAGTTGCAAATGGTGCTAGACAGCATACATCCTGATGATTTACCATACTATTATCACTACGAGCAGAGTGCCGTTCGATTCTTTTCGGGCTTGGCTCCAGATCTATTTTTCAAATACAAGTTTGCATACGACTATCGTCTACAGATCAAAGACAAAAGCTATAAACGTATGCAGCAACAGGTCGTCCCACTGTTTTACTTCCCGGAAGGAGGCGTTCGAACTTTGGGAATTTTTACCGATTTAACACATCTAAATATCCAGGGTATTCCAAAATTATCTTTTATCGGGATGCAGGGCGCACCCTCTTACTACAATGTTCACCTACACGATAGTTTTCACTTCTCTTCTCCCCTATTTACAAAAAGGGAATTGGAAATATTGCATTATATCGTGCAAGGACTGAAAAGCCAAGATATTGCAGACGAGCTGAACCGAAGCCTTCTGACGGTCAAAACCCACCGCAAAAATATTTTTCGGAAGTCGGGGTGTAACAGCGTTCAGGAACTTTTGGTCAAATCCATACGGGAAGGGTGGGTTTAGCCCGTTCATGCGCTTTTGGTTAGTGAATTATAACCGTAAAATACCCCAAACGTGGTATTTTCCATTAGAAAGTTTCTCTCTAATTTTGATGGCATAAACAACCAGGATATGAATAAGAGGATCACTAACCATTCACGCATATGAAAAATATCTTTTTTTATCTTATATTTTTGCTGATTGTCCTTCCGACATCGTGCAAAAAACAGAGCAACGACGCGATCGATGACAAGCCAGACGAAGAAACACCAATTGTCGGCTCCGAAAATGCTGTATTTACGCCCATGTCAGGAACACCTGGGGACATTATCCAAGTGAAAGCCCGCTTCAAAGCAGATAAAAGCCTATGGACAGGTAAGCTTGGTGATAAAAGCATGCAATTAAGCCGTCTCAACGACAGCATTGCCTATTTCGTGGTGCCCGTAGTATCGCCCGGTAAAGTAAACCTGAACCTGAGCGAAGCCGGGCTGAAAGAATCGATATTCACGGTAGACACCTATCAAGCCATTACAGATCCCACGCCGGCCGTGAGCAGTTTTAGCAATACCTTGGAGACGCTTATCACGAGTCTACACGAAGAAGATGCAACATTAAAGACCAACATGAATCTTTTAATGGAAGCCTTTCATAAAAAGTATGCCGAGCTGCCTCCGAGCGAGAAGATAGCTTTGGCCTATTGCCTAAATGGTATTACGAAAAATCTACAGGCCGGTCCGCAAGCCGGAAGTAACAAATTGCTTTCCGCCTCATCCAGTGCCTCGCTGCAGAGTCGTCTGCTAAAATCGTCATCCTTTGCCTGGCTGGATGTCCCTGGATCGATCGAATCACAGGCCGAATATCGAGAAGCCATCCTTGCTTCCGGCGCATTACTCGTCTTTTCACTTTCCACATTGGTGGTCGGTGCGGAACTATTCGCTGCCCCTACCGGATGGACGCAAGTTGGCGGCTTAGCCTTACTAGCCTCCTCCCTATACTCCTTCAGCAAGTTTTTAAAGTATAAGTCAGTTATGTTCAGGTATAACGGTAAAGCCATAACCATATTTATGCCATCCGCCAGCAACAAGATGCGTCTCATGTCTACTACCACCTCGAATTCTGCTGGGCTCACCTTCGTTCAAGATACCCTTTATGCATTACGCCCAACCGTAGGATACGAAACGCTTACCACGGCCGACAAGAATAGCAACAATATGGTCTTTAGCCGTCTTATTTCCCGGATGGAAGAGGCGGGAGGCCTGTATAATAAAGGAATCGATTTTCTGAACGGTGTATCATCCTGGTTTAGTGCCAAGCCTTCACTTACAAAGTTCACGCTCGGACTACCCGCTAGTTCCCCGGTACAGAACCGGACTTCTCCCGGCTCCTTACTTCGTGTTGAAGCCGTGTCCGATAGCCGGATCAACATTCAAGTTACACCGCTCGACGATGGGATATCGGTCAAAGCCAGCAGTACGGAGGTGGATACGATCGTGCCTCTCACATTCCGTCTGGCCTACAAGGAGCCCGACTTGGGTATCGATATCCATACCGTCGTCAACGCTACCTACGACGGGCGACCACGTCCCCATCAACTGGATAAGGTAAGTGGCGACAAACAAACGACAACACCGGGACAGAAACTCAAAGAGCCACTGAAAATAAAAGTTACAGACGAGAATGGGAAAATTCTGGCGGGTGTTGATGTAGAATGGAAAATCAAAAGTGGTGGCGGCAGCCTTAGCAACACGCAGCGCAAAACAAATGCACAGGGCATCGCCTCCGCTGAATGGACACCGGGGAGCACGGGAGACCAAGAAGTTAGTGTACTGGTTAACACAATAGCAGGCACACCGGTACGCAACGCGCCGCTAGTATTTACGGCGCAGGGTGTCACTATAATCGGCAAGTGGAAAGCTACCGAACTATACCACGACTGGTACGACGGCGACATCGATGTAAGCGGAAGACAGATGCTCGGTTACCACGTAGCCTATACACGAGAAAGTACGAAACACGACTGTACAGATCACGACAAGATCGAAGAGCGGACCGATGCGTACGAACTGGAATTCAAGGAAAACAATACGGCCAACTTTAGGGAAAAAGGATTTTATCGCTATCAGACCGCCTGTTCGACTGTACCACCTATCGAAGAAAACTACGATGACACCACTTCGAGCTCCTATACCCTGCGACCCGATAATGTGCTGGTGATTGATATAGAAGGTGATGAAATGAACTTCAAAATATTAAAGCTCACCTCCGACGAACTAATTATCGAAACATTTCAGGGCGACTATATGAAATTAGTACTGAAAAGAAATTGACATAGAATACAGAACAGTAGGAAAAATTCCACTTTTCCACGCGCCAGCGTATAAAAATCTTCGCCGGCGCGTGGATTATGTATCACACCTAATTAAATCAACCTACCTGTAAAGAAGCTGGACCAAATTCTTCAAAACGGATCTTTTCTTTTGGAACACCTTTTCCCAACAAGAAATTATGATGCTTCGAAATAAAAGGTGCTGGGCCACAAATGTAGTAATCGGCATTATCCTGAAGAATATCGTCCGCAATCATTGCCAACTCTACCCATCCCTTATGCTGATCTGCAGTCGTTTCCGCTGGGCTATCGTAAAAAATATGCTTTTTTAGAAATGTACAATTTTGTTCCAGTTCAACAAGCCTGTCTTTAAAAGCATGCACACCTTCATTCCTGCAGCCGTGTACCCATGTGATCGGCGTCTTCATCTCATCACCTTTGGCGATCAATTCTTCTAGCATAGATAACAGCGGCGTTTGACCTACACCTCCACTGATCAACACTTTGGGACTTTCGGCGTGCTCGTCTAACACAAATGTGCCTGCCGGCGCAGAAATATCGATAAGATCCCCCTCCTGGATATAAGTATGCAGACGGTTGCTGATCATCCCATCGGGATGCTCAGTACCCGATTCGCGTTTCACCGATATGCGGTAGTATATACCGTTAGGTGCACAAGAAATACTGTACTGTCGCGGTTGTAGTAAGTTCAGTTCGGGAAGGAATATCCGCAAGCTTAGGTATTGCCCTGGATGGAAGTCGGCAACCGCACCACCATCCGAGGGATAGAGGTAGAACGAGGTAATCTCTTCGGATTCTTTGATCTTTTGTTTAACAACGAAGGGTCGCCAGCCTGCCCAGCCGCCCGTCTTCGCCGTTTGCTGACCATAAATCTTTTGTTCATGCCCCGACATGATATCAGCTAACTGCTGGTAAGCTAGTGCCCATGCTTCCAGCAACTCACTGTTCGCTGCACCGCCCAGCACCTCGCCGATTGAGGCAATCAAATGTTTGCCAACTATAGCATAATGCTCCGGTCTAATATCCAGACTGGTATGCTTATGACCTATATTATTGATTACAGGCATCAACACAGCCGGGTTTTCGATGTGCTCTGCATAGGCCAAAACAGCCATAGCCAATGCGGTCTGCTGCTTCTTGTTTTGTTGGTTGCCCATATTGAATACATGCTTCAGTTCTGGGTTGTGCTCAAACATGCGGTTGTAAAAATGTGTGGTCAGCGATACACCGTGTTCTCTCAGAATAGGTACCGTAGATTTGACCAATTGTTTTTGTTGTTCTGTCATACGTATTTAGCATTTAATAAAGGATAAAAAAGTCCTTTATTGGTGTAAAAAATTTTATTTGTTTAATGTTAATTGTCCATTTATCAATTCCTGGTTGAATTTTCCGATCGTCGTTTCATGTAACATTTTGATAATCTGATTACGAACCTTTTTGAAATCCTTGTGTAACGGACATGGGTTTTCTTCCGAACAGTAGCTGAGGCCCATGCCACATCCGGTAAAAATATCATCCCCTTCTATTGCAGCTACAATATCAGCTAACGGCCGTTGTAAACCCACGGTATCAAGATAAAACCCACCCGTCGGACCTTTACTCGAACTAATTAAACCAACTTTACTAAGCTTTTGTAAAATTTTGGCGAGGAATGCTTCAGGCGAATCGATGTTTTCTGCGATCTCCTTTATCCCCGTCTTCTGTCCTTCTTGTGATTTCTGTGCAATGTAAAATACAGCTCTTATTGCGTATTCACAGGTTTTTGAAAAAATTCCCATCTCGATTCTTATTCCATTACGTTCTTTGCTCGTTCGATTGCATCTGCTTTATTGAGCGATAGGCGAACTATGCTGTCTACTCTTGCTTCTAGGTCATGTAATATATTGGCCGCCAATGCGATCAACATACCCTTTTGCAATACACAATGTTCCTGCCCTACACCAAAATCGATACACCCTTCCACTACAGCTACCACGATTGGATAGCCCGCCTTATGCTCCCTCATCACTTGTCCCGCCTTAAAAGCTATACGCACTTCCTTAAGGTCTGGCGAATTAATAAGCACACTAACCACTGGTTGCTTATCGCTGTATGTGATGTTCTCAAAAATCGATGCTATTTCCATTCGCCTCTAACTTATGTATTATTAACAGCTTGTTTCAGCTATTCAGCGTCCGATCGACGATCGATCTAAATAGCCTTAACGACTACAAATATAGTGAAATTAATAGAAGATAAAAATATCCTTTATTAAAAAAGAGCACTGTGCCATATTCCTATTGTTCTGTAAACGGCCTAAAATATTCATATGGCAAAAATGGAAGGACTCGTAATTTGCCCAACGCCCCTTGTTCTTGAAGATCAACTCCATTTAATCGTTAAGAAAGCTTCTTAAATTTTAGCGCGGATACGGCAGCGTGTTTCCCTCCTCCCCAGAACATATCAATCCCCTGATTGCGTACGCTTCCGACGATCGTGGACTCTCCATTGATCCACAAAAGGTGGCCCTTTCAAATTAGGCCATTCGTGAAGTGTTTTTAGCTATCGGCTATCACTTTGTTCTTCTTTTCCTTCCTGTATTAATTCATCCACCTCTTCCATTTCTCCACTTTCCAGCGTTTTAACGTCTTCTACTTGTTCATCATTCCCTTTGTCAATATGGAACGTGCAACCTATTGGAAAATGGTCAGAACCGACGGAAGGATAAATAAACAGTTTATCAATAAAGATATCGGGACTGTGAAACAGTAAATCCAACGGCACTCGGAAGAACCAATATTTTGCATGGAATGTCGACAATATCCCTCTACCGATCCGAGCGTCGAGCAGTCTGCTCGTCTTCTTGAATAAAATTGAGGATTTCGCCCAGGCCACATTATTAAAATCTCCTGTTACGAGGACTGGAATGTCATAGTCCCTTATCTTTTTCGCTACAGAAAGGAGATCCCCATCCCGCTCCTTTGAATTATCTTCTTCCGTAGGACTAGGCGGTGGCGGGTGCACACCGAAGAATATAAAACGGCATCCATCTTCCGTTTCGAGTTCGGCTTCGATACTCGGCAGATCATCCGCTACAAAATAGTGCGTCTGTATTTTATTTACTTTCAGTTTCGTATAAAAGTGCATTCCGTACGTATTCTCCAAACCGACTTTTTCGTAATTCGGATAATCCGCCTCCAGCACTTCCAACGCTTTTTCCCAATCCCCGTTACTCTCAATCGTTAAGAATATATCTGGCTTCTCTTCCTTAATTAACGTTATAAAACGATCATATTCTGTATTATACTGATATATATTACAAGATATAATCTTAACTTTCGCTGTACTATATTTAGAATGCGGAAATTTCTGTGTTCGCCAAAACTTAGTATATCGCATCAAGATAACAACATGATATATAATCAACGCCAATTGCACGGATTGGAGTACCCAAAGTAATGTGATATCTTTAATCAAAAAGAAAGACGCGCAAAAAACCCCTAACTGCGCGAATAAGAGCTGCAATTTAATGAATTCCGCTACCCTGAATACCCAATGTTGATTTTGTACAAAAGGAAGTAAGCCCAACAAAATCAGAAGAGTAGAAAAAAATATTGCAATTAGTTCCATTTTGCGCTAAGATAGAAAAATTCTATAAAAACCAGCGTCTCAGGTTCCACATCTGTCCGCAATCTCCAGCAGATTGGTCAAGCTATCCTGTGGTCGCGCATAGCCTACAGGCCACAAGAAATAAAAGAGGGTTGCAATGATAGAGAGCGGTGCAAGTGTCAATATCTTGACGAAGCAGACAAAACCACAACCGCAACGCCAACTTCGTGTACTCGTGACACATTTGCAGTCGTATCAGAGAACATACATTTATATACTCATTTTGTGGGTCTGTACAGAGATAGGGTACATTTTAAACTGTGACCTTGTCAGGTCAACAAACCTCTTGCAATATTTTCCAACTTTTTCACCCGCGATCGCCGCTTTTTGCATGATGATTGTGGCATTCATGATACAAAAACGGAGATCGTCTCCGTTTATATAATTCAATAAACAAAAAATTACAGAACTATGAAGGTACTAGTAATTGGAGGGGGGAATATGGGCTTCACCTACGCGGAAGCTATTGCAAAATCAACTTTTTTAAAAACCAAGGATTTGATGATCCTTGACAAATCGGAGGAACGGGTCGCCGAACTAAAAAGACACCCGCTTTTGGATGCTTATGCAGATCTCAAAGACTGTTTACCGAAAGCAGACGTAGTTTTAATCGCTGTCAAACCCAATCATGCGCAGGGGTTAATGGCCGAGATGAAACCTTGGGTAAACAAGGAACAAGTTTTTGTTTCCATTATGGCCGGTGTTACAATCAACGTTATACAAAATGGATTGGATGTAACCAAGGTCGTTAGGGCCATGCCCAATCTACCGGCTCAGGTAGGCCTTGGTATGACCTCATTTACTGCCGCTGCGGAGGTTTCGAGGTTGGAGCTTTCGACCATTGAACAACTCTTGAACACAACGGGAAGATCCATTCATCTAGAAACCGAAAAAGATATTGATGCCTCCACAGGCATCTCTGGCAGTGGCCCGGCTTACATATTTTACTTCATGCAATCTATGCTCGAGGCCGCCCAGAATATGGGATTTTCTGCCCGTGAGGCCCGTACATTAGTATATCAAACTTTTGCAGGTGCAGTCGAACTTTTCGGCTCATCCGATCTAGATCCCAATGCATGGATGGCAAAGGTCGCATCTAAGGGCGGTACCACCCGAGCGGCACTCGACTCGATGGAAGATAACAATGTAAAAGAGCTAATCAAAGAAGCCGCCTATGCGGCATTTGCCCGTGCCGTAGAATTAGGTAAGGAGTTCGATTATGCATAACGAACAAAAAACAGTGAAGCGAGTCGTAGTCAAAGTTGGCACCAATGTGATAACCAATAAAGACAAGCGAATTGATGGCACTATTTTAAATAAGCTGGTCGAGCAGATTGCAGAACTATACGAACAGGATATCCTTACCGTTCTCGTCTCTTCCGGATCAGTTATCGCCGGAAAAGAGGTAATGCGACACCAACTGCAGACAGCGGATAAAATTATTAGAAGACAAGTGTTTTCAGCTATTGGCCAGCCACGCATGATGCGGCATTACTATACACTTTTTCAATCGCATGGTATGCGCTGTGCACAAGTACTAGCAACCAAGCGCGACTTCGATACGGGCAAGCACCGAGAAAACATGATTAACTGTTACGAAGGGTTATTAAGAGAAGGTGTAATTCCGGTTGCGAATGAGGATGATGCCGTATCCTTGTCTATGTCTACCTTTACCGATAATGACGAATTGGCTAGCCTTGTGGCCGAATTAATACAAGCGGACATGTTGATTCTCCTGACCGATGCAGATGGATTTTTCAATGGCCACCCCAGAGATCCCGACAGCGAACTTATCAGACAGATAACGGTTGATGAAACCGTAGAACAATTTGTTCAGGAAAACATCAAAGACGAAGCTGAAGGCAGAGGAGGTATGAGATCCAAATTGCAAATTGCAAAAAAGACCGCTAAGATGAATATCCCCACTTATATTGCAAACGGGAAAACGAATAACGTTATTCTGGATATTGTTGCAGGCAAAGACGTCGGCACAAGGTTTACAATTTGAGTGTATCGTGATTGTATGGGGCATCCTTAACCGGGATGCCCCATTTTTATGTAGATCAACCTTCCCACCAAGACTCGAGGAGCTCCTGATGTTCCGCTATCCACTCCCTTGCCGTTTCTTTTTTACGCTTACTCGCTTCCATTCGAATCAACAGGTCATTCATGATCGCTTCTTCAAAAAAGGCACGCTGAAAATAGCGGTAGACCGCTGGAAAGTCCTCTTCAAAATCGTCTCTTACAAAGGTTTCGATATGCTCGGTATCACCGTATATTTTTTTCGGATCTTCCAAAAACTTGAGGTCGAAACGACCGAATAACCAATGCGGTTGCCAAGCTGTAACCACAATCCATTTGTTGTCATTAATGGCTTTCTGCAGTTCTGATGCCATCGCAATCATGGAAGAATTTAACTGCCTGTAGTCCAAGTCATAGGCAAGCAACACACTGTCGGTATAGGTAGCCATACCCGATCCGCGTTCAATCCCGACGATCCTACCCTCGAATTTGTCCTTATTTTCATTCAGTTCATCTATGGAACCAATATCCACATATCTGGGCACCACCAATCCGAGCTTTGCCCCCTTGTAATTTATACCAGCGCTCGAAATTCTTTTAAAAGGTGCTATCTTGTCGCCATGCGTTGTGGGCAGCCACACATTCATAAACACATCGGTGTCTCCATTATCCATCGACGCCAGCAAAAGATTAGGTGCTGCCTTATGCGTAATGACGTGATATCCCTTTTCCGCAAGAAATTCCTTGGTCACTAAAGTCATCGCGTTACCTTCAGCCCACCCTTCTACCATCCCCATACTGATACGTTTTGTTAACCGCTCGCCACACCCGCATAAAACGCAGCAAAGGAGTCCAAAAAAGCTTAATTTGTATACCATCTGTCTCATCTATTTATCCTATTACCAAAAGCCTGCGTAATGCGATCCAAAATGATGGCCAAAATCACCACCGACAGACCACTTTCAAAACCTAACCCAATATCGAGGTTGTTAATACCTTCCAGTACCTTTTCACCTAGCCCCCCCGCCGCGATCATGCCGGCAATCACCACCATTGAGAGCGAGAGTAGTATCGTTTGATTCACACCGGTAAGAATAGTCTTCAACGCCAATGGCAATTCTACTTTGAGGAGTATTTGCTTTTGTGTCGCGCCCAAAGAGCGGGCGGCCTCCACTATGTCGGCCGGTACCTGCTGAATGCCCAAAGCCGTTAAACGGACCGCTGGAGGCATCGCAAAAATAATAGTGGCAAAAGCACCTGGCAGTTTACCGATACTAAAGAAAAGAACAGCGGGGATGAGGTAAACAAAGGCCGGCATGGTCTGCATCAGATCGAGAAGCGGCCTAATGATTCGGTTCGCAGTTTGGCTTTTTGCAGACCATATCCCAAGCGGCAAGGCCATTATCAGCGCAATGATTGTAGATGAAATGATCAATGCGAGTGTTTGCATGGTCTCTTCCCAAAATCCCATTAGGTAGATCAGCACCAATCCCATAAGCGTAAACACCGCCACACGACGCCCTGCATATTTCCATGCCACTGCGGCAAACAGTCCAATCGTTATATAGAATGGTGTTCCGACCAATATCCATTCCATACTTTCGATACCTGCATTTCCGGTCGTTTTGATAAAGTCGAAAAATGGCCTTAAGTTATTCATTAGCCATTTTACGGCCACCGCTATATATTGCCCTATGTCAATTATCTTTTCCATGAATGATTAATTATTATTTGCATATTCTTTTAATGTATTGATGTCCTGCTCATTAAAACGGGTAGCTTCGATGACAAGTGAATTTTGTGATACGATACCCAACAAACGTCTTGATTGTTTATCGATTACCGCAATAGGTGATCGTGTAGCACTAATGAGCGGTAACATTTCTTCCACAGTTACATCCGTAGTAATTGCGGGTACCTCCGTTAGCAAAATGTGCTGCACCGTTTTCTCTTCCCTTTTTGCACTTTGTACGGCATCGTTAACCCATACAAAACCCATAAACACCTGTTGGTCGTCGACCACCGGCAGTACATCCAGACCTGTTGTACGCATCTTGCGTAAAGTCCCCTCCGGGCCGTCCTTGCCAAAGCGAACGACGGTAGGCTTTTCGTGCATCAATGTACCCGCTGTAATGATTGTTTTACGATCTACCTTTTTAACAAAAGCCTCTACATAAGGTGTAGCCGGATTCGTTAGGATTTCCTCCGCTGTACCGATCTGCTCGATAATACCATCTTTCATGATCGCGATACGATCTCCCAGTTTAATCGCTTCATCCAAATCATGCGTAACGAATACCACCGTTTTTTTGAGTTTGCTTTGCAGACCAAGCAGCTCATCTTGCATCTCGGTCTTGATCAGCGGATCCAGCGCCGAGAATGCCTCATCCATCAGCAGTACCTCGGGATCATTGGTTAAGGCACGTGCCAAACCGACGCGCTGCTGCATACCGCCAGATAGTTGCGCGGGACTTTGATGGCTAAATCCATGTAACCCTACAGTTTCTATCGCCTGCTGGGCCTTAGCCTCCCTTATATCCTTCTTTTCGCCTCGCAGCTCCAAGCCAAAAGCCACATTGTCTAACACCGTACGGTGCGGCAGCAGACCGAATTTTTGAAACACCATACTCATTTCCGTACGGCGTACATCCAGTAATTCACGGTGACTTTTACGCGTTATATTGTCGCCGTTGACGTATACGCTGCCTGCTGTGGGCTCGATTAGGCGGTTCAGACAACGTAACAAAGTCGACTTCCCACTTCCCGAAAGCCCCATAATGACAAAAAATTCACCCTCAATTATGTCAAAATTCGCGCAGTTTATACCCACGGTGCACTGTGTCTTCGTTAGAATCTCATTCTTCGAATTACCCTTTTTCAGCATCTCGAGCGCATGTCCCTTATTCTTGCCAAAAATCAAAATAAGATCTTGGACCCTTATTTTTACAGGTCTGCTTTCTTCCATATTAACAAATTTTAAAATGTGATTAAATGTTGCTTAATGCAATATGCCCATCCAGAACATGACGAGCAGTCAACGGTTTACATAGGAATTCCCTTGCGTATACACGCTACGCTAGAAATGTATTTTCTGAACTAAAAAACCGTGATATTTTAAAATCCGCAGGGAGGGATTTTTAAGGTATTTATTAAGGACATTTTCCTGATCCAATAAAATAAGCAATACGAACTATTGTATATTTCTCTTTTTCTCATTACGACAAAGGTATGAAAAAATAAATACATGCCCGTCAGGAGGATCGGCACGACGGACAACGTCAAAGATTTCAGACAGATAAAAGGTCGTGCGCATACCCAACTTGGTTAGCAAAAAAAGTCTCACGTAGGTTTCCGCGATTCACATTTTCCTTTGCCAGCAAATAAATAAGATTTGTATTTTCGAGATAAATTTTCGATGGCTTTTGCAACAGACTGATTCCCTCTCCGTACTTGAAAAGATTAGTGGTTAAATCTATTTCATCCAGATAGTGCAGATAGGACAACAAGGTACTTCGGTTAATCCCTCTCTATTCACTTACTTTTACTAACGTTGGGGATGAAGGGTACGGATTCTGCAATGATCGTTAACAGCTGTTTAATTTTAACCACATAAGCGAGGTCTATTTGCCGTAATAGCGGCAATTCAATCTCCGTCGAAATGACGACATATTTTCCTTCTGAGACGCCCTCTCCAGTTATTGGCTAAAAGGTCCGAATTCTTCAGCAGGATGTAAGGTGCCAGCCCATCCCATTATCTTACCGTTCAGGAACATTGTGAGTAGTTATTTTTCATGCTGGGGACGATTAATTTATTGAATTATTAAAGGAGATGCCTTTTAAGCGCCATCTATCTTTCAAAAAACGAAGTGATGTTGTAAACTGCGAAAAATCTTTTCTATCGTTTTGTGTCCACCCCACTTCTGCTGTAGCAGCCAACCTTGGAAAGAGCAGGTATTCTAGGCGCTCTTCCGTCGCCACAAATTCGCTCCACAGCTGGCAGCTCACACCCAACACATTACCCGGCAAACCCACTAACGAACTTGGTACAGGCTCGAATTCATATACCTTACTTAGCGCCGTGGCTTCGTAATTGAAATAATTGTATTCATGAAAAGCATTAACAATATCATATCCGTCTTGGGCGGCGCGTACCATAAGGTCTTCATTCCCCATCCAAAAATGAATGATGGTGTTTGCGGCAAGACTTTCGCTAACAACATAATCATGTGCGTCATTATTGAAATGATCCATTATTTTCTCTCCTAAAATATCATTCCAGCCCATCATACGCTTGCCCTTGCCATTCAAAAAATGAGACAAATCGTTCGTAAACCGGGTTTGCACATCAGCGGGAGATTTCAAACCTTCTTTTGCCATCAGCTTTTGAATGGCTTCAGAGGCCCGCCATTGGTCGTATTTAACTTCATCACCTCCAATATGAACAATATTTGAGGGGAACAATTCCATCACCTCTGTCAACACATCCTGAACAAAAGTAATGACATTCGGATCAGCTACGTTATAAACCTGATCAAGTACACCCCAATAACCGGGCACCCTGATTTGCTGTGAAGAGCTTCCTAACCAAGGATATGCTGCGATGGCCGCACTTGTATGGCCTGGCATATCGATTTCTGGAATGATGCTGATATGTAGATCTGCCGCATATTTGACAATCTCACGGATATCGTTCTGCGTATAAAATCCGGCATGAGGTGTTCCATCGTAGATAAATTTATCCGTTCCCCAGCCGTCAATCATTGTCGAGTCACGACGCCCTCCAATACTCGTAAGCAAAGGGTACTTATTTATTTGAATGCGCCAACCCTGGTCGTCTGTGAGATGCCAATGAAAGGTATTCATTTTAAGCAACGCCATCTCGTCTAGTAATTTCTTCACCGTACCCTTTCCTTTGAAATGCCGGGCTTCGTCCAACATAAAGGCCCGCCATCCGAAACGTGGGACATCCCGCATTTGCATACAGGGTAGATTAAATCCCCCCGAGGTAGACCCTTGCTGCATCATGAGCTGCCGTAAACTTTGAATGCCATAAAATATTCCTCTTGAATGGGCTGCCCGAATAGAGATTTCATGCGTAGAAATATGCAGCACATATCCTTCATTTTTTAATTCGTTTTCCAATGTCTCGTCAATAGCGAGTTTAATCCATTTTTTATCATCATTCGCTCCTACCGGCTTATGGCCCAACGCCTCCACAAATAATTTCTCCAAATACATCCCTTCTTTTTTCAGCTCCCTTGGCCACATGACCGCAGTTCGATGATCCAACTTAAATTCTCCTGAAAATACTTCTAGTTGGTTAGGACGGGGGATAATTTGCGCACACGCAGTCTGATGAACCACACCAACTAGTATAAATAGTATAAAGATTCGAAATATCATAGTTATAATTTTAATTTATCAATCGTATTAAAGACATGGATTCCATCCAATTCAACCCCCGTCCAAACCATTCTTCAAAAGAAGGCCAAGTCAAAAATCCGTGTTCGCCTTTCGCGTAAATGTGTATGCTTGCTGCGACGTTACTTCGACGAAGCGCATTAAAAAACAGCAAGCTGTTTTCTACGGGCACCACTTCGTCGACCGCTGCGTGCACTAAAAATGTCGGCGGGGTCGTATGATCCACATGCAGATTAGCAGAGAAATAGGTAATCAATTGTTCGTCGGGCTGGGAGCCGATCAAATTGGCCCTTGACCCTAAATGAGCGAAATCCTTTTCAAAGCTGATTACCGGGTTAATGAGTAACATGAAGTCGGGTTTTAGCGATGTATTCTCCAGGTTAGCAACGTGAGGGTCATTATGATGTACACCAGCCATTGCTGCAAGGTGTCCTCCTGCAGAAAAGCCCATTAATCCTATACGGTCAGGGTTAACCCTCAAGGACTGTGCTCCATCTCTCACCCGCTTTATGGCCTGTTGCACATCTTGAAGAGGACCAATCGCTTTATTGCACATTGTCCTATCACTCGGTAGTCGATATACTAATACAAAAGCTGTTATGCCATGTGCGTTAAGCGCTTTAGCAATGTCAGTACCTTCCCTTTCGGTAAGCAAGACGTGGTATCCACCACCCGGACAAATGATCACAGCCGTGCCATTTGCAATTGCTTCAGGAGGATAGAACGCTATCAAACTGGGTTCCGAAATTTCGAACGACAGCATACCTACCACCGGGTCCTTCTTACTATATACATTATTAACTGCGGATTTCGTATTTGGTATTTCCCGATGATATAACGCAAATGATTGCTGTCCAAAAACAATATCTTCACTACACAGCAGTATCATTAAAATGATAACAATGTTTCGTGATAACATAAATCCCCGTATTTGGATGTTATTCATATTGAGTCAAATCCCCTTTCCCATTATAAATCGCTTGCAACGCATACGCCTTGGCTTTGGGTGAAAATCCTTTTGCTTGAGATGGTTCCCGGAAGTAACCAAAGTGAACTTCTCCTTTACCTCCCCATTGGTTCGCAAATTCGCATTCGAATAACCTAAATGCAGTCATATTTTTCACATAAGACATATCCGTTTTTATATAGTTGAAGGCAGTTTCCATGTCCTTTATTTGTTGTATTTCCGTATTCCCATCACCGTAATCGGTAAAGCCAAACTCCGTAAAAAAAACAGCTTTACCTTGATCGCCGTACAAAGTACTAATTTCATAAATTTGATTGTTCGCATTTACCCAGTCTCCATTGACTCCACCCGTATTGACATAAGGATGCCATCCTAGATTTTCAAAATAATCATTCGGATCTTTCGAGGAGGCTGCCCCAAACGGGTAATCTCCAGACCGGATCAGGTCATAGATTCCTGTCATGAAAGACCTGAGATCCCCGCTTCCCAGTCCACCCGTACCCGGGCTGTAGCCTGGCATAATCGTTTTGGTATTCGGATTTCCTCTTTTAATTCCCCTAGAAGCATAATACATGTAATTAACGTTCTGCTGAATTAATTCCGCTCGCGTAAACCCTCCTGTTCCTTCGCTACCAAAAGCGCCATCAAATCCATTCGGATGATAAAACACATTTGCGTTGAATTCATTTCCCATTTCCCAGTATTCAATCTCTGGAAATGTCTTCGCGATAAGCGTCCATGTATCGGCGACCGCCGATAACCATTTACCATAATCTTTGTCGTTTATGCGGGGCGCACTGTATGGGCTATCGGGAACAAAGCCTGAGTTATTTGGGAATACCATACACATGCCAATGATCTGCTTTACCCCATTATTTTTAAGTTTCTTAATCGCCGATTTATAATAACTAACGAGTTGCTCATTATACCCTTCTCCGTTTTCAAACGTGCCATTGTTTATCATTAATCTAAAACTTTGTGCGCCGATTGCTCCCACAAGATTTGCCGCTTTATCGAGATCGAACCCCCGAACTTGGAAATAATTGTTCGACGGATCTGGGTTTCCCACCTCCCAGAGCGGTTCGACAATACCAAATAATATAGATCCATCATCCACGACATCAGGTATTTCTGGCGGCTGAGGTTCGGGATGTTCGGATTTATTCGAGCAGTTGCCCATAAGCAATAGAAAAGCTAATCCTATTAATACATTCAATCTATTCAACTTCATAAGATCATATTAATTCGTATACCCGTCATTCTGGTCAAGTGCCCGTTGTCTGTTGATTACACTCTGAGGGATTGGAAACAAATCGAAGGCTGGTCTATATATTCGCTCCCCTATTATATTTGGCCAATAAAAGGTACCGTTATCGTTGACATCGATAATCACACCGCGCGCTTCTTTCATTACTTGTTCGCCTATTCGCCAGCGACGGATATCCCAAAAACGCTGTCCTTCAAAAGCCAACTCAACCCGGCGTTCGTGGCGAATCCGTTCACGCATTGCTTCTTTATCCAAATTACCAGTTAACGGCGGCATATCTATACCTGTTCGGGTTCGGACTTCGTTCACAGCGGCGTAAACACTTGCATCAGGTGCTTCTAGCCATTCATTTTGTGCTTCAGCATAACACAAAAGCACATCTTCATAGCGCATGTAGACCCAATAATGCTCTCCTGAGATCGCGTTCGGGGTAATATTACCATTTTCGTCAACTGTTTTCCGAAGATAATAACTCGTCTGCGTTTGGGCCAATCCACCCCAGCGCTGTACCCCATCGGTACCCGAATTTAAGTAGGTACGAACGGTAATATCTTTCCATGTTGCACCATCATATAAGATGGACATGGCTAATCTCGGATCTCTTCCCACATATGGCGCAAACTCATTAAACCCAGAGCCGGGGTCAAAAATCCCAAGTCCAGTTTCCTTCATTTCATACGCATCGACCAAGTTCTGTAAGGGCTGAACACGAGCACTACCGCCCAAGCTTGGCAAAAAATTCAATGACACCCATCTGGTTTCGTTTAAGCTAGACTGAAAAATCAAATTCGGTGAGGTGCGGGAATGAAAAAGACTCTCGTAATTGCCGTCTACCCGATAGAAGTTTAGATCCATTACCGCCTGTGCGGCAGCAGCAGCATTCTTCCACTTTTCTGGGTTATTTTCTGGGTTGTGTAGTTTACTAGCCAGGTACAGTTGCGCCTTTGCTTTCAACATTAATGCGGCGCCTTTGGTTCCGCGTCCAATATTGTTTGCACTATTCTCAAGAAGCAATAATTCCACCGCCTTATCGCAGTCCGATGAAATAAAATCAACAATTTCTTCGGCCGTATTTCGCGGAAGATTCAAATCATCATTAATATTCAATACATGATCCACCAATGGAACACCGCCATAACGTTTAAACAGTTCCATATAATACCAAGCCCGAAGAAAATACCCTTCTCCCTTCATTCGGCTTTTCCCTGCTTCTTCCGTGGGATTAGTTGTCGGGAGCTGATCGATTTTTTCCAAGAAAATATTGACTGCGCGTATAGACTCGTACATACCGGTCCACCTATCCATGGGATTGTAATTGGCATTGATCAACCCCTGCGTAAATTCGTGAGGCCCTCCGGCAAGCTGCACCGAAGATAGCGCCTCATCAGATACCGACGCATAGGTTAGAGTTGGGTGATCTCCAGGATTGCCGGGAAACCATTCCGTGGGAATGCGAGCATATAGGTTAGAAACATATTGTTCGACCTGACGGTAGCTACCAAAAACCTCATCTTCGGAAAGTCCACCGACAGGAGACCTATCGAGATAATCATTCACATTGCATGAATGAAATGTACATATGGCTACAAAAGCTATTTTAGAAAGTAATTTATTATTAAATATCATCGCTATTTATCTAGGTATTCAATGGTCAAAAATTAACAGATAGTCCAAAATTAAAAATTCGCATTGGAGGATGTACTGCACCATACCCATTGTCGTTCTCCGGGTCGAGCAATTTGGCCTCTGTCCATGTGAACAAATTCATCGCGGTGGAATACAGCCTTAGCGTCTTAAAGGATCGGTTTTTGAACAACGCAACGTTTTCGAAGGTATAACCAATCTCAACGTTCTTTAGCCTTATGTAACTGGTATTATCCATGTAGAACGTACTGGCCCTATGGTTGTTTGAGTTACCTCCGTAATGTAGTGCAGGGTAAGTGGCGGTGGATGCTGTTTCCGGTGTCCAGCGACCTTGGTGGTAAGGGGTTGCCTTTCCTCCGCCGTAAAACTCATAGTATCCCACACTTACCGGCTGTCTATTTGCATTTGCTGCCCCTTGAAATAAGAAACTCATATCCAACTTATTCCAGGTAAACCCTCCGGCAAAGCCAAAGAAAACTTCCGGAACAGTGCTACGACCGATGGCCCCCTCATCATTCCCGTCAATAACGCCGTCGTCATTGAGATCTTTATATTTTATATCACCAGGGATTACATTCCCAAACTGTGTGGGACTATTGTCAATCTCTTCTTGGCTATTGAAAAACCCCAAGCTTGTTAATCCATAGAGCTGACCGATAGGATGGTCTGTTCTCGCCAGCCAGGGATAATCTGGCGTAGCCTCATCCATGAATAGAATTTTATTCTTGGCCAAGGAACCATTTGCATTCAAGAAATAGTTAACATTGCCAATTTTATACCGATGTGATAGCTCAACCTCAAATCCACGGTTATCTACCTTACCCATATTGACGGGCGGAAGGTTTCCAGAAGGAACACCTAAAATAGAAGGAACGGTGTTTCTGGTAATCAAAATATCGTATCTATTTTCTTTAAAGAGATCAAGTGTTAACCCAAAAACATTGTTGAAAAACTGGGTCTCGAGTCCTATGTTTGCCTTTTTAGATTTTTCCCAAGAAACATCCGGATTCGCCATCGCCCCTTCCGTTATTCCGCCGATATGTGTTAAGGAGTTCCCAAACACGTACCCCGTCGAATTTTGATATTCGGAGATGAACAACCAACGCCGTCCTCCAAGCTGGTCATTACCTGTAAGCCCATAAGATCCCCGCAGTTTCAAATAATTAACTACGCCATTATCTTTTAAGAAATTCTCTTCAGACAATACCCAACCTGCGGAAACTGCAGGAAAAAAGCCGTACCTAAGCTTTTTCGCGAAGTTGTCAGTACCATTGTAACCGGCGTTCAGTTCTCCAAAATACTTGTTTTTATAGTTGTAAACGAACCTACCAACCAAGCCCTGTGAAACAAACGGAACCTGATTAGCGATTACTTTTTGGGTACGGTTTGCCAATAGCAAACCTGTCAGCTCGTGATCTCCAAATTTCCGTTGATAGTTTAAGGACATATCTATCCACACGTCTCTATTTTGCACGAAGGAAGAAGAGGGCGCTGTTAGCGGCATTTCTGTACCGATGAGATCATAACTGCTATCTTCTTCAAACGGGCCGGTACCTTTATATTGCGACCGGATAGTTAATTTCTGTCGTACAAAGCTGTTTCTGAAATATCCATCAAATGAGTAATTTCCTTTTAAGGTCAAGCCTTCCGTAATAAAATTGAGTTTTCGCGCCAAGGATAACATCCCTGACAAGGATGAATTGTATTCTTCTACGTAACCCCAGTCGTTCAAAATCCAGAAAGCATTGTTTTGTCCGCCACTTCTTGCACCATAACGACCGTTCGGATACTTAATTGGAAATTCATTAGGAGGGACAACAAGCAAGGTATAAAAAATGTCTGCATCCGTATAGAACGGTCGGTTTTTATCTTCTATGGCGCCAAAAAGACTTAATCCCATGGAAAAATCATCGTCGAAATCAATATCAACATTCGACCTAAAATTATAGCGCTTGAAGTTGGCATTGGGATCATAATCCTTATTTTTCTCTGCTTTATAAATTCCTCCCTGGTCCAAATAACCTACATTCACAAAGTATTTTACCTTTTTTGCTCCACCGCTTATATTAAAATTGACTTTTGATTGTAATCCGTTTTTCAGCATCTCATCCATCCAGTCCACATTGGGATATAGTAATGGATTACTACCCGTGCGGTATGCTTCCAAAGCCTCCGCTGAATACAGCGGGGAAGTTGCATGAGGATTGTCATTAAAATAGGCCTCATTTGCTAATAATGCATGATTGTAAGAATCGAGAAACTTAGGAACCCGCACCACCTCCTGGATAGCCTGCTCCACACTCGCATTGATAATAGGTTGTGAAGCACTCCCCCGCTTAGTCGTTACAATAATTACACCATTGGCACCTTTTACACCGTAAAGAGCCGTTGCCGATGCATCCTTTAATATGGTAATATTTTCAACTTCATTCGGGTCTAGTAGGCTAATAGATTGGTAATCTTTTTGTATACCATCGATGGTCACCAATGGAGACGAGTTATTAAGGGAAGCTCTCCCCCGGATAAAAAGGTAAGGCATATCATTTCCGGGTTGACCACTACGTTGCATCGCTATCAATCCGGGCAAGCGACCTGCAAGGGCGTTCGTGATATTTGCCACCGGGCTCTGCTTCAATTGTTTACTTGATATGGACGCAATAGATCCCGTTTGGGCGATTTTTTTCTGACTCTGTCCGAAACCAAGTACCACCACTTCTTCCAGGTTTCCCGATTCTGCGACCAGAATTACTTCCAATTCATTCTGGTTTCGCACGGTAATCTCCCGTGTAACATATCCCACATATGTGAATACCAACACGGCCGATTCGGCAGATAAAGCATCCAAACTAAATCTTCCATCAGTGTCCGTTGAAGCAACAAGGGCTGTCCCTTTCACGGCGATGGTCACGCCTTCTATGGGCTCATCAAGCTCATTTTTTAAGATTCCTTTTATTGTTCTGCTTTGCGCGTTAGCCTGAAAAATCATCAAGCTCAACATCCATAATAAAAGGATTTGACAACAATACTTTCTGCCCAATGTTGGCAGAATAGATTGTGCAGGGTTGTTCATTAGTCTCCAATTCATAATTTGATTTCATCTTTTAGTTTAATTATTGATGAACGCTTAATAAAATAATACGGCTCCTTGCGCACTTATTATTTACATCTCGGTTTCATGTGCTAGTTTTCTTATAAACAATATTAAGCTGAAAATAAAGAAGTTTCCAGTACCCCTTTATCCGCTACATGTACTATTTTGTCGTGATGATGTTTGAATTTTGGGCTTAAAGAGGTTATCGTCCTATAGTGCCTTATGTCCCTTTCGGCCATACCACATTACGATACAGAAACTTAGGCAAGGTAACGCAAAACACCATGCGGTACTCATATGATCGGCCAATAAACCCATTAAGGGAGGCAACACCGCACCACCAACGATACTCATGATCATGAAGGATCCCGCGCGCTTTGTCTCTTTGCCCAATCCTTTCAGACCGAGCGCAAATATGGTGGGAAACATGATACTCATGCAAAAACAACTAATGATCAGCGCATAGAGCGACATCTCCCCTAGATTCAGCATCACCACTATCATCGCGATGGCTGCGATCGCTGCAAACCAAGCCAAAAGTTTTGGCGGCTGAACATAGCGGAGTAAGGCCGTGCCACTGAAGCGTCCAATGGTATAAAGTACCATGGCAGCCGTTAGGTAAAAAGCAGCGCTTTGATTCGTCATCCCCGGCAGTTCGTCGACCACATAATTTATAAAAAAACCCCAGACTCCAGCTTGAGCGCCGATATAAAAAAATTGTGCAATCAACCCGTACACAAAATGTTTATGTTGAAATAGCGTTTTTTGCGTTAATGCCTGATCATAATTTTCAGCCTGATTTTCACCCATTTCCGTTACCTCGGGCAACTTCACGAACGAAAAAACAATGAATAACAGGATCACTGCCGCACCAATAATGAGATAAGCATGCTGCACACCGGCAAGTCCATTTTGCGGACCTCCCGCTTGGTCGCCGAAGAGTACCAGTCCGCCAATCAAAGGTCCGAGCACGACACCTAATCCGTTGAACGACTGTGCCAAATTCAATCGAAATACAGCACCCTCTGGTTTACCGAGTACAGTTATATACGGATTCGCCGCTGTCTCGATGATAGCGAGCCCGCAACCGATAATAAATAATGCGGAAAGAAAAAAGCTAAATTGCGCTACCTGAGCTGCGGGATAAAACAGAAAAGCCCCTGCCGCATACAGTATTAGCCCTATCAAAATACCTCTATGATATCCGTAGCGTCTCATCACGTAACCAGCGGGCAACGCGGTCAGAAAATACGCGCCGTACACCGCCAGTTGAATCAGTCCGGATTGTGCCTTGGAAACGTTTAATACGTCTTGAAAATGTTTGTTCAAGACATCCAACATGCTAATGGCGGATCCCCACATAAAAAAAAGACTAATGACCATTATTAATGGCAATAGATAAGGGCGTGATCGGGGAGTTCCCGTTTTGTGATAAGTTGGCATCAGTGAATTAGGATTATAATTTATACAAAGAAAGCAGCAAACGAGCGCATGAAGTAGTACGGATTTTACTACTATCGATACGCATTTGACGCAGTCTTTGGCTAATGCCTCTCTTTTCTATCTATACACTGTTTTTATTGTGTATGCCTATAATATTGATACGATATTGTTGCGGGGTGATGCCCCTAACTTCTTTAAATCGCCTGTTAAAGTTGGAGATGTTATTGAAACCAACTTCGAAACAGATCTGGGTAATACTATTTCGGTTTTCTTCAAGCAATTGACAGGCGCAATTCACCCTTAATTCATTGACAAACTCCTTTAACGTCCGTTTTGTGCGGGCTTTAAAATACCTACAGAACGCTGACGGCGACATATGCGCTTGTTCAGCAATTTCGTCCAGCGCAATATCTTTCGTAAAATTTCGTATCAGGTATTCGTAAATACTACTCATACGGATCGCATCGTGATCATTGAGGTTGTCCCAATAGCCCGCCGAAGATAAGAGGCTCAGTTCCTTTGCTACCGCCAATTCTTCCAAAATTTGAAGCAATAACACCACCCTTTTAGATCCGGTATTCGCAACCATCTGCTCCATCCAGTCTGCAATCTTCGCTTTTGAAGTTCCCTGCACCACCAATCCTCGCGAACTTTTCGTTAAAACAGCTTGAATGGCGTTCATTTCAGGAATGGAAAAAAAAGATTCTCCAAAGCAGGATTCACTAAAATGCACGACAATGGCATAATTCGAAAGACCCGCATTGTGTTTCTGCACTTCGGATTTACCTAAAAACTGTTCATGCGACCAGGCGTGTGGTATATTAGGACCATAAAACACCAAATCACTGTTTTCGAATGTACAGATACTTTTTCCAGCGATCCGCTTTCCATAGGGATACCTAATGAAGGCCAATTCATATTCCGAATGATAATGCCATTTCGTATCCAGCACATCAAAATAATCCTTCCGAACCTGAAAAGCAGCTCGGCTTCCCCATGGTGGTTTCGCATAAATAGGTTTCATGACAACTAATATTTTATTGACAAAAAGTTTATAATTCGACACAAAGCATGTCAATTTAATATCTAAAATACAACAATAACTTTGGTTTTTCGATACGAAATCAAATTCGTACAGATATCCGCTAATCCAATACCATCACGACCTTTATTTTCTTTATACCTTTAAAAAACTTTTATGATAGCAAGATCCAATGATAACGACCTACTCATCACAGATGCACATCTGCACCTCTGGGATCTTTCCGTGATAAATTACCCGTGGCTGGATGAGGTACCGCAATTAAAAAAATCATTCGACCTAGCTGCATACCGAGCGGCGACAAAAGGGATTTCAGTCTCCAATATGATATTTCTCCAATGTGAATGTGCACCGGAGGCATACCAAAAAGAAGTTGATTATATCACAGATCTCGCTGTTCATGATCCGCGCATCCGTGGAATTGTATCCTATTTCCCGTTAGAACAACCTGAGGTGGAAAGCACACTGGCTACCCTTACCCAAAATAAGCTGATAAAGGGCATCCGTAGACTGGAGGAGGAACCTATATCCCTCTATGATAACAAGCAGTTCATCAATAACATGAATTTGTTGCACCGTTACGGCCTCAGTTTTGATCTGGGAATAAAAGCCCATCAGCTACCTGCTGCTGTAAGGCTGGTAGAGGCGTGTCCGACCAATCGCTACATGGTCGATCATTTAGGCAAACCAGCTATTAAAACAGGTGAATTCCGGGAATGGAAACGTAACATAACGGCACTTGCTAAAAATCCGCGTGTGTATTGCAAGCTTTCTGGCTTAGTTACAGAAGCCGATTGGAAACACTGGACGATTGCCGATTTACAACCTTACGTTGACGTCGTGCTGGAGCTCTTCGGAACCCATCGCATTGCTTTCGGCGGCGATTGGCCAGTTGTCACCCTTTCTTCGAGCTATACCAGATGGCTTACCACGGCGCTTGCGCTGTGCCGATCTCTTCCGGACGCAGATTTACAACGAATTTTCTACCAGAATGCACTGGACTTTTACCGAATTGACGACATCTCCTATGAACAGATATGAAATAGCAACGGATTTTAAAATGCCCGCCGCACCTCATCCCATTATAATTATCGGTGCCGGTGGCATCGTGGAAGAAGCACATCTTCCAGCCTACCGGAAAGCAAATTGGCCGGTTTACGGCATTTTCGATCTGGAACAAACAAAGGCTAATCATCTAGCCTCGATTTTTGAAATTCCCCGCGTATACCCGTCGCTCGCTGCATTGGTAGCCGATGCTCCGGACGACACCATATTTGATATCGCTGTTCCAGCCTCCCACTTGGCCGGTATACTCTATCAATTACCTCAGGGCGCAAATGTCCTGATGCAAAAACCTATGGGGGAAACATTGGAAGGAGCCAGAGAGATTCTACAACTATGTGAAACTAAAGGATTCACCGCGAGCGTAAACTTCCAGATGAAACTCATTCCATCCGTTATTGCCGCAAAGCGCCTGATCGACCAGGGTGCTATCGGCACGGTCCACGATATGGAAATACGGATGAACATTTATCATCCCTGGGAACTATGGGACTTCCTGTTTGGCATTCCTAGGATGGAAATGCTTTATCACAGTATACATTATATGGATATGATAAAATACTTTTTAGGTATGCCCAAGCATATCTATGCAAAGACGTTTCAACATCCCAAACAAATGCAGTTGGCATCCACTCGCTCGGTTATCATTTTCGATTACGAGCAGCCCATCCGTGCATTTATCAATACGAATCACGGACATGATTTCGGGTTAGCACATCAGGAATCGTTTGTAAAATGGGAGGGGACAAAAGGCGCTATCAAGGCCACACTCGGCAAAAACATCAACTTCCCCAAAGGAGAAGCTGATCATTTCACGTACTTTTTAACCGAAAAAGCCAGCGACGGGTGGATAGAAGCCGACATTCCGGGGGCATGGTATCCCGACGCATTTATGGCCACCATGGCCGACTTACAATGTGCCGTTGACGATCCAGGTTCAGCCCACATTACTTCTGTCAAACATGCATTCGATACCATGCGGCTCGTAGAAGCTGCGTACCAATCGAACGATGTTGGAGGCACTGTAATTCCCGACTAATAGAAATAGCATTAAAAACCTAATTTCCAATTCAATGGATACTATATTAAATAAATATAGCCGTAAACTTACGGAAAACGAAGACCAAACTGGGTCGAAGGCCATGTTGTATGCGATTGGCCTGAATGAACGAACCATCAAGCTCCCGCAAATTGGCGTTGCCAGTGCAGGCTATGCAGGCAATCCGTGCAATATGCACCTCAATGAGCTCGCCTCGATCGTAGCAGATGCTATGAAGGTTGTCGATCTAACGGGGTTAACCTTCAATACCATCGGCGTTAGCGATGCCATGAGTATGGGGACCCAAGGCATGAACTTTTCACTTCCATCACGCGACTTGATTGCGGACTGTATCGAAACCGTCGTAGGTGGCCAGTGGTATGATGGTTTGGTTACCGTGATGGGATGTGATAAAAACCTACCCGGTGCGGTCATCGCTATGGGGCGACTCAACCGTCCGGCGCTGATGATCTATGGTGGCAGCATTCATTCCGGCCGTCACAAAGGAGAAAAAATCAACGTGCTGTCCACCTTTGAAGCCTATGGCGCTAAAGTTGCCGGCTTAATCGACGAAGAAGAGCTGGGTCAGATTATTCGTAATGCCTGCCCGGGGGCCGGTGCCTGTGGCGGAATGTACACGGCAAATACCATGTCATCTTCCATTGAGGCGTTGGGCTTGTCTTTGCCATACAGCTCATCCAACCCAGCTACAAGCGACGAGAAAAAACAGGAATGTATTGATGCAGCGGCAGCAATAAAAAACCTGCTCGAGCTAGATTTAAAACCACGTGATATCGTGACGTCCCGTTCACTGGAAAACGCGTTGGTAATGGTCATGGCTTTAGGTGGATCAACCAATGCAGTACTTCATTATCTCGCCATAGCAAAAGCTTATGGCCTCTCCCTTACCTTGCAAGATTTTCAGTACATCAGCGATCATACGCCCCTCATTGCCGATTTAAAACCCAGCGGGAAATATATGATGGAAGATGTACACGATTGCGGAGGAACTCCTGCTGTGATGAAGATTCTATTGGACGAGGGACTATTACATGGCGACTGCCTCACGGTAACAGGAAAAACCTTGCGTGAAAATCTCGACGGTATCGAACCGTGGAACAATGCCCTAAAAATATTGGCTCCCTTTGACAGCCCCCTCAAGAAAACCGGTCATCTTCAGATCCTTCACGGCAACATTGCCCCTGATGGCGCCGTCGCTAAAATAACCGGAAAAGAGGGCGAGTTTTTCGAAGGTCGAGCTAAGGTGTTCGACAGCGAAGACGATACGGTCACAGCTGTAAAGAATGGGTTTATTGAAAAAGGCGACGTTATTATTATCCGTTACGTCGGCCCTAAGGGAGGGCCGGGAATGCCAGAGATGCTTAAAGTAACCGCTGCCATTATGGGTGCTGGACTAGGGCAAGATGTGGCCATGATCACAGACGGACGGTTCTCGGGCGGAACCCACGGCTTTGTTGTAGGACACATCGCACCGGAAGCTTTTGATGGTGGAGTTATCGCGTTGCTAGAAGATGGCGATATTCTCACGATTGATATCCCAAACAACCGGATAGACGTTAGATTGAGCGACGAAGAATTAAAATCAAGGCGGGGGCGCTGGAAAAAACCCACGCTAAGAATTACACAAGGCATATTATTTAAATATGCGCAATCGGTCTCATCAGCTTCCGAGGGATGTATCACCGACGGTAAGATAATCGACTAAAAAGAAAGGAGAATTCCGGCAAACTCCGGAATTCTCCTTCGCTTATTCGATCGACGGAAAAGTAATCCTTTCTGACTCCAGGTTAAAGTGATTGACAGCGCTGATCGTGAGGCGGAAGTTTGAATCTTTTAAAGCGGTCGCAATAATTTTCATCTCTGGAAGGGCAGACATCGGTATCGCATCATCTCCGTTGGTATCAAAATACTGATACACACCATGCTCAGGGAAGCGAGCAATAAGCTGATCATTATTATAGATGTTGAAATGCTTAATTCCGGACTCGATGTCAGCATCCGCTTTCCACCGTAGCGCTACCGACACACTATGCAATCGTGCTATGCGAAGTTCAAATGGCGGCGGCGGAGGCGTTCTGTCGATGACGCTTCCTGTAATTACGTATTCTTTCCATGCCGCAGCCGTTGCGGAATCAGGTAACCAAGACATAGACGACGCCTCGTCCTTATACGTTCGATATGGATAGGTATTAAGCGACAGGGTATCACCCAGCCAGCCTCTTGTTCTGTCGATTTTTCTCATCTCCCTGAATGAAGCAGAGCGCCCCCGTGGCAGCCGTTGCGACAACGCAGATTCATAAAAAGGAATGGCCATATAACGCACAAAACTATAGTTATGGTTTTGATAGGGTGTATACGCAATACTAACCAGTCCCCCGGCTCGTCTCAGTTTTTTAAAGCTATTCACTGCCGTAGCCCAACAGCTTACCTCGGGGGAATTAGCATCTGTCGCACCTGCATGACGGATCATAAGCGGGATTTCCAGCGCTTCTTTAGGATAGTTCCACGACGGATCGAAAGCAGGTGAATAACAGAAAGCCGCCAGCACACGTTGGGGGTAATCCCTTATCATTGCCAATGCCCAATATCCCCCTCCCGAATGCCCCCAAAGAAGCCAGGGGGCTTCCCCAAGCGCGGATTGGTCAGATACCTCGCCTATCTGAGTCAGTGCTGCTAAAAGAGATTCGCCCGAACCCGAATCGGGCTCTCTCCATGCATAACAACCTGCAGTGTAATACAAATCTGCACCTACAATAGCTAAATTCCATTTCTTCGCAAAAGATTGATATTGTACATCGTATGCGGTCGATACACCCCGTCCTTCCATACCGCAGCCGTGTTGATGAATTAAGACCCCTCGGATGCGGTCTATTCCCTTTGGAATAAATACATTGTAAGTGGCATAATTCAATGTGTCTTTATTTTTTACGGTTAACCGGTACACGGTGCCGTTGTCAATCAGATTGCTGTCTACCGCTGATTTTCGCTGCTGACCGGCGTTCAGCAGATGTTGTGCTTGCGTCACATGGAGAAAGAGTAGGTGCAAAACGGTTATCCCTAAATAAAATATCTGCAAATTCATTTTTCTCATTTGATTAAGGTTTATACAGGTAAAATTAACCGAGCTATTCGTTAACGGCCACAGGGCAATACAAAACTAAAACGAGCACCTGTCCAAACAAAGATGCTGAATGATGTGCCTTTCACCAAGTACAGTTTTATCAGCAACCTATACCCATTTGACCTTTATTTTAACAAATTTCTACCATGCCTGATGCACATTCTACGCCTAAAATGCAGGGCCTCGTTTATTATTTGCCATTTTTTATTATATCTGCATGCGGATAACCCCTCTTAACGAGCTAGTTGTTAAAATAGTATATATTTTAGTATAACTTGTACTAGCAACAAAGCCAATGTTATCTTATTATTGCTATATCAATTTCACCCAAAATAACTTATGATGAGATCAGTTCTATTCTTCATATCCTTTTACCAGTTCCTTGTCCAAGGTATCTTTGCGCAGACGACACCTATAAATCCACAATTAATGAAAGGTTATTGGCCTTCCTCATGGATTTCATGCCCAGATATCTCCCAACGGGATTATGGTGTTTACCATTTCCGCAAGTCATTCGACTTAAAAGAGAAACCCGATAAGTTTATCGTGCACGTCACTGCAGATAATCGGTATCGGCTATTTGTTAACGGTGTTGCAGTCGTGAGTGGACCTGCCCGAGGCGATCTTGCTAATTGGTATTTCGAGACCGTAGATATCGGACCTTACTTACAACGCGGAAATAATATTGTCGCCACGCTGGTGTGGAATATGGGCGAGTATGCCGCCGTAGCACAGGTATCCAATCAGACAGGATTTGTTTTGCAGGGTGATGGACCCGCCGAACAGGTGATTAATTCGGATACAAGCTGGAAAGTTATGCAAAACAACGCATACTCTCCTGTCTCTACAGACAACACCGAACGGCTAGGCGCATACATGGTTGTGGGGCCTGGAGACCAAGTCGATGCAAGTCAATTCCCGTGGAATTGGGAGAAACCGGAGTTTGATGATGCGCAATGGCAGTACGCTCGGAAGCTCGTCAATAATCCGGTTACGCATGGCTACGGTACAGACAACCTCTGGACCCTAAAGCCTCGGAATATTCCGTTTATGCAAGAGGTGATGCAACGTATTCCGACCGTTAGGAGGGTTCGCGGCCTTCAAGGAGCGGCTAAATTTATCGACGGTCGTACCCCACTCCGTATCCCTCCGCATCAAAAGGTGTCTATTCTTTTAGACCAGTCTTTTAATACCGTTGCTTATCCAGAATTAATAGTGAGCCAAGGAAAGGGGGCACGTATAAAAATGACCTACGCCGAATCGCTATACGACGCTACTGGCAATAAGGGAAATAGGAATGAGATAGACGGAAAAGAAATAAAAGGAAACTATGATGTATTTCTACCAGATGGCGGTTCACTCCGAAGTTTTAGACCGTTATGGTTTAAAACGTACCGATACGTTCAACTCGATATAGAGACATTAGATGAGACACTGGTGTTGAACGATTTATATGGAATGAAGACCGGGTATCCGTTTGAGTTGAAGGCCTCCTTTACAAGTAACGACCCCAATCTGACTAAAATATGGGATGTCGGCTGGCGAACGCAGCTTATCTGTGCCGGCGAGACCTATTTTGATACGCCCTACTACGAACAATTACAATACGAAGGAGATACCCGAATTCAAGCGCTAATAACCCTATATATGAGTGGTGACGACCGTCTAATGCGGAAAGCATTATTGGATTTTTACAACTCAAAGACCCCTGAAGGATTACCGCAAGGTCGTTACCCCAGCAATAGACTACAGGTAATACCCACATTTTCCCTCTTTTGGGTTTCGATGGTCTACGATTACTGGATGCACAGGCAAGACGATGAATTCGTTAAACAGTTTTTGCCGTCTGTGCAGCAAGTCCTGGCCTGGTATGTCTCCAATATGGATAAGGAAAAGGGTATGCTAGGCCCCATGAAATGGTGGAATTTTGTGGATTGGGATGCATTTGATCTCTGGGGCGTTCCTGAAGGAGCAGAAGACGGCAATTCTGCAATTATCAGCTTACAACTGGCCTATACCTTAAAACAAGCGCAAGCCCTATTCGCGTACTTTGACGAAGAAACGCAAGCTCAAAAATATGAAACGTTATCCCACAACTTGAATTCGAAAACGTATGAACATGCTTTTGATAAAGACAGAATGCTCATGGCGAATTCACCCCTAAAAGAAACTTACAGCCAGCATGCAAGTATCTTGGCCATTCTTAGCGGAGCTGTTCAAGGAGATGAGGCTCGCACCGTTTTTGAAAAATTGACAACAAATGATTCCATAAGCAAAGTAACTTTCTTTTATCGGTTTTATCTGATACGAGCAATGAAAGAAGTTGGGTTGGCAGATCGATATTATGCGCAGCTCGACCCCTGGTGGAAGATGTTGGATATGGGGCTAACAACCTTTGCAGAAAAGCCAGAACCTACCCGAACAGATTCACACGCCTGGAGTTCTAGTCCCAATTATGATTTTCTCGCCACTATAATCGGTATTATGCCTGCCTCGCCGGGGTTCAAATCTGTATTAATCCAACCTGGACTTGGCGAGCTGAAAGAGGCAGAAGGATCCATGCCACATCCTAACGGAACAATCAAGGTAAAGTTGAAACGAAATGGTAGCGGTATCAAGGCAACGGTGTCACTCCCCGACGATGTAGATGGAACATTTAAATTCGGAGGAAAGGAAATAAAGCTACAGAGTGGTACCAATTCGATCACCATATAACGGCAAACGACTCACATAATCAATTTAGGAAAATAATTCATTTTAATCGCGTTTGCGTTAAGTCGCATCGTATAAATACTAAATTATGAAGACAGAAACACGTGTATTTTTTAGGTGTCCAAGATCTACAGTTAGGTATGCGCACAAGGTTTTCCTGACCCTATTCGTTGCACTCTCGCTTCCTTTGCTAACGGCTGTTGCGCAGGACAGGATATTTAAAGGAACGGTCCAAAATATCGACGGGTTACCTATTGCCGGAGCGACAGTTTCCGTCAAAGGAGATTCCAGACAGACCAGTTCCGACAAGGAGGGAAATTTTGCAATCCCCTTGACCGGAAACACACCTATCGTTTTAAACATTACGTCTGTCGGTTACGCCTCCAAAGAAATTGTACTGGATGGCCAAGATGAATTTAAAACCATCGTCTTGGAAGCGCAAATCGCTGGTTTGGACGAGGTCGTGGTCGTGGGCTACGGAACACAAAGCAAATCAAATGTCACCGGTGCGATATCCACTTTGAAATCTGAAGAATTGGCCAAAGTTCCTATGTCGTCTGTAACAAATGCGCTGGTCGGGAAGTTACCGGGTTTAATTGCTATGCAGGGAAGCGGTTTACCGGGGCGTGATGGTGCAAGTCTTAACATTCGGGGTTATGGAAATGCGCTTATTATTGTAGATGGAATCGAAGCATCCTTTAATAATATTGATGCCAGTCAGATCGAGAGCGTTACTGTACTAAAAGACGGTGCTGCTTCTATATACGGTTCTAGAGCAGGAAACGGTGTCATCCTGGTAACAACGAAAAGGGGGAATTCCGAAAAGCCCACCATTTCATTTAATGGAACATCTACGCTACAAAAGCCAACCTATTTCCAACAGATGCTTTCCTCGGGCGATTACACAACCTTGGTTTCGGAAGAGTATCTGCAATCGGGTCAACCAGCAAATGCTGTACCCTATACAGCGGAACAAATCCAGAAATTCTACGATGCCACCGAACCTGGTTACTACAATACGAATTGGCAAGACATTATTATGAAAGATTATGCACAACTACATAATTACAACATGTCTGTCAGAGGCGGAAGCGACAAAATCAAATACTACACTTTTTTAGGGCTGATGAATCAAGGATCTTTTTGGAAAAAGAATGGCGGCGATTACAACCGCTATAACCTACAGGTCAATGTTGATGCAAACATATTGGATAATCTTACCTTGGGCGTCACCGTTTCTAACATTGTCGACCGCATCAAGTCTACGCATCGCCCGCAGAATGGAGGAGGTTATCTTTTCGCGGATTTATTCAACAATAAGCCAATGTATCCAGCAAGTCTGCCAGATCCTTCAAGGATTCCTTATTCTGGATCCGCCACTGGAGGCGCCTTGGTACAATCGGATATGGAGCTAGGGGGCTATAATAACAATTTCTTACAGACATTAAGTAACACAGCTATACTGAATTATTCGTTTACAAGTATCGAGGGCTTGTCACTGAAGGCATTTGGTAATTATTCACAGGTTAACGACAATGTTAAATCCTACGGTCGGCCGGTAGACATGTATAATTACAATGTTGGAAATGACACGTACGAACTGGTTTCACAGTTCAATACCAATACACCGCTTTTTCAACAGAAAGCTGTGAACACCATGTTAACAGGACAGTTTTCGGTAAATTATGCGCGAAAATTTGCCGGTAAACATGACGTGTCAGGCATGCTGTTGCATGAGATCATTTCGGTAGACTACGATTACCTCAGTGCGGGCCGTCAGGATTTCACCTTTCCAACACTAGATCAAATGTTTGCCGGAAGCACGAGCACTTTAAGCAATAATGGGTCCGCTAGCCAGATGGGACGTAAAAGTTTCGTAGGTCGCCTCAACTACGGATACGATCATAAATATCTCGTCGAAGCTATTATTAGAGCAGATGCTTCGGCCAAATTCCCGAAAGATTCAAGATGGGGATACTTTCCTTCTATTTCTTTTGGATGGAGAATGAATCAGGAGCAGTTCTTATCGGATTTTGATGGATTAGATGAATTGAAATTAAGAACAAGCTATGGAGCTTCGGGTAACGACGGGATCGGTGACTTTCAATATTTAGCGGGTTACGGTCCTACATTGATGCCAGTTCTTTTTGATGGAACGCCTGTTTTAGGTATAACAACACTGGGTATGGCCAATGAAAGTTTATCATGGGAGCGTCTAGCGAATTATAATGCGGGGCTCGATTTCTCGTTTCTGCAGCGTAAGATCTATGGTGAGTTTGATGTGTTTTACAGAACGCGCAACGGCATTCCTGCAAAGAAAACCATCAGTCTTCCGTCAAGCTTTGGCGCCGAATTACCCCTAGAAAACATCAACAGTCAGACAAATAGGGGCTTTGAATTGAAAATAGGGACATTCCGGCAACAGGGAGATTGGACCTGGGATATCTCGGCCAATGTGTCTTGGCAACGTGCGAAGTGGGATCACGTCGAAGAAGTAGAATATACCGATGAAGATTCGAAGCGGATTTATCAGCAATCCGGACAATGGGTCGACCGTACGGTTGGTTACCGTTCGGATGGTTTATTTGTAAGTCAAGATCAAATCGATAATTTGGATCTAAGCTATCCAGGAGATCCTGCACTAAAACTTGGCGATGTACGGTATATCGATACCAATGACGATGGCATATTAGACTGGCGCGACATGGTAGAAATAGGCAAAGGGCAGATTCCGAATATTATTAGCGGTTTAAATTTGGCAGTTGCATATCGAAATTTTGATATAGCCGCTTCTTTTCAAGGTGCATTTGGATTTTATAAAGCCGTATCATTAACATCTTTCACCCAGACATTTTTTGATAATAGGTGGACAGAAGAAGTCAACAATGCAAATTCTTTGATACCAAGATTGGGAGGAGCATCAACAAATGGTTTGCTATCGGACCGCAACTTTATCAAGTCAGACTATTTACGATTACGCTCTTTTACCATAGGCTACAACTTACCCAACAGGGTATTGGATAATCTAAACATGAAACAGGCGCGACTCTACTTGGGGGGAACAAATCTCTTCACATTCTCAAAACTGAATAAATTTAAGATTGATCCAGAATCCCCCTATGCCGTTCAAGATGGACAGCCGACAACTTCGTATTATCCACAGCAAAAGACCATCATGTTAGGTGTTAATGTTTCCTTCTAACTTTTAAAAAAATGAAAAAGATATATTACATAGTGCTATTGGGCACGTTGACTACGCTTTCCTGTAAAGACGTTTTAGATCGGGAACCTTTGGATCGCATATCTGAAAATATAGTCTGGAATGATCAAAACGCCATCTTAGCGCATTTGGCGGGGAGTTACAGTATGATGAGCGTATTAGAGAATGAAACTCCCGAAAAGTACGTAGGTATCCGACCCGGCGTCGGATGGACGGTGGAAGGCCAAGTTGGGGCCACCTTAATAAACAACCTGAGCGATGAAGCGACATGGGGTATGTATCCCAATTGGGCAGATTTTAGGAACACCGGAATAACGATAAATGGCGGATTGCTGGAATGGTGGGAGAATGCCTATATCATCATCAGACAGCTCAATGATTTTATAGCGCAAGTCCCTCAATCACCGCTTTCCGATGATTTAAAAATGAGCTTAATCGCCGAAGCTCGGTTTCTAAGAGCGTACAATTATTTTTCTATGGTACGTCGATATGGTGGAGTTCCCTTAATTACCAAAGTGCAAAAATTGACCGATCCACAAGAGGAACTCTATCCAAGTAGAAACAGTGAAAAAGAACTTTATGATTTTGTGATTCAGGAAATGAACGAAGCATCGCCCCTGCTGCCCATCAAGGCCGAAAGCGGCCGAGCTTCTCGTTATGCCGCGCTTACACTTTTGTCAAGAGCTGCACTATACGCCGGAAGTATTGCCGAATATGGTACAGTCCAACTTGACGGTCTATTGGGGATGCCATCCGCGGAAGCACGGGCCTACTATCAAAAAAGCTACGATGCTTCTACCCTGATCATGCAAGAGGGTGCACATGGCTTGTACGACGTTTCATCAGATAAGGTAAAAAACTTCAGAGACCTGTTTCTCGTTAAAGGCAATACCGAAGCTATATTCGTGGTACCGCATGATGGTAAGGATATGATTGCTTCCGGCGGAAATGGATGGCGTTACGATTTCATTCAAGGCCCCTTGCCCAACGCATGGTTCAACGGGAATCAAAATATGCCTTATCTTTCTTTCATCGCTTCAACTTTTGAAAAGAAGGATGGCACCGCACCAGATTTAACAACGAGTAAGCTGACCAGCAAGCTGTGGGATATCAACGAACTTTGGGCCGACATGGAACCTCGCTTCTTCGCGAGTGTGTATACACATGGCACACCTTGGCAGGGCAGTACTATTGACTGGCACAAATCTTTAAAAGTCAATGGTCAATATCTAGCCGATCAGAATGGAGCGTATCAAGGGACACCTCACCTCGGTCTGCAGGCACAAAAATCTGGACCTTACACCAGTTTTGGCGTTCTAAAGTATTTAGATGAAACGAAGAACAATATGTCCGCCGACTTTGCATCCAGTCAAGACTGGATCGTATTTCGCTATGCCGAAGTGCTGTTAAATCACGCGGAGGCCGCCTATAAATTGGACAAGCAAGATGAAGCACTGCTCGCCATTAATGCCATTCGTGAGCGTGCAGGCGTATCAAAAAGAACTGTTATCAACTTTGAATTGATTCAAAAAGAACGTAAAGTAGAACTCGCCTTTGAAGGTTCTCGTTATTGGGATCTTAGACGTTGGAGAATGGCGACCGACGTATTAACGAAAAGAGAAACCGGGTTACGCTATATGTTGGATTTTGCGACCAAAAAATTAGAACTTCAGGTTCTCGAAAAAGTAGACGGCGGGCCTAACGTCTCCGCTATTTTCGAAGATCATCATTATTATCTTCCCATCACCAAAGCACGTACACAGCAAAACACCAGGTTAGTTGAAAATCCAGACTATCAATAACGTTAATTATGCTATACAGACATTACATATGTTTCCTGATATTGAGCATCTTTGCTTTTCCGAACGCGCTTAAAGCATTTCAATCCGATTCTTTGTGCGTAAATGGACTCTTCAAACACCACATGGTTTTACAGCGGGAAAAGTCCATTCCGATTTGGGGAACGGGAAAACCAGAAACAACTGTACACGTCTCGCTCAATAACCAGCGCGCAAGTGCCACCGTGCAGCCTGATAGTACCTGGCGTGTACAGCTCTCTGCCATGATTGCCGGAGGACCCCATATCCTGCAAATTACAGATTTGCGGGATAGCATATCCATAGATGATGTATATGTTGGCGAGGTTTGGTTAGCCTCGGGCCAGTCTAATATGGAGTTTACGCTGGGCAGTTCCTTAAGCTGGGCAGAAGAACAGCTTCATGCTGATTTTCCGAACATCCGTTTCTTTCAGGTTGTTCACGGGATGAATAATCAGCAGCAGCACGATGTCCAAGGTTCTTGGGTGCGTAGCTCTTCCGCTACGGCTGCGGCATTTTCAGGAGTGGCTTACCATTTTGCGAAAAAGCTCCACCAAGAAAAGAATATTGCTGTTGGTATTATCCAGTCGGCCTGGGGAGGAACACCTATCGAACCATGGATTAGTGAAGATGCCCTATCCAGTCGAGAAGAAACAAAACCTTCGGTGATTCAAGCCCGTGAATCGGGCGCGCAGCCAACCCAGCTATACGCGAAGTACCTTCAAGACGTTGAAGCGTTTGAGAATGCTTCGGAAGGTTTGCGCTTGGGCGTGCACACCTTAGCGTATCAAGATCAACACTGGAAAAAGGTTTCGTTCCCCCTTCAGGTATCATCCATATACGGTGACGAAACTGCGCTGTACATTCCCGGATGTTATTTATGGGTCAGAAAACACTTCGATCTCTCGTCTCTAGACAAAGATGCCACCCTCCAGTTCGATGAATTGGAAGGCGAAGCCGCGATTTATGTAAATGGAACCGAAATTGAACTAAAAAACGCACAAGGTACTTCCCAAGGCCTTGTCTTGCCAAAGTCGGTCTTAAAAAAAGGCAGGAATTTGCTGGCCATTCGGTTGCGAAGTTTGTGGGCTACGGGCACCGTTGGGCATTCGGAGGGATCCGTAAGTTTGGTAATAGGGACAAAACATATCAAACTGGATGGCGAGTGGTTAAGCAATATTTCCGTTGAACCACGTTATCCAGATCTTCCCAAAGAGCGGAACAATCCAGGCGTTCTTTTCAACGCGATGATCGCACCCCTGATTCCTTATTCAGTACAAGGTGTTTTGTGGTATCAAGGCGAGGCGAATACCTGGCGTCCGCGCGACTACCAGTTTATGTTTCCTCTTTTAATTCAAGATTGGCGCATTCGTTGGCAACAAGGTTACATGCCCTTTCTTTTTGTTCAATTGCCCAACTTTGGAGGCAACAATCTGGCTCCGGCCGACGAAAGCTGGGCATACCTTCGTGAGGCACAGTTAATGACATTACAGCAGCCCGCTACCGGAATGGCGGTGAGTATTGATATTGGTGATGCTACTGATATTCACCCGAGAAACAAAAAAGATGTTGGTCTTCGATTATATGAGGCTGCGCGTCATATAGCCTACCACGAAGACAACGTGTACTCAGGACCTCTATATCGGCGCATGGAAATCAAGGATCATAAAATTATTGTCTATTTCGATCATGCAGGCGATGGCTTAATAAGCAAGACTGCCAGCGTGGAAGGGTTTAAGATTGCAGGGGCAGACAATAATTTCGAAGATGCGACTGCCACGATAGTTGGCAACACCGTCGAACTGTCCCATCCAAGTCTGAAAAACCCGACAACTATACGTTATGGTTGGGCGGCAGATCCTAAGGTTAGCTTATACAATACAGCAGGTTTACCCGCCTCCCCCTTTCGCACCGATAAATAAAATAAAGTAATTATGATAACAATGCGTTTAACTTCAAAACATACGGCCGCCATTCTAGCATTTTGGCTTACGATCTGTTTCAGTCCTAAAGGATCTGCACAGGAATTTTCAATAGGCGTATTTTGGCCGCCCGTGTGGGAGCACACCAATGATCAGCAATATCAATGGATCAAAGAAGCACACATCGATTTTATAGAGAACGTTAAGAATGCGAAAATGTTTACAGAGTCGCATAATAAGAAGATGTTAGATCTGGCACATAAGTACGGATTTAAAGTTTCGGTCGCCGATCCACGTATCTATGGTACAGATGAGGAGATAAAAGCTGCTGTACAAGCCTATAAAAACCACCCTGCGCTCGAGGGATATTACATCAAAGATGAACCAGATTCAACAGAATTTGATTGGGCAGCAACAATTTACCAAAAGCTAATAGATCTGGATCACGATCGCGTACCGCATGTCAATTTATTTCCAAACTTTGTGATACCCAGTTATGAAACAAATCATGTAGAGCGTTGGGTGCAAAAAGTAGGTCCTCAGCATCTTAAATACCTGACTTTCGATCAATATCCGTTTATGGTAAATGGCTATATAAGACCTACTTATTTTGAAAATCTGGAAATTGTTAGGCGCGTCGGCCTCAAATACAGCGTTAAAACATCGGCCTACCTGCAATCTGTAGGGATCATTGACGCGTACCGAAGGCCATCTGCCAGTGAATTGCGGTACAATATTTTTACCGCGCTGGCGTATGGCATTAAAAGACCCGTATGGTTCACCTATTGGACCCCAACCGATGCTGGTAAAGAGATCTTCGCCGATGCGATTATCGATCCCCATGGTAGAAAGACAGATCTTTACGTACCATTCAGTGCGTTAAACAGGCATGTCAAGGCGATCGGCCAAGTGTTGTATAATCTGGATGCCACGGAGGTATATCATAGTGGTGAAGAGCAGCCTTTGGGAACACAGGCATTACCTCAGAACTACTGGATCAAGCCAACGTCCCGCACCGATAATATGATCATCACCCATTTCAACAAGGGCAAAAGCGGAAGCTATGTTTTTATCGTCAATAAGTCTTTAACCGTTACCAAATCCTTTACATTCCACGTCGATAAACGATATAAGCACATCACACATTATGAGGTCGACTCCGGTGTAATTGCCATCCGCAAAGAACCTATAGACAGTGATTTCTCTGACACGTTTCTACCTGGCGAGGGACGCTTGTACTATTTTAACTAAAAAAATACTAAAGTCACATTTAAATTTTTTGTTATGAAAACGTATTATTCAGTACTCTTGATTTATTCGCTGATCGTGATGGTTAGCTGTCAAAAAAATGTATTACAGGACCGGGATCCCCTCGCATTGAAGGTGTCGGAAAAAATTGCGTCGCTCAAAGGCAGGTCGTCCGCAGCAGACATTACGGACAATTTTCAGATCGGTGTATTTTGGCCACCGACATATGCCGATGTAAACGATACCACTTTTAGCCATTTAGCGCAAGGCAATGTAGACATTTTACAGTACGTTATCACGTATTCAGAAGCGGAAAATCTATTTATCCTCGATAAATCTGCAGACCACGGATTAAGGTCTATTATCTTTGATGCAAGAGCCTATGGTACTGACGCTGATATTGCTGCGATGGTAGCTGCCTACGAAACGCATCCCGGACTCGCTGGATATTATATTAAAGATGAGCCGAATATGCCTCAGCTAGATTGGGCTGCAACTATTTACAATAAGATATTAAGTCATGACAGTTTCCACTTGCCCCATGTCAATCTTTTCCCGGATTTGGTGGTTCCATCGATTTTGGGCCCCATCAACTATGAAACCGATTATGTACAAGCTTGGATTAACAAAGTTGGCGCGAGCAATTTGAAATATCTTTCCGTTGATGTATATCCGTTTCGTGCAGATGGCTCGTTGTTAAATGCGTATTATACCAACTTAGATATTATCCGGAAGTTGGCCATCAACAATGGAGGAATCAAGACCTCTGCCTACTTGCAGTCCATTGGGATCACTGGGCATTACCGTAGGCCCAATGCCGATGAGCTGAAATTTAACGTGTATTCCATGTTGGCTTACGGGATCAAATATCCCGTATGGTTTACTTATTTTACGCCTATCAATCAAGGCGAGCCATTTACCAATGCAGTTATAGATTCGTTGGGCAATAAAACAGATCTGTACATACCCTTTCAACAATTAAATAAGGAAATGAAAACCTTAGGAGACCGGTTGATGCGGTTACAATCCTATAACGTTTACCATTCAGGCACATCCATACCGGCGGGTGTTGAGGCGCTACCCGCTTTACACTATATAAAGCCTACGGATTCTGCTGCCGAGTTATTGATCAGCCACATGAAGGATTGGTCTGAGGGAGGTCGCAATTACGCGATGCTTGTCAACAAGTCGCTTACCCTTTCCAAAACATATACATTTCAGATCGCCGGTTGGATCACCGATATGAAAGAAATTTCCAAAGTAGATGGTTCAGAAATTCCGACTTCCATCTTAGGCGGTACCGTTACGTTAACGTTGCAACCGGGAGAAGGTAGGTTGTTCGCCTTCTTACCCTATTAGCAAGGCTCACGCTACACTTCATGAACCAAAAGGGTTAATATCATTAAAAAAAGAAGCCGTATCAAAACGTTAGAAGTTAGATACGGCTTCTTCCGAATGTGGCTAACGCCTATCTTATTTTAGCTACTTCCTTTTACGCTGTAGAACCCGCGTTAGCAAATAGCTCACCAGCGTACAGACAAATGGCTAAGACCCCGAAATGGCCATTCATCACGTTCCTCCGCTTCCGCAGCCGTTTTCGGCCACACGATATCCGATTGTGCGAAGTGAGCTGCCGGATTAGATACTACACTTATCCGAGCACCAATCTGGTAGAATATATTGTCAGAATTATCGATACCTATTGTTATCAACAAGAAAAGCTTTGATAAAGAAAATAACTCTTAAAAAAAAGAGCAAGTTTTCCTAAGTTTGAATTGCTTCACGAAAAAAACGAATTATTGTATCTTCGAATTGATGAATTATGATTAAAATAATATCTGTTACCTGCTTTTTGTGTCTTACCGCTGCATCATACGCACAGCAGTTAAAAACGGAAAAAAGAGCACGTGATTATGGCATTGAGATCGGCGTAATGTCTCCAGGTAAATGGAATGCCATCACCGATGTACCTGGTGTTCAGGTTGGTCATCTTACGCGACAAGAGGGCGATTCTGTACATACCGGCGTTACTGCCATTCTGCCCTATAGAGGCAACATTTTCCAACATAAAGTACCAGCAGGCATCTTCATCGGAAACGGGTTCGGGAAATTGTCGGGCCTCAGTCAGGTAAAGGAACTAGGTAATATAGAAACACCTATCATACTCACCAATACCCTTAATGTCGGAAGAGCCATAGAAGCAGTCGTTGAGTATACACTTTCGCAACATGGCAATGAACAAGTACGGTCGGTCAACGCTATAGTTGGTGAGACCAACGATGGCGAACTGAACGATATCAGAAGTATGCACGTCTCGAAAGAGAATGTACTGAGCGCCATACAATCGGCGACCTCAGGTCCGGTACAGGAAGGCAACGTTGGCGCTGGGACAGGAACTGTATGTTTCGGTTTCAAAGGGGGCATTGGCACAGCTTCCCGCGTGTTACCTCCGTCTTTAGGCGGATATACTGTCGGCGTGCTTGTACAAACCAATTATGGCGGTATTTTACAGATCAACGGAGCGCCAGTAGGTCGGGAACTACAGCAGTTTTCTTTCCGCGACAAATTGCTTAATAATGTAGATGGATCGTGTATGGTCGTGATTGCCACAGATGCGCCGCTCAGCGAACGAAATCTCGAGCGACTGGCAAAAAGAGCATTTATTGGATTAGGAAAAACCGGTGGTATAGTGTCCAACGGCAGTGGCGAGTATTTCATTGCGTTTTCGACGCATGATTCGGTACGCGTCGCATACGACACACCGTCGTCAATACTACATCAGCCGTCTTTACATAACGACTATATGTCGCCGCTATTCATGGCAGTTATCGAAGCCGTAGAAGAGGCTATCATCAATTCATTATTTGCAGCAAAGACCGTTAAAGGTTTCCGCGCAACTATTCCGGCACTGCCGCTAAATAAGGTACTACCAATTTTAAAAAAGTACAATGCATTATCTCAACCCAATTAAATAAATTCAAATGATCCAATCCTTGCATGTTATTATTAATGGGCAGCTTATTCCAGAAAAAGAAGCGCGCTTAGGTATTGATGACTTATCTATAGTTAGAGGATACGGCATCTTTGATTACTTCAAAACAGTAGCCAATCGACCTGTTTTTCTGGAAGATAATCTCGATCGCTTTTTTCACTCAGCTAAATTAATGGATCTGCCTGTCCACTATACCCGAGAAGAACTAAGAATACAGATACGGACCCTTATGGAAGCTAATAAAATCCCTGAATCTGGCATCAAATTACTCCTAACAGGTGGTTATAGCAAAGATGGATATAGTATTGCGAGCCCCAACCTCATCATCACACAACAGCCATTGCAACGCAATATACGGCAGGAACAACAGGGCATCAAGCTCATTACGTACAACTATCACCGGCCGTTCGGAACGGTCAAATCAATAGACTATGCGGTCGGTATCCATGGGCTAAAAAAAGCTAAGGCCGCTGGAGCCGACGAAGTGCTGTATGCACAAGACGGGTTACTTTCCGAATGCCCACGCGCTAATATTTTTCTAATTACTAAGACGGGCAAACTGCTTACGCCCGGCGAAGATGTGCTGGCTGGTATTACGAGGAAGTATATTATCGAGATCGCAAAAAAATATTTAGATGTTGAAATCGGAGATGTTACACTAGAAGACATGAAAAATGCTGCTGAAGCGTTCCTTAGCAGTACGACGAAAAACATTACCCCTATTTTATCCATTGACGATACAGTCTACGGTTCCAAGCCTGGTCCATTAACTATACAGTTGCAGCACATGTTAGAACCGATTGTATTTGGAAGTAAAGAGAAGTTCATAACTGAAATATAATGTAGATCCGTGAATATTTTGTGCGACTCAGTTGTGGGCAGTCTTGCCTTGGAATTGCAACTTTAAAGTGGAGATAAATGTACCCATCATCTAATGAATACATTCTTTTTGGTAACTATACCCACTTGGGACTGTAAGGTCAGCAGCCGAACGTAAAAAGGAAAGGGATTTTATAGCCTATATTGTAATTCTACAGCCACGGAGAGTGGCCGTTAGTGGGTATGCATTTTTGCGATGCCAAAATATCTTGCCTTCGTGCTTTTAAACCATAATTTTGTACTGTATATTTGTAGGACGAATGGTCAACAATAATCACACTGATGAAAAGTTTTTACTGCTTCGATTGAAAAACGGTGATGAGCGTGCGTTTGAAATTCTATACAATAACTATAAAGTTCGCATTGCAGGAAATTTGTTTAAATTACTGAAATCTGACGATCTGGTTAAAGAAATACTGCAGGAACTCTTTGTCAAAATATGGGAGGTGCGGACGCAGATTGATCCCGAAAAATCTTTTAAATCTTATCTATTCCGTATAGCGGAGAACCTGGTACATGATTATTTTCGAAAAGTAGCAAAAGACAGACGTCTATTGAATAAAATAGTCGCTTCGAGTTCAGAACTCTATCTTCATATTGAGGAGGATATGCTGACTAAAGAAGATGCTCAAAAATTGCATGAGGCCATAAACCTGATGCCCCCTCAGCGTAAAATGGTCTTTACCCTTTGTAAATTAGAAGGTAAATCTTATAAAGAGGTGGAGGAGATTATGGGGATCAATGTTAAAACCATTAGCAGTCATATGCTGCAAGCAAACAGATTTCTAAGGACCTATTTTAGAGATTCTTCTGCACTTACCATTTCTGTAGTTCTAGGTGTTTTATTCAAAGGCCTGTGATTCTGATTATTGTTAATAAAAATTAATTGTTAATTTTTTATTAACAGGCTAAGGATTTTTTTACTTAGCTCCGTATTAGCTGTAAAAATTGAGCCGTGGAATCATCTGATCAACTTCGTATTCTATTTAATAAATACCTCCAAAACTTGTGTAGTCTTGAAGAAACACAACGTTTGATGGATCATTTTGAACAAGACGAAGATAAGGATCGGTTAAAAGACCTCATCATCGACATTTTAGAAGTTCAGGATGAGCGCTATGAAACCAATCCTGCCATTGCCGAAGTATTAGCAAAAGTTGACCGGGATTTGTTCATTCAGATTCAAGAAACACCGTCAACTATACCGGATGGTAAGAATAAAACACTTAAACGCTGGTTTAAAATTGCCACTGTTGCTGCATCGTTGGTCTTAATATCTACAGGGATTTACTTTTTCAATCACAGATCAGTAAATCCTCCAGCTATTGTCAAAGTTGAGGAACAGGAGATTAATCCAGGTGACTATGGCGCTACACTTATTATGGCAAATGGCAAGAAGATTAGCTTAGCCAGTGTATCAAAAGGAGAAATAGCCCGAGAATCGGGAATCGTCATTACAAAAACAGATGATGGTAGACTGATGTACCAAATTGATGAAAAGTTATCTGATCCCAATGCCGTTAACACTTTGTCGACGGCTCGTGGAGAAACATACCAGGTGACTTTGCCTGATGGTTCTCGTGTTTATCTTAATGCCGCGTCAAGCCTCACCTATTCAGCCTCCCTGCTTCAAAACGGAAAACGTGTGGTTAAACTGATTGGCGAGGGATATTTTGAAGTAGCAAAGGATAAAAGACATCCATTTATTGTAAAAACAAATAAGCAGGAAATAGAAGTATTGGGCACAAATTTTAACATCAGCAGTTATTCAGATGATGAAGTAGAGAAAACTACCCTATTAGAAGGAAGTGTGAAATTATCTGCATTGGGCACTTCCAAACTATTAAAACCTGGGCAACAAGCCAAGCTATCTGGTGGTAACATAGCGATTGTTGAAACAGATGCGGACCTGGCAGTTGCCTGGAAAAACAACGAATTTGTAGTTGAAAGTGAGCACATTGAAGCCATCATGAAAATGATCGAGCGTTGGTATAATGTTGAGGTCATCTACATCGGCGAAAAAACCAAGGAGCGATTCAGCGGCAAGGTATCAAGGTTTGATAATCTTTCAAAAGTGCTTGAAATCGTAGAATCAACAGGAGAGGCACATTTTGATATCAAAGGACGAACCGTATATGTATCAAAATAATCTAAAATATGAATTAACTTAATACTAACCTTAAAGTCAACCAGATGAAAAGAAAACTACACTAGCTGAAGAGCAATGAAACGAAACCAGGCCCCGACTTACGATCAGGACCTGGCAGAAGTTTGGAACATTCAATTAAAAATCAACGTTAAACTGCAGTCCTCCTTACGGTCCAACGCAAAAGAGGCTGCTTAACCAAACTGACAACTAATGTATCAAAATTCAAGGAAATTTGGTATGCCTAAAAGGCTGTACCTAAAACTATTTCTTACTATGCGCTTAACTACCGTACTAATAATAGTATGCTTTATGCAGGTAAATGCGTCGAGCTTCGCCCAAAAGGTGACCTTAACCAAGTCGAATGCTTTACTTAAAACTGTATTTAAAGAGCTGAACCAACAAACAGGTTACAACTTTTTTTATACGGACAATTTATTGAAAAATTCCGCTCCAGTAACTATCAACGTTAAAGATGCTGATTTATCCGTTGTCCTTACGCAGATTTTTGCTAGGCAGAACCTGGATTTCGTCATTCGCAACAATACGGTGGTCATCAAAGCAGGCACCCCGGCGAGCAAAGTAAATACGCTGGCTAATCAGGAAATCATTTCTGGTTTTGTGGGAGATGCCAAGGACCGTTTGGGTATCCCGGGGGTCACGGTATCCATTAAAGGCACGGAGTCCGCTGTCCAGACTGATAGAAACGGAAAATTCACCATCAGTATCTCTACAGATGGTGAATCGCTGGAATTCAAATTTTTAGGTTATAAGACCGTGGAAGTACCCATCTCAGCCAACTCTAACTATACCATTTATATGACGAAGGAGCAGGTCGAGCTGGATGAGATGGTAATTACCGGCATGGTCGATAAGAAGGTTAGTACCTATACAGGAGCAGCAAAAACCATGACTGCCGCTGAGCTTAAGGCTGTAAATCCGGTGAATATATTTGCCGGTATTGCCGCCCTTGATCCATCCTTCAGAATTATTCCCGACAACAAAATCGGAGGGAACATTAATGCGCTTCCCGAGGTCACCATGCGTGGACAAACATCTTATCCCACCCTTGGGGCAGAACTCGCTGGAAATCCCAATATGCCTTTGTTTATTCTAGACGGATTTCAGGTTACACTACAGGCTATTGTAGACTTAGACATGAATCAAATTGCCACCGTCACTTTGTTAAAGGATGCTTCGGCTACCGCGATGTACGGTTCGCGTGGAGGTAATGGTGTGATGGTTGTTACAACGATCCTGCCACCAAGAGGGAAAGTAGAAATTTCGCTAAGCAACAATTTTACGTTATCATCTCCCGACCTGTCTGTTTATAACATGCTGAATGCGGCAGAGAAATTGGATTTTGAGCGACGTGTAGGATTCACGGATAGCTATAGAGGTGATTTCATCAATGCGGAAAGGTACAAAGCGGTAGTCAGCGGTGTGAACACCGACTGGAAATCTATTCCTGTCCAAACAGGGATCAACAATAGAACCAACCTGTCTTTACGAGGTGGTGACGAGTCGCTGACCTTTAACCTAAGCTTTAGCGGAAATATGTTACAGGGCGTAATGAAAGGACAGGACAGGAAAAATTATGCCGGAAGTTTTAAGCTGAGTTATAGAACCAATAAATTGACCTTCCAAAATAATACCATAGGAACACAGGTTAATTCCAACGATTCCCCTTACGGTTCATTCAGTCAGTACCTAGACTTGAATCCCTACTGGAAACCTTATGATGAAAATGGTAATATAAACAAATACCTGGAAAACATTAATATGGGCTTCGGTGTAGGTAGCTCTATTGTATTAAATCCATTGATGGATATCACCTACAATACCATTGACAATAGGAATAAGAATTTTAATTTAAGGAACAATACCACTGTACGTTACGATGCCAATAAATCCCTATGGTTTAATGGCAGCCTGGGCATCACAAAAGTGAATGGGACGATAGACAACTTCCATTCAGCTCTCGATAGCAGATTTAATGGGGTCGCAGATTTAAGTGCACGGGGTACCTATTCCATCGACAACAGTACCTCCTTTACCATGGACGGAACAGGATCGGTAAATTACAACAAAAATTTCGGGATGCACGGTGTTACAGTCTACGCAGGATTCAGGCTCGCAAGTACACAGTTTAATTCCTATGCCGTCTCTACACAAGGTTTTCCTTTTGATCGTTTAGATAACATCCTGTTTGCCGCGCAATATTTAAACAGCAGGCCTACAGGAACCGAAAGTACACTTAACAATCTTTCATATACCGGAAGTGCCAACTACTCTTATGATAACCGGTATTTTACAGATTTCACCTATACCAGAGATGGCTCTTCAGCTTATGGAGAAAACAATAAATTTGGTAATTTTTGGTCTGCAGGTTTAGGATGGAACATCCACAATGAACAGTTCCTGAGGGATAGTGAAACTATCAACCTGTTGAGGCTTCGTGGCAGCTACGGTTCTACCGGTACATCCGTACAGGATCCTTATGCAGCACAATTCAGATATAATTTGGGCACGAGTACAGGCTATTTTGGCGAAGTGGGTGCTTTCCCGGGTGGACTAGGAAACCCAAATTTGAGCTGGCAACAAGTCTTGAAGTCGAATGTTGGTATTGCTTCGGCATTTTTTAACAGCCGTTTGACGTTCAATGCGGAGTTTTATAATGAAGTCACCCAGAATGCCCTCACTACAGTTTCGCTGGCACCTAGTACTGGCTTTCCTTCGTATACTGAAAATTTGGGTAAAATCCAGAACAGGGGATTGCAGTTCGACTTGGGTTACACCATACTATCTCAACCTCGTAAAGGCTTAAAATGGAATGTTTCTGTGAACGCAGCAACTAATACATCGGTGTTAAAACAAATTTCGGAGAAATTGAAAGCCTTCAATGCGGCATTGAATGCCAATAATGCCGATCAGACTGTTGAAAATGCACAGTTTATTGAAGGCAGGTCAACAACGGCTATTTATGCGGTGAGGTCGTTGGGTATTGATCCGGTTACCGGTCAGGAGGTTTATCTTAAATTAAATGGTGCCCCAACCTTTGTCTGGGACGTTAATGATAAGACCTATGTTGGTGATAGCCGCCCCAAGTGGACAGGAGCTGTAAATTCAAATTTCCTATATGCAGGTTTTGCCTTAAACTTTAGCGTCAACTACAACTATGGTGCTGATTTGTACAACAGTACATTGTTAAACCGTGTGGAAAGTGTTGATGCGCGCAACAACGTTGATCGAAGAGCATATGACCTAGGCTGGACCGGACCTGGTAGTGTCAGTCGGTATAGACGGATCACTGGTGGTGTGCCCACGCCAACACAACTTACCTCAAGATTTGTTCAGCGCGACAACAACATTCAACTCAGCTCCGTTAATTTAAGCTATCAGTTCAAAACCCCATTTGTTAAAAGATTGGGTTTGCAAAACCTTACCGTTAGTGCAACCACGAACAACCTAGCCCACTTCAGCACCATTGAAATTGAACGTGGTACAGATAACCCGTTTGCCAGAGAATATACATTTGGTCTGAGCGCAAGATTTTAAATTCAAAAGACAAATTCATATCCCAATGAAAAGAACAATATTAATAATAGGAATTCTGTCAATAGTTGTGGTGTTTTCCAGTTGTAAGAAATTTTTGGATGTAGCGCCCAAAACAAATTTATCTGAAGAACAGCTGTTTACGTCAGAAGTTGGTTTTCAGCAAGCTTTATCAGGCGTGTACGGCCAGCTGGCCAGTAACAGTCTTTACGGCGACAACCTTTCTATGGGTTTCGTTTCTGCCTTGGCACAAAATTATTCGACACTTAATAGCAACGCCGACGTTGCACTGCAACAAACACAAGTCCTGAACTTTGCTTCAGCGGAAGTAGCGGGGTATACAAATGCCATTTGGTCTGCCAGTTACAGTGCGATTGCCGCAGCAAATAAAATAATTGCAAATACAGAAACAAGCCGGTCTGTGCTAACCGATAATGCATATGCACTGCTGCGCGGCGAGGCTTTGGCCTTAAGGGCATTTATACATTTTGATCTATTGCGCATGTTTGGTCCTGAATATACGGCGGGTGCTAATTTAAAAGCCATCCCTTACAAAAAGGAAGTCAATGAAAATGCAGAAATCCCATCTACAACTGCAGATGTAGTCCAATTTGCTTTAGCTGACCTGAAACAAGCAGAAGATCTGCTGTTGCAGGCTGATCCGATTGTCAGCAGTGACTTACGAAGCAGGAGGAACAAGCTGAACTACTATGGCGTAAAAGCACTTGAAGCAAGAATCAAATTGTACAGTGGTGATATGGACGGAGCTGCTGCGGCTGCAAATGTAGTGATCAACTCTGCTAAATACACCTTTGTGACCCAGGCAGCCGCAGGAGCGGTCAGCACAGGGTTGTTGGTACGCGATCGTTTATATTTCAACGAACAGGTGTTTATGATCAGGGTTAGGGATATATTGCCGACCGTACAACGTTATTTTAGATTTAGGGGAGCTGTGGGACAAACTCTTACCCGTACCACGGCTAATTTTAATACACTGTATGAAACCACATCAGGCGGCGGGACAGACTTCAGGTACCTATACCGCCTTGAACAGGATGGCGGAAGTTTGTTCCCTTCTAAGTTTTGGCAGGCCTCAACCGCTACAACCACAATTACCGACAATTTACTGGATCAGTATGTACCTGGTATCCGCCTTGCCGAAATGTATTACATCCTGGCTGAAACTGCAGAGACGCCTGCCATGGGTGTCGAATATTTAAATACGGTGCGCCAAAACAGGGGGCTTTCTAATCTGGCAACAGACATTACAGCTACCGCACTTACAGCAGCCATCACCAAGGAGTATCAGAAGGAATTTTATGCGGAAGGTCAATTGTTCTTTTACTACAAACGTACTAAAACACTGAGAATGCAGTTCCGTAATGTCGACATGGCGCCAGAGCAGTATGTGCTACCAATCCCAGATGCTGAACTTCAATTTAATCCGAATTATGGAAATTAATCACACTCGTATTATGAAATACGTATTATATGCGACGATGGTCTTCTCTCTTTTTTCTTGTAAGAAAGAAGCGGTAGAAACTTATCAAGGAAAAGACGGCGTTAGCTTTTTTGCTTACACCTATCAACAATTACATACCACCGCGACGAGAAGTTACTCTTTTGCTTTTCAGAGCACCGTAAAAACAAGGGATACCCTGTATATACCCCTGAGGATTACCGGAAAGTTGTCCGATCGGCCACGTGCCGTATTGCTAAAAACAGCTGAAGGAACAACGGCAACTGCGGGCATAGATTTTGAGCTAAAAGAAGTGGCCATTCCGCCTGGTGTCTCCATCTTTAATTATCCTCTTGTGCTGATCAACTCTGTTGGAATGGCAAGCAATGTTTATAAAATCGTGTTGGAGCCGGCAGAAACCAAGGACTTTACGCTGGGTACTTTAGGCCAGACACCTGCCAATAGCGTTAATCAGGGTACGGAGGAAAACTTTAGATATCTGACGATAGAGGTATCCAGTATGTACACCCGGCCTGCTTATTGGGATGTTCTTGATGCGGATTTCGGAGAATTTAGCGCCGAAAAGTACAAATTCATGGTTAAAGTACTGGGTATAACTGATTTCTCTTACGAGAATATCGGGTTTGACGGTTTTATCAACTTCCCCGTGACGCTGAGAAATGCACTGGCCGCATATGAAGCTGCAAATGGTCCACTGTTGGATGAGAACGGTAACGAGATTTCTTTCCCTTAATTTAGATATTATGCATTTAAAACATTTTTTTAAGCTTAGCTCGATTATCGTGATCATGCTAACATTTGCCTGCAGTAAAGACGATCAACGGTTTAAGTATGCGCAAATCAATGACATTCAGATTGCGGATGCTACGACCAGTTTTACGGTAGCTCAACGGGATTCGCTGATCATCACACCAACATTGATCGAAACAATGCCTGGAGGAGATTCATTTACTTACAGTTGGACGATTGATTCCGAAGTAATCGCTGATTCCAAAAATTTGCGCCTTCAAGTAACCTTGAGTCCCGGTACCTATACCGTGATTTATAAGGTTAAGAGTAACATAAATGACGTTTACACACTACAGCGCTATGTCATTACGGTAACCGGGATTTATCCCGACGGATGGTATGTGGTCAATAGCAAGGATGGGAAAGGCAAGGTTTCCTTGATCCGTACCGATGATGTGGTTTTTGATAATCCGATGGAAGTGGCCAATAATAAAACCTATTCGGGAGAACCATTAGCCCTATATAATTTTGGGAAAGGTGGTTTCTTTTATTATTTCACCGATCAGAATGTGTATCGGTTTAACATGAACGACTGGCTGGAGCTTGGTGATAAAAGTACTATACTTCCGCATTTGGCTACACAGCTTCCCTTCAAAAGTGCACCGGTATTTATTTTGAACACCTCGAAATTTGACCAGTTCATTGTTGCGGATGGCGGCTTATATGCCGGCATTTCGGGCTCGACTTCAGACGACATTAAGCCATTCAGCCAACGCATTCCTGGCGATTATGACCTATTCCCGGGTGTGTTTCCTAACACGTACAACCTCACCTATTTTTACAATAATGCCAACATGCGCTTTATGCGAATGGGTATTTTTTCCAGAATTCTGGAAGATGCGCCTCAAACAACAGGCTCGTTTGACATGGCAAATGTGGGAAGAAAAATGATTGCGTATGATCGTGGCATATCGACGCTATTTGAAGAAGAAATTGAGTGGTATTTCATCATGGAGGATGATAATGACCGCTACCTAATGTCCCTAACATATGATGCCTTTGGCAACACCCTTCCTGGGGTTAATCAAGAAATGGCAAACAGTCCCGAAATTGGCAGCGCAACTAACTTTGCAACTTCCTCCATCTTAAAACAACTTTATTATACTGTTGGCAATAGGGTGTATTTGTACGACATGCTTGCAAAATCAGCACGCCTGATTTACACTTTCCCGGCTGGATACGTAATCAAGGATATCGAGATGTTGCGTAGCAGCAGCAAACAACTGGTGATTGGTGTCAACAATGGTGCGGCGGGTGAAGTTTATTATTTCAGCATCAACGGGCAGGGAGAATTCAGCAATAGTACTTACGAGAAGAAATTTACCGGCTTTGGTGAAATTGTACAAATTGCTCCTGCGAGAAAAAACCTATAGGCTCCTTATTAGATTTAAAAAAGATTAATAACATCCAATCTACATGAAAAAAATACTCCTACTCATCGCTTTCCTGTCCGCAGGATACTCGGGATACAGCCAGCAGGCAGAACCGGCCTATAAGGCCAGTCTTGATTCTTTGAAGATCTTCATTGATCCTTTACAAAAGGAACTCATTCTTGAACGACTTGTAAAAGAACACCCTGGCGAAAGTTTTGACCAACACAGGGCTACACTTGTAGACAATTTTGTTGTTGCAAAGAACTCGGCCAAAGCTCTATTCCATTTTAACCAGATTGCAGAAACCGCAAGGATCATGTACGTAGGATCAGTGGCGACAGGAATCATGGCCTTCGATTTGAAAACTGCAGAAACTTTAATGGAGCAAGAACTGACTAACTCAACGAATGCTCCGGAAGACCGGCAGTTCTTGTTACATCTTTATAGCCAGGTGATGGCTAAGCAAGGAGACTACACAAAAGCCTTCGCTGCTATCAAAGAATGCTATGAAAATGCCATAAGAAAGACTGCTGGTCTGACTGCTGAATATTACTACCTGATGAGCAAAACAGGCGGGTACGAGGAAGCGCTTCCAGAGCTAGAAAAAGCAGTACGAGCAGGTTTGGCCGATTATGACTATAATGCCGAACTAAAAAGTGCTTACGTTAAGATGAATCCCGGCAAAGACCCAAATGCTTACCTGGCAGCATTGACTAATGAGTTTGAAGAGAAATACAAGACAGCGATAGCAGCCAAAATGATTGACGAGCAAGCGCCAAATTTTAAAGTCACAGACATCAAAGGCAAAGAAGTGTCACTGTCTGATTTTAAGGGCAAAATAGTTGTTCTTGATTTTTGGGCGACTTGGTGCGGACCTTGTAAGAAATCTCTTCCGGCAATGCAAATGCTGGTCAGCAAATACAAGCATGATCCAAGTGTAATGTTCCTGTTTATACACACCTGGGAAACTGTCAAAGACCCTAAAGCGGATGCAGTGAACTACTTGCTAACTCATGACCTGGATTTGCCTTTGTACATGGACCTCAAAGATCCTGCTACGAAAAAGAATCCTGCGGTATCTTCATTTGGTGTAAAGGGGATTCCTGCAAAATTTGTCATTGACGGCAATGGGAAAATCCGGTTTAAGTCTAGCGGACTGACCTGGCCGAATGAAGCTGCAGTTAGGGAGTTGACCACCATGATAGAATTTTGCCGTTAGATTACAAGGTAAACTTTATTTTCAAGACCAAAAAGAACACAAAAACCAATTTATACTAAGGAAAGCCGTATAGATAAATTGCTTATCCCGTTCTCTGAAAAGAAATCAATGGTTGAAACGTTAGTAAACCATTCCTTTCTAAGCGAGCCAAACAAACGGGGGGTATTTGCTTATGTACAAGCTGTCTTCTGTATTTCAAGCAACAAGTACAGAAGACGGCTTTTTCCATATTATCCATGACCATTTTCCATGAAAACCCCTGCATAGAATAGATCACAGCCCTTCTACTAACACATTCTTTCTATTATCCGTTCCGTCATTGCGGTTTTACTCTCCAGAAGGCACTTCAAGAAATGCACCCGCAGCTACGGGCGTTCCGAAATTGGGTGTACCATCTGCATTCCAGGTAAACCGTTGCATACGTGTGCTGCGTACATTGCCACACCCGTTATTATTCGGATGAGATTCTATATTTGCATGGTATATGATCCAATCCTCTTTTCCGTCCTTGGACTTGAAAAAACCGTTATGACCTGCGCCGTATGCGCTAGGTGCTTTTGTAAATACCGGATTGGCGCTTTTAGACCACGAAGCTGCTATCAGGGGATCCGCATTATCGGCCAGCCGCAGCATACCCAGTGCATAGTCGTCCGTACCGCAGTAACTGGCTGAATAAATCATAAATACATCTCCATCGGGATTTTCTAATATCTCCGGTCCTTCGTTTACGCCAAAGCCATTTCGCTCCCAACCATGCTGCGGTGTCGATATCATGACTGTCTCACCTGTTAATGTAAAAGGGTTAGACATTTTTGAGATGTAGATGTTCTGCGTTAAGTTGTTGTTTTGCGCCCCCGGTCTGCCCGACCAAATAAAGAACAACTCGTTGTTATGTTCGAAAATACTACCGTCTATTGCCCATTGGTCGGCAGGCTTCGTGATGAGTTGACCCTTGTCTACCCAATTATTTGTCGTGGGATCTTCATTGGCATTTTCCAGCACAAACATCCGGTGATTAACATCCTGCCCGTCGCTAGCCGTATAGTAAATATACCATTTTCCTTGCAGAAAGAACATTTCGGGCGCCCATACATCCCTGCTGTTAATGCCTGTAGAAGGAGCATTGAACACCACGGTGCTGCTCGCTGAAGCAAGTTGGCTCATTTTTTCCGTTTTTCGGATTTCAATCCGGTTGCCATGGGTTTGTAGGAAATAATAAAAATTCCCACGTTGTGCGACCCAGGGATCCGGAGCAGCGTTCAATAAGGGATTTTGAAACTTTGCCGGTCCGCTTGCCTCCGGTGCTGTGGGCGTAGCTAGAAAGAGTCCGGCTCCGCGTTTGTCGCAAGCTAATAAAATGATTAGAAAAGCAAGATATACTGTGTGTCTCATGCGCATAGGTATTACAATTTTGAATATTCCAAGTAGTCCAGCTCACCGTACCCCGTGTTGTGCCGGATACTTATTTTATGTGTGCCCTCTGATAAATTAAATACCAAGTCGATGGTTTGCCATGTATTCCATCCCCTATTGGCAATGTTATATACTTTCGCCTCGGCAAACTGATCATCGATATAGATCTTATGGGTTGTACCATCGAAACCTGTGCCTGCAGCCACGCGGATCAAGTAATCGCCGGCCGTGAGCACCTCGATAGTCGCATCAATACCGCTTTCTGCATTGTCTATAGCGCCCACCTTTGCCTGGCCAGAGGAGGTTTTCCGGGTATCTGGGTCATCTGCCTTTTTGGCAACTCCCCTTATGATCGTATTTTCCGCTTCAATCCGTTTGGCACCCACCCGCACCTTAGCTTTTACGGTATTACTTTGGACACGGTTACCCGCTTTATCGAATAGAACGGCGTGGAAAGAAAGTTCTTCCTCGGGTATAAGTTCGGTCACGGTATAGCCAAAGTTATAAGGCGCAATCGTCTTTTCCCCAATTTTTTCTTCCCCTTTGTAAAACTCCACCTTGCTGAGCTGGGGGCCACCGTAGGCACTCTTGCCCTCCGCAGTTAATGTGTAAACACTTTCAGACAGCGCGACCGTATCGGCGTCGAGATGTAACGTTGGCGGATTTGTACTCACCGGAAGATCTTCTTCCCTTTCGCATCCGACCACTATCCAAAGCAAGAATAGGGGGCAGAGGTATAATAACTTGTTCATATGTACACTATTTTGTCGTTAAAGCCATATGAAATGTCCACGTCAACTATATGTATATTGGTGCAACATGGATAATTCATAGCTGTATCTTTTGTTTGTCAAGGGTTATCGTCGCTTCGATTTAGGGCTAATAACCGGGATTCTGTGTTAGGTTTGGGCTGTTATCTATATCCGCTTGCGGAATAGGATACCACTCATGTCTACCTGAAATAAAATTGACAAAATCCGGATCCCTTTCCCGCAGGGTCTCCAGGTTGTTGGAAAACTCTCCCCAGCGCACCATATCAAAGTACCGCCAACCTTCACCTGCTAATTCTAACGTACGTTCATGCTTCAGCTGTTCTTGGAAAGCGAGTTGATCCATATCTGGCTTTACGTCACTGAGGGGCTGTAGGTTTGCACGCTGACGCACCTCATCCACATAGGCGTATGCCGCATCCGTCTGTCCGGTTTCATTCAGACATTCCGCATACATCAACAGAATATCCGCGTACCGGATCAAGCGGTAATTATTGGGCGAACTGAATATCTCATTATTCTTCCAATCGTCATTCAGCAACTTTCTAAACCACACCCGCTTATCGTCTGCACCGTATCGGCTTAGCCAGGTCTCCCCATATACCATGGTAAAAGCCGGACCTCTTTCATCGGCATTGTCATAGATAAAACTAGCAGCCGCACGGGGATCCTTTTTATTATCTACGGTCCGTTCGACATTAAAGGCATCAACGATCCAGCGTCTTGCTGCACCATCTCCAAAACCTGGTCCCGGACTAGGGGGTGCCAGAAATTTAGGCACGGAAGCTCCGGTATTGAGGCTGATTCCCGGATTGGTATCGTCATCTCCGTTCTCTGTGGCATTTTCTTTAAACTGAATCTCAAAAACGGACTCTCTATTGTTCTCTGTATCTTTCCTAAAATTATCCGCGTAGTTGTCCATCAAGCCGTAGTTGCTGGCGCCATCACCCGTTACTAACCAGTCCATTGCCTCCTTGGCTGCTGCAAATTTACCCTGCTGCATATACACCTTTGCCAATAGGCCGTGCGCCGCTCCTTTGGTGATTCTACCCACATCCGCAGCATCATAAGACGGCGGTAAGTCAGCCATAGCCTCCGTTAGGTCCTTCTCAATCTGTGCAAATGCTTGTGCGGGTGTCGCATTCTCGGGGTAATCGGCCGGCGATAAGGGCGCTAACACCAGGGGTGGTCGGCCCCAGAAAACCACCAGATTAAAGTAGTTCAGGGCACGTAACACCTTTGCTTCGGCAATAATCCGTTTTTTCAAAACTTCGTCCATGTCGATCTGGGGCACATAGGTGATCACCTGATTCGCCCGGTAGTTTGCATGGTAGATGGCATTCCAGGTACCATTGCCGGTATTGTTACTCGTAAATGCGAAGGCAACATTATTGTTAAGGCCGATATCGCCCCCCGAACCAAAGCCCTCATCGGAGCGTAGCAGGTATAAAAAGTGCATGCCCCGATTATAGTAGTTACTACTTCGGTTTAATGCGCTGTATATTGCATTCACGCCTTTAATGGCATCGGTTTCATCATCCCAAAAAGAATCCGTCGTGAGCATATCGGGATTCGGTTCATCGAAATTCCGCTCGCACGCAGTCGTAAGAAAAACGAAAGCAGTCAATATAATTAGCGTATATTTTTCCATCTTAAATGATTTTTCTGTTCAATAAATTATAAGCCAAAGGATAAGCCAAATGATATGATTCTGTTTGGCGGCCAAGCACCCACATCCACCCCGGGCTCCAAGTTCGCATTTGCCCCTACTACATCCGGATCCAATCCTGAATAATTAGTTACGGTAAAGAGGTTTTGTCCGCTTACATACACGTGTAGCGAAGGTATGTGCAGCCTTTGCAAAAGATGTTGCGGTACATTATAGCCGATCTGCACGTTACTTAGCCGCAGATACGAGCCACTCTCCAACCAGCGATCCGAATCGCCCCGTACGTTAGATAAGATTCCCTTATCTACAGGAGGATCACCGGGCATTTCGGTAGCATAAGCAACTCCCAATCTTGGGAAGTCTGTCGGATTTTCAGCCGTCCAAGGTGTAATACCGCTTCGGTAGTTGGAGTACCCCATGCCGTCGAAGTCCCGGCGCATGTCATTATACAAGGTGGTGCCCACGACGCCGTAAAGTTGTAGGTTCATCGTGAAATTCTTGTAGGACGCATTCCACATGAGACCTGACGTAAATACCGGCCACGGCGTTCCCGAAAAGGTGCGGTCATCTGGGGTAATATCATTGCCCGTACCCCTGTCCGACAGATTAATATAGCGAATATCCCCAGGCTGAGCAATATCTGCCTGTGCCCGATGTGCATCGATTTCATCCTGGTTTTGGAAGATGCCGTCTGTCCGTATCACGTAATATTCGCCGATGGAGCGGCCTATTTGTGTGCGCGTATTACCCACTTGAATGTTATTTCGCTCCAGACCAGTTGCCGGATCGATACCTAGATTTCCCAGTGCTAGCACCTTATTACGGATAAAACTGATATTCCCGGTAATATCCCAATTAAATGCGCGTTCCTGCCCCTGCTGCGGACGGTAGTTTAATTGCAATTCTACGCCCTTATTTTCGATGGAGGCCCTATTGGTAAATATATCTGGGCTTATACTCCCTAGATAACCGGGAATGGGCAAAAAGAGCAATACATCCGAAGTCACCGAACGGAATGCATCGAATGTTACATTAAGTTTCCGGTCGAATAAGGTGGCATCAAACCCCAGGTTCAAGGTCTTTTTTTCTTCCCAGCGCAGATTCGGATCCACGAGATCTACCTGTAAGCCCCCTACGTAAGCGGTCTGAGCTTCTTGACCAAAAATCGCCCGCGGCGCTTGATTTATAAGACCAATATATTCGTAGTTACCCAAGTTAGCAGCACCCAACACACCGTATGAACCTCTTAATTTCAATTCCGGCAGCCAGCTCACGTCGAAGAAATCTTCGTTACTGACACGCCATGCCAATGCTCCGGAAGGAAAAAATCCCGTGCGGAAATTCTTCGAAAAGCGCGAGTCCTTATCCGAGCGGAAGGTAAAGGTGGCTAAGTACCGATCGTCGTAGGTATAGTTGAGACGGCCGAGCCAGGAATCGATAAAGTTCCGTCCCCTACTTCCAGAAGCGAACGGCATGCCCGTGGCGGAATTGACCGTGGTGAAATAGCGGTCTCCTGCAGCGAGCAGATCGGTTCTTTGGGCACCAATACCCGATGATCCGATGGTCTGCTGGGTATAACCAAACACACCATTTACCTGATGCTTGTCGAAGGTTTTGTTAAAGTTTAAGGTATGCTCGAACAGGTAACTTAAGAACTGGGAACGATTTTCTTCGATCCGCGTCGGCTGGTCGGCTTGATTCCAGTACCATATTCCTTTACCGCGCAGGGAAGTTCTCCGGTCAAAGCTGGTTTCCAGTCCAGCATTGAGGCGATAGGTCAGCCAGTCTGTAATATCGACCTCCCCATAAAGGTTACCCATCATCTTCACATAATTGTAGTCGGAATTGGTGATAGACGCCTGTGCTATCTGATTACGCGAATAGGTTCGGGCATTATCCGACCCTATTCCCCAGCCCCCGGGGTTGGCATCACTTACAAATCCTGTACCTTTGATCGGTATAATGGGTAGCATGCCAAAAGCATCATAAAATGGATTTCCCCCAAAAGCACCGCCCGAGAATGGCTCCCGTCCGTAGCTGCTGGAGATCATCAGATTTTCTCCGACACGGAACCTACCTCGAGAGGTCTCTGTATTGAGGCGTAAAGCTGCGCGATCGAATTTACGCTCGATCACCGTACCCAGATCTTTAAAGTATGATCCGGACATAAAATATTTAGAAGACTCGCCACCTCCCGATACGGAGACATTATAATCCTGTATTGCACCTGTACGGAATAACTCGTCCGCCCAGTCCACATCGGTGCCGTCGTAGTTGGCAACCGCTGCCTGCTGTGTATATCCCGCATTTTCAAAGGCCTGCCGGTTCATGTTGACATACTCCTGTCCATTCATCATGTCGTACATCTTTGGCAGGTTAACGATGCTGTATCTTGCCGAAGCATTGACCTTCATGGGGCCGGTTCTTCCTTTCTTCGTCGTGATGATAATGACACCATTCGCAGACCTCGCTCCATATATAGCCGCTGCGGAAGCATCCTTTAGCACCTGTATACTTTCTACATCATTGGGGTTGATCGTGACGTTTGGATCTGATAGCATCCCGTCGATAACATATAACGGATTTGCGTTACCATATAAGGTGCTTAGTCCTCGAATATTAATAACCGCACCTTGCCCGGGACCACCTGAGTTTCTTACCACTACACCAGAAGATTGGCCCTGAAGTGCTTCGGGTAAAGATCTGGCTACTTTGGCTTCCGTATTTTTGGTTTCAACCAGTGTTGCTGCTCCCGTAAGGTCTTTTTTACGTATAGACTGATAGCCGATCACGACGACCTCCTCGATGTCGCTTTCATCCTCCAGCAATACTACGTTCAACGTTTGATTGCTCGATACCGAAAGCTCCTGCGTTACATATCCGATATACGAAAATATAAGTATAGCTTCAGGTTTGCCCACATTTATGGTATAACTTCCGTCCGCGGCAGATACCGTGCTGTTACTTGTGCCTTTTTCCTGCACAGAGACACCGCCGACCGGGCCTCCGTTTAGGTTGGTCACAACCCCTTTTATCGGGATTGACTCCTGTACTTTTTTAAGACTTAGCGTGTTTCGGCCGCCTCCCTTGAATGCAACGGAGCGCGAAACATTCGCCTGCGAGAACGACTGCAAAACAAAAATGGCAGAAAGCAGAGCGGATACAATTGCGAAATGCTTCATAAGAATCTAAAGGTTTATATACCACAAATATAATGGGTATCAAAAACCAAAGAGATACATATCATCTCAAAAAAAGCTACATTCGTCTCATTCTACGATCAAAAAAAACCTTCCTCTACTACTGCAATAATCTCGTCAAGATCAAACGGCTTAGCTACAAAAATATCTGCACCTGCTTCAGTCGCAACTTCCCGACCATCCCTGCTAGCCGACATGCAGACAATATATGTATCTCTTAATTCCTCGTCACCCCGAAGTTTTTTGATTAAAAGATCCCCAGACACAACAGGCATCCACAGATCAACAACTATCACCGCTGGTTTCATGCGCTTGATGACATCATATGCTCTTACGCTATCATTCTCGACCACCACTTCTACTTCTGCCAGTTCGAATACTATTGTCAACATATCTGTAATGCCGGCATCATCATCACAAATAAAAACACTTTTTTTCATCATAACGTTTTAAGTAGTGGGTAAAATAAAACTAAATACGGCCCCTTTTCCGACTTCACTGTCGACCCACAGCGTACCGCCGTGCTGCAATACAATCTGTTCACTTATGTACAATCCTATACCAAGTCCAGAAAATTTCTTCTGTATACTGTCAGCACGATAAAAGCGATCAAATACTTTCTTCTGGTCTGTAATATCTATACCGAAACCATAATCCTTTACTGAAAATTTAAGATGGTCTTTCAGCGCAGCGAGATAAACTTCTACACGGTCTTTCCCAGGAGAATATTTGATCGCATTGGAGACCAGGTTACCGACCACCTGACTCAAATGACTCTCATCACCAACAAACCACGAATCAGTTTTTCCATTAATGATAATTTTATGTGTGTCACTATTGATCTGCAGATGATCTACCGTATCGCGCACCATCTTGTCAAAATCAAATCTATCATGGTGAATATCTAGCTTTCCCGACTGAATTTTTGAGACATCGAGTAATTCTGCTATTAACTTATTTAAACGCTCCACCTGCGTATCGGACTTTTCGACAATGGCCGATAAATTAGCATTATCTTTCGGCATATACCGTTTTATAAGTTGGATATATCCCTTTAATGCAGTTAGCGGCGTCTTAAGCTCGTGACTGGCTATCGATAAGAAATCATCTTTCCGTTTTTCTATCTTCCTTCGATCGGTAATATCTTCAATGGCCAATAATATCCGATCCTTAAATTCACCTTCCAGTTCTATCCGATATGCATTCAGCAACATAATCTTTTTTCCAATGTGGGGGAAATCATGTTCCACCTCAAAACCAAGTACAGGGTTATTTGAAGGAAGTATTTCTTCCAACAATTTTCTTAAATCGTCAATGTCCCATTGGCGATTTCCAAGTTCGTAGAGCGTCTTACCGGCAGTCTCAGTGCGGGTCACTTTAAAAGTCTGCAAAAACGCTTCGTTCACGGAAAGTACTTTCAGCTCTGTATCTAAAACGACTAAGCTCTCCCGTATTGTTTCCACAATACTGTTCATGTACTCTTCATTCAACCGCAGATGTTCCGTCCTTTCCGCTATCTTGCGCTCGACCGATTCCTTTTCAAACAACAATTCCTCTTCAACCTTTTTTCTCGCCGTTATATTGGTCTGAACGCCAATAAAGTGCGTCACCTCTCCCTCGGCGTTATGGATAGGCGATATAAACAATTCATTCCAAAACAGTTCGTTCGCTTTTGTATAGTTACGGATCTGGATCGTGATGCCTTGACCAGCATTGATCGCTTCACGGATCTTCTCCCGGGCAACTTGGTTGCGATCTTGCCCCTGCAGGAACCGACAGTTGTGTCCAATTATATCTTTGGATTGATATCCCGTCATCTCCTCGAACGACCTATTGTAATAAATAATCGGATTATCGGGAAGACGGTTGTCAGTAATAATAATACCAGTCGAGCTTGCGTCAAGTGCCGCATAGATCAACTTAGTCATTTCCGGGTCATCAAGATACTTACTATTTAGCATAGAATTTCGAGTATATTAGTTTTTTAGATTAACCAACTCGAAGACTATTTTGTTTTTTTTTTAAGCTTTTATAAAGCATTGGGAAAATTTCAGCTGAGAACATTGTTGGGCATACTGAAATATTATTTCGCAGAAAGCAAGCACGGCACCTCTTCGGATGCTACCTATCCAAAAAGGTAGTTTTTAACTAAATTAGTTATAGTAAGGAGGCACATCTGTATATTTGGTCCGGAGTACAAGGACCTTAAGTTGGCGCCGGTAGAATATTACAGTATGTATGACATATAGCCGCTTATATTCCAGATCAGAACGAATTGATTACATTGCTATATACGGCGAATAGCGGAATATCCGAGATTATTCTAGATTATACACAAATCTTATCAAAGTGTGATTTTAAGGTAAACTTAATTTTGCAAGACCAAAAAAAATACAAAAATCACATTATAATACGATTTTCATCGATTAGCTAAATATTTTTCCTAAATTTGATCAAGAAATCACATTATAATGTTAACTAAAGAGATAGGAACATTGATAAAAAATAGGCGTAAAGAGCTCGGAATTACGCAGCCCCGTTTGGCTGAAATAGCAGACGTGAGCATCAATACACTTTACAAATTGGAACGTGGGCAGGGTAATCCGTCTTTGGAAGTATTAAGTAAGCTTGCAGATGTCCTGGGCATGGAAATGGTCTTGCAAGTCAAAGAAAACGGGAGATAAATGAGAGCGATGGAAATATACCGCGACGGGATCCTAGCAGGGACTTTGGTAGAGAAAAGTCGTACAGCGTACGTCTTTACCTATAGTGACCTTTACTATCAGGATCAAAATGCCCGAGCTGTAAGTTTAACGCTTCCCAAGACACAAAAGGAGTACCATAGTGACCACCTCTTCCCATTTTTCTTTAATATGCTGAGTGAAGGCGTAAACCGCAAATTACAAAGCACACTACTGCGCATTGATGAAGAGGACCATTTCGGATTGCTTATCGCTACGGCTCAATATGATACAATTGGTGCAATAACCGTAAAACCCATAAGATGAATCCGGACGAATTGAAATATTGCCCAGGGACATTAGCCGAAGGATTTAGCACGTATTCTCCCGGCTGCATACGCAACGTATTTGATGGTAAGAAAGTAAACCATATACTTCCATACGATCCACCACAACAAAACGAGGACGTGGCAGCACTTTTTATGGAAAACCGCAAACGGATCTCGATCTCAGGTGTTCAGGAAAAGCTAAGTTTACGACTGGAAAAAAATCAGTTACGCCTGACAACTGACGGCGAACAGGGAACATATATCCTAAAACCTATCCCACGGGACTTAAAAAAAGTAGACCAGGTTCCGGCCAACGAACATCTAACCATGCAGATCGCCCGACAAGTATATGCTATCCCCACAGCGGAAAACGCCTTGATATTCTTCAAAGACGGGACACCTGCCTATATTACCAAGCGATTTGATGTAAGGAAAGATGGCGGAAAATGGGGGAAGGAAGATTTCGCTACCTTGGCTGGAAAAACAAGGGACAACGCCGGACCCGATTTCAAATACAACTACAGTTATGAGGGAATAGCACAATTAATACAACAATATGTGCCGGCGTGGCGGGTGGAAATGGAGAAATTTTTTTCTCTTGTCGTATTCAACTATCTGCTTTCAAATGGCGACGCGCACTTAAAGAACTTTTCGTTATTGGAATCGGTCCATGGAGATTATTTACTAAGCCCCGCTTATGATCTGATCAATACAAAGCTGCATGTTGATGACACAGATTTTGCTCTGGATAAAGGGCTATTTGCCGACAATTTCAAGAGCAGCGATTACCGGAAAAACAACCATCCTTCAAAAACTGATTTTAAAGAATTTGGCCGGAGGATCGGAATAAAGGAAAGCCGAATAGATAAATTGCTTATCCCGTTCTCTGAAAAGAAACGGTCGGTTGAAACATTAGTAAACCATTCCTTTCTAAGCGAGCCAAACAAACGGGGGTATTTGCTTATGTACAATACAAAAAGAAATTATTTGAATGCTTAATTAAAGATATTCGTGCTATTTGATCGTTGCGCTAAACAGTTGCGCTCGCTGAAGCATCCTGATAAAGGTGTCAGGTTCCTGTCTACGTGTCAATTGTCGGAGCGCACCAAGGTAATCTTTCCGAAAAACTGCAGGAATAATAATCTTGCTCTGCTCCTCGCTGACCAGTTCCGCATTCATCATGACCCTTGCCAACCTACAGTTTCCATCCACAAACGGATGTACCTCGCTGACCATGAACATCATGAAAGCAGCTTTTGCAAAGGAATGCCTAAGTGCCCTAAAGAAATCAAATACCTGCACCAGCGTTCCCCCCAAAAAGAGTCTGGTCCACAAATTCGGTGTCACCTGCGTGGTTATCGAACGCAGTGAGCTACGTAGTAAATGCTCGCGCTAAATCCCGTAAATAAAAAAAACATTAACACTTTCCCTCTTAAAACTAAAATTTTTACATATTTATATTTCCAGCAGTGAAACTTTTCATTAATTTATCTTCCCATAAAAGAAATTGCTTTGTCATTCAGACTATTTTCGATTGAATTTCTAGTAGTAGACTTTCCATAATTGCTTTTTGTAAAAGCAATTATACTTATTTTTCGCTTTTACAGTGAGCATTTTTAGATGCTAAACAAAATGTTGTACGTACTGCAAGTCAGAATAAGAGTGGAATTACAACTTAAAAGTGGAATATCACTTACCGCTTTGCTTTTTATCCCACATTACCTTTTCCTTCCACATGTGTATCCGGCCTATGAACTACAGGTCCGCTGATTTTTTGAAATTCTGAGGATAAAGATCCTTTAAGTTTTTATGGATTATTGACATAATGTTTTCCAACGTATGCTTTAACCACTCGAAAAGGTTTACCTCATGCTTTTTGCAGATAGCAAAGAACGAGTAGATCATGGCTGCCCGCTGTGCTGCTTTATGGCTTCCTGCGAAGAGGTAGTTTTTCGTCCCAGGGCAACAGGGCGAAGGCTTTAAATCTCAGTTATTCGAATTCGGCACTCATTATTAAAGTACCGTATAAGTAGTTATTTGACTCATTTCCGAACTAGATAGCTGGGCTTGCGTATTGAATTTGTTGAAAAAGGATATTACAGTAATTCTATAATCTAATTCAAAATATACTCCATCTACATTAATGGCTAAACCAAGTTTACCTGAAAATATATAATCAAAGACTTGAACTCCATTATGAATACTAGTAATTGCTCCAATAGTGACAGTTTGTTCAGTAGTAGACTCAGGAATAGCTCCCTGCAATAACCAACCGTTTCCTATTAGCGGTGGACCACTTCCCCCAATCATAGTTGTAGCCTGAAACACTCCATTTCCTGGCTGCCCAATGTTAATACTGTAGTATTCTGTTCCCTCATGATCAGTAAGTATATCACCGGCAGAATATACCCTTAATAAATTTTGTTTACTTTTTTTTGAGTTTTCATTAGTAGAATATCTGCTTTGCTAGATTGTCGGTGGCTGGCGGATTGACACGAAATACCAACTAAAGCAATCAGTATGGCATACATCATCAGTGTAGGTCTATTCAATTTCATGGTGTTTGGATTTTAAAAGTAGTCATTACAGCAGCATGGTCAGAGGGGTATTTGACCGGATGCGTATCAATGGTTTTGGAATCGATGGCTTTGAGAATATTCCCTTGGTAAAATATGTAGTCGATACGGTCCTGAAAAGCTTTTGGCAAGACTGGGCTCCAGGTAATTCCGCGCGTGACCAGTGGATCGGGATGTATTTTACGGAAAGAATCAATAAAACCCCAGCGCTCCATCAACAGGGTAGCTGGAAACGGCATGACATAACCTCCATTGAGGTGCCGGGTTTCGGGCATCCAGTCGAGATGCGAACCGGTGTTGAAATCCCCGCAGATGATAACGGGTATATCGTTCGAATTTTTGATGGCGGGACTCAATACCTTGAGGATCCCGCGCAGGATACCGGCATTTTTTTCGCCCTGAAACTGCTGTCGCCATTCCGCCGAGTCGATCGGCTGCCCTTTTTCCAGCATTGCCCAGTAGTCGAAGGGATAATTGAGCCAATTGCTGGCCACGACAATATGTTGACCGTCGACATCGATCGTGACGGCTCCGCTGTTAAATGGCTCGTATGCTTCCAGCGTATCCACAATCGGGTAGCGGCTCATAATGGACAGGTTGGTGCTCCGCAAATAAAAGTGATATCCCAGTGCGTCGGCGATCCTTGGCCCGGAACCATAGGTTTCCTGCATGGCCACAATATCCGCACCCGAATCACGGATGATATCCACGACGCGCTGGGGCCCTTCCTCTTCACCGGTTTCCTTGCCACCATGCCAAATATTAAACGTCATCACGTTGATCTGTTGTGCAACCGACTCAATGTGGAACGCCGATATAAACAGGACGGCCAATAAGCACTTGGTTATCATTGGTAAAATCATCTGTATCATTTTGCCACTTCCCAACCATAATCCATATATTCCCACGTAAAATCATCCCCATCAGCATGCACTAAGAGGTACCCCTCTTCCGTGCCGTGAAATTCTCCACCCCACCAGTTGGCGGATACGGCTCCGGCCGTGATAAATTGCACGCCTTTCACCTTGATCTCTTCATACAGGTGCTGGTGCCCCTGGAGTACAAGCTTCAAGTTGTGCCCCGCAAATAGGTCAAATATCTCCTTTTGGTTCGTAAAGGTATCCGCATCAGTATATTTACCTTCCAGCACGGGATAGTAGAGCGAAAGAAACGGAACATGCGTGGATACGACGATAGGTTGTGTATCAGGAGTATTTGCCAGCACTTCCACCAACCACTGGTGCTGCTGCTCGCTCACGCAATATTTCCCGTCGCATATTTCCGTGCTATTGAGGACAATGAAACGCCATCCTTTGTGATCGAATGTGTAATACGTATCTCCGAAAAACGAACTGAACAAACCTGCCCCATGCGGCGCACTTGGCTCATCATGCCAATACCGATCGTGGTTACCAATGGTGAGGTGCCACGGGACTGGGGAAGCGTCGATGACGGCCTTATAATCCGTGTAGAGTTTGATCGCTTGCTCTTTGCGGTCGGCTTTCATGCCATCCACATCCACATTGTCACCGCCGGAGATGATGAAATCGGCACCCGAAGCGGCTGCGGACCTCAACGCCTGTTTCAAGCCGTCTAAACTCCGGGTCTTGGGATTGGCGTTTACATGCATGTCGGTAAGGAATGCAAAGGAGAATTTTTCTTGGGCATCAACGTTACGGTGACCGGCAAGAAATAGTACAAAAAATAATAACCGAAGTACGTTCATCTTGTTTAATACATTATGTCTTTTCATCGCTATCTTACGTTCTGTTCTTACTATAAATTAATTGTAAAGACTTGTTTTGGAAACTATTAGCTGTAAAACGTTTAAAATCCTGCAATAGCTGGGGCATTTCTAGATTCATCGCATTCCCCACCTCTAAGCGGATACCGATCATAGTGCTTTTGAAGTTAACTTAAATACTCCTCTTCCAGTGCTTTTCTATCCATACTGCTCCAAATAGGTCTTTTTCCAACATAGTATTTAATGCATGTTCTATAACTAAGATCGCCGGGTGGTTCTGTGGTGTAACCGTCAGGTCTTCCAGCCACTCCCATACATCGTCTACCTTCTCCGGCATGTAGGTGGGGTTATCGTCGTAAACTGTATTAACGGATGTCAATACATTATATCCGTCACTTTGTAATTCCCTTAATACGGCGTGTGTGAGCTTTACAAACATATATACATGCTAATTTGAAATATAAACAGCGGGGGGTATTGTTTTGTTTTGTTATACCGCGTACCTTTTCCATGGAAAAGAACTACGACGCCGTTTGCTTTTACGCGCTGGGGTGAAAGATAGTCCATCATAATTTGTTGGTCCAGCAAACTACTTTTACGGCGACGTGGAGCTACCGGTGGTGGGTTTGTAGAGTTAGAACTGAAAGTCCGCTATTTTTCCTATATTTATGTCCCATTGCTGGCGCTGGTTTGTAAGCAGCCAACATAAAGTACTGGAAACATTCCAGCGCTAGCTGGGCTGGAAATGAGGGAAGAAACATAAAGCACCGGAAACATTTGCTCTGAGGTTAGTTTGTAAGCCAACATAAAGCACTGGAAACATTCCAGCGCTAGCTGGGCTTAAAAAAGTAATTAGCAACCTGAAAGAAAGTAGACGAAGCGCGTAGCTCTTAAACTGAGCGTGGATAACTAATCCAAGTCGAGATAAAAATAAAAAACTGATCCTTTTCCGACCTCACTTTTTACGAGAATCTGGCTGTCATGTAAGCGCAACAGTTCCGAAACGAGATATAATCCTATCCCAAATCCTGATATATTTTTAATTTGATCATCATCTACACGGTAAAACCGTTGGAACAATTTATTTTGATCTGCGGGAGAAATGCCTAACCCTTTATCTTTAACATAAATCTGAGCCTTACCCGCGACGCGTTCACATCCAAGGATAACTGGGCCACCCTGGGGTGAATACTTTACCGCATTACTCACGAGGTTTATCAGCACTTGACGCATTTTCTCTTTATCTGCATACACCCACACGCCCTCACTGCTTACAAGTTCAAGGCTATGCTTTGAACTGATCAAACTGGCTTCTTCAATAACCTCAAGGGCTAAATGGTCTAGCTCAAAACGCGTTTTCTGTAAATTCATTTTTCCCTCTTCAATGCGGGATAGTCCAAGATAGTCTGTTATCATGGAAATCATTCTTTTCACATACGCTTCAATCTTACTACTCATGTTAAGAAAGGTATCGTCTTGAACTGTACCAGATTTTTTGATCAAAAGCTGAGCATACAGCAGTATAGATGTTAGTGGTGTTTTCAACTCGTGACTCACCATTGCTACAAAATCATTTTTCCGCTTTTCTTCTCGCTTTCTTTCTGTAATATCACGTGCTATTTTAGAGATTCCAATGATACTACCATTATAATCTCGAATAGGCGATATGGTAAGTGATACATCTATCAGCGTCCCTGCTTTGGTAAGTCGCTTTGTTTCAAAATGCTCGACGCTCTCGCCGTTCTTTAACTTAGAAAGGATATGGAGTTCTTCATCCTTTCTATCTTCGGGAATTATTTTCATAATGGATTCCCCAACAATTTCATCAGAGGTATATCCAAACATTTTATGCGCGGCACTATTCCATGTCGTAATCTTTCCTTCTGTGGTTTTGGCCACAATGGCATCGTTTGAGGAAGCGATAATGGCTGCAAGATGTGCGTTTTGCTGATCCGCCTGGACAGCATCAGTTATGTCAAGCATGGTACCGATGAATCTGTTCAACCTTCCATTTTGATCGAAAAAAATACTACCCTGTATTCTGACCCACCGTAAATCTTCATCATATATTCTTCTTATTCTGAAGCTTATGTCAACAGGCTCGGTTGAGGAATTATTTATAATTGTTTCCGCTTTATCGTTTACCTGTGAACGGTCTGCCTCATCTATCTGCGCTAAAAATTCTTGAAAAGAAATATGAGCGTCTGGATGAAGACCAAGAATTTCTTTACATTCTGCGGACCAGTACATTTTCCCACGGCCACTGTTCCAGTCCCAGGTTCCTAATTTTGTAGAATTGATTGCCAAGCGTAATCTGGATTCGCTTTCCTGAAGCTGTTCAAATAATCTTCTGTGTTTCTCCTCCTCCATTACCTTTTCGGAAATATCCCTGGTGAAACAACGGGTGTGCACAAATTCGCCATCTTTGCGCCAAACATTTGAATTGATCAGAACATGCTTGATAGATCCGTCCTTATGTTTAAGCCGCGCAGGATAGTTATAGAGTGTATCATCATTGCCAAGACGGGTTAAAATATCGGCGATGGTTTCGGGGTCTACATGAAAATCGCTGATTGCATGTCCTACATATTCATCCTTGGCGTATCCCAATAAATTAAGCTCTGCCCGATTGGCCCAGATAATAACACCAGAACTGTTTACGCGGTGCAGCGGCATGGACGCATTCTCAATAAAATCTATTGCCTCTGCAAGATTGAATTCAAGATCTCGAGACGTTAGCTCACCACCGGAATTCACTGTACGCTTGTTTAAATCTTTCATAAGCTCGTTATAGATACCTTTTCTCGAATATAGGCGATGAAGTTAACGCTTTTTTCTGATTTCGAACGGGATAAAAGTTTATCTTTTCGCGTTTATACGTATTATTTGTCTATATGTTTCAAGAATTTATAATCTACGTAGAATGTGCCAAACCGAATAAAGCAAGATGCTAATATCATCGCTATAGTTTTCATTCTCCATTTTTGCTCTATACCGGCTACAATACTCAAATTGCTGGCGCTAACCTGTGCCATAGCTTCTCGTTCTTAAAGCTCTGCCAGTTCCAACAAACCTTTTCCTCCACTATAGTCAAGGGCGCTGCTATACTTCCAATAATGTGGTTCCGAAACAAAACCCGCTTCAACAGAATTATTGTGGATATAGTCTACTTTTTGATCGATTACATCAACATTCCAAAGCTCAATCGGTTTGTTGTGCTGCTGCCAAAATTGATAGTCCTGTCCGATTTTCCTACCCAATCGACCCATCATCCAAAGAATCCATTCTTTTCTACTCTCTTGCGTATTTTCCCGAATGGCTGACAATAGACGCTTAGCTGTAAAACGCTTAAAATCCTGCAATAGCTTCTGAGGTTCATTGCTCCTTGACCTAAATATCAAATGTACATGGCTTGGCATCACACACCATTAAAAGTAAGAGGCCACTGGAAATGAGGGAAGAAACATAAAGCACCGGAAACATTTGCTCTGAGGCTAGTTTGTAAGCGGCACATAAAGCACTGGAAACATTGCAGCGCTAGCTGGGGAAATGCAATTTCTCATAATTGGAATAGATTTTGTGTTTTTGTCCCTATGGAAGCTATATTAATACACCCTGCAAGCAAAGAACAACTGGCGGCGATAAAGGCTTTCGCCAAAGCATTAAAGATCCCATTTGAAACAAAGGAGATGGAAAACACTTATCATCCTGAATTTGTCAACAAAATCCTTCAGGGACGGGAAGATGTCAAAAACGGCAAAGGTGTGAAAATTGCCGTTGAAGATCTATGGAAGTAATTTATACTCCACAAGCTGTAGAGGATCTTAAGTACTGGAAAAAATCTGGCAATAAGTCCGATTTTCCTACCTAATCGCCCCATCATCCAGAGAATCCATTCTTTTCTGCTCCCTTGCGTATTTTCCCGAACGGCTGACAATAGACACTTGGCTGTAAAACGCTTAAAATCCTGCAATAGCTGGGATATTCATTATCCCATTTTTTTGTTTAAACCAACTTTTTTCTTTCCACAGCGACCAAAGAAAAGCAAAAAAACGTCGCTATAGTAATGTTTAATTTTGCTTTGCTCTATGTCAAAGGAGATTTTAATTCATTAAATTTGTTATTTCAATAGAATAGTTAAAGCTGAACTCTCAAATATACCTATTGCGCATATTTGAGAGTTAGACGTAATGCCATCGAATTGACCGAAATCCAGAAATTAGCAGACTACGAAAATGGAAAATTTTAGAAGAAAATATATATTTCTCATTGATGCGGTTGGGGCAACTGTTTCAATCCTTTGTCTATACCTTTTATATTCATTTGAAGAATTATTTGGAATGCCCCAAAGAGTCACCAGTATTTTTATAGGTATTGCAATTGCCTTATCAATCTACTCTTTTACTTGTTACTTTCTCCATGTGCGAAACTGGAGATTATATCTAGTTATTATCGCCGTTTTAAATATCATTTATTGCATATTTACAATTTTCCAAATAGTTCAAAATTCAAGTAGCATCACATTATTGGGGTTTATATACTTTATTGTTGAATTATTGATTATTTTAAGTGTCGCCACCTATGAACTCAAATTAACTACAAAACAACCAGCTAGCTGAATAAACAAATGCTTACAGAAATTCTAAAAAAATCGTTTGACCAATACTTCAATGCACCAATTGACGTCTGGGAAGAGTTTGCCGGATTTTGTGAACCAATCTTTTTTGCAAAAGACGAAGTGATTAAACAGCAGAACACCAAAGAAAAATATTTTTACTTCATAATTAAGGGAAGTGCAGGAGTTTTTTTGTGGAAAGAAAACAACTTTGTTTGCCTTGACTTTGCTTTTGAAAATAGTGCTTGTTGCGACTATATGTCACTACTAACAAAAGAACCAACTGAATTAGAAGTGGTAGCACTTGAAAAATCTGAAATGATTAGAATTTCAAGTACTAATTTCTATAATTTAAGCAGCAAATCAGTTGGACAAATTATTATGCAAATTACAGCCGAAGCCTCATTTGTAGAAAAGCAACAACAACAAATAGAACTCCTAACAATGACCGCAGAAGAACGTTACAGAATCTTGCAAACAAAATTCCCCAATATTCATCAACGAATTGCACAAAAGCACATAGCATCTTATCTTGGAATAACACCGCAAAGTTTGAGTAGAATAAGAAAAGAGCAAGCAACAAAACATTAATTATCGTATGGTAATAGATAAAGTATTTTTCAATCAGATCTTTGAAGAAAATAAATCTGATATGAAAATGTTTTACACGCTTTTAATTGTAGTAATTGCAACCGTTTTGTTATTAACTGCAGGAACTTTTATTAATAAAATTACGCTACAAATTCATCCGAACAGTTTTGTGAATGGCTTGGCAAAATATCAGTTTTTTGCTTTGACAGTCGGAATTTTAGCAACGATAGCTATTCTGATTTTAAATCCCGAAAGCAAACAGTTTCTAAACATAGGGCAACTTAGTAACATTGCCGAAAAAGAAAAATGGCTCGGAATAAACGGCAAATCTTCTTGGATGGTAAGCGGACTTCAATTGCTGTTATTTGTCAGTATTGCGACAGGTATTTTTATGTTCTTAGCTATTAAATACACAAACAGCATTGACAATTTTCAATGGAGTTTTATCCCTTTGGTATTGCTGTTTTCATTGACCAACTCGTTGACCGAAGAAATGATTTTCCGTTTCGGCATTGTTGGCGGACTTTTTAGCCATTATTCTAAATTGACTATATTGATTATGTCAGCTGTACTATTCGGACTACCTCATTATTTTGGAAATCCAAGCGGATTTATCGGTATTTTAATGTCAGGCGTGTTAGGTTATATTTTGTGTAAGGCTACAATAGAAACAAAAGGACTTTCAATTGCGTGGACAATACATTTTGTCCAGGACATCATTATTTTTACAGCTTTGATGATGATGAATGTTAAACAAAATACATTATGACACAGTAGACTGAAGGACAGCCACAAAACGGCTGTTCTTGACAGGCGTTCTGCCGGGCAAACTACAAGTACAATGAGCAAAGAGAAGGCATTTCAAATATGTTTATAATTGGATTTAATTGGTATTAACTATGATAATTATTGCTCAATACGGATTGATAATTATCCTATCCGTTTTTTTAGTATTTCATTTTTTAATAATACTGAAAATCATTCCATACAGTATTGTTTGGAGTGGAAGATTAAAGTCCGACAAAGAAATGTATCGCTTTGAAACTGTATCAATTTTAATAAATCTATTTTTTCTGTTGATAATATTGGTACAATCAAGTTTTTTAGCGATTGATTTTCCCCGTAAAGTAATGACAATCCTTTTATGGATTATGACTGCTCTATTTCTATTCAATACATTTGGTAACGCAATTTCAAAAGATAGAATAGAACAAAGACTATTTACACCAATTACAATCCTTCTAACACTATTTTCGTTAATTTTAGCCTTGACAAACTGACTAAAAAAGCCTTTGCTAGCGCTGGAAATGAGGAAAGAAACATACAGCACCGGAAATATTCCAGCGCTAGCCTTTAGCTTTGTAAACTGTCAGGTTTTTATGCGATTGTCGGTATTTCCCTCTCCCCAACTCGACATCAGAACGAGTATATTCTCTAAGGTCTTTCCCTTATCCGACAGTTCATACTCCACTCGCGGTGGAACTTCCGGATACGCAATTCTGTTGATCAGGCCATCCCCCTCAAGTTCTTTTAGCTGATTAATTAGCATCTTTTCAGATATTCCAATCACCTTTCTTTTCAGTTCACCGTATCTTAGTTTACCGTTATCCAGCAAAAAACCCAAAATACTTAGCTTCCATCTTCCCGACAATACCGAAATCGTATATGCCATGCCGCAATTAGTCTCTAATTTTATTTTATTAATGGTATTACTGGAACTCTGTTTTCTCATTTTTAACTTTTTTGTTAGTACCAGACTATTTGGTACGTACTTGTCTATTATAAAAGTACAGAATACTTTAGTAAAAAAAAGAGATTATGATTATACAAATTATTCACTGGGCCGCATTTACGTATTATGTATACCTATTTGGGTACGCGAGTCTTTTCAAAGTTTTTAAGAAACAAAGTATGATGGATGGAATGAAAGATTTAGGTTTCAATGAAAATTGGACGTTATTTATTGGCTATGCCGAGCTTCTAGGTGTGGTCGCTTTAATCATTGGTATATTCCATCATGAATTCAAAAATGCTGCTGTAATATGGCTATTCCTGTTTGCTGTAGGAGCTTTAATGGTTCATTTTGCGCATCATGATTACCAATATTTCTACAGTTCATTGTTCGGGTGTATCGCCGCCGTAGTTATTTTATATACCGATAAACATTTTACCTTAGTTTTATAATAAAGGATGCTCGCCTGGTGTCGTACCAAAATGCAGCTTGCCTACGATCCGTACAACTCCTTTATGGCGCGAGCATAAGCAAAGCGCTGCTCGTGACCTTACTTAAGCACGGGCACCGTTACACTGATGCTCGCGCTAGAGGAGCTTCCATATGTACATTTGATCTAGGTACAGATCAAAAACTAATTATTCTTGACTTGAGTACAAGTCACACCGGGGTCCGGCAGCATCTATCAGTTGCTTCCGGATTAGCACATGATTGCAATAGTTTGGTAAATCCGACAGTGAGGAAACGAGGTTTTTCTTCTGCTTTTCTCCTAACCAATAGGCAACCATCTTCGCCCCTTATATAAGGATTGCCTTAGTATTATCTTAGTCGTATCTTAGGGCTATCCAAGAAAAGGTGAGGTAGCGCCTAAGCAAAGGTAAAGCAGGGGTAACGAGCACCATGGCTCTAACCGAACGGAATGAGCTCCTACGAAGTAAATGCTCCCCTTTTGATTTGGGCGGAGGATAATCGTCGCATTATCTTCGAAACTATCTCGATTGTCAAATACATAACCCGAGGGACTTACAATTTTATAGAGTGCGTCAGGATCAATATCCTGAGCAAAAAGGGTTGAGATATGAATAGAGAAAATCAGGATGGAAAAAAAAGTATGAATAATATGCATTCGTATAGGTAATAAACAATCTTTATAATAATTAGAGCCTGTTCAAAAAGCTATTTTGTGCAGGCTCTAATGTATCGCTCCGTGGGTTTAGTAGGTGTATCCGATATTAGGGAACTGACTTTGTGCCTGTTTCCACTCACGTTCCCAGTTATCGTTCCATCCGAACGCGATGACGGCCTGATTTTTCAAATTTACTTTTGCCGCACCGCTCCAAAAATGAATAAACTCACCAAAACTCATATCTCGGGTGTAGGTTCCGCTCGAATTCTGCGGAAAGCGATCAGATAATAATTTAAAATACCGCTGTAACACTTCGGTTTTCCCATAGTTCGTATAAATCGGCCAAAACCAATTTTTCAACCAGGCAGTTCTTTCACTCGGAAAATCATCAGTTTTGTTGATATCATTGTTGTAAATACGTGCAGCTTCCTCGGGCATACCAATATTCATGTAAATATCATAATTGATGATTTCGGCTATTTTACTATCTCCCCACCACTTTCGAGAGGGCGATCCGCTCTTACCATGCGATACGAATTCGATATGGTGGATAATCTCATGCGCAATGATATCGATATTCCAACCTTCCTTATTCACCCAAGCATCCTCTCCCGAAGAGCCTATATCAATTCCGCTTATGTAACCATGGTCGGGATTGTCGTAGAAGAAGGGGTGGCCTCCGCCATATTTATTTTTATGAAAAATGCCATACAGCCGTCTATCCTTCGCATTGCCATGCAAATCGCCATAGGTTTGAACCACGTAGCTCCATACCTTTTTAGTAAAAGGCGCAATCCAACTGATATTTCGTGGCATCTCGTTATCATAATAGATCGCGACAGAATCATCGTAGTACACGCGCGACACCAACTGACGGTGTTCCAACCAAAATTCTTGTATTGTTTCAGGAGGTATATTTTTCTCCGGTTTTTCCTCTTCTATTTTCTTGTCATCCTGTGATACAGCATTTTTACTACATGATAAGGTTGCTGCCAAGACAAGTAGCGCTATCCAAATTTTTAAATTCATCTCTTGATTTTGGTTTTAATTTTTAAAAAAAGTTCAGGTTAGCCAAATGTGTAAATGGCAAGTTGTTAAAATTCTTGACGATTGTAACTTTAACCTGTCGTGCCTCATGCGATGTGTTAAAAAACTGGCGCTGTATATCACTTGTATTATTGAGCGATACAGTACCTACTTCGGTCCATTCCGCATCAGCCTGTGTACGCGCTTCTATCAGTATAACCTCGGGCCGCCCTGAAGTGGAGCCAGGTCTACCGACAACACTGATCCCCCGCAGCGTTTTTAATTCCCCCATATCAAAGGCTAGGTAGTGAGGTGCCGGTGCAATTCCACCATTCCAGCGGGTGTGCCAAAACGTGGAAAAATCATCATCCAAGACAAAGACAGCTCGGCCGTTATTTGGTCCCTCGCCACTTTCTTCCTCAGAAGACATCCCACTAATTTGCCAGTTACTGCGGTCGAAATCATCAAAATCAGCTAGGTTAAGTGATGATCTCACCTGATAATACGCTGTTGCCAGATTACGATTGATTTGGGCGTTACCACTTATCGCACGGATGGAGACCGGTAAAAGGTAAGTTTTGAACAGATCCATCCCCTTAGACGGATTTACCGAAATAGACAACGGCTCTGTCGAAACCGCATTCGTTGCAATAACAGCTGTTAACGTCGCCAATTCATAGCATTCTTCCGGCAGAATCTCATACTCGGTACCGTTTACTCTATTGTAGGCTGTTACCGAGTCTGCCTGCACTTCAAAATGAACGACGATACCTTCTGAAGGATATTGTCCGCCACCGCCGAATCCGGCTCCATAGGTTATTTTATAAACAGTATCCTTATGTGTAAGTGCTTTTACAACCGGGCTTACAGCCGCAGGCATGTACACTAAATTGTAGTCGTCTATCTCAGCCATCTTGGGTATATTTATTTTCTCACACGACGACATACAGACGAAGAGGACCATGATTAGGCCATTTATAATAATTAACTTCATTTTTTTATCCATTTAGTTTTACCAACCTGGGTTTTGCACCAAAAGCAGACCTCTGTCCATTTCATATTGTGAAAGTGGGAACCAATAATAGGCCTTCCGCCATGCGTAGTTTGCTACGACCCTACTCTTATAAAAATCGTTACCATCACCGTCGATATTCATACCATGCTGATCTCCCATCACGCTTTCCACAATTTTCCACCGGCGTACATCAAACCAGCGATGGCTCTCGAATGCCAATTCTACACGACGCTCATCCCTAATTTTCTGGATGAGTTCCGTTCCTGCTGGCGCCGGAAGGCCGGCTGTCCCGTATTCAGGAATTCCGGCACGCTTACGGACAAAATTTAGATAGATTAAGGCCTCCGCATCATTTGCACCATACTCCGCCAATGCCTCCGCGTAGTTAAGATATATCTCTCCCAATCGCATTAAGACATAAGGTCTACTTGCGCTAACACCTGTAAGTCTATTCGTTTCTGGCGACACACCTTTCAACACGAGGTACCCCGTATGTGAGTAATCTTCACCTCCATTTCGCTTCCCATCTCTTCCCGAATAATTGAGTTCGACGGTAATGGGATCTCTAGTGATATTTCCGCCTTTGTACGTGGTTCCTTGAAATAAGATGGAAGCATAAAACCTTGGTTCACGGTTCAAGTACATATTATAAATTCCGTCCGTAAATCCGTTGCCTTCATACAGATCAGATTCGCGGATCGATTTTCCATCTTTCATAAAATAAGCATCTACCATCTCTTGGAGAGGAGCTACACCATTCCATCCTCCGGCAGAGCGCAACGAACAGTTATAATCCCAATTCCATAAGCCATTATTTTTCCGCGCAAATATCACCTCTGAATTCCATGGGTTCAGCAATACGCCACGGTAAGAAGCTACTGGGTCTTGACTAGGGTCTTCGTAAAGCCTGTAGGTCTTGAGATCAATTACCTCTTTGGCGGCATCGGCTGCCCGTTTCCATTTCTCTCTATCATAAACCTGAGAAATGAGCTGTGTCCCGTCCTTATTTCTAAAAGAGGCCTGCTCCGTATTTCCATTATACTGGGGACTAGCGGCATAGAGCAACAAACGTGCTCTAAAAGCCAAGGCAGCTCCTTTTGTAGCGCGGCCGAAATCACGTTCATGACTATTCACGATCGGCAATATCTTTGCTGCTTCGGCAAATTCGGCAGCAATATACTCCACACATTCATCAAAACTTGCACGTGCCCGCTGGATGTCATTATTTGTCGCATCGGCCGGAATTTCGTTATCACCCAGCAAAATACATGGACCATACTGCCGCAAGATCAAAAAATAATACAGGGCTCTCAGGAATCGGGCTTCGCCCTTATACTGGTCGATGAGCCACTGCCCATCGATATTCAATATTTCGGTGTTTCCATCGATATGATTCATAAAGTAAGTAGCCGAGCGTATACCATTGTAGTATCCCTGCCATTTATAAAAGGGACTGCTGCCTGGCGTCCAATTTCCAATATTAAGTTGGTAGATCGTCCATTTAGCCCATGCGATATGAACTTCATCGACATTACCTATCCAGGGGTGGCCATTCCACTGATCACTTTCGTCCGGAACGGAATTATAGATATTGGCAAGGAACTCTTCCGTCGGCCTCTTTTTTTGAAATACTTCTTCAATAGTCTGCCGATCGTCAGGCACCTGATCTAAAAATGAATCACAGGCCTGAAATACAGACAGAAATACAAACAAACAAAACGTATTAAATATCTTTTTCATTTCATTTAGGTTTTAAAAACGACAATCTATGCCAATATTATATGTTTTCACCAACGGATACATAGCTCCTTTACCATCCCCCAGTTCGACATCCCACAACTTAAAGCTGCTAAATGTCGCCAAGTTGTATCCAATGCCATATATTCTGAAATTCTGAAGTCCGATTTTGTTCATCCAACCTTTATCTTTAAACGTATAGCTGACCTCCACGTTTTGCAGGCGGAGGAATGCACCATTATTTATCCACCAACTGCTGTTTTCGTAGTTGCTATTGCTTGTAGAAGGATAAGTAAGTCTTGGATAAGTCGGGTTTGAAGGATTCGTCTCCGGTGTCCAACGATCAACAATATCACTAAATAAGTTACCACGTGCCCCCTCCTTTTGAAAAGGTTGCATCCCTTCTCCATTTGTAGATATATCTACATTACTAATACCTTTAAACCAGAGCCCAAAAGACCAGTTTTTGTAAGTAACCGATGGGCCAAAACCATACACAATTTCAGGCATTGAACCATAACCTATAGGTGCCTCATCGTACGAATCGATACGACCGTCGCCATTCAGATCCCTATATTTGATATCGCCCGGCTGAATATCACCCGTCTGTTGCGGACTATTGGCTATTTCTTCTTCCGATTGGAACAGACCTAGTGCTATTTTACCGAACCGCTGTCCAAACTTTCGTCCGATACGTTGTTGCCAAGGATATGGCCATAGCGCATTAGAATCTTCCTTAATCGTAGCACGGTTCCAAACCATATTTCCCCTGAACTGAAGAAAAAGATCTTGGCCAACAGCTTTTGAAAATTCTACTGTTCCATCGATACCGTGATTGAAGATAGCCCCCAAGTTACCATAAGGACGGTTTCGAATCCCAGTATAGTTGGGTAAGTCGCCGCGTTGCAAAAATATACCCTCCCTATTCTCCAAGAAATAATCCGCGATGACCGAGAGTCCCCCTCCAAGCGTTTTTAATTCGATACCAAAATTGGCTTTCTTTGCTTCCTCCCAAGAGACGTCAATCGGATAATCCCCAATATCAAGACCGTTAAAAGAGTTATTCGTAGTTTGACCAAAAGAATAGCCAGTGGCCCCCATCACGGTAGCCAAATAACCAAACCGACGACCACCAATGTTGCTGTTACCTACAACACCGTACGATGCACGTGCTTTCAGCAGCTGTACATATCTACTTGCCTGTTCAAAGAAGGGCTCGTTAGATACAACCCAACCCAGTCCGTAAGAAGGAAAGAAACCAAAACGACTTCCTTCTTTAAAATTCTCCGCACCGTTGTATCCGATATTAAACTCCGCCAAGTAACGGTCGTCGTATGCATAAGTAAATCGGGAGACGACACCTTGCAGTCTAGATGGAATTGACGAGATAAAGTCGCCGGCAAATGCGTCGACAAAATCCCGCTGGTTGTATAAAAGCATACCCGTTACATCATGTTTACCAAATATCTTTTGGTAATTCAATCCCGATTCCATATACAATTGACGATTCCCTCCATTAGTACGTCCATACCCCAAATAGCTAGATCCAATCCGCGTCTGTTCAAACACCAGTTCTCCGTTATTGTCTCGGTGTGTCGCAAAGTGAGTATCCACCGTCTTTGTTCGTGAGATCTGATGCGCGTTATAGTTATCGAATGAAAACATGCCGTACACACTTAATCCTTTTAGCATAAAATCCAATGGCTGAGTCACCCGAATGTTTGACCATAATTGGCTATTGATGTTATTGACATACCCACTTTGCGTCAGCATTTCATATGGGTTGCGCACCTCACCACGGGGCATCGCGATGTGTCCATTCGAATACCTAACCGGTATTATCGTGGGAGGCATAATGAATGCCGCATCCCAGATATCACCCGCGCTCGTACCCGGATAATTACCATTTGTAACAAAGCCCATCGCGCCGAAATCGACTTTAGTATCTTTAAACAAGATCATGTTAAGATTACTTGTAAAATTCAACCTAGTAAACTTTATTTTAGAATTGTATTGCGCCAGTTCATCCGTTTTGTAAAGTCCGTTTTCATCGTAATAACCTACAGATAAGTAGTATTTTGCCCTTTCCGTTCCGCCATTCATATTAACGTTAGCTCTTCTATTCTGCCCAAAATCATTGAACATTTCGCCAAACCAATCGATGTTTGGATTCAAATCCGGATCAATACCGTTCACCGTATTTTGTATTTTTTCTTCGCTGTAGAGAGGCAGTCTTCCGGGGTAGGAATTCGCATACGCTTCGTTAGCCATCTGGAGGTAGGTCACGCCGTCCGCAAATTCAGGAACTTTTGTAAACTGTGTGATTCCTTGATTGTACTGTACGTTGACCTTTGCTTTACCGGCATTACCACGCTTTGTTTCAATGAGGATAACACCATTGGCGCCACGCATACCGTATACAGCAGTCGCCGATGCATCTTTCAAGATTGTAAAATTGGCGATATCTTCCGGATCAATATTATTGAAAGAACGTTCGACTCCGTCCACCAAAACCAATGGACTGCTACTGGTAAAGGTAGATATACCGCGTATATATATATTAGATGCATCATACCCTGGCTCTCCGCTCCGCTGTACACCGATAACACCCGCCACACGTCCTGCTATCACACTAGAAAGGCTCCCGACGGGTTGCTTCAAATCTGCGGGTCTAATCGATGATTGGGCACCAATAGATGTGATTTTCTTTTGTGTGCCATACCCTACTACGACGACCTCATCCAGGGAAGAAGAATCGGGACTTAGCGTAATATTTATAATCGGAGAATTCGTAATCGGTATTTCGAGTTCCTTATATCCCACATAACTAAATACCAATACCCCATTCAACCGTCCAGTTTCTATAAAATAATCACCGTCTTTATTCGTACTGGTTTGCTTCTTTACATCTTTTAACTGTATAGAAACACCCTCTAGCGGTATGTTATCTGGATTCACTACTTTACCTCTAAGCACCACGGTATCTTGTCGCTCTATGGCCTTCAATGTGCTTTTTCTTTTATACAACGTGATTAAATTATCTTTAATGTTATATTCTATAGCTGCCTGATCAAAGACGTGCTGTAATACCAGCTCAATTTTTGTATTTCGGAAGTTCACATTTTGTCGACGGAAATTCTTAAGGTCTTCGGAGTTATACATAAAACTATAATCCGTCTGCTTCTGGATTTCCTGAAGAATTTCAGCTATAGAAGCTTGATCTTTTTTAAAAGAGAATGTCTGTGCCCTTGTCGTTGCCCATATTTGAGACGACACAAGGAAGAAAATAAGGCAAGTGACTGTTTTCTTAAACAGCGAGCTTAAGCATGTACTTTTTGTCTTCATTTATTTAATACCATTTTTAGTCTATTGGTACCCGGTTAATTGTTCGTTAGTTTTTTACCATTAGCAGATGTTTAGGTTTACAAGCTGCTATCGGAGTTTTTCTTTTCATTTAGTCTTATCACATATTTAGGTTATCATGGTTATACGTACCTCCTTTCTTGTGCTATTTAGTTAATGTGAGTATATTATTTTTCATTATAATCTTATAGGGTGTAATTTCTTCTAGTGCCTTCAAGACAGAAGAAATCGGAATATTTCGATTTATCGTTGCCGTTACAGAAGCATTAAATGGCTGTATTGCAGACTCTGTGATATCAAACCCATACCATTTTGCAAGTTGCCCCAGCACTTCTGGCAGTGGAGTTTCCTTAAAAACAAAGTAGCCCTTACGCCAGGCCTGTACCTGCTCTCCATCGAAACGACGTACTGCGAGATTATGAGCCGCTTTATCAAGCACACTTTCCTGTCCGGGCGCCAAAATAGCTTTCGTTCCATTAACCTGGAGTTCGATTTTTCCTTCTATCAATGAGGTAATCGTATAGCCCGACTCAGGATAAGCCATTAGATTGAATGCCGTTCCGAGCACCTTAATCCGCTGCTTGTCCGACTGTACTACAAACGACTTATCATCCGCGTCCTTGGCCGGCACAACTTCAAAGAAAAGTTCCCCCGTAGCACTTACGTTTCGTTCGCTTTCCGTAAAGCGAGAAGGAAAACGTAAAGAAGATTGTGCATTGAGCCATGCCTTAGAGCCATCAGGCAGGGTAATCTTATAGGTGTCCTTTGCAGCTGTTACAATCGACACCATTACTGGCGCTACGTCATACCCTTCATCAGTCGCTTCGTAAATAATGCCTCCATCTACATCTTTGGTTAACACCATACCATCTCTAACGATTCTTTCTCCTGATTTCAGGCTATCCAGCGATAATACATCTGTCGTTCCGAAAGACATATAAGAATCAGCCCCTGGCTTATCTTGCGTCGCAAAGGTCGATCGATCAGCTCCCTGGAAGACATTGTTTGAGCTGTAGAAGTATATACCAGTTGCAATTAAACAGCAACAAGCCGCCGCCCACCAGTAGATCTTTCGTAAATAAACTACTTTCGCTGATCGTTGAGGTATCTTCAGTACATACTGATCGATTTTCTTCCTCATTTCCTCGTAGTCTTCAACATTTATGTCATCGTCCGACGTAGTAAGCAGCACTTCATCGATCACTTCTTCCATCACTTTGCGGTAATTAGAATCCGTATTTTTTGTTATCAATTGATCCAATTCTTCCAATGTGATTTCATTGGCGATCAATTTTTCAACTAATGTCTGAAGATAATCTTTACTCATAATTTGTAATCCGGTAGTACATAGACACACACTTACTTTCCTGCCTACATAATACATTACGTTTGTCAGAAAAAAAGTACGCGAAATTTTTATTTTTTTTTATACGTCCAATTCTTTGGAAAGACACAGGATAGTCCTTAGCTTATTTTTGCGTGAAAATAGCCCATATAAGAATCAGAATTAGATCTTCTCTGCTGTGCTTCTGTAAATATTCTTTTAAAAACAGGCTGGCCCGGTAAATATGAGAATTTACAGAAGATTTAGTCAGCCCGAACTCTTCCATTAGCTCTTTATAGCTTTTTTGTTCGATCTTGAACTGAACGAAAATTTCACGTTGCAGCGCAGGGAGATGCGCTAAGGCTTCGAAGATTAACTTTTTGTTCTCTTTTTGAAATAAGAGTGGTTCTATGTGGTCATAGGATTCATTAAGTGCATGGATTAGTTGATCTTTCAGCATTCGATCGCGCTTCATCTTCCGGAACAAATCGATAATATGGTTGCGAACTATGCGGTTGAGATACGCTTCGAATACCTGATTGGGATCAATTTGTTTCCTATTTGACCATAGTTTGGTGAAAACATCCTGTACAACTTCTTGCACGAGATCTGGTGATTTAAGCAGTCTATGTGCTTGTATAATAATATTTTTCCTATATCGAAGGTAGATTTTTTCAAATGCTTTGTCGTCACCTTCCCGAAGACGATACAAAAGCATTTTTTCAACTTGATCTTCCTTATTCATACGTTTAGGTGAAACACATTAACCTCGCTAAGGTATATAAACGATTCATTATATCCAAATTAGGTCATTTAAGCAATGAGTACGGCATGTCCCTTTGTGTAGCAAAACAGCCGTACGCAATACGCATCTCATAAATAACCAGCTGTTGTCGTTGAAGAAGTCGGTGAGAACGTTGCTCTAGATGATGGTAACATATACAAATATATAAACATCTATTCCATCAACATATGCCAACGCATATTTTAGCGGGTCAAGACAAGATGATCATAGGAAGACATCAGCTCTATTAGTACAAAAAACCAAAGAGCCATAATGGGATCTTATGATGGAAACCGTGCGTGATGTCGTCTGAAGCGATATATGCCTTATCAACTCCTTTAATCTGTTTTTCTGTTTTATCTTTACCACCAATTTCAAAGGTATATTGATTGTCCACGGTAAAATCTCCCTGTTTGGCATAGCTGAGGTCGTGCGCATACCCAACTTGGTTAGCAAAAAACGTTTCACGAAGATTTCCGCGATTCGCATTTTCCTTTGCCAGCAAATAAATAAGATTCGTATTTTCGAGATAAATTTTCGATGGCTTTTGCAACAGACTAATTCCTTCTCCGTATTTGAAAAGATTAGTGGTTAAATCTATTTCATCCAGATAGTGCAGATAAGACAACAAGGTACTGCGGTTAATCCCTATCTTTTCGCTTATTTTACTAACGTTGGGGATGAAGGGTACGGACTCCGCAATGATCGTTAACAGCTGTTTAATTTTAGCCACATAAGCGAGGTCGATCTGCCGTAATAGCGGCAATTCAATCTCCAGCATCATATTTAACACCTCTCCTAAACGCATAAAATAGAGATCGGGTTGTTCTTTATAGTAGGGATAATAACCGTGTTGAAGATAGTTCGAAAAATGCTGGAAAGGCTTGATCCGCTCATTTACTTCCCTGGCTTTGTCTGTATGTTGCGCCAATAAATCGACTAAGGTTATCCGTTCCAATCGAACACCTGTTTCGATAGCCAGATATTCCCTAAATGAAAACCCCTGCATAGTATAGATCACAGCCCGTCTACTAAGATCTGCCCGTGCATTTAAGGTTTCTAATAAGGACGACCCCGTAAAAACGATTTTCAGTTCAGGATAGTCATCGTATATATTCTTCAATTCCTGCGCCCAGCCATCATATTTGTGTACTTCATCCAGGAATATGTATTTCCCTCCCTTTTGTTCGAATTCTTTAACCAGCCCCACTAATGAATTGGTGTTGAACCATATCGTATCCAAACTTACATACAACACTTCGTCTAATCGATCAGACAAGTGCAGCTTGATATGTTGCAGGAGCAAGGTTGTTTTGCCGATGCCCCGAGCTCCTTTTATACCGATTAACCTCGCATTCCAGTTGACTTCTTGCATTAGACTGCGCGTGAAATCAACACTTACATGCCTGAGTTTTCGTTGAAATAATTCTATTAGCTCTTCCATTTCGTTTACTGTAATAAACAAATATAACAAATATTGTTTATTATAGTAAACGAAAATAAACAAAATCGTTCACTGTGATAGACAAGAATTAGCTACTTATACAGTCTCTTACACCGCGCGAAACTGGAATAACATCAGGTTTAAATAAAATTCAGGGAATTATATGTCCCAGACGAGGTAAATGTATCCCATATTTAAAAACTTGAGGAGTTTGGACGGTAAGTATATTTGAGCGATCAAAAGTGCGGTCGAGACACACTAACTCGTCGTCTTTACGTAAACGAATGGGGTTAACAGTAGAGATAGCAGGTATTACCGCTCCGTATAGTCTTGCCTTCGCATACGCCTGTATAATGACATCTTGGGCAACAAAAGGGCGGACACCATCGTGAATGGCTATTAGTGCATCGTCGCATTCGGGGATAGTACTCAGCGCATTTTGTGCGGAGTGGCAGCGTTCCTTACCGCCCAATACTATTTCGTGTGGAACCTCAAAATCGTGCTGCTCCAACAGCTTCTCCCAAAGCCCAATGTATTCCGCATGAAGGACGAGAATAATTTCCACTTCGAGTGGACAATGATGGAATACATCCAGCGTATGCATTAACAAAGGTCTGCCAGCTATCTCAGTGAATTGTTTTGGAAGGTCTCCTTTGCACCTGTTGCCTATGCCTGATGCTAATATAATTGCATATGCTTTGGGATTATTCATAAAAACTTCCGCCTGCTTATTAATCATCGTATTTGTATTCAAGGTTATCCAGCGACTTAATACCTCCATCTCGATCTTTGCTGTAAAAAATTGTCATTTTCCGGACACTCCTCATGGGGCGTCCACTGGTTATGCCGACAGACCAGGTACATGATTGTCGTTTTATGGCAGATAAGATCGCTGTATGCGCAGGCTTTTCGATGCTAGTGGTTTCCAGACCCGCAAGCATTCCGTTTCGGGTTACGATGAATCGTACGGTAATAGAATCTGAAACTGGGGAAATTAAAGCCTTTTCAGTAGGTAGCCTCATCATGTTCGATAGCTTTTTCAAATAAGCTTCTTCTCCTCCATAGGGTTCTGGCATGAGCTCCGCCGAGCGAAATGCACGTTTATCAATGTTTACAGTATCATAATTTGCATCGTAACAGGGACAATCCGTATCCATGGATAACGGATCTTCAAAAATCTTATGGGCTTTGAGGCTACTCATCCATTTACTCGAAAAATCTACTCGTGTATATGCATTATCTGTTAAGTGAAAAACATACTGTTCGCTCTTTGCAAATTGGATACGGTTAGTTTTTAGGGTTCCTATATCTTCTTTGAGAACATGGTAGATAGGAAAATTGGATTGAATGACCACCCCGAAGGCCGGGCGCGAATTAAAAGGAGACTTCGCACTAAAATAGTGGACGATCGCCCGCTCAGAAAACCGGTCGGAATACATTTCTAGTGCTTTCGACAAAGCGATTCTCCTACCAAAAAAATCTTCATCGGTATCTACATAGATGGAGCCATTGTAGCGCGTGCCATGGATTACGGTATCGCGCAACAATTTCTCAATTCGAGTGTAGCATTCCGGCCGCGAGGTACGGATATCAAACGGGCTGACTTGCGTCCCATTAATAAACCATGCTGGATCATCGCCATATGGAGATGGATAGGACGGATCTTCGGTTGTACGAAAATATACCGCGCCTGGATACTGATTATCCTCTAACATAATGATTTTGGGATATATCCAGTCCAGTGTTGCGCCAGCATAGTTAATCAAATTTCCTTTCTCAATAATTTTTCCGTCGACTACGTATGCAAAATCTTCGAAATTCCCATATACTGTTGGTTGCGCAGTATAGGTTTTCTTTTGGAGTTTTTCTTCTTGTTGGCAGTAGGCTTGAACCCCGAATAAAATAAGAAGAAGAAATAGCAGGTTTTTCATCAGAATTCTGTTGTTAATGTTATAACTAATCGGGCATAATTGCCGTGATATATATTTATGGAACCAATTACACCTTAATATCCAGCTCCAGTTTTTTGCTTATAATAAACAGTACGGGTAGATGACCCCTGTTGATAATTGATGTCATTGTTTGGATTATTATCATTATCATATGGCCGATAAAAGTCATTTTCGGACATACCTGTACGGATATAGTGGGTGCTCCCCCCCCTTTGGCGTCGTAGGTATCAGTTGACGCATCGTATTTACCAGCATGAGAAAGAGAAGAACCGTTGTAAATAATCACAATACTACATTCCCCTACTATTCACCGTTTCAATTGCTATCAAATATACCGGAAATTATTTTTAAAACGTTCTATAGGAAAAATCTAATACATTAAATGAAAATTAAGAATAAACCCATCTTTTGAAGCAGTTTTTTATAGGGTACTATTGATTTTTTGTTTACCTTCTTTAAATAAGATTAGTTTTTCTCAAAAGCTCAATTTAATATAAAGCAAGCCCCTGCAACTCCTGTCCCAACAAAACAAGGATATCTATCAGGCTAATACAGAGATTCTAACAAAAAATTTAAACACTTTTTAATATAGCATCATTTTGATTCCGATAAAGGGTGATTCCAGTTCTTGTGTAAGTCCCGAAACTAAGAAGGAAAATCTTAAAAAAAACAATATTATGTTCATAAAATACAGCATCTTATTATATCAAATAACAATATTACTATTTTTTTCGAAGATAGGTTATTCACAACAAACAACCCTTGCCCTAGACCATGCCTACACCTTCTTAGCGCAACAGAATATCGATATCAAACAAGCGCGGATCCAGTTACTGCTTTCACAACAGGATCGTATCGATGCAAAAAACAGCCTATTGCCTACTTTATCGCTCGGTGCGGGCCATAACTACAACCTTGGATTGGCTTTCGACCAGATAGCGGGTCAGCTCGTTACAGGCAATAGATGGTCTAACAACGCAAATGCCAGCATCAGAATGAACGCGACGCTTTTCCAGGGTTTCACAAGATCTAACCAGATTAAAAATACATTGCTCAACGTAGAAAGTAGCGAACTGGAGGTTAGTCGGTTAACGAAATCACTGCGGTTCACTTTATTTTGATGCCATTGTTAACCTGTTTGCGGGACACCAGATTAAAGATGGTATTTGGGTGTTGATTTCCGTATTGTTATCGCTTGCCATTAGTTTAATAATGTCGAAGTTTACTATTACACAACTTACATTTCCGTTTGTTTTGGCATCCTGTATTACGCTCTTTTTAAAAAGCAGACTTAACATTGTAACTATGGCTAAATAAGACGCTACCGTGGTGAAAAGATACCGAAGTAGAAAATATATTTGACCAGGACAGACACCTCTACCTTCCTTAATGTAACCCCAGACCAACCACAAAACCATCTTACTTTCCAAAACCTGTTAAATCAAGAAATCGGAACTGGACAAGTCCACCGATAATTTGTGCTATACCTTTGTTTTAGACAATCGGTACTAATTAAGTAACCGTATCTAGAAATAAAGATATAGCAAGAATGAAAACAAGAGCAGAACATATAATTGTTTACATCAGATCAGCCAAGCGGCTGATGATCTTCACGGTATGCATTGCCCTTGGCTTAATTTGTTATTACGCTTCGGTATTTTCTGGACTATCATGGGAATGGCACCTGTTGGTGAATATAGTGTTATTGGGGTTATCGACCCTCGGTTGGTATTTGAGTGGCCCAACCAGCCCAATCGATACAGCGGTACGCTATAAAAAAACCATCAAGCTGTTTCGTACCTTCCTATTGTTAGTCTCGATACCGGTCTACCATATTGTTTTAGTTGTTCATAAAAGGTTTCCAAGAAAGTTTGCTCCCTTCCCGGGTAGGCCGGTATGGGAATAAATTATGATACGTGCTGATATACCCCGTAAAAAGTATATCCGGGGCTTTAGTGATCACTCCACCCCGCTAAAGAACGATGGGAGATCAATATCTAACATAAAGTTTTTTGAGGCAACCTTTTTTTGCTATTATAAAAAAGACCATAGGATGAATAAATTCATCAAAAAATCAATCGCAGTAGCAGGCGCGGTAGCACTTGCACTAACAGCAACAGTAGGATTCTCGGCTTTTAAACATGTTGAGAAAGAAAATAAAGTGTTAATTCAAGAAGCTTGGTTTGCATATGATGGTGTAGGCTTGCAGAACTCCGCCTCGAGTTACATACACATGGAAACTCCCGCAAGTTGTGAAGGTAATACCACATTGTGTGCAATAAAAGTCGATAACCCATCCCAAAATCCAGAGGACGGACTCGATCAAAGCGACCTAAACGCGTTGCTCGCACAAGAGAATCCGAGTAACCCGACGGAATTTCCGGCAGAATCTTCCAATGTCGAATTCCGAAACTAAGCTAAACTGATGCGCTAAAAAGCAACTGCTTAACTTAGTGATACCCAAAATGCGAAATGCATTTTGGGTATTCTTTTTTTAATTTTGAGACAAATCTGTCAGGTTGAGTACCTGATCGGGAATATTCCATACCATTTCGGTTGTACTAAAATCAAAGTCCACATTTATGTCTCCTATTAATCTATTTAACATAACATTCTCCCCCAAATTTCTCCACCTTCTACAATCAATAATACGCTGTCCCCTGAAAAAAAGTTGCCTCAGTCGTTCCGTCTTTAAGATATCCAGACATTCCTCCTTGGTAACAGCGCTGAATAGCTCGAAGTTTTCCCTGTTCCATCTATGCCTTTTCAGCATGTTCAACACCTCCAATGCCTCATCCAATTTATCCAGACGAATGTAACTCTCTGCTAATATTAAGTAGACTTCGTCCGTTGCAATTCCATTAAAGACATTATATATCGAACCATTGTAACTTCCTTTAAATGTAATTCTAGCTACATTTCTTACATCAAAAAAGAGGCTTTTCCGCAGATCGCCTTCCTCATATTGATTATAAACCTCAGCAGGCACTAGCGCTTTGGCAGCTTGGGCAGTGATAGCAACCGACGTATTACTATAAAATATTATTTCGTCATTAAGCAATTGGAAGGGTGCAGCTGCATTATTCGGAATTTCATTATAATCCAGTAGGACATCACTTATAGCAAGACATCTTGCAGCGTGGATTTCCGATTTTTCGAAATCGCCCATTATTAAATATACCCTCGCGAGAAGTGCCTCACACGCCCATTCCGAAGGTCTCGTCCGATAGGCGGAAAGCGGATCCAACAACAAAGATGCCTTCTCGAGGTCGGTAATTACCTGCTTATAAGATTCCTCAACAGTTGATCTTCTTGATTTTACAGAAAAATCTGAATTCGTTCGTAAAACTATACCAAGGTCGGCACTTGCAGACATCTCGTTATACTGTTTCGAAAATATCTGCAAAAGATTATAGTAAGCATGGCTCCGATAAAATAGCGCCATGCCTTTCAATACCTTAAATTGCCTATCTGTTTCCTGTAAATTAAGTCCTTCGAGATTGTCAAGAACTACGTTGGATATATGCACGATATGGTACAGTGCATTCCAATCTTCTACATTCTGAGTCTTTAGATCCCACACATGTGATTCCCTGTCAAATTCCTTCGGCAAGGAATTCAAATCCGCTTGGGTTAAATAATATTCATCCGAAGCATTCTGTAAGACCACTGCGGATCTATTCATCCTTGAAATATCATCCATCAACGCAAAGAGATCGTCGGGTGAATCGATTACCGTTAAGGACATATCAGATTTTTTGTCCAAAAATTCTTCGCAGCCAGTAAACATGCCACCTAACGCGAAGCAGATGATAAAAATTATTCTTCTCATAAATCGTGTTTTTATAATTGAGCATTCAAGCCAAAAGTCCATATTTTATTCACCGGAAAAACTGCATTTCCAAGATCATAATCGGGGTCAAGACCGTATTTATTCCTTCTCCATAATATTCCGATATTGCTCACATTCGAAAAAACTGAAAGGGTTTCGAGGCCTATTCTTTTTGCAAAAGTATTCGCAAAATTGTAAGACATGTTTATATCCTGCAATCTGATATGATCCCCGCGTAAGACATGTACAGATGAAGCCTTATAAAACTGATCTCTCGCCGCAACGGCAGGGTATCTCATGGATGGGACTGTAGTTAGGTTTTCATCACCCGGTTCTTGCCAACGTGATGAAAATTCTCGATGCATCTGCCCATTATTATACAACAGCGTATATAACATAGCGGACTTTTTAAAGACATACCCTGCTTTGTACATAATATTAAACGATAACGATATCCCGCTCCATTGCAACGTATTTCTCCACGATCCGAAGTAGACGGGATTTGCTGCACCATGATAGATAAGGTCATTATCTCTCGAACTATTGAGAATACGGGTATAATCTTTCGAAATTTCTCCATTGTATTCGCCCAATGGATCCCCATCTGCATCGAGGCCGTGCGATTTCAGGCTATAGATACCGTAGGGGTCATTCCCTTCGCGAGCCACAACAAACTCTCCCATTCCCAGGGCGGCACTTAGCCCGGATATCTGGCTATAGTCGTAATTCAACTGGATAACTTTGTTTCTAGCGATACTCTGAATAATCACCGACTCCCATCCCAACCTACCAAAGGTAGAACGCATTCGAATGGAAGCATCCATTCCTTTGGTACCCGTTCTTGCCGAATTGGCATTAATTGCCCCCAGTCCTGTGGTGGGATCCATTGATCGGAGGAAAATCAGATCTTGCGCTTTCTTTGTATAAAAGTCGACGTTTCCCGATAACCAATTATTCAGGACCGAAAATTCTGTTCCTAAATTCCACATGGATACGGATTCCCACGAGAGGTGCCTATTACCGGGGGATACTAACACGCCAGGAGATTCATTAATAAGGTTTGACGAGGACGAAGTAATCCTGATGATTGGTACTGCCGATATGGTGTTGTTTGTATTTCCGCTCACGCCATATGTCGCCCTGATCCGAAGCCTATCTATCCACGGTATTTCGGTTAGAAACTTTTCCTTTCCGAGATTCCATCCTAATCCAAGTGACCATAGTGGCTTCCACCTGTTATTAAAATCGGCTCCAAAAATGTTTGTAGCATCCCTCCTTGCACTGGCTGTTAACGTATACTTATTGATATAGGTGTACCCAAGATTGGCGTAAAGTGACACTGCTCTATCATATGTTTCCCTAATCTGTCCGAGAGAAGGAATCCGTCCAGTTCCGAGCGTCCCCCATCTTCTGTGGATCGATACATAATCTACATTTGAAAATGAAAGATTTCCGGCGTTAAATCCATACGTACGGTGCGAATTCAGATTTCGATCTGTCAATCTAAATTCTGTACCCATAAGCGCGTCTATATCATGATTTTGACGGAAGACTCGTGAAAAATTAAGCTGTCCACGTATACTTTGCCCCGTAATTTCTTCCACCCCCTGATCCAAAATACTGCCTCTCGGAACCGTATATTGAATTGCACCATTTTGAAGGTTACTATACTGATTAATCAGGTTTCTGGTGAAGAAAGTTTCCTCATTTTTAATAGATCGGTTTCTCATGATGTTACCTTCGTATTGATAATCTACCTGTGCTTTTAATCCATTTAATATCCTGTAATTAAGCCCTACATTCAATAAAATAGACCGATTCATCGAGCGTTCATCTGCCTGTTCTAATTCTCTGACAGGATTATAAGACCAGTCCAATAACCTTCCCTGCCCAACGGTATCTATAAATGGCTTTCGGTAGTTCTTGACGATCGCATCGTACTCATTATCTGGATTAAAAAAACCAGCATATGGATACAGCTTTTTACCACTTGCATATTCAAGGTTTCTGATATCTCCCGGTGAGTTATCAGTGCCATTCCGATGTGTAAAATTTATTCCCAATTGCAACGATAGCTTATCTGAAATATTGATACCTGTGTTGTTCCTGAGTGTAATCCGCTTAGAACTATTTCCCTTCAGTGCAGTAACGTCATCATCTAGTCCAACCGAAAACAAATATCTTACACGATTATTGGCTCCGTTAAAATTCAGGTTATATTGTTGCAATACAGGCATGCTGTACAAATAATCCGTTATATCCCTCCTGAAATCTTTCGCCATTAACAAAGCGATCTGTTGTTCCATATAGTCGTCATCGATATCCTCTTCGCGATTGGCTTCTAAAAGTTCTATCACCGGTGTGACTGCCGAATATGACGTCCGGTTTCTTAACGTCGAGTTGTAAAATCCGTTCTGAAATAAAAAGCGCTCGACATCGACGTAGTCTGTCGTACTCATGCTTGGATAGTAAAATAAGTCGGGTTTTGCAGAAAGCCGGATGTTGCTGGTGAAACCTATGCTGCTTCGACCCACTTTTCCCTGTTTAGTGGTGAGGACAATTACGCCATTCCCCGCCCTAGAACCCCATATACTCGCCGCTGCTGCATCTTTTAATACTGTTACAGACTCAATATCATTCGGATTGATATCCAAAATATCTCCATTATATGGAAAATTATCAAGAATGATCAACGGACTCTTGATGGCTTCGGACAGGGTGCTCATCCCACGGACCTGTAATTGATCGGCGGTAGTTGTTTTTACATCTGTAGATTGAGACCTTTTATCAAACTGTAAACCCGGTACTATCCCTTCCAATCTACTCAGTACATCTGTTCCTTGGGTACGGTTGAATAACTTTTGATCTACAAACTCAAAGGCTCCAGTCGACCTTTCCTTACTGATTTTCTGATAACCGGTGTTATAAACTTGAACTTCCTCAATTGCACTTACAGTAGCTACCATAAATATGGTAACAACTCCTTCATTAATTGCTTTTGATGTCATCCGTATTTTCTGCTGCTCATATCCGACTGCTGAAAACCTTATCGAATCGCCTGCATCCACCTGTATACTTCTTTCTCCATTTTCGTTCGTTCGGAATGACGAATTTCCCGGAGATTTATAAATTGCCACGCCAGACAGCCCTTCCTTTGTACCACTGTCCATAACAATGATTGTTACTTCCTGTCCTTTCAGCCATGTTGCGATCAATATAAATATGACTGTATTAATAATCTTTCCCATCGCTAAATTGCTTAATAGTCATACTTCAATTCAAAATCTGCCGGAAGACCCTCTAACACGCTAAAAAGTTTGTCGTATGTTATATTTGACGAACCGGTTATAGCGCGCACTTTCCCATTTTTTATTATCACATAATGAGACACAATCCGATATGGGAAATACGTAGCAATAGGCATCGCCGAGTAAGACCATGGAAGTGCTGATGAAAAAATGATCTCCTTGTTCAACGTTTTGAAGAGGTTTTCAGAACGTTGCTTAGTAAGTATCAGAAAGCTTACGCTATCTTTTAACTGACTTTGCAGCTGCTTGATCTTAGCCAAATTTTCTATGCAGCTCTTACACTGCGAGTGCAGAAAATCTAATACAATCACCTTATTCTGATAGTCTTTTAGTGTGATTGTATCTTTTCCGTCCGGATGGTTTACCATTGGTAACGGTAAATTCCATAATTCTTCGGGCACCCTATCCCCTATTTCCAAAGTCTTAATCTCCTCTAGCCCTTCGGCAGCCCGCTCTCCAGCGGACTGCGCCTGGGCGTCACTAAACAACACACATATAAATGAAATTATTAAAGTCACCAGCCTCGTGCAATATGTTACCGGCTGTAGGTATTGCATGATTCCCTTTTTTTGCTCGTCATCGCGATGAGCGCAGCGAAGTGGCGATCTTCTAGTTTTAAATGGGGCATTGTCTATCGCTCGCCATAGCGCATACCTCTCCCCTTTGCGTAATTTTCGCATTCTTTTAATGGTTAGTGTAAAGGTTAAAAGGACAGCTCGGCTCTTGCTCCTAACGCCTAACTCCTAGAAGTTCCCTTACAGTATAAAAAATAGTTTTGTAAAAAAATCCGAATGCGGTTTCTGCAGTTCATAAAAAGATTAATAGGTTATCTCTCGCATTTCCGGATATGCCAAATTGGCTTTTCTCCGTCAATTATTCTGGCGGTGCAATCAAATTTTTAAGTCGTTGTTTTTTCTTTTCCATTGCTCATTAAGTTTACAACCAAGACAATTGAGCAATGAATCTATATGAAAGGAAGTGCCATCAAAAAAAGAGAGATGGGACAAACCTTATTTCCTATCGAGGGTCGTAGGAGACCTTTGTACGAAAACAAGAGAATGCCCATCTCTCCTTTTGCTACAAAGGTAGAGATTAGGCATTGATCTCCTGAACTTGCGTACAATGAAAATTTCCTACGTTTTCGATAGCAAGATCCAGCATCAATAGCCAAATAATACAGCGATAAATCCTATAAAGGCCGATATCGTTACACAAACATAATCATTATATCGATTTTTACAAAATTTTGTTTACAATAATTCGCAAACATAAATCCTTTATTGCCATAAAGACTTCTTAATGGCAAAAATCAACAAATCATCTCTGTATGTTATTAACAGGATAAAGTTAAAAAGACTAGTTAACGGCGACTCTACAAGAAAACTTTCTGAAAAAATTGATAAGTCAGAGGGCTATGTGGGTATGTGTGAAAGTTCTGCAGTCGTGCATAAATACAACTCTGCAGATTATCCCTTAATTGCAGATGAGCTAGGATGCGAACTATCTGACATCACTCCACCAGACGACTGGCAAGTCAGCGATTCGCATGACAAAGTAGACAAGGTAGTGGTTTCGCTATCTGATCCTGCATTCGTACTGAAAGTATTGGAAGGGATAAAGGCTTCTCCAAAAGCCGAAGTTCTTGAAGATCTCGACAAACTATACAAGCACCTAGCACTCACCACGAAAAATCCAGAGGAAATAACTGTAGTCAAAAAGGTATGGGAGGAGTTTAATTAATCTTTTTGTGTATCCTATTGTCCAATAGATAATTGAAACCATCATGATTTATTCAAACCACACAGAGGGATGAATAAATCTGATAGCTTCATCACCTTTAAAGAACAATTTATTAAGATGAAAATTATTGTGTAAATTTGATATATGGAAAAACTAGTAATAGAATTAACTAATCAGAAGGCATACCGTCTGTTGAAGGAGCTTGAAGAATTGAACCTTATAAAGATGATAAAAACACCTTCCACAAACCTATCCTCTCTACGTAAAAAAGTTCAGGATAAGATGAGTGATTCCCAGATAGATGAACAGTTGCAAAAACTAAGGGAAGAATGGCAAAGGGATATCTGATAGATACTTCAGCTGTAATCAAGTATCTAAATGGTACCTTTCCTAACAAAGGTCTTGAGTTGCTGGACAAGATTTTGGATAAGGAAAGTATTGTCTCATTCATTACCGAGATAGAATTGAAGGTATGGAGTCCCACTAATCCTCTAGATATTGAAATCTACCTACAATTTATACTTGGTTCCACTATATTAGGCATTGAAGAATCTATTATCAAAGAAACCGTTCGGATAAGAAAAAGCTATAAACTGAAATTGCCAGATGCATTAATAGCTGCTACGGCTATGGTTTATAAACTTACCTTAGTAGCTGACAATGACAAAGATTTCTTAAAAATCCCGTCATTGAAGTATCTTAACCCAAAGACTCTTAAGTAAAGGCATTCATGCGGGGGATATCCAAAAGACGATACCGAAAAAACCGTCATCAAAAAGGTGTGGAAGGAGTTTTTCCAATGATAATAATAAGCGGCACAAAACCTATTCTGAAATCCTAAGACGTTCGTTTCAGGACGGTTACAAAGTTTTCGGAAACTCAAAAAATTCTGTTATCTTTGTAATACCTAACATACTTAGCAAGAGTACTGAGGATATAGTAAAACGATATGAAGAAATCTTTGCAGAAACAAACTAAGTGTGAAAGCCCTAAGGAAGCTTATAAAGCTGCCAAGGCTCAGCCTGCTGTTCCGGCCGAGAAGAAGGAGAACAGATTTAAGGGCATGTCCGAAAATTTGGTACAATTTGAACCACTATATATCCCTGGATACAAAATCAGAGGATAATATTCTTTACCTTCATTCAATATTATTCCATTGATCGAAGTTATCCAAAGACCATCCGTAAGAAAAGCAGATAAGCCAGACGTCATTATGTCCCGGATGGACTATGCCATTATCTGCCAGGTTATTGAGCAGCTAAATGAGATCGGCATGACTGATGATGAGCTTTCCTTTCTACTGGGAAAAGCCAATAATTATGTCTTCGGCTTCATTATCAAACCTGGGGATAAGAACCGGTTTAACGAAGATCAGATCGATCTACTACCCTATATCTTAGGATGTCCGTTTTCTAAAATCATTCCTAATGGCACCCAACCGGGTAATATACAGCTCTATCATACCGGCGGGATACCGGACCACGGGTACAAAGGATTCTCCCATATCGTCTACTTCCCTAGCGGCGAAGGTATACGCATCATCTGGAAGAAGAAAAATGCGCCGAAAGGCAGCACCCGAAAAACCAACAAAGGTCTGCTCGATCTCTTAAAACGATGGATCGAAAAGAAGTTTTTTAATAAGAAAAGAGATGGCCTTGAAATCTATAAAAAGATAAAGACCGAAAGCAACATCTCTTTCACAGTAAGTGAATTGGAGAAATGCTTAAAAATCCTTTGTAGTAGTCGCCACAAGCTGCTGGAAAAAGATTCTATTGATGGAATTTTGAAGTATTGGAGGGAAGGATCTTGAATTACGTAGAAAAAGCAGAGCTGCTAAAAAAAGACCTGAATGCCTCTCCCCCGTTACTCGCAGATATAGCAGACGTACTTTGGCAAAAATTCAGATTCGAATGGAACTATCATTCCAATAGCATCGAAGGCAATTCATTGTCATTCACCGAGACCAAAGCACTTCTATTGTATGGAATAACGGCTCACGGAAAACCTTTAAAGGATCACTTCGAAATAACAGGACATGATGAAACGCAAAATTGTCAATATTGAGGGAGCTGTTGAGGGAACTAGAAATATCAATTTTGGTGACCTCACCTTATTCGTAGGCCCGCACGCGAGTGGAAAAAGTATACTATTGCAGATGATAAAGCTTTTGGTCGACAAAGACCATATACGCCGTACCACTGAGCAGTATGGTTCAAGTCGGTTCACAAAAAATACTATAGACTACCGTAGTACATAACATCCATTATCAATGACTGATTTCAAAAATAAATCTTGCATGGCGTAAGGGAAAGGTTCCCATAGGCATATTGTCGGCGGTATCCCTTAAAGTGTGTAAATAAGATTTAATTGTAACCAGTGCTAAGAAGACAGCAAAATAACGGTACTTTAAACAACACATACGTAATTTCAGTTCAATCTAACGTTGTTATATAATAGATTAACGCTCTTCCAAAACAATATTCCGTTATTTTATTAAATAACTACGTTAAGTAGAGTTATTTTTAAGTTACTTTAATTTATATTAACGTTTATATCAAATACTACAACGTATTAATATTTCATAATACCGTACTATGAAAAGACTTTAACGTTGCTCTTAAATAAATCTACGCTATTGTATTTTAAAATAACGTAGATATTAGTTATATTAACGGCATATTAGTATACAATTACATTGTATTGTCTAGAAATGAGTCTCATTATCTGATCTAACATACAAATAAGTAAATCTAAAAACATTAATTATGAGCTATATACGTGTATTAGGAGGCTTCGGTCAGCATAGAGATAGCGTGCTATTAGTAGAAGCGGATGTTATACTTACTTCAATGGAAGGAAATCCCCACTTCCCCGATCCCACTCCATCGCTTTCAGAAGTGGAAAGTGCCTATAACGCGTATTTGAGGAACTTGGCACAAGTTAACTGGACGCACGGACGCGTCGACAGGGAGCTCAAACGGGAGAGTAAGGCACGCTTAGCTACTCTATTAGGCGAGCTGGCGGCTTATGTCAATTTCGTGGCCAAAGGAAAATTGTCTATCCTATATACATCGGGGTTTCCCGTATTTACAGGACGGAAGAAGGGAACAGTTCCCGGGGCACCTACCGGCGGTCGGCTTTCCGATGGGCAGCTATTCGACGAAGTCCGTTTCGATTTCAATCCGTTGGGCAGAGATCTTACCTATGAGTGCAAGTATGCGTTATGGACGTCATATGATGAAGTTGAACCCCATTCGCCAGAACTTCAGTGGGAGCATTCACTTTTTACTACCCGATCCCGGAATAACGTGCTTAAGGATATACCGTCCCGATCAACAGTTTTCATTAAGGTACGTGCTATAAACAGCTACGGAACCGGGGACTGGAGCGATGTTGTGAGTTTGAGGGTACGGTAGGGTTTTGGTTAATCATTGTAAAAGTTACCCCTTCTCGATAAATTTAATTTCGTTGAATTCTCCAATTTAGCCATGCACAAAACAAAAAAACGAATCTAGAGGTCGAATTACACAGGGTCTATACCTAATATCCATAAAATCTATCCTATTTACGACCAGACTAAACTGGTTTCCTTCTGCTTTTCTCCTAACCAATAGGCAACCATCTTCGCCCATTATATTAGGGCTACCTTAGGATTGGCTTAGTTGTATCTTAGGGCTATCCAAGAAAAGGTAAGGCAGCCCTAAGACAAAGGTAAGGCAGCGGTAACGCACCGGTGCAACAACGGGCGAAGAACGTCCGAAGAAAGGACGAAGAAAGTCCCTACAAATCACCACCTCTCTAACACCTAACCCCTATTCTCTAACCCCTAATCTCTAACTCCTAACCCCTAATCCCTAAAAACCTATTCCCCTATCGCGTAATACACAAAACCAAGTTCTTCCAGCTGTTTGCGATCCAACAACTTACGCCCATCAAATACGAAAGAAGGCTTTTTCATGCCCGCTTTTATTTTAGACCAGTCGTAGTTTTTAAATTCGTCCCACTCCGTTAGCACGGCGATTGCATGCGCATCGTTCACCGCTTCATAAGGATCTTCCACTACTGTGACCAAGCGGCGATTAGCTTCCGGGCTACGTGTACCTAGGTAATCCAGATCTTTATATACCTGCTCTGCCGATACCTTCGGATCGTACACGATCACCTCGGCCTCCTCATCAAGCAAATGATCCGCCACGTAGATCGCTGCCGACTCGCGGGTATCATTGGTATCCTTTTTAAACGCCCAACCCAAGAAAGCTATTTTCTTTCCGTTAACCGTGTTATATAAGGTCTTAATAATGTTCTCTGCAAAACGCACCTTTTGGTGATCATTGAGCAATATCACTTGTTCCCAATAATCCGCTACGGCATGCAAATTATAGGTGCGGGCAATATAGACCAGGTTGAGGATATCCTTTTGAAAACAAGAGCCGCCAAAACCGACTGAAGCCTTCAGGAATTTTGGTCCGATACGGCTATCCATTCCTATCGCTCTAGACACTTCATTCACATCTGCTCCCGTCACTTCACATAGTTCAGAGATCGCATTGATGGATGATACCCGTTGCGCGAGGAATGCATTCGCAACCAGTTTGGATAGCTCCGAAGACCAAAGGTTGGTTGTAATAATTTTTTCACGCGGAACCCAGTGGGCGTAGATATCAACCAAAGCCTGTATTGCTTCCGCATCTTCACCGCCGATCAATACGCGGTCTGGATTTTGCAGATCTTGTACAGCAGTACCCTCCGCTAAAAACTCAGGATTAGAGAGAATATGGAAATTTACACCGCTACCTGTATTATCTAGAATAGATTTTAATGCCTCGGCAGTACGTACCGGTAAGGTCGATTTTTCCACCACGATCTTATCCGACGTAGCAACCGCAGCAATTTGCCGCGCGCAAAGTTCGATAAACTTTAAGTCTGCCGCCTGCCCTTTTCCTTTTCCGTAGGTCTTGGTTGGTGTGTTCACGGAGATAAAGATCATATCCGCTTCTTCAATCGCTTTATCTACATCCGTTGAAAAGAAGAGATTACGGCCGCGTGCGGCAGCGACAACTTCGTCCAAACCAGGCTCATATACCGGTAGATTAGCCAGATCGCTATCATTCCACGCGGCTATGCGTGCCGTATTCATATCGACTATCGTCACTTCTATCTCTGGACAGCGCTGTGCCACCACGGACATCGTAGGCCCACCAACGTAGCCAGCTCCAATACAGGTAATTTTTTTTATTGCTCTCATATTTCAACGTCAAAATGCTCGTCTCCCGTAGGAATGGTAAATGTAAAAAGTAAAATTTGCAAATAGGCGCATTTGCCCAATTAATCAATTAATTTGGATTGATGGCGCTCTAAGGTATTATATATCTTCTTTACATCCTGCGACCGTTCTTTCTGCACGACCAACAACGCATCTTTTGTATATACTAAAATCGTGTTGCGTAATCCAACAAAAGCTGTAAAAAGTTCCGTGCCGATCACCATATTTCCATTCTCATCCACATTATGACCTGTTTCTTTGAGGTATTCATACAAGGATTCAAAAGAGCCCAAATCAGACCACTCAAAGCGTGTGGCTACTACACGTATCTTTTTAGAACGCTCCATTACGGCGTAATCAATACTGATTGAAGGAATTTCTGCAGAAAGTGCTTCATCGAGCATATCGCCATTGCGGTTTTGCCAAGCGGCCCATGCCGTGGCATACACCTTTGGTTCGAATTGTTGCAGTTCTGCAAGAAAGGTATCCGCCCGAAAGCAGAACATACCCGAGTTCCATAGAAAGTTCCCCTGCTCAATAAAGTCCTCTGCCGTATCCTGGTTGGGCTTTTCACGGAAGGACAACACTTGATCCCCCTCATATTCGATATAGCCATAACCCGTTTCAGGCCGAGTCGCTTGAATACCAAAGGTCACAATATATCCCTTGGAGGCCTTCTCAATGCCTTCCTGCATGGCATGTTCATAGGCTTCATCACCGACGATGACGTGATCCGAAGGTGTTACGATCAAGATATCTTCAGGTTGCGCAGCAAAGGCAGCAAAGGCAATTGCTGCGGCTGTATTACGTGGCGTTGCTTCCACGATATCGGTATAGTCTACACCCTGGGCCTCCATAATCTCCTTGCTGAGCAAGTAATTGTCGCAATTCCCTACTACGGTCACTTTATCACAAAGTGCGTGGTTCCGAGCAACGGTCATCCCAAATAGGGAGCCGCCTTTAAATAGATTCAGGTATTGCTTTGGAAAGCGTTTCCTTGATAATGGCCACAAGCGGCTTCCTACGCCACCTGTTAAAATTACATGTATGATATGGTTCATTTTTTATTTCTGTTTTTTGCGAATTTGCGAATTTGCCGATTTGCCGATTTGCGAATGTCCATTTGAACCTTCTTTTTCAGCTACTGATTTACGCAGACCAGAGCTCGAAAAGCGGTGATCGCGTCCATTAAAATAAAGCTCGATGCCCTTCTCTTCACAGTATTGCCTTCCTGTAAAATTCTTGCTCATGTACTCATCCCCTACGATGCGTACATCCAGCTTATAGGAACGTAATATATCCTCCAAATCTTGCTCTGTAGCGTATGGTACAATCTCGTCTACGTACTTGCAGCCTTTGAGCTGTATATAACGTTCCACCACGGTCTGCACGGGTTTGTTTTTTTCGGGCCGATCCAAAGTTGGATCGGTTTGCAATCCACAGATTAAGTAATCACACTGCGTTTTGGCTTCTTCCAGCATTTTAATGTGGCCGGCATGCAGTAGATCAAAGGCAGAAAAGGTTATGCCTATTTTGAGATCTCCTACCCTTTCTTTTTTCTCAGATGTTACGAATTCATTTTTCATTTTAGGTAGAATATTTTTTTGTTTAAATAAAAGTTTGATCCGATACTTATCTATTTATCTTCTCAGGGTTACTTATTCGTTCTAATGAATATTGTACGCCTAAGGAACCACCAACGTTCTCATATAGCTCACCAAAATCTCCCGCAACGTTCCCTCTAAATAGCCATTGCCCGCGTCTGTAATTCACTTCAAGCAATGCGTGCGTCTGAAACAAGCCTTCTCCATTTCCATAAAATCCTTCAAAATTGCGCGCGCCATAATTCATAACACCGGTAAGTTTCGCACGTAAACGCCAAGTCTCATTTAATTTCACTCTAGTAGCGATATTACCACCTACCAAACGGTTATTAATGATATTAGCATTACCTGGTATTTGTTCTGTGCCGTTCCAATTATATGGTTGTGTCGGAAGGTAATTAGATGCTCCCTCGCGATTTGTAAACAGCGGATTTCCAATTACTAGCTGTTCATATTCCCATCCAGTTTTCATAGGTCCGTTATTATAGTAGCTTTGCATCTCGCTTCCTCCGAAATCTTCCATTTGTTTGGTATAGATAAATTCAGCAACGATGTCCCGCAAAATGCTATGTTCATTTTTATTCACGATATGAAGTCCTACAAAACGGTCCATATTCCTTATATCAACCCCTTTACCGCTCTCAAAAGGAGTTTGGTTGTACACGTGAACCTTGGCTTTTTCATTTTCGTAGTAGACACCGAGCTCCGCAACGCCACGTTGATCTCCGGCCCGATTGGGTCTACGTCCAGCTAGCTCCTCCTCTGTAGGCAAAGATCCGTCATTTGCCTCCTGAACAAACAGAACGTCCAAAAAACCTTTAAAAGATCGATCTAAATAGATATTTTCAGAAGGTCGCTGTCCGCCCCATTCCGTATAGTGTTGAACGCCACCATAAGGTTTCCATTTCCCTAAATTAATCCTCCCATAAAAAGACTTCTCATGCAACCACGACTCCATAAATCGATTATCGCCTAACCAGCCATGCCCTATCATTCCCTTAAACTGAAGTGTTCCTTTCGTAAATGGAATGTTGATGTAATCATCTATGCCCAGAGTGATTTTAGGGATTGGCAATGCATTACCGCTTGTGCCTAAAGAACCCATAGAAAGTTCTGGGTCAAGATCATCCCATAAATCCCGATGGCGCCCCCCCCGAATAAACCACTCTTTGTATTTTAATTGTGCGAAGCCCTGCTGTAATACCACACGATCGTAATGTTCCGCATTAAATACGGTTGCTCCGTAACTGAGTTGAAGCGGTGAAGCACTATCGCTTAACAAGCGCATCGTACCTAAATGATGGGAATTGGAAACCTCCATCCATGTGATTTGATCGAACTGCTTATTACTGGCCATCCCAAAGCGATTGGCTTTGGACCATAAGGGCTGAAAGCCTTCGGAAGCGACCTGTACTTGCGAACCGACTTGTAGTCGTAGTGAATCCGCAAATTTATTCTGAGCCACTCCTTGGGAGGTCATAAATAATATTATTACTAATAGCGCGATGCTTCTCATAATTCCTATGCTTTTGGTAATACCATTAAATCATTTAAATCTGCTTCAAACTTCCTTAAAATCTGTTCTTTTTCTAAATACTGCTCGGCATAATTGCGGGCATTTTGCCTATAGGCTGAAGTATCACCAAATAAGCCTAACCGTATACCCCTTAGAAGATCTTCTTCATTTTCAGGCTGCACAAGAATTCCCATCTGGAATTTATAGACCACATCATATAAGGTCGTGCCCTCCGTGGCCGTAACCAAAGCGCAACCACCCGCTGCTAAAATACCTGTTAATTTACTGGGCATGACTAGATCTGCTGCAGAAGATTTCTGCAAGACCAGGTGTAAATCTGCCATCGCTAATAAAGCAGAAAGTTTCTCATAGGGCTGCAAAGGAAAAAAGAAAACGTTCGACAATAGGCTCTCTTCTGCTAACCGGATAAGCTTGTCTTTACCCCCGCCTGATCCGCATATCACAAACTTAACAGAGCTATCGGCCTTGAATGCAGCCGCAGCTCTTAGTATAGCGTCTAAGCCTTGCTTCTCACCCAAGTTACCACTGTATAATACAATCTTGTCCGCTAAGTTAAAACCCATTTCCTGTCGCAACGACTTCTCTTTTGGCAAGGGAAAGATCACATTACTATCCACCCAATTGGGAAAGAACATAATTTTGGTACTGGCTATCCCCTTGCTTAAAATCTTGTGCTGCATCCCTTCCGAGATTGTCGACACACGCAAACCTCGATTTAAGAAGAATCGTTCCAAGCCAAACATAATATCCAAAAATGTCTTATTTTTAATCATCCCCAGATCTTTTGCCGCATCCACCTGTAAGTCTTGTATATGGTTTATCCATACGCCGCCCCTAGTGCTTTTATACAACCACGGAAACAAAGACAAATGAAAAGGAGGAGCAATACAAAACACGACATCATACTTTTTAGAAAAGATGGCTTTTATCCAAAACGGTATAGTAGCCGCTAAAAATGAGAATTCATGTAATATTCGTTTTAAGGAAGTAACTTCCTTAGGAACATACAAGGGTACACGGTGCACCTTTACACCGTTTAACGTCTCCGTAAACCAGCTCTTGTTTTTATATGCCGAATGAATCTCCCATTCAGGATAATAGGGCAAAGCAGTTAATACGTGAACATCACGCCCCTGCGCGGCAAGCCAGATCGCCATCTCCCCAGTGTATTTGCCAATCCCCGTCAGCTCCGGTGCGTAGTTTATACCGTGTATTAAAATCCTCATACAATATTTTATCCTAGATCAATTTGGTAGTTCTCTTTCACAAATGCTTTTATCTTTGCAGGGTCACTGCCACAGTACTTTTTGATTTCATATACTTTTGCGTCAACGAGTGTACGATACCACCAGCCTTGCATAAAATGCCATAAAAAACCTTCCTTACCCTCCAGAAAACCGAGTTTAAAAATATAGCGATAAATAAAGTAAATAAAGCTGCGCCAAAACAAGGGCATTCTAGCATATTGAGATTTTTTGTTACGTTTGTCGTTTGCATCTTCGGACAACATTCCGATACTTTCCCCAGTATACATTAAGGGAACTTCACAATTTAGTAGTTCTATAGCTTCTTTAATACTATAACTGTTGTGCTTCGCAATCCACCAACCCAGAGGATTTAAATTATCATCATAAAAACAGTGTTGCAGTTGTAGTGTCTCACCTTCCGTTAGCACGATGTGTTCATCCATCCAACGGTTTTCACACAGTCCCTTACCATAACGGAATAAACGAAGCATATTCCATTGTACATTACCTCTGGTGATAGCTCGTCCTAGAAAGATCATCTTTCTTTCCATAACTATTCCAGAAACATTAGCAGGAATAACTGAAAATTTATCACTAATTTCCGTTATCAGATCTTCCGATAGGTATTCGTCAGCGTCTAAACGGAATATCCAGTCGGTAGTGATTGGGAGATTTGCCAACCCCCAATTAAATTGCTTAGCATGATTATTTTCCCATTTATTTTGATAAACAATTGCACCCATTGACTCTGCAATTTCCTTTGTTCGATCGGAAGAAAACGAGTCAACTAAAAAAACCTCTTTCGAGAACCGCTTAGCGTTTTGAATACATCGAGCGATGTGTTTTTCTTCGTTATAGGTTAAAATTATTGTAGAAATATCTAGCATATCCAGTCCTTTACCTTACGTTCCTTAATAAACTTAGCGGGATTGCCCCCTACGACATTCCAAGGAGCTACATCTTTAAAAACCGCTGCTCGCGCTCCTACGACCGCACCTTCTCCGATGTTTACATTTGTCATTATAAATGTTTCAGCCGCTACCCATGCAAAATCTCCGATGGTTATGGTTCCCGCAATAAAGGGTGTATTTATAGAATCGATTTCATGCGTTGCACTACATAGATATGTGCGTTGCGACACCGTGACCTTTCTCCCAATAACAGTTTTACCTATATGCAGTTTAACTTCAGGACCGAGTGTCGACTGTTCTCCCATCTCTAAGTTCCATGGAGCAGGAATGTAGGCGGACGCATATATATTTACACCTTTTTGCAGTTTTGCTCCAAATAGCTTTAATAAATATATCCTCCACACATTAAAAACCGGAAGAGAAAATGGTTTAAACAAAAACAATGAAACCACACGCCAAATAAGGCGTTTTATTTTATCCGATTTTGGTATGGTATCTATATATTTTGGTATTTCCATATTTCTAATTGATTTATATACTAGTAAATATCTGAGATGCCATGATCAACGAATAAAGGCATCCAACATTTTTTTTGCAGCCTCTTCTATTGTGAAATTCTTTTGATATACTCTCCCAGCATTATGCCCCATCTCTTTCTTTTGAGTTTCGTCCATTAAGGCAAATTTTTTAAGAATTTGATAGGTCCCTTCATTTGTATCCGTATCAATTAGACCTCCTTGTCCTTCTTCGATCTCTCTCCAAATATTTACTTGATTAGTAATAAGAACAGGTTTATTGCAGGCCATGGCTTCGACTACAGATATACCAAAATTTTCCTGATGACTGGGTAAAACAAACGCTTCGCAACCGTAAAAAGCTTTCCACTTTGCATCTCCCTGTAACATTCCGACAAAATGAATGTCGCCACAGGCTGCCGCTTTTACCCGCATTGATTCTGCATAAGCTGATTCTAAAGGGCCAGCAATTACCAAATCTGGCACATTGACGTGCTCCTTCTTGAGCTGAAAGTAAGCGTTCAACAATTGATCAACTCCCTTTTTTGGATGGATGCGACTAAGAAATAACCAGTATGGTTTGTTCACTTTTGACGGTAGTACTTGACCTAATAAATTAGGAGGAGCTTGTATTCCATAGCCGATATTTAACTCTAGTTTTGGGCTATAGCCTTTGAAAGTTCCGCGTGCTAGTAACAATTCCTGCTCACAGGTAAACAATAAACCGTCAGCACTGTTCACCACATTTTTTTCCAACCACTTCCAATAAATTTCGTTGCGTAAGGCTTTTAGTCTTCTGCTCTTATCCCTTTGAAACCAAGGGTCTAACATTCCATGTGGCATAACGTAAAACTTCAGCTCAGTTCGTGGATTGTCTTTTCTAAATTTTTTTATTGCATTTGAAGCTGCGTAACTTGGATAGAGCCACAAACCATGCATAATAACTACGTCATACTCTCTTAGATGATCACGAAGCCAGGCTTGGAAATTACTGTTATAAGCCCAGCCCCCTTTAGCTTTCCCTAAGGCATGAACTACAAAGGGATCGTTTGCAATAAATTGCTCTGTGGGTGCATCCAAACAAACGACCTCATTTACTACGCCAAGTTTTTCCATGGCGGGAATAGAATTTCGAATCCCTTGACATGGACCTCCATTTTTAGGATGCATAGAAGATATAACACGAAGAATTTTCATGATAAAGAATAGTTTTTAATTCCAGGGTGCTTCAGGTTTTATTTTAATCTCCCCTTCAACATGATTTATAATATCTATGAAGTAACTAGCCATTGCTGCCCCTGATATATGTTCATTAGCCCACTCTTTTAGATTATTGCGTTTTTCTAGATTTACTTTACCTATATTCATAAATAATTTTAATTGTTTTGAAACCTCATATGTCGTAAGTTGATTTATTACCTTACCTACTTTGACACTTGATATCAAAGTACTTGCACCGCATCTTTTACTTACTAAAACCGGTGTACCTTCCATAATGCTTTCACTGATTACAGCACCCCATCCATCATATCTACTTGGTAAAACGAGCAAGTCATAACTATTCATACAAGTTCGAATAGCTTCGTTGGATTGAAAAGGTAACAATCGAATATTATCACTCAATTTAAATCGCTCTTTTATCTGTCTCGAAAACTCCAGATCGCTAGGACCTACACAATATAAATCTGCTATTATCTTTTCCCGCTTTATGGTTTTTAGAGCCCTTATCAAAATGTCGTAACCTTTCCAAATCGCAAGAGAACCGACAAATAACACCTTATACTCATGGCAGTCATCTAATTCAGGACTTTTATTTTTTGATTCCTCAACCGTATACGCCCACTCAAATATTTTATCTACCTCATATCTCCAATTTTTAAATTGGGACACCCCCTTGCTTCCCGTTGTAAGTATAAGTTCAATATGCTTCTCATATAGAAGCCTATGATAAAACCCTCTCATCCACCTTAGACATCCCTTCACTCCCCTCAAATCTAAGGGTTCAGTAAAAATACCTGCTCTACATTTATTTTTTATTGCGTATTCGAAGGCTTGTTGAACTTTTGGAAAAGCATGAAGACCAGAAAAAATATGGAAGCAGTTTCCTCCATTATTTATTTCAAGGAGTTCCTGCCATTTACAATTTTCCTCATGCATACGGAGAATGGTGACATCCTTTAAAATAGGCTCCTTCCATCCCATATTGATTCTATTTGGCGCTAACTTCTCGGTTACTATAAGCGTAACTTTACAAAACTTGATACTAGCCAACGAATTGAGAAAAGCCGATTGATGTATACTATTAGTATTCTGCCAAAAAAATAAATTATGCTGTATCATTTGTTATCACCTTTATATAGAAAGTACTCATAATAAAGAGAAATATACTGGTCTGTTATATTTTCCAAATCGTATTTTAGGATATTATCGAGACCATTTTGAACTAGTTTGTTTCGAAATTTGTGATCTGTCTGTATTTTTATTAATGCATCACGAATACTATCATGATCATTTGGATCAACTAATACCGCCCCTCCGCCACACACCGTTTTTGTGGGCTCGGTATTGCTGGTAACAACAGGTTTCCCCGTTGCTTGGGCTTCCAAAATCGGAAGCCCAAAACCTTCCGATAAGGATGCAAAATATAAAATATCACATTTATAATATTTATCGATCATTTCTTCTTGAGTCAAATTAACCGATATCGTGTAATCCACTTGATAAGATTTCATCCTTTCTTTGAGCATTTCAGAGGGTCGGCCTATTATATCTAAATGGCAGTTAAGGCCCTTTGCAGCTTCAATCAATCCAATTAGATTCTTATGGTCACCAGTTCCAATTTGCAAAATGGTAGGTTTCACACTATTAAAAGGCGTCTCTCTATATCTGACCGGTAGCACTAATGGATTAGGAATTACTTTCAACTTTCGCTCATCAGCATTTAGTAACTTCACTAAATCATTTTTGGTTAGGTCAGATATCACTGTCGATACAGTTAAAACTCTTAGAGGTAACACAAATGAGAGAAAAGCAAATAATCTTCGTTTAGGAGTTTTCGAATGATTTTTATACATTCCAATATCATGTATGGTCATAATAGTTTTCCTCCATGGCAAAAAAAGTGCTAGATAATAGCAATCGCCAGTAATATGATATACATCTGCATTCAGTTTTCGAACCGAAAATATAGCTTTTAATTTGGACAAAGGCTTATACCATTTCTCAACTTGTATACCCTTTTTTGCACCGGCTGTAGATATTGCATCAAATAAATTTTCAATGCTATGTGCATTTCGTTCCTTTTCTCTAAATATATAACAAACCTTCATAGCGTAAACTTAAAATATAAATGTTCTGAAAGAATATTAGGCGCTGTCATATAAAATTCAATTACTACCTGTTTACTAAACTTTTAGTCAACGTTTTAATCAACCAGTAAACGACCAAATAGGTAAAGCAATCCTGCCAAAAACCTCTCATTAAATAACTGATATCTTGAAAGTGGCCATTTGCGTTTCTAAACATACCTAAGAACAGGAAAATACTCATTAAGCCGTAGGGGGAATAAATAAATCCTCTTTTTGTATACAACACAAAACAATCCAACAGCTTGAATACTAAATAAAAAATCACAAACTGAATGGGGAAATACCACATCCCCCAAGTAGCCAATCCATCACCAATATGGCTAGTGACTCGGTATCCTCCCAACCCCCCAGAACCAGTAGCCAAGTTATATAGATAGTCACCCCGAGAATACTCTAAATCTTCTTTATTAATTTTTACGCCCAAATTATTCAAAATTGGAGTTGGTAAGATCGCCCATATTTTGGTAATAAGATCGTCTCGCATTTTTAAGTTCTCCCATCCTACAACGTTAGCGTAATAAATCGTTTGATCAGAAATGCGCATGTTTCCGTATCGGTTTAGCATAAAATTATCAATATATGTCTCCGTCCAACCATTAATCATATATGACTCATTTGTTATGATTTCGTATTGACTACTGATCTTTCTCAGTTGATCCATCTGCTCCCTATTTTGCAAAGTATTCCAGGTTTGAATAAACAGCTCTTCACGACTCACGTGAGCTCTTATTCCACGATTGGCAAGCATTGCAATGGAAATATCAGATATTAAACTCATACCAAACACAAAAAAAACAACGAAACCTGCTAATTTCATTGGGGAAACAAACTGCCTTATAGATAAATTTCGTCTAAGTATATCAAGACAGAAAAGCAAAGTTAAAGTTGCTACCGGCATGAGCATGGTTTGTCTACTATTCGTAGCCAAAGAAAGAGTAAACACAACACCCAAATAAATTAACACGTGAGCTCTATTTACTGTGTAGCGTTGTGATGTAAGACTAGGAAACAGCAAAATGCTCGGCGCGTAAATCATATATTGGATACCCGCTATAGATTTTGATAAGACATCTCCGTACTCAGATCTTCCTCCGATCATTAAACTATATAATTGAGCTATTAAACCAATAAACCCCATTACCCATAAAACAACAATGTCCGACTTATAGAAATTCAATTTACACAGTTTTTCTTGAACGAAATTGCTGGCAGGTTTGACAACTTGTACCGAGGCGAAGTAAAAAGCTAATGCTGAAACAACAAAAAGCAAAGTTTCATAAAAAAAGGTTTCATATGCATTTTCAAAACCGTATGTTATAGGCTTCCCTTCTACCAGGGTAGCAATAAAAGGCACGAACCTATACATAAACATTGACAAAAACATCAAGAATGAAAAGGGATGTAACAATATTATTTTTTTGAACAGAAAAAAATATCGGAATATCCACCAGCAAAACAAGGTCATAACACAACCTATCAAATTTCCAATTTCTGGAAAAAATAATACCTCAAAAAATACAGCAACATACAAAATAACATCAACTATCTTTTTTATACCTGAGAGTTTGTCTTCCTTATATGTATTTTTCAGTGGTGATACTCTTGCTCTCAATGCCTCGCTATTTCTCATACAAACGAATATTATTTAACATAAGTAAGATTTATACAGTATTGAACACCGAATTTATGAGTCTTTTTATAGTACTTACATTAGAATATCCAGAGGACACGCATCGCAATCTACCGGCTAGCGCGATTTTCTTTCGCTTTTCTGCATGAGTAAGATAATATTGACATTTTTGAAACAACTCCTCATTGGATGAGAAAAAATCAGCTTCCTTCGCTTCTTCAAATAAAGCAGTATGTTCATATGTCCGTTCAGCTAGCATAAATCCACCGCAGGCGGGTATTTCTATTGATCGAGTCGTCTGTAAGTCAAAATTCATTTTTCTTAGAAAACAAAGACAGATTTTAAAAGCCTGAAAAGATTTAGCATAATCATCAGAATACAAACCTTCGGCTTCAATAGTAAGATTTGGATATAAACCTCTAAATTCTAACCATTTGCCACCCCCGAATACTCGAACCTTCAGGCCATTTTCCACCAAATAAAGAATGGTTTTACACCTCTCATCTTCCCAAGCTCCTACAAACCCAATATCGCCTCCCAAGCGATCATAATCATCCGCTTCTAAAAATCGTGGATAATGAAACGTATCTTCATAACTATTATTCACAAATTGAACATTTTTAGCCCCCATTTTCAGCATTTGATTTAAAATGTATGACTTATTTGTGAAAATAAAATCATATGAAGAAATGGAACTTAAGTAATTCTGACTCTGATTATGACGAATAGCCATATTATCTGGAGAATAACTTACAATTTTGGTGTTAGGACTCATTTGTTTGATATACTCCAAAGTCTTTTTGTTTATCATTAAACCTTTATCAATCCAGACGATATCGTAATTCTTCTCTGATACGAAGCTTTTTATTTTTGAATTAATGTTAGATATGTCAGGTAATCGAATAGGAAGATTAAGTAAAAAAAAACGATTAGCAATCTTATACCTCAAATTGATAGGTTTTTCATAAACGTTAATTTTATCAATTTCGGTTGCTATTGCTGTAAGCGCCCAATGCCGATGCAAACAAGTATTACTAACACCGTTAAATCCTCCTATAGATAGTATTCTCATAATTTGATTTATCTTATACGAACTACAGCAATACTAACACTTGCCAAAAGCTTTTGGAATAAAATTTTAAAAAACTGCAAAATCCTGCCTTTTTTCGGATTTGTCCCCTTATAATTAAGCATTTTACCCTCATTGCCTTCGCGCCAGCTACCCGCCTCTCGGTGAATACTATACACGCGTTTCATCGATTTATACTGTGGAGAATCAAAATAATCAGAAGGATATACATGTATACCCTCCTTTAATAATTGCTCGTCATCACGAAAACCATAATTATCATAACCGTAATTATCGGCTACAGTCGCCATAATCTCAGGACATATTGTTAAATCAAATTGAAAATTAGGAGGAAATTTTTTACTTGTTGTACGAATAAAATGTCGTTCTGTGTAAAAATCCAAACAGTCTTTTATAAACGGATGTCCTTTTTCAGCACCGAAGCAGTGAGCGGTTAACCAATGATATTTCTTCCCATAACCTTTAGCACCTGCTTCATTAGCAATGAACACGCGGTTGTCCAATACAGAATCAAACGACTTAAAAACTTGTATATCTGTATCAAACCAAATACCACCATAATGATATACTGCGTAAAGACGCAAAAAATCAGAGGCAAAAGCCCATTTACGAACACTCACAGCTTCGTTTGCAAAAGTGTTATTAATATCGGCTAACTTTTTTCCATCCCATAAAACATATTCATAATCCGGCATAAGTTTTTTCCAGGTCATCATTAGTTCCTGGATGTGACTTGGGATAGGTTCTTCACTAAACCAAGAATAGTGGATTATTTTCGGAATCATATTTAAATATAAATTATATCTTTTACTAAATCTTAGTTGTAAAATAGTTTAGCACGTCGCTAGGCTATGACGGACAGAATAGTACAGACCGAATCCAACCAAACTTGGTGTATAGAACTCAATCTGTTAGAAATACCAGCCTCTCTCATTGCTTTTTCATTTAGCGGTCTCATATTTGGTCTAAAAACTTATAAAGACCTAGTATGTGTGGTAAGTGCACTAATTTTCAATCGCATTGATTAGAAAATCGATTGATTTTTGCTTCAACTTTTCGAGTTTATTCACAACATCTTTCCAAGCTATCGGACGATTTAATTGCTCCTCAAATGTCAGCGAGTTTTTTTTCTGATATACCCTTGATTCTAAACCTAGTTCACTGAGAATATGCATGGCTCTATTTCGTCCATAAGAATGTTCCTTATCCTCAATAAAAAAGAAGAGAAATGGCTTATTCATTATAATAGAAAACAAAAGACCATGATAACTCGACGTCAATACAGATTTAGCATTTTCCATAGAAGCAAGCCATTCGGGCGTTGTATAATATTGGGTTTCATAAGTTCCTAATTTATCAGTAGCGCCAGTATAACCTTCAGCTGAGACATATCTAAAGTCTATCCCAGTTGATGACAAATAATCTTCAATGGTGTTCCAATCAATATCGTCTGCTGTCTTGAAATTGATAAGATATCCTAAAATAAACTCTTTAGATGGAGTTGGAATAGATCTCGTTAGATCTTTATAATCTTCCTTTTGCAATAATAGTGTTGGATCCAAAACGACTTGCGGAGTTATAAATCCTGCTTCTTTTAATAGATGAATTCCTGTTGGTTCTCTAAGAGAGACACTGTCAAACCTTCGCAAATAGCTTTTCAATTCTTTTTTTAACTGCGGGTTATCTACAATTTTTGACATACCGGCAGCGTAAGAAATACGTTTAACATTCATGTCTCCAAACTGCAGAAAATACACCTTATCGTAGCCATATCGACCACCCCAATTCCAGATCTGATCGCTACCTGCGATGTAAGCATCTGCAATAGGTGGTGCATTCTTTAATTGTTCGATGTTTGTATATAATTTTTCAGAAAACTTAAAATGTTCCTTATAGAAATTTTTGAAATCTCTCTGTTGTATAGATGAGCTGGATACCTCTCGATTTCCAACATCTTGAAAAAAAAACTTTCGAAAAAGCAAATAAATTGCCTTTGCTACTTTTCTTACCCCCTTCTCATCATGCAATGTAAATTCTCTCTTGTATCGAATTAAAAAAGCATCATAACCTGATTTTTTTAAAAAAGTCTGTAATGCATATGCCTGCAATAATTGTCCATAATTTTCTTGAGCATTACCTAATGTCGCTACTGCTATTTTTTTCATAGATTTTTTTTGTGCTTATTTTTAATATATATTTTGTTTCGAGTAGGACTTGCTTAGCAAAGGTTTTGAAATTAGATCCTACTAATTGATTGACTTTGAAAATTGTGAATATAAGAAGTGAAAATTCGGTTAGGAATAAAACCAGAGGAATAACTTCAATATAGGGATAAATTAACAAAAAAATATAAACGAATCCTACACCCAAAATTTGTGTCACGAGAAACACCACAGTAAAAGAAAAATGATTATTCGTAGCCAATAAAACAGTACTAGACAAATTCCATGAGCATGAAATAAATAAAACTAATAACATTCCTTTAAAAAACACCTCGTGAAATACCAAAGCGTGTTTAGTCCACTCCAAATAAATTGGCTTTCCGGCAAACATCAATACAATAACAGCTATTATACTCACCAAGAAGGTTATAATTAATGAACGATAATATACTTTATTCATAGTATTCGTGTCCTTTCGACTGTAAGAATTCGATATTTCTGGATAAACCGAATTTCCAAATACGTTTATAAGAGATCGTAAAAAGTTGACTAATGTACGGGTCGTTGTAAATGCTACAAGAATTGTAGATCCAAATAATGCATTCACGACGAAGACTAAACCTTGATTCGAAACTGCTAACCCCAAAGGTACAAGCATAAAAGCTATAGACGGTCTAATTAAGCTCTTAAATACGCTCCAATCTAGTTCCTGAAAACTGAAAGAAAATTTGAACCATTTTTGTGAATGATAGTGGCGGTAAAGAATTGCAAGAAATGCGGGAATATTGTAAGCAATCATTATCAATATGACATTTATTTGCAACCAAATTCCGAAAAATAATATGAATATTCCTGACAATTGAACTACATTATCAATCATCGCACTTAAATGAGAGTAAGATTGAACGCGATAAATGCCATTATAAACGCCGCCATACATTTTCAAAAAAATGTTAAGCAATAATAAAATAAACAAAACATTAGTCTCTGTACCATCAAAAACCGTTGTATTTAGGATATTTTTAAATCCGAAAAAAAAGCTTATAATAGAAGAAAGGGAAAGACATATGCTGCACATCAACAGAATAAAAAACAGCGAATTTGAGAGCAATTTCGAACACGCAGCTACATCCTTTTGTTGATATTTAAGAACAAATTCATTATTTGTAGCTTGGTTTAACCCCATATTACTCATAGTAAAAAAAGACGATAACGCAGTTATAAGGATCCAATCGGCATATTTCTCCACACCCCAAATCAATATAAGAAATGGCACCATAGCTATTTGGTTAAGAAAACTCAAACCCATACCAAACATGTTGGCAGCATAGTTTTTTGCTATAGATCTATAAACCGACACTATATTTAATATTAGAATATCGCCTATTATACTGCAATTTATCGTCTTCTTTTAATAGTTCCAGGTCACTTTTCACCATTTCCTTTACTAAAGCTGAGAGATCATACTGAGGATTCCAGCCTAATTTTGTTTTTGATTTCGTTGGATCACCAATCAATAGATCCACTTCCGTAGGGCGATAATAAGCGGGGTCAATTTTAACAATTTGCTGGTTTGGTAATTTGCTGATCTGCATGTCTGCGATCTCCGAACCTACGCTATCGCTAAATATCATCTCGTCAATGGTATCAACGATTCCTACTTCTTGCTCGTTTTCTCCTTCAAATCGAAGGGTAATCCCTAATTCTGCAAAAGCAATTTTCACGAAGTCACGAACGGATGTAGTCACTCCTGTAGCAATTACATAATCCTCCGCAACATCTTGTTGCAAGATACGCCACATCGCCTCTACATAATCTTTCGCATGTCCCCAGTCGCGAAGCGAGTTGAGATTGCCTAGAAACAAACACTCCTGTTTACCCAAGGCGATGGCTGCTGTGGCCATCGTAATCTTACGTGTCACAAAGGTTTCTCCGCGTCTCGGTGATTCATGATTAAACAAAATTCCGTTGCAGGCATATATATTATAGGCTTCGCGGTAGTTCTTCGTAATCCAGAAACCGTAAATCTTTGCTACTCCATAGGGCGAGCGCGGATAAAACGGAGAATTCTCATCGTAAAACCCCTTTGCATTTTTATTATCTGCCAAGCCTCCGTATAGTTCTGATGTGGACGCTTGATAAATTCGGGTCTTTTTTTCTAAACCTAGTATACGAACTGCTTCTAAGATTCGTAGCGTACCTAACCCATCAACATTTCCTACATATTCAGGCGAATCGAAAGACACCTTTACATGCGACATCGCTCCGAGATTGTAAATCTCATCGGGCTGTACTTCTTGGATAATACGAATTAGATTAGTAGAATCTGTTAAATCACCGTAGTGGAGCTTAAAACGGACATGCTGCTCGTGCTGATCGATATATAAATGATCGATACGCTGCGTATTAAAAGAAGATGCTCTACGTTTGATACCGTGGACCATGTAGCCCTTTTCTAGAAGTAATTCTGCTAGGTATGAACCGTCTTGACCTGTTACGCCGGTGATTAATGCTGTTTTCATTTTTGGTAGTATTAAGTATTGAGTATTAAGTATTGAGACTAAATACCTATACAGTGGATAATCTTATAATTTTACTTCTTTGTAGTTGTTTTGGTTTTCTAGAAACCAACCGTATGTTTTTTCGATTCCTTCTTTTAGTTCGACTTTATGTTTCCAGCCCAGTTCGTGCATTTTGGATATATCCATTAACTTACGTGGTGTACCGTCGGGTTTACTGCTGTCCCAAATGATATCCCCTTGATGGCCGACTGCTACTTGTATGGTTTCAGCCAGTTCTTTTATGGTTAAATCTGTTCCTGTACCTACGTTATACAGGTGTTCGGGTAAGACGTTGTCTAAAGCAAATAACACCGCTTCTGCCAAATCATCGACAAACAAAAACTCACGCATCGGTGTACCTGATCCCCAAAGAGTAACCGGAACATGGCCATTTTCCTTGGCTTCGTGAAATTTGCGAATCATCGCCGGTAGTACATGTGAGCTTTGGAGATCAAAATTATCGTGCGTGCCATACAGATTGGTGGGCATTAAACTCACATAATCTTTTCCAAACTGCTTGCGGATGGCTTCACAGGCTTTTACACCCGAGATCTTTGCAATGGCATACCACTCGTTGGTGGGTTCTAAAGAATCGGTGAGCAAGTATTCTTCCTTCAAGGGCTGTGGTGCCAACTTGGGATAGATGCATGAGGATCCGAGAAAGATAAACTTATCCACACCGGTCTGTAAAGCGGCGTCAATCAGGTTATTCTGGATCTGCATGTTCTCCATCAAAAAGGGATAAGGGTAGTTGTTGTTGGCTAAGATTCCCCCAACCCTAGCCGCTGCATCAACAACAACTTCTGGTTTTTCTGTCTCGAAGAATTCATTGACCGCAGCCTGATTCCGAAGATCAAGCTCCGAAGATGCACGGTACAGTAAATTCGTAAACCCCTGTCTTTCCAAGACTCTTTTGATCGCACCACCCACCATACCCCGATGGCCTGCAATAAAGATTTTAGTCTGCTTATCCATTGTTCTTTTATCTAACCGCGTTTATAAAACTGCCACCATTTTTTCTTTTTTCCCATCTGCCCATAATCACCATAACCGTAGCCATAGCCGTATCCATAACCATACCCGTAGTTGCTGTAATAACCGCCTTTGGCCTGAATATCATTAACTACTAATTGTATAGGCTTGATCTTATCATTGCGAACGAGATCGTTTGGAATCCGCAGCTGTTCTTTATAGGTATAGCCTTGACGTACGAGATACAAGCATAGGTCGGCGTACCGTCCTAATAACTGTGCGTCTGTAACCATACCGACAGGCGGGGCATCCATAAGAATATAATCGTACCGCTCTGCAAGCTCATTCATCAATTGCTGTGTGCGTGGATGGATCAATAACTCCGCCGGATTAGGCGGAATAGCTCCGGCTTGCACCAAGTCAACATTTTCATGTGTACCTGATGGCATAATAATTTCATCAACACGCATGTCAGGGCGGACGATATAGTGCGAAAATCCCTTTCCAGATGGTAGGCCCAACTTGGCCGTAATGGAAGGCTTGCGTAAATCCAACTCCATAATCAAGACTTTCTTATCTAATAAAGCTAAAGCTACAGCTAAATTTAAAGCCACGTAGGATTTTCCCTCGCCTGACATAGATGAGGTAAACAATATGGTTTTACCTCCATTTAGCGCAAATTCTAAATTGGTACGCATAGCTCGAAATTGCTCGGCTATAGGCGAGCGGGACGTCTTCGTAACGACCACTTGCCCCTGCTCTTCCGAATGGGCAATCATGCCTAGCACAGTTAACTCATTATACCGTTCGATATCATCAACATTTCGAATACGTACATTCAACAATTCGCGAAGCCACAGAACAAACATAGGGAATGCCAATCCCAAAATTAACCCTACTGCATACATCGTGGTGGCTCTAGGTGCAAAAGGTGATGCATCTGCCTTGGGTGAATCGATAACTTTTGAGTTCGAAACATTAGCTGTACGGCTAATGGCGGTTTCCTCCCACTTCTCTTGCAAAAATACATATTGGGCCTGTTTAATCTGTTGCAACCGTGCCAGATCGATGTATCCACGTTCGATGGTTGGCACCTGTTGGATTTGAGATGTTACACGATTTGACAATTCTACCTGATTATTCTTCGTAAGTTCTAGTTGCCGACGCGTACTCGCCACGTTATCTATCATATCCTTGCGAAGACCTGCAATCTGCATCGTGATATTTTGTACCAGCGGATTAGCCTCGGTATTTGCCAATAATAACCGTTCCCGTTGTAAGACCAATTCATTATACTTTGTTGTCAATGCGGCAAAAGTACCATCTTGCGACAAAACAGTAGATGGCACTACCCGAGGATTGCTGGTATCTGATAAATAAGACGTGATTGCTTCTAATGAAGTTAGTTGAGTCTCAACTTCCGCTATACTCTTCGTATAACCAGCAGAATTTTCCAATAGGATTCGGCTTTGTTCCGTTATGTCCGCCAATTTCGTACTTTGTTTGTAGCCCGAAATGCGATCTTCGACCCCCGATAACTCCTCCGTTATCTTTGTCAAACGGGCATTGATAAAAGAAAGTGTCGAATCTGCTACTACATTTTTATCATGCAGATTGCGCTCCACGTATCTACTAATTAAACTATGCATCAATGCCTCACCGCGTTCAGGAACTTGATGAATTAGTGTCAAATCAATAGTTGAAACATTCGAATTTGTTACGGATACCGATAGTCTTCCCATTAAATCAGCAATTGCCGTTCGTAAGGGAACAATTCGAACACCATACTCCTCTTCTAATTCGACATTCTTATGAGCTAGAGTAAGCAACATTACACCCACACCATTCCAAGTAAAAGCTTGATTGATTGCCACCTCTTTCGATTGCGTTCCATGACTCAACAATATTCTTTGGGCATCTAAAACCTTAATCTTAATTTCAATTGCGCTAAAAATAGAATCTGCGGAGCTCAGCAATTCCAGCCTATAAGGACTTTCAAGGACAGGTACATTATGTACTTTGCCCACGTGAAAATAGCTGATATATGCCTTTTCGACTAATACCATCTCACGCATTAGATCCCTAGTTTTTAAAACTTCCACCTCATTATCTACAGAAGATTTAGTTCCCATTAAGCCTGATAATTCACCAAGTGCAGATCCACCTGTCGGACCTCCACCCTTTTTGTCATCAGATACTAATAATTTGGCCCGTATGTTATAAGACGGAATACTGTAACGTGCCTTGAAATAGGCAACACTTAGTCCCAATAAGCCAAAAAGCATAAACCAATACCAGTTGGCTAATATACGTCCAATAAATTGATGTAACGCTTTATTATCAGAAGACTTACTTTCTACTTCAATTTCGTCTTCCCGATCTATGTATCTATCTTTCATAAATATCTTTAAAATTCAAATTCTTGCTATCAATAAAAATAAGATACTGATCTTAGAAAAAACGAGTAATAACAAGAGTAATTATCGTCGCAAAAGATGTAATCAAAGCAAAGGTCTGTGTGCGGGCAGCATTATTAGCTGCTGCTTTAGCCTTTCCTGGCTCCACATAGAGAACATCATTTTGCTTTAAATAAAAGTAAGGAGACTGAAAGATCTCACTGGAATACAGATTTAGACGTATCATTTCCTTCGTCCCACCTTGTTCACGGATGAGAAGTACGTTTTCACGGCGACCGTAAATTGTTAAATCACCCGCTAAGCCAAGAGCATCTAATACGGATACTTTCTCATTTGGTACGGTATAGGTAGCTGGTCGGGCAACTTCTCCTAATACCGTAATCTTGTAGTTTGCAAAACGTACCTGAACGGTAGGATCTGTATAATATTGCCTAGCAGATGATGTAATACGTTCCTGAGCTTTGTACGTGGTTAAACCCTTAACTTCTATTTTGCCGATCATGGGAATATTAACAAAACCATGTTTATCAACCAAAAAACCCTCTATTGACTGCGCACCCGCTCCATAGGTAGTGCTTTCGGTAATCGCTTGATTTGTAGCAGTAGCACTCATCGGGTCAATGGTTTGAATGGTAATACTTAAAATATCATCAGATTGGATCACTGGTTCGGTGAAAGCTGCCGACTGCTGTATAATTCGAGTGGAATCTATCGGAAGATCAGCGAAATATCCCATTTTTTTTACGGAACAGCTACTAAAAAAAAGCAGAAGTAAAAACGGTATTAGAAATTTGAGCCGAAATATTAAAATATTTTTTTTCATGTTATACTTGTTCATTATTGTAGGGGCGGGGGTTTTGTTTTTCGTGATTTGTGACTGGTGACTTGTATTTTTTTTAGTTGTTAGAAAATAAACGCTCATTCTGTATGTTGCATTTTTTAAAGTACGTTGAAATATCTTCTTTTTTAAGTCCCTGCTCTATGGCGCGTACATGGCGCTCATGATGCACATCGGTACCGATTAAGTCGATCCAACCCTTGTCGATCAGATATTTTGCCATGCGTTTCTCATTAAGCCCATAGTACCCGTAAACCGATAAAAGGTTAACCTGTAAAAGGCAGCCCATATCCCGTAAATGCTTGATGCGCTCGGGTTGCTGGTGGTAAAAAATATAACGCTCGGGATGAGCCAAAATGGGTTTGTAGCCTGCTATTTGTAGATCAAACACGGTCTTCTCGATCTGCTTGCTCTCCTGCATATACGACATCTCGATCAGAATATGCTTTCCGGGTAAGGTAAGGAGTTCGACATCTGGATCAAGCAATAGCTGATCAAAAGCCGAATCGACCATATACTCGGCGGCATAGCCAACCTTGATAGCTGCCGAACGTGCGGATTGCACCTGCTCGAAAGCCGGAGCGATGGTCGCCGGGCTATTGGGATATAATTCCCGGAAGATATGTGGGGTAAAATGAAATTCGGATAAACCTACCGCATGTAAGCGATCCAATAGCATCAAGCTCTGCGCTAGCTCTTGGCAACCGTCGTCTAATCCGGGCAAAATATGCGAATGCATATCTACCTGTATCCAGCGGAGATCGGTGTATTGACGTGTTCGGTTGAAGATGGAGAACATTTTCTTTGTTGCTGATTTGCGTATTTTGTTATTGCGAATTCGCGAATCTGCGAGTTTGCCTATTTGCCTATTTGTAAATTTTAGGTAATTTGCAATTGTATTGAAATATCCGGCCGAAGCCGGTCGGCCGGAATATTCCCCTACAATAACAAGTATACACCTGTTAAGTCTTAAGATCGCTTCGTCGTTCCTTCTCGCGATGACGGGAAGGGTTACCTTCTCTCAATGACGGAGCTTTCTTGTTATGTCTTAAGATCGCTTCGTCGTTTCTCCTCGCGATGACGGGAAGGGTTACCTTCTCTCAATGACGGGAAGAGCTGCTTTCTCGTGATGACGGAGCTTTCTTGGTATGTTTTTTATGATTGGTGTTTCTGTCGCATATTGCAACAGAAACCCAATCGACTACTTACTATAATTCATTACACTCTTCGGTCAGGATCGCCAAGTTCGTATCACCAGCATGCTCCCCGATAATATCGCCAGATCCTACACCAACAGTACCTCTGTTATCTTCCTGCACCGTATGATTACCAACTACTTTCACGCGTTCGTTCCATACCGCACGGAAATCATAAAGTGTACCATCAGATTTCAACAAACTCGTACGAATGTAACCGTCTGTCACTACACCAAGATATTCCCAGGTACTGGTACCGGATATGCGATATTGCAACTGGAAGGTAGGCACCACCGTAATGACATTGGTCTGCCCAGGGCAACGTACATACAACTGTAGGGTCACAGCGGGTTCTGGATTTGGATCCGGAATATTGATCATAGTCGCAGACCCGCAGGCAGCTAATGGTACTTGGTCAATAAGTATACCCACATTGGTATAAACTGCAATCTCTACGCCTCCACCCTGCGGTACGTGTGTCAACCCGATTGTTTTGGTATCTTTGTTAATTGAGTAAACACCTGCTGTCAAAATCTTGCCGTATTGCACTACAGATATAATCACTGGGAGCGTGAAACCTTCTTCCATCCAATCTGCACTAAATGTGACGCGGCTCACTGGCTCGCAAGATGCCACAAAGTTACCGGCCACAAAAGTGGTTAAGTGATCAACAGCAAACGATAGGCTATATCCTGTCTGTGCGGAACCTGTAACGACGGCATTTTTTTCGTATTGCCATACCGCATTGGGATCCGTCTCATCATAACTATAAATCGACAACTCTGTACCTGCAGTAACCGGTTGGCCCGTGGAAGCATCTACAAAGTTAGGACTTACCGTCATAGCTACCTGTATTGGGCTACTGAAACGACGAACCGACTTGCCGCCAACCGACATTTTGATCACGGTAGTCGCTGCCGGATTAAAGGCACCCGCCTGTGTTTCTCCGTTAGGTCCTACAACACCTTCCGCGGTTAACGTTCCGCCAGGAAAGGAAGCCACTGCGGCTGGATCATTGACATCCATCGAAGACACATTGGCGGTAAGCGCACCACCCGTAATAACGGCACCATTTTCATCTTGAAACTGCAGTCCGGCCGGTAGCGCGATATCAACTTTTATACTTTCGCTTTGCCCAGCAGGAGCATCTAAGGTTATGGTAGTAGCTACAGGTAATGTACCGTTAGATCCCAGGTCGACGACCTCTTCAACCACTTCGACCCCATCGGGTATCTCTGTCGGTTTCACCAGCTGAACAGGGATGATACCTGTTGAAATATCAGCAATCGTAACCGGAACAACTTTTGTTAAAAAGCCTGCACCGCTGATCTCCACGCGAAAGTTAATCGGGTTCTCTACTGTAGGTGTACGCTTTGGATCAACGCCAAAAGTAACCAGATCGCCAACTAGCTTAAAATCTTTGTAACCGCTTAGGTTGTAAATATCTTCGGTATCGCCTGAAAGCAATTTGATAGTTACGTTATTCACCGGTTGATTTTCGGCATCGCGCACCTGCAATGTGGCAGAATGTTTAATAACATCACTGCTGATGACGAGGTTAAAATCCTTCAATGGACTTTCGCATGAAGCTGCTCCCCAAAGTAGGAAACAGGTCATGGCGTATAGGGGTAATTTTTTAAAATTCATGTCTTTATTTCTTTAATTGCGTTAGGAATGACTTATCTAATCCGGTAGCTTACACCTACTTCTACACGCGGTAGAAAACGGTAGTTCTTGATGTTGTTCTCCACGGTAGCGGCATTGCCTGCATTACCCTGTAATAAACCTGTTCCTGTGATCGACACGGATGGCTTCGGTAAATAATAAGACCCCAAATCGACCTGTAAAGAGAAACCATCACCCAAGCGGATATCGTTTAGACCAACACCTAAATAGGGAGAGATTGTTTTCTTGTAGTTGATATCGGTACGGATCTCGCCCACCTCATCTTCGTCGATCATGATATCGCCGTGGCGATATGGCTCGGCAAGCTTCGTTGTCAATTCTGCATCCAGGTTATAGAAGAAGGCACCGCCCGCATTCACCGCAAAGGAGCGGAAGAAACCTGCACTTTGGTAAAACGGTGTCCAGGAAAACAAAGCCGAAATATTGTGTGCCTTAATTTTTACATCAGACTCGGTTTCGCGGTTGCTGTAGCTCCCTTGGATATTGGTGTTGAACGGCATAAAGCTAGCGCCCAAACGTACGCCAAATTGCGCACCCAGTGGCGTAGACAAATGAAGCCCGAAGCCCGTCGTTCCGACGTGTACACCCAGATTTAACGGAAATGTCGTATCGTTATAACTGCTATCCTGCAGGTTCTCTCCTGTATTTGCCTGTAGGGTAGAAAAGCCCAGAGCGGCAAATACCGTCAGCAACAATCTGATTGCCGCCTTACGTATTGTAATTGGTTTATTCATGTATAATCTGTTCATATAGTTAAGTCGTTTTTTGTTCTATTAATACACATCTTTTTCTTTCCCGGCTACATTGATCGCCGTCATACACACAATCTTAAAATCGAGCATGGCCGACCAGTTTTGCATGTAGTCGATATCGTGCTCTACACGCCGAGCCATCAATTCCGGGTCCTTTGTCTCACCCCGGTAGCCATTAACCTGCGCCCATCCGGTAATCCCGGGCTTTACAAACTGACGCACCATGTAATGCTGAATCAATTGGCTGTAATGCTCGGTATGTGCCAGCATGTGGGGGCGTGGCCCGACCACCGACATCTGCCCGAGGAACACATTGATAAACTGCGGAAACTCATCCAAGCTGCTCTGGCGTAAAAACTTACCAATAGCCGTAACACGCTTATCGTCTTTGGTCGCCTGCTTGGCATTGGAATCTTTGTTGACCACCATGCTCCGGAACTTGTAACAGTAAAAAGGTTTATTGTTACGTCCTGAACGCAATTGCTTAAAGAAGATAGGCCCCGGACTTTGCAACTTGATCAATAACCCGATCAAGGGTACCATCCAGCTGAGGATAAAAACAAGCACAAGTCCCGAGATCAAGAGATCAATAAGGCGTTTCTTCACCCGGTTTTCCATATTCGACATGCGCTCGCCATGCGACTGTATAACGGGCAGTTCCATGCTGACAGAAGGCATCGCGGAACCCGAATAACTGATATTGGCCGTCATCGCGGGCACAAAATTAACCTGTACGCACTGATGATCTGCAGCCTGCACCAATTCCTTGCTATAGCTGTACATATCCGGCGAGGTAACAATGAATACATCGTGAATCCCTGCCGTGGATACTTCCTTAAAGTAGCGCGTAAAACGGGCCAGATTCTCCTCCTTACTGGCCAACATTTCCTCATCTTTGTACTGGATGGTATTGACATGGTAAAACGGACGCTGACGCTCGAAAAAACTCGCAACCGGAGCCAGATAAGCCCCATTACCAATGATAACCACTTGTTTATACCAGTTGAACCGCTTTGGAAATACGGTATAAACGTAAGTCATGAACATACGGGCCGCAATATAATAGACCACCATCAGGATTGCCAGGCCCAGTAAAAAAAGCAGTACATTGGGTACACGCTGATCCAGCTCCAAAGCAATCGAAAAGATAAGAATATGGGCTACACCGCCTTTCCAGGTGGTACGGAACATATTCTCCAGGCGCTCGATACTCTGATCGCTGTACACCCTAAACATCAGGGCAGCAAGTACACCTGTGATATTAAACAGAAGCCAAATGGCCTGCTGATTAGCCTCCAGGGCGCCATGCGGATCTAATACCGGATAAGAGGTCGCTAAACCGCAACTCAAAAAGAACAAAAGATTTAAAAACGCGACATCCATGGATATCAACAGCATCTTTAAACAAATGACCATACGGGTTTGAACGTACTTATGCATCATGCAAAAATTTAATACTATAAAACAAATATCTTATAACGAAAACACCACACGTGTCATCGCTTAATTTTTACATTCTACCAAGTGAGAAAATAGTTGGATCGCTTTAATAGTGTAGGGCTACCTGATCAATCTTTCTAAACTTCTTTAATATTCCGGCTAATAATCCTGATAAAAAATGTCTTCACAATAATTATTGACAAATATAACTAATATTTGTAAACAAATCATTAATTTTTTATGAAATAAACATAAAACCTTTCATTTTATTCTGACAATTTCATTTTTAACTCAAAAATGTATAAACAATTACAATTTATATTAACGATAAACAATCAATAAACCACCAGTATTAATATAATATTAACTTTATGATGATAAACTGCGTATTTTTACAACAAAAAAAACGTAAAAACACTTTTTTTCCAAAAAAGAAGAAAAATTTACTAAATTACATACACACACTGCAGAATACACAGATCCTTCTTAAATCTGTACAGTTAATTGCACGCCGCAGGTGTAGGCTCAGGCCATCGCTTCTTTCCCCTCAAATTGCTTCGCGCCCCGCATCTCCATATGTACTTTATACGTAAACGGTACGCGCTGATTCTTTTCCAAGCGCATATACCCTTCTACTTCCACAACCCGCTGCCGAGCACGCATGCCTACAAGCTTGTCGCTGTCGCAACGAAATCCCACGGAACGCACAGGAAGAGGTTCGTATATATCTTGCACTTCAAAGGAAAGCTGATTTGCTATATGCACCTGAAGGTTTGTCCCCGGTAAATGGATGCCTGCGATGACGACCTCACGAAGCCTTCTATCCGTCGCTTCCATCTGAAACAAAAAGGTTCCCGTGGTGGTATTACCTTCTTTGTCGTCACCCTTCTTTATCACACGCATACGCAGACTTGCAAATTGCTGCAAACGTTTACTGAGCATGAGCTGTTGGATAAAGGAAAATGCAGCAAAAGAGAGGATGCCACTGCCTAGGATAAAAACGGTATTCATCAATTTACGTATTCATTACTTATTTTACTTCGCTTAGTTTGCATTTACTGCTATTTTTATTTTTACTGTATATCGGTTTCGCACTATTGTAGCGATTCCTTTACAAACATCGCAAAAATGAGTTAATGTTATCACATCTAGACAGGGGACAAAAGGGGGACAATGCATCAAATCACTGTTTATAAGTATCTTACAAAAGACACTACCCAAAAATTATTTCCGCTCCAGCACATCGGCATCTTGATAAATATCGACGTCTAGTTTCTTCTTCAGCCGTTGTTTTGCTTTTTTGACCCCGTCGACGGATATCCCCAGGATATCCCCCATGCTCCGGTTACTGAGCTCTAACTTCTGCAAGGCGATGATCCGCAGGTCGTTTTCCGTTAGCTGCGGATGCTGCCGCTTTAGCTCGGCCAGATACCCGTGATGCACCCGATCAAAGATGGCTTTGAATTTGAGCCAGCGCGTGTCTGTCATCAGATGCGAATCGAGCAGATTCTCCAATGATTCGGAGAAGTTATTGTCTTTTTCCGTACTGTTTTCCTCTTTTAACTTCTGTATAACAAGATCATTGATGCGGAGGGTATTGGTAAATTCATCTAACGAACTGCGAAGCACTGCAATCTCTTCCCCCATTTGCTGCCTTTCTAACGTTTCTTCCATACGCTTCTTTTCTAAAAGGAGGGTTCTCGTTCGCAGCCGCTGGCGATACCGCCCGATAAGAAGTCCACCGATAACGGTCATCAAGAAAAGGATGAAAAGGCCCACACGCAAATAAATCTGATTTCGCCTCTTCAGATCGGCCACAGCAGCCAGGGCATTTTGATCACGCTCCTGCTTCCAGCGCCAGTAGCTCCGCTGCAGATGTTCGGCATCTTCCCGCTTTGCAATCGCCTCCTGCAGCCTAACGACACGGTTGAGCTGCGCCAACTCCACTTCCCAATCGCCTTCGTACTGGGCTATCTTAGCCAACAACTTAGATACCTTGAGCTTATAAACCAAAAAATAGGGCTTTTCTTCTATGTAGGGAATAGCTTGCTGTACTGCATCCTTGGCCTGCACATACCGATTTTCATTGACATACATCTCCGAAAGATTGATCAGCGCACGCATGGCATCCAGGTGTTCGCCGTATTGTATCGAATAGGCGATATTCTGTTTAAGATCGGTAATTGCTTCTTCGACTTCGCCATTCTGGTATTTCATATCGGCCAGGTTGCCCAGCACGATTCCGACCCATACGGTATCTTTTGCCTGCCGGGCCACTTCAAGGGCCTTGGAAAAATAACCCACAGCCTCCTCTGGTTTATTATCCCGTTTCAGATAAACGGCCATCGCATTGTACATCTCGGCTTCCTGCCGACTGGATGCGGACGTAAATTGTAACCCCCGCTCCACAGCGGCAACGGCCCTCTTATGATCGCCAATGTAGCTGAAAAACCGGGCGAGGTAATCCATATGCCTCACGAGCTGCGGCACCTGCCTCAGATCGGACTCATCTAACAGCGTCGACGCATACATGAAATAGGGAATGGCTTCTGAGATCTTACGGTACGTAAACAGATAGTACCCATTGCGGATATTGGTAACCAATAACAGCGCGGGCCGGTTGATTTCTGCTGCAAGGGCCTGTGCTTCTTGAAAAAATGCGTCGCTCCGATCATTCACGCCGTCATGCGCAATGGAATACCCATCCGCCATACGGAGGTAGTAGGCCCACAGCAAGAGCGCATCGTTTTCTTCTTCAGCTTGCCGGCATAATGTGCCAACCTGCTGCTCCAGCGCAGCTGTATCCTTGCCATAATCGATCGGTGTCTCAAGGGCAGTTTGCACGGCCTGTAGATCCAGATCCCCAGACGGCGTAGAGCAACTCACACTCCATATTATACTGCAGTAGATCAATACACGGTTCAACAATCTTAAAGGCATGTTATTCATAGGTAACAAGTTGCAAATGTACGACATTCATACGTTCAAAAATGGTGATATATATCATTATTTTCGCACAAAGTTGACGGCCAAGGTAACACGAATCGACCTCTTCAGCAATACCCCTTTCGGGGTATTTTTTAATACGTTAACACTTCGATCTCGGTACGCCGGTTAGCCTGATGGGCCTCTTCGCTACAGGCCATACCATCGACACAGTGGTTCACCGGTTTGGTCTCACCATAGCCTTTGGCCCGCATCCGCCCTCGCGCGATACCACTTTGCACGAGGTAATCTACAGCCGCCTGTGCCCGTCGTTGCGAGAGCAGTGCATTGTACGCTGCCGTACCCCGGCTATCGGTATGGCTCGAAAGTTCAATGGACAGACTGGGATTACTCCGCAGGGTGGACACCAATTGATCGAGCACCAACGCCGCGTCGGGCCGGATCGCATACTTATCAAAATCATAGTAGATGTCTTCGAGCACAAACCGCTCGCCTACCGTCGAAATGGGCTGCAACATTAAGTGCAGGTACAACGTCGTGTCGCGGGCGGGATCTACAGCCGCAACAGGTGCGGTATCCAGATGGTACCCTTTCTGCTCTCCCTTTACAACGTAAGCGGTATTTTTCTCCAGGGTGAACTTCACCCTGCCTTGCGCGTCGGTCGTCGTCTGGGCGTGGACCCGATCCTGCTTATCGAGAAGCACGACAGCCGTACCCGGCAGGGCCGCCCCGCTTTTTTTATCCTGCGCCGATACGTCCAGCCAGATATGGACCTGCGGCTTACGGTAACTAAACTGATAGATATCATCGGATCCCATTCCACCAATCCGGTTGGACGAAAGAAAACCCTTGCTACCTGTTGCATCATCTGCCTCCAGCATAAAGCCAAAATCATCCGCTGATGAATTGAGGGGGAAACCAAGATTTACAGGCTTGCTGAAGCTGGCCCGCTGACCTACGGCCCGGAATAGGTCTAATCCGCCCATACCAACATGCCCGTCGCTGGCGAAAAAGAGGCTATCATTACCATATACGTAGGGAAACAGCTCATCTCCCGGGCTATTGATCTGCGCGCCGGCATTATAGGGCAATCCCCAGCTGCCGTCGGCCCGGCGCTCACAACACCAGATATCGGCACCCCCATGGCCGCCGGGCATATCGGACACAAAATACAGCAGCTGCCCGTCGCGGCTAAATGCAGCATGGCCCACCGAATAGCTATCGACCTTATTGTATGGAAAATCGCGCTCCAGCCATGCCCCGTCTGCCCGATCGTAGATCTTCAGTTCGAGGTGCTGCGTGAGCCAGGTGTTGCCAGCAGACCGGCGTCGTTGTGACGCATTGCCACCGTAAGTGCGCGTTACGTACAGGGCCTCGCCATCTGGTTGTACCGACACCGGTCCGATGTGATAGTCGCCCCGGTTAAAGGGCCCGTGCATGAGGTGGGGGGCCGACCAGTCCCCGTTTGAAGTCTCTTGTGCAGAAAAGAGCCGCAGGTACGGCTTGTCGGTCATACCGGCACGGCGCGACTGCGAAAGATCTTCTTCACTCACGAAGATAAACCCATAATCGTTGGCCTGCAATCCAAAATCGGACGATGCACTGTTCAGCGCGCGGAGGTTGACCAGCTGATGGCCGGTAGGCTGCTTCATCCATACCATGGCCGAATCTACGCCGGCTATGGCTTTCGAGACGGCTGCGTCGGGCCCCCAGTACTGCAGGATATCCCGATACTGGATCTTAGCCTCTTCATGCCGGCCCTGAAGCTTAAGCACCCGGGCAAACTCGTGCCGGGCGGTACGGCCGGCATCCGGCTGCTGGGCAACACGCGTATACCAGTTGAGTGCCCGGTCGTAGCGGTTGATCTGCAACTGGCTTTTGGCCAGCAGTTCCATGTCGGCCGTCTTGGGCTTTCGTACATCGACAAGCGGCTCCAACAGGATGGCGGCCTGGGCATACTCCATCTTGTCATAGCGCAACTGCGCGCGGGATCGCCGGCTGGGCAACTCCTGCGCCTGGATGCTGAACTGATTAAACAGCAACGTGCAGGCAAACAGGAACGTACGGATAGCGGAGGTGTAATCGATATGCTTCATGCGGTATAGATCGCTAAAAATAACGGGGGTTACGGATTCGGTCATGTTTGTGCTGGAATGTAATGCCCATCGTGATTTCGTGGGTTCCCTGCTGTAGGCTACTCATCGTGCCCAGCATATGGTCGTACGAATAGCCGATCCGCAATCGTGAACTCACCTGAAACTGTGCAATACCGGTCAGCGCGCTCTGTCCACTAAGTTTATCGGCCGAAGCCATCTGGTATTCCCTGCGCAGCAGCTTTGCCCGGCTACGCCACCCGCCACCGACCCAAAACCGGTCCTGAAAGATGAAGAGCGCGTTGAGATCGATCGAGGTGGGTCCCTTGAAATCATCCTTAACCAGGATACTGGGACGCAGCTTCAAACCGGGATCCAGCTGGAACAGGATGCCCGCGATGTAATAGGCATGTAGCCTTCGATACAGACTCTGGACGGTATTACCGCTAAACTCCAGAACATCCCGTGCATCCGAACCGGCAAACAGATCCTGAACTGCTGCACCGGCATACCATTTCTGACTACTGTACAATACACCCAGCCGGATATCGGGATGCCAGGTAGCCTGCAATCCGTCGGCAATAGCGCCGTCGCCTTCATCACGGTACCGCAGCTTATCCCCATCGAGGCTGTATTGCGTAATTCCGCCCGCGATGCCAAAGCTGAGGCGGTGGCGGTCGGCGCGATCGAGCTGCACGCGCAAGGCATAATTGGCGTAGAGACTGTTGGCCGACTGCGCGCCAATGGCGTCGGCGACCAGCTGTATGCCCACACCGTGCCGGCGGCTACGTTCATCGAGTACCCCATCGAGCGAGAGGGAGCCTGTTTTGACCCCACCATTCATACCCATCCATTGGCTGCGAAGCGCAAGCTGCCCAAACCACTCCTCTTTGTATCCCGCATAGGCGGGATTAACACTGATGGAGTTGAATACATACTGTGTAAACTGAATATTCTGCTGTGCAAACAGCTGCTGCAAACAGGCGAGCAGTATGATGATAACCAGATATAATGTCCTTAATTTATAACTTACCATTTCCGTTTTTAGTATTTTTTAATGATTACCCAACCGGTATACCGTTGTATCTGCCCGTCTTTAATAAGTTCGAGTATATAGAAATAGGTACCATTGCTCAATGCCGAACCTCCCCAGCGGTTGTCGTAGTTTTCATTGCGGTATACATCATTACCCCATCGGTTGGTAACCACCAACGTCATCCGGTCGTAAGCTTCGTGCCCAATAACCTCGAAATAATCGTTTTTCCCGTCATCATTCGGGGTTACGATATTCGGTATGAACAGTTCCGACGCATCGAGTACGATCGTGGCGATGGCTTCGTCGCAATTAAGGGGATTAAGCACTTCGCAGATGCGGTAGCTATAGGTATACGTACCGGTCTTGGTACCGGCCGCTACAAATAAGGTTCCATCTGCTTCCATTCGGAGTGCAGGATCACTGGCATCACCCGGATGTAGCGTAACATGCTGTAGATCGATTGCACGACCGTCATAGCTATCGTTGTCCAATACGCTGGCCGTACTGGTACCCTCGCGCTGTCCTGTTATGGAAAAATAATCGTCTTCGGCTCTAATGGCCGCTTCGACGGTCAAACACGCTGTAGCTGTAGCACAATTGTCGGGATTCTGCCTTTCGCAGACGGTGTACTGGATGGTATAATCGCCCATTGGCGTATTGGCAGGAACGGTGATCGTACCATCCGCATGTAGGATAAACCTTGCCGGTGCGGCGTCGCTCCACTGCAGGTCAACATCCGAAGCGACAACGGCAACACCTTGGAGCAAATCGTTTTGCAGTACGCTAGCTGTGGTGCCACCTGCGCCACCGTTGATGGTCGCAAAGGCGTCGTCGACGGCCTCAATCGTTTTCCAGGGTAAGGGAGTAATGGTACATGACGGACAGTCAGGATCTCGTGGCCCGTCCGGATCTACCGGATTACCACTACTGGACTCGGCATATACGGGGCGACCTATGGGATCGCTACCCACAGCCTTGGCCAAATTGGCCACATAACCCCGCATCATATCTTCGCGTGTAATAGTATGCTCGGCATAAAAGGTATGCGAGGCGCCTACTTCGAACGCATCGATCTGCCCAACACGGGGTACATCGGCGTTGTCGTCGGTAATGACCACCCCTTGAAGCGTGACATTACCGATATTGCGGATGCGGATCTCGTAACGTATTTTCTCGCCGACGTACCGGTATTTTTGGGTCAGATCGGCCGTCTTAAGGAGGTCCATGGCTCCATCCTGTTGAATGGGGGTAACGGTACACGATGGACAGTCGGGATCGGGATCGGGTGTATCGGGATCGCTGGGATCTAACGGATCGGCATCGCTGGAAACGGCCTCCACTTCCCTGCCGCGGGGATCGATACCGCGCCCTTCGGCAATATTGTATACCGCACCGCGGTCTACATCGGCCTGATCAATGGTGTGACGGGCAAAAAAGGTACGCGTCTGCCCTACGGCAAGGCTGGCTACTGTACCTACAGCGGGCTGATCGGCGTTATCATCCGTAAGGACGACATCGCGCAGACTGACGGTGCCGGTATTGGCAATGGTGATGCGGTACTCAATGACATCGCCTACCACCTTATAGATACGGGTACGATCGGCCCGTTTGAGCAGCGTGAGCTGTGCCAGTTGCTCCATAGGGGTAACGGTACAGTCGGGACAGTTGGTATCGAAAAGGGGATCGGAAGGATCCAGGGGATTGGCGTCTTTGGAATAGCCTTCGATCTGCTGGGCATCCGGATTCCGGCCGCGTGCCACGGCTTGGTTGTACACGGCACCCCGATCGAGATCGGCCTGGGTAACGGTATGCATGGCCGTGAACGACTGGCTCTGCCCCACCGCCAACTGGGCGACGGAACCTACATGGGTCTGATCGGCGTTGGCATCGGTAACGAGGATATAGTCCACCGCGCGGTTGCCGCTATTGGTAACGGTAATGGTGTAGGGAATGACATGACCTACTTGGCTGTATCGTTTACTGCGGTCGCTTACCTTGATAAGCTGCAGCTGGTCGACTTGCTGAATAGGGGTCACCGTGCAATACGGGCAAGCTGGATCGAACAGCGGATGGCTAGCGTCAAGGGGATCGCCATCGTATGATAGCTGCCGCAGTGCTTGCTGGTTAGCATCCTGGCCAATAGCCTGCGCCTGGTTGTATACCACACCGCGGTCAATATCTGCCTGGGTAATCGTATGCACAGCGGTAAACGTACGCGCTTCGCCAACGGCAAGGGTCGTGATATCGGCTACGGCTTGCTGGTCGGCATTGGGATCGCTGAGCTGTAGGTTATGGAGTGTAACGTTGCCAGTATTGGTAAGGGTAAGGGTATAGGTGATGGGCTGACCGACTTGATGGTAGTCGATGGCACGATCAACCGTTTTGCGCAGCGACATGCCGGGAAGCTGCTGCAACGGGGATACGGTACAGTCGAGACAGCCTGGATCGAGCAAGGGATGCAGCGCGCTGAGCGGATCGCCATCACGAGAAAGGCCTTCTGCAAGCGCGTCTTGAGGGGTATACCCTTGGGCTACAGCCTGCTTATAAACAGCACCCCGGTCGAGATCAGCCTGGGTAACGGTATGGGTACTGTTGCGTACCTCGCTTTGGCCCACGGCTAATTGTGCTATTGGTGTACCGATCTCTTGACCGGTAGCTACATCCCGCAACTGGACATCGTGTAGCGTAACGTTACCGTTATTGGTCACGGTGATGGCATATGGAATTACATCGCCTACCTGCTTGTACACCGGTGTACGGTCGGCTGTCTGGACGACGTGGACACGGGCCTGCTGCAGCATGGGGCTGATGGTACAGTCTGGGCAGGCGGGATCGTATAACGGATCGCTGCTGTCCAGCGGTGCGCCATCGACTGACGAAGCGGCTATCTGCGTACCCTTGGGTTCCAAGCCCGTAACGTGGGCCTGGTTGTACACCACGCCGCGATCGAGATCGGCCTGCGTAACGGTATGGGTAGGCATAAAGGTACGGGTCTGTCCCACGGCTAACGTCGCTACCGTACCGACAGTGGTCTGGTCGGCATTGGGATCGCTGAGGATAAGGTTGGACAGGGTGACCTTACCGGTATTGGTAACGGTGAGGGTATACTCGATGACATCCCCTTCTTGGCGATAAATCTTACTGCGGTTGGCTGTCTTACGGACATCTAACTGCACCATGCGCCCAATGGGGGTGATGGTACAGGCCGGACAGCTGGCATCGGCAATGGGTGTATTGGGATCGGCCGGATCGAGCGGTGCGGGATCGGTGGAACTGGCCTGCACGCTCCGGCTTTGCGGATCCAAAGCGGTGACGGCGGCAATATTGTACACCACCCCCCGGTTTACATCGGCTTGGGTGATGCTATGTATGGCTTGAAGGGTTTCCGTCTGCCCGACGGCGAGGTTGGCAAAGGCGCCGACGGCAGGCTGATCGGCATTGGTATCCCGCACATTGACTTGATGTAGGCTGACGTTGCCCGTATTCTTAACGGTGATGGTATAGGTAATCTGCTCGCCTTCTTTGCTATAATACTGGCTCCGGTCGGGTGTCTTGAACACTTCGAGCTGCCGGATCTGCGAGACGGGAACGACGACACAGGCTAAACAGTTGGGATCGATCAGCGGATCGTTGGGCAATAGCGGATCGCTATCTCTGGACAGCGCCTGTATGGCTTTTGCTTTTGGATCTAAGGCGGTGGCCCGAAGTTGCTTGTACACAGCGCCCCGATCGAGATCGGCCTGCGAAAGGAGATGGGTAAGGCTAGCGGTGTAGGTATCGCCCGCTAACAGGGTCGGCACGGCCAGCGGAACGGCTTGTTGCCCCACAGCATCCTGCAATACGACGTCGGTAAGGGTAACGTTACCGCTGTTGGTAAGGGTAACGCTAAAATGCAGTTCGTCGCCCACGGCATCGTAGCTGCTGCTGCGGTTGCCCGACATCCGAAAATCAAGGAGGGCCCGTTGCTGAACGGGGACGACGGTACAGGCCGGACAGGCGGGATCGACATGTGGATCGAGGGGACCAAGCGGATTAGGGTCACTGGAAGTGGCGCTCATGGCTATGCCTTTGGCATCCTTTGCCGTGGCGGAAACACGCTTGTACACGGCACCACGGTCGATATCTTCTTGTGTGATGACCTGGCTAAACGTAACGGTCTCGGTGAGGCCCACCGAAAGCTGCGGAAAGGCCGTAGCAGATACGCCATCTGCTGTACCCAGATCGAGCCTTACATCGGTGAGGGTAACGTTACCGGTATTTTGAACGGTAAGGGTGTAGCTAACCTTCTCTCCTACTTGCGTAAAGACTTTGCTGCGATCGCCCCGCAACAGCAGCTCGACGGCGCCGCGCTGTACGGTGGTGATAATGGTACAGCCCGTACAAAAGGGGTCGGGATCACTGCCCGGGTCGGGATCGGTCGAACTGGCCCGCACCGTTTGCCCTTTGGTATCTTTGCCCTGTGCCATCGCCTGGTTGTATATGATACCTGCGTCCATGTCGCCCTGCGTAATGGTATGGGCAGCCCGAAACGTGCGCACCTGACCGACGCCAAGCTGCGGTATGGTACCCACCTGTGCCTGATCGGCATTGGCATCTAATAAATTAATATCGAATAGCGTCACGGTACCGGTATTGGTAACGGTGATGCTGTACTCCACGACCTCGCCGGCATGGGTATAGACCTGGTCTCGATCGGTACGCTTGACCACCCGCATCGCGGCCTGCTGGATGACGGGAACAATGGTGCAATCGACGCAAATGGGATCGACCGGAATACCGGGGGGCGGTGCGGCAGGATCGTCTTTGGAAGTGGCCTGTAGATCGCGTCCCTGCAGGTCTTTGGCCAATGCACGCGCCAGTACGTATACGGCACCCCGATCGACATCGGCCTGCGTAAGGGTGTGCCAGGTGGTAAAGGATATCTCTTGGCCCACAGCAAGTGTGGGGGTGCTGCCAATGGCGACGACATCGGTCTGCTGACCGGTAACACCGACCTGGTACAGGCTGACATTGCCGGTATTGCGCAGCACCAGGCTGTACTGAACCACTTCGCCTACGGCACGGTATGTGGCGCTGCGATCGGTGGTTAACCGCAGCTGCAGCGCAGGGCGCTGCAGGCTTGCTACAACGGTACAGCCGGTACAGCCGGGATCGTAGTACGGATGAGACGGACCTACGGGGTCGACATCCACGGAACGCCCGCTGATTTCAATGCCCTTGGCATCCTTCGCCCGGATAAGGGTCTGTTGGTAGGTGACACCTCGGTCGATATCAGCCTGCGTAACGGTATAGGTCGCCGAAATGGTTTTACGCTCGCCAACGGCCAATTGGGCCAGGCCAAGCAGCGACCCCTCACTGGTGCGCAAGCCGGATCCCCGAACATCGTATAAGGTAATGTTGCCGGTATTGGTTACCGATATGGTATAAGCTATCACCTGGCCAGCCTGCTGAACGGCGTTGCTGCGATCGGTGGTATGGACAACGGCAAGCCCAGGGCTGCGCTGCATACGCGTTACGGTGCAATCGAGGCATGCGGGATCGCGTAGCGGATCGCTGGGGGCCAGGGGACTGCCATCCCGCGACAGCGCGGTGACGCCCGTGCCTTTTTGGTCTTGCCCCTGCGCCGTCGCCTGGTTGTAAACGGCGCCACGATCCAGATCTGCCTGGGTAACGGTATGGGTCGCGGTAAACTGCCGCGATGCGCCAACCGCCAGTGTAGGGACGGTACCGACAGCAGGCTGATCAGCCCCCGGGTCGGATAGGACGACATCATGCAGGGTAACATTGCCGCTATTGGTGAGCCGGATCGTGTACGGTATCTTGTCGCCCACCGTGGCATAGGCCTTACTGCGGTCGCTGGTCTTCACCAGATCCAACTGCCGCTGCTGTACCAGTGGTACGACGGTACAGGTCGGACAACGAGGATCGACCGGCGGTGTACCGGGCTGGGCGGGATCAAGCGGGCCGGGGTCGATAGACAGCACGCTCAACAGCGTGCCTCCAGCATCACGGGCCTGCGCAGTGGCCTGCCCGTATACCGCTCCGTGGTCTATATCTTCCTGGGTAAGGGTGTATACGGATATAAAGGTACGCCTATCGCCTACGGGAAAGGTTGCGATGTTGCCTACGATAGCGACATCGGCCTTGCTGTCGGTAAGTTGTACGTTATAAAGTGGGACGGTGCCCGTATTGGTTATGCTAATGGTATATTCAATGACTTGGCCGGGCTTATTATAGCTAGTGGCGCGGTTGGTCGACTTGGTAAGCTGTACTGCAGGATTGGCGACAGGTGCTGCCGCCGCCGTACCAATGGACAGGATAGCCAAAAGGAATGCAACAAGCCACCCCATGCCATATGAAGGGCGCCTATACGGCGATATATACTGGCTTTCGTACTTCATCTTTCAAGGTGCTTTTAAAGTCATGTTCAACTCCTTACCGTGGCGAAGGGTTATCAAGTCTTCACCACGGACCTGGGGAAAAGGAGCACGGCAGTATATCAGGCTGCCTGATAGGTTATTGGTTAAGGTGTAGGAAAAACTATTCATGAGGCTAGGCTATACTAAAAAGGGCTTCGTTCTGAAGCGGACTGTGCTTAAAATAACCGGACACATCCTCCTTCTTGACGTAATGGGCCAGTGCGCTGACGTGGCGCTGCTGCCGTACATCGGTACCTACGAGATCAATCATTCCTTTATTTAATAGGTACTCGGCAACTTTTTGCTCCCGCTGCCCGTAATAGCCGTAGAGGGAAAGGATATTAAGCTGCAACAAGCAGCCCAGATCTTTGAACCGCTTGATACGCTCCGGCGATTGCTGGTAAAAGACATACCGCTCGGGGTGGGCCAAAATAGGTGTATAGCCTAATTCGTGCAGCCGATGGATATTCTGCTCGATTCGCAGGCTTTCTTCAAGGTAAGACATTTCAATGAGCACATGACTGCCGGGAAGACAGATGAGGGGATTTCCGGCACTGACCAACAGGGCTTCGAAATCGGCATCGACCATGTACTCGGCGGCACAGGCCAGACGAACGCCATGACCTTGAAGGCTTGGCTGCAATTCTTGAAAAGCCTGCGCAATGCTGGCTTGATCATTGGGATAGAGCCGCTTAAACACATGTGGGGTCGCGTAAAACTGGTCGATCCCCAAACGGAGCAATGCATCCATCATGGACAGGCTCTCACCTGGAGAACTACTTCCATCGTCGAGACCGGGCAACAGATGGGAATGCATATCGACTCTGATCCAACTGAGATCGGTGTGACGTCGCTTGCGACTAAAAATACTAAACATACAATGTCATCCGTTAATGATAATTTGTCTACCTCGAACGAATCGATGACGCTACCTTCCCGGCCGAAGGTCTCGCCTTGCACATCAACACCACCCGACATCACACCTTGCTGGAGGACGACGGAAGAACCTGATTTGATTTTCACGAGTAGATTAACTGCTAACAAAGTTAAGCGGTGAACACCGGATAAACCCCACCCCGATGGGTAGTTTTGACATTTGTTACCGGCTCTAGACTCCAACAAAACCAGATGCACAAGAGCAGAAAACACGCCCTGATCCAGATGACCTGATTGACGCTTCTTAACAGGAAGGTGTGCTGTAATTGATTGGACAAAACGGTAATACCCCGGATGCCCTGCAAAAAGATCTGTAGGGAATGCGCGATGGGACATACCTGGGACGCGGGTAACCCGGTATCGTGAAGCCAGGGCAAACGATATGGGACCAAATGTGGCGCAGATGACGGCTGGTGGGACCAACTGCAAACATCTCCTTGTAGTGTGTAGATTAAGTTGGTGCAAAAGTAGCGCATTCTGAGCTTCCCTTTCCCACCCATTCGGGTAGTTTTTCATTTTAACCGTATGCGAAGGAATTATTATTTTTTTGCTAAAGCACTTTTTTTAGTTTTTGATTGCCTATATTTAGCTGTGGCACGGTAATCGCATAGGTTAACGTGACAAAAAGGGGGAATTTAGATGCTATAACCTAATTGTGTGCGCTATGAAAAACTTGTTTCGTTATTTTTCGGTTTTATGTATTGCGGGATCCTGTCTAACAGTGACTGCGCAACAGTCGGCTCGGGTACATGTGGTTTTGCACCGCGTACAAAACTTAACGGTAAACCCGACACAGCAGACTACAACACTGACCTATAAGACATTAGATGACTACCAGAACGGCGTAGAGGTACTGCAAAAGGAACATCTAAATGTATTTAGCACCACGGGGTATGTGGTAAAGGTACGTCTCGGTGCCCCACGCTACCATCAGCTGATCGCTGGAAATGAAGAACAGGTCGATATGCCGGCCATACGGATAAGTGCGCAGTCTGTCGCCGCACAACCGCTAACGGAATTCACGCCGCAGTTTGCGGGAGCTACGAATGAAACAATTATTTCCAATCGCTCGGCATCGATGACTGAAGTGTTTGATGTACGCTACCAAGGACCAGGCAATAACGTAATGTCGCGTTTTGTACAGGGAGCGGAGGTAACGGAGTTATCCAATACAGTAGTGTACAGCATTGAGGCACGCTAACAGGATCCCTCCTATCCTGGAAATAGCTACACCTTCGTTACACGTGGAAGACCTGGCTTAAATTTTTAATGCCAGGCAACTGGACACGCAGGAAAACAGCAAGTTAGGTAATAAACCACGGAAAGTCCCTCGGAGAAAGGCGTTACGGGCAGGCGAAATCTACATCTTTTGTAACAAGAATATGCACATAACAAAAATTATGAAAAAATTTTGACAAACTATTTGGAATTATGTAGCGAAAAATCTACATTTGGATTGTAGTTAAGTTAAGAACACAAATTTAGTTAGCAAAGTGGTAAGATCGATTCAAAGAAACGCCTCCCAGCGCGTTTAAACATCGATTCTAACATTACCATTTTTTTTTCGAGTCAGTCAATTGGCTCGGACTTGTCTTGTTTTATCCTATTTTTATACTTTTTTGTCCCATTTTTATACTTCTAAATGCAATTTACGCATGTACTTTTGTGCCGTTCTGTTAGAGAACACAAATAGTTAATAACAACTTAATCTTAACAACATACTACAATGAAAAAAATCGCGCTCTTAATCGCAACAGTATTTGCAACTGCAATCGGTGCTCAAGCACAACAAGGTCAACCTTCTACAACAACACCGGTAACCGAAAATCCAACAAACGTAAAGTTGAACGTCATTTTACACCCGACGTTATCTGTAGAACTTGCTAACTACGGTAATTCAGGAACACTGGGTCATTTAGAGGAAGCAGATGCGGTAAACTTAGTCTACAAGACTGCTGCGGATTATACCAATGGGGTATCTAAAACAATTACAAATCACTTAAAAGCAACTTCAATCGGTTCTGGATTCAAAATCAATGCTTCAGCATCTTTAGATCACTTAGCGAGAACAGCTGGTGCAGGTGTTGCAACGATGGACGGAACGAAAGTAACGGTTAAAGTTGGCGGCGGCGCGGCTAAAGTGATCCGTGATCTAGGCCAAAGCGCTCAAGATATGGGCTATGTAGTAGGTAACAATAACAGCACAGCATCTACTGTAGGTGAGTTTATCGATGTGACGTATGCAGCAGGTTCATTATCTTCTGCAGATGTACAAAACTACCTTGGTGCAAACGGTAACGCGGCTCGCTACACGGTTAACGTGGTTTATACCATCACTGCTCCGTAATTTTAATACCTGTAATACATCTGGTAAAAAAAGCAGGTATTTTTCAATACTTGCTTTTTTTTACATTATCTAATATCTAAGGTTCCAATGAAATTTCTCCTTTCTTCGCTTGCTTTTCTTTCCTGTTGCTTGACAGCATGGGCGCAAACCAGTTTAACGGTAGGCCCACCGCGGGTTTATTTTGTGGCGGATGCCGGTGTAGGTCAAAGCCAGACCGTGGACGTGACCAACCCCAGTAAAGATTATACCCTGGAACTGGCTGTCTCCCTGGAGGACTGGAAATATTCGCTGTATGGGGACAACCTCTTGCACCCTCCGGGCACACTGCCCACAAGCTGCAGCAGCTGGCTTTCGGTTTCGGAACCCTTCTTTTCTTTGGGTCCTGGCGAAACGAAGCAACTGAATCTGAACATGCAGGTGCCGCCGCACATCCAATTCAACGACTCGGTACCGGTGCATACAGCGATGCTCTTCGTGACACAGCTGAACCCGAAACAGGGACTGGATAAGGATGGTGCGAATATCCGCATTGCGCTGCGCTCGGGAATAAAGATCTACCACCGCTTTACAGCGCGGAACAACGCCGACATAGAGGTAACCAACTTACGTTACCACCAACAGGATAGTGTCGGCAACTTTGTCGAAATAACATACGAAGTGCCAGGAAACATCTGGGTGGACGGAAACTTTATCGTGGAATTTATTAACCAGGAAAATGGTAAAAAGACGAAGCTGGAGCAGCAGGGATTCTACTGCCTGCCGCTGGATAAACGTAAGCACTATATTGAAATCCCAGCGGACCTGGAACCGGGTGACTATATTGCCTCAGTCATCGCGAATTATGGCGAACATGACCGCATAAAAGTGGCTGAACTAGAATTTAAACATGAACATACTACGCTGTAGCATTCTTTTATTGATGGGTCTGTTAGCTGCCGGCAAATCTGCCGTGGCCCAGCTCACCTTTGCGGTGTACAGCCAGAATTATACGGAGGTTACCTCCTACCTAGGCCGTGAGACGGGCGACTACTTCAATAACATGCACATTCAATATCAGGGCACGTCGATCAACTTCCCGCAATGGTCGGTATCGGTACGCTTGCTCAGCCCTATTGTGCCGCGATACGCTACTAACGTAAGTGGAAAATCGTTTCCGGTCGAAAAAATCAGCTTCCGCTTTACGCAGGACGATAATCAGCAGCTCACCCTAGCGAATACAGGGGCGACACGCAATTACGTGATCTTGCCCCCGGCTAATGAGGCCATGCTGATTAAACATGCCAAGGAACCAATTTTCTTGCAGGAAGCGAATAATACCCACCGCCAGTCGACATTGAGCTTTTCGATGAAGATCGAGGGCGGGAAATACCTGGACCAATACAAGAACACCGATATCTACTCGCCCATACAGTACGGGATACCGGTACTCTATACCTTGTACGACCGTAATGGTAATGTATTGGGCGCGCACCGCGTGGACTATACCTTACAGATCGGCAATAACCTGACGGATGGTAACCTAATCGATGTGGAACCGAATTACAGCCTCAGCATCGGCGCGGAAGCGAGCAACGCATCGCTTGTGTTTAACACGCTTCGCGATTACGAGGAAGGCGTAACGGCCACGTACCAGGATGCCGTAAAGGTCAACGCATTGACGGGCTACGAATTGCAGGTGAAAGCGCTGGGCAATGAATTGACGTCGGAACACGGCGATCCGCTGAACTTAGCTATTTTGACGGTAAGCTTGAGCCCGGGATCGAAAACGAAGATTGTACGTAGCTTACCATCGGTCAAATTATCAAACATAGACCAAGTTGTCTTGGAGGGTGACGGTGCAGGCGATAAATCAGCGCAATTTTTCAACTTAAACTATCGCGCGAAATTTACGCGTGAGCAGTTAAAACAAGTAAAATCTGGCGCTTATCATATTTCGCTGCGTTACCTCCTCATGCCCAAATAACACCCTGTGCAAACTCTTTCTAAATCTTTTTTTGTAGCGTTGCTGTTTGGGATTCTGCTCGGACTGCTCCCGTACACCCTGAGGGCACAGCATGCCGGATTACGGATGCAGGTGGCCGATTCGCTAACGGTACAGGAAGGTGTGGTGAGTCTGGATATTCAACTGGGGCAATTGGACAGCTTGGCGGAATTTAAAGGCCACTTGCTGCTTACTGTACCCTCGGGAATGCAGGCGCTGCAAGGCGACCGTATCGCCATTGACCTGCCTGCGGGCAAAAGACGCTTCCTCTCGCTCAAATTTCGGGTGTCTGCGATTGGCCGGTTAAAAGGCCAGTCGATCGGCATAAAGGTGGCGGATCAACAAGGTACCGTGACGGGCAACCGCCGGATCGGGCTCTTGGTCGCGGAGCGGCGCTCGGTCGTACTACAGGACCAATCTGCCACAACATATTTCAAATCTACGGGCGATTCGATCGCCCTGCAAATTGCGGTCATCAATAACGGTACAACTGATGAGCCGGTACGACTCGTCTTTACCTCACCCAACCGCACCGGCAATCGCGAATTTAACGTGGTATCGATGCTGCTGAAGGCAAGTGCGGATTCGGTGATCCAATTCCGCATTCCCGTGGAACGCTACATGTTGGAACTGCCCCAGTATACGGTTAACGTAGCAGGCCTCTACGAGTCGAGTGAGGTATTTGGAAACCTCTCCATCTTGACGGGAAACCTGACCTCTTCCCGGAACTTCCAACGGATCTTTGATCAGAACCTGGTGGGTAATGTATACTCCCGAAACTACATCGAAGGCATGGTGAGCAACCTTTTGATGGAACAGCAGATGTACTACCTTCGGTCGCGGGGTGAATATGCGGCTGCGGATGGGATATTGCGTTATGAAGTGCATATGAACCAGGCCGGCGGCCGGCAGTTTTTACCTAATATCAATAATACGTACCTCGCATACGAAGGGAACGGCTGGGGTACTACGCTCGGCAATATTCAGGAAAATACGGAGGTCTCCATATTTGGCCGCGGTATCAAGGTGTATACCTTGGACTCGCTCTCCCGCGCTACTGCTACGGTGGGCGTCGTCGAAAAGTCTGCGGATCTATTGGGTGCTTACAACCTTGGGAGCCCGGGTTATACCGCCTATGGCCAGCTCACACTGGGACGGGATATAGATGAGCTCAAAAGCTACGATGGATTGCTATACTACGACTTATCCCGCTACGATAGCACGCAAAGTCTCTTGTTTACAAACCAGTTTGGCCTGCTGCCGGAACGCCTGCAGGAAAAGATTCGGCTGGATGGCTTCGTGGGTGCTGGCGTACAGACTTATTATGGTCATGAACATGGTACAACAGACAGCATACAGCCTTCTGGCGCACTGGGAATACGGCTGGTCGGCCAGCAGGATAAGTGGAGCTATAGCAGCGATAATTTCTACAGTACCCCGTACTATACGGGCAATCGCCGCGGATCGATACAGGTGCAGCAACGTGTGAGCCGACGCTATAAGAACTATCAGCTGGGCGCCAGCTATATTTTTAACAAATTCGCCCCCCAATATATAAGCAGCCGCATGGCTCCTTTTGAAAATGAGATTTCAAAAGCGGATATATTTGTATCTGCGCCGCTGTCGGCTTTCGTGAATGTGAGCTTACAGCCGAGCTACTCGACGGAAAAGGGCAGCGTTTTCTTGGGTTCGGAAAATGCACGCATCACAAAACGCGGCTGGGAGCTTGCGACAACGGCCACGCTGCGATCGCCGAACTTTAAACATAGCTTATTTACGCAGTTCCAGATGGGGCTGATCCAGATCTCCGACAGGATACCGAACCAATTCGCATTCCGGTCTAATCTCACGTACACGTACAAACGGTTGAACCTATACGGTTCGTATCAACACGGCGCCTTCCAGGTTTACGAACTCTACAACAGCCTGTTGTTTAATATTCCATTTCGACCGCGCTATGGAATGGGCACGGCATTTAATGGTAAGGCACTACAGGACAAGCTTACCTGGAACGTAAATGTGTCGGCATCGATTTCATCGGATTATGGACATACCTACGCCGGAAATTCAAACTTGAGCTACAAACTGGGTAAGAATACGATGCTGACATCACTCCTGCAATACAACTATACGAAGGCGGTGAGTGGCTTCTCCTATGATTTTGCCAATTTGCAACTGGGCATCCGACAGAATCTTAAAAGTCGTGACTTAACGAAAAAACGCCCCCGCTCGGGTGATCTCGATATATTTTGCTTCTATGATAACAACGGCAATGGCATCTTTGATAAAGGGGATGAAATAGCTGCGGATTATACCTTGCTGGTCGATAATATCGTATTTATTACCAACAAAAAGGGACACGCGCAATTTCGCAAGGTGCCCTACGGCAACTATACGTTATTTTTCCCACCACGCGATAATTATCAGGCGGCATCACAAAAAGTGGTGTTAGCGGAAGGCAATCTGCAGGTGACGGTTCCGTTACAACAGCTGAGTAAGGTTACCGGTGCCATTGATTTACAGATTGATGCCAACCTGAGCCTTGAAGTGAACCAAAGTCTCCGTGGCTACCGGGTACTGGCCAAGAATGAAGAAGGCGTACTAACAGAAGCCCTTACCGACGAAGCGGGCGAATTCACCTTTCTGCTCCCGGCGGGCAATTACTCTTTCCTGTTGGAAGAAACTTCGCTACCGGAAAACGTTTACCTGACGGAGAATCTGCAACTGGCCACTGTACAGATCGGGGAAAACACGCGGATCCCGTCGTTTGAACTGAAGGTTAAAATGAAGAAGGTGGAAATTAAACGCTTCGGAACGAAGTAAACAGGCAGGCGGCTTAGCTGGCGACGTGCTCCTCGGGGGCCGGTACAGCTGATGCCGTGGCACGCTCCCGGAAAGCACGCGGTGTGATGCCGGTATGCCGCTTGAACAAGGCACTAAAATTATTATTTTCTTCGAATCCGAGTGTATACGCAATTTGCTTGACCGACATAGTCGTAAGCACCAGGTACTCGGTCGCTATACGCATGAGCTCGCGGTGGATGAGCTCCTTGGGTGTGCAGCCATAGGTGATTTTGGTGGCCTGTGCAAGCGCTTTGGCCGGAACCCCCAACTTTAGGCAGTAGTAGGATACGTTTTTGTGCTCGCGCACGTGATTCTTAATGAACGACAGGTAACGGTGTGCTGTCTCGTGGGCCGATTGCAATGGCCGACCGACCGTGATGCCTTGCGGTTTATCGGTTCGCACCATCAGCGTTAATACGATCTGCTCGATGACGTTGTGCACCAAAAGGGTGTTGACTGGATTTTCCTCGGGACCGATATGGTGCAACAGCGTAAATATAAGCTGCGCGAGATACGCACTCTCAAGTTGGCTGACTGCAAAGGATAAACGGCCGGCTTCTTGATGAAGAAAGGCCAGTTCTAAGGGGTCGCTAATGTGCACGGCATCGAAAAAAACATGGTACACTTGGGCATCTTCCGCTAAGCGGTCTACCTCCTGCCCCCTGTGCAAACTGATCTGGCCTTCGCCACGGCGGAGCGTGCCCTGTTCACGGAACGATATGATAAAATCATATGTGCTACACGCAGCCATGGTGTCGGTACTTATTTTTCCTCTGACGATTTGAATACGCTTCATTCGATTATACACTAATACACTGTCTTTCAGCCCGAAAGTTACAGATATTAGTGTTGCAGTCCACGTCAAATTTTCTATTTTGTAGCCGATTCACTACAAAAGGTGGAAAAAATATTATTTGTACTTCAGAATCAGCTCGGCACGGCTATTGACCTGCAGCTTGGCGTAGATATTACGCACGTGATACTTCACCGTATCGACCGAGATAAATAGATCCTGGGCGACCTGCTTGGTAGAGGCGCCGCGCTGCAGCAAGGTAACAATTTCGATCTCCCGGGGAGTAAGCTGCTCGGTACGGGTACTTTCTGCCTTATCAAGTGCGGGATGAAAGTGCTCGAATACGAGACGGGCGACCTGTGGACTCATGACGGAGCCTCCCCGCATCACCTCCAACATACGGTCTTCCAACTCGAATAGGGGTGTGCTCTTGAGCAGGTAACCGGAAGCACCGGCACATAAGGCCTGAAACAGGTTGTCACGGTCTTCAAAGACTGTAAACATAATGACCTGTACGCTGCTAGCGCGCTTCTTAATATACCAGGTGATTTCAATTCCGGATTTTCCGGGAAGACCTATATCGCAAAGGACAATATCAAGCTGCTGCTGTTGCCACACGTCTACGAGATCTTCCATGGAATTGGCGGTAAATACCAGCTCAAAATGGTCGGAACTGCTGAAAAAATTGGCCAGTGAGTCTAACACGGGCTGACGGTCTTCAATAATGGCTATGCGGTGCTTCATTTTTTAGTATTGGGTATTGGGTATTAAGTATTGGGTATTGAGTATTGGGTATTGGGTATTAAGTATTGGGTATTGGGTATTGGGTATTGGGTATTGGGTATTGGGTATTGAGTATTAAGCATCTGCGTATCTGCGAATCTGCTTATTTGCCTATCTGCCTATCTGCGAGTTTACGTATCCGCCTATTCGCGATAAAGGGTCGGTATACGCCACTGCTGAAGAACCATAGACTAAAGAGCATGAAGAACAGACTGACCCACACGATCTGACTGATATCACGTAAGATAAAGGATCCCTGCAATTGATTAAAAAGAACATTTAAGACCATACTTCCCTGTAACACATAATGCAAGGAATATGCGATCGAGAAATGTACGACGAGTCGCACACGCTCGGCTGGTACACGACTTTCATTGGCCTCGAAGAGGTAGATCAGTCGCCATTGGGCCATGACATAGATAAAGGCCAGTACAAACTTGATGACGTAATGCCACTTCTGATCAATGTACCCGTAGCTGTGTTTAAACCCCATCTGCATATCGGTGACGACGTGCTGCAACAGTGCATTTTTTTCTTCGAGGCTGGCGAAGGCGTAAGGGAGGATATCAATGAGCCCCCCTACGGCGGGCAGCAGGTGCAGATACCAGTAGCGCGAGATCTTGGTGCCGGGATACAACTTCAATAAGGTATAAAAGTAGGCACAGGGTGCCACAAGGTAATAAAAGGGTATACCTTTGTTGTAAAAATGGGGCATATGCACAATTTTCCCGGAAACGATCATCGCATAGATAAAGATATGCCAAACCATAATAGCGACAGCAAAGCAGAGCAGCTGCTCGGCGCGTTCCCGGCGCGCCTGCTTATCGAACAGGCGTACGACTATACCGGAAATGCAGAGTAGCGTCCCGGCTATACAGGTATAAAGGCCAAACAAAAATGTGGTATCCATAAGTTATATTTTGTACGCTTTAAAAAAGTTTGATAATAATCTATTTTTAATCGGAACGGTTACGTTGACCTGAAAACCCGCTGGACTGGCTTCGGATATCATATCGCCGCCAATCTGCTGCACGCGTGTCTTCATATTGCGCAGCCCGTGTCCCTGCCGGCCGACTACCGGGTCGATCGCTGCACGTTCGTTAGATGTATTGTGTATTTGCATGGTAATACGGTGCGGCAGTACCTGTAACTTGATGTATACGCTACATGCGCCACCATGTTTACAAATATTATGCAGGGCTTCTTTGTAGATGAGGTAAAGATTCTGCCTGACGCTCTGCGGCATGGGCCGCTCGTGCTGGTGATCCATATCAAAGGTAAGGGGTAATCCCAACGGCTCGATCATCTGTCCGGCCAGGTACTTCATCCGGTCGCCGAGACTTCCTTTTTTGTTGTTGCGTGTGTCGATGGCCCATATGATGTCGTCCATCATCTGTATGGCCTCCCGGCTGTAATTACTGATGGATTCGATCGATTTGCCTTTCTGCGCGTAGCGCTCGATCCGAAGGAGGTCGGCTTGCATGGAAATGCCCGTTAGTAAGCCTCCAACCTCATCATGCAGATCACGCGATATCTGTCTGCGTAGGCTCTTCTCCCATTTAACCTTGCGCGTACGCGCATAGAGTCCAAAACTGGTGATCCCACCGATAAACAGGAGCAGCAAAGCGTAAAAGGCCTGCGTTTCTACGAAGACAGGTTGTTTGTGCAGCACCCAATTGCGCACGGTTTCTATTTCTTGGTTGCCTGATCGCAGCATCACCGATACCTGGTACTCTCCTGTCGGCATCCCCGTTAGGTTGATCTGTCCAGACGGTGGCATTTCCTGATAGCTATCCATCAGCGGTTGGACCTGGTAGTAGATGGTGTAGGCCCGTCGGTATTGGTCCAAATTGGCAAAGTCCATCGAAAACCAGACTGCATCTGCAGAAATCTGGATGGTATCCCTGAGCTCCTGGGCCGCATAGCTTTGCGAATATCGGTTGGAACGCTTACCGATATGAATACCCACCAGCACCGGCGCGGGCACATAAAGCTGATTGACCGAGGTTAATAGGGACGAGGGGTCAAATGCGATGTATCCGCCTGTACCCCCCATAAAAAGCCGATCGGCATCCTTATCGTAATACATTGCCTGATGGTTGAATTCTTCGAATGGGAGCCCATCGCTATGGTAATAACTGTACACTTTCCCGCGCTGGGTGCGTACCGATAGACCTTCGTGCGTACCCATAAAGAGCGCCCCATCTACCCAGCTCATCTGGTACACGGTTTGGCTCGCTAAACCACTTTTCTGGTCGACGGGCTTCGCCCGATCGTATTTGTCGACTATAATAAGACCACGCCCCTTGGTGCCAAGATAGGTATCCTCACCCTGATGTAGGTGTGCGTATATATGCAGTTTAGAATCGTCTACAGGGTAAACTTTTTGCAGCTGCCCTGTTCGCCATAGGTAGTATCCGTTTTCAGTGGTAAATGATAAGGCGTTGTCTTTCTGTCCTATCGACAGGATCTTCATACCTTTGCTAAAGAATCCGATCGTGGGATCCGAAAGGGGAGACACTGTACCCGATGCCACAGCATAATTCCAGATGCCATTGGAGGTACCAACCAAGAGGTTGTCGGCATCCCGCGCTACTATACAAAACGCCATCGGAGAGAATTCCTTTCGCCAACCTGTCGGTACAACAAGGGGTGCCTTTGCGACCTTGCCGCGGACAAGGAAGCCGAGGAATCCGCCTTCTAACGCGATACAGGTGGTATCGGCATTCCGCTCGAGAAAGGCATAATAATTATTTTCCGGTGCTTCGGTATAGGCGCGCCGATCGCCCTGAAGTGTCATGAGGTCTAAATGGCCGTATCCTCCAAAATAGTACTTATTGTGCTGCCGGATCATACCCCTCGAGCTACCGCTTTTTATATAGTCAAAAATGATCTTGGCCCGGAATACGCTATACAGGCCGTCATCTGTCGCTAGCAGCCATTCGTCTCCGGCTTTTTGCCAACCGTTTACATTTTTGTAAAGCACATCTTCTTCTAAACGATGCCGCCCCTCGGTTAATAGCTCGAATGCGGTATCTCTGCTGTATTCGAAATAGCGCCCATTTTTACAGAATATTTTCACACGATCTTTCTCGATAAAAGACCAATGGCTCCAGTTCGTGAAATCATCGGTGGCACCGCCGTGTAAATCAGCGCGCCTGATATGCTTTCCGTCGCAAATATAATAGCCGTATCTGTAGTTGCGGATCAGCAGCCCTCCTTTAATAGGGAGTAGATCTTCGACATGGTCAAACACCTCGGGCGGAAGGGCTTGAAGGCGTCGTTTGTAGCGATGTAAATCCATGCTGTAGAGCTTGCCGTTGAACGCCAGCCACACCTGATCTTGATCGGCAACAAAGAGACGGCCCACCGTCTTTCTTCCTCTGCCGCCTTGGGGGTCAAAATAAAACAGGAAGGTTCTGTGCTTTTGATAAACTTGCCAAACCATCCCCGTTTCGGTGGCTACAAAAAATGCGTCTCCCCGATTGAACAGCCCTACAATCCCAAGGCCTTTTAGTCCTTTAACGTAAGAAGCGTCTTCAACAAATGACCAGCTGCGTGTATCGAACACGAGCAGGCCGTTCCGAGTATGGAGCCAGAGTCGGCCCCACGGATCTGCGGCCATGGATTGCACTTCAGCATAGGGCACCGATCGCTCATAAAGCTTGGCAAAGGGTACGACATTGACGCCGTCGTACCGGTAGAGCTGACCGCCGGACAGCAACCAGATCAAACCAGACTGGTCTTTGACGGCAGCAGAGATCATCAGGTGGGATTTGTCGACTCCTGTTAATACCTGTGCATAACGATAGGGCGAAGCCTCGACCGAAAGAGGTAGTAACCACAGCAAAAACCACAGCAAAACCGGCAAAGGTGGTGTATTGGCAAACGACTTGGTTTGTTTCATTAATTGCAAAAAGCGTTATCTTAATGATGAATTTAAGGTGTGTAAAGTACTAAAAGTAAAAATCTATGTTAATTTCCGTCCGGCTAACGGGAAGCCAAACTTAAATAAACTTTTGTTTATATGCAATAAAAATGAGTTGTATATCTATGTTGCTTTTTTTGAAACTTCCCCTTTCATTACCTCTCCACTGGCCGTGGCAAGACTTCTCCTTTCTCCTTGACGAGAAAGGAGCAAAGAGTCAAGACTTGGTCAATGTTACGCTAAAAGCTTTTGGATTTACTAAACAGCTCTTAGACGTTTCACTTCGTAGATCTGTTCTTAACGCAAATCCAAAAGCTCTCTTAACGCTACATCGACCTAGGTCGTCCTTTTAACTTGTACTGTAGTTTAAAAACAATACAAAGCACTTTCCTTACATACCCGACAAATGTCGCTAGAGTTGCATCAGCCCCTAATCCCCGCACTCGGCCCTGATGCCTGCTTACGCAGTAGCCATTTGCCAATAATAGATGGATGCGCTAGCTACTGTGGCAAATAAAAAATATACCTGAACATACTGCAAAAGCACTGTTTTAGGATCAGTTTCAAAACCTGTG